>JABTUK010000003.1 GCA_015075405.1 Anaerolineales bacterium
ACGGAGGACGGGGGACGAGGAGCGGCGCGACGATGTTTTTGGTGGACGCGGACAATCCCGGTTTTCGCATCGTGCGTCATGTGCCAACGCTCGATCTGGGTTGGCCCGGCGGGCACGCCGAAGTGGAATTTGAAAATTGCGAGGTGAGCGATGACGCGGTATTGGGCGCGGCGGGCGAAGGATTTGAATACGCGCAGGTGCGTTTGGGGCCCGCGCGTTTGACGCATTGTATGCGTTGGTTGGGCGCGGCGCGGCGCGCGCTGGAATACGCGGTGAAATACGCGCGCGTGCGCGAGTCGTTTGGCAAAACCTTGTCGGAACATCAAGCCGTGCAATTCATGGTCGCCGATTCGGAAATCGAAATGCACGCGGCGCGTTTGATGATTTGGCACGCGGCATGGTTGTTGGACAATGGCGAAAAAGCGCGGCACGAAACGAGCATGGCCAAAGTGTTTGTCGCGGAAACGGTGAATCGCGTGATTGATCGCGCGGTGCAAATTTGCGGCGCGCATGGCATCGCGGAGGATTGGCCCCTCGCCATGTTGTATCGCGAACATCGCGCCTTTCGCATTTACGATGGCCCATCCGAAGTGCATCGGATGAGCGTAGGGCGGCGCGTATTTCGGCGAATGACGCAAGCGTGAAAAGAGAGGTTGGAGGTTGGAGATTGGAGATTGGAGATGGGGGGGGGGGAGGCAGGTGAGGGGGTTGAAGTGGGCGAGGGTAGAGTGGTTGGGAGGGCTGCTATCGGCGTGGCTGTGGTGGGAAGCGGTGTGGTTTGGCAGGTAGTTAAATGGACAGAGAGGAGGATGAGTAATAAAGAGCGCAAAATCACTCGTGGTTCTCCAGACCCTCGAGGAAATTAGCAAAAGCCAATAATTCTGTACGAGTCTGCAACCATATTGAGGGTAAATTTGCAACCAGGTATTCCATGCGGGCAGGATTTAGCTGGATAGCATAGATATTGCGCACTCTATGCCGAAACTTGCGATACTCATCTAAATTTTGACTGGCCTCTGTGCTTAAAACTGCTGGCCGCACCGCAGGTAATTCCATCGTCATCTGGCGTAACAATTCAGTATGCCAAGTTTCTCCACCAAGAGTTCCGCCATCCATTTCCAGGGCAATCAATTCCATGGTTCGTTCCAGGCCGTTATAGAAACTATGCAAATTGAGAGCAACCGAATTAAGAAAAGCGTCTTGGTCCGCACCCGACGTTTTGGCTCGTTGCCAATGCCGGTCAATGGCCGCAGTAGTTTGCTCCAAAGCATCTATTTCCAGGCGAATCCGTTGGGCAAGCGCTTTCTGGCGGAGCGTCATAGCTCAATTCCTTCCTGTTCAAGAACTAAATGTAAGCTTGGTGAAGCCGTTTCGATATCTACCAAATCTATTTCAAATTCACCCCCCAGTTTGTCCAGAGCACTCCAGGCTCGCCAAAAGTCCTGGCTCTTTACGCCTGTTACAACCAAATCAATATCTGAACGCCGATGGAAAAAATCGCCGCGCGCTAATGATCCAAAAAGGATCACCTGCTTGGCCTGAAAGTCTGTTCGGAGAAGCCTGGCTGCCTGTTGAGCCAAAGACAATGCGCGTTGCCTTCGTTGTATCTGTTCCTGGCGTTCCTGCTCTTCTCGCCGTTGGGCTGTGGTTCGATATACAGCCATTTCTTCATCTGTTACTTGAGCGGCTGTTTTAGCCATAATTTTTCTCTTTGCCTGGCTTCACTTTAGAGAGATGTTCAAGATTGGGTATTTGGATGAAATCTTATCTGAATAAGTTCTAGAAAACAAATTCTAAATCCGAGTAGTTTTTGCATCAATTTATCAGTAGACGAGCGCCCAATCACTCGTAACCGGTTAGAGGTGCTTTATATGCTCAATCGCCTGCTGCCCGATAATTTCCAGGGCCGTATCGCCCGAAGGCGGCTGCATCAGCCCGGCCCGAACATCGCGGAAGTAACGTTCCAGCGGCAGCGATTTGGTCAAGCTCAGGCCGCCGGCAATCCGCAGGGCTTGATCGGTGACGGTGTTAGCGGTTTCGGTGATGAGGTGCTTGACCGCCACAATACGCGGGTAAAGGGCGCGCCGGTTCTCGGCCTCGCCGGTCCACTGCCCGGCCACCTCGAACATGAGCGCCTGGGCCGCCTGCAAAGCCAGGTCAATTTCGCCAATCTGGCGCTGAATTTTGGGCAGGGTGGCAATCGGCTTGCCCAGGGCCGTCGGCACTCGTTCCAGGGCGAATTGGATGACCGTATTCCGCGACGCCAGGGCTGTCCCCAGATAAACGGCGGACATGATCATGGGAAACCAGGCGCTGGGCGCCGCCTGAGCGGGCGTCACTCCTCGCTGGAGCAAGTGATGGCCCGGCACGACTACATCTTTAAAGTAAACGTCGTGGCTGTCGCTGGCCCGCAGGCTGAGCGAGTCGCCCCAGGTCTCCACCCACTCGACGCCAGGACTGTCTTGCCGGACCAACAACCAGGCCGGATCGTTCTCAAGCCGGGCGCTGACGATCATGTGGGTCAGATGTTTGCCGCCGGTGGTCCAGGTTTTGTGGCCGTTGATGACCCAGCCCGATCCATCGGGCGTGGCTGCGGCGGTGGTAGCGGGCAGGCCGCCCCGCGACGGGCTGCCCAGCAGCGGCTCGCTGGCGACATTGTTGAACAACCCACCGTTGACCGCCTCCTGGCACAGCCAGGCAAAGGTATCCTCGGACCAGGGCCGGATTTCGCGGGCGTGGCCGAACAGGTGTAACTGCATCCCGGCGACCATGGCTGTAGCCCCGCTCCCTTGCGCCAGTTCCAACTGCGCGGCCAAACAATCCCGCAGCGACAACCCCGCCCCGCCGTACTCCTGGGGAATGCTCAGGCCCAGGTAGCCGGAATCTTTCAACGCCTGGACATCTTCCGCCGGCAGCCGGGCCAGCCGGTCGGCCTCGTCGGCGCGGGCGGCGAAGTCGCGGGCCAGGGTTTGGGCGAGTTCGAGAGTAGAGATTGGATTAATGAGCATAACTCTGTATGAAAGCGAATGCGTTCGGACACCGTTTCATCTGACTTGCCCGCCCCGGCATGAATGCCAGGTCTTGTGAACAACGCCGGGTCAACCCGGCTTTAGCCCGATTCATCGGGCGCTGTTGTATAGTCCGGCGACTTCATCGCCGGACGAGCGCTGCTGGCAGGGGCGCCTCTGGGATTTCCGAACGTTCTCTGAAATGTAAAACTTGAAAACGTTTCACGTCTCCCCCATAAAATTTAGCGCCGCTAATCATAGCACGGTTCAATGTATTTACCAAGATGTTGTCTTGTGGTAGAATTGAGTAGGGGCGAGGCAGGTCGAAGCATGGATTGTTTGCGCCGAGAATACCTATTCGACCTGCCTCGCCTCTACTAGAGTCAATTCACAATAAGAGAGGTTATGATAAAATAGGTGTTTCACTGTTAATGGCAGGGAGGAACACCTATGAAAATTACCGAAGAAACACATCGGGCAGATCCCAGTAGGCTTCCCTTGTTAATGGGACTACCCGCCGACTGCTTTTGGGAACTGATCGAAGCGGTCAAAACCGCCTATCCGAGCTATGAACAGCAGCGCCATGAACGGCCCGGTGGCAAACGAGCGGTCGGTGGAGGGCGGAAATGTGATTTACCCTTGGTCATTCGAGTGGCGCTGGTCCTGACTTATCTGCGCTTGCACGTCATCCAAACGCTGGTGGCTAAATTCTTTGGGGCCAGCCAATCAGATGTGTCCCGCGAGTTGCGGCGTTTAGGATCGTTACTCAAACAAGTGTTACCCTGCCCGGAGGTGTGGGAGTTGGTCGAAAGCGAACAACCCTTGAGCGCAGAACAACAGTTGAAACTGAGGGATTTAGCCGATGGTCAGGTCTTGATTGATGCCACTGAGCAACAAGTCTATCGCTCCAAAGACAGCGCCACCCGCAAAGCCGATTACTCGGGAAAAAAAACAGTTTACCCGCAAAACTCAATTTGTGACCGATGGCGACCATCACATCAAAGCCATTAGCCAGCACGTGCCGGGGGTCAAAAGCGACAAAAAACTGAGAGATGAGACCAAAATCGTGGGCCGTTTGCCGGATGAGTGTCACGGCAAAGCCGATAAAGGCTACCAGGGCTTGGCCCACCAGGTGGCGCTGGTCACCCTGCTCAATCCTGAAACGGCTGAGCTAACCCAAATCCCTCGTTTGACCTTGGAGACCCCCTTTAAGAAGCCAAAAGGGGGCGAGTTGACCCAGGAGCAGGTTGAATTCAACCACTCGTTGAATTCCATTCGGGTTCGCATTGAACATTGTATCGGCTGGGTCAAGAACTGGAAGATTATCGGCTCTCGCTTTGGCTGTGCCCGGCAAATTTATACGCCCCTGAGGCAAATCGTGGCTGGCTTAGTCAACTGGCAAACTCAACGCTGGCAGCAGGCTAAAGCTCAGATGACCACTTAATTTACCCGTTTTTTATTGTGCATAGACTCTTGTGGTGGGCATTACAATTGGTGGGCTTTTGGGAAGTTATCAAGTGAGGAAAAACCACACATATAAAGCAGCGAGGGCCACCTCGACGATCAGGCAGGCAATAATTCGGCTACGCCATTGTTTTTCGTTTTTAGTACGCAGGTGATAGCCTAACTGGGTAATAAATTGGGTCATAGGAGTTTTTGAAACTTTCATTGCATCCTGAGTTTATCAAGGGGTACCCTTATTGTACTCCCAACGCCGGGAGGTTGTCAAAACAATTAAACCACGGGGAGTATTTTACTTTAGAAGCGACTTTAGTTTTTTGGAGCGCTGAAATCGCTGATGAGACCATCAAACTTAGCGATTTCAGCGCAATCATTCTTTTCAGCGATACAAACCTGCCCCAAAACTGCCCTCAACTACGGACTCCCTCCCTCCCAATTCGCCACCGGCCCGCGCAGATTGTAGTTGCTGGCGGCGATGGTCAAATCAAAAATGTCCACAATCCCGTCGGCGTTGACATCGGCGGCAGGGTTGTCGCTGCGGTAATGGATGGCCATAAAGGCCAGGTCCAGAATGTTGATGACCGCATCCTGCACCACATCACCGCCGGGGAGGGTCAGGGTACCGAGTTCGCCCTGCGGCGCGTCTTTTTGCCCGATGAGATAGGCCGGCTGGACGGCTTGTAGACAGAGAAACGCCTGCCCGGAGGAGGGGGTGATCTCGAAACGGCCTGCGGCATTGGTGACGGTGGCCGGTTCCCCCGTGACCGAGGACGCGCAGGGCGTGTTGCTCAGATAAATGCCGGTACCGCTGTGGTCGGTGCGGCCTTGCAGCAGCACCGTGCCCGAAAGCGGCGTCACCTGCCCGATGACCACCCGTGTGACCGCCGCCAGCGCATCCAGCCGGGGGGTGACTCGCCCGTTGCGGCTGTCGGTGACAGGTCGGCCCGTTTCTTCCAAAATCGTCTCTATTTCGGCCACCGTGAGATTGGGATTGGCTTGTAATAACAAAGCCGCTGCCGCCGCCGCATGCGGGGTAGACATCGAGGTGCCGGATTTGGTGGCTTCGCCGCCGCCCAAACCGGTCGAGCGGATCAGCACGCCGGGGGCCAGCAAATCCAATTCCGGGCTGCTGTTGCTGGAACAGGCCACCTGGTCGGCCACAATGTTCTGGTCGGTGCAGGTCGGCCAGCCCAAACTAGCTAAGGGACTGTCATACACATTGCCCACCGCCACCACGCCCGACACACAGGCGGGGGCCATCAGCGCGTCAGCTTGACCACTGTTGCCCGCCGCCGCAAAAATGGTGATCCCCGCCTGGCGAGCGGCGGCCACCGCCGCCGCATAAAGCGTAGTGTTGGCGTCGGCCCCGTCGCAGACTCCCACATAGCTGCCGCCGCCCAGGCTCAGGTTGATGACCTTAACGTTCAGGCTGGACTGGTTGGCCACCACCCAATCCAGCCCGGCCAGCACATCCGAGGTAAAGCCGGACCCGTTTGGCCCCAGCACCCGCACGGCTACAATTTCGGCAGCGGGGGCAATGCCCGGCGGACTGGTCTGGCCCCGCCCGGTAATAATCCCGGCCACGTGGGTCCCGTGCCCGTTTTGGTCCTGGGCGCTGTCGCTCTCCACACTGCTGTCGGGCAGGCAGCCGCCGTTACGATTGAAGCAGTGCTGGCTGACCAGGCTTGGCGCCAGGTCAACGTGGGCTGTGTCCACGCCGGTATCCAGCACCGCCACCCGCACCCCGGCCCCATTCAAGCCAAAATCCCGCCAGACCGCGTCCGCGCCGATGAGTCCGGCGTTGGGGGTGACGTCGGCAATTTCAACCGGCAAATCCAGGGCAATGGCGGCTACTTCGGGCTGCCGGCGCAGGGCTTCCAGGCCGGCGGGGGTGACTTCGCCCACCAGACCGGGTAAAGTCTGGTAGGTTTGAATAAGGCTGAAATCGGCGGGGGACAGCGCCTGCGCTACGCTTTCCTGGCTGCGGGCAATTTGACCGGCCTGGGCTGCGCCGGCCTCAACCGGGCGCAAAACCACAATCACGCGGGCGGTGGGTTGGGCAGCGAAAGCGGCTTCGACATCCGTGGGGGATTGAGCCAGGGCGGCCTGACCGGGCCAGGCCAGCCACAGCAAACAGAGTAGTAAATAAAAAACTTTTTGTAACTGCCCAGCCGTAGCAATGTTAAAGGCTAAGGCTAAGGCTGAGGCTAAGCCTGATCTTACACCCTTAGCCTTAGACTCAGCCTTAGCCTTGAGTGGGTGAGTAGTAACAATTTTTTGATAAATAGTCTTCATCTTTAAATCCCCTCGGTCAAGGTATCAAGCTGTTGCAGTTCGGTCCGGGCCTGGGTATTGTCAGGCTCCAGCGCCAGCGCCCGCTGAAAACAGATGCGTTTTTCGGTTGGCTGCTGGGCGGCCAACCCCTTGCCCAGCCAGGCGGCGGCGTTGGCCGGGTCCAGTTCGATGGCCTGGCTGAAGCGCTCATAAGCCTGAGCCAGATCGCGCTGCTGCATGGCCCGGTAGGCTTGCTCGGTGAGCAGGGCGGCGGTGCGGGTAGGCGAAGGGGCTACGCCGGGCATCGGTCGTAGCGGGGGGAAAATGGTGGGCGTTTCTTCTTTGGGCAGTAGCCGGAGTAAGAACAGCGTCACCCCCACCAGTCCCAAAACCCCGGCGATGGCCCAACCCCAGCCGAAAGGTGAAAACGTCGCCGGTTGAGGCTGGGCCACAGCGGCCAGGGTCAAATCGGTTGTGGCCACCGGAATGGCGGTGAGTTGAGAGGAGACAAATTTAGCCTCAGTCACTTCAACCTTGAGCGGGCCTGGACCAATCACTTCAAAAGCTACCGTCGCCAAAACACCAGCCTTGTTAATCGGCAGGGCCGGTTTGAGCAGGGTAAACACAAAGTCAACCATGCCCGTCTGAGCGTCGGCCCGGTTGAGCGCCACAAAACGGTCGTCAAAAGCCAGCAGCGGGCCGGGGGCAATTTGGACTCCTTCCAGGCGGGGGTCCTCATCACGGACCTTCAATTGACTGGGATCATAGCGGAGCTGAATTTCGGCCCCATACAGATTGGTTACGTTTTCAAGCTGCACCGTCACCACCAGCAGCCGGTCATCTTGCAGCGGCAAATTACGCAAAATAAGCCGGAGCGGTTCCTCAGCCCGGACAGGCTGAGCGAACAACAGGGGCAGCAGAACCAGCCACAGCCCCAGGATTGATTTGAAAGAAAAGGTCATAAAAATCCTTTGTCGAAACAAAGTTTCTTGGGCAATCTAGTTCCCAAACAGAGTTTGGGAACTAGATTCATTAATCATTCACAATTCACTATTCACCATTCACAATTATTGGCCCTTGCCGGCCATAGTTTCCGGCGGCCAGCACCAAATCCAAAAGGTTGACCGTCCCATCAGCATTGAGATCGGCCAGGGTATCGGCTGAGTTGTAATGCCGGGCAATTGTGGTCAAGTCGAGGATGTCAATCCGGTTATCGGCGTTGAGGTCGCCGGCCAACAGGGTGAGACGCCCCAAACTGACGGCCTGACCGGTGGAACTCAGATTTTGAGCCAGCAGCGCCTGCGCATCGGCCTGGGCCGAGAGGTATCCGGGGTGGCTAAAGCTGAGGCTGCCCGCGCCAGACACGCTGAAAGTTCCGTCAGCCCCGGTTTGAATCTGCTGGCCACCGGCGGCGATAACAATGCCGCTGTGATCGGTTCGCCCTTGCAGGGCTACCACACCGCTCACGTTGTCACAGTTGGCCGAAACCTCAAGCTGGCCGTTCTGAGGCGTAAAGGGGATAGGGTCAGCGTTATTATCGGCCAGGAGGACATTTTCCAGGGTCAGCGGGGCGCTGCCGGCGGCGATGGGCTGCCAATCAACCCTGATCAACTCGGCGCTGCCGTTGATGGTGCTGCCCAGGGTAATAGCGGCAAAAGAGATGACGCCGTTGGTTGTATCCACCGTATTCTGAGCGATAAAGCCGCTGGAGAAACTGCTGCCCGCCGTAACCTGAACGCCATCACGGGCAGGGTTGGCGTCAATGACCTGAGCCACAGCAGGATTGTAGCGGAGTCTCAGTTCAACCCCCAACAGATCAGCCACATTGTCTACCTGGACCGAGGCGCTGCCCTGATCGTTACAGATGGGGATGACTAGGTTGGCCGGGTTGACCCGGAGGATGACGCCGGTCGGCGGGGTGGTGGTTGGGGTGGGCGTGGGGGTATCGGTGGGAGTGGGGGTGATGGTCGGCGGTGTGCCTGTCGGCGTAGCGGTAGGAGTCGAAGTTGCCGTAGGGGTGGGGGTAGCTGTCGCGCCGCCATCGCCATTGACCGGGACCGAGGCGGTAGCGCTGCACTGGAGGAAGCGCTGGCCGGTGGGGTCGCTGGCGGTGAAGGTGTAGTTGTAGAGACCCGGAGCGGTGGTATCGCTGTCTGTGCCATCGTATTCACCGGCTCGATCTACAAAGCCAAAGCCCGTGGAGGCTTGCGCCCCGGCGGCCGCCTGGCTGATGGTGCGAGTGGCGGTGACGGTTGCGCCAACTAAGGGAAGACTCTGGTAATCGGCCAGCCGGACGGTGAACTCAATTGTATCGCCTATGTTGTAACTTTCCCGGCCGAAAATCACGCTGGTGATCTGGCAGGCCTGGGTGGGGCCAGTACAACGGTTAATCCTTTCAGCCGCTTTGGTCCGCAGTTCCGGGATACGGTTGTAGATATTGTCGCCGGGCGAAGTGGTCCAGGTGACATCCCGCCCACCGGCAATGACCGGAATATTGGGCAGGCCGTCGTAGGTGGCAGAACTCAACGGATCAATGCCTTTCTGGTTCAATTTCCAGGCAATTAGCTCAACCGCGCTGTCGAACATGGGCTGGTGGAAAGGAGCCACGCCCAGCCGGCGATCATCGCAGTTGCCGTAGCAGCCGATAAAACCAATCGCCATCGAGCCGCGATTGTGGGTGTCGTGGATGCCGATTACGTCATCGCCGCCGGCCCGGCCTTCGTAAATGACGCCGTTGGGGTCAATCAGGTAGTTGTAGCCAATATCGCCCCACCACAACACATTGGCATGAAAGTTCCAGATGGAGCGGACCCAACCGGCGTAACCCTGGTAGGGCTGCGGTTGGTTGGGTGTTTCGCTTTGGTGCAGGATGATGTGGGTCACCGGAGCGTAAACCGGCGGGCGAGGCGAGCTAAAGCGACCGCCCGGACAACCCCAGGTTTCACGCGAAACAACAGTGGGCCTGGTAATGGGGCACGTTTGGGCGACAGCGGCAGTGGCGGCCATCTGACTGGCGATTTGGCCATCGGTTGGCCCCTGGCTGGTGTCGTTCATCACCAGGGTGACGCTGCGCAGGGTTGGCCCAAAATCGAGCGAGCTGCTGCTGAGGGTGATTTTAAATTGCAGCGCGGCCTGGGCTGCGTCAACCCAGATGAGATTGCCGCTGCGCAAATCGTCGCGCACGGGATAAAAGGCTTCGGGGTTTTCCACCCATTCGCTCCACGATGCGCCGCCGTCGCTGCTCAGGCGGGTTTCGAGGCGCAGGCTTGTACCTTCCGGCAAATCGACGCCCCACAGCGGGACCATATCGGTGGTGAAAGCCAGGGGCGAGTGGATGACCCCGGAGGTGTAGCTGCCTGCGGTGAGACCGGAGGCCAGGCTCAAACCGGCAGTGGTTACTTCCAGCCCCTCAAGCTGACCGTTAGCGCCCAGGTAAGCCGCGTCGAGGTGGGCCTCTTGCGAGACAATGGTGGCGCTGCCATCGGGCGAACTTTGCGCCGCGCCGACAAAAGCAGGCTGGTCGCCCTCCTGCTGCGGTGGGTGGGCGGAAGTCTGGCCGGCCCCCCCGAAGTAAACCAGGGCAGCCAGAATTAATGAGCAGACGGGGATTAGCGATTTGAGTGTTTTCATTTACGCGCTCCTTGAAGAAGGGAACTGAGGGGAAAATAAGTTCCCTCAGTTCCTATGAGTTCCTTTTTCTTTTACTGCCAGGTTGTCAGCGGTCCACGGCGCTGGTAATTTGCGGCGACCAGGGTCAGATCAAGGATATTGACCACCCCATCGCCGTTGAGATCAGCGGTGGCGTCGGTAGACAAGTAACGTCCGGCCAGGTAGGTCATGTCGAGAATGTTAATCAGGCTGTCGCCGTTGACATCGCCGGCCGGCAGGGTGATAGTATTCAGGTTAGCAGCCTGGCCTTCCGGTGCGGTAAGTTGGGCGGCCAGATAGCCGGGGAAGATGAAACTCAACGAATCGGCCGGGGTAACGGCAAAGAGGCCGGAAGGGTAGCTCCGGGTCTGCTGACCTGAGGGGGCGCTGACGATGACCCCGCTGTGATCGGCCCGGCCTTGCAGATTTACCGTGCCCTGAACACAAGTAGAATCTACAATGATTTCGAGGGTTTTGGTTTCGGTTACATTTTGAGTCCCCGTAGCATGGGTGATTACGGCGGCTACGGTAATCGGCGTAACCCCGGTTCGACCTTGCAGCCGCCAGTCAACATAGATAATATTTCCGCGTCCCGTAACCGGCGACTGGGCATTGGCGGTGAAGAAAATTTTGCCCTGGCGGACATTCACCCCATTGTTCAGGAAGGGATCAAAGTTTGGATCGGGTTTAACTTGCACCGGCGGGCGCGGGCGGCGGAAGGCATCAATAACCTGGATAAAAGCGGGGGCATAGCTAACCTCCAACTGTACTCCCGTCAAACTGGTGACATTGCTGATAGCGATTGTGCCGGTAATATCAGGATCAGGACGGCCACAAAGTTCAATGGGTTGGGGGGGCAGGTCAATGATGATAGTTGGAGTTGTGGGGCGAGTCACCTGTACGGTTCGAGAGGCTTGTAGCGGGCAGGTTGCTCCTGTGCCGTTAGTAGCCTCGGCGGTAATGGTATATGAGCCGGTTTCGTTGGTATTAGTGTAACTCGCCGTGCAGATGTTACCTGAGCCGGAAAATGGTCCAACCGGTTCAGAACCGCTGGATTTCTGAATAGAAGCGGTGACGCTGGCGCAACTGGTATTGGTGATGGTTGCGGTTATTTGAATGGGTTCATTGAGGCTGTAAGTTTCTTTGTCGGTCCTGACCGCTTCGACGCCGCAAGAAGGAGCATCATCAACCACAGTAATTGATAAGGATAAGGGGTCATCTGGGCAGGGCCGAAATCTTGGCTCAGATTGACCATCACGAGCTTTTAGGTCAGAAAAGGTATACGATCCGGTGGCGGTTACGGTATAGGTTAGGAGATAAGGGCCGGCGCCGCTAAAATTAAACGGACCTTCCCTACCCCCGGTTGGCGTGATAACTTGGGTAGTCACAACAGCGCCGCTTTGACTTGCATTAGTTAAAGTTACAGTCGAGGACAGGGTAACGGTTTCATTGATTTGGTAGGTTCTTTGGCCGGGTGGAATAGTATCCACTTGAAGTTCGCATTGTGGCAAAGGAAGCAGTTTAACTGGAACCGTAGCCTCCGCCGAACAGGGCAAAAAGCGCGGGCCGGTGAAGTCGCTTACGTCGAATTTGAAAGTGTAGAGACCCGGCAGGTCGGTTTGGGTGTAGACGCCATCATACGTGCCGGATTGATCTTCCAAAGGGGGAATGGCGCTGGCTTCGAGGGTGTCGGTGAAGGGCTGGCGGCTAACCGTAGCATCTACATTTGCGCCAATCAGGGGTGCGCCTGCGGCATCTTCAACCCGCAGCGTGACTTTGATAGGGTCGCCTGTAAAATACTCAGCTTTATCAAACTCAACCGCAGCCACCCGGCAAGCCTGAAGTGGGGGCGGGGTTGGGGTGTAGGTTGGGGTCGGCGTGGGGGGCTTGCAGGAGCGGCAGTGGGCCGGATCGGTTTCATCCTGGCCGGTTTGAAAAGCCAGGGTGAGCGCCGCCAGCACCAGTACGCCGATGATGAGCCATTTTTTTGGTTGGGTTGGCAACCTGATTTTTTTCATAAGACTCCTCCGTGTTAGGCGCAATAACTTGGTTTAACCTTAAACTTTGGGAAATTGGGGAGAATTTAAAGTTGCGGCAATATCCTTAAACGCTCCCCACTTTCCCCAAGGTTTCACCCCTCCCCCGGAGTGGGGGAGGGGTGGGAGAGGATCAAATCCATTTAGAAAGGGAAAGTGCCGCCAGGCGGCGTCCCATCGGTGGGGCCGCCGGTTCCGTAGTTTTTGGCCATCAGCACCATATCAATAATATTGACCACACCATCCGGGGTGGGACCGGCGCCTAAGTTGGGGCCGGTGTAATCCGCCGCCCATAAGAGCGAGTTTGTGCCTGCTACCGGCTGATTCAAGACGCTGGCCATCAAAACCAGGTCCAGAATATTCACCGCGTTGTCATCGTTGAGGTCGCCGGCCAACAAGAAGACTGAGGAGGAGTCGTGCGGGGCATCAAAGGTGGCTTCTACATCCAGATAACCAAATCGGCTTACTTCAACATCATAAGGCGGGCCTACCATGCCATTATTGAAGGCGCAAAAGCCGTTAGCGTCTACCTGGCCGCCGTCACAGGGATAGAGGCCGTTGATTTTAACGTCGGTAAAGATAGGGTGAGGCACGGTGAAAAAGTAGGTGTCGCCGCTATTTTCACCACCCTCCAGGCCGATCTGGAATTTAAAGATGCTGTTAGGCTCAACTTCTATCGTGCCGAAGGTGTCAACCAAATCTAACGAGAGACCGCCATTGTCTGTGGCTTCAGAAGCAACTCCATCGAGACAAACATCGGCTACCTCGCCCACCAACGCGGCCGGATCGCTGCGCCAGGTGATTTCTACCAGGCTGCCGCTGCCATTGATAATCACGGTGGGGTCTAAATAAACGATATTGACCGTAAAGGAGCTATCGCCGCAAATTAGCCCGCCGCCGCCGGGGTTGACCGTCATAAAATAATCCACCCCGCGTGTGCCCGGCAACAGCGCGCCCGGCTGGACATCTTCGGGGGTAACAATGGAAGAGTCGTAGGCAATCGCCAGGGTTAGCCCCGATATATCTTCCGCGCCTTCAACATTCAGCTTGGTGACAACGGTGCCATCGCCTCTGGAGACAAAGGTATTAATCGGGTTCCATAGAAAATTGAAGAAACCGACCAATTGCGCCTCAACATCGCCTTCCGGCTCTTGAGCGGCCGCCGGCGCAACCAGCATGGCGGTTAGCAGCAAGGCTAATACCAAGAACTGAGCCGGTTTGGATAACTTTAACCATTTCATTTTTTACTACCTCCATACTAAACTAACTTTAAACCCATCAAATTGAGATTTTGCTCCGGTAGTGGCCGAAGCGCGTTTAGAGTGCGGCAGTGAGGGCTTTAAGTGTAACCCCACCCCCCTCTCTTTGAGGTCAGCCTTGTTATGTCATAATTTAACCTCCTTGTATCTGATAAGTTTAATGGATTTTCTGGCTAACCGTTTTCAGGGTAGCCTGCGGACAATAGCCAGACCGTCAATTAGTTCGCTGTCAAACCCATTGACCAGGCCATCCCAATAGGCGCTGAAAGCGCAATCAGTATTTGCGCCCAACGAAGCAGGGGCGCAGATAAAAATATCACCACCGTCGCCGCTGACGCCGTTCACCGCGAAAGCCCCTGTTGTGTTGAGATAAATTTCGCCGGTATCCTGATCAATCCAGGTTGCGTCAATATTTTCATTATTGCTGTTCAAGTTAACGTCTGCGCCGTCAAAGTATAATTCCCAGGTTCCGCTGGTAGCTTCGCCCAGGCTGGTGGGGTGGAAGACCAGCAGATCAAAATTTCGGCTGGATAACCCGGAGACTCGGGCCGTGCCGGCGGTGCTGATGACAAATGAGGGCAATCCGCCTGCGCCGGCGGGAACATCAAAGGCATCAATATCCTCGCCGCCAGTGGTCAAATCAACATCCGAGCCGTCAAAAAACCACTCAAAACTGCCGGCGGTGTTCTCACCCAGCGAGGTGGGGACAAAGCGGACAATATCCGAAGCGGTGACAAGGCCCAGAGGCAAAGCCTTGGTGGGTCGGTCAAAGGTTATTAAAATGCTGCCATCGGATAGGAGAGAAAAGCCGTTCAGGTCACGGTTAATGCCCACATCCGAGCCGTCAAAATAGAGCGCCCAGAGGCCGGTGTTGGTGTTGTATTCCAGGATGTCGTCATCATCAAAAGAAACTCCGCCGACAATCCCGTTGGAACTGGCGCTGAGGTAAATGATTTCTTTAACGGTAGTTTCTTCGTCATCGCTGTTGTTGGTGGGATCGGGGTCAGGAGTGTCGGAAGTTACGCTGACGGTGTTGACCAGCGTGCCGGCAGCGGTGGCCTGGCCGACAATGATGATCCCGGCGCTGCTGCCCGGAAGGATGTTGCCAAGATTACAGGTAACTACCCCGGCGGCTTCGGCGCAGCTTCCCTGGTCGGGCGTGGCCGAAACAAACGTGAGCGAAGTGGGCAGGGTGTCGCTTAAAACCACATTTTCCGCCTCGTCGGGGCCGTTGTTGGTAACGGTGACGGTGTAAGTGACCTCATCGCCAACGGCGACTGAATCGGCGCTGTCGGTTTTGGTCACGGCCAGGTCGGCCTGGGCGGCGGAGTCAATGGTTATTTCAAAATTGTAAAGCTGGATATTATCGGCGGCGTCTCCAAAAATACGGATATATTTGGTTCCGGCTGCGCCCAGGGCCAGGTCGGTTAAGGTTTCACCCGCGCTTGCCCCGCCGGCATTGACCGAGGCCAGGACGGTGGTCCCATCCGAGTCAATAATTTCAAAACCCAAATTATGAACGGCCAGAGAGTCGGTTTGGTTTATCGGCGTAATGGGGCAGCCGATACTATCAAATCCCGGATCACCCGCATTACCTTGGGGGTCATCAAAATAGGTTAAACCCACCGGATTAAGGGTAACATCTATCTCTTTAGCATTATCGGCCGCCTCAAAACGATACCAATCTTGATCGCTGTCATCGTCAATGCTAACACCGGTTACTCCGACAGGCACGCCATCGGGCGTTGCGCCCAGGTCTACTGCCTGGCCGAAGCCGTCGTTGCCAAAACCGCCAATCAATTCGTTGGGATCACCATAATGGCGTTGGGCAGCCCGAATATCGTCATGTTGGAGGCCAATAAATGCAGTGGTAATAAAAGGTTCCATCAATTTGGTTTGGTCAACGGGGCAAACATGAAAAATACCTGCCCCATGCCCATGCTCGTGAGAAACAACATTATGGAAGGCTGTGGCCAGATTACCGGCATTAAAAAAGCTGTCGGTTGAGTCTATCTTCATATCGCCGGTATTTGGGAAGAAGTTGTAAGCCAGGATGCCGCTATTCCCATCAATGTTACAGCCCCCAATACGGATGTCGCCCCGCACTCCTAAAACGCCGGGTGAATTAGGCCAGGCCGCACCATCATCGTTGGGTTCAAAAATGTAGCGATTACCCGTACTGGCTTGCCACTCGGCAAAAACATTGGCTATCTCGGCTTGCCAGTTGCCGGCCCCATAGATTGAGTCCATTTGGGCTATCAGGTCACTATTGCAAGAGGCGACATCGGCGGTTGGATCCTGAGGCATGAAGGTTCCATCCGGGATAATACTCCAGGTGAGCGTCAGCGATTCGCCTTGAGCATTGGATAAGCCATCACTGTTCGCCGTGGCTGCCGGGTCCCAATGGGAGTCCAGATAAAAGGCCGGGCCAATACGATCATAGAGTCTCCGATAGACATCTTCCGAGTATTCCGGGGGGGTATCTTGAGCAAGAACAAAGCCAATTAGCCCACTGCTGTCAGCGTACATTGATTCCCCTGGCGATAGGATCGCAGACGCAATTACCATGAGTAAGACAGGTAGGCCGCCCCATTTAAGCAAAGATTTCATTATCAGTGCCCTCCGTTGGTTGTTTCAGATTGTGGAATATACTTTGACCGTTTTGGATTGATTGGGTTTAAGACAAATACAGCTTTCTTGGACCTATTCCCGTGGCAAACAGGTACAACTCAATCTTAACTTATTGTCTAATCGGTCTCAACAGTAACAATGCGGAACTTTTTTCAGTAGTTTTGGGGAGGATTTTCTCCGTATTAGTACGGAGAGCGGGGGATAATTTGCGAATTGTGGCTGAGTAAAGAAACCCCTTGACGCGGAGGGCAAGTTAGCTTAAGATAGAGAGGTGATACGTGAGGCGAAGAGGCGAGGATAGAGGATGGAGGATAGAGGATTGAAGATAGAGGGTAGATAATAATCCTCATTGATGATCTTCATCAACCATCCACCATCTTCCATCTACGATCTTCAATCTTCATCTCGCCTCCCCGCCTCACGCCTCATCGCGTCTTTATTTCAAAGGAGTCGTCACGAGCTAGCGCACACCACCGATAATGAAAAAGTAACAGGTAGCAAGGTAGCAGAGCCGTATGATTTCCCTGTCTACCGTCTACCGTCTACCGTCTACTATTTTCAGAGGAGTTTTTCCCTTGCCCCCCCTCCGCGTTTTGATTGCCGAAGACCAAACCATTTTGCGTGAGGCGTATCTGCACGCTTTACAAACTGTGCCGCGCATCACGGTCATCGAAGCGGTGGGTGATGGCGAGGCAGCGGTGGAAGCGGCGCGGCGCTTGCAGCCGGATGTGGCATTGTTGGATATCCAGATGCCCAAACTCAACGGTATCGAGGCGGCCAAACAGATTCGGGCGGCCTTGCCTCATATCGGGGTAGTGTTGGTGTCGCACCACAGCCAGCGCCAGTACGCCGAAGCTTTTTTGCGTGATGGGACCGCCGGTAAAGCCTATCTGCTCAAAACGACCCTCAACGAGCCGGCGGAACTGATTCGCGCCATCGAAGTGGTGGCCGAGGGCGGCGCGATTCTGGCCCCCGAAATCCAGGATGAACTTCTGCAAATTGCCGTGACTCGGCCCCAGGCACAACTCAACGCGCTGACCCGGCGTGAGCAGGAAGTGCTGCGGCTCATGGCCGAAGGCTACACCAATATCGCCATGGCCCAGCGCCTCTCCGTCAGCGAGCGCACCGTCGAAAGCCACGTCAACAATATCTTTTCCAAGTTGAGCCTCACCAGCGAAGTCACCCACAACCCCAGGGTGATGGCGGTGCTGTTGTTTCTGCAAGCCGGGCAGTGAAAAAGGAACTGAGGGAACTCGTAGGAACTAAAGGACCTTAATGCTTGAGTTCCTATGAGTTCCTTTAATTCCCTCAGTTCCCTGGCGAAGGCGTAGTCAGGAGTAGAGAGAAATGTTTTTCCCTTACTCCTTACTCCCTACTCCTTACTCCTTAAATAGTGGGTAAATGCCTGCAAATGGCCGGGGTTGGGGCTGGGTTGGGGGGCGGGTAGACGGGCGTAAACCGTAGTGCCCTGGCCTGGCCCGGTTTGAAAGCTGAGGCGGCCGCCCCAGGCCAGCGTCCGCTCTTGCAGCGATAACAACCCCAAATGGCCCTGCTGCCCCATCAGCAGTTCGGGCGCGGCCTTTAGCCCAACGCCCGTGTCTTGCACTGTCACCGTCACCGCATCGTCGCGCCAGCGCAGGTGGATAAAGATTTGTTCAGCCTGGGCGTGTTTGATGGCGTTGTCGAGGGCCTGGCGGGTGATGTAATAGACATCCCGCTCCAACTTGGGGTCGGCCAGGCGAGCGCCGTCAAAACCCTGGGCGGTCAGGTCAAGGGTGCGGGGGGCGGTGGCCGGCAAGGCGTGTTTGCTCAAGGAGTCCATGTAGGCTTGCAAAGCGGCAATCAGCCCCAAATCGGTCAGCACCGCTGGGTGCAAGCCCTGGGTAATCTCGCGCAGCCGCGAGTTTAGACTGCGGGTTTCCTGGCTCAAGGCTTCCAAACAGGGTTGAACTTGGGCCGGGTCAACGGCAAGCTGGCGCTGGCTTTGGCTCAGGGTCAGGCCCATGGTGGTCAGCCGGCTCAAAATATCGTCGTGCAGTTCAACCGCCAGATTGCGCCGCTCTTCTTCCTGGGCGTCAATGGTGCGGCGGTAGGCCAGTTGCAGCTTGTCCAGCGTGTCGGCCAGTTCGGCGATCAGACGCGCATTTTTAACAGCCAGGGCCAGGGGGCCGGTCAGCCAATCAAAAGCTCGAAAGGCGCCGGGAGAAGGCCGGAGTTTGGCCGCATCCCAACTCAGGCCAATCAGGCCGACCAACTCAGCCTGCAAATTCAAAGCGGCCACCTGCTCGACCCCCATGAGGAGCAACCCCTGGCGCAAAGCGCTTTCCGGCAAGGCTGACACGGACTGCGTCCCCAGCAATTGCCCCGGCGACAGATCAACCGGCAGTTCGGCCAAATCAGCCGCCAGTGTCCCTTCGCTGTGGGCCAAACCCAGCAGGCGATCCTCGGCCTGGTAGAGCCAGAGGCTAACGCTCTGGGCCGCCAGTCGCCGGCGCAGCGACCCAGCCACGTAGGGTAATAAAGTCTCCAAATCGGCGGTCTGACGGACGGCTTGGCTATACATCCCCAACAGATACCGGCCCAGCACCTGCTCCGGCCTGAGCCGCTGCTCTAGCCAGGATTCCAACCAGGGGTACAAACCGGCAAAACCCACCAGTCCCGCCAGGGTCAGAACCAGGGCCGAACCGGGCAGTTCAATTGAAAAGAGGGGCAGCGCTAAAAAAATAAGGAGGATTGCCAGCGCCGCAATCAGCAGCGCGGCCAGGGCGTAAAGCGGCCGGTCTGATCGGCCGGCGAAGGGGTCGCTCACCTGGAACCATGAAACTATTTGATTCTTAAGCCGACTGAGTTGGTTCATCGGCGGACGGTAGGAATAAGGAAGAATGAAAGGCTGGAAGGTCGGATAAAACGTAACTACTCAGCCATGTCATTTCGAGCGACGTTAGGAGCGAGAAATCTACTCATCCATTATCTGCAAACCACGGATGAGTAGATTTCTCGGCTTTCAGCCTCGAAATGACATGAGGGGTGAGTAGTTAGTTACGATAAAACTATGTCCAGCCTTCCATTCTTCCAGTGTTTAGGCTAAATCTTTGAAAGCACTGGGGCGGCGGCCTGAGCCTTGCGGCGCATCTCCGGCTGGGTGAGTCCTTTTACCGAAACCACTCATAACCACAAAACCGCCCACGGCCAAAACGCCCAACCCCAACACCACCGCTGCGATAATCCACCAGGGAAAAGTACCGTCACTCCCAAAGCCGCCCACGGTCAG
Organism: Anaerolineales bacterium; assembly: GCA_015075405.1. Taxonomy (GTDB): domain Bacteria; phylum Chloroflexota; class Anaerolineae; order 4572-78; family J111; genus DSQQ01. Next base: position 19,589 of record JABTUK010000003.1, read on the forward strand.
CGGCGCAGTTTCCACCGGGATCGTCTCCAAATTGATCGAAACCAGGGTGGACCGCTCCACATTGATCGTTGAAGGGGTGTCTTGCAGAATTTTGAAGTTCATGCGAGCAACCGGACCGCTACCGCTGACCGGCGGGGCCGGATTGAGCAGGGTCAAGGCGTACATAATCGTTCCTTGAGAGGGGTCGGCCTGATTGGCCACCACAAAACCCTGGTTAACCGGCAGCAGTGCGCCCGGTTCGATCTGAACACCTGGCTGGTCCGCCTGGCTGTCCTGGATTTCTAACATGGCCGGGTCATACTTGAGGTGAAGCTCCAGGCCGTACAGGTCGGTGACATTTTCGGCCTGCACTTCGACAGTGACCATCCCCTCAGCCGCTGAAACGGGCTTGAGGGTTAACCGGGTTCCATTCTGCGCCAGGGCCAATGGCGCGGTAGCCAGCAGGATTAACAAGGCCATAGACAAAAAGATTATTTTGACTGAGTAGATTTTACTTGAGTTTTTCATCGGTTGTTTCCTCCTGAAAATAAAGACGCGATGACACGTGAGGTGAGGAGGCGAGGTGAAGATTGAAGATAGTAGATGGAAGATAGTGGATTGTCAATGAGGATTATTGTCCATCCTCTATCCTCTATCTTCCATCCTCTGTCCTCGCCTCTTCGCGTCCTCGACCCCTCGCCTCATTGGCAAACCCAGGGATGGGCCGCTGCCGACTGACCGTAATTGACGGCCAGCAGAATCAAATCCAGCACATTTACCGTACCGTCCTGGTTTAGGTCCGCCGCAGCGCCGACCCCATTCCCGCCAATGGCTCGACCAAGCGCGGTAGCATCAATTACATCAATTGTGCCGTCGCCGGTGATGTCGCCGGCCAATAGCGTCACCGGGGATAGGGTAGTTGTTTCACTGTTATGGTTGAGGCCGGTGCAAGTAGCGCTCAGAAAACCGGGGCGGCGAGCGGTGAGGGTGTACAGGCCAAAGTCAAGGTCGGTGAAGGCGAAGTCGCCGGTGGCGGATGTGGTTGTTGTGGAACCCAATCCTTCAATCAATAAGGTGGTTCCGGTCAGATTAACCGGGACCGGCCCCTCAAGCTGAATGTTGCCGGTCAGAGACCCGCGCGGCTGAGCCAACGCGACCACCTGCACGGTCAGAGGGGTGATCGCGGCGATAGGCAGCGGTGTACCGTCTTTCTGGCCCAGCGTCACCGCCGTCAAATCAAAAGGCGTCGGGCTGAGCGTGGCGGCAACTGCCTCAAAGGTCCAGGTCAGCAGCGTCAGCGAGCCGGTCAGATCGGGCACATCGCCCTGGCGGCTGGCGGCTACCAGTAGTTGGCCGTCGCTAATTTGAGATTGGGCAATCAGAGGAAAATCGGGGCTGAGGGTCGGGCTTCCGGCCGAGGGTCTGACGGCGGCGCTGTCCCAATTGAGCCGGAATTGATAGCCAAAAACGCCGGGCGGCTGCGGCTGGTTGAGGATGACCTGGATTTCAAACGTCTCGCCGACCGTGACCTGGGCCGGGCCGGTGATCTGGAGGGTCGCGCCGCCGGCCTGGAGCAGCGGCTCGGCCTGGGTGGCCGGTGCAGCGACCAGCATGGTTAAAAAAACCAAAACACAAAGGGCGCGATAAAATCTATTGAGTTGGCTGAATAGTGGGGTTTGTCGGGCCGCGCTCGCAAAAGCGAATAGATTTGGGTAAAACCAACCAGGAATAAAGGGCTGAGATACAGCTTGCGCCGGAAGATGCCAGCGATTGATACACCTTTTGAAGCGACTCAATTGAGTCCAAATCTGGCTTATCATCATAGCCCTTACTCACTGAGTTGGTAAAGAACCGGGTGGGTTTGGGTTCACTTCCACCCCATTGACTATTTATTCAACAAGTTAAGCATAACACGAGCTATTGGCTTGAACAATAGAGAATCGGTACCAACCTATATTAATGAAATATGAGGTATGAAATGCGTAGGTTTACCCCAGAAGCCATCACATTTCATACCTCATGGTCAAGAACAATCCTATTTCCAGTCCATTATTGGTCCGTGTTTGCCATAATTATTGGCTGCAATAGATAAATCAAAGATATTTACCAAACCACCGCCGTTTATATCAGCCGATAAATCGCCGTCCTTGTAATGAGCGGCAATAAACGACAAATCAAGAACATTTATTTGACCATCTCCAGTGACATCACCGCCAGGTAGGGTTAGTTTACCCAAATTTCCTTGTGGCAAGGTGTATTGACCAATCAGATAACGCTCAGACACAACTTGCAAACATTGGTAAGGTTGATCGGCTAAAGAGTCAAATTCAAAATAGCCTCCAGCATCAGTGATTGCAACAGTGTCGCCGGGTAGACGAGTCTGAGTAGCGTCCAAACAGGGTTCCAGGCTAACAAGGATAGTAGCACCGCTATGGTCAGTACGGCCTTCCAGCACTATTTGGCCAGTAATTTTACCTGAAGCTACGGGAATATTGTTATCTGGGAGAGATGGAGTGGCAGTAGCACATTGAGCGCCACAATCATCGGGTAATGGTATATCTGTAGCCGTAGAAGTAGGAGTGGATATCTCCGTCGGGGCCTCAACCGGAGGAGTACAGGTAGGAGGCAAAGTGGGTATAGACACAAATTGAGTTATCTGGTTATTGGTTTCATTGCTTTCCAAAACTTGGGACAATACATCAATGGTAGCAGTGGTTTCACCGCCAGAACTTGCCCCAGCCAGCCAAACTGAGGTCGTTTGACCGGCAGCGAGTCCATCTACAAGTTGCTGTATTCCATTTGCCTGAACAGTGAATGGGCCTGCATTCGCCTGCCCGATATTGGCAACTTCAACCCTAACGCCTAATTGGGTTGTGGTATTGTTGCAGTCGCCATTTGTTTCTAATTCAACCATCATAGATTGGGCAACCAAATCGGGTAAAGGCAACGAAGTAGGAGTTTCTGTTGAAGTAGGTGTCATCGTTGGTACAGGGGTTGATGTTGGGGTTGGTGTGTCCAGTGGAACAGCAATTGGGATAGGTGTTGCCGTAGATGGTAGTATTGGCGCATTGGTTAGAGCCGATGACTGTTGTGCCCCTGTACACAATTGTTCGCCGCCCTGTTCCTCTCTAAAAGCAACTACATACATCGAACTCGCATTATTACCGCCCTGATACTTCAACCCGCCCAGGGTAATTACACCGGGATGGCTTTTGCACGAATAAACGACAAAATAATCCATCGGTCCATCTGAGGTATATACTCTTTTGCTGTTTTGGTTGAATAAATTTCCCGTCCAGGCCGGGGACTTGGTCATACGACGGTCAAAGTAAATGTAAATAGTAGCAGGTCTATTCAGTTCAAAGGTGAGAAACTCCTGAACAGAATTATTAGCATCGTCATTAGCAGTTTTGATACACCACAAACCGTCGTAACTTTGCTCTGAAAATTTGGTAAATTTGTACTTACGATCAAGGTAATAAGTGTCATTTTTGCCGCATTTACCCAGCTCATACTTTTTACCAGAGGCGACCGATATGCCTGAGACGATATTTGAACCTTCCTGAGGCCGAATCCGCAGCGAAGAGTATTTCCCTCCAATTGACTCAGTATCAAGGTTATCGTCATCAGCATTAATTTCCTTCGAGCGTCCTTTTTGGTTGGGATCCTCGTATAGCTTAACAGTGTATAACCCCACAACTCTGGCTGATGAAACGTTATTGTCACCGATGGGTGTTGTTCCCAGATCGTTAATATCTGTAGCAGTGTAGTAGCAAATACCGCCGAATTTTATATCGGAGTATAGATAAACACCGGGGCGATTGGTTGGCTCACAATTTGAAGGAGAAATGGAAAAACTCCAGGAGGTAGATGGGCCGCTAATTTGATTTCCCTGTCGCGTAAATACTCGCCAATAGTAAGTTTTACCGGCTTGGAGATCCCTGTCCAGCGTAAAAGACGATTGAGCCAACTCGCTGCCTATCTCGATATTGGCAAAATTTGCATTCTGAGAAATATCAAGCCGATAACCAGTGGCATTGGGAACATCAGCCCAATCAAGAACTGGGCGCAGTGAGGTTACTTTGCCGCCATTGGTAGGGCTAATGAGACTTGGTGGATTAAGGGGTGAAGAAGTAGAAAAGCTCCAGATAGTAGAGGAGGCGCTTGTTTTACTCCCACGCCGCGCAAATACGCGCCAATAATAGGTTTTGCCAGCTTGGAGGTCCTTGGTAAGAGCAAATGACGATTGGGTAGGCTCTCCTTGTATCTCCACAGGGGAGAAATTGGCATTTTGCGAAATTTCGATGTGATAGCTCTCAGCAGTTGATACATCCATCCAATCAAAGGCGGGACGCAGTGAGATTGCGCTTCCGTTGATAGGAGTTAATAGAGTTGGTGGATTTAGAGTATTATTGGTCGTTGCCTGTATTGCCTCAATCACCCACTTAGCTGTTTGTTCATGTTTTAAGGGAAGGTTATGGTTTTCAGAGATCAGATTAAATGCGGCCACGGGCCGAAGGGGTGTAGTAGCAAGTCCTCTCTTACTTAATTGCTCGCTATCATAAAGGGTATGTGAGGGCCAGAGTTGACTCCCATTACCAACTAACGCATTGTCACTAGTTGTACAGGCAAGGTTACGACAAAGTGGAAAATTCAGGCGGTTGACAAGGTAGTCAGCCGTAGATTGGATTGACGTAATAGGGAAATTGCGAGGAGCTTGACGTAATGAATCGACAATGCTTGTAGAGGCTGGAGGCAGTCGCAACTCGCGAAGGACGATGTTTCCAAAGTACTCACGCAAACCAGCACTCCAGCCTTTACAGACAAAATCCAATAGACTACAGCCATCTGTAATCGGCCCTGCTAATGGAATCCCGCCCACCGGACTCTCAATTAGTACTATTGAATGAATGTGTTTACCATGTAAGGATGTATTATTAAACTGTGATGCCCATCGTGAGGCTATGATACCACCAAGGCTGAAACCCACCAAGTCAATCTCGGCATACGAGTCCTGCTTCAAGATTTGATCTATTAACCACGTGAGTACACGCGTTTGCCTATCTATCGAAAGTTGAGTGTCCTCGACAAGGTAGATTGGTGCAAGGCTTAAAGAGGTTAGATCGCCAATTTTTTTAGTAGAACATGCCCTTGACCCCCAGCCTAGACAGTATACGCCCCCCACTCGATCCGACGCAGCACTGTAGCTGAAATAGACAAAGCGATCATCATTGATTCCCAGCTCGGTTAATTTATCCTGGATAGCATTAAAATTGCCGTTACCTTCTGGTGTAACCGACTTGCTACGGATGCCATCCAGAAACACAATGTACCGATGCGAAAAATCACTTGAAAGAGGGACAGCAGACGTGGAATTAGAACTAGCCATTGTGGTGATGTCTAAGGTCATCGCTTCTGTATGCTCCAGTGGCAATAGAACCAGGAGGCTGAGTAATGAAACAAAAATTCTGAATATTCGTTCAGACATAGTATGCTCACCCACTGATAAAAACGGTGTCCCTGGTTTGAAGTGCATATTCATAGTAACCTACCTCCTGATACTAGCTCTATTTGAAAACAACAAAAAAAGCCAGCCCCAAAAAGGACTGGCTCAATTTGACAAACTTCGTTAATTCAAACAGACCGCAGACACAGACAAAATCTCCACCAGGAACATCCCCCGAAGAAAAATCTGAAGTGGAGCGAGGCTGTGGCGGACAAGAGTGGTAGTACATATTTCAACCTGCGGTCAGTCAATTGTCAAGGTGCGGGCCGAACAAACACGTTCGGCAAAATAAATACAAATTAACAATAATTGAAACACAGTTATCAATAATCTTCAATCAAAATTGTAGTACCTTTGGGTTACAAGGTCAGGATTCTAACCGTTCTCATATGGGTGTAACTTATTGATAAGGGTTCAGGTAAGATATCTTTGGAGTTTTTTAGTGTCAAAAAGAGGCCTGAATCGAAGAAATTTCGTCTCTTCGCCTCCTCGTTTCTTCGCCTCCTCACCGCCTCACACCCATGACTCACGCTGCAAATAGGAGACCTCAAAAATTATGGTATAATGAGCTTAACTGGTCCGGGTTTGTGCCGGCAGTTAAACTATCACGAGATTGCAAAGGAGAATACACGTGAAACTGCACGAATACCAGTCTAAACGCATTTTTGCCAAGTATGGCGTGCCTATTCCCAATGGGGATGTAGCCACTACGCCCGCCGAAGCCCACGAGATTGCCAAACGGCTTGGCGGTCCGGTTGTCATCAAAAGCCAGGTTTTGGTCGGCGGGCGAGGCAAAGCCGGCGGCATTAAAGTAGCCAAAGATGCCAAGCAGGCTGAAGAGCTGGCCAGGCAAATTTTGGGTATGACCATTAAAGATATTCCGGTGGAGAAGGTGCTGGTTGACGAAGCGGCCGATATCAAAGAGGAAATTTACCTGGGTATTGTGATTGACCGGGCGCAGCGCACGCCGGTCATCATCGCCTCGGCGGCGGGCGGGGTGGAAATTGAAGAAGTGGCTAAAACCAATCCCGAGGCCATCATTCGCCTGCCGGTTGACCTCGAACGGGGCCTGCTGGATTACCAGGCCCGCGACCTGGCTTTTGAGTTGGGCTTGCGCCGCGATTTTATCGGCCAGTTTGTGCAGATTGTCAAAGGGCTGTACCAGGCTTTTGTGGATACGGATGCCAGTTTGGCCGAAATCAATCCGTTGGTTGTGACCGGGCAGGAACGGCTGCTGGGGGTTGACGGCAAAATTGTCCTTGACGACAACGCCCTGTTCCGCCACCCGGAGCTGGCCGAACTGCGTGACATTCAGGAAGAAGCGCCCGCCGAACGGGAAGCGCGCCGGGCCGGCTTGAGCTATGTCAAGCTCGACGGCGAAATTGGTTGTATGGTCAACGGCGCGGGGCTGGCCATGGCTACTATGGACATTATCAAGCATTACGGCGGCGAGCCGGCCAACTTCCTCGACGTGGGCGGGGGGGCCAAAGCCGAAAAAGTGACCGCCGCGCTGCGGATTATTTTGAGCGACCCCAAAGTTAAGGCCGTGCTGTTCAATATTTTTGGCGGCATTACCCGCTGCGACGAAGTCGCCCGCGGCATTCTGGCCGCATTAGAAGAAGTCAAAACTGACGTCCCCATGGTGGCCCGATTGGTTGGCACCAATGAAGAAGAAGGCCGGCGGATTCTGGCCGAGGCCAACTTCCCCAGCGCTACCAGTTTGGGCGAGGCGGCTCAAAAAGCCGTCGCTCTGGCGAAGGGAGCCTAACCTTATGAGCATCCTGGTTGGAAAAAATACACGTTTATTGGTTCAAGGGATCACCGGCCGCGAGGGTGCGTTCCACTCTCAGCAAATGAAAGAGTACGGCACCAACATCGTCGGGGGGGTGACGCCGGGCAAAGGCGGCGAGTGGATGCACGGCGTGCCCGTGTTTGATACGGTCAAAGAGGCGGTCGGCACCACCGACGCCAACACCAGCATTATTTATGTGCCGGCCCGTTTTGCCGCCGACGCGATTATGGAAGCGGCCGACGCCGGCATCAAATTGATTGTCTGCATCACCGAGGGCGTGCCGGTGCTGGATATGGTCCGGGTACGCAGATTTTTGAGCCAAAAAGAGGCCCGCTTGATTGGCCCCAACTGCCCCGGCCTGATTACCCCCGGCGAGGCCAAAGTGGGGATTATGCCCGCCCACATCCACAAGCCGGGTCATGTCGGCCTGGTTTCCCGCAGCGGAACGCTGACCTATGAAGTGGTTCAGGCGCTCACCGACCGGGGCATCGGCCAGAGCACGGCCGTGGGCATCGGCGGCGACCCCATTATTGGCAGCAACTTTATTGACATCCTGACCCTGTTTGAAAGCGACCCGCTGACCTATCACGTCGTCCTCATGGGCGAAATTGGCGGCGCCGACGAGCAAAAAGCGGCCCGCTTTATCGCCGAGAAGATGAGCAAGCCGGTCACCGCCTTTATCGCCGGGCGAACGGCCCCCGCCGGCAAGCGCATGGGCCACGCCGGGGCCATCATCGAAGGTGGCGAAGGCACCGCCGAGGAAAAAATCAGAGCCTTTGAGGCCGTCGGCGTGCGGGTGGCCCAACTGCCCGAAGAAGTGGCCGCGATTGTGGCCGAGCGGATGTAGTCGCAGGCAAGCTCTTTCCTCTTTATTCCTTCTATTTCGACCGCCGACCACCGACCGCCGACCGCCGATGATTGACTTGCGGCGGTCTGCGGTCTGCCGTCGGCGGTCAGGGAGGCTAAAGCTTGGTGTCAGAACCGGACTCTCCTCTGCCAATTGACCTTTCCCCCTACCTCCATCGTTGGATTGCCCTGGTGCGCGGGCGCGTCGTCGGCGTCGGTTTGACGGCAGAGCAGGCCGAACGCGCCGCCAAGCGAGTCCGGCCCAAAGAGAAGGCGCGGGTGGTGTTTGTGGATGGAGCGGGAAGGGTGGCCGAAGATGAAGGAAAAACGCCATGATCAATTTACCCAATATTAGACTTGCTGAAACCGAATTGGCCGATTTTTGCCAACGCTGGCATATCCGTGAGTTAGCCCTCTTTGGCTCTGTTCTGCGAGAGGATTTTAGCCCGGACAGCGATGTGGATATTTTGGCTACATTCACGCCAGAAGCAGATTGGAGCCTCTTTGACCATGTCCGCATGGAAGAAGAGTTGAGCCATTTACTAAACCGGCCCGTTGATTTGCTCACCCGGCGGGCGGTTGAACAGAGTCACAACGCCCCGCGCCGCCGAGAGATTTTGAATACAGCCCAAACAATCTATGTCACAAGATGAAATCATCCTGTTAGGTGATATACCACAAGTGTTGCCTCTGCTTGAGGCGCTGCAACCTTAACCCTTGGGTAAGTTGATTCGAGGTTAAGTGGTTTTGCCTAAAGAGAAGGCCTTGGTGGTGTTTGTGGATGGGGCGGGGAGGGTGCAGGAAAGGCGCGATGATTAATTCACCCAATTGGACTGTGTCTCACATTGACCGAAGCAGACTCAGTGGTTGAGCGGCTGACACTTTTGAGAAACATTCAAACACACGAGAACAATGATGAGAGAAACAAATTTACGTCGTAGAGTCGAACTGCTATTGCTTTTTATAGTCGCAGGCTTAAGCGTAATTATTTCTATCCTCGATACTGCTGGATTACTCGATGGTGTTCAGTGGATTGCTCAGAGAATACCAGCCCTTATACTTCTTTGCGTGGGTTTCATTGCAAGTTATCTCATTCTTGAGCGACGAGGTAAACTTGATGAAATTGCATTAATGGTTGATGAGCGCAGTACCGCAATTTTGAAAACCATTGGCGTTGAAGTTAATGAATACAATACCAGCGAAGAATACCTGGACGCAATAGCACAACGTGTTATTAAAGCTAAACGCATTGATAATGTAAATTGGGTTGACGAAGGAGAAGTTCAATTTAGGTGGTCACAATCAGACCAAGAAGCAGCCGCAAGGGCTTTTTCATTGGTGAAGAAAGTTATCCATAATCCGAAAGTTGCATGGCGCGACATATACATTTTCTTTCCAAACAATCCTCATCGTTTTGAGTATGCAAAGACAACAGTCCTGGATAAAAGGGTAACAGGTTATAGCGCGGCATATTTCAATACACCTCCCCCAGAAGCAGTACCGCAAATTGGTGCATTCATCATTGTTGATAGTGGCGAGCAAGATGCTGAAGTTTTTGTGTCGAGCCATGATAGCACAATATGGCTTAACATAAAGCATCCGACAGTGGTTAGGTATTTTGCTAATTACTATGAGAGTTTATGGAAAAAGGCAATAAAACTAAAAGTTGGTTCAACAATTGATAATCAGCTATTCCAACAGTTAGAGGTACAATTCGCAGGCAAAAATCAGGTAGTTACCGAATCTTCCGAAGCTACCCGTTAAACAAGACATTCACAATGGCAGGACTATTACGGTCTGGGGTAAGATGGATTTTTAGCGAAGTCAGTGCGGGGCACTTCGCATGGCACACTGTCCCCCGCGATTCACAACTACACCTTGCCAGCAAAGGCTTTGGTAAGTGTGTCATGCTTTGCTGGCCCGGCAGCCGGTTGTTTATTCACGGGAAGGAGTATGAACTATGAAAACAGTAAATATCTCGGCCAGGGAAAAAGCTATCAATACTTTATTAAAAGAAGCTCAAAAAGAGGGGTTGATTCTCCGTTCACCTGATGGGCATGAGTTTATTTTGGCTGAGATTGATGATTTTAATCGAGAGATTGAATTAACCCGCCACAGCCAGGAATTGATGAAATTATTGGACGAACGAGGTCGGCAAACAAAAACCATCAAAACAGCAGAAGTGAAAAAGCAACTTGGTCTTGAATAGATGGACGCAAATAAACTCAGCAGCATCTCTCAAGTGGACAGCGATGAAAAAATGGGAGAGTTTTGGGATACCCACGATTTTACCGATTTTGACGATCCGAGTGCGCCTGATGTCAATTTTGAGGTTAGCTGCGCTGTACCTATCGAAGTGGAGTTGTTGGCAGCCCTGGAGCGGCAGGCTCACAAACGGGGCATACAGGTTGAAACGTTGGTCAATCTTTGGCTGCAACAAAAACTTGATGAACAAAAGGAAAAAGCAGCGGCATAGACTGCTTGTAACCTTCCTCCAAGACCTATCATTTGAAAATGATTAAAGAACCGCCTTTTAACCTGACTGAAGGGTGGTTAGACCCATACCCTCTTTTACAAAAAACCATCCCTATCCTCCACACCCAACACCTCGAAGCTTACCTCGTCGGCGGGGCGGTGCGGGATATGCTGTTGGGGCGCGAACAGATTGTGGACCTCGATTTTGCCGTGCCCGGCGATGGATTGGCCGTAGCCCAGCGGGTGGCGAACGGCCTGCGCGCGGCCTTCTATCCGCTTGATGCCGAGCGCGGCACGGGGCGGGTTGTCCTCGATAAATTTTATCTCGATTTTGCCTCTTTTCGCGGGGCCACTCTCCAGGAAGACCTGGCCGACCGCGACTTTACCATCAATGCTATGGCCATCCGCCTGGCCGAACCGTTTGAGTTGATTGACCCTCTTGGCGGGCAGCAGGATTTGAAGTTAGGCCAGATTCGGGCAGCCGCGCCGACGGCTTTCAGCCACGACCCGGTGCGGGTGGTGCGGGCTATGCGCCAGGCAGTCGAGTTTGGGTTCTCGCTGGAGGCTGAGACCGAAGCCTGGCTGCGGGCCGCTGCGCCCGGTTTGTCCGGCATTTCCCCGGAACGGCAGCGGGATGAACTGCTGAAGCTGCTCAACACACCTACCCCTGGTCAAGCGATGCAGATGCTCCGCCGGCTGGACGTGCTGCCGCACCTGCTGCCGGAAGTCGAGCCGCTGATCGGCGTAACCCAGGGGCCGCCGCATCACCTGGATGTGTTTGACCACACCGCTCAGGCTCTCGACGCCTGGGCCGGGATGCTCCACAGCGGCCTGAGCGACCTGCCGGAGCCACTGCAAGCGCCCGTTCAAGCCGAACTGGCCGCGCCGCTGGCCGGAAATTTGAGCCAGCAAACCTTACTTCCCCTGGCCCTGCTGCTGCACGATACCGGCAAACCCGCCACCCGCGCCGCTGATCCAAACTCCGCCGCCGTCCACTTTTACGGCCATGAGCAAATTAGCGCCAAAATTACTCGTAAGGTGATGCAGCGTTTTCATTTCAGCAACCAGGCCGCCGATTTTGTCGAAACGGTCGTGGCCCAACATATGCGGCCCTTGCTGCTGACCACCGCAGACAAACTGAGCCGCCGGGCTATTTACCGCTTTTTTCGGGATACTGCGGGCAGCGGTTATCAAGCCGGCATGGCTGTTGCCCTCCATGCCCTGGCCGACCGGCGGGCCACGTATCCGCCCAACGAAGGGCTGGCTGAATTGCAAGAACTGCGGGAAGTGGTGTATAAATTGGGTACGGCTTACTTTGAGCAGCGGGCGCAGGTGGTTGAGCCGCCGCCCCTGCTGACCGGGCGCGATTTGATCGAGACCCTGGGCCTGGCCGAGGGGCCGCTCATCGGCGTGCTGTTGAACCGGCTGAAGGAAGCCCAGGCCACCGGCGATGTTACCGACCGGGATGCGGCTTTAGCCTTTATCCAGGCTGACCCTGATTTTCAGAACGACCGCCGACCGCCGACGGCCGACCGCCCTGCATAGGGGAGCAGTGTGCAGAGTCGAAGACTTTCCACAGGTAATCTATTGCGGCGGTCTGCGGTCCGCCGTCAGCGGTCATAGTTTCAAGGGAGTTTACGTTGGCAAAATTGGTTATTTACGAAGAAGCAGACGAAGAAACAGTTTTTGAAGATTTCGAGCTGCTCAGCAACCGCATCTTAATTGGCTCCAGCCCCGACAACCAACTGGTGCTGGATGCGCCCAATATTGACCCGGCCCATGCCAGCCTGGAGCTGCGCCACGATCACTGGATTTTGCAGGATTTGGGCGGGCCGGGCGGCACCGTCGTCAACGGCATTACGGTGGAGGGACCTTATTACCTCCAACATAATGACCTGATTGAGTTGGCCGACATCAAAATCAGATTTCGAGACCAAAATTCAGGACCAGAAACCGAACCGGAACCCCCAGCAGAGGAAGAAGTTTACAGCGCAACCGAGCCGATTATCAAGGGGCGAGTCTGGTTTGCCAAAGTTGCCGCCGGCACGCTGGCCGTGTTGTTTTTAATTTTACTCATTTTAGTCATCGGCCACTATGCCGGCCTGCTCAACATGGCCGATCTGCTGCCCCCCTGGCTATCGCAAATGTTGTAAGGGTAAGCGTCGAGTTAAAAAAAGAGACCTCCGCAGGGTAATCCACTTCGGAGGTCTCTTTTTTTGAAAGGGAAAATTTATTTGGCGTAAAATGCTACCACAATCTGAGGCGTAATATTGGCTTCGATATAGGCCGCCAGAAGCAGCAGGGGCACGACCACAAAAATAAGGACTTTGAGAAAGTTAGCCAGGGTCAGAAGCAAACCTTGCCCAATATCCAGCCCTGGCGGCGGCGAAACCAAGGCCGCGCCCATCCGCAGGGCAAAGGCCATCCCTAGCAGAATAGCCGGAATTTCAAAAATACCGTGCGGCAAAATAAAGGCGGTCACAAACAGCCAGGGATTGTAGCCCAACAGGACAATCTGGGTAATGATAAAGCTGACCAGCCCCATATTCAGCAGGGTTAAAAACAAGGCCAGCACCCCAAACGAAAACACGCTCGACACGGCGGCCAGGATGATAACCCGAATGTTATTAAAGAAAATAAACGAGGTGTTGATTTCGGGCAGCAGCCGAACCTTTTGCAAGTTGCCAAAGGTATTGGCCGAAATTTCATTGAGCGGCAGCACATTGGCCGGCAGCGGATGTTGTTGGGCAAATACCGCTCCCAAAAAAAACGCTGCCGCTGTCATAATCAGGACCATGACGATGGGCAAACCCTGCTGGCGGATGAGCATGGGAATATCGTGCCGGTAAAAACGGAACAGGTTGAATCTGGCCGAAGCCTGATCGCCGCGTTTGGCAGCCAGTTCCGGCGGGCGCAAAAAATACCCTTTAAAACTGTGCCACATATTTTTGAGGTTTAGCTCGTCCATCTCTTTGGACAGGATTTCTTCGCGGTTAAAAATGCGGATGCCCATCCGCACCAGGATCAAGCTGACTACGGTCAGCGCCGCCAAAATCCACCACAGCGCCTCATATTCGGCATAGAACATGATGATGCTCTGGGCCTGCACCAGCAAGGCCATCGGAATAATAATGAAACTGGCCAGCAAATTGGCCGCCCGCACACTGGTGGTCTGGCTGGAAACCACCACCGCCCCAGCCACCATCACCAGCGCCTCCATGGTCGTCAACAAAAGCATCAAAACAGCCAGGTCCAGCGGCGGCACCCAGCGCGGGGTGTTTATCAAGCGGCTGACCAGGAACACAGTAATGCCCAGATAACTGGCCAGTAGCGGCAGCAGCAGCGACGAAAGCATCTTGCCCAGGTAAAGCTCCAAGTCGCTGACCGGCATAGACAGGATGGGTTCCAGGCTGTTGCGCTCTTTTTCGCCGACAAAAGACTCCAGGGCGATAATCAATGAGAACGAAATGGGGAAAAAGCCGACAATCATCAACAGGAAGGGGTTGATGCGCTCCACCAAAATGGTATCGGTGTATTGTGACACCCAGGTGGTGGCCCAGCGGGAAGTAAAATCCATCAAAAAGGGAAAAATAACGGTCAGCACAATGATCGGGGTGACAATGCGCCAGTCGCGCAGACTATCCCGCAGTTCGCGCCGGGTGATAATCAGGGCGGTGCCCAGGCTGCCGCGCTCGTGGCGGGGAATGGCTTGAACGGCCATGTTACTTCACCTCCGTCTGGTCAGCTTCGACAATCCGCAGATAAACCTCTTCCAGGCTGCGCGAGACTTCGCTGAGGGTAATAATGGGGATATCCTGGTGGGCCAGTTCGTTCAAAAGGGTCGGGTTGAACTGGGTCGGGTCGGGCACGGTGTAGCGAATCCAATCCTGGCCGTGCCCCACGATGTTGACCCGCTCCTGCAAATGGCTGACCAGCCCATTGAGCGGGGCCGCCAGCCGAATTTCCATCAACGGGTCGCCCAGGAGGCGCTGTTTTAATTCCGCCGGCGTACCCTGGGCGATAATCTGGCCCCGGCGGATAATGGCAATCCGGTCGGCCAACTGCTCCGCTTCGGCCAGGTTGTGGGTACACAGCACAATCGTCCGCTTTTCCTGGCGCAAATTGGCAATCGAGTCGCGCACCAGCTTGGCGCTGTGCGGGTCCATGGCCGAGGTGGGTTCATCCAAAAACAGCACCAGCGGGTCGTGCAGCATGGCCCGCACCAGGGTGAGCTTTTGCTTCATGCCCTTGGAGTAGGTTCCCACCGATTTATCACGCGCTTCCCACAATTCAAAGCGTTTTAAAAGCTCCTCACTGCGCTGGCGGATAATCGGCTTGGGCACGCCTTGCAACTCGCCAAAAAAGGCCAAGTAATCCAGGCCCTTCATCCGCAAATACAGGCCGGGAAACTCGGTCAGCAGGCCGATGACCCGGCGCACTGCTTTGGCATCAGTTACGGTGTCATAGCCGGCAATCCGGGCGCTGCCGTAGGTGGGTTTGAGAATCGCGCCGAGCATACGCACCGTCGTGGTTTTGCCGGCCCCGTTGGGTCCCAGCAGCGCCAGCACTTCGCCTTCCGGCACATCCAGAGAGACATTTTTAACAGCGGTAAATTCGCCAAATTCTTTGGTTAAATGAGTGGCTTGAATCATGCAGGGCCTCGGTGGGAGGGAAAGCGTTGCTTGGCTGAAACTATTTTAGCCCGGTCAGAGAGGTGTTGCACCTTCTATATTTTTAGCAACACGAGAACTTTGTTTACAAATTTATCCTGATAAAAGTGTAGCCGGAATGGAAAAAGTTGTCAATGTACCATTGGGCCAATCGGCCAGAGGAAATGCAGCGAATAGTCAATGAAGATAAGACAGGGTATAATGGAAGGGTTAGCGGCAATGGGTCAGGTAAACCTAAAAATGACCAGTAGAGCTGCCAGGGCCACAGAGCCAAACTCCCACAAGGCGCGGCGCGAAAGTTTGCCCAGAAGCTGTTGCTGGGCCAGGCCGACCATGACATAAAAAATCAAAAGCAACAACAGGCCGGCGGTCAGGGCGCTGATGCGCCAATAATTCAAGGCCCATGTTACCTGGCCCAGGCTAAGGCCAACAATGGCGGCAAACAGCCAGGTTTTGGCAATCGAACGCCATTGCCGCAGCAGGGCCAGGGCAATCATGCCGCTGACCAGCATAATACTGGTGGCGCTAATGGCGCTGCGGCTGCGAGTGCGGTAAATAATGATAAAAAAGAGCAGGGCCATGGTATAGCCCATCAATTGCTGCCAGATATAAGCCCAACGATGCTCTTTGTTACCCATCGCAGCACCCTGCCAAAATTCGGCGATGAGGGTTAGCCAGAGCAGCAAGCCGACCCCTGTCAATCCTATGGCCCAGGCGACAGGATTGGGGGCCAGACCCAACGTTTGGGTGGCTAAAACAACCAACAGACCGGGCAGCATCCAAAAGGTAGCCATAACGCCGATGCGCCGGGTAGGCAGGCTGGGATGGATGCGCATCACGGCATCGGCCCCGGCCATGGCCAGACCACCCAGCAGAACAGCTACTAACCACTGCTGCGGAGAAGTCAGCGTAAGCGGTGACCCAAAAATGGTAAAGGTAGCGGTCTCGGCTGGAAAGGCCAGTACAAAATAAAGCGCCAGTCCAATCAAAATCAGGCTGACGACCACACTGATCCGTTCGTATACTAACATCGTTGGCCCATTCTAAACCGGCCCAATTTGTTTGTCAAAATGCATCCTGCCAACCGTTTATCTGCCAAAGTCTGCCTGGCTTTCATCCTCATCTTGCCCCTGGTTCTATTCTGGCGCTGGCTGCTCCGAGGCGAGGTTCTCTTTTGGGGGACCACCATGCTGCAATTCTGGCCCTGGCATCACCTGACCAAAATGAGCCTGCTGGCCGGTGAGTGGCCACTGTGGAACCCACTGCTGGGCAACGGCGCGCCGCTGCTGGCCAATTTGCAAAGCGGTGTTTTTTATCCGCCCAATCTGCTATATCTGCTGCTGCCCGTCGAGCACGGACTGACCGTTTCGGTGATGCTTCACCTGGCCCTGGCCGGATTGTTTATGTACCTGTATATGCGTCACCTGGGACTGCTGCCCTTTGCCGCTGCGCTGTCAGCCTTGACCTATATGTTCAGTGGTTACATTGTCGGGCGGACCCAGTTTGTGGTTATGGTTAATGCCGCCGCCTGGCTGCCCCTACTGCTGCTGCTCAGCGACCGGCTGGCCCAACGCCGCAATCTGCTTGATATTCTGGTCCTGGCCCTGGTCCTGGCCGTTCAACTTTTGGCCGGACACGCCCAGTTGTGGTTTTACAGCCTGTGGTTGATTGGCCCGTATGTTATTTTCCGAAGTTGGCCGGCGGGGGGGGGGAGAGGCGAGGAGGCGAGGGGGCGAGGAGGCGAGGCAGAGCGGAGGAGCGGAGGAGCGGAGGAGCAGGGGAGCAGGGGAGCAGGGGAGATTCCACGCCTCACGCACCACGCACTACGCACTACGCCTCACGCCTCACACTTCACGCCTCACTTCTACCCTCTCCTGGCTCTGTTTGCGGCCATTCTGCTGGCTGTCTTGCTCTCTGCTGCCCAGCTTCTGCCCACTG
Source organism: Anaerolineales bacterium (assembly GCA_015075405.1). Taxonomy (GTDB): domain Bacteria; phylum Chloroflexota; class Anaerolineae; order 4572-78; family J111; genus DSQQ01. The sequence goes on from JABTUK010000003.1 coordinate 36,795, forward strand.
CCGAGTTTACCACCCAATCCCCACGCAGCAGCGGCGCGGAACGCACCTTTGCCTTAACCTATTCCTTCTGGCCGTGGCGCTTGCTGACCCTGCTGGCCCCCACTTTTTTTGGTCATCCGGCCAACAATGATTATTGGGGCTACGCTAATTACTGGGAAGACCACGCTTACCTGGGCGTTTTGCCGTTTTTATTGGCCTGGATAGCCCTGTGGAATTACGGGCTGCGTAAAGTATGGGGGCCAGAACCGGCTTCATCAGACAAACCACAACCCGGCCAGTTCTGGCGGGTGGTTCCCTTCTTTGCGGTCCTGTCGCCGCTGAGCCTGGTTCTGGCGATGGGCTGGAATACGCCCATTTATCTGTGGGTTTTCCAATTTGTGCCGGGTTTCGGTTTCTTTCAAGCCCCGGCTCGGCTGTTGATTTGGTATACGGTGGCCGTGTCAGTATTGGCCGGGATAGGGGCGCAGTCCTTCAAGTTGACCCCGGCCGGCCGGCGCGGCTGGCAGCGGATGCTGGTGGCCGCCGGGGGGTTGACCATCGCCGGGCTGGCCGGCAGTTTTATTTTGACCGGTCGCAGCCAGACCTTTCTGGCGGCCACGATGACGCTGGGGCTGTGGCTCATCATCTCGGCGGCTCTCCTGTTGCTGCGGCCCCGGAAAACGGGAGGAGTATTTTCGACACGCCTGGCCAAAGAACCTGTGTGGCAGGGTGCTGTCCTGGTTGTGGTGGCCCTGGATTTATTGGCGGCGGCCTGGCCGCTTATCCCCACCCTGCCCGCGGCCGTTTTTCAACAGCCCATTGCCGCCGCCGAATTGCTCAAAACCCAGCCGGCCGGGTATCGCTTTTTTGTGGATGATACTTTTGATTATGATACCAAATTCAAGCAGTATTTTCGTTTTGCCGGTTTTGGCCCAGCTGACCCGCAATACTGGCAAAGTCTCAAAGAGACGCTTATTCCCAACCTGGGCGTCTACGCTGACCTGCCTGCCACCAACAATTACGATCCCTTGGTTGTGGGACGTTGGCAGCGCTTGGTCAATTTGTTGGAAGAAACCAGCGATGCCCAGCGCGCCGGGCTGTTGGCCCTGATGAATGTTGGCTATTTTATCGGCGACGACTCCCATCAAGTGGGGCCAACGCTCGTTACCAGCGGGACGATGACCATCCAACAGGTCCCGCAGCCGCTGCCTCGCGCTTATTTTGTAGCTCAAGTGACTTATGCCCCTGACGAAGCCGCAGCCATCGCTCGATTAACTGCGCCTGATTTTGATTATCACCGGGAAGTGATTATCATGGAAGAGGAGGCTGAGGCTAAGGCTGAGGTTAAGAGTGAAGCTGAGGGCGGAGAGGTTGCAGTAATTGAGCAGGGGGCGGATTGGGTGGCGCTGGCGGTTGAAGCGCCGTCGTCGGGCTTCGTGGTCTTGACCGATAGCTACTATCGTGGCTGGCAGGCAACGGTGGACGGTCAGGCAGTTCCCATCTTGTCGGCCAACCTGGCCTTCCGCGCTGTCGCCGTCGAGGCCGGAACGCACGATGTTGTTTTCAGCTACCGGCCGCGGAGTTTTACTATCGGCCTGTGGGTGAGCAGCCTCACTCTGGCCGGTATGGTGATAACGAGTATTTTGCTCATAAAAAGAAAGCGCAATTAATATTGCTATCCAGAAAAGATTTAGCGGGGATTAGGGGTTAGGGGATTTTTATTTTTATCCCCCAATCCCCTAATCCTGGCCCATTTACAATTTCGACGGTCGGCGGTCAACGGCTTACCGAACGGGTCGGCTGTCCCCTCCAAAGGTTCAGACTTGATACTTCCAACTATCCTCTACGCGCTTCTCGGCTGGCTGGTGGCTGTGGCCATCAATCACGCCGCCGATATTTTACCAAAACGAGAAACCCTGCTTCAATGGCCGGCCTGTTCAGCATGTGGAACTCGACGCCCCCTGCCGGCCTGGAGTGCCTGGTTGGCCTTATTAACCAGCCAGCGGAATTGTCAGCAGTGCGGCCAGCCGCGCCCCACCTTCACCCGCGCCCTGGTGGTCGAAGCGGCCACGCCGCTGTTTTTTGTCTTTTTAATCAGCTATTATGGGCTTTCGGTTTACCTGGGTTGGGTCTCGCTGTACACCGCCATTTTGATATTGATCACCGTGACCGACCTGGAACACCGGCTGATCTTTAACGTGGTTATTTTGCCTTCTATCCTGCTGGCTATTGCCGGCACGTTTGTGGTGGACAAACCGGCCTGGCCGGCAGCCATTGTGGGTGGGGCGGCTGCCTTCGTGGTCGCTTATGTGGCGGCGCTGCTGTCGCGGGGGGGGCTGGGCGAAGGCGATGTGACCCTGTCGGCCTTTTTAGGTTTGATTATTGGCTTTCCTTTTGTGTTGCTGAGCCTGGGCTTTGGCGTATTTCTGGGCGGCTTTGTGGCCGCGCTGCTGCTGGTCACACGGCGGGTTGGCTTAAAAACGTTTATTCCCTACGGCCCTTTTTTAACCATTACCGGCTGGATTATGCTCATCTGGGGCGCGGAGATTTGGGACCATTATTTTTAAATGAGCCAGTTTTCAGTGAACAGTAATCGGTGAACAGTAATCGGTGAACAGTAATCAGTAATCAGTGTACAATTTAACTGATCACCGGTTACTGCCAACTGATCACTGCCAACTGATCACTGATTACTGCTTTCGAGGAGGTAATTAGAGATGAAACGCGTGCGGATTTTAGTTGAGGGGCGAACCCAGGCGGTCAATTTTCGCTATCACACCCAACAACAGGCCCAAAAGCTGGGGCTGACCGGCTTTGTGCGCAATCTTTCGGACGGACGGGTTGAAATAGATGCTCAGGGCGACGATGCCAGCGTCGAAGAGATGCTAACCTGGTGCCAGGAAGGGCCGCACAGCGCCCAATTGAAAAGTATCCTTTTTCGCTACGATGAACCCGGTGAGCATGTCTCAGATTTTGTTGTCCGCTAAAACCTTCAATCCCCTCAGAGGCAACTATGAAACGTGAAGAAGTTATCCAACTTGTTAAATCAGCCCGTCAGCAAGGAAAAGTTCCCAACCTGAGCAAGGCTGACCTGCGCGCCGCCGATTTACATGGAGTAGACCTGCGCGGAGTCCACCTGATGGAGGCTAACCTGGCCGGGGCTAACCTGAGCAAAGCGAATCTGCTGCGGGCCAACCTGGCCGGGGCTAACCTGAGCCATGCCAACCTGGTGGAAGCCCGGCTGCACGGCGCCATTTTAACCGAAGCTAACCTGAGCGGAGCCGACCTGACCGGCGACCGCATGGAAACGGCCCAGTTGAGTGGAGCCAATTTAAACCAGGCCAGTCTGCGCCAGGCTGTTTTGCGGGCAGCCCGGCTCAACGGCGCGACCCTGACCGAAACCAACTTGCAGAGTAGCGATTTGAGCAAGGCCAACCTCGCTCAGGCCAACCTGCGCCGGGCCAACCTGCGCGATGCCCGGCTGGTTGAAACCGATCTGAGCCAGGCCGCCCTGCCGGAAGCCAACCTGAACAAGGCTGATTTAACCAAAGCCAACCTGAGCGGCGCAAATGTCAACGCGACCAATTTGCGCGAAGCCAACCTGACCCAGGCCAATCTCTCCAAAACCGATTTGACCAAAACATTTTTGTGGGCCGCTCATCTAAATGAAGCGATCCTCACGGAAGTCAACCTGCACGGAGTTGACCTGCATAAAACCAATCTGCAAGGCGCGAATTTGAGCCAGGCCAACCTCCAAAAAACCCGGTTGGTGAGCAATGATTTGAACGGGACTATCCTAAAGGGGGCCGACCTGAGGGGGGCCGATCTGAGCGAAGCCAATCTGAACGGCGCGAATTTGAGCGAGGCCAACCTGCACGAGGCCCGTGTGACCGAAGCGCAACTGAACGCCGCCCGCACGTTGTCGGGCACGACCATGCCCAACGGCGTCAAACACCCGCTCGACCCTGCCTCTGGCGACCAACCCGGCAGCAAACGCAAACCCGACGTCAACCGCCTGGCCGAAGCGGCCGCTCGACTGCGTAAGAAGTCGGAATAATTTATGGGAGTTGTCCCAACATTAAATGCAAATCCCCAAACTCGTGCCACAGATAACCCTTTTCTAGCGCCTCCGCGTAAGTAACCTCCAGATGCTCCAACCCCGCCAGGGCTTGCAGCATGGCCAGGTGAGTGGCCTCCGGCTCGTGCAGGCCGGTCAGCAGCCCGTTGACCGCTTTTAGCCTGCGCTCCGGGGTGATGATGAGGCGGGTCCAACCCTCGCCGGGATGGGTTACACCCTCGGCATCTGTCACCGTTTCCAACGCCCGGACCACCGTTGTCCCAACAGCGATCACCCGCCTATTATTGGCGTGGGCGGCGTTGACCTGCCGGGCTGTGTCCAGCGGCACGCGGTAATATTCCTCGTAAGGCGGCTCGTGCGTTTCCAGGCTGGCTACGCCGGTGTGCAAAATCAGCGGCGCGATTTGTACCCCTTTCGCCACCAGCCGGGTGATCAGCTCTGGGGTGAAAGCCCGCCCCGCCGAAGGCATCTCGGCGCTGCCCGGCTCGGTGGCGTAGACGGTCTGGTAATACTCGGCGGGCCAGGCTTGCCTGGCGTAATAATAACGGATGGGAAAGCCATACTCGCCCAGATAAGCCTCTAGCGAGCGCGAATCGGGTAGGTAGAGGGTGGCAAGCCACAGCCGGGTGGGACCGCCCTGGCGTTGATCGGACCGGTAGGGCGTGAGTAGGGTCGCTGCGGCTTCGCCGGGCAGGGCCAGGCTTTCCCCGGCCACCGCCGTAGAGAAAGGGCGGGAGGTCAGGCCGTCGGGCTGGCGCACTTCGACGCTCCATAAATCGGCGGGCAGACGGGTGGACAAATGCAGCTCAAGCGGCGTGCCGTCGGCGCGGGTGGCGCTGACGGCAGCTTTAAGCGTGCCGCTGGTGTTGATCACCAGCAGGTCGCCTGCGTTCAGAAAATCGGGCAGACTACGGAAATGGGTATGGATCACCCGGTTATCGGCCAGATATGAAACCATCAACCGCACCTCGTCCCGCGCCAGCCCTCGCACCTCCGGCGGCTCCCCGCCTTCCAGTTTGGGCGGCAGGTGAAAGTCAAGACCGCCGCCGGCTGACCGCCGATCGCCGCAAGAGAATTTAGGAGTAGTTTTAAGATGTTTGGCTGTGTTTTCAACAGCTAAATGGTTGAGTTCGGTCATTGTGGTTATCATATTTCCTCAGCGTATGTCACGAGCGACACACTTCACCCGGAGCGAAGTATCCTTTGATAGTTGTCATTAAGTAAGCATCCTGAGTAGCCTTGAACGAAGTGAAAGGCGTATCGAAGGGTGCGAGATAGTCTCGCATCGTTGCCTGGGCTGCACCCTTCGATACGCCCTTCGTTACACTCAGGGCTACTCAGGATGCGCCTTGTGTCTGTCATTGTCGCCTCGTCGCACCCTTCGATACGCCCTTCGTTACACTCAGGACTACTCAGGATGCGCCCTGTGTCCTGTCATTGTCGCCTTGCTGTACCCTTCCAGGTGAGATTTAATCCTGAGTCGAAACCTGAAACAACGTCATCTGCATCCCATCCGGGGCCTGCAGCCGCTGGTTGAAATCGCCCCACGGGGTTTGGACCGCGCCGTTGAGCGGCTTGGCTCCACCCGCTTGCAGGGCGGCGGTGGCGGCGGTCACGTCCGGCACTTCAAAGGCCAGACGCACCGGCCCGGCGACCCGCCGGCCCACCTCGATCCGGTCAATCAAAGCGGCCTGGGGCGGGTCAACCAGTTCCAGGGTAGCCCGTCCGGCCGACAGTAGAACGCCGCGGCCTTCGGGCGAGAGCCATTGATCTACCAGGGGCAGACCCAAATGGTTTTGGTAAAATTCCACCGCCTGGTCAAAATTGTCTACGGTATAGGCCACCCGCAGTTCAACCGCCCCTTCATACGGCGGCTCGGTCAACGCCCTGGCTTGGTAACGCCCGCTGGGCCGGTCGCCTTCCAGCAGTTCAATCAGGCCGGGTACGCTGGTTTCGGGCAGGGGCCGGTCGCTGATGTCCTCGCCGGGGAAAGCTTCCTGCTGCATCTGAGTCTGCATATCGCCCGGATCAATCCAGTAGACTCGCCAGGCCGGGTTTTCGGCGGCCAGCACTGCCGAGAGCTGTTCCAGAGCTGCTTTGCTGGAACCGTAGCCGCCCCAGCCGGGATAGGCTTCTACCCCGGCGTCGCTGCTGATATTGAGCACGCGCACCGCCGGTTTCAGTTCGCTGCGCACGGCTTGCAGCAGGGCCAGCGGGGCCAGCACATTGACCCGGTAGACCTGCTCCAGCACGTCCAGCGGGTAATCCAACAGTTCCGGCTGCGGGCTGGGGCCGAGAAAGCTGGCGTTGTTGACGACGGCATCCAGGCCGCCCGCCGCCCGCGCAGCAATAGCCAGCGCCCGGCGGTGGGCCGGGTCGGTCACGTCACCGGAGATGGCCGTCACAAAGGTCTGCCGGGCTAACTCCTTTTGAACTTTTTTGAGGGCTGTCGTCCCGCGCGCGTCAAGTATCAACTGCCAGCCGCGCTGGGCCAGTTCGCGGGCCAGGGCCAGCCCCAGGCCGCGCGACGCGCCGGTAATGAGAGCAGTTCGATTTGTTTGAAATGTCATGGCTGATAGTCCTTTCAATACATAAGATGTTTTCTATCTCATCAAATTTGATAACCAAATTCCATAAAGCCTGGAAGGTTGGAAGATTGGAAGGCTGTAAATCCTGACTAACCTTCCAGCCTTCCAATCTTCCAGGATTATTGAAATTGCCGATTTTGAGAGTCAAAACTCATTAGGCTGATCTATGTTTTTATCCTATCATTAAAAACAAAGAGACACACCGGGCAAGGGGTCAGACTATAACCAATAAAAAAGAACAGGTATCGAACCTGTCCTTTGGGGCAGTGGGAAATAGGGAGTAGGGAGTAAGTGATTGTCCAAAAATGAGTTCCCCCAAGTTCCTACGAGTTCCCAGGGAACTAAAGGAACTCATAGGAACTTAAAACGGGAAGTAAATTTTAGATGTTTACTTAGTGGGTATTTCTTGATTTTCAGCTTGCCGTCAGGGGAGGTTGACGCTTTGCTGCATAGTGCGTTGTTGTTTGAGGTGCGAAGCCAAAAAGAAAGACCAGCCGATAGCCATGACGACCGGCACAGCGGCCAGCATCAGCGCATTCTGTTGAGGACTCATGCCCAGGCCATCTTTGGCCCAGCCGACCCACAAGGTTGAGATCGAGGAGGCCATAGTCATCATGGCCAGATCAAAGGCAAAGACGCGCCCCAGGAATTTGTTGGGTACGGACATTTGCAGCAGCGTCGAAGAGTAAACCCAACTGATGCCGGAGCCAAAGGTTCGGATGAAGCTGGCGATGAGCAGCAGCCACAGGGTGGTGCTGAACCCGGCCAGGCTAAACCCAACGATCAAGCAGAAGTAGCTAAACAAAATTGCCCAATAGATTGCTTTGAGATTGTCGCCGGTAAATCGGCGGGCCAACAGCGGCCCCAACCCGGTGCTCAACCCTGCGACCACGTAAATCAGGCCCAGCGTGCCCGAGCCGTCCGCGCCCAGCGGAAAGAGTTCTTTGGCAAACGTCACCTCGACCACGGCCATGCCGCCAAAGGCCAGCGCTTTCGAGGCTTTGAGCAGGGCAATGATCAGCACCGCCGGGTGCTGCCGCAGATAATGCAGCCCGGCCATAAAAGCTTGCCAGCCCGTATCCCGCTGTTCTGCCGGCTCCGGCTCGACCGGGGCAAAGGTGGGGTGGACCCGGCTGATAAACCAGGCCGAAAGGATGAAGCTGGCCGAGTCAATCAAAAAGGCGGTGGTAATACCGAACAGGGCCGTCGCCAGGCCGCCCAGGGCCGCCCCAATCGCCAGCATCGAACTCCAGGTGGTGGCATCCAGGGCGTTGGATGTGACCAGGTCCTCGCGGCGGACCAGGCTGGGGACCAGCGCCGCCCGCGCCGGTTCAAAAAAGGCGCTGACGCTCAGTTGCAGCACGGTCAACATGTACAGCAGCCAGATTTCCTGCTCGGTGCGGACCAGCAGAAAGCCCAGCACAATCACCGCCCGCAGTACATCGCTGGCGATGAGGATGCTACGGCGGTCAAAGCGGTCGGCCACCACGCCGACCAGCGGGCCGAGGACAAAGGGCGGCAGCAGCCGGGCCAAAAACAGGCCGCCAATCGCCAGCCCGGAGCCGGACAAATTGGCGACCAGCGCCGCCGAGGCAATCAAATTAAACCAGTCGCCAGTCTGGCTGATGACCTGGCTGAACCAGAGGTAACGGTACTGTTTGTTGTGGCGAATAAGGGTTACATATTGGCCAATCAGGGGGAGGGACATCCAGGACTCCTTCAATAAAGATGCGATGACTCGTGAGGCGAGGAAGCGAGGAGATTCTTCACGTCTTCGTGTCCTCGCCTCTTCGCCTCATTTTCATCATCGGTAGCGTGCTCCAGGTTCGTGAACTCTGTCAAGGGCCTATTCTATGGAATAGTAACACACCTGACAAACCTGCGCCTCCCCCAATCGGCGGATTTGAGAGAAACAAAAAGGACAGGCAATAAACCTGTCCTTTGGTACAGTAAAAAATAAATCAGTTATCCAGGGTGGGGATTTTGCCCGCTAAGACGATCTTAAAAGGAAACAACTCGGCCCGCATCACCCCGGCGATTACGGCAGGATCGCCGTTCATAATTTCACGCGCTGCTTCTTCGGAGCCGGCCTGGAATACGGTGATGCCGAAGGTGCGCTCGTCGGTGGTGAGGGTACGGCCCACAAAAATGCCCACGCCTTGATCCACCAGCGCTTTCAAATAATCAAAGTGATTGGAGATGATCTCAGCTTCCTGCGGGGTGGGGCCTTCGGTGAGTATGGCCGGCCGGGTGGGATGAATGATGTAAGCGTAATATTTTATCTCTGACACCGGTTGATCTCCTCTACCCCTGGTTAAGACCATGCCGCTCACCTTTTTCAACAAAGGCTTTGAGCCGCACCCCCAGCAAATCCTGCCAGCCGGCGTTGTAATTGGCCTGGGTGTCTTCGCCAAACGGGCCAATCGCCTGGTGCGACAGTTTGAGCAGCGTAGCTTCACCCTCGTTTTTGGGTTCAAGGCTGAACGTGACCACGCTGTGCAGCGCCTCAGACGCACCGACGGGACCGGTTAATTCCAGGCGCTCGTTCTTTTTGATGGCTGTCACGGTAGCCCATAACGCCCCGTCGGTATCGCTCTGTTCGTAAAGCCGGCCGCCCACTTCGGGTTCCAGGATGATGGCCTGGGGTGATGGGGTTAACAAATAGGGTGCGCCCCACCAGGCCGAAATATCCTGCGTTAGGGCCTCGAACACGCGCTCGGCGGAAGCGTTGATGCTAATCTCTTGTTCAACCTGCATACGGCGCAGCAAGACTTGATTATTGGGTTGGTTGGTCATCGTTTTTTCCCCTTTTTCTTCAATGAGTTGTTTTAGATTCAATAACGAACTGGCCCAGCGCGCTTCATAAGGACGCAGCCAGCGCTCGTAAATTGTCTGTAAGGGCACAACATTCAAATGGTTCCAGCGTTCCCGCCCATGCGGGCGGACAAACACTAGCTCCGCCCCTTCCAGCACGCCCAAATGCTTCATCACCGCAAAGCGCGACAATCCCTCAAAGGCCTCGCACAACTCGCCGGTGGTACGGGGACGCTCTTTCAGCAAATCTAAAATTTGGCGACGGGTCGGGTCCGACAAAGCTTTCCAGATAGGGGTCAGGGTATCAGTTTCAATCATAACCCATATTTATGTGATAATTTAGTAACGTGACTAAATAGTAACATATTTTTGGATTTTTGTCAAGAGGGAAAACAAAAAGGACGGAAGTTCAAAACTTCCGTCCTTTTTTGCTTGTCTTGCTGAGGAACAATTTTTGCTGGTGGCGCAGCCCCACAACCGGAAGCAGGTCTAAGGGGTGGTAACAAGAATAGCGCCGGCGATGAGCGGCATCAGTCCATCGGGCCATTGGGTCTGCTGGTCAAATTTGGCGTCGCGCAGGCCGGCCCCGCGCAGCGTCACCTGGCTCAGATTGGCCCCGCACAGGTTGGCTTCCTGTATATCGGCCCGGCCCAAATCTGCCCCGCTTAAATTAGCCCCGGACAGATTGGCTTCGCGCAAGACCACGCCGCGCATATCGGCCCCACGCAAATCTGCCCCGCTTAAATTGGCCCCGTGCATATCAGCGCCGCGCAGCGTCACGCCGCGCAAATCGGCCCCGGTCAGGTCAGCCTCGGCTAACTTGGCCTGGGTTAAGTTGGTGGCCGCCAATACATCGGTACTGGTCAGCGTGGCTCCGCTAAGATTGGCCTGGCTGAGGGTGGCATGGCTCAGGTTGACCCCGGCCAGCTTGGCTCGGCTCAGATTGGCCCCTTCCAGGTTGGCCCGTTCCATCATCGCGCCGCGCAGGTCGGCTTCGGTCAGGTCGGCCATACCGCTAAAATCGGCTTCGGTCAGGTCGGCCCCGGCCAGGGTTGCTTTGACCAGGATGACATCCAGCAAAAAGGTGTCAACCAGGGCGGCCTTGTTCAAATTAGCGCCGCTCAAATTAGCGCCGCTCAGATTAGCGCCGCGCAGGTCAGCGCCGCTCAAATCCAGGCCTTGCAGGTCTTGCTCTTGCAGGGTGATATAGCCCATAATTTTTAGATGGTCTTCAATCTGCTTGCGGGTTAATTTGGTCACATTCCATTCCTTAGGGAAGATTTATCGGCGTCCTTGTAGGGGACTTTTCCATTTTAAATGCAAAGCGGTCAGGATGCAAGGACTGTTTCTAAATGTGTGTTCAGAGTTAACATTCCTTTCTACAGTTTGGTTAGAATCTCCGGCCCATGCTCGGTGATGGCGATGGTGTGTTCAAATTGGGCTGAGAGCGAGCCGTCTAGCGTGACCACCGTCCAGCCGTCGTCCAGCAGCCGCCAGTCGGGCTGGCCAATGTTGATCATCGGCTCGATGGTGAAGACCATACCGGGGCGCAGCCGAGGTCCGCGTGAAGCTTCGCGCACATGCGAGACCGAGGGCGGCTCGTGGAGCGATTTGCCCAGGCCGTGGCCGCCCCACTCTCGCACCACTGACACCCCCTGGGTGTCGGCGTAATTGTGGATGGCCGCGCCAATATCATTGAGAAAGTGGATGGGCTGGGCGGCGGCAATGCCCCGGCGCAAACATTCCTGAGTTACCTCCAACAGCCGCTGCGCCTCCGCCGAGACCCGGCCTACCGGGTAGGTCACACAGGCATCGCCGCACCAATCATTGTATCTCAGCCCGATATCAATGCCCACAATGTCACCCTCGCGCAGTACCCGGCCGTCCGGCAAACCGTGACATACCTCGTTATTAACCGAGGCGCAAATGACCCCCGGAAAGGGTGGGTGCTTGGGTGGATTGCCGCGATAGCCCTTGTACAAGGGCTTGGCTTTGTGCTGAGCAAGATACTGCTCGGCCAGGCGATCCAGTTCCCGCAAGGTGACGCCCGGCTTGATGTGCTCGCCCAACAGGGCAAAGGTTTCGGCCACCAGCCGCCCGGCAGCCCGCATGTGTTCAATGGCTCGCCGGTTTTTAAGGGGTATGCTCATGATGTAGAGTCGGTTTCCTTATCTAAGTATTTTTAAGCCAAGGAACAGCCCTGCCCCTAGACTGAGGCTGAGTCTAAGGCTAAGAAAGACACAGAACGAGCGCTTTGTGCTTAGCCTCAGCCTTGGCCTTAGCCTGGTAATGAACCATCGTTCTTTCGTTCCCTGCGCTATAATTCTATCAAACCCTGCTGGGTTGCCAGGCGAACGGCTTCGGTGCGGTTGCCCGCGCCCAATTTGCCCATAATCGAGCTGACGTGGAACTTGACGGTGCGTTCACTGATGACCAGAGCGGCGGCGATTTCTTTATTTTGCAGCCCCTGGGCCACCAGACGCAAAACCTCCAGTTCGCGCAAGGTCAGCGCCTCGACCTCGTTGACCTGGGCGGGGTGGCTTACCTGGCGTAGCAGCTTGGAAGCCACCACCGGCTGTAGTAACGACCCGCCGGCACGGACCACCCGCACCGCATCGAACAACTCTTTGCGCGGCGCGCCCTTGAGCAGATACCCCTGCGCCCCGGCCTGCACCGCCCCCAGAATGCGCTCGTCGGTGTCAAAGGCGGTAAAAACAATCACCCGTATCTCAGGGTTGGATTGGCTCAAGCGGCGCAGCACCTCTACCCCATCCAACTCCGGCATTTCTAGGTCGAGCAGCATCACATCGGGCCGCAGTTCCCTGGCCCGCTCCACCGCCTCTGCCCCGGTTCCGGCCTCGCCCACGATCTCAAAATCCGGCTGTGTGCCCAAGATGGCCACCAGGCCATCCCGCACGACGGGATGATCGTCGGCCACTAAAATGCGAATGGGGTTTGCCATAATTTACCGGCTCGCTAATGTAAGGGAATCGTCACTTCTAGCCGCGTACCCTCGCCGGGGCAGCTTTTTAAATGTAAACTGCCACCCAGCAGTCTAGCCCGTTCGTTCAACCCAATCAGGCCATAACGCCCTGGCGGAACCTCACTCGGCTCAAAACCCTGGCCGTCATCTTCGATGCTAAGCCGGATTTGCTGCGGGGTAATACTCAGCTCCAGATTAACCTGGGCGGCCTGGGCATGCCGGGCAATGTTGGTCAGCGTTTCCTGGGCAATGCGATACAGCCCCACCTCCAGCCGCATCGGCAGGGGCCGCGGACCGCCGGTGGTGACAAACTTAACCGGCAGTTGCTCGCGGCTGGTCCATTCGGCGGCTAAAGCGGTCAGCGCCTCGACCAGTGTCCGTCCTTCCAGGGGCGCGGCCCGCAAATCCAGCACCGAGCGCCGGGCTTCTTCCAGGTTGGCCTGGGTCAGGGCCAGGGCTTCCTGCACAATCTGGCGGACCCGGCCGGTGGGGGCGGTCTGTTCCAGCAGGGCGTCGGCGGTTTCCAGCTTAAGGGTAACGGCGGTCAAGCCCTGGGCCAGCGTATCGTGGATTTCACGGGCCAGCCGGTTGCGCTCTTTGATGGCCCCCAGTTCGGTGCTGCGGGCAAACAGCCGGGTCCGCTCGATGGCAATGCTCAGCAAATCGCCAACGGTGTGCAACAAGCGCAAATCATCGGCCGATAGTTCCCACCAGCGGGTCTCGGCGCTGGCCACATTGAGCACCCCCAGCCTCTTTTTATAGGCGTACAGGGGAATACTGGCATGATAGCGCAGTCCCTCGGTCCCAACCGTCAAATCTTCGAGCCGGCTGCACGTAATCACACTGACCCGCTCGCGGTTGTCCAGCCCACCGTGACGGTAGGCATCCAGACAGGCGCAGCCCCCTTCCATCAAATGGCATGAGTTTTCAGCCAGGGCGGGGGGCAGTTCCTGGGCGGCGGCCAGGTAAGGGTTATCCCCTTCGTCGGGCCATAAGAAGATCCAGCCGGTGCGCAGACCAAAGAGTTCGGCTACCTGGGCCAGGGCCGTGCGCAGCGATTGGTCCAGGTCTACCTCGCGGTTCAACGCTTCGGCGATGGTATTGAGAATGGACAGCTCGCGGTTGCGCCGCCGTAATTTGTCAGCATCAGACTCAGATGTGGCCTGTAGAAGCATCGTGCCTACATTGTAGCATAAGGCCAAAGGTCTGACAATGCTGAAGAAAGACGCAGGGTACGGCTAAGCAAGAAAAAGATTTTTGTTTGGGCCACAAAGATACGATTAGGCCTGTGATACGTGATGCGTAATGCGTGATTTTTTACGCATCACGCATCACGTATCACAATTGTCCATCAACCGGCCGAAATAAAAACCAAGGCCACTTTCACTCAGGGCTGACCAGCAGAGTGGCTCGATACGCTTCGGGTGGGATGGGTTGGTCGGGGTCTTCGGGGTAGGGGTCAATCCCGATAAGCCGGATAGTGTAGCCAGCATAGCTAACAACGTCCTGCTTTAACGCGGGGTTGGTGTTTAATTCAAACTGCTCTGCCTCAGCCTGTTCCCCTTGAACCCAAACCGCGATTCTGGCCTGGCCCGACCAGAAACAGTTGACCAGCTTAGGGCAGCGCGAGTCTTCCAGGACTTCCAGAAAGGTCAAGGTGAAACCGGCCTCTTTGAGTCGGACGGTCTGGTTCAGCGCCAGGCTAAAGGGCTGGTTAAGTGAAGCCTCTCTGTCCGATCCTTCAATCAGAATGGGCGTCGCCTGGGGAGTAGGGGTGGCTTGCACTACAACCGGGGTAGGAGCGGGATTTTCCAGAACAGCCACCTGCTCCAGCAGCGCTTTGACCTCAGCTTTTACCTCCGGGTCACGGGTCAGTTCCAGGGCATAGTGAAAATCGGATTTGGCCTCACTCACCTGTTTTTGCAGCAGGTAGAGTTTGCCCCGCTCCAAATAGGCCAGGGCATAGTCCGGCTGCAAGGTAATGGCTTGATTGAAGCTGTCCAGCGCCTCTTCAAACGCGCCGACGGCAGTATAAGTTATGCCCCGGTAATAAAAATCTTGGGCCTCCGCCGCTATCTCGACGGTAGGAATAGCTGTGGCGGTAGGCAGCGGCGTGGCTGTGGCCGGTACGGTAGCGGTTGGGGTGTGGGTGGGCGGCGGTAAAGGCGTCGGAGTCGCCGTTGCAGGTGGCAAGGTGGCTGTAGCCGTTGGGGTAACGGCGCTGATCGTTTGGCTGCCGGTGCAGCCAACTAACAGCCAAAGCAGAGTTATGAAGATGAAGACCAGCCCGGCGTTTTCGGTTGAGGGAGCGAGTTTTTTGAGGTTCACAATTGTGTTTCCTTGTTTGTTTACAGGTTTGGGGTACACCAGTCTTGAGGAAAACAACACTCACCCGACCCCCTGGAGACGAGGTGCAGGTTGGTAAGAAGTTTAACCAAAAAACGCGAAGACACAAAAAAGTAATGTCTTTGTGTCTTCGTAGTTTGAACCTTCTCGGCCACGAATTGGCTTACTTCGGTTAGGCGCTAACCCTTAAAGATATCGTACCTCCACCTGCGAGGGTTGCGGCCCTTTCTTCTTCTCCACCCGATAAGGCAGCTCGCCCAGCAAAAACTGCTCCCGGATAAAACGCTGCAAGGGTTGGCGGGGATTGTCACAATCCAACGGCAGCACCCGGTCCCGGCGGTCATACAACGTACACTCGCCAATCGAGGCAGTGGCCAGCGGGCCAAGCATCTGGCTGAGATAGGTCGGCAGACCGACGGCGATAATATATTCATTTCTTAATTTATCAAGGGCACGGATCAGGGGGTGATCGAGGGGAAACCCAGCCATAAGGCAATGACTTCTGGTTTTTAACAGATCTCTGATTTGGCTCGCGGTTAGTTTTGAAGACATGGTAGCTCCTTTAGGAAATATGAAAGGCAGAGACGATTACCTAGCTTTGGGTGCAGTTAAAGAACAGTTTCCTTTTTACACCGACATGTGTAGATGTATTTCAGGATACACACATTATATAACGTAACTTTTCTCCTAAGTGTTACGCGCTAAAGGCCCTCAATGCCGCTTTTTGACACCGTTTTAATGTGTGTTATAGTAGAAGCCGCATCATAAACTTACCGTATAGCAGTGGAGATTAGAGATTAATTCAATCTCCAATCTCTAATCCCTAATCTCCCTTTTTTTGGAAACAGGACAATAACCATGCCCTCAGAACCCAACTACAAAGCCGAGTTGGTCGGCGTGTTTGGACACCCGGTGGCCGAAAATCCCACCATTGTCATGCAGGAAGCCGCCTTTCAGACCCTCGGCTTGAACTGGCGTTACCTGACCATTGAAGTCTACCCCGACGACCTGGCCGACGCCTTCAAGGGCTTGCGGGCCATGAATTTCCAGGGCATCAACCTGACCATTCCCCATAAGGTCGAGGTGCTCAAATTTCTGGATGAAGTGGCGGCGGACGCCCAACTGATGGGCGCAGTCAACACCGTGCGCCGAGAGGGCCAGCGGCTGATCGGCGAGAACACCGACGGCAAAGGTTTTCTGCGTTCGCTGCGAGAGGATGCCGGACTTGACCCGCAGGGCAAAAAGGTGGTCATTCTGGGCGCGGGCGGCGCAGCGCGGGCCATCACCGTTGAGCTGGCCCTGGCCGGAGCAACCCACCTGACCATTGTCAACCGCTCCCCGCGGCGGGGCCACGAGCTGGTAGCCTTGCTCAACGAAAAGACCCCCACCCAGGCCGTGTTTACGCCCTGGGATCAGCCCTACGCAGTGCCCCCGGAGACTGATATTTTGGTCAATGCCACCTCGATTGGCCTCTTCCCCAACGTCAACGACAAACCTGATCTGATTTATGACAGCATCACCTCTCGGCTGACCGTCTGCGACGTGATTCCCAATCCACCCCAAACCCCGTTTCTGCAAGAAGCTGCCGCTCGCGGAGCCAAAACCCTCGACGGGCTGGGCATGCTGGTCTATCAGGGCGCAATTGGCTTCAAAATGTGGACCGGCCTGGACGCCCCCGTAACCGTTATGCGTCAGGCATTGGCCCAGGCTTTTAATAGAGGCTAAGGCTAAGGCTGAGGCTGAGGAAGGAAGAGTAACTTAGCCTTAGCCTTAGCCTCAGCCTTTGCAGGCTCATATAAAATTCAAAGGATCAACCCATGTCAACTCAAACCCAACAAATCAATCAAGCTCTTGACGCCGGTCAAGGTATTCTGCGTTTAGCCCCTACCTGGGTTCCCCGCTCGTTTTGTATTCCCGGCAAACGCATCAAGCTGCACCCCGATGATTACTACGCCTTTGGGGCCAACCGGGGCGGCATTGACGAGCGCTGGTTCTCTTCGACCACCAAAGCCGACAACGGCCCCCTGACCACCCCCGACGAGGGGTTGAGCTACGTGGTCAGTGGCAGCGCCGACAAACCGGAAAAGTTCCTGTTCAAAGATGCCGTGGCCGAGTTAGGGACCAAACTGCTGGGCGACCGCCTGTGGAACCAGTACGGGGCCTGGCCCATGTACGCCAAGTTTTTCGACAACCAGGGGCCGCTGCCTCACCACCTGCACCAGATGGAGCAGCACGCCAAACTGGTCGGCATGCAGCCCAAGCCCGAAGCCTACTTCTTTCCGCCCCAGATGAATAACCACGGCGGCGACTTTCCCTACACTTTCTTTGGTTTTGAGCCGGGCACAACCCAGGCCCAGGTGCGCCGCTGCCTGGAAATCTGGAACCAGGGCGATAACCACATCCTCGACCTGTCGCGGGCCTATCGGCTGGAACTGGGCACGGGCTGGTATGTTCCCGCCGGGCTGCTGCACGCGCCGGGCAGCCTGTGTACCTATGAGCCGCAGTGGGCCAGCGATATCTTTGCCATGTACCAATCGCTGGTCAACGATGTGCCGATTGACTGGTCGTTGCTGGTCAAGAATGTGCCGGCGGACAAACAGCAGGATTTGGACTTTATTGTGGGCATGCTCGATTGGGAGGCCAACGTGGTCCCCGACGTAAAAGAAAACTATTTCCGCCCGCCCGTGCCGGTCAAGCCGGTCGAGGAGATGACCGCCGCCGGCTACCACGAAACGTGGATAACCTACGGCAATGAATATGTGGCCGCCAAAGAGTTGACCGTCCTGCCCGGCCGCACCATCACCATCAACGATTCCGGCCCGTATGGGTTGATTATGGTGCAGGGACACGGCAGCCTCGGCCCCTGGCCGGTGGAAACCCCCACCCTGATTCGCTTTGGGCAGCTTACCCACGACGAGTTTTTTGTCTCTGCGGCAGCAGCGGCAGCCGGGGTTAAAATCCATAACCCCAGCCCCACCGAGCCGCTGGTCATGCTCAAGCACTTCGGCCCCACCCCCGAAGCGCCACAAAAGAGCTGACCTGTATAATGGCCGACCAAACCTCTGCTCCCCCGACCAAAACCGGGCTGTCGTGGCCGGTTATCGTGTTGGCGCTGCTGCTTGTTGGCGCTTTAGTAGCTTTGGTGTACACCTGGACCCAGGCTCAGCAGGCAGCCCTGCGCGCTGACTTGGCTCTGGCTACGGCGACGGCCAACCTGGCCCAGGCGCAGCAATCCAGCGCCGCCGCTGCCGACCAGCAAGCTGCCACCGCCCAGGCTGAATTGGCCGCCGCTCAAGCCACTGCTGCGTCGGCTCAGGCCACCAGCGTTGCCGCAGCAGCGACCGCCCAGGCTAACCAGGAAGCGGTCTTGGCTGTTGCCGTGGAAGAAGCCGGCCTTCAGGCCCGCCAATCGGCGGCCTACCGCCTGGCGGCCTCGGCCCTGGCTGCGCTGCCCACCCAGCCGGAGCAAAGCCTGCTCCTGGCCCGTGAAGCCGTTTCAACCAGCCTTGCCGTTGGCGAAAGTGTTCCCCCGGAGATCAGCGGGGCGCTGCGCCAGGCGGTCTGGGCCAACGGCCTGGACGAGCGACTCACTGCCGGTCATCACGGCCCGGTCAATGATGTCGCCTTTAGCCCGGAGGGCAACCGTCTGGCGACGGTGGGCGACGATGGCACAGTCAGGCTGTGGAATACCACTTCCGGCGGCCAACTGCTGGTTCTCTCACCCGCCACCGGACTACCCTTCTACAGCGTCGCCTTTAGCCCGGCAGGAGACCGGCTGGCTGCGGCCAGCTTTGATCAAACCGCCAAAATCTGGGATGCCAGCACCGGCCAGGAACTTCTGACCCTGACCGGCCACAAGGATTGGGTGGTCGGCATAGCCTTTGGCCCCGCTGAGGGTGACAACGGGGAATTCATCGCCACCGGCAGCCAGGATGGGACAGCCATCATCTGGAACGCGGCCACCGGCGAGGAACTCCTGACCTTAACCCGCCATACCGCCGCCGTTAACCGTCTGGCCTTTAGCCCCCAGGGCGACCGCCTGGCCACGGCCAGCGACGATGGTACGCTTATCCTCTGGGAGACCGCTTCGGGCCAGGAATTGCTAACCCTGAGCGGCCACGAGGGGCCGGTCTATGACATCGCTTTTAATCCTGAAGGCGACCAACTGGCCTCGGCCAGTATTGATGGCACGGTCAGGATTTGGGACAGCGAAACCGGTCAGGAAGAGCGCACCCTGCGCCATAATCGGGCCGGCTGGGCCACCAGTGTAGCTTTTAACGCCAGCGGCGAGTGGTTGGCCTCTGCCGGAGACGATGGCCGGATTGTGGTTTGGGATGCAACCACCGGCCGGGAGCGGCTGAGCCTGGTGGGGCATGCGGATGCCATCAACGGCCTGGCCGTTTCGCCGGTAATCCGGGGCGGTGAATGGCTGGCCTCGGCGGGGGCCGATGGGCAAGTTCGTTTGTGGCGGCTCACCGGCAACGAGGCGACTCTGGGCCTGCCGCCTTTGGCCGACCATCGGGGACCGGTTTATAGTTTGGCTACCGATGCTTCGGATAGCCAATTGGCTACCGCCGGTGCGGATGGTATGGTTAAACTTTGGCAGCTTGGCCTGGATCAAACCAACCTGACCCGCACCCTCGATCCGGCGGCGGGACCGCTCTATGCTGCCGCTCTCAGCCCAGAAGGCGATCTTCTGGCGGCGGCCGGCGAAGAGGGAGCAGTAATGGTCTGGAAAACTACCTTCCCCGATGCCGCCCAGGGCGGGGCCGAGGCGCAGTTCCGGCTGGCAGGCCACACCGGCCCGGTGTATGCTCTGGTCTTTAACCCGGTTGGCGGTCAATTGGCCAGCGCCGGCGAGGATGGCTCCACCCGTCTGTGGGATACCACCAGTGGTGAAGAAACGGCTGCTTTGACTCCAGAAGGGGCCAACGCGCCGGTCTACAGTCTGGCTTTTCACCCCTCCGGCGCTTTTCTGGCGACCGCCGGACGTGATGGCCTGATCCGGTTGTGGGATACGGCCTCAAGCGAGCAGATTGCTGCCCTGCCCAGTACCGGGGCGACAGTGCGCGCCCTGGCGTTTCATCCTACCCTGCCCGACACCCCTGCGGCGGATGGCGCAGGCGCGCTGCTGGCCATTGGCGGCGATGACGGTACGGTGCGGCTGTGGACGGTGCGCCAGTCTATCCGCGCCCTGCCCGGCGCGGGGGCAGCGATTCAAGCCCTGGCCTTTAGCCCGGATCAGCAGCGCCTGGCAGCGGTGGATGCGGATGGCGTGGTGACCATCTGGAGCATGGTTTCCGGCCAGGTGATGACCCGCTTGACTTCTCCCGCCGGAGTCAAGGCCGGCTTTGGCCTGGCCTTTGTGGCTGATGGTGAGGCGCTGTTCAGCGGCGGCCAGACTGTTTCTGCTGTTGAGACGGGTGGGGCGGTGCTGCATTGGGATGCCGCTGCCGATGAACTACTCAATCTTTATACGCCGACCCCGCTTGCGGGACTGGCCCTCACCAACAACCACCTGGCGGTAGCCGGGGCAGATGGGCAGGTCCGGCTGTGGGAGATTGAGCCGGGCGCGAGTCGCTGGTCGGCTCGGCTCAGCGGCGGCCGTGCGGCGGCGGCGGGGATTTTTACTTCCACCGAGCAGGCAGGGTTGACCAGCGTCGCTGTGGCCGGCGATTATCTAGCCGCCGGAGGTGACGCCGGGACAGTCTGGCTGTGGCAGGTGGAGTCGGGTAGGCTAAGGGCGACACTGCCAGCTCATACCGGTCCGATCAACAGTATCGTTTTGGTGAGTTCCACCGCAGGGATAACCGAGAGCCACCTGATTACGGCCGGTCGGGATGATACGGCCAAAGTGTGGACCATTGCCGCGAACGGAACCGTAGCCAGGCAGCCCGAGTTTACCCTGACCGGCCATACCGGCGATGTCGTGGCCGTAGCGGTAAATCCAGCGGACGAGGCGCTATTAGCCACCGCCAGCCACGACGGAACGGCCCGGCTGTGGAATCTCGAGACGGGCGAGGAGGGGTTGACCCTGGCCGGGCATACCGGCTGGGTTAATGACGTGGCCTTTAATGCGGACGGCAATTGGCTGGCGACCGCCGGGGAGGATGGCACGGTCAGAGTGTGGGAAGTAACTTCGGGTAAGGAACTGCTGCGGCTGGCCTCGCCCGTAAGCTTGAACGGGCCGGTTAAGCAAGTCGCCTTTAGCCCGGCCGGGGAAGACCTGGCCGCGCTGACCGGGGATGGCGCTGTGTTCGGCTGGTCGCTGGCGGAGGACCAAAGGGATGACACTCTCACCGCCCAACTCTTATTAGAGTTAGGGCCTGCATTGGGTGGCCCCGACAGCCTGGCTTTCGATGCTACCGGCCGCGCTCTGGTCACTGCCGGGGCTGATGGTGTGATCCGCTTTTATGCCTGGGGGATAGAGGAATTGTTGACTTTGCGGTAAGCTTCGGTGTGACAATTTCAGTAAATCACGAATTGAGGAGCTAGCACGCCCTCGTGCTGCTCCGTTCGGCACGTAGGCGTGCCTCACTCCTCATAAAATTGTGATTTACTGAATTTAGAATAATAAAAAAAGGCCCGCAGTTAGCTGCGGGCCTTCTCTTTCATTCTGTTTCAGATCAGTCGTAATTCACCGGACCAATGAAATCGCTGTCTTCCTTGGTTGGCTGTTTGGCAAATTCAAACACGGCGTAGGCGCTGCCGTCCATATAGGTCTTCAACTTCAATTGGGTGCCGTCAATCCAGATGTAGTAAATACCAGCGTTCAGCCCGGCGAAATCACACGCGCCGGGGCCTTTGTGGCCGGTGTAGCACTTGGCTTTGTAACCGCCGCCTTCACTCTCGGCCCGTACCCACAACCCGGAAGCCGGGGTCTTAACCAAGATATTGGACCAGCCGCCGCTGCGTTCATGGGGCTTGCTGGGGTTCTCCCAGGAGGCCAGCACCCAACCATCGGGCGAGGCGTATGTCTGGCCCTGGAAGCGGACCTGCTTACTAAAGGCCACGTTGACCCGCTGTCCGCCGTCCACACTAATCTGGACCTTCTCCGAGGGGGTTTCCTCGTCATCTATCCAGACATCATAATCGCCAGGGGAGAGATAGCGGAAGGCGAAGCTGGACGGGCCAAACTCGCCGCTGAGGTACTCGGTTTCCCCCTTGACCTCGTAATCGCCGCTGCGCATCCGCACAACCTTGCCAAACTCGGTATCCGTTTGCACCACCACGGTAGTGATGCCATTAGGATCGGGCGAAGTCCAGACTTCGTCGGCCCAGGTTTCGCCGCCATTGACTACAACCTCGATAGGATGTTCGGCCAGCGGCAAAAGTGGCTTGGCCGCGCCTTTCTGATAGCCCGGAGCCGGCGGCAGCTTACCATCATCCGCAGGGGGCTGGTAAGGCGGCGGCTTCAGGCTGGAGTCATACGAGTCACGATAAGGGGGATGAGCCGGAGGCGGAGCGTAGGCAGGCGGGGGCGCATAAGCCACCGGCGGCGCATCATAGACAGGCGCAGGCGGTTGGTAGCCGGGAATAATCAACTGCTGCCCGGCCCAGATGTAAGCGGCATTGTTTAAATTATTGGCCCGGATCACGTTCCAGGGGTCAATGCCGTAGCGGTCGCAAATGCCGGTCAGGGTTTCACCGGCGGCAACGGTGTGATAATACCCTCCCGGCGCAGGGCGATACTCGCCGTAGTTTGCCGGTTGAGGCCGGTAGCCGCCGGGCATAGGGATGCACAACTGCTGGCCGACAAAAACAAAATTCTCGTTGTACAGGTTATTCAGCCGCATCAACTCCTGCGGACTGACCCCAAAATTCCAGGCAATTCCGGAGAGCGTGTCGCCCATAGCGACCGTATAGCTGTTGCCACAGCCGTACCCTTGTTGGGGATAGCTAACCGGTCCCCCATAACCTCCGGGAATGACCAACGGCTGGCCGACATAGATCAAATCGGGGTTGACGATCCCGTTCTGGCGCATCAGGGCCTCGGCGCTAACCCCGTACTGGGCGGCGATACCGTCCAGATTTTCACCGGCCTGAACAGTGTGAACCCTCCCTCCTCCTTGACTGGGTGGCGCAGCCCAGGCAGTTGGCCCGGTGGCAATAGCTAGCGCAATCAGCAGTACAAACGCTAACAGGTATCTTTTCACGATTTCCTCCTGCCCCATATCTAGGGGCGATGGGCAGCTAACCTACAACATATAGACCGGTTATCGTATGGTACTATACATAATACAAGAATTACTACAATATGTCAAGTTATTTGGCAAGTCGTTTTACTGTGGCTTTTCTTAATT
Source organism: Anaerolineales bacterium (assembly GCA_015075405.1). Classification (GTDB taxonomy): domain Bacteria; phylum Chloroflexota; class Anaerolineae; order 4572-78; family J111; genus DSQQ01. The sequence goes on from JABTUK010000003.1 coordinate 59,886, forward strand.
ATAGGCATCCAGAAAAATTCTTTCCCAACAATCAAGGTAGCAGGTAGCAAAGTAGCAAACTTATGGCCTGCTACATGCTACCTTGCTACCTGTTTTAGTGGCGAAAACTTTTCTGGAGAATCATATTATTGCCCGGACTAGGGCCTTATGCTAAGATAGGCTTAATGACCCAGGCCAAAACTCAGTCTTCATTTATAGCCAAATCGGACGGCCATCTGTTGCTGCTGGTCATAATTTTGGCCGGATTTGCTCTGCGACTCTACCGACTGGGAGCTGACAGCTTGTGGTACGATGAGACGGTCAGCGCCTTTTTGGCTTCTGAGTCTGCCACTGAACTGATTGCCCACACTGCCCGTGATATTCACCCACCCGGCTATTATCTGCTGCTCCACTTCTGGACTCTCGCTGCCGGCTCCAGCGAATTTGCTCTGGCTTTTTTCTCGCTTGTTTTTGGACTGCTGCTAATTCCTTTGACCTACCAACTGGCCCGGTTATTAGCCAATCGGCAGGTGGCCATCTGGGCCGCTTTGCTGGTGGCTGTTTCGCCCTACCATCTCTGGTATTCGCAGGAGGTGCGGATGTACACCCTGGGCGCGGTGTTGGGAGTCTGCGCCGGTTACTGTGGCCTGCGCGCCCTCTCTTACCGTTCCAAATCTGGCTCACCGCGCCTTTTTTGGTCAGGTTATCTGGTTGCCGCTGTGATGGGATTGTACACTCTTTATTACTTTGCTTTCCTGCTAATCGTTCTCAATGGGTTGTTTCTATTATATACCTTACGCTCTACGCTTAACCAGACGGTGCTGCGCTCGCTGGTACTCACAAACGGGCTGGTGTTGCTGGCCTATTTGCCCTGGCTACCCACTGCCTGGCGACAGGCAACTGAGCCACCCGTTCCACCGTGGCGTACTCTGGCCAGCTTTTCCCCCTGGCCGATTTTGCTGGAAAGCTGGTCAGTTCTTTCCCTCGGCCAATCCGTCGAACCTGCCGCCATCTGGCCCATTCTGTGCTTAACTCTGGCCCTATTCATCCTGGGCCTGTTCTACCTTATCCAATCTTCCAACCCTCCACTCTTCCAACCCTCCACTCTTCCAACCCTCCAACCTCCCATCCTCTTTCTTCTCGCCTACACCTTCGGCCCGCTGCTGCTGATTTATCTACTTTCCTTTTTTACTCCCCTCTACCACGTCCGTTACCTGTTCACTTACTCACCCGCCTTTTACATTATCCTGGGCGCGGGGTTGGCCTGGTTGAACCTGCGCACCGGACGCTGGCTGACTCTGATTGCCGCCAGCTTGTTGGTGGCCGCCTGCGGCTTTTCGAGTTACCAATACCACTTCAATCCGCGCTACCGCGCCGACGACTATCGGGGGGCGGTTGATTTTATCCAGAGTCACTGGCAGCCGGGTGATGTGATTCTAGTCAATGCAGGTTATGTCTACACTGCTTACTTATACTACAACCAGCAGCCAAACCTTCAACGCCAGAGGCTGGCGCCTTACCAAAAACCGAGTGATATGGGTCAGCCTCTGCTCTTGCAAACCGGCTCGGTGGACGGCAGCCCGCAGTTGGGCTGGGGCGACCCCCGCGCCGATTTTTATGCCATGAGCGCCGCCGAAACCGTGAGTGCGCTCGAAGCCGTGTCGCAGGATTTTGCCCGGTTGTGGGTACTGCGGGCCTACGATACCGTGACCGACCCCAACGGCCTCATCCGGGTCTGGCTGGCCGAGCAGACTATCCCGCTGGAAGATGAGATTTTTGCTGGGGAAAGTAATATCCGGGCGCAAGGCTTTCTTTTGCCGGGGGCTAATGCCTTGCCGCAGCAGGGCCAAATGGTTCAATTTGCCGATGGACTGACCCTGGCAGGCTGGTCGCTGCCGGATCAGGAATGGCAGAGCGGGCAGACTATCCCGGTCAAATTGTGGTGGCGGGCGGAAAGCCGGCCCAGTGTGGATTACAAAATATCCCTCAAATTGTGGACGCCCACCGCCGAACTGGCCGCCCAGGGACAGGACGCCTGGCCGGCGGGAACACTCTATCGGGCTACCCACTGGCCTATCGGTCAGGATGTCTACCAGGCCGCTGAAATTACTCTGCCCTCCGACCTGGCCCCCGGCCAATACTGGCTCAACGTGGAGTTGTATCACCCCGACACCGGCCTGCCGCTGTCCCGCCTCGATGGGGCAGACCCGGTGGTGACGCTTGGTTCGGTGCTGGTTAAAGGCTAAGGCTCAGTAGATCCAATTTTCGAGGAGTGAGGCACGCCCACGTGCTGAACGGAGTCGCACGTGGGCGTGCTGTCTCCTCAAATTTGGATCCACTGAGGCTGAGAAAGAAACTCAGCCTCAGCCTTAGCCTTGGGGAGTGAGCAGCTACAAAATTGGAGTCCAAAAAATTAGGCAAAACTTTTGATAATGGTATAATCCGGCTATGATACAAAACAAACCGAGAATTGTTTCATTGCAGCCGATCGTCTTGGGCGACAACCGCCGGGTGACGATGGAATTGGTGGTTGAAAACCTGCCGGCGGTTTTTGCCAACGTGGCCTTTACTATGCCCGATAGGCTTGATACACCGCCTACCAAACCACCCAAGCCCGCTGCCGACGTTCCCAGTCCTTATCCTAATCTTGAACTCAGCATCCTCAACCGTCACCGCCAGCAAGTTGCCAGCCTTTTTATTGTCGAGCACAAGGAAGAATTTACGGCACTAACTATGCACTTGCGCCAGCCAGACCCCCAGGAAGATTATACGGCCCGCGCCGAGATGACCTACCAGGACGAAGTTTTAGATGTGGTTGAAACTTCGTTTAGGCTGCGCCAGGCCAATTGAGTATGGAAACCCTGTTCCCCTTTCTGCATTGGACCAATCTGCTGATTATCCCCGGTTTATTATTGGGCTACACCGTCCATGAATTGGGGCACGCGCTGACCGCCTATTTCTTGGGGGACTTCTCTCAGGTTGAGCGCGGCAAGATTACCCTGAATCCCCTTGTTCATGTCTCCTGGGCTGGGATGGTCGCTTTTTTGGTATTTGGCCTGGACTGGGCCGGGTTTATTGCCTTTTTGTTCTTTAGCCTGGGCTGGCCCAAGCCCCTGCGCGTCAATCCCCAAAATTTCAAGCGCGGCTACCTGGATGTGTGCCTGGTAGCCCTCTCCGGCCCCGCCGCCAGCCTGACCTTTGGGTTGGCCGGGCTAATGTTGACTCTCGTCATCGCGGCAACATTAGTCTATACCAGCGGGGTCAGCACTGATCAGGTTTATCCTTTTCTCTTCCGGGTAGACAACACCCTCCCCTCCACTCTGGATGCCCAGGCTCTATCCATCGCCTTTACCGGTTATATCGGCGTGACCAGTTTATGGCTGACCGCTATCAGTCTAATCCCTTTGCCCGGCCTGGATGGTTTTGCCGCTCTGGTTAGTCTGATTACTTTTCTGCGCGAGCGAAAGCGCAAGGCTCAACCGCGCCAGCCGGCGCCGGCCCAGCATCCGCTCATGCTGCTCAATCAGTATCATCGCCGCAACAATGCCGCCGATATTCACTTCAAAGCCGGGGCCGAGTACCACGAAGCCCAGCAGTATGAGGATGCCATAGCCCGCTACCAGCAAGCTATCCGCAACGACTCCAACTTTGGCCCGGCCTATATCAACTTGGGCCTGGCCCATCTGGCCCAGGGCAATCGCCAGCGAGCCATCCAGTCCTTCCGCGGGGCGGTCCAACGGGCCGACGACAAAAAATCACAAGAGACGGCCTGGCAGCAGTTACACGAATTGAGCGAAATCTCCCCCACAAACCCGGAAACGGCCAAGGAAAGCATGGTAGAAATGGGCGCGGCCCCCTGGACCGATACCCAACCGCGCCCCAATTGGGTTCACCTGGGGCTGGGGAGCGCGGCCTTGTTTGTCTGCGCCCTTTTGCTATATGGTTATCTTGTTACCCAACTCCTGGGGCTGCTGAAAGCCTAAATAATTGTGAATAGTCAATTGTCAATTGTGAATTGTTAATCAAAAGATCCCCATTAATCATTCGCCATTCACCATTCGCCATTCACCATTGTTATGTTTCACAATGAAAAACCGCCCTGCCCCCCTCATCTCCACTCTGCTTATTTTGGCAATAGCCGGCTACGCAGCTTTTTTTAGCGCGCAGCTCTTGTTGCATTACTACTCTTTCGGCTCGCGCTCGCTGGATTTGGGTAATATGGACCAGGCTATCTGGAACACCTTGCATGGCCGGCCTTTTCATCAAACCAACCAGCCGGGAGCAACCAACCGCCTCAGCCTGCACGTCGAACCGATTTTACTGCCAATTTCGCTGCTTTACCTCATTTACAGCGGCCCCGAAATCCTCTTTGTGTTTCAAAGTATCGTTGTGGCTTTGGGCGCAATTCCCGTATTCGCCCTGGCCCGCTTCAAACTTCATAATGACGGCCTGGCCCTTATTTTTGCCCTGGTTTACCTGATGTTCCCGGCCATCCAGGGGGCCACGCTGCTCGACTTTCACGCGGTGACCCTGGCCCCTACCTTTTTGCTGGCCGCTTTTTACACCCTCGAAACCCGGCGGCCCGGCCTGTTTGCCCTGTTTGCCATCCTGGCTGCTGCCTGCAAAGAAGATATGACCTTATTGGTCATGATGTTGGGTTTTTACGCCCTGTTTATCAACCGGCAGTATCGTCTGGGCCTGCTGACCATTGCCCTGTCCGCTCTCTGGGCGTTTGTGGCCGTTTTTGTCATTCCCCCGGCCTTTGCCGGCAGCGAAAATATTCATTGGAATCGTTACGGCCACCTGGGAGACAGCCCGCTCAATATTGTCTTAAATTTTTTCCTCCAGCCACAGCTTGTCCTGAGTCACCTGCAAAAAGTACAGGCCCTTGACTACCTGTGCCTGCTGCTGACCCCCACCGCCTTCACCGCGCTGCTCAACCCCGTGACCCTGCTGCTGGCCCTGCCCTCGCTGGGCATCAACCTGCTCAGCAATTTCCCACCCATGCAGCGCGCCAACAGCCTCATTTACGCCGCGCCGATTGTGCCTGCCGTGATAATTAGCAGTATTTATGGAGTCGCCAACATTAAACGAATGGGCGAATGGCGAAGGGCGAAGGGAATGTTCTCACGCCTCACGCTTCACGCTTCACGCACCACGCACCACGCACCACGCACCACGTTGCTTTTCAACAGCTTTGTCGGTATCATCATTCTCGCAGCTTCGCTTGGCTACCACTTTTTCTACGGCTACTTGCCCTGGGGCGGGGAGTTTCGGGGGTGGGAAGAAGTGACGGACCATCACCGCCGGGCCGAGCGGATTTTTGCCCAAATCCCGCCCGAAGCCGCCCTGTCGGCCCACGACCGGCTGAATCCCCACGTGAGCCAGCGGGAAACGCTCTACATTTTTGACCGCCTCGAAGACGCCGATCATATTGTGCTGGATATAACCGAAGACTCCTGGCCGCTGCACCCGGTCGAACTACGGCATCAAGTTGATCAATTTTTGGAGGGTGGCTTTGGGGTGGTAGATGCTTTTGATGGTTATCTGCTGCTGGCCAAAAACCGGCCCGATCTGCCCACAACATTACCTGACCCCTTCTTTGATTTCGCCCGCGTGGCCGATCCGGCGGCTTTTCAGCCCCAGTTCCCGGTGGCCGTGACGTTTGACGACAAATTAAAATTGTTGGGCTATGATCTCGATTACGGCGCGCACGAGGAGCGTTTGCCGGTGGTAACATTGTATTGGCAGGCGTTGGCGCCGCTGGAGCAAAACTACCGGCTCTGGCCTTTTTTTATAGATCGCCAGGGCAAGCTGATCGAAGATACCAGCCAACGCCCGCTGGTGGCTACCTTGTGGTACCCCACCTCGCGCTGGTCGCCCGATGAAGTAATTCTGACTCGCACCCTGCCCTGGGACTTAGGCGATGAGTTCACCCTGGCTGTCGGCGTGGCTGAGGATGCGGGAGGCGAGGAGGCGAAGACAAGCCGAGGCTGGGCCGACATGGCGCAAAGGCTACCAATTACTGAAGTTGACGAGGGACTTTATCTATTTGAAAACAAAACCTGGGCCAGATTGGGTACGTTTCAGCGCACCGGGCGTGACAGCTATGCCCCGGTGGTCCCCGCTTCACCGCCGCGGTTGCAGCCTCGACAGGTTGAATTTTGGCATCTCATTCAACTGCAAGGCGTTGATCTGCCCACCTCCTCCCTTCGCCCCGGCGACTCGCTGCCTTTCACCCTCGTTTGGCAGAGCACTGCCCCCCTCACCGTTGACCTGACTACCTTTGTTCATCTGCTGGATCAAAACGGCCAGGTGGTGGTTCAACTGGATTGGACTCCCCAGGACAGCCTGGGCTACTTGCCCACTACTGCCTGGCAGCCCCATCGCCCCGTGGTTGACCGGCAAGTTCTATCGCTGCCCGCCGAGATTGCCCCCGGCGAATATCGGCTGGTGGTCGGCTGGTATTATCCGGTCACCGGCGACCGGCTGCCGGTGACGGCCGGTGGGAGTGGGGATTCGGTGGAGGTGGGGGTAATTTACCTTACCTTATTTTGACTGATTTGATGAGAGATTTTCAAATGCGTGAAGGTGGGCTTGAAACCCAACCCAAACCGTTCTCATGGCGGAGTGATCGTTATCTCTCCGCTTTTTCACTGATAGGCGCGGTTGTTTTTTACAGGGGTAGGAGTAGGCAGCAAAATTGAGGGGTAGGGCATCACCTTCCCGCCGGAGGTCGGCCAAGAATAAGTAATTGGGGCCGGGCATCTACCGCCTGACGAAATGGGTGTTGGGTTGAACGCAGTGAAACCCAACTTACGCACTTATCTTACGGTTACACGGGGGAAGGGTATGAGGGTTACATTAACTTGCTCCATCTCCGGGCGAGGTGGTACTTAGCTTATCCTACCCCAACCTGACTCCTTTGAGCATGTGCTCATTACCTGATGAAACTGTTCCCTGTCAAATCCAGGAGTTTGATTGCAAATATGGTTGTTGTGTTATAATATGAAACGAAAGTGTTACCATCAAAGAGAGGGCTATGTCAAAACCCTGGCTAAAATTTTACGATGCTGAAGTGCCGGCTGAGTTGGTCATTCCGCCCCTGACCATTCCCGACTTACTGCGCCAGGCCACCCAAAACTACCCCAAGCACACCGCGACCATTTTTATGGGTGCGCGGCTCAATTATAACCAGTTGAAGCAGCAAGTTGATAGATTGGCGGCGGCGCTGTACGCCCTGGGCATTCGCAAAGGCGACCGGGTGGCGATTATGCTGCCCAACTGCCCCCAAACGATTATAGCCTATTACGCCACCCTTTCGCTGGGCGCGGTGACAGTCATGACCAACCCGCTTTATGTGGAGCGCGAGTTGGAATTTCAGTGGGGCAACTCCGGCGCGAAGGCAGTCATCGGCCTGGATATTTTTTGGCCGCGCATTGAAGCGGTCAGACCCAAATTACCCCTGGAACATGTCATTTTGACCGGCATCCAGGATTATATGCCCCTGGCTAAAAAATTATTGGCCCCCCTGGAACTGCGCCGCCAGGGCAAATGGGTTGACGTAGCCTATGCCGACACCGTTCACGCTTTCAAAAAACTGATTGACCAGAAACATCCCGCGCCCCCGCCAATTGACCTTGCGCCGACCGACCTGGCCTGCTTGCAGTACACCGGCGGCACTACCGGCCTGCCCAAAGGGGCTATGCTCAGCCACCGCAATCTCGTCGCCAGCCTGACCCAAATCAGAACCTTTCTGTTGTACGACCACGGCGAAGCCCAGGACATCGGCCTGGGCATTATGCCCTTTTTCCACGTTTACGGCATGAACGGCTTGATGAATTTGGGCATCCACCTGGCGGCAACGCTGGTGCTCATTCTTCAGCCCAATATCAAAGCCATTGTGGATGCGATTGTGGCCGAGCGGCCCACTTTTTTCACCGGCATCCCCTCGCTGTTTGTGGCTCTCAATACGTATCATAACATTGACAAAGTTGACCTGACCTCCATCAAGGCGGTTTTCAGCGGGGCCGCGCCCCTGCCGGTCGAGGTGATGGAAAAATTTGAAGCTCGCACCGGCGTGCGCATTGCCGAAGCCTATGGCATGACCGAGGCCTCCTCGGTGACGCACGTCAACCCGCTCAAAGGGCAGCGCAAATTTGGTAGTATGGGTGTGCCCATCATCGGCACCGACGCTAAAATTGTAAACGTTGACGATCATACCCAAGAATTGCCTCAGGGCGAAGTGGGCGAATTGATGGTTAAAGGGCCACAGGTGATGCAGGGCTATTGGAACGCGCCCGCCGAAACTGCCAACGCCCTGCACGATGGCTGGCTGCGCACCGGCGACATCGCCCGCATGGACGAAGACGGCTATTTTTACATTGTTGACCGTAAAAAAGATATGATCCTCAGCGCCGGCTTTAATGTTTACCCGCGCGAGGTTGAAGAAGTGCTGTACCAACACCCCAAAGTTTTGGAGGCGGCGGTCATCGGCCTGCCCGATGACATGCGCGGTGAAAAAATTACGGCCTATCTGGTCCTCAAACCCGGCGAAACCGCCACCGCCGCCGAAATTCGCACTTTTTGCCGGGAGCGGCTGGCCCCATACAAACAGCCCCGTACCATCATCTTCCGCGAGAGCCTGCCCAAAATGCTGACCGGCAAAGTGCTCCGCCGCCAGTTGCGCGAAGAAGCCCTGGCCGAGTTGGAACAAAACGGCGGTGAGGCTTAGTTCGCAATCGGCCCTCCCTTGATTATAAAGAGGCGATGACTCGTGAGGCGAGGAGGTGAAGCCCTTCGCCTCCTCGCGTCCTCGCCTCATGTCTCCTCGCCTCCTTTTCATTCTTGGCATAAATCAAAAAATCTGGATAATATTGTTTATCAGCTTTAAAACTTAAAGTCGAGGAGCTTTCGATGAAAGAAATTCTGGCCGATATCGAAGCCTGGCAAGCGCGCGGCGACAAAATCGCCCTGGCCACTGTGACCCAAACCTGGGGATCATCACCCCGCGCCCCCGGCTCGAAGATGGCGGTTAACCACAAAGGTGAAATGATTGGCTCGGTCAGCGGCGGCTGTGTCGAAGGCGCGGTGGTCGAAGAGGCCATGCGGGTGATCAAATCGGGCCGGCCCAAGCTGCTCCATTTTGGCGTGGCCGACGAGAACGCCTGGGAAGTCGGCCTGGCCTGCGGCGGCACAATTGAGGTGTTTGTCGAGCGGTTGGATTGGTAGACAGTAGACAGTAGACGGTAGACGGGGAAAATTCCCCGGTCTCCGGTCTTCGGTCTCCGGTCTCGATGAAACGAGTATTCGTGAATATGAATTTATTTCCATTACTAAAAGAGTATCTCCAACAAGATCAAAGTGTGGCCCTGGCGGTGGTGGTGCGCGGGCCGGCGGAGTTGTTGGGCGTCAAGGCGCTGATTCCGGCCGAGGGCGAGCCGGTTGGCCCGCTGTTGGAAACGCCTCTGAGTGAAGCGGTGCTGCAAGAGGCGCAGCAGTTGATAGCCGAGCGAACTTCAGCCACCCGGCGTTATCCCTACCCCCCTCCTGCCCTCCCCTTACAAGGGGGGGGAGAGGGGGGGGTTGAAATCTTTTTTGATGTGCATCGGCCTGCCCCGCGCTTGGTGATTGTGGGCGGGGTGCATATTGCCAGCGATTTGATCCACTTTGCCAAACCGCTGGGCTTTAGCACTTACATTGTAGACCCGCGCACGGCCTTTGCCTCGCCGGAACGCTTTCCCCACGCCGATCACCTGGTGCAGCAGTGGCCCGACGAAGCTCTGCCCGAAATTGGCCTGACCCGCGAAACCAGCATCGTTGTGGTCACGCACGACCCCAAGCTGGATGACCCGGCGCTGCTGGTAGCCTTGCCCAGCCCGGCCGCCTACGTCGGCGCGTTGGGCAGCCCCAAAACCCACGCCCAGCGCGTCCAACGGCTGCTAGAAAGCGGCCTGACCCAACAGCAAATTGATCGCCTCCACGCGCCGATTGGGTTGGACCTCGGCGGGCGGACTCCGGCGGAGATTGCGCTGAGTATCATGGCGGAGATTGTAGCGGTGCGGAACAGTTCAGATATTACTAAAACTTTGAGTTCTATGGAAGATGGCCCAAAAACCCCAGTTTTACCCTGAAGAGATAGAACGTCTCAGGCAAGCATGGCAGGAGATGATGCAGCGTCGCTCAGAGGGTATCGGAAGCGCATGGGGAGATCATTACAAATTGGTTGCTATTCTTCGTGATTGTGGCGTGGACGCTGAATTTGAAAGTAGCTCTCAGGTGGAAAACTATGTCGAACACGTTATCACCTATGGTGAAGCCCCCGATATCTATTGATTTCAAGCGCGGCGATATTGTCAATGCGCTCGGCCAAATCGGGGTGGTTGTGGATATTTTGCAAAGTACCGAAACAAACAATATTTGCCTGTATGTTCGATTTGTCCATAACCTCGGCAATGCCCGCCCTTATGATATGCTTGAACTGGCGCCGGGTCGGATGTTGGGGGTGGATAAATGGACACGAGCGACTCGGGGGGATTTGGAGCAAGCTATTGCGAAGCGCCGCGTTAGACTTGACCAGGAAATTGATGATTTACTGAATATTGTGGGGTGAGGGATGAACCACAAACGCAAGCGACCGAGAAACCGGCGGGCCGGATGTAAAATGTGTAAATTTTGGAAGGTTAATGGCTTCTCGACCTGGCGGGTAGAGGGTGAAAAATTCTCCGATCATCGCCGCCGGAGAATTGCCGGTGAGGAAATTCGGGATGTATCACGAGTTATACAAAATCACAAACTTTGAAATCGTGGCCGACGTGATTGGCTTCGCCTCCCTGTTGTTTCAGCCGGCGCTGAATATTTTGTTAGCCAGCCGAAGAAAAGTCGAGCAGTCAAACAGGAGAAGAGATGTCCTTGATTCCAATTTTCATTCCTGCTAGCAGAGAATCTAGACCTTTATGGGAATTTGAAGGTGACTGGACAGCCGAGGAGAAGGCTCTCCTTGAAGGGATTTTGCATAAACATAGTCATAAACATAAAAAACCGTATCGAAAACAATGGTTGCTTATTTGCCGTAGGTTCAGTAGTGATACTGATTATCATGCCACTTATGGAACAGAGGTAGCTTTATACGGGGATACCGTCGAAGAATTAGGTCAACGGATTGACCTTTACTATCTAACTGGCAAAACCCCTACAAACCTTGTTGAATTTGAGAGTACAGCTCCGCTAATTCAAGCAAATCGAACCGATGATGATTGGTTAAATCAACTCAAGCAACTTCACGATGAAGATAAACTTAGATTACAAGGTGAACAGGAACAAGAACAGGAAAGGCAAGCCCAAGCCCGGCGTCATATAGCAGTGAAATTATTGGGTCAGAGTAAAGCCCACGAATTACTACGCCAGGTTCAAAAAGCATTGCTGAATGGCGGGGGGATATTAAAAGTCCTTGACCAGAGCGAAGAATATGACCAAGCGATAGTTTTGATGTGGCAGGGGTCAATTTCTGCGGCTCGTAAACCGGACAAAGCGAATGAAGATTACAGCTATATTTTGGTTGGAGTTAGAGACAACAAAATGTGGGTCAATGGTACTGTTATAGCTAAACCTACACCAGAAGTATTGAAGATTAATTTATTGGAAGCGTGCAAAAAGCCACGACGTAGCCGCGCTAGTTGAAAGAAGAACTTGACGCCTGAAATTCATTCATCAGGGAATATCACGATACTTCCTCATCTTGGCATAAAGTAAGATTAAAAAACCTTGAAAAAGAAATTGAACGATTTAAAGGCGATGCAGGCTTCGAGCAGTCGCCAATAGTTTGGGTATTTCCAGGCCCTTGAAACAAAGGGCCGACCGAATTGCCGGGATTTGAAAAAAAACGATAAACTACAATCCTCTAATCCCCAAATCCCGGCCAAAAATCTGATCCCATACAAATACTTTTCAGGTAATCACAACCTATGAAACTCAACGGCTATTACCGCTACCCAACCATCCACAAAAACACTATCGTCTTCGTCTGTGAAGATGACCTCTGGTCTGTTCCAACCAAAGGCGGCATGGCCCGCCGATTGACGGCCAACCTGGGCATGGTCTCCCACCCGGCTCTGTCGCCCGATGGCGAGTGGCTGGCCTTTATTGGCCGGGAAGAGGGCGAAGGCGAAGTTTACGTCATGCCTGCCGACGGCGGCCCGGCCACCCGCTTGACCTTTCTGGGCAGTAGAACCATCGTCGCCGGCTGGACGCCGGACAGCCAGAAAATTGTTTTGGCCAGCAGCGCCGGTCAGCCGTTTCCCACCCTCACGCCCGTGTACACCATCAGCCGGGAAGGGGGCCAGCCGGAACTGCTCCCCTGCGGGCCGGCCCGCTCGCTGTCATTTGGGCCGGAGGGTGGGGTGGTCATCGGGCGGCGCTCCAACGAATTAGCCAATTGGAAACGCTATCGCGGCGGCACGGCCGGCGAAATCTGGATTGATCTCAAGGGCAAAGGCAAATTCAAGCCGCTGCTCAAAAACGCCGGCCACGTGGTCTGCCCCTTGTGGCTAGGCGAGCGGATTTACTATCTTTCGGATCACGAAGGTGTCGGCAACCTTTATTCCTGCACCCTCGACGGCAAAGATATTCAGCGCCACACCCACCACGAAGATTACTACGTCCGCAATCCCGCCAGCGACGGCCGGCGGATTGTCTACCGCGCCGGGGCCGACCTCTATCTGTTCGACCCGGCCAAAAACGGCAAAAAAAGCCTTGAAAAAATCAAGATCGAGTTTCACAGCCCGCGCGTCCAGCGTAACCGCAAGTTTGTCAAAGCGGCCAGCTATCTGGACCACTACAGCCTGCACCCGCAGGGGCACAGTGTGGCCTTGACCACTCGCGGCCAGGCGTTTGCCATGTCCAACTGGGAAGGGGCGGTGCTGCCCTACGGCAAAACGGCCGGAGTGCGTTCCCGGCTCATCGAATGGCTGAATGACGGTCAGCGGTTGGTCATGCTCAGCGACGCCGACGGCGAAGAAGTCATCGAAATTCACCCCGACGCCAGCAAAACGCCCGCCGACCGCCCGGTGGAGCGGCTGACCGGGCTGGATATTGGCCGGCCGCTCTATTTCAAGCTGTCGCCCCGTCACGACCGCCTGGTTTTTGGCAACCACCGCTATGAGCTTGTTTTGGTGGACCTGGCCCAAAAAAGCTACAAGGTACTGGACAAAAGCGGTTATGGCCGCATCTACGGGCTGGACTGGTCGCCGGATGGGGAATGGGTGGTTTACAGTTTGCGCACGTCGCTCTATACCGCCGCCATTAAATTGTGTCACATTGAAAGCGGGGCAACCCATTTTGTAACCACCCCCAACACTCTGCACGATTTTGGCCCCAGTTTTGACCCCTCCGGCAAGTACATCTATTTCCTCTCCTTCCGCGATTTTGACCCGGTGCATGACAGCTACTATTTTGATTTGAATTTCCCGCGCGGCTCGCGGCCCTACCTGGTCACGCTGCAAAAAGAGTTGGCCAATCCCTTTATTCCCGCGCCGGGCGAAGCTCCCGCCGGAGACAACGGCAAAAAGGAAGAAGCTGATAAATCTCCCGCACCCGAAGCCGCCAAAAGCGACAAAGAGGCCGGCGCTCCCCCGCCCAAACCGGAGGAAAAAGATAAGTTCCTGCGGATTGACCTGGAAGGGATTCAGAGCCGGGTGGTGGCTTTTCCGGTGGCCGAAGGACGCTATCACCAAATCAGGGGTATCAACAAAGACAAAGTGCTGTTTACCTCCTTTCCTGTGGAGGGCAGCCTGGGCAAAAGCTGGCGCAATCACGATGACGAGGAAGGCCATGGTGCGCTGGAGATGTACGATCTGGTTGAGCGCAAAAAAGAGTTCATTGTCAACGGCGTCAGCGATTTCGGGGTATCGCGGGATCGAAATTTTCTCATTTATCGCAACGGCAGACATTTGCGGGTGTTGAAGGCGGGGGAAAAGCCGGACAACGGGGCCAGCGGCTACACCAAAAAAAGCGGCTGGATTGACCTGAGCCGGGTGCGAGTGGCCGTCAATCCGCCCGACGAGTGGCAGCAGATGTTCCGCGAGGCCTGGCGTTTGCAGCGCGACCATTTCTGGACTGACGATATGGCCCTGGTGGATTGGCAGCAAGTTTACCAGCGTTATTTTCCGCTGATTGATCGCGTCACCACCCGCTCCGAGTTTTCTGATTTGATGTGGGAAATGCAGGGCGAGTTGGGCACTTCCCACGCCTATGAAATTGGCGGCGATTACCGCCCTTCGCCCCGTTACGACCAGGGTTTTTTGGGCGCTGATTTTGAGTACGACCCTGCTTCCGGCGGCTATCGGATTACCCATATTGTCCAGGGTGATGCCTGGGTCGAGCGGTGGGACTCGCCCTTGCGCCGGCTGGGGGTCAATGCCCAGGTGGGCGATATTCTGCTGGCGATTGACGGGCAGCGCCTGAGCCGCGAGGTTTCACCGCAGCAGTTGCTGGTCAATCGGGCCGGTACGGAGGTGCAGTTGACCCTTCTGGGGGTCGGGGGCCAGAGGACCGGAGACCGGAGACCGGAGACCGGGCCAGAACAAGATGATAATCAACCTAAAAATGCAACTTCCCAACCCTCCAACCCTCCAACCCTCCAACCTTCCAACCCTCCCTCCCCCCGCACCGTCCTGGTCAAAACCCTGCGCAGCGAAACCGAGGCGCGTTACCGGGAGTGGGTCGAAACAAACCGCCGTCGCGTCCACGCTGAAACCGGCGAGCGAGTCGGTTACGTTCATATTCCCGATATGGGCGCATTTGGCTACGCCGAATTTCATCGCTACTACCTGGCCGAGTCGGAGCGGGAGGGGCTGATTGTAGATGTCCGCTTCAACGGCGGCGGCAATGTGTCGCAATTGTTACTGGAAAAGCTGGCTCGGCGGCGTATTGGCTACAAACAGCCGCGCTATGGACAGGCGTTTCCCTATCCTGTCCACTCCGTGCTGGGGCCACTGGTGGCGCTGACCAACGAATTTGCCGGTTCGGATGGCGATATCTTTACCCACGCTTTTAAAATTATGGGGTTGGGGCCGGTCATCGGCAAGCGCACCTGGGGCGGGGTGATTGGCATTTCGCCGCGCCATACCCTGGTAGATGGCACCATTACCACTCAGCCCGAATTTTCGTCCTGGTTTCAGGATGTCGGTTGGGCCGTGGAAAACTACGGCACGGACCCCGATATCGAAGTGGAGGTCAAGCCGCAAGATTACGTGGCCGGTCAAGACCCGCAGTTGGAACGGGGGCTGCAAGAAATTATGAAGTTGATGGAGGCCAAGCCGCCCCGCATCCCGGATTTTGGTCCCCGGCCCAGCCGGGAACTGCCAAAGCTGCCAAAGTTGAAAAAGGGGAATTAGCTTACACTGTGGAGTGGATTTCTCAGTAAACTTCGTCGTGGGTGCCTACATCAAGCAAGATGATAACCTCTTTTCCCGTGGCCTGATCTCGCTCAATTGAAAACACAATCCGACAATCATAGCCACAAGAGCAGGCTTGTAGTCCAAGCAGTTCTCCACCAAGTTTGTGGGTGCTCAGGTGAGCCGCAAACGTGTCCTCTTGCATCTGCTGCAATACATTCTCTATTCGCACTTGTAACCGGGTATCACGCCGCACAAATTTGCGATAGGCTCGTTTAAACTTCGGGGTTAAAACAAGCTCCCTCATTCGTCAATCATTTCGTCTAATGATTGGCGAAGTTCAGTAATGATTTCTTCCACAGGCTGCGGTTTTAATTTACCCGCATGAAAAGCAGCAATAGCCTCTTGAGCATCCTGGGCAATTTCTCTGCGCCGGCTCTCAATATGGCGACGGTGGATGATGTCAAGCAGCATTTCTTGCTGTTCAAACGATAGCTGCATGACTGTGTCGAGGGCTTGGTCGAGGGTTATTGTATTCATTGTCTTAACCTTCTCAAGTGCTACATTCAAGGGTGGCTATCACTTCAGTATCCAAGCTACGATGGTTTTCGATGGCTTTTTGCTTAAGTCGTTGATACAGTGGATTTGGAATATCCTTCAAAAGAAATTCTGCCATAAACGTTAGCCTCCGTATCTTATTTTAGCACAACTCTGTCAGATTACGATAAATTTATTGGTCAAATCCCAATAGAAAGCTATAATCGGAGAATTATATTTCATTGAGAAATAATAGATGCGCGCTGTCTTGCAACGGGTTCGGCATGGAAATGTAACGGTTGGCGATCAAGTGGTCGGCCAGATTGGGCCGGGCTACGTCATTCTGCTCGGCGTGACGCATAGCGATGGACCGGCGGAGGTCAAAAAACTGGCCGAAAAAACCGTTCACCTGCGTGTGTTTGAAGACGCGCAGGGTAAAATGAACCTGTCGGCCCTGGACACAAACGCCGAAATGCTGGTCATCTCCCAATTCACCCTCTACGCCGATGCCCGCAAAGGCCGCCGGCCCAGCTTCACCGACGCCGCGCTGCCCGCTGTAGCCGAACCCCTCGTCGCCCACTTCGCCGCCGAGTTACAAAAGCTGGGCATCAAAAAAGTTGCCGCCGGCGTTTTTGGCGCGCACATGATCGTCCATATCGAAAATGATGGCCCGGTGACGATTATTTTGGATACCAAAGAACTTTAAAGGTTGGAAGGTCGGTAATTCTTTCAATCCTCCATTCTTCCAGCCTTCCAACCTTCCTGCTTGAGAGCCTACCATGCCTAACACCCCTTCTCGCCCCAGCCCCGAAGCCCTGCTGGCCTATGCCCAGGCCGAAGAACAGCAGCAAACGCGAGGTAAACTCAAAATTTTTCTCGGTTATGTGGCCGGGGTGGGCAAAACCTATGCCATGCTGGGCGCGGCTCACCAGCGCCGAGCCGAAAGTATAGATGTAGTCGTCGGTTATGCCGAAACCCACGGCCGGGTTGAGACCGAAGAGTTGCTGGCTGGCTTGGAGATTATTCCTCGCCAGCAGGTAGCATATCGCGGGGTGACGCTGCCGGAAATGGATATGGATGCGGTCCTGGCCCGCCGGCCCCAGCTTGCCCTGGTGGATGAACTGGCCCATACCAACGCTCCCGGCTCACGCCACCCCAAACGCTACCAGGATGTCGAAGAATTGCTGGCCGCCGGAATTGATGTTTACACCACCCTCAATATCCAGCACCTGGAAAGCCTCAACGACGTGGTAGCCCAAATCACCGGCGTCACCGTCCGCGAAACCGTACCGGATCGGCTGCTGGACGAAGCCAATGAGATCGAACTAATTGACCTGCCGCCCGCCGAACTGCTGCAACGCCTCGAAGAAGGCAAAGTGTACGTGCCTGACCAGGCGGCCCGGGCCATTCAAAAGTTTTTCCGCCCCGGCAATTTGGCTGCTTTGCGGGAAATGGCTCTGCGCCGCGCCGCCGAGCGGGTAGACGACCAGATGCGGACTTACATGCAAACGCGGGCCATTCCCGGCCCCTGGCCGGCCGGCGACCGACTGCTGGTGTGTGTCAGCCCCAGCCCGCTCAGCGAGCGGTTAGTTCGGGCCGGACGGCGGCTGGCCGATCCGCTGGATGCCGAGTGGTTTGCCATGTATGTCGAAACACCCGGCCACGCCCAACTTTCCGAAGTCGAGCGGGATCGGGTGGCCCGGACCCTGCGGCTGGCTGAGGAACTCGGCGCAAAAGTGGTCTCGCTGCCCGGACCGAACGTTGCGGAGACGGTCATTGACTACGCCCGCAGCCACAACATCACCAAAATCATTGCCGGTAAACCACTCCGTTCCCCCTGGCTTAGTTTTTTTAAAGATTCGCTGGTTGATCAACTTATCAATCAGAGCGGCGACATTGATGTGTATATTATCAGCAGCGCAGCCGAAACCCCTTCAGCCATAGTCGTTCCTGCCGATTTGCGGCCGCATCGCCCCTGGAACCGCTACCTGCAAAGCATCGGCCTGGTAGTCCTGGCCGCCCTGGTTGGCGAGGTCATAGATCCGGTTGTTTCGCCGGCCAACCTGGTTATGCTTTTTTTGCTGGCAGTGGTGATTGCTTCGCTGCGTCTGGGGCGTGGCCCGGCTATCGTTGCGGCGGTGTTTAGCGTTGTTGGGTTCAACTTTTTCTTTGTGCCGCCCCGCTACACCTTTGCCGTCGCCGACCCTCAATATCTGATTACCTTCGGCAGCCTGCTGATTGTGGGGTTGGCCATCAGTACCCTGGCCTCACAAGTGCGCGAGCAGGCCGAAGTGGCCCGGCGGCGCGAAACCCAAACGGCCACACTCTATGCCCTCAGCCGTGACCTGGCCTCTGCTGTGGGCCTGGATGAAATTATGCAAGCCGTGATTACCCACATCGGCCAGACCTTTGACCGGGAGGTGGCCGTTTTTCTGCCCGCAGGGGAGCGCCTGACTGCACCAGGGGTTAGCCCTGGATTTGGCCTGGACGAGGACAAACTGGCCGTAGCCGCCTGGGCCTTTCAACATGGCCGGCCGGCCGGCCGGCACACCGATACCCTGTCCGCGGCCGATGCCCGTTATTTGCCGCTCAAAACAGCGCGCGGGGTGGTGGGTGTGCTGGGGCTAAAACTGGCCCGCTCCGGCCTGGACTCAACGCCGGAACAGCGGCGCTTGATGGAAGCCTTTGCCAGCCAAACCGCGCTGGCCATCGAGCGGGCTAATCTGGCCGAAACCGCTCGCCAGGCCGAATTGCTGCGGCAGACGGAAAAATTGCAAACTGCCCTGCTCAACTCCATCTCGCACGATCTACGCACCCCACTGGCTTCGATTACCGGCTCGCTCAGCAGCCTGCTGGAAGATGAGGCCGCGCTGAACCCCACCATTCGCCAGGAACTGCTCAAAACCGCCCACGAGGAAGCCGGGCGGTTGAACCAACTGGTCGGCAATCTACTGGATATGAGCCGCCTGGAAGCGGGGGCGCTCAAAATATCATACCAGCCCAGCGATATTCAGGATGTGATTGGCGCAGCCCTCCAGCGGCTTGACGGCCTGCTCGCCGGCCGGGAGGTAAGGGTAGACCTGCCGCCCGACCTGCCCCTGCTGCCGTTGGATTTTGTGCTGGTGGTCCAGGCCCTGGTCAATGTGCTGGATAATGCCG
Source organism: Anaerolineales bacterium (assembly GCA_015075405.1). Lineage (GTDB taxonomy): Bacteria > Chloroflexota > Anaerolineae > 4572-78 > J111 > DSQQ01. Next base: position 78,953 of record JABTUK010000003.1, read on the forward strand.
TCAAATACTCACCGCCCGACACCCCCATTGAGGTGCGGGCGCAGGTCAGCGGCCACTCGCTTCAACTTGAGATTGCTGATCACGGCCCCGGCCTCCCCCCCGACGACCTGACCCGCATTTTTGACAAGTTCTATCGCGGGCCGCATACTTCCCCTGGGGTTTCGTCCGACCGGCGGAAGCGGGGCGATGCGCCTCCGGGCACAGGGTTAGGGCTGTCCATTAGCAGCGGCATTATCGAAGCCCACGGCGGGCGGATTTGGGCCGAAAATCGGCCCGGCGGCGGGTTAGTCATCAAATTATTACTGCCTTTGGAAGAAAAAGGATAACTGTTCAGCCATGTCATCCATTCGACAAGCTCAGGACAGGTTTCGACCGCAGGGAGAAATCCCGATACCTTACTTTTATGTGTTGTGTCTTTGGAGATTTCTCGGCCTCTGGCCTCGAAATGACATGGCGATTGAGTTATTACAAAAGGCATTTCACAGTTTATGAGTAATTCTACCGATAAAGCAAACACTGGGGTGCGAGTGTTGGTGGTGGACGATGAGCGGGCGATTCGACGCTTTTTGCAAGTTTCCCTGGCAGCGCACGGCCATACCGTTTTTGAGGCAACGAATGGACGGGAAGCGCTCGAAGCGGTAGTAGCCCATCACCCCGATTTAATTATTCTGGATTTGGGCCTGCCCGATATGGATGGCCTCGAAGTGACCCGCCGGCTGCGCGAGTGGAGCAAAACCCCGATCATTGTGCTGTCGGTGCGCGAGCACGAAACCGACAAAATCGCCGCTCTCGATGCCGGAGCCGATGATTACCTGACCAAGCCCTTTGGCGCGGGCGAACTGATGGCCCGGCTGCGGGTTGCGCTGCGCCATGCCGCCCCTGCCGGAGAGACCCCTATCTTCCGCACTGGCGGGTTAACCGTTGACCTGGCCCGGCGGGTAGTGACGGTTGGCGGGCGTGAAATTCAGCTCACCCCAACCGAGTATGAATTGCTCAAGCTGCTGGTGACACATGCCGGCAAAGTGTTAACCCATCACCAACTTCTGCGGCAGGTGTGGGGCATGGGCTATGAAGACGAGAGCCACTTGCTGCGGGTTAATATCAGCAACCTGCGGCGCAAGCTTGAAGCAAATCCCACCCGTCCGGCCTACCTCCTCACCGAGCCGGGCGTCGGTTATCGGCTGCGGATAGACGATTGAACCAGGGCAGGCCCCCCGCCTGCCCTTTGTTTTTCTTGATACTTTCTTGACCCCCTCTTTAACTTTCTTGACCCCTTATTGACCCCTTTTTACCTATACTGAAGGATAAGAGGCTGTTTTTTGCTGCCTCCATTTATTTGTATTTCACACCTGAGGAAATTTTATGGCGCTTATTGAAAAAGAAAATGGAATTACTGTCCTCCGTCCGGCGGGGAGTCAAACGCCGCCGCGCACCTGGCGAAGCTGGTTCATCGGCCGGCCGCTGGCCACGGCCGATGCGCCGCACCAAACCATCGGCAAACTGGTCGGCCTGGCCGTTTTTGCGTCCGACGCCCTTTCTTCCACGGCCTATGCCACCCAGGAAATTTTGTTTATTCTGGCCGTAGCCGGGACAGCCAGCTTTGGCTATGCTTTTCCTATTTCGGTTGCCATTGTTGCTTTGATGGCGATTGTGACCATTTCTTATGAGCAAACCATCCATGCCTACCCCAACGGCGGCGGGGCCTACATTGTCTCGCGTGACAATTTGGGTGAGCTACCGGCCCAGGTGGCCGGGGCCGCCCTGTTAACCGATTACATTCTGACTGTCTCGGTGTCTGTTTCGTCGGGTGTAGCCCAAATTACCTCGGCCTATCCGGCTTTATTTGAGCATCGCGTCGCTATTGCCGTGATTATGGTCATGCTCATTATGTTAATTAACTTGCGTGGGGTTAAGGAGTCCGGCATTACCTTTGCCATTCCCACTTACTTTTTCCTGCTCATGATGTTTCTGACCGTCGGGATCGGCTTCTTCCGCTATCTGACCGGCTCATTGGGGGCGGTGCCTAATCCACCGGAACTGGAACTGCACGGCATGGCGCAGCCGGTAACTTTGTTTCTGCTGCTGCATGCTTTTTCCAGTGGCACGGCGGCTCTGACCGGAATTGAGGCCGTTTCCAACGGCATCCCCGCCTTCAAAGAGCCGCGCAGCCACAATGCCGGAGTGACGCTTATCTGGATGGCTTCGATTCTGGGAACCTTATTCCTGGGGATTACGTTCTTAACCGGCCAGATTGGCGGAATTCCCTCGGAAACGGAAACCATCATCTCGCAGTTGGGCCGGACAATTTTCGAGGGACGGGGCTTTTTCTACCTGGCGATGATCGCCGCCACTGCCGTGATTTTGATTATGGCGGCCAATACCGCCTTTGCCGATTTTCCCCGCTTGAGCGCCTTGATGGCCGGCGACGGCTTTTTGCCCCGCCAATTTACCTATCGGGGCAGCCGTCTGGTTTACTCGCGCGGAATTATCGCCCTGGCGATTATTGCCTCGTTGTTGATTGTTGTTTTCCAGGCCAGCGTCAGCGCCCTCATTCCCTTGTATGCCATTGGCGTCTTTCTCTCGTTTACCTTATCGCAGAGCGGTATGGCTCGCCGCTGGTGGCGGAGCGGGCATCTAGCCGCCAACCAGACGGTTTCGGAGCATGGTTCAACCTTGCATTACGATTCGCAGTGGAAGCTCAAGATGGTCATTAACGGCTTTGGCGCGGTTTGTACCGCTATTGTCATGCTGGTTTTTGCCGTTACCAAATTCCGCGACGGCGCGTATGTGGTTATTCTCCTGATTCCCTTCCTGGTCTTTATCTTTTGGTCCATTCATAACCATTACCGCCACCTGGCCAAACGGCTGTCGCTGCGAAATTTCAGGGGCGCGCCCCCCCGCCATCCGCGCCATCGGGTCATTCTCCTGGTGGGGGGCGTCCATCAAGGCACCCTGGCGGCCCTCCGCTATGCCAGCCTCCTGTCTGATGATATTACCGCCATCCACGTCTCAACCAATCCCGAAGAGTCGGAACGAGTGTACCGCGATTGGGAATGGTGGGGCAACGGGGTGCGGATGGTTATTTTAGACTCCCCTTATCGGCTGCTGCTTGAACCGTTGCTCTCGTATATTGACCAGATTGACGCTTGCCGTCAGCCCAACGAGATTATTACCGTTGTCGTTCCCCACTTTGTGCCGCGCCATTGGTGGCACAACCTGTTGCATACCCAAACTACCTTCTGGCTGCGCATGGTTTTGCTATTCAGGCCGGGGATTGTCATTACCGAAGTGCCGTATCAGATAGAATAAGAGATCTCTGCCAAATGAGTAAACCCCCTGATGAGCCTTCCGGCGGGGTACGAGTGCTGGTGGTGGATGATGAAAGAGCGATCCGGCGCTTTTTGCAAGCCTCTTTGACCACCCACAGCCATACCGTTTTTGAAGCGACCACTGGCCGGGAAGCCCTGGAAGCGGTGGTAACTCATCGCCCGGACATCATCATCTTAGATTTGGGGCTGCCGGATATGGAGGGCGTTGAAGTGACTCGCCGGTTGCGCGAGTGGACTCAAACCCCGGTGATTATCCTCTCGGTGCGCGACCACGAGACGGACAAAATCGCCGCGCTCGATGCCGGGGCCGATGATTACCTGACCAAACCGTTTAGTATGGGCGAATTGTTGGCCCGGCTGCGGGTGGCCCTGCGTCACGTCAGGCCCAAAGAAGATGCGCCTGTTTTCACCAGCGGCAAGCTGACGGTAGACCTGGCCCGGCGACTGGTGGCGGTGGACAAGCGCGAAATCCAACTCACCCCGACCGAGTATGATTTACTCAAAGTGCTGGTAATCCACGCCGGCAAAGTGGTGACCCATACCCAAATCACGCGCCAACTTTGGGGGCCAGGCAGCGAAGATCAATCTCATCTGCTACGGGTCAACATCAGTAATTTGCGCCGCAAGCTAGAGGCCGACCCCACCCGGCCCACCCACATTATCACCGAGCCAGGCGTTGGCTACCGGCTGAGGACTGATGACTGATGCAAACCTGAATTGCCCCTGTTGCCCGCCCCGCGATAAATCGCAGGGCTATCTAACAGCGTCCGATCAATGGGACTTAAGCGGATGAGTGAAGTAGCCCGATTAATCGGGCGCAGTTTTGTCGCCCGGCGAGTTCATCGCCGGGCGAGCGTCGGAAAACAGGCTGTTATGGGATCAAAATAGTTGTCATAATAATGTGACATTGTCGAAGTAGTTACAATCTCCAATCTCTAATCTCCAATCTCCCCACCCCGCCAGAATCTAAACACTTTCTTGACCCCTCTCTAAAATACCTTGACCCCCACTTGACCCATTTTTGCATATACTGGGTATAGTGAACAATCTTTTAATCTGGTGAAGGAAAGATGGCCAAACAAAAACATGCTCAACAAAGCTGGTGGCAATTGGGCGCAGTGGTGCTTATCATGGTCGGGTTATTGATCCTGGCCCACCAAGTGGCCCCCTCTTCTGGCTGGCGCATCTTTTTGGAAATGGGGGTGGTGGTGGCTGGTTATGGTTTGATAATCCTGTGGTTGGACGCCCATTCTACCGCGCTGCTGGACCGAGAGTCTGCCGGGATTGATAGCCATGCCATTGACTTGTTGGAGGAGAGGTCCGCTCAACCGTCGCCCCATGTCCAAGTTCACTTCTATGTCTATTCTGACTCGGCTATGAGAGCATTCGGAAACTCCAGAGCAACCTTTACCACCGACGCTCTATGGCACAGCGCCCGATTAATCGGGCTAAAGCCGGGTTCACCCGGCGCTGTTGAGTAGCCCTGGCAGTTCATGCCAGGGCGAGCGAGACAGGCCAAGTAGTTTCCGAACGCTCTCGGCTATAACTTACGATGTACCCGAAACCTCAGCCAATCGCCTGGGACCGAATGGCCATCATCCGACTCAAACTATTCCCTCCCAGAAAAGACATCGAATAATTGAGCAACAACGCCATTCGAGGAGAAAAATGGAGGTAATAATCCATGGCAGATTTATTGTATTTAGGTGTGGCCTTGATCTTCTTCGCCGCCAGTTGGGGCCTGATTGCTGGCTGCGAGAAATTGATGGAGGAATAACATGCTGTATCTCATCACCGGCTTGATTGCTTTAGCCATGCTGATTTACCTGGTTCTAGCCCTATTGAAACCGGAATGGTTTGGATAGGCAGTTATTGGTGAGCAGTAAGGAGTTATCAGTGAACAGTAATAGACTCAGTGGATCCAAATTTGAGGAGCCAGCACGCCCACGTGCGGCGGTGTTCGGCACGTGGGCGTGCCTCACTCCTCGGAAAATTGGATCCACTGAGACAACTGATTACTGACAACTGATGACTGATTACTACGCACTTAAATTGGAGAGTTCCGTATGACACTTATAGGTTGGGCCCAAATTGGGTTATATATGCTGGTACTGTTATTGCTGGCCAAGCCGCTAGGGGCATTTATGGCCCGCGTGTACAACGGCGAGCGTACCTGGCTGGACCCAGTGCTGGGGCCGGTTGAACGCTTACTCTATCGTTTGAGCGGCGTGCGGCCAGACGAAGAAATGAATTGGAAAACTTATGCGATAGCGATGATGCTTTTTAACGCCTTAGGACTGTTTTTGCTCTACGGGCTGCAACGCCTACAAGGCTTTTTGCCACTCAATCCGATGGGATTAGGCGCGGTTACGCCCGACTCGTCCTTTAACACGGCGGTTAGCTTTGCCTCCAACACCAACTGGCAGGGCTACGGCGGCGAAGTGACGATGAGCTACCTGACCCAGATGGTCGGGTTGACGGTGCAGAACTTTGTTTCGGCGGCAACGGGTATGGCTACGTTAGCAGCCTTCTGCCGCGGCCTGGCCCGGCATACCCCCCCTGCTTCCCCCCCGCTTGCGGGGGGGATTAGAGGGGGGGTTGGCAATTTCTGGGTGGACCTGGTGCGCACAACCCTATACATCCTACTACCACTTGCTATTGTTGGGGCGCTGATTTTAGTGTCGCAGGGTGTGGCGCAAACCCTCAGCACCTACCAGACGGTACCGCTCCTGCAACCCACCACCGATGCCGATGGGAACGCTATAACCGAGCAGGTCTTGGCCCTGGGACCGGCGGCCTCCCAGATTATGATCAAGCAACTGGGCACAAACGGCGGTGGCTTTTTCAATGTCAACTCATCCCATCCCTTTGAAAATTCTACGCCGCTATCCAACTTTGTGGAAATGCTGGCAATCTTGCTGATTCCAGCAGCATTGTGCTACACCTTCGGCAAAATGGTCGAAGATACTCGCCAGGGTTGGGCGGTGCTGGCAGCGATGACCCTTATGTTTGTGCCCTTGATGTTGACCGCCGTCATCGCTGAGCAAAATGGCAACCCCCTTCTGACCCAACTGGGGGCAGATCAGGTTGCCGGTGAATTACATTCTGGCGGCAACATGGAAGGCAAGGAAGTTCGCTTTGGCATTGCCAACTCGGCCCTGTGGGCTAGCGCCACCACCGCCGCCTCCAACGGCTCGGTCAACTCCATGCACGACTCCTATACCCCGATTGGCGGCTTGGCGCCCATGTGGCTGATGCAACTGGGCGAAGTCATTTACGGTGGAGTAGGTTCAGGCTTGTACGGCTTGTTGGTCTTTGCCATCATCGCCGTGTTTGTGGCCGGGCTGATGGTCGGGCGCACCCCGGAATACCTGGGCAAAAAGATCGAAGTCTATGAAATGAAGATGGCGGCCATCATTATCCTCGTTCCGCCAGCAGTGGTCTTGCTGGCTACGGCTTTAGCGGTCAGCACGACCGCAGGCCAGGGCGCGCTGTACAACGCCCATTTTCCCTACACGACCATCTACAACACCGGCCCGCATGGCTTCAGTGAAGCCCTCTATGCCTACAGTTCACAGGGCAATAACAACGGTAGCGCCTTTGCCGGCTTTGGGGCGAACAACCCCTTCCATAATCTACTGGGAGGCATAGCGATGCTCTTTGCCCGCTACTGGCTGGCTATTCCTACCCTGGCGATCGCTGGGTCGCTGGTGCGGAAGAAGAAAGTGCCGCCCAGCGCAGGAACATTGCCCACCCACACCCCCCTCTTCATCGGCTGGGTTATTGGCGTCGTCATTATCGTCGGGGCGCTGAGTTTCTTACCCGCCCTGGCCCTGGGGCCGATTGTGGAGCAACTTTTGCTGGCTCAAGGAGTGACATTTTGAGAGTGACCGAGGACGGGGGACCGGAGACCGGCAAATAACTACCCGGTCCTCGGTCTCCCGTCCCCGGTCAAACATTGGAGCTAAACCATGACAGAAACAAAAACGCAAGCACAAATCAAACAAGAATTATATCGCCATGCCATCGTTGATGCTTTTCGCAAGCTTGATCCACGCGTGCAAGTCCGCAATCCGGTCATGTTTGTGGTCGAGGCAGGCAGCATTTTGACCACCTTTCTCTTTATTCAAGCCCTCTTTGGCCAGGGCGAAGCGCCGGCCGGCTTCATCTTTGCTGTAGCCGCCTGGCTGTGGTTTACGGTTATTTTTGCTAACTTTGCCGAGGCGCTGGCCGAAGGCCGGGGTAAAGCCCAGGCCGAAGCGCTCCGCAAAACTCGCCGCGAAACCATGGCCAAAAAACTGTCCCGGCCCGACCGCAGCGCCAAATTTGAAGAAGTCTCTTCGACCGCGCTGCGTCAGGGCGATCTCTTCCTGGTCGAAGCGGGCGACATTATTCCCGCCGACGGTGAAATCGTCGAAGGGGTAGCTTCGGTAGATGAAAGCGCCGTCACCGGCGAAAGCGCCCCGGTCATCCGCGAATCCGGCGGCGACCGCAGCGCCGTCACCGGGGGCACGCGGCTGCTGTCGGACTGGCTGATTGTGCGGGTTGTCGCCAATCCGGGCGAGGGCTTTTTGGACCGCATGATCGGCCTGATCGAAGGGGCCAAGCGGCAGAAAACACCCAACGAAATCGCCTTGAATATTCTGCTGGCCGGTTTCACCATCATCTTCTTATTGGTCTGCGTCACCTTGCTGCCCTATTCGCTCTTCAGCGTCGAAGTGGCCGGGCAGGGGACGCCCATCACCATTACCGTTTTAGTAGCCCTGCTGGTCTGCCTCATCCCGACTACCATCGGCGGGCTGTTGAGCGCCATCGGCATCGCCGGTATGGACCGGCTGATCCGGCGCAATGTCATTGCCATGTCGGGCCGGGCTGTGGAAGCGGCGGGCGACGTAGACGTGCTGCTGCTGGACAAAACCGGCACGATCACCCTGGGCAATCGTCAAGCCGTCGAGTTTCTTCCGGTGGATGGGGCCAATGCCCAGGAGTTGGCTGACGCGGCGCAACTGGCCTCGCTGGCTGATGAAACCCCCGAAGGGCGCAGTATTGTGGTGCTGGCCAAAGAAAAGTACGGGCTGCGCGGGCGCACAGTAGGGGTGCAGGAGGAAGCGCCGCACGGGGCGCACTTTGTGCCTTTCACCGCCCAGACGCGTATGAGCGGGGTGGACCTCAACGGCACGAGTATTCGCAAGGGCGCGCCGGATACTATCGCCGCTTACATTCAACAAGCGGGCAAAGCTGTGCCGGCGACTTTAAATGAAACGGTAGAGCGAATTGCCCGTACCGGCGGTACGCCGCTGGTCGTCGCTCGAAATGGTCAGGCCATGGGGGTAATTCACCTTAAAGATGTGGTCAAGGGCGGCATCAAAGAGCGTTTTGCCCAACTGCGCAAAATGGGCATCAAAACGGTGATGATCACCGGCGATAATCCGCTCACCGCTGCCGCCATCGCCGCCGAAGCCGGGGTGGATGATTTTCTGGCCCAGGCGACGCCCGAGGCGAAATTGAAACTCATCCGCGATTACCAGACGGGTGGGCGGCTGGTCGCCATGACCGGCGACGGCACCAACGACGCGCCGGCCCTGGCCCAAGCTGATGTGGCGGTGGCGATGAACACCGGCACCCAACCCGCCCGCGAAGCAGCTAATATGGTTGATCTCGACAGCAATCCGACCAAGCTGCTGGAGATTGTCGAAATCGGCAAACAACTGCTGATGACACGGGGGGCGCTGACTACTTTCAGTATTGCTAACGACGTGGCCAAATATTTCGCCATCATTCCGGCGGCCTTTGCTTCAACCTACCCGGCTTTGAACGCGCTCAACTTTATGGGCCTGGCCACGCCGGCCAGCGCCATTCTGTCGGCGGTGATTTTCAACGCGTTGATTATTATTGCCCTTATCCCCCTGGCCCTGCGCGGGGTGCCCTATCGCCCGGTGGGAGCGGCCCAACTACTGCGCGACAATTTACTCATTTATGGCGTCGGCGGGTTGATTGCGCCGTTCATCGGTATCAAATTGATTGATCTGATTTTGGTGGGGTTGGGGTTGGCATGAGAAATAACAGGTAGCAGGTAGCAGGGTTTATCTGACTACTGACTACTGATTACTGGCTACTATCTTTGAAGGAGCTTTTTAAGGATGCAAACACAAATTCGACCGGCTATGACCATGCTGGTTTTGCTGACCATTATTACCGGGCTGCTTTATCCTCTGGCGGTGACAGCTATCGCCCAGGCGGCGTTTCCCAACCAGGCCAACGGCAGCTTAATCTATCAGGACGGCCAGCCGGTTGGTTCGGCTCTGATTGGGCAGCAGTTCGATGCGCCCCAATACTTTTGGGGCCGGTTGTCGGCCACCGGATCGTTTCCTTACAATGCAGCGGCCTCCTCCGGCTCAAACCTGGGACCGACCAGTCAAGCCTTGCTGGATGCGGTTCAAGCTCGGGTGGATGCGCTCCGGGTTGCCGACCCCGACAATACCGCGCCCATTCCGGTAGACCTGGTTACAGCCTCCGGCAGCGGGCTTGACCCCCACATCAGTCCGGCAGCGGCGCTGTATCAAGTGCCTCGCGTAGCCCGTGAACGTGGTCTGAGTGAAGACAGGGTGCGCCAGCTTGTCGCTGAACACACCGAAGGCCGCCAATGGGGTTTCCTGGGTGAGCCGCGAGTCAATGTATTGACGCTCAATCTAGCCCTAGATCAACCAGCACAATAACAAAAGACGCGAAGGCAAGAAGCCTTCGCGTCTTTATATCCTCGTCTCTATCTCACTCCATACTTGGCACATATAAATTGTTGGTATACTCTTTTATCATCCGGGTCATGCTGAACTGGGGCGCGACGGTGCGAATTGACTCTTTGACCAGCTTAATCCATTTGTGCGGTACACCTTTGGCGTCACGGTCATAAAACGCCGGGACTATCTCATTTTCCAGAATCTCGTACAACGAGGTGGCGTCGGCGTGATTGCGGGCCTCTTCGCTCTCGTATTCGGCATCACTGCCGATAGCCCAGCCGTTTTTGCCGTTAAAGCCTTCGGCCCACCAGCCATCCAAAATAGAGAAGTTGGGGCTGCCGTTTAAGCCGGCTTTTTGGCCGCTGGTGCCGCTGGCTTCCAGGGGGCGGCGGGGCGTGTTCTGCCACACATCTACCCCGGCTACCATTTCGCGGGCCACATTCATGTCATAATCTTCGATAAAAATCAAGTGTCCGGCCAGGCCCGCCTCGTGGGAGCGATGGTAAACTTCGCGAATAAAGTTTTTGCCCGGCTCATCGCGGGGGTGAGCCTTGCCGGCAAAGACAAACTGGACCGGGCGTGTCCCGCCGCCATAGACAATGCGCTTCAGCCGCTCGGTGTCATGGAAGAGCAAGGTGGCCCGTTTGTAAGTGGCAAAGCGGCGGGCAAAGCCAATGGTCAAGGCTTTGGGATTCAACAAGTCCACTGTAGCCTGGATGTCGTTGGGGTGCATTCGCAGCCGGGTCAGACGCTGGCGGGTCCGCAGCCGCACAAAATTGACCAGTCTGGCCCGCAGTTGGTTCATCACCTCCCATAAAACCTCGTCGGGAATCTGGTTAACGCCATTCCACATGGCCTGGTCGTCAATCCGCAGCACCCAATCTTTGTCCAGGTATTGATCATATAGGGCCTTGAGTTCAGGGGCCAGCCAGGTTTCGGTGTGGATACCGTTGGTGACATAGGTAATGGGCACATCTTCCACGCTTTTGTTAGGCCAGAGCCAGCTCCACATCTTGCGTGACACTTCGCCGTGTAGTTTGCTGACGCCGTTGTGCCGGCCCGACATTTTCAGGGCCAGAACGGTCATGCTAAAGGTCGGCCCCCAGCCATGATCCTGCCGGGCCAGATTTAAAAAATCCTCCCGGCTAAGCTTGAGCGACTCGTGCCAGTGGGGAAAGTAACGATCCATCATATGGAAAGGAAAGGCGTCGTGGCCGGCCGGCACGGGAGTGTGGGTGGTAAAGACCGAGGTTTTGCGGACAATCTCGGCCGCCTGGGCAAACGTCATGCCCTGGGCCACCAATTCCCTGGCCCGCTCCAGAACCAAAAAGGCGGAGTGGCCTTCATTCATGTGAAACACAGCCGGTTCAATGCCCATGGCCCGCAGCGCCCGTACTCCGCCGACCCCCAGGACTTTCTCTTGAGCCAGGCGCATCTCTTCATCGCCGCCATAAAGCCGGGCCGAAAGCTCCCGATCTTCCGGCGCGTTGGGGTGGATGTCGGTATCCATCAGATAGAGCGGCACATTGCCTACTTGAATTTGATAAACTTTGGCCTGCACCTGCCGGTCGGGCAGATCACCCCGCGCCGGCAGCGAAACCGACACTACCACCTCTTTGCCGTCGGCAGTATAGGCGGGGCGAGCCGGTACTTCGGCAAAACGCACTTTGACATAAATAGCTTCCTGGTCGCCATTGGGGGTGATAACTTGTTTAAAATACCCCTGCGGATACAAGAAACCTACGCCAATAAAAGGCAAGCCCAGATCGCTGGCCTCTTTGGTGTGATCGCCGGAGAGCACCCCCAGACCGCCAGAGTAGATAGGCAAACTTTCGTGCAGGCCAAACTCCGCCGAAAAGTAGGCAATCGGTTTATTCAATTTGTCGGGATAGGTTTGTTTGAACCAGGTTTGGCCAAATACCTGGTATTCATCAAAACTGGTCAAAGTATTGTGGTAGGCGCGAATAAACTCCGGGTCATTGGCCGCCTGATCCAGCGAAGATTGGCGCACCTCGCGCAAAAATAAAACGGGGTTATGATAAACATCTTCCCACAGCCGGGCATCAATCCGCTGAAAAAGCTCCTGCGCTTCCGGGTGCCACGTCCACCATAAGTTGTAAGCAATCTCAACCAAACGGGTAATCCGTTCAGGCACGGGGGTAAATCCAACTGATTTCATGATGCTGTTCTCCTTCCGAAATAACTGTCATGTCACTGCGAGCCGCTTTAGCGGCGAAGCAGTCCTCTACCCCGAAGACGAGGATTGCTTCGGCCTTACGGCCTCGCAATGACATTTTCATCGTTTACTGAGCCGTTGAAGCGATACTGGTAATCCAGGCAACAATTCCAACAACCAGGCAGGCGATACAGGTAAAGAAGATTAAAGTAGGGCCGAGCGCAACTACCGCTGCCTGGCCTGAACCGAGACGATGGGCCACTTTAACCGCCATATACGTTAAGACCAGTTGATAAATAAAGACAAAAATCGAAAGACATCCGCCTAAAATTGGCACAAGACTAAGGATGCCGTTAATAATCATAATTGGCGCTGAGAAGGTAGCCAAGAGATAGGTTTGTTCCTCAAAACTTCCGGCGCCGCCAAACAATTTGGCAATTAAAAGATGAACGCCGGAGCCTATCAAAAATGCGATGGGTACAAAAATCAAACCGGCGCAAAATGTGCCTACAACTCCGCCTGCGCTCCCGGCGGTTATTGCCGCAAGTTGAGCGGCCACCTCTGGCGAAATATCTGCCTCCTCTAGCATGGGTTGTAAAGTGGTGAAGCCGCCGTTAATAAAGCTGGAAATTAAAGCGCCAATAGCGCTTAGAACCGCTAAAATAGCTCCGGCAGCAATGATCCAGATAATCGCTGTGGTTAAATTTGCGCCAGGTTTTTGACGCTCCAGCTCAAATGTGGTTTCGCTGGGTTTTGTTAGCACATTAATCCAGGTTTGAAAAACAGCGGCAAAATCCATGGTTTTCTCTTATTTTCTTTAGCCCAATCCAAAAACAAGAATGATTGTAATGGAGGTCAAATAAATTTCCAAATATCCAGCTACTATATATTGTATAACATCTGAAAATGCGTCAATATCTTGTAGTTCTTCCCCAAACAAAAAAGAGTCCAGCCTAACCTCTGGACCCTCACGGCTGTAAATTGGGACTGGGCAGACCTACAGTAACCAGCGCGGCAATCTCATCCCGGTGGCCTCGCTCATGACGGTAGGGGACGCGCAAAACACTCCCCAAAGTGACGGGCGTACCCCAGACAGGATGCGACCCCAGCCGGTCCAGGGCTTCCGGCGGGATGTGGTCGAGCAAGGTCAGCAACTCCTGGCGCGTGGCATCAAGGGCACAGCGAGCCTCTGTCCAGGTATACCCCGCTCGCTCAGCTACCTCCCGATTATTCCAAACATCCTGATTAAAGGCCACATCATGGCAGAGGGGTGAGATGGGACAGTCCTCATCCAGAATACGATGGGCAAAGTGGATAACCGACTCTTCGACGGCGACCAGATGGGTAATGTGATCTTTGATGCTCCAGGCATCGGGGCGGGGGCGCTGGATGGCAACTTCCGCATCAATGGCATCAATCAACTGTAGGGTATGACGGCGGCTCTCTTGCAATTTTTGCCGGATCTCGCTGATAGGTGAACGGCTCATCAGTTGAGGGGGATTGGGGGAATGGACAGGGAAGCCCCAGATTGACCCGCCTCGGAAAGAATGGCGCACCCGGTCAGCCCTACCATACCTCCGAAGAAAAGAAGGAACAGCAACAGCCCCCCGCAGAAAGTTACTATGTGCAAATAGCCTAAAATCAAGCCGGCAATAGCTAACCCATCTCCTTGCATACCGGGATTGCTCTTGATTTCATTGCGGGCCATATGCCCGGTGACAATCGCCACAATCGCCCCAATGAAGGGCAAGGCCACCCAACTCAAGACGCCTGAAATGACGCTGATAATGGCCATAGTACTGGTTTGAGAAGAGGCATAATCGGATTGATGCATGAGATAACTCCCGAATTAATGGTGAATTGTCAATCGTTAATGGTTAATGAGTCCAGCCGCCCCGTCGAACCGTTCACAATTCACCATTCACAATTAATCACGCGGTTACGGTTTTAGCGCGGCGGCGGCTTTGCCACCAGACAAACAAGAGAAGCAAACAGATAATTACCAAAGCCACCACAATTGGCAGTAAAATCGCCAGAATGGCCGCAATCAGGGCGAGGATGTCTTCCATCAGGCTGACCAGCCAGTTGCCCACTCCCGCGGTAGTTGTTGTAACCACCGGCCGGGCCGCCGTTTTGACCGTATGAACCCCACCGGCCAGGAGCAGCCCGGCCACAAAAGCCAGCACCGGATGCAGATCACCCACCACGCCGGAGCTGGAGGCAAACAGGATTGCTCCGGCGGCGGGCCGGCCCACCGTTTGGACTACGTCGTTGAGCGTATCCACCGCCGGAATCTTGTCTACGGTCATTTCGATGAGTAATAACACGACCAGTACGGCAATCACCCAACCGTTGGTCAACACATCCCAGGGTTTATTCAGTTGAAGCAAGTCGGTGTAACGGGCGGTTAAAGCTACAATCAGCAGCGGTAAATAAGCATTCAGCCCGGCCGAAGAGGATAGGCCAAAGGCAGTCGCAATGTTTGAAAAGGCGTCTATCATGATTAAACCTCGTTATACAATTCCATCGAACCTTTTGCTTATTATAACCCGCTCAGCCGCCACCCGTTTCGAGTCCCCAGGATGTCCCCCTTGCCTATAAGGCCATTTGGGGTGAACTCGAAGCCTTGCGGGCCAGTTGACCATACAGATTGGCGGTAACCAAAACTGACCAGAAGCCGGTAAAGAGCACCCCGACCACACAGAGAATCAAACCAAAGGCGGCAACAAGACCGGTGACCCACCCTAACAAAATTACAATAATATAATCGCCAATGTTATTTTTGATAAAATTAAAGATTTCACCAAACTGAAAAGCCGAACCCAGAGTGCCATATTCAGCATAGCGAATAATAGCAGCAGGCAGCAAGGCATTACCGGCCAGGCTGACGATAATCTGAACACAACCAACACAAGCAGAGACAATACCCAGCGTGGCAACGATATCAGGGTCAATATCCGGATTAGCGGTCGCAATACTGATCCCGGCTGAGACACAAGAAAAAAGAAGCGAGGGTAAATTATAAACCAGCCCAATCACAAAAACCATCAACCCCTTCGAGAACAAGTCGCCAAAATTTGTCCACTCCGGCAGCGGAATAGGGCGGCCATCACGCACATTTTTGAGCGTTTCCAACATGTAGCCGCTTAAGGGCAAAAACAAAGCTAAGCCGACCAGAATAGGTAACAATATGATAGCGGCCAGGGTAATTCCACCGCCAATGGCAATTTTCTTAATCCAGTCCTGGTCGTCGAACATATAGGTAAATGCAGAACCGATATCCATGTTTTACGAAATCTCCCTGATTAATAAATTTTTAGTATCTCAACTACCACGCAGAGTTTCACAGAGAAGACACAGAGAAACACTGAGAAAAAGTAAAAAGTTTCTCCGTGATCCTCTGTGTTGGCTCGGTGTATATCTGTGTCCTAAAAAGTTACAATTTTAGCTTGACAACTTGATTATAATTTCTTATCAACTCGGGTGGCTGTTACCCCAATAATAACCGCCAGCAGCCCCTAATCCAGCGGCAATAAGTACCCCGATTAGACAGCAACCAGTAGTAATACCCAAAACTGCGCCAATGCCTAAAGCCGCCGGAGAAATGCCTAATTCCGCCAACGCCGCCGCTTGATCAGGAGGCAAATCATTTATAACTTGAGTCATCTGTGAAGTACCTGAAATAGAAAACTGAATCCCGGCCAGAACCATGTTTATCAGCCCGGAAACTAGCCCGGCTACAACTGCGGCAACCGCCCCATTTTTAGCGCCGCTCGCTCCATCACGTGGAGCAGGCATCCACAGGGCTGCTAATACGCCAACGCCAGCATAAACAAGCAATGAAAGAATCAAGGTAATACAACCAACACAGGGGATTAATCCCAAAACATTTAATACTAGTAAAATTCCTGCGCCAACACCGCCAGCTTTAAGGATTGCCTGGATATTCATAAAACACCCGTCTCCCTCCTCATAATAAATAAAATGATTTTGTTGCCTCAACTACTGATCAAAGCCACCCCATTATACCAAACCTACTAGGGCCTGACAATAGGCACTTGGGCATTCAACATCGACAAAAAATTGTCGATCCTTTTTGCGAATGGCGAATGACGAATCAGAATCATCATTCGCCATTCGCCCATTCGCCATTCTTTTCCAAGCGCAGTCTTGGAAAAAACCTGGTTACTCATTGGTGATTACCCACAAATAGGCAAAGGGTAGAAAAAGCAGTCATGGACCGGCTCGACCGTTGGGAACTCGAACCTCTCCAAGATTTGGTCGAGACCCTGCCCTTCAGCCATACCTTTAAGGTCACTTTTACCCGCGCCCGCAAAAACCGCCGGGCCACTATCCCTCTTGGTTGGTTGGCCCTGTACCCAACACCCACCAACGTTTATGGGCCATTTATTTCCGATAAACTCTACCCATTTGCTGAGACAACGCTCAGCAAAAACAGCCCTACGGGCATTTGACAAGGTTAAGGTAATTTGATTAAGCTCACTTCATCAACAAGATGAAGGAGAAGACAATGGTTGACCAGTTGACCCAAGCCTACGCCGATTATTTACAGGGAAGCTATGACTGTCCAGATCGGATTGTCCTGACGGCCTACCATCGGCTGGCCTCCTCGGCGGGTGGCTTTCGGTACTGGTGGCGACGGCTGTATGGCAGCGATGAGAACCTGGACAAAACGCATCTGATCCGATTATCGGGTCGGTTCCATCGGCGGGTCAAAGCTTACGCTGATAAACATCAGATTCCAGTCCTGGAGGGTCCATTAGCCGAGCGTAAGCATGACGTGGCCGAACAATACAAACCGCAAGACCCGGCGTTTGTCGGTCTGTTTCTGGTCATCATTAGCCGGGCCTCCGGAGTGGTTTGGGACGTAAAACGGACCTCGGACGGTCGAGTTCACAGTTTGACCCGGCATTATCGCTCGATCAACCACATTTTCTTTCATCTGATAGACCCGGAATGGGGCCATATCACTATCCGTATCAGCAGCCATCCCCCGTTTGCGGCGATGGTTATTCTCAATGGGCACGAATATCTGGCTCGTCAGGCCCATCAGGCCGGGCGAACTCTGGAACTGACAAGCAACTGTTTTAGCGATATAATGACCGCCGCAGACTTGACCTGGCTTGCAGAGACCTCGTGGGAGCTACCCACCAAAGGGCAACTGGGTCAAGTCTGCCAACGCTGGCTGGGTAGCTGTCTGCATTTTGCCCTGCCTGAACCCGAGCGGCTCCGCAGTGGCTTTGAATACCGTTATTCCCTGTTCCAAGTCGAGTATTCGCGCAACCTGCTGTTTCAGCGTCCGGCTCAAATGGAGCAAGTATTTGAAGCCCTGATTGATCGGACCCGTTCCCGGCTGGACCTCCAGCAGATTATGACGATCTTTGGCCGCAAGCGCCGCCCTCACTTCAAAGGCAAGTCCAAAGGCCGCCGGCTCCGGCTCGAACGAAACCTCGAACGACCTGCGTACAACTTGACCATTTTTAGGCTCCATTTTGCTCCTTTGACCCTCAAGTTGTACACCAAAGGCGAGGCCGTTCTCCGAGCCGAAGTGATGCTCCATAACGCCCGCGCCTGGTCGGGTCCCCGCCGCCTGGATCAATTCCCTGAACTGATCAACCAGTTTCAGCAGATCCTGGAACGCTTTCTCAATCAACTGGCTGCCCTGGACCAAGCCTTTGTGGCCGATGACACCCTGGATACCTTAGGCCAGCGGGGTCAGGTCGGTTCAACCCCCACCGCGGGTCTGGACCTCAACCAGCCTCGGCTGCGGGCCGTACTCCAAGCCGTGCTTGCTTTAGCCATAACGCCGGGAGGCTTCAGCGTCTCCCAATTAGCCCAGCAGGTCCGGGACCTGTTAGGCTGGCCCGAAAGTCAGTATCAGCCTCGCCACGCGGCTTACGATCTCAAAAAACTGCGCGGCAAAAACTGGGTCCACAAAATTGGTTCAGCCCGCCGCTATCAAGTCGAAACCAGCGCTCTTAAAATCATGGCTGCCTTACTGACTTTACGCGAGAAGGTCATTAAACCCGTTTTAGCCAGCGTGACCAAGCCCAAAAGCGAACCCAACCCCCAGCCTCAGACTGACCTTGATCTGCAATATGGTAAAGTGCAAACCGAGATGCGGGCTTTACTCCTTATCCTCGGTGTCGCTGTTTAAATAACCTTTTTATCGACAATCTTTTGTCGATGTCAGTACTACAAGTGACTAATGACTTGGATGGCCCTTATCTGGTCTTACGCGGCCTCAGTGCCCTTATTCAAACCCTGGTTACCCTAACTTTCTTAGCTATCTCTCCTTTTCCCCATCAGGATTTCACTTGTGGGTAATCACCAAAAAATCATCATCAGTGGTCATGCCGGTTCGATCTGGCCCCGCAACAGTTTAAGCCGCTTATATATTTCTTGGGCCATCTGATATAAGGCGTTCCAATCCATAAAGTCGGCAGTGTCAGCCATCTCGCCAGCACCCCACCGCTAGAAAAATTCCTCTGAACTCATCTGATATTGCTGCTCCAACTCGCCCAGGTCCCGTTCCAGGTCGCGCAGCGTGGCTTCATCGCGGGCGGCTTGACTGGAAGCAATTTTGAGTAACGCTGCGTCGGTCACTGGGTCACGAAAGCCGCTTTGGTAAAGTTGTTCCAAATTTCGTAGCGTGTCGAGTGGGGTTGATGCGGTTATAATCCTCTCCCTTTTGGGGTAAATTTCTGTTGAGCCACAATCGTTTACCTTTATCTTGGCCGCTCATGTAGGATTCTAGGTGAAAAGGGGAAATATGGTATACTCTGACCATAATTTGTCATAAATAGGAGATGGACAATGGCCATGCGCTTTCCCCTAACTGATTTGCTGGATGAGCAAGAAAGTTACAACTTTCTGTTGAAAACGCTCCATCCTGATGGGATGAAATGTAAACAGGGCCATGCCCTGCCGCCAGACCAGAAACCGCATGACCGCCGTCGTGATCCCATTTTTGATTACCGGTGTCGAATTTGTGGCAACGTCTTTAACCTTTTCACCGACACCGTCTGGCAAGGTAGCCAGTACGACTGCCGGAAGATAGTGCTGATCGTGCGGGGTGGGCTCAAGCGCCCTTCCACCCTCCACTTAGCGGATGAACTGGAAGTGGACTATGGAACCCTGTTGGAACGCCGGCATCGGCTCCCAAAATTGGCACTGGCACACAAACCGGACACCGCTCTGACTGATGAGGAGACAGAAGCCGATGAAATGTTCCAAAATGCGGGGAAAGGGCACCAAACATGCTGACCCTGATGACCCCCGCCGACGAGCCAACAAACGACCCGGTAAAGGGACGATGGCCAATGACCGCCCTCGGTTTTGGGGTGGTCGGGCGTGAAGCTGGTCAAATTCGACTGGAGGTCTGTGACGATACCCAACAAGCCACCATTCAGCCTGAGGTCGAACAGAAGACCGAGCCGACCACCACCCTCTACACGGATGAGAGTAACGCCTACAATCGGGTCGCTGGAACAGGTCAGGGGCACGGCACGGTCTGCCACTCTCAGAAAGAATGGGCGCGGGACGACGATGGTGATGGTATCCGGGAAGTCCATTGCAACACCATGGAAGGCATCTGGACCGGCTTGCGTAACTTTCTACGGCCCTTTCGCGGCGTTCACAAAAAAACTTGGCTCAGTATGTGGCCATGTTTGAGTGGTCTCATAATCTCAAACGGGTCACTCCTGACTTCTTGAGAACTTTGATGCTACCTCATTTCACCTATTTACCTACATGAGCGATCTTGGCTACTATTGTAGGCAGCCTTTCACTTCTCGTCAATCCCAAATCGAAAATCCAAAACTCCCTCACTCCGGCGACCAGGCCGGTTCCGTGTCTTGAGCCGGGGAAAAAATCAATACACCGCCGGCCTCGCTAATCCCCAATCCTCACTCTGGCCGACTTTATCAATGAGGGGGCGGTCGTTGCGGCCGTCAACGGCCATGACCCGGATTTGCCAGTCGCCGATGGCGTCGCTGCGGTAGTAGATTTCCCGGCCGTCGCTGCTGAAAATGGGGGTGGTGTCGGTGCCGGGGCGGGTGGTCAATTGTTGGATGGTCCCATCGGCGACATCGAGCCGGTAGATTTCCCAATCGGCGGTGCGGAAACGGGAGGTAAAAACAATATACTCGCCAGTGGAAGACCAACTGGGGTAGCTGTCGGTGCTGTCGGTGGTCAACAGTTTGCCGCCAAAGCCGTCGAAACCCACTTTCCAGAGGCCACATTCGGGGTTGCAGGCTTTGATGACCAGTTCTTGACTATTGGGACTCCAGGTGGGCTGCTCGCCGGAGAAACGGCTGATTTCCTGACCGTCACGGGTATCGAGGACAACAATTTGGTGGGTTTGGTTTGGCGGGCCGATTTCCGCGGCCAGTTTGATGCCATCGAGCGCCCAATCCATGTTGCGGATATGCTCGGCGGCGAAAAGCAGGTCAATCCTGCCGATTTCCGGTTCCAGAATGTAAATGCCGCTGCCTCGGGCATAAATGCCGCCTAACTCGCTCAGCTTCGGTTCACCATAAAAAGCGATTTTGCGGCCATCGGGCGACCAGGTTGGGGCCGCGGCCAGCGGATGCAGCTTTTCATTGAGGACCTTGCTGCTGGAGGCAACCAGGCCCAAATCGTGCTGCTGGCCGAAGCTCTGGACATAGACAATCAAGGCCGGTCTGGGCGTGGGTGTTGCGGTTGGAACAGGCGTCGCGGTAGCGGTCGGGGTGTTGGTGGGAAATTGGGAGGTTTCCGGTAAGGCGGCGGGAACAGGGGTGGTGGGTGAAGGTGAAGGGGTAGGCGTAGGCGGCGGCGAGGTTGAAGTCGGCGTGAGAGTGGAGGTGGGTGAAGGCGTCAGCGTGGGGGTAGAGGTTGAGGTAGGTGAGGGCGTGGGGGTGGAGGTACTGGTTGGGGTGGCGATAATTTCGGCTAACAGCGGATTAATCACTCCCTGGGCAATGGCCCGATCATAGAGAGCCGGGTCTTGCATAACGGCTCGCTCAACCTGGGTGCGCTGTTTGGCGTCCAGACTCAGCGCCGTCTCGAAATCGGCCAGGGCCTGATCCAACTCGTTCAGGGCGGCATAGGCTTCGCCCCGGTCAAAATAGATGCCGGGGTGGCGGTCGTTGAGGCTGAGGGCAAAATCATAAGTTGTTACCGCCTGTTGGTATTGGCCCCGTGCGTACAGATTTCGTCCGGCCAGCCACTGCTCGATGCCGGCCCGTAAGTTTACCGAGCGGGGGTCATCCATTTTTTCCAGGGGTTGGAGCATGGCTTGCAGCAAAAGATTATCGCGCTCGGTATTTTCCAGATTAGGATATAAATTTTGGATGACCGTCACCAACTGCGGCCCCACCTCCTGAGGACTGGCCGAAGTGAACAACGCCGGTCGTTCTTCCGGGGTGAGTTCGTTGTAAAATAACTGCCGGGCTTGAACTTCAAAACCGGGTAAATCAAATAACCCGGCCAGACTGGTGATGCGGATGTCGGGATCGGTGGTGTTTCTAAAATCATCTATAAAAGTTTGGGCGCGGTCTTCTTGGCTGCGCCAGAACAGGGCAAAGCCGACGACTCCTATCAATAAAATGGTCAGAACGGTGGAGATAATCGCCAGGCGGCGGGTCCAATCTACCGGCGTATTGGCCTCGACCCAGTTTAAGTTGAAAACGTGGCGGTAGATTTCGTTGCGGATTTTGAGCAGGCCATTCTCCACCCGCACCAGGCCAAATAGCTTCAACTGGTTTTGGGCCACCGAGCGCTCATTTTCGGCCACCTTTTGGCCGCTGTAAACCTGGCGGTAAAGGGTCAACAACTCGCGGCGCTGCGGACTGGTTTGGACGCTATCCTGGATAAATTGCAGGTTTGACTCTTTGCGGGCCGCTTCCGATAGAAAAAGCTGCTCAACCAGTTCATCCACACGGGCCTCGTTGACCGGGCCATTGCCGCTCAATTCGGCGGCGGCCAGACAGAGCTTCTGGGTGAGGTAGGGATGCCCGTTGGTCCAATAATAAATACGGTTGAAGATGGCTTCGCCTTGATCAGAGTAAATGTCTTTTAAGCCTTGTTGCAGGGCGCGGGTGTGGTCACGGCTAAAATCATCCAGGTCAATGGCCTGGCCGATGTTGAACGGGGCGCGGGCGCGATCCTTAATCAAATCAGAAGGCGTAGCCACCCCAAACAGCACAAAGGTCAGGCGCTTGAAGGCTGGGTCCTCGGCGCGGGCGTTGTACATGGCCCGGATAGCCGCAAAAAAATCATCCGAGAAAGGTAGGCGGAGGGTGGTGTCAATCTCGTCAATGAAAATGACCACCTGCTCTTCGATTTCGGTTAGCACTACATCGCGCAAAAAGTTGGTAAATGCTCTGACCGGCCCCAGGCCGGCGTGTTGCAGCCACCACACGTCCAGGTCAACCGCCAGGCCAAAACTCTCCTTTAAATCGGTCAGCAAATTGAGATACCACTGATCCACCGTGACCAAACCAATTTTGGTCAGGTCAACCAGGGCGGTGCGGACGCCTTGCTGCTGCAAATGTCGGGCGGCCCGGATCATCAGTGATGACTTGCCCATCTGCCGGGGGGTAAGGACATAACAAAAGCGGCCGGCCAGGGCCAAATCCAGCAGTTCATCGTCGGCCGGGCGTTTGACATAAGAAGGCGAATCTGAGCGGACGGTTCCGCCCACCACAAAAAAATCAGAGGCGTCTACATCAATGGGTAAATTGGCTTTGACCCAATCCAGGTTAAAAACCCGCCGGTAAATTTCACAGCGGACTTGCAACCGGCCCTCTTCGGAGCGGACCAAACCGGTCAGCTTGAGCTGGTTATGCACCGGCGAGCGTTCATCCTCGTCAATGGCTTCGCCTTCGTAAACCTGGCGATATAAACTGAGCAGGTGACGCTTGAGCGGATGTTCGCGCAGGCTGTCTTGCACAAATTGTAAATTAGTCTCTTTGCGGGCTTCTTCTGACAAGAAAAGGGTTTCGATTAAGCCGTCAATCTGCTCGGCGGTCCAGGTTTTATCCTCAGCTTGCGTGATAGCCTGGCAGAGTTTCTGGGTCAGGTAAGGGTGGCCGCCCGTCCAATGGTAGACCCGGCTGAAGATGGCTTCGCCCTGGCCGGGATAAATGATTTCCAGCCGGTCCTGCAGCACAGTGGTGTTGGCCAGGGTGAAATCCTTAAGCTTGATGCCCTGGCCAATATTGAAAGGGGTGCGGCTGTGGTCTTTGATTAAATCAGAAGGGGAGGCCACGCCAATCAAAATAAAATTCAGGCGGGCAAAGGCCGGGTCTTTGGCCCGGGCGTTGTGGGTGGCCCGGATGGCTGTAAAAAAGTCGTCGGAGAAGGGCAGGCGGAGGGTGGTATCAATTTCGTCAATAAAAATGACCACCTGCTCTTCGATCTCGGTCAGCACTACGTCGCGCAAAAAGTTGGTGAAGCGGCGCACATAACCCAGCGCGGCCCGTTCTTGCCACCAAGCTTCCGGGTCTACCGATAACTCCAACTGGTCGGCCAGTTCGGTCAGTAAATCCAGATACCAGGTCTCGGCCACCGCGCTGGACCCCATTTCAGTCAGATCAATGATGGCCGTATGGACGCCTTCGGACCGCAAGCGCCGGGCGGTGCGGATCATCAGGCTGGATTTGCCCATCTGCCGGGTGGTCAGGACAAAGCAAAAATTGCCCTTCAGCGCCAGATCGAACAGCTCATCATCAGCCTCTCGCTTCACATAAGAAGGCACATTGGGTGAGAGCGTTCCGCCGGCCACAAAGAAATCCGATTTGGTGCGCCGTCGGCTAAATTGGGTCAGGGCCTGGCCGTCGCCGGCATCGCGCAGTGTTGTCATGCGCCCTTCAACTTTCAAGTAATTTTAGAAAAGTTTATCCCCAAAATACAGGCGATACAGGTCGCAGCGGCAGGTGTAGACATCACCGCTGCCTTTGATTAAGCCGGCCCGCAGCAACCGAAAGAGGGATTTCTCGTCGGGGCAGCACTTGGTCAGGATAATCTCTTTCAGCGCGTTTTTGAGTTCCGGTTTGTCGTAAATAGTCCAGTATTGGTGGCGCAAATGGTCGCCAAAGGGGCCCTCATCGCTTGGGGCTTGCTGGCGCAGGTCGGCCCAGGTTATGCCCTCGGTCACAAGCTTGTAGAAGGCCAGGCGGGTGAGGAAGGGATGACCGTTCAGCAGGGCCAGCAGCGCCGGCACATCGCGCTCGGCTACCGGCGAGCCGTGCCGGGCGTTGAGGTCATGCACCTGATTTTCGTCAAAATCGGTCAGGCCCAGGTGCAGCCCCACGTTGAAAGGTGACTGGTGAATGTCGTCAATGAGCAGATACGGCTCGGTGGAGATGACCAGGACCAGGTTGAGAATCTCCCACTCTTCGTGAGAGGCGCGGCGATTGTGCCATGAGCGCAGCAGGCCAAAAAAGTCCTGGTAGAAATCGGTGCGCAATAAGCTGTCGGCTTCATCCATGGCCAATATAATGGGTTCCTCAAAGGCCGGCAGCACCGACTGTTCCATAAAGCGGGTCAATTTTTTAAAGGGGCTGCGCGAGCCTTCCCAGGCTTCCTCAACCGCTGCTTCGTCCAGGTCAAGTTCATCACAGATGGATTGGGCCACCTCGCGCAGAAATGGCTCCGGCGCGACCAGTTGGCTGCTGCCAAAACTTTGAAAATCAAGAAAGACGACATTGGCTTGCTGCTGCCGGGCATAGTGAATCCCGCGCATCAGCAGCGAGGTTTTGCCGCTTTGCCGGGGGGCGCGAATGGTGACGGTACTGCCCCAACTGACCATCTGCTCTTTCAACTCCGCGTCTACGGCCCGCTCCACATAGAATTTATCGCGCAGTTTGACCGCTCCGCCAGGAACGGCCAACTTCTGCAAAAAACGCGGGTCGAAGGCCGGCAACGGCGGCTGAGAAGTTTCGTCGGCAGCCACCAGTCGCCCATCTTCGGATAAAACGCTGGTTTCTTTGGCGATTCGACCGGGCTGTGGGGGGAGGCTGGGCGGAAACCGTCCGGCAATTGCGCTCAGAATTTCTTCGACCAGCCGGGCATTGTCGGCCTGGCTCTGCCACTCTACGTAATGGAGCGGCTCCAGAAAGGTCGGAATGGCGTAGGGCAGCAACTCTTCGCTGGCAATCCGCACCGACAGCAGGTGAGGCTTCTCGCGCAGCATGTAGTAATCATAAGCCTGGCTCACCTCAATCTGGATCATTTCGCTCTCGGCGGCGGCTTTGGAGAGGAGAACAATAAAAAAGTCACTGGCTTTGATTTGCCGGTCAACTTGTTCCACCCAGGTTTCGTCAGTGGGAGAGATGGGGTCAATAAAAACTTGGTGACCGCGAGCCGTTAGCATTTCGTACAGGTGAGCGGCAATGCTTTCGTCCGGTTCGGCGTGGGGCTTGTAGCAAATAAAGAGGCTGACCGGTTCAGCATCGGCCGGCGGGATGAATTGAGGAGAGTCGAGCGCTTCCAGGGCGACCAGCATTTCCTGGGCCGAGGGGTAGCGCCAGGCCGGGTCTTTGGCCATGGCTTTTTGAATAATCTGCTCCACACTTTCGGGGATATTGGGGTTGACGCGGCGCGGCGCGGGCGGCTGGTCGTTGATGTGTTTGAACATGATGCTCATCGAAGTATCGCCGCTAAAAGGCAGGCGCCCGGTGGTTAACTCGTACAGCATCACCCCCAATGAATAAACATCAGTCCGGGCATCAATTTTCCAGCGCCCTGTGCCTTGTTCGGGCGACATGTAGTGCGGTGTACCCAAAATATCGCTGGTGCTGGTCAGACGCTCGCCGCTGACAAATTTAGAAATGCCAAAATCGGTCAGAATAGGCTGTCCTTCACGATTGAGCATCACATTATCGGGTTTGAGATCGCAATGAATAACGCCCTGGTTGTGGGCATAGGCCACTGCTTCGGTAATAGAGCGGATAAGCCGGAGGGCTTCACTCATAGCCAGGTGGCCTCCCTGAGCGTCAATACTCACCAGGCGGTGGGCCAGGCTTTCACCCTGCACAAACTCCATGACCATGTAAAAAATGTCGTACTTGGCGTCTACGTCAAAATCGTACACCTGGACAATGCCCGGATGGCGCAGAGCCGCCACTACCCTGGCCTCGCGTCGAAATCGGTCTACGACCGTTGAGTCGCTCACCCGGTACAGGTGAATGAGCTTGAGGGCCACATCGCGCTCCAGGATGGGATGGCGGGCTTTGTAAATCTGGCCCATGCCGCCTTCGCCCAGTAATTCTTGTAGAACGTATTTTCCGATTTGTTGGCCAATCAGATTGTTCTTCATGATTAAACGTCACTATTCAAGCCGCCAAGTGCAATGCACCGGAGCCGTTACCTTTATTTTTAAACTTTCTAACAATTTCAAACTATTTTAACACATCTATGCGTTGCTCACAATCAGGCCATTAGGCCCAAAAAGGGAGTAGGGAGTAGGTAGTAGGGAGTAGGGGGAGGAGGTTAATGGCATAAAATTAGGCAGCAGCCTGAGTAGGTGAGCGAAGCGAACCGTATCGAAGGGTACTGCTTAACGATTATTGGCTACCGTTATTTGATTTGCATAGTTCCTAAATTTACCGCATTGTCAGGTAAAGGCGTACTGTCGGCGCTGACGGCGAGTCGTTGGCCGGTGGGTAGGTGGTACAGCCCGGCCAAAACCCGGTATTCGCCGGGGGGCACAGCCGCTAAATCTAGCTCGTGTGGATCGAGAATAACTTCGCCCGCTTCCCATAAGCTGGTCGGGTAGTCGCCGGCCAGGGGGGGGGCGTCAAAGCCGATAAACTGCTGCTGGGGGTCGGCGGGCCAAAGCTGGATAAAAATGGTGTAGTCGGCGCTGGGTTTGGCCTGAGCTAACCACTTAAAGGATATTTCACACGGCTGCGTCGAGACCTGGCAGCCGGTGAGGGCATAACCGGCCAGCACAATCGGGCTGGTTTCGCCGCCCAGCGGTTCGCGGAATTCGGCTACAGGTGGAGTGGCCGGCAAGGCGGGCCACTTGGCTGGGATCAGCTTCAACTGCCCCACCGTCGGCGAGGCCGGCTGGCCGTTGGGACGGGTCGCCTCAATCCCCGGACGGCCCGGCTCGGTGAAGTCGAACAGGCCGACATTGACCAGCAGGCGGGTGGGGGCCAGGGCGCCGCCGTTCACCAGCACGGGGTAAGTATCGGCTACAATCTGGCCCGGTTCCAGGCTGCGGGTGGGGCGAAGACCCAGGCCGGGGTAGGTGTTGAACTGGCCCACATTCTGGTAGCCTCGCCCGATCAAATGGACAAAAACGCTGTAGTTGGTGGTCATCGGTTGGAGCGCCTGCCAATATACTGTCACCGGCACGCGCTCGCCGGGGTGAATCTTAGACGCGCTAAGCTGGACGCCCACCAGTTTGATTTCGTTGCGGTAGGTCAGGTCCAGCCGGGTCAAATCGGTGGGCAAATCGGCTTCGGTCAGGAGGGGCCTGGGAAAGTATTCCGGGGCAACCACGCCAAACGGCAGCCAGACTGCCAACCCACCCATCACTGCGATAACAGTAGCCAGGATGGGCCGGCGCAGGCGGCGAGGGGATAGCAGCCACCAGCCGCTAATGATGACAATGGCCATTGAACCTAGCGCCGGTAATAGCTGTCGTCCCTGCAAGCCGCCCTCGATGGCGACAAGCCGGGTGAGCGAGAAGGCCAGAGCGATAGGGAAGGCGAAGTGAAGGATGAAGGATGAAGGATGAAGGCGGAAAGGGAGGGAGGGGGGAAGGCTTGTCCTGAGCGAAGTCGAAGGGTTGGAGGGTTGGAAGGTTGGAGGGTTGGAGCTTTCTGGTCTGCCTTCCAGTCCTCCAGTCCTCCAGTCCTCCATTCTTCCAATGACCCATTTGCCTGTTGGGATAAGGATTAAAGCTGCGGCCCCGATCAATCCTACCCGGCTGATAACCCGATAAATGCTGTAGACCCATTCCGGGGCGACGATATTGAGCCAGCCGAAAGTGGCCCAGAAGGAGACCTCGCCGGTGGAGAGGGTGTAGAGAAAGTCGCCCAGGGTGAGCGGCTGCTGCTCGACATTGAAGTAGAGTTTATACAACCCGCGCTGGAAAAAGTCGCCGTAGAGTTGGTAGTTGCGCCAGTACCACCAGCCGCCAACAGCTACAGCCAAAATGCCTACAATGATTCCGTCCCGCCAGAGTAAACGAGCCGCGCCCGGTTGCTTTCGCGTATTAACCGCAGTTATCAAAAATGCGATGGCTGCGACCAGGCCAAACGAGAGGCCGGTCATTTTTGAGAGCGAAATCAGGCCGAGGACAAGTCCCAGGGAAATGGCCCGCCGCCAGCGCGGGGTGGGGCCATAGAGCACGTATCGCTGGGCCAGCCATAGACCGATGGCGCAAAAGGCCATATTGGCCGGTTCATTGGCCACAGAGGCAGTGATAAAGGCAAACATCGGCTGGCAGGCAACAAAGAGCGCCACCGATGTAGGGAAGAGATTAGAGATTAGAGATTGGAGATTGGACGCTTGGCGTGGAGATTTTGGATAAGGCGACTGTAAATCGTAAATCGTAAATCGTAAATCGTAAATCTCCCAGGCGGTAAAATAGATAAATACGAGGGTAACAATTCCATACATCATCGAGTAGAGGCGCAGGAGGTGGACAGTGAGGCTAAGCCCCTGGTAGGGAAAATTTTCGGCGGGGGTATGCAAAAAGTTGTTTTTGTTGCCGGGGTCAAGGGCATAGCCTAAGGAGGCATGCGGATTGGTCCGCTCTTTGAGATACCGGTCGAAACCGTCCAGTTCGAATGGCTGCACCAAAAGCGCAGCGATGGCGTAATAGAGTGGCGGCTGCTGCCCACCCCAGATGCCCTGCCCCGGCAGCATCACCGGCAGGCCGTTGCCTTCGGCGATAAATTTAACGTGGCCGGTGTGGGTCCACTCGTCGGGCGCTTCAAAAATGGGGGTAATGAAGAAGTAGCACAAAGCCAGGCTGAGGTAGACGGCGAGGGTGAGGAATAGGCCGGAGTAGGGAGTAGGGAGTAGGGAGTAGGAAGTAAGGAGTAGGGAGTAAGGTGTTTTCCCCCAGATTCGCCATTCGCCACGCTGCGCGGCCATTCGCTGATTCGTCACGGTAGAGCAATCTCCACACTGTTGTCTTGCTGGGGCAGGTTGGACTCGGTGATGGGGAGCCGTTGACCGGAGGTGAGGTCATACAAGCCCAGGCGCAGCGCCACAAGACCCGGCGCCGGGGGGAGGCTGCGGGTATCGGCGATGGTTTCGCCGGGAGACCACCAGCGGGTAGGATAACTATTGGCGGTGGGTGGGCCGTCGGCCTGGCCGATGGTCTCGCCGTGTTCATCCAGCAGATGGACAAACACTACGTAATTCTCACTGACCGGCGCGAGCGACCGCCAATAGAGGGTGATTGTTCCCTGGGCTGTTCTCTCGGCAGGGGTGGTAAAATCATAGCCGACCAAAGCAATCGCAGCGGCAAAATTGACCTGGACCGCGTGTGTCGGCTCATATTTCGGCCACGTTTTGGGCGTGATTTTTATCTCGCCGACGATAGGCGTGACCTCGCTGCCGCCGGCATCCAGGGCGGGAAAACCGGCGCGGCTGTCGGACTCGAAATCAAACAGATTAACCGCCGCGCGAGCAACCAGTGGTTCCGTAACATCGGCTTCTAATTTGAGCGGATAGGTATCCAAAAACGAGTCGCCGGGCTGGAGGTAGCGGGTGGGGCGCAGACCGAGGCCGGGATAAGTTTCGCGCCGGGCCAGCACCCGGCCATCGGGGGCCAGTAAGACGGCAGCGACGCTGTAATTTTTATCGGGCGTAGCTGCCGTTTGCCACAAGGCATCAATCAGAATCACATCGCCTTGCGTCGCAGTTGCCGGCGGATTTAAGCCTGTTGGCGCAGAATCAACCTGACCGCTCACCAACTTCAAACTGTCGAGAAAGGTTAAATCCAACTTGTTGACCGGCTGGCCGGTCTGTTCGTTGGGGCGAAAGGCCGGATAAATGAGCCAGCCGAGACTGTAAATGTTGAGCCACAAAAAAGCCAGAATAACCGCGCCGCTGAACCAGACTGCCAGCCGGCGCGGGAGTAAAGTGTGCCAGCCCAGGGCCAGCAGCAGTGAAATAGCAGCAATGGCCGGAAAAACCAGGCGGGTGTGCGAAACGGAGCCGACTTCCATGAGCCAACGCAGGTACAAGGCCAGATTCAAAGCCGCCCATAACAGCAGCGGAATGATGACCTCGAAATTGACGGCGGATAGCTTGAGCGGTAGCGGCGTGGATTTGTCCCCCTGGACCAGCTTGCCCAGCAAGGCCAGTCCCAGCCCTACCAATCCCACCCGACTGAAGACAAAGAGCAGGGTATAAACCCACTCCGGCGGGCGAATCTGGCCCCAGCCGAAGGTGGCCCAAAAAGCCCGTTCGGCCTCGGCCCGTAGGCTCCAAATTTCGGCCAGGGAGAGGTGGCTGCGCCCGGCCAGGTTAAGGTGCGTTTCGGTCACAAACCATTCGCCGTACAGGTTGTAATTGCGCCAGAACCACCAGCCGGTCAGCGCGACGACGACCACGCCCATGATGAGCCACCAGCGCAGCATATTTTGCAGCGGAGCTTCATGATTCTCGCTCAAAAAAAATAAACGCCAAAAGATGATAAACGCAACCAGGAATAGCGTACTCAAGCTGCTGAGTTTGGTCAGGATGGCCAGGCCGGTGAGCAGGCCCAAGAGAAAAGGCAGGAATGGCGAATCGGCGAATGGGCGAATAAAAGGATGTCTCTTCATTCGCCATTCGCCTATTCGCCATTCCCCCGGTTCGGTAAATTTGAACGCGGCCAATACTGCCCACGTTGTCAAGGCAGCGGAGAGGCTGTCGTTGCTGACGGTGGCAGAGACGCGCAGGAATTGGGGATTGAGGGCGGTCAGGGCGGTGGCGGTGACAGCCAAGGACAGGTGGTGCGGAAAAAGCCGGCTGGCCAGCAGAAAGGCGCCGATAACCGTCAACAGCCCAAAGAGCAAACTCCACCCGCGGCCTATGTGAACGGCCAGGGCCGCCCGCCGATAGGGAAAGGCATCCAGCGGGCCGTGCAAAACCAGGTTTTGGTTGTCGTTTATCAACAGGCGCACGTCGCTGAAGAGCCAGTGAGGATTGCGCTGTAGCAGGTCAAGCATGTTATCCGTATCGAGCCAGAAGGTGCTGGCAGCGACAATGGCGTAATACAGCGGCGGCTGGGTACCCTCCTGATTCCACAGTTGGTTGGGTACAGCCAGCGGCAGGCCCTGCCCGTCAGCCAAATGCTTGACATAGGGATAGTGGAGCGTTTCATCGGAGTTTTCAAAAACGGGGGTCAAGACGCTGTAACCCAAACCCAGAACGACAAAAAGCAACGCCAGTCCTGCTATAAAGATTGATTTTGGATGGGGTGGTGTCGCGGGCATAGTGAATGGTTATCAGTAACCAGTAACCAGTAGTCAGTGGTCAGTGGTCAGAGCAATTACTGATTACCGACGACTGATCACTGATCAACGCTCATGTTTTGACAACGACCACCACCGTCATGTCGTCACTCTGTTCGGCCTGGCCGATAAAGGATTGAGCCGTATTGATGATGTGTTCGGCAATGGTTTCGGCATCCTGAGTGTCAATTACTTCATTGATGGCCGTCTCCAGGCGTTCAAAGCCAAACAGTTCACGGGCCTCATTCTGGGCTTCGACAATACCATCGCTAGTAAAAATGATGGTTGTGTGGGGTTCTAACATAAAAATATCGTCGTGATAGTTTTGTTCGGGTGGAGAAAGCGCCCCCACCGGAAAACCGCTGACCGGCAGCAGCTTGTAGCTGTGCTTGCTGGCCCCAATCGGGGCAATCATGCCGGCGCTGGCCAGGGTCATCACAGTGCTTTCCGTGCTGTCCTGACCTGATGGGAGAGGCGAAAAGGTGGCGACCTGCAAGCCGATATTCATTTTATTTTCACGCAGGCGGTTGTACAAAATATAATTGAGCCGGTTGAGCAGTTCACCCGGCCCCAGGTCAACCCGAATTTGGGCGTCAATGGCGGTGATGGCGACGGCCATATAAAGCGCCGCCGGAATGCCTTTGCCGCTGACATCACCAATCGCCACGCCAAAACTGTCGTTGCCGATGGGAAAGAAGTGGAAAAAGTCGCCGCCGATTTGGCGGGCGGGCATTATCCGGCCCGATATTTGCAGCCCCGGTACTTGGGGCGCAAATTGGGGCAGCAATGTTTCCTGGATGCCCTGAGCAATCTCCAGTTCGCGCTCCAACTCGCGCACTTCAATTTCATAGAGACGGGCATTTTCCAGGGCAATGCTAACCTGGTTGGCAAAGGCCAGGGCCAGCCGCAAATCTTCTTCGTTGTAGGTATTGGCTTCGGTGTGGTCAATGCTGATGAGGCCAATCACTTTATCGCGGGCAATCAGGGGAATACCCATCCACGATTTGATATGTTCCTGGGGCGATTTTTTGAGAACATTATAACTGGCCGGCACATTGCCCACCACCAACGGCTGGCGGTTTTGAATGACCAACGCGCCGGGGTCGTCCTGGTCGGTATCCAGCCGGGATGGGAAGGTCAGGCCAATGACCTTTTTGGGGCTGGGAAAGCCGCGCCCGGCGATAATCCGCCGCCGTTTGCCTTCAATCAGGTGAATGGTGGCGCTGTCGTATTTGATGACCCGCGCCAGTTGGTCCAGGATGCGTTCCAGCACTTCGTTCAGGTTGAGGCTGGAACCGACCACAAACGACACCTCGCGCAGCGTTTCGGCCTGCTGGCGGCGGCGGTATTCAGCCTCGTACAGCTCCACGTTTTGCAAGCCAATCCCCAACTGGTCGGCCATGGCCTGGCCCAGGGCAATTTCGCCGGGGGTAAAGGTGTGTTTGTGGCGGGTGGCTTCAACCACCAGCGCCCCGGTAATCTCCCCCCGAATTTGGATGGGCAGCACCAGCAGGGATAATGTTTCCGGCCCGGCCCAGCCCAGGCGAATCAGGGTGGGCAGCGGCGGCATGGCCTTGGGCAGAAAGGATAAAAGTTTGCCCAGGGTATCGTCAATGACCACCGGGCGGTGGGTAGCCATCAGACGCTCGTAGAGCGGATTATTGCGGAGGGGCAGCCGCCAGCCTTCGAGACCGAAGGCCGGACGACCCTCAACCATTGTCTCTTCCATAGGTATGGCCGGTTCGCCGGGCGAGTCATCCTGGAAATTGACCTTGACCACCCCCGATTTGGTTTCAAAATCAAAGAAGATGACGCTGCCCTGGCGCAGATTAAGGGCGCGCAGATACTCTTGCAGCACGGTGCTCATGATGGTTTGGGCATCCTGGGTGCTGGCCAGGGCGCTGGCAACGTGATAAAGGGCGTCGGTTTCTTCCAGGGCTTGCTGGGTTTGCTTAAGGTATTGCAGATTTTCCAGGGCTACGGCGGCCTGGTTGGCCAGCATGCGGGCCAGCCGGATTTCATCCGCCGTAAAGATGCGCTCCTGGCGCGTTTCCCACAGCTCGGCCCAGCCAATCGCCTCGTTTTTGACGACCAGCGGCACCAGCAGGCGGGAGACACAGCCGCGTTTGACCATCTCGCGGCGTTCAGCCTCGTCAAGAGTAGGGTCATTGGCCTGAAACACCAGGGCTTGCTGCTGCTGGATGGGCAGTAGGGCCGGGCGTTGGGTCAGGTTGAAGGTACGGCCCGTTTCTGTGCCATTTGAGGAAGTCGAGCCGGGGGTGAGAAACTCGGCCCGAATCACGCCAACCGTGCGCTGTTTATCCCAACTGACAATGTGGCCCATACTGACATTCAACGCCTGAGCCATCTGGCGAATGAGGGTGCTGAGCACTGCCGCTACATCGCGGGCGGCGGCAATGACCGAACTGGTTTCGTACAACAGGGTCAATTCATTAAGATTGTTGCGGGTTTCCTCAAAGCGGCGGGCGTTATAAATAGATGAGGAAACCTGCCGGACAATGCTTTCCAGAAAGCGCAGGTCGTCGGCTCCAAAGGGCGCTTTGCCAACCCGGCTGATGACCATGACCCCCATCATCTCTTTGAAGGCGGTCAGGGGAACAGCCAATAAATGCTCTGCTGGCTGGCCGGGTATGGTCAGTCTCGCGGACTGGCCCACTGCCGCGACGGAGCCAATCGGGCTTTGACCCAGGGGGATAGCGGTAGGATACTCCTGGTCGGGCAGAGGGCCAATCGAGAGGATGGGCTGCAACATGGCTTGCTCTTTTTCCAAAAAATAGATGCGGCCATTGTCGGCGTTGAGGAGCATTTTGGTCTGCTCGACAATTTTTTCCAGGGTGGGGACCAGTTCCAACCGGCCCGAAACCTGGCGGCTGGTTTCCAGTAAAATTTGCAATTCCTGGCTGTAGTGCCCCTGTTGAATCTCGGTGCGCTTCAAATCGGTCACATCGGCGCTGATAACGCAAATATCGGCCAGTTGCGACCCTTCGGCGTAAATAGGGTAGAGATGTAACTGCACCCAATGGGTTTCACTCTGGCGATTGTCGAGGGAAAAGTTGGGAATAAAGAGCGGTTCGCCGCTGCTGCGGGCCTGGTCGAGAAACTCTTTTAGCCGGGCCAGGTTGTCAGGCGAGAGGGGCAGACTCTCGACCAGCGGGGTAGTGGGTATAGGATTTAGGCCAAACAGGGTTTCGGCGGCCCGGTTCCAGGCCCGCAGGCGGTGGTCCGGCCCAATAATTTGGATAGCCAGGTGAGAGGTGTCGCTGCTGATGGCCTCATAGAGCAGCCGGCTTGAAGTCGGGTCGGGCTGGTTTTGTTCTTGCTCGGCTTGCCAGGCGCTTTGCTGGGCGGCCAATTGTTTAGCCAGGGCGGTCAGCCCTACTTTGGAGAGCGGCACATAGGTAGCCACGCCCCAGGCCAGGGCGGCCAACAATTTCTGCTCTTCGGTTTCCGCGGGCGGTACGGAGGCATCGTGCAGGACGACAATGGGCACGCCGGCATACGCCTCGCTCAGAGAGGATAACGTGGGGCAAACGTCGTCGGCCAGTTGAGCAATGTTTAGCAAAATAACCTGGGCCGGTTCCGGTTCAACCAGGGCCTGGGCTAATTCCTGGCTAATGGTCAAGCGATACTCCGGTAAGTGCTGCCCAATAATTTGCACCACCGCTGCGGCGACCGAAACTTGATTTTCGATAAGTAGCAATGAAAAAAGGGTCATATATGGCCCATTATACCACAAAATTTTTAACTACTCACTCCTCATGTCATTTCGAGGCTGAAAGCCGAGAAATCTCTGAGACCGTTATTTTGCAAACCACGGATGAGGGGATTTCTCGCTCCTAACGTCGCTCGAAATGACATGGGTAGTTACCAAATTTAAACCATTCACCTGACCGGCCCCCATTTTGTAGCCACGATAGCCTGCCCGGCCGGACTCAGGCTAAATTCCACAAACTTAGCCAGTTCGGGCCGGCTTTGCCGGGGGACCAGCAGCGCCAACTCGCGGGTTAAGGGATAAGTTCCCCCGGTCAGGCTGTCGAGGGAGGGCGGGACGCCCTCAAGCGGGACGGCGTAAACTTTCTCCGTTACCAGCGCCAGCGAAACGTAACCCACCGCGCCCGCATGTTGAGCCACATAGTCAACGACGGCTTGACTGTTGGGCAAAACAATGGCCGTGGGGGTGACGCGCTCATCCGCCATGACCAGCGCTTCAAAAGCGGCCCGGGCGCCGGAACCATCTTCCCGGCTGACCACCTGGATTGGCCCGGTCAGGCCGTCTACCTCCTGCCAGTTGAGCAGCCGCCCGCTGAAAATATTCCGCGCCTCGAGCAGGGAGAGATTCTCGATTTTGTGGTCAGGGTGCAGGATCACCGCTACAGCATCGCGGGCAATGGAAATGGAGCGAACAGTTCCTGGCAGGTTTTGGGCCGGCCAGGAAACCAGGCCCAGATCCACCCGGCCCGACTCGACCAACGTTTGGCCCAAGTGCGAGCCGCCGCCCTGGATGTCGAAGGTGACGTGGGGCTGTTGGGCGCTGTAAGCGGCAGCCAGGTCGGCTAAAAGCGGGGCCATGCTGGTCGAACCGGCGGCTTTGAGCACCACCGGCGGCGGTGGGGTGACGGTTGCCAGGCAGGCGGAGAGGAAGAGAAGGATGAAGGCGGAAGGCGGAAGGCGAAAAAGAAAATATAACTTCATCCTTCATCCTTCCGCCTTCATCCTCTAATAAGGGCGACGATAATGACAATAAGGCTTAGGATGACCCGGTAGGCGACAAAGGTGTACATGGAGTGGCCTTGCAGATAGCTCAACAACCAGCGAATGCAAAAGTAACCGGAAACGGCGGCGGCCACAAAGCCGACGGTCAAAGCCGGCAGTTCGGCGGTGAGGTTGCCGGCCTCCACTAAATCCTTCAAAGCCACCACCCCTGCTCCACCTAGAGCGGGGATGGACATAAGAAAGCTAAAGCGTGCCGCCGCCGGGCGGGTAAAGCCGCGCAGCATGCCGCCGGTGATGGTTGCCCCGGAACGGCTCACACCGGGAATCATAGCCGCTACCTGCCAAAGTCCGACAACGATGGCATCGAGCCAACTCACGCTCTCCACCTGGCGCTCCCGCGAGCCAAAAAACTCGGCGATGACCAGAATGATGGAAGTGACGCCGATGAATATCCCGACATAAACCGGCGCAGAGAAGAAAGACTCGAAAAAGTCTTTGAACAGCACCCCGAAAACCACCGCCGGAATGGTGGCAATAACCACCAGCCAACCAAGTTTGGCCTCAAAAGTTGCCAGCGGCTGCCCTTTGATTAGCCCCCGGATGACGCCCTGGGCAATTAGCCAGATGTCTCGCCAGAAATAGATAAAAACCCCAACCAGGGTCCCCCACTGCACCAGCACTTCAAAGGTAAAGGGCGCATCGGGCCAGCCCAACAGCCAGGGCACCAGCACCAAATGGCCGGAGCTGGAAACGGGAATGTATTCGGTTAGCCCCTGGACAAGGCCGAGGATGAGGGCTTGGAATAAGTCCATATTGGGAAACTCCTTTATGTGGGTAGACGGTAGACAGTAGACGGTAGACAGGGGAAGAGACCCCCGTCTACCGTCTACCGTCTACTGTCTACTTTTTACGGGTTGGTAACTTGCCAGGAAGCGATTTTTGTACTCCTCAAATGTGCCGTCGAGAATGGATTGGCGGATGCGGCGCATGGTGTCGAGCATGAAGTGGAGGTTGTGCAGGGTGGTCAGGCGCAGGGCCAGTATTTCCTGGGCGATGAGCAGGTGGCGCAGGTAGGCCAGACTGAAGGTGCGGCAGGTGTAGCAGTGGCAGTCCGCCTCAATGGGATTTTTATCTTGGGCAAAGCGAGCGTTGCGGAGATTGACCCGGCCCTGCTGGGTGAAAACGGCCCCATTGCGGGCAATACGAGTCGGCAGCACACAATCGAACTGGTCTACGCCGCGGGCGACACACTCAAACAAATCCTCAGGGCTGCCCACACCCATCAGATAGCGCGGCTTGTGGCGGGGCAAAAGGGGATGCATCACTTCCAGCATCTCGTGCATCTGGGCTTTGGTTTCGCCCACGCTCAAACCGCCGATGCCGTAACCGGGAAAATCCAGCGCGGCCAAAAATTCGGCGCTCTGCGCCCGCAAATCGGCAAAGATGCCACCCTGAACAATGCCGTAAAGCGCTTGGTCGGAGCGGGTTTGGGCCGCTTGGCAGCGCTCGGCCCAGCGATGCGTCCGGGCCAAAGCTTTGATATTGTAGTCGTAATCCTGGGGCGGCGGGCACTCGTCGAAGGCCATAATGATGTCGGCTCCCAGCTTTTCCTCGACGGCAATGACCGACTCTGGGGTAAAGCGGTGATAGGAGCCGTCAATGTGGGAGCGAAAGGTCACGCCGTCGTCGTCAATTTTGCGCAGCCCTTCCAGGCTGAATACCTGGAAGCCGCCCGAGTCAGTCAGGATAGGCCGCGGCCACTGCATAAACTTGTGCAGCCCGCCGAAATCGGCAATCAGGTCAGCGCCGGGCCGCAGGTAGAGGTGGTAGGTATTGCTCAGAATGAGCGTCGCGCCCAACTCTTGCAAATCGGTAGGGGTCAGAGTTTTGACCGTGGCCTGGGTGCCCACCGGCGCAAACACCGGCGTTGGGATGTCGCCGTGAGGGGTGTGAATCATCCCCGCGCGGGCAGCGGTGTGGGTGTCTTCGGTTAGGAGTTCGAATGAAAAAGTCATAGTTATGGTGCGCAGTGCGTAAAATTGCAACAGGGTAGCAAAGTCGCAGGGTAGCAGAGGAGATTTAACCTGCGATTTTGCGACCTTGCTACCTGCTACTCTGTAACCTGTTTTGCAAAACCGGGCTATTATAGCACAAGCCTTAGAGAGGTCGAAAAGCAGAGGGTGGTGTACTGGCTGTTTTTTAGGGCGGTCTAAATTATTGCAAATCGAATAATATTGAAACCAAATTGTAAGGTTAACAAGGGGATTCTATGTTATACTTAATTTAAGGTCTTTGGCGCACTCTGTTAATCTATGTTAAAATAGAGCTGTATTTTGTGACGCCATTCACAAGTATAGCCGAATAGCCGGGTCTTTACCAAATCGAATGAGCCGACCTCTCTTTAGGCGCAGGGCTGCGTTTAGAGGAGGTCGGTTTGGTTTAGGGTTGAGGGAGGTTTTAGTGAGGGGTAACCAATCTGCCGAGCGGTTAGACATCCGCGTAGCAGGCAATGTTCAGCTGACGGCGGAAGTTGAAACTGTTTTGCGAAAGATGTTTGGCGCCTTCGGGCAAATTGCCGTCGAAGCTGAATTTGGGCGGGGTTTTAGCGGCAGTCGCACCTTCCGGGTGCGCCTGGTTGAGCGGGGCGGCCGGGCCTATCTACCTACAGCTATCAAAATTGCGCCAGCGGGATTGATTCAAAAGGAATGGGAGGCATATCAAACCTGGGTCGAGCACACCATTCCCAACATTGCCCAGTTAAAGGGCGCTCCGGTCTTTCCAGCGGGCAGCCAGTGGGGCGGCTTGCATTACAGCCTGGTGGGCGATGGCACTTTTCCGGTGCAAAGTTTGCGCGACTACAGCCAGGAGGCTACCCTCGAAGACCTGTGCTGGGTGCTGGAGAACCGTCTTTTTGAAATCATCGGCTCCAATTGGTGGCTGGACAGCCGGACAAACCGCGCCTTCCAGATGCAATCGGATTATGATCTGGTGCTGCCGGTCAACTTGCTGCTCAAATTTAGCCCTGTGGCCGCCAACGGTGCTGAGGTTATCGAGGCAGGTGACCGCTTGCCTTCTTTTTCCGGCGCTGCCGGAGATGCTGTTCAGCTCAAAGGGTTTGTTGTTGTTAAAGCCGACCAGAAGCGGCAAGAATTAACCCTCAATTTTCCCTCGGTCCCGGAGGGTCACGCCCCGCTTTCTTATCGAGTCCGGGTGACGGGTGTGCCCAATATAGCCGCTTATCGAACTGACCAGGTGATTGAGGCGATCGCCGGGGTGGTGACAGCCAGCCGTCACGATCAGTTAGTGGGTCAGGTCCAGCAGGCGTTGGGTGAAGCGGTTGATACCTCGGCGGCGCGGGTGGTCTTGCCCACCAATCTCGAGGTTGGAATAAGTTACGCTGCGCCTTCTGGTTTGAAGCAAAACCACCGTTCAGCCGAGGTTAAAGGCGCATTTCCGGCCTCTTTGCCAAACCCCTTGCTCAGCTATCAAAACCTGCTGCGTGATTTTCTGCCGGTGAAAAATTCGACCATTCATGGCGATTTGAATCTGGAAAATATTCTGGTAGACCCAGCGACCCGCGAGGTGAGCCTGATTGATTTTGCCACCGTCCGCCAGGGCCATGCGCTGCATGACTTACTGCGTTTGGAGACAGAGGTGCTGGTAACGCTCATCCCGCCCATTTTGGCCGAAGGCGGCTGGCCGGCGGAAACCATCGTGCCTTTTTATGAGCGCCTGAATCGAGTGACCTGGCCGAGTGATGAGACCGCTGCCCCCGCATTATCCTATCCAGCTTTAAATAAAGCCCTGGCGATGCTGCGGGTCATTCGTAAGATGGCTCGTAAATGCCTGTTTAACCTGGATGATTGGCGAGAATATTCACGCGGCTTGGTCATCTATTTGTTGGGCGCGCTCAAGTTCAAACCCCTCGACGATTTACCTACTGCCCCTCTGCCCAAACAGGTAGCTTTTTGGGGGGCGGCCAGCGCCCAACATTGGCTTGAAAGTTCCGCGCCGCAGCCCAAGTCTCGACCTTCGCAGAGTC
Organism: Anaerolineales bacterium; assembly: GCA_015075405.1. Classification (GTDB taxonomy): domain Bacteria; phylum Chloroflexota; class Anaerolineae; order 4572-78; family J111; genus DSQQ01. The sequence continues at coordinate 119,446 of JABTUK010000003.1, forward strand.
GGCCCTCAGCGGGAGCGCGGTTGAGAAAATCATCCTTTGAAATAGAGCCTCCCTTTGGCACCATGCGCCCTGACTCCCCTTTCTACATCGAGCGCGAAGCCGACGAGCAGTGCTGGCGGCAGCTTAACAGCCTTTACGCAGCCACCCTTTTTGCCCAGGCCCCCATGCAAACGGGGAAAAGTTCGCTGCTGCGGCGGCTGCTGTATCAGGTTAAGCAAAGCGGAGAGCAGCAGGTCGCTTACATTGACTTTCAAAAATTTACCGAACAATATTTGGCGGATGAAGAGAACTTTTTTATCCAACTGTGTCTGATGATCGGCGATGCCCTGGGGCTGCCGGAAGCGATTGATCAACACTGGTCGGGCCGGCGGACCCATATTATCAAATGCAGCCGCTACCTGTCTGATTATGTTATCCCCCGGCTAAAAGGGCCTTTTATTTTAGCTATGGATGAAGTCGAGCGGATGCAGGGTTGCCCGTTCCGGGGTAATTTTTTTGGCATGCTGCGCACCTGGCATAACGACCGGGTAGCCAACGAACATTTTGCCCAGATGACGCTGTTTCTGAGCAGTTCAACCGATCCCTACCTGTTGATTGACAATCCCAATCAATCCCCTTTCAATGTGGCTACCCCGGTTACCCTGCACGATTTTACCCTGGACGAGGTGGCCGAACTGAACCGCCGCCACTATTCGCCGCTAACCCAGGCTGAGTTGGAGCAATTGATGGATTTGGTGGGGGGACATCCCTTTTTAACCCGCGTGGCCCTGTATTTGCTGGCCCGCGGTAAAGTGAATTTACCCGCTCTGTTAGCCCACGCCACCGAAGATGATGGGCCTTTTGGCGAGCATCTGCGCCACTACCAACGCCGGATTTTGCGCAAACCAGAGCTAAAGCAAGCCTTGACTTTGATAGTCCACCAGCGCAGCCTGGAAGAAAATGATGTTTTTCACCGGTTGCGGGAAGCCGGTTTGATTAAACGGGTGGGACGGCAAGTGGTGTTTCGGAACAAATTGTATGAGCGATATTTCAAGGAGCGCCTGAATGGTTAATCAAGTAATGAAACTGGCGGTTGGCGGTCCCGTTCAAGCTAAATATGGCACTTATCTATCACGCCCGGCGGATGAGCAGTTGTTACAGGCTTGCCAAGCCGGCAAGTTTGCTTATGTTCTGGCCTGCCGCCAGATTGGTAAATCCAGCTTGATGTTTGCTACCTCGGAAAAGTTATCTAAAACCGGGGTCAGAACAGCGGTGATTGATTTGAATGCGATTGGTCTAAACGTTGAAGCCGATAGCTGGTATTTTAGTCTAATTGACGAGTTGGCCCACCGACTTGAATTAGAGGTTAACGTGGAAAGGTGGTGGGAAGAACGCCCTCGCCTGTCAACGCCAAACCAACGCTTTTTGCAATTTTTGCGGGAAGTTGTGTTGACCGAAATATCCACCCCCATAGTTATTTTTGTAGATGAAATTGACATGACGTTGGGCCTGGGCTTTTCCGACGACTTTTTTGCGGCTATTCGCTCGATGCACAACGATCGGGCGCACTATCCCGACCTGCACCGGTTAACGTTTGTGCTGCTGGGAGTGGCTACCCCGGACGAGTTGATAAAAGACCACACCCGCACCCCGTTCAATGTCAGCCAGGCCATTACCCTGCGCGATTTTACCAAAGAAGAGTGCGACCCCTTCCGGTTGGAAATCGAAACCAAGTACCCGGCGCAGGCTTTGGCTTATTTTGACCAGATTTATGACTGGACCAGCGGCCACCCTTATCTAACCCAGAAATTGTGCGACGCTCTGCTCAAGGCTGATGCGCTGGAAATAGAAGCCCCTGCCTCGCCGGTTGATGGTCTGGTGCGGAAACTCTTTTTGGCGGCCGAGGCGCGGAGTGAAGATAACATTCAGTTTGTCCAGACTCGCGTCACCAGTGACCCTCACGCCCACGATATGCTCAAAATTTACAAGCGTGTTTTAGCAGAAAAGTCGGTGCTCGACGATGAACAATCGCCGCCAATCAACCGGCTGAAATTGTATGGGCTGGTGGTGGCCCGCAATGGCCGGCTGGAGCTGCGGAACAAACTTTATAGTCAGGCTTTTGATTTGACCTGGATTGGTGAAATGTTAGCAAATGTCAGATTAGGTTTACCCAACCGTTACAAAATTTTACAACAAATCGGTCAGGGTGGTTTTGCCACCGTCTATTTGGCCGAACTCCAGGATGCCAGCCAGACCCAATCGGTGGCCTTGAAGGTGCTTAAAACGCCCGGCTATAACGACACCACCCAGGTGAAGCGGTTTAAGCAAGAGGCCCGCGCTGTGGCCCGGCTGGAACATCCCAACATCATCCGTATTCTCGAAACCAGCGGCGATGAGGAGCCGTCGTTTATTGCCATGGAGTACATTGGCGGCGGAACGCTGCGCGATAAATTAAAGCTGGGGCCGCTGCCCCGTAGCGAGGCGATCAACATCATGCGCCAGATTGGGGCGGCGCTGCACTATGCCCACAGCCAGGGTATCATTCATCGAGATGTTAACCCCAATAACATTTTATTGGATATCTCGCAGGAGCCGGTGCGGCCGGTTTTAACCGATTTTGGCCTGGTCAAACTTCTGCTACGGGATGAACACTCCCAGATATCCAGCACTTCGATTATTGGCACGCTCGATTATATGGCCCCGGAGCAGTGGCGGCAGGAAACCCCTACCCCGGCCACCGACCAATATGCCCTGGCGATTACCTTCTACGAGATGTTGACCAATCGCCACCCCTTCGAGAGCCGGTCGGGCTATTACAAGTTGATGAACCAGCATCTGGACGAGCCTTTGCCGTTACTGTCGGAGGTGATGCCGGAGATTGGACCCTTTTTTGATGCTATTTTGCGCCGGGCCGCGGCCAAAGAGCCGGTCAGCCGTTTTGAGAGTATCGCCGCTTTTACGGCGGCTTTAGAAGAAGCCAACCGGCAGGCCGAAGAGGTAGAAAGGGTGGCTTTGCAAGACCAGGCCGCCAAATTTGTCGAGGCGGCCCGCAGTTATATTCAAAAAGGTCGCTACCATGCGGATCGAGCCTTGGCCATGATCGAGGCGGCTTTGGAAACCTACCCCGGTTTCCTCGATGCCTTGAGTTTGCGGGGTAAAATCTATGCGCAGCAAGAGCAACTGGAAAAGGCGCTGCCCGATTATCAACAAGCGTTTGAACAAAATCCAGACCTGGCCTCTGAAATTGGGCTGGAGTACCTGAAGTTGCTGAACCGGACGGCCGAAGACTACTGGGAGCGTCGCCAATTTGCCGAGGCCGTCAAACATTACGAAGCCATCTGGCAGCTTTTTGTCAGCGCCGGACAGACGGCGTCCAACGATGAGGTTTGGCAAAAAGCGCGCCTGCGGCTAATTGAGTATCATCATCATGAGGCCAATGTAGCTTATGCTTCGGGACACCTTGCCCAGCCTGATGAGGCCATCCCCCTGCTGCAACAGAAAATCCAGGTATTGGAAAGCCTGGAAGCCGGCAATGAAACAGATGATTTACGGGATAAACTCAAACAGTTGCGGGTCAACCAGTATGAAACCATGATCAGGGTGGCCCAGGGAGCTATAGAAGAAGCAAGCGCCAAAGATACCCAGATTCGCTTTAGTAATGAAGATATTTTTCAACACTACAACGCGCTCGACGAGGCTTACCAGGCTTTGCTTGACCTCGAGCCGGGGCAAACCCATTGGGCAGAGAGCCGCCGTAAAAAATTAAAAGAGTGCGCCGAAGCGCGGGTGATGTTTGGCATCAGGTCTTTGAATAAACTTGAGCCGGATTATCAGGCGGCGCTGCGGCACTACAAAGCGATTCTTGACCTTGAGCAGAGCAAGTACCCTGGCTTGGCCCAGGAACTACACCTGAATTTGCCTCATAAGATTGCGGAATTAGAGCTTAAAGCCGACCACGACGGCAAATACAGCGAAGTGATGCGTTTGATTGAGGGGAAAGAGTACCTCAAAGCGTTGGAACGGCTTGACCAGGAGTTTGTGCAGACTGGCAATTACGAGCACCGCGAGGTGGCTAAGTGGTTGTGGGGGCTGGTTTACGCCAAGCATCACGAAGGGAATTTTCCCCCGGAATGGTCCAGCATGTCGGGTTTTAGAACCCTCAGCCAGCGCCTGGTAGAGATTGAGCAGGGGCGTATCCAGGAGTTGCGGGCCAGGCTCGATCCCTGGTCGCAGGCCAAAATTTTAGAAACGATTGGCCGGGAGCACAGCCAACTGGGCGCCTATGAAGAGCAAGTGAAAGACCTGGAAATTTCGCTCCACGAGGCAGATGCGCATGAGGCTGTCGAAAAGCGCGAATTGGAAGTGTGCCAAAATGAACTGGACGCCGTACACCGCCAGATTCAGGCTCAGCGTGAGGCTTTCTTCAAAGTCAATGTCAAAGAGACAGCCCAAATCATCGAGATGTGGCTGCAAAAGTTGGATGATATTGAAGCGCTGTTGCAAACCAGCAACCCGCTCAAGAATATCCCTGAATTTTTAGATAAAATTGACGCCGAGCAGCCGGCCATTGAAAAAGATGCGGCGCTGGCAGCCCTGGATAAATTGGTTTCGGCCAACTGCGACATTGGCCGGACGATTAATGAGATGAAACTCCGCATTCGGGATCGTCTGTTTTGGATTCTTATTTCGGATGTCGGCTGGCGGGATGAAGCGTTGGCTTTATCTCGCAGAGACTCCAGTAAGCAACGAGAAGAACTGCGGAAGGCCCAGGCAGACTTGACCAGGACTCAAGCGGAACTGCAAACAACCCAAACTGAGATGACCCAACTGCAACAACAAAAAGAGTTTTTCAAGGGCGAATTTAAAAAGACCGGGCACGAGCGAGAAATCAACCGTTATCTCATTCCGATTTCTCTGGCTGTAGCCGTGTTGGCCGGCGGAGTCATTGCCCCAAAAGTTGGCTCACTCCTTGAAAACTACACCTGGGTAGCTAATGTTGCTTTGGCGTTTTTGATTGGCTACTTCTTTTACTATGTCTGGGTTTATTACCTGTCTCAATGGAGCAAAAAATAGATTCAGTGGATCCAAATTTCCCGTGGGGTGGCATCCCTATGCCGCCCGCTGACGCATAGGGATGCGCCAGTTTCAGTGAAAAATTGGATCTACCGGGTCTAATTCGCTCTCGGCAAAAACCGGCTTATGCTAAAAAAACTCTCTGTCATTGTGCCGTTGGTTATTTTCCTTATCCTTATTTTGGGGGTGGGTTATTTTATTTGGATTCAACCTTCCCCTCCGTCAACGCCTATAGTACTGACCACTGACCTACCTGTATTAACGCCAACCCCATCTACCCCAACCCCCACGGAAGCGCCGACAAATCCGGCTTCGTCAACGCCTGTTTTGTTTACCTCCTCTACCACTACGGGGGCTTCGCCAACTTTAACCCCCACCGATACACCAGCCTCACCAATACCAACAGCAACAGTAGTACCCTCCCCTACTCTTACGACTTCCATGACCGGAATCGTCATTCCCGACAATTTAAATGTGCGCTGGGGGCCAGGCTTAGAATACGGCTATGCCGGGGCGGTATACAAGGGGGATGAGGTTGTAATTTTAAGGCGTACCCCCGCAACGGATTGGTTAGAGGTAATTACCCCTGATGATAAGCAAGGCTGGGTTGGCGCAAGTTATATTGGCAGTATTGAGGGGAATCTGAGACTCTTGCCGGTGGTGGTGATACCTCCTCCGCCGCCTCTGCCCACCGCCCTACCCACCGGGATTACTCCCTTTGATTTGGATGGGCCGAGCGCTTTTGGCAGCCTCGAAGCGAGCAAAGATCGCTGGTATGCCTTCTCCGAAAAAAACAAAGAAACTGTTTTTATCCTGATGTTTAAACCTAGCCTTAATGGCTTGCAAATCTCTATTCTTGATCAAGATCAAACAAATCAATGGCGCACGGTAGGCGTCGGCAGTCTGCCCGCCGCTGATCGGGATGGTGATTTGAATACCCGCGAACTAATCTGGCGGGGCGGTCCCTTAATCCTGGGCAAGACCTACTATTTGCAGTTGAGCAATGACAGCCAGGAGACGATTGAATATTGTCTTATGCCCAAAGATGTAGAAAAATGGGATTGTCCTTAAATTGTAATGGTCAACAAGATAATAGTTCTCCAGAAAAGTTTTCGTTACTGAAACAGGTAGCAAGTAGCAGGGTAGCAGGTATCAAATTGCGACTTTGCTACCCTGCTACCTTGGCCGCAAAGTCGCAAAGATTTTATTATTTTCTTGGCGTTCTTGGCGTCTTTGCGTGAGATTTTACGATGAAGGAGATAGTTGGTGAGTAATAAGCTTGTATCAGGTTTACCCCTTGTCCTTTTTTTGATGGTGCTCGCCGGAATAGGTTACTTTATCGTGGGGGGAGAAGACCGGCCGACCCCTACGGCCTCGCCTACTCCTACAAAACAGCCTACGCTGATTGCAGCTGAAACCTCTCCTACTCATACAGTAACCCCGCTGCCAACTACTGCTGTACCCACTGCTGCCCCCACGCCTACCGCTACTGCAACTCAAACCCCAACGCCAACCGTTAGCCCAACCAACACCTTTACCCCCCTTCCTCCGACTTCAACCGTCACTGCCACGCCAACCCCTTCTCCGGCGGCTACTTCTACATCCACGGTGGCCCCGCCCACGCCAACGTTCACTTTGACCCCTACACCAACAGTTCCGCCAATAACCTCACCGCCTATTCTCCGTGAACCGCAGCCCAACGCCAGCCAATATCGCAATCGGATTGAGTTGGAGTGGGATTGGCCGGGTACGCTGGGGCCGGATGATTACTTTCAGGTGGAGATACGGAATCGGTACAACGCTTTTGCCCCGGTGATTGACGAGTCCGTTCCGCCGATTGATGTCGCCTGGGTCAAAGTTCAATATTATCGCCATGATTACGTTGAAGAAGCTTATGATCGGGAGTACACCTGGCGCGTTATCGTTGTTCGAGGGATACCTCCTAAAGAGAAACAGTGGAGTCTTCCAGAATATCGGGTGTGGGAACCGCCGGCCCAAGAAGCTGTTGAACGAATCAGTGAACCCAGCGAGATGCGAACGCTTTATGTCGAGCCGGGGGATAAACCTGTGGGGGGTGGAGATGGTGGAGGTGGAGGTGGGGGTGGCTGTAGCAATCCAAACAATCCTGACTGTTAAAGGGATTTTATTTGGTGGATGAATTGGTCAAAAAAATAATCCCGATTTTTGCTTTATTGCTGCCTCTGATAGTTGTAACTCTTTTGCCTAAAGCAACATCTGGCGCAGTAAAAATGCCTTTGAGTTTTCAGCTTAAGTGGCAGAAAGCAAATGCATCTCTTGTGCCTGGAAGGTATGGTCATTCACTTATCGCGGACCAAAATCTTTTATATATAGTTGGTGGTAAAACTATAAATCAAAATGATATTCCCTCAACTAATGTGATTTTGTGTGGAGAAATTTCTGATAATGGAGATGTTACTCGGTGGTTTGAAGCAAAAACGAGACTTAAGAAAGCGGTTAGTGACTCAGCAATTTTGATGATACAAAGGTATATCTATGTAATCGGAGGAACAGATAATTCAGATTCACCCTCAAAATCGGTACAGATAGTATCGGCCGATTTATGCAATCAAGATTTACAATGGCATTTTGATACCTCTTTGCCCAGAAAGTTGGAGAAGTTAGCTGCAACTTATTATGAGGGTGTTGTCTATGTGGTTGGTGGCAGAGATGAAACAGAGACAGTCCGAACTGAAACTTACGCTGCCACTATTCTTGGGCCAGGGCAATTATCGGCATGGAATAATAAACTGCCCACGCTGGTTAATCATCCTCTTTATAACCATAGCTTGTTTGCTGCCAATGGCTACCTCTATGCTATTGGAGGAACTTCAGCAGCAGGTGTACGCCAAAGATCAATATATAGAGCAAAGATTACAGCTCCTGGTGTGATTACTAAGTGGATGCCCATGCCTGAAATGTATTGGTTACATTCACCATTATCTACTCTTCGTACAGTCGTAGTTGGCAGTCGGGTTTATGTCATTGGGGGTTATGATGGTAGATCGAAAAATGAAGTGTGGTCAGCGGAACTTTATCCTGATGGCAATATTGGTAGTTGGATAGCCGAAGAAAGATTACCAGATAAAATTCATTGGCACGGATCTACCTTGGCCTCAAATGGGAGCATTTATGTAGCTGGCGGAATTACAAATATAAACCTTCAACCTTCTGTCTACTATATCCCTCCCCTCTCCCTCACCAAATCCGCCAATCCTCCTGGCCCCGTTCACGAAGGCGACCTCATTACCTACACCATGTCCTACGCCAACACGGGCCTCACCACCCAAACCATCACCATCACCGATCAAATCCCCTTCAACGTCACTCTGGAACCAGGCACAATTACTCCCTCCGGTTTCCTGCAAGGTTCTCAAATTATCTGGCCCATTGGCCCAACCGCGCCCGGCCAATCCGGTCGGGTCTTCTTTGCTGCCCGTGTGCCCCTCCTCCCCTCGCTGAGCCAATTATCAACCAGTAGTAATCCCCCTCCATCCCCGCCGCCAGACTCACCCGCTTATGTCTTGCCTGTGCCCGTTTCCTGCGATACCACCCGTTTCTGGGCCAACGGCGTCACCGTCCAACCGCCGCCGGCAGGCGCTTACACCTTGTATGTCCAGATACCTCCCGGTTCCAACCCCTCGGAAATGTGGCTGATGATGAAAGGGATTAATCATCCCCCGCCAATGGTTGAAGAACAGCCGGCCCAACAAGTGATGACAAGTACCAGCAGTTTTAGCGCCTCCTTGTGGTCTGCCCCCCTCACCTCGTCAATGACCGCTGATAATCAAGTCACAATCGTCACCCAAAACCCTCGCGAATTGAACGCTATCTTTCTCTTCAACCAAAATGACCCGCCCTTCGATAAGACCACCCTGGAGGACTTTTATCAAACAACCAAAACTTTTACCTACACTTTCGATATCCCTTCAGTGATGACCAGAACGATGGCTGTCATCATGCCTGTTTTGGATATTACCTATCTAACCGATAGCACCCCACCCCAGGTTGATACACGCCTGACAACGATAACGATGGAATTTGGCAACCAGCACCACTCTATCGTGGTTAATAATCCTAACCTGGGGAATGGTTTATTGATGACCCAATTCCCCTTTGATATTGGCCGTACTCCGGGAGCAGTCAATTCAATCAAGACGCTTACCATAACCGTAGATACTGAGGACTCGATCTACACCCTTGGCCCGCGTATCTGCCGGCCCGTGTACATCGAAAATACGGCCTGGCTGTGCAGCGATAAAGCCGGCTGCCTCTCGGCCATGGCGACTAACCTGCCGGAGAATTTTATCCCACCTAATTCTGCCTATTTGCCGATTATCTTGAAATCGGTTCCTTGATACAACATGGGGGCATTTTATTTTTGGAGGGTTTTATGACGGTAGAACTTTGGATAGGCCAAGAATTTGAAAAAAACCATGAGCGAAGGGCAATTCGTCAATTTTGGGAGCAGATGAAGGAGCGTTTCGACCAGAATGACGAACCTTATCTTATTTTGGTAAACTACTTCATGAGAAGCGCTCAGATTGATTTGACCGTTCTCAAGCGAAATGCAATCATTGTTATAGAACTTAAACAAGAAACCGATCCATTTATCGCTACTCAGAATGGTTGCTGGTTAACTATGTCTAAAAGGCCGGTAGGAAATAGACACCGGAACCCTTATGAGCAAGTTCAAAGCTATCAGACCAAGTGGCTACATTTTTTGAAAGAGAATTGGAGGAATTTTGCTGAACAGCCTAAAGTTCCACCGATGACGCTTGAGCATATAAGGACTATGGTGGTCATTAGTCCCCGTATTCACCCTCATACTAATAGGGAAGCATTACCTGATACCGCAGATTTTCAACTAGTTGGTCTCGATGAATTGAGCGAAGCCATTTACCAACAGACGCACTCACATTGGGCTTTCTCTAAGAAGGAATTGAACATCCTGGTAGAAAATGTTTTAAACTTGAGACGTCGCTACGATCTAGCGGATGTCTATAAAAAACCTTATAGCCACTTTAAAGAATCTGGCTACCCTCCCAATTTTCGGCAAAACGATATTAGCATGATAAAGCGAATCATTAAAGGAAAAAATAACTTACTTGTATTGGGCATAAGCGGGTCGGGAAAATCAAATGTGATGCGTTATCTTGTTTCTAATCAGGCAGTTCAGACGCCAGGGCGAGTATACATCTACATTGATTGCAATAGTTTAAATCGAGAGGCCAGTAAGGAAGTTGTAGAAGAGGCAATATGTTGTCAAATCATTAAAGACCTTCAGGCGCAAGATGTAGGTTTAATGGAGTTTCAGCCCAATCAAAAGCTTGGACGAGAGGCGCTCCGCTTGTTTATGCAGAAGATTGGCCCTGAACCAGAGCACTTGGTTGTAGTGTTCGATCGGAGCGAACTACTTCAACAGGTTTTGGGTGAATCATTTTTTGATTACCTACGAGCTTTGCGAGACATTAATCCACGCCTTACCTATATTTTCAGCGGGCGTAGACTTGATTTGGAGAGATTCGGCGAGTTAACCGACATCCTGTGGAATGAACCTTATTGGATTGGTGCATTGAGCTTTAACCAGGCCATGATGGCGCTAGAGCGGCACTTGGGCCGGTTAGAAATTACTACACTCAAGGCGGAAGAAAAGGATAAACTTTTGCAATGCGTGGGCTATCACCCCACTCTACTAAAATACGCTTGCGAATTGTATCATGCAAACAAAATTAATCTGGATGACCTGAAAGCAAAAATAATTGAACAACTATTAACAGCACCGTTAATTCAGCGACAATGCCGCGAAATTTGGCAGGAGTTGGAAACTACTGCGCAAGATGCTTTACGTCGTCTAGCTCAAGGGGAAACTGTAGCACCCTCGCTAGTAAACACAGACCTTTCTCTTTGTGGTATTCTAAAAAATTCCAATCAGGGGAAATTAAGATTTACCTCTCCAGTATTTGAAAAATATGTAAAACAACAAGGTCCGCCACTCTCGAACCCCAATTGACACCCGCCCCCTCCCTGCGCTACACTATACTCCATGAGCGCCGAACAACTCCTCCGGCAGCAGGAGAGCCTGCGCCAGGTCATCGAATCGATCAGTAGCGAGCTGGAACTGCGCCCGCTGTTGACCCGGATTGTCCGCCACGCCTGCGAACTGATCGGCGCGGATAACGGCACCATTGGCCTGGTGGATGAACAGGCCGGAGTCATCCGCACCGAAGCCATCTTTGAGATGCCCGCCGCCGAACTGGGCGCGGAGATGCCGCCAGGGGTGGGTCTGGCCGGCCAGGTCTGGCTGACGCAGCAGCCTTTAATTCTTGACCGTTACGGCGACGTTGACCAGCCGGTGCGAACAGAATTGAGCGAATACACCGTCATCGGCCTGCCCATCTTCTGGCGCGAAAAGATGATCGGCTTTTTTGGCATTGGGACCGCGCCGCCCCGCCGCTTCACTCCGCACGATGTTGAAACCTTGACCGTTTTTGCCCGCCACGCCGCCATTGCTATCGAGAACGCCCGCCTCTTTGAAGCTGAAAAACGCCGGGCCACCCGCATTGCTACCATTAATCGCCTCGGCCAGCTTATCACCAGCGGGCTTGCGCTTGATCAGCTTTTGCAACAAGCCGTCGAAACCATTTGCGACGACCTTCATTTAGACAGTCTGGGCCTGGCCCTGATTGACCCCGCAGATCCCGACATGCTCATTCTGCTCCGGGCGGTGGGGGCTTATGCTCCCGACATTCCCCCGAATTTCCGGCAAAGTATTCATGTCGGTATCTGCGGTATCGCTGCCCGTACCCGCCAATCCGTTTTACTCAATGATGTTTCCCGCAATCCCGATTATATCTCCATGCCCGGCGTTGACGATATCTATGCCGAATTGGTCGTGCCGGTGGTTGTGGGGGAACAGTTGTTGGGCGTGCTCAACTTTGAGTCCCGCCAGCCAATCATGCCAGAAGATGTCGCCGATTTGGAAATTGTGGCCCATCAGCTTGGGGTCGCCATCGAAAACGCCCGCCTGTTTGAGGCTGAAAAGCGCCGAGCAGCCCGCGTAGCCATCATCAATCGGGTGGCCCGGCTCATTGCCGGTAATCTCGATCTGGAACAACTCCTGCAAACCGCCGTCGAAGCCATTGCCGGCTATCTCTACTACCAGAACGTCGCTCTCCTGCTGGTTGACCCCGCCGACCCCGAAACGCTGGTACTGCGGGCCAGCAGTGGCATCTATGCTACGGCAGAAATTCTTGGCTACCGCCAAAAAATTGACCGGGGGATTATTGGCGCGGCGATAGAGACGCGCCGCTACCTGCTTATCAACGATGTCAGGCGCGACCCGCGCTATGTGTCCATTCCTGGCGGCGATACCATTACCGCCGAACTGGCCATCCCCATCATCATCGGCGAGCGGCTGGTCGGCGCGCTCAATATCGAATCGGAGCAGCCCATGAGCCAGGAAGACGCCGCCGGTTTTGAAATTATTGCCGACCAACTCGGCGTAGCTATCGAGAATGCCCGTCTCTTTGCCGAAACCCAGAGCGCCCTGAATCAAACCCAACTGCTCTATCAAACCAGCCAGCGCATCAGCACGGCTATGGAAGTGGATGAGGTCATCCGAGCCTACCTGGAGCAGGTCGCCGCCCGCGGCCGCTATGCTTGCAGCGTAGTTTTGTATGAATTTGACGACCAGGGCCAGCGCAGCGCCGTGATTGTGCGCGGCCAGTGGACCCGCGAAAAAGGGCTAATCCACCTGGCAGAGCGTATTCCTTACAGCCGGGATGATCTCGACCCGCCGCTGGATGCCGGCCAGACCATTACCGTCAGCGATGCGCAAACCGACCCCCGCATCCCGCCCGCCTTACGCCGGGTTCAGCTTGAAGCGGGCCGGCCCGCCCTGGCCTTTATTCCCTTGATGGTGCGCGGCCAACGGATTGGCCTGGTGGTGCTCAGTGATGTCGCTCCGCACGCCTGGGAACCGGCCGACCTGCACCCTTACCAGGCCACTGCCGCCCAACTTGCCACGGCCATTGACAGCCGCCGCCAGCACTACCTTTTGTCGGAGCGGGGCCGCCAGATTGCCGTCTTAAAAGAACGCCAGCGTTTGGCCCGTGATTTGCACGATTCTGTCACTCAGCTTATCTTTAGCATCACCTTGATCGCCCAATCAGTGGCTCCGGCCTGGCGGCGCGACCCCGCCGAGGGCGAGCGGCGTATCCAACGGCTGCTCGAATTGAGCCAGTCGGCCTTAGCCGAAATGCGGGCCTTACTCGCCGAACTGCGCCCGCCCGATTCCCAACCACTGCCCCCCGGTCCCGTTCCGGGTATTGTCCAGGTGCAGCGGGACGGGCTGGTGGCGGCTTTGCAAAGCCACATCGCCAATTTGGCCCGTGATGGTCTGCAAGTTAAACTTAACGCCGCCGGATATGTCCGCCAGCCGCTTGAGCAGGAAGAGACGCTCTACCGTATTGCCCAGGAAGCCCTGAACAACGTGGTCAAGCATGCCCGCGCTCAGACGGTGGAACTGAAGCTGCTGGTCAACCAACAGTTTATCCAGCTAAAAGTTGTGGATGATGGGGTTGGCTTTGCTCCCACCGCATCTGTCCCCAGCGCCGATAAAACCAAAGGCGGGCTGGGCTTGACGACTATGCGCGAGCGGGCCGAGGCGCTGGGGGGCACAGTTCAATTGACTGCCGCTCCCGGCAGCGGCGCTACGGTAACGGTCACAATTCCGAGGAAGGATGGGAGTTTGTAACCTGAGTTTGGAATTAGCTCGAAAATCACCCTTCGATACGGGCTAACGCCCTACTCAGGATGATTTCCGAGCCGTAATCGCATCCTGAGTAGCCCTGAGCGAAGCGAGGGGCGTATCGAAGGGTGCGATTTAGAAAACCCTAAACTCAGGTGGGTAGGAACTCAGTAACCCCTTTAGTTCCTCCGAGTTCCCTCACTTCCCTTTGCGAGTGTAAGTTACAACAAGCAGAAAGGTTTGCCGCTCCATGACATCACCCATCCGCCTGCTTATTGTGGATGACCATGAAATCGTCCGCGAAGGTCTGGAGACGCTGCTGGCGGAAGAAACCAGCGTCAGCGTGGTTGGTCAGGCCGCCAACGGCGCCGAAGCTGTGGCCCTGGCTGCTGAGCTACAGCCTGATGTCATCCTGATGGATTTGGTCATGCCAGAATTGGATGGCATCGAAGCCACCCGGCAGATTCGCAGCGCCGGCCTCGCCAGCCAGATTCTGGTGCTGACCAGCTTTGCCGACGACCAGAAAGTGCGAGAAGCTATCGAAGCCGGGGCCATCGGCTACCTTTTGAAGGATGTCTTAAAAGCCGACCTGCTGCGGGCCATTCAGGCGGCGGCCCAGGGCAAACCCACCCTCCACCCCGAAGCCCAAAGCTACCTCATGCGTCAGGTCAGCGCGCCTGCCGCCCCCCTGTCCAAATCCAACCTGACCGAGCGCGAACTCGACGTGCTGCGGCTCATTGCCAGCGGCCAGAGCAACAAAGAAATCGCCGTCACCCTCCACCTGACCGAAGGTACCATCAAGGGCTACGTCAGCGCCATCCTGGCCAAACTCGGCGTCGCCGACCGCACCCAGGCCGCCCTCTACGCCGTCAAACACGGCCTGGCCGGCGGCAACCGCTAAAAACCCCTTTAGCCTCGATTCTAACCGGAGATTAGAGATTGGAGATTAAATCTCTAATCTCCAATCTCCCGCCTCCTCCTCTCACTTTGGTTAGGGTTTATCCCTAACTAAAGTGAGGCTTTTTAAACCAACCTTTTTCTGCTTCAAAATCTATCTTTGGCGGGTGGCGCGAGTAGCTTATTCCGAGTATCCTCGAAGAAATTGCACCTCATCATTGTAGATGCGGCAGTCCACAACCTGGGCCTGGATTGGGCTGATTTTTGCCGGCGGCCTGAGCAAAATCCGGCTGGCGCAAACGGTCAGGATGCCGGTCAGAGTTCGCTCTGTGTCACCTTTTTCCAATAATTTCCATCGCCTCACCTCTGGTTAACGGGGTATACCACCAAATCATCGTCTGTAGTGACGACTTCAGTCGTCCCCGTCTACGAGTGACTGAAGTCGCTACTACAAACAAATTATTTACAGGAGAAGCGAAGCCCGATGGTTTTCAACCCAAGCAACCTAACACACAAAACAAAAGCCAGCGTAATCTTAAAACGATATTTTGTTGTCATGACGGGCAGCCTCATCTGCCTTTTGCTGGCAGCGTTTGGCGGGCCGCAGCAGGCTGTCCCCGAACCCACCGTCATCTCCGGCGCGGGCGATATTACCGCCGTGGTCGAAGAGTATCGCCAGGTATTTGGCGGCCAAAACAACGGCGGCGAGCGCGGCTCTTTTGCCGACGGCTACCGGGAAATCAACTGGGACAGCTTGCCGGATGAGCTGGCCGTGCCCAATGCTTACCCATCCGATTTTTTTAATGGCCCCGTAGCCCCTCGGGCGCGCGGGATTGTGCTGGTCACACCTGGGGAGGGCCTGTTTGTCAGCGCCGACAGCGACAATTCGGCTGGAGCGTTGCCCCGCTTTGGCAACATCAACCCCGGCTATGCCGATAGCTTTAAAACGTTTAGCGAGGAACGCCTCTTTTCGCCGGTGGGCAGCAATATTGTTGAGGCTACTTTCTACGTGCCAGGCACCAATACACCGGCGGTGGTGCGCGGCTTTGGGGCCGTGTACACCGATGTGGATACCGAGCACACCGCTTTTGAATACTTTGACATCAACGGCAATTCGCTGGGCAAATTTGGCACGCCCATTGCCGATGCGGGTCTGTCGTTTCTGGGCGTGGCCTTCCCCGAGCCAATTGTTCACCGGGTGCGGATTGCCTACGGCACCGACGCCCTGGGTCCGGACGACAGCCCTGAGACAGATGTGGCCGTAATGGACAACTTTATCTACAGCGAACCCCAACCCGTCGCGTCTGTGCCTGCTACCAACGCTAAAAGCTATATTGCCAAATTTGATAATGGGCCGGCCAGCGCCCGTATTGGGCTTGTGGTTGAAGATGGCAAATTTGCCGTTTACGTTTGTAGTCTCGACGACGCTTTTAATCTGACCACCGCCCGCTGGTACACGGGCGAGTTGGATGCGGAAGGTCACGCCAAAGGTGTCAGCGCCGATGGCGTTGAACTGTTAAGCGCAGTGGTGAACGGCGATATATTTAGAGGTACGGTCACGAACACGGCCAAAGAGACATTTACCTTTACCGGCGCAATTGTTCCGGCGGGCAGCCCGGCGGGCCTCTTCCGGGGCATAGAACAGTACGGTGAGGGTGAAGTCATTGTCGGGGCGGTGCTGGATATTGATGGAACGTTTGCCTCGACCGCGCAGATCAACGGGGCAATCGAGTTTGTCTCTCCGATTTCCCCCGAGCCGGTCAAACTATCTGCGAATAGCCTGGTGGTCAGAATTGGGACATCTGCCGAGCCGATCACGGTCGGTCGGGTCACAACTCTGGCGCCGGCTATTCACCCCCAAATTGGCTGGGATAATAATTTTACCGGCAATTCGCTGGTGCAGCCCCAAGACCCTGCCCTGGCAGGGGGGGGCATTAATCAAAGCCTGGACTTTGGCGATGTGCTCTACGGCACCAGCGAAGCGGACCTGCTGATTGGCCGGCTGGGCCTGGATGTACTGCTGGGCAATGAAGGCGATGATGTGCTCATCGGCGGCCTGGAGCACTTCCACCCGCAGCGAAGCGACCGCAAATTTGGCGGCCCCGGCAACGATATTCTGATCTGGGGCGTCGGCGATGGCTCCGACCTGCTTGACGGCGGCCCCGGCGAAGATGTGCTAATCTTGGGCCTGGTGGGCGAGGTAGATGATGCAGGCCAGACGATCTTTCGCCTGAGCAACGACGAGCAAGCCGGGCAGGTTTTTATTGATCCGGTCAGCCAACTGCCGGCGGTAGATGTGACCAACGCGCCGGGTTTTTGCGGGGTTATTGATGACTCGAGCGATGCCAACGCGCCAGCGCAATTCGAGTCGCTGGGGGTGCAACAACTCGTCCGCTTCTTCCTGCGCAAACAAGCCGATGCCTTTGAGGGCGGCCAGCAAAGTGATGATAACGGCCTACGCCAGACCATGCATATAAAAGATATCGAATTTCTCATTTGTCCCACCCGCGCTGGCGGCGCTATCGAAATTCTGGATTTAACCGCCAGCCCACCCACCGCCACCGAGTTAAGCGCACTTGCCCTTAACCAACGGCTGCAACTGATTGTACGCTAAATGAAAACAGTCACCAGTGATCAGTCATCAGTCATCAGTAATCAGTAAACAGTAATCAGTTTACAGATCACTGATGACTGACAACTGATAACTATCTTTAGAGAGCCGTAACTGCTCAGCCTCCATGTCATTTCGAGGCCATAGGCCGAGAAATCCCTGGCGTCCGCCCCGCGATAAATCGCAGGGCTATCACACAGCGCCCGATAAATCGGGCTAAAAGCAAGTTTTTAAGCCGGATTCATCCGGCGCGGTTCACCAGCGCGGCGATTTATCGCCGTGCGGACGCCAGGGACAGCAGTAACCATAGAAAAGGTTAGAAGCAGGGATTTCTCCCTGCGGTCGAAATGACATGGCTGAGCAGTTACAGAGAGCCTATGCAACCCACCCCCTACAAACCCATGTCCCTCCTCATGAAAATCGTCTTCTGGTTTGTCGCCATCAACGCGCTGGCCGGGGCGGGTTCGCTTATGCTCTTTCCAAACCAAACCGACGGCCTCTTCTTCTGGAAGATTAGCCCGGCCTTGTCGGCGGGGATGTTCGGAGCCTTGTACCTGGGCGGAGCTATCGTGGTCTCGCTGGTCACAAGCCGAGGGCAGTGGGAGCCGTCGCGCTACCTGGTTCCGATCCTGGTTTCGGCGGGGGTGCTCATTTCTCTGACCACCTTCCTCCACCTGGATAGGTTTACCCCCGGCTTCAAACTGTTTTACTGGCTGCTGGTTTATATTGTCGCGCCCATCCTGGCCCTTGTTTTTTATATCCAGCACGAACGCGGCGGGGCGGTCTGGGAGGTGGTGAGCCAGCCCATTGCCCCGTTGACGCGCAGGGTAGCTATTACTTTGGGTGCGCTCCTGCTGGTGTTGGGAGCGGTCTGTCTCATCTGGCCCAATCTGGTCATTGAGGTCTGGCCCTGGACTATTTCGCCCTTGATGGTGCGTATCTTTACCTCCTGGTTCAGCGCCTTTGGTTTTGGCCTGCTCTGGTTTTGGCGCGAGCGTGATTGGAGCCGCGTGGCCCACATCCCCACCCTCATGATCGCCGCCGCCGGGCTGGATTTGCTGATGGTTTTTATCCACCGCGCCGATTTGAACTCAACCGGCCTGAACTTCTGGCTGTTCTGTTTTCATCTGGCCGCCTTTGGCTTGATCGGTGGCTTGATGCACTGGTGGCAGTATCAAGCGGGGCAAATCAGCCGGCCCGCTTCAGGTTAAATTGACGTTTTTTATCGCGCCAAACGTCTTGCGTGTTCCGTTCACATTACGCAAGACGCAACACGCAAGACGAGTTGAAAACTATTTTCTCGGAATTGCCTTAAAGTGTCTTCTGATGAATCCCTCCAGACCCTTCACCGTTCTCATTGTAGACGACGTGCCGGTAGTGCGTGAGGCCCTGCGCTGGCTCATCGAAGATGAAGCCGATTTGCGGGTCATTGGTGAAGCCGGTGATGGCCTGGAGGCCGTCAACCGCGCCGCCGAACTGCTGCCCGAAGTGGTCATTCTCGATGTGGAACTGCCTGGATTGGACGGTTACGAAGTTGCTCGCCGGCTAAAAGAGATGCCGCAGCCGCCGGCCATTGTTTTTCTGACCGTTCACAGCGACGCCCCGGCCCGCCAGCGAGCCTTTACCGCCGGTGCCGATGGTTTTGCCGAAAAGGGGCGGGGCTGGCTGACCTTGATAGACCAGGTTCGTTTGGCCCTGGCCGGTCACTCAGCCGAATGACTTTGGAAGATTGGAGGGCTGGAAGGTTGGCAAATCTGCAACCTTCCAACCTTCCAGCCTTCCTTGCTTCAATGGGACACTTTGACTATAACCGAGATCATTTTAACCCTTGCAATTAAAGCTAAACCTGGTGTATACTGTGCGCAATTGGCTAACACCGGCCAAGCCGCGGACGTGTAGTTACATGTTTACTTTTAGGGGGCAACTGCATGTCGAACTTTATCAAAATCCTCGACGCTGATCAACTCAATCCGGGCCAAATTACCACCATTACCGTCAAAGGCCACGATATTTGTCTGGCCAACTTTAATGGTGAATTTTTTGCCCTGGACAATAAATGTCCCCACCGGGGCGGACAACTGGGCGATGGCCGGCTCAACGGGCCTGATGTCATCTGCCCGCTGCATGGTTGGGACTTTGACGTGCGCACCGGCATCAGCCGTTACGACCATCTGGATCGGGTCGCCACTTTTCCGGTGCGCCGGGTCAACGGCCATGTAGAAATTGACGCCGATGCCGTCCCCACCCTGCCGGTGCAGGAAGGCTACTTGGCTCGCTACATTCGCCACACCGACGACCTGGAGCACGAACTCAAAACCATCCAGCATTTGGCCGCCGGCAAGTGGAAAGACAACGTCCCCATGCGCACCGAGCGGGTGGTACCTAGTTTTGACGACATCTACTTTTTGCCCGGTCAACTGGCCGACCCGCCCCTCCTGGATGACGAGCCGGTAGATACGACGACGGTGATCGGCGCGCGAGCAGCGAAACCCATCACCCTAACTGCCCCTTTCTACATCAGCCACATGAGCTTTGGCGCGCTGTCACGTGAGGCCAAAATCGCCCTGGCTACAGGCGCAGCCCAGTTTGGCACAATGAATTGCAGCGGCGAAGGCGGCATGCTGCCCGAAGAGCGAGCGGCAGCCAAATACTATGTGTTTGAAATGGCCTCCGGCTATTTTGGCTGGACTGAAGAAAATATCAAACGCGCCGACGCCATCGAAGTCAAAATTGGGCAAAGCGCCAAAACCGGCCTGGGTGGGGTTCTGCCGGCGGCCAAAGTTACCGCCGAGATTGCCCAGGTGCGCGGCCTGAAACCCGGCCAGGATGCCATCAGCCCCAGCCGCTTCCCCGACCTCAACAGCCCGGCCGAACTGCGGGCACGGATTGATTGGATCCGCAGTATCAACCCCGGCATTCCCATTGGGGTTAAATTTGCCGCCTCCAAGCTGGAGGCCGACCTGGCCGCCGCCTGCGAACTCGACGCCGATTTTATCACCATTGACGGCCGGCCCGGCGGCACCGGCGCGGCCCCCAAACATGTCAAAGATCACATTGGTATCCCGACGGTCTACGCCTTGCCTCGCGCCCGCAAGTGGCTGGATGAGCATGGTATGGGCCACGTGACCCTATGCGTCACCGGCGGCTTTCGCACCCCGCCCGATATTGCCAAAGCTATTGCCCTGGGAGCAGATGCGGTCGCCCTGGCCACCAGCGCCATGATCGCCATCGGCTGCCAGCAGTACCGGGCTTGCAGCAGTAACAATTGTCCGGTTGGGATCGCCACCCAGCGGGCCGATCTGCGCGACCGCTTTAGCATCGCCGAGAGCAGCAAACGGCTCTATAATTTTTTGGTTGGTACCCGCTACCAATTGACCGAATTTGCCCGTATGTGCGGTCGCCGCCGGGTGCAAGATCTTAGTCTGGCCGATGTTGTCACCTACAACGACAGCCTGGCCAAATACGCGGGTATCCGTCACGCAGCGCAAGCTTATTCCTAGCTCAAAATCATAAACCAATTTAATGAGGAGTGTTCACGAGCCTGTGGCACACCACCGATAATAAAAATTTTAACTTGACACGTAACACCTGACACGTGACACTTATTTTCGAAGGAGGTTGAAGAAGTCAATTTTATGGGCGGTTTAAGAGAAATCCCCGGCTTTTTAGGTACTGGTGGTAATCTGCTGGTTGACCTGACCCTGGTCATCGAAATTCTGTTCTACATTTCGCTCTGCCTGGGGGTGACAGCCCAACTGCGGAAACAATACAAATGGCACGACCGCTTTCAAATTCCGGTGGTGGTGCTGAACCTCTTTTTTATTGCGTTTGTGATGATCCCGACTCTGATCGCTATTATTAGCAGCGGGGTGGGCAATATGCCGGGATTGGTGCTGGCCCATGCCAGTTTTGGTGTTTTGGCCCAGGGCGTGGCTGTTTATTGTCTGCTGGCCGGCCTGAAAATTTTGCCCCGCAAAATTGGGGTGCTGCGCTGGTTTATGTGGGCGGCCTTTGTTTTGTGGACCATTACCCTGCTGCTGGGGATTATGCTGTATATTGATTTCTACACCGGCGGCGACTCTTCCGGCGAGGCGGTTACCGAGCATGCCGCCGAACTGGCCAGTGAACACGCCGCCGAGGTGGCGGTTGCTCCCACCGTAGCGCCCATCGAAACTGTGGCCGAACATGCCGAGGAGCCGGTCATTACTGAACCAACCGAAGCCCCGGTTGAGCCGGTTGAAGAGCACGCCGAGGCGCCGGTTGAACTGGTCGAAGAGCATGCCGCCGAGCCGGTGGAAGTGGCGGCAGAACCGACTGCTACCCCTGAACCGCCGCCGCCCACACCCACGCCCGCACCCGTGCGAGCCGGCCTGCTGACCGTCAGCGATGACCAGGTTCACGGCGATAAAGCCACCCTGGCCTTGACCGGCGTGGCCGCACCGCCTGATGGCTCGGTTTACGAAGCCTGGCTTGAAGGCGAGACACAAACGCCGTTCAGCCTGGGCAAATTAACCCTGCAAGGTGACGCCATCAATCACACCTTTACCGACCCCGCTGGCCGCAACCTGCTGGCTCTATTCAACCGAGCGTTTATCAGCGTGGAACCGACCAACGACAATGACCCGGCCCCTTCGGGTGTGAACGCTTTCGAGGGCGAGGTCTCGGCGGCGGCGCTGGAACCGATCCGGCTGGTGGTGGCTGCTGCCCTTGACACCCCCGATGGCGACGGCTATGCCCTCAATGCTTTGAATCAAGTCTTAAAAATCGAGCCGGAAGTGGGCTTCCAGAAAGATTACTCGATTGCCGAGAATGATTTGGCTGCGCTGAAAATTCAGGCCGAGGGGATTCTCAATATCCTTGAAGGGCAGGACGCGCCCAATTTTGGCGACCGAGACGGCAGCGGTGATGTTTACAATCCCGGTGATGGTTATGGCCTGCTCGGTTTTGGTGCGGGCTACCTGCCGGCCATTGCCACTCAAGCGGCTGCCGCAGCCCAGGTTGAAGGCGCTTCACCGGAAACGGTCTTGCAAGCGGAGCAAGCCCAGGCCGCCGCCGCCAATGCGATTAGTCTGGCAGAGCAAATCCGGGATTTGGAACTGCAAATTCTCCAGGCCGGTGATACCGCCTCCGCCGCCGACCTGGTCAACCAGGTGGTCGCCTTAACCCAATCGCTGACGGACGCCGACGGGGTAGACCTGGCCAATCCCGGCCAGGGCGGGATGCGCACCCTGTACACCCTGGGCCAGTTGATGGCCAGCATCGAACTCTTCCCGGTGGCCGGGGAGATTACTGCGCCGGCCGCTGCGCCCACACCCGAATTGATTGACGAGCACGCCGGTGACACCGTTTCGGAGCACGACGGTAATTGAAATTGCGATAACTCTACCCCAGACCGTGATGGGGCCAATCGGCGTCCACCGAGCGTTAAAACGCCCGGCTCATCCAGGTGAAAGCCCGCTGAAGCAGGCTAAAAGTGTCCCTTTGAGCCGGTTTTGAACCGGCTTTCACCTGCTGTAGCCGGGGGCTTCCAGCCCTCGGCGGACGCCACGATTTGGTGCAGTGCTGCCGAAATTGAACATACTCAAACTAAAAGGCCCTTTTTTGCCTTAAAATCGGGCCTTTTTATAATTCAGGTGAAATGTCGGGCCAAATAGCTGCCAAAAAACGCGATTTTTTGCTGGTGGGGTGCCTCACCCTGCTGGCCTTTGCTCTGCGACTCTACGACCTGGGCGCAAATAGCCTGTGGTACGACGAACTGCTAGAACTGGATGTTGCCCAGGCGTCGCTGGGGGAGATTGGGCCGCAGTTGGAGCGTCACGCGGCTATGCCCCTGGACTACTATCTGCTGCATGGTTGGACCAAACTGGGCCGGCAAGAAGTTTGGGTGCGCTTTCCGGCGGTGTTGTTTGGTACGCTGGCCGTGCCGGTTATTTACGCGCTGGCAACGCGCCTTTTTAACAAGCGGGTCGGCTACCTGGCCGCGATTTTGCTGGCCTGGGCCTCCTTCTCGGTTTATTACAGCCAGGAGGTCCGGCCTTATGCTTTGTTGTTATTTCTAACTCTCCTGAGTTATTTTGGTTTGTGGCAAGCCTATCAGACGGGGCGGCTGCGCTACTGGGGCTTGGCAATCGGCGGGTTAGCGGGAGCAGCTTTGACCCACTACTTTGCCTTGTTTTTGCTACTGCCCATCGGCCTTTTTGTGGGCTACCGGCAGCTCCGGCATTTGAAAGAAAAAGAGTTCTGGCCGCAGACCATCTGTTTTATTATGTGTTTGGTGGTTTTGCTGGCTGTTTTTGCCCTCAACGGCCGGCTGCGGCACTTGTACAACGTGGGCGGCCGTTTTTCGACGGTGGTTAGCCAACCGGAATCGCTCAATGTGCCGGCGACTGACAAACCTAACAAGGGTTTGGGGCCGCCCCAGGAGCTGGCCTTTTTTACCAATAGCATCCTGACGCCACTCGCTACCACCGATCCAACCCTGCTGCTGGTTCACAGCGCCTTCTTGCTAATTGCCACAACGTCGCTGGCGGCGGCCAAAACACGGCAGCGTCGGGCTATCCTCTTGTTGTTGGGCTGGCTTTTTTTACCCATTATCTTGATTTACTTCTTCCTCTTGCAGCGAGGCACATTTTTTGCGGTGCGTTATATTCTGTATACGCTGCCGGCTTATTTAATCCTGGTGGCTTATGGCCTTGATACCCTGGTGATGGCCGTGTTGGGTAAACCGCATTTAAAGCCAGGGGATGTTAGTTTTGGTCCGCGCAAGTTGCTTTATGTCAGTTTGCTGGTTTTGATTGTCACGCCCCTGATTTTTGCCGAACTGAGCGAGCTTTTAACCTACTATGCCACCGGCGCCAGAGAAGATTGGCGCGCCGTAGGCCAGATGCTCCAGGCCAATGCCAGCCCTGACGACGCCGTGATAGCCGTCAATGCCGAGCCGGCGTTGAATTGGTACTATCCCCCGGCCAAAGCGCCTTTTGGGACTTTCAACCAGAGTGAGCCAATCTGGGCGGTGATGAAGCAGCACCGGCGGCGCTGGTTTGTCTTAAGCAGTTATTCTTTTAAACGGGATGAAGGACTGCGCCAGTGGCTCAAGGAACACGGCGCGGTGACGATTGCCATTGACCGGCGGGTTGTGGTGCATATCCAGCAGGAGGGGCTGTCAGCCGGAGAGTTGCTGGCTCAAGTTGTCACGTTTGACCTGCCCCAAAAGGCCCTAACCTATGCCACCCTGGGCGACCAACTGCGCCAATATGGCGATTTGGAAACAAGCCGCACTTTTTACCAGCGAGCCGTCGAATTGGCCAAAACACCGGCCCAAAAAACCGATTACCAGAGCCGTTTAGCCGCCCTGGCTATGTGGCCTTAAGCGTAAAAATGAGCAAAAAGTGAGCATGTTTTGGTCTGGAAAATAGCCCAATCTTTGGGTAAACTGCCGCCAAACCCTTTTATTAACAATTTTAGCCGTTTTGCATTATCCTTAATCGGAGTATAATAGGCCGCAGGCTTTGCCGTATGTATAGGTGTCCAGAAAATTCTTTCCCAACAATCAAGGTAGCCGGGTAGCCAAGTAGCAATTTGTTACCTGCTACTTGCTACCTGTTTCAGTGACGAAAACTTTTTTGGAGAACTATATTTCACTCAGTTAAAGTGCTTTTGGAAACGTTAGCTAAAAAAAGGCGCGCTATCATATTTATCACTGGCGAAAGGAGGAGATTATAGAGATGAAGAAATATAGCAAGCCCGAAATGAAGAAGCATGCTGAATTGAAGTCCGTAACTTTCAGCTCCCACTAAGTTTTGCGTTTTAAGGGCTACAACCCCTATCAAGCATGGCTCGATACCATGCTGGGGGGAGGTATAGGTGAGGAGTAGCCGGTCATTTGCCGCCAAAATTTGCACCAATTTTAGCAGTGAACCGTGCGTGCTGATTTGTGGCTAAAGTGTCATGTTTCTCCACAATCTATATGTGCCCCTTGAGTGTCGTGTGAAATAAATATCTAAGATAGCGCGCCTTTTTTTAGGGAACGTTTTTGCAAATGTTTCTTAGTTGGTAATTAATCTATTTGCAAATATTCGCATTATTTCTTGATTATACGCTGTTTTCTAAATTTGGCAACTGTGTCTCATTCAACAACCGCCTCCATTCAACTTATTGTCAACTGCCTTTCGCGGGAGTTTGCGCCCCATTTGCTTGAGTCTCTGGGCACAGAGGTGTGGGAAGATATGGCCGTAACGGCGATTGCGCTGGGCCTGGCCCCGCTGCTGCACTGGCGGCTTGCCCAGGCTGAAGTGACGCCGCCGCCTCTGGCTATGGCCAAGCTGGCCGTCACCCGGCAGGCCCACGCTAAACGTAACGAGGCCATCGGCCAGCAGGTGGCCGAACTCTTGGCCGCGTTTGCGCGGCAAAAAATTGACGTGCTGGTGCTGAAAGGCGCGCTGCTGGCCGCCGTTGCTTATCCCGAAGCTGCCCTGCGCCCGATGAATGACATTGACCTGCTCTTTCGAAGGGAGGATTTGCCCAAAGTCGGGCCGGTGCTGGAAAGCTTGGGCTACCGGGGCAAACACAAAAGCGCCGAACAGGGGCCGGGGATTACCAAACATCTGAGCACGTACCGCCGCGAAGGCCGCCAGGGCGACACCCCAAACCCTTATCTCAGCGCTGGCGGGGAGCGGATGGTTGAACCCCATGGGTCGCTGGAAGAGTCGTGGTTTGGCCTCAAGGTTGATATTACGCCGGGGGTGTGGACGCGGGCTGTGCCTGTCTCGCTGGGCGGCCAGCCGGCCTACCGCCTGTCAACCAGCGATATGATGCTGCACCTGAGTGTGCATGCGGCTTTTCATGTCATCATGGGCGCATCTGTTTTTGCGCAGCTTTACGATATTGGCCGGGTGATTGAAACCTGGCCCACCGAATTGAACTGGCCTGAAATTTTAAGTTTGACTCGCCAGGCCCAGGCCCAGGCCTTTGTCTTTGCCGGTCTGTACTGGGCCAAAACGCTCTACGGAGCCGCGATTCCCGAAACCTCCCTGGCCGCGTTGGAAAAAGAGTGCTCGCCCGATTTGGCTGCCTATATTCGCGGGCTGGATGCGCCAGGAATTTTCAAGCGGACGCAGCATCCACCCCTGACCACCGTGCCCCAGCGCTTGCGGCGCGGTTTGATAGACCGGCAGGAAGCGGCTCGCTGGGCCGGTTCGCTGGGGGAAAAGTGGCAAATCTGGCAGACGGCGCTGGCCTTTCATAAAACGGATACGGCCGCTCTGCTGAAAAAAGGTCTTAAAGCGCACGGGTGATACGCAAAAGCTTAGCCCTGGCGGCCTGGGTGATAGCCGGCGTGTTGCTAATTTTTACAGCCAGGCGCTGGCTTTTTGTTTTATTGGCCCTGCTGCCGGATAAACCTCGACCTGTTGCCCACCCGCATGACCTGCCGCATGTATTGTTGTTAACGCCGCTCCGCAACGAAGCGGAAACGCTGCCTGAATTGTTGGCGGCGCTGGCAGCTCTGGCTTACCCCGTCGAAAAGCTGACCGTTGTGCTCATTAACGATGGTTCGACGGATGGGAGTCAGGCCATTATTGAAGCCTGGATAAGGGGGAAAGAAAATTGGCATTTGCTGTCGTTGGGCCAAAATGTGGGCAAAGCGCAAGCTCTGAACACCGCTCTGGCCGCGTTTCCGCAGGGTGAAATTGTAGCCATCTACGATGCCGATGAACGCCCGCAGCCAGCCGCCCTGCAAATCTTGATTTCCCCTTTTGCCGACAAAAAGATAGGCGGTGTGAACGGCCGGCGCGCGGTGAGCAATGCCATCGCCAGCCCGGCCGCCAGTTACACCGCCTTTGAAGGGTTGGTCCACCAACTGGTGACGATGCGAGCCAAGCACAGGCTGAATTTAGCGCCGGCCATCTTGGGCGCGAACTGCGCCTACCGCCGTGTGGCCCTGGCCGAGGTGGGCAACTTTGAGCCTGGCGCTTTGCTGGAGGACAGCGATTTGACCCTCAAATTAGCCCGCGCCGGTTGGAACATTGCTTTTGAGCCGCAGGCGGTCAGCTACCACCGCGTCCCTCAGACAATTAGCGGCTATTGGCGGCAGCATACCCGCTGGGCCAGGGGCTTCAACGAGGTGGCGAAAAACCAGGCCCGCTCGACCTTGTTCGACCCGCAGTTGTCCTGGCCGCTGCGCCTGGAACTGCTGCTGTTTGCCCTGGGCTACCTGGACCGCCTGGCGCTCTTGGCCGGAGCCGGCTTGGCTTTGCTCCACCGGCCCAGCCGGTCTCTATTGGGTCGGGTGCTTGCTGCCAGCCTGCTGACGCCGCTGCTGCAAATCATCGTGGCCCTCGCCGTTAGCCGAGCGCCACGGGCGTTGTGGCTGCAAATCGTCTGGTTGCCTTTCTTTTTTATGCTCGATATCGCTATGGCCGCAGCCGGCCTGTGGGAAACGTTAAAGCAGTCGCCCCAGATTTGGGAAGAGCGGGCTGCTAGAAAATAATGTTGGCCGGGTAAATTAGATAATCCTATGACACACTCACCCTTATTTTCCATTGTTATTCCTGTTTACAATGGCGGCGATGTGTTCAAGCGCTGCCTGACCGCCATTCACCAATCCACCTGCGCCGATTGGGAATTGGTCGTGGTGGACGACGGCTCGACCGATGGTTCTGACCGGCTGGCCGGCCAGTTTGGGGCGCGGGTGTTCAACACAAAAGGTCGTCTCGGCCCGGCGGCGGCTCGCAATTTAGGGGCGCGGGCCGCGCGAGGTCATTATCTCTATTTTATTGACGCCGATTGTGAACTTCACCCCGACACCCTGGCTAATATCGCCCACGTTTTTCAAACTGACCCCCACCTCGACGCCCTCTTTGGCTCTTACGACGATGCTCCGGGCGCGGCCAACTTTGTGGCCCAATACAAAAATTTGTTTCACCATTACGTCCACCAAAACAGCAGCGCAGAAGCTTCAACCTTTTGGACCGGCTGCGGAGTCATCAAACGCTCGCAATTTCTGGCCCTGGGCGGCTTCGATTTGCAGCGCTACCGCCGTCCGGCCATTGAAGACATTGATCTGGGCTACCGGCTCAAGCAGGCCGGTGGACGCATTCGGCTGGTCAAACATATCCAGGTGAAGCATCTCAAAGCCTGGACCTTTGTCAGCCTGCTCAAATCCGACATTTTTGACCGGGGCATCCCCTGGACACAGTTGATTTTAAGAGACAAAGCTCTTATGAGCGACCTGAATTTGCAAACCCACAACCGGGTCAGTGTGGTGGCTGTTTACGCCCTGCTGTTGGCGCTCGCCGCCACTTTTTTTCAACCTTATGCTCTCTTCTTTGTTCTGGGCCTGGCGGCGCTGCTGCTGTGGCTGAATCAAAACTTGTATCGCTTTTTCTACCACAAACGAGGACTTTTGTTTACGGCGCAGGTCATCCCGATGCACTGGCTCTACTACCTCTACAACGCCATCTCTTTTGGCTGTGGCCTACTGTTGTACTGGCAAGAACAACTGAGGGCGGAGAGCCTGGCTCCACCCCAACCCTTAGTGGACGGGATCGAACCCGATGGAAATTGAAGTTGCCAGGCCCCTGAGCGGTCTCTGGCCAAAATCTAAAATCCAAAATCCCTCCTGGGTGGTCGTAGTCGGTTCTTTGACCCTGGCCATCTACCTGGCCCTGCTCCCCTTCGTCGAGCGCACCTGGCGAGCCACCGGCGACGAGCCGCATTACCTCCTGGCAGCCCATTCCCTCGTGGTTGATGGGGATTTTGACCTGGCCAATAACTACAGCCAACTCGATTATCTGAATTTTTATCTCAGCCGAGACATTACTCCTCAGGTTCGCCTCAGCCCCGGCGGCCAGCAAATTTTAGATCACCAGTTGGGCTTGTCTGTGCTGATTGCTCCTGCCTACGCTTTGGGCGGACGGTTGGGTGTGTTGGTCTTTCAGGCGATTCTGGGTGGGCTGCTGGCCAGCCTGACCTTCAAGCTGGCCCTGTTGGTCAGCCATGATACCGTGGCCTCATTCCTGGCGACCCTGTTTGTCGCACTCAGTCCGCCTCTGCTGCTGTATCATTACCTGGTTTACCCGGAACTCCTCGGCGCGCTGTTGACCACAATGGTGGTCTATTACGCCCTTAGCCAGAACCAGGCAACGCTCACCGTCTTCATCTTGACCCTCTTGGCTCTCATCATCCTACCCTGGCTCAACCGCCGCTTTGTCCCGCTGGCGATGTTGCTGGCGGTACTGCTCGTCTGGAAGGTTGGAGGGTTGGAGGGCTGGAGGGTTGGAAGGCTGGAGGGTTGGTCATTTTTTGGTCGCTTTGCCTCGCCTCCTCGCCTTTTCGCCTCCTCGCCTCTTCGCCGTCTCGCCCGCTTCGCGTCGCCTCTTCTCTTCACCCTCCTCTCCATTGGCCTGCTTTTTTGGTTTGACAGCCGGTTGGTCAAAGTGGGCGAACCTGATATTACCGCCCCCACAATCACTTCGATTTTTTGGGATCGCCTGGCGCGGGGACTGGTGGGTTGGCTGGTTGACCAGCAGCGCGGGCTGTTTATTTTTGCCCCGATCTATGCGGTTGCGCTGTGGGGCGCGCCCTTTTTGATCGGCGATGGCCTGCGCGGGCGCAATTGCTTCTGGTGGGTGATGCTGCCCTTTGGCCTGGCCTTGGGCGTCACCGCTATTGCCGGCGGCTTTTGGACGGCCTGGGAGTTGGGACCGCGCTTTTTGGTGGTGGCCTTGCCGTCGTTAGCGCCACTGCTGGCCCTGGCCTGGCGCAATTACCGCTCGACGCTATGGCGCGGCGCGGTGCTGCTGCTGTTTGGGGTGAGTCTGGGCCATAGCTGGATTATTCTGCAAAACCCCGAGCTGCCCTATAAATCGTCCCTGCCGCTCTATTACAGCGAAACCCGGGGCTGGCCGCTGACCGAGTGGCTGCCCGATTTGGCCGGTTACGCCGAAATTACGCCCGCTCCCGGCGGCGCAAATTCCGCTCAGGTTGTTGCCGACCAAGGCCGGACTGGCTGGCTGGCCGAGGCAGGCCGGACGGTGAAAGTCGTTCAAGCCGATCTTTTGACCAAGCTGCCCTTTGGTCACTATTACCTGAACTGGCCCCTGCGGGTCGAGCCGGGACTGCCGTCTGAGGCCGAAGTGTTGCGCCTGTCGCTCAAGCTGTCGGGCGGGGGGCAGGTCTTCAATCGGGTTGTCACTGCCGCCGATTTGCCCGCCGATAACAGCTACAGTGAGTTGCAAATAGCCTTCCGCAACCCCAACGTAGACCGCTGGCGCACGCCCCCGGTCTTCAGCGCCGTCGCTACCGGCGCGGGGCAGCTCTGGGCCGGGCCAATCTCCTTTACCCCCGATCCGTTCTACGCCCTGTTCCTGCCCTATCTCGTCCTGGCCCTCTTGGTTCTGGCGGCGTGGGCGAGCTGGCGGCGCTTCGGTTCCAATCAAAGCAGTTCAAAGGTTACGATGTTGCAAACACCTCCGCTGTTGCTGGGAAGTCTGGCGCTTATCCTGCCGCTGGCGACTTTTGGCTATCTGGCCTACCAGTCACGGCAAGAAAGCCGCACCTATCAAGCCGCTGAGTTCAGCCATTTTGTCGGGCGGGAGGGGGTAGACCCGGAAACCAGGTCGGGTCTGGCTTGGCTGGTGGACCCGCAGCTTGACCCGCCGCAGAAAGCAATTTATGGCCCCTTCGATATTTTCGAGGCGGGCCAGTACCGGGTTACGTTTCGGCTAAAATTGCCCGAGGCTGTCCAAACCGAGCAGGATATCGCCCGGCTGCAAGTGGCAGCGACCGCCAACTACGATCTTCTTCTCGCCCAACCCCTTCGCCGGGAGCACTTTTCCAAGCCCAACGTTTATCACGATTTTGTGCTGACCGTGACCAATCCACGCCGCCAGGCCCTCAGCTTTGAAGTCTATTACCTGGGCGTCGCCCCGCTGCTGATTGATAAGGTGACAATTGCCAGGGTCGGGGGGTAGGGGTCAAGGGTCAAGTGTCAAGTGTCAAGTGTCAAGTGTCAAGTGTCACGTATCAGGTATCACGCAAGACGCAAGACGCAACACGTTTTAACTCTATCATTACTCTAATATTCCTGAGAGGTCATTTTGAAATTACACCGTTTTATTTCATATAGCCTGATGACAGCCGGGGCAGTGGCGGCCGGCAAGGCTGTGTTGAAGCGCCAACAGTGGGAGGAAGTTAACGTTCATACGGCGATCATGCTGGATTGGGATGATACACAGGCTGTCGCTACACGGGCGGCGGCTGTTTTTGCCGGGGCTGGTGAAGAGGAAGCCGCGATGGCGGAACTGCTACAGCGTTACCGGGTCAATGGCGCTACCCATCTCTCCATCCCTGAACTCACCCTCAACCGCCTGTTGGCCAAAGGGGAAATGAGCGTCACCCAGGGTTCGAGCGCCCATCGAGTCTATTTGCAAACCCAAAACTCCGCTCTGGCCGACCGGGTGGCCGCCGAATTGGAAGCTCGTTTGCCCCACCTCAAACCCCTACGCAGCGGAACCAAAACCCCGGTTGTCTCTTTCCTGGGCGATTTGCCCTCGGTGGCCGAAATTGGCCTGGGCTTTGACCCGGCGCATGCGGCGCTGGCCCGCCAGGCCAATTTGACCCCCATTGCCCGGCCTATTGGCTACAGTTGGGTCCAGCCGGAAATGATCGAGCGCAGCCTGGAGCAGGCCGCTGCCCTGGGCGCTAAAATTATCGCTTTCCAGGGCACACTCATTCCCGGCCATGAGTTTAGAATGGAGCACACCGTCGCGGCTATGCGCCGGCATCACCTGACCTACGCCTACTTCAGCCAGAGCCGCCATCAAAAGGGTGATTGGTTCCTGGCCAAAAATTTAGCCAAAGAAGGGTTGGTCATTCTGGCCCATGAATTTCAGCCGGACGAACTGCTGGAGGAAGATTGGTTTACCGCCTCTTATCGCTGGGCCAATTTAGCCACCGAAGCCGGCATCCGTCTTTGCTCGGTGCGCTTTTTCCGTATTTTGCACGCCGCCGACCCGCTGGAATCGGTGGCCTATGTTAAAGAGTTGGCCCACGCCTTGCGGCATGCCGGCCTGATTCCGACCTATGCCGGCGAAGTTGATTTGACCGTATTCCAGCCGCAGCGGGACGAACTGTCCCTCGCTGCCGCCGGCTTGAGTATCGCCGGGGCCGCCGGTCTGGCCACCGATCTCTTGCCCGTCCCTGACAGCATCAAGTTGTTGGGCGTCGGCGCGAGCGCCCTGGCCCTGGCCGGACTGCCGTTTTTGGAAAAGGCAAAAATAGGAAGGATGAAGGCGGAAAATCATCACCACCACCATCACAACCATCCTCACGATCACCCTCATCATGACCATCATCACGACCACGACCATTCCTATGACCACGATCATAGCCATGAGCATGACCACGCCCACGAACATGAGCATGATCACGACCATGACCATAGCCACAGCGACGATTCCCCCACCGCCTACGCCCCCAAAGGGCTGGCCCTGGCCGCAACCGTCCTCTTCCCGGCGGCGGCAACGGCGCTCAACGGCGCTAATCCGGTGGGGGCTATGGCTCAGGCGTTAGCTGTTAGCGCCGCCGGAACCGTTGCCCTCAGCGCCACCACGGCTGAGAGCGACTATCTGCTCGGCATCGAAGATTATCGCGGTTACAACCTCGACTGGCTCCTTCCTATGGGCTTGGCCGCCGCCACTACCTTCCTCGAAATCGGAAATCGGAAATCGGAAATCGGAAATCGTAAATCCCTCTGGCGTTGGCTGCCCCTGGCCGGGCTGGCCCTGGCTGCGGCCAAAAGCCTGAGCGGGCCAAACCCCGATGCCCCGGCCGCCCTGGATCGAGAGCACCGTCACGCCCACACCCACCACCTCTCGGCCTTTCAGCGCAGCCTGGGCGACAGCAAAATGGCCCTGTCACCCAAACCGCTGCGGAAGTGGGCGTTGCTGGCCCCCTTGGGCGTGGTTGGCGCGTCAATTTTAAAGCAGCACCAGCAGGACGAACTGGCTGCCATCGCCTTGACTGCTGCCGCCGCCGGTCAGGTGGCCACCTTGACCGGCTTCCGCAACGGCCAGCGTCCCCTGTTGAAAACACTGGAAGGCCGGGCCAAAGGCTGGGCCATCGGCGCGGTCTTGGCGATAGTATTTTGGCTGGTATTTTCGTTGTTTAAGACCAGTGGGCGGTCATAACTTATGACTGTTTCAACTGACAAAGTCCCGATCAGCGCCTTGCGCAGCCTGTCGGCGGTATCGCTGCACAAAGCGGTCCAGATGGCCGGGTTGGTGGCGATGGTGGCCCTGGTCCCGCGCTTGTTCGGAGCCGAGGATTATGGCCGCTTTGCCTTTGCCCTGTCTTTGTCGTATTTGGGCCAGGTGCTGGGTGATCTGGGCACATTAGAGGTGATGGGCCGCTTTGTGCCGGAACTGCCGCCCACCGAGTCCAGCCGGCTTTACATGCGCACCCTGGCCTTCAAAGGGATTGTCGGGCTGTTTTGTGGGTTGATTACGGTGGGGGCGGCTCTGGCCTCGGTAGCCTGGATGTCGCCGGCCTGGGCCGGGTTGATTGGCTTGAGTGTGGCCATCCATATTGTGGCCTGGACGCCTTTTCAGTTGGCCCTGGGCCTGCACCGGGTCGGCGTTTGGATGGCCGAACAAGCCTGGCGGCAGTGGGTTTTGCTGGTTTTGCTGCTGGTCTTGCTGCCCTTTGCTGGCCTGAGCGGCGCTTTATGGGCCATCGTGGTCATGGAAATCGTCTTTTGCCTGTTGGGGTTTTGGTGGGTCCGCGATTACTGGCAGAGTTCGGAACTGCGGCTCAACTGGGCCGAGTTGGCCCCATATCTTCGGTTTGGCCTGGGTTTCTTTCTGGCCAACCTGGCGACGGTCATATTTTATCGTTCCGGGCCAACCCTGGTCGAACTGCTGACCGGCGACTCGCGGCAGACCGGCTATTTCAACCTGGCCCTGGGGCTGTTTCTGACCGGCTACAGCACGGTCAGCCAGTTTGCCCAAAGCATGCTGCCGGCCCTGAGCAGTTTTCGGGTGAAGGGGCAAAGCGACAGGCTGCGGCGCTGGCTGGTCAATTTTGTCCAGGTTAGTTGGTGGTCGAGCTGCCTGGGGGCGTTGGTCGTCTGGCTGCTGGCCGATTGGGCCGTGCCGCTGGTTTTTGGGCGAGAGTTTGCCCCGGCGGTGGCCTCGTTAAAATGGATCAGCCTGGCTATCCCGCTGGCCACTCTGTTATGGGCGGGCAATGTGCTGGCTACCGTCGTGGGGCAAGGGCGGCTCAAATTTATAGCCGCGCTGGCGGCTTTGCTGGCTTTTACGGCGGCAGCCCTGGCGTTAACGTCGCTATACGGGGCCGTCGGCGCGGCCCTGGCCCTGACGTTGGCTGTCGCCGTGAATGTGGGGGTGTTGGGCATCTATTTACGGCCTTTTTTGATAAAAATGAATAGCGAATAGTGAATAGTCGGCTTAGCTAACTGTTTCATTAACAATTCACGATTGACAATTCACAATTCACAATTAATTCTGCCAAAGGAGGCAACCCATGATCTTTAAAAGCAATTTTCCCGATATAACCATTCCAGAGGTGTCGCTGCCGGATTTTGTGCTGCACCGGGCGCAGGAATTGGGCGACAAGCCGGCCCTGATTGACGGCCCCAGCGGGCGCACGCTGACTTATAAGCAGTTGGCCGGGGCGGTCGAGAAAGCGGCGGCGGGCCTGGCGGCGCGCGGCTTCAAAAAGGGTGACGTTTTTGCCATTTACAGCCCCAACGTACCGGAATATGCGGTGGCGTTTTTGGCGGTGGCTGCGCTGGGCGGGATTAATACCACCATCAACCCGCTCTACACCGCCGGGGAACTGGCCGGTCAACTGAATGACTGCCAGGCCAAATTTTTGCTCACCGTGCCGCCTTTTATGGACAAGGCCCGTGAGGCGGCTCAGGAAGCCCACGTTCAGGAGATTTTTGTCTTTGGCGAAGCCGAGGGCGCGACCCCCTTTGCCGTCCTGCTGCAAAGCGAGGGCCAGGTTCCGCCGGTCCCGATTGACCCGCGCCGCGATTTGATTGTGCTGCCCTATTCCAGCGGCACCACCGGCCTGCCCAAGGGCGTCATGCTGACCCATCACAACCTGGTAGCCAATATCTGCCAGTTCAAAGATATCGAAACCTATGGCGAAGCCGATACCTTGATTGGCATCCTGCCTTTCTTTCATATTTACGGCATGACCGTCATTATGGGGGCCGCGCTGCATAAAGGCGCTACCATTGTCACCATGCCCCGTTTTGACCTGGAACAGTTTTTGCAAACCATGCAGAATTACGGCGTCACCTGGGCCTACCTGGCGCCGCCGATTGTGCTGGCCCTGGCCAAGCATCCGCTGGTGGATAAATATGACCTGTCCAAGCTCAAATCTATTCTGTCGGGGGC
Organism: Anaerolineales bacterium; assembly: GCA_015075405.1. GTDB lineage: Bacteria > Chloroflexota > Anaerolineae > 4572-78 > J111 > DSQQ01. The sequence continues at coordinate 155,201 of JABTUK010000003.1, forward strand.
CGCGCCTTTGGGCAAAGATGTCACCCAGGCCTGCGCCACGCGGCTGAACTGCCTGGTCCGGCAGGGCTACGGACTGACCGAAACCAGCCCGGTGACGCACTTCACCCCCAACGACCCGGCCCGCATCAAGGATGGCTCGATCGGTCCGCTGGTGGCCGCCACCGAGTGCCGCATTATAGATTACAATACCGACGCCGAACTCGGCCCCAATCAGGAGGGCGAATTGTGGATCCGCGGCCCGCAGGTGATGCAGGGCTATCTGAACCGGCCCGACGCCACCCGCGCCGTAATTGACCCCGACGGCTGGTTTCGTACCGGCGATATTGGCTACGCCGACGAGGACGGCTATTTTTACATCGTGGACCGGCTGAAGGAATTGATCAAATACAAAGGGCTGCAAGTAGCCCCGGCGGAACTGGAAGCGGTGCTGCTGTCGCATCCGGCCGTAGCCGATGCCGCCGTTATCCCCAGCCCCGACGAGGAAGCGGGTGAAGTGCCCAAAGCCTTTGTGGTGCTGCGCGGCGAGGCCGCCCCGGATGAACTGATGGCCTTCGTCGCCGAGCGTGTCGCTCCGTACAAACGCATCCGGCGGCTGGAAACCATTGACCAGATTCCCAAATCCGCCTCCGGCAAAATTTTGCGCCGGCTGCTGGTGGAAAAAGAGCGAAGCAAGTAGACGGTAAACGGTAGACAGTAGACAGTAGACGGGGAAGAAAGTCAGGAGTCCAAAGCTTGCTTTGGATTCCTGAGACAGAACTTTTATGACCTTAACTATCCAAACTCAACACCAACCTGACCCCCAACCCCCAACCCCTGACCCCCTCCTTCATCCTTCATCCTTCATCCTTCATCCTTCCTTTGTCCATGTTTCCGCCGGCCCCTTCATCTACGGCCCGGAAGTGACCTATGAGCGGCTGGAACAGGCCCCACCGCCGCGTCCGCGCCAAACGATGGAACTGGCTGAATTTTGGATAGCTCGTACGCCGGTGACGTACCGGGAGTGGAAACAATTTTTGGCTGAAACCGACTTTGATTGGCCGGGCCGGTGGTACGCCATTCGACCCGGCTGGCGGGGTTGGCTGCGCCGTTTTGCCATTGTGTCTGACTATCCGCCGGAGATGGCCGATTATCCCATCGTGGATGTGAGCCAGGCCGATGCGCTGGCCTACTGTGAGTGGCTATCTGAGCAATTAGGTGTAACCTGTACCTTACCCACCGAGTTTCAGTGGGAGAAAGCTGCTCGCGGGACGGATGGCCGGACCTATCCCTGGGGCGAGGCAGCGCCTCGCCCGGAATTGGCCCATCTGCGGGCGACGCATACCTTGAAGCTGGATTACTATTTCTACAACCTGTTTGTCCCGCCCCGGCAGGAATTGGCCCGCAGCGGCTGGTACTGGCGCATTGGCGCGCCGCTGCCGGTCGGTGCGATTCCGCAGAATGTCTCGCCCTACGGCTGCCTGGATATGGCCGGCAACATTTGGGAATGGACCACGAGTCTTTATAATGAAGCTATCCCCGGTTTTCACGTGGTCAAAGGGGGGTCGTGGGGTTACAGCCCGCAGCATACCGCCTCCAACTGTCGCAGCGCTTGCAGTGTGACCACCCCCAGCGCGGATTACCGGGCGCAGGGAACCGGGTTTAGGGTGGTGGTGTTGCCGGGTGAATAAAGGAACTGAGGGAATTGAGGGAACTTACAAAGCAACTCCCAGTTTTAAATCCTTCAATACCGTAGTACGTGGTACGTGGTGCGTAGCACATTCAATTTACGCACCACGCACTACGCACCACGTCCTGAAATGCAAAAATAAGGAGGAGACTCATGACCGATGTTTTTCTGATTAACTTCCGCAATGAACGCGATATGTACCCGCCTTTTGGCATCATGTACGTGGCCGATGCTTTGATAAAACAAGGCTTAGAGGTTGAACTGTGGCACGAAACCGAAGACGGTCTGGAGGAGTTTGTGCGCCAGGTGGAAAAAGCGCGACCGCTGTGGGTCGGCTTTAGCACCATTACCGGGCCGCAGTTGGGCGCAGCCATCAAAGCGACGCAGCGCGTCCATGATATGGGGATTCCCACCGTTTGGGGCGGCGTCCATGCGACCATTATGCCCGAAGATGTACTCAAAGAGGATTATGTGGATTTTGTGGTGGTCAACGAGGGGGAAGTGACCGCCCAGGAATTTACCCGCGAACTGCAAAACGGGCGCGATTGGGCCAAAGTTTTTGGCCTGGCCTGGAAAGACGAAAACGGTCAGCCGGTCGTTAACCCGGAGCGGCCTTTCATCCAAAACCTCGATGATTTTTCGCCACGCTGGGATTTGCTGGCCGATGTCAACGCCTATATGCTCCAATCCGGGCCGTATGACCGGGCCATCCCGGTTTATATCAGCCGGGGCTGCCCCTTCCGCTGTGGCTTTTGCTACAACGAAGTGGTGATGAAGCGGACCTGGCGGCAGCACAGCGATGAATTTATCATCGCCCAGATTGAGTGGCTCAAGCAAAATTATGGCATCAACGCCGTAGATTACGCCGACGATTATCTGTTTGGCCGGCCTCGGCCCATGCAGCGCCTGGTCGAAAAGGTCAATATGCCCTGGAGCGGCCAGGTGCGGGTGCAGTTGCTCAAGCCGGAGTTTGTGCAGTGGATGAACAAAACCGGCTGCCAGTGGGTCAATATTGGGGCGGAGAGCGGCAGCCAAAAAGTGCTCGACTCGATGAACAAGGATCAAAAGGCCGAGCAGATCGAGTGGGGCGTCCGCAACCTGGCCGAATACGCCCCGCACATCGAGGCCAATTTGAGCTTTATCATCGGCCTGCCCGAAGAAGACCCGGTGGAACGCCAGATTACCATTGAGTTGATTGACCGGCTGTGTGAGATTAATAAAAATGCGCGTTGCTCGGTCTGTGTTTACATGCCCTATCCCGGTACGCCACTGTGGCCGGAGGCGCTCAAGCGCGGCTACACCCCGCCCGATAACCAGTGGGGCTGGACCGAGTTCGATCTCAACCGGGGCAACACGCCCTGGATCAGCGAAGAAGAAGCCCAAACTATGTGCGAGATCAACGATATTCTGTACGTGGGCCGCAGCCAGGGGCATTGGCTTCTCAAGCCGTACTATGCCCTGCTGCGCCGGCGCTGGCTCACACAGAACTTTAAATTTTATTGGGAAGGCAAGCTCAAGCGAGCCGGGGCGCAAGTGGTCGAAAGCGTGGCCCCCTTGCGTGTTTTACGTGACAGATACGGTCACAAACTGGTCACCTACAACGCCAACACTCACAAGAGCAAGATCGAGATGCACCAGGCGGCGGGTTAAAATCTTCTCCCCACCAGGGAGAGAATGAGGGAGGGGGCAATGCATAATTTTGAGTATGACTTGGTTGTAATCGGCTCCGGCCCCGCCGGGCAGCGGGCGGCTATTCAAGGAGCCAAATTGGACAAGCGGGTAGCCCTGGTGGAGCGCAAGGCGGTCATCGGCGGGGTTTGCATCAATACCGGGACTATCCCCAGCAAAACGCTGCGCGAAGCAGTGCTGCACCTGTCGGGCTACCGCGAGCGGGGATTGTACGGGGCGTCGTACACGGTCAAGCAGAATATTACGATGGATGACCTGCTCTTCCGCACCGACCACGTCATTCGCCACGAAATTGATGTGACCCGCCATCAACTGATGCGCAACCGGGTCGAGGTGCTGGCCGCCGAAGCCTCTTTTGTAGACCCGCACACCGTCCGTCTGAATTATGTGGATGGGCGAGGACTGCGGGATGTGACCACGGCCAATGTGGTCGTTGCTACCGGCACTAATGCCACCAAGGATGAACACATCCCCTTTGACGAGCGGCGCATCTTTATCAGCGACGATATTTTGCGTCTGGATCGTCTGCCGCGCACCCTGACCGTCATCGGCGCGGGGGTGATCGGCTGCGAATACGCCAGTATTTTTGCGGCGCTGGGCGTGCGCGTCACCCTGATTGACAAACGCCCGCGTTTGCTGCCTTTTGTGGACTCTGAACTGGTCGAAGCCCTGGCCTATCACATGAGACAGAACCGGGTCACACTTCGGCTGGGCGAGGAGGTGGGCGGCATCGAGCCGTTTGAAGATGAGCACGGCGAGCGAGTGCGGATTCACCTGGTCAGCGGCAAGCAGATTGTCACCGAAAAAGCTTTGCACAGTATTGGCCGTACCGGGGCGACCCGCAAATTGAATCTCCCTGTGGCCGGGCTGGAGGCCGACAGCCGGGGCCGGCTCAAAGTGAACAGCCATTACCAGACGGAAGTGCCCCACATTTACGCGGTGGGCGATGTGATTGGCTTTCCCAGCCTGGCCTCAACCTCGATGGAGCAGGGCCGCCTGGCGGTTTGTCACGCCTTTGGCGTCGAAACCAACAGCGTGCCGGAACTGTTTCCCTACGGCATCTACACCATCCCGGAAATTTCGATGGTGGGCCGCAATGAGGAGGAACTGACCGAGCAGGGCATTCCCTATGAGGTGGGCAAGGCCCAGTACCGCGAGATTGCGCGCGGCCAGATCATCGGCGATAACACCGGGCTGCTCAAACTCATCTTCCACCTCGACACGCGCCAACTGCTGGGGGTGCATATCATCGGCGAAGGGGCCAGCGAATTGGTGCATATCGGCCAGGCCGTTTTGACCTTTGGCGGCAAGATTGAATATTTTGTCAATACGGTGTTTAATTATCCTACCCTGGCGGAATGTTACAAAACCGCCGCCTTTGATGGAATCAATCGCCTGGGCTGGTAACGGGATTGCTGGTAAATAATCGTTTTTGACGGTCAAATCCGGTAAAACTTGGAAGGTTGGAAGGCTGGAAGGCTGGTAAATGCTGACCAATCTTCCAGCCTTCCAAGCTTCCAATCTTCCTGGATTATCGAGATTACCGATTTTGAAAATCAAAACTCATTATTCAGAGCCTCGATGAAAGCAGCCGGAACGGGGGCGATGGTGCGTGTGGCATAATTAAAGGTGACAAAGCCGGTTTCGGCCAGGGCCAGGATGCTGCCGCTTTTGGTAATCCGGTGAAAAATCCGAAAACTGCGCTGGCTTATTTCGCCGATGTGGCTGTCAATTTGTAAACGATCCAGCATAAAGCCTTCCTCCTTAAAATTGACCGCCAGATCGGCCATAATGATCCCGGTTTGGCCGTCGCCGAGGTTCATTTCACTGCACCCAAGCTGGCTCAACAGGTTGATGCGCGCCTCGTGCAGCAGGCCCACCAGGGCATCATTGCCCAGGTGACCGCCGTAATTTATATCTCTGACTTGTAGCGTAACCTCGTAACAAAATTCGTAGCGAGGTTGTTCGTGGAGTTTTATACGTGGCATGGTTAAGCTCCGTTAAATATAAACAGTAAATCACAAATTGAGGAGCCAGCCGCAAGCGCCAAGTGCGGCTCCGCTCGGCACGTAGGCGTGCCTCACTCCTCCTAAAATTGTGACCTTACTGATAAAGGTTTCTGGTGATAAAATCGCTCTTGCAGGTAAAAAGTGAACCCTAAACAACAAAAATCAGACGCGCTAGAGCGGGGTCAGCGCCCTCTGGCAGCCTCAGCGCTGCCGTGGCTGGGCGGGCTTCTTTTTGTGGCGGTGCTGGCCGTGTTGTGGCTGCCCCTCTCCCGGATGGGGACCAACCCGGCAGCGATTCGAGCCTGGCTGGAGCAACTGGGACCACTGGCCCCGCTGGCTTTTTTTCTGCTCAATGTTATCCAGATTGTGGTCGCGCCGATTCCCGGCTACCCCGTCCAGGTGTTGGGGGGGATTCTGTTTGGCTTTGTTCCCGGTACCATTTACACCGTCGGCGGGATGGTGGCGGGCGGAACCCTGGCCGCCGGGCTAGGGCGCTGGCTGGGCCGTTCCTGGCTGGAGCGGCGGCTGGGCGCGGATACCCTGGCCCACTGGAGCGACATCGCCCATATTAACTCGTTTTGGATGTGGTGGCTCATTTTGTTGATCCCTTTTGGGGATTTGCCCTATTTTTTTGCCGGGCTGACCAAAATTCGCCTGCGGACTTTTGCCCTGGCGATTTTAGCCAGTCGCGGCCCTTTTACGGCTTTATTGGTCTGGACCGGCAGCAGTGTGGCCGACCTGCCTCTGGGCTGGCTGACCCTGTTGACCGGGCTGATTGGCCTGGTCGTCATCGCCGGCTTCAGCCAGCGAGCCAGAATCGAAGCCTGGGCGCGGGCCTTTGTCGCTCGCCAGGCGAAGCAGAGTGAGGCGAGGGAACAGTGACGCGAGGAGGCGAGGAGACGAAGAAAAGCCTCCTCTTCGCCTCCTCGCCTCACGTCTCCTCGCCTCCTCCTCGCCTCATCCCAGGTAGGCCAACACACCTTTCGCCACAATCCCCAAGCCCAAAACGGTGACAATTATGGCGCTGGCCAGGGGCAGCCACTTTTGCCAGCGTCCCCCCATCCCTCCCAGCCGGTCGAGCAGCGACTTTGAGCGGACCAGCAAAATGCCAATTACAATCAACACCGCGGCCAGACCAAAGCTAAAGGCCACAATCAGGCCCAGACCCAGCAAAATCCGGTTGAGGCCAATGGCAATCAGCATCACCCCCAGCGCCTCCGGGCAGGGAACCAGCCCGCCGGAGATGCCCAGGGTCAGCAGGTCGGCCAGGGTGACTTTTTCCGGCAACGGGACCGGGGACCGGAGACCGGGGACCGGGGTAGGCTCAGCGGGATGATGGTGATGAGCATGTTTGTGTTCATGGAGGTGAGGGTGTGCATGATGATGGTCTTCTTCATTCCTGACTCGCCAGCGATTTCGCAAGAGCCGCAGCCCCAGGATTACCACCAACAAACCTGATAAAACTTCTAGCGCCGGGACCAGCAGATTGGGCACGATGAATTGGCTGGCCAGCAGGGCCAACAGGCCAATGGCAATCACCGAGGCAGTGTGGGTAAAGGTGACAATACTCCCCAGCACAACAGCATGGCCGGTAGTACCCCGGCTACCAATCAAATAGGCAGCTACCAGCGTTTTGCCGTGGCCGGGGGTGAGCGCATGCAGTCCGCCCAGCAGCGCCGCCAGCCCCAAAGCAGCGATCATCAGCAGCGGCGAGAGATTGGCTTCGTACAGGTAGCCGGTGAGCTGTTTCTGGCCTGCCGGCAGGCCGCCGGGAACTTCGTTTTGAGGTAACACATCACCAGGGGCGGCCTCTATGGCAAGAGGCGCATCAGGGTTGATAGCGTAATCCGCCTGCAAACTGCTCTGGAACACGTCGCGTTCCTGCGCTCCAATGCTAACCCAGCGGGCTTCGTCGCTGATGGCGTTGACCAAGTACACGCTGATATCAGGCTGGTAATTGTTTTTGTAGTAAAGCTGGTGCGGGCCGTGATGGTCGTTGGGCAGGTCGGCAATCAGCTCAAAGCGAATCAAGCCCGTCCCGGCTCGCAATTCCAGGGGGGTGGAAAATTCAAGATCGGCAGGGGTGACGGCTGCCGGTTGGCCGTCAATCTCAAAAATAATATCTTTGAGAAAACGTTCGGTGTAAGCCTGGCTTTCCGTCTCAGAAATCTGGTCGTCCTGATTGGAATCAACCAGGGCCAGAATACGGGGCGCAATCAGGAGGCCGGGGTACTGCTCAATTTGCAGGGTAATTCGGTGGGGGCCGACGACCACATAAGTAACTTGATAGAATTCGTCCAGCGGATGCGCAGCGGCTGCCGGGGAGTAGGCCAGCCGCGCCACAAGCAGACTCACCAGGCCGAACCAGATAAGGAAGCGGGATGTCATGAGCAAGGATTTTAAGGGTAAAAGGGTCTCTCGTCAACTGGTTTTGGCGCTTTGATAGGGTTTACCTTTCAAAGTTGTCGAATTTAGGTTAAAAAACCCTTGACACTGCCTATTCCTTTGTGCTATTCTTCTCTATAGCTTTTTTACTTTAACTGTGGAGGCTTTTGGGTGCGACGCGAGCGCGTATCTGATGATATTTATGTTTTTACCAGTGAGCTGTATGCCCAGGTGACGGCTTCAGCGGTGGTAACCAAAGACGGTATTGTGGTTATAGATACCCTACCTTTCCCCGTTGAAACACGGGAGATGATCGAGTATCTGCGGGCCTTGGGCCAGGGGCCGATCAAATATCTGGTTAATACGCATTGGCACGGCGACCATACCAACGGCAATTATCTGTTTGATGATACCGTCGAGTTGGTTTGTCATCGCCGCTGCCAGCAGTTAATGGAGGAACAAGGCCAGATCGCTCTGGACGAATCGCGGGAAAATACACCGCTGCTCGATGAGGTCATTATCCGCGTCCCCGACATTGTTTTTGATGAGGGTGATTTGGTCTTGCACGTCGGCAATAAATCTATTGAAATGACGCTGACGCCCGGCCACACGCTGGACTCGACTATTGCGTATGTGCGTGAGGATAAAGTGCTGCTGGCCGCCGACACGGTGATGCCGGTGCCTTATTTTGTGTGGGGTAGCCGCCACGAATTCAAAAACTCGCTTAAATTCTTAAAAGAATACAACCTGGAAAGTATCGTCCAGGGACACGGCGAAGTGTTACTGCGGGGCGAGATTCCTGCCTCTCTGGAATCGAGTATCCGTTATCTGGACTTGTTGGAACAAAAGGTGACGGAGGTGGTTGAAAAGGGCAAAAGTAAAGACGCACTCGAAAAGCTAACCATTGATCGCTGTGGCAAAAGCCGTATCCCCCTCAACGGTTTGGTGCAAGACCTGCATCGAGCCAATGTTTATGCTATTTTTGATGAATTGACCGAAAGCAACAAGACAGAATAAACGAATGGCGAATCAGCGAATGGCGAATGGGTGCATCAGATTCGCCATTCTTCATTCGCTGATTCGTTTAATCGCTTACTCGTTTGATTTTAGCCCCTAATTCCAATAATTTCCCTTCGATATTCTCATAGCCCCGGTCTATCTGGCCGATGTTGTGAATCACAGTCTGGCCTTCGGCGCAGAGGGCGGCAATGAGCAGGGCAATCCCGGCGCGGATGTCGGGGCTGGAGATGCCCTGGCGGTCGCCGCGCAGCGTGCTGGGGCCTTGCACCAACGCCCGGTGCGGGTCGCACAAAACAATGCGCGCGCCCATGCTAATCAGCCGGTCTACAAAGTAAAGCCGGCTCTCGTACATTTTTTCGTGAAAGAGCACGGTGCCGGTAGCCTGAGTTGCGGCAACCAGGGTGACGCTCATCATATCGGCGGGAAAGGCCGGCCAGGGGGCGTCGTCAATTTTGGGGATGGCATTGCCGATATCGGGCATTACCACCAACAATTGATTATCGGGCAAAAAAAGGTCCTGGCCGCGAACTTCGGGCACAATCCCCAGGCGTTCATAAACCATGAGCGTCATTCTCAAATGTTCCGGAGCGGCATTTTTGATCAGAATCTCGCCCCTGGTAACGGCGGATAAAGCGATAAAGCTGCCAATTTCCAGATAATCTGGCCCCAGGGTGTATTCGACCCCATCCAACGATTTGACCCCTTGAATCGTCAGCGTATTTGAGCCAACCCCGTGAATATTGGCCCCCATCCGGTTGAGCATGTGGCACAAATCCTGCACGTGCGGCTCTGAGGCCGCGTTGCGGATAATGGTTTCGCCCTCGGCCCGCACCCCGGCCAGGATGGCATTTTCGGTGGCGGTTACGCTGGCTTCATCCAGCAAAATATCCCGCCCGCGTAACTCAGGGGCAGTTAAAACAAAGTTGCCGTTGTACTCAAACCTGGCCCCCAGGGCTTGCAGGGCCATAATGTGGGTGTCTACCCGCCGCCGGCCAATCTGGTCGCCGCCAGGCTGGGCCAGCCTGACTTCGCCTTCGCGGGCCAGCAGCGATCCCATCAGCACCAGCGCCCCTCTGATTTTGGCGAAGCGGGTCGGGTCGGGGGTGGTGGTGCGCAGCTTACCGGCGCGCAGGGTGACATTGTGCGCGTCGTGCCGTGTCACCTCAACGCCCAGATCTTCCACAATATTGAGCATGGTGCGCACATCGCCGATGTTGGGTAGATTGCGCAAAGTAACCGGCTGGTCGGTTAGCAGGGCGGCTGAGATGAGGGGAAAAGCCGCATTTTTATTGCCGCTGGGGGTAACAACTCCATCTAGCGGCGCGTTTCCTTCGATGATGAATGATTCCATAAGTTTCTGTTTCGCCTATGCCTAAAGTAAATAGGCCGGAACTTTCTTTTAGCGCCGACCCCTGATAAAGTTTAGATTGGTGGGAAAGGTTTGGCCCTTTTTTCAGGGTAGCACACTTGAGCAACCGGAGACGGACGGCCCGCCGCCGCCTGACCCACGCGCAAACAACGCCTAAACTGTCGCCTGGCTGACGTGGTTACCCGCCTGCGCTCACCTTAATCACATCACCCACCTGTAACCTTAGAGCCTGAGCGGCGTTGCCGTTGCGGATGGCAATTTCAATATGGTCACGGCTGCTGCCGGTGTAGGCCAGGAGTTGCCCTTCAGCGACATCGGCAAAAGTGGCCTGGAGTGATTTGATAACATGTGGACCAATGGTAAAGGTAATTTGTTCGGGGTCGGTAATATCGTGACGGGTCAGATTGAGAATCAGGTTGCCAAAATGGTCAACATGGATGATCTGGGCCTCTGAATTTTGGATTTTAGGGCCGAGTTCCAGCCGAACCAGGTTGATAGCGCGGGGGCCAAGCTGGCCCAGCGGCACGCCGTTGGCCAGATGAGCTGCAGCCGGCGCAAACACATCCCGGCCGTGGAAAGTGGTGCTGACACGAGGCAGTTGGTAGTCGCTGTTGGTTAGGGCAACCGCTTCTAGCACGTTGACCGATTCGGCGGCCAGCACCAGACTAAACACGCCGTTATCGGGGCCAACAAAAATGCCGTGACTGGTGCGGACGGCAATAGCGCGCCGGTTGCTGCCCACACCGGGGTCCACCACCACGCAGTGGATGGTAGGGGCGGGATAGTAACTAAAAGTCTGATACAACACAAAGGCTGCGCGGCGAATATCTTGCGGCGGAATTTGATGGGAGATGTCTACCAACCTGGCTGTGGGGCAAATAGATAAAATGACCCCTTGCATGGCCCCGACATAGCCATCCTGCCGGCCAAAATCGGTGGTTAAGGTGATAATCGGTTTGAGGTTTCGTTCAACTAAACTGGGCATCACCCCATTGATCCTTCCCTCGGCTGGCTATTGTACGCCCGCGTTCAGGAAGCGTCAAAAAATCAAGATTTTGCCGAGGGTTACAGAATTTGGCGATAAACAGCCCCAGGCAAGGCAATCTGGCGCTGGCAGGCCGCGCAAGTCAGGCTCACCGTTTCCTGAGGGCTGGCTGGAGAGATCTCAGCCAGCGGGAGACGTTGCCCGCAGGGGCAGACAAAGCCGGTCAAACGGGCCGGATTGCCATAAGCCAGGCCATAAGCAGGAATGTTGCCAGTAACCACCGCGCCTGAACCGATAATGGCCCATTTGCCCACGCTGACGCCGGGCAGGATAATCGCTCCCCCGCCAATCCCTGCCCCATAACCAATATAGGTTGGGCTAACTTGCCAGTCGGCGTCGGATTTGAGCGCGCCGTCGGGGGTAATGGCGCGCGGATTTTTGTCGTTGAGAAGCATAACCCCTGGCCCCAAGAAAACACCTTCTTCGAGGGTAGCGCCGTGATAAACAAAAACCCCGTTTTGCAGTTTGCAGCGAGGGCCAATGACCACGTCAAAATCAATATAGACGCCTTTGCCGATAATGCACTGCTCGCCAATCTTGGCCCCTTGGCGTATCTGGGCTTGATGCCAAACTCGCGTCCCGGCGCCGATGGTGGCTTCGGGGGATACTTCGGCGGTTGGATGAACGTAAAAACTCATTTATCGCTCCAAAAACAGGAGTGCAGAGCAAGCCCTGCACTCCCGTTAATTCTTAATATTAAAGCTGACCAACAGCAATAATTTAGTGCGCGCCTCTACCAAATAGGACAGAGGAAATGGTCCACCAGATAATGAGTAGGTCGAGCTTTAAGCTTTGTTTTTCAACATATTCGATGTCATATTCAACAATTCGATCAAAGCTGATGCAACTTCGGCCGCGCACTTGAGCCAGCCCGGTGATGCCGGGTAGAACTTCGAGGCGTTCTTTGTGCCAGCCGCGATACTCTTCAACTTCCCAGACAACATTGGGTCGAGGGCCGACCAAGCTCATTTCACCCTTGAAGACATTGATCAATTGAGGCAGCTCATCAAGGCTGGTTTTACGCAGGATGCGGCCCACAAAAGTAACATCACTGGCGCTGAAAGGTTTAAAAGTTTTCTGACCCTCTTTTTCTTTAGCTGTTCCGTTAACAAAGGCCTTCATAAATAGTTGATGGGTGTCTTTATTAAGGTTTTGATGCATAGTGCGGAACTTAATCATCTTGAAGATACGTCCGCCTTTGCCAACTCGATCTTGAACAAAGAAAATGGGGCCGGGTGAGTCAAGTCGAATAGCCAGGGCAATGATGAGGCCGATAGGAACCAGGATAGGAATCAGAATTAAACATAAAATAAGTTCAAAACATCGTTTGGCAGTGGTGTAATAGGGCTTATATAGTTTTACGCTGGTTCGTTCAAGAACCATCCAACTCATAGTCTTATATCCTTCAGGTTTTGCGGAGCCGCAATTTGTATAGAAGTTGTTGTAAAGATTTGATCAGGCTGGTGGGCGTTTTTTAAGGCCATTTCTACCAAACTTTCAAAAGTCATGGCTTCACCGGGGAAGTTTGCCGTGCCCACCTGTAATTGTATTTTAAGATTCTCTTTAACTGCGCCTTGCAGTTTCTGAGCAATTTGGTCGGCTTCTTCGCCGGTAATTTCGGGCAAAACCAGGATAAAATTGTTGTCGCGTAGCGCAATGGTTTCAAAATCGTGAATGTTATTATCCAAAATCCGGGCTATTCCAGCCAATACATATTGGCGCATCATCGCCTGCTGAACTTCTTTGACCATTTGCGGCAGAACTACGTTTATATCACGCTCATCAACTTTAAGCGCAATCACAGCCAGAGGCCGGTGATAACGGCGGGCGCGTTTCACTTCACGGTACATAGGGCCTTGTCCCTCGGAGAAGGGTCGAGGTAACCTTCCCACATACCCAAAAGTGATATTGGCGATAACACTCTCAAATTCTTGTAACCCGTATTGAATTTGTCGAGCCAACAAACCGGTTATGATAATAGCGCTAACTTGAGTAACTGTGATGGGTAGGGCAAAACCTGTAAATAAATTATCATACCAGTAGCCCCGCTCCATAAAAACTCTAAACCCAAGAAATAAGGAAATTGAGGTAACTAATAAAATTAAGAAAGAAGTCCGCTGCAATCTTGGTAGAGCTAACGTAACTGCCACCAGCAGGGCAACAAAAATATAAGTATAAAATCGAATGTTAATCGGTGAATTAATGCGTTCAACGTTAAAGAAGAAAATGAGCCATACAATTAGCACCGCTGTCCAAAGTCGTAAACGTCTCATAAATAGTATGTTTTAGACTGGAAAAAAATAATTATCCTTATTGAAATGAACTGGAGCTTAAATTTGGGGGTTAGGGAGATGGGGACAATATCCCCCCATACAGTTCTAGACCTGACGCTGCCCTTATTAAATTCCAAAACACTTGGAACTTAATAAGAAAATAATAGGAAAAAAGTTAGAAAACAGCTTGTCCCCGCAGCTCTGATAAGCGTCAAATTTTTAAAGATGTCTACGATATTAATTATGTTACCATGAAGAAGTTTGAATTTTGTTTGAGTCTTTACGCAATTTTTATTTCAACATAAAGGCCGTTTTAAGCAAAAAGAGGCGCAACACAAGGTTGCGCCTCTTTTTAAGATCAATATTGATTTACAGCAGCATATCAGGTAGTTCTTCCAATGCTTCGGCAAAGGCCGGGCTGTCGAGTAGAGGCAGCCCTTTAACCTCGCGCACCCGGTTTTCGATGGCAAACATAAGCTGCGGGTTGGCCTCCAGGTAAGTTTTGGCGTTTTCGCGGCCTTGCGCCAGGCGATGTTCGCCGTAAGAATAAAAGGCGCCCCGTTTTTCGACAATATTCTCTTCGGTAGCGATGTCCAGAATATCGCCGGCTTTGGAAATGCCCTGGTTGTACATAATGTCAAACTCACAGGTGCGGAAAGGCGGCGCAACCTTATTCTTTTTGATCGTCACTTTCGTGCGGTTGCCGATAACGTCACCACTGTCTTTAATTGCCTCGGTGCGCCGAATGTCTATTCGGACAGAGGCATAAAAACGCAGGGCCATTCCGCCGGTGGTGGTTTCGGGGTTGCCAAACATCACCCCAATTTTTTGACGCAGTTGGTTGGTAAAAATCAGCAGACAATTACTTTGGCTGACAATGGCGGCCAATTTGCGTAGCGCCTGGCTCATCAAGCGAGCCTGCAACCCCATGTGCGAGTCGCCCATTTCGCCTTCTATTTCGGCTCGCGGCACCAGGGCGGCGACACTATCAACCACCACCACATCTACCGCTCCGGAGCGCACCAATGCTTCGGTAATTTCTAAGGCCTGTTCACCCGTATCCGGCTGCGAGACATACAGGTCGTCAATATTAACGCCGCATTTTTCGGCATAGCTGGGATCGAGGGCGTGTTCCACATCCACAAAGGCGCAGACCCCGCCCATCTTTTGAGCTTCGGCAATAATGTGCTGGCAGAGCGTGGTTTTACCCGAACTTTCCGGGCCATAAATCTCAACCACCCGCCCACGTGGGACGCCGCCGACGCCCAGCGCAACGTCCAGCGACAAGCAGCCAGTCGGGATCGTTTCGATATTCAACTCGTTGCGTTCCCCCAGGCGCATAATTGCCCCCTCGCCAAAGCGCTTGCGTAAGTCTCCCAAGGCGGCCTCTAATGCTTTCCCTTTACCATCATTTTCTTTAACCTTGGCTACCACGTTTTTGTACCTCCATTTTGAATAGAATATTTGTTCTAATAGAATGGGACTATTGTAGCACAAGTGTTCTAAAAAGTCAATAAAGAAATGAGGTTTTTTGGCAGAATTTTAACAGCGCAATACAATTTGAAGATTGGAGGATTGGATACCGCTTAATCCAGCCCTCCCATCCTCCAGGAGAATTACCTGTTTTGAAAATCAAAATTGATTATACGGCTATGTTTCAGATGAAATGAGGATAAGTTCAATGCTCAAAACCCACCCCGTTATCGCTGCCGATCTGCGTATTTCTCCCAGATGGATCACCGCGATGTTGGTCATATCGGGTCTGATCTTGACGCTGTTGAGTGATATGCAATCCGATTTAGGCTATAAGATTCAAATTCGACTATTTGGGCTGTTGCTCTACGGCGGAGCAATCACAATCTGGCTGCTCGACCGGAATAAATTTGAGTTGGGGCGCTGGCTCATGCTCATCCTGTTGATTGCCCTGATTTATTTAGGGTTTTATCGGCTAAAAGTGCCTGAAATTTTGTTCTTGATGATTCTACCAACCACTTTGGCTGCTGTGCTGATTGGTCTTCGGGCGACCTTAATCACAGCGATTGGCGAAACGATCCTTTTACTCTTGTTGAGTTATACCATGACGGCGCTAAATCCGGCTTCAACCGTTATTGCGCTCATCGGCATTTGGGGGATGTTTGGGCTAATGTTAGCCCTCTATCACTGCATTTATCAAAACATCACCCCGCTGTGGGAACATTTTCAACATGCTCAAAATGCCCTTACCGAAGCCCATACCCGTAAAGCTGAATTGGAGCAGGCCCTGGACGATCTGGCCCACGCCAATCGAGAATTAACCATGCTTAGCGAAAAGCTGGCGGCCATGCGACTGGTAGCCGAAGAAGCCCAAAAAACAAAAGGCGCCTTTGTGGCCAAAGTGAGCCATGAATTTCGCACCCCCTTAAATATGATTATTGGGCTAACTGATCTTTTAATGAGCAAGCCGGCCATTTATGGGGGACAACTTTCACCGGCGCTGCTGGAAGATTTAAGCATTGTTCATCGCAACTGTGAACATCTCTCCAAAATGATCAATGATGTTTTAGACCTCAGCCGGATAGAAGTGGGACACCTGACCCTGCACCGGGAATGGGTCAATTTGGCCGAATGTGTGGATAGCGCGGTCATCATCGTGCGCCCGATGCTGGAGAAAAAGAAACTCGATTTACGCCTCATGATTCCCGAAGATTTACCGGCTGTCTATTGCGATCAAACCCGCATCCGGCAAGTGATTCTCAATCTGGTCAGTAATGCTGTCCGCTTTACCGATCGCGGCGGGATCACGGTACAGGCGCTACCTCAATATCACCACATTATTGTGAGTGTAGCCGATACAGGTCCGGGTATTTTACCCAAAGATGCCGATATTATTTTTGAACCATTTTATCAGGGCGCGAGTGAGCTTTGGCGCGATCAAGGGGGAAGTGGATTGGGGTTAAGCATTTGTAAACAATTTGTAGAGCTTCATAATGGCGAGATTTGGCTTGAAAGCGAACCAGGGCTAGGGACGACATTCTTCTTTAAGCTGCCTATTTCCCCGCCGTTGCCCCCTCAAGCCGGGCCAGGGCGCTGGATTAGCGAAAACCGGATTCGGTCTGAACGCTCGGCTAAATCCAGGATCTCTCCCTTACCCCTTAAACAACGTATTCTGATTTGTGATGAAACCGGCAATCTGTATCCTTCGCTCGCGCCCTATGCCGATGAGCTTGAGTTTATTGACACCCGTAATCCGGCCCAGGCTACTCAAGAATTACGCACAAAAACAGCCGACGTTGTTATGCTCAATACTGACTCAGCCGATAATCTCTGGCCGCTGCTCAAACAATTAGG
Organism: Anaerolineales bacterium; assembly: GCA_015075405.1. Classification (GTDB taxonomy): domain Bacteria; phylum Chloroflexota; class Anaerolineae; order 4572-78; family J111; genus DSQQ01. The sequence continues at coordinate 171,984 of JABTUK010000003.1, forward strand.
GACAGCTATACCCGATACACCCATCATCGCCGGCTTGTTTGCCACCCCGATAAATCAGAAATTAAAAGCGGACGTGGCCGATTATTTGGTAAAACCGGTCACACGTACAGATTTGATCGAGGCTATCACTGCCGTTGATCGTCCCGTAAAAAAGGTTCTAATCGTTGATGATGACCCCGATGTCCAGGTGTTAATTACCCGCATGTTGACCACCGATGAGAACTCGTTTGAAGTTACCGTCGCCTCAAATGGTTTACAGGCGCTCGATGAATTGCGCTGTCAACCCGCTGATCTTATCCTGATGGATATAGCTATGCCTGACCTGGACGGCTGGCAAATGCTAGAACTTAAGAATCAGGATGAAACCCTTAGAGATATTCCGGTAATTATCATCTCGGCTCAAGATGCCACCCATCAGCCGCCAACCAGCCCGGTTTTGTTGGCAACCATAGGGCCAGGATTATCCATTGGTAAATTTCTACGTTGTTCCCTTGAACTTTCAAGCCTCATGCTGCAACCCGCCGATAGCCTGATCTAAGGCCTGGACAAACTGCTGATACCCCACCGGTTTAGGCACATACAGCGTGGCCCCCAGCGCCAAAGCCAACTTTTCTCTTCTGACGACCGAGCAGACAATAATGGGAACAGTTTTAGTGGCCGGATGCTGGCGCAGTTGGGTTAAAAGTTCCCAACCATTACTATCCGGCAGCATTACGTCCAACACAATCAGATCGGGCGGAGAATGGTTAACCAATTCAAAAACCCGTTGGCCTTCCGCTACATGGATAATTTCGTACCGTGTGCCCTGTGTATAACGACGATAAAAATGAACCAGATCAGCATTGTCATCCACCACCAGTACCGCAACTTTATGAGCAGAGGGTAATCGTAATTCAAAAGAGATAAGCTCATCTTCGGTGTGAATCCGGCTTGAACCGCCGACAATATTAAGAATCTCCTCAATGAAATCGCTATAAAGCGGTTGATCGCTCATCACCGGCTGGCCCGTGATGATAATTCTAATATCGTTATCTTCCTTTTCGGCCTGGAGGGTAATTTGCCCCAACGACATCTGCTGCGCTAACTTTTCGATTGCCGTTACCAGGATTTGATTTAATACGGAAGGGTGAACAGTTACGGCTAGATTCGACTGCTCAAGTTCTACCTTCAACCTGATACTATTTTCCGGGAACAAAACGCCGGTAAGTTTGGCGGCGCTGGCTACAGCCGCTTCAAGCTCGGTCACCAGGCCAGGCGCGCTTCTTTGTAAAGAGACCAACTCTTGCCGCACCTGGGAACGCCAGGCCGTTGATTCAACCTCTGGAGCGGATAACTCAGGCCATTGGCTCTCATTTTGAGCGGCTGCTCCGAGTGGGAGAGTCTCGCTGTATTTTTGCTCCCAAAGTCGTCGGGCCAGCATCGTCACCGCATGTTGTTGTTCGCGCCGGATGTGGCGCAGGGAGAGGTTCAAGGCTTCAGCCGTCTCTTCTTGAGTCAGTCCCTTAATATAACGATAGGATAACAATTCATAAAAACGTCTTATTCGGGCAGAAGGCGGAGTCTCTGGCGCAGGCTCAAAGCGCTTAATCTCCTGTACCAGCGCAGCCTGAAGCGCTTCTACACCCCGTTGTGGCTCACAACCCATCATGGCCCAGAACTGCTCATGCGGTTGGTAGGCAGGATCATAAAGATGGGACAGCGCCTCGCGTAACTGCTGCTCAAACTCTTCTAAAGTCACTAATGTCCTCTTTTTGTCCTCAAGGTGTCCGGTTAACACCCTTGCCTATAAGCTTTATCAGTAGTATATTATCATAATGTTGAGCAAAGATTTGCGCAAAACATTTTCTTTAATGGAGTAAGAATGTCTTTATTAGCCTCTGACAACAAAGCAATAATTGTGGCCATGGATCATGCCCGGACGCATGGCTTTATCGAAGGTCTGGAAGACCCCGGTAAAGTCATTGATGAAGTCGTCGCTGCCGGTGTTGATGGCGTTATGACCACTTTTGGGGTGATAAAACATTATCGTGATAAACTGATTGGGCGCGTTCCCACCATCCTTCGCCTGGACGGCGGCCCCAGTTTGTATAATCAGGATTGGCTGGCCTACACCGAGTGGAGTCTGCTGCATACCATCGAGGATGCGCTTCTTCTCGGTGTGGATGGCGTGGTGTTGATGGCCTTTGTCGGTATTCCGGTTGAATTGGAAACTTACCGGCTTGTCTCGCGCATTTCTGCCGAATGTCTGCGCGCTAAATTGCCCCTGATGGTCGAAGCCCTGCCTTGCCCCAGCCCCCGTATCCCCGATGCCAAATCGCCCGAAGCGATGGCGGCGGCGGCGCGGTTGGGCTTTGAGCACGGCGCTGATTATATTAAAAGCTATTACACCGGCACTACTGAGGGTTTCCGCCAGGTGGTTAATAACTGTCCGGTCCCGGTCTTGATTGCCGGCGGCCCTAAAGTGGATACCAATCAAGAAGTCTTGCAGCAGGTGGCCGGGGCAATGGAAGCGGGCGCTGCCGGCGTGGTCTTTGGCCGCAACATCTGGCAGAGCGGTCAACCCCAGCAAATGGTCAGCGCCTTGCGTCATATCATCCACGAGAACGGCTCGGTCAGCGAGGCCGTGCGCCATCTCAAAGATTAAGATATACTAACCTCTCTTTTTCTTGTTCCCAAACTAAGTTTGGGAACAAGAAAAACCTGAATCTCCAATCTCCAATCTCTACTGCCAGCTTGATCTTTGAAAGGAGGTGGTTAAAAAATCACACCAGTAGAAGGTCTTAAGTAAAGAGTAGTTTTTAATCGTTCCTTTATATTCTCACTGTGGAGGAGAAAAACTATGTTGTTTCGAAAAAAATTTACTCTTTTTGTATTGTTGGTTCTGGCCGCCTTACTGATTGCCTCCTGCGGCGCTCAACAACAGGCCCAGCAAGCGGCAGAAGAAGCCCAAAAAGCGGCGGAAGAAACGCAAAAGCAGGTTGATGCCGCCGCAGAAGAAGCTCAAAAAGCCGCTGAAGAAGCGCAAAAGCAGGTAGATGCCGCTGCAGAAGAGGCTCAAAAAGCCGCTGAAGAAGTTAAACAAGCGGCTGAAGAGGCCGTAGCCGAAGCCACCGAAGCGACTGAAGAAGCTGGCCCGGTGGTAGATGAAGGCCAGGCGGCTGAATCCGTCCAGGCCGGTGATCTGGTTCCCCCGGTAGTGGCGACACCCTGCGCGGGTGATGGCTGTCTCTTTAAGGACCAAACCGTCACCGTGATTGTCAATACCGCCGGTGAAAAAGGCCCCATCTCCGGCCCCTTCTACGAAGTTCGCGACGAGTTTGAAGCGGCTACCGGCGCTAAACTGGAAATCGTCGAAGTCCCCTTTGCCGAACACTTCCCCAAACTGCTTACCGATATGACCACCGGCACGGGCGAGTATGACACCTCCATCGCCGGCGCGTGGTGGCTGGGTGATCTGGTTGCCGGTGATTTTATCATCCCCTACGATGATTATTACAATGACCCCCGCTTCCCCAAATGGGATATAGAAGACGTGCAGCCCGGCCCCCGCGCTCTGTTGGAATATGGTGGCAAAAAATATATGGTCGCCAACGACCACGATGGCCAGGTGATGTACTATCGCCGTGACTTGCTGGAAGACGCCGAGCATCAGGCCGCTTTCAAAGAGAAATATGGCTATGATTTGGGCGTCCCCAAGACCTGGCAAGAGTTCCGCGATGTGGCCGAATATTTCAACGGTAAGGACCTGAACGGCGACGGCACGCCCGACTCCGGCCTGACCATGCACCTGAAGGTGGGCGGCCAGGGTATGTTCCACTTTATGTCCTTCTCGGCGCCGTTTGTGATTGGTCCCGACAACCCCAAACTCTACTGGTTTGACCCCGAAACCATGAAACCCCTGATGGATAGCCCTGGTCACGTCAAAGCGATGGAAACCCTGGTTGACCTGATCCAGTTTGGCCCCGAAGCCATGATGGGCTGGAGCCTGGGCGAAAGCTGGGACTACTTCCTACGCGGGCAAGCGGCTCTAACCTTTACCTGGGGCGACCTGGGTGCTCTGGCCCAACAAGAAGGCAGTGCAGTGACCGGCAAAACCGGCGCCGCCCCTATGCCCGGCACCATGGAATATTACAACATCAGCACCGGTGAGTGGGTCAAAACCGATGAACCGAACATGGTCGGCAACACCACCGGCGGTTCATGGGCCGGCGTCATCTCCAAATTCTCCGATGCCCCGGAAGCCACCTACTACCTGTTGGCTTTGATGGCGACCAAAGAAAAATCGTCGGTTTATGCCGCGCGGGGTTGGGACGGCGCTGACCCCGGCCGCTTTAGCCACTACCTGCCGCCCGAAGGCACCGCTAAGATTGAAGATTACCTGGCCGCCGGGTGGGATGAACAGGATATCAAAGACTATACCAAAGCCTACTTCGACAACTTTAGCGCTGAGCAGCAGTTCCCCTACCTGCGTATCCCTGGCACCTTTGAATACTGGACCGCGCTGGATATCCACCTGTCCGAAGCCGCGACCGGCCAATCTACCCCCGAAGAAGCCTTGAAAGCCACCGCCGCCGATTTCGAGCAGATTACCGACCGGTTGGGCCGCGATCAACAGTTGGAAGTCTATAAAGCTTCGTTGGGCTTTGAATAATTTAGAAGTTACACAGTTCTAGGTAGGTTAGCCCCTTATGGACGGGCATAAAGCCCTAAACTACAGCCCAATTGTGTACCTCATATAATTTACGATTTTGTTAGGAATGTGCTAAACTTTGGAGTGCGGATAATTATCCGCACTCCAAAAAATAATGGAGGCAGTCTCGTCTCCAAACTTTAATCTCGTTCCCAAACTTACTCGCAGCGCGGGAACGAGATTACAAGAACGAGATTGCCAAGAATCTGCCTACCCATAAAGTAGCAGGAGGGTTTTACAGTGGCGTCAATACCCGACCAGCTAAAATTGCAAGAAGCGCAGGGTCAAAAACAGGGAGTTGCTAAACGGGGGAACCGTGAGGACAGCACCAAATATGTTTTTTTACTGCCGGCCGTTGTCTGGATTGTTATCTTCACCATTTTTCCCCTGCTGTATGCTATTTATACCAGCTTTTTCAGCTTCCGCTACGGTAAAATAAATCAGTTTATTGGCCTGGGCAATTTTGGCCGCCTCTTTACCGATGCTAACCTACATGGCGCGCTCTGGATTACCATAACCTTTGTGGCCGTCACCGTTACCGTGGAGATGCTGCTCGGTTTTGGCCTGGCTCTCATCTTTAACCGTGAAATTTGGGGTAAAAATGTGTGGCGGGCCGTGATGACTTTGCCTTTGTTCGCCACCCCGGTAGCGATGGGCTACCTGGGCATTACTCTTTTCTATGAAACCAATGGGCCGGTTAATGCCCTGATTGCTGCGTTGGGTGGCACCCCTCCCCCCTGGTTATCCAACCCCACCTGGGCTCCCATCGCGGTGATGCTTATTGACATCTGGCAGTGGACCCCCTTTGTTTTTCTGGTCGCCCTGGCCGGGTTGCAAGGACTGCCCGAAGATATCTATGAAGCCGCCAAAGTAGATGGCAGTTCCGGCTTTCAACTCTTTCGGCACATCACCCTGCCGCTGATGGCCCCCATCCTCTGGCTTATTTTGCTGCTGCGGCTGGTCGAAGCCTTCAAGGTGTTTGATATTCCCTCCAGTTTAACGTTGGGCGGCCCCGGCCGCGCCACCGAAGTCTACAGCCTCTTTACCTACCGCACGGCCCTACGCTTCTTCGACCACGGTTATGCAGCTACCCAGGGTTTTCTGTTGCTGATTATCGTCAGCATCATCATTTCATTGCTCTTTGGTCGGATTCGCAGTTTGTACGAAGTTTCGAGGTAGAGCTATGACGCAACGACAAACCTCTCTGGCAGGCAAGCTTGTTTATACTATCATTGTGGTGATTGCTCTCTTTTGGGTAGCCTTTCCTTTTTATTGGGCTTTTATCAACTCCATTAAAAAGCCGGCTGAAACGTTTCGTCCTACCTGGATTCCTATCCTCCAATTTGCCCCCACCCTCGAACACTGGACCTCGGAATTAGCCATTCCTGAAACCCAACATGCCATTCTTAACAGCACCATGATTGCCATTGGCGCGGCTACCCTGTCCACTATCCTGGGGACTCTGGCGGCCTATGCTTTGGCTCGTTTTCAGTTTAACCGGCCCAGCAACGGCGGCTTGACCAGTTGGTTTCTCTCACAGCGCATTATGCCGCCCGTTTTATTTGTCATCCCCTTCTTTTTGATTATGCGCCAGATCAATCTACTGGATACGGTTTGGGGTTTGATTTTGCTCAATGCCACCTTCACCCTGCCCCTGCCGGTCATTATCCTGAGCCAGATGTTCCGCGAACTGCCCTCCGAATTGGAGGAAGCCGCTCGTGTAGACGGCGCGTCCCGCCTGCAAGCCTTTTTCCAGGTGGCCCTGCCTCTGGTGGCCCCCGGCTTGGTTGCCGCCTGGATTCTGTGCCTGGCCTTTAGCTGGAATGAGTTCCTCTTTGCCCTCTCGCTAACCAACAAGTCGGCCATCCCTATGCCGGTCATCATCGCCGGGGCTGAACACACGCGCGGCGTCCAGTTCCACTACGTCGGCGTGCGCGTTTTGCTGACCATGCTCCCCCCGACCATCCTGGCCCTGTTAGCCCAGCGTTACATTGTGCGCGGCTTAACCCTGGGAGCGGTCAAAGGATAAAAAATTTGGTTAATCGGCTCATTTATTGCCGGGATTTGGGGACGCGATGCGGGGGGATAAAATGTAAATTAAAAAATCCCCTAATCCCTAATCCCGGCTTTATATTTTTATAAACAAGGGAGAAGTAATCCCTATGCCTGCTTCTAACGATCCCCTGTTGGTGGGCCTCGACGTTGGCACGACCAACATCAAGGCCGTTATCTTTGATCCAACCGGCCAGCCTGTAGCCCAGGCCAGTGTATCCACCCCCACCTATTATCCCCAACCCACCTGGGCTTATTACAAAGCGGAAGAACTGTGGCGCCGTACCATCGAAGCGCTCCGTCTGGCTGTAGCAAAAGTAGACCGGCCCGATCGTATTGTCAGCATGGCCGTAGCCAGTATGGGCGAAGCGGCTGTGCCCCTGGACGCCGTTGGCCAGCCAACCTACGACATCATTGCCTGGTTCGATCAGCGCACCCAACCCCAGGTTGATTGGCTGGCCCGCACCATTGGCAAAGACCGTCTGTTTGATATAACCGGCCTCTCCCTGCAACCTATTTTTGGGCTGTGCAAACTGCTCTGGTTCAAAGAGAACCAGCCCGACGCTTTTGCCCGCACCGTCCGCTGGCTGAATGTGGCCGACTACATTGCCTATCGTCTCTGTGGCGTGCCGGCCACCGATTATTCGCTGGCCTCGCGCACAATGGCCCTCAATTTGCGCCGCCTGGAATGGGCCGCTGACTTGCTGCAAGAAGCCGGCCTGCCCGCCGGCCTGTTTGCGCTTTTGTGTGTCAGCGGCACGCGCCTGGGGCCGGTCCTGCCTGAAGTTGCCGCTGCGACCGGCCTGCCGGCCACCGCCCAGGTCGCCAGCGGCGGGCATGACCACGTGTGTGGGGCGCTGGCCGTAGGAGTCACTGAACCGGGCGCGCTGATGAATTCATTAGGCACGGCTGAGAATCTCTTTCTACCACTCACCCACCCGTTAACCGACCCGGAGATGGGCCGCCAGGGGTATACCCAGGGCGTCCACGTGGTTGCCGGCCATTATTATGTATTTGGCGCGTCCTACACCTCCGGCGCTTGTGTGGACTGGCTGCGCCAGATTTTTGGCGGGGGTGACTATAGCGCGCTTATTGCTGCCGCCGAACGAGTGCCGCCCGGTAGTTTGGGCGTCTGCTTTCTCCCCCACCTGCGGCTGGCGAATCCTCCTTATGATGACCCCCAGGGCCGGGGCGCCTTTATCGGTCTGAGTACCGATGTCAAACCCGAAACCCTGTTCCGGGCTGTCCTGGAAGGGTTGGCCTGTGAGTCGCACTACATTGTCCAGTCGCTGCTGAAATTTTTGGATACACCCACGCTGAACCGGATTCACGCTATTGGCGGCAGCACCCGTAACCAGTTGTTCATGCAGCTCAAGGCAACGGTGTTCAATCAGCCGGTCATTGTGACCACTATGACCGAGGCGACCAGCCTGGGCGCGGCGCTGCTGGGTGGGCTGGGGGCGGGGGTATATGCCGATGTGCCCACAGCCCTGGGTCAACTGCGGCGGGATGAGGTCGTGGTTGAACCGCTGGCAGACCAGGTATCGCTCTATGAGACCTACTTCCGCCAGGTTTACCAGCAGCTCTATTTGACCCTGCGCCCCCTCCACCATACCATTTATCAGCTCCAAAATTAACCAAAAAACAACACCCATTAGACCGCAGCATCCTGAGTAGCGAAGCGTATCGAAGGGTGCTGCGGTCTAATGATACGGGAAGAAAATCTTGTCACCTGCCGATAACCAAACCGGCCCTTTGCTGGCCGGAATAGATGTGGGCACCACCAACATCAAAGCCGTTATCTTTGACCTGGCCGGGCAGCCGGTCGTGCAGGCCAGTGTGCCCACCCCCACCTATTATCCTCAGCCCGGCTGGGCTTATTATCAGCCGGAAGAGTTGTGGCAGGGCGCTGCCGCCGCGTTGCGCCAGGCCACCGGCCAACTGGACCATCCCGGCCGTATTGCCGGCATCGCCATTGCCAGTATGGCCGAAACCGCCATTCCCCTCGACGCCCACAATCAGCCCACTTATCAGGCCATTGCCTGGTTCGACCGGCGCACCCAACCCCAGGTCGAATGGCTGGAGCAGAACATTGGCCCGGAACGTATATTTGAGATTTCGGGCATGCCCTTACAGCCTATCTTTGGACTGTGCAAACTGCTCTGGTTTAAAGAAAATGAACCGGCTGCTTTCAGCCGGACCGTGCGCTGGCTCAACGTGGCCGATTATATTGCCTACCGTCTGAGTGGGGTCCAGGCGACCGATTACTCGCTGGCCTGCCGGGTCATCGCCTTGAACCTGCGCCGCCGGGAATGGGACATCCCCTTGCTGCAAGATTTGGCGCTTTCGCCCAGCCTGTTTGCCCCGCTGTGTGACAGCGGGACGCGCCTGGGGCCGGTTACGCCGGAAGCCGCCGCCGTCACCGGCTTGCCGGTTAGCGCCCAGGTAGCCGCCGGGGGACACGATCACATTTGTGGGGCGCTGGCGATTGGGGTCATCCAGCCCGGCGATATTATGGACTCGATGGGTACCTCGGAGCCGGTTTTTATCCCGCTTAACCAACCCATCAGTGACCCATTGGTTTGCCGCCAGGGTTACGCTCAAGGGGCGCATGCGGTTCCGGGCCGTTACTATATCACTACCTCGGGTTTTACGTCGGGGGCCAGTGTGGAGTGGTTTAGAGACATGGTGGGACGCAACCTGGATTACGCCACGCTGATCCGGGAGGCCGAAGCCGTTGCGCCGGGCAGCCTGGGCGTTTACTTTATGCCTCACCTGCGCCTGGCCAATACACCCCATTACGACCCCAAAGGCCGGGGAGCGTTTATCGGCCTCAGCGCCGATGCCAGCCGGGGTGTCCTCTTCCGGGCCGTCCTCGAAGGCTTGGCCTATGATTGTCGCTATGCTTTGGAGCCTTTGTTTGCTTATCCGGAGGTTGTGCCGCCCCGCTATATCTATGCTATCGGCGGCAGCACCCGCAATCACTTGCTGATGCGGATCAAAGCGGCCGTATTCAACCGGCCTATCACCGTCGCCACCGTCGCCGAGGCCACCAGCCTGGGTGCGGCTATCCTGGGCGGCCTGGGCGCAGGCGTGTATGCCGACCTCCCCTCAGCCTTGCAGCAGCTTCGCCCTAACCATACCCTGGTTGAGCCAAACCCCGCCGAGGCCGCGCTGTATGATAATTACTTTCGCCGGGTTTACCAACAGCTTTACCTCACCCTCAAACCGCTGCATCATACGATTTACCAGTTGCAGGCTTAAAGCGGGCCTTGATTTTCATTTTCAGTGGATCCAAATTTGAGGAGCCAGCACGCCCACGTGCGGCGGTGTTCGGCACGTGGGCGTGCCCGCTTCGCGTCCTCGGAAAATTGGATCTACTGATTTTGGTTAGGTGATGGATAGCGTAATGCGTGATACGTGATGCATAAAAAGTCACGCATCACGCATCATCCTGACCAGTAATCAAACACCAGCGCCTTAGCCAGATACGGCTGGAGCCGGGCCACAAACGCCTGATGAGCCGGGTGGGGCAGGTAACTATCTCGGTCAGCTTCGCTGAGGAACGTGACCAGAAAGCAGTGGCTGAAACCCTGGCTCAGGCCCTCAACGCTGACATCCACGCCCCACTCAAAGTCGTGGATGGCTTCGATCTGGCCGGGCAAGGCGCTAAACGCCTGCTCGATACCGTGAATCTCTTCCGGGCCGGCGGTTTCGTTGAAGGCAAACAACACCACATGGCGCAGTACTTTACCAGGCTGGTCCGCTATCGGGTGTCTCATCAAGGTATCCTCTCTTGTAATCAGGACTTTTTTAGCACCACCGGCGTATACACCGGCAAAGGCTGAACTTCCACTGCGCCCACATCGCAGGTGGAGCCATAAGGCCGGTTGAGCCGGCGCTGATCGGTGGTAACGCCGCCCACGCAGATGCCGCCGTTGATGGCCGGGTTGCCGCTAAGAGGCGGACGGGTTAGGGTAGGGCCGGCGTAGTAACCCAGCGGCCCCAGCGGCAGCGAAGCGTTTTGCTGGTCGCCCGTTTGATTAAAGTTGGCGCAGTTGGTATCGCTGGAAAGGTTGTGCCCTAGGGAGTCTACATCCCCATCACAGTTGCCGGTGAGGTTATTGGTTAATAAGGTGTTGCGTAGATTCATGGCGCCAGCGCCTGCCTCATTATAAACTCCTGCCCCGAAGGTAGCCGTATTATTGGCGACGGTAACAAAGTTCAGCGTCGAAGTGCCTCCGTTTTGATATATGCCGCCGCCGCCGCTGGATGGGGTAGCCTGATTCCCACTCAAGGTTACATTCACCAGCGATGCAGTAGCCACATTATGGATACCCCCGCCGGTTGTGCCCGCTGTATTACCGCTGATGGTTACCCGGCTCAGGGTGATACTATTGCCGTAGTTGCTGATGCCCCCGCCGGTAGTCGCAGCAGTATTATTGCTAACAGTCGAATCACTCAGGGTGAGCTGGCCGTTGAGATTCCAGATACCGCCGCCATCCCCAACCGTAGCTCGATTAAGGGTAAAGGTGGTTCGACTGATAACGCTTGTTCCACTGTTTTCAAGCCCCGCTCCGTAGCCGGCGCTGTTGCTGATAATAAATGAGGCCGTAATGGCCGCCGTTGCCCCGCTGCTGACGTAGATGGCTCCGCCGTCAAAGCCACTGTTGCCACTAAAGGTACTGTTCTGTATGCTCAACGAGCCGCTGTTGTTAGAGATGCCGCCGCCGGTGCCCGTGGTCCCACTAATGACGTTGCTTAATAACTGGCTATCATACACAGCGATACTGCCACTGTTATTATAAATGCCGCCCCCATCATTGGCCGCCCTGTTGTTTGATAAAATCGTAGTGACCAGATTTAGGGCGCCGTGGTTCAAGATAGCGCCCCCAGTGTTGGTCGAGCGGTTGTTGGTCAACTGGCTGTTAATGATGGTCGTGGTACCAAAGTTCTCTATAGCCCCAGTTACATTAGATTGGCCGTTAGCCAGGGTAATATTCTGCAAGATCAGCGTTTTACCAAAAAAGACCTGAAATAAAAAGGTATTGCTGCCGCTCAGGGTAATCAGCCCGCCCCCGTTGATGGTGGTGTCATCGCCAATCTCTTTATAAGAGGTCAGGGTAATGGTCTTGGCCCCGCCACAGTTGAAGGTAACAGTACCACCCCCGGCTAACTTTGCCACCAAGGCAGCTTCGGTACAGCTAGCCGAGCTACCTGTGCCGACCACCCCCCCGGCATAGACCGGACCAGGACGCAGCAGCAGCAACCCTACTCCGGCCAACACCAGACCTACAACCAGACTAGTCTGTAAACGAAGTCGAACAACTTGCAGCATCATCTTATTTTTCTCCTTCTTATACTGGATTGATTATTCCAATAGTTCTGCTAGGACCCTATAGCTTATGGCAGCAGGCGCAGAGACCGCCAAGACATAACCGGAAAATCTTGGCAATCTCTGCCCGCTGTGGGGAAACGATGATTTTTTAAATGTGCAAGGGGTGTTGTTTTAAAAGGAGCAGTGGCTTACGCCCGCCGCAGCTTGCGATACGTAATCCGGTGGGTGGCTTTGCCGAGGCGCTTGTGCCAGAAAGCTTGGTGTCCCCTTCAATGGCCAGAATATGGGTGGCAATGCAATCCAAAAACCGACTATCACAAAATGCTATACCATTTATCGATACCAATCCACGATTTTACTTTATTATAACCGCTAGAACAAGTCTCAGTAGATCCAAATTTCCCGTAGGGTGGCATCCCTATGCCGCCCGCTGACGCAGAGGGATGCGCCAGCTACGGTGAAAAATTGGATCCACTGAGTATACTTTCGAAACGGTGCGTTAGGAAATAGTTTGCTCAGTAACTGCCAAATTCGGGTTTATATGCTAAACTTCACGGGTACGGTATAATCATTTTATTACCCATTAGGAGGAATTTGAACATGGGTGTAATCTATGACGATCTCAAAGGCAAGCATGTTTTGATTACCGGCGGCGCGGGTGGAATTGGCGGCGGCGTTACCCCGGCCTTTGCCCGACAAGGCTCGCGCGTTACCATTTTGGATAAAGATGCCGCCAGCGCCCACGCTTTGTTAGAAAAATGCCGGGCTGAGGGGGGTGATGTTCATTTTTACCAGGTTGACCTGACCGAGACCGAACACCTGGTGGCGGTGCTCCAACGAGTGCAGCAAGAGCTGGGCACGGTCAACGTCTTGATTAACAATGCCGGCTATGATCCCCGCTACAATTTGGTCGAAATGAGCGAGACCCAGTGGGATGACCTCTTCAAACTTAACGTGAGGCACTACTTCATTACCTGCCGGGAACTTATCCCCGGAATGATTAAGGCCGGCGGCGGCAGCATCATCATGACCACCTCGCATCAATTCTGGATTGCTTTTCCCAACCTCACCGCTTACAATGCCACCAAAGCGGCCATTATCGGCATGGTCAGATCGCTGGCCCGTGAAGTGGGCCAACATTTCATTCGGGTCAATGCCCTGGCCCCCGGCTGGGTGATGACCGAACGCCAACTCCGAGAAATGGTCACGCCGGAGATTCAGGCTAAACTCTTTAACGAACAGCAAATACTGCCTATGTACCTTACGCCTGAGGACCTCGCCCCCTCTTACCTTTTCCTGGCCTCAGACGCCTCCAAACCCATCACCCGGCAAACACTGGTGGTTGATGCCGGGTTTGCGATGGCTTAAGTATGTCATTTCGACCGCAGGGAGAAATCCCCGACACCTTACTTTCATGGGTTGCGCCAAGAAGATTTCTCGACCTTCGGTCTCGAAACCTGTCCTGAGCTTGTCGAAGGATGACATGAACCTGAGTAGTAACTATGGATAATGAGATGAATCGCAGCCAAACCTTTTTCAACGAAAGCGGGGTGGCCGGCTTTACCCACCGCGCCTTTTTCAAATCTATGGGGTACGATGACCTGGACCTGAGCCGGCCGGTGATTGGTATCTGCAACACCTTTAGCGAGTTGAACAACTGCCATCGCCATTTCCGGGAACTGGCCGAGGCGGTCAAGCGGGGGGTGTGGCAGGCGGGCGGCTTTCCCCTGGAATTTCCAACCATCTCCCTGAACGATATTTTTATCCACCCCACCTCCATGCTGTATCGCAACCTGGCGGCAATGGACACCGAAGAAATGATTCGCGCCCAGCCGTTGGATGGCGTGGTGCTGCTGGTGGGTTGCGATAAAACCGTCCCCGCCGCCTTGATGGGGGCAGCCAGCGCCGACATACCCGCCATCGTCGTCAGCGGCGGCCCCATGTTGGACGGTCACTATCAAGGCCAAATTCTGGGCGCTTGCACCGACTGCCGCCGCCTCACCGCCGAATATCAGGCGGGGACCCTGGACGAAACGACCTACCGGGAAATAGAAGATGGCATTGTCCGCAGCAGTGGTCACTGTATGGTCATGGGCACGGCCTCGACCATGAATGCGCTCACCGAAGCCCTGGGCATGGCTTTGCCGGGCAACGGCGCCATCCCTGCCCCCGATGCTCGCCGGTTACGCTTAGCCGAGGCGTCGGGGCGGCGGATGGTGGCCCTGGCCCGCGAAGGCATAACTCCCTCGCAGATTATGATCCGGCCGGCCTTTGAAAACGCCATCACCCTGCTGTGCGCCCTGGGCGGCAGCACCAACGCCGTCGTCCACCTGCCGGCCATCGCCGGAAGGTTAGGAATTGAGCTGCCCCTGGCTCTCTTTGATGAAATCAGCCAGCGGACGCCCTTGTTGGTCAACCTGCGGCCCATCGGCCGCTATCAAATGGAAGATTTGTTTTATGCGGGCGGCATTCCGGCGGTGCTCAGGCAACTGCTGCCCCTGCTGCACGGTGAAGCGCTGACCGTAACCGGCGCTTCCCTGGCCGAAAATATAAAGGACGCCCCCTGGCACAATCACGAAGTCATCCGTCCTTTGGCAGAGCCGCTTCAGGCCGAAGGCGGCCTGGCTGTGCTTCATGGCAACCTGGCTCCTGAGGGGGCGGTGATCAAGCATGCTGCGGCCACGCCCCGCTTATGCCAGCATCGAGGTCAAGCGGTCGTGTTTCGGAATATGGCCGACCTGCAAGCCCGCCTCAATGACCCTGACCTTGAAGTTACGGAAGATCATATTTTGGTGTTACAAAACGTAGGGCCGGTGGGTGGACCGGGGATGCCGGAAGTGGGCAATTTCCCTATCCCGGCTAAACTGCTGAAACAAGGGGTGCGCGATATGGTCCGTATTTCCGACGCCCGCATGAGCGGCACCGCCTTCGGCACGATTGTGCTGCATGTTGCGCCTGAGAGCGCCATTGGCGGGCCGCTGGCCCTAGTTCAAGATGGCGATGAGATCGAGTTGGACCTGGCGGCGCGGAAACTCCACTTGCATGTCGGCGAGGCCGAATTAGAAAAGCGCCGGTTGGCCTGGCAGAAACCTCCTTTAGCTTTTCAGCGGGGGTATGGTCAACTCTACCTTGAGCACGTGCAACAAGCCCCGCTTGGCTGTGATTTTGATTTTCTGCGCGGAGCCGACCCGGTTCAGGCGGTCAAGCAGCCTAAATTTTAGGGGCTTAGTGATTGCCCCAAAATAAGTTCCCCCAAATTCCTACGAGTTCCCAGGGAACTAAAGGAACTCGTAGGAACTCAATACAGGAAGTAAATTTAACCCTGTTTTCCCTCGCGCTTACGCCCGCCGCAGCTTGCGATAGGTAATCCGGTGAGGCCGGTCGGCGGCTTTGCCGAGGCGCTTGTGGCGGTCTTCCTCGTAATCGCTGTAGTTGCCGGGGAACCAGAAGGCCTGGCTGTCGCCTTCAAAGGCCAGAATGTGGGTGGCAATGCGATCCAGAAACCAGCGGTCGTGGGAGATAATGACGGCGCAGCCGGCAAAGTTTTCCAGGCCCTCTTCCAGCGCCCGCAGCGTGTTCACGTCCAAATCGTTGGTCGGCTCGTCCAGTAATAACAAATTAGCTCCTGATTTGAGCATCTTGGCCAGGTGGACCCGGTTGCGCTCGCCACCCGACAACGTTCCGACCTTCTTCTGCTGGTCAGCCCCGGAGAAGTTAAAGCGGGCCACGTAAGCCCGCGAGCTAACACTGCGGTCGCCCAGCATGATTTGCTCCTGCCCGCCCGAAATCTCTTCCCAGACCGTTTTATCAGGGTCAAGACTGTCGCGGCTCTGGTCTACGTAGCCCAGTTTGACCGTGCCGCCGACGGCTAGTTCGCCCGCATCCGGCTTTTCCTGGCCGACCATCATGCGGAACAGGGTTGTTTTACCCGCCCCATTGGGGCCGATGATACCGACAATGCCGCCCGGCGGCAGGTCGAAGGTCAAATTGTCGTACAGCAAATTATCGCCAAAGGCTTTGGCCACCTGTTTGGCGCTGACGACCACATCGCCCAGGCGCGGGCCGGGCGGGATGTAGATTTCCAAATCCTTGCCGGCCTTTTCCGCGTCTTGGGTCAACAGCTTCTCGTAGGCGCTGAGGCGGGCCTTGCCCTTGGCCTGGCGGGCTTTGGGGGTCATGCGAATCCATTCCAACTCCCGCTCCAACGTTTTCTGGCGCTGCGATTCGGCCTTTTCCTCTTTAGCCAGCCGCTGCTGTTTCTGCTCCAGCCACGAGGAGTAGTTACCTTCCCAGGGGATACCGTGGCCGCGGTCCAACTCTAAAATCCAGCCGGCCACGTTATCCAGAAAATAGCGGTCGTGGGTGACGGCAATGACTGTGCCGGCGTATTGGCGCAAATGCTGCTCCAGCCAGGCCACCGATTCGGCGTCGAGGTGGTTGGTCGGCTCATCCAGCAGCAGGATGTCCGGCTCTTTGAGCAGCAGGCGGCACAGGGCCACCCGGCGGCGCTCGCCGCCCGACAGCACGGACACAGGGGTATCACCCGGCGGGCAGCGCAAAGCATCCATAGCCAAATCTAGGCGGCTGTCCAGATCCCAGGCGTTGAGGTGGTCCAGCTTCTCCTGCACTTCACCCTGCCGCTCGATCAAGGCATCCATCTCGTCCGGGGTCAGTTCCTCGCCAAATTTGGCGTTAATCTCATCAAACTCGCGTAGAGTATCTACGACTTCCTGCACCCCTTCCTCAACCACCTGGCGCACCGTTTTGGCCGGGTCTAACTGCGGCTCCTGTTCCAGGTAGCCCACGCTGTAGCCGGGCGACATGACGATTTCGCCCTGGTAATCCTTTTCTACCCCGGCGATAATGCGCAGCAAGGTGCTCTTGCCGGCTCCGTTTAGCCCCAACACCCCAATCTTGGCCCCGTAGTAAAAGCCCAGGTAAATATCGCGCAGCACTTGCTTATGGGGCGGGTAGATTTTGCCCACCCCCACCATTGAAAAGATGATTTTGTTGTCCATAACTGCCCTTTTGTATCTATTCGCCAGCCAAACGATGCCTTCCTGCGAGGCTAAGGCTAAGGCTAAGAACAGCAATATTTCTTGTGTCCTTCTTAGCCTTAGACTCAGCCTTAGCCTTGGGGAATATGGACCTGGCGGTGTGTAACTACTTCCTTTTTAATCTGATTTCGCCCTGTACTATACCAAACTCCGGCTAATGCTCCAATTTCATCTCCCCAACAATCTGCATCGTCTCGACGCTGACGGTGCAGACCCGTTGTAGCAGGTCAATGACGGATTCTTTGTAATCCAGAAAGCGGTAGGTGTTAAACTTGGCTCGGATCGTCGGGTCGCCGGGGGCGCTTTCTTTGTAACGGTCCAGCACCCATTCCAGGGCGGAGCGGTTGCCCAGGCGGTACTCCCAGGCTGCCGGGGGGATACCGGCCAGAGTGGTCAGGCTGTCCAGTTCGATCAGGTTGAGGGTTTTGACGGCTTTGAGTTTGGCTTTGTAGGGTTGGCTGACTCCGGCGGGGTCTTTGTCCAGCCGTTCCAAGGGGTAGGGCGGTGCGGTTTCGTAGTGCAGATGCAGGTCCAGCAGGCGGCGGCCCCACTCGGCCCACTGCCAGAAGTCGGTATAAAAGGGGAGGCGCGGAAATTCGCGCTTGAGGTTGAGTTCGTACTTGTGGCGGTAGGCCGGGTCGTGCAGCACGGCGTAGACGTAGTGGAAGATGTCGAGCTTGGTTATCGCCCTCACCCCCGGCCCCTCTCCCGCGGGGAGAGGGGAGGAAGAGGGTTTTATCTCCCGCTTGCCTCCCGAAGGAGGAGAGGAGTCAGAGTCCCCCTCTCCCTTTGGGAGAGGGGTTAGGGGTGAGGGCGATCTCACTTGATTCGCTACTGCCTCCCAAATGGCCTCCAGCACACTTTCAGTCTGCTGTAAAACCTCATTATTCCAGAAGCGCAGCACCCGAATACCCTCGGCGGTCAGGGCTTGAGTGCGGGCGGCGTCGTACTGAGCCTGCTCCGGCTGGGCGTGCTGGCTGCCGTCGAGTTCGAGAGCTAACCTGGCTTCGTGGCAGTAAAAGTCAAGGATAAAGCCGCCGAGAGGGTACTGCCGCCGAAACTTGGCCCCGGCAAGCTGGCGGTTACGGAGCAATTGCCACAGCAGCTTTTCGGCATCGGTGGCATTTCGGCGTAGTTCGCGGGCGCGGGCTTTGAGGGCGGGGGGGAGGGGTGGCTTGCGTTTGGGGTGGGTGGTGGGGGGGTGGTTGAGGGTTGGGTTGTTGATGAAATAGTGGCCCTCACCCCCGGCCCCTCTCCCCCTGGGAGAGGGGAGGAAGAGGGTTTTATCTCCGGCTCCTCTCCCCCTGGGAGAGAGAAAGAGTCCCCCTCTCCCAAAGGGAGAGGGGTTAGGGGTGAGGGTTGATACCGCGCTCTGAACTGCGCCAGCGCCCAATCGGTGATGTTGTCCTCGCGCTGGCCCTGGCCGGGGTAGCGGTAAAGGGGCAGGCATTGGGTGCTGCTGCCCGCTCCGACCAGGTGTAAATCGGTCAGGTGGTTGGAGGCCATGACCATAAACGGCTTTTCCGAGCCGGAGTCGGTGAAGCAGATAAGGAGATTCTCTGCCTCCCCATGCGGGAAAAATAAGGGCAGTTGATAGGTCATTCCGTTAAAATGAGGGTCAAAGTAGAGGCGCATTTTAACAAAGGGCCGATACTGGCTGGTAACAATCCGCTCTTCCTCAAAGGTTTTGTTAATTCCCCGCTCTCGATACTTGGTCAGTTCCCGATCCCATTTTATTTGGAATCTATCAGGATGGGCGGGGTTGGCGAGTGTTTGCTGATAGATGTCCACAAAGAACTGCATTTTGTCGGCCAGTGTGTCTTTTGAATAATCGTAAACCCATTCGTCACGCTGCGTTTTGACACCGTTGGAAAACAGAGTAAACACCGTTTCTTTGTTTGAGTCTGTTTTTGTATCTTTATTTGCCAATGGTAGCAAATCATCCCAGTCATTCTCGGTCTGATTTATCCAGACGTGGCGTTGGCTGGGAATAATGTGTTCAAAGGGTAAATCTTGAAACCGGTTGTCGCGCAAATAAAGCTGTTTCTCTTTGGCCGAGGCATAGTCACCGATGGTATTGTAATAAATATGGCAGCCTACGGCTCCCGCGCGCCGGACTAAAAAGTAAACGGCAATGCCTACCCGTATCTGGTCGCCAAAGATATTGCCGGCCTCGCGCTGCCGCCGCTCGCCGCTGGTGCGGGCATTGCCTTTGAGGTCAATAATGTAAATCTCATTAAACTCCTCGGCCACCACCTTGCGGAAGCCATCATAGGTTTGGGCGTCAATAAAGGAGTTGTTGGAGACAAAGGCGATAATCCCGTTTTGGCCCAGCCGGTCGGTACTCCAGCGGATAAAACGGGTGTACATGTCATACACGGCAATCTGGTTTTGGGCCGTACCATGTTTAATGTAGGTGTCTTTGATACGCCCGTCTATCTCTTTGTAGGGCCGGTTGGGGTTTTGCAGGTTAAAGTTTTCCTGCCAGGCGTTATAGGGCGGGTTGCCGATAATCACGCTGATGTCGCGCTCGTTCTGGCGCTGGATGCGGGCCACGTTTTCGCCGGCCAGGTGGAAGAAGTCAAGCTGCTTGTTGGCGTACTTAAAGCCGAGGTTGTCGAGGGTATCCACAAAGACGATGTTCTGGAACTCGACATACTGGCCCATCTTCTGGCGGTAGGTGAACTCGATGTTGAGGTTGGCGATGTAGTAGGGCAGGATGGCGACTTCGTTGCAGTGGATTTCGTTTTGGTACTTGTAGGCAAGCTGGTGGGGCGGCAGGTAATCAATCAGCTCGGTGATAAAGGTGCCCGTTCCGGTGGCCGGGTCAAGGATGTCCACGCCTTTGTCGCCCAGGGTTTTGCCAAAGTGTTTGAAGGCCAGGGTGTCGGCGGCTTCGATCATAAAGCTGACAATTTCGTGGGGGGTGTAGACAATGCCCAGGCGGTCGGCGGCTTTGGGATTGTAGGCCCGGTAAAAGCTTTCGTAGAGGGCTTTGAGAAATTTCTGCTTTTCCTGGTGGTTGTAAATCTGGGCGGCGCGGGCGTTGATGGTGGCGTAATAGTGGCCCAGCCGGTCGCTGATTTGATGGCGCATGGCCCCGTGATAAAAGGTGTTGACCACCTGGCCCAGACGTTGGGCGATGTTGTTTTCCAGGTGGAACTGGGGGTCGTCGAATATCTTGGTGAAGATGTCCTGGGTCAGAACGTGCTGGATGATCATCTCGCGGGCGTCGGCCATGTCAACGGCCGGGTTGATGGCTTCGCGGCAGAGTTGCAGAAAGGTCTGGGCCGACTGCTGGAAAGCCGGGTTGGTTGCGGCCTGCTCGGCGATAATGGCCCGCAGGTCTTCGGCCAGGGCGGGCACTTCTTGCGAGAACTGCTCGATGGCCTCGCGGAACTCGCGCACCTCGCGGCTCTCGTAGCTAACAAAGCGGGCCAGGACCGTATCGAGAGCCTGGTCGTCTTTGAAGTCGGCGCGGGCCACTTCTTGCCCGGCCTGGTAGAGCACGGCGGTGCGGGTGTCTTCAAAGAGGATGTTGCTTTTGGGGTAGCCTTTGGCCAGCTTGGCCTGGATTTCGGCTTCCAGGTCGTCAAACTGGTCTTTGCTTTCCCAGTAGCCCCAATCCTGGCGTAGGGCGTCTTTGAGGGTGCCGTCGGGGTAAACGGTCGCGCCGCTGGGGGTGCGGTAATCCAGTTCGGCAATCAGCTCCAGGCTGCGGGCGCGGGCGTACTGTTCCAGCAAATCCTGAAAGGGTTTGCGTAGGGCGCTCTCGTTGTGCGAGCCGCTGTATTGAATAATTTTGGCAACTTTGGTGTGGTACTGCCGGATCAGTTGGATAGACATGGGTCAATCTTTTAGACCTTATAGGTTTTCGCGCAGCGTACCTATGAGGTTTACCCGGTGATGTTTATCTGAGCGCATTTGGTAATACCAAATATCAGGTTAGCGCCGCCCGCCGAGGGCTGGAAGCCCCCGGCTACAGTAAGTGGAAGCCGCTTAAAACCGGCTGCCAGCCTGCTTTAGCTGGCTTTCACCTGAGGTAGCCGGGCGTTTCAACGCTCGGCGGGCCTGGCTGAAGCGTCTGCGCCAATTACCGAATGCTCTCTATCTATAATTATAACACATGGGTCAAGTGGGTGGGGCTGTTTTTAGGTATTTACCTTGTCTAATCACTCCCCTGGGCAGACCCGTTGGGTCTTGGGTTTCAACCTAATCTACAAGCCGGGCTTAAGCGCGTCCAGGCTCACCCATTTCTCGCCCTTTTGGGTTTGGACGCGCCGGTACAACTTGCTCAAATCCTCAAGCCGGTCCAGGTACAAAATGCCGTCCAGGTGGTCTATCTCGTGGTGGACCAGCCGGGCATCCGCGCCGCGCACCTCCATTTCAAAGGGTTGGCCCTTTTCATCTAGGGCGGTAAAGGTCAGCGTCTCCGGCCGGGGCGTATCCCAGGTGGCCAGGCCGGGAATGCTCAGGCAGCCGTCGAAGCCGGGACGCAGTTCACCCGCTGCTGTAATTTCGGGGTTGATCAGGGCCAAGGGTGGTTGGATGTTGTTCTCATCCTGTCCAAACTGAACAATCGTGACCCGCACATGCACCCCAATTTGCGGAGCGGCCAGGCCCGCGCCCCCGCCATGATCGGCCAGCGTCTCTTTGAGGTCTTGAATGAGCCGGCGAATCTGCTTGTCAACTTTGGCTACTTTAGCCGAGGGCTTACGCAGCAGTGCTTCCTGTTCGGGGTATTTTATAATTTTGCGGATAGCCATAGCTTACACCAACCGCATCTTCATCCAGGGGGCCGAGTTGTGAAAGTTGGCTACGGCGCTGCCCGGTGGAACCAGGGCATCGCAGGCGGCGCGGGTGGCTTCATCTAAATGCAGCTCCAGCACTGGCAAAAAATGTTCAAGCTGTTCCAGCGTGCGCGGGCCGATCAGCGGGGCGGTGATACCCGGTTGGTCCTTAACCCACAGCACGGCCAGTTGCGCCGCTGAGATATTGAGCGTTTTGGCCAACTCCACAAATTGCTGGCCTACCTCCACCCCCCTGGCATTGACCCGCTCAGCATAGATGCCTCCGCGCAGGCTGGCCCGCGAATCCGGCGGCGGCTGGGCGGCGTCGGTATAGCGGCCAGCCAGCATGCCCATCGCCAGCGGCGACCAGGCCAGCAGGCCCAGGCCGTGCGCCTGGCACATAGGGACCAGTTCGTTTTCAATGCGCCGGTCAAGCAGATTGTAAGGCGACTGCTCAGAGATAAAACGGGCGTAGCCTTTCAACTCGCTGACCATAATACTCTCCATCACTTTCCAGGCCGGCGCGGTCGAACTGCCGATGTAGCGCACTTTGCCTTGCCGCACCAGGTCGGTCAGCGCGCCCAGGGTTTCATCCAGGGGAATGTCGAAGTCGGGGCGGTGAAGCTGGTACAGGTCAATGGTGTCGGTTTGCAGCCGGCGCAGCGAGTCCTCGCACGCTTTAAGCAGATGCAGGCGCGAGTTGCCCCGGTCGTTGGGGCCGGGGCCAACAGGGTAATGGGCCTTGGTGGCAATCAATACTTCGTGGCGGCGCTTATTTTGGGCCAACGCTTTGCCGATAATCCGTTCGCTCTCGCCTTTGGCGTAGCTGTTGCTGGTATCAATCAAGTTGATCCCGGCCTCCATCGCCCGGTTGATGATCTCGATAGACTCCGCCTCCGGAGTCGGGTTGGCAAAGTTATCGGTTCCCAAACAGAGCGGGGCCACCTTCACCCCGGTACGGCCTAAGCTGCGGTATTCCATGATGTCCTCTTAGAAATTTGTTTCCTTCGTCAATAGCCCTCACCCCACGCCGGGCGTTGCACGCTTGGCAGCCTCTCCCAAAGGGCGAGGGGAGAAAGCCAAGAGTTCCCTCTCCCACCGGGAGAGGGTTAGGGTGAGGGCGAATTTTCATCGCTGGCGGCATATTCCAGGTCTGTGAACACTCCTTATCTGGCCGTAAACCCCGCGTCTACATTTACCATCGCCCCGGTCATATAACTGGCGGCGTCGGAGGCCAGGAAGAGGACAACGCGGGCAATCTCGACCGGCTCGGCCAGGCGGCCCATAGGCACGGTCTCGGCTAGCCGTTGCAGCAGTTCAGGCGTCACCGGCTCGCTCCGTTCTGATTGCAGCATGGGGGTGTTGACCTCGCCGGGGCAAACGGCGTTGATACGGATGCCGTCTTTGACGTGATCCAGGGCCATGGCCCGCGTTATCTGGTGGACCGCCCCTTTGGAGGCGCAGTAAGCCACCACCCCGGTCGCGCCGACCTCGCCCCAGATGGAACCGAAGTTAACAATCGCCCCTTGACCCTGCTGTTTCATCACGGTCACCGCCGCCCGGCTCATATAAAAAACCCCGCTGACATTCACATTCAGCACCCGCTGCCACTGCTCATCCGAGGTGTTGAGGGCGTCGGCCCGGACGATGATGCCGGCGGCGTTGACCAGTACATCCAGCCGGCCATGCCGATCCAGGGTGGTTTTAACCGCTTTCTGGCAAAAGGCCGAGTCGCCCACATTGCCCACCAGCGGCGGGCCGGCCTTAATTTCGGCGGCAACCTGGGCGGCCAGTTCGCCGTTGCGGTCTACAATGACCACCTCTCCCCCGGCGGCGTTAAACTCGCGGGCCGTCGCCGCGCCCATGCCCGAGGCTGCACCGGTGATGACGGCAACTTTTCCGGTAAAGTCCATGCTTGATTCTCCTAAAAAATAGTCCGCAGATGACGCAGATGATGCAGAAATAAAGTAACTACTCAGCCTCAGTAGATCCAAATTTGAGGAGCCAGCACGCCCATGTGCCGAACGGAGCCGCACGTGGGCGTGCCCGCTTCGCGTCCTCGGAAATTGGATCTACTGAGCCTATATATATATCATTGTGAGGAGCGTTTTTGGCGACGAAGCAATCTTTACGTTGTAACTCGGAGATTGCTTCGCTCCGCTCGCAATGACACGTGAGTAGTTATACAGTGGGAGGCTACAGCTCATGAAAACTGTACGAGGCGCATCTGGTGAATGTATGATACACTAAAGCGAACTCAAAGAAAAACCGTGGTCAAAGCAACCGGCGTCCACCGAGCGTTGAAACGCCCGGCTACAATAGATGAAAACCTGCTCAAGCAGGCTAAAACGGTCCGGTGAGCCGATTTTGAATCGGCTTCCACCTGCATTAGCCTGGCGGCTTCAGCCCCAGGCGGTCCCCCTTTCTCATTCGGGTAGACTAACTTGTTTGGCATATTCGGCGGGTGATTTGCCGACGATGGTTTTGAAATCCTTAATAAAGTGGGCTTGATCGAAATAGCCCAGCTTCAGGGCTAACTGCGGCCAATCGTCTACGCTCCCTTCGGCCAGGTGATCGGCGGCTTCGTGGAGGCGGTAGCGTTGGATAACCCACTTGGGGCTGACCCCCACATAGTGGTTAAAGAGCCGTTGCAGCGTTCTGTTGCTCATACTAAACCGGCCGGCTACCTGGTCAACGCGGGTAATGGTGGGGTTGGTTTTGATCCAGTCTATGATTTGGTTGACCTGCTCGACGGTTTCATCTCGCTCCGGCAGTCTTTGGAAGATAAACTGTTCGGCCAGTTCGACCATCTGGGTTTCGTCGTGCAGAGCCAGGATGGTCGCTTCCGGGGGCTGGCTGTCAGCCCCAAAGATGTCCTCCACGCTGAAGGTGCGATTGATAAATTGGGAGACACGGGTTTTGACAAAGGGATAAAAAGCGCCCGGCCTGAATTTAATGCCTAAAACCTGGCCCTGGTCCTCCAGCAGGCGAGAGAACTTGCTGGTCATAATTCCCACAATACGGGTATTCTCTTTTTCAAAGACCAGATGGATCGAAGGGTGGGGCAGGGTTTCCGACAGATACGGCGCCCGGCCGCGCAGGTCCCACCTGACAATCCAATAGTGAGCTACAAAGAAAGCCAGGTCTGGGGACGGGGCGTGCCGGGACAACTCAAAGTTCTGTTGGGCCACCTTGGGGTTCAAGATGCCCCTGGGTTTTTCCACTTTTGACCTCATCATCCGTTACCCTCGCTTTATCCGTTTGGCGCTTTTAAGGATAGCGCGCTCAACAAACGGTGATACCCTTTAGTATAGCACAAAAGTTCTGTCTTGTCGCGTTTTTACAATACGCTTGCCCGCGCCCATGTTATAATTAATCTTACCTGGCAAGGCTTAAGCGGCCAATGCCAGCAGAAAAAATAGTGGAGGAATGATGATGACAATCCATGCAACGGGTCAATTTGAGGCCAAAAGCTGGACTGAGCAACCTTTTGATGAGATTGACGGCAGGCCAAAACTCAGCCGGGGCGTTATGACCAATGCCTTCAGCGGCGATATTACCGGCGAAGGCCGGGTAGAGGCGTTGATGGCCTATCGAGCCGATGGCGCTATCAGCTTTGTTAGCCTGGAACGGGTGACCGGTCAGGTGGGGGACCGTACGGGCAGCTTTGTGCTCCAGCACAGCGGTGTTTTTGAGCTTAACCAGGGTACGGCCCGCGCCACCTGGCTGGTCACGCCCGGCTCCGGCGCGGGCGATTTGCGTGGGCTGCGTGGTCAGGGCGGTTATAGATGGGACCGGCAGCGGGACGGCCAGACGACCCCTTTTACACTCGACTATGAGGTTGAACCGCCTGCCGCAGATGTCGCTACAGCGAGGAATGGAGCGGAACTCTCATACAGCGAGACTGGCGGCTTAAAACTAACCCCTACCCGGTCTACCTTCGAGATTACCGGCTGGGACCAGACCCCTTTGGACGAACCTGCCGCCGGCCCCAAGTTGGCCCGCGCGACGGTGAAAAAGATTTTCCGGGGCGACCTTGAGGGCGAGAGCAGCGCCGAACTGCTGCTGTGCCAGGCCGACGACGGCTCAGCCGGGTATATTGGGCTGGAACGGGTGGTCGGGCGGCTGGCGGGTCGCACCGGGAGCTTTGTGGTGCAGCATAATGCCGTTCGCAGTGATGCGGCCCAGGGTGGAACCTGGTTTGTAGTGCCCGGTTCCGCTACCGGCGAGCTACGCGGTCTGCGCGGCCGTGCCGAGTATCGCCATGACGAACACGAGGCCGTATTTACCCTTGATTATGCTTTTGAGCAGGAAGGGGTGTAAAAAGGAGATTGGAGATTGGAGATTAAAAACAATCCCCAATCTCCAATCTCTAATCTCTACTAATCATAAAATTATGGCCGATTTCTAGGTGATGACCTTCAACCAGCCGCCGTCCACATAGTAGGTTGACCCAACACAATAACTGGCCCGGGGAGAACAGAGAAAGACAAAAAAGTCGGCCAGTTCCTCGGGGCTGGCAAAACGGCCAATGGGGGCGTTCTCGCGGGCAATACCGTCCAGGTAAGCCTGCCAGTCGGGCGCCACCTGGCGGGCGTGGTCAGTCCAACCGGCGGTCAGGATCAGGCCGGGATTGATACAGTTGACCCGGATGTTATCGGGGATCAACTCGTTAGCCAGACA
The DNA here is from genome assembly GCA_015075405.1 of Anaerolineales bacterium. GTDB lineage: Bacteria > Chloroflexota > Anaerolineae > 4572-78 > J111 > DSQQ01. Next base: position 198,594 of record JABTUK010000003.1, read on the forward strand.
CTTGGAAAGCATGACCAGGGCAGACTTGGTGACGTTATAAATCGGCTCGTGGCCCAGCGGTTGAGTGGCGCAAATCGAGGCATTGTTGAGGATCACCCCGCCTCCCCGCTGCCGCATCGCCGGGACCAGGGCGCGCGAGAGACGGACGGCGGCCATGACGTGCAGTTCCCAGAAATACTGCCACTTCTCGTCGTCGGCATCCATAATTGTTTCATTGGTGCCGGTTCCGGCGTTGTTAATCAGGATGTCCGCTCCACCAAAGGTTTGCTCGACGGCGGCTACTACCCGGCTAATATCGGCGGGTTGGGTGACATCACAACCCAGACCCAGCGCCTCAACGCCGTATTCCTGTCGAATCAGCCGGGCCTGCTCGACGGCAGTCGCCTCGTTTCGGGCGCAGAGGGCCACGTGTACCTTTTCATTTGCCAGTCCGCGAGCTACAGCCAGCCCAATCCCGGTGCTGCCGCCGGTAATCACGGCGACTTTGTCTTTGAGTGCCAAATCCATGATGGGAGCCTCCCTTGAAGGTAAGATACGATGACTCGTGAGGCGAGGAGGCGAAAGACTCTGCGCCTCCTCGCCTCCTCGCCTCACGCCTCATCTTACAGCCTTAGCAATCTGACGAGTTGGTTTAGCTCTTCGGGGGTAAAGGTGCGCCTGATGGCTTCGGCGGCCTTTTCGGGATCACGGGGAATGGTAATCCGTTCCGGGCGCAGGCCGGCCTCGATCAAGGCTTTATTGATGCTGATTTCGCCGGCCAAAACCGACTGGCGCAGTTGTTCCACCTGCGGGTTGTCGTCGGCATACTTGCGCAGTTTGCGCAGCCCTTCCTGGCGCGAAGTGCCGGTGGCGATATGCTTTTTGGGTTCGGCGGCGTTACCGTCGGTTTCGATCTTTTTATCCAGATTAAGCGCGATCAGTTCGCCCATGGTAAACTGGATGGTTTCATCTATCAGGTCCACCACCAGCGGGTTATCCGCCGACAAACGGATCAAAGTAGGCACGGTTGTGCCCAAACCGGCGGGTGGAGCGGTTTCGATGAATGCTTTGAAACTATCAAACCTGAAGACCTCGCCCGTTTCTTTATCAAGGTGCTCTCGCCACATCGCATCTTCAATCACCTGCCGGATCAAAGCAGGGATATTGTCCAGACCGGCTACTGCTTCTTGAATTGAACGAGATAACAGGGTGACATTGGCCCCATTCCGCAGCAGCGTTTCTTTTTTCATAGTATCCCCCTTATTCTGTCACGGCTGATATGGCTCATTATAACATATCCAGCAGCTTGGTGACAATCTCTTTTTAACATTCGTTATTGCTTTTGATCGGGTGCACATGACTGCGTTTAAATTTGCCATATCCTCAAACATTTTTATAATATTGCTAAATTTTTGAAGGTTTAGCTATAGTAATGATTTCCCTACATTTGACCCAATTAATCGCCTGTGTCGCCAACAACACTTGTTGCCAGGCTTGTTTTTGTTGTTGTCAAATTCTATCAGGTCACTCGACGGAGCGCCGGGTTTAGTCGTTTTTTAGCTTCCTAACGTATTGTTACCCAAGCCCATCGAGTTGTCGGTGGGCTTTTTGTTTGCGACCGATGACCGGAGACCGGGGACGTAAGACGAGTCTTAATAGCCCCGGTCTCCGGTCAGGATGCAATCAACCTAATTCAAAGGTCATGCTGAATGAACTCTAACACAACCCTCCGCGGCGCGGCCGATGCGCCGGTTTTACATTGTAACTGTCTCAAGCGGGATCGCCTGTCTCGCTGATACGGTTACTGGGCGCTGCCGCCCGCTAACTAAATCAGACCTGCTCACTTCTCTGAGATTGGTGTTCCCGCGAAGCAGAGGCTCGTAAAGCGTCGAGCGTGAAGTATAAGCAAATTTCACGCCTCACGCTTCACCTATCACGCATCACGCTTTGGAACGCCGACCCTCAGGGCCGTGCGTGGGTCTTTTTTTTGCCAAAATGAAGTAGCCAGTAGCCAGTAATCAGTAGTCAGTAGCCAGATTGCTTTTTCTGACGACTGACCTCTGATAACTGATAACTATCTTTGAGGGGGTAACAAAGAAAACAAATGATTACCGCTCCAGATGAAAAAACTGAAATATCGTGCGGGAGGATAACACTCTTGTCTGCCTCACCCTTTACTGCGGAAACTGACTTTAGTGAAATCAATCATTATTTTGCCAATCGCCCGCTAGACGAATTGCTGTCCTGGAGTCTGGCGACCTTTGGCGCTAAAGGAGCCTTGATTACCAGCTTTGGGCCAACCGGCATGGTCATCCTGGACCGCCTGGCCAAATTATGTCCCGGCGTTAAAGTCATCACCATTGATACCGACTTTCTGTTTGAAGAAACCTACGCCTTGCGAGAACGGGTGCAACGGCGTTACCCCATCCAGTTGGAAATACGCAAGTCGGCCCTAACCCCGGCGGTTCAAGCCCAGGTCTACCAGCCGCAACTGTGGCAGGTCAACCCGGATTTGTGCTGCCACATCCGCAAGGTCGTCCCGCTGACCGAGGCTTTGGGCGGCCTGGAGGCCTGGCTAACCGGTCTGCGGCGCGACCAAGCTACCACTCGCACCGAACTGCCGCTGGTGGCCTGGGATGACAAGTATCACCTGGTCAAAATCAATCCATTAGCCAACTGGACCCGCAGCCAGGTATGGACCTACCTGCTGGAAAACGATGTACCCTACAACCACTTGCACGACATGGGCTACGCCAGCATCGGTTGTACCCACTGCACCCGTCCCACCGACAGTTCGGGTGACGAACGGGCCGGCCGCTGGCAGGGCCAGAACAAAATCGAGTGCGGGATGCATTACAACATTTAACAAGTAGCAGGTAGCAAGGTCGCAGGTTGCAAAAAGAACTTCTTGTTACCCTGCTACCTGCTACCTGTTCAGCTAATTCACAATTCACAATTCTGGGGGGGCTATATTGATGAAAACTTATCCGGTAAATTTGGTTCTAGAGAATAAAATAGTAGTTCTGGTGGGCGCGGGCCACGAAATTGCCCGTAAACTACCCGACCTGTTGGAAACGGGGGCGCGGGTGCGGGTCATCGCCCCAACCGCCCACCCCACTGTGCGGCATTACGCCGAAGCCGGCCAAATCGAGTGGCTGAAACGCTGTTACCAGCCCGGCGACCTGACCGGCGCTTTTCTGGTGATTGCCGCCACCGGCGATCAAGCCGTACACGATGCCATCTGGGCTGAAGGCCAGGCCAACGGCCAACTGGTCAACGTGATGGATGTTATTCCCCAGTGCAACTTCCACGCCACCTCGGTGGTGCGGCAGGGGCAGTTGACCATTGCTATTGGCACCGGCGGAGCCGCGCCCGCGCTGGCGGCAACCTTGCGCAAGCGGTTTGAAAAAGGCTTTGGCCCGGAGTATGCTGAATTTCTGGAATATGCTCAAGCCCTGCGCCCACTAGTTGCTCAACGACTGCCTACTTTCAAACAGCGGGCCGATTTCTGGTACGAACTGATCGAGAGCAACGCTATCGCGCTGCTCCGCAAGGGCGAGCGCGCCCTGTTCGAGGCCAAAGTTCATATGCTGCTGGCCCTGTTCGAGGCCGAGGCAGTTGAAGTTTAGATTCTATCGTTTGCCGAGATTGGGGGATTAGGAGATAAAAATAAAGGAAAAAATCCCCAAATCCCCTAATCCCGGCCTCATCACCATAAAAAAACCATTCAAGTAACTAATCTTTCCAATGAGGGGGTAAAATGAAAAACGGAACTGCGCCAAAATTAACCTGGAAAGAGGCATTGGCCGACAAAATGGCTTCTGGCCTGGTCGAAGAGATTGATAACTTTGAAACCCAGATGGAACTGCGCAAACAGGGCAAACTGGATGAAAAGGTTTTTGCCGAACTGCGCCTGCGCCGGGGGGCTTACGGCCAGCGCTACGATAACGGCCGCCGCCACGACGGCGAAAAGTCGCAGGAAATCCCTTTCCCACATAACAGCCTGACCAAAGGGCCGGATACCAAGTGGGAAGCGCCGGGCATGCAGCGCATCAAAATTCCTTTTGGCGGCCTCACCGCCGCCCAGATGGAAACCCTGGCCGACGTGGCCGAAGAGTATTCCGACTCGATCCTGCACGTGACCACCCGCCAGGATTTTCAACTCCATTTCATCTCGCTCGATGACACCCCCGATATGCACCGCCGCCTGGCTGCGGTTGGGATTACCACCCGCGAAGCCTGCGGTAACTCGGTCCGCAATGTCACCGCCTGCCCCCTGGCCGGGGTCTGCCGCGATGAAGCCTTTGACGTAACCGGCTCGGCCAACGAATTGGCTCAATTTTTACTGGGCCACCGCGATGTCCAGGATTTTGGCCGGAAATTCAAAACCGCCTTCTCCGGCTGCCAGGCCCATCCCTGCGGTTTGACCTCGATGCACGACCTCGGTCTGATTGCCAAAACGCAAGTGGTTGATGGCGTGGAGCAACAGGGCTTTGAAGTGTATGTCGGCGGCGGTCTTGGCTCGGTGCCGCATCTGGCCAAACTTTTCGCCGACTTTGTGCCATTGGAGGAACTGCTGCCGCTGTCTCAAGCCATCTCTCGTGTTTTCGCTCGCTATGGCGAGAAGAAAAACCGCAACAAGGCCCGTCTTAAATTCCTGGTCGCCCAGCTTGGGATTGACGAGTTTCGCCGTTTGGTTTTGGAGGAACGTGAGACGTTGGAGCCTGATCCTCGCTGGACCGCCTGGCTGGAATCCCTGCCCGGCTACGAGGAGTCGGCTTTGCCGCAGCCGGCATTGGGCGAGGCGTTAGATTTGGGTGACGACTTTGAAAAATGGAAATCCACCAATGTCTACCGCCAGCGCCAGGCCGGTTTTGTTACCGTGACCATTGCCCTGCCCCTCGGCGATATCACCTCGCAGCAGTTGCGCCGCCTGGCCGACATCACCCGCCGCTTTACCCGCGACACCGCCCGGACGACGGTGGAGCAGAATATTGTTCTGCGCTGGATTCACGAGGCCGACCTGCCGGCCCTTTATGCAGCGTTGGGCGAAATCAAACTCAACGCCCCCGGCGCAGAGACCATTGTGGATGTGACGGCCTGCCCTGGTACCGATACCTGCAAATTAGGCATTGCCAGCTCGCGCGGCCTGGCCGCTCAACTGCGCCAGCGTCTGGCGGCCAAAGGCTGGCAGTACGAAGAGGCGGTGCGTGATATTCGTATCAAAATTAGCGGCTGCTTCAATTCCTGCGGCCAGCACGCCGTGGCCGAAATCGGCTTTTTTGGCTCCAGCCGCAATGTTGACGGCTACCGCGTGCCCCACTTCCAACTGGTGCTGGGCGGCGAGTGGGCCAACAACGCCGTCAACTTCGGCCAATCATTGGGGGCCATTCCCTCCAAGCGCGTCCCCGAGGTGGTGGATCACCTGTTGGAAATGTATATGCAGGGCCGGCAAAAAGGCGAGCGCTTCCGCGAATACATCACCCGCATCGGCAAAACCGAAATCAAAGCGCAGCTCAAACCCTTTACCGAAGTGCCGCCCTACCAGGTTGATTCGTCCTTCTATTCAGATTGGGCCGACGCCCGCGAGTTTAGCATTGGTGATATTGGGGTGGGTGAGTGCGCCGGCGAAGTGGTCAGCCTGACCGATTTTGGCATCGCCGCCGCCGAGGCCCTGCATTTCGACGCCCAGGTGGTGCTGGAAGGGGGCAAAGACCAGGCCAGGCTGGATAAAGCCGCCGCGCTGGCCCTGCAAGCGATGCTCAGCGGCGCGCAAGCCCTGATCAAAGTCCAAAATATAGATATTGCCGACCAGCCCGACCGGATTGTTCAGGAATTTCGCCAGCGCTTTTACGAGACCGAACTGTTTTTTGACCCCTACGCCAAAGGTAAATTTGCCCACTATTTCTTCAACGCCTACGAGCAGCGCCACGCCTCCAAAGATTTGGATGCCGTGCTGCGCTTGATCGAAGAGGCCGGCCTGTTTATCGAGGCCGCGCATGCCTGCTATACCCGGCTGTTAGAGAGCCGTCCGGCTGTTCCGGTCAATCCTTTTGCCAATTTGTTAAAAGCCAAACCTGTCAAAGCTGTGGCGGTGTAGGGTGAGGCGAGGACGCGAGGTGGCGAAGATTTTTTCGCCTCCTCGCCTCACGCCTCCTCGCATCTTTATCTTTAAGGAGCTATAACCATGAACCTTGAACGCTTTTGCCTGAAATTCTTCGCCCGGCCCGGCGCGCCGCTGGACGACGCTGTTTTTATTGACATCTTTCACGACTGGATTCGGCTCAAAAAGTTGCCGGGTATCTTGCTCGACGTGGCCGATTATCGCCACGTGCCGGAGGGACCGGGGGTGATGCTCATTACCCACGACATCAACTTTGGCATGGACTACAGCAGCGGGGCTTTTGGCCTGCTGGCCCAGCGTAAGCGGGGATTGGGTCGCAGCCATCAAGAAAATTTGCTGGAACTGGCACGGGCCACGATCACCTTTGGGGCGCTGCTGGAGGCGGATCCCCGCCTGACCGGTCAATTGAAGTTGGAAGGCGGGGTCTTTCACTACATCGCCAATGACCGCCTGCTGGCCCCTAACACCGAGGCCGGTTTTGCCGCCCTCCAGCCCGACCTGGCCGCTGTCGCCGCCTTGATTTATCCCGGCCAACAGGTTTCCATCACCCGCCTGTCGAATGACCCTCGGGAACGGCTGACAGGGGTGGTTGATGCCGGTTCGCTGAATTTTTCGGTGCTGCTGGAAACGGTGGGAATTGCGGCCCCGTAAAAAATTAGCGCCTAAACAATGAGACTCTTGTCCAGTAAGCAAAAGCTTTTGAGTCCACAGATAGACACAGATTACCACAGATAATTTTTTGATTTTCAAATTTTTTATCTGTGTTCATCTGTGGACACCCAATGAAAGAATAATGAACACAACTCGATTTGATCAGGCTATCGCCAAAATTGATGCCGCTAACGCGCAAGACCCTCACCTTTTGCTTATCAGCGGCCAAACCCGACCGTTGGAAGTAGTTCACGCCGAGCGGCGCACTGCCTGGATTCATCAATTAGTGGGCGAAGCCGCCTCGGAGGCGCTGCTGTTAGCAGCCAGGGCGCAGCACCTCCGGCGTTGGGAAATTCCCCGTGACAGCTATCCGCATGACCGGGCCGGGTATCTTAAGTGGCGTGAGGATTTGAAGCAGTTCCACGCCGAAAAAACCGCCGAGATTTTGCGCGAGGTCAGCTATGATACTGCCACCATCGAGCGGGTCCAGGCGTTGATTTTGAAAAAACGGCTGAAACTCGACCCGGAAGCGCAGGCGTTGGAAGACGCCCTGTGCCTTGTTTTTTTAGAGGAACAATTCTCTGATTTTGCCAAAAAAGAGCCGGACAAAATCGAAGGCATTGTCGCTAAAACCTGGCGTAAGATGTCGCCGCAAGGCCAGCAGTTTGCTTTGGCTTTACCCCTGGCGGCTGAAGACCGGACCATTATCGAGCGGGCGCTTGCTGCCTCTACCCGGTAAATTTGGGGCAAACCTGCAAAAATTAGTTCACAGATAAACACGGATAACCAACAAGGAAAATATATCTGCGTTTATCTGCGTTTATCTATGGGCCTTGATTCTTCTACTCAAACAATCGCGTAATCTCATCGCGGGCAAAGGTGGGCAGTGGGTGTCTCCCGTTCGGTTCCACCAACCAGTAGCCCTGCTCTGCGGGCTGCACCCGGCCAATCACGCTGGTGTTGATCCCCGCTCGTTCCAAATCGGCCACAATTTGAAGGGTAGCCGAAGGATCGGCGGCGATGAGTAAACTACCCGAAGCGATGACTCCCAGAGGGTTCAACTTGAAATGTTGGCACAGGGCTACCGTTTCAGGTAAATAGGGCAGTTTTTCTTCAAAAATTTCCAAACCTACTTGTGAGGCCTGGGCCATTTCATGCAGGCCGGTTGCCACACCGCCTTCGGTGGGATCGTGCATGGCGTGAACGCCTCCGGCAGTGATGGCAATGGCGGCGTCTTTGACTACGCTGATTCCCGGTTCGGATAAAAAATTCGCATACTCATCAAGACTATTTTCATCGAAGTGAGAGAGGAGTTGAAGTCGCTTTTCTCGGGCAATGATGGCCGTTGCTTCTACGGCGATGCCTTTGGTCAAGATTAAATCATCGCCCACCCGCGCGCCGCGATTCGTCACCAGTTTTTCGCGGGGTACTTCGCCCAGCATTTGACCGATCACAATCGGGCGGTCGAGGCCGTAGGTGATTTCGGTATGTCCTCCGGCCAGGGTGATCCCCAATTCAGCGCAGGCTGAACTGATTTGCTCAAAAATTCGCTCCACCAATTCCGGGGTGCTTTTATTTTCGGGCAACAACAAGGTGGCCAGAAACCAGCGCGGCGTAGCGCCGGCACAAGCTATATCGTTGGCGTTGATGTTGACCGCGTACCAGCCAATCTCATTGGTGGCAAAGGTGATCGGGTCGGTGGTAGCAACCAGGTAGCGGTCGCCCATTTCGATAACGGCTGCATCCTCGCCCACCGCGCCGCCGATCACCAGGCGCGGATCGTTGGGGGCATATCGCTTTAACAAACGGGCCAAATCTGCTGCGGGTAACTTTCCGAGTGGATAGGTGGACATAGACTAATCTCCAAGATGACGGAGGACCGGGGACCGAAGACAGGTTAAAAGTTGCCGTCTCCCGTCCCCGGTCTCCGGTCGTTTAAAGAACAAAGGGCCACACCTAAGTGTGACCCTTTGCCGCGCCGTAGCAATCTACCCGAGAACGGGAGGTGATGCTACGGCGCTTTGCATGCTGCTAAAATCCGACATTAGCATCACCTCCTTAAATTAGGATAGCAAGGTGGAGGTGAAAGTGTCTGTTTGACTTTTCACGAGGATATTATGACACAAAGCCGGTGGGTTGTCAAGAGGCGATTTTGCTTAGTTGGGTCAGCGTAGGGTAGTCCAATCAGGAACAACTTTTAAGCTCGATAGGGCTAATCTGGGTATCCTCGATTATCTTCAGGTATTTTGTGCCATCAATATAGCAAATTTATGGGGTCAAAACTCCGGCCAATAACCGGTTTGTAAACCCGCACCTGGGGGGCCAGGGTGTGCAGAGTAGCCTCAAATTTAGATAAATCGCTCAGCTCACTCAAGGGCGGAAAATAGTTATCCCAATGATGGGGAATGACGACTCTGGGTTGGAGCCGGGCCGCCAGCCGGGCGGCCGCAGTGCTGGTATCAGGATTATGTTCGACCGGCAGCAGGGCCAAATCGGGACGTAAATTGTCCACTTGGGCCTGAGACCAATTTGCGCTGCTAAAATGAACAATGGACAAGCCGTCAATTTTAAAGGCGTAGGCCACTTCCTCACTGGGAGGCCAGGCCCGCACCAAATCACCCAAATGGGCTGGCATTTGCAGGTTACGAATAAGCTGGCGAACCGCCGGTAAGGAGCCGGGCTGATTTGTCCGGCTGGAAAAAGCCTGCCAACTCAGGCTGCCCACTCGTTTGAGCGTATGGGGAATAACGTTTTCCAGGTTGTGGGCTGAGACGCCCTGCCCCATCAACCGTTGGCATACCGGCTCGACGGCGTGAATAATTGCGCCGGTTTGCCGGGCCAGGGCCGGTGTATCCAGGGCATGATCAAAGCGCCCATCGGTCAGGAAAATCTCATCCACCGGAGCCAGGTCGGCCAGTTGAATCGGTAAAAAAGGGTAGGCCAGCGCCGGCCGGGAGAGGTAAGGGTTAATCAAGAGTGTTGCGCCTTCGCCGGTATCCACTTTAAAGCCGGCTGCGCCTAGCCAGGTGAGTTGCAAATTTTCCATCCTCTGAGCGGACTGTCGCCTTCATGATAATCAAGGTTAAAGGGATGTCAAACCAGGTGATTAAGGTTAACGTTATTTACTGATCAGGATGTAACTTGCGTTAATGCGTAAAACGTAACGAATTTCCGTCAGAAAATCTTTACGTTTTACGCATTACGTTTCAGGTGTGGTAAAATAACGGGCGCTTGAAGGTTCAAGGATTTACTGCGACGATGACGGAGTGACGGTTGTGACAATTCGTATTCTGCCGCCCGATGTGGCGGCCAAGATAGCCGCCGGTGAAGTGGTCGAGCGGCCGGCGTCGGTGGTCAAAGAGTTGGTCGAAAATGCCATTGATGCGGGGGCCAAAACCATCCGGGTAGAAATTCAGAGCGGCGGCAAACGTTTGATCCAGGTTTTGGATGATGGCAGCGGCATCCCCGCCGAAGAAATTCCTCTGGCCTTTGCCCGTCACGCCACCAGCAAACTGGTTTCGGTGGATGATTTGAGCCGGGTGACAACGTTGGGTTTTCGGGGTGAAGCCCTGGCTTCGGTAGCGGCGGTGTCACAGCTTACCCTGTTATCCCGGCCGGCCTCGCAACCGGCGGCCACCCGGATACGCTTGGAGGGAGGGCAGCAGGTGGTGCTGGGCGCGGCCGGCTCGCCGGGCGGCACTATTATTACGGTGGAAAATCTTTTTTACAATGTGCCGGCCCGCCTGAAGTTTCTCAAAGCTGACGCCACCGAAGCCGCTCATATTCACCGGATTGTCTCGCATTATGCTTTGGCCTACCCCCACATTCGCTTTGCCTTGCAAAGCGACCAGCGCACCACCTTTCAAACCAATGGCCGGGGTGATTTGTTCGACGCTTTGGCCGCTGTTTTTGATTTGGAAACAGCCCGGCAGATGATACTGGTCGAGTACGACGAGGGGCGGGAGAACGCGAGGACGCGAGGACGCGAAGCGGGCGAAGATGCGGATGAGGAACTCCTCACCTCTTCGCCTCACCGCCTCTCGGTTCACGGCTACGTGGGTGCGCCAGCTCTGCACCGGGGCACACGTGACCAGATTATCTTTTTTGTTAACAAACGCTGGATTCAGGACCGCTCGCTTAATCAGGCGGTGGTCCAGGCTTACCATACCTTTTTGCCGGTGGGCCGTTATCCGGTGGCCGTGCTCAATATCGAACTGGACCCGGCGGAGGTGGATGTCAATGTTCACCCGACCAAGGCAGAGGTGAAATTTCAGGACCCGCGCGCTGTTTTTAAGGCTGCGCAAAAAGCGGTTCGGGAGGCAGTCATGGCGGCTGCGCCCGTGCCTGCTTACGGCGGACAGGCCACGCCTACTTATCATTACAGCGGCGGCTTTGGCGACCACGCCGGTGATGCTGCCCCCTGGCGGACCTCGTTTGGACCCTCATTTAGCCAATTTGGTTTCGAGATGCAACGCACTTTTGATAATGAAGGCGAACGACAGCCGCTGCTTGAACCGCCGGCTCCACAGGGGCTGCCGCTCATGCGGGTGGTGGGCCAGATTCAACAAATGTATATTGTGGCCGAAGGGCCGGACGGCCTCTATCTGATTGACCAGCATGCCGCCCATGAGCGGATTCTCTATGAAAAATTGGCCCAGCAAAAAGCGCAAGCGGCGGTGGCGCGCCAGCAGTTGTTGGAGCCGGTGGTGGTAGAATTATCGCCGGGGCAGGCCGCCTTGGTCGAGGCTGAACTGAAGGCTTTGAGCGAAGTGGGGTTTGAGTTGGAGCCGTTTGGCGGCGCAACTTACCGGATTCGGGCGGTGCCTGACATCCTGGGGCAGGCCAATCCGGCCCAGGCCCTGGTAGACATTTTGGCCGAAATGGCCGATGGCGCGATTCCGTTGGCCCGCGAAACCCACGAAAAGATTGCCATTACCGTTTGTAAACGGGCTTCCATCAAAGGGGGGCAGATTTTGTCTCAAGAAGAGATGCGCGAGTTGGTCCGCCAGTTAGAGGCTACCAGCGCCCCGCGCACCTGTCCCCATGGCCGCCCAACCATGATTCACCTCAGCGCGACCCAATTAGCCAAGGAATTTGGGCGGCTGTAAGTGATTGTCCAAAAATAAGTTCCCCCAAGTTTCTACGAGTTCCCAGGGAACTAAGGGAACTCGTAGAAACTCAAAACGGGAAGTAAATTTTAGATGTTTACAAAATTCAATGCGGCTCCCGCGTGGCTACCCACAGGTGGACCAGACCGCGCCATCGCTCATGTACTTGAACGGTCAGCCCGGCTTTGGTCAGATGTTTTTGCCAGGTAGACGGAGAGAAAAAGCTGAATACCCCAGGACCGAAGGTGGCAAAATTAAACCAGTCACGGCCATGTTCGGCAATCAGCAAGCGTCCGCCGGGTTTTAAGACGCGGGCAAATTCGGTAAAAAGGGCGTCACGGTCAGCGCTATCCTGTAGCTCGTGCAGGCTAAAGCTGCAATGGATGATATCAGCCCAATTGTGGGGCAAAGGCAGGCTGTGAGCCTGGCCGGGCCGCTGGTAAATACGCCGTTCTGCACGCAGGGGAGGCTCCAGCGCTCGCGCCCGGCGTAAAGCGGCATCGGGCATTTTCTCGGCGTTGTAAATGTCAATGAGAAAGTAATGGCCGCCCTTAAACAGGGGCAGCAGTCCCCGTGTTCCCCGTAACTTACCGCAGGTAATATCCACAATAACATTCGCCTGGCCCACCTGCCCCAACTCGGCCAGGCGATCATATTCGTGCTGTTGACCCGCATCATAGACCAGGTAAGAGGTAATGAGAATACTGAAGCAGAGGCCAAGCACCCCCGCGCTGCTGACCCAAAAAAGCCAGCGCCAGGGTTCAGGGAGCAGCAGGCCGGTGATGAAAGTAACCACACTAAAAAATAAGGCCCCGGCAAAAATCGGCCAGTTATACAGCAGCGTCGAAACAGTGCCGGAGTAGTGACGATTGCTTAATAAACTGGGAAAAAACCTGGGTTGCGATTTAACTGTCATGGCGCATTCCTCAAGCGGTCAGAAGATAAATTCAAATCTTTCAATAAGTTGTGAAACTTATGAACAAAACGAAGCAGTCAAGAAATTAGCTGCTTGACCCGTAAGGCTTTGCCCATCAACTTCAAAATACTGGTGGGCGTTTGCATCTCCAAATCTTTGTAAACTTCGATGCCGGTTTCAAAAAAGTCAAGCAAATTTTTAAGTTGTTCCCGCTCGTAGTTGCCGTCTGTATCGGGCATCTGGTTGAGCTTGGTTACGCTTTCACGCAGGACCTCAATCGTGGGGTCCACTTCTCGTTTTTTGCGCTCGCGGGCAATAATCCGAAATAGAGTCCAGACGTCTTTTTCGGTAGTATAAAATTCGCGTCGTTCCCCTTTGATGTGAACTCGGTTGACAATGCCCCAGGCTATCAACTCGCGCAGGGCCATGCTCACATTGCCCCGGCTGATTTGCAACTCGGCCATAATGTCATTGGCGCACAAAGGCTCCGGTGAGATAAATAGCAGCGCGTGTACCTGGGCCATGGTTCGGTTGATGCCCCAGAGCGACCCCATTTCACCCCAGTGTAAGATAAATTTTTCCTTAATCTTATTGAGTTCGCTCATATCCAGCCTGTTTCAAATATTCAGAAATTACTGAAACTATTGTAGCATAAGGCAGCAGGGGTGTCAACACCGTTGAGAGGCTGTTACTGTTTGAGCCGGCTGAGATACTTTTGGCGAAATTTTGCCACTTTAGGGGCAATCACTACCTGGCAGTAACCCTGGCCGGGGTTGCGCTGAAAATACTCCTGATGATACGCTTCAGCCGGGTAAAACTTGGCAAAAGGTGTTACCTCGGTCACAATCGGCGCATCCCAGATGTGGGCGGCGTTGATGTCGGCGATGACCTGCTCGGCGGTACTTTTTTGCTCCGGGGTGTGATAAAAAATGGCCGAGCGATACTGCGGGCCAACATCCGCGCCCTGCCGGTTTAGCGTCGTCGGATCGTGGATGGTAAAGAAGATTTCCAAAATTTCTCGAAATGAGATAACCGAAGGGTCAAAAGTTATTTGAACCACTTCGGCATGGCCGGTGGTAGCATTGCAGACCTGTTGGTAGGTTGGATTAACCACGTGCCCCCCGGAATAGCCGGATACGACATCCTCCACGCCTTGCAGTTCATCGTAAACCGCTTCCAAACACCAGAAGCAGCCGCCACCCAGAGTAGTTACTTCTTTATTGGAGGGTGATAAAGCTTGGTTTTGGTTCATTTTTGCCTGCTTTCTACTCTAATGATGCTAAATCAAGCTGTTCTCGAACTTGGTCAAGGGTATATTTGCCTGGCTCAAGAGAGCGTTCTTTGAGCAGAGCCATGATTGCTTTATTTTGGCGTGTGAGTGCAACTTCCACACCGAAATCTTCCTCTTCATCATTTTCATCAACTTCGGCCACAATAAAAGTCTTACCTGTGGGGGTATGAACAAGAAGGTAATCATTGTGGGCCAGGGCAAAAATTTCTTCAATACTGGCAGATTTTGTGCTAAGATCAATCGTTTTCATAGGAAGTACTCCTTGCCACGAATATGGAGCTTGTTGTGCTCTTTATAGCCAATGGCTTTAATTTTGACCAGATTTTCGGCGTAAGCAATATCATAAAAAATACGGTATGAACCAACTCGTAATTCCCACTCTGCTAAAGGGTTAGATTCAAGCTGTTTGCGATTACGTGTCTCTATAGCTGGTTCGTATACAAGTTGTAGAATGATGCTGTCAAGAATGAGGTTCTGCTCATACTTTTTGAAAAAGGCCAAATCTTCAAATGCGCTGTTAGTAAATTCAACGATGAACTTAGCCACACAGACCTCAGCAAAAGTGAAGAGCCTTACCTTTAGAAGTATACCATACGCTTCAATTGCTCAAAAGCCAACCTTGGAACTTACACTCTCCGTCCGACAGCCTCGGCTAAGGCTCGTACCTGATTCATCAACTCGCGGAATTGGGGCAGGGTGAGTGACTGGTCACCGTCGGATACGGCGTGGTCGGGGTCGGGGTGGGTTTCGAGGATGAGGCCATCGGCCCCGGCGGCGAGGCCGGCCAGGGTAATTGCGCTGACATGGCGGCGCACGCCAATAGCATGGCTGGGGTCGGCGACAATGGGCAGATGGGTCAGCTCTTTGAGCAGGGGAATGGCGTTGATGTCAAAGGTGTTGCGGGTATATTTGTTGTCAAAGGTGCGGATGCCCCGCTCGCACAGCATCACCCGGTTGTTGCCGTGAGCCAGAATGTATTCGGCGGCCATGAGCAAATCTTCGATGGTGGCCGACATGCCCCGCTTGAGCAGCACCGGCTTGTGGGCCTGACCGACGGCATTGAGCAGGTCAAAATTTTGCATATTGCGCGCCCCGATTTGCAGCACGTCGGCGTAAATGGCGACCAGGGCCACTTTGTTGGGTGACATGACTTCGGTCACAATCGGCAGGCCGGTGGCTTCGCGGGCTTCGGCCAGCAGTTTGAGGCCCTGCTCGCCCATGCCCTGAAAGCTGTAGGGTGAACTGCGCGGCTTGTAAGCGCCCCCGCGTAGAAAGGTTGCCCCGGCTTCTTTAACCGCGTGGGCTGTTTCCAGTAGTTGTTCCCGACTTTCGACGCTGCACGGCCCGGCAATGACGGCCACCTGTTCGCCGCCGATGGTCACGCCGCCGATAGTGAAGGTGGTATCCTCGCGGCGAAAGGCCCGGCTGGCCAGCTTGTATTTTTGGGTAATGGCCATCGTTTCTTTGACGCCGGGCATCTGGCCCAGGTGAAAAGGGTCGAGCGGCTGGCCTTTGCCCTGCAAGCCAATAAACGTTTCGCCCGAATCGTGAGAAATGTGGGTCTGCCACCCTCTGGCTTCGGCTTCGGCCACAACATTGTCTATTTCAAAGGGGGTGGCTTCGGAGTGCATGATGATAATCATGAGCTTACCTGGAAGGCTGGCTGGAAGGCTGGTCTTGTTCCTCCATCTTCCAATCTTCCAACCTTCCAACCTTCCTTTCTTCTTCTAAATGGGGCGTGGTGGCCATGGGATAAGAGCCAAGCATTTTGACAAAGCCGGCCCGCCGCAGCAGCCCAAGCAGGGCCGCTTCGGCCGGCGGGTCTTGCCAGTGACCTTCAAAATCCAGGTAAAAAAGGTACTGCCAGGGCCGGTTGCGGCGGGGCCGGGATTCGATTTTGGTCAGGTTGATGTTGCGCTCGGCAAATTCGCCCAGGCAGTGGTAGAGCGAGCCGGGCAAATGGCGGGCGCTAAAAATAAGCGAGGTTTTGCAGCGTTGGGCGCGGGGCGGGTCTTCGCTGCCCAGCACAAAAAAGCGGGTGTAGTTAAAGGCCGCATCCTCGATGTCCTCTTCCAGGATGTCTAGCTTGTAAATTTGGGCGGCCAGTTTGCTGGCAATCACCCCCAGGTCGGGTTCCGGGTGAGCGGCTAGGTCGCGGGCGCTGCTGGCGGTATCGGAGGCCGGGATTTGCTCCAGCTCGTAGCGGGCAATAAATTTTTCGCACTGCTGTAGGGATAACAGGGTAGATTTGACCCGCTTCAAATCGGCCAGCTTGACCCCCGGTGCGGCCATTAGCGTATGCTGAACCCGCATAATCACCTCGGCCTGAATGCGTAGGTCGCGCTCCATCAACAATTCATAAGCGCGCGGCACCGACCCGGCCAGCGCATTTTCGACGGGCAGCAGGCCCAGGTTGGCCCGGCCCCGTTCGACCGCCTCAAAAATATCTTCAAGGGTGCGGCAGGGGGTGGTTTTGGTTTCCGGGCCAAAAAATTGGTAAATGGCGTTCTCGGAATAAGCGCCGGCAACGCCTTGAAAGGCTACAATGGGCATAGACTCCTCTGGAATATTTGGAGATTAGATTGGAGATTGGAGATGGGAGATTGTTTAGCAAACTTTCAATCTCCAATCTCCAATCTCCAGTTTATCACGAAGGATAGGGTGAGTCAAAGTAAAAACGGTAACAGTTTGACGAATTTCCCCTTACTCCTTACTCCCTACTTCCTACTACCGGACAAGTCAAAGTAAAAACGACAACAGTTTGACGAATCAAAGGCAATGTGTACCATGTTTTTAATAACGCGCCTTGACAGGCAGCAGTGACAACGGAGCCGGTCTATGTCCCCAGAAAAAAATCCAATTGACCTGTCTGCCTCACTTCGCTCATCGCAATTCCTGGCGCTGCTCAAAATTTTGGGCCTTGTTTGGGGCTTGGCGGCGCTTCTCCTGGCCTGCGCCCCCGAAGAACCTCGTCCCCTGCCCACGCCTACCCCCACCGCTACTCGTCCCCTGGTCATCCCCGATAATGACAATGTCAAAGCGTTGAACGCGGCCAAAGCCGCTTTGGGAGATTTTGAGTTTGGCTTTGCGTCTCTGCTGGAAGAAGATGCGACAAAAATTGTCATCGAGCCAGGGCCGTTGGGTGAAGTCGCTCGCCTGGCCTATCCGCCCCAACCGGCTAACCCGGCGGAATGGCCGGCCGTGGACAGTTTTATTCTCTCTTACGCCATCCAGCAGTCGCTGATGCAGTCGCCCCAGGTGCAGGGGGTCGCTCTAGGGCGATTTGGGGTGGCTGCCCCTCTGGATGACTTGCAGGACCGGGTTGACCACGTGGCCGTGTGGGCCCGTTTTGCCGATGGCAGCCAGGCCATTGTTGATTTTTCGCCGCTGGCCAGCAGCTTTGGCTCGCTGCACAGCGCCACCGAACTGCTAACCGACGCGGGCCAGATCGAGAACCAGTTTGCCCAGTGGCGACAGGGAGTGCCGTTGGACCTACTCCAGCCGATGAAAGTAGTGAAGAAACAGAATAATGTTTACTATCTGCTGGCGCAGGTGTTGATTACGCCTGAGCGGTATCATTTTTCGCTGCGAGCGCATCTCACTCAAACCGCCACCCCTATCCAGCCGTTACGGCTGACGCGTGGGGCGGCGGCGGTGGTCGAAATCAAACGAACTGATTACGAAGCGCTGCGGAAACTGCTGCTGGCCGATGGACCGACCGCCTTCAATGAGAAGCCTGAACTTTTGACTCACAGGGGCGACCCCGACCCCACCATACAAACGGTGCTTACTGACCAGTTGCCGCTGTTGTGGCATCTGGTCACCAAGCTGGAACACCAGCTTCCTCCACCGGATGCCACCCCTGTGCCAACGGTAACGCCCACGCCGACGGCGACTCGCCCGGCTTTGCCCCAGGATACTTCTTGAGAAACACCCCAGACCCTAAAAGTCTTTAAGACCTTTAGGGCTGCGTATAACCAAAAACTGGCGCTATCCCTGAGGGATAGCGCCAGTTATATGGGGTGGGAGTCTAATCGGCGTAACTTTTGGGGAGACAGTTGGTTTTACCTTTGCCTCTAACCAGACCCCCTCTTTGAACTAATGGTTACGCAAAATGACAGGCAAGTATGTCTTGTTCTCGGCGCCTGGCCCCCCTCCGGCAGCCCCCAGAAAAACCTTCAAGGCCAGCGTGGTGTTGTTATACTCATTGAGACTGGCAGTGCCGTCTCCATCAGGGTCTTGATTGGTCCATAGGCTTAAGTCGGCAATGACAAAGACATCACCGTTGCCAATATCGGCCATGGCCATCACCGGGAGGGGTTGACCAGCGGTCTGAGTATTAAAAGTTAGATCATCCAACACAAAGATGGATGCCGGCGAACTGATGACCACGCGGGTGATGCCGTTAGCCGAAATGCTAAGCGTCTGGAGGGTAGCATTCAGCGTAACAGTTTGGCTTCCGAGAAGATTGTTGCTGGCATTGAAGGCTTGCATGGTCAGAGATTGACCACTACCAGCGCTTGAACCAACCCTGATTTGCGCAAAAGAGACCGGTTGGGCAAAGGTAATCGTCTCCGGGTTTCTGGGAACGCCGCCATTTGAAAGTGTAGCTGAGGCATTAAAAGCCAGGAAGTTGGGGGCGCTATGACCGCTGACGCCGAAACCACCACATTGGTCCAAAATGGCCCCGCCATCATTACTACTGGGGCCGCTAAAGGTAACCCCCAGGGCTTGATATTGATTTCTGAGGGCTGTGGTTTGATTAAAGAGACAAGGCTGCGAAGCATTGTCAAAATTGATAACCGTGACCGCCTGGGGAACGATAACATCAGGTTGAGCTTGGGGTTCGTTCAGTTCGGTTTTGGGCGGCGGCGGAGTATTGCTGAGGAGGCCGTCAATGATGAACTGCCCCTTAGCCAGGTTAGGTGGGGAAGCTAAAAGACCGGCGGCATCTCGTTCAATGGTAGATAGGTCGGTCAAGCCGGTATAAGAGTCGTTATCTGCCCAGGCGGTAACATAGCCAGGGCTGCCGACTTGCAAAGAAGCCGCAGCATACTCTACCACCTGGTTTACGCCTTGATTGATGGGCTTGCTGGAGAATTGATGGATGATCGGCCAGAAATTATTAGCCCCATCATGATTGGTCGGGTCAAGAACCATATTGTCATTGATGGCAATACCTGTTCCTAAGCCGGAGAGGATAGTATTTAGAATGGGCCGGGCGGTGTCGGCTGGCCCCCAACCTCCCCAGTCGCCAACCGTTACCAGCCGCCCTCCGTTTTGGACAAAGGTATTGATATCGGCTCGCTGCTGGGCTGAGTAACTACTTTGCGGTACTACCAGGACCAAAACGTTGTATTGACTGATGGCAGCATAATTAAAGGCCGCCGGCGGTTTCAAAGAGTTAACTGTTGCCCCATTATTGATGAGCAGAGCCGCCAGATTTGACAGGGCGTCTTCAATGATATAATCATCGAGGTCGGAACCATACCCGTGAGTCTCATCGAACAAAACCTTCCAGTTTGAACCACCACCACAGACCAAGGTAGTGGCGTTGGCAGTGTTGCTATAGGTTGAATCGCCGCTCCCGTTATAGGCCCTAACCCGGTAGTAGTAGCGCGTGTTACAAGTCAGGCCGGTATTATTGTAGGTGGTGATGTTTGTTCCAACCGTTGTAATTTGGGTCCAACCACTTGTGCCGTTGGGCGAACGTTCGATTTTGAAACCGGTCTCATTGTTGCTGTTGTCGGTCCAGGCCAGGTTAATCTGTGTCTGTGAGGCGGGCGAGGCGGTCAGGTTGCCGGGTGGCGTGGGTAGAGTTGTGGAACCGCAGGTGTAGATACGCACATCGTCAATAAACCAGCCCAGAGCATCAGCAGTTGAGTCGGTCCCGATGCGGAAGCGGAAGCGCACGTTTTGGCCGGCCAGGCTGTTCAAGTTCAGGCGGCTGGCGGTGTAGCCGTGACTTTCGTGGGTAAAGGCTGAACGTCCATTTAATGGATTAGAACTGGCGCTAATAACGCCGTTATAACCATTATGGGTGAATAGAGCGCCGGCGTCATTCCAGGAAGCGCCATTGTTGGCGCTGTATTCTATGACCCCCCCGTCATAAATTGCGCTTGTGCCGTCTTCAAAAGCCCAATCATGTTTGAAGTGCAGAAAGGCGTTGGCCGGTAGGGTGACGCCAGAAGTCATGGCAATGTAATAATCACCTGTGGCCGGACGATCATAACCCCACAGGTTATAAACTCCGCTGCTGGCGTAGGTGGCATCAAAGCCATACGGATTTGCTGTTTGCGGATAGTACCATTCATTAGTACCTACGATGGCCGCCGAGGCCCAGCGACCGCTGGCAGGGCTTTCCATATTGTCAAAAAAGATATGATTGACCGACTGGCCGGTAGCGCAAATAGGCGGTGGGGCCGAGTCGCCGCAGGGGCGCTGATTCATCTGAACGGCGTTGAGGGCGTCTTGGATTTCCTGGCGGTCGGCGGCGCTGTAGCCCAGGTTCAGACCGGCTTGAACCAGGGCGTTGTAGAGGTCGTTATAGCTGCTGCCTGAGGTCAGTAAGTGGGTCTGAACTTCGTAATATAGATCAGCCACCTTGCTGATGCCTAAGGCAGATACTGTATAGCCGTTGAACGAGCCGCCATCGGTCATCAGAAAGGCGGCTTTGTTGTTCACCCCGCTGTTGAAATGAACGCCGCCGCTATCACCCTCCTCGCAGTAGTAATTGGCGCTTAGCATACGGTCGGGGTCGCCAAAAGTCGGCGGATTTTCCATATCGCGAATGGCCCCAATGCCGGGTATGTCTTCACCCATGAGCCATCTTACCGCTGCCGTGTCGGTGCCGGCCCCATTGGTCAGGTCAATAAACTCGCCCCAGACATCGGAGAATGATTCATTGATTGCTCCCGATTGGTAGTAGTAAAACAAATGAGACGAAAATTCAGTGACTCCGTGAGTTAATTCATGGCCAACAACGTCATCGGCGGCGGCAAAACCCTGACCATAAGCCATCTGGGTCCCATTCCAAAAGGCGTTTGGATAGGGACAGGAACTGCTGTTGGGACAATAACGAGTGGTGGAAATTAAGGTCATTCCGGCGTTATTGAGGCTATCCCGGCCATGTTCATTGAAGTAAAAGTCGTAAGTGTTACCGGAATAATTATAGGCCTGGTTGACATCGGTAATAGAGCTGGGTGCTTGACCTTCAGTGCGATAGGGGCCGCCGCCGGGTAAACCCAAGCTGGGATTATTATTGTTGTCATAAACCCGGCGGTTTCTGGCGCTGTCAATCTGGTTGAATTGCAGGGCGATAAAACCCAGTTTGGCGTCTACCAACACAAACTCGCGGATGGGCAGCAACTCTTGGGGGGTTACCTCCAGCCGCCAGACCAACATACTTGGGCGTAGAGTGGCGTTTCTCAATAACAGCGGGTTGTAAATCCACAGTTCAGGATCGGTGGCGGTCAAATCACCGGGATTCAGGTTATAGTCCTTGGCTACCTTACCCAGAGCGATTTGGCGGGCCGTCTCAGGCGGGATGGCCGGGTTGGTATCCAGGTCCAGTTCAGGTAGTATTTCGCCATTGGCCGAAATAAAATCTCGATTGTCATTCATCTGGACAATCAACTCACCGGCAACAATGGGGATATTATGGTAGCGTTGCTGGAAACGAACAAAGACTCGACCCTCTTTAAGCGGTTGTTCTTCCATCAAGCTTAACTCGCCGGCTGCATCTCTGAGACCAAACAACTGCCCATATTTGACCAAGAACCCTCTGGCGGCTTCCTCAGGGGTAGCCTTGACAGGCACAAAACTTGGCCGGGGAATTGTGTGGACCGGCTCCGTGCCGATAAAGCTGACTTTGCCAGTATCGGGGTGGTAAGAGATACGAACCTTATTTTGGGTATCTTGCTTTAATTGATCAATGAGTTGCTGATCGGATGGTTTTTGGGGGGGCGGGGCGGCAGTGGCAGGCCCAGCCAGTGCTATCAGCAGGACAATTAGAAAAGGAAAGACCTTGAATACATTAATCATCGCTCCCTCCAGTTAAATTATAAAATTTATCAAGTTATTTAAATAAATATAACAGGTTGGGAACGAGATTTCCTGAAAAATTTCTAAAAATTTTCTAAATAAGCTTCATAGCTGAACGCCTAATGGGTATGGGTCGGATGTTGGAGACGTTTTAATTTGGGCCGGCCGAGCCGGAGGAAAAGGTTGAAAGCGATAGCCTACGCCATGCATTGTGAGTAAATAATGCGGCTCTTTGGGGTTCTCTTCTATTTTTTGGCGCAGCCGGGAGATATAAACATGGACATATTCAACAGAGTCATGATACTCTGACCCCCAGACCTGTTCCAGAATGTGGAAAAAACTGGGCGTCCGGTCGGTGTGTTGCAGCAAATAAATGAGCAGCCGATATTCCGTTTTGGTCAATTTTACCAGGCGATTTTGCGCCCACACCTGCCGCAAGGCCAGGTTGATAGTTAAATAGCCATCCTGGTAAATAACCGGCGTTTGGGTCAACGGCAAAAGACCACCCCGGCGCAACAGAGCTTTAACCCGCGCTACCAGCAAATCGGCGCTGAAAGGCTTGACCAGGTAATCATCCGCGCCATAATCGCTCAGGGCGCGGATAATATATCTCTCCTCGCTTAAGGCCGTCAGCATCATTACCGGCACACAGGAGATTCGCCGGATATGCCGGCAGACTTCCCAGCCATCCATCCCCGGCATCATAATATCCAGAATAACCAGGTCTGGTTGAAGGGTTTGAAGACGCGCCATCCCTTTCGGTCCACTGGTAGCTGTATCCACATGCCATCCAGCGCGACAAAGAACCTGCTGCACCAGAGCGAGCAGAACCAGGTCATCATCAATAACCAGAATATTTGTTTCATCCATTATGCTGACCCCCACCTCATTAGTTTAAAAGAGGACACCCGTAGTATAAAGTTACCTCAGTTTAGCTCATATCGCTCAATTTTCGCTCAATTTTTGTTGGATTAGGTTGGCATGTTGCTTTTTATCCATCAGGTTAATTGTAATAAAAAAGCAGTTTGCATCGTAGTGTCATTTGTCACAAAAAAAGATTTCAGTTTCCATTCGAAAAATTCGATTAGCAATAATTGGATGTCCCTTTCTTGGAATAACAGGTTTGTTTATTCAGCCGCTCACCGCTTGTGTGAAGCGGCTGTTTTGCATACAATCTGGGTTTGTTCCACAACTCAAGGCAAAAGGGATTCCTTTGAAAATAAGTGTCAAGTGTCACGTGTCAAGTGTCAGGTCAAGGATTTCATTATTAATGGTGGGCCACAGGTTCGTGAAGACTCCTTTGAAACGGATAAAATTTATTGAGGGTAAATACCTCAACAAAATGAGAAACCCAGAAACCTGGAAGCTTGGTAAAATTCCATCCTTCCATCCTTCCATCCTTCCATCCTTCCTGGTTTTAACCTTGCTGACCGGCTGCACCCTGGCTTCCCCCTTTAATCAACTGGTGGCTATCAACGAGCCTACCCCCACGGCAACGGTGGTCAAAACACTCCAACCCACCTTTACCGCCACCCCCGTCCCCACCGATACCCCGACAATTTCCCCCACCCCAACCCTCACCGCCATTACCACCGATACCCCCACCCTCACCCCAACTCGCACGCCCCGGCCCACCCGCACCCCAACCGTAACCCCCACCGGCACGCCCGCCCCGCCGACCAATACCCCACCGCCTACCCCCACTCCTATCCCAACGATGCCATTTCGCCTGGCCGAACTCTACACCCAACCGACCGAGGCGAATATTCTCTCGATTATGACAGCAGTGCAGGGAGGCGACAATGCCTGGATTCCCGGCTTTAGATTGGTTGGGATTGACCCGAATGGCATTGTCACTCGTTCGGAACCGTCTGCCGACCGGGCCATTGGCAACACGCCGCCCGGCGGAGTAGTCAAAAGCGGCAATATCAAATTTGAGCCGCAGCCGCGGGCTGTCTACATTGCCGGGGTGTGGAATTTTTACCTGGAAAATGGCGAAGGCCAGCCGGTCTCGGAAACATTTACGATTGATATGAACGTGGAGAATAGAGTCTGGTATTTCTTCCGCTTCCAACCCAATTGAAGCAAAGGAACTAAAACGATTTACGATTTTGGATTTACGATTAGGTTGAGCCAGCGTCTTTAATCGTAAATCGTAAATTGGCCCAAAGATCGACAACTTTTTGTCAAGGTGAAAGCGTAAGTGCCTAATGAAACCAACCATCGAAATTATTGAACCCGACTTAATCGAACGAGTCCTGGTTGAGGCCAAGCAAATTCTGGCCGAAGTGGGCATCGAGGTGATGGGTCAAACCCTGCGCGAGCGGCTGTTGGATTATGGTCTGCGGCAAGACCCGGCCAGCGGGCGGGTCCTCTTTCCGCCCGATGAGGTAGATCGGGCCATTGCCAGCACACCGCGCTCCTTTACCCTGTACAATCGAAATGGGGAACCGCATGCCCATTTGGGCGGCGACAACGTCCATTTTGTGCCCGGCTCCAGCGGGGTTAAGGTGCTGGACCATCGCACCGGCGAGACCCGCGCCGCCACCACCGCCGACTTTATCGAATATGTCCGCCTGGCCGATGGTCTGCCGCACATCGCTTACCTGGCAACTGCTTTTTCAACCGGCGACATCGAGCCACAAGTTTCTGATGCCTGGCGGCTGTACCACTGCATGACCAATTCGGTCAAGCCGGTGGTTTCCGGGGCGTTTACCGCGCACGGCACGCCGCGTATGGCCGAGATGATGCAGCTTTTCCGCCACGATAAAGCCGACCTCATCACCCGCCCGATGAGCATCTTTACCATTACCCCCACCGGCATGTTTCGTTACAGCCACGACTCCTGTCAAAACCTGCTCGATTGTGTCGAGTGGGGCATCCCCATCGAAATTGTGCCGGTGACGCTCATGGGACTCATCGCTCCGGTTACAGCCGTTGGCGCGACCATTATGCATGTGGCCGATGTCTTGGCCGGGGTGACGATGGCTCAGATTGTCAAACCGGGCGCGCCGCTGCTCTTCGGCGGCGCGCCGGCCGCATTTCATATGAAAACCACGGCCTCGCCTATGGCCGCGGTCGAATCGCTGCGGTTGGATGTGGCCTATGTGAAAGTGGCGAAATCATTGGGGCTGCCCACCCAATCTTACATGGCTTTGAGTGACAGCAAGTTTGTGGACGCCCAGGGCGGCGCCGAAGCCTTTGCCAGCGCCCTTTTAGCCGCGATGGCCGGGGTTAACTCTGTTTCCGGGCCGGGTATGCTCGATTATGTGCTGGTGTTCAGCCTGGAAAAATTGGTCTTTGACAACGAACTGTGCGGCCAGGCCCTTCACTTTGTGCGCGACTTTAAACCGCTGGAGGATATCCCGACCGTTGAACTGGTCCACCAACTGCTACAGAGCCAACACCTTTTGATTGCCGACCACACCCTCAAATACTGGCCGGAGGAGATGTATTTGCCGGGTCCGGCTTTTGACCGCCTCAATCGTGACAATTGGCAAAAGGCCGGCCAGCCGACGCTGCACCAGCGCACCCTGGCCGAAGTCGAGCGGGTTTTGGCGGCCTACCAACCGCTAGAAACCGACCCCCTGGCTCTGGCCGAAATGCGCCGGCTGATTCAAGCGGGCCTGGTAGAAACGGACACACTGCCAGAAATTCACCTGGCCGAATCCAGCGCCGCTGCCTGGTCGAGCAAAACCTCCTCCCGCCGTCCACGCCCCCGCCGGGATGAGGGGTGAGATGAGGAGGCGAGGAGGCGAAGGAAAGTCTTTTCTTCGCCTCACTGGTCATCGCCTCCTCACCTCCTGCCGCAGAAACAACCCATAGGTAACGACCAAAATTACGGCAAATGAGAACCACTGGATGGCATAGCCCAAATGAGGCCCTTCGTCCAGCGTAGCCCCACTGTCCGGTTGAGGTAAAGTCCCGGTGGGGGCGTCAGGAGTGGGGAGTTGTCTGATAAAAATAGGTAGCAAGGGATAAGGCACTTGCTCCTGGATGCGCTCAATGTCCACCCGAAACCAGGCTACCAGGCGGGTTTGGTCCGCTTTGAGGGGGGGATCGAAGGGCGCCAGCGAACTGGGCCGGGTTTGAGTTTGATAGGCAATGCCTTCGATGGTCACTTGGCCGGGGAGGTCGTAGGCGGACAAACTGGCCGGTTCCGGATCGGAGTCGTCTCTGGGAATCCAGCCCCGGTCTACCAGCACAGCTGTATCACTGCCCTTAATACGCAGTGGCGTTACCAAATGCAGGCCGGGCCGGTCGCCTAGCAGTTGATTACGGATAACGATGGCTGCGGCATTATCGAAAACCCCGGTGACCTCAACACGACGGAAATGAAGTTCAGCCGGGTTAACCGGCCCGCCGGTAAGAGGAATGGCCGGCTGGTTCAGCGCCGCCGTAATATTTTGGTTCAAACTGCGCCGTTCTTCCAGCCGCCGTAATTGCCACAAACCCAGATTGACCAGCAAAATCAGCACCACTAAGGCCGACAGATGCTTCCAGAGCCAGGGGCCAGTCATCAATTTAGCCATATCAGAACATTCTCGATCATCTTTTATTGTGAAAAATTTAGCGGATATTATACCCCGTCGGGCCGGAATAACGAATTTG
Source organism: Anaerolineales bacterium (assembly GCA_015075405.1). Taxonomy (GTDB): domain Bacteria; phylum Chloroflexota; class Anaerolineae; order 4572-78; family J111; genus DSQQ01. The sequence goes on from JABTUK010000003.1 coordinate 225,317, forward strand.
AAAGATGGGGAAACGTTCTTGAATGTGTCTGCTGAAAGTTGTATAATTACTAAGCTTGTTGCACGCGCAGGGCGCTGGCAGTGGGGTGGTTGGGATGGTTATCCTATATTCATTTTTGGTAGCTGTGGTATCATGAGTTAATCAAACGTAATGAAGGCTTTCCTCTTGATTCAATTGCTTATTATCAATTCTACGATTCAGAAACCGATATGAACAACACATCACCTACCATTCTGAGCGTTGAAGATACCATGGAAAACAGAATTCTGGTCAGGCGCATCCTGGAGAGCCAGGGTTACCAGGTTATTGATGCAGTCAATGCTTTAGAGGGCATCAAAAAGGCCGTCGAAATTAAGCCTGATCTCATTTTAATGGATATCAACCTGCCTGATCTGGACGGCTTTACGGCAGTGACCCGCATCCGCAGTTTCCCTCAACTCACCACTGTTCCGATTATTGCCTTAACGGCGCGCAATGTGATGGATGATCGCGACCGGGCCAAGGCCATTGGCTGCGACGCTTACCTCAACAAACCCATAGATGTTGAAGAGTTAATTAAGTCGGTAGCCCAATATCTTACCACCCAGCATAAACCGGAAGCGGCGGCAACCAAGCGCGAATATTATCTTCAAGAGCAAAGCCTGACTCTAATTAGCGAGTTAGAACGTAAAAACGCCGACCTGGAAGCGGCCAATGCCAATCTCAAGGCCGCTTATGACCGGCTGAAACACTTTGAAGAAGCCAAAAGCAACTTTATCTCGGTAGCCTCGCACGAACTGCGCACTCCCCTTACCGTCATCCACAGTTATAATCAAATGCTGCAAATGCTGCCCAGCATCAATAATGATGAAACGGCCAAAGAATTACTGGCCGGCGTAGCCAGGGGAGCGGCTCGACTAAAAGAAATTATGGATGATATGGTCAGCGTCATCCGCATAGAAATGGCCAATAAAGACTTTAAATTTGAGCCGGTCTCTGTTAGAAATATCATCAATACGGTTGAGACAGAACAATCTTCTGTGGCCGCCAGCCGGCAGATTACCATCGAAACAGACATTGCCAGGGATTTGCCTATTATTAACGGAGATATTGGCCAACTTCGCTCCGCGTTAACCCGCATTGTCGGCAACGCCATTAAATACACCCCCGATGGGGGCCGGATTACCATTAGCGCCCGGCTGCTGGCTAAAACCAATGGCCAGGACCAGGCGTTTGTTCAGATTGTGGTGGCCGATACCGGCGTTGGCATAGCCCTTGACAAGCAAAAGTTGATCTTTGAGAAGTTCAGCACCGCCGAAAATGTGGCCCTGCACAGCACCAGTAAAACTCAGTTCATGGGCGGCGGGGCCGGCCTGGGTTTGACCATCGCTCGCGGCGTCATCGAGTCGCACAATGGTCGCATCTGGGTTGAGAGCAGTGGTTACGATCCGGAAAATTTGCCCGGTAGTAAGTTTTTTATCATTCTACCGGCCCAATAACGATTGAACGTTCCAACATCTGCTCAGTCTCTTATCCCGACTTCGGTCGGGATTTTTATTTCGGCAAATTCTCCCTTCTTAAACAAGAGCCGCCAATTTCCTGAGAATGTGGCTTGGCGTTATAATAGGTTTCTCTTAATAAATAATTATGTTTACTTTGCTCAGGCTTGTTCAGACAATTTGTTCAAGGGTTAGTTTGCCCAAAATTTATTTTGGCTTTATTTTTTTACTCCTTTTAGGTGGGTTGATGGGTTGTGTTCAGGCTACCCCGGCCACGCCGGGAGCAGTCTACCGTAAGGAAACCGTAGCCCTGCCCACCGGCGGCCCGACTCCTAGACCAACCCCAATCAACACCCGCGTTATCCCCCTCGAAGCCCTGACCCCCGCCCCCACGCCAACCATTACCCCGCTGCCCGACGAGGTGCGAGCGTTGGTTGTAGGTATAATTGATGGCGATACCATCACCGTAGTGATGGATGGCGACCCGCCAGGACTGACCTATACAGTGCGCTATCTGGGCATTGATGCGCCGCCAAACACCGCCAGCATTCCCTGGGGGGTGGTAGCTTTTGAGACCAACCGCAAATTAACCAATGGGCGGGTAGTTCGGCTGGAACGGGATCAAACCGATGTTGACAGCGAAGGTAATTTGCTGCGTTATGTTTTTCTGGATGACGTCCTGCTGAGTATTACCCTGGCCGAACAGGGGTTAGCCAGGGCCAACATTGTCGAGCCGGATACGCGGTTTCAGACTGAAATTCTGGAAGCGGAGGGACAGGCCAGAGCCGGCCAACTGGGCCTGTGGAGCAATCGCTCCCCTACCCCAACCCCTCGCCCGGCGGTTTCACCGACAACAGCCCTGACCGGAACCGTAACCCTGACTATCACCCCCGAAATTGTCGAACCGGCAGAGTCCACCGCTCAACCCGAAGCAACAGAAGAAGGCGCCCCGGCCGCTACTTCCGAAGCCACCGTTGAACCGGAGACCACCACTACCGGCGAAGCGGAGGTTGAACCCACCGCTGAGACCTTCACTCCTGAGCCAACCGGAGAGACACCCCCCCGCAGCAACTCCAGTGAAACGGATTTGCAAGGGCCTGAATGAAGCCCTGAACCCCTCCCCGCGTAAAATAGGATAGCGAACTCAGGCATTTCCAAAGAAAATAATTATCCGATGTTCGTCTTGCGTGTTGTGTCTTGTGTAGCATAAACGGAACACACAAGACGCAACATGTTTCGGTTTATTTAAATCTTGGAGTTGCTTTATCCCTTTCATCTGGATTTGCCAGACCAGGATACCGTTACTAAAATCTGTCCCTGTGAAGATCGTATTCATCGGCCCCTTTGGGCTGCAACCGAAGGGGACAATGAGTTCGCGGGCCTTACCCCTGGCTCAAGCCCTGGCTGTTCGGGGGCACTGCGTTACCCTGCTCATTCCACCCTGGGACGACCCGCAGCGGGCCGGGCAAAGCTGGGCAGAAGGCGGGGTGCAGGTGGTCAATGTAGCGCTGCCACCGCGCCTGCCGTTGCTCTTTCACATCTGGTTAACCCGCACCTTGGTGATACGGGCGCTGGCGCTCCAACCGGAAGTGGTTCACCTGTTCAAACCCAAAGCTTACGCCGGTTTGACTCATTGGGGCTTGTGGGCACTGCGCCGCTGGCAAGGCGTCTCGCCCCGGCTGGTTGTGGATGCCGACGACTGGGAACAAGCCTGGAATGAGGTTGCCCCTTATTCTGCCGCGCAAAAAAAGTTGTTTGCCTGGCAGGAAAGGTGGGGACTGCGCCAGGCCGATGCCGTCACCGTCGCCAGCCGCGCCCTCGAAGAACTGGTGACAGCCCAACGCGGAGGCGAAGCGGCGCGGGTCTTTTATCTACCCAATGGCTGCGACTCTAAAATGACCGCCGACCCATTCGACAGGCTCAGGGCAGGCCGCCAACCGCCGACCGCCAGTCCTCTTTCCCCGTCTACCGTCTACCGTCTACCGTCTACCCGCGTCGTACGAGAAAAGTGGCAGCTCGGCAACGCTCCGACTATCCTGCTCTACTCCCGCTTTTGGGAATTTCGGTTGGAGCGGATTGTGGCGCTGGTGCGAGCGGTGGCAGCCCAATTGCCTCAAGCCCGCTGGTTGATGGTAGGGCAAGGTCTGGCTGGAGAGGACAAGACCCTGGCCGGCCGCCTGGCCGAGGCCGGATTGATGGAGTATGTTCGTTTTACCGGCTGGCTGCCGCTCGACGAAACCCCGGCTTATTTTGCAGCGGCGCACGTGGCCGTGTATCCTTATGATGACACGCTCATCAACCGGACAAAATGTTCGGTCAAGCTGATCGGTTTGCTGGAAGCCGGGCTGCCGGTGGTGGCCGATGCGGTCGGCCAGAATGTCGAATATATCCAAAATGGCGTATCGGGCCTTTTGACGCCTGCCGAAGATGACGAGGCGATGGCTGCGGCGGTGGTGACTTTGCTACAAAATCCTGAGCAGCAGCAGGTCTTGGGCCAGACTGCCCGGCGCTATCTGGCCGAGAAATTCGATTGGGCTTATCTTGCGCAAATTGCTGAAAGGGCGTATGGTTGACCTTGTTACAACTTGAACTTTGGCCGCGCTGGCTGCGCGATTTTCTGCCGCTTGTCGTCTGGATGGCTGTTATTTTTTTGCTCTCGGCGCAGCCCGCCCTGATCAAGATCGAGGACGAAGCCGGCGAAAAGATTGTTTACAAAACGGCGCACATGCTCGCTTATGCCGGGCTGGCCTGGTTGTGGTGGCGAGCACTTGCACCCCAACGGCAGGTAAGCTGGCGTGATTTATTGCTGGCCTTTGGCTTGGCAACGCTCTACGGCGTGACCGATGAAATTCACCAACGTTTTGTGCCAGGCCGGCATGGCCGCCTGGCTGATGTGTTTTTTGACGCAGCCGGAGCCTGGGCCATGATTCTGCTCATCCGGCAGGTCAAGTGGCTGCGCACCTGGCCCGACTCCCTGTTGGCCCGGTTCAGCACGGCTGAAGCGAAAAATTAACCGGGCGATAGTCATAGGGTATCAGGCAACTTTTCTACAAAGTGTCTGACTACTGACTACTGATTACTTCATTACTATTTTGAAGGAGAGATGAACTTGCGATGATACCGCTCACACCGGAGCAAAGGGATTACAAAGAAAGAACGCTCAACCAACTTATGGTTAACCTGCCCCTGCTTGAGGCCAAATTGGCGCGGGAAACTCAACGTCAGGTGGCGGTGACGCTGCACGAGCACCTTGAAGCGATTGAAGCCCACATCGTCAGGCTGCAACAAGAGCTGACCCACGAAGTTTTGCTGGAGCCGGTGGCCGACGACCTGTGCCGCCAGGCCGCCAGCGCCCTGACCAAGCAAAAGTTGTTTATGGCCAAACGCTACATTGCCAAGCTGGAAGCGATTGAGCCGTTTTACCCAGAGATAAGCCGGTTGAAACAAGAGGCTGAGACAGGCCAGGTGAGCCGCCGAACTCGCGCTTTGAGTCAAAGCGAGCCACTGCCAACCGCTGCTGCGGCCAATATCCCCCTGTTAACCGCCGGAGGCGCTCCCAGTCCAGCCGCACCGAACGGTCCGCGAGCTGCGCTACCGTCAGGAGGCAGGCTGCGTCAGAAAGAGGCTACCGGCTGGCGGCAGTATTTTCAGTTTCATATCGTTGCTAGTTGTTTGGTGATTATGCTGTTGGCCTGCGTGATGGCCGGCGTAGGCGGGATGAATGTGCTGCGCTGGCTGATTGAAGGATCGTGAGGCGAAGAGGCGAGGACGCGAGAAGAGTTTCCTCCCCTCGCGTCCTCGCCTCACTTTTCCTCGCGTCACTCCTCAGGAAACCTCGGTTAACCCGGTCAACTCCGCCCACTCCGCCTCGCTCAGTTCGGGCATGCGCTCATTGGGGTGGATGAGCAAATCGCCAAAGATTTCAGGTTGTTCCACTCGAATAACACGCCGTTTGATCAGTTCCAGCACCGCCAGGAGGGTCACAATCACCTCGATCCGGCTGCGGCTGCGAGCCAGTAGCTCCTGAAAGCTGACGGTCCGGTTGGCCCTTAACTCTTGCCGGATGTGGACCATCTGTTGACCGATGGTCACAATTTGCGGCGAAATAACCTCGTCCACCACCGGATCGGGTGGTTTGATCGCCAGGGCGGCGCGGGCGGCTTGCAGCAGGTCTGCCAGGCTGATTTCACCGGGGATGAGCTTTGGCTCGATTTTGAGGGGCGGAGCGACGCGCACAAAATTGCGCTGGCCGGCCGCCTCAACCTCCTGGAGATGAGCCGCAATTTGTTTATATTGCTTGTAGGCCAATAATTGGCGGGTCAATTCGTCGCCCACATCCTCTTCCGCCTCGTCGAGCATGCTGGCCGGGGGCCGCGGTAGCAGCGCTTCGGATTTGATCAAAATCAACTTGGCCGCGACTACCAAAAAATCGGTCAGCTCGTCCGGGTCAACCTCTCGTAAAATATCCAGATAGGCCAAATATTGATCGGTGACATACGCCAGCGAAATCTTGGTAATGTCCAGTTCTTCCTGCTCGATCAGGTTGAGCAGCAAATCGAGCGGCCCTTGAAAATCGGGCAGGTCTACATTATAGGGGGTGGGGGTTTCTTGGGTAAATTTATTGGTATCCATCTTTTATCGTCATCGAAATAATATTTTAGAGTGGTCACTTCCACGACCACACTGCCAGTGTGCCTTCGCCTACTTGCAGCGGCTCCGCTTCGCCGGCAGTATCCAGCACCCAGATGGTATTTTTGCCCTCTGCCTCTTTCGCCACCACAAAGTAACGGCTGTCGGGCGACCAGAAAGTGAGCGACAAGTGATACTGGTCGAAAAAAGGGACGGTTTGCAAAAAGTCTTCCGTTGGGGTGAAGGAGATGAGGGTTTCAAAATTGTCGGTGGCAACTTCATAGATTAACCAGCGAAAAACAATTTCCTGGGACAAGGGCGCGGCCAGTCCCCCAGCTTTGGCCGTCGAACTGTCGTCACGCCGGGCCAGGGTCAGCAGGGCCAGTTTGCGGCCATCCGGCGACCAGTACAGCGACCCGACCGGGTTGTCCAGCAGTTGGTGTTGGCCGCTTCCGTCAGTCCCCACCAGGTAAGCCACGCCAAAAGGAGGCTGGCTGTTGCGTTCGATCTGAATATAGGCAATACGCTGGTTATCGGGCGAAACAGCCATGTAGGCAAAACTTTGCAGTTGGGCCACCCGAACCTGTTCCAACGTCTCGGCATTGGTTTTGTAAATTGCTTCCTGGCCCTGTTCATCGGCGGCAATATAATAGAAATATTGCCCATCCGCCGACCAGAATGGGGCTTGGAAGCGGCCCGGGGCCAGGTCCAGTTCGACCCGTTCGGCTCCGGCGCGGTTGTCGAGCAGGGAGAGATGAGCTTCGTCAGACACGGCCCGCGAGCCGCCGACGTGCATCAGCAGCTTGTCACCACGGGGGGACCAGACCCAATAAAATGGCGCGCCTTTCTCCAAAATGCGACCCGATCCGGGCGCGTCGGCGGCCACCTGGCGCATGGACATGTTAGCCGGCTCCTGGGTTAAAAAGGTAATGGCCTGGCTGTCGGGCGACCAGTAGAGATAAAAGGGGGCTGCTTCCGGCTGATCGAACAGGATAGTTGGCATGGCGGTGGCAGAAGGAGTCACAAACAGCACGGCTTCGTCGTTTTCATTGGGGCCGATAAAAGCCAGGTGGCGGCCATCGGGGGCCCAGGTGGGAAAACGATACCCTTTGCCATCGCCGGTGACGCTGCGCAGATTTTGCCCGTCCGGCGCGACCAGCCAGATGTTGCCGTCGCTGCCCACAAAGGCAATCTGATTCAATGCGGGCGGGTCGGTCAGTGTGGTGACAGCTTCGGTCACGGCGGCGACATTGACCTCACCCCGGCTGAAGGTAAAGAACAAAAGTCCTGCCGCCCCGCAAACCACCGCCACCGCACTCAGCCCGGCAACGGCCAAAATAATAACAATCATCCATCCCGTTTTTTTGACCCGCCCGTTTGAACCGTCCATGCTGTCCCCCTTGTTAACGTGTTCAACAATTAACCTTCAACTTCTAACGCTCAGCCCGCTCATAAAAACAGAGCAAGGTGCTGCCGTATTTGCGCTCATCGTAGAGAACCAGGTTTTGCAGAGCGACCGCTTCATATTCGACGGGGTGAATCTGGACGACTACTGCGCCATCGGGCAGCAGCCACCGCTCAAGCTGGCAGTCAAGGGTTTGCAGCGTTTTGAGCCAGAGCTGCTGGTACTGCGGTGGGGCAATGTAGATCAGGTCGTAGGGCTGAGCCGGGGGCTGCGCCAGAAAAGTGAAAACATCGGCCCGCTTGACCAGCGCCCGCTCGGCCAGACCGGTGGTGCGTAAATTTTCGCCAATGATGCGGGTTGCAGCTTGGTTCTTTTCGATAAAGGTGACGTGGGCCGCGCCCCGGCTCAAGGCTTCGATACCGACCGCGCCGGTGCCGCTGAACAGGTCCAGCACCCGCGCCTCGATAATCCAACTGCCCAAAATGCTGAACAACGCTTCTTTGGTCCGGTCGGTGATGGGGCGAGTGGCCTCACTGGGCACAGCTTTGAGCTTTCTACCTTTGGCAGTACCGGCAATAACTCGCATGGCGATTTTGGATAAGAAGAAAGGCTAAATGAGGGAGCGGACGAAGCGGCTCGTCCCCAAAAACTTGAGGAAAGTATACCACGATTTGGAGAGGTGTGATAATCACTGGTGCGTGGTGCGTAGTGCGTGGTTTGTTAACTTACGCCCCACGCACTACGCACTACGTTTAAAACAGGCCCACCACGCGGCCCGTTTCAAAATCAATGTCCACCTTCATAAAGGCCGGGACAGAGTTCAAGCCGGGCATCGTGCGCATCGTGCCGACCAGGGGATAAATAAAGCCGGCTCCGGCGCTGGCCCGCACCTCGCGGATGGGTAGGGTAAAGCCGGTGGGCCGGCCTTTCCAGCCAGCTTCGTGCGAAATGCTCAGATGGGTTTTAGCCATACAGATGGGGAGTTGGCCCAACCCGGCATTCTCAAAGTTTTTGATTTGCTGGTTGGCTGCCGCATCATAGCTGACCCCGTCAGCCCCATAAATGTCTTTGGCAATCTTTTCGATTTTCTGTTTGATACTCCACTCCAGTGGATAGAGGAACTGGAAGTTGCTGGGCTTTTCGCAGGCGGCGACCACCGCTTCGGCCAGTTCGGCCGCGCCGGCCCCGCCTTTGGCCCAGTGCTCGGCCAGGATAGCTTGTTCGGCTCCCGCCTGAGTCGCCAGCTTCTTGAGCAGGGCTACCTCGGTGTCGGTGTCGGTGGGGAAGCGGTTGATGGCGACCACCGCCGGAATGCCGAATTTTTGCACGTTTTCGACGTGGGCGGCCAGATTTTCGATGCCTTTTTCCAGCAGTTCCAGATTTTCTTCGGTGTAAGCTTTATCCAGGGCGCGGCCGGCAACCACTGCCGGACCGCCGCCGTGCATCTTCAAGGCCCGCACGGTAGTGACCAGCACCACCGCATTGGGGATTAGCCCGGAGTAGCGGCACTTGATGTTGAAGAATTTCTCCATGCCGATGTCGGCCCCAAAGCCAGACTCGGTTACAACGTAATCGGCCAATTTCAGGGCAATTTGGTCGGCGATGATGGAGCTGTTGCCATGAGCGATGTTGGCAAACGGCCCGGCGTGAACAAAGGCCGGCTGGCCTTCGAGGGTTTGCATCAGGTTGGGCATGATGGCGTCTTTCATCAGCACCGTCACCGCCCCGGCCACGCCCAAATCCTCGGCGGTGACCGGCTTGCCGCTGCGGTCGAGAGCCACGATCATCCGCCCAAAGCGGTCACGCATATCCCTGAGGCTGGTGGTCAGGGCCAAAATGGCCATAATCTCCGAGGCGACGGTAATATCAAAACCGCTCTGGCGAGGGATACCGTCCAGGCTGCCGCCCAACCCAATGACCACATTGCGCAGCGCCCGGTCGTTGACATCCAGCACCCGGTTCCACTGGATGTTGTAGGGATCAATGTTGAGCCGTTTCAGCCCCAGCTTGGCTAATTCTTCATCGCTCTGGCGGCTCTCGTGGTACATGCGGGCGTCGAGCGCGGCGGCGACCAGGTTATGAGCAGCGGTGATAGCGTGCAGGTCGCCGGTCAGGTGGAGGTTGAACTCCTCCATGGGGATGATTTGGCTGTAGCCGCCGCCGGCTGCGCCACCTTTGATGCCAAAGGTCGGTCCCTGGCTGGGCTGGCGGATACAGGTCATCGCCCGTTTGCCGATGTAACCCAGGCCCTGGGTCAGGCCGACGGTGGTGGTGCTTTTACCTTCGCCCAGCGGGGTGGGGGTAATGGCGGTCACATCCACATATTTGCCCTGGGGCCGGTCTTTGAACTTTTCCAGGACATCGAGGTGGACTTTGGCCTTGTATTTGCCGTATAAATCCAGATCATCCTCGCTCAGGCCGAGGCTGGCGGCAATTTCTAAAATCGGTTTTACCGTTGCTGCTTGGGCGATTTCCAGATCGCTGGGAATGGACATAGAGAGGTTCTCCTTTGAAAAAATGTAAGCGTGATACGTGATACGTGATGCGTGACTCTTATTCTTCACGCATTAGGCATCACGCATCACTATTCAGCCTATAATTTACCTTTAACCAACTCATACACTTCATTCGCCAGCACCTCGTGCCCGGCCAGAAGTTGGTCCAGCTCGGCCCGGTGTTGGGCCACAAAAGCTTCGTCTTTGATCGCGCCCAGGTTGATGAGCACGTTAAGGGCGGCAGCTTTGAGGCCCGCTTGGGCGCACAGCACGGCTACTCCGGCATCGCTGACTACATTGGGGTTGCCCATTTCGGCGGTGGGGCGACACAGGTCAATCACTTCGGCGCAGGCGTGAGCCGCCGCCAGGGGCACGAGGGTGGCATTTTTCGATGCTTCTTGAATAGCGGTAGTGCGGGCAGCTTTTTCTTCGTCGCTGGCTTTGGGCAGGCGATAGGCGGCCATGACCGTATCAAAGGCGACTACGTCGTCTTCGATCATTTGGGTCAACCGCGCCCGCAGCAGCTCCGCCTGGCGCAGAATTTCCTGCATGCGGCCTTCGACTGCGGCAAATTTCTCCTTGCCGATGGTCAGATTGCAGACCATACTGACCAGCGCCGCGCCCATCGCCCCGGACAGGGCCGCCGCGCCCCCGCCGCCGGGGGTCGGCGCGGCGCTGGCGAGTTCATCGAGAAAGGTGTGAAGGGTTGGGTCATTCGACATTGAATCAAAAACCTCCGTTTATCATAAAAAAACCCGCATCCCAGGTTTGAGAGCGAGCTTTATCATTGAAAAAATGATGCCAGGTGACTCATAAGCTGCGCTGCTATTATAAGCCACATCATACCCCAATCGTGAGGCGTAAGCAATTATTTTGATGGATAAAACGCCGGTAATGGTAGACGGATTACTCCATCAAAAACTTCAAGGCAGCGTCTCAATTGCGTCTACATCGTTGATGGATAATCCCCACAGCGCCCCATCGAAAGAAAGCGCCGATGAAAACGTGCAAGCCGTATCATTACCTAAATTCGCAGGGATGCAGACGAACACGCCTTCATCTTCACCGGAAATACCCGTTACGGCAAAGCTACCGAGTGTGGTTAGATAAATTGATCCGCTAGTGCTGACGCCTAATCCATCCACATCCTCGTCGGCGGTATCTGCTAACCCTACATCAGAGCCATCAAAGTAGATAGCCCAACTGCCGCTGGTATTCTCTCCGTAAGCAGTGGGCGTGAAGATAAGCGCATCTTCATCCTCAGCCGAGAGGCCGGATACCGAGACGCCCCCGGTTGTGGAAAGCAGCAATTGACCATCGGGTAAGAGGTCTATCCCATCCACGTCTTCGCCGTCCAGGGTTAAGTCAACATCAGAACCGTCAAAGAACCAACTGAAGCTGCCCGTGGTGGTCTCGCCCAGTGAAGTGGCGTCGAATTGGAGAATGTCCGAATCATCTACGACCCCCAGGCTCAGGGTGATCGGATCGTTGAAGGACATCAGGATCGTATCGGCGTCAACCAGGGTCAGGGCATCAAGATCTGTGCTGCTTAAGCCCACATCCGAGCCATCAAAAACCATGACAAAATCGGTTCCCTCGAAGCGCAAAATATCTTCATTGCTGACATTGGCTACTGTACCAACGGTATACGCGCCGCCATTGCTCAACGAAAGATAGATGGGTTCGTGGGTAAAGGTCAGATTAAGCACCGGGTCGGGGCCAGGTGTGGGTGTTTCCTTGACCAGCACGATACCGGGCGTGGGCGAGGGCAGGGGTGAGTCAAAGGTGGGTTTGCCGGTCGCCGGTTCTGTCTCCCCCCCTTTCACGATAATCAGGCCGAAAATCAAGAGCGCAGCCACTAAAAGCAACTCCAGCCCGCCAAAAAGGGATGATAACAAGCTGTTAATTTGAGAGAATTGAGTGTTGTTTGGTTTCATTGTTTATTTCCCACGAGATTAAGGAACGGCCCCTTTTAAGATGATCGGTAAATATTCCTTTTCCACATGCTCAAGCACAAAGGCGGTAATATTAACAGGTACGCTATCATTGCAAGCGGCAGGGTTAGAGCCGGTAATCGTAAAAGTAAGCTGGCCCGTGTAAGTGCCTAACCCGCCCGGTTTGGTGATGGTTAAAACGACGGTGCGATCATCCGTCCCTGAGGTGGGGGAGACGGTCATCCAGTTTTGACCATTAGCAGTGCTGACGGTTGCTTGCCATTGCAAAGTGCCACCTCCCTCATTTGTCACATACAAGTTGGCTATATGGGTTTGGCTGGGTGAGTCTAACTCAAAGAAGGTAGCGTAGCCCTGGGTCACATTACTGATGGATAAGAAGGGAAGTACTTTCAATTTTGTATAGGTGGTTTTCCATGAGCTTTCATCACCGTCTGGCCCAAGCTGGCCCCGAACTTGAAATTGATACTCATGCCGGTCGGTATTGCAATAAACACTCTCATAGACGCTGGTAAATTGAACATTGTTAAGTTCTTCGGTCCAGCCAATGGCATTCCAGGGAGTGGCGCTATGGAACACCCGACTGCGATACCTGAAATCAAAGTAATTCGCGCCGTTTACAGGAGTCCAACTAAAGCCAAATCTTTGCCCATACTTGCGCCAAACCTCAGTGGTAAACACCGCCGGGGGATGATTGATGTTGACTTCGGGTTCGCCGCCCATGCCGCCCGGATCAACCACAACTTCTATGTCCTGAGTGGGCCAATGGTTAGTGCCTTGCAACCCGCTCAACCAGCGCCCATCAATTTGAACATCCAGGCGCAATTTATAGTTACCGGGCGGCGTCCCATTCGGAATTTTCAGACTCACATTGGATATCCAGGCATAATTGCCGCGAGTTAAAGCACCGCTATTAGCCTGGCATAGACCGTATTTCTGGATAGCAAAAGCCACAGCACTGCTATTGCTGGCATTATACAGATGATAACTCAAATAGGTGCGATGCCCCGCTTGAGGGCAGCTTCCACCTGGGTACACGGGGATGACCGGCCAATCAGAATTGCCGCTGTTTTGAAAATAAACTTCCAAATCGGTGATCGACTCCCCCGGACGCATATGCAGGGTGCCTGGCAGTCCCGGCACTTCCAGGATGTTGAAGCGATAATCATCCGGCGGGTCAGGGCTGAGGCCGATGAAGTTAATGCCGGTGTAGTAGTGAGCCAAAATTTGTTGAGCCGTGTCCCAGCGGACGGTCCACTCTGCTCCTTGCCCCGGATATTCACCGGTTCGCCCCGCACCCCATCGTCCGGCTGCTTTTTGGCCCATTCCACCGTTGGAAGTGCCCACATCATGCCCTTCTGCCCGACTAATAGGGTCGTATATAGATTTAAGGTAAGACTGACTGCGCCCCGTAGTCCACATATCATTATCTTGTCCAAAAAATGCGGCAATAGGATCGGTAATATTCGGTAGGCTAAGATAAACCTGCCCCGCTACCGCCTGATCTACCACTGTTTTGCCTGCCGCAGAGAGTACATGATAGCGGTAGGGAATATACACCTGACGCTCGGTGGAGTTGTTTAATGTGCCATAGGTGTTGATCTGATTATAGGCATAAGTACGAGCGGCGATAGCTTGGGCCCGGACCGATGAGGCAGCGTGACCTGGGTCCATTTCTTGGGGCACGACATTGAGGAGATAGCCTTGTTGAACGCTATTCTGGGTATGATTTTCTATTCCAATGGTAATGGTATTGGAGGTGAAAGGATATCTATAACTATCATTGTTAGGAACAAAAGTGCAACCATATCGGTTGTCATTTGTCTGGCATCGTGGTCTACCCAGTGCTACTGATCCATTAGTATTCAAAACATACATCTCCAATGTCACCTGGGTAGGCGGAGTATAGTGTAGTGGTGAAAAAGCTATTGTTCCCTTTGTTATTAGAGTTGATAAGATTATAGAGAAACAAATGGCGAAGATTAGTCTAAACTGGTTCTTTATCATTTTATAGTTCTCAATTTAGAATTTATTGAAGTGAAACCTCAATTTTGTATAGCGCAACACCGAGGTCGTTAGCATACTTAACTAAAACTGTTTGACCGTCTGTTGACCAACTTAATCCACCCCCAAAGTTACTACCTAATCCTTCAATAGGAACGGGCACAGGTAAGATGTTTGAAGGCGTTGATAAATCAGTGATATATAGGGCATTGACATCCATGCCATCCTTTTGATCAATAACAGCCTCAAATAAAAGGTGCTTGCTGTCAGGGGCCCAGGCTATATCAGTAATGTAAGGGAAAGCATCATCTATTTTATGTAATATTCCGGTAGGCCATTCCAGGATATATAGATCACTGAAAGAGATGGAAGGAGGACCCTGGGTTACAATTAGAGCTAACTTTTGTCCATCAGGACTCCATTTAACTTCCATAGCCCACAAAGGGGTAGGGGCGCTACCGCCTAAATTTATTACCTGTATCTCGCCTGTTTTTATATTGACAAGCTGAAACCCTTCAATATTGTAATAAGCAACCCAATCATTGTTGGGCTGTACCGCAACGCGGTGAAATGTTCCCGGTGGCCCTGGTTTTGATGGGTGAGGTAAATTACTAAGAACAGCAGGAAGTGCTGCAACCTGCTTGTTTGGTAAAACACCCCTCATAGCCTTATCATTCTTACTGTAGGTGGCTATGCCTTTTTCCTCCCCTAATGGGATTAAGGGAGGTTCAGCATCGGGTAGAAGTATTTCGGTTTTAGCTCCCTCTTTTCCCAGGAACAATTTCCCTTGACCAGCCTCCCAAGCAAAGTAAGCTACCCCTTGTGCTTCAGACAACCAAACTGGCTGTTCGCCAATACCACCTGGATCTTTGACGGTGGCAAAGAGTCTGACCATACCAGTTAAGATATTAACCGTTTCTAAGGTGTACGCGCCTCTTAAAAGTACTTCTTCTGATCTATCAGGCAACCACTGGATAATATCAAATCCATCGGGACGACGTGTATTTGGCACTTCCTGCGGTGGCTTAAACACAAAGCCCATAATCGGCTTATCCGACAGCGGCTCAAAGGTGGGTGTTGGGCTAGGACTGGCAGCCGGGGTGGGGGTGGGAAAGGTGGTGATAATGACCGGGATCACTTCCGACGTAGCCGTTGGGCTGATCGTGGCAGCTACAACAGGCGTGGGCGTCTCCTTGGCGGCCTGGAAGGCCGGTGCCGGGGTTGTGACCGGTGCGCCTTGTTTTGTGGGCGATTGAACCCCTCTCTGGCTAAAAAACAACGCTAAGATCAACCCCAAAACCAGCAGCCCTAAGAGGGTCAAGATATGGCTAAAAAAGTTTTTGAGTTTCTTTATCAGGGTCTGTTTCATCAATTTGCTCCTACTTTTTCAAAATGAGCGGCAAAACCATCCGCCGCGTTTCGCCCAACACCGTCCACAGGGTAGGCCAATGATCCGGGTTGGCCGCAATGGTATTGCTGAGCGGGTCAACCACACTGCTGGGTTCTTTAAGCCACTGTTGGCCGTTCCAATAGTACAGCGCAATGGTGTCTTCAATGGCCGGCCCTTTTTCGGCATCGGTATACCGTATCAAGAAAGCAAAAGTTTGGCCGGGGGCGAGTTGGGCCGGTTGGCCGGTAGCGGCAGAAACGGCGCTGACTTCAAAGGTGTGGCCCAGCCCTACCCGTTCTCCCACTGCTTGATCTTGCCAGAGATGGCGATAGGTCAGCGTGACCGTCTCGGTAAACGCGCCATTGGGAAAGATGAGATGGGTATCTTCTCCGGCTGATAGTAAGACGCCGCCGCGGGGGCGGATAGTGCCGCTTATCTTATGCCGTATAAGCCGCAAAATAAGGAGGCCATCCTCCCGACCGGCTACATAGACATAATTGTTTTGCACAGCCAACTCGTCAGCCCAGGGGTGAAGATTATTATTGTAAAGACCAACCTCAACAGGCTGATTAGAACGCGAGACATCCACGATATACAAATCACCCCCGGTCAAAATATAGGCATAATTTCCTTGCACTGTTACATGCTGTGCGCCGCTTAGATTCAGATAGCCCAGCAGCTTTGGGTGAGTAGGTTTTGACACATCAATTATGGAGAGACCATTCTCCACCAATCCGTCATCGGCCAAGTAAACCGTCTGACCTTTTAGGGCTACATCATTACTCCACCCTGCCAGCCCTGGATGGGAACCCACCTCAAAGGGGTTACTGGGGTTGGAGGTATCAAGCAAGCGCAAGCCACTCGCACCTGCGATATAGGTCATATTTCCCGCCACCGCCACGCCAAAAGTGCGCTCTTCAGGGTAGTACCAGCCAACCTCCCTCGGAGCGGCGAAGTTAGAGAGGTCAACAAGACGCAGTCCTTTAAAGAAATCAGTCAGATAGGCTATATTTCCGACGACAGCCACATCGGTTATACCGTCCAAATAACTGTCATGGTAAGAACCCAATTCAGTAGGAGCAGTTTGATTAGAAATATCAACAAAATACAACCAGTTTCCTCCGGCAGCATAAGCAATATCTTCAACTACCGCCACCTTACCTATACCCCCCAGGTTAGCAAAACCGACTTCTTGAGGGAAGGCCGGATTAGCTATATCTATCAAGCGCAGGCCATCATAAGCCCCGACGTAAGCTATATTTCCAGCCACCGTTACATCTGAAACCCCCCAGGAATTGTGAACCGTTCCCCCTATTTGACCGGCCAATTCAATGGTTGGCGGCGGCAAGCGAGTGGCTGAGAGATTATTTTCTATTTCTCTATCCGGTTCTTGGGCTAAAACGCTGTATCCGCCCCAGATTAGCCCTAAACCGGCTAAAAGGATCAGTCTACAGAGACGTAAGAGGCTCAATGTCATCACACATCTATTCCAGCAACAGTCTTTTGAAGTTGGCATCATTATTCTAAAGCGAGGTGATACTTTCACGCTAGTGACAAATGTCACAATCTCTCTTGGAGTTTGGTTAGAAATTATAGGGATTTGGTTAGAATTGTGCCTTAAAAAAAGCAGGGAGACAACAAACGGAGGTATTTCAATCAGGCGCGAGTCTGGCTTTTGGTTCAAACTTTGAAGAATTAATAAACTAAAAAAGCCAACCCAACGGTCGGCTCTTCTTTTGATCCACCTGAAAATTATCTGTGTCTATTTGTGTGTATCTGTGGACCCTTACTCCAAAAAATCCCGCAATCTGCGGCTGCGGCGGGGATGGCGCAGTTTGCTCAACGCTTTAGCCTCGATCTGGCGGATACGCTCGCGGGTAACGCCAAATTTCTGGCCGACTTCTTCCAGGGTATAGGCCCGGCCATCTTGCAAGCCAAAACGCAGTTGCAGCACCCGGCACTCGCGGGCGCTGAGCGAGGAAAGCACATCGTTGACCCGCTCGCACAATAGCTTGCGAATGGCCGAGTCATTGGGCAGCAAATGGTTCTCATCCTCGATAAAATCGCCCAGGGTGCTGTCCATATCCTCGCCCACTTCCATTTCCAGGGAGAGGGGATACTGGGCCGCCTGGCGAATCCGTTCCAGCAGGCGCACGCTAATGCCCATTTCAAACGCAATTTCCTCTTCGGTCGGCTCATGGCCGTTTTTCTGCACCAACTCGCGGGAGACACGGGAGAGCTGGGTAATGCGCTCGCCCATATGGACCGGCACTCGGATGGTCCGGCCCTGGTCGGATAGGGCGCGGCTGACCGCCTGGCGAATCCACCAGGTGGCATAGGTGCTGAACTTAAAACCGCGTTGGTACTCAAACTTCTCCACCGCCCGGATCAGGCCAATATTGCCCTCCTGGATCAAATCCATAAAAGAGACGCCGTGGCCGATGTACTTCTTGGCAATGCTGACTACCAGCCGAAAATTGGCTTCGATCAGTTTGCGCCGGGCCTCCTTGCCGCGCCGAACCTCGCTGCGCAGCCGCTCGCGGGAGTAGCCATTAGCCTGGCTGTGCGCTTGCGCCAGCCGGACCAGCGCCTTTTTGCCTCGTTCGATGGCTTTGGCCAGGTGGACTTCTTCTTCGGCGCTTAAAAGCGGAATGCGGCTGATTTCCTTTAGATACAGGGCGATGGAGTCGTCTACATCAAAATCCGTATCTGTGTCATCAGCCGCATAAAATAATAAATCCTCAGGCTCTTCTATTTTGTCGTCGGGGTCTAGGGGGGGACTATCGTCTTCCAGGGTAAAATAAAAAGTCTCTGCCTGGTCGGGATCATCTTTGCCGGTATACCCGTCAAAAAAATGACCCTGATCTAAAAAATCCTGGTCTTCGTGCTGATAAAGTTGACCAAACCGTCCTGGGGAACTGGTGTAAGAAGCATGATTTGGAAACATGGTGAACACCTTCCTCCTAATACTTGAAGACTTTTGACCCAGTCTGACCACATTCGTTGTGGCGCTTCATGTGAACCGATTTTAAAACCGCCCCTCAACAGAGTCTAAACCCCAACATTTACCAAAAATTATTTAATTTCTAAAAACAGTGGGGTTGAATAACGTTCCACTCAAAATGGCATGTGGCAGCGCATCGGTACTACGTTTTAGACTCGGTAAGGGGTTGTTTTTAAAGAGCAGCATTTTACCCAACATGGACGAATACAATAATATGTCAAGTAGTATAGCATACTTTATCCTCAGATGCAATAGGCATTAGGCCAAGTTAAGATTAAAAATACCATCATTTAACCAAATTTAGCGGTCAAATTTGGTTAAAAAGAGCGTTATGTGACTTTAGGGCAAGCAACTGGGGGCACATTGCACATAAGATTGGTAAATGGTATAATTTTTTGGTGTAATTTTGTTTTTATGACAATTTTGACGGTGGCCCTGTCTAGTTGGTGAAAATGGTAAAAACCCTTGTTGTAGACGATGACCCTATGACCTGCAGTTTGCTGGAAACAATTCTGCAAATGGAAAATTATCAAACGGCCTCGGCAACGGGTTTTGATGATATTATTGTGCTTTTGGATAAAGAACAGCCCCATATTCTAATTCTGGATTTTCATCTGGCGGCCAGTGAAACCCTGGAGCAAGTCCCTCTCATTCGGGCTAACCCTACCTGGCAGCATCTGCCGGTGGTGATGACCTCGGCTATAGACCGCCGGCAGGACTGCCTGGCGGCCGGCGCCGATGAGTTCATCCTCAAGCCGTTTAATTGGCAGGACATGCTTAAAACCGTCAACAAGATTCGAGATAATCTGAAAATTTGAGGAGGTGAAACCGCATCATTTAATCATTAATGAGGGGTTTCGTTGGGGACCTATTTGAGGCGTTAGCGGACAACCCATTTAAGGTAAAAAACAAAGTATTTTCGCGCAGCGTTTTTTACTGTTATTATTGTTAGTCCTGGGCCGATCACCAAAAAATTCATAATTCTATCCATCCTATTTTCGTGCCCCGCGAAGCGCGCGATTATTTACCGATGTTGCCGCGTTTTCTTATTTTTTGGGCCGAGATATTTTTTATCACCTGGGAAGATTTTTTGCTGGTGAGACCCCTGGATGAACCGCCTATTCGCCCGCTGCCCCGAAACCCTCGTTTTTTAACTTTCCTATCAGATTACTTCATGACAAGACGAGGTTAACTATCGTGACCCGAAAACGTCGAAATAATCGCGATAAACTTAATTGGTATCGCGTTGATTTGCATTTGCACACGCCTGGTTCAAACGATTACCTGGAACCCGGCGTCAGTTATTTGGACATTCTCAAAAAAGCCGAACAGTGCGGCCTGGATATTATTGCTTTTACCGACCATAATACGGTCGCCGGTTTGCGGGCGCTGCGCAAAGAAGTTGAAGACCTGATGCTGCTGGAACAACTTGAGCGCATCCGGCCCGATGAACAACAGCGCTTAAACGAATATCGCCGTTTGGCCGAAAAAATATTGTTACTGCCCGGCTTTGAGCTGACCGCTACCCTGGGCTTTCACGTTTTGGGTATTTTTCCGCCCGAAACCAGCGCCCGCGAATTGGACCATATTTTGCTCAACCTGCGTGTCCCTGCCGACCGTCTGGACGAAGGCTCCACCGAAGTGGGAGCTACAGTGGATGTGCTGACCGCCTACCGCATTATCCACGAAGCCGGCGGCCTGGCGATTGCCGCGCATGCCAATTCAGCGCACGGGGTGGCTATGCAGGGCTTTGATTTTGGCGGTCAAACAAAAATTGCTTACACTCAAGACCCTCACCTGCACGCTCTGGAAGTGACCGATTTGGAGGTGAAGCGCCGGCGGACAACCGCCAGTTTTTTCAACGGCTCCAAACCCGAATACCCCCGCCGCATGCACTGCATCCAGGGGTCCGACGCCCACCGGCTTCACCGTGACCCCAACGACAAAAATCGCCTGGGGGTGGGCGACCGGGTCACAGAGGTGGCCCTACCGGAACCAACCTTTACCGCGCTCAAAGAGTTATTCCAGGATAACGACTTCTCCCGCACCCGTCCCTTCCGCCCCAAGCAGGCTCCCTTTGACCACGTCGCCGCGGCCCGGCAGGTGGGGGCCAATATCGTCCAATCCTTCCACGAGTCGTTGGCCCAGCGGGGCGGCCATCTGCACGAGGTTTTGTGCGATATTTGCGCCTTTGCTAATACCAACGGCGGCGCCATTTTTGTGGGCGTGTCTAATAATGCCCAGAACCCGGTGGCCGGTATCGCCAAACCCCAGGAAGCGGTTGAGACCATCCGCAATGAAGTTGAAAAGAAAATCACCCCGCCGCTGGACGTTGGCATTGACATCCACGAAACGCAGGGTAAAAAAGTGCTGCAAATTACCGTGCCGGTAGGGAATGACCCGCCCTACGTGATTGACGAAAACAAAATTTATATTCGGGATGAAAGCGACAGCAATTTGGCTGTGCGCGATGAAATTGTGGCCCTGGTCAAGCGCAGCTTGCAGATAAAGCCGGAGCCGTTTGCCAGCGCCGACAGCCTGCCGGACGAAGTAATGGTTGAGCCCGTTCACCAGAATGGAAGCTCGCCCGAACCTAAAACCGGGGTTGAAATTATTTCGGTGGAAGAACGCAATGGTAAAAATTATTACACCCTGCGTGATTTACGAAACGGCAACATTGTTCATAATGTCACCCGGCAGTCGGCCCGCAAATTGTGGCAGTATGCTCTAACCGAACACGAAACCCATACGGTGGATGCCACTAAAATTGAGTGGCAGGGTGATATTGGCTTATGGAAAAAGTACAAGCGGGGCGGCCAGGTGCGTTTTGACCTGCTCCAGCGCGATCCCGATAACTTGCTGCGGATTTACTACGGCGTCACCGAAGACGGGATTCACGGTCCCTGGCAAAAATTGATTGATGCGGGAGAGGTTCAGGTGTAAGGTGCAGCCCAGAGTTGGTGTTTTAACCATTAGCGATCGGGGTGCGGCCGGCCTGTACGAGGACAAAAGCGGCCCGGTGATCTGCCAGATAGTCACCGAGCGCCTGGGGGCGGCGGTTGATCGAACTGCGCTGGTAGCCGATGAAATCGAGCAAATCAAAGTTATTTTGCTGGAGTGGGTTGACCAGGCAGGGTTGGACCTCATTTTGACCACCGGCGGCACCGGCTTTGCCCCCCGCGATGTCACCCCCGAGGCGACGCGGCTGGTCATTCAAAAAGAAACGCCTGGTTTAATTTTTGCTATGCTGCGCGACAGCCTGGCTGTGACTCCGCACGCTATGCTCTCGCGGATGGTTGCGGGTATCCGGGGCCGAACCTTGATTATCAATCTGCCGGGCAGCCCCAAGGCAGTCCGGGAAAATTTGGAGACTATTTTACCGGCTCTGCCCCACGCCCTGGAATTGCTCAAAGATGACCCCCAGGCGCAGCAGAGCCACAAGGTGAAAGGATAAAGGGCTGTTATGAGTCAAGATTGCATCTTTTGTAAAATCGCCGCCGGCCAGATTGGCGGACCGCCCCTGTTTCAAGATGAGCATGTGACCGCTTTTCGAGATGTTAATCCCCAGGCCCCGCTGCATGTGCTGCTCATTCCCAACAAGCATATTGTTTCGCTCAATGAGGCCAATGCCGAGGATCAGGCCCTGTTAGGACATCTGATGCTGACTGCGGTAAAATTGGCTCAAGCTGAAGGGGTGGCCAATGGAGGGTATCGCCTGGTAGCAAATACCGGCCCAAATGGGGGCCAGTCAGTGTTTCATCTGCATCTGCATCTGCTGGCCGGGCGACGGCTCACCTGGCCGCCGGGATAATTTATATTCTCAGGAAATTAGCTCAAAAATCACCCTTCGATACGGGCTAACGCCCTACTCAGGATGATTTTCCTTTTGCAAACGCATCCTGAGTAGCTCTGAGCGAAGCGAAGGGCATATCGAAGGGTGCGATTTAGAAAACTCCGAATATATGGGAGATGGGAACTAACTTATGAGTCTCAAAGACCAGTTAAACGAAGATTTAAAGAGCGCCATGAAGAGCGGCGAAAAAGTTCGCACCGAAACTTTGCGCTCTTTAAAATCGGCTATTAAGTATGCCGAGATTCAAGCCGGCAACGAGCTGGATGATAACGGCGTGTTGGGCGTGGTCAGGCAGCAAGCCAAACAGCGCCGCGACTCGATCGCCGAATTTGAAAAGGGAAACCGCGCTGATTTGATTGAAAAAGAGGCGGCCGAATTGGCCGTGCTGGAAAAGTATCTGCCGGCGCAACTGCCCGAAGCTGAGATCGAAGCGAAAGCCAGGGCTGTCATTGCCGCGCTGGGGGTGACGGATGCCAGAGGCACGGGGCAGGTTATGAAGCAGCTCATGGCCGAGCTTAAAGGCCAGGCTGATGGCAGCGTGATTAATCAGGTGGTCCGCCGCTTGTTAGCCTGAGCTATCCAGCGAGAATTGTATGCTACAACGAACCGGAGAAATCAGGAGCGGCGGGGTGCGTTTAACCTCTATCCGCCAGACTATGCGGGCGGTTTTGATTGCCCTCATTTTTGCCAGCGCCGGCAGCCTGATCCTGATTTACCAATTTGTGCCAACCGAGGTGGTCAAGCTGGAATTGGGCGATGTAGTGCCCAAAGATATTATCGCGCCGCGCCAGGTTGTCTATACTAGCACCATTGAGACCGAGGCCGCCCGTGACCGCGCCCGTAATTTGGTTTCAACCATCTATAGCCCCCCTGACCCCAAAGTAGCCCGCCAGCAAGTAGAGAAACTGCGTAAAATATTTGATTTTTTGGACTCCGTGCGGGCCGACGCCTATGGTTCGCTGGCCGAGAAATCGGAATGGATTGCCGCCATTCCCGATGTGAACCTCTCCGACCTGGTGGTGGACCAAATCCTGATTATGAATGACACGGATTGGGCCGAAACGCGCCAGGAAGCCCTGGCCGTGCTCGACGAGGCCATGCGGGCTGAAATTCGAGAAACCCAGGTTGCCTCGACCCGCCGTCAACTGCCCACCAAAGTAGCTTTGGATACCTCGGATAACCAGTCAAGCGTCATTGTGGCGTTGACCGAAGATTTGATTTTGCCCAACACCTTCCCCGATGAAGCCCGGACTGAAGCCGAGCGCCAGGCCGCCGCCAATAGCATCCCGGCGGTGCAGGCGACGATTGAGCAAAATGAGCTGGTTATTTCGGCTGGCCGCATTGTTGGCCCCAAAGATTTGGAACGGCTGCAAGCCCTCAATGCCACCCAGCCGGAGTTTAGCTGGATTGAGAATTTTGCTACGCCCGCGGTTCTTGTTTTGCTCACCACCATCGTGATTAGCTTTTACCTGGCCCGCTACGCCCCGCGTATTTTGGCCGATGACCGGCGGCTCATGTTGCTGGCGTTTCTACTGCTGGCTTTTATTGCCATCGCCAAACTGATGATCCCGGACCGTGGCTATATTGCTTACTTCTACCCTATTGCAGCCTTGACGATGATGGTTGTGGTGCTAATTAATACTCAGGTTGTCTTTATTTTAACCACAGTGTTGGCTCTTTTGGCCGGTTATATTGCCACTGATGTGCCGGCGGCTATTGTGATTTATTTGATCCTGAGTGGCTGGACAGGGGCCTTGGCCATTGGTAAAGATCAGCGGGTCAATGCGCTGTTGGCGGCAGGGGTTTATGTGGGCATTATCAATGTGGGTGTTATCTTTGCGCTGAACATGTCCCGCTCACCTGACTTCATCAATCTGGGCATCTTGCTGCTGGTGGGTTTGCTCAACGGCATCTTTTCGGCGGGTCTGGCCGCCGTTGGTTTGTCGGTCATTGGCAATCTGGTCGGCATTACCACTTCAATCCAGCTTTTAGACCTGGGCCGCCCGACCCATCCCTTGCTGCGCCAATTATTGCTCAAAGCGCCGGGGACCTACCACCACAGTCTGATGGTCAGCAACCTGGGGGAACAGGCCGCAGAACGAATTGGAGCCAATGCTTTGCTGGTGCGGGTGATGGCCTACTATCACGATGTGGGCAAAATGCAGCGGCCTTATTTCTTTATCGAAAACCAACCGGGGGGCATTAACGTCCACGAAAAACTTGACCCCCAAATTAGCGCCCAAATTATCATCAGTCACGTTAAAGATGGCCTGGATTTAGCTCAAAAATACCGGCTGCCCCGCGCCATCAAAGACGGCATTGGGCAGCATCATGGCACTAGCCTGGTCAAATATTTCTATTATCAGGCCGTTGAGGTTGCCAAAGAAAAGGATTTACAGGTAGACCCACTTGACTTTTTATATCCAGGGCCAAAGCCCCAAACCAAAGAGAATGGTATTTTAATGCTGGCCGATGTCTCGGAGTCGACCGTGCGGGCTTTGAAGCCGAGTTCGGCTGAAGAGATTGACGAAATTGTGCAAAAAGTTATTGGCGACAAACTGACCACCGGCCAACTTGATGATTGTGAGCTAACCGTCGCCGATTTATATCATATTCGCAGCGCTTTTGTAGATATCCTGCAAGGTGTTCACCACCCCCGCATCAAATACCCGGAGCAGGTCAAACTCGAAGGCCAGGCCGCAGCGGACCAGGCAGGCAAGGAAAGTCCGCCGGCAGAGGCATCAACTCCAGCCCGACCCCAGCCCGGTTTCTCCCTTGACCCTTCGCCTCGCCCGGCCACCCTGATTCGCCGAGAGTAGGCTGCCGATGGACATCTTCTTTCAAATAGACGAACCTTTTCAAGCCCTGGTCGAGCCTGAACCTCTTGAAAAAGCGGTTCAATTGACCCTCCGTTTTCTTGGCAATAGCTATGCCTCAAGCATCAACTCGGTGACGATAGTGATTACCGATAGCGACACGGTGCAGCAGATCAACGCCCAATACCGGGGAATTGACGCGCCGACCGATGTTCTATCCTTTGAAAATACCCCCGACCCTGACTTTCCCGAATTGGATGAAACAGAGGCGGGACATTTGGGTGATATTATCATTGCTTACCCCGTAGCCGCAGCTCAGGCTGCGGCTGCCGGTCACACCGCGCAGAACGAAGTGATTTTACTGGCCGTGCATGGCTTACTGCACTTACTTGGCTTTGACCACGATACTCCCGAAAATAAAGAAAAAATGTGGCAAACCCAACGCCAGATTATGGTTGAGCTTGGGTTGGGGCACGTCCAGCCGACAGAAAGTTGAAGGTTAACGATGATGGTTCGCAAAATAAATCGTCTTGAAAGTTTTCAATGCGCCTTTGCCGGAATTTGGTACACCCTCCGTACCCAGCGTAACGCCCAGATTCACCTTGCCATTGCCGCCGTCATTGTTATCCTGGGGCTCATGCTCAACCTAAATTTGCGAGATTGGGCCGTTTTGGCTCTGACCACCGGCTTTGTCCTGGCCGCCGAAATGCTTAATACCGTCGCGGAAGCGGCCATGGATTACGCCACCAACGATTTTCACCCCCAGGTAAAAGTGGTCAAAGATGTGGCCGCGGGGGCGGTTTTAACGGCAGCGATTACCGCTGTGATTGTGGGCCTGCTTATTTTGGGGCCGCCTTTACTAAAATGGGTGACTGTTTTGACAGCGTAAACTGCCCGAAATTTGTGAGGTAACTTGCTAAAAAAACGAGACTCGCTATAATTCTGCGTGGGCCTCTAGCTCAACTGGCAGAGCAACTGACTCTTAATCAGTGGGTTCCGAGTTCGAGTCTCGGGAGGCTCATGTGAACCGGCCAAAACATAAAAATCAACTTTTGTGAGATTGATAAGCATCAGTTCCGACCTAACAACCAGGGTCGGGATGTAGTGTGGAGGCTAACTGGAACCGTCGGTATGTTTACCGGCGGTTTTTTATTTTCTAACCCGATGGAGGCGCGTTTCTACAAAAAGAAGGGGGGGCTGGTGAAAATGTAATGCTCAAACCGGCCAAAAGAGACATCGCTCATCAACACAGCCATGAAAGCGTCCATCTGAAAATTGCGGGCCAGCAGATATTCTACGGCGGAACGATTAACCATAGGCACTTCCAGGCCAAAGTGGGCACGTCCCGCTGTGGCGGCCTGGTTTTCGGTGTGGGCCAAAACGGCTGGAAAATCATGGGGGTGTAACAACGCAAACGGCCCGCTTCTGAGGCCGGCGTAACCGTAGCCAACCGGCTGGCCGCCTCGATAATAGAGAAAACCCTGCCGGTCGGTTAGCAGCCAGGTGTGATCGGCATCGCGGCGGTGACCGAGCAGAGATTGATCCAATGCAGCCAGGATTTCCAGGCGTTCAGGCGAAACGGTTATCGGTTCAATAGTCAGGTCGGTGGGGACGGTCGTAATTTCGGGGGCGCGGCCAAAATAGTACACCGGGAAACGGGGATAGACGCCGGCTTTGAGATAACGAGCCTGGGCGCGCAGGTCAAACGAAGCGACGATAATTCGCCGTTTGGCCCCATCAGGGGGGAAAGCGCGAGTCAGCAGTTCCCGACCCACCCCGACGGCCTGTTCGCCGGGCCGAACAAAAAATTCGGTCAACTCCAGAACATCATCGCGCCTGATGGAACGGGCAAAACCCACAATCTGACCGGCCCGTTCGGCCACCCAAAAGTGAGCGGCAGTCCGGGCCAGGTGTTCGTACATTGAGCGGCGCTCTTGCCACATTTGCTCCAGGGCGGCTGGGTCTTGCCAACTGGTTGGCCCGGCTGAGCCAAATCGCTGGATGAGATCAGCCAGGGCCTCCTCGAAAACAATAAAAATGGGGTAGGAATCAGCCACAGTCCCGGAGCGAAAGTTGATTGCGTTCATTGCAGAGCGTTTTGTTATTATAGAATTTTGGTTACCATTCAGCCCCATGTCATTTCGAGACCGAAGGTCGAGAAATCCCTATGGAACAACACGTAAAAGTAAGGTGTCGGGGATTTCTCTCTGCGGTCGAAATGACATGGTTG
This sequence comes from Anaerolineales bacterium, assembly GCA_015075405.1. Taxonomy (GTDB): domain Bacteria; phylum Chloroflexota; class Anaerolineae; order 4572-78; family J111; genus DSQQ01. The sequence continues at coordinate 252,573 of JABTUK010000003.1, forward strand.
AGCAGTTACCTTTTGCCCCCCTAATTTTAATGGGCTTGAGGCTTACCTCCAAAATTAGCCTTTGCGATTGATGTAGTAGTGATTCTGAATGTCGTGGGCCAGTTCTTTCACTTCTACCTGGGTAAAGCCGGCATCGGTCAGCATCTCCAATGCTTTTTCCCGGCCCCACATCGCGCCTAACCCCTCGCCGTTGTAGGCCAGCGAGACGGTCATACAGTGCATAGTAGAGACAGTGTAGAGGAACGGCCCCATGGGATGGTCGAGATTGTTGTGAACGTGGCTCGACCCGGCAATATCCTGCATCAGATAGATGCCGTCCGTTTTCAAAGCGCGGTGGATATTGCGTAAGACAGCAGCAGGTTTGGCCTGGTCATGAATAGCATCAAAGGTGGTAATCAGGTCATACCGCTCCGTCTCGGCCAGGGTAGCCGCATCTTGCACGGCAAAGCGCAGGTTGGTTAAACCTTTCTGCCGGGCCTCAGCTCGAGCGGCGGCAATGCCGTTCTCCGAGAAATCATAGCCGGTAAAGCGGCTCTTGGGGAAGGTTTGGGCCATCAGTAGCAGGGCCAGACCACGCCCACAGCCCACATCAAGCACCTCAATCCCCTGTTCGAGCTTTTCAATTAAGCCGGGAACCAGCGGTAAAATGTGGTCCAGCAGCGCTGGCAGCACGGACTGGCCGCTGTCTTCGGCCATGACCTCTTGAAAGCGGGGGAAAGCTGCATAAGGCACGCCACCGCCATTACGAAATGAATCAACAATACCATCCTCAACCGAGCCGAGCAGCCCGATGTATTGGGTAAAGGCGGCGATATTATTGGGCGCAGCGGCGCGGGTCAGCGCGGCGGCATGCTCAGCGGGCAGGCGATAGGTGTTTGTTTCCGGGTCGTGTTCGATGATGCGCCCGACCACCATTGCCCCCAACCACTCACGGACATATCGCTCGTGCAAATCGGCGCTGGCGGCAATCTGCTCGATGGTGGCCGGGGGCAGGGTTGCCATCGTATCAAACAGGCCGGTGCGGTGGCCAATGCTGGTCATCAGCGCCAGCGAGCCGTAGTTGAGCACATCCACCATTTTTTCGGTAAAAGCATCGGCAATTTGTTGATTAAAGCCATTGGTACTCATCAGGTTTACTCCTCAAAACTAAAAGTTTGTCTGTGACTTAATTGATAGGCTCATTATAAGCCATTCAACGATAACAGTGACCTGCCAAAATATAGGTTTGAGGGTTGGGTTTGGATAGCCCAGGGACGGTTGGGCTAAGTGATTGTCCAAAAATAAGTTCCCCCAAGTTCCTATGAGTTCCCAGGGAACTAAGGGAACTCATAGGAACTCAAAACGGGAAGTAAAATTTGGACGTTAAGCCAACAAATCAAGTTCTCTGGCGCGGGCAATGGCCTGGGTCCGGCTGCTGACGTGGAGTTTGCTGTAAATCTGGCTGGTGTAAAATTTGGCCGTGCCCACTGAAATAATCAACTGTTCGGCAATTTGTTGGTTGGTCATGCCCTCGGCGATGAGGCGCAGCACTTCGAGTTCGCGCGGAGTGAGTGGGTCCAGCAGGGCAGGGGTGCGGGGGGGCAGGGGAGTGGGGGAGAGAGTTTTCTCATCCGCCTCGCTGCGCTCTATTGATAGCGGAGCAGCCAAGAGAGTCAAAATTTGTGAGGTAAGCGTAGCGAGATCAGCAGAAGCTCCCTGCTGGCTGACGGCAGTGGATTCATCTGGCGGCAGGTCGGCCTGGCACTGAGCCAGAAGTTGCTGCGCCCTGGCTTTGGTTTCAAAGTCACCGGCTGGGTGGGCCGCCACCAAAGCCAGCAGTTCGATGCGGCGTTCCGGCTGACCCGCCTGGCCGAGCATCTCGGCAATGCCGATCAGGATTGTTAAGGTCAACGGCCCAAACTGCATGGCGCTGGTAATTTGCAGCGCTTCCCGAAAATAGTGCTGCGCTGCGGGGTATTGGCCCAGTCCGCATGCGGCTGCCCCCAGGCCGTTGAGGGTGGTTGCCAGGCCACCCTGGTCGCCAATATCCCGATAGAGGGCCAGACTTTGCCGGTACAGTTTTTCTGCGTCCTGATAATTCTGTTGCAGCAGCGCCACTCGGCCCAGGTGATTGAGGGCCAGGGCAATCCCTTCGGGGTCGTTAAATTCTTGTTTGATTTGACGGCTGGCCTGGAAGTGTTGTTGGGCCTGGTCATAATCGCCCAGGGCTTGAGCCACTCGCCCCAAATCACTGAGCGTGTAGCCCATGAACCAACGATTTTCCGTTTCCTGGCTTAAAGTATAGGCTTGTTCAGCATAGCGTTGAGCGGCTTCGTACTCACCTTGAGCCAGGGCCGCGTTGGTGAGCACGTACAAAGCAATTTGCAGGTTTTGCCGGTCTGCTTGAACTTCGTGCGCCTGGCGAGCCGTTTCGCCCAATTGGCTGGCCTGGGCATAGTCGCCCCAAATATGAGCCAGCAACCCCAAGCCCAACAGCGGATCGGTGCCAAAGCCGGGTGGGGGTGTGGCGGCCAAATTGGTATAAATTTGGCGGCTTCTGGCAAAAGCGGTCTGGGCTTGGTCCAGGCGGCCCAGTCGAATATGGGACCAGCCCAGGTAAACCAGGAGGTGGGCCAGAGTCAAGGAGACTGGCTCGCTGGCCGGCTGCCTGTCCAGGGTCTGGCGGGCCTGTTCAAAAGCTAGTAGGCTTTCCAGGTAGCGGCCTTGAGCATCGAAATAGAACTGCAAGGGGTAAATGGATTTATAGAGCGACTCGACATTGGCCGTCTGCACCGCCCATTGCCAGGCGGCCCGAATATTTTCCAAATCGGCTGAAATCTCTTTAAGCGCCTCACGCTGGCCGCGTCCCTGGACATCTTCAGCCCGCTGCTGGAGAAAATCGGCATAATAGGCGCTGTGCCGCTCATAAGCCTGGCCAATGTCGGTGGGCGAGCGAGCCAGTTGCTCGGCGGCATACTGGCGCAGCAGCTCGTGGATTTGATAACGTCCCTCCGCTTCCCAGCTCAGCAAGGATTTGTCTACCAACGCCGACAGCATGGCCAGTGAGGCGCCGGCCACCCGCTCGGCCCCAACCCGGTCAAAGCCGCCCCGAAAAACGGACAAACGCCGGAACACGCCCTGCTCTTCTTCACTCAAAAGCTGCCAGGAATAGTCGAAAACAGCGCGGATACTGCGCTGCCGGTCGGGTACATTGCGTAATTGGGTGGTTAAGAAATCGAGGTTGCGCTGAATTTCGGTGGCAATCACCTGGCAGTTCAGGGTTTTTACCCACGAGGCGGCCAATTCCAGGGCCAGAGGTAGACCTTTAACCAGTTGGCAGATACGAACCACCTCGTGGTACTCATCCTCCAACGAGAAGTCGCGGCGCACCCGCAGGGCGCGGTCTACAAATAACTGGATGGCGCTGTATGGTTTGGGGTCGTCTGCTTCCGGGGGGGAAGTTTGGGCCGGAGGCGGAAAAGAAAGCCCTTGCACCTGGTAAAGCCACTCTTCTTGCAGGTTCAGCACTTCCCGCGAGGTGATGAGCAGTTTGACCGAAGGGCAAATCTCCAGAATACTGGACAACAACCCCGTTCCATCTTGACCAATTAATTGTTCAAAATTGTCCAGCACCAATAATAATTGTTTGTCACTCAGATAAGTAAGTAGTTGCAACTCAGGTTCTTCGGAACCGCGCAGTGAAATATTGAGGGCATCCGCGATAGCCGTTGCCAGAAAGCTGACGGATTCTATGGGCTGGAGGTTAACCAGGCATGCGCCGGCAGCAAAGGTGGGCTTGGCTTCGACCGCGGCTTGAAGCGCCAGGCGAGTTTTGCCAATGCCGCCCGGCCCAACCAGGGTCAACAGCCGGCAGGCAGGGTCAGTCAGCAGGCCGACAATTTCGGCCACCTCTTCGGCCCGACCAATCAAAGCAGTCGGTTGCGCTGGCAGAGGCAAGGTATGTGTCCTGGCGGGCGATATTATTGATGATTGCAGCATCGTTTGACCTGCTCGACTGTCGGCTGGTAAGTTCAGTCGCCGTAAATTATAAACTCATCTTAAGAGGATGTGGGCTGGCTCTTTTTTCGTGGCTGTAAAGGCCGCTTCCAGGTCGGCTCTAAATTGCTAAAACCGCTGCCCCAGATTTCTTCGGTGGGATTGACCACCACAAAAGCGTGCTCATCCACCCGATAAACCAAAACCTTCAAGTGGGCAATTTCGGCGGGGGCTACGGCGCACAGCAGCACGGATCGGGCCTGGCCGGTATACATGCCTTTGCCGTCCAGCGCCGTAACGCCCCGGTTGAGGAAAGAAAGCAACTGCTGGCTGACCTCTTCGGGTTTGGCGGTTATGATAATTGCCAGGTGTTTCTGCCGGGATAGAAAGGGTAAATCCTCGGGCAAAACGTGGCTGGCAGCGCTGGCCAGGTTTTGGATCAGACTATTGGACATCGCCAGCACTTCGGATTGGGGCAGCACTTCCCCGGCGGCGGCCCGCAGCCCGGCGGTGAGAATGGCAATGAGAAAAATGCCGAGGAAGAAACAGGCCACCCCTGCTACCGCTGCATGACCACTGATAAAACCAATACTGGCCCGACTAAAAAATCGCTCCAGCGAATCGGCGGGGGTAGGGTGCAGCATCAATTTGACTACCCAGGCCAACCCCAAAATCAAGTAAATCCAGATGTAATTGCGCCGCAACCGCCGGCCCAGCGCCTCGAACTGGCTGATAGGAAATTCGGGCGTCAGCAAACTGTCGGCCAGACGGGTGGCCCATTCGGGGTGGGGGGCAAACGGCGGGGTCAGCATGGCGGCGAAAAAGTCGGTTTCCAGCAAGCGGACTCGCAGGGTCCACAGTTCGTAATAACGATAACGGCGCGATTCGATGACCAGAAAGAGCCAGACCAGCAAGAAGCTAATCAAGATGACCACATGCGAATTGCCAACCGAACCAAAAGCAAAGGTCAGCACCGCGCCCGTAGTAACCACCGCCCAATTGGTAGTGCTGTCAAGGCGTAAGCGCCAAGTGTTGGAACGCTGCAGCTCGCCCCGGTAAAAATGGACCATGGCCGTATTAAATTCACCGGCCCTCATGCGGTAGCCCCGGTGGGTCCAGACGCTCTCCGGGCCATCGCTGGGTGGGGGATTGGCGGATGGGGTTGGTTCAGGCATGATAAATCATTTAGACCAGCACCAAATTATCTCGATGGATAGCCGTGGGGCCGTATTCATAGCCCAGGATGTCGGCAATTTGATGGGATTGTTTACCGCAAATGGCGCGCAGATTGGCGGCGCTGTAATTGGCAATGCCCCGGGCGATTTCCTGGTCGTGTCCATTCAACACGCGAATAGTTGCGCCTCGTTCAAAACTGCCGCTGATTTCGGTGACGCCCACCGCCAGCAAACTCTTGCCCGCTTGAGTCAGGGCTATGGCGGCTCCCTCGTCAATTTTGATTGAACCCTGCGCCGCTTCGGCTAGAATCCAGCGTTTGCGGCTTTCAACTTGGCTCACCTGGGTGGGAAAGCGCGTCCCCAGGGCCTCGCCGCGTATAATGCGCAGAATACTGTCAGGCTCATTGCCGGGCGCAATCACCACTTCGGTCCCGGAACGAGTCGCCAGCTCGGCCGCTTCGATTTTGGTAATCATGCCGCCGGTGCCAACGGAGGTGCTACTGCCGCCGGCAATCGCCCGCACTTTTTCATCAATGGCGACCACCTGTTGAATCAACTCGGCCCTGGCGTCGCGGCGCGGGTCGGCGGTGAAGAGACCCAATTGGTCGGTCAGAATGATGAGCAAATCGGCGTCAACCAGGTTGGCAACCAGCGCCGATAGTTTGTCGTTGTCGCCAAACTTAATTTCATCTACGGCCACCACATCATTCTCGTTGATAATGGGAATCACTTGGCGTTGAAGTAACAGCAGCAGCGTATTGCGGGCATTGAGATAGCGGGTGCGATGAGCCAAATCGGCCCGAGTCAAGAGGGCCTGCGCGACGACCAGATTATACATTTCAAAAATTTGCTGGTACAACGCCAACAACCGGCCCTGGCCTACCGCTGCCAGCATCTGTTTATGGGGAATGTCTTTACGTTGAGCCGGTTTATCTACGCCCAGCAATTCTCGCCCGGCAAAGATGGCCCCGGAAGAAACCAGGATTGGCTGATGTTCTTCTTGAATAAGGCAGGCAATCTGGCGGGCCAGGTCAATCAGCCGGGGACGGTGGATGCGTTCAGTCCCGGCGCGAAGCACATTCGTTCCAACTTTTATGACAATTCTCATGGCACTAGCAAGTAGTATCAGTAGACCCAATTTCCGAGGAGTGAGGCACGCCCCCGTGCCGAACGGAGCCGCACGTGGGCGTGCTGGCTCCTCAAATTTGGATCTACTGAGTATCGAAGATAGAGGATAATGGGTAAAGGAAGAGAATAGAGGATTATGGATAGAGAATAGAAGATAGTAGATAGAGGATTGTGGATAGAAAATAGCAATTATTTTCTATCCACAATCCTCTATCTTCCATCTACTATCTTCCATCTACTATCTTCCATCTACTATCTTCTATCTTCCATCCTCACCGTTCGCGCATCATCTGGCGGAGGTCGGTATAGGCCGGGCGGGGCGTCCGGTCGGGGTTAAGAATGGCGTACCAGCGCATCGGTTCGGCGGCGGGGTACCAGGGCACGGTGCTAAAGTCAAGATTGAACAAAAAAAGCGCCCGGACAAAAGGCCATTCCTGATGGGTTTTGGTATAGGCCCGGCTCAGATACTCGGCCTGCTGCTCCGGCGTGACGCCGATGGTTTCGTGCTCATCCAAATCCCAACTGTTTTGCAGCACCCAACCGGCTTCGGTAATCCAAATGGGGGTGTCGCCATCAGCGTTTGCCTGCATCACCTGATATTGGTCTACCACCCGCGCTAACGAAAGACCCCATGGGTCGGTTTCATCAGGCGGCCGACCGTAGGCATAGGGGTGGCTGCCCAGCGCGTCGAAATAGCCTTTAGCGCCGGCATCATACATGCCCTGTAAAAACTTCAAGTCACCGTAAGCCGTCGCCGAACCTTCACCTGTGGTAGCCAACCCACCGCTAATTACCAGGGCTTCGGGGTCGGTGTTTTTGATGACGGTGTAGGCGATTTTAAGCATCTCGGTGTAGGCGGCCGGGTCGGGGGACTGATAGCCCCATTCGTAATCCAGATTAGGCTCATTCCAAATTTCATAAGCAGCCACCCGGTCTTTATAGCGCTCCGCCAGGGCGGTCATGAAATTCGCAAAGTCGTTTATATCGGTAGGAGGATGACTGAGGGCGCTGTCGGCGGGACGCGCCCAGGCGGGAACGCCATGCACCCGGAGTAAAATTTTTAACTGTTGGTCGCCATAAGCCTTGACAATATTATCGGGGTCAACCCATTGCAGATCACCTGGTTTTGGTTCAACGGTGCCCCAATTAACATAGCCTTTGGCCCAATCAAAGCCCATATCGTTGACCAGGTAGGCCAGGCCCAAATCAGCCAGGTTGACGCCCGCAGCAAAGTTAGGGTTAGCCGGCAGTTTCAAAGCCGGGGCCGCTTGAACCACCTGTTCAGCAGCCGGCGGGGAAAAGGTGGCTTTGGGGTTAATCACCAGAAAATCATCCCAGGCCTCATCAATAGTCAACCGAATGGGCTGGCCTCCTTCAGCCTTGAGCGCGTAGAGTTCATGGTTGCCCGCTTGCCACGAGGTAAAGGTAAGCCATTGACCATCAGCCGACCAGTGGAGCGACCCCAACCAGGCCCCATTACGGCTGGGGCCACCCTGCGGATAAAGGAGTTGCACCGTATCTACTTTCGGGCCGATGATATAAATACCGGGCATATCCTCTTCATCCCAGCCAATAAAGGCCAGGCGTTGGCTATCGGGCGACCAGGCCGGGGATGTGCCCTTCAGCGGGCCGGGAGTGACCACCTGCTCATCCGTTCCATCGGGCCGGACCCGGTAAATTTTCTCTACCCCGTTCCGCACGGCGGCAAATGCGATATATTTGCCATCCGGGGACCAGGCCGGCAGACGGTCCATTTCATTATTAAACGTAAGTTGAATGGCGGTATCACCTTCGAGATGCTGGACAAAGATTTCCGAATCGCCATCACGCTCAGATACAAAAGCAACGCTCTGACCGCTGGGCGACCAACTGGGGCTATAATCCCAGGCCGGATTATGGGTTAAATTACGGGGAGGGGCTGTTTCCTCAGTGGTAGGGACAGGCAGCAGCCAAATCTCGCTGTCGCCGGAGCGTTGGCTGGTGAAAGCCAACATGCGCCCATCCAGCGACCAAACCGGGTCCCAATCGGCGCTGGGGTGCCGGGTCAGGTTGACAATTTGCCCGGTGTGGTCCAGGGCAAAAATGTCGCCCGCCCCACTTCGATCAGAGGCAAAAGCGTAACTGAACTGAACAGTTTCTTCTTTAGGATAACAAGCCGACAGACCGAAAAGCCCCACCCCGACAACGACGATGAAAACTCCGGCCAGTGCCAAGCTTACACGTTTCTTTAGCATACCTGATTTTAGTATAGCACTAGTGACTAAGCCGGGCAACAAAAGCTTAATAAAACATCGCAAGCTTATACCTTAAGGGAGATGACTTTAGTGACTATCGGGCAAATTTGTCTTGCCCGATAGGGCAAAATTTTGCCTTACTTTTCAATAATTCCCGGCTTATAAATAAGTGACTATCGGGCGATAGATAAATGACTTTTGGGACTGTTCAACCAGAGTGTTTTATTGTATCCTTGAAATGTATCAGATGGAGTGAGATTAAGGAGACCACTATGACCGAACTGGCTATCATCATCTTGACGATGGCTCTCCTGTTAGGGACTGTAATTGTAGAGGAATTACGGTTGCAGGCTGATAATTCAGAAAGAAATCTCACCCCAAACTGGCTCGGTAAACTTTCCAATAGACGCTCGCCCGAAAACTAACTTCAACCACGTCATCATTAATCAATCAGAACTAGTTATCCTTATACTTCTATAACTTATCTCAACTTGTCTCCTCCCTTCAATCTGAATACCGACCAGATTGGGCGCCTGGAAGGCTATAAAATAAAGAACCGGCTTGTAAGCCGGTTCTTTATTTTTTGCTGCTTTGCATTTTTGGGAAAGGCAGTGTAAAAATAGTGAAGTGGGACCCAACGCATTTCAAAATTTCCGTAGCTGACGCATCCCCATGTGTCAGCGGACGGTTTAGGGATGCCGTCCTACGGAAATTTTAGTAGCAAGGTCGCAAGGTCGCAGGCTCGGCATAATTTTCGGCGGTCGGCGGTCAATCGTCGGTGGTCGCATTTACGGAGGAGGCTCGGTGAACCAGGAGAAATCAGTTTATACAATTGCCGTTATTCCCGGTGATGGGATTGGCCCGGAGATTATTTCCGCAGCCTGCGCGGTGTTGCAGCAGGTGGCGAGTATTGATAATTTTACCCTTAATTTTATATCCTATGAAGCGGGCGCCGGCGCCTACCAAAAGTACGGAAATGCGCTGCCCGCCGAAAGTCTGGATGGCTGCCGCCAGGCTGATGCTATCTTTAAAGGGCCAACAGGTTTGCCGGAGGTGCGCCTGCCCGATGGGACCGAAGCCGGGGTGCTGGGCGGACGCTTACGCAACGGGTTGGATTTGTATGTCAATTTGCGGCCCATCAAACTTTACCCGAATGTGCCGTCGGCCTTGGCCAATCGCCAGCCGGGCGAAATTGACTGGGTGATGGTCCGCGAGAACACAGAAGGGCTTTACGCCAGCCGGGGGAATGGCGTTGTGGCTACCTCCGGCCAGGCAGCCACCGATACCTTGATGATTACCCGGCTTGGCACAGAGCGAATTGTCCGTTATGCCTTTGAGGAGGCGCGGCGGCGTAATCACAAAAAACGAGTGACTTGCGTGGACAAAAGCAATGTGTTACGCTCGTTTGCCTTCTTTCGCCAAATCTTTAAAGAAATCGCCCAAAATTATCCCGATGTTGAGGCGGAGACGATGTATGTTGATGCTGCGGCCCAAGCTTTGGTGTTGGAGCCGGATCGCTTTGATGTGCTGGTCACCGAAAACCTCTTTGGCGACATTCTGAGTGATTTAGGGGGGGCGACTGTCGGCGGGATTGGCGTGTGCGCCGGGGCCAATATTGGCGATCACTACGCCTATTTTGAGCCGATTCACGGTTCAGCGCCGCGCCTGGCCGGTACTGGGCGGGCCAACCCTCTGGCTGCTATTTTGGCCGGCGGGTTGATGCTGAACTATTTGGGCCGGCGCGACTCGGCGGCAAAAATTGAGCAGGCGATTGAGCAAGCTTTCCGCCAAAAAACCATCATTTTAAAGCCCGACGGCTCTGCCGAAACGGGCACCCAGGTGGTGGCAGAAGCAATTATCAAGCAGCTTTCAGCGTAGGAGAAGTTCATGATTAAAGTTTTGTTTGTCTGCATGGGCAATATCTGCCGTTCGCCGATGGCCGAGGCAGTGTTTAAAGATTTGGTGGCTCGCGCAGGCTTGGCCGACCAATTTGAGATTGACTCGGTGGGGACGGAGGCCTATCACGTGGGGGAGCCGGCCCACAGGGGCACCCGGCGCATTCTGGCCGAACACGATATTCCTTGCGACAGCATCTCCCGCCAGGTAACGCGAACCGATTTGACCCAGGCTGATTACATTATTGTAATGGATCGCTACAATGCCTCGGATATACAAAGGGTCATGCCCAAAGGCTCACTGGAGGGTCGTTTGAGTTTGTTACTCAGCTTTGCTAATGGCCGGCATAGCGGCAGCAGCCTGGATGTGCCTGATCCCTACTATACCGGCAACTTTGAAGAAGTCTACCGGCTGGTTCAAGCTGGATGTCAGGGTTTGTTGGCCCATATCCGCCAGGAGCGAGGAATTTAGGAACTGAAGGAACTTATCCTTCGAATTCCTTCAGTTCCCTTTTTACAGCGATGATTCTCCCAGACGCGCTTATTTCAACGATAACATCTCAATTGGGGCCGGTGGCAGCAGCAACCCCGGTGGGGGGCGGCGATATTAGCCAGGCGGCGCGGCTGCAACTGGCGAGCGGAACACAGGTTGTGGTCAAATGGCGTTCCGGGTTGCTGCCCGGCCTGTTTACCGCCGAGCGGGCCGGGTTGGCACTGCTGCACTCGGCGGGGGCGCTGCGCGTGCCGGCGATATTGGCCCAGGCCGAGGCAACCGCCTTTTGCCCGGCCTTTATCGTCCTGGAATGGCTTGAACCCGGCTCAAAATCGGCGGCCAGCGCTGCTGCTCTAGGGACGGGCCTGGCCGCGCAGCATCACGTCCTCGGTGCTGTTTTTGGCCTGGATCATGATAATTTTATCGGGGCGAACCCGCAGCCCAACCGCCAGATGGATAACTGGGTTGACTTTTTTCGGGAGCAGCGGTTGGGTTTTCAAATGGCGTTGGCCGGTCGAAACGGGTTTTTACCGGCCTCCCGCGCCCGCCGTCTGGAGTCGCTGCTGAAGCGCCTGGCCGACTGGCTGCCGCCTCAACCCGCCGCGTCCCTCCTCCATGGTGATTTGTGGGGCGGCAATTGGCTGACTACCGCTTCCGGCCAACCCACCCTGATTGACCCGGCCGTTTACTACGGCCACCGCGAAGCCGACCTGGCCTTTACCGAGCTCTTCGGCGGCTTTCCGGCGGCTTTCTATGCTGCTTATAAGTCCGCCTGGCCGTTGGACCCCGGCTACGAGGAACGTAAAGACCTCTACAACCTCTATCACTTGCTCAACCACCTTAACCTCTTTGGCGAGGGTTACGGCGGCAGCGTGGACTCGATTTTGCGGCGGTATACAGGCTAACGTCTCGGTTTTTATTCCCTCGATACCTCTCTTGTGGTATACTCAACCCAGTTAGTATTTTTGATTGAAGAGGTGAAGCGTGTTAACTCAACTAACCGTCCGAGGTTTCAAGTCGCTTCAAAATGTGGAAAATCTGGAATTAGGAATGGTTAATGTTTTTATTGGCGCGAATGGGAGTGGCAAAAGTAATTTGCTTGAGGCGATTGGTTTATTAAGTGCTGCTACCAGTAATCAGTTAGATGATCAAGCGTTATTACGTCGCGGTGTTCGGCCTAGCACATTGTCTCTTTATCAATCTTCATTCAAAGAAACTCAAATTCTCAAGCATATTAATATCTATACAGTGTGGGGACTATTTGGAGGAGATACAGTTGAATATCAAGTCGAATTTGATACTACTATAAGTACTCGATGGCAAAATTGGGCATACAAGCAAAAATTTAAACGTAACAATGAAGAGGGAAGTATTATTCGTGATGTGCATCAGGATGGACCTCGCTCAATTATTAAGAACCCTGATTTCTTGGATGAGTTAGAAGAAGATTGGCAAGAGATTTTGTCAGATTACGCAATTTTCTCTCCTAATACTTCAACTCTGCGAGGCACAACACCCGACATTACACAACGACAGCCAGTTGGCTTAGCAGGTGGACAGCTTGCCGAAGCAGTAGGCGAATTATTAGATGGGAAACGGGATGCTTTCGGCGCACTTGGATTGGATGAGTTGTTTGAGTTGTTAGATTGGGTAGACGGGATAGCGGTTGTATCTCCATCTCGTGAACTGGTTTCTGCCAGTGTGCCTACCCTACGTAACATCATCCGTTTTACAGATCGTTGGATGGATAAAGATAGCAATCAGCTATCAGCTTACGACGCCAGCGAAGGAGCCTTATACGTATTATTTGCCCTGGTGTTAGCTTTACATCCTAAGTCCCCTCGGTTGTTTGCAATTGATAATCTTGACCAGGCGATGCACCCCCGCCTGGCGCGGGCTACGGCTCGAATCTTTTGCCAACAGATGCTAAAAGCCAATCCTACCCGCCAAGCCCTTCTGACGACTCATAACCCGTTGGTTTTAGATGGTCTGGATTTACGTGATGACCGTATCCGCCTCTTTGCTGTTGAGCGTAATTCGTATGGAGCAACCCAAGTTTATCGAGTGCAGGTTTCAGATGAGGTTTTGCAAGCTACTCAAGCAGGATTGACGTTATCTAACCTTTGGTTAATGGGCCGGCTCGGCGGTGTGCCTGATTTATTCTGAACTTGAGGATTACACGTGAATATCGGCACTGTCGTTGAAGGCCCAACAGATCGACTGGTCTTACAAGCTGTATTGAATAGAATTTGCCCTGGTGAACATCGCTATTTTCCCTTACAGCCGACTGAGACATTTGGCGAGATGGGTACCGGCTGGAAAGGGGTTCGTCGTTGGTGCCGTCAAACCCGGCAAATTCCAGGTTCGAGTTTGGACAAACTTCTTTCTGGGGAGACGGGACCTCCTCTCGATTTGTTGGTAATTCATGTAGATGCCGGAATTGCTATTGAACATGATTTACAAGATGAAGACGAAACCCCTATTCCTGATATACAGCAACCCTGCCCGCCTATTCAGCTAACGGCAAATCAACTCAAACATGTTATTGAACGTTGGTTACAGCAGGACATTTTACCTCCCCAGGTAATTCTGGCAATCCCGGCTCAGGACACGGAAAATTGGACTTTTGCTGCCCTCTTCCCAGACGATGAGTTATGTTCGAGAAATGATTACGAGTGTACCAAAAACGATCGTGATCATCCTGGTTACCGGCTGACACTCAAAAAGTATGGTAAAGTTCTCCAAAGAAATGGCCGGACAATTAAAAAACCACGTCGCAACTACGAACAAATAGTACCCCAACTTGTAACTGGATGGGATTCAGTTTGCCACATCTGTTCCCAAGCCCAGCAATTTACTCAGGATGTATTGGGACGTCTCTAACTTTCCCCCTTTAAGGCATCGGCCAAATCCGCGATAATATCGTCCACTTCCTCAATGCCAGCCGAGAGGCGAATCAAGCCATCGCTGATGCCAATTTGGGCGCGCGCCTCCGGAGTCAGGGCGCGGTGAGACGAAGTGGCCGGATGTAGCACCAGGGTGTAGATGTCGCCCAGGGTGGTCGCCGGCAGGCACAAGTTGAGCCGTTCCATAAAACGGAAAACCGATACTTTATCAGCTCCGGCGATTTCAAATGACAGCACTCCGCCAAAACCGCGCCCCTCGAAAAGCTCACGGGCCAGTTCATGCTGGGGATGGTCCGGCAGGCTGGGGTGATTGACCCGGCTGATCTGCGGCTGCTCGGCCAGCCAGGCGGCCAGACGAGCGGCATTGTCAAACTGTTTCCGCACCCGCAGCGGCAGGGTTTTCAGGCCGCGTAGGGCCAGCCACGCTTCAAATGGTCCCAAATTCCCCCCGGTGATCAGCGTTAAATCGTACAGCTTGCGCCGGTTGGCGGCGGAGGTGACAACTACCCCGGCCATGACATCGCCGTGCCCGCCGATGTATTTGGTGGCGCTGTGAATGACAAAGTCAACCCCGTAGTTTAACGGCGTAAACAGATAGGGCGTGGCGAAGGTATTATCGAGCAAGAACTGGGTGCCGTAGCGCCGGGCCAGGCCGGACAGGGCCGGCACATTGGCTACCTTGAGCAGCGGGTTGGAGATGATTTCGGCAACCAGGGCCACCGGCTTCAATTCGGCCAGGGCAGTCTCAACGGCGGCCAGATCAGCCCCATCTACAAATCGCACTGTTGCCCCCAATTCGGCGAAGAGGCGATTGAGCAGGGTATAGGTTGCCCCGTACACATCCATAGCGGCAACCACCGTGCTTCCGGCCCGGACTCCGGCGGCCAGGAGGGCGGCATGCATGGCGGCCATACCGGAGGCAAAGGCATAGGCCGCCTCGCCGCTTTCCAAATTGGCCATGGCCGCTTCAAACGCCGCCACTGTGGGGCTGCCGTAGCGCGGGTAAACATAGCCCGGCTGGGTAGTGGCAAAAATGGCGTCGAGTTCGTCCATGCTTTCGTAAACGTAACCGACCGAGGGGTGAATGGGGGTGGCAACCGGGGTATACGTTCTTTCGGGGGCGCGCTCGCCGGCGTGGACGGCGCGAGTATTAAAAGCTTGGTTTTTCAAATTCTTCTTCCTTTCCTTTAGACAACTTGGGCGGGATTATAGCACACGCCTGGATTAAAGCTCAATTGCGCTGATTTGACAACCTGAACGCTCTCCTTACAATCCAGATTCATATTTTTTGGAGGAGATTAATGGCTAGAAAACAAAGCGCTGTTCCCAATTTCAAGCGCAGTCGGGCTACAGTTGGGTCGAGTCAAACCAAAATACCGGGCTGGGTCTGGCTGGCCGGCGGTATTGTTTTAGCGGTCTTAGCCGTGATTGGCTTATTTTATCTGGGTAATCAAACGGCTGGGGCCGTGCAGGGCGATATTGACGGCGTGTTGATCTTTCCCGATCCCGGCCGAGGCCACCGCGACGGGGAGTTGCCTTATACTACGGATGTCCCTGTGGGCGGGCTGCACAACCCGGAATGGCAAAACTGTGGGATTTATGACCAGCCGGTGCGGACCGAAAACGCTATCCACTCGCTGGAACACGGGGCGGTCTGGATTGCCTACCAGCCCGACCTGCCGGCCGACCAGGTAGAAACATTGCGGGCGCTGGTCCGGGAAGACCAGGCCGGCAGCCAGGAGCGCTGGGTGCTGCTGGCCCCCAAGCCCGACCTGAAAGACCCCATTGTGGCTACCGCCTGGCGCGTCCAACTGCGCCTGGACAACGCCAGCGACCCCCGCCTGGCTCAATTTGTGCGCCAGTATCAAAAAGGGCCCTACTACCCCGAACCGGGCGCAAACTGCACCTTTGGCGGCATCGGCCAGCCGTTGAGCTAAACCATTTTGGATTTACGATTTACGATTTACGATTGTTCGTCCTTTAATCGTAAATCCACAAACTGACATCGTACCCGGCGCGGTATAGCCCTACGGGAAATCTAAAATCGTAAATTCAGTAAATCACAATTTTAGAGGAGTGAGGCACGCCCACGTGCCGAACGGAGCCGCACGTGGGCGTGCTGGCTCCTCAATTCGTGATTTACTGAAATTTATTGGGTTGGCTCTTCGGTTAAGGTTACGCTCACAGTTTGTTCTTGACCATCGCGGATCAGGGTTACGGTAACGTTGTCGCTGACTTGATAGCGGGTTTCGAGCATTGTTTCCAGGTTTTCCAGGTTGGTGATGGGTTGGTTGTCCAGCGCGGTCAACACATCGCCGCCGATATACAACCGCCGGTTGCCCAGGATCACTTCTTGCTGCGCTCCGCGCACCCCGGCGGCAGCGAGCGGACTCCCCCGCATTAATTCGACCAGCAGCAGCCCTTGCTCAACCGGCAGTTTGAGAGCCTGGGCCAGTTGGGGCGAGAGCGGATAAGCGTAGCGAACTCCCAGCCAGGGATGGCGATAGCGGCCCAACTCCAGCAAATCGGGCAGCAGCCGGCGCACCGTATCTACCGGGATGGCAAAGCCGACGCCGCTGCTGGTCCCGCTGGGGCTAAAAATAGCCGTGTTGATGCCGATGACCCGCCCGGCGCTGTCGAGCAGCGGCCCGCCCGAGTTGCCCCGGTTGATGGCTGCGTCGGTCTGGATGATACCGCTCATTTGCCGCCCATCCTGGCTTTGCAGGGTGCGATCCAGGGCGCTGACCACGCCGGTGGTCAGGGTGCGGCCAAATTGACCAAAGGGATTGCCGATGACGATGGCTCGCTGGCCTACCTGCAAGGTGGCCGACTGGCCCAACTCCACCGGCGCCAGCAGTCCCGGCGGCGCATTTTCCACTTGCAGCACGGCCACATCGTTGCGCGGGTCGGCCCCGATGACCCTGGCCGGCAGCACCGTATCATCGCTAAAATTGACCTCGATGCTCTGCGCCCCCTCGATGACGTGGTAGTTGGTCAGAATGTGTCCTTCGTTGTCCAGCACAAAGCCGGAGCCGGCCCCTTCAGCCGGGATGACCTCAAAAAAGAAGCTGCGCTGCAGCACTTGAGTGGTGATATTGACCACCGATGGCGCAACCCGCTGATACACCTCAATGACGCGCCGCTCGGCAAAGTCGAGGCCGGCGGCGTCAATCAGGGCCACGCCGTTGGTAACAATCTCGCTCGCGTTGACCACAGTCAGCGGTGTTGGTGGCGGGGTAGTTGTGGGGATAGGGGCAGCCGTCGGCGCGGCGGTGGGGGAGACCGTCGAAATGGTCCAGTTACCCAGGTTGCAGGCCAGAGGAGACAGGGCCAGGAGCATCGCCAGGGCCAATGAATTGCGCCAGATCACCCTTATATTCATTTTCATTTTAGCCTCGATCCAGCTTTACTTTGGTTTCAGCCAAAGTATAGCATGGATTCGGCTTGAAGGAGAAACCGTCAAAATCTGTTGGGTGGATTTGCGCTGATTTCAAGCGGTGAGGTCTTAGTTTCACGGGGTATTGACCGATCCGAGTCGGTGCGTCTGAACTTTTTCTGCGTTAACCTGCACCTGTCCAGATTCTCAAGCAGCCGGCTTTAAGGTTGGTTGACCGGTGAAAAGATGCTACAATCGGTACCATCCAATCCTACTCTCGTCAACGGATACGAAAATGACGGAATGTCTTAGCTGAATAGGAGAAGTGCTCACGGAAGGGCGCTTTTTTGTTGAGGTGAGCCTTACGGTTACACGGGCGAATGGTGGGAGGGTTACATTGACTTGTTGCATTTGCGGGCAAGGTGGTACGACTTCGGGACGGGCACGTTTTTGAGCCAGGACCCCTCCGAGGGAATATCGACTGTACCCAACACGATGAATGGTTACAACTATGCTAACCATAATCCCGTTAATTTGACCGATCCGAGTGGTCTTTTCCCACCTCTGCCTGACCCTGCTCAAGTAGAACAGGCTGTAGAGACCTGTCTGCAAAGCCCTACCTGTCGAATAGTAATTGATGCAACGAGAGGGTTCGTCGTAGTAGAGGGTGTACAGTTTGTCGTAGTTAGTACGGTGAGTGCACCGGTAGTGGTGGCAGGCACAGCTATCGTGGCGCTATCGACCGGCCTGGTTCTATCGTGCGCCTATCTCATCAAATGTTACATCGAGGGACCTACCAAATCACCAGTACCAACTCCCTCAATTCCCACCCCTACGGGCACACCTGGACCACAAACGCAACCCCAACCTGATCCTCAAGGTACACCTGGACCACAGACACAACCGGCGCCACAACCTCAACCAAAGCCTGCACCTACAGCAACAGAGTGTCCTCCTGATGATGATGATAACAATAAAAGATATCTTTACCACTATACACGGACAAGTGGTTACTTTGGGATAATGACGCCGCCACATGTTATCCTAACTGGAAATCTGAATAAACTTGAATTACATGGGCAAGGGGTATATCTTACTGATATCTCTCCACAAGAAGCTCGTTTGTATGAAAAAGGCGACTTGGCCATGTTTTTATTTAATGACCATCAAGATGATCGAGTCGATTATTGGGTAAGAGTCGATGTACTGGTTGGCCGACAAATTTAAGTTTTGAAAGCGACCACCCATTTAGGTTTAGGTCGGGTTGCTTTGCGGCGTGAAGCCATGGCGGGTTCAGGGTCGGGAGCGGGGTCAAGCCAAAGGGCGGGCATACGGGGCCAACCACGGCGGAATTGTTGGCGTAACCAACTCCAACCGATTTTGAGATAACTCATGCCCCGGTCCCAGTGAGCATCCACCCAGCGACGGAGCTTGAGGCGAACCACACCCACGCCAACACTGGTAAAGTGAAGCGTGGCCACGGCCAGAACCAGAAACAATCGTTCCAGAGCAGCGGGCGTATCCAAACGGCTGGCCTCGACCTGAAAGCCATTGGATTTGTCATCGAGGAAATTTTCTTCCAGGTCAAAGCGCAAGCCGTACTCGTCAAAGGTAGTCAAGTCGGTATACTCATCGCTGACCAGTAACCACGGGTCTTGGTTGGGTTGGTCCAGTTGGGCTAAGGCCAGGTGACACGGCCCTAAGGCCACCCCCAGGAGATGGACCCGGTGGTAGAAATGGGCGGCTCCTTTGGCGGGGAGCAGTTGCCCGACCGGGACCACCCGGCGGTCAGGGAAATGGATTAAGGTATCAGCCGTCAGCCGAACCCGGTAATGCCACTGCTGCCGCCGCAGCCACTGGAACAGTTCTTGGTGGACGAAGCCTCGGTCGGCCAGGAAAATGACCTCCAGACCGGTCGGCAGACAAGCCGCCGCTTGATCCAGCACCCCGACATAGTCAGCATAGCCGACGGTCGCGCTGGCATGCCGCAGCACCCGCCAGGCCAAAGGAATAGCTCGCCCCCGATAGATCAGGGATACCCGGATCAAAACGAAAGGACTGCCGTGCAACACCGATACATCCAAAGCCACATACACCCGTCCCCTGGGCGACCAAGCCGTCAGCGCGGCTTGCACCAGCGGCGCATACAAGGCTTGGACCCGAATTTGGGCATTGTCCACCCACCGCTGGAAGCGCCGGGTGTGACTGGCGGCTTGGTGGGCCTGGCTCTTGACCGCTTCGCCCCAACTCGATAAACTGGCCTTCTGGCTCCAACACAGACCTACCACCGCCCAAGCCAGGGTCACCAAGCGGCGAATATCGCCCCAAGCGGATCGAGGCAGATGGAGCAGAAAAGTTTGCATCAGGGTACAAAACATTTGATGACTATCCGTCATATTACCTCCCGAATTTCTCTGGGAGGTTGTTTTACCGCAATCTTGGCTATTTATCCAGATTAAATTTGTCAGCCAAGCAGGTCGATGTAACTAAACTACCAATTGAAACATATGGTCCAATTTGGTCTGGTATGGAGGATCCTAGAGACCCCTTACTTACCCCTCGAAATAAGTACGGGCAGCCCTATGGTACACCGTATAACAGGAGATACTACTATGTTCATAGAGGGCAAATCCCCCTTAAGGTACCTGTTGTCGGTGGTAAAACAGAATTTGCTAATTAAAAATTAAGAATAACAATCGAGAATATCTATTACACTTTGGAGCAAAATACTCTGTGAACGAACAAACAAAGATTTATGAAGCCAATCTTGCTAGGCACTTTGAGACATTTGTACATGACCTTTCTTTAGATATGCGCACGTCGCTTAACTCAATTAGCGGTCATTCACGGTCAATTCTGGATGATACAACTGGTACACTTGCCGATCAACATAAACAACATATCGAGACGATTCATAATATAGTCACTCATGCCTTGGCACTAAATTATGATTTAGTAGATATTGCCAAATTGATAATGGGCAAGATACAACTCCAATTTCAAGACATTAACTTAAATACAATTATTGATGAGGTGGTATCAGTTTTTGAAGGGCGTAAACTAGGTAAACAAACTATTCAAATCCAAAGTGAGCTAATATCAGACCTACCTGTTATTCAGGCTGATTCAATACGCTTACGGCAAATATTACATAATATTCTGGGGGTTGTTGTCTCTAATGCTAGTGCCTATACTTCAACTAATGTTGTATCCATCAAGGCGATCTGGACGAGTCAGTTCCCCATAATTCAGATCAGTATTATCTGTTCTGGCAACATCGATCCAAATATTACAGCCCTCTTAGCTGAGGACGATCCTTTACCCTTGCTCAATACCGATTTTTATACTCTGTTCATAGCGAAGTCTCTTATCAACTTGCATGGTGGTCGTTTGTGGATAGATGTTGGTGATATTAGTGATATCATTCAATTCACGTTGCCTGTGTCTCAGGGTGGAATTCAGATATAGCATCTTCCAACTGATATAACCAGAAATCGGTGTCAAGGTCTATTTCGAGATAGGGCTTATTGAGCAGGCCGAGAGCTAAACGGACAGCAACGCTGTACTGGTTTATGGCGCTGTCGCTGTAACCGCCGGCTTTGAGCCAATCACGGAAGCCGGCAAAAATTTTTGATTGGCGGGCAACCACTCAGCGAAGGGTTTAAGGGTGGGGTCCGTGGGTTGGGTACGTTTGAAGTGAAAACGGCGTTGGCCGGTGCTGAGAGTCATAGCGCGACTCCTTCGGGTTGGGAGACCCTAAAGGTCTGCGAGACCTTTAGGGTCTGCTCTTGTAGTTCAAACCAGCCGGCAATCTGAACCATCGCCGTCTCAAATTCAGCTTGGGCTTGCCGATTGGAGAGATGGGTGTAAATTTGGGTCGTCCGCAATTGAGCGTGGCCTAACAGTCGTTGAGTGGTGGTCACCGGCACTTGGGCCTCGGTCAGATGGCGGCCAAAAGTGTGCCGTAATTGATGACAGGTCAGCCATATTCCGGCCTGACGACAATAATGAGCTAACCGTTTTTGGATGCCGGGCACGCTCAAACGGTGATTATAACGGTTGAGGAACACTGCCGGGTCGGGGCTGGTGGGCCGGATGGCGAACCAATCATTCAAAACAGTCAGGGCTTGGGGGGAAAGATAAACTACTCGCTGTTTGCCGCCCTTACCGTGTATCCAGAGTCGAGGTAATTGGCCGGGAGGGGGTTGTAAATCAAGATCAGCCAGTGATAATCGGCGAATTTCGCCTACTCTCAAGCCACAGCGCAGCATGAGGAGAAAAATCGCTTTGTCGCGGGGTGCGGTGATGACGGCGAAGAGCCGGTCGAGAATGTCATTGGTAACATCACGAGGCAGGCTACGCTTTTGACGAATGAAGTGTCGCCGGGGTAGGACTGGATTAGAGGGTGGATTGTCAATTTCAGTGGCGAGGAATTGGTAAAATGAGCGCAGCGCCGTCAAGCGCCGGTTGATTGTGGTGATGGCGTGGCCTTGCTCCTGGCAGTGGGTAATGTAGGCGTCCACATCGCTAATGGTGATAGCGATGGGTAGCTTATCCGCCCATGTGAAGAAGAGCTGCAAATCGCTGGCGTAGTGACGACAGGTGCTGGTGTGCTGGCTTTGCCGCCATAGGTGTTTCTTAAATTGTTCGATTTCGGGGAACATTTTACCTCCTGATGGTTAGATATACTTTAGAACCTGGGTTGGTTCGAAAGTCATTCTACCATCAGGAGGGATTTTGCCAGAGGCGGCTCAGTTTAGTACAAGCTTTTGGTCGTCTTTGTTAAGTGAGACTTACGGCTATTTCTTGGAGAATAGGTAACAGCAACAGAAAGCCAACAATGAAAGCACTCAATCCAGTGACTAAAATTACAAGAACTGCTCTTTGTGTCCTTTGATCGTGCAGGTGATGTTTAGCCCAATGTATAGCAGCTAGTGTCAATAGACAGGGTTCAAAGAGGAAGATAGGATCAGTCAGGTATGCCCAAACCCCACCTTCAACAACACGTTGAGGCGGAATTCCAAACATTGTCATAGAGAACGGATACAACAGAGGCGTACTGTGCGCGATCACATCTAACAACAAATGAGATAGACCACCTATGGCTGCTAACCACATCAGCGTTTGTAGATAAGGCCAACGTCCAATTCTTTGTAATATCCACCAGACAAGCAATGGAATCACATGTACAAATAAACTATGTGTCCAAAGGGTACTATGATTGGAAAAACCACGAAAGAGCACATTGTAGATGACATCCAAGTCTGGAGCGACAGGGCTTCCTACAGCAACCATCCACAATAGAGCACGTTGTCTGCTACTCCATGAGGGTTGCCAATAGGGCTTTGATTGAATTGCCGCGAAATACCCGGGTACAATATGAGCTACAAGCACTGGCTTATCACGATTCTTTAACAATAAATCCTTGCTAGCCAATCTCGATAAGTGACGACTATCAGATACAGAGTTTTGTATTGAGTCTGAGCTATCTTAATTGTATCTTCGGGAATCCCGTCGACATTCACTTCTCTCTCTACGTAGAGGCGAAGGCTGGAGTTTTGCTCAAAAAATAGCCCGTTATTTGGTCGCCAATCGAAATATACTCTTTGCCATTTATCTGCAACGAGTTGTTCTTCATAAAATGCTGCCACCTCATCGTAGGATTTGTCCGTCCCGTATAAGCCATAGAAGAAGGTAACAAAGCATGCATCTTGAGAACCTTGGCCTTGACCGGTTGAGCTATATACTAGCGTCGTGCCGTCTGGAGACGGAAGATTTTGTGCTAGATCATTTACATACCCTTCACTCGATGCACAGGCTGAAATAAACATTATCAGCACGCCAGTTAAAATGTAGGATAGTGATCTATTCATTGGTTCCCATGTTCTTCTCTGCTTGCAACTTAGTACGATACAAATCTAAATAGCCACGGATTTGCCAACCCAGGCAACCCTGTGGGGAAGCAAAAGCACTCCGATATCCAACCACATCTCCATAGCAATTATTAAGATCACTTCTAAAGGCGCTATAGATTACCTCCATATCAGTATCACTTAGAGAATGGTGTGGGCCCATTACACCAGTTCGCTTGTCGGCCAGCATCCTTAAAATCGCGGCTGCATAATGTATATTTCCAGAGTCAGTCTGTAGGGTTGCCATCCTGTGGTATATATTATGAGCTGGCAATAAGCGAGTATCACCAGGATAATTCTTCGCAAAGTAGTTTTCAGTTCGCTTGGCGGTAAGAATATGAACATTCGATACACCATTTCCTGGCCCTCGTCCCCCAAGCAATCCCCAATAATGCTCATATCCCCCCAAGAACCAATCACTTCCATCTCGAAGCCAGAGATTACCAGACCCTTCAGGCGGGCATTGATGTATTATGAGAGGAAGCATTTGAAGATATACATCTAAATAGTAATCATACCAATCTGTATCATGGACAATCTCCACAGCTACAGTTCCAGCGACCAGTTCTACAGGGACTTCAAACAGGCGTGCTTTCTCTTTCGAGAGACGCCATTGGCTAGGGGTTAATGGATCATTAGGTGACCAACCATATGATGGTCGCCAACCAGCATGTACACGCTCTAAGACATCTTGTAAATATGAAGTGGTTTCCTCATGCAGAGAGCGAGGCCCTGTGTTGGTATCCCTTACCATATTTGCACATTCTGAACACATATCTGTAATTTGCCTGTAAATAGACCAACATTCCGAATCACCAAAATTTTCACATAGTCCAGTCGGATCAATCCGATTGATCGGATTTCCTCGCACATATAAATACGGCGGCTCACTCTCCACCGGATCCCGGCTCAAAAACGTGCCGGTTTCGCTGTCATACCACCTTGCCCGGAGGTGCAGCAGGTTCATGTAACCCTCCCACCATTCCCCCGTGTAACCGTAAGGCTCACTCTATTATTTACCAGATCCCCATAAGGGTCAAGCTCGAAATAAAAACTGGCTTGTCCGGCTTTAATCCCCGCTGCATTCAAACAGGCTCTCACCTATTCACTATTCGACTTATCCTCTGTTAATGCTCCATTTCCAAGCCAGGAAATCAGTTTTATTGAATGTGGATAAGAAAGTTTCAGAGAATTGTACGACTACAGGGCAAGCCGCTAAGAAGCTTATCTCCATAATTTGTTGTAGTTACCCCCGCACAAACCTCATCTTTTCATTGGAGCGAAGTTCATCTTTGGTCGGATGTGTCCGGCCCCAAAAAATGGTATCGTGTTGTCATCAGTGAAACACAGCACAGGAGAACAGCATGAGCCAGTTGAACAACCCGACCCCGATTATTCAAGTGAACAACGTGGTCAAAAATTTTATGGTCGGCGGAAATGAAGTCACCATTTTGAAGGGTATCTCTTTTGAAGTCAACCGGGGCGAATTTGTGTCCATTGTCGGGCCTTCGGGCAATGGCAAATCTACCTTGCTCAATATGATTACCGGCATTGACCGGCCCAGCGCCGGCGAAATCCATGTTACCGGGCAGGCGGTCCACCGCATGAGCGAGAACCAACTGGCGGCCTGGCGCGGCCAAAACGTGGGCATCATCTTCCAATTCTTCCAGATGCTGCCGGCCCTGAGCCTGCTGCAAAACGTCATCCTGCCGATGGATTTTGCCAAGAAGTATACGCCCAAAGAGCGCCGGGAACGGGCCATGCATCTGCTGGACCTGGTCGGTATGGCCGAGCAAGCTCATAAGCTGCCGAGTATGGTTTCGGGTGGGCAGCAGCAGCGGGCGGCCATTGCCCGCGCCCTGGCTAACGACCCGGCTCTGCTGGTTGGCGATGAACCGACCGGTAACCTCGACGCCCGCACCGCCGCCGAAGTGTTCGACCTGTTCAGCCAATTGGTCGAAGAAGGCAAAACGATGATTATGGTCACGCACGACAAGGAACTGGCCCGGCGTGTGCCCCGCCGTGTCGAAATTACCAACGGCCGCATCACCAGCGACGAATATTTGATGGTCCTGCCGCAGCGGGTCGAACTGCCGGAACTGGTGAGCGTGGGGTGAAACGTGGTGCGTAGTGCGTGTTCCGTTTGTGCCACGCACCACGGATTGAATGAAACTGTAGGAATAGAAATTTTTCTCAGGGGGCCATCGTGAGCGTCATTTGGAACAAAATCTGGTCGGATTTATGGGATCATAAAGTTCGCACCCTGCTGGCGGTGTTGAGTATTGCCGCTGGGGTGTTTGCCTTGGGCGCTATCTTTGGCATGATTGACCAGTTGGTGCCCAACCTCAACCGGGTCCACGCCTCCATTAGCCCGGCCAACATCACCATGTACCTGCAAGACCGGATTACCGAGGAAACCACCGACCGCATGAAGAATATCGAAGGGGTGGTGGACCTGGAAACGGTCAACGAACTGTCCATTCGCTACCGCCTCAGCCCGGCCGAGGAGTGGCAGCCCGGCGCGTTGACCATGCGGGCCGATTACGAAGAGCAAAAATTTAACCTGTTGCAGCTTAAAGGCGGGGAATGGCCCAACCGCAACAACATCGGGATTGACATCCGCGCCTTTGACTCCCTGGGCCTGGCGTTTGGCGATACGGTTATCTTTGAACTGGACGGCAGCGACCGCGCCCTGCCCGTTACCGGCAAAATCCGCCACCACTTTATGACCTCGCCCGATTTTGGCGACAACCCCCGCTTTTTTGTAGACGCCCAGGGCCTGGAACGCTTCGGCATCCCCAACGGCGAATTTAACCAACTGCTGGTCCAAATCAACCCTTACAGCGAGGAACTGGCCCGCGAGGTCGCCTCGGAAATTAAGGAGCGCCTGGGCAAAGAAGGCGTCGGCGTGGGGGTCATCTACTACAGCAAGCCCGACGAGCACTGGGCCAAGCACTTTTTTGATGGCCTCAACCTGATTTTACAACTGCTGGCGGTGATTTCGCTGTTTATGAGCGTCATCCTGGTTTACAACACCCTGGCCGCTTTAATCACCGAGCAGACCAACCAGATTGGGGTGATGAAAGCGTTGGGCGGCAGCACTCGTACCATTGTTCAGGTTTATCTGACCGGCGTTTTGGTTTACGGGCTGTTGGCGTTGCTGGTGTCGCTGCCGTTGGGCGGCTGGGTGGCCTTTAACGCCGCCGGTTACTTTTTAAGCATTTTTAATATTGATCACAGCGCCTTTCAACTTTCGCCCCAGGCTGTCTTGGTGCAGGCCGGCGCGGCGGTGGGCGTTCCTCTGGCGGCGGCGCTGATTCCGGTGTTCCGGGGGGCGTTTATCACTGTGCGTGAAGCGATTGCCAGTTACGGCATCGGCGGCAGCTTTGGGGCAAATCCGCTCGACCGGCTGGTAGAACGGCTGGGACGGCGTTTTCTGTCGGCTCCCAACGCCATGGCCCTGAGCAACTTGTTCCGGCGCAAAGGCCGCCTGGGGTTGACCCAACTGGTGTTGATTACCGCCGGCACGCTCTTCTTGATGGTCATGACCCTCTCCAACTCCATCACCCTGACTGTGAACAACGAACTGGCCCGGCGCACCTACCAGTCGGCCATCTTTTTTGAAGATAACCAGCGCCTCAGCCGGGTCCTGCGCGTGGCCGAGTCGCTGCCGGGCGTGGCCAAAGCAGAACTGCGTTTCAGCCGGGCAGCCTCGCTGCTCAAGCTGGGCCAGCATACCAAAGAGGCCGGGGTGGGGGCCAGACTGGTCGGTGTGCCGGCAGGCAGCGATTTCTACCGCCCGCTGGTGGTGGCCGGACGCTGGCTGCAAGCGGGCGATGACCGGGCCGTTGTCATCAATGCCGAAACCGCCGAAGAGAATGACATTCGGGTGGGCGATACCGTGACCCTGGACCTGGGCGAACTGGGCGACCGCTCCTGGCAGGTGGTCGGGTTTTATCGCACCGTCGCCGTCGTGCCGGTCCCGGATAACATCTACGCCCCGCAGGAAGCCATTTTCCGGGCTACGCCCAAGCACAATATCGGCAACCAACTGCTGGTGCGAACCATCCCGCAAGACGCGGCCTCGGTGGAAGCCATCACCACCCATCTGAAGGAAGAATTGGAAACGCGCAGTTGGGATGTCGAGGATAGCCAAACCCTGCACGAAGACCGCAGCTTTTTTGATAACTTTTTTGCCCAATACATTCCCATGCTGCTGGGCCTGGCGGTGATTATGGCGATTGTCGGCGGGATTGGCCTGATGGGGGCGCTGTCCATCAGTGTGACCGAGCGGACCAAAGAAATCGGGGTGATGCGGGCCATCGGCGCTAAAACGCCGGTGATTATGGGTATGCTTATCCTCGAAGGAGTGCTGCAAGGGCTGATCAGTTGGCTGGTAGCCGTGCCGCTGTCGTTTGTCTTGGGGCAGCCGCTGGCCGCGCTCATGGGCGAAGCCATGTTTGATATTGCCCTCGATTACCAGTATCATTGGACGGCCATGGGCATCTGGCTGGCCATGGTCGTTGTCATCTCTATTCTGGCCTCAGTGATGCCGGCCCGCCACGCCACCGCCATCAGTGTGCGCGAGAGTCTGGCTTATGCTTAGGATAAAAATGTCATTGCGAGGCCGTAGGCCGAAGCCGCGTAGCGTCCGCCTCCGAGGTGGGAGACTGCTTCGCTAACGCTCGCAGTGACATGACAGTTATTTACGAGGAGGATAATTAATGGAAACTTATAATGTCACTGAGTCGGCGCTGATCAATGCGCCGGCAGAAAAAGTTTATGCTATCCTGGCCGATTACCGCAACGGCCATCCCCACATTTTGCCCAGGCCCCCCTTCGTTAGTCTGGAAGTCGAAGAAGGCGGGGTTGGGGCTGGCACCCGCTTTCGTATGCAAATGCGCGCTTTTGGCAAAACGCAAACCGCCCAGGCTGTCGTCGCCGAACCGGAGCCGGGCCGGGTCCTGGTCGAGACCATTCCTGAGGCCGGCATCGTCACCACCTTTATCGTGACGCCCGCCGGGGACGGGCAGCAGGCCCAGACCACCTTTTCAACGGATTTGAAAGCGCCGCGAGGCTTGCTGGCTCCACTGGAGCGATGGATGACCAAACGCTTCCTGCAACAGACGTATCGCCGGGAACTGCAACTGCTCGACGCTTTTGCCCAGGAACAGAGCCAGAACACGCCGGCTCCTGTTTAAGGAATGAGAATTAATTAACTGGCCCATTTGGTAGATTTGGAGATTAGACGCTTTGCGTGGAGATTATAGCCTGAATCTCCAATCTCCAACTTTCCAGTGAGGCCTTTGCGGGTGGCATAGGGATGCCGTCCTTACCTGATGATGACCGGCAGATAAACGCCGGGGGCATCCACCGTCGTGGTGACGATGACCTGACCGCTGAAAGGACTAAGCCGGCCCATGGCATCATAAGCCGCCAGCCTGACCTGCCACTGCCCGGCGGTCGGGATTAATACCGAGGCCGAATTGGCCGGGCCAAGGTTAACCGTGAAGGACGTGCCGCCGCCCACCGGCGTGTAGCTGACCCGGTAGCCCCACAAATCCGGCTCACTGTTCTCGTTCCAGTGCAGCGGTACGGTTGGGCCCACAGGAGTTCCGGCGCTCAAACCAGAGGGCTGGGCCGGGGGATCATAGGCGATATCTCCCTGGGCCTGGATAAAACCGCCGTCGGTTGAAGGTTGGGTCGAACAAGCTGCTCCCCCGCCAAACAACAGGGCGATGACGCCGGCCTCATACAAATCGCGGGGATGGCGGAAGGCGTAGGCGGGACGATTGTCCCGGTAATGTTGGCAGGTATCATCCAGACTCATATTACCCGACGGCACCTGCCACAAGATCAATCGCTTTCCAGCCGCCGCCGAGAGAGCGTTCTCCCACAGCACAGCCCGCGAAACGCGAGGGACGGTGCGATTGGTGTCGTCCCACCAGGGTCGCGGTGACTGGCACTCCGGCAGATCGGTACAGCCGGAGTCCCGGTCGCTCCACTCCACAAAGAACAGGTCGGCTTGCGTTCCACCCATCGCGTTAATGAACTTGGCAGTTCGTTGGGCCAGCGAGGCCACCTGGTTGGCGGACGCAGCATTGGGGTCAAGATCGGTGGCCCGTAGCAAGATTGTGCCCCGTCCCAGGGCGCTGGCATTGAGGCTGACGCTGGCAAGATCGGCCAACCCCTGCGGGTCGCTGACCTGGACCTTTGCCACCACGCCGCTGATTCCATCGGCCGGGGCGGCGCTGCGCAGAAGCTGGCCGTTGCTCAGAACCGGCCCGTCGGGGTCGTCGGCGATCAGGGCAATATCGTCAAGATAAAACGTGGCCTGAGCGCCGCCGGTGCGATCCTGCTAGACCAGGCCGGTAATATCGGTATTGGTTGCGCCCAGGTTAGCCAGCGGGATCTGGATTTCGGTCCAGGTGTTGGCGGCCAAGGCTGCGACC
Organism: Anaerolineales bacterium; assembly: GCA_015075405.1. Classification (GTDB taxonomy): domain Bacteria; phylum Chloroflexota; class Anaerolineae; order 4572-78; family J111; genus DSQQ01. The sequence continues at coordinate 282,119 of JABTUK010000003.1, forward strand.
TGCACTGCGGGGCCGTGACCGCCGTTGTCGCCAACTCGTTCGGCGTGGATTGAGAACTGCTGCCCACCGCTGCTGCCGCCGTGAGCAAAGAAGCGCAGCTTGGTGAAACCGAGGGTAGACTGCCCGGAGTGGTGCAGGTAAAATGCTTGCCAGCCGCCGGTATAGGTTACGGCGATACTTTTGGTTCCGGCGTGGACGGGCGTGGTCGCCCCTAAATTAACAGAGGCCCACGACCAGTTGGCCCAGCCGGTCGCCAGGCTTTCATCATAAATGACCTGGGGCGCGGCCAGGGTAGGCGCGGCGAATAAAAGCGTAATCAACAAAAGGGTCAAAAAGCAAAAACGATGAACGAGGCGCAGATGAGGCATGTCGGTCTCCTGTCCGGTGTGATGAAAATAAGTTGGGTTGAAAGGGGTTAATTGAGGTTGGCTGTCCAGCGTCGGACGAAAGGGTTTCAACCGCTTCTATTATCAGCCAATCTCGCTCAATTGTCACTAGGACAGCAGACCTATTCCTCCGCAGGAGAGCAGTAGAGATTATGATTTGAGGATATATTGGATAGGTATGATCTCATCACCCAACTAGAGCGGAACATGTTGGTTTGCCTGAGCCAATTGGGGTATAATTTTCGGAGCAGCTACGCTCACCCTCCCTTGAATGACCGTTTAGGTTTGAGGGAGGCCACCTGTCGCACACCACCGAGAATGAAAATTCTTCGGCGGTCGGCGGTCCCCCAAGGGGAGGCGAAGCGCTCTCCGCCGTCTGCGATCTATTTACGAAGGAGGTAACGAATGGAAGTTTTTGAGGCTGTCCAAACAGTCCTGGCTGTGCGGAGTTACCAGGATAAACCGCTGCCGCGAGAGGTCGTCCGGCGGATTGTCGAGGCCGGACGATTGACCGGCAGCAGTATGAACGGCCAACCGTGGCATTTTATTGTGGTCGAGAACCGGGAGACGCTACGCCAACTGGGGGCGCTGGCCCGAACCGGGGCATACATTGCCCAGGCGCCGCTGGCTGTTGTTGTAGCGATTGATAAAACGCCATACGCCGTTTCCGACGCCAGCCGGGCCATCCAATCTATGATCCTGACGGCCTGGTCGGAAGGGATTGGCTCCAACTGGGTCGGTTTTCTGGGGATGGAGGAAGTCAAGCTACTGCTGGGTATTCCCTCCGAGTTGGATCTCCTGGGAATGATTCCGTTTGGTTATCCTACCCAGGTCCGCAGCCAGGGTAAAAAACGGCGCAAGTCGCTGTCTGAGGTAGCCCACCACGAACGGTTCGGCCAGCCTTTTTAGAACCGTCTGGAGGGTGAAGTTGGAAGCAGAGAGCCAGGAGTGAAAATGTCATTTAAAGTTCAAGAAGCCTATAACAACAAGTACATTGAGTGCGATACGGCTGATTTTATCATCCGCAATGAACGAGATATCCTTGACCTTATCTCCTCTTGTAACGAGCATGATACCCATAATTTTCTATTTTACGAAACCAATTTTTCGCCGGAATTTTTTGATTTGAAGACAACTCTGGCCGGGGCGTTATTCCAGAAGTTTGCCAATTACCATCTGCGCGGGGCTGCTGTTATTTCGTTGGGAAAGATCACCAGCGAACGATTCAAGGAGCTGATCCTGGAATCCAACAGAGGCAACCTCTTCCGGTTTTTTGAGGACAAGACGGCTGCCGAAAAATGGTTGGCTCAGGGGTGAGCCTGCCTGTTTCGGGTGGCTTATTCAAAGGGTAGTACAGGCGTGGGAGCCGGAACGAAACTGACGACCAGTTGGGGTATGCTTTCGCCCTTCTCCCGGCTGTGTAACTGCTGCTCATTGCCGCCGCCTTCGTTGGCGTCGCGGGTCCGGAAACCGTAGTGTGTACCAGCGGCATAGTTAGCCGCGAGAGGGCTGGTCATGAGGCAAAGATTGTAGCTTTTATTTTTGAGTGGTACACTGTGGTATCCTAAGGCAAAAAACGTTCAGGGATTTCGTGAAGCCAATTTCATTAAGGATCACGGATTAAATTACTCTACAATCTCGTTTCCACGCTTCGCGTCCGTTTAGGAACGAGATTGCTGTGCCGGTTATTTTGTCGCCATCCTTACGCTCCAGGACTGAATCTCTCAAAACAAGGTTTTGAGCTTTGAAATTCAAGTTGAGCGCTTCGGCCATAAAGCGCCAAATCATAATTCTGTTACTGTTGTTGGTCGCTTTTTTCCTCCGCACCTACCAACTCGACAGCCAATCGCTGCGCGGCGATGAAGCCGCTACTGTGCTCTATTCCGCCCTGCCGATTGGCGACCTGTGGGAACTGTCTCGTGTAACCGACCCGCACCCGCCGTTGTATTATTTGTTACTCCACCCCTGGCAGTGGCTGGTCGGCGAGAGCGCCTGGGCCATGCGTTTCGCCGGGGTTTTAGCCAGCACCCTGGCCGTGGCTGCCCTGTACACCCTGGTTCGCCGTACCCTGGGCCAGAGTCAAGCGGCTTTGTTAGCTGCCGGTCTGCTGGCGGTCAACCCCCTCCAAATCTGGCTGGCTCAAGATATTCGCTCTTATCCCTTTTTTACCCTGCTGGGTCTGCTCTCGTCATGGGCCTTGTGGCAGGCAGTGGGCGGGGGTCAGAAGTCAGAAGTCAGAAGTCAGAAGTCAGTAGTCAGTAGTCAGATTAATACGCACCACGCACCACGCACCACGTCCCACCCTTCATCCTTCATCCTTCATCCTTCATCCTTTACCTCATGGTTCCTCTACATCCTCCTCACCCTGACCTGTTTCTACATTCATTACTACACCGCTTTTTTGATTCTGTTTCAAGGTTTGTTTGTTTTGGTCAACTTGGGCCGGTTTTGGGCTTCCAGATGGCCATGGCTTGTTTCGCAGCTTGTCATCGCCTTAATGATGATTCCCGGCCTGCAACTGGCTTACAATTTTATCGGCGAGGCCGCCGGGGGGATTGACAAAATCGCCGTTCCTGATATTCTGCGGCTGGCTTCAACATCCTTGCTAACAGGCTTCACCCTGGCCGACTCCTGGGGAGCGTGGGTCAGTCTCCTTTTGCTGCCGCTCTGGCTGGTGGGTCTGCTCACCTTGCTGCGACGTGACCGTATCTCCGGCAGCTTCTGGACACTCTTCTTTGCCATCCCCGTCCTCAGCGTGATTGCTCTCTCCATTGACCGGCCTTTCTTCAAAGAACGTTTTCTGGTCCAGGCCCAGCCTGCTTTTGAACTGCTGCTGGCCGTTGGCTTTTTAACTTTCTGGCAAGCAGGAAAACGACCGGGGACCGGAGACCGGAGACCGGGGATAATCCTAAATTTTTCACGCTTCACGCCTCACACTTCACGCTTCCTCGCCTCTCTCCTCCTCGCCTCCCTGCTCACCGTCAATACTGTCGCCCTCGCCAACTACCTGACCAACCCGGCCTATGCCAAAGCTCCGCCCTGGCGTTTTTATCATGACTATGTCAGCGACCACGCCCGCCCTGGCGATGTGATGCTGACCAACTTCCCCGAAGCGGCGGTCAGTTATTACAGCCCCAACGAACTCCCTTTTTATGTTGTCCCGGCTGAACGCGACCGCCCCGTCGCCGAGCGATTGGAACAGACCGAACAGATTGCCGGAGCCTATCAACGCATCTGGTTTTTGCCCATGCTGCGCCAGGGTTTCGACGAGCAGGGTGATGTACTCACTTGGCTGGACCGCCACGCCGACCGGGTCCACCAGGTTTTTTTTCCCGATTACAACCTTAACCTCTATCTCAGCCCGCCGGCCATCGAGACCGCGCTCGTCAACCAGCCGGTTGTTTTTGCGCACGGTCCCCGGTTACGCGGCTATCAAATCTTTGACAAAGAGGGCGATTCACGGTTGACTCCTGACGCAAGCGGAACCGGGTATCGCCTGAGCTTGAAGCCGGAAGATGAATTTACTGTCTCGCTGTATTGGCAGAGCAGCGGCCCCACCGACGCCTCCTACACCGTCTTTGTCCATCTCATTGCCGCTGACGGCTTCAACCGGGCCGGCCAGGACAACCTGCCGGTGTGGGGCAGCTATCCTACCACCGCCTGGCAGCCCGGCGAAAAACTCACCGACAAATACACGCTGACCATCCCCGCCGGCGCCCCCCCCGGCGACCATTACCTGCGCCTCGGCTGGTACAACTCCGCTACCCAGGAACGAGTTCCAGTTGTAGCTGATAACGGCCAGCCCACCGGCGACTCTGCGACCTTGAATGTCACTATTCGCGTCGAAGCGGCGAATGGCGAATGAACAAATGGCGAATGAGCGAATGGCGAATCATTCAATGATGAATAATCATGCCCCACGCCTCACGCCTCACGCCCCACGCCTCACGCTCCTCTTCATCCTTCTCCTCCATCTGGCCCTTTCCCTCACTTACGCCCGGACCATTCCCCTCGGCGAAGCGCCCGACGAACCGGCCCACCTCAGCTATGCCCAATTCATCGCTCGCAATGGCCGTCTGCCGGTCACCCTGGCCGAACGCCGCGAAGCCGGTTATCGCTCGGCCTGGCCGCCGCTTTACCATTTTCTGGTCGCCGGTCCACTGCTGGCTGTAGGCGATGCCCCACCCACCCGGCTCAAGGCTGTGGGCGACACTCCTCGCCGGCTCATTCCCACCAACGGCCAAACCATCGCCGCCTTTATTCACACCGCCGACGAAGCGCCGCCCTGGCGCGGTTTGCCTTTAGCCTGGCATCTGAGCCGGTTGATTTCGGTCGCTTTAACGGTTCTCTCCGTCTGCCTCACCTACACCATCGCCCGGCGGCTAACCGGGCAAAGGGCGCTGGCAACCGCCGCCGCCGCGCTGCACGCCTTCATCCCCCAAGTTCTCTTCATCGGTAGCGTCGTCAACGATGACAACCTGCTTATCTTTCTCTCCGGCCTGATTTTTTTGAGCTTGCTCACCTACCCCACGCACTCCAGCCCTCGCCGCGCTTTCCTGTTGGGAGCGCTGCTTGGATTGGCTACGGTCGCCAAGTACAATGCTCTGCCGCTGTGGGGTTTGGTTGTCCTGTGGAGTTTGAGTCGAATTCGGGAAGGTTGGAAAGCTGGAAGACTGGTAAGTTTGAACCTTCCAACCTTCCATTCTTCCATTCTTCCATTCTTCCTTGGCCTCCTTCTCACCGCCGGTTGGTGGTTCATCTTTATCTGGTTCAATTTCAATCAAATTGACTCTTTGGGACTACTGCCCGGCTCCCTAGCCGCCCTGACCGCCGGAACCAGCGACGCTTCCCTCCGCCAATTATCCAGTACCTCAACTCTCACCTTCCCTGCCTTGACTGTCTGGCTCGAATGGTTCACGACCCTCTTCGAAACCTTCTGGGGCAGTTTCGGCGGCGGCAGCACCATTGACCTACCCGCGTGGATTTATGGCCTGCTGGTTTGTTTGTGTTTTTTAGCTATCATATCAGGTGTCAGGTGTCAGGTGTCACGCCCCACGCCTCACGCCTCACGCCTCACGCCTCACGCTTCCCACCTCTTCCACCTCTTCCCCCTGCTCTTCCTCCCACTCCCCCTGCTCCGCTTCATCCTCTCCAGCAGCATCATCGAAACCGCCCAGGGCCGCCACCTCTTCCCGGCACTTCCGGCCATCACTCTGGCCCTTGTCTGGGGACTGTCAGGTGTCAGGTGTCAGGGGTCAGGTGTCAGGGGTCAAATGTCACGTTTCACGTTTCACGTATCACGTCTCACGCCTTCATTCACCATTCATAACTTGCTTCCTCTCCTCGCCTTCTGCCTCAGCCTCTACAGCCTCAACCTCATCCAGACCAGCTACCCTCCGCCCATTCCTCTCCGCACCACCGCCGAGGCTGCCGTCGCCGCCAATCTGCTACAGGTTAAAGTGGCTGAAAGTGTCACCCTGATTGGCTACGAGGTGGGGCAGGCTGTGCCCGGCATTTTGCCCCTGACTCTCGTCTGGCAGGCCGATGCCATCCCCCCCGACGATTACCTAATCGAGTTAACCGTAACCGGCGCTGACGATCAACCTCTCGGTGGCTGGTTAGGCCACCCTCTCGGCGGGCGCTACCCCACCCGCGCCTGGGACAAAAGCGACATCCTGAGTCACACCATCCCTATCCCTGTCTTGCCCGTTTCGCACACTACCCCCGCCACCCTGACCCTCCGCCTGCTCGACTCCTTCAACCAACCAACCCTCTCCACCCCCTTAACCCTGACCCTGAACCCTCCAACCCTCCAACCCTCCAACCTTCCTTCCCTCCCCCCTGCTCCCCTGCTCCCCCGCACCCCTGCTGCCCTCCGCGCCGACGTCCTCCCCCCCGACGCTCCCTTCACCTACCGCAGCACCCTCAGCTTTGCCCTGCCGGACTCAGCCCCGCCGGAACTGATCGCCCCCACCGGCCAGACATTTTCACCCACCCAGGTCATCTCGACGCCCCGCGGCAGTATTGCCCACTTCATCGTCGCCGCCAACTGGCCCAGCGGCGAGTATCAATTGCCAATAATCAATAATCAATTGTCAATTGTCAACCGGCTGCGCCAATTCGATCCACCCCCAATGCAGCAGGTACTCAACGCCAACTTTGCCGACACCCTGACCCTGCTTGGCTACGACCTGCCCCAGAATCGGGTGCAGCCAGGGACCGCTTTTCCCATTACCCTCCACTGGCGGGCTGAGCGGCCTATCGGGCGAAACCTGATCGTTTTCAACCATCTACTTGATTCGAACGCCGTCCAACGCGGCGGCGCAGACCGCATACCGCAGCTTTATTACACCACCCTGCTCTGGGTTCCCGGCGAAATCGTCTCCGACGCTTACGATGTGCCCGTTGCCGCCGACGCTCCCCCCGGCGTCTATTGGCTCGACCTCGGCCTCTACCCGTCCGACCAGCCCACTTTCTCCCTGCCCCTATTTGAACAGGGCCAGCCCGTTGACCGCAACAGCGTTCGCCTCGGCCCCCTCAAAATCGGCGGCCCCCCACCCGGCGTCACCATACCCACAGCCCAGCCCCAAAACTCGCTCAACCTCTCTTTTAGTAATCAGATCACTTTGCTTGGCTTTACCATGACCGGGGATGAGGGTCAAATCGTAAATCGTAAATCTAAAATCGTAAATCTAAAATTGTACTGGCGCGCCGACTTCCCTCCCCCCGCCGATTACACCGTCTTCATCCACCTGCTCGACCCGGCCGGAAAGTTGGCCGCCCAATTCGACCAGCCGCCCGCGAATGGCGCTTACCCTACCCGCCTGTGGGACCCCGGCGAAATCATCGCCGATGAACATCTCTTGCAGGATTTGTCCCCTGGCCGATACACCCTCCAAATCGGCCTTTATAACCCCGCTACCGGCAAACGGCTGGCCGTGTCCGGGTCGCCGGAGGGAGCGGTCAGGCTGAGGGAGATAGAGGTTGAGTAATTCGTCTTCTTGGAAATTGAGAGGCCCAAGAAGGTGAGACAAAATGGGCAAAATGTGGTATGATCATACGAAGTTGTTCACGGAACGAGGCCAAAAAGATGTCAACGAAACCTTTAACTTTGACTGTGCCGGACTCACTGGCTCAAGAATTAGACTCAGCCAGCCAGGAGTTTCTGGTCGAAATATTAGAACGAGGATTGCGTGAATTGAAAATTGAGCGTGCTCTGGATCGCTATGCCCGTGGAGGTGTTTCTTTCAGTGCGGCAGCAGATCAGGCTGGCATTTCTGTAGACGAATTAGCCCGCCACGCTTACGCTCAAGGGATGGAACCACCTTTTAGCAGCGATACATTGGCCGAAGAACTGAGTTGAACACAACACCCATTGTCATATCTAACGCTGGCCCTTTGATGGCGCTCGGCAAATTGAACCGGCTGGAGCTTTTGGTTGATTTGTACTCAGAGGTACGGATCCCACGTACTGTCTACGATGAGGTTGTGACGCGAGGACTTATCCGTGGTGCGCCTGATGCGTTTACAGTGCGCTTGTTCTGGCAGCGCCAGGCCTGGCCGATTGTAGACATACCGGAAGCAAACTTAGCCACTTACAAACCGACTGTCACTCTCCATCGGGGTGAAATTGAACTATTGGCTTTCGCTCAAATGCTGAATGACCCGCTGGTATTACTCGATGACGAGGTGGCGCGAACAGAAGCCCGCCGCTTGGGGTTACGCCTGCGCGGGACGTTGGGTATTTTGGTACAAGCTTACCGTCGGGGTTTCTTATCCTTCAGCCAAGTTGAACTGCTGATTCTCGAAGTTGCTGCCCGGCCGGATATTTGGATTAGCGCCAAATTATGCCAACAGGTGTTAGACTCGCTCTAATAATCTGAGAAGCAAGCCATAATCCCTCGTGTATTGTATTTATGAATTAGCTGGACATCCTTCGATAGCTGCCTGAAATTGACCAGTGCGAGATGTGTCAACTCCTCGACATTGAACAACCCGACGCCCTGCTGGCCTACCTGCGCGATCACGGCCACATCGCCCCCCGCGAGCAGCCCCTCATCCGCACCCTGGCCGGCGGCGTTTCCAACCGCACGGTCTGGGTGGAACGGTCCAACGGCGAAGCCTGGGTACTGAAGCAAGCCCTGGCTAAACTGCGGGTCAGCGTGGATTGGTTCAGCAGCCCGGAGCGGGTTCACCGCGAGGCGTTGGGACTGCGCTGGCTGGCTGAACTGGCCCCGCCGGGTGCAACGCCCCGCCTCATTTTTGAAGACCACACCCATCACCTGCTGGCCATGCAAGCCGTGCCCCAACCGCACGACAACTGGAAAACACTGCTGCTGGCGGGTCGCCTGGAAGCAGATCATATCAACCAGTTTGGTTGCCTGCTGGGGACAATCCACCGCCGCGCTTTTGAGCGCCGGGAAGAAGTTGCCCCCATTTTTGAGGACCGCTCCTTTTTCGAGTCGCTGCGGCTGGAGCCGTACTATGCCTACACCGCCGGTCAGCTTCCGGCGGCGGCTGAGTTCCTCCACGCTCTGGTGGAAGAAACCCGCGCCTGCCGTTTGACCATGGTGCATGGCGATTATAGCCCCAAAAACGTGCTGGTCTATCAAAACCGGCTCATCCTGCTCGATCACGAAGTCATTCACTGGGGCGACCCCGCCTTTGATGTTGGCTTCTCGCTGACCCACCTCCTGAGCAAAGCCCATTTTTTGCCGCAACACCGGGCTGCTTTTGCCGCCGCCGCTGTTGCCTATTGGCAAATATATACTGAAACTTTGGGTGATACGCTGGTTGCCTCGTTCAACAGCCGGGCCCCCGTCCCCGGTCCCCGGTCATCTTTTGAAGCCCGCGCCGCCCGCCACACCCTGGCCTGCCTCCTGGCCCGCGTCGCCGGGCGCTCTCCCCTGGAATATTTGAGCGAGGCCACTCGCGCCCGCCAGCAAGAGGTTGTACTGGCCCTGTTAGCCAACCCGCCGCTCACGATCACGGAGCTTGTCAATCAATTCATAAGCAAGCTATAATCATCTCATCTGTGTCCATCTGTGTTATCTGTGGACCCTAAAAATTGGTGAACCTATGTTTTCTATCAAACGCTTAACCGGCCTGGAAATTCTCGACAGCCGGGGGCGGCCAACGGTGCAGGCTACGTGCGCGCTTGCCAGTGGGGCCGTCGGCACAGCCTCCGTTCCCTCCGGCGCTTCGACCGGGGCAGCAGAGGCCCTAGAACTGCGCGATGGCGACCCGCAGCGCTATCGCGGCCTGGGTTGCCGCCGGGCGGTGGGACATATCAACGGCGAACTCAACCGGGCGCTGGCCGGGCAGTCGTTTGAGCAGCAGTCCCAGCTCGACCAGGCCATGCTTGACCTCGATGGTACTGCCAACAAATCACGCCTGGGGGCCAATGCCATCCTGGCCGTCTCGCTGGCCTTTGCCCGCGCCTGCGCCGCCGAGCGGGGCGTGCCGTTGTACCAATATTGGGCCGGCCTCCTCGATCAACCCCTCCAAACCCTGCCCCGTCCAACCATCAACCTGTTTAGCGGCGGTAAGCACGCTGGCGGTCAAACTACTATCCAGGATGTGTTGATTGTTCCCACCTCCGCCCATACCATAGATGAGGCATTGGCAATGACCTTTGCCGTGTATCAGGCGGCGGCTGAGTTGAGTTATCACAAGTACGGCATGCGCGCCCTCACCGCCGACGAAGGTGGGTTGGCTCCGCCCTTTGCCAGCGCCGAGGCCATGCTGGCCGATGCCGTCGAAGCGATCCGTAATGCCGGCTTCGAGCCGGGCCAGGAGGTGGCCCTGGCTGTAGATGTCGCCGCCAGCCATTTTTATCAAGCGGGCCGGTATCACCTGGGAACTGAACCGCTGGACAGCCGGGGGATGATCGCCCAGTTGCTCACCTGGCTTGAGCGCTACCCGATTGTCAGCCTGGAGGATGGGCTGGCCGAGGAGGATTGGGCACACTGGCCGGAACTGCGGGCCGCTGTAGCCGGGCGAGCGTTGGTGTTGGGCGACGACTTGTTGTGTACCAACTCGACTCGGATTCGCCGGGCCATCGCCGTGGGGGCGGCTGATGCCTTGCTGCTCAAAGTTAATCAGATTGGCACGTTGAGCGAAGCGGCTGAGGCTTGCCAACTGGCTCGCTCGGCCGGCTGGCGGGTGACAATCAGCGCCCGCAGCGGCGAAACCGAGGATAACTGGCTGGCCGATCTGGCCGTCGGCTGGGCCGGGGATCAGATTAAAGTGGGTTCGATCACCCAATCGGAACGGCTGGCTAAATACAACCGTCTCCTGGCAATTGAAGCGGAAACAGGCTTGCCGTTGGTCAACTGGCCGTAAACGATCAGGAACTGAGGGAATTGAGGAAAACCCCCTTTAGTCTTAGTGGACCCAAATTTGAGGAGTGAGGCACGCCCACGTGCCGAACGCTGCCGCGCGTGGGCGTGCTGGCTTCTCAAATTTGGACCTGCTGAGTCTTTTAATTCTCTCAATTTCTTTTCTGCGAGGATAAAATGTCTTGGCTCCCGAGCGTCTTAACTCTAGTCCTCTTTTTCACCATTTACGCCGTATTGCACAGTATATTGGCCAGCCTGACTCTTAAAGATTGGGCGCGGCGGGTCTTTGGCCCTGGGGTTGAGCGCTGGTACCGGCTGGCCTACAATATTGTTGCGGTAATTACCTTGCTACCGCTTTTGCCGCTGCTGGCCTGGCTACCCGATCAAACCCTTTATGTGGTTCCGTCGCCCTGGCGCTGGCTGATGGTCGGGGGGCAACTCCTGGCCCTGACCGGCCTGGGAATAACGCTGCTGCAAACCGGCCTGTTTCAGTTTTTGGGGCTGGCCCAGTTAACGGCTGAACGGCCCAACCAGCCTGGAAAGTTAAATATTGGCGGTTTTTATGGCTGGGTGCGCCATCCCCTTTACTTTTTCAGCCTCTTACTGCTATGGCTCACGCCGATCATGACCCTCAATTTGTTGGTCACTTATCTCCTGCTCAGCCTCTACTTTTACCTGGGTACGTTTTATGAGGAGCGCCGGCTGCTGGCCGAGTTTGGCCCCGCTTATGGAGATTATCAGCAGCGCGTGCCCCGCTTGATTCCCTTGCCTTTTAACCGGCTAAAACCCGAGCCGTAATTTTTCATAGAGGGCGCCTTAATTTGGAGAGGTTGTATGCCATCGCATCCCACGGTTATTCAAAGATTAAAGCAACTCTGGCTTCGTCTCACTGAACCCCACCCCACTCTTCAAACGCCGGAGGAACGCCGCCAGGTTCGGTTTCTAGTCTCTTTGCTGCTGGCCCTGACCCTGCTAATTATCGTGCTGGTTCCCCTGTGGATAATTTTACTCGACCCTAAGCCCTTGTTTTGGCAAGAAACCCCTTTCCAGATTGGAATTATCACCAGCCTGGGTTTAGTATTTGCCTATGCCCTGAGCCGGACTCGCTACTATTCGGGGGCGGCTTTGCTGGCTGTTGCGATCATCATCATTAATGTCTTTATTGCGGCTATTCCCGATAGAAGCTGGACCGAGATTCTGGTATTTGATTATCTCTTGGTCGCCATTTTGCTAAGCAGTATTTTTTTCTCGCTGTCAACCACCGTGATCATCGCCGGGGCATGCCTCGTTGGGATGTTGTTTTTTCCTATTTTTGTGCCCACTATACCACCCGACGAAATTGTGGTCAGGCCGGTAAGTTTCATCCTCATGGGTTCTGTTTTGATATTGTTGACCACGCATCATCGGAACCTGTTGGAAAAAGATCGGCAGGCGGCCCTGGTCGAGAGTGAAAATAAATATCGGTCGTTATTGGAGCAGGCCGCCGATGGCATTTGTATTGCCGACGCCCAGGGGAATTATGAACTGGTCAACCCAAAAGCCTGCCAGATGTTGGGCTATAGCGAAGCTGAATTTTTACAACTCAATATAAGAGACCTTGTTCCAGCCGAAGAATTGGCTGAAAAACCGTTGCGATTGGATGAATTGCTGGCTGGCAAAGCGATTACTACTGAACGACACCTGCGCCGCAAGGATGGCAGCCTGCTGCTGGTAGAAATCAGCGCGGCCATGATTAATGGGAGACAACTGCAAGCGATTATTCGTGATATTACCGAGCGCAAGCAGGTGGAGGAAGCGCTGCGCCAGAGCGAGGAACGGTACCGGGCCGTTGTGGAGAATCAAACCGAACTGGTGATCCGGTCTTTGCCTGATACAACGGTAACATTTGTCAATGAAGCTTACTGCCAATATTTTGGGCTAACCCGCAGCCAAATAATCGGCCGGAAATATTTGGAGCTTATTCCTCAGCCGGCCCGCGAAGCCACGCAACGCCATCTTGCCGATTTGATGGCTCAGCCCAGAATTGCCCAAGATGAGCATGAAACCCTCTTGCCTAAGGGGCAAATCGTTTGGCAGCAGTGGATTGACCGCCCTATTCTCGATGCTCAAGGCAAGGTGATTGAATTTTTATCGGTGGGCCGAGATATTACCGAGCGCAAAAAAGTCGAGGAGGCGCTGGTTAAGAGTGAGCAGCGCTTGGCTACGGCCCAAGCTATTGCCCACTTTGGCAATTGGGAACTCAATCCCCAAACCGGCCAGGGGTATTGGTCAGAAGAGATGTTCCATATTCACAGCCGAGACCCTCGCCTGGGTCCTCCCTCTTTTGAGGAATTTGTAGCCTACATTCATCCCGAAGACCGGGCCGGTCTCATGGAGTTTCATGCTCAGATTATGCGCAGCCGTGAACCGCTGAGCCATGATTATCGCATCAACCGGCCAGACGGTTCGCTGCGCTATCTGAATACCGTAGCTTACAGTGTTTGGGATGAGACCGGTCAATTGTTACATTTGGCCGGCACCACCCTGGACATCACCGAACGCAAACGGGTTGAGGCAGAAATTCAGCGGCTCAACGAAGAATTGGAACAGCGGGTTCTTGAGCGGACGGCGCAACTCGAAGCCGTTAACAAAGAGATGGAGGCTTTTAGCTACTCCGTCTCCCACGATTTACGCGCCCCGCTGCGGGCCATTGACGGTTTTAGTCAAGCCTTGCTGGAAGATTATACCGACAAACTGGATGAAGCTGGGCAAGATTACCTGCAGCGGGTGCGTAAGGCCACCCAGCGCATGGGCCGGCTCATTGACGATATGTTGGGGCTTTCGCGCATTACCCGCAGCGAGATGCGCCGGGAATCGGTCAACCTGAGCGCCATTGTTGACGCCATTGCCGTTGAACTACAGCAGACCGAGCCACAGCGGTCTGTAGAATTTGTAATTGCGCCGGGGGTCAGCGTCGAAGGCGACCCGCCTTTACTGCGCGTGGCGCTTGAAAATCTGATGGGCAATGCCTGGAAATTTACCCAAAAGCAGCCCCAGACCCGCATAGAATTTGGACAAATCCAAGAGCAAGATAAACTTATCTGTTTTATCCGCGATAATGGGGTTGGTTTTGATATGAATTATGCCGACAAGCTTTTTGGCCCTTTTCAACGGCTGCACACCCGTCACGAATTTGAGGGGAGCGGTATCGGATTGGCCACGGTGCAGCGGGTGATCACGCGTCACGGTGGGCGCATCTGGGCCGAAAGCGCACCGGGTCAGGGGGCGACTTTTTATTTTATCCTTTGAATAGGCATTTTGGGATTTCAAGGTTATTATCTACAATTTTGATAAGCACAACAACGTCCTTTCACTGCCAAGGAGGCCATTTATGACGGCGAAAGTCATTCTCCTGATCGAAGATAATCCAGACGACGAAGTTTTGGCTTTACGGGCGCTTAAGAAAAACAATATCAAAAATGAGGTAGTGGTCGCCCACGACGGGGCCGAAGCGTTGGATTATCTTTTTGGCCGGGGCGCTTATGCCCAGCGAGACCTAACCGAAACCCCTCAAGTTATCCTTTTGGATTTGAAACTGCCCAAGGTAGATGGGCTGGAGGTTTTGCGACAAATCCGGGCGGATGAATGCACTCGTTTTCTGCCGGTGGTGATTTTAACAACCTCCAAAGAAGAGCAGGATATGCTTGACAGCTACAGCCTGGGCGCGAATAGTTACATTCGCAAGCCGGTAGATTTTATTCAATTTACCGAAGCCGTCCGGCAACTGGGGCTGTATTGGCTGCTCCTCAACGAAGTCCCCCCTTTGAACCCGCGGAGTAAAAAATGAGCCGGCCGCTGCGTGTCTTGTTTGTCGAAGATTCTGACGATGATATGCTTTTGCTGGTGCGAAATCTGCGCCAGGGCGGTTTCGATCCAACTTATAAGGTCGTCCAAAATGCCGCAAGCATGCAGGCCGCGCTCGACCAACATCCCTGGGACGTGGTTATTTCTGATTACGCTCTGCCCCAATTTAATGGCCTGGCCGCCCTGGATTTGTTAAAGCAAACCGGGCTGGATATTCCGTTTATCATCGTTTCGGGTACTATTGGCGAAGAAACAGCCGTAGCGGTGATGAAGGCCGGCGCCCACGATTATCTCATGAAAAATAACCTGACCCGCCTGGGGCCGGTGGTGGCGCGCGAATTGCAGGAAGCCGAGGGGCGGCGTAACCGTAAGCGGGCCGAAGCGGCGTTGAGCGAGAGCGAAGAGCGCTTTCGCCAGGTGATCTCGTCCATTAGCGATTGGATTTACGTAACTCAAGTAACCGAGCAGGGCCAATTGGTCAATCTTTATTTCTCACCCCAGGTTGAAACCCTTACCGGCTACCCTTATGAAAAGTTTATGACTGACTGGTCCTTCTGGCCGTCCGTGGTCATTCATCCTGATGATCGAACTGCGGCCGCCCGTCAGGCGGCTTTGCTGGCGGCCGGCCAGAGCAGCGAAACTGAATATCGGCTGGTGCGCGCCGACGGCCAAATTATCTGGGTGCGGGATAGCGCCAGGGTAGAAAATACCTCGGCCACCAAAATCATCTATGGGCTGGTAAGCGATATTACCGCCCGCAAACAGCTTGAAGAGCAGTTTCTGCAATCCCAAAAAATGGAGGCGATTGGCCGGTTGGCCGGGGGAGTGGCCCACGATTTTAACAATATTCTGACCGTTATGACCGGCTACACCGATTTAATCCTGAGTCGTCATCAACAGCCGGATGACTCTGAGCGCGAGGAGCTTGAGCAGATCAAAAAAGCGATCAAACAGGCCACTTTGCTCACCCGGCAACTGCTAACCTTTAGCCGTAAGCAAGTTGTCCAGCCCCAAGTGATAAATTTGAATACGATTGTAGCTGATTTGGAAACCATGCTGCGCCGCCTGATTGGTGAACATATTGAATTAGTGACTAGCCTGGAGCCACAGTTGGGACAGGTCAAAGCGGATCCGGGCCAAATGGAACAGGTGGTGATGAATCTGGCGGTTAACGCCCGCGATGCCATGCCGCATGGAGGCACGCTGACAATTGCCACCAGCAACGTGAATTTGGATGAAGCTGAGGCGCGCCAGCATGTTGGCGCTAACCCCGGGGCTTATGTCAGGCTGACCATTAGCGACACCGGCCATGGGATGGACGCTGAGACTCGTCGGCGCATTTTTGAGCCTTTTTTTACCACCAAAGAACCAGGCCACGGCACAGGGTTAGGATTGGCAACGGTCCACGGCATTGTGAATCAGAGCAGCGGCCACATTGTGGTTCACAGCGAGGCGGGCGAGGGGGCTACGTTCGACATTTTTTTACCTCAGGAAGGGCTGCCTTCCCTGGCGGTCAGCCCTGTCAAGCAGCTTCCTATCCCTACAGAGCCGGGCTCGGAAACAATTTTACTGGTAGAAGACGAGGAAGCAGTGCGCCAATTGGCTCGACGTATTCTGCTGCGGGAGGGGTACACCGTTTTAGAAGCGCAAAATGGCGAGGCGGCGATACAGACCTTGCGCGAGCATCCCCACCCCTTGCATCTGCTGCTAACCGATATCGTCATGCCCGGCCGCATGAATGGGCAAGAGTTGAGCAATCTGATAACGCAGACGCATCCCCAGGTAAAAGTGCTTTATATGTCGGGCTATACCGATAACATCCCGGTTCCTGAGGGAGAAGACGATCCGATGAAGGCTTTTTTGGCCAAACCCTTTACGCCGGGCGGGTTGGTGCGCAAAGTACGCGAACTGCTGGATGCTCCCTCTATTTGAAGGGGATTATTGAGCAGTGGTCATTGGAGTCCAAAGCTTGCTTTGACCTTTCCAAAGCTTGCTTTGGACTCCATCTCCAACCAAAAATGAGCACATTTATTTGATTGATAAACAAGCCGGGGATGGCTAACAATTCTGGACTTACATTCAATCGAAGAATCTGGCTCTACCTGCATCGAACCGTCCGGCTGCGCTGCCCCGAGTGCGGTATCTCGCCGTTGTATTTGCCGGCCAGCCGGGTCGAAAGCATTTCCGATTGGTTTACCATGCTGCCCGGCTGTCCTCGCTGCGGCTACCCCTATGATCGCGAGCCGGGTTACTTCATATTTGCCATCTCGATGATCAACTTTGGCCTGGTGGCTATTTTTGGAGTTGGCACGCTGCTGCTCCTCGATACCCTGTTCGACCTGTCCACAGCCCAACTCATTTTCTTTACCTTAGTGCCCCTATGGCTGCTGGGCATTCTGTCGGCCCGGCACACCAAAGCCTTTTTTCTGGCCCTGGACCATTTGCTCAGCCCGCACCGCAAAGACCACCGCTGAAATACTTCTCGATTGCAGCAGTTACGTAGTCATGTCATTTCGAGCGACGATAGGAGCGAGAAATCTGCTCGTTCACCGTAACATTTTAGACAGTGGTAACGAAGATTCCTCCCACTTCGTGGGTCGGAATGACATGACCGCGTAGGTCCTCTCAATTAATCAACGTGCCAAAATTAACCGCCTGTCCCTTGAGCACTTTTTCCACATTTCCCGGCTGCTCCGCCGAGATAATCATGGCCTGCATCGGCGGCATGGCCAGGGTCAGGCGGTACATATCGCGCACTTTGGTAAACATCCCGCCGGTCACATCCACCCCGTGCGAACCGCCCAGCCGGGCCTCGACCTCACTCCAATTGCTGCTGTCAATCTCTTCAATCAATTCCGCCGCCGGGTCGGTCAGCGGGTCACGGTCATAAACACCGTCCACCTGGCCGCTCAGCACAATCCGGCCGGGTGACAATTCGCGGGCCAGGTTGTCAAACAACTTCTCGGTGGAAACAATGCTCATGCCCTGGTTGGCATCCACACTGACATCGCCGTAAATCACGGGGACCAGGCCGTGCTTGAGCACTTCTTTCAAGGGGAAGGTTTCAAAATACATCAACTGCTCGCCGCGAGTGCGAGTGCTGGCCGAGGGCTGGAATCTGATGGCCGGCACCCTGGCCTGGCGCAGCGCCTTCATCACAATGTGGTTGAGTTCGGCGGCCGCGGCGGCCACTTCGGCAAAACCGGGCCAGCTATTGGCGGCAATGGCTCCTTTGTGGGTTTGGTACTTGGCCGCCACCTCATGCCCAAAAGAGCCAGCCCCGTGGCCGATAATCAGGCGCAAATCATCGCCCCGGTCGGTTAAGGCGTTATTGATTTCGGCGGCTAAACGGTTAATCACATCCATGCGCGCGGTGAAAGGCCGCGTTTTATCGGTAATCACCGAACCGCCCAATTTCAGCAAAACGAGTTCAGACAAGGGAAGTCTCCTTTGAAAATAGACCGGGGACGGGGGACGGGAGACCGGCGAAGGCTAGTAAGCAGCCGGTCATCGGTCATCGGTCTCCGGTCATCTCCGGCAAAGAATTTTCATTATTAGTGGTCTGTAAAAATCGGTGAATTTTACTCCAAAGGCGAGTTTTGGGAAAGCCTCAAGCGCTTCAAAGGCTTTCGTGGAGCGTATCCATGAGGTCGGCCGCAATAGCTTGCAGCGCGGCCAGATAAACCTCCCGCAGGGGTACGTCGTTAATCTCGGCCAGCCGGCGGCAGTCCTCGTACTCCGGCGCAGCTTTAGAGTGACTTTTGGCCCATGAAGCCACTTTGACCCGCACCGGGCCGTAGGGAGTCTGCACGGTCTGGCTGGAGCGGGCCAGGCAGTGACGCAGCACGGTCTGCTGCCGCACCCCCAGTGTGCTGGTTTCGGCAAACAAAATTGCCATCAATTTATTGACTTGGGCGGGACGGCAGAGCACGTGCAGCAGCGTGGCCGGGCGATTCTTTTTCATTTGGATGGGGGCTAAAAAGACATCCAGCGCCCCGGCCTCGAACAAGCGGCCCATCACATAATCATAAGTTTCCGGGTTGAGGTCGTCAATGTTGGTTTCCAGCAAGGTCAACGTTTCTGTTGTCGCGCTGTTGGGGGCAGCTTGTTGGCCCAGCAGCAGCCGCAGCACATTGGGAATGGGCAAATCGCGGCCTCCGGCCCCATAGCCAACCGCTTCGAGGGTCATGGCCGGCAGCGGGCCAAACTCCGCCGCCAGCGAGGTCAGCAGCGCCGCGCCGGTGGGGGTGACCAGTTCCTTTTCAATCTCACTGCCAACCACCGGCGCCCCTTTGAGCAAAGCGACCGTGGCCGGAGCGGGCAGGGGAATGGCGCCGTGCGCTCCCTTTACAAAGCCCCGGCCCAACGGCAGCGGCGAGACGACGACTCGCTCCACGCCCAGTGCGGCCAGCCCGGCCAAAACGCCGACCACATCCACAATGGTATCCACCCCGCCCAGTTCGTGCAGGTGAACTTGTTCCAGCGTGACGCCGTGAATCCCGGCCTCGACTTCGCCCAGCCGCCGGAAGATGGCGCTGGCCTGGTCTTTGATGGCGGCGGGTAAATCGCTCCCCTGGACAATGGCTTCGATTTCGGGCAGGTGGCGGGCTGAAACATCGTCGTTAACCAGCACGTCCACTTTGAGGGCGCTAAAGCCATTCTTCTCCACCCGCCGGACTTGCAGCTCAAAATCGTCCAGATGGAGCAGGGCCAGTTGTTGGCGCAGCGTCTCCTCCGGCAGTCCGGCGTCGAGCAGCGATCCTAGCAGCATGTCGCCGCTGGCCCCGGCAATGCAGTCAAAGTAAGCTATTTTCATTGATATAACCCTGATTAATCTGGAAGGCTGGAAGAATGGAAGGTTGGAGGATTGAGCAATCTTCCAGCCTTCCAACCTTCCATTCCCCCAACTAACTTTTCTTCCGTAGAATGAGATGCGCAAAAACCCCTGCCCCAAAGCCGTTATCAATATTGACCACGGCCACGCCGGTGGCGCAGGAGTTGAGCATCGAGAGCAGCGGGGCCAGGCCGCCAAAGTGCGCCCCGTAGCCCACGCTGGTCGGTACGCCGATGACCGGACAGGCAACCAACCCGCCGACCACGCTGGTCAGCGCGCCCTCCATCCCGGCCACACTGATGATAACCTCGGCCTTGAACAACCGCTCGCGCTGGTCCAGCAGGCGATGCACCCCGGCCACGCCGACATCGTAAGCTCGCTCGACCCGGCTGCCCAGAAATTCGGCGGTTTGGGCTGCTTCTTCCGCTACCGGCAGATCGGATGTGCCGCCGGTCACAACCAGCACGTAGGGCGCATCGGCGGCGGGGGCCGGCAGTTCGCTGCGGGTTAAAGTCAGCAGGCGCGAGACAGGGTCGTACTGCGCCTGGGGAAATTGCCCCCGGACGGCAGCAGCCATTTCGGCGGAAACCCGCGTCGCCAGCACCCGGTCGTGGTGCTGGCTCAACCGCTCCACAATCGCCAAAACCTGCTCGACCGTTTTATTCTGGCAAAAAATCACTTCGGGCAAACCCTGCCGCAGCGAGCGGTGCAGGTCGAGCCGGGTGTGGCCCAGGTCATCATAAGGTAGACTGCGCAGCCGTTCCAGGGCCTGGGCCACGTCAATCTGACCGGATTGAACGCCGGTCAGCAATTGCTCCAGTTTTTCAATGTCCATGCGCCAGCAAAACCTCATTCATACTGCCGGAGCGAAAGCCGGCCAAGTCCAGAGTCACGTAAGCGTAACCCAGCCCTTTGAGCCGGTCTACAATCTGCTCGCGTTGGCGCAGTACGGCTTCAAAGTCGGCGGCTTCGATTTCGAGCCGGGCAATGTCGTTGTGATGGCGCACCCGCAGTTGGCGAAAGCCCATCTGCTTGAGGGCCAGTTCGGCCCGTTCCACCTGCGACAGCATTTGCAGGGTAATGGTGACGCCGTAGGGAATACGCGAGGAAAGACAGGCCGCAGCGGGTTTGTCCCAATTGGGCAGGCCGAGGGTGCGGGCCAGCTCGCGGATTTCGACTTTGGTCAGCCCGACCTCTTGCAGGGGGCTGCGGACGCCCCGCTCGCGGGCGGCCTGGCGGCCGGGGCGATGGTCGCCCACATCGTCAAGATTGGTTCCATCTACCACGTAGTTATACCCTTCCTGTTGGGCGTAATCCACCAGCTTGGTGTACACTTCGCTTTTGCAAAAATAGCAGCGGTTGGGAGCGTTGGCCAGGTAGCGGGGGTCGGCCGTTTCTTGGCTTTCAATGGGCATGTAGCGCGCGCCGATATGGCTTACAATAGCTTCGGCTTCGGCCCGTTCGTGGGCGGCCAGGCTGGCCGAAATGGCGGTCATCGCCAGAGCTTTGTCCCCCAGGCAGTCGTGGGCCACTTTCAACACCAGGGCGCTGTCCACACCGCCGGAATAGGCCACCACCACGCTTTCCATCTGGCGCATTGTCTCTTTGAGTTTTTCTAGTTTGTCCGTCATGAATACATCGTACCTCCGGCAGAGATTATGCAATAAAGCAGCACGGCTGGCAAGGGGGTAGACAACTTTAAAAAAATAATTAACCAAAGCCCGTGAACCGTGATGCGTGATGCGTGAGAAGATTTTGCCTAGAATCCTCACGCATCACGTATCACGTATCATTTGAATCGCTCACTGGTCTATCCCCCGCCTTTTTTGCGCCTGCTTTTAAGTTGGCTATAATCCCTTGAGATTATGGCTTGAGGACCGTTTTATGACACTAACCCATCTCGACGAACATGGCCGCGCCCGCATGGTAGATGTAGGCCAGAAAGATGATACCCAGCGCGAAGCTGTGGCGCGAGGCTGCATCTGGATGAAGCCGGAAACGCTGGCGCTCATCCAGGAAGGCGGCATCAGCAAAGGCGATGTGCTGGCGGTGGCCCAGGTGGCGGGCATCATGGCCGCCAAGCGCACCCACGAGTTGATTCCCATGTGCCACCCGCTGCTGCTGACCCACGTCAGCCTGACCTTTGAACCCCATCCGGCTGACCCACCCGATGGGTTGGCCGTAATTGACATCAGCGCCACCGTTCGCACCACCGGCAAAACCGGGGTCGAGATGGAAGCCCTGACGGCAGTCAGCGTGGCCGGATTGACCATTTACGACATGTGCAAAGCCGTTGACCGGGCCATGCAGCTCGACGCCATCCGCCTGGCCCGCAAAAGCGGCGGGAAGAGCGGAGAGATAGTATTGGAGTAGTCAGTAGACAGTAGACAGGGATTTTTCCCCGTCTACCGTCTACTGTCTACCGTCTACTGGATAGGAGTAGCTCAATGAAAGTCACCGTTAAATTATTTGCCCGGCTGCGGGAGTTGGTTGGGACACATTCCATTGAGCGGCAGGTGATCGAAAATGGGACCGTGGCCGATTTGATTCAGCTTTTACAGGCTGAATTTCCCAAACTCATCGAAGTCTTTCCCCGGACGGTCGTCTCGGTTAATCGAGAGTTTGCCGAACGGGAAACGCGGCTGACTGATGGTGATGAGGTGGCCTTTTTCCCGCCGGTCAGCGGCGGCTCCGGCGCTGACGATGGCATGTTTGCCATCACCTTCGAGCCGATCAGCCTCGATGTCTGGGCGGCCAAAGTGCGCCGCCCGGAAACGGGAGCGGTGGCCGTGTTTGCCGGGACGGTGCGGAACGTTTCCGCCGGCAAGGAGGTCGAGCGCCTGGAATACGAAGCTTATGAAGCAATGGCCGTAGCCAAACTGCGCCAGGTGGCCGCCGAAGCGCGTGAGCAGTGGCCTAAAATTGTGGAGATTGCTATTGTCCAGCGTATCGGCCATCTGGAGGTGGGCGATAATGCGGTGATTGTAGCCGTGTCCAGCCCGCACCGGGGCGACGGCTGCTTTGAAGCCTGCCAGTACGCCATCAACCGGCTCAAGCAAATTGTGCCGATTTGGAAAAAAGAAGTCAGCCCGGACGGCAGCGCGTGGGTGGAGGGTGATTATCTGCCTTCGACCCAGGACACCCAGTGATTTACGATTTTTGATTTACGATTTACGATTTTGTAACTGGTGATACGGAAGCGACCGAGACGGGATAATTGTGAATTGTGAATGGTGAACGGCTCGCCGCGAGTCATTCACAATTCACAATTCACCATTAATTATTATCTTGGTTTCTTCCGTATCCTCGGTTCACACGAGGAGTGTTATGACCAATATTTTTGAGGCGGAAAAGGCGCTCAATGTGACCTTTTCTAACAAGGCGTTATTGCAGCGGGCGTTGACCCATCGCTCTTACCTTAACGAAAACCCCGATTATCCCCTGGAAGATAACGAGCGATTGGAGTTTCTGGGGGATGCCATTTTGGATTTTATCACCGGTGAGTATCTGTACCACCGCTTCCCCGAAATGCCGGAGGGCCGCCTGACCAACCTGCGCTCGGCCCTGGTGCGCACCGAAACCCTGGCCAACTTTGCCACCCAACTGGACCTGGGAGCGCACTTGCTGTTGGGCCGGGGCGAGGAGGACAGCGGTGGGCGCAGACGGTCGGCGATTTTGTGCGATGCCTTTGAGGCGTTTATTGGGGCGCTTTACCTGGACAGCAACCTGGAGACGGTCCGGCGTTTTGTTTACGCCATCATTGACCCGGCCCTGCAAGCGATTTTGGCGGCGGATACCGATAAAGACGCCAAAAGCCGTTTGCAGGAGGTGGCCCAGAGCCACTATCAGCTAACCCCTACCTACCGCACCATTCTGGAAGAAGGCCCGGATCATGCCAAAGAGTTTACGGTTGAGGCGGTGATTGGGGGTAAAGTTTATGGCCGGGGCAAAGGGTTCAGCAAGCAAAATGCGGCTCAGGCCGCCGCGCAAGCCGCCTTGCAAGTGCTGGAACGAGAAATCCTGGCAACCGAAACGTTGAACATCGAACCTTCTAATGTTTAGGTAGTGCTCCCGATGAATCGGCGTTTTGCGGGGAGATTAGAGATTGGAGATTGTTGAATCTCCAATCTCTAATCTCCAGATCACCACACCCGGCAGACCAGGCCCTTGAGATATTCAGACTCCGGGAAGGTTAACAACACGGGGTGGTCGGCGCTTTGGGACAGGCGCTCGATGATCTGGACGTGGCGGCCGGCATCTACGGCTGCGCCAAACAGTACCTTTTGGAATAGATCGCTGCTGATGGCGCCGGAGCAGGAAAAGGAAATCAACACCCCGCTGGGTTTGAGCAGTTTCATCGCCAGCAGGTTGATGTCTTTGTAGCCCTGAGTCGCCTTATCAACCTGGCGCTTGCTGTGGGCAAACTTGGGCGGGTCCAGGATAACCACATCAAATTTCCAGTTGTTGTCGCGATAGGCCCGCATAATTTCAAATACATCGGCTACGGCGTAAATATCTTCCCGCTCGCCAAACCCGTTGCGGCGCATATTTCGCTCGGCGATTTGCAGCGCTCGTTCCGAGGAGTCAATATTCATAATCCGTTTGGCCCCGGCGTAGGCGGCATACACGGAAAAAGCGCCGGTGTAGGCAAAGGCGTTCAGAATTTCCTTATTGGGAAAGTATTTGCTGGCCTTTTGCCGATTTTCGCGCTGGTCTAAGTAAAACCCCGTTTTTTGACCCAGTTTAATATCCACCAAAAAGGTGTGGCCGTTCTCGCTAATCTCGATCATGTCCGGCGGCACTTCGCCCCAAACCGGACCGGTCACCGAGACCAGGCCCTCTTTTTCGCGGCTTTCGCCCTCGCTCCGATCATAAATTCCCTGGGGCGCGACCAAATCCACCAATATGTCCAGAATCGTCTGGCGATACCGCTCGACGGCCAGCGAAAGAAACTGGACCACCAGCCAGGTGCCGTACTGGTCGGCAATAAAGCCGGGCACGCCATCGGCCTCGGAGTATACCAGGCGAAAAGCGTCCGTATCCGGCGACTCAAACAAGGCTTGCCGTCCGGCCAGCGCCCGGCGAATGCGCCGCCGCCAAAAATCTTCATCTATTGCATCGTTGGGATTCCAGGTCAGCAAACGGACCTGGATTTGGGATTTTTCGTTATAAATCCCCCGCCCGACAAAACGGGCTTTGCTGTTCCAGACGTCCACCACATCGCCGTTGGCCGGATTGCCCTCGACCCGGCTAATCGCGCCCGAAAAGATCCAAGGATGGCGGTTGTTAACGGATTTTTCTCGTCCTTGTTTGAGGATGACTTGCGCAGTGATCATGTTGTGTCCCTCGATGGGTTCGTGGATAACAGACGCCATGGAGCGTCCGCCTACAAAATTTTGTATTGTATCAGGCTGAAAGTGCCTTAACTTTAATTCTATTGTACCACAGAGCGCAGCAGGGTAAAGTTTTTCAAGTGAGTTTGTCATTCAATTATTGCAAATCGAATAATATTGAAATGAAATTGAAAGGTTATTAGCCGTTTTTTGTGTTATAACGGATTATGCGTAATTCATTGAGGCGCGAGGCTAGAAGCCATCGCGCTGAGAGAGCAAAGCCCTCCGGGCTGAAGAGTTAGGGCGCTTCAGCGTCCTTTGCCCTTTCAGGGCGGTGGCTTCAGCCCCGCCCATCCAATTACGCATAATCGGTTACAGAGAGTGATTTCTGGCTGGATGTGGCTGTTTTTGAAACCCATGCCAACCGTGTTGTGGGGAAACCCATCCCGTCCATAGAGGCAGCCGAGGCCCAAGCCCTGGTCCATGCCTTGCAACTCTACCAGGGTGAGTTACTGGAGGGCTTTTATGGCGTAAAAGCTAAAGATTACCTGGGAGAAATCAAGGCGCTCTTTGAGTGGGTTCAGGGCAACATCCGGCAGGCCGCCGCTGCGTCGCCGGGCGGTTATCCGCCCTTTAGCGCCCGTTACGCCGCGGCCTATCCGGCCCGTGGCCGTGCGACCTCTGCGATCCCTCCCCCGGCAGCGGTTCGCCGCTGAGGCGACAGGCAACCCAGCGCCCGGTCCGGGCCGGTCATAACCCGTCCGCCGAGCCATCTCCCCGACTGAGGCGGGATATTCACCTGAGGCAAAACCCGCCGCGCCTGGTCAGCAACGTCGCCGGGACGCAGCTCTACCTTGTTGGGGGTAATTAAATACGGGAGCAATTATGTCTGTTATAGTAACTCAAGTTGCCACCTATGGGCGAAAAATCATCCTGAGTGTGTGAAGCACGTATCGAAGGGTGATTTTTCGCCGTAAACACCCTTCGATACGCCTTTTCAAGGCTACTCAGGATGCCTGCGGCGAAAAGGTAGCAACTTGGGTTATAGTAGGCATCAAAGAGAAAGTCCACCTGCCCTTGTATGATGCTTTTGTGACCCCAGGGCCGGCGCAGACATTTGGGCAGGCAGTTGGCCCGGAGAATCGGCTGCGCTTCTTTGTAGATGTTTAGAACAAGACCAAACTGGAAACCATCTACAGGCCGCCGGTGTTTTGCCCAGCTTAAGGATCGTGGATTAAATAACTTCTCCAATTCAATGGAAAGTTGGAGATTGGAGATTCAGCTATAATCTCCAATCCCCAAATCTACCAAATGGGCAAGTTAACTAATTCTCATTCCTAAGGGGCAATGTTTGACCGACAGCGTATGTCCCTGTCATTACCGGCGAAGCTACAACGACGGCTTGATCGAGGTGAGGGGAATAAACGGCTACCCAGGGCGCGGAACGATAGAACAAAGTCAGGCTGGTGTAGAGCCAGATGGGTAATTTGCCGTCGAGGATGAGGCCCCTGTCGGGCGGAGGAGGAGGTAATAAAAGCGGCAGTTCCGGCTGGTAGACCAGATAATCCTCCCGCAGTTCCAGTTTCAGCCGCAGGTAGAGCGGAGTCTGCTCGACATTCAGCTTGAGCGGAGCGGAAGCGGCCGCGTTGTGATGAAAGGCAACCGGCTTGACCCAGCCGTAGCGGATATCAAATTGATAAAAAGGCTGGGGGAAGATATAGCGGGCGACGGCGGCGTAGAGCCAGGCCGGGCCGCGGCCATAGAGGGCCAGCGGGGTATCCTGGGGCAGATACTCAAACACAGCGGGCAAATCGGCCGGCTGCCACTCATACCCGGCGCGGTTGGGGTTGAGGTGACGGTACATAGCCGGCAGGTCAACGACGAGTTCAACCCGGGCTTGCTCGGTGTGGATGCTTAACAGTTCATCGTAGCTGTAGTTGAATAAGGCTTTTACCCGGCTCAGCACCGCTTCAAAAACCGGCCCGGCGGCGAGTTGGCCCCGCTCGAGCTGGCTGATTACCCCCTGGATAACCGGCCCGTTGGCTTCGACTAACTGCGACTCGCCGGTGCGCTGCGAGATTAAACTGGCGGTAAGCAAAAGGTTATAGCGGGCCACTCGCTCCTGCCACTCGGCCAGGCTGTCAGCGCCGGGGGTCAGCAGGATGGCGTGCGTACATTGGTCAATAATGGCTTCCTGCCACGGCTCAGGCCGCCCGCCGATGTCTACCAGGAAGGGCAGCGGGCGGGCGGCCAGATCACGACAGACCCGCTCGACCCAGGCGAGCGTAAATTTCCCCTTACGGCGCAAAGACTGAGCCAGCGCCGGATCAGCTTCGTGAAACCAATTTCCTTCCCCATCAGGTGCGGCTCGTAATAGATAGTGTTGAATTCCCGCCCCGGTCAAGGCTCTGGTCAAGCTCTGGGCCAGTACCGACTTGCCGCTGTGGGGCGGTCCCCCGATGAGAATGGCCGGAAAACGGCCGGCGCTGGGGTAGGACATTTTGCCACCTCGTTGTATAATGGATATTATGCCATAAGCGCGTTCCACCGCAGAACCAAACTTGGCTCTTTCGGAATTCAGAAGGTCAACGGCAACGTGATACGTGATACGTGACACGTGATTATGGTCATCACGCTTCAGGCATCACGTATCAGGCCCGAATCCCACGGATTCCTGAAGAACCTCCTTGTCAAGGAGAATTCAGGCAATGGAGCAGGTATCTGGCAGCATCATGGTCGCTACCCTGGGGGGGCAGCCCCAGGTGATTACCTTTGCCCTGGATGAACTACTGGCCCGCGGTTTTCCAATCCAAGAAATTATTGTGTTGTACCTCTCGGCGGAAGGCAGCCGGGTTAACCGCGCCCTGGAACAGTTGCAAGCCGAGTTTCAGGATGACCAATACCAGGGCCGTTCTTGCCGTCTGCGCCCGATCCCGATCCGGGTGGGACTGACCCGCCTGCCCGATATCCGCAGCGACCAGGATGCGATTATCACGGCGGAGGTGCTGCGCGAGCTGATGGTTGACCTCAAGCGCCAGCAGCACCAACTGCACCTCTGCCTCAGCGGCGGGCGGCGCATGATGGCCCTGCTGCTGGTCCCCCTGGCTATGACCACGCTGAGTTATGGCGACCGGCTGTGGCACATGTACACCCCCGACGAGTTTCAGGCCCAGGCCCGCGACGGTAAGCTGATGCACGCCCGGCCCGAAGACGGCGTGCGGCTGATCCAGGTGCCCTTTGTCCCCTTAGGCGCATTGGGCAATCTGGCCTCCTTGAACCCTCTCCGCCCCCTATCCGACGAAAGCGAATGGCCCCGCTGCCAGGCCGTGTGGAACAAGCTTAGCGCGCGCCAGCGCGAGGTGCTGCGCCTGCTGGCCGCCGGCCATACGCCGCAGCAAGTGGCCGAAAGCCTTTCCATTTCGATCAAAACCTTTAACAGCCACAATACTAAAATCCTGGCCGAAAGCCGCCTGGCCTGGGCGCTGCCGGAAGAACAGCGGTTGGATTACCATTTTATCAAAGCCAGCTTTGGTCCGTTTTTGGACAGGCTTTATTAGTGTAGCACATTTCTATGCCGGAAAAAATCAGACACAGTTCTGATTTTTTTCAGAAGTGTGGCTGATGTCAAGAATTTCAAGATGCGTTATCATGAGACAGATTGAAAAACTTCGTAGGCTGGCATCCTTATGCCAGCCGATGACGCATAGGGATAGGGCGGCATAAAGATGCCAGCCTTGTTTTCGACCAATTTTAGTGAAAGGAGCTGATATGGACGATAAGGTATTTCAAGCAGCTTTAGCCGGGCTGCTGCATGATGTGGGGAAGTTTGCGCAGCGGCAAGAAACTAAAACCAGAAAGCATACGATAGTAGGCGAGGAGGCTTTTAAGGAAATTTTTGCAGCCATGATACCCTTTGCCTGGCAAGATGACATTGGCGATGCCATCAAGTTTCATCATTCCACAAAACCGGAAGAGACAAGCAAACCCATTGTCAAAGTGGTAACGGTGGCCGATTGGTTGGCTTCGGCGGAACGGTTGGACGGGCATCCTGAACAGGTTGACCCCAATGCCACACCGCTATTGCCCATTACTGCCAGGGTGGAGCTAGACAAAGAATCTGGTGAGCATACCTGGGCTTTTCCATTGAAGCGGTTGGGCCTTGAAAGAAGTGATCTGTTTCCCGACCAATCTATATCCGTTGGGGAAAAAGATTACCAAACACTGTGGCAGGATTTCATAAAAGAGGTAGAGTCGTTTCCCCAACCGATTGATAGCTACAGCCGGTTAGCCGGTTTTATGAGTTTGGTGCGCCAATACACTACCCATATTCCTTCGGCCACCCCATGGGCCAAAGATAACCATAAACGTACCATACCTGATGTGAGTCTGTATGACCACTTAAAAGTGACCGCGGCCATTGCGCCCTGTTTGTTGTGTCTACTGGCTGAACACCCCGACCATTTGGATGAACTTCATAAAATAAGGTTCCCCAGAATATTTGATGATACCCGACCTGTGGCCCAACTTATCAGCGGCGATCTGTCGGGCATTCAATCTTTTATCTATCGCATTGCTGAACCGGAACGGGATAAATCGCACCGGTCTACGGCCAAACGGCTGCGTGGCCGTTCCTTCTATCTCAACTTATTGAATGAATTGATTGTCGAGTGGTTTTTGCGTGAACTGAATTTGACCCCGGCCAATGCCTTGTTTGTGGGGGGCGGGCGGTTTGACCTATTGGCCCCAATTGACTCAAAAACCTGTGACAAAATAAAGGGATTAACCCAACAGCTTGAAAAGTGGTTGGTTGACGAATTTGAGGCCGCTATTGGGTTGGTATTGGTTACTAAGCCACTAAAGCCGGCCGATTTCAAAACTCTAAAGCGGGCTAATTTTGCCATTGACGAAAAATTAGCCAAAGCTAAACAGAAGAAATTTGCAGGGGTATTATCGCCAAACTTTTTTGAGCCAGTATCTTACCTGCGCATCAACAACAACTCTGGTAAGCGTGTTTGCCGGGTATGTGGGTTAACCCCGCTTGAGATTACGGGTGAGGAAGAAGAACAGACCTGTTCACTTTGCGAACAACATGCCCAAATGGGTAGATGGCTGCCCAAAACAAGGTATATTGCTCATATTTATTCTGCCAGCCCGCCAAAAATATTTAAAAGTGAAGAACGCGCTCCGATTGTTTTTGGCTACCCTATCAATATTAGCATCGTCTTACTGCAAGATGGCAACGAGGTTGATTTACTGCTCAAAGCTGTAGAACAGGAGGGCCTGGAAGCAGCAATTTATGTCTTAAATGATGAAGCGCCTGTCCCAACAAAAGAGTGGCCGCTTAAAACCGCTCCGGCGCAACGCTATCTGGCTAATACAGCCCCACAAAATATTGATGGCAGCGGGCTGGAATTTGAGCAAATTGCCATATTCAGCAGCGGCACGCCCTTGTTGGGTATTCTTAAAGCAGACGTGGATCACCTGGGCTTGATTTTTAGTTTGGGGCTTGAACGGCCCACCATTTCACGGGTAGCAGCTTTAAGCCACATCTTTGACCGCTTCTTTAGCGGCTACCTCAATACTCTGTGCCGGAGCGTAACCTGGCAATGGAAAGAAAGGTTAGCGAATGAAGAAAAAACCGCGCTAGAAGAAAGAGCCACCAAGGCCGGCGAGGACGGACGGCCGGTCAAGTTGGATCAGTTGGACAGCCTCTTTTACACCGTTTACGCCGGAGGGGACGATCTGCTGATTATCGGCCCCTGGGACCAGACGATTGAATTAGCCAGCCAATTATACACCGACTTTAGGGCCTACACCTGCCAGAATCCGAATATCACCCTCTCGGCGGGAATAGCTCTGGTTAAACCCCATTTTCCGGTGCAGCGATTTGTGGAGTTGACTAAAGAAGCTCTGGATGCCTCTAAACAAGAGCGCAACCGAATAACAGTTTTTGACCAAACGGCCATTTGGACGGATGAGCTTAAGCCTGACAGTTTTGACAGACTACTGGTCCTGGCCCACAAACTTTACGGGTTGGTTGAAGTTGAGAAAACAATGCCGCGTACCCTTATTCACGATATGCTGCGGATGCGCAAAGGCCCGGAGATTAAAGGCCATAACGGGGAAATGAAACCCATATGTACCCCTCAACTATTGTATTTACTAACCCGCCGCTTGCCCAAAGAGGTATTGCAAGATGATAAATTGAGAAATGCCATTTGGGGCGCATGGTCACATATCGAAATTCCATTATCGTATGTTAGCCTTAAAACAAGAAAGGAGTAAGTAATATGCCAAACCCAAACGATAGCCCTCAATACACTGTGGCGCAAATTAAAGACCACATCAAAAATCTGTCTTCAATGAGCGCGTTAAAGCCGGAAGATTACTGCGAAGAAGGAGGACTGGCCCATAGTCTGGTTCAAGCCAAAGGCTTTGGCAAGGATGACCTCAAAGTAACTCAACTACGCAAAGTTTTTGGCGAGTTACAAAAAATCCATCGTAAAGTGGAACGCGAAGCCAAAGAGGATAAATTTAATCGTTCACAAATTTTATCTCTTTTACCCGTTTTGGCTTATGCTCGCGGGCGGAAGTTAATTCCGCCTGATTTCTATGAGTTGATGCGGATGAGTTTAGATGCGCAAAAACTTCAAACAAATGAAGATTTTTTGCGTTTCTACGACTTTTTCCGGGCTGTTATTGCTTACCATAAATACCAGAATGTTTAAGGAGAGATAAAATGACCACTAATTGGCAATTTCAAGGTAAGTATATTATTCAGGGAGTCATCCATTGTGTCACCGGCCTGCATATCGGCGGGAATACTGAAGGTTTTGAAATCGGTGGAATGGACAACCCGATAATCATTAACCCATTGAATGAGCAACCTTATCTTCCTGGTTCATCTCTTAAAGGAAAGTTACGGCATCTTATGGAATGGCAAATGGGGTTAATTAAGCGCGACAATAAAGGGAATTATCCTCCTTACGATTGTGCAGAACTAAAACAACCACTTGAAAAAGTGGAAACTGATAAAGATAAAAACCAATGGCAAAAAGCGTATGCTTTGGGGCGAATTTTTGGCCCAGCCTCAAATGAAGACAAAGTCCGGGAAACCATTGGCCCTACCCGCCTGACCGTGCGCGATACATTCCTCACTGAGACCAGCACCAAAGAACTGCAACAATGGTTGGGTGAAGGCATTTTCACCGAAGCCAAAACCGAAAACGCCATTGACCGGGTGACTTCTGAAGCTAATCCCCGCCCCATTGAACGGGTGCCGGCCGGGGCTGAATTTGAGTTTACCTTTATTTTTGATGTGTACCGGGATGATGATCCAACTTTGCTCAAAGAGTTGTTTGCAGCCATTGCCATGCTGGAAGATAGCGCCCTGGGCGGCGGCGGTTCGCGGGGACACGGCCAGATTAAATTTCAAAATCTCAAGGCCGAGTGGCGGCCGCTTGAATATTACAAAAACGGGACACAGCCCAAACCCATTACTGTTGTGGAAAATAAAACGGTAAAAGCTATTGTGACTGATTTCAAAATATCCGACTGGCAGGTGTAGCCATCATGGACACCTACGCTGTAACCTTGCGGCCCAAAGGCTCTCATCTTGGCCCCATCACGGCGCAAACCCTGTTTGGCGCGACCTGTTGGGCCATAGACACGCTGCGCCTGACCGATGTGGCTGAATTGTTAGCCGGGTTCTCTGACCGGCCGCGTTTTGTCTTCAGCTCCGCCTTTCCTTTTATCCAGGGGTCAAAGGGATTGGTGCGCTTTTTACCCCAACCGGCGCTGCCGCCAGCCTCAATGGAGCATGTGCAAAAGCTGGCCGAAAAAAGAGCCGGCAGGGGTCATGGAGTCCAGTTTAAAGGCGCGGTCAAAAATATCCTTGATAGCGATGTCAAATCGGTAAAAAAAGCGGGATATGTTTCTGAGGGACTCTTTGCTCAAATCTGCGCGGGGGAGTGGAGTAGCCTTGTTTTGATTGAGATTTTGGGAGATAAGGTGGATACAGTTGGCGCAACCGGCGGCCCCCTGTGGTTGACAGATGAGCGCAAGCAAAGTTGGGGTACGATCCGGCCGGAAAATTCCTGGACAGTGGTTGATGTGCAGCGCAACGCTGTTGACCGGGTAGCCGGGGCCACCGCCGAAGGGCTGCTGTTTCATGAAACCCAAACCTTTTACCGTCGAGGGCAGGCCGGGCTGTGGTTTATTGTGCGGGCCGAAGCCGAAGTGTGGCCCTGGTTAGAGGCGGCCTTTCGCTACCTGGCCGATACCGGGCTGGGCGGCAAACGGACCATCGGCAAGGGACATTTTGATTTCGAGCCGCCTGTGCCCTATACCTTGCCTGATGCGCCCGATGCCGACAGTTTTATTACCCTGTCGCCTTATCTGCCCCGCTTTACCGGCGACCAAATAGAGGCCGAACCGCGCCGTTATACCCTGCAAACTATCCGCCAAAAGGCCGAAAACAAATTTCCCGGCCCGGAACGGATGCAGGTTTACAGCGGCGGGCTGCGCTTGTTTGGCGAAGGCTCAATTTTTGCCCTGCCGGAAAAACGGGAGGTGTTTGGCCGGTTGGCTTCTTTGGGGACGGTTAACAGTCATCCGGTTTATTACAATGGTTTGGCCCTGCCGGTGCTGGCTAAGTTGGGAGGTGGAATATGAATTACAAACCTCAGCCAAAGCAGTTTCAGTTCAAAACAGTAAGTCCGGTTTTTGTGGGGAGTGGTAACGACATCAAACCACTCTCATTTGTGGCTACCGCTAATACTGTTTATGTAATAGATGACAACCGTTTGTTTAACTCGTTATCGGCTAAAGAACAAGAACATTATCTGAACTGGATTGACCCTATCGTAGAGCAAATGAGTCGGCTAGAGCAGCAAATACAACAAGCCAAAGAGACTCGAAATGAAGATGCACGAAAAAGTTTAACCCCTCAGTTACGAAACCTTGAAGCGCAACTTTCTATTCAGGAGTTTATTCAACGCAGAATGAGGCCGCCCAATGCCGAGCAATTTGTTAAACAAAGAAACTGCATCGCCTACCAAGTAGAAATGATAAGACGACCTGAAACAAATGGTTTCAAAGCATGTTTGAAAGATGCTCAAAATCGGCCATACCTTCCCGGTACGGAAATTAAGGGGGCATTGAGAACGGCTTTATTATTCGCTTTATTAGAAGAACCGGCTCACTATCAGGTTTTAAAGGAAGGGATACAAAATTTAAAGCCATTTGTAAATGACCCTAATCGGCTTAAACGAGAAATGCCCAAAGTTATTGATAAAGTGGAGAATGAGATATTAAGAGGGGGAAAAGATGATGCCAAATTTGACCTTTTACGTTTGGTGCGCGTCACCGACACTCTTCCCTTTGAAACAAAAAACCTTTTGTTAGAACGCTCCAAATCGGTTGGCACTAATCGGCAAACTGACGCAATTGTAGAAACCATCAAACGAGATTTGACTGGTCAATTTCGTTTAGAGATGGTTGAAGATCAGCCAGAATTACTAACCCAACTGGGGTTAAATGCCCGAAGTGAACAAGTTAATTGGAGTTATCTGCTGTCGGCTTGTTATAAACATTCAGCCGCTATTTTGGAAGCTGAAGTAGCCTATTTTACGGGACGATACGAAGAAGTTGCCAGACGAGTTGAAGAATTACACCGGAAAAACACCCCTCAAACTCCTTTGTTACGGTTGGGAGGGGGACAAGGCTTGCTATCTATCACCACCGATCTATGGCTGCGACACCGTGACCCGGATGTATATGAAATTTTCAGGCAGGCAGTAAGCAAATTGAGGAGATGGAATAATACCCAACCAGATAATTTCCCTAAAACTCGCCGGGTAATTTATCGCAACAATCAGCCGGTGGAGTTGTTAGGATGGATACAACTTATCCCACCCGAAGAGATTCAAAATAAAGTCAAAACTAACATTAGAACAGAGCCAGTCATTCAAAATATATTACCACCGGCACCCAAAACTGTCTCGACTACTCCTACCGAATCAGCAACCAATCGTCGTAAAGGGCAAGTTAAGCGGTTTGACACGGCTAAAGGATATGGTTTTATCAAACCTGCTGGCGGTGGGGGAGATATATTTGTTCATATTTCTCAGGTTGAGGGAGGGCAATTACGAGAAGGCGATACGGTTAGCTTTTTTGTTGGGCCAGGGAAAAAAGGCTTGGAAGCAAAAAATGTCAAACGGGAGAAATAAGCTATGGGCATTATCCATCTAGCTCCGGTGGGCCGCTCGCCCGGCGCGGTGACGGCGGCGCTGGCGCACCTTAAACACGTTTATGAGGAACAACAACGCACCGGCCAACGGCTGGGAAAATCGGTGCTGCCGCGCCGGTTGGGGTATCCGGTGGAGCAAATTGTTCTGTTTGTGTCCGATGATGTCTACCGGGCGCGGCCGGGCAGCCTGGATACCATTTACAACCAATATGGGGCTTATATCCCTATTCGGTCATATCTCGAAAAAGATAAGGTCAAAGTGGTAGATATTATTGCCGAGTTTGCCAAAAAAGAATTGAGTGATGGTAAACTGGCTCTCTATGCCCGGCGAGTGGATGTTAACAATTTTGAGAATTGCTTCCGGGCCATTGCCGAAACGGTGCTGGCCCTGGGCCGGCCGGATGACTTGGGTAAAACGCTTTGGGCCAATCTAACCGGCGGCACCAATATCCTCAATGCCGCTTTGTTGGAGGTGACCTTTTTAAGTGGGTTGATAAATTCGCTCTATTACATTTTTGCCAATGAAGATGAACGGAGGTTTTTGCAACCGCTCAGCACAGACTACCGGCGATTTGTAGAGGATTACTGGCGTGATGTGCCGGTGGTAAAAACTACTTTTGATGAGCGTTACCGTCACCTGCTCTTCTTTTTGAGCGCTTCCCCTCAAGATTGGTGGGAAACGGATAGACTGTTTTATGCGCTTCTACAAGAATTTTCCGAGTCCTTCCACAGTATCACCCTAGAACTCTTTCAAAAACAGTGGTTACGCAAAATGGGCCGCGAAATTGATTGGGAATTAAATAAGGCGGGGCAAGAGACAGGACGTATTGGCATTACCGAGGAAGGTCGCAAAACTATTGAGCGGCTGGAAGGAGATTTGTTCCACACCCTAGTTCAGCGAGGGGAAGCCCCTTTGGTAGACGTACAGGAATTACGAGATAAGTTAGAGCAATCCAGGGTTGAGTTGTAATTCTTCTCTTTCCCCAAATCCCGCCGGGCGACGGTGCGGGTGGTGAAGGGTAAAAGCGGCAAAACCTTACAGTGGCCCAGTTTACCATTAAGGTTGGGTGTTGATGGAGATGCAGGAGCGGCAGTAACTAAGATGAGGGCGCTTGATTGGGGTCAAGCGTCACCAGTCCTTCGGACAGGGCGGCCTGGTTTAAGTGGGCATCTGCGCCGAGGAAGGTGAGGGGCGGAAGCCCGGCAGCAGCTAACTGTTGGTTGAGCAGGGTGGCCGTGGCCAGGTGAATGGCATCGGCTCCGCGCAGGGGGTACTTTTCAAGTAGAACGCAGGCGGTTTGCAACAGGGGTTCGGTCATTGGGGTAAGCCGGTATAAATCGTGCAGATGCTCGGTGAACCAGATGATGGTTTGAGCAAAATCCGAAGCGGAGAGCGCCCCCTCACGGCGGCGGCGGGCAAAGGCGCTCCACAATTCAACCCGCAATAGCTGCGAACTTATGACGGCCACCGGCGATTCTCCCAACAATAATTGGCGTAGCCAGTTGGCTCCGGTTTCGGCTACATATAATTTAACCGCTGCGCTGCTATCCAGATAATAATGGCTCATATCCGGTCAGCCCGCTCTGCAAGGATAAGGTCTGATAGGGGCCGTCCGGCGCTGAGTTTGTGTGATAACGCTGCTTTTTCCTGGGCAGATAGCGGTTTGAAATCGGGCGGCAACGGCTCCGGCGGGGCTAATAAACCGGCCTCGTCTAAGACCTGTAGGACTTTTACCCGGTCAGCCATCAGGGGGGGTTTGGGGCGAATGATAATTTGTTCTTTGTCTTTAACAATTTCAAGTCCCTGCTCTAACCATTCCTGGACGGCTTGTAAGGGAATCAGGACGCCCTGGGCGGTAAGCTGTGAATTAATGGGTGTACTCACTCAATAGTGCCTTTCTTTCAAAATGGTCGCTAAGTTGATTATAGCTTGACTGATAGAAATGACAACCTGATATAACGTCCGGGCAGCCTTATGCCCCGGCAAGAAAGGATAACCCGCCATGAATCTTCTTACTTTTCTCGGCACTGCCGACTATAAAGAAACTACCTATACCCTGGCCGGGCAGCGCCATACCACCTGCTATTGCCCAGCAGCGATTGCCCATTTTTATCGCCCGGAAACCACTCTGGTAGTGGTTACTCAAAAAGCTAAAGATAAGCATTTTGAGAGCCTGGCCGATGAAATTGTTGCTGTAACCCACCCGGTTGAACTGGTCATTCCTGAGAGCCACAGCGAAGCCGACCTGTGGGATATTTTCAACGCCTTGACGGCCAAAGTTCAAGCGGGTGATGAGTTGATTGTGGACATTACCAACGGTTTTCGCTCGCTACCGTTTCTCAGCTTTTTGGCTATTGCTTTTTTGCGGATGGCTCGGCGGGTGAATGTGCGGCATGTGTATTATGGCGCGTTTGAAGCCAAGAATGAGGCCAATGAAAGCCCAGTGTTTGACCTGACCCCCTTTGTGACCCTGCTGGATTGGACGATTGCTACTGACCGCTTTACCCGCTTTGGCGATGCTACCGATCTGGCAGGATTACTGCGTCAGGGGATGCCGCCCGGCCCATTAATGAATAGTGATTTACAGGCTCGCGAAGTAGGTAATGGGTTAAAGGGCGCGGCCAAAGCTATGGAAGAGGTGTCATTGGCACTGCGTTTAACCCGCCCCTTGGAGACAATGAGCGCCAGTGACACCCTGGTTAATATTTTGCGGCAAACTACACCCACTATAACTCAAAAAACGCCACCTTTTGGTTTGTTAGCCGAACAAATACGCTCGGCATATGAGCCTTTAGCTCAATCTGACCCACTTACACAATCTAATTGGCCAGAAAACTTGGCTATTCAACTAGACTTGATTAGTTGGTATCTGGATAAAAGTCAAGTGGTACAG
Organism: Anaerolineales bacterium; assembly: GCA_015075405.1. Taxonomy (GTDB): domain Bacteria; phylum Chloroflexota; class Anaerolineae; order 4572-78; family J111; genus DSQQ01. The sequence goes on from JABTUK010000003.1 coordinate 319,998, forward strand.
GCGTTAACATTGGCGCGTGAGTGGTTAGTAAGCGCGTTGGTTTATCATTTTGGGCTTAAATCACTCATTAATTATGAAGTAGACCGAAAACCTGTAGAAAATGCGCTAAATAATGAGGTTGAACGACACAAACCTAATCCGCGCTTACCCTTGCGCCCGGCATTAGATGATCAACTACGAACTATGTCCAATCATCGTGAGATTGGTAAGCTATGGGATAAACTCACTGAATTACGTAATGACATTGCCCATGTGGGTATGAACCTGAACCCCAAAAAGGCCGACAGACTACGCAAAGAAGCGCAAGACATCTTCCCGCGTCTACAAACTTTAGCCGAGTCGCTGGAAATCATCCCCCCAACCCAAAACTCAACCGAGGAGGCGGTGCAATGATCCTCCTCAACTTCTCCCACCCCTTGACCTTAGAGCAAAAGAAAGAGATTGAGCAGCAGGTGGGCCAAGCCTTGAGCGTGTTGATTGAACGGGCGGCTCAGTTTGATTTGGCCCGGCCGTTTGCCGAGCAAGCTGTTGAGCTGGTGGATTCGGTGGGGTTGACGCCCGCCGAGTGGCAGCAGAGCGGGCTGGTGGTGAATTTGCCCAGCTTGAATTTTGGGGCGGCGGCGGTGCTGGCGGAATTGCATGGCCGCTGCGGTTATTTTCCGCCGGTGGTGCGGCTGCGTCCCGTGGCGGGGAGTTTGCCCCCCCGTTATGAGGTGGCGGAGATTGTGAATTTGCAGGGGATCCGTGATGCGGCCAGGAGGAGGCGATGAGGCGAATGGCGAATGGTGAATGGCGAATGGCGAATGGCGAATGGCGAATGGCGAATGGCGAATGGTGAATGGCGAATGGCGAATGGCGAATGGCGAATCGTAAATCGTAAATCGTAAATTGAGTGATGGCTCCTTTATACGTAGTTGAACAAGGCGCAAAAATTCATAAGGAGAGCCGCCGGTTGGTGGTCAAGAAGGATGAGCAGGAGCTGTACAGCGTCCCGCTGATTAAGGTGGACCAGGTGTTGTTGTTTGGCAATGTGGGGATGACCACGCCGGCGCTGACCTGGCTGATGGAGCAGAATATTGATGTGGTTTTTTGCGACCAGCACGGCCGCTATCGCGGGCGGGTGGTGGGGCAGACCAGCGGGCACAGCCAACTGCGGCGGCTGCAGTACCGGCGGGTGGAGAATACGCTGTTTGCGACCAATACGGCGCGGGCGATTGTGCGGGCCAAGCTGCAAAACAGCCGGACGCTGCTGCTGCGTTATGAGCGTAAGTTGGATAAGCCGGGGCTGGCCGCGGCGGCGGAGCGATTGAAGGAGCTGCTGGGCCGGGCGGAGCGGGCGCAGACGGTCAACAGCCTGCTGGGGGTGGAGGGGGTGGGTGCGGCGGTTTATTTTGAGGCGCTGCCGCTGCTGTTTAAGCACGACGTCTGGCAGTTTGAAAAACGGGTGCGCCGCCCGCCGACCGATCCGGTGAATGTGCTGCTGAGTTTTGGCTACACTTTGCTGGCCCATCACCTGGAGGCGGCGGTGGAGGCGGTGGGGTTGGACCCGTACCTGGGCTGTCTGCACGCCGATAGTTATAACCGGCCCAGCCTGGCCCTGGATTTGACCGAGGAGTTTCGCTGTATTGTGGTTGACAGTGTGGTGCTGCGCTGCCTGAACAGCGATTTGATTAAGCCGGAGCATTTTACGCGACAGGAGGACCCGGAGCGACCGGTGCTGCTGGCGGAGGCCGGGCGCAATCGTTTTATCCAGGAGTTGGAGGCCCGGCTGGCCGTGACTTTTACCCATCCTCTGAATGGGGAGAAGGTGACGTACCGGCGCTGTTTTGAGCTGCAGGCCCGCGAGATGGCCCAGGCTATCCAGTCTGACAGGCTTTACCGGCCTTTTGTGGTGAGATAAGGGGAGCGAATGGTGAATGGCGAATGGCGAATGGCGAATGGTGAATGGCGAATGGCGAATGGCGAATGGCGAATGGCGAATGGCGAATGGCGAATGGCGAATGGCGAATGGCGAATGGTGAATGGCGAATGGCGAATGGCGAATGGCGAATGGCGAATGGCGAATGGCGAATGGCGAATGGCGAATGGTGAATGGCGAATGGTGAATGGCGAATGGTGAATGGCGAATGGCGAATGGCGAATGGCCAATCGTAAATCGTAAATCGTAAATCGTAAATCGTGTTTATTTTGGTTTCTTACGATATTCCCGATAATAAGCGCCGGACAAAGATTGCCAAGATTATGGAGGATTATGGCGAGCGGGTGCAGTACAGTGTGTTTGAGTGCGAGCTGACGGCTAAACAGCAGGCCAAGCTGTTGAAGGAGCTGCAGGGGGTGCTGGTTGAGCGGGAGGACAGCATCCGGCTATACCGGCTGTGCGCCGGGTGCGTCAAGGAGGTTAAGACGCTGGGCCAGGCTAAACCGCCGGCCGAGGCGCCGGTGGTGATTATTGTCTGAGCAGGCTGCGAGCACCCCCTCAAAACGGGGTCAAAAAAGGGGGAAAATGAGGCTCCCGCGGGGGGGTGCTCGCAAGAGGCCGGGCGGTGGGGCGGCCGGGGTGGTTTAGGCTTAAAAAGGAGGCTAAAAATGTAACAGATGGAGGATTTTTGCGGCGGTGGCTCTCTGAAGTGGGGGGCCAACCCAACCCCAACGCGCGGGGTTGGAATAGACAGGAAGCTCGAAGGAGCATTAAGACCAACTCCTCTAAATCAATACCAACAACTCGCCAAAATCTCTGTTGGAATAGACAGGAAGCTCGAAGGAGCATTAAGACACCTATTTACTATCATTTACCATTTACCGATCGGCTTAAGTTGGAATAGACAGGAAGCTCGAAGGAGCATTAAGACTCTACCAAATGGAATTACTATTGATTTGCCCTGGAATAGTTGGAATAGACAGGAAGCTCGAAGGAGCATTAAGACTATTCTTTGGGCAACTGGACAACAAACTTATGAAAGAGGTTGGAATAGACAGGAAGCTCGAAGGAGCATTAAGACTTTTATCATCACAAATTTTACAGGCCGTTCCTTTGTTGGAATAGACAGGAAGCTCGAAGGAGCATTAAGACATATTATGGTTATTATTTGGAGGATAAATGGAACAAACTTTTTAGTTGGAATAGACAGGAAGCTCGAAGGAGCATTAAGACAAAACAATGGATTATCTGTAAACCCTGTTGAAAATGAGTTGGAATAGACAGGAAGCTCGAAGGAGCATTAAGACAAAGAGTTGATGCCTTGCTCTTTGACCAAAATACATTCAAAATCGTTGGAATAGACAGGAAGCTCGAAGGAGCATTAAGACCCAGTGTTTGACCGCCGCCGCGTCATCCTTTAGCGATGTTGGAATAGACAGGAAGCTCGAAGGAGCATTAAGACGAAAATTGCTCTGGTGTATCAGCCAAGGGGCTTGCCATAAGTTGGAATAGACAGGAAGCTCGAAGGAGCATTAAGACATCAGAGATAGCCAAACTAATTTAAACGCCTAAAATTACCGTTGGAATAGACAGGAAGCTCGAAGGAGCATTAAGACGCTGGCCTCCGATGCGATTGAAGCGGGGTATATTTCGTTGGAATAGACAGGAAGCTCGAAGGAGCATTAAGACTCTATTTTCGCGCTGCTCTTTCTCTTTCCACATTCTGAATAGTTGGAATAGACAGGAAGCTCGAAGGAGCATTAAGACTGGAAAAGAATCGGAAAAGTGGGCGCTTGCGCTACCCACCCTACTCCACCAGGAAGCTCGAAGGAGCATTAAGACTGGAAAAGAATCCCTATGATGAAACGCTGACAGGCCTTGGTTGGAATAGACAGGAAGCTCGAAGGAGCATTAAGACCTTCACCGCTCACCACGGCGATGTGGACGTGGGTTTCATTGTTGGAATAGACAGGAAGCTCGAAGGAGCATTAAGACGCCGGATTGCTTGATTGCCTCTTTGCCGGTTAGTTTGGGTTGGAATAGACAGGAAGCTCGAAGGAGCATTAAGACTTTATAATCCCGACTCCCCGCCGGGTCCCAAAACCGCTCCGTTGGAATAGACAGGAAGCTCGAAGGAGCATTAAGACGTAAACCTCCGCCGTCTGGTCCAGCCCTATCATCGTGCCACAGAACAGACAGGAAGCCTCAAGGAGCATTAAAACAAAAATACCAAAGCTTCGAAAACAAAACCGCTGGAACAGACATTTCGCCCAAAAAGCATTAAGACTTGATTTTAGGCGGGGAAAGCGGCAGCAATCGCAAGACCGAGTTGGAATAGACAGGAAGCTCGAAGGAGCATTAAGACTTTTAACATAACCAATAATCCTCCGATGTTGTCAAATTTATGTTGGAATAGACAGGAAGCCCAAAAACATTAAAACACAGGGCAAATCGTTGTAACTTTTGCAGCAACCCTAAAAACAAAATAGAAACAAGCCCGAAGGAAACATTAAAACCCCAAAAATGTTACTCACCCCAACGTGAGAAGCCCAGTTGAAACCAAACAGGAAGCCCGAACATTAAGAAACACGAAGCACGCCTGCGGGTTTACGCATCGCTCCTGAGCTGGTTGAACAACAGGAAGCCCGAAGCAAAAGACAAAACATCCCCGTTTGGGGAAACTCAACATCAGCCAGATAGTTGGAATAGACAGGAAGCTCGAAGGAGCATTAAGACGATGGTCAGCCTGTCCACGGCCGATTACGTCGGCCAAATCACGTTGGAATAGACAGGAAGCTCGAAGGAGCATTAAGACCCACCTCCTCGCGGCCTCCACTAAAGGCCAGGGCTTGCTGGAAACAAAACTCAAAAAACAACGAAAACAGCAACCACGCATCTGACCCGTGAACCTATCGGGGGCAGATTTGGGTAAGTTGAACAGACAGGAACCAAAAACATTAAGACACCAGCACCAAAACCACGGCATGCAAAAAACACGGGTTGAAACAATTCAAAACTCGAAGGAGCATTAAGACGATGGCCCGCGGCCTGCCGGTCGCGGCGCGTTTATAAGTTGGAATAGACAGGAAGCTCGAAGGAGCATTAAGACCCAGGCCGCGTCCATATCCTGGCGGTGGGACAGCAGAGTGACGGTTGGAATAGACAGGAAGCTCGAAGGAGCATTAAGACGTCATCATCTGCCACCACAATGTACCCCTGTGTGTCAGGTTGGAATAGACAGGAAGCTCGAAGGAGCATTAAGACGCGGCAGCATGTTAAGGCTGAAGGCGTTAGCGACAATTGTTTTGTTGGAATAGACAGGACAGCCACTCAAAAAACGCCAGAACAGGTCTACCAGTGAAACAACAATGCCGTTGGAATAGACAGGAAGCTCGAAGGAGCATTAAGACCCGGTAGCTGGCTGCCATATTTAAATCCGTGTGAGATTGCGTTGGAATAGACAGGAAGCTCGAAGGAGCATTAAGACGTCGGGGTGGCCGACCGCGCTCTCCCACTCGCCTCCCCCGTTGGAATAGACAGGAAGCTCGAAGGAGCATTAAGACAGACAAGCCGGGCCTTGCGGGCGGCGGCGATCAGGGTTGGAATAGACAGGAAGCTCGAAGGAGCATTAAGACCTGGGATTTCCTGGCCGGGTCCTGGCCGGGCGGATCACCGTTGGAATAGACAGGAAGCTCGAAGGAGCATTAAGACTAAGTCGTTGGAACGTTTAATGGCCTCCCTGATATAGCCCACCGTTGGAATAGACAGGAAGCTCGAAGGAGCATTAAGACCCGGCCAAATGATGAGCCGGTAGGGATGGCAAGCCGCCAGCCGTTGGAATAGACAGGAAGCTCGAAGGAGCATTAAGACGAATATAGTCGCGCCGGAGCGCACCAAACGCATTGCGCCCCACTCTGAACAAACAAACAAAACTCAAAAAACATTAATTTGCCCCCCTTTCCATTCTCGTTAAGTTCTTCATGTTGGAATAGACAGGAAGCTCGAAGGAGCATTAAGACTTAAAAGCTGCTCCTTTTCCTCGTCGGGAATGGGGTCCCAGGTTGGAATAGACAGGAAGCTCGAAGGAGCATTAAGACGGCGAGAGCGTTTCTCGCGCCGTTGCCGGGCTAAAGGTTGGAATAGACAGGAAGCTCGAAGGAGCATTAAGACTGTGTAAGAAGTAAAATGGATACCCGAACTCTACAAAGGGGTTGGAATAGACAGGAAGCTCGAAGGAGCATTAAGACGTTGTATCCTCCAAAACAAAGCCATTTTTGGCGTACCGTTGGAATAGACAGGAAGCTCGAAGGAGCATTAAGACTCAATGAGGCCACCCTGACCATTGCCCGGCCCTTTGTTGGAATAGACAGGAAGCTCGAAGGAGAGGGGCGGACATAACATAAGGTGAGGAAACGGAGCGGAGCCAAGCCAGAGGAAGCTGAAAAGGTCAATTTTGGGCAAAAAAAGCAAACGAAAAAACCAAAGTTGAAGCCGAGGCAAAGCCGAGGCAACCCAAAAACAAGGGCGAAGCAAAATTCAGCAGCCAAAATAGCCATTTAAAAGGCAAAAAGACAAAGACCGGCCGAGCGTGGCGAACGCTCGGAGGCAGCAAAAAATGAAATGGACAGAACTCGCCCCGGTCAAGCAAGGCCAACCAGATGCCATACCCCAACAACCCACCGCGCAAAAAATTAGTTGAGGCGGGCCAGCCCACGCCAAAACGAGTTGCAAGCATGCCCTTCAAGGTTGCCTCGGTTTGAGCGGCCAGTTGAGCCTTGCAGCGAGCGCGACCGCTTGAGGCCACGCAGATTGATGAGGACATAAATCAGGGTATCCTGGCTGTGTAATGGCTCGGCGGTTACGCAGTCTGGGTTCTTCGATGCCGATTTCGGTGGCTTGAGAGTTGACCCGCTCGGTGGCGGTGCGCTGTTTGTAGATGGCTTTGAACTCGTCACTGTCGCGGTCAAGTTCGACGCGCAGGCGAGCGCCGATGGAGGTGGCCAAGGCGTGTCAGGCAGCCGCCCTGAGGCCAATTTTAGGGCGATGGGGCAGGTCTGGCCGGTCGGGTTGGAAACAGCAGCGGGCAGGCATAGCGGCCGCGCTCGTGTTCGATCAGACTGGTATGGCAGATGAAGGTGGTTTTAAGGGGCATCAGCAGACCGGCCTGGCATAAGGGTAAGCCCTGGTCATCAAATTGACGTTTGATCCCGCCGCGTTGGGTCAGGGGGACAGGCAGCGAAACCGCCGGCCAGATGAAAGTACTCGAAGACATAAAATGGATCAAAGGCGGCATCGAAGCCCCTGAACTTGGGTTTGAAACCGAGGCGGCGTTCGACCTGGGCCATCAAGGGAAGAAGCAAGTGACATCATTCTTATCGAAGGTCTGGGTCAGTTCAGCCAGGACGAACTCGCCCCAGTCGGGGACTTTGGTGGCCACCACGCCGGGCCGTAGCCCCAGTAGTAGACATCGCTGGAGGAGAAGTTGGTCACGGCTTTGGCCTTTTGGTCGGGGTACCGGTTGAGCCGGAGTGGTTTCGACTTTGGCTTCCTCGGAGGAGACATTGCGCTTCTTTGCAGCCGAGTTTACAGTCCCGGTCGCCTTTGGGCTGGCGGGTTTTGTCGAGCCGGTCGCCTTCCAGAACGTAGGCTTTGGGATTATTCTCCTCACCCAGGCCAAAATGCGCAGTATCCAGGGAAATAGCTTGGCCAAAGCGAACGTCGGGGGTAATTCCGACGCAGCAGGGAAACGGTGCCGTCGAGCAGGAAATTGCAGCGCCTCGTTGGGCAAAGCAAGTCCGTAAGACCCGACCGAAGTGACGGGCCGTCGGCAAGCTGGCTTCGACATCGAAGCCCCAGGCAGAGCTGCTCAGAAATTCGTTCGAGCGGAAAACCCAGGACCAGACCAGGGCGGGTGCCTCGGCCAGGTAATCGCGCAGGTGGGACATATAGCTTTGCCCTCGTGCAGTTTGACCAGGAAAGCGGCCACAAAGGGCGCGCGGGGAGCCGGGTTGACCTAGCCAGGGTCGGTGCAGGGCCTGTTCCGAAAGTTGGCCCAATCGAGCGGACCCAGCAACCCAGGTACTTGCAGGGCCACGCACAATCGGCCACAAACCGGGGCAACGCCGCCCCCACCAAACCCAGTTGAGCCAGGTTCGGGCGCACCAACAGGGCCGGAAGGTACAGGCGGTCAACCGGCCAGGCTGGCGGCAACCGCTCACCTGCCGGCCAACGCCCACCGCCTGGCGCAGCCAATTGACCGGGCAAAAGATTGGGGTATGATCACGTCAGTCTCCTTTCTGGCGGTGGGGTGGGGTATGGCGATTTCATTCTACTGCCAAAAGGAGACTTTTGATAACCGGACCCAATTCTATGTTAAGTTCTGCTTCAGCGGCGGCAAACCTGGCCCGGAGTGAGGCGGAAGCTGTCCAACGGAACCAATCTTATGTTAGGCCCCGCTCAGAACCACCCAGGTGGCTGACCGGCGGGGAATAGGTTACACCCAGCGGAACCTATCTTATGTTATGTCCGCCCCTCTCGAAGGAGCATTAAGACGCGGTAGCCGTCCCCAATACAAGCCGAGATAAATAGGTTGGAATAGACAGGAAGCTCGAAGGAGCATTAAGACTGGTTTCCCTAGAGGCGCAATAAGATGAATTACTCAGATAGTTGGAATAGACAGGAAGCTCGAAGGAGCATTAAGACCAGGACATCACCCGTAGGCATCTTCACCCACAGGTTGAAGTTGGAATAGACAGGAAGCTCGAAGGAGCATTAAGACAATAAGGCTGGCTTTTGGTCGTTATGGCCTACTTGATAAGTTGGAATAGACAGGAAGCTCGAAGGAGCATTAAGACACCGCCTCAATGCCCATCTCGGCGTACACTGCCACCGTTGGAATAGACAGGAAGCTCGAAGGAGCATTAAGACCCTACAACGCCATCAGTCTCAAAAAGGACATCGGCATCTAGTTGGAATAGACAGGAAGCTCGAAGGAGCATTAAGACTGTTCTAAGTCTGGATCAGCCTGATTGCCGGCGCCATTGCCGGTTGGAATAGACAGGAAGCTCGAAGGAGCATTAAGACACTTAATCAGGGTTGTTTTGTAATCCCTGATCGTGCGTTGGAATAGACAGGAAGCTCGAAGGAGCATTAAGACTGCAGCGTGATGCGCATCGTTCACAAATCGTAAATCGTAAGTTGGAATAGACAGGAAGCTCGAAGGAGCATTAAGACAATAATACGGATGGGGATTTTACGGTGCTGGCTAAGAGGTTGGAATAGACAGGAAGCTCGAAGGAGCATTAAGACGTAAGGCGCGGGGACCGCCTCAATGCCCATCTCGGCGGTTGGAATAGACAGGAAGCTCGAAGGAGCATTAAGACTTTTGGCGCTGGTGGTGGAGGCAGTAAGGGAATTAAGTTGGAATAGACAGGAAGCTCGAAGGAGCATTAAGACCCGTGAGCATCACGCCCAGCGCGTTGCGGCCCACCACGGCCGTTGGAATAGACAGGAAGCTCGAAGGAGCATTAAGACAAAGGGGTTGTTCCCTTGCGCATACCAGCCTCCCTCTGGTTGGAATAGACAGGAAGCTCGAAGGAGCATTAAGACCCATTAAAATGCCACTCTGTCATACGCCATTTGGCCGTTGGAATAGACAGGAAGCTCGAAGGAGCATTAAGACCCAGTGAACGCCCCAGCAGTGGTGGGGTTCTGGATACGTTCCGTTGGAATAGACAGGAAGCTCGAAGGAGCATTAAGACTTAGGGACTGGCGTGGGTTGGGGTTTAGGGGCTGGCGGTTGGAATAGACAGGAAGCTCGAAGGAGCATTAAGACCCGGGCCAACAATATCGCCTCGTTGGCCGAGGGCTGGCGGGTTGGAATAGACAGGAAGCTCGAAGGAGCATTAAGACTTCAAACCCCGCGCCGAAGCCGAGCCAAGCGAGCGAGGGTTGGAATAGACAGGAAGCTCGAAGGAGCATTAAGACCCAACGACCCGCATAAACCGAGGCATCAGAGGTGATAGACTGGACAGTTGGAATAAACAGGAAGCTCGAAAGAGAGGGCGCACATACACAAGGTGAGGAAACGGAGCAAGCCAACGCAGAAAGCTGAAAAGGTCAATTTGGCAAAAGTGCGGGGAAAAAAGCAAGCAAACCGAAAACCAAGTTGAAGGCGAGGCAAAGCCGAGGCAACCTAAAAACAAGCGGCGAACAGGAATTAGCAGGTGGGCCGGAAAGCCAAGGGCAAAACCTCCGCCGAGCATGGCAGAACGCTCGGAACAGCAGCCAGAAAATGAAATGGACAGAACTCGCCCCGGTCAAGCTGGCCAACCAGATGCCATACCCCACCCACCGCGCAAAAAATTAGGCAAACGGGCCAGCCGTGCACATTGCCCAATTCAAGGGCCTCAAAAGCCTCGGTTTGAGCGGCAAGTTGAGCCTTGCGAGCGCGAACCCGCTTGAACCACGCAAATTGATGAGGACATAAATCAAGTGCATCCTGCCAAAATGGCCCAGCGGTTACGCAGTCTGGGTTCTTCAATGCCGATTTCGGTGGCTTGAGAGTTGACCCGCTCGGTGGCGGTGCGCTGTTTGTAAATGGCTTTGAACTCGTCACTGTCGCGGTCAAGTTCGACGCGCAGGCGAGCGCCGATGGAAACCGTGCCGCGGGTCAGGCAGCCGCCCTGGAAACCAATTTTGTGGGCGATGGGCAGGTCTGGCCGGTCGCTGGTTGGCAACAGCAGCGCAGGCAGCAAGCGCCGCGCTCGTGTTCATCAGACTGGTAAAAGATGAAGGTGGTTTTAAAAGCATCGGCAGACCGGCCTGCATAAGCAAAAGCCCTGGTCATCAAATTGACGTTGATCCCGCCGCGTTGGGTCAGGGGACAGGCAAAACCGCCGGCCAGATGAAAGTACTCGAAGAATAAATGGATCAAAGGCGGCATCAAGCGCCCTGAACTTGGGTTTAAAACATAGGCGGCAATCCTCCTGGGCCATCAAGCGAAGAAGCGGCGACATCATTCTTATCGAAGGTCTCGGTCAGTTCAGCCAGGACGAACTCGCCCCAGTCGGGGACTCGTAAACCACGCCGAGCCGTAGCCCCAGTAGTAGACATCGCTGGAGGAGAAGCAGGTCACGGCTTTGGCCTTTTGGTCGGGGTGCCGGTTGAGCCGGAGTGGTTTCGACTTTGGCTTCCCGGAGGAGACATTGCGCTTTTGCAGCCGAGCAGTCCCGGTCGCCTTTGGGCTGGCGGGTTTTGTCGAGCCGGTCGCCTTCCAGAACGTAGGCTTTGGGATTATTCTCCTTCACCCAGCCAAAATATGCTTGGTATCCAGGGAAATAGCTTGGCCAAAGCGAACGTCGGGGGTAATTCCTGACGCAGCAGGGAAACGGTGCTGTCGAGCAGGAATTGCACGGCCCGCTGGGCAAGCCCGTAAGACCCGACCGAAGCGGGCTGTCGGCAATAGCTTCGACATCGAAGCCCAGGCGAAAGCGCCTCAGATGGTTCGAGCGGAAACCCAGACCCAGACCAGGCGGGTGCTCGACCAGGTAATCGCGCAGGTGGCCCTCGGCAGCTTTAGTTGGGGCATTTGACCGCGAAAGGGCCGCGGGCCCGCAAAACCCAACCAGCGGTCCGGCGGTGCGGACCGCAGCCCTCACACCCGGAAAGTTGCCCAATCAAGCGGACCCGCAACAAAGGTAATTTGCGGGCCACGGCAATAATCGGCCACAAACCGGGGCAACGCCGCCCCACTTGGGCACGTTGAGCCAGGTTCTGGGCGCACCAACAGGAACCGGAAGGGGTACAGGCGGCCCAACCGGCCAGGCTGGCGGCGGGGCGCTCACCTGCCGGGCCGCGCCCACCGCCTGGCGCAGCCAATTGACTGGGCAAAAGATTGGGTATGATCACGCCGGCTCATCCTTCTGGCGGTGGGTGGGGTATGGCGATTTCATTCACCGCCAAAAGCTTTTGATAACCGACCCAATTCTATGTTAAGTTCTGCTTCAGCGGCGGCAAACCTGGCCCGGAGTGAGGCGGAAGCTGTCCAACGGAACCAATCTTATGTTAGGCCCCGCTCAGAACCACCCAGGTGGCTGACCGGCGGGGAATAGGTTACACCCAGCGGAACCTATCTTATGTTATGTCCGCCCCTCTCGAAGGAGCATTAAGACAAACTCGTCGGCGCAGGCCCGCAGAATGTCACTAATGTTGGAATAGACAGGAAGCTCGAAGGAGCATTAAGACGGCCGGCTGGCTCGCCGCCTGTCTCGGAGCCCTGCTCGTCGTTGGAATAGACAGGAAGCTCGAAGGAGCATTAAGACAATAGATTCTGGCCGGCGCTTGTGGGCCGTTGTATCTGTTGGAATAGACAGGAAGCTCGAAGGAGCATTAAGACAAACAACAGAATATGGGGGGGGCTAGCGCCCCCCGCATCATTTGTTGGAATAGACAGGAAGCTCGAAGGAGCATTAAGACATCAACTCCCGGATGGATTCCCAACTGGCTGCCATTTGCGTTGGAATAGACAGGAAGCTCGAAGGAGCATTAAGACGCGCCAGGTCCTCAATCGCCCTCAGTCGGGCCAGATTGTGTTGGAATAGACAGGAAGCTCGAAGGAGCATTAAGACGCATCGCTCGTTTCGGTTTGAGCATGGGGATTTTGTTGGAATAGACAGGAAGCTCGAAGGAGCATTAAGACATAAACATTTCCGGTCACCGGAAACTCGGCTACCTTGAACGGTTGGAATAGACAGGAAGCTCGAAGGAGCATTAAGACCGTCGGCCATCATCGCCGCGTATTCGGCGATGAGGGCCGGGTCGTTGGAATAGACAGGAAGCTCGAAGGAGCATTAAGACTTTCTCCTTCTGCGGCTGGTTGGTATGCAACGGGCCGGTTGGAATAGACAGGAAGCTCGAAGGAGCATTAAGACCCACTATTACCTGGTGGCTCGTCAGTCGGGGCAGAAATGATGTTGGAATAGACAGGAAGCTCGAAGGAGCATTAAGACGCGTTAGGCGGACTCGGAACGCCCGGAAAGGCTAAAACTAAGTTGGAATAGACAGGAAGCTCGAAGGAGCATTAAGACGGCCAGAGCGATGACCCGGCTCAATTTCCACTCGAACTTGGTTGGAATAGACAGGAAGCTCGAAGGAGCATTAAGACGCACGTTCCTTGCAGTAACCCCCCTCGACCCGCCTGGGTTGGAATAGACAGGAAGCTCGAAGGAGCATTAAGACCACGAGTAGGCCCTTAGTGGTCATCCCGCATCCCTCAGTTGGAATAGACAGGAAGCTCGAAGGAGCATTAAGACTTGCGCTTTCCCAAGAGGCAGAGGCAGACTACCGCTCTCGGTTGGAATAGACAGGAAGCTCGAAGGAGCATTAAGACTTAAAATGTTGGGTTTCCCGTTCACCCACTTTATAACGTTGGAATAGACAGGAAGCTCGAAGGAGCATTAAGACACAAGTGGCGATTGAGCCGCACAGATAGCCCGATTGTCAAAAGTTGGAATAGACAGGAAGCTCGAAGGAGCATTAAGACCCTGCTCGACGCCGACCCCACCCTCTCCGCCCGCGAAATCGCCGTTGGAATAGACAGGAAGCTCGAAGGAGCATTAAGACCTTGGCCGTCGTGCCCGCCCCGCCGCTACTGTCGGTGGTGAAAGTTGGAATAGACAGGAAGCTCGAAGGAGAGGGGCGGACATAACATAAGGTGAGAAAAGGGAGCGGGTGAAAGGATGGGGAAGGCGAAAAGGCCAATTTTGGGATAGCCTGCTAGGGAAAAGCAGGGCCAGGCGGCTGAGAGAACTGGGTTGAAGTCGGGCCAAAGCCAGCAAGGAAGAAAAAGTTAAGGGATTAGTGGGGGAATGGGCGGGCAGGCCGAAAAAAAAGGCAAAGGACTCCGGTCGAGCGTGGCGGAACGTTCGGAGGCAGCGGCCAGGAAAATGAAAATGGACAGAACTCGCCCCGGTCAAGCCGGCCCACCGGATGCCAACCCCCCGCCCACCGCGGTCAAAAATTAGGAGAGGCGGGCCAGCCGTGGCCGGGCGAGTTAAGCAGGTCTGGCGGTTGCCTCGGTTTGAGCGGCCAGTTGAGCCTTGCGAGCGCGACCCGCTTGAGGCCACGCAGATTGATGAGGACATAAACCAGGGTATCCTGCTGGTAATGGCCCGGCGGTTACGCAGTCTGGGTTCTTCGATGCCGATTTCGGTGGCTTGAGAGTTGACCTGCCCGGTGGCGGTGCGCTGTTTGTAGATGGCTTTGAACTCGTCACTGTCGCGGCTGTTCGACGCGCAGGCGAGCGCCGATGGAGGTGGCTGGCGTGGTCAGGCAGCCGCCCTGAGGCCAATTTTAGGGCGATGGGGCAGGTCTGGCCGGTCGGGTTGGAAACAGCAGCGGCAGGCATAGCGCCGCGCTCGTGTTCGATCAGACTGGTATGGCAGATGAAGGTGGTTTTGGGGCATCGGCAGACCGGCCTGGCATAAGGGTAAGCCCTGGTCATCAAATTGACGTTTGATCCCGCCGCGTTGGGTCAGGGGACAGCGGCGAAACCGCCGGCCAGATGAAAGTACTGAAGACATAAAATGGATCAAAGGCGGCATCGAAGCCCCTGAACTTGGGTTTGAAACCGAGGCGGCGCTCGACCTGGGCCATCAAGGCGAAGAAGTAAGTGACATCATTCTTATCGAAGGTCTGGGTCCAGTTCAGCCAGGACGAACTCGCCCCAGTCGGGGACTTTGGTGGCCACCACGCCGAGCCGTAGCCCCAGTAGTAGACATCGCTGGAGGAGAAGTTGGTCACGGCTTTGGCCTTTTGGTCGGGGTGGCCGGTTGAGCCGGAGTGGTTTCGACTTTGGCTTCCTCGGAGGAGACATTGCGCTCTTTTGCAGCCGAGTTTACAGTCCCGGTCGCCTTTGGGCTGGCGGGTTTTGTCGAGCCGGTCGCCTTCCAGAACGTAGGCTTTGGGATTATTCTCCTTCACCCAGGCCAAAATATGCTTGGTATCCAGGGAAATAGCTTGGCAGCAAAGCGAACGTCGGGGGTAATTCCTGACGCAGCAGGGAAACGGTGCTGTCGAGCAGGAATTGCAAGGGCCTCGTTGGCAAGGTCGTAAGACCCGACCGAAGTGACGGGCCGTCGGCAAGCTGGCTTCGACATCGAAGCCCCAGGCGAAGCGCCAGATGGTTCGAGCGGAAACCCAGACCCAGACCAGGGCGGGTGCTCGACCAGGTAATCGCGCAGGTGGGACATATAGCTGCCCTCGTGCAGTTTGACCAGGAAAGCGGCCACAAAGGGCGCGCGGGGAGCCGGGGTTGACCTGGCCAGGGTCGGTGCGTCCCCTGTTCCGAAAAGTTGGCCCAATCGAGCGACCTACAACCCAGGTACTTGCGGGCCACGGCACAATCGGCCACAAACAGGGGGCAACGCCGCCCCCACTTGGGCCAGTTGAGCCAGGTTCGGGCGCACCAACAGACCGGAAGGGGTACAGGCGGCTCAACCCGCCAGGCTGGCGGCGGGCGCTCACCTGCCGGGCCGCGCCCACCGCCTGGCGCAGCCAATTGACCGGGGCAAAAGATTGGGGTATGATCACGTCAGTCTCCTTTCTGGCGGTGGGGTGGGGTATGGCGATTTCATTCTACTGCCAAAAGGAGACTTTTGATAACCGGACCCAATTCTATGTTAAGTTCCGCTTCAGCGGCGGCAAACCTGGTCCGGAGTGAGGCGGAAGCTGTCCAACGGAACCAATCTTATGTTAGGCCCCGCTCAGAACCACCCAGGTGGCTGACCGGCGGGGAATAGGTTACACCCAGCGGAACCTATCTTATGTTATGTCCGCCCCTCTTTGAAAAGTATTGCTCCTGGCCTGAGAGTCGGTCCGGCCCCTAGCCAGAGGTCAGGCCGATTCTTAGTGATCGTCTAAAAATAAGTTCCCCCAAGTTCCTATAAGTTCCCAGGGAACTAAAGGAACTGATAGGAACTCAAAACGGGAAGTCAATTTTGGATGCTTACTTAGGTAGAGATGCAACCGGCTTATAGAGGAACGGGAACAAACAATGTTAACCAGTTTAATCTTACAACTTCAAGCGCCGGCTGAAGCCAATCTGCCGGCCAACCTGGGCCGGGCCGGGCAGTCCTTGCTCCTGCGCCTCATTGGCGGCCGGGAACCAGCCCTGGCCCAGGAACTACACCAGGCGGAAAGAGCCAGGCCGTACACCGTCTCCAATCTGGTGCTGGGCAAACGGGCCGGCGGCAGTTTGCATGCGCAGGCGGGCCAAAGCGGCTGGCTGCGCTTCACCGGCTTAACCGAAGCCGTCAGCCGTCATCTGCTCGCCCTGGCCCAGCAGCCGCCAGAGTCGGTGGAACTGGACGGCTATCAGTTTCAAGTCAGCGGGGCTACCCTCGATCCGGCGGTTCACCCCTGGGCCGGGCAAATCACCTACCAGGATTTGGCCGCGCCCTATTTATTGGGTGGTCGCGCCTCGCCCGGCTCGACCCTGCGGCTGGAGTTCGCCTCGCCCACCACCTTTCGCAGCCAGGGCCGCTTTCTACCCCTGCCGCAGCCGGAACTGGTCTTTGGCAGTTTGTTGGATCGCTGGCAGACTTTTGCCCCAATCGCCCTGCACCCGGACACGCGCCGTTTTGCCGCCGAAGCCGTTGTTTTAAGCCGCTACGAACTGCGCACGCGGGGCATGCCGTATGTGAAGGCAGGGACGCGGGGAGGCGGGGAGGCGAGGAGCGGGGGTGAACAAGCCGGCCATTATCCCACTATCATTGGCTTTACCGGCCGGGTGATATTTGCGGTATTGAACCGGGATCGTTACTGGCTGAATGTGCTGCATCTGCTGGCCGCCTTTGCTTTTTACAGCGGGGTGGGTTATCAAACGGCGGCGGGGTTGGGCCAGGTGCGGCAAATATAACTCATGTAAAAATAGTAGTCAGTAATCAGTAATCAGTAGTCAGAAAGTAGTTTAGCCCCTTGTGGGCGGGCACGAGGCCCTATGCTACAGCCTTAACTTAATGAGGTTGAGTAATCAGTAGTCAGAAAGTAATTTTCATTGTTGGTGTCGCCCCGGTGGGACTGGCTGACTCCTCGTAAATAGCCCTCACCCCCGGCCCCTCCCCCAAAGGCGAGGGGCGCAAGCCAAGAGTCCCCTCTCCCGCTGGGAGAGGGTTAGGGTGAGGGCAAATCTTCATCATCGGTGGTATATCACAGGCCTGTGAACACTCCTTTTCGTTTGGCCGGAAGCAGCGCCACAAGTAAAATACGCTCTACTTTAGCTACTGCTCAGCCCATGTCATTGCGAGGCCGTAGGCCGAAGCAATCCCCATCATAACTTGGGGATTGCTTCGCTTCGCTCGCAATGACACCTGAGTAGTATAAGACGTAACGATGCCCGCACCGCTAATAACCACAAAACTCTATATTCCGCCGGCCCGGCCGCAGCTTGTGCCCCGCCCGCGCCTGATCGCCCGGTTGAATAACGGGCTAAGCGGCCCGCCCGGCGTGATCCTCATCTCCGCCCCCGCCGGTTACGGCAAAACCACATTGGTCAGCGAATGGCTCCATCTATTGGAGGTTAGGGGTCAGGGGTTAGAGGTTGGTGAACCGAAAACTGACCCCCGACCCCCGACCCCTACCCCCCGATTCGCCTGGCTCTCCCTGGAATCGGCTGACAATGATCTGGCCCGCTTTATGAGTTATCTCATTGCCGCCTTGCAGCAGATAAACCCGGCTGTCGGCCAGGCCGGGCAGTCATTGTTGCAAACGGGTGGGCCTCACCCCCTGAACCCGGAAACCATTATCGCCGCCTTGATTAATGAGCTGGCCGCCGCTCCCGGTGAGGTCCGGCAGGTTTTGGTGCTGGACGATTACCACGTCATCGAAACCAAAGCCATCCACGAGGCGCTGACCTTTCTGCTGGAACACCTGCCCCCGCAACTGCACCTGCTGATTGCCAGCCGAACCGTTCCGCCGTTGCCACTGTCGCGCCTGCGGGTGCGCCGCCAGATGACGGAAATCCACGCGGCTGATTTGCGTTTTACTCTGGCGGAAAGCATCGAGTTTCTCAACACGGTTATGGGCCTGGGGCTGGCGGATGACGATATCACCGCCCTCGAAGCTCGCACCGAGGGCTGGATTGCCGGTCTGCAACTGGCCGCCTTGTCGCTGCAAGAGCAGGCGGACCGGTCGGGCTTTATCAAAGCCTTCAGTGGGGATGATCGTTACGTGCTTGATTACCTGCTCGATGAAGTGTTCAACCGGCAACCGGCAGCCGTCCAAACCTTTTTGCTGCAAACTTCCATTTTAGACCGTCTCTGCGGCCCCCTGTGTGATGCGGTATTAGGAAAGGATGAAGGCGGAAGGTTGAAGGATGAAGATATTGGTTTTTTCATCCTTCATCCTTCATCCTTCATCCTTGAGCAGTTGGAGCAAGCCAACCTTTTTATCGTCCCGCTCGATACCCGGCGCGACTGGTATCGCTACCATCCCCTGCTGCTCGATTTGTTACGCCACCGCCTCCACCAAACGGCCTCAGGCGGATTCGAGGAGATAGCGGCCTTACATGGCCGCGCCGCCGATTGGTACAGCCGGCATGGGCTGATGGCCGAGGCGTTAGCCCATCTTTTTGCCGCCAAAGCATTTCCCCAGGCCGCCGATCTAGTGGAGCAGGTCGGGGCGACCACCCTGTGGGAACGGGGTGAAGTTGCTACGCTTCTCAGCTGGCTGACCCAACTGCCCTCTGACCTGGTCCACGCCCGGCCCAAACTGTGCCTCTATTACGCCGAAACCATGTATTTGACCGGGCAACTGAGCGCAATTGAGCCTTTTCTGCATTCGGTTGAACGCTATTTAGAGAACGCCGGCGAGCATACTTCAGCGGCGGCTGGCGCGCTGAGCCAGGCTGAACTAAAAAATATGCGCGGGGAAGTGATGGCGATTCGGGCGCTGGTGGCCGGGGCGCAGGGCCAACCGGCGCAGATGACCAAAGCGATTGCCTTAACCCACCAGGCCCTGGCCCTCTTATCGCCCGGCGAACTGCGGCTGCGAGGCTTGCTGACCATCGGCCTGGCCGAAGCCTATTATCTAAACGGCCGGGCGCCGGAAGCCGCCGACAATTACAGCAAAGCAATTGAACTGGGCCAGAGTGGCCAAAATTCTTTCCTGGTTGTCGCCGGGCTGACCCGGCTGGCAGAGGTGCGCCTCCTCCAGGGGCAGCTACGCCAGGCGGCTGAACTGTGCCAGCAGATGCAGCGCCTGGCTTTACCCAGCGTGCATGTGGCCGGCAGTAGAGTCTTGAGCCAACTGCTGCGGGAGTGGAATCAACTCGAGGCGGCCAAAGAACAGGCTCAGCAGTGTCTTGACCACGGCCGGCTCGAAGGAAGCCCCCGCATTATTATCCAGGCTTATATGACCCTGGCTCACATTCTACAAGCTCAAGGAGACAACTCAGCCGCGCACGGGGCGATTCAGGCGGCGGCTCGGTTGCCGCAACAGCCGGCAGCCTGGGATTTGCCCTCTGTGACCACCCATCAAGCCTGGCTGTGGTTTCGTCAAAACGACCTGGTGGCTGTGACGCAGTGGGCTAGATCGCAACAGTTGCAGCCTACAGATCACCCCACTTACCCGCGCGAAACAGAATATTTGTTATTAGCCCGTTTGCTGCTGGCCCAGGAACAGGCCCAAGCCGCCGTTGATCTGCTGGAACGGCTGCGAGCAGCCGCCGAAGCGAACGGACGCCAGGGCCGGGTCATCGAAGCATTGCTGCTGCTGGCGCTGGCCCGGCAGTCTATGGGGGATTTACCCGCAGCCCTCGACAGCCTGAGCCGCGCCCTCAATCTGGCCGAGCCGGAAGGCTATATCCGCCTGTTTGTGGACGAAGGTCCGCCGCTGCTGAATCTGCTAAACCTGGCCGTTGAGCAGAAATATCCTCTCAGCCCAACCTATCTGGCCCGGCTGCTGACCGCCTTCGGAACAGAAACCGGCGAACCCGACCCCAAGAGCGAAACTGAAACTCCCGCGTCGCCGTCTCTGGTGGAACCCCTGACCAAACGCGAACGGGAAATTCTGCGGCTTATTGCCGCCGGCCTCTCCAATGCCGATATTGCCGGGCAGCTTTTCCTCAGTCTGGGCACGGTCAAAACCCACACCCGCAACATCTACGGCAAGCTGGGTGTGGTCAGCCGCACTCAGGCTGTCGCCACGGCGAGAGCTTTAAACCTCCTTCAATAGACCGGAGATGGGAGACCGAAGACGAATGATAAACACCCGGTCTGCGGTCATTTTCATTAAAGTAATCCCCCCACCCCCAAAAATACTCCCCTATCTACTACTTTAGGTAGATACAGCCGTAACTATTTTTGTGGTTTAATCTGTGAAAGAGATCGCAAAAATAGTTTGGTCACGCTATAGAGGTAACAATTAGCATCGGGGTGGCAGGATTAATTGCTTTGACCACCTCTTACGTATTCCACCCTAACCCGGACAAGCCGGAACCAAAAAAGATTGAACCACAGAGACACGGAGACACAGAGTTTTTAATAAATTTTCCTTTTCTCCATGCCTCTGCGCCTCTGTGGTAAATTTTCTTGCCCAAAAAGCAAGAAGTTGCTTGATAAAGTATTAATTAGTCACTTGTAGTACTGACATCGACAAAAGATTGTCGATAAAAAGGTTATTTAAACAGCGACACCGAGGATAAGGAGTAAAGCCCGCATCTCGGTTTGCACTTTACCATATTGAAGATCAAGGTCAGTCTGAGGCTGGGGGTTGGGTTCGCTTTTGGGCTTGGTCACGCTGGCTAAAACGGGTTTAATGACCTTCTCGCGTAAAGTCAGTAAGGCAGCCATGATTTTAAGAGCGCTGGTTTCGACTTGATAGCGGCGGGCTGAACCAATTTTGTGGACCCAGTTTTTGCCGCGCAGTTTTTTGAGATCGTAAGCCGCGTGGCGAGGCTGATACTGACTTTCGGGCCAGCCTAACAGGACCCGGACCTGCTGGGCTAATTGGGAGACGCTGAAGCCTCCCGGCGTTATGGCTAAAGCAAGCACGGCTTGGAGTACGGCCCGCAGCCGAGGCTGGTTGAGGCCCCAGACCCGCGGTGGGGTTGAACCGACCTGACCCCGCTGGCCTAAGGTATCCAGGGTGTCATCGGCCACAAAGGCTTGATCCAGGGCAGCCAGTTGATTGAGAAAGCGTTCCAGGATCTGCTGAAACTGGTTGATCAGTTCAGGAAATTGATCCAGGCGGCGGGGACCAGACCAGGCGCGGGCGTTATGGAGCATCACTTCGGCTCGGAGAACGGCCTCGCCTTTGGTGTACAACTTGAGGGTCAAAGGAGCAAAATGGAGCCTAAAAATGGTCAAGTTGTACGCAGGTCGCTCGAGGTTTCGTTCTAGTTTGAGCCGGCGGCCTTTGGACTTGCCTTTGAAGTGAGGCCGGCGCTTGCGGCCAAAGATGGTCATGATCTGCCTAAGGTCCAGTCGAGCGCGGGTCCGATCAATCAGGGCTTCGAACACCTGCTCCATTTGAGCCGGACGCCGAAACAGCAGGTTGCGCGAGTACTCCACCTGAAACAACGAACAACGGTATTCTGAAACCACCCGCAGTCGCTCGCTTTCGGGCAGGGCAAAATGGAGACAACTGTTGAGCCAGCGGTGGCAGACCTGACCCAGTTGCCCTTTGGTGGGTAGCTCCCACGAGGTCTCTGCAAGCCAGGTCAAGTCTGCGGGGTTCATTATACCGCTAAAACAGTTACTGGTCAGTTCTAACACTCGCCCGGCCTGATGGGCCTGACGAGCCAAATATTCGTGCCCATTGAGAATAAACGATACCGCGAACGGCGGATGGCTGCTAATACGGAGGGTGACGCCCCATTCCAAATCCGATGATGTGAAAGAAAATGTGGTTGATCATCCGATAATGCTTGCTCAAACTGTGAACTCGACCCTCTGGGCTACGTTTGACATCCCAGACTGCTCCCGATGCCCGACTGATGATGATCAGAAACAGCCCAACAAAAGCTGGGTCGTCTGGTTTGTATTGTTCAGCCAAGCCATGTTTACGCCCTCTAATGGACCCTCCAGCACTGGAATGTCGTGTTTGTTCGCGTAAGCTTTGACCCGCCGATGGAACCGACCCGACAATCGGATCAGATGCGTTTTGTCCAGGTTCTCATCGCTGCCATACAGCCGTCGCCACCAGTAACGAAAGCCGCCCGCCGAGGAGGCCAGCCGATGGTAGGCGGTCAGGACAATCCGGTCAGGGCAATCATAACTCCCCTGCAAATAATCGGCGTAGGCTGCGCTCAACTGGTCAACCATTGTATCCTCTCCTTCATCTCGCTGATGAAGTGAGCTTAATCAAAATACTTCAATCTTGTCAAATGCCCGCAGGGCTGTTTTTGCTGAGCGCAGTCTCAGCAAATGGGTAGGGTTTATCGGAAATAGGAATATCTCTCGCCAAGCCGCAAAGAACGCCAAGTTTTTGAGAGAAAAATCTTAAAGAAACCTTTGCGACTTTGCGTCTTGGCGTGAGAAAAGTTATTTCCGATAATGCATAGGTTTTTTCCAAGACTGCGCTTGGAAAAGAATGGCGAATGGGCGAATGGCGAATCAGAATCATCATTCGCCATTCGCCATTCGCAAAAAGGATCGACAATTTTTTGTCGCTGTGAATGCCTAAGTGCCTATTAATGAAAGACGAGATAAGCTATGAACCAACGGAATAGTTGTTTGGATTCGCCTCAACGCTTAAGCCTCGACTGCCCGGCGATGTACCGGATCACCATCCAGGGGCGGCTGGGCCGGGAGTGGTCAGACTGGTTTGACGGGATGGTGCTGACCTCGCCGGCCGGTTTGCGCGAGTCTACGACCAGCCTGACCGGCCTGGTCAGGGATCAGGCCGCGCTGCATGGGTTACTCAACACGCTGTACGGTCTGGGCTTACCCCTGTTGGACCTCACCTGTCTTGAAATCAACCCAACCCCCGAAAAATAGCTCAAGGAGAATCTTATGATGAAACAGTCAGCTTTACTATTTTTTTGCTTATGCCTGAGCCTGACCCTGGCGACTACCGCTTGCAGCCCGGTGGCCGAGCCAGCCGTTGCCGCCGAACCTCCGGCCGAGGTCGGTACCGCCGTCGAGGTGACTCCGGTGAAGACCGGCAGCATTGCCCTGGTTTTTGATTATGCCGGCGCCCTCCAGGCCCAAAGCGATGTCACCCTGGCCCCGCGTGTCTCCGGCCAGATCGAGGCCGTGCTGGTAGAAGCGGGCCAGCCGGTCAAGGCGGGCCAGCCGGTTGCCATCCTCGACCGGGATGTTCCCGCCGCCCAGTTGAAACAGGCCGAGGCCGCCCTGTCGCTGGCTCGGCTCAAGCTGGATAAAATGAACGAGGGCGCGCGTCCTGAAGAAGTCGAGGCGGCTCAATCCGCTTACCAGATCAGCCAGGGCGCGCTGCAAGATGTCCAAAACATTGACGACAACGAGCGAACCACCGCCGCCGCCGCGCTGGCCAACGCCCAGGCGGCCTTAAAACTGGCCCAGTTTGAATACGATAAAATTGCTTGGGCCGGCCAGGTGGGCGAAACCCCCCAGGCGCTGGCCCTGGAAAGAGCTACCAATGCCTACGAGCAGGCGCTTTCGGCCTACCAGTTGCAGACCAATCCTTCGGAGGCGCAGCTTGCCCCCTTGCAGGCCCAGTTGACCAAAGCCAAACTCGATTTGGCCCTGGCCAAACAGCCCTTCCGCCCGGTTGACTTTGCCATGGCCAGAGCGGGTATCCAGCAAGCCGAAGCCGCCGTCGAACTGGCCCAACTCCAGCTCGATTACACCACCCTACGCGCCCCCTTTGATGGCATTGTCGGCGAGGTTTACATCCACCAGGGCAGCATGGTTGATACCAAATCGGCGGTGGCCCTGTTTATCTCCAACCAGGTCGAGGTCGCCATCAACGTCGAAGAGAGCCGCCTGGGGCAGGTGGCCAAAGGGCAGCACGCCTCGCTGCGCGTCTCGGCCTACCCCGGCGTGGAATTTCCCGGCCTGGTCACCAGCGTCGCCCCCCTGGCCGATCAAAAGACGCACACCTTCGTGGTCAAAGTGACCCCGGCCGACCCCAAGAACCTGCTCCGTAGCGGGATGTATGCCGACGTGTCGCTGTTGGTGGATGAAAAACCTCAAACGATGCTTGTGCCGCGCTCGGCGGTGATTACCGTTGACAGCCAGCCGGTTGTCTACCGGGTCAACGCCGGCCAGGTTGAGCAGGTCAAAGTAACCACCGGCCTCAGCAACGATACCGAAATCGAAATTATCTCCGGCCTCAAAGCAGGCGACAGCATCGTCGTCACCGGGCAGTCCTCGTTGCAGGATGGGGCGAAGGTAAAGATTGTGCCGGGGTTGTGAGGATAAACTATTATGGGACTTACCAAACTCTCCATCCAACGCCCCTTGACCATCCTAATGATTATCCTGGGCTTTATTGTGCTGGGCTATCGCTCGCTGACCATGCTTCAGGTTGACCGGATGCCCAAAACCGACCTGCCTTATGTCTCGGTGGTGGTGGTCTACCCCGGCGCGTCGCCCGAAGATGTGGCCGACGAAGCCCTCAAACCGATTGAAGACGCCGTGGCCGGT
Organism: Anaerolineales bacterium; assembly: GCA_015075405.1. Lineage (GTDB taxonomy): Bacteria > Chloroflexota > Anaerolineae > 4572-78 > J111 > DSQQ01. The sequence goes on from JABTUK010000003.1 coordinate 344,544, forward strand.
ATCTCCGGCATTGACGAGATTACCTCGCAGGCTAACGAGAACTTCGGCTATGTGCTGATTAAATTTAATGAAGGGGTCAACAGCGACCAGGCCGCCATTGATGTCTCGCGCGAAGTGGACAAGGTGCGCGGCGACCTGCCCGCCGACGCCGAAGAACCGACCATCATCAAGGCCGATCTCAACGCCCAGCCGATTATGCAACTGGTGCTGAGCGGTTCGCTGGGCCAGGAGGCGCTGTACGACCTGGCCGAGAACGACCTCAAGCCGCGCCTGCAAACGGTCGCCGGGGTCGCTTCGGTGGCGATTGCCGGCGGGCGCGAGCGCGAAATCCAGGTATACGCCGACCCGCGCCGGTTGGCCGCTTATGACCTGTCGCTGGATAAAGTCCAGCAGGCCCTGGCCCTGGAAAATGTCACCGTCCCGGTTGGCTCGATTGAGCAGGGACCGCAGAAGAACGCCGTCCGCTCGGTTGGCGAGTTCACCAGCCTGAGGGATATTGAAGGCATCATTGTTTCCGGCGGGGCCAACCCGCTAACGACGATGGGCCTGGGGCTGCCGGCCAGTTTGCTGCCCAAAACCCCGTCGGGGATGGACACCAGCGGCCTGGTTTATCTGCGTGATGTGGCGACGGTGCAGGAAGGTTTCAAAGATACCAGCCGCCTGGTCCGCTATAACGGCCAGGCCGGGGTGCTGATTACCCTGGTCAAAACCAGCGACGCCAACGCCATTTCCACCGCCGATGAAGTGCGCCGGGTGGTGGAGCAGTTCCAGCCCAGCCTGCCCGACGGCGTCAAACTGGACATCGTCATTGACGATACCAACTTTACCCGCGAGTCGGTCAGCGCGGTCAGCGAAGACCTGCTGCTGGCGGTGCTGATTACCGGCGTGGTCATGCTGCTCTTCCTGCACACCCTCACCAGCAGCGTTATCGTCATGCTCTCCGTGCCTACCTCGATTATCGCTACCTTTCTGCTGATGTGGGTCTTTGGTTTCAGCCTGAACACCGTCACCCTCATGGCCCTGACCGTCGCCATCGGCATCCTGGTGGACGACTCAATCGTGGTGCTGGAAAACACCGAGCGCCACCTCAAACTGGGCAAAAAACCGCGCCAGGCTGCGCTCGATGGCCGGGCCGAAATCGGCATGGCCGCCATTACCATCACCCTGGTCATTGTGGTGGTTTATCTGCCGGTCGCCTTTATCAACGGCATCGTCGGCCAGTTCTTCCGCTCCTATGGGATCACCATTGCCGTAGCCACCATTTTCTCGCTGCTCATCTCCTTCACCCTGACCCCCATGCTGGCGGCCTTCTGGCTAAAAGATGAAACCCGGCCCGAAAAACCGGCCATAGGGGTGTGGCGGGTGGTCAACGTGTTGTGGCGGCCGTTCGGCTGGGTGTGGCAGCGTTTTATGCGCGGCTGGGAAGCGATGTTCACCGGCCTGTCGAACCTGTATGCCTTCATCCTGGGCCTGGCGCTCAAGAATGTTTTGACCCAATTCCTGGTGGTGGTCATTGCTGCTGTGGCCCTGGCCGCCGGGATTTACCTGGTGGTCGGCGGCGTGGTCGGCAATGAGTTCCTGCCTTTGGAAGACGATGGCCGCATCACCATTGGGATTGAGCTGCCCGCCGGCTCCAGCCTGGTCGCCACCGACCGGACCGTGCAGCGCATCGAGCAAATTATCCGGGCCGAAGTCCCCGAAACCTCGCTCATCGTTTCCAACATCGGGACGGAAGCGGGCAGCGCCCTGATTGCCAGCAGCGACAAGGCCAACTTCGCCACCGTTATCCTGCGCCTGGTGGACAAAGCCGAGCGCGACCGCAGCACCACCGAAGTGGTCAACGCCCTGCGGCCCGCCCTGGCCCAGACGCCCGACGCCAAAATTTCCTTTATGCTCAATTCGGCGGTCAGCGGCATGAACCAGGATATTGAAATCCGGCTGTATGGGCCGGACCGGAATACGCTGATTGACCTGGCCAACCAGGCCGAGAAGGCGATTCTGACCGTTCCGGGGGCGGTGGACCTGCGCAACACCGGGGCCGAACGCTCGCCCGAAACGCAGCTTGTGGTTGACCGCGGCCGGGCCAGAGATGTCGGTTTGACGCCGGGGCAGGTGGCCCGTACGCTGCGCACGGCCATCAACGGCAGCCAGGTGGGCGATTTCCAACCGCAAGGCCAGACCGAGAAGATTGACCTGACCCTGCGCATAAATGACGCCGCCCGCCGCGACCTGAGCCAACTGCTTGGCCTGCCGCTCGGTTACGTTAACGACCAGGTGATTGTGGTCGGGCAGGTGGCCCAGGCGCAGGATACCCTGGCTCCGGCCCGGCTCAGTCGAGCCAATCGCCAGGCCGCGCTGACCATCAAGGTGGGGTCTGCCGGGCGGGCCAACGCCGATGTGACCAACGACATTGAAACCGCCCTGAACAGCCAGGTTGATTTCCCGGCCGGCTACGGCTTCCAATTCACCGGCCAGGCCGATTACCAGCGCCAATCGTTTCAGGATTTGACCGGCGCGCTGGCGCTGTCCATCCTGCTGATTTATATGCTCCTGGTCGCCCTGTACCAGAGCTGGCTGCAACCCCTGGCGATCATGTTCGCCCTGCCGGTGACGCTGGTCGGCGCGTTTGGCGGGCTGTGGCTCACCGGCAATACCCTCAATGTGATGTCGCTGCTGGGCATCATCATGCTGGCCGGGATTGTGGTCAAAAACGCCATTCTGCTGGTGGACTTTACCAACATCCTGCGCCAGGAGCGCGGCTTTACCCGCAAAGCCGCCCTGGTCGAAGCCGGCCGCCTGCGCCTGCGCCCCATCCTGATGACCACTTTCGCCATCATCTTCTCCCTGCTGCCCCTCTTGTTGGGCCAGGGCGCGGGGGCCGAACTGCGCGCCCCGCTGGCAGCGGTGGTTATCGGTGGGAACATCTCTTCCACCCTGCTGACCCTGATCCTGGTGCCGGTGATGTACAACTTCCTCGACTGGGGCGGCGGGCTGGTGGCTCAAGCCTGGCGCACCTTCTTTAACCTCGACCGGGATGATGAGGATGAACTGACCGGCTCGGTCCCGGCTTGACTAAAACCGACCGGGGACCGATGACCGGAGACCGGCAATCCTTCGCGCCGGTCCCCGGTCTCCCGTCCCCAGTCCCTAACAAGGTGACACTGATGAAACAACAATTCTGGCTTCCCCTTATTCTGACCCTCCTGCTGACCGGCTGCGGTGTGGCCGAGGCTCACCCGCAGACGCTCGCGCGGCTTGACGATACCGCCTGGCCCACCCCCCAACCGGCAGCGGCGCTGCCAACACCGACGCCTTTCCCCAAAATCAGCCTGGCCGACCTGGGTACGCCGACGCCAACGCCCGCTGTATTACTGGAGGAATCCGGGGTCGCGGTTCAAATCGAATCAACCCCACTGCCCGAAGCTGGGGCAAAAGCTCCGGTTCAGACCCCGGTTCAAAATGCCGCGGAAAGTTATGAGGCTATCGCCGTTGCCGCTCAAAACAATGAGGCAACGACCACGCTGCTTGCAACACCTCTGCCCGCCCGCATGCTTCACCCCCCGGCCGACCTTCGCCCCGGCCCTGGTCCGGCTTACGCCCCCATTGACACCCTTTCCGACGATCAGGCCAAGATCGAGGTGCTGGCGGTGGACCAGAGCCGCCAGTGGGCATTGGTCAAACCGGAGCACAGCGGAGCCGGCTGGATGGCCCTGACCGACCTGACGGTGACGGGTCAAGTGAGCGCTGCTCCGGCGGCGGTCACCACCTGGATTGCCAGCAACGGCTTGATTTTGCGCAGCGGCCCCGGCATCTACTTTGCCGAAATCGGCCCCATTCCGACCCACAGCCTGATGCTGGTACACGGCCTCAACGAGAACCGGAGTTGGGCGCTGCTGCAACCCGTTCTGGGTGGTGGGCAGGGCTGGCTGCCATTGCAATTCCTCACCCCGTCTGTCCCACCAGCAGAACTGCCCATTATAAAGGATGAAGGCGGAGGGATGAAGGATGAAAATAAATCTCCAATCTCCAATCTCCAATCTCCAATCTCCAACCCCCACCTGGTTTTTCAGCTTTCCAGCGGCGGCGATATTATGGTCATCAACCCCGCTGGCACGGGGCTGCGCCGCCTGACCTCCGGCCTGGACCCGGCCTTGTCGCCCGATGGGCGGCAGGTGGCTTTCACCCGTTGGGCCGGCGAAACCGGCTCGCTGTGGGTCATCAACCTGGATGGGACGAATGAACGGCAGGTCTCAGAGTTTACCAAGCAGGCCAAAGGCCCCACCTGGTCGCCCGACGGCAGCCAGATTGCCCTTAATTTCCAGCACGGCGGCCGGCTGGATTCCAAAAGCGAGTGCGCCAATGTGCTGCGAAATCCCAACCCGGCCATCCCCTGGAACGCCGACGTGCCGACCGATCAATCCGGCGATCCGAAGGTTAAAATCCACGTGAATGAGGATGCTGAAGTGGAGGCCCTGCTCTGCTGGAAACTGCCGCCGGACCCCCATTGGGGCTTGCAGGTGGTCAACCTGGCCGACGGCCACACCGAAGACGTGGACGGCGGCACGTATGCCTTCCACCCGGCCTGGGACCCGGCCCAACCCTGGCGGATTATTTCGGATGGGGGCATGGGTCTGGTCGAGGCGGATGTCAACCAGAAAACCGCCCGCCGTTTGACCGACGAAATCGGGGACAGTTCGCCCGCCTTCTCGCCCGATGGCCGCTATCTGGCCGTGACGATGGCTCAGGGCGGCGGGACTGACATCTTCCGTTTGAACCGCGATGGCAGCGGCCGGGTGCGCCTGACCAAAACTCCCTTGTGGGTCACCGCCACGCCCGACAAAGCCAAACCCTGGCACAATGTCGCCCCCACCTGGTCGCCGGATGCTTCGCAAATTGCTTTTCTGACCGACCGCGCCGGTCGCTGGGAGATCTGGGTGATGAACGCCGATGGCGGCAACCCGCAGCCAATGTTCCCGGCTGAGGTGAACGCGCAGCTCAATTTTGTTTATAATTTTGTGGATGAACAGGTTTTGAGCTGGCGCTGATCTAAACGAAACAGCGCTCCACTGATTAGGTGGGGCGCTGTTTTTATTTGCTCAGCTTTGACTGCCATTGACGAGTTTCTACAGATGGCTCTCCTGCCCAAAATGGTTTGATAGAGTAAAAGCTTATAGGCTACATTTTGTTTGTTAGGACGCTTTTCAGGATTTCAGGCGACAACATACTCAGTGTATTATCTCGCTCGAAACACCAGTCAGGAAGCTAAAGAAATTGGATTAGGCTAATCCGCTTCATCCAATTTCTTGACTGCATCCAGGTTGAAGCCCTTGATCACCAGCCAGGCTCCCATCACAAGTTCCTGCGGCGCCAACACCATTTGTAAATAAAACCCATAGCCAGTATCCAGGTGGAAAAAATGCAACAGGGCGTAAGCAGAATAGGGGACCACGCCGACCAGGCCCCAGATGGTCAACCAGCGGGGAATCAGTCGGGTGCGGTAGAATTTGAGGCATTGCACAGACCCTTTTAAGAAATTCTCACGCAAAGACGCCAAGAACGCCAAGATATTAAAAAAACTTTGCGGCTTTGCGCGAGATACTTTTAGGGAACATCTCGTTGACCCCTACAGATTTTAATAAATTTAGCCAACAGACCGGCTTTGCTTTATAATTCCCAAAATGATCAAGCTGAGAGAGGCAGCCCTGCATGAGCAACCCTTTCGACATTCTGTTTGAGCCGGTGCGGATTGGCCCGGTGGTCGCCCCGAATCGTTTCTATCAAGTGCCGCACTGCAACGGCCTGGGCTATCGTATGCCCCAGGCCCTGGCCGCGATGCGGGGCATCAAGGCCGAAGGCGGCTGGGGCGTGGTCTGCACCGAGGAAGTCGAAATCCATCACAGCAGCGATTTGTCGCCCTACATCGAGGGCCGGCTGTGGGCCGACGAAGACATCCCGGCCATGCAGCGCATGGTCGAGGCGGTTCACCGGCACGGGGCGCTGGCCGGCATCGAACTGACCCACAACGGCTACGACGCCTCGAATTTAACCTCGCGGACGCCGCCGTTGGGGCCGCGCTCCATGAGCGTCTTTGGCGGCAGCGGCTTCGACCCGGTGCAGGCTCGCCGGGCCGACAAAGAGGACATCCGTAACGTGCGGCGCTGGCATCGGGCGGCGGCGCTGCGGGCCAGGCACGCTGGCTTTGATATTATCTACTGTTACGCCGGCCACAGCATGAGCCTGGCCATGCACTTTTTAATCCGCCGTTACAACGACCGCACCGACGAGTATGGCGGCAGCCTGGAAAACCGGGTGCGCCTGCTGCGCGAACTGATCGAGGATACCAAAGAAGCGGTGGGCGACACTTGCGCTATCGCGGTGCGGCTGGCCGTGGATGAACTGCTCGGCGAGGAGGGGCTGACCAGCCAGGGCGAAGGCCATGATGTGGTGGCGATGCTGGCCGAACTGCCCGACCTGTGGGATGTGAACATCAGCAATTGGAGCCACGACTCGGCCACCTCGCGCTTTGAAAAAGAGGGCTTTCAAGAGCCGTACATCGCCTTTGTCAAAACGCTGACCAGCAAGCCGGTCGTCGGCGTGGGCCGCTACACCTCGCCCGAAGCGATGGTCTCGGCCATCCGGCGCGGGGTGATGGATTTGATCGGCGCGGCCCGGCCGTCCATTGCCGACCCCTTTCTGCCGCAAAAAATCAAAGAAGGCCGGATCGAGGATATCCGCGAATGTATCGGCTGCAATATCTGCGTGACCGGCGACACGCGCTATGTACCTATCCGCTGCACCCAAAACCCGACCATGGGTGAAGAATGGCGGCGCGAGTGGCATCCTGAAATTATTGCGCCCAAAAAGAGCGACCGGCCGGTGCTGGTGGTCGGCGGTGGGCCGGCCGGGTTGGAGTGCGCTCGCGCCCTGGGCCAGCGCGGCTATGAGGTCGCCCTGATCGAAGCCCGCCGCGAGTTGGGCGGACGCGTGGCCCTGGAGTCAAAACTGCCCGGCCTGCGCGAGTGGCGGCGGGTGCTGGATTGGCGGCTGACCCAAATCCAGAAGCTAAAAAACATCTCGGTTTATCCCGGCAGCCCCATGACCGCCAGCGAGGTTTTGGAGGCAGGCTATCCTCATGTCATCCTGGCAACCGGGGCGCAGTGGCGGCGCGACGGCCTGGGCCGCACTTTATGGCAGCCCATCCCCGGCCACGATTTGCCCCATATCTTCACCCCGGACGACCTCATGGCCGAGCGGCTGCCGGCTGGCCGGGTGGTGCTGTTTGATGACGACCATTATTACATGGGCGGCGTGCTGGCCGAACTCTTGGTTCGCCAGGGCTGCCAGGTGACGCTGGTCACGCCTGCGCCGCTGGTTTCTTATTGGACGCAGTTCACTCTGGAACAGGAACGCATCCAGCGCGGCCTGATGAGCCTGGGTGTTGGCTTGCAGCCCCAGCACGCGCTGCAAGCGATCCAGCCTGAGGCTGTCACCCTGGCTCATACTGTTTCCGGAGCTACCACTGAACTGCCCTGCGAGGCCGTTGTGCTGGTCACGGACCGCCAGCCCAACGATGCCTTGTACCAGGCGCTCAAACCGGCCCTGGCCGAAGGCGTTTTGCAATCGCTGCGGGTCATCGGCGACGCCGAAGCGCCCAACATTATCGCCCAGGCCGTCTTTGCCGGTCATCTGGCCGCCCGCGAGTTTGACGACCCCCCCAGCGATGAAACGCCGTTTCGGATTGAGCGGGTGACGGTGTAGTACCGACAATGAAAAGTTGGGGAACTCGTAGGAACTCATAGGAACTCAACCACAAGTTCCCCTGAGTTCCCACGAGTTCCCACGAGTTATTCCCAAGGGAGATTTAAAAATGAAATACCGTCAGTTGGGTAAAACCGATTTGAATGTTTCGGTGATTGGGGTGGGCACATGGCAGTTTGGCGGGGAGTGGGGCAAAGCCTTTACCCCGGAAGAGGTCAAAGGGCTGTTGGGCCGGGCCGGAGAGTTGGGCCTCAATCTGATTGACACCGCCGAGTGCTACGGCGACCACCTGTCGGAGGCGCTCATCGGGCAGGCGATTGAGGGCGAGCGCGACAGGTGGATCATTGCCACCAAGTTTGGCCACAAATTCCCCGGCCCCTTTGAGCGGATTGACCAGTGGTCGCCCCAGGAAGTGCAGCAGCAGTTGGAAGACTCGCTGCGGGCGCTGCGCACCGAGACGATTGACCTGTACCAGTTTCATTCGGGCAGCGACCAGGTGTTTGACCAGGAGGCGTTGTGGAGTATGCTTCAGCGGCAAATTCAGGCCGGGAAAATCCGTTATTTGGGCCTTTCGGTCAGCAGCCGGATTGACCCGCTCTACCAAATCCAACGCGCCGCCGAGGTGGGCGTCAGCGCCATTCAAATTATCTACAACCGCCTGGAACGCAGCCCGGAGGAGAAGATTTTTCCGGTGTGCCAGGAGCAAAACCTGGGCGTGCTGGCCCGCGTGCCGTTGGCCAGCGGGTTGTTGAGCGGCAAATACCAACCCGGTACAGCCTTCACCCAACCCGACGATGTCCGCTCGCGCCAGGATCAGGCCGATATTCAAACCAAGCTCAAGCAGGTGCAGGAGATTCAGCAAAACGAAGCGCCGCCCGACGTGCCGCTGGCAGCCTGGGCGTTGGCCTGGTGTTTGCAGCATCCGGCCGTCAGCGCGGTGATTCCCGGCTGCAAAACCATCGAGCAGGTTGAACTCAACGCCAGCGCTGCCGACCTTTAACCCCAGGAGTCCAAAGCTTGCTTTGGCTTCATGAGGCGAAGAGGCGAGGACGCGAGGAGGCGAAGACGCGGAGATGCGAGGAGGCGAGGACGCGAAGAATCTTTCGCCTCCTCGCCTCACTTCTCATCGCGTCTTTAGTTATGAAGGGAAATAGTGATGCCATCAACCAATCAAACCAACGGCCTGCTCGGCTATCCCGCCGACGCCCGCCTGCTCATTATCAATACCGATGATTTTGGCATGAGCCATTCCATCAATGAAGCGGTCATCGAGACGATCAGGCATGGGGCAGCCAGCTCGTGTACGTTGATGGTTCCTTGTCCCTGGGCTTTGCACGCGATGCACCTGCTGCGGGAAAATCCCGACATCGCCTTTGGGGTGCATTTAACGGCAGTCAGCGAGGCGATCTATTATCGCTGGGGGCCGGTGGTATCAAAGGAGAAAGTTCCCTCGCTGGTAGACGAGGCCGGCTATTTCTACAGCGAGCCGCGCATCCCGGAGTTTCTGGCCCAGGTCAACCTGGCCGAACTGGAATTGGAATTTCGGGCGCAGATCGAAGCGGTGCTGGCCGCCGGACTAAAACCAACCCATATAGACAGTCACTGCGGCATCAACACGCGGGACGAAGCTGTTTTTGAGATGACCTTCGGGCTGGCCAGGGAGTATGGCCTGGCAATGCGGGTCGGCCCACCGCCTTTGATCGAAAAGATCAAGCGCCAGGGGTTGCCGGTGCTTGATTACGAACTTTTGGACAGTTATGAGGTTGAAACTGGGGCCAAGCCCGACTATTACTTCCGGGGGCTGCGCCGGTTGCCGCCCGGCTTAAGCGAGTGGGCCATCCACCCCTCGCTGACCACCGGCGAACTCAAGGCCATTGGCAATAACTGGCCGGTGCGGCAGGCTGATTATGAATTTTTGATGTCGCCGGAAACCCGCGAGATCATCGCTCAGGAAGGGATTATTGTGTTGAATTACAAGCCCTTGCAGGAGGTGTGGCAGAGGCAGGGAGTTTGAAATCGGTGAACGTGGCCCTAAATCGCACCCTTCGATACGCCCTTCGCTTCGCTCATGGCTACTCAGGATGCGATAAAGATTACCAACCAGCGCGACAAGGCTGGCCGTTGGTATTTCGCTTCGCTATGGTTACTCAGGATGCGATTATAAGCCGAAAATCATCCTGAGTAGGCCGAAGGCCGTATCGAAGGGTGATTTTCTGGCTAATTCCAAACCCAGGTTGAATAAATGAGGACTCACGGCAGAGGATGCCAGAGGAGCGAGAGGCCAATCGCCAGGGCGGTCAGCGCCGCGCCGACGATGGTAAAAATAACGCTGACTTCCATGAGTTCCTGCCGGGTAATCAGGTAGGTCGGCAGTTCCTCGAAGACTGCTTGCAGTTCACCCGCGCTTTCAGCGGAGTAGTAAGTTCCGCCAGTCATTGCCGCAATTTGTTTCAACGTTTCTTCATCAATCCCCCGGCGAAAGCCGCCGCCCCCACCGCCAAAGCCACCGCCAAAGCCACCGCCAAAAGAATCACTGCCCCCAAACCCCAGGCTGCAATCCATCATTGAACCTTGTTCGGTGCCAAAGCCAATCGTATAAACCCGGACGCCCCGGTCGGCGGCTTGCTGGGCCGCGTCTAAGGGGAAGACGCCGGCATTATTCGCGCCATCGGTCAGCAGGACGATAATATCCGATACATAGACTCCTTCGGGGACAGGGGTTGGCTTAACGTCCGGTGACATGCCGGTTGTGGGGGCGACGCTGTCGTTTATTTCGGCAATCGCATCCAGCGACTTAAGAATGGCGCTGCCGATGGCCGTCCGGCGGGCGGTGTTCAGATTTTCGATGGCATCGTACAGAACTTCCTGGTCGGTGCTGGGCGGCTGGACCAACTCGGCGAAACCGGCGAAGGCGACGACGCCGATTTGGGTGCTGGAAGCCTGGCGCTGAATAAACGAGCGGGCCGCATCCTTAGCCGTCTCCAAACGGTTGGGCGGAATATCGGTTGAGCACATACTCCGCGAGACATCCATGGCCAGGATGATGGTCGCCCGGCCGCTGGGTACGCTGACCGTCGTGACCGGGCGGGCCAGGGCCAGCACCAGGCTGGCCAGCGCCAGCAGAAACAGGGCAAAAGGCAGATGACGTCGCCAGCGCGATTGCTGCGGCAGCGCCTCGCGCACCAGGGCCAGGCTGGAATAGCGCACCGCAAACGGCCGCCGCCGGCGCAGCACCCAAATATACACCGCCATCAGCAGCGGAATTAACCCCAGCAGCAGCAGCAGCCAGGGCCAGAGTAAGGTCATTGGTTAACTCCCAGATATCTGGAGATTAGAGATTGGAGATTAAATCCCGTTTTTAATCTCCAATCTCCAATCTCCGATTTTCAGTCCCCACTACGGCACGCGGCTAAACCAAAGCAGCGAAGATGTCCCGCCGATGAGCAAGACAAGGATGCCGAGACCGGCGAAAATAGAAGTGACTTCCATCTTTTCCGGTTTGACTACCAACTGTGGGGTGATATTTTCGTAAATGGCCTGTAGTTCTTCTTCGTTTTGAGCGTTGTAGTAAACGCCGCCGGTGATGCGGGCGATGCGTTGCAGCAGCCCTTCGTCGAGTTGGGTCTGGATGGTGAAGCCTTCGGCTTGAATGAGGGTTCCGGCCGTGCTGCCAACCCCAATGGGGTAGATACGCACCCCCCGGTCGGCGGCGGCCTGGGCGGCGGCGATGGGGTCGGGGTCGGTGTTGTTCTCGCCATCGGTCAGCAGGACAATAATGGCCGGCGTGTACGTTCCTGCCGGTAAGGGGGTTGGGCTGGGTAGAGGCGTCGGGGTGAGGTTATCAGCGGCGGGTGGGTCCGATTCGGCGTCGGCGGGGAAAATTGTCTTGAGGGCGGCAAAAATACCTTGTCCTACCGAAGTGCCTCGCTGCGGCGTTAGGCGATTGATGGTAGATAGAAGGGCGTCCGGGTCGTTGGTCGGCGTTTGGACCACAAAGCCGCCGTCACTAAAAGCGACAATGCCGATTTGAATTGTATTCGGCTGCTGCTCGATAAACTGCCGTGCTGCTGCTTTGGCCGCCTCCATGCGGGTCGGCTTTAAATCGTCGGCGGCCATGCTGCCGGAAACGTCAAAGCCCAGGATGACCGTGCCTTCGATCCGGGGCAGGTTGACGATAGTCTCTGGGCGGGCTATGGCCAGCAAGAGAATGGTCAGGCCGGCCAGGAAAAGGGCCGGTGGAATGTGGCGGCGCTGGCCCAATTGACGCCCCGCGCTCTCTTGCAACAGGCCCAACATGCCAAAATTCGCGGTCAGCCGCCGCCGTCGCTGTTGAATCCGCAGGTACAGCCAGATGAACAGCGGAATTAATAATAGTGATAAGAGCATGATGGGCCAGATGAATGACATTGTGAATCCAGAGCTAAGTTTGGAGATTAAGGATTGGAGATTGGAGATTGAGTAATCTCCAATCTCCAATCCCCATTCATACAACCGTTTACTTTCTCCGCTGCTGGCGCAACTTGGCAAAACGGACAATTGCCCGGACCAAATCTTCTTCAGTCGAGAGCGACAACGCATCTACCCCGGCGCGTTTGAACGATTGGCTCAAGGCCGCTTCGCGCCGCTGAGCTGCCTCTTGAAAACGCTGGCGAAACTTTTTGTCGTGGGTATCCACGTAGAGCTGTTCGCCCGTTTCCGCATCTTCCATAATAATCGGGCCGAGGTCGGGCAGTTCGATTTCGCGCGGGTCCCACAAGCGAATCGCCAGGACTTCGTGGCGCTGGTTGAGCAGGCTCAAGGGCCGCTCCCAGCCCGGCGCGCTGATAAAATCAGAGATGATAAAGAGCAGCGAACGTTTTTTGATGGTGTGCAGCCCGGCCAGCAATAACGGGGTCAGATCGGTCAGGGGGGCTTGCCGCAACCGCGGCTGCTTGAGCAGATCGTTGGCCAGGCGCAGCACCTGCAGCCGTCCCCCACGAGCCGGAATTGTCCGCTCAACCCGACTGCCGCCGCTGGCAAAAATGGCCCCGACCCGATTGCCGTGACGGGTGAGCAGCCGGGCCAGCGTGGTGACAAAATCAAGCAGGACCGTCCGCTTCAGGGTTTGGGTCTGCACGGCGCCAAAGTCCATCGAGGGACTCAGGTCGAGCAGAAACCAGCCGGTGATTTCACGATCCTCGACATACTGGCGCACGTAAGGCGCATCCATGCGGGCGGTAACGTTCCAATCAATGTAGCGAATATCATCGCCGGGCTGATATTCGCGCAGATCGGCAAAATCCACCCCGTAGCCGTAAAACAGGCTGCGATAATCGCCCTGCAGCAGGCCATCCAGCCGGCGGATAACCTGCCAGTCAAGCCGTTGCAGGATACGCTCAGGCGTTAACGCGGAACTTGGTGTGTTCATGCAGCGGCACTACCGGAATAGGAATACGGTCGAGAATCTTTTGCAGCACATCATCGGTGCTGACATTGTCTGAAAGCGCCTCGTATGACAGCACCACCCGGTGGCGCATCACGTCGAGGGCCAGATCCAACACATCCTGCGGCAGCGCGTAAGACCGCCCCCGCACAAAGGCCAGCGCCCGCCCGGCCAGGATCAGATTGATCGAAGCGCGCGGGCTGGCCCCAAACATAATATACGGCTCCAACTCTTTCAAGCCTACCTCTTTCGGCTGGCGGGTGGCCGTGACCATCCGCACGGCATACTCGATCAAAGCCGGGTCCACATATACTTTATCGGCCTCCTGCTGTAATTCAACCAACTGCTCGGTGGTCAGCACTCGCTGGACCGCTTGCAGCATACCGGTCATGCGCTCGACGATGACAAATTCTTCGGTCGGGCTGGGGTAGCCGACCAGCACTTTGAGCATAAAGCGGTCCACCTGCGCTTCGGGCAAGGCATAGGTGCCTTCGGTTTCGATGGGGTTTTGGGTAGCCAGAACCAGGAAGGGGTTGGGCACTTTGAAGGTTTCCCGCCCAATTGTCACCTGCCGCTCCTGCATCACTTCGAGCAGAGCGCTCTGGACTTTGGCCGGGGCGCGGTTGATTTCATCCGCCAGCAGCAGGTTGGCAAAGACCGGGCCGAGCGAGGTGTTGAACTCGCCCGTTTTTTGATTGTAGATGCGCGTGCCGACCAGATCGGCGGGGACCAGATCGGGGGTAAATTGGATGCGCTTGAACTCGCCGCCAATGGCTTCGGCCAGCGTCTTGATCGCCATCGTTTTGGCCAGGCCGGGCACCCCTTCGACCAGAATATGCCCCCGCGCCAGCAGCGCCACCACCAGGCGTTCCAGCAGAATATCCTGCCCAACGATGATCTTCTTGACTTCGTACAGCACCCGTTCCATCGGTTTGCGGTTTTCGGGGTTTATGTATGGATTCATTGGCATACTCCCTTAATATGTGTCAAGTGTCAGGTGTCAGGTGTCAGGTGTTAGAACTCTTACTTGACACGTGACACTTAAACACGTGACACTTAAACACCTGACACTTAATATGGCGGTGAACCGGCGGCGGCGGCGGCAACATTAATCGGTACGGCAAAACCGATGCCGATAAAGACATCTTGTTCGGTGGGGTTGACCAGCGCGGCGACGATGCCGATTACGTGGCCCTGGCGGTTGAGCAGCGGACCGCCTGAATTGCCCGGGTTCACGGCGGCGTCAATTTGGATCAAGCCCTGCAATTTCTGTTTACTGTTGGGGGGAGTGAAAGAGCGGTCGAAGCCGGAGATAACGCCGGCGCTCATCGAGCCGTACAGGCCCAATGGGTGGCCCACGGCATACGCCTCATCGCCGACGCGCATGGCGCGGGGATTGCCCAGGATGGCCGGGACCAACACTCCCGGCGGCGGGTTGGCCGACAGCACGGCGATGTCATTTTCCGGCTGGGTGGCGATGATCTGGCCGGTTGACTCGGTCCCATCAGCAAAAATTAGCTTAATGTCAGAGGCATCAGCCACCACATGCAGGCTGGTCAGGATGTCGCCTTGTTCATTAATCACCACCCCGCTGCCCAGGCCGTTATCAGTCTCGCCGTTCTTCCGCTCGACTTCCGTTTCGATAAAAACGAGTGAGGGTCGAATAGCTTGATAGACCTGGGCCGAAAAAGACGGCGGCGGGGTAGCCGAGGCCAGCGCCTCGGTTATGGTGTTGTTGACCTCGCGGGTGGTCAGTGGGGGTGGATCAGGAAAGAGGATATGGTAAAGCAAGAGGGCCGTGAGCGCGGCCAGCACCCCTGAAACAAACGGCGCGGCCCTCCGAATGTACAGCCGGAGGCGCTGCCAGCGTTGTCGCCATCGTTCTTTTGATACAGCAGAAGGTTCGCTCATTTTCCCCCGGATGAGGAAACCAATTGGCTGATAATCCTGACCGCCGCTAAAATTTGGGAAATCGGGGATTAGAGATTGGAGCGGACGGCATAGGGATGCCGTCCTACAGAAATTTTGATCTATTGAGTATTAAAAAGTTTAGCACGCTTTCCTGAGACGAAAATGAGATAATCCTGAGAAATTGCCAAGAAAATTGGTAGGCTTCCCGTTGGGTTGGAGAGCGACATTTTTCATAGTATAATGGCTGCCATTCCGATCAGTTGTATAGGTGTCCAGAAAAATTCTTTCCCAACAATCAAGGTAGCACGCCCTTCGGCGCACCCGAAGGGGTGGGAGTAGCAAAGTAGCAATAGACATTATATCGATTAGATGAGATAAGAAAGAAAAATTTGGTAAACTAACGGGCATCCTAAAAACGAGGAGGTGGCCCGTGAGCAAATACAAGGACTATGCCGAGAAACCGGTCGAATTTTTGGCCCTAACCGGCTACACTCATCAAGAATTTGAGGCGCTGTTGCCCCATTTTGAGAAAAATTACTCCGAGTGGATAAAACACCATCGCTTGGCCAGGAAACCTCGCGGCCAACGAGCCTATAGCACCTATAAAAATAGCCCGTTGCCGACGATAGCCGATAAACTGTTTTTCATCCTGCATGATATGAAAGCAAAGATTGAAACACCTTTGGACGATGAACTGCGCCCTGAATATGATGAAACCCTGTTAAAAAATGGGGTCAGGGGGAGGAATATTCGGTAACAGTCCTGGGGCGGCCCGTGCCGGTGGTCGAGACAGAGGAGGGGGTGCGGGCGACGATCAAAGGCGAAGCCATCAAGCCGGACAGGGTGCAGCGTTACTTGGAGAACAAATTCAGCGGCCAAACTGGCCCCGTTTCTCCTCCCCGCTCAAAACGAGCCAATTCTCCTGATTGAAACACCGGGCAACCATCTGCCCCTGGGGATCATCGCCGATATAACCTATGATGAGTTATCAATTTCCCTGGCCCCTGGCGACTCGCTCATCTTTTGTACCGAGGGGTTGGTTGAACGCAAAGATGGGGCGGGACAGCTTTTCGGTTTTGAATGTATGCTGGCTGTGCTGGAGAGCCTGCGCGGCCAACCGTCCCAGATAGTTCTGGAGACCCTGCTAGCTGCCGCCGATGCCTTCGCCCACGGCCTCGGCCCGGCGGATGATGTGACTCTGGTGGTGGCGCAGCGGGTGGCTGGGTAAATAAAAAGTAGTTAAGGGGCCCACGACATACGTTCTTCCCACCAGCCGAAGGTAGTGCGTGGTTCAATGCTATCTGCGTTGACAATCCCATCAATTGAGCCGGGTAGTCTGAATAATTCGCGGGGTTCTGAGCCATCAGCCCTCATCACCCAAACAGCCCAATTACCCCCTGGATTGGATACAAAAGCAATATAACTTCCATCAGGAGACCAAGTAGGTAGATATTTATCTGCATCAGATAACTCAGGGTCTTTGGTAAGCTGAGTTAAACTCTCTTGGCCTTGACTGATGGTAAGGGTAAATATTTGCCGACGATCATCTTTTTGTAAAGAAAGAGTCACACGGTCATTGTCAGGTGCAACAGAAATCGCAGCTTTATCATTCGTTGATAAAAGCAGTTGCCGATTGTTGTTGTCTTTATCCATGATATACAGCCCATTCCCATGAAAAAAGATAATTTTATCATCCCCCAGCCAGGCAGGCTTTTCGCCTTCATCCAAATCCAGACGACTATTTTTATCTTCTATATTGGCGTTAATATTAAATCGAATAATATGAGGTGGGCTACCTTGTGGCCAGGTATGGAATAATATCTCCTCATTGCGACTATTCAAACTGGGATGGGCATCTTCAACGAAGGTGGTCATTGGGCGAAAACTGGTCACGTCCAAATAGTTTGGCAAATAGATAATCCTTTGCGCCCAATCTTGATGTTTCCAGGAACGCAAGGTCATTCCTGAGCCATTTTTGGTAAAGGCGGGTTGGCTGGCCTTAATAAACAGTGGTTCTCTGGGCAGAGTCCAGCCATTATCCGCGCTGGCAAGGTAAATGTTGTATGTACCATTTTCAAATACAGGCACAGCGATTTTGCCAGATAAAGGAACAGGGGTGAAAGTTGGGGTAGGGGCAGGGGTAAAAGTGGGAGTGAGGGCCAGAACAGGCGTAGGGGTATCAATAGGTTGGGGTATTGAGGTAAACGTAGCCGGGGGTTCTGAAAAGGTTTCCTCAGTTGTTTCTGTAGGTGGGGGTTGAGCGGGTTCAATCGTAGGGGTATCGGTTGGCGGTAGAGGAGATGGGGTAAGTGCAGGGGTATCCGGTTCAGGGGTGGCGGAAGGAGTTGAGGTCGATTCGGTAGGGGTGGGGGTATCGGTAAGAACGAGGGTAATCATTGTTGCTGTCGGAGTAGATTCATCGCTGTCGCCAGACGAAAAAATAAAGAAAGCAGCACCGCCTGTAAGAACAAGTAATACTAATAAAGCTACAGCAATTAATATCCATGAAGGTGGTGTTTTGCCGCATTGGTGCGCCTTTTCGATTAAGTCAGAAACGTTTTCATAGTTGACATCTTGGTTCTGTACCTTCTCGAAGCTTGCTAGAGCCTCCTTACACTTTTTTTCGTCAAGTTGCTGTTGACCAAGCAAGTAATATGCTTTAGTTAATGTGGTAATTATATCCCGATCATCAGGTTGCCAATGTTGTGCTGTCTCAAAGGAGTTAATAGCTTCTCTATAAAGTTTATCTTGAAGTTGTTGCTGTCCAATTAAATAATATGCTTTGGCTAATTTGCTAACAACGTCTTTGTAATTGGACGGAAGTTTTTGAAATTTCTTGATTGCTTCTACATACTTTTCATTATCTAAATCATTACTGGCATCCTCGTATTGAATCTCTTTCTCTACATCATCCATTTCTTCTAAATTGTTCAGGTCCGAGTCCATTATAACCTCCGAGGGTTTGATGTTTGAATTAGAGAGTTTGAGCAAAGGTTTTATTTGCTCCAGAACTCATCAATTCTTTTACTGAATTGATAAGTTGTTCGAGCAGTTTCGAAATCTTTAATTTGTCGATACCTCCCAACAGTGCTTTCTATAATTTCTTTCAATTTACTGGGCGCTTTGCGAAATTCCGCCTTTGGCTCTGATATTTTGCTGACGACAAAGTGTATTTTGCCCAGCGTCTCTAGAGCCAACTTCCATTCTTCATCACTTGCCTGCTTAATCATGTCATCATAGTAAGCTTGCAGGTGAACTTCTAATTTGCTTTGAATCTCCTTCAACTTTTGCTCGGCCTTGCCTAGATATAAACTCGTATCATCGCCCTCAATCTGTTCCAACTCAGCTTTTGCTTCAAACAATTCTTCATCTGTGGGCTCGCTGGGCTGCAAAAGTTTTTCTGCGGATAGCCAATGTTTTTCGTCCACCTGATTGGCCTGGGCCTGCCTGAGATAACTTAAGGTATTTCGATATTGCTCTCGACGCTCATTAATCTTCTGGAATTTATCGGTAGCCTCAGCCCACTTGCCGGCTTTAAAGAGCAGTTCGGCCAGATCGTAATCTTCCAGCAAGCTCATTTCTGTTTGGGCGCTTTGTGTCTGTTCCTCTGCCTCAGTTTTTTTGTAACCGGATTCATCCTGCTCAACCCGTTTAAACAAATTAATCGCGGTTTGTAATTCTTCTCGAAGATACTCTTTGCGGCCTCGCTCTAAGGACTTGAGGGCCTGCTCGTACCATTCAGCAATTTGGCTGCGACGTTTGGCAAAATCGAGCTTTTTGCTTATCTCGATATCGGCCGGGGCAAGTAAAATAGCTTTTTGTAAGGCTTCAACGGCCGCTCCCCACTGACTATTTTCAAGATTTTGGCCGGCCTGTTGAAGCAGTTCCACCAATTCTTGCCGCTTTTGAGCTTGGCCTAATCTGTTGATGGCGTCGGTGTGATAGGGGTCTAATTCATCAATAATGCGGCGGTAGACTCTTATGGCTTCTGGCCAAATTTCTTCATTTTCATGGCGTTGACCATCCTGAAGCGCTTGAGCTATAGCCTGTCGCCGTGTAGCTTCTCTTATCATCTGCTCGGCTTCGCTATGCGCCCGTTTATAAGTTAAGGCTGTAGTTAGATGAGCAATTGCGTCCGACCATCTTTCGGCGTTATAAGCCTGACGCCCGTCTTCGTAAGCCTGGCTAAACGCCCGTTCGCTTTGCGCTTCTTGCAATAAGGCTGAGGCAGCTTTATACTCAATGCCGCTGTTTTGAATTTCTTGCAAGGCGCTGATTGCCTCATCCCAGGCTCTATGAGCCATCGCCTCTTGGGCCCGCTTATAGGCATCGGCTAAACTTTTCTGCTGCCGCGCTTCGACTAACAATTGGGGCGTGTCGGCGTATGCTTGATCTAAAGGATCTTCACCTACTTTTAGCTCCGATTCCAATTTTTCCAAAACCTCAATCGCCTCTTGCCAGCGGTTCTCTGTAAGATATCGGCGGGCTTCCTCATAGTGTTGTTTCAAAATAGCCTGGCGTTTAAACTTGTGTAGATTGTTCAGAGCCGCCACATGATCTTTCTTTACCTCAATAACCCCCTCTAATAGCCTGGCAGCTTCTTGAAAATCTCCCAGCTTGATAGCTTCTTCCGCCTCTTCATACAGTTTGCGCCACTTACGCTCCTGATGAACTGTCTCCAACTGCTTTGAGACATCATGGTAATGGGATGGCAGTTGCCCAAACTTTTCTATAGCTTCATCCCAATTTCCAGCATTGACGTATTGGATGGCCTGATGATATAAATTCTGCCATTCTTTCTGCTGTTGTGCTTCTGCCAGCAAGAACTGTATATTTTCATACTTAAACAGTATTTCTTCGGTTTGTTTTAGTTCTGTCTGAATTTGTCCCACCCGCTCCAATGCATCTACGGCCTCACTCCAATGCTGCGAACTGCTCAAATTTTGAGCTTTGGTATACCATCGCTCCAGATCTTCTTCTTTCCTTATTACCCTAATTAATCGTTGCGCTTCTTGTTGCCTGGCTTCAAAATATTTGTCTGTAGCTGTTTCATCTACAATTGCTTGCAGCGCGTCAATAGCTC
Source organism: Anaerolineales bacterium (assembly GCA_015075405.1). Taxonomy (GTDB): domain Bacteria; phylum Chloroflexota; class Anaerolineae; order 4572-78; family J111; genus DSQQ01. The sequence continues at coordinate 364,718 of JABTUK010000003.1, forward strand.
TGTCCCACTTTTTGTTTTGCCTGGCTTCCTGGGCCTTTTTAAAGAAATTAGCCCAGCGGGCTTGCTGCTCGGCTATTTTAAGCTGATCGCCCGCATCTCTGTAAGCTACCGGCGCTTTTGCTAATGGTTGCAGCAGTTTGACTGCTTCGTCCCATTGTTCATTTTCCATCTGAAGGCGGGCCTGAGCGTAACGGCGGCCATATACCGCCTCAATCCGACGTAGGTCATCGCTGCGAATAGGGGCAAAGCTTTTCAGAGCCTCGGCCCAGTTGAGGATATCCAAAAATTTAAGTCCTTCATCCCGCCGATCATCTAAATCCTGCTCATCCTGGGCAATTTTTAACTTTTCAGCTACATCCTGGTAGTGTTTATCGCTGCGATATACCTCGCCAAAGTAGGATTTGGCCGCGCTCCAGTCATTATGTTCAAAGGCTTCGGACCCAAGCGCATAACATTCCTGTAAACGTTTTTGGAGATAGGCTTCGTCTAGCAAATCTTGAACAGACTGATACTCCGGCTCCTCCTCGGTGGTTAAGCTTCTCAACTCTTCCAAAATGTAAATTGTGCGGATCCAGTCGGCATCCTCTTGGGCTTGCTGGGCTTGGCGTTGAAGCATCTCCGTTCGTAAACGCCGGATCTCGCCGTCTACCTGTTGTTGATACTTTTCTCTGGCTTGTTGAATTTTCTGTTTAACCTGGGTTGCTTGAAAAGTAGCGTCGGTAGCCTGAATAAACTCCAAAATGTCCCAAGCAATGCGCCATTGATTCAAATCAAATTGTTCTCCGGCCTGCTTAAAGAGAAGCTCCAAACATCGCTGCTGGCGCTGTTGTAAGGCCTCCTGCTTCAAAAAATTATCCGCCGTATCCAGCAGCTCATTAGCGCCGCGATAATTCGATTCCAGAGCAGTTATTCGCTGCAAAAAGCCGACGGCTTCTTCCCATTCACGATTTTGAATGTGTTGCTTGCCCTGTTCAAAGTAAATTTCTAGCAAGACCTTTGTTTTCTCAGACGGCTGACGAGACTGGTTTGCCTCACCTGTTGAGTCTTGCCCTTCCAGCGGCTCTAACGGTGGCGGAGAAGGCGGTGGCAGTAAACCTTTAAACAAATGGGTGCGTTCGGGCTGCAAATACAGAATAGGTAAAATCCTTTCGCTGCCGCCGCTATTGTTTAAGCCCATACGCGCCCAGGTAACTGCCTCATCGATTGAAAATTCTTCGGCCAAAAACTTGTAGAAACGTTGAGCAAAGGTTATTCCTACTTGCTCGGGGCCGGCAAGCTGCATAACAACAACAGCAGGAACACCCGCCTGGGCCAGAAATTGGGCAGCTTGACTCCGTCTCTCTACCCCCCTTGAATTGCTCCAAAATCCAACCGAGGAATAAGCGTTGATAAACACCAACTGTAAATTGTTGTGGGAAGACCACTTAATTAACATAGTCTTTTGATCCACATTCTCTTGATAAAAAAGCTGCTCCAGGGTGTCAGGTCCCATAAAGTGAATGATATGGGGTTTGGAGGCATAGATGTGATTGGTCAATTTCTCTACAGTCGCTTCAAATAAAGGTTCTAATTTTATCTTTTTGTCCTGGCTTAGTCGTTCCAGGGCCTCGGTAATAAAGTGGGCTTCTTCATCTGAAGTTGATAACCCTGGCGAGTCGGCGCTGACCAACAGCAATCGCAGGGGTATATCAGAGGGTTTGGGGCGCTGTGGCGCTTTTGCAAAATAACGAATGATCGAAGTTTCTTCTTTAAGATAAAGATAACCTGTATCCTTGGAGTTTGATGGTGGGTCATCAAAGAAAAATTCCCAGGGTAAGGAAGCCAGAGTCACCGGTTGAATGTCCAATTGAATAAGCAAGTTACGCCCCTGGCTTTGGGCCATGATCAAACTTTCTTGATAGTAGCTGCCTATTTTATTGGAAAAAATGGCCTCGAATAGCCGTTTGCCTAGCTCCTCTGGTTTTTGATAATGCCTTTGTTCGGGCGGTAGGGAAAAGGAGGTATACGCCGGGCCTTGAGGAAAGCTGGCTGTTACTCGATACTGGTGACTGCTAGGATTGGGTTGTTCAATTTTAATGGTAATGCCCAGTTGATCTCTTTGATAGCGGTAAGGCTGGCATTGACGATATTGGATAGGATTTTCCTTTTTGGCCCAGGCCAGAAGTGAAGGAAATAACGATTTATAATCGGCATGTTCGATAAGACGAGCAATAATAGTTTCTTTGCCAGTGTTTTCAGCCAATTTATCAAAAAATGGACGGAAGTCCGAGTCATCAAAACCTAGACGACGTAACTCCTCCCCATCAAAGCCATTTCTTAGTAGTTCGCGGATATTCTTTGAGTGATAGCGTTTGCCCATTGTTTTACCCTCTCACTTCACCCATGAGATATGTTCGGTTTGCCAGCGGGTTTGCTGTGCTTTGGGAATTCCAGCAACTTCGCCATCAAAGCTGCCGGACAAATTTAGAAGTAGTTGCAAATTTTTGCCGTCTGGCAGAGTCGTCCAGATGGCCCAATTACCGCCTCGGTCCGAAACAAAGCCGATATAGACCCCATCGGGCGACCAGACCGGAGCAGTGTCCCGCGCTGAGTCGTTGGTTAAACGGGTAATCTGGCGCGTGGCAAGATCTAGCAAGTACAAATCCCACCACCCTTCTCGATCCGAAACGAAAGCTATTTTTGAATTATCAATAGAGGGGGCGGGTGCGGTATCCCGGCTGGAGTCCGTTAAAAAGGTTAAGCTGCCATCACGCGGGTTAGCCAAAACCAGGCCCACATTTGTCCCAGCGCTGCCTTGATAAATAATACGTCCATCACTGAACCAAGCGGGTGTACGGCCATCGCTAAAGCCTTGACGATCACCGGCAAAGGAAACATCCCATTGGTCTGGCTTGAGATTGTTCACTGCAAAAACTAAATCATCCCCAGTAGCATTCCAAAGAGGGCGAGCAGCTTCAAATAAGTTACTAGGTTTCCACCCTCCGGTGCCATCTAATTTTTCCGCAATCAATCCCTGTTGATTTAATTGCCAACTGCGATAGACAATAAATTGACCATCGGGGCTAAGATCGGGCTGGCTGGCTGCTTCAACCTTGCGGATGATTTCGCCTGTTTCCAGGCGTTGGAGGTAAAGATCATAGGTGGCGGTAGTAGCATTAAAGGCCGGGTAAGCAATCAACCCGGTACGCGCCGGGAGCGTTGGTTCTGTCAGAGGAGCTTGCGCTTTGGTAGGAGTTGGGGTAAGAGAAGGGGAGGGAGACGGGGTGTAGGTTGGTGTAGCGGTGTCAGGAGTGGGAAGCGTTGGCGTAGCAGTGGGGGCCAGTGTTGGCTTGGGGGCAACGATTACAACAGGGCTGGGGGATGGCTTACCGGTTGCGGTAGACGCAAATGTTGCTGTGGATGTAGGGGCGAGAGTAGGGGTAAAATGCGCCGTTGCTGTAGCGGTATTGGTTACAACCAGGGTAATATGGGTCGGAGAGCTTGCATCGGTAACTACCTCTGTTGGGGGGGGAGGTGTGAGGCTGTTAAACCAAATTCCGGCGGCAATCAAAAGCCCAACTATAGCAAGCGCGATGCCGCCCCAGAGGTAGGGGAATTTTGAGGGCTGTAATGGTGGAAAAACCTTTTGCTCTTCTTGTTCTTCATCCGGCGATGGAAACTCACCTCCATTATGCAGATCGGATATATCCTCGCTCGGCTCATTCTCCTCTTTTTCTTCTTCAGGCGGCGTGGCTAGATGCCAATTTCCATCGGTTGTTTCTCGTTCCCATTGGCCGGCTGGACCTAGGCGCCATTTTTCGCCGTTATACTCTAATTGAAGTTCTTGAATCTGTTGATCAAATATGTCCCAATTGGGACTGTTGCTACCTTCTCCGTACTCGTTTTTTAATTCCTGGTACCTTGCTTCCATTTCCTTGAATGGTGATTGTGGCATAACATCCTCTCCTCAAGTTTCTGGTGGATTTTGATTTGGCAGCGTAAAAAGTTAATAAGCGATATATCCTCTGTGATAGAGAATAAATTTCTAGTAGCTACTCACCGCACCCTGAGTAGCTCTGAGCGAAGCGAGGATTGTATCGAAGGGTGCTATTTGGTGAGTAGTTACCAATATTTTGTCTCTTGGCTTAAAAACAAGAATACCATAATAATCATCCCTACGTCTAGTGATAAATATCACATTTTATTGAAAGGGTAAGAATAATTCTCTCATCTGTCCACAAGAAAATTATAACATAAAATCACATCTGTAACATTTCAGTTTTTATTCGAATTATTCGGTTTGCAACAATTTTGAATCAAAGAAGAGATTTTGGGAGGAAATGATAAAGAAGAGGATTAGTGATTGGTGGCGAATAGCCGCTTTACTTCATTCCTCAATGTTTCTAATGCAGTCTGCGCCTCGGCCACCTTCTCCTCCCCCGGCGCTTCGGGGCGATAGGCCGCCACCTCGGCGGCTTGGGTCAACTGGCTCAAGGCCGGTAAACGCCCTACGGTTTGAGCATACTCGCTCAACGTTTCCCACGTTTCCCTTTTACGATACCTACGGCGGGTCAAAATCGCTGCACCCTGCTCGTATAGGGCCAGAATCAGGCGGCGGGTCGGGTCGGTGGCTTGGTCATGGGTAGCGGGCTGGGCAAAGGCCGGCCTGAGCCGCCGGTACACGTAGAGGACCAGCAAACTCAACCCTACCAGCACAGTCGAAGCGACCAGGAAAGGGACCATAAAGGCCAGGCCGGCCGCTCCCCCGGAAACGAGGTTGGCGATGGGCAGGTCAAAACCAAACACCTGGCTGCCGGAGAAGAGCCAGGCTTGCACCGGGGTCGGGTAGGGTTGCGGCGTCCAGCCCGGCGTCGGGTCGAAGGGGACCCAGCCGTGCTCAGGGAAATAAACCTCGGCCCAGGAGTGGGCGTGGTTGAGCCTGACCTCGTAGTAGCCGGTCAGCGGGTTGTAATCGCCAGAACCGTAACCCGCAACCAGCCGGGCCGGGATACCCAGGGTGCGGGCCATGACCACCAGGGCGGTAGCATACTGCTCGCACACCCCTTCCTGATCCTCGAACAAAAAGGTGTCCACCACCTCCGCGCCGGGCGGATGGGGTGGGGGAAAGTAGTTGTAGGGGTAATTCGACAGTAGGTGCTCGGTCAGGGTCATAATCTTGTCGTAATTGTTGGCCTGGGCAGCGGTCAGTGTTTGCGCCAGATTTCTGACTCGTGTGGAAATGTTGGGCGGCAGTTGCAGGTAGCGCTGGGCAATAGCGGACGGATAGAGGGTCGAAGCCTGCCGAAGTTGGGCCGGGTCAAAATTGGGCCGGTAAGAAACCACGCTGTAGGTCATCCCGGTTTTGAGCGTTTCCGGCAAACGCAGACCGTCGCCGCTGTCACGCGAAATACTTTCGGCAACGATAAAAATCTCAGCCGGGCGGTAGGCGGCAAAAATCAAATTGGGCTGGTCTTTGGCGATGGTAAAGGATTGGACAATTTGCTGCTCACCCTGAACGGGGCCGGCGGTGGCTGGCGAGCCAAGCGGCGGCGTTAGCTCAAAGTAGACCCGGCGGCGGCGGGGAACCGGCGTCAAGGTAGGGTCGCTCTGGCTCCAGCTTTCGCCCGTGTAAAAATCGTAGCTGTGGCTGCGCCAATAGCTACGGCTGGGGCTGCGGACATACATCACGATTTCGTTGCTAAGGCCGCCGCGATAGCGCAAATCCAGGTTGGTATCAAAACCGTAGAAATAATCGCTGGCGCCATCGCTCCAGCCGTTGATTTGCACCAGCGGCACACCGGGGTTGATGATCTGCGCTTTGACCCCACCCCGCAAGGGGACATTAATCGTAAAAGGCGGAACCAGCGGTCGCCCGGCAAAGCGGGGGGTAAACAGAAATGCGGTAAAGATAGCGCACAACGTCGCCAGGCCAAAAGCGACGCCAAAAAGCAGCGGGCCGCGCCGGTGAGATGAAAGCGGGACGGCAGCAGCCAACGGATGCAGTTTGGCCCCTTTCAGACCGTCCTCTTTTTCGGCCACAAAAAAGGCGGCCAGGACAAAACCGGCGAAAATGAGCAGGTATAGGCCCAATTCGGCGGTGCGGCTTAGCGAGGCGGCAATATACAAATTAGCCAGGCTGTGGATCAGGGTATTGAACAGGCTGCGGCGGTAGCGCAGGTCGAAGCTGGTGATGGCCTGGGCAAAAATAGCAAACTGCGCCTGGGGCAGGGTGGCCCCGCCGGCCAGCCCGGCGCACATCCAGGCCAGGGCCAGGTGGATGGCCACAAACATGATCGCCCGCACGATCCGGCTGGGCCGCTCCACAAAATAATAGCTGTAGGCGTGCCCGGTGCAGATGCCCAGCGCCGCCACCACCACCTGCGGCCAGAGATTGCCCACCCGCGCGACAGCCAGTAGCGGGACCAGCATGGCCGCCAGGATCAGGTAGCGCAGGGTGCGCGAGCGTTCCGGTTCTTTTTTGGGTTTCGGATGGCGTTGCAACATAAGTTTTATCTGGAGTCCAAAGCTTTGGACTCTTTTTATGATAGGACTACGCAGTTGGTATTGAAAATGGCGTAGTTCAGAGCAGAATCTACAGAATTTAGGAGTTTTTATTCTTTCATTCTGAAAATTCTGCTCTTTATCTTGGTCAACTATGTAAGTCCCGTTATAAATTTGTCACTACTTCTACCCAATTGTGCGGACTCACACTCTTAACCATTAACCCTGGCTGTTTCAATGCCGACGCTGGCGGCGGCAGAACGCCATCCGGGGTGATAAAAACCGCCAGGGTTTGTCGGCCCGGTTGAGCCAATGCTGCCAGCGCCCTGATAATGGTTTCGTGGGGACGGCTGATCAAGACTACTACAAAGGTGGACGCGGGCAGGCGGTTGAGTACCTGAGCCAGCGGCTCGTGCCCATCATTCTGCGTTTTGGCCAGGTAATTGAGCAGGCCCCACCAGCCCAGCGGCATGGCCGGGGGTGTCCACTTGGGGCTGGACCCCACCAGCCGCAGCGGAATATTTTTTTGAGTGGCGTAATAGCCAAAACTGGCCGCCAGCCGGATGGCCGTTTCAAAGGTGGAAAATTTGCCGGCCCCAATCGAAAGGTCGGTCTGTAAATCCAGCACCACGGTAAAGGCTTGCTGCTCGTCGTCGCTAAATTCCTTGACCACCAACTGGCCGGTGCGAGCGGTGCTGCGCCAATGAATCTGCCGCAGCGAGTCGCCGGTGCGGTACTCCCGCGTGCCAATCACCTGGCTGCCCCGGCCCACCCGCAGCGCCGCTTGCTCGGCTAACTCTCTTTTTTCAAAGAGGCGCAGGCGTTTGAGCGGGTGATAGGCTGGATAAATCAAAATTTCTCCGGGAGCCGCCACCGTATTTTGGGTGTGAAACAGGCCAAACGGCCCCTTCGACTCCAACCGCAGCGGGCCAAACGAGTACACCCCCCGCCGGTCGCATGTCGTCCTGTAGGTCAAACTGTTAGTTTGACCCCTAAACAAAGTAGAAACGAAAAACGGCTGGACTACATCCTCCGCCGCAGCAAAGGAGCACTGTTCTAACCCGCCGACCAGCAGCGCCGGCCGCAGCCCCGTCTGCTGAAAGCACAGGCTGATTTCGATGGGGTCGTCTTCATGAAAGGTGGGTAGGGTCAGCTCAAACTCGTCAGTTTGTGACTCTGGCTCAGTCGGGTCGGCTGACACCGGGCGCAATTCGCGGCTGGCCCGGATGCCGGTCAGCATGCCCCAGGAATAGATAGCCGCCACAATCAGCAGGCCGATAATGCCGTCTGTGATAATGTAAATCCACCCGACCTGGGTTTGGTTGGCTAAAAAATAAAGGATTGCGCTTAAGATGAAGAGCGCCCAGGCGCGTCGAGTAGGCATTATGTGTACTTCATTGAGGAGATGAGCCTGACTTACAGCCTATTCCGCTCGGCGATGAACTCGCCGAGCTAGTGAGCAGCGCCTCGTGAACGAGGCTAGCCGGATTAATCCGGCGCTGTTTCCTAGCCCGGAAATTCATTTCCGGGCGGTTTGGTTTGAAAATTTGCGCCAAATACAGATGTACACTCGTAGGCATTTAGCATTCGTCGGGTTACTGCTGCTTTGAGATTGCTTTGATGTGATCAATTGCCCATTTAGCATGCCAGGCAAGACTGACATCGTTGCTCCATTGTGATATGGGCAAATCTTGCTGTTCTGCCAGGAGGTCCGGGGGAATTTTATCAATGAGCTTTCGAAGCGGTGCAATAGCTTGAGCAACTCTGTACTGCCTCAATACTTGTACTGCTGCCATAAGTACTAAAAAATCTTCATCTCCCAATCTTTCAATCACTGCTTCAACTACCTTTGGTGTATTCATTGCCAAATTCCAGATAGCTGATCGTCTTGTAAGAGGGTCACAGTCCTGCAAAGCAGCAAGCCGCTCTTCAATTGAAGGTTTAGAAAAATTCTTCCAGTATGCTATCTCGGCTGGGGTGGGGAGTCGTTTGTCACTTTTCTTAAGAACTTTTGCGATTGTTTTAGGCAATTCGTCAACATCAATTGGTTTTTGAAGATGGGCACTTATTTTCTTTGGAAATGATATTTCTTCACAATTGTGATACCCTCGTGCAGAAAGGAGAATGACTGGAGTCTGACTAAAAGTATCTCCCGCTTCCATCATCTCGCAAAAATCCCAACCATTAATGTGGGGCAATCTCAGATCAATAATGAGTAAATCAACTGGCTTTCTGCCTAAAATTGCCCAAGCTTCACAGCTATCAGTAGTGAATAAATGTTCATAACCATTTAATTTAAAGATCAGATCGCACAGAAATAGATTTTCAAAGAAATCATCAACCGTTAAGATGCAGGTCATTGCGATCAGCCTTCGTTGTCCAACCGATTCGATAGTCTACGTAGAGATGAAGAAGCAGGTTTACTTGGCGGCTGCACCGGCACCGGCGTCGAGGTGAGCACCGAGTCCACGATGCGGTGGGCCAGTTCGGTGGAACGTTCCGGGGTGATCAGGCGGTGGCTGAGCACGGCTTTGGCCACGGTTTTGATGTCGTCGGGGGTGACAAAATCGCGGTGGTGGAGCAGGGCCATGGCCTGGGCGGCCCGTTGCAAGGCCACGCCGCCCCGCGGACTGACGCCCAGCAGCACCTCGGGGTGGCTGCGGGTGGCGGTCAGCAGGTTGACAATGTACTCTTTGAGCGGGCGAACCACGCCCACATTTTTCACCAGTTCCTGCAAAGCCAACACGTCGCCGGGGGAGAGAACCGCCTTGATGTTGTCGAGCGGGTCTGCCTGCTCCTCGCGCTCCAAAATCAGCACTTCATCCTCAAACTGGGGGTAGCCCAGGCTGAGCGAGACCAAAAAACGGTCCAGTTGGGCTTCGGGCAGGGGGAAGGTGCCGGCGGTCTCAACCGGGTTTTGGGTGGCAATCAAAAAGAAAGGTTCTTCCAGGGGGTAGCGTTGGCCGTCTACTGTCACCTGGCGCTCGGCCATGCTTTCCAGCAAACTCGATTGGGTACGCGGGGTGGCCCGGTTGATTTCGTCCACCAGCACAAATTGGGCAAAAAGCGGGCCGGGCACAAAGATAAAACGCTGCTCTTTTTGGTTGTAAATCGAAGCGCCGGTGATGTCGCTGGGCAGCAAATCGGGGGTGCATTGGACCCGTTTGAAGCTGGCGCTGATGGAACGGGCCAGGGCTTTGGCCACCAGGGTTTTGCCCACGCCGGGCACATCTTCCAACAGCAGATGGCCTCGCCCCAGGATAGCGGTTAAAATAAGCTGCAAGGTTTGGGGTTTGACTACCGCCGCCTGGGTCACATTATCTTGCAGCCGGTCAATGGCCGCAACGGCTTCGCTCAGGGTGAGATTTTTAAAGGTGGGATTGGGCGAGACCGGCGAGACTCTGTTGAGGGTTTGGGGGGCGGTTTGGGTCATGGTTTTATGATTCTTGGAAACGATGAATCAATTTGGGTGGGGTCGCCTGGGGGACGACTTCTGCTACCAGTGAAATTATAGATTCTCCTGACAGGCCCGCCAAATCGAGCTAAAAAAATGGTGGATTAGCCATCATTATACATAGAAAATCTAGGTATGTCAAGGGTCTGATCCGGGTTGACATAGAAATATTTGACGGATTTTTGTCTCTATGTTACACTTGTTGACAGTAGGTTGCATCATTCCCGAGTTTCAGCTACGTCAAGTAAACGCCCGCCCCTCCAGCTTCAAGCGTGTTTTTGCGAGCCGAAAAATGGGGACTGCCCTATGAAACTTGTAGGGAAGGAGGAAAATCCCCCATGAGCGAGCGGATTACCGGTACCGTTAAGTGGTTTAACGGCTCCAAAGGTTACGGCTTTATCACCCGCAACGACGGCCCCGATGTCTTTGTGCATTACTCGGCCATCCAAGCGGATGGTTTCCGCAATCTGGAGGAGGGCGATCGCGTGGAGTTCTCGGTTGAACAAAGCGCCAAAGGCCCCCAGGCCAGCAATGTGGTGAAACTCTAGTAGTCAAAGCCTAATTTCGCAAAAAAGCCTCGTCTCTTTATGAGACGAGGCTTTTTTTGTTAAAAATAGACTTTTTCCCGACCGGCTAGTTTCTCCATAATTTTTTCTTTAATCAGAGTAAAATCCTGGGGGAAGCGGACAAAATCCAGATTGTCGGCGGGCACAGTCAGGATGGGGCAGAGGGTAAAATCTTCAATCCAGGCGGTATACAATTCGTTGAGCTGCTGCAAGTAGAGGGGCGAAACATCCTGCTCAAAATCACGGCCGCGGCGGTGAATCCGCTCGATTAAGGTGGGTAAACTGGCTTTGAGGTAAATAATCAAATCGGGCCGGGGTAAAAACTGAATAAATTCCTCATACAGATCGCGATAGACCTGATAATCGCGTTGGGTCATATTTTTCCGTTGGTGTAAGTTGCGGGCAAAAATTTCGGCGTCTTCGTAAATGCTGCGGTCTTGCACCACCGATTCAGGATAATTGGCAATGTCGCGTTGGTAGCGCAGCCGGCGCGACAGGAAAAAAATTTGAGAGTGGAAGCTCCACTGGCGCATATCTTTGTAAAAATCGGCCAGGTAAGGATTGTCGTCCACGGCTTCATAAAAAGGGGTCCAGCTTAAATCTTTGGCCAGCAGGCGGGTCAACGTGCTTTTGCCCACCCCCATGTTGCCGGCAATGGCAATAGAATATCTCCGATTCATCTCCTAATCTCCCGTAAGTCTTTAGCTCTACATAAAACCACTTTTCAGGAAGTAGTAAAACCTACCGCCTTACTGCTTGCACAGCTCATGGCTTTAGATAGGTATTGACCATTCTCACCTCTTTCCCTAAATATTGGGGCTTTGATGATAACATCATACTATATGTAGAGGATTTGGAAAAATATAACCGGGCAAAAGGAAAGTTGTTAACCTAGTTTAAAAAGAAACCATTCAGCTATGTCATTGCGAGGAGCGTGCGACGAAGCAATCTCTTGATTGCAACAGGGGATTGCTTCGCTTCGCTCGCAATGACGCCTAAGAGCCACTTTAAAGATAAAAATCGCCGCAACGCCTTTGTTGCAGCGATCTTTCTTCGGGTTCGATTTAATCAACCTTCGTGTCGAAACCCGCTGAAAAACAAGCCTATAAAAATTAGAGGTATGAGGCACGTCCACGCGCCAAACATCGCCGCACGTGGGCGTGCTGGCTCCTCAAATTTGGATCAACTGAGTCTATAAAAATCAATGATGGGTCGAAACCCGCACGATATTTTCGGGTTTTTGGCCTACCTTGCGCTCAGTTCCGGCCCGCAGCCGGGCAAAGTTGGGCCGCAGGGCGTTGAACATGACCAGCAGCGTCAACACACCAGAGAGGATGTAGGTATAGGGGACGTAACCAAGACCGGCAAAAACAACCAAAACCACCAGCGTGGCGACGGCAATCGTCGTCGAAAGCACCGAGGCGTAGCGACTGATCCCCAGCGCAATCAGTCCGGCGGCGGCTACAACCAGCGCGCCAGGAAAGGTAAGGCCGCCCAGCGCACCCATTGCCGTGCCTGCGCCTACGCCGCCCCGAAAATGAAGGAAGAGCGAGTGGTTGTGGCCCACTACCGTAGCCGTAGCCGCCAGCGCTGTAACCAGCGGATGAGCGACCGTTGCCAACAAGTAGACCGGGATTAGTCCTTTAAGAATGTCTCCCAGCACGGTCAGGGCCGCCGCTACCGGCCCGACCGAGCGCAGGACATTGGTGCCGCCGGTTCGCCCGCTGCCCGAAGCGGTCACATCAACCCCGTACAGCCGGGCCACCAGGTAGCCCACCGGAATAGAGCCAAAAATGTAGGCGACCAAAATTGCTGCCACTGCCAGGATGAAGTTCATGTGTTGCTCCGAGATGGGGGAATTTGGGCTGAGTATATTCGCAAAAAGCGGCAGTGTCAAAATGGCTGGCTTAAAAAGAAGGTGCGTCGCACTTTAATTTATTGGCCGAGTTTATTCTGCTAAAGTGCGTCGCACCTGTGTGATTAACGTCAAAATGGCTGGCTCAAAAATTGTTGTACCTCGGCCAGATCGGTTAACTGCAAACAGGTGTGGGCTAACTGCTGCGCTTGCGGCACGGACAGGGTGCGGATGAGGGCTTTAGCCGCCGGAATGGCTGAGGCGGTCATGCTAAACTCATCCAGGCCTAGGCCCAGTAGGACCGGTACCGCCAGAGGATTGCCGGCCAACTCGCCGCACATGCCCACCCATTTGCCGTGCGCGTGCCCGGCTTCGATGACCTGCCGGATCAGACGCAGCACCGCCGGGTGGAGCGGGTCGGCCAGGGGCGCGACCAGGGGATTGGTGCGGTCGGCGGCCAGGGTGTATTGGGCCAGATCATTGGTGCCAATGCTGAAGAAATCAACCAGCGGGGCCAGCGCATCGGCCATAATGGCGGCCGAGGGAATTTCGACCATAATCCCCACCTCCGGCGATTCGGCCTGGGGGATTTGGGCGGCCGCCAAAGCAGCCTGGGCTTGGTCGAGTTGGGCGCGCGCCTGGCGCAGTTCGCTCAGCGAGCTGATCATGGGGAACATGATTTTGATGTTGCGCTCGTGTCCCGCGCGTAGAATGGCCCGCAGTTGAGCCTGAAACAACTGGGGTTCGGCCAACGTCAGGCGGATGGCTCGCCGCCCCAGAAAAGGGTTTTGCTCGGCTGGCATGTCCAGGTAAGGAATTTGTTTGTCGCCGCCGGCATCCAGGGTGCGGACTATCAGCGGCCGCTGTTGAAACACATCGGCGATGGTCCGCAAAACCTGATACTGCTCTTCTTCGCCGGGCAGAGTGCTGCGCTCCAAAAAGAGAAATTCGGTGCGTAGCAGGCCCACGCCTTCCGCGCCCATTTCGATAGCATGTTTGGCATCGGCCAGGCTGCCGATGTTGGCTGCAATTTCGACCTGCCGCCCGTCGGTGGTGATGGCGGGCTGGTGCGCGTGGCGCAGGGCCTCGGCCTGATCCTGCAACTGGGCCTGGCGGCGTTGCTCAAAGGCGGTAATGGTCGCCGGGTCGGGGTTGACCCAAACCTCGCCGCTGCCGCCATCCAAAATCAATTGGTCGGTGGGGGCTAAATCAAGCGCCGCCGGTCCTAAGCCTACTACCGCCGGAATCCCCAAGCTGCGCGATAGGATGGCCGTGTGCGAGGTAGCCCCGCCGGTGGCAGTCCCAAAACCCAACACCATCTCGCGGTCAACCGTCGCCGTATCGGAAGGGGTCAAATCGGCGGCCAAGATGATTGCCGGTGTGGTCAACTCGGCCAGGCTGCTGCCGCCCGCGCCGGAGAGCAGCCGGAGCAGCCGCTGGCCCACGTCTTTGATGTCGGCGGCTCGCTGGCGGAAGTAGTCGTCGTCCAGGGCCTCGAATTGCTCAACCAGGGCTGTCACCGTCTGGCTGACGGCGGCTTCGGCGTTGATTTTGCCGGTTTCAATCGCTTCTTTGATCTCCCCGGCAAAAGCGGCGTCTTCCAGAAACATCCGATGCACTTCAAAAATCTGGGCTTCCTCCGTGCCCACCGCTGCCTGGGTTTTGATTTTGAGCGCCTCCAACTCGTGGCCGGCGGTGACGATGACCGCCTCGAGCCGGGCGAGTTCGGCAGCCGGGTCGGCGATGGTGCGCCGTTCCACGATAGGTGTTACCGGCTGGTAGATAAAAATGGGGCCAATGGCAATGCCACTGCTGGCGGGGATGCCTTGTAGTTTTTGCATGTTTTTCAAGACCTTTATGCGGCTTTTCCTTTTGGCTGGTTTTCTACAGAAACAATATTAGGCACACGAATTGAGATGCCCTCATCGCTATATTCAAAAGTGGTGGGACGCCATTCTTTTTGTATTTGATGTTCACCACAAATTGAAACAGATTTCATTTTCAATTGTAATCCAAAAAACTGTGTTCCGCTAAATTGTTTTTGGAGGATGTGAAAATATTCCTTTAACCGAAACTGCTTCACCTGTCTCGCCCGCCCTGGCATGAAGTGCCAGGGCTACTCAACAGCGCCGGGTTCACCCGGCTTTAGCCCGATTAATCGGGCGCTGTGCCATAGTCCGGCGACTTTATCGCCGGACGAGCGCCGGTGGTAAAGGTTGCTCTGGAGTTTCCGAATGCTCTCTTAACCAAATAAAATGAGGACTATAATCTTACCTGAATTCTTTCACCAATTTGATTAACCGTTCCGGCCGATTTCGATAATCCGCCCATTCCAACCGGCCCGATACCAATCCACTCAAAACCTCGGTCAGCGCCCGGTTGACCGGCGTGGCTACGCCTGCTTTCTGCCCTACTTCGACAATGGCCCCGTTCAACACCCCAATCTCGGAAGTGGTCCGTCCGGCGGCCAGGTCAATGTGCAGCGAGGGCATTTTTGTACCGCGCCCACTGGCCATCGAAGGGCGAAGCAGGGCACGGGTGACGGCCTGGGGCAGCCAGCGGGCCGAGAGGATGCGGGCCAACCAGTCAACCGGGTAGCCCGGTAACTTCACCGCCCGGATGCTCTGCGCCCGCATCACCGCTACGCCCTCTTGCAACGCCCGGATTTCCAGGTCAAACAATTCCGGTTGGGCAATGATCGCCGCCGGCGGCAGGTCGAGGATGGCGGAGGAGGCGTTGGTGACGATGTTGAGCAGCAATTTAGACCATTTCATGGCCCGGTAATCAGTGTAAACCAGGGTGGGCAGGCCAGCTTCAGTCAGGGCATCGGCCAAAACTTGAACCGGTTGAACAGGGTGTAGGGCGGCCAACCCTAACCCACCTTTGGGCTTGCTCACTTCAATCACGCCTGGCTCCGGCACTTGAATGGGAATGGTAATAGTTCCGGCGATCACGCGCTCCGGGCCAAAAGCAGCAGCCAGTTGCTCCTCGTTGCCGATGCCGTTTTGCAGGGAAACAATATAGGTTTTGGGGGCCAAACCTGACAGGTCTTTGATGGCTTGAGGCGTGTCAGGCGCTTTGACGCTGAGTAACGTAAAGTCATAATCCGCATCGGCGGGAACAAGGGTGGTTGTGGCCGGAAAGACGGTTTGGGTAGCCAGATTGGGCCGGCGCAGGGTTAACCCCGTTTGGGCGATTTTTTCCATCAGGGCCGGTCGGCCTACCAGGGTCACCTCATGGCCGTTGGCCGCCAGCGCGCCGCCGACAAACCCGCCTATCGCCCCGGCCCCCATTATCAAAAGTTTCAACCCGGGTTCCTCAATCCTATCAAGGTTGTGTGTAACTGCTCAAGCATGTCATTTCGAGCGACGTTAGGAGCGAGAAATCTCCTGATCTGTGGTCTACAGACAACGGCCTCAAAGATTTCTCGGCTTTCAGCCTCGAAATGACATGAGGGGTGAGTAGTTACGATTGTGTTGACATCTTTAAAACGGCTCGGGCGGCAATTTCATCAGTCACCAGGCAGTCAAGCACGCCCAGCCGGAGCGCCCCCAACACGGCTGAGGCTTTGTCAATGCCGCCGCCCACGCCAATCACGTAAGGCGTCTTTTTGAGGGTGTCGAGGGAGACGCCAATGAGCCGCTGGTGCAACTCCAGCGGCAAAATTCGGCCACGCAGATCAAAATGGTAGGAACAAATATCTCCCACGCCGCCCTGCCGGATGATTTCACGCAGTTCGGTCTCGGTGATGTAGCCGGCCAGCAGCAGGCTGGACAGAGCCGGCGAGAGACTGCCAATCCCGATCAGAGCCATATCCATCTGGTCCAGCAGCGCCATAGACTCCCGGATGGAACGATCTTGCAGCAACGCCTCGCGGGTGGCCGGACTTTCGACCAGGAGAGGCGCGGGCAGATATTTGTACTGCCCGCCCAGGGTTTGGGCCAGCCAGCGGGTCAAGTCCGGGCCGTCAATGAGGGGATTAATGGAGCCAACGGCCCCTGTAAGCTGAACCACCGTGACCTTTTTTTGGTGAGCCGCTCGCAGCGCATTAACCACCTGATAGACGCCCGTGTTCCAGGAGATGCCCAGGATCATGCCATCTTCCAGTCGCTCTTCCATGTGGCGCGCAGCCAACACCCCCAACCGCTCGACCAGTTGGGAATAACCGATGGCGCCGGTGACTAATATTTTTATTTCTTTCAGGGCAAAACGATCCAGTAATTCCTGTTCCAGCGAGGAGGATTTGGCAGCAGGGTGGTGAATAATAATTTCGACCACACCCTCCTGGCGTCCTTCGGCCAGCAGTCGTGACACCTGAGGACGAGAAATATTGAGCCGTTGGGCAATTTCTGCCTGAGTTAAGTTTTTTTCGTAATAAAGGCTGGCAACCTTAGCCAGCAGGGCGAGTTTATCCTCAGACATATTCTATTTGCCAGGCCGAGTTTGCTTACGTTGTCGCTGACTCGGCAAAATTATTCGCAATTAATTGGGCGATAGTTTCCAGAGCGACCTGCTCATCCTCCCCTTCAGCCGTAACTTCAATGTTATGCCCCTTGGCTACCCCCAGCCCCAACACACTCAGGATGCTTTTGGCATCCATAAAGGGCGTCCCCCTGGTAGCATTTCTGACCTTGATTTTAGATTTGAATTTTGCCGACGTTTGCACAAAGAGCGCCGCCGGACGGGCATGGAGTCCAACTTCATTTTGAATGGTAAAAGAGTTTGATTGCACAGGACAAATCCTCTATGAGAAGATATAGACAACAATCACATATAACTGCTCAGCCATCATGTCATTTCGAGGCCGTAGGCCGAGAAATCTCTACGGCGCAACATAGGCGTCAGAGATTTCTCCCTTCGGTCGAAATGACATGCCCGAGTAGTTACAATTATATGATCTTTTGCATCTCTTTGACAGCTTCGGCTGCATTGTTGACTTCTTCCAAACTGTGCCCTAGCGAGGCCTCAACGGCGGCGACAATAGCCCCTTCTACCAGGTGAGCCGCGCTGACTTTGGTCTGAGCTTGCTGCTCTGGCGGCAGCATCTCGACGGCCATTTGGGTGCTAAATAAGGCGCTGCCCAAATCAAACAAAATCAATACCCCGTCGGGCGAGTAAGCCTGAGTAATGGCCTGGTGAATCCGTTCGGCGCTGGTGCCAATGGTCTGATCGTCTACGCCGCCGGCCGCCTCGATCTTGACTAAATTTTGCGACATTTGCAAGGCCATCTCGCGGACGCCCTGGGCCAACAGATGACTGTGAGAGACAATGACTATTCCGATCATAGGTGGTTATAACCCCCTCAATTTTCGATTGAGATAAAAAGCGATCATGACAGCCAGTAAAGCTCCCACACCGTAGGCCAGACCGATTAGAATGCCCTGACCCGTTTGGCCGGCAGCAACCAGAGGATAGCCGTGTGAATAGCCGTATAATATGGCGA
This sequence comes from Anaerolineales bacterium, assembly GCA_015075405.1. GTDB lineage: Bacteria > Chloroflexota > Anaerolineae > 4572-78 > J111 > DSQQ01. The sequence goes on from JABTUK010000003.1 coordinate 382,516, forward strand.
CAATAACGACAAACGTCCACAAAATGCCCAGCAATAAATTGCGTCGTTTCATCAGGAGCGCATGGCGCTCTGTAGGCGTTAATTGTTTGGGGCGGCGTTTAGCCATTGGTTTTTATCCTTCGTGGTGGGTTAAGGGCACAAGACCTTCTTCTTCGGCTAGCAAGGATGTCTGGTTAACCCACTCCAAAGAACGGGCGACCGCTTTCTGCCAGCCTTTATACAATTTGGCCCGTGTTTCCCGGCTCATGCCTGGTTTCCAGACTTTGTCAACCGACCACTGCTGCTGGATTTCAGCCATATCTCGCCAAAAACCAACGGCTAAACCGGCGGCATAGGCTGCGCCCAGAGCGGTTGTTTCGGTCACTTTCAGGCGGGTCACCGGGATACCTAAAATATCTGCCTGAAATTGCATCAGTAAATCTACGGACGTCATGGTTCCGTCAACTTTTAACGTCACCAATTCTGTATCTATGTCGGCTTCCATCGCATCCAAAATGTCGCGGGTTTGGTAAGCAATTGACTCCAGGGCAGCCCTGACGAGATGGCCTCTATTGGTAAAACGGGTCAACCCGGCCATGATCCCCCGCGCATCGCTGCGCCAGTAGGGAGCGAACAGCCCATTAAAGGCGGGCACAAAGTAAACGTCGCCGTTGTCTTCAACGGTCTTAGCCAGCGCTTCAATATCGGCCATCTTTTCAATCAGCCCCAGGTTATCACGTAACCATTCGATGATAAGGCCGGTAAAAGCAATCGAGCCTTCGAGGGCATAAACGGTGGGTTGATCGCCAAATTTATAGCAAACCGTCGTCAGCAGGCCCCGCCGGGAGGGAATGATTCGGGCGCCGGTATTCATGATCACGAATGAGGCCCCATCATAGCTATTTTTTGTTTCAAGGGGGCTTAGACAAACCAGCCCCACCGCTGCCGCCTGCTGCGAACCCAGGATGCCGCAAATCGGCACACTGCCTCCCAAAAATCCATCCGGTTGGGTATAACCGTAGATGTTGGGATCGCTGGAAGGACGAATTTCAGGCAGCATTTTTCTGGGAATGGTCAGCAGCCGGCAAATGTTGTCGTTCCAGGTGGTCGTTGCTAAATTCATCAACATCGTCCGCGAAGCATTGGTCACATCGGTGATATGAACCCCACCCTTGGTTCCGCCGGTTAAATTCCAGACCAGCCAGGCATCCATATTCCCAAAAACAGCCTCACCCCGTTCGGCCGCTTCGCGCAACCCCTCCACATTATCCAGCAGCCATTTGAGCTTGGGGGCGGAGAAATAGGGCGTTACCGGCAGGCCCACTTGCAGCCGAAAGCGGTCTTGTCCACCCTCTTTTGCTAACTGCTGGCAAATTTCAACCGTTCGAATATCCCGCCAGACGATAGCATTATAGTAAGGTTTGCCCGTTGTTTTATCCCAAACAACGGTAGTTTCACGTTGATTAGCCAGACCAATAGCGGCGATATCCCCGGCGTTGAGTCCGGCCTTGCTCATGGCGCTTTTTATCACCACCTGGGTGTTGGCCCAGATTTCCAAAGGATAATGTTCCAGCCAGCCGGCTTCGGGGTGAATCTGCCGATGCTTTAAGGCAGATTGGCTGACTACTTCGCCGAGACGATTAAAGATGACACAACTGGTGTCGTGCGTACTTTGGTCTATGGCAATAATGTACTTCGACATGCGTTACTCTTAATACAAACAAGCCGGGCAGTTTTCCGTTTCACTGACCTGAAACATTCGCGCCTCAGTTAACAGCTCGGGCGGGCCGGCTACAAAGCCTGTTTGGCCGCACAGACAGGCATACCAGCCGAACTCCACGTTTGTCCAGGGCAAACGCAGCCCTAAATCCATCCATTCAACGTCCAGCCGCCACCGCGCATTGGTAATCAGACCCCGGCAGTCTGCCGCCCGCAGCCGGGCTGCGTACAACCCTACGTGGGCGCAGTGCCGCATCAAGAGTACACCCAGTGTAATACCTCTGGGCCAGGGGATGGAGCGAGCATCGGCGCACAGAACGGTCAGGTTAGCGGGCAGCGGTTTCTGATGAGTCAGCAGGTCGGGCTGCATTTCAATGGCATAAACGTGCCGGGCAGTCGCCGCCATCCGCCGGGCCAGCCGCAAATCACCCGCCCCTATATCCAGCACAACATCCTCGGGTCGGATATAATTCAAAACCGCTTGATAAGTCGGTTCATCATAGGTCGCCCAACGGCTTTCCCACTCATCCAGATGACCGGGGACGGGAGACCGGGGACCGGCGCTATCCACTTTTAGCCTCAATTGTTACTATCCGGTCTTCGGTCATCGGTCTTCGGTCAGGGCGTCAGCCCATACGCCTGGGCCAGCAGCTCAACCGGATGGATCATCTTGGCCCCGGTCGCGTGAGCAATTTGCCAGCGGCAGGTTTCGCTGTCGCACACAGCCACCTTTGAGCCTGAGGCTTTGACCTGGTCGAAAAGACGCTTGCCCACATCCAGCCCAATCTGATATTTTTCTTTCTTATAGCCATACGTCCCGGCAATACCGCAGCAGTCAGCCTGGACATGCTGAATTTTGACGCCGGGGATCATTTCCATCAAATCAATGGCGGGCAGGCCCATGTTGTGGGCTTTGAGTTGGCAGGGTGAATGGTAAGGCAGGGTCGCTTCTACAGGTTTGAAATCGGTTTTGAGTTGACCGGCATCGGCCAGATCGAGCAAAAACTCACATATATCATAAGTCTGCTGAGCCACCAATTCAAAAGGCTCCGTATTCAAGTCGAGAATATGGCGGTAATCGGATTTGAGCGAGAGAGTGCAGCTTGTCGAGGTGCCGACGATGGGTATTCCCTGGCGGGCATATTTGACCAGCGAATTGACGTTCTTTTGGGCATTATGGCAGGCCGCCTCAAATTCGGCGTTGGAAAGCATCGGCAGGCCGCAGCAAACTTGCTCCGGTATAATCACCTCAAAGCCGTTATGTTCCAGCACGGCCAGAGCGGCTTTGCCCACGTGCGGTTCAAAATAAGCGGTGCTGCAACCGTGGAAATAAACCACCTGTTTGCCGGTCTTTTTGCGTCCATTCGCTTTTTGGTAGACGCCCTTGTACCAGCCGCGAAAGGTCTCGAAGGAAAAGGGCGGCAGCGGCGCATCGCGGTGAACGCCCATCACGGCCTCAGCCAGAATCCGCAGCGGTTTCAAATGGGCCATAAAGTTGGCAATCGGCGCGACCGGGCTGGCCAGTTTGCCCATTAACTCGGAACGACCGAGCAGGCGGTTTCGCAGCGGAATGCCCCGGCGCTGGTAGAGCTTGTAGCGGGCCTTGGCATTCATCTCCATCACTTTGACTTCGTGCGGGCAGACCATCGTGCAGACGCCGCAGCCGCTGCAATAATCCAGGCTGTCGTCCACCGAGATTTCTTTGGGATTGCGGAAGCGTTGCGCCTGCGGTCCCACAAATTTGGGGCCGGGAAATTTGGGGGTAACGTTGGAAACCGGGCAGTGAGAGGTGCAAATATTACACTTAACGCACAAATCCGCGCTGTTTTGAACTTGATGCCAGATGGACAACGTGACGTCATCCAAAGTTTCTATGCTCACAAAAAGACTCCTAGAAAATAGTAGACGGTAGGCGGTAGACAGTAGACAGGGAATTAATGCGCCCCTGCGACTTTGCTACCTGCTACTTGTTCCCTGTTATCTGCTTGACCACCGCTGCCGCTGTAGCCACAGCCAGGCCATCTCCGGTGCGCCCGTGCGCCCATTCTGACTCGGCCAGGATTGCGCCGACGGCGTACAGATTTTCGGCCAGAGGGACGGCGCTGCCATTAACCGGGTTCAATCGCTCATTAACTTTGACCCCATAATTAAAAACGGGCTGGCCTTGGGGTGAGACAAAATGGGGGTTGAACCACTTGTGCCGGTTTGTTTCGGCGGTAATGGGCAGGCCAAAAACCTGCTCAGTCACACGACCATCTTGATGGGCCATGAGGCCGCCGCCAAAAAGGCCGCCGGTGGCTAAAACATAATGCTGGACCTGAATCGGCTTGAGACGGCTGATGGTTTCCAGTTGCACTTGCGTTACCCGGCCACCCTCAATCGTCCCAGCCACAATTTTGCCGCTGAGGATTAACTTTCCGCCCGCCTGCAAAAAAGCCTCTTTCAAAGCCTCGTACAAGCGCCGGCCTGGGATTGAAGGGGGCAGGGCGCTAATCTCAAACACAGGTTTGTCCAGCCCCTTTTCCAGGTCGGCGACCACTTCGCGGTGCTGCCGTAGGCCCAACATTGCCGGAAAGCCAATCCGTTGATACCCTTTGCTTTTGCTTTTGACCGCCTTGATAACTTCACGCCGAAACTCGGCTCTTTCAAACGCATGACCTACTTCCGTCGGGACCACATCCACTTTGCCGGCTCTGGGAATGGTCACGTCAATCAGGCAAGGTTCAGCTTTTACCAAATCCTGTTCGTTGAGGTTTTGGCTAATCAAGGTAGGGTAGAAATCACGCATCTGGCTGAAACCAACAATGAGCATGCTCTCCCCGGTGCTCAATTCGCCTTTGGCCAGCGAGGCCGGGGCCAGGCACGTCGGATGGACGGCTCCGGCGGCGCTGGGCAGCAGCCAATTGTGGTTGAAGTCGCCCTTGTAATCCAGGCCGTGTTGGTTGACCAGTTTGAGAAAGTTATTGAGGCCGGCTTCCAGGTTCGCTCGCCCCACCAGGCCATAAGGATGGTTGGGCCGCTCGGCCAAAAAGTCGTCCAGTTTGCTGGCCGGGTTCTTGACCGGCTCCATCGAATCAGCCGGTTGAAAGCCCAACACATCAATACAGCCGGAAGCTAACAGCAGCGCCCCGATGCCGGTGGCGGTTACTAAAACTTTTTGATTATTCTGGGCCAGTTGGCAGGCTGTGGTCAGCCCGGCCAGCCCGGCGCCAATAACAACAACATCATAGCGAGACATAGAATTTTCCTGTAAGTAAGAAGCAAGAAGTAGGGAGTAGGAAGTAAGAAGTAGGGGAATGAAGTCTTCTAAATTCTTACTTCTTATTTCTCATTTCTTACTTCTAATTCAAAATACCCTTCCGTCTCCACTTCGCCGATGCGGCCCCTATCCAGGCCGCTTAACTCGGTGGGTAGTTTGTCCAGGCCCAATAGACCCACATAGATGCCCTCGTCAAGCTGCATCTGGCGCAAATGCTGGCCCCACAGCACTGATTGGACTCCTTTCCAGCGTTCCTGTAAAAAGTCCACCAGAGCTTTGTTGGTTTCTGGAGCCGATAACCGTTTGTGCTCATTCATAATCCCGGCAGCCCGATAGGCGCAAAAGCCGCCCTGGCAGGGACCCATTCCCAGGCGCAAATCGCGCCGCAGGTTATTGATAATGTTGGTCGGGTCGTGGGCCAGATGTTCTTCGATTTGGGGGCGCGTGACCAACTCACACTCACAGATAAGCTGGCCGCCCCATTCGCCTGATTCGATTTTTTCCAGGCGCTGGCCCAGGGTATAAAATTTCTTGTCGCCGGGACTTTTAAGGACGGTTGTGGCTGTCTGGCATGGCCGCTCGACGCCCAGTTTCTTGCAGACCAGGTCCGCCGTCTCTTCGGCCATCAGGCGGTAAGTGGTCCACTTGCCGCCGGTAATGGTGATAAAATTGTCTACCCCATCGCGCGGGGTGTGGTCGAGCAGGGTATACTTGCGGGTCACATCGCGCAGGTCGGCCCCCTCGGCTTTTTCCTGGTACAGCGGTCGGACCCCGGCCCAGGCTCGCAGTGCCCGAAATTGCTTAAAACTGGGGACCAGCTTCTCGCCTTCGTCCAGCATCAATTGCACTTCCCAATCCTCGATGGCGTACTTATCCGGGTCAGGCACTCTGACCGAGGTGGTCCCAATCACCGCCACCGAAGCAATGGGCACAATAATATCGCCATCGTGCGGCTTAATACAGCGATTGACCACCGTGTTGACCATGCGATAGTTCATGGCCACCATCGTCCCCTTGCCGGCATAAACCGTCACATCACAGCCGGCCATGTGGGCAATCTGGCCGCCCCAGGCCCCGGCGGCGCTGACCACCAAATCAGCTTCGATGACCACTTCTTCGCCGGTAACAACATTTTGCGCCACCGCGCCGGTCACTTTGCCGTTGCTAACCAGCATGTTGACAATTTTGTGATAGGTCAAAACCTCGGCCCCGTACTCCTGGGCCGATTCGACCAGCGCCTTGCAGGCTTCCCACGTTTCCACGCTGGCGTCGGGCACGGTGAAGGCGCGGGTCATTTTGGGGTTTAACAGCGGTTCCCGGCGCAGCGCTTCGCCGGGGGAAATTTCTTCGACGGGAATGCCGACTTTCTGGCAGGCCACGTAAAATTCGTCGGTAAAGTCGAGGGGGTCGCCCGGTACACTGACAAACAAGCCGCCGGTGTCCTCGATGCAGTGGGGCATGATTTTGCGTAAAATAAAATTTTCCTCGATACACTCACGGGCCGCATCTGAGTCGTTAACCGCATAGCGACCGCCGCTGTGCAGTAACCCGTGAAAGCGCCCCGAAGTGCCGTAGGACAAGGCCCCCCGCTCTACCAGCAAGCATTTGAAGCCGCGCTGGGCCAAATCGAACAGGATGCCACAGCCTGTCGCCCCGCCGCCAATAACTAAAACTTCGGTTGATTTTTTCATAAGTCAAACATCTTTTGTTGGAACTACTCAGGCATGTCATCCTTCGACAGGCTCAGGACAGGTTTCGAGCGAAGGGAGAAATCCCCACCCCAGCCGGGGGGATTGCTTTGGCCTTACGGCCTCGCAATGACATTCTCCTCCGTCTTTTCACAGGTAGGGGGAAGGAAACTGCCTTTCCTTCCCCCTATTTGATTAGTCACTCTATTATCATTGACAGAAGTTACGCAGTCATGTCATTTCGAGCGACGAAGGAGCGAGAAATCCTCTCAAAACTACTCTTACAAGATGAGGCCCTGGGGATTTCTCCCTCCGCTACACTCCGGTCGAAATGACATGTTTTCGGGGTACTCAAGTTTCTCGTTCCCAAATAGAGTTTGGGAACGAGATAAACGAGATAACCCTGTCTACCTACTACTTACTACCGTCTACCTGCCTAGTGTTCCACCCAATCAAAGGTGCGGGTGACCGCCTTCTTCCACTGCTTGTACAGTTCGGTGCTGGCTTTGCTGCCCGGGGTGGGTTCCCAGGTTTTGTCCATGCCCCAGTTGGCCCGCATTTCGTCGGTGTTCTTCCAGAAGCCAACGGCCAGACCGGCGGCGTAGGCCGCGCCGAGGGCGGTGGTTTCAGCCACCTTGGGCCGGACCACCGGCACGCCCAACACATCGGCCTGGAACTGCATGAGCAGGTTGTTGTAAACCATGCCGCCGTCAACCTTGAGCGCGGTCAGCGGCACGCCGGAGTCGGCGTTCATGGCATCGAGCACTTCACGGGTCTGGAAGGCAGTGGCTTCCAGGGCAGCGCGGGCAAAGTGTCCCCGGTTGACATAGCGGGTCATCCCGGCAATCACGCCGCGGGCATCGCTCTTCCAGTAGGGGGCAAAAAGGCCGGAGAAAGCCGGGACAAAGTAGATGCCGCCGTTGTCTTCAACCGTTTTGGCCAGGTCTTCAACATCGGTGGATTTCTCGATCAGTTTCAGGTTGTCGCGCAGCCATTGGACCAGCGCGCCGGTGATGGCGATCGAACCTTCCAGAGCGTATACGGTTGGCTCATCGCCAAACTTGTAGCAGGCCGTGGTCAGCAGGCCGCTTTTGGAGGGGACAATCTTGGTGCCGGTGTTGAGGATCATGAAGCAGCCGGTGCCGTAGGTATTCTTGGACTCGCCAGGGCTGAAACATGCCTGGCCTACGGTCGCCGCTTGCTGGTCGCCCAGGTCGCCACAGACCGGGATGCGCCCGCCAAAGGGTCCATTTTCCAGGGTGTGACCATAAATCTTGGGATCGCTGGAAGGGCGGATTTCAGGCAGCATGGACTTGGGGATGGTCATCGCCGCGCAAATGGCATCATCCCAGTGGCAGCCATCCAGGTCCATGAGCATGGTCCGGGAGGCGTTGGTGACATCAGTCACATGCGCGCCGCCGTTGGGGCCGCCGGTCAGATTCCAGATAACCCAGGTGTCAATGTTACCAAAGATGGCATCACCCTTGTCAGCGGCTTCGCGCAGGCCGGGCACATTGTCCAGCAGCCATTTGACCTTGGGGCCGGAGAAGTAGGTGGCCAGAGGCAAACCTACCTGGGCGCGGAAGCGATCTTGCCCGCCATCTTTGGCCAGTTCATTGCAGATTTTGTCGGTGCGGGTATCTTGCCAGACTAAGGCATTGTGATACGGCTTGCCGGTATTTTTGTCCCAGACGACCGTGGTTTCGCGTTGGTTGGTGACGCCTACAGCGGCAAGGTCGGCGGCGGTGATGCCCGCTTTTTTCATAGCACCCTTGATGACATCCTGGGTTCGTGCCCAAATTTCCAGCGGGTCGTGCTCAACCCAGCCAGCCTGGGGATAGATTTGTTCATGTTCTAACTGGTCAATACCCACTGATTCCCCGGCGTGATTAAAGATCATACAACGGGTACTGGTTGTACCCTGGTCTACTGCGGCCACATACTTAGCCATAATTGTTTCTCCTTCAACATTGAATAATGAGTTGTCACATCACGGTGACAGCATTTTATTGATGTAACGAGTTGCAGAGTCGTAAGTTAGAGCGCGCAAAAGATAATTTGCTACTTGCAACCTGCTACTTGCTACTTGGTCCCGGATAACCTTAAGCCCAGAGATCCGCCGCTGCTTTGAGCATCAAATACGACGAAGTTGCGCCGGGGTCTTGATGCCCAATGCTGCGTTCGCCCAGATAGCTGGCTCGACCTTTCCGCGCTTGTAGGGGGATCGTATTTTTCATCCCTTCTTCAGCCGCGGCCACACCTTTTTGCAGGATTGTTTGTAGATCGTTGTTATCAGCTAATGCCTGCTTCATGGCCTCAAGCGCCGGTTTTTGGGCATCTACCATGGTTTTGTCATTCAATTCGGCTTTGCCGCGCTGAATAATACCCTCCAACCCGGCCTCGAACAGAGCGACCACGTCGGCCGGCCCCAACTCGTTTTTGTTGACGCAGGCCGTGCTGGCCCGCATAAAAAACGTGCCATACAACGGACCGGAAGCGCCGCCAACGGTTCGAATAAGAGCCATAGCCACCGTTTTCAGAACGCTGCTGATATCCGGTGGGTTCGTTTTAGCCAAATCCGCTTTAACGGCCTGAAACCCTCGATCCATGTTGATCCCATGATCGGCATCGCCAATATTCGAGTCGAGCTGGGTCAGGTATTGTTTGTTGTCGGCATAGACTTGGGTTAGCGCATCAATCCAGGCTAAAAGGTTATCTCGGTTGACCATAGTACAGTTATACTCCCCAACGTAAGGCTGGCGTGTGCACCGGGGCATCCCACAGTGCGGTTAGTTCGTCATCGGTTTTGAGCAAGGTGATCGAGCAGCCCTGCATTTCCAGCGAGGTGATGTAGTTGCCCACCAAATTGCGCGCAATCTTGATGCCCTTAGCCTGGCAAATTTGGTTGAGCTTGTTGTAGATGATATAGAGTTCGATAAGTGGGGTCCCCCCCATGCCATTGACCATGGCGATAACGCTGTCGCCATTTTTATAGGGCAGATCGGAGATAATCGCTTCGGCCATCATTTCGGTGATTTCGTCGGCGCTTTGCAGGTTCATGCGCTTGCGCCCTGGTTCGCCGTGAATGCCGATGCCGATTTCCATCTCGTTGTCGCCGATATCAAAGGTGGGTTTGCCGGCGGCAGGCACGGTGCAGGAGGTCAAAGCCATGCCCATCGAGCGGCCTTGATCATTGACCTTGCGGCAAATGTCGGCCACTTGCTGCAAATTCATGCGCTTTTCAGCCGCCGCCCCGCAGATTTTTTCGGCCAGCACAGTGATGCCCACGCCGCGCCGTCCGGCGGTGTAGAGGCTGTCCTGCACAGCTACGTCATCGTTGGTCACTACGGCCACAACCTCGATCCCTTCGGCCTGGCACAGCTCGGCGGCCATCTCAAAGTTCATCACATCGCCGGTGTAGTTCTTGACGATGTGCAGCACGCCTGCGCCGCCGTTAACGGCCTTGGTTGCCGCTTCCATCTGGTCGGGGGTGGGTGAGGTAAAGACATCGCCGGGGCACGCTGCGTCGAGCATGCCCATGCCCACAAAGCCACCGTGCATCGGCTCGTGGCCGCTGCCGCCGCCGGAGATGACGCCGACTTTCCCCTGGACCGGGGCGTCCGCGCGCACGACAATATTGGGATTGTAAAGCACTTTCACCAAATCCCCGTGCGCTGCGGCCACCCCGCCCAGCGACTGCGCCACGACATCTTCCGGCTTGTTGATTAGTTTTTTCATAACTTGCCCGTCCTTTCCGTATAAACTAAAGATTTTACTTTAGAGGATCGTTAGCAGTACACCGGCGATAACGCCGCCGATGATCGGGCCGACAACCGGGATCCAGGAGTAACCCCAGTCAGAGTCGCCCTTGCCGGCAATCGGCAAAACAAAGTGGGCAATGCGCGGGCCGAGGTCACGAGCCGGGTTGATAGCGTAACCAGTCGGGCCGCCCAGCGAGAGGCCGATGCCCCAGACCAGACAGGCAACCAAGTAGGGGCCAAGCCCACCGGCAACTTGAATGCCGGTAACTGGAGTGTTGATCTGGAAGATAGCGCCCACACCCATCACCAGCACAAACGTGCCGATGATTTCGCAAATCAGGTTGGTGGTAGTATTGCGAATGGCCGGGCCGGTGCTGAAGACCGCTAACTTGGCCCCCTCCGAGCCATCGCCTCGCGTGGCTTCGAAGTGTGGCAGATAGGCCAACCAGACAATGACCGCGCCGATGAAGGCTCCGACAAATTCGCCGATGAGGTAAAAGACGACATCGCCTGCCGGAACAACCCCGGCTGCGAGCAGACCAAACGTAACGGCCGGGTTAAGGTGGGCGCCGCCGCTGCCAAATGCTTGCGCGGTGAAAACACCAATTAACACGGCAAAAGCCCAGCCAGCGGTAATGACAATCCATGCGCCGCCGCCGCCTCCACCTTGACCTTTATTCTTAGCCAAAACCACGTTGGCGACGACGCCGTCGCCCAAGATGATCAGCATCATTGTGCCGAGCAATTCACCCAATAGGATACTCATAGTTGATTTTCCCCTCACACATTAGGATTTTTGGTTTTATGATAAAACCGTTTATTTGCTTTGAAACCCCATTGTCAAAGCTTTGTGTGAGACAGGTAGGCGGGTTTCAGCTAAACCTACCCTGTCTTAATTATACTGAAATCTTACAATTTCTCGATATTCTATCCCTCCTTTAACGCTGCCGCGCTAAACCGTCTGTCCCTCAAGGTACGTTGAACAATAAATAAGATTCGATTCTTTACCAGGGGTCAGTTTCGGCCTTCATTAAAAAAACTACCTTTTAAACAAAAAGGCATGGAGTTGACCCGTTAAAATGGGTCAACTCCATGCCTTCCGTTTCTGAACAGCAGAAGTTAGGGACCAAGCTATTTTTTGGCCTAGATGGATCGTAATTGGCAGAGACAGCGAACCTGACAACATTGTGGTCACGCTTTACACCTTTGTTTTCCGACTAGTTTTTTGAATTAGAAAGTCAAATAACCAGAAGTAGAATGTGCAGACGTAGGCGGACAGAAAAAACAGGAGAGGGATTTGGACAAATGTTCACAATCCTCCCGGTTATGAACATTTGTTACACAAGGGCTATAATAGCACCTTTTTCCTATGGAGTCAATAGAAGCGTAGAGAAATCGTAGGGTAATCGTAGAAAATTGGTTAGAGAATTTTGGTTTTTTAGCAAGGAATTTAACCAATCAATTGTACCAAATTAGCTGAAATGTCAGCAGTGATAAATGTCACCAATGTTTAGGATGAATGACATCTCTTCTAACCTAAATTTGTAACTGCTCAGGTATCATGTCATTTCGACGAGCCTGCGAGGAGAAATCTTCCAGGTTGATGCTTGAATAGCCTGCGAGCGGGGAAGATTTCTCGGCCTACGGCCTCGAAATGACATGCCTGAGTTGTTACCTAAATTTTGTGCTTTGCTACCCTGCAACCTGATTACCCGCTACTTGCCACAGTTTGCCAGTCAGAGTATAGTTGAGAATATATATTACAAGTAGGAGTAAATACAATTATGGCGATGCTAGTTTCCGTCACCGATAACAGCTTTGATGCTGAAGTTTTAAAGTGCGATATTCCCGTTATTGCCGATTTTTGGGCCGAGTGGTGCGCCCCGTGCAAAACCGTTGACGCTTACCTGGCCGAGATTGCGGCTCAATTTCCTGAACAGCTAAAAGTGGTCAAGGTGGATATTGAAACCAATCCCCTGGTAACTTCAAATTACCATGTCTTGAACTTGCCGACCCTGATCCTGTTCAAATTTGGCCAGCCCGTCGAGCGTATGGTGGGCACGCTTCCCAAACAAGCCATTCTGGACAAAATTACGCCTTATTTGGACAGTTAAACCGGGAGTATGGAGTAGGCAGTAGGTAGTAAGGGTTTTTCCCTACTCCCTACTCCTTACTTCCTACCCCCTTATATTTGTTTCGCCATCTCGTAGTAACCGGAGTGCCCGGTAATCCACTTTAAGAGCCGGCTGCGCCGCTCTGATTGAGTTGTAAACCCCATTTTTTCATATAAATGAATAGCGGGTAAGTTGTCGCGCACAACGGCCAGGGCCAACTTGCTGGCGTTTTGCTGCTGGGCCACAGTTTCGGCGTGAGCAATTAACCGGTGGGCCACGCCCTGGCCGCGCCAGGCAGGGTCAACCCCCAACATTTCAATATAAATTTCATTTTGGTGGTGGGGGTGACGATTGTCTATCAACAGCATCAGCAGCATGCCCCGCAGCGCGCCAAAAATGCCATTGTTCAATTGCAGCGCGTGCCACAGCCAGCGTCCGTCGTCGGCTCGCGGCGCTGACGGCGTTTCCAAAACCATAAACCCGGCGACGGCGCCGCTAATTTCGGCCAGGGTGGTTGTTTGCAGATGGCGCTCGCTCAACCGCAGCCAGTCACACAGAACCCGCTCGGCTTTGTGCCCTAGAATGGGACCGAATTTGTCGGGGAACGTTGCCATCCACAGTTGAGCCAATACCTGGGCATCGGTGAGGGTAGCGGGACGGAGGATGATTTCGCTGGTCATAGCCTAATTGGAAGGCTGGAAGATTGGAAGAATGGTTTTTTCCAACCCTCCAACCTTCCATTCTTCCAACCTTCCATTCTGTGGTATACTGCTCTCATGCACATCATTGTCACTCACGCCAATGCCGATTTTGATGCCGTAGCCTCGCTGCTGGGCGCATGGCGGCTTTATCCCGAAGCTGTGCCGGTTTTGCCCAACAGCCTTAACCGGAACGTGCGCAATTTTATCACCCTCTATGAAAGTGAACTGCCCTTTGTTCAGCTTGGCGAGTTGGAGCGCAAGCCGATTGACCGGCTAACCCTGGTGGACAGCCAGCAGGTCCCAACCCTCAAAGGCTTAAAGCCGGACGCGCAGTTGCGCATTATTGACCACCACGAGCTGCATCAACCCCCTCCCGCTGGGGCCGTTCTGAGCCTGACCGATACCGGCGCGACGGTCACGCTGCTCATCGAGCAAATCCGCGAGCTTTCGATCCGCCTGTCGCCGATTGAAGCCACTCTGCTCCTGCTGGGTATTTATGAGGATACCGGCTCGTTGACCTATGCCAACACCAGTCCCCGTGATCTACGCGCCGCCGCCTGGTTGCTGGCCGAAGGCCATGCCCGTCTCGATCTGGTGCGCGAATATCTCAACTACGCCATGAGCGACGCCCAGAAAGCCCTCTATGAGCAGTTGATCCACAACCTGGAAACGCTGCCCATTCACGGCCACACCATCGTCCTGGCTACGGCCACTACCCATCATTATGTTGAAGAAATCAGCACCTTGGCCCATCGCCTGCGCGATTTGTACCAGTCGGAGGCGCTGTTTATTTTAGTCGCAATGCAGGACCACGTGCAAATAGTGGCTCGTTCCATCACCCATGCCATTGACGTGGGCCGGATCACGGAGTTTTTCGGGGGGGGCGGTCACGCCCGAGCGGCGGCGGCCCTGGTCAAAGATAAAGAACTGTGGCGGCTGAGAAAAGAGCTAATCCAACTGTTAAAGCTGGAAGTTCAGCCGGCTACCACCGTAGCCCAGGTCATGTCCAAAGGCGCGCGGACCCTGGCCCCCACCGATACGGTTCGCCACGCGGCGGAGATGATGGACCGCTACGGCCACGAAGGCTTTCCGGTGGTTGATCCGGCGACCGGCCGAATTGCCGGGGTACTTTCTCGTCGCGAAATTGACAAAGCCCGCCGCCACCGGCTGGAAGGCGCAGTCATCAGCCAGTTTATGAAAAAGGGCGAGTTCTTTGTCAGCCCCACCGACAGTATTGACGCCGTCCAGGAGTTGATGACGGGTGAAGGTATCGGGCAGGTGCCGGTGGTTGAGGAGCCGGGCGGGCCGGTTATTGGCATTGTCACCCGCACCGATTTGATCAACCTGTGGCAGCTTGCCAGCAGCGACAAACCCACCCGGCCCAATCTAGCCGTCCAGCTTGAGCGCGTTCTCTCGTCTGACCTGTTGCAACTACTGCGTCAGGCCGGAGAATTGGCCGCCCAACGCGGCGATGCGCTTTACCTGGTGGGTGGCTTTGTGCGCGACTTGTTATTTATGATGTTGATGGGCAGCGACGAAAGGGCCAAAGCCAGCCCGCGTTTTGATCTTGATCTGGTGGTCGAGGGTGACGCTATTGGTCTGGCCCAACGTTTGCGTGAGCATCGAGGCGGGCGGGTGCGCAGCCACGACCGTTTTGGCACGGCCAAGTGGATTTTGGCCCAGCCCATTCCTTTTGGCGCGACGGCTGCGGCCAAAAATACACCGCTCACCTCGCTCGACTTTGTCACCGCCCGGACTGAGTTTTACCGCCATCCCTCGGCGCTGCCGGAGGTGGAGCAGAGTTCCATTCGCCAGGATTTGCACCGCCGTGATTTTACCATCAATACCCTGGCCTTGCGCCTGACCCCCGACCACTTTGGCGAACTGCTCGACTTTTACGGCGGCCAGAACGATCTGGAAGCGCGGCTGATCCGGGTGCTGCACAGCCTCAGCTTTGTCGAAGACCCGACCCGTATGCTCCGGGCAGCCCGCTTGATGGCCCGGCTCGATTTTAGCCTGGAAGAGCGCACCGCTGAACTGCTGGCGAATGCCCTCGATCTGCTGTCGCGCGTCAGCGGGGAACGGATTACCCACGAGTTGGAGTTGATTTTTCAGGAGCGCCAGCCGGAACAGGCTTTGCGCCAGCTTGATCAATTGGGGATTTTGGCCGCCATCCACCCCGGCCTTATGGTGGACGACTGGCTGATGGCACGGCTGCAACTGCTTCGTAGCGGCCTGGTCGAGACGCCCTGGGCCGGAACAACGCCCGCACCGGTTCATTACCTGGGCTTGATGATGTTCTGGCTGGCCGGTGACGAGCAGACCGATCTGGCGCAGCGCCTCAATTTACGCACCCACCAGCGGGCCACCCTGGCTCAGGTTTATCAACTCCGGCGGAATGTAGCCCAGATTGCCGCCGCCCAGAGTGCCAGCGCCCTGTATCACCTGCTGGCCCCGGTCTCCGACGATGCCCGCCTGATTGCCTGGCTGGGCCTGGAGGACGAACCTGCCCGCGCTCAACTGCTGCGTTTCCAGCGTGACCTGCGCCACGTCGCCCCCCTAATTGACGGCCACTATCTCAGAACCGAATTTAGTTTACCCCCCGGCCCAATCTATCGGGTCATCATTGATGCTTTACGGGAGGCCCGATTGGATGGGCAAGTTACATCTTTGGAAGAAGAAAAGGCTTTGGTTGAAGAAATTTTGGCTAAAAACAGTTAAGCCACGCCAAAAGTGACCCCCAACTCTTTGAGCCACTTGCGATAAGCAATCGCCGTGCGGTCGGAGCGGAGATGGAGTTCAGCCTGTAAATCGAGCGGAAGCAGTTCAGGCCGCTGTGATTCGACGATGGGCACATCCTGGTCAATAATCAATTTTTGAAAGGCCAGAATATCGGCGTCAGGCACGTTATCCCGACCTTGCACACAAGGGAACATCCAGCCGATGCTGAAGGTATCGTCCACCGGGGTGACGGCCAGGACGGCCGCATATTTTTCCTTGCCAAAGTAGGCCATTAATGGCCGAAGCACCCGGAAGGTGTAGGAGACGGTGGCTCCAATACCCGTGCCGTCGGGGTCGGGCTGCCACATACGAATATCTTCAGCCACAATGCCGTCCGGCCCCACCTCGACTTCGTAATCGTTGACCTCGGCGTGTTCCGGTTCGCCCAGGTAGCCGGCGTGGACAAAGGGCAGGTGGGCCATATCCAAAAAGTTCTCGATGGCCCGCGGAGCATGGGCGCGGTAGGGGTGCGGCCCGGATACAACCGAGTGATACGTCGGGTCGTCCCATTCCGGGAAGGGCGGCAGGTCGTGTTGGGGCTGGCCCAACGAAACCCAAATAGCGCCATAACGTTCGGTAGCTTGATAAACTTTTACCCGCGCTTTTTCGGGGGGTGTTTGACCGGGATGGGCCGGAATATGCACGCAACGGCCTTCACTGTTATAAGACCAGCCATGATAGGGACAGATCAGGGTTTCACCTTCCACCTGGCCCAACGACAGCCGCGTGCCCCGGTGAATGCACAAATCTTGCCAGGCCAACACTTGACCATTCACCCGCCAGACCACCACATCCTCACCCAACACGCGGGCCGGCATGAGTTGCCCCTCGGCCAAATCTGCCCCGCGTCCCACCACATGCCACTCGTTGATAAGTACGGGATCGTTAATCATGCAGAGTTCCTCCTTGTGTACAGTAATCAGTAAACAGTAATCAGTGACCAGTAATCGGTGAACAGTAATGAGGATAGTAAACTGACAACTGATGACTGACAACTGATCACTGATAACTGATAACTGTCTTACCGCGCTCCACGAATATACGGTTCACCCAGGGCTTCGGGCTGCTCGGTTTTTTTGATGCCGCGCAGCAGCACCAGGATGGTGAGCAAATAGGGCAACATCAGCAGTACTTCGTAGGGAATACTTTTATCGCCCAGGGCCTGGATGCGAAACTGGACCGCATCGGCCAGGCCGAAGAGCAGCGCCCCAACTACGGCCAGGCCAGGGTTCCAGCGGGCAAAAATAACCAGGGCGACGGCAATCCAGCCCCGCCCGGCGGTAACACCCTCCCGAAAAATGTGGAGTTGGGCCACGCTCAACACCGCGCCCCCCAGCCCGGCCAAAGCCGCGCCGATCAAAGTAGCCGTATAGCGAATCCGGCTGACGCTCAACCCCGAGGTTTCGGCGGCGCTGGGCTTTTCGCCTACGGCGCGAATATTCAGGCCGAGCGTAGTGCGGTTGAGCAAAAACCAACTGCCCAACACCACCAAAACAGTCAAGTAAACGGCCATATCCTGCTTGAACAAAACCTCGCCCAGCACCGGGATATCTGACAGAATGGGAATGGGGATTGGCTCGAAGCCGGTCACGCGGGCCGCCAGGGTGTCGAACTGCTGCCGGAAGATGTAGGCGCTCAAGCCCTGCCCCAGCAGCACCAGCATAACGCTGCTAATCACCTGGTCGGCCTTGAGGGTAACGGCCAGGAAGGCCATAATCAGCCCCATCAACAGGCCGGCGATAATGCCGGCCAGCAGGCCCAGCCAGGCTGCCGCCGTCGGGTCCATGCCCACCGCCGGATTATTTTCCAGATGCCAGGTGACGACAAAGCCGGCCATGGCCCCCATCAGCATCATGCCTTCCAGCCCCAGGTTTAACACCCCGCCTTTTTCGGTGATGATTTCGCCAATCACCGCCAACAAAATCGGGATAGCCAGCCGGAGACCGGAGGTCAAGATAGCGACCAAAAAGGTGGTGGTCAAAATTTGCTCCAGCGTCATTTCTGTGACCTCCGCAGCCGGAAATAGGCGTCAACCCCCAACACAAACAGCACCATCAGGGCTTGAATGGCATCGGCCAGGGTGGCCGAAAGGCCGGTCAGTGTATGCATGGATTCAGCCCCAATGGTCAGAGCGGCAAAGAAAATGGCGGCAAAAAAGATGCCGACCGGGTGCAGCCGGCCCAGCAGGGCAACCAGAATAGCGGCAAAACCGTACCCGCCGGAAATTGTCCCTTTAAGCCGGCTGTGCAAATAGCTGACCTCCATAATGCCGGTCAACCCGGCCAGCGCCCCGCTAAAAAGCAGGGCAAAGACAATGCCCGCCTCGACCTGGATGCCGGCAAACCGAGCCACACTGGCCCTGGAACCAATCGCCCGCAGGCGAAAACCCAGCGGGGTGCGCCAGATGAGCACGTAAACCAGCGGAATGAGAACCAGGGCCAGAATAACGCCGATATGGATGCGGCTGCCAAATAAGGTTGGCAGCCGGGCCGCCGCGTCAAATTGGGCGCTTTCCGGCAGAAACCCCTGCGGGTCTTTCAGCGGGCCGCGGGCCATATACTCAACCAAAAAGATGGCGATGTAGTTGAACATCAAAGTGGAAATAATCTCGCTCAGGCCGCGCTGGGTGCGCAGCAAGGCCGGAATCAAGCCCCACACCGCTCCCCCGATGGCGCCGGCTATGAGGATAGCCGGGATAAGCACTGGGGCGGGCAGATTGGGGAAGTTCAAAGCGACCAGGCTGCCCAGCAGCGCGCCCATAAAATATTGCCCCTCAGCCCCGATATTCCACACCCGCGCTTTGAAAGCCACCGCTAAACCCAACCCAATTATGAGCAGGGGAATAGTTTTTAGGGTGGTTTCGGTGAGGGGACGGCTGCCGCCAAAAGCGCCGTTAAGCATGGCCTGGTAGGCTGTCACCGGGTTGGCCCCCGACAGAATAATCAACAACGCGCCCACCAGCAAGGCCAGAATTGCGCCCAGCAACGAAGGGCCAAAAGTGGTAAAAAAGCGGCGTAACACGATTATAGCAGCGTTATTTTTGGGCAAAGCAAAGCTGAGGCCAGAAGAACGAGTAGTCATTCAAGATTCTTTAAACCATTCACGATTGACAATTTACCATTCACAATAGCTACGGTCTGGCTCCGGCCATCATCAGGCCGACATCTTTCATGTGGGCCGTGTCGCCGGGCACAATACCCATAATCTGCCCCTCATAAAGTACGGCGACGCGATCGCTGAGAGCAAAAATTTCATCCAATTCGGTGGAAATGAGCAGAATGGCAACGCCTCGCCGGCGTTCCTCCAGCAAAGCGCGATGCACGTACTCGATGCCGCTGATATCCAACCCGCGGGTCGGTTGGGCGGCCAGCAAAAAGCGAGGATTTAACGATAACTCGCGGGCTAAAACCATCTTTTGAGCATTGCCCCCCGATAACAGGCCGGCCCGGCTCATCATCGAAGGGGTACGGACATCGTACTGTTTAATTAGCCGTTCAGCCGCGGCCCGAATCGCTTTATAACTAAGCAAAGCCCTGTAGGTATA
Organism: Anaerolineales bacterium; assembly: GCA_015075405.1. GTDB lineage: Bacteria > Chloroflexota > Anaerolineae > 4572-78 > J111 > DSQQ01. The sequence continues at coordinate 402,062 of JABTUK010000003.1, forward strand.
AGGCTCCTGCCAGAAAGTTTCCAGCACCAGGTTCTCGGCCACACTGACATCATCGAGCATGCCCCAGCCATGCCGGTCTGAGGGGATATGAGAGACCTGCCGCTTGATTATCTCAGCCGGAGGACAGTGGGTTATCTCCTGACCGTCAAGCAGAATCCGTCCCTTTTCAACCGGGCGCAGGCCGCGTAACGCCTCTTCCAATTCGCGCTGGCCGTTACCGGCTACCCCGGCAAACCCGACGATTTCGCCGGCCCGTATTTCCAGGTTAACGCCCTGGAGGGCCGGCAGCCCCCGGTCATCGCGCACCCACACCTCCTCAAGCGCCAGGCGAACCTCGCCGGGAGCCTGGGGCGACCTGGGCACGCTTAGCAAGACCTCGCGCCCCACCATCAGCCGGGCTAAATCACTTTTGGTGGTGTGATCTACTTTGGGCTGTACTGTGCCAACCTTATGCCCATCGCGCAAAATAGTGATGCGGTCGCTGATGGCTAAAACTTCGTTGAGTTTGTGGCTGATAAAGATAATGGCTCGTTTTTGGGCCACCAGCAAATCTTTGATGATGGTCAGCAATTCGCTGGCTTCCTGGGGAGTCAACACAGCGGTTGGCTCATCCAGAATCAACACCTCAGCGCCCCGGTACAGCGCCTTTAAGATTTCCACGCGCTGCTGTTCCCCCACCGATAGCTGCCAGATTTTGGCGTTGGGGTCAACATTCAGGCCGTACTGCTGGGAAATTTCCCGGATTTTTTGGTAGACTTTTCGCTTGTCTTCCAGCAGCGGGCCGCGCGAAGAAGGTTGGCCGAGGATGATATTTTCGGCGACGGTGAAGGTTTTGACCAGTTGAAAATGCTGATGCACCATCTCCAGGCCGTGCCGAATAGCATCTTGAGCCGAGGTGAAATGAACCCGCTGGCCTTTGACAAGGATTTCGCCCTCGTCTGGCTGGTACAGGCCGTATAGAATGTTCATCAGGGTGGTCTTGCCGGCCCCATTTTCGCCCAGCAGGGTATGGACTTCGCCGGGGTAAAGGTCAAAATCTATATGATTATTAGCCAGAACCCCCGGAAAGTGTTTGACAATCCCTTTGAGTTGGACAATCGGTTGGAGAGGAGAGGCTTGCGCGTTCATAATTGTGAATGGTGAATAGTGAATGGTTAACGGTCAGATAGATAGTCTCTCATTTCACAGAAGGTACAAGGTTGGTAAGGCGCATCGTAGTTTTGTCTATCACAGATTTTACAATTTTACCTGGCAAAATCTCAAAACACCAATACCACCCCCAATACAATCAACAATAACCCCATCAACCCGTCCCGAACGGCCGACTTCCAGGCATCACTGCGAACAGCCGCCGGCTGCCACTTGGAGCGAATTCCCTGCCGCACCAAAATTTTGCCGCTGATCGCTGTTTGCACTGCCGTGAGGACCATCCGCAAGCCAAACAGCAGCACAAAAGCAGCCAGAACGATATTGAAAATTTTCATGAAGCCCTCTCTTCTACCTGATTTTTTCCCAGGCGGGCCGGGTATCGGCGGCATCTTGAATGGCTTGCAACTGGCCGCGCAGCTCAGCAATTTGATCGCGCAACAGTGCCGCTTTTTCAAACTCAAGTTCGGCGGCGGCGGCCTTCATTTGTTTCTCCAACTGCTCGATCAGATGTTCGATTTCGTGGGCTGGCATCGCCCCGGTGATGTTGTAGGCCGCTTTTCGCTCGGCCAGCATCTTTTCCCGCCCGGCCTCATCACGGGTGGAGGCAACCTCTTCGGTCATGTCCCGGATTTGTTTGACGATAGAGCGCGGCTCGATGCCATGCTCTTCGTTGTAGTTCTGCTGCTTGGCCCGGCGGCGGTTGGTCTCATCAATCGCAAACTTCATCGAGTCGGTAATTTTATCGGCATACATCAATACCTTACCGTTGACATGCCGGGCAGCCCGGCCAATCGTCTGGATGAGGGCCTGTCTGGAACGCAGGAAGCCTTCTTTGTCGGCGTCCAAAATCGCCACCAGCGACACCTCCGGCAAATCCAGGCCCTCGCGTAACAGGTTGATCCCGACGACCACATCATAAATCCCCAGGCGCAGATCGCGCAAAATTTCGACTCGCTCCAGGGTTTGGATGTCGCTGTGCAGGTAGTGAACCTTGATGCCCAGTTCCATCATATAATCGGCCAGGTCTTCGGCCATGCGCTTGGTCAGGGTGGTAATCAGCGCCCGCTCGCCGGCCCTGATCCGCCGGTTGACTTCGCCAATCAAGTCATCAATCTGTCCCTTGATCGGGCGGACCTCCACTTCGGGGTCAATCAGGCCGGTGGGCCGGATGATTTGCTCGACCACCTGCTGGCTGTGGTCCAGCTCGTAGGGGCCGGGGGTGGCGCTGGTGTAGATAATCTGGTTGATATGATCCTCCCACTCCTCGAAGTTGAGCGGGCGGTTATCTAAGGCGCTGGGCAGGCGGAACCCGTAATCAACCAGCACCTCTTTGCGGCTGCGGTCGCCAAAGTACATGCCCCGAATCTGGGGGATAGACATGTGGCTCTCGTCAATGACCATCAGATAATCGTCGGGGAAGTAGTCGAGCAGAGTCCAGGGGGTGCTGCCCGCCGCCCGGCGGCTCAAGGGGCGGCTGTAATTCTCGATACCGGAGCAGTAGCCGACCTCGCGCAGCATCTCCAAATCAAAGCGGGTGCGCTGCTCCAGCCGCTGCGCTTCCAGCAGCTTTTCCTGCGCCCGCAGCTCGGCCAGGCGTTCTTCCAACTCATTTTCGATGTCAACCAACGCTTCTTCCAGCTTTTCCTGGGGGGTGATAAAGTGCTTGGCCGGGTAGATGTCCAGGTTGGTGTGCCGGGCGACCATCTCGCCGGTCAAGGCGTTGACTTCGGTGATACGCTCGATCTCGTCGCCAAAAAACTCGATGCGGTAGACCTGCTCGCCGTAAGCGGGCATGATCTCCAACGTATCGCCGCGCACGCGGAACGTGCCCCGCTTGAGGTCGTAATCGTTGCGCTCGTAGCGGATGTCAATCAGATGACGCAGCACTTTGTCGCGCTTGCGCAGGTCGCCCACCTTAAAATTGATGACTACTTGGCCGTAATCCTCCGGGCTGCCCAAACCATAGATGGCGCTGACGCTGGCGACAATGACCACATCGCGCCGGGAGAAAAGGGCAGTGGTGGCGGCCAGGCGCAGCCGGTCAATCTCGTCGTTGATCTGGGCGTCCTTCTCGATGAAGGTATCAGTGCGGGGAATGTAGGCTTCGGGCTGGTAGTAGTCGTAATAGCTGACAAAGTAAGCCACAGCGTTGTTAGGAAAGAACTCTTTGAACTCGCTGTACAGTTGGGCGGCCAGGGTTTTGTTGTGGGCCATCACCAATGTTGGCTTCTGCACCTGCTCGATGACTTTGGCGATGGTATAGGTTTTGCCGGTTCCGGTTGCGCCCAGCAGCGTTTGGTGCTTCAAACCGCCTTCAATTCCTTCGACCAACTCTTTAATCGCCTGGGGCTGGTCGCCGGTGGGCTGATAATCAGAAACCACTTGCAATGCGGGCATAGTTTTCCTCCTGGATAGAGAGTAGTCAGTAGTCAGTAACCAGTAGTCAGAAAAGATATCTGACTACTGAACTCTGATTACTACCCTACTGGTTTAGAACAAAAGTTTCAGACAGGAAAGTATACCTTAGCGATAGGGAATTGGCAAAGTTATTTTTCACGGTGGGGTTATTTAAAGGGGAAATTCGGTTTCAAACCCAGTGGTGCAGTTGACCAGTTCGTTGGCTGCTTTTACATTCTTGAGCACTTTAGCCATATTACCTTTTAAGGTAATCCGGCGGGTAAAGAGGGCCTTCATGGGGTCCAGCTTTTTTTCGGCAATAGCTTTCCAGGCGCTCACCGGCCCGCTGATGCAAAACTCCGGGTTGAGGGTGGTAGGGTCGGCCGGCACAAACGCCTGGCGACATTGGCCGTGATACAGGTCGAGGTACATATGCACCGTTTCTTGCAGCCGGCCTTCGGGTTCGACGATGACGTATAAATCACCCTCCCAATTTTTGGCCGCCTCGCGATAGGCCCGGCTCTTATTACATTCCTCGCCCAGACGCTTCACCCAGGCGTCGGTGGCAAAGGGAATTGCCTTTGACATAGTCTCACTCGCCTCCCATGCAATGTCTCTTCCGCTCATTATAACTGAGGCCGGTATTCGCACCAATCCCCCTTTAGCACTAATAAAACCAAGAACGTCCAAATTTTGCGCTTTTAAAAACCAATGGTATAATCGTTACTTGTCACGGGCGATTAGCTCAGTTGGTTAGAGCGCATGCTTGACATGCATGAGGTCACAAGTTCAAGTCTTGTATCGCCCACTCAATGAGTCTGGCCTTGTCCAGGCTTTTTTTATCTCAAACTATCCAACAATAACCAGAGGGTTAGGAGCCAGGGGCCGGGTCAATCTTGTCCTCGATGCCTGACCCTCTATTTTATTTGCCCTATCTTACCCAAATGAAGGAGTTTTCAACTATGACCCATCATTCAAGCGTCGCCACCGCCGATGCCATCCTGGCCCCCGTAGACCCGGAAGTGCTAGAGGCCATCCGCTGCGAGCGGAAACGCCAGCGGGATCAGATTGAACTGATCGCCTCAGAAAACTATGTTAGCGCGGCGGTGCTGGCCGCCCAGGGGTCGGTCTTGACCAATAAATACGCCGAAGGCTACCCCGGCGCGCGCTACTACGGCGGCTGTGAGTGTGTGGATGTTGTCGAAGAATTAGCCCGGCAGCGGGCCAGGAAAATATTTGGAGCGGAGCATGCCAACGTGCAGCCTCACTCCGGCTCCCAGGCCAATGCCGCTGTTTACCTGGCTTTGCTCAAACCCGGTGATACTGTTCTGGCCTTTAAGTTGGATCATGGCGGCCACCTAACTCACGGCATGAAGATCAACTTCTCCGGCCACTACTATAATTTTGTTCACTATGGGGTTGACCCCGAAACCGAACGTCTCAATTACGACACCATTGCCGAACTGGCCCAACAGCACCGGCCTAAACTGCTCCTGGCCGGGGCCAGCGCCTATCCCCGCCAGTTCGATTTTGCCCGCCTGCGCGAAATTGCCGACAGCGTTGACGCTTATTTGGTGATGGACATGGCCCACATTGCCGGGCTGATTGCCGCCGGCCTCCACCCCGACCCGATCCCCTATTGTGATGCAGTAACGACCACCACCCACAAAACGCTGCGCGGCCCGCGCGCCGGATTGATCCTGTGTAAAGAAAAACATGCTAAGGCCATTGATAAGGCGGTCTTTCCGGGCATGCAAGGCGGCCCGCTGATGCACATCATCGCGGCCAAGGCAGTGGCTTTTCAGGAGGCGCTACAGCCGAGCTTTAAGGAGTACCAGCAAGCCATTATTGACAACGCTCAGGCGTTAGCCCAAACTCTGGTCGAGGGCGGGTTGCGGCTGGTGTCGGGCGGCACCGATAATCACCTGATGATGGTAGACCTGCGCCAGGCTAACATCACCGGCCAGGAAGGCGAAACTGTGCTGCACAAAGCCGGAATCACCACCAACAAAAACCTGATTCCCTTCGATCCGCAGCCGCCGCGTGTGACCAGTGGGGTGCGCCTGGGGACGCCTGCCGTTACCACCCGCGGCTTCCGCCAGGCCGAAATGAAGATTGTCGGCCAGGCTATCCTTAACACCGTTTTCCACGCCCACGATGAGGCCATGTTGAGCGAAGTGCGCCAGGTCACCGCCGAGTTGTGTGCCCGTTTCCCGGTGCCGGGGTTGGATTAATGATCAATAATTAATGTTCAACGGTCAATTGCCAATGAGTCGAGCCAAATCGGTTGACTATTGACAATTGATTGTTGACAATTGATAATTTCGTCAAGCTACTCCGGTCATCTCTGCTAAAGCTTGCCGGGCGGCTTCGGGATTAGTAAAATGGATAGTCTGCATGCCCACAGTTTTGGCCCCTTCGATATTTTGGATAAAATCATCAATAAAGAGGGCTTCGGCGGGGGCAACGCCTACGCTCTCGGCGGCCAGGTGGTAAATGCGAAGGTCGGGTTTCATCAGGCCGACTTCGGAGGAAATGACCACGCCATCAAAGAGATGGATAAAAGGATAAACCTCAACCCATAAGCGGCGGGCGACATCCCAAAAGTTGCTCAATAAGCCGGTGCGATAACCGGCCTGTCGCAAGCGTTGGATGTGGGCAATGAGGGCCTCATCCAGCGCATCGCCGGCAAAAAAATCACGGCGCAGTTCGGTCAGTTCCGGTTCGGCCAATTGAAAGTAATCCCCCAACCAGCGCCAATGAGCGGCGCTGGTTTTTTCTCCCAGTTGGGCTTGCCGGCCCGACTCGCCGCTAAAAACAAAGGTTTCAAATTTCCACGGGTCCAGTCCCAGGCGAGCGGCCCATTTTTCGCGCCCGGTCCGGCTCTGGGTGCGAATGAGCACCCCGCCGACATCGAAGATAACCGCCTTAAGCGTCATTAACATTACTCCTGTTTACAGCTATACCGTCCAGGTTCGATCATACCGCCATACCCCAATAAAGCCAAATTCAAGATTTTTAGACCCTCAACTTGGCCCTCCGCCAGGCCTGAGCTAAGATCATAAGAGAGACAAAAGTGTCTTTCAAACACAATTCAAATCTATTTGTGTTAAGCTATAATATAAAAAAGGCGCCGCCCCGCGCCCGTGTGGAAAGAGGGCGATTGGGGCATTAAGCACGGGGCGCAGCTCCGCCGCCCCGCGCCCGTGTGGAAAGAGGAATTTGTGAGTCTGATCGGCCAAACACTTGGTCAATATCAAATTGTTGAATTTATCGGCGCTGGCGGCATGGCCAGCGTTTACAAAGCCTACCAGTCTAGCCTGGACCGCCACGTTGCCATCAAGGTGCTGCCGGCGCAGCACGCCCTGACCCCCGGTTACAAAGAGCGTTTTATCCAGGAAGCCAGGGCTGTAGCTCAGTTGAGCCATCCCAACATCCTGCCCATCTATGATTTTGGCCTGGAAGGCGATCTCAGCTATTTTGTCATGAAATATGTCCCCGACCATACCCTGGCCGATTTGATGGGGCAACCGCTGGACTTGATCCGGGTGAGTCATATTGTGGGTCAACTGGCCGGGGCGCTGGACCATGCCCACGCCAAAGGGATTGTTCATCGTGATGTCAAGCCATCCAATATGCTCCTGGAAGGCGACTGGCTGCTGCTGACCGATTTTGGCCTGGCCAAAATCACCGAAGCTAGCACTGTCATCACCAGTACCGGGCACATCTTTGGCACGCCGGCTTATGTGTCGCCGGAGCAGGCCGAAGGCTTGCCCCTGGACCACCGCACCGATATTTACTCGTTAGGCATTGTGATGTACGAGATGGTGGTGGGACGGGTGCCCTTTGAAGGCAGCACTGCCATGCGTATCATTAATAAACATATCCACGAGCTGCCTCCGCCGCCCAGCACCCTCAGACCCGACCTGCCGGCAGTGGTGGAACAGGTCATGCTCAAAGCTATTGCCAAGAAACCGGAAGATCGTTATTTCCGTGCCCTTGATTTGACCATCGCTCTGCGCGAAGCTGTAGAAAGCGCCTCCCGGCCTAAACACCGCATAGACAAACCAGCCATGCCGGCCTTGCGCCCCGAAGAAATTCCAGCTCAACCACCTGTTGCCAGAGCTGTTCCGCCGTTGGAGGCAAAAGCAGTGGCTGCGGCATCACCACCCAAGCAGGGCCGGCCCTTCTCTTATTTCGGCTTGAGCCTGTTGGTCGTCATCCTGCTGTTATCGTTAATCGGCGGCGCGTTTTTCTTTTTCACCCCCGGCGAGGGCGCCGACGAGTCCGCTTTGGCGGCGGCAACTTCTGGCTCGCCTACTCCGGCGGCGGTGAGTCCTACCTCTACCCCGACGCATTTGGCTACTGCCACGCCGGTTTCGCCAACCGCCAGCCCTATGCCGACAGCCACACTGCCAGCCGCTACGGCTCTCCCGACTGCCACCTCACCCGCTGCCGCGCCGACTTCTCTCTCTGCGCCATCAATCAGCGGCACGCTGGCTATTCCGGTTAAAGTTGGGCCGGAATTTAAGGTTTTTCTCACCGGCTTTGATGGGGCTGGGATTAATGGCCCGGCCCCCGTGAGCCTGGGCAACGCCCGCCAGCCGATGTTTCGTCGTGACGGGCAGGCTATTGTGGTCAATGGTACGGAAACCGGCGCGTTGCGGGGAATTTTTGTCACCGACAGCCAGGGCGGTGGACCTCAGCCGCTAAATGATCGGGGTGAGGCGTTTTGGCCAGTCTGGTCGCCTGATGGCACACAGTTGAGCTTTGTTGACTTGGACAAAGGGCGTACTGTCTTTCGCCAAAACAGCCAGCTTGCCAAATCGGAGGCCGATTATACTCAAGTCCAGATCAATAACGTCAACCTGACGGCCAATAATCTGGTTTGGTCCGACGATAATCGGCTTATTTTTCAGGGCTGCGCCGATTGGCTGGGCCAATCGGGCGAGTGCGGTATTTGGGCCGCTGATGCTGCTACGCTGGAGCCGGTTCGGCTTACCTCCAATGGTGGCTTGCCCACTGATGCCAGAAATGGTTTGCTCACCTACATGCTGGCCGAAGACGGCGACTGGGAGATTTATCTGATTTGGCTCAACAGCGGAGAGTCTCTCAAGCTTACCGACAACACCAGTCAGGACGGCCTGGCCGCCCTCGCCCCGGATGGGCAGAGCGTCGCTTATGTTTCTGACGAGTCCGGCAGTTGGGCCGTCTGGACCATTACCTTGAGTGACAAACAGAAACAGAAGTGGTTTGAGTTTGATCCACAGCGGGCCACCATTGATGTAAATAATTGGTCTGAAGAACGCATGAGTTGGACCCATTAGCCATAAAAAAGACTCGCAGGGAGTTGAACCCTGCGAGTCTCGTAACTCTAGTGGGAGGTGAGGGGCAGCCTACAGCGTAGGCTGCCGGCGCATCATCTTGCGGCGCGCTTTGCGGATAGCCCGCTGCTTCGCCAGACGGCGCTGCTCGCTTTTAGAAACAAACCAGCGCTTTTTGCGGTAGGTGCTTAAGACCCGAGCCTTGACAATTTCTTTCCTGAATCGCTTCAACAAAGAATCTTGAGACTCGCCAGAGCGTAGTTCGACACTCATTTCACCCTCACCCCCTTTCACTCAGAAATTTCATGAGCCCATAGACTCCTAAACAGAAAGGCCCAAATCGTCGGCCACACCGATGTCACTGGCCCCATTTTCGCCGGTGGCAAGGTCTACTGTCTCGCTGCTGACTAACTGTTGGACAGGTTCGGCGGCGCCCCCATTTTCTTCTACCGTATGGTAATGGTGGTAACCGGTACCGGCTGGAATCAACTTGCCCAGTATAACATTTTCTTTTAAACCGAACAACTCGTCACGCTTGCCTTCGATGGCAGCCTGCGCCAGCACGTTAATGGTGTGCTGGAAGGACGAAGCCGACAGGAAGCTATCGGTATTGAGCGCGGCTTTGGTGATGCCTAACAAGATGGGCCGACCGGAAGCAGGGCGCTTGCCCTGAGCCATTAAGTCCTGGTTCATATTCTGGAACTTCTGGTAATCCAGCAGTTCGCCGGGCAGATAGTCGCTGTCACCGCTGGTCACAATGCGGACTTTGTTGGTCATCTGGCGGACAATCACTTCGATATGCTTGTCGTTGATCGGCACACCTTGAGACCGGTACACCTTTTGCACTTCTTCCAACAAGTAAAGCTGCGCCGCCTCGCGGCCCAACACCCGCAAAATCCGGTTGGGGTTGAGCGAACCTTCGGTCAACTGCTGGCCTACCACCACCTGATCGCCATTGCTTACCCGCAGGCGGGCGGCTGACTCGATTTGATACTCCTCTTCCTGCTTCGAGTCCCAATGGACGATAATCTTGTTTTCCTCGCGCTGCACCCGGCCGCCATTCTCAGCCAAGATTTCCCGGTCGCCGCCCTGGGCTAGCTTGGTTTTGGCGGCAATCTCATCGCCGTCTTCTACCAGGATGGTCCAATTGCCGGGCACCTCGTATTCATCTTTGCGAACCTCGGACGAAACAACCTTGAGCACCCGGCTGCCGTCTTCGTGGGTAATCAGCTCAACCCGTCCATCGAGGTCAGAGATGATAGCCTCGCCCTTGGGATTGCGGGCCTCAAACAACTCTTGCACGCGGGGCAAACCGTGGGTGATGTCTTCAACGCCGGCCACACCGCCGGTGTGGAAGGTGCGCAGGGTAAGCTGGGTTCCCGGCTCACCGATGGACTGGGCGGCAATAATCCCGACCGCCGCGCCAATCTGCACCGGGCCGCCGCGGCCCATATCGCTGCCGTAGCACAGGCTGCAAATACCATGCTCAAGCTGGCAGTGCAGCGGCGAGCGCACATGTATCTTTTCCAGGCCAGCTTTCTCAACGGCCAGATAATCGGCCTCGGTAATCATCTTGTTCTTTTCGATCAGAACTTCCCCGGTTTTCTTATCCACCACCTTTTTCAGAGATACGCGGCCCAGCAGTCGCTCTTTGAAGCTCTCGCCCAGGCCAGGGCTGTTGCGCTTGTCAATCACAATGCCAGATTTGGTCTTGCAATCGTTTTGGTTGATGATCACGTCCTGGGACACGTCCACCAGGCGGCGGGTCAGATAACCGGCGTCGGCAGTACGCAGGGCTGTATCGGCCAAACCCTTGCGCGCCCCGTGCGTCGAGATGAAGTATTCCAGTGCGGTCAACCCTTCGCGGAAGTTAGAGCGAATGGGCAAGGCGATAATGCGCCCGCTGGGGTCGGCCATAAGGCCGCGCATCCCAGCCAACTGGCGAATCGGCTGAAAACCACCTTTGGTGGCCCCGGAGTCGGCCATAATCTTGATCGGGCTTTCGGGGTCAATGGCAGCGCGCACGGCGTCGGTCACTTCATCGGTGGCTTCGGTCCACAGTTGTACAGTTTTGATGTAGCGTTCCTCATCGGTAATCAAACCCCGGCGATACTGCTGCTCGGCTTTGGCTACCTGCTCGGTGACGCGGTTGAGAATGTCTTTCTTTTCCGCCGGAACATTGATGTCCGAGACAGAAATAGTGGTGCCGGAGCGGGTGGCATATTTAAAACCAATCTTCTTGATATCGTCTACCAGTTTGGACGTAATGTCGGGGCCAAGGGTGGCGTAGCTAAGCCCGACTAAATCTTTGAGCGAGCCTTTATCCAACACTTTATTCACATAACGGAGTGATTCGGGCAGAATTTGGTTGAAAAGCACCCGGCCCACAGTCGTTTCAATCGGAGTGGTCTGCTTGGAGTTAGCGGTGTAATGCAGCACCCGGATTTTGGCGTGGATGTCCACTTTATCCAGGGCATAAGCCAGGGCCACCTCATCAATATCGGTAAAGACTTTGCCCTCACCCTTTTTGCCCGACTCTTCCATCGTCAGGTAGTACACGCCCAGAACCATGTCTTTGGTGGGCGAAACCACCGGCTCGCCGTTGGAAGGCAGTAAGATGTTGCGGGTTGACAGCATCAGCTCACGCGCTTCTTTGACCGCCTTTTCCGAGAGCGGGATATGGACCGCCATCTGGTCGCCGTCGAAGTCGGCGTTAAAGGCGGAACAGACCAGCGGGTGAATCTGGATGGCGCTGCCTTCAACCAAAATCGGCTCAAAAGCCTGGATACCCAGCCGGTGCAGGGTGGGGGCGCGGTTGAGCAGGATGGGCCGGGTGTGGATGACTTCTTCCAGCACTTCCCAAACTTCGGGCCGGCGCTGCTCGACGATACGTTTGGCCCCCTTGACGTTGTTGGCGTAGTTGTACTCAACCAGCTTTTGAATGACAAAGGGCCGGAACAGTTCCAGGGCCATGCCTTTGGGCAGACCGCATTGATGCAGTTCCAGGGTCGGGCCAATCACGATGACCGAGCGGCCGGAGTAGTCCACGCGCTTGCCGAGCAGGTTGCGGCGGAAGCGGCCTTGCTTACCCTTGAGCATGTCGCTCAAACTCTTGAGCTGGCGGCGGCCCCGCGAAGAGACGGCCTTACCTCGGCGGCTGTTATCAATGAGCGAGTCAACCGCTTCCTGGAGCATGCGCTTCTCGTTGCGGACAATCACATCGGGCGCGCCCAAATCGAGCAGGCGCTTGAGCCGGTTGTTGCGGTTGATGACCCGGCGATACAGGTCGTTTAAGTCAGACGTGGCAAAGCGGCCGCCGTCGAGCTGGACCATCGGGCGCAGGTCGGGCGGGATCACCGGCAGCACGGTCAGGATCATCCATTCCGGGCGGTTGTTGCTTTTGCGTAGGCTTTCGACCACCCGCAGCCGTTTGATGGCTTTTTTCTTGAGCTGCTTGGAGCGGGTGCTGCGGATTTGCAGGCGTAGGTCGGCGGCCAGTTTATCCAGGTCGAGGTCTTTGCAGATGTCGTACAGCGCTTCGGCGCCCATACTGGCCGTAAAAACGTTGCCCCAGCGGTCGGTCAGGTCGCGGTACTGCACTTCGTTGAGAAACTGCATCCACTCGATGCTCAACAACTCCTGGCGCTGTTCTTGCACCCGAGCGGCCAATTCACCCAATTCCTGCGAGTTGTCGCCGCCGCGGGCGTCGGTTTCCTGGTCGGCCAGGTAGCGAATCCGGTCAATCTCGGCGTTAATCCGGCCCTGTTCGCGGGTAAGTTCTTCTTCAGTTTCAGCCTTGATTTCGTTGAGCCGGGCTTCGACCAGATTGTTCAGGGTTTTGAGGTGGCTGCGATCCAGGGTTTCACCCTTATCGGCCACCATTTCGCTGCCATCGCCAAAGACAATCGGCGCCTTGAGCATCGTGCCGATTTGGTCTTCCACGCGCTTTTGCAGCTTTTGAGCGTCTTTCATGACCTCTTCGATGAGCGAGTTCTGGCGCTCGTTCAGCGCGTCCACCAGCCGTTGTTCTTCATCACGCAGCGCAGCAATTTTTTCGTCTCGCTCTTTGGTAATGACGTCAACCTTTTCCTGGCGAATTTCTTCCAGGCGTTTTTCTTCGCGGCCAATTTCGTCGTCCAGCCGTTTGAGGGCGCGGGCGCGGGCCGGCTCATCCACTTTGGTGATGATGTAGTGGGCAAAGTAGAGCACGCGGTCGAGGTTGCGGCGAGAAATATCGAGCAGCAGGCCCAGGTAGGAGGGGACGCGGCGGGTGTACCAGATGTGAGCGACCGGGGCCGCCAGTTCGATATGCCCCATGCGCTCGCGTCGCACCGACGACCGAGTCACCAAAACTCCACACTTTTCACAGACAATGCCTTTATAGCGGACCTGCTTGTACTTGCCGCAGTAGCACTGCCAGTCTTTAGTGGGGCCAAAAATAGCCTCGCAAAAGAGACCGTCTTTTTCGGGCCGTAGGCGGCGGTAGTTGATGGTTTCCGGTTTGGTCACTTCGCCGTAAGACCAACTCCGGATTTCGTCCGGTGAAGCCAAACTAACCCGTAAGGCGCGGAAATCTTTTACTTCCACAATAAACCTCCTTAGCTAAAACAATAAAAAAATTAAGAATTAAGAATTTAGAAATTAGAAATCAGGCAGAGAATACTGAAGTGGACTGGAGCGCATTTTCTTATTTCTACTTTCTTATTTCTGATTTTGATTATTCTCATGCACCGCCAGATACTGCTCGGTGATGGCTTTGGTTTGATGGCCCAACCGCTCTGAAACGAGGCCCAAATCCTGGGTTTCCGAAAATAACTGGAGCGCAAACGTGCGCCGCAGCGATTGAGCCGAGACCCCCTCCAAACCGACCGCTTTGGCGCAGTCGCTAATGATGCGCTGCACGGTGCGTTGAGAGATGGGCCGGCCCTCCTGGCTGAGAAAAAAATGCTCGGTGGCGGAAGTTTGAGGCCGGACTTTTAAATATTCGTGCAAGGCTTTGCACACATCACCGGCCAGCGGTAAATGCCGGGTTTTTGTTTCACTGTCAGACCACTCTCGGCACACCTTGAGTTGAACCCCCGGATACTCAAACTCCAAATCGTCTTTTTTCAAGGCCACAATTTCGCTCACTTTTAAGCCGGTGCGCAAGAGTAACTGCAAAATTGCCAGGTCACGCCGCACCAAACCAGCCCGCGAGCCATGCTGAGCCGCCGCCAGCAGCCGGGCGGTTTCATCGGCTGAGAGGGGCCGCGAGAGAGCCTGGCCGTTTTCCTGAACCAGGGCTATTTCACTGGTCGGGTCTGCGGCAACATCGCCCATTTCTTTGGCCAGGGCAAAAAACTTTCTGAGCGCCATCATGTGCCGATTGACGGTAGCCGCCGCCCGGTTGAGTTCTTGAGCCAGATGAAAGCGATAGCGGCGAACCTGATCGGGGCTGACCTGGGTTAACGAGAAATGCTGGCCGATTTCGCGCTTACCCCAGCGCAGAAAAACCCGCAGGTCGGCCAGGTAGTTCACCACCGTCGAGGCTGACATTTCGGCTTCGGTCAAACTTTCTTCAAATTTGAGGAGCATTATTTCGTCTTGATCCGAAACCATACTGCCCGGCTCAACCTACCTGCACTCAGAGACAACAAAAATTGCGCCAGTAAAACCAGGGCGCAATCTTCACAGATTGTTTATAGGGTTGGGGTCGAAAATAGTAGTGTTTACTTTATACGCAAGAATTATAACAGGCAGATAAGTATATGTCAAATGAGGCGAAGAAGAGTGAGGCGAGGAAACGTGAGGCGAGGACGCGAAAATTCTTCGCCTCCTCGCCTCCTCGCCTCATCGCCTCTCCGCCTCACCTTCGCCAATAGTGTAGCGCAGGTAGGCTTCAATAAACCCATCCAGGCGACCATCCAGCACGGCCTCGGCATTGCCGACTTCATAATCGGTGCGATGGTCTTTGACCATTTTATAGGGGTGCAACACGTAGGAGCGAATCTGGTTGCCCCAACCGGCCTCGACGTGTTTGCCCTTGAGCCGGGCCTGTTCTTCCTCTTGCTTTTTCAATTCCATATCATACAAGCGCCCCCGCAAGATGCGGAAAGCAGTTTCCTTATTTTGCAGTTGACTGCGCTCGTTTTGGCAGGTGACGATAATGCCGGTCGGCAGGTGTTTGAGCCGGATCGCGGTCGAGTTTTTCTGCACATTTTGCCCACCCGCGCCCGCCGATTTGTAGACATCAACTTCAACGTCTTCGGGCCTGATTTCGATGTCAATATCGGTGTCAATATCGGGCACTACCTCAACCAGGGCAAAGGAGGTGTGGCGGCGGCTATTAGCGTCGAAGGGTGAAATGCGGACCAGCCGGTGGACGCCGCGCTCGGTTTTGAGGTAGCCGTAGGCATACTCGCCCTCGATTTCCATGGTCACACTTTTAAGGCCCGCTTCTTCGCCTTCAGTCTGGTCTATCAGGGTGGCTTTGTAACCGCCGGCCTCCGCCCAGCGCAGATACATGCGCATGAGCATCTCGGTCCAATCCTGGCTTTCGGTGCCGCCGGCCCCGGCGTGGATGGAAAGCAGGGCCGCATTTTTATCGTGCGGACCGGATAGGACCAGTTGAAATTGCAGCTTTTCCAGCAGCGTGGTCAGGGAGTCTACCTCTTCGGTCAGTTCGGCCAGCAGCGAGTCATCCTCTTCCTCAGTAGCCATCTCGATCAGGTCAAGCGCATCCTTGACCCGCCGATCCACGCCCTGCCAGGTTTCCACTTCCTCGCGCAGTTCCGAGAGGCGGCGCATCTTTTCCTGGGCCTCGCGCTGGTCGTTCCAAAAATCCGGCTGGCCGGACTCTTTTTCTAAGGTTTCAATCTGTTTCGCTTTGCCGGCGATGTCAAAGACGCTCCAGGATTGAACCGATCCGCTGGTTCAGATCGGTAAGTCGGCTGCGTAGTTCTTCCATAAGTAATTGCTCCTTGAGTTAATTCTGACGGTGATAGAGGGTCTATGCTTACAAAACCCAAACGAGGATTATAGCATAGTTTCTGGACAAAGGCGAAGGGCGTACTATCGCTTTTCTCGCCCTTCGTCTTTGTCGTTTCTTTTGTTCTTCATATTTGTCTATGCTACAATTATTTCATCTTCAAGGATAAGGATGGATAATAGACTATGGCAACTATTACCTTAAGTGTGCCCGATGATTTGGCTCAAAAACTCCAGCAGGTAGACCAGAACATGTTCATGGAAGCTCTCAGAAAAGTTCTTGACTCTCCTCAAATCACTGCAAGTCAAAATCCCCTGTTACCCGAAGCCAATTTTCAGATTTCTAAAGAGGAATGGAAAAAACGTTTGCTGAGAATCTCAGCCTGGTCTGATGAGGAAGTGGCTGAAATCGAACGAGCCAGAGAGTACCTTAACCAATGGCAACCGCGCCGGCTCTTTTAGATACCACCATCGTCATTGAGTTTCTGCGCAAGGGCGATAAGAAAAACGCTGTTTTGTTCAAATTAGTGGATAACTACGACTTTTACCTGTCGGTTATCACTCATTTTGAAGTAGCTATTGGCCTCAAAACAGAGCGACAGCAAGCTGAATACCAAGACTTGCTGGCTCGTTGTCAAATATTACCCCTTGACCTGCGCTGTATTTCACAGGCGGTCAGTATCTATCGCTGGCTTAAACTCCAGAATGCCCAAATTGGTCTGGCTGATTTGCTGATTGGAGCCACCGCACTGGGTTATCAATTGCCCCTCGCCACCTTGAATGAAAAACATTTTGCCCGTATTCCTCAGCTCCAATGGGTTGATTTATCTTCGCCTTAACTATAAAGATCTTTCTTTCTCCTCGCCGCGAAGACCCCTTCTGGCTTAAACCAGAAAGCCACAATCAGTAGACCGCAGCATCCTGAGTGCACGGAGCGCATATCGAAGGGTGCATTGCGGTCTACTGATATTGGCCGACCTGGTGGCGGTGTTGCAATAAGGATTGGCCTCACCGGAACACAAGACGTTTGTGGTAAGGGTGAAGGCGCGGTAATTGATAGCGAAAGGTAAGAAATGAGGTAAAATAAGTGATGAGGCCCATGTTCGGTGTTGGAGCGGGTCTCATCATTGATTTCCCCTCAATGAGCGAATTGTTAGACCGCGTTTTATATAGATATCGTCTTACAAATCTATTTCAACGTATTATTAGTGGTAGATATAACTGCTTATTTGATGGCTTCGGACAAATTGCCGCTCCTGTGGCAAAATCCCAGCGACAATTCGTACCAGTATCACCGAGTATGGTTTCTGCATTCAATAGATACGATTTATAGTCGTTAGCTCCATTCATAATATGGACTTCTGTCTTATGACCTGCGCCTGTGCCAATTTTGTTAATCCCATACAGGTCTGGCTTGCCATCTCCATTGTAGTCAAGGGGGGTAGAACCTGAACAATTACCAGATCGAAACCAATTACTTGGCTGTCCATTTAGGTAGTGGTGTCCTCCCTCATCCCATCTGCGTGGTCTACCACCATCAGAGTCCACATCATTAAAAATGACATCTTGAGCAATCCACCAATTGGGGGAAGTATAAGCATTAAAATGTAAATGTACCCCGGTAGCAGGACCGGTATTCCCTGCCCAACCCAGTGTATCTCCCTGTTGTACAGCTTTACCATACTGTTTAAGTTGATTCGGAATGCTGCCTTGCGCTAAATGATAATAGGCACTGTAGCTGATCGGGCTAGTGTCATCATGTTTGATGTTCAAAAAGTTATTGCAACTGGAATTTCCAGCCGCACATGTGTCCTGCCAACTATCCACGGTCCCACCTTTAGCAGCATGAATTTTAAAGGTTGCACCGTTATAACCGAAATCAAATGCATAATACAGGTCGCCGCCATGAGAAATACTTCTGGTTAATTCTCTAATCTGATTACACGCCCAGGGTAATTTATAACCGCTAAAAGTGGACATTATGGAGATTGATTGATTGGTGTTAGATGATAGAGAAGATTTTACACCCGGTGTTAGCAATACCTTTGGGATTTGTTTAGACCACGATTGCCAATTTGAGTCACCCCAAAAAGCAAGTTGCCAATGTTGTTTATCATTATGAGCTATGAGATACATTGGCTTCATGCTGCTTTCCCAATTTCTCTGAGGCACAATAGTGACGATAGCCCAATCATCTGCTTGTTGTATTTGTTCAATTCTTGGCTGGAAAATAGTAAATGATGGGTTATCTGTATTAGCTATGGCCTCTTGTGCAGCCTGCCAGATCAACCCCGTGTCTGATGACGGCATTGTTGCCATTTGGGAAGTTGGGGCTGGTGTTACAACTGGCTCTTGTCCCCATACTCGATTGCTATCGCCCCAAGTAATAATTTTCCAAAGTAAACTTATCCCGACAAAAATTAAACAAACCCGTAAAACTCTCTTTGACAGTTTGTTTTTCATTTCTGTTTCTCCTGGAGGCCGATGTCGCATACCTTTACCAAAATACTGGTTGAATCATTTCCGATCGGCCACCAAATCTGAGTGCTGACGTGGGTAGCCGCATAAACCACCCCGGCCCCAAACAGAACCAGCAAGATTAGACCGCACCCCATAAAAAAGGAGATTGAATGAATTTGTAGACGGGACATAACCTATTTCTTTCCTTGACCTAGTATTGAAATTGATACAGTTCGGACAGCACAAAATCCCGCTTACCCCCTTGACACCCCGCCTTATCCCTCTTAAAATAGTCTCATCTGCCACACCTCAAACTTCCAGATTCATTCCATCATATCATAACGTGGCTGATCTTATCCGTACCCGATAACGGATTTTGTCCGTCATTTTTAACGGATTGATCTACAGCAGATGGTAGACGGGAAATTGGCCTATGCCCAACCGCCGCCCCAAACTCGCTGACCCTCACAAAGAACAACTGATCCGTTTGGTCAAAAGTTTGCTTGACCGTTCCGGCCTAACCATCGAAACTGTGCTGGCCCGCATGCAGACCCAGGGCTGCGACATCTCGCGGGCCACCTTTGAAAATTGCTTCACCACCCGAGCGGAACTCAAACCTAATGTTCCCCCCGACTACGCCCTGACCCTCATCGCCGTCTTTATCGAGGGCTTGCCCAAACCCCGCCAATGCGCTGCTGCGGAAGCCTTGCGCCTGGCCGACCTGACCCGTCTGCCCCTCAGCCAACTGGAACCATTGCGCTACTTTTTCGACCCCGCCGAATTTACCGCCGCCTTGCAGAGCTACTTACCTTTACCCACCGGCGCGCCGCCCCCGCCACACGCAGCGCCCCGTGAAGATTGGGCGGAAGCGCCTGATGTGGCCGTTTTTTATGGTCGCCAGGCTGAACTGGTCACGTTAACCCACTGGGCCGTAGAGGAACGCTGCCGGCTCATTGGCCTCATGGGGCTGGGCGGGGTGGGCAAAAGCGCCCTCTGCGCCCGGCTGGGCCGGCAAATCAAGGGCCGCTTTGAGTGCGCCATCTGGCGTTCACTGCGTGAAGCCCTGCCCCTGGACATCCTCCTGGCCGAGTGGTTGCAATTTCTGCTCGACTCGCCCGAACCGCCGGCCGACCGGCTGGAACGGCAAATTGCCCGCCTGCTTGACTGCTTACGCCAACAACGCTGCCTGCTCGTTCTGGACAATGTCGAAGCTATTTTACCCACGGGCAGCCAGGCCGGGAGGTATCGCCCTGGTTATGAAGGCTACGGCCACCTGTTCCGGCGCATCGGCGAAAGCGATCACCGTAGTTGTCTGCTGTTAACCAGCCGTGAAACGCCGTCCGACCTGGCCCTGCTGGCCGGCGATTTCTTGCCAACCCGCCTGCTAACGTTGAGCGGCCTGGACCTGGCAGCCGGGCAGTCTATCCTGCAAGATAAAGGTATTTCCGGCCAGGCCACTGATCTGGCGGAAGTGGTGCGTCGTTATTCCGGCAATCCCCTGGCCTTAAAACTGGCTGCCGCCTCAATTCAAGAATTTTATGGTGGCCAGGCCAACCGCTTTTTAGATACCGGATCGGCCCTGTTTAGCGACACCCGCCATTTGCTGGAACAGCAGTTTAGCCGTTTGTCAGCTTTGGAGGCGGAAGTCATGTATTGGCTGGCCATTGAACGGGAACCTACTTCCCTGGTGTCGCTCCAGGCCGATATGCTCGGTTCCGGTTCAGTCCGAGAACTGGCCGAAGCCCTCCACTCCCTTCAACGCCGTTTTCTGATGGAGCAGGTCGAGGCCGGCTTCACCCTGCAAAATGTGATCATGGAGTTTGTTACCGACCGGCTGATCCATCACCTTAGCCAGGAGATGCTGGCCGGACGGATTGAGTTGTGGCAAAAGTGCGCCCTGGTTAAAGTTCAGGGTAAAGAATATGTTCGCCAGATTCAAACACGCCTCCTGTTGGCGCCCATTGCCGAGCGGCTGTTGGCCGCCCTGGGCCGGTCAGGGTTAGAGGCTCATCTGCGAGAAACGTTGGCTGCCTTGCGCCGCAGCCAGCCGCCCGTCCCCGGTTATGCCGCCGGGAATATCCTGAACTTGTTGACCTACTTGGATGCCGATCTCAGTGATCAGGACCTCTCCGGCCTCTTTATCTGGCAGGCCGATTTGCGGCAGACCGCTCTGCCGGGAGTCAACCTGGCGCAGGCTGACCTGAGCGGCTCTGTCTTCCGGCAACCTTTTGAAAGCGTCTGGGCTTTGGCCTTTAGCCCGGATGGTCAACATTTGGTCAGCGGCCTGGAAAATGGCGAAATTCGTCTATGGCGACTGAGCGATGGACAGCCCTGGTTGAGCCTTCTGGACCATAGTGGTTTTGTTTACGCTTTTGCGCTGAGTCCTGATGGTTGTTGGCTGGCCTCCAGTGGCAATGATCAAATTATCCGTTTATGGGATACGACTACCTGGCACTGTCGCTATTGGCTGCGCGGTCATAGCAGTCGTTGCCGTGAAGTTGCTTTTAGCCCGGATGGCCGCCTCTTAGCCAGCGCCGGTGAAGATCAGACCATTCGCCTCTGGGATATTTCCACCGGGCAAAGCCAGGGGGTTTTGAGCGGGCACACCGATCAAGTTTGGTCGGTGGCCTTTCATCCCCACAGCGGGTTGCTGGTCAGCAGCAGTTTAGACCAAACGGTACGCCTATGGGATGTCAATGCCGGAGAAGCCGTAGCCCATTGGCCGGTAGAGACAACCTGGCTGCGTTGCCTGGCTTTTAGCCCGGATGGTCGTTGGTTGGCCGGCGGCGCTCATGATAACAGCCTTTACCTCTGGTCCTGGCCCGATCTCAGCCCGCCCAAAATCCTGGCCGGCCATACCGGCTATATCCGCCGGCTGATTTTTAGTCCCGATGGACGGTGGTTGGTCAGCGCCGGTGAGGATAAAGTTATCTGCTTTTGGGAGGTCAACAGTGGCCGCCGTCGCCATATTTTAACCGGACATGCCGGGCGTGTTTATGGCCTGGCCTTTAGCCCGGATGGCCGCCAGTTAGCCAGCAGTGGTGATGATAAGACTATCCATCTATGGGATGGGCAAACTCAGCAGAGCCTTAAAACCTGGCAGGGGTATGCCAATCGAGCTTTGGGCGTTGCTTTCAGTCCCGACGGCCAGACTCTGGGCAGTAGCTACGGCGATGGCCGGGTGCAGTTGTGGCAGGCGCAGCCGGGTCGTCCCCTCAAAACGTTGGCCGGGCACAGCGATCGGGTTTGGGGGCTGGCCTTTAGTCCTGCCGGTCGCCTGTTGGCCAGCGGCAGTTATGATAAAACGATAAAAATTTGGGATTTAACGACCTATCAATGTCTCCACACGTTGTACGGACATACCGATTGGGTGCGGCAATTGACCTTTAGCCCCACCGGAGATGTTCTGATCAGCGTTAGCGATGACGCTACGATTCGCTTTTGGCGCGTTGAGAGTGGGGAATGTGAGCGAGTTTTGCATGGGCACACCAGTTGGATCTGGACGGCTGCTCTCAGCCCAGATGGGCGACTGCTGGCTACCGGCAGCGGCGACCAAACCGTCCGCTTGTGGCAGGTTGAAAGCGGTGAATGTGTCCACATCTTTTCTGAACACAGCGGCCAGGTGTGGGCGGTGGCTTTTAGCCCTGACGGACGGTGTTTGGCCAGCGCCGGACAAGACGCCACCATTCGCCTGTGGGATTTGCCAAGCCGCACCTGCAGCCGTACTTTGGCTGAGGGGGTGGGGCGAGTTTGGGGTCTCTGTTTCTCTGGGGATGGACAAGCCCTGGTTAGTGTAGGTGAGGATTATACCGGCCATGTGTGGGATATAGCTACTGGCCGCTGCCGCCAGAATTTGGCCGGTCACACCGATTTGGTGCTTGCTGTGGCCCTTCATCCAGGCGGAAGCATGCTGGCCACTGCCAGCCTCGATATTACTACTCGCTTGTGGGATATTGACAGCGGTCATAATTTAGCCACTTTGCGCCCCGACCGGCCCTATGAGCGCATGAACATCACCGATGTCACTGGCCTGACCGAAGTACAAAAAGCCTCACTGCGAGCGCTGGGAGCGATTGAAAAGGATGAAGGCGGAAGGATGAAAAATAGAAACTCCTCTCACCCTATGATTTCCTATATCCTCTAATCCCTGCTGATATTAGACCTATACTTAAAATTATCAACGCGCCGCCACTCACCCACGCCCCCAGCCGCACCGAAGGCGGCCTGAATTCAAACACCACCGTATGTTCCCCTTCCGGCACGGCCACTGCCCGGAACATAATATTGACCGGCAAAATTTCGCCGCGCTCCGGCTCATATTTGGACCTTAACAAAATAATTGACATATAGGGTATACTTAAGGCAGTTGACATAGGGAGGCAAAATCAACGCCCAAAATAACCAAACTATGCCTGGCTGCTAAACAGACCGAGGAGTTGACGAGGGCGCGAGACCACCACCCCAAAGCGTATGTGCGAGAAAGGGTCGCCGGTATTCTCAAGGTGAGTCAAGGCCAATCGGTGCGACAAGGTGGCTTTGCATGGGTTGCATAAAAGGCGCAGCGAACATACGGTCAAAGGTTGGATTGAGCGCTATCTGAGCGAGGGTATCGCTGGTTTGGTGGTGAAGACGGGCCGGGGACGCAAACCGGCTTTTTTCCCTCTCAGCCCAATGGAAGCGGAACAAGCAGTTGAATACCTGCTGCACCAGTCGCCTCGTCAATACGGGATCAAATGGACCCGCTGGCGGTTGCAAGATGTGGGACGAACGCTCCGATGGTTGGACGGCTGCACCGACGCCGGGATTTACAAGGTACTCAAACGCCTAGGCTTTAGTCGCAAGAAAGCCTTGTACTTTATCCACAGTCCCGACCCAAAGTATCGAACCAAGTGGGAACAGATTTTGCGGGCCTACCAGGAGGCTGTGACCCATCCCGAAGAGGTCATTATGTTGTTTCCGGATGAATTTACCTACTATCGGCGAGCGGACATCCGTCACAGTTGGCAACGGCGAGGACGACGGCAACACCGGCGGCAGCAACGGGCCGGGGCCAACACCAAAGCCCGGATTACAGCGGTCTTGAATGCTTTGACCGGTCAAGTGCTATACCGGCAACGCCATAAAATTGGGCAGCAAAAGGATCTGATGGAATTTTATGCCCAAATTCGGGCCGCTTATCCCCAGCTTCAGCGCATTTACTTGGTTCAGGACAACTGGCCGATCCACAAGCTACCAGCAGTCTTGCAAGCCGCGACCGATAACCAACTCACCCTCTGTTTTTGCCGACCTATGCCTCGTGGCTCAATCCGATTGAAAAATTGTGGCGCTGGCTGCAGCAGGACATCTTGCACGATCATAATTTGAGCCACAATTTCAAGCAGTTACGTCGGGAAGTGATCGAGTTCTTAAAACAGTTTGCCGCTGGTTCCTTTCAACTGCTTCATTATGTGGGTCTCCTGTCCGAGCAGGAACTCCAATCTATATGTCAATTAAATTGTTAAGTTACAATACAACGTTTTGGAGGCAGGGTATGGCATCAAACTGGTGCGCGCCAGCGAAACCTTCAAAGCGGTTAACTTGAGTTTTGAGCAGGCTAAACTGCTTAATCTCCCCCACAGCACCGTGCTGCTGCGCAGCCGGGTCACTTATGACAACCAAGGTCGGGTGGTAGCCTACGAAAGTGGCCTTTATCGCGGCCTTTACCGGCTGGAGTGGCAAGGTCGGGAAGTCAGTTCTTTTGATACCAGCCTGACGGAAGAATGACTTCCAGGCCAGTTACCTTTCAGGCAAACTCTGACTGTTCTTTTAGATAGGTCTGGATCAAAGCCTCTTTGAGCGCTGTCTCAACATTGCTACGACCAAAGGCGATATTGGTCTGGATGGCTTCACGCGCCGCTGTCACATTGCCGGCTTGAATACAGGCCAGAACATGCAAGTGTTGCTGGCAGGTCTGAACCAGGCGCTCAACCGTAGTAATGTCGTGCATCCGCAGAAAAAAAAGCCGCTCGTTGATGTCATGCAACAACTCCAGCATGACCCGGTTGCCGGTAGCCTGGGCCAGGGTTTCGTGAAATAATTCGTCCTGCCGGGCCAGGTGAGCAGTATCCAATTCGTCCAGCGCATCCATAGCCAGTAAATTATTCCAGGTTTGATGCAGCCGCTGCCAGGCTGGCTGATCCATCCCCTGGCGAGCCAGTTGTTCCACCGCAAATAATTCCAAAGCCAGGCGAACATCGTACAGGTGGTGGATTTCATTCAAGTCAGGCTGTTTAACCGTACAGCCGCGATAGGGTACTTTATCTACCAGCTTGCTGTCCTCAAGCATACGCAGCGCTTCGCGGATGGGGACCCGGCTTACGCCAAACTCACTGCATAAACTTTCCTCGGTCAAGCGTTGCCCCGGCGGATATTCCCACTGGATAATTCGATTTTTAAGGGTATCAAAGATTTCCTGGCTCAGGTTGTGTTTGTCCATACTGAATTTGCCAACTTTTTAAATATGTGTAAAATTGCGTTCAAATTGGCCTGGAAAGCTTCTTTCCGGCCAAATCAATTACTCAAATGCGACGACGCATTTTTTAAGGCGTCGTTTTTTTGTTTTAGTAAACTGAATAAACATTTCTTCTGAGCAGCCGAGACGCTCTCAAATACCACCTGAAAAGGTTGGCATCTGAGGGCGTTTTTTGTTAACTATTTCCGGGCTTGGCACGGATCAATGAAGTTGTCCATATTGTATACAATTTTGTATACGACACAACCTGGGAGGAGTGTTTATGAGCCAACGGCACACCGCCATTAACGAAAATCTTTGGCAGCCGTTGACCGGAGAGCCGGAGACCGAGGACCGGGTGTTTGCTCGCTTGGCATGTAGCCGGTCTCCCGTCCCCGGTCGTATTTTCTAAGGAGTCGAAAATGCTAACCCAAGTTCAAACTCCAGCTAGCCCTCCAATGCCTTTGTTGGAAGCTCGCGGCCTGGTCAAACAGTTTGGCGACCTGCGCGCCAACGATAACGTCAACATTGCCATTTATCCTGGCGAAGTGCATGCCATTTTGGGCGAAAACGGGGCGGGCAAAAGCACCTTGATGAAAATGCTCTATGGTTTTTACCAGCCCACGTCTGGTCAGATATTTTTGAACGGCCAGCCAACGACAATCAACTCGCCCCAGGATGGCCGCCGGCTGGGCATCGGCATGGTTTTTCAGAATTTCACCCTTATTCCCGCTTTGACGGTGATTGAGAATGTCGCCTTGTTTTTGCCGGATTTACGGGCCGTGTTCAGTCAAAAAGAAATCGAACAGCGCATTAAAGAGGCCTCGGCCAAATATGATTTGCATGTGGACCCGCGGGCCATTGTCGGCGAGCTTTCGATGGGTGAGCAGCAGAAGGTCGAAATTCTCAAAATCATTCTGGCTGGGGCCAGGGTGCTGATTTTTGATGAGCCGACCAGCGTGCTGGCTCCTCATGAGGTGGGTGGGCTGTTCCAGGTGTTCAACAAACTGCGAGCCGATGGGTACGCCATCCTCTTTATCACCCACAAAATGCCGGAGGTTATGGCCGTAGCCGACCGGATTACGGTGCTGCGCCGTGGCCGCATAGTTGAAACCATGCCCGTCGCCGGGGCTACCGAAACCGAGTTGGTGACGATGTTGTTGGGCGCGGCCCCACCGGAGGCTGCTCGTATTACCCAAACCAGGGACACCACCGGCCAGACTCCGTTGCTGATTTTCGACCGCATCACTGTGCCCGATGAACAAACCAAAGTCGGCCTGAAAGAAGTCACCTTTCAGGTCTTTCCCGGCGAGATTGTCGGCGTGGCCGGCGTTTCCGGCAATGGGCAGCAAACGCTGATTGAAGCGGCCCTGGGGTTGCGTCCGCACACCGCCGGAACGATTCATCTGATGGGCGAAAATGTGGCGAATTGGCCGGTCGAGAAAAAGCTGCAAGCCGGTTTGGGTTGCATCCCCGAAGACCCGCTGCTGATGGGCGCTGTTCCCGGCATGCGCGTCTATGAAAATATGATTCTGGGCGAGCAGCATAAATACGCCGACCAGGGTGGGCTTTCGATGAACTGGAAGCGGGTGCGGGATAAGGCCACGCAATTCCTCAACAGCACCTTTATCTCTTCCGCGCCCCGGCTGGAAGTGATGGTCGAAACCTTATCGGGCGGCAATTTGCAGCGGGTCATTATTGCCCGCGAGGTGGGCCGCCAGCCGAAGCTGTTAATTGCCTATTATGTGGCGCGCGGCCTGGATATTTCTAACGCCGAAGCGGCTCGCCGCCTGCTGCTGAAACATCGTGAGCAGGGGATGGGTATCTTGCTCATTTCCGAAGATTTGGACGAACTCTTTGCCCTGAGCGACCGGCTGCTGGTGATGCATCACGGCCACATTGTCGGCACGTTCAGGCCGCAAGAGACGACGGCCCACGATGTTGGCATTCTCATGACAGGAGGGACGATAACCCATGCTTAACGGTAACAGTTTGGCTCAAATTGGCAAGCAGCAGTTTAGCGGGCTGCTGCGCTACATGGCGATGCTGGCGCTGGCCTTGCTGGTGTTCGCGCTGGTGCTGCTCATCTTTGGCAAGAATCCGGCTCAGGCTTACGCCGACATCTTTAGCAGCACTATTGGCAGCAGCTACGGCCTGTCGGAGGCGCTGGTCAAGGTTATTCCGCTGGTGCTGTGCGCCCTGGCGGTGCTGCTGCCGGCCCGGATTGGCCTGGTCAACGTGGGCGGGGAAGGACAGCTTTATATGGGCGCACTGCTGGCTACCTGGGGCGCATTGGCTGTAGGCGACTCCCTCCCGGCGGTGGTTGGCATCCCGCTGATGATACTCCTCGGCTTTGTAGGCGGCGGGCTGTGGGCAGCGATTCCGGCTTTTTTGCGGGCCAGGGGTTGGTTGAATGAGACCATTTCGACCCTACTGCTCAATTATGTGGCTGTCTTGTGGGTCAACTTTTTTGTCTTTGGCCCGTTCAAGGACCCGGAGAGCGCCAATTTTCCCCAAAGCGTCCTGTTTGCCGACTCCGTGCGGCTGCCCTTCATCGGCAATTCGCGGGTTCATTTTGGGCTGGTGCTGGGCCTCATCGCCCTGGCGGTGCTGTACTTTGTGCTCAAGAGAACCCGCTGGGGTTACGAGATGCGGGCCATCGGCGGCAATCCCGAAGCGGCCCGGCGGCACGGCCTGCCCCTCACCCGCTATATTCTGGTGACGATGTTTATCGCCGGGGGGTTGGCCGGCCTGGCCGGCATGGGCGAAGTCATGGCGATTCAGGGCCGGCTGCGGCCCGGTTTTTCACCCGGCTACGGCTATATGGGCTTTCTGATAAGCTGGCTGGCGCTGCACAATCCATTAGGGGTGGTGGTCATGTCGTTTCTCATTGCCATTATTGCCCTGGGTGGCGATACCTTGCAGATTACGCAGGGGATGCCTTTCTCATCAGTCAATGTGTTAATGTCGCTTATTTTGTTCATTGTGCTGGGTAAATTCTTTAACAACATGAGTTTTGGCTGGCCAAAACGGGAGGCAAAATGACCACATCGTTTATTGAAGGCGTTTTGACGGGTTCGATTCAGTCGAGTACCTCGGTGTTGTATGCGGCGCTGGGGGAAGTGGTGGTCGAGCGAGCCGGGGTCATCAATTTGGGCGTCGAGGGAACGATGCTCATGGGCGCGGTGACCGGCTTTATGGTCACGGCGCAAACGGGCAGCGCGCTCTTGGGTGTGGTGGCCGGCGGGCTGGCGGCAGGGGTCTTTAATTTAATTTTGGCTTATCTGGTCGTCACCCGCAAAGCCAACCAGTTAGCCAGCGGCCTGGCCCTGATGTTTTTTGGTCTCGGTCTGAGCGCCTTGATTGGCAAACCTTATGTGGGGCAACTTGTGCATGGCCTGGATGCCTTGCCCATTCCTTTTTTGGCCGACCTTCCGGTGATTGGCCGGATTCTGTTCAACCACGACATTTTGATTTATCTGATGGCGCCCCTGGCGGCCCTGGTTTGGTGGGTCTTGTTTCGGACCAAGTGGGGTCTGTCGCTGCGGGCGGTGGGTGAAAACAAGGTGGTAGCGTTTGCCGCTGGCTTGAAGCCCGAACTGCTGCAATATCAGGCCGTGTTCATCGGTGGGGTGCTGGCCGGGCTGGGGGGAGCGCATCTATCCCTGGCTTTTGCCCAAAGTTGGAGCGAGGGTATGACCTCCGGGCGGGGTTTCATTGCCGTCGCCTTGGTGATTTTCGCCGCCTGGCATCCGCTCCGGGCTGTCGCAGCGGCCCTGCTGTTTGGCGGCGCGCTGGCCTTGCAGCTTCAGCTTCAAGCCCGCGGAGCCAATATTTCGCCCTTTTTGCTGGATATGATTCCCTATCTGTTGACCCTCGGTGTGCTGCTGTTTGTGCAAAAGGGCCGCAAGCGAGCCATGCCGGAAGGGTTGAAAGCTGTTTTTGAAGGGACAAATTGAGCTTGGCTCAAGATAGATTTCAAGGAGCTCCGAAGAAAAAGGATTGGCTCACGGATAAACGCGGATAAACACAGATTTTTCTTAATTTTTATCCTTATCCGTGTTATCTGTGTTCATCTGTGAGAAATTTTTTACCAACTCCTTGAAATACATCAAGAACCTATCTGTTTTGTAGGTGTTTTAGAGCGGATTGGTCCGCTTTGAATAAATTTTTAACTAAAAAAGTCAAGAGGAGGACACGATGTTACACAAAAACAAGTTCGCTTTGTGGGTCAAATTGGGGTTATTGGTGCTGGCTATTGCTTTAGCAACGGGCTGTCAATCGTCGCCCGCGCCCGCGGCCGGGGAAGCGGCAGCAGCGGAAGAAGAACCGTTTGTGGTCGGAGCGCTGCACGTGGGCGCGATTACCGATGCCGGTTACAATCAGGCCCACCACGATGGGCTGGTCAAAATGACCGAAAATCTGCCCAACGTCAAATTGATTGAAGCCGAGAATGTGCCCGAAAGCGCCGACGCCGAGCGGGTGATGGAAAATATGATTCAACAAGGGGCCAAATTGATTTTTCCGCAGAGCTTTGGCTACCTCGACCCGGCCCTGGCCGTAGCCGAGAAGCATCCCGAGGTGATTTTTATGCACCCGGCCGGCTTCAAATTAGCCAAAAACTTGGGTACGTATTGGGGCAATAACTTTGAAGCCATGTACCTGGCCGGTATTGCCGCCGGGTCGGCCACAAAAACCAACAAGCTGGGTTTTATCACTGCTTTCCCCATTCCGAATATTCTGGCCTCGGTCAATGCGTTTCAACTGGGTGCAAAGTCGGTCAAGCCCGAAGTAACCACGACCCTGGTCTTCAATGGGGCCTGGGTGGACCCGGCCAAAGAAGCCGCCGCTACCAATGCCCTGGCCGATACCGGGGTTGACGTCGTGACCATGCTGGTCGACTCACCCATCACGATTGTCAAAACGGCTGAAGAGCGCGGTATCTATAGCATCGGCTTTCACTCGTCGGCCTTGCAGCAGTTTGCGCCCAAAGGCTGGCTGACCGGCGTAGCTTACACCTGGGGCGACCTGTACACCAAGCTGACCAAAGAGGTGATGGATGGGTCCTGGAAAAGCGAGCATATTCGCGGCGGGATGGAAAGCGGCTTCCTGACCCTGGCCGATTACGGCCCCGCCGTGACGCCCGAAGTTCAAACCTTAATCAAAGAGAAAGAGGAAGCCATCATCAAAGGAGAGTTGAAAATCTTTGAAGGCCCAATTACGGATAACAAGGGCACTGTGCGTATCCCCGAAGGCGAAGCCGGCGGCATCGAGCTACTCGATTCAACCGATTGGCTGGTGGAGGGGGTGATTGGTCAGACGGAGTAGAAGAGGAAGTAAGGAGTAGGGAGTAGGAAGTAGGGGGCGTTTGCCCGGTATTGCTTATTACTCCCTTGAAAATAGACCGGGGACGGAAGGCCGGAGACAGATGATAATACCCGGTCATCGGTCCCCGGTCTCCGGTCTTCATTGCTGGATAGGTGCTGATGAATTATTTGTCCACTCAAACATATTTGGATTTATCCACTTTGCAACGTTTGTATCAAAGTGGAGAATTAAAACCGACTCAACTGGTTGAAACTGTTTACCAACGCATCGCCGCCTGTGCTACGCCGAATATCTGGATTTACCTGCTGCCCCAAGAGCAAGTTCTGGCTCAGGCGGAACAACTGGAAAAGCAGCGAGACAGGGCTGCCGCGCTGCCGTTATACGGCATTCCTTACGCCGTCAAAGATAATATTGACGTGGCCGGACACCCCACCACCGCCGCCTGTCCTGAATTTAGCTACGTTCCCCAGGAAAACGCCACCCTGGTGGAACACTTGAACGCCGCCGGGGCGCTGTTAATTGGCAAAACCAATCTCGACCAGTTTGCCACCGGCCTGGTGGGAATGCGCTCGCCCTACGGGGCCACGCCTAACCCATTTAACCCCGATTTTATCACCGGCGGCTCCAGTTGCGGCTCGGCGGCAGCGGTGGCGGCGGGGCTGGTCAGCTTTGCTTTGGGCACGGACACCGCCGGGTCGGGCCGGGTGCCGGCGGGCTTCACCAATACGGTCGGTTTGAAGCCCAGCCGGGGCCTGCTCAGTATGACCGGCGTCGTCCCGGCCTGTCGCTCGCTGGACTGCGTTTCCATTTTTGCGCTGACCTGCCCGGATGCGCTGGCCGTGTTCAATGTTTGCCAGAAGCCTGACCCAACCGACCCTTTCTCGCGGACTCGCCCCAACGGTCTTGCCACCAAAAAACTGGAGCGATTTCGTTTTGGTGTGCCACGCCCTCGGCAGTTAGAGTTTTTTGGTAACAGAGATTATCAACGCTTATTTCATGAAGGGGTAGCCCAACTGATTGACCTGGGCGGGGAAAAAGTGGAGATTGATTTTACGCCCTTTGAGGCCACCGCCCAACTGCTCTACGGCGGCCCCTGGGTTGCCGAACGGTATGCGGCCATCAAGGAATTTATCAGCGCCAAACCCGAAGCGCTTTTTCCGGTTACCCGCGCCATTATCGAAGGAGCCAGGAAATTCTCGGCGGTAGACGCTTTTGAAAGCTATTACAAGCTGCGGGCCTACCAAAAACAGGTTGAACCTATCTGGCAGACGATTGATTTTCTGGTGGCGCCGACCTCCGGCACCATCTACACCCTGGCCGAAGTTGAAGCTGAGCCGTTTGCCTTGAATACCAACCTGGGCCGTTACACCAACTTTGTCAACCTGCTCGATTTGTGCGCCTGGGCCGTGCCCAACGGCTTTCAGCCCAACGGCCTGCCGATGGGACTGACCTTGATTGCGCCCGCCTTTCAGGAAGCAACCCTGGCCGGTCTCGCGGCGGCTTTTCAGCAGGGCCGTGTTGGGCAGCGGTGGGGCGCTGTGCGACTTTAAAATGACACCGCCAATGGGCCTAACGCCTCAAACGCGGCGCTGAAATAGTCGCCGGGCTGGATAGGCTGGGGGCGGGTGATGGCTCCGGTCAAAATGAAATGGCCGGCTTCGAGGCTGCGGCCATGCTCGGCCAATTTGTTGGCCACCCAGGTGATAGAGCGAGCCGGGTCGCCCATAATCGCCGCGCCCGTCGCGCTGGCGACTTCTGCCCCGTTCTGAGCCAACGTCACCTTTAGATTCGGTAAATCGAGGCCGGCAGGGTCGGCGGGCTGCTGGCCCAAGACAAAGTGGCGAGTATAGACATTGTAGCACAGCGCCTCCGGCATCCCGACCTGAAATTCGGTGGTGCGAAAGTCAACAATGTCAAAAGCGGCGACAACATCGGTGGCGGCTAAAATATCGGTGGGGGTAAGGTGGGGGCCGCTGACGGCGCGATTGAAAACAAAAGCCAGTTCGCACTCGATAAACGGCTGGATAAAATGCTCGGCCGATAAGGTCGAGCCGGGCGCGGCCTGCTGAAAGTCAAACAAGTGACCGTAAATGGGTTCTTGAATATGCATCTTGGCCTGGGCCGCCTGGCTAGTGGCCGCCGCCTTTTGGCCGACAATTTTGTAGCCTCGCTCCATCCAACCTGACACGACGGCGGCCTGAACCTGGTAGGCTTCTTCAACCAAAATATCAGGATAAAAGGAAGCGACCGGCTGAATCTGCTGGTGATTGTCTTCGGCGGTGAAAAAACTTTGCGCAATTTGATGAATCATATCCGGGGATAGGGACATGCTTGCCTCCAGCGGTGAATTGGAGCGATTGTAACACCGGATACCTGAGTGACCAAATATCATATTAAGGATTAACCCGGTCATGTCATTTCGAGCGACGAAGGAGCGAGAAATCCCCCAAGACTATACTTGTCATATTGAGGTTAAGATTATGTCCAAATTACAGATTGAAGCTGAACCCTATGCCTTTGAATTTGACCCTGCTGCGACTGCCCTGATTATCATTGATATGCAGCGCGACTTTCTGGAACCAGGCGGCTTTGGCGAAATGCTGGGTAATGATGTGTCGTTGCTGCGCAGCGCCATCGGGCCGATTGCCAATTTGCTGGAAGCGGCTCGCGCGGCCGGAATGCTGGTCATCCATACCCGTGAGGGCCATCGGCCCGACCTGACCGACGCGCCGCCGGCCAAACTGGCCCGAGGCCACCTCTCCTGCGGCATCGGCGATGTGGGGCCGATGGGCCGGGTGCTGGTGCGCGGCGAATACGGCCACGACATCATCCCGGAACTTTACCCGTTACCCACCGAGCCGGTGATTGACAAATCGGGTAAGGGCGCATTTTTTGGCACGGACCTGGCTTTGCTGTTGGGCAACCGAGGCATCCAATCGCTCATCGTCTGCGGGGTGACCACTGAGGTCTGTGTGCATACCACCGTGCGTGAAGCTAACGACCGCGGTTATGAATGTCTGGTCCCTGAGGATTGTGTCGGCTCATACTTTCCAGAATTTCAGCAGGTTGGGCTGAAGATGATTAAAGCGCAAGGCGGCATCTTTGGCTGGGTGTCCCACTCAAGCCAGGTGATTCAAGCACTGCATCAGGTTATCCAAATTTGAGAAGCCAGCACGCCCACGTGCGGCCCCGTTCAGCACGTGGGCGTACCCGCTTCGCATCCCCTTTTTATGGCCTCAAACAAGTTAGACTGTCCCCTTTTCCCTCGGTTCTTCCCTTACAAAATACCATACTTTTTGAAGGCATCTGTAGCCAGCATACCTTGTTCCAACTCTAATTTGATAACCTTTTCAGCCCGCGCCTTTTCCAAAGCTTCGCTAAAAATCTCGGTCTCGATCTGCTGCGGCACCACCACCACCCCGTCAATATCCCCAATCAGCATATCGCCTGGCTGAATCCGCACCCCGCCGATTTCCACCGCCACCCGGTAATCAATCACCCGGCCTCGCCCCTTTTGATCCTGGGCAAACCGGCCCAGGCAAAAAACAGGAAACCTCATCTCCAAAATGCCTTTGGTATCGCGGACATAGCCGTTGAGCAGCGCCCCGGTGGCCCCACGCGCCCTGGCGGCGGTAGACATCAACTCGCCCCACATAGCATAGCGGGCCGAAGCGCCGCTGGCTACGTAAATTTCGCCCCGTTTCAAATCGTCCAGGGCGGCAAACAGCAAGCCATAAGGGTCTTTGCTGTCAAACACGTTGGCTTCCAGCACCGGCATGGCTCGTCCTACCAGCAGCATGTCGGGGGCCAACGGCTGTAGTTCCGGCGGTAGAAACTGATTGGTATAGCCGTGATTATCCAAAATATCGCCAATCACCGCTGTAAACAGCTCAGCCCGGATCAGGGCCATCAACTCTTGCTCATTCTGCCATTCCATAAGTTGCCTCTCAAAATTCGACTCTTTCGGAATTGAGGGGGGCAGTTGCAATGTGATACGTGATACGTGATGCGTGATGACCCTAATCACGTATCGGGCCTAACTCCCACGAAATCTTGAAGAACCTAAAATTCTTACTCGCCTTCAGTCGAGTCCACTGCCGGACTCTCGCCCCAATCCCAGCTTTGGTGCAGCAGTCGCAGCCAGTTACCGTGCATGATCGCGGCAATATCCTCATCCCGATAGCCGCGCCCGGCCAGCAGACCCACCAACTTTTGCAAATCAGCAATGGTATCCAGATCATGCGGGGTCTGGTTACGGCCAAATCCGCCGTCCAGGTCGGTGCCGATGGCGGCGTGGCGAGCGCTGCCGGCCAACTGGCAAATATGGTCAATGTGATCCACTACATCGGCCAGCGTTACCTGAGCATTGCTACTGTGGCCGATAACCCAGCCCGGCTGGAGCATCCAGGCGTCAAAGGCCGCCCCAATCACCCCGTCCCGCTCAAAGATGGCTTTAAGCTGCTCATCGCTAAATTGGCGTTGATGCGGCACCAGCGTCCGGCAGTTGTTATGACTGGCCAGCACCGGCCCTTCGTAAGCTTCCAGGGCCTCCCAAAAGGCCGGGTCCGAAAAATGGGTCAGGTCCAAAATCATGCCCAACCACTCCATTTTAGACAGTAAGGCCAGGCCCAAATCGGTCAGGCCCAATTCGGTGCTGGTGCCGCCGGCATAGCGACCCGGCCCGTAGTGAGCCGGCCCCACCACCCGCAGTCCTGCTTCCCACCACTCCGGCAGTTCATCAGGGCTGAGGATGGGGTCGGCGCTTTCCATACTGATTACAAAGCCCAGCGGCGGCGTCTCGCTCTCCTGCGAGTCGGCCTCCCAGGTTGTCCACTCGCCCAGATGATGATCCAATTCAACCCGGTTGGTGATGATTCGAATGTGTCCGGCCAGTTCCAGGGCGCGATAATAAGCCAATTGGCCCTGCGCAATGCCAAACGCCTGAGCCGGCGAGGCGTAATCAATATAGGGCGCAGCCCGGCCGGTCGAGCGGGCCAGCAGGGTGGCCATACACAGGGCTACCCGCCCCTGACGCATCTCCGGTAAGGCCACTGTCCCCTGGCCTCGCCCTTCTCCCGGGGTGCGGTTCTCCTGAGTGCGGATAGTGTAGGCCGAACTCAGCAAATCCCGGTTCCACTGCAAAGCGTTCCAGGCCAGATCAAGATGAGCGTCAATAATCAGCATTTAAATCGTCCTTTTCTATGCTTGATGGAAGGCTGGAAGATGGGAAGATTGGTCATTTTCCACCCTTCCAGCCCTCCAGCCCTCCATTCTTCCTACGGTAGACTCTTATCGTGCTTCGTCAATACCTCGGCCCCATCTGCCGTGACCAGCAGCGCGTCCTCCACCCGGACGGCGGCCTGGCCAGGCAGGTAAATCCCCGGTTCCAGCATTATCACCATGCCCGCCTGTAACACTTCATCATTATAAGGCACAATCCGGGGCGCTTCGTGCCCAATGACGCCAATGCCATGCCCGGAATGGTGCGGATAAACCGGATAACCGGCTGCGGCGATAAACTGGCGCAGAGCTTGATCAATTTCTCTGGCTACCGCACCGGGCCGAACCAGCGAGATGCCCAACTCCAGCGCTTGCAACGCCGTGCGGTGCATGGCCGCCTGCTGCGGCGTCGGCTCACCGGCGTAATAGGTGGCGCAGCTATCACTCCAATAGCCATATAGTATAGTGCTGAGATCCACAATTAACGAGTCGCCCGGCCTGATTTCATAGTCCAGCGGCCAGCCGCCGATATTATTTTCCCGATAACTAACCACACAGTCATTGCCCAGTGGAACTCGTCGCCCGGCCGCCTGCTGGATGGCGCTATGAATCTCGGCCCAGACATCAATTTCACGCTTGCCGGCGATGCTGCTGTACCGGACGGCGGCGTGACCCACATCGGTCAGGGCGAAGTTTTCCCGCAGTTTGGCTAACTCTTCGGCAGTTTTGACCAGCCGCAGCGGCTCAAGCCAGCCATCCACCGCCACAAAATCAGCCGCCCCCAGAGCGTCGTGTACAACACTCTGAAAATAGACCGGCACATCCCGTTGTTCAAGCCCAACCCTGCCGCTGCCGCCGCCAATAACCTGGCGCAGCGCCCGTGTCAGGTGGTCGGCCCCGGCCAACGGCTGCTCGATGGTGTAACCCAGGTGCGTTATCACCGCCCCGTCCACCTGTTCGTCAAAAGCGGCTGTATCGGCAGCGTAGGCGTCTACCACCAGCAGGGTAAAGTGCCCGGCCTCATACCAGACCAGTGGTGGGCCGCCGGCAAAAAAATTAAAACCGACCTGCACCGGTGGGGCAAAGCCGGTTAACCACTTGACCGTATAGGGATTGGCAAAAAGCGCCCGTTCGACGCCCTTAGCCTGTAAATAGGCATGCGCCTGTTGGCGTTGTTCTTGATGCATCGTTGCCTCCCAAGAAAGTAAAGATACGAGGAAGCGTGAGGCGAGGAGGCGAAGAGTCTTTTCGCCTCACCTGTCCTCGCCTCTTCGCCTCACTTTAGGCTAAAGCCGCCATCCACCCGCAGACTGCTGCCGGTAATATAGTCGGCCTCATCGCTGGCCAGAAATACGGCGGCCCGGCCAATGTCGCGGGGCGTCCCCAGCCGGCCCCAGGGGATCATCTTCGCCCCGGCCTGAAGCTCGGCTCCACTGGCCAGTTGGCGCTCCCCCGGCGTGTCAATCCAGCCCGGATTAATCACGTTGACATTGATCCGATATTCGGCCAGCTCGGCGGCCAGCGTGCGGCCCAACTGATTGACGGCGGCCTTGGCCATGTTGTAGGGCGCGCTCGTCGGCAGCGGAATTTCGGCCAAAACCGAGCCGATGATAATAATTTTGCCGCCGGGCCGGCCCTGTTGCGCCTGGGCCACCATCTGCTGGGCGGCCATCTGGCAGGTATGGTAAACGCCAAACTGGGTCACTTCCAGGGTGCGGAGCACATGTTGCCACTGCGCCTCGACGGTCAGTTCCCGCACCGTGACGGCGGCATTGGCTACCACAATGTCGAGGCGGCCAAAGTGGGCAACGCTGGCGGCAATCATGGCCGTCACCTGTTCCCGGTCCGACACGTCGGCGTACTGTACCAGCGTCTGCCGCCCCAGCGCTTCAATAGCCGCCGCCGTATCACGGGCATCGAACTCACCGGCCGGCGGCAAATCATTGACCACCACCTCCGCCCCTTCTTCGGCCAGGCACAAGGCCACCCCCCGGCCAATGCCCCGCGCCGCGCCCGTCACCAGGGCTACTTTACCGGCAACTCGCTTCATCCTCAATCCCCTAACAAAGAATGGCGAATCAGCGAATGGCGAATGGCATTTCTGAT
Source organism: Anaerolineales bacterium (assembly GCA_015075405.1). Classification (GTDB taxonomy): domain Bacteria; phylum Chloroflexota; class Anaerolineae; order 4572-78; family J111; genus DSQQ01. The sequence continues at coordinate 439,502 of JABTUK010000003.1, forward strand.
TCGCCATTCGCCGATTCGTAATATTGCGAGGGCCTAATCCTGCCCCACATGCCTTAACGCCTCAGCCAGTTTTTCGAGGAATCTTTCGACATCGGCCATGGTGTTGTACCCGTGCAGGGCCACCCGCAGCCGCCCGGCGTGAGCCATGATATGAATATTGGCCGCGTGGAGCAAACCGTGAATTTGTTCCGCCGCCGGGTGGCGAAAGGCGATAATCCCGGCCAGAGCATCTTTTTCCAACGGAGTCAGCAGTTCAACCGGCAGCCGGGCTAACCCTTCCAGGCAGGTATGCACCAGTGGCCGCGCTGCCGCCTCAATCGCCTCAACGCCGACACCTTGGATATAGGCCAAGGCGGCCCGGATGGCGTAAATGGCTGGATAGTTGGGCATGCCTACGGTAAAGCTGGCTGCCCCCGGTAGGCTGTTGGCCTGTTTGAAGCGATCCGGGCCAAAGGCATCTTGCAGATTAAACCAGCCGCCCGCCGGCACGGTCCACTCCGCCGTCCGCTCTTGGGGCACGCCGACCAGGCCGCCGCCATGACAGGCCAGGATCCACTTGTGGGTGCTGCTGACCACCAGATCAACCCCGCTCAGGCGCAGCGGGATGCGTCCCAACCCCTGCGTCACATCCACCGCCAGCAGCGCCGGGGAGAAACGGCGCACCGCCTCGACCACCGCCGGCAGCGGGATCATAAAGCCGTTAAAAAAGCTGACCAACGACACCGTCACCAGGCGTGTGGCCGGCCCCAACAGCGGGATCAAATCTTCCACCCGCAAGCCGCCGCCGCGCGCCCGCCACACTTTGACCGTAGCCGGGCAGGTCGGTTGCAGCCAGGGCGTCGCGCCCGCCGGAAAATCCAAATCATTGATGATGACTTCATCGCCGGGCTGCAAGTTTAAAGCCAGCGCCGCCAGATTATAAGCTTCGGAACTGCAAGAGCAAATCCCGATTTCGGCGGCCGTTAGCCCGTACAGTTGAGCCGTCAGCGCCTTGACTTCCTCGCGCTGGGCTTGATGCCGCTCCCGGCCATCCATGCCCAATTGGTGATCCCGAAAATAGTGCTGCAATGCCTGACCCACCACCAGCGGCGGAATCCCTTCGGCGGCGGTATTAAGGTATGTCATCGTTTCAAGCGAGGGAAATGCGGCGCGGCGAGTTTGATCGGTTAGCATAAGACTCCTCTGAAGATGGTAGACGGTAGACAGTAGACGGTAGACGGTAGACAGTAGACGGTAGACAGTAGAGGGTAGACAGGGGTAAAATATCCCTGCGACCTTGCGACTTTGCGACCTTGCGACTCTGCGACCTTGCGACCTTGCTACCCTGCTACCCTGCTACCCTGCTACCCTGATAAGGTACGTCTAATTAACGCGGAAAGCAAGTTTCAGTAGATCCAAATTTGAGGAGCCAGCACGCCTACGTGCGGCTCCGTTCGGCACATGGGCGTGCCCGCTTCGCGTCCTCGAAAATTGGATCTATTGAGTTTGGCCGTAGCCCTTTGCTATCGGCTTGGGCTGTGCTAAAATCGTCCTCAAATAAGGAGATTAGAGATTAAGTAAGCGTCCAATGCCGGCCCTGACCGGAGACCGAGGACCGGGCGTTTGCTCGCCTGGCGTGTAACCGGTCTCCCGTCCCCGGTCCCCGGTCTATTTTCAAAGGAGAAGTGCCCCAATGCGCATTGAAGAGTTAGATACCCCCGCAGCGATTGTTGAGCTGGACAGGCTGGAGGCCAATATCAGCCGCTTTCAGCGTTACCTGGATGAGCACGGTATTGCCAACCGGCCCCACATCAAAACCCACAAAATCCCCGAAATTGCCCACATGCAGCTTCGGGCTGGAGCGGTAGGGATTACCTGCCAGAAGATTGGCGAGGCCGAGGTGATGGCCCAGGCCGGCATCGGCGATATTTTTCTGCCTTACAACATCATCGGCGAGCGCAAATTGGAGCGCTTGATGCGCCTGGCCCACCGGGTCAACCTGAGCATGACCGCCGATTCCGAGTTTACCCTGCGCGGTCTGGCGGCGGCGGCCCAGCGCGAGGGGTTGGAACTGGAAACGCTGGTGGAGTTTGACAGCGGCCTGGGCCGCTGCGGGGTGCAGACCCCCCAGGAGGCGGCAGACCTGGCCCGCCTGATTGCCCGCTCGCCGGGCTTGCGCTTTGGCGGGCTGATGACCTACCCCAGCAACCAGAACACCGACCCCTTTGTGGCCGCTGCCCGCAGCCTGCTGGCCGGCGACGGATTGGTCATCGAGCGGGTTAGCGGCGGCAGCACGCCCGGCATGTGGCAGGCTCACACCCACCCCGAGGTCAACGAGCACCGGGCCGGTATGTACATCTACGGTGACCGCTACACCATCAAAAATGGGGCGATGAAGCTGGAAGAGTGCTCGTTCAAAGTCATCACCACGGTGGTCAGCCGCCCCACCGCCGACCGGGGTATCCTCGACGGCGGCAGCAAAACCTTTTCATCCGACCTGCTGGGCCTGGAAGGGTACGGCCTGATCCTGGAGTACCCCGAAGCTGTCATTTACGGCCAATCCGAGGAGCACGGCCACGTGGACTTTTCGCAGTGCGCTCGCAAGCCGGAGATCGGCGAGCGGGTGACAGTGGTCCCCAATCACTGCTGCGTGGTCAGCAATTTATTCAACCAGGTGGCCGGGGTGCGCGACGGGAAGGTTGAGGTCATCTGGCCGGTGGCGGCGCGGGGTGCGCTACAATAGAAGCAGACGCCCAGCTTTGTGATTATCTGCTCAGCTTTGCTGGAGCTGGTTGAGCTGTGGCTCTACACCCTCAGCGCCCAACGCCTGCGCGACACCTGGAGAACCTACGCTAACCAATCTCCCTCGCCCGCCCTCCAGTCTATCCAGCTTTCCCGCTGGCAGGCCATTCAAGCCGCCACCCCACAGCTTTTGGTTTAAATAAGACTCCTAAAGTTTGGTAACTTTTACTTCATCAATGGTCATTTTCTCTTCATCAAAGACAAAAGAAATCCGATACTTTTTGAAGATTTCTAGGCCTGGGTCGGGTGGCGGCGGCTCTTGGGGAGCGAGTTTTTGTCGCTGAAACAGCACATAGAAGGAACGGGGACCGGCATCACTCCCTGGGGCGGGGCGAGCCGGGGTGGCTTGAAGATTGACGGCGCCATCTGAAAGAATATTGCCATCTTGAACCCATACGATGATTTTTTGTCCGGCCCCCAGGGCAATGTTAACCGCCGCTTCATAAGCAGGTTTATCAGGGCGGATGGGTGGAGCCGGCTCGGTGGGCCGGCGACCTTCCCAGGTCCAGGCAATGAGTGGGCTAACGCCCCTCACCGGCTGCCCGTTTTGATCAACCAGATCAACATAAAGATACTGATTTGAGCCGCTTTCGGCTGCCGTTAGCTGACGAATACCAATCAGCCGCCACAACTCGCTGCTGGATTGGCCGGCGGTGTCTGATGAGACTTTTTTGATACTGACGCCAGCCGTCTCAGCATTGTTATACGTTTCGCCGCTTTTGGCGTAATAATTTAAGATCGTCTGCCGCCACTGAGCTATATTCAGCATGGCTTCACCCGTCCCTTCTACTTTTCTGAAGGTTAAATAATAATCCACCAGTTGAAAGCCGCCCTCACTGCCATTGCCCACCCCACTGAGCATATCGGAGGGCTGGTTGTAGAGGCCAACTCGGAACGTTCCGAGCGGGGCGCTAAACATGGGCAGATTACCCCAATATTGGTCGGCTTTGCCTTTGGTGCTGGCGGTCCTGACCTTATTATCTTTGCTGTAAGCTGCAAAGGTGACGCCTTCCTGAGCTATGCCGTTGGCGTCTTCAACTTTAACGTAAATATACCCATTGCCTTTTTCTTTGAATTGCGCCTCGATGAGTCGCCAAAAAGTATCCTGGCCTTGATAGGGTTCGAGCTGAACCATAGGCTCCAAAAATTTGAGTCGATCATCAATCCGCCGGTCTTCAAATTTTTGCGCCTGGTAGAACTGTTGGGTAACAGGCAGCACAGGGCCGCTGGCGCGTACTTTTCCTGGATCATCCTTTAGCATCTGAACCAGGGGTAGTTCCCCTTTCAACCCCCAATCACGGTCATAAACATGGGTTAACCACGGCCCCTGATGTTCAAACCCCGGCGACTGTACCCCAAACTTGGCTACCGCCGCAATCCAGGGCATCAGCGCCAGCATGTAATCCGGCAGAGGATAATTGAACATAGCCATCGTCAATTCAGAGGTGCGCTGGGGGGTGGGCTTGGGATAGCGTGGGTCATCTCCACCGGTCGTGCCCGCCCGTTGCAGCACGTTATACCCGCCCTCGGTCATCATCATGGCTACCGAATGGCCGCAGGCATCCCGAACTAACTTGTCCATCCGCTCAAAAGCCCGGAAACAAGTCCAGTCATCGTAAATAGTAATTTTAGGATTGGCTAATTTTTGCCGGGCTTCGGAGACGCGGGTATGGTCCCAGCGATCCCAGACCATATTGGCAATTTCTGGCCGGCCATCACCCGCGGCCAGCCATTCGGCCTGGCTAAGGGGCTGGCCCAAATCGGCGATGCCATCGTTGGGGTAGGTCAGCGGACGGCCCAGGCAATAGTTGTGCAGCGCTACCACCATTTTTTCAAAAACATCGCGGCGGCCGCGTTGAACGAGGATTTCAAAGGGGTTGCCCTCGCCGCCGGGACCAAAGGCAGGAAACAGAGCGTACACGCCCACTTTTGCCAGCTTGTCGCGGTCATCCAGGTAATAGGTAATGACTTGCTGGAGCCAGTCGTCTGGCCGCCGGCCGCCCCATTCCAGGTTCAAATCCGGTTCATTGCGAGTTTCAAAGTAGACCGCCCCATACCGTTCATATAAAGCCCGCGCATAGTCTGTTTCGCGGGCGGTCAAATAGCCCGGATAGCTCGGTTGGCGGTACAGCCTGACCACCGGCATAATCCCCAGATTGGTCAGCCGAGCCACCAGCCCTTTGGCCGACCCGCCGCCATCATCATTGAGTTTTACCCACTTAATATGAGTCGCCAGCAGAAAATCCCGCCAAAAGGGCCAATTGTCCTGGCCCCATTTTGCCGGCGCCGGCGACCAATGCACCCCCCGCCCCGTATCATTCAGCGGTCGAGGATAATCTTGCAACCCCATCACCCATCCCCGGACTTAAAGTTTAAGGAATTTATTTTACCAGTAACCCGGCGAGTCTAAAAATTACCTGATGAGCAACTCCCCATAAATATGTTCAGTAGATCCAATTTTTGGGGAGTGCGGCACGCCCACGTGCCGAACGGAGCCGCACGTGGGCGTGCTGACTCCTCAAATTTGGATCTACTGATGTTCCAACCATCGGCTTGTCATAAATTTTGCCCTCCTCTTACTCTATAGTATAATTGAATCCTTTCAACTATACACTTGCTGTGGTAGTTCCCCGTCCTATGGATCGAACTTTTCTTTACTATCAAATTGCCGAAGCCATCCGCCAGGATATTCGCAATGAGGTTCTTTGCCCCGGCGACCGCCTGCCTTCGGTGCGGGAACTGGCCGGCCAGTGGAACTGCACTATTGGCACCGTTCAACGAGCTTACGAAGAACTGGCCCGGCAAGGCCTGGTGACCAGCCGGCCCGGCCAGGGCACTCACGTTACTGCCGCTATTCCAGCGGCGTTGGAAACGCCCTTGCGCCGGGCTGCTTTGGTGCATCGAGCCGAAGCTTTTCTCTTGGAAGCGCTGACGGCGGGCTATTCAACCGTTGAAACGGAACAGGCCATCCGCATTGCCCTGGACCGCTGGCGCATCTTAAGCCAGACCCCGGTTCAACTTTCTGAGCAGCGGCTGCGGTTTGTGGGCAGCCACGATCCGGCCGTGGCCCTGATTGCAGCCCGTTTTGCCGATTTTGCTCCCGGCGAAACACCTCACCTGATTTTTAGCGGCAGTTTGGGCGGCTTAATTGCCCTGGTTGAGGGTGAAGCCGACCTGGCCGGTTGCCATCTCTGGGATGAGGAAAGCGATACTTACAATGTGCCCTTTGTCCGGCGGTTGTTACCAGGGCGGCGGGTCGCGTTGCTAACCCTGGCTCACCGCCGCCTGGGGTTTTTGCTTTCTGCGGCCAACCCAGCCGCGGTGACGGGTCTGGAAAACCTGGCTAATTCCGGTTTGCGCTTTATTAATCGCCAGCGCGGGGCGGGCACACGGGTTTGGCTCGACGCCCATCTGCACCGGCTGGGGATTGCGCCCGAACAACTGCCCGGTTATGACCAGGAAAAGCAGACCCATTCCGAAGTAGCCCAGATGATTGCCGAAGGCCAGGCCGATGTGGGCCTGGGGGTCGAGGCCGCCGCCCTGGCTTTTGGGCTGCGTTTCATTCCTCTAACCCAGGAGCGATACGATTTAGTTATCCCGGCGGAGGTGTGGCCGTTATCGCCCGTCCAGGCTCTGGCCCGTTGGCTGGCCACAGACGCCGCCAAGACCGAATTGACCGCCCTGGGCGGGTATGATATCCGCGAAACGGGCCGGGTGCGCTGGGTAGAATAAGCACAGGTGTATGATGAGCGCAATTTAACCGCTCGTTCAAATAAATCAAAAGGAGTTAAGAAGAAAGGATTTTCCATTATGCACATCAAAAAGTTTCTTTTCCTGACCGTTCTGGTGGCGCTGGCGCTCACCAGCCTCGCCCCAGCCGCTATTGCCGCGCCGCCACTGCAAAGCGCGGTTGCCTGCGAGCAGGAGGTGATTGTCCAGAATGATGATTGGCTGTCGAAGATTGCCGAAAAGGTTTATGGCGATGTGTTGGCCTATCCAGCCATTGCCGATGCGACCAATGCCAAAAATGCCGAAGACAGCAGCTTTGCCAAAATTGACAATGTGGATGTGATTGAAACGGGTTGGAAGTTGTGTATCCCCAGCCCCGCCGATGCCGAGGCGCTGCTGGCCCGCTCGCTGGCCGCACCGGATGTGACGGTTTCGCCCGCCGCGCCGACCGGGCAGCAGGTGGGCCGCCTGGTTCTGGCAACCACGACCAGCACCCAGGACTCCGGCCTGCTGGATGTCATTTTGCCCGATTTTGAAACCCGCTACGCTGCCGATGTCGAAGTGATTGCTGTGGGCACCGGCCAGGCCATTGAATTGGGCCGCAACTGCGACGCCGACGTGGTGCTGGTCCATGCCCGCTCGCAGGAGGAGGCTTTTGTCAACGATGGCGCGGGCATCAACCGCCAGGATGTGATGTACAACGACTTTGTGATTCTCGGTCCGGCGGCTGACCCGGCGGGCATTAAAGGGATGACCGACGCCGGGGCGGCTTTTCTCAAAATTGCCGAAACGCAGTCCCCCTTTATTTCTCGCGGTGATAATTCCGGCACCCACACCAAAGAGCAAAGCATCTGGACGGCCAGCGGTTTGACCCTGATTGAAGCCGCCGATGTGGACCCCACCAAGCCCTACAAGCGGCCCGAAGGCGACTGGTACCAATCGGTCGGGCAGGGTATGGGCGCGGTGCTGACCATTGCCAACGAGCAGCAAGCCTACACCCTCAGCGACCGGGCCACCTTCCTGGCTCGTCAATTAGAAGGGACGGAGCTGGAAATTCTGGTTGAAGGCGATTCCCGCTTGTTCAATCCTTACGGGGTGATTGAGGTCAACCCGGAGAAATGCCCTGCCGTCAATGCCGCCGGAGCGCAGGCCTTTGTCGAGTGGCTGACTTCCCTGGAAACTCAAACCCTCATCAGCCAGTTTGGGGTAGATCAGTTTGGCCAATCTCTCTTTATCCCTGACTCCGAAGCCTGGAACGCGGCCAAACCGCAGTAATCAAATAGGTGTCAAGTTGGCCGGTATCACGTGTCAGGTGTAAAGGCTGATTTCTTACCTGACACGTGACACTTTAACACCTGACACCTGTCTGAATATTGACTTCTTATGAATGATCTCTTGCAAGGATTCATCCAGGCTTTTGAACTGATCTTTAGCTTCAGCCCGGCGCTGTATGAAGTCATAACCCTGTCGCTGCTGATTGCAGCGGTTTCGTTGTTTTTTAGTGCTGTGGTGGGGATTCCCCTGGGCGCATTTTTGGGGTTGAAGCGTTTCCCCGGCCGGCGGTTGGTGATGGCCCTGCTTTACACCGGGATGGGCTTTCCGCCGGTGGTGATCGGCTTGTTTGTTTACCTTATGTTTTCTCGCAGCGGCCCTTTTGGACCGTTGGGCTGGTTATTCACGCCCAGAGCCATGAGCGTAGCCCAAACCATCATTGCTTTTCCGTTAGTGGCCGGCTTTACAATGGCTGCCGTGATGAGCGTCAATCCCAACTTACGCCAGCAGTTACGGGCCTTGGGGGCGACCGACTGGCAGGCCACCGTGGCTATTTTGCTTGAAGCGAGAGTTGGCGTTATTGTTTCCATAGCCGCCGGCTTTGGCGCGGTTATTTCAGAAGTAGGCGCGGTGATGCTGACCGGCGGTAACATCGCCGGCAAGACCCGCACCTTGACCAGCGCCATTATCCTGGAAACACAGAAGGGCAATTTTGATTTAGCCATTGCCCTGGGCATTATTTTGTTGATTTTATCTTTCTGCACCAACCTGCTGATGACCCAACTCCAGGGCCGGGATTTGCAGCGGTAGTAAGTAAAGCGATAGGCAGTTTGATGGTGGACCGGATTATTTATCAACTCCAGAATCTAAGCCAGAGTTATCGGGACCGTGTGGTTGTGCAGATAGAACGGTTGGAAATTTTTGAGGGTGAAATATTGGCGCTGGTTGGCCCCAGCGGAGCGGGCAAGAGCACGCTGCTGCGGCTGCTCAACTTTTTAGAGCAGCCGACGCAGGGGTTGTTGCGTTTTGAGCAGAGCAGTTTGAACGGCAGTTTTCCTCCCCTGGAGCAGCGCCGCAAAGTGACTACCGTTTTTCAAACCCCGGTGCTGCTCAATCGTTCTGTAGCCGCGAATGTGGCCTATGGTCTTAAGGTGCGGCAGCAGGATAAAAAAGCCATTGACCAGGCTGTAGCCGCAGCCCTGGAACGGGTGGGCTTGAGCAAGCTGGCTCACCAATCGGCGCGTACCTTGAGCGGCGGCGAGGCCCAACGGGTGGCCCTGGCCCGCGCCCTGGTGATTCAGCCAACGGTGCTGCTCATGGATGAACCGACCGCCAACCTTGATCCCTATAATGTCAAATTGATTGAGGAAATTGTGGCTGAGGAAAACCGCGCTCGCGGTACCACGATTGTGCTGGTGACGCACAATGTTTTTCAGGCCAAACGGCTGGCCCATCGCACCGGCCTGCTGCTGGAAGGCCGCCTGGTCGAAATTGCCCCCACCCCCACCTTTTTTGAAGCCCCCACCGATCCGCGTACAGCCGCCTTTGTGCGCGGGGAGATGGTTTACTAGCTGAAATCTGCACGCCCGACGCGCTTTTGCCCTGTGGGGATCGCTGATGTAGCCTTTTTTATACAGCCGGTCCAGCGTGGCCCAATCCAGGCCCGGGTGGCATATTTATCCCTGGAACTGGTCAGGTAGAGCAGGGCCAGGACCATTTCATCCACTTTATCTTTGTCATAGTCCATCATATCCCTCTTTCTAATACCGGCCATACTCCCTGGCGGTTTGACACATCAGCTCCAACATGCCGGGGTTGCTGTGGAAAATCTGGCCGGTGGAGCGCAAAATATAGCCACCGCCTGCGGCGGCTGCATCGAGGCAGCGTTTAACCTCGTCTCGCACGTCATCCGGGTTGTCGCTCTTGAGGATGTGTTCGTTGAAGCCGCCAAACAAACAGACCCGGCTGCCCACCCGCCGCTTGACGTCGGCCAATTCAAAATCGCCGGACGTCTTTTTGGAAGTAATTGTTTCCAGCGCGTCGGGGCCGGTGTCAATCATAGCTTCCAGAAATTGAGTCCCCCGGCCACAATTGTGCAGGCTCACCAGATACCCGGCGGCATGGGCGGCGGCAATACATTCTGCCTGGTAAGGCTGAATAAATTCGCGGTAAACCTGGGGAGCCAGGCCAACCCCCACCCACGTTTCATTCATCGAGATGGAGTGCATGCCTGTCTCGCCCAAGCGCCGGTAATACACTTTCAGCCAATCGGTGCAGAGGCGCATCAGCGCATGCGCAAACTGAGGCCGGTCGTAGATGTCCAGGGAGAGATTGACAATCCCCCGTACCTGCGCCGCCATGTCCCAGGGGCCGGGGCAGTGATGCAGCCACCAGGCCTCGTCACCCACTTTTTCAACCATTCCCTTTAAGATGGACATGTCATACAGCTCGGCGTTGGGAAAGTAGCGCAGGGCTTCCAGCTTGGCTTCGGGATTGTCGCCCTTGAGCATGTAATCCTGTGAAGCCGTGCCGTAGCCGTCCTCGGTGCGGTAGCTGTAATCAAGGTCGCCCGCCGGGGTGCGGATGTGATGCTGGTGTTCGCGCCAGCCTTCGCCCCGCGCCCGTTCGTAAAATGTCTCCTGCCAGGTATCGGTTTCCAGAGGCCGGGGAATAAGCATGCGCGGCCAGATCTCCACCTCGCCGATGTGTTGGCTGTAGGTGGTGAGCAGCGGGTCGAGGCCAAAATCGGCCTGCATTTTGATAATACTGCCCAGCGGATCGTCAATCCACCCTTGCAGCATGTCAAGCATAGATTTATGCTGCGGCTTAAGCGACCGGATGAGCGGCAGGCCCAGCCAGCAGTGGATCGGCACCCGATCCGGGATGCCACGTTTAAAAGCGATTCGAGTTCGTGCGGCTACTTGCATCGGCGGTTCTCCTTAATGGCAAAGTTATTAATTATAAGGATGACCCAGATAAAGAGCAGAATTTTCGGCACGAAACCTTACTATCATCACCGTCCCAACGCCTGGCGACCCGCCTCCAGTAACTCGATGATGGCCTCGACATCGTAGACACAGCCGCCCCAGACGCCGCCGCTGGCGTTTTGCAGCGCGGCCCACAGGCGGGTATCGTCTGGTAGCTGAGCATCAGGGGCCAGGTTGGGATGGGGCGAACGGGCTGCCAGCACTGCGGCCCCCTGCTCCGGGCTGTACTGCTGGCTGTCGTGCCCAATCAGGTCAAGGCTGCCGGTCAACTGGTTCCGGTCAATGATAATCTGGATTGTGTCCCCCTCGCGGATCCGGCCAATCGGGCCGCCGGCCAGCGCTTCTGGGCCGATGTGACCGATGCAGGCTCCGGTACTGACCCCACTGAAACGGGCATCGGTTATCAAGGCGACTTCTTTACCCCAGGGTAAAAATTTGAGCGCCGAAGTGACCTGGTACGTCTCCTCCATCCCACAGCCCAACGGGCCGCGCCCGATCAACACCATGATCTCCCCCGGTTGAATTCGCTGTCCGGCCTGGCCTTTAATGGCGGCGATGGCTGCCCGTTCGCTGGTAAAGACGCGGGCCGGGCCGATTTTGCGATAAACCCCATCGGTGTCTACCACACTCGGATCAATCGAGGTGCTTTTGACCACAGAACCTTCCGGGGCCAGGTTGCCCCGCGGAAAAGTGACGGTGCTGGTCATGCCTCGCTCCCGCGCTGCCGCCGGACTCATAATGACTTCATCCGGGTCAATCCCATCCTGGGCAAAGAGGCGCTCCCGCAGCCGCTTGCGCCGTTCGCTCCTTTCCCATAATTCCAACATCTCACCCAACGGCCGGCCCTGGACGGTCATCACCTCGAGCCGAAGTAGTCCTTGTTGGCGCAGATGCAGCATAACTTCGGGCACGCCGCCGGCCAGAAAAACCTGGACCGTCGGATGGTTGCGGGGGCCGTTGGGTAAAACATCCACCAACCGGGGAACCAGCCGGTTGAGCCGGGTCCAATCGGCCACGGTTGGGCGGGACAGCCCGGCTGTATAAGCAATCGCCGGGATATGGAGCAGCAGATTGGTGCTGCCGCCAAAGGCCGCGTGCGTGACCATCGCATTATGCAGCGCATCTTCAGTTAGAATATCAGCCAGGGTAAGCCGAGCCGTTTCCAGGTGGATCAGCGCCTGGGCCGAGCGGCGGGCCAGGTCCAACCAGATGGGCTGGCCGGAAGGAGCGAGGGCGGAATGGGTCAGCGATAGTCCCAGCGCTTCGCCAACGACCTGGCTGGTTGCCGCGGTCCCCAAAAATTGGCAGCCGCCGCCGGGTGAGGCGCAGGCTTTGCAGCCCAACTCGGCCGCTTCTTCCAGGCTGAGTTCGCCATGAGCAAAACGCGCTCCCGCCGTTTGGAATTTGCCGGCATCCTCGCCATGGACGGGCGGCAGGGTGACTCCGCCGGGGACGATAATCCCTGGCAGGTGAAGTTGGCCGGCCAATGCCAGCATCATGGCCGGCAGCCCTTTGTCGCAGGTGCCAATCGCCATAACGCCGTGCCGGGTCGGCAGAGAGCGGATCAGGCGGCGCAGGACCAGGGCGGCGTCGTTGCGGTAAGGCAGGCTGTCCATCATGCCCGGCGTACCCTGCGTCCGACCATCGCATGGATCGCTGACAAAGCCGGCAAAGGGGATGCAGCCTTGCGCCTTAAATTCCTGCGCCGCTGCCTGCACCAGCAGTCCCACTTCCCAATGGCCGGTGTGATAGCCCAGGGCAATGGGACTGCCATCGGCGGCCCGCACGCCGCCCTGGGTGCTCAGGATGAGGAACTCTTTCCGGCGCAGCCCAGTAGGGTTCCAGCCCATGCCCACATTTTGGCTCAACCCGAAAAGATCCCCGCTGGGTGCGTTGCGTAAATACGCTTCATCCAATGGCAGGCGGCCTCCTGGCCCCTCAGCGAATGTTTGGACTTCATATAAGGAGGGATCGGGCGAATCTAGGGGGACTGGTTCCGAGTTATGAACAGTCATGGGGTTACTCCTTGTAAAAATAGTTTGTAGTAACGACTTGAGACGAAGGCCCTGCTCCAAGAAGGAGAGGCCGCTTTTCAAGGGATCAAGGAATACCTCTTATCCGGTGTTGATGGAGCAAGGGCTTAATTTGCATTTCTCACTCCCCGCAAAGCCACCTGCGCTGAGCGCAGCGCCGTCGCAAAGGAAATTCCGCCTGCTGGACTGCCCGCATCCGCTTTGTAGCCCCCATAAATCGCATGACCCGCTTGCAGCCAGAAGCAGTCTACCACGGCAAAGCCGGCGGCTTTGAGCCAGGTCAACTGCTCGAACAGGGGCGACGGTTTATCAAAGGGGTCGGGGAAGCGGTAATAGTTCCAGCCGATTTGAGCAAACTGCTCGAACAGCCGCCGCGAGCCGGTTTGGGCCAACGCTTGCGCTTCCGCCGAGCGGTCCCAGGCAGCGGCAAACAGCTCCCCCGCTTCGGGTCGTTGAGGCAGGATCAGGTCGGCGATGAGGAAAACGCCGCGTGGCGAAAGGCGTTCGGCAACGGCGGCAAATAACTGCTGCTTTTCCGCGTCGTCCAAATGGTGCAGCACCAGTGACGAGAATATGCAGTCGGCCCCCTCGACGTGGGCCAGCCAATCGCCGGAAAAGAGGTCAAACGGCTCAACGGCTGCCCGCGCACCAAATCTGTCCAAACGCCGGGCAGTCTGGAGGCGCATCTCCTCTGACCCGTCAAGGGCGACGATTTCGGCCTGGGTAAAACAGTCCAGCAGCGCGTGGGCCAGAAAGCCTTCCCCACAGCCCACCTCGACGGCGCGGAAAGGCTCAGCCGGGTTGAAGGGCAGCAGGGTCAACAGCGCCGCCATTTGTTCTTCTCGCGCCGGCACGGCCACCGCTGCAATTTCCTGGTACAATTTGGAGTCGGCTTCGGACCAGGCCGGAGGCGTATCATTCACAGCTTTGCTCCTTATTTTTGTTCCCCGAATCGGTTGGAGGGCGCGATTGACCCGGCCCAGATCAAACGCTTCCGGGTCAAAATCGCCGCCAAACTGCTCGATCATCTCGCGGTGCTCAGGATGGCGCGGATTTTTGAAGATTTCCAGCAGGTTGGTGTATTCCCAGATGCCGCCGCACTCCTCCGGGGGGCAGGCGCGCTGGCCGGCCAGGCAGATAGGATATTGAACACCCGGCGCCGGCGGCAAAATTCGCTCCACCTTGACCACGTGCTGCCAGTCGTCGGCCAGATCATAAATATAGATAAATTTGCTGCCTTCGGTCTGGCTCACCTGGCTCAAGCTGACGTCCGCCGCATCTTTTAGGGTGGGGCCAGCCTCAGCGGCCGGGCCATAAGTTACACCTTCGATGATGAAGCGGTAACTCTGATAATTGCCCCAGCCCATGACCGTCTGTAAAACGCGGTGGAACTTGTCCAGAGGAATATCGCCGGCCACTTGCACTTTGCGCCAAATTGGCGGGATAAGGCCCTTGAGGGAGATTTTGCATTGATAGATCAGTAGTTCATTATTTTGATGGGACTCAACCACGTTTTAACCTCAACTGTAACTACCCCCGCATGTCATTTCGAGGCTGAAAGCCGAGAAATCTCCTCATCTGTGTTTTGCAGACGACGGATGGGGAGATTTCTCGCTCCTAACGTCGCTCGAAATGACATGGCTGAGTGGTTACCCTCAAATGTTTGGGTAAGAACGGAGTCCAAAGCTTGCTTTGGACTCCAGTAGGAGTGTACTCCCGATCAAATCAGGCCATGTTTTTGCAGCAGCTCCAATAACCCGGTTGGATAAAGCGGCAGAGAGTTATGGCGCAACTCGATTAGGGGTTTCCAGAACGCCTTGAAGGTCAGACCGCTGTCTTCCAGACCCACCAGCGTCCCCCGCTCGTACAGCGAGCGCTCCACAAATTCGGCGTCATAAACCTGGACAATTTCGTGGCCCGGCTGGTCATTGTAAATAAAGACGTTTTCCAGTGTGCCCAGGTAGCGAAGGTGGTCTATTTCCGCCCCAAACTCCTCGCGGACTTCCCGCACCAGCGCCGCCTGGCTGTACTCGCCAAAGTGGATACCGCCGCCGATGGGCCGGTAAAAGTGCTGTTGTTTGCCCGGATCATAGCTCTCGGCGACCAAGATGGCCTTGTTCCAACTAAAAACACCAATCACCAGCGAGCGAATCTGTCCCGGTATCATTGTTCCTCTCCCAGCTTGACCTCGCGCAGCGCCTCCAATTGATCCTGGAGCAGGCGAACCTCTTCATCCACATCGGCGGAAAGACGGCTGGTATCGGCCACATGGCTGGTAGATTGGCCGGTCAGGATTTGCGAATAGATGGTGCCCAGCAGCGAGAGGGTGCTTTCGATTTGAATTTCGGCCCGTTTGACCGTATTTTGCAGTTGATCCAGCGAAGCCAGTTGCTTGCGCCGGTTAGCCAGAGTCCGTTCCAGTTGCGCCCGAATAGCCGGGTCCTTTTCGCGCTGGAGCCGGCTTTCCAGATCGGCAATGGCCGCCGGTACCGTTTCCACATCCCGCCGGATAATCTCATCCCGGCGCAGTTTGCTGATCCGTTCCACCAAATCCTGGATGGTTTCAGTCCAGGTATCAATTTGCCCGCCCAACGTTTGCAGATGCGTCCGCTGCCCCGCCTGGGCCGCCGCTTTAACCGCCTGATCAATCTGCGCTTTGTAGGCCAGTGTTTGTTTCAGATAGCTATCGAGACGAACCTGCTCATCCAGCCCTTCTGGCTTAACTTTTAATTGACTCCACACCAACCAGACTCCCCCGACCAGCGCTACCAGCCAGGGTAGCCACAACAAAGGAACGCGATCAACCCTGACCAGCACAATCGAGACGGCTACCAGCAGGACATACCAGCCCAGGTTGCGCCAGAGTTTACGCCAGCGGGGGTCAGGAGTTAGCATGATTACCTTTGCTGCCGGCTATTCAGCGGAATAATCGGTTGGCTCTGGGCCGCACTTTTGAGGCCGGACAGATCGAGCATGTGCTTGGAGGTCGTGGCCGCGTCGAGCGGCATAAGCACCGCCACCTCATCGCAGGCGTGAAACTTGGGGCAAAAAACGCAATCTTTCTGCACTTTGCGCGGCAGGTGTTCGATGCGGGTCAGCTGGAAGCCCATTTTGAGAAAAAAGCCGGGTTTGCGGGTCAAGGCAAACACCCGCGGCAGCCCCAGCGCCCGCGCTTCGGCCAGCAGTTGCGAGACGATGGCCCGGCCAACGCCCTGGCCCTGGCGGGCGGAGTCAATCACCAGCGAGCGAATCTCGGCCAAATCGCCCCACATAATCAGCAGCGATCCCATGCCGACAATTTTACCATCGGCCTCGGCCACCACCCAATCGCGGATAGATTGGTAGACATCGGCCTCCATGCGGGGCAAAATTTCCGCCTGTTTGGCGTACTCATTCAGCAGCGGCATCATGCGCGGCACATCGCTTAATTGGGCTTTACGAACGTTAATCACGATAGCTTATCCTCTTTTGCATCATAAAAATCTAAAAAGGAAGCGAGGAGACGAAAAATAGAGGATAGAAGATGGAGGATGGCAAAAGTTAGCTTTTTCTATCTACTATCTTCCATCTACTATCTTCAATCTTCTTATCGCCTCCTCGCCTCACTTTGCCTCGCCTCATCCCACCGCCGCCAGCGTCTCGCGCAGCCGCTCGGCCAGGAGGTCGAGTTCCACCTGGGTGATGGTCAGCGGGGGGAGTAGGCGGATCACTTTTTCTCCGGCCACCAGAATAATCAGGCCGTGGTTGCGCGCCTCGGCCACAATTTCAGCCGCCGGGATTTCCGACAGCAGCCCCCACATCAACCCTTTGCCCCGCAGCCCCGCCAACAGCGGCGACTCGGTCGTTAGCGTTTGCAGTTTTTGGGCCAGGTAGTCGCCCTTATGTTTAACTTCGGCCAGAAAAGCCGGCTGGTTGATCTGGCTAAAAACCGCTCTGGCGACGGTGCAGACCAGCGGCCCGGCGGCAAAGGTGCTGCCGTGATCGCCCACCTCCAGGGTGTCGGCTACGGCTTGGGTCAGCAGCACCGCCCCCATCGGCAGACCGCCGGCCAGGGGCTTGGCCAGAGTCATAATATCGGGTGTAACCCCGTAATTTTCGTAAGCCCACAGCTTGCCCGTCCGCCCCAAACCGCACTGTACCTCGTCGAAGATGAGCAGCGCCCCCACCTCATCGCAGCGCGCTCGCAGCCCGGCCAGAAACTCCGGCTCCGCCGGGGTGACGCCGCCCTCGCCCTGCACCGGCTCGATGATGACGGCGCAAGTTTGGGTCGTGATCGCGGCGCGGGCGCTGTCGAGATTGTTAAACTCGGCAAAGGTCACGCCGCCGATGAGCGGCTCGAAGGGGATGCGGTATTTGGCAGTGGCTGTGACCGCCAGTGCGCCCATCGTCCGCCCGTGAAAGGAGCCGGTGAAGGCCACAATGCCGGTTTTGTCGGTGTGGCCTTTGGCGCGAGCGTATTTGCGGGCAAATTTAATGGCTCCCTCGTTGGCCTCGGTTCCGGAGTTGCAGAAGAAAACCCGGTCGGCAAAGGAGGACTCGCACAGGTCATGGGCCAGAAGCGCCTGCGGGGCCGTGTGGTAAAGGTTGGAGGTGTGGATCAGCCCTTCGGCTCCTTGCCGAATTGCCCCGATCACAGCCTCATGATGATGGCCCAGCGCCGTGACGGCAATCCCGGCCCCGGCATCCAGATATTGGCGGCCTTCTTTATCGTATAGCCACGAACCTTCGCCGCGTTCCCAGACCAAATCGGGGCGTTTATAGGTTTGCAGCACGTACTGTTTTTCAAGCGCAATGATTTCTTGGGAGTTGTTCACGATATGTTTTTATACCTCGTTGTTTCAAAGTTTATATGATTTCGAAGTTCTCTAAATCGCACCCTTCGATACGCCTTTCACTGCGTTCAAGGCTACTCAGGATGCAATAAAGAGCCGAAAATCATCCTGAGTAGGCCGAAGGCCGTATCGAAGGGTGATTTTCGAGCTAATTCTGATTTCAATTATTCACATTCTCTCCGGCGTCTCGATGCCCAGAAGAGATAGCAAAAGTTCGAGTTCGGCCAGGCAAAGTTGGGCTACATTAGTAAACGTCTAAAATTTACTTCCCATTTTGAGTTCCTACGAGTTCCTTTAGTTCCCTGGGAACTCGTAGGAACTTGGGGGAACTTATTTTTGGACAATCACTTAGGCCACGATAGTGGTGCCCGTACCCGCCTGCAAGCCAGTCAGGTTGGTGATTTTGACCGCCTGCACCCCGGCGGCGACCGCCTCGGTGGCCGAGCGAACTTTGGGAATCATCCCGTCTACAATGATTTTGTCGGCAATCAACTGCTCTACTTCGGCAGCGGTCAGGTGAGGCAGCAACTCGCCCTGACGCAGAACCCCCGGCACGTTCGACACAAACACCAGCACCTTCGCCGCCATTGCCGTAGCGACAGCCATCGCCACGTGGTCGGCGTTGACATTAAAAATGCTGCCGTCCGGGCCGTAGCAAATGGGCGACAGCACCGGGGTGACGCCCTCCTCCAGCAAGTGCTTGAAGACCTCGGTGCGGACAAAGGTGACGCGCCCCACCAGGCCCAAATCGCCCTGGGGATGGTGCAGCTTTTCGACCCTGATTGAGGCCCGATCCACGCCGGACATGCCAAAGGCGTCCACCCCGGCGGCTACCAGCGAAGCCACCAGCCGCTTGTTGACCCGCCCCGCCAGCACCATTTTGACCACCGCCAGCGATTCGGCGTCGGTCACGCGCAGGCCGTCAATGTACTGGGCCTCGATGCCCAGCTTGATCTGTAACTCTTTTATTTCCTTGCCGCCGCCGTGTACCAGGATGACCGGCTCGGTCAAGGCCGCCACAGCCTGGCCCAGGTTGTCCACAAAGGTGGGGTCGTCGAGTTCATTGCCGCCGATTTTGATGATTTGCACCGTATTATCTCCTGTGAGACGAAGAGGCGAGGAGGCGAAAGAAAAAATTCTTCGCGTCCTCGCCTCACCCGTCCTCGCCTCATAAAAGTCCGAGGGTTTCCTCAACCCCAAACATGACATTGAAATTCTGCACTGCCTGCCCGGCTGCGCCCTTGCCCAGATTGTCAATTGAGGAGCAGACAATCAACTGGCGCGGGTGGAGCCACGTCACCGACAACACCCCCAAATGAGTTCGCTGGGTGTGGGCCATCGTCGCCAGTTGGCCGGTGGGCAACACCTGAACCATAGGTTCAGCGGCATAGGTTTCGGTGTATAAATTCTGAGCCGCCGCAGCCGATAGGTCATCGGCCAGGGAGACGTACACGGTAGACAACATGCCCCGGCTGATCGGCACGAGGTGGGGCGAGAAAATGAGCTTTTCGCCGTTTCCGCCCAAGTTGGCAATGGTCTGGACCATCTCCGGCACGTGGCGGTGGCTTTGGCCAATATTGTAAGGTGACAGATTTTCGTTGGCTTCGACAAAGTGAGTTTTGAGGCTCGGCTTGCGCCCGGCCCCGCTGACCCCGCTTTTGCTGTCGGCAATGATGGGTGCGGCCGGGTCGAGTAATTTGGCCTTGAGCAAAGGGTAAAGCGCCAGCAAAACGCTGGTCGGGTAGCAGCCGGGGTTGGCCAGCAGGTTGGTTTCGCGTACCCTGGCCCGGTTGATTTCCGGCAGCCCGTAAACGGCTTCACTCAGCAGCGCCGGGGCTTCGTGGGGCACGTTGTACCATTTCTGGTATAACTGTGCGTCGGTCAGCCGAAAATCCGCCGACAGGTCAATCACCCGTACTCCGGCCTGCCGCGCCGCGATAACCGTCGGCATGCTCGCTCCATGCGGCAAACAGCAAAAAACTGCGTCAACCCGGTCGAGCGGCGCATCGGCCAGGGGAATCAGCGGAATGTCCCAGGCAACGGGATACAAATCGCTCAATTTTTGGCCGGCGGCGCTTTCCGAGGTGGCAAAGACCAACTCGACCGCCGGATGTTTTCTTAAAATAGCCAGGCTTTCAAAGCCGGTATAGCCACTTGCGCCAAAAATGCCTACTTTGATCATGTTTCTCTCTCCATCAGGGTAGCAGAGTAACAGGGTCGCAGGGTAGCAGGGTAGCAGAGATAATTTACCACCTGCTACCTTGCTACCTGCTACCTTGCTACTTTGCTACCTGCTACTTGTGACAACAAAAAAGCCGACCCCGTGTGTCTGGAGTCGGCTGCGGAGCCGCTTGGAAGAAGACAAAAGCCCACTATCCAGACAAGGGGTCTGGCTTACATACGAGGGCTCCTGCTGACAAACAATAATTCAAACATATCAATGCCATTCAATTCAATGTTGGGTCAAGTCTAGCACAGTTAGAAAAAGCTGTCAAGTAGATTGAAGTTCTTGCCGTCCACGGCCACGATTTCCCCCAAACTTAAAAAGCCGTGCTGACATTGTTCCGGGTTCAACTGGGCAAACAGTCGGTTGTCCAGCTTGCCTCCTGTTAGCGCCGGATAGCAGAGGGCCTAATCAGAAGCAGGCAACGTTATCAAACAAGCTACCTGGTCTTTCCCCCGAATCGCTATCAACTCCTCCCCTTTTTGCGCTCGGCTCAGCCGGGGCAGCGATTTGGCAAAAACCGTTTTGTTATTCCCTTTTTGCGACAGCAGCATGACCCGGTCCGAGCCGGTAACGGTTGCCGCAGCGGCGATGGCATCCCCGGCAGCTAATTTCAAAGCCAGCACACCCTGACCATGACGACCCTGTTTGGGAAATTCGCTCAACTCGACCCGTTTACCCTGACCTTGCCGCGTTACCAAAGCCACATTGCCCCGCGCTTTGACTAATCCGGCCCCAACCAGTTCATCATTGCCGCCCAGCTTCATGCCCATCACCCCGCCCGCCGGCAGGCCCATCGGGCGGACTTCCTCTTCGGCAAAGCGGATGGCCTGACCCTGGGCGCTGACCAATAACAGTTCGCCCTCCCCGCGGGTGGCAAAAGCCGCCAGTAGGGTATCGCCCTTATCCAGCCCCATCACCACCGCCTCTCTGCCGCGCACGGCGTCCAGATCGCTCAGCAAAACTCGTTTGACCTTTCCCTGTCGCGTGACCAGGCAAAGGTAGCCGGAGTGGGCCTCGCTGCTGCCCAAGGCCAGCCCGGCCACAAGGGGCTGGATCGGCCCTGAATTAAATTCGCTCAAGCTGGGGCCGTCGCCCGGCCCGCTGCCGATGGGGACCTGGTGCATCGGGATGATAACCACTCGCCCTGTCGCCGTGAACAGGTACAGTGTATCACGGGTGTGGGCCGGAACAGCCACCGCCAGGGAGTCCTTCTGTTTGCCCCGCGCCGGTTCCAGACCCTCCTCGGCGGGCCAGCGGCAGACCTGCCCGCTCTGGCTCACGGCGACGACGACCGCTTCGGCGGGAACCAGATCGCCGGCCATGACCGGCTTGCCGTTGGCCTGCTGATCCACGATGGTGGTGCGGCGCGGCGAGTCATATTTGGCTTTGAGTTCAACCAACTCTTCCTTGATCGCACTCAGGATTTTTTTCGGATTTTTGAGCAAATCTTCCAGGTGTTTGATCCGGGCCAGGATTTCTTTGTACTCGGTCTCGATTTTTTTCCGTTCCAGGGCAGCCAGCCGGCGCAGCGGCATATCCAGAATTGCCGTCGCCTGGATGTCGCTCAGTTTGAATTTTTTACGCAGGTTTTCCCTGGCCGTGTCCGCCGACTGGGAGCGGCGAATGATGTCAATCACCTCGTCCAAGTGGGTCAACGCGACCCGCAGCCCTTCGAGAATGTGCGCCCGCTGTTGGGCCTGTTCCAGTTCGTAGCGGCTGCGGCGGGTGATAATCTCCTGGCGATGCTCGATGAAGAGTTGCAGCGCCCGTTTGAGCGGCAGCAGGCGCGGTTCGCCTTCGACCAGGGCCAGCATATTGATGCTAAAGGTGCTTTGCAGCGGGGTCAGTTTAAAAAGCTGCTTGACCACTTCCAGCGGCTCGACGGTGCGGGTCAGTTCGATGACCAGGCGCATGCCCTGCCGGTCGGACTCGTCGCGCAAATCGGCCAGCCCTTCGATTTTGCCGTCGCGGGCTAATTCGGCAATCTTTTCGGCCAGGGAGGCCTTGTTGGTCAGGTAGGGTAGTTCGGTGATGACCAGGCGGTGGCGGCTGCGGCTCATCTCTTCGACGTGAACTTTGGCCTGGACGGTAATCCGCCCACGCCCGGTGGCGTAGGCAGTTTTGATCAGGTCGTTTTCGCCGTCGGTGGACTTTTCCCCGGCGTAACGGTAGATAATGCCGCCGGTGGGAAAATCCGGCCCTTTGATAAATTTGAGCAAATCGTCAAACTCGACCTCTTTGTTTTTGGCCATCTGGTCGAGCATGAAGGTCAGCGCGTCGCAGACCTCGCCCAGGTTGTGCGGGGGCACACTGGTCGCCATCCCAACGGCAATGCCCGCCGCGCCGTTGACCAGGAAGTTGGGCACTTTGGCCGGCAGCACATCCGGCTCGGTCAGGCTGCCATCAAAGTTGTCTACAAAATCCACCGTGTTTTTGTCAATATCGGCCATGATTTCGCCGGCCAGGTTGGCCAGGCGGGCCTCGGTGTAGCGCATAGCCGCCGGGGGGTCGCCGTCAACCGAGCCGAAGTTGCCCTGACCGTCAATTAAAGGTAAGCGCATGGCGAAGTCTTGGGCCATGCGGACCATAGCCTCATACACCGCCGCGTCGCCGTGGGGATGGTATTTGCCCAGCACCTCGCCGACAATACGGGCGCTCTTTTTGTACGGCTGGCTGGCCCGCAGCCCCATATCGTGCATGGCGTAAAGGATGCGGCGGTGGACGGGTTTTAAGCCATCCCGCACATCGGGCAGCGCCCGCGCCACAATCACGCTCATGGCGTAGTCCAGGTACGCTTCTTGCATCTGTTGGTCAATATCTACCCGGCGGACAATTCCGACTTCCATAGGGGCCTCCAAAGGAATGGCGAATGAGCGAATGGCGAATCTCTATCATTCGCCATTCGCTCATTCGCGGATTCGCACTACATCTGGTACTAGAACAAATTTTCTACACAAGATATACTTTCTGCAATTATAGATGGTTTGGAGAAGGATGGCAATATGAGAAAAGGGGTTTTATCTATTTTAACTTCCCTTGTTCTACTCTCTCCAAACAACTGAAACAAGTTGCTGGCTTTACAGGAGAGCAGGGTCATGTTAAAATTAGTTTACAATCAATCAGCGCAGCGACGTAGCTGCAATTATAGGTGTATTGTTAACCACCTTCGTTTTGCCACGCTAAAAGCCACATCAGGCCCTCTGCTGGATAAATAGGGATAGCCAGGCAGCGCGTCTATCGTTGCGTCCTCATCAAAATATCCAATGTATTCTTTTCATGAGGAGGATAAAATGTATATACGTCTCGCTGGGTTCGTTGTTATGACTACCCTACTGTCTGCGTTGTTGGTCGCATGCAATGGCATAGCAACACCAACCCCTCAGCAGGTACCGCCCCCTGAGGTTGAAGCATCCCCCCAACTGAAAGATGCGTCCAGTGTGGCGGTATGGACTCACACCGGCACTTCCCAAGAAGCAGAGGCCCTCAGGCAAATTTTGGAGAACTTTCGGGCTGGTCACGCCGGCGTTCAGGTTGCTTTAGTGGAGTTACCTGAGGATACCTACAGCGAGCAGGTTCATGCGGCTGTTTATGAGGCCTCTATCGTCGGCGGCTTGCCCTGCCTGCTTGAGTTTGATGGGCCAAATACCTATAACTATGTTTGGAAAGACATCTTGCTTCCGCTCGACGGCTATGTTTCCCCTGAGATGAAAGCCGATTTTCTCCCTTCTATCATCGCCCAGGGAACCTTCCAGGATGGCAAACTGTACAGCCTGGGCCAATTTGACTCCGGCCTGGCAATCTGGGCTAACAAGACCTACCTGGTCAAAGCCGGGGTGCGCCTGCCGACTGTTGATAAACCCTGGAGCCGGGAGGAGTTTGAAGCAGCTCTGGCTAACCTGCAAGCCTTGCCCGAAGTTGAGTACGCCCTGGATATGAAGATGAATTATGGCCTGGGTGAATGGTTTACCTATGGCTTCTCGCCCATTTTGCAGAGTTTCGGGGCCGATTTGATTGACCGTATTGATTATCAAAGCGCCGACGGCGTGTTAAACGGCCCCCAGGCCGTTGCCGCGCTGGAGATGGTCCAGAACTGGTTCAAGCAGGGCTACGTTAACCCCGCCCCGGCAGACGACGACGATTTTGTCAATGGCAAAGCCGCCTTGAGTTGGGTGGGACACTGGACGGCAAGCCCCTATCAGGAAGCGTTAGGCGATAATCTGCTGCTGCTGCCCATGCCCGATTTTGGCAACGGCCCCAAAACCGGGATGGGTTCGTGGAACTGGGGCATTACCAACGCTTGTAAAAATCCTGGGGCTGCCTGGGAAGTGTTGAAGTTCATCCTCGAGCCTGATCAAATCCTACTGATGACGAATGCTAACGGCGCAGTGCCGGCCCGCCGCTCGGCCCTGGCTAAATCTGAATTATTTGGCCCCGCTGGTCCGTTACGCCTTTACATCCAACAGAATGAGGCCGGTTTTACCGTACCCCGCCCGATCACCCCGGCTTATCCGGCTATCACCAAAGCCTTTGCCGAAGCCTTTAACAACATTGCCCAGGGCGCCGACGTCAAATCCCAGTTAGATCAAGCCGTACAGAAGATAGACCAGGATATTAAAGACAACCGGGGTTATCCTTTAAGCTTTGATAAGTGAAACTCTTGCCCAAAAGACAAATAAGAATGCCATCCTACCTCTTATTTCTTGGTTCCGGCTTGTCCAGTTAGGGAAATAAATTGTCCTTAAAGCTTAGGTCTGCTCTCGCTCCTTTGCGTACCCGCCTTGATGCCCGTCTGATGATTATACTTATCGGTGTGGCCTTGCTGCCCATGCTGGTGGGAGTCATGCTGAGCTATCAGCGCGCCCAAGTCAGCCTGGTTAATCTGGCGCTATCTAAAGTGGAACAAGAAGCCGGGCTGACGACCAAGGACCTGGCTACTTACCTGGAACAATTCTCCACCGACCTGTTGATGTTGAGCAACGCTCCCCCCCTGCAAGGCCTGCTACGCGCTCAAAGCAATAGCGGCCTGGACCCCGCAACGGGCCGCTCTTACGAGGAGTGGCTTGACTGGCTGCGCCAACTCTTTGTCACCACAGCCCAGAGTAAAAAATTCTACCAGCAGCTCCGCTATCTGGATGAAACGGGGCAGGAGATTGTGCGCATTGAGTACCGTGATGGCGCCGTTACGGTGGTCGGAAACAGGTTAGGGCAAGCTATAGACAGGTTCTTGCTTGAAAACAGGCGCGATATGGCCTACTTTACCGAAGCGCAGCAGTTGCAAACCGGCGAGATTGCTATTTCGCCGTTGATCCTCAACCCCGAAGACAAGGCCGAACCTGCGCCGATTATCTACTTGAGTACCCCTATTTACGAGCGGGCCGGCGTATTTCGCGGCGTGGTGGTGTCAACCGTCTATGCGGCCAGCTTCCTCAACCGCCTGAGTGTTAACCGGGGCCACATCTACCTGGCCGACGAGGCCGGTTTCTACCTGGCCCATCCCGACCCTGCCCGAACCTTTGGAACTGAGCAAAAGACCGGCTATAACGTGGTTGTTGATTTTTCCGACACTTATAAAATCCTGCTCAGTTCAGGCAACAGCGCTTATACCGCCCTGGATCAGCGGCGCGCTGAGGTGGTGGCCCTGCATAAATTCCATTTCGACCCGCTCCAGCCAGAGCGCTACTGGTTACTGATCCGCACCCTGCCGGAAGACGAGGTGTTGGGGCCGGTCAAAACCCTGGGCGCCTTGACGGGAGGGGTAGCCCTCCTGGTTACGGTTGTTGTCGCCCTATTGGCCCATCGGCTGGCAGGCAACTTCACCCGCCCCATTATCCGGCTGACCCATGTGGCAGAACAAATCAGCCAGAAGGACATGCCGCAATTGGTCGAATCGCTAGGCCGTGTGGCGGCCGGGGAGGTGACTGCTCACTTCGACTTGAGCGTGGAGCCGGTCAAGGTTCACTCTGAAGACGAAGTTGGGCAGTTAGAGGTCGCTTTCAACAGGATGGCGACCAGCTTGCGCGAGGCCCACGCCCGTTTATTGAAAACGCAGGAGCAACTACGCTTACAAAAAGAGGCCGCCGAAGCAGCTAACCGGGCCAAAAGCACCTTCCTGGCCAACATGAGCCACGAACTGCGTACCCCGCTCAACGGTATCATGGGCTATGCCCAGATCCTCAAGCAGCGACACTTAGACGCCGACCTCGTCAAGGGTCTAAACATCATCCAGCAGAGCGGTGAACACCTGCTAACCCTGATCAACGATATCCTTGACCTGGCTAAAGTTGAAGCCGGCAAGGTAGAACTCAATCCCGCCCCTCTCTACTTGCCCGCATTTCTGCGCGACATTGCCGACATCATCCGCGCCCGGGCCAAAGCTAAGGGTCTCTCCCTTGTCTATGAAACGCTCTCCCCCTTACCCGATACCGTGCTGGCCGACGAGAAGCGGCTGCGCCAGGTCTTGCTCAACCTATTAGGGAACGCCGTTAAATTCACGGATAGCGGCACGGTAACGCTTCGTGTCTCAGCTCGACCGGAGACCGGAGACGAGAGACGGGAGCCGGATGATGACCAGCCGGCCCCACAGGGAGGCTTTGCACTCTCCGGTCCCCCGTCCCCGGTCACTTGGTTCCGTTTTGAGGTGGCAGATACCGGCCCCGGCATCGCCCCTGACCAGATGGAGCGCATCTTTCAGCCCTTCGAGCAGGCGGGGGAGGTGAGCCGACAAGTGGAAGGGACCGGCCTGGGCCTGACCATCAGCCGCCAATTAGTGCGGTTGATGGGGAGCGAGTTGCATGTGGAAAGCCCGCCTTCTATCCCTTCCAGGGGGGAGGAACGCGAAGCGAAGGGGGGACCAGGCAGCGCCTTTTGGTTTGAGGTAGCCCTACCGGTGACAGAGGTGACGCTGGCGGTAGATTCCAGGCACACACCCCCTCGTCTCGTCGCCGGCTATAAAGGTCCTCAACGCAAGGTGCTGGTGGTGGATGATATAACCTCCAACCGGGAGGTTTTGGTTGACCTGCTCGCGCCGTTGGGCTTTGAGGTGGTCGAAGCGGCCGATGGGCAGGAAGCCGTTGCCTTAGCCCAGCAAATTCAACCCGACCTCATCCTGATGGATCAGCGCATGCCTGGGTTGGACGGTCTGGCAGCAGCTCGACAGATGCGGCAGATGCCCCACCTACAGCGCACGCCCCTCATTAGCATCTCCGCCAGTGTTACCGAAGCCGATCAGACTTTGAGCCAGGAGGCCGGCTACGACGCTTTCCTGCCCAAGCCGATCTATTGGCCCAGGTTGGCAACCCTGCTGGAGAAATACTTGAACCTGGAATGGGAATATGAGGAGCAGAGGCGCAGAGGCGCAGAGGCGCAGGGGGGAGAAGAAGTGGGGACGCCTGGTGAAAGCTTCACCTCTGCCCCCTTGCCCCCCCGCTCCCCTGCTGCCCTGATTCCACCGCCCCCGGAGGAGTTAACCGCTTTGTATGAGGTAGCTCGATTGGGGAGTATACGGCGTATTCGTGATAAAGCAGCAGAGCTGGAAAAATTGGGAGAACAGTTTGTGCCCTTTGCTCGTAAGCTGCGCGAGTTGGCTCAGGGGTATCAAGATAAAGCCATCCTGGCCCTCATCGAAAAGTATCTGGATAAGGAAGTGGAATAATGAGTGTTACCCTAAACATGCCATTTGATAGAGCTGAAAAAAACCTCCGGGAGAATCTGACCGACTTGAGTTTTCTGGCAACCACCATCCTGGTGATTGATGACCAGATTGCCGGTTTGGGAGCTACTCTGGATTACCTGGCCGACCGTGATTTTGACATCCTGATTGCTCAAGACGGCGAAAGCGGGTTAGAGCGGGCCAGGTATGCCCGGCCAGACTTGATTTTGTTGGATGTGCAAATGCCGGGACTGGATGGCTTTGAAATCTGTCGCCGCTTGAAAGCGGATGAGAACACTCGCCAGATCCCGGTGATTTTTATGACCTCGCAGACAGAAATAGAGGATAAGGTCACCGGGTTTGCGGTCGGAGCGGTGGATTACATTACCAAGCCATTTCAAATGGAAGAAGTTTTGGCGCGGCTGAAAACACATTTGACCTCCCGCCGGCTGCAACAGCAACTCATAAAGCAAAACACACAGCTACAGCAGGAGATTGCCGAACGCCAGCGTATCGAAGAGGCCCTGATAGCCGAACGTAACCTCCTGCGCGCCTTGATAGATAACCTGCCGGATCAAGTTTATGTTAAAGATAAAGAGAGCCGATTTGTGCTCGTCAATCGAGCGGTGATGCGCGATTTAGGCGCAACGACGCTGGACGAGCCTATTGGGAAGACAGACTTTGATTTTCACCCACCAGACCTGGCTGCCGAATATTATGCCGACGAACAGGCCATCATTCAGTCGGGTCAACCTTTGTTCAACAAAGAAGAATCTAACATAGATCGTGAGACAGGCACCAGAACCTGGGTTTTAGCCACCAAAGTACCGTTCCAGAATAGCCAGGGGAAGATTGTGGGGTTGGTGGGTATAGGCCGAGATATTACCCAACGCAAGCAGGCCGAGGAAGCGTTGCAGCAAGCCCATACTGAGTTGGAACAGCGCGTGGAGGCGCGCACCCTCGAACTCAGGCAAGCCAATGAACAATTGACCCAAGAAATAAAAGAACGCCAGCGGGTGGAGGAAGAAATCCAGCGCCGTAATCGTGAACTGGCTTTGCTCAACCGGGTTATCGCCGCTTCGGCCACTGAAACCGAACCGGAGGCCATCCTGGAAATTATCTGCCGTGAATTAGCCCTGGTCTTCGACGTGCCCCAGGCCGCTGCGTCCCTGGTAAATAAGGAGAAAACGGAACTGAGGGTGGTGGCCGAGTACCTGGCCCCAGGCCGTCCCAGCCGGTTGGGTTGGGTCATCCAGGCGGCAGATAACCCGGCGTTCCACCTCTTACTCAATCAGCGGATACCCCTGGCCGTGGACGACGCTCAAAGTGATCCGCGCCTGGCTGCCCTCCACGAGTTGCTCCAGCAGCGCGGTACAGCCTCGATGCTGTTTGTCCCTTTCATTATTGACGGTGAGATGGTGGGCTTATTTGGCATGCACGCCATTGAACCCCGCCATTTCTCGACAGAAGAAGTCAATTTGGCCTGGAGTGTTGCCAGCCAGGTGTCCGGAGTGTTGGCCCGGCTGCGGCTCGACCAGGAACGGCAGCGTTTGGAGGCCCAATATTACCAGGCTCAAAAGATGGAAGCCCTGGGCCGGCTAACCGGCGGCGTGGCCCACGATTTCAATAACCTCTTAACCGTTATTTTGGGCAATGCCGGTTTCATTTACAACGACTTGGGTCAGCACCATCCGCTGCGCCAGGATGTCGAACAAATCCAAAAGGCGGCCGAACGGGCCGCGGCTTTGACCCGCCAATTGCTGGCCTTCAGCCGCCAACAAGTGCTCCAGCCCAAAGTGCTCAACCTCAACGATATTGTGACCAATATCGAAAAGATGTTGCACCGTCTGATTAGCGAGGATATTGACCTGATCACCAGTCTCGACCCCCACCTGGGTCAGGTCAAAGCCGATTTCGGCCAGTTGGAACAGGTCATTGTCAACTTGGTGGTCAATGCTCGCGATGCCATGCCCAATGGGGGCAAGCTGACCATCGAGACAGCCAATGTCGTTCTGGACGAGGTCTATGCCCGCCAGCACATCGAGGTGGAGGCTGGGCCGTATGTGCTGCTGGCAGTCAGTGACACCGGCCAGGGCATGGATGCTGAAACCCAGGCGCGTATCTTTGAACCCTTCTTCACCACCAAAGCCCAGGGTGAGGGCACCGGCTTAGGCTTAGCCACTGTGCATGGTATTATCAGCCAAAGCGGCGGCCATATTTGGGTTTACAGCGAAGTAGGGCACGGCAGCACTTTTAAGGTTTACCTACCTCGGATCGCGTCAACCGCCGAGGGGGTTGAGCCAAGACCTGTCGCTCCCCCATCGGAGCGGGGTTGGCAAACCATTTTATTGGTCGAGGATGAAGGGATGCTACGTGACCTGGCACAGCGGGCTTTGCTCAAGCAGGGTTACAACCTCCTGACCGCCCAGAATGGGGTGCAAGCCCGCCAGATCGCCGCCGCCCATCCAGGTCTGATTCACCTGTTGTTGACCGACGTGGTCATGCCGGGAGGTCTGAGCGGCCCGCAGTTGGCCAAAGAGTTGGTCTCGCTGCGGCCAGAGCTGAAAGTGTTGTATATGTCGGGTTACACCGAGAACGCCATTGTGCATCACGGGGTGTTAGACCCCGGCATCGCTTTTTTGCCCAAACCGTTTGTGCCGGCTGATTTGGTCCGCAAGGTCCACGAAGTGTTAAACTCGGAGTAAGGCGCAAGATCAAAAGACATTATCCGAATTAAGTCTGGATCATGTCATTTCGAGCGACGAAGGAGCGAGAAATCCCTTCGGAATCACTTTTTAGCATTGATTCGGGGGATTCCTCATTTCGCTCCGCTCCACTCGGAATGACCTGAGAAGTGAGAAGCAGGAAGCAGCCCCATGCATGACATCACGCAGCGCGAGCAATTGGAAAAGCGGCTGGAAGCTATCTACCAGTTAGGGCGAGAACTGACCCTGCTCTACGATGAGACGGCTATCATTCAGCGAGTGTTGAATACTGTGGCCGATGTACTCCAGTTCGAGATGGTTGGCTGTGGCCTGGTAGACGAAGAAGCCGGTGAACTGGAATATCGCCACTACCTGATTAGTGGCCTCCTGGGAGATATTCAACTACGCTTACCTCTGACCGGACTTGAAGCGCGGAGTATTGGCGCGGCTGTAGTCCGCGACGGGCAAGCGATCATGATAACCGACACTCATGAGGACACCCGTTATATCCCTTTTCTGGCCGATTGGCCCAGCCGTTCGGGCATCTGCGTACCGCTGAAGACAAGCCAGCACGTCATCGGCGTGCTGAATGTCGAAAGCCTGGAGCCGAACTACTTCTCCCTGGCCGACCAACAACTGCTGCAAACTCTGGCCGACCAGGCCGCCATTGCTTTGGAAAATGCGCATCTTTTTAAGGCCGAGCAGCGCCAACGTGAAATTGCTACGATTCTGGCCGAGGTGGTTGCCTCGGTTAGCCTGAACCTCCCCACAGATGAGCTACTGGCCCAAATTCTACTCAAATTGCGGCAATTGCTGGCTTATGACTCGGCCTCTATCTTTTTAATCGAAGACGACCAACTGGTTATAGAAGCGAAGCATGGCTTTGAGCATGACATTCTGGTTGAACCGCAGGCCGTTAGTCAGAATGTCCTCTTCCAGGAGATGGTGAGCCAGCGGAATTACATTCTCATTTCAGACACCCTTGACGATACCCGTTACCAACGCTGGCAGGGCGCTGAAAAGGTCAGGGCCTGGGTGGGAGCGCCTTTAGTGGTGGCCCAGGAGGTCATCGGCTATCTGGCTGTTGATCGTCATTTGCCCGGCGCTTTCACCACCGGCGATGCCGGCCTGATCCAGGCTTTTGCTCACCAGGTAGCGCAAACAATCTATAATGCTCGTCTTTTTACCGATTTAAAGGAAACCCGCGCCCAACTGATTCAGCGCGAGCGGTTGGCGGCCCTGGGCCAGATGGCGGCTACCCTGGCGCATGAGCTGCGTAATCCTCTCATGGTTATTCAGGCGGGGGTGGAAGACCTTTTGTACGATGTGGCCCCGGATGATACTCGCTGGGAAGGGGCCACCTTGATGCGAACCAGCATCGAGCGAATTGATCGGATTGTTGAGGATATTCTCTTTATTGCCCGCGCGCCTCAGCCTATCCTGGCCCCCACACTGCTGCGGACGGTGATTGAAAACCAAATGGCCGGCTGGAACTTAACCCTGACTGAAAAAAAGATCCACTGTCATTTGCAGTTGGCTGATAATTTACCCCCTATTCTTTTGGATGCCGACCAGATGGGGCGCGCCTTCTCCAACCTTATCAGTAACTGTGTTGATGTTTTACCCCCCGGCGGAGAGTTGCGCCTAACCCTGGACCTGGCCGATAAAGGCCAAATCACCACCTTGGCCGATAACGGCCCCGGCATTTCGCCAGAGCATCTACCCCAAATTTTTGAACCTTTCTTTACCACCAAGTCACGGGGCAGTGGTTTGGGTTTGTCTATTGTTAAACAAATTATTGACTATCACCAGGGTGAGATTACTGTTTGGAGCGAGGTAGGCGTAGGAACCCGCTTTACAATCACCTTGTGGCAAAATGAACCCATTGACCTAATAGCCGGGTAGTCAAATCTGTGTTACAATAACCGGGAGAAAAGCGGCAGGTATCTTCCTCATAACTTGGGGCAACTTTGGGAAGCCTGGAAGATTGGAAGGCTGGCAAATGTCCAGTCTTCCAGTCTTCCAACCTTCCAACTTATTACAATATCCCCGGATTATTGAGAAGATACAGCGGTGGTATCAGCCCAGAATGGAGCGCAAAAAATAAATGCCGGGTAGGATCCTCATTGTAGATGATGAACAAGCAGTGCGTTATTTTGTTGCCAGGGGCTTAACCCGGGCCGGCTGGCAAGTGGATGAGGCCAATAGCGGCGAAACAGCCCTGGCTATCCTGGAAAGACACAGTTATGATGTGATGCTCTTAGATTTACGGATGTTAGGCATGGATGGCCTGACGGTCATGCGCCAGGTCAAACAACGTTGGCCTGAAACCAGGATTATCATTCTGACGGCTTATGCGACGCTCGATTCTGCCATTGAAGCCGTGCGCCAGGGGGCCTTTGATTACTTAAACAAACCCTGTGATGTGAGTGAGGTGATCGCCTGCGCCAATCGCGCCCTAAGTAAGAAAGAGGAGCAGGACCGGCAGCGTCGTTTGCTCAACCAGGCTGAAACAAAGCTAATGGTTGAAGCCGCCCCCCCACCCACATCCCCGGCTGTTGTGCGATCTGGCCCATTGAGCATAGAGTTGGGCGCGCGCCGGGTTTTTTTGGCCGGCCAGCCTATCTGGCTCACCCCTACGGAGTACAACCTCCTGGAAATTTTAGCTAAATCAATAGGGCAGCCCATTTCTCTTGATAAGTTAGTGCAGGAGGGCTTGGGCTACGGCCCTAATGACCCTCAACTCCAAGAAACCCTACGCGTTCATATCAGCCACCTGAGACAAAAACTCGGCCCCGGCTATATCCTCACCGTGCGCGGCGGCTATGTCTTAGCCAGCATGCCCACTATCCCCTCTTAACTTTCTTTATATTTCTTAATCTTTTATTCAATTTAATCCGTTTATCCTCCCATTTTTGCTCGTCAACCTTAATAAACGTTTTGGTACAAACAGCCCCGACTCATGGTAAGCTAAACATTAGAGGCGAGGCAAAGCGCGAGTGGCTGTTTACCTCGCTCCCCTCCATAGGGGCAGCATCGTTTTAAGTGGAGTAAATCAGGAGGTAAAGTCTAATGCTACCACAACAATTCGATCAAGAGTTTGACCAGATTGCGGCTGAGGCCTGGACACGCAGCCAGTCACCCCTGGAGCGCATGTATGACCACTGGGTAGGTCAGGGTGAGTGGGAGCCAAAACCACCCGCCGTCACCTTCCGTATCCACGATGCCGCCACCGACCAGCCCATCCCCTGTCATATCTGCGACGCAACCGATAATTGGGTTGTTGAGGGCGACGAAGTACGCCAGATAGCCCGCGTGTTTGTTTGCGAGCATGAGCCTATCTGGGCGGGGCGGGGTATGATACGGCAGATTTCCACCGTCCCCCTCCACCGGGTTGGCCGCTTTGAAGAGACCCATTGCCCTCTGGAATAAATATCAGTAGATCCAATTTCCGAGGAGTGAGGCACGCCCCCGTGCTGAACGGAGCCGCACGTGGGCGTGCTGGCTCCTCAAATTTGGATCTGCTGAATATGGATAGACGCAAAGGATAATCAAAGATGAACCTAAAACAGCATTTTCCTAACGCCTGGGTTGTGTGTCCAAACACGGGTCGCCAAGACACCGGAGAACAAGTGACGGTCCACCGTACTCCAGACGGGTTGGCGGTCTGGTGGCGTTGCTCCACCTGCCATAGCTGGCACATGAGAGATATACCGGCCAAACAAAAAAAGAGTTCTCCTCTAAAGACTTGTCAGGATTCACCAAAAAATGAATGTACAAGATACCTGGCCTGGTAACACCCCTGCCCAAACTACCCATTCATTCTCGATTTTAACCTTTCAACTGGACGGACAGGTGTATGGCCTGCCCATAACCGACATAGCCCAAATTATCGAGATGGTAACGCTGACCCACTTACCCCAGGCCCCGGCGGCTATTCAAGGGATCATCAACCTGCATGGCAAGATTGTGCCGGTGTTGGACCTACGCTTACGCTTTGGCTTACCTGCTCAACCTTATCAACTGCACACCCCCATCATCCTGGCCGATCTGAAGAGGCAAATCCTGGGCTTAATTGTGGATAGCGTGGAAGAAGTATTGGAAATTGCCGGAACTGACCTGGAAACGAGCGACGTTATTCTCCCCACCGAATTAATTCATGCGGTCAATGGAACTCATCCTACTACTTACCTGGCCGGGGTAGCCAAAGTGGCCCGCCGGCTCATCCCCCTGCTCAAGACAGAAGCTATTTTGAGCCAGGCTGAACAGAGCCAATTGTTGGAGCAGATAGCAGGGAGCAAAGTAACAAGTAGCAGGCAGCAGGTGGAAGAGCGGGTATAGGTACTTGAAACTGATAACGGAGTACGGACAACAGACCTATGGACACCTTCAAATTAGGTTACGGCGATTACTTGCGCTTTCGCGACCTGGTGTTGGCCCGCAGCGGCCTCCACTTTCCCGAAAAGAAATGGACTGACCTGGAAATCGGTCTGTCTAAAGCCCTGCGCAGTATACCTGAGACCGTAGCTCGGGGCATCGGCTCGCTCGATCTGGCTACCTATTACCACTTCCTCAAAGAAGCCGCCACCCCCCCGGCGCAAGCGGAAATGGAACGTCTCATCAACCTGCTGACCATCGGCGAGACCCACTTCTTCCGTGATAGCGCCCAATTTGATGCCCTGGCAACGCATGTTTTGCCTGAGCTTATCGCCCGTAAGCGGGCGGCGGCCCTTGGCTCCACCGCCCCCGGCATGCCCCAACTACGGCTGTGGAGCGCGGGCTGCGCCAGCGGCGAGGAGGCTTACTCTCTGGCTATTCTGCTGCACCAGTTAATCCCTGACATTAGCAATTGGCGTATTC
Source organism: Anaerolineales bacterium (assembly GCA_015075405.1). Taxonomy (GTDB): domain Bacteria; phylum Chloroflexota; class Anaerolineae; order 4572-78; family J111; genus DSQQ01. The sequence goes on from JABTUK010000003.1 coordinate 474,576, forward strand.
TCATCCTGGCCACCGATATCAACCAAGACTCACTGGCTCGGGCCCAGCAGGCCCTCTATTCCGACTGGTCTTTCCGCGAAAGCCGGGCCAAAACCACTCGCTCACTGTACTTTACCCCCCAGGACAAACGTTACCGGCTGCGCGACGATATCCGGCAAATGGTCACCTTTGCCCCGCTCAACCTGATCGAAGACAACTTTCCTGCCGCTCACAACAATACCCTGTCAATGGACCTGATTCTATGCCGCAACGTCACCATCTACTTTACCGAGGAGACAACCCGCCGCCTGATTAACAAATTCTATCAGGCCCTGGTGGAAGGGGGCTGGTTGGTGGTGGGCCATGCCGAATTATCGCTGGTGATTTACCGCGCCTTTCAAGCCCGTTCCTTCCCAGACACGGTGCTGTATCAGAAAACCGGCCAGCCGACGCCCTGGCCCAATGATTGGGTCTGGTTGGATCCACCTAAAAAGGGAGAGACGTTCCAACCGCAGCCCCTTTCCGGCCTATCCGAGTCTGTTTTCCAGCCAACCCGCAAGGATAACCTCCAGACCAAACCACTCTCTCCCCTGCCCTCTACTCAGCCAGGGTTGAATTCCCAGGAGGCGAACAGGGTTCAACATTCTAACGGTCAAGCATCAAGGGTTAAGGCGGAGTTGGAGATTTGCCAGAGGGCCCAACTGCTGCTGAGTAAAGGCTATGGCGAGCAAGCCATTGCGACCCTGGAGAGCAAATTTGAAACCCTCTCTGTGGCTTCACACGTCCCCGCTTGCTGCCTGCTGGCCCGCGCCTATGCCGATCAGGGTAAATGGGATCAGGCCCAGCAGTGGGCCGAACGGGCGATTGCCCTGGATGCCCTGGCAGTTGAAGCGTACTACACCCTGGCGTTGACTTATGAACACCAGGGTAACATCGAGCAGGCGATCACCTATCTAAAGAAGGTTATCTACCTGGATCAGGAAGGACCGCTCCCCTATTTTAACCTGGGCATGCTCCACAAAAAAAGAGGCGATTTGGTTTCGACCCGGCGAGCCTTCAGTAACATCGTGAGAATTTTAGAGCGATGGCCGCCCGATAAAATCATTCCCGACTCCGGCGGCACCAGCGCCGCCAGGCTATTAAACATCACCCGGCGCACTTTACAAGAGCTTGAAACACAGGCGGTCGAGCCATAAGGCATGTCATTTCGACCGAAGGGAGAAATCCCCAACACTTTACTTTTACCTGTTGTGTCCTGGAGATTTCTCGCTCTTTCGTCGTTCGAAATGACATGAGCCTGAGTAGTAACTAAAAAAGGAAGATTACGATGATCCCTAATCACACCAACGGTCATCATCGCACCCCAGCCTCCATCCAACTCCCAACCCTTCGACTTCACTCAGGACAAGCCCTCGACTTCCAGCCCCCGGTGACTGCGGAAGAGGAATTGAGCCAGGCCAAACTGGCTGAAATCTGGGCCAGGCGAGCCTATGCCCTGGCTGAACCGCCGCCAGTGGAAACAACCGGCCAAACCCTTGAGGTGCTGGTCTGTTTGTTGGGCGGCGAGCGCTATGGGCTTGAGGTTAGCCATGTCCGCGAGATTTACCCGCCGGGACATCTGACCCCGGTGCCTCGCACGCCTGATTTTGTGGTCGGGGTCTTTAGCGCCCGCGGCCGCCTGATTTCGGTGATTGATCTAAGTATCTTCTTAGGGTTGCCCACCTCTTCTGCCAGGGGGGGGGCTGAGAGCAAAATTGTTGTTGTGACCAGCGAGGATTTAGAAGTCGGCCTGCTAACTGATGAGGTGGCTGATGTCCTGACCATTTTCAAGGATACGCTGGAACCAGCCTTGACCAGTCAGGTGAGCAGCCGGGCTGAATTTACCCAGGGCATTGCGCCTGGCATGTTGGTTGTGCTCAATCTCACCGCCCTGTTGAGCGATAAACGCTTGATTGTGCATGAAGAATTGCTATGAACAATGTTGCAAAGTTGCAGAGTCGCAGGGTAACAAGGTAACTAGGGATGTATTACCCTGTCTACTGTCTACCGTCTACCGTCTACTACTTTCATAGGAGAAACTCTCATGAAACTCAACATCCGCAACAAACTGATTGGCGGCTTTCTGCTTGTCGTCGCTATCATGGCCGGCTTGGGCGCTTTTGCTCTGAACCAATTGAGCCAAGTTAATGAGCATGTGCAGCTCATTGGGGAGAACCTCTTACCCAGTATCAAAATTATTGGTGACATCGAAGCGGAAGTGATCCATTACCGGCGGCGACAGCTCCGCCACACTATCTCAACATCCCCCGAAGAGATGAAAGCCATTGAAGCTGAATTGACCGAGCGGGTGGCCAAAATAGACAGCCTGCTCCAGGAATATAGACCATTCCTCCTTTGGGATGAGGACCGCGCCTTCTTCGAGGCGGTTCAATCGGGTTGGCAAACCTATCTTACCCAGACCCAATCCTTTAATAAACTTAGTTACGCCCAAGATAAGAAAGCGGCTATTGCCGTCCTCATCGGCGAGCCAGAAGAACAGCTTGAATCTCTCTATACCACGCTGGATCGGTGGATAAAATTCAACCAAGATATCGCCGATCAAGAGGTGAAAGAGACCGGGACCAGGTATGATACCTCTCGGCAGTTGATTATCAGTATTCTTATCGGCGCGGTAGTGGTTGCCGCCAGCCTGGGCTTCTTCCTGGCCCGCTCGCTGGCCAATGCTGCCAGGCAGATGGTCTATGCGGCTGAACAGATTGCCCAAACCGACCTGGCCGGTCTGGCCGCCACCACTGCGGCCATCGCCAACGGCGATTTGAGTCGATCTATTGCCATCCAGACCCAGCCCCTCACCTACCATTCGAGTGATGAGATGGGCGATTTGGCCCGCGCTTTCAACGAGATGATCGCCCGCTTGCATGATACAGGGGCCGCCCTGAGCCACGTGATGGGCGATCTTAGCCAACAGGTCATGTTTGAACTGCAGGCCAAAGAGCACCTGGAAAAAAGTGTTAGCAACTATCTGACCTTCATCGAGCGGGTGGCCGCCGGTGACTTGACCGCCCGCCTCGCCCTCAACGGCCACGGGGCCGACGATACGCTGACCATGCTGGGGCATAACCTCAACAATATGGTCGAGCGACTGGGCGAAATGACCAGCCAAATCCGTCAGGCGACCCTCAATATCACCTCGGCTGCCGCCGAAATTCTGGCTGCGACCACCCAACAGGCTTCCGGCGCGAATGAGCAATCCGCTGCCATCTCCCAAACTTCGACCACGATTGACGAGGTCAAAACCATCGTCGAACAGGCTTTCACTAAAGCCCGGGCTGTGGCCGAACAAGCCCAGCGCACCCGCGACATCTCCATGTCCGGGCAGCGGGCCGTAGCCGACACTGTCGAGAGTATGAGCCAGATCAAAGAGAAAGTTGAAGGCATTGCCGAAAACATCCTCGCTCTGAGCGAGCAAACCCAACAAATCGGCGAAATCATCGCCACTGTCAACGACATCGCCGCTCAAAGCAACCTGCTGGCCCTCAACGCCTCCGTCGAGGCGGCCCGAGCCGGTGAACATGGCAAGGGTTTTGCGGTGGTCGCCGTCGAAGTTCGCAACCTGGCCGAGCAGTCCAAACAGGCCACGGCTCAGATCAAGTCTATCCTCAACGAAATCCAGCGGGCGACCAATGCCGCGGTCATGGCTACAGAGGAAGGCGCCAAGGGCGTAGATGCCGGAGTGCAGCGCACCGGGCAGACCGGCGAGACCATCGAGCAGTTAGCTGCCAGCATTGCCGAGAGCGCCAGCGCCGCCCAGCAGATTGTAGCCAGCGCCCAGCAGCAGACCACCGGCATCGAGCAAATTGCTCTGGCTATGCAGAACATCAACCAGGCGACCATGCAGAACCTGGCTTCCACACGCCAGGCCGAGAAGAGCGCCCAGGACTTGTCGGCCCTGGCCCAGCAGATGGAGAGCCTGGTAACGCGATATAAGTTGAATTAGAAATTAGAAATAAGAAATTAGAATGGGATGTGTAGCGAGAAGTACATAACCCATAAATCGTAAATCCAAAATCGTAAATCCTCGCGGAGCACCTGATGGGTTTAAGCGAACAAATCCGCCAACAACTGATCAACAGTTTTAAGGCCGAGCAGAGCGAACATGTTCAAAAAATCTCCCACGGTTTATTGGCCCTGGAGAAGAACCCTCCTGCTGAAGAACAACAACTCTGGCTCAAAGAAATTTTTCGCGAAGCGCATAGTTTGAAGGGGGCGGCTCGGGCGGTTGGCCTGACCCTCATCGAAAGCCTGGGGCACAGCCTGGAAGAGTTACTCTTGCAGGCCAAAGAGGGGCGGCGGTCCTTCTCGGCCGAGTTGTTTGATCTGCTCTACCAGGCGCTCGACGCGGTGGAAGTGATCATGGGCCGGGTTGAAGCGGGCGACTCCACCCCTCCGGCGAATGTCCTGACCTTGTTGGCGCGTTTGGAAGAGGCTGCCCGAGGCGGCGAGGAGGCGGGGACACGAGGAGACGAAGCTGCGAAGCAAGGCATGAGTGACAGTGAAGGTATGGATGAGATGGGAACAGAGAGGGATATACCCGACGAATTCTCCCCAGCCCCCCAGCCCCCCAGCCCCCCAGCCCCCATCGCTCCAATTCCTGCCAATGAAACGATTCGCGTCTCAGTCAATAAGCTGGATGCGCTGATGGATCAGTTCAGTGAGTTGGTGGGGGCCAAAATCCGGGCCGAGCAGCGCCTGGCCGAAGTGCGCCAGATGCAGACTTTTGCTGCCGATTGGTATAAAGAATGGACGGCTCTGCGCAGCCACTACAGCCGGCTGCTCCGCTATAACGACCGCCGACCACCGACCCATTCGGCGCTCCCGGCGGTCGCAGGGCAGGCCGCTGACCGCCGGAATAGCCACAACCTTCTCGGACGACGAAACGGCGCTACAGACCTTCTGCGCGCGGCCGACCACCAACGGACAATAGACAACGACTTATGGACCAAGGATATAAGCGCCTTGCTTGACTTTGCTCAAAAGAACCAGGAACAGTTGCGGACCTTTAACCTCCAGGCCAACGCTATGTATCGCCAGTTGGCTAATGATACCTTGCGTTTATCCTTGATTATTGACGAATTGCAGGAAGAGATCAAACGGGTGCGCATGCTGCCCCTGGCTACCATTACGGCCACCTTTGGCCGCATGGTGCGCGACCTGGCCCGCGAACAAAACAAACAGATCAACCTGACCATCAACGGGGGTGACACCGAACTGGACAAGCGCGTGCTGGAGCAGATCAAAGACCCCCTCATCCATTTGCTGCGCAACGCCGTAGACCATGGCCTGGAAACCTCGGCCCAACGCCAGCAAGCCGGCAAATCCGCGGAAGGCCAGATTACGCTGACGGCCAGCCAACAGGGCAACAACATAGTCATCAGCATCCGTGATGACGGCGATGGCCTGGATATTCCGGCTATTCGCCTGGCGGCTGTCCGCAAAGGTTTGTTAAGCAAGGCTGAGGCCGATAAATTGAGCGAGGCCGAAGTCGCCAATCTCATTTTCAACTCCGGCCTGTCTACCAGCAAAATTATTACCGACATCTCTGGGCGGGGTGTTGGCCTGGATGTGGTTCGCCAGAATGTTGAAGCCTTACACGGTACCTTAGAGGTCGGCTTTACGCCGGGTCAAGGCACTACCTTTATCATGACCCTGCCCTTGACCCTGGCCAGTTCGCGGGGGTTGCTTGTTCGGGCGGGTGAGCAAACTTTTGCCCTGCCTTTAACCACGGTCGAGCGCATGCTGCATGTTGAACGCAGCGCTGTAGCCAGGGTGGAGGGCAAAGAAGCCATTACGTATCAGGGCAAGCCGGTTGCTCTGGCCTGGTTAGAAGATTTGTTGGAACTACCGCCTGGAACCAGAGAGGCTGACCCCTTGACCGTCGTCATCATTGCCGTAGCCGAGAAGCGTCTGGGGCTGGTGGTAGATAGCCTGGCTGGGGAACAAGAAATTGTGATGAAGGGCCTGGGTAAACAATTAACCAAGGTGGGCGGCTTGGCCGGGGCCACTGTTCTTGGCTCTGGGCAGGTTATCTTGGTGCTGCACGCCGCCGACCTGGTGAAACTGGCCGGACGGACGGCTTCCCGTACTCCGGTTCTAACCAAGACCAAGCCGGCTGAAACCAGCCAACATAAAACCATCCTGGTTGTAGATGATTCCATCACCACCCGCACGCTGGAAAAGAATATTTTGGAGGCAGCCGGTTATCAAGTCAAGCTGGCTACCGACGGCGAGGAAGCCCTGGCGGCGCTGGTCAGCGATGGCCTACCTCATCTGATCGTGTCCGACGTCAATATGCCTCGCCTGGATGGCTTTGCCCTGGCCAGCCGGGTCAAGCAGGACAAGCGTTATGCCAATATTCCGGTGATACTGGTCACTTCGCTTGACTCGCCGGCGGATAAGGCGCGGGGGATTGAAGTGGGAGCCGATGCTTACATCGTCAAGAGCAGATTTGACCAGGGTAATCTACTGGAAACGGTCGAACAACTTATTTAAAAGATGAGGGATGAGGGATGAAAAAGAAAAAAGTTTCATCCTTCCGCCTTCATCCCTCAGCCTTATAGAGTGAAAGGGTTTGATGAACACCACCATAGCTCCCATCCGTGTGTTGATTGCCGAAGATTCGCTGGTAGCCCGCGAGTTGTTGGTGGCTATTCTACAAAGCGCACCCGGCTTACAGGTGGTTGGCACGGCGCGGGATGGGGCTGAAGCTGTCCGCCTGGCCCGGCGACTCAAGCCAGATGTTATCACGATGGACGTACACATGCCGGAATTGGATGGCTTTGCCGCCACCCGTCAAATTATGGCCGAAATCCCCCGGCCCATTGTCATCATCAGCGCCAGCCTGAACAAGCATGAGCGTGACATGACTTTCTCCGCCTTAGAAGCAGGGGCGCTGTCGGTTCTGGAAAAACCGACAATGGACGACCCTCCAGAGGTGTATGAAGCCCTCATCAAGCAAGTCAAGTTGATGTCGGAAGTCAAGGTAGTGCGGCGCTGGAGCATCGAGGAGGCGAGGAGGCGAGGAGGCGAAGCGGAGCAGGGGGACGTGAAGAACCAATCTTCCAATCTTCTAACCGGGTTGAGGCGAAATGGACAGGCCAAAATTCAACTGGTGGCAATTGCTTCTTCAACAGGGGGGCCAGGGGTGCTGGCTAAAATTTTGAGTGAACTACCGGCTGACTTCCCTGCGCCGATTCTGATCGTCCAGCATATCACTCCTGGCTTTGGCGCGGGCCTGGCCAATTGGCTTAACAAACAAACAGCCCTGGAAGTGCGCCTGGCTCGGCACACCGATGAGCCACAGGCCGGGCAAGTTCTGATCGCCCCGGATAATTATCATATGCAGATCAACCACCTGGGGCTAATTGCGCTGAGCCAAACGCCTGTTGAATACGGCCTGCGCCCCTCAGCTAACGTGTTGTTTCAATCAGTGGCCCGAGTTTATGGCTCGACAGCCCTGGGTATTATTCTGACTGGCATGGGCAGTGATGGCGCGGAAGGGCTATCCGCTATGCGAGCTACAGGGGCGGCCACCATTGCTCAAGATAAAGATAGTTGCGTGGTCTTTGGCATGCCGGCTGTGGCTATTGATTTGGGCGCAGCCGAGCAGATTTTACCGGCTGATAAGATTGCAGCGGCCATGCTCGCGTTGGTTCAAATGAGGAACAATGACAGTGTTGTCAAAACAAGCCAGATATAGGTCAGTCTGGCGACGCTTAAAAGAGTTTTGACCACCATCACCGAAAAAGAGGATTACCACCTGGCCCGCTCGGCCTGAGCACTCTACCCTCTATCACTTGAAGGAGCAATTAATGAGCACCGAACGAAAAATCTATGTTAACAATGATCTGGATATTGTGACGGCTCGTTTGCAAGCACGGGAGATGGCCAGGGAAATGGGCTTTGGCACCGCCGACCAGGCCCGCATCTCCCTGGCCACCTCCGAACTGGCCCGTGTTCTTTCCTGGAACACGGATCGTTGTAGTGAAATAGTCATCACCAATGCCCGGAAAAATGGCTATCATGGGGTGCAGGTGGCTTGTATTATTGACCTGGAACATATCGAGCCGCCTCAACGAAGCCAGGATGTCTCTATACCCTGTCGCAGCCTGAGCGGCGCCCGCCAACTGGTTGACGAGAGCATCGTCGAGGCTCTGGACGATAAGCTGGCCCGCGTGACCTTATGCCAATGGTTCAAATGAAAGGATCCTCTCATGACACCGACGAATAATGGTAAAGATATAGCCTCATTCTTCTCCGTCTTGCTCGTTGAAGATAGCCCGCCCCAGGCGCTCAAGCTCAAAGTAGGCTTGGAGCATCAGGGTTATCAGGTAGATTGGGCCAATACCGGCCTGGGCGGACTGAGCCTGGCCCAACAAAAATATTTCGATTTAATTGTGCTTGATATTGAATTGCCCGACACCGACGGCTTTCAAGTCTGTCGCCGCCTCAAAGCTGACCCTGAACTGGCCGACATCCCGGTGATTATGATGACTACCCGCGATTACGCCGAGGATGTCTTCAATGGCTTAGAAGTGGGAGCAGTAGATTATATCCCCAAAGATGCTTTTGCCGAGGCCGTTTTGTTGGAAACAATTCGACAAATGAAACAAATGTAATAATTGTGAATAGTGAATTGTCAATTGTAAATGGTTAACGGAGTAAAATACATCCATTTCATTCACCATTCACAAATTCTTTCCTATGGATACCTTCTCCTCTCCTCTCGATAATTTGCTGGTAGCCGACAATTGGCCTATGAGCCTGGAAGCCACTCGTAACCAGTTGCGCCAGGCTCAAATTCGGCTGGAACGGTATCGAGCCGCTTTGCGCCTGGCTGGCGTTGAGATTGAGCGACGCAATCGCAGTGTCATTGACCTGACCGCTTTTGCTTATCAGGCCAATCGCGCCGCTAATTCTATTACACTGCTCAAACTGGCCCTGGTACAGGCTCTAAAAACAACCGGCGCCGCAGTGGGAGCTGTGGTTCTGATTGACCCGGAAACTAAAGAATTAATGCTGAACGTCCACAAAGGGCTTACCTCCCCGTTAATGCAGATTCTAACCGGGCAGCAATTAAACTACGGGGCTACGGCCCTGATGCCTCACCTGGTGGCCGGTAACGGCGCTTTACTGGAATATAAAACAAGCGGGGATGACGAGGAACGGTTGTTACTCATGGCAAGCTGTTTGACCAGCCTGGTGAGTTTGCCTTTGCAGCTTGGCGCCCATCTGCTGGGCGCTCTGTTGGTGGGCCTCCAGGAGGAGCGAAGTTTTACCTCCTCTGAACTCTGTTTCCTCATGGCCCTGAGCCAGGAAACAACCGTAGCTCTGGAAAATTTGCGTCTGCGCGAGGGCCTCTGGCACACCGCTGAAACCTTACTGGTGGGTGAGGCCACCGTTATTGAGTTGCAACAAGAAACCGGCCTGGAACTCAATACAGAGGTTTCCGTTCCTTTTGACTTGCCGGCCCCACCCGCCCCCCCTCTGCCTCAACCAGCCGCAAATGACCTGGAACAACTGTTGGCCGCGATGATGGAAGCTGAAGACGAGGTGCAGCAGCAAAACACCGACCTCCAGACCCTCAACACGATTGCCGAAATGATGAACCGCACCCTCAATTTGCCAGAAATTTTACAATGCGCGGTTGAACAAACCCAGGCCATCCTGCAAACGGATGCAGCCTGGCTCTATCTGGTGGACGAAGACCAGCAGTTAAATCTGCGCACCCATACCGGCCTCTCTACGGTTTACGTGCGGGGAATGCAGCGCCTGAAGTGGGCGGATGGGCTAGAGGGTCGCGCTGCCGCCGATAATAGGGCCTATTTTATTGATTCCATTGCCCAGGAGACTCATGCCTACAAAATTTGGGTAGATAAAGAAGGTTTACAGAGTATGGCCGCTGTGCCTTTAATCCGACCCAGCCCTGAGGATCAGTCGGGGCCAGGGCATGCCCGTGTGATTGGCGTCCTGGCTACCGGCCGGCGAATGGGACAGGTTCGCCCCTGGAGCCCCCGTGAAATCCGCCTGTTGACCTCTATTGCCCATCAAGTTGCTCTGGTCATTGACAACGCCAAGCTGTATGCCCGGCTTCAGGAAGAAGAAATATGTCTGCGGCACAGCAATCAGGTCTTGATTGAGCTGAATGATATGCTGCTGAAAAAAAACGCCGCCCTGGACAGCTTTATCCAGGACGACCTACTCTCGGCCCTGACAACGGCCAGCCTGGCCTTGAATCGTCTCAGTGCTAAAGGGGCTGCCGGGCTAACCGAAAGCCAACACCACGAGGTCATCACCTTGCGGAAAATTGTTCACCGCGTGGCTGAGATGGCCCAAAAATGCGCGTCCTAGCTGCTTCATTCCCCCGCTCTTTTGTCCTCGCGCAGCACTCGATCCCCCCGCAATTCTTCTATCCCATACGATGGCCCATGCCCCGGATACAGCCTTCGCGCCGAGCTATCGAGCAGTCGCATCCAACTCTGATAAACCCCTGCTATATCATCCGCGTAGGGGGGAAAGTGGGAGTGGAGCAAGCGGCGGTTGTACCAGGTGTTGGGGCACAGGTCGCCCACAAAGGCATCGCCGTTGTCCAGGATGATGCTGGTCGAGCCGGGGCTGTGGCCGGGGGTATGCAAAATCTGCCCATTTAAGCCAAAATCAGCCAAAGATTGTGCCTCACCGCTGACGATATATTCGGCTTGGTAGCCGGGGAAACGGCAGAATTGGGCGATCCATTGGCCGGCGCGAGACAGCCTTTTGGTGATGGGATAGGTTCCCGCCGGAATGACTACCCGTCCGGCGGCCAAATCCGCCGCCTCGATCTCGTGAACCATCACCGGCGCGCCGGATGCAGCCTGGACTTGCCACAAGCCGCCGATGTGGTCGTAATGAATGTGGGTCAGAATAATCAGCCTGATCTCACGGGGGGAAATCTGATGCCGTTGCAGCGCCCGAAAGAGCAGGAAGGTCAGGCCGGGGTCGCCGGTATCAATCAGGACATAGTCGGTTTGGGCCGGAACCAGATAGGCATTGGCGGAGCCGAGGCGGAGGCGGAGTGGTGAATAAATCGGCATTGGCTAGCCTATGGCTTGCTTAAGCTCACGCAAAGACGCCAAGAACGCCAAACAAACAATAAAATCTTGGCGACTTTGCGGCTTTGCGTGAGGTATTTGAGTCTACTATGTTGTTGACTACTATACTTTTTATCAAATCAGTTCGATCTCGTAATCCACCAGGTCACAATCCAGCCGGGTGCGCTCGACCCACAAGGCCACACGAGTCAACAAGCCGTGGGCATATTCCCGGTCGCTGGAGACGGTTACGGCCGCCAGAACCGCCGTTTGCCACGAATCCAGCCGGTCCACCTCGGCCACAGAAACATTGAATTCATTACGCAGCCGGGCAATCACGCTTTTGACGATTTGCCGCTTATCCTTGAGCGAGGCCGCAGTGGGGATATTAAGTTCGAGGGTGCAAATACCGATGACCATTTGCGATTTACGATTTATGATTTACGATTTACGATTAGCTCATTCAATCGTAAATCGTAAATCCAAAATCTAAAATTGTTAGACTCGTTTGTTCCAGCTATCGTGGGCGTATTGTTCGGCCCGCAGTTTGTTAGCCAGAGTTTGTTCTAGTTCGGATAAAGGCTGTGGCTGCAAATTGAGGTTAAGTTCCTCAGCAAAGCCCTCGGCCAACGCAGCCACAACCTGGTGATAACACAACTTCTGGCCCAGAACCTGTTCCAGGGTGATGGCGCGTTGAGGCAGCAACTCGGCTTGTCTGGCCCGTTCCTCGGTAGAAAAATTTAGCGCCGCCAAAATACGATTCAAATCCCCGTACAAAGGCAATGTGCCGTGTTGCAGCACAATCTTTCGCCGCCGCAGTTGGGCGCTGCCGATGAGCTTTTTACCTTGCCAGGTAATCTCGTAGCGCGAGGGCGTATCAAAACAGACCGGTCCCCCTGGGGCAACCCGCGTACTGGCCGTGACCTCTTCTTTGCCGGCCTGGACAGCCTGGATGCCCAGCTTCTCCAAACCGCGCAGCAGCCCAAAACTTAAAATCCGATACGACTCGACTATGCCGCCCTGGATGCGCGGGTCATCCTGGGGAATAATCAGGCTGTAGGTGACTTCATCGGTGTGCAAAATAGCCTTACCGCCGGTCGGACGGCGGGTCCAGGTGTAGCCCAACCGTCGGCAGGCGACCTCGTCAACTTCTTGCCAATGTTGATTGTAGCCCAAACTCAAACAGGGCGGCTCCCACTGAAAGAAACGTAGCGTCGGCGTACCCTGCCCTTCCGCCAGCGCGTGGAGAATGGCCTCGTCAATAGCCATGTTGGTTGCGCCATCACAAGGTGGGGTGATGAGCAAACGCCAGGTAGCCAGGGGGTAGGGAGTTGGAAGGCTGGAGGGTTGGAAGGTTGGAGGGTTAGATTGCGCGGAAGTTGAAACTTGATTTATTTGTAATTTATCGCTGGTCATTGGTCAATATTGTAACACGGTCACATTAAAAACCAAAGTTGCCGCTTGGAGTTACTACTCAAGCTCATGTCATTTCGAGACCGAAGGTCGAGAAATCCCCAGGGCACAACATGCAAAAGTAAGGTGTCGGAGATTTCTCCCTGCGGTCGAAATGACATGGCTGAGCCGTTTGCCGTTTTTTACCCCGTGGATTACTATAGCCCGCATCTTATTGCGGAGGAATCAGCATGGCTCACAAATTAGCAATGATTGGCTTTGGCACAGTCGGTCAGGGCTTGGCTCAAATTTTATTGGACAAAAAAGAGGGCTTGCGCAATCTTGGCGTCGAGACGCAGCTTGTCGCCGTCTCCACCCTGTCAAAAGGTTCACTCTATCACCCCGAGGGTCTGGACCTGGCTGAACTGCTGGCCGCGGCCAAAACCGGCAGTTTGGCCCATTACCCCAACACGCCGGGGTTGCAGCGCGGCTGGGATAATCTGAAAATTATTCACCAGAGCAACGCCGATACCGTTGTCGAGGTGAGCTACACCAATCTGACCACCGGCCAGCCGGCCATAGACTATTGCCGGGCCGCTTTTGAAAGCGGCAAAAACATCGTCACCGCCAACAAAGGCCCGGTGGCCCTGGCTTATCATGAATTAGCAGCCCTGGCGCAAGCGAAAGGGGTCCGCTTTGGCATCGAAGGGACGGTGATGAGCGGCACTCCGGCGCTGCGGCTGCCCCTGGTCACTTTAGCGGGCAATGACATCCGCGAGGTCCGCGGTATTTTTAATGGCACGACCAATTTTATCCTGACCAAAATGGAAGAAGGGCTAAGCTATACCGCCGCCTTAAAACAGGCTCAGGAACTTGGTTACGCCGAGGCCGACCCCACCGCCGATGTGGAAGGTCACGACGCCGCCGGTAAGGTCGTCATCCTGGCGAATGTGGTCATGAATGTCTCCCTGGCCCAAAGTGAGGTTTCCTGCCGGGGCATCAGCCAATTGACAGGGGCCGACATTCAACAGGCCCAGGCCGAAGGCAAACGCTGGAAATTGATTGGCCGGGTGAAAAAAGAAGGCGCTCAGGTGATTGCCAGCGTCCAGCCCGAAGCGCTGCCTCTGTCAGACCCGCTGGCCAACGTGATGGGAGCGACCAACGCCATCACTTATGAGTGCGATCTGTCCGGGCCGATTACCCTGGTTGGGGCCGGAGCCGGTTCGGCGCAAACGGGTTTTGCGCTGTTGATTGATTTGATTAATATCGCCCGAAAAAATTTATGACTCACAACAAGAAAGAGCCAGCCGCCAAATGGAGCTGGCTCTTGTCTCAAACCCTCAGGAATAAACGGAGACACCCCTAAATCGGGCTTGTCGGGTATCAATCAGACCGAGAGCTACAGAGTTGTATCTTGCTTATCCTTACGCTTCAACAATCTCGCCATTTACGTACCAGATTTGGGGGCTAACTTCATCCCAATCTACAAACGTCCACCAAATATTTCGATTTTTATCAGATTGGAGTCGGTGAGAAGGCCAGAGTCGTCGGAGAAATCTTAGCATCATAGTCCCTTCCTTTCAAAAAATCACTAAAACCAGCTAATCTCCTGAGGGTATAGAAACCTGATTACCTCCAAAAATCTTTGTTCTCACTTGCGTTTGAATGATGTTCTACCCAAAATTATAATCCAGGAGGGTTACAACCCAGTTACAGTTACCCTGACTGCTGACAGAAATGGTTATTCATAACTGCTCAGCCATGTCATTTCGACCGCAGGGAGAAATCTCCGATATCTTACTTTTATGTGTTGCGCCCTGGGGATTTCTCGCTCCTGGCGTTGCTCGAAATGACATGCGCCTGAGTAGTAACGGCTATCCTAAGACTCTGTGTCTACATCTCCTATGACTGTCCAGCGGCGGGTGGCTTCGCTGGGGTAAGGGAGAGCCAGCGGAGGCGTCGAAGGTGAGGTTAAAGCAGTCCGGTCGGCGGCATTGATGACCACTACGGGTGGGTGGCCTGTCGCCTGGGGGCTGCCCGGAGCAAGGCCGGAGCGCTGGCGGGTCATAATAAAAACTGCCAGCAGGGTTGTCGGGATGCCGGCCAGGATGCCTAAAACAACGCCCACAATCACCGCCAGGGCATCGGCGCTCACCCGTGTGCCGAAGACAACCCCAAATGTAACCGCAAATACAATGCCAATGATTAATAAACCACGTTTCATCAATCCACTCGACTCACGTCTTTACTTGATTAGCCGCAGTTGGTGTCCAAACATCAACTCCAGCCCGCGGCGGCGTTTGGACCCGGACGGGGCCAACCGTTCCAGGCGACCCTCGGTTCCCGTGGCCGCCAGGGTTTCACCCGGCCCGGACACTTCCAGCCAGCCCCGGCTGGTCCGGTGATGCGCCTGGAATTGGGCTACAATCTGCTGAATTTCCGCTTCGGAAATGTAGGCTGCTTGAAACCGAGTCACCTGTCCTTTGGCCACCAATAAAAAGTCGCCCCGCCCTAACAGTTTCTCCGCGCCCGTGCCGGGAATGCCGGAGGCTACTTTGGCATCGTCGGCGCTGGCTACACTGCCGACCAGCCGGACAGGGAAGTTGCTGCGGGTCAACGAGCCAATGGTGGCCGCGAGGGGTTTTTGGGTGCAGGCAATGATATGCAGCCCGGCGCTGCGGCCGCGTTGGGTGAGGCGGGTCATCAAACGGTCCATAGCCCGGCCGCCCTGTTCCATCAAATCGGCCACCTCGTCAATAAAAATGATGACGCGCGGCTCGGAGATATGTTCGCGGTCCCGCCGGACCATCTCTTCGACCATTTCCCCCAACAAAAAGACGGCCTGGTGGACATCCATCGCCGTCGGCCGCAGCAAGTGCGGTAGCCCCTGGTCGGAGCCGCACAAGGGGCCAAAGCCCGTGCCTTTGGGGTCAATAAAAATCATCTGCACCTCGCCCAGGCGATTGTACATAGCCAGCGACAGGGCCATGCTGCGCGCCAGGGCGGTTTTGCCCGAGCCGGTGGTCCCGGCAACCAGCACATGCGCTACTTCGGGCGAAGAGAGACGGAGCAGCAAAGGCAGTCCGGCCTCGTCCATGCCCAAAATAGCCGACTGGCGCGGGATTTCGGGCAGCCGCCGGCAGAGGTGGGTCAGGCGGACAAGCTGGGCGTCGGCGCGCGGCACCTCGATGTGGATGGTCGGGCCTTGTCGGGAGACGCGCACATCGGGCGCACCCAGGCGCAGGGCCATCTCTTCGGACAAGGCGGTGATACGGGTCACTTTGGTGGTCAGTTCCGGCAGCAGTTGGTAGCGAATCCAGCGCGGCGTCACCGTGCCCCCGGTTACCCGGCCCGGCACCCGATGACTGGCCAGAATCAGTTCAATCTGATCGGCCTGATATTCTAACATGCGTTCAGCTTCGAGCGATGTGATCATAACAATCCTAACTTTTGCCCAATTCTTAAGTCAATTATATAGAACAAATGTTCTATTGTCAAGAACAAAAATGCAAAACCGGCTCGGTTTTAAGGTTAGTGAGTCGTCGGGTAAAGTTTGAGTCAAGGGGGAGAAACACAAAAACAGGAGGCCGGATAACCTCCCGGCTCCTGTTTGGGGATAAACTATTTATTGAGGGGCCAGCACCCCTGGGTGCGGCTCCATTGGGCACGTAGGCGTGCCCAACTCCTCTCGTAGAAAACGTTAAGCGGCGGCTTTGGCCTTATTCAAGGCTCTGACCAGGCGAGACTTGCGACGGGCGGCGTTATTGCGGTGAATGATGCCTTTTTGGGCCGCTTTATCTAAAGCCTTAATCGCTTGCCGAACTGTCTCGGCGGCGGTCTCTACGTCTTTGCCCTCAATCTGGGCGCGCGCCTTCTTGACAAAGGTGCGCGCGGTGGCGCTAAAGTAGCGATTGTGGGCGCGTCGTTTTAGATTTTGGCGGGCGCGTTTGGCAGATGATCTAATGTTAGCCAAGTTAATTCTCCTAAAGCGTTTTACTAAAAA
Organism: Anaerolineales bacterium; assembly: GCA_015075405.1. Classification (GTDB taxonomy): domain Bacteria; phylum Chloroflexota; class Anaerolineae; order 4572-78; family J111; genus DSQQ01. The sequence goes on from JABTUK010000003.1 coordinate 491,076, forward strand.
TTTTGCAACAGGACAGTGCTGTAAGCATGCCCTGAGATAGTCTTGCCGACAACGAAAGGAGATAATAATTCAAAATACGGTTTTTGTCAATTATGTACACTGTCGGTTTTTTGGACAAATAGAGGAATCTGGGGCAAAATTGTCGTCCTACTGCAACGTGTGAGGTCTGGATGGAAGGATTATGCCCGTTCGCTGGATGATTTACTTTTTAATTGTGGCCGTACTGGCAGCTTGCAATAACCCCCTTGCTCTCCTTTTAGCCACACCGACCCCGACCCTCACCCCGACCGCCACCGCTACCTCAACCCCTCCGCCGACCTTGACCCCTACCTCTACCCAGACCCCGACCCTCACTCCCACAGCGACCCCCTCCCCGACCAACACTACCACCCCAACGCCTCCCCCCCTCCCTACGGACACGCCCACCTTGCCGCCGCCCACCGACACCCCAGCCCCGACCGCCGCACCGGACATTCCGCTTCCGGCCACCCCCACGCCGGCCCCGACCGAAACGCTCCAAGCTGCGGTTGATTTCCGTATTGCCTCATGGCGGCTGTGGCCGCTGGCGCTCAACAGCGGCTGCGCCAAAGGGATGCACGTTATTTTTATTCACGTGCTCGACGTGAACGGCCAGCCCTTAGATGGAGTGGTGGTCGGCGATAGCTGGAACAATGTCGAAGTGACCAGCGGCAACAAAGGGCCGGGCCGGACCGAGATTGACCTGTGGACCAATACCATGGAAATCACCGTCAAACGCGATGCCGCTACCGGCCAGCCTTACACCAGCGAAGTCAGTTTTCCCTTCAGCTCATTTTTAACCACCATTCCCGACGAGCAGATGATCCAGGCCGGTTACTGCGCCAACGAGCTAGAGTGCCAGTGGAAACGGCAAAACGAGTCCTACTACTGCGGCGGGCATTATTCCTGGGAAGTCGTGTTCCAGCGGACCTGGTGAGGTAGCGCCACAGGCAATGTTACCCCCCTGAGCCGCCGGCTACCGCCTCACGCGGCACAATTTGAAAGGTTTCCTCCAGCGGAAAAACGCCCACCGTTTCGCCGGTCGCGGGCCGCTCGATCCAGGCGGCCAGGCGGTATTCCCCCGGCGGAGTGTCGGGGAAGATGACCAGCGCAAAATCGTCACGGACGACCATGCCATCCTGCCAGGCCGCCCGCGCTACGGGAGCGACCGTTTCAATCGGGTTGCCGTAGCCGCGCGTCTGGTTATTCTCGTCAACCAGGCTAAGCCGCAGCTTATCGCCCTCGGCCTGGCCCTGCCACTCCCAATAGAGCGAGAGGAGCACCACGCTTTCGGGATAGGCCGTTGTCACCGGCCGGCCGGCCTCGTCGCTGAGGCGGTAGCCCAATAGCTCAGCTTGACCCACCAAACGGGCCTCCCCGGCCAAGACGTGCGGCAGGCTCAGCGAGGGATAAATCCAGGCGTAATCCAGCCCGTTCAGCGTAACCGTATACACTGGCGAGGCCGATGCCTGGAAAAATTGCAACGCCCCTTCCGAGGGCAGCTGGCGCTGGACTTGGTTGACGTAAACAACTACATAATCGGCGGCCAGGCCCGGCTTGGGGCTGCGCGAAATTTTCTCATCGTCAATTTCGTAAATGGAGTGGCCCTTAAAATAAGGCTCAAAGGTGGTGCTGTACCAGGCGACCACCTTGAGCGTTTCGGCGTTGGGCAGCGTATTGAGAAAAGCCGCCGCCTCATCCAGCCCCTCACCCCAGCCGACCTGCATCAGCCGCGCTGCGGTCTGTCCTCCCCCTGCTAGGGGATTGTAAAATGAAAAATAGTAGGGGTAGGTAGGTAAAACAAAAGCGGCTTGAACGATCAGGATAATCAAGGGCAAAAGACTGCTGATACGTGATACGTGAGGCGTGATACGTGATACGTGATACGTGATACGTGAGGCGTGAGGCGTGAGGCGTGAGGCGTAAAGATAGCCGATGGCGGCCAGCATGGTCAGGGGGGGGAAGATGGGGAGTAAGTAACGGTCCTGCTTTTTGCCGCCGTAGGTGACGAGGAGGGTGTAGAAGAGAATGTAGGTAAGGAGGATAAGTGAAGCGTGAAGCGTGAAGCGTGAGGAGTCAGGGTTAGCTTGTCGTTGCTCCATCGCCTCGCCGCTTCGCCCATTCGCCATTCGCCGGCTCACGACCTGCCAGAGGAGTAGTCCTATCCCTACCAGCCCCACCGGTGTGGTCCGAAAAAGGGCGACCAGCGGATAAAACAGCCAGCCGGGGTCGGGGACGGGTTGGCCCAAAAAGAAGCTGCCTTTGGGATGAGAACCGCCCGAAGCTCGCAGGGCGTCGTTCAGAATCGTCGTCACCGGGCCAAGCGGGTCAACCCACATGGCCGGCCATAGTAACACAAAGACCACCGCCGCCGCCAGCGACCACCCAACCATATCTTTGAGCCAGCGGCCTAACACATTTGACAGTCTTTGCGTGTTGCGTGTTCCATTTATTTTGTTTTGCCAGAGGTACGTCAGGAGCATGGTTGCGGCAGTAAACAGCCCAATAGACAGCGCGGGGTATTTGGAGAGACAGGCCAGGCCGGCGAAAGCGCCGGAAGAAAGGATGAAGGATGAAGGATGAAGGATGAAGTAGTTTTTTCCGCCTTCATCCTTCATCCTTCCGCCTTCTATTGTGGCGCGGATGAGGGCCAGCAGGGAAAGCCACATGAAGGTGCTGGCAAAGGCGTCGTGGCCGAGGACGCGGGAAAGGGCCAGGGAGAAGGGGTCGAGGGCCAGGAGAGCAGCAGCCAGAAAAGCGCCGCGGCGGCCCAGGAAAGGGCGGCTCCACTGATAGGTCAGCCCTACGGCCAGGGCCGCCAGCAGCACCCCCGGCAGCCGCAGGGTAAAAAGCATGGCCGGGTCGAGCGGGTCAAAGGGAATGGTCCGCCCAAACTCGAGCAGCGAACCGGGCGCGCCCTGCCGCAGATATTCCAGCACCATCCCCAGCGTCCCGGCCCACATGGTGGTCACGCCGGGGGCCGGGCTGAGCGAGACATTTTCGATGAAAGGCGCCTGGCCGCCGGGGGCTGTATTGGCCCAATCGCCCCGCAGCAGGGCGTCGAAAAAAATACGGGAGCGGCCAAACCAGGAGCGGGCTTCGTCGGCGGTCAAAAAAACCGTCAGGCCGGGCAGTCGCCAGGCCAGGGCCAGGGCCACACAGCCTAACCAGGCCCACAGATCGAACTTTTTAGCCGGAGGTATCATCGGCTGCCCATTGTACCATCGGCCACAGGCGCAAGCAAGCGCAGCCAACAGAGGGTAAGACCTACAGCGCGCACCTTACGGCAGCGTGACTTAAACCAGGGACATGAACTATCCGCCAACAAAATCTTCTAAATTAATTACTTCTATCACGGGTTCTAATCGTTTCAATGGCTTATCATTGCTAAGCCAAGCCGTTGCCCCACTCACCATCGCCGTTGCTACCTGTAACGCATCCGCCGGGCGAAGATTGTATTTCGCTCTCAGTTGCGCCGCCTGTCGGGCGACTTCACGCGTGATATCTACTAACCTTAAATGCGGAAAGTTGACTAATAGGGCTTCATATTGGCGGGCAATGTCCCCACGATTTATCCGCCAGGGATGAACGGTTAATTCCATGACGACAACGGTGGAGATAATCCCACTCCCTTGACCGGACTCCACGTATTTCAGGATGGTACGGGTTAAGGGCAAATATTTGGGGTTGGCTTCCAGATGATAGATGAAAATAGAAGTGTCCAGTCCGATTACAGGATGAACCGTTAATCGTTGTTGGAGGTTGACCATGCCTCTCGTTCCTGTTGGAGATAAGTGGTAGTATTGATGTTTTGCCAGATGTCTTTATGCAAACCTGTTAGATACTCTACATAGTCTTGAGGTTGAGGCAATAAAATAATCATGCCATCTTGAATATCAACCAACAAACGGTCACCAGCATGGATATTAAGTTCTTTACGCGCCAAACTGGGTAGAGCGATTTGGTAACGATTGCTTACTTTTACAGTTAGGGCTTCGGTCATAGCTCCTCTTACAAAGCAGTTAAACATTTTTGCTTTGTATTATATCTCTCCTGAAGGAAATAACCAAATTGTGTAATTGTTGGCCTTGGCCCAACAGGATTGGCAAGTCCCTGACTGTCAACGTCTGGCCCGTCGGATTGAAAAACATCTGGATTGTGCAGGTAATTTAATCCGTGATCTTAAGGGTCAGGTTGCCAAAGGAGAGTTTTTTTATTTGCCCACTGTCGAGTGAATCAGGCAGGATGAGGTCAAAGTAATATGGGCCGGGCGGTGTATCGGGCAGCAAGTCAAGCCGCCAGGAAGTCCGAATAATATCGCCGGGCTGCCAGAGGGTATCCGCCGGGTGCAGTGTTTCGGCCAGGCTCAAGTCGAACCAGGCTTGCTGGGCTTGGTCGCTGGGGTTCATCAAGCCCACGTGCAAGCTAAAATTGGCGGGGATGGGTTGTTCGACCCGCCAATAGAGTTCCAGCGGAATAACCGGCGAAGCAGCCGGGAGGCTGGGGGGAAAAGTGGTTCCTAGCAGGGTCAGCGCCTCGCCTAAAGGCTGGCCCACCGGAGTGGCGTTTGCCGGCAACTGGTACATTGTTGGGGTTTCCGTATGGCCCACCGTTACCAGCGATTCGGTCATGGGCAGGGTAAACAGAAGTTCGCCGCTGGTTACAGCCGGGGCGGCGGTGTAGAAGCCGATTTGCAACTGATATTGGCCCGGCGGCATATCGCCCGGCGGGGTCAAAGCGCCATGCTCGACAATAATTTCGCCCTGCCGCCACTTTTCCGGGGGTGGATTTTGCGCGGCCAGAGGTTGACTCTGGCCCTCGGCCCACAAGCGCTTCTGGCTATCCACCAGACGAAAGAAAAAAACCTCGTCGGGCCGTTTGCCCAGATATTCCCAGTAAAGCTCAAATTCAGCGGGTCGGCCCGGACTCAGCGGCGCGTCACCCTTCGTCCACTGCCAGGCCAGCAGCGAGGCGATGCCGCTGTAGGTCTGGTCTTCTATATAATGGTCAACGCCTAAACTGGGGTAAATCCAGGCGTAATCCAGCCCTTGCAAGGTGATAACCTTCTCCGGCTGGCCGCGCGACTCGAAATAATCGAACATAATTTCATCCGGGAAGCGGCGCTGGGTTTGATTGATGTAAAAAACCACGTAATCCCCAGCCAGGGCTTTGCCTTTTTCCTGAGAGTAGCTAATCGAATCGCCGTGATAGAACGGGGCAAAGGTGGACTCGTACCAACTGGCGACACGGGTGCGGCTGGGGTCGGTGTGTTCGTTAAGGTAAGCGGCGGCCAAATCCAGGCCCTCGCCCCAGCCAATAGTCACCGCTTGAGCCGCGCCACGCAGCCCACCCAGGAATGGATTGAAATAGGTAAAATAGTAGGGGAAGTTAGCAAAAACAAGAGCGGCTTGAAAAAGGATAATGAAGAGGTAAAATGTGATGCGTGATGCGTGATGCGTGATGCGTGATGCGTAGTGCGTAGTGCGTCCCATGGGGAGACTTCGCGCTGATGCGTGGTTGGCAAATCCGCCAAAGGCGCGCAAAGCGAAATCGTAAATCGTAAATCCAAAATCGTAAATCCAAAATAGCCCGGCGGCGGCGATGAGGTTGAGCCAGGGGTAGACCGGCAAAAAGTAGCGATCCTGTTTCTTCTCGCCGATGGTCATGAGCAGGTAAAAGCCAAAGATAAAAAGGAGGATGAGGGGGAGGTAGCGGGGGAAGGAAGAAAGCGTGGAGGGTTGGAAGGTTGGAAGGTTGGAAGGTTGGAAGGTTTGCGGAGCGGGTTGAAGGTTTGCAGAGCGGATTGAAGGTTTGTCCTCCACTTCCCCAGGCTGCGCGGACCATTCGCCATTCGCTAATTCGCCATTCCCTGCTTGGCTTTTTCGCCAGTGGAGGGGCCAGGCAATCAGCGCGCTAACTACGCCGACCAGGACCAGCGGCGAGGTGCGATAGAGCCAGGTGACGGGATAAAATAGCGCCCCAGGGTCCTGCGAGATTTCGCCCAGGAAGAAATTACCTTTAGCGTGGCCGCCGGTGGCGTATTTGCTGCCAATAAAAATGACCGTCTGCACCGTTTCCAGGGGGGCCACCCACATGGCCGGCCAGCAAGCAAAGACCACGACCACGGCGACAGCGAACCAGAGCAATCCATCGGCAATTAAAAGGATGAAGGATGAAGGATGAAGGATGAAGGATGTCTTTTTTCCCCCTTGCGCCTTCATCCTTCCGCCTTCCCAAAAGAACCAAAGGCCGGTCAGGGCGATAAAGGGCATGAGAAAGAGGGAGGGGCTTTTGCTCAAAAAGGCCAGGCCGGCGCAAAAGCCGGAGAGCAGCAGCCAGAGGCGATCCCGGAAGAAACGACCGCCGACCGCCGACCGCCGACCGGCATCTCCAAAATCCGGACCACCGGCTACTGACTTCTGACTACTGACTACTGGCTTCTGACTACTGGCGTCTTCTCCCCAATAAATAAACGCGCATAGAACGGATAGGGTCATAAACGTTGTACTGAGCGCGTCGTGGTGGATGACGCGAGAGAGGGCGATGTGAAAGGGATCGAGAGCTATCAGGGTTGCCCCGAGCAGCGCAATTGCCTCACCGAATAAACGGCGGGCCAGCCAATAGATTGCTACCACCCATAGCGAGGTAATCAGCACCGTCCCCAATCGTTCCGGGGCGATGAAAGAAGCATCCACCGGATTGGTCGCTACGGCGAGGACGTAATCGTGCAGGGAGCCGGGCCGGCCATCCCACAGCCAGCGTACTAAAAAGCCAAAGCTGCCGGTCCACATGGTGGTTACACCGGGGTGGCCGGTGCGCAGGGTACAGGCCAAACCCTGCGCCATAAACTGCCAGCTCTCCACCACCGAATCACATAGATAGGCCGGGTTGGTTAAGCCGGCCAAAAAGTTACGCGAGCGGTCAATCCAGAGGAACTCGTCGGCGGTGAGGAAGCGGCCCAAATCGGGTAGGCGCGGGATGAGGGCGAGGAGGAAGAGGGTGAGGGAGACGAGGAGGCGTGAGGCGTGAGGCGTGAGGCGTGACTCTTTAGTTAATTTGTACTCCACTTCGCTCATATTTTCAATCCAAAATCTGTCACTTGCGGATGAAGGTCCAGGGCAGCAGCCAGTGGTCCTGCCCGTCGGCCAGAGTTAGCCGCTGGCCGGTTTCGGGCTGGTAAAGACCGACGATTACCTGATAATAGCCGGGCGGAAAGCCGGGGGGAATGGCTACCAGGTATTCATCCACCACCACTTCATTTTTAACCCAACGGCTGGTGGGCCATTCCCCCTTGAGCGGAGGGGTGTCCACCCCAGCCAGGCGCTCGCCGGTGTCGGCGGCGAGGATTTGCGTAAACACGGTGTAATCAGGCCGGGCGGCGGTTTGGGCCTGCCAGGCGATGGTGACACCCAGGTAGTCGGCGGTAGGCTCGAATTGATAGCCGGCCAGGGCAATCTGCTGCCCGAAGATCACATTCTGTACCTGGTTTAACTCTGCTGGAATTTGGAAATGGCGCAGTTCAATTTCGCCCAGCAGTTGACTCTCGACCCAGAGAGAATACAATCCGCGAGTCAAACCGGCCGGCAAAAGCAGGCGATGGTGGCTGACGATTAAATCAGGGACCAGGGCTGTTAATTGGCCCTCAGCCTGGGCCAGGGCTGGCTTCTGGCTGACCTGGCTTGCATCTTCTCCTGAATCGATCAAGCTGACCACAACAGGCGCAACCGGCAGCGATTCATCAACCTGCCAGACCACATCCACCTCGAGAGTTTCACCAATATGCCCATACTTTGTGAGGGGACGGAAGCCGATAGGGTAAAGGTCAACGGTCAGTGGCCCGCCCTGAGCCTGCCGAATGGGTCGGCGGTCGGCAGTCAACAGTTGCAGCGCCGGGCCGGGGTAGACATCGGCGTAATGGATGCCGTTCAATTCAACCGAAAAAATGGAGCCGGTTTGTTCAAAGTAGCGAATAAACTCCGGCGCAGGCTCGCCGGATTGGATTTGTTTCACATAAAGGACGACATAATCCAGGTTTGCTTCGGTCACTTTCGACAAATCGCCTTCAAAATAGGCAGCTACCGTCGAAGCGTAGGCCGTTCCCACCCGGCTGTCACGGGAAAAATCTTCCCGCTGCAAAAACCGCCCCACCTGATCCAGCCCTTCGCCCCAGCCGATTTTGACCAGATGGGGCGCGCTAAATGGCCCACCCAGGAGCGGGTTATAAAAAGTAAAGTAGTAGGGCGCATACGGCAGAAGAATGACAAGCGCGGCGACCAAAAGCAGGGCGGACAACGTGAAGCGTGAGGCGTGAAGCGTGAGGTGTGAAGCGGTTCTCCCTTGCTCCCTTGCTCCCTTGCTCCCCTGCTCCCCCGTTCTTCCGGCCAACGCCAACCAACCCCAGGCGGCGATGATCGCCAGGGGAGGAAAGATGGGTAAAATATAGCGGGGACTGCGCTTATCGCTGGCGGTCATGAAGAGGGTAAAGAGTACCACAAAGACAGCGAGCCAGAACAGGGGAGAGGCGAGGAGGCGAGGAGGCGAGGAGGCGAGAGAAGGCGTTTTACCGGGTAACTTCGACTCCATTGGCCGGCCGGTGCGATCTTTAACGGCAAAAAATATAGCCAGCCCTGCGCCCACCATAACCAGCGGGCTGAGTTTGAAAGCGCCGTTGACTACATAGTAAAAAGGGCCGAGATCAGGCACTCGCCAGAAGCCCTCTTCGCTGGCCTCTTCCTCGTCGGTGGCGGAGATGAAGGCGTTCTGGAATACGGCGACAGGCCGGCCTAGCGGCTCTACCCAGGCCGCCGGCCAAAAGGCCACAAAGGTGAGATAGGCCACAACCAGCCACACCAGAAGAGGGGAGAGGGAGGCGATGAGGCGATGAGGCGATGAGGCAGGGAGGCGGGGAGATAAAGATGTCGCCGCGAAAATAAGTACCAGCCCGGCAAAGGGAATCAGAAAGAGGGTTGGCGCTTTGGAGAGAAAGGCGAGTCCGGCGGCGACAGCCGAAAGAATGAGAGGCGAGGAGGCGAGGAGGCGAAAAGAGGGATTCATTTCACCACTACCTCGCCTCTTCGCGTCCTCGTCTCCTCGCGCCCACGTTTCTCGCTGTACGGCTAACAGTAAAAGCAATAGGGACAGACTCATAAAAACCATCGCCGGAGCGTCGTGGCCGATGATGCGCGAGAGGGCTACCGGATGAGGATCGAGGGCGATCAAGGTGGCGGCCAAAAAGGCCAGGGTTGGGTTAAACAGGCGGCGCAGCAGGGCAAAAATAATGACAACGCTTAACGAGGTCAAAACCACCATCGGCCAGCGCGTCGCGGCCAGAATGTCTAACTGTACCCGAAATTCCGGCAGGGCGGCCAACCAATCAACAAAGGGCTGGCCGATAGCCGACTGATTGAACTGGTAATAGACGGCCAAGCCCAAACTGCCTAACCAGGTGGTGGTGACGGCGGGGGTCAGATTGACGCTGGTCGCCGAAAAATCGCCGCGCAGCAAAGCCAACAAAAATTGGGCCGAGCGATAAACCCATTTGGCCTCGTCGGCGGTGACAAAACGATGCAAATCATAGGCCCGCGGCAGAAAGGCTAACAGAAAAAGGCCAAGGTAAATAAGAAAGCTTTTTTGGATTTTTGACAGCCCGCGCAGGCGCAGACCCGGATTTTGGCTTTTTGAACTCATAGGTCCGACTCACTATCATACCACGCCCGAAAAGGGCTGGCAAAAGGTTAGCACACCTTCCTCTTGACCTCGCCGTATCAGCACTATTGACCCCTTGCTGGAAAAACTCACGCTGGAACTGGGGCAAAAACGCCGACCCCGACTTTAGTAAGGCAGTTCCAAGATTTAAATCATCCAATTATTCTCACCAGCGTGATGCGTGATGCGTAAGAAATCTTGCCTGGAAACCATCAGGCATTACGCATTACGTATCACGGACTTTGGATAATTATTTTCTTGGAGTTGCCTAAGGTTACATTTCCAGCCATCGGTGTTATAATCCGCGCAGCGCCAATTGCTCGCGAGGTCTTTCATGCCAAAATTTCTCCACCTGCGTTGGATTATTACCCTAATCATGTTACTTTTGGCGGCGCTGCTCTTCTGGCTGGCTACCACCGATAGTTCCTCAATCTGGCCGTATCGTAATACCCTGCAATATTATGCCTTGACCTGGTGGTGGCAGCAGGCCGGTTATCCCCAGCCGGGTGAGCCGGGCGAACTGGGCGGGGTAGTGCGCGACACTCAGGGCCAGCCGGTAGCCGGAGCCTGGGTTCTTGTTTCCTGGTGGGATGGTACTAGTTACAGCGCCCGCAGCGAAGCTGACGGCAGCTATCTCATCGCCGCCGTACCCGCCGGTCAATACCGGCCCGTAGCGGGGGCGCCCGGATATGACAGCATCGAAATGAACCGTTGGGTCACGATCAGTCCTCAAACCATTACCACCGCCGATCTTACCTTACCCCCTGAGCCGTTGCGCTCGCTCACCCCCGGTCAGAACTTAAGCTTCGGCCCGCCCAGCACGCCCACCTGCGCCGACCCCCTCCCGGCGACCGCCATCCGCCAACCCTTCACCTTTGATAACAACGGCCGGCCCGGTCAACCGGCCCTGTACTACACCCCTTTGACCACCACCACAACCAGCCGCCTGCCCGTGCTGATGATCGTCTACCCCGGCCCGGCCGACGCCTGGGATTGCGCCAGCCTGCCGTTAGCCGCGGCCGGCTACGCCGTAGTCGCCCTCGGTCCGGCCTACAGTTTAGAGTTGGAGGCCGACATTGACGAACTGGAGCGGGTGGCCGCCTTTATCCGGGCCGGACAATTCCCCGGCGGCGATGGCTCTCGCCTGGCTGTGTTGGGCGGCAGCTACAGCGGGCTGCATGCGCAGCGGTTGCTCCAACGCAGCCCTCACTATGAGGCAGCTATCCTGCTCGGCCCACCGACCGATTTGTTTGACATGCGCCGCCGCCTGGAAGAGCGCAGCTATATTCCACCCTTTGGCCTCGATCAAGTGTTGGTTGCGCTCGGCCTGCCCGACCGGGAGCCGCTGCGCTACTGGCGTTACTCCGGCGCTTATCATATCCGGCCCGATTTCCCCCCCCTGGCAATTATGCACAGCCGCACCGACGAGGTTGTGCCTTTTCAGCAGAGCGAACGCCTGTCGGCCAACCTGACCCAAATGGGCGTAGCCCACCAAACCTACTTCTTTGATGGGGCCAGCCATTATCTGCTGGCCGCAGGCGGCGATAAGGATACGCTGGAAATCTACCGGCTGACGCTTGAGTTTTTAGCCGAGCATTTAAAGTAGAAAGTTGGAAAGTTGGAAGGTTGGAAAGTTTTCACTCTTCTATTTCTCCCTGTTCGCCATATTTTCTGGCCCATGATAAAATTTAGCTAAACTTATTACCAGCAAATAATCGTCAATGACCTTACAATCCAAAACCCATACCGCCACTGCCCAGGCCCATCCGAATATCGCTTTTATTAAATATTGGGGCAACCAGGATAACCGGTTGCGCCTGCCGGCTAACCCTTCGCTCTCGATGAACTTGGGCGATTTACGCACCGTCACCACCGTCACTTTTTCCGCCGACCTCCCCGGCGACGCCTTGACCGTGAACGAGCAGCCAGTCGTTGGGCCGGGGTTGGAACGGGTAACAACCGTGCTTGATTTGATCCGCCAGCAGGCGGGCCTGGAATTGCCCGCCCGGATTGAGTCAACCAACAATTTTCCGGCGGGGGCGGGAATTGCCTCGTCGGCTTCCGCTTTTGCGGCGCTAAGTTTAGCGGGGGCTGCGGCCGCCGGTTTGGATTTGGATGAGGCGAGTCTTTCCCGGTTAGCCCGGCGAGGGTCCGGCTCAGCCAGCCGCTCGGTGCCGGGTGGGTTTTGCCAGTGGCTTACCGGCAGCGACGAGAGTTCGGTGGCCGTCAGCATTGCCCCGCCGGAGTATTGGGATTTACGGGATGTGATTGTGGTGGTCAGCCAGGAACACAAAGCCATAGGGTCAACCGGCGGTCATCACCTGGCTCCTACCAGTTCACTCCAGGCGGCGCGAGTGGCCGGGGTCGAGAACCGGCTGAAACTGTGCCGCGAGGCGTTGCTGGCCCGTGATTTGGCCGCGTTGGGGCCGGTCATCGAAGAGGATGCGGTGATCATGCACGGGGTTATGATGACCAGCCATCCGCCGCTTTATTACTGGAACGCCGCGACCATGACCGTGATTCACGCTACTTTGCAGTGGCGCAGCGAGGGTATTCCGGTTTACTTTACCATTGACGCCGGCCCCAACGTCCATCTCATCTGCGAGGCTGCCGACGCCCCAACCGTCGCCGCTCGCGCCGGCCAGCTTCCCGGCGTCCAACAAATTATTACCAGCGGACCGGGCGGTCCGGTTCGCTTGCTTTAGGCCATTAGAAAGCGTTCGGAAACTGTTTTGTCTGGCTGGCCCACCCCGGCATGATGCCAGGGCTAGTGAACAGCGCCGGGTCAACCCGGCTTTAGCCCGATTAATCGGGCGCTGTGGGATAGTCCGGCGACTTCATCGCCGGACGAGCGCCGGTAGCAAAGACGCCTGTGGGAGTTCCCGAACGCTCTCAGTTAATTTAACTTCTTGGCTCACTCTTCAATCCGCCACACCAGAGATGGCTCAACCCATCAAATAGTTAACTTTTGTCATATCTACCTGACCAGATAAGAGGTGAATTAAATGAGTCGAATTGCCGGGTTTGGTGTTATACTAGGGCCGTAGCACAAGGAGGTGTAAAATGGCTTACGATGTCAAGCAAGCAAAAACTTATCAGCAACCGGCTCAAGCGATGAGCCAATTAGCGTCGGCGGTAGTAGCCAAGTTAGGCGGGAAAGCGGACAAAAAAAACAACCCCACCGCCGGGCATATCGAAGTCACGTTTAACAAACAAGTCAAAAACCAGATGCTGCCTAACCGAATCCAGCTTGTGGTCAAGCTCGAAGCTGTATCCCCAGAGAGCAGCCAGCTTTCAGTTTTGGCCTACCCGGTTGACCCGGTAGGTAATAAGCTCATGTTTGGCGTCCGCGGCAATGCGGCCCGCACCGTAGTGGATACCTTCTGGGCAGAATTAGAGGCCCAAGCTGGTTAATCGCACCCTTCGATACGCGCTTCACTTCGCCCTTCGACAAGTTCAGGACGAGTTCCGCGCTGCTCAGGCTGCGATTAAGAAAACATTGAACTCAGGTAAATGGTCAACTTTTGTCATAATTACCCGCTCAGAAACCATCTGAATTAGTTGCTCGAATCTGTTCAAACAATGATAGAATGTCACTATCAAGCAAAGGTGCTAACAGAGCAATGGTTTCACTCACCGTTCAGCAGAAAGATCTGCTGAACCAGTTGCTAACCGCCAGTCAACCACTGGCGATTGCCCAACTGGCCCAACAAACCCATCTCTCCTCACGCCAGGTCAATTACCGGCTCAAGCCGGTCAAAACCTGGTTGGCTCAGCATGACGCCACGCTCACCGCTACCCCCGGCATCGGCGTGGAAGTCACTTGTTCCCCGATTCAACGCCAGCACCTGCTGCAAGAATTAAATACCTCAACCAATTTCCAACTGATTTTAACGGCGGGCCAGCGCCAGCAGCTTTTTGGTTTGCATCTGTTAGCCGCCTCCGAACCACTCATCCTCAACTGGCTGCAATATAACGCGGCCATTTCTCGCACCACCATTTTTAAAGATTTGGAGGTGTTGGAACCGTGGCTGCAATCCTTCGGCTTGAGCCTGCTGCGCAAGCCCAATTACGGGATTGAATGTCGCGGCTCTGAACTACAGCGGCGGCAGGGATTGACAGCGCTGTTATGGGGTGATATCCCCTTTGACGAACCGCTGTTTGAAATGTGGCACGGTACGGGCTTGACCTTTTCTCTGGCTGACACTCCCACCCTCCCGATTATCCAACAGACCAATAAACTTCTCCGGCAGTGGGACACCCAGGCTGCTTTTGGCTGGGTAGCTCACGCCGAAGCCCAGTTGGGTGGCCGCTTTACCGACGACGCCGTGCTGCACCTGGCCCTGGCCTTGGCCATCCAGGCCGAGCGAGCCGGTCACGGCCACTATCTTGAGGCCAAGCCCGACCTGCTAACCTGGCTGCAAGCTCAAAAAGTGTGGAGCGTCGCTGCCGATGTGGCCGGCCGCATCTGGCCGCAGCTGTCGCCGGCTTTGCTCTCGCCTGAAATTGCGGGCATCGCCATGTATCTGTTGGCCGGCCTGCGTGACCAGAGCTGGCCGGGCGAGTTGGAAATTGATCCCATTTTTACCGAATTGATTGATCTTTTGATGGCCGAGGTAGCCCAGGCTTTTGCCACGCCCCAACTCCGCTACGATACGCCGCTGCGAGATGGCCTGGTGGCTCATGTGATTCCGGCCTTTATGCGCCAGCGCTTTGGCTTATGGTCGCCGCCCACCTGGACTGATGGCAGCTTGTCGCACCAGTATCAGCGCGAATACCATATTGCTCAAGAATTGGCCCTGCTGATAACCGAGCGCAGGGGGGTTGTTTTACCGGCGGGCGAGGTTGCTACCCTGGCGTTATTGCTCCGGGCAGCTTTTGTCCGCGAAAGCGCCAGCCGGCCTCACCGCGTCTTTATCATTTGTCCCAGCGGCATGGCCACGGCGCAATTGCTGGTGGCCCGCTTGAAAGCGCGCTTTCCCAGCCTGGAAATTATGGGGGTGTTATCGCTGCGCCAGCTTTCGGCAGAACAAGTCGCCGATGCGCAGATGCTAATCTCAACCGTGCCCGTTCAGCCGCCTCGACCGGGCCTGCCGGTGATCCAGGTGCATCCGCTTCTGACGCCGGAGGACATCGAAACGATTACCAACTGGCTGACCTGAGGAGGCGATGAGGCGAGGACGCGAAAGACTCTTCGCCTCCTCGCCTCACGAGGCATCGCGTCTTTATTTTCAGGGGAGGTGTGGATGAAACAACCCACTAAAAAATAAGAGACACCGTCGTAGGATAGGCAGCCCAACGGTGTCTCGGTCAAACACAAGCACTTAAGGCTCTCGGTTTGCAGACCGAACAGCCCGCTGTGCCTGCTGGCTTATTATTATATCTCTTTCCTCAAGACAATCAAACCAGCCGGCGCAGCTCCACCTCAAATTACCTTATTTTAGATTCAATTAAGAGGAGACATAAACAATGCAGGAAAGAATGCAGCGTTTTGGTAGTTTTTTAGCAGCGATGGTTATTCCCAATCTGGGCGCTTTTCTGGCCTGGGGTTTGATCACGGCCCTGTTTATTCCCGTCGGCTGGATTCCCAACGAAAATTTTGCCAAGCTGGTTGGCCCTATGATTACCTACCTGCTGCCCATCTTGATTGGTTTTGCCGGTGGCCGCATGGTTTACGACACCCGCGGTGGCGTGGTCGGCGCAGCGGCGACAATGGGGGCTGTGGTGGGGGCGGATGTACCCATGTTTATCGGCGGTATGGTTATGGGGCCGCTCGGCGGTTTCTTGATCAAGAAAATTGACGAAATGCTGGAAGATAAAATGCCTTCCGGTTTTGAAATGTTGATCAATATCTTCTCGGCCGGCATTCTGGCAACCATCCTGACCTTATTAGCCCAGGTCATTATCGGGCCTGTCGTCCAGGGCATTACGACGGCGATGGGCGCTGGGGTTCAATTTCTGGTTGATTCGCGCCTGCTGCCCATTGCCGACCTCTTTATCGAACCGGCCAAAGTTCTGTTCCTGAACAACGCTATCAATCATGGCATTTTAGGCCCGCTCGGCGTCACCGAAGCCAAAGAAACTGGGCGGTCTATTCTGTTCCTGCTCGAAACCAATCCGGGGCCGGGCCTGGGGCTGCTGTTAGCCTACTGGTTTGCCGGAAAAGGCATGGCCAAACAAACTGCGCCGGGAGCGATCATTATTCACTTCTTCGGCGGCATCCACGAAATCTACTTCCCCTTTGTTTTGGCGCACCCGATTATGATTGTGGCCCTGTGGGCCGGCGGCATCCTGGCCGACCTGTGGTTTGTGATTATGAATGCCGGCCTGGTGGCAACCCCGGCCCCCGGCTCCATCTTTGCTTACCTGGCCGTCACCCCACCGGGGCAGCACGTGGCCGTACTGGGTGGAGTGCTGATTGCCGCCGTCGCCTCCTTCCTGACCGGGTCTTTTATCCTCAAACTCTACCCGGTTAAAGAATTCGACTCTGAAGAGGAAGCGTCAGAATGGAGCGGCGAGGCTGAGTCTATTCCCAGCGGTGGGGTAGCAACACCGGCCAACTAATACTCGGTGGGTCCAAATTTCCCGTAGGGTGGCATCCCTATGCCGCCCGCTGACGCATAGGGATGCGCCAGCTACGGTGAAAAATCTGTAGGGGTCGGGCAATCCCTGGGGGACGACACCGACAACGAAATTTTTTTGCCGGTGATGACCGGGGACCGAGGACTGATGAGAGCGCCTCGCCTCCCCCTGGGGGACCGGGTATTTATCATCGTCCCCGGTCTCCCGTCCCCGGTCTACTTTCAAAGGAGTTGTCACGGACTACCGTACACCACCGATAATGAAAAGGTAGCAGGTAGCACGCCCTTCGGCGCACCCGAAGGGGTGAGGTAGCAGAGCCGTATGATTTCCCTGTCTACCGTCTACCGTCTACCGTCTACTATTTTCAGAGGAGCATAAAATGGCAAAGTCAATCCAAGCCAGTGAAGTCAAGAAAATTGTCATCGCCTGTGAAGCCGGAATGGGCTCCAGCCTGATGGTGACGAACAAGCTCAAAAAGAAGGTCAAAGAGGCTAACCTGCCGGTCAAGGTGGAACATTCTCCGGCCAGGTCTATCCCCAAGGATGCCCAAGTCGTAGTGGTCCACAAGGGCCTGGCCAAGCTGGCCCGCGAGAAAGCGCCCTGGGCGGTGGTACTGCCGTTTGATAATTTTATGAACATTCCGGCTTTTGATGTGATTATGAATGCCCTCCAATCGAATGGGCAGATTGAAGAGATAGGGTAGAAATCATGGGAATTATCAGCCTCGAAACCATTCAGCTCAATGCGCCCTCAACCGACAAACTGAGCGCCATCCGGTTGGCCGGCGAACTGCTGGTCAAAGCGGGCCGCGTTGCCCCGAGTTATGTTGAGGGCATGTTGGCCCGCGAGCAGACCATGTCTACCTACATCGGCAACGGCGTGGCCATCCCGCATGGGCAATTTGAAGACCGGGCCAGCATCCACGAAAGCGGTATCTCGCTGGTCCAGTTTCCCCAGGGCGTCGCCTGGAACCCGGATGAAACCGCCTATCTCGTCTTCGGTATCGCCGCCAGCGCCGATGAGCATATCGGCATCCTGACCAACCTGGCCGAAATTTTGGAGGAGCCGGAAGAGGCCGAACGCCTGGCCCGCATTAGCGACCCCCAAGAACTGATCGAACTGTTGAGCCGGCCCCAAGAAATCGAAACAGCCTGAGCCGGGCAGGAGATAAAGTTATGAAACAACTCGACCTGATTATCCAAAACCCAACCGGGCTGCATGCCCGCCCGGCGGCGGTGTTTGTCAACACGGCCAAACAGTTTCAGGCCAATATCCGGGTGCAGCATGGAGCCAAAAAAGCCAACGCCAAGAGCGTCATTTCGGTTTTGACCCTGGGGGTCGAGCGGGGCGGCCAAATCTGCATCACGGCCGAGGGGCCGGACGAGGACGAAGCCCTGGCTGTGCTCAAAACGGCGGTAGAAAATGGCCTGGGGGACGAACTTCCGGGCGCCAACGGCCATTCAACCGGCCCGACTGAAATCAAGCCGGCCCCGGTCGAGCAGCCAGCCGCGCCATCTAGGGTGTCTGACTCAATCCGGCGAGGCATTCCGGCGGCGGCCGGCATCGCCGTGGGGCCGGTGTACCAGTTTCAGCCGGTCAAACTCACCATTGTTGAAACCATCGCCACGCCGGAAGAAGAACGGGCCAGGCTGGACGCCGGCCTCGACAGCGCCAAAACCGAGTTGCAAACTTTATATCAACAGGTTCTCCAACGTCTCGGCGCGGGCGAGGCCGCTATCTTTGAGGCGCATCTGGCCATTCTGGCCGATCCCGACCTGCGCGAAAATGCTCTGAGTTACATCCTCGCCGGGCAGAGCGCCACCCAGTCCTGGCAGCAAGCCGTGGAAGAAATGGCGGCGGCCCTGGCCCAACTCCAGGATGAACTGCTGGCTGCCCGTGCCGCCGACATTCGCGACGTCGGACAGCGGGTGCTGCGGGCTGTGGCCGGACTTAACCACAGCGGGCCGGAATTGCCTGCCGAGCCGGTCATCTTGATTGCCCATGACCTGTCACCCTCCGACACCGTCAGCCTCGACCCCAACCGGGTGCTGGGCTTCTGCACTGCTGTCGGCGGGGCCAATGGGCACACCGCCATTCTGGCGCGGGCGCTGGGGCTGCCGGCCCTGGTCGGAGCCGGCCCGGATATTCTGACCGTGCCCAATGGCGCCCCGGCTATTCTCGACGGCGCAGCGGGGACACTGAGCCTTTCACCTGACCCCGAAACCGTAGCCCAGGCTCAGCATCAGCGCCAGACCGACCAGACGCGCCGGGCCGCCGAACTCGAAGCTGCCGCAGAGCCGGCCCTGACTCAAGATAATCACCAGGTCGAAGTGGTCGCCAACATCGGCAGCCTGGCCGACGCCCGCCAGGCCGTCAGTTGTGGCGCCGAGGGGGTCGGGCTGCTGCGGACCGAATTTCTCTTTCTCGACCGGCCTACCCCCCCAACCGAAACCGAGCAGTTTGAAGTCTACCGGGACATCGTGTTGGCCCTGGCCGGCCGGCCGGTCATCATCCGCACCCTGGATGTGGGCGGCGACAAGCCGCTGGCCTATCTGCCCCTGCCGCCCGAAGAAAATCCGTTTTTGGGACAGCGCGGCGTGCGCTTATCGCTGGCCCGCCCCGACCTGCTGCGAGTCCAACTGCGGGCCATCTTCCGGGCCGCCGCCTTTGGCCCCTGCCGGATCATGTTCCCGATGATAACCACCCTCGAAGATTGGCGCGCCGTCCGGCAAATGGTGGCCGAAGTTCAGGCTGAGCTGGTCGGCCCTGCGGTAGAGTTGGGTATTATGGTGGAAGTGCCGGCCGCGGCCCTCATCGCCGACAGTTTTGCCCGTGAGGTTGATTTCTTCTCCATCGGCACCAACGATCTGACCCAGTACACCCTGGCCATGGACCGGGGTCATCCGGCCCTGTCGGCTCAGGCCGATGGCCTGCATCCGGCTGTGCTGCGGCTGATTGCCCAAACGGTGAAAGCGGCCCATGCCGCCGGGAAATGGGTCGGCGTTTGCGGCGAGCTGGCGGCCAATCCCCAGGCGATCCCGTTGCTGGTCGGGCTGGGCGTTGACGAGTTGAGCGCCAGTGTGCCGGCCATCCCGGCGGTGAAAACTCAAATCCGTACCCTGGCCTGGTCGAAAACGCAGGAACTGGCGACCCAGGCTTTGGCCTGCGCCACTGCCGCCGAGGTGCGGGCTGTCGGCGCATAATGTCATTCCGACCCGCAAAGCGGGGAGGAATCTTCTTCCCCGCTACCTAAACTTCTCAGCAAGGAGAAGATTTCTTGCTGACGCTCGAAATGACATACAATTCTGTACTCAGCGTTGAATTCGTACCCATTGAACAAAGTCGCCAAGAACGCCAAGAAGACTTTTTAAAATCTTTGCGCCTTTGCGTCTTTGCGCGAGAACTCTTTTTTGCGCAGAATCCGGCTTGTCCGGGTTAGGAGAAACGACGATGCCTACTTATGACCAATATCGCTCACCCGAACCGCCCATTCCGGCTGAAACCTGGGCCTGGAATATGTACGGCGCGGGGGTCGAAAATATCGGGCGCAACAGCGAACCCGAACGTATGCCGGTAACGGAGCCTGGCCCGGACCAACTTCTGGTGCGAGTGGATGCCGTAGGGATGTGTTTTTCGGATGTCAAATTGATCACCCAGGGCGGTGAACACCCCAAGCTCTACCACCGCAACCTGGCCGTCGAGCCAACCCGGCTGGGCCACGAGGTCGCCTTGACGGTGGTCAAGGTGGGCGAGAACCTGCGTCAGCAGTATCACCCCGGTCAGCGGCTGGCCCTCCAGCCCGACATTTACATCCAGGGCAAAAGCACCGCTTATGGCTATACGATTCCCGGCGGCTTAACCCAATTTCATCTGATCGGCCCGGAGGTGCTTGAGGCCGACCACCAAACCTACGTTTTGCCTCTACCCGGCGACTTGGGTTATGCCGAAACCGCCTTGACCGAGCCGTGGGCCTGTGTCGAGGCTGCCTACACCCAACGCCGCCGCCTCAGCCCAAAAAATGGCGGCAGCATGTGGATTGTGGGCTATCCGGGCGATACGACCACCTACCAATTCTCAGCCGGCCTGGAGGCCCCGGCTATGATTGTCGCTACCGATGCGCCGCCGGCTGTGTTGGACCTGCTGCGACAAGAAGCGGGTAAGCGCGAGGTTGACTTGATCATCCGCAACGGACTGGCCCCCGCCGACTACCCTGCCCTCAAAACGGAATTAACCGCCGGAGCCGGTTTTGACGACATTATCCTGCTCGACCCCCGCTCGGCGGCGGGGGTGAGCGAGGCGGCTAAGTTGATTGCCCGCCGGGGGACTTTCAACATGGTCGGCCAAACGCCGCTCGACGGCGATGTTCCGGTGGATGTGGGCCGGGTTCACTACGACTACACCGCCTATGTCGGCAATCGGGGGCCTGATATTGCCGCTTCCTACGGCGAAGCCCGTAATCGCTGTGACCTGCGGCCGGGCGGGACGGCTCTCTTTGTCGGCGCGGGTGGCCCCATGGGCCAGATGCACGTCCAGCGAGCCATCGAATTGGAGAACGGCCCCACCGTTATCATTGCAACGGATGTCAGCGCGATGCGGCTGGCGGCCCTGGCAGATCGCTTCGGTGGGCTGGCCGAAGCTCGCCACAAGCAATTGCTCACCTTCAATCCGACCGGCGCTCAAGAGTCGCTCCGCGAGATGGTCATGCGGGTCACGGAGGGGCATGGTGCTGACGATGTGATTGTCTCGGCGCCGGTAGCAGCGGTGATGGCCGAGGCGGCCACGACGATGGCCCCGGACGGGATGCTGGTCTTTTTTGCCGGAGTGCCTAATGGAACCCTGGCCCCGCTCAACCTGAGCGCCGTTTACCTGCGCAATGCTCAGTACACCGGCACTTCCGGCTCGGCCCTGGCCGATCAGGAGACCGTTATCCAGAAAACGCTGGCCGGACAGCTTTCGCCCAACCGCTCGGTGGCGGCAGTGGGCGGGCTAGAAGCCGCTTTGGACGGTATCCGGGCGATGATGGAGGGGCGCTATCCGGGTAAAGTGGTTATCTTTCCCCAGTTGCAAGGTTTGCCGCTAACCGGCGTAACTGAACTGAAGCAGACCTTGCCCGACGTGGCCGAGCGGCTGGCAATGGGCGACGTCTGGACCGCCGCGGCCGAGCAAGCCTTGATCGAACGGTTCTGGCAGCCATGAGCTATCGGCCAGAGGCTACTGCTTAGTGGTAGTAATATCAAAGGCTAAAGCTGAGGCTAAGATTGATCCTGCATGCACCCTTAGCCTTAGACTCAGCCTTCCTTGAGCGGGTGAGCAGTTACATCTCTTATTGATGATTCTGTAACGTTTTTGAGTTGGCGGGGACTAATTATCAACACGGCTCAGGCTGTAGACCTGGTCGTTGGCTTAAGGAACAACAAGCATGACTTCTCGCAAACTCACCTGTCAAGAAACGGTCGAACTGGTGACCGATTATTTGGAAGCAGCGTTGCTGCCGGAAATGGAAAGCGCATTCAATCAGCACCTCGACGCCTGCCCCGGCTGTAACATTTACGTCGCTCAGATGCGCCGTACCCTCCAGACCCTGCGCCGCCTGGTAGACGAAACTATTTCAACCGAGGAGCAGGGGGAACTATTGCAGCTATTTCAGACCTGGCAAAAACAGGATATTTTAGGAGATTAGAGATGGGAGATTAATCTCTAATCTCTAGCGAAACGCCACTATTATTTTGGGACAATTCAAAGCGACGCTTGACAGGCTTATCATCTTGCAGTATCCTTTGGTTGTGAAAAGCGGTTGAACCCAACCAGGGGACTTGTCAACGTGACCACATCCGAACTGCAAAG
This sequence comes from Anaerolineales bacterium, assembly GCA_015075405.1. Classification (GTDB taxonomy): domain Bacteria; phylum Chloroflexota; class Anaerolineae; order 4572-78; family J111; genus DSQQ01. The sequence goes on from JABTUK010000003.1 coordinate 513,225, forward strand.
TGATAATTTTATTCCGGCTGCCTCGACAGATCTGCATCTGGTCGAAGCGCTGCGTAACGGCGACGAGGCTGCCTTTGCTTCATTACTGGATCAGTACCACGCTTCGTTGGTGCGCCTGGCCTGTATCTACGTCTCAAGCCGGGCGGTCGCCGAAGAAGTAGCCCAGGAAACCTGGCTGGGGGTGCTGCAAGGGTTGGATCGCTTTGAAGGCCGCTCTTCGCTCAAAACCTGGATTTTTCGCATTTTGACCAATCGGGCCAAAACACGGGGGCAGCGCGAAGCGCGCAGCATCCCCTTTTCTGACTGGGCCGACCCTGATACGGAGGCAGATGAGCCTGCGGTAGACCCCAGCCGGTTTCGTCCACCGGATGACCCTAAGTGGCCCGGCCATTGGGCCGTCAGTCCGGCCAGTTGGGATGACATCCCGGAGCAGCACTTTCTCTCTCAGGAAACCAAAGCGCATATCCTGGCGGCCATTGAGACTCTCCCGCCCAATCAGCGTGAGGTGATTACGCTGCGTGATATTGAAGGCTGGAGTTCCGACGAAGTTTGCGCGGTTTTGGCTATCAGCGAGGCCAATCAACGCGTCCTGCTACATCGAGCGCGGTCCAGGGTTCGGCAGGCCTTGGAAACTTATTTTGGATAAACAATTACCTATGGATTGTAAAGAGTTAGTCGAACTGGTGACCGAATATTTGGAAGGAACCCTGCCCGAGCCGGAGCGGGCGCGGTTTGAAGCCCATTTGGGAACGTGTTCCGGCTGCCGGAACTACCTCAATCAAATGGAACAAACCATCCGCACCCTCGGCAAACTGACCGAAGAGTCCCTGGCCCCCCAAACCAGGGATGAACTCCTGCAAGTTTTCAAAAATTGGAAAAACAAGTAAGAGCCTTGATTTTCATTGCGGCTTGTCGGTCCACACGGGCCGACTCTTATCAGTCAGGTTGACCACATTGGCCTGGCTGGCTTTGACCAAGTTGGCTGGGGTGATCATGATTTCCTCGCCCCATTGGCCGGCCCCCACTCCCAGAATATCCTCCTCCATCATAGAAGCTTCGAGAAAAGAGCGAAACCCCTCCGGCTGCCAATGGAAAGGCGGGATCGAGCCAATCTCGTAGCCGGTGGTCGCCTTGACTACTTCCGGACTGGCTAGCCGAATATCCCGCGAGCCAATCGCTTTTTTGAGATGACCAGAGATGGCGACCTGATCGCCGCCGACCATCACCAGCACCCGCTCGCCCTGTCCCGTTTCAAAAACCAATGTTTTGATCATCTGTCGTTCCCGGTAGCCCAACACCCTGGCTACATTGGCTGCGCCCTTCTCGGTGGCAGGAGAGAAGGTAAGCCTTTGGTAAGGGATATTATGTTGTTCCAAATAGTCGTGCGCGGGGAGTTTCATTCAAGCCGCCCCTCCTTCAAGTAGGTGAGTTCATTATAGTCTCATTAGTCTTCATTAGAAAGAGGTAAACCCTATGCCCTTACTCGGCCTGCAAAAACTCAACCGGCACGTCTACTGGCTGCCGCCCGATGACCGCACCGACCGGCCCATTCTGGGCGCCATCACCGGGGAGCGAGCCACCCTGCTGGTGGATGCCGGCAACTCGCCGGCCCACGCTCAACTGTTGGTCTATTTTCAAATTTAAGGTGAATTAAAGAACTTTGCGTAACTTTTGACAAATTCTTGCGACAGTATAAGCGTTGAACCGGTTCAAATCAATTTTTTGCAGGAAAGGTGTTTATGAGAAGCCAACCGATGAAATCAGTTTCAATACAACTGAATGAAGTCTATCCCCGGACTCAGGTGAGACGCTGGAGCCAAACACTGCCCCGACTTAATGGAGCGGCCTGGTTGACCGGGCTGGTCTTGTTTGGTCTTTACCTGGCTTTGTTCGCCGCCATCCAGTTTGCCACCCCGAACATGGCCGACAATGATGGCTACTATCACATCAAACTGGCCCAACTGATCCGCCAGGAAGGCTGGCGGCCCGCGTTTCCCTGGCTGCCCCAAACCGTGCTCAATGCCGACGACTTTGTGGACCATCACTTTCTATACCATGTGTTGTTGATCCCCTTTACTTACGGAGATCTGCGCCAAGGGGCCAAATGGGCCAGCGTCGTCTTTCCGGCTTTGGCCTTTGTGGCCGGCTGGCTGCTGTTACGGGGGCAGCGGATTCCCTTCGCCGCGCTGTGGTCGCTGGGCTTCTTCGTTGTCTCCGAGGCGTTTTTGTATCGCATGAGCATGCCCCGCGCTCAGGCGGTGTCGCTGCTGGTCCTGTTGCTGGTGCTGCACGTTACCCTGACCGGGCGGTATCGCTGGTTAGCGCCCCTGGCTTTTCTGTATGTCTGGTTTTACAACGCCTTTCCTTTGATTTTGATGGTGGTGGGGGTGTATGTGGCTGCGCGCTGGCTGCTGGAGCGCCGTCTCGACCTGGCTCCCCTGGCTTATGCGGCGGCGGGTCTGGGCCTGGGTCTGGTGGTCAATCCCTATTTCCCTGATAACCTGCTTTTCATCTATCACCACTTCTTACCCAAATTGACCGATGCCACCGCCACCAGCGTCGGCAACGAGTGGTATCCCTACCAAACCTGGACGTTGGTGGAAAATTCAGGGCCGGCCCTGTTGTTCTTCATCGCCGGGACTTTTGCCCTGGGGCTGCACGAGCGCCGAATAGATACTCGTACGGCCACAGTATTTCTCCTGTCGGTTCTGTTCGGCCTCATGCTCTTTAAGTCGCGACGCTTTGTGGAATACTTCCCGCCTTTCGTCTTGATTTTTACGGCGCTGGCCTGGACGCCCCTGATCCAAACCTGGCTGAACGGAAAAGACTGGCAGGCCAATCTGAACCTGCCTCTGGACCGAGCCATCGCTAATCTGTCTATGCTTCGACCGGGCCAGGGCTGGCGCCGGCGCATCCTGGCCGCCGGGATGCTGGCCGTGCTGCTGCCGGCTCTATGGTTTAGTGTCCAGGCCACCCGCGAGAGTATGCAAAACGCCAAACCCTACCAGCGTTATGCTGAGGCCTCGGCCTGGCTGCGAGACAACACCCCCGCCGGCAGCCGGGTGTTCCAGACCGATTGGGATGACTTTCCCCGGCTCTTTTTCTACAACACTCACAACACCTACACCATCGGCCTGGATCCGACCTACATGCAGTTGTACGACGCCGACCTGTACGATTTGTGGGTAGACATCACTCGTGGAAAGGTGGAAACCCCGGCCCAAACCATCGCCGAGACCTTTAAGGCGCGCTACATCATCACCGACCTGGATCACAAAGGATTTCTGCGCCAGGCCAAAGCCGACCCGCGCCTGGTCGAAGTGTACCGGGATAAATACGCCGCCGTTTTTCAAGTCAATGAGTCAGCAGGAGAATAAGGAACCTGGTTTCTGAAAGCTGAAAGGAGAGAAAGTGAGTATAACCGTCGAATAGCTTTTTCCGAATCATTACCAACTCTAATCAATAATAGGACTGATACGATTGACCAAGATAAAGAGCAGAATTTTCGGAATGAAAGAATAAAATTCCTAAATTCTGTAGATTCTGCTCTGAATTACGCCACTTTCAATAACAAACTGTTTAGACTTTATTTAAGGAGAAACCCATGAAACGCATACAACGCTATTACAAAAATTATATATTGGCCCTGCTGCTGGTTGTCGCCAGTCTCGCCTCGGCTTGCGCCGCACCGGCTGCCCCGGGCGCAGCGGCCGACAATACCAATATCAATACTAACGCTAATGAGAATGCCGGCGACGACGCCAATAGCAATGAGGATAACGGCAACGAAAATGAGGCCAACGTCAACACCAATGATAATGACGCTAATGCTAATGATGACAACGCCAACGCCAATGATGATGACGCCAATGCCAACGACGATACCCTCAACGAAAATGGGGATAACAGCAACGATAACGGCCTGAATGAAAACGAAGACAACGCCAACGAGGACGCTAACAACAACGCCAGCGACACCATCAACGGCAACGAAAATGCCAATGTCAACGAGAATGATGACAATGCCAACACCAACGGCAACGAGAACGACGACAACAGTAACGCCAATGACAACGGCAATGCCAACACCAACGGCAACGAGAATGATGACAACAGTAACGCCAATGACAACGGCAATGCCAACAGCAATGAGAATGACAACCAGGACAATAACAACGAACACCACAGTAACGATGATGGCGACGACAATTCTGGCCATGGCGGCGGCAATTCTGGCAGCGGCGGGGGTGGAAATTCCGGCGGCGGCGGTGGTGGAAACTCTGGCGGCGGCGACAACTCCGGTAGTGGCGGTGGTGGAAGCTCTGACGGCGGTGGTAATTCTGGTGGCGGCGATGACTCTGGCGGCAACAGCGGCTCCGGCGGCGGAGATGATCACGGGGATGATGATCACGGGGATGATAACTCCGGCGGCGGTGGCTCCCACGGCGGCGGCAACTCCGGCCACGGTGGTGGCGGGGGTGGTAAGGGTGGCGACGACGACGATGATTAATCTGAACTAATCCATCAAGTAAGCAATACATTCAGACCGCAGGGGCAACCTTACCTCTGCGGTCTGTCTCATGTTTGGCAAGAGCGCCCGGTATAGGTATAATGACGGTCAAATTTCGAGCAATGTTAGTCGAAAGGACAGGTTATTTTGGATCCGATTTATCTGATTGCGTTTATCGTCATCTTGAGTATTCTGGTTTTTGTTCACGAATTGGGCCACTTTGTTGTGGCTAAACGCTCCGGCATTACCGTCGAAGAATTTGCCATTGGCTTTCCCCCGCGGCTGGTTAAATTATGGCAGGATGAAGGCCAAATTACCCTTGACGGCCACGACTTTGTGATTGGCCGCAAAGTCAATGTACCCAGAACCATTCAACCCGGCGCGCAGGTCTACGCCGAAACGGGCGTGGACGAAAAAGGCCGGCCGGAAGTAACTAAACTGGAACTAGTTGCTCCCACCACACCGTCGCCAAGCGGCAGCGAAGCCCGCTTTTTTGGTTTATTATCACGCGGGTCTGCTCCCGCCCCGGTGGGCAACCGGCCTGTTGTGACGGTTGAGGCGTTGACCCGGCCTACGGAGTACACCATCAATGCCATTCCCTTTGGCGGCTACGTGCGTATGGTCGGGGAAGAAGACCCCAGCGCGCCCGGCAGCTTTGCCAGCAAAAGTAAACGGGCGCGTCTGGCGGTGCTGGCTGCCGGTTCACTCATGAATCTGGTGGCGGCCATTTTCTTTTTTACCCTGGCCGCCATGTCTGGCACACCGGAGCCGGTCACCGGGACTAACCTGGCTGGTGAAGAAGCGCCTGTGGCTCAAACCGTGATCAACGCCGTCATTCCCGACACCCCGGCCGCCCAGGCGGGTTTGCAGGTCGGTGATATTATTGTGGGCGCAACTGGCATTGACTTCAAACACGTGGGTGATTTGGTCAGCTACATCGAAGACAAAAAAGGCACAGAGGTCACCTTGCGGATTGAACGCCAGGGACAACCTCTGGAAATTGCCCTGACCCCACGCCCTAATCCCCCGGCCAACCAGGGGGCAATGGGTGTGGGTATCAGTTATGAAGGCATGGAGAACCGTTTAACCTACCTGTCGCTACCTCAAGCTGTGGGGAGTGGTGTATCGCAAACGGCGCGTTATGTGGCCTTAACCTTTTACATGCCCATTGCCATTTTGCAAAATATCTTCCCGGCCGAGGCGGCCCGGCCTACGGGGCCGGTCGGTATCTACCAACAAACCGGCTCAGCAGTGAATGCCGCGATTACCCTTAATTGGTGGTTCCCGGTGCTCTGGTTTACCGCCGTCTTGAGTACGGCCCTGGCGGTGACGAACTTGCTGCCCCTGCCGGCTCTGGATGGCGGGCGGATTCTGTTTATTCTGATCGAAGCAATTCGCGGCAAGCGTGTTCCGCCTGAAAAGGAAGGGGCCATCCATTTTGTGGGTCTGGCTCTGCTGGTCACGCTGATGCTGGTAATTAGCTACTACGATATCAGTAATCCCATCCCACCGATAGATTGGGCCAGCTTCTTCTAATGCCAGACGCCCATACCTGTCCCAACTGTGGGGAACCTGTTAAACCTGATTGGAGCCTGTGCCCTCACTGCGGTCAGGCCAAGCCCATTAACCTCGGACGCATTCGCTGCCGGGTCTGCGGGCGTTCTACGGTGGCCACGCTGCGGACGTGTCCCGAATGTGGCGCACATCTGGAGGCAAAACCGCTGCCGATTTTACAACTGTCCATTGGGGTGCTGGTGGTAGGAGCCTTGATTTTTGGGGCGATGCAGGTCAGACCGATTCTTTTTAACAGCGCCGAACAGGTAGCGGTGATGGTCAACCCGCCGACGGCCACTTCGACCCCTACAGCCACTTCGACCCCTACAGCCACTTCGACTTCTACATCAACCCATACCCCCACCCCCACCGTTACCCCCACCGGAACTCGCCCGCCGACCGCCACGCCAACCGAGACGCCGACGCCAACCGAGACGCCGGTAATTTTACCCACCCAGGGACCCACCACAACGCCGACCACCACCCCCACACCGACACCCCGCTTTGGCAAGCCGGTTTTGGTAGCTCCAACGGGCGACAAAATCTACAGCCGCAGCGAAGAACTGATCCTGCGCTGGCAGGATATGGGACCGCTGGGGCCAAATGAAACTTATGCCGTCAGATTAACTTGGTTGCAAAACGGGCAAATCTCTTTCGGCGGCGCCAATGTCAAAGAGAACTTCTGGATTGTTCCGCCGGATTTATACTGGGGTTTGGCCGACCAATTTACCGGCCGCAAGTACGAATGGTATATTTTTGTCGAAGCCATCACCACCGAGAACGGCCAGCAGGTCGCCAAGCCGGTCAGTGAAGTGAGCGACCGCTGGACCTTTTTGTGGCAATAATAGATTGAAGGTAACTGCTCAGCCATATCATTTCGATCGAAGGGAGAAATCCCCGCTACAGTAGTAACGATTGAACAATAACAAAATGACAAAATCTTTTAAAGAGCAACTGAACCAAATAGCCAGTGACAAGGAACTTCATACCGGCAGCCTCTACATTTTTTCCAAAATGAACCAGGAGGCCCTGGCCGCGTTTAGAACCATCTGGCCCACCATTCCTGCTCAACGCCGGCGCGATATTATGCAGGAGTTGGTCGAGATTAGCGAAGCCAATTTTGAAGTTTATTTCGATCCCGTTTTTTTACTAGCCCTGGCCGACGAAGACGCCGAAGTACGGACCTCGGCCATTAATGGCTTATGGGAAAATGAAGACCCCAGCCTGATCGGCCCGCTGGTTCACCTATTGCGTACCGATGACACGGTCGGGGTTAGAGCCGCAGCCGCTATCGCCCTGGGCCGTTTTGTGTACCTGGGTGAGGTGGAAGAGATAGACCAGCACCAGGCCCTCCTGGCCGAAGAGGCTCTGCTGGAAACCATCCATCTCAGCGCCGAAGACCTGGAAGTGCGCCGGCGGGCCATTGAGTCCATCGCCTATTCCAGCGAACCGGCAGTAGCCCAGATTATCGAAAACGCCTATTACGACGAGAACGAAAAGATGCAGGTCAGCGCCATTTTTGCTATGGGCCGCAGCGCCGACCCTCACTGGCGGCCCCAGGTCATCGCCGAATTGGATAACGAAAACAGCGAGATTCGTTTCGAGGCTGCCCGCGCCTCCGGCGAATTGGAGGCTAGCGAGGCGATTGCCCGGCTGGTCGAAATGATTGAGGACGACCCTGACCTGCAAGTGCAGGAGATGGCCGTCTGGGCTTTGGGACGCATCGGCGGCCCGGCGGCCCGCGAAGCCCTGGAAGAGTGCCTCGAAAGCGAGGTTGAATCTATTGCCCTGGCCGCCGAGGAAGCTTTGGACGAACTCAATTTGTTTACCGACTCCTTTGACCTTTTCGACTTTGAAGAAGATGATGATGACGACGATTGGTTTGATTACGACGACACCAACGGGTCAGCCCGGCCCAAGCAGGGGGGCTATCTGCATTAGTTACCAGTAAAGCAATTTCAAAAGAATAAAACTCCAGTTCCCGTAGTGCGTGGTGCGTAACATAAACATACCACGCACTACGCACCACGTACCAAGCTATTAAAGAAATTAAATCTGGAAACTGTCCCACTTCCATCAAAATCCACCCCGGTGAAGTTCCAATGACGCGCTCTCGCCGCTTTGCCATTTTAGCCGACCGAGACATCAACAAAGAAACCTTTGTCGAACCCTGGCCCGAAGCGGGCTTGATTGTCACCGACAGCCCCTACGACCCGCCGCCCAGCCTGCGCCTGGAAAACGGCCAGGTGGTTGAGCTGGATGGCCGGGCGCGGGCCGATTTTGATGCCATTGACCATTTTATTGCCGAACACGGCTTAGACCTGGCCGTGGCCGAAGAAGCGATGGTCACGCCCTCCGCCCAACTCGCCCGGCTGCTGGTAGATATTAATGTTCCCCAGGCCGAAGTCCGCCGTCTGACCCGCGGTTGTACCCCAGCCAAACTCACCGAGATTATGCGCCATTTGAATGTGCTGGAAATGATGCTGGGCCTGGCTAAAATGCGCGTCCGGCGCACCCCGGCCAATCAAGCCCATGTGACCAACTGGCGCGAACATCCGGCCCTGCTGGCCGCCGACGCCGCCGAAGCGGCTCTGCGCGGCTTTGCCGAGGTGGAAACTACCGTCCGGGTGGCCCGCAATGCCCCTTTCAATGCCCTGGCCGTGCTGGTCGGCAGCCAAGCCGGGCGAGGTGGGGTGCTGACCCAATGCGCCGTGGAAGAAGCCCTGGGCCTACGCCTGGCGATGAAAGGCTTGACCTCCTATGCCGAAACGCTGTCGGTCTATGGCACTGAACGGGCCTTTGTTGACGGCGACGACACCCCTTGGTCCAAAGCCTTCCTCGCTTCGGCCTATGCCTCGCGCGGGGTCAAGGTTCGCTTTACCTCCGGCGCCGGCTCGGAAGCCCTCATGGGCCACGCCGAAGGTTGTTCGATGCTCTACCTGGAAGCGCGCTGCCTGCTGGTGACTCGCGGCGCGGGCAGCCAGGGGGTGCAGAACGGCTCCATTTCCTGCGTCGCCCTGCCCGAAGCCCTGCCCGGCGGCGTCCGGGCTATTCTGGCCGAAAACCTGCTAGCGGCCATGCTCGGCCTGGAAGTCGCTTCCGGCAACGACGCCCTGGCCTCCCATTCGGCCATCCGCAAAACGGCCAAACTGATGCTGCAATTCATTCCAGGCGCCGATTTTATCTTTTCCGGCTACAGCGCCATTCCCAAGCGCGACAATTTGTTTGGCGGCGGCAATTTCGACGCCGAAGATTTTGACGATTACAATGTGTTGCAGCGCGATATGCAGGTGGATGGCGGCGTGCGGCCAGTCGGCGAAACTGAGGTGGTCGCCATTCGCGGCGAAGCGGCCAGGGCCATCCAGGCGGTTTACGCCGAACTGGGCTTTCCACCGATTACGGCTGAGGAAGTTGAAGCCGCCACCTTGGCCCACAGCAGCGACGACATGCCGGAGCGCGATCTTATCGCCGATTTGGCCGCGGCCGACCGATTTTTGCAGAGTGACGACACTGTGCTCACAGTCGTCCGGGCGCTGCACCGGCGCGGATTTAGCGAGGTCGCCGCCAATATCCTGGAAATGGGCCGGCAGCGGGTGGCCGGGGATTATTTGCAGCCGGCGGCTATTTTTGAGCGCGGTTTTCGCGTCCTCAGCGGCATCAACGACGCCAACGATTATCGCGGTCCCGGCAGCGGCTATCGCCTCGAGGCGGAACGCTGGCAGGAAATGCAGCAAATTCCGCAGGCCAAATCGCCCCGCGAATTTATCCAGGCCAACCTGGGCGAACCATCCCCAAAATTGGTCGAGTTGGCCCCTGCTTCGCCCGGCAGTCGGCCCGAAGTGGTGGTCGCGGTGGGGCCGGCCTTCGGCGCGGCGCTGAACCGGACCATCAACGGCGTGCCGCACGAAGAGATCTTGGCCGCCATCTTGACCGGCATCGCCAGGGAAGGCTTGACCGCCCGCGTGGTCAAAATTTACCACAGCTCCGACTGCGCCGCCATCGGCCACGCCGGGGCCGGCTTGAGCGGGTCGGGCATTGCTATTGGCCTGCAATCGCGGGGGACTACTGTTATCCAGAAACGCGGCCTGGCCCCGCTGAACAATTTGGAACTGTTCCCCCAGTCGCCCAGCCTGACCCTGGAAACCTACGAGGCCATTGGCCGCAACGCCGCTCGCTATGCCCAGGGCTTGCCGGTCAAGCCGGTCGCGGTCAAGGTGGACAACTGGGCCAGGCTGCGCCTGATTGTCAAAACCGCCCTGCTCCACCGGCGCGAAACCGAGGAAATCCGGGACAAGCCGCCTATGGAGTTGTTGTTTGATTGGGAACCGGATGTGTGAGGCGTGATGCGTGAAACGTGTTGCGTCTTGCGTGTTCCGTTGCTTCACGTAAGACGCAAGACGTAAGACGCATCGAGGTTAAGATGAGCCAAGTTACCCCCAACTATCCTCTTATCACCCACGCCGCCGAGTCGCTCTCCACGGCTAACGGCAAGCCGCTGGCTGAGATCACGTTGGACGAGGCGGCGGCAGGGCATCTGTCCGCGGCTGATCTGCAAATCAGCGCCGAGACGCTGCGCGCCCAGGCCGAGATTGCCCATCAGGCTGGCTATACGCAGCTTGCGGCCAACCTCCGCCGCGCCGCCGAACTCACCGCCGTACCCAACGCCGACCTGCTGCGGATGTACGAAACCCTCCGTCCCGGTCGCGCCACCCTGGCCGAGCTGTTGGCCCTGGCTGACATCCTGGAAAATGAATACCAGGCTGTGGAAAGTGCGCGGTTTGTGCGCGAGGCAGCCTCGATTTACGAGGCGCGGGGTCTGCTGCGGCGGGAGTAGAGCTTCCCCTCCTCCTCAAAATGTGGTAAAATTGTCCCAGTGCCTCTACAAATTTTCCCCCAAGCAGTTCTCTTTTTCCTAAAGAGGTAAGGCCCGTGACCAATGCACCTTTCCCCAAAAATCCGTATGTCATCGGTGTGCCGCTGACCGGCGAAGTCGGCTTTTATGGTCGGCGCGCGGTTTTTAATTTTGTTGAGGACACCCTCAATACCGAACAGCAAAATGTGATGGTGTTGTACGGGCAGCGGCGGGTGGGCAAAACCTCGCTGCTGCATCAACTGGCTCGACGGCTCAAAAACAGCGAAGTTTTGCCAATTTACTTTGATCTGCAAGGCCGAGCGCAGCAAAGTTTGGGCCAGGTGCTTTATGAGTTGACTCGCACCATTGCCCGCCCCTTAAAAATGAATGTGGCTGAACAGGCCCGTTTTGATCAGGCCTCCAGACGGGTCAACCGCAACAGGGCTTGTATGCCATGGTCATCGGCGAGAGCAAAGCCTTTTTCGCTGATATGACGCTTGAGGGTTATGCCAAGCTGATTCTTGATAACAATTTTTCAAAACTTGACTCATCAACCGTGTCGTCCCCCGAAACGATAACGCTTGACGGGCATCAAGCGGTTCAATATCGAATAGACGGTACAATTCAAGGCATTAAAGCGACTTACATCCTGGTCATCGTCGAGGGCAGCGATAAATTCTTTCAAATCATCGCTTACACCGCCCAATCGGAGTTTGACCGGAAAGAAGGCATACTCCGCCAAGTTATCGCCAGTTTTAAAGAATTGTCACCATAGTTTATCAGAACAACAAGCTATCATAAGCTGATAGCAAAAAGGAGTATTTATGTTAAACATTACCATCGAACCAACCCTTCATGACCAGTTGGAGCAAATTGCTCAAGCAACCGGCCAAACCGTCAAAGAGATTGTTAATGAGGCGCTGCGCGAGCATTTCGAGCGGTTGGAGGAGCAAAAACTGGAAGCGGAAATACAAGTTTTTGAAACAATGTATCCTGAACTCAAACGACTGTATCCTGATCAATTTGTGGCTATGGTTGAAGGACAGGTAGTGGATACAGCAGCCGATTTTGAAGGCTTATTTCTGCGTATCCAGGCCCGGTTTGGGGATACGCCGGTATTGATCCGTCAGGTTGGAACCACCTCCACCGAGGAGTGGCGCTTTCGTAGTCCACGTTTGGAGCCGGCGGAATGAGCTTTTATGAGTACAACGCCAACTACACGCCTCCTATGCCTATCTGCCAGGTTTATTTAGGGCCTGGCGGTGGGTGAAACGAGGCTGGGGCCATTGGAGGCCCTTTCGTGATACCGCTATTCGTAACTGTATGACTGGCGGTGGTGAAACGAGGCTGGGGCCATTGGAGGCGGTGGTAGATACAGGGGCGGATATAACGGTCATTCCAATCCATTACCTGCGTCAAATCAAGGCCAAACGTATCAGTCGGGGCAAAGCGCGTAGCTTGTGGGGTGATGCCAGAATGGTTGATATTTACGCTGTAACCCTGGCGGTAAATGGTTTACAGGTGGCCGCCTTGCAAGCGCTCGCTGATGATCAGGGTGAAGAGATTGTTTTAGGTCGCCAGGTTCTTAATCGGTTGAAGATTGTCCTGGATGGACCTGCTGCAGTTATGGAAATAGTCGAGGCCACCCCATAAGTTTGACCTATCAGACAAAATCGAAAAGGATTATATTTATGATTTGGCTGGAACGCATCCCCTACTATTGCAAACCGTGGCAACGGTGAGGAAGAAGCCATTACTCGCCTACAGGCTAAAATTGAGTTTTTACGAGTCAGAATCACTGAGGCGCAGGAATAATCTTTTCCTCGCCTCTTCGCCTCACTTCTCCCGCCTCTTCGCCTCACTTCTCCCGTCTCCTCGCCACCATCACCACCCCCGGCCTCGGTTCGAGCGTAACCCCCATGTGCAAATAAACTTTCGACTGGAGCAGTTCCAGCTCAAACCCTTGCAGCAGCCGAGCCAGGATCACTTTGGCCTCAACTTGGGCAAAGGCCGCGCCGATACAAATCCGTGAGCCGCCGCCGAAGGGGACAAAGCTAAAGGCCGGGCGGGTGTGGCTCTGTTCCGGCAAAAAACGGTCGGGGTCAAAGCAATCGGGGTTGGGCCAGTATTCCGGCTGGCGGTGGGTCAGATAAGGGGAATAGAGCACACGGGTTCCGGCGGGGATAGCATAGCCGCCAAATTCCAGGTCAACGGCGGCAGTCCGTGTGCCGATGTGCAGCGGAGGATAAAGGCGCAGGCTTTCGTTGATGATCCGCTCCAGGTAGCGTAACTCGGTCATGGTTTCCAGCGTGGGCAGGGCATCGCCCAGCACGGTTTCGACTTCGGTTCGCGCCTGGACCAGCGCCGTCGGGTGGCAGCCCAGCAGATACAGCGCCCAGGCCAGCAGGGCCGTGCTGGTATCGTGCCCGGCGATGAGCATGGTCAACATCTGGTCGCGGATGAGGTCATCGCTTAAGTCCGGGGTGGTTATCAGCACGCCCAGCAGGTCATGCGGCTCGGTATTGCTTTTGAGTAAGGCCTCCCGACGTGCCTGGATCAGGCCGTACAAATACCGGTCCACCTGCCGACGAGCGCGGGCATAGCCGGGTCGGGGCATGTCCCGCCAGATCAGCCAAAACCCCGGCGAAATGTAGCCCAGCAACCGCAGCACCGCCGGCCACAGCCGGTCCATCTCCGGGCTGAAATCTACCTTGAACATGGTCTCGACCAAAATGAGCAGGGTGATGCGCCGGATTTCGGCCAGCATATCGCGGGGGGAATCATCCCAGGCGGCGCTGATTTGGTCGGTGTAGCGGACCATTGCCTCGACGTAACCGGCCAGCATGCGCCGGTGAAAGGCCGGGTTCATATAACTGCGCATGGTGTCGTGCCAGTCGCCGTCAATCACCAGCAAGCCATTACGCAGCAACCGGGTGATCGGATCGTGCTCAGCCCGCCAGCGCAGGTCGTCGCGCTGCGTGACCAACACAAAACGATTGGCTTCCGGCCCGACCAGGGTTATAGGATTAAAACCAGGCAGATTGACCCGAAAAACGTCTCCCAATTCACGGTGAAACACCGCCAACGCTGCCAGCGGGCTTCGCTGCCGGATCATAGCCCGCAAAGCGCGGAGGCCGGTTTGACTGTCAGGAGAAGGGGGAAAGATGGACAAGGGGGTACCTCGAAGAAAAGTAGACGGTAGACAGTAAACAGTAGACGGGTGTACGAAACCCTCTGCCCTGACCGGGCCAAGCTCACCGAATTATTAGCCCTGACCGAGAGCCTGGAAAGGGAGGAGGGTCGTATTCATATGCATCCCTTGCCACCCCAAGCGAGGGGATTTGGCCGGAACTGAAGGAACTTGGAGGAACTGAAGGAGGCATTGGGATGAATTTATTTCTCCTCAAGCCGGGCCAGGTGTTCCTGGCTCACGGTTAAAAAGGGGTCTTCCAGCAGCAAAAACTCATAAATTCGGCGGGCCTCGTCCCAGCGTTGCTGGTCTTCATACAGCCGAGCCAGTTCCAGCCAGGGGGCGGCTTCTGCCGGACTGACTCCAATCCGTAACAACTGCGGGGCCAGGTCGTTGGCGCCGGCCCGGCCGTAGATGGTGATTTCGATATTTTCCGCCGTAAAATGGGGCAAAAAGCCACGCCGGTAAGCAGTTTCGGCGGCGGGCAGATCGCCCCGGCCTTCGTAAAGCTGGCCCAGATAATAGTAGGCCGGGTTACTGCCCAAAAAGGCGGCGGTGCGCAGCAGCTTTTCGGCGGTATCGTCCCCTTCTTGCGCTTTAATACGCCCCCACAGCAGATAATCTTCGGCGCTGACCGGCTTAGCCTGGGCCAGCAGCGCGGCGGCTCGATCGGGCTGCCCCCGGCTCAGGTAAACCTCGGCCAGGGCGTGGCGGACGGTTTCATCCATTAAATCCGGCTGCGGCCCCAGCAGGGCTTCCACCGTGTCAAACTCCGCTCGCGCCAGGGCCAGTTCGACCGGCAGGAAGGCCCGATTGGCTGGGCTAAATTTCAGCGCCTCCTCCACAATTAGCGGCCACTGTTCGGCCCGCGCCGGCGCAGCCTGCCAAAAACCCGAGCCGGCCAGGTCCGGCTCCAGGGCCAGGGCCTGACCGTAAACGACGCGGGCCTCGGCCCACCGGTTCTCTTGTTCGTAAAAGTAGCCCAGATTGACCAGGTAAAGCGGCTCTTGCTCGGCGGCCAGGCTGCGCTGCATGGCGGCTATGGCCTCGGCCCGTTGCCCCGCCTGCCACAACAACCCGGCCAGGTTGGCCGAATTCAAACCCCAAATCGGCTCTTGCTGTAGCCCGGTCTGGTAATGCTCGATAGCCGCTTGACGCAACGAGGCGTCATCACGCTGCTGGCTCAGGCGGGCTTCCAGCAGCGCCAGCCGAAAAGTCCGGCCCGCCAGCCAGGGGTCAAGCTCGCGGGACTGGCCGGCCTGGGCTACAGCTTCGGCCAGATTGCCCGCCCCTTCCCGGCTGAAACTTCTTTGATAGGACAGGTCGGCCTGGGCCAGCCGGACAAAACCGGCGGCATACACCACCAACAAAACAGCGGCCAGGGCGGCAGTCCAACGCTGTCTGTGGGGCGCAGGTGGGGGGTCCAGGGGAGCCACAATCATGGCGGCCAGGGCCGCCACCAGCAGAATGATGGGGGTGGCGTTGTAAGCATCCACCAGGGTTTGGGCTAACAGACCGGCCAGGGCCGCGCCGCAGGTTAGCAGCCGCAGCCGCTCCGGGGCAGTGGTCAAGCGCTGCCAGTGTTGCCACCCGGCCTGTCCCAGCCGGAAGAGTAAATAGCCCCCGGCCAGCAGCCCGGCCAGGCCCAGTTCGGCGGCAGTATTCAGATAGATATTGTGGGCTGAGGCAATTTGCAAGCGCGGCAGGTCAGCCTGGTTCAAGCGCAGTAACGCCCGGCCAAAATTACCCGGTCCCGCGCCCGTCAAAGGGTGCTGCTGAAAAACGGTCAAGGCCACATCCCACAGCACAAAGCGAAACTGGGTGCTGCCGGCCCGGTTGGCAAAACTGCTTTGCAGCCAAAACAGCCCCAAGCCCAGCAGCAACACACCCACAGCCAAACCCAGCAGCCGCTGGAAGAGAGTCCACTGCTGCCAGGGAAGACGAAACGAAAAGCGCTGCCGCCCATTGATCAGAAACCAGCCCAGCGCCGTCAACGACAGCGAGACCGCCAGGGCCAGCACACCGGCCCGCGAAAAGGTTAAAATTTGGACCGGCAACGCCAGGGTCAGCCACAGCCATAACGCCGGGCGCTCCGAGTGGCGGGGGGGCAGGGTCAGTAGTAGGCCCAGCACGGGTGGGGTCAGCAGAGCCAGGTAGGCCGAGAGCGGGGTCGAGCCGTTCAGGGTAATCGCCAGGCGGTAAAAGGTGGGCGGTATCGGCTGCTGCCAGCCGCCGATACCCCACCAGCCCGGAAACAACACTCCGCCAAAATACCAGGCCAGAAACTCGGCCAGCCCGACCAGGCAGACCACCGCCGAGGCCATCAGGAAAGCCCGCGCCAACAGGGCCGTCCAGCCCCGGCGCAGCAAATCCACCAGCAGATAAAACGCCAGGAGATGGGTCAGGGTAAACCAGACCCCTTCCAGGCTAAAGCGAGGGGATTGGCCCAGGCCGGCGCTTAAAAAATTGGCGACCAGATATAGAGCAATGGCTCCATCCAAGGGGGTGCGCGGCAGGCCCGCGCCTTTTCTCAGCCGGTTGAACAACCACACCCCCAGGATCAGGGTGACAATAACCTGGTTGGCAACGCGCAAAAAAAAGTTAAGTTGGCTGTAAAATGTACCGCCAATGAAGGTGAAGTAGCTGACCAGCCCGAATAAGGCTAAATCTTTAGGGGTGAGTTTCATGGGCGAAAATGAACCATATTCTAAAGATTTTATCGCACCCCTGGGGAAACGTCAAGCAAATGATGGTTGTGCTTTCCCAATTTCCTGCTTTTGTGCTAAAATCGCCCCCTAAAGATCACATTGGGGTGGTGCGCCACCCCAAATTTTTTATCTAAACGGAAGAAATCTATGCTAAGAACACATACTTGCGATCAGCTTCGCCCCGAATATGAAGGCCAGTCCGTCACCCTGGCCGGCTGGGTCCACCGCCGCCGGGATTTTGGCAATTTGATTTTTATTGACCTGCGCGACCGCTGGGGCTTGACCCAGATTGTTTTTGACCCCGACGTGAACGCCACTGCCCACCGGTCGGCGGGCGAACTGCGCAATGAATACGTAGTCCAGGTACAGGGCCGGGTGCGCCGCCGGCCGGCCGGGCAGGAGAATCCGGCCTTAGCCACCGGCGAGATCGAACTGGAAGGTCACACTTTGAAGATTTTGAACAAGGCCAAAACGCCGCCGTTTGACATCAACAAAGAAGCGATGGTGGATGAAGGGCTGCGCCTGCGCTATCGCTACCTGGACTTGCGCCGCCAGCGCATGCGGCGCAACATCATGCTGCGCCACAACGTGGTCCGCCACATCCGCAACTTTCTGAGTGATGAAGGCTTTGTCGAAATCGAGACGCCGATCCTGTTCAAGACCACGCCGGAAGGCGCGCGCGATTACCTGGTTCCCAGCCGGGTTCACCCCGGCAAATTTTACGCCCTGCCGCAAAGCCCGCAGCAGCTCAAGCAGTTGATTATGGTGGCCGGGTACGACCGCTATTTCCAGATTGCCCGCTGTTTCCGCGATGAGGATCAGCGCGGCGACCGCCAGCCGGAGTTTACCCAACTCGACATGGAGATGAGCTTTGTGGACCGTGACGACATCATGGCGTTGATCGAGCGGCTGATGATCAGCGTGGTCAAGAACAACACCGACAAGCCCATCCTGCGCGAACCGTTCCCTCGCTTGAGCTACGCCGAAGCGATGGCTCGCTTTGGCCGCGATAACCCCGATATTCGCTTTGGCATGGAATTAGTCGAGATCAATGCCCTGGTTGCTAACAGCGGCTTCAAGGTTTTTAGCGATACTGTAGCAGCAGGTGGGCTGATCAAGGGCCTCAACGCCAAAGGCCAGGGCCATTACAGCCGCAAGCAAATTGACGAACTGACCGATTTTGTTAAAGATTTTGGGGCCAAAGGATTGGCCTGGTTAGCAATAGACCCCCCCCCTACCCCCCCCTCAGAGGGGGGGGCGAAGGGAGGGGTACGATCTTCGTTTGCCAAATTTTTAAGCCCGGAAGAAACCTCAGCCATTATTAAGCAGTTGCAGGGCGAACCGGGCGACCTGTTGCTCTTTGTGGCCGACCGGCCGGCAGTGACCAACGAAGCGTTGGGCCGGCTGCGGGTGGAGTTGGGCCAGCGCTTGAATCTGTTCGACCCGAATGTACTGGCCTTTTGCTGGGTGATTGACTTCCCCTTCCTGGTCTGGAATGAAGAGGAAAAACGGTGGGACCCCAGCCACCATCTCTTTACCGCCCCCATGGACGACGATATTCCCCTGCTCGACAGCGACCCCGGCCGGGCGCGCGGCAAACAGTACGATTTAGTTTTGAACGGCTACGAGATTGCCGGCGGCAGCATCAGAATCCACCAACGCGATTTGCAGGAGAAGGTGTTTGGGCTGATTGGGCTGGACATCGAAGAGGCCAAGCGACAGTTCGGCCACATGGTCGAGGCGTTTGAATACGGCACGCCGCCGCACGGCGGCATCGCCCCCGGCATTGACCGCCTGGTGATGCTGCTGGCCGGGGAACCCAACATCCGCGAAGTGATTGCCTTCCCCAAGAGCCAATCCGCCGCTGACCTGATGGCCGGCGCGCCCACCGAAGTAAACGCCCAGCAGTTAAGAGATTTACATATCAAGCTGGATTTGGAATAAAACAGAAGCGGGCCAGATGGCCCGCTTTTTTATTGGCCTGAATTCGGATTTTTTTAAATCGCACCTTTCGATACGCGCTCCGCTTCACTTCGCGCTACTCAGGATGCGATAGAAGGCCGAAAATCATCCTGAGTAGGGCGTTAGCCCGTATCGAAGGGTGATTTTCGAGCTAATTCCAAACCGGTTATTGGAAAATTTCAGTTACCGGCTTCCCATCCCAACCTTCGGGAACAGGGAGTTCCAGGGCATATAAAACGGTGGCAGCGGTATCATAGGTGTTGATGCTGCTGCTCAGGGTAACGCCTTGTTTGACTCCCGGACCCACTGCCAGCCAGGGAATGGTCCGGTCTATCGGCGAGTCATCCCCATGTCTGAAGCCATGACCGCCGTGATCCGAGGTAACAATCAAGAGGGTGCTGTTCAGATAGCCTCCCTTTTCGAGTTCAAGCAGCAGTTCGCCAATCAAATTATCCACAAAGGTGATAGCCAGAAATTGATTGGGCGACATCCAGCCATAGCCATGTCCCACCCGGTCAACATCAGGAAAGTGGACAAACATGAGATGGGGCAAGCCGGCTTGAATAACTTTGATGGCGTTATCTCTGATTTCAGGATCGTGTGTATCAGAACCCAAGCACTGGTCTACCGAGTTGGGTAAAGCCAGGTAATGCAGCTTATCTTTGCCAAAAACCATCGCTGTGCTCAAGCCAGCTTCGTGGGCCACACTAAACATGGTGGGGCCATTCATACCAGGCCAGCCGATGTAGGGCACCCCCCAGAGAATACCATGCCGCTCCGGGATCACCCCGCTCACCATAGAGGCGTGGCTGGGCAGGGTTTCGCTAATTTTTACGGTTTGGGCGTTGGGGCTGTAAGCGCCGGCGATAATGAGGCTGTCCAGAGTTGGCGCATCGGCGGCCAATAGGGCGTCGGGCCGGAGGCCGTCAATACTGATAATAACCACGTGCTGGATTTTTGTCTCCGCAGGCGCCGTGAGGGTTGGGGTTAGTACAGCCGGGAACGCCAGCGTAGGGGCGGGAGGAGGCGAAAGTACTTGGCTGACATCCTGAAAGGAGTCTCTTTGGGCAACCGGGGGGGTAAAGTCGTCCCAGCTAAAGATGGGGCTGCCACTCGCTCCTTCAGGCGCTTTGCCATAGGTATCAGTCCAGAAGGTAGAGAGCGATATAAGGTTGGCGCAGACCAAAACAAAAATGGCTAATGCTGCTAGAAACGCCTTTTTTGGGAAAATGAACCATGCCTTTGGTTTAAGCTGCCGGGCAGGGTCAACTGGCAAAGATACATTTACCTCAGAAATTGACGGGGTAGACATAGGGGGATCTCCTTCGATCCGTAGTGATTTTATTTTTAAAGCAGCATTAAAACCAGGGTGTAATTTTAATCTGGATTGATGTTACAGAAAAACCGTAGCATCTGGCCGCTTTTAGGTGTTACAAGGTTACTGGCAAAATTTAGGCACATTATATCGGTATCGCTCATGATTGCAAAGTGACATTTGTCCCCAATTTTTAGGCAAAAGTCATTATCACCAATGCCTGCTCATGCAACAAGATTTAAGGAAAACCCAGCAGAAATTATCTTCTTTCCCTCTAAAGGGCCATTGATTGGATACACTGATCTATGTTATAATGAAGCATAAATTTGAGTATCCCCCCATACACGGAGAAGTAAATTATGGAAGACTTGAGAGGTAGGCAACTTGGCCCCTACAAGATAATTACCCCTATTGGTAAGGGTGGGATGGGCGTTGTTTACAAAGCCTATCAATCCAATATGAACCGTCACGTCGCCCTCAAAATTCTGCCCAGCCGCTTGACCAGCGACCCGGATTTTGTCAAACGTTTCAAACAAGAAGCCGAACTGATTGCTCAGTTGGAGCATGCCTATATTGTGCCGGTGTTCGACTTTGGCGAGATTGAAGGCAATATTTATATTTCGATGCGTTTGGTTGATGGCGGAACCCTGGCAGATCGGTTAAAACGAGGCGTACCGCTGTCCATTGCCCAAATTCGACGGGTGATCAGCCAGGTAGGTGAAGCCTTGGATTATGCCCATTCCCAGGGGGTGATCCACCGCGATGTAAAGCCAAACAACATTCTGATTGACCAGCGCAATAATTGTCTCCTAACCGATTTCGGCATTGCCAAAATTTTAGCCGCCTCAACCCATCTGACGCAAGAAGGGGCCGGCACTGCCGGTACCCCGGCCTATATGTCGCCCGAACAAATCCTGGGCCGCAAACTGGATGGGCGAACTGATGTCTATTCGCTGGGGGTGGTCTTATTTGAAATGGCCACCGGCACAATCCCTTTTAACGCCGATGTGCCCACTGCTATCTTTGTTAAACACATAAAAGACCCTCTGCCGCCTCCCCGTGAACGCAACCCCCATCTCCCGGCGCCGGTTGAAAAGGTAATTCTTAAAGCCTTGGAAAAACAGCCGAATGACCGTTATGCCACTGCCGGCGAAATGACCAGGGCGCTGCGAGCCGCCACCCCGGCCACCTCCTTTAATGAATTGACCCCCGAAGATGACTCCTTCGCGCCCATTTCTGATAAAGTAACCCCACCCCCCATCGGCCAAAAAACAACCGAAACCCCCACCCCGCCGCCGCTGTCTCATGTTACGCCACCACCCCCTTTAGAATCTGTAACCCGGCCAGAACCTACCCGTAAGCCGACTACTGCCTGGTGGGCGGGCGGTATCGCGGTTGGGGCAGCAGCTCTTTTCGGTCTGCTTATTTGCGGCTTGATTGGCCTGTGGCTGTTTTTTCGACCTTCCGGCTCGTCTACCAGCACCCCGACAACTATCGTCAAAGTCACGCCCACCTCTACGGCTCCCGCTCAGTCCAACCCTGATAATTCGACTTCCGGCCAGGCTACGGCCATCGCCAACAGTGTGCTGGTCTTTGAAGACGATTTTAACTCAAATGTAAATGGCTGGGATGAAGATGAGGGAAACGATACTTTCGCCAAATATAAAACTCAAGTGAGCGACGGCAAATACCGGATTTCAATTCATTCCAACCAAGGCGTTATCCACCGTGAAAGCCCGGCCAACCTGCAAAGTAAAGATTTTCAAATGAGCGTCGAGGCGACGGTAGTTGAGGCCGATGCCGGCCCGGGGGAAGCCAGCATTGCTCTTGGCTTTCGAGAAAATGCCCAGGGTGATTATTACGCCCTGGAATTTTATAACAATGGGATGTATAAATTGTCGGTCCGCAAAGATGAAAAGTGGAAAATGGTTCAGCAGGGGTCTTCGAGCAAAGCGTTCAGCTTAAGCCCCGGCGTCAGCAATGTGTTTGGGGTGACAGCGGTTGGTTCAACCTTTACTTTTTACGCCAATGAGCAGAAACTCGACTCTGTGACCGACGCAACCTTAACAGGAGCCGGGGAAGTGGCTCTGGCGGTGAGCCTTAACAAAAAAGATCAAGTGCTGGCTGTTGACTTTGATAATCTAAGGGTTAAAGAAATTCCGCTGGGCCAAAGTGTAGCTGAGATTCAAGCAACGGCCACCGCCAGGGCTGAGGCCATCGCCGCGGGACAGGCCGCGCCTACAGCCACCGCTGCGGCTCGGCTGGCCGTTATCGAGGCAGCCCCCATTGTGTTTCAGGATGATTTTGCCTCAAACGCCAACAACTGGCCCGAAGGACCATTGACCGACGACGGCTCTGAGATTACCCGGCAGATCACCAATGGCGCATACCGCATCTCCATAAAAACGCCAGATGATTATTTTAACGAGGAGTTTTTACCCGGCTTTTCGGCCAAAGATTTCTATCTGGAAACAACCGCCACCGTGGTTGAGGACCCATCTACACCCGGCAAAGCCGAAGTTGATCTCATTCTTCGCCGCGCCGGCAATGGCAATCGCTATGCCGTCTCGTTTTACAGCAACAGCACCTATGGCTTCTATGTAAACCAAAATGGTGAGTGGAAAACACTACAAAAATTTCCAGCCAGCAATGCTTTCCGGTTAAAACCAGGCTCAACCAACACCTTTGGAGTTTATGCCTCCGGTTCCTCCTTCATCCTTTACGCCAATGGTCAAGAATTAGCGACGGTCAAGGATATTGCCTTGAGCGAAGTTGGCGAGGTTGGCCTCGCCATCGGCCAGAGTGAAGCCAATCAAAGCATAACCGTTGATTTTGATAATTTTATCATTAAAAACATCTCCGGAACTCCCGCTCCCTCGACGCCAATAGTCCGGCAGCCTACCCCCGCCGGGCTAACCAAAACCATTGTGGCCGATGATGGTCAAAGCCAGCTTGACGTGCCCGGCGATTGGAAAAAACTCACCAACATCAACGATGTAGCCCAACTCCAGGCGGGTCAACCGCAACAGGGCTTGTATGCCATGGTCATCGGCGAAAGCAAAGCCTTTTTCGCTGATATGACGCTTGAGGGTTATGCCAAGCTGATTCTCGATAACAATTTTTCAAAACTTGAGTCATCAACCGTGTCGTCCCCCGAAACGATAACGCTTGACGGGCATCAAGCAGTTCAATATCGGATAGACGGTACAATTCAAGGCATTAAAGCCACGTATATCCTCGTCATCGTCGAGGGCAGCGATAAATTCTTTCAAATCATCGCTTACACCGCCCAATCGGAGTTTGACCGGAAAGAAGGCATCCTCCGCCAAGTTATCGCCAGTTTTAAAGAATTGCCGTAGCTGCTCAGCCCTCATGTCACCCTTCGGCAAGCTCAGGACAGGTTTCGAGGCCGTACCTACAGCGCTACATTGACCTCGGAGATTTCTCCCTTCGGTCGAAATGACATGACTGAGTAGTTACGAATTGCCAAATAATTAGAGGAGGAGCATGCGCGACCTGACCGGCCAACAACTCGGCTCTTACCAAATTATCGAACGTCTGGGCGAAGGCGGTATGGCGGTGGTTTACAAAGCCTACCAGGCTCAAACGGATCGCCATGTCGCCCTTAAGGTATTGCCGGCCCATTTTGCCGCCGACCCCAATTTTGCCAGCCGCTTTGAACAGGAAGCCCGCATCCTGGCCAAACTCAATCATGCCCATATTTTGCCCCTATTCGATTACGGCCAAATGGATGGGCAGACCTATATTGTGATGCCCCTGGTGAGCAGCGGTACCCTGGCCGATTTGATGAAAAGCTCGCCCCTGCCTTTGGAGCAAATTCTCCAGATTATTAACCAGGTGGGCGGCGCCTTAAATTATGCCCATACCAGGGGCCTGGTTCACCGCGACGTCAAGCCGGATAATATCTTGATTGACGACGACGGCAACTGCCGCCTGACCGATTTCGGTATTGCCAAATTTGCCCAGGACTCCAACCGCATGACCCGCACCGGCGTGGCAGTGGGCACGCCGGCCTACATGTCGCCGGAGCAAATTCGGGGTGAAGAGTTGGATCGGCGCAGCGATATTTATTCGCTAGGCGTGGTGCTGTATGAAATGGCGACCGGCCGCCCCCCCTTCGAGGCCAATACCACCGCCGAGGTGATGGTGCGACACCTGCACGAGCCGCTGCCCTTGCCGCGCACCCTCAACCCCAAATTACCGGAAACCGTCGAAGCGGTTATTGTTAAATCATTGGCCAAACGGGCCGAAGATCGCTACGCTACCGCTCACGAAATGGCCCAGGCGTTACAAGCTGCTATTTTGGCCAAACCGGAGTCAACCGTCCCACCGGCTGCTCCAAAGCTTGTCCCTGAGCCGAAAAAAGAGCCTAAACACGATGAGGTTAAAAAGAGCGCTTCACCAATCCCAATTTACCTACCCATTGGTTGCATTGTTGTCGTCGCACTCTTTCTCTGCCTGGCCGGCGGCGCAGGCGCAGCCTGGTGGAGTGGTGTTTTTGACTCCTCGACCGAAGACGCACCCACCACAGAAGTTGTTGTCGCCACACCTTCAGCCACCCCCATAACATCCAATCCGGTTGAGCCAGATACCCCAACACCTTCGCCCATTGACGATACCCCCACCCTATCCCCTCTGCCCACTGCAACCCCTCTGCCCGTTGTTACCATCAAGCCAGCAGAGACCCCTCAGCCGACGATGACACCCTCCTCGACGCCCACACCGCTCCCAGCAATAGGAATTATCAAGGAAGACAATGTTAATGTCCGTTCAGGGCCAAGTCAAAGTTATGACCGGGTGGTGCGATTGGCAAAGGGGGAAAAAGTGACCATTATGGGTCGAACCGAAGGCTGGGACTGGTACGAAATAACAACAGCCATCGGTCAGGAGGGCTGGATTTCGGGCGACTTTGTTCAAATTTCAGGTGATCCACAAACCATAGCAGTTATCGCCAATTTGCCTCCCACGCCAACTCGGGGCAGTGGTTGCCAGGGAGGTATGGTCACATTGACATTGGAGGGGAGTAGTTGCGCTGGAGTAATGGGCGCAAACGGCAACCAGTGGTTTACCTTTAATTCCGGGCAAAAGAACGGTCCGCAAATTATCGTTGCGTTTGTCGAGGGGGAAAAAGCAGAGCTATTCATCTACGATCAAACCATCCTCCCCGATGGGCGCATTCCAGCCAACCCGGATGAGTTACGCAATATTGGACTGGTTGTTGACTCCGGCCAGAACAGAGATAACAACTCCAATACCAAAGAATTAATTTGGAATGGTTCTGTTCTGCCCAACACAAAATATTATTTGCGGCTGGCTAACCGCAGTAATAATTCAATGAAGTATTGTTTGGCCCCAAAAGATGCCTACCAATGTCCGTAAAACCAGAACATAAAAAAGAGGGGTGAGTTGACAACCCGCCCCCCTTTAATGCCAATTAATTTGCCGGCGCTACTCTACCCTTTTACCTGCTCCACTGCCATTTCGGGCACCCAGCCCTGCAAATCACCGGGCAGGCTGAGGCGCTGCCAGCCGGCCCGGCTTTCAATCAGGCTAACCTCCGCCCCGGCGTGTAGGGTAAATTCGACCAGGTACTGTTCAGACGTGCCTGGTCCACTGGTCACATCAATACTTTCGGCAACAATCACCGCCGCCGGGTAGTTTTGCTCACGGTAAGAACGATTGACCATAGAAATTACGCCGGCCAGCAAAAATATGCCCAACAGCCCAATCCCCAGGCCGCACCAGCGGCGCACTGCCGGTCGGAGCAGCGTCGCTACCGCCAATCCCCCCATGAGCAGCCACAACACCAGCGCCAACAGCATGGCTTCGCTCAAAGTCAGCCACTCTTCCGCCAGTTGGACCAGGTTGGCCAGGCCTTCATCGGCGGGCGCTTCTAACTTGTCTACGGTTTGAGCGCGAGCAATACTCAGATTAACGGCAATATCGCTGTCGCGAGGGTTAAGGCTCTGGGCGCGGCGATAATTGAGAATTGCCCGGCCCAAATCGCCCTGTTTGAAATAAGCATTGCCCAAGTTGTAATAAACCGCACTATGAGCCAGGCCCGACTCAAGGATAGCTTCATAAATAGCCGCTGCTTCGGCGTAATTGCCGGCCTCGTATTCTTTGTTAGCCACCTCCATAGCATGGGTGGGGGTCACTGGCTCCTGAGCCAAGGCAACAAGGCAAACAAGCAGCCAACCGGCCAAAAGCATTACCCCTACTTTCAACCAATATCCTCTAAATTTCATTCTTATTTCGTAACTGCTGAGCCATGTCATTTCGACCGCAGGGAGAAATCCCCGACACCTTACTTTTACATATTGCACCCTGGGGATTTCTCGACCTTCGGTCTCGAAATGACATGAATGTGAGTAGTAAGCTCATTTCTTATTTCTTATTTCTAAATCTTTAAACGACTTTTCCAGATCGTTAATCAGCTTGTTCGTTTCGGCCAAAAAAGAGCCGACGGCAGCTTCACTGCCAGGGGCAAAACGGCCAATATCAATTTGGGCCAGCGCCTCCTGAACCCGCTCGATCAGGGCCGGGTTAAGCTGGGTAGTTTTGAGCAGGCTAACCAAACTATCATTGGTGAGGCCCGTCGTAGGCCGGCTCAATTTGTCGGATAGGTAGCCCAATAAAGCCCGGTGCGCGGCGGCATAACTGTCAACGCCACCTCGCTGCGCTTCGGCCAGAATTTTCTGAGCTGTCCGCCGGGCGTTCTGGCTGCGGGCGTAAGCGGCATTCGCCAACAAGTACTGCCGCCGGTTTTGCCACATCCAGAGGCCGCCGACCAACAGCACCGGCAAAACCCAGGCGCTCCAATAAAGCGGCTCGTTTAGTAAAGAGGTTTCTTCACCGTTCAGCACCGCCGGCACTGGTTTGATGTGGCGAATATCGCCGGCTAGCAAGGCGACTTCCTGTTTGTTGGGGCCAACTGCGATCACCGGTGGAGGCAAATCCTCCCCTTTGCCGGGTTTAACCACAACCGGGATTGGCTGGCTGGCGATGGTGCGATATTGGCCTGCTTCGAGATCGAAATAGGTAAAGTTGATTGGAGGAAGGGTGTAACTGCCGGCCTGGCCGGGCACAATCAACCGCTCAAAGCGGCGGGTACCGTAGACCCGGTCACCCTGAACTTCGACGGTGCTTTGGGCTTGACTTTCAAAAACCCGCCAGTTGGGCAGTTCGGGCAGAGGCGGTTCAACCAGGGCCTCGATATTACCTGCGCCCTTTATTTCCACAATCAAGGTGATCGGTTCGTTAACAACGGTTTCATTTTTGCTCAAACCGGCCCTAATTTCAAACTGGCCGACTGCGCCTTTAAAGTCAGCCGGCGCGCCATCGGGCAGCGACTGGACATCTACGGTAATGGCTTCAGTTTCCAGCACAATATCCTGATAGGGGAAGTTGGGGATCACAATTTTAGCCGGGGAAATTGTCACCGGGCCAAGATTGGCCGGAAAGAGGGCCGTGCGAATTTCAGTCACCAGATAATCCCGCCCGCCCGCTTTCATATTGTAGGTGGGCTGGTTGACAATCGTCTGGCTCCAGAAGTTGGTAAACGAAGGCGGCTGGTAATCCGGCTGCCCAATAAACCCGGCCGCCTGGTACAGCTTGAAGGTGTAAGTGACCTGCTGCCCCAGGTAAGGTCGCAAATTGTCAACATCAGCCTCCACAAAAAAATCCTGACTACCCAGCGTCCCCGGCTCAACTACAGGAACTGTGGGCGTAGGCAGCGGCGCACTGCTCGTCACCACCCGGATGTCTATCGGCTCTGTCTGATATATTTGGCCGCTCAGGTTGATGGTAATCGGGCTAATCACCAACCCACCTTCTCGCAGCGGTTGCAGGGTATAAACAAAAACACCCTGGGTGGTCAAGTCGCCATTAATAATACTGACCTGGGTTGAGGTGCTGCTGTTAACCACCACAAAATCGGCCAACTGCGACAAATCGGGATTGGGAATGTCCAAAAAATCCCCGGTCACGGTCACGGTCAGTATAAGCTGCTCTTTGGTAGACAGAATGGTGCGGTCTACCGTAGCCGTAATCGGCACCTGATCCTGGGCCAGGGCTAAGGGGGCCTGACTCCCCGAAAAGATCAGCCCAAACAAAAAAATCATTAAAACATGATACGTGATACGTGACACCTGACACCTGACACCCGACATCAGTTACCAATCCTGGGCAGGTAACGGTTTAGGCGCGCCGCCAAAGCCGCCCTCACTGCTGCCATCGCCATAGATTTCATTGAGCCGTTCTTGCAGCGTTTGGCTATTTTGCCCCAGAGCATCCAGCAACTGCTGGGCCTCTTCGGGCGAAAGTTCCGTGCCATTGCCGGATTGCTGCTGCTCTTCGGGCTGCGAACCGCCGCCGGACGGGGACTCATTCTGATCCTCTTGATTTTGATTGCCGCCACCCTGCTGCTGCTGGTCGCCTTGCTGGCCGCCTTGCTGCTGTTGCTGCTGCTGGCCTTGACCCCCACCCTGCTGCTGTTGTTGGTCGCCCTGACCCTGCCCTTGCTGCTGCTGTTGTTGCTGCTGTTGTTGCTGTTGTTGCTGTTGTTGCAGCATTTGTTGGGCTAATTCCAGGTTATGCTTGGCATCCATGTCATCGGGGCGTAACCGCAGCGCTTCCTTATAGGCTTCTATGGCCGCCTCCCACTCTTCCATTTTGAAGAAACTGTTGCCCAGGTTGTAATTTCCCTGTTGAGCCAGTTCTGACTCGGCAGCGCGCAGGGATTGCTGAGTTTGGGCAATCGCCGCCTCAAAATCCTCTTTACGATGGAAGGCGTTGCCGGCATTGTAATACGGTTCGGCCAGGTCCGGGTCTTCACGCTCGGCAGCGGTGTAATTCTTGAGCGCCTCATCATAATTTTCCGCCGCGTATTCTTCATTCCCCTGCTGGTTGTACCCGGCCGCCGAGGGCCCACAGGCCGAAAGCACCGCCGCCACCACCAGTAATATTATAAGATAGCTATATTTCACAGACAACTCCTTAAACGTTTAACCTGCTAACGTTTAACATTCAACACCCCACCAGGTACTGTTTCCGGCTTGGCGGCTTTTTGGCTGGCCCGGTCGGGAATGAGTTCGCTGATAATGAGGGCCAAAACCGCTAACCCCAAAAACCACTGAAAGCGTTCGATGCCGCGCGTTTCAAAGCGGCTTTCCAATTCGCCTTTTTGCAGCTCGCTGATGGCATCAGCCACAAAACCAACCTCGCGCCCATCGGCGGAAGCGCGGAAGTAGCGCCCGTTGGTAGCCAGGGCAATTTGCTGCAAGGTTGTCTCATCCAGGCGAGTCAAGACTGTCTCACCCTGGCGGTCCTTTTTGTAGCCGGTTAACGTGCCCAGTTCGTCATATTCGGGGATCGGCTCTCCTTCGGGCGAACCAAAGCCGATGGCGTAAACAACAATACCCTCGTTGGCCGCTTCCTGAGCGACCTCGGCCACCTCGTCGCCAAATTCGGTCGCCTCGCCGTCGGTGAGTAAAATGATGACTTTCTGGCTAGCTCGCTCCTCGTTGAAACCGTTCATCGCCATTTTGAGCGCATCGGCCAGGTTGGTGCTGGTCCGCGAAATCATGCCCGGATGGGCTGCCTCCAGGAAAAAACGGGCCGTAGAAAAATCGGCGGTGAGCGGAAACTGGATATAAGCCGCGCCGGCAAAAACCACCAAACCGATCTCATTCCCTTCCAGCCGGTCCATCAACTCCGAAATTTCCAGCTTGGCTCGGGCCAGGCGATTGGGTTTGAGGTCTTCAGCCAGCATACTCTGGGACACGTCCAGGGCCACCATAATTTCGACCCCGCGCCGTTCCACCACCTCCACCTGCGCGCCCCAGCGAGGCCGGGCCAGGGCCACAATCACCAGGGCCAGGGCCACAAACCACAGCCGGACTTGCCAGCGGCGGCCCGACCAGTTGACGGTGGCGCTTAAGCGGGCAATCAACTGCGGTGCGCCCAGGCGATGCAAAGCCGCCTGTTTGCGCTTGCTCAAGTAAAACAGCAGCAGCGCCAGCAGCAACAGCGGCCCAAAACAGATTAAATAAAGAGGTTCAGCAAAGTCCATAGTGAGTCAGCGAATGGCGAATGAGCGAATGGCGAATAACGAAATCTTTAGTTCGCCATTCGCCCATTCATCATTCCTTACGGTATTGTCCTAAATAGTGTCCGGCGGAGCAATATTTCCAGGGCTAGAATGAGGGCTGCCGGCAAAATAAACCAGACGGCCAACTCGCGGTAGCGAGTAAAAGTGCGCACTTCAACCTGGGAACGCTCCAACTCGTTAATGGTATCATAAATTTCCTGCAAGCCCTCGCCATCTTCGGCCCGGAAGTAAAGCCCGCCGGTAATATCGGCGATTTGGCGCAGGGTTTCTTCATCAATTTCAGAATCACGGTACTCTACCCGGCCATCGGGAAAAGGCAGAGCCGCCGGCCCAGGCCGGGCCGCGCCGATGGTATAGACCCGAATATCCAGAGCTTTGGCAATTTGCGCCGCCGTAATCGGGTCCACCTGGCCGGAGTTATTGGCCCCGTCCGTTAGCAGGACAATCACCCGGCTGTCAGCTTTGGAGTCGCGCAGCATATTGGCCCCATTAGCCAGACCCAGGCCAATGGCTGTACCGCTGTCAAGGCCAATATCCCAGGAAACCTGCGTCTCGTCGAGCACCCGTTGGACCACTTTATAATCAAGGGTCGGCGGCACCTGGCTAAAGGCTTCGCTGGCAAAAATAACAAAGCCAACCCGGTCGTACTTGCGCTGCTGGATAAAATCGTTAATCACCCGCTTGGCCGCGCCCAGACGATTGGGGTCAAAATCCAGGGCGGCCATACTGCCGGAAATATCCAGCACGATGACAATATCAATCCCTTCACCGGTGATGATTTCACGGGCGCTGCCGGCTTGAGGTCGGGCCAGGGCGATAATCAGCAGGGCCAGGCCAATCAGTCGCAGAACGGGCAAAATCACCCGGCCCCGCTCCCGCAGCGAAGGCCCAAGCTGAGCCGCCAGGCGCAAATCGGAATATTGCAGGGCCGCGGGCTGGCGGCGGGTGCGGGGTAAAAACGGCAGCAGCGCCAACCCAAGCGGGACCAGCAGCAGCAACAATAGCCAGGGCGAGGCAAAATGGAGGGTGGTCATGACATCCCTGCCGTTTCCGGCGCAGCCGCTTCCTCGGTCGCTACAACAATCTGGGGAGTGGTAATCTGCACCACCTTGCGGGCGCGATTGACCAGGTCCCTGACATTATCAGCGTGAGGCACATAACGGGCAAATTTAACCAGATCACTTTCGGCAAAGATATCCATAAACTCGACTGCATCCTCAGCCCGCGCGGGCGAGCGGCGAAAGGCGCTGCGTAACTCCACACTGGTTTGCTCCAGGGCGGGAATTTGATAGCGTCCCTCGATATAACGGCGCAAGCACAAGTCAACCAGGGAGTAATGCTGTTTGATTTGCTGGTGAGCGGGCAAATTCAACGCCTCGATCCGGTCCAGTTCGGCCAGGGCAATTATCTCCGGCGGACGGGTGTCCATAAAAGGAACAGGGGCCAACTCCAGGACGGCGCGTTTGCGGCGGCGGTCATACAACCACAAAATCAGGCCGGCCAACAGGCCCAGGACCAGGATACTCAGCAGCACCCCGGCCACAATCCAGGGCCACAGCGGCGGCAGCGGCAGATCAGCCTGGGGTTTCAAATCGCGCAGGGTAGTGTCATCGGTCAAGACGCTGGTGATGGTCAGTTGAATGACCGGTGTGCCCAACTCTTCACTTGAGCCGTCTGCTTTCTGGTGTGTCACTATCAGCCTGGACGTTTGGTACTGCCCCGGCTCAAAAAGCGTCACCACAATATCTTTGCCGGTGGTAGCGGTACCATCGTTGTTGTCCACCGTTTCCGGCTCGGTCTGCTGGACCACTTCAAATTCTCCCCACTGCTCCGGCACTATTGGCAGCGCCACCTGCGAGTCAAGCGGGTGGGTTACTTCCAGGCGCAGGGTCACGTGGTCGCCAACGGTGAGCGATTGATCTTCGGGAGCTTTGAGGAAAAATTCGGCGTTGGCATCCTGGGGAGATTGGGCCGCGGCGGGAAGGGCGAGACAGAAGAGGAGTAAAGCGTAAAGCGGAAAACGTAAAGCGTGGTGCGTGACACGTGATACGTGAGGCGTGAGGCGTGAGATATGGGTTAAGCTTGAAAGCTGCGTTTTTAGAAGGTTCATCGTTAAAGAAAAAACTCAGTATTACAGCGGTCAGCGGTCTGCCCTGAGCTTGTCGAATGGGTCGGCGGTCGTTATCGTCGCAAGCGCCGGGCGCGGCGTTCAAAAAATCGGGTCAAGGGGGTAACATACTCGGCATCGGTCGAAATGTCAATCCGGTCTACTTTAGCCTTACGAAAAACACGGTCGCGGGCCGTTTTTAATTCATTCACCCGCTCGATAAAAGCCTGCCGCCATTGGCGGCTGCCGGTATCCACCCAACGGACCTGACCGGTTTCGGCGTCTTCCAGGGCCAGCAGTCCGACATTGGGCAGTTCGTGCTCGCGGGGGTCGCTCAGGGTTACGGCAATCACATCGTGGCGACGGTTGCTAAATTGCAAGGCGGCGCGGTAGCTGTCGGGCGGAGTCAAAAAATCGGAAATGAGAAAGAGGATACTGCGCCGTTTGAGCAGGTTATTAATCGTATCCAGGCCCAGTTTCAAATTGGTCCCATGGCCCACCGGCTCAAACGCCAGCAAATCCCGAATGAGCCGCAGCACGTGGCGGCGGCCTTTGCGCGGCGGAATAAAGAGTTCAACCCGGTCGGTAAAGATGAGCACCCCCACCTTATCATTATTGCTGATGGCCGAAAAAGCCAGCACTGCCGCCAGTTCCGCCGCAATCTCCTGCTTGAAGCGATTCACCGTGGCAAACTTGCCGGAGGCGCTGGCATCTACCAGCAGCATCACGGTCAGCTCCCGCTCCTCGACAAAGCGTTTGACAAACGGCTCGCCGGTGCGGGCGGTTACATTCCAGTCAATCGTGCGTACTTCGTCGCCGGGCTGGTAAGGGCGGACCTCGTCAAACTCCATGCCGCGCCCCTTGAAAATGGCGTGGTACTCCCCGGCAAAACTGTCGTTAACCAGGTGCCGGGTGCGAATTTCAATCCGGCGAATTTTTTTGATGAGTTCAGGAGATAGCATAATGAATAAGCGAATAAGCGAATAGGCGAATGGGCGAATAAGAAGCTGAGTCATTCGCTCATTCGCCATTCGCCATTCCATTACGGGACTTCAATCTGGTCTAAAATTCTCTGGACGATTTCGGCGCTGGTGATTTCTTCGGCTTCGGCCTCGTAGCTGATAACCACCCGATGGCGCAGCACATCGGGCGCGATTTGCTTGATATCTTCCGGGGTCACAAAGCCGCGCCCTTTCAAAAAGGCGTGAGCGCGGGCAGCCATAATCAGATAGATGGTGGCGCGCGGCGATGCGCCAAAGGCAATCAACGGCTGTAGGCCGGTCAAGCCGTTTTCGCCGGGCTGGCGGGTGGCAAAGATGAGATCAAGCACATACTCTTTGATTTTCTCATCCACGTAAATCTGGCGGACTACCTCACGGGCGTGCAGCAGGTCAGCCGGTTGAATAACCGGCCTGACTTCCGGCAACTTAACTCCGGTCATACGGTCCATAATCAGCCGTTCCTCGGCCCGACTGGGGTAGTTAACCACCACTTTGAGCATAAAACGGTCTACCTGGGCTTCGGGCAGAGGATAGGTCCCTTCCTGCTCGATGGGGTTTTGGGTGGCCATGACCAAAAACGGCTCTTCCAAGTGGTAAGTCTCGTCGCCAATTGTAACCTGGCGCTCTTGCATGGCTTCCAGCAGGGCGCTCTGGACTTTGGCCGGGGCGCGGTTGATTTCGTCGGCCAGAATAAAATTGGCAAAAATGGGGCCGCGATGGGAGGTAAATTCATTGGTGCGCGGGTTATATATTTCCGTGCCGATTAAGTCGGCGGGTAGCAAATCGGGGGTAAACTGGATGCGCTGAAATTGGGCCTGGACAGTTTGGGCCAGGGTTTTGATGGCCAGGGTTTTGGCCAGGCCCGGCACACCTTCGAGCAAAATGTGGCCGTCGGCCAGCAGGGCAATCAACAAGCGTTCAATCAGTTTTTCTTGCCCCACCATCACCTGGTTGACTTCGGCCAGCAGGTCTTGCAAAAACACGGCCTCGTGCGCGACAGCTTCGTTAAGCTCGCGGATGGTTTTCATTTCCATATATTGTTTGGGAGCCTCCGGCTGATGGATTGAGAAACAGGTCAAAAAAAAGATTAGTTGGCCTCACGCGCAACCAATCTTTTGACAACGATGGTATTTTAATCAAAGATGCAGATTTTTTCAAGCGTTTGCCGTTGTTTCTAATCGAACTCTAATCTTTTTCACTACTCAGACGTCATTGCGAGCGAAGCGAAGCAATCCCCACGTTGCAATACGGAGATTGCTTCGTCGCAAAAACACTCCTCGCAATGACATAGGCTGAGTAGTTACTCTTTTTCAAAGTTGCAATTTTACCCTGGAACGTGTAAACTAAAATCAGTTTTATTCAAGAAAAGGGCAGATGAAGATGGCACGGTACCAAATTTTGTATTGGGAACACATTCCCCTCGGCGTTAAAGCAACAGATGTGAACGGCACGGTCAGAGAAAATTTACCGGCTCGCTTCCAGCAAGCCGTAGAAAATGCAGCTTCACGCGCCGGCCAGACCAGCGCCGCCGCTTATACTTCGATGTTCAAATGGGGCAAAGAGCAGGAACGGCCCGGCGCTGCGGCCGAAGTGGCCGCTTCGATTGCCAAAGAACTCGACGAAACCTGGGATGAAGCCGAAGCGCTGGCGGCCTTTGAGGAATCAAAGAAGAAAGAGTAGAAGATAGAGGAATGGAAGGCTGGAAGATTGGATCAACACCTCTCACCTTCCAATCGTCTCTTGTCCCCTGCAATTTTACCCGGACTACTTTTGAATCTTGACAGATAAACCGAGCTATGCTAATATGGGCGCAATAAATTTGACCGCTAAAATTACAGGTTATTCGTCCAGATGTTAAATCGCGTGGTGGTAGTAGTAGTACTTGGCGTCCTCCTTATTAAGTATAAGGGGGCGTTTGTCGTTGGAAGTGCTATGTAAGCCACAGCCGCACTTAAATTGTTCACAAACGCCTCCCACACCGGGAGGCTTTTTTGTGCAAGTAGCAGGTAGCAAGATCGCAAGTTATGGGGTTTACTGTTGCTCTGCTACCTTGTTACTCAGCATTTTGAAACTTTATCTAAACTCAAAAGGAGAACAAAATGGCACGACTATTAACCGGCGCTGAAATTGTGTGGGAATGTTTACTGCTGGAAGGCGTCGAGGTAGTATTTGGCTATCCTGGCGGCGCAATCTTGCCCATTTATGATGCGCTCTACAAATACCAGGACCGGATTCATCACGTTTTGACCCGCCACGAGCAGGGCGCCACCCACATGGCCGATGGCTATGCCCGCGCCAGCGGGAAAGTGGGGGTAGCGATGGCCACCTCCGGCCCCGGCGCGACCAATATGGTCACGGGCATTGCCACCGCGATGATGGACTCCTCGCCCATCGTCTGCATCACCGGCCAGGTGGCTACTACGGCCATTGGCGGTGATGCTTTCCAGGAAACCGACATCACCGGGATTACCCAGCCCATCACCAAGCACAACTATCTGGTCACCGATATCGAGGACCTGGTTGAGACCATCCGCGAAGCCTTTTACATTGCCCGCACTGGCCGGCCCGGCCCGGTGCTGGTGGATATTGCCAAAGATGTTCAGAATGCCAAAATAGAATTCGAGGGCTACCCGGATGAGCCGGTTGAACTGCCCGGTTACCATCCCCCGGCCCAGGCCCCCGAAGCGCAGGTGAGCGCCGCCCTGGAACTCATCAACAACGCCAAGCGACCGATCATTTTGGCCGGGCACGGCGTCCTGCTCTCTGATTCTATGAAAGAACTGCGCGAACTGGCCGAAAAAGGCAACATCCCGGTCACGACCACCTTGTTGGGTATTGGCGCCTTTCCGGCCAGCCATCCCCTCAACCTGGGTATGATGGGCATGCACGGCGGCGCCTGGTGCAACTACGCCGTACAGGAAGCCGATTTGCTTATTGCCTGCGGCATGCGTTTTGACGACCGGGTGACCGGCAACCTCAAAACCTACTCACCCAATTCCAAAAAAATCCACATCGAAATAGATGCTTCCGAAATCAATAAAAACGTCAAGGTTGACGTGGGCATCCATGCCGATTTGGGCACAGTGCTGCGGCAAATCAATCCCGGCGTAGAACGTGGCCCGGATAGAACGGAATGGTGGGCCAAAATCCGCGACTGGCAGGAAGACGCCAACGAGCGCGATATCCTCCAATTTGAGTCGCCCACCCTGCTGGCGGCGCAGGCCATCCGCAAAATCTGGGAAGGCACCGAGGGCAAAGCTTTTGTGGTGACCGATGTCGGCCAGCACCAGATGCTGGAATGTCAATACTACGCCCACGACGACCCCTTTACCCTCAGCACCTCTGGCGGCCTGGGGACGATGGGTTTCAGCCTGCCGGCGGCGATTGGAGCCAGCTTCTATGTTAAAGATCGGGAAATCTGGACCATTGCCGGCGACGGCTGTATTCAGATGACGATTATGGAACTGGCGACGGCGGTGCAGGAAAACTGCAACATCAACATCTGCATCATCAACAACGGCTACCTGGGCATGGTCCGCCAGTGGCAGCAGATGTTCTACGAGAGCCGCTATGTTGAAACGCCGATTTACAGTCCCGATTACGTCAAACTGGCCGAAGCTTACGGCATGCCCGGCTACCGGATCGAGAAACAGGAAGACATCATTCCGACCATGCGTAAAGCCCAGGCCCACAACGGGCCGGTGCTGATCGAGTTTGTGGTGGAACGCTTTGATAATGTCTACCCCATGGTCCCCGCCGGGGCAGACTTGCATAATATGATCCGGCGGCCCCACCCGCGTTTTGAAAAAATGGAGATGTAAGGCCAGGTAGCAGGTAGTAAGTAGTAAGTAGTAGGGGTAAGAATCCCCTACTGCCTACTACTTACTACCTACTACTTGTTCACTACCGACTACACAGAAAAAGGAAATTCATCATGAAACAAACCCTTGTTGCCCTTGTTGAAGATAAACCCGGCGTGTTGAATCGGGTGGCCAGCCTGTTCCGCCGCCGTAATTTTAACATCGAAAGCCTGGCTGTCGGCCACAGCGAAACGCCGGGTGTGAGCCGCATGACCATTGTGACCGATGAGTACGAAAATATCCGGCGCAATGTCATTCGGGCCAATTTACTCAAGCTGATCAATGTGATCGAAGTGCAGGATGTTACCGACCAGCCCTGCGTTATCCGTGAAACGGCGCTAATCAAGGTGCAGGCGGATGCGACCATTCGCGGCCAGGTGATGGATGTCTCCGAGATGTACCGGGCGCGGATTGTGGACGTGGCTACCGAAACGCTGGTGGTCGAAGTAACCGGCGAACCGAGCAAGGTTGAGGCGCTGATCGAGATTTTGGAACCTTTTGGGGTCCTCGAAATTATGCGCACCGGCAAAATTGCCATGACTCGGGGTGTGGTCAAACCGCGCCCCGATTTAACCCCGGCGGCGAAAACTAACGGCAAGCATTAAACAGGGTAGCAAGGTAGCAGGTAGCAGATTCTTTGCTACCCTGCTACCTGCTACCCTGTAAAACCATAACCAATGAAGGGAATTTTATTAAGCATGGCATTAGATTTTCAAACCAAAGTATTTGAGAAAGAGAAAATTATCCTGGGCGATACCGAAGAGTATATTGTCCGGGGCGGGCGACATCTCTTTCCTTTATTACCCAAAGCCTTTGAGGGCATCAGGCAAATCGGGGTCATCGGCTGGTCGTCGCAGGGGCCGGCGCAGGCCCAGAATTTGCGCGACTCGCTCGAAGGCAGCGGAATCAAGGTAAAAGTGGGGCTGCGGGCCGGGTCATCCTCGATGAAAAAGGCCGAGGAAGTGGGTTTTACCGAGGCCAACGGCACGTTGGGCGAAATGTACCAGGTTATCCGCGAGTCGGATATGGTGCTGCTGCTCATCTCCGATGCGGCTCAGGCCCAGAATTACAAAGAGATTTTTAAGGCCATCCGGCCGGGGGCCACGCTGGGCCTGTCGCACGGCTTTTTGCTGGGCTACCTGACCAGCATCGGCGAGAAGTTCCCGGAGAATATCAACGTCATTGGCGTTTGCCCCAAAGGGATGGGGCCGTCGGTGCGGCGCTTGTACGAGCAGGGCCGCACGGTCAATGGGGCGGGGATCAATGCCAGCTTTGCCGTGCAGCAAGATATTGACGGCAAGGCGACCGATTACGCCCTGGCCTGGTCGGTGGGGTTGGGATCGCCCTTTACCTTTATGACCACCCTGGAACTGGAGTACAAATCCGACATCTTTGGCGAGCGGGGCATTTTACTGGGGGCCGTTCACGGTATTGTTGAGAGCCTTTACCTCTGGTTCAAGCAGCACGGTTACAGCCCAGAGGAAGCCTTCAACAATTCAGTCGAAGCCATTACCGGGCCGATTAGTAAACTTATCTCCAAACAGGGCTTGCTGGCCGTTTACGAATCGTTGAACGAGAGCGACAAAGATTTGTTCCGGCGGGCCTACTCGGCGGCTTAC
Source organism: Anaerolineales bacterium (assembly GCA_015075405.1). Classification (GTDB taxonomy): domain Bacteria; phylum Chloroflexota; class Anaerolineae; order 4572-78; family J111; genus DSQQ01. Next base: position 552,035 of record JABTUK010000003.1, read on the forward strand.
CATCCGGCCCGTGAAATTCTGATGGAGATTTATTACGAGGTTTCCTCCGGCAAAGAATTGGCCAGCGTGATTGCGGCCAATGAACTTTTCAAGAAATATCCGATGGGCAAAATTGATGGGACCGAGATGTGGCAGGTGGGCGAAAAAGTCCGGGCCAAACGCGACCCCAACAAAATCCCGCTCAACCCCGTTGCCGCCGGGATTTACATCGCCACCATGATTGCCCAGGTGGATGTATTGAAAGAAAATGGGCACCCCTACTCTGAGATTGCTAACGAGACCATTATCGAGGCGGTAGACTCGCTCAACCCGTACATGGATTTCAAAGGCGTGGCCTACATGGTGGATAACTGCTCCACCACCGCCCGGCTCGGCTCGCGCAAATGGGCCCCGCGCTTTGACTACATCCTGCGGCAGCAAGCCTTCACCGCCCTCGACCAGGGCAACCAGGTGGATGAGGAACTCTTTGACAGCTTTATCCACAGCGACATCCACCAAGTGCTGTCGGTTTGCGCCGAACTGCGGCCATCGGTGGATATTTCGGTAGTCAGTTAAGCGGCGAAGAGGCGAGGACAGGTGAGGCGAAGAATAAGTTGTCTTCGCCTCATCGCCTCCCTCCTCCTCGCCTCTTCCCAAAAATTCCAATTTTTTCGGGTAAGAGGAGCAATGCTCAAGGGTCAACCGGCCAGGAACACCCCCGAACCGACTTAAAATTAAGGTTTTTGTAAGCAAACAGGTATAATATTTTAGAGAGAAAGGGGATTTGTCAAGTAGGACAAATTTTAGTTTGTCCAAAATAAAGATACCGAGATAAAGGGATATTAAATGTCAGACCAAAATAAGGCGCGGCAAATTGAGGAAAAAATCCGGCAAAAGCTGGCCCAACTGGGCCAAGCCCTGGATGAGTGGCTGAACAAGCAGCGCTTGCAGCCCCACCCCCTGCCGGTCCCCATTGACCGCCCCTACCGCAGAAAAATTAACAATTAACCATTGACAATTCACAATTCACAATTAGAAAGGTGGTGATGCCTGTGACAGGCGATGCCCTCGCTGACCTTAGCGACCTTAGCAAACAACCTTTAAATATTTTGTTTTTAACCAAATTAACCGTATCATGCAGCCCTGGCGGGGTTGGTGATTGATGAATGGCAATGAGTCATTGAGCAATATCTTGCAAGACAAAACTTCGTTAGTGTGATAAACTGCAAGTGATGACTGGTTGTTAGTCTTCAGTCACCAACCTCCCCCAAATATTAGGAGGAAAAAATGGCTGAAAACAGTGATGTTCCCGTACAAAAAGATAAACTGATTATCTTTGATACTACCCTGCGCGATGGCGAGCAGTCGCCCGGCGCAACCCTAAACATTGAAGAAAAATTGGAAATTGCCCGGCAGCTCTCCCGCCTGGGCGTTGACATCTGCGAAGCCGGCTTCCCCATCGCCTCCCCCGGCGACTTTGAAGCTGTCCGCCGCATCGCCGAAGAAGTTGGTCCGCTGACCGAAGGGCGCAAAGACGGCCAGCCGATGGTCATCGCCGGGCTGGCCCGCGCCAACCAGCAGGATATTGACCGGGCTTACCAGGCCGTTAAAGCCGCCCCGCGCCATCGCATTCATACCTTTCTGGCTACCAGTGATATTCACCTGAAACACAAACTAAAAATTGACCGCGAAGAGTGCATTGACCAGGTCATCAAAGCAGTCAGCTATGCCAAAAGCCTGTGTGACGATATTGAATTTTCGCCCGAAGATGCGGGGCGCAGCGATCCGGCCTTTTTGACTGTTGTCCTGGGCGAGGCCATTAAAGCCGGGGCCACCACCCTCAATATCCCCGATACCGTCGGCTACACCACCCCCGAAGAGTTTGGCTGGCTGATTAAATACTTGATTGAAAATACGCCCGGCGCAGAAAAAGTTGTCTGGTCAACCCATTGCCACAACGACCTGGGCCTGGCGACAGCCAACACCCTGGCCGGGGTGCGAAATGGCGCGCGCCAGGTCGAAGTCACCATCAACGGCATCGGCGAGAGGGCCGGCAACACCAGCCTGGAAGAAGTGATTATGGCTGTCCACACCCGCCCCCAAAACTTCCCGGTCGAAGTTAATATTGATACCACCCAGATTATCCGCACCAGCCGCATGGTCAGCGCCTACACCGGCATGCCCATCCAGCCCAATAAAGCTATCGTCGGGGCGAATGCCTTTGCCCACGAAGCCGGTATCCACCAAGATGGCATGCTCAAACACCACACCACCTACGAAATTATGCGGCCAGAAACCGTCGGTTTGAGCGCCAGTTCCCTGGTTTTGGGTAAACATTCCGGGCGGCATGCCTTCCGCACCCGGTTGGAAGAGATGGGCTACGACAACCTGAACGAAGAGGATTTGAAGAAAGCGTTTGACCGCTTCAAACGCATTGCCGACAAAAAGAAAGTGGTCACCGATGCCGACATCGAGGCCATCATCACCGACGAATTTTACCAACCCCGCGAAATCTGGAAACTGAATTATGTTCAAGTTTCCTGCGGCGACCGGGTAAATTCGACGGCAACTGTCAGCCTGACCGACCCCAACGGGGCCGTGTTGATTGACGCCGCCATCGGCACCGGGCCGGTTGACGCGGTTTACAAAGCCATCAATCGTATTGTCGAAGCGCCCAATATCTTAACTGAGTTTTCAGTTCAGGCTGTCACCGAAGGCATTGACGCTCTGGGCGAAGTGACCATTCGCATCCAGCCGGAAAATGGAGAAGGCTATACCACCAACCCCCAAACCGGGGCGCAGGTGGTCCGCACTTACAGCGGCCACGGGGCCAGCACCGATATTATTGTCGCCAGCGCCCGCGCCTACATGAGCGCCCTCAACAAAATGCTGGCCGACCGCGCCGAAGAAGCGGCCACCATTCAGCAAAAAGCGGCCGCGGCTGCCTGACTCTAACTATCCAAATTCAAAAGACCTGCCAGGCAAGTCCTGACAGGTCTTTTCTGTTTTTAAAAAGTATGGTATACTATCAATGTCATTGACCGGCCACCGGCAGTGAACATTTAACTTTATTATTTTATAGCCTTCCATACGGTGTGAAGTCGCTTGGACCCCTACACGGGCCGAGACGACGCTCAACACAACCTGAAGGATGGATTAAACGTTCAACGTGTAACGTTTAACTCTAAATGCCTCTTGGGTCTTGAGCCTTGCGACTTCCGTCGCAAGGCTTTTTATTTGGCGCGACCGCCAACCCCCATCCTAACCCTCCCTCTAAAAGGGGGAGAGCAGGGAGGGGGTGCAGTCGGCGGTCATAACGAGGAGGCACAGTGACAGTTTCGACCAAAGTTTCAATTCTTGATCTGCAACGCAAAAAGGAGGAGAGACAGCCCATCTCCATGCTCACCGCCTACGATTATCCAGGGGCGCTGCTGGCGGATGAAGCCGGAATTGACCTGATTCTGGTCGGCGACTCCCTGGCCATGACGGTCCTCGGCCATCCCAACACGGTTTCGGTCACGATGGACGAGATGCTGCACCACTGCAAGGCCGTTGCGCGAGGGACTAAACGCGCCTTCACCGTCGGCGATATGCCCTTTATGTCTTACCAGGTGGAGCGCGGCGAAGCAGTTCGCAACGCCGGGCGCTTTTTGAAAGAGGGCAACATGGACTCAATCAAGCTGGAAGGCGGGCGCGAGGTGGCCGACACCGTGCGGGCCATCGTCGCCGCTGGCATCCCGGTGATGGGGCACATTGGCTTGACCCCACAGAGCGCCACCAAACTGGGCGGCTTCAAGGTGCAGGGCAAATCGGCCGAAGCAGCCCGCCGCTTGTTGGAAGACGCCCTGCTGCTGGAAGAGGCCGGCTGCTTCGCCATCGTCCTCGAAGCCATCCCGGCGGCGGTGGGCCGGGTGGTCAGCCAAAAGCTGACCATTCCGACCATCGGCATTGGGGCCGGCCCCGACTGCGATGGGCAGGTTTTGGTTTTTCACGATATTTTGGGGCTGTTTGACCGCTTCACCCCCAGGTTTGTCAAACGCTACGCCGACCTACGCCAGCCGATTCTGGAGGCGCTGCAAACCTATCGCCGGGAAGTGGAAGCCAGAGAATTTCCCACCCCGGCCCACAGTTTCACCATTGACGAAGCGGAAATGCAACTACTGAATGAGCGAATGAGCGAATGATGAATGGCGAATGACGAATGATCTCTTTTTATTCGCCATTCGCTCATTCGCCATTTGTCTTTTACGGAGCGCGAGCATGAGCAAAAAATCAACTCTACAAATTGTTATTTTTGGCGTTGGGGCGATGGGGTCGCTGTTTGGGAGCCGTTTGAGCCAATTGGCGCGCGTGACTCTTTTCGGCAATTGGGCCGAACAGATTGAAACTGTCCGCCGCGATGGTTTGACCATTTCTTATCCCAACGGTTCTACAACTCACCACACGATGCGCATTACCAATAATTTGGCCGAAGTTCCGCCGGCCGACCTGGCCCTGATTCTGGTCAAGAGTTATCAAACCGAGCGGGCTGCCCAGCAAGCCGCTCAAATCCTAAAACCTGACGGCCTGGCGGTCACGCTGCAAAATGGATTGGGCAACCGGGAAATCCTGGCCGAGGCCGTTGGTCCGCAGCGGGCCGGATTGGGTATCACGGCCCAGGGAGCGACCATCCTCGCGCCGGGTCAGCTGTACCACGCCGGTCAGGGGCCAACCTATCTGGCCGATATGCCCGGTCAGTCCGACCGGCTGGCCGAAATGGTGGCGCTGTTCAACGCCGCCGGGTTGGAAACCTCGCTGGTGGATAATGCCGATAGTCTGGTCTGGGGCAAGTTAGCCATCAATGCCGGCATCAATCCCTTGACCGCGCTGCTGGAAATTCCCAACGGCGCACTGGCCGAGGATGAACAGTTGAGTCAAATGATGGCCGCGGCCGCCAGCGAGGTGGCCCAGGTTGCCGCCGCGCAGGGGATTCGTCTGCCCTACGAGGATGCCGCCCGCCGTACAGCCGAGGTATCCCGAGCTACGGCCAGCAATCGTTCTTCCATGCTGCAAGATGTCAGCCGGGCCGCACCGACCGAGATCGAGGCCATTTCCGGGGCGGTGGTCCGCTTTGGAAAGCGGCTGGGCATTCCCACCCCGGTCAACGAGTTTTTGCTGCGAACGGTCAAAGCCAAAGAGTCCGGGCTGGCCTTCAACCTGCCAACCCTTCAATCTTCCTCTTTGACTTTGGTCAAATCGTCGGCATAATTGCCATACAGTTTAAGCAAGATGAACGTTTTTTCCAAAGTTAGCGATATTCGCGCCCAGCGCTGGGCCGACCCCTTGGTTACTTGGGGACTCGTTCCCACGATGGGCTACCTGCACGAAGGCCACCTCGCCCTGGTACGCCGCGCCCGTGAAGAGAACGACCGGGTCGGGGTCAGTATTTTTGTCAATCCAATTCAATTCAACAACCCCAATGACCTGACCGCCTACCCCCGCAATATGGAGCGCGACCTGGCCCTGCTCAAAGAGGCCGGGGCGGATTTGGTCTGGACGCCAACGCCGGATATTGTCTATCCCCCCGGCTATCAAACCTATGTCGAGGTGGAGGAAGTGACCCGGCCATTGGAAGGCGCGGCCCGACCCGGTCACTTTCGCGGCGTCGCCACCGTTGTGGCCAAGTTGTTCAACGTGTTCCAGCCGCAGCGAGCCTATTTTGGGCAAAAAGATGCCCAACAGGTGGTGGTCATCAAGCAGATGGTGGCGGATTTGAACTTTAACCTGGAAATCGTCGTCCAGCCGACGGTGCGTGAGGCCGATGGGTTGGCCATGAGTTCACGCAATGCCCGGCTGTCGGCGGCGGCGCGAGAGTCGGCCACCTGTCTTTACCGGGCGCTGTTGGCGGCCAAAACCGCTTTTGAGCAGGGCCAGCGCAGTGCGGAGTCGCTCCGGGCAGTCACGCGCGGGGTGATTGAGGCGACGCCTTTAACCCGCCTCGATTATGTCAGCGTGGCTCACCCCGATACCCTGACCGAGTTGGAGGTAGTTGAAAATCGTGCTCTGCTGTCGCTGGCTGTTTTTGTGGATGAGGTGCGGCTGATTGACAATATGGTTATTGAAGTCTGATCTCCTTCGAAAATAGTAGTCAGTCGTCAGTAGCCAGTAGTCAGAAAAACATTTTCATTGTTGGTGGTGTGCCGAAGGCTCGTGACGACTCCTTAGAAAATAGCAATATTTCCCACATAGCGTGGGTAAGCTCGGCCAGGATTGACAAATCCTGGCCTAAGCCGCTGGTGGCTATCCAGCGGGAGCAGTTGTATGACTTTTAATTGGTTAGCTAAACATTTACCAGCCGCATTGCTCCGGTTCGCTCGTCCCCTCTCGCCAGCCGCACCATTCGCTGTTGCCGGGATCACGCCGGCCCTGGAAGGTGCGCCCGGTGGTCAGATCGAGCCGCCACTCAAACGAGTCTTGCTCACCCTGATCATTGCGCCAGGTTCCGGTCAGATTGACTTCGGTGATGGATGAGGCGCTAACCTCTGCGGCCACAATCTCACCTGTATGGCCCTGGCTATCCACATACATACCCTGAACAGTCTGGCCGGTTTGGATCAGCGTTGCCTGGCCGGTCACACCCGGCGGGTTGCCAAAACGCAACTGCCAGACCCCGCTGAAGCCGCAGCCGGCAGGTAAGGGCTGGCCGGAACGGACGCCGCACCACTGTTCACTCTTGCTGCCGCCCGTAGAAAGACCAGAGAAGCTGTTATAATCCTCGGCCACCTGCCAGCGCAGTAAACTTTGGCTGTTCGGGTTGCGGTCGCTGATCCAGACCCCTTGAAATTGATTGAGTCCGGCCACAACAACCCCTTCGATTTTCCCCGTATCAGCCCCACCGTACCATTGATAGGTCCCTTCGACCCTCATTCCTTGCTGGGTCAGGGTCATGACCCCAAAGTTAAAAGCCCACGTGCCGGTGAGGGCTGAAGGGACGGCTGAAGTTGTCTCTGCTACCGCTGCCCCGGCGGATTGAATGGCAACAAGGGTAGGGGTTATCGCTGTAGCTGTGGAGGTGGGAGAGGAAGGAACAGGGGTAGATGTTGCCGGTAGCGGCGTTGACGAGACCAAAGGCGACCCTGTTGGCGTCTCTGTGACGGCCGACAGGGGAACAATCGTCGGGGTGGATGAAGCGGCCGCTGCGCCGCTCAAGGCCAGGCCACAGCCACTCAACACAATCAAGAGGCTAAAAAATAAACCAATCAGAAATGTCTTTCTCATCATATATCCTCAATCGTAACTGCTCAGCCATGTCATTTCGACCACAGGGAGAAATCCCCGACACTTTACTTTTATGGGTTGCACCCTGAGGATTTCTCGACCTTCGGTCTCGAAATGACATGAGCCTGAGTAGAAATCCTCAATCCTCCGTTTCCGAGAAATTTGCCGATTTGTTTTCAAATAGGTCATCTAGCAAGATATGCCAACCCTGGCAGGCTGAACACTGCCACCAAATTAACCGTCCGTTGGGGATCGCAAATTCTTTCCAACCCGGACTCATTACCTGTTCTCCGGTATAAGGACAGTAGATTACTTGTAATGAATTCGATAATTCCCCATCGGATAACTGCTTTACCATATTTAAACTTTCTCTATTAAGCCTTTGTTTGTAACTACTCAACCTGTGTCAGTGCGAGGAGCATTTTTGGCGACGAAGCAATCCCCACATCGTAGCTGGAGATTGCTTCGGCCTATGGCCTCGCAATGACACCTGATCAGTTTACCCAATTCAACAACCGCTCGTTCACCCCTTGATAGTTCAATCCTAATTGGGCCTGCGCTTCCGAGGAAAAGAGGGCATGTTGGTTGCTGCCATCGGCGTTCATCACCCAGATTTCCCACTGGCCGGTGCGGTCGGTCATAAAAGCGATTTGCGACCCATCCGGCGACCAGGCCGGGGCGGCGCTGCTGTACTGCGGATCGGCCAGAAGCGGCGGCTTGGTGAGCCGCTGGCGGCTGCCGCTGGCCAGATCATAGGTGTAAACTTCCCAATGGTCGTGCTGTTTGTAGGTCAAGGCCAGGGTCTGGCCGTCGGGCGAGAAAACCGGGGCGGTGTCGCGCACGTCGGTGGTGAAGGGTTGCAGTTCGCCGCTGGCTACATCGAGTTGCATCAAGCCGCGCAGACCGTCGTAAATAACGCGCCACGAGTTTTGGGGGTCCCAGGTAGGGTTGAAGCTGTACAGGTCGGCGGGCAAATCTTCGGCCTGACCGGTCGCCAGGTTGATCTGGCGCAGACCCCACTGCAAATCTTCCTGCCGGATGAAACAAATTTTGACCTCGCCGTTATCGCTGACGTGCATGCTGGTAATCTCGCTAAAATTGGGCAGTTGCATCCCGTCGTCGGAGTCGAATTCACGACATTCCGGCTGGGGATTAACCGTGCCGCCGTGCTGGAACGAGATGATGATCTCCTGCCCATCCTGCGACCAGGTTGGCGATTTGGGCCGGGCGATGTCGCCGGCAACCACCTGCTCGCTACCATCGGTGAGATTCAGCACATAGAGCGCCCCCATGTTGGCCCCATCCCAACGGGTGTAAGCCACCTGCGTCCCATCGGGCGAAACAACCGGGTCAATCACACCACTGGTTAGTTTCTGTAAATCCGTCCCGCACCCTTCGGGTAGGCTGGCGCACTCGGCATTGACGCTGTACAGGTCGCCGCCGCTGCTGGTGGCGAAGATCAGTTTGCCACCGGCAGCGACCGCAGACCCATTCGGCAGGCTCAGGGCAGGCGGCTGACCGCCGACCGCCGAGGATTGACCGGAGACCGGGGACGGGAGACCGGCAGACGATGACTGGATCGCCGGCACATCATCCAGCGAGCCGAGGATACGGGTATAGGTGGACTGGCTGGAAATCCAGCCGGACTTGCCGTCTGGGGTGACAATTTGCAGCCAGGCGCCGCCGGCGCTGACGGAAGTAATATCCAGGATGTCGCCCTGGGCCACTGTGCCGATGGCGGCATAGCTTACGCCCGGCCCTTCGCGGACATGGAGACCCGCCGCCACAATCTCGGCCTGAGCCGTTTCAGGGGTAGCCGTAGTCGTGGGGCTGGAGGTGGCTTGAGGCTCTGGCTCAAGCGTAGCTGTTGCCGTAGTCTGAGCCATTGTGGTAGTGGCCGTAGCCGTCGGGGTTGAGGTTGAAGGCGGCACGATATCGGCTACTTCTTCTATGGCCGGCGTCGGCGTCAAGACCGAACGGTCCAGCCGGACAATTGTTGGCGTCGGGCTGGCGCTGCTCGGCGCGGCGCAGGCAGTTAATAGGGTTAGCAAAATAAGGATTAACCAGGTTTTCATTTTCATTTCTCTAATCTCAGATAAAGCTTTAATCATCATCAACAAACTTTTGGACCAGGTTCAGCAAAAGCCACAATCCACCGATGAGAGCAGACCCGCCGAGCAGACACAGGCCGCCTAGCAAGGCTGCCCCTGCCCCCCAGATGAGGCCAATCAGGCCGGTACCGACAACGATCAACACCAGGATGACCAGAATGACCAGTTTGCGTTCCTCATCACGGCGCGTTTTTCGATAGTTGGTGGGCAGCGGTTGGTCTGGCATCTGACTAACTTTTACTCATAGCGTAAGGCTTCAATCGGCCGCAGCCGGGCGGCGCGGGTGGCCGGGTAGACCCCAAAAAACAGGCCGATGGCGGCGGAAAAGCCGGTGGCCAGTAAAATGGACTCCGGGGTCACGACCGTGCTCCGCAGGGCCGAGATCATCACCGGCAAACTGAGCGAGATACCGTACCCCACCCCAATCCCCATAAAGCCGCCAATCAGCGAGATAACCATGGCCTCGACCAGAAATTGCATCAGGATGTCACGCCGCTTGGCCCCGACCGCTTTGCGGATACCGATTTCACGGGTGCGTTCCGTTACCGAGACCAGCATGATGTTCATCACCCCAATCCCGCCGACCAGCAGCGAGACGCCGGCAATCGAGCCTAAAAAAGCGGTCAGGGTAGTAGCCATTGTGTTGCCAAATTCAAGCAGTTGGGCCTGGTTCTGGATGGTAAAATCGTTTTTGTATTCCGTCCCCAGGCGGTGGCGCTCGCGCAGAACGGCGGTGATTTCGTCGGAGGTGGCGTCCATGTTACCCTGGCTATCCACTTCCACGTAGATGCTGGATACGATCAAACTGCCCCGAAACGCGCCAGATTTTCCCAAACGGGTTTGGGCGGTGCTGAGGGGGACCAGCACGGTATTATCCGGGTTGCCAAAGCCGCCCTGACCACTTTCGGGCAAAACGCCAATCACCTCAAAGCTGATGCCGTTGATGCGCACGCTTTCGCCCAAGGGGGAGCCATAGGTTTCAAACAATTTCTGGGCTACCTCATAACCGAGCACGGCCACCCGCGCCCGCTGCTCCTCATGGTCCTGGCTGATAAACTGGCCCACTTCGGGCGTTAAATTGCGCACCGTCTCATAGTTCGGCGTCACCCCGGTAACGGTCACTCCTGTGGCTTGTTCCTGCTCGTAAATGATCCCCCCGCTGATGTTTACATTATAGGTTGGGGCCACCGCCACCACATGGAAGACTTGCGCGGGATCGCTTAAAGCTTCGACATCCTTCATCGTCAACGGTTCAGCCGCCTTTTCCTTCAAGTCAGCTTGCGATTCGTCTTCTTCTTGACTTCCCGGTGGGCCGCCCGGCCCCCCGCCTGGCCCGCCTCGCCCCTGACCGGAAGAGATGGTCAGCAGGTTGGTGCCCAGGCTGGTAAACTGCTCATTCATAGACTGGCGGACGCCGTTGCCGATAGAAATCAAGGCAATCACCGCCGCCACCCCAATGATAATGCCCAGCATGGTCAAAATGGTGCGTAATTTATTAATCGTCAAAGCCCGCAAGGCAATTTGAATACTTTCCCACAGTTGCATAAGTTTGACTCCTTCGGTTTAGCCTCAAAGAAAGGCAAGGCGTGAAACGTGATACGTGATGCGTAAAACATAAATCGCAAATCCAAAATCAATTGGCCCGACGCGGGTTGAGAATGGGCCGGTCTTCGACAATCGCACCGTCGGCCAGCCGGATCACCCGCCGGGTATGTTCGGCAATATCCGGCTCGTGGGTGACAAAGATAACCGTAATCCCTTGCGCTTCGTTCAGGTGTTGAAAAATACCCATAATTTCTTCGCTCGATTTGGAGTCCAGGTTGCCGGTTGGCTCATCAGCCATAATAATGGCCGGGTCTGTGACCAAAGCCCGCGCAATCGCCACCCGCTGCTGCTGTCCCCCCGATAGCTCGTTGGGTTTGTGGTGCAGACGGCTGCCCAGGCCGACCATTTCCAGGGCGGCAATGGCCCGGCGGTGGCGCTCGCCGCGTCCGACCCCCATATAGACCAGCGGCAGTTCGACATTGCTCAAGGCGCTGGTGCGGGGTAATAAGTTAAAGCTTTGAAAGACAAAGCCGATGCGCTTGCCTCGAATTTGAGCCAGTTTGTTGTCATCCAGTTGGGCCACATCCACCGCTTCCAAAAAATATTGGCCGGAGGTCGGCTGGTCCAGACAGCCCAAAATATTCATCAAGGTAGATTTGCCGGAGCCGGACGGCCCCATAATCGCCATTAATTCGCCGGGCTGCACCTGTAACGAAGCGCCCTGCAACGCCTGTACTTCCACCTCACCCATTTGATAGGTTTTGGTCAGATTTACAGCATTAACCACAAAATTATTGTCACTCATCTTAATCTTTTCCTTCATCCTGACCTGTTAGGACCCGGTTTCAACTTGCTGCTGGATAATCACCTGGTCGCCTTCGTCCAGTCCGGCGATAACTTGTGTCACCGCGCCGCTGCGCAGTCCCGTTTCAATTTCCACCCGCATCAGGTTGCCCTGCTCATCCAACTTTTCCACATAGGTCACAGACTCACCGTTGGCTTCGTCTACCTGGATAGCCCGGTTCGGCACCACCACCACCTCGCTGAACTCCTCGGTTTGGATGTTGGCGTTGGCCGTCATCCCGGATAACAAGTTCAGGCTCAAGCGGGTGGTATCCAGGCTAATCGTGACCTCATAGGTGACAATACTATCTGAGTCGGTGCTTGACGCGCTGGGCGAGATGTCTGTTACCACACCCTCAAACGTCTGCTCGGCATAGGCATCCAGCGACACCTCGGCCCGCTGGCCCGCCTTGACCTGCCCAATGTCCAACTCATCCACTTCCATCTTGAGCAAATAGCTGGAGGTATTGGCGATGGTCATGGCCGCCTGGTCGGCATCGTTCAGCACCCGCTCCCCCGGCTCGATGTTGACCACCAATACAATCCCATCGGTTGGAGCGACCAACACAGCATCCTCCAGGGCAGTCTGCGCCTCCTCCAGCGCCAGTTGAGCTTTATCCACGCCGGCCTGCTGCGCGGTAATCTCAGCGGCGCTGGGTTCCTGCTGCAATTCAGCCAGGGTAGATTGGGCATTGGCCAGGGTGGAGCGAGCCGAAGCCAGTTCAGCCGGAGTTGCTTCTTTTACGGCAATATTGTAATCGGCCAGAGCCGACTCATAGGCCAGGGTGGCATCCTGCAAATCATTGGCCTGCCCCATCGCCCCAATATCGCCCCGGTAAGCCACCTGGTCGTAAGCCCACTGCGCTTCTTTAAGGGTAATTTCGGTCTGCTTGAGGGCGGCCTCGGCTTTGGTCACTTCGTCGGGATCAACTCCGTCCAACAACTCGGCCAGGTTGAGCCGGGCGCTCTCGACGGCAGCCTGGGCTGCCGTAATTTTTTCAGCCAATTCCGGCTCCAACAGTTGTTCCAGGTTGGCTTTGGCCTGAACCAGATCAATTTCGGCGCTGCGGACTTGCAGCTCCAGGTCGGTGGTATCCAGCCGGGCCAGCACGGTGCCGGCGGTCACATATTGGCCTTCTTTGACCAACACTTCGCTCACCTTGCCGCCGGTTTCAAATTTCATCTCCACTTCGGCCTCGGGTTCGATGCTGCCGGTCGCGCTGACCGTATCCACCAGCGTTTTGCGCTCAACCTGGATAATCTCAACCGTTGGGTCTTCAGTCAGGCTTTTTGGCTCAGCCTGAGTCATAAAATATTGATAACCAAACGCCCCTGCCCCGGCCAGCACAACGATGGTTAACAAAATAGTTAAAATACGTCTCATCTTAGAACTCCTTGCGGATAATAGTTTATCTTTTTCCATTTCAGTGTAACGGATTTTTGGGTTAACCACACGTGTTAAAGGGGCTATTTTGGTCAAGTCAAAGGTCACGGCTTGGGGTAAAAAAATTAGCCAAAGGTCATCTCCCCTTTGGCTAACATAGTTCTATCCTGCGACGCATTGATTCGGGTCTGCTTTAGTGCTATACTGGCAGTATGACTGAGAAATTATTTTCAAAAACTGCCTGGTGGCGGCAGTGGTTGATGCCCCGCCCGATTGATGGCCTGGCCGCTATTTTCTATGCCGGCGTTTTGATTGTCTATAGTTATATGGCCTTTTCCGGCTATTATGCAGAGGTTAATCCCTGGGTTGGCGGCACAGTTATGGCGGTGGCTATCGCCCTGCTCATTGTAATTGACCGGCTGGAATATCGTCACCTGGGCGAACGGTCGCCCTGGCCCACCACCCTGGCCCTGCTGCTGGTCCGTATGGTTATTATCTTTGCCGCCAGTTTGAGTGATGGCCTGGGCTTTGTTTACCGCAGTTTGTTTCTACTTTTAATCCCTTTCAGCTTCTTTTTACTGGCCGGCAGTAGCTATGGGTTATCAGGGATGATTTGGACCATCTATCTGATGGGCCGGTGGGGCGACACCATCAGAGAGCTGTCACACAATGCTTCCTCCCCACCCCAGCCGCCACCCGGTCCCCGCATCTTTGATCTCGCCTTTTTCCTGACCCTGGCTTTTATTGCTTCGATTGCCTATCTTATCCGCCAGGAACGCACCAGCCGGTTTCGGGCCGAACAACTGCTGGGCGAATTGGAAACCTCGCACCGCCAATTGCAGAATTACGCGGAACAGGTGGCCGAACTGGCGACCACGGAAGAACGCAACCGGCTGGCCCGCGAAATTCACGACAGCCTGGGCCATTACATGACCGTGATTAATGTCCAGTTGGAAAAAGCGATTGCCTTCAAAATGCGAGACGAGCGCGCCGCCGATGAAGCGCTCAAGAATGCCAAAAATTTAGCCAGCGAAGCCCTCAAAGACATCCGCCGCTCGGTGGGGACGCTGCGTGGCGCTCCGGAAAAGTTCTCGCTGGCCCAGGCTATTGCCGGGCTGGTTGGCCCGCTGGAAAGCAGCCAGATGACCATTGATTTGCAAATCGAAGGGGACGAGGCCGATTTTTCCCGCCAATCCCTGCTGACCCTCTATCGCGCCGCTCAGGAAGGCTTGACCAATATCCAAAAACACGCCCAGGCCAGTCATGTGACCATTAATATCAAGCTTGAAGACCAGCAGGCCAGCCTCTCGATTGTGGATAACGGGCAGGGGTTCAATCCGGCCAGCTTGAACGAATCGAAACAGGAAAGTCACTATGGCTTGCAAGGTATCCGGGAACGGCTGGAATTGGTGCGCGGCTCGTTTAAAGTGGAAAGTGCGCCTGATCGTGGCACTTCTCTTTTGGTGACAGTGCCAAAAAATCCGCTGGCCTTGATGGGGGGGTAAAGATGACCGAACTACAAACCGTAAAGGTTATGGTTGTGGACGACCAGCAGCTTATGCGCGATGGCATTTCTTCGCTGTTGGGTATTCAAGAAGGCATCGAGGTCATCGGCACAGCCGCCAACGGCCAAGAAGCCATTGAACAAGCGTTGGCGCTGGCCCCGGATGTCATTTTGATGGATGTGCGTATGCCGGTGATGAACGGCATCACCGCCACCGAGCAGATTCGCCGGCAGCTTCCCACCTGCCAGGTGCTTATGCTGACCACCTTTGACGACGAAGAAGATATTGTCAAAGCCCTCATTGCCGGAGCCAACGGCTATTTGCTCAAAGATATTCCCGCCCAGGATTTGGCGCAGGCCGTCCGTCTGGCTCATCGGGGTATTTACCAACTCGAACCATCCATCGCCGGTAAATTGGTGGGTATGCTCAATAAACAGGCCAGCTCGGCTGCGCCGACTGCGACGACCAAAAAAGAGAGTTCCGCCCAAGCCGTCGCCGCTCAATTTGATCTAACTGAGCGGGAGATGGAGGTGCTGCAACTGATTGCCACCGGGGCCACCAACCGCGAAATTGCCGAGGATTTGGTGGTGAGCGAAGGCACCGTTAAAAATCATGTCTCCAATATCCTCAGCCGGCTCGGTCTGCGCGACCGCACCCAGGCCGCCATTTTTGCCCGCGAGAATAATTTACTGTAACCGGATTATTCCCCACCTCGTTCCCAAACTGAGTTTGGGAACGAGGTGGGAATCTCCAATCTCTAATCTCTACTCTCTACTCTCCCCAACAGGCCGTATCCTTTTGCCGGGTTGACCGGACTCCCTAATGCCGGGCGTTTCTTTTGAGTCACCCTACTGCAAAAGGAGGCCACTTTGACAAGACAAAATAAAGCGCTCAAAAAGACTCAGTACCTGTTTCTCGTAAGTTCGATTTTAGCCGTGACCCTCGTTGGTCTCACCCCTGCTGCTATCTGGGCCGACGAACCCATCCAGAGCCAGGCAGCCCCCACCCTGGACGGCTGTCCTGTCTTCCCCGCCGACAACATTTGGAACACGCCTGTGGATAATTTACCCCTCGATCCAAACTCTGCCACTTATATCAACACCATCGGCGCAACCCGGCACGTTCACGCCGATTTTGGCTCCGGCACCTGGGATGGCGCGCCCATTGGCATCCCGTTTGTGGTCGTAGAGAGTAATCAAGCCCTGGTACCCATCAATATCTCCCCTTATGACGACGAAAGCGACCCCGGCCCTTATCCTATCCCAGCTAATGCCCCCATAGAAGGCGCGCCCAACACCGGCGGCGACCGCCATGTGTTGGTTGTCCGTAAAGGTGAATGTAAACTTTATGAACTCTACCGGGCGTTTCGTATTGGCGGCGGCAGTAGTTGGAACGCCGAATCAGCCGCCAAGTTTGATTTGACCGCCAACGCCCCTCTCCGGCCCGATGGCTGGACCTCCGCCGACGCCGCCGGCCTGCCGATTCTACCCGGCCTGGTGCGCTATGAAGAAGTGGTAGCCGGGGAGATCAACCACGCCCTGCGTTTTACCGTTCCCCAAACCCGCAAGGCGCATGTCTGGCCCGCCCGCCACCATGCTTCCAGTTTGACTGGCTCACAATATCCCCCGATGGGCCAGCGTTTTCGGCTGCGGGCCAATTTCGACATTTCTGGTTATTCGCCCCATGCTCAGATAATCCTCCGTGCCCTTAAAAAATATGGCATGATCCTGGCTGATAACGGCTCGGCCTGGTACATCTCCGGCGCACCCAATGAGAACTGGGATAACGACGTGCTGCACGAATTGGATGATGTTGTCGGCTCAGATTTTGAGGCGGTGGATGTCTCCTCAATTATGGTCACCTCCGACTCTGGACAAGTGCAAGGGTTTAGTCTCAGCGCCACGCCTTCATTCCAGGCGATTGATGCGAGTGAGAGCGCCACCTATCAATTAAATCTGACCAAGATTGCCAGCAATTTCACCTCCAGCGTCACCCTGACGCCCAACAGTTCTCCCCCCAACCTCCAAGTCAGCCTGTTACCTGGCAGCTTGACACCCCCAGGTCCGGCTACCTTCATTCTAACCGATACTCACCCCAGTGGATCACTTGTACCCGGTGTATGGCACAATCTGTTGGTCACTGCCACCGGCGGCGGTTTCACCCGGACGGCTACAGTCAGCCTGCTGGTCGGCGGCACACGGACCTATTTGCCGCTGATTCAAAAATAACCCTGAATCCGACTCGCTCCGAACCTCAACCTATGTTAGAATGAAGGCAAGTCTGGCTATCAAACTTGGGAACACGGTTCAAACAAATGAGCCAATTCCTCCAAAGGGTAGAGATTGGAGATTCAAACCAATGATCTCCAATCTCCAATCTCCAATCATTGTCGTGTCAAATTATCTGCGTAACCTGATAAACCTGACTCGCAGCCAGCCCGTCCTGCTGCCGTTGGTAGCGGTCTATCATTTGACCGGGCGCTGTAATCTCAACTGCGTTTACTGCG
Source organism: Anaerolineales bacterium (assembly GCA_015075405.1). Classification (GTDB taxonomy): domain Bacteria; phylum Chloroflexota; class Anaerolineae; order 4572-78; family J111; genus DSQQ01. The sequence goes on from JABTUK010000003.1 coordinate 569,165, forward strand.
AGGATTATGGCGCGCGCCGGCCCAACGATGAACTGGCCCGATTGGGCGTTTTACCCCTGGCCCAGGCAAATCGGGTGCTGACTATTTTACGCCAGGCCACGCCTCATCTAATTTTGACCGGCGGCGAACCGCTGCTCTACCCGGAGATTGATACCCTGGTCAGTCAGGCCAAAGCCGGGCATCATTTCCGGCATGTCACCCTGCTCACCAACGGGCTGCTGTTGTCCAAACATCTCGACCTGCTGCCTTACCTCGACCGATTGGTGATCAGCCTGGACTCGCTGGATGTGACCCGCTGGGGGCAAACCATCGGCCTCGACAGCCGGGCGGCTGAAATTATCATCCAGACTATTGTTGAGGTGGCCGGGTATCAGGCCGATTGCAAATTTGAACTGGTCGCCAATTGCGTCATCACCCCCGAAACCCTGCCCAATGCGGAAACCGTGCTGGATTTCTGCCTGAAGCGCCACATCGCCTTTGCCTTCTCCCCCCAATCTTTCAACAACTGGCCGCGCTATGAGCTACGGGTAGCCGAGGCTTATCGCGCTTTTGTAGATAAAGTGATCGCTTACAAAAAACAGGGCTTGAAAATCCTGGGCAGCCTGGCCTATCTGAAGCTGGCCCGCGATTTCCAACCTTACGCCTGTTACCCCACTCTGGTCCCGCGCGTTTTGCCCAACGGCGGCCTGATTTACCCCTGCCGGCCCATCGAGCGCAGCCAAACTGCTCAGGGGGGACGCCCCTGCAACCTGACCCGCGTGGCCTCGTGGGCAGAAGCGATGCGTTTGGCGGTGGAAAAATTTGGCCCGCCCCCCCAAACCTGTTTCAGTTGCTTTCAACAGTGCTATGCCGAACCTTCGTTGATGCAAGCTCAACCGGCGTCGTTCTTGGGGGAGCTGGTTATGTTCAGCGCCTCGCGCCGGGCCAAACTCCACATTTTCGCCCCCGGATGATTCCTGAATCAATGGAAACTACTGCCGCCGCCTCTACCGTTACTGAAAACCCTGAACTGTTGCCGACCACTTCACCGCTCATCATTGGTGGGGGTATCGCCGGGCTGATGGCGGCAGTCCACCTGGCCGAGCGCGGCCTCACCCCGCTGGTGTTGGAAGCTGATCCCGACCGGCCCGGCGGTCGGCTCAAAGGCGGCCCCACCGTCGAAATCGAGCACAACGGCCAGCCCTGGCGCTTTCCCGGCGAGCACGGGGTGCATGGCATCTGGTCGCCTTATCACAATTTTCAAGCCGCCCTGGCCCGGCACAATCTGCGGCCCGTATTTGTACCGGCCCGTGAGGAAACCTGGATTTTTGGCCGGGGCCGCACCATCCGCAAGGCCGCCATCGGCAGCGCCATTCGCCACAGCCTGCTTCCGGCCCCGTTTCACTATTTGCACCTGTTTTTGCGCCCGCGCTTTCTCAACATTTTAACCCTACGCGACCTGGCCTCGATGTTTCGCGTCTTTGGCGGTTTGATGTCGGCTATGTCCATTGATCCGATTGCCGAGCAAAAATCGCTGCGCGGCCTGTCGCTGGCCGATTTTACCGCCGGCTGGTCGCCGACGCTGGCGAGTTTTTTTGCCGGCCTGGTTCGCAGCGCCCTGGCTGCCCATCCCACAGAGGTGCCGGCCTCCGGGTTTATCGCCTTTCTGCGCTTTTACACCTTGCTGCGCCGCGACGCCTGGGCTTTCTCCTACCTGCCCGGCTCCGGCGGTGAGTGCGTGTCGGAGCCATTGGCGACGCTGGTGCGGCGATTGGGCGGTGAGGTTCGGTTGGGGGCGCGGGTGGAACGGTTGGAGGTTGGAAGGTTGGAAGGTTGGAAGGTTGGAGGGGCGGAAGGGGAGGAGTCCAGACTTAAGTCTGGATTCCTGGATAGTGAACCGGGTTGGGAAGTCACTGTTCAAACTGACGGGCAGACATCCATCATCAAAGCCGCACGGGTTATTCTCGCGGTGGATGCTCCAGCGGCCAAGAAGCTGTTGCAGGGGAGTCCCGCTACGGCGGAAGCAGCCGCCGGGTTACGTTTTCCCAGCGGCGTGCCGACGGCGATTATCCGGCTGTGGTTCAAGGTCAAACCCAAAGCCATCGCCGAGGCGGGTATCTACAGCGGCGATTTTGTGATGGACAACTTTTTCTGGCTCGACCGGCTGCAAACGGTCTATGCCGAATGGAGCCGGACGACCGGTGGCAGCGCCATCGAAATGCACATTTACGGCCCGCCGGAGTTGTTGGCCCAGCCGGATGCGTCGTTATTAGCCAGGGTGTTGATTGATACCTATCGGGTTTTCCCGGAGCTGCGCGGCAATCTGCTCCATTCGCGGCTGCTACGCAATGAGGCCAGTCACACCCTGTTCAGCGTGGGCGAGCCGGGCGAGCATCTGGGCATCGAGACGCCCTGGCCGAACCTGTTTGCCTGCGGCGATTGGGTCTATCACCCGGCCCCAGCGCTTTATCTGGAACGCGCTACGACGACCGGCGTCGCGGCGGCCAACGCCGTGTTGTCCAGTTTGGGATTGGAGCCGTGGCCGCTGCTGCCCCACCCCCAGCCGGAATGGCTGGCAGGAAAGATGGAGCGTAGCCTGCGCGGGCTGCGGGCCAGGATGCTGCGGCGCAAAAAAAGCTCAACGCATTAAAAAGCGAAACAGGTCTTCTTTGACCGAATCGAGGAGAGCCAGTTGGTTGGTAGACTTGAGCTTAAAACCCAGTTCCTTCTCTAGCGTGGCGAGCAGTTGGTACAGTATTGGCGAGCGGACGCGGATTTCTTTGGGCCGGCTGCCGATTTGGCTCAGTAAATAGACCACCTTCAGAGGAATCTGGCTGTACATATCCAGCAGCGACGGTAGCGGCGGGAGCAGTTCCTGGCCCAAAATCATACCGCTCCGTTTGTCTACGGTCAGAAGCGAATAAGCGTAATAGGGCCGCTCACCCTCATCTCTAAAGGCTGAGGGCAGCATAAACAGGTCCATTTCCAGCGTAAACCCGCCATGAGGCTGCTGGCGGAGCGCGGCCAGAGTATCCAGGTCCATCCGCAGTTGGATACTGGCCGGTTCGGGCGGAGGGACTGTCATTGATTGGTCTTGCCAAACAAGCTGGCCTTTTTCTTTACGGGCGACCCGCACCAGGTAATGAGAGCCTCGGGTTAAGAGCGTCCAATTGTCACGAAAGCGCAAGGCCACCTCTTGAGCCTGAGCCAGAGCATGGGTCAAAAAACGCGCTTCGGCCGCCTCTAAAAACCAGGGCGCAAAGCCGGGCCGGTAGCTGCGAAACAAAGGCCAGGCCTGCCGTCCCCGAAATTTCAGGCCCAGTTGCTTGATTAAGGATCGGTCGCGTTCGTGCAGCATCTCCCGGTCTTCAAAAGAGGCCTGTAATTGGGGCACATTCAGCACTTGCTCCGGGGTCATCTCCGGCCCGGCCTGTTCCAGGGCATGAAAGCCGTATAACCCCTCCCGGCCCAAATACAGGGCGATGGCATAATGCTCCCCCAGCGACCCCATCACGCTGACAAAGCCCAACTGCCCGCTTTCCGGGTCTTGCACCCCAAAAATCTGGGTTTCGTCCATCCATTCCCAGGGCGCAATTTCCTTGAATTGGCCCCAGGCCTCGTACAGCCGCCGCCATTCTTCCAAAGTGGGTTGGTTTTCGGACATAATAGCCTCCCGGTTTAGGATTAACCGAATAATAGTCTATTCGTAGTTACAGGACAAACTTGGCGGCATGGATAAGTGAGGTGGACTGTAAGTAAGCGGAAACTTTTTTCCTATGGTATAATAGTCCAAAGCGACGCGGACTTTTCAATTTTCTCATTGACTTTAGAGGTTGGTCAATAAAGAAGTTCAGGAGTAGGAGATTGAATAATGGCGATAGAAATTACCCCTAAAATCGAGGAAGCATTAATCCATTTGGGACAATATGCTCAAGCCAGCGAGCGGCAGCAGTTTGTGGCCCTTGCTGAAACAGTTGATTGGTCGGCCTGCCAGCCGGAGGAATTACTGCGGACTATTGACCTGGCTTTGAGCCTGGAATTAAGCAGCCTGGCTATCAAGCTGGCCCAGCAGGGGCGGCGCTTGTTTCCCAAACACGAACGCATCCAACAAGCGGCACGAGTATTGACTCCTCCTGTCGGACGCGAGGTATCAACAGCTTACACTCAAAACTTAAGCGCTTCACAGCTTTGGCTACGTGAGCATGCTCCTGAATATCGAGGCCGTTGGGTAGCGGTGCGTGAAGGGGAGTTAGTGGCAACAGGAGAGTCACTTCAAGAATTAACCACTGTAATAGGTGAAGATGAAGACCTGACAAATACCCTGATTAGCAAGGTCTTGTAAATGGCTCAATTTGCTAACCTGCTCATTTCTGGCAATTTTGCTTCAGGCGCAACCTCCTATGAGGATTACTATCCAGGCCAGGAACATACGGCTCGCATCGTCCTACCAATTGTCGTTGCCGGTCGCCTGACCCTCTCAGCTATCGTAGATACAGGCGCGCCGTGGTGCATCCTCGATCCAGAAGTGGTAGAGTTCTTAGGAACGGCTATTCAAGCCACTTATACTCCCAGTGAGAAATTAATGATTAGAGGTGAATTGTATGAGGGTAGGCTTCTCAGAATGAGCCTCAGCCTCCAAGCGGAAATCGGAGACGGGGTTGAAGTTGAAGCCACTGTGTTTGTGCCTACCTTGGCCCCAAATGATACCTGGCCTCATCCGAACTTTATCGGCCTGGATGGCTTTTTGACTCGGATTCGGTTTGCTATTGATCCAACTGAGAATACCTTTTACTTTGGCCTTCTCTAATGTCGGGGCAGAATTATGTTACTCACCATAGATATCGGCAATACCAACATCACGTTTGGCGTTTATAACGACAGCCAGACCCTACAGTATCATTGGCGCATGAAAACCGACCATGACCGGATGCCGGATGAGTACGGTATCATTATGCTCGGACTGCTGCGCCACGAAGGACTTGATTTCCACCAGATCAAGGGTGTGGCTATAGCCAGCGTCGTCCCGCCGCTCACGCATGTTTTTGAGGAGATGATCGAGCGTTTTGTCAGACAAAAGCCGCTGGTAGTGGGAACCGGAGTTAAAACCGGGGTCCAGATTCGCTACGACAGTCCCCGCGATGTCGGCGCGGACCGGATTGTGGATGCGGCGGCGGCCTATAAACTGTACGGCGGCCCGGCCTGTATTGTAGATTTTGGCACAGCTACCACCTTCGATGCGGTCTCGGAAAAGGGTGAGTACCTGGGTGGAGCCATCGCGCCGGGTATTGGCATCGCCGCCGAAGCCTTGTTCAGCCGGACCTCAAAATTACCCCGGATTGATCTGGTCCGCCCGCCCAAAGCCATCGGGACCAACACGGTTCACGCCATGCAAAGCGGCTTAATTTTTGGGTATGTGGGCCTGGTTGAAGGCATGGTGGCCCGCTTCCGGGCCGAGTTGGGCCAGCAGATGCGGGTTATCGGCACGGGCGGGCTGGCCGAAACTATCGCCCGCGAAACGACGGTCATTGAAGTGGTCAATCCCTGGCTGACCCTGGAGGGATTGCGACTGATTTGGGAGATGAATCAATAAAACGTGTTGCGTCTTGCGTGTTGCGTGAAGAAAACGGAAGACGCAAGACGAGACAACCTACTATGCCAACTATTATCAAAGTTCTCCACAACAAACACATCATCCTCGGCGTGACCGGCGGTATTGCGGCCTACAAAGCAGCAGCGGTGTGCAGCCAACTGGTCCAGGGCGGCGCGCTGGTGGATGTGGTGATGACCGAGGCGGCGCAAAAATTTATCACCCCGCTGACCTTTCAGGCGTTGACCCATCGCCCGGTGTATACCGATATGTTTGATATTCCCCCCGGTCAAAACATTCCCCACATCAGCCTGGCCGACAGCGCCGATTTGCTGCTCATCGCCCCGGCTACGGCCCATACCTTAGCCAAGCTGGCGAATGGCCTGGCCGATGATCTGCTGGCGGCGATTGCCCTGGCTACGCCCGCTCCTTTGCTCCTGGCCCCGGCCATGGAAACCGATATGTGGCGGCATCCAGCCACCCATGCTAACCTGGAAAAACTGCGGGCTTGGGGAGCGACCATAGTAGGACCGGCGGAAGGACGACTGGCTTCGGGCGCGACGGGGCAGGGACGTTTGGTTGAGCCGGATGAAATTGTCAGCGCGGCGCGGGTAGTTTTGGGCCGGCGGGGAGGAATGGCCGGTTGGCAGGTGGTGGTGACGGCGGGGGGAACCCGCGAAGCCATTGACCCGGTCCGCTTTGTCAGCAACCACTCCAGCGGTAAAATGGGCTATGCTGTAGCCGTGGCCGCCCGCGACCGGGGCGCAGCCGTGACCCTCATCACCACGGCCGGGCTGCCCGACCCTTTTGGCGTGGAGGTCATTCATGTGGCTTCAGCGGAAGAGATGCGGGCGGCCACGCTGGAGAAAACCCACCAGGCCCATTTGTTGGTCATGGCCGCAGCCGTAGCCGATTTTCGACCGGGGATGGTGGCCGAACAGAAGATAAAAAAGAAAGGCGACACGGGCGGTTTAGCCCTGGAATTAGTCCGCAATCCCGATATTCTGGCCGAGGTGGCCACACAGAAAGCAGCCGGTTATGGGCCAACGATAACCATCGGGTTTGCGGCTGAAACTGAGGATTTGCTTACGAATGCTCAGAGCAAATTGGAGCGCAAACGGCTGGATTTGATTGTCGCCAATGACGTATCGGCGACCGACGCCGGTTTTGCCGTAGATACTAACCGGGTGACGCTGCTCTTTGCCGAGGGTTCAGTGGAAGAGTTACCCCTAATGAGTAAAGTCGAGGTAGCCGAGGCAATTCTTGATCGGGTTGAACGGTTAAACGTTGAACGTTGAACGTTCAACTGGCAGCCTGACTGTAGCCGAGTTCATCCATGGTTGCCAGCATATCGCGCAACCCGTTCAGATGCTCTTGCAGATTTTCGTCCAGGCGTTGAAAACGGTTATCATTAAAATCTCCTCTGGCTACAATCAGCAGCATTTCGGCGTGCGTGGTAGATAAATCACTGGCAATTTTGCGAATGCGTAACTCGGCCTGGGTTTGAAAAACTTTTAACTCTTTTAACGCCGCTTGATGTTGTTTTTTACTCTGTAACAAATCGCGCAGATAGGTAGCCTCTCCATCAAGCGCGGTCAGAGAGCGCCGGCGCAGATCTTCAATTTCATTCGCTACCTGGCGCAGCTCGCGCTCCAAATGACGCTGGCTGTACAACCGAGCCAGCCCCTGTTCCAGGCGAGTCAAATTTTCCAGCCACCGTTCAACCGGGCGAAGGGTCAAGGTGAGGCGGTCTTGCATCGGGCCGGCGGGGTACTGGCGGGCTGTCCGCATGATAAGCCGTCCATAATGGCGAGACTCGGCTACAGATTGAGCGATTGAACGGGGCAACGACGATCCTTGCAAAACCTTAGCCAGTTTACCGGCCCCCAACACCGAAAACAAGATCACCGCCAGCGCCACAATGACCAACAAAACCATAAGGCCACCTAAAATGACCAACGGCAAGCCCGGCGCAAGAAAAATAAGCACTACCAATGGTCCAAACAACGCCAGAGCCGAAAATTTTATCAGAGCCATTAAAAAAGCGCGCATTTTATTTTCCTTGCAAGACTTTTATGGGGTAATATTCTGCCTACGACAACGTAGTTTATTATAGCATAGAAAAACCATTAATTGAAAAGCCGGTAGTCAGACGATCAAATCCGGTAATGCGTCTGGAAGGCTGGAAGATTGGATACCGCCTTATTCAGCCTTCCAGCCTTCCAATCTTCCAGCAACAATTACCTGTTTTGAAAATCAAAAGTAACTGCTCAGGCATGCCATTTCGATCGAAGGGAGAAATCTCCTAATCCGTGGTTTGCAGACAACGGCCTCAAAGATTTCTCGGCTTTCAGCCTCGAAATGACATGAGGGCTGAGTAGTTATAATCAAAATTCATAATCTACGGCTTACCAGCGCCAGTTTGAACGTTGGAAAAGAACTGCCCAACCGCCGGTATTCTGTGGCAACCCCGTCGGGCCGGCTGAATAAGGGCTACTATACTATACGATATAGAAAAGACAAAGTTTCAAAACCCGGCTTTTGGGGTTATAATAGGCCCTCTATTATCGGATTATTTTTAGAATAGGTAAAGTTATGAAACAAAATTTAAGAATTTACAAATCTTTATTCTACAGCCTGGGCCTGGCTATCGGGCTGTTAGTTGGCTTGTTTATAGCAGTTGAATCTGCCCTCCAGCCGTCCCTCGCCGCCGCCCAAACGCTAACTCCGGCTAATCTGGCTTTAAACCGTCCCATACCGTTAACTGTTTGGGCTTCACCGGCATCCTTCCTCATTCAAACCACCAGTATTGCTACTAAGGCTTATCTGCCCATTATCTTTAGAAATCCCCAACCATCCTTTTGGGATGATTTCTCGAATGAGAAAAGTGGGTGGCCTGTAGGCACAGATTCTGCCTGTACCTCTGACTACGAGGGAGGCCGCTATCAGTTGGATGTTAAGAGCAGTAAGGAATGTTTTCGCTTTGCGCCCCCCGACGAGGCCGAAAGAGTCTTTGGCACATTTGAGGTATCTGTTTACCACAGTGAAAATCAAACCCCAGACGCCCTGTTTGGTCTATATTTTAACGGGGATGGGGGTGATAAGCAATATGTTTTTAGAATCCGGCCCAATGTTTCAACCAGTACCTGTTCTAGCGGCGGCCAATGGGAATTACGCCGAAGATGGGTAGAAAGTGGAGGCAACAAGCGCGATGACCTGATCCGAAGAACATGTGAAGCAACCCTCAAGCGAGGTTACGGCAGCCAAAGTATCAATACTATCAGAGCCAAACATACCAATACCGGACAGATAATTCTTTTTATCAATAATAAACAGGTCTTCGTTTTCGATGAAGGTTCCGACTCTCCTCCTGAATTAAAAGGTAAGGGTACCGGTGTATATGTTAGCGCGCCAGGAGATAAAAGTATTATCATTAAATTTGATGACTTTAAGGTTTATACCCTGGCAAATAGTCCGTAACTGCCTACAAAAATCTTAAAAAGTATGAGGAATAGCATGCATGCAACCATCACCCTCCTGCCCGGCGACGGCATTGGCCCAGAAGTAGTCAGGGAAGGGGTCAAAGTTCTCAAAGCAGTAGGGGCCAAATTTGGACACACCTTTGAATTTAACGAAGCCCTGGCCGGAGGCATAGCCATTGACCAAACCGGCAGCCCCCTGCCCGATGAATCCCTGGCCGCCTGCCAGCGGGCCGATGCGGTGCTGTTGGGCGCTGTCGGCGGCCCCAAGTGGAGCGACCCCAAAGCGCCGGTGCGGCCCGAACAGGGCTTGCTAAAACTGCGTAAAGAATTGGGGCTGTTTGCCAACATCCGCCCGGTGAAAATCTATCCCGCCCTGGCCGATGCTTCTACCCTCAAGCGCGAGGTGGTGGAAAAAGTGGACATGATCATTGTCCGTGAGCTGACCGGCGGACTCTATTTCGGCCAGCCCCAGGGACGGCAGGATAATGCCCAGGGCCGGGCCGCGGTGGATACAATGTATTACACCGAAGCCGAAATTGGCCGGTTGATGCGCATCTCTTTTGATTTGGCCCGGCAGCGGCGCAAAAAACTTACCTCGGTAGATAAAGCCAATGTGCTGGCCTCCAGCCGCCTCTGGCGCGAAGTAGCTCACGAAGTAGCCGCCGAGTACCCCGACGTCGAGTACGAGGATATTTTGGTAGACGCCTGCTCGATGTACCTCATCCGCCGCCCGGCCGATTTTGATGTGATTGCCACCGAAAATATGTTTGGCGACATCCTGAGCGATGAAGCGAGCATGCTGGCCGGCTCCATGGGCATGCTCCCTTCTGCTTCATTGGGCGAGAAAAAGACGAGCGCTGGCGGTCAATTTGGCCTTTACGAGCCAATCCACGGCTCCGCGCCCGACATCGCCGGTAAAGGCATTGCCAACCCCCTGGCTACCATTTTGAGCGTGGCCATGTTGCTGCGCACTTCCCTCAACCTCAGCCGCGAAACTGAGGCCGTCGAGGCCGCCGTCGAAGCTGTGCTGGCTGCGGGGCATCGCTCGCCGGATTTAGCGGGGCGGGATCAGCCCATGGTTGGGACAAAAGAAATGGGTGATTTGGTCGTCGCACACCTGTAACTTTATTTCGACAATCCTAAAGACCGAACTTCACCCCTGAATTAAGGGTTAAAGTTCGGTCTTTTCTATTAGATGACGGCTTTAATGGCCTCCCCCAATAAGCCCACAATTTCATCTAATTGTTCATCGGTGACAATAAAGGGCGGCGCAATCATCACCTGGTCGCCGTTGATACCGTCGGCGTTGCCGCTGCTGGGGTAAACAATGAGTCCGCGCTCAAAGGCGGCATCGCCGATTTTCTTGGATATGCCTTGCTTGGCTGGGAAAGGCGCTTTGCTGGCCTGGTCGGCCACAAATTCCAGGCCCCACATCAGGCCCTGTCCGCGAATATCGCCTACATGCGGATGGTCTCCCAAAGCGGCCCGCAGTTTTTGGCCCAGTTTTTCGCCCTGTTTACGCGAAGCTTCAACCAGATTATGGGCTTGAATATAACGCAGCACGGCCAGTCCCGCCGCCATCCCTACCGGGTGGTGTGAGAACGTGCCGCCATGCGCAAAATCGCCATGCCCAGCGCGGATGGTTTTGACATCCTCGGTTTTGACGGCGGTAATTGAAAGTGGGAAATAACCGCCGCCGGCCCCTTTGGCCATGGTGATAATGTCAGGCTCGATGCCCCAGGCTTGCACGGCAAACCAATAGCCGGCCCGACCAAAACCGGTCATGACCTCGTCGGCAATGAGCAGCAGGCCATAATGATCGCAAATCTGGCGGATGAGCGGCCAATAGTCCGGCGGGGGGACCGCAGCGGCCAGGCTGGCCCCGCTGATCGGCTCGGCAATAAAGGCCGAGATCGTTTCCTGGCCGTTGAGCTTGATCGCATCTTCCAAAGCGTGGGCGCAGCGCAGCCCACAAGTGGGATAAGTCAAATTGAAGGGGCAGCGATAACAATAAGGCGGCTCGATATGAGGTGTCTGGGCCAGCATCGGCTGGTAAAGCTGGCGCAAGCCAGGCCGCCCGCTCACCGCCAGCGCGCCCAAAGTAGTGCCGTGATAGCTATGCCAGCGCGAGATAACCAGATAGCGCTGCGTTTCGCCACGATCTACCTGCACCTGGCGGGCAAACTTGAGGGCCGTTTCAACCGCTTCGGAGCCGCTGCCAAGATAGAAAAAGCGCGGGTTTTCCAACGGCGTCACTTCGGCCAGTGCGGCGCTGTACTCCTCCAACGCCTGGGTGGTAAACATGGTGGCGTGCAGATAAGCGGCAGCCGCCGCCTGATCGGTCATAGCTTGAATTACTTCAGCCACGCCATAGCCAATATTGATCAGCACCGGCCCGCCGGAGGCGTCAATATACCGCTTGCCCGCCGTATCAATCAGATAGATACCCTCTCCATGCGACAGCATAGGCCGGGCATGGTTTATCCGCCGGTAAAAAACGTGTCCGTGAAATTCTTTGTATTCCATCATTAGCTCAAACGATTTTGTAGTTTCAGTAGATCCAATTTTTCACCGTAGCTGGCGCATCCCTATGCGTCAGCGGGCGGCATAGGGATGCCACCCTACGGAAATTTGGATCCGCTGAGTTTAGATAAAAATGTCATTGCGAGACCGTAGGCCGAAGCAATCCCCGCCTCCGGGGTATCAGATTGCTTCGCCTGTGGCTCGCAGGGACATGACAGATTTACTGAATTTAGATTTTAAGACCGAGTCTTTAAAAAAGCCAAAATCACGCCCCACGCTTCACGTTGTCTTATGTCATGTTGTTTGCAGGAGACCTAACGGGCGACTGATGAGTTGTTGGATGGGCATGGGAGCACGGCCAAGCCGAATTTGGAGCAATTGGAAGAGAAAGTGCTTGAGTTGCGACAACATTTGAGTGAACAGATGAGCCAAACAGTGATCGAAGCCCAAACGGGGGATTCATAGAAGATATACTAAGCGCACGCTAAAATTTCCGTAGGACGGCATCCCTATGCCGTCCGCTGACGCATGGGGATGCGTCAGCTACGGAAATTTTGAAATGCGTTGGGTATAAATCTAACAAACGGCTCTGTTTTTAGGCCAGAACGATTTAATAGGGTAGAATATCGAAAGGAGAGGGTCTGTGTTTACCCCGCTATGACTTTTGTTTCAAGAATCTCAGTAGATCCAATTTTTCACCGTAGCTGGCGCATCCCTATGCGTCAGCGGGCGGCATAGGGATGCCACCCTACGGAAATTTGGATCTGCTGAGTCTGGCCGAGATGGTTGAGGCGCATCAGGCACAGATCAGGGCATAGATGAGATTTCTCTTCACCGTCCAACCGATGTTTGGTCATTTTCACGCGATGGTTCCGCTGGCCCAGGCCCTACAGGAGCACGGCCACGATGTCGCTTTCGCCACCGGGAAAAGGTTTGGAAATCCTGGCCCGAACCCGAGCACCACAAATTAATAATGACACTTAAGACAAAAACTCATCAGAAGGTAAAACATGACCGCAACTATTGAAACAAACTGGGATGAAGCGCAAGCTCAACGACTTGAGCAAGTTTATGAACAATTGGCCCTTTTGCTGAACCAACCCGACGTGGCCCAACGTTTACGAACTGCTCCGAGTGCCAATGAGTGGTCGGCGATAGAGATCCTGGGGCATATAACCGAAATGATCCCTTATTGGCTGGATCACTGCCAGCGGCTGATTGCCGCCGCCGAACCACCCCGCTTCGGACGGACCCTCGATGCTCCAGAACGACTGGCCGGGGTCGAACAGGCCACGACGAGAGACCCGGACGAATTATTGCGTCTTTTGAACCACGAAGTCCAGGAGGCAGTTACCGTTATCCGTCATCTATCTTTTGAAGAACGGGGTAAGACCGGCATTCATCTCCGCCAGGGCGAAATGACGGTCGCCGAGGTCATTGAACGATTCATTGTCGCTCATGCTGAAGATCATTTAGCGCAAATCCGAGCTACTCTCCAACGCTAACCCGATAGTATCCAGAAGCAGTAAAATAACTTTGTCAACTTGACCGATCTACTCGCCTGGCCCACAGTTGATAAACAGGGCATTGGGCGGCAAATGAAGGAGGATTTATGCAAGCAGCCTTTTATGAACAAACAGGCCCGGCGAGCGAGGTCCTGCGGATGGGTGAGCTGCCAACCCCCAGCCCCGGTCCGGGCGAAGTTCGGGTCAAGGTCGCCTGGTCTGGGGTGAATCCGTCAGATGTCAAAACGCGGGCCGGCCTGCGGAGCAAGATTTTACCATTTCCCTGCATCATTCCCCACAGCGATGGCGCGGGGGTGATTGACCAGGTGGGACCGGGTGTTCCAGCCACTCGTATCGGCGAGCGGGTGTGGCTCTGGAATGCCGCCTGGGAGCGACCTTTTGGCACGGCGGCTCAATATGTCGTGCTGCCGTCTGAGCAGGCCGTTTTGCTGCCCCCGGCGGTTGACCTGGCCGTTGGGGCCTGCCTGGGCATCCCGGCCTTGACGGCTTATCATGCGGTCACGGTAGGGAGTGGGGTGGCCGGCAAGCGGGTACTGGTGGCCGGGGGCGCCGGGGCGGTCGGCCATTATGCCGTGCAACTGGCCCGGCTCAAAGGCGCCAAGCAGGTCATCGCCACCGTAAGCGGGCCGGAGAAAGGCATCCTGGCTCAGGCAGCGGGCGCGGAGATTGTCCTCAATTACAAGAGCGATGACTTGCTGGCCGCCATTCAGGATGCTACTGCTGGTCAGGGCGTTGATCGCATTATCGAGGTAGACTTTGCGGCCAATGTCAACACGGATATTGCCCTCTTGCGCCCCAACGGGGAGGTGATTGTCTATGGCAGCGGCGCGCCGGAGATCAGCCTGCCCTTTTCTCCGGCGATACGGAAGGGGGTGTGGCTGAATTTCTTCATCGTTTACAGCCTGGAGGTTGAGGCGCGCCAACGGGCCATCGCTGACCTATCGCTGCTGCTGGCCGGGAACCACTTGAACCATAACATTGCCGCCCGTCTGCCGCTGGCGCAAATCGCCGAGGCTCACGACCTGGTTGAAAGAGGCCGGGTTATGGGAAATGTGGTTCTTGAGGTAACTTGACTCAAGGCTAAGCAGCTTATTCACTGTTAGTTTGAACCTCAAAAATATGAACCTGATGGGTCAAAACATCCGTCAAATACAGCCGGTTGGTGAACGTATCAAAATAAATACCCACCGGCCCGGCCAGGTTGACCGAATCAATCGTCTGCCACTGGTCGAGCAGCGAGCCGTCTGGCCCGTAGCGGTAGAGGGAACGGCTCTGTGATTCGGTCATAAATATGGAGCCGTCGGGGCCAAAGGTCAAGTGGGGGCCGTTGAAAGCGTAGCCGTCGGGGATGGCCCATTGCAGCAGCGGGTTGCCGGCGGCGTCAACTCGCTGGACGCGGTTGTTTTCAGCCTCGGCCACGTAGTACGTACCTTGCGCATCGCGCAGCGCGTCCGTCGGCTCGTTGAATTGGCCGGGGCCTGTGCCCAACCCGCCGATACTCCCGGCAGGCACGCCCTCGGCGCTGAAGAGGGCCAGCCGGGAACTGCCGGTATCGGCCACGGCCACGCTGTCGTCGTCAAACACGGTCAGGCCGCGCGGGTGGAACAGGAACACAGTCGGGCCGCCGAAACGGTCAAGCAGGTTGCCGGCGCTGTCGTAGCGGTAGACCCACTGTAGAGTCGAGTCCAGCACCAGAATCTCATCCCGGCTGTTGACCTCAACTGCCAAAGGCTCTTCAAAGGGAAACGGATCGCCGGTGAGGATTTTGAGCGGGACGCCTTGCGCGGTGAGCAACTGCACCCGCCGGTTGACGGTATCGGCAACAACCAGATTGCCGTCGCGCAGGACGGCCACATCTCGCGGCTCAAAGAACTGGCCCGGCTCGCTGCCGGGGCCGCCCAGAGAGTCTAGCCAGTTTAGACTCAACGATTGCACCTGGGTGTTGGTGATAGGCGGAGTGGTTCGGGGGGGATACCGGCCTAACGGAGGCCACAGGTTTTGGCTGGGGATTGGCTCCCGGACGCCCGCCGGGGTGGTCCAGGTGAGATAGATGCTGGAGCGGTCGGTATTGTCTTTGAAACGGACGCTGAGATCGTGCAGACCTGCCTCAAGCGTAACCGCTGCCTCAATATTTTGGTTGGGGGCCAGGGTTGTCAGCAGCAACTTGCCATCCAGGGAGAGCTGCGCCTCCGGCACAGCCCGCAGCCCCAGCCGGTACAGTCCGCTTTGCGGCGCATCCAGAGAGCCGGCCCACTCGACGGTATAGGGCCGCGGTAAGGGCGTAAAGTGGAAATACATATCCAAAAACGGGTCAATTCGCTGCAAGACCGGCCGGCCCTGCCAGCGGTCGTTGGGGTAGAAGGTCGCCAGCAGTCCGTGATTGGTAATCGGCGGGGCGTAGAACGCCCACTGCGGCACAAAGGTTTCACCCTTGCCGGGCTGCTGCCAGAAAAGAGCGACCTGGCCTGGCCCACCTTCGGCCAGCACCCGAATCGAATGATTCCCCTGGGCCAGCGGCAAGCCGGTAAGCTGCTCACCTTCACCGTCAAAAATAATATTCCCATCCAATTCCAGCAGGCCCTTACCGGGGGTTATAAGCCGCAAACTGTACGGGCCATACCGTTGGGCATAGAGAATCCCGCTCCACTCAGCCACAAAATCAAAGGTCTCAGCGCCGGGGGCAGGAGGCAGGTCAGCCGGCCAGGCCAGGTTAACGCTCAGGGCGCGTTCACTGTGGAAAGGTGGTTCCTCAGAAAGGATGTCGCTGGAGATGTCTCCGCCTGGTTTAAAGTAGCGCAGTTGCAAGCCCTGGACCGAAGCCAGGTTGAGGGGTTGCAGGTCAACCAGGTAAACAATAGGCGTCTCGTCTTCGGTAGGGCTGGAAGCAATCTCGAAATTGGCGTTGGGGTAAATTCGCTCGGCTTCCTCAAAAATCCAGAGGTCGTCGGGGTGGATAAAGAGGACCACCGGACGATTGGGCAGCTCGCGGATGGGCAGGGCGTCGGGGATGGTTAAAGTGCGCTGCCCTTTAACCTCGGGGGCCAAAAAGCGCAGCGTCGGATGGCCGGCAAAAAAAGGCGACAAATAATAGAGCGTATCCGGCCCCAATTGGGCCATTTTGCGGCCCACCAGCGTTTCGGGAGTCGAAAAGGCATTCCATGAAGCAAAATCATGGGCCTGACGCACAAAGTAGGTGTAGGCGTTAAAAACCAGGATAAAACTCAGCAGGGCTGCCGCCGGAACCAGCAGCCAGAGGCGCGGCAGCGGCTTGAGGGCCTTCTCCGCTTCTTGTCCCAGAGCAGTCAAAGCAAGTCCGGCAAAGTAAATCACGGCCGGCATCGCGCCAATGGAACGCAGCGATTGCGGCGCTTCAAAATCCACACTAAAAATGCCACCGGCCAGGGCTAAAGGAAACAACAGCAGAAAAAACAGGTTGGCCGGGTGACGGGGTCGGGCCAGGGCCAGACCCAGGCCCAGGATCGCCAAAATAGCCATGGCCGGGTCGAGCATTGGCTCACCGGGCAGATTGTGGCGGCCATTGCTGTCACCCTGGTAATTAAACATCAGCAGATGTTTTTGGGTGCTGTCCCAGATAGCCCGCACCAGATCGGGCTGGTCGCGCCGGATAAAAATCGAAATCTGGTTGGTCCGATAAAAAAAAGCATCAGACTCGAACAGGGCAAATTGGATAATCGGCATCACCACCAGCCAGGCGGCAACGGCGATAAAAACAAGCCGCCCCAGGTGGCCGCCCCAGTTCCGGCGATGAAGCGTTACTGCCCACCAATCTCGCCAGTTTGGCTGGGTCATCCCCAGCAGGCAGGTCAGAATGACAAACAAAAACAGCGCCACCCAATAAAGCCGGAAGGCAGTGTAAAACAACAACCCTCCACCCAAACTCAAACCGGCCCACAAAGCATCACGTAGATGCCCGCGCCGCAGCAGGCGGGTTAAAAAATAGAGGCTCAGAAATTCAAAAAAGGGTGCATCAACGCCGGTCATGGCGATCCGGCTAAAGTTGACGTGCCAGCGGGCCACGGCCAGCAGAAAGGCCAGAATCAGGCCAAAGCGCGGCCCGCGCAGTTCGCGGCCAAAAAGATAAGCGGCCAACACCCCGCCCAGGCCAAACAGCACGCTGACCAGCCGCAGCGAGTGAACCGAGTCGCCCAGCCAATGGAGCGCGGCGGCATAAAGAGCCAGAAAATGGCCGCTGACATTAATCGGCGGATAAAAGACAGGGCGATAAGCCGGCTCCTGCAACATGCGGCGGGCTTCCAGGCCGGCCTCGGCTTCATCATACCAGATGCCGAAGGGCTGGCTGGTAAAATTGTACAGGCGCATAAACAGGGCCAGCCCTATGACCAGGGCCAGGGCAACGGTTTGGGTGGGTAATACCCCGTGGATTTTATGCGACCAGGTCAAGCCTTCGGTCAGCAGCAGACCGCCGCCCAACAGCAGGCCCAGGCTGCTCAGGTACAGCCACCAGGCCTGGGGGTAACTTTCGACATTGGCAAAAAAATCAAAGGCAACCAGGGACAGACCCAGGGCTAAAACCAGCAGCCAGACCCCCACATTGCGCCGCCAGCCGGCCCGCAGGCTGAGGTTAAAGAGTCGTGGCTCAGCGGAGATAGCCAAATCGTCGGTATGGCTGGCTACAGCGCGGGCAAAAAGAATGACCGCGACCCCATAAAAGAGCAGTCCATCCCAGAGCGAGCTGCGGCTAAAAAGGAGTTGGCCCAACCCGCCGAACCCCACTCCGGCCGCGGCCAGAGCCAGTCGGTTAAGGGTTCGGCGGGGGCGTAAACGAGTATTTTCAAGCGGCTGATTTATTTGGGGCTGAGTGGAATGAGAATCAATGGACGCAACAGACATAACCCCTATTATACTGAGAAGTTAGACCACTCGCCAATAGACCCCATTTTCACGGGCCATGAGTTTATTGATAATGAACTCCCGGCGCAAGGTGGCGAAATCGGGGTGGTGGCGTTGGATTATTTCATTTACCCTGGCCTCTGGATATTGCACCCCTTCATCAAATTGACTCACCAACCATTTGAGGATGACCAGCCGTTTTTTATGGCTGGCCGGAATTTCCTTGAGGCGTTGACCGTCGAGGTAATTGCCCAACACCTTTTGCTCCCAGGCATCAGGTCCGGCTGTTTCAACGAGTGAGGCCATCTTTTCGGTAGAGAAAATGTTTTTGTTCATCGCCTGCAATCCCTCCGGGTTGAGCCGGTACAAATGGGTATTCCCTTCGGCCCGCATCTGGACCAGATTCAGTTCCTTCAACTTAGCCAAATGATGCGACACAGTCGGTTCTCGTAACGCCAAAAGGGCAGCCAACTCCTCCACGCTGCATTCACGGTTGGCCAGGATACCCAACAGTTTGAAGCGGCTTTCGTTGGCCAGGGCTTTAAAAAAGCTCAAAAGTGTTTGAAATTCATCTTGTCCCATAATCACCTCTATTTCGATATACATCTAATTTGAAGTATATCAAAATAGTCCTAGTAGGTCAAATTCCATCACAAAATCAAAAAAGGTCTGTGACCACCTTTTCCACAGACCTTAAACGGAGGATAGATAAGTCAATTTAATGCTCTTTTTTGCGGAGTAAATCTGTACCCATAATGAGCAATAAAGAGAAAAGCCCCAGGACAATGGCTGCGCTGTACGCGCCCACATACTGCCGCTCGTCCAGAGCGCGGAAGATGTAGAGGGTGGAGGTTTCGGTGCTGCCTTGCAGGCCGCCGCCAATCACCAGCACCGCGCCGAACTCACCCAGGGCGCGGGCAAAGGTGAGGGTGACGCCATAGATAAAACCCCAGCGCAAGGCCGGCAGGGTTATGTACCAGAAGGTCTGCCAACCGTTGGCCCCCAGCGTCGCAGCGGCCTGTTCCTGCTTGACGCCAAAAGCTTCCAGCACCGGGATGAGTTCGCGGATCATGAAAGGTAAGCTGACAAATAAGGTCGCCAGGATGATACCCGGCAGGGCAAAAGCAATTCTGATGTCCAGGGTCGTCAGCAGCGGCGCCAGAAAGCCGTTCCGGCCAAAGAGCAAGAGCAGCATATAACCGGCCACCACCGGCGAAACGGCAAAAGGCATGTCAATCAGGCCGTTGAGCAAGTTGCGCCCCCGAAAATCATGCCGCACCATCACCCAGGCCACCACCGTGCCAAAAATGGCGTGAACCGTGACCACAATCAGACTAACCAGCAGCGTCCGCCAGAAACTGGCCAGCACATCTGGCTGGCTGAGGGCGGTAATGACTGCGCCCACGCCTTCTTTGAAAGCACCGGCCGTCAAGCTGACCAGCGGAGCGATGATCAAGAGGCCGGCGTAGGCTATGACTATTCCAATCAAAAGCCGGCGTCGCCAGACGCCATGTTGAATGGCGGGCCGTGTCGCTACCAGCGGGGCCGGTATAGCTTTCGTTGTTAGACTGCTCATACAAATTCCTTTTGTAACTGCTCAGCCATGTCATTTCGACCGTAGGGAGAAATCCTAATTCTTCCGTCCGCGCTGCTGCAAGTGGCTGACCAGTAAAATCAAACTGAAAGCGATGGCCAGCATCACAATGGACACCGCACTGGCCCCCATCCGATTTTCCGACTCGACCTCACCAAAAACATAGACCGCTGCGGTTTGAGAGTAGAAAGGAATATTCCCGGCGACAATCACTATTGAGCCAAATTCGCCGATGGCGCGGGCAAAGCTCAAGAGCGCGCCACTGGTGAGGGGCAAAATCAGGGGCGGTAACGTGACCCGGCGAAAGATGGTCCATGGTCCCGCGCCCAGGGTTGCCGCCGCGTATTCCTGCTGCTTATCCAGCCCCAACAACACCGGCTGCACCGCCCGGACCACAAAAGGATAGGTGATGAAGAGCAACGCCAGAATAATGCCGGGCGGGGCAAAGATAATATCTATTCCCCAGGTATCTTTGAGCCAGGCCCCCACCACTTGCTGCGGGCCGTAGAGCACCACCAGCATGACACCTGTCACCAGGGTTGGAATAGCCAGCGGCAGGTCAATGAGGGCGTTGAACAATTTTTTGCCCGGAAATTCATAGCGCACCAACACGTAGGCGGTCAGTGTACCCATAATGGTGTTGATGATGACCATTACCGCCGCCGTCCAGAGGGTCAATTGGAGGGCGTGCCAGGCCACCGGCGACGAAATCGCCTGCCAGAAGCCCGACACCCCCTTCTGAAAACCATCCCGCGCAATCACCAGCAGAGGGATAAGCAGCATAACCGTCAGGTAGGTTAGAGCGACGCCGCGCACGCCCCAGCAACCCCAATTGAAGGATGAAGGATGAAGGATGAAGGATGAAGCTGTCAATTTCCGCCTTCCGCCTTCCGCCTTCATATTTTGCAGCACGGTCATTGCGGTAAACCTTGCACGCCGGAAATAACTCGATTATAAACGCCGGTGTCGCCAAAGAAATCAGGAGTCGCTTGGCCCCAGCCGCCGAAATACTCAATGGTGAACAGGTCTTCCACCGGGGGATACTGGGCAGCCGTAGCTTTGGCTACTTCAGGGTCAACCGAGCGCAGTCCGTGCCTGGCAAAAATTTCCTGAACCTCGCGGCTGAAGAGAAATTCGACAAAGGCTTCGGCGGCTGCGCGAGACCCGTGTTTGTCAACATAGGTATCTACCACCGCCACCGGGTTTTCAATCAAAATGGTCGAGCGCGGGATAACCATTTCATAATCCTGTCCGCCTTGCTGGCCGACCAGAATTTCGTTTTCATAGGTGATAATCACCTGGCCGACCCCCTGTTCGTAGTTGGTGATGCTTTCGCGGGCGCCTTTGTCCATCACTTTAACATTTTTGAGCACAGCCAGCAGAAAGGCTTGGGCAGCGGCCTCGTCATCCTTGGGCACGCCTTCAACAAAGCCGCGTTTGGCCGCGCCGTAAAGGGCCAGAATATTCCACATCGCGCCGCCGCTGGTTTTGGGATTAGGCGTCAGCACTTCAACGCCGGGCTTGGCCAGGTCGGCCCAATCTTTGATGCCCAGCGGATTGCCTTTACGCACCCCAAAAACGACGATAGAGGTACTGACCATGCCTTTGGCGCCCACACTGCGCCAATCGTGGGTGATAAGGCTGGCCTTTTCCAGGCGAGTAATATCGGCTTCCAGCGACAGGGCCGTTATATCCGCCTCAAACCCTTCGGCAATGGCCCGTGATTGCGCGCCTGACCCCAGGTAAGACTCTTCAAAGGTCACTTCCTGGCCGGTTTTTTCCCGCCACTGCGCTTTGAACAGCGGAATAATTTCACTATAGGCTTCACGGGGCGTGGTGTACGCGCCCAAAATCAGGTTAACCGGCTTGCTGCTGGCCGCAGCGCTGCCAGCAGGTTGGTTTTCGGCCGGGGTCGTCGCACTGTTGGCTGCTCCACCACAGGCAGCCAAAACTCCGGCAAAGATGAATAAGATAAAAACTGCTGTAAACTTTTTTAGCATCATAGTCTCCTGAAAAATAATTCTTTCGGAGTGCAAAAGCTAAGCTTTTGCACTCCGAATTTTTGTCCTACACACCCGACCTGACAATCAAAACCGGGCGGTTAATCACATTAAGAATTTGGCCGACAATACCATTGAGCGGAACTCGACCATCCCGTTGGGGCAAAGGAGCCCCCATGACCAGTAAATCATAGCCACCCGTAGTGACTTCGCTAGTAATTTCATCGCGCACTGGGCCGGTACGAATAGTGGTATGGGCCGGAACACCCAATAATTCCAAAGTGCGCACCCCGCTGGCCAAAAAGCGCTCGGCCCGGCTGCGGGCCAGGGGTTGGCCGTCTTCCTCCTGGGGCAGCACCGACAGGAGGGTTGCCTCTGCGCCCACGTGGCGCACCAGCCGCCCGGCAAACAGGACATCATCTTTGCCCGGCTCCCCACTGGTAACACAAATCAGGGCACGGGTTGGCGTCGGCTGGGGCTGCGAGACCAGCAGCAGGTGATGCTCGCCCGATTGCAGAATTTGCTCGGCCAGTTCCACACTTTCCTGGCGTTGAAACCCCAACACCACCAGATCATAGGGCCGGCGCTCAACTTCCTTGGCCACCGCCTCGGCCAGCAAATCGGGGGTAGCGCGTGTTTCCAGGGCAGCCAGGCCGCTGCCAAGCTGCTCTCTGGCTTCGCGCAGATGACGCCCCATGGTTTCTGGCTTTTGGCCGTAGCCCAAAAGGGTAATGCGGGCGTGGGCCAGGCGAGCAATCTGCCCACCCAGCATTAAAGCGCCATTTGAAAGAGGCGAGCCATCGGTGACAATCAGAAAGCTGAGACCAGGGTGGGCTAAAGCGTGGATGCGCCGGACTCCCACCCAGACGCTGTCGCCGGGGCGCAGAGGCAGGCGGCTCACCTGGTCCTGAGAACGGCTGGCCTCAACCAGCACCGAGCCACTGCCAAATGAAACCGGCGGCGAAATAGGTCGCACTCCTGGAATCGGGGGCAAGCGCAGCCGCAACCGTTCAAACGAGCCGCCAAACGCGCTTTCTTCCACCTCACCCCGGCCAAGTTGGGGGCAATCTAAAGCTTCGGGCGAAGAAGCCAGGGCCACATCTTCGGGGCGGAACAACACCTGGACCCGCTGAGGCTGGGCGTCGCCCACCGGCTTGACCTCTTGGCGCAGCGGGAAGTAAACCGGTCCCACCTTGACTCCATCAGCACTGCCCTGACCGACCAACAGGTTAGCCGTCCCCAAAAAGGCGGCCACAAATTCGGTCTGGGGATGCCGGTAAAGCTCTTCCGGCTGGCCCACTTCCAACAGCCGGCCAAAACTCATTACCCCCAGCCGGTCGGCCAATTCAAAGGCTTCTTCCTGATCGTGGGTGACCAGGATGGTGGTGATGCCTAACTCTTTTTGGATCAGGCGGAGGTTGCGGCGCAGTTCGACCCGAATCTTGGCGTCAAGCGCGCCGAGCGGCTCATCGAGCAGCAATACTTCCGGCTGGTGGGCCAAGGCGCGAGCCAGGGCTACCCGCTGCTGCTGGCCGCCGGAAATCTGATGAGGCATACGGCTGCCCAAACCGGCTAGACCGACCAACTCCAACAGCTCATCCCGCCGGCGGCGGCGTTCGGCAGCGGGAGTTTTGCGGATACGCATGCCAAACTCAATATTGTCGGCCACAGACATGTGTTGGAAGAGAGCGTAGTTTTGAAAAACAAAGCCAACCCGCCGCTCCTGAGGTGGCAGATAGGTCACATCGCGCCCATGCAGGAGAATGTGTCCCCGGTCTACCTCGGCCAGGCCGGCAATCATGTTCAAGACCGTGCTTTTGCCGCTGCCGCTGGAACCCAGCAGGACAAAAAATTCACCGTCGGCAATTTCCAGGGAAACATTATAAACTACGGGGTGGCCGTCATAGCGTTTGGTTAGCTGTTCAAGAATGATGGACATGATTACCTTTCGCCCTATGGTAACTGCTCAGGCATGTTATTTCGACCGGAGGGAGAAATCTCCTAATCCGTGGTTTGTAGACAACGATCTGGGAGATTTCTCGGCTTTCAGCCTCGAAATGACATGAGGGGTGAGCAGTTACCGCGCATGAACATTGGTATAACCAAACCATAACCAAGCCGCATGACAAAGCTTGTGATAAAGCTGTGACAAAGCTGTGACAAATTTGGCCTGGTTATCTGCTGAATTCTGGGCCGACTGTATCAACAACTACCTGCCGCCACCAATGAGGCCACAAGCGAGGAAGAGTAATCGCCGCATACCAAATTGTGCCAATGTAAAAGAGGTCCAATGCCAGCCAGAGTATGGTAAAGTGATACAACTGCTCCATTTCTGATAACTCCTCATCTGTTACAAAAGAATTAGGCTTACTTTAGTAAAAGGGCATGACAAAAAACGTGATGAAACTGTGATAGTTTTGTGACAAAAAAGACCTCCGAGGTTAGATAACCTCGAAGGTCTATCAGAGTTATTTGAATTAGAAAAGGGGCTTTTTTGAACCAGCGATTATGCGAGATCGTTGCGAGATGGGTACGGATATGTATCCGTAATGGATATCCGGCAGAGTTAACTCTGCCGGTAATGGGTTACAGATGAATATCTGCAACCAGCTTTCATAGGTGACTCAATCCGCAGGGGAGATGAAACCGTAACCCAAACCGGCGACGGTTTCGATGTAAACAGGCCGGGTTGGATCCGGCTCTATTTTGCCGCGCAGACGGCGCACCAACTGGCGCAGCATATCCCGGTCGCCGCCTTCTGCGCCCCAAACATGGCTAATCAGCGCTTCGATGGTTAATACCTGGCCGGCGTTGAGCATCAAATAATCCAGCAGCCGGCTCTCCAGCGGGGTCAGGCTGATAATCTTGCCCTGACCCAAACGTACCTCCCGCCGGCTGGGGTCGAGGGTTAATTCACCTACCTGGCGTATGGCCGGCGCCGGCGTTTTACCCGCTCGGCGCAGCACTGCCTGGGCGCGGGCCACCAATTGGCGCGGGCTGAAGGGCTTGACGATATAATCGTCGGCTCCTGTGCCGAGGCCGCGCACAATATCATCTTCTTCCCCGCGCACCGTCAGCAGAATAATGGGAATATCAGACTCTTCCCGGATGCGCCGGCAAACGGCAAAGCCATCGAGTTTAGGCATATTCAAATCCAGGATAATCAAGTCAGGCTGTTCTTCGGCCCAACGCCGCAGCGCCATTTCACCCTCATAAGCCTGGATTACCTCAAAACCCTCCCGCCGCAGCGAAAAGGTGACTAGATCAGCCAAGACACGATCATCATCAACCACTAATGCTTTCATTTTTTTCCACTACCGGTAGAGTAAACCAAAAAATAGCGCCGCCGCCGGGCCGGTCATCTGCCCCCACCTGCCCGCCCTGAGCCTCGACAATGGCTTTGACCACCGACAGGCCCAGCCCCGTACCCGCCTGGGCGTGACTCTGATTGTGAGCAGCCCGATCGTACATAAAACGGCGAAACAGGTCGGTCCGAAACTCAGCCGGAATGCCCGGCCCACAGTCGGCCACCGTCACCCGGACCAAGTTATCGGCTACCGCCGCCGCCAGGGTAATCTCGGTGGCATCGGGGCTATATTTGCTGGCGTTAAACAGCAGGTTCAGCAAAACCTGACTGGTCCGGCGCGGATCGGTCTGAACCATCGGCAGCAAGTCCGGCAGCGCCAGGGTTAAATATTGGCTGCGCCGAACCAGCAACGGCTGCAAGGTCTGTGTTACCTCGGCAATAATATCAGGCAGGTGGGTGGGCCGGGGTGAGACCCGAAAGCGCCCGGCCTCGATACTGGCGCTTTCCAGCAGGTTATCCACCACTGTTTGCAGGCCCAACACCCCCAGATGCAGCGACGACAAGAGTTCCTGTAGCTCCCCCGCGCTGAGGTCAGGAGCCTGGTCCAGCAGTAATTCCACCGAAGCCGCCAGGGCTGAGAGCGGGGTTCGAAACTCATGGGCAATATTCGCCAAAAAGTGGCCCACCAGCCGATGCATTAACTCTTCTTCGCTGACATCGCGGAAAACCAGGGCCACCTGCGTGGGAGACCCTGCGGGGGCCAGCTTGGCCCCGGTAATAGCCAGGGTCGCCTGGCGGCCATCGGCCAGAAGCAGGTTAACTTTTGTTTTGCCGCCACGAGGGGGCATAAGCTGGCTGAACCGTTCGCCGGTATTGGCCGGCTGCAACACGTCGTCACAATTTCGCCCCATCACCTCGTCACGGGACCAGCCGGTAATTTGCTCGGCGCCGTGGCTGAAAAAGGTAATCCGCCCGTGGGCATCCAGGGTCACAATCCCCTCGACGATGGACTCCAGCAAGTTGCTGCTCCAGGCTTTTTCCCGGCGCAGATCGTTCAAAGTCAGTTGCAAATCGAGCCGGGCTGCCTCCAAGGCCCAGGCTACCAGGGCGACTTCTTGCACACGTGGGTCAATAGGTACGGGATTGGTCAAATCGCCCCGGCTCAAACGGGTAGCGGCTTTGGTTAACCGGGCCAGGGGTTGGCTGATCCGCCGGGCCAAAAACGCGCCCAGGAGCGAGCCAATCAAGGCCACTGCCCCTATCCCGGCCAGCAACATCCCCACTAAACGTTCCTGGATAGCGACAATGTTGGCAACCGGCAGCGCCACCTCGGCCATAAGTCCCGGCTCGCCCAGTGTGAGCGGTCCATGCAAAGGCAACAAATCACCCACCGTCAGACGGGCGGCATAATAAGGCTGACCTTCGACCAGAAAGCTCGTCCGGTTTATGCCTTCATCCGGGCCGGGGAGGGGTGATAGAGCAATCCCCCTATAACGCGCCCCATCGGAAAAACTGGTGGCAACCGGCCGCCCGGCCGCCAACAGGGTGTGCTCCAACCCGGTCTGGTCATGAATTTCCTCGGCAAATTCTTTACCCAGCGTAACGCCAACAATGACCCGGCCCAGCCCGATTTGGTCGTCACTGATCGGCTGAGCCGCCACCAACCAGACTCGCGGCAAAGGTTGGCCTGGAACCACATAAAAGCCATCGGGTTCATTGGCCCCGCACATATTCGACGGGAATTGCTGGCCCACTTGACCTACCATGTGACCGGCCGGGTTGCAAACCAAAATGAGATCGAGGTTTGCTCCACTTTGCAGGGTACTCAAATAAGATAGCAACTTGGCCTGGTTGCCCTGCAACAACAACTCGCGCAGACTGGGCCGCTGGGCTGTCAACACGGCCAGCCCTCTGACCTCATTTTGCCGGGCAGCATAAAGAGCCTGGGCTGCCCGGCTGCCCTGATCCACCTGTGCCCAGGCCTGGCGCTCCAACTGGTCGCGCAGCAGCCAAATGGCCGGCAGCCCAATCGCCGCCGCCGAAAGCAAAACCAGGAGGACGAAGCTCAACAGCAACTGCAGCCGCAGGCGGTTTAAGGCCAAACTCAATCGTTTTAGCATGGTACTGATTCACCTTACCACAATAATATAATCGAAATTCTTCAAATTGGGCAATCGTGGTATAATCGGATATGTTTGCCCGGAGGCAGGCGGGAGGAGCCTTACTCCGGGTCTTCAAGCGTCAGAAACCCAAAAATCTACCCAAAGAGGAGAAGAACCTTATGCAAATTGTGATCGCCGGCGGAACGGGAACCATTGGGCGCAGGCTGGTGTATCATTTGCTACAGCACGGTCACGTGGTCAAGGTTGTCAGCCGGCAGCCTTTCAAACCGGCCAATTTACCGGCCAAAATTATTTTTGCCCAGTGGGATGGCAAAAGCGCCCAGGGCTGGGGCAGCCTGGTGGACGGGGCTGACGCGGTGGTGAATCTGGCCGGGGCCGGGATTGCCGATGAAGCCTGGACAGAGGCGCGCAAAAAGGAAATCCAGGAGAGCCGGGTTAAGGCCGGTCAGGCCATCGTTGAGGCAATCAGCGCCGCCAGCGCCAAACCCAAAGTTCTGATTCAATCATCGGCGGTGGGCTATTATGGCGTCCAGAACAACGATAAGGTCCTCACCGAGGACCATCCCCCGGCCAATGATTTTCTGGGGCGGACTTGTCAGGACTGGGAGGCTTCGACGGCGGCGGTTGAGGCGTTGGGTGTGCGCCGGGTGGTCATTCGCAGCGGGGTGGTGCTGGATATGCAGGGCGGCGCGCTCCCCCGGATGGTGCTGCCGTTTCGCTTTTTTGCCGGCGGGCCAATTGGCAGCGGCCAGCAGTGGTTCCCCTGGATTCATTACTGCGATGAGGTCGAGGCCATCCGCTTTCTGATCCAGACCGAAGCCGCCAGCGGTCCCTTTAACTTAACCGCGCCTAATCCCGTCCGCAGCAGGGAGTTAGCGAAGGCCATCGGCAAGGTGATGAAGCGGCCTGCTTTTGCCCCAGCGCCCGCTTTTGCCTTCAAAACGATGTTCGGCGAGATGTCTACCGTGCTGCTGGACGGTCAGCAGGCCATACCCAAGCGATTGCAGGAGTTGGGTTATCAGTTCAGATTTTCGCAGGTGGAAGCGGCCCTGCGAGATTTGCTGGCGTAAATCTCGAAATTGGTAAAAAAGGGGTAACTGCTCGCCATGTCATTGTCTTAACTTTCGAGGTTAATCATACTGGCCCAGGTGCGAATTACCAGCCAGTCGCGGTAATCGCCCACAGTGGCCTTGACCGACTTGACGATCATCTTTTCGCCAAAATTCAGCTTGTCGAGATTGATGTAGCCGTGGAATAGAATCACATCCTTCGGTTTAATGGCCTCCCGCACCGAGGCCAAATTCTCCGGGAAGGTCCAACCGCTCATGATTTCGTTGGGGTCGCCCTCGCCGGTGGGGCCGCTGGAAAAGAGCCAGACGGGCCGGCCGGCGAGTATTTCTTGATGGGTCCGTAAAAATTTGGCCGCCCCTTTGAGCCAGCTCCCCGCGTACACGGCGCTGCCAATGACAAAGCCATCGTACCCGGCCAGACTGTCTACTTCTGACATAGGTTTGACCTCGACTTCGTACTCGCGTTTGGTCAGCTCCTTGCCGATAACTTCGGCAATCTCCGCCGTTGAGCCGTATTTGCTGGCATAGGTTACTAACACTTTCATCAATATCCTCCTTCGTAGATACCCCTGCCCCAACCCCTCCCCCGCTGCGGGGGAGGGGTTGGGGCAGGGGGTTTATTTTCATTATAAGTGGCGTGTCACGGACTTGTGAACACTCCTAAAAAACAGTAACCAAAAATGACTACTCGCGGCCATACGCTCCCGGCCGCAGCCAGCGCGCCAGCCGCCGCTCGAAGCGGCCCCGCCGGTCGAGGGTATGAGCCTGGTTCAGCAGCCACTCGACCAAATATTCGCGCAGGTTATCCAACCGGCCCGGCTGCGACTCTTTAATCAGGGCACGGATGTCCAACCATAAGGCGGTGGACTCCAACGGAAATTGAATCTCATCCAAAATGTCAAGGTGGACCGGGATCACCGAGGCATCAGGCAGCACTTCGTTGAGGTAGCGCTGAGCACGGGCGGCGTGATAAAGATGGGTCAACGCAAAGATGTGGGCCAGGCCGTGAACCCGGCGCAGTACCCGCGCCATCCGTACTTCGAGCAGGGTGCAGTTGGTGAGCTGGCGGATAATCACAAAATCGGCGGGGATTTGGAAGCGCTCGATCAGCAATTTCCTGACCATATGGGCGTCGGGGGTTAATTTTGGCCCGTGGACATCGGAGGCGACAAAAATTAGATAAGGTTTAGGCGGGGGGGCGCTGTACCACAAGGCCGCAGCCATTGCCGCCCGGCCCCATAACTGCTTGTTTTCCTTTTTAGTTCCCTGACGCTTGCCCATAATCAACAAGGCCGAAGGGGTAGCCGGCCATTCGGGTTCGGCGGGTTCAGTTGAAGATAGGTTGTTAGTTAAAGCATTCATGGTATACATTGTCAACGGAAGGATAAAGGATTGGAATGCTGGAAAACCATCTCTTTCAGCCTCCAACCTTCCATCTTTCCGTCCTTCCATTCTTCCAATTTTACAACTCCGTCCGAATAGCCCACAAATCGGGAAAGAGCGGCTTGAGCAGGGTGGTTTGCAAATAGCCTACCCCGGCCGAGCCGCCTGTGCCCGGCTTGGTCCCAATCGTCCGCTCGACCATTTTGACATGCCGGTAGCGCCACTCCTGGATACCCTCATCAAAATCCACCATATTTTCACAAACCTGAGTTAACGCGGGGTTACTGCGGTACACTTCAATCAGGATTTGCTGGATTTCCGGCGAAGGTTGGATGGGCTGGCTGACATCCCGCCCCAACAACTCCGGCGGAATGGGATAGCCGTTGGCGGCCAGGTAGCGCAGAAATGAGTCCCACAGGCTGGGCTGCTGGTAGCGCTGCTCCAAGCGGCGGCGGGCGGGCATCTCTTCCGGGTAATACACCAGGACGGCGCGGCGTTTGTGGCCCAGCACAAATTCCAACTCTCTGAATTGGTGAGATTGAAAGCCGCTGGCCGATTCCAGCCGGTGACGGAAGGACAAAAATTCCAGCGGGGTCATGGTTTCCAGGATGTCAATCTGGGCCACCATCGTTTTAAGAATGGTCAAAATGCGCCGCAGGGTGCGCAGCGCCCGCGGGGTATCGTTGGCTTCCAGCTTTTGCTGCAAATAATCCAGTTCGTGCAAAACCTGTTTAAACCATAGCTCGTAAACCTGGTGGATGATGATAAACAGCAACTCATCGTGCTCCGGCCCCTCGGAGAGCGGCTGCTGGGCCGATAACACCTGGTCTAACTTTAAATAATTTGAATAGGTGAGCGGCATCCTGGCCTCCTCTTAACCGGCGAAAACAGGAGGCCAAAGCTTGCTTTGGCCTCCATCGCTTCAATCCACCCGTATCCAGGCGCTAAAAATGACAAGCCGGGATTGGGGTTGGGGTGTAAAAAGTATTATCCCCAATTTCCCTATCCCGGCAAAAAAGATTTGTCAGGTGTAAGGTAGTTCCAGACAAAGAGCTTTTAATAGACAGGTGTCTCTATCGCTCCCAGGGCCTTGAGAGCTGCCTTCTGCGCTTTTGTCAACCCGGTCGCGCTGGTGATGTTCATCCGTTCGTAGGGCCGCTCGGGCTGGAGGGTTTTGAGACATTCGCCGGTCTCGACATCCCAGAGTTTGATGGTTGCATCCGCACTACCACTGGCCAGAAGGCGGCCATCGGGGCTGAAGACGACTGACCAAACCCAGTTGGTGTGGCCTGATAACATCTTGAGGCTTTGGCCGGTAGAGACCTCCCACAAGCGTACCGTCTGATCAAAACTGCCACTGGCCAGGAGGCGGCCATCGGGACTGAAAGCCACTGACGGAACCGGGTGGGTGTGGCCTGATAACGTTTTGAGGCTTTGGCCGGTAGAGACCTCCCACAAGCGCACCGTCTGGTCTTCACTGCCGCTGGCCAGAAGGCAGCCATCGGGACTGAAGGCCACTGACGAAACCGGGTGGGTATGGCCTGATAACGTTTTGAGGCTTTGGCCGGTGTGCCGAAGGTCCCACAAGCGCACCGTCTGGTCTTGACTGCCACTGGCCAGGAAGCGGCCATCGGGGCTGAAGGCCACTGACCTGACCGGGTGGGTGTGGCCTGATAACGTCTTGAGGCTTTGGCCGGTGTTCCGAAGGTCCCACAAGCCCACCGTCTTGTCATTACTGCCACTGGCCAGGAGGCGGCCATCGGGACTGAAGACCACTGACCAAACCGGGTTGGTGTGGCCCGCCAACATTTCGAGGCTTTGGCCGGTGTTCCAAAGGTCCCACAAGCCCACTGTATGATCAAAACAGCCACTGGCCAGAAGGCGGCCATCGGGACTGAAGGCCACTGATGAAACCCAGTCGGTGTGGCCTGATAACGTCTTGAGGCTTTGGCCGCTGTTCACATCCCACAAGCGCACCGTGTGATCAAAACAGCCACCGGCCAGAAGGCGACCATCGGGACTGAAGGCCACTGACCAAACCCAGTTGGTGTAACCTGATAACGCCTTGAGGTTTTGGCCGGTGGAGACCTCCCACAAGCGTACCGTCTGGTCATTACTGCTACTGGCCAGGAGACGGCCATCGGGACTGAAGGCCACTGACGAAACCCAGTGGGTGTGGCCTGATAACGTCTGAAGGCTTTGGCCGGTGTGGACTTCCCACAAGCGCACCGTCTGGTCTTCACTGCCACTGGCCAGGAAGCGGCCATCGGGACTGAAGGCCACTGACGAAATCTGATTGGTGTGGCCCGCCAACGTCTTGAGGTTTTGGCCGGTGGGGACCTCCCACAAGCGCACCGTCTGGTCATTACTGCCACTGGCCAAGAGACGGCCATCGGGACTGAAGGCCACGGACCTAACCGGGTGGGCGTGGCCCACCAACGTCTTGAGGCTTTGGCCGCTGTTCACATCCCACAAGCGCACCGTGTGATCAAAACTGCCACTGGCCAGGAGGCGGCCATCGGGACTGAAGGCCACTGACCTGACCTGGTGGGTGTGGCCGGCCAACGTCTTGAGGCTCTGGCCGCTGGAGACATCCCACAAGCGCACTGTCTGGTCATTACTGCCACTGGCCAGAAGGCGGCCATTGGGACTGAAGGCCACTGACCAAACCTGGTGGGTGTGGCCGGTCAACGTTTTGAGGCTTTGGCCGGTGTTCCGAAGGTCCCACAAGCGCACCGTCCCATCCGGACTGCCACTGGCCAGAAGGCGGCCATCGGGACTGAAGGCCACTGACCAGACAGCCCCCAGGTGCCCCTCACACGTCAGGAGCGGTTGGCCATCTGCGACCCGCCACAAGCGAACCTGTCCCTCAGCCGTACCCGCGGCCAAGACCTTTCCATCCGGGCTAAAGGCCACTGAGAACGTAGGCCCAAAGGTATCCGTAAACACAGCTCCGGCCAGATGAGCTCCGGCGAAATTGAGGTCAGGCACATGCAGACCTCCCAGGTAAGCCTGCCTGATCGTTAACCCGGAGAAATCATAGCCGCGAAGATTAAATTTGAGATGCACCAGCAAATTGAGAAGATTGCCCGCCGCATACCCCGGCTGCTGCGGCCCATCCTGGCGGAGCGCCTCCAATATTGCCTTGAGCCGCGTCTCCAGCCCCACCGGCCCCAAGGCAGCCAGCAACCGCTCAGCCACCGGCTTTAGGATCAACCGGCTTTGGCTGGCCCGGACATACTCTTTGGCTTGGGCTTTGATCAGGGCATACCGATTCAAATGCAGGGGCGCAAGGGAGCGGGGGAGCAGGGGTGAAAATTCATCTCCTCTGCTCCCTTGCTCCGGTTCCTGAGCTTGTCGAAGGGCCGCTCCCCTGCCTGGTGATCCCTCAATTTCCCGACAGACATTCTCCACCAAATAATCGGTCAGAAACTCCATCACCACGTTTTGCAAGGTAAAGCCAGCCGCCTGTTGTTCCAATAACGACCGCCGCTGCAGCGAGCGCAGCGCCTCCAAAAAAGTGCCGCCTGCCTCTGACTTGACCAGATTATCTCTTAAAATCTGAGAGGAAACTGCCTCCCGCTCAATCGCCAGCCAGAGCATAATATCTCGCTCCAGGGCAGATAAGCGAGCAAACTGTTGATCCAGGATATCCCGAATATCGTCAAAGATGACCGCCTCTTCCCGCAGAAAGGCCTCAATATCGCCGGCAAAGAGTTCTTGGATGGTTTGGGCGATTAACTTCAAAGCCAGCGGATGGCCGGAATAATGCTCGACCAGCCCTTCCAAGACGTGGGCCGGGCCGGACAGTCCTTGTCCCTGTAAAATGGCCAGGCCGGCCGGCTCGGCCAGACCGGCCAACTGGTGAAAACGAATCAAACTATTATCATTGGCTAAGCGAGCCAGGCCCTGCGGTCTCTCCCGGCTGGTCAACAGCAGGCAGCTTTGATGCTCGCTGTCGCCAAAGCGCTGGATCAGTTGGCCATAGAGCTCATAGCCGGGGCGATAGTGGCCGGCCCGACCACCCTGCTGCATGATGGTTTCGACATTGTCGAGGATCAATAAACAGCGCTGCCGGCGCAAGGTGTCGAATAACAGCTCAAGTTGCTCAGCCAGATGATCGGGCCAGCCATTGAGTTGTTGCTGCGAGAGGATGTGGAACCAACCCCGCAGCATGCTGGTCAAAGGCGGCGCATTGATGAGTGACCTCCAGATCACATAGTCGAAGTGTGAACTGACCTGCCGGGCGACCTTTGTTGCCAGGACGGTTTTGCCGATCCCGCCCATCCCGACCAGGGCCACCAGGCGACAGCGGTCGGCCACCAGCCAGCGTTCCAGGCTCTCCTGTTCCCTCTCCCGGCCATAGAAGCTGCCCAGGTCGGGGGTCTCGCCCCAATCTACCACCGCGGCCTGGCCGGAAAAGATATCTTGCAGCTCAGCCCGGCTAAATTGATACCCGGCCTGAGCCGTCCACTGCTGAGCCGTGAGAAGATCGAGTTGGCCGGCAAAGAGGCGGATCAGGTAGCGCATGTAGGATCGGGTGGGTTTCCAGTGTCGCCCTTTATACAGCGAGCCATGTTCCCAACGCGAGACCAGGGGGCCATCAATAACCCGGTGATCTTCAGCGGGGCCGGCCTGGGCCAGTTGATCCAGCGCGTCAACAAACGCTTGCTGGCTCAATTGGGCCTGGTGACGGAGTGTTTTGAGCTGCTCGCCAAATTTTTTGAGATCCATCGTAACGCTTGCCCTTAAACAGCAATGACCGGATCGGTTGACTTGTACAGTTGTGCAAGGGGATGTACAGGGACAATCGAACCAAAATCGGGTATCCTGATGTTACCAGATAACATTCACAATAAAAGATGATTGAGTCAGGTAAAGGCAATCATCCTATCGTTGCCCTAACTTCTGGGACTTGCGCTGGCCGCTGCTGCTCAAAGATATTATGGCCCTGCGATACCATGACCTCAGCCAAAATCAACCCCTGTTCCAGGCCATGACCGGCCTGGGCCTAACCGAGTTCGATGAGTTGGTCAAAACCATCTTGCCATGTTTTACGGCCGCGGAGAAGAAGCGGCTCAACCGGCCTGATCGGCAGCGCGTCGTTGGGGGTGGACCTGACTTTGAATTAGAAGCTCGAGACCAAATCCTGCTGACGATAGTCTGGTTGCGCCACTATCCGACTCTTGAGGCCTTAGGCGGTCTGTTTGGGGTCAGTGATACCACGGCCGGCCGTTATATCCGCCGTATCCTGCCGCTCCTGGAGACGGCGGGACTGGATACGATGCGCATGCCAGACCCCGGTCGTAAGCGACGACGGCATCTCTCCGACCTGTTGCAAGCGACGCCCGAGTTGGCACTGATCATCGCCGCTTTCGGGCAACCGGCGTAGCGTCCTCAACTATCCTCAGTAGATCCAAATTTACGTAGGGCGGCATCCCTATGCCGCCTGCTGACGCATAGGAATGTGTCAGCTACGGTGAAAAATTGGATCCACTGATCCTCTCTCTTATTATGAATGTTAGCCGGTAATTATACAGCCGTTTAGCTTCAGGTACAAAGATTTGGCATGGTTGAAAGTTCTGATTATCGAAGACTAAGGCAGTTCCAAGAAAATAATTATCCCAAGCCGGTGATACGTGATGCGTGATACGTAATGAATTCCTGCCAAAAGTCCTCACGTATCACGTATTACGCATCACACAGGTCAATATATTTTGGGATGATTTAAATTTTGGAACTCCCTAAATTGCCGCATCATAAAGGAGGATAATAGCCTAAAGAAAATTAATCCGGGCAAGATCGTCCCAAATAATGATGAATTAATGGCGTTCCGCTACCTTACAGAAGGTATAGCCCAAGCAACGAAAAACGCCATCTGTTCCCATAACCTGTAACTATAGGTGCGACACGATCTGAGTCGCATCCCACCCAAGAAAGGAGATTGTTTCAATGTCAACCGAAAGTAACAAGGCCGTTGTCCAGCGTTTCCGTGAGGCCCTCGACGCGGGCGATCTCGATGGAGCGTTTGCGGTTTTTGCCCCCAATGCCGTCGTGCATATGGGCAGCGCCCCGGAGCCGCTCAGCATGGAGGGCTTCAAACAAATGGGGCAGCTACTCCTGGGCGCGTTCACAGGCAGCACGTCAACCGTCGAGGATATGATTGCGGAAGGGGACAAGGTTGTTAGCAGGCTCACCTTTCGAGGCGCCCATACGGGTGACCTGATGGGTATCCCTCCGACGGGCAAGTCTGTGGCGATGTCAGAAATAATTATTGACCGGTTGGCCGATGGGCAAATCATCGAATCATGGCGCTTATTTGACCAGATGGCGATGATGCAACAGTTGGGCTTGATCCCTGCGCCCGAACAAAGCTGAAGTTAGGCATTCAGCCTGAGATCTTCCAGACACAATCAAATCGGAATTCATCATAAAAATAAGGAGAATAACCAATGTCAACTGAACAAAATAAAGCATTAGTCCGTCAAATGGTGGAGGAAGTCTTCAATCGGGGAAACATGAGTATGGCCGACGAGTTCTTGGCGCCCGATTTCGTTGAACACGAGGAACTTCCACCCGGCATACCGCCTGGTCGTGAGGCCCCCAAAGTATTGTTTACCATGTTGCGCAGCGCCTTCCCAGACTTCAAAGCCACAATTGAGCACCTTATCGCCGAAGGTGATGAGATCGTATTGCGCATGACCTGGACTGGCACCCATGAGGGTGAGTTTATGGGCATTCCACCAACCGGCAAGCGCATATCCATTAACGTGATTGACATTCTCGGCATGGCTGAGGGCAAGTGTGTGGAACATTGGGGGGTCATGGATAGTATGGCCATGATGCAGCAGCTTGGCGTCGTCCCAGCGCCGGGCCAGGCCGGGTAGAGATTGGCCCTTTTAGACTATGAAAGCGAGGTGATGCTGATAATTAGTGTACAGGAGAGATAAGCTTGATGTGTCATTCTGAGGCCATAGGCCGAAGAATCTCCATGTAGTATAACTTGGCTTTATGGTTGGAATGTTTTATGGAGATTCTTCGCTCACGCGAAGCAGTGACATATTCTGAACAATTACCACAAACAAATCGGATTTCATTATAAAAATAAGGAGATTAACAAATGCCAAAGATAGTTGCTACCCATACAGTCGAGGATGTGAAGCATTGGGCGTCCAAGGGCCATGAGCGGGTCGAGATTCTGGGGCAATTCGCCACGGAAATCGTCTCGTATGTTGCTGCGGATGGAAGCAATAAGGTCGCCGTGTCGGCCAACCTTCACGATATGGAGGGGATGATGGCCTGGATGCAAACCCCCGAGGCGGCGGCAGCGATGGGCTCGCACGGTGTTATACAGCCGGTCATCTTCCATATTGAGGCTGCCGAGTAGTAGGAGGTTATTTCAATGTCAACCGAACAAAATAAAGCGGTTGTCCGCCGTTTCATCGAGCAGATCTTGACCACCAAGGACGTTGCTTTAGTGGACGAACTAATGGCGCCCGACTATGTCAATCACTTAGTTCCTGGGGGACGCGAGGGCTTCAAACAGTTCGTCGCCATGTTGGGCGCGGCTTTCCCCGATCTCAAGTGGGGCTTGAGCATCGAGCGTATGATCGCTGAAGGCGATTACGTGATGGTGCGGGCCACAATGCATGTTACAAACGCCGGCAAAGAAGCATCGGGATCGGGCCTGGGTGAATTCCGCGTCGCAAACGGTAAAATTGTGGAAGATTGGCCCGTAAGCAACGGGGCAGAACTGATGCAACAGGTTGGGGTGGCTCTGCCAGGGTAGAGCGAGAAGTGGGTATTCGGCGGGAATAACCAGGGGAGCGCGTCGCTTTAAGCAACTCAAATCAAAAGGGTGTGACCAATTTGAGTGTAGGACAAGCTAACAGCTTGTCACGCCAGACAAACTAACAGTTTGTCCTACAATTCCAACTCATTTTAGTCGCACCCAAATCAAAAGAAAGCGAGTTTTACCGATGCTATTTTTAACATATTGGGAGTTAAATGAGGCCATGTCTGTTGCAGAACGGCAAAAGATCGCCGGAAAACTGACCTCATCGGGACTATTTCCACCCAAAGGGGTCAACATTATCCGTTGGGATTCCACCCCTGATGGCTGGGGCATCATTGTCGCCGAGGCAGAAACCGCTGCTGACATTTTCGATGCAATAAATCTATGGCGAGTGGCCGGAGCCGGGTTCTTCAAATTTACCAAAACATCACCTGCTGAACCCGTTCAAGAGGTGATACCTCGGGTAGACGGACTATTGAAAGCTTTAGAAAGGACAGGATGAAATGGCCATCAAAGTGATCGTCGAATTACAGGCCAAACCAGGCCGGCAGGCTGAGCTCAAGAGTCTGATCGAGAGCATTGTGGCGGACCATGGACCGGGCCAACACGGTTTCCTGGGCAGCACCCGCTACGAGGTACTCGATAACCCCGACATCCTGGTTGAGATTGCCGATTGGGAATCGGCCGAGGCGCGGGTGGCGCATATGCAGGAGGCTGCGGCCAGCGGCATCTACACCCCGCTGGGGGAGCTGTTAGCCGCGCCATTCAGGGCTACGGTCATCAGGCAGTTGCCCTGACGGGCGGCCTGGTGTTACCGTCAGCAACCCGCGCCCGACCGATGGGGTGTTACTTGCTCTCATGGGCAAATCACCCTTAAGTCAAATTCTTAAATGAGAGGGCGCAGTCGGGGCATATCCCATGCGTAATTTGGGGCAATTCAGAGAGGGCAAACAGACCTAACGTTTTGACAGCATCTTCGACCGACAGCCAGGTGCTATCGTAGTGGACGCGATTGCACCAGCTACACATCATCAGCAGTTCTTGATTCCGTCCAATGGCTGAGTCTAAAAGCCGGACTTGATCACGAGACTCTGTCCGGAGCAGATAATTTCTAAACTCAAGTCCTTGGTGGGTAAGGGGAACGATCTCCATTTGCATATAGCGGCGGAAATTTGGGCTATCGCAGCGATAGGTGAAGACCAGCCGGCACTGACTCTGGCGAACTTGCCGCATCAGGAGTTTGTAAAGATGAGGAGCTTCGCGGCCGGCAATAAAATCCCAGAGGGGGCGACCAACAACAACCTGACGGGTCAGATGCGAAGCGTCGTTTTCCTGAGCAAAACGCAGCCAGTGGTCATTGACATCGGTGAGCACATCATAGGCGTCAACTGTGTGCATAAAAGCCGGAATTTTGATAATCTCTTTCATGGCATTGTTCCGATGTTCCAGCATCCCAATAATAGGCGGTATGTCGAAAGTTGTGTAATTTGCTCATCCCTCTCAAGGGAATCAGGTTTTTACACACAATTTGCAATACTACCCAATAATACCAGAACGCAAGTGGCTTAAGTGGGATGCCTTTGATGTGAATTGTATCACTAATCGGGACAAGAATCCATAAGGATGGAGTAAATGATTTGGGGCAGTTGCTACTTGATCTGGAGCGTGGTGAGATACAAAAAATCGTCAGGGCTGCCATCGGCGCGGGGGAGACGCTGCCCGCTGCCGGCCTGATAGATTCCTACCACCAGCGAATACGCCCCGCGGGGCAGGTCGGCGGGCAGTTGCAGGCCGTAGCCCTGCCGCAGGGTTTGCCCTGGCAGCAGGGGCGATCCCTGGAAATTTTGCAAATCCACCAGTAGGCGATCCACCTGGGCCGCCTTTTGCCCGCCCGCTTCATCGACTAACTGAGCAAAGGCAATCAGGCTGGCCGGGGGCAAGTTCTGCCCGGCCAAATCGGCAGCAGTGGCGGCTTGCCAGGTCAGGCGCAGCTTCAGCACTTCACCCGGTGCGGGCGCATCTCCCAACATAGCAAAATCAAGCAAGGTCAGTCCCCCCTGAAAAGGAATATTGAGCGGTGTGGGAGTCGGTGAATCTTGACCGGCCAGGGCGTAAAGAGTCAACCGCCCACTCCCCTCAAACCACTGTTCTTGCAGGGGAAACGCTTCTTCGTTGAGGCGAATGGCGGTGGGGGTCGGTGGGTCACCCTGGGTCAGCCAACGCTCAAACAGCCAGACTCGTTGGGCTTCTTGATGGACTGCCTGCCAGATGTGTTCACGCTCGACCGGCTGGATAGCGCGAGGGTCGCTTTCGATCCAGGCATAGGTGGGGAGTGACCGGTTTTGATAGGCCATCAGCCGGGTCGTAACTTCCTGGACATCGCCAAACGGGGGTATGGGGACCAGCAAAGCGTCACCGGAGCGGGCTGAATGGGTCAGAGTGGTTAACAGGGGCAAATCGGATTGAGTCTGTTCATCAGCCTGGGCGATTTCGGCTGTGCCGCGCAGCATGAGGTAGGTCAGGACGAGGGAGAACAGGAGAAGGATGAAGGATGAAGGATGAAGGATGAAACGTGAGGCGTGAGGCGTGAGGCGTCCCAAAGGGAGGCTTCGCTCTGAGGCGTAAGGCGTGAATTTTTCTTTTTTCTCATTTCTTATTTCTTTTTGGCTGCGATAGGTTATCAGCAGATTGATAGTTGCCAGCGCAAAAAGCGCCAGGGCCGGCAGCAGAACCGGCCAGACAATCTCTAATCTCTGCTCTCTCAGGCGCAGCCAGATTAAATCTACCAGACCTTCCTGCAAAATCTGCCAGTGGGCCAGCGGGGGGAAAACAGCCCAGTTGAAAACAAAGTTATCGTTTGTGCCCAGCCGCAAAAAATGCTCGTTAAAATCCACCAGGATGCCGAGGAGGTTGACGGCGAGGCTGAGGGCGAGTAAAACGTAAAACGTGGTGCGTGGTGCGTGAAGCGTAAGGCGTGAAGCGTGGTGCGTGAAGCGTGGCGTGGAGGAGGTTTCGCTCCCCTGCTCCTCCGCTCCCCTGCTCCTCCGCTCCTCCGCCTCCTCGCCTCCTCGCCTCCTCGCCTCCTCCACCGCTTCGGCCACAAAGAGCATCAACAGTGGCAAAATCGGCAGGAGAAAACGCGGTCCCCAACCCCAGGCGCCGCCCCAGGCAAACCAGGAGCCGTAGAACAGCCAGTAGCCCAAACAGAGGGCCGCCACCAGCCAGAAATAAAGTCGAGGCAAGCGCTGCCAGGCAGGGCGCAGACCCCAGAAGAGCAGTAGCAACAGGGGCGAATAGATAAACAAGCCTCGGCCCGGACTGAACAGCAGCCCGTAAGCGCCCACCCACGGCTCACGGAAGAGAATTTCCTGGGTGTAGCCGGTCTCGCCAAAACTGCCGTAACGAATGTAGTTGAAATACAATAGACCGAGACCGATGAGAAAGGAGGGGGCGAGGTAAAGCGTGAGGCGTGAGGCGTGAGGCGTGAGGCGTGAGGTGTGATATTTGTAATCTACAACTTGCTCCCCTGTTCCCCTGTTCCCCTTCCTCGCCCCCTCGCCTCTTCGCTTCCTCGCCTCTTCGCTCCCTGCCAAATACAGTCCAATCAAAACAAGCGCCAGCACCGCCTCGAAGCGGAGGGTCAGGCTGATAGCGACAACTAAGCCGCACAGAAACAGCCAGCGTAGTTGAGATTGAGTTGGAGCTAGATGGGTAGCACGATAAGCGGTCCAGACGGCGGCCAGAAAAAAGAGGGCCAGCAGCGAGGACTCCCAGAACATGCGGGCATAAACCCAGGCGATGGTCCCCAAGCCGTATCCTAAAACAGTCAGGGTGGCAGTGGGTCGAGCAAAACCCAGGTCGGTCAACCAGATAAAGAGCAGGCTGGCGGTCAGGGCGGTCACAATGGCATTGGTCAACAGGCCGACATGCACCGCATTCAAGCCGGGCAGGGTGTGACCCAGCCCGATGAGCGGCGCGGTCAGAAAAGAGATGCCGGGAGGTTTTTTGGTGTAAAGATTGCCGTCGCTGCCCCAGATGCCGGGCGGGTTAGGCGTCCAGTGGTGGGTCCAGATGAGTTGATTGATGTCGGCCCGGCCGTGTTGGGCCAGGTTGTGGCCGGCGGTGAACACGGCCAGCTCATCCATCACATGGAATTTGCCGGAAAAGGTGAGGAGATAAATGGAAAAAAGGAAGAGGCCGAGAGCGAAGGGGAGAGACAAGGAAGGTTGGAGAGTTGGAAGGTTGGAAGCTTGGGAAAGCGATTTATTTGCTTGATCCAATCTTCCAGCCTTCCATTCTTCCATTATGACTTACAGCTTCGCCGCCGCTTCCATAAGCTGTTGAATCCGGGGAATCATATCCGCCGGGTTGGGATGGATGCCTTCGATGACGAGGGCGCTTTCAAAAAGCTGCTCGATCAAAGGGTTGACCAGGGCATCATCCGGGTTGGCGGCCAAACGGGCAGACAGATTTTGGATCAGCGGGCTGGTGCGGTTGATTTCCAGGATTTTCTTGGGGACCTGGTAATCTTTGCCCAGCAGACGCTGCACCCGCTGCATGTTGGTGTTCATAGCATTGGGTGGGTTGACCAGCCGGCAAGGGCTGTCGGTGAGGATTTTACTCTCACGGACATCTTCCACCCGGTCTTTGAGCGTCTCCTTGAAACGGGTCACCAACGCCTCAAATTTATCCGCCGGAATAGCGGTTTCGGCTTCCTTCGTTTCTTCCGGCTTGCTGTCTTCGGGCAGGTTGAGACCGGCATCGTCCACATTCTTGAGCGGTTTGCCGTTGTACTCGTGCAGGCCAACCAGCATAAAGCTGTCCATCGGGTCGGTCAGGTACAACACCTCGATATCGTGCTTTTTGAAATACTCCAGGTGCGGGCTGCGCGAGATCACATTGTAATCGTCGCCCAGAATGTAATAGATTTCGCTCTGATCCTTTTTCATCCGCTCGACATATTGGGCCAGCGAGACCCACTCCTCGGCGTTGGCCCCTTTGCTCGATTGGAAGCGCAGCAAATCGGTAAATTTGCCCCGGCTGTCGGCATCAATGGCAATGCCCTCTTTGATAAAGCCGCCGAACTCCTGCCAGAAGGTGCGGTAGGTATCGGGCTTGTCTTTGGCCAGGTCGGCCAGATCGCCAGAGATACGCCGGACCAGCACATTTTTGATTTTATCCAGCACCGGCGTCGCCTGGACCATCTCGCGGGAGACATTGAGCGGCAAATCCTCGGAATCTACCACGCCCTCGACAAAGCGCAGGTAGTTGGGCAGCAACTCTTTGAAGTTCTCGCGGATGAGGATTTTGCGCGAGTAGAGTTTCAGGCCGTGATCTTCTTTGGCTCCGAAGAGCCGGTAATCTTTTTTCGAGGGGATGAAGAGCAGGGCGTAAAACTGCGCCGGCGCGTCTGCCGAGGTATGCACTCGCAGCAGCGGCTTGCCAAAATCAAAGGTAAATTGGTGGTAGAACGACTCGTACTTTTCCTCGTCCACCTCGCGCGGCGACTGCCGCCAGAGGGCTTTCTGCTGGTTGATCTGGGTGAACTCGATTTTGCCTTCGGTTTCGCCTTCAGCCGGAGGCTTGCGCTCCTTGAGATAAATCGGAAAGGCCACAAAAT
Source organism: Anaerolineales bacterium (assembly GCA_015075405.1). Taxonomy (GTDB): domain Bacteria; phylum Chloroflexota; class Anaerolineae; order 4572-78; family J111; genus DSQQ01. Next base: position 612,026 of record JABTUK010000003.1, read on the forward strand.
CGGAGTGGGTTTTGACCACCTGGCGCAGTTTGTAGGGCGCGGCAAACTCTTTAGCGTCTTCTTTTAGCTTGATTTGAATAGTCGTGCCCCGCTCGGCTTTATCGGCCGCAGCAATGGTGTAAGTCCCCTGTCCTTGAGAAGACCAAACTGCCGCCTCGGCCTCGCGCCGATAAGAGCGGGAGGTGACGGTCACTTCCTCGGCGACCATGAAGACGGAGTAAAAACCAACCCCAAACTGGCCGATAATATCGGCGGTGATGCCCTGCCCTTTTTTGCCCGCCTCTTCCATGGCCTGTAAAAAATTCTTGGCCCCGGAGCGGGCGATGGTGCCCAGATTTTCTACCAACTCGTCGCGGGTCATGCCGATGCCCGTATCGCGGATGGTCAGGGTGCGGTTGGCTTCATCGGCCTCCAGCCAGATGCCCAACTCGGCCTGCTCGTCCAACACGTCGCGGTTGGTCAACAATTCAAACTGGATGCGATTGAGCGCATCCGACGCATTGGAAATCAACTCGCGCAGAAAGATTTCCCGCTCGGTGTAGAGCGAGTGAACCAGGATGTTGAGAAGTTGTTGGATTTCTGCCCGAAACTCAACCTGGGCAGCTTCCGTTTTTTCTTCGGTCATACGACTGCCTCCTTAGGTGTAAGATTGTTCTGAGATTTAAATCAGTCAAAACGTCTTGCGTCTTGCGTAATATAAACGGAACACGCAAGACGCAACACGGATTGCATAACTATTTTCTTGGGATTGCCCAAATTAAAGAGCGTTCAACTGTTTATACCGCTTTTTAGCCAGCAGAGAAACGGGTGAACGCTCTTATGTTAGTTTAGGTATGGGTCAATTATAAACTAATCGGTCGGATTTTTCAAGAATCTTACCACGCGGGTCGTAACTCACTTTGAGCTTAAATTCCATGCTGTTCCGCCACCACCCCAATCGAATAATCCAAAATCTCTGTGGCCTCATCGGCCAATTCCTGGTTGACCATCAGCGGGGGCATCAGGCGAATGGTGCTGACGCCACAGGAAAGGAGCAGCAGGCCGTTGCGGAAAGACTCGTGGATGACCTGCTCGACCAGCTTTTTGGCCGGTTCTTTGGTCTCCCGGTCTTTGACAAATTCCAGGCCAATCATCAGCCCTTTGCCGCGCACGTCGCCAATAATCGGGTAGCGGGCGGCTAAATGGCGCATTTTGCCCATTAGATACTCGCCCATGACGGCGGCATTAGCCTTGTATTCGCTTTCGATCAGCTCGATGGTGGCCAGGGCGGCGGCGCAGCAGATGGGGTTGCCGCCGTAGGTGTTGCCGTGCGCCCCCAACGCCCACTGCTCCATCAGCGATTTGCGGGCGGTGACCGTGCCGATGGGCATGCCCGAGGCCAGCCCCTTGGCGGTGGTCACAATATCGGGCTGCACCCCCCAATGCTCGACAGCAAACATTTTGCCGGTGCGGCCGATGCCGCTCTGCACCTCGTCGGCAATCAGCAGGATACCGTAGCGGTCGCACAAGGCGCGCAGGCCGGGCAAAAAGCTGTCGGGCGGGACCAGGTAGCCGCCTTCACCCTGGATCGGTTCGAGCAAGATGGCGGCTACTTCTTTGGCCGGAATATTGCTCTGGAACAATACATTTTCGATGTAATTGAGCACGGCCAGCCCCTGGTCGGCCCCGGCAAAAATGGGGCGATAGTTGTTGGGGAAAGGCACATGGGTTACACCCGGCATGGTTGGGAAAAAGTCGGCCTGCTGGGTATATTTGCTGGCGGTAAAAGCCAACGACCCCATGCTGCGGCCATGAAAGCCGCCGATAAAGCCGATAAAGCGGGGGCGCTTGGTGACGTAGCGAGCGAGCTTCAAAGCCCCTTCGACGCTCTCGGTGCCGGAATTGGTAAAGAAGGTCATGGCCGGCTCAGCGAAAGGAGCAATCTCGTCCATTTTTTCGCCCAGCCTGATTTGCAGTTCGTGATAATAATCCGACGAGATGTGCAAAAATTTATCGGCGGCATTTTTGATGGCCTCGACCACTTCGGGGTGGGCGTGGCCGGTGGAGGTGACGGCAATGCCAGCGGCAAAATCAATAAAGCGGTTGCCATCTACATCCCATACCTCGGCCCCCCGGCCATAATCCATCACGAAAGGATAGTCGCGGGGATAAGAAGGTGAAACCACCTGGGCGTCACGAGCCAGGAGGGCTTTAGCTTTGGGGCCGGGCAGGTCGGTGATTATTCGCGGCGAAGCCTTGCCTTCATGAGAGGATAGAGCGACTTTATTCTCAAAGAGTTGTGCTGTGGTCATTTTTATTGTTCTCCCAAGTTGTCGTTAACGTCAGGATGGATAAACAGAGCAAACTCTGTCTTCCAGAGCTAACAACAACGCTATAGATTTTGATAAATGGGTAAATTTTGATCCGGGGACTGCTTGGCAGCAGGACTCACCCCTCGTAATCCGAAACTGTTCCGGCAGGCCAGTCCGACCGGAACCCTACCACAAAGAAGATAGGGAGCCGTTAAGTGTAACAACCTATAGCCCGCGGCATGGGCAGCCAGCGGCGGGAGTCAAACAGGGTCAAAGTCATAGTGCTTACAATTGTCTAAAAATAAGTTCCCTCAAGTGCCTATAGTTCCCAGGGAACTAAGGGAACTGGTAGGAACTTAGAACGGGAAGTAAATTTTGGACGCTTACTTAATTCTCTCCCAAGGCCGCGGCCACTTCACGGCGGAGACGGTTCAAATCGTATCCACGCGGGTCGGACTTGCGGCCAGGAGGCAGGGCAATATCGAGATGGCCCATAATATCGTCAACTTTAATGTTGTGAATGTAGCATAAATAGGCGCACAGCGCAACATTGGCCCGGTGCTGCGCCTCGGGATAGGGGTCTTGCCCATCATTGAGGTTGACCAGTTCGATGCCGATGGTGTAATCGTTGCACGAGTTGCGTCCTTTCCAGACACTCTGGCCGGCATGCCAGGCCCGGTCGGTATCGCGTACATGCTGCGCAATTTTACCATCTTTGCCAATAGTGTAATGGGCGCTTACCTGGGCGTTGGGGTTGTTGAACCAGTCAATCACTCCCTGCAAGCGGTTATTCGCCGTCGAGTGAATAACAATAGCCGTAATATCGTCGGGGCTGCGGCGCTGGTTAAAATTAGGCGACCCCACCCACTGGATGGATGGCTGAGGCGGCGGCGTTGCCCCAGAAGGGGTTGGAACCGCCGGCGTCGGCGGCGTGACCGGCGTAACCGGCGTTGGAGCCGGCGCGGGGGCCACCGGTGTTGCCGGAACGGGTGTTGAATTGAGCGGCGGGATAACCAAAACCTGCCCTACCCAGATATTGCTGGCATTAGCCAGGTTATTGGCCTGCTGGATGAGGGGATACTTGCGGGCGTCGCCATACAGTTTTTGGGCAATCCGGCCCAGTGTATCGCCGCTCTGGACGGTATAGCTGGTCGGGGCGCCGGCTGTTGCCCCCTGAGCATATTGGCTCAAAAAATCCCCAATCACCTGGCCAATGGCTTTGCCTTCGCGGGTAGCCCGATTGAGAGCGGCTTGGAAGATAGCGTCATCTACATCTACTTGGACAGTTCGCAGGGGCATGACTCTCTCCTTAAGCTACATATAGAATCCGGCCACAAGTGCCGCAGTAAACCAACTCGGTGTCGGCGCGGGCATGTTGAATCCGGCTGCTGGAAGCTGCTACCCCACAACCCAGGCAGATACCATCTTTGATCATGGCTACTGCCCGGCCTGCTTTTCTGGGCCGCAGGTCGTCATACTCTTCCAGGTCATCCGGGTCAATGACCTTGATTATCACCGGACGATGTTGTTTTAATTCAACCGCTCTGGCCCTTAAAGCAGCTTGTTGTTGGGTCAACTGTTCCTGGGTGGCTTGCCAGTCAGCCTCGACCTGTGTTAACTCGGTTTGGGCACGTTTGAGCTGTATTTCGGACTCTTCAGCGCCCACCATCGCTTCCAACAACCGCTCCTCGCGTTGGCTGTGGCGGCGCTTCAGCGAGTTGATTTCATCTTGCAGATTGGCCGCTTCTTTAGCACTGAGCGCTTTGCCCTGGTACAAAACCTTCTCCTGCTGGGCAATCTTTTCGGCCAAACTTTTAACCTCCAACGTCAAATCCTGCATGGCCGCCTGGGCCTGTCGCCATGTTTTTTCAGCCGCTCCGGCCTCAGCCCTGGCTTTTTTCAAAGCTTCACTTTCACCCAACTGAGCGGCAATACTGGCCAACTGCTGGTTGATTTTATCCAATTCGCTATCCAGGGTTTGTAACTGGTAAAGCTGCTGCGCACGACTCAAGAGTGGACCTCGGCAAAAATTGACGTTAAAGAGACATAACTATTATAACACCGGCAGGCAAAGTAGTAAAGGTTACATCGAGCTTATTGTTATTGTGAATTATTTCACTACTTAGTGACAAATTACCTATCGAATTTATGACATGTAACACTATCAGAATATCTAATTTTGTTATATGGTATAAGCAACTTGCAGGACGCCCCTATCATCGTAGATAGTTCCCCAAAACACTGTAAAGTTAAATTTTTTAGGATATCTTGGGCCGGGTAAGGCCTTCTCCAGGTATTTACCGCCCCAAATTGCAAAATAAGCTGAGGCCGACTATAAATGTAGCCCCGGTTTAATCATTAATTAAATGTCAATTTAAGGACAGTATAAAAGGAGGCAACATGAATTTCCCAACGAATGTCAAACACGAAAAAGTACGTAATTGGGTGGCAGAAATGGTGGCCCTGTGCAAGCCCGACCAGGTCTACTGGTGTGATGGATCGAAGACCGAGTATGACCGCCTATGTGAAGAGATGGTTGAAGCCGGCACATTTATCCGGCTCAACCCCGAAAAGCGGCCGGGCTGTTTTTTGGCCCGTTCCGACCCCAGCGACGTTGCTCGCGTGGAAGACCGCACCTTCATCTGCAGTAAGAGTAAGGTAGATGCTGGTCCTACCAACAACTGGAAAGACCCCAAGGAGATGAAGGAAGAGTTGATCCCACTGTTTGATGGCTGTATGAAAGGCCGGACGATGTATGTCATTCCCTTCAGCATGGGGCCGATTGGCTCGCACATTTCCTACATCGGCATCGAACTGACCGACTCACCCTACGTGGTGGTCAATATGCACATCATGACCCGTGTCAGCAGCAAAATCTGGGACGTGTTGGGCGAAGATGGCGAGTTTGTGCCGGCCCTGCACTCCATCGGCGCGCCGCTGGAACCCGGCCAAAAGGATGTCACCTGGCCCTGCAACCCCACCACCAAATATATCGTCCATTTCCCCGAAGAACGGCTAATCTGGTCTTACGGCAGCGGCTACGGCGGCAATGCTTTGCTGGGCAAAAAATGTTTTGCCCTGCGCATCGCCGGGGTTATTGCCCGCGAGCAAGGCTGGCTGGCCGAGCATATGCTCATCCTGGGGGTAGAAGATCCAAAGGGCGAGAAAACCTATGTGGCCGCCGCTTTCCCCAGCGCTTGCGGCAAAACCAACTTTGCCATGCTGGTCCCGCCGCCGGCTTTCCAGGAAGAAGGCTGGAAAGTGACCACGGTTGGCGACGACATTGCCTGGCTCAAACCCGGGCCGGATGGCCGCGTCTATGCCATCAACCCCGAGGCGGGCTATTTTGGGGTAGCGCCGGGCACCAACTTTGAATCGAACCCCAACGCCATGATTTCCTGCGCCAAAAACACCATCTTTACCAACGTGGCGCTGACCGACGACGGCGATGTATGGTGGGAAGGCATGACTAAAACCCCGCCGGCCCACCTGATTGACTGGAAAGGCAACGACTGGACGCCGGAAACCGGCCAGCCCGCGGCCCATCCTAATGCCCGCTTTACCGCCCCGGCCCACCAGAACCCGGTCATTGACTCAGATTGGGAGAACCCCAACGGGGTGCTGATTGAGGCCTTTATCTTTGGCGGCCGGCGCAGCACGGTAGTGCCGTTGGTTTACCAGGCTTTTAATTGGACCTACGGCGTTTACCTGGCAGCCACGATGGGTTCCGAAATGACGGCGGCGGCCTTTGGCCAGGTGGGTAAGGTGCGGCGCGATCCTTTTGCGATGCTGCCCTTTGCCGGTTATCATATGGCCTCTTACTTCAACTACTGGCTGCGCTTTGGCCGGCAGCTTGCCTATCCGCCCCGAATTTTTGGGGTCAATTGGTTCCGCAAAGATGAAAACGGTAAGTTCATCTGGCCTGGCTTTGGCGATAATATGCGCGTTTTGAAGTGGGTTGTTGACCGAGTCAAAGGCCACGCCCCCAGCAGCGAAAGCCCCATCGGCTGGATGCCTCGCTACGAAGACCTGGATTGGCGCGGCCTGGACTTTAGCAAAGAAAAGTTCAACGAACTGATGGCTATCAACCGCGATCAGTGGGTGGAAGAAGTTATGTCACACGAAGAGTTGTTTGCCAAGCTGTATGACCGCTTGCCCAAGGAACTCATCTTCATCCGCGAACTGATCCTGTCCAGCCTGTGGCGCTCACCCGAAAAATGGCAGTTTCAGGCTGAAGTAGCGGCTGTGCCGGGAGAATAGTTTCTTTTGACCTTATGGGGCAGACATACTAGGGTCTGCCCCTTTTTTAGTTTATCGGAGCGATGATGATACAGTTACTACTGGATAATCCATTGCTGTTGTTGTTTATCGTAACCGCCATTGGCTATCCATTGGGCCACATAAAAATTAAAGGCAGCAGCCTGGGAGTAGCCGCCGTTCTTTTTGTTGGTCTGGCCGTTGGCTCGCTGCATCCTGACTTGAAACTGCCGGAAATAATCTACACCTTTGGCCTGGTTGCGTTTGTCTACACCATTGGGTTGAGCAGCGGCCCGGCCTTTTTTGCCTCGTTCCGGCGCAAAGGGCTGCGGGACAATTTGCTCATTGTGGGCGGGCTGTGCCTGGCAGCCGGGCTGACCGTGGGCGCACTGTACCTGCTCAACTTAAAGTCCACCCTGGCCGGAGGCCTGTTTACCGGCAGTATGACCAACACGCCCGCTTTGGCGGCGCTGCTGGAGCAAATCAAAGCCTTCGCTCCACCCGACCAGGTAGATGAGTGGGTCAGCGAGCCGGTGGTAGGTTACTCGATTGCCTATCCGGTGGGCGTAATTGGGCCGATTTTGGCTATTTTTATCCTCCAACGCCTCTGGCGTATTGATTATCATCGTGAAGCGCAGGCTTCGGGGGAGCCGGGCGCAACCCATCAGCAACTCCAAAACCGGACCATTCGGGTGACTCGGCCCGAGGCAACGCAGCAGTCTGTTTACGATCTGGTTCAGCAACAGCGGTGGAATGTTATTTTTGGCCGGATCAAACATGGGGATGGGCCATTGGCCCTGGTTGGAGGCGACACCCGGCTGGCCGTAGGAGATCTCATCACCCTGATCGGAACTCAAGAAGACCTGGACGAAGTGACAAACTATCTGGGTGAATTGAGCAGCGAGCGGCTGGAATTGGACCGCAGCGAATATGACTTCCGGCGAATGTTCGTCTCTAATCCTCGCGTGGTGGGGCACCGCCTGCGAGATCTCGACCTGCCACAGCAATTTGGGGCCATAGTCACCCGGTTGCGCCGAGGTGATGTTGAACTATTGGCCAACGGGGATACCGTACTGGAACCCGGCGACCGGGTCCGGGTGCTGGCCAAACCAGAAGCCATGCCTGCCGTGAGTAAATTTTTTGGCGACTCGTACCGCGCCTTGAGTGAAATTGACCTGCTCACCTTTAGCCTGGGGGTAACTTTGGGGTTGCTGCTGGGCACAATCCCTATCCCGCTGCCCGGCGGCATCACTTTTAAGCTGGGGTTGGCCGGGGGACCGCTGATCGTGGGGCTGATCTTGGGCAATCAAGGCCGCACCGGCCCGCTGGTCTGGGCGATGCCTTACAGCGCCAATCTGGTGCTGCGCCAGATTGGCTTGATCCTCTTTCTGGCGGCGGTTGGTACCCGCTCCGGCTATGCCTTTGTCAATACTTTTGCCCAAAGCGGTGGGGTATACATTTTTTTGGCCGGGGCGGTTATCACTTGCGTGACAGCGCTGACGATTCTATGTGTAGGACATTATTTCCTGGGTATTCCCATGGGGCTGCTCAGTGGCTTGCTGGCCGGGATGCAAACCCAACCGGCCGTCCTCGGTTTTGCCCTGGAACAGTCTGAAAATGACCTGCCCAATATTGGCTATGCGACCGTTTACCCTATTGCCACCATCACCAAAATCTTGCTGGCGCAGTTGATCCTGACCCTTTTCAGGTGATAAGACTTAATCGCTATCCTCTGAACGCACCAGCAACAAGGGCCGATCTATCCGGTGCAGCACCCCGGCGGCGACGCTGCCGTAAAACACCCGCGCCAGGCCGGTCCGCCCATGACTGGCCATGGCAATAAGCTCGGCGTTTTCGCTTTCAGCCGCATTGATAATCTCATTGACAACAGGTCCTTCGGCCAGGCGAATCCGGGTCTCGATGCCTTTTTCACGAAATTCACCCTGCCGTGTGGTCAGATAAGCCTCGGCATCCTTGAGGTGATGCTGGTGTTCAATTAGATCGGGTACGGCGTTGGTGCCATCAATTAAAAGTGGTTTCGGCTCGACTACCTGAAGGAGGACCACTTTGGAACCATGGCACAGGGCCAAATTTTCCACATGCGACAGAATAGCCTCGGCCCGTGCCGATCCATCCAACGGGACTAAAATAGTATTATACATAATGATTGCACCTGGTTTCACGGATTGTTAAATCCATTATACTCCTCTTTGCCCGCTAAATCAATCCTCTCCGAATTGCGGTTACCCCACCAAAAAATTAAAGTTGCCAGAAAAAACATGGCGGCGGCAAAAAATAGAACAACATGTCCATTGGTCTGATCCCACAAATAGCCGGCCACCACCGAGCCAAGACTCCAGCCCAGACCGCTCTGGGCCGCGCCCATTAAGGCCTGGGCGGTCGCGCTCAAGCCGGGTGGGGCTGCTTCGCTGGCATAACCAACCGCGGCCACCCAGAAAAAACCAAAGCAAATCCCCATGCCGGGCAGAACGGCAATAAGCAGGGCGGGCGTGGGGGCCAGGGCGGCCAGGATCCAAACCAGGGTAAAGCCCACAAATCCAGCTATAATCAACCGCTTATGGCTGTAACGGCCCAGCCAGCGCGCCCCAAAGTACATCAAGATCACTTCGGGCAGGGAATTGGCCGTCCAGGCCAGGCCCACTTGCGCCTCATTGCCGCCGAGCGCCATAATATGCAACCCCAAAAAGCCAATGTAGGCCGAGATGCCCATGCCGAGCAACGTCATCGCAATCAAAAAGCTTAAGTAGCCGCCCTGGGTGGTCAAACGGCGCAGTCCTTGCCATATTCCAACCTGGTGCGGCGCACTTTCGATGGGCAGCAAAAAACTCAACCCGGCGCAGGCCAGGCTGAGCAGCCCGCCGTGCAGCCAAAAGATAAGCGCCATATTAGCAGGGCTGAGAAGTTGGCCCAGGCTAAAGGTGGCGAATACAAACCCAACTGTGCCCCACAAACGCTGCTGGCCGTAACTGCTACCGCTGTTGGTCCGCTTGAGCATATCCATTACGGTACTGTCCACAATCGAGCCGATGGGGGTGCGAAAAAAAGAGAGCGCCGTGACCAGCGCCAGCAGCAGCCAGAAGCTGCTCACCCCCAGAAAAAACAGGGAGACCAACCCGGCAACAAAAGCGCATAGCGCCAGCACCGGCCGGTGAATTTTCCAGGTATCGGCCACCGCGCCCCAAAAAGGGTTGGCCCCCAGGGCAATCAGAGGGGGGATGCTGCCCAGCCAGCCAATTTCCACCCCACTCAACCCTTTCGATTCCAGATAGATGTTAAAAAATGGGACCATGCAGCCGACTGCCGCGAAGAACAGAAAATAGTAGCTTTTGGCAACCCATAACCCCTGCTTAATTGAACCGGCGGCGATATGCGAGTCCAGCACCGGAGCCGGACGTGGTTGGCGATAAATGGTGAAATCCTCCTCGAAAACGGAAGTAGGGAGTAAGGAGTAGGGAGTAGGGAAAATTACTCGACTCCGCTATCCTGCTATACTCAGTGGATCCAAATTTGAGGAGCCAGCACGCCCACGTGCGGCGGTGTTCGGCACGTGGGCGTGCCTCACTCCTCGAAAATTGGATCTACTGATACTGCTAACTTTTCAATTACATCCCTGCGACCTCACCCCTTCGGGCGTCCCCGAAGGGGGAAAGGGCGTGCGACTCTGCTACCCTGTTACAATGTGTGACAATAACACAAAACTATAAGGACAGCAATCAGCACGCCAGAATCTTTAAAGCTCTTTCTTGAACGATTGACAACCCCCTCAATTCCTCTATACTAACCAGGGTAAAAAAGGTGATTGGAGATTGGAGATTATTAACTTGAATCTCCAATCTCTAATCTCTAATCTCTATCCCAGGAAAATAATTATGGCCTTTGAAGTTGAATTGAAAGCGCGTTTGAGCCAGCCCCAGGAAATCGAGGCCAAAGCAGCCTCGCTGGGCGCCCTCAAGGGGGAGACGCTAAAAGAAGACATCTATTTTCGCCGGCAAGGTGATACCGCTGCCGTACCCGCCGATCGCTTCCGGCTACGGCGAGAGGCAGGCCGGTCGGTTGTCACCTTCAAGCAACTGGTCGAGGCCGCTGGGGTGGAGGTGAACGACGAGGTTGAATTTGGGGTGGATGATGCCCATGCCTTCTTCCAGTTTGCCCATCAGTTTGGCTTCGAGCCGTTTGTGGTCAAGCGCAAAAAGTCACGGGTGTACCGGGTCGAGCGGGCCAATGTGGAGTTCAACGAGGTGGACCATTTGGGTCACTTTATCGAAATCGAAATCCTGTGCGACGACGAAAAGTTGGTCCCGGTTGCCCGCACCGAAGTGGCCCGGCTGTATCATAATTTGGGCTTAACCGCCGATGATGTAGAACCCCGCCGTTATATCGAATTACTTCAGACTGCTTATCCGGTGCGCTATCGCTTTGTCAATGATCGCAGCCTCGATTGGCCCTTTATTGAGGAGTGAGGGTTACACCATGACCAAAAAACTAACCGGCAAAGAATTATTGGCCGAAGGCTGGCCGCCCGGCCCGATTATGGGCGCGGCGTTGGAAGCTGCCGAAACGCTGCTGGCGGACAACCTCGACCGGGGCGAAGTGCTGGCCCGCTTGAATGGGGTGCGGCTGGCTCCGGCTCAATTCCGCAGCGACCCTTTATTTGGCGTGTTGGCCCAACGGTTGATTGAGTTGGAACAGCCCAAAGCAACTCCAGCCGCGTCCATTCGGGAGACGCCGATTCCCTTCAGGGTTTGGGGCACGGATTTTGAGCCGCAAACCCTGCAACAGTTGGAAAATGCGGCCCGTCTGCCCGTTTCGCAAGCCGCCGCGCTTATGCCCGATGGCCATCCTGGCTACGGGCTGCCCATCGGCGGGGTGCTGGGCACGGAAAACAGCGTTATTCCCTACGGCGTCGGGGTGGATATTGCCTGCCGCATGCGCATGAGCATTTACGACGAGCCGCCCAGCCTGCTCAATGCTCAGGGCGACCGGCTGCGCAAGGCGCTGCTGTTCAACACCCGCTTTGGCCTGGGCGAACGGGATGGGGAGTGGGACCCGCGCAACCGCCGCGATCACCCCTTGCTGGACGACCCCCGCTGGCATGAATTGTCTCTACTGCGTCACTTGCATGATAAAGCGGTGCGACAGATGGGCACGTCGGGCACGTCTAATCATTTTGCGGAATGGGCTGCCTTGAATGTCCTGGAAGACATCCCGCAGTTGGGGCTGCAAGCCGGCGATACCCGGCTTTGTTTTGTGACTCACTCCGGCTCGCGGGGCATCGGGGCGACCATTGCCCAGGAGTACACCCGTATCGCCAAAGATTTGCGCCCGGAGCTACCCAAGCAGTTTCACGAGCTGGCCTGGCTCGATTTGGAGAGCGAGGCCGGGCAGGAGTATTGGCTGGCCATGCATGTCGCCGGAGATTTCGCCTCGGCCTGCCACCAGATGATTCACCAGACCGTCAGCGCGGCAGCGGGACTACAGCCTGCCGCCTTTGTGGAGAATCACCATAACTTTGCCTGGGAGGAAACGCACGGCGGCAAAACGTTGATTGTCCACCGCAAGGGGGCCACCCCGGCGGCAGCAGGCGAGTTGGGGGTAGTTCCCGGCACAATGGCCGATAAAGGCTATTTGGTACTGGGACTGGGCAATGAAGACTCGCTGGACTCGTCCAGCCACGGCGCGGGCCGTCCCCGCTCGCGCACCGCCAGCAAGCAGATGATTACCCGCCACCAACGCGACGCTTACCTCAAGCAGCGTGGGGTGGAACTGCTCAACCCCGACGCCGGGGTAGACGAGTCGCCCCAGGCTTACAAAAATCCGGCGGAGGTCATGGCCCAGCAAACCGACCTGGTGCGGCCCATCGCCACCTTCCAGCCGTTGATGGTCATGATGGCCAGCGACGAAAAATTTGGCAAGAAGAAAGGCAAGGATACAAAAAGGCGCTGAGAATGGAGTCCAAAGCTTGCTTTGGTTTTTCCAAACCAAGGTTTGGACTCCAATTTCCGGCATCGTCAACCCATTTGAAACACACTCAAAAGCTTAGAGAACTCATGGGAGCCGTCATGAACCTAAATTTACCTATTTTCGACCAGGTTGCTCATTGTCAAAATCTCCTTATTGCCGGAATGGGCGGTGGTTTCGATCTTTTTTGCGGTTTGCCCATTTATTTTGAGTTGCAAAAACGAGGGCAAAAGGCTCATCTGGCCAGCTTTAGTTTTTCTGATATTGTCCAATTCAAGGCTGGTATCCGCTTAACAAACACTTTGGTGGGCGTTGACGCCGACTATAACCATATTTCGCCCTATTTTCCTGAGTTGTATTTGGCCCAGTGGTTTGAACGCAAGCGCAATGAAGCGGTTAAAATCTGGTGTTTTCAAAAAACCGGAACTCGACCTTTGTTGAAAAATTATCGTTTGCTGGTTGAGCATCTGTCAATTGATGGGATTTTGCTCATTGATGGCGGGGTAGACAGCCTGGTTCGAGGTGATGAGGGACAAACCGGTACCTTGATTGAGGATGCAACTTCTCTGTTTGTAGTTAATGAGCTAAACGACATACCGACTCGACTAATTGCCTGTTTGGGCTTTGGGGCGGAACAAGATATGACCTATGCCCACATTTTTGAGAATATCGCCGCCTTGACCAAAAATGGTGGTTTTTTGGGAGCATGCGCCTTAACACCCCAAATGGAGGCTTATCGGGCCTATGAGGATGCAGTTTTATACGTGCAAAATCAACCCGTGCAAGACCCCAGCGTTATTAATTCGTCCATTATCTCGGCTGTTCAGGGGAATTATGGCAACTACCATTTAACCGAGAAAACTAAAGGAAGCAGGTTATGGATTTCACCGCTCATGCCGCTTTACTGGTTTTTTGATCTGCCTACCGTAGCAGCGCACAACTTATTTTTACCTCATTTGAGAAATACAGAGACATTTATGGAGGCTTTGCAGTCATTTCTGTCAGTTCGAAAACAATTGAGGAAACGCGCCGATGGTAAAGTATATTTACCGTGATTTTTGAATCATAAACACTTTTTTTGAACGAGAGTACTCTGTTGAGATGAATTAATGATAGGCGATCTATTGTTCGAGATTATTATTATCTTTGTTCTGCTTCTGGCTAACGGCTTTTTTGCGGCTTCGGAGATTGCGGTGGTGTCGGCGCGTAAGGGCCGGTTGGAGCAGCAGGCCCTTGCCGGGCAGCGAGGAGCGGCGGCGGCGCTGGAACTGGCCGAAAACCCCAGTCGCTTTCTCTCGACGGTCCAGGTGGGTATCACCCTCATTGGCACCTTTGCCGCAGCCTTTGGCGGGGCGACTCTGGCCGAACTGCTTGAAACCGCTTTGACTGATATTCCGACGCTCGCGCCCTATGCCGGCACGATTGCCCTGGGGGTGGTAGTGCTGGCAATTACGTACCTGTCGCTCATCGTCGGCGAGCTGGTCCCCAAGCGGCTGGCGCTCCAAAATGCAGAAGCGATGGCCAGCTTTGTCGCGCCCAGCATGCGCGGGTTGGCCAGGCTGGCCAACCCGGTGGTCAGCTTTTTGACCTTCTCCACCGAACTGATCCTGCGCTTGTTGGGGCGGCATAACGTGCCGGAGTCGCCCATTACCGAGGACGACATTATGGCGCTCGTCCGCGAAGGAACCAGCGACGGGACGGTCGAGGCAGCGGAAGAAGATCTGATTAACAATGTGTTTGCTTTTACCGACCGGCTGGTGCGCTCGCTGATGACGCCGCGCACCCAAATTGTGGGGATTGAACGGAATACACCGCTGCCGGAGTTGCTCAAAATTGTGACCGAATCCGGTTATTCGCGTCTGCCGGTTTTCGAGGATTCGCTAGACCAGGTTATTGGCATCCTGAATGTCAAAGATTTACTGCGGGTGTGGGGAACATCTGAGGCGGTTGATTTGCGTTCGTTGCTGCGCCCGCCCTGCTACGTGATTGAAAGCCAGCGCGCCGTCGTTGCCTTTCAACAGATCAAACAGAGCAATAATGCGCTGGCCCTGGTCCTGGATGAGTACGGCCAGGTGGCCGGCCTGATTACCCTGGAGGATATGCTGGAAGAGCTGGTGGGCGAAATTACCGATGAGTACGATGAGGCCGATGCTTCAATTGTCCGGCGTGAGGACGGCAGTTACCTGGTGGACGGGCTGCTGCCCCTCAGCGATCTGGAGGAACAACTCAATATCCCGGAGGTAGAAAAGTTGGGCCGAGAGTACAGCTTTGAAACCACCGCCGGCCTGCTGCTGATTCTGCTGGGGCATATCCCCACACCAGGCGAAACTGCCCGCTGGCAGGATTACACTTTTGAGGTGGTGGATATGGACGAACACCGGATTGATAAAATCCTTATTTCGCCGCCTCGGCAGGAGGCAGTTCAATCACCACCGCATTCTCCCCACTCGTATCGCCCATAACCGGCACGCGCTCAAGGGTTTTTGGATCATAAAAGCCCACGTACAGCCGGTATGGTTCGCCCGCTACCGGCAACGGCAGCGACAGGCTCAGGTCGGCGGTGTCGCGCAGCCATTCACCTTTTTGCCACCAGGCGTCCCATGCTTCCCGCGTCAGTAAGCCTTCCAGTAAAAAATGGTCAGCTTGAGCGACAATCTGGCCTTGGGTATTACGCAGTTGGACAAATACCTTGAGCTGGCGCGTCGGAGCGCCGGTGAGCCGCCAATATAGACCCAACGGCAGCGTGCCATCGGGAGCGAGGGCCGCCGGATCGAGGTGGTAGCCTTCCAGCCGGATCATATTGCCAAAATTAGCCTCAAGCCGGACAGTCGGCTGGACCGGCACAGGGGTGGGATAAGGCCGGCTGCGAAAAATGTAAGTTGTGCCGGTTTGTTCAACCAGGTCCATCTGGGCCAGGATTTGTTGGGTAAAAAACGGCTCGAAGCGCTCGTAGAGGCGCTGCTCGTCCACCACAAACCAGAGCCGCTGACCCTGGCCCAGAATGTCATTAAGCCGCTCCACCGAGTCAACCAGAAGGCTGGCCGCGTAACGGTCCACCAGGGCGTTGTCTTCGCCATCGCCTCGAAAGACGGAAGCCGAAACCTGGTTGGCGTAATAATCACAGAAGCCTAAATAAAGATACGCCGCCGCCGGATGGGTGGTCATCAGCCGGTCGCCGGGCTGCCAGTTGGCTTTGACATAGGCAAAGGCGGTGTTGTAATCGCCCGTGCCTTGCGTTTGGGCCACGTTCCAGGCCCTCGACCCCCACATCATGGCAACCAAAGCCACCCCTGCCAGCATAACCCCGCCTTTTAACCAGACCGATTTTAGGGCCGGCTGCCCCAATTTCTCCGCCAGAGCCATAGGCAGAGACAGTAAATGGGCCAAACTGCCGGCGCTCAACAACAAAAATCCGGGCAGGGCCGGAATAAACACATAGCGACTCTTGCTCCAGGCGTCGGTCAGCAGCGCGCCCATCTCAAAAATGACCAGGGCCAGGAAGAGGGCCAAAAACAGCAGGGCGACATCCCCAAACTTAGCCCGACGGCGAAGAAAGCGATACCCAACCAGCAGCAAAGCCAGGCCAATGGCCGGGCGCAGCCAGTCGTAAGGAGGCTCTTCAAAAAACCCCACCAGATTATCAAAGCGATCCCATTCCAGGCCCGGCCAAATAAAGCCGCGCAAAAAGCCCAGGCCCAGGGGCGGCGGGGCCGCGGCTGACGGCTCGGGCTGGACAATCACCTTGGCGCTGGGCTTGTTCATCCCCCCGGCGACGACGGCCAAAGCCAGAGCCACAATCACCAGGCCCACTGCGGCCTCTTGCCAGAGACGCGGCTGGCGCAGCCAATCACGCCGGCGATAGAGCCAGGTAAAGAGCAACAACAGCAAAGCCAGCGGTGGCAGGATCAGAAAGGTCATGGTGTGCGAAAAGAGCGCGGCGGCCAAAAACAGCAGGGCCAGATAACGCGTGCGAGGGGCAGGGCGTTGCAGCGTCCCCCATAGAAACCAGGCCAATGTTAACAGAACAAACAGGTGAGCCGGGGTATACATGCGCGCCCGCCCGCCCCAGATAATAGAGGTTTCATCCAAAGCAGCCAGGGTAGCAGCCAGCACCCCGGCCAGCACCGAGTCGAAAAGCCGCCGGGCGGCCAGGTAATAGACAGCGATGGTAATAACACTCAACCACAGCACCGGCCAGCGAGCGATTTCTTCTTTAAAGCCCAGTAAGGCGACCAACCCGCCGGACAGGTAGGAGAACAGCAGGCCGTGATCGTAAAACAGGCCCGACGGCAAAATGGGGATGCCTTTTTGAGCGGTCATCACTGCGGCCAGCATGCTGATGAACTCGTCGTAAAAATAAACAGAACCGAGAAGGTATGAGAGCCGCAGCCAGAAGCCCAGCAGCAGGAGCGGCATTAACCACAACCCAGGTTGCTGCCACCAGGCAGAACGATGTTGCTGTTGTTTCAATGCTAACGAAAAATTTTTACTAGTGATGACCGGGGACCGGGGACCGAGGACCGGGTATCTATCATCGTCCCCGGTCTCCCGTCCTCGGTCTATTTTCACAGGAGCGAGCGTCATGGGATTGAAATCGTCTCCAGGAGAACGGCGTTCTCGCCGCTGGTATCGGCGCTAAGCGGGACCCGTTCAAAAGTGGCGGGATCGTAGAGGCCAATAAAAAGACCATAAGACCCGGACGGCAGGTTTTCCGGCAGGGCCAGATCGGCGGTGTCGCGCAGCCATTCCCGCTGCTGTTTGAGCTGGCCCAGCACACTTCCGCTGAGCAGTCCTTCATAAATAAAATGATCGGCCTGGGCGACGGTTTGCCCTTGCTCATTTCTGAGTTGGACAAACACTTTGTAAGGGTGTTGAAAATGGGTTGCCAGGGGCCGCCAATACAGGCCCAGTTGAACCGTCCGGTCCGGGGCTACGGCGGCCAGATCGAGGGTGTAGCCGGCCAATTCGATCAAATCGCTAAAATTGGCGGCAACAGTTTTGGTTGGCTCCGGCGGCACAGGGCGAGGATAGGGGTGGCTTAAAAAAACCAAAACCCGGCCCGTTTCGTGCTGCAAATCCATCTGGGCAAAAACCTGCTGGATAAAGAATGGTTCATAACGATTGAAAAAGCGGTCCTGATCTACCACAAACCACAGCCGGGGCGACGCCAGGGCGGCGTTCAAACCCTCCACCGAATCAACCAGGGTCGAGCCGACGTACCGATCCACCTCTTCCTCAGACTCGTCATCTACGAACACCCGCGCTGTGCCCTGGGTGGCGTAATAATCGGAACGGCCCAGGTACAAATAAGCCGCCGAAGGATGGACCGTCATCACCCTGTCGCCCTCCTGCCAGTGGGTTTCGACCCAGCGAAACGCGGTGTTGTAGTTGCCGGTCCCCTGCGCCAAGCCCGCATCGAGCGCCGGTTCGGCCCAGAAGGCGGCAATGAGGATGACGCCGAGTAAGGGTAGTAGATAGTAGGTAGTAGGTAGTAGGGGTTTCTTAATCGGCGGTCGGCGGCCTGCCCTGAGCCTGCCGAATGGGTCGGCGGTCGGCGGTCGCAAAGACAGAAAGCGTGCAAAGAGTTCGAGGACGCGGGCCAACCCGTCGGCGGCCAGCAGCAGGATGGCCGGGTGGCAGAGGATAAACAGGTAGCGGGTTTTGCGCCAGGTGGAGGTGAGGGCCAGGCCCAATTCGGCGATGGTCAGGATGAAAATCAGCCCCAGCAATAGGGCGGCCAAGTTGCGGGGGGTGAGGCGGCGGCGGAAAAGCGCGATCAAAGCCAGCCCCAACGACACCCCGCTCAAAATTAACAGCGGCCAGTATTCGTCGGCGGTGTAGATATAAATAAAATCGTCAATGCGGTTCCAGCCGAGGCCGGGGTCTAAAAATTTAGCAAAGACGCCGGCCAGTCCCCCGGCGCTGCTCCCTGGCCCACTGCTGCTTTCAGCCGCTGGCGGCGATAAAAAGGGGATTTGTCCGCCTACGGCAAAAACGACCCCAGCCGCCAGGACAATCCCTATAAAAAGCAACTCCGGAATCAAGGCTTTTTGGCGCGGCCAATCAACTTTAAAGGTGCGTCGATCCGCCAGCAGACAGACGCCAAAAGCCAGCGCCCAGACCGGCAGGGCCACCACCACCACCGAGTGCGCCAAAATAGCCGCAAAATAACAGCCAACCCCCATCAGCCGATCAAGGCGGTTAGGCCGGAACAGCAGCCCCTGGGCCAAAAAATAGAGAGCCAACAACATCAACAGCCCGGCCAGGGTATACATGCGCATACGGGCCGACCAGACAATCATTTCGGGGTCGAGGGCGGCCAGGGTTAAGGCCAACAAGCCGGCCAGGGTGGTCTGAAACAGATGGCGGCCGGCGTGGTAAAAAGCAGCCACCGCCAGCGCGCCGGCCAGCAGCGAGGGCCAGCGGGCGATTTCTTCTCGAAAAGCGACCGCTTGCAGTAGGGGAGCCGCCAGGTAGGATAAAAGCAGCCCTTGATGATAAAACAGGCCCGATGGAAAGATAGGGGCGCCCTTTTGAGCCGTCATCTGCGCCGCCAGCATACTGATGTATTCGTCAATATGAAAAATGCCGGCCAGCAAGTGCCCCAAGCGTAGGGCAAAGGCAGCCAGCAGGAGGAGCAGGATGAGAAAATAGGTAAGTTTGGGTGACATGAAAAATTAATTGTGAATAGTCAATTGTGAATTGTGAATTTTCATTAACCATTCATCATTCACAATTTTTTAGTTTCGTTTGCGGCAGAGGGCGATTTGCCAGGGGAAAGCGTAGCCGTGCCAGACAATATCTACTACCTGGCCGGCCATGCGCCGAAAACTACGCCCGCTGTAATTATGAAAGTGTTCCGGGTCGTTGCCCCAGGCACGGAAGTGTTTGCCACGCAGAAAGTTAGCCCCTCGAAAAAAGGGTTCGTGCGGCACGCTGACCAGCACATACTCCGCAGAAACACGGGCCAGTTCGCGCAGCCCAACCCGCGAATCGGGCAGATGTTCCAGCACCTCTAAACAAATCACCAGCGGAAAACTGTTGGCCGGAAACGGCAGGTGATGCAGGTCAAACTGAGCCAGAGGCGCGTTGTGCTTGAGGTGGGCGCGTCCCCACAGCAGGGCATCGCCGCTGAAATCGCCGCCGATCATTTTAGCCGGGGACGGGTCAGCTTCCTGCAACTGTTTCAGCACAAAGCCTTCGCCGCAGCCGGCATCTAACAAACAGGTGACGCCCGTCTGTTGAATTAAGGCGGTAATTTTATGATGAAATTTATCCAACAGGGCGCGCTGGATTGGGTTAGGGTTGAGATGTTTTTGGCGATTGCCGTGACGGTCCATAGGGAATAAAAAATAAGAAATAAGAATTTAGAATTTAAGAGTCGTGCTGCAAAATCTTTTTAATGGCGTACTCTTGCTCTGGGCGGAAGGTAAAATAGCGGATCATTTCACCCAGGAGGCCGGTTGAAAAAAGTTGGATGCCCAGGATCATGGCTAGAATGCCCACAGTGAAAAGGGGTCGGGTCCCAATCGGCTCGACCTCAGCCAGGCCCAGGGCGCGTTGGAGCCACTCCACGGCCAGATAAAGTTCAATCAGGCCGCCCAGGCCAAACATAGCCAGGCCGGCCAGGCCAAACAGCCGCAGCGGGTGTTTGAGATAGGTGGTCAAAAACAGCACGGTGATAAAATCTAGCAGGCCGCGAATGGTTCTGCCCGCGCCATATTTCGACACCCCGGCGTGGCGGGGATGGTGCTGCACCGGCAGTTCCGTTACCCGAAAGCCCTGACCGACGGCCAATACCGGGATAAAGCGGTGAAAATCGCTGTAGAGCGGAATTCGCTCGGTGACAGCGCGGCGATAAACTTTGAAGCCGCAGTTGAAATCGTGCAGCCGCACCCCGCTAAAGGTGGACACCCCCCAATTAAAAATGCGCGAGGGCCAGGTTTTGTCAATCGGGTCGTGGCGGTGGTAACGCCAGGCGGCGACCAAATCATACCCCTCTTTCAACTTAGCCAGCATGGCCGGAATTTCGGCGGGGTCATCTTGCAAATCCGCATCCATCGTGATGATGATTTCCCCCCGGCTCTGGCGAAAACCGGCGACCAACCCGGCTGTTTTGCCAAAATTCTGCTGAAAATGGATGACCTGCACGGCCGGGTCCGATTTAAACAATTCCTCTAAAATTTGGGGCGACCCGTCGGCGCTGCCGTCGTTGACAAAAATGATTTCGTAAGAGCAATCCAGGGTTGACAGCACTTCGGTCAGCTTTTGGTGCAATAGCCTTAAGTTGCCCTCTTCATTGAGCAGCGGGATAACCAGAGAGAGGGTGGTCACGCTGCCCCCTCTTCCCAACCCGGCGAGGGGAGCGGCGCGCGCGCGGCAGGAATTCTAACTTCCTCGTGATAGGAACGTTCGGTGTTGACGGCCCAAATATCGTGCTTTTTACCCAAAACAATATTTTCGACGGCCAGCATAGCCGTAAGCATTGAGTGGTCTTGGTTGTTGTACATGTGTAAGCCATTACGTCCGGTGGTTTGTAAATTTTCAATCGAGGCCAGATAGCTTTTGATAAGCTCCAGATAAGCTTTGTACTCGCCGGTGTAGACAGGGTAGGCTTTGGGCTGGCGGAAGACAACTCCATCCAGCACGTCCGCCTCGTGAACCAGGCCCAATTGAGCCAACTCGCGCCGGCCCAGAGCAATCAATTCAGCGTCGGCCATGTGCCAAAAGGGTTCGTCTTCATTGCAAAAGTATTCCAGGCCAATGCAGGTTGTCCCCGGCACAGGAGCCATATCGGGACTCCAATTTTTAAAGTTTTGGATGCGGCCCACCCGCACATCGGGGCTGTGGACATAAATCCAGTTGTCGGGAAAGAGGTCGTCGCGCCGCACAATCAGCGCCACCGTTAAAAAGTCGCGGTAGGTTAGCTTGCGGGCCGCCTCGACAATTTCCGGGGCGGGTGCCGGTTTTATTTTAAGAATGAGTTCGCTCAGCGGCATGCTGGAGATAAAATGGTCGCCGCGGGCGGTTATCGGCCCGGCCGGGCCGGTCGAAACAATGCTTTTGACCCGCCGGCCGTTCATCTGCAATTCCACCACCTCGCTTTCCAAAAAAACGCGATGGTTTTTGGCCTCGATTAGCTCCTGCACCCGCTGCCAGAGCATGCCCGGCCCGCGCCGGGGATAATCAAAGGCGTCAATCAGGGTTTTGACCGAGCCTTTTTCCGCTGGCAAAAGCGCATTTTTTATGGCAGTGGTCAGCGACAGACCTTTAATGCGCTGAGCGGCCCATTCGGCTTTGATTTCGGTGCAGGGAATACCCCACACTTTTTCGGTATAAGTTTTGAAAAAAATCTGGTACAGGCGCTTGCCAAAGCGATTGGAAACCCACTCCTCCAGGTTATCCTCTCGCGGAGAGGGCCGCAGCCGCGCCCCGATATAACTCAAACCGATACGAATACTTTCGACCAGGCCCAGCTTGAGCAGGGCGTCGAAAAAACGGATGGGGTAGTAGAAGAATTTATTGTTGTAATAAATGCGCGACAAGCGAGAGCGATGCAGAAAATCATCGCCCAGCACCTCACGCCACATGGCCTCCACTTCGGTCACTTTGGTAAAAAAGCGATGACCGCCAATATCCACGCCGTACCCTTTGTAATTTTCGGTGCGGGCAATCCCGCCAACCAGCGATCCTTTTTCAAAGACAAAGGTCTGTTTGCCGGCTTTGCTCAATTGGTAAGCAGCGGTCAGCCCCGCCGGCCCCGCGCCGATAATGACCACATCGGTTTTTAATTCGGTGTGATGGTTTGAATTTGTTTCAGTCATTTAGTCAATAGTCAATTCAACGTTTAACATTCAACGTGCCAACGTTCAAACTATTGCCTTGCTCATTGCCGGCAACATCAAAGTAATTCAGCCGCAAATTCAAATCTGGTTCGTACATCCCGACCAACAGGGTGTAATCGCCGGGTGGCAGGTCGGGCGGCAATTTGAGCAAATGGCGATCCAAAACCACTTCGCCGGGCGGCCAGGTATTGGCATGAGAAGTCCCGCAGACGGGAAAATCGTCGGCCTGCGCCCAGGTTTGACCGTCCGGCCCTATTAAATGCGCAAATACCTTATAGCGCAAACTCAGCCGGCTCTGCGCTTGCCAATGCAAGGTGACGGGGACAATGCTCCCCGATTGAGCGTACTCCTCCCCCACATCATAGCCCACCAGGGCCACCCGACCCTCTAACTGTCCGGCTCGCTCCAGATATTCCGGCGGGACGTTATTTTTTAATTCCGACCCCTCGCCCAAAACCAGGGCCGGCTGGAGCCCTACTTGCGGCGGCGTAGGCTGAGCGGTCATCGCCGGGGCAAAATCGGCGGCAGTAGCGGGCGGCAAAAAGAAAACCGGCTCGACCAGGTCAACAGGTTCGGTGGGGTGGAGGGGTTGAAATTCCAATATCGTCAACCGCAAGCGGTTGTTGCCCCAAATTCGGTAACGCGGGGTGTAGCCAAAATTGGCCGGGTCAAAGGGAACCTTAAAATCGTCATCCCCCTTGTACGTAATTTCGCCCTGCAAGACATACTTGGGGTAGCACGGCGTCGAGCGCGCGCCCAGCATGTACCAAATCGGGGCGTTGCCGTCGTCGTTGCCGGCCCAACTCCCTTCGAGGCGACCCGTCCGGCGCAGTTGGCCGGCAAGCTGCCAGCCCAACCGAAAGGGATAGCCAAAACCAATCCGGGTTCCATAAGGATAAGCAGCGTCGGTGGGATAAAAGGAACTTTTGTGCTCAGGATAGGTCAGCATGTATTCCAGATCGCTGCGTAGAAAGAGCATAACCGTATGCCCGGCAAAAACGGCCAGCAGCACTACCGTCAGCCCGACCCCCAACCAGCGCCCGGCGGGCTGTCGCAGTCCTGGCCAGGCAGCCGCCGCCTTCTGCCAACCCCGCACCACGGCCCAACCTACCCAGAGGGCCAACGCCCCCAAAAAGAGATAGTGATGCTTACCGGGCCGGCTGACCCAAAATACATAGACCCAAAAAGAGGGGGCCAACCACAGCCATAAAACCCGCTGCGGTAGAGGCGTCTGCGGCGAGAAAATGAGCCAACCAAAAAATAAAGCCATGCCTCCGGCCAACGACCACGCCGCCCATTGAGTCTGGCCCAGGAGCCAAAACACTGCTCCACTCAAGATGAGTAGAATTACAATTAAGCGGAAATAAAATCTCCCCCCTGCTCCCCCGCGCCCCTGCACCCCTGCTGCCAGGAGCAACAACCCATTAAAAAAAGCGGCATAATAAGCCGAGTTATACTTCAGCGCCTCATAGTAAAAAAAGTGGGCCAGGTTGTTAAAGGGGGGACTGTTCCCGCCGCCGATGCGGTTTTCCAGGTAAGTCCCTGTACTTTCCAGGTTGGGGTTTAACAGAAAAGGCACGTAAAACAAGGCCACCGGCACAATGAAGATAAGCGCAGAAGGCCAGAAGCGTGAGGCGATGAGGCGAAGGAAAGATAAGGAATGTTTCTCTTCTTCTCGTCGCGTCCTCGCCTCCTCGTGTCCTCGCCTCTCACCTGCGGCGAAGGTCAGATAAGCCACGACCGGCAGCAGCAACAGGGTTTCAAAATGAAGCAGAAACGAGCCGGCCAGCATGAAAGTAGCCAGGCCGTGCCAGCGCCGCGACAGGCCATCTATTTGCTGGAAGCGATAATAAGTATAGATGGCGGCCAGGGTCAATAACAGCACCACGCTTTGATACTGGGCCGTGCGGGCGTAGGAAACAAAAACACCGTCAATCGCTACCAACAGCCCGGCCATCAGACCTATCCAACGATTGAAAAACTGCCGGCCCAATAAGATAATAAAGCCAACGCTCATCGTCCCGGCGAGGGCAAAGGGCAGGCGCGCTGTTTGCTCGTCAAAGCGGCCGGTTAAAGCGCCGATGGCGTTGAGCAGCAAAATCTCGCCGGGGCCTTTGGAATGGGTCAAAAGCGCGTCTACCTGCCCGTAGACCAGGGTAACCGCTCGCAGTAGAATATCGGCTTCGTCACCCTGATAATCGGAGTAGTGGATGTTGGTCATACGGAAAAAAGCAGCGAGAAGGAGGATGAAAACAGAAGGTAGAAGGTAGAAGATAGAAGATGGAAGATGGAAGATAGAGGGTGGGGGTCGAAAAGTGGAAGGTGGATCAGACGACACGTGACACGTGACACGTGATACGTGAAACTTTCTTTGCCAGACGATGAGGGTGAAAAGCAGCGTGACTCCACCCAAGCCCAGGGCGACCGATAAAGCAGTCAGGGGCAGCCGGGCCAAGGCCATCACCAACAATAATGTAATTGTTAAACTGTAACTTACCGGCACAGCGATAAGCCACTGCTCTGGCGGCGTTAAATTACCGGGCTGCGGCCAGAGTGCCTTGAGCAGAGCATAGCCCGGTAAAAAAGCAATCAGGATTAATCCGACGATTAATTGCCAGGGATACCCGGGGATAAGCAAGATGAGTAAGGGCAGTAGGAATGCGCTCGCTCCCAGATAAATCAAGCGATTATTTTTCATATCCGGCAGAAGGGGTTAGAGGTGAGGCCCTACAAATTACCTAATGATCTTCCACCCTCCCAACTTATGGCCTCCGGCGCATCTATTGGCTTTTTGGAGCCTGGGCACACGACGCTCGCCAAAACAGGGGCCATTGTACCATTAGATGGATGAATATTCAAACCGAGTCTGTCCCAGATTTCCTACAGACCTCATAGGTATGCTGCGCGAAAACCTATGAGGCCCGTAGCATCCCTATGCCGCCCGCTGACGCATAGGGATGCGCCAGCTACGGTGAAAAATTGGATCTATTGATACTGCGCGAAAACCTATGAGGTCCGTAGTTATTTCACGCTCTATTTAACATCACCGCTTTTCACTAAGTAAACATCTAAAATTTACTTCCGGTTTTGAGTTCCTACGAGTTCCCTTAGTTCCCTGAGAACTCGTAGGAACTTGGGGGAACTTATTTTTGGACAATCACTAAGATCTATTTTTACCAGCGGTGATGCACCAGCGGACGAATATTGGCCTCGTAAATGGTCCGCACCCGCCCCATAATTTCGGCGCTGAGGGGCGGCAGGTCGGCGGCCTGGGCGTTGGCCTGAGCTTGCTGGGCGTTTTTAGCGCCGGGAATGGCGCAGCTTACCGCGTCGAACATCAGAATCCAGCGCAGGGCAAATTGGGCCATGCTGGCCCCGGCAGGAACCAGCGGGCGAAGCTGCTCCACTGCGTCCAGGGCAACATCATAATCCACCCCGGCAAAAGTTTCGCCCACGTCAAAGGCTTCCCCGTGCCGGTTAAAGTTACGATGGTCGTCCGCGGCAAAGGTGGTCTGGCGGGTCATCTTGCCGCTGAGCAGGCCGCTGGCCAGGGGCACGCGGGCCAGGATACCGACCTGACGCTGTTTCGCCAGGTCAAAAAAGAGGTCGGCCGGGCGCTGGCGGAAAATATTGAAGATGATTTGGACGCTCTGGACATTGGGGTACTCGATGGCTTTGAGGGCCTCTTCTACCTTTTCGACGCTGACGCCGTAGTATTTGATTTTGCCGGCGGCCACCAAATCGTCGAGGATGCCAAAGACTTCGGGCAGATAGTAGACTTCGGTCGGTGGGCAGTGCAGTTGCACCAAATCAAGCGCCTCGACATCTAAGTTCTTTAGGCTGCGCTCGATAAAGGCGGTCAGGTTTTGGCGATTGTTGTAACCGGCGGCGGTGTGCGGGTTGAGCCGCCGCCCGGCTTTGGTAATGACATAAACCTGCTCGGAGCGTTCTTTTAAAACCTGGGCAATCAGCCGCTCGCTGCGGCCATCGCCGTACACATCGGCGGTATCAATCAGGTTGATGCCCTGGTCAATCGAGGTATGGAGCGCAGCCAGGGCGTCGGCCTCAGCCACCTCTCCCCAGGAGCCGCCAATCGCCCAAGCCCCAAAACTAATCTCCGATACCTGCCAGCCGGTGCGACCAAACGGACGGTAATTCATAATATGCCTCCAAAAATAAGAGTTAAAAATTAAGAATTAAGAAGAGCCTCAGTGGATCCAAATTTGAGGAGCCAGCACGCCCACGTGCGGCGGTGTTCGGCACGTGGGCGTGCCCGCTTCGCGTCCTCGGAAAATTGGATCTCCTGAGCCTATATCTTGGTCTTATTTCTCATTTCTCATTTCTTATTCAACCCCTTTCCTGGTTCAGCGAGACCAGCAAGACCCCGGCAACCACGGCGACGCCGCCGATAAGCTGCTGGGCGGTCGGCTCGATGTCGAACAGGAGGATGGTCCAGCCAATGGACACCGCCGGGCTGAGGGTCAGGATAAGGGCGTGGATGCTCAAAGTCAGGCGGCGTAGGGTTAAATAGTAAAGGGTGCGGCTGATGGTCACATCTACGGTGCCGGCCAGCAGTAAAATCAGCCAGGCCTGCCAGCCAGGGACGACCAATTCGCCCCGGCCGACGGTAAACAGCAGCAAAAAGGCAGTGGTACAGGCCAGGCGAAACAAAAAAAAGTCGGCCAGCCCCATGCTGTGGCCGTGACGTTTGACCAGGGCCGCGTGCAGGGCGTACATAAAGGTAGAGGCGATGACCATCACCACGCCCACCCAGATAAACTCGCCGGGTTGAAAAGCGATGGTAAACGTGCCTACTAGCGCCAGCAGCGCCCCCAACGATTGCCAGCGGTTGAACCGGTCGCGCAGCCAGATCAGCCCAAAACCCAGGCTAAACAGGGTAGACAGTTTGCCCAACATCGAGGCTGTGCCAGGGTCAATAAAGGCGACAGAAGCATAGCTGAGGACGGTGCTGGCCGCCACCAAAAAGCCAATACCCAGAAAAAACCAGGCAAAGCGGCGGAAAACGCCAAAGTCAATCTTATCCCAGATGGCCAGAAAAACGGCCACCTGAACCGTCGAAACGCCCAGCACATACATCGCCGCCGGAGTCGGTGGCAGGTAAGGCAGCAACAGCCGGGCAAAAACAAAATGAAGGCTGTCTACCACCAGCAAGCACATCACCACCAATGGAGCATTGTTCAGCACGCGGCTTTGCGCCGCCAGCGCCAAAGGTTTTTGACTCATAAAGGGTGTTAAATTCTCTCCTTGAAAATAGACCGAGGACCCCCACCCTAACCCTCCCTCTGATAGGGGAAGGGTTAGGGTGGGGGTGCGGTCTTCGGTCATAACAGCCCAAAGAAAAGCCCCGCTCAAAGACGGGGGCACACTTGCCGGATAGTATAGCCCAAAAATCAATTCCACGAAAGTCAGGTTGGTTTCTTGGCTGGTTCAAACGATGCTATAATAGAGCCTTAACCTTATGAGATAGGACAAACAAGGCTTTATGAGTACGGTTGGTGGTAAATTTACCACAGAGAAAAGAAATCTGGTTACTTATATTGAACATAAACATTATGAATTGCTGAGGGTCTTGGCAAATCTGCATGGGCGTTCCGTTTCAGCCCAGGCCGCTCTGGCTATTCAGAAGGAGATCACCATGATAACCCATTCGGCCATCACCCAACAAATTGTGCAACAACTTGAC
Organism: Anaerolineales bacterium; assembly: GCA_015075405.1. Classification (GTDB taxonomy): domain Bacteria; phylum Chloroflexota; class Anaerolineae; order 4572-78; family J111; genus DSQQ01. The sequence goes on from JABTUK010000003.1 coordinate 640,102, forward strand.
CAACTGCCGGTTGAACTACAGCGGAAAGTGTTTGAGTTTGCCCAGGCGTTGGCCTTATCTTTACCCAAAGGAACGCCGGGCAAAGAGTTGGTTCGTTTTTCCGGCGTTATTGGGTCTGAAGATATTGAAGCCATGGCCCAAGCTATTGAGGCTGATTGTGAACGGGTAGATGTTCATGAGTGGTAGGATACTGTTGGATACCAATATTGTGATTGCCCTCTTTGCCGGCGAAACGGCTATCCAAAAACGTTTTGCCCAGGCGGCGGCTGTTTTTTTACCCAGCATTGTTCTGGGTGAGCTTTATTTTGGGGCGCAGAAATCTGGCAACGTTGAAGCCAATTTGATGCGAATTGAAGAATTCGCAATCAGTAGTTCTGTGCTAACTTGTGACTCCGAAACGGCTAAATTTTATGGGGCCATTAAAAGCGCACTGCTGGCAAAGGGACGCCCTATTCCAGAAAATGATATCTGGATTGCTGCGATAGCCCAACAACACCGTCTGACTCTGGCTACCCGTGACGCTCATTTTACCCAGATTGAAGCTCTCAATATCGAAACCTGGTAGCCGTACAAATGCCCGAAAAACTCAACTCGATGCGGATTTTGGAACAGCAAAAGGTTAGCTACACGGTGCGGGAGTTCCCCGATACCATTCACTCCGCCGATGGGGTAGCCGATTACTTTAGCCTGCCCCGCGAGTGGGTCTACAAAACGCTGGTCGTTTTGCCCAACACCGGCAAACCCTTCGATAAAACTCAGGGCAAGCCTATGTTAGTCATGGTCAGCGGCAGCCGCGAACTCGACCTGCGCAAACTGGCGGCAGCCGTGGGCCAAAAGAAGGTACAGATGGCCGCCCACAAAGAAGCCGAGCGGTTAACCGGCCTGCAAACCGGCGGCATCTCGGCCCTGGCCCTGCTGCATAAGAACTTTGCGGTTTATCTTGACCAGCCCGCGCTGAAACTGGAGCGCATTCTGGTCAGCGCCGGCAAGCGAGGCGTTAACCTGGAACTGTCGGTGCAGGATTTAATCCGGGTGACAAAGGCGAAGGTGATCGAGGCGACGTAACTATGGAAAAAATCAATCTCGCTCAAAAGTTCAATCTCTTCAACGAATACTGGAGTCCCCGCATTGCGGGAGAACTGAATGAGACCCACGTTAAGCTGGTCAAGCTCAAAGGGGAATTCATCTGGCATCACCACGAAGCCGAGGATGAACTCTTTTGGGTGGTCAAAGGCAGGTTGTTGATCAAGTTCCGCGACCGCGACCTGTGGCTGGATGAGGGCGAGTTGGTCATCATCCCCAAAGGCGTCGAGCACATGCCGGTAGCCGAAGAGGAAGTTCACCTAGTGCTGATCGAGCCGAAAACGACGGTCAACACCGGCAATGTCCAGAACGAGCGCACCGCCCCTGAACAGTGGATTTGAGACGTGTCATGTGTCACGTGTCAAGTGATGATTTACTGAGGTTGTATACTAAGCGCACACTAACATTTCCGTAGGACGGCATCCCTATGCCGTCCGCTGACGCATGGGGATACGTCGGCTACGGAAATTTTGAAATGCGTTGGGTATAGCTTCAGGATGAACGGATGCGTCTACGCCTCACTCGACGCCGTTCGGGCGGCTCGCGGAGCATCAACCCCGCCTGGAAAGCGATTCCGACGACGAACAGAATGACCCACAGTACCAAATCAAAGGGTGGGGTGAGCGTAACCATCCCAGACAGCCTGACTGCTTCCACGATAAGCGTAGCCCCGGCCAGGGCCGACAGCCCAATCAACGCCGGGTCAAACAGGTAAAGCACCAGCACCGCGCCGATAATCCCCCCAATAATATACACCAGCCATTCCCACGGATTGACGCTCAGCCCCAGCGCCGCCAGCAGCGACAGCAGGGCATAGCCGCCAAAGATAAACCCGGCCAGCGCCACCGCTATCTGCTGCAACACCACGGCCAGGATCGCTCCCACCCCCCCCAACGCCAGCGCCACCAGCAGAATGATCCAGTCCGGCTGTCCGGGCAGCAATTGGGGCGCAACCATCACCCCTAACAAAAATCCGGCCACCGCCACAAACAACCAGAACAGGTGACGCCCCAACAACAACACGGCCAGACCAATGATAAAATTGACCAGTGGAGAAAGCGTCATCATTTACCTCCGAGATGATGGTCCACCCTGGGCGGGTTCTCAAAACCCCGAAACTCCCGGCACAACTCGATAAACCGCTCGACCGTTATCTCCCACAACTCCCGGCCAAACTCGGCGGTAGCGACGCTGGCATCGCCGGCAATGCCGGTCCGGCTGATCCGGCTCCACCAATCCTGCCACATAATCGAGCTGGGCCGGCCCAAATCCCAGTTAAAATATTTGCCGGCCTGCTGGCCGATGTCACGCTCGGCCTTGTCCATCTGCACCAGTTCCGGCTGCAAGTGCAACATCATGGCCGTTTCGTACTCGCAGGCATGGCTGACGCTGCCGGGGCCGCCTTGGCGCCCTTTTTCCAGCACGTCGGCGCACAGCGAGGGGTCAATGGCGGCGTTGGGACTCATCGCCCCGCACTTGGCCCCGGTCACAATCACGCATTTGCGGGCGGCTAAATCGGCGATGCTGTGGTTAGACCCGTGCCCGTTGACAATCAGAATGTGCTTAAAGCCGTGCCGGGCCACGCTGATGGCTACCTGGGAGACATAGGCCAGGCAGGTTTCAATATCCACCGCAATGGTGCCGGGGAAATCCATGTGGTGCTCGTCCAGACCAAAGGGGATGGCCGGCAGTACCAACACGTCGCCGTTGGCCCGCCGGCCCACCTCGTCCAGAACCCCGGCCAGGATGTCATTGTCGGTGGAGAGGGGCAGATGCGGCCCATGATCCTCGACCGCGCCAAAGGGAATCAGGACCACCGGCTGTGGGTCGCGATTGATGGCCTCATTCATCTCCGGCCAGGTTAAGTGATCGTAACGCCAGGTATGCATAATTTAGTCGCTCCTCGAAAATAATCCATAGATTACGCAGATAAAAATTAAAAATCACAATTACTCAGCCATGTCATTTCGACCGAAGGGAGAAATCTCCGAGGCCGATGTAGCACTATACAGATTTCTCGGCCTACGGCCTCGAAATGACATTTGCATCAAATGACATTTTTGTTAGGCATTACCTGGCCCAGCCGGGCGACGCCTTCGAGCAACTGCTCGGTCTCGTAAAAAGCAAAGCTCAACCGCAGGTAGTTGGCGAGGCCGCCGCTACTGGAAAATTTGGGGCCGGGCTGAAAAGAGACATCGCGGGGGCGGGCCTCGGCCAATAATTCCTGCGCGTTGTAACCTGCGGGCAAGCGCAGCCAAATAAAGAAGCCGCCGCCGGGTTCGGCAAAGCTAACCGAACCCGGCAGGTGTTGGCGCAGGGCCGCGCTCAGGGCGGCGGATCGTTCCCTGTAAACCCTTTTGAGGTGAGCCAGACACTCATCCTGCAAACCCAATTCAATCAAACTCTGCGCCACACCCGACGTGAACGGATTGAGACCGCCGCCGCTTTCCAATAACCCCGCATGGATCAACCGGTCGAGTTGGGCCGGGGCGGCTTGCGCCCAGCCCAAGCGCAGACCGGGGGCGGTGATCTTGGAAAAGGAACCGAGGGAGATGACCCGATCCGTCAAAATATGGGCGGCCAGGGGCGGCGGCGGGGTGACGGTGTAATCAAGCATCTGGTACACCTCATCAGCCACAATCAGAAAGTCGTGCTCGCGGCTCAAATGCAGCAGCCGCTCTCGCCGCTCGGCGGAGAGGGTAGCGCCGGAAGGATTGTGAAAGGTGGGAATGGTGTACAGCAAGACTGAGTGGTGTTGGGCCAGCTTTTCCTCTAACGCCTCGATGATCAGGCCGTTTTCATCCATGGGGATGCCGACGATATTGACCCGGTAATCACGGAAAATTAATAGGGCCAGAAAATAAGTCGGCTCCTCGACAAAAATGGTATCGCCGGGTTGGGTAAAGCGAGTGCAGATCAAATCCAACGCCTGAGAGGCGCCGGAGGTAATCAACAAATGTTCCGGCTCGACCGGCAGGCTGTAGCGCGCAGTTAAAAACTGAGCCAGCGTCGCCCGGAAGTAACCGTCGCCCTGTTCAGCCCCATATTGCAAGAGCGAGGGGTCGCTCTGGCTTAAACGGTGGTCGGCAGCCTGCCGCAGCGCAGCAAGGGGTAACAATGAAAAAGAGGGCTGCCCTACCCCGAAATCAATCATCCCCTCCGGGATATTCAGTTGGGTCGTTTGCAGCATAGACATGGGACTCCTGTGAAAATAGTAGTCAGTAATCAGTAGTCAGAATTTTTCATTCCCAGTATATCTGGGGCGGAAGCAAGTCTACAGTAGTGGCGACTTCGGTCACTTAACCTGCCCAAAACGACTAAAGTCGTTACTACGATCTGTAGGGTCATTTTTGCCGCGATACACGGGTGAGGTGTTGTCGGCTCGTGAATACTCTTATAGTTTGACTTTTGCCGGAAAAGGGGTAGTTTTTGTGTTGCGTCTTGCGTGTTGCGTGTTCCGTTTACTCACGTAAGACGCAACACGCAAGACATTTTTAATCTTTAATTTGAAGGACCCCTCATGGACATCGTTTGCACCGACGAATCTTCCGACGGCGTCATCGAGCAGCAGGTTGCCGAAGCCGCCGGGCTGACGTTTGCTTTTCGACCCTGCCGCACTCCGGCTGAGTTGGTCGAGGCCAGCCAGGAAGCGAGGGCGCTGCTGGTCGGGCTGCTACCGCTGCCCGGCGACTTACTGCGGCAGCGACCGGAGCTAAAGTTGATTGTGGCTTGCAGCACCGGCTGGGATCACATTGATGTAGCGGCGGCCACCGAGTTGGGCATCCTGGTTTGTAATGCCGGCGATTACTGCGCCGACGAAGTGGCCGACCACACCCTGCTGCTGCTGTTGGCGGCCTGGCGTAAACTGCCCCTGCTGACCGCCGAGGTCCGGCAGGGCGGCTGGAATTTCGACTGCGCCGGCGCCCCCCGCCCGCTCAAAGACACAGTTCTGGGAATTATGGGCGTAGGGCGGATTGGCTCCAGGGTGGCGCAGCGGGCCAAAGCGTTCGGCTTGCGGGTGATCGGCTATGACCCCTTTGTGCCGCCGGACCAAATTGCGGCGCGAGGACTTGAGCCGGTCTCTCTGTCTCAACTGCTGGCCCAGGCCGAGATCATTTCGCTCCATTTGCCCAGCCAGGCGGACAAACAACCGGTGCTGGGTCAGGCTGCTTTTGCCCAGATGCGGCCCGGCGTGCTGCTGATCAATGTTTCCCGTGCCGACTTGGTGGACATGGCCGCCGCTCGCCCCTCCCTGGAAAGCGGTCAATTGAGCGGCCTGGCCCTCGACGTGTGGCCCACCGAGCCGCCGGTGACCCTCGACCCGCTTTTTGATCATCCTCAAGTAATCATCACTCCTCACGCTGCCTGGTACTCCACTCACAGCGTCCGGGCGCTCCACCAGCGGACGGCGGAGGAGGCGGTGCGGGTGTTGTTGGGGCAAGCGTCGAGGTTTGCGGTTAACCGGCCAGCCGTGTCCAGATTGGCTCACTAAAAACATAGTGCGTGGTGCGTGGTGCGTGGTGCGTAAGTTAAAAAGCTACGTACCACGTACCACGCACCACGTTCTAAATCTGTGTCCTCGGATCCAGCGCATCGCGCAGCCCATCGCCGACAAAGTTGATGGCTAAAACGGTCAGGGTGATGAGCAGGCCGGGAAAAATCCAGAGCCAGGGTTCGGTTTCCAGGCGGTCGTAGGAGCTAACCAGCAGGTTGCCCCAACTGGCGGTGGGCGCTTGCACCCCCAACCCCAAAAAGCTAACGTAGGCTTCTGACAGAATGGCCGAGGCGACCCCCAGCGTGGCGGCGACGATGATCGGGGCGATGCTGTTGGGCAAAATATGACGGAAGATAATCGGGGTGTTGGGCGTGCCGATGGCCCGCGCGGCCTGAACGTAATCACGCGCTTTGAGCGACAGAAATTGGGCGCGGACGATGCGGGCCAGGTAAGTCCAGTTGGTCAGGCCGATAATCAGGATGATGACCAGCACGCTGCCGCTAAAGGTCCGGCCAAAAAGCTCGATGGTATTGATCTCCATAGCGAAGAATTTGCCGACGACAATCAGCAGGAACAACTGGGGAATGTTGAAAACCGCCTCGGTGAAACGCATCAAAACAGCGTCAATCGTGCCGCCGTAATAACCGGCCATCGCGCCGATGAGCGTTCCCACCACCAGCGCCACCAGCATGGCCGACACGCCAATTACCAGCGAAATTTGGCCGCCCGAAATGGTCCGGGCCAACAAATCGCGCCCCACACTGTCGGTGCCAAAAGGATGTTCCAGACTGGGCGGCTGCAATTTGATCTTGGTGTTGTTAAAATTGGCGTAGGACTCCGGCATAAAAATAGCCCCTACTGTACAGTACAGCAGAATCAAGGCCAGGAGGACCACCCCAACCATGGCCATTTTATGGCGGCGAAAGCGCAGCCAGACCAGTTGCCCCGGCGAAAGGGCCGGTTTGGTAAATGAGTCGGCCCGGTTGAGCGGAGCCGTCGAGGGGGCAGCCGTAGTGGTAGTGGTCATGGATGCTCCTTTAGACGGTCCTAGGCCAGATGGATGCGTGGATCAAGATAGGCATAAACCAAATCGGTCACAATCTGAAAAAAGACCACCGCCACCGAGATCATGACCATAATGCCCATAATCACGGCGATATCGGCCCGTTCGGTGTGGTCAATAAAGAGCCGGCCCATGCCCGGCCAGGCAAAAATACTTTCAGTCACAATCGCCCCGGCCAGCAGCAAGGGTAAATCCAGGCCGACAATCGTGACCAGCGGCAGGGAGGCATTTTTGAGGGCGTGGCCGTAAATCACCATGCGGCGCGGCAAGCCTTTGGCCCGGGCGGTGCGGATGTAATCCTGGTTGATTACTTCCAGCATCGAAGCCCGGACGTAGCGGCTGTAACCGGCCACACTGATAATGGTCAGGGTGGCGACAGGCAAAACCAGGTGCCATAAGATTTGCGGGATGGTTTTGCCCGCTTCCGGCTCGAACATGCCGACGGTGGGAAAATAGGGCAGGCCCCAGGCTTTGAAATTGACGGCAAAGACATACATCATCATTAAGGCCAGCCAGAAGACCGGCATTGAGTAGCCGATAAAGGAGAACGAGGTGAGCAGGTTATCCACCCACGAATACTGCCGCAGCGCCGAATAGACGCCTACCACCAGCGAGAAAAAGATGATTAGAACCTCCGCCGGGAGCATCAACAGCAGGGTATTGGGCAGGCGCTCCGTGATCAGGTCCAGGGCCGGACGGCGGGTCACAATCGAGGTACCGAAATCCCCTCGAATGACCCCTTTACGTTTGCCGGGTTCATCGCCGACGCCGTCGCCATCTTTATCTATTTGAGTCCAATCGTTGCCAACCAGCCAGTAGAGATATTGGACTGCTATCGGCTGGTCCAACCCAAACTGGCGCATCAGCCGTTCCCGGTCGGCGGCGCGAATGCGCTGGCGGCCCCCCAGCGTGGCCAGGGGGTCGCCCATATTGTTGGTCAAAAGAAACAGCACAAAAGTAATAATCAAGAGTAACGGAATTGCCTGTAACAGGCGGCGGAGGATGTATTGGGTCATGTGTTACTCCAAAAGGCAGCAGGGGTGCGGGGATGCAGAGGCGCAGGGGAGCAATTCCCATCTGTGTCATCTTGTTCCCAAACAGAGTTTGGGAACAAGATGACAGAAATTCTTCCCCCTACTCCCTACTCCTTACTGCCTACTCCTTTATGTCCCACTCATTGGCATTAAAGAACGGATTGACGCCGGAGAACTTCACCCCGGTCAGGCGCGGGTTGACGGCCCACTGGTCTTCATCGCCCCACATGCCAATATAATAAACGTTGTCGTACATAATCTGCTGAATCTGGTACATCAGCTCCAAACGCTTTTGGGGGTCAACCTCCACCGATTGCTGTTGGAATAGTGCATCCAGTTCCTCATCGCAAACAAACCAGTTGCCGCCAGAAGGGTTCTCATCGGTGGGAACCTGGCTACACAGCCAGTTGTCGGTGTTGGGGTCTGGGAAGGCGTAGACATTTGACCATTGCGCAAAATCTGAATCGCCAACAGCCACCGGGCCGTCTTCGGCATAACCGGCAAAGAAAATCTCACTCTCAAAGTTAAATAGTTCCACTCCGATCCCGATTTCGGCCAACTGCTGCTGGACGACGGCCTGGGTATCTTTGCGCACAGGGCGCGGCGTGGTCACGTAGCGCAGCACCAGTTCTTCGCCGTCCTTGTCGCGGGTGCCGTCGCCGTTGCTATCTACCCAGCCGGCTTCATCCAGCAAGGCTGCGGCCTGTTCGGGGTCATAAGGATAAGGCTGCAAATCGGGGTTGGCCCAGGCCGAGCCATTCCAGAAGGTAGCATTGGGTTTGGTCAGGCCAAAGAGCAAATCCTCGGTAATCTGGTCCCGGTTAACGCCCAAAGCAAGCGCCTTGCGCACATTCAGGTCAAGCATACCAGGGTGGGCGGTGTCGGGCCGCATGTTTAAGAACCAGCCCTCGTTATAACCCGATGAGGCGCTCATAATGTTGATACCATTGTCCTTCAAATCGGGAATATCGGCAAAGCTGACAAAGGTGCCGATATCCACATCGCCCGCTTTAAGCGCGGCGTTCTGGGCAGCATCATCGGCCAGGATGCGGAAGAAAACTTCATCTATCTTGGCGACTTCACCGTAATAATCATCATTGCGGGTAAAAGAGATGTGGCTGCCGGTTTCAAACTCTTTGAACACAAAGGGGCCAATGCCAACGCTGGGGGCGCGGTTCCATTCGGCGGTGTCAATGGTGCCTTCGGCCTCAAAAACCGGCTCCAGGATGTGCTTTGGCAAAATCGCCCCGCCATTGGCCTTGACAAAGAGCACCGACTGCCAGGCCGGGAAGGGTTTGGTGAGTTTGACTTCAACCGTCAAAGGATCGGGCGCGGTTACATCCTCGACAAATTCATCATAGGGGTAGCGGGTGATAACGGTATTACCTTCATCCATCACCATTTGCCAGGTAAAGACCCAATCCTCGGCAGTGTACGGCTCGCCGTCGGACCAGGTCAAACCTTCCTTTAATTTGAAGGTCATGGTCAGGCCATCCTCAGAAATACCCCCGTTCTGGATGCTGGGCATCTCGGTCAGGTGGACCAGGCAGGGTTGAGCGTTTTCATCAAAATTCCAGGGACGTTCCAACCATAAAGCGGTCGTAATCCAGCTAAACCATTGATCGGTGTAATGGGGGTTAAAAGAACTGGGTTCCTGGGTAAAGCTGATCCTGACCACTTTACCTTCGCTGTCAGCAGCGGTTTCAGCCATCGCTTCCGCAGTAGCATCCGCTTCGGCCGTGGCTTCTGTTTCGACCGCTGGGGGCAGGTCGGCGCAGTCTGGCACGACTAATTCGGCTTCGGCTGTTGCTTCCACGGTGGCTTCTGCCGTGGGTTCAGCTTCTTCAGTGGCAGTCGGGGTGATAGCGGCGGCGACTTCAGTCTGGGCCTGCTCAGGGGCGCTCGACGCAAGCTGGGCGCTACCATAACTGGCTAAGAACAATAAGGTTACCATCACAAAGATGATTGACCACCAGGGTCGTTTTGCAAACATTTTCTCCTCCTGAATAGATTTATCTCAAAAGTTAATTTGACAAAGAACTTTGAGCAAGATCTGTTCGACTTTCGCGCCTCACCCCCTTTCGATTTTTAGAGAACATTCGGAAACTCCACACTCACTTTGCTTACCAACGCTCGTCCGGCGATGAAGTCGCCGGATTATGAAACAACGCCCGATTAATCGAGTTAAAGCCGGGTTCACCCGGCGTTGTAAAGTAGCTCTGGCATTCATGCCGGAGCAGATCACGTCAGCAAAATAGGTTTGGAACGCTCCAGGTACAGTAAAGAAACCAGAGCAAGCTCTGGACTCCAAAATTTACTTCAGCTCACCTCTTACAAAGCGCAAAGCCGTTTCGGCCAGCATGGCCGCGCCGACAGGCAGGGCGTCTTCGTCCAGGTTGAAGGTAGCTTCGTGCAAGCCGCCATACTCCCCTGCAGGGGGCTTGACGCCCAAGCGGAACATGGCCCCGGGCGCTTTGGCGGTCATGTAGGCAAAATCTTCCGCGCCAAAGCTGGCCATATCTTTATCGGTTACTTGTTCGCTGCCCAGCAGGTCAACGCCGACCTGCTGCAGCCAGCCGGCAACTGTCGCATCATTCGCCAAGGGCGGGTAGCCAATATCAAATTCGAGCCGGTAATCGCCGCCCAGGCTGCGGGTAATGGAAGCGGCTTTCTCGACCTCTTCCCGCAGTTGCAACCGGACTTTTTCATCGTGGCTGCGTAGCGTGCCCTCGATGTAGGCTTCGGCGGGGATGACATTACTGGCGCTGCCGGCCCGAACAATGCCGACCGTAACCACGCCGGAACGGAGCGGGTTCAGCCGGCGCGAGGGTATTCCGTATAGAGCTTGCAGCACTTGCGTAGCCAGCCAGATGGGGTCTAACCCGGCGTAAGGATGAGCGGCATGCCCGCCCCGGCCCTGGATGCGCAGGTGAAAATCGTCTACGGCTGCCTGGGCTACGCCGGGAGCTACCCTGATTTTGCCGGCCTCAAGCTTAGAATCCACATGCAGGGCAATGACCGCATCCAACCCATCGAGCGCCCCATCGGCAATCATGCGGGGCGCGCCGCTGAGGCCGTCGTCGTCAAAACCCTCTTCTGAGGGTTGAAAGAGCAGCCGGACTTCACCCGGCAGCTCGGCTTCTTTGAGCAGCATGGCCACACCCAGGAGCATGGCGGTGTGGGCGTCGTGGCCGCAGGCATGCATTTTGCCGGGGACTTTGCTGGCGTACTCGACCCCGGTCTGCTCCAAAATGGGCAGCGCGTCCATATCGGCCCGGATGCCGATGGCCGGACCGCGGCCCTGCCCCAGCCGGGCCACCACGCCGGTTTTACCCACGCCGGTCTGGGTTTCGACGCCCAATTCGGCCAGGGTTTGGGCTACCAAGCCGGCGGTTTCGTAAAGATCAAAACCCAACTCCGGTTTTTGGTGAATGGTGCGGCGCAGCCGCACAATTTCACCTTTGAGCCTCCCGGCTCGTTCTAACATGGCTTGATCACTCATCGGTCAAGTTCCTGATTTTGAACTGTCATAAGTTTGGGATAATGTAGGGTGTCAGCAAGCGGAAGTGGGGGCATTATAGCGATTCCAAATTGAAAACGCAAGCCTTAAGAAGTTGTTGCTCATCACCCCGCCACATGCTATACTTGACCCCAAATTTAGAATCAGTAAATCCAATTTTTCGAGGAGGGAGACACACCCACGTGTCCGAATGGAGCCGCACGAGGGCGTGCTGGCTCCTCAATGTTGGATCTACTGAGAATCATTAACCATTCACAATTCACTATTCACCATTCACAATTTTTTATGACCACTCCCGTTCGCCAACAATATTTATCGGTCAAAAAACAATACCCTGATACGATTGTCTTCTTCCGCCTGGGCGACTTTTACGAAACCTTTGACGAGGACGCCCGAACCATCGCCAAAGCACTCGACATCGTACTGACCTCCCGCAATGTGGATAAGGGCCAACGGGTGCCGATGGCCGGTGTGCCTTATCATGCCGTCGAAAGCTACCTGGCCCGGCTGATTCGGGCCGGCTTCAAGGTGGCGATTTGCGAGCAGTTGGGCAGCGAGCCGATCAAGGGGCTGGTCCCACGCGAGGTGATCCGGGTGGTGACCCCCGGCACGGTAGTCGAGTCGAACCTGCTGACAGCCAAGGAGAACAACTATCTGGCGGCGGTGGTGATTCAGGGAGAACGAGCCGGGATTGCTTTTGTAGACATCACCACCGGTGAGTTCGCCGCCACCCAGGTGCAGGGCCATGATCTGGCCCGGCTGCTGCTGAACGAAATTACCCGCCTCAAACCGGCGGAGATCATTGCCCCCAATCCGGCCAGCCTGGAACCCTTTGAACCGTTGAGCACACCCCGCTCGCTCTACGACGAGTGGCGGTTTGAAGCCGGTCACGCCCAGCAAGTGTTGCAGCGCCATTTTGAGGTGGCAACGCTCGACGGCTTTGGGCTGGGCGGCAAGCCACTGGCCGTGCAGGCCGCCGGAGCAATTATTCAATATGTGGCCGACACCCAGAAGCAAGCCCTGGCCCACATCGCCCGCCTCACCGCCTACAACACCGACGCTTTTATGGCTCTCGACGCGGCCACCCGGCGCAACCTGGAACTGACCGAGACGATTCGTTCCGGCGCTGTCCAGGGGTCACTGCTGGGGGTGTTGGACAAAACAATCACCCCCATGGGCGGGCGACTGCTGCGAACCTGGCTGCACCAACCGCTGCTCGATGTGACCGCGCTGAACGAGCGTCTGGATGCGGTCGAAACCTTTTTTAACGACACCCTGGCTCGCGGCGATCTGCGCGCCCGGCTCAAAGAAATCGCCGATCTGGAGCGCTTGACCAACCGCGCCATTCAAGGCATCGCCCAGCCGCGTGACCTGTTGGCAATCAGGCGCAGTTTGGAAGCCGTGCCGGTTATCCAGCAAACCCTGGAGAATTTACGATTTACGATTTACGATTTACGATTAACCGAAAAGCCAACTTCAAGCTCCCCCAATCTCGAATCTCCAATCTCTCATCTCAAGTTAGACGCCTGCGCCGACATTTCCAGCCTCATCGCCCAGGCGATTGTGGACGACCCACCGGCGGTGATTGCTAAGGGCGGTTTTATCCGGCCCGGTTTTTCGGCGGAACTGGATGGAATTATTGCCAGTTCCCGCGAGGCCAAAGTGTGGGTGGCTAACCTGGAGCCGCAGGAGCGCCAGCGCACCGGCATCAAGAGTTTGAAGGTCAGCTTTAACAAGGTTTTCGGCTACTACATCGAAGTGTCTCACGCCAACCGCGACTTGATCCCGCCCGATTACATTCGCAAGCAAACCCTGGTCAACGCCGAGCGCTACATTACCCCGGAGCTAAAGGAGTACGAAAGCCTGATCCTCAACGCCGACGAGCGCCAGCTTGAGGTGGAAACGCGCATCTTCAAAGAGGTTTGCGCCCGCATTGGGGCAGCCGCCGAGCGTATCTTGGCCACTTCGCGCGGCCTGGCCTACCTGGACAGCGTGGCCGCCCTGGCCGAAGTGGCCCAGCACCATAACTACCAACGCCCCAGCCTGAGCGACGACGACGTGCTGGAAATTATCAATGGCCGCCATCCGGTGGTCGAAACTATGCCGCTGCTCGACGCCGATGGACTGGCGACCGCTTTTGTGCCCAACGATGTCTGCCTGTCGCGAGAGGAACTGATCCACATCATCACCGGTCCCAACATGTCGGGCAAATCCACCTTTTTGCGACAGGTGGCGCTAATTGTGCTGATGGCTCAAATCGGCAGCTTTGTGCCGGCGGATAAGGCCAAAATTGGGCTGGTGGACCGCATCTTCACCCGGATTGGGGCGCAGGATGAGATTCACGCCGGGCAAAGCACCTTTATGGTCGAGATGGTCGAAACGGCTTCCATTCTGTCCCAGAGTACGCCGCGCAGCCTGTTGATTCTGGACGAGGTGGGCCGAGGGACCAGCACCTATGACGGCCTGGCCATCGCCCGTGCGGTGGTCGAATACATTCACAACAATCCCAAAATTCGGGCCAAAACCTTGTTTGCCACCCACTACCACGAACTGACCGAACTGGCCCGCTATCTGCCCCACGTCCGCAATTACAACGTGGCTGTCACCGAAGAAGGCAACAAAGTTGTCTTCCTGCACAAAATTGTGCCTGGCGGGGCCGACCGCTCCTACGGTATCCATGTGGCTCAAATTGCTGGGATTCCGAAAGCGGTCATCAGCCGGGCTAACGAGATTCTGGAGGAGTTGGAAGGCAGCGCCGACTTTCAGGAGAAAAAAGCCCGCGTCCGTGATGCCTTTTCGGGCGGGGTGCAGATGTCGTTTTTGGGGCCGGAAACCCATCCGCTGATCGAGGAGATCAAGGCGCTGGAGGTGGACCAGTTGTCGCCTTTGGAGGCGTTGAATAAACTGTACGAGTTGAAGCAGAAGGCGACGGGCTAGAGATTGGAGATTGAATTAGACCATGTCAAAATTAAAATCAGCCAAAACGTCTTGCGTCTTACGTGTTCCATTTTTATTACGCAAGACGCAAGACGCAGCACCAACTGAGGCTCTCTTTTCTCAGGAGATAACCAGCTATGCCCATCTACGAATACGAATGTATAACCTGCGGTGAACGGTTTGATAAACTCATCCGCTCCCTCAGCCGCATGCCGGCGGAGATAGACTGCCCGGCTTGCCGGAGCATTGAAACTCGACGGTTGATCTCTGCCCCGGCTATCCGCACCGGCGACGGCGGCGGCGAGAGCGAAGCCACGGCGGATGTGTCTTCGGCCAAACCCGCCGTTTTTGGCCGTAAGGAATTGAATGAAGCACTGGCTAAGAAAAAGGAGTTACGAGAGTCTTCCTCTTGAGTGTAGAGCGTTCATCTGAGATAAAATTCGCCACTAATTTCACGAATTAACACCAATTTTTAATATTTATTCGTGAAAATTTGTAGGGTCAAAAACTTGTTGCAGTCTTGAATGCTCAGAGGGGATTGCCAAATCCCCGATTTTGGCCCGGATTTGGCAATCCAGGCCGAGCAATGAATTGCAACATCCTGTTGACCCTTACATTTATGTGTCAGCCGCATGACCCCTTAAACAAAAACCCCCACCTTGCTTGATAAAGGCGGGGGTTATTTTTGATAAAGTGAACTTCTAGGCCGGGCCTGCTTCCGGCAGGTGGGGTCGGGTTTCGTCGCCGCGTAAGAGCGGGGCGTTTGGCTCAACCAGCGAGGCCGCCGGAGCCGCCACCATGGGCCGCGTTTCGGACATGACCTGGCCGGAGGAGTTATCGAAATGGTCGGGTGGGGCGGTGGCGACGCTCACGTGCGTGCCACAGTAGGGGCAGATATTCCAGAGCAGGTTCAGGCTCTTTTGGCAGTGGGGACAAATCTTCTTCAGGGTGGTATGGCAGTCGGGGCAAACCACCCAGGCTTCATCTACCTGACGCGAGCAGCCGGGGCAGCGGGGCCGCTCTTCCAAATCTTGCAACAGCGCCTCTTCTTCCAGGGAACGCTCGTACAGTTCGGCCAGGGTGACGGGCGGGCGCAACAAAAAGTACAGCACCAACCCCAACGGACCAAAGACCACCACCATCAACGTTGCCAGCAAAATGGCAAAAACATCACGCGAGCGCCGTTTGACATCCCGAAAAGTCCAGATAATCAGGCTCAACCACAGCGCCAGGAAAAACGCTCCCCCAAAGGCCAGGATGACTTGCAGCCCGGTAATAATGAAGGAGGGAATTTGAATTTCAGGCATTAAATTTTACTCCATTTTCTCGTTCAATGTTTAAAGTTGGCATGTTTAATGTTCCAACGCGCCCCCGATTATACCACAATCGAGATTTGAGACAAGCAGCCGAACAAATTTGAGCGTGGTATTACTACTGATACTCATATCATCCATTCGACAGGCTCAGGACAGGTTTCGAGACCGAAGGTCGAGAAATCCCCAGGCCGCAACGCATAAGATTAAGGTATCGGGGATTTCTCCCTATGGTCGAAATGACATGGCTGAGCAGGTACAGCGCGGCTACAAAATACCAACCCGCCAGCGATAAACCAAGTCTGCGCCGAGCCAGGCCGTTGCCAAAACCGCAATGGTCCCCAAAAGCATCAAACCCAGGTAGGGCCAGCGGCGGCTGGTCAATACATCGGGCCAGCGGAAACGCAGATACAGCAGCAACCCATTCAAAATGAGCAGGGCAACCCCGGCGGTAATATGGCTATTGACATTTTCCCGGCGAGGGTCGGCCAGTTCAAGCTGGTTCTGGTCCACCAGCCCGGTCAAACTGGCGACAAGCGCCGCCAACCAACTCAAGGTAAAACTCCAATAGGCAAACTGTTCATAATCGGCGCGCCCGCGCCACAGATAAGCCAGCGTTAGCAGCACACCCAACAAATAGAAAGCAATGGGGAAATGAACGGTCATGGGGTGAAAGGGATGGCCGAAGATAGGGAGTAGGAAGTAGGAAGTAGGAAGTAGGGGGGAAGAGAACATTCTTTTTCCCTACTCCTCGCTTTGTGTCCCTACTTCTTTCGCCAGGGTCGTGCGCTGTCCCGCCAGGTGCTCTTCATAGCGGGCCAGGGCGAAAAGGAGCGAGGAAAGCCGGTTCAAATAGCGAATGACTTCCTCGTTTTCCAGCCCATCTTCGTGCATGACGCGGGCCACGCAGCGTTCAGCCCGCCTGATAACCGTGCGGGCCACATCCAGCCAGGCGCTGATGGCCGTATCGCCGGGGACGACAAATTGGGTCAGCGGCGGAATTTCAGCGCCGATTTGGTCAGTTTCCGCTTCCAGCCAGGCCACCCGGTCTGCCGTCATTTGGGTGGGCAGCTTGACGCCGGGAGCGGTGGCCAATTCGCCCATCAGAACCCACAGATCACGCTGGGCTTCCAAAATGAGCTTTTTGGTCCGGGCGCTGGCGGCCGGGTCGGCCCGGACCACTCCCATAAAAGAACTGGCCTCATCCACCGTGCCGTAAGCTTCCGGGCGCAAATCATATTTGGGCACCCGCTCTTTGCCCAGCAGGCTGGTAAAGCCTTCATCGCCGAGGCGGGTGTAAAGAATGGTCTGTTTGGACATAATATCTTTTTCAGATGTTACCACTCAAGCTCATGTCATTTCGAGACCGAAGGTCGAGAAATCCCCAGGTCGCAACAGGTAAAAGTAAGGTATCGGGGATTTCTCCCTGCGGTCGAAATGACATGACGGAGCAGTTACTTTAAGATTTTGATTTGGCCTCAACCAGTTTTTCCAAAGATCGCCGGGCCTGCTGGCGGACGCCCTGGTGCGAATCTTTGAGCAGCGCCGCCAGCGGTTGGCGGGCGATGGCGCTTTTGAATTTACCTAGCGCCTCTGCCGCCCAAAATCGAACCACCGGCTCGCTGTCGTTTAAAGCTTTGATAAGGGCTCGAGTCGCTTTGGCCTTGTTTAAGGCCTTGATGTCGCGCTCGGCGCAAATCCGGCCCAGGGCAATGGCCGAACCGTAGCGGGCATCCGGGTCGTCGTCGTTGAGCAGGGTTTCAACCAGGGCGTCAACAGCTTCATCGCCCAATTGATTGAGCTGGAAGATGGCAAATTGGTGGTTTTCCGGCTCATCCAGGGCGGTAATCAGCCGCTCGATTCGTTCCTGCTGCTGGCGCGCTTCCTTTTCCTTCAACGCTTCCAGCCGCTCAAACTGCACCCGCCGCCGGATTTCTTGCATCTCCGCTCGTTTGGCTCTGGCCCGTTCCAGGTGCGCCCCGCAGTGAGCGCAGTAAACCCCATCAATCCGGTTGAGCGAGTGACACAGGATGCAGTCTACCTTGAGCGAGCCGCCGCAGTTGGAGCAGTAGCGCAGTTCTTCCCGGTTGGGGGTTTGGCACTGCGGGCAGAGCACGGTTTGGTCGGTCGCCAGATCGGTAATTAATAAGGCTGTGCCGCAACTGGGACATTCAAATTTCTTGTTGGGTAAGAAATCGCCGGAGAGAGAGCCTCCACAACTGGGACAGACAAGTCGTTCAATTTTCATGGTCAAACCTTAGTGATTACCAAAACAATATAGCTTTCCAGAAAAGTTTTTGCTACTGAAACAGGTAGCAGGGTAGCAGGTAGCAGATAAAAGGTTTGCTACTTTGCCGCTTCGCGTGCTACCTTGATTGTTAGGAAAGAATTTTTCATCTATAATTTAAACCAGTTTCTCTAAAAAATCGGCAAAAGCCAGCAGTTCAGTTTGAGCCTGGGTAAAGGTGGGGTGAAGATTTTTAACCAGCCGTTCAACCCGATGGGGATCAAGCTCAAAGGTGTAAATATTGCGGACAACGTGGCGAAAACGGAGATACTCGTCCAACGCTTTGGCTGTTTGGGCAGACAATACGGCGGGACGAATGTTTTTCAGTTCCAGAGTTAGCTGGGATAACATGTCTCGATGCCAAGCGGAACCTTCCGGCTTGACTCCATCTATTTCAGCCCCGATCAGGGTAAACAAGCGTTCCAGGCCGCTGTAGAAATCGTGTAAATTCAGAGCCACCGCGTCAAGGTACAAATCCTGCTCGCCGCTGTTTTTCAAAGCCAGGTTCAAGGCGCGTTCGGCTCGGGCCACCACCAGTTCAATCGCGGCTAATTCTTGCCTGATGCGGGCGGCCAGGAGGAGATAGAGACCGTTCATAACTCCACGCTCTCTTGTTCAATAGCAGCCAGCAAACCGGCTGAGCAAGCCGTAACATCAACCAGGTTAATTTCTATCTCACTCGACATATCCAGCAGCACCCCTACGGCCCGAAAATAACTCTCCGGGACCAGGCCCCAAACCGCTAAATCAACATCGCTCCAACGGTGAAAACGGCCTGGATGAATCAAGGAGCCAAAAACTGCTACCCGAGCGACGTTGAATTGCGTCCTCAACACCCCGGCGGCATGCCTGGCCAGCTCCCAGGCTCGCTCCTGCCGGACCGCCAGAGCCGCTTTTTGGGCTTCGGCTCGCTGTTGGGCCGCCGCTCGATATTGCCTCATTTCCACCGGGGTTAGATTTGCTGCTGTTCTGGTCATTTTTACCCCAACCGCAAATTAGCCGATACATCCAAATCCCAATCGGCCACCTGACCGGCTTGCAGCCGCCAATAAGCCGCCGCGCCGATCATAGCCGCATTATCGGTGCAGAGCGAGAGCGGCGGCACACGCACCGGACACCCGGCTTCGGCCGTCATCTTGTGGCGCAGCAGGGCATTGGCCGAGACGCCGCCGGCTAACAAAATCTCGCTGGCCTGGTACTGTTCAGCCGCGGCGACGGTTTTGGTCACCAAGACATCCACCACGGCCATCTGGAACGAGGCGGCAATATCGGCGACGGGCATGGTCCGCAGGGGAAGTTGAGCCTGACCGGCCCCGGTTCGCAGCATGTTCTCGCTGTTGGTGTAGCGCTGCGCCACCCGCAGCACCGCCGTTTTGAGACCGGAAAAGCTGAAATCAAAGCCGTCGCCCAGGCGAGCGCGGGGAAAGCTGTAGGCATTGGGGTTGCCGCCTTCCGCGGCCTTTTGAATGGCCGGCCCGCCGGGAAACCCAATATCCAGCATGCGCGCCACCTTGTCGAAGGCTTCCCCGGCAGCGTCGTCAATGGTGCGGCCCAAAATTTCATAATCCCCGTGGCCGCGAAGCAACACCAGTTCGGTATGGCCGCCCGACACCAGCAGACAGACCGCCGGAAAATTGATCGGCGGCGGCTGGCCCAGACGCTCGGTATCCAGCCAGTTAGAATAAAGGTGTCCTTCCAGATGATTAACGCCCACCAGGGGCAGGTTAAGCCCTACAGCAATACCCTTGGCCGCGTTAACCCCCACCAGCAGGCTGCCGGCCAGGCCCGGCCCGTGGGTAACGGCGACGGCGTTCAACTCATTCCAGCCGGTCCGCGCCTCGATCAGCGCATCCTGGATAACCGTGCCAATGGCCAAAACGTGCTGGCGCGAGGCCACTTCGGGAAAAATGCCGCCGTAGCGCCGGTGAATATCAATCTGCGAAGCGATCACATTTGATTTGATCCGAAAGCCATCCTCAATTACCGCTGCGGCGGTTTCATCGCACGAGGTTTCGATGGCAAGAATTTTGGTCATGATAACTGTTCCTGTTTGGCGGGAAGAACTCCCTGTAGTTCTACTTTGCAATGCACTGATAAGTCTCAGTAGATCCAATTTTCGAGGAGTGAGGCACGCCCACGTGCCGAACACCGCCGCACGTGGGCGTGCTGGCCCCTCAAATTTGGATGCACTGATAGTCCTTTTGCATTGCCCTAAGTAAAACTTTCACCTGCGCAGAAGGTAAATTCTTGTTGCCCTAAACTTTTCTGCCGAGGAATTTTCTGTTCGTTTTCTACAGTAATCGCCTGAGCATGTGCTACACGATGTAAATCTTGAATACCATGTTCCTTCTAAAAGACGATACACTGTTATCCGATCTAGGTCAAATTCTTCGGTTAAATCCTCATCGCTTCGGCGTAGTGTCGAGAAGATCTCCCGCTCCTTCGTCGCTCGAAATGACATGACTGCGTAAGTCCTGTTAATGAAACAGCCGAAGTTCTTTCTGTAACTTATATGGCTTATCGTCTGGTCTCTCTCAAGTTAGACCCAGGCAACCATCCCATTCAGGGCGACCGGATCGGACGCTCCAACGTAGACGCAGCCACACGTGTAGCCATCCTCCATCCTCTATCTTCTATCCTCTATCTTCTTGCCCCTTGGCTCATTCTCCGCTAAAATGGGCAAAAATCACTCAAGGGGGAGGTCTTACATTATGGCCCTACCAAAATCTGAATTTATCTGGTTTAACGGCGAATTTGTGCCGTGGGATGAAGCTAAAATCCACGTGTTATCCCATGTGCTACATTACGGCACCAGCGTTTTTGAAGGCATCCGCGCTTATCAAACCCCGGCTGGACCGGCGGTGCTGGGCTTAAAGCCCCACGTCCGGCGGCTGTTCAATAGCTGCAAAATCATCAATATGACCCCCATGCCCTACACCGAAGAGGAAATCAGCCAGGCCATTGTCGAGACGGTGGCCCGCAACAAGCACAACGCCTGCTACATCCGCCCGCTGGTGTTCCGGGGCTACAATGTGCTGGGTGTTGACCCGCGCAACTGCCCAATTGAAACCATCATCGCTACCTGGGAATGGGGCACTTATCTGGGCGCAGATGCGATTGAAAAAGGGGTAGATGTGGCCGTGAGCAGTTGGCGGCGCATGGCCCCCGACACCCACCCGGCCATGGCCAAAGCCGGCGGCAACTACATCAACTCGCAGATGGTAGTTATGGAAGCCAAGCGGCACGGCTACGTCGAGGGGATAGTGCTCGACGTGCAGGGCTATGTCAGCGAGGGCAGTGGCGAGAATATTTTTGTGGTGCTCGACGGTAAAATCTATACTCCCCCACTGGGCAACTCGATTTTGACCGGCATCACCCGCAGCTTTGCCATCACCCTGGCCCAGGAAAAAGGCTACCCGGTGGTCGAGCAGCAGATTCCGCGCGAAATGCTCTACATTGCCGACGAAATCTTCTTCACCGGCACCGCCGCCGAAATCTCCCCGGTCCGCAGTGTGGACGGCGTCACCATCGGCAGCGGCTCACGCGGACCGATCACCCACGAAATTCAAAATGAGTTCTTCTCGCTCATCACCGGCGAAGTGCCGGATCGCCACGGCTGGTTGACGCCGGTCAAATAAGGTAGTATCTCACCGCCGAGTACGCTGAGGCCGCAGAGATTTTTTGGTAAATCCTCGGCGTGCTTGGCGCATTGTCATTGTAGAAAAATTCGGTAAAATAACAGGGAATTTGAAAAAAAAGAGGCAAATACCTTGATTGTCGAAACAAGATATGAACACATTATCTTAAACGAGGCTCAAATTCCCCTGATCGCCGGAACTACGATGAAAGTGGTTGAACTCGTTTTGGATCACAAAGCCTATGGCTGGAGTCCCGAAGAGTTACACTTTCAGCACCCTTATTTGACTTTAGGCCAGATTTATTCGGCTTTGGCTTTTTACTGGGATCATCAAGAAGCCCTTGATCAAGACATTGAACGGCGACTGCAGATGATTGATCAAGTTCAGCAAGGAATGAAACCCACTCCGCTTGAAGCCCGTCTGAGAGCAAAAGGGTTGATTTAATGGCGATTGCCATTTACATGGATCACCATGTTCCGCGTGCCATTACAATGGGACTTCGCTTACGTGGGGTAGATGTCCTCACCGCTTATGAAGATGGTAGCAGCGAACTGGATGACCCGGCCTTGTTGGATCGAGCCAATGAACTTAAACGGGTCCTTTTTACACGAGATGACGATTTGCTGATTGAAGCAACCAAACGACAAAGAGCGGGCATCCCTTTTCATGGGGTTATTTATGCCCATCAACTTCGGGTTTCGATAGGAAGTTGTATCGAAGATTTGGAGTTGATTGCCCAAGTCGGGGAGGCTGAAGACTTGATGAATGGAGTGAAGTTTTTGCCGCTTTAATGCCAAAAGATAAAAAGACCTCCGCGATTTTGTATCGCGGAGGTCTTTTGTTAAGCGAAACCTCCCTCAAATCCCCAAATAGGCCGCGCGGACGTGGTCGTTGCGGGCCAGTTCCCGCGACGGGCCTTCCAATTCAATCCGGCCTTCGGTAATCACATAAGTGTAATCGCTGACGGCCAGGGCCATCTGGACATTTTGTTCGACCAGGACCATGGTCAAGCCCTTATCTTTCAGCCGGCGCAGTAGTTCGAACAATTCCAGTACCAGGAAAGGGGCCAAACCCAGAGATAGTTCGTCTATCATCAAAACTTCCGGTTCGGCCATCAAGCCGCGAGCCACGGCCAGCATTTGCTGCTCCCCCCCCGACATCGTGCCCGATTTTTGATGAAGCCGCTCCTTCAAGCGGGGGAGCATGCTAAAGACCCATTCCAGGTTTTTGTGGAAGTTGGCCTTGGCGCGGGAGGTGAACGCGCCCATTTCCAGGTTTTCGTAGACCGTCATATCGGTAAATAATTGGCGTCCTTCGGGCACCAGGACCAAACCACTGGCCGCCTTGTCGTGGGGAGAAACGCGCGTCACCTCCCGGTTATTAAAAGAAATAGACCCCTGCCAGGGTTTGATAAGCCCCATGACCGTGCGCATCAAGGTGGTTTTGCCCACCCCATTGGAGCCAACCAGCGAGGTCAATTTACCCCGCTCCAACTTAAGCGACACATCCCACAGGATTTGCACTTCCCCATAGCCCGAAGAAACGCCCTGGATTTCTAAAACTGCCATTATTGCTTTCCTCTTAGAAATATGTGGCGTCTTGCGTCTTGCGTAATAAACCGGAACACGCAAGACGCAACACGTTTTCAATTAATTCTTGTTTCGGCTCAGACCGGATCTAGCATCCCATCCATCAACTGCTCTACCAGCTTAGGATCACCTAGATAAGCCTCGATCACCCGCGGGTCGTTGGTAACGGTTTTGGGCGATCCATCGGCAATCAGGTGACCGTAATCAAGCACAATCACCCGGTCCGAAACATTCATCAGGGCGTGCATCACGTGCTCGATGATGAGGATGGTCACGCCTTGTTCCCGGATTTTGAGCACCACTTCGACCATGATCGCAATCTCAGTTGGGTTCAAGCCGGCCAGCACCTCGTCTAACAGCAGCAGGTACGGGCGAGCCGCCAGGGCGCGGGCCATTTCCAGCCGCTTCTTCTGAGCCACATTCAAACTGCCGGCCAGCATATTCCGCCGCTCGGCCAGGCCGACAAAGGTCAGGACCTCCTCGGCAATTCCCCGCGCCTCACCCAGCGAGCGATGTTCGTGGCCGTAGCAGGAGCCGACCATCACATTTTCCAGCACCGACAGCTCGTTGAGCGGGCGCACAATCTGGTGGGTCCGGGCCAGCCCCATCCCGGCGACATCATAAGGAGTCCAGCCGCTAATGTCGCTCCCCCGGAAAATAACCCGGCCTGAACTGGGCGGATAAACGCCATTGATAACATTGAATAAGGTCGTTTTGCCCGCCCCGTTGGGGCCAATCAATCCCAAAATCTGCCCCTGGGGTAGATCAAAGGTGACATCTGACAGGGCTTGCAGCCCGCCAAACCGCCGGGAGACATTCTCCACTCGTAACAGGGTCTCGTTTTGAGGCTTTGAATTATTCGAGATCATTCCAATACCCTCCGCAGCGTCGGAAAGTGGCCGCGCAGCCAGCCGACCATGCCGGCCGGGACAAACAGCACAATCAACAGCAGCAGCAAGCCGGCAATGGCCAGTTGCAAGTTTTGGAACAGCGGGCTGGTCAGCAGGTAGACCCGCAAAAAGTTGTAAACCGCGCCGCCTACCAGCGGCCCCAACACGGTCCCCTGTCCGCCCAGCATCACCATCACAATCAACTCAACCGACAGGCTAAACCGAAAGGCGTCGGTTGGCTCAAGCTGGCCGTTTTTGAAGAAGAAGAGCACCCCAATCATACCGGGGATAATCGCCGAGATGATGTAGGCAATGGTTTTGGCTTTGGGGGTGCGGACCCCCATCACCATCGCCGCATCTTCGTCTTCGCGGATAGCCATCAACCCCAGTCCAAAACGGGAGAATTTGACAAAATAACTGACCACCAGCGAGAGTAGGGTTAAAACGAAAACAGCGGTAAAAGCCAGCCACAAGGCGTTGGCCGGGCCGCCATAATCTTTGTAGACCGCAAAGTTTAGCGACAAACCGGTAGACGCCCCAAAAGGATCGAAATTGCTGACAAAGGCGCGCATCGCTTCGTTGATGCCGATGGTGGCCAGGGCAAAGTAGGCTCCGCGCAGACGCAAAATGGCCGAGCCTAACAGCAGCGCCAGCACCCCTGCCGCCAGACCGCCGACCAGCACCGCCGGCCAGAGTGACCAATTGTGGATGCTCAGAAAGTAGAAACCGACGTAGGCCCCAAACCCATAAAAAACGATATGCCCGAAACTGACATAGCCGGTGTAACCCATCAGAATATTCAGGCTGGAGGCCAAAGCTACGACCATCAAAACCGGGAAAATCGTCTCCCGCACCGCATCGGAGCCGGTGATAAAAGCGGCCAGGCCCCCGATCAAAACCAGGGCGAGGCTCAACCAGAAAGCAGGGTATCGCCAGGCAGTCATATTAACGCGCTCCCAGAATACCGCTGGGGCGAACCAGCAGGATAATTACAAACAGCACAAACTCGATGACCGGAACCCAACTGGTCGGCATAAAAACCGGGACAACACCTTCCATGGCCCCCAAAATCAGGCCGCCTAGCAGCGCCCCGGTGGGATTCCCCAGGCCGCCCAAAACCACAATGACAAAGCTTTTGAGCTGGTAGCCGCCGCCGGAGAGAATGGTGAAAGGGAAAAAGGTGGCAATCAAACCGCCCGACAGCGCCGCTAACATCGTGCCCAGGCCAAAGCTGAGGGCCAGCATACGCACCGAGGCCACGCCCATCAGCTCTGCGGCGTCGCGGTTATTGGCCACGGCGCGGATGGCTTTGCCCGGCGGAGTGCGATACAGAAACAGGTAAAGCCCCCCGGTGATAAGCAAAGAGCATAACGCGGCCACCAGGCGCGTCCCTGGCAGGGTGATGGCGCCCAATTCCACGCTCCCCATCGAAAAGTCAACCGCAAAGGTATTGGTGGTTAACAAGGCCGTGCCGATGCCGATGATAATCATATTGACCGAAAATGTCCCCAGCAACGACGATAACTGCGAGGCATTCAAAACCCGGTGAACCGAGACGCTGTACATCACGATGCCAAAGAGCAGCCCCAAAACGGCCACCAAAATCAGGGCCAGGTAGGGGTGCATGCGTAGGGTGTTCAAAACGGCATAGGTGGTGGTCCCCTGGGCCGCTTCGCTGCTAAAAACACTTTCAGGATGGCTAAAGATGAGAACGCCAAACATACCCAGAGCGATGATTGGCCCGTGCGCCAGATTAATCACCCGCATCACCCCAAAAATCAGGGTCAAGCCCATCGCAGCCAGGCCGTAGACAAAGCCCAACAGCAGACCATCACTCAGGGAAGCAAAGAATTGCTCAACCATAAATCTTTTCCCTCGCCGCCGGTTACAGGATCGGCGCGCTAATAAACCATCTAAATAAATTCTTTGATGCGTGATACGTGATGCGTGACTTTTTACGTATCACGCATCACGCATCACCCTTATCCATCAACTGACCGAAGACCTGTTACTGTCCCAGCAAGGCCATCTCGGCTGATTTGAAGTCGGGCGGCCAAACCACCTGTTTCGCCAGTTTACCGGCTGAGTCAGGCTGCCATTGGATGTAAACCATCTCGTGGCCAACTTGCAGGCCATGCTTCTCTTCGCTGGTATCAAACTTGATTCGGCCATAGAAGGTGAACATGTCCAGCTTGTCCAAAGCAGCCGTCACCTGGGCCGTATCCACCGAGCCGGCGGTTTCAATGGCTTTCTGCAAGACCAGGCCGGCGGCATACCCACCGGCGGCGTGGTAAGCCGGTTCCTCGCCATATTTGGCCTGATAAGCCTCTACAAACTCTTTGACGCTCAACCCGTACCATTCCACATTGGCCGTTTTGGCCGCCTCGGCGGTGTAGCTGGCCTGCGGTTCCCACTGGCTGGGGCCGATAATGCCGTTGGCTGCGTCGCCGATGTCGGCAAATTTCAGTTCGGGCGGAGCGACCAACAGGGCCACCATCTGGACCGCTACCTTCTTCTCGTACAATTGTTTGGCAAAGGTGCTGCCATCGGGGAAGTGACCGCCGCCCATAATGGCATCGGGAGCCGCGGCTTCAATTTTGTTGATAAAGGGGCCAAAATCGGTGGTTTCGGTATCGTAGCCTTCAAAAAGTACGATTTCGTAACCTTTGCCTTCGGCGTAGGCTTTGGCGGCGTCGGCCACGTCGGTGGAGAACTTATCATTCTCGTGGACAATGGCAATCTTTTTGGCGTCGGGGTTGTTGGCGGCCAGCATGTCAACGGCTCCGGTAAGGTAGCGGCTGGCCGGGGTATAGATTTGATAGCTTAATTGGAAACCTTTGGTGTGGGTGGAGTCGGAAGCAGCGCCGGCGGTAATCATCACTTTGCCGTACTGCTCGGCCACCACCGCGGCGGCATCGGTGGAGCCGCTGCTGTAGGGGCTGATGAGGAAATCAGCCTTGTCGTCGTTAATCAGGGTGGTGTAAAGCTGCTGCACCCGGTCTTTGTTACTTTCGTCGTCATAACTCTTGGGTTCAAACTTGACCACCGTGCCATCGGACAGTTTGACCCCGGTTTTGTTGACCTGTTCCAGCCACAGTTCAAAGCCGCGAGTCTGGCCGGTTGAGGGCACTTCCTGTTTGCCGGTTTTGGATGAGGTGAAGCCCACAATCAGGGTTTTTTCGCCGGCGGCTGCCGGTTCTTCACTGGCAACGGACGCCTGTTGGGCCTCGGCCGGTTTTTCCTCGGCGGGCGGCGCGGCCGGGGCGGCGCCGCACTGGGCGGCGATTAAGGCAATGGCTACAATCAAAGCCAAAAAAATAAACTTCTTCATCATACCTCCTTGTATCTTGCTACTTGCTTAGTAATGACTGCTTGGATTCAGAAATTATAACTGCTCAGGCATGTCATTTCGACCGAAGGGAGAAATCCCTAATGCCTATGTAACGCTCCAGGGATTTCTCGGCCTACGGCCTCGAAATGACATGGAGTTGAGTAGTTTTCAGAAATCTAATTTTTTCCGTTCGGTTGCCCCCTTTCAGCAGAATAGTTAGGTTTAATATGACTCTTCTTCAGTCCATTCACGCGCAACGAGCCGGAAGATATCCGATTCGGTGATGATCCCCACCAGATTATTACCGCTGTCAACCACCGGCAGGCCGCTAATCCGTTTGTCCATCATCATTTTGGCGGCTGCGGCAATGGTCGCTTCGGGGGAAATGGTAATCGGGTTGGGAGTCATAATTTTCTGGACATCCAGCTTGGACAAAATGTAGGCCAATTCCCACATGTTTAACGAGGTAGCCCCCGATGCCTCCGCCCCTCGCACATCCCCACGGGTGACAATCCCAACCAGGCGACCCATTTTCGTGACCGGCAGGCGGCGAATCTTTTTGGCAACCATCAGCCGGTGCGCTTCGGGCAGGGAGGTCTCGCTGGAGATGGTTACAACCTGGCGGGTCATCCAATCTTTAACTAAGGCTTGCTTCACGCTGCTGCTCCATCTTTTTCAGAGTTTTGAGATAGGGACATCTTAGCAAATTCAACTCAAATTTACATCGGGCCAAAGCTCTATTTTTTGAAACAAAAATGCCGGCCTTTTCAGCCGGCATGTAGCCCCAAAGTATTAATTTGAACGGTCAAAGGTACTAAAGGATTTACGATTTTGGATTTGCGATTTACGATTTGACTGTTTTCAATCGTAAATCGTAAATCGTAAATGGACTAGACTTTACTCAGCAGCCCCATTTTCAAAGCCATTGTCACCGCTTCAGTCCGGTTATTGGCGTTGAGTTTGGCCAGAATATTGCCCACGTGAATTTTGACAGTCCGTTCGGCGATGATGAGGGTTTCGGCAATTTCTTTGTTTCGCGCGCCCTGGGCCAGTAATTTCAAAACTTCCATCTCGCGCGAGGTGAATTTGGGAGCGCCTTCAATGTCCGCTGAATTTTCCGGCGGAGGATTAAGCTCAACCTTCTCCTCGACCGGAGCGGGCTGAGTCATTAGGCTGGAAAACCGGTCGAGGATGCGGGCGGCGATGCCGGGATGTAATAACGACTCGCCCCGGTAGGCCGCCCGAATGAATTGAATCAGTTGGTCGGGCGGGGCATCTTTGAGCAGGTAGCCGCGCGCCCCGGCGGCAATCCCGGCATAAACGTCGTCGTCGTCGGCAAAGGTGCTTAAAATGATAACGCGGGTGGCCGGCGCTTCGGCTCGGATTTGCTTGATGGCTTCCAGGCCATCCAGAACCGGCATCTTCAAATCCATCAGCACTACATCGGGTTGGAGCGACAGGGTCAGCGCTACGGCTTCCGCGCCGTTGTTGGCCTCGCCCACCACCTCGATATCTTCTTCCAGGTCTACAATGGCGGCCAGGCCGCGCCGCACCACCGGATGGTCATCGGCCAGAATGACTCGAATGTACTCGCTCATTTGGGGATTACTACCTTGATTTCGGTGCCGCCGCTGTCCGGCGTGTTAAACATGACCTGGCCCTGCATCAAGCCGACCCGCTGCTGAATACTCACCAGACCAAATCCATGCGCCCCATTGCCCCTACCCTGGAGCGCGTGTTCGGCTTGCCCATTCAAACCAACCCCGTCATCGCGGATGGTCAACGTCACTGTCTGAGGGGTATAACTCAAAACAACGATGACCCGTTTGGCCTGGGCGTGACGGCTGACATTGGTCAACCCCTCCTGAGCAATCCGGTAGAGGTGCTGCTCAGCCTCGGGGTTGAGCGGGCTGGGGTATCCTTCCAGAATAAAATTAGCTTTGAGCCGATGTTCTGAGCCAAAGCGTTGAACCTGCCGGGCAATGGCCTGGTCCAGGGGCAGGTTTTCCAGCACCGTTGGCCGTAAATTCAACACCGAGCGGCGAGCCTCCTGTAAGCTTTCGCGGGCTAAATCGTGCGCTTCCTGCAAGCTTTGCCGCGCTTTTTCGGGATGTTTGAGGCTGAGACGCTCGGCGGCTTGCAGTTGCACCAAGATGCCGGTAAACCCCTGGGCCAGCGTATCGTGGATTTCGCGGGCCACCCGGTTACGTTCTTCCAAAATGGCGACTTCGCGGCTGCGGCGATACAAACGGGCATTGACCACCGCAATGGCAATCTGGTCGCCGATAGCTTGCAGCAGTTCAGCTTCAGCCTCGGCAAAAACCTGTTCCTGCCTGCTAGCCATGCCCAACACCCCAAAGGTAACCCCTTTGGCCACCAGCGGGGCCAGGGCCAACGACTGCCAGGGCAGTTGGGCCATGAGCGGCTCGCCGGCCCACCGGCTGCGTTGAATTTGCTCCGCGTCCAGCAAAAGCGGCTGGCTGGACTGCGCGGCCTGCCCAATCAAACCTTGCCCAAATTCAACTCGTTGAATCGTCGCATCTTCGGCCAGTCGAGACGGCATACCCCGCTGCGCCCGCAGCCGTAAAAACTCCTCCATTTCCCGCTGCAAATAAATCCAGCAAGCATCCACCTCCATTACTTCCAGCACCGCCGCCATGGCCTTATCCAGCACCTCTTCAATCACCAGCGACTCATTGACCGTGCGGGCCACCCGGTTGAGGGCGCTCAGAAAACGGACTTGCTTCTGCAATTCAGCATCGGTCAAACTGAAGAGGGCCGCGTGCTCCAAGGCGATGGCGGCATAGTTAGCAAAGCTGGCGGCCAAATCAATTTCCTGCTCGGAAAAATAATGAACCTCGGCTCGATAAATAACCAACGCTGCCGGCGGCACATATAGGGCCTGGAGCGGAATAATCAGACAAGAACGAAACCCTTCGGCGCGGGCCAGCGGCAGCCACGGTTCAAAATCAGGCTCAACCTCGATGTCGGGCACCTGTACAACCTGCTTCGACATAATAGCTCGGTAGGTGGGGAAGCGCTGCGGGTTTTCTGTTAAATCAATCGGCGCGGCGTAATTCTGGCTCAAGCCGCGGCTGGCCCGAATTTCCATGTGGCCGGTGCGCTCATTCATTACCCGGATGGCGCACCGCTGGACCCGCAGCAGGCGCTGTACTTCGTCCAGAATTGTGTCAATCACTTGTTGGGTATCGAGCGTCGAGACGACAGCCTCGCCAGTCTTATTGAGCGTGGTCAGTTCGACCAACCGCTGCCGGATGTGCTGGTCGGCATGGAGTAGCGCGCCGGTCAGGCGACCAATCTGGTCAGGCCGCCGGGCCAGCGGCGCAATCACGGCTCGGTCCCGCTGGGCTGCGGCAGTTTGTTGGCCGACACTTTCGCCATAATCGGTCAGTTTTCCCAGCGGAACCATCACCCGGCGAGACAAAACGGTCCAGAACAGGAACGCTCCCAGGGTAAACATAACCAGAGCCAGCACCAGACCGCGCTGGAAACTGGTCAACGAAGCAAAGGCCAGCCGAGCCGGGCGCTGTACAATCACCCCCCAGCCTGCGCTGGCAATAGGGGTATAACTGTGCAGCCACACGGCTCCCTGGTTGTCTTTGGCTTCAAGAGAACCTTCTCGACCGGCCAGGACCGGCCTGACCCCGGTCAGAGACCCTGATACATCTTCCAGGATGTGCGTCGCCTCGGAATGGGCTATCACCTGACCGGCAGCATCTACCATAATAATGGTAACACCATCGCTGCGGGAATGATTTTGCCCGATCTGCTTGAGGGTTTCGGTAATTCGTTGCAGGTCAAGATTGGTGGCGACAACGCCATCAAAGCGGCCCTGCTTAAAAATGGGCATCACACTGGTGACAACCGGCCGGTTGGTGGTGGGCGAAATACGCCCTTTGGAAAAAACGTGGGTTCCGCTCTCGTGGGCGGCAATGAAGTAATCTCGAAAGGAAAAATCCTGCCCTACGGTTGAGCCGGGGCCGGGGGGATAATGATACAGCATGACGCCATCGGCGGAGAGGCGGTAAAAGAGATTAATATCCTGCCGCGCGGCCACTCCGGCTGCGAAGGCAACTTCCATCCCGGCGGGGTCCGCCTCAGCGACAGCCGGCATGTGGGCAAAGGCGGCGACGGCCTCTTTGGATTTTAATAACAGGTCATTCGTTTCCAGGGCAACAGCGCGAGCCAGACTTAAATCGGCCGCAATCACATCTTCCCGCAGGCGCTGGCTGGCGCTGGCATAAAAAAAGAGCGCCAGCACAAAAATGGGCACGACAAACAGCAAATACAGAGCCAGGAGTTGAAGCCTTAAATCCTGTTTACCCCAACTTTTCACGATCATCGTGAAATTTGCCCCCCTGAATTATGGGTCCGCCGGTGACTATAGTATACCATAAAAACCGCTCAAGCGACGACTCGCCCTTTTGGGATAGATGAAACTGTAAGAATGGCTCTCGACATCCGTCTAATTGTGTGATATAATTGCCTGCGTGAGGCGTGAAAAAATGTTTAATCAAGTTTATTTCGTCAAACCAAATCAATCCACTGTTACCGCCAGCCCCCGGCTGGCGCTTGCGCTTGGTTTGAGCCTTAGTCACAAACTTCTCCTTCCGACGGTTCCCCTTAACGGGATTTGACGGTAGCTTCGCTTACCTTTGAGAGCCGGTCGGAAGACCGGCTTTTTAATTGTGAATGGTGAATTGTCAATTGTGAATTGTGAACTTACAATAGCAGAGATTTTACCCATAGATTGTGAGAAATTATGACTGAAAAGTACAACCCGCAAGTGATTGAGCAAAAATGGCAGCAGCGCTGGGAAGCCGACGGTCTGAACCGGGCCGAGATTGACCCCAGCCGAGAAAAATATTACGCCATGACCATGTATCCCTACCCCAGCGGCGATTTGCACATGGGCCACTGGTACGCCATGGCCCCCAGCGATGTCCGCGCCCGCTGGATGCGCATGAAAGGCTACAACGTGCTGTTTCCGATGGGTTTTGACAGCTTTGGTCTGCCCGCCGAAAACGCAGCTATCAAGCGCGGCATCCACCCCAAAGAGTGGACCTATGCCAACATCAAACGCATGCGCGGCCAACTGCGCTCGATGGGGGCGATGTTCGACTGGGAGCGTGAAGCCATCACCTCTGACCCCAGCTACTACAAATGGAGCCAGTGGTTCTTTTTGAAGCTGTACGATATGGGTCTGGCCTACAAAACCATGGCCCCGGTGGATTTTTGTCCCACCTGCAATACTACCCTGGCCCGCGAGCAGGTCTGGGGCGAAGACCGCCACTGCGAGCGCTGCGGTACGCCGGTAATCAAAAAAGATTTGAATCAGTGGTTCTTCAAAATTACAAAATACGCTGACGAACTGCTGGATTTTTCGCATCTGAACTGGCCGGAACGGGTCCACGCCATGCAGAAAAACTGGATTGGTCGCAGCGAGGGCGCGGAGGTTGTCTTCAAAACGGAAAAAGGCGGCCATGATATCCCTATTTTCACCACCCGGCCCGACACGCTGTGGGGGGCAACCTTTATGGTTTTGGCCCCAGAGCATCCGCTGGTGGCCGAACTGACCACGCCGGAGCAAAAAGCGGCGGTAGACACTTATGTTGCTCAGGCCACCCGCCAGACCGAAATTGACCGCCTGGCAACCGACAAAGAAAAAACGGGGGTGTTCATCGGCGCGTATGCCATCAACCCGGTCAACAACGAGCGTATTCCCATCTGGATTGCCGACTACGTGTTGATGACCTACGGCACCGGGGCCATTATGGCCGTGCCCAGCGGCGACGAGCGCGACTTCGCCTTTGCCCAAAAATACGGTTTGCCCATCCCGGTGGTTGTTGCGCCCAAAGATTGGGATGGTCAGCCGTTCACGGAAGCCTACACCGAACCGGGTACGCTGGTCAACAGCGGCCCCTTTAACGGCTATGCCACCATCGGCAAGTACAGCCTGGAAGAATGGACGCCCGCAGTGGCCGCCCAATACGGCCTGCCCGCCGATTTGACGCCCGAAACCGAAGGCCGCCGGGCCGTGACCCACTGGCTAGAACAGCAGGGCATCGGCAAATTTGCCGTCACCTACCGCCTGCGCGATTGGCTAATCAGCCGGCAGCGCTATTGGGGCTGCCCCATCCCCATGATTACCTGTCCTGCATGCGGCATTGTGCCCGTGCCCTACGCCGAACTGCCGGTTGAGCTGCCGGAGGATGTCCAATTTATGCCCACCGGCGAATCGCCGTTGAAGTTTCACGAGGGCTTTAGGCATGTTAAATGCCCGCAGTGCGGCTCTGAAAACGCCGAGCGGGAAACCGACACCATGGATACCTTTATGTGCTCCAGTTGGTACCAGTACGCCTACATGGATCCGCATTGGAAAGACGGTCAACCCCTGTCGCCGGATGATATACCCTTCAACCCGACCGAAGGCCAGTACTGGCTGCCGGTTGACCAGTACACCGGCGGCATCGAGCACGCGACCATGCACCTGCTGTACACCCGCTTTTTTACCAAAGCCATGCACGATATGGGCGTGGTTCCCTTCGACGAGCCGATGAACGCCCTGTTCAATCAGGGCATCATCCTGGGCGAAGACCGGGAGAAGATGAGCAAGAGTCGCGGCAATGTGGTCGCCCCGGATGATTTGGTGCAAGCCTACGGCGCTGACACTGTGCGCGGCTACCTGATGTTCGGTTTTCGCTGGGACCAGGGCGGCCCGTGGGACAGCAAGGGCATTCTGGGCGTGCAGCGATTTTTGGAACGGGTGTGGGATTTGGTGACGGGAGAAGGCGGCAGAGGGGCAGGGGAGCAGGGGAGCAGGGGTGAACCTTCAGAGGCGCAACTGCGGGAGTTGCGGCGCAAGCAGCATCAGGCCATCCGCCGGGTGACGCAGGATATTGAGAGTTTCAGCTTCAACACGATGGTGGCCGGGCTGATGGAATATACCAACGCTCTGGTCGCTATTCGCAGCACTGCGCCGGGAATAGTCACCCATTCTGCCTGGGCCGAAGCCATCCGCAGCCTGGTTTTGCTGCTGGCCCCCGGTTTTCCCCATATTGCCGAGGAGCTGTGGGCCAAGATGGGCCAACCTTACAGCGTCCACCAGCAAAGCTGGCCCACCTGGGATGAGGCTTTGGCCAAAGAGGACGTGGTCGAAATCGCGGTGCAGGTTAACGGCAAAGTCCGCGACAAAATCGAAGTGCCGGTCGAGATTGGCGAGGCCGAAGCCAGAGCTAAGGCCCTGGCAACCGAAGGCGTCCAGCGCCATCTGGAAGGCAAAACGCCGGCCAAGGTGATTTATGTGCCGGGTCGGTTGGTTAATATCGTGGTAAAGTAATCTCGTGAGGGTGCGGATTTATGAGTCTCAGTGTGATAGTCAAAAATGATAATTTCGCACTTCTGTAGCTCATAAGCAAGAGGTGTGTAATGAGTGTACAAACGATAAACCCCACCAAAGAGTTCGAGCCGGAGGCGGTCCCGATTGAACCACCTCCTTTGAATTCAGGCGACCGTCTCTCGCGGGCCGAGTTCGAGCGGCGATATGAGGCTCATCCCGAAATCAAAAAAGCCGAACTTGTTGAAGGAGTCGTTTATATGCCGTCGCCCATTCATCTTCAAAAGCATGCTGAACCTCATGGTCAAATCGTAACCTGGCTTGGCGTCTACACGGCAGGAACACCGGGTCTTCAGTTGGCTGATAATGCTACTGTCCGGCTTGATTTTGAAAATGAAGTTCAGCCCGATGCTTTTCTACGAATAAAATCAGAATTTGGCGGAAAAGCACAAGTTACCGATGATGATTACCTTGAAGGTTCGCCTGAACTTATTGTGGAAATAGCCGCCAGCAGCGCCGCTTACGATATGCACGACAAGCGCCGGGTTTATGCGCGTAACGGCGTGCAAGAGTACCTGGTGGCGCAAATGTACGAAAAACGAGTGGACTGGTTTGTTTTGCGAGAGGGTGTTTACGAAACACTCGCGCCCGATGAAAATGGTATCCTCCGCAGCCAAGTTTTCCCCGGCCTGTGGCTGCAACCCCAAGCTTTCTGGGCCGGCGACCTGGCGGCTATACTGGCGACCCTGCAAGAGGGCCTGGCCGCGCCGGAACATCAGGCTTTTGTTGAGCAATTAAAAACCAAAGTTTCCTCACGGAGCTAAAAGACGGTGTCAACGATTATCCATGTGGTTCGTCACGGGCGCATCCCCAATTACGATACTGACCAATCCCTGACCGCCGAGGGTCGGGAAGAAGCTTTAGCCGTTGGCCGAGGACTGGCGGCTTTGATCCAACCAGGGGAAACGATTCGCTTTTGCAGCAGCCCGGCTCGTCGCGCCCGCGAAACGGCGGCTTTGCTTTGCCAGGGTATTACCAACACAGTGGCTGAAACCCGCACAGACGTCACTGTTGTGACCCCCATTGCTGTAGATGATCGTTTGCAGAATAACCAGTTCTATCTGAACGGCTCCAGCTACGATCCCATGATCCCGCTGCTCGATGTTGCCCACTGGCGAGTCCAGAGTACGCCCTCGCCGGAAAATGAGGCGTTTCTGGCCTATCAAACCGAATTTTGGAGCGCGTCCGATCCAGTCACCTACTGGTTAACCCACCCCAGCCCGTTAGCCGAGTCGCCCGCGGCGGTGGTTGAACGGCTGCAAGCTTGTCTTAAAGAGCGTCTGACCGGGCAGGAAAATAATAATTCGCTTCACCGTGAGATTTGTGTGACCCACTCGGCCAATATTCGGGCATTTCTGCGGCAGGTGTTTGGCCGCGATCCCG
This sequence comes from Anaerolineales bacterium, assembly GCA_015075405.1. Taxonomy (GTDB): domain Bacteria; phylum Chloroflexota; class Anaerolineae; order 4572-78; family J111; genus DSQQ01. Next base: position 676,082 of record JABTUK010000003.1, read on the forward strand.
GTCCGCCGGCCTTTAGCGGCCTGCTGACCATCAGCGCCGGGCAGGTGGAATATCAAGGACAGGTAGCAGATTTTTCCCTATGAAACAACCAGACCAGACCCCCCGGCAACGGAGTCGAAAACGGACAATGACGGTGGAGCGTGCGCTTGAAACCCTTGAAAATGAGCGGCGCTACGTGGCCAGAGAGCTGCACGATGGCGTGGCTCAGACCACACTCCAGCTCGGCTTGCAGGCAGGTATCTGTCGTAAACTGCTGGAACGGGGCAATTTGGACATGCTGGCGCAAGAACTGGCGGCGCTTGAGGCGCGGGTTCAGTTGGCCTCAACCCAGGTCCGGGAAGTGATTGCCGAGATGCGCCCGCCCCGGCTTGAACCGGATGCTTCTCTGCAAGAGTATCTAAAAACCGCCGTTGATACCCATGTGGAGCGGGGCGGGGCCTGGCTTGAGTTTCAGGATAATTTGTCTGCCCAGCCGCCGTTTTCACCGGCTCAAAAGCTGACTTTAACCCGGATGGTCCAGGAAGCGCTGCTCAATGTACGTAAACATGCCCAGGCGACAAATATCCGCCTGAGCCTCAGCGAAGATGCCAATTATGTTTATGTGACGATTACCGATAACGGCCGGGGGTTTGAACCAGCCGAGATAGAGGCGCGCCCGGTGGACCGGGGTGGGGCTGGGTTAGCCAATCTAAGAGCGCGAGCCAGGACATTGGGGGGAAGGTTGACGATTGCCAGGGGGACAGGCGGACAGGGAACAGAAATGAAGGTCGTTGTTCCCAAAAAGTTCATCGGCCAGATATAAAAACCGCCCAGTTTTCTCTAAAAAGATCAATCTGAGCGGCTCACAGACAATTACCGGCGGTCTAAACTTTGACCCACAGATATAACTTGTGGCCCTCTTCGACCGCCTCCCAGCGGACGGCTAAAATATCAAGTTCACCCCGCGCCCCATCGCCGGTAGGAAAATCGAGGCGGGCGGGCCGGCCCTCGCGCCAGGCTGTCTGGCAGCGGTCCACCAGCTTGGGACCGTTGAAGGTTCGCATCTCGCACATGGCAACATCGCCATTATCCGAGCTTTCCAAAACGCTCAGCGGCCAGCCATTGGCCACGTCGCGGAAATCCGGCGGCGGGCCTTCAACAATAGTAATGTAGGCCGGTTTTTGTTGTTCCATGTTGGGTCTCACCTTTGGGGAAAGTCACCCGCTTTTTATTTGCAGCGGTACTTGTAATATTTTACACAAAAGTTGTCAGGCCGCCAATTGGCGGCCTGATTTCAATTTGTTTAACACGCTTCCCCTTTGGGGGTGATAGTGGTATAATGCGCAAACTTAGCTCAAAATCTCATTTTAGAAAGGTAAACCGATGAGCAGCTATGATACAATTGTCATTGGCAGTGGGCCGGGTGGCTATGTTGCGGCCATCAAGGCCAGCCAATTGGGACAAAAAACGGCCATTGTCGAGAAGGAACATCTGGGCGGCATCTGCCTCAATTGGGGCTGTATTCCCACCAAAGCCCTGCTGCGTAACGCCGAGGTGGTCAACCTGTTAAAAGAAGGTAAAACTTTTGGTTTTAGTTTTGATAACTTAAAGGTTGATTACAGCGCCGCCCAGCAGCGCAGCCGCCAGGTGAGCCAGCGCCAGGCCAAAGGCGTCGCCTTTTTGATGAAAAAGAACAATATCCAGGTGATTGACGGCTTTGGCGCGCTCAAAAGCCCCACCGAAGTTGACGTCAACGGCGAAACTCACACGGCCAAAAACATCATCATTGCCACCGGCGCGCGCGCCCGCAGCATCCCCGGCGTCACCATTGACGGCCAGAAATTATTGACCTACCACCAGGCGCTGGAATTGACCGACGTGCCGGCTTCCATGATTGTGGTCGGCGCGGGCGCGATTGGCATGGAATTTGCCCACGTTTTCCGCAGTTACGGCGCTGAGGTAACGGTGGTCGAGATGCTGCCGCGCGTGCTGCCGCTGGAAGATGAAGAGATCAGCCAGGAGGTCGCCAAGCAGTTTGGCCGGAACGGGATAAAGGTAAAAACCGGGGCCAAGGTTGAAAAAGTCGAAACGGAGGGCGAGGGCGTCACCCTGACCATCAGCCAAAATGGGCAAACCGAAACTCTTAAGGCCGACAAGGCCCTGATTGCCATCGGCGTGGCCCCCAACAGCGAAAATATGGGCCTGGAGACGGTCGGCGTTAAAACCGAGCGCGGTTTTATCCAAATCAATGAGCGGATGCAGACCAGCGTGACCAATATCTACGCCATTGGCGATGTGACCGGCAAGCTGGCCCTGGCTCATGTCGCCAGCGCCCAAGCGTTGGTGGCCGCCGAGGCCATTGCCGGCCACGAAACCCGCCCCCTCAATTATACCAACATGCCGCGCTGTACCTACTGCTACCCCGAAGTGGGGTCGGTGGGGCTAACCGAGGCCCAGGCCAAAGAAAAGGGCTACGATGTCAAAACCGGCAAATTCCCCTTTATGCCCAATGGCAAGGCCGTTGGCCTGGCCGAGACGGTTGGCTTTATCAAAATTGTGGCGGAGAGCAAATACAACGAGGTTTTGGGGGTGCATATGGTCGGCCCGCATGTCACCGAGCTGCTGGCTGGACCTACTGGGATGATTGGCCTGGAAACTACCCTGGAAGAACTGGCCCACACCGTCCATCCCCACCCCACCCTGAGCGAAGTGGTCATGGAAGCCGCCCACGTGGCCCTGGGGGAGGCGATTCATATTTGAGATTTGAGATTAGAGATTGGAGATTAAATTTTACCAATCTCCAATCTCTAATCTCGCTTTTACGGGAGTAGATGGGAGTCGAACCCACCGGCGCCTGCTGCTCGCAACCGCCCACTGATTTTGAAGACCAGGGCCGCCACCGGGCGACATCCACCCCCGCCAGATATTTTAGGCGATTTTAGAGGTTTGGCAATTGGTTGAATCTAACCACAAAACCCCATCGAGTTGGTGGGGTTTTGATTTGTCAAGATGGATGCTATTCGATTTTAGGAGGTTCTATTAGCCTAGCGGTTGCGCTCGCCGCGCACAAACAGAAATGTGCCGACAACCAGGAACACAAAAAACATGGCTGCCATGACCATCAGGTTGAAGATGGGGTTTTGCAGCACCACTTTGTCGTAATCCGGCTGGCCGGCATAGAAGATACCGCGCGCAAAGTCAACCGCGTAGCGCATGGGCGAAATGCGCGAGAGAATATCCAGATACCAGGGCAGGGACTTGATCGGCGAAAAAACGCCGGCCAGGAAAAATTGGGGCAATAAGATAAACGGGAAAATTTGATCGGCGGCCCGGCGGCTGGTCAGGCTGGCCATAATGATGATGCCAAAAGCGCCGCCAAATAAGCAAATGACCAGCGCCACCGGGAGAAGGCCGACCAATTGCGGCCCGCTGAGGGGAATGCCCAGCAGCAGGCCGAAGATGACAATCGCCACCCCCTGGCTCACCGCTACCAGGGATTCGCCCAGAATCTTGCCAAAGATAATCGAGTAGCGGGAAATCGGTGAAACAAAGATTTCCTGGCTGAAGTCGTTCTCCCGGTCCTCAATCAGCGAGATAAGACCGAGCGCCGCCGATTGAAACAGGGTTTGGGCCAGGACCCCGGTAAAGGTGAAAACCAAAAAATTGTAGCCCATATCTTCGCCCAGATTGGCCTGCAAACTGCCCCCCAGGGCAACGATAAAAATCAGTGGAAAAACCAGCGTCGAAACCAGACGAGGCATGTCACGCAGGAATTTGAGCAGGTCACGGTAGGCCAGCGTCGAGATGGCGTTAACTTCGGTCATGCTCCTCCACAATGGCCAGGTAAGCATCTTCCAGGGTGGGAGTATGGGTTTGCAGCACCGTCAGCGGGGTATTGATGCCTTTAATCACCTGCTGGGCGCTATGCCCGTTGAGGCTGACCTTGAAGCGGGGCGTTTCGGTAAAGGGCAGGCCCAGCCCGGCCAGTTCGGCCCGCAGTTGCTCCCGGTCGGCGGCGTCGAGCAGCAGATAGGCTTCGACCAAATCTGCTTTGACCTGGGCCGGTGGGCCGTAGGAAATAATCTTACCGTGGTTGATGATACAGATGGTATCGGCTTCTTCGGCTTCCTCGAGGTAGTGGGTAGTCAAAAAGATGGTGGTGTCGCTTTCGGCCCGCACCTGGCGCAGATATTCCCACAAATTGCGCCGGCTGATCGGGTCGAGGCCGGTGGTTGGCTCGTCCAGAAAGAGCACTTTGGGCCGGTGAATCAGGCTGCGGATGATCTCCAGCTTGCGCTTCATCCCGCCGGAAAAAGTGCGGATGGGTTTGAAAATTTCTTTTTCAATCCCCAAAATGGCCGCCAACTGCTGAACTTGCTGCTTGTAGGCGCGAGGCATCAACATGTAAGCAGGGCGGAACGGGTACAGTCCATACAAAATGGCGTGAAAGCGGACATTCTCTTCCGCCGTCAGATTGAGGTCGAGGCTGGGCTTCTGAAAAATAATGCCGGCCTGCCGCCGGACGGCGCTGGCCGAACTGACAATATCGTGCCCGGCAATACAGGCCGTGCCGGAGGTCGGCGAGAGGGTGGTGGTCAGGATGGAAATAGTTGTCGTTTTGCCCGCCCCATTGGGGCCGAGGAGGGTAAAAAACTCGCCCGACTTGACGGTGAAGGAGATGCCATCAACAGCATTGGTGTCGGCGTTTTTGTAACGTTTGGTCAGATTGTTAACTTCGATAATCGGCAACATCGTGCCGGATTATACCATAGGTTAAGCCAAGTTGACTACCGACAAAAGTTGTATTTTGGATTGAACGAGCAACTCCAGTTATGGAATAAAGTTAAATGGCACACGGATGAACACAGATTTTACGGATTTTTATTTTTTTGTAGTGGTCAACAAGATATTAGACTCAAATATCTCACGCAAAGCCGCAAAGTCGCAAAGATTTTTTATTTTCTTGGCGTTCTTGGCGTCTTCGCGTGAGATTTTACAGCCTGTTTAGTTCAACATCGTCTTGACGATTACAGATTTTTTATTTTTTGATCTAATCTGTGCGCTTCACGTCCGTGTTAATCCGTGTCCTAATTTGAAACTGTAGGGCGGCTAGATTGAGAAAGAGTTTTTATAACCTCTCCCTCTAAGATATACTTTAAGCGTTCCAGATTGACCAGGCAAGCCTGGCTAAGCCCGGCTGTCCCCCCCAACGCCTCTAGCATGCGCTGCGCTCGCTCGGTTTGGGGTGAAAAGCGAAAGCACTGTGTTACTTGGGTCGTAGCGCCTTGCGGTTCAAGCACTATCTCCCATTCGGAGCGGTTAAAGTCTCCATTGCCGCGTGGCAATCGTCCGGTCCAGGCGATCCGCCGGTTGGGTTCCAGGGCTGTGATTTCGGCCAGGCTGTAGGATTTTGTACCGTTGAAGGTACTGATGATGTAATGCAATGTGGCGGTGATCATCTTCAGAAAGGACACCGGTGGCGTGAACTCGCTGGCCTTGAATTGTGAGCCAACGCCGATGGGACCGTTGTTGAGGGGTTGCACTTTGGAGATGTTTTTTACCCATTGGGGATGCTTGGTGAAGTCCAATAAATAGTCGTAAACAACCTCGACCGGGGCCTGGATGGAGATGGTAGCTTGGCCGGCGAATATGGGCACGGTTGGCAAAGTTGACATTTTGTTTCTCCTGAAAAGACAGAGATTGGTTGCTACTCAGGTCCATGTCATTTCGAGATCGAAGGTCGAGAAATCCCCAGGGCGCAACAAATAAAAGTAACGTATGGGGGATTTCTCCCTCCGGTCGAAATGACATGTCCAAGCAGATGAGCAGATTAAACTATTATTTATTGGCTCCGCCATTGTTGTCGGCTTGTGGTTTGAGAGCCGCGGCCAGGAAACGCTCGATCATCCCATTGACCTGCTCCGGCGCTTCGAGTTGAAGAAAATGTCCTGTACCAACCGTTTGGCCGATGACCAACTGCGGGCACAACTCTCGGAAGCGGTTTAGGTTGGCCGGAAAAACGCTGCCAATGTAAAGGGTCGGAACCTGGCAGGCGGCTGCCGCTGCGGCTGTATCGTGGGCCAGAAAGTGTTCCCAGGTTGAAACGAGGACATGTTGGGGGGTGGCGCACAGCCCTTCGACCAGGCCGATTTTACGCTCCGAATTGTCGCCTGGTAGGAAGATAACTGTATCGGCCACCTGGCGCAACACTTCTCGATAGGCCGGGCTGCGTAAACCTGCCAACATTTGTTGAAAATTGGATTGTGCTTCGGGCGGCGGCAAAAAGGGCATGTCTAAAAGAACCAGCGCCCCTGGCAGCTCCGGGTAGCGAGCCGCCAGTTCCAGGCCAATCGCGCCCATGCTGTGAACCACTACCACCGGCTTGTACAGCCCCAACTCCTGGCACAGCCAGGCCAGGTCATCGGCAAACCCGGCGATGGTATAAGCCTGCTCCGGTTTGTCGCTCTGGCCGTGGCCGCGCCGGTCCACCGCTACCACCCGGTGATTGTGCCGAAAATAATCAAACTGGGGCGCAAAGTGGGTATGATCGCCGCCAAAGCCGTGCGCAAAAAGAAGCGGTGGCGCGCCATTGCCGGCTTCCTCATAAGTTAAAGCCACTCCATCTCGATAAAGTTTTGGCATGATTGCCTCCCTTTTGGTTAAAGTGATTTATTTTGTCTCCAGTTTAAGCCAAAAGGAATTTGGCGTCATCGGGGTAAACTTGTATTTTGTGATAGGAAAAGGGAGGGCAGTAGAGCCGCCTGGATAAAGGAATTTATGTAGTTATCCGAAGCCTTAAGAGGACGCCTCGCCGTCGCTTAGAGTAATATAGTTGTGTTTCAGGGCATAGGCCGTAGCTTCGGCCCGGTTGCGCAAGCCGATTTTGTTATAGATGTTGGCAATATGCCGCTCGACGGTGGGCAGGCTGATGACCAATTGCGCGGCAATTTCTCGGTTGGTGCGTCCCGCGGCGATGAGGCGCAAGATTTCAACTTCGCGGGCGGTGAGGCCGCCGGGGGAGTCTTGACCTGTTTTGGACGGAGTCGAGAGGTGTCCCTTAAGGGCCAGGGCGCGTTCTGCCCAGCCGGGCATGCCCAATGCCTGAAATTGAGCCAGGGCCGCGTCGAGGATCGCTTCAATTTGGGCAGGACTGCTTGAATCGGCGCGGCTTAGAGCCAGAGCCTCATCGTAATCGGTAATGGCTCGCAGAGGACGCTGGCCTCCAGCTTCGGTGGCGCTGCGAGCCTGAGCAAAGTAGATTTCAGCCTCGTTTCTATCTCCCAACAGTGCAGCCATACGGGCCACCGTTAGCGCATTGGTGCAAAGAGGTGCGCCTTGAAAGCCCGCTGCCAGCAGGTCGAGCGCCAGCCGGCGATAGACGCCAGCAAATTCGGTCGCGCCCAGTTCCCAAACCGCAGTCGCTCCGCGATCCACTCCGCCATTGTAAAGGTACATGGTCGGCTCTGCCTGCTCAAGAATTGCGGTCAGCGCAGCCAGGAAGCGGTGCGCTTCAGCCCTATTGCCGGCTCGGCTGTAATTGCAGGTGGCAAAGTTGAGGGCAATCAGGCCCAGTGGACCCTGAGCTGTCTGAGGATCGGTGGCAAAGCGGGCCGCTTCTTGGGCCAGGCGAGGCCAGTCTCCTTCAAGGAACTCGGCCAGGATGCTTTCGATGGCTATGCCGGCCAGGGCGCGCAGGCGGTGCAGCGACCCCAGCCGGGCGGCCATCTCTTGCGCTTGTTGCAGGGTTTGTTGCCCCTCGCCAAAATTGCCCAATATCGCCTGGCACACAGCCAGTTGGGTTAATGCCTCAGCCTGGGCCGGAATGGAGCCGTAACGCTCACCAGCAGCCAGCAATTCGCGCAGCCGTTCGACAGCCGCCGGGATGTCGCCGTGCCGAAAAATGAGGTCACGGGCGCCTACATCCAAGGCTCTCAGAATGGCTGTAGGGCGCTGCCACCGGCGAGCCAGGGCCAACACGGCTTCTGTCTCCTCCCGGCTGCGCCAGTCGAGCGGGTCCAGCGTTTGGGCATAATCAGTCTCGTTCCCACTGGCGCGGGCGAGGACTATCGCCTGGGGATCGTAACCCAGCCAACGGCTGACGTAAACAGCCTGGCTGGAGAGCGGCTCGACCCGGTCCAGCAGGAGCATGAGCCTGGCCCAAGCAATATCGCGTCGCTGGCCGACAAGCGTCAGGCCGCGCTCGACCAACGGCTGCCACATGGCCGGGCTGGCCCCCCCTGCTTTTAAAGCCCGCGCTATAACGGTTAAAAATTCGATGGCGCTGTCAGCATCTTCCAGCGCGGCCAGGGCCAGGTTGACCGTTTGAGCGGCATCGGCCAGTAGGAGCGCGTCCGCCTCGGCCACAGCCAGGCGGCAAAGAATCTCGGCCTGTTGAGCAGAATCCGGCCCGGCCAGGTCATAAGCCATCCGTAAAAATGTCACCGTCTGGGCCGGAGCATAAGTGGCCTGAGCTTGCGTGGCGGCGGCCAGACAGAAAGGAATGCCAGCCTCGGCCCCCGGCAAGGCGGCTGAAGCGTGATATTGATAGGCCAGTTCGGCGCTGTGGTCTGTTTGATTTTGCAGCAGAGCTTCGGCAATGCGGCGGTGGAGACGCGCTTTGCGGTCGGGGTTCAACCCCTCGTAAAGGGTGTGCCGGACCAGGGCGTGGACAAAATCGTAGCGAGGCGGTCTCTCTTGCAGAGGGCGGATGAGTCCGGCCTGGAGCGCTTCGTCCAGGGAGTTGAGCAGGGTTTCGTCGGGCCAGCCGGTCAGACTTTGCAAAATTTGAAAATAAAAGCCGCCGGTAAAGGCAGCCGCAAAGCGTAAAAGCGTGTTGGTTTCGTCCGAAAGGTGTGACAAGCGCCGGGCCAACACCTGGCGCACTCCGGGCGGAATACCCAACTCGGCCATGCTGAAATCGGTTGTCCAGCGCCCGGCGCGGCGGGCAATTTTGTCTTCTTCCAGCAGGTAGCGGAAAACTTCGCGCACAAAAAGGGGATTGCCGCCGGTTTCGGTGTGAATGGTCTGGACCAGCACTTGCGGTAAGGCTTCGCGGGCAGATTGAGCCAGATAGTCGGCTACTTCAGGATAGCTAAAGCCGCGCAGGATGAGCGGTTGATAGTCGGCTTCACGGCGCAGCAAGGCCAGAGTGTCGTTCAAGGGATGGTGGTTATCCAACCCTATTTCCGGGTCTCGATAAATGCCAATCAATAGCGCCTGGCTCCGGCTCAGGGAGCGGGCCACGTAGCGGAGCGCATGGAGCGAGTCCGGATCGGCCCAGTGTAAATCATCCAAAATCAGAACAAGAGGCTGCCGGCGAGCCAGGTGAAGCAGAAGCCGAGCTATAGCATCGTACAGGCGAAAACTTTCTTCATTTTGGCTCAGGGTGGGAACGGGAGGGGCATCGGGAAGATGCAGTTGGGGCAGGAGTCGCGCCAGCGGCGCGGTTTCAGGGCCAAGATATGGGCGTAGCTGTTCCGGCTGAAAGGTGCGCAGATAGTCGTCGAGGGCTTCAACCCAGGGGTTGTAAGGCGGACGCCACTCACCCTCGAAGCAAGCGCCCCATAGAACTGCCGCGCCTTGCTGCTCTGCCTGGGCCGCAAACGTCTGGATGAGGGAGGTCTTGCCAATACCGGCCTCCCCGGCAACCATGATCAGCCCTCCATGGCCGGCTACTGTCTGCTCCAGTTTGGTCTGGAGCATGTCCAACTCACGCTGGCGGCCCACAAAGGTAGATTGAAGAGAGCGGTTAATCATTTTTAGGAGGAAGATAAGCCCGAATCGTTTTAATCAGGTCAGTGGAGGAGCCTGACTTCAGGATAAAACCGTTCATCCCTAGCTCCTGGACTTTGGCTAACTCATGCGCCTCAGAGGTACCGGAGAGGGCTACAATCGGGATGTGCCGGGTGCGAGGATCAGCGCGCAGAGTCGCCGCAGCCTGAAAACCATCCATAATTGGCATCGTTAGATCCATCAAAATGAGATCGGGCAGCCATGCCAGGGCCATTTCCACGCCTTCCCTGCCGTTGCTGGCTGTTTGCACCTGGAGACCTTGCTGCTCAAGGACCAGGGGGACAAGCTGACTCAGGATAGGATCGTCGTCCACATAGAGAAGTTTGGTTTTGACCGGGGGGGTAGACATACTTTCTCTACTTTCTGACATCATCGGCTAACGGATCAGATCGGGCTGAATACGCCGCTGCTTTGCGTCTCGAGTTGGCTCAATGGAATTTGACCAGGCGCAGGCTGATAACTTGTATTGATTCTACACAATTCAACTCGTTTTGTCTATCTCCTGTTAATTGCGGCTATATCGCCAGGCGAGGACGAGAATGGCAAAAATGATTATCAGACTAAAAAGGCTTATGACAGCCCCTAGCATAAAACTCAGCGGGCGGAAGGTTAATTCGACGGTGTGTTCCCCCGCAGGGACAGGCACAGCCCGGAGGGTGTAATAGGCACGGAGGATGGATGTGGGTTGGCCGTCTACCCTAGCCTGCCAGCCGGGGTAGTGGATTTCGCTGAGGATGAGCAGGGCGGGGGAGGGGGTGGACACGTGATACGTGACACGTGAAGCGTGAGGCGTGAGGCGTGAGACGCGAGGCGTGGTGCGTGGTGCGTGGTGCGTAGTATCTAGTGTCTCTCCAATCTCCAATCCCCAATCTCCAATCTCCTCCAGCAGAGCCACGTTCCAGCGATCAAAATTAGGGTCGGCAATTTTTTGGAGGGTGGCGGTATCGTCGGCGGTTTCGGCTTGGGTGACCAGCCAGGCGCGGGGGCCGACGCTGTTGAGGCGATGCACATAGGTGATGTCTTTTTCGGTGGGTTCTTCGTAGATAATAGTCGAGGGAAGGTAGAGTTCCTTGCGCCAGGTGATGACGTATTTGACGTTGAGCAGTTCCCAGATGCGCTCGATGGGCATGGGTGGGGCCAGGAATTGATCGTAGCGCAGGGGTCGCAGCGGGCTGGCTCCCCATAAATCTTCGATTTCAAAAGGGACGCCGTAGTTATCGTACAGGCGAAATTCATTGTAGACGCGGTAAGGCTCGTCGGGAGTCTGGGCCGCGTCTTTTTTGATGGCGGCGACGGCGGCAGGCATTTGGGTGTGCCATGTGGGCGGCTGGGGGTAGAGATTGGTTTGCCAGTTGACGCTGAACAGATCGAAGCAAATCAGGGCGGCGGTGAGGGTGGTGAAAACGGCGGGAAACCTCTCCGCCGCAAATTTCCACAGTAGCCAGGCCAACGCCAGCAGAATCACCAGCAACGAGGCTGCTCCCAGCAGACCATAGAAGGGGCTGGCGGGTGTCCAGCCGGTTTGGTTGAGGCCGAAGAAGAAAAGGAAGAGCAGGAGGAGGGAGAAGAGGAAGAGGAAGGCGGTGAGGCGAAGAGGCGAAGAGGCGAAGAGGCGAGGAGGCGAGGAGGCATGATGCGTGATGCGTGATGCGTGATGCGTTTCGGAGTGAGACCCGGTCTCCGGTCTCCGGTCCCCGGTCAGGGCTTTGAAGCCGTATCCGGCCAGCACCGACAGGCTAAAGGCTACGGCGAAGGCCCAGCGTTCCTGGCCGCGGAAGATGGAGAAGCCGGGGATGGTCAGGTAAAGCGGGGTGTAAAGAAAAGTGTTGCCGCCGAAAGAAATGAGGAGAGCGACAAAGGCGACGATGACCCAGAAGGTAGTGTGGCGGTTGGGGGCAGCAAAGACAACCCACAAGGCCAAAATCAGGCCCACGATGCCAATGTACAGCGGTGAGTAGTGGCTGACCTGGCCGGGCAGCAAAAACTGAATCACATCCACCAGCGGAAACCCACCCGCCATTTTGTCATACGTCCCCTCGGCCCGGACGGACAGCAGGGTGTACTCGACGGCGGGAATAAATTGAATGGCGGCAAGTCCCAGGCCGGTGAGGAGGAAGAGGGCGGCGTGAAGGATGAGGCGTGAAGCGTGAAGCGTGAAGCGTGAGGCGTGAGGCGTAAATCGTAAATCGTAAATCGTAAATCGTAAATACAAAAAGTAGATTAGGCTGAGGCAGCCCACGATAAAGGCGCTCTGGGGATGGCCGGCGAGGAGAGTCATGCCCCAGGCGAGGCCGGCGAGAAGCAGAGGGATGAAGGATGAAGGATGAAGGATGAAAATTAATTTGCTGGCGGCTTCGCCATTCGCCATTCGCCATTCGCTGACTCTCTGGTTTGCCCGGTGGAGGAAAAACAGGATCAGCGGCAGCCAGACATCGGCTTCGAGGACGGCGAGCTGCTGGCTGGGGTAGCCGGTCAGATAGCCGCTGAAGGTGAAGGTCAGGGCAGCAATGACGGCGGCAGCGCGGTTGCTAGTAAGCTGACGGATGAAGAGATACATAAAGGCAGCGGCCAGCCAGAAATGGGCTATCGCTTCGAGTTCCAGGGCAAAAGCCGAAAAGCCCCACGGCGCGGACAGGAGCAGCGTCAACAAGCTGGGTGGGTAGAAAACGGCGGCCTGCGCATCGGCCCAGAAGGGCGACCCGGCAAAATTATAAGGATTCCATAAGGGCAGGCGTCCGGCGCTTAATTCACGCACATCAAAGGTGGTGAAGGCCCAGAATTGAAGGTAAAAATCGCCGGGTGGAAAGGATTGGCGGTCAGCCGGGTTGGGGGTGAGGATGCGCCAGTAAAAAAGAACCACCAGGACAGCGAAGATGAGCAGGATAAGCCAGTCGAGCCGTGACCAGGATTTCAAGGAAGGGGTTCCACGTCGAAAACGTATTCGGTAAAATCGCCAATGGGTTTGTAGCCAATGGTTTGATAAATGTGATTGGAGGTCGGATTGGCCAGGTCGGTGAACAGGACGCAGAACTTTCGTCCGGAGTCGAGGAGTAATTGGCTTAATCCGGCCACGCAGGCCGTGGCATAGCCTCGCCGGCGCCATTCGGGCGCGGTGTAAACCAGGCTAATGCAGATACCGTTGGGGGTCGGGCGGGATTGGCCGGCCATACAAACCGGCTGACCGTCTTCCCACAGATAAAGCTCTTGCTCGCTGATTTTGTAGCGGGCCACTTCATACGCCTCGGCCATGTCGCCCCGTTGGAGGGCTTCGGTTTGAAAGGCAAAGGTCCATTGGGCAATTAATTCCAGGTCGGCTGTGGTTGCCAGGCGCAATCGGCCGGGCGTAACGGGAATCGAGTTCACCTGGCGCAGTTCGTAAAGGCGGTTGCGTATCTGGACGCGATAAGTTATCCCATTGAGGCTGGCCCAGGCTGCGGCAAATGCTTCTGACAGCGGCGGAGGGCCAGTGACGCCGGAGATGGGCCACTGCCGCCGCGCCACCTCTTGCATGAGCAACTCAAGCGCCTCTCTCCAATCAGACAGTTTGGTATACAGAACCATGGGCCGCGGGGGAGTCATGATAGCCGCCAGGATAAGCTCGTCATTATCGGTAATGGTGGCAAAATATGGCGGATGCTGAGCCAGCGGCAGATAATGGTTTACCCGCAGCGTCAGGCCCAAAATCAGGTTGTTGGCCGCTTCGTTGGTTTCCAAAGCAGCCTGAGCATTGGCCAGAAATTTATAGGCGTTTGGGTAAAATGTAGCCAGCATGTGCCAATTACCCCAGAATAGCGTTGACCTCTTCCAGTTCTGCGGCAGTTAGTACCCAATCGGCGGCTTTAACGTTGCTTAAAACCTGTTCTAACCGAGTGGCCCCCGAAATAACTGAGCAAACTTGCGGCTGGGCTAACAGCCACGCCTGCGCCAACTCGTTTAATCCCCGTCCGCGGGTCTGCGTCCAGGCAGTGAGTTGTTCAATTTTATCATAGTTGGCATCGGTCATATATTGTTGGACATAGCTGTTGCTTTCGCCGCGCGAGCCGGGCGGGGCGGGCTGGCCGCGCCGGTATTTGCCGGTCAAAAAGCCGCCGGCCAGGGGGAAATACGGGATAAAACCGACCTGATGGGCGCGGCAGTAGGGCAGCACTTCCCGCTCAACCTCTCGTTCGAGCAAGTGATAGTGGGATTGGATAACCACAAAAGGCGTCCAGCCGCGCACCTCGGCCAGCAGATTAGCCTGGGCCAACTGCCAGGAGGCAAAGGCCGAAGCGCCGATATAGCGCACTTTGCCCTGGCGAATCAAATCGTCCAGGCCGCGCAGCGTTTCCTCGATGGGGGTTGTTTCATCCCAGCGATGGACGTAGTACAGGTCAATATGATCGCTTTGCAAGCGGCGCAGACTGGCCTCGACGGCATAGGCCATATGATAGCGAGACGCGCCCCGGTCATTGGGGCCAGGGCCGACTGAAGAGAAGAATTTTGTGGCAACCACGAAGCGGTCCCAACGCCCTTTGAGGGCATGACCCAATGTTTCTTCGGAGCGGCCTTCCTGATAGACATCGGCGCTGTCAATAAAATTAATGCCCAGGTCCAGGGCCGCATCAATCACACTGTTAACCCCTTCCTGGGGCAGCATGGGCGAACCAAAGCGGTTTGTGCCCAGCCCAATCACCGAAACTCGGACGCCCGAACTGCCTAATTGACGGTATTCCATACGCCTCCCTTGAAAATAGTAGTCAGTAATCAGTAATCAGTAGTCAGTAGTCAGAAAGTAAATTTCATTGTCGGTGTCGTCCCCAGGGACTATCCGACTTGTTGGTTTATGTATTGGCCCGGCTGCGCAGCGCTTCCGGCAGGTGGTGGCAGTCGGCCAATATCCGCAGAAATGGCCCTTGCGCCCGCATCTCGACAATGCTGACAGAGGCGACGGGGCAATCGAAGCGATGCCGGTACAGGCCAACGTCGAGACCGAGCAGGCTGCACAGAACTACCCGGATGGTGGACTTGTGAGACACTATCAGAACATTGCCGCCGGTGAAGCGTTCCATAATCTCCTGAATGACCGGCATGGCTCGCCGCGCTACCTCACGGGCAGTTTCGCCGTCGCCGGGAGGGTACCAACCCGGCTCGATGGACCAGCGCAGATACTCTTCAGGATGGGCCTGTTTGACGGTTTCTTGAGCAAGACCTTCCCACTGGCCGAAGCTCATCTCTTTTAAGCCGTCGCGCAGCTCCATTTCGAGATTCAGAGCGGCGCAGAGGGGTCGGGCCGTAGCGATAGCCCGGCGCATGGGACTCACGTAAACTGCCTGCCAGGGGGTCGAGCGATAAGCGGCGGCAAAAGCCTGGGCCATTTCTAACCCGGCCGGCGTTAATTCGATGTCAAGCCCCGAACCGGACAAAGCGTTGTCACGGCTGTAGGTAGTTTCACCATGTCGCAAGAAATAAAGGGTTAGGCTCATCAGAGGGCGCCCTCGCTACTCAAAGGTAAAGAGTCATCGCCGCTACGCCAGCGGGCTTCCTCTTGCCGTAAGACGCCCAGGCGCGAAATGGCGTAGAGGCCCACCAGGGTGTAGATTATTCCCGAAAGGTTCAAAACGGTGACCGGCCCCCACCAATCCACCAGAGGGGCCAACATTCCGGCGACCAGTACCTGGCCGGCGCTGCGTTGAGTATGAATCAGGCCAAAAATGCGCCCGCGCACTTCATCGGCTACCCATTGTTGGAGCATGGTGTCCACTAAAATATAGCCCAACACCCAGGGAATGGTGTGCAGTCCGGCGACGATAATGACAAACCACAAAATCTGGACGTTGGCGTAGGGAAAGAACATCAGTCCGGTCAGCAGGACGGTGGCCACGTACAGGCCGGGCACGGTGAAGCGCTGAGACAAACGAGTCGCATTGGTTGAGCCTAAAATGGCCCCAAAACCGGCAATCGAGTACAACAGCCCGTAGCCGATATCGCCGCCATCTAGCACGTCTTTCACGTAAACCACCTCGATGGTGATTAAGGCGGCCCCGGCAAAAGCGGCGACAAAGGTTGTGACCAGCAAAACTCGTAAGGCGCGACTGCCAAAAGCGTAGCCTAAGCCAAACTTCAAGTCATCAAACCAGCCGGGTCTGACTTCTCCCTCAGACCGGGTGCGCGGCAGCTCGCCGCCGATACGGCTAATCAGCAGCACAGCCACCACAAAGCTGGCGGCATCGGCCCAGAAGGCGACGGCGGCGCTGGAAGCGGCCACCAGAAAACCGGCAATGGCCGGACCGACGATGAGAGTGAGATGGTTGACCACGCTCAGCGCGGAGTTGGCGGTCAAGACTTTCTCTTTGCCGACCAAATCCGGGACCAGAGAGCGTTCGGCCGGATCAAAGAAGCTGAAGGCCACACGGCTCAGTAAGGCCAACACGTAAATTTGCCAGAGGGCTGAAGCCAGCGGCAGCAGGGCGAAGGTCAAAGCAGCCCCCAAATTAGCCAAAATCATCACCTTGCGTCGGCTGAAACGGTCTATGATCACACCGGCTACGGGGCCAATCAGCAAGGCCGGGATTGACTCCACCGCCAGCAAGCCGGCCAGAGCCGTAGCCGAGCCGGTCAAATCAAAGACGTATAGGTTAAGGGCAATAAAGCCCAGCCAGTCACCTAACTTGGAGACCAGATTCGCCAACCACAGCCAGCGAAAGCCGGGGGACTCGAAGATGAGCGGAAAATGGGCATGCAGGACATGGGTTAGCATTAGTCGTATTGGGTGAGCACAAACTGATTAGCATGGAAACTGGAGTCCAAACCTCGGTTTGGAAAGGCCAAAGCAAGCTTTGGACTCCATCTCCAACTGGGTGATGGTTAAATTGAAACCTACTCGCTGGTCATAATCAACAGCGGTTTCATTTCGAAGCTCTTGTAGCTGGGGCGGAGGCGCTCGGTGTTGTAGAATTTGGACACGTCCACCAGCTTTTTGGAGCTGGTGACGGCATCAATGGGCATGTTGTCGTAGCGACCGTTGCGCAGCACTACCAGGCGGCCATGCACCCCATCGAGCAGCAAATCGAGGGCCAGGTTGCCGTAGGCCATCGGCACAATCGAGTCGAGCGCGTCGGGGTCGCCGCCGCGAACCATGTAACCTAACTTCTGGGTGATGATATTCAGTTTTTTGCCGTTATTAAATTTGGCTGAGCGCTCTTTCAGTTCAGCGGAAACCAGGTCGCCAATGCCGCCCAACTTGGCGTGGCCGTAAGCGTCGGTGCTGGCGTTTTGAAAAACCATTTCGCCGCCCTCATACATAGCCCCTTCCGAGACCAGCACCACCGAGTATTTGCTGGGGTTCTTGTTGCGGTCATACACCAGCAGTTCGGTCAGCCGGTCCATATCAAATTTATGCTCAGGGATAACGCAGCGGTCGGCCGCGCCGGCCATGGTTGGGAGCATGGCCGTAAACCCGGCGTAGCGGCCAAAAACTTCCAGCACCAGCAGCCGCTCGTGCGAACCGGCGGAGGTGCGCAGGCTGTGGGTCAATTGGATGGTGCGGGTAACGCAGGTGCTAAAGCCAATGCAGTATTCCGTGCCGGGAACGTCATTGTCCATCGTTTTGGGAATAGCGACAACTTTAACCCCCTCTTGATAAAGCCGGACGCCATAGCTCAAGGTATCATCGCCGCCGATAGGGATGAGATAATCAATGCCCAGGTAGTCCAGATTCTTGATGACTTCGGGGGTCAAATCGTTTTTCTCAGCGGTGTAGGTTTCGCGCAGGTGGGCCGGCACATCGCTTTTGGCCATGGAACTGGGCCGCGTCCGCGAGGTATGTAGAAACGTGCCGCCGGTGCGTCCGGCTTTGTTGACCACTTCTTCGGTCAGCACTTGATACCACTCGCTGTTATCGGCTGCTTTGTCGCGAATGATGCTAGAGATGCCCAGCCAGCCCCGTCGCAAGCCAATCACTTGATAGCCTTCGCGCAAAGCTCTGATGGTGACGGCTCGAATGGCCGGATTAAGGCCCGGCACATCGCCGCCGCCCGTCAAAATACCGATAACGCCTTTGGTTTTTTTTATGTTTGCCATAATCAAGTCTCCAATCTGTTCGGCAAAAAATATGAATTAAAGTTCCCCTATGAGTGCAGCACCCCCTATTTTACTGTAAGAGGTGACAACTCCACAAAATCACCCCCCGTCGCTACAGGCAGACGCTCGCCGCTGGCGGCATTGTACAGGCCCGTAATCAGGCGGTAGTCACCGGGCGGGAGATCTGCCGGAAGGGTGAGGGTGTAGGGGTCGGTCAGGATTTCGCCGGGAAGCCAGGTGGTGGTCGGTGCAGCGCCGGCCAGGGGTTGGGCATCCACCTGGGCGACAACCTGCCCGGCGCTGTTCAAGATCTGGACAAAAACAGTGTAGGTGGTTTTCATTTCGGCCACACCCTGCCAGTAGAGGGTCAGGGGGAGGGGATTGCCAGGGGCCAGGGTAGTTTCCTTCAGCTCGAAGCCGATGAGTTTGAGTTGGGGCTTATGGCCAAAAGCGACTTCGAGCGGGGTGGCGATGGCCGGTGGGTCAAATCGGCGGGACCGAGTCGCCAGAGCTACGTCAGCCAAGGCTATTTCCGTTGCCCCGTCTCCGTTCTCTGCCAGCAGCGCCACGCTGACCTGCGCTCTATTCCCAGCTAGGCGTGGGCTGGTCGGCAGATGATACACCGCCCGCCGGACTTGTCCCGGCTGCCACGAATCGAGCGGGCCGACGGACTCAACCAGGGAAAAATCGGTGGCGATAGTAGTTTCGCCATCGCTGAGGCTCAGGCGGACAACCTCCCCCTGACCCCCTCCTTTCAAGGAGGGGGAAGGCATTTGCCAGTACAACCAGAGCCACATTTCCTGGCCGGGTTGAATTTGGTCGGGCAGGATGTAGCCAACTAACTGGAAGGATGAAGGATGAAGGATGAAGGATGAAGAAAGAATGTGGTTAGGGATAGACAAGGCCTCAAGGGGTGGGGTGATTGTGGCGGGGGCGACTGGGATAGCGGGAATGACAAGGGGTTGGCCCAGGCTCTCGCCGGAGGTGGGATTGTAGACGACCAGTTGCAGGGCGTATTCGCCGGGGGGGAGGTCGGGGGGCAGCCACAGACTGCGCCGGTCGGTGATGGGCTGATTGGGCGGCCAGGTGGAAGTATTCAGCGGCGGCCAGTCGCTTTGGGTAAAGATGTCGCCCCGCAAGTTGAGGAGCCGCAGCGAGAGCTGATAATCGGTTAGCAGGGGTGTGTCCGTTTGCCAGGTAAGCTGCAACGGCAGCAAGTCACCGGCGGCAGTTTCGCCGTCGGCCAGAGTCAGGCTGACCAGTTTAGGTCCATTTCCCTGGGGGTTGGGAAAAACTGTATTGACTTCTTCCAACCGGGCGGTCACAGCAGTGCTGCCGGCATACAGGGCCAGCCGCTTGCGACCCAGCCAACTATGCCAGGCCGGATAAGCGTGCTCGGCCAGCCAGCTTTCCAGCGGCGGGTCAAGGTCAACGCCGTAAGGGGTATACCAGATGCGGCGGTGTTTGGCAGCAATCCCGGCCACAATCTGGCGAGCTTCGTCGGGCGAAGGGGTCGCCGGTAATAAAAAGTCGCGGTAGACCGGCAGATTGCCCCGATAATAATAGTCGAACAGCTTTTCGCCGCCGTTGCCGGTGAGGATGATGGCATCGCCGGGTAGTTCAAACGCTTCGATTTTGCGAATAACGGCGCGCCAGTCGTCTTTGGCGTAGGCCGGGTTAAAGTAGTGCTGCCAGAGGGCGCAGCCGTTGATGGTGAGCAAGGTAGCAAGTAGCAGGGGAGCAGGCAACAGGGGAGCAGGGGAGCGGGGGAGCAGGGGAGAAGGTTCTCTAGTTTTTTTGGTCCAAAATCCGCCAAAGGCGCGCAGAGCGAAATCGTAAATCGTAAATCGTAAATCGTAAATTGCCAGAACGCCCATAGCCACGGCGAGTAGAAAGCCAACCTGAACCGGAATCAGGTAACGTTCAAAATAGACCGGGGTGCGGAGTTCGCCGTAGAGCCAAGTCGCCAGATTGGGGGCCAAAGTGAAAGCCAG
This sequence comes from Anaerolineales bacterium, assembly GCA_015075405.1. Lineage (GTDB taxonomy): Bacteria > Chloroflexota > Anaerolineae > 4572-78 > J111 > DSQQ01. Next base: position 695,905 of record JABTUK010000003.1, read on the forward strand.
CAGAAAAGCCAGCATTTCCGGCCCGCGCCAGCCGCCCCAGCGGCGGCGAGCAGCGTAGATTAGCCCCAGCAGATACACGGCGACAAAAACCAGCACCAGGGGCAGCGCTTCGTCCGGGGGCATATACTCGCCGACGGTGTAAGCCTGCGCCCCTCGTGTAAAAGTTTCCCATAAGGTGGGTTGGGGGAGCCAGTGCAGAAATCGTTGCAGCAGGGCCGACCCAAAGATCAGCCAGGGGGCGTAAAGCAAAACAATCAGGCTGAGGGTCGCGGCCCAGGGAAGATAACTGCGCCAGTGACGCCGCCAGGTGAGCAATAAAAAGAGGCCCTGGCTGCCAATAACTACCAGGGCGTGGTAGTGGGTTAGGATGGCCCATTCTGTACCGACGACATAAATTAACCACCAGCGCCAAAAATGGGCAAACCTTAAAGGTTTTTGAAAACCTGTCAGGTTTGGCAGCATTTTGACAAAGCCCCACATGCTCATCACCGAGGCAGCAGTAAAGATGCTGTACATGCGCGCCTCTTGAGAATGCCAGATTTGATAGGGCGCAACGGTCATCAACAGGGCCGCCAACAACCCCAGCCGGTCATCGCCCAACGCTTGACCCAGGCGATAGGTCAAAGGGACAGCCATAACCCCAAACACCAGCGAGAAAAAGCGCAGGGCATACTCGCTGTCGCCAACCAGTCTAATCCAATAGAGGGTGGCAAAATAGTAAAAAGGCGGCTTGGGTTCTTCGGTGAGCAAAGAGCGCCACAATTCGCTCAGCGGAAGTTTGGCAAAGTAGAGCGTCCAGGCTTCTTCAATCCAGTAGCTTTGACTTTCCAGCCGGTAGGCTCGCAGTAGAAAGGCCAGCAGCGTCAGGGCTAAAATGATGAATTTTTGGGTTGAATTTGAGAGTCTCATTCGGTTGAATGTTGAATGTTGAACGTTTGAACGTTGACTGTGATTGAACCTAATTCGACAAAATCACTCTGCCCAACGGTCAACCGCTGGCCGTTGGCAGGATTGTATAAACCGGCAATCAACCGATATGTCCCGGCGGGTAAATCGGGCGGCAGCGGCAGGGCATGCCGCGTGATAATTGTTTGGTCCATTGACCAACCAGAGGTGGGAGTATAGCCGCCGTTGGGGGGACTGTCGTGTTGAGCCGCCAATGCGCCGTCGGGAGTGAGCAGTTGCAGAAAAAGGTTGTAATCGGTTTGAGGCTGTCGCAGCGACTGCCAGGTAAATTCGACCGGCATGAGCTGGCCGGGCTGGAGCGCTTCGGTCAGCTTGACTTCAACCAACTGAACTTCGTCGCCCAGGGTAGCCTTGATAGGCCGGCTGACGTTGGGCGGCTGCGTGCCAAAACGAACCAAGCGCACATCGTCAAACCAGTCATTGCCGGCAGCAAAGGCGTGGCGAGTTAACCACTGCTCCGTCGCGTTATCAGGCGCGGCGGGTGGGACGCCGACTGTAATGAGCCAAGCGTTTTGTCCAGTAAGGGTATCTTGTAAAAGAGGCAAGGCTGTATCCGGCGGCGGCCAGGATTGCTGCGCCAGGCCGGTAATCGGCAGACGGGTTTTAAAGCGATTCATCGGTACGTGGTAATGATACTGAGCTACAGTGACAAACTGATCGCCAGGGGCAGCCTGAGCCACCGCCGCGTTGAGCGCCCGGCTGTAGGGGTCGTCGGGCGGGCCGAATTGCCGGTCGGTGGTAAAGTAGCGGGTGAGGAGGAAGTAGGTGAGGGCGAGGGTGAGGATGACCAGTAGGGGAGCAGAGGGGCAGGGGAGCAGGGGAGAAAAGAAAACCACTCCCCCCTGCTCCTCCGCTCCCCTGCTCCCCTGCTTCATTTCTCGCCAGAGCAGCCAGCCGGAGAGCAGCACCAAGCCCAGGCTTGAGCCAAAGGCCAACCCATCAAACCCCCAGGGCTGCCACCAGGCCAGATCGGAATTTTGAAGCGACCATGCTTGGACCTGTCCGGCAATCTGGCTGTAGCTAAAATCGTAAAGGGCTGCCGTGTTTTCCAGAAAAAACTCGCCGCCAAATTCTGTTTGCACCTGGCTCAGAAAGACCCAGGGGTTGATCGCAACGCCGAGGAGTTGGATGAGGAGGGAGAGAGGGAGGAGGGCGTAAAACGTGAGGCGTGAAGCGTGAAGCGTGAAGCGTGAGGCGTGAGGCGTGTTATTTACTCCCCTGCTCCCCTGCTCCCCTGCTCCCCTGCTGGTTGCAGCTTGTTCAATGATGGGTGCTAAACAAACCGCAAAGAAGGGAACCACCGGCACCAAAAAACGGCTGCCCCAGGAGAGACCTTCGCCGGAGGACCAGGCCGAGAAGAGGCCGATGGTGATGCCGGCCAGACCGGCGAACAGCCAGGCTTCGGCGGGGTGGGTTTTTCGCAGCCGCCACCAGCCGGGCAGGCTCAGGATGAGGATGGGCGAGTAGATAAAAAAACCGCGCAGCGGGCTGAACAGGAGTTTGTACAGACCCAGCATGACATTTGGCGAGAAGAGGGTCAAATCGTAGCCAGTTTGCAGCGGATTGCCGGAACGCAGCGCGTTGTAGGTGAGGAGGATTGCACCGGCAAAGGCGATAGTCAGGGCAAAGGCAGCGAGCGGGGCAAAGGAAGAGGCGATGAGGCGATGAGGCGGTGAGGCGGTGAGGCGAGGAGGCGAAGAAGAGGAAGAACCCGCCTCCTCGCCTCCTCGTTTCCTCGCGTCCTCGTTTCCTCGCGTCCTCGCCTCTTCATAGAGAATCCACAGCAAATAGAGGCCAAATACCGGCAGCAGAAAAAGGTTGTTGGCCCTGGTCAGCACGGCAAATCCCGCAGCCAGTCCGGCGATAGCCACATGGCGCAGTCCGCCTTCTTGCCGGTAAACAAAGAGCATATAGGCCGCCAGCAAAAGCAAAAATCCGGCCAGTGGCTCGCTGAAGAGATATTTGGCGTAAACAAAAGCAATCGTTGCCAGGCCAAAGGTGAGCGAAACCAGGAGAGCGGTCAGGTCGGAAAAGCCGAGGCGCTGGGTGAACATGCAGGTCAAAAGCCCCGTTGCCGCGGTGATAAAAGCGTTGAGCAGCGAAACGGTTTGCAGCATACCGATATTGGGCAGCCAGAGCGCCAGCCAGTAGAACGGGGCCTGAGCCAGCGATAACGCTAGCCCCTTTTTGGAGTAAACGTGTCCATCCCGGCCAAAAAAGCCCTGCGCTTCGGCTTGGCTGGTGGTCCACTGCGTCCAGGCAATCTGGTCGGTGTTGAAACGGCCAAATTTGACTAAGCTCTCGGTGACGGCAAAGATGGAAACTTCATCAACTGAGTGAAAACCGCCCCGGTAGGTCAGCAGGTAAATGGCTAACAGAAACAAGCCCAGGTGAATCGCCAGACTGCGGCGTTTGTTTTTTTTGTGAACGATATCAGGCTGCATAAAGTGAGTTAGGGAAGCAACATTACTCTCTTAAAAGTGGACCGGGGACGGGAGACCGGAGACAAGGGATAAAGACCCGGTCCTCGGTCTCCGGTCTCCGGTCATCACCAGTAAAAAGTTTTCATTGGGAGTGGTGAAACCAAGATTTCGTAATGACCCGCCTTAAGCCTCGCTATTATAACAAATTGTCAAGGGAATGGAAGTTTAGGGTGTGTTCGCTTTTGGGGGCAGACCTCACTAACCCCTCCGAAGCGGAGAGGGAAAAACCGCCCTCCCCGCAGCGGGGAGGGTTGAGGAGAGGTCTGTCTACGCTATCCACAGAATTCGCCCCCAAATCTGAACACACCCGAAGTTTAGTCATAATCACCCAAAACTACGCACTTACGCACCACATATCACTATTGATATTTTGCCTGATTTTGCCAAAAGTAAAAGGGACGTGTATCATGGGGCACTGCGCCGGGGTGCGCTATTTTTATGTTTGTTTCAAGTGGAGTCAGAGTCATTAACGGCCAAAAACCCCCTCTTTTTTTATCAATTGTCATCCCAGCTTATAATGAGGAGTCTCGGTTGCCGCACACGCTGCCGCAAGTGGCAAAATTTGTCGAGAGTCAACCTTATAAAGCCGAGGTGTTGGTAGTTGATGACGGCAGCACCGACCGGACTGCCGAAATTGTTGAAGAGATTGCGGCCAAACATCCCTGTGTCCGTTTGGTGCGAGCGGCTCATGGCGGCAAAGGGCACGCCGTCAAAACCGGCATGTTGCAGGCGCAGGGTGAATATGCCTTTTTGTGCGACGCCGATTTGGCCATGCCCATTACCGAACTGCCCAAGTTTCTGCCGCCCTGTCAAAATGGCTATCAGGTTGCCATTGGTTCCCGCGAAGGCGAAGGGGCGGTGCGCTACAACGAGCCGGCCTATCGCCACTTGATGGGGCGAGTCTTCAACTTATTGGTTAAGGTTATGGCCGTGCCCGGTTTTGAAGATACCCAGTGCGGCTTCAAATGTTTTCATTACTCTGTTACCCAGGATCTCTTCTCTCGCCAAACCATTGACGGCTTCGGCTTTGATGTCGAGGTGCTTTACATTGCCCAAAAACGGGGCTATAAAATTGTCGAAGTGCCCATCCACTGGTATTACCAGGCGGAGAGCAAAGTTCACCCCATCAAAGACACCCTGCGCATGGTCAAAGACATGCTGGCCGTCCGCCGGAATGACCGGCAGGACCTTTACCAAAAAAATTAAAACCGCCCTCTCTCATAATTGCCTTTCCCCGCTCTCCCTGATATAACGAAGAATACTCAATTAATGGCAGTGAGGAGCTTACGCATGAATAGTAGACTCGGTAGATCCAAATTTGAGGAGCCAGCACGCCTTCGTGCGGCTCCGTTCGGCACGTGGGCGTGCCTCACTCCTCGAAAACTGGATCCACTGCGACCCTTGTTTTGGCTGGTTGGGCTGAGTTTGCTGCTGGGCCTGTCCGCCTGCGCCGGGTCCCCCACCCCGGTGGTAAACCAGCCGACCCGGCCTATTGCAATTATTGCCGCGCCTCGGAATGATACCCCCGTGGCCGTAGGCCAGGAAGTCGTCATTACCTTTACCGCAGCCGATGTCAAAGGTGTTTCTCAGGTTGAACTGTCGGTGGATGGCCAACCCATCCACGTCGAAAAAGTCAATCCTCCGGTCAACTCTTTTGCCGGTAATAAAGCCTGGATTCCGGCTCAACCCGGCAGCCATGTCATCGAGTTGCGCGCTTTTAATATTGATAACGAGCCAAGCGACCCGGCCCAGATGTTTGTGACTGTCACGGGCGCGGGCGGCGAAACATCCCTTCCGACGAGCGAAACGCCCGGCCCGGCTGTTACCCCGGATGCAACCACCATCACTCTCATTCCGCCCAGCCCGACCCTGACCGACGCGGCCACCAGCCAGCCGCCGGCGGCCAACCAGCCGAGCGTGACCACTCGCACCGGTCTGAATGTGCGGGGCGGACCGGGCACGGATTACCCGGTTATTGGCCGGCTGACCGAAAATCAAACGCTGCTTGTTAGCGGCCGCAATGCCGAAACAACCTGGTGGCAGGTGATTTACCCGCCCGGCAGCAATGAGCGCGGCTGGGTTTCTGGCGACGCCCAATTTACCGTAGCCAGCAACGTCGAAGGGGCGCCGATTGTGCCCGCCCCGCCCAAACCGACCCCCGCCCCGCCCACGGCAACGCCGACGCTGGCCCTGCCGGTCATCCAATTTTTCCAGGCTGACCGGGAGACGCTCAACCCCGGCGAAAAAGTTACCCTGAGTTGGGACCTGTCTGGCGCGAGGGAAGCCTTTTTGCGGTATGATGACGTGACCGAAGGGGTGACAGCCCCCGGCAGTAAAACCCTCTCGCCGAGCAAAACCACCGTCTATACTTTGCTGGCGCGCGGCCCGGCCGGCGATACCACCGCCCAAGTCACAGTCAAAATGAACGCGGCTACCGCCACGCCGGTCCCCATTGTCAACGACGGCAAAAGCAAAATTTTAGATGGACAGACCATTGATTTTGATCGCGGGGTTATCCAGGGGGCTGATGGCGCGGGGGCCGACTTTCACTGGGATGGGGGACAGAAAAAATTTCTGCCGCGAAATGGGGCCAGCGGCGCGTTTGTGGGCGATGTTTTTGAGGACATCAGATTGAACGACTGCCGCTCCGTCACCTACGGCCAGCCCTTCCCCGATGTCACCACCGCCAGCCGGGTGACCGGCTGCTACCGCACCAGCGATGGCCGTTACGGCAAATTCTTTGTCTCCGAGTGGAGCCTCAGCGATGCCAGTTTGACCATGCAGTGGCTTACCTGGGATTTTAGATAGATGAGTGGGAACATTAATGGCTCGTAATCGAGAACTGGTTTCAGAAAAGCGAAACTATCTGGTACTGACGGTGGCCCAGGCTAAAGAAATTGTGGATAACTGGCTGGTCGAGATAGATTTGGCCAATGTTACTAAATTGGGTTTGCCGGAAGTTGATGACCGTTACCACCTTTGGCGCGTTCCCTTGTGCGCTGAAAATGGCAGCAAGTTGGGCGAGGTGGTAATAGACGCTTACACCACCGAAATTCTTCCGGCCAAAACAACCAAGCCAGAGATACTTACGGCGCGACTGCTTAAACAAGATGAAACTAAAATTGTTGAGGCTAGAAAAGAGAAACCCCAGTATAAACTTTCTACTTTGCGGAACACCATCGGCCTGGGCGATAGCGTGGAACTTCTCCAGGATATGCCCGCCGAAAGTGTGGACTTAATCTTCACCTCGCCGCCTTATTTCAATGCCCGTCCTGAATACTCCGAGTTTGAGGAATATGAACAGTATCTTTTCAAGATGAGACAGGTCATTAAGCGGAGCCATCGGGTGCTTAATGAGGGCAGATTCTTTGTGATAAATATTGCTCCGGTGTTGCTGCGCCGGGCCTCGCGGAGCGAATCATCGCGGCGCATCGCCGTGCCCTTTGACCTGCACCGGATTTTTATTGAAGAAGGCTATGATTTTATTGACGACATCATCTGGCTCAAACCCGAAGGCGCAGGCTGGGCCACCGGACGCGGGCGGCGCTTTGCTGCTGACCGGAACCCGCTGCAATATAAAGCCGTGCCTGTTACCGAGTACGTTTTGGTTTATCGCAAGCAGACCGATTTATTAATTGATTGGCATATTCGCCACCACCCTGACCGAGAACTGGTTGCCGCGTCCAGGGTGGTTGATGGCTATGAAAAGACCAATGTCTGGAAAATCAATCCCGCCACCGGCTCGAAACACCCGGCGGCCTTTCCCAAAGAGTTGGCCGAAAAGGTGATTACATACTACTCTTTCAAAGGGGATGTGGTACTGGACCCCTTTGCCGGCTCAGGCACCGTCGGCGCAGCCGCTTCTGAACTGGGGCGGCGTTTTGTCTTATTCGACAGCAACCCAGTTTATGTGGAATTAATAAGGGAAGCAGTTGTCACCTGGGAAAATGTTAACTTTAGCGCGATGATGTGGATCAATTGCAAACCTGTTTCACCACCTTCTATTCCAATTTTGAACTCCCTCAATACAAGTAAAATTGATTTGGCAGATACGTTGGATGCTCAAATAGAGCTAACTGAGGGCGAAAGTTAGAGGTATATGGCTCCACCCCGTTATCTATCCAATCAATAGTATCTTTGTAACTACTCAACCCTGTCATCCTTCGACTTCGCTCAGGACAGGTTTCGAGCGACATTAGGAGCGAGAAATCTCCTAATCCGTGGTTTGCAAACAGCGGTCTCAAAGATTTCTCGGCTTTCAGCCTCGAAATGACATGAGGGATGAGCACATATCTTTTATCCTCTATTTTTGTGGTATAATTCTTGTTCACCTGAAAAACTTGTGGATGGAGAAGAGAGAGTTATGACTGAAAACATCCTTGTCTGCACTGCCTGGCCCTACGCCAACGGCGATTTGCACATCGGCCATTTGGCCGGGGCCTACCTGCCGCCCGATATTTTTGCCCGCTACCACCGCCTCAAAGGCAACAATGTGCTGATGGTTTCCGGCTCCGACTCGCACGGGACGCCCATCACCATCCGCGCCGACGCCGAGGGTGTCAGCGCGCGCGAGGTGTTTGAGCGGTTTCACCTGCGTTTTTTGGAGACCTTTCAACAAATCGGCTGTACCTATGATCTGTTTACCCATACCGACACCGAAAATCACTTCCGGGTGTCGCAGGATATTTTTACGGCCTGCCTGGATAACGGCTATCTTTACCAGCAAACCGAGCAGCAGTTTTACTCGGAGACCGAGGGGCGCTTTTTGCCCGACCGCTACATCGAGGGGACCTGCCCTAACTGCGGCTATGACGGCGCGCGCGGCGACCAGTGTGACAACTGCAAAAAGCTGCTGGAACCGACCGATTTGATTAATCCCCGTAGCAAAATTGACGGCTCCATCCCGGTGCTGCGCGAAACCGAGCATTTTTATCTCGACTTGCCCCGCCTGCGCGAGTTTTTATTAGACTATTTAAACGACAACAAAACCCACTGGCGGCCCAGCGTGATTAATTTTAGTCTGCAATATGTCAAGGATGGCCTCAAAGGCCGGCCCATTACCCGCGACATTGACTGGGGCATCCCCATCCCGCTGTCCGGCTATGACGGCAAGCGGATTTATGTCTGGTTTGAAGCGGTGATTGGTTATTTCAGCGCCAGCATCGAGTGGGCCAAAAATGTGGGCCAGCCGGAAGCCTGGAAAACGTGGTGGTATCAGCCGGAGTCCAAAACTTACTACTTTATCGGCAAGGATAATATTCCTTTCCATACCATTATCTGGCCGGCTGAACTCATTGCCACTGGCCTGCACCTGTACGAACCGGACAAAACTAAATTTTTGAATCTGCCCTACGATGTTCCCGCCAACGAATACCTGAGCATGGAAGGCAAAAAACTCAGCACCAGCCGCAATTGGGCCATCTGGGCCCCCGATTTGCTGGAACGGTTTGACCCTGACCCCATCCGTTTCTACCTGACCGCCATCGCCCCGGAAACCCGCGACACCGATTTTACTTTTGAAGACCTCGTCCGGCGCAACAACGACGAATTGGTAGCGGCCTGGGGCAATCTGGTCAACCGGGTGCTGGGCTTTGCCTACAAACGCTACGAGGGCAAAGTTCCCACGCCCCAAGCTCTGGACGAAGCCGACCGCCAAATCCTGGCCGAAGTCGAAGCCGGTTTTCAGACGGTGGGCGACCTGCTGGCGGCGGTCAAATTGAAGGCAGCCCTGGAAGAAACCCTGCGCTTAACACGGGCGACCAACGTTTATCTTGACGGCAAAGCACCCTGGAAAACCATCAAAGATAATCCCGTAGCCGCCGGAACTGCCATTTACGTGGCCCTGCGGGTCATTGACAACCTTAAAATTCTGTTTGCGCCCTTTTTGCCTCACACCTGCCAGCGCCTGCACGAATACCTGGGCTACGACGGCCAGCTTTTTGGCCGCCAGTTTACCCAATCCTTTACCGAATCGCAGCGGGAGCACGTCGCTTTGTGTTACGACGCCAGCGAAGCTATTGGCCGCTGGGAACCCAGCCAATTGGCCCCCGGCCAACCCTTGCGCGAACCCGCCGCGCTGTTCAAGAAGCTGGAGCCGGAGGTGGCCGAACAGGAGATTGCCCGGTTATTGGGAGCCTGAACAAATTCATTGCCCCTTGAGTCTTCTCTAAAAATAGACTGCTGGAGTGCAAAGCTTGCTTTGCCAAGTCGCAAGGCAAGGCCTTGCACTCCATTTTCACGCTTCACGTCGGTGGTGTGCCGTCAGGCTCGTGACGACGCCTTTGAAAAGTGGGCGTGCGAATGACCATTCGCACGCCTTTTTTTATCGCCTTGACACCCCCTCTTTTTGTGGTATAATTCACAACAAACCGACCAGTCGGTTTGTTGTGAGTAACTATGGAAAGAGAAACCTCAGACAAAGCCCAAGCCACCCGCGAGCGCATTTTAGACGCCGCAATTAGAGTTTTTGCCAGCAAAGGCTACCACGAAACCAAAGTGGATGACATCGTGGCTGAAGCCGATGCCTCCAAGGGCGCGGTCTACTTTCATTTCCCCGGCAAACAACAAATTTTTCTGGCCCTGATAGACAAATTTGCCAACCTGCTCCAGCGGCGGCTCATCGAAGCGGTGGCCCAGGAGCCGGATGGCGTCCAGCGGGTTAACCTGGCCTTGCAGGTCTGCCTAGAAACTTTTGCCCAATATCGCAGCCTGGCCAAGATTCTGCTGATCCAGGCCAGCGGCCTGGGCGCAGTGTTTGAGGAGAAACGGTTAGAGATTCACGACCGCTTTGCCCGCGTCATTCAACGTTACCTGGATGAGGCTGTGGCTGCCGGTGAAATTGCGCCTATTGATACTGAAATCGTCGCCTACGCCTGGATGGGAGCGATTAATGAAGTGGTTATTCGCTGGATCTACACCGGCCAGCCGGAACGGGAACGCTTGATTGCGCCTCTATGCGCCATGTTATTACACAGTATTGGCGTCTCGCCAGAGCGAATTGAGGCAACAGGTAGACGGTAGACAGTAAACAGTAAACAGTAGACAGTAGACGGGGAAAATCTCTGACTACTGACCACTGATTACTGGCTACTAACTTTAGACCAATTATTTTAGGGCGTAAATATGCTAAATACCATTTTAATTGAAACACCTACCCAAACTAAACGAGTTACCCCTTCCGCCACTGTGGTTAGCTACAGTTTGCCCTGCCCCCATGTTTCACTGAGCCACTTTCTCAAGGTGGCGGCCGGACGGCCACGGATTTACTGGGAAAGCGACCACTTGCCCGTTTGTTTAGCCGGCTCCGGGATAGCTGCTGCGCTCAGCGCCGGCGGACCTCATCGCTTTCGTACCATCCAGCAGCAGGCCGAGCAACTATTCAAACAGATTGTTTGGGTTGATAGAGATGTCCCGGCTGAGGCTGGCCCTCGCTTATTTGGCGGCTTTGCCTTTGCGCCACAGCCACCCGCCGCGGGGCTGTGGGCGGCTTTTCCAGAGGCTATGTTTATCCTGCCCCGTTACCAGTTGACCCGTCTGGGGGAGCAAACCTGGCTGACGGTTAACCGGCGGGTTGAGGCGACCGATGATCCGGCTGGCCTTGCCAGGCGTGTGCGACAAGAAGCCGGGCAGGCAATTGCGGCTCTCCGGGTTGTTAACGGCCATAACCGCCCGTCAGGCCGGTCGCACCAGCAGCTACAGGTGAGCGATTTAATGAGCCAGACCACCTGGGAGGAGATGGTGGCTGCCGCCACCCGGCGTATCCGGCGAGGTGAGCTGGATAAGGTCGTGCTGGCCCGCGCCCGACAGGTCAACTCAGCCCAACCCATTGACCCGGCTATCGTCTTGGCGCGTTTGGCCCGGCGCTACCCCGACTGCTATCGTTTTTTGTTTGAACCCAGGCCCGGTCACGCCTTTTTTGGGGCTACCCCTGAACTGCTGGCCGAGGTAACCGGCTCGACCGTACGGACGATGGCCATGGCCGGCTCTATTCGCCGGGGCCGCTCACCGGAAGAAGATGCGGCCCTGGGGCAACAATTACGCGCCGACCCCAAAGAACAGCACGAACACGCCTTGACCGTCGAGGCCATTCGGGAAAGCCTGGCGCCGCTGGTTACACATTTGCGTTTTCCAGCGGAGCCTGAGCTTTGCCGCTTGAGCAACATTCAACATCTGAAAACAGCAATTGAGGGTCAGTTGACCGGCCAGGGCGGAATTCTGCCGGTGGTCGAGGCGCTCCATCCCACCCCAGCCGTCGGCGGACGGCCCCGAAAAACCGCGCTAGAGATCATCGCTGCCCAGGAGCCGACGCCGCGCGGCTGGTATGCTGCCCCGATTGGCTGGCTGGATTATCAGGGGAATGGTTTGTTTGCGGTAGCGCTGCGCTCGGCGGTCAATGTGGGCCAGCAGAGCTGGCTCTTTGCCGGGGCGGGGATTGTGGCCGATTCTGTCCCCCGCAAGGAGTGGGACGAGACAGAGCTTAAATTCAAACCGATGCTCGACGCGCTGGCCGAGAACAATTTGGAAGGATGAAGGCTGAAGGATGAGGGATGAAGGAAGACAATTACCCATGACCGCGCCCAATCGTAACACCCTTTGGGCCAGCATCTTTGTGGATGAGTTGAGCCGGGCCGGATTGCGCGCCGTTTGCATTGCGCCCGGTTCCCGCTCGACCCCCTTAACCCTGGCCTTTGCCGAACACCCGGACATTACCGTTTACTCCTTGCTGGACGAGCGCGGCGCGGCCTTTTTTGCCCTGGGTCTGGCCCTGGCCAATGAGTCGCCGGTGGCGCTGGTCTGCACTTCCGGCACAGCGGCGGCCAACTTCTACCCGACCATCGTCGAGGCCAACTACGCCCAGGTTCCATTATTGGTGTTAACCACCGACCGCCCCCACGAATTGCGCCACAGCGGAGCCAACCAGACCATTGATCAGGTCAAAATGTTTGGCGATCACGTGCGCTGGTTTGTCGAAGTTGCTCCGCCGGAAGCCAATCCGCCGGCGACAACACTGCGCTCGTTGCGGAGCCTGGCCTGCCGAGCGCTGGCCGCCACGCAGGGCTTGCCGCCGGGACCCGTTCACCTCAATTTTCCCTTTCGCAAACCGTTGGAACCCACCCTTGTGCCCGGCGATGTGCCGGAGCGCCTGGCCGACGCCCCCTGGCAGCGACCCGCCGGCCAGCCGTTCACTCAGTTCAGCCGGGGCCAACTGCTGCCTTCTAACCAGCAGACCCGGACTCTGGCTGAGGCCATTCAAAACGCCCCGCGTGGCCTGATTCTCTGCGGCCCTCGCTGCCCCGGCGGCGACTTTCCCCAGGCCGTCACCCGTCTGGCCCAGGCCGCCGGCTACCCCATCCTGGCCGATGCCTTATCGGGCGTGCGTTTTGGCCGCCACACCGTCGAGGCCGAAGGACTGATTTTTGGCGGCTACGAAACCTTCTGGCGACCTGACACACTGCGCGTGGAGTCCCCTGAGTTGATGTTGCGCTTCGGGGCAATGCCCATCTCGGCTGCGCTGAATGACTATCTGGCCTCGGCAACCGGCTGCCGTATCGTTCAAATTAGCGGCGACGGCCTCTGGCAGGACGACCTCCAGACCACCACCGATTTTATCTGGGCCGACCCGGCGGCGGTTTGTGCTATGGTGACGGAGCAGCTCCAGCAGGCGACCCCTCGCCCCAATTCCACCGGCTGGCTGGCGGCGCTCCAACAGGTCGAACGGCAGACCTGGCAAACCTTTGCCCACTTACGCGCAGAATCATTCTTTGAAGGGGCTATTCTGGCCGACGTAGTGGAGCTGTTACCTGAAGCCGCTTTGCTTTATGTAGCCAGCAGCCTGCCGGTACGCCATCTCGACCAGTTTGCCCGGCCCAGTTCGGCCAACCTGCGGGTCTTTGCCAATCGCGGGGCCAGCGGCATTGATGGCACTATCGCCAGCGCCTTGGGCGCAGCCGCAGCCATCGGCCAACCGCTGACCCTGGTCATCGGCGATCTGGCCTTTTACCACGACCTGAACAGTCTGCTGGCCCTGCGGCGCTGTGGCCTCAAGGCAACCATTGTTCTGATTAACAACAATGGCGGCGGCATCTTCCATCGCCTGCCGATTGCCAAATTTGACCCACCTTTTACCGAGCTATTCGTCACCCCGCATGGTCTGGATTTTGCCCCGGCAGCCTCCATATTTGGGTTAGAGTACAGTCTCGCAGCCGACCGGGATACCTTTCGACGCATCTTCGCCGAAGCCATGGCCTCAGCCAGCTCCCACCTCATCGAAGTGCCCAGCGACGCCGTTTTCCACGAGCAGATGCGGCGGGAAATGATTCGGCGGGTGACGGAAGAAACAGTGAAAAAGTAATCAGTGAACAGTCATCAGTAATCAGTAGTAAGAGGCTTTCTCTCTTTTCACTGATTACTGACTACTGATGACTGGCAACTACTTTAGAGGAGAATTTGCTGAATGACCGATTGGATCGAAGTCAAAAAATACAGTGATATTACTTACCATAAGGCCGATGGCATGGCCCGGATTGCCTTCAACCGGCCAGAAGTACGTAACGCCTTCCGACCCAAAACCGTCAGTGAGTTGATCGAGGCTTTCGACGACGCCTGGGAAGACTCTAATGTTGGCGTGGTGTTGTTTACCGGCAACGGTCCAGCCAAAGACGGCAAGTACGCCTTTTGTTCCGGCGGCGACCAGCGTATCCGTGGCGATGCCGGCTATGTGGATGAGAAGGGCGTCCACCGGCTCAATGTGCTGCAACTACAACGGATCATCCGCACCATGCCCAAGCCGGTGATTGCCCTGGTCGCCGGCTACGCCATTGGCGGGGGACACGTGCTACACGTGATGTGTGATCTCACTATCGCCGCCGATAATGCTATCTTTGGCCAGACCGGCCCTAAAGTGGGCAGTTTTGACGGTGGTTTTGGCTCTTCTTACCTGGCCCGGATTATCGGCCAGAAAAAAGCGCGGGAAATCTGGTATTTGTGCCGCCAGTACAATGCCGCCGAGGCGGAGCAGATGGGGCTGGTCAACAAAGTGGTGCCGGTGGACCGGCTGGAAGAAGAAGGCGTGGCCTGGGCGCAAGAGATCCTGGACAAAAGCCCAATCGCCATCCGCTGTCTCAAAGCCGCCTTCAACGCCGACTGCGATGGCCAGGCTGGCCTGCAAGAACTGGCCGGCCACGCGACCATGCTCTATTATATGTCGGAAGAAGGGCAGGAAGGCCGGGACGCTTACGTGCAAAAGCGCAAACCCAACTTCCGCAAGTATCCCTGGCGACCGTGAGGCATTGGAAGAATGGAAGAATGGAGGATTGGAAGGTTGGAAGGTTGGTAAATTTCCCGACCTTCCATTCTTCCAATCTTCCAAAGGATACTATTTTCTAATGACCAGTACTCCTCCTCTACTTGACTGGTTAGCTCACCGCTCCCAGGCATCGCCGCAAAAACTTGCGTTGATTTTTGGCGAGCGGCGCTGGACTTACCTGGAATTGAATGAGGCTGTGACGCTGCTGTGCAGTCAACTGGCCGCTGCCGGGGTTCAGCCTGGACAGCATGTAGCGGTGTTGATGCCCAACTGCCCGGAGTACATTTACGTAACTCATGCGCTGGCCCGGTTGGGCGCAACGCTGGTTCCCCTCAATACCCGCCTCACCGGCGCTGAATTACGTTGGCAGGTGGAGCAAGCTGATTGTTGCTTTGTACTCTGCGCCAACGAAACGGAAGCCCTGGCCGGTGCTTTAAACGTTCAAACGTTAAACGTTCAAACCTTCAAACTTTCCAACCTTCCAACAGCCTGGTTAAGCCGGCCTCTGGATTTGGCGGCGGTGCAGGGCCTTATCTTCACTTCTGGGACGACCGGCTGGCCCAAAGGGGCCATGTTGACCTTCCACAATCTGCTGTGGAGCGCCACCGCTTCCGCATTTCGACTGGGGACCGATCCCGGTGACCGCTGGTTGGCCTGTCTGCCGTTATACCATGTTGGCGGCCTGTCTATTATCTTTCGCTGCTGTTTGTACGGCGCCACGCTGGTCTTACAGCCGGGGTTTGACCCGGCGGCGGTGAGCCAGGCGCTAGAGATGCAAGGCATCACCCTGGTCTCCCTGGTGCCGACGATGCTGCATCGGCTGATGGAGGCGCACCCATCCAGTCTGGCCCATTCGCAGTTGCGTTGTCTGCTGATTGGTGGGGCGGCGCTGTCCCCGGCCTTGTTGGAGTCATGTCGGGCGCTGCAATTGCCCATTGCTGCCACCTACGGCCTCACCGAAGCGGCCTCGCAAGTGGCCACAGCCTTATCGGCCGAGGTGTCCCGCAAACCGGGTAGTGTCGGTAAGCCCCTGATGTTTTCGACAGTGCGGATTGTTGACCCGCACGGCCAAGCCTTACCCCGCGGGGAGATTGGCGAGATTGTGGTGCGCGGCCCAACTGTTATGGCCGGCTACTACCGGCAGCCGGAAGCCACTACCCAAACCCTGCGCAACGGCGAACTTTACACGGGCGATCTGGGCTACCTGGATCATGAAGGCGACTTGTGGGTGGTCCAACGCCGGGCTGATCTGATTGTCAGCGGCGGCGAGAATGTCTACCCGGCCGAAGTGGAACAGGTGTTGCGCCAGCATCCGGCGATTGAAGATGCTTGCGTGGTCGGCCTGGATGATCAAGAGTGGGGCCAGCGCGTGGCCGCGGTGGTAATGCGGCGCAGTCAGGTCCAGGTTAGCGCCGCCGAGTTGATCGCTTTCTGCCGGACTCGCCTGGCCGGATACAAACAGCCTCGCCTTATCCACTTTGTTGAGTCATTGCCCCAGACCGCTTCGGGCAAGGTACGGCGGGATGTGGTGCGGCAGCAGCTTGCCCTGGGTGTTGGCGCTGCTGAGTGACCTCTAAAACTTGCTGTAAATCCCCATTTTGTTGATAATAAACGTTCAATAACGCTTTCAATTCTGGTTTCTCATTAAACCGTGCCTATCAATTCTTACCTTGACGCCCTAACCTATTTTTATTCCTATGCCCACTACAACCCTGCTGACATCTCCAACTGGAGCCTGGACCGGCTGAAAGGGCTGCTGGCCCGCCTGGGCGACCCGCATAAAAAGTTTCCCTCGTTGCTGATTGCCGGCACCAAAGGCAAAGGCTCGACGGCGGCGATGGCGGAAAGTATTTTACGGCAGGCCGGCTACAAAACCGGGCTGTACACCTCGCCGCACCTGCACTCCTTCCGGGAGCGGATTCGGCTGGGCGGCGAAGCCATTACCGAAGAGCAAGTGGTCGCCCTGGCCCGCAGCCTGAAGCCCTATTTTGAAGACACTCCGAATTTGACCGCCTTTGAGTTAATTACGGCGGCGGCCTTTGTGGCCTTTGCCGAGGCCAACATTGAGGCTGCGGTGCTGGAAGTCGGCCTGGGTGGGCGCTTGGACGCGACTAACGCCGTGGATCCGGCGGTAGCGGTGATTACCTCCATCAGCTACGACCACATGCAAATTTTGGGCGACACGCTGACCCTGATTGCCCGCGAAAAAGCGGGCATCATTCGCCCCGGCGCGCTGGTGATCAGCGCCCCTCAGTACGATGAAGCCATGCAGATGATTGAACAGGTCTGCGCCGATCACCGGGCGCGGTTGGTGCTGGTGGGTCGGGATTGGCAGTGGCAGCCAGGAGAATTTAATTTTGAGGGCCAATCGTTTCGAGTGGGCGAGCAGGATTACTGGCTGCCGCTGATGGGCGAGCACCAATTGGTCAATGCGGTCACAGCTATGGCTGCTGTGACCGGCTTTGTCGAGCGAACCGGGTTAGCCGTCGCCCCGGAGGCGGTGAAAACAGGGCTGGCCAACGTGAACTGGCCAGGCCGGCTGGAACTGCTCCAACGCAATCCTTTCCTCGTTGTGGACAGCGCCATGAACGGCGACTCGGCTGAAAAACTGATCCAGGCCCTACAGCACCATTTCCCGGAGCGACCCATTACCTTTATTTTTGGGGCTTCCAGCGATCATCCTATCCGCGATATGTTGAACGCTTTACTACCCCATGCCGCGCGGATGTTTACCGTCGCTTCACGCCATCCCCGCGCCGCCAAAGCAGAATGGCTGGCAGATCTGGCGGCAGAGTTGGGTTACACGGCTGTCTCGCTGCCAGATGTGGCAACGGCTCTGGCACGAACACTGGCCGAGACTGAACCGGATGGCCTGATTTGTGTCACCGGCTCCCTCTTTTTGGTGGCCGATGTCCGCGAAGCCTGGTTACACCGCCAGGGTTTGCCGCTGCCGCTGATTGACCCGGTGGTGGTTTCATGACGCGAGGAGGACGCGAAGAGGCGTGAGGCGAGGACACGAGAAGATTGAAGGTTGAAGACAGTGGATAATCAATGAGAATTATCCTCTATCCTCTATCCTTCGCCTCATCGCCGCTTCGCATCTTCTTTCTTTTTGTGGTATAGTGTAGAAAAAGAAACCCCGTATGCTTGGAGACCTGGTAATTTGATGGATACTTTAGAAAAAGAGTTTGGTGTTCCGCTTGAAACTGATGAAATGGAAGTAGAACTGCCCGTGCTGCCGGTGCGAGACACGGTGGTTTTTCCGCGCATGCTCACGCCGCTGTTTGTGGGGCGGGATCGCTCGGTGCTGGCCCTGGAAGCAGCCCTGGTCGAGAAAAGCCAATTGGTCGTCGTGACCCAACGGGATGCCGATCAGGAAGACCCTCAGCCGGAAGATTTGTACAGCATTGGCACCGAGGTGGTGATTGGCCGCATGCTGCGCATGCCCGACGGCAGCACCAACATTCTGGCCCAGGGACACCAGCGGGTCAAGATTATTGAATTTACCCAGGAGCAGCCTTATCTGCGGGTGCGGGTACGCCGTTTGACCGAAGATGGCGAAAAAAATTTGAATGCCCAGGCCAGGATGCGGGCGGTGCTCGACCTGTTTGAAAAGTGCGTCCACCTGAATCGCAACCTGCCCGACGATGCCTATGTGGCCGCGATGAATATTGACGAGCCGGGCTGGCTGGCCGATATGATCGCCTCGGTGATTGACCTGGACGTGGAACAGCGCCAGCAAATTCTGGATACCATTGACCCGATTACCCGGTTGCAGCGCTTGAGCATTATTCTGGCCCAGGAATTAGATGTGCTCAAGCTGGAGTCAGAAATTCAAGACCAGGTGCAGCAAGAAGTTGACAAAGGCCAGCGTGAGTACTTTTTGCGGGAACAAATGCGGGTGATCCAGAGCGAGTTGGGCGAAATGGACACCCAACTGGCCGAAATCAACGAACTGCGCGAAAAGTTAAGCCAGATCAGCCTGCCGGATGAGGCCCGTGCCAAAGCGGAAAAGGAACTAAACCGCCTGGCCATTATGCCGCCCGCCGCGCCGGAAGTGGGCATTATCCGCACCTATCTCGATTGGATTATCGAGCTGCCCTGGGTCAATGCGACCGCGGATAACACTGATATCCGTCACGTGGCTAAGGTGCTGGATAACAACCATTTTGGCATCCCCAAAGCCAAAGAGCGGATTTTGGAGCATATCGCCGTGCTACAGCGGGCCGGCCTCAAGATGCGCAGCCCTATTCTGTGTTTTGTTGGACCGCCCGGCACGGGCAAAACCTCGCTGGGACGTTCGATTGCCGAGGCGTTGGGGCGCAAGTTTGTGCGAGTCAGCCTGGGCGGGATTCATGATGAGGCGGAAATCAGAGGCCACCGCCGGACTTATATCGGGGCGCTGCCGGGCCGGATCATTCAAAGCATGCGCCGGGCAGGGACGATCAATCCGGTCTTCATGCTCGACGAAATTGATAAGGTCGGGGCCGATTTCCGGGGCGACCCCAGCGCGGCGTTGTTAGAGGCGCTCGACCCGGAGCAGAATAACAGCTTTTCCGACCATTACCTGGAACTGCCCTACGATCTCTCCAAGGTGTTGTTTATCACCACGGCCAACGTGCTTTACACGATTCCTTCCGCTCTGCGCGACCGGATGGAGGTGATTGAGTTTTCAGGCTACATCGAGGAAGAAAAGCTGGAAATTGCCCGCCAATTTCTGATTCCGCGCCAGATCGAAGAGCATGGGCTGGAGGATGTCAGCCTGAAAATTGCCGACGGCGCGGTGCAAGGCATGGTCCGCGAGTACACTTACGAGGCCGGGGTGCGCAACCTGGAGCGCGAGATTGGGCAAATCTGTCGCAAATTGACTCGTCGCCTGGCCGAACAGAAACCTATCCCCAAAACCATTACCCGGAATGCTTTACATAAATACTTGGGGCCGCCCCGTTTCACCGAGCAGATGGTTGAAAAAGAAGACCAGGTAGGCGTGGCGACCGGCATTGCCTACACCGAGGCCGGCGGCGACATCATGCCCATCGAGGTGACGCTGATGCCGGGCAAAGGCAACCTGACCCTGACCGGGCAGTTGGGCGAGGTCATGCAAGAGTCGGTCCAGGCGGCCTACTCCTTTGTCCGCTCGCACGCCAAAGAGTACGACATCAAGCCGGCCCAATTTGAAAGCTGCGATATTCACGTCCACGTGCCCGAAGGCGCTATCCCCAAAGATGGCCCCAGCGCCGGCATCACCATGGCTACCGCCTTGATATCCGCTTTTTCCAACCACAAAGTCCGCCGTGATGTCGCCATGACCGGCGAAATTACTCTGCGGGGCAAAGTGCTGCCCATCGGCGGCCTCAAGGAGAAGATTTTGGCGGCGCACCGGGCCGGTATCACCACCGTGATTGTGCCCACCCAAAACCAAAAAGACCTGGTGGATGTGCCCAAAAAAGTGCAGCGCGATTTGAATATTATCTTCGCCGCCAAAATGGAAGATGTTTTAAAAACGGCCTTGATTATCTCCAAGAAGAAAAAGAGCAAGGCCGAAGCTGCTACCGCGGCCTAAGTAAACGTCTAGAATTTACTTCCCGTTTTGAGTTCCTATGAGTTCCCTTAGTTCCCTGGGAACTCGTAGGAACTTGGGGGAACTTATTTTTGGACAATCACTAAGAATAGCGCTTAATTGTCCGGGTTAGGAGATTGGAGATTATTGAATCTCCAATCTCTATTCCCCAGACCCTCCCTCTTTTTGAAAATCATAACACCCCTGCTTTTTGACATAAAGTCAAACTCCTATCACAAACCTTGCATTTTATGTCTATCTTAAGTAAAATTGAATCGTAATTATAACCGCTGGCAACGTTAATGACACCCTGTGGCCTGTTTGCGATTAATAAAGATTTAACAATCGGCCGTAAACAGGCGGTGAGGAGGCCACATTGCAACTATTCTATCTCATCAGTATGTCTTCTTTACAATCGCTGAGTCTGGCGTTGGGTTTAGCCTTGTGGCAGCAGCCGACCTCAGCCCGGCCGATGTGGCTCACCTATGCCTTTCTGATTGCGCTTATTTTAACCCTGTTCTTTTTCAGAGCGCGCTTTCCCGGCCCTGGTCTCAAGTGGTTAACCGAACTCCTGGGTAATAATTTGATTCTTATCGGCTTTTTGGTGACTACCGCCCTGTTTTTTGTGCTTTTGTTTAATTTGAATCCTTTCCCCTATATTCGCCAGGGGGCTGAGGCCATGGGCTTGGGGCAACTGGTCAATTTTGATACTGCTTTTGCCCATGGCCTGCCCGATGCCGTAGCAGACAATATTGGTGTGGTCAGTGTGATGCGGGCAGATACCGATGCCGACGGCTTTGAGGAGTGGGTGGTTTTTTACCTGTTCGACAAACGCGCCCGGAACAGCCCCATTCACGGGGCGGTTTATGATAATGATCGTGGGAAGCCTCCGGTCATCTTTCCCTATCAACTCCAGGCCCCCGATCGTAATTATTTGAGTGAACAGCAAGTCTTTGGCCCCTCGCTCACCATCGAGAATTTGGCCCTTGACCGTAATGGGCCAGATGGCGCTGATGTGCCGGAATTGATTGTGCAAGGGGGCAATGAGTTGACAGTTTTCCGCTTTAGGCAAAATTCCGAATTCTGGGACTTTCCCCGTGATACACCGGCCCGTTATCAGCCGATTGGCTTTTTTCGGGGCAGCGGCGGTGTGACTATAAACCTTAATCAAGGCGCGGACGCTTATGGCCAGGTAACGGTGATTGACCGGAACGGTTTTGAGCGGAGCCAACTCGCCATTCGTTCTGTGTACGGTTTGATAACAGGCCCGGACGGTAATCAAACTTATTTGGATCCAATTCCGCCATTGGGTGGGGTGGGCGGGCCGCAACTGGCCGCGCCTATTCTCTCGACGGTGGATTTCTACCCCGCGCCCCCCGACGAGCTATTCAGTACGCCTTTTCCAGAGAAGTTGGTGTTGGGTTTTTATGCCGCTACCTGCGGCGGCGCGGATGGAACTCTGTGCAACACCAACACCACCAACTCCAGCCTGTTGTGGCGGCCTGATGCCGATACCTCGCTGAGCAGCTTTTTAACCGGGGATGCCCTGGCTGCATTTAATGCCAACGATCCCGGCTACTTTAGCTTGCCCACTTTTGATGGCAATAGTGGCATCACCGTAGCCCAACTCAAGTATTATCCCCAAACGGAAACCGACCCAGATTTTTTGGAAACCGGCGGCGGGCGCGATGTGGTCACAGGCGAGCAGGGACAGGTAGGGTTGGTCCAGATTACATTCAATGTCAATGGTTCGGCTTTGCAAGAAGCCTGCTACCAGATGCAATTGACCGCCGGACAGTGGAAAATTTTGCGCCGCCTGACTGCTTCGTGCGCTGAACCACCGCCACCGCCCACGCCGACACCCACGCCGACACCCCTCCCACTTCCTCCTACTGTTGGGCCTGTAGTGACAGGATCTATTCAACCTCTTTTACCCAAAATTACTGCGCCCGCTACTGCTTCTGTTTGCGAACCAATTTTATTTTCCGCCGCCGGCTCCGAACCGGCGGACCAGCTTGTCGCCTATGACTGGGATTTTGGCGATGGGAACACCGGCAGCGGTCTCAATCTGTCCTATAGATATGCTACTCCCGGCGTTTATAATGTTACCCTGACCATCAGAGACAGTGCTGGCCAAACCAGTCCTCCGGCCACCCACACTATTACCATCAATCCACCAGCCGCGCCGCCCCCGTCTCCGTGTGGTCCTCCCACCTGCTGTGGGTAAGGGTAAAGGTTGTTAGATTTGGATTATTCTGCTAAAATTGGCCCGCGTTTCGGCCCTGCCGGGCGTAAATCTTGCTGCAAGGAATGAAATAATCATGAATTGCCCAAATTGTGGCGCTGAAAATGAAGCCGGCGCGCGCTTTTGTGTCGAATGTGGCGCGCCGCTTGAAACCCAGGTTAACCTGCCCGACCGTCCCCCGGAAATGGACGACATGGACGATGACCGCACCATTATGTCCAGCTTTAGCCGGCTGGCCGAAGAAGAAGCCAAAACCGTCGCCGTGACTCAGGAACAACTGGCGGCGGCCGAGGCGGAAGCCGCTTCAGCCTTTGAGCGCGGGCCGGAGCCGGAAGCCGTTCCGCCCACCCCTCGGCCTATCGGGGGGAGTGGCGGCAGCGCCGGTGGAGGCGGCGGCTTTGGCAGCAGTGGAAGTGGCAGTCCGAGCTGGATGAATCGGCGTAATATTATTATTGCCGTAGCTGTTCTGTTAGTGCTGTGTTGCTGTTGCTGTGCTCTGGCTGCCGGCGCGGGCATCGGTTCTGACCCTGATACTTTGGAAGACCTGATGCGCGAGTTGGGGTCGCTGCCCTTGTCTCAACTTTTCATTTAGTCCAGCCAATTTAAAAACAAAAAGACCGTCCTACGGACGGTCTTTTTGTTTTTAAAAACGGGGAATAGGATAGCAATAGCGCAAACCGCCATAGCCCTAAAAAGTGTTAAACCCCACCGCCAACGGCTTGCCTGAATTGAGGCAGTAAGCTAAAATCCAAAGATGTCTTGGGGCTGATGAGGCGCTGAGGCAGAAATAAGCTTGAAATCAGCCGGACTTTCACCTGGGCTGATGGGTGATGCGTAAAACGTAAAACGTAATGGGTCAGGGGAGTTGACCCGAAGTCGTTACGTTTTACGGATTTGGATTGTTATGCTCTGGGCGTTGTCTGACCCAGACAAACCGCCTTCGGTTTTAACCTTTAACCTGCCACATGCAACTTAATAAGCAAGGAGCTTCTCTTATGACCAACCCTAACCTCGATGAACTTTGTGTCAATACTATCCGCACCTTAGCCATAGATGGGGTGCAAAAAGCTAATTCCGGGCATCCGGGTATGCCCATGGGCATGGCCGATGCCGCCTATGTGCTCTGGACGCAGTTTCTGCGCCACAACCCCGGCAACCCCGACTGGGCCGACCGGGACCGCTTTGTGCTGTCTGCCGGTCACGGCTCGATGCTGCTCTACAGCCTGCTCCACCTGACCGGCTACGATTTGCCGCTGGAGCAGCTCAAGCAGTTCCGCCAATGGGGCAGCCTGACCCCCGGCCACCCCGAATACGGCCTGACCCCCGGCGTCGAGACGACCACCGGGCCATTGGGCCAGGGCTTTGCCAACGGCGTCGGCATGGCCATCGCCGAGGCTTTTCTGGCCGCCACGTTCAATCGCCCCGGCCATGAGTTGATTAACCATTACACCTATGCCATTTGCAGCGATGGCGATCTGATGGAAGGGATTTCGCACGAAGCTGCCTCAATGGCCGGCCATATGAAGCTGGGCAAGCTGATCTACCTGTACGACGACAACCACATCTCCATTGACGGCAGCACCGACCTGGCCTACACCGAAGACCGCATGCAACGCTTTGAGGCGTACGGCTGGCATACCCAGCAGATTGACGGCCACGACCGCGCCGCTGTCGCTGCGGCCATCAAGGCCGCCCAGGCTGTCACCGACAAGCCTTCGATCATCGCCTGCCGGACCACCATTGGCTACGGCAGCCCCAACAAGGCCAATACGGCCAAGGCCCACGGCGAGGCCCTCGGCGTGGATGAAGTCAAATTGACCAAACAAGCCTTTGGCTGGGACCCCAACCAGGATTTTTATATCCCTGAAGAAGCCCTGGCGCAGTTCCGCCGGGCGGTAGACCAGGGCCGCCAGTGGGAAGCCGAGTGGCGCGAAAAGCTGGAAGCCTATGCCAAAGCCTATCCCCAGGAAGCCGAACAGTTCCGGCACGCCCTGTCGGGCCAGCTCCCTACCGGCTGGGAAGAAGCCCTGCCCGTTTTCCCCGCCGATGCCAAAGGGATGGCGACGCGGGCGGCTTCGGGCCAGGTGCTCAATGCCCTTGCCCCGATCATTCCGACGCTCATCGGCGGCTCGGCCGATTTGGCTCCCAGCAACAATACCTTTTTAAAGGGCTACCCTGTTTTTGCCAACGATAGCTTTGCCGGGCGCAACTTCCACTTTGGGGTACGCGAGCATGGCATGGCGTCCGCCCTCAACGGCATGGCCGTCCACGGCGGGGTTATCCCCTACGGCGGCACATTTTTGGTTTTTGCCGACTACGCCCGCCCGGCCATCCGGCTGGCGGCGCTGTCCCACTTCCCCACCATCTTTGTCTTTACCCACGACAGCATCGGCCTGGGCGAAGATGGTCCAACCCATCAGCCGGTTGAACACTTAGCCGCCTTGCGAGCTATCCCCAACCTGATTGTCATCCGTCCCGCCGACGCCAACGAAACCGCCCAGGCCTGGAAAGTGGCCTTGGAAAAACGGGATGGCCCGGTGCTGCTGGCCCTGACCCGTCAGAACCTGCCGGTGTACGACCGCTCGAAGATGGGCGACGCGGCCGGAGTGGCGAAAGGGGCCTATGTGTTGCTGGATGCAGACCGGGTTTACCCGGATGTTATCCTCATCGCCACTGGCTCGGAAGTCCAACTGGCCGTGGAAGCCCACGCCAAGCTGGCCGAACAGGGCATCGCCGCGCGGGTGGTCAGCATGCCCAGTTGGGAACTGTTTGCCCAACAGCCAGAAGAATACCGCGACTCGGTGCTGCCGCAAACGGTCAAGGCGCGGGTCGCCATCGAAGCCGCCGTGCCTCTGGGCTGGGAGCGTTGGGTTGGCAGCCACGGGGCCATCATTGGGCTGGACCATTTCGGCGCATCCGCTCCTTACAAGACCATCTTCCAGCACTTCGGCTTCACCACCGATAATGTCGTCTTGCGGGCACTGGAGACGATTGATAAATCCAAAAGGTAGCAGGGTCGCAGGGTAGCAAGGAAACATTTTTTCTGCAACCTTGCTACCCTGCTACTTTGAGTAATACTATGTCCATCGAAGACCTCAAAAAACAAGCTGCTGAAAAGGCGGTCGAACAGGCGCAAAGCGGCATGGTGCTGGGGCTGGGTACAGGCTCCAGCGCCAAATATGCCACGATGAAGATTGGCGAGTTGTGGCAGGCCGGTGAATTGACCGATATTGTCGGTATTCCCACTTCGGAAAGCACGGTGATGCTGGCGATAAAGTATGGCATCCCGCTGGCTACCCTCGACACATACCCTTTCGTTGACCTGGCCATTGACGGCGCTGATGAGATTGACCCCGACCTGAATCTGATCAAGGGGTTGGGGGGGGCCTTGCTGCGCGAAAAGATGATCGAGGCGGCTGCTAAAAAATTCATCGTCGTGGCTGACGGTAGTAAAGTAGTTGAGAAATTGGGCACGCGCGCCCCCTTGCCGGTTGAGGTGGTCCAATTCTGCTGGAAATCCACGGCCCGCTGGCTGGAAAGTTTAGGTTGCACCCCGGTTTTGCGCGGCGATGAGGCGCAGCCTTTTGTAACCGACAACGGTAATTACATCCTCCATTGTACCTTCCCCCACGGTATTGACCACCCCACCGAACTGGCCGCCACGCTCAAAAATCGCCCCGGCGTGGTCGAGCACGGTCTCTTTTTGGGTATGGCTGCCGAAGCCATTGTGGCAACTGCCGATGGTATAACGGTAATGAGTCGCTAAGATTTATCCGCAGATTACGCAGATTACGCAGATGGAATTGATAAGGTGATACAGAAAGATCCAAGAACCCACGCTATAATTGGCGCAGCGATGGAAGTGCATCGAGCGTTGGGTTGCGGATTTTTGGAGGCCGTCTATCAAGAAGCTCTGGCTCTTGAGTTGACTCAGCGGAATATTCCCTACCGGCGAGAGGTAGAGTTACCCATATTTTACAAAGGCCAAAGGTTAAACACATTTTACCGGGCTGATTTTGTTTGCTTTGACGGCATCATTGTTGAACTAAAAGCCTTAACCAAGCTCAGCGGCCTTGAAGAAGCACAAATCATAAACTATTTGAAAGCAACCGGCCTGGAAATTGGTTTGGTGCTCAACTTCGGAACAACCTCGCTGGAATATAAACGTTTCGCCCTATCCAAAAACAAATCTGCGTAATCTACGAAATCTGCGGATTATCCCTTTTGCCCTCAACAATTGGGCAATCTTGAACTTTTCGCCCAATCTCAGTATACTACCTCTAGTTAAACCAAAACTTAACTAGAGGTATTTTTTATGCCCGAATCCCCCTACCCCATGCTTCTGGTTGAAGAAGCCCTGGCCCTCATCGAGCGAGAAGTTCGCCCCTTATCCCCTGTGACCATGTCTTTTAGCCAAGCCCTGGGCCTGGTGCTGGCCGAAGCTGTGCTGGCTGCCGAACCGATGCCGCCCTTTGCCGCGGCCAGCGTGGATGGCTTTGCCGTTATTGCCGCCGATGGCCCCGGCCTACGCCGGATTGTCGGCGATCAGATGGCCGGTTACGTGGCCGGATTGTACATTGAGCCGGGGACTGCTGCCCGTGTGACCACCGGCGCGCCCATCCCGCCCGGCGCAGATACCATGATTATGATCGAGCAGACGGAGGAACAGAACGGGCAGGTCAACATTTTAACCAACGACCTCCAGCCTGGCGCTAATATCCGCCCCATTGGGCAGGATATTGAAATTGGGCAGGTGGTGCTGCCGCAGGGTACGGTGTTAGGCCCGGCGGAACTGGGTTTGTTAGGTACGGTCGGCAAGACCCAGGTGACGGTTTACCCGCGCCCCACAGTGGCGGTCATGTCCACCGGCGATGAGATTGTGGAACCGCACCAGCAGCCTGAACTGGGCCAGATTCGGGATGCCAACCGTTTCACGCTGATGAGCGCCGTGCGCCAGGCCGGGGCCGAACCGCTGGACCTGGGCATTGTGCGTGATAAAGCCAACAGCTTGCAAGACACCATCGAGCGCGGCCTGGCCGAAGCCGACGCCTTGCTAACTTCCGGTGGGGTTTCGATGGGCCAGCTTGATCTGGTTAAACCTTATCTGGCTTCGCGGGGAACCGTCCATTTTGGCCGGGTCAATACCAAGCCCGGCAAGCCCGTTACCTTTGCCACCGTAGACGGCAAGCCTTGTTTTGCCATGCCCGGTTTCCCGGTCAGCGCCCTGGTCAGCTTTGAGATTTTTGCCCGGCCCGCCTTGCTAAAAATGGCCGGTCACAGCCGCATCTATCGCCCCCGTGAGCAGGCCATTCTGGCCCATGCGTTCAGCCACACCGCCGCCCGCACCGAGTTTCAGCGGGTGGTGCTGACTCGCCGGGCCGATGGCAAATTGGTTGCTTCTTCCACCGGCTTTCAAGGGTCGGGACGATTGTTATCTATGGTCGGGGCCAATGGGCTGGTGATTTTGCCGCATGGTCAGGGGGATTTTGAAGCTGGGACAGTGGTGGAGGCGCTGGTTCTCGGTCCGGTTGAGGTAGTCTTATGATGACTGAGATTAGCCAGCTTGAACGTTATCGCGGGGCCTTATTGGGGTTGGCGGTGGGTGATGCCGTGGGAACCACCCTGGAATTTAGACCCCCCGGTTCATTCAGCCCCATTGACGACATGGTGGGGGGCGGGCCTTTTCACTTATTACCCGGCCAGTGGACTGACGATACCTCGATGGCGCTGTGCCTGGCCGAGAGTTTGATTGAAAAACAGGCGTTCGACCCGGTTGACCAGTTGCAGCGTTATGTCCGCTGGTATCACGAAGGGTACATGAGCAGCACCGACCATTGTTTTGATATTGGCAACACCGTCCGGCGAGCGCTGCATCTGTTTGAGCAAACCGGCCAACCTTTCGGGGGTTCAACGGACCCTTCGGCGGCAGGCAACGGTTCGATTATGCGTTTAGCGCCGGTACCGCTCTTTTATGCCTCGCAGCCCCAAATAGCCATCGAAATGTCCGGGCAGAGTTCGCGGACCACACACGGGGCGGTTGAAACGGTGGATGCCTGCCGCTATCTGGGGGCCTTGATTGTGGGGGCCGTGGCCGGGGTGAGCAAGGTCGAGCTGCTTTCGGAACATTTTTGCCCCATCCCGCACTATTGGCAGGAATATCCTTTAACGCCGGCCATTGACGAGGTCGCTGCTGGTTCATTTAAGGAGCGTCATCCGCCCGAAATACGCGGGACGGGCTATGTGGTCAAATCGCTGGAGGCGGCGCTGTGGGCCTTTTATCACAGCCGCTCGTACCGCGAGGGCTGTTTGCTGGCGGTCAACCTGGGCGACGATGCGGACACAACCGGGGCTATTTACGGGCAACTGGCCGGCGCTTTCTATGGCGAAGCCGGTATTCCGGCGGCCTGGCGCGCTCAGTTGGCTCAGGCCGATTTGATCAGCCGTCTGGCTGACCAGCTTTATGAATCGGCTAAGAATCAGCTTTAAAAATGACAAAAGTCATCTTTTTCTAAGACTTTTGTCGCTTACAAAAATAAACTTATAAGTTTATAATACCGTTACCACTTGCCATGAAAATCTTATTAATTGGACTCAGTCATAAAACTGCGCCGGTGGAAGTGCGCGAAAAGCTGACTTTCACCCATACCATGCTGCGCTCGGCCCTGACTCACTTTGATCACACCCACCCCCAGGCTCACCTGGAGGATGTGCGTGAAGGTGTGATCCTCTCCACCTGCAACCGCCTGGAAGTGTACGCCCTGGTGCGTGATGCGGAGGTGGCCGAGCAGGCGGTTATTGATTTTCTGGGCCGCGCCTGTACCGTTCCCCCTGCCCTATTTCGTGAGCATCTCTACGTGAGCCACGACGAAGCGGCGGTGCGCCATCTCTTCCGGGTAGCGGCGGGATTAGACTCGATGGTGCTGGGTGAGCCGCAAATTTTGGGCCAAATTACCGAAGCCTACGAGGCGGCGCTGTCGCAAGGGGCGGCCGGAACGGTGCTGTCGGCCCTTTTCCGGGCGGCCATTCACACCGGCAAGCGTGTCCGCACCGAAACGGCGATTAGCGTGAATCCGGCTTCGATTAGTTCAGTCGCCGCAGCTCTGGCTAACCAACTGCTGGGCGACCTGTCGGAGCGGCAGGTGCTGTTGATTGGGGCCGGTGAGATGGGCGCGATTGCAGTCCGGGCGCTACAGCGGCGCGGGGTGTCGAAAATTGTGGTGGCTAACCGCACCTACAAAAACGCCGAGCAGTTGGCTAAAGCCTGGGGTGGCCAGGCCATTACGTTTCAACAACTGCCCGAAGCGTTGATCGCCGCCGATATTGTCATCAGTTCTACCGGCGCGCCGCACACCGTTCTTAACCGGGAACTGCTGGAACCGGCGATGGCGGTGCGGCCCAATCGCCCGTTGTTCATGATTGACATCGCCGTACCGCGTGATATTGACCCCAATGTGACCGAAATTCGTCATGTACACTTGTGCGATATTGACGATTTGCAGGGCCAGGCCGAAGATAATGTCCGGGAACGCGCCCAGGAAATCCCCCGCGTCGAAGCGATTGTGACCAATGAACTGGCCGGCTTTTTGGATTGGCTGGCCTCGCTGGACGTGGTTTCGACCATTACCGACCTGCGCCGGCAGATTGAAGCGGTGCGCCAACGCGAGTTAGAGCGGCTGTTCAACCGGCTCGATTTGAACGAACACGAGCGCGAGTTAATCGCTACCATGAGTTACCGGCTGGTCAACAAAATCTTGCACGAGCCAACCCTGCGCTTAAAGCAGGAAGCCGCCAACGGCAACGGCGCGATTTATATTTCGACCATGCGCCAACTGTTCCTGCTGGATGAAACGCACAGCCAAATAATGACCGAAGACCGGAGACCGAGGACCGAGGCCAGTTAGACCCCAGTCTCCGGTCTCCCGTCCTCGGTCTGCCTTTAAGGGAGAAAACCGATGCACTCACCTATTCGCCAACCTGCTTACGATGTAAACACCCGGCCGTTTATGATTATCTGGGAAACCACCCACGCCTGCGACCTGGCCTGCCGCCACTGCCGGGCCATGGCCATCGCCGAACACGACCCACTCTCGCTGAATTCCGAGGAAGCCAAACGGCTGCTGGAGCAGGTGGAAAGCTTTGGCAAACCCCGCCCTATTTTTATCTTCACCGGCGGCGACCCCTTCAAACGAGCCGATTTGTTTGAACTGCTGGCCTATGGCAATCAATTAGGGCTGGTGATGGCGGTGTCGCCCTCCGGCACGCCGCTGCTCAACGAGGCCAACCTGCGCCGGGTGAAGGAGCATGGGGCTAAAGCCATTTCGCTCAGCATTGACGGCTCCACCCCTGAACGGCACGACGATTTTCGCCAGGTGCCCGGCTCGTTTGCGCTGACCACCCAGGGCTGGCAAATTGCCCGGAAAATTGGCCTCAAATTGCAGCTTAATACCACCGTCACCCGCTACAACCTGCACGATTTGCCCAATATTTTCCGGCTGGTATTGGAGTATGGGGCCATGACCTGGAGCGCCTTTTTCCTGGTGCCGACCGGGCGAGGCAAAGCCGAAGATGAGATTTCTCCGGCCGAGTACGAAGGTGTGATGCACTTTCTATACGACTGCTCCAAATATGTCAGCGCCAAAACTACCGAGGGCCATCACTACAAGCGGGTTGTCTTGCAACGGACCATTTTGGATGAAAAGGGGTTGGCCGTTGAAGATTATTTTGACCTGCACCCCATCTATTTTGAACTGCGTGAAGCCCTGCAAAAAATTGTCGCCGAGTACAATGTCCAGCCAAAAGAAACCATTGTCCGCACGCCGATGCACATCAATGCCGGAAATGGTTTTGTTTTTGTCAGCCGGCGGGGTGATGTGTTTCCGAGCGGCTTTATGCCCGTCAGCGCCGGTAACGTTCGGGATAAATCGCTGGTGGAGATTTACCGGGGCGCGCCGCTCTTTCAAGAACTGCGCAATCCCGACCTGCTCGAGGGCCGGTGTGGGCTGTGTGAATTTGTGGGTGTGTGCGGCGGGTCTCGCTCACGGGCTTATGCGCTTACCGGCAATCCCCTGGCCGAAGAACCGTTTTGCACCTATGAACCCGGCTCTTTCCCCTTTGAAGCGGAACTCGCTGCGCTGCTCAATAGTCACGCTGGCGTAGTTGCCTAAATTTGCGCCTTCGGTTAAAATTATGATCGGAAGTCTAAAAAATTTGCCGGGCTTCTGGTCATAAAAATAATACCCTCCTCATCCTCTTTATTATCCCCCTTCTCCCAACTGTGTTGATCTTATGGTAGTGTCTTGGGCCAAAGTAGATGTGACAGGAAATTTGTAGAACAAGGTAATTTATGCCCAATCTGCGCCTGCTAGAGGTTTCTGGTACCCCTTTTGAGATGGGTCGCCAACACGCCGCGGCCTACCCCAAAGAAATTCAAGAATTAACCGAAGATCGTCTGAATTTAAGCAGCAATAAAAACTGGACCGGCAAAGAGCTGTCACGCCATGAGGTTTTGGCTTTGGGCAATGCCTGCTTGCCCTACCACGAAGCCTATGCCCCTGAGTTGGTGGCAGAACTGCGCGGCATGAGCCATGTTACCGGCCTGGGCCTGACTGAATTGATGATTCTGAACGGCTTTACCGATTTTATTGACGCTATCTACAGCGCCGAAGAAAAGGAACTCAGAGGACTCGTGGGCACTAACGGGAACTTAAAAGCCCCTATTCCTTCCCCTGAGTTCATCCCCGCCCACCCCGCCGGAGATGATTGCACGGCCTTTATCGTTAGCCCGGATGCTGCCACCGAGGGCCAGGGTTTTTTGGGGCAAACCTGGGACATGCACGAAACGGCGACCCCCTACCTGGTTTTGCTGCGCGGCCAGCCGGAGGGTGGACTGCGTTTCCTGGCCTTTAGCATTATCGGCTGTATTGGCATGATTGGCATGAATGAAGCCGGCATTGCGATTGGCATTAACAATCTGGTGGCCGGTGATGGCCGCCCTGGCGTTACCTGGCCCTTTGTGGTCCGCAAGGTGCTGGCCCAAGATAACCTGGACGACGCGCTGGCCTGTATCACCACCGCCCAAC
This sequence comes from Anaerolineales bacterium, assembly GCA_015075405.1. Taxonomy (GTDB): domain Bacteria; phylum Chloroflexota; class Anaerolineae; order 4572-78; family J111; genus DSQQ01. The sequence continues at coordinate 728,543 of JABTUK010000003.1, forward strand.
TGGCCGGCGGTCACAATTACCTCCTGGCCGACTCAACCGGGCGCGGCTACAACGTGGAAGCAATGGCCTCGCGCTATCACCTTCAAGAAGTGAAAACCGGTTCGCTGGTGCATACCAATCACTGCTTGATTGCTCAAAATGTGGATGTCGAGCGAGCCAGACTGCCCAAATCCAGGGCCAGTTCTGAGACTCGGCTCAGTCGAGGCGAAGAAATGCTCAACCGGGGCCAGCTTACCCTGGCCGACTTGATGACTATGACCCGCGATCACAGCGCGGTTAATGGCATCTGTGTCCACCCGGAAGAGCCTTTCTATTTGGAAAGTTGTGGGGCGGCCATTATGCGCCCGGCAACAAGAGAATTTTGGGCCGTTTGGGGCCGCCCCTGCGAAAACGAATTTGAGCATTTTATCGTTTGAGCCAGGGGCATCGGAAAGAGGAGGGTTATCGAAGAATAGTTGCGCGTATAGAGGATAGCTGTAGGGAGGCTGTTCTCTTTTTTGATTCCTGGTAGTAGCGAGCGCCTTCAGCACTTGTCAGGCTTTGGTCGGCATTTCTGCGAGTCAAATAACAAAAAGTGCTGCTATCTCCTGACCATTGGCGTTAAAGTCAAACGTTTTTAAGTTACTCCCCCATCTCGTTCCCACGCAGAGGGTGAGCCGCAGATAGGGGAATTTGCAAAAAGGGTTTTTCCACAGGAGATTAAAATGAACATCTATGTAGGCAATCTGGCCTGGGCAGTTAGTGACGACGATTTAAGACAGGCATTTGCCAGTTACGGTGAGGTCACTTCAGCCACCGTTATTAAAGATAAATTTACCGGCCAATCTCGTGGATTTGGCTTTGTCGAGATGCCTAGCAGCTCTGAGGGCCAGGCCGCGATTACGGCTTTAGACGGCTTCGACTTAAAAGGACGCGCGCTCAAAGTGAATGAGGCCCGCCCGGCCGAGCGCCGTGAAGACCGAGGCGGCGGTGGTGGCGGTCGTGGCCCGCGCAACAGCAGCCGGGGCGGCGGCGGTGACCGTGACCGTGGTGACCGAGGCGGCAGCCGCGGTGGTGGCGGCGGCGACCGGGGCTTCGGCGACCGGCGTCGTTAAGCTGTTTAACGTTACTACTCAGCCTCATGTCATTTCGAGACCGAGGGTCGAGAAATCCCCAGAGCGCAACATGTAATAGTAAGGTATTGGGGATTTCTCCCTGCGGTCGAAATGACAGGGCTCAGCGGTTACAAAAACCTACAAGACCCGACATAGCGTCGGGTCTTATTTTTTAGCTTGCCTGCGGGCGGTTGTCAGAAGTTCAAAGGTGGTGCTATAATCCAGGCCGCGCCTAAATTGTTAAATTAATTCCAATGGAGTAATAATTTATGATGCCTCAGACCCAGAAATTTACTTCGGCGGCGGATACCCTCGGTGTGATTGGTTTGCCGGCGCCGGTCAAAGAATTAGCTGCTCGTTCCTGGGATGCTATTGTAGTCGGAGCCGGGCATAACGGCCTGGCCTGCGCTGCTTATCTGGCCCGGGCCGGTCAGCGGGTATTGGTGCTGGAAGCGCGAGAACGCATCGGCGGGGCCTGCACCCTGGAAGAGCCTTTTCCAGGGTATATTGTCTCCCCCTGCGCCTACGTGGCCGGGATTATGCACCCGCTGGTGATTGACGAATTAAAGATGCGGCAGCGCGGCTTTGAGTGGAGCGCCGCCAACGGCATGTTTGTGCCGTTTGACGACGGCAGCAGCATCCATTTGTGGGATGACGAGGAGCGGTGCGAGGCCGAAATCAACAAGCTGGCTCCGGGCGATTTGGCCGGCTGGCGGGCCATGCACGATGTGTTGACCCGCGCCAGCGATGCCCTTCGCCCGCTCGATGAGCGTGATATGTGGATTGGCCGCGCTCCCACCCGCGAGCAGGTGGAAGACCGGCTCAAAGGCGACCAGGAAGCAATCAACTTTATCTTTGAGTGGTCCATGATGGAATACCTGGAGCGCTATTTGCAGGATGAACGGCTGCAAATTGCCTATGCCGGGCAGGGCATCATCGGCGCGAACGCCAGCCCGTATGACCCCGGCACGGCCTCGATCTACTTCTATCATTTCTGCGGACGCATGGGCAAGTATCTGGGCCAGTGGGGATTTGTCAAAGGTGGCATGGGCATGGTTTCGTTTATTTTATGCGACGCGGCCCGCGAGCTGGGAGCAACGGTTGCTGCCGGCGTGCCGGTCGCCCGGATCATCCCCGGCGAGGGGGTCGAGCTGGCCGGTGGGGAGCGCATTCACGCCCCGGTGGTTGTCTCCAACGCCGACCCGCGCGTGACCCTGCGACTGCTGGGCGAGGCGGCTGATTCCGGCTGGCAGGCTCAGGTGGAGACCATGCCCATCACCGGCTGCACGGTCAAGGTGAATGTGGCCTTGAGCGAACTGCCCAACTTTACCGCCCGGCCTGGCACGCTGGAACCGCATCATTACGCGGTGGTAGACACCCCTCTCTCCAAAGCCGAGTGGCAAAACTGCTTCGACACGGCCCGCGCCGGTTATTTGCCGGAGCGAGTCTGGACCGAAATCTACTTCCAGACTGTCCATGACCAAAGCGTGGTGCCGCCGGGCAAACACACCATGAGTGTTTTTGCCCAATATGTGCCGCACACCTTTGCCGAGGGGGATTGGGACAGCCAGCGCGAAAAGGCCGGCCAGATGGTGCTAAACTCGATTGGGCGGTATTGCAGCAATATTCCGCAGGCAGTGATTGATTACGAAGTGCTGGGGCCGCCCGACATCGAGCGGAAGGTCGGCCTGACCGGCGGCCACATTTTCCAGGGCGAAATTACGCCGGATTTTATGTGGGACAAACGGCTGGCCCATCGCACCCCGATGCCGGGAGTGTTTCTATGTGGCGCGTGTACCCATCCCGGCGGCGGGGTGGTCGGCTTGAATGGTCGCAATGCAGCGATGGAAATCTTGCAAGGCTGAGGCTAAGGCTAAGGCTGAGGTAAGGTAAACTTTTTGCTTAGCCTTAGCCTTGAAAATATAAACATAGAAAGGATACAACGATGGCTAAAATTTATGAACATATTGAATTGGCCCCTGATGTTATGATCGGCCGGATTGATGAAGAAGGCCGGGTCTATTACGAAGAAGAGGCGGAGGGGGAGTACATTGGCCGGATTGATTACGAGCAGGGCGAGGTCTTTGACGAAGATGACGGCTATATGGGCTGGATTGAAGAAAACGGCGACATCTACGGCAGCTACGAAGAGGGCGATGAGCGCCTGGGCCGTGTAGCCGACGACGGCAAATTGTACCTGTATGATGAAGGCGACGCCGAGGTTTATGTCGGCCAAGTGACCGAGATGAAGCATAAAGCCGACGGCGCGGCGGCGGTGCTCTTCTTTTTTGATGAGTGGGAAGAAATATTCGAGGATGAGGATGAGGAGGAAGCATAAGTAAGGAGTCATTACCTTATAGGACAGACCCCCTGACAAAAAGGTAGCAAGGTAGCAGGGTCGCAGAAGCTATCTGACTACTGGTTACTGACTACTGTCTACTATTTTTGGAGGAGGACGGTGTGGAAGTCGCCATCATGATCGAGGGACAGGATGGCTTGACCTGGCCGCGCTGGCAGCGAATTGCTCAAGCCGTGGAAGATTTGGGCTTTATCGGGTTGTATCGCTCGGACCATTAGAGTTGTTGCAGAATAAAGATACAAGGGTGTAAACTAACCGGGACCATACTCGAAAAAGAATAAGGATGAACCGGATATGATCATCAGCTATGCCGAGTTAAAGAAAAAACCAAGGATCTTGAAAGGCTTCGCCGGTGTCACTGCAGCAGAGTTCGAAGAGTTAGAGGCCAAAGCCGAACCCCTCTGGCAAGACCAGGAATTCAAACGGTTAGACCGGCCTGATCGAAAACGCGCCATCGGCGGGGGTCAGCACCAAACTCTGCCTTTTCGGGAACAATTACTGATGACCCTGGTTTGGTTGCGGTTGTACTTGGTGCTGGAAGCACTGGGCTATCTGTTCGGGGTGGACAAATCCACCGCCAGTCGCTACACCCATTCCGTGCTACCGGTGTTACGTCAGGTGGGTGAAGCCACCTTGGGCTGGCCCGAGCCGGTCAAACGGGGTCAGGGTAAAAGACTTGAGCAGGTTTGGCAGGAACAGCCCGATCTGTTTGCCTATGTTGACGCCACCGAACAGCGCATTCGGCGTTCCAGCAATGACGAGCAACAAAGGAAAGATTTCTCCGGTAAAAAGAAGCAGCACAGCCGCAAAACCCAGTTCATCGTCAATGAAGCGGGGATTGTCCGGGACCTGAGCCAGTCCAGCCCTGGCTCCAAGCACGACCGCAAGCATTTTAGCGATTCCGGCGCTGCGGCCAAAATCCCCAAAGAGACCAGCGTGGGCGGTGACTTGGGGTATCAAGGGATTCAGGATGATTTACCGGATCATAGCCTGATCATCCCTTTTAAGAAGTCCAAACTTCAACCGCTGACCGATGAACAAAAACTGCTCAACCAGGAGTTTGCCCGAGGCCGGATTATTGTTGAAAACACCATCTGCCAGTTTAAGCATTTCCGCGTGTTAGCTGAGCGGTTTCGACACGATGTTGACAAGTATGATAATGCTTTTCGGTCAGTCCTGGCTATCGTCAATCCGCGCATTCAAAAGCGGGGAGCGGCCGCCGCCGCCTAACTCTCTGGTCGGGGAGGGGGAAACTTGTTCTATCCCCTTATTCTGCAATAACTCTATTATACCAACGCCGACCCGCCGGATAAGGATTCCCTGGAATTGTGGGTTTCACTGACCTGGCTGGCCAGCCATACCCAGCGCATTGAGTTTGGGCCGCTGGTGTCGCCGGTTTCCTTCCGCCAGCCGACGATGACAGCGCGAATAGCCAGCGCGGTGGATGATCTTTCGGGCGGGCGGCTGACCCTGGGTTTGGGGGCCGGCTGGCAAGAGCGCGAGCATCATCACTACGGTTGGGATTTGCTGGAACTGGAACCGCGCTTTGCCCGCTTTGAGGAAGGGCTGCAAATCATTACCCACCTGCTGCAAAACGATACCCCCCTGGATTTTAGCGGCGCGTATTACCAGCTTCATGAAGCCGTTTTACTGCCCCGCCCCCAGCGACCCGGTGGCCCGCCGATCCTCATCGGCGGCAGCGGCCCCAAGCGAACCCTGCCGCTGGTGGCGAAATACGCCCAGGAATGGAACGCGGTCTTTATCCCCGCCGCCCGCATTGCCGAATTGAACCGGCAGTTAGACCAACTGCTTGCGGAACATGGCCGCCGCCCGTCGGATGTGCGCCGTTCGCTCATGACCGAACTGGTCTTTGGCCGGGACGAGGCCGAAGTGCAGCGTAAACTGCAAGGCCGCGAAAAGGCAGCCTTGCAGGAACGGGGAATTATTGCCGGTATTCCCACCGAGGTGGTCGAGCAGTTGGGCCGGCTGTCTGAAGTCGGCGTGCAGCGGGTGATGCTGCAATGGCTCGATCAGGATGATCTGGATGGGCTGGAGGTGTTTGCCTCGGCGGTGCTGCGGCAGGTTAAAGCATGAAAAAAGCCCCGCACCTTTCGTTGCGGGGCTTTTAAAGAAAAAGGCTTATTTCTGGCACAACACCACATTCGTCCCCTGATCGGTGTGGTACTCGTAAGTCTGGCCTTGAGCCTCCAGTACAATCAGGTAGCCGGGGGTGATGACCTGGGCATACATCATCCCCTCCTGAGGACAACCCAGGCTGGCGTCGGGCCACTCCATCGGCTGGATGGAAGTCACCGTGATTTGATCAGGGGGCAGACCGGTCTGCTGGATCAAGTCGGCAATAGCGGCGGCCAGGGCCGCTTCGCTGCCGGGAACGGGTTGGGTCAGCCCTTGTGCTGGGGCCGCGCCAGGTTCAGCCACCGGCGAGGTGGGCAAAACGGGCGAACCCGGCTCAACGATTTCCACCGGCAAAGCGGTTGCGGTCGGCGCGGCCTCTATTTCCACCGGCAAATCAGCCGGGGATGTTTCGGTGGGCTGATTTGTCGGTGCAGATTGTGCTTCTTCAGGAGTCATGGGTGGAATATCTCCCGGTGTCGCTATGTTACCACAGGCAGTCGCAATGCCGATCAACCCTACCAGCAGCGCCGTCTGGCCTATTTTGCGAACAGCATTAACCATAAAATTACCTCCAACCAAAAATTTGGTCATCCTATCTACTTTTCAGACGACGGTTGGAGCGCCAAAGTTCCAAAAGGCTAACTTGGTAAACGTCTAAAATTTACTTCCCGTTTTGAGTTCCAATGAGTTCCCTTAGTCCCTTGGGAACTCGTAGGAACTTGGGGGAACTTATTTTTGGACAATCATTTAGCCCAGCAGGCGGTTTTCAACTTCGGTTGGGGTTAAGCCAACCACCACCACCATTTTTTCAGCCGAAGCCAGGCCGGCGGCGATTTCTATTTTCTCCCGCTCGATTTCAAGCTTTTGGGCCAAAAAGTTGATCAGGGTGTCGTTGGCAATCCCGCCGACGCCGGTGGTAATCAGCTTGATTTTGAGCGCATCGCCGTGTTTGCCCACGACCTCATTTTTGACCGATTTGGGCACGATATGGACGGCAAATGCAGCACCCTCTTCAGCTTTGGTAATTTTGAACTCGCGCATAGCCTTGTCTCCTACAGTCTGTTAAATCAACATAGAAATGAGTATTTGTCTGAGAAAGTCCAAGAGCAGTAACGCTACCAATGGGCTGAGATCAATCATCCCGATTGTGGTGAAACGGCGCAGTGGCTCCAGAATGGGATCGGTCAGGGAGTACAGAAAGCGAATAGCCGGATTGTAGGGGTCAATCCGAACATTCGCCATCGGCAGCCAGGAGAGTAGCACCCTGATTAAAATGGCCCACCACAAAACCTGGAAAACAATATTAATAACCGAAGCCAGGATTTCACCCATTGTTGTTGAGGCCTCCCAGGAAACGCGACTTTTGATAAGCAGCCCAAATGGCTTTCGATAAAACGGTGCGGAAGCCCCCTTTTTCGAGCTGGTATAACGCTTCAGCCGTAGTGCCGCCCGGCGATGTAACCATATTGCGCAGTTCAGCCGGGTGGCGCTGGCTGTCGCGGGCAAAGGCCACTGATCCCTCAATGGTTTGCAGCACAAGCTGTTCGGAGACGCGGCGGGAGAAGCCCATATGCACCCCGGCGTCAATCATAGCCTCCATAAACATAAACACATAAGCTGGCCCGGTGCCGGAGAGCGCCGTGGCCATATCCATATAATCTTCGTTATCTACATAAAGCTCTTCGCCCAGGGCAGCCAGGATGGTTTGGGCCTGGTGACGCTGCGCCTCGTTCACCTCGTCGGTGGCCGTCCAGACCGACATCGCCTTGCCGACCAGGGCGGGGGTATTGGGCATGACCCGCACCACGCTAAAATGGTGCAATTTTTGACTGATCTTACCAATCGTGGCCCCGGCCAGAATTGACAGCACCAACGCGCCCGGCTGAATATGTCCTCGTAGTTCAGCGCCCACTTCCCCCAGGGTTTGAGGCTTGATGGAGAGGATGATAATATCTTTACCTTGAACCGCTTCCAGATTACTGGCAGTGGTATGGACTCCGTAATGCGTAGCCAATTTTTCCAATTGGCCTGGATAAGGATCACTCACCGTGATAAAATCCGGACTAATAAGTTCTTGCTTGGTCAAACCGGCAATCATAGCGGTGCCCATAGTCCCACCGCCAATAAAGCACATTTGGGTGTTTTTTAACATGGTAGTAGGTAATAGGGAGTAAGGAGTAGGGAGTAGGGAGTAAGGGAAAAAAGTTCCCCTACTGCCTACTGCCTACTGCTTACTCCCTACTCTTTCAATTCCTTTCTCCAAATAAAATGCGCCCCACTCTGATGAGGGTCGCGCCTTCTTCAATCGCTATTTCAAAATCATCGCTCATACCCATGGACAGATGAGTCCAATCCAGGTGAGGCAGTTCAGCCTGAAGCCTGGCCCGTAAGACCGCCAGGCTTTGAAAGGTGGGACGAGCCTCAGCCGGGTTATCAAACCAGGGGGCCATAGTCATCAGCCCGCGAATAATCACTTTGTCGAGGCGGCTGATTTGAACCGCCGTATCCAGAAAAGTTTGCCACTGCCTTTTATCGCTGGACCACCGGGCCAGCTCAAACCCTGATTTGCTGGCTTCGCCCGACACATTGCATTGCAGCAAAACCTCAACCGGCGGACAGTTGTCCCGAGCCGCCAGCCGGTCGAGCCGTTGGGCCAGCTTGAGGCTGTCCAGCGAATGAATGAATGGGTAGATGCCCAGAGCCTCGTCTACCTGCCGGCTTTGCAAATGGCCGATGAGATGCCAGACAGGTGGTTCTCCTCCTGTCTGCTGCAACCATTCCGCCAGTCCGGCTGCTTTGGCTTTGCCTTCAGCCGCTCGATTTTCGCCAAAGTGGCGCAGCCCGGCCTGATACGCCTCGATTACAGTTTCCAGTGGGTGCGTTTTGGTCACTGCCACCAGTGTCACTTCGCTGGCTGAGCGTCCCGCCCGCGCTGCCGCAGCCCTGATACGCCGGTTTATAGCCTCAAGATTGGCAGCAATGTTACTCAAACAGCGTTTCCTTGTAGTCCAATAATCACGCCAAAGCGCCCGGTGCGCCCCTGCTCGGCCCGGTGAGAAAAAAATTGATCGGTCCGGCAGGCGGTACACAACTCCGATTGAATAATTTGCTCAACGCCCGCTGCGGCCAACTGGCGGCGATTGGCCTCCCACATATTGAAATGGGCCCGATCCGCCCGGCCATTGCCCCGGACAAACAGGCTGGCCGAGTGGGAAAAAGCGGTGGCGGCTGCGTCTATCACTTCCGGCCCCACTTCGTAACAGCACGGCCCGATGGCCGGCCCAATCACCGCGATAATATCCCCGGCCCGACAGTCGAATTCTTGGATCATCGCCCTGACTGTGGCCCCGGCGGCGTTTTGCATCGTGCCGCGCCAACCGGCGTGGGTTAAGCCGACTGCGCCTCGGGCCGGGTCAAAAAAAATGAGCGGAGTACAATCGCCAAAACGCATGGACAGGTAAATACCCGGCGTGGCTGTAATCAGCCCATCCGCCTGACCCATCACTCGCCGCCGGTTGGCGGAATCAACGGTTAAAACGTCGGCGCTGTGGATCAGGTGACAGGAAACAGTCTGGTCGGGCGAAATATCGAGCGCCCCGCACACCTGCTCATAATTTTTATTTACCGTCTCCGGGTCATCGCCAACCGATAACCCCAAATTAAGCGAGGCAAAGGGCGACTGACTGTATCCGCCCTGGCGCGTAAAAATGGCATGACGTAAATTGGGGTAAGCCTCAAAGGCGACGATACGATACAACAGCAGGTTTTGAACCCTAACCGGATTGACGCCCTGAGCAACTGCCGGCAGCCTCATAAAATGAGTGTATCACATTCACCGAGTAACGTCAATTGATTTCAAGTCCCGCGAGCATTTTAGTTTGGGGGCGAGTTATAAACGGAGGGGCATAAAGTATCAAATTGATGGCTCATCATCACCGCCCGCACTGGGATAAGGCGCTCCGCGCCCTCTCGGCTCCAACGCATACCCAGACCACAAAAACGGGCCTTAGCCGGTCGGAATGACATGAAATTTTAAATAAAACGCTTTAAATGTTCGTTCCAGCCCTCAATCACCCGTGTTTCGACCTCTGGGGCGTTGAAGCGCAAGCCAAAAATCTGACCCAGGACGCGGAAGGTTCTTTGCGCTTCGGCCACGTTTTGTCCGGCATGGGCGGCAGCAATCAACTCGGCGGCCAGTTGGTCCAATTGCCGGAGCGCCGTTGGGGTGTCCAAATCATTATCCATTGCCTCGACAAACAGGGGTGGGGCCGGCGACATGGGGAAGACCGGGCCATCACCGCCGAGGGCGGTTACAGCGGCCTGCCACTGCTGTACGGTTGTTTCGGCCTGTTCCAATTCGGCCAGGCTATAGCTCCACACATCGCGGTAATGATGCTGGGCCAGATAGAGGCGCAGGGCGTCGGCGGACCAGGTTTGGAGCAGGTCTCTGACCATGACCAGATTGCCCAAAGATTTGCTCATCTTTTCCCCCTGGTGATGCACCATAGCCGTGTGCAACCAAAAGCGCACAAAAGGGCGCCGGCCGGTTACGCCTTCGGCCTGGGCAATTTCGCTCTCATGGTGCGGAAAAATGAGGTCAGCCCCGCCGCCGTGCAGGTCCAGGGTTGGCCCTAACAGGATGGTAGACATGGTAGAACATTCGATGTGCCAACCGGGCCGGCCCATGCCCCAGGGACTCTCCCAGGCCGGCTCGCCGGGGGCCTGGGCCTGCCACAGCACAAAGTCGAGCGGCTGGCGTTTGTGCGGGTCGTCGGGGCGATTGCCGTGCTGGTTGGCTACGGCCAGCATATCTTCGGCCGGAATGTGACTGAGCTGCCCATAATCAGGCCAGGCCGAGACATCAAAGTAAACATTGCCACCTGATTCATAAGCCGCTTCTTTGGCCAACAATTTTTGAACCGAGTCAATAATTTCGGGCATCACGTCCGTCGCGCGGGGGTAATGGTCGGGCGGGCGCACATTGAGGGCTTGCATGTCCCGGATAAAATGAGCCGTCCACTGGTTGCCGAGTGTTTGCCAGTCTTCGCCCACTTCTTTGGCTTTGCGCAGAATATCGTCGTCAATATCGGTGACGTTTTGGACGTATCGTACCTGGCGGCCCTGATATTCCAGATAGCGAATCAGGATATCAAAGGCGGTGTAGGTGAAAGCGTGGCCCAGATGGGTGGTGTCATAAGGCGTGATACCGCAGACATAAATTGTCACCGGCTCCTGGCCCGGCGCAAAAGGTTCAAGGGTCTGGCTAAGCGCGTTGTAAAGTTTCATTTTTTCCTCTTAAGGTCAGTTGTTTTTATTGACCGATAGCATACCCACCCATGTTAAAGACGCAAAAAAGGTTCGACAACTATAACATCGAACCTTTGCAGACCCGTTGCGAAACTGAATTTCGCCACGCAATAGGGTGTCCAAACTCAAGTTTGGACACCAGCTAAGATGGTGGATGGAAGATAGTTGACGGAAATCTATCTTCTATCTTCTATTTTCTATCCTCTTTTTACGACTCAGGCATCACCCAGCAAGCATGCGGGGGAAAGGAGACAATTTGCGACTGGCCGACTTCGGGCAGGGTGAGTTTGCGCTCATTCAAAGCATCCAGGGTCACGTTGGTATCGCCCAGGTTGACCTCCATCCGTACAATGGACCCCAGAAACGTGACCGCTTCCACCCGGCCGGTCAGTTGATTTTCCCCTTCCGCTTTGCCCAGATGCAACTCTTCGGGCCGCAGCATGACCCGCACCGGCATGCCTGCCGCCATTTCGATGGGCATGGCCGTGGTCAGGTGTTGGCCGTCGTGGGCCAGCAACCCTTTGGCCGGGTCCACCACAGTGCATTGAATCTGGTTGAGCGTGCCCACAAATGAGGCCACAAAGTGGGTTCGGGGGAAATTGTAAATCTCAAAGGGCGTGCCGACCTGCTCCATCTTGCCGGCGCTCATCACCACAATCCGGTCCGATAACGACAGGGCTTCTTCCTGGTCGTGGGTGACGTAGATAGTCGTAATACCCAATTCCTGCTGGATGCGCCGGATTTCGGAGCGTAGCTCGACTCGAATTTTGGCATCGAGAGCCGAGAGCGGCTCGTCCAGCAACAACACCTGCGGCTGGATGGCCAGGGCGCGGGCCAGAGCCACCCGCTGCTGCTGTCCGCCGGACATCTGGTAGGGGTAGCGGTCGCCGTATTTGGGTAAATGAATCAGGTCCAGCATCTCCTGGACGCGCTGCTTGATTTCCTCTGCCGGCTTTTTGGCAATCTTCAGGCCAAAGCCAATGTTGCCGGCGACGGTCATATTGGGAAACAGGGCATAAGATTGAAAAACCATGCCCACATTACGCTGGTTGGGCGGGGTGTAAGTCACATCCTTGCCATTAATTTTTATGACGCCGGAGGTCGGCTTTTCAAAACCGGCAATCATCCGCAGCGTGGTTGTTTTGCCGCAGCCGCTCGGCCCCAGAAAGGAAATAAATTCACCTCCCTGGACATCTAAATTGAAGTTCTCGACGGCCACAAATTGGCCAAAACTCTTGCGTACATTTGTCAGTTCGAGAAAAGCCATAAGTCTATTTCCGATTTATGATTTACGATTTACGATTTACGATTAGTGACTCAAATCGCAAATCGTAAATCTAAAATCAGTAGATCCAATTTTTCACCGTAGCTGGCGCATCCCTATGCGTCAGCGGGCGGCATAGGGATGCCACCCTACAGGAAATTTGGATCCACTGAAAATTGATTAGTGGGTACCGGCCAGTTGACTGCGTTCCTGGCCGCGGCCAATATATTGAATCAAACCAATCAAAGCCCAGGTGAGGGCCAGACTGATGATTGAAAGGGCGGCCGGTTCGTAGGCTCTGTTTTGGCCCAGCAGGGCCATGTAAGGCGCAAAGGCTGGCCGGGCCAGGAAAGCGGCCAGCACATATTCGCCGATGACAATGGCAAAGGTAAGAAATGCGCCGCTCAGCAGGGCAACCCGGACATTGGGGAAAATGACCTGAAACAGGATGGTCGGCCAGCCGGCCCCCAAACTTTGGGCGGCTTCGGTCAGAGTGCGGACATCAATAGCCCGCAGCCCAGTGTCAACCGCGCGATACATATAGGGGAATGACAGAACCACATACCCGGCGACCAGCAGCACATTGGCCCCCAGCGCGTTGCCGGTGAGGGCAAAGGGCGGGCGGCTGTAAAGCCGGATCAGGCCAAAAACCAGCACAATCGTCGGGATCACAAACGGCATCAGGGTCATCAATTCGATGACCGGGCGCAGGCGAGGCAGCCGCAACTGGACCCAATAGGCGGTCGGCACAATCAACAACAGGCTGACCAGAATGGTCAAAACGGCCATTAGCGCCGAAAAGCCAAAAGTCTGCCAGAATTTGGGGTCGTTAAAAACATTCTCATAGGCCAGAAAGCTCAAGACACCGCGTTTGGCCCGCAGTGAAAACATAAACGTACCCGCCAACGGCAAAATAAAATAAAGCCCGCCTAAAGTCACCCATAACCAGGCCCAAAGACTGCCTCTTCTCATCGTCTCTCCTCTTCCCCGGAACACGGCCATCCACCGCCGGCCTTAGCCTCAGACTCAGCCTTAGCCTCAATCTTCATCGCAACCACCTTTCCGTCCGGCGCTGCATCCAGGTATAGCCGGTGATACAAACGGCCATCACTACCACCATGCCCAATGCCAGGGCATAGCCCAAACCCGGATTGTTAAGCACATCCCCCCGAATCTGCGCCCCAATGACAATGGTGACCAGATTCAACGAGCCGCCGGTCAGGGCAAAAGCGGTGGCATAAGCGCCAAAAGAGTTGCCAAACAGCAGGATCATTGTCCCCAAAATGGAGGGCAGCAAAATAGGCAAAGCGATGTAGCGCCAATATTCCCAGGTTGTTGCGCCCAGGTTTTCGGAGGCTTCGCGCCACTCGCGCTTAAGGCCGTCCAGGGCCGGGGCGATAATCAAAATCATCAGGGGAAACTGAAAATAGAGATAGGTCAAGGTCAGGCCGGCGAAGCTGTAGAGGTTAAAGCCGGTATCATAAATATTCCAGCCAAACAGGTCCTTCAACAGAGTGGTCATAAAACCGACCCGGCCCACGGTGGCAATAAAGGCAAAGGCCAGCGGCACCCCGGCAAAGTTAGAAGCCACCCCGGAAAAGGTCATCATCGCCGTGCGCACCCCTCTGGGCAGCCCACCCAGAACGACGGCATAAGCAATGAGGAAGCCAAACAGTCCACCGGCCACCGCCGTAACCGTACTAATTTGGATGCTAAGCCAATAGGCGTTGAGGACAAACGGCTGAAACAGGCCGGCAATATTGGCCAGGGTAAAATTGCCTGCTCTATCCTGAAAGCTGCCCGTAAACAGTGAGACTGCCGGCCACAGCATAAAAGCAATAGCAAAGATAAAAAAGGGGACAACCCCCACCCAGGCCCAAGAAAATTCCCGGGGTGGGGAGGAGGCTAACGGGGCATTTTGTGTTTCGGGCATGGCAACGTGCGACACGGGGTTCCCCCTCTCCAAATCAATAAGCAAGACTACGGGAGACCAGCCTGATATTTTACCCCTGCGGTCTAGCTCTGACCTTCCCGGAAGTTCAAAAATAACTTCCGGGAAGGTTCTAAGGTTAAAATTTACTGGGAAACAACGTCCACATTCACCACCGAGTCCCACTGCTCGGTGATGAGCTTCTTGGCCGCATCAAGCTGCTGGATAGTGGGGAAAACAGCTTTTTCGTACAGTTCAGCCGGGGGCAGTTTGGCCTCCAGTTCAGCCGGGATGACGCCGCGCTTAGCCATATCCAGGTAGCGGATGGGGTGACCGTAACCGCTCAGCCAGACCAACTGGCCTTCATCGGAGTAGAGATATTCCATCCACAGTTTGGCGGCGTTGGGGTGGGGGGCATAGGCGCTGATAGCCTGGACATAAACTCCACCAAAAACCGCCGACTGGGGAATGACAATTTCGACATTGGGGTTGCCGGCAAAGGTATCGCGATTAGCCAGGGCCAGGTAGTCCCACTGAATGGTGATGGGGGTTTCGCCGCTGGCGATGGTGCCGGTGTTGGCAATGACCGGCACAAAGTTGCCAGCCGCATTCAATTCGGCAAAGAACTCCAGGCCAGCCTGGGCCGCGGTGTTCAAATCGCCGGTGCGAGACAGGCCCGCCGCGTAAACCGATTGAATGGCCTGATTGGAGGTGCGGGGGTCGCCGGCCAGGGCGACCTGACCTTTATACTCCGGCTTGAGCAAATCGGCCCAATCCTGGGGCACATTCTGAACGACATCCGTATTCACCTCTAAGGCCAACACGCCATAATAATCGCCGTACCAGTAACCATCGGGGTCTTTGAGGTCTTGGGGAATAGAGGCCCAGGTAGAAACTTTATAGGGTTGGATCAAACCTTCATCCTTGGCCTGAGGGCCAAAGGCGAAACCCACATCAATCACGTCGGGGGCTTGCGGGCCTTTGTTATCTTTGTTGGCGCGGATGGCTTCCAGTTCGTCGCCGGAGCCGGCGTTCGGATCGAGTTCGTTAACTTCCAGGCCATACTTGGCCTTGAAATTCTCAATCATGATGCCGTAGTTGAGCCAGTCGTGGGGCAAGGCGATGGTGGTCAGCATGCCTTCTTCTTTGGCGGCGGCAATCAGGGCATCCATTTGCACGGCGGTTTCTGCGGCGGCGCTGGCTACGCCGGCCTGGGCTTCTTCAGCCGCAGGAATGCACAGCTTCCAACCGGGTTCAATGACGTCAGGGTTGTCAATTTTGGCATAGCTACTGTCGGTGGCGTTCATCGCATTGGTAGCGTCGGCAATGGCCTGGTAGGCCAGCACATCGCCGTAGAATTTGTCGGCCAGCTTCGACAGCCAATCATCGGCCTGCACAACAGCATCCTGCTCACACACAACTTCTTGAGCAAAGGCGGCGGTGGGGACCAGGGTTAAAACTAAGGCCAACAAGACTACCAGACTGATAAGATTACCTAATTTTTTCATCGAAATCTCCTCCAAAATTTATGAACAGTTTAAGATTAACTTATAGTGGGCTAACTTTGAATAACAGTTGCGGCTAACGCGATGACCTCCTTTCTGCCAACAGTTATTCGGTGTTGGTCAACAACTTGGAAGACTATAACAGACCCTATTTAACCACCTTTTAACTCGATGTTAAAATTCCGTTAATAAACCATAAAGTTTTTTTAACGTTGATGGGTTCAATCAAAATCTGTTCCAATCTGGCCTGATGTCTTATGAGATTGTTACCACTGGAAAACAGCTTGGATGGTTAAGTTTATAAGTTGTGAGGAATTTATATCCCGCATTATAATGCACTATGTTTTGCCGTGTCAAGCCATTGGCGGCAAAATAGGGGGACGTTATTTTGCATAAAGTTATTGCTATTGAAACAGGTAGCAGGGTAGCAAGTAGCAGAAATAAGTTTTGCTACCTTGCTACCCTGCTACCCTTGCCGGTTGGGAAAGAATTTCTCTGGACAGCAAAAAATGAGCGCCATCAGCACCCTTGAAAAGTACAGCCAGCCCGATGTGGTAAGCTGCTGGCAAAATTTGAGTAAACAGGGCCTGCAAAAGTGTGAGCAGGAGATGGCGGCCCGCTATTTTCCCCCGGCCGGACGCCTGCTCGACGTGGGGTGTGGGGCGGGACGGGCGGTGTTGGCCTTAAACGAAGCCGGGTATCGGGTCAGTGGGGTGGATTTGAGTCTGGCCATGCTGCTGGCCGGGCGCAGCCTGTCGGCGGAAGCGCAGTTCAGTGGGGCCAACTTGCTCAATTTGCCGTTTGCCACCGAGGCTTTTGAGGCCGTTTTTATGTTTTTTGGGGCGCTACAACATATTCCGGGGCGAGCCAACCGCCGCCGAGCCATGGTCGAAATGGCACGGGTGGCGCAGCCGGGCGGCCGCCTGATTTTGGGCCTGGATAATTTAGCCCCGGCCTTGCGTTGCTATTTTTACTGGCTGGGGCAGAAGATGTTGGGGGCAAAACAAAAATCGGCCACCTCTTCCGCAGCAGATACCACCTTGTGGAGCCGCGAGACCCGCCGGGTGCATCCTTTGCTCTGGCATGCCCGCGGCCTGACCCGAACCCTGCGCTGGCGCACCTGGCCCGGTGTGGTTGACGCCATTCGGCGCTTTAATCCCAACGGCGCGGACGCCGAACCGGGCGACACCCAGGTGGCCCAGTTCAGCCTGCAAACCACGCCGGGGTTAATCTACTATCATGTCTACCAGGCCGGCGAGTTGATCGAAGATGCCGCCAGCGCCGGCTGGCGTTTGCTGGGCCAGCACAGCGGCACAGAGTTGAACGAAGATCAGGTTTACCCCCCGGCAGTTCGACAGGCAGATAAGCAGTTGTTCTTCGCCTTTGAGAAAATTTAGTGTTATAATTGGATTATGTTAAACAAGCTTATCATTCGTAACTTTAAGCGTTTTGGCGAAGTTGAAATTGAGCTGGGCAATCCCGTTGTTTTTATTGGCCCTAATAATTCGGGCAAAACTACGGCCCTTCAAGCCTTAGCACTATGGGATATTGGCCTAAAGCGTTGGATTGAAAAACGCCAAGGTAAAACAACTCCTGAAAAACGCCCAGGCGTAACCATTAACCGGCGAGATCTAATTGCTGTTCCCGTTCCAAGTGCAAATTTGCTATGGCGAGATCTACATGTGCGAGATATCCGTAGAACTCAAAACAAGCAACGAACGCAGAATATTCGTGTCGAAATTATTGTAGAAGGCATTTCAGCAGGCCAGGCCTGGAAGTGTGGGCTTGAGTTTGATTACGCTAATCCGGAGTCTTTCTATTGCCGACCTTTGCGACTTAGCGAAGGTGATAACCCAGAACGAATGACAATTCCAGAGTTGGTGGTAACTACACGGGTAGCTTTTTTACCGCCCATGTCTGGCCTGGCCGACCAAGAATTTCTCAAACAACCTGGCGAAATCAGCTTTTTAATCGGACAAGGCCGCACGGCTGAAGTTTTACGTAACCTATGTTATCGGCTAATACAGAATGGAGATAGAGAAGCTTGGGTTAAAGTTTGCAATCGCATTGAGAGTCTCTTTGGGGTTAAGCTTGATGAACCGCAGTACATTCTGGAACGAAGCGAGATCGAGTTAACTTATCGTGATCGGTCAGGTGTGCCTCTTGACATTTCTTCATCTGGTCGTGGATTACAACAAACTCTCTTGCTTCTGACTTACCTCGCTGCTAATCCTAATTCAGTTCTCTTACTCGATGAACCGGATGCCCATCTTGAAATAATCCGACAACGGCAGATTTATCAAATTCTCAGTGAGTTTGCTCAAGAACAGGATAGTCAAATTATTGCTGCCAGCCATTCTGAGGTTATCCTCAACGAAGCGGCTGACCGTGATGTAGTTGTTGCGTTCCTCGGCAAGCCTCATCGAATTGATGATCGAGGCTTTCAATTGCTTAAATCACTCAAGGAAATTGGTTTCGACCAGTATTATCAAGCTGAGCAAAACGGCTGGGTGCTATACCTGGAAGGTCCTACTGACCTTGCTATCTTATATGCCTTTGCTGAAAAACTTAACCATCCTGCCCAGGAAATTCTGGCTCGCCCTTTTGTGCGGTATGTTCTTAACCAACCTACCAAAGCCCGTGATCATTTTCGCGGTTTACGTGAAGCCAAACCCGATTTGGTGGGCATAGCTATTTTTGATAGAATTGACTCCCCCCTTCAAAACCAGGCTGAATTATTAGAATACAAGTGGAAACAACGCGAAATAGAAAATTATCTATGTCAAACTGAGGTATTATTAGCTTGGGCCAGACAAGAAGGCGATACTCAAATTGGCGGACCTCTTTTTGCAACAGAGTGGGTTAACACTATGACGGAAACGATAGACGAGATCGAAAAAGCGATGAATACTCTGGGCAAAGGGTCTCCCTGGTCGCCGGATACGAAGGTCTCTGATGATTTTCTTGATCCACTATTTGCCGCATTTTTCAGGAAGTTACAATTACCCAATCTCATGCGCAAAACGGATTATCATATATTAACCAAGTTTGTGCCTCCTGATCGAATTGATCCTGAAATAGGACAAGTTTTAGACATGATCGTGACCACTTCACAGCAGGCTAAACCTGCTCAATTGGATAATTGACGAATTAAATCTCGCCCTCTCAACCCACACTCTGTGGGTGCGCGAAATCAAGACAAATCATAAAACGATATGGAGGTAAAGATTCAATGTACGAACCAAAACCTGAACACAAGTTCACCTTTGGTCTCTGGACCGTAGGCAACATAGGCCGCGATCCATTTGGGGAACCCGTGCGGACGACTCTGTCGCCGGTTGATATTGTTCACCTGCTGGCCGAGGTAGGCGCTTATGGCGTCAATTTTCACGATAACGACCTGGTCCCGATTGACGCCACCCCGGCCGAGCGCGATAAAATCGTGGCCGGCTTCAAAAAGGCGCTGGCCGAGACCGGCCTGGTGGCGCCCATGGCCACCACCAATCTCTTCTCCGATCCCGTCTTTCGAGATGGCGCTTTTACCAGCAACGATCCCCGAGTGCGGGCCTTTGCCCTGCAAAAAACCATGCGGGCCATGGATTTGGGGGCAGAGTTGGGGGCCAAAATTTATGTTTTCTGGGGCGGGCGCGAAGGCACGGAAACCGACGCCGGCAAAGATCCCCTGGAAGCAGGCAAATGGTTCCGCGAGGCGCTCAACTTTCTGTGTGAGTACAATCTCGACCAGGGTTACGGCATGAAGTTTGCCCTGGAAGCCAAACCCAACGAGCCGCGCGGCGACATCTACCTGCCGACCACCGGAGCTATGCTTGGCTTTATTGCCACCCTGAACCACCCGGAGATGGTCGGCGTGAACCCCGAAGTGGCCCACGAACACATGGCCGGACTGAATTTTATGCACGCCGTCGCCCAGGCCTGGGATGCGGGCAAGCTGTTCCACATTGATTTGAACGACCAAAAGTTTGGCCGCTACGATCAAGACTTTCGTTTTGGCGCGGAGTCTATCAAGCAAGCCTTCTACCTGGTTAAATTTTTAGAGGAAGTGGGCTACGAAGGCAGCCGTCACTTCGACGCCCACGCCTACCGCACCGCCGACCTGGCCGATGTCAAAGAATTTGCCCGTGGCTGCATGCGCACTTACCTTATCTTAAAGGAAAAAGCCCTCCAATTCCGCGCCGATAAAGAAATTCAAGCCTTGCTGGCTGAAATCAAAGCCGACGATGGCTCGATGCACCCCTATTTTGGTCCCTATACCAAAGATAAGGCCGACGCCCTCAAAGCGCATGCCTTTGACCGGGTGGCGATGGGCCAACGGGGCCTGCCCTATGAGAAGTTAGACCAACTGTTGATTGAGCTGCTGTTAGGAGTAAGATGAAGCGACGAGGCGGGACACGAAGAGGCGAGGATTTGTCTCGCCCTCGCCTCACCTAAAATTCAATAAAAAATAGGTAACTGCTCAGGTATCATGTCATTTCGACGAGCCTGCGAGGAGAAATCTTCCGGGTCGGTGCTTGAATAGCCCGCGAGCGGGAAGGATTTCTCGGCCTATGGCCTCGAAATGACATGCCTGAGCAGTTACAAAAATAGGAGCTTTTGTTATGCCTGGCACATTTCGTTTTTCCTTCGGCCCCTGGAATATCCACGAAGGGGCTGACCCATTTGGGCCAACAGTCCGGCCCAGCATCGCTTTTGCCGAAAAATTAAAACTTTACAAAAAGTTGGGCTTTGAGGGCGTCCAGTTTCACGATGATGATGCCGTCCCCACCATCAACCAGGACCCCTCCCCCGCCGAGATACAAAAAACCGCCCAAGAGATGCGCCGCATGCTCGACGGCGAGGGCCTGGTGGCCGAAATTGTCGCTCCCCGGCTGTGGGAAGATCCGCGCACCATTGACGGCGGTTACACCGCCAACAACCCCGCCGAGCGGCAGTACGCTATCGAGCGCAGCCTGCAATGTATTGACATCGGCAACATTCTGGGAACCAACAAGCTGGTATTATGGCTGGCCCGCGAGGGCACTTACATTCGCGAGGCCAAAGATGCGGCCAAAGCGGTGGAGCTGCTGGTGACAGCCATCAACAAAATGCTGGCCCACGACCCCAATGTTCGCATCCTGGTTGAACCCAAACCCAACGAGCCGATGGATTTGGCCTATATTCCCACCATCGGCCACGCCGTCGGCCTGTCGTATCTGACCGACGACCCCAGCCGCGTGGGCGTGCTCATGGAATCGGCCCACGCCATTTTGGCCGGGCTGGACCCGTCGGACGAACTCTCTTATGCCATCGCCCACAAAAAATTGTGGAGTGTTCACCTGAACGACCAAAACGGCCTCAAGTTTGACGAGGATAAGGCATTTGGCGCGGTTGACCTGCGCCGCGCTTTTATGCAGGTCTGGGTGCTCGACCGCAACGGCTACGGCAACAACGGCGAGTTTGTCGGCCTGGATGTCAAGGCCATGCGGACGCAGAAGGCGGAAGCAGCGACCCAACACCTGAGCAACAGCCGCGAAATCTTCCTGGCTTTGCTCGACGTGGCCCGCAGCCTGGACACCGCCCGGCTCGAGGCCCTCATCGCCGAGCGGAACTACGAACAGTTGGAAATGGAAATTATCCGCGCTCTATTGGGGCGGAAATGAGGCGAGGATTTGTGAGGCGAGGAGGCGAGGAGGCCTCGCCTCTTCGCCTCCTCGCCTCCTCGCCTCATCATTGACAGGAGTTAAACATGAATTACTTTTTGGGAATCGACTCATCAACGACGGGCGTTAAAGCCCTGGTTATTAATGCGCAAGGGGAAGTTGTCGGCGCGGCCACCACGGAAATCCCTTTTTCGACGCCCAAGCCGCTGTGGAGCGAGCAGGATCCGGCGGATTGGTGGGGGGGCGCAGTCAGCAGTATTCGCCAAGTTCTCCAGCAAACCGGCTTGAGCGGCGGCGACATTGCCGCCATCGGCTTGACCGGCCAGATGCACGGGCTGACGCTTCTGGATGAAAACGGCCAGGTGTTACGCCCGGCCATTCTCTGGAACGACCAGCGCACCGGGGCCGAGTGCGACGACATCCGCGCCCGGCTGGGCAAAGCGCGGCTTATCCAAATCACCGGCAACGATGCCCTGACCGGCTTCACTGCGCCCAAAATTTTGTGGGTGCAGAAACACGAGGCGGAGGTGTATGCTAAAACCAAACACATTTTACTGCCTAAAGATTATGTCCGCTACAAACTGACCGGCGGTTTTGCCGTGGACAAGGCCGATGGGGCGGGCATGCTTTTGTTCGACCTGGCCGAACGAGACTGGTCGCCGGAGCTGCTGGCCGCGCTGGAAATTCCGGCGGAGTGGCTGCCGCAAACTTATGAAGGACCAGACGTGACCGGCTATATTTCGGCGGAGGCGGCGGAAACGACGGGCTTGAAAGCGGGCACACCGGTAGTCGGCGGGGGCGGCGACCAGGCCGCCCAGGCTGTCGGGGTGGGTGTAGTACAGTCGGGCATTATTGCCCTGACCCTGGGCACATCAGGCGTGGTTTTTGCCAGCACCAACGAGCCGTTTATCGAGCCGGAGGGCCGGCTGCACGCCTTTTGTCACTCCGTGCCGGGCCGCTGGCATTTGATGGGGGTCATGCTGTCGGCAGCGGGCAGTTTGCGCTGGTATCGAGACACCCTGGCCCCCGGCCTTGATTTTGACAGCCTGCTGGCTCCGGCTAAAGATGTCCCGCCGGGCAGCGAAGGGTTGCTCTTTTTACCCTACCTCACCGGCGAGCGGACGCCTCACCCTGACCCGCTGGCGCGAGGGGCCTTTGTCGGCCTGACCGTGCGTCACAACCAGGCCCATTTCAGCCGGGCAGTGCTGGAAGGAGTCGCTTTTGGCCTGCGCGACAGCTTCGAGCTGATGAAATCGGCCGGGTTGGCCCAAATCACCCAGGTGCGAGTATCGGGCGGGGGAGCCAAGAGTCCCTTGTGGCGGCAAATTCTGGCGGACACCCTCAACGCCGAGTTGGTCACGGTCAACACCACCGAGGGCGCGGCTTACGGCGCGGCCTTGTTGGCCGGCGTGGGGGTCGGGGCATGGCCGGATGTGGACACAGCCTGCCAAACCAGCATCAACATCACCGGCTCGACCAGCCCCCAGCCGGATACGGCAGCCAGATACGAGCAGGTGTATGCCGAGTACCGGCAGCTTTATCCGGCTTTGAAGGATATTTCGCACAACCTGAGCCGGGTATGAGGAGGCGGCATCAAGCTTGTATAATGGTTGGCCGGGGCTAAAATATCTTTGGTAGTTACTACTCAAGTGTCATTGCGAGCGAAGCGAAGCAATCCCCAAGTTGTGGTGGGGGATTGCTTCGGCTTACAGCCTCGCAATGACATGACTGAGCAGTTATCTTTGGTAAATATTGAGGAAGCGGCGAGGGCAAGTGTGACGATCCAGATAGCCAGGCGGCTTTTCACCACAACGGAATACCATCAAATGTTGGAGGCTCGTATTCTCACCGAGGATGACCGGGTTGAACTTATCGAGGGTGAGGTGGTCAGCATGTCCCCCATTGGCAGTCGTCACGCGGCTTGTGTGAATAGGTTAAACCAGCTTATGGCTGAACGAGCAGGTAAACTGGCTTTGATAAGCGTACAGAATCCCATTCACCTGGGCGAACATTCGGAACCGGAGCCGGACCTGGCTCTGTTACAACCCCGCTCTGATTTTTATGGACAGGCTCACCCCGAAGCGGAAGATGTCATCCTGATCATTGAAGTGGCGGAGAGTTCGGCCGAGTATGACCGGCAAGTGAAAACACCGCTCTACGCTCACCATGGCATTGCCGAAGTATGGCTGGTGGATTTAGCCGCCGCTGTGATTGAAATTTACCGGCGGCCCTCAGCGACAGGCTACGAACAGCTACAGCGCCGGAAGCGCGGCCAGAGCCTTACTCCGCAAGCTTTTCCCCAGTTGGTGTTGACGGTGAGTGAAATTTTAGGCTAAAGCAACGAAGAAGGGAGGGTTGGAAGGCTGGAAGATTGGATATTTGCCAAGCCTTCAAGCTTCCATCCTTAAAGCAAGCCCCCAATAAGTGATTTGTTGGGGGTTTTTGCTGTGTTTTGAGGCACTTTTCACAATTTGCGCCTCCGATGAATAAGGGTAAAATAGAGACTTTGGTTAGCCTACTCATAAAGGACAAGAACACATGACTATTCTGGTAACAGGCGGGGCGGGATATATCGGCTCTATTGTGGTTGAGCAGTTGGCCGAGGCGGGCGAAAAGGTTGTTGTTTACGATAATCTGTACCAGGGCCACCGCGAGGCCGTCCACCCGAAAGCGCAATTGATTGTGGGCGATCTGGCCGATGCGGAGCTGCTCAACCAGACCTTTGCCGAACATCGCCCGGATGCAGTGATGCACTTTGCCTCGTATACCCTGGTGGGCGAATCCATGGCCAAGCCTTTTCTTTATATCGGCGACAATGTGACCAACGGCCTGAACCTGCTGCGGGCCTGCACCGAAAGCGGGACGAAGCACTTTATTCTATCCTCAACCGCCAACCTCTTTGATGACCCGGAAAAAATCCCGATTGCCGAAACGGAGCGGATTGTGCCGGGCAGCCCTTATGGCGAGTCCAAAGCGATTCTGGAACGCTTTTTGTACTGGCTGGATCGAACCGACCAACTGCGCTACACCGCGCTGCGCTACTTTAATGCCGCCGGGGCCAGCCCTGTTTACGGCGAGGATCACGAACCCGAAACCCATATTATCCCTTTGATTCTGTGGGTGGCTCAGGGTAAACGGGATAAGTTTACCATTTTTGGCGATGATTATCCTACCCCCGACGGCACCTGTGTGCGTGATTATATTCATGTGCTGGACCTGGCCCAGGCCCATATTCTGGCCTTGCGGGCTTTGCAGGCCGGCGGCCCCAGCCGAAAGTACAACCTGGGCAATGGGCAGGGCTACAGCATCCGGCAAGTGCTGGAGGTGGCTCGCCAGATTACCGGCCATCCGATTCCCACCGATGTTGGTCCCCGCCGCCCCGGCGACCCGGCCACGTTGATTGCTTCGTCGGAGGCGATCAAGCGCGAGTTGGGCTGGCAGCCACGACACTCAGACCTGGCGCAGATTGTGGGCGATGCCTGGAATTGGTTTCAGCGGCATCCGGGGGGGTATTCTTCTTCTTGAATAAATTTTTTTACCCTCTCGCTAGTAAAGCAGAAAGTAATGATTGTATATATTGCATCTTACCCTCGTTCTGGCAACTCTTGGATAAAAAGTCTCATTTTTTGGCATTTTCAGCGTCTGACGTCAAACGTTTATCGGGTGAAAAAATCATTTAAACAGGAGAAGTGGCATCTGCGGGTGGTTACAAAAGCCCCCAACCCAGAGCAGCAGCATCTACTCTGGAACAAGTGGACTGCTCTCTACGAGCCACCTTTGACTCCCCAAGCTACGCATCGCTACTTGATGCCAGGTTGTAAAAAGGTACTCACCGAGGCTAATCGTAAGCAATTGGCTCAAGAAGAGGATCATTTCTTTTTGAAAACCCATGAATTGCCCTTTCCTTACTATTTTGAGGGTGAATACGTGATTCAGCCGGTGCGCAATGCGGGTGCTGTTTTATGGTCGTATTACAACTTCATCCGGGATTTCCAACCCTGGTACAGACGGCGTAACCTGACAGAGATTATTAAAGGTAAAGCGCTCTTTGGTACATGGAATCATTATCACCTATGCTGGGCCCAAACTGCGGCCCAACTGGAGGGGCGATACCTGCGGATTCATTATGAATGGCTGGGAGATCACTCAGGGGAAGTTTGTACTCAGATTGAACGATTTACCGGCTTAAAATGTTTTCAGCGAGAATCTATCCCCTTTCAACATTTCAAGGATCGTAACCCGCGGATGTATCGTGAAGGAACGATGAGCGGCTGGGAGCAGTATTATAGTAAAGAGCAGCTTCACCTTTTGTGGCAGGTGCATGGAGAGGCCATGCAGTATTTGGGATATCCTGAGCCGGATTACGAGAAGGGGTTGGAAAAATCAAGTTACTAACCCTGGATGGAGGCGATTACATATAGAGTAATTTTGGCGGCATCCTAATGGGGTAGATCATAATTTAGTCAAAAAGCTCTTCCTTCAATGGAATTGGTGAAAGTGAATTTCACATATCTCTCGATTGTTTTGTCCTTATTCATCGGTCTAATACTTGGCATTGTTCTACAAAAATATTACTGGATTGGCAGAATTCTTAAAATACTTGGCCTGAGGATGCAAACTGCAACACAGCTCCATAAAATTCATAATCCAGCTCTGAGGCAGCCGAATGAAGTTATGGATGAGAGCAAGCTAAGAATGGCTCAAGCCCGGCAAGTCTCTCGGATTAATCGGAGTGAATATGGGCGAGTTGTTCATATCTATGGCGATAGTATTGCCCGAGGCTGGGGTTTTGGCATTTTTGAGTATAAAAACCACTTAAATCGAATACAGGATATAGCCCAGATGCTTTTGCGTGATAATGGGGTCAGCGAGCAGGAGCTTTTTTTTCGTTTCGCTTGGTCTCAAGATGTAAAGCGCATCTCTCAAGAATTAAGTTCTGGTATGATCAGAGATGGAGATATTATTGTTTTTGAAGATGCAGGGCCACACGAGGATAATGTAGAGCAACGCCGGGAAAGATTTTTAACTATCGAAGAAGCTGTAAAAGGAAGCGGGCGAGAGGTTAGCCTTATTTTGACCACCATGTTTGACTACTGGCCAACGCCGCCCTATTACAATTCTGAGTATGATGCCCTCATTGGTGATTCTGGTATGACCATGAACCAGGTTGTGCTCGAAATAGCAGCGGATGGATACCCGTCGGTGCTGGATTGGAACAAACAAATGGATCAGGCTGTCGAGGCGCTCCGCTTGTTTGGGGTTAGTCCTATGCACCGAGACGGGGTACATCCCAACATTTTTGGAAATTTCCTGCTGGCAACTTCCCTGCTGAACCATATCGGCATCCCTATTTCAAATTATGAGAGTGTAAAACAAGAATTCAAAAAGCTGACACCAGCTTCCTACAGTCAACTTCAATGGGCCAGACCCTTAAGTGAGGCTCGACTTGAGCGGGTTTTGCAAACGCTATTCGAGATAGGTAACTCTGGCTAAACACGAACTGTTGCATAAATAGAGTGGGATGGTCATGCCATAAATTTCCGCCCGCTGCCGAAGTATGCTAAAATAAGTGGCTCAGAGCAGTTAAGGCTTTTTTTAATTGCCATGAGCCGGTTAGATATTTGAGATTTGTAATCAGTTCCGGGCAGGGCAAATGAGGAACTGATTTTTATTGTCTTGAGCAATAGGGTTGATATGAGTTTGAAAACTGGAATTGACTCACCTCCCACTATCATAATTGAGCCTGAACATGGGCTGAGACGCTTGGGGTTACGTGATCTATGGGAATATCGAGATCTCATTCGCTATCTAGTAATGCGTAATATTCATGGACGTTATCGCCCTACGAACTTAGGTTTATTGTGGATAATTATTACCCCTTTGGCTTATATGACCATCTATAGTTTAGTATTTGGCTTAATGCTTGGCGTTAAAAGTGATAAGGTTCCCTATCCCATGTTTGTCTATTCAGGGATTACACTTTGGTTTTTCTTTCAGGGTACAGTCAATCGAACAACCAGCAGCCTAACCAGTAATCGAGGGATCATGAAGAAGGTCTATTATCCCCGATTGATCGTTCCCTTAGTAGCTATTTTATCTGAACTGGTAGATTATGTAGCTTCACTCATACCCCTTGTACTGATGTTTTTTTACTATCGGTTTATCCCCGGTTTTACTATTCTGACTTTGCCCTTTTTTGCGTTATTGATGGTGCTTGCTGCTTCAGCATTAGGGATATGGTTAGCTGCTCTATCAGTCAATACGCCCGATGTAGGGTTAGCTTTGCGACCGAGCTTTAGAGCCTTATTGTATCTATCACCCATTCTTTATCCAATTAGCCACATTCCTGATTCGTGGCGATCCTTTGTTTATCTAAATCCACTAAGCACCATCTTTCAAGGCTATCGGTGGGCACTATGGGGAGAGGAATCCCCCCCAATATTAATTGTATTGATTGTAACGGTTCTGCTCATCTCCGGTTTTGTTGCTGCGCTCTTTTATTTTCGGCGTGTGGAACGAACAATGGTTGATTATTTATGAGTGACCCAATAATCAGAGTTGAACATTTAGGTAAATTATATTATTTAGGCGGCCGAAAACCGCGAGCCCCTGGCCTGCCAACACATTTACGAAACACTCTACAAATGTCACGGCATTACCTCCGCGATGTTCGCCGTAGGGGTATCCGGAGACAAGTTCGGCAGACTTTAACTAACTCAAAAAACTATCTTCGTCGTATTAAACAAACTGGTCTAAAAGATTATCTACCCGAGATTTTGAACCGGTCTCATCAAAACGGTAAATTGTTACCTGATGATTTTTCCTGGACACCCCCAGCTGGAGCATTTTGGGTATTAAAAGATGTCTCATTTGAGGTGAAACCAGGTGAAGTAATAGGTATCATTGGTCGTAATGGGGCCGGCAAAAGCACATTGCTGAAGATTCTTAGTCGTATTACCGAGCCAACAGTGGGCAAGGCCGTCATCCACGGCCGGATTGGCAGTCTGTTAGAGGTGGGGACCGGCTTTCATGATGAGCTGAGCGGACGGGAGAATATTTATCTTAACGGCACAATCTTGGGGATGAAGAAACTCGAAATTGATCGTAAACTTGATGAGATTGTAGCTTTTTCCGGGGTAGAACGGTTTCTTGATACTCCAGTCAAATATTATTCTAGTGGGATGCGCGTCCGTTTAGCCTTCTCGGTTGCAGCTCACCTCGACACAGAAATCTTGTTAATTGACGAGGTTCTGGCAGTCGGCGATGTGGCCTTCCAGGAAAAATGCCTCAAAAAAATGAATTCCATAACCCAAGCAGAAGGTCGAACTGTATTATTTGTAACTCATAATATGTCGGCTATTGCCAGTTTATGCCCTACATCTATTCTTCTTGAGTCAGGAAAAATAGTTGACTATGGTGAAAGTGGACAAATAATTGCTCAATATTACAAGGTGACAAAAGAACATGAGACTTTATCAGAAAGAGATGATAGAATTGGCAGCGGTTTGTTACGAATGACACAATTTTACATTGAGGATACTGAGGGGCTAAAACAAGAATATGTAAAATCAGGACAACCCGTACGTTTGGTAATTGAGTATATGTCAGATCATATTAAACCATCGAATGAAGTTGCCATTAATATTATTATATCGAATGATCGCAATCAGCGGATATTTTCCTGTAGAAGTGAAATTACCGAGGGACCATTCACTAATATTTCAGCCCAAGGCCGCTTCATCTGTACTATACCCAGTCTCCCTCTGGTACCCGGTCATTATAATGTTCAGCTTGGTTGTCACGTCAATAGAGAGTTAGTTGATAAAATCCCATTTGCAGCCAGTATCACTGTTATTGAAGGCGATTTTTATGGTACAGGACGGCTGCCTTCCAATTATTTTGGTAACTTTTTAATCAATTATAATTGGTCGTTAGAAGTATCTACTGATACATCCTTTGAGTATAACCTTTTAAGAAGCTTCGATCAGTAATTACAGAAATTATGAGAATATTTAATAATTTGACCAGACGGTTTAGCAGCCTAATTTATAGTTTCACTCAAGCAAAAGGACCTAAAAAAAAACTATTGAACAGGTGACCGAAACTATCAAATTTGACAACTCTAATCCGGCTGAGACAACTAACCAAGAAATACAGAATCTTCTAAAGACAATAGAACTGCTGAAACGTAAAAATACTGAACAAAAGTTTCTGTATCAGGTTCGTATCAAAAATACTATAAAAGTAGAAGAGCCGTTGGTTTTAATTTCTCAGATTCAAAGATCTGGCGGGACATTACTTAGTCAACTTTTTGATGCCCACCCCGAATGTCATGCCCATCCTTCTGAACTATACATAGGACATCCAGACAAAACAATTTGGCCGGCCCTGAATTTAAATGATGATAAAAATACCTGGTTTGACATTCTATTTGAGTCATCCGTTGTAAAACTATATCAGAAAGGCTATAAGAAATACTCTAAAATAGTGGATACTGACAATGATATCTTTCCATTCATCTTTTTAGTGAATCTCCAAAGAGAAATCTTTAATAAATGTATAGAAGAGTTAGGTCATCCAAAATCATTCCGTGACATTTTTAATTGTTATATGACATCTTATTTTAATGCCTGGTTAGATAACCAAAATCTCTATAATACTCCCAAAAAGATTATCACGGGGTTTGTGCCTCGAATGAATATGGATGAAGAGAATATCAGAAGATTCTTTGAAGTATATCCAGATGGTAGACTCATATCAATGATAAGAGATCCCAAAGATTGGTATACTTCAGCTCGCGCCCATAGAGAAGAATTGTATGGGGATATTGAAAAGGCCATTCAACTATGGAAAATATCAACTAACTCAACAATAAATAACAAAAAACAATACGGCAATCTGGTGTATGTTTTACGTTATGAAGACCTGGTACAAAATACCAAAACAGTAATGCAATCTTTAGCTGAATATCTCAATATTGAATTTAATAATATCTTATTAACTCCTACATTTAACAGTTTTTTGATAAAGGCAGACTCCAGTTATGATGTCCATAATTATGGAATAATTAAAGACCCTTTAGGTCGTTACAAAACAATACTAAATAATCATGAGATAGAATTTATTGATAGTCAGACCTTAGATTTATATGAGGCAATAAACGATTATACTAATTAGAGTAACATGTAGAAGTAATTTGATAATCTCACTCGTTTAGGCAAATTTTTTGCATTTTCTGTAGGGGCAAACATATCTTTCAGATTGAACCCTTACCGGAAATCAATTTAGTAAATTTTTTATTCTGAACACCTATAATTATAACCCCTTAAAAAAGGAATAGACCTGCCTGAAGGGTAATTTGTACAATGCAATTTGGCAGAACCTTACTAATATATTTCCTCCTCACTATAACATTAATTACAATAGCCCTAAGCACAATAGGCAGTAATGTAAGCCTTGCCGGGATGTCATTATGGCAATTTATTACTATCAGTTGTATCTTTGCTATCTTGCCAATTTTACATCTTGTTTTTGAATATTTGACTATGCAAAAGTATTTCAACCAAATGCGTAAACTAAATGAACGGCAACAAACTGTTCAGGCCAACCATATTGATAAACTCAATCAGCGCTTTGAGACTATGGTTATCGAATTCAAAACACAGTTTGATTCTTTGAAAGCCGACAAAACTTATATAGAGAGACGCTTACATGATTTTGTTGAAGTAGAATTAGCTCTCTTACCAAATGGGATTTCAGATGACGTAAAATTATCTACTGAGGCAGCCAATCTACTGAATCATGTCCAACAAAGACAGAAAAATTTGGCAAGAGAAATGAACTTTGTTCAATTACAAAAAGAGAGCCAGATCAGAGAAGTTTACCTATCTGAGCTATTTGCTGGTATTGATAAAGTTTGGGTAGCCATTGGGGCAATCAATGAAGAGACGGGTCACTCCAATCATGTAGATTTGCTCTATGTCGGTGCCATTGCCAGATATTTACAAGGTAAGAATCTTTTTGAATTTGGTACATATATAGGTCGCACCTCCTATCATCTGACTTATGCTTCCGAAAATGCAATAGTATATACTTTAAATTTACCACCCGATCAAGACGCTCGGGTTGCGCCTTATCTGGGAACGTACTTCCGCAACAGCGATCGAGAACCATTCATCAAACAAATCTTTGGCGACTCTCGAGAGTTTGATACGAGCCCTTATCGGCAAAAAATGGATTTAATATTTGTAGATGGTGACCATAGCTATGAACTGGTTAAAAACGATACAACCAAGGCATTTGAAATGCTTGCTCCTGGTGGTGTAATTATCTGGCATGATTATGCGGCAAAGAGTCCCGGCGTGGTTAAGTTCTTCAAAGAATTCACCCAATCCCAGCCTGTATTTCGTATCAAAAATACTTGTCTCTTATTACATATTGATGGTGTTGATCCGATGACGTTTACTCCCCATGCAATGCGGCCAAGTCTTATGAGTAAAGCTAATTTAGCTAATCAAAATTAGCCATATTTATTGTATTAAAAAGCCGGACAGGAGCAGAGTAATTGACCTCATTACTGGAGAAAATTAGACGCTGGACTCGTACCGCTCCCAAAGAAATTCTTGAACAACAGTTAACCACTTCAGTACCTAGACAGCAAAAACCTTCCAATCGTTATCCAGATTGGCCTCAGCTTTTAAAGCATGAATGGTCGCGCTGGCAGGACGCGGTACAGGCAGCAACCGGCGGCCCGCGTATCTTGATTGCCACCGGCGTGGGAGGACATCTTCCAGTTGTTACCCTGGATAGTTTGCTGGCAGTCGCCTTAACCCTACGCGGGGCCGAGGTTCATCTATTACTTTGCGATCAGACTTTGCCGGCCTGTGAGCAGCTTACCTTTCATAAGGTATCAAATCCGGCCGCTTTTGCCGCGCAAGGCATCTCTGAAAAAACCTGCCGTAGCTGCTTTAATGGCGGGAGCAGCGTTTATCATGCCCTGGGAGTCCCCTTTCACTTATATGGTGAGTTCATCACCCCTGAGATAAAACAAGGGGTTACAGAGTTGGCTGCGGAAATCCCATTGGCTGAGATCGCCGGGTATCAGCTCGATGGGCTGCGGATAGGGGAGCATGCCCTGGCCGGAGCTTTGCGTTTTTTTGCGCGCGGTACTTTAGAAAACGAGCCTCTGGCTGAACCTGTTCTACGTCATTATTTTAAAGCTGCCCTCCTCACTACCGCTGTGGCCCGGCGCTGCCTGCGCCAGTATCACTTTGCCTGCGCCACTTTCCATCATGGTATTTATGTTCCACAGGGCTTGGTGGGCGAAGTTGCCCGCCAGGAGGGAGTTCGTGTTGCCAACTGGCAGGTGGCCTACCGCAAAAAAAGTTTTATTTTTAGCCATCACGATACCTATCATCACACCATGCTGACTGAACCGGTATCTACCTGGGAAAATATAAGCTGGACCCCGCACCTGGAAACTGAGACAATGGATTATCTCAAGAGCCGCTGGCAGGGAACACGCGACTGGATTTGGTTTCATGAAACTCCCCAAGAGGATTTAGAGGCAATTATCCGCGAGGTTGGGGTGGATTTATCCCGCCCGTGTATTGGGCTATTAACCAATGTAATGTGGGATGCGCAACTGCACTATCCAGCCAACGCCTTTCCAAATATGAAAGAGTGGATTATCCAAACAATCCAGTATTTTGCCCGCCGCCCTGAATTGCAGTTAGTCATTCGCATTCATCCCGCAGAACTGCGCGGCACAGTAAAATCGCGCCAACTGATGGCCGACGAAATTCGCCAAATTTTTCCTGAGCTGCCGCCGAATGTCTTTGTGATCCCCCCTGAGAGCCAAATCAGCACCTATGTGATGATGGCTCAGTGTAATGCCGTTATTATTTATGGCACCAAAACCGGGGTTGAATTGACCAGCATGGGTGTGCCTGTGATTGTGGGGGGAGAAGCCTGGATACGCAATAAAGGGCTTACCCTGGATGCTCGCTCGATTGATGAATATTTCAAAATTCTCGACCAACTACCTTTCTCGCAGCCGTTAGAGCCGGCAATTATCGAGCGGGGACGCAAGTATGCCTACCATTTTTTCTTTCGACGCATGATTCCAGTCGCAAGTATAGAACCTACAGAGGAAGCTAAGTCGTACAGAATCCAACTTTCCGGCCTGGATGATTTGCTGCCGGGTAAAGACCCTGGCCTGGATACTATCTGCAACGGTATTCTGCACGGCTCTGACTTTGTGTATCCGGCGGAGTTGTATACCGTTGGGAGCGTTTGAGTTATGCCGGCAGATCACTTTCATAGTTTTGGCAACGCCGTTAATAAGCTTGTCGTAACCCCCGGCCCCCATCGAGTGCGGCGTTGGCTGGCCCTGGCCGGGCGGCGCATCCGCGAGTATTGGGAACATCTGGCCGCGCTTGATGCGGTGGAACGCTTTCATGAGCAAGCCATCCTGGGCGCTAATTGCCGTATCGGCTCGCGCGCCTGGTGCGTCAATCGCGGGGCGCGGGATAACATTCAACTGGGCAACTATGTGGTTTGCCGGGGCCTGTTGCGTTGCGAAAATTTTAGTCCCGGCAAAATTGTTATTGGTGATTATGTATATATTGGCGATGATTGCCTGCTAAGCTGCGCCGAACGGATTGAAATTGGCACACTGACCTTGCTGGCGCACGGAGTGCAGATTTTTGACAACGACTCGCATCCCATTGATCCCTATCTTCGGGGACAGGATTTTTTAACCATTCTGGGCCAGCACAAAGGTCCCCGAAATAAGATTGCCAGCAAACCGGTTAAAATAGGCGAGCGGGCCTGGATTGGTCTGTATGCCATCATTACCAAAGGGGTGCAAATTGGCGATGGCAGTATTGTCGCCGCGGGCAGCGTCGTCACAGCAGATGTCCCTCCCTTGACCCTTGTCGCCGGCAATCCGGCTCGAGTTGTTAAAGAATTAACTGATTTCTCACTGCCCATAACCGATAAACTCTTGGAGAAAAGCAAATGAATTGGCTTAAACCGAAACAAAAACAAGATCAAAATAGTAATGCTGGCACTCCGTCAAAAGAAGAACAGGCCGCTTTGTCAGCCGCCACGATAGTTTATGGTTCTTTGCCGGCCATTAAATTGCGCTCACCCTTACCCAAGGAAGTACCTTTTGTTGCTCAAGCCACTTTTGAGGCCCCAGAAATGGGGTATTGGTATCATCCTGTACTGCTGGGTACCAGCACTGTGGAAACTCTGGCTACCAGCCCTGTCTGCCTGCGTCAAGCAATTCAAATTATTGAAAAACTGGAAAAGGATGATTATGTGCAGTATTTGTTGGCTTACTATCAGGCTGGCCTGGAGCGTTTTGGCGAAGCCTGGCGTTATGCCGATATTGTTACCGTACTTTTAGCCGCCGCTCAGTTGATTCGACCCACCAGTTATCTGGAAATAGGCGTGCGTCGAGGACGCAGTATGGCTATGGTGGCCTCTACCTGCCCGGAGTGCGAGATTGTTGGCTTTGATATTTGGCGAGAAAATTACGCCAGTATGGCCAATCCCGGCCCTGAATTTGTGCAAAGTGAAATCAAAAAAGTGGGCTATCGCGGGCCTTTAGAGTTGATTAGCGGTAATAGCCACGAAACAGTACCCCGGTATTTTAAGGAGCATCCTGATGCTTTCTTTGATCTGATCACCGTTGATGGCGACCACTCCGCCAAAGGGGCAGAACAAGATCTACGGGATGTTATGCCCAGAGTAAAAATTGGGGGAATGTTGGTTTTTGATGATATTAGCCATCCAACCCAGCCCCATTTGCTAGAAGTCTGGCAGCGGGTGGTGGGAGCTAATCGTCAATGGATCACCTGGGAATTTTGTGAGTTAGGCTACGGGGTAGGCATAGCGATTCGTAAAGAGGTTTGATGGGCCTCATTCTACTTAAATCGAGTATGCCATGCGTGTCTTAGTTACAGGTGTAGCGGGATTTCTGGGACGCTACATTGCCCGAAGTTTTGCCGAGCAAGGCTATGAAGTGGTGGGAATTGACTCATCGTCGCCCGAAAACGCTCCTCTGGCTAATTTATCGAGCTATTACCCTTTAAGACTTCCTGACTCTTATCTGGGGGAGATCCTTAAACAACATCAGATTCAGCTATGTATTCACAGCGCCGGGCGAGCATCGGTTAATTTTTCTGTGGATAACCCGGCGTCAGATTTTTCTGCGGGACCCTTGCTTACCTTTGACATATTGAATACCTTGAGAGTGAGCGCCCCTGAATGTCGCTTTATTTTTCTCTCAAGCGCGGCTATTTATGGCAATCCGACTACTCGGCCCATTCGCGAAGATCACCCTATTGCCCCTCTTTCCCCCTATGGTTTTCATAAGTTACAAAGCGAGCTGATCTGCCAGGAGTTTAACAAAGTTTATGGGATGCGTACCGCCAGCCTGCGCATTTTCTCTGCTTATGGGCCGGGTCTGCGGCGACAAGTGATTTGGGATATCTGTCAAAAGGCGCTCACCAAACATGTAGTTACATTACAAGGTACCGGTCAAGAAAGTCGTGATTTTATCCATGCTACAGACATTGCTAAAGCTGTAACTGTGGTAGCTAAATTTACCCCTATGGAAGGTGAGGTATATAATGTGGCGAGTGGTCGAGAAACCACTATTGCCGAATTAGCCAATATGATCCTGGCAGCTTTAGGACTAAATCTTACCCCTCAATTCGATGGGGTGGTTCCACCGGGTACGCCGTTAAATTGGCAAGCCAACATTACCAGGTTAGAAGCCTATGGCTTCACCCCCACTATACCCTTGGAAGACGGCCTAAAAACCTTCGTGGAATGGTGTAAAAGAGAGTTATGAAGAAAATCAGTATCGGATTTAATAACCTGGTTAACCCAGAATGGACGGCGGGGGGCAACTATTTAAAGAACCTTTTTATCGCTTTAAGGTCTTTGCCTGACTCTGAACAGCCTGAAATTGTTTTGCTAAACCAAAAATCCTCCAAAAGCTACGATATGCTGGCCCCCTACGTTGATCGAGTCCTCGACCCCAAATTGGTCAGAGCGGCCGGATTTTTACACAAAAAGTTCGATCTGATTCGAAAAAGTTTGGGGGTTCAAAAAAAAGCAGAGCACCCTTATTCTCTATTTTTGCGCCAGAATCGGGTTGACTGCCTGTTTTTAAAAGGTATTATTGGCCCTGGATTTAATGTACCGGTTATATCATGGATTGCAGATTTTCAGTGTCTGCACCTGCCCGAGATGTTCTCACCGGACGAAATCAAGCAACGTTGTAGCATTTACAGCCGGGTGACTGATTATGCCGATAGCGTTGTTTTAAGCAGTAAAAGCGCCTGGCAGGACCTTGAGCGTTTCGACCCAACCTCTATGGAGAAAGCAAGGATACTTTCTTTTGTAGCCCATGTACCCAAAGATACTTATGACTCTGACCCAGCCTGGGTCTGCGAGCATTACCACCTCCCCCGACATTTTTTTTATTTACCCAACCAATTCTTTAAGCATAAGAATCATCTGGCGGTACTTGAGGCCCTGACGCTGATCAAAGCACAATATCCCCAAATCACTGTAGTCTGTACCGGCCTCACCGCAGATTTCCGTAATCCTCTTTTCTTTGAAAAATTCCAGGAAATGGTTGCTGAAAGAGGCCTGACAAATCAATTTATCCATTTAGGTGTGGTGCCGCAGGAACATGTCTACCAGCTTATGCGCCAGGCCCAGGCGGTTTTGCAACCCTCGCTCTTTGAAGGCTGGAGTACCAGTATTGAAGAAGCCAAATCGCTTGGTAAAGGGATGATCGTCTCAAATCTACCCGTACATTGTGAACAGAATCCACCTGGCTCAATCTTTTTTAACCCCAATAAACCTGAGGAACTGGCCGCCTGCCTGGTTAAGTTCTTTCAAGAAAAGGCCCCTGGCCCAGATTATGAGCTGGAAGCGCAAGCGCAAAAGGAACTATTACCCCGCACCCAAAAATTTGGGCAGATTTTTATGGATATTGTTAAATCCGCTCATTCAAATGGCTCTCAGCGGGGTCTTTTTCGACGGCTTTATTAAGGATACCCCGAAATCGAATAGCTCAAAGATTGATAAGGAAATGCGGCTAGCCAGGGCATAAGTATGTCATTACAAGTTGATCCGATCATAATTTATACAATGGGTAAGGTTGGCTCAATCTCTCTATATGAAGCTTTAACAGCCCTAAAACTTGATCATCCTATTTATCACACCCACAATCTGACCGAAGATGATATTGCCAAACTACAAGAAGCAATTGACAACGAGATAGATGTAGTTCGTCTTTCCAAAAAAATAGAGGAAATCAAACAGCTTCGCCAACTGGTGTATGCCAGAGACGGCCAACGGTGTAAGGTTATAACCCTGGTGAGAGATCCAATTGCCTGGGCTATATCCGCTCTTTTTCAAAGTATTGAGAGAAAATTTCCAGATTTAAACCTCGAAGACGACCCTTCTATAAACTTAGAAAAAGCACAACAGATTTTTGAACACAGGCAAGAAGACCTCTATACATTAGCATCAACCTGGTTTGATACAAAAATCAAAAATGTGTTTGGCATTGATGTCTTTTCTACCGACGATTTTCCCAAAGCAAAAGGCTATAACATTTATCAGGGAGAACACGCAGACCTGTTGTTAATTAGACTCGAGAGTCTTAATAGCTGTTACTATAATGCCCTTAAAGAATTCTTAAACATTGACTTGCTTGATTTGCCGTATAAGAACACGGCAAGTGATAAAACCTACCAATCGCTCTACCACACATTTGTAAAATCTGTAAATTTATCTCCAGGTTTTATTGAGAGAATGTGTGCTATGCAGTACGTCCAATATTTTTATAGTCAAGAAGAAATTGAGTGGTTCAAGTTAAAGTGGGGTGATCCGAGAGTTCGCAAAGAAATTGAGCGTATCAGAGCCGAGACAAAGCAACACTATAAATTCAAATTTGAGGATTGGAAAGTCCAGGCAGAACATTGGAAAACAGAAGCCCAAGCTGCTAAAGCCAGGGTGGAACATTGGAAAACAGAAGCCCAAGCTGCTAAAGCCAGGGCGGAACATTGGAAAACAGAAGCTAAACTTGGTACTATTAGCCGGATTAAGCGACAAATTCGGCGGCGTATCGCTAATGTTTTGGGGCTAAATACATATGTCTCAACCGAGCAAAATTTCCGAGATTAACAAAAAATAACATGGTAAAACAAAAGCCCCGCGTTTGTTTTGGGCTAACGCTTTACAACAACGCCAAATACCTGCCCGAAGCCATTGAGTCTTTACTGAGTCAAACTTATAGTGATTTCTCACTTGTTGCAGTAGATGACTGTTCCAGCGACGGAACTGAAGAAATCATGCGGCAGTATATTGCCAGGGATAAGCGGATTCGTTACTTTCGCAACGAAACCAGAATGGGGATGATTGCCACCTGGCGGACAGCTTTTTACAAGGCTTATGAATTTCGCCCTGACTATTTTGCCTGGGCCAGCGATCACGACCGCTGGCATGCCGATTGGCTCAAGTACCATGTTCATACGCTGAACGAATATACTGAAGTGGTATTAGCTTATCCCCAAACCGTTCCCATTTCAGCGGATGGTACTCGTTTACCCCTGGAACAGCCCGAACCTACCGATACCTACGGGTTATCTAAGTTGGATCACCTGTATCAAGTTTGCCGGCACACGCGCGGCTTTGGGAACATGATTTACGGCTTGTTCAAGGTTGAGCCGCTCCTGAAGGCAGGTGTCTTCCGCTATCTCACCTTGCCTGACAGATTGGCCATTATAGAGATAAGCGCTTATGGCCCTATAAAACATATCTCCCAAGAGTTATGGTATCGGCGTTATTTTGATGTTCCCAGTTATGTAGATACGCTGGACGCTCAGGGGGGACGATTGTTTGGACCGTCTCCTGTGCCTTTCCACGCCCAGTTTCCATTCATTGCTCATACCGTAAGTCTCGCGCTTTCGCTGAGTCTGTGGCCGCCGGATAAAGACTATTCGAACTTCTCAACCGGGCTACTCATGGCCCTGCTCTACTGGGAAGCTCACAAAGAAAAGTATATCCAGAAAGAACTGGAGCGGCTGCGGGAAATACTGGCAGAAAAACCGGGCCAGACTGTGAATTGGTCTCAATCGCCCCAGAATGTACAGCACGAGGGCATTCATACCGCCACTCGTGAAATTGGCGTTGTCACTCAATCACTTTTGGAACAACACAATATTGCCCTGGGCCACTTTTCCGAGGTTCATAATGTTCTAACCCTGGCGACAATGCTGTTTCATTATTCAAATGCTCTGGGACTTGACGACATCACCAGGCAAGCCGGGGTTAAACAGAAATGGCCATCGCCGACTAACCCCAGTCTTTGGGTGCGCGCCAGGCGTAGATTACGGTTGGCCCTTTCCAAACTTATATCTCATTACAGCTAATGGATATACTCAGTAGATCCAATTTTCGAGGACACGAAGCGGGCACGCCCACGTGCCGAACGGAGCCGCACGTGGGCGTGCTGGCTTCTCAAATTTGGATACACTGATGCTCTTAATTTTCCAGTGGTCATGCAAAAATCTGCCAGCCTCAAAAACTTTAAAAGCAAGGTGAGTTATGAAACGAGAATTAATCATTGAAAATAAAGTAGTTGACGACAACAGCGATTGCTATGTCATCGCTGAAATTGGTCACAACCACCAGGGCGACCTGGAAAAAGCTAAAGAGATGTTTCGGGTGGCCAAGGAGTGTGGGGCCGATGCCGTCAAACTCCAAAAACGAGACAATCGCAGCCTATATACCAAGGCCGGTTATAACCGGCCTTATGATAACCGCAACAGTTTCGGCGCAACTTATGGCGAACACCGCGAAGCGCTGGAGTTTGGCCGCGACGAATACATCGAGCTGAGGCAGTATGCGCGAGAGTTGGGCATTACCATGTTTGCCACCGCCTGGGATTTTGCCAGCGCCGACTTCCTGGCCGAATTGGAGATGCCTGTCTTCAAAATTGCCTCCGGCGACTTAAAGAGCATCCCTTTGCTCACCTATATCGCCCAGTTTCAAAAGCCCATCATCCTCAGCACCGGCGGCGGCTCCATGGAAGATGTGCTGCGCGCTTACGAAGCCATCATGCCCATCAATCCGCAATTAGCCATTTTACAATGCACGGCAGGCTATCCTTGCGAATTTGAGGAACTCAACCTGCGGGTTATTACGACTTTTCGTGAGCGTTTCCCGCAGAATGTCATCGGCTTTTCATCCCATGATAACGGCATTGCCATGGCCGTAGCCGCTTACGTATTGGGGGCGCGTATTGTCGAAAAGCACTTTACCCTTAATCACACCTGGAAAGGCACCGATCATCCTTTCTCGCTAGAGCCGATTGGTCTGCGCAAAATGGTCCGTGATCTGCGGCGAACGCAGGTTGCTTTTGGCGATGGGATAAAACATACCTATCCTAGCGAGCGCGACCCAATTCTCAAAATGGGTAAAAAATTGGTAGCAGCCCGCGCTTTGCCGGCTGGACATGCCTTGCGCCGGGAAGATATCGCCCTCAAGTCACCCGGCGATGGCCTGCCGCCATACGAGTTGAGCAAAATTGTGGGCCGGACTCTCATTCGGGATCTGGACGAAGACGATAATATCACCTTTGAGGTTCTTAATGGCGCTTACACCGGCTGAGACAATCCCGGCCGGCCTGGCCGAGACTATGCGGAACATCCGCCTGGTAGCCTTTGACTTTGACGGCGTTTTTACCGACAACGCCGTTTGGGTAGCCGAAGATGGGCAGGAATGGGTGCGCTGCTGGCGCGGTGACGGTCTTGGCCTGCGTAAACTGGAGCGGGCCGGCATTAATACTGTCATCATTTCTACCGAAACCAACCCGGTGGTTTCGGCCCGCAGCCGCAAGCTGCAAATTCGCTGCATCCAGGGCTGCGCCGATAAACGGGCTGCTTTAGAAAGCTTAATGCTGGAATTGGAGCTTTCTCCGGCGCAAGTCGCCTTTGTCGGCAACGACATCAACGATTTGCCCTGCCTGACCTGGGTAGGGCTGCCTATTGTTGTTCAGGATGCTCACCCCAGCGTCCTGCCCTACGCTCGCTACCGCACCCAAACGCCGGGCGGCTATGGGGCGGTGCGAGAAATCTGCGACCTTTTTGAACAGGTGCTTGAGACAAGTTAAGCTATGGCTCAAAATTTATTCGATGTTGCCGATAAAATCGTTGTTGTCACCGGCGGCCTGGGACAACTGGGCCGCCAATTCAGCCTGGCCCTGGCCGAGCGCGGGGCCAGGGTGGCTATAATTGACTCCAGGGTCAACGCAGGGCTTGTGGCCGAGCGCCTGGGCGAATGGGCCAATCAGGAACGCATTTTGTGTCTCGAAGCGGATATTACGGATAAGCTCTCGCTAGAAACAGCCCTCCGGCAAATCAATGCCACCTGGGGCGTCCCTCATGCCTTAATTAACAACGCCGCCCTGGACTCCCCCCCTAACGCGCCGGCGGAAGAAAACGGCCCCTTTGAAAGCTACCCCGAAAGCTCCTGGGACAAGGTTATGCAGGTCAACGTCAAGGGGACTTTTTTGTGCTGCCAGGTGATTGGCGGCCAAATGGCCGAGGCCAAACGCGGCTCGATTATCAATATTTGTTCCATTTATGGCCTGGTTTCGCCCGACCAGCGTATCTATGAATATCGCCGGGCGGCCGGCGCACCTTTTTTCAAGCCGGTGGCTTACTCCGCCTCCAAGTCTGCCCTGCTCAATCTGACCCGCTACCTGGCCACTTATTGGGCCGGCCAAAATGTAAGGGTCAACACCGTTACCTTTGCCGGCGTCTTCAACCACCAGGATGAAACTTTCCTGGCGGGCTACTGCGCCAAAGTCCCCCTCGGTCGTATGGCCCATGAGGATGAGTATAACGGGGCTATTATTTTCTTGATTTCTGAGGCTTCATCTTATATGACCGGCTCAAACCTGGTGATTGATGGCGGCTGGACGGCTTGGTAACCAAAACAAGGACACAACAATATTGAAACGCCGTATAGCCATCTTTACAATTAATGTGATATTCTTCTTTGTTTTTGCTGAAATCTTCTCCCTCGTTATTTATTTTTTCCAAAATGGGGGGGTGTTTTATCTTCATCGAAGACCATACCAGTTAATTCCAGAAACAAATAATCAGGCATTAACTTTTAATGGACTACATCCTTACTTCGGTCCCACCCATAAACCAGGTGCTCCATTCCGCATTCCAGAAAAATTACGAGATAAGCTGCTCGGGAACAATCTTGAGTTACTGAATTCAGTAAAATTTCCAGAGGGGGCCACAAATAACTTCGGGTTTGTTTCGCCTTACAACTACCCTTATATCAAAAAGAGTGACAACCAGTTTATAGTAGCTATTTTTGGCGGATCCGTCGGGGTTTGGTTTTGTCAGCTAGGCACAAATCGTTTAACAGAAAACTTGAAGCAAAATAATTTCTTTAAAGACAAAGAATTAATTGTATTATGCTTTAGTCATGAGGGCTACAAACAACCCCAACAATTACTTATTCTGTCTTATTTTCTCTCAATAGGACAACAATTTGACTTGGTAATTAACATTGATGGATATAATGAAATAGCCCTATCTAGTCTTAACAACGAACGTGGGCTAGATATTTCGATGCCCAGCTTCCAACATATTGATCCTTTAATAAACTTGACTGACCAGTCTACTCTGACCCCCGAAAAACTCAATTCTCTGGCTAAGATTAATAATTATAAAATACAGTTAAACACTTTAGCTCAGATAATTAACAATAACCCGCTTGCCTCGTTAAATTTTGTATTAGAGCAATTCTATAAAATTATTTCAAATAACTATCAAGTAGAATTAGTCAATTTTGATAAGCTACGATCCAACCCATCGAAGAGTTCTCTTATCTATGTTACCCCCAAAGTAAAGGATCGGGGAGGAGAGATTCTATTTGAAGATATAGCAAAAACTTGGGTTAGTTCAACGATTCTAATGAATGAACTGCTGGCGGCACAAAATATAGCTTACTTTCACTTTCTTCAACCAAATCAATATTATACAATCAGAGTATTTGGCGATTATGAGTCTAATATAGCACTTAGTAATGAATCGCCACATAAGGATAATATTGAAAAGGGCTATCCTTTCCTTGTAAAAGCATCAATCGCTTTGAAGAACAAGGTAAATTTCTTTGATGGGACAGACATCTTTGATGATGAACCATCCCCAGTGTACATGGATAGTTGTTGTCACTATACCTTATTAGGGAATGAAATTTTGGCTGATTTTATGGCTAATTCGATCTTAAATTCTAAAGGCGTATGGCAAAATGTTACCAATTGAACAAAAACTTTTTCCAGTAGAGATTCCCAATTGGATTAGCGGCGAAGAACGTCTGGCCCAATCTGGTGACCTGTTTGACAAACTAAATCCGGCCAACGGTCAACGCTTGAGCCGGGTCGCCCGCTCCCGCGCCGAAGATGTCCAGCAAGCCGTGACCGCCGCCAGGCAAGCCCAACCGGCCTGGGCCGATACCCCGGCGGTGCAGCGCGGCATGCTGCTGCACAAACTTGTGGTCGGGATGCAAGCGCGACAAGAGGAGATTGCCCGCATTGTGGCCCTGGAAACCGGCAAATCCTACAAAGATGCCCACGGCGAAACAGGCGGAGCGATTGCCTTGGGCCTCTTTTACGCCAGCGAGGGCCAGCGGCTGTATGGCCGAACCACCACCAGCGGCACGGCCAATAAGTATGCCATGACCGTGCGCCAGCCCATCGGGGTGGCCGGCTTGATTATTGCCGCCAACACACCCATCGCCAATGTAGCCTGGAAGATTTTCCCGGCTATGATTTGCGGCAATACGGCCATTTTGAAAGCGGCCGAAGACACGCCGGCCACAGCCTGGATTGTCGGGCAGATTGCCCAGGAAGTGGGCCTGCCGCCCGGCGTGCTGAATATCATCCAGGGCTATGGTGAAGAAGCCGGCGCCCCCCTGGTCGAACACCCCGATGTCGGCGTTATCAGCTTCACCGGCTCCACCGAAGTGGGCCGGCTTATCCAGCGCGCCGCCGGGGCGCGCCTGGCCCGAGTTTCGCTAGAACTAGGCGGCAAAAATCCGCTGGT
Organism: Anaerolineales bacterium; assembly: GCA_015075405.1. Taxonomy (GTDB): domain Bacteria; phylum Chloroflexota; class Anaerolineae; order 4572-78; family J111; genus DSQQ01. The sequence continues at coordinate 772,960 of JABTUK010000003.1, forward strand.
AGTTTGTGATGACGCCGACCTGGATAATGCAGCCAAATGGGTGCTGCTCTCCGCTTTTAGCAATGCCGGGCAGCGCTGCGCCTCGGGCAGCCGTATTATTATTTTTGACTCCATCTATGAGAAGTTTCGGGAGATGCTGGTCGAGCGCACCAAAATGCTCAAGCTTGGCCCCACCGACGACGATGACCTGGGCCCGGTCATCAATGAAGGGCAGCTCAACAATATGCTGGCTTCGGTGGAACAGGCTCAGCAGCAAGGGGCCACTGTTCTGGTGGGGGGGACTCGCCTGACCGATCCTGAGCATCGCGCCGGGTTTTACATGACCCCCACCCTAATTGAAAATGTTGACCCCCAGGCCGAAATTTCGGCGTGTGAGCTGTTTGGGCCAATTGCCATTTTGTATCGCGTTAAGGATTTTGACGAGGCGCTGCGGCTGGCCAATGACTCGCCCTATGGCTTGACCGCCTGTATCCACACCCGCAGCATCCATCGAGCGGTACGCTTTTGCGATAAAGTGCAGGCCGGCGTGGCTGTGGTCAACGCCGGCACCTATGGCAGCGAGCCGCACATGCCCTTTGGCGGTCTCAAACAATCCGGCAATGGCTCGCGTGAGCCGGGAACCGAGGCCCTGGATATCTACTCAGAGTTAAAAGATATCTACATCAATATTGATCCTAGCCAACTGTAACGAGTTCAACCATGCCAACGCCCAGTATCATCGGCCTGATCCCAGCCCGGGCCGGTTCAAAACGACTCCCCGACAAGAATATTCGTCCGTTAGCCGGGCATCCGGTCATTGCCTACTCCATCGCCGCCGCTCTACAAAGCGGCATCTTTGCCGCTGTGATGGTTTCAACCGACTCTGAACAGTACGCCGCTATCGCTCGCTACTATGGCGCAGAAGTGCCTTTTTTGCGCCCCCTTCAGATTGCCGGCGATCTTTCGCCGGATATTGAATGGATCGAATATACCCTTAACCGATTGCGCGATGAGGGTCGCGATTATGATTGTTTCAGTATTCTCCGGCCAACCAGCCCGTTTCGACAGGCTGAAACAATCCAGCGAGCCTGGCAAGCGTTCCTGGCCGAGGAAGGGGTTGACTCGCTGCGCGCTGTCGAGAAATGCAAGCAGCATCCCGGCAAAATGTGGGTTGTGCGCGGCCACAGGATGATGCCTTTACTCCCCTTGAGTCCGCCGGAGCAGCCCTGGCACAGCAGCCAATACCAGTCGCTGCCGGAGGTTTACGTGCAGAACGCCAGCCTGGAAATCGCCTGGAGCCGGGTCATTTTTGAAGAGCGGACCATTGCCGGAAATGTGCTCATGCCTTTCTTCACGCAAGAGTACGAGGGGTTTGATGTCAACCAACCCTACGATTGGCGCTTGGCGGAAGAACTGGTGGCCAGCGGCCAGGCAACCCTGCCAATAGTGCCTCAGGTTCCCTATCCAGAAATAACTTTTCATTAAAGGCCAAAGTTCAGTCCACTTTGGTCTCCAAAAACAATATCTAACGGCGGTCGGCGGTCAGCCGTCGGCGGTCTATTTTCATAGGAGCTATCAAGATAAATGGTTAATATAAGCCTAATTCCCCGCTCAGAGTTTCAGCGTATCCAGGCGGCCCCCCTTGAGCTGTACGCCAGGCTGGCCCTTATTGCTGATATGTGCCGGGCCAATACTCTGGCTATGGTCAAGCGGGCCGGTTCTGGCCACCTCGGCTCAAGCTTTAGCGCCATGGATATTGTCACCTGGCTCTATTATCACCAGATGAATACTGCCCAACTTGGCATTTCGCACCCCGGCCGGGATATTTACTTCTCCTCCAAAGGCCACGACGTTCCCGGCCTGTATTCGGTGTTATATTCCCTGGGCATTGTGCCCGAAGAAAAATTGCTCAAACTGCGCCGTTTTGGCGGGCTGGATGGGCATCCTGATGTAGGAATCTCTGGCATCGAGGCCAATTCCGGTTCGCTGGGCATGGGCATCTCCAAAGGTCGGGGGATGGCCTGGGCCAAACGGTTGCTGGGTCGTTCGGGTGATGTTTTTGTTATGACGGGTGATGGGGAACTGCAAGAAGGACAAAACTACGAAGCTTTACAAACGGCAGTTCATCAGCAGGTTGGCAATTTAACTATCATCATTGACAACAACAAAGTACAGTCGGATAAACAAGTCCGTGAAATTGTTGACCTGGGCGACCTCAAACAAAAGCTGCAAGCCTTTGGCTGGCATGTGGCCCGCTGCGACGGCCATGATTTTGAAGCATTGCAGGCCGTCTTCGAGGAGTTCAAAACCATCACCCATAAACCCAAAGCCCTCATTGCCGATACGCTCAAAGGGCGAGGCGTCTCTTTTATGGAGCATCCGGCAGCCTTAAAAACCAGTGGCGGCTTGTATCCCTGGCACGCCGGGGCGCCCGATGATGCCTCGTTTACGGCAGCTTATGACGAATTGATCGAGCGGGTCAACAGCCGGTTGGCCGATTTGAAGCTTGAGGGCCTGACCCTGCAAGCCGTCCCCCCTGAAGAAAAGTCAACCGTTCAGACCCTCGGCGCGCTAAACTTACTGGGTGAGCCGGTTAGTGAGGCGGCACGTGATAAACTTGCCGCCGGAGTGTCCGATGAATATGTAGCCGAAGCATTTGGCCAGGCCCTGGTAGAACTGGCTGCTCAGCGCTCTGACCTGGTGGTGCTGGATGGAGATTTGGCCGCCGATTGTCGCATTCGTAAATTTGAATTGGCCTACCCCGACCGTTTTATCGAGAACGGTATTGCCGAACAGGACATGGTTTCGATGGCTGGCGGTCTGGCCCGGCAGGGATTACTGCCGGTGGTCAACTCGTTTGCCAGTTTTTTGGCCTCTCGGGCCAACGAACAAATTTACAACAATGCCAGTGAAAAGAGCAAAATCATTTATGCCTGCCACTATGCCGGGCTTATTCCGGCTGGGCCGGGCAAATCGCACCAGAGTATCCGTGACATCTCCCTGTTTGGAGCGCTGCCTAATTGTGTGATTATCCAGCCCGGTACCGCCGCTGAAACCAAAATGGCAGTGGAGTACTGTGTCAACCAGGCTGAGGAAAATTGTGTGCTGCGCTTGGTCATTGGTCCTTCACCGCGCAAGATTACTTTGCCGGAAAATTACAACTTCACCCTGGGACAGGGCGTGGCCCTGAGTGAAGGACAGGACGCCTTGCTGTTTGCCTATGGCCCAGTGATGCTGCACGAGGCGCTACTGGCCAGCGAATTATTGGCCGAGCGAAATTTTAGTCTCAAAGTAGTTAACATGCCCTGGCTGAATCGGGTAGATGCGGCCTGGTTAGCGCAAGTGGTCAGCCCATACCCCACTATTTATGTGCTTGAAGACCATGCTCCAGTCGGCGGCCTGGGCGACTTTTTATTGAATGTCTTGATGACAGCCGATTTACTCGATGGACGAAAGGTGCATAAATTTGCGGTGGAAGGTTATCCGGCCTGCGGCACGCCGGCTCAGGCGCTTAAATTCCACCGTCTGGATGGCCTCTCGCTGGGCGAACAAATTTTACAGCGCAGCCGGGGAAATGCCTAAACCATGCTCAAACGGGATGTCAAACAGGCCATTAAACGCACGGTCAGGCGGGTACGGCGAAAATTGCCCCAGGCAATTAAACCAAATTGGGCCGACTTACTCAAGTCTGACCAGGCGACTTGGCGGAAATTTAGGGAGAACGCCCAAAATGGCCCTCTAGTTTTAATTGCCACCAGTACCGGCGGCCACCGCGCGGTGAGTCCCATTGAAAGCCTGCTGGCTGTTGCCCTGACTCTCCGGGGAGCCAATGTCCACATCCTGTTATGTGATCGGTTTTTACCAGCTTGTTCTCAAGCGGTTAATATTGAATTTTGGAGCCAGACCGAGTTTGTTAAGCACGGGCCAAAATCGTTGTGTGACGACTGCTTTTACGCCGGCTTGGCGGTGTTTGAGCCGCTGGAATTGCCCATCCATACTTATAGTGAATGGGTAACCCCTGAGGAACAATTATCTGCCCTAAATTTATCTTGCTCCGTGCCCCAAACAGAAATCCAAAATTTCCGCCTGGACGGTCTGAAAGTTGGCGAACACGCTTTGGCGGGAGCATTAAAATTTTTTGCCAAAGGTAGCTTGGACGACGAGCCTTATGCTGAAGCTGTTTTGCGGCGATATTTACATGCCTCGCTCCTAACTGTATATGCGGTGCAGAATTTGCTACAGGAATATCCTTTTACCTCATCGTGTTTTAATCACGGTATTTATGTTCCGCAAGGATTAATTAGCGAAGTACTGCACCGGCACAACGTGCGGGTGACGACCTGGAATCCAGCTTACCGAAAACACTGTTTTATTTTCAGTCAAGGGGATACTTATCACCATACCTTGATGTCTGAACCGACATCCCTTTGGGAAAATATTCCCTGGACAGCCTCTCTGGAAACCAAACTCATGAATTATTTAAAGAGTCGCTGGTATGGCACACAGGACTGGATTTGGTTTCATGAGAAGCCCAAAGACAATTTGGCCGCTATTTCTCAGGAAATAGGTCTGGATTTTACCAGGCCCACTATTGGACTGCTGACAAATGTTATCTGGGATGCGCAACTGCATTACCCGGCTAACGCCTTTCCAACCATGCTGGAATGGATAATACAGACTGTTCAATACTTCATCAAACGGCCAGATTTACAGTTAGTCATCCGGGTACATCCGGCCGAGATTCGTGGCTGGCTGCCCTCGCGCCAGTTTGTCGCTGATGAAATTCGCAAAGCCTTTCCGGAACTGCCCGCTAATATCGTTGTTATCCCCCCGGAAAGCCAAATTAGCACTTATGCGGTCATGATGCAGTGTGATAGCGTTATCATTTATGGCACCAAAACCGGGGTTGAGTTATCAAGCCTGGGTATTCCCATTATTGTTGCCGGCGAAGCCTGGATTCGCAACAAAGGCATCACTCAGGACGCCCAAACCGCCGCTGAGTATTTTACCATACTTGAGCGGCTCCCCTTGCAAAAATCGTTGGATGAAGCGACAACACACCGGGCACGCCTGTATGCTTATCACTTTTTCTTTCGCCGCATGATCCCTCTATCTGTCATGAAACCAGTAACAGGCTGGCCGCCCTATGAGGTTCAGCTTACCCAATTGGACGAACTCCTCCCAGGTCGTGATCCCGGCCTTGATGTTATCTGTGATGGCATTTTGCAGGGTAGTGATTTCATCTATAAAGATGAGGAACTATATCGAGTAACAGACGAGTGAGCATCAGCAAAATTCTCTGCACAACCACCAGTTATCCACCCGCCGTGGGTGGGGCGCAATTGCATACCCATGAGATTCTTAAACGCTTAACAGATCGCTACTCTATTCAGGTTATCACCCACTGGGCCGAAAATCGTACTGATTGGCTCATGGGAACCACACTGAGAGCGCCGGCCAAGCCAAAATCCTATATTATTGAAAATGTCCCGGTTGAGTTAATTACCCTGACCTCCAGCGAACGTTGGCGGCTGTGGCCGTATGTTTTCAGTTATTATGGCCTCAAATCGCTCGCCATCAACCAAATTGCGGCTGTGTTGGCTTCCAAACTTGAAAGCATGGCCCGCGACTCCACGCTTATTCATAACGCGCGGATTGGCCGAGAGCCGCTGAGTTTTGCTTCGCTTGCCACCGCTCGCAAGCTGAACATCCCCTTTGTGTTTGTGCCTTATCACCATCCTCGCTGGATTGGCTGGAATTACCGGGATTACCTACGTATTTACCAACAGGCAGATGCGCTAATTGCCTTAACCCAAACAGAAAAACAAACACTGATTGATTTAGGGGTGGCTGAAGAGCGAGTTTTTGTAACGGGCATGGGGCCTGTACTGGCCGATCAGTCAAACCCTGAAAGTTTCCGTCAGGAATTAGGGTTAGCTACAGATGTACCCATCGTTTTGTTTCTGGGGCAAAAATATCGGTACAAGGGCCTGGAGCCGCTCGTAGCCGCTGCCAAAATTGTCTGGCAGAAATGGCCCGATACCCGCTTTCTATTTATTGGGCCGCCCACTCCTTTTTCTACCGCGTTCTTTGCGCGCCATACTGACCCTCGCCTGATTGAATTAGGTATTGTTGACCTACAGCAGAAAACCGATGCCCTGGCCGCCTGTACCTTATTGTGTTTACCCTCTACCCAGGAAAGTTTTGGCGGTGTTTTTACCGAAGCCTGGATGCTGGGCAAACCGGTAATTGGCGCGGATATCCCGGCTATCCGTGAAGTTATTGACGACGAAGTAAATGGGTACCTGACTCTACCTGAAGCTGAAGCCATTGCCACTAAAATCTGTTTCTTACTAGGCAACCCAACGGTAGCCCAGCGGTTAGGACAGGCCGGCCGGGCCAAAACATTAAAACATTATAGCTGGGAGAAGCTGGCTCAAAAGACAGAAGAAATATATACTAAAGTGCGGCAAGGAGTTTGAGTAAACAAGAGTGAATCTAACCAACAAACGCATTATGGTCACCGGCGGTGACGGTTTTTTGGGGCGCTATGTAGTGGCCGAGTTGAAACAACACGAGGTGGGCCACCTTTTTGTGCCCGGCCATCAAGATTATGATTTAACCCAAATCAACGACGTCATTCGGGCGTACGAGGTGGGGCAGCCAGATGTGGTTATTCATCTGGCGGCCAAAGTGGGCGGCATTGGCATCAACCGCGAGAAGCCGGGCGAGTTCTTTTATGACAATTTGATGATGGGCGCTCATCTGATGGAGCAGGCCCGGCTGGCCGGGGTGGAAAAATTTGTTTCGATTGGCACCGTCTGCGCTTATCCCAAATTTACCCCTGTCCCTTTCAAAGAGGATGACTTGTGGAACGGCTACCCCGAAGAAACGAACGCGCCTTATGGCCTGGCTAAAAAGATGCTGTTGGTCCAGGGGCAAGCCTATCGCCAGCAGTATGGCTTTAATGCCATCTACCTGCTGCCGGTTAATCTGTACGGACCCGGAGATAACTTTGAGCCTCAAAGTTCCCACGTTATTCCGGCTCTCATCAAAAAATGCGTTGACGCCATCAAACGCGGCGATTCAGAAATTGTCGCCTGGGGTACAGGCCGAGCCTCACGGGAGTTTTTATTTGTGGAAGATGCCGCCAGGGCGATTGTTCTGGCCACCCAGGCGTATGACCAGCCTGAACCGGTCAATTTAGGCTCCGGCATGGAAATTACCATCAGAAATTTACTCGAACTGATTGCCGAGTTAACCGGCTTTCAAGGTAAAATTGTCTGGGATACCTCCAAGCCCGACGGTCAACCTCGCCGTTCACTCGATACCAGCCGGGCCAAACAAGCCTTTGATTTTCAGGCTCAGACCGATTTCCGAAAGGGCTTGCGGAAAACGATTGATTGGTATTTGGCCCATCAGCACGAATTACAATTTGGGGATTAAAGAGTGCAGACCAACATTCGCCGGGTCAACATCCTTGGCGTCGGGATTAGCGCGATAACTATGCCCCAGGCTGTCAACCAGGTTGCCCAGTGGATAGACAATCGGACCTGCCATTATATCTCTGTTTGCACCGTCCATACCGTTATGGAATGTCAGCGCAATGAACGGATGCGCCGCGCCGTCAACGCTGCCGGGCTGGCCACACCCGATGGGATGCCCCTGGTTTGGTTGAGCCGTTGGTGGGGTCACTGTCCGGTTACCCGTGTTTACGGCCCTGATTTGATGTTAGCCTTATGCCGCCTCTCGGTTGAGCGGGGCTACAGCCATTACTTTTACGGCGGCGCAGCCGGTGTACCCGAACTCCTGGCTAAAAATTTACAGCAGCGCTTCCCCGGCTTAAAAGTAGCCGGAGGCTACTCGCCCCCTTTTCGACCCCTAACCCCTGACGAAGAGACGCAAATCATCACTCAAATTAATCAAGCCGCCCCCGATATCATCTGGGTCGGCTTGGGTACACCCAAGCAAGATTTATGGATGGCCGCTCACCGCCATCAATTAACCGCGCCGGTGTTGATCGGGGTGGGCGCAGCGTTTGATTTTCACACGGGCCGCATCCCCCAGGCGCCCCGTTGGATGCAGCAAAACGGCCTGGAATGGCTCTTTCGGCTTTGGCAAGAACCCCGCCGTTTATGGTATCGCTATCTGGTCTACAACCCTCTATTTATCGCGCTCGTTTTAGCTCAGATGTTGGGGATACGGCGGTTCTCTCTTGAGTAACCATCCACAATGTCTATTCGTAACTGCTCAGCCTCCATGTCATTTCGAGGCCATAGGCCGAGAAATCCCTAGAGCGTTACACAGGCCATGGGGATTTCTCCCTTCGGTCGAAATGACATGCCTGAGCCGTTACGTCTATCCTTATTTTTTGGCGTAGACGTTCCGACTTGAGTATAATAGAGGGGTTAGCAGTGATGCAAGGAAAGTGAGCTATGTTCAAGCGGGCCGGTTTTAGTTTAGTCCTATTGGTGGGTGATATGGGCACAGTTCTGTTGGCCTTACTGCTCTCCAGTTGGCTGCGTCCCCTCTTGGAAATTGGGAAACCCCTGTTGGCAACTGATGCCATGTTACCCTGGCCCGTCTATGGCGTGGCCCTTTTTATATGGGGCGTCGGCTTTATCCTGCTCGATGTCTACCATCTGCAAAAAAACCTGCGCGCCCTTGACGAAATCCAGCGGCTTATCTCCGCCCACGCCGCCACCACCCTGGCCTTTGCCGGCGCCCTCTACTTCTCCTTCCGCGATGTCTCCCGCCTCCAGGTCCTCTACTTTGCCCTGATTAGCCTCTTTTTCCTGCTAACCTACCGCCTCACCTTTCGCCTCTTTCTGCGCTTTTTCGGCCAAAACCGCTACGGCGCTCGCCGCGTCTTGATTGTCGGCGCAGGCCGGGCCGGGCATCAGGTCGGCCAGATGGTCATTCAAAACAGTTGGACCGGTCTCAAACTGGTTGGCTTTATGGATGATAATCCTCAAGCCGACACCCTCGGCTACCCCCATCTTGGCTCCCTCGACCACTGTATTGAGGTGGCCCAGACCCAGCGGGTCAACGAAATTATCTTCACCCTGCCCCGCTACGCCCACGACAAACTGGCCAATCTGGTCGCCGCCCTGGATACCCTCAAAGTCAATGTCCGGGTCATGCCCAACTTTATGGACCTGGTTTTTCTGCGCTCCGAGGTCGAAGATTTGGGCGGCATGCCCCTGGTCACCTTGCGCGAACCGGCCCTCGATCCTTTGCAGCGCCTCATCAAGCGTACCTTTGACCTGCTTGTTGGGGGGGTTGGACTAATCCTGGCGCTACCTATCATGGGCATTATCGCCCTGCTCATCAAGTTTGACTCCCCTGGCCCGATTATCTTCAAGCAACAACGCGCCGGCGAAAATGGCCGGCCCTTCAATATGTACAAGTTTCGGACCATGGTTCACGATGCCGAAACCCGGCACAATGAACTTATCCGGCAAACCGATCTCGGCCTGCCCATCCACAAGTTTTACGATGACCCCCGTGTGACCCGGTTTGGCCGCTTTTTGCGCCGCACCAGCCTGGATGAGCTACCCCAATTGGTCAATGTTCTCAAAGGGGAAATGAGTTTGGTCGGTCCCCGTCCCGAACTGCCCTGGCTGGTAGACAGGTACAAACCCTGGCAGCGCAAACGCTTTGAAGTGCCGCAAGGGTTGACCGGCTGGTGGCAGGTCAATGGCCGGGCTGACAAGCTGATGCACCTCCACACCGAGGAAGATTTGTATTACATCAAGCACTACTCCCTATGGCTCGACATCCAAATCCTGTGGCGCACCCTCAAAACCGTCATTGACCGCCGCGGCGCCTTTTAGAAATTTTCTGGGGTTACTACTTTTGGGGGAAATACTCTTGAAAACGAGCGCCGACGGCATCGTTTAAATGATCGGCAAAGCCATTGAAGCGTTGAATGTAATCTACCGCAGCCGGGGTAAGTGTTGAGCCCCCCCCGCCGCTGCCCCCGGTTTGGGTGTCAACCAGTTTGACCCCCAGCCGTTCCTCGCACTCGTGGATTTTGTCCCAGGCCCGGCGATAGGAAACGTTCATCCGCGAGGCCGCCGCCGAAATAGAGCCGGTTTCACCCACCGCCTCCAGCAGCCTGACCCGCCAGGAACTAAGGGCGACTTTTCCATCTTTTTCAATCCAAAAATTGGCTTTGGGTTGCATTGTTTAATGACCAGAGACCGGGGACTGATGAGAGCGCTTCGCCTCCCCCTGGGGGACCGGCTGTTCGCCATCTATTATTGCCGGTCTCCCGTCTCCGGTCCCCGGTCATTGATGGAGGAGGGTCAATAAAAATTTATTCTTTAGGCGCGCCGCGCTTTTTTATCAAATCCTTAATTTTGCCCAGCAAATCTCTGACTACAAAGGGCTTCACCACATAGCCATCAAACAAACCGGCGTAATTTGTTGTTTCTGACTCATCTTCCAGATAATGACGGGCCGTCAGCATAATCACGGGGATCTGGGCCAGGTCTTGATTATTTTTGATGATTTGCAGCACTTGCCAGCCGTCCATCCCCAACATCATAATATCGAGGAGAATCAAATCAATGGGCTTATCCGCTTTTTTGAGGATGTCCAAACCTTCAATTCCACCCAGGGCCGAAATAACCTCAAACCCCTCTCGCTCTAAAATCAAGCGGCCCAGGGTAATCATCTCCCGGTCGTCGTCTATCATTAGGATTCGGTGTGCCACGTGTCACTCCTTTGGCTGGCGTTGCCTAAGTATAACATGACCAAACTGTATTGGCAACGTTTTTTATGTCCCCCTATTGTTTTTTAATGATCTTTCTTTTTCGGCACCACCGTTTGAAATTTGTAACGCAGGGCGGGCCGGGTGAGCGCGACCACAATGGCGATGGAAATGAGCACCTGGCTTATCATCCGCCAATCCGCAGGCGCGCCCAGGAAAGCAGCCGTGTAAAAAGTGTATGGAATCGCCACCAGATGCAGCACTACGTTAGCAAACCTGGCCCACTCCTGAATCGCCAGCAAGCCCGCCCCCATCGCCCCGTAGACCAGCAGCAGGGTCAAATAGGCCACCGTATTCCCGTCGAAATTTCCCACCAACACAGCAATGATCAGCCCCAACAGGGCAATAGCAATCTCAAACGAACCAATCAGCCCTACCGCCAACGGAATACTTTTATCGGGCGGCGGCAGAGGTGGAGAACTATTTTTATTCACCGGTGTGTCCTTTGACCGTAAGCATGAATAAAGTATAACATAGGCCCCCCACCTGTCAAAGATAACGGCGAATCGAAACCTTTCCCGCCTCTCTTAAAAAAATTGTGCCAACTTGGAATTAGATGTAAAATTTCAGCCACATAAGGATTGTTTATCATGCCAACCCAAACCTATTTCGATCCACTGCCTCAAACCAGCCAGCGCTCCGAAATCCGGCTGGCCCTGCCCAGCAAAGGCCGTATGGAAGAGGAGACACGCGATTTCCTCAATGCCTGCGGCCTCTCGGTCAACAAAGTTAACCCCCGCCAGTACATTGCCCAAATTGACGACATCCCCAACTTGGAGATCTGGTTTCAACGCTCGGCCGATGTGGTGCGCAAGGTCCGCGATGGCGATGTGGATTTAGGCATTGTCGGTTTTGATACGGTGGTAGAATATCGCGGCCCCGGCGACGACGTGGTTATCATCCACGATGCGCTGGGTTACGGCCACTGCCACCTCTCTGTGGCCGTGCCCGAAGATTGGAGCGAGGTTAACTCTGTGGCCGACCTGGCCGCGCTGGCCGCCTCGCGCCAGAGCCAGCGCCCGCTGCGCGTGGTCAGCAAGTACGAGCGCCAGACCACCGCTTTTTTGGAAAAGCACGGCATCCAACCGCACCGCATCCTCCATGCCGACGGCGCCCTCGAAGCGGCCCCGCAGATGGGCTCCGCCGATTTTATTATTGACCTGGTCAGCAGCGGCGTCACCCTGCGTGAAAACCGGCTCAAACAGATCGAAGGCGGCCAACTGCTGCAAAGCCAGATGGTCTTCATCGGCAACCGGGCCGCCCTGACCCGCCGGCCCGAAGTGTTAGCCGTCACCCGGCAGATGCTGGAGCGGATCGAGGCCCACCTGCGCGCCGTCGAGCACGAAACCATCATCGCCAACGTGCGTGGTTCATCGCCCGAAGAAGTAGCCCAAAAAGTTTTCGACCAGCCCGATTTGGGCGGCTTGCAGGGGCCAACCATCAGCCGGGTCTATCTGCGTGATGCAGACGACACCGGCTGGTACGCCATCACCATCGTCGTCCGCAAAGACCGGCTGCACCAATCCATCGAGCAGCTTCGCCGCATCGGCGGCAGCGGCGTGCTGGTCCTGCCCATTACCTACATTTTTGAAGAGGAGCCGCATCGCTGGGTGAGGTTGTTGGATGTGTTGGGGATTGAAAGGTGAAATTAAATGGGACACGGATAAACAGGGATTTCACTGATTTTTTTTCTAAGGAAGTAAAAGTCTATGTATTGGTTTACCTTCTCTGTCGTTACCTTAATCGTCATAGGGTTAATTGTAGGGGTCACATTTTTATTTCGTTATAAGTGGAAAAGTGATGGAAAATTCAAACAGCTTGCTCAAAATCTCTCAATTTCCTTGTTCTCTATTCTAATCGCCCTTATTTTGTTAGAATTATTCTTTTAAGTTCTATGCACAGTCAGACTCGCTCGGCTATACTCTCGCTGCTCGTAATTGGTTTAATCGTTATTGGGTGAAGAATTCTCTTGGGTATCGAGATATAGAGTGGACGCCCCAACTACTTGAAGAACGAACAAAAATTATGGTTTTGGGCGACTCTTTCGCGGCTGGCTGGGGTATAGAAAATAAGGCAGATCTTTTCTCCTACAAATTAGGCCAGATGCTTGGTGACGATTATGCGGTTATGAATGTTGGTAGAGCGGGGGCTAGTACCCAGGGTGAAATTGAAAATGCCCTTGCATATCCTTATAAACCAGATGTTATAATTCTTGCCTTTTACCTTAATGATATTGATGGCGTAGCCGTAGATAAAGGTTTTCCCCCTTTACCGGCTGCACGAGTAGAACCAGATATTCTTGAACCACTCGTAGAAAATTCTTACGCAGCCAATTTCTTTTATTGGCGAATATATCGTTTGGGGTCACAAGAGAGAAGCACTGCGTATTGGAATTGGCTCCAGGGTCGTTATATATACCAAAGGCAGGGTGTTCCTGTTTTAGATGTGACAAACTTAGTTGAAGGTATAGACTCACGCTACCTTGTCGTCAATTCTGTTGACCCACACCCTAGCAAACTCGTTCATCAGCTTGTTGCTGACGCGCTTTATCCAATGATTTTGGATAGCAGCAAAAAAGCAGCAAACTCTCCGTAAATTGAATGGGCATCCCGTGAAATCTAAGCGTCCATTACCATTGGAAGGGATGGAGTAGGTTGAAAGCGTTTGGAAATTGTTTCGCTGACATGACCCACCCCGGCATGAATGTCAGGGCTAGAGAACTGCGCCGGGTCAACCCGGCTTTAGCCCGATTCATCGGGCGCTGTTCTATAGTCCGGCGACTTCATCGCCGGACGAGCGCCGGTGGCAAGATGCTTCCGAGGTTTCCGAAGGTTCTCCCAGTATTGTAGCTTAAATAAGGAAGCGCAATGGATTACAAAGGAATTATTACGATTGAGCCAGGGAAACGAGGCGGCAAGCCCTGTATTCGCGGGATGCGTATTATGGTATACGATGTTCTTGATTACCTCGCTTCAGGGATGAACTATCAGGAAATCTTGGCTGATTTTCCTTACTTAACCCAGGAAGATATTTTAGCCTGTCTGAAATATGCGGCTGAACGAGAACGCTGTTAAGGTTTCGTGAGCGCGGCTGAAACGACAGCCCATCAGCCAAAAGTGAGTTTACACCTCACCGATTTTATGTTATAGTCTAAAAAATAATCATCCTGGCTGAGAAAATATGCCGCCTGTTTCCCATCCCTTCAAAAAAGGCGCTTTGGTCATCTTGATGAATTACAACGACCATGCTCCTCCTCACGTTCACATCAAATATCAAGGGGATGTCCACAGCTATCGCCTGGATATCCGAACCAGAACCTGGCTAAAACCCGGCAAAGAACTGCCTTTGACTTTGCGAAAAATGATTGAACTGTGGGTAGAAGTCCATGAACCGGAATTGTTGGAACAATGGGAAAATGCTCGTAATCATCAGCCAATAATCATTGTAGGATAAGATCATGAAATGGGCAGAATGGACAATTGTTGCCGATAATGAAAGCGTGTGGCAAAACCACAAAGAAAAAGGCTTACTCAAGGCCGAATATGTAGCCGATTACATCTTGCGGCTCTGGTTTGAGGAAGAGTTAGATGTTTCAATTTATGAGCTTGATTTTTATCCCTTGGTGGTCGCCGATAATCCAGGCGGCGTTTTTGCCGTCTTGAAAGATAAAGAGCGCTTTAGCCGGGTTCGGGGCGATTATGCTTTAATCTGGCTAAATCCAGAAACCGGCATCTATGATGAAAAGGCAATAGACCTAGCCCCGGAGTGTGTTCGCTTTTTTTGCGAGAAGTATGGCAAAAAGGTGAAGATAGCTGAAAGAGAAAAGGCTGCCTGATATCCGTGAAATCTAAGCCTCAATTACCGTTGGAAGGGATGGAGCAGGTTGAAAGCGTTCGGCAACTGTTTGGCTGACCTAACCCGCCCCGGCATGAATGCCAGGGCTACACAACAGCGCCGGGTCAACCCGGCTTTAACCCGATTCATCGGGCGCTGCTCTATAGTCCGGCGACTTCATCGCCGGACGAGCGCCGGCACTAAGGTTCCAGTTCCTTCAGTTCCAACGAGTTCCCTTAGTTCCCTTCTTTGCCAAGAAACGATGGTATGACTGACCTTTTCCGCATCTACACCGCCGCCGAAGCCCGGCAAACCATCCTCAAACGCTCGCCCATCGGCGAGATGAAATTGACGCCGACCCTGGCCAAAGGCATCGAGCGGGTGTTTGGCGAAGCCCTGAGCCTGGAAGCCGCCGTAGGCCGGATTCTGGCCGATGTACGCCAGCGGGGCGACGCCGCCGTACTCGATTGGACCGAGAAAATTGACGGCGTCCGGCTGCCCGCGTTGCAGGTAGCGCCGGATGAGATTGAGGCCGCTTACGCCAGTATTCCCGCCGAACTGCGCGACGCGCTCCACTTTGCCGCCGAGCGCATTCGAGCCTTTCACCTCAAACAGCCATCGTCAAGCTGGCTGGATTGGCGGCGCGACGGCGGGGCGTTGGGCCAAATGGTTCGCCCGCTGGAACGGGTCGGGGTGTATGCGCCGGGTGGGACCGCGCCTTATCCCAGCACCCTGCTGATGTGCGCCGTCACGGCGCGAGTGGCCGGGGTGGAGCAGGTCATCGTGACCACGCCCAGCGGCCGCGATCCCGAGGGCCGCATCGCGCCGGTGCTGCTGGCGGCGGCCAAAGTGGCCGGAGTAGATGCGGTTTATCGTCTCGGCGGGGCGCAGGCGGTGGGAGCTATGGCTTACGGCACGGAGTCGCTGCCGGCGGTGGATAAAATTGTCGGGCCGGGTAATATTTTCGTCACCCTGGCCAAGCGACAGGTGTTTGGACAGGTGGATATTGACGGGCTGCCCGGCCCCACCGAAACCCTGGTCATCGCCGCCGCCGGGGCCAACCCGGCGCTGGTCGCCGCCGATTTGCTGGCCCAGGCCGAGCACGACACCCTGGCTTCGGCCATTTTGGTCACGCCCAGCCGGCCCCTGGCCGAAGCGGTCCAGCTTGAAATGGGCCGCCAGCTTGAGGCCCTGGAACGCAGCGAGATCATTGCTGAGAGTCTGCCAAATCAGGGCGGGGCCGTCATCTGCGCCGACCTGGCCGAGGCGGTCGAATTGAGCAATCTCTACGCCCCGGAACATCTGTGCCTGCACACGCCGGACCCCTGGGCGCTGGTCGGCCAGGTCAAAAACGCCGGAGGTATCTTTTTGGGCGAGCACGCCTATGAAGTGTTGGGTGATTACACCGCCGGCCCAACCCATGTCATGCCGACGATGGGCACGGCCCGTTTTGCCAGCCCGCTCAGCGTCCGCGATTTTACCAAAATCATCAGTATTTTTGGACTGGATGCCACCGAGGCCGCAGCCATTAGTCCTGCGGCCCAACTTCTGGCCGAGGCCGAAGGCTTAGGCGCGCACGCCGCCGCCGTAAGGAGACGCTTATGAAAATACGACAAGCTACACCCAAACACGAGAAGACCCTGCTGAACCTGATGCGCGAGTCCTTTGAGGAGGAAACCGAAGCCGCGCCGGGCGAGTGGGCCAAAACCGAAGCCGCCATTAAAACCTTGCTCAACGACCCGCAAGCCGGCGAAGCTTACCTGATCCACGACGAGAACAATCAGGTCATCGGTTATATGATTATGTGTCGTGGCTTCAGCCTGGATTACGGCGGCTACTTCACCTGGATCGAAGAGACCTACGTGCGCAAATCGGAGCAGGGCCGCTTCCGCGATCAGAGGTTTTCGCCTTGAGTGATAAGTTCAATCTCGACCGGCTCATCCGGCCCAACCTGGCCCGGCTCAAGCCCTACACCCCGATCCTGCCGTTTGAGGTGCTGTCGCAGCAGTTGGGCCGCCGGCCCGACGAGATCATCAAGCTCGATGCCAACGAAAACCCCTACGGCCCTTCGCCGCGGGTGGCCGCAGCCCTGGCCGAAGCGCCCTACCTGCACATTTACCCCGACCCCGAAAGTCGGGAACTACGGGCAGCTCTGGCCGATTACACCGGTCTCGCTGCCGATTATTTGTTGGTGGGCCTGGGCGCAGATGAATTGATTGACCTGATTATGCGTCTGGTCATTGTTCCGGGCGATACCATTGTCAACTGCCCGCCGACCTTTGGCATGTATGCCTTTGATGCCGACATCAACGGCGCGGAAGTTATCAACGTCTGGCGGCGGCCTGATTTTGCGGTGGATATTGAGGGAATTGAGGCGGTGTTTACCCCCCCTTACCCCCCCCTTAAAGGGGGGGAGAAAGAAGAACCCCTGGAAGGGAGGGGGCAGCCCCAAAAATCCCCCTCCCTTCCAGGGAGTGAGCAGGGGGAGGGTCACAGCCACCCTAAACTGATCTTCGTCACCTCGCCCAACAACCCCGACGGCTCGCTGCTGGGCGACGACGAATTGAAGCGGCTGCTGGCCCTCCCGGCCATCGTCGTTTTGGATGAAGCCTATATTGAATTTGCCGGTGCATCGGCGGGCGTGGGCAGCCGGATCGAATGGGTGCGCGACTACCCCAATTTGGTTGTTTTACGCACCTTCAGCAAATGGGCTGGACTGGCCGGGCTGCGCCTGGGCTACGGGGCGTTTCCGCTCGACATCATCGCGCACCTCTGGAAAATCAAGCAGCCCTACAACGTCCCCGTGACCGGGCAAATTGCCGGGCTGGTCTCGCTGTCCGACCGGGAGCGATTGTTGGGACGAGTGGCCCAATTGGTGGCGCAGCGAGAACAGTTTTACCAAGTTCTGGCCGGCATCACTTGGCTGCAAGCCTACCCCAGCCAGGCCAATTTTATTTTGTGCCGGGTGCTGGGCCGCTCGGCGGTGGAAGTCAAAGCGCAGTTGGCGGCGCACGGCATTTTGGTCCGCTACTACAATTCGCCGGGCCTGGCCGACTGCCTGCGTTTCAGCATCGGCACCCCGGCCCAAATGGACCGGCTGGCGGAAGTTTTAAAGCTACTGTAATCGTTCAATTGATGTTGTCGTCTTGCGTGTTGCGTAAGTAACCCGAGTTCGGATTTAGCTCGAAAATCACCCTTCGATACGGGCTAACGCCCTACTCAGGATGATTTTGGGCTATCGCATCCTGAGTAGCCCCAAGCAAAGCGAGGGGTGTATCGAAGGGTGCGATTTAGAAAACTCCAATCTCCGGTTAAGTAAAATGAACGGAACACGCAAGACGCAACACGTTTGTTTTTGGTCAAGCCTATGAGTTACAAACCCAAGCTGCAAATCGAAGGACTGATCTTTGCCGTTGACGATGTACTGGTGGATGTCAGCGGTTCGTACCGTGAGGTGGTTCGTCGCACGGTGCAGCTTTACCTGGAGCAGGCCATCGGGCTGCCGGCGGCCCAGGAGCCGCTGCTGACCCTCGACGAGGTGGCCCTGCTGCAAAAGATGGGGCGCTTTGTCAATTATTGGGACCTGGCGACGGCGTTAGCCCTCTATTTTATCGAAATGCTGCCGCCGGTGCCGGTGCCCACGTTCCCCTCCCGGCTGCATGTCCCGGCGATCATTGCTTATTTGCAACTGGCCGGGGGTCGCCTAAAAATTAGCCTGGAAACGCTGCGCGAGCAAAAGAACATTGCCCAACTCGCGCAAGACATTGCCGCCGCGGGCGGTGGGATAGACGGTGCCAACACCGCCCTGCCCAAAATGAACCGGCATCTGCTGGTAGCCAGCGGCAACCTGACCAAAACCAATCTGGTTAACCGTATTTTCCAGGAGTTATACCTGGGCGCGCATGTATTTGAGCAGGTGTATCAGCAGCCGGCCGTGCTGGTGCAGGGGACCGGCTACCGCGAGCGCGAGACCCGACTGATCAAGCCGGAGGTCTTAACCCATTTGGGCCGCACCCTCGGCCTGGGCGTGGTCTCGAACCGGCCCCGTCTGGAAGTCGAGTGGACGCTGAAAATGACACAGCTTGAGCCTTATTTTCAAACCGTCATCACCCTGGACGAGATAACCGAGGCCGGGGCCAATCCCCTGCCCGATCCCTGGGCGCTGGTGGAAGCCGCCCGCAGGTTGCAGCCTACGCCGGCCCGCAGCGCCTACATCGGGGCCAATCCGGCGGATGTCATCGCCGCCCGCGCCGCCCACCAAATCGCGCCCTTCACCGCCATCGCCTGCCTGGCCGGCGCGCCTGATAAAGAAGCCTTACGCGCCGAGTTTGAGGCGGCGAAGGCTCAGATTATTTTGGGACATCCGAATAACTTAAGAGAGTTGGTAGAGTGAGACGTTGAAATCATTGAAAAACCCAACCGAACACGCCTTTCGCGCCCAAAAAACTTGTGTTAAAATACTACTGATATGGCAAGTATGTTAGACACGGAAGACGATGACAATGGAAGCAATTCGTTTACAGCAAACTGTTCAAAAAAGTGGTGAACTACACCTCACAAATTTACCTCTGGAAAAGGGTCAACAAGTAGAACTTCTAGTGCTCTTTAGCCCTACCAGACCAAAACGCCCTCGTTTAACGGCCAGGCAGTTACTCAATTCCGAATTGATCGGCTTATGGCAAAATCGTTCTGACATCACCGACAGTGCCGCCTACGCTCGTCAACTTCGAGAGCAAGCTCAAAGAAGACCGGATATAAGTAGGATAGACGATGATCATCCTGGATAGCGATATTATGATAGATCTTTTGCGTCAGTATCCGCCAGCGGTGAGTTGGCTTGACTCGCTAGGGGATGAAGAGATTGTTCTAGCCGGTTTTGTAGCAATGGAGTTGTTTCAAGGCTGTAGCAATAAATCAGAGCAAGACAAGGTAGCAAAAGTATTAACAGCATTTGAAACGGTTTGGCCTTCATCTGAAACCTGTGATGAAGCCCTGGATATTTTTTTGCGTTACCACCTCAGCCATAATCTTGGTCTGCTTGATGCTCTGATTGGTCAAACTGCGGTCGCTTTAAATTTGCCGCTATATACGTTCAATCGCAAGCATTACGCCCCTATTCCCAATTTGATAACATTGCAGCCATACACCAAATCATAGCACTAGCAAAAGTATTCGTATTTACCCGTACTATTTACTTCTTTTGTTAAATTTACTGGCTTGCATCTACGATCTATTGATGGAGTAACTATTGACACTCTTACCCCGTACCGCCATCGTCACCCGTAAAACGGGTGAAACCGATATCGAAATCAGCCTCAATCTCGACGGCTCCGGCCAGGCCGACATCGCCACCGGCGTCGGCTTTCTGGACCATATGCTGCACGCCCTGGCCCGCCACGCCCGCTTTGACTTAAAAGTGCGGGCCAGCGGCGATCTGCATATTGACGAGCATCACACCGTCGAAGATGTAGGCATTGTTCTGGGCCGGGCGCTGGCCGAAGCCCTGGGCGACCGTAAAGGCATCACTCGCATGGGCCATGCCATCGTGCCCATGGACGAGGCTCTGGCCCTGGTGGCTGTTGATTTTGGCGGACGCGGCTACTTTGTTTTTGATGGCGCCTTCAGCACCGAGCGCATTGGCCAGGTTGGGACCTCGCTGATCCCCCACTTTTTTGAAAGCCTGGCCCACGAAGGCCGGCTGAACCTGCACGCTCGGCTGCTGGCCGGCGCGGACGACCACCACCGGGCCGAAGCCCTGTTCAAAGCTCTGGCCCGCGCCCTTGACATGGCTGTTCGCCGGGATGAGCGACTGGCCGGGCAGTCGCCCAGCACCAAAGGGACGCTTACCGCGTGATGATAGACCGGAGACCGGAGACCGGAGACCGGGGTTTAAATATAGCCGGTCCCCCGTCCCCGGTCCCCGGTCATTACTGAAAGGATTTCTCGTGACCCAACCTAAGCTTGTAATTGTTGACTACGGCGTAGGCAACTTTAGAAATGTGCAAAAAGCGTTTGAGGCCGTCGGCGCGGCGGCGGAGATTACCGACTCGGTTCAGACTGTCGAAGCGGCTGAGGTGGTGGTGCTGCCCGGCGTCGGCGCATTTGGCGACGCCATGCGCCACCTGCGCGAGCGCGGGCTGGACCAGCCGGTTCTGGCGGCGGCGCGGGCCGGCAAACCTGTCTTTGGCATTTGCGTCGGGCTGCAACTCTTGTTTGAGGAAAGCGAAGAAATGGGCCGGCACGAAGGTTTAGGCATCCTGCCCGGCAAAATTGTCCGTTTTCCCAACAGGCCGGGCTTCGTTGTACCGCACATGGGCTGGAATCAAATCGAGCCGGCTCGCCCTCACCCGCTGCTCCGGCGCGTCAACTCCGGCGATTTTGCCTACTTTGCCCACTCCTATTATGCTGTCCCGGCCAATCCCGCCGATATTATCGCCTGCACCGATTACGGCCAGCTTTTCCCCACCGTCGTGGGCCGCGACAACGTCTGCGCCATCCAGTTTCACCCCGAAAAGAGCCAGCAGGTGGGGCTGCAAATATTGCGGAATTTTGTGGAATGGGCCGGGGGAGGCGAGGAGGGGTGAGGCGAAAAAATTTTTCTCCTCGCCTCCCGTGTCATCGCCTCACGAAACAGGAGTAGCTATGCAAATTTTTGCCGCCATTGATTTGAAAAACGGCCACTGTGTCCGGCTAACCCAGGGCGACCCTGACGCCGAGACGGTTTACGGCCACGACCCGGCCGCAATGGCCGAACAGTGGGCCGAGTTCGGCGTGGATTGGCTGCACGTGGTCAACCTCGACGGCGCGTTTGGCGACCCGGAAAAGTCGGCCAAAAATGTCAATGCGCTGCAAGCCATCCTGGATCGCGTGACCATCCCGGTCCAATTTGGTGGTGGGCTGCGCCGCCTCGAAGATATTGCCCGCGCGCTCGATCTGGGCGTTAGCCGGGTAGTCGTCGGCTCGATGGCCGCCGACCGGCCTCGCCAGATGCTCGATGTGTTGGGTCAGTTTGGCCCGGAGCAGGTGGCGCTGGGGCTGGATGTCAAAGAGGGCAAGGTGGCTACCCACGGCTGGCGGCAACTGGCCGAAACCGACGCCCTGAAGTTGGTTCAACTGATTCAGACCGCCGGCCTGACCCACGTGATTTACACCGACATTTCCCGCGATGGCATGCTGACCGGCATCAACCTGGAAGCAACCGTAGCCCTGGCCCGCGCCGCCAATGCCAGCAATCCTGAGCGCAGCTTTAAAGTGATCGCTTCGGGCGGCGTCGCCAGCATCGAGGATGTCAAGCGGGTCAAAGCCGTCGAACACGAGGGCGTTGAAGGGCTGATTATCGGCAAGGCTCTCTACACCGGCGCAGTGGATTTGGCCGAGGCGATTCGCGTGGCGCGTTCGGAAGGATAAAGGCGGAAGGATGAAGGATGAAATTTGTATTCGCCATTCATCATTCGCCATTTGCTGATTCACTGGGAGGATTGATTTTTGATTGCGCAGATTTACGCCGCGACATCAGTGGCGGATGCTTTGAAGATGGTTGAATTGGGGGTGGATCAAGTTGGTTTTGTAGCCGGAGATTACGGCGAGGTGTTTGGCGAGTTAACCTTTGCCCAGGCGCGGGCCATTGCCGCTGCCCTCAAGGGCCGGGCAACCTCGTCGGCGTTGACAATGAGCACCGATGTGGCCGAAATTGAACGCATGGCCGAGGCCGTCCAGCCGGATATTATCCACATTTCCAGCGACACCGAGGCTGTGGGCGTCGAGGCGATGCGAGAACTCCGTCGCCGCCTGCCCAAAACGATTGCCCTGATGAAAGCCATTCACGTCGGCGGCTCGGAGAGCATTGACACAGCGTTACAATTCGCCGCCGTAGCCGAAATTTTGCTCCTCGATACCAAAGTAACCGGCATGCCCGGCGTCGGCGCAACGGGCATGACCCACGATTGGAACATCAGCCGCGAGATCGTGGCCCAAGTGGGGCAGCAGGCCAGGGTTATTCTGGCCGGCGGGCTGGTTCCGGCCAACGTGGGCGCAGCCATCGCCGCCGTGCAGCCCTGGGGTGTAGATAGCAACACCGGCACCAATCTCCGCGGGGACCCGGTGAAAAAAGACTGGGAGCGGGTGAGAGAGTTTGTGCAACAAGCGAAGATGACACGTGAAACGTGATGCGTGATGCGTGAGAACTTCAGAGTCGTTCTTCACGTATCACGCATCATTCTATAAAGTGTAACCAGGATAAATCATGTTAGCCAAACGCATTATCCCCTGCCTGGATGTGAAAGACGGGCGGGTGGTCAAAGGAATCAATTTTGTCAATTTGCGGGACGCGGGCGACCCGGTGGAGCAGGCCCAGATTTACGACCGCGAGGGCGCGGATGAACTGGTCTTTTTAGACATCACCGCCTCGCACGAAGGGCGCGGCTTGATGGTGGACATCGCCCGGCGGGTGGCCGAAAGCGTCTTCATTCCCTTCACCGTCGGCGGCGGCATTAGCAGCCTCAACGATATGCATGCCATCATCTCGACGGGCGCGGACAAGGTCAGCATCAATACGGCGGCGGTGCGAAATCCCGGTTTGATTACCGAAGGGGCGACCGCATTTGGCAGCAATGCCATTGTGGTGGCGGTTGATGCCCGCAGGCGGCTGGATGGCCCCGGCTGGGAAACCACCACCCACGGCGGGCGGCAGCGCACCGGGCTGGATGCCGTCGCTTGGGCCAGGGAGTGCCAGGAACGGGGCGCGGGCGAAATCTTGCTGACCAGCATGGACGCCGACGGCACCAAAGCCGGTTTTGATTTGGAACTGACCCGCGCCGTCACTGAGGCCGTCACCATTCCGGTTATCGCTTCCGGCGGGGCCGGGGCGCTGTCTCACTTCGCCGACGTTATCAGCCAGGCCCACGCCAGCGCAGCCCTGGCGGCCAGTTTGTTTCACTTTCAAGAGTTATCCATCCAGCAAGTCAAAGATTATCTGACCGCGCAGGGTATCCTGGTCAGGCAGAAAAAATTAGAAATAAGAAATTAGAAAAAGTGTCATTTCGACCGAAGGGAGAAATCCCCTTCGACGTTGGCTAATACGCCTGTTAGCGAGGATAATTCCCGTCAGCGTCGCTTGTATAGGTGGAGATAAATTGCAAATTAATAGCCATCCAAAATCTACGCCCGGTAGGGCAGTCCAAAATCTAAAATTCAACGAAGCTGGTCTCATTCCCGCCATTGTCCAGGATGCCACCAGCGGGCAAGTTTTAATGCTGGCTTGGATGAATGAAGAAAGTTTACGGCTGACCCTGGAACAGGGCGAAACCTGGTTCTGGAGTCGCAGCCGGGGCGAGTTGTGGCACAAGGGCGCAACCAGCGGCAACACTCAAAGAGTCCGCCACATTTTTTACGACTGCGATGGCGACACCTTGCTGGTGCAGGTAGAGGCGGCCGGGCCGGCTTGCCATACAGGTGAGACGAGCTGCTTTTTCAGGTTGTTAGAACCTTATAGACAAATCACTTAAAAGTCATACTATCATTGTAGCAGCGACGGCGTGGGAGCCCGGCCCGCTAAAAGATTGTACGATGTTTATCTGCTTTGTCTATTAGCAGGTGAGGCCTCGCATATTGAGCATGAACTAACTTTGCCATGAATTACACAAATTTTCACTAAAAATTTTCGTGTTAATTCGTGCAATTCGTGGCGAA
Source organism: Anaerolineales bacterium (assembly GCA_015075405.1). GTDB lineage: Bacteria > Chloroflexota > Anaerolineae > 4572-78 > J111 > DSQQ01. The sequence continues at coordinate 797,237 of JABTUK010000003.1, forward strand.
AAATTCTGTTTGACTCCGGCTCGTCCCGGTTAGGAAATTAATGTTTCAGGAGAGACAAATTCAATGACAGTTACCGCAATTGTCGGCGCGCAATGGGGCGATGAGGGCAAAGGCCGCATCGTTGATGCCTTAGCCGAGCAAATGGAGTGGGTTATTCGCTTTCAGGGAGGCGATAATGCCGGGCATACCGTCATCAACGATCACGGCGAATTTAAATTACACCTGATTCCGTCCGGCATTTTTCACCCTGGCGTCAAATGCCTGGTCGGGACGGGCTGTGTGGTCAACCCGGCTGTTTTGCTGGAGGAATTGGAGGCGCTGGAGGCGGCAGGCGTCAATACCGCCAACCTGTTTGTCTCCGAGCGGGCGCATATGGTCATGCCCTATCACCGACTGCTGGACGGACTGCAAGAGGTTGCTTCGGGTAAAAGCGCCATCGGCACCACCAAACGAGGCATCGGCCCGGCCTACAGCGACAAAGGAGCGCGGCGCGGTCTGCGCTTGGGCGACCTGCTGCGGCCCGATTGGCTGGAAGCCCGGCTGGACCAGGCTATCGAGTTTGCCAACCGGGAATTGGTTCATTTCCAACAAACGCCGGTGGACCCGGCCCAGTTGCTGGACCAATGCCGCACCTGGGGCGAGCAGTTGGCGGCACGTCTGGTGGACCCCCTGCCGTTGATTCGTCAGGCTTACGAGCAGGGCGCCAACATTTTGCTGGAAGGGCAGTTAGCCGCCATGCGTGACCTCGATTGGGGCACCTACCCTTACGTAACCTCATCCAATCCAACGGCCACTTTTGCCCCGGTTGGAGCAGGTTTGCCGCCTCAGGCAGTTAAGCGGGTTATCGGCGTGGTCAAGGCTTACACGACGGCGGTTGGCGCCGGCCCCATGCCGACAGATCAAGGGGATAATCAAACAGCCAAATGGTTACGCGAAAAAGGCCAGGAGTACGGGGCTACTACCGGGCGACCTCGGCGCTGCGGCTGGTTTGATGCGGTGGCGCTCAACTATGTGGCCTACCTCAACGGCTTTACCGATTTAGCCATTACCAAGCTGGATGTGCTCGACGGGCTGCCGGAATTAAAAATATGTACCGGCTATCGCCTGGGAGATGGTTCAATTATCCAACACGTGCCCGACACTCCAGTTTACGAGACAGTTGAACCTGTCTATGAAAGCTGGCCGGGCTGGCCCAAAAATTCGACCGCAGCAGCACGGACCTGGGCAGACCTGCCCGAAGCCGCCCAAAATTATCTCAACCGGATCGAGGAATTAGCCGGGGTCTCAATCCGGTATATTTCCGTTGGCCCCAAGCGGGATGAAATGTTTACCAAGTAGCAAGTAGCAGAGTAACAGGGTAGCAGATTTGCTATTTTGCGACCTTGCTACCTTGCTACCTTGCTACCTGTCACAGGTGCTTTATGAGCGATTTTTTAACTCAACTGGCGGCACTGATTGCCGACCGCAAAACAAACCCGAAACAAGGCTCGTATACTAATGAATTACTGGCTGATCGGGCTAAAGCTGCTCAAAAAGTTGGCGAAGAAGCGGCTGAAGTGCTGGTGGCCGCCCTGGCCCAATCCGAAGCGCGGCTCATCGAAGAAATGGCCGATTTGATTTATCACAGCATGGTGCTGCTGGAAACCAGGGATGTCCGCTGGGCCGAGGTTGTGGCAGAGTTGGAAAAGCGTCATAAATAAGGCGAGTTGCTTTACCAACTTAAAAACTTAATCAGACGAAACCTTCCCGGAAGCTCGGCTTATTTAGGATCCATCACTTTCAAAACAGCTTCCGGGAAGAGGCAACATTTTGTTAACCTCTATAATTTCTTACCCAAAAACCCCCAATAATTAGGGGTTGACTGGAAATGGCGTCTCTCGTACAATGTTAAGAATGTTAAAATTTTAACATTCCTAATATCAACGAGGATTCCTAAAATGATAAACCAACCCGATGAACTGGTTATTGAACAGAAACAAAAACTACTCAGCCAGCACCGGCGGAATTTAAATTATCTAGAGCAGCAGGCTGCTCAGTATGGTCTTAATGTTCCCCTGGAAATCCACAATGCGCTCGTTGCCGAGCAGGATAAAGTGACTGCTCTGGAGCGAGACTTGGCTGCCTCAGGAATTGCTCCGCAGCCCAAGTCGAGCTGGCAAGCCTTAGTCATTGACCCTGACAGTAATTGGCGGCAAATCATTGTGGACAAAATCAATGAGTTGGGCGGTGGCGCAATCGAAGGTCAAACGGTACCGGCAGCAGAACAGGCAGATACCCTGACCCACTGCGCTGTGGCTATTGTGGGGGTCAACCCCCAAACCCAGAACGATCCTTCGATTAGAGAATGGATCAAGGCTGTGGTAAAATTAAGTCACAATCTACCATTAATTTTGCTGGCTACCTGGGAAGACCGTGACACCCCTATCGCCTTGCGTCAGGCTCTACGTGAGAGTAAAATTAATGTCATACCAACCACCATCTTTAAAGAAACCTTTGATGGCTACTGGTTCTCGCGGGTACTGCATCAAATTTTAATCACCTGAAAGGGTCGCCTGATTTGAATCGTCGGAGGGGCATTTTTATTTTTCTCGCCGGGGCGCTTTTTATTGGCTTACTAGCAGCGGTGGGATTTAGCGCCTTTCGCCTGGGTCAACAAACGCTGGCCGAGCGGCAGGGCAACCCTACCGAAGAGACACTCCCCTCACCCACCCCCTCGATTATTGCTCAGCCCCCACCGATTATTACCAATACCCCAACAGCCACCCCCACCGTAACCCCCACCCGCGAACCCACTGCCACGCCCAGCCCGACCCGCAAACCCACTCCTACACCTTCACCCACCCCCATTATTGTCAGCATCACCGAACTGGGCCGCCTGGAAACCACCGAGTTTGCCATGCGCACCGTGATTGACCTGGAGAAGGACCCCAGTAATCTCTGGGAAAAATTGGTTGGCACCGACAAGTTGATGCTCATCGCCGAGGGCGAAGTGGTAGCCGGGTTTGATTTGCAAAAGGTGGATGAGAAAAAGGATATTGAGGTTCAGGGAACGACTGTAAAAATCACGCTGCCTCCCCCCGAAATTCTGTACAGCCGGATTGACAACGAGAAGACGTATGTTTACGAGCGCCAGACCGGGCTGCTGGTCAAGCAGGACCCCAGCCTGGAAAGTCGTGCCCGCCTGTTAGCCGAAAAGAACTTGGTGGAGTGGGCCGAACAACGCGGCATCTATCAAAAGGCGGAAGTGGCGGGCCGGGCTTATTTGGAGAATTTTTTGCGCTCGTTAGGTTTCACCGATGTTACCATCGAGGTGGAAGAGAAGGAATTATGAATAAACCAGCACAGCGGCAGTATCTAGTTTGGGGCGGTATTGCCGCAGCGGCGTTAGTTGGCATTGCCCTCATTGCTTTCTTTGTAGGCCGCCTTTTTCCACCAGTCCTGCCGCCAACCGCCACACCACTGCCAACCTCGACTCCTCTCCCTCCACCGGTCGTTACCATTCAAAGTATCAAAGCCCAGGCAAAATTATCCACGATAGAGTATAATACTGTCACCGAGATTTATCGAGAAAAAGTACCCGAAGGTTGGTTCAACGAACTGTTGGGTACCAGAGAACGGCTGTTAATGTTGGTCTATGGGGATGTTCAAGCGGGCTTCGATTTGGAAAAATTAGAAGAGGGCGACTTGTGGACCGATGGCAAGCGGGTGCGGCTAGTTTTACCTGCTCCCGAAATCCTCAACGCCGGCATAGATTTTGACCGGACGCACATTGTTTATTATGAAAACAACTTGATTCTTGAAGACAATAACCCCAACCTTCAAGGCGAAGCCTTGGGGGAGGCCCAAAAAGCAATTGAAGAAGCAGCCCTCAAGGAAGGAATTCTCGATAAAGCCAACACCCACGGCAAGCTCTACTACGAAAACTTCCTGCGCTCTCTCGGCTTCACCGACGTTGAAGTTGTTACCAATGCCCAGGTGTTTGAAGAGTAAAAGGGTTTTGGCAGTTGGGACGTATAATGGGTGTGGGTTCTTTATGACGGTTCAGCCTGCGCCCGGTATCATTTTCAATCTTACTTGTAACTGCACAACCATGTCATTTCGACCGCAGGGAGACGCTTCGCGCCCGATACCTTACTTTTACGTGTGCGCCCTAGAGATTTCTCGACCTTCGGTCTCGAAATGACATGAGACCGAGTAGTAACTCTTACTTTAATCGAAAGGACCTACTTAGATGCCCACAGCCTTATTTTCAGTTTCAGACAAAAGCGGTTTAATTGATTTTGCTCGCAGCCTGGCCCCATTGGGTTGGGATTTTGTAGCCAGCGGCGGCACGGCCAAAGCTTTAGGTGAGGCCGGATTGCCCGTAACCGATGTAGCTGCTGTCACCGGCGCCCCTGAAATGTTGGGCGGAAGGGTCAAAACACTGCATCCGGTGATTTATGCCGGTATTTTAGCGCGACCCTCGGAGGAAGACCGGGCTGAGCTGGCCGAACATCGGATTGGCGAGATTGATTTAGTGGTCTGCAATCTGTACCCTTTTCAAAAGACAATTGCCCAGCCGAATGTATCAATGAATGAAGCAATCGAGCAAATTGACATTGGCGGGGTAACGTTGCTGCGGGCGGCAGCCAAAAACTTTGTGCGGGTCACGGTGATTTGTGATCCGGCCGATTATGCAGCGGTAGCCGAGGAGCTGCACCAAAACGGGTTTGTCTCCACAGCGCGCCGGGCCGAACTGGCCCGCAAAGCCTTTGCCCATACCGCTCGCTACGATGCCGCCATTACCAATTATTTGGCCCGTGAGGCCGGCGCAGAGTTACCGTCAACGCTCACTGCTTCGCTGGTAAAAGTGCAGGAAATGCGCTACGGCGAAAATCCGCACCAGGCAGCCGCCCTTTACGCAGCGGATGAAAGCATTGGCCCTTTGGGCGGAACACTCCTGCAAGGCAAGGCGTTGAGTTATAATAATATGCTGGACCTGGATGCGGCCTGGCAGGCGGTTCAATCTTTTACTGAACCCAGTGTGGTCATTGTCAAACACCTTTCGCCGTGTGGCATTGCCAGCGCCACTGATCTGGCGACTGCGTTTAGCCAGGCCCTGGTTTCGGACCCGGTCAGCGCCTTTGGCGGGGTGATTGCGGTGAATCGAGAATTTGATGAAGGCACAGCTACGGCCCTGGGCGACCTATTTGTTGAAGCGATTGCTGCTCCCGCTTTTAGCGAAGCGGCCAGAGAGATTTTGTCGAGCCGCAAAAACTGCCGGCTGCTGGCTATCCCCGAACCCATTGATACCACCGTCGAGTTTCGCACCGTGGCCGGCGGTCTGCTGGCCCAGCAGCGCGATTACGGCGATCCGGCCGATACCACGTGGCAGGTTGTCACTGCCCGCCAGCCTTCGGCAGCGGAAATGACTGCTTTGCAGTTTGCCTGGCGAGCCTGCCAGCATGTCAAGAGTAATGCGATTGTGTTTGCTGTTGGTACAGCAACCGTTGGCATTGGCGGCGGACTGCCCAGCCGGGTTGATTCGGTCAAGCTGGCGGCAGCCAAAGCGGGCGAAAAAGCTCAAGGGGCGGTGATGGCCTCCGATGCGTTCTTTCCTTTCCCGGATGGCATCGAGGCGGCGGCCGCCGCCGGGGTCAAGGCCGTCGTTCAGCCCGGCGGTTCCGTGCAGGATCAGGCGGTGATTGCCGCCGCAGATAAATTGGGATTAGCCATGGTCTTTACCGGCGTCAGGCATTTTAGGCACTAACCTAAATTATACCCAAAAGTACAGGCGAATAGGCTGATTTTCGCTTGAAATTTTCTTGTCATTTTGCTAGAATATCACTATTCAGCGAGTTTGCAGACAACAAACGCTCGAATGTTCTAGCGCACCATTTGTTTAATTTGAGCAACCGTCAGCATCGTCAATATCGTAATTTAAATCCTCAAGATTCCCTCTCTCTCCTGGGGGCTAGAACTCGGGTCGTGACGCAAACCGACAAATGGGCGCGATTGTCTGTCGTACCATCGGCTTAGGTTTGGAGCGCGCGCAATGGGGCGAGCCGCAGGATAACCTTGCCACATGACAACCAAATATTTCTTTGCTCGATTCACTACTGGTTTGGGTATTGGCTTTGAAAGGATATCATATTCTATGAACTAGACTTTGGGGGCTTAAGTGCGACTAATTTCCCACTCCGTAAGAACCTTATCGCATCGGGATTTACGCGGTGTTTACTGATAGCTATTTTTAAAGATGATATATTAACCATTGGATCAACGTTAAAAGACTGCGCAGTAAGTTAATAGGCCCATCAGGGCAGGAGGATTAAATGTCAGTGAAAGATGGAGCATCCTTATTACGTTTGGTCGGCGAACTGCAAGACCAAAAACGTTTTCAGGAACTCAACTGGAGTGGTTCGTTTCAAGATTATCTTGATATTGTGGCTAAAAACCCCCGCATAACGCGCAATGCTTTCCAGCGTATTTATGATATGATCATGGAGTATGGCAGCGACGAGTTTGAAGACGCCAAGAAACGGTTGACTCGCTATCGCTTTTTCAGTGACTCATCCTTTGACGGCGACGATGCTATTTTTGGTCTGGAAATCTCGCTCATGCGCCTGGTTAATTTTTTCAAAGCCGCGGCCAAAGGCTACGGTACCGAGAAACGCGTTCTCTTACTGCATGGCCCGGTTGGTTCTTCCAAGAGCACCATTGTCCGCCGGCTCAAGCGAGGGATGGAGCATTACAGCCGCACCGACGCCGGCGCTGTTTATACCTTTGATTGGTATCTGGGCGACCTGCCTGAAGATGGCGAAATTCCCGCCGATTTCTACAAGATTGGCGTTGGCTCTCACGGTCAACTAAGCGGCGTGGCGGCCCAGATTGGCGATGTAACCCTGGCCCCGGCTAAAGTTGACCATCATCGAGATGGCATTCGGGGCGAATGGGAGCACTGCCCCATGAACGAAGAGCCGCTGCATCTCATTCCCCTGGAAATGCGCGAACGGTTTATGGCCAGCTTCAACGAAGACCGGCCCACCGAAGAACAAATCCGCATTGTCGGCGACTTATGTCCCCCCTGCCGTTACCACCAGCGCGAGTTGATGCGCCGCTACGAAGGCGACTGGGCCAAAATGGCCCGCCACATCCGGGTGCGCCGGTTGGTTTTCAGCGAGCAGGACCGGATTGGCATTGGCACCTTCCAGCCCAAAGATGAGAAAAACCAGGATTCGACTGAACTGACCGGCGACATCAACTACCGCAAAATTGCCATCTACGGTAGCGACAGCGACCCGCGCGCCTTCAACTTCGACGGTGAGTTCAACATTGCCAACCGGGGCATCATCGAGTTTATCGAAATGCTCAAACTGGATGTCGCTTTTCTCTACGACCTGTTGGGCGCAAGCCAGGAACACAAAATCAAATCCAAGAAATTTGCCCAAACCGATATTGACGAAGTTATCATCGGCCACACCAACGAGCCGGAGTACCGCCGCCTGGAAAACAACGAGTTTATGGAGGCGCTCAAAGACCGGACGGTACGCATTGACGTGCCCTACATCACCAAGCTTAAGGATGAAATAAAAATCTACGAGCGTGACTTTAACCCCAAAAAAGTGCCGGTCCACATTGCTCCCCACACCCTGGAAATGGCAGCTATGTGGGCTGTTTTGACCCGGCTGGAAGAACCAAAAAAAGCCAACCTCACCCTCATGCAAAAGCTCAAACTATACGACGGCAAATCCCTGCCCGGCTTCACCGAAGATAACATCAAAGAACTGCGTAAAGAAGCCCAGCACGAAGGCATGGAAGGCATCAGCCCGCGTTATGTGCAGGATAAAATCAGCAATGCTCTGGTCAATTACCAGCAGGATGGTTACATCAACCCCTTTATGGTCCTCAACGAACTGGAATCGGGCCTCAAAAACCACCCGCTCATCACCAATGAGGATGAGCGCCAGCGCTACCGCGAGATGCTGGCCATTGTGAAAGAGGAGTATACCGAGATTGTGAAGAACGAAGTCCAGCGGGCCATCAGCGCCGACGAAGAAGCCATCAAACGGCTGTGCGCCAACTACATTGACAACATCAAAGCCTACACCCAGCACGAAAAGGTGGTCAACAAATTTACCGGCCAGGCCGAAGAACCCGACGAGCGGCTGATGCGCAGCATCGAGAAAAAGATTGATATTCCCGATAGCCGCAAAGACGATTTTCGGCGCGAGATTATGAATTACATCGGCGCGCTGGCCATCGAAGGTAAGACTTTTGATTACCGCACCAACGAGCGGCTGCACAAAGCCCTGGAACTCAAGCTGTTTGAGGACCAGAAAGACAGCATCAAGCTCACCTCCCTGGTCAGCCGGGTGGTGGATAAGGACACCCAGGAAAAGATTGACGTAGTTAAAGCCCGCCTGGTGAAGAACTTTGGCTACAATGACCAAAGCGCCACCGACGTGCTCAACTATGTTGCCAGTATCTTTGCGCGAGGAGATGCCAACGAATAAGCGAATAAGCGAATGGCGAATAGATTTATTCGCTCATTCGCCATTCGCAAATTCTAACACTTATGCAACGAGTCCAACGAGACCTAAACCGTTTCCGCCACATTGTGCGGGGACAAATCAAGAAAAATTTACGGAAGTATATGTCGCAAGGGGAGATGATTGGCCGGCAAGGCAAACGGCTGGTCAGCATCCCCCTGCCCCAAATTGATATTCCCCAGTTTCGCTACGGGGCCAGACAGGGCGGCGGGGTGGGCCAGGGTGATGGCGACGTGGGCGACCCCATCGGCCAGGGCGACCAGCAATCGGGCCAGGGCCAGGCCGGCAGCGAGCCGGGCCAGCATATTTTGGAAGTGGATGTCAGCCTGGAAGAGCTGGCCCAAATTTTGGGCGAAGAACTGCAACTGCCCAAAATTGAACCCCGCGGCACCAAAAATATCATCAGCGAGCGCAGCAAATACAACCGCATCCGGCGGGTCGGCCCGGACAGTCTGCTCCATTTCAAGCGCACCTACAAAGAGGCGCTGCGGCGGCAAATCAGCACCGGCGAATACAACCCCAACAATCCCATTGTTGTGCCTATCCGCGAGGATGCCCGCTATCGCTCCTGGCATGATGAGTTTTTGCCGGAAAGCAACGCCGTTATTATTTACATGATGGACGTTTCCGGCTCGATGGGGACAGAACAGAAAGAGATGGTCCGCATCACCGCTTTCTGGATTGAAACTTGGCTGCGCAGCCAGTACAAACAGATTGAAATTTGTTACCTGGTCCACGACGCGGCGGCCAAAGAAGTGGACCAACATGCCTTTTACCATTTGCGCGAAGGCGGCGGCACCAAAATCAGCAGCGCCTACAAACTCTGCAACGAAATTATTGACGAACGTTTCTCGCCCGTTGAATGGAACATCTACCCATTTCACTTTAGCGACGGCGATAACTGGGGCGACGGCGATACCCAGCAGTGTGTCGAGTTATTGGAAAAAGAGTTGCTGCCCAAAAGCAATCAATTCTGCTACGGGCAGGTGCGCAGCAGCTACGGTTCCGGCAGTTTTGCCCACGATTTGACCCATTGGCTGGGTGAGGAAGAAAAACTGGTAGTGAGTGAAATTGCCACCCGCGATAACGTTTATGATGCCATTAAAAGTTTTCTGGGGAAGGGGCGTTAAATGAAAAAAACGCGCCTGCCCGCCGATTTGCAAGCCGCCTGGGAACAGATTGAGCAGTATGCTCTTGATTACGGGCTGGATTTCTTCCCCATCATTTTTGAGGTCCTTGATTACAAAACGCTCTATGAAGTGGCGGCTATGGGTGGCTTCCCGATTCGTTATCCGCACTGGCGCTTTGGCATGGAGTTTGACCAGCTTTCCAAAGGCTACACCTACGGTCTGAGCGTTATCTACGAGATGGTGATTAATACCAATCCCTCGTATGCCTACCTGCTGGAAGGCAACGAGATGGTGACGCAAAAAATGGTGATGGCCCACGTGACCGGACATGTAGACTTCTTTAAAAACAACATGTGGTTTGCCCCCACCAACCGCAAAATGCTCGACGAAATGGCTAACCACGCCAGCCGCATCCAGCGCCTCATCAACCGTTACAGTTACGAAATGGTTGAAGATTTTATAGATGTCTGTCTCTCGCTGGAAAATCTGATTGATTACCACGCCCCCTACATCCGCCGGCCCGAAGCGCAGACCACAGCGCCGATTGTAGCCAAAGAAGAAGAGGAGACGCCGGTTGAGGGTCTCAAGGTTGAGCGCAGTTACATGCGTAACTACATCAACCCGCCCGAGTTTCTGGAACAGCAGCGCAAGAAACAAGCCGAGGAGCAGCAAAAAGCGCGCCGTTTTCCGGAGAATCCCCAAAAAGATATCCTGCTTTTCCTGCTAAACTATGCTCCGCTGGAACGCTGGCAGCACAGCATTCTGGAAATCATCCGCGATGAAGCCTATTACTATGCCCCCCAGGGCATGACCAAAATTATGAACGAAGGCTGGGCCTCGTATTGGCACAGCCAGATTATGACCCAAAAGGCCCTGACCGACTCTGAAGTGATTAGCTTTGCCGACCACCATGCCGGTGTTGTCGCCACCAGCCCTGGCCGGCTAAACCCTTACAAACTGGGCCTGGAGCTTCTGCGCAACATCGAGGACCGCTGGAACAAGGGCAAATTCGGCAAGGAGTACGAGGAGTGCGACGACATTCAGGCCAAACGGCGTTGGGATAAACAGCTTGGCCTGGGGCGGCAAAAACTCTTCGAGGTCCGTAAGCTTTACAACGATATTACCTTTATTGACGAATTTCTAACCCCGGAGTTCGCCATCGAGCAGAAATTGTTTACCTACCGTTACAATCGCAATCACGATATGTACGAGATTGCCTCGCGGGAATTCAAAGCAATCAAAGAAAAGCTGTTATTTCAGTTGACCAATTTTGGCCAACCCTTTATCTATGTTGAAGACGGCAATTACAACAATCGGGGTGAACTCTACTTGCGGCACCGCCACGAAGGGGTTGACTTGAAACAGGATTATGCCCGCGACACGCTGCGTAACATTCAACGCATCTGGAGTCGCCCGGTAAATTTAGAGACGGCGGTGGAAGATAAAAAAATCTTAATTTCTTTTGATGGCAGTGAGTTCAAAGAGCGAAAACTATAACCCCTGCGGAGCACCACCGATAATGAAAAGGTAGCAGGTAGCACGCCCTTCGGCGCACCCGAAGGGGTGAGGTAGCAGAGCCGCATGATTTCCCTGTCTACCGTCTACCGTCTACCGTCTACTATTTTCAGAGGAGGCACTGGATGAATCTGGATAAACGTGTTGTTGAGCAACTTGAAAAACTGGCGACGAAAGGCTCCAAACAAGTTGAGGCGGTCATCCTCAACTCGGCCCAGCAACGGGGTTATATCGTTGGCGTTCCGGCAGAAGCCCAGGAACCGAGCGCGGCTATAACCCTGGAAGCTTATGACCGCTATAGCGTTGCCCTGCGCCAATTGGAAGTGAGCCACGAGCAGGCCACGCTTCCCCAAGACAGCGACTCGGCGGCCTACCTGCGCCGCTGCGCCGAGCGGGCTGTACAGCGATTGACCTACCTGGAGGAGCCGCTGATCTTGCTGGAACTGGACCCGACGGAGAAGCTGGCCCAACTTCGCAGCAACCCGCCCCGGCAGGATGGAGAAAAGCTGACTTATTGGGAGGTCTTTATCCGGGCCACCCCTCACCTCCACGCCCGGTTGGCCCGGTATTGCTGGCAGCCCGATAAGCACGAGCGGGAGCAGATAACCTATCCCGCCACCTTTGCTGCCCTGGGCCGAATTGCCCAGGATTTGGCGCTGAGTATAATTGAAGCATGAAGATGACGCGAGGAGGCGATGATTTGTGAGGCGAAGAAATTCTTCGCCTCCTCGCCTCACGAGTCATCGCGTCTTTATTTTCGGAGGAGAAACCCAATGCCGCTTTACGAATATTATTGCGCCGAGTGCCGCACCAAGTTTGACGCTTTACGGCCCATGGATAAAGCCGATACCGCCATTCAATGCAAACACTGCGAGAGCATGCGCACCTCGCGGGTGCTGTCGCTTTTTGCCACCCACACTAAAGCCGAAGTCAACAGCAGTTCTGCGCCCAATTTTCCCGCTCGGATGGGCGGAGGCTGCTGCGGTGGTCACTGCGGCTGTGGGCATTAGAGAGTAGACAGTAGTCAGTAAACGGTAGACAGATCTCTGTCTACCGTTTTTTATTTTAAAGCAAGTTGTTACCCCAGCCCAAGCACCCTTCGATACGCCCTTCGCATTGCTCAGGGCTACTCAGGGTGCTTGGGTCGAAAAATCCCTGTCTACCGTCTACTGTCTACCGTCTACTTTTAGGCACTTAAGTGCTTGCGGAACCACTCCAGGGTACGCGGCCAGGCGTCTTTGGCGGCTTCGGCATTGTAGCTGGGGGCGGTATCGTTAAAAAAGGCGTGACCTGCGCCTTCGTAAACCTGGATTTCACTCTCAACCCCGGCTTCCTTAAGCGCATTGCCCATCGCTTCTACATCGGCCACCGGAATGCCCTGGTCTGTTGCCCCATACAGGCCCAACACAGGCGCTTTGACTTGACCGGCCTGATCCGGCGAGAGCGGCCGGCCATAAAAGGCGACGGCTGCGCCCAGGTCTGCTTCGGCCAGGGCGGTCTGTAAAGCCAACCCGCCGCCCATACAGAAACCAATCACCCCCACTTTGGGACCGGCCACGTAACTTTGCTCTTGCAGAAAGTCAATCCCCCGCTGAATCTCTTTGACCGCTTCGGCCATGTCCAATTCCATAACTAACTTGCGGGCTTCGTCCGGCTCGGTAGTGACAGCGCCATGATACAGATCCGGGGCGAGGGCCACAAAGCCTTCATTAGCAAAGCGATTGGCTACATCTTTGATATGGTCGTTCAAGCCCCACCACTCCTGGATAACCACAATGGCCGGTTTGGGGTCATCGCCCTGGGGCCGGGCCAGATAACCCATCAAGGTTTCGCCATCGCTGTCCTTGTATTCAACCATGGCCATTGATCCGTTAGCCCCAGTTCCCGCCGCAGCCGCTTCCGTGGTCGCTGCGGTGGTAGCGGGAGCCGCCTGGGTAGGCTGGGCTGCATCTTCCAGCACCGGCGGGGCGGTGGGATTGGGATTGGCATTGCAGGCGCTCAACAGCAAATTAGCTGCCGCCACACTGCCCAGGGCCGCCGAAGCTCGCAACAAAAAGTTACGCCGGCTGAGTTCCCCCACCTGAAATGAACGCACAAGCTGCATGACATAGACACGATCCATTGCACTCTCCTTCTCTTTTGACCGTTTAAATTGCTTGATGTTACTACTCAGGTTCATGTCATTTCGAGACCAAAGGTCGAGAAATCTCCAGGGCGCGACATGTAAAAGTACGGTATCGGAGATTTCTCCCTTCGGTCGAAATGACATAGCTGAGCAGTTACGCTGATAGCTTAAAAGTGCATTATAGATTTTGATAATTAAAGGAGTCTTAAGAGAAAAAAGCGCCTGGGTGGGAACAAATGAGCATTGCCAGTAAGAGTAGTCTCAGTGGATCCAAATTTCCCGTAGGGTGGCATCCCTATGCCGCCCGCTGACGCATAGGGATGCGCCAGCTAGGGTGAAAAATTGGATCTACTGAGTCTCATTTGAATGAGGGCATCTTGGCCAGCAGTCGTCTAATCCAACAAACTGGCCGACACATTGGATGAGCTAAAAGAATCCCAACACCGGTTATATTTTATACCGGCGCGAGGTCAACACGCCGGTGTTGAGGCCGATCAAATTCAAGCCGCCAAAAAAGCGGGCGTGCTCGATCTTAACGCAGCGATCCATGACCACATCCAACCCGGCGGCCACCGCCCGTTGAGCTGCCTCCTGATGGATAACGCCCAGCTGCATCCAGACCACTTTGGCCCCGACAGCGATGGCTTCCTCGACTATCGGCGGGACATCAGCAGGATTGCGGAAAATGTCTACTATTTCTATCGGCCCCGGGTTGGCCTCGGCCAGGGCGGTTAGCGAGGGATAGCTGCGACGGCCCAGAATTTCCGGCTCGCGTGGGTTGATCGGGGTTACATCATAGCCTTCGGCCAGCATGTAAATGGCGGCAAAGTGGCTGGGCCGGTACTGATTACCGCTCAGTCCAACCATAGCAATCCGGCGATAACGGGTCAGAATATCCAGCCGCTCAGCGGCGCTTTCGATGAGTTTAGCCATAGCAGAATAAGGTCTCCTCAAGTTGGAAGGTTGGAGGGTTGGAAGGCTGGAAAATAACCCAACCTTCCAACCTTCCAGTCCTCCAGCAATTAAAGGTTAGCACAATTGCTACTGCTGCGATTGCTCCAATGCCTGATCCAGATCCCACAGCAAATCTTCCACATCTTCCAGGCCGATGGACAGCCGGATCAGATCGGGGGAGACGCCGCCGGCAAGCTGCTCTTCTTCGCTCAACTGGGCGTGGGTAGTACTGGCCGGATGGATGACCAGCGATTTGGCATCGCCGATATTGGCCAGGTGACTAAAGAGCTGCACGCTTTCGATAAACTTTTTACCCGCGGCCAGTCCGCCTTTGATGCCAAAGGTAAAGACAGCCCCCGCGCCCTGGGGCAGATATTTTTGGGCCAGGCTGCGGAAAGGGCTATCGGGCAGGGAAGGATAACTGACCCAGGCCACCGCCGCATGCCCGGCCAGAAATTCGGCTACGGCCTGGGCATTGGCTACGTGCTGTCGCATCCGTACTCCAAGCGTTTCCAGCCCTTGCAGAAACAGAAAAGCATTGAACGGGCTGAGGGCCGGCCCCATATCGCGCAGCGATTCGACCCGCGCCTTCATAATCCAGGCGAAATCGCCAAAGGTCTCAAAAAAGCGAATGTCGTGATAGCCTTTGCTCGGCTCGGTCATGCCCGGAAACAAACCGTTATCCCAGGGAAAGCGCCCACCATCCACAATCACCCCGCCGATGCTGGTGCCGTGCCCGCCGATAAATTTGGTAGCGCTGTGGACCACAATATCTGCGCCCCATTCCAGCGGGCGGCAGAGGTAGGGCGTGGCAAAGGTATTATCCACAATCAAAGGCAGGCCGTGCTCATGGGCCACCTGAGCCACTGCCTCGATGTCCAGCACGTCAATTTTGGGATTGCCGATGGTTTCGGCGTAGAGGGCGCGGGTGCGCGGGGTAATAGCCCGGCGAAAGTTGTCGGGGTCGCGGTTGTCCACAAAGGTGGTTTGGATGCCCATCTTGCGGAAGCTGATGTCAAACTGAGTGTACGTGCCACCGTAGAGGGTGCTGCTGGCGACCAACTCATCGCCTTCGTTCATCAAGGTGAAGATGGTGATGAATTGGGCAGCCTGACCGCTGCCCACCGCCAGCGCACCGACCCCGCCTTCGAGCGCGGCCATGCGCTCCTCAAAGGCGGCGGTGGTGGGGTTCATAATTCGGGTGTAGATGTTGCCAAACCGCTGTAGGGCAAACAGGTGGGCGGCGTGATCAGTATCTTCAAAGACGTAGCTGGTGGTCTGGTAAATGGGCATGGCCCGCGCCCCGGTCGTCGGGTCGGGCCGCTGCCCGGCGTGGAGTGAGCGGGTGTTAAAACCGAATTGTCTATCTTTGGGCATAGGACTCCTTCATCAAAAGAGGCGATGACTCGTGAGGCGAGGAGGCGAGGAAACCTTTCGCCTCATTTTCATTCTTGACCCTTCCAGCGCCGCTGCAAGGTGCGCCAGAAGCGGGCTAGACGACTGCTGGGGTGCTGGTTGGGAATATCCTGGACCACTGCTTCAAACATAACCGGCTGGTTGTAATGCTCTTCGAGCTGCTGATGGTGTTGGATGACCCAGATATAAAAGTCGGCGGCGGTGCGTTTGGGGAAGTTTTGCAGCACCCCGGCCTGCTCGATGAGTTGGACGGTGCTGGCATAGATCATTTCATACCAGGCGACGACGGCCTTCTCATAAGGCGTCTCCGTTTCATCTATGATGGTCAGCACCTCCTGGTAGTGGGCAATCTGAGCCAGCAGGTCGGTGTAACCGCCCGGCGTGGTGAAGCGAACGGAGTGGCCGGGTTTTAATTCGTCCAGCCGGGTCTGGGCCAAAAAGCCCTGCCGTTCGGCCTCGAGCAGCAGGGTATCAATATCTACCCCCGGCGCGAGGCCGGCCACAGGCTGGGGATATTCCCACACGTGGGCCTCGATCTCCGCCAGTTTGAGGTGGCGAGCCACCGACACGCGATGATTGCCATCCTTGACAAAATAGTAGTCGCCAATCTGGCAGACCTCGATGGGGGGCAGTCCCCGGCTGTGGGGGTTGAGGTAGGCGGTCGCCACCTTTTGCCAGCGCTCGCTGACGCTCTCGTTGAGGGGCAAAAAAGCCTGGGCAAAATCCTGGTAGCGGCCCTCGCTGCCGACAATTTTATCCAGGGCAATCGGCTGCACCCCCCGGTAAGAGGCGCTGCCCAGGTTAAAGTGTTCGGTCAGTTGGGTAAAGTCAACCAGGCCGATCTTCTTGTGGCCCAGACTGGCCTTTAACTGGGCCAGAAAGGCCTTGCGGCGAACTCGACCCCACTCATAACGCGCCTGCTCCTGGTATAGATTTTGCATCAGCCTGCCCCCTTGCCCGGCTTACTCGGTGGTATATTTTAACAGCCTCCCACCCAAAAAGGCAAACCACTCGCTAAGTTCCCTAACCCGACAGGCTGGAACCAAAACGAGTTCTCACACAGATTTGGTTAAGGAGAGTTTTAAAGTGGTTAAGCGGCCCAATAAATTTTACGGCAGGAATTGGTAGCTGTAGCTGGCCGGCTGGGTGGTGATGGGGGTCAGACCGCTGACCATGAGCACCGCCCGGTTTAGGGTGTCGCCCAGTCCTTCAACGGTCAAGGTTCCGTGATTGGCCGCATCGAGGGTCATAGTTTGCAGTTCAGGCTCCGCGCCTATTTCAAGGAGCTGCACCAGGAAGTGCTGAGGTAGAATGTTATCCATCCGCACAAAACCCTCGGCCTGCCAGCCGTTGAGGCCAGACTCGACATTGTCGGCAAAACCAATTTCGGGGATACTGATGTCGTCAATGGTCCAGCCGGGGCGGTTTACCGCGTCATCGGTAACGTACTCAAAGCGAATCAGAACTTCCTGGCCGGCATAGGCCGAAATGTCCAGGCTTTCCTCGACCCAGGTTGGCCCCTCGCCCGACATGCCGGTGTAGCCGGGACCATAAGCATTGCCGCTGGGGTTGGTGGTGGCGCTGTGAGGGGTGGTCAGAATGGTCCAGGTTTCCCCGCCATCGGTGGAAATTTCGACGTAGCCATAATCCCAATCGGTTTCAATATCATACCAGGTAGCATAATTGAGTGTGGCTGAGGTGACCGGGCGCAGGTCAAAGGCGCGGGTCAGGCGGGTGTTGCTGTCGTCGCCGCGCAGGCTGTACCACTGGTACTGGCCGCTGTAGGCGTCGTTATCAACCACCTTCACCTGGGTTGAGCCGCTAAAGTCAATTGTCACCTTACCGTTACCGGTCAACTCGATGTAATCCGCGCCGTACTGGAAAACGGTCGCTTGCCCTTCGGCGGGATAGGTGTTGTAATATTCGGTTACAGCCACCGGGTCGGGGGAGAAATCTTTATACCCCCAGTGGCCGCCGCCGGCAACCGGATCGTTGAGATAGTTAGCCACCACAAAATCGGCAAAAATGTCGTTAAACTGTTCGGCCTGGCCGTGTTCGGCCAAAACTGCATTGAAGCCGGCCACCCCGTTGTTGGAATTAGCCACCAGCGCCTGGGTCATCTCTTCGCCGTAACGCTGCAAAAAGTAGGCCATAAAACGAAAACTGGCCCCATAATTGGCAATCGAGTTGCTGGGGGTGTCGGCCCAACTGGTCAGTTGGGTATCTGGCGCGCCCGAAAAAATATTGGTAAAACTGCTGGCCCCGTAGCCGTTGATAAAAGGGGCCAGTTCGCTCATGCCTTCGTTAACCCAGGTATCTTCGTTGCGGTCTTGTGCCCAATGGATCATGTGCTGAAATTCGTGG
The DNA here is from genome assembly GCA_015075405.1 of Anaerolineales bacterium. Classification (GTDB taxonomy): domain Bacteria; phylum Chloroflexota; class Anaerolineae; order 4572-78; family J111; genus DSQQ01. The sequence continues at coordinate 815,272 of JABTUK010000003.1, forward strand.
GCCAGCACACTGTCAAAGGTGGTAGTACCGAGAGGCAGCGCGCCGAGGTTGATATAAAACATCTCGCGTTCGTTGCTGTACGGTTCGGCCAGGTTAGAGTAGGAGTTAGAAGCGGAGAACAACCCGGCTACACCCGGCACATCGCCCATAAAGATATGGACCCGCACATCGCTGTCAACGCCGGGCGACCACTCACTGCCAAAAAAGGCCCGATTGGTGGGGTAGGTGTGATTTTCAAACTGCTCGGCCGACCGCTCCAGGTCAGCTTCGTTTACCTCGTAGCCGTCGGCCACCCACCAATAGGAGTGAGGGGTGATGTAACGCAGCGAGGCTTGGGCTTGAAATTGACGGGGCGGAGTCTGACTGTTATCAATGACCCAAAACGTATCGGTGCTGCCCGCCTGATAGGCCACCGGAGTAGTTTTGACAACTTCAGGCACTTCTCGACCGGCGTGTTTGAGGCGCATGGCCAGCAGACGCTGGTCGCGGGCAGGCAAAATGGTTTCCAGAAGAAGTTGTTCTGTGGTTGGCTGCAAGGGACTGGCCTGACCGGAGGTGATGGCGGCTATGGTTGATGAAACTGCCGGAGTCACAGACAGCTCCGGCGAGGCGGTGGAGGTAGCTGTAGGGGTAGAGACAACTTCGACTGGCGGGGTGGAGGTAGCTGTCGGCGTGGGTTCTCCAGCAGCGACAGAGTCGAGGCCAGAAACAGGCTGTAACAGTCGAGCAGCCAAAGGGGCGCCTGCCAATACAACCGCCACACAACACAGTAGGGCTATCACCAGCCCGCTCCCGATGAGAATATTTTTTTTAGACAAAAGTATATCTCCGAGGGGAGGTGTCAGGTGTTAGCGTGTCAGGTGTTAGCGTGTCAAGTGTCACGCGTTAGAAGATTACTTTGACACCTGACACCTGACACTTGACACTTGATACTTTATACTTGACACTTATTTTGGCCGGCGGTAACCATCTTTATAAAGCCCTTTATCACAATCCCAATGACAAACCCAGTCGGCATTGATGACTGTCTCATCAGGCCAGTTGACCATAATTTTAACATCTTCAGAGAGGCGGGTAAATTGCTTGCATTGGGCATCAAACCGGGCAAAGAAATCGGGACATTCATAGCGAACCACCGTCAAATACCACCAGCCAACGCCGCTACCCAATGTTTTTTCAGGGATAACTACATCCCATTCACCATCGCCTTTTTCCGGGTAATGATTGCTCGCTCCACTGGGGTGAGATAGAACGCTCCACGACCAATTATCAACCAAAACACTATAACCGTTAACCAGGTTTCCCTGTTCATCTTTAATCCGACCTTTGAAGTGGACGATACCCGGATTGCCGGAGGCGTGCCAGCCGGTGGGTGTGAATTGGTACTTTTTCTCCGGGACTGGCGTGGGCGGGACTTCGGTGGGGACCGGGGTGGCAGTGGGTGGGGGTGGAGGCGGGGCTTGAGCTACAGCCACACCTTGCGGGTCGCCGGTTACCTGGACCAGCTCGGCAAAAATCCAGCCGGTACCATCGGCGCTGGGATATTCTACTTTAAGCCAGGTGCCATCATCGTTGCGACCAATGACTTTGGTGGTTTGTCCGGCTGTGCCGGCCCCCACGATAGGGTAGTTGGTACCGGGGCCGGAGCGCACATTCATATTTTGCAGGACTGTTACCGTCACCCCTTCGGGGGTAGCTGTAGCCGTAGGTTCAGCCGGGGTTGGCGGGGGTGGGGTAGGGGTAGGCGGAACGGACTCGGGTTGGATAACTTCAGCCGGGGCTTGAGCTTCGGACACCGGAGCCTGAGCTTCAACCGGCGCTTCGACAAAGGCCACCCCTTCTGGGGTAGGCGTAAAGGTTGGCATGGGGGTTCGGGTTGGGGCAAATTCATGAGGGCCGCTTGAACCGGCCAGCATACTCGATAAGCCGCAGCCCAGAGATACCAGGGCCAGCAGCGCCGGCAAGGCAAAAATCATTATTTGAGGAATCTGTTTATTGCTTGTCATCCCTGTCTCTCCCAAACGAAATGGTTTGACCTAAGTGAGTATAATCGAATAAACGCTTTTTTCAAGTTATTGTTCGTAACCTCGCCTGTCATTGCGAGCGGAGCGAAGCAATCTCCAAGTTGTGATGCGGGGATTGCTCCGTCGCCAAAAACGCTCCTCGCAATGACATAGGTAGCTACTATTGTTGTTGTTTAAAGAAATCAAAGTGAACGTATTGGCGCGGCTCAGCCGCTAAATTAATTTCCACTTCCGGCGAAACCTGCACCCCGCCCTCGACCAGTTGAATTTTATAAAGCCCGGAAGTATAGGGGCGAATTTCCAGCTTGGTATTCATGCGATGATTATCACCTGTGCCGGCCTGCGTACTATCGGCAGTGCCGGAACCCGACAGCTCGCTCAGGTAAACTTGTCCATCAGGGGCCAGGGCTTTGATCTGAAAATTTGAGAGCGTTTTGAACTGCCCCGGAGCAATATCCAGGCGAATCCAGCCGGTTATCCGGGTCTCGCCCGGCGAGCCGGTGTCATGCTGATAGTAAACAACATTAAACGGGAAGGCCGGGGTTGGGGTTGCGGTAGGTTCTGCCGGAGCGGGGGTTGCGGTAGGTTCTGCCGGAGGTGGTGGAGCAGCGTCAGCCGGAGGCGGGACAGCCTCGGCCGGAGCTTCGGCTGAGGTAGGCGATGGGGTTGGAGTTTGGGTTGGGGTTAGGGTGGGCGAAGGCGTCTCGGTAGGAATGGGGCTGGGGGTGAAAGTGGCAGTCCAATTGGGCGTAAAGGTAAAGGTCGGCTGGGGCGTTTTGAATGGGGTTGGGGTAGGCGTCTCGACCTGCACAATTAATGCGCCTACCGAACAACCCAAGCTAACGACCAGGCCAGCCAGCCCAAAAACGATCACCCACACTCCAGCCCTTTTTGGACCATGACTCGACAATTTCTGATTTGTTAAACCCATGACAATCAGCTTCTGACAGCGCTACTTCTTCTTGAAGATGATAAAATCCCACACCCACTGCTCTGGGGCTGCGCCGTAAGAGAGCGGCACGGCTGGCGAGAGCTGAGTTCCCCCCTTGTCGGCCAGGTAAACAGTCCAGGTGCCATCAATAAAAGGGCCGGGTTCAAATTTTACATTGCCTTGTTTAACGTAACTGCACCCCAAACAGTTGACGGCGTCATAACGCCAGCTTGAGAGCGGGCTTTCAGCCTGTATTCCAGAGGAATGATTACCGATAATCTTCAGGTCACCAATCGGCGTATTATTTTGGTCAACCGCAGCCACAAAAACGACAATACTGTTGTAATTTGTCTTTTGAAATTCGCGGCTTCCCTGTTCTGCTATCATAAACGGAAAATCGGGGGTAGCCGTTGGAGGCGGCGGTCCCTCGGTAGCCGTCGGCGCGGGCGGCGCTGGGGGGCGCGTGGGGGGCGGCGGTGGAGTGTCGGTGGGTACAGGTGTATCCGTAGCCACCGGTGTATCCGTAGCCACCGGGGTCGGGGTTTCGGTAGGGATGGGGGTGATGGTCGGCGTGGCGGTGGTGGTAGGGGTAGCCGTATAGTCTGGCGTTGGGGTAAAAGTGGGCCGCGGGGTGGGCCGCCGCCGGGTCGCTTCGGCCTCGTCGGAGTTTGAATTCAAACCGGCCAAGGCCTCACTAGAACGGATACGGTCAATAAAACCGCAGCCCAGCGAGAAAAAGGCAAACAGAATCAGCGCCGCCAACATGGGGCGCACGGTTCCCTTCATAAAATTTATCTTCCTTCCTTCAACATTCAAACAAAAACAGTAACCGCTCAGGCATGTCATTTCGACCGCAGGGAGAAATCTCCGATACCTTACTTTTGCGTGTTGCGCCCTGGGGATTTCTCGACCTTCGGTCTCGAAATGACATGAGGCTGAGTAGTAACCAAAAACGCATTATAGCACGACGGGGAAAGCTGGCAAAAATGAATAGGAAGCGTTATAATGTTTGACTTATGCGTAAACCTATGACCATTGGCGTCGCCGGGGGTACGGCTTCGGGGAAAACAACCGTTTCGAGAAAAATTCTGGAGGCGGTTAAAGCCGATCACCTGGCTTATCTACAGCACGATGCCTACTACCGTGACTTGAGCCACCTCCCTTTTGAGGAGCGGCAAGCCTTCAATTTTGACCATCCCGATTCCCTGGAAAACGAATTACTGATCGCTCATTTGGAATTATTGCAGCAGGGCCAGCCCATTGAGGCGCCGGTCTATAACTTTGCCCAGTATGTGCGAACCGAGGAACGTATTCTGATCCAGCCCAAGCCGGTTATCCTGGTCGAAGGCATCCTTATCTTCGCCGACAAGACTCTGCGCCAGCTCATGGACTTAAAAATCTATGTGGATACCCCTGACGACCTGCGTTTTATCCGCCGTTTGCAGCGGGATGTACTGGAACGAGGACGCACCGTCGAGCATGTGATCGAGCAGTATTTGGACACCGTCAGGCCGATGCACCTGGAGTTTGTTGAACCCAGCAAACGTCACGCTGATGTAATCATTCCGCACGGCGGGCAAAATATTAAAGGCATTCAAATGGTTGTCGCCCAGATCGAGCGCATGTTGGAATCTACTCAGGGGAATGATGACTGATAGTAAAAAGGTAGCTGGGTCGCAGAGATACCTATGAGATTTGATTTTCAAAATCGGTAATCTCGATAATCCTGGAAGATTGGAAGGCTGGAAGGTTGGTCAATATTTACCAGCCTTCCAGACTTTACGAATTTTGCTTGCAGTTAAAACTCATTGCGGCGGCATCAAAGAGGTCCAGTATCCAACACTTCACGTACTTTGCGGGCTAAGATGTGCGGGGTGAAGGGTTTTTGCAAAAAGGCCAGGCCAGAGTCGAGCACGCCATGATGAACAATAGCATTGTCAGTGTAACCGGACACGTAAAGGACTTTTAATTCCGGGCGATGAGAGGTTAGCTGTTGGGCTAACTGCGGGCCGCTCAGCCCGCCCGGCATCACCACATCGGTTATCAAGAGATGGATCAGGCCGGGGTATGATTGGGCAAGTTGGAGCGCTTTTACGCCATTAGGAGCTTCCAGAACGGTGTAACTGTGTTCAAGTAAAACCCGGCGAGTCAGGTTACGGACCTCTTTATTGTCTTCTACCAGGAGCACGGTTTCGGAACCGTGGGGGGAGTGGATTATGGCTTCGGCAGGTTTCGTCGCCAGGCCGTTTCCCTCGGCCTGGGGCAGATAAACTCTAAAGGTGGCGCCCTGCCCCGGCTCGCTATAAACCCAGATGTGGCCGCCGCTTTGATTCACAATTCCATGCACCGTTGCTAACCCCAGGCCCGTTCCCTTGCCCTGTTCTTTTGTCGTAAAGAAGGGGTCAAAGATACGGGCCTGAGTTTCCGTATCCATCCCTTGCCCGGTATCACTGATAGCCAGCAGCACGTAGCGACCAGGTTTGACCCCCATGTGAGAACGAGCATAAGTCTCATCCAGTTCCACCTGACCTGTTTCAATTATCAATTTACCCCCCTGGGGCATGGCATCACGGGCATTGACGACCAGATTGACGATGACTTGCTCGATCTGGCTGGGATCAGCTTTTACCCATGCTGCCTCTGTCCCGTGCCGGGTCACCAGTTCTATATCTTCGCCAATCAGGCGATGTAGCATCTCGCCCATATTGGCTACCACACTATTCAAATTTAGCAGCTCAGGTTTTAGAACTTGCTGGCGGCTAAAGGCCAGGAGTTGGCGGGTCAAGGTAGCGGCCCGCTCGCCCGCCTTTTTAATTCCTACAATATCCGAGCGAAGCGGCGAATCTTCAGAGAGGTCGGCAAGCAATAGATTGCTATATCCCAGGATAGCCGTCAACAGATTGTTGAAATCGTGGGCGATGCCGCCGGCCAGTAGCCCCACTGCTTCCATTTTTTGCGCCTGGCGGAGTTGTTCTTCCAGCCGTTTGCGCTCACTAATATCACGGGTGACGCCCAGAATCCCACTCGGTTGACCCTCTGGGCCATACATAAACGCCATTTTGACCTCGGTCCAGAGGGTAGAACCATTTTTGCAAATAGCTTCTAACTCCAGCGTCCGGGTTCTGGGTGAGCCATTCTGATTCATCTGCGCTTGGGCCAGTTCCTCTTGCAGCGCCTGCCGGATTTCCCTGAGCGAGGGAGAAGTCAAAAAAGTGGCCATAGGTTGAGCTATAACTTCCTCAACGTTATAACCCAAGCTATATTTAATCGAAGGGCTAACGTAGGTTAACCTGAAATTCAGATCTGAAGTCCAGATGATGTCGGTCGCATTTTCGGCCAACAGACGATAAAGCGTCTCACTTTTCCGCAGCGCTTCTTCGGCCCGTTTGCGCTCGGTGATGTGCGCCCATTCACGCAGGGTGCGCTCGGCCACACGGGGCATGTCCGCCAGCGTTGTGGCAGATTTGACAATATAATCCAAGGCCCCGGCCTTCATCGCCTCCACTGCCACCTGCTCGTTCCCGTGGCTGGTCATCACAACCAGGGGAAAGGAGGGAGACTCTTCAACCGCAGGCAGAAGTTCCACACCCTGACCATCCGGCAAAAGCAAATCGGTAATAACCAAATCCGGCTGGTGGTGGCCGAGTGAGGTCGTTAGGGTGGCCCGCGCCTGGGCCAAACTACCCACCACTGTCAAGCGAAACCGATCAGTATGGTTAGCAAAAGCGCGGCGGATTAATTCGACGTGCGCCTCTTCGTCTTCGACGACCAAGATATGGTGGATCGTTTGTTCACCCATAGCAATCTCCCAATCCCCGCTGAGGTATAGCGGGCTATGTGGTTGGGCCTTTGGTCACTCACGGCTAGGCTGGCGGTTCCAGCCCAACCAGTAGTGACTCAGGTCATCCATCAAGCGGGTAAACTTATCAAAACTCACCGGTTTGACCAGGTAGCTATTGACATGGTTGTTATAAGCTCCGGCCAGATCCCCTTGCGCCTTAGAGGTCGTGAGAATCACTACCGGAATACGCCGTAATTCTTCGTTGGTCTTGATCTGGCGCAACACTTCCAGGCCATCAATTTTGGGCAGGCGCAGGTCTAATAAGATCAAATGGGGGCGTGGAAAATTCTGCTGTAGTAAATAATCCAACGCTGCCTCCCCATCAGCGACATGATAGATTTGGTTGGCCAGTTCATGGTTCTGAAAGCTACGCCGGACCAGCTCGGCGTGGTCAGGGTTGTCCTCAACAAGTAAGATGATCCAGGGTGTGTTTTTCAAGATTTTGCCTCTCTTTGTTTATTAGCCGTACCATCCGGCAGGGTCAAGCAGAAGGTGCTACCCTGCCCCACACTGTCCGATTCAACCCAGATGCGGCCGCCATGCGCTTCCACAATCCGCTTGACAATAGCCAACCCCAGCCCTGTACCCTCGCTCTTTTGATCGAGTTTAGTGAACAGGCCAAAAACCTTGTCATGGTTGGCAGGATCAATGCCGATGCCATTGTCTCGAACATAAATCACCATCTGTGAGCCGTCAAGCCGGCCTCCAATTTCCACACGAGGCTGGGGTTGGTCGCCCATGTACTTGACCGCGTTATCCACCAGGTTTTGCAGCGCCTCCCGCAGTCGAGGGTGATCGCCGTAAACCAGAGGGAGATCAGGGGCAATAACAACCTCAACCCCACGCTGGGCTAACGAACCGGCGACGAGTTCTACAGCTTCGTGGGCTAGCTGGCCCAGCGGGACGGCCTTCACCGGGTTTGTCAACCGGCCAATACGCGAAAGTTCCAGCAGTTCGTTCAGCAAGCGCTGCATCTTGTCGGCGGCATTGCTGATCCGAGCAAGGTCAGCCTGCATTCTTTGCATATCACCGTTGAGAGCGGCTTGCTCCACATAACCCAGGAAGCCCTGAATGGTAACCAGGGGGCTTTTGAGATCATGAGAAATGGTATAAGTAAAGCGCTCCAGTTCGTCGTTCTTGGCTTCCAATTCCGCAATCAAAGCCTCGCGTTCCGCCTCGATCCGCTTGTGCTCGGTGATATCTATCATGACGCCCCGTAATCGGACAGGATGGTCATTTTCGACCATGACGGTCACGATATCCCGCAGCCAGACAATGCGCCCATCGGCCGCTAACATTCGATATTCAAAATCATGCGGGCGTTTCTCTTGGGTTGACTGTACGCAAAAGTTAACGGCCCACTCTTGATCTGCCGGATGAATATGATCCTTCCAGAAGGTAGGCTCGATTAGCCAGCGCTCAACCGGGTAGCCCAGCAGTCGCTCGGCCTGGTGGCTGACAAAGTTGAAAGCGAAGGTCTGCGCATCGGCTTCCCAAACGATGCCATCAAGGGAGTCTACCAGAGAGGCATACTTCTGTTGTGATTGGCGCAGCGCCTCTTCGGCGCCTTTGCGCTCGGTGGTGTCCCGCCCAATCCCAACCAACCCTTTGATCTTACCCTGACTATCACGAAACGGCACTTTGGTGGTTAGAATCCAACGCTTGTGGCCGAGAGGGTTTATATTAGGTTCATCTTTGTTAATCAGGGCTTGACCAGAACTGAGGATAGCTTGCTCGTCGGCGTAATATTCTCTGGCCAGTTCCTCGCTGTAAAAATCAAAATCTGTGTGGCCGATAAGTTTGTCTGGGGTGGTACCCATTAATTGCGCTACTACTTTATTGGCTATCAAAAATCGGCTCTCGGTATCTTTAACATAAATGGCCTCTGGAATATTATCTATAAAGGTACGTAACAAGCTATGCTCTCCGGCCAGCGCCGCCTCTGCTTGCTTGCGCCGGCTGGTACTTATCACCCAGGCTGTGAGCAAAACTAGGGCCACCACACTGGCCAACGCCATAGTCATAACAGACGTGCGGATCTGGCTGGCTGCGCCGGTGGATTCCATGATCTCAGGCAATGGGGTGGACAGGCCAATTACCCAGACCAAATCGCCAATAGTTACAGGCGTCCAGGCCGCAATTTCCCGGCCCTTGTCCGGCAACCAGATATACCAACCAACGCCTTCGCGGGCATTCATAACCGCCTCGGTCATCTCTTGATAATGGCTGGCCCCATGCTCGGCCTGGATGGCAAAAATCTGGGCCATACTTTTGCCCCGATAAGCCTGGGGAAAATCCGAACTGCGGTCAAACACCACATGGTCAGGCGCGTAGATCCAGGCATCGCCGTTTTTTAACAAATGGATCGGAGCAATGAAACGCTCAAATATCTCCTGCTCAAACTCGGCCACGTCGGCACGGCCATGTTCTTCAATCTGTTCAGAAACATACTGTTCTACACTTCGAGCCACAGCCCGCACCATTGCCAACTCCGTCTGCTGATAGGCAGCGATGGTCGTTTGCGTTAGAATCTCGGTTTGACGCAGCACCATATACCAGCCGAAAGCAATGAGCAAGAGCGCCCCCCCCGGCAACATCATATTGCTCAGAGACCAACGGCGACCGGCGGAAATAGATACTAGCTCTGCTGTTACTTTAGCTCTACTCTCATCAAAATCTGGGGACATTATGCCTCATTTCTCTGGATTTGTTTAGTGGTCGAAGCAATAATAGTATCGGCGTAGCTGCTCAGCTATGTCATTTCGACCGCAGGGAGAAATCCCCTACAACCTTACTTTTACGTGTTGCGTCCTGGGGATTTCTCGACCTTCGGTCTCGAAATGACATGACCCTGAGTAGTAACATATCGGCAAGCTAAACTGCGTACTTCAGGTTTTATACCTTGCTAGCTGACGAAGGTAAAGTAAAGCAAAAGGCACTGCCCTGCCCAACGCCGTCTGACTCTATCCAGATGCGCCCGCCATGCACCTCCACAATTCGCTTAACAATAGCCAGGCCCACCCCACTGCCCTCGGTCTGTGGGTTCAACTTTTCAAACAAGCCAAAGACCTTTTGATGATAACGCGGCTCAATACCCATACCGTTATCGCGCACGTAAAAGATTGGCTCAGCGTGGTTACGGCGGACGCCAATCTCGACGCGGGGGTGGGGTTGGTGGCCCATATACTTAACCGCGTTGTCCAACAGATTTTCCAGCAACTCGCGCAGTCGGGAGCGATCGCCGTAGATCGGGGGCAAATCAGGCGCAATGGTCACTTCCACACCCCGTTCGGCCAGCCGGCCGGCCACCATCTCTACGGCCTCAGCCGCCAGGTCGCCCAGCAACGCCGCTTCAGGGGGGTTCATCAGCCGGCCAATGCGCGAAAGTTCCAGCAGTTCGTCTAACAACTGCTGCATCTTGTCGGTGGCTTTGGCAATGCGGACTATATCGGCCTGCATCTGCCCAATATTTCCGGCCAGGGCGGCCCGCTCGACAAAACCGAGGAAACCTCTGATCGTAATCAGCGGGCTTTTGAGGTCGTGGGAGACGGTGTAAATAAAGCGTTCCAATTCGGCATTTTTGGCTTCCAATTCACTGATCAAGATTTCCCGTTCTATCTTTTCCTGTCGCAACGCCTCTTCGGCCCGCTTGCGGTCGGTCACGTCAACCAGCACGGCCAGAGAACGCGCCACCTTGCCGGCGGCGTCCTTTTCGGCGATGGCTGACAGGAGGACATCCATGATCTCACCGTTCTTTTTGATAAACTGATACGGCACATTCTTGCACATCCCGGTACGGAAAAACTCCGGCAGAACAACCTCCTGGGCATATTTTTGAGAGACCGGAGTCAGAAACTCGACCGATTTTCGTCCGATCACTTCCGCCCGCTCGTAGCCCAGCGATTCCAGCCATAAATTACTGACACTCATCAGCCGGCCGTCCGGGTCTATGGAATGCATCATAACCGGAGTGTTGGTATAAAGGGAACGAAATTTCTCCTCGCTCTCCCGCAGCCTTTCGTCGGCCTGTTTACGCTCGGTGATATCCCGGTTCAGGCCGACCAATCCTACAATCCGCCCTTGATTATCGCGGAGTGGTACTTTTGTGGTAGACAGCCAGCGCATCTGACCGGTCAGGTGGTGTATGGTGGGTTCCTCGTGATTGATGAGAGGTTGACCCGATTGACAAATAGCCTGTTCATCGGCCCGGTATTGTTGGGCTAACTCAAGGGGATGAAAATCAAAATCTGTTTTACCGATGACCTCATCCGGCGTAGCCGCTCCCAACTGGCGGACAATGGCCGTATTGACCAGAACAAAACGGCTCTCGGTATCTTTGACATAAATATAATCCGGCAAGTTCTCGATCAGGGTGCGCAATAAATTACGTTCTTGGGCCAGGGAAGCCTCCATCTGGGGGCGTTCAAAAAGCAATTTCAGGTCTGCTTCGACCACATCACGAAACTGTTGCAGGAGCCGTCGGTGGATTTCACTGTAAGCGTTGGGCTTGCTGTCCAGGATGCAGATAGTACCGAAAATGTCTCCGGTGGGCCAGGTCAATGGAAAACCCAGATAAGAGCGCATGCCCAGCTTAAAATCGGGGGTTGAACGCCAGACCTCATCGGCCAAAGCGTCAGGCGTCAATAACGGCTGGCGGGTTTTTATGACAGTTTCGCCATAGAGGTCGGTCTCAAGAAAAGCTCTGTCGGCGCGTTTATAGGGATTGCCTTCCGACTCACTGGAGACAAAGACGACGATTTCCGGCGGCTCGATCTTTTTGATCAGGGCCGCCGGAACCTGCGCGATCTCAGCCAGGAGGTTGACGATTTCCTGCCACTTGTGAACGATTTCTGGGGGGATTTCGAGCTCTGTTAGATTCATGGGCGCTCCTTCAATCTTGCATGGGGTGAGGCGCTTGGGGGTGTATCCTGGCCAGAAGAAGATGATCGTAATGGTTCTTTAAACATGAAGGCGGGTTAATGAACTCATTCGTTAGGATGGGTCTAAATTGGAGAGAAGAGGGGGGCCTCACCGTTCACTCCCCCTGATAGCAATGCGTCGAATGAGGGCTGGGCCAGCCACATGTCCCTGGCAAAGAAGTTCAACCTGATCAGATCATCGGCAAAAGGAGGCAGGACGATGCGCTGGATCAGTTGTCTTGAATTAACTGAATTGTACTCATGGGCTGGTCAAATGCAAGCAGGGTTAGAAATTGAGGGTGTAGTCCAATTTTTGGTAAAAACCTGAATTCGGAGTTTTTGTAATCGCACCCTTCGATACGCCTCTCGCTTCGCTCAGGGCTACTCAGGATGCCATAAAGAGCCGAAATTCATCCTGAGTAGCCCGACAGGGCGTATCGAAGGGTGAATTTCGAGCTAATTCCGAACAGGTCAATGCCGGGCGCGTTTTTTGGCCGCCCGAAGACGGGCCAAGGTGTCGCCGTCAGCAGGGGAGGCCGGCGGGGAAACTGAGGGAGGAGAGGCGGCGGGGGGTGGCTCAACCGGCCTGACAACAGGCGGCGCGGGACGACTCGGACCAGCCGGGGGTGGGGTGGCTGTGGGCCGTTGAGCGCGCTCGCGGGCCTGACGGAAAGCCTGCACCGAAGGCGTGGCCGGCTCTAGCGGCGCAGCCGGGGCGAGGCGGGGGCCGGGCAGTCGAGCGCGCAGCCAAACCCGAACCTGTTCCCACTCTCGGCGGCCCAAGCGTAGGCGGCGCAAAGCTACATCGAACGGAAAGAGCAAAGCCGTCAGTAACAGCAACCCCGGCCAGATGGGGTAACTCTGCCGGCCAACAGCCAGATTGTGAGCAAAGGCTTGAGCGGGGTCATTCAGCATCTGGCCGCCGGTGGCCGTGGCCAAATCGGCCAACAAGGCAGGATCGGCGGTGAGTGCGCCGTATTCAGCGGAATAGGGGGCCACCAGGCCGGTAGTCTGGCTGGCGAGGGGAGTCTGGGTTTCACTGTCCTGGGCATAGGCCGTGACCTGGGCCAGGTAAACCCCTTCTCCCGGCAAAGGCACGGCTGCTTCATAACGATTGGCTCCACTGGGCCGTAGTTCGGTTTCGAGGCTCTCCCCGGCAGGAGTCAGTAATTTGGCTGTAATCTGGGCCGGCGGGGCTGTCTGCCCTGCCCCACTCATCGCTGCCTCAAGCGTCGCCTGTCCGCTGTTGACTACTATACGCAAGTCTAACTGCTCATCGCCGGGGCGAGGCAGAGTCCAGGTGACCAACTGACCGGCAAAGTGGGCAAAATCGGCCCAGGTGAGCCAGTTTTTAGCCCAGCGCCCGCTCAAATCCGCCGTCCAGGCAGCGGAACGGCCCAGACCGTACTGCCACGTAGCCAGCAGCGGATCACCACGCGGGGTCAGCAGGGCCAGCCGAGCCGCCGTTTTAGGAGTCGTGCCATTGTAACCCAATAACGGCGGAGCCGCCGCCAGGTCGAGGCCGCGCAAGATAGGACTGGCCGGCTCTTCCCCGGCCCCTCCCGTAACCGGCACGGGCAAGAAAGGTTCTTCAATCACATAATCGCCCACCGCCCGCACCGTTTCCTTGAGAAAAATCTGAGGAACCTCGCTCATGGTCGCTGCCGGATAATATTGGCCGCCGCCTTTGCGGGCCAAATCGGCCAGATACTCGGCTGAGCCTCCACCCGCTGCCACCACCGATAAAGTAATGCCCTGCTCGGCCAGGCGGGCGGTCAGCGCGTCGTAAGCCCCGCTGTGCGACCAGCCATCGGTGAGCAGAATGATATGCTTGAGCCGGGCCGGGAGAGCGGCCAGAGACTCTTCGGCGGCGACTAAACCGGCGTAGATATTGGTCTGGCCGTTGGCTGGAATTGCCCCAATAGCCGCTTCCAAATCGTTTGAGCTAACCCCAGGGCTGGGTTCCAACTCCCAATGGGCGCTGTCGTCAAAAGAAACCACTCCCAAATAATCCAAATTCCCCAGCACGGCTGCTGCCTGAAAGATAGCTTCCTTGGCAATATCTATTTTGGGCAAGCCGCTGGGAGCGCGGGTGTAGCTCTGGCGCAAATCGGGGTTGTCGCAGTGGCAAGCGCCCATACTCCCCGATTTGTCCACGGCCAGTACCAGGGCAATATTCGGCTCCCGGCTGCGGCTACGCACCTCCATATCCACCGGCAGCGCCTTTTCCAGCGGCGAGCGCAGGTAGCCGCCGGCGCCATACCCCTCCGGCCCACCGACCATGACCAAACCGCGCCCCAAATCACGCACAAAACCGGCCAGCATTTCCTGGGTGGCATTGGGTAAAGCCGGGGCCGGGACATTGAGCAGGATAACGGCGTCGTAAGCGGCTAAATCCGGCAGGGACGCCGGCAGGGACGCCGGTTGAGTCAGGCTTGATTTGATGCCCGCAGCATCGAGGGCGCTTTTGAGGGCAGTTCCTTCGCCCGGTTGACCTTCGACCAACAGCACTTGTGGCGGGCCGTAAACGGTAGTAAAGGCTGCGCCCCAGTTATTTTGCAGACGGCCATCGGCGGGCGCTTCGATTTCCACCCGAAAGCGATGAAAGCCGGTTTCGGTCAGAGGGAGATTAAAGGCAAAACGATTCTGGCCCTGGACCAGCCGCACCGCCCGGCTTTCAACGGGAGACCCATCGGCCAGGAGGCGTAAGGTGGCCTCGGTGGCCCGGCTGGCCGTCACCACCACATCCAGGGGGACAGTCTGGCCCTGGCGCGCCTGGCTGGGCGCAGTGACCTGCTCGACCAAGACTTCGGGCGGGCCGGCCTCGGTAGTTTGCCCCAGCGGATAGAGGCTGATTTCCACCTGTCGAGCAGCGGCTAAATCCAACAAACGGCGGGCCTCCCCCTGGGTTTCCTGCCCATCGCTAAGCAGCACCAGACGGCGGCCGCCTTCGTTGGGCAGCAAAGCCAGAGCCAGGCGCAGGGCCTCCTCGATATCGGTGGCGTTTTTGAGCGGGGTTGAGGTCAGGGTTGGCAGCGCCGGTTCTGGCCGGGGCAGCCGCTCGACCAGGGCATCGCCGCCAAACAGAATCACTGCGGCCTGGTCCTCCTCAGGTTTTTGCGCCAGCGCCGCCCGAATAAAGGCTTCGGCCCGCGCCCGTTCCTCACCCGTGACGCTATCGGAGATATCGAGTACAAAAACAGTGGTGATTAAATCGGCCGGGCGCTCGATTTGCGCCCCGGCCAGCCCCAGAATCAGGCCAAGCAGCACCAGCAGGCGAACCGTCACGCCCAACCAGCGTTGGCGGCGGTCAGGCGCATGTCGCGCTGGCCAGCCCAAAACCAAAAACAGCGGCAGCAGGAACAGCAGCCAGAGAAAGGCGGGATATAAAAAAGAAACTGAGATGGGTAAGGAATTCATAACCGAAACTTGCCGATTAAACCTGTAATTTGATACGGAATTAGCTCGGAAATCACCCTCTTCGACAGGCTCAGAACGCAGCTTCGATACGGGCTAACGCCCGCTTCGCGTCAGGATGATTTCCGGCTTTCCATCGCATCCTGAGTAGCTTTGAGCAGAGCGAAAAGCGTATCGAAGGGTGCGATTTAGAGGACTCCAACCAAAGGTAATACGCAAAGCTTTATAAAACCAGACATAACCCCTTACGTTTTACGCAGCAAAGCCCAATACCTAAACAACATACTCCGCTGATAAACCAACCACTCGATGACCAGCAAAATCAGCGCGGCCAGGGCCAGGGGCCGCCACCATTCCTGGTGAGCCGGGGGGAGCGAGGCCGGGAGCGCGTTGGTTTCAGCCGGTGGTGTGACCAGATTTAGCTCGGCTTGAGGGGCGATGCTTGACTCCAGCGGATTGAAGAAGTTGACGGCGAAGCGGGTTAATGCGACCTCCCCATCCGTTGACTCAGAGGTTAAAGTGTATAGCCCAAGTTGAGTTACGGGCGGCAGGCTGACACGTCCCGCTGCCGGAGTTAGAAGGGTTTCGGCGCCGTCCGGGGTCATCAGCCGCAGACGTTCTACCTGAGTTGGAACCGAGACCGAGACGCTCTCGCCCACCCCTAGCAGCGGTGGAACCAGTACCCCCGCGCCGGGAGACAAATAGTTGAGCAGGTTGGCAACCAAAATCGGAAAGGCCGGACGCAGCGGCAAATCGGACTGCTGCAAGCTAAAGGCCAGGATGGCGATGCGGCGACCTTCGGTTTCTCCGGCCAGGAGGAGGGGAAGGGAAGGAAGGTTGGAAGGTTGGAGGGTTGGAGGGTTGGAGGGTTGGAGTGCGGCAGAGATAATGATGCGCCCCCAGGTGGTTGGGGAGAGGACGGTGGTGGTGAGGATTTGGGTGGTGGAGAGGTCAACATTTTGCAGCAGCGGCTGGTCGGTCTGAGTGGGTTGGAGTGTGGGATTTGTCGCTTGACCCAAGACCTCGAACAAGCCGGGGACTGAGGCGGGTGGGGCAATGAAGAGCAGGTTGCCGGGGGGCAGGGAATCAGGGATGTAGGAGTCGAAGATGTAAAGGTTGGAAGGTTGGAGGGTTGGAGAGTTGGAAGGTTGGAGGTTGGAAGGTTGGAGGGTTGGAGGGTTGGTTTGCCAATCTTCGGGGCTGATGACGGTCAGGGTGAGGTTGGTTCCAGATTGTTGAGAGCCGAGCAAGTTTAGGGCGGTTTGCAGGAAAAAGTTGCCGGAGGTAACGAGCGTTGCTGCGACGGGTTCAGCCGGATGAACGACGAGCCAGGCTTGGTCATCGAGGGGCAGGGCGTCGGATTGAACCTGGTTGAGGGCGGCCTCGACGGTTTGGGCGGAAGCGGGCAAGTTTTCGATGAGTTGCTCGACGTGGCCGCCGGGAGGCAAGTCCAGCTCAAAGGCGGTGAAGGGCGCGCCGTCCACAAGCAGGGTCAGGCGGCGTTGGGCCGGTTGGTTGCTGTAGTTGCTGGCCTGGACAAACAAGGTGGGGGTTCCACCAGAGCCAAAGGTGACAGATAAGGCGCTGATAGCCTGGTTGGCGTCACTTGCGCCCATTCGAATATAGCGCAGCGGGGCCGCCAATCGTTCAGGAAGCTGCACCGCCCCATCTGACAGTAGGATGATTTCAGCGCCGGGTTCGCGGGCGACAATAGCCTCGGCCAGTGCCAGAGCCGGGGCGAGATCGCTGTTGAGGGCGGTCGGTTGGGCGGCGGCCAGGGCGTCCAAGGCCTGTCGCCGATCCTGGCTGGCCGAAACCAGGGTGTCCACTTCACCCCCGGCGGCCGCCAGAAGGGTCACGCGAGCTTCGTCGGGCAGATTGGCAATCAATTCGCGGGCGGCGGTTTTGGCGGCGTCAAGACGGGTTTGGCCGTTGTCTCCCCCATCGGCAGCGGCCATGCTGGCCGAAGTATCCAGAATAAGCACGACCGTTTGTCCGACCACCCCATCGACCTGCGTAGCGGGTCGAGCCAGGGCCAGAATCAGCAGCAGCATAAAAAGAAGCTGCAACAACAGCAGCAGATTTCGCCGCAGCTTTTGCCAGGGCGCGTTGGCTTCAATATCGCGGACAAAACGCTGCCACAGGTAGGTGCTGGAGACAACGTGATCCTGCCGGCGCAGTTTGAGCAGGTACAGGGCAATAATCGGCGGGAGGAGGGCCAGCAGGGCCAGGGCCAGGGGGGTGAGCAGGGTCACTTGAGGATACCTCGCTGGCGCAGAAAGGCGAAAATAAACTCCTCGAAGGGTGTATCGGTGGTGACAGGCACATAGGCGATGTTGCGTTTACCGCACCACTCCCGAATTTCAGTTTGCCAGGAAGCTAAACCGGCTTTGTAACGGGCCAGGCTCTCGTAATCGGCGGTGATTTCGACGGTGTGACCGGTTTCGACATCGAGCAGGCGCAGATCGCCGGTCAGCGGCGGGTCTACCTCATCGGGAGAGAGGAGGTGGATCAGGCTGATTTCGAAACGACGGGAGAGGAGAGGGGTGAGGGAGGAGGCGAAGGAGGGTTGGAAGGTTGGAGGGTTGGAAGGTTGGGAAGAGGAGTCAAACAGGTCGGAGAAGATGAGCAGGGGGCCGGGGTGGCGGGCGTGGGCAGCGTAACGGCTGAGGGCGTGGGCCAGGTTGGTCGAGCCGGTGGCGGAAAGGCTGCCGAGGTAATCGAACAGGGCAAAAGCTTGCTGGCGGCCGCGATGGGGCAGGAAAGGTGGTGTTTCGGGGCTGCCCCCCACCGTCGAGACGGTGACGCGGTCCAGACTGGCCAGGGCGATGTAGCCCAACGCGGCGGCGGCCCGGCAAGCATAGGTAAATTTGTGGCCGGGCTGGCCGGCAGCCTCCGGCGGCCAATCCATCGAGCGGCTGGTATCCACCAGCAGATGCACAGTCAGGTCTTGCTCTTCGACAAAAAGCTTGAGAAAGAATCGCTCCAGCCGGGCGTAGGCATTCCAATCCACCAAGCGGAAGTCATCACCGGGCACGTAGTTGCGGTAATCGGCAAACTCAACCGATTGCCCACGCTTGGGGCTGCGCCGCTCTCCCTGCCACTGGCCGCGCTGGGCCTGGCGGGCAATGAGGGTGAGGGTTTCGAGACGGCGGAGGAATGAGGAAGGGAAGAGGGTATTGGAAGGTTGGAAGGTTGGAAGGCTGGAAGGCTGGAAGGTCGAATCAGAAGTCATACGACTCCTGGTCTTCTTTGATGGCTTTGTAGGTTCGATCCCAGGTGCCATCGAGTTTCTTTTCTTGGAGGGAGCGAATAAGTGCGCCGAGAGTGTTCCAGGTCTGGTTATACAAATCGAGAAGGCGGGTTATGTCAGCAGGTTTGACCAGTTTACGTTCCTGGCAAAACTCCAGGTAACTGCTCAACTCGGCCAGGGAACCCCTAGCAATTTCGCAAAAGCGAACGTAATCACCTACAGCATTCCGACCGTAGCCCTCAGCAATATTGCCAAACACCGATACTGCCGCTCCACGTATCTGGCCGATCAGTCGAAACTCACTTTTTGGAAAATATGAAGTTACATCGTAGACCAGATTAGCCAATTGCTTGGCCAGTTGATAAACCCTAAGATCACGAAGTCCTTGTGGATATAGGTTAGCGGAGGGATTCGATGACATTTGTTTTCTCCTTACCTTATTGTACTGAACTCTTATTCCAATCTTCCATCCTTCCAACCTTCCATTCTTCTCTTCCTTTACTCCGCTTTGTCCAGGACTGTATCTATCACTCTATCCGCTGTCACTCCCTCGGCTTGGGCCTCAAACCCTAGAATCAGGCGATGACGCAGCACCGGATAAGCCACGGCATACAAGTCGTCAATGGCGACATTGTAGCGGCCATCGAGCAGGGCGGTGATCTTGCCGGCCAGGATGAGGGCCTGCATAGCGCGCGGGCTGGCTCCGTAACGGACGTAGCGGCGCACTTCGTCGGGGGCGTTGGGGTCGTCGGGGTGGGTGGCGCGGGTGAGGCGGGCGGCGGCCTCGGTGACGTGCCGGGCGATGGGCACGGCGCGGGCCAACGTCTGCATGGCGACAATGGCCGCTCCGTCGGCGACCGGGCTGAGATGGGTAGCCGTCGTGCCGGTAGTACGGTCGGCGATGGTGACGAGTTCTTCGATGGTAGGATAAGGCACTTCGATTTTGAAGAAAAAGCGGTCGAGCTGGGCTTCGGGCAGGGGGTATGTCCCTTCCATTTCCAGGGGGTTTTGGGTGGCCAGTACAAAAAAGGGTGCTTCCAAGCGGTGGGTGGTCCGGGCGACGGTGACGCTTTTTTCCTGCATCGCTTCCAGCAGGGCCGACTGGGTTTTGGGCGTGGCCCGGTTGATCTCGTCGGCCAGAACGAGGTTGGCAAAGATTGGCCCCGGCTCAAAGCGGAAAGCCCGCCGCCCGCTGTCATCCTCGCTGATGATGTGCGTGCCGACGATGTCGGCGGGCATCAGATCGGGGGTGAACTGGATGCGGCTGAAGCGGCAGTCAATGGCCTCGGCGACGGTGCGGACGAGGACCGTTTTGCCCAGGCCGGGCACGCCTTCGAGCAGGGCGTTGCCCCCGGCTAACAGAGTAATCAACGTCCCGCGTATCAAATCACGCTGGCCAACGATGACCTGGCCGACGGCTTCTTCGATAGCAGTAGCGATGGCGCGGAAGTCATCGGGGGTGAGGGTAGGTTGGGACATAGTTACAAAAATCTCCTGGAAAATAAGTGTCGTGTGTCACGTGCCAAGTGTCAGGTCAAGATTTTCATCATTGGTGGTGTGCGATAGCTCGTGACGACCGCTTCCTACGTGGTGCGTGAGGCTCTATGTCTCACACACCACGCACTACATTTCACTCCGGCGCAAGCTGCGAGAAATAATCCCGGACCAAATCCCGCATTTCCGGGGGGATGCGCTCCTGTTCCATCGCTTCGGCGGCGGCATTGGCGTAGGTTTGATAGACCTCGCTATAGGGAACCAGGGAGGGATTGGCCGCGCCGGGCTGCGGCGACTGCTCCTGGCGGATGACGGGTTGGCCGGCGTCCGTTTCCTGGCCGGCCACAAATTCAGCATCGCCCACCGTTTGCTGGCCGCTGCCGGGTGCATAAACCGTGTCCAAGTCGGTCAGGCTGGCCGGTTTGTTGGGCTGGGTTGGGTCGCCGGCTGCGCCGGTGCGGTTAGCGCCGGGCAGTTGGTTGGCATTTGAGCCGCCTCCGCCGCCGACCTGCTGCCCCTGGCCCGGATTTTGGCCCTGTCCCTGCCCTTGACCTTGTCCTTGACCCTGACCCTGAGCTAATGCACCCTGTTGAGCCAACTGCTGGCGGCTGGCTTCGAGCCGAGCCTGAGCGGCGGCCAGAGCCGCCTGCAAGTCACCGGCTTGGGCCGAGCGGCCCAATGCGCCCTGGGCGGCATTGGCAGCCTGGAGCGCTTCGCCCAGATCGCCGGCGCGAACGGCCTCGGCCAAGTCGAGCAGGCTCTCGGCCAGTTCGGCGTCGGTGGCGGCGGCTTGAGCGGCCATGCCTTCGAGCGCCTGGGCCAACGCCGCTTGACTGGCGGCATCCAGTGTATTCAGAGCGGCGGCCAATTCGGTCAGCGCTTCGGCGGCCTGGCCCAGGTCGGTGGTTTTGTTGGTTTCGCCGCGAGCCAGGGCGGTCAACTGTTCGGCAATTTGTTCGGCGGCGCTTTGCCGGGCAGCGGCCTGGGGGTCCTGCAACTGGCGCAGTTGGGCCTGGGCCGCGGCCAGGTCGGCCAGGGCTTGCTCCAAATCGCCGGGGTTGGCGGCCAATTCTTTCATCAATTCGGCCAGGGCAGCCAGGGCTTCGGCCCGTTCCTCGGAGGTGGGGTCGGTGGATTTTTCCAGCTCGCGCCGGGCCTCTTCAATCGCTTCGGCTTGCTGCTGAGCGGCTTCCTGGATGGCGGCTCGCTGGGCCAGAATGGCGTCCATGGGGTTGGGCAGCCAGGCCAGGGCCAAGATCAAGGCCAGCAGTCCCCCGGCGAACCAGAGCGGGCGGCGGGGAATACGCCAGGGGAGGTCGGTGGGGGTGAGGCGTTGGATGATGGAGAGCGCGTCGGAGAGTTGGAAGGTTGGAAGGTTGGAAGGTTGGAAGGTTGGAAGGTTGGAAGGTTGGAAGGTTGAAGGTTGAAGGTTGGAAAATTTTTCTTCCACTCTTCCACTCTTCCACTCTTCCTTTCTTCCATTCTTCCATGCTTCCAGTTCCAAAGCCGTAGCCAGGCGGTCTTTCAAGTGAAGTTCCTTGTCCAGCCGGCGGGCTACTTGGGCCAGGGGGAGCGGGCGCAGTAAGGTATAAAGGATAACGCCCAGCAGCCAGATTTCCAGGGGCATGGCGGCCCAGAGGTGGCGGTCGGCCATAGGCCAAAAGCGGGCGGCGACTTCGATGAGCGCAGAGACCAGGAAGGCCAACCACAGGGTTGAGACGGCCAGGCGCAGGCCATCGCGCCAGCGCAAGCGACGGCCCAGACGGGTTAAATGGCGGTGTAAAGGGTTATTTTTCATAAAGATTTCTCAGCCTTCGGCCTCAAAACCTGTCCTGAGCTTGTCGAAGGATGACATACAAGTTTGCCCTAATTGATAAAAATAACCGGCGTGGGCGTCGGCAGAGGAGATACTGGGTAAACCAGATCATAAGCATCCTGGTAAAAAATGGCTGCCCCCAGCAGGCCATAAAGAATGACAATAACAGTGACGACGATGACAATTTGGCGGTCGAGCTGCCAGCGCCGGATGGGTTTGACAAACCGGGTAGCCAGTAAATACAGGCCGGTGCTCAAAACAAGATCAAAGGCCAGGGTATAATGCCACAAGGGGCGAAGGGTTTCAATTTCACTGGCATCGCCGCTGACCACCCACGCCCCCCACCCGGCCAAAATGCCGAAAAGACCGGACACACCGCCCTGGCTGCCGGTGCGGGCCAGCACCGAAGCCAGAGCGCTAAAAGGGTTAATCACCAAAATGGCGCGGGAGGGAAAATCCTGGGTGATGACGCCGGAAAAAATATAGACAAAGTAAGTGCCAATAATAAAGATCAAAATCACCAGATAGCTCAAGACGATGGCCTGGATGGTCCGCTTGCGCCAGGCCGAAAAAAATAAGCCGATCATGCCAAACGTTATGGCCGTAGCCCAGATGACCAGGGCAGCCAGAAACAAATCGAGGGTATCAACCCCGCCAAAGATGAAAACCAGGCTGAGGATCGGCACGGCAGCAAAAAGCAACAAAAAAATGTAACCGGCAGTCGAAACCAACTTACCAAACAGAATAGTATGCGGGGCCAGCGGGGTTGCTTGCAGCATCTCCAGGGTCAAGCGTTCGTGCTCACTGCTGATGGCGGTGGCGGTGAGGGCCGGGGTCAGGAAAGCCACAAAAAAAAGGCTCAGGTTGGCAATGGCTGCGTAAAGAGCCTGCCCGATAAACGGGCTGAGCGGCATCCCGCTGTAAGGCGGGCTTAGCAGGACCAAACGATAAACGCCATAGCTAAACAGGGCCAGGAAAATCAGGTAGACGGTCAGCATGGCAAAGGCCCGCCAGCCGCGCATCCGCGAGCGGAACTCCTTGACCATGATCGGGTTAGGGTTGAAATAGTTTGATTTCACCGGATCACCTTATGATGATACGTGATGCGTGATGCGTGAGAGAATTTCACGCATCACGTATCACGCATCACTTTACCTCTCCCGTTGTAATCTGCATAAAGGCTGCTTCAAGATTGCTGATTTCTTCGCTAAAGTGGATGATGGGAATTTTGCGCTCAATCAAGTGGGTCAGCAGGCCGGCCAGGGCGGCGTCATCCCCGGTAAAGTTGATTTGCCAGCCGTCATCGTCCAACTGATAATCCGTGACGCCCAGATAACTGTTCAAACCCGCTTCAACCTCCGGCTGGGCGGCCAGGGCGCGCAGGCGAAGCCGGCGGTGACCGTGCATCTGCTGGCTGATTCGTTGGGGTGAGCCGTGGTAAAGCAGGCGGCCATGTTCGATGATCCCTACCTGGTTGCACATCTCGGCCAGTTCGGTCAAAATATGGGAGCTGATAATGATGGTTTTGCCCAGGGCCGATAACTCCTTGAGCAGTTCGCGCATCTCGATTCGGGCGCGGGGGTCCAGGCCAGAAGCCGGCTCGTCGAGCAACAAAATTTGCGGGTCGTGGACCAGGGCGTGAGCCAGGCAGAGGCGCTGGCGCATGCCCCGCGATAGGCTTTCCACCCAGGCATCACGGCGAGAGGCCAGGTCAACCAGCTCAAGCAGTTCGTTCACGACGCGGGCGCGGTGGTGGGCGTCGAGGCGGTAGCAGCGGGCGAAGAAATCCAGATACTCCCACACTTTCATATCCTCGTACACGCCAAAAAAGTCGGGCATGTAGCCGACCAGCCAGCGGGCGGCCCCTACATCCTGGCTAATTTCCTGGCCGTTCAAAGAAATCTGGCCGCTAGATGGTTCAAGCAGGCCGGCCAACATTCGCAATGTAGTCGTTTTACCCGCCCCATTGGGGCCGATAAACCCAAAAAGCGCCCCGGCCTCAATCCGCAAATCCAGGTTGTCCAGGGCGGTGAAGCGGCCGTAACGTTTGGTCAACTGCCGGGTTTCGATGACGCCGGGCTGGGCGCTCATGAGCGTTCCCCTTCCAGGGCCATATCCAAAAAGAGACAACCGCCCCCGTTGCCGCCGTTGTTAGAAATACGGACTTGCAGCGACGCATCGTCTGCATTATAAAAGCGAGCCGTATCGTGGATGGGGTTTGAGCCGGTTTTGGCATTTTCCAACAGCACCCACTCCTCCTTGAGGCGGTCGTACAACTCGATGGTTGGCAAGTTGGGCCAGGCCCCATCGGTGCGGATGTATAAATCCAGGCGCTCTGGTTGGAGGTGGTAAAGCTGGCTGGGCAGCGAAAGTTTGGTTTCGGCCGTCCCCTGGTACACATACGACCCGTCGAGACCGGCCCCATAATTGCAGGTGCTGGCGTCGCCGGTTGATGAAACCAATTCAAGCTGGCTAAAACCGGGAGGAATCACCACCTGGCGACTGTCAAAATCAAGCGTCAGGGGATAGTATAAAAGGGTGCTGGGCTGAGTCTGGGTCTCGTACCCGGCCAGATCAATATCCAGGAAGCTTTTATCTTTCTGCCAGGCGATCAGGATAGGCCGGTCGCTTAAATCGGGCCGGTTGCCATTAAAGATGGTGCTATCAAGCACACTTTGCTTAAACGTGACCTCTCGGCTAGCGCCGCCAGCTTGATTGGCTTCATCCTGATAGAGCATATAACTTCCAAAACCGGAGATGATTGAGGTTGAATCATCAAAGTCGAGACGTATCTGGGCGGTTTGTCCCGGCTCTAAATGACCCAATTTTTGAAATTTAGCGTTGAAAACAAAAATGAGATCTTCCCAGGTGGCGCTGCTGCGATTTTCTACCTGTCCCCAAATACTGTTGCGCTCGGCGGTAAGTTGAACAGCCAATCCCGGCTGCTCGCCCGGCAGCGCTTCGGCCACAAATGACTGCATGGACCATTGGTCAACGGTCAAACCTTGAAGGCGGGCCGGATTGCTCTGGCTGACCCGCATTGTTCCGCCTGTATTGACCGAGCCGCTCCAAGGATCATAAGTTCCCTGGCCTAAAGGTCTAAGCAGCGTTTCAGCATTGACCTGAATATCATAACGCTGCCGCCGGGGTGAGAAGATGCCCACATAAGTTTGGGCGCGCTTGGCCTGGCCGGATTGGCCCAGTTCGATAATAGAAATCTGGTTGATAATGATGTCGCTGCCGCGCAAACCAAAGCCCAGCCCATAAGCCAGCCCCGAAAAGACCAGGGTAATCAGCGGAATTGTAATCCAGGCCCAACTCAACCGGTCGCGCCAGCGCAGCACCAGGTAGTTGACCGGCCCAACCAACAGAATATAACCGGCCAGCAGCAGCCCCAAAAATCGAATGGAAGGCAAATCGAGGGCCGGCAGATTGGTCAAGGCGTAATACATCTGGCTGTCGCTCATTTGCTGTGGAGCGATGTCAGTAGCCCAAAATTGGGGCCAGGCCGCCCCCGGCGAAAGCAGTTTTTCGACAAAATCGGTCACGCCAGCCCAGGCGTTAAAGGGCGATTGGCTTAAGTCTAGGGCCACAAAGTCCACATAGCCGGCGCCGAAGGGCAGTTCGATAATTAAGGCTAAGGCTGAGTCTAAGGCTAAGGAGTTACCGCCCTTTATCTCAGCCTCAGCCTTAGCCTTAGCCTGATTGCTGAGCAAGACGGTTGTCTTAGGCACAGGCTGGGCTTGGGCCACCAGGAATGGGCCGGGCACAAGAATGGGCACGCCGGTGTAATGTTCCAGGCCGGGCAAAGCGGCAATTTCCTGTTGATTCATCAGCGTTACCGGCTGCAACTCAGCCGGCAGTCCGGCCAGGGTCCGGGCCGCGCCTGCGCCGCCGCCAATTACCAACCGTCCGCCCTCGGCCACCCAGCGGCTGACAGCGCTGCGTTGAGCCGGGGTCAAAGCGCTGGTATCCACATCGTTCAAAATCAGGGCATTGAGCACGCGCCAGCCCTCGTGGCGTTCCGGCAGGTTGGCCAACGGTAGATTGATCAGGTCAGCCCGCTCGCGCCGCCCGGTCAACTGCGGCGGGTTCACCGCCGCTAACCCGGCGACATTGACCGAGACGGAGCCAATCACATAACGGTCATTAGGGATGACGGTCAATTTGATGGTCTGGGTTAGATAGGTTTCACCCTCAACCACAAATTCAACTTTAGCCGAACGGGAAAAATTATTGGGCAGAATGTAGAGGGTGTAACGTTTGCGGCTGCCGGCGGGCAGTTCGGCGGGGAGATTAAAGTCAAGCTGCCCCGTCGGGCTGGTAATGAGCACCCGGATTTCACCGAGCAGGTCAGGGCCAAAATTTTCCAACTCCACAAAAACCGGCAGCCATTCACCATACTTGAAACGACCGCCAAAACCGGGTTCGGCCTTCATCTCAAGCGCCGGGGCGGCCTGGAGCCGTGCAGGTAAAATCTGGAGCAAGGCCAACAGAGCGATTATGATAATTCTACGCATACAGCCTCAGGGAAGCAGGATAAGTCGCAAGAGCACGGGCATCCCCATGACGGTTGAACGGGGATTTTTGTTCCACTTAAGCTGTTCCAAGATTTAAATCAGCTATCTTTCATAAGATAAACGGAACACGCAAGACGCAACACGGATTGAATAGCTTTTTCTTGGAACTACCTTAGCTGGGATTATAACACAGATAAGTGTGCCCTGTTTCCGTCATTTTGCCAACATTTCGCCTACTTTTACGTATCATTCACACTGGTAGTATAACCTATTGACACCTTTTATCTTCCCCACTTTCAACATTTATAAAATTCAGAGTTGACAAAGCCAAAAAATATGGTAATATGGTAGCGTGGTTAGCTGGTAAGAGGTTAGGTGGTAGTACCACACTTCCTGGGGGGCACAATGACGGAAGAACTCTACCGAGAATTTAAGCACGATCCCCTTTACGAAAAAATTGCCCTACATATTGAGAGCCTGGTAAGTTCCGGGAAGTTACAGCCGGGCAACCGCCTTCCCTCTGAGCGCGAACTGGCCGAAGGCTTAGGCGTGGGTCGCGGCGTGGTCAGAGAAGCGGTAAAACTGCTGGCCGAGCGCGGCCTGGTAACCATTTCGCCGGGGCGAGGCACATTTGTCTCTGGGTTGGACACAAAGTTTCATTCCGAGCAGTTAGGCCGTCTTTTTAGACGCGGCGGACACTCTTATAATGACCTGCACGAAGTCCGGCAAATATTAGAGGTAGAAATTGCCGGGTTGGCCGCGCAAAAGGCAACTGCCGCCGATTTGGAAAAAATGAGACAAACCATTGAAGAGATGGATGCTACTGTCTCCCCCTTTACCCAGAGTGAATTTATAAAAGCCGATACGGCCTTTCACGCTGCGCTGGCCGATGCCACCCACAATTCTGTTTTTCCCCTGTTCATGGATGTGTTAATGGACCTGCTTGAGGAACCCCGGTTTATGATGTCGCAAATGCCGGAGGTGCCTGCCCGCAGCCAGGCCCACCACCGGCTGATTTTTGAAAGCGTCCTACGGGGCGATGCTGCCGCGGCTCGACAGGCCATGTGGCAGCATACCCAACAGGTGGCCGAAGATATGGAAGCTACTATCAACGCGCACGCGGCTGAAGAAAATCAGATGCCGTTTAACCCATCCTTAGATGGTCAATAAAAGATGCGCCTCAACAGGGGTTTGATGCTGCCAATTTGGCCCATTCAAGTAAATAAAAACCTCGCCTTCAATTCATCTAGCCAATTTACTACTGCTTCTGGCTAATTCCCTTACGTTTTTACATTGGTTTGTTTTGAAATAAACATTTGCTATTCACAGGGGGGATGAATATGACACAATTTAACCAATAGACCCATTAAACCCTTAGAAATTTTCGTAACGGGGAGCAGTCTTGTTCTGTCTGGACAAAATGGGGCTGTTCGCAGATTTATGGCGAATCTATTGTAACTCAGGGAGGAGTGTCCTATGAACGAAAAATCTAAAGTAACCTCTTTTGACCCCCACGGCTTGAGCCGGCGCCGCTTTTTAATCTCGGCGGCAGGCGGAGCTTCGGCCATTGCCTTTGGCACACTGTTGGGCGCGTGTCAAGGCAGCGCCACCCCGGAAGTGGCAGCCACCACCGAATCAGCCCCGGTCGCTGAACCCAAAGCGGCCAAAGATTCCTACAAAATGGTCTTTATCCAATTTATGCCTCACACCGTACCCACCGCCTGGGGTCAGGGCATCAAAGAAATCACCGATATTCAACAAAATATAGATTTTCAAGTGCTAGACGGCCAGGGCAAGTCCGATGTCCAAATCAGTCTGATGGATACGGCCATCAGCCAGGGCGTAGATGCCATTTTTCTGCAACCCGTTGACAGCGTCGGCGTGGCCCCTTCGATCAAAAAGGCCCGTGACGCCGGCATCCCGGTTATCACCTTGAACATTGACTCGACCGAACCGCACGCCGCCCATGTGGAGATGAACCATTATTTTGGCGCGATTGATATTGCCAAAACCATGGGCGACATGATGGGCGGTAAAGGTAAGGTGGCTATTCTCAATGCGCCGCCCGGCATCATTATCCGCGATATGCGCACCAACGGTTTTGTGGACGGCTTAAAGCAGCATCATCCCAACATCGAAGTGATCGCCGACCAGGTGGCCGACTGGGACCGCAAAAAAGCCCAGGATGTTTTCTCGGCCATTTTAACCGCTAACCCGGATGTGGGCGGGGTCTATGGCGTCAATGACTCGATGGCGTTGGGGGCGGTTGATGTAGCTAAATCCAAAGGGGTGTTGGACAAGATGGTTATTTTTGGCAACGACGGTGAAAAGGATGCCCTGGAGTCCATTGAAAAGGGCGAACTCAGCGGCACCCAGTATACCGATGTCTGGCAGCAGGGCCGTTTTGCCGCAGCCTTTACCATCGGCATTGCCACCGGCGGCGTTTCGGCTCAAGCCTTTGGCTCGCAAGGTCACGTATTGATGCCTTACATCATTGCCACCAAAGATAATGTAAGCGCTATTCTGCCTCACCAACGCTGGTAAAGGTCTTTCATTAGAGGGAGAAGGGAGTCCAGAGCAAACCTCTGGACTCCCTGAGGGGCTACGGCATGCTCAAAAAGCTAAAATTTGCCAACACGGGCTTGATTATATTTTACCTGGTCGTCCTGCTTATTTTTTCCCTGCTCTCGCCGACCTTTCGCACCGGGGGCAATGTTCAAAATCTGCTGACCGGCTTTTCGCACATTGGCATTATGGCTATTGGGGTTACTTTTCCCATTTTATTGGGCGGCATTGATTTGAGCGTTGGGGCGATTATGAGTTTGGTGGGCATGGCCGCCTTCGATATGATCTTGATCTTCGGCCTGCCCGGTTGGTTGGTTATCCCGCTGGCCTTGCTGGTGGGCGCGTTGGCCGGCCTGCTGAACGGTTTTCTGGTGGTCAAGTTCAGGTTAAATCCCTTCATCGCTACCCTGGCCACCATGACCGCTTATCGCGGGGCCACCTACGCCATCTCGGGCCGCCAAATTTTCCCGGAGTTGGGTACGCGGGCCATCACCGACCCGGTTTATCGGGCCATTGATGGGGCCATTGGACCTGTCCCCCTGGCCTTTGTTTATCTCATCGCCATCATTTTACTCACCCATTTTCTGCTGCGCTACACCCGGCTGGGGATGGATATGCTGGCCGTCGGCGGCAATGAGCACGCGGCCCGCCTGGCCGGAATCAATTTGACCCGAGTCAAGCTGCTGGCCTACGGCTTGTCGGGCCTATGTACCGCCATCGCCGCGCTGATTCTGACCTCGCGCATGACCACCGCCACCGAAAGCCTGGGGTTTGGCTTTGAGTTGTCGGCCATTGCCGCGGCCATCATCGGTGGAGTCAGCTTGCAGGGCGGCATCGGCAACACCTTTGGGCCGGCCCTGGGCGCATTTCTGATCGGCACAATTTATATTGGCATGACCCTGCTGGGGGTGACCACCTATGCCCAGCCGGTCATCGCCGGGGTTATTTTGATGGGCGCGGTGGGCTACGACCAATTTATGAAAGCCAGGCGCGAGCAGGAATGGCTCAAGCGCCAGCATGTTGGGGTAAGCAAAGGGGCCGGTTGAGCGTATGGACGACAAGGCTGTGTTGCGCGCCCGCAACCTGAATAAACGTTATCTGGCCGTGCAAGCCCTGGCGGAAGTCAACCTGGACATTCAGGCCGGCCAAGTTCACGCTTTGCTCGGCAGCAACGGCGCGGGTAAATCCACCCTGGTTAAAATTTTAACCGGGGCGATTACCCCCGACACGGGTGAGGTGCTGCTGAACGGCCAGCGCATCCCCCCCGGCAATCCCAAAGCCGCGCTGGAGGCCGGCATTAGCTGTATTTACCAGGAGTCGAATCTGGTTCCGGCGCTCTCGGTGCTGGACAATATTATGCTGGGCCGCCAGCCAACGTACGGGCCGGGGCTGCTGGACCGGCCCGCGCAGCGAGTTTTTGTGAGGTCATTGTTGGCCAGGAACGGCTTGCTACTCGACCTGGATACCCCGGTGCAAGCCCTGCCCACCGGCCAGCAGAAAGAGGTGGAAATTGCCAAAGCCCTGTCGCTCAAAGCGCGGGTGATTTTAATGGATGAGCCGACCGCCTGGCTGTCTCAAGTGGAAGTGGAGACGCTCTTTCGGGCCATCCGCAACTTAACCCGCGAAGGCGTGGGGGTGCTCTATATCTCGCACGTGCTGGACGAAATCTTTACCATTGCCGACCGGGTGACGGTGCTGCGCGACGGCAAGGTGCATTTAGCGGCCCCTATCGGCCAGATTAATAAGGGCGCGCTGGTGCAGGCGATGCTGGGCCGCCAGCTTTCCGCCGAAACAGATCACTTGCAGCACGAGTTGCCCCCTTCATCGGCCGGGCCAGTCGCTTTGGAATGTCGAAATTTGAGCAAAGCGGGGCTGTTTGAAGCCATCAATCTCAGCGTTCACCGGGGCGAAATTGTGTGCATCACCGGGCTGGTGGGGGCCAAGCGATCCGAACTGGTGCGGACTCTGTTTGGGGCCGAAAGAGCCGATCAGGGCGAGGTTTTTATTCACGGTCAGGCGGTGACTTTGCGCCGGCCACAAGATGCGATTGACCGCGGGCTGGGTTTTGTGCCCGAAGACCGCCGCCGCGATGGCCTGTTTATGAGCCTGTCGGTTAACCACAACCTGGCCCTGGCTTCCTTAAACCCGCTGACCCGGCTGGGCCTGGTTTCGGGGCGGTTGCTGAATGGGTTGGGCCAAAAACAGGTGGCCCGTTTGGGCATTGTCCCGCCCCGGCTCGAAACGCCGGTGCGGAATTTGAGCGGCGGCAACCAGCAAAAGGTGCTGGTGGGGCGCTGGCTGGCCAGCGGCGCGAACATCATCATTCTGGATGAGCCGACCGTAGGCATTGACGTGGGGGCCAAGGCCGACATTTACCAATTGCTGCGCCACCTGGCTGCCGAAGGCGCGGCTATCCTGATTGTCTCCTCTGATATGGAGGAGGTTATGACCATTGCCGATCGAATTTTGGTGATGGCCCAGGGCCGGCTGGTGGGCAATTTCCTCAAAGGACAGGCCAGCCAGGCGGAGATTCTGCGCGCGGCCGGGGGAGAACTGGCCCAATGACCACACTTAATCTGCAAACTGAGGCCAAAATGAAGAGCCTGACCTCCAAAGAGTGGGTCAAAGAGTACGGGCTGCTCCTGATTATGGGGCTGGTTGTCCTTATTTTTGCGGCCCTGGAACCGGCCATGCTCCAGGTAGACAACCTGATCGGCATTGTCTATCAGGTTTCCATTATCGGCACGATGGCTGTCTGTTCCACTTTTGTGATTTTGTTGGGCGGGATTGACCTGTCGGTAGGGTCGGTGGTGGCTTTAGCCGGGCTGCTGGCCGCTTTTACCCTGGAAGCAACGGGTCAGGCGCTCGCGCCGGCGCTGCTGGCCGGGGTTGCGGTCGGGGTGGGGGTCGGCCTGGTGAATGGGCTGGCCATTGCCCGCTTCAAGCTGCCGCCCTTTGTGGTCACCCTGGCGATGATGAGCATTGTGCGCGGCGTGGCCCTGCTGTCGGGCGAGGCCTCGCTGCATTTGATTCGCGGGCCGGAGTCGTTCCTGTTCATCGGCGGCGGGCAGTGGCTCGGCCTGCCTTTTCCAATTTACCTGTTTGCCGTCGCTGCGGCGGTGATGTTTTTTGTCCAGGTTAAAACTCGCTTTGGCCTGACCGTCTTTGCCATCGGCGAAAATGAAGAGGCGGCTCGATTGTGCGGGCTGCCGTTGATGCAGACTAAGACAGTGGTTTACATTCTCTCTGGTCTAGGCGCGGCTATTGCCGGGATTATTTTGGCCTCACAAGTCCACACCGCCACCGCCACCTATGGCAACGGCATCGAACTGGATGTGATTGCCGCGGTGGTACTGGGCGGCACCAGCTTGATGGGCGGCAGCGGCTCGGTGCATCGCTCGGCGCTGGGGGCGTTGCTCATCGGCATTATCAACAATGGCTTGAGTATTCTCAATGTCAGCATCGAACTGCAACTGGTGGTCAAGGGGCTGATTATTGTGGCCGCCCTGGCCCTGGACGGCTATTTTCGAGCGGAGAAACGATAGTGTCTATCACCATTACCGATGTTGTAGCGCGAGATATTCGCTTTCCTACTTCCCGTCATCTGGACGGCTCCGATGCCATGAACCCCGACCCGGATTATTCGGCGGCCTATGTGGTATTAAAAACGGACAGCTCCGACGGCCTGGAAGGGCATGGCCTAACCTTTACCCTGGGCCGGGGAAATGAAGTATGTTGTGCTGCGATCAAGGCGCTCGCCCCGTTGGTCATAGGCCAAACCCTGGACTCCTTTACGGCCAATATGGGCCAATTCTGGCGCAGGTTGACCAGCGACAGCCAGCTTCGTTGGATTGGCCCGGAGAAGGGCGTGATTCACCTGGCTACCGCCGCCATTGTCAACGCCGTCTGGGATTTGTATGCTAAAGCAGAGGGCAAACCGCTCTGGAAACTGCTGACCGATATGACCCCGGAGGAACTGGTCGCCTGTATTGATTTTCGGTACATCAGCGATGCCCTTACCCCAGAAGAAGCGCTCGAACTCCTCCGCCGCCAGGCTCCCAGCCGCGCCCAGCGGGAAGCAGAGATGCGCGAAATCGGTTATCCGGCCTATACCACTTCGGCGGGCTGGCTTGGCTATTCGGATGACAAGCTGCGTTTGCTGCTGAATGAGGCGCTGGCTAACGGCTGGACGCGCATCAAGATGAAGGTTGGCGCTAACCTGGCCGATGACATGCGCCGGGCAGAGATTATCCGCCAGACGATTGGGCCGGGTCGCATCCTGATGATGGATGCCAACCAGGTCTGGGATGTAGACGAAGCGATTACCAATATGGCTCACCTGGCCCGCTTCAACCCGCTGTGGATTGAGGAACCGACCAGCCCGGATGATGTACTGGGCCACGCTGCCATTGCTCGCGCCATTGCCCCCATTGGCGTGGCCACCGGCGAACAGGTTCAGAACCGCATCATCTTCAAGCAACTGCTGCAAGCAAAGGCTATTAGTTTTTGCCAGATTGACGCCGTGCGTCTGGGCGGGGTTAATGAAGTGCTGGCTGTTTTGCTGCTGGCGGCCAAGTTTGGAGTACCGGTTTGTCCGCATGCCGGCGGGGTCGGCCTGTGTGAGTATGTCCAGCATTTAGCTATCTTTGATTATATCTGTGTCAGCGCCAGCCTGGAAGGTCGCGTCATCGAGTACGTGGATCATCTCCACGAACATTTTATAGATCCAGTGATCATCAGGAATGGGCGATATATGCCGCCAGTCAGGCCGGGATACAGCGTTGAAATGCGATTAGAGTCGCTGTATACCTACGAGTTCCCC
The DNA here is from genome assembly GCA_015075405.1 of Anaerolineales bacterium. Taxonomy (GTDB): domain Bacteria; phylum Chloroflexota; class Anaerolineae; order 4572-78; family J111; genus DSQQ01. Next base: position 848,874 of record JABTUK010000003.1, read on the forward strand.
ACCGGGCCGGCCTGGACTGAGATTTAATGACTGAAATTATGGAAGGAGAGAAGGCTATGTTTATCCGCGCCCCTTAGGTGTTATTCTGCTAAGGTGGAGGCGCTAAAAAGGCCAGAACAATTAAAAGAGGGGATACCGCCTCGCCGCCAAGTCAGCCGGTATCTCCCTGTTCAGCAGGACATACGGCTGTCGTGGCTCGCCTTTGAGCCAGACAGCCCTGATGTCCCGCCTTTTTGGATTATACTCTACCTCAACTAAGTTAGCGAATGAGTAGTTTAACCATCTGGTAAGATAAATAATCTATATTTTCACTCAACTGTGGAGAAGATAAAAAATGATAAAAGTAAGATGGATAGCAACATTGGTGGTAGTTGTTCTTTTGAGTGTGATTGCCGCTCAAGCTGAAGCCCAAACCAAACCTTTTGAGGGCGTCGAGATCAATATTTTGACTTTTGTGGGTCCGCAAGTAGCCGAACCGTTGCAGCGGCGCGGCCCTGACTTTACCGCGCTCACCGGAGCCAAGGTGAACGTGGTGACCGTACCCAACAGCGAACTGTACCAGAAAGCCCTGACCGACATGGCCACGGGGACCAACAGCTTTGACGGCTTTCTTTTTGCCCCCTCGTGGATCGTTGACTTTGCCCCGGCCGGCTATCTGGAACCTCTCACCGAACGGGTCAAGGCTGATGCGGCCTTGGAGTGGGACGATATAGCCCCCTTCTTCCAAGATTTCAACTCCTATCAAGGGGAAATCTATAGCATTCCGCTTGACGGCGACTTCCACATGGTCTACTATCGCAGCGACATCCTGGCTCAAGAAGGGCTGGAGCCGCCCAAGACCTGGGACGACTATCTGAATGTGGCCAAAACGCTCAACGGCAAAGACCTCAATGGCGATGGCGAAGCCGATTACGGCTCGTGCATTGCCAAAGCCAAAGCCCAGCAATCTTACTGGTGGATTACCTCGATTGCCGCGCCTTTCATTCAAAGTCAGGGCACATCGCAGGGTGTTTTCTTCAACACCGCCGATATGGAACCCCTGTTCAACAATGCTGCTTTCAAACGCGCGTTGGAGATTTACAAAGAAACCACCCAATACGGCCCGCCCGATGAATTGAATCTGGGCGTGGGCGACACCCGCGGCCTCTTCACCTCTGGCCGCTGCGCCCTGACCATGGACTGGGGCGATATTGGCACGCTGGCGATTGACCCGGCAACCTCGAAGGTGCAGGATAAGGTTGGCTCGATTATCACCCCCGGCTCAACCGAAGTGCTTGATTGGGCCACCGGCGAACTGGTCGCTTGCGATGAAAAAACCTGCCCCTATGCCATTGATGGCGTGAATCACGCCCCGTTTGCCTCTTTTGGCGGTTGGGCCGGGGCGGTGAATGCCGCCGTCGATGCCAAGAAGAAAGATGCGGCTTATGCCTTCTTTTCTTATATGGCTCAGCCGGCTCAGGCTAACGAGGACGTGACCATCGGTAAAACCGGCTACAACCCCTATCGTTTTTCCCAACTCTACAATCGGATCCCCTGGATTAAGAATGGCATGAGTCCAAAAGCCTCCTTGAATTACCTGCTGGCCATCGAAGACAGCCTGGACAGCCCGAATATGGTTTTGGATCTGCGCATCCCCAAAAACCATGACTATCAGCAGGTCAAACTGGATGAGGTGATCGCCCAATACCTGGCCGGTGAACTCGATGAGGATCAAGCTGCCCAGACGCTGACCGATGCCTGGAATGAAATTACCGACGAAGCGGGTCGCGACGAGCAACTTGCAGCTTACAAAGCCACCCTGGGCGCGCAGTAGTATTACCAAAAAATTTTCCATTGCGCTAGTAGTGACGACTTTAGTTGCCTAAAAACGGCTAAAGTCGTCGCTACCAATGTTTCATTATAACTACTCAGGCTATGTCATTGCGAGGAGCGCCTTTGGCGACGAAGCAATCTCCGCATCGCAACCTGGGGATTGCTTCGGCCTATGGCCTCGCAATGACACCTGAGCAGTGACGTTTCATTTAACCTGTGAGGAGATAATGATGCATATTGAACGTGACCCTCAACCCCTGGCCCAGATCGAGCCACAGTCTGAATCCTCGCTCTCATTACCGGGTCGTTTGCATGGGCTAACCAGCCAGGCAGAACGGGTGTCAAGCTCAATATTTCTGTGGCCGGCCGTGTTGGCCCTGTTGTTTTTGTCAATCTTCCCCTTGATTGTCTCGCTTTATCTCTCCCTGAGCCGCTTCGATTTGGCCAAGGGTGGCTTTAAGCTGACCTTTATCGGGCTGACTAACTATCGTAAACTACTGTTTGGGTCTGAGAAAACCCATTTTCTGGGCCTTTTTGCGCCGAGTACGCCCTGGCATTGGCTCATTTTTGGCCTGGTCGTTGTAGCCCTGGCCGTTTTCCTGGGGCGATATGTGCGGCGCGGGAATATTTCAGGGGGTGGGTTGCTGGGGCGGGTGCTGATGGTGGCTGGCCTGGCCGGGCTGGCCTGGATGGTCATCCACACCTTTGGGCCCGGCGGCCGGCTGGGAACTTTAAGCGTGACGTTGGTCTTTGTTTTTGTCGGCATCTTTTTTCAGTACAGCCTGGGCCTGAGCCTAGCCCTGCTGACGGTGCAGCATTTGCCGGGGCGGCGCTTCTTTCGGGTGGTGTTTTTACTGCCGATGATGATTACGCCGGTCGGCGTCGCTTACATGTTTCGTATGATGACCGATACCGACAAAGGACCGTTCAATCCGCTGTGGCAGGCCGCCGGTCTGGCTAATTTTTCTTGGTTTAACGATCCCTGGGGGGCGCGAACGGCCATTTTGATTGCCGATATCTGGCAGTGGACGCCTTTTATGTTTATTGTCCTCGTCGCCGCGCTGGAGAGTCAATCTATGGAACCTTTGGAGGCGGCCATTGTAGACGGCGCTAATCCCTGGCAGATCTTCCGCTACATTACCTGGCCGGCCATCTTGCCGGTGAGCATGACCTTGCTCCTGATCCGCATGATCGAAGCCTTTAAGATTGTGGATCTGCCCAACGTAATGACCAACGGCGGCCCCGGCACGGCCACCGAGTCGTTGACGTTACAGGCTTTCATTAATTGGCGGGCCATCGAATTGGGCAGCTCGGCAGCGGTAGCTTATATGCTCCTTTTTACCGTCACCTTTTTTGGCCTGATTTTTGTCAACCTGATCCGCCATCAGGCGGTGGAGAAACTGTAAAGGTAGCAGAGTAGCAGGTAGCAGGGTAGCAAGACGTGTATCATCCCTGTCTACCGTCTACCGTCTACTGTCTACCTTTTTGAGGGAGAAACCATGAACTATCTATTTCGACGCAAATCGCTTTATATGCCTTCACCGGCGGGAATTATTCTGGCCTACCTGGCCCTAATACTGTGGACTGTGGTCGTTTTGCTGCCGATCTATTGGCTGGTGGTCACTTCTTTAAAGCTGCCCATCCAGGTCGCCGAAGGTCCCTTCTACATCCCCTTTGTGGATTTTGAGCCCACTTTAAATTCCTGGAAATATGTTTTGGTCGGCGACCTAAGCAACGACACCTTGCGTACTTATGCCAACACCCTGATTGTCGCGCCAACCAGCGCCTTGTTAGCCTTGCTCCTCGGTACTGCGGCGGCTTATGCTTTAGTTCGCTTTGATTATCAGCCGCGGCTGGGCGCCGTTTTATCATTCATTGGCTGCCTCATCCTGACAATTATTGCCATCATTTTGGGTACACCCTGGCAGGTGGCTATCGCAGCCGGGCTGGCTATCTTTATTATTATCATCTTCACGATTGGCCGGCGCTTCAAACGCGCCCTGGGCAACGAAGATATTGCCTTTTGGATGATCTCCCAACGCATGCTGCCTCCCATAGCGGTGGTCATCCCGATTTATGTCTTATTTCAGCAATTAAATATGCTGGATACTCACGCCGCTTTGATTATTACCTATGTGGCGGCCAATTTGCCCATTGTCATCTGGCTGATGCGTGATTATTTTCGCACCATCCCCATTGAATTGGAGGAATGTGCCGCTATTGATGGGGCCTCACGCTATCGCATCTTCTGGTCTATTGTGCTGCCGCTGGCGGCGCCCGGCCTGGTGGCCACCTTTCTGTTTGTCCTTGTTTTCACCTGGAATGAATATCTGCTGGCCTTGTTTCTCTCCGGGGCCAAAGTTCAAACTTTACCCTATGTTATCTCATCTCAAAATGCTACTCGCGGGCCGCAGTGGTGGGATATGTCGGTGCTGATTTTGATTATGATTATTCCGGTGATAGTTATGGCCATCGCTCTGGAGCGTTATATTGCGCGAGGGTTGTTGGTTGGCGCGGTCAAAGGCTAAGTAAACATCTAAATTTTACTTCCCGTTTTGAGTTCCTATAAGTTCCCAGAGAACTCATAGGAACTTGGGGGAACTTATTTTGTAACTGCTCAGCCCTCATGTCATTTCGAGGCCGTAGGCCGAGAAATCCCTACCGCTACATCGGCCTCAGAGATTTCTCCCTTCGGTCGAAATGACATGCCTGAGTAGTTACCTTATTTTTGGACAATCGCTAAGGGAGTTATCTATGGATTACCGCCAACTGGGTAAAACAGGGCTAAAAGTATCGGCCTTAAGTTATGGAGCGTCGTCGCTGGGCGGCGTTTTCCATGAGATTGATGAAACGCAGGGCATCAAAACAGTTCATACGGCGCTGGACCTGGGCATCAACTTTATTGATGTTTCACCTTACTATGGCCTGACCAGGGCCGAAACCGTGTTGGGTAAAGCCCTTAAAGGCATCCCCCGCGACCGCTATTACCTGGCTACTAAAGTTGGCCGTTATGGCGGGGATCAGTTCGACTTTTCGGCGGAGCGAGTGACGGCCAGTATAGACGAAAGTTTAGCCCGGCTGGGCGTTGACACCATTGACCTGATCCAGTGCCACGACATCGAGTTTGGCTCGCTGGATCAAATTGTCGAGGAAACCTTGCCGGCCCTGCGCCAAATTCAAGCCCAGGGTAAAGTTCGGTTTGTGGGCATTACCGGGTTGCCGCTGAAAGTCTTCGAAAGAGTGCTGCAGCGGGCAGAAGTTGATACCATTCTTTCTTACTGCCACTATGAGTTGAATGACACCTCGCTGGCCGAGCTAATCCCAACTTTGCAAGCCAAACACATCGGCATTATCAGCGCTTCGCCGTTGGGCATGGGGTTGCTGACCGAACGCGGCGCGCCGGAGTGGCATCCCGCGCCCGCCGAGATCAAAGAAGCCTCCGCCCGAGCCGCTGCTTATTGTCGCAGCCAGGGGGTGGATATTGCCCAATTAGCCATCCAGTTTAGCCTGTCTAACCCAGATATTGCCACCACCCTGGTCAGCACGGCTACCCCCCAGAACATTATCAAAAACGTAGAGTGGTTAGAAACACCGCTCGATCAGGCTTTATTAACTCAAGTGCAGGCTATCCTGGCCCCCATCAAAAACCGAACCTGGCCAAGCGGCCGGCCAGAGAATAATTGATGGTGACGAGCCATCACGAGCCTGCGGCATACTAAAAGGTAGCAGGTAGCACGCTCTTCAGCGCACCCGAAGGGGTGAGGTAGCAGAGTGATATAATTTCCCCGTCTACTGTCTACCGTCTACCGTCTACTATTTTTTAGGAGACTTCGTGAAGACCATTATTCTTGAACAGCCCGGCGTCCTGCGGTTGGCCGAGACTGATCCACCCGGCCAACCCGGTCCCGGCGAAGCCCTGGTACGGGTACGGCGGGTGGGCATTTGCGGCACAGATTTGCACGCCTTTGCCGGGCATCAAAATTTCTTTAGCTATCCCCGTGTTCTGGGGCACGAATTGGCCGTTGAGGTTGTCGCCCTCGGCCCCACCGAAGAGAATCCTAACCTGACTATCGGCGACATTTGCTGTGTCATTCCCTATCTGCACTGCGGCCAATGTATTGCCTGCCGCCGGGGCAAAACCAATTGTTGTGTCAAGATGCAGGTGCTGGGCGTTCACCGAGATGGCGGCATGCAGGAATGGATCATTGTCCCGGTAGACAAGCTGCTCAAAGCGGAGGCGATTCCCCTGGAGCATCTGGCGCTGGTCGAAATGCTCTGTATTGGCGCGCACGCCGTCAAGCGAGCGCAGCCGGAGGCCGGGGAGACGGCTTTGGTCATCGGGGCTGGCCCGATTGGCCTGGCCGTATGCCAATTTGCCCTGCTAAGCGGAGTAAAGGTTTTAGTATTAGATATTAGCGACAAACGCCTTGAATTTTGCCGCCAGCATTTAGCTATTGAAGCGGTTATTGATGGCAAAAGTGATCCGCTCGCTCAGATTCATACGCACCTCAAGGGGGAGCTTCCGACGGCTGTTTTTGACGCCACCGGCAGCCCCAAGTCAATGAATCAGGCTTTTGGGTATGTGGCGCATGGGGGCAGCCTGACCTTTGTCGGCCATTTTCCCGGCGATGTCACCTTTCACGACCCCGATTTTCATCAGCGCGAAATGACTTTGCTGGCCAGCCGCAATGCGACCCAAGACGATTTTGACTGGTCTATCCAGATGCTGCAACAAGGCAAGATCAACTTGACCCCCTGGATCACCCAACAAGTTTCGCCAGAGGAAATTATCACCGCCTTCTCCACCTGGCTAGACCCGGCCCAGGGGATGATTAAGACCATGCTAGAATTTTAGTGTAAGGCAATCCCAAGATTTAAATCATCCAATTATTCTCACCGGCTTGATGCGTGATACGTGATGCGTAAGAAATCTTGCCTGGAAATCATCACGTATCACGCCTTACGTATCACAGATTTTGGATAATTATTTTCTTGGGGTTGCCTAAAAGGATTGTTTTATCTTCAAGCACAAACGTTAATGGGCATAGGCCACTACCGGCCCCTCAACTGTGACTTGAACCAGAGCGCCTGGGGACAAATCAAGACGGGGTTGGGTACGGGCTTGCAGACGCAGCCCGGCGGGTAAAGCTACCTCGACCAGTTGATCATGGCCGAAAAAGCTGATCCGTTCCACCCGGCCAGGCCCGGTGGGGTCGGGTTGTAGGTGGGCCATCTCTGGACGGATGAGGACCTCCACCGGCCCATGCGCCGTTTCAACCAGCGGTAGATCGCCCAAAGCGCAAGAAACCACAGGTCCATGGGCAACTCCGGCCAAAAAATTGGCTTCGCCGACAAAGGCGGCTACTTCGCGCCGGGCGGGGCGGAGATAAAGCTGCTGCGGTGAACCCACCTGGAGAATTGCGCCCTCGATCATCACCGCCACTTCGTCGGCCAGGCTGAGCGCCTCCTCCTGGTCGTGGGTAACAAAAATGGCTGTGGCCCCGGCCTGACGCAAAATCTGGCGGACTTCCTCACGCACGCTCTGGCGCAGGGCGGCATCCAGGTTGGAAAACGGCTCGTCCAGCAAAATCAAAGCCGGCTGTGGGGCCAGGGCGCGAGCCAGGGCGACCCGCTGCTGCTGCCCACCCGACAGTTCGTGGGGCATGCGCCCGGCCACCTCGGGCAGGCCGACCAGGCTCAACATTTCTGCCACCCGCCGTTTTTTGTCTACCCCCTTGGGGACACCATAGGCGATATTATCGGCCACATTCAGGTGGGGAAAAAGGGCATACTCCTGAAAGACCATGCCCACACTGCGCTGCTCCGGGGGCACGTGGAGTCCGGGCGCATTGACCCGCCGCCCACCGATTTCAACCTCCCCCTGATCGGGCATCTCAAAACCGGCCAGCAAGCGTAGAGTAGTGGTTTTGCCACAGCCGCTTGGCCCCAACAGGGCCAAAAAGCGGCCTCGGGGCAGGGTTAGATTGACATTCTCAACCGCGCGAACCCGGCCAAAATTTTTGGAAAGCCCCTGGCAGCGTACCGCAACCATCTACCGGCGCAGCCCTTTTTCTTCCTGGGCCAAGATGATCCAGACCGAAACCGCCGAAACCAGCACCAGCAATAAGGCCGGAGCCGCCGCCTGAGCAAAAAAGACATGTTCGGTGGCGCTCCAGATACGGGTAGCCAGGGTTTGAAAGCCGGTTGGCCCCAACAGCAGCGTTGCCGGCAGTTCTTTCATACCGGTCAAAAAGACCAGCGCCAGGCCAGTCAGCAAACCGGGTTTGAGCAGCGGGACGGTAATTGAAGTCAGGGTTTGGCCGGGGGTGCGCCCCAGACAGCGAGCCGCTTCTTCCAGGCGGGGGCTGACTTGTAGCAACGAAGAGCGGGCGCTACCAATGGCCTGCGGCAGAAACCGGACCACATAGGCAAAGATCAGCATGGCCAGCGTTTGGTACAAGAAGGTGGCATAATTGGCCCCAAAGAAAACCAACGCCAAAGCAATGACAATGCCGGGCAAAGCATAACCGATATAGGCGCTGCGCTCCAGCCACCGGCTGCGCTTTCCCGGAAACCGGACCGACAGCACCGCCAGTGGGATTGCGGCCAAAATCGCTACCAGGGCGGCCAGGCCGGAAGCAGAGACGGAGTTCAAGACAACATTCAGCCCCAGCTTGAGTTCCTCGCCGATGAGTAAGCCGCGTACCAGCCAGAAACCCATGACCCCCAGGGGCAAGATTACCCCTAACAGTGTGACCAGCCCGCAAAAAACCAGGGCCAGCGGTTTCCACGCCCCCAATTTGACGATGGTGGAAGGACGCTTGGCCCCGGCGCTGCTGCGATAATAACGGGCCTTTCCGCGCAAACGAGACTCGGCCAGGAGGATGGCCAGGGTCAAAATAACCAGGAGCAGGGCCAGCACGGCAGCCACGCTGCGGTCCAGCGAGGCGCTGTATTGCAAGTAGATCGCCCGCGTAAACGAGTCAAAGCGCAGCAGCGAGACCGCCCCAAAGTCGCTGAGGGTGTAAAGCGCCACCAACAGGCCGCCAGCCAAAATCGAAGGGCGCAGGTGCGGCAAGGTAATCTCCCAAAAAACACGGCGCGGGCTGCGGCCAAAACTGCGGGCGGCTTCTTCCAGGCTGGGGTCTAATCCGCGCAAAGCGGCTCGCACGCTCAGGAGGACGTAGGGATAGGTAAAAAGGGTCAGGGCCAACAGCGCACCGGGAAAGCCATAGATCGAAGGCAGCCGCTCAATGCCCCACGGCTCCAGCCAACCCTGGATCATCCCTTTTGGCCCCAACGCCGCCACCAAAGTAAAAGCCCCCACATACGAAGGCCAGACCAAGGGCAGCACTGTGACCACCGCCCAGAATTTGCGCCCCGGCAAATCGGTGCGAACCGTAAGCCAGGCCAACAGCACCCCCATCACCACTGCTGCTCCTGTCACCGCCAGGGCCAGCCCAGCGCTGCCGGCAAAAACTTCCAGGGTGCGCGGCTGGAGCAAAATGGTCCAGACCTTGCTGCCTACCCCGGCGGCCCGGATGATAAGGTAACCGACCGGCAAAAGCGCCGCCGCCGCAATCAGAGTGGCTGCCATTAAGAGGAAAAAGGGAGGATGAGTCGTACGGCGGCTCAGCCAGCCGAGTTGAAAGGTCGTCCGAAGCGCGGCCAGTTTATTGGGGGCAAGAGCTTTGCTGTTGGTTGCAATCATCGCGTTAAATTATCCTTGTAATATAGGTTTTCAAACCTTGATCTTTGCGCAAAAAAGAATGGCGAATAGGCGAATGGTGAATAGTGACTCTGATTCGCCATTCGCCATTCGCAAAAAGAATCGACAATTTTTTGTCGCTGTGAAGGCGTAAGTGCCTATTAGCTAAAAATAGCTTATCTCAGGCAAGTTATAAAATCCCCAACTCCTGTAACAATTGCAGCGTGCCGTCCAAGTCTTCCAGCTTGGTCAGGTCAACATTGGGGGTTTGGATTTGCTGAAGCGGGATCAGGATCGGGTTGAGCTGGATATTGGCCGATAAGGGATACTCATTGGTTTCAGTGTTAAAAAACTGCTGCGAACTCTCGCGCAGTAAGAAGCGCACAAAGGCTTCGGCTGCGTCTTTGTTGTCGGTGGTATTGACAATGCCCACCCCGGCCACATTGACCATCGCTCCCACATCACCGGCGCGGGGATGATAATTGCGCACCGGGAAATCTTCGCCTTCTTCGGCCAGAAATTGGAACAGATAATAATGGTTAACAAAACCGGCGTCAATTTCACCGGCCCCTACGGCCTGTACGATGGGCGCATTGCTGGGGAAAACAACCGGTTCATTGGCCTGAATACAGGAAAGCCACTCCCTGGCCCGCTCTTCGCCTTCAACCACGCGCAGAGCAGTGACAAAGGCCTGGAACGAACCGTTGGTGGGGGCCCAGCCGAGGCGGCCCTTCCATTCCGGGGCGCAGAAACCAAACATGTCGTCGGGCAGGTCGGCTTCGCTCAACTTATCCGTGTTGTAGACTACCACCCGCGCCCGGCCCGATGTGCCAACCCACAACCCCTCCGGCGAGCGGAAGCGTGGGTCAACCAGATTCAGCGCATCTTCCGGCAGAGGAGCCAGTTGTCCGGCCTGGGCCAGCGCCCCCAGCGCCCCAGCATCCTGACCGTAGTAAATATCGGCCGGGCTGTTGGCCCCTTCTTCTAAAATAGTGGCGGCCATCTCGGCGGTGCTGCCGTAGCGAACCTCGACATTCAGGCCGGTTTCCTGCTCAAACTGGTCAATCAGGGGGCCGACCAATTCTTCGCCCCGCCCCGAGTAAATGGTCAGATCGCCGCTCAAATAAGGCACTTGCTCACCCAACAGCGTTGACGCTTCCTGAGCAGTTGGGATAAATAATTTTTGCCCTACTTCGATCACGTTGGGATCGTCAATAGCGGTATAGCCAGTATCACCGGCAGATTTGGCATTGGTGGCTTCGACAATGGCCGGGTAGGCCAGCGGGTCGCCATAGAATTTTTCGGCTAACTTGCTCAGCCAATCGTCGGCCTGGACGGTGTACTCCTGGCCTGCATCTTGTAAAGGAGGCGCAGCCAGAGCAGCCATGGGCAGCAAGATGACAATTAAACCAACAAACAAAAAGAAAAGCTTACGAGACATTATGATTGAAAACCCCCTTAAGTTTATAGTCTCAGTAGATCCAATTCTTCGAGGAGTGAGGCACGCCCACGTGCCGAACACCGCCGCACGTGGGCGTGCTGGCTCCTCAAAATTGGATCCACTGAGTCTTATTAAAGCCGGGCGAATTTGGTGGGTGACATTTGTCACTGACACACTCCAACTTCTCGGCTATAGTAATATAGTATTCCCTTACAATCAATAGCCCTGTGTTATCCGCTATAGTTTCACCCGCTAAGTTTATAGTTAATCAGGGTTAATTTTTGGGTTTTATGAAGGCAGGCTGCTACAGGCAGACCTGAGCGACATATCCACCGAAGCGGCGTCCCGGCACATGGCCCATTTTTTCCGGCCAGTGATGCCATGGAGGGGTCTGAACTGAAAGGACCGAGCCAGGTCGAGCCACCTCTGTTTAGTTGTGACCAATTAGGCGAAACGCACAGTTACTTTGGCTTTGAGGATGCTCACGCCCTCCAGGAAGCCCTGCGCTTTTTGGGGCCAGGCGTAGCGGATGAAACCTTGGCTGCCTACTATGAGCATTTTCTGGCCTCACTTTTCAGGAGATAGACCAGCTTTGGCGCTCTAATTTTTTGGCCGGCTGCCATCAGCAGTCAAACCCTATCCATTGCAAAAACCAGCGCCGGGGTTCCATCCAGGATCATTTCTTTTTCCAGGGTCATGCCGATCTTCTGAGCCACCCTGCGCGAAGCTTCGTTCTCCGGGTCAACCAGGCAGATCAAGCGCGATATGGGCAGGTGGGCAAAGGCGTAATCACGGATAGCCGCCGCCGCCTCGGTGGCCAGGCCCTGCCCCCAATAGCGCTTGTCCAACAAATAGGCTACTTCTACTTCCTGGCGCTCCTCGATGGTCCACGGCAGCAGCCCACAGCGGCCGATAAACTCACCCGTTTCTTTGTAAATTGTGGCCCACAATCCATAGCCATACCGGCCATAGTAAACCTCGATGATCCACTCCAACTCTTCTTTGGTTTCCTCATAGGTCTGGGTTCCTTCGGGAAAATAACGCCGTATCTCTGGGTCACGGTAAAGGGCAAAGAGCGCATCCAGGTCGTCCGGGGTCAGCCGCCTGAGGCTGAGCCGCTCTGTCTCAAGAATATTGGTCTGAAGGTCTGTCATTGTAATTCCCCTTGTTATTCGGCAGAAAATAGCACGCAGATGACACAGATTCGACTGGATTCTCGCTGATTTTTTGATTTCTGCGTAAATCAGCGCCAATCTGCTTTATCTGTGTTCAAGTCCAGCCCTCTTTTAACTCTACTCCCGCTCCAACCTTTCCAGCAACCCCGGCAGCAGGCCGAGATGTTCCAGTTCATAATAGCCCGGCTGTTCAGCCGGAGGTGGGGCGGCGGTTTCGTGGGCCCAGGTGAGGCGGTACGGCACATAGACCGCGCTGGCCCCCAGGGCCAACACCGGCAGAATATCCGAGGGCAGCGAATTGCCGACCATCAGAAAACGTTCCGGGGCGATGTTGTGCCGCCGCAGTAACCGTTCGTAGCTCTCCCGGCTCTTGTCGCTGACAATCTCGATCTGGCCGAAATACCCGGCCAGCCCGGAACGGGCGATTTTCAACTCCTGGTCGCGCAAATCGCCCTTGGTAATCACCATCAGCGAATAACGCTTGGCCAGCAGCGCCAGCGTCTCGGCCACGTACTCAAGCAGCTCCACCTCCGCCGCCAGCATCTCTCTGGCCGAGTCAATAATCGTCTGGATCTCTCCCCCGCTGATCCGGCCTTCGGTCAATTCGATGGCGGTTTCAATCATCGAGAGGGCAAAGGCTTTGATGCCGTAGCCAAAATGCTGCAAATTACGCATCTCGGTCTGGTACAACCGTTCCTCGATCCACTCCGGGCGGTGGTACTGCGCCAGGAGCGTTTTCAACTTGGTTTGAGCTGTAATATAAAGCCGCTCGTTATGCCAAAGCGTATCGTCGGCGTCAAAGGCGATAGTGTCAAAGCGGGGCATAGTTTTTTCCTACTCCGAAAAAATAAGGTGATCCTTCACAGTTGGGTCATAAAAAGAGATTAGAGATTGGAGATTGTTTAATCTCCAATCTCTAATCTCCAATCTCTCATCCCCCATATAAAAGTCCTTCCAGGTGCGCCTGCACCTCCGGCCACTCGCTGTCTAAAATGCGAAACCAGGCGGTATCGCGATTGCGACCTTTGACGATCATGTGGCTGTCCTGAATCCCCTCAAACTTGAAATGCATCCGCAAGGCCGCCCGGCGCGAGCGCTCGTTGAGGGAATGGCATTTCCATTCGAGGCGGCGGTAGCCCAGGTCAAAAGCATGCTTCAGCATCAGGTAGGTGGCTTCGGTGTTGGCCTGGCTGCGCTGCGCCACCGGGCTGTACCAGATACTGCCCAACTCGATTTTCAGATGGTCGGGCACGTTGTTTATATAGTTAGCCACGCCAACCGGCCGTCCCGAAGCCAGGTCAAACACCGCCAGGCACAAGCCGTTTGGCGCATTGACCTGCGCCTGCAAACTGGCGGTAAAGTCGGCCAGATTGTCGAAGGGGCCGTTGAACATATAACGCCAAATCAAAGCCTCGGCATCGTAAGCGTCCACGGAACGCTCGCCCCAACGGATGGGGCTGCCGTTCGACACGTCGAACAGGGCCTGGGCATCGCGCTCCACCTGGAGAGATTCCAGGCGGATGTAGCGGCCGGTGAGCGTTACCGGCGCGGGCTTGAGGGGCAGTTCTTGACGGCGGGCCAGAACCTCGGCGGGCAGTAGGGGGGGCAGCATGGATGGCATCGGGCAATTCTCCTCGAAGATAAGTGTCACGTGTCAAGTGTCACGTGTCAGGTAAAAATTTTCTTTCACAGAGCCGATATTACACTGAAAACACGTGGGAAACAAAAATCAATTCTCTTGACAACCTAACCGCTTCGTGTTAATATCAGGTCACTTGTAATGACATTTTTCCTTGTTGTTATAACAACTTGGCAAAAGCCCTCCCCGACGATGGCCGATCTAGTCCAGCCAGTCCCGATAGACCGAGCTTTGCCCGTCCCTCTTTATTCTCAGCTTAAAGAGGCGTTACTGGCTTTAATCCAAAACCATGCTCTGGAAATTGGCGATGCGATTCCGACCGAGCAGGAATTGGGCCAGAGGTTCTGCGTCAGCCGGATTACGGTGCGCCGGGCGATAGATGAACTGGTGCGCGAAGGCCACCTGGTCACCCGGCGAGGCAAAGGCACCTTTGTGGCGCGAGGCAAAATTGAGCGCCCTATGACCCGCATGAACAGTTTTTCGGCGGCCACTATCGCCGAGGGTCACCGGCCCGGCTCGCGCCTGCTGGCTCTGCGCCATGAGAAAGCTGAAAGCGAGGTGGCCCTGGCCCTGCAAATTGAAAAAGGGCAGTGGGTCTGGGTGGTCGAGCGGCTGCGGCTGGTGGATGAGGAGCCGTTGGGCGTTTCTGAAGTTTATTTGAATCTAGCGCCTGAGCTGTATTTGACCCCGGCTGAATTGGAACAGGAGGGGTCGCTCTGGTCAATTTTGGAGAAAAAAGGCGTGGCTTTAGCCAGGTCAGAAGAAACCATCCAGGCCGTGTCAGCCGGCGACAAGCACGCCGAACTGCTCGGCGTCGAAACCGGCGCACCGCTGCTGTTGATTGAGGGTATTGTTTACACCGACCAGGGACAGCCGGTGGAATATCACCGCGCCTTTAATCGGGGTGATCGTTATAAATATTCGGTTCAACTCACGCGCTAAAGGAGGCTCTATAACCCATAAACCTATAAAAAAACAATTCTTACCAAATGTTCATCGGCTTAGATTTACCAACGAACAAGGAGGAAAGACTATGCAACACAAACGCTTTTATGTTACCCTACTCGCGATATTGATCCTGGCGGCCATGGTGGCCGCCCAATGTGGCGGCGCTCCGGCTGCTCCCCCCGCCGCCACTGAAGAACCTGCGGCTGAAGCGCCGGCTGCCACTGAAGAACCTGCGGCTGAAGCCCCCGCTGCGACTGAAGAACCCGCTGCCGAAGCGCCCGCGGCCACCGAAGAAGCAGCGGCCGCCGCCCCGGCCGGCGACAAACCCTTTGCCGGGACCCAGTTGGTGCTGGCCTCGCAGACCGACCAGTATATCACCGCTTTCCGTGCCCTCCTCCCCAAATTTGAAGAAGAAACCGGCATCAAAATCACGATGGATGAACTGGGCTACGTTGACCTGTATCAAAAGTTGACCGCCGATTTTGTCGGTAATACGGCCAACTACGATTTGATGACAGTTGATATTGTCTGGAGCGGCGAATATGCCGCCAATGGCTACACCCTGCCGCTGAACGACTTTATGGAGCGGGATAAGGCTGAACTCCAGATGGACGACATCATGCCGGTCGCCTGGACGCTGGGCGAATGGGAAGGCAAGCAGTGGGCTTATCCCCTGGCTGGTTATGCCAACGTGCTCAACTACCGCAAAGATGTGCTGGCAGAAGCCGGCATCGAACCGCCCAAGACCCAGGAAGAACTGCTGGCCGCGGCTGAGAAGCTGACTCAGACCGATAAGGAGTTTTACGGCGTCGCCCTGCTTGGCGCAAAAGGCCCGGCGGTGGCCCAGGATTATATGGTCTGGGTGCAGCAGTTTGGCGGTTCGATCCTCGATGCCGATGGGAAACCCAAAATCAATACCCCCGAACACGTCAAAGTTTTGGAGCATTTCGGCTCGCTGTTTAAATATGCCCCGCCCGGCTCCACCGATTATTGGTGGAATGAACGCGAAACTGCCTTCCGTGCGGGCAATGTCGCCATGATGGAAGGCTGGAGCATCGCCCGCGCTGGCTACGAAAATCCCGAACTTTCTTCCATTGTCGGTAAAGTGGATATAACCCTGGCCCCGGTGGGCGATGGGGTTGAACCCAAATACGGCTTTGGTGGTTGGGGTATCGGCATCAATGCCGACTCGACCCCGCAGGAACAGGAAGCTGCCTGGGAATTTATCAAGTGGCTCAGCAGCCCCGAAATCCAAAAGGAATGGATCCGCAACGACGGCGCGCCCATTCGCCGCAGCACGCTGGAAGATGCGGAACTGAACAAAGAGTATCCCTGGTTCCCCATTCTGCTGGAATCGTTTGAAAAAGGCGACGGCGACTATCGCCCGCGCATCCCTCAGTACAGCATCATTCAGGATGCGCTGGGTACCGCCGTCAATGGCTACCTGGTCGGCGAGATGTCGGCTCAGGAAGCTCTGGACCAGGCTCAGGCTCAAATTGAAGCGAATATGAAGTAGGACTGAAACGTGATGCGTGAGGCGCCATGAAGATACCAGGAGAAAACCCTCACGTATCACTATCTTTGAACTCTTTAAATAGAACGCAGATAAACGCTGGTAAACGCAGATTTGCGCAGAGAAATTTATAAAAAATCAGCGAAAATCAGCGGCATCTGCGTTATCTGCGTTCAACTTTTACACCTCGTCTCCAAATTCTGTTGGGGGTGATAGGAATTAATTATAGTGGCTTGGCTATCCGAAAGACCCAAGGCCGTCCCAACCCAAAGCGAGTCGCCTGCCCTGCGGCGGTACCTAGCCCGGTTCGAACCGCACTATTTGGTGCTGCTGGCCCCGCTGCTGCTATTTGTCCTGGCGATTTCGATTTATCCCCTGGCCTTTTCATTTTTTATCAGCTTTTTCAAGTACCGCCTGACCGACCCTAACCAGGTAAAAACTTTTTTGTGGTTTGGCAATTACCTCAATGCTGTGCAGGATAAACAGGTTTTGGGGGCGCTCAACACCACCCTGATCTTTGTCGCCGGTACGGTTATCAGCGAAATTGTGGTCGGTCTGGGGCTGGCCCTGCTGCTCTCCGCCGAAACCCGGCTGATGCAAATTGTTCGCTCCTTTCTGCTCCTGCCGATGGCCATTCCGCCGCTGGTGGTCGGCCTGGTCTGGAAATCACTCTACAACGTGGATTTTGGGGTCATTCCCTATTATCTCAAACAAATGGGGCTGAATATGGGCCGCGGGCCGCTGGGTGAAATCAGTTGGGCCATGCCGGCGGTCATCCTGGTAGATTTGTGGCAGTGGAGTCCGCTGCTCATGGTCATTTTTCTGGCCGGGCTAAAAAGCCTGCCCCGCGAACCCTACGAAGCCGCCCTAGTGGATGGAGCCAGCCGCTGGCAGAGCTTCTGGTATATTACCTTGCCGCTGCTCAAGCCCACCCTGCTGGTCGGCCTGCTGTTGCGAACCATGCAATCCTTCAAAGTGTTCGATGTTATTTATGCTACCACCGGCGGTGGGCCGGGCAGCACGACCACCGTTTTGAATTTTCACATTTTTACCGTCGGGATGACTTTTTTTGACATGGGCTACGCGGCCGCCCTGGCCAATATCCTGCTGGCAGTCGTCGCTATTTTATCTATTTTTTATATCCGGGTGTTAGAGCGGCAAAGGCTTTGAGATGAAAACATCGGCATTTGAAAAAACAGCCCAAAATATCGCCATTATCCTGGTCATGTTGTTCTTCATGCTGCCCCTGTTCTGGCTGTTTACCACCGCCTTCAAATTTGGCCGAGAGGCTTTTGCCATCCCGCCCAAGTGGATTTTTTTTGAATTTACCCTTAAAAACTTTCAGGAAGTCTGGCAAAACTCGCAAATCACCCTCTTCTTGACCAACAGCATTATCATTTCGGCCGGGGCAACCCTATTATCGTTGGTTTTGGGTGTACCGGCCGGCTACGCCATTGCCCGCAGCAAATCGCGCCTGATTAACGGCTCCTCCTACTTCTTCTTGCTGCTGCTGATGATCCCGCCGATTGCCATGCTCATCCCTTTTTATTTGCTCATGCGCGACCTGCGGCTGCTGGGCACCTATGTCGCCGTCATCCTGCTCGATACGGCCTTTGACGCCTCGTTTGTGGTCTGGATGATGCGCAGCTACTTTAAAGATGTGCCCCAGGAGATGGAAGAGGCCGCCCTGGTGGATGGCGCGTCGCACCTCCAGGCATTTTTTAGAATCGCCCTGCCGCTGTCTATTCCGGGCATCATCGCCTCGGCCCTCTACTGCATTATTTTTTCGTGGAATGACTTTTTGTTTGCGCTGATGCTCACCTCCCCGGCTACCAAAACCATGCCGCTGGGCATTCTGGCTACCTTCAGCGCGGTCGAAATCAGTTGGGGCCGTATGGCCGTGATGTGTATTTTTGCCATGATTCCGGCCTTGATTATCTCGACGTTTCTCAACCGCTACTTTGTGCAGGGCTTGACGCTGGGCGCGGCGAAATAATAAAACGACCGGGGACGGGAGACCGGAGACGGGCAAAGTAAAATTGCCCCGGTCCCCGGTCTTCGGTCTCCGGTCAAATCTACTCAGACAAGGTAAAAGCTATGACCTCCCCAACCATGCGCCAGATGTGGTGCGAACAACCGGGCCAGTTGGAAGTGCGCCGACGGCCCATTTTTGAACCGGGCGATAACGAAGTGCTGGTTAAAATCGCCTATACCGGCATTTGTCCCTGGGATGTGCGAGCCTTTTCCGGCAAGTCGTCCTCGGTGCTTTTTCCGCGGGTGTTGGGCCACGAAAGCTCCGGTTATGTGGCTGCCGTTGGTTCCAAAGTTAAACATTTGAGCATAGGCCAGCCGGTGGTGGCCGATTTTATTGTCAAATGCGGCTCGTGCCTGGCCTGCCGCCGGGGACGCCCCAACCTGTGCCGGCGGCCCACCTACCAGCAGTTTAGCGGCGGGTATGGCGATTACACCGTGCTGCCCCAACAAAATATCTACCCGCTGCGCCCGGAAACCAACATGCAAGCCGCCGCCTTTATGGAGCCGCTGGCCTGCGTGGTGCGCGGACAAGAGCTGCTGCGCCTACAGCCGGGCGAAATCGAACTGGTGGTCGGGTTGGGGCCGATTGGCTTGATGCACATGCAGGTGGCCCGCACGCATGGAGCGCGAGTCATCGCCGCCGATTTGATCCCGGCCCGGCTGGAAAAAGCCACAGCCCTGGGCGCTGATTGGACCATCAATCCCCAGGAAACCGACCTGGGCGCATTTGTCAAAGATGTCACCGACGGCTGGGGTGTGGATGCTGCCGTTATCGCGGTGGGGTCGGCCCGACTGGTAGAGCAAACGTTACCCATGCTGGCGCCGGGGGGTCGGCTCAATATCTTTGCCGGTATCTATCCCCGCGATGAACTACGGATTGACCCCAATCTGATCCACTACGGCGAATATATTTTAACCGGCTCTTCTGACAGCGCGCCGGTAAATATGCAGCGCGCCCTCGATTTCATCCAAAATGGTCAGGTTGATACAGCCAGCCTGGTCAGTCACCTGCTGCCGCTGGAAGAGTTGGGGCGCGGCCTGGAAATGGTCAAAAACGCCGAAGGACTGAAAATTATGATGCAAATCAATGTTGAAAGTTAAAAGTTGAAAGTTTCAGGTTATGGGCCTGAAACGTGATACGTGATACGTGATACGTGACACTCTTCCTTACATTCTGGCGATAGATGTCGGCACATCGGCGCTTAAGGCGGTGCTTTATGCGGCTGATGGTCATATTTTAACCGTTGCAACCCGGCGTTATGACTATCAGACGCCGCAGCCCGGCTGGGCCGAAGCTGATCCTGCGGAATGGTGGACCGCTCTAGTTGAGGCGCTGGCCGAGGTTCGGGCTGCCGGTTTCGATTTACAGCGGGTGCGCGGACTGGGTCTGACCGGACAAATGCACACGGCGGTGCTGCTCGACGGGGCCGGCCAACCCTTGCCCCCGACCATCCTCTGGCTGGACCGGCGGGCCGTTGATGAAACGGCGGAACTGCGGCAAACCCTGAATCTACCGCTGTCGCAGCTAAACTCCACCTACACCCTGCCCAAACTGCTCTGGCTGGTCCGCCACCAGCCCGAAGTGCTGGTCCGCACCCGGACCTTACTCTGGCCTAAAGATTATCTGCGCTACCGGCTCACGGGCCAACTCATGACCGATCTAACGGAAGCGGGCGGCGCGGCTCTGCTGGACATGGAGCGGCGCGATTGGGCTGTGGACCGTCTGGATTTGGTCAAGCTCGACCCCTCCGTACTGCCGCCGCTCCGCTCTCCCACCGACGAGGCTGGCCCCCTACTGCCTGAGGTGGCTGCCGAGTTGGGGTTGTCCGCGGAGGTCAAAGTGATTGTGGGCGCGGGCGATGTGATTGCCCTGCTGGGCGGCGCGCCGCCCCAGCAAGGCCGGCTGACCTGTTCGCTGGGCAGTTCCGGCATGCTGTCGTCGCTGCTGGCCGCGGACCAAAAGGTGGATGTCTCTTGCCAGCGGCTGTACATTTATCCGCTGCTGCCGCAGCGCCTGTTGAATGGGGTATTGTCCACCAGCGGGGCCGCCCTCACCTGGGCCTGGCAGACCCTCTACGGGCCTGACACGCCGCTGGAAACGATGCTGGAAGCTGTGGCTGCCACTCCACCGGGCGCAGCCGGCCTTTTCTTTTTACCGTACCTGGCCGGAGAGCGCTGCCCCTACTGGAATGACGCCTTGCGCGGCAGTTTTTACGGTCTGACCCTGACCCACCAGAAAGCGCACATGGCCCGCGCGGTTTTGGAAGGCGTAGCCTACAGCCTGCGCCATCTACTGGAAATTGCCGAGGCCGTGGGCGCGCCCATCCACGAGTTGGCCCTGGCCGGCGGCGCGGCCGCTATCTCCGGTTGGCCGCAAATTATCGCCGATGTCTGCCAGCGCCCGGTTTTGCTCTACGCTGGGCAAGAAACCGTCACCCGTGCGGTGTATGCCTACTGCCTCACCGCCCTCGACGCGGGGACTTCGTTTGACGCGGCCCTTCAGCGCACGTTTGACCCGCCCCAGCGCCTCGACCCGCGCCCCGATTTGGCCGCCGTGTACGAACCCATTTATCACCGTTACCACCTGCTGGCCGATTTTGCGGCTGAGGCGCTCAAATAGCAGGATAGCCAGGTGTTGTATATTATCAACGATGAAAAGGTAGCAAGGTAGCACGTAGCAGGGATATGTTACCCTGTCTACTGTCTACCGTCTACCGTCTACTATTTTCTCAGGAGTTTAACTTATGTCTACTGGAAAATTGAGACGAATGAGTCGTCTGTTAGTCGGCCCGCAGCAGCGTTGTTTGCTGGCCCCGCTGGATCACGGCGGCTGGTTGGGTCCCAAA
The DNA here is from genome assembly GCA_015075405.1 of Anaerolineales bacterium. Classification (GTDB taxonomy): domain Bacteria; phylum Chloroflexota; class Anaerolineae; order 4572-78; family J111; genus DSQQ01. The sequence goes on from JABTUK010000003.1 coordinate 869,990, forward strand.
AAAGGCATTGACCGCCCGCGAGCCATTGTCGAGGCGGTACTCAAGGGGGGAGCCAATGCCTTGCTTATCTCGCCCGGCTTCTATCGAGAGGTAGCCTCACTTGTCTCTTCTGCCGCTGGGGTAGTGCTGCGGGTCAGTTTGACCGCCGGGTTGAGCCAGGAAGGCAGCCAGGAAACGCCGATTGCGTCCCTGGAAACTGCGCTGCGCATGGATGCCGACGCCATTGCCGTCTCGGTCTTTTTTGGCCGGGCCGGGGACATTGAAATTTATCGCTGGCTGGCCGGCCTGGTTGACGCCAGCTACCGCTACGACATGCCGGTGGTGGCCGAGATGATGCCTCCCGGCGACCGTTCTTACGAGGTGGAAGCCATTGCCCATGCGGCCCGCATTGGCATGGAAATCGGGGCGGATATTGTCAAAACCAATTACTGTGGCAATGTGGAGGAGTTTCGCCAGGTGGTCACGGCGGCCCCGGTACCGATCATCGTCGCCGGCGGTCCCAGCCAGGGAGATGACAGTTCCACTACCGCCCTGGCCCACGATGCCATCGCTGCCGGGGCAGCGGGAGTTGCTATCGGACGGCGCGTCTGGCAAGCGCCCGATCCCCAAGCGGTCACGGCGCAGATTCATCGGGTTTTATTTGAGGGGTAGAGTAGGAGGTATAGCGATCAAAAACAAAAGACCCTTAAGTTATGACATTTGTCACTTGTAAAACCAGGGCAAAAAGCATAGAATTAATAGTGGATCAACTCTTCCAAAATTTACCAAATTTTTACCCCTCCAACGGCGATACCTTTGTTGGACCTAAAGCCAAATTTGACCCACAAAAGGTGTTGTTCCTCCATAAGTAATTACTTTTGTCTCCTGATCCACTTTCTAAAAATAAGGAGGTGATGGAGTGCCCTTTAAGGTTTAGTGATTAGCCTGGCCGAAGGGATCAACTTAGATAGATCAATCCCTTTTTCAGAGCGGTTATTTTGCCACACTGACCTGACCCTTGGCTGCCAGAATAATCCTCCCTTCTTAACCTACCGTTCCAAACCCCTCTTTTAACCCAGCCTAATTCCTTCACAATAACCTCTCCATTGCCTCGATCAGGGCCTGATCCCTTAAGGGCATAAACAACACAACAGGTCGAAAACCCCACTAAAATCAGTTGGTTTGTAGCTGCTCAGCCATGTCATTTCGACCGCAGGGAGAAATCCCCGATACTTACTTTTATGTGGTGCGTCCTGGGGATTTCTCGCTCCTGGCGTCGCTCGAAATGACCTGGGCCTGAGTAGTAACATCGGTTTAATTTATTTTTTGTAATTCCATGGGAGGAAATGATGGAAGCATTTTTCACAGGTCTCCAAGATGTTTTGACCAAGCTCGGGGCCTCGGTAATCTTACCCATCATCATCTTCGTTCTGGGTTTAATCCTGGGCGCGAAACCGGGTAGGGCCTTCCGCTCCGGCGTTACCATTGGGATTGCTTTTGTTGGCATCAACCTGGTGATTGGGTTGATGTGGACCAGCCTGAGTGATGTGGCGCAGGCGATGGTGGAGCGCACCGGGGTGACGCTCAATGTGGTGGATGTGGGCTGGCCTTCAGCCGCAGCCATTGCCTTTGGCTCCAGTGTGGGCACCTTTGTCATTGCCATCGCGCTTATCGTTAACATCGTTATGTTAGCAACGCGACTAACCAAGACGCTCAACATTGATGTTTGGAATTACTGGCACTTCGCCTTTGTTGGTTCGCTGGTCGTTGTTGTTACCGGCAGCTTGTGGCTGGGGATTCTGGCCGCCGCGATTGCCGCCGCTTTTATGCTCTTCCTGGCCGATTGGACCGCGCCGGGGGTGCAAGATTATTATCAAATTCCGGGCCTGTCTATCCCCCACGGCACATCTGCGCCCTTTGCCCTGCTGGCCATTCCCCTTAACTGGGTGATAGATCATATTCCTGGCCTCAACCGCCTGGAAGCTGACCCCGAAAAAGTTCAGGAGAAATTTGGCGTTTTTGGCGAACCGGTCATTCTGGGCTTGGTCATTGGCTTTGTGCTCGGCCTGCTCGGCTTTTGGAACAACGCCGATATTCAGGGTTCGATTATCAGGGTTTTGACCACAGCCATCAACCTGGCCGCAGTTATGCTGCTGCTGCCGCGCATGGTCCAGATTTTGATGGAAGGTCTGATCCCCATCTCAGAGGCAGCGCGTGACTTCATGCGCCGGCGCTTTGCCGACCGTGAAGTTTACATCGGGCTTGACTCAGCCATTCTGATTGGACATCCGGCCGCCATCTCGACCGCCCTGGTGTTGGTGCCGATTACCGTGCTTCTGGCCGTTATCCTGCCGGGCAACCGGGTGTTGCCCTTTGCCGACCTGGCCGTGATCCCCTTCGTTGTTTGTATGTTTGCCCCGATTACGCGTGGTAACATCATCCGCATGATTATCATCGGGACGGTCGTCATCGCCCTGGGCTTCTATGTCGGTACGGCGATGGCCCCTCAATTCACCCAGGCTGCGGTTGACGCCAACTTCCAGATGCCGGAAAATGCCTCACAAATCATCAGCATTGCCGATGGCTTCAGTTGGTGGCCGCTGCTGATGATGAGCGTGGCCAGTCTGGCCGGCTGGATTGGCCTACTGCTGGTCCTGGTGGTGCTGGGGGCGCTGCTGTTCTTCTATCTGCGCGACCCCCACACCTGGGAACGGATTGCCGGCGCTCCGGTTGAAGAAGTTGTTCCGACGCCAGCACCGGCTAAATGAGTAATTGTCCAAAAATAAGTTTCCCCAAGTTCCTACGAGTTCCCAGGGAACTAAAGGAACTCGTAGGAACTCAAAACGGGAAGTAAATTTTAGACTATCCGACCATGCTGGAATATTACCTCAAGGGAATGTTGGGCGCGTGGGGCAGTCCGGTTCTGGATTTTATCCGGGATCATCCTACGGTGGTAGCCGCTGTTTTACTGGTCTGGCTGGGTTTTGTTGCGGCGGGACGCTGGCAACTGCGGCGTATTCGACAAGAGAGTGTCAAACTGGTAGTAGCGGCGGCCCAGGAATTAACGGCCACAACCCCTCATTTGACTTCCCGTGAACTCTACGAGCGTATCTATATCCTCTGGAGTGAGAGGGTGGGCCGGTGGGCCTGGTTTGTGCCGCATCGGTTAGGCTTGTGGCCGGCGCCGGTGACTGCCCAAACGGTGCAGCAAAAATTCCCCTTTTCCCCCGAATGGGTCGCGGAGGTACTCCACCAGCATGAGATCAAGTTGAAAGAAGATGGAAAACACATCCAGGCACACTGAACCCAAACAAGGCTGGCTGCGTCCCGATTTGGTTATTGCCCCTATGCCAGCCCAGAGCGCCGCCGAGGCCATTGCTCAGTTAGGAGCGCGTTTACAGGCCGGTGGTTTTGTCAAACCTTCCTGGGTGCAGGCCGCTATCGAGCGGGAGAAGACCTTTGCCACCGGGCTGCCTACCCCGGAAGTCGGCGTAGCTATCCCGCATACGGATGGTGAACATGTTTTGCAACAGGCTATAGCCGTGGGGGTTTTGGCCGAACCGGTCTTATTCGGAGAGATGGGCAGCCCAGAAAACACCGTGCCGGTCAGGTTGGTGTGCGCTCTGGCCGTGGCCCAGAACGAATTTCTGGTTAAGCTGCTCCAGCAGTTAGCGCAAATGTTCCAAACGCCCGGCGTGTTGAGCCAAATTGTCAGCGCAACCAGCCCGGCCCAGATTGCGCGGATTTTTGAAGATCATATTGAGTTGACGGAGGACATCACAACATGAATGGTGAAAAGCGTGTACTGATTGCTTGTGGCACTTCTATCGCCACGGCTACCGTCGTGGCCGAGAAGGTGAAAGAGATTGCCAAAGAAGTTGGGGTTAAAGTCAATGTCGTCCAGTGTAAGGCAGCCGAAGTGCGCAGCAAGATCAGCACTTTCAACCCTCACGTGATTGTGGCCACCACCCCCGTGCCCAAAGACCTGGGCATGCCCGTTTTCAATGGCGTTCCTTTTCTTTCGGGGGTGGGGATGGACAAGCTGAAGAGCCAGATCATTGAGGCGCTTCATCAAGCTTGACCCCCCGCTCAAGCCTTCCCCGCGCCTTACTTTTGGATTTTACGCAGTTGACAGGGTGATGACTGGAAATTAGCCACGAATTTCACGAATTAACACGAAAAATAAAAATTGGCGAAAATTCGTGGCAAAAATCCTCATAACTTTAAAGAGGACTGGCAGCGGAGTTATATTTGGATCAACAGGGTGAATGAACTATGAGCGCAATTAAGCCACTGCAACCGGCCATGCTGCGCCGTCATTGCGATCCTGAGAGCTTTTCCTTTGAAACGACAGCCGAGTTGGAAGAGCTGACGGAGATTGTCGGGCAAGCTCGGGCGGTCGAAGCGGTCCGGTTTGGCATTGACATCCGGCGAGAAGGTTATAATTTATTTGTGCTGGGCCCGCCCGGCATTGGCAAACATTCGCTGGTGCGGCAATTTCTGGAACAAGAAGTTGGGGCCAAACCGACTCCGGCTGACTGGTGCTATGTTAACAACTTTGAGCAGCCGCACAAACCCCACGTTTTGCGCCTGCCTCCTGGTCAGGGTCAAACCCTCTGCCAGGACATGAGCCAACTGGTGGAAGAATTGCGCACCACCATCCCGGCGGTATTTGATAGCGAGGATTACCGAACGCGCAAACAAGGACTGGAAGAGGAATTTAAGGAACGAGAAGAAAAGGCCTTTGCCGAACTCAAGCGACGCGCTACGGAGCACGGCTTTGCTTTAATGAAGACGCCGGTCGGGCTGGCCTTTGCCCCCGTGCAAGACGGCCACGTGCTTACTCCCGAACAGTTCGATAAGCTGTCGGCGACCGAACAGGAACGTATCACCACCAAACTGACCGAGTTGCAAGAACAACTCCAGACCACAATTCAGCAGGGGCCTCGCTGGGAGCGAGAGTTTCGGGAGCGGCTGAAGGCGCTTAATCATGAGATCACTTTGCTGGCGGTGGGCCATTTGGTAGACGAACTGCGGGAGAAATATGTTGAACTGCCAGAGGTTGTCAACTATCTCAATGCGGTCCAGCAAGATATCGTCGAAAATACGGATGACTTTCGCCCGGCCGAGGAGCCATCGCCGGCTGCTGCTCTGGGATTTTCCTTGCCCGGACCCGTAAAAGACTCATCCCCTTTTCGACGTTATCAAGTCAATCTGCTGGTGGATAACAGCGCTACTCAGGGTACGCCGGTTATCTACGAGGATCACCCGACTCACCAAAACCTGGTCGGCAAGGTAGAACATCTGGTAACCCAGATGGGAGCATTGACCACCGATTTTACCTTGATCAGACCCGGCGCTTTGCATCGGGCCAACGGGGGCTATCTGGTGCTGGATGCGCATAAAGTACTGCTGCAACCTTATGCCTGGGAGCAGCTCAAACGCGCCCTGCGCTCCGGCGAGATCCGCATCGAATCACTGCAACAGATCTTTGGCCTAATCAGCACCGTCTCGCTGGAACCCGAACCGATCCCGCTCCAGGTGAAGATTGTTCTGGTTGGCGAACGGTTGTTGTATTATTTGCTTTACACGTATGACCCTGACTTTGCCGAGCTGTTTAAGGTGGAAGCAGACTTTGAGGAGCAGATGGAGCGCACGCCTGAAAATGATTTGCTCTATGCCCGCCTGGTGGGCGCCTTGGCCCGCAAGGAGGGCCTGCGCCACTTTGACCGGACGGCAGTGGCGCAGGTCATCGAACGCAGCGCCCGGCTGGCCGGCGACGCGGAGAAGCTATCCACCCATATGCAAAGCATCGCCGATTTGCTGCGCGAGGCCGACTATTGGGCCGGTCAAGCCGGCCGCCCGGTGGTCAGCGCCGGAGATGTGCAGCAAGCAATTGAAGCTCAGATTTATCGCGCCGACCGGCTGCGCCAGCGGATTCAAGAAGAGATGCAACGGGAAACAATTTTGATTGATACACAAGGAGAAAAGGTCGGCCAGATCAATGGGTTGTCGGTTATGACGCTGGGGAGTTATGCCTTTGGCCGGCCTAGCCGCATTACCGCCCGGGTCTGGCTGGGCAAGGGTCAAGTGGTGGACATCGAACGGGAGGTTGAGTTGGGTGGGCCAATCCATTCTAAAGGGGTGCTCATCCTATCCGGCTTTTTGGGAGCGCGCTACGCGCTAGAACGACCCCTATCATTATCGGCCAGCCTGGTTTTTGAGCAGTCCTACAGCGGCGTTGAAGGCGACAGCGCCTCCTCAGCCGAGTTGTACGCGCTGCTGTCGGCCCTGGCCGAAGCGCCGCTTAAGCAGTCGCTGGCCGTCACCGGGTCGGTTAACCAACACGGGCAAGTGCAGGCAATTGGCGGGGTCAACGAGAAGATTGAAGGCTTTTTTGACCTGTGCCGGGCCAGAGGCTTGACCGGGACGCAGGGGGTCTTGATCCCGGCGGCCAATGTGAAGCACCTGATGTTGCGTCAGGACGTGGTCGAGGCCGCCGCTGCCGGGAAGTTTCAAATTTATCCGGTAGAAACAATTGACCAGGGCATCGAAATTTTGACCGGGTTGCCGGCCGGCGAGCGAGACGAGGCCGGGAACTATCCCGAAGGCAGCCTCAACCAGCGAGTTGAGACGCGCTTAGCGGCCCTGGCCGACAAGTGGCGAGCCTTCAGCGCGCCCCCTGAAGCCAAACAGAAAGGCCAGCCATGAAGGAAGAAGATCGTGAATGGGCCATCCGGCGGATTCTGGTGGCGCTGGACTCGTCGCGTCACAGTTTGGCCGCCCTGAAAGCGGCGGCGGAATTGGCAACTCGGCTCAAAGCGGAACTGATTGGGCTTTTTGTAGAAGATATCAATTTGCTGCGGCTGGCCGGGTTGCCCTTTGCCCGGGAAATACGCTATCCCTCAGCCGTGATTCAAGAAATGGAAAGCTCTCGGCTGGAAAGAGAATTAAAGGTACAAGCAGCTCAGGCCCGCCAAGCCCTGATGACTGCTGCGGAACAGGCCCAGGTGGCCTGGTCTTTCCGGGTAGTCCGGGGGCAGGTTACGGCGGAGGTGCTGGCGGCGGCTCTGGAGGCGGACCTGCTCAGTTTGGGCATAGCCAGTGGGCCGGCGACCCGGCGGGGTCAAATGGGTTCTACGGCTCGCACCGTAGCTGTCGAAGCGCCGCGGGCGGTGCTTTTGCTCCAACAGGGCGAGAAGATTAGAGGGCCAATTTTGGTTACGTACGATGGCTCGCCCGCCGCCAGACAGGCGTTGGCGATGGCCGTTCATCTTGCTCAAACAACTGAGCCGGTTAACCGGCTGACCTTGACGGTGCTGATCCTGGCCGGCGAGGAGATGCTTGACACAGCGCAGCGTTTAGAACGAGAGGTGACTGCCTGGCTAGCAGAGCGCGGGCTTCAGGCCAATTGTCGCCGCCTGACCCGGACTCATGTGTCTCACCTGGCCCAGGTGGTCCAGGCGGAGCAGGGTGGCCTGCTGGTATTGAACGGCCCAAGATTATCTATTCAAATTGAAACTATCCAGGCGCTCCTGGATCAGATAGATTGTCCGATCCTGTTGGTTAGGAGTTCGGGGGAACAATAGATGAATAGTTACAAAGAAAGGAGTGACGCGATGGCAGTCATAACTATTTCTCGACAGTATGGCAGTGGCGGCGACGAAATTGCCGCTCGTCTCTGCGAGGTATTGGGCTATCGTTTCTTTGACAAAAGGCTCATGGCCCAGGTAGCCACTGAAGCGGGTCTGTCATTGTCGGAGATGGTAGATTTTTCTGAAGATAATTATAAGCTGCAAAACTTCTTCGAGCGCTTATTTGGGCGGCGTAGCTCGCGGGTGGTCATTCCCGCGAACGCTGAAATCGAAGGGGCCGGCAGCTCACGAAGTGATGTTTTCATTCCGGGTCTGGGGCTGCTTCCGTACGAAGTCCCCAACAGATTAGCCTTTAATGAAGTAGAAGAACAACCGGAGGAAACCAGGAGCATTACTCTTATCCAATCTATTGTCCAGGCAGCTTACAAGCATGGCAATGTTGTGATTGTGGGCCGGGGTGGGCAGGCCATTCTCAAAGACAAACCTGATGTCCTGCACGTGCGGATTGTCGCCTCATTAGACGCCCGGGCGCAACGGCTGCACGAACAGGCAAACTTTAGCCTGGGTGGGGCCCAAGACAGCGCCATCCAACACGATCGAGCTTCAGCCGAATACCTGAAACGTTTCTACGATGTTGACTGGACTGACCCGATCCTGTATGATTTGGTGATCAATACTACCAAATTGGGCCTCGAAGGGGCAACCCAACTCATCGTTGACGCCGTTAGTCGTCTGCCTGCGGCAAAGCCGGCCTAATTGGCCGCCCAATATCGCGGTCATCCCAGGTGATGCGCGAATAGATTTGAACAAGGAAGGTCATGACTAAAAGCAAAAACCGCCTGACCCGTCTGCAAGCCCTGATGGCAGCGGCTGGGGTGGATCTGGTTGCCATTGGCCCAACAGCCAACATGCGTTACCTGTTGGGTTATGTGCCCCACCCCGACGAGCGGCTGTGCTTGCTGCTTGTCTCCGCGGAGCGAGTGAACATGGTTGTCCCCACTTTAAATGCCGGCGATGTAGCCGCGCATACCGACCTGCCCCTGGAACGGTGGCCCGATGCGGACGGGCCATTGCCAGCCCTCCAGCGGGCGGTATCCGGCCTGTCGGTCAAGCGGCTGGCAATGGATGGAACGATGCGGGCCGATTTTTTGCTGTCCCTGTTGAACGCCACAACCCCGGCGGAAACGATCACCGTTGAAGGGCTACTGGCTCCCCTACGGGCGCGCAAATCGGCGGAGGAAATTGAGGCGCTGGCCCTGGCTGCAGCCCAGGCCGGGCGAGTCATGCAGGCGGCGATGGACGCTTGCCGGCCCGGCCTAAGCGAAGCCGAGGTGGCCTGGACGGTGGAGGAGACCTTTCGCAAAGATGGGGCCGAGGCGGTTACTTTTTCCCTGGTTGCCTCCGGCCCCAACGGGGCTTTTCCGCATCATCACAGCGGGCCGCGCCGGCTGCAAGCCGGTGATGCCGTTATCATTGATATTGGGGCCACCTTAAACGGTTATCAATCAGATATAACCCGCATGGTCTTCATCGGCGAACCGCCGGCCGACTTTTTGAGGGCGTACGAAGCAGTTTTGACGGCCAATGAACGTGGCCGGGCCGCGGTCAGGCCGGGGGCGATGGCCCAGGAGGTAGACCAGGCCACGCGCGGCGTGCTGGAGTCCGCCGGTTATGGCGACATCTTCATCCACCGTACCGGGCACGGCCTGGGGCTAGAGATTCACGAAGCGCCCTACATTATGGCCGGCAACGAGCAAATTTTAGAAGAAGGTATGGTCTTCAGCGTGGAACCAGGCGTTTATCTGCCGGGGCAGTTTGGCATCCGTATTGAAGACATTGTGGCCGTGACGGCTACGGGCGTCCGCACTCTGACCGACTTTGACCGCCAGTTGGTTGTAAAGAAGTAAACTCAACTTAGTAACAAACTTTTAGCTATCGCCGCTCTAACAGTTCCTCAATCTCCTGCATCTGGGCCGGGGTCAGCGGGCCAAAGCGCATCGCCCCGGCGTTTTCCTCCACCTGAGCGACAGTTTTAAAACCGGGAATCGGGATCGTCTGCTCACTGCGTCCCCAAATCCAGGCCAAAGCGCCTTGAACCAGACTCCGCCCATTGCTGGTTAGAATTTCCCGGATGGCCTCCAGCCGCTCCAGAAACTCCGGACGTGGTCTTCCTTCGTGGAAATATGATACCCACTCATGGCCGCTGCCGCGCACATCATCCGCCGGCAGAACAGACTGGGCATTGAACTTGCCGCTCAAAAAGCCCATGGCCAATGGACTGCGATTAATGCTGGCCAGGTTATGGCGCTCGCACAACTCGACTAACTCACGGGCATTCTCAAAAACATTCAAATTATGCTGGATGGCTGCGCAATGGGGCTTATCCGCAAATAAACGGCTACAAGCAAGATCATCCGTGCTCCAGCCATAGGCCCGGATCAGTCCTTCCGCCTGTAACTTTTCCAACGTTTCGGCCACCCCTTCGGCCTGCTGCGGGGGCAAGGACCAGATATGCAGTTGGTACAAATCCAGGTAGTCTGTTTTCAAACGCCGCAAAGAGGCTTCGCAGGCCCGGCGGATGTAGGCAGGTGAGGCATCCTGGCCGGTGAGTTCGCGCCGTTCCTCGTCATAAGTATGGCCAAACTTGGTGGCAATCACGACATCAGGCCGGCGACCGGCCAGCGCCTGGCCCAAAATACGTTCGCTGTGTCCTGTGCCATAGGCATCGGCCGTGTCAAAGAAAGTGACCCCCAGATCAATAGCCCGGTGGATGGCGCGAATAGACTCGTTGTCGTCTACCGCTCCCCAGCCGTCAGCCTTGCCATCCATCTGGAAAGGGCCGCCGATGGCCCAACACCCCAGGCCCATGGCGCTGACTTCGATGCCGGATTTCCCTAACTTTCTGCTCAAGGTTGTATTCATAAAATTTGTCTCCCCTCTGAAAATAGTAGCCAGTAATCAGTAGTCAGTAGCCAGAAGGCATTTTCATCATGAGTGGTGTGCCCTGGGCTCGTGACAACTTCTAAAAAATAAACCGGTCGGATGGTAATGTAGCCTGATTTTAAATGATAACCGGTATTATTGGTAGTCCCACCTTGTAGGTATTTTAATAAGTCCAATTTCTAATATTGATAAGTGGAACTATCTAAAAATACAAAAATAGATATACTATATCATCAGCTAAGGAGATGAATAAGATGCGTATTCCCCTCGATCGGCAGAGCGCCGTGCCCCTCTATCAGCAGATCGAAACCTATCTGCGGCAGCATATTCTTTCAGGCAGCCTCGCCCCTGAAACACGCTTGCCCGCCACCCGCCAACTGGCCCAAGATTTGGGGGTCAGCCGAATCACGGTCAAAAATGCTTATGCTGAATTGGAAAGTGAGGGTTTGATTGGCAGCCGGGAAGGGAGTGGCACTTATGTGCTGCCGCCTGGTCCGCTCCCGGCTTTTGAGAAAAGCGAGGCGGATATTTCCTGGCCGCTGTGGCAGCAAGATGTGCAGATGGAGGATGAAATAACCAAGGATAGAGTTTTGGCTCAACCATCGCCGCGCGCCCACCATCCCCAGCCCATTGCTTTTACCGGCGTGGGCGATCCCCGCCAGTTCCCGCTCAAAGATTTCTACCAGGCCCTGCAGACAGTGATACGGCGGGATGGGGTTGCGGCGCTGGAATATGGCGAATTTGGCCGGGGTTACCCGCCCCTGCGTAAAACTATCGCCCACGTTTTAGCCAGTCAGGGTATCCAGACCCACCCCGATCATGTCCTTATTACCTCCGGCTCACAGCAAGCCCTGGCGCTGGTTTGCCAGATTCTACTCAGACCGGGCGATGTCATCCTGGTGGAAAATCCAACCTACAACTTCGCCCTGGACTTATGCCGCTCGCTCCAGCTGAAAATTGTGGGGGTTCCACTGGATGAGCATGGCCTGCGGGTTGATAGCCTGGAACCTTTACTCCAACAGTATCATCCCAAACTGCTCTACACCATTCCCAATTTTCAAAACCCAACCGGGGCTTGTTTGAGCGGGGCGCGACGACGCCAGTTGATGGCGCTGGCCGATCGTTATAATCTGCCTATTTTGGAAGATGATTTTGTGGGCGATTTACGCTATGAGGGACGCGCCCAACCGGCCATTAAAGCCCTTGACCCAGGCGGGCGAGTCATTTATATCGGCACTTTTTCCAAGATGTTGATGCCGGGTTTGCGGGTGGGCTTTCTGGTAGCGGAGGGTCCCATCTTTGGCCGGCTGGTCAATAGCAAGCGGGTCAATGATCTCACCACCTCCCCGCTGATACAACGGACCCTGGATGAATACGTTACCATTGGCCGTTACCAGGCTCATTTGCGGCGTTCTGGCCGCATCTATCGCCAACGACGAGATACGATGGTGGCGGCAATTAAACGTTATTTACCGGCGGAGGTCAAGATTAATCCTCCCCAGGGTGGATTGTTTATCTGGCTGCGCTTGCCAGAAAATACATCTGCGCTAGATTTACTGCCGCTGGCCGCCGCAGCAGGAGTAGAATTTGCGCCTGGTTCCCGGTTTTTCGCCAACCCCGCCGAGGGGGAAAGCTACTTGCGGCTCAATTTTGCCACCCAAACGCCTGAAGATATCGAAGAAGGGGTGCGGCGATTAGGATTGGCGTTAAGGCGATTGAGGGCTAAGGTTACATAAATATGAGAGCGTTCGGAAACTGTTTCGCTGGCCTGACCCGCCCCGGCATAAATGCCAGGGCTACCCAACAGCGCCGGGTGAACCCGGCTTTAGCCCGATTCATCGGGCGCTGTTCTGTAGTCCGGCGACTTCATCGCCGGACGAGCGCCGGTAGACAGGCTAACTGGGAGTTTCCGAATGCTCTCAAATATGAGTTACGCAGTTGGGGCGTAGTTTAGGACTTTATGCCCGCCCACAAGGGGCTAAACTACCTTGAACTGCGTAACTCCTAGTTTCAGTGGATCCAAATTTCCCGTAGGGCGGCATAGGGATGCCACCCGCTGACGCATAGGGATGCGCCAGCTACAGTGAAAAATTGGATCTACTGAGTTTATTTGTTTGCTCCTGACCTCCGTGACCGAACATCTAGCCAGGACAGCTCATTTGGCCTCCGGCATCGGTTTGTCGAGGAAGGACGGGATGATCGGCAGGAGTAAATCGGCGCGATCTGCCAGCGTCACATGGGTGGTGCCGGGCAGGATGGCAAGCTGTGAATCGGGCGGGCCTTCGGGTGTATCCCCCATAATGCCGCCGCCAAACAGGCGAAACATCTCGACGGCGTGTTCGGGGCGGACAATATCGGAATCCCCGATGATGAACAGGGCCGGGGCCTGGATCGCCGCAATGGTCTCGTCCGGGATGTCCTTGAGGTCCTTATCCATTTGCATTACTTTGGTAAACAGCGTGTCGAAATCCTCCGGCCTGGGCGCTATTTGCTTGTATTCCTCGTGCCAGGGCGAGCCATACATCATATTTGGTGTCATCTGCTGCAAACCGTCCATCAGCCCGGGGTGGAGGCCGTCAAGCTTGTAGGAAACCGAGGCGAATACCAGCTTGCGCACCATCTTCGGGTGGCGGATGGCAACCTGCAAGGCGACGGCGCTGCCCATGCTGTAGCCGAAAAAATCGGCCTTTTCGATGCCAAGCTGTTGCAGAGCGGCGGCCGTGTCGTCGGCCATCTGCTCATAGCTCAAAGGGCGATCAATGTCGGCGGTGTGGCCGTGACCTTGCAACTCAAAGGCGATGACTTGCCGGGTCTTGGCCAGTTCCGGCAGCAGCTTGCCAAACGAGGTGCCGATGGCCGAAAAAGCGCCGTGCAGCAGCACCAACGGTTGGCCTTCGCCGTGAATCTCATAATACATCTTGAGGCCGTTAACATTAACATATTGCCCCTGTACTTCTTTTGTCTCCATCTTTGTTTCTCCTTTTGCAGAATTGTCACTTGATACGCATCCCGTGCCGAGAACTAACACAATCAGCACGGCTAATACGCTCCTCAGAAATGTGCCAGGGAATATTTTCATCGTTTAAGCTCCTTTAGTTTAAGTTACCAGATTTTTATCAGAACATCTGTATTGTAACTCAACTAGAGGACATAGTCTTGAACAAAAACGACATCTTCAAATCAGTTCTTCCACACTATGCGATTGTCCAAAAATAAGTTCCCTCAAGTTCCTACGAGTTCCCAGGGAACTAAAGGAACTTATAGGAACTCAAAACGGGAAGTAAATTCTAGACGTTTACTTATGCGGTACGCCGATAGCGCATGAACACGACGCCTGTCGGAAGGGGTGACGCCTCCACCAAGGTCAAGTCGAGGCGCTTTCCTGGCGGAAACAATCGCTTGCCACTACCCAGCACCAGGGGATAGACGTGCAGGCTGTACTCATCAACCAGATCATGCTGCGCCAGGGTCTGGATCAATACGCTGCTCCCGTCAACCAGGATGTTCTTGCCGGGCTGCTGCTTGAGCTGGCGGACGGTTTCAACGACATTGTCACGAATGAGGGTCGAGTTCCGCCAGGCCGAGACGGATTCCAAAGTGGTGGAGACCACATACTTGGGGATGTTGTTCAACGTATCGGCGAATGGATCACCAGCCATCAGTTCAAACGCGCCGCCGTGGATTTGCCATGTCTTTCGGCCTAGCAAGATTGTATCGGCCTGAGACATCGCCTGAAAGAAGTGAGCGCCAATGTCATCGTGCCAATACGGCTGTGTCCAGCCGCCATGGGTAAAGCCGCCTTCGGTGTCTTCGTCCGCGCCACCTGGAGCCTGGATCACCCCGTCCAGCGTGATAAATTCAGCGACGATTAGTTCTCTCATGGTTTTTCTCCTTAATAAATATTTTCATCGTAACTACTTCTACAATGTCATTTCGACCGAAGGGAGAAATCTGTGAGGCCGATATAGCGCGGTAGGGATTTCTCGCTCCTTCGTCGCTCGAAATGACATGATTTGGGCTTAATTCCGATAATGTATAGGTTTTTTCCAAGACTGCGCTTGGAAAAGAATGGCGAATGGGCGAATGGCGAATCAGAATCATCATTCGCCATTCGCCATTCGCAAAAAGGATCGACAATTTTTTGTCGCTGTGAATGCCTAAGTGCCTATTTCTTCTAGGCCGGCCTGTGAGAGAGGATGACCGTGCCTGACGGGAGGGTTTTTGCCTCTACAAGCTCCAGTGTCGTCGGGTCCATGCCCTCAAAAATGCGTTTGCCGCTGCCCCAAATAACGGGGACAACCCACAGCCGATGCTCATCCATGAGACCGTGTTGCAGCAGCGTCTGGACCAGACGGCCTGTGCCGTAAATTATGGCGAAAATCTTTGAGCCGACCGTGCGCGAGCTTTGGCCGCCTCTTCTTCGCGGTTCTTCGCTGGCGCGTTGGTCTCCAGCGACTGGAGCAAGGTGCGGGTAACGGCGGCAATCTCGTCAACGGCGGCCAGAAAAGCCGCTTCGTTGGCTTTAGAGGGCTGGTTGAAGCCGCTCACCTTGCGCACAAATTGCAAGGAAGCGGCCCGAATCTCGTCCTCGGTCACGGGCGGTTCAAAATTAAAAAGCGGCTTGATGTTTCTGCACATAGGCATTATCTCCTAAGAAAAAAGATGCGATGACACGTGAGGCGAGGAGGCGAGGAGGCGAAGAATCGCCTCGACTCCTGGTCTCTCCGCGTCATTTTCACGCTTCGCGTCAGTGACATGCCGTCAGGCTCGTGAAGACTCCGCAGATCATCATGAGTCCGCCGATTGAGGCAGCACCGGCTTGATATCAACCACCGGCGTGCCATCAATCGCTTCTATCGGTCCTATTTTTAATCTATTCCCCTCGATCTCCAGAATCGTAACCGGGTGTAAACCCAGCGGGTTGGGGCGATCAGGCGAGCGGGTGGCAAAGACACCGGTTAACGGGATTGTTTTATCATCACGGGGGTGCAGCTTCAGGATGTCACGCCGGGCCAGGTGAAACCAGGTGACGACGATAATTTTATCACCCACTGCAAATCCGTCAAGCCCTTCGGCCAGCGCCGGCTCCACTTCGAGCCAGGCCCCGGGCGCGCCTTCGTTGCCCTGCCGGGGAGCCTCGGCGAGATGTTTGAGCGGCGAGCGGACGAAGCCAACCGGATAAAGTGTAAATTCAAGCTCTGGCATTATCTTATTCTCTCTTCAGTTCTCATTTTACCGCTTCGTTTCGTAATGAAGGGCAACCACACCAGAGCCAAACGTTTTTGTGTTTAATAATTTAAGATCAGACCGATCTTTGAAGTCTTTGAACACAGGCATCCCCCGACCCAGGATAACAGGATTAACCGTCAGGCGATATTCATCAATTAAGTCCAATGCCATAAACGAGTGAGTCAAGCCGGGGCTGCCGAAGATGACCAGGTCTTTACCCGGCTGCTGCTTGAGCTTCATCACTTCCTCGGCAATATTGTCTTTAATCAGCCGGGTATTGTGCCACTCCACCTTGTCCAGCGTTTTGGAAAAAACAATTTTGGGGATATTCTCGATCCATTGAGCATGCTCCCTATCATGCTTTGTGCTGTCCGGGTTGGTCAGCACAGTGGGCCAGTAACTTTCCATCATTTTGTAAGTCACCCGGCCATACAAAGGAGAACCCACCGTACTGACCACCTCCTCGGCATATTTCTCTAATTCCTGGTCGTATGAAATCCAATCCAACTCGCCATTAGGTCCGGCGGCAAAGCCATCCAGCGAAATGTGCATGAATAAAACTACTTTTCTCATTTTGATGCTCCTTTCTGCTTCTTGCTCATGTAATGATCGCGCTGCTCTTTATCAAAGTGTTCAAGCGCGTAACGCAAGAGGGTACGCGGCATGGTCGCGGCATATTGGTCTAAAAAGCTCAATAATTTTTGACGATCCTTTTGGCCGGCCACGCGCAGCATCCAGCCGGTAGCCTTATGAATTAAATCCTGATCGTCGTTAAGCAATATCTCTGCGATTTTAAAGGTGTCAGCAACATCCCCTTGTCTGATAAAATATCCCGTGCTCACTATAGCGGTGCGGCGTTCCCACAAACTGTTAGAGCGGGCCAGCTTGTACAAAATATCGCGCGGTTTATCAAACAAGTAGCCGTCGATAACGTAAGGTGCGCTGCGCTAAAATCCGTAGTATTGACGTGCCAATCCAGTTCTCGGTTCGGCCCTTCGAGTGAAACCATCGAGCGAGACCAGTATCGAGTAGATCACTTTTCTCATTATTCTCCCTCGTATGCCTGTTTTAACTTGGCAATATCAAGCTTCTTCATCGGTAGGAAGGCCTGGGTGAGACGATCAATTTGCTCAGGTGTGCCCTTGCTCATCATCTCATCCATTGCCGTCGGCACTATTATCCACGATACACCGTACTTGTCTTTCAGCCAGCCGCACTGCTCGGCCTCCGGCACGGCGGAGAGCTTCTCCCAATAGTAATCAATCTCCGCCTGTGTGTCACAGTAGACCATGAAGGAGATTGCTTCGTTGAAATTGAATTGGTGTTCATGGGCGCTGTCCATGGCCGCGAACCACTGGTTTTCGAGCATAAAGTCTGCAAACATGAGGGTTCCTTCTTTGTCGGGTTCCATGCCTTTGGGGTAATGGGCAATGAGTCCCTGTTTTGAGTTTTTGAACACCGACAAATAGAAATTAATCGCCTCTTCCGCCTTGCCGGCCACATCGCCGACAAAGAGGAGCGATGGCACGATCGGAGGGCGTGGATCACCTTCAGGATTGGTCAGGATCAACTGCCACGACACGCCATACTTATCCTGAAGCCAGCCATATCGCTCGCTGAACGGGTACTTATCAAGGGGCATGAGCGCCGTTCCACCCTCGGACAACTTCTCCCACATCGCCTCGAGCTTTTTTCTTGCATTTTCTTCCCGCGACGGGTCGAAATTCACAAAAAATGATACCGACGGATTGAACTTAAACAGAGGCCCCGCGCTAATGGCCATAAACTTCTGTCCCCACAGCTCAAACGAAACGGTATCAACATCACCCGGCGGTGTGTCGTGGTGGAGTGTTGTGATGTTTGTAACTCTGGAATCTGGAAAGATAGAAGTGTAAAACTCCGCTGCTTCCTTAGCTTCTTTGTCAAACCATAAATGTGGTGTGATTTTTTGCATCATCGTCTCCTTCGTAAATACCCCCTCCCCTAGCCCCTCCCCCGCTGCGGGGGAGGGGTGGGGGTGGGGGTTTATTTTCATCATCGGTGGTGTGCCGTCAGGCTCGTGAACACTCCTTTGTAAATCTAATTACCTTCCCAGGGACTCATCAATTGAAAATAGTTGCCGTCAGGGTCAGCCAGGGTTGCAATCCACATGCCTTGCAGTTCATAGGGTTCTTTAATCACCACGGCGCCGACGGCCTTCATTCGCTCAAATTCTTCTTTGACTTGCTTCGTTTCGAAATTGAACATCACCCGGCCGGGATCTTTGGCCGCCCCTTGCATGTCAGAGTGTTCCCCGACGGCGAAAAACGTACTGCCTACTTGCCAGCCAAACCAACCCCCATCCACCATGTCCGCCGGTTTGCCAATGATTTTTTCATAAAAGGCAGCTAACACCTGGGGTTGTTTGGCGCCTACCATGACTGAATTTAGATTTAACATTTTTAACTTCTCCTTTTTACTTTATATTTTTTGATAATACAATCCAACCACGCCGTTCTCATATACTTTGCTGTTGCTCAAGCGCAGCGAGAACTTCTTCCTGACATCAGCAAACAGTTTTTCACCTTCAGCCACAACAACAGGGTGAACCCACATCCATAGTTCATCAAAAAGATCATTTTGGATAAATGCCTGCCAGGCTCCCACACCGCTTTCAACCGAGATGTTCCGGCCGTTGTCGTTTTTGAGGGCTTTTATCTCACGGACCAGAGATTCATTATCTTTGATGGGCAGTTGCCGGGAGTTTCTCCACCCCAGGTCCACTTTGGAACGAGAAAGCACCAGTTTTTCGATTTCGTTGATTCTTTTGGCAAATCTGCGTTCAAGCGCGGAAGCGGATGATTTCTCGGCATTTTGCCAATACTCGGCCAGCGAAGGATACGAATTACCCCCGATCACAATCGCATCCAATGTATCGTAGTATTCAAGTGAATCTTTTATGATTTCGTCGTTGAGGGTCATCCATTGGTCAACGTCCGAAACGATACCATCCAACGATATTTGCATGGTCAAAATTATTTTTCTCATTTGTCAGTCCTCTTTTCAGCTACACAACACTCACGACTTTTCTATTCGGATTTTGGCTGCGCATCCGTCGGCGGGGCGCTACTGTTCGTCCAGTCCAGAATGATGTTCGTGCGCTATCAGCCATTGGCCGTTTGCTTTGATTAACCCCAAGGTCAATCGGACTTTTTCTTCGAAAACCTTTAATGTGGCATGAGCAAACGCAACTGTATCACTTGCTGTTATTTTCAGGTCGGTCAAGTTGAAAGAACCTTCTCCGCCTGGGCTGTATTTGAAAAAGAGTTCCCAGGTTTTTCTATAGGCAGCAATTCCTTCTGATTGAAACGGGGCCACCACATCATACATTAAAATGTCAGAAGTATGGTTAGCCAGGATGCCATCCATGTTGCAGTCTCGAACTGCTTTTGCCCAACTTTCAATGACAGTACGAACTTGTTCTTCATTTACATTGCTTTTTACGGTCATATTAGTTTACCTTTTTGTAGCGCCAAGCTACAGCGCCGTTGTTATGCGCATCAGTATGAAGCCCTTACAGGTTTTGAAAACCTGTAAGGTCCGGTGGGGTGATTTTCGGCAAAATGTCGAACTCAAGTTATTCTGATCTCGGCCGTACATCCATTCGGGGAACAGGTTGCAGCATACTTACCACATTGCCTTCAGTGTCTCGAAAATAGGCATGTTTACCAATACCGGGAATGTCGTGGGGTCCCCAAATTATCTGGCCGCCAGCGTCGGTTACTTTCTTCACCGATGCCTCAATATCATCTACCGCAATGACCAGGGATGGATGCTGCGCCGGTGTATCAGACGTTTTCGGGAAGAAACCGCCATTGATAGCGCCGGGCTGCTTCGGTCCATTCTCGTCGGACTCGGTGGTGGTAACAAGCACATACTCGCCCATTTCAGGCCCAAGCATTTGCGTCTGCCAACCAAACGCTTTGGCGTAAAACCCTGCCATGCGGTTTCTGTCTTCCGCCGGCATTTCAAAGTGGACCACAGGATTCATTTTGTTGCTCATTTTTTTCTCCTTTATTTATAGTGGTTGGTAATAAAGCGCGCTCACTCCCAAGTCAATGGACTCAGTTTTGATGAGCGTCATTTTAGTGAGGGGCATCCCCTCTTTGAAAAAATGCCGGCCGCTGCCCATAATAATGGGATGGATAAGAAACAGCCATTTATCTCTGCTGGTTATAGCTGTAACTCACCAACCACTGGACGCCAAACTTATCGGTCAGCATGCCAAAATAATCTCCCCAAAACGCCTTGTCGAGGGGCATGGTTACCTGCCCACCGGCTGAAAGTCCGTTGAACAAACGAGTGGCTTCTGCTTCGCTGGCGGCGCTGATGGAAATAGAAACATTGCCGCCGATAGGGGTCGGCCCCATGGAGGCGGGGGTATCGCTGCCCATGAGTATGCTGCTTTGCCCGATAGGTAAAGCCATGTGCATAATTTTTTGGGCTTCGCTTTCGGGCATCTGGAACTCGGCGGGCATCTCTGTATAGCGCATCACCGTTGCAAATTCGCCGCCAAAGACCGACTTGTAAAAGTTAAAGGCTTCTTCGCAATTACCATCAAAATTTAAATAAGGGTTTAGCGTTGTCATTTTTTATTTCCTTTCATTTGGCTAGGAATTTTTAAATTCCCGGATTGATTGTCCATCTTTCAGGTTGAATTATTGGGGCGGTTCTAGAATTCGATCATTACCACAGGTTGTCTCCTTTCTTTCTATTTCTTTGATTTTTAGGCCCCTTTATTCCACCAAAGTTGTTTGGGAAGTTGTTTTGTTTATGAGTGGGGGATACTCCTCCACCTCTGACGTATAATTCCTTGATAAGGCTTTATAGGCACTTGACCGCATCGCTATCAGCGTAACTATGAGGCCAATGAATCCGGCCAGGGTAAACAGCAGGGCCATGCCCCGGTCAACGCCGGTTCCAAACCAGTCGCCCAGCAAGTCTACACCCGCGCCGGTGGTCATAAAGGGGATAAAGATCAATTCGGCGATGGGGCCAATGATGAAAGCCGTGATGGGCGAGGCCGATTGCTCGACGCTTTGGGCAAACCCAAATACCCGACCCTGGCGTTCGGGCGACACCACTTTTTGCAAAATTGTTTGTTCAGCCGCTTCGACAGCCGGGATCAGGCACAACCAGACAAACATGCCCACTGCCAGCAGCACGATGGAAGCCTGAAGGGTGAAGAAAATACAAATTGTCCACATAACGATGTTGGCCAGAAAGAGCGTACGCAGCGGATTTTTGCCTAATCCCTTCCGAGCTACCACCAACCCGCCCACGATAAAGCCCAAGCTCAAAACGCCCCACAAAACGCCCCAGACTTGAACCGAAACAAGTTCCAGGCCATAGGCATCCATCAGCGACATGAAGACGCCGCCCAGGAAATTATTGAAGGTGTGGAAAAAAATAAGCCCAAACAATCCGGGGACAGCTTGAATGGCCTGGATAGAGCCCCGGATATCAATGCTGTGTGTTTCAGCCTCGGCATGGCTAACCTCTTTGGCCGGAAGAGGAAGCGTCCACAGGTGGATGATAACCAACAATGTTAACCCGATAGCACAAACAAGCATCCAAAATATCCCCAGAAAACCAACTGCCATACCGCTCAGGATAGAAGCCACCAGGAAGGCTACCCCATTGGCGCTGCCAACAAGTCCGTTGGCCTTATCTCTTTCCTCTTCGGGAATCAAAATGGTCACCAGGGTTGACAGCGCAATTCCGCGCAAATTTCCGGCAATAGCCCCAAACAAGGCCAGCACAATAAAGACCCATAGAATGACACTTGAAGCTTTGGTAAATTCAACAGACGGGGTTGAGACAAAGATGAAGCAGGCCAGCCCGTATAAAACCAAAGAACCGAGGCTTGAAAGCAGCATCGTCGTTTTCTTGTTATACTTATCAACCAAAGAGCCGAGATAAAATCCGGAAACAGCCACTGTTACCAGGTAGATACCAGCCATAATCGAGGTGGCTGTCACTGATTTGGTTTCCAGATAAACCCAAAAGGTAACAGCAAACCAAACAAAGGTATTGGTTACTGAGGCTGCCAGTGAATTGGCTAAAACTGCGTAAAAAAGTTTTGGCATAGATCCTATTCCTTACTATGACGAGTCTACAAAGAGACCCATCTCAATATATCCGGGTATACGAACATGGGTTATTTCTTGGTAATAAGCATCGCTCAACTCAGTAGTCTCAGTAGATCCAATTTTCCGAGGAGTGAGGTACGCCCACGTGCCGAACACCGCCGCACGTGGGCGTGCTGGCTCCTCAAATTTGGATCCACTGAGTCGTTATACCTTTGCTACTGAGGTTATTCTCCTTATTCGTTAGTAACCGGTGGTCGTCGGAAATCGCCGGTCACTGCCGAGAGGGCCTGGGCCATCCGCAACAAGCGCGACTCATCCCAGCGTTTCCCCACCAACTGGACCCCAATGGGTAAGCCATCACGGTCCAGGCTATAGGGCAGTACAACGGCCGGATGGCCGCTGTAATTGAACAACGTCGTATGGGCGTTGACCAGCCAATAGGTTACTTCCTGACCATCAACGAGCAGCGGCGACCCCGCCTCGCAATGTGGAAATGCAGTCACCATAGAGACCGGGCACAGCAGGGCATCCCATACAGCGAAGAACTGCTCCCAGGCGAGCATGGACTGATCACGCCGGTGAAGGGCTTCCAGATATTGGGCCAGAGTGGTCGGTGGTTTATCTTCTTCTGGCTGGAAAGCGCCGATCATCATCCCAATCAATTCGCCGGCGCTTGATAGCTCCTGGTTGAAATCCAGCGCCGGCGGAGCCGCTTCTTCCACAACTGCTCCCAAGCGGCTCAATTGATGGGCTAGCTCTGCTATGGCAGCGCGAATATCCGTCGCAACCGGGAAACCGGGAAAGGTGGGGGCAAAAGCGATGCGCAGACCCCTCAGTTCGAGTTCAGGCGTATTCTCAATTGGTACAGGCTTTACTTCGGTATCGCGTCCATCCGGCCCCGCAATGAGCGAGTAGAGAAACGCCAGGTCTTCGACGGTGCGGGCCATCGGCCCAATACAAGACATGATACGGACGCTTCGCGTTGGAGGCAGACCAGGGATGAGTCCGGTTAGGGGAACACGGTGTTCGGTTGGCTTCAGCCCAAACAGGCCGCAAAAATGGGCCGGAATACGGATCGAACCGGCCAGATCGGTGCCAATTTCAAACGGAGTCATTCCGACAGCCACTGCCGCGGCGGACCCGCCGCTGGAGCCGCCTGGCGTGCGCTCGGTATTCCAGGGGTTATTCGTGCGGCCAAAGAGAGGGTTACTGGTTTGGGCGGGGTCGCCCAACATCACAGCTACATTCGTTTTGCCGAGGAGAATGCCGCCTGCTGCTTTCAAGCGGGCCGTAACCGTGCTATCCTCGTGAGGTATGTGATCCAGCGGGGGGAACCCGGTGGTGGTGCGCATACCCGCTGTCGCATGGGCATCCTTCAAGGTAAAGGGAACGCCGTGCAGCGGCCCCCACACCTTGCCACGGGCCAGGGCTTCATCCGCTGCCCGGGCCTGTTCCTGGGCCTGCTCGACATTCAAAGTAACAACAGCGTTCAGAGTGGGATTGTGTTTTTTAATTTGCGATAGGTGCGCTTCCAACACTTCCACGGCTGAAATACGCCTGGCCCGAATGGCGGCAGCTAACTGCATCGTACTGACGAAAGCAATATCCATCATGGTTGCTCCTTCTTACTACCTCAAACTTTGAATCTACAAAATTTCCTACGACTTTAGAAAGCCCGCAAGCACTGGCAATTTTCAGGTTACAGATTAATCAAGGAAGGTGAGGTCGGGTTGGACAGGTAGGGTGGGGCGCCGACTGGGATGTTCCGGTTCCGGCTGGTTCTCAGGCTCGTCATCCTGGCCGATGTGCCGGAGCATGACCACCGTCATGATAGCCAAACCCATCATAACCACAGCCCCGATGACAGAAGTCAATTGCAGCCCTTGAATAAACGCCTCGTGAGCCGTACCGAGCAGCGCCGCCCCCAGTTGGTCGGGGAGTTGTTGGGCTACCGTCACTGCGCCGCTGAGCGTCTCCTGGGCAGTTCTGGCCGCTTCGGATGGGATACCGGGCGGCAGGTCGGCCAGCACCTGGCTGCGATAAATGGCGATGCCCAGGGTGCCGAGGACGGCCAGGCCAAGCGCCCCACCAAATTCAGCGCCGGTCTCCGAGAGGGCCGAGGCGGCCCCGGCTCGCTCTACCGGAGCGGTTCCGACTACCAGATCGGCCGTCAAAGTAAAGGTTGCCCCAAAGCCCAGGGACATAATGCCCCAGCCGACCACGACGAGGGCCAGCGAGTCTACGCCAATCTGGGTCAGCAGGGCAAAGCCGACCGCGCCGAGTACCAAACCGCCAGCGATAACAAAGGCCGGACGCACCCGGCGGACCAACAGCGGCGCTCCGTTTGAGCCAATGATCGAGGTGACGGCGCCCGGCACCGACCACAGCCCCGCCTGCAAGGGCGATAAGCCCAACACAAGCTGCAAATATTGGGCAATGAAGAGAAAAACGCCAAAGGCCACAAAGACGCCGAGGGTGTAGGTGATAAGTGACACGCTAAACGCGGGTAGTCGAAAGAGGCCCAGGTCAATCAGCGGATCGGCCAACTTGCGCTGTCTCTGTATAAATACAAGACCGATCACAAGCCCAAGCACAATAAATAGGATAGGCTGCCAACCCGGACCCTCTTGAGCAATCTGCTTGAGGCCGTAGATCACGGCCAGTACGGAGACCAACGACAGCGCCGCGCTGAACAAATCCACCCGGCCCGCCTGGGGATCACGAAACTCTGGCAGCAGGATCGGCCCCAGCCCCAGCAGCAGGGCCATCACCGGCACGCCCAACAGAAAGACCGAACCCCACCAGAAATGCTCCAGCAGAAATCCACCGACCAGCGGCCCAATAGCGCTGCCGACCGAGAAACCGGAAACCCAAACCCCGATAGCCACCGTACGCTCCTTTTCGTCAAGGAACATATTGCGGATCAGGGACATGGTTGAGGGCATTAAGGTTGCTCCGGCCACGCCGAGTAAGGCGCGCGCCGCAATCAGCATGGCCGCGCTGGTTGAGAAGGCAGCTAGCATCGAGGCGACGCCAAACGCAGCCGCGCCAATCAACAGCAGTTTGCGGCGGCCAATGCGGTCGCCCAACGTGCCCATCGTTACCAGTGAGCCGGCAATCATAAACCCATAAATATCTACAATCCAGAGCAGTTGGGTACTGCTGGGCTGTAGGTCTGCGCTCAGGTGCGGTACGGCCAGGTGCAGCACGGTCAGGTCCATCACAATCAGCAGGGTCGGCAGCATCAGGACAGCCAGCCCCAGCCATTCCCGCCGTCCGGCTTTGGGCGGCGTAACTTTGTTCAAAAGAGCTTCTTTCTCCTTAATATGAGTCATAATTTCCCCCTGAAAATAGGTTGCAGGTTTCAAGTTAAAGGTTGAAAGTTACGGTCTGAAAACTTTTAACCTCAACTTTTCCCATTATTGGTGGCGTTAAGTTTAGCGCAAAGAGGCCGTTGATCCAACAGACAAAAAACCGGTTTTCAATCATTCAAAAGTGGTAAGGCTGAACTGTCCTTATGGACAGGTTAGAACTTTGACTCAACCTGTTCAACTGGCTTAAGCTGTCAACTTTCACAAGAGCTTAGGCTATTTGAGGCCCTGTGATCGGCTTGGCCCTCCAGCGCATGTAGGCCACAAAGGCGCAGAGAACAGTCAACACAGCGGTCATAATCGCGCTGCTTATTTCGCCCCTCGATAAGTGATACACGGTGGCGCTGCCTACGACGACCGTCAGCCCCAGGGCCGCTAAAGGAGTTAACCAGGGCATCATCCGGGTTATGCCCGGCAGAATCAGGCCGGCGGCGCCGAGCCATTCGGCTACTCCCAGAAAAATGCGAAACCAGGGCACAAGATTAGCATCCATGATGTCAACCAAATCGGCGGGTGGAAACAAGAAAATCCACCCGTGAAATACAAACTCAGCCGCCAGCAGCACCTGAAGAATCCACAAAACAATGTTCATAAGTTTGCTCCTTATTCTCAAATCAGCACAAATGTTCTAGTATTATAGACCTATTACTTCAAAAAGTCAAGTCCCTATTTCAATATTTAAGGTTCGAAATAGTGAACTTGAATTATTGCCAGATTCTTGTATAATTTCAAATATGAAAGATCGAAGTTATAACCAGTACTGCGGCCTGGCCTACGCCCTCGACATTGTTGGGGAACGGTGGACGCTGCTTATTATCCGCGAATTGATGGCCGGCCCGCGCCGCTTCAAGGATCTCATAGCCGGGCTGCCCGACATCAGCACCAATTTGCTGGCCGAGCGACTCAAGTGGCTGGAACAGCAGGGCATCCTCTGCCGGCGCGTCCTCCCCCCACCCGCCGGGTCAACTGTGTACCAGCTCACCCCCTTAGGGCTGGCCCTGGAAAAAACGCTGCTTGAACTGGGAAAATGGGGCAGCCAATTTGTGCCGCCCTCGCCCGAAGGCGCCGCTGTGCTGCCTGTGGTTTCGTATGCGTTAACCCTCAAAACCTTTTTCCGGGCAGAACTGGCCCAGGGGGTCCATGAAACCTATGAGCTGCGTATTGACAATGAGGTGCTACAGGTGCAGATTAACGGGGGTAAGATTGAGGTTTGGCAGGGGGCAAGCGGAAACACCAACGTAATTTTTGAAACCGATATATCTACCTATCTGGGGTTGTTGCAGCGACAGATCCAACCGGAGGAGGCCATCGCCACAGGCATTGTTCGCGTTGAGGGCGACCCCACCGCTTTGAGCCGTTTCCTGGATTTATGCGGGCTGCCTTAGCGAGCCGGCGTCGCCGGCAGTTCCGGCTGGTGAACGGGCAAAATATCCCTGGGCGAAACTCGCCCGATACGCAGCACCATCAGGGCCGCCATTAGCCCGAACAGCCCGGCGATGACAAAACTGGCCTGGTAATCGCCCAGCCAGGTCCGCAGCAATCCCGCTCCGTATGCCGCTGCCGCCGAACCCAGTTGGTGCGCCGCAAAAATCCAGGCATAAACTGTGCCCACATTGGCCTTGCCAAAAATATCGGCGGTTAAGCGCACTGTCGGGGGGACGGTCGCCACCCAATCCAGGCCGTAGAAAACCACAAACAGCATCAGCCCATAAAAACCAAAATCATAAGCCACCGGCAAAAACATCAGCGACAGCCCGCGCAGCCCGTAATACCAAAAAAGCAGCCAGCGGCTGTCAAAACGGTCAGACAGCCAGCCCGACCCCATTGTGCCCAGAATATCAAAAACGCCAATCACGGCCAGCAGACTGGCCGCCGTTACTTCGGGGATGCCGCACTCACGGGCAAAGGGAATCAGGTGTGTTCCAACCAGACCGCTGGTGGTCAGGCCACAAATAAAAAAGCTGCCGGCCAGCAGCAAAAAGTCGAGCGAGCGCAGAGACCGATTCAAGGTTTTCAATGCCCCTGTGAAGGGATTTTCAAGGCGCAACCGGGGTCGCGGGTCTTCATCTTTAGCGGTGGCCCCATACGGCCTCAGCCCGACATCCTGGGGAAAGTTGCGAATGAAGATAACCGCCAGGGGAATGAGGACGAAGGCCACCCCCGCCACCAGCAGCGCCGCCGCCCGCCAGCCGTAAGCCACCACCAGCCAGGCCAGCAGCGGCACAAAGGCCAATTGGCCGGTGGCATTGCTGGCCGTCAGCAGCCCAACCACCACCCCCCGCCGGGCCACAAACCAGCGGTTCGAAACGGTGGCGGCAATCCACCCGGCCATCGCTCCAGTACCCAGGCCGACCACCCCGCCCCACAACAAGTATAGCTGCCAGGCCGTAGTCATCTGGGTGGTCAGGAGAATGGCCCCGGTGATGAACACCAGGGCAACAGCCATCATCCGCCGCATCCCAATTCTTTCCATGATACTGGCGGCAAATGGCCCGCACAGACCATACAGAAAGAGGTTAATCGAAACAGCCAGCGACACCGTGGCCCGCGTCCAGCCGAACTCATCCTCCAGAGGCAAAATCAACACCCCCGGCGCCGAACGGATGCCGGCCGTCAGCAGCATAATCAAAAATATTACGCCCACCACAATCCAGGCATAATGCACGCGGCTGCGGGCTAAAGCAGTAATCATGAAGGTTTCCCCCTGCGCAATAGATTTGTTGGAAGGTGGAAGGCTTGGCCAACCTTCCATTCCTCCAATCTTCCATTCTCAAGACTCAAATTTGAGGAGCCAGCACGCCCTCGTGCGGCTCCGTTCGGCACGAAGGCGTGCCTCACTCCTCAAAAATTGGATCTACTGATGCTTTTGTCATCCCTTACGCCCCCAAGTATAATGCGCACTGCAAATTTCCCCAAGAGCCAATTCTTTGTGAGCGTGACCATGCCAACAACGACCATCCTCGGTTTAGATATTGGGACCACCGCTACCAAAGCGGTTTTATTTGACCTGTCCGGCCACGAACTGGCTACCGCCGAGCAGCCCTATCCGCTCCTGACGCCCCAACCGGGCTGGGCCGAAGAAGACCCGGAGGAGGTCTGGCAGGCCCTGGTGCAGGCCGTGCGCAGCATCCTGGCCCAAGTAGAGTCCGAGGTGGGGACGAACATTGCTGCCCTGGCCCTGTCGGCGCAGGCCGGCTCGCTCATCCCGGTCAAGGCCGACGGCACACCGACCTACCCGATTATCACCTGGATGGACCGGCGGGCCGAGGCGTTGGTTAACGAGTGGCGGGCCGAAGGCGTCGAAGCTACCGTCCGGCGCATCAGCGGTTGGTCGCTCCAGATTGGCCTGCCCCTGCCCTTTATCGCCTGGCTGCGCCAATATCGTCCAGACGTTTTCGCCGCCACCGACCGCTTTCTGGGCATCAACGATTTTCTGGTGCAGCGGCTCACCGGCCAGTTCTGCACCGATTATTCCTGCGGCACGGAAATGCTCCTGGCCGATGTCTCCACCGGCCAGTGGAGCCAGGAATTGTGCGATTTGGCCGGGATTACCCCGGCCCACCTGCCGGAACTGCGACCTTCCGGCGCGGTGATTGGCCCCATCAGCGCCGAAGCCAGCCGCCAGACCGGCCTGCCCACCTCGACCCTGGTAGTCAACGGCGGCCACGACCACTGCTGCGAAGCCCTGGCCATGGGCATCACGCCGGGCGAACTGATGCTCACCTGCGGCACCGCCTGGGTGATTACCGGGGTCATGGAGCAGCCCGATCTGGCAACCCTGCCGGCCAGTATGGACCTCAACTTTCATGTGGCCCCACAGCGCTGGGCGCCTTCGCGCTTTTTGGGCGGCTTTGGCGCAACGGTTGAATGGTGGCTCAACGAGGTCTGGCAAAACGCCGAGCCGCAGCCGCCCCTGCCGCGAACCGACCTGTATGCAGCTATGAACCGGGCGCTGGCCCAAACCCAGCCCGGCAGCAACAATCTGCTCTTTCTGCCGGTTCACACACCCTACGGCGGTTTTGCCGGCCTGCGCCTCGACCACAGCCGGGCCGATATGAGCCGGGCCATCCTCGAAGGCTGCGCCTTTGAGCTGCGCGGCGCGCTGGAAGATATGCGCCGGGCCAGCCTGCCAGTCGAGCGCCTGTGGATGGCCGGCGGCGCTACTCGCAGCCCGGTCTGGACTCGCATCCTGGCCGATGTGACCGGCGTCCCCCTGACCCTGACCGAGTACGCCCACTGGTCGGCCCTCGGCGCGGCCATCCTGGCCGGCTGGGGCGCGGGCGTCTTTGAGTCGGTCGAAGCCGGGCAGTCTCGCCTGCAAAAGCCCGTCCGCCCCCTGGAACCAGATGCCAGCCAGCGACCTGTTTATGATGAACGCTTTGCGGCATACCAAAAACTGGTAGACAGTAGACGGTAGACAGTAGACGGGGTAAGCTCAAGTTCCATGTCATTTCGAGCGACGAAGGAGCGAGAAATCCCCGTGTCTCAGGAGTACGAGGCCAATGCTTTTCCAAAGGCGGGGGGCGCAGACTCCCTCAGAGTTGCAAAACAGTAGACGGTAGACAGGGTTTCTTTCCCCGTCTACCACTGTCTACCGTCTACCACAATAACACTTGAAAGGATGCCCCACATTCTATGGTTACTCGCCGTCTTAATCGAATTTTCCAGCCGGATGGCCGGGCGCTGATCGTTGCCTGTGATCACGGCATGATTTCTGGCCCGGACAAGGGCATTGAAAACCTGGACCAAACCCTGGATCAGGTGATTGCCGGGGGCGTGGACGCGGTCATGGCCAGCTACGGCACGGCGACTCGCTTTGCGGCCAAGCTGGCGCGGGTGGGCCTGGTGCTGCGCATTGACGGGGCCGGAACCCGCTTAAGCCCCACGCCGGGGCCGGGCGCGCAGTTCTACACCGTCGAAGATGCCCTGCGGCTGGGCGCTGACGCCTTATGTGTGTCGGCTTTTCCGGCCTCGCCACTCGAAGAGGCCACTTTGGAAATGCTGGCCCGGGTTATCCGCCAGGCCCACGCCTGGGGCGTCCCGGTGATGGCCGAGATGGTTCCCGGCGGGTTTGACAGCGGGCCGGAGTTCCGCACTGTCGAAACCATCAGCGTGGCCGCCCGCGTGGCCGCCGAGTTGGGCGCGGATTGGGTCAAAATCCCCTACATTGAAGGCTTTCGCCGGGTGGTTGAAGGCTGCTACGTCCCCATTGTGGTCCTGGGTGGCCCGGCCAAAGCCGGCCCCCGCCCGACTTTAGAAATGCTCAAAGCCGCCATCGAAGCCGGCGCGGTCGGCGGGACGATTGGCCGCAATATCTGGCAGGCCGAGAAACCGGCTCAAATGGCCGCTGCCCTGGCCGCCATCATTCACCACAATAGGTCGGTGGATGAGGCGCTGGCGTTGTTATCATAATATTGCCCCACCCCTAAAACCGAGGTTGAGCACGCTTTACGTTTTGCGTGTTGCGTCTTAGGTAAATTAAACGGAAGACACAAGACGCAGCACGCAATCCAATAATCAACATGCTAAACTTCAACCACCTGCAAGCTGTGGTGACAGATATGGACGGGGTACTGCTGCGTGGTCCCGACCCCCTGCCGGGGCTGGCCGAACTGTTCGATTTTCTGCACCGGCGCAGGCTGCCTTTTATTATTGCCACCAATAATTCCACCCAAACCCCGGCTTATTACCAACAAAAGTTAACCAGGGCCGGCGCAGTAGGGATTCAAGAGGAGAACATTCTGACCTCGGCCCAGGTAACGGCGGCTTACCTGCGCCAGAATTTTGAGCGGGGCGCGGCGGTTTATGTGATCGGCCAGCCCAGTCTCACTGCGGCTGTGCAGGCAGGCGGGTTTGCCATTCTCACCGATGCCCGCCGCCCTGCCGCTGTCGTCGTGGTCGGCGGCGACTCCGGTTTGACCTATGCCAAGCTCAAGGATGCCACGCTGCACCTCCAGCGTGGAGCCAGTCTGATCGGGACCAATCCCGACCTGCTTTACCCCACCGAAGAAGGGCTTGTCCCCGAAGCCGGGACGATTCTGGCTGCCCTACAGGCCGCCACCGGCGTGACGCCGCTGATTATGGGCAAGCCGGAACGTTTTTTGTTTGAGCAAGCCTTGGCCCGGCTGAGCAGTCTGCCTGCCCAAACCGTTATGCTCGGTGACCGGCTGGATACGGACATCCTGGGTGGACAGCGGGCCGGCCTGAAAACGGTGCTGCTGACCACCGGCGTGGATGATGAAGCCGCCATTGCCGCCAAAGGTATCCGCCCGAATGCGGTTTTTGGTGGATTGATCGGGCTGGTTGAAGCCTGGAGCCGCGCCCGGTAAAGGGCTATAGTGCTTTACGCAGCAACCCTGCCACCACTGTATCCAGTTGCCACATTGTACCCCGCGCCCAGGCAGACTGATAGCTCTGTGGCTCAAGGGCAACTTCTAAACTGGCTCGAAGCCGCTCTGCCGCCTCTTTGATGAGGGTACTTTCCGTTCTGAGAAACAACGGTAAGTTGCTGAGGGGATACCGGTGGAAGGCCCGCCCGATATGGATTGGGTGATGGCTGTTTTCAAGAAGCACCAGCTTGAATTTGTGGACCCAGTGCTGATTGACTGATAAATTTAATAATTCACCGCAGAGGACGCAGAAAATGCAGAGATTTTTATAAATTCCTCGGGGGTTTCTGCGTTCTCGGCGGTTAATTTGAGCCAGAAGGTTAGATTAGTCGGTCAACCAGGATTCGATGGAGCAAGAGGTTAATTAAGGTCAAGATCACACCCGCAATCGAGGCCGATACTGGATCGCCTCGGCGATGTGCGCTGTCTTAATCTGTTCGGCTCCGGCCAAATCGGCAATCGTGCGAGCTAACTTCAATATTCGGTGATAGGCGCGGGCGCTCAACTGCATCTGCTGCATAGCCGCTTTGAGGAGGTTGGTGCTGGTCTCGTCAATGGGGCAGAATTTGCGGATTTCGGCCGGCCCCATATCGGCGTTGGTTTGCAGGGTAGTCCCCTCAAACCGCTCCCGCTGAATCGCCCGCGCCGCCTCGACTCGCTCCCGGACTCTGGCGCTGGGTTCACCAACCCGCTGGCTGCTCAGCTTCTCAAAGGGCACGCGGGGTACTTCGACATGAATATCAATCCGGTCTATGAGCGGGCCGGATATTTTCTTCTGATAGCCTTTGACCATCGCCACCGAGCAAGTACACTCTTTGACCGAATCGCCAAAGTAGCCGCAGGGACATGGGTTCATGCTGGCAATCAGGGTAAAATTGGCCGGATAGGTCAGCGAGCCGGCGGAGCGGCTGATGGCGACGATCTTATCCTCCAGCGGCTGGCGCAGCATCTCTAGCATACGTGTCCCAAATTCCGGCAGCTCATCCAGAAAGAGAACGCCACGATGAGCCAGGCTGATCTCGCCGGGTTTGGGCCAGCGCCCTCCGCCGACCAGTCCAGCGTAGCTAACTGTGTGATGCGGAGCGCGGAAAGGGCGGTGGCGCACCAGCGGTTCATCGGGTGAAAGCTGGTCGGCTACGGAGTAGATGCGGGTCACATCCAGCGCCTCTTCGATGGTTAGTTTGGGCAAAATGCCTGGCATCGAGCGGGCAATCAGGGTTTTGCCTGCGCCCGGTGGTCCACTCATCAACATATTATGGCCGCCAGCCGCAGCGATTTCCAGCGCCCGTTTGACGTGTTCCTGCCCTTTGATCTCGGCCAAATCGGTGGCAAAGGAAGGGAAATCATCTGCCTCCAGCGAGAAGTTGGGCTGGTGCGGGGTCAGCTTTTTGTGGCCGGTCAAATGGTCAACCAGTTGCAAGAGCGTTTCAACAGGATAGATAGTCAGCCCTTCGATTAGCGAGGCTTCGGCGGCATCCTCGGCGGGAACAACAAGGGTGGAAAAGCCGGCCTGTTTGGCCAGATTGGCCATCGGCAGCACCCCACTGACGTGGCGCACCCCGCCATCCAGAGAGAGTTCGCCCATCAAAATGGCCTGGCTCACATCGCCAAAAATCCGCTCCGAGGCCAGCAGCAGGCCCACCGCAATCGGCAGGTCGTAAGCCGGGCCGGCTTTGCGAATGTCGGCGGGGGCCAGGTTGACGGTGACCCGCTCGGCGGGGAAAGAGAGGCCGGAGTTTTTGATGGCGGCGCGGACTCGCTCGCGGCTCTCCTGCACCGCCGTATCCGGCAAGCCAACTATGGTCATCGAAGGCAGGCCGCGGGCAATGTCTACTTCGACTTCGATCAGTACGCCTTCTAGGCCGACAATGGCACAACTGGTAACTTTTGCAAGCATTGGTAGTTCCTGTCCTTCAATGGGTAATCAATGAGAGAGACTAAGTGATTGTCCAAAAATAAGTTCCCCCAAGTTCCTACGAGTTCCCAGGGAACTAAAGGAACTCGTAGGAACTCAAAATGGGAAGTAAATTTTAGACGTTTACTAAGGCCCGGTTTTCCTAATTACGGCAACCTGGATTTGGTTCTTAATATTTTCTTAAAATTTAAGAAATGAGCAAGTACAGCCTCAGTAATCTCAGTCTCAACTTCGCTCAACATCTTGCTAAAGCCTTGATATCCCAAGACAGGGCTTGGCGCAGCACTCGCTCCTGTTCAACCGCTCCATAGTGGCCGATAGCAGCGGCTAACCCAGCTACCACCCAATTCGGCCAGCCCTGCTCGCCGCCAACAATGACCAGACGGAAGACTCGACCTTGCCTATGGGCTGCTCAATCAGAAAACGTGGTACAAACACATAATTCTGCGCCCCCAACCCGGCGGCGGATTAACCCATGCCTGCGGCAAACTCAAGACAATTTATGGGGAGTTGGTCTCGCAGTGGGAGCTAGGCAATGGGGCGTTCGAATGGGCGGTGGTTGTGCCGCCCAACACAACTGCGACTGTGTATCTACCTGCGCAGAAAGAGGGGGAGATGATAATAAATGGGCAAGGCATTACTGGCTCAGTTCATGAGCTCGAGGCCGGTGAGTATTGCTTTATCATCAGGTGACTGAGAATCTAGAAGCTTGGCTCATGCTACCTCTCGGGAGCCAGCAAAGAATCAATGACTTTCTCAAAGACTTCAAAGCGTTGCACCCCAACAAAGGGCTGGTCATTCACCAGGAAAGCCGGGGTTCCGGTAAAGCCTATCTCGAAAGCCTCCTGCTGCTGATTATTGACCTTATCCTGATAACGGCGGGTGTCTACACACGTATTGAATTGGTCCATGTCCAGCCCAATTTTAGCCGCGTAGGCGTTGAGGTCATTTTTGCCAATTGCCTCAGGATTGTCACTGTCATAGATCGCATCGTGGAATTCCCAGAATTTACCCTGTTCGTGAGCGCATTGTGCGGCCTCGGCTGCCTTGGGGGAATCCAGGGTGATGACCGGGAAATCCTTCCAGACAAAACGCACCTGGTCGCCATACTTGGCGCGGATATCTTTCAGGACGCCAAGCTTATGCCAGGCCCAACAGGCCGGACAGCCCAAGTCGCCGTATTCAACGATGATGACCGGCGCGGTTTCAGGACCGAGAGAGGGATAATCGGTCATGAACGCCTCAGCTGCGCTCGAAGCACTTTGACCATCTGAATTCAGACGGGGCCAAGCTGCCACGCCGAGAAGCAACAAAACGAGCGCGACACCCCCCCAAGCCAACCAACGCCTCACGGAATTCTGTTTGTTGCTGTTAGATTGTGTTTGCAGTTCTTTATCTTTTTCTACAGACATTCGCTGATTATAGCTGCCTTATGAGCCACGCTCGGCCATGGCCTGCATGATTTTATGCTCATCCACCTCACCGCTGAACTCATTTATCTTCTCTCGATCACGCAGCACCACAATGCGATGGCTGGTGCGTAATACTTCCTCTAACTCTGAGGAAATAAACACACATGCTTTGCCCTCTTCAGCCAACTCGAGGACCAGTTTTTGAATTTCGGCCTTGGCCCCAACATCAATGCCTCGGGTGGGTTCATCCAGAATCAAAAGATCGGGGTTTGTGGCCAGCCAGCGCGCCAAAATAACCTTTTGTTGATTTCCACCGCTTAGATTTTTAACCGGTTGGTCTGCGCTAGGGGTACTAATATTGAGCAATTTAATATAATGTTCAGCCAGTTCATACTGTTTTCTCTTGCCGATGTACTTGAACCAACCTTTACTGCCCTGGATAGCCAGGATAATATTTTCTCTGACGGTTAAATCGGGCACCAGGGCTTCTGCCCGCCTGTCTTCAGGGCAGAAGGCAACACCTCTGGAAATTGAATCTTCGGGCGAGAAGTTTTTAACCACTTCTCCGGCAAACTTCAACGTGCCGCTATCAGGTTTGTCTATGCCAAACAGCAGCTTGGCGGTTTCTGTGCGCCCTGATCCCAGCAGCCCGGCAAACCCGACTACTTCTCCAGCATGTAAATCCAGGTCAAAGGGTTTAATCGAACCGGTGCGACCTAACTGCCTGGCCTGAAGCAGCGCATCTTCTTTAATGCGCAGACTGCTGTCAAGCTTTATTTTGGTCATATCGTTAAAATCACTGAGATTCCGGCCGATCATTTTTGTAATTAACTCGATCATCGGCAAGGAATGGGTGTGGTAAGTTCCAATCAGGTTTCCGTTTCTGAGTACCGTTATTCTGTCCGAAATTTCGTACACCTGATTAAGGAAATGAGTAATGAAGATAATACCCACGCCTTCATCTCTTAATTTACGCATCACCTGGAATAGCTTCTCGGTTTCATTGGCATCGAGACTGGAGGTGGGTTCATCCAGGATTAATATTTTGGCCGAGGCAATCTCAAGCGCCCGCACAATGGCAGCCATTTGTTGGATAGCCACTGAATAGGTCTCCAGGGGCCGCGTCACATCAATATGAATATTCAACCGGCGCAGCAGTTGGTCGGCCCTGTTGTTCATGGCTTTCCAATCAATCCGTCCGAATTTCCGGGGTTCCCGGCCCAGCAAGATATTTTCGGCTACCGTTAGATTGGTGCAAAGATTGACTTCTTGATAGACCGGGCTAATCCCCAAAGTCTGGGCATGTTGAGGTGATTTTATAGCGACTTCTTTGCCCTCAAGCGTAATCGTGCCCTCGTCTTGTCGCTCAACACCGGTCATGATCTTAATCAGCGTAGACTTACCGGCCCCATTTTCCCCCATCAGGGCATGGATTTCGCCCTTTTGGAGGGTAAAGTCCACATTGTTAAGGGCCTGCACCCCTGGAAAGTGTTTATAGATACCTTTCAATACGAGAATATCTTTATTAGACTCCGCCATCATCGCTGTGCCTCCGTCTTGGATAACGCTTCGTATCCCGTAGGGGATAAACAACCTTACATCAAATTCAACAACTCACAATTTTAGAGGAGTGAGGCACGCCCACGTGCCGAACTGAGCCGCACGTGGGCGTGCTGGCTCCTCAATTCATGATTTACTGAAATCATGAGTGTTTCTTTCTCATATAGAATAGGCTTTGAATTCCAAGAAAGATCAGGGTGAGGACACCGACACCAATGCGGGTCCACCATGAACTCAAAGTGCCATTAAATTGGAGGATCGAGACGATGGTGCCGTTAATTAAGACCCCAAACAGGGTGCCTATGACATTGCCTACCCCACCCGTTAACATCGTCCCGCCGATCACCGCCGAGGCGATAGCATCCAATTCCATGCCCGGGGCGTACCCCCCATAACCTGAAAGTAAAGAAATGCTGAACACAATCCCGCCCAGGGCAGAACAAAAGCCGCCGAAGGCATACACCAGCAGTTTGGTGCGGGCGACAGGAAACCCCATTAACAGAGCAGATTGCTCATTATTGCCAATAGCATAGACCATGCGGCCAAATCGGGTAAAGTAACACAGGTAAAATGCCACCACCAGTAACACCGGGCCAACAAAAGAAGGAATATACAGATACGCTTTTTCAAATAAAGGGATAGGAACTTTTGTCAAGGCCAGGGAACGATAGAAAGGATCGGTAATGGTTAAAGAAGAAAGGGTGATGATATAAGCCATACCCCGCGCAAAAAAGAGGCCCATTAAGGTCACGATAAAAGGTTCCACTTTGAAGAAATGAATAATCCAGCCCTGGGTAAACCCAAAGGCGATCCCCATCACTAACATCAAAGGCATCACCACAAAAGGACTCACCCCATTAGCCAGTAAAGCGGCTGATGCGGCCGTGGTCAGGGCAATCACCCCGGCTACAGAAAGATCAATTCCTTTGGTCAGGATGACCAGGGTCATGCCAATGGACACAATCAACAGGCTGGCCTGGTTAATAAACAGGTTAAAAAACACCTGTGGTTTTTGCATAGCCGGATACATCCAGCCTCCGGCCAGGTAGAGCAGGATAAATATGACAATGGTGGTTAGCAGGGGGCCGTTATCGAACAGGAAACGCTTCGTTTTTTGCAGCATGTTGGATTCCTTTCCGGTCAGCAGGGAGTCGTTATCTAGCAGCAGGCGCTTCGCTTGTTGCGTCATGTTGGCCTCCTTTCTGTTCAGAAAATTTGTTCAAAATCCGGCGCGTGTAGTCAGAGTAAAGGATAATCACCACCAAGACCAACACGGCTCGACCCGCCAGGAGGGCATTAGCCGGCACACCAAAGGTATACATGGTGATCGTGAAGGTCCAAATGATCAGGGCGCCAATCACGCTCGCCATTAAAGAAAACCGCCCGCCCGACATCAAGGTGCCGCCGATAACCACGGCTAAAATGGCGTCCAACTCATAAAGGAGGCCGATATTATTGGCATCAACACCGTGAATGTAAGAACCGAGGATGAGGCCGGCGACGGCGCTGCAAAAACCACAGAAAGTATAAACGAATAGCTTGATATTTTGTTCGCTAATACCGCTATAATAAGTAGCTTTGGCGTTGATCCCAACCGATTCGATGAACAAGCCAATGGAGGTTTTACGGGCCAGCAGCCAGGCCAGCACAAACACAATGGCCACGATATAGATAGAGACCGGCAGGCCCAAAATAAACCCATTGCCAAACCACCAATAGGGCGTGTAATAAACCGTCATAATTTGACCGTTGGTAACGAGCTGGGCAATCCCCCGGCCGGCTACCATGAGGATCAGAGTGGCAACCATTGGCGAGATTTTACCCCTGGAAACCAGGAACCCATTCCATAAACCGCACAGGGTGCCGGCCACCAGATCAACCAGAACCACGATCCACA
Organism: Anaerolineales bacterium; assembly: GCA_015075405.1. Lineage (GTDB taxonomy): Bacteria > Chloroflexota > Anaerolineae > 4572-78 > J111 > DSQQ01. Next base: position 908,411 of record JABTUK010000003.1, read on the forward strand.
AAGGCGTATTGGTGGTATTCGCTGCCAGGATATCATTGGTGATAAGCTCATTACCCAGGGCGGGATTAATCAACACGGTACTCGTGGCCGCCGAAATAGCGATTACCGCCCCCACCGAAAGGTCAACCCCGCCGGTGGCAATCACCAGGGTCATCCCGATAGCTACCAACATCAAGGGGGCCGCGTTGTTAACCACATCAATAAGATTTCCAAATAAATGACCATCCAGGATTCCTATTTTAAAGAAGCCGGGGGCAAAAATCGCGTCAACGATAAAAATCAAAATCAGCGCCACCAGGGGCCAGAATAGTTGGCTTTCGCGCATGCGTTTGAGTAAAGGCGTATTATTTTTCATAGAGTTCCTGCCCTTGTTTGGATAATGGTCTGACCAGCGATATTAGCGGAGAATTTCAGTAAATCACAATTTTAGAGGACGCGGAGCGGGCACGCCTACGTGCCGAACGAAGCCGCACGTGGGCGTGCTGGCTCCTCAATTCGTGATTTACTGAATTTAGTAATTGCTTCATTTTACTGCCAATACGATGAGACGCATAACCAAGCATCCTGTTTTTGGCAAAAGAGTTTTGCCAATTTTTTTTACTACTCAGGCTCATGTCATTTCGACCGAAGGGAGAAATCCCTCATGTCTATGTAGCGCCCTAGGGATTTCTCGGCCTATGGCCTCGAAATGACATGTGGGCTGAGCAGTACCCAATTTTTTTATAAAAAGAAGCGGCGTGGGGTAACGCCGCTTCTCAATTATTGTTTGCGCGAGAGTATAGCGCTTCGCATCCCGTAGGGGATAGCGCTTCGTATCCCGTTGGGGATTACATATAACTCATGCGCCGCGGCCAGAACAAATTAGTACTGGCGGCTTGGCAGTAACTCGGCCGCTTGGTCAGGGAAGTAAACGGTTTCTTTGGTCAGAGTTTCTCGTTCTACAGGTTCACCGTTGGCGAGGGCCAGCGCCATTTCCATGACCTGCGGGCCAAGCAGCGGGTTACATTCCACATCGGCTTGCACCCAGCCATCAATCATCAATTGGAAACCGCCGCGAGTACCATCCACGGAGACGATCTTGATATCGCCGGGTTTCAAACCAGCGGCCTTCATGGCTTCAACCGCGCCAATGGCCATATTGTCATTGTGGATGAACGCGCCATCAATTTCTCCGGCGTACTTCTTCAGGAAGGCTTCCATAACCGGCTTGCCTTCAGCCGTGGTAAAGTTGCCGGTCTGCGAGTCCAGAATTTCGATGTTTTTGGCCAGCGTTTCGCGGAAACCTTTAGCCCGGCCTACCGCAGCGCCAGAGCCGGTCGTGCCGCTGAGTTCAACGATCTTGCCACCCTCGGGCAGCAGCTTGTTCATTTCTTCGCCGGCTTTCTTACCTTCCAGGACCATATCCGAACCAATGTGAGCGGCGTAGAGGGATGGGTCGGCGGAGACGGAGCGGTCTACGATAATAACCGGAATGTTGGCGTCCTTGGCTTCGGTCAGAACAGCATCCCAACCATCTTCAACTACCGGCGGTAGGGCAATGACATCAACACCCTGCTGGATGCAGGCCCGCATGGCCGAAATCTGGTTTTCTTGCTTCTGCTGAGCGTCGGAGAAGACCAGGTTGACGCCCAATTCCTTAGCCGTTTCCTTGAGTGAAGCGCTATTGGCGGTACGCCAGTCGCTCTCGGCGCCCAGTTGGGGGTAACAGACCGTCAAATCTTTGTATTCCTTTTTAGCATTGGCTGGAGCTTCGGCGGCGGGTTTTTCTTCGGCGGGGGCGGCAGCAGGGGCAGCGCCACAACCCACGATAGCAAAGATTATGGCTAAGCCTACCAGCAAATACAGAACCTTTAAAAACTTCATTGTTTGATTCTCCTTCTTTTCTAATTGGCTAAATTGATTTAATAGTGGATTGGGTGAAGAGCCGCATTTCTCCCGGGTTGAAATGCAGGCGCTTATTTATTCCATCATACCCAATAACTTTATCCACATCAATGAATTCTTATTGGGAATAGGTTGAGATTTATATTTTGTTTGCTGATAATAAAAAAACCCTCCACTGGGAGGGTGTAATTTTTTTGGATAAAAGTTGATTATTTTTTGATGTAGGGTAACTGCTCAGGCATGTCATTTCGACCGAAGGGAGAAATCCCCAATACGTTACTTTTGCATGTTGCGTCCTGGGGATTTCTCGCTCCTTCGTCGCTTGAAATGACATGAGACTGAGTAGTAACGATGTGGGTTAATATTTACGGGTAGGCAGGATCTCCGCCGCATTCTCAGGAAAAAAAATACTTTCCTCAGAGGGGATCCACTTGGGAACTTGTTCGCCATTGGCTACTTTGAGGGCCAGCTCAAAAAATTGCGGGCCGAGGAGGGGGTTACATTCCACCGTCGCATTCAATTTGCCGTCAATCATGGCCTTGAAAGCGTCTCGCACGGCGTCAATGGAGACAATCTTGATGTCCTGGCCGGGCCTTAAGCCATAAGCCTCAATGGCCTTGATTGCGCCGATGGCCATATCGTCGTTGTGAGCGTAGAGGGCATCAATATTTTTGCCGTACCTCTTTAAAAGGGCGGCCATTACTTCCTGGCCCTTGGCCCGGGTGAAGTCGCCGGGCGCAGAAGCAATGATTTTCATGTCCGGGTAATCTTGCAGGATTTCTCTAAAGCCCTTATAACGGTCATTGGCCGGCGCAGAGCCGACCGTACCGACCAGTTCAACAATTCTGCCCTTGCCGTTCAATAGCTCAACCATCACCCTGGCCGCATTTTTGCCCTCTGCCAGGAAATCGGAGCCCATGTAGGTTACGTAGAGGTCTGGAGAGACCGCCGCGCGGCGGTCAACCAATATAATCGGGATACCGGCATCTTTGGCTTCCTGAAAGACCGATTCCCAACCAGTTTCCACCACCGGCGAGACGCCGATGACGTCCACCTGTTGGGCAATAAAAACCCGGATCGCTTTGATTTGATTCTCCTGCTTTTGCTGGGCATCCGAGAACATTAATTCCACGCCAAACTGCTCGGCCGCTTCTTTGATCGAGTCCGTATTGCCGGTTCGCCACTCGCTCTCGGCCCCAATTTGAGCAAAGCCAACGACCAAGTCCGTATAGGTCTTCTTGCCATGACTCTGCGTTTCAAGAAGATCAGCCTGGGAAGGTTGGGGGGTAGGTTGAGTTCCGCAGGCTGCTACGGCCAGGAGCATCGTTATCATTATAAACAGATTTAATACTTTCATAGGAGTCGTCACCAGTTTATAGCACTCCACCAACAATAATGATGAAAATGGAGTCCAAAAGCATAGCTTTTGGACTCCGGCAAAGCTATTTTCAGAGGAGTCGTCACGAACCTGACGGCACACCACCAAGAATGAAAGTGGAGTGCAAGGCTTGCCTTGCGACTTGGCAAAGCAAGCTTTGCACTCCAGCAGTCTATTTTCGTCGGAGGCTCTCGCATGGTTATCACCCCTCCTCTTTTGGTGAATTTAGGCCATTTTTCAGCGGAATGGTTACGGTTACCCGAGTGCCTTCCAGATAATGGCTATCAATAGAAAGGCCATACTCTTTGCCATAAAACAGCTTGATCCGTTTGTTGACGTTCTCAAGTCCAAACCCACTTTCCTTTAAGGTAATTTCTTCAGAATCATTATTAATTTCTTGCTGAATTTGGGCCAGTTTGTACGAGGTAAAGCCAACCCCGTCATCCTGCACTTCCAATAAAACCAGATTTTGGTCTGCTCGTCTGGCTCGCACGGTAATAGTACCGCCATTTCTTTTGTTTTTAATGCCATGGTAAAGGGCATTCTCAACCAACGGCTGAAGCGTTAACTTCAAGATAACACCATCCAGGATATCTTCATCAACTTCGAGCTTATAGTCCAGAATATCCCGGTAACGCATCTTTTGAATGGTCAGGTAGCTTCTCACATGCTCAATCTCTTGATGAATGGTAATCCAATCGTGGCCTTTGCTCAAAGCGATTCTAAAAAAACTCGACAGGGCGCCCACAATCTCAATCACCTGAGCGGTCTTGTTGGCCTCGGCCAGCCAAATGATGGTATCGAGGGTGTTGTAAAGAAAATGGGGGTTGATTTGGGCCTGGAGCGCCCTGAGTTCGGCTTTTTTTAGCTGTTCCTGTTCCTTGATTTTGGCCGCCAGTAATTCTCTGATGCGGCCGATCATGATGTTAAAACTCAGGCCCAACTCGGTGATTTCGTCTATGTTGTCGCGGGTCATCAAGGCTTGCAAATCATTCTTGGTGATGGTTGTGGTCACATCGTGCAGTTTTTTGATGGGGATATAAATGCTGGCCGAAATGATCCAGGCGGCCATAATAGAAAAAGCGATAACGCAGGGCAGCAAGATCATATAGGTGATAGCCCAGCGCGTAAAGCGGGTTTGAGTTTGTTTGTATTGCTGTTCCGCCTGGTTCACCTCAAACAGCACATAATCCTGCACGCTTTCTTCAACCACCTCAGACACGCCGCGGATATTTTCCAGAACCTGTTCATTGTCGGCCACCCGGCTGCCCTGGCTGATTTGCGTCCCCATCTTGTCAACATAACGGCTGAGGGTGTCCATGGTGCGCAGAATAACCTCAAGCTTGATTCTGGATTTATCTGACTCGGTATTGGCCATCATTGAGGTTATTTGGGCGTCAACCTGCTCGATAATCTGGTATTGGCTGCCCTCTTTAAACTCTTTCTTGCCGGCCACAATGTTCCACATTTCCGTATCAATCGCCGGTTTGATGTAGCCATTGATGCTGTTGGCCGTGGTGATGTTGGTAATGATAACATCATACTGGCGGTTGAAGCGCAGGACTTCTAAAATCAGCACAGCATTGATGGCAGCCATCAAAAAGATCACAATAAAAAACGAGAGCAGAATCTTGCGGCGTAGAGATAAATGGATGCCGGCAAAAAAATCAATAAATTTCCCCATATATTTGGGCAGCGGTTCGCTGGCGGCTAATTCGATGCTCATCGTGTTCTACCTACTTCTTCCCATTTTGGGGCTGTACGCGGAATTGTTGAGGTGAGAAGCCGGTGTTTTTTCTAAAAATATGGCTAAAATAGTGGGGATCGTTGTAACCACTTTGATAGGCCACTTCAAAGGATTTCAGGCCGGTGGTGCGCAGCAACTCTTTGGCCCGGTCAATTCTAATCCTGGTCAGGTACTCTTTGAAGGTTTCACCGGTTTCATGGCTGAACACGGTGCTGAAATGGCTAGGGCTGAGATTGACCTGAGCGGCCACTTCATTCAGTGATAAATCTGCATCGGCATAATGACTGTCAATATAAGCTTTGGCCTGGTGCACAAGCGCCGCCCGTTGATGATGCGCCTGGCTGTCTCTAAAAGTCAAGACGCTGGCAAAAACTTGTCGCACTGCTTCTCTAAGTTGATCGAGGGTTTTAATATTCAATAACCTTGCTTCAACATTATTTATTTCAGGGATAATCTGATCAACATTCCCGCCCAACTGGTGCGCAAATTTGGCAACGATTAAAAAAAGATCAACAAAAATATAATTCTTGACCAGGTAGGACTGGAGCGCGGTTTCACCCAGCAGGCGAATATAAGCCTCAAAAAAATTATCAAACTCCTCTTTAGTCCCGTATCTCAAGAAATTTTCCAGGGCCGACTTGTCCAGATTAAGCAAGCCCGCTTTATCGGCCTCACTGTTGACGTCAAGCGGTTCCGGTACTTTAGCCACAACTGGGGGCAAGTTTGTTAACGCTGCGGTAAAAGATTGGTGGATCTGGCCGATCCGATCTTGGGGGCTGCCGACCCCAATCCTCACCGAACACCTGGTCTTGTTTTCTACTTCAGCCCCAATCAACTCTTTGAGAAACCGCCCCTCCTGCTCCAGATATTCCAGCGAGTCGCCTTTAATAATCAAGATCAGTTCTTCCATGCCGGCCTTCGTCAAAAAAACGTCCGGGTTATTCCCCACCAAGCTTGAGATGATCTGTTCAACCTGTTCATGTTCGTAATAGTTAAGCGGCTCGGCGCGTCCGCCCAGCTCAAATTCGACCACCACCACCAGATACCCTTTGGCAATGAGATCCAGACCCAGCCGTTGGCTCTCTTGAATTGCTTCGGGTGACGACAGCCCCCCCATGGCCAGCTTCAACAAGAATTTTTCCCAGCGCAGCCCCAGATCATCTTCGACTTGATTCTTTAGCCGGTTCAGCTTTTCTTGCTCCAGCCGATCCTGGTCAAGCTGGGCAGCCACTTTGCCCAGAACATGGTGTAAATCCTGGACCCCGAGCGGTTTGAGCAGGTACTCGGTTACGCCCAACTTGACTGCCTCTTGAGCATAGTGAAACTCATCGTGCCCACTCAGAATAATAATCTTGACCCCCGGCATCCGCTCACGCAAAATTTTACAAAGCTGCAACCCATCCATAAACGGCATTTTGATGTCGGTAATCAACACGTCTGGCCGGGCCGCCTCAATCAAGGGCAGGGCCATTTCCCCATCCGGCGCTTCGCCGCAAAACTCAAAGCCGGCCGACTGCCAATCAACATTATCTCGGATGCCCTCTCTGGCAACGATCTCATCTTCCACCAGAAAAACTTTGTACGTCATTGTTCAACTCCAGTCAGAGTCCACTTCATTGTAGCCGCGCTGGCTAATCATTGTGAGTAAGGCAGGCACTAAATACAAACAGCCGTTGAGTCTCAGTAGATCCAAATTTGAGGAGCCAGCACGCCCACGTGCGGCGGTGTTCGGCACGTGGGCGTGCCTTACTCCTCGGAAAATTGGATCTACTGAGTCTGGAAAATAAAACCGATCTTGGGTCGGGTCCAGGCCAAGGCGAAAGAGGTATAAATGACAGGAATTACGCGATCATGTCATTTCGAGCGACGAAGGAGCGAGAAATCTTCTCAAAACTACTCTTGTCAGATGAGGCCCTGGGGATTTCTCCCTTCGGTCGAAATGACATGCTCAGGCCCACCGCGTAACTCCTGTAATTGAGGGGTTGTCGGGCATGTCGGACCCAACGCATTCTTTGTTAGTGTCCGAACGGGTGAAACGGCTAATGTTCTCCCTATTGTCCGTACACGTGTTTATAGCGATAATTCAACTTGGCCACATCCTCCGGCGCAATTTCATCCGGTTGGCCGATTTGCAGGGCTAACCAGACCGTCTTGGCGACATCTTCGGTCATCACCGCCGCTTTGACCGCCGCTTCAGCCGTGGAGCCAACGGTGAAAACACCGTGATTTTTGAGCAGCACCGCCGGGGAGTCGCCAATAGCCTCCAGCACGACCTTACCAATCGCTTCACTGCCAATCAGAGCAAAGCCGCCGCAGGGAATCGGCCCGCCGAACTCGTCAGCCATCGCGGTCAGGTAAACCGGAATCGGTTTGCCGATGGCCGCAAACGCCGTAGCATAAGGCGAGTGGGTATGGACAATGCCGTTCACATCGGGCCGGTGCTGGTAAATGTAAAGATGGCTGGCCGTATCGGACGAAGGTTTCAGATTGCCCTCGATAATCGTCCCTTCCAGGTCTACAATGACCATATGTTCCGGCTTTAACACTTCATAGCGGATGCCGGACGGTTTAATCACCACAAACCCCGACTCCGGGTCACGGACGCTGATGTTGCCGGCGGTCCAGGTGACCAGGTTATTTCGGGGCAATTCCTGGTGTAATTCACTTAATAACTCTCGTAAATTCTCCAACATAATAACTTCTCCAAGCTATTAATACTCAGGCTCATGTCATTTCGAGACCGAAGGTCGAGAAATCCCCAGGGTACAATACGTAAAAGTACCGTATTGGGGATTTCTCCCTTCGGTCGAAATGACATGGCTGAGCAGTTACAATTTATTCATCAATACAGGGTCTACTACCCTACCTTAATCCGTGCCTTCAACGCTTTGAGCCGTTTCATTACATCGTTGACCCCGCGGCCAAAGTAGTCGTGCAAGCTCACGTATTCGGCGTAGAGCTGGTCATAGACTGCTTTGTTCGCCGGGTTGGGCTGGTACGACTCTTTTCGCAGGCTGGCCATTTGCCGGGTGGCCTCGACAATCGAATCGAACCCACCCGCTGCTTTGCCCGCCGCCACCGCCCCGTGCATGGCTGAGCCGACGGCTCCGCCCTGAACATTGCTGGCAATGTAGAGCGGCCGCCCGGTCACGTCGGCATAAATCTGCATAAGCAGCTTGTTTTTGTTGGGCAGGCCGCCGGTAGTCACTATTTCTTTCACCGGCACGCCGTTGGCCTCAAACGTTTCGATAATCATGCGGGTGCCGTAAGCCGTAGCCTCGATCAACGCCCGGTAGATTTCTTCGGGCTTGGTCGCCAGCGTCGCCCCGACCAAGACGCCGGTCAGGTCTACGTCTACCAGCACGCTGCGGTTGCCGTTCCACCAATCCAGGGCCACCAGGCCGCTTTCGCCGGGTTTGAGTTTGGCCGCTTTCTCTTCCAGCAATTCGTGAATATCCAGGCCGCGCTCCGCCGCCTCTTTTTCGTAGCGGCCCGGTACGCAGTTTTCCACAAACCAGGCAAAGTGATCGCCCACACAGGACTGCCCGGCTTCGTAGCCAAAAAAGCCGGGGATGATCCCATCTTCCACGTAACCACACATGCCAGGTACCAACCGTTCTTCTACACCCATAACCATGTGGCAGTTCGACGTACCCATAATGATGACCATGCGCCCCGGCTCAGCTACCGTAGCCGCCGGCACCGACACGTGGGCATCCACGTTGGCAATGGCTACCGCTGTGCCGGGTTTGAGACCCATCCAGCCGGCAGCGACTTCGGTCAAGCCACCCGCCTTTTCGCCCAGCGGATAGATGTCGCGTGACATCTTCTCATCCACAATATTTTCCAGACGCGGGTCGAGCGCCTTGAAAAATTCTTTGGGCGGGAAACCCTCTCGTTTGGACCACAGGGCTTTGTAGCCGGCGGTACAGGAGTTGCGCTTCTCCTGGCCGGTAAGCTGCCAGATGACCCAATCTGCGGCCTCGATCAGCCGGCCGGCGGCAGCATACACCTCCGGCGCTTCATCAAGGATTTGCCAGGCTTTGGGGAAGAACCACTCGGAGCTGATTTTGCCGCCGTAACGGTCGAGAAAGGTGTAGCCCAGTTCGCGGGCTTTGTCGTTGAGCTTGTTGGCTTCCGGCTGGGCGGCGTGATGTTTCCACAGTTTCACCCAGGCGTGGGGATTGTCGCGCCACTCCGGCAAAAAGGCGAGCGGCGTACCATCGGCTTTTGTGGGTATTAAGGTGCAGGCGGTAAAGTCAATCCCCAGGCCAATGACGTCGGTCGGGTCTATGCCGCTTTCTTTTAACACCGCCGGGACCGCTTTTTTGAACACTTCCAGGTAGTCGCCAGGGTCTTGCAAAGCCCAATCCGGCTCCAGAGGAATACCAGAGCCAGGCAGTTTTTCATCAATCACCCCATTGGCGTAGGCATGCACAGCAGTGGCGACTTCCTGCCCGTTGGCTAGGTCTACCAGGGCCACCCGCCCCGACTCGGTGCCAAAATCAATCCCGATGGCGTATTTTTGTTGGTCATTTAAGCTCCAATTGAAAGCTTTCGGAAACTATTTCGTCCAACTGGTCCGCCCCGCAAGCATGAATGCCAGGGTTAGCGAACAGCGCCGGGTGAAGCCGGCTTTAGCCCGATTAATCGGGCGCTGTTCTATAGTCCGGCGACTTCATCGCCGGACGAGCGCCCCGGCAAGGTTGTTTCTGGGATTTCCAAATGCTCTCTTAATCTCCAATTGAGGTATTCGAGCAGATCACTGTCTGGCCTCCTTAGCCTGACTCTTCTACCTCAGCGTTTCCACGGCGGCTCGTTCGATGCTGAGTCCTTTTTGTAGCGCTCCATGAACGCGGCAAATCCGGCCACATCCGTCGGGTCGGGCGCAATGGTTGTGCCTTGTTCTCCGGCAAAGACCTTGTGGGAGATAGGCTTCCAGCGGCTCATTCGCTGCCTTATGGAGCATATAGGCGGCCAGCAGGGCAATTCCCCATCGCCGCCCTCGCCGGCGGTCTCCATAACGGAAACGGGGACATTCATCGCCGCGGCCATGATCTTTGACCCACTTCCGGCGTCTTGAAGAAGCCGCCATGACCGAGCACGCGATCAATCTTCACCTGCTCCTGGTCAAAGATGCCCAACCCGATCTTCAATGCGCCGAGCGCCGCGAACAGATGTACCCGCATGAAGTTCGCCAGCGTGAAGCGGCTTTCGGGTGTACGAACGAACAGGGGACGCCCAGCTTCAAGGTGGGTGATATGTTCGCCCGCAAAGTAATTGTAAGCCAGCAGCCCGCCCGCGTCCGCATCGCCGGCCAGCCCTGGGTATACAGCATTTCAAACAGCCTGGATTCGCTGATCTCCACCCCAAGCGCCTGTGTAAATTCCTGGAACAGGTCAACCCAGGCATTGAGATCGGAGGTGCAGTTGTTGCTATGACCATCGCCACAGGCTTGCCTGCGGGCGTTGTCACCATGTCAATCTCAGGATAGAGCTTTGACAGCGGCTGCTCCAAAACGATCATAGCAAAGACCGATGTTCCGGCGGAGACATTGCCTGCCCGCTCTCCCACGCTATTCGTCGCCACCATGCCGGTGCCGGCGTCGCCCTCCGGCGGACAGAGCGGAATCCCGCTTGTAACTGCCCTGTAGGATCGAGCAGTTTGCCCTGCTTCGGTCAGAATGCCGGCGGTATCTCCGGCTACCAGGACTTTGGGCAGGATGTCTTGGAGTTTCCACGAGACATTTTCGGCTGCAAGCCGCTGATTGAATAGCTCGATCTTGCCGGCATCGTAGTCGTTGGTCTGGCTGTCAATGGGGAACACGCCCGATGCTTCGCCAATGCCCAACACCTTTTGCCCCGTCAATTTCCAATGGACATAGCCGGCCAGCGTCGTGAGATAGCTGATATCGTTGATATGGCTCTCCTTGTTCAATATCGCCTGATGGAGGTGGGCAATGCTCCAACGTTGGGGAATGGCAAATTGGAACAGTTCTGTAAGTTCCTGGGCTGCCTGCCCGGTGATGGTGTTTCGCCATGTCCGAAACGGGACGAGTAAATTTTCGTCCCTATCGAATACCAAATAGCCGTGCATCATGCCGCTGAAACCGATTGCGCCAATGGTTTGGAGGGGGATGTTGTAATTCTTAACAACCTCGTCGTTAAGCTGCCGATAGCTTTCCTGCAAGCCTGTCCAAACATCTTCAAGCCTGTAGGTCCAGATACCGTTTTCGTATTGGTTTTCCCACTCATGGCTGCCCGAGGCGATTGGCGCATGATCCTCACCAATCAACACCGCCTTGATGCGAGTTGAGCCGAACTCGATGCCAAGAACGGTCTTTCCGCTCTTAATTGCTTGGGGGATATCGTTTTGATCCATCTTCAACTCCTTCGTAAATACCCCCTCCCCTAGCCCCTCCCCCGATTCGGGGGAGGGGTTGGGGTGGGGGTTCATTTTCATTATCGGTGGCGTGTCCCAGACTCGTGAATACTCCTTCGTAAATAAAGAGGCGAGGATTCGTGAGGCGAAGAGGCGAGGGGATTCTACGCCCGCTTCGCGTCGCCTCTCGCGTCCTCGCGTCATTAATTAGCGGTGGTAATAAACTTCCCAACCCAAGTACTTGCCTAAAGCTTCGTTGACGGCGGTGGCGGTTTGAGACAGGTTGATGGCAGTATGGTGCTCAAAGCCGTTTTCGCAGATGTAATGCAGCAGCCCTTGCAGGTTAGGCACGCGCACCACGCCGTAACCGCCAAAGGTTTTGAGCGGGTCGTTGGTCAGCTCGCCTTGGCCCACGTAGGCGCTTATTTTGCCGCCGAGGTCGTCGGTGGAGACGCGGCAGTAGGTAAACGGCTCGGCCCGCACCCGGCCGACCACCGTGCCGAAGGTATTTTCTTTGCCCACCGTCCCGGCAATAATTTCCTGAAAATCCATCACCGGGATGTCGTCGGGCGAAATCAAACCGGCGTCATTTTGATTGGTGAAGACGCCTTTGGGCAGGTTGGAGCAGTGGAAGATGACGCCCTTATCCGGGTCATCGCCGTAATTGTTGTTCCAGTCCACCAGGGCGCTGGGCTTTTCCGAAGCCAGGGCCAGGGCATACATGCCCACCACGCCGGCAATATCGGTCTCGCAGGCCGACGGCATCAGCTTGTTGCTCATCATGCTCATGACGGTGCAGGGCACAACCCCAAAATATTCTTCCATCGAAGTCCAACACTGCAAGGCGCTGGCGACCAGGTTTTGGTCGCTCATCCAGCGGTCTACCACCACACCGAGCTTGGCCATTTTCAAGAGGGACTCCTGGGGGATGCCTTTGGTTGGTATATAGCTGTTAATCTCGTCCAGCTTGGCGTGAACTACCGGCTCGTCGTTGCCCAGACGGTTTACCCGGCCAAAGGCTTCCGATAGGTCCAGCGTTTCGACGGAAATGCCGCTGCGCTCAAACAGTTTTTCGCTGTAACGCACGGTGTTGAAAGCCGTCGGACGAGCGCCCAGCGCCCCGATGCGAGCGTTGCGCAGGCCGCGCACTACCCGGCAGGTGCTTACAAAGCGGCGCAGGTCGGCCTTGAAGCTGTCGCTTTGCGGGTCAACCGTGTGCAGGGTGGTCAGGGAGTATTTGATACCGTACTGGCGCAGGTTGTTACAAGCCGACATTTTGCCGCAAAACGAGTCGCGCCGGTCGGCAATGGTCATGCGGGTGGGGTCATCGGCAAAGGCGTGAATCAAAACAGGTACATTCAAATTGGCCCAGCGCAGGGCATTGGCAATGGCGCGCTCGTCGCCAAAGTTGGGCAGCGTGACCAAGATACCGTCAATCCGGTCGGCATTCTTTTTGAACAGGTCGGCGCATTTTTGGGCGTCATTCAAACTTTCAATACTGCCAAAAAGGGTATCGGCTGAAGTGAGGGCAACCGCTTCAATCCCCTCTTCGGCCAATATTTTCAAGATTGTTTGACGTCCGGTTTCGCACAGGTGGTCGGGGAAAAAGCCTCGGTTGCCAACAATAACACCTAAAACTGGTTTGTCCATTGTTCATTTCCTTATGATTATAGTTGATTATGGAGTCTCAGTGGATCCAAATTTGAGGAGCCAGCACGCCCACGTGCGGCGGTGTTCGGCACGTGGGCGTGCCTCACTCCTCGGAAAATTGGATCTACTGAGTCTTATCTACAACCCTTTAGCCAGATGGTAGTACAGGTCGTTCCAACGCAGCTCTTTTTTGAAACCGGAGACGGTGGTTTCTTTATCGATAAGCAAAAATTCCATACCGGCCATTTCGGCGAAATCCTCCAAATGTTCGGCGGTCAGCGCCAGGCTAAAGCCGGTGTGATGGGCCCCGCCGGCCAGAATCCAGGTTGCCGCCGCCGTCTTTAAATCGGGTTGTGGCAGCCACAAGGCTCTGGCAACCGGCAGTTTGGGCAGCGGCGCATCTGTCGGTACGGCGTCAACCGCATTGACAACCATCCGCAGGCGATTGCCCATTTCCATAACCGCCGCATTAACCGCCGGCCCGGTCTTGGCATCAAACACCAGCCGAACCGGGTCGGCCTTACCGCCGATGGACAGCGGGTGAACTTCAAGCGATGGTTTGGTGGCAGCGATGCTGGGACAGATTTCCAGCATGTGCGCCCCCAACACCTTCATCCCGTTTGGACTCAGGTGATAGGTGTAGTCTTCCATAAAGGAGGTACCGCCATCCAGACCGGCGCTCATCACCTTCATGGCTCGCACTAAAGCCGCCGTTTTCCAGTCCCCCTCACCGGCAAAACCATAATCCGCAGCCATCAACCGTTGGACGCCCAGGCCGGGGAGCTGGGCCAGGCCGTGCAGGTCCTCGAAAGAAGTGGTGAACCCTTTGAAATTGCCGTGTTCAAGGAAATGACGCAAGCCAACTTCAATCCGCGCCCCATCCCGTAACGATTGGTTTCGCTCACCTCCGGGACGAAGCGCCGGCGCAACATCATATTGGTCGAGATATTCCTGGATAACCTGGTCTACCTCCCCATCCGACACCTCATTCACAAATCGAACCAGGTCGCCCACGCCGTAGCCATTGACGCTGTAGCCCAGCCTCATCTGAGCGTTGACCTTATCGCCTTCGGTCACTGCTACCTCGCGCATGTTGTCGCCAAAGCGGGCGAAGCGAGCGCCTTGAGCGTCGTGCCAGGCGCAGGCCGCTCGCGCCCACGCCCCCAGGCGAGCCTGGACCTCTTCATCTTGCCAGTGCCCCACCACCACTTTGCGTTCCAGGCGCATCCGGCTGCCGATAAAACCAAATTCGCGGTCACCATGGGCGGATTGGTTCAGATTCATAAAGTCCATGTCAATATCTGCCCACGGAATATCACGATTGTACTGGGTGTGTAGATGGGCCAACGGTTTTTGTAACGCCTTTAAGCCCGCAATCCACATTTTGGCTGGAGAAAAAGTGTGCATCCAGGTAATCAGGCCGACACAGTTTCGGGCAGCGTTGGCTTCCAGGCACAACTGGTGAATGGCATCAGGGGTGGTCAGAACCGGCTTAAACACCACCTTGACCGGGATTTTAGCTGACTGATCCAGGGCCTGGGTGATGATTTGCGAATGTTCGGCTACTTTCTCCAGGGTCTCAGGTCCGTAGAGATGCTGGCTGCCGGTGACAAACCATACCTCGAATTGTTTAAGCTCGATCATTTTAGCTTGCTCCTTTTTATATTATGCTTTTAGCAGCGCTTTTTCTAATCACCAATTCCGGCTGTAGGATGGGGGTCACGGTTGGCGATAGAGATATGCCATTGCGCCTGGCTTCAATCATTTCGATCAATCGCTGTACCCCTATCCTGCCCTGGTCCGTCAATTTGTGCCGAATAGTCGTGAGCGGTGGAGCAAAGTAGGCGGCTTCCGGGATGTTATCAAACCCCACAATCCCCAAATCTTCGGGTACACGCAGACCTAACTGGCGGGCAGCCTGCAACACACCCAGGGCCATCTGGTCATTGCTGACAAACACCGCGTCCAATTCGGGATATTGTTGGCACAACAGGTGAAGACCCTGCTCGCCGCTGGCAGAAGACCAGTCGCCTTCAAATATTTGCCAATTTTGATAGCTCGTTAATGCATCTTGCCAGCCCAAAAGACGTTGTTGAGCCGCTACCCAGCTTAAAGGCCCGGTAATAATCCCCAGATGCTGGTAGCCCTGAGCTAATAAATGCTGAGTTGCCAGCAAGCCACCCGCCCGATTATCTATCGAAACGGCGTGTTCGTTATACAACGGTTGTTCACAAATAAGCACCACCGGCGCCGGCAACTGGGAGGCTTTTCGTTGCAACCAGATCCGGTTATGCCCAATTTCGGGAATGGCCCAGATAATACCATCTACATGCCAGGCCAATAGCTCGCCAAGAATTTGATCACTGTTATCCGCTTCGGGCTGGTGAACCAGACTCAAGTGCAGCCGGTAGCCATATTCCGTCGCCGCTTGTTCCATGCCTAGCAAGCGACGCATTGGGCCGTACTGTCCCAATTCGGCAATCACCACCCCCAGTGTCAGGCTGCGCTGCCGAATGAGACTGCGCGCCAGAGCGCTGGGCTTATAGCCAAGTTGATCAATAATCTGTTGGACAAGCTCCCGCGTTTCAGCCGCAACGTCGGGGCGATTATTGAGCACACGGGAGACGGTTTGGGTAGATACTCCCGCTTGTTGCGCTACCTGTCTGATAGTTACCTGTTTATGCACCGACATAGGGCTTGCCGCTTATCCGTTAAAAAACAAGTTTTGTAACTGCTCAGCCATGTCATTTCGACCGCAGGGAGAAATCCCCGACACCTTCCCCTTATGTGTTGTGGCCTGGAGATTTCTCGACCTTCGGTCTCGAAATGACATGAGTCTGAGTAGCATAAGTTTTTAAGGTGGCCCCTTCTCTCCGGGTCAAGAGAAGGGGCCACAGATTGAATAATAATTCGTTAAGGTTTATTCTTCCGGGACGGTGGGCAGGTCGTTATCGAGTTCGGGGAAACCGGCCACCGGCTCAGTCCACAGCTTGCCGTCCAGGTAATCTTGCAGGTTCTCCGGCGTGACCACCACCGATGGGGTCAGGATAATCTCCGGCACTTCCTCACCGGCGAAGATCTTCTCCATCGTGTCCACCACCGTCACCCCCATCCGCACCGGGTCAACACCGAGAGTCGCGCTGAACTTGCCTTCCTTCAACAGGTCCAGCGTCGGCTGGTTGCCGTCAATCCCAACCGCAAAGAAGTCCTGGTTGATGACCAACCCAAGCTGTTCTGCGGCCAACGCCGCCCCTATCGCCATCTCGTCGCTGTTGCCATAGAATACGTCAATGTCCGGGTCTTTCTGCAAGGCAATCGCCGCCACTTCCGAACCCTTCGTCCGCAGCCACTCGGCGCTCTGCTCGCCAACCACTTCCACATTGGGGCAGTTCTTTTCCAAGCCGGCTTTGAAGCCGCCCGTCCGCCGGTGCGAGAAGATGCTGTCTATCCCCAACAGGATGAACACCTTGCCGCTCGTCTCTGCCGGCGTGCTGTTGTACTTCTTGGCAATCAACTCACAGGTCGTTGCCGCCAGCTTCTCCGCCCCACCCCACTGGTCATAGCCAATGTAGGCGTTCACTTCCCCTTCCGAAAACGGGGTGATGAAGTTGTGCGCCAGGATCGGCACGCCCTTCGCATTGGCCGCCTTCACCGCTGTGATGGCCGAGTCTGTCCCAATCGGGTTGATGCTGATGGCTTCAACGCCCTTTTCAAGCAGTTGTTCCACCGTCGTCACAAACGCCGCAAAGTCGCCTTCGCTGGCCGGCGCTTGCACGTCAATCGTCCAGCCCAACTCTTCGCTCCGGGCCGTCGCCCCATCCACCATCGCCACGTGGAACGGGCTGGTCAACGCCGGCGGCACAAACCCAACCGTGTGCGCTCCGCCTGCCATAGCCGCCGGAGCCTCTTCCGGGACGGTGGGCAGGTCGTTATCGAGTTCGGGGAAACCGGCCACCGGCTCAGTCCACAGCTTGCCGTCCAGGTAATCTTGCAGGTTCTCCGGCGTGACCACCACCGACGGGGTCAGGATGATCTCCGGCACTTCCTCACCGGCGAAGATCTTCTCCATCGTGTCCACCACCGTCACCCCCATCCGCACCGGGTCAACACCGAGAGTCGCGCTGAACTTGCCTTCCTTCAACAGGTCCCAGCGTCGGCTGGTTGCCGTCAATCCCAACCGCAAAGAAGTCCTGGTTGATGACCAACCAAGCTGTTCTGCGGCCAACGCCGCCCCTATCGCCATCTCGTCGCTGTTGCCATAGAATACGTCAATGTCCGGGTCTTTCTGCAAGGCAATCGCCGCCACTTCCGAACCCTTCGTCCGCAGCCACTCGGCGCTCTGCTCGCCAACCACTTCCACATTGGGGCAGTTCTTTTCCAAGCCGGCTTTGAAGCCGCCTGTCCGCCGGTGCGAGAAGATGCTGTCTATCCCCAACAGGATGAACACCTTGCCGCTCGTCTCTGCCGGCGTGCTGTTGTACTTCTTGGCAATCAACTCACGGTCGTTGCCGCCAGCTTCTCCGCCCCACCCCACTGGTCATAGCCAATGTAGGCGTTCACTTCCCCTTCCGAAAACGGGGTGATGAAGTTGTGCGCCAGGATCGGCACGCCCTTCGCATTGGCCGCCTTCACCGCTGTGATGGCCGAGTCTGTCCCAATCGGGTTGATGCTGATGGCTTCAACGCCCTTTTCAAGCAGTTGTTCCACCGTCGTCACAAACGCCGCAAAGTCGCCTTCGCTGGCCGGCGCTTGCACGTCAATCGTCCAGCCCAACTCTTCGCTCCGGGCCGTCGCCCCATCCACCATCGCCACGTGGAACGGGCTGGTCAACGCCGGCGGCACAAACCCAACCGTGTGCGCTCCGCCTTCTCCTGCCGCTGCCGCGGGAGCTTCTTCTTCTGGAATGGTGGGCAGGTCGTTATCGAGTTCGGGGAAACCGGCCACCGGCTCAGTCCACAGCTTGCCGTCCAGGTAATCTTGCAGGTTCTCCGGCGTGACCACCACCGATGGGGTCAGGATGATCTCCGGCACTTCCTTACCGGCGAAGATCTTCTCCATCGTGTCCACCACCGTCACCCCCATCCGCACCGGGTCAACACCGAGAGTCGCGCTGAACTTGCCTTCCTTCAACAGGTCCAGCGTCGGCTGGTTGCCGTCAATCCCAACCGCAAAGAAGTCCTGGTTGATGACCAACCCCAACTGCTCGGCGGCCAACGCGGCCCCTATCGCCATCTCGTCGCTGTTGCCATAGAATACGTCAATGTCCGGGTCTTTCTGCAAAGCGATGGTGGCGACCTCTGAGCCTTTGGTGCGTAACCATTCCGCGCTTTGTTCGCCCACAATCTCGACATTGGGGCAGTTCTTTTCCAAGCCGGCTTTGAAGCCGCCTGTCCGCCGGTGCGAGAAGATGCTGTCTATCCCCAACAGGATGAACACCTTGCCGCTCGTCTCTGCCGGCGTGCTGTTGTACTTCTTGGCAATCAACTCACAGGTCGTTGCCGCCAGCTTCTCCGCCCCACCCCACTGGTCATAGCCAATGTAGGCGTTCACTTCCCCTTCCGAAAACGGGGTGATGAAGTTGTGCGCCAGGATCGGCACGCCCTTCGCATTGGCCGCCTTCACCGCTGTGATGGCCGAGTCTGTCCCAATCGGGTTGATGCTGATGGCTTCAACGCCCTTTTCAAGCAGTTGTTCCACCGTCGTCACAAACGCCGCAAAGTCGCCTTCGCTGGCCGGCGCTTGCACATCAATTGTCCAGCCCAACTCTTCGCTCCGGGCCGTCGCCCCATCCACCATCGCCACGTGGAACGGGCTGGTCAACGCCGGCGGCACAAACCCAACCGTGTGCGCTCCGCCTGCCGCCGCTTCTTCGGTGGCTGCCGGAGCTTCTTCCGTAACCACGGCTTCTTCGGTGGCCGGAGCCTCGGTGGGAACGGCTGCTTCTTCGGTCGCTGCCGGTTGTTCAGCCGGGGCTTCGGTCGCTGCGGGCTGCTCTGGCGCTGGCGTAGCTGCGCCGCCACAGGCGGCCAGGAGCAGCAGCACTACTACTAAGGAAATGATAGTAAAACTTCGTTGGTGAAACATCTCAATCTCCTCTTTTTAGTATTGTCGGTTAAGGTTCGATCTCACCTCTTCCGACCCAACTTTGTAACTAGAATAGCGTTTCTAGTAGATCGCCTGGCTTAGTAAGCATCCAAAAATTACTTCCCGTTTTAAGTTCCTATCAGTTCCCTTAGTTCCCTCGGAACTTGGGGGAACTTGGGGGAACTTATTTTTAGACGATCACTTACTCCACCCTACGCCGCAGAATGGCGTGCATCGAAACCGACAGGATGATGATCAAACCGTAAATCAATTCGGTCCAGAAGCCGGTCAGGCCGATGGCCACAATCGCCGCCTGGATAGCCCCGATGATAAAACTGCCGATAAACGTGCCCAAAATTGTGCCCACCCCGCCAAAAACCGAGGTGCCGCCCAAAAAGACCGCCGCCAGGGTGCTAAGCAGATAGCCTTCACCCAGCGAAGGCCAGAAAAAGGATACCTGTAAACTGGCCAGGATACCGGCAAAGGCCGCCGCCATGCCTACCAGGGCAAACATGAGCATACGGGTGCGGGCCGTGTTGACGCCCATCAATTCAGCCGTCTGTTTGTTATCGCCGATGACGTAAATATTGGCCCCAAAGCGGTGGCGATTCAACAGGATCCAGACGGCCACCGCCGCCACCACCAGCCAAATCATTTGCATGGGGATGCCGGCCACTTTGCCCACCAACAAACTGTAAATAAAACTACCCTTGGCCGCAGCCAGCGTATGGCCTTTACCATTCAACAACACCAAGACTGCCCCCCGCCAGAAGAACTGAGTACCGATAGTCACGACCAGCGAGGGCAGACCAATGCCAACCACAATAGCCCCGTTCAACAAGCCGGCCAGAAATCCCGCCGCCAGGCCCGCCAGCAGGGCCAAAAAGACGTTGCCGATGGCGTTAAGAACCGTTACAAAAGCCACCATACCAATGGCCATAATAGATGGAAAGGACAGGTCCATTTCCCCGGCAATGACCAGCATCGTCAAAGGTAAGGCGATGATGGCAAAGAAAGGGATGGTAGACATAAAAGCCAGATAAATTTGGGGCGCCAAAAACGTTTTGGGCGCGGAAAGGATGAAGGAAAGCCACATCAACGCAAAAACGGTCAGAATCCCCAGTTGGGGGCCATACCGGCGCAAGAATCGGGCCAGGCCCGATTTTTCCTGGCGTTTTGCCAACCGCTGCTCAGCCCTGGAATCTTCTACAGTCGAGTTCATGATACACCGTCCTTTAATCAAAACTACCGGTTTCAGCCACCCGGTACATCTTATCCATCAGGTCATTCAGGCTGATAGCGCTAGTCATAAATTCACCCGCCACGCGACCCCGGTCCAGCACCACCACCCGGTCGGCTACGGAATAAACATGAAAGATGTTGTGGTCAATAAAAACCGCCGATTTGCCGGCTTCTTTGATACTGCGCACAAAATTGAGCAGTTTGCGGGTTTCTTTTAAGGACAGGCCCATCGTCGGCTCGTCTAGCACAATAATTTCCGCATCAAAAAACAGCGCCCGCACAATCGCCACGCCCTGCTTTTCGCCGCCGGAAAAGGTTTTGATAGTCGACTCAGGACTGACCGCTGTAGAGGTAAAACCCATGGATTCCAGCATTAAGCGCTCGGTTTCCGCCCGCATTTCTTTAACCTTAAGAAACCCCAGCGAATTGCTCAACTCGCGGCCGATAAAGATATTGCGCCACAGGGATTGCAGTTCGGCCAGCGCCCGTTCCTGGTAAACCGTCTCAATACCCAATTCTCTGGCGCGAGGCACGGTCAAATGGTCAATTTTTTGACCGTTGCAAAAAATCTCGCCTGTATCGGGCTGGTGGTAGCCGGTGATGATTTTAATCAGCGTAGACTTGCCTGCGCCGTTGTCGCCTAGCAGCCCAACCACCTCATTTCGTCCCAAACGAAAATTGATGTTTTGCAGAGATTTGACTTCGCCAAAAGATTTTGAGACATTTTTTAGTTCAAGCCTGTAATCGGCAGTCATGACATTCACTCCGGTGAAGATTTCGTGTTGCGTGTTGCGTCTTGCGTAAAATTAACGGAACACGCAAGACGCAACACGACCCTCATACGTTAGCCAATATTTATCTAGAGAAGTTACCGGATTTGCTTTTCAACCAGGTCGGCCAGCAGTTCCACATTATCAATAGAGGCAAAGCCGGCCCCGGTATCAACATGCAGACCGGTGAAGGCAAAGTTGTGGGTCAAGCAGATTTGCAAAATGGGCAGATAGCCTTGCAACCATTGCTGCTGGTCAATCACCAGGTCGGTCCAGCCACCGCGAATACCCTCAATCGTCGCCGGCGAGAGGTCAAACCCGGCGGTATAAATGGCGTCGGGGTCCAGCCCGGCGGCAGACAACAGGGCTTCCTGGGTGCCGGTCAGGTTGCCGTGGTCGGTCACAACCAGCTTGACATCGGGGTTAGCCGAGACATACCCGACAAAGGTGGGGATACCTGCCGAAGCATCGGCGTTGGTAGCGTCGTCAATTTCCAGATAATCCACCGTCAACCCGGCCTCTTCCAGGGCTTCAACCACGCCTCGGGTGCGCTCGCCCCGGCCCGCCTGGGCCAGCAAGCCCCAGACCATCGCCCGGTCACCGGCCACCAGACCAAAGCGTTTCACCGCCTCGGCGCCCAGGGCATGGCCGGCCGAATATTGTTCAGCACCCACATAGCCAAAGCCATCGGCGCTGTATGCAGCTTCGAGTTCGGGCAGGGTCACGTTCTGGCTGGTCACAATAATCCCTTGCGCGCGGGCGTCGTCAACTACGGCCTGGAAGGCTTCAACCCCAGGGTGGCCCATAATGGCGATGCCGTCGGGCTGAGTGGCGGCCGCTTCGGCAAACTGGGTCACCATCTTTTCCGGGTTCCAATCAGACCAAACATACTCCACATTAGCGCCCAGGTCTTCTGCCGCCTGGAGAGCGCCATTATAAACTACGGTTTCAAAGGGGCCGCCCGGCGCTCCGCCGGGGAAGAAAACAATGTTGGTGTTGCTGCACCACTTTGGCGCTTCGGCCTCAGCAGTAGCTTCGGCTGTTGCCTCCGGGGTTTGAGCGGCTGCCGGGGCAGGGGTAGCCATAACATATTGGGCCAATAACAGGGTCAGGATTGCCAACCCCAGGGTTAATAAAAAAAGCTTACTCTGTCTCATCTTTTACTCCTTGGTATAGGTGTATGTTTAAACCAACTTTATCCAGGAAAACCAACTAACGCCGACCATCCGACAATTTTGTTGAATAAATATCCCTCACCTCCTTCCAGCGAATCTAAGATTTGGACGAACGCATGCCCGGCAGTCGCAGCCAGGTAATCTCACCGCGCCGGATCACATCCAGGGCGACCGCCAGGACAATGATCACGCCGATGACGATTTCTTTGGCGTTGGAGGGCACATCCAGGTAAACCAGGCCGGCATCCACCACCCGGATGATAAAAACGCCGACCAGCGTGCCCCAGATACCGCCAATACCCCCCGACAGCGCCGTGCCGCCGATAACCACCGCCGCCACAGAGATAAGCGTCATGTTGGTTCCGTTTTGATATGCGCCCGATTGCAGCCGGCCCATCACCAGAATGCCGCCAATGGCCGCCAAAAAACCGCTGATGCCGTAAATCACAATCAGCATCCGGTCAACGTTGATGCCAGAAAGCCGGGCGGCGGTCTGGTTGCCGCCGATAGCGTAGGTATAGCGGCCCAGTTTGGTATGCTTGAGGGTAAACCAGACAATCGCATAAATAACCAGGGCGATAATAAGCGGCATGGGGATACGCAGCGTTCCCAGGAAAAAGTAACTGGTTAAGAACGTTAAAAATTCATCCTTTTGGATATTGATACCCGCGCCGCGAGTCGCTACCAACGAGATACCCAACAACACACTCCGAAAACCCAGCGTGACAATGAGGGGATTCATCTTCAGCTTGGTAATGAGCACCCCCTGAAACAAACCGATGAGCGCGCCCAGCAACAAAGCAATGGGGATAGCCTGCCAGGCCGGAATACCAAAAGCAATCTGGCCGCCGGCAATATTGGTTCCGGCAATAAGGATAGCGGCAATAACCCCCGAAAAAGAAACCATCGCCTCCACCGACAAATCAATCCCGCCGGTGAGAATGACAAAGGTCTGTCCCGCCGCTACAATCCCAATAGCGGCTGCTTCCAAACCAATGAGCAGCAGGCTGGTCGGCGTCCGAAACGCGGGCGAGGCAATCCACAGCCCGCCCACCATCAGCAGCAAGACCAACAGCGGACCGGTTTCGGTGACTAATCTCCTTAATAAATCGCGTACATCATAATCGGAGCGTTTACGCGCGATGATTTCACTCATAGGGTGTTTACCTTTAGGCTGAATTGGTTAATGTTCTTTCAGAACTGGTGGCGTATTCCATTATTTTTTCTTCGGTGGCTTCGGCCCGATCCAGAAAGCCACTGACGGCGCCGTTGTGAATAACCATAATCCGGTCGCTCATACCCAAAATCTCCGGCAATTCCGAGCTGACCATCAAAATAGCCACGCCTTCCTGGGCCAGTTGGTTCATCATCCGGTAAATCTCAACTTTAGCCCCCACATCAATGCCACGCGTGGGTTCATCAAAAATCAGCAGGCGGGGTGAGGTGGCCATCCACTTGCTCAAAACCACCTTTTGTTGGGTGCCACCCGACAGGTTGATCGCCAACTGGTTCTGGCTGGAAGCCTTGATGGCCATCTTGTCAATATAATTTTGAGCCAGCGCCGCTTCTTTGCGCTGATTGGTCACAAAGGTAGGGGTCAACCGGCCCAACACGGCCATCGTGATATTTTCACGCACGTTGAGTTGCAGCAGCAGCCCTTGCTGTTTGCGGTCTTCCGTCAGTAAAGCAATCCCGTGCCGGATAGCATCGCGCGGGCTATTAATGCTAACCTGGTGGCCCTGGACAAAGAACTTGCCGCTGTCAATCGGGTCGGCCCCAAAAATGGCCCGCACCAAATCGGTGCGCCCGGAGCCGACCAGTCCGGCCAGGCCCAGAATTTCGCCGGCATGAACCGAAAAGCTGACATTGCGCAGCCGTTTACCCTGATTTAAGCCTTCAACGCGGAATATTTCCGGCCCGCGCGGTACTTCTTCTTTAGGAAATTTCTCTGACAAATCACGCCCGACCATTAATTTGATCAGTTGCTCTACATCAAGCATCTTGGCCGGCCGGGTGGCAATATGACGCCCATCGCGCAGCACGGTAATCCGGTCGCTGACCTCAAACGCTTCGTCTAGGTGATGGCTGATGTAGATAACGGACACGCCGTTGGCTTTTAACTCGCGGATAATGGCAAAAAGATCATGAATCTCGCGGATGCTCAGGGCCGACGTCGGCTCATCCATAATGATCAGGTCGGCTTTGTGATGGAGGGCCTTGGCTACCTCAACCATCTGCTGCTCGCCGACCCCTAATCGGCCCAGATTGGTGCGGGGGTCGACATCCAAACGCAGCTTGGCTAAAAGCTGCCGGGCCTGCCGGTGCATCTCAGGCCAGTCAATCACCGGCCCGCGCGTAATTTCGCTGCCGAGGAAAATATTTTCGGTAATAGAAAGTTGGGGGACTTGATTGAGTTCTTGATAAATGGTGGCAATGCCGGCGGCCTGCGCCTGGCGGGGATTGGTAAAAATAACCGGCTTGCCTTTGTAACTAATCTCGCCGGCATCGGCCAAATAGACGCCGGAGATAATTTTCATCAAGGTGGATTTGCCGGCCCCGTTTTCGCCAACCAGGGCCACCACTTCACCCTGACCGACGCTAAAGTTAACCTCAGAGAGGGCTAAAACGCCGGGAAAACGCTTGGTAATCGCCCGCATTTCCAGCAGGGGCGGCTTATTTTGCGTGGGGGGATCTACTACGTTGGAGGTTGTCACAGCCTTGTAACCTGACTTATTTTTATCGTTATCGTTCCCGTGAACGATAACGATGCCATTATAAGCCTGAAAAAATGGGGTGTCAAATTTCGGGAAGCGAGAATACAGGGGAGGCGGCTTAAAACAAAGAGCGGAAACCAAAGATTTTCTGGTTTCCGCTCTCTGTTGCGCTCTCAGCAGCTATCACAGTCCAATCAAAACCTAATTTCATTTCTTACCAAGAATTCAGTAAGCCAGCACTGTGTCTACTAGACCCGTATGCAACTCCTGTTACGAGGCTTAGGCGTAAATTATTATGGGCCTGAGGTTGACTGCCCTCCAAGAGTAATTGAGACTCCCTGTAACGCAATACTCAACAGCCGGTCTGCGGTCCCGGTAGCCAGACTGGTGATAAGGGAAGTAAGCGCAGTTCCAAAAACCGTAACGATTATCGTAAAAACCTGGGAATTATAGGAAATCCTCACTTGTCTCCAGGAGAATTGCAGCGAAGCCCAATCCATCATTACCCCGGTAAAAACAAAGGTAACCAATATACGGATCACTGTTCCCCAAAGTTGAACGCCATCAACCTGATTCCATAACCACATCCAGTCAAATAGAGTGTTCAATGCGGCAAGCACAATCCCAAATACTAACCCTTTCACCACTCCATAATCTCCCCAGAGAACACGATAGAAATAGCCAAAAAAGAATAAATATATTGGACCCCAAGGCACACCAACAGTTGTAAAAAGGAAATTCCAAATATCAGAGAGTACAATTTCTTCCTGGTATGAGGCTAAAACCAAAAAGATGGCATAGGGAATTAACCCAAATCCAAGCGCAATTAGACTGTTTCTGAAAGGGTTTGCCGCTGGTCCGACCCTGAACAAGACATTTTTTAGAATTTCATCATCTGGTAGACCAACTTCTTGTCTGAACTTTGCCAAAGCATCCTTTTCTTTTTGAATAATTTGAGCCAGAATCTCCCGTGACTCGTTATATTCCGCTACTTTTATTGTACCTTTTGCCAAAGCTAATTCTTGAGACCGCATTTCACTTTCTAAATTCTGAATGTGGTTTATTGAATTTATTTTTTCAACGATTGCTCGCCTGGTTAAAGCATAAAACTTCTTTAAGTACAACCAATCAAATCCAGAGAACCAGGCGGAATTGTGGACCAAGAAAAGATAATAGATCATCCCGCTGATCAGTAAATAGATAGGAAGCAAAAACAAATTATCTAAAAGTCGGGGAATTAAGTAGCAAGTAAAGACGATTGCACCTAAATGAATAAAGTTGATCTGATCATGTCGACCTTGGTGCCAGTTACCCAAAGCTAGTCGAACTAATAGAAAACCCAAAACAAAAACATATGCTTGACCCATTAGGAAACGATTAACTGGTACCCCCCGATCTATCATTAACCAAAGTGGATATAGAATTGTAAGTCCTGCTGATGCTAATAGAGCAAGGTCAAATAACCAGGAAAATATTGAGTGTGGATGAAAAAAATGATACAGAACATCGGCAAATTCTTGATTAGCGTTTTCAATATTCCTTGCATCCCGCCGAATCTTGATAAGGACGAAAAGGCCCCAAATCGTTGAAGACGCGTTCAACATAATGTAGGCTAGTGGCCTAATAAAATTATTTGTTCCTATCCAAAGTTTTCGCCGATTAAATTGATCTGGTTCTATGAATATCTCTAAAGGATAACCTGGATCGGTGGTGGCTGCTAATTGCCAAGATAACTGTTTATCATTTACAGTTACAAAAGATTGGGTAGCAGAAATAACCTCAGCTCCTTCGGCGATAACGGTGATTGTTGTTGGTGTTCTATAAGCGGTCAAAGGTAAATTACTTAATACAATGGATAGGGGTTTCTCGGGATCGTAGATACCACGCCATAAATACGTATAATACACGCGCTCAAGTTGATCAGAAATCATGACCTTCCCATTTTTTATTTCTATGCTAATTGGTTCCCCATATCCAATCCAATAATAATAATTTTTTGAGCCAAAACTGGCATTGCCCCAAGCTAATCGTCGGCTACCAAAGGTTACTTCTCTATGCTTTAGAGCAGCTTTCACATCCTCAGGGATATTTTCTATCTCTGCCCATTTTTGGATCATCAGGTGATCGGCGCTTAAAGTGATAGTTAACTCTCGAGTAGCAGTTAGTAATTCGGCTTGGCATAGATCAAAATAACCGTTAGAAGTCGCAGATTTGGTGCAAGTTTGAAAAGACTGCTCGGCCAGCTTCAAATTACCAGATTGCTTTAAGGCCAGCCCAGCGCCGTACAAAGCTTCATGTGAGTCCGGGGCAATTTTTAAGACTTCCGCCGCTGTTTGAGATGCTTTTTCAAATTCACGAATTCTATAATATAGTCCACTTAAGCCCAACAAAACTTCATCGTCTTTGCCTTTGATGGCCAATTCCTTAGCTTGCTCGGCATACTCAAACCCTCTTGTGGTCAAGGTGTAAGGGTAAATATTAGTTAGTCCATAATCTAGCCAAGCCAGTTTCTCTAAGGGCCAGGGATTGTCAGGATACTCATTCGCAAGTTGTTGAAATACAGATTGACCTCGTTTCGGCCATTGTGGATCTTTCCAGTAGAGGTCTTCCAAATCATCATATCCCTGTACAAGCCTGGGATCATGACGAATAGCCTCAATTAAGCGCCTTTCCTCAAGGTATTTACTACCTATCCAAATACTGAATCCAGCTAATACTACCAGGATCAGTACCAAATACCCCTTTATTATTGGTATATTGATATTTAGCAGGCGTGGCCATATTACCCGAATTTGGGCAATTGTTTTCATTTTGAGCTTATTTATCTTTTCAAAAGTGACGGGTTTCATTTTTTAAGCTCAAAATATTCCAAATTAGCCAAACCTCGCTTACCCGATTGAAAAATGGGTTGGAACTTTCGTCCAGTGATCTAACATATCCTTTTACTACCACCCACCCCCACCAACATTGGCCTCGATGCGGCTGTCGCGTTCGGCCTGGGCGCGGGGCAGGTCGAGGATGATGATTTTGCCGGACTCGTAGGCCACCAGACCGCGCTTTTGCCAATCGCGCAGCAGCCGGTTGACCCACTCCCGCCGCGCCCCCACCAGCGAAGCCAGGTCGGTCTGGTTCAGCGACAGGTCGAGGATATAACGCTTGCCCGCCTCTTCTTCCTGACCAAACTGCTCGTTGTACAGCAGCAGGATGTGCAGCAGCCGGCCGGCCGCATCGTACTGGGCGATGGTTTCGGCAAAGGCGGCGGTCCAGCGCACCCGGCTGGATAATAATTTGGTCATGCCCAGGGCCAGATCAGGCAGATGGCGCATGTGCTGCAAAAATTTCTCGTGGGGCATCAGCAGCAAATCTGTCGCCTCGATGGCTTTGGCCGTGGCCGAGCGCGGCTCGCTGTCCACCACCGCGAACTCGCCCATCACGCTGCCGGTCGAATAAATGGCAATGGTCGTTTCCGCTCCAGAAGGACTAATCCGAAAAATACGGACTTTGCCGCGCACCACCAGGTATAATTCCCGGCTGGTATCGCCCTGGCGAAAAATAATCTCGTCTTTGCCAAATTCTCTGGGGTGAAAGTCATTAACCAGGGTCGCCAATTCCGCTTCACTCACCTGGCTGAACAACGACACCTGTTTGAGAAAAGCAATTCGCCGGGCCAAAATTTCCTGGCGGGATGATGGACGCAAGGGATTCCTCGGAGATTAGAGATTGGAGATTAGAGATTGGAGATTAATCAATCTCCAATCTCTGATCTCCGGCGTGAACACACCTTATGCGTGGTGTGTGTTCTGTTAATTTTACGGACCACGCACCACGCACTACGAGACCTACCTCACGTTATAAAACGCACGCAGTCCAGGATAGACGGCTGTTTCGGCCAACTCCTCCTCGATGCGGAGCAGTTGGTTGTACTTGGCCACCCGGTCGGAGCGGGCCGGGGCGCCGGTTTTGATTTGCCCGGCGTTGAGGGCCACGGCCAGGTCGGCAATGGTGGTATCTTCGGTTTCGCCGGAGCGATGGGAGACCACCGCCGTCCAGCCGGCCTTTTTGGCCATCTCGATGGCGGCGATAGTTTCGCTCAGCGAGCCAATCTGGTTGAGTTTAATCAGAATGCTGTTGGCGGCCTTCTTCTCGATGGCCTGTTTCAGCCGGGCCACATTCGTCACCAGGAAATCGTCACCCACCAACTGTACCCGGTCGCCAATAGCCTGGCGCAGACCGCCCCAGCCTTCCCAATCATCCTCGGCCAAACCATCTTCAATCGAGATAATCGGATACTGGCTGACCCAACTTTCCCATAGTTTAATCATGTCGTTGCTGGAGAGCGTCTTTTTCTCGATGCGCAGAGTGTACTTGCCATCCTCATATAACTCGGACACCGCCGGGTCGAGCGCAATCAACACCTGCTCACCCGCCTTGTAGCCGGCTTTGCCAATGGCTTCCAAAATCACTTCGACCGCCTCGGCGTTGCCGCTCTTGAGGGCCGGGGCAAAGCCACCCTCGTCGCCGACGTTGGTGTTGTACCCTTTGTCCTTCAACACTTTTTTGAGGGCGTGATAAATCTCCGCCCCCCAGCGCAGCCCTTCGCGGAAGCTCTCCGCGCCGACGGGCATGACCATAAATTCCTGAAAGTCGGTGGTTTGCCAGCCGGTGTGCGCCCCGCCGTTGAGAATGTTCAGCATCGGCACCGGCAGGGTGCGGGCGCTGACGCCGCCCAAGTAGCGGTAAAGCGGCTGGCCCGTGCTCTCGGCTGCGGCCTTGGCCACCGCCAGGCTGACGGCCAGGATGGCATTGGCCCCCAATTCGGCTTTGTTGGGTGTGCCGTCCAACTGGCACATAAAGGCGTCAATGCCTTCCTGGTCGCGGGCATCCCAGCCAAATAACTCAGAGGCAATTTTTTCATTGATATTCTCCACAGCCTTTTCGACGCCCTTGCCCAAATAGCGGCTCTTGTCGCCATCGCGCAGTTCCAGCGCTTCGTGAACGCCGGTAGACGCCCCGGAGGGGACGGCCGCCCGGCCCATAGCGCCATCTTCCAAAATAACTTCAACCTCAATAGTGGGGTTGCCCCGCGAATCGAGAATTTCTCGCGCGACAATTTCTTCAATGTAACTCATAGTTAACTCCTTGTGGTTATGATTTGCTTAAGAGAGAGGCGAAGAGACGTGAGGCGAGGAGGCGAGGATAGGTCTTTCTGCCTCCTCGCCTCCTCGCCTCTTCGCCCCATCCCGGCGTCTATCTTACAACGATTTGGCTGCTTCGACAATTCTTTAGCGCGGCTGCGAGACCGGCAAATTTGCGCATTTTGTAACTGCGCAAGTATGTCATTTCGACCGAAGGGAGAAATCCTTAGAATTGACAGCCGCCAATATCGCCAGTAGACTATGACACTATGATCCGTGCCCCCGGCCTGGTCCGAGGAGTTGTGCCAGCAGTTGCAGGCGGTTGATTTCTTCAATCGAGTTAGAGAAGAAAAAAGGAACTAAAGGAACTGGGGAACTGAGGGGCAAGTTCCTTCAGTTCCCTCAGTTCCCCTTATAGCAAATGGAGCATCCAATGGCTTCTCAACCTGAAGTAAAAAATCTCCATGCCCATGTCTTCATTGCGGGCCGGGTGCAAGGGGTCAGTTTTCGTTGGTTTACGCAGCGCCAGGCCCAGGAATTGGGCTTAACCGGCTGGGTGCGTAATTTGTGGGATGGCCGGGTCGAGGCGGTGTTTGAGGGTGAGGCCGAGGCCGTGCGCCAGGCCGTTGCCTGGTGTCACACCGGCGAGCCGCCGGCGCGAGTCAGCCATGTTGATGTAACTTACGCTCCCTACACCGGTGAGTTTCGCAGTTTCCGCGTTACCGGCTGAGTCGAGCGGCTCTCCATTTTATTTTGCCATTCGGACTTGAGAGGACTATTATAACATTCACTCCAATTTAACCTCGAACGACGCGATGAGGCGTGAGGCGAAGAGGCGAAATATTCTTCGCGTCATCGCGTCATCGCCTCCTCGCCTCATTTTCATTATCGGTAATGTGCTCAGACTCGTGAACACTCCTCAAAAAATGATCTCTCAACCCCAACTGCTCCCTTCAAAAATTCAAGCGGCTAATTTTTTTCATCTTTATTGGGACGTGGCCTGGTACGGTATTGCCTATGGCAGTACCCTGTCCTTTCTGGCTGTTTTTGCTGCTCGGCTCAACGCTGCCGGCTGGCAGATTGGCTTGCTGAGCGCCGGCCCGGCCCTGGTTAACGCGTTGGTTACTTTACCGGCCGGGCTGTGGCTGGAAAACCGGTCTCTGGGCCGGGCTGTGGTGGAAACAGCTATTTGGCAGCGCCTGGGCTTTTTCCTGATGATTCCCTTACCCCTGCTTTTGCCCGACTCGCTCAAGGTTTGGTCGGTTCTGGCGCTGACGTTGTTGATGGCGCTGCCCGGTACGGCCCTAGCGATTGGTTTTAATGCGCTGCTGGCCGCGACCGTGCCGCCTGAAGCACGAGGGCGAGTGGTGGGCCGGCGTAATTCGCTGCTGGCCGCCGCTATTATGCTGGCTTTTGTCTTGAGCGGCTGGATTTTGGATTGGCTGACTTTTGAGTGGGGCTACGCCGCCGTTTTTACCCTGGGCGCGGTAGGCGCGGGCATGAGTACCTTCCATCTGGCCCAAATCCGGGTTCCGCCCTTGCCCCAGTTTCAAATGCGCCCGATGCAGGACCGCGCCCAGCCAGGGCGAGGTGTTGGTTCTGCCGGCGACGTTCCCCAACGAATGAGTGTTACGATGCGTCTGTGGCTGCGCTGGCGGCCGGGTCAAGGAAACTGGATGAGCGGCATTGAGTCTCGGTATTGGTGGGTCATGCTGGCCTTTTTGTTGTTCCACTTTACCCAGCTTTTGCCGGCGGCCCTTTTTCCGGTCTTTTGGGTGCGGGAAGTGCATCTGACCGATGGTCAAATTGGCTGGGTTAACGCCCTATTTTACTTGACCATGTTGGCGGTCTCGCCGCTGCTGGAGCCGCTGACCCGCTGGCTGGGCAGCTACCGCCTGGTTGTAGCCGGCTCGATTTTGCTGGCCTCGTATCCGTTGATTACCGCACTGAGTTACGGCCTGGTGCTGTTGCTGGTCACCAGTGTGGTGGGTGGGACTGTTTGGGCGATATTAAGCGGCGCGCTGGTCAACCGGCTGCTCGAGCTGACCCCCGACGATAAGCGGCCTTCTCATCTGGCCCTATACAACCTGGCTTTGAATATGGCGACCCTGAGCGGAACCATGTTAGGCCCATTCTTAGCCGATTGGGTCGGCCTGCGAACTGCTTTGTTTATCATTGCCGCCCTGCGAATTGGCAGCGGCCTGGCTATGGCGCGTTGGGGTTAAACCACACAGATGTCAGAAATTATAGAGGCAGCCAAAAAGGCCAATGCTCACGATTTTATTTGGCGGAGTTTTGTGTTTTAACTAAACTCGTTGCCAGCCAGGAACAATTGTGTCTGGCAGACCCGGTCAATTACCCCCCAAAAAAAGTAGAGACAGGACAATGTCCTGTCTCTACCAGGGCAACCCTTAATTCAACTGTGGCTTACTCAGCCGGGGCGTTTTTGAACGCGCCAAACAAGGCCGAGAAGTAGGTGAAATCGCCCACCCGACCCGTGTGCAGCGGACTGGCCGCATCCCACTGCGCTTCATAACTGGCGATCACATCCGCCGCGTCCAACTCGCTCCCATCGTGGAACTTCACCCCACTCCGCAGCTTGAACGTCCATTCGGTCAATGCCTCGTTGGCTTCGTAGCTCTCCGCCAACGCCGGCACCACCGCCGTCCCGCCCACTTCATACGCCAGCAGGCTCTCATTCACCTGCTCACACGCCCGCAGGCTCTCCCCGTCCGTCTCATCCGCACAGTACAACCCTATCGGCTCTGCGTTCTGCATCCAGACCAACGTGTCCTGTCCGGGGATTTCCACCACCGCAAACTGCTCGTTGCTCAACGGTGAGGCGTGCGCTCCTTCCGCTGTCGCTTTGAAGGCTGTCCCTGAACCCCCGTGCGCCACCGGGATCATCGGCACGTGCTGGGCTAACAACTCATTGGCCTGCCCGTACAACACGTTCCGCTCATCCTGGTCGGCCAAACTCGCCGCTTTCGTCAATATCTCGTGCAGGTCCGGGAAGCCTGCCCCAAACTGCGGGCTGGCTCCTGCCCCAAAGTGATAATCCAGAAAGTTGGTCTGGTCGGGATAGTCTGCTCCCCAACCCAACAGGTGGATGCCTTCGATCTGTCCGGCATTGGCCGCATCTATGAACGCCCCGCTCTCCATCACCACGATCTCCGCTTTGATCCCCAAATCGGCCAACTGCGCCTGGATGTCCTGCGCCACTACCCCCGGTTCCGGTAAGTAGCCCCGCACCACATCCCGATAGGTGATCGTCGTCTCAAACCCGTCCGGGAAACCCGCTTCGGCTAACAGCGCTTTGGCTTTCTCCGGGTCATACGCCGGCCAGGCCGGTCCCTCACAACCCCCAGGAATGGCGCACGGCGTGAAGTGGCTGGCTACCTCTGACCCCGCCGGGTAGAAGTTGTCCACAATCCGCTGCCGGTCCAGCCCAATCGCTAGCGCCTGCCGCACTTGCTCGTTGTCAAACGGGGCAAAGTCCCGGTTGAACCCAATGTAGAACACATTCAGCCCTTCTCGCTCGTACAGCTTCAGGCTGCTGTCGGCCTGGATCACTTCAAAATCATCCGGCGTCGGGTTGTCTATCCCATCCACATTGCCCGATTGCAGTTCCAGCAACCGTTGTGCCCCTTCCGCGCTCCAGCGGAACACCAGCGTCTCGCTTTTGGCCGCTTCCCCCCAGTAATCCTCAAACCGTTTGTAGGTGATGCTGTCCCCTTTTTTCCATTCGGCCAATTGATACGGCCCGGTCCCGATCGGTTTTTCGATCAGGTCGCCGCCGCCGCCGGTGCTTTCCAGATATTCCGAGGGATGGATCTGGAAGGCGCTGAAGGCCACTTTGGAGGGGAAGGCTACATCGGGCCGGCACAGACTGAATTTCACCGTCAACTCGTCCACCGCTTCGATGCTTTTCAGCACCCCCCCGTATTCACAGCCTGGCTCCGCCGCCGCTGCTTCGGCGGTTTCTTCGCCGTACGCGCCAGGGCCGATATCGTCATAGGTCAGCGTAAATTCATCCGAGAAATATTTTTGGGCCAGGGCGTCCAGCGTGCCATCCTCCCGCATGGCGGCCAGAGCCATGTTGACCGGCTCGACCAGATCGCTGCCTTTGGGGAAGATGAAACCCAACTCATCGCTTTTCATCGAATCGCCGACCATTTTTACCTTGTCGGCGTTAGCCCCGATATAACCCTGCCCGGCGGTTTCCTCGGCCATAACCGCATCCACATCACCGGCAATCAGGGCTTGCACGGCCACGCCAAAATCATCAAAGGGCTGGATACGCTCCTCACCGACCAGTTCAACCGCCGTATCGTAGTTGGTGGTCCCGTTCACGGCCCCGACCCGCAGTTCGGAATTAGCAGCCAACGCCTCCGGGCCGTCGAAGCGATCTTCGTCAACCCGGGCCAAAAGGCGCTGATTGACACTGATATAGCCATCCGAAAAATCTACCTGTTTGGCCCGCTCTGCGGTGATGGTGATGCCATCCGCTGCTGCGTCAAATTGTCCCTGGCTCACCGCGGCAATCATGCCATCCCATGCTGCTTCCATAAAGACAGGCTTGCAATTGAGCCGCTGGCAAATCTCGGCCCAGGCGTCGTAGTCCCACCCGCCCGGCTCGCCGGTTTCCAGGTTGACGTAGTTAAAAGGTAGATAAGCATTTTCGATAGCAACCGTTACTTCACGGCCGCCCAGGTCGGGCAGAGCGCCGGCTTCGGCAGGAGCGGCTGCCTCTTCTGTGGCTGCGGGCGCTGCTTCAGCCGGAGCCGCCTCTTCAGTAGCCACAGCCTCTTCGGTTGCTGCCGCTTCTTCGGCTGGAGCGGCTTCTTCCGCCGGTTTTTCTTCGACGGGCGCAGCCGGCTGAGCGCCACAGGCTGCCACCAGCGCCGCCATCACCAATAAACTTAACAACCAAAATAGTTTTTTACTCATTTTGTAAATCTCCTCCAATGGTCATAGTGTATCTAAAAATGATGCTTTAGAGCAGGATATTTTTGACAGATCACCTCCTTTGAAAATAGACCGGGGACGGGAGACCGGAGACGGGGACAAATACCCGGTCATCTCATTAGCTCAACAAATTCTACAGTTGGCCTAAATATTTAGCAAGACAGGTTAGCGGATCGCTACCCGGCTGCCTTCGCCGGTTTTCCAGACCTCGATCCGCACCGGGAAGGCGTCTTTCAGTTCGTCAATGTGGGTAATAACAATAATCTTTTCAAAATCATCCTGAATCGCGTTGATGGCTTCCACCAGACGTTCCCGGCCTTGCACATCCTGCGTGCCAAAGCCTTCGTCCATCACCAGGGTTTGCAAACGCGCCCCGGCCCGGCGAGCCAGCACTTTGCTCAGGGCCACCCGGATGGCAAAATTGACCCGAAAGGCTTCGCCGCCGGAATAGAGTTCGTAGTCGCGGCTACCCATTTCATCGGAGATGCGGATATCAAGGGTTTCAATGGTACTGTCGCCGCTTTTGGCCTCGCGCTGAGTTTCAAAGCGGATGTGCATGCGGCTGTCGGTCATGCGGCTCAGCAGCTTGTTAGCTTCATCTTCAATTTCAGGAATGGCGCTCTCGATCAGCAGCGCCTGGACGCCCTTTTTGCCAAAGGCGACTTGCAATTCTCGGTACAGCCCCAACGCCTCGCGCACCTGCTGGAGTTTGTCTTCCAATTCACCCCGCCGCTTGCCCAGGTTAGCCAGGTAATTGAGCTGCTGTTTGGCTGTTGCCACCTTATCGCGGGCCAGACGTTCATCCCGCTGCAAGCGGTCGAACGCTTCACTGGCCTGGTTGAGACGCGCCCGCAGGTCGGCCAGATTTTTGGTTTCTTCCTCCAGCCGGGCCACCGCCGCCTCGTCGCCGCTCATTTGCTCCCGCAGCCGCGCCTGGCGGCCGGACTCTTTTTTCAGCCGCGCTTCTTCTTTGGGCAAACCCTTTTCGGCTTCCTTTAACGCCTGGCCCTGGGCTTCAAAATGGATCAGACTGTCCACCTCGGCCCGCGCCGCTTGATGGCTGGCGCTGTCGTAGCCCAAACCGGTCAGTTCGGCCTGAACTTCACTCAGTTGGGCCACCACCTCGGCGGCAAAAGCGCCGCTGTCCAACTGTTGCTGCAACTCGGCCCGCTGACCTTCGGCTGCGGCCAGTTTGGCAATAGCGTTTTCGGCTTCGGCCAGAGATTGCTCCAGCGTGGCTACCTTCCGCTGCACCCCGCCCAGAGCGCGAAGCTGCCGGTCGGCCTCGGTTAGCTGCTGCTGCAAGGTTTCGCGCTGTTCCACAATCTGGCGCGAACGGGCTACGTTGCGCCGGAAAGCGTCGCCCTTGGCCGTGCCCTGATTTTTCAGTTGTTCCCCCACCTCGGCCCGGTGCGCCTCGTCGAGCGGACGCTGGCAGACGGGACAACTGGAGCCGGCTTCGGTCAGTTGGGTCAAACGAGCCTTGATTTCGTCCATCTCTACTTTTAGCTGCTTGTTTTGCTCTTCCAGCCGGGCTGCCTCTTCCTTTATATCGGCCAGGGTTTGACGCTGGCTCTCGCGCTCGGTCTCCAGGGCCTGGAGCGCGGACAATTCGGCCTGGGCTTCCGCCAACTGGCTGCGCTGGCTTTCGATCAGGGCTACTTTGGGACTCATCAGGGCAATGGTTGCACCCAATTGGGCCATCTCAGTCTCAATTTTGGCGCGGGCTGCGGCCAACGCTTTTTCTAATTCACTCTTACGTTCCGATAGTTTGAATGACTCGTGCAGCCGCCGCTCCCACTCGCTCACCCGTTCTCTGGCTTCTTTGAGCTGCTCCAAACCGGCCTCGATATCGGCCCGGCGGGCCAGCGTTTCCTGGAACTGGTCAAGCTGGGCCTGAGCCGCTTCCATAGCCCGGGTTGTTTCTTCCACATCCAGACGGGCGCGATTCAAGCGGTCAGCCAAATCGTCAAGCTGGCGCTGTTTGTAATCAACGGCCCGGTACTGCTCGCGCAGGCTGTCCATCTCCTTTTCGGCCAACTGGCGCTGCTGGTTCATCTGTTCAGCTTCCCGCTGGGCCTCGGACAGTTCAGCCTGATAACGAGCCTCCTGGGCCAGTTCCAATTCAATCCGGCCGATTTCGGCAGCAATGATGTTGGCCTCGTTTTCTTTGGCCCCGACCAGAGCCTTAGCCCGCTCGGCATATTCGTCATAAATTTGCAGGCCCAGAATATCGGCCAGAATTTTTTTGCGCTCCCCGGCGGGTTTGGTGGTAAACTCGTCGGCCCGGCCTTGTAGCAAAAAGGCCGAATTGATAAACGTATCGTAATCCAGACGCATGAGTTGGTTGATTTTGGTCTGGGTGGAGCGGAGCGTGCCTTCGGTCAGGGTGCGCCAGCCGCCCGCGTCAGACACGTGCAAGCTCAAATCGCTGCGACCTTTACGGCTGGCGTCGCGCTTGCGGATGATGCGGTAGACGTCGCGGTTGAGGTCAAAGGTATACTCCACCTCCATCTCGACCTGGCCCAGGTGAATCAAATCGTCATCGCGTTTGGCCCTGGCCCGGCCCCACAACGCCCAGGTAATCGCGTCGAGCAGGCTGCTTTTACCGGCCCCATTTTCGCCGGTCAGCGCCGCCAGGCGAATCCCTTGAAAATCAAGAGCAACCTCGCTGTGATAAGCCATAAAATTGCGTAATTTCAGCGTAATTGGAACCACAATTCAACTCCTGGTCAGCAAGTGTCAGGTGTTCGGGTGTCAAGTGTCACGTTCCAAGTGTCAGGTGTCAAGTTAAACATGACACCTGACACTTCACCACTTGACACATAACACTTTAGCACTTGACACTTCAACATGTTACCATGTCCTCCCCCTGGGAGCAATTAAAATGTAGGCCAACTTGGTTTAATTTCATCTTTTTCCAAAGTATGTTGACATAATTTACAATATTATGGTATACTAAAAATTATCCTCAGTGGATCCAAATTTCCCGTAGGGTGGCGTCCCTAGGCCGCCCGCTGACGCATAGGGATGCGCCAGCTACAGTGAAAAATTGGATCTACTGAGACAGGCTCTAGCCATAGGAGGAGTGCGCTCATGACGGCTAACCGTGATATTGATGATGAGGAAATCGAAGAACTAGAAGAAGAAGAGGAAGAAGAAACCCCTCGCAGGCGCAGCCCTCTGCGCCTGATCTTGCTAATTCTCCTGGCTCTGGTTGGGTTATGTGTGATCTGTTTTTTAGGTTCACGCTTACTGGGCAACAATCTACTCAGCATGATCCCGATTCCGGGCCTCACTCCTGGCGAACCGGCTCCGACCACTACGCCCATTGAAACGCCGGTCGTCTCCCCCACCGATGCCATACCCCCAGTTGAGACCAGCGAACCCCCGCCCGTTGAGACGACTGAACCCGTGCCGACCGAACCAGTCGAAGCGACCGGCGAACCGCTACCAGCTACCGATGAGGTTCCCCCTGTTGTTACAGAGGAGCCAATCGCTACAGAAGAACCGGTGGCTACAGAAGAACCGGCGGTAACCACCGAGCCAACCCAGGAGATGATTGACGAGCACGGTCAGGAAATACCCACCACTGAACCAACGGCTACCGTGCAGCCGGTGCCCGGTCCCACCGCCACCCCCGCCCCCGGCACAACACCCCAGGGTGATTGCAGCGCCAACACGCCGCCTATCGCCGACGCGGGCGATCCCGCTACGGCAATGATGGGCAAAGGGCTGGCCTTTGTGACCTTTGACGGCAGCGGCTCCAGCGATGCCGACGGAACTATTTACACCTATGAGTGGGATTTTGGCGACGGCGAAGCAGACAGCGGCCGGAGCGTCACCCACGGCTACAGCAGCACCGGCGTGTTTGAAGCAACCCTGACCGTGATCGATAACTGCGGCGCAGCCGCCGAGGCCAAAGTCCAGGTGACCGTCACCGGCCCGACTCCGCCGGCGCCGGGTACAGGCACGCCAACCGCTACCGCGCAAGCAACAGCAGCGCCTACCGGCCAACCAACCGCCGGGACCATGGGTTTCTGCTACCGGGTCCAGCCGGGCAACACCCTGACCGGTATTGCGGGCTACTTTGGCGTCCCCGTACTCGATCTGGCCGAGGTGAATGGGGTTGGCCCGGATTATTATGTCATCGCCGGACAAGGCTTGTTCATCCCCAGCGGCGAAATTCAACCTGGCCCCAATGTGTATGAAGTGCAGTCGGGCGACACGCTAAACAGTATTGCCTTCCAATGCGGCCTGTCAACGGCCACCCTGGCCAGCGCCAACGGTTTAAGCGCCGGGCAAAGCCTGACGCCGGGACAGCTTTTGGGTATTCCGCTTTGGAGTTGGTACTAAAATTGAAAGATCTGTCAGGTCTGCCAGACCTGACAGATCTTATATTCGGGAGACCATCCTATGGCAGCCTTTAGAGAAAACCCGCGCCGGATGATTCTGATCGGGTTGGTCATATTGGTACTCATCTGCCTGGTTGGCGTGCTGATTTTTAGAATCTTCACCGCTGGCGATGAAGTGGCCGGTGGTCCTACCCCACCACCGGCTACCACCGAGGCCACCACCGAACCTACGGCGACCCCGCTGCCGGCGGAGGACACTCCCACCCCAACCCGCGTTCTCTCCGACAAAACACCCACTGTCGCGGCTGAGGCCGAGGAAACAGCGACCCCCACCCCTACGGCAGCCAAGCCAACCCCCACGCCCACCAAAAAAGCCCTCGCTACGGCTGCGCCTGTTGTTTCAGGCGGGGCGGCAGCGCAGCCCGGCGAAATTAAGAATTTGCTCAAAAATGGGGATTTCGAGGCCGGGTTTGACCAACGCGGGGTGGCCCTGGAATGGGAGCTGTTCCGAAATGACGGTTTTCAGGCTATCTACACCAACGAAACCTTCCCCTACATCGAGTCCGGTTCCAATGCGCAGCGGGTGACGATTATCGGCGCGACCCAGTTCA
Organism: Anaerolineales bacterium; assembly: GCA_015075405.1. Taxonomy (GTDB): domain Bacteria; phylum Chloroflexota; class Anaerolineae; order 4572-78; family J111; genus DSQQ01. The sequence goes on from JABTUK010000003.1 coordinate 948,505, forward strand.
ACCGTTATGCCGGCATTTACCAGCAGGTCGAGGTTGTTCCTGGCCAGGTTTACACCCTGACCCTGCACGGCCAGATTCGCAGCGCCGTAGGGGATATTAACCAGAGCAGCTTTGGCTACCGCATGCAGTACGCCGTCAGCCAAACCGGTCTCAAAAATTGGGCCAACGTGCCGGAGGCCGAATGGGTCGAACTGCCCTGGGATGAGCAGCCCATCAACGCCTCTGTGACCAAATTTTACAGCTACACCACCACTATTGAACCCGCTGCGGCCAAAATCACCCTGTTTGTGCGCGGCTGGAACAAGTGGCCCGACCAGAGCGAGGGCCAATATACTTTCGACAGTTTTAGCCTGGTCGGCCCCTCCACCGCAGCCGCGCCGCTCCAAACCAGCGCCGGCGAAGTTGGCGCTGGAGAAACTACCTCGACCGGTACTACGAGCGCCACCCCTACTACCGGCGATGCCATGATTGATAAAGGGTTGCCAACGACCGGCGCGGATGATGACCATCATCTAATGCAGGATGGTCGCTTCTGGGGTGGACTGCTAATTTTACTCCTGTTGGCCGCCGGGGCGGTCTATCGCGCCAGGTGGGGGTATTGAAAGACAGAGGATAGAGGATAGTAAATAGAAGATAGAGGATAGTGGATAGAAAACATCTTCCATCTACTATCTTCTATCCTCCATCTACCATCTTCATTCTTTGCTGCAACTGCTCGCGCGAAGCCGTGCCGGTGGTACCCAATTGTTGAATGGTAATCGAGGCAGCCATATTGCCGATAAAGGCTGCCTCTTCTGTTGTACTGCCGGCGCACAAACTGGCGACCAGCCCCGCCATCACGCTGTCACCCGCGCCCACCACGTCAATTTCCCCGGAAACAAGTATACCGGGCACGTGAGCCGCGCCAGCTTCCGTGACCACCAGAATTCCCCGCTCCCCTAACGTGATAAATATGGGCTTCTGATTCTGCTCAAACAAGGCTTGACCACACGCAGCCGCTATAGCCATCTCCTCCTCTTCCAACCTTCCAACCTTCCAACCTTCCAACGCAGCCCGCGCCTCGTACAAATTCGGCTTAACAATGACCCCCGTAAACTCGCCAATCCGCACCCGCGAGTCGGCGGCAAAGATTTTGGCCGGGTATTGTTGGGCCAGTTGGACCAGGGCCGCCCGCACCCCATCGGTGATGACGCCGCAGTTGCGCTCCTGCACCTGATCGGCGATGATGACGCCATCCACCTGCGGGACCAGCCGCTCCAACTGCGCGATTACAGCAGTTTCCAATTCAGTTGAGAGCGGGCTACGATTCTTAATATCGAGCCGGTTCAGTTCGCGCTCGGAGCCGCCGGGAGCGGTCGAACGGAGCATGGGTTTGGTATAGGTCGGGGTAAAACGCTCAGCGGTTTCCAGCAGACCGATCAGATTGACTCCTCGCTGAGCCAAGCCCTGCTTCAAATCAAAGCCTTCGCCATCCTGCCCGATCACTCCCACCACCGAAACGGCTACCTCCAGCGCCCGCAGATTTGAAACGACCGTCCCCGCCGCGCCGGGGCTGTGCCGGATTTCGACTACCTGGTAAGCTTCCAGGCCGGTTTCCAGGGAAATTTCGCTCAAAGCCGGATCGAGGCTGAGATATTTGTCCAGAAAAAAATCCCCCACCACCAAGATATGGAGGGAGCAGAATTTTTGGAGCAGTTGGTCAAGACGAGCTGCATTCATAACACTCACTCCAATTCACCTAACACACCCCGGTACAGCGCCGGAAACGTCGCCCGGTGGTCGCCGCGAAAATAAAAGCTCTCGCCGCCGTCCTGCACCGTGCGGACCAGGATGGTTTTGTAGGGGCGATAGTAGTAGCGCGGGTCGTCTTTGGGCGCTTCGGTGTGGATGTCCACCTCACCTAAATCCAGCAGGTCAAAAACGGCGGTGGTAAATTGATTGATTTTCTCGCCGCGCTGATGAGCCACATTGCGGGCCATGGCCAGAGCTTTGAGATAAACTTCCGGCCCCATCACTGCCGTGCCGAAATTGAGCATCACTCCACCTTGCAGTTTTGAGACGGTGTGGGCGATGATCAAAAAATCGTGATAGGAGGTCTGGCCCAGGGCCGCCCCGTCACAATTGGGATGCTCATGAATAATATCGTAGCCGATGCCGACATGAACTGTCACCGGAATGCCCAGGCGGTAGCCGGCCGCCAGCACGCTCAAATCGCTATGCGGAAACTTTTCCGCTTCGATGACCCGCCCAACTGCCTCGCCCAGGCCAACGCCATCTTTCGCCCCGGCGACAATCGCGTCGTTGATCCGTCCGGTGTCAGCCCACAGGCCAAACTGCCCTGCCTGAATGTAACGGGCCACGCTTTCGGTGGACGCGCCAACCAGGGCCAGCTCAAAATCGTGGATGGGGCCGGCGCCATTCATGGCGACATGGGTGATAATGCCGCGCTCCATCAAGTCAATGATAAAGCGGGACAGGCCCACCTTGAGCATATGCGCGCCCATCATCAAAATTACCTGCCCGCCCTGCCGGTGCGCGGCGGCAATGCGCTGCGCCAGCCTGGGCAGATCGGGGTGAGCAAAAGGCGGGGTGGAGTCGTCCAGATTGATAATTTGGGGCAGGCCCATATCGTGAACCCGCTCGGCCAACGGTTTCAGTTTTAGGTAGGTCCGGTCAAACACAGGAAAAGGCATTTAAATATCCTCTAAATAATCCACAGATTACACAGATTTCGCAGATAAAAATTAAAAATCTGTCCAATCTGCGAAATCTGCGGATTTTCACGCTTCGCATTGGTGGTATACGTTAGTTTGTAAAGTCCCCTATAAATTCAATACCATCAAGGTGTCAGACCGCCGGTAGCCCAGCGCTTCGTACAGGGGCCGGCCAAACTCGCTGGCGTTGAGGCCGACCGTTTTCAAGCCGCGCTCGCGGCACCAACAGTGAATAACTTCCATCAGGCGGCGAGCCAGCCCTTGCCGCCGGTGAGCCGGCTCGGTGTAGATATTGTAAACAAAGGCCCACTCCTCGTTCAAGTCCGGCGGGCTGGGCGCGCGAGGCAGCAGCGCCACCCCTCCCCCGGCCACAACTTCGCCGGTTTCTGTTTCGACCAGCCAGCCGAAATAGTGCTGCTCGGTCAGAGCATGATGCAGCCAGAGGGCAAAGCGCACATCCATCGCCACATAGTCGCCGTTCAACTCCATCTCGGCAAACATGGCGTGGCGGTGATGGACAATAATTTGAATATCGGCCAGGGTCGCCGGGCGAATGGTATAGGTGGACATTTTACCAAACCTGACAATTTTCGTCTTGCGTCTTGCGTGTTCCGTTTATTTACGCAAGACGCAAGACGACTGATAAATCTTGAAATATTAAAAAGAGCCAAAGCCAAGGGCTATTAACAAACCAATTAAAATGGGTTGGTGCAGCGCATAAATCAAAAGAGAATGTCGCCCCAAAAAGCGCAGCCCCCTGATGGCAGGCAAACTTGACAGATCAGGCAACGTAAAGCGGCGGATACCTTCCGGGTAAAAAGTGTACCCGGCAAAAATCCCCAACAAAGCCAGTCCGTACCAGGGCAAGATCGGGTAATAATCCACCATATAAACCCCGGCTTGTTTGACCCCCAGCCAGATCAACCAGGGATAAGTTACTACCACCCTATCCACCAAGATTCCAGCAACCAAAACCAGCACCCCGGCCACCAGGCTGACCCAGCGATTGAGCCGCAGAAAGGGGAAAGCCAGCACAATAGACGCGCCCAACAAATGCAAAATTCCAAAAATGACAAAACCCCGGCCAATAAAGTAATAAGTTGCTACGGTGATAATCAAGCCCAGGCCAAAAATTTTGCCGCCCCGCAGCAAATACTTTTTGAAGCTGGGCGGCTGCCCCCGGCGCTGGCGTTCGCGGGTATCGCTTAAGGTCAGGGAAAGGCCCATCACAAAAATAAAGATGGTGGCAATCCCACGGGGAAACCACTGCCAGGAACCACTCAGCAAATTAGCCTGGTAGACTCCAAAATAAACCAGGTCCCAGATCAGATGATAAATAATCATCAGGATGATGTCGAACCCGCGCAGGGCGTCCACTTCCCACAGCCGGGTCGGGGCACGAGGAGGCGAGGAGGCGAGGAGGCGAGAGGTTTGCTTCGCCTCCTCACCTCCTCGCGTCATCGCGTCATCGCCTCTTCGCGTCATCGCCTCATCCTCACTTCGCCTCATCTTCACCCATCAAATAGCTGACCAACACCTCGCCCTCTCGAAAATCAGGAATAATGAGATTGGCTCCGGCCAGGATAAGCTGCTGGCGCTTGATTTCATTAATCCCCTGCCGCTCGACTTCATTGCTGGCTACGCCAACGCCGATGCCACCAACCTGGGCGGTGTACTCGATTTCAACCTTGCCATCGCCGCACGAAACAAGTTCACAGCCGGCCAGGCCGTAAGTTTCCAGAATCCCTTCGATGACAACTTTTTTGGAAAAAACGGGACCGCCATCTTGAGGGCCATAAATTCGATCCTCAAAATAATCGGCCAGACCCAGGGCCGTTATTTCTTCCAGCACGGCTTCTTTTTCGGTGCCGCTGGCCAAATGGCAGATAATCTTGCGGCGCTTGAGCTCGGCCAGCAGTTCAAGCACGCCGGGCACAACCAAATCAGCCGGTTCGAATTGGCCTCGCCGCAGGGCCGTCAACCGTTCGTTAACCCGCGCCAGCAGCCGGTCAAGAAAAAGCCGTTTATACATGTGCGGGTCGTGGCGCAGACCCCCGCGCTGGGCCACTTCGTCGGCCAGGAAGGTCATCTGGTCAAGGGTCGGCCTGCCGGTCGAGTGGAGGACCAAATCACTAATCATCCGGGTGAGCGTCTGCTCATCCTCGGCTTCCGGGGTAGCCAGCAAAAATTCGAGCATCAGCTCAATCATAAGCTGCTGCCAGCCCTCTCGAATGAGCGAGATGGTGCCGTCAAAATCAAACAGAAAGTGGCGCGGCCGGGCGCAGGGCAAACGCGGGCTGATGATTTCAATTAAAGTATGGGGCAGATAGGTTCGGCCGTTTTGGCTAGTCAACGACATTCACCTTTCAAGAGAGGCAAGGATGGATGATGCGAGGAGGCGAGGATTTCACCTCATTACCTCCTCTTCGCCTCGCGTCATCTTAGTACAGCTTTGCATTAGTTCGTGATGGAATCCATCCGAGCAGATATCTCTGAGAAAGCCATGTCATTCCGACCGCAGGGAGGAATCTACTTTGCTGTTGTAAAAAAATTCCAGGCAAGGACAGAGATTTCTCGCTGGCGCTCGAAATGACATGCCAGGAACTGGGACGTTAAATCACGACGAATGTATGCAATCCTGTACTTAGCGCAGCATCTCTTTAGCCAGGGCGGCGGCTCCCCACAGGGGGGCATCATCGCCCAGGGCGGCGGGCACAATTTCAACGCTGGTCTCGGCATTGGTCTGGGCGCGGGTGGCGTCGCGGACAGTTTGCCACCACAGCTCGCCCGATTTGCTCACGCCGCCGCCTAAAATCACCCGATCGGGGTTCATCAGCGCCAGCGCCCCGGCCAGGCCCACCCCCAGCCGTTCCGCCGACTCCCGGATAACTCGCTGGCTGAGTTTATCGCCCTCGGCGGCAGCCTGGGCAACAAGTTGGGCGGTGATTTTTTCCGGTTTGCCGTCGGCCAGTTGTAGCAGCCGTTTGCCCCGGCCTGGCGCTGAGCCTGATTTATCTTTTTTCTTAGCCAGATATAATCTGGCGCGATGGGCCATGGCCGGGCCGCTGGCTTCGGCTTCCAGGCAGCCCTGCCGGCCGCAGGGGCAGACAAAGCCGCCGGGCTGGACGGTCAGGTGGCCGATTTCGCCGGCCATCCCGTCGGCTCCGGCGTAAGGTTGGCCGTTAATAATCCAGCCGCCGCCAATCCCGGTGCTAATGGTTACATAGAGGAGGTGCTGGCAGCCCTGCCCCGCCCCAAATCGAAACTCACCCAGGGCCGCCGCATTGGCGTCGTTATCAACGGCAGCCGGCGCTTTTAATTCAGCCGCTAACCACTCGGCCAGCGGGGTATTCTCCCAGCCGGGGGTATGGAAGGAACGTTTGACCAGGCCGGCGCGGGCGTAAACCGGGCCGCCAAAACTAACCCCGATGGCGGCAGGAGGCCGTCCGTTTTCTTCGATCAAATCGTGGGCCAGGTCGAGCATGGTATCGTATTCATAACGCCCATCCACGCCGGAGGGCAAAAAGAAACGCCGGTGGGCCAGCCAGGTATGCTCACCTGGGTAGGTCAGGGCAGCCGTTAGTTTGGTGCCGCCAAAGTCAAGGGCTAAAAGGAGAGGGGTAGAAGTCATATTAAGAAATGAAAAATAAGAAATGAGAATTTTGGAAATCTTTGTTCATGTGTATCTACCTGTATGCTTCGCGCCTGTGGATTTATTGGGTAGAGTCATTTGGCCCCAGCCACAATTGGCGGGACTCATCAAAGCGCCAGCCAGGGATATCGGCAAAATGAAGCGGTTGGCGCGGCCAGCCGGCTTTGACGCGGGCCAGTGTTTCCTCCCAGGAGCGGACGCCGCTGGTGGCGTCGGCAGCTTCGACGTTGCACGCGCCGACGGCTACAGCCATCGTCACGGCTTCGGCGGGAGGCAGGTCACGCAAAAAAGCGGCCAGGAATCCGGCCACGGTGGTATCGCCCGCGCCGGTGGTGCCGACCACCTGGGTTTGAAAGACCGACGCCCAAAATTCACGGTTGGCCCAGCGAGCCAGGTGACCGGGACGAGCGCGGCCCAGTTCGGCCAGGCGATTTTCGGCGGAGGTGCGCAGATACAAGCCCAGGTGTCCGGCTTTGAGCATCACCACTTTCGCCCCCATTTCCAGCAAATCAGCGGCAACTTGAGAAGCCAGGGACGGGGTGATCGGCGTTGCGCCGCTTGATACCTGTTTGAAGGTGTCGGGATAGAGCATGAGCAGCATCTCTTCAAGGCTGGGCACAAACAGGTCAACATAGGGCAGCACCGTCTGAAGAATAGTGGCCCAATGAGCCTGTCCGGACGGGCCGGCCGGGTCGGGCATAGCCATATCCAACGAGGTGGTCACGCCGGTCGCTTTGGCCTGTTGGAACAGCTTGACCAGTTCAGCCCCGTCGCTGAGATACATCTGCTTCATCAAGGGCGGGTAACCGAAGTGAAATAAGCCGGCCTGTTGCAGAGCGGCGTAATCTACATCGCTGGCGTCGAAGGTATCATTAGCGCCGGGGCAGTGCAAAAAAATCCGGTCAACCTGGGGCGGGTTAAGGATGACAGTGTAAGAACTGGCCTCGCCGGGCACAATACGCATGCCGTCGGCCAGATGTTCGCCAAAACTTTTGACCACGCCGAGGATGGCCTGTCCGAACAGGTCGGAGCCTATTTTACCCATCAATTGGGTATTGACGCCCAGTTTGCGCAGGGCCAGGCCGGTGTTAGAGACCGCGCCACCGGTAGAGATGACCGCCGGCCCTGCTTCCAGCAGCCGGCCGGGCCGGAAAGTTGACTCGAAGTCGCCCGCACCCAGCAGGGTAGGAATCACATCCAGGCAAATATGCCCGGCGACGATGCAAGAACCAAGCTTATGAGGGGCAGTTATCGTCATGAATTACCTGCAAAATGTGAGATGTAAGTCTTTACGATGCTTTTACGATACGGTATAATTAAAGCCAGATTCCCTAAAGGAGCAAATTATGACCACTCTAAGGGTTGAACTACCGCGAGAGGAGGCAAATCATGGATGCCATGCCACCCGTAGCTGAAGCGCCGGTTGAGACTTCGCCCGGTAAGCTAAAAATGACCTACGAGGAATACCTGGCCTGGGCCGGCGAGGATACCCACGCTGAATGGGTCAATGGGGAGGTTGTTGTTTTTATGCCCGCTAAAGATCCGCATCAAACTTTAATTGGATTTTTATATGAGGTTATGGGGCTTTTTATTCACATCTTCGACCTGGGCCGCTTGTGGACAGCACCCTTTGAACTCAAACTACGCCCGGATGGGAACAGCCGCGAACCTGATTTAATGTTTCTGGCTAAAGAGCATCTTGAGCGCCTCACCCCTGATCGAATTGCCGGTCCCCCCGACTTGATTATTGAGATCGTCTCAGATGACAGTGTTCATCGAGACCGGGTGGACAAATTTGATGAATATGAGGCGGGGGGAGTGCCGGAGTATTGGATTCTCGATAACCGTCCCCAGACCCGCCAACGCGCTCAGTTTTATCAACTTGGCCCGGATGGGCAGTACCGGCTCATTCCCGTAGAAGCGGATGGCATTTATCGTTCGATGGTTCTGCCAGGCTTTTGGTTGCAAGTAGGCTGGCTGTGGGAGGAACAGCCCAATGTGCTGCGGGCCTTAGCTGAAATTATTGGGCCGGAGAAAATTGCCCAGGCCTTGAAAGAAGCGACCGGGAACCGAGAACCGGAGACTCAGTAGATCCAAATTTCTGTAGGACGGCATCCCTATGCCGTCCGCAAAGGCATGGGGATGCCTTTGCTACGGTCAAAAATTGGATCTACTGAGACTGGCGAAAATTGATAACCCGTCTCCCGTCCTCGGCCCCCGGTCACAAACTCACTACCCGTCCCGTCTCCGCCGACTCGTACAGGGCCAGAACGCTGCGCAGAAAATGTCGGCTAAGGCTGAGGGGAACGACCGGCTCCGCCCCATCCAACACACAGGCTTCCATCGCTTGGACTTCGGCCAGGTAAGGATTGGCGGCGGGTATCACTAAATTCTCGCGGCTATCATCTTGGCCCAGGAAAACCAGATGACTTTCTTTGCCCTGCGCACCCGGTTTCCACGGTTCAAGAATCTGGATAATACCCTTATCCCCCACAAGGTGTGCTCCTTCCCGAAACGGCGAGCGAAAGCCACATGAAATCTGAGCTATAACGCCATTGGCAAATTTCATCTGGCCGGTGAAGACCACATCCACCCCGGTTTCGCCTTTGCTTTGGCTGGCCCATACTTCTACCGGCGCGCCCGCCCCGGCCATCACAATCGCCAGGCTGTTGGGATAAACGCCCACATCCCACAAACTTCCGCCGGCCAGGTTGGGGTGCAGGCGAATGTTATGGCTATCTTCCGGCGGCAGGTAGTAGGCAAACCAACTGTTGATTAGTTGCAGGTCGCCCAGTTTGCCGGCCCGGATCATCTCCTTAACCTGCAAGGTTTGGGGATGGTGGAGGTACATAAAGGCTTCAAACACGGTCACGTTGTTGGTTTTGGCCGCCGCTTCGACCTGATCCAATTCGGCCAGGGTAGGCGTGATGGGCTTTTCACACAGCACATGTTTGCCCGCTTCGGCGGCTTTGACCGTCCACTCGCAGTGGAGGGTATTGGGCAGTGGGTTGTAAATGACATCTATGTTCGGGTCGGCTAACAGTTCCTCATAGCTGCCATGGGCAGTAGGAATCCCTTTTTCCGCGGCGTAAGCCTGCGCTTTGTTTTTATCGCGGCTGGCCACGGCCACCAGTTCGCTTCGGCCAGCCTGGCGGATTGGCTCAATGACAGCATCGTTGATATTTGCCGTGGACAGGAGTCCCCAGCGAAGTTTGTCGGGCATGATTATTTTACCTCCGTGATTAATACAAAAATGACCGGAGACCGGGGACAGGAGACCGGGGAGTAAACTTCCCGGTCTTCGGTCTCCCGTCCCCGGTCTTTCTATCCTTTAAGCGAGCCGGCTAACAATCCTCGCAGGAAGTAGCGGCCCAGGATAATATAAACCAACAGCGTGGGCAAGGCCGTTAAGAAAGCGGCGGCCATTTGCACATTCCACTGGACGGTGAAGCTACCGGCAATGTTGTTGAGCGCGACGGTCATCGGCTGATTCTGGTTTTGGGCAATGGTGACGGCAAAAATAAAATCATTCCAGATGTTGGTAAATTGCCAGATCAGCACGACCACAAAGGCCGGCGGTGAGAGCGGTAGAATAATATGGCGATAAATGCTAAAGATATTGCCGCCGTCAATCCGGGCCGCCTCAAGCATCTCGTTGGGAATAGTAGCGTAATAATTTCGGAAGATGAGGCCGGCAATAGGAATACTATAAACCACGTGGACAAAAACCAGCCCGGCCAGGCTGGCGTAAAGCCCCATTGCCCTCAAGGTTAGGGTTAAGGGAATAAGGATAGCTTGGTAAGGAATAAACATGCCAAACAGGATAAAGGGGAAGACAAAATCGGCATATTTAAATTTCCATTTTGCCAAAATATAGCCGTTGAGCGAACCGAGAACAGTGGAGATAATAGTGGCCGGAATAGCCATGGTGACACTGTTCATAAAAGCGGTGCCCATGCCAATCACCGCCGAGCTGCCAAACCAGGCCTCGTAAAAGCTGTCAAAGCAAAAAATGAAGGGGTTGGTACACTGCGGCAGATTAATCACCGGGGGAAATTCCCACATGCGGTACAGGTCAATGTCAACATATTGTTTAAAGCTGGTAATGAGGATGAGGTAGACCGGCAAGATGTAAAAAATTGAGAACGACAGGAGAATAGCGTAAATAAGCAGGCGGGTCCAGTGGAAATGGGAACGGTGTTTGGTCGCTACGTCGGTTTGGGCGGTGGTAAGAGATTGGGTTGCCATTAGCGCTCCTCCTGCTGCCGCAGATTAATAACGAGGTAAGGAATAATGAGGATGGAAATCAATATGAGCAAAACCACACCAATGGCCGCGCCCTGGGCAAACCGGGCTTGGTCAAAGGTGGTCTCCCACATGTTGTAGGCCGGCACATCTTTGATAAACCCTTGACCGACCCCGCCCATCGCCACAATCAGGTCATAAATCTTGAGCGAAATATGAGCCAAAATGATAACTACGCTAAGGGTAACAGGTTTTAACATCGGGATGATAATATAGCGATAAACTTGCCATTCGCTCGCCCCATCTACGCGAGCGGCTTCGCGCAGGTCATCGGAGATGCCACGCAGGCCGGCCAGGTAAAGGGCCATGGTGTACCCCGATAGCTGCCACATGGCGGCAATGGTGACGGTAATAATGCCCAAGGAAATCCCCCAATTGGGCGAGGCTAACCAACCCAGGCCAATATTGGCTAAAAACTCGCCCAGGCCCGAGTTGGCGGGGATATGATAAACCACATCGCTGGCCCAATTAGGCCGGATAAACCCCAAACCAATGTTCTCCAAAATTCGGTTGATGCCCGTAGTGCCAACATTGGAATCACCGGGGGTAAAGAGCCAGCGCCAGGCCAGCCCGGTGACAATAAAAGAGATGGCCATAGGAAACAAAAACAGGCTGCGAAAAAAACCTTCACCTATCACGTGACGGTCCAGCAGCGCAGCCAGGGTAAAGCCGATAACAATGCAACTGAACAGAAAGAGGGCGGTAAAGCCGATGACATTACGCAGGCTGGCGGTAAAGCGGGTGGCGTCAATGCCCGCAGCATAGCGTTCCGTCGTGCCAAAGAGGCGGGCATAGGCATCAAAGCCGCCATAGGTATAATTCGGTTCAGCGCCCCGTTTCCAGTTTGAGACGGAGACCCAGCCGGTCCAGCCGATAAAGCCGTAAACAAAAACGATAATAGCAATTAATGAAGGCAGGATAAACAGAAAGCCGACAATTCTTTCCCAATTTTTCTCCCAGTTGAGAGCCATACCTTTTCCTACGCTCCTCTACCACTTCATTTCTGCCGGAATTAGGCCCAATTTCTTCGCTTGAGTCAATAGTTGCTCCACCGCCTCGCGCCTTTATTCAACAATTTTAAGGGTCTTTTCCGTCAACTCACGTTCGCCTGGTGCTATTGTATCCTATTAAACCATAATTATAAAGCGAGGCAGCCCGGTCGGACTGCCTCGCTATTCTCAGACCCTAAAGGTCTTAGAGACCTTTAGGGTCTAAGAAACAAACTTACTGCTGCGGGAACCCGGCATCTTCAGCCGCCAAGATAAAGGCGTTCTGAGCCGCTTGCGCATCTCGGTCAGAGGCAAATTTGGTTACAATGTCGCCAAATTGCTGCTGCCAGGTGGGAATAGCCCCAGAGCCGTGGGTGACCATCGGCACGATCGTATTGGTAGCAAAATCGGCGGCAGACCCTTTGAAATATTCCTGGCGATCCGCCGGGAAGGTATTGTAGTCGCAGTCGGTGCGGGCGCAGATGGAGCCTTTGTTCTGGTTAAAGGCTTCTTGGGCATCCTTGCGAGTAATGATTTTCACAAAGTTGCGGGCATTTTCAGGGTTGGGCGCTTCTTTGGTGATGGCGAAGCCGTCGGAGACCAGGAAGAACATACCTTGATTACCAGGAGGCGAATTCCAGGTGACATGATCCGTCGCTTTATCGTTAATCACCTCACCATAAGCCCAGTCGCCCATAATATTGAAAGCGGCTTGATCATTGATGACCAGCTTAATGGCCCCCACCCAGTTCACCGTGCCGCGATCTTCGTTGGTGCAATCCAACATTTTGCTATAGTTTTCCAGGGCCTGGGTTACGCTGGGGTCGCTCCAGGGAACAGTCCCGTGCCACAGCCCGTGATTCTTTTCGGCCCCTACTGTACCGGCCAGCACAACCTCAAACAGATGCCCAAACTCAAAACCATCGGTACTGCCTTGCGCCATGGGTACAATACCTTTAGCTTTCAGCGCGTCGCAGGCGGCAAAAAACTCTTCAAAGTTCGTCGGCACAGCCACGCCGGCCTGCTCCAGTAGCCTTGTGTTGGTCCACATCACGTTGCCACGGTGAATGTTTAACGGCACGGTGTAGGTGTTACCGCGGATCTTCAGCAGCGCCTTCAAATCTTCCGGCATCACATCCAGCACCCCGGCTTCGGCCAAAATGTCATCCACCGGCGTCAGGTACTTTTCGGGGCTGTAGAGTTCGGCTTCCAGGCCCGCATGGAGCATAAAGACATCAAAGGGGTCACCGGCAATGAGTTTGTTTAGGTTTGCGCCTTTAAAGTTGGTGCCAGCGCCGCCGGCGATACCGGCATGGATCAACTCGACATCAGGATATTCGGCCCGGTATATTTTGTAGACTTCATTAACCCCGGCAAATTCACCACCTGAAGTCCACCAGTTGCCGACCAGCAATTGACCGCCCGCGCCGCTGGCAAACAACGCGCCCACGTCAGCATTGGCTGGGTCAAAAGTGGCCATAAATGCCTGGGCATCTTCCTGGGTGGGAATTCGCAACTTGGAACCGACTTCGATAATGTCGGGGTTTTCAATTTTAACATACGAGGGGTCTTCGGCGTTAGCCTGGTTGGTGGCCGACATAATGGCCCAGTAGGCATTAATATCGCCAAAAAATTTGTCGGCCAGTTTGGAGAGGGAGTCATCGGCCTGCACGGTGTAGTCTTCGCCGGCGCTCTGGGCGCTAACTAATGAGGCTGGTAGCAGGGCGACCAGCAAAGCAAACAATACAGCAATCATTAAAAACTTCTTCATTGAAAAGCTCCTCCTTGATCTCTAACAGTCATTGTTTATTAAGTTTTACTACTTCGAGGGGGTAAACACAGAAAATGAAACAACAGCTTGTTGGGTTTGAGTCGTCCCTCCTTTCAGTACATCTAAGCCAGGGCTTAGTGGCACTCAACGACAAGTAATCTCAATAGCCAAAAAACTATGGAGAAACAAACCGCGCAAATTTTATCACGAACCACCACAGCCGTCAATCCATCAGATTACCAATCGGCTAGGGGATTTCCCCCTATCGTAAAGAGTATTTTCCCCCGATGGGTACTGTGCAATTGCACAATTTACTGTATAATTGCACAAAGTATATCATTTAATTTGGGCTTTGTCAAGAAGTGTGTTATACTTTGGCTTCCGTAGACCAGGGAGTGGAGGAGCAGGAATGAAAAAATCAGATACACAACGAAGTGGAGCGAAGAGGCGAGGAGGCGAGGAGGCGAAACTAGATACCTCTTTCTTCGCCTCCTCGCCTCCTCGCGTCCCCACCCCCCCCTGGGTCATTGGGGTAGATTTGGGTGGGACCAAAATTGCCGCTGGTCTGGTTAGCCCTCACAACGAAATTGTCAAAAAGGTTTACGTCCAGACCGGCGTCAGCGAAGGGCCGGCCGCCGCCGTCGAACGCATTGCCGGATGCGTTGAACAGTTGCGGGAGGCGCTGCCAGTCGGGGAGCAAGTTGCGGCTATCGGTGTTTGCTGCCCCGGCCCGCTTGACCATGTGGCCGGGCTGCTGCTCGACCCGCCCAACCTGACCGGCTGGATCAACGTGCCGTTGCAGCGCATGCTCGAAGAACGGCTGGGTTTGCCCGCCCCCATCGAGCATGACGCCAAGGCCGCCGCCCTGGGTGAATTTCATTTCGGCGCGGGCCACGAGGTAAATAATATGATTTTTGTGGTGGTTGGCACCGGGGTAGGCGCGGCCATTATCATCAACGGCGAATTGTACCGGGGGCCGACCAATTCCGCCGGGGAGGTGGGGCACATTACCGTAGATATGCACGGCCCGCCATGCTCGTGCGGCTCCAATGGCTGCGCCGAAGTTTACATGGCCGGGCCTGATTTGGGCCAGCGTTTTCGAGAGGTGGTGGGGCCGGAGCTGAACTTGCCCGAGGAGATTGATGGACGGTATGTAGCGCAACTGGCCGCTCAAGGTCAGCCCCAAGCCTTGCAAGTTTTTGCCCAGGCCGGGCAGGCGTTGGGGATTGTCATTGCCACTATGGCCCACTTGTTTGATATTGATTTCTACATCATTGGCGGCAGTGTGGTTCAGGCAGGGGATTTGCTGCTCGGCCCCACCCGTGAGGCCGTCCGTTATCGGGCTTTTGAATCAATTGGTTCAAGGGTCAAAGTCGTCGCCAGTCCCCTGGGCGATGACGCCGCCATTCTGGGCTGCGCCTGGATTGCGAGGGCACGAGGAGACGGAGAAACGAAGAGGCGAGGACGCGAGGAGTGAGTTTTATCTGTTTGTGTCTTCGCGTCCTCGCCTCACTGCTCCTCGCCTCTCACCGCAGCGTACGGTAGCGCCGCCCCTGGGCCGCAAGCTGCTCTAGCATCTGGCGGGTTTCGGTTTCGTTGGCTCCGGCCAGCCGCTCGACCTGGCAGCCGGCGGCCCGCAAAATCTGCTCGGCCTGGGCCGGCACGCCGCCCACGCCGCCGACAATGGTGACATACCGGGCTGATTTGGCCTCTTCGATTGAAAAACCGATGGTGGCCGGGAATTTATCAAGATAGGTGAAAGCGCCCAGGAGGTCCCACCTGGCCCAATTGCCGGCCCCTTGATGCCAGAAAAGTAGGTAATGTTCGATGGTCTTGGCTGCTGCCGGAGCAGGGGTAGGCGTTGGCGTGGGCGTTGGCGTGGGAGTCGGTGTGGGTTGCGGAGTCGGTGTTGGCGTTGGGGTTGGGGTGGGCGTCGGCGTGACAACCGGCATAGAAACACCCCCCGCCATCAAACTTTGAACTTTAGCTATCAACGGGTCCTTCCAGGCCGGGAACGTCGCGCCGGGGCTGCCGGTTTTGACCAGTTCGCTGTAACCAAAAATTTGATTAGCTGGGATTCCCAATTGAACGGCCAGTTGGGCTAACAGGGCCGCCGCCGCATCGAGTTGGGCCTGGGGGGGCGCAACGTCGGTAAAGTTGCCAACCAGACAGACGCCGACGCTGTCGCTGCTAAAGTTGCCGGCGTGGTTGGCCACAGTTTCGAGCGGTTGGGTTTGAAAAGCCTGACCTTTGGCGGTAATACAATAATGATAGGTAATGCCCGGCAGATTGCGATTGTTCACCTGAAATTCGGCCACGCGGGTGATGGTCACCTCGGGCGGGGTGGCGGTATGGTGAAGAATCAGCCGGCGAATGGCCGAGCGGGCGCGGGTGGGATACTGCTGGGTGGCGCTGCGAGGCAGGCTGGCGCTGACATCCTGAACCTGGATGAAAGCGGTCGGAGTGGGCGTTGGCGCAGACACCGGGGGGGGTGTAATTTGCACGGGCTGGGTGGTCACACTCACCGGCGAGACCAGCAGACCCTGGTCGCCCTGGGTGGTAAACCAGGTTACGCCTTCGTGAATCATATCCCAGCGCAGTTGGTAGACGCCGGGGGCGTCGGGGGTGCGCAGCCGAGCCTGGATGAGTACGCCGCCATCCGGCGGCACATCCGCGGGTAAGGGGGAGTGAAAATCCAATTGGGGCGGAAACGCAACCATTTGACCGCTGGTATTATACCACTGAAAGCCCAGTTGAAAGGGCGTCGCCCCACTGCGGGTCCAGGTGAGGCTGCCCACATTTTGGACAGCCACACTGAGATTGAGGGTTTGCCCGGCCTGAACCGTCGTTGGGGTGTTGTGGCCGGTGTAACGGGTGCGGTAGGCGGGCCGGTTTGTGACCACCACAGCCGGGGTTGGGGTGGTAATTTCAACCGGCAGCGGCGTCGAGGTGGTGGTTGAGACCTCAGCCGGGCCGGCGTCGGGATCCCATTGATAATTGAAGGCAATAGCCTCGCGGAAATCATTCTGGACGCCCTGCTTGCCGTCAATGTGCCACTTGTCGTGCCGGGGCCAGCGATACAGGATGGCGCAGCGGATTTGCTGGTTGCCGGCTTTGTTCCAATCGTTGATTTCTTTGTAGGCGTTTTTAACCCAGCCCCGGTTGGCGTCTTCCCAAACCTCATCCTCGTCCATCTCGGTCAAGTAGACCGGCAGGTGGCGAAAGGCGCGGGGAATAGCCTCCATCTGATCTTTGTAGGTGCGGAAGTGGTAGTTGTACTTGGCAAAAGGCGGCCCCATTTTCTGGTCGCTAAAAACCAGGTCTGGATTCACCCCGTGAGTATAGGCGTGGATGGCAATGCCATCGCACTCATCCGGGCTAATCACCCGTAAAATATCACGGAGATACTGGATATAATCGCCAAAAAAGCCAAAGTAAGGATAATGTCCCGGCCCGCCGGGGATCTTGTTGGCCGGATATTTGCCTTCGGGGTCAGCATCATAGGGTGTTTCAGGGTTCCACGGCCCAATCGCCCCAACAATGACCTGATCTTTGCGGTGTCCCGGCAGCCGGCGGATGGCGTCACGGCACAGTTTGTAACAGGTGGCATAGCGGCGCGGCGTAATCGGTTCGGCTTCGCTGCTGCCGGGTTTGCGTGGCTGCTCTCGTTCCAGATTCATTTCGTTGCCGATAATCCAGATATGCGCGCCGGGTGACTTGCTGACAAAATTAGCCACGCGCTGGGCAAAATCCTGGTATTTGCTGGCAAGGGGGATAGTGCCGTCAGGACCGTAGGCGTGGTTCAGGCGGACAATCACCCCAAAGCCTTTGTCGGCCAGGTCAGTATAGTTGCTGCCGCCCATATCATTCGGGTTGGCCCGAATTTCTTCAGTCACCAGCACCCAGCCCTTGGCTTTGCCGTCAACCAGCATCAGGTGCTCGCCGCCACGATCGTGCATGCCATAAATAAAGGGGGACTCTTCTTTTGGAACAGCCATGATCACTCCTCTGAGGACAGTAAACAGTGATCAGTGATCAGTAATCAGTGTGACTGACTACTGATTACTGACTACTGATTACTGACTACTGATTACTGACTACTGTATCTTTGTTAAACCCGGGTTGATAAAGGCAAGGCAAATTACTTACGTCAAGTACCTTGCTCCATTATAAACGAAAATGATAATAGAGAAAAGCTTTTCATCCCGATTTAACATGACAGGCTGAATGTTGTAAAATCGGGACGCCAAATGACCCCCACCCTAACCCTCCCCCTAATAGGGGGAGGGCGGGGAGGGGGTTCGGTCTCCGGTCAGAAAAAAGAAAGGATCATTTATGAAAAAACTTGGTATTGCCATGATTGGCTATGGCGGCATTGGCCGCGTCCATGCGATGGCTTACAAGGCTATTCCTTTTCACTACGGCTTACCGGCCGACAGCTTCAGAATTGTCGGGGTGGCGACGACCCGCCCGGAAACCGCGCAGAAAGCAGCCGCGGAAATCGGCTGTGAAGTGTGGACCAGCGATTACCGCGAGTTATTGGCCCGTTCCGATGTTGACCTGATTGACTGCTGCACCCCCAACTACAACCACGAAGAGATTATCGTCGCCGCCGCCGAAGCCGGCAAGCATATTTACTGCGAAAAACCGCTGGCGATGAATGTGGCCGAGGGGCAGCGCATGGTGGCCGCTGTAGAAAAGGCCGGCGTAAAGACCCAGTTGACCTTTAACTTCCGCTTTTTCCCGGCCATGATTCGAGCGCGTCAACTGATCGAGGCCGGTTTTTTGGGACGCGTTTTTTCTTTTCGGGGGCGGTACTACCGCGCCAGCTATATTAGCCCGCAGAAACCCTTATCCTGGCGCTTGAGCAAGGAAGTTTCGGGGGGCGGCGCGTTGTTTGATTTAGGATCGCACGTGCTGGATTTGATTTATTACCTGCTGGGCGATTTCAGCGCCGTCCAGGCCACCATGGAAACGTTGATCAAAGAGCGTCCCCTGGCGGCCGGTTCGACCGAAACAGGGCGAGTAGATGTGGACGATCTGGCCTTGCTGCACGTCCGGTTGAAAGATCAAACGTTGGGCCTGATTGAAGCCTCGCGTATGGGCACCGGGGCCACCAATGATCTGCAAATCGAGATTTTTGGCGAGCAGGGGGCGCTTCGGTTCAGCCTGGAAGACCCAAGCTGGCTGCAAGTTTACGATGTGCGTGACCCGGAGAAACCATTGGGCGGCATGCGCGGTTTCAAACGCCTGGAAACCGTCCAGCACTACGAGGGCCAAAAAGCGCCCGATTGGACCATGACCCCCACCTTTACCCGCGCCCATAGCGAATGTCAATATCAATTCCTCAAGGCGGTGCGCGACGATTTACCCTCACCACCCACTCTGGCCCATGGCCTGCATATTCAGGAAGCCATGGCCGCCGCCGAGCGGTCAGCCGCCGAAGGGCGATGGGTGAAACTGGAGGAAGTCCGGTAACAAAAAGGTATTCTGATCCCCCTGTGGCATACCACCAATGATGAAAATTGTGGGAATTCGTAGGAACTCAAGGGAACTCATGCAGGTAGTTCCTATGAGTTCCAATGAGTTCCCTCAGTTCCTAATTTTTGAAGGAGAACTTGTTGATCCTATCGAATTGGAATAACACTTTTTGGGATGGTTCAATTACGGGCTGAAATAGGTTGACACTTTTGGTACCTTAAAAAATAAATTAGACTGGCTGGGTGGCCGCCCTGGGCGGGAACAGTTGGTCCAACACCTCCGCCAGAGAAGGGGCATCCGGCACACCGGCCAACTCCAGAGGGCTGTGGTCGGCTCGCTTGCCCCGTTCAAACTCGTGGTGGTTCCAGAAGAGTTGGAGCAGCGGCAGTAACCACTGGGGCATCCCCCGGTGAACCTGTAAATGGGGACGCAGCCAACTGTGCAAAGACTCAGCCAAGCTGGAGGAGCGATGGAACAGGCCCAGGGTCTCCCAGACAACTGGCACGACGGAGCGCAGGGTCTCTGAGAAGTCCGTCTCGAAGTTCAAAGCCAAGGTGTGACGATGCTGCCAGGTCCACAGGACAAACGCTTGGGTGTCAGCAGCCACGTTCTTAAGCACGGGAGCCAGTTGTTGCTCCAGCCACTCCAAGGGAGCCAGCAGTTCGGGTAGCTTCTGCTGGAGATCGTCGGCGAAGGCCGTAATATCAGCCTGGCCCAGTTCCTTGAGCAGGCCGACGGCCGTTTCCAGCGTAGCTTTGGTTTTGACCGCTGAGACGAGGTGATGGGTGGGGGTGAGGGGTTCCAAAGCGTGACGAACTTCAGCCAGCAGCCAAGACCAGGAGTCGAAGGTCACAATGGCCTGGGCTTCCTCGACCTGAGCCTGAGGCAAGGGCACCTTGATCTTGAGCCGACGACCACAGCGACGCCGGAGTCCGCGTGCTTCCAGATCAGCTCGGCGGGCTCGTTCGGTCGTCTCTATGGCTCGGTAGGCGGCTCCTTCCAGTCGCCGGGTCAGGCGTTGGGCCTCTTGCAGGAGGTGAAACAGGTCGGGCCGCAAGGGCACCGCCAGTTTGGCTTCCCGCACCCCAGCCCGTAGCCCAGTCCCACCGTCACAGGCCAGATCTTGGAACTGGATACCGCGTTCGACCAAATCCAGGTAGGTCAGCCCCCAGGTCGTTCCATCGCGGGACGCCGCCGGGGTCAGGTTCAGCACCAGGAACGAGCGCCCGTCCACCAAGGTCAGGCACGGTTTCCGTCCTTGGAAGATTTCGTCCGCCTCACCCAGGATCGGCAGCGGCACGGTCAGGGCCAGGTTGTAGGCCCTAGCCTGGGCCCCCGCCCCAGTCAGCGTCTGGCTGACGTAGCCCACCGAACGGCTGACGCCCAGGATCAGGTTCAGGCCCAACCGGATGTCACGCACACTTCCCGTCAGCATGGGTAGGAGCGCAATCGTGCGGTCGATGAACCCCTTGTCCACTGTGAGGCGGGTCACCTGCGCCGGCCGACCGGCCTCGCCAGCTTGCAAGGCTGCGACGATGGCCTCCCACGCCCCCTTGCGAAGCTCGTACAATCTCGCGCGAGAGATCCCATACAAGCGGGCCAGTTCGGAAACCAGCCCCCATGGGCGATCAGGCCAAGATACGAGCATCTGCAACACCGCCTCCGTCCGTTGCTCCAGGGTAAATTCGGGAACACGATACGCTGCCATCAGAACCTCCTGTCAACATGGAGTACCGCTGGCTTCTATCATCCCCGAATCGGTCGCTGAAGGCAAGTCTGTGAAATTGTTAATGTGTCAACTTATTTTTGAACCATCCCCACTTTTTGGAAATTAACTGCCAGCGTCGCTTTGGCCTGGGGCTTCTTTTTGTTGAATTGGGGCTGGCTGCCAACGGCCAGACTCGTGGTTCAAGCTTCGCCCGCCCTACCCTTGTCGGTTACGACGCTCCAGGCTTCTGCTGTCACAACAGTCTATTTGCCCCTTGTGGTCAAGACGGCTTCCCCGGAAGAGGAACTCCGCCTGCTGATCAATGCTGAAAGAACGTCTCGCGGATTGGCCCCACTCGCTTTTGATGCGCTGCTGGCGCAAGTGGCCGAGGCGCACAGCCAGGATATGATTAATCGCGATTTTTTTGACCATATCAACCCTGATGGTCTGAACCCTGGGGACCGGCTGGACAACGCCGGCTACGCAGCCAGTACCTGGGGTGAAACACTTGGGGCTGGCTACACCACTCCCGAAATTATGCTGAACGGTTGGCTGAACAGTTCGGGCCACAGAGCAATTTTGCTCAGCCCCCATTTTACCGAAATCGGCCTGGGCTATGTAACCGGCGGCGGCTACGGCCATTACTGGACGGCGGTTTTCGCTACTCCGCAGTAATCGCAGATTTTGATTTTATTTGACATTGCCATACCAGCGGACTATAATCGGAACGTTTGGACAAAACCCCCGGCTTCAATAAGACCGGTGAATAGTTAAAGGCATTTCTGAATTTATGAGACAACATAACATCACCGTTGTCATCGGCATTTTGCTGTTGGCAGCCCTATTGATTTGGATTAATACCGTCAACCTGGAATACACTTATCCCGATGCTGCCGACAGTACAACGGCAGAAGCAGCGCCCTGGTGGGTAGCTTTGTTACCCTGGCAAGGAACGCAACAGCGCAGTATTAAGGTTCATCAAGGCCTCGATTTGCAGGGCGGCTTACAAGTAGTCCTGGAAGCCGACCTGCCCGCAGGCCAGCAATTAGAAGAAGGGGCCATGGAAGCCGCCCGCGTGATTGTAGACAACCGGGTAAACGGCCTGGGTGTAACCGAACCGTTAGTCCAGCTTCAAGGCAGCAGCCGCATGATTGTTGAACTGCCCGGCATTTCTGACCCCGAACTGGCAATTAGCACCCTGCGCGAAACCGGCCTGCTGGAATTTGTGGACGCCGGCCGTGTGCCCGTTCCCGAAGGGACTGTCATCCAGACTAGCTTTGGCGGAGCGGGTCAAACTGCCCCAACCGAGTCCATCACCAGCACCGGCGAAATCACCGGCGAGGTGACTGCTCCCCCCACCACTATCTATCCCACCATCATTACCGGCAGTGATCTGGATCTGGTGAGCAATGCCGGTTTCAATCCCGACCGGCGGGTGGTTGAAATCAACTTCAGCCTCAAATCCGAAGGCGGGCGAAAATTTGGCGAATATACCGGGGCCAATATTGGCAACTACCTGTGTATTGTTTTGGATAAAAAGGTACTCTCCTGCCCCACTGTTAATGCTCGGATTGACACCAGCGGCACCATTTCGTTGGGTAGAGACAGTTTGGAGCAAGGTCAGGCCCTGGCAATCCAGTTGAAATACGGCGCACTCCCCGTGCCCCTCAAAGTAGTCGAAAACCGGACCATTGGCCCTACCCTCGGCCAGGACTCGGTACAGAGAAGCATTCAGGCTGGAACGATTGGACTGGTGATTGTCACCCTTTTTATGCTGATCTACTACCGGCTGCCTGGTTTTATGGCCGTGTTGGCCCTGGCGGTTTATGGGCTAATGAACTTTGCCCTTTATAAAGTTGTTCCGGTCACGCTGACACTGCCGGCCATTACCGGCTTTATTCTTTCGGTCGGGATTGCCGTAGACGGTAACATTTTGGTCTTTGAACGCCTCAAGGAAGAACTGCGGGCCGGGCGCAGCCTAAAAATGGCGATGGAATTAGCCTTTAACCGGGCCTGGCCTTCAATCCGCGACTCCGCCCTGAGCACCTTGATTACCTGCCTGATCCTGTTCTGGTTTGGCTCCAACTTTGGGGCCGGGGTCGTCAAAGGATTTGCCATCACCCTGGCCCTGGGTGAGTTAATTCACCTTTTCACCAACATCACCGTTACCCGCGCCTTTTTGCGCCTCCTGGTTGGCATTGGCGGTGAAGGGTTGAAAAATAACTCATTCTTGTTAGGCTTTAGCCTCGAAAGAAAAACCCAGACTGCGCCCGGCTGGGCTGCCTGGTTGTTTGATATTGTCGGCAAACGCAAATGGTACTATATCCTATCGCTGGCTTTCATTGTGCCCGGACTGATTGGGATGATCTTTTCTCAGGCGCAGTTTGGCACGCCGTTAAAACTGGGCATTGATTTTACCAGCGGCTCGTTGATGGAATTGCAATTCGACCAGCCGGTTCAGCCGGCCCAGGTGCAGCAAATTTTTGCCAATTTCTCCTATAACAATCTGGACTTTAAGGATACGGCCGTAACCACCGCCAGTCAATTAGATCAGGAAACCATCCTGATCCGTTCTAAATTCCTGGAAGGTGAAGCCAAGCCGCTCATTCAAGAGCGATTGCAGAGCGAATTGGGCAACTTTAAAGAACTGCGCTTTGACTCGGTTGGTCCGACCATTGGCCGGGAGGTGGGCCAGGCCGCCGGCTATGCGATTGCCGCCGCGGCCATCGCCATCCTGCTTTTCCTGGTTTTTGCTTTCCGCTCGGTGCCCAATGCCTTGCGCTACGGCGTGGCTGCCGTCATCGCCATGCTCCACGACATTTTGGTCACAGCCGGCCTGTTTGCCATTGCCGGTTTAGTCCTCGGCTGGGAAGTCAACGCCCTCTTCCTGACAGCTATTTTGACCGTCATCGGTTACTCGGTCCACGACACCATTATTGTCTTCGACCGCCTGCGCGAGAATTTACCGCGCCACCGCAACGAAGCGTATGAAGTAGTCTGCAATCGCAGCATTCTGGAAACGCTCAACCGCAGCCTGGCCACCTCGATTACCACTCTGTTTGTGGTTACGGCCATTCTTCTGTTCGGCGGGGCTACGGTCAGACAGTTTGTAGCCATCATCCTTGTCGGGGTCATCAGCGGCACTTATTCCTCTATCTTTAATGCCGTGCCTATTCTGGTTTCCTGGCAAACAGGTGAAATCGGCAACTTCTTCCGCCGGTTGACAGGCCGTACTCCCACCGAAGCTACGGCTCAGAGCTAATCGTTTAAACCTAAAAAGGCTCCCGCAATCGGGAGCCTTTTTTATTCCACGCTAGTTACTATTCAGCCTCATGTCATTTCGAGACCGAAGGTCGAGAAATCCCCAGGGCGCAACATGTAAAAAGTAAGGTATCGGGGATTTCTCCCTACGGTCGAAATGACATGCCTGAGCAGTTACGCACGCTGGTCTTTTATCCAGCCAAAGGTAAGCTAAAAGTAAAACGGCTGCCTTCGCCCAGCTCACTTTCCACCCATAAATCCCCACCGTGAGCCTGAATAATTCTTTTGGCAATCGCCAGGCCCAAACCCGCGCCGCCTGTTTTAGCGCCGTTTTTCTCCACCCGATAAAACTTATTAAAGATCAGCCCTAACTCGTGCGGCGCAATCCCCAGGCCGGTGTCCACTACGGCTACCTGGACTCTCACCTCATTCGCCGAAATTGTCACCGTAACCGCTCCGCCGGGGTGATTATACTGCACGGCATTTTCTAGCAAACAGCTCAAGGCCTGGCCTAACCGGCCGGCGTCCGCGCTGATCTCCGGCAGGTTATCCGGGGCCTGGAAAGACAAACTGATGTTTTTTTCAAGCGCCAGGGGCTGCGCCTGGGCGATGGTCTCTTGAACAAGCGTCTGCAAGTTGACCGCCTGCCAATTTAATTCCATCCGGCCGGTCTCTAACCGGGTGAGGTCAAGAAAACTGTCAACTGTTTGGGCCAGATAAACAGCTTTGCGATTGACCGACTCCAACCCTGTTCGCCAATGGTCGGGGTTCATTTCGGGGTCAGCCAGCATTAATTGGCTGAAGTCAACAATAGAGGTAACCGGCGACGCCAACTCCTGAACCAGCTTGGCCACTTCATCGCCTTGCTCAAACATCCGCGCGTTTTCAATCGCTACCCCGGCTTGCCCGGCCAGCGTGTTCAGCAGGTGAATATCATCGCTGGTAAAACTGCCCTCAACCCGCTTGTTAAAAACTTCCAGAACCCCAATTGTTTTCTCATTAAATTTGAGCGGCGCGCCTAAAATTGAATGGACAGCAAAGAGTGGCAACTTATCAATTTCGCTAAAACGATGACCATCTTCGGGCAAGCTATCTACAACCAAAAACTCGCCGCTGCGGATAATCCAGCCGGCGATACTGCCCTCCAAAGGCACCATTGTTGGCGTCGCTCTCTTGTCCCAGGTTCCTGTGGCGGCCTCAAGCCATAACTCCCCGCTTTTATGGTTCAACAACAAAACAGCAGCAGCTTCGGCCTCTATTATCTCAAGGGCCGTCTCAACGACCAACGCTAACAAAGCCCCCAGTTCCAGCGTCGCATGGAGCTTCCGGCTGACCTCCAGCATCTTTTCCAGCCGGGCCACCTGATTTTCGGGGGACAAAATGTGACCGGATAAAACTTCTTTGAGTTGCAACAGTCCACCAAACCTTAATTTTCTGGTATTGAATGTCAAAATTCTAACATCGGCCAGACAAGCTGACAAGAGGGCTATGAGTCCTAGCCTTTAACTTTCTCTTTTAATTTTTTCCTAACTTTTGCTCTAAATTCCTCTCAAAAGTGATTTTTTCCACAAGATGATAGCTTTTGAGAGTCCCCCGATGCTATAATTGTCACAAATCAGGCGGGAGTGACGACCCACTTTATTAATTTGGCTTTCAATAGGTCTAAATGGAGGTTTGAATCGTTACAGCATGAACCATACTTTTGCCGGGTTTTATAAGCTAACCCAGGCTGAACGTCGCCAAAGATTGGTTGAGTATGCCGGTCTACAGGCCGACGATCTGGCCGCCCTGGAAACCGGCCTTTCCGCCGAGCAAGCCGAGGTGATGATCGAGAATGTTGTGGGGCGCTACACCTTACCCCTGGGCCTGGCAACAAATTTTGTCATCAATGGCGCAGAAGTTGTGGCGCCGATGGTGGTGGAAGAGCCGAGTATTGTGGCCGGGGTTAGTTATGCGGCCAAGCTGGCCCGCGCCGGCGGTGGTTTTCGCACCAGCAGCAGCGATCCGCTGATGATTGGTCAGGTCCAGGTGATGGATTTAACCGATCTGGCCGCAGCGGCCGCCCAACTGATGGCGGCAGAAGCAGACCTGCTGGCGGCGGCCAATGAATATCATCCGACTATTCAAAAATTGGGCGGCGGGGCCAAAGCCATCGAATGTCGGCCCTTACCCGACACGCCGGCCGGCCCGATGCTTATTGTTCACATTCTGTATGACTGCCGCGACGCGATGGGGGCCAACGCGGTCAATACGGCGGCCGAGGCGATTGCTCCCTTGATCGAGCGCATCACCGGCGGACGGGTCAACCTGCGGATTTTATCAAACCTGACCGATCGCCGCATGGCCCGCGCCGAATGTCTCATTCCGGTGGAGCAGCTTGCCCGCAATGATGTGCCGGGGGAACAGGTCGCTCGCTCAATTTTTGAAGCCTGGGCCTTTGCCGCCGCCGACCCTTATCGAGCGGCCACCCACAATAAAGGCGTCATGAATGGCATTGACGCTGTTGCTGTCGCCACCGGCAACGATTGGCGCGCCCTGGAAGCCGGAGCGCACGCCTATGCGGCCCGGAATGGGCGGTATAGCAGCCTGACCGAGTGGTCACTGGTGACGACCGCCGACCGCCGACCGCCGACGGCTGACATTACTCATCTTCGCGGCGTGTTGGAGATGCCGCTCAGCGTGGGTACGGTGGGGGGGGCGACCAAAGCGCACCCGACGGCGCGGGTTTCGCTGAAAATTCTGGGGCAGCCCAATGCCCGGTGGCTGGCCGAAATTATGGCGGCAGTGGGTCTGGCTCAAAACCTGGCCGCTATCCGGGCGCTGGCCACCGAAGGCATCCAGCAGGGCCACATGCGCCTGCATGCCCGACAAGTCGCCCTGGCCGCCGGGGCCAAGGAGTCCCAGGTTCAGGAAATTGCGGATAAATTGGTCGCCGAGAAAAATATTCGAGTGGAAAGAGCCAAAGAACTGGTAGCAGGTAACAGGTAGCAGGTTTAACGTTTCACGTATCACGTATCACGTTTCAAGATTAGAATAGAATTCCAATTGGAGTAGTAGTATATGCCTTTGATGAAACCCTCTGCCGAAACC
The DNA here is from genome assembly GCA_015075405.1 of Anaerolineales bacterium. Lineage (GTDB taxonomy): Bacteria > Chloroflexota > Anaerolineae > 4572-78 > J111 > DSQQ01. Next base: position 975,476 of record JABTUK010000003.1, read on the forward strand.
GGCATTGTCGGCTACGGCAGTTACATTCCCAAATATCGCTTACCGGCTAAAGAAGTGGCCCGGGTTTGGACCGGCAGCAACGGCGAACTGCCGATCAAAGAGAAAGCCGTGGCCGGGCCAGATGAAGACACCCTGACCATTGCCCTGGAAGCAACCCGAAACGCACTGGCCCGCGCCCGGATCAACCCGCAGGAGATCGGCGCGGTCTGGGTTGGCAGCGAAAGCCATCCTTACGCGGTCAAACCGACCAGCACCATTCTGGCCGAAGCCATTGGCGCGACCCCCTACACCCAGGCCGCCGATTGGCAATTTGCTTGCAAGGCCGGCACCGAAACTATGCAGGCCGCGATTGGTTTTGTGGGCAGCGGCATGGCTCATTACGCCCTCGGCGTTGGCGCGGATACGGCCCAGGGTCGCCCCGGCGATGCGCTGGAATATACCGCCGCCTCCGGTGGAGCGGCCTATCTGATCGGGCCGGCAGCGGAAAGCCTGGCCATCTTTGAAGGCAGCTCTTCCTATGTCACCGATACCCCCGACTTTTGGCGGCGGCCTACCACCCACTACCCCAGTCACGGTCAGCGGTTTACCGGCGAACCGGCCTATTTTCACCACGTCATCAGCGCCGGGCAGGAGTTTATGAGCGCGTTGGGCCGGACCGCCAAAGATTTCGACTACGTGGTGCTGCACCAGCCCAACAAGAAGTTCCCAGAGCGGGCGGCAGCCATGCTCGGTTTTGAAAAAGCGCAGTGGGTCACCGGCCTGCTGGTGCCGATTGTCGGCAATACCTATGCCGGAGCCAGTATTTTGGGGTTAACGGCGGTGCTGGATATTGCCAAACCAGGCGATAAAATTCTGTGTATTTCATTTGGCTCCGGCGCCGGCAGCGATGCTTTTTCCCTGCGCGTCACCGATCAGATTACCGGCAAGCAGAGTTTGGCTCCCACTACCCAAACTTATATCAACCGCCGGGTAGAAATTGATTACGCTACCTATACCCGCTACCGGCAGAAACTACAAATGCACTGAGAACGAAGAATAAGAAATTAGAAATAAGAAATGAGAGCCAACTTATCTTCTAATTTCTTAATTCTTATTTCTAAATTTTTAGGAGTTTAGATTGAGAGACGTATCTATTATCGGAATTGGACAAACCCCGGTGGGCGAGCATTGGGATAAGAGCCTGCGCCATCTGGCCTACGATGCCCTGGCGGCGGCTATGCGCGATGCCACTATCGAGCGGGCCGATGCTTTGTATGTCGGCAATATGCTTTCCGGCGAGGTATCAGCCCAAGCCCACCTGGGCGCGCTGATTGCCGACTTTGCCGGTCTGCGCGGCATTGAAGCGGTGAAAGTTGAAGCGGCTTGCGCCAGCGCTTCCGCCGCGTTTCGACAGGCTTATATTGGCGTTGCCAGCGGGTTACAGGATATTGTGATTGCCGTCGGCGTGGAAAAGATGACCGACGACATTGGCAGCAAGGTGACGGCGGGGCTGGCTTCGGCGGCCGATGCCGAGTACGAGGTGATCCACGGGGTCAGTTTTGTGGCTTTGAACGCGCTGATTATGCAGCGGTATATGTATGAAAACAAACTGAAACGAGAGGATTTTGCCGGCTTTGCCATCAATGCCCACGCCAACGGCGCTCGCAACCCCAACGCTATGTTCCAGAGCGAGATCAGCCGCGAGGCTTTTGTGCGCTCTAGCCTGATTGCCGACCCGATTGCGCTGCTCGACGCCAGCGGTATGGCCGATGGCGCAGCGGCGGTGGTCCTCTGCCCCACCGAACAGGCCCGCGAGTTTAGCAGCAATGCCATCCGCATCAAAGGCAGCGCCGTCGCCACCGACAGCCTGAGCGTCCACGACCGGCGCGACCCGTTGTGGCTGCAGGCCGCCGAAGACTCGGCCCAGCGAGCCTACCGGCAGGCCAAAGTTGGCCCGGCCGATCTGGATTTCTTTGAACTGCACGATGCTTTCACCATCATGGCGGCTCTGAGTTTGGAGGCCACTGGCTTTGCCGAGCGGGGCAAGGGTACCTGGCTGGCCCGTGACGGCGAAATTACTTTGGAAGGCAAAATTCCTATTTGCACCCAGGGCGGTTTGAAGGCGCGGGGACATCCCGTAGGAGCCACCGGCCTGTATCAAATTGTCGAAGCGGTGCAGCAGTTACGCGGTGAAGCCGGCCCGAATCAAATCCCCAACGCCCGCCTGGGCATGACCCAAAATATCGGCGGCAGCGGGGCGACGATTATTACTCATATTTTTGAAAGAGTGAATGGATGAAGTGAATTGAGGCGATGAATCGTGAAGCGAGGAAGCGAAAAAACTCGCTTCGCGTCGCCTCCTCGCCTCTTCCCGTCATCAAAACAATATTATTTTCAAGGAGAACTTATTTTTATGACTACCGAAATTGCTCAACATTGGCGCTTAAAGTCACAACGGTATCAATTGGTGGGGGAAGTTTGCCCGCAGTGCAACGGCAAAATATTTCCGCCGCGCGATGTTTGCCCCTACTGCGCCGAAGGACCGGCTCAGCCGCCCTTTCAATTCAGCGGGCGCGGCCAGGTTTATTCGCACACCACCGTCCATAAGCCGCCGGAGGGATACGAAGAAGTGGCCCCCTATACGGTGGCCCTGATCAAACTGGAAGAAGGCCCACTGATTACGGCCCAACTGACCGACGTCGCCAACGACGAAGTCGAAATCGGCATGCCGGTCGAAATGGTGACCCGCAAACTGCGGACGCAAGGCGACGAAGGTCTAATTATTTACGGCTACAAATTCCGCCCGCAATTGGCTACAGCGTAATAAAAAGGAGTCCAAAGCAAGCTTTGGACTCCTATTTTTTCTCCGAGCCGGAGAGCGCCGTAGCCACCCCCAGCCCAATGTAGACGCTGCCGGCAAAATAGCGTTCAGCCCGCAGAAAGCGCATGTTGCCTTTGAACCATCGCCCGATGGTTCCGGCCAGCAGCGCATACAGGCCATCGCTGCAAATACCCAACACCACAAAAATAAACCCCAAGAGCAAAATCTGCCCGGCGACCGCGCCTTTGGCCGGCTCCACAAATTGAGGCAAAAAAGCGAAGAAAAAGAGCGCCGTTTTGGGGTTTAGCAAGTTAACCACCACCCCTTGATAAAAAACGTGGGCCAATTTCCGCCGCTCAACCACCTCCGGTTGGCTCGTTTCTTCCCGCGCTAACAGCTTGCGCACGCCCAGGTAGATGAGATAAGCTGCCCCTAAATATTTGACCACACCGAAAGCCAGGGCCGAGGACATCAGTAAGGCTGAAAGCCCCAACGCCGCCGCAGCCACATGGAAGAGCGTGCCCACATGGATGCCCAGCATAGAGACAACTCCTGCCAGCCGCCCCTGGTCAATACTCCGGGCAACAACGTAAAGCACCGCCGGCCCAGGGGTGATGAGTAAGGCCAAAGCCGCCAGTATAAACAAGGTCAGAGTTGATAGTGTAAGCATCAAATCCTCCTTTAAAATAGCTTGGGTTAGCTCTTATCTCCGGCTGGCATCAATTCAATCCCCTCAATTATCTCTAAACTATTTACTTCTTCAAAATCCGAATACCTGGCGAACAATTCATCGAGGGCTTCTTCTCCGTAAATTTCACTCTGGCTGATAAATCTTTCAACTTCGATTGATCCATCTCGCAAAAACTCAATCTCCCACCTCTCTCCTGGCACAGCTACACTGACCATTATCGCCTCATCCCGATAACGGGCTAAGGTATAACTAAGCTTACCTTGATCCAATTTATCCAGAAATCTCATCAATTTATCAAATATATCTTTTCTCATTTATCAAACCTCTTATCAGTGAGCAGTTTACGGACAATCTTGAAACCGGGTTTGTTGACCTTGGCTCCGGCTTCAATCTCTTCCCAAGTCATTTGGCTGAATTCATCCCAATCAGGTGAACCTGGGGGCAGTTTCGCCTGCTTGATACTCCCCTTCTTTTGTTTGAGAATATCTGCAACGGTTAAACCGGAGAATTTCGGGGTAATTTTCTGACTCTCCTGTGCCTATGTAGGATTCGACTTTCCTTATTCCGACTCATGATTATCATTGGGCTGTTTTTGAAAATCAATTGTCTGTTGGATTTTCGATAAACTCAGCTAGAATTTTATTTACCAGTTCGAGAGCCGCTTTTACTTTCTGGTTACTTGGGTCAATATTTAACAAGTCCTCTAACTGCTTTTTTCGCTCTAAAAATTGCCCTATTCGCTCTTGTTCCAACTGTTTTTGTTCAATCTTCTTCTTGGCTTCTGCGATAACATCATCAACTTGTCTGATATATTCATCGAGTACCGCTGCTTTATTAGCCTCAAGGGCTTTGTCAACCATCCCGTGCAAATTGTCTTTAATAGTTTTATCTAATTTCTTTAACATAACTCCATATCCCTATAATAGTGGTTTTTGGGCTTGTAGTGTACTTAACTTGATAAGACAGAATTGCAGCGCCCCAACCTGGAGTGAGCGGAATTGGCAAATTTTAATTTCTACAGCGAGTCCTGTCAATATTTTTCTGGTAGAGTGGAGGCTTCCGCAAAATCAGGACGGGGACAAGTAATGACCTATATTTTTGATGAAGTGCGGCATAGCCTCGCAAATATAATCAACCACCGTATAAATGTAAGCCTGCCGCGCTGCCGGGTCACGCTGCTCCTGTGGCACCGCTTCCCCCACGTCGAGCACCGGCGACTCGCGGCCAAAACAGATTTGGTTGAATAACCAGGCTTCCCGGCCAAACTGTTCCCACAAATAACGACGATGATCCAACCCCATCGCTACCACCACCTCAGCCTCGGCCAGCATGCCGGCGGTAATGCGACGCTGCCGGTGAGCCGAGGGGTCGAGGCCGCGCTGCGCCAGTCGGGCCCGGACTTCTGGGGCCATCACCTGGAATTTAGCTTCCGTTCCGGCCGAGCTGACCCGGTAAACCGGCTGTGGTCCCAACGCCGCTTTCAGGGCGTACTCGGCGGTCATACTTCTAAAAATGTTGCCGGTGCAGACAAAGAGAATGGATTTCATAGGGTTTTTGGAAGATTGGAAGGTTGGAAGGCTGGATTTTACCAGTCTTGCAACCTTCCAGCCCTCCATACTTATTCCACCAACGACAGCGTGACCCCCGGATACACCGGCGGCGGCCCTTGCGGGTTCAGGAACAGCCAGCGGAGTAAATCACGATAAAAACGGAACAGAGGAATCTGCTCGGCGACCTGATTGCGAACCTGCTCGCGTTGGGCGCGGAAGCTGGTATGGCTTTCTTTGGTCAATAATTCGCGTTCGTGCAGGAAATTGCTCAATGTTTGGATTTGAATCTCCATCGTCTTGTCCGACCAGCGCACGACCGATTTTAAGGCTTCCCAGCCCGTTTGCTTCTGTTGGTGGGGCATAAGGTAATCTTTCACCTCGACAAAGTGCAGCCGCCGGTTTTCGAGGGTGGGTTCAACCTGAAATTTGGCTAACTCCCGCTCCGACCAGCTTAGTTCGACCAGGGCCATGTGGACTCGACGGATATCATCCAGGCTGCCGACCACAATCTTGATGCCAAAAACATCTTTCACATAGCGGCTCAAATGGCGCAGTTGTTTATCGCGAACCACAATATTATCGAGGCCAAAAATTTCATCCACCACTTTGTTCCAGACCTCTTGCTCGGCCTTGATCCGGCTGATGATTTTATGAATCCCGTAAACATTGGGTTCAAGCGGCTGGTAATCCACCATATTTGCCACCAGATTGGCCTGGCTCCAATCCTGCCCGTCGAAAATCCGCAGCTTCTTTAACTGGCGGCTGCCCAAATCAATATCCGTGACGGTGTATAAATCCTCAGCCAAGACTCCCTGGGTAATGGTGAAGCGCTCTTTGGTCGTTTCTACTTCGCCAATCACCACACTCTGTATCTGATAGGGCGTTACCAGTGCGTCGCAAATAAGCTGGCATAAGCAGTGCAGCTTCTGCTCGCCGTGCAGAATCATATTGGCAAAAGCCAGACGCACCTGCTCCAGGTGCGAGCGGGAAAATTGAAGTTTGTGATGAACGCTGGGGTGCTCCATCAAAGCCACACGAAGCCGTTGGAGCCGCACAAACAGATCGTTCAGAATCGGCTCTGATGTGACCATCCACAGCGGGGAGTCTGAGGTCAAATCACTAGCGGTGGTTGAGAACTCACCCCCCGGAGCAGCATCTTCCCACGCAGGCACGCTTTTAGAAACCGACACCACACCTCCCGAGGTTATAATTTGTTTCTGGCCCATATCAAAATTGTATATCGAAATCGAAATTTTTCCTAGTCCAAGATTTTGGGTTACTCCTCAGGTTCATGTCATTTCGAGCGACGCCAGGAGCGAGAAATCCCCAGGGCGCAACACATAAAAGTAAGGTATCGGGGATTTCTCCCTGCGGTCGAAATGACATGGCTGAGGAGTTACGATTTTGGGTAATAAAAACCCCAAGCATTATTGCCTGGGGTTTTGGGGCAGTAGCAGTATTACGGTTTTAACGATGGTAACGGTGGGCCATTTCCAAAAGTCGCTGCCGGCCTTTGGAAGACAAGCCCAGGCTGTCTAACTCCTTTTGCAGTTGGGCTATATCGCCGTAGCCGCTGACATAGCCGTTCACCCGCGCTGCCGCCGTCGAGTTGACCAAATCCTGGTGGTTAGGGTAGATAGCCTTGAGTTCATCCAGCAGTTCCGTACTATAACGGAGCATATATTTTTGGTGATAATCCTCAGCCGGATAAAACTCGGTCGCCGGAAGGATTTCAGTGGTGATGGGCGCCTGATGCCGGGCCGCCTGCCGGGCCTTGCTGGCTAAAGCGGCTTGCTGCTGGGCTTCATTGTGATAAAAAATGGCAGCCATATACTGTTTGCTCCACGAACGCCGGGTGGGAGTATGAGCGGCCCAAAAAATTTCAAGCAGTTCCTCATAAGAAATTTGGGCCGGGTCATAATCAAGTTGCAGGGTTTCGGTATGGTCGCCCAGGCTGTGATAGGTCGGATTACGCTTTTGGCCACCGGCATAGCCGACCCGCGTGCGTATCACTCCGGGAAGACTCCCAAACTGGGAGTCAGGCCCCCAGAATCAACCCAACGCAAAGGTGGCTAATTCGGTCTGAGCGGGCGCAGCCGCATCAAGCGGCGGAATAGCGACAGGCGCAGGGAGGGTTGCGGGCTTTTTGGTAAAAATCATTGTTTATTTCTCCTTGGATCTATGTGATTTCCCTACTCTCAATGATACCACCCAATTCTTACAAAACCCTTAAGCGCCGGTTGACTCTGGCTCGCTGTACCAGATCCAAGACTCGACCGGAAAAGAGGCGACTTCAATCCGCCAGGGAGTCAACTTTAAAACGCCGTAATCAGGATTATCCATGCTGCCAAAGATAAGCCCCGGATCATACCCCAGCGGCTCCGGGGCAGCCTTGAATAACTCCCAGACCCGCTGCTTGCTTTCCCCATCATCGGCCCACTCAGCCACGCAATCAGCATAGACTGGCTTGGCGATATCGGCGATGTAGGCCAAAGAAACATGCGGGTTGTGAGCGATGTGTTTGCCCTTGTGCGACTTCCGCCGAGTTCCAATCCAGCCTGTTGCTCCTTCCCAAATAGGATGGAGGATACGAGAGCGTGGCCGATTTTGAGTGTCCAGAGTGGCGACATTACACCACACCACCCGGTGGACTCGTTCAATAAATTCCTGTTCAAGCTCCGCAAACGAAGCTACCCGAGTTCTTTGCATTTTTTCCTCCAAGCTTATTGACTCAATTTTTGACAACAATTCCCAGCAGCCCTATGATACAGTCCTTCTTCTAATAAATCAATCTAATGTTTTTTATCAAATCAATTAAAAATATTTATAATTTATGGAGTTTTACCAACTTCGCGGCTTTCTGGCCGTTGCTCAAACCCAAAGTTTTACCCAAGCCGCCGACCAACTCTTTCTAACCCAGCCGGCCTTGAGTTTGCAGATTAAAGCCCTGGAGGAAGAACTGGGCCAACCTCTATTCGAGCGGTCTGGGCGGCGCGTACTGCTCACCCCGGCCGGCCGGCTGCTCCAGGAGCGAGCCGAACAGATTGTGGCTCTGGCTAATCAGGCCCGGTCTGAACTGCAAGCGACTCAAGAGCTGCGAAGCGGCAGCCTCAAGCTTGGCGCAACGGAGAGTTTGTGCCTATATATCCTGCCGCCCGTTATTCAATTTTTTCACGAGAAGTTTCCGGGGATAGAGCTGCAATTTATTAATCGCCACTCGGCTGACATCGTGATGCTGGTGGCCGAGGGCCGGGTAGATTTTGGCCTGGTCACGCTGCCGGTACTGGACCCGCGTCTGGAAACCGATACCCTCTTCTACCGGGAGGATGTTGCCATTTGCGCTCCTACCTCACCCTTGCTGGCAGAGAGCACGGTTACACTTGAGGCATTGGCAGACCAGCCGCTGCTGCTGCTGCTAGAAAAAAGCAGTTCCAGCCGAATTTTGCTGGACCAACTGCTGGCCCGGCAAGGGGTCATGCCCGCTCAAATTCTGGAACTGGGCAGTATCGAGATTATCAAGCGCTTTGTGGCGCTTGGCCTGGGGGTGTCTATTTTGCCCGGCTACACCATCGAAGCTGAACTCAAAGCCGGTTCTCTACGAGCCATCCGCCTGAGTTGGCTGCCCACCCGAACCGTCGGCATTGTCCGGCGGCGCAAAAGCTTTCTCTCGCCGGCCGGGCAGTTGTTCCTCAAGCTGCTCAGAAATCATGTTCCCCAGGCCTGGCTCAGCCCGCTGAGCTAATGCGTTTTGAGACGCCAGCCCTTCTGAGGTATAATTTAGCCATCCAATTTCTACTGTAGACAAAGGCTCAAAAATGATCCCTCCTCGCCTCCTCGCCTCACTCCTCCTCGCCTCCCTATTCCTTGTTTCTTTCGCTCCGCCTCCCAGCGGCCCGGTTCACGGACGGCCCAAAACCCAAACTCGACCGGCCTTGAGCGGGCCAACGCTGACCCATCCGACCGAACACTTCGTCATTCACTACACCCTCGAGGGTGATGATGCCGTCGCTGCCAATGATGAAAATGGCGACAAGCTGCCCGATTTTATCGAGGCCGTGGCTGAGGCATTAGAACACTCCTGGCAGCACGAAATCGAGGAGATGGGCTGGCGGTTCCCCTTATCCGACAAAGGGGAAGGCGGCGATACCCGCCTGGATGTTTATCTGGAAGATCAAAACGACCTGTTTGGCACAGGCGATCTGTTTGGCTACACCGACACCTTCGGCGGTTTTGTCGGCGATAATCCGGCCACACCCCCCAAAGAGGAGCGCACCGCCTACGGTTTTATCAGCCTGGATAACGACTATGACCCCGATCAATTTGGCCTGTACGATCTGACCTCCCTCGACGCCATGCGCACCACCGCCGCCCACGAGTTTAACCACGCCCTCCAATCCGCTTATGACGATGAAGATAGTTACTCTTGGTTATACGAAGCCACAGCAACCTGGATGGAAGATGAAGTTTACCCGGAGATTGGCGACGCCCGCAGCTATCTGGCCGATTACATGGATGCGCCCGATCTTTGCCCGCTCAGCGTGGGCCGCGACGACCAAGACGTGCGCTGGTACGGCGGCTGGATTTTGCTGCGTTACCTGGCCGAGCAGCACGGCGGGCCGGATACCATCCGGCGGTTGTGGGAAAAAATGGCCACCACAGAAGGGCTAACGGCTTTGGAAGCCACCCTGACCGAACAGAGGACCACAGTGGCTGAACTGCTGACCGACTTTTCTGTAGCTAACCTGACCAAATCGGATTGTCCGGCCAACGCCCCCTATTGCTACCGGGATGGCAGCGACTACCTGCGGCCTTATGTCGAGGGTTCGCTTCATCTGGACCAGGGCGAAACCACCACCTTTACGCCCAAAGATGGCGTGCAGCAATTTGCCGCTGATTACATCCGGCTCAAAAGCGATGGCCCGCTCCGGCTCCATTTTCAAGGTTCGGCGGCCGGCGAGTGGCAGTTGCGGCTGGTCGGTCTGACCGGCCAGAAGGCTAAAGTCATCCCCTGGGCTGCCGCCAGCCCGACCACTGTTGACCCCTCGGCCTATGAAAAGCTGTACCTGGTGGTGGTCAACACAGCGCCGGTTGAAGCCGAAGAAGATTGTCGCTACCATAACTATACCCTGACTCTGGCGGCGGGCGCTGAAACCGGCCTGCCTTCAGCGCCTTCTCTGCCCAAAGACCCCGGCCCTTACATTCCGCCGGCCTACCAGGGCGTCAGCAATGAGATCGTCGAGCTGCCACCCGCGCTCAGCGGCGGCCAGCCCATTGCCCCGGAAGAGGCCGCCTTTCCTCCGCTCTATCCCGGCTACTTGCCCGATGGTTATACCTTCGCCGGAGTGATCAGCTACACCCTGGCCAATCTGGCCGACGGCGAACAGGCTTACGCCCCCGGCGGCGAGCCGATTTTGGGCTTGCGCTACAGCGGAACCAACCCCGAGGCTTACCTGACGATCCTTCAAAGCCCCGCGCCCCGGCAAACCCTCGCCGCCTGGGTCAAAAAAATGGATTATTGGGAAAATGATGTGCGCCTGATCAACGATCAATCGGTCCATCTGGTCGAGTACCAGGAAGAGAATGGCCCTTTGAGCGCGGCCACCTTCATCCACCACGACCTATTCATCGTCATCCGCGGCCCGCTTGGTTTGATTGAAATGCAGCAGATTGTGGCCGGTTTTCTGGCTAACAATCCTTAATAACTGGACTTACGCGGTCATGTCATTTCGAGCGACGAAGGAGCGAGAAATCCCCCAGAACTCCGCTTGCAAGACGAGGCAATAGGGATTTCTCCCTCCGGTCGAAATGACATGCTTAGGTTCATCGCGTAACTCCTTGTTAATAACCCAAAGTTGCTTGCCAATTCCCCCCCGCAATGCTAGAATCGAAGTATGGAAATATGAGTGGTATGAGAGGCAATGATTTTGTTTCGGCCACAGAAATACCGTTTGGCGGGTGATGCGTGATGCGTAAATGGTTACATATCACGCATCACTTTTATCCGCCAACTGGCTGAAATAACAACCTGGCCCCTTCCCCTTGATCGTTAGCTGTTGATAGGAGTCGGCCTTTTACACAATGCGCATCTATCCGGCGGAACTTATTGACCTTAACCAGTGCTGCCAGCTTAGCATGTCGTACACCACCGATTATGTCTGGCAGATGCAAACCCGCGAAAACGGGCGGACCATTGATGTGCGCTTCGATACGGTGCGCCTGCCCCGGCCCATGCGCGTGGACTATCCCCGCTCTCCCGATGAACTGGCCTTGCATTGGCAGCAAGATGGCTGCTTTTTGGTTGCCCGCCAGGGAGATGATGAGGTGATTGGTTTTTTGGATGCCTGGCCCCAGCCCTGGCAAAACTTGCTGTGGATTTCTAACCTGGTGATTGACCAAAATTACCGGCGGCAAGGGTTTGGCTCGCGTTTGCTCAAATCAGCCCGCCGCTGGGCCAGGGAGCGAGAGTTAGCCCAACTGATGCTGGAAGTCCAGACCAAAAATCATCCGGCCATCTCGTTTGCTCAAAAGCACGGCTTTCAATTCTGCGGCTATAACGAGCGTTACTATCCCAATGGGGATATCGCCCTCTTTTTCTCACTCTCGGTTTAAGAGGCTAAGGCTGAGGCTAAGGCTAAGTTTTAAACTCAGCCTCAGCCTTAGTAAACATCTAAAATTTACTTCCCGTTTTGAGTTCCTACGGGTTCCCTTAGTTCCCTGGGAACTCGTAGGAACTTGGGGGAACTTATTTTTGGACAATCACTTAGCCTCGGTCTTAACCTTCTTTTGAGCAAGTATGACAATGAACTCCATCGACTCTACCCGCATTTTAGCTGGACTCAATCAGATTCTCTCCTCGGCGATTGTCATCCTGGCCTTTTCGCTGCTGGTTTACATGCTCATCCACAACCTGCGCAGCTCGGTGGGCCGCAGTTTTGCCGCGCTGCTGGCCTGCATGTGTTTTGCCTACGCCGGCGACGTGGCCCTGTTTCGGGTGAGCAACCTGACCGAGGCTATCCCCTGGCTTAAATTTCAGTGGATTGGCATTGCCTTTCTGCCCGCCGCCTATCTGCACTTTGCCGATGCCCTGCTGCGGACCACCAACGCCCCCTCGTTACGCCGCCGCTTCGCCGTCTGGATTGCCTATTTCTTTGGCCTGCTGGTTTTTTTGCTGGCCCTGCAAACCGAATTTTTGGTCCACAACCCCTTCTATTCGCCGGGCGTGACCCAATTTCGGGCCGGTCCCTTCTTCTGGGTTTTTACCACCTACTTTTACACCACCCTCTTTTGGGGCGCTTATAAAATTTATTCGGCCAGAGCCAGATGTTTGACTTCCGGGGCGCGCCGCCGCATGACCATGCTGGCCATCTCCTTTTTTGCCCCGGCCCTGGGCGTCTACCCCTACATGCTCATCGCCAACTCCCCGACGCTCCACCCGCTGCTTCTGTTTGTTATTTTGCTGCTGGTCAATATCGGCATTACCATCATGCTGATTGTGATGGCTTACAGCGTCGCCTTTTTTGGGGCCGTCCCTCCCGATCGAGCCGTGAAATACGACCTGGTCCACTTTTTATTGCGCGGGCCGCTGGTGGCGATTATCGTCATCTCGATTATCCAGGCGTTGCCCCAACAAGAGCGTCTGCTCGGCTTGCCCCGCGACTTCATTTTTGCCGCTTCCATTGTCGCCGCCATTGTCATCTCCCAATTGACCATCAACCTGGCCAAAGCGGCCATTGACAGCCTCATTTCTTACCGGGACCGGGTTGAAATCGCCTGGATCAGTGAACTCGACCGGCGGCTGTTGACCACCACCGACTTGCAGCAAGCCCTGGAAAATGTGCTGACCGCCCTGTGCGAAACGCTGCGGGTCCGGCACGGGTTTATTTACAATCTGACCGCCCGCCAGGGGCCGCGCTTGGAAACACGGGTCGGCTCCGGCGAGGTAGTAGATAAAGCTCTGGCCGAAATCAATGTCACTGATCTGATTGAACACAAAAACGGCAGCGCCGGCTACCATTTTATCATTCAAAACGACTTCTGGTTTGTGATTCTGCAAAATAAAGCGCGCGACCGTCATTTGGGCTTGCTGGGGCTTGAAGCCCGCTCCCCCACCTACGATTTGACGCCTGCTGAAGAAAGTAACGTCGCCTTCTTGATTCAGCAAGCCGAACTGGCCCTGGAAGACCGGCGCTTGCAGCAAGAAGTGTTTATGGCCCTCAAAAGCATCATCCCCGAAATCGAGCGGGTGCAACGGCTGCGCAGCGCCGTGCGCTACACCGGCTCGCCCAGCCTGGTTTCCCTTACCGAAAGCCCCATCCTGGAGACCGAATTTTTGCAGATGGTCCGCGACGCCCTCAGCCATTACTGGGGCGGCCCCAAGCTCACCGGCAGCCCACTGCTGGGGCTGCGGGTGGTGCAAGAGGCGCTGACCGAAAACGACGGCAATGCTGTGCGCGCCCTCCGTTCGGTGCTGAGCCAGGCCATCGAAAAGCAGCGGCCCGACGGCGAGCGGCGCATGACCGCCACCGAATGGTTGATTTATAACATCCTGGATTTGAAATTTGTGCAGGGCTTGCGCGTCCGCGATATTGCCCAGCGCATGGCCATAAGCGAAGCCGATCTGTACCGCAAGCAAAAATTAGCCATCGAGGAAGTAGCCCGCACCTTGAGCGAGATGGAAGCCAAAGGGCCTCCCCGCCTGATCACCCCAGCCCGTTCTGAGGAAAAATGAAGCATCACCGGCGCTACCGCTGGTTCTTGTTGAGCCTGGCCCTCATCATTTTGCTCAGCCCGCTGCTTTACTGGTCCACCGGCATCGGCCAGGCTGCCGCCGGTCTGTCCGCCGAGACCAGCCGCCTGCCCGATGGAACGCTGCTCAGCAGCCCCAAAGCCGAAGCCCTGCGCAACCTGTCGCTGCCCATGCGCCTCCAGCGCATGCTGATCTATCCTCTCCTGCTGCTGGCTTTCCAATTCAGCGGCGGAGCCGTGGCCCTCCGAAGTTGGCTAGAACACATCAAAACTCATAGGAACTCAGGGGAACTCAAGGGAACTCCCTTTTTAAGTTCCCACAAGTTCCCACAAGTTCCTTTCTTAAAAATCCCCTGGCTTGATCTGCTGATTATCTTTTTCTTTGTGCTTCTCTTCAACCTCGCCCTATCCCTGCTCTACCTGCCCTTCAACTTCTATCGCAGCTTCACCGTCGGCCACCAGTTTGGCCTATCCACCCTGACAGCCCTCGGCTGGTTTGGCGACTGGGCCAAAAGTCTGCTCATCAATTTAAGCCTCGACGGCCTGACCTGGACCGGGCTGTATGGCTTGATGCGCTGGCTGCCGCGCCGCTGGCCGCTGCCCGCCGGAGTCGTGCTGGTGCTGTTTACCGGGGTCATGGTCCTGTTGGAGCCGGTGCTCATCACCCCACTCTTTTACCAAGTCCGCCCGCTGGAAGACGCCCAGTTGCGCGCCCGTATCCTGGCCCTGGCCGACCGCGCCCACATGCAGGTGGACTCGGTGGAGGTGATTGACGCCAGTTCCAAAACCACCCAGGTCAACGCCTACTTTACCGGCTTTGGCGGGGCGCAGCGAATTGTGCTGTACGACACCCTGCTGCGCGACTACACCCCCGACCAGATCGAAGTGGTGCTGGCCCACGAAATGGGCCACTGGTATTATCAGCACGTGCTGTTGAGTATCGTGGGCATCGGCGCGGCCGGCTGGCTGGGGTTGTTTGCCTTGCAATGGCTGCTCCACCGCACTTGGCGCTGGTTGGGGCTGCGTGGCCCCGCCGACATCGCCGGGCTGCCTTTTGTGCTGGCCGTTTTCACCCTGGTTTCTTACCTGGCTCTGCCCTTTGAAACCGGCATCTCCCGCTTTGCCGAGCGCCAGGCCGACCACTTTGCCCTGGCCGCCAGCCAAAAACCGCAGGCGATGGTCGAGTTATTCGAGCAGTTCGCCGTGCAAAACCTGTCGCTGGTGGACCCGCCGGCCTGGGAGAAGCTTATTTTTTATACTCATCCTTCCCTGGCTGAGCGGATTCGGATGGCGGAGGGGTGGGAAGCGAGCCAATAAATTGAGCTTTTTGGTCCACAGAGGCGAAGCGCACAGATGGTTTCTTATTTCTTACCTCATTTTACCACCAAACAAGTCCCCTGGTGGCACTCGGTATTATGGACCACCCCCTTTCCTGGCAGGAAATCCTTAAAATTCAGTACATTTAGGAATGGCTTATACCTGATTTCTCATATCCCATTTTCTGAACCCAGGGCCGCGGCAGGGATTGTCAAGTAAATCAAATTTAATTGACTCGGTCAAAAATGAGCGCGGATTCAAAGGTTCGCGCTCATTTTCTTATAAATAGACACGTTCCCCACTAATGACATCTATCTTCTATGCTTGTGACATTACTCACTATTATTTTCGCTGGAATCTGTTAACCTATAAAAATAAGCTAAAAACTTCATAACAAAAAAGTGACGTTTCAGAAAATGGGGGATTTACTTCTGATTTTTCAACGCCGGTTCGACTCACGGGCAACGATGCTGCGGTTTCACGGGGTTTTCAAAGTAGAAGATTTTTGAGTTGCTGATATCAGCGACAGTAGCGATTTTTAGCTTAACAGCTATAAATTTATTTTTTCGGGGAAAAGGAGTCTCCATATCTATGAACGCAAGTATCAATACCAAAACTTTACCGGCTCATCTGAGCAAGACGCTCTGGTTGTGGCTGGCAGTCACAATCATTTTTGCGGCCATAACTGCCCTGACCGCCCGTATCACTATACCGTTGCCGTTTACCCCTGTACCGATTACCTTACAAACGCTGGCCGTAGTTTTATCCGGCCTGGTATTGGGGGCACGGGGCGGCGCCTTGGCCCAACTGTTTTACCTGGGCCTGATTGCCGCCGGTCTGCCGCTCGATGCCAGGGGGCTTGGCCCGGCGGCCTTTTTCAGCCCAACCGCCGGTTATTTAATCGGCTTTGTGCCGGCCGCTTTTGTGGCCGGCTGGCTGGCCGAGCGCTTGACGGCCCGCAGTTGGTGGGGTAACTTTGTCGCCGCTTTGGCCGGGATGTTGGTCATTTATCTATTGGGCGCCGGTTGGCTGGCGGTGATGTTAGGCAGTTGGCAAAAAGCCTGGTTAGGCGGCGTCGCCCCCTTTATTCTGCTTGATTTGGGCAAAGCCGCCATAGCCGCCGGGGTTGCCGAAAGCGGCAAACATTTATTTAGAACCAGTATGCTCCAATAAGATTGAGCCAGAAAAACGGGGTGGCAGTTAAATGTCACCCCTTATACTTTAATAGAGAGGAATAGGGGGCTTTTTATGACTACCAAAGAGAAAATTGAACAGCTACAACAACTTAAATCACACCTCTGGGCCGGCGGGGGAGAGAAGCGGGTTACCAAGCAGCATGAAAGCGGTAAACTGACTGCCCGTGAACGTATTGCGCTTCTGTTTGACCAGGATACCTTTCAAGAGATGTTTTTATTTGCCCAGCACCGGGCTACCCGCTTTGGCCTGGCGGGTCAGGAGATGCCCGCAGATGGGGTTGTCACAGGGATTGGCACGGTGCAGGGCCGCCAGGTATTGGTGGCCTCCCAGGATTTTACCGTTTCCGGCGGTTCGGTGGGTGAGGTTCATGCCAATAAAATTTGTCAGATTCAGGAAATGGCAATTAAAAGCGGCAGCCCTCTGGTGATTATCAATGACAGCGGCGGCGCGCGGATCCAGGAAGGCATTGACGCCTTGAGCGGGTACGGGCGCATTTTCTATCGCAATGTGCTGCTATCGGGGGTGGTGCCGCAGATTGCCATTATTGCCGGCCCCTGCGCCGGCGGCGCGGCCTATTCGCCCGCCTTGATGGATTTTATCATCATGGTTAAAGGAACCGGCAAACTCTTTATTACCGGCCCCCAGGTGATCAAAGAGGTGACTGGCGAGGTTGTCTCGGATGAGGAGTTAGGCGGGGCGTATGCTCAGGAGGCTCACAGCGGGAATGTCCATTTTATTGCCGAAAATGACCAGCAGGCCATTCAAATCTGTCAAAAACTGCTGAGTTTCCTGCCCAGCAATAACGTGGAAGATGCGCCTGAATACGGCACAGGCGAGATTATCTTTGCCGAAGATAAGGCGCTCAACGCCATCATCCCTGATGATCCCCGCGAAGGTTATAATGTCAAAGAAGTCATCCTGCGCCTGATAGACGGCGGGGATTTCCTGGAAATCCAGGAGCATTTTGCCCCCAATGCGATCGTCGGCTTTGCCCGGGTCAACGGCCAGTCGGTCGGGGTTATTGCCAACCAGCCCATCGTTTCGGCGGGGGCGCTGGACATCAATGCTTCGGATAAGATTGCCCGCTTTGTCCGCTTTTGCAATGTTTTTAATATTCCGCTGGTTACTTTAGTGGATGTGCCCGGTTTTCTGCCGGGGGTGCAGCAGGAGTACGGCGGCATCATTCGGCACGGGGCCAAAATGCTCTTTGCCTATTCGGCGGCCACGGTCCCCAAGATCACCATCATTCTACGCAAGGCCTACGGCGGCGCGTACCTGGCCATGTGCGGCAAAGATTTGGGCGCCGACCGGGTGGCGGCCTGGCCCACCGGCGAAGTGGCGGTGATGGGCGCAGCCGGGGCGGTCAACATCATCTATGGTAGTGAAATCAAGAAAGCCGATGATCCCGAAGCGGCCCGCAAAAAATTCATCGCCGAGTACGAAGCCGAATTTGCCAACCCCTATATGGGCGCATCGCGCAATCTTATTGACGATGTGATTGAACCCAAAGATACCCGCCGTTACCTCAGCCTGGCCCTCGAATCGCTGCGCACCAAACGAGAAATCCGGCCGCAGAAAAAGCATGGGTTGATCCCCCTGTAGAAGAGGCAAAGCTATGGAAAACCAAAATCTGCTTATTTTTGGCTTGCAGCTTACCATCATTGGGATGGGGGTGGTCTTTACGGCCTTGACTTTGATTGTCTATGTTTTGAAACTCATGGATCGTCTCACACCATGGTTAGAGAAGTTTGGCGGTAGTGGGCATGGACATGGGTCTCAAGCGGAGGCTGCCGTCTCTGGCGAAACACCCGGAGATTTAACCCCGGAGGTGATGGCGGTGATCTCCGCGGCGGTCATCGTTGCCATAGGCAAACGAGCGCGCATCCGGCGTATCCGCTATCGCAGCGTCCAGCCAGCCAACGCCTGGTCGGTGCAGGGCCGCGCCAGCATTATGGCTTCGCATATCGTGAAGCGTTAATTCAAAGGGATCAGTTATGACCCCATATCTGCCATAAACAATGAAACGATTAGGCTATTTTTATTTTGCAGGAGGATCTATCCATGAAAAAATTACGTGTCACCGTTAATGGTGTCAGTTATGATGTTGAAGTGGAAATTTTGGAAGATGATGATGAGGGCGGGGCGGCCTATGGCTATGGTCTGACGGCGATGCCGCTGCCCCCACTAACCCCACCCGTTGGAGTTGGGCCAGCCCCGGCCCCGGCCAAACTACCCATCGCTTCCCCACCGACCAGCGGCGCGGCCAACGAATTGACTTCGCCGATTGCCGGGGTTGTTCACGACGTTAAGGTTAAAATCGGTGATGTGGTCAAAGAGAATCAGCCCGTCGTGGTCATTGAAGCGATGAAGATGAACACCAACATCAGTTCACCGGTCAACGGCAAAGTCAAAGAAATCAAGGTCAAAACCGGCGACCCGGTGCAACAAGGCCAGGTCTTGATCGTTTTTGAATAAGGCCAGAGGAGGCAACCCGTGGAATTCTTTACCGAGATTGGCCGAGAGGTGTGGAGCTACATCCAATACACCGGCTTTGCCAATATAACCTGGGGCAATGTCATCATGATCCTGGTGGGCTTTTTCTTCATGTATCTGGCTATCACCAAAGATTATGAGCCGCTGCTGCTGGTGCCGATTGGTTTTGGCATCGTGGTTGGCAATATGCCCTTTGTCAAGGGCCTGCAAATTGGGATTTACGAGCAAGGCAGTTCGCTCAACTATCTCTATTTTGGGGTCATCAAAGGCATTTATCCCCCTTTGATCTTTTTGGGTATCGGGGCCATGACCGATTTTTCGGCCTTGATTGCTCAGCCGCGTTTGATTTTGTTGGGCGCAGCCGCTCAAATGGGTATCTTTATCACCTTACTTGGCGTTATCCTGATTGGCACACTGGTACCGGGCGGGATGGGCTTTCCCATTGACCCGGCCAACCCAGAGACAGACCCGGCGACTCGCTTACTCCGGGCGGCAGCTTCTGTGGGGATTATTGGCGGGGCGGATGGGCCGACGGCTATATTTCTGTCTACCCGGCTGGCTCCAGATTTATTGGGAGCTATTGCGGTATCGGCTTATTCCTACATGGCCCTGGTGCCGGTCATCCAGCCGC
Organism: Anaerolineales bacterium; assembly: GCA_015075405.1. GTDB lineage: Bacteria > Chloroflexota > Anaerolineae > 4572-78 > J111 > DSQQ01. The sequence continues at coordinate 994,900 of JABTUK010000003.1, forward strand.
CGATCATGCGCCTGTTGACCAGCCGCGAAGAACGCTTGATCCGCATGCCCCCTCCCCCCACCCCCAGCCATGTCCAACGCATTCTGTTTCCAATTATTGGTATGATCATCTGTGTGCTGATTGCGCCCGGCGCTTTGTCGCTGTTAGCCTTTCTGTTTTTTGGCAATATCTTGAAAGAGTGCGGTGTGACTGAGCGATTGGCCCGCACCGCCCGCAATCCTTTTATTGATACGGTGACTATTCTGCTTGGGCTTACAGTTGGGGCCAGCACCCAAGCTGATACTTTTCTGAAACCCCAATCTATCGCCATTTTTGTCCTGGGCGCTTTTTCTTTTGGGATCGCTACAGCCAGCGGGGTGATGTTTGCTAAACTTATGAATTTGCTCTCAAAAGATAAGATCAATCCTTTGATTGGTTCAGCTGGGGTGTCGGCCGTACCCGACTCGGCCCGGGTATCTCAATTGGTGGCCCACGAGGAAGACCCCAATAATTTTGTACTGATGCAGGCGATGGGGCCGAATGTGGCCGGGGTGATTGGTTCGGCGGTGGCTGCCGGTGTATTGCTGGCCGTAGTTGGAAAGTTATAAAAAGCATATCGCCCGGGCTGTTGGGCAGGAGTGGCATTTATCAGAAGGATGTCTGGAAAATGTAATTGAAACTATACGGTTGTGCTTGCAACTCAACTGTAACTCGTTGAGGGGATAATAGCCCCAATTAACCCCAAACAGAGTATTTAACTCTCAAATCTATTACAAAGAGGTGATATGATGGAGCAAACACAACCGTACCTTGTAGGCTTAAAGCTTTTTGAGCAATTTACCCAAAGTTACACCAGCCTGATGTTCCAATCCCTCGAATGGAACATTAAGCAGTTTAAAAGCGCTATTGGGCCGGTAGATAAGGAGGTCAAATTGTTACCGCCACACACCCCTACACCGGCTCAGCCAGACGAGGTAAAAGAGTTAAGAAAACAAGTTGAGCTTTTAACCGAACGGATCAACAATCTGGAAAAAGCCAGGAAGTCTTCGGCCTGGAACAAATCCGGCGAAGGGCATTGGGCTATGCAAAAATAGCCCGTCCATTATCAACGTAATTTCACCTTCTGCCCAGAACCAAAAGAGGGGAGACCAATGGTCTCCCCTCTTTTCTGTGGTCAACTCAATTCGATTATCGTCATAAGATCAAATTGAACGGCGACAAGCAAATTAACGGCTCTACTTTTCCCGTTCCTCTATTTTTCTCTAGTGATAAATTTAATTGCGACAAATGTCACAATTAACCGTTACATTAGTCACACCCCCCCATTACATTTATCACTACATTTTTCCCGCGTAATCTGTTACTCTGAATAAAGGTGGCGTAAAGGGTTTGTCAGGCTAGAAACAATTTATGGATGAGATTGGCCCAGCGTAGGCTGTTAAACCTCAATAAGTTCTTCAGCATGTATCCTCAATTTTCTAAGCGCCTCTCATAACAGTACTCAAAATTCAGGACGCGCCTGATTTTTTCTTGCAGCCACTTCAATAGGGGTTTTCTCTTCTTTGTGTTTCACTTATCAGCAACGGTGCTGCGAGTCCTGAGGTCTTATAAATCATTTGGAGTTCCAATTAAGTAAAGGAGGGTTTGCGTATGAGCGCCTCAACGGAACTGCTTGTTTTGGCTTTTGCTGAGGAGGGCGCCGCCCAAAGAGCGATACAGGCCCTACAGCGTCTTGTGGAGGGGGGCCAGGTCTCGCTGCGTAATGCGGCTGTCCTGGTAAAAAATAAGGAAGGCCGCATCTCTGCCAAAGAGATGGGAGATATTGGTCTAAAACAAGGCGCTCTGTTCGGGGCCATCGTGGGCGGGTTGATTGGCCTGGTTGGTGGGCCGGTCGGAGCCGTGGTGGGGGCCGTAGCGGGGGCCACCACTGGCGGCGTGGCGGCCCATGCGATTGATCTTGGCTTTCCTGATGATTATTTGACCGACTTGCAAGCCAGCCTTCAGCCGGGCAGTTCAGCTTTGATTGTACTGGCTGAGAAGAACTGGATTGATAAGATTATTCAAGGTTTGACCCAGTTCGATGGACATATTATTCGGCATGTTCTAAAGGAAGATTTGGCCGCCCATCTGGCCGCAGTTGGAGCGATTCAGAGCCACCCGGCCTCAACGGCCATGCTGCCCGCCCAACTGGAGGAACAAATTGCCACCTGGCAAACTGAAATTGAGCGGTTGAAGCTTCAAGAAACAGGCAGGGGGGAGACAACCCCCAAGGAAATCAGAGACCAGATGGTCAACTTGCGAACCAAACAGCGCCGGACGCAAGAAAAATTACACCATCTCTGGAACATCGAAATTCAGGCCTGCACCGAGAAAATTAAAACACTACAACTCAAAGCCGAAACAGCGCCCGCGGCAGTCCAGGCCGAGATTCTGGCTGAGTTGGAAACCACTCGGGCTTACCGTCGTGAAATAAGGGACAAATTATACCGGCAAATCGAAGCCAACATGACCGGATTGCAGGCTGAAATTGATGAACTCAAGGCCCGAGTCCTAGAGATCAAGCCGGCCAGCGCAGGGCCGGTTGACTCACGGATAGCAGCCCTAAAGCGATTTGTTGGCCCTATGGACGAACCAACCTTACCAACGGATGAAACAGAGGCGGCTGAGCGAATGACCGTCTTGCAAGCCAGGGTAGTCGCTGCCCAGGCGGAGTTAGAAACACAGCGTGAATTACAGATTGCAGCCTGGCAAGAAGCGATCAAAGATTTGCAAGCTTACGCGGCAATTCCCGGCGTTATTGATAAAGCAGCCGTAGAAGAGCGGATCCGGGTTCTGCAAGATCAATTAGCAACAGCAAAAGCTACCCTTAAAACTCAGCTTGAGACTCAAGTGGCTGCCTGGGATGCTGAAATCAAACAATTACAGGCTCAGTTAACAACAGCAGGAACGACTGAACAAGCCAAAACTAACGAGCAAATTTCAGCTTTACGAGCGCAGATAGAAATGCTGCAAATCAAGGCTGAAACTGCCGGAGCGGCCGAGCGCATCAATTTAAACACCCGTATGGTTGTGTTGCAGGATAAGGTTGCTAAAGCTCAGGCCAAACTGAAAGCTTTAGAAACTGTCTAAAAAGGTAGGGTGACATCCCTATGTTGCCCGCTCTGCATAGGGATGCAGAGCTACTTTTCAGACAGCCTCTTAGATTAACGGCTTTTGCGGACCAACTACGTCAGCCAACCAAAAGCATTAAAGAAGGGAGACAACTCATGGAACATCCTGCCCATGCTACAGATGCCCTCGGGTTAATTACAATTATCATCCAGTTGATTTTCTTAGAGGGTATTCTCTCCATAGATAATGCCGCCGTTTTAGGGGCAATGGTCTCAGTTCTGCCCGGTGACAAATCCGTGCCTTATCCTGGTCCATTAAAATTTTTATTGCCCTTTACCAATCGCTACCTGGGTATGCAGCAGTCGGCGGCTCTCAAGGTAGGTCTGCTGGGCGCTTATTTAGGCCGGGGGTTGATGCTGGCGATGGCCGCCTGGGTTATTGCCAACCCGTTCCTGAAAGTTTTGGGGGCGGCTTACCTGATCAAGCTGGCCTTTGAGAATTTAGCCAAAAATGTTGGAGAGGCTGAAAAAGATGAAACAGACGAGGCTGAAGGATTTAGCCGCAAAGTCGGCGTTAGCTTCTGGGCCGTTGTTTTAAACTTAGAGCTGGCCGACCTGGCCTTTAGTTTGGATAACGTGGTGGCGGCTGTAGCCCTGTCTGACCAACTGTGGGTCGTTATGGTCGGTGTAGCCCTGGGCATCATCACGATGCGCTTTGCCGCGACCGTTTTTACCTGGATGATCCAGCGCGAACCCATTCTGGAGCAAGCCGCTTATATTATTGTTTTTAATATTGGGCTTGAGTTGCTGATTGCCGAATTTTTCGAGGTCGAAATCGCCGCCTGGGAGAAATTTACGGTTTCACTGGCCACGTTGATATTATGCGTAGCCTATGCCCACATCCCGGCCTTGCAGGTACTCCAGCCTGGATTGCATTGGCTGGCCGAGGGGATGGGCCATCTCAATGAATTGGTAGAATGGCTATTTCATCCTATTGTCGTTATATTTAAGCTCGTTTTTAGAGGGGTGCAGGTTCTCTTTTTTAAGAACAAGGGTGGGGAACCCACAACTGTTGAGGATTTACCCGTTACCTCCACCGAACCTGTCGCTCACCTCAAAAGCGTGAAATAGATTTATACTCAGTAGATCCAATTTTTCACCGTAGCTGGCGCATCCCTATGCGTCAGCGGGCGGCATAGGGATGCCGTCTTACAGAAATTTGGATCTTTCCGAGAAAGGTTCAAAAATTATGAATAGTGGTAAAATCTTTTTTTTAAGACAATAAAAAGGGGGTAACTTATCATGACAGAACAAGTAAAGGTAGCCGAAATACCTGCCGCAGCGGCTGTGAACGGCCACGCGGCGCTCATTACCGAATTACAAGAGTATCGCCAAAGAATTGCGCAGGGCGGGGGGCCAGAGCGAGTGAAGGCGCAGCACGACAAGGGCAAACTCACCGCCCGCGAGCGCATCGCCCGACTGCTCGATGAAGGCGCCTTCCGGGAAATTGGGGCCTACCGGGTGCAGCGCCACACCGATTTCGGCCTAGACAAAGAAAATCAACCCGGCGATGCGGTGGTGACCGGCTTTGGCAAAATTGATGGCCGGCGGGTTTGTATCTTTTCTCAAGACTTCACCATTCTGGGCGGCTCATACTCAGAAGCCGTCGGCCAGAAAGTGACCCAAATTATGGATTTGGCTATGGCGGCGGGCGTGCCGGTTATCGGCCTGAACGACTCCGGTGGGGCGCGTATTCAAGAAGGTGTTTACAGTCTGGGCGCGTATGGCGAGCTTTTCTGGCGCAATACCCAGGCCAGCGGCGTGGTGCCCCAGATTAGCGTCATTCTGGGACCGTGCGCCGGGGGCGCCGTCTACTCTCCTGCCCTGACCGATTTCATCATTATGACCAAAGGCACCAGCCAGATGTTTATCACCGGGCCGGACGTTGTAAAGGCAGTCACCGGGGAAGAGGTTGATGTAGAAACCCTGGGTGGCGCTATGGCTCACGCTGCCGTCAGCGGTGTGGCTCATTTTGTAACCGACGACGAGGATCAAGCCCTCGCCCTGACCCGCAAACTCCTCAGCTACCTGCCGCTCAACAGCCTGGAGCCGCCTCCTGCCATCGAGCCAAGCGATGATCCCTGGCGCATGGAGACGCTGCTTGATACCATTGTGCCGACCAATCCTAACGAAGCCTATGATATGCAGGCTGTTATCAATGCAATATTTGATCTGGACAGTTTTCTGGAAGTCCAGGAATATTTTGCTCAAAACGCCATTGTTGGGTTTGCCCGCTTGCACGGGCAGGTGGTAGGGGTGGTGGCCCAACAGCCGATGGTGCTGGCCGGAGTGATTGATATTGATGCCTCGGACAAAATCGCCCGCTTCATCCGCTTTTGTGACGCTTTCAATATCCCCATTATCACCTTTGTCGACTCGCCCGGTTATATGCCTGGCGTCCACCAAGAGCATGGCGGCATCATTCGGCATGGGGCCAAAATTGTCTACGCCTATTCCGAAGCGACGGTGCCAAAAATCACGGTCATCCCGCGCAAGGCTTATGGTGGGGCTTATGTAGTGATGGGCAGCAAATACATCCGCACCGATCTGGTCTTTGCCTGGCCCACCACCGAAATCGCGGTGATGGGGGCAGAGGGGGCTACCAATATTCTGTATCGCCGGCAGCTTAAAGAAGCGGCTGATCCGGGAGCGCTGCGGGCGCAGTTAGCCAAAGAATATCGGGACAGGTTTTCCAAGCCTTATGCCGCCGCAGCCGCCGGGGCCATTGACGATATTCTCATCCCCTCTGAAACCCGGCCGCGCCTAATTGCCGCCCTGGAACTACTGCGCGACAAACGAGCCTCATCGCTGCCCAAGAAACATGGCACCATGCCATTATAAATAGAAAGAGGGTATTACTTTGAATAACCTTGGACAAGGCCTCGCCATTATGATTATGGGCCTGGGCATCACCTTTACCGCCCTGGGCCTGTTCGTTGGGCTGATCCTGCTGCTAGAATATCTCTTTCCCCCCAAACCAAAAACAAAGAAGGAAGAGGCATTTCAAACTCGGTCAGCCGTCAGCCAGATGGACCGCGACACCACCGACGAGGAAATCGCCGCCGCCATCGCTATTGCTCTGGCCCACCTCTATTCTTACGAGTTGTGCCGGAGCGACCTGGGAGTTGACCTGGAAAAGGAGCGCAGCCCCTGGTGGGTGGGCGGACGATTGGAGCAGATTCCTCTGGGCAGCTTATCAATACGAGGGAGAAACTGAATGATGAATGGAAATGTTTTATCAAGCCGGCGCGTAAAAGTTACCGTAAATGGCAAAGGGTATCTGGTTGAGGTCTTGGGCAGTCTAACCAGTTCGCCGGTGACAGTTAACGTGAACGGCCAACCCTATGTGGTAGATGTGGAACCGGCTGACACGATTGCCAAACCTACAGCAGCGTCAGCCACGGCGCTCGATACGGTAGTGCGGGAAACAGCCGCCCCCCCCAAAGCACCCACGCCGACCGCGCCAGCCGGTCCATCTGTGCCGCACCTCAAAGCGCCGATGCCCGGCAATATCATCGAAATCAAGACCCAACCCGGCGACCGGGTCAAATATGGGCAGCCACTCATGACTCTGGAAGCCATGAAGATGAAAAACGCCGTCCGCTCCCCTCGGGACGGGGTGGTAGCTACCGTCGAAGTCAGCCAGGGGGAAACCGTAGGCCACGGCCAGATATTGGTCACCTTCCAGGTAGAGGGAGCATAGGAGGCAGATAATGGATTTTAGTAATCTGAGTATCCTTCTCTCGGCCCCGGCCAGCCTGACCTGGCAGAATGTGGTCATGATGATTGCCGGCGGGGTATTGATTTACCTGGCCGTAGCCAAAGATTATGAACCGATGCTGCTACTGCCGATAGGCTTTGGCTCTTTCCTGGCCAATTTACCCTTAACCGGCATTACCGGCGAGCACGGCTTTCTGGGCATCCTGTACCAATTTGGGATTGAAACGGAGTTGTTCCCTCTGCTCATCTTTATTGGCATTGGGGCTATGACCGATTTCGGCCCGCTGCTGGAAATGCCCAAAATGGCCCTCCTGGGCGCCGCGGGACAACTGGGCATCTTTCTGACCCTGATTCTAGCCCTCATTTTGGGCTTCGATATGAATGAAGCTGGCTCGATCGGCATTATCGGGGCCATTGATGGACCAACCGCGATCTATGTCTCATCCAAGTTAGCGCCCCATCTGCTGGGGGCCATCGCTGTGACTGCCTACAGCTACATGTCTTTGGTGCCGATTATCCAGCCGCCGGTCATGCGCTTTCTCACCACCGATGAAGAACGTAAGGTCCGCATGCCCTACACTCAACGAGAAGTCTCCCGGACCGTGCGCATCCTGTTCCCGATTGTTGTTACCATCGTCATCTCGCTGCTGGCCCCGGTCGCTTCGCCGCTGATTTCGACGCTCATGCTGGGCAACCTCATGCGCGAAACAGGCGCAGTTGACCGGCTCAGCAAAGCGGCCCAAAATGAAATTGCCAACGTTGCGACCCTCTTCTTGGGGTTGTGCATCGGCGGCACGATGGAAGGGAACAATTTTATCAAGATAGACACCCTGCTTATCCTGGGGGTGGGTCTGTTAGCCTTTGTCCTGGATACGGCCGGCGGAGTGATGTTTGGCAAGCTGATGTATGTTCTCTCCGGCAAAAAATTCAACCCGCTGATTGGGGCCGCCGGCATCAGCGCCTTCCCCATGTCGGCCCGCATTGTGCAGCGGTTGGGCCAGGAGTATGATTTTGAGAACTTCCTGTTGATGCACGCCATGGGGGCCAATGCCGCCGGCCAATTGAGCAGTGTTGTGGCCGGGGGCGTCGTGCTGGCTTTGCTGGCAGGGGTGCTTTAGAGTTATATCGCCCCGCCAAATTCTTGTCTAACTTTGATCCTGTGCTATAGTTATAAGCGTCTATCGTGGTAAGCTACAGGAGGTTTGAGTATGACAGAGTCGCGTGCTCCTAAATTAAGAACGCTCACCGGCACCGCCGAATTGCGGCGCGAAGTCGTACCCCCTACGGGCGAACAAAATTCCCTGGAAGGGCTGGACAGCAACCTACTTCCGCTCATCGAAGAACCCCGCACCATCGAAGCCACCCGCATCCCCCCGACCCTGCTGGCCGATTTAACCCTGAAAATCCTCTATTTTGGCGGGCTGATGCAAGGCGGGCAGGTGGCTCTGGCCCTGCGGTTGCATTTTAGCGGCATCGTCGAGCCGATTCTGCGGGCGCTCAAAGCCCAACATCTGATCGAAGTGGCCGGCGGCAGCACCCTCAACCCGGTTTCCTACCAATATACCATCACCGATAAGGGCAGCGAACGCGCCCGCGAACTTTTAGAGCGCAACCGTTATGTGGGGCCGTGCCCGGTAACGCTGGAACATTACATCGAGGTGGTCAAAGCTCAAGCAAAAATCCGGCCTGTGGTGAAAGACGCCGATGTGCGACAGGCCCTGCGCGGCTTGATTCTATCTGACAATATCGTGGAGCGCATCGGCCCGGCGGTAAATTCCTACGAGTCGCTCTTTATTTACGGCCCTCCCGGCAACGGTAAAACCAGTATTGCCAAAGCCATCGGGCTGCGCCTGCTGCCCGGCAATGTCATGGTTCCCCACGCTATCTACGAGGACGGCCAGATTATCAAAGTGTTCGATCTGTCCACCCACCGGCCTGTGGTGGCCGAGGACGCGCAACTGGCCGAAGCCAACCGGCTGGACAAACGCTGGATTCGCTGTTTTCCACCGGTGGTTATTACCGGTGGCGAATTAACCCTGTCGGACCTGGAACTGGCCTGGAGCGAGTCGAGCCGCTTTTACGAAGCGCCTTTTCAGTTAAAAGCCAACAATGGGCTGCTGGTGATTGACGACTTTGGCCGGCAGCAAATGGCCCCCGGTGAGTTGCTCAACCGCTGGATCGTGCCGCTGGAGGAACGGCTGGACTTTTTAACCTTCCACACCGGCAAAAAATTTGCCATCCCCTTTGAAACCCTGATTGTTTTCTCCACCAATCTTGACCCGGCCGCCCTGGTAGATGAAGCTTTTCTGCGCCGCATTAGCCACAAGCTGGGCATCGGCGACCCCACCGAAGAGCAGTTCCGAGCGATTTTGATGGATACCTGCGCCGCTCGTGGTTTTAAGTTTGACCAGGCCGCCTATGATTATCTGCTTCAGGAATATTACCTCCACATGGGGCGGCCCATGCGCGCCTGCCATCCCCGTGATTTGTTGAAGCAGATGATTATTTTTGCCAACTATCGCGGCGAGCCGCTGGTCATGAATCAAAAACTGGTAGACCTGGCCGCCCACTCTTACTTTGCCGATTTTTTCTAAACTAAGCGCACGCTAAAATTTCCGTAGGACGGCATCCCTATGCCGTAAGCTGACGCATGGGGATGCGTCAGCTACGGAAATTTTGAAATGCGTTGGGTATAAACTAAAATTGATATAGGTGTCCAGAAAAATTCTTTCCCAACAATCAAGGTAGCAAAGTAGCAGTTTGTTACCTGCTACCCTGCTACTCTGCTACTTGCTACCTTTCAGTGACGAAAACTTTTCTGGAGAACTATAGCAATGAAGCTACCCCTAAAAATTGATCAAACTTTCGCCTCTCACCTGTTGGGCAAACCGAAAGCCACAACGCTGGAGAACAGAGTTTTCAATGCTGTCGCCATGCTTGCCGGCCTGACCGGGTTACTCACCCTGGCCCAAAACCTTGTTTTAGAACTGCCGTTCATCCATAGCGCCCTCTCTATAATAGCAATCTTTGTAGGGGCCTTCTTCTACACTTGGTCGCTTAAGAGCAGAAAATATAAACCCTTAGTCATCCCAATTTTTACTTTATTTCTGGGCTTGATCGCAGCCAGTTGGTTTGCTACAGGTGGATCATTGGGGCCAACCAGTTTTATTTTCTTTAATCTGTTTATATCAGGCACTATCCTCTTTAAAAAACCGCAAAATATCTTATTTTTGGGCAGCACCCTGCTCATCGTCATTGTGTTATTGATTACCGAATATTTCAAGCCTGATACAATCTGGCCCTACTTTGATAAATCCCAAAGATTCCTGGATGTGGGCATAACGTTAGTGACATGTCTAGGCATCACCGGCGCCTTAGTGCATCTGGTAACCTCGGAACATCAACGAGAACGAGACCTTAACGAACAACTCTATCAACAAACGCTCAAAGACAAAGAAGCTCTGGAAAAAGCCTTGAAAGAAATTAGAGTATTGAAAGGGTTAATCCCCATTTGCGCCAACTGCAAAAAGATTCGAGACGACCAGGGTTTTTGGCATCAAGTCGAAAGCTACATCGCCGCTCATGCCGAAGTGGCCTTTACTCACGGGATTTGCCCCGAGTGTAAGCTTAAGTTGTACCCGGAAATTTTTGGCGAAAAAAAAGAGTAACCACCCAGGTGTCATTGCGAGCGAAGCGAAGCAATCCCCAGGTTGCGATAAGAAGATTGCTTCGGCCTACGGCCTCGCAATGACATAGGCTGCTCAGATTACACTTCCTCCTCAGACAACTGCTCGACAAACCGCCGGGCATCTCGATCATGGGGGTTGGCCTGAACCGCCCGCTGAAACCAGTGGAGCGCCCGCTCATTTTCCCGGCGATCCAGATGAACCAACCCCAAATTATAAGCCACATTGGGCGCAATCGGGTTTAGCTCGATGGCCCGCTCAAAAGCGGCAATGGCCCGCAGTTGCTCCGCCTCTTTAGCCAAAATAGGGTTGCCCAGGTAAGCCGCCCCCAGATTGGTCCAGACCATCGGATTGTGTGGAACCCGCTCACTCAGCGGTTCCAGCACCGCCACGGCCTGGGCAAACTTCTTGGCTAAAATATAGGCCCCCCCCAAATTCAGCGCCGCGTCCTGATTGTCCGGCTCCATTTGATGCGCCCGCTCCAAAAAACGGGTCGCTTTGGCAATATCACCCCGGTGCAGGGCTTCTGTTCCCCGACGCAGCCAATCAAAAAACCGTTTCTGGTCAGGTTGAGCTTGTTTCTTGACGTCTTTTTTCATCTCTATTTCCGTTCGTGCTGAAAGAATCGGGCGGCGGCCTCGGTGTGGGTAGGAAAGGCTAATTCTGTTGGCGCAGTAATGACCAGCCGCTCAGTGGCTTCCTCATTAGATTCAAAACGCGGCAAATCAGCCGCCGTGAACGCCGGCCCTAACCCGAAGACAAGAATGTAACCCTCGCGCCCGCTCAACGCACAAAAATCATCAATGGCCTCAGGGTCAATCACCACCCCTGTTTCCTCAAGCAGTTCGCGGGCCGCAGCTTCCTGCCAGGTTTCGCCAAAATTGATAAAACCGCCGGGCAAGGCCAGCTTTCCCTGCTGGGGCCTAATCCCGCGCCGAACTACCAGCAAACCGTCGTCTACCGGCAGCAAGACCACCGCCACCGGCTCCGGGTTGAGAAAGGAGGTCTGGCCGCAGTTGGCGCAGATGCGCGGCCAGGCTTGTCCGGACTCAAACGGATGGCCGCAGTAGGAACAGTGGGCGTTTTTGTAGTAGGACATGCGTTTCCTCGGCTAATCAGCCATGTCATTTCGAGCGACGTTAGGAGCGAGAAATCCTCTAATCCGTGGTTTGCAGACGACGGTCTCGGAGATTTCTCGGCTTTCAGCCTCGAAATGACATAAGAGATGAGTAGTTACGGATTTTAAACACAAAGCAGTCAGAAAGCAAAGGTTGGTTGCAGCGAAAGTGGTGAGGTTAGGCAACGCCAAGAAAATAATTATCCAAATTCTGTGATACGTAAGGCGTGATGCGTGATGATTTCCAGGCAAGATTTCTTACGCATCACGTATCACGCATCACCCCGGTGAGAATAATTGGATGATTTAAATCTTGGGATTACCTTAGCGCGGCCGGCCTTCGGGGAAGAACTGGTAGCCGCCTTCGGGTTTGCCGCGCCAGGTGACCAGATAGGCCGGGCGGCTGGGGTTTGGCTCGATCTGCCGGCGCAGGCTGGAAATCAGTTGGTACAAACTGTTATCGCTGACCCCCTGCTGGCGCAGTTCGTCGGGCCAGGCGTTGAAAATCAAATCGGTTTTGGTGTGGCTGAAGCGCGGCTGCTTGAGCAAAAAGGTCAGCACGGCCCGCTCCAGGCCGGTCAAATCGGCTAATAAGGTCTGGCCCTGGTACAGTTCCCCGGTCCGCTCGTCCTGCCAGATGCGCCCCCGCCCGCGCCCTTCGACTCTGGCTACAAAGGCCGACAGCAACGCCCCGGCCAAACGCCAGCCCTTATCCGCGTATTGGCAGACGCCTTTGCCGGCAAGCTGCCGCAAGATGGGCTGATAAGCCTCGACAAACTCCGGCCATTTTTTATCCCCACCGCTCAGCCGCGCCGTTTCTAATTTTTGCAACTCCGACAGCACAAACTGCTCCTCCTGAGTCAAGCCCTGCCACAATCGCTCCAGGCGGTGCTGTACCTGCCGCTCGCCCAGCAGCGTCGAGACCCATTCGGAGCGCGGGGGCTTTTCAGCGGCCAGCCACCAGTGACAGGCGGCTCGCAGCAGGGTCGGATAATTCCCGCTCAAGGCCAGCAGCGCGGCCACATCCTCTTCCTCCGGCGGTGTGGGGGCAGCATGGACGACGGTGCGGACCAGATAACGGGCATCCTGCGGCTGCAAGGCTCCCACCCAACAGACATGATGATCCAACAGTTCGTACATATCGCCCAGCCGCTCCGGTTCGGGCAGGTAAACGGCTTCGCGGGTCATCCCGGCCAGGTAACACAAGGTGTCTTTGAAATCGTCGCGCAAGCCGCGCAGGGTATTGACCATCGCCGGGGTCGCCGCCTGGCAAAAATCATCAAAACGATTGAGCACCAGCACCACGCGAGTTTGCCGCGCCTGGAACAGCAGCAGCAGCTCCTGTAGGGTGCTTTGAGTCAGAAAAGGATCGGTCTCGGCCTGGCTGTGGCGGTAAAGGGCGGCAATTTCTTCAGCCAGCCCCGGCTCGAACCCGGCCCGCACCCGGTAAAAGGCGCGGATCAGCACCCTGTACAGCGTCGAGAGGTCTGTGGCCGGCAAATTGTTCAGGTCGAGCGGGATCAGGGCAATGGGGCCGGCCCCCGGTCGCAGATACCCGGCCACTACTTCGGGCCGGTGGCACAAAAAGCCCAGCAAATTGGCTCGCCCCGCCCCGGACAGCCCCACCACCGCCCCGCTCTCCCCCGTCGAAATCCAATCGGCCAGCAGGCGCAGTTCTTTGGCCCGGTAATCAGCCGGGTAGTTTGACCAGGCGCGCAGGGGAGAGGGGTTGGAGGGCTGGAAGGTTGGAGGGTTGGAAGGTTCGAGAGTGACCATGATTCGTTCCTTCTTTGACCAAGATAAAGAGCAGAATTTTTGGAATGGAAGAATAAAAATTTCTAAATTCTGTAGATTCTGCTCTGAATGATGCCATTTGCAATACTTACCGCGTAAGATCTATCAATACCCCCCCAAGCCATCCCCCACCCTCTATCTTCCATCTTTTATCTTCTATCCTCCATCCTCTATCCTCAGCCGCGCCTAAGAATTGCCTCAGACTCCACAAAGGACTCCGGCGCGGTTCTGTGATACCCTGAACGCAGTTAAAGATACTTTGGCCTGTGGTATCTGGATCGGGCCAGAGATCGCTCGCGAGCAGGTTGAACGGCCCTCCCCAGCGCCGCTCGACCGGGGGTACCCTCATCTCAATGGCCCTCCTATCTTTGTGGAAAGGAGGTTCATACGGGATGTTAAAGAAACGAATCGTGGCTGTTGTAACCGGCCTGGCTTTGCTCCTGGCCGTGGCCGGCGTCTCCGGCGTTGCCGCCGACGCGCTCGGCCTGGCTGTGACCGCGCCGGCCCACGCCTGTAATGCCAGCGGTTCCGGCGGCGGCTGTTAATTGTATGTCAATTCACTTAACCACCGGGGTTGCTATAGCCTCGGTGGTTTTTGTTGAGTCCTCCGTCAAGCTGTGCCTGTACTTTCTCAGCAGCAATTGCAAAGGACGGCACTGAGCTTCTTCGCAATATACTTCAATCAAATGCTCCAATTTATCTAATTGAATTGCTGCCTGCTGGTGCTGTTCCCTGGCCAAATCATAATTCGCCAAATGCAGTAAAACCTCAACTTCACCATACTTATAATGCAAACTGCGCCACATCTCCAAAGAAGCTTTTAGAAACGAGTAAGCTTTTGGCCATTCTTTTTGATCCAAATAAATCAGCCCCCGATTACTCCACAGCCTGGCTAATTCCAATGAGTCGGAGAAGCGACGAAAAACAGCCTCCGCTTGTTGCGAATATACTTCAGCTTGGAGGAGTTCGCCCTTGAGGCGGTAAGCAATTGCCATATTCGCAGAAATTCTGCCGATTTCTCCTTCCTCGCCGGTTAGCCTGGCCTGCTGCAAAGCTTTTTCCAAAAAGACCAATGCTTCGTTGGGGTCGGGGTGTTCCCTCTCAAGATAGAGGGCGCTTTGATTAATAAAGCCACGCATCAAACCATGAGAGTCCCCCATTTCTTGCCAGAGAGAACAAGCCCGTTCAAGGCGCTGCCTGGCCTGCTCCCACAAGCATTGACGGATATACAAGAAACCCAGGTGATTTTCGGCGTGAGCGCGGCCGTGGTCGCTGTGGATACGCTCGAAGATGGCCAGGGCAGCGCAGCACAGGATTTCGGCCCGCCACCAGCGGCCCTGCTCGGTGTAGAGGTAGCCCAGGTTGGTGCAGGCGCGGGCCAGGCTGAAGGCATCGTTGAGCCGGCGGGCCAGGCTAATCACCCGGCGATAGTGGCGGATGGTCTCGGCGGGGCGGCTCTGGCGCTGGCACAAGCGGGCTAATAAGGTGGACAGGTTGACCGCCGCGGCCAGGTCGCCGCTTTCCTCGGCCCGCCGCACAGCCTGCTCCAGCAGCGGGTTCCAGCCTTCCCAGGTCCCGCGCCGCTCCAGGTGGAGCGAGTAGTGGGTCATCACCTCGTAGGCGGGCGGCCAGGCGTCGGCCACATCCAGGGCATAGCCCAAGGCTTTCAAAATCCCGTCACGTTCGCCGTCCAGGGCGGCCATATCTTCGCCGTGAGCGGTCACAAAGTCGCGCCAATAGCTGACGTTCTGCAAAATCCGGCGGTGGAAGAGGTCGGCGTAGTTGGGGGGATTAGTTACTGCCATTTGATGACCTCGTTGAGCAAAAAGGTTTCGGTCAGGCGGTGGATGCGGTAGCGGGGCTGTTCCAAATCGGCGCTGACTTCGAGCAGGGAGAGGGCGGCCAGGCGTTCCAGGGCCTGGGTCAGTTCGATTGGGTCCAGGTCGCTCAGGGCGCTGAGTTGGGCCAGTGTCCCGTTTTGGGCCAGGGGCATCATCAGTAAGGTCTGGCGGCCGGCTTCGTCCAGGTTGTTCCAGGCCTGCCAGTAGATATAGGTGTACAGATCGTCCACCTTTTTGCCCCGCGCTTCGCGCAGGTTTTCCAGCACCTGGGCCAGCGGCAGCGCCCGGATTTGCCCCACCACCAGTTTGAGGGCCAGCGGGTTGCCGCCGACAACCTCGTAAATACTGTCCAGTTGGGCGGAAGTGGCTTCGGCCAGGGCGGTCAGGCCGCGCACCCGGGCTTCATAAGCCAGCAAGGCCAGCACATCGGCTCGGCCCAGTTCGGGCAGGCTGAGGCAAAAGACGTCGTCGTAGGCGTGCAGGGCGTGCCGGCTGGTCAGCAAAAACTTGGTCGGGTTGGCGCAGCGGCGCAGCAGAGGGATCAAGCTCTGGTAGTCGGCTACGGTTTCCAGGTTATCAATGACCACCAGGTAGGGCTGTTTTTTGAGCAGCGCGGCCAGGCCGGCCTGCCTTTCGGCCAGGGAGCGGTTGAGCAGGAAGAGATCACCCAACTGTTCCAACAGAGCATTCGTCAGGGTGGCGGGGTCGAGGGCGGGCCGGCGGGCGGCTTCGAGGCCGGCGCCGGGGGAAAACTCCTCCTGTTTGGCGCTGACCCAGGCCACGTCGAAAAAGCGGTCGGCGGCGGCCAGCTCGCGCACCAGCGCCCCGGCCAGCGAAGTTTTGCCAATCCCGCCGATGCCGTCGAGCGCAATCAGCCAGGGGGCTTCCGGCTGCTCCAACGCCCGGCGGGCCTGGGTCTGGGTCTGGCTGACCCCAAACAAAAACTGCTCCGGCAGCAAGGTGAGGGGGTTGAAGCGGCTTCGTTCGACATCGGGCGGGGGGGTGTAATCAGGAAAGATGCGATGCATCTCGTCACGGGTCAAGCTGTAGTCAATCTGGGCCAGCCAGTGCTGGGCTTCGCCGGGGGTCAGGTAGCCGGCAAATATCTCGACCAGCCGCACCGCCGAGAGCCTGTCGGGCCGCCAAACCCGTCCATGATGCTGGTAGGCCCGTTCCCAGTTAGAGATGAGAGCGGTGGCTACCGGGAGTTGCTCGGCCAGCGCTTCCTGGCTCAGGCTGCTCCTTTTGCGAAGTTCTCGTAATTTCTGGCCAAAGGCTTCCAGATCCATAGGCCTCTTGTTCAAACTGTATGGGTTTTGTATGGGTTTTGTATCTGAACGAGGTGCAGGTTTTATGTTAAAATAAACTTGCAGCAGTCTCTACAAATTGCTAAATGTTGGCAAAACTGTGGCAGTTTTTAAGCGGAAGTGTATCTGCTTGGGCGTTTTTATTATGCCGGATTTTTGTGGAATTGACAATTAGCGCCTTGATATTTACCGAAGGAGTGTTCACGAACCTGTGGCACACCGCCAACGATGAAAATTCTTTGCCAGTGATGACCGAAGACCGGAGACCGAGGACCAGGTTGCTATCTGTAACCGGTCTCCCGTCCCCGGTCCCCGGTCGTATTTTCCAAGGAGAAATTCAATGGATGAAATTTTAACCGTACAAGAAGTGGCCCTTTATCTCAAAGTGAGCCGGAGCACGGTTTGGCGCTGGTGCAACCAGGGCCGGCTGTTAGCTTTCAAAGCCGGGCACGGCTGGCGAGTGCCTCGCGCCACCGTCGAAAAGATGATGGGCCAAAAACACAAATGGCAAGAGGCTGCTGAAGAAGAAGAAGCCGGCCCCGCGCCGGCCTGGTAAAGGTACATCCACTCTCTCACTTTCAACTGTAGCGGGTAACAGGTTACAACATTAACAGGGGGTATCAGCCCGTCTATTACCGGAGATTAGAGATTGGAGATTAAACCCAATCTCCAATCTCTAATCTCCACTTTTCCAGGAGTTCTGTTATGATAAAAGCACGGCTAGAAAGAAGACGCAACCCAAACCCTTACGGGGGCTGGTGGCTGGAGATTAATGGCGCAGTTCCCCCCGAAACGTTCCAACTGGCTCCGGCTATCGAGAATAATGTTATTTTGCAGCGTATGCTCGAGGCAACGGCAACCGAATTGGTGATTGATTTTTCGACGCTCAAAGAGTTCGACTCGCGCGCGCTACAGTTGCTACTGATGCTGTACAAACAATTCTCATCGCAAAACATCCAAATTGTCCTACGCAACCCCAACCCCTATCTGAGGCGTGTCCTGCGGATTATGCAGTTTGACCGGGTCTTCAAGGTGGAACTGGATGAAAACTCCCAGAACGACGGCGTAGAGGGCCGATACCTTTAGTAATCATCCAAAGATAAGTGCCCCCAAGCTCCTACCAGTTCCCTTAATCCCCTGAGAACTGGCAGGAAGTTAGATTCTCAACAACGCTTCGCTCCAGCAAAACGCTCTCGCCAGAGTTCGAGGGCGTTTTTTGTTTATCCCTTTGACGCTTGTCCGTAGGACAGGTATACTGACAAAATGTAATCCTTTACCTTGTCTGTTTTGCGGAGGTAAGCTTATGATCAAACTCTATCGCCCCGCCGATTGCCCGGACTGTGCTGAGATTGAAGCTGCTCTGCAAGAAATGGTGGTAGCGCACCAGGTGATTGTGCTCGAAGGTGGGCAGACGGCGGCGGAGCTTGGCCCTAAAGTCGCGCTCCCGGCCATCCGGGAAAATAATCGGACGATCAGCGGACCGGGGGCCATCAACACCTATCTGAAAGAGTTAGCCAAATTTGTGGCTGACTGGCAGCGCTTTCAATCTGATTCGTGCTATCTTGACGACGAGGGGCAGACATGCTAAATGGAAGAATGGAAGGATGGAAGAATGGTCAAGCAAAATAGGAACAAAGCATGGTAACCTTCCAGCCTTCCAACCCTCCAATCAATAACTGGACTCCCCCTACCGACTGGCTCAAAATTACCACAATTGACGCCCACACCGAAGGCGAGCCGTTCCGGGTGATTACCGGCGGCTTCCCCAACCTGCCGGGCGCGACCATTTTAGAGAAACGCCGTTATGCGAAGGCATATCTGGATCATCTCCGCACGGCCCTGATGTGGGAACCACGCGGCCACGCCGACATGTACGGCTGCCTCGTCACCCCGCCGGTTACGCCAGGCGCTGATCTGGGCATCCTCTTCATGCACAACGAAGGCTTCAGTACCATGTGCGGCCACGGCATTATCGGCATCGCCACCGTCGCCCTGGAAATCGGCCTGCTGCCGGCGGTCGAGCCGGAAACCATCCTCAAAATTGACACCCCGGCCGGATTGGTCACCGCGCATGCCATTGTTGCTGGAGGACGGGTGCGGCGAGTCCGCTTTCAGAATGTCCCTTCTTTTGTCCTGGCCCTGGCTGAAACCGTTGACGTGCCGGGGCTGGGCCGGGTACGCTATGACTTAGCCTTTGGCGGCGCTTTTTATGCCTACGTTCAGGCCGAGACCCTGGGTTTGACCTGCACTCCGGCGGATTATCGTCTGTTGATCGAAAAGGGGATGGCCATCAAACGGGCGGTTATGACTGCTCGGCCTATCCCCCACCCTTTTGAGGCAGATTTGAGTTTTTTGTACGGAACTATCTTTGTCGGGCCGGCGCGGGCCGGTGGACATAGCCGCAATGTCTGCATTTTTGCCGAGGGCGAGGTGGATCGCAGCCCGACCGGAACGGGCGTCAGTGGGCGGCTGGCCTTGCATTACGCCCGCGGCGAAATTGGCCTGAACCAGCCTATTACCATCGAGAGCATCATCGGCAGCCGCTTCACGGGGCGGGTCGTTGAAACCACCACCTTCGGTCCTTACCCGGCCATTATCCCCGAAGTCGAAGGTACAGCCCACATCACCGGTCGCCACGAGTTTTTGATTGACCCTGCCGACCCTCTGCGAGATGGGTTCATCCTGCGCTAAACGTTTTCCGTTTGTAACTGCTCAGGCATGTCATTTCGACCGAAGGGAGAAATCTTCTAATCCGTGGTTTGCAGGCAACAACCTCAAAGATTTCTCGGCTTTCAGCCTCGAAACCTGTCCTGAGCCTGTCGAAGGATGACATGAAGGCTGAGTAGTTACTTCCGTTTTAACTCCGGCGTTTGCGCTGGTAATAGCGGTGGGCTTTAGCCCGGCTGCCACACAGATTCATGCTGCACCAGCGGCGGCTGCTATTTTTGCTGGTATCCACAAACAGCCAGTCGCAGCCTTCACGGCGGGCGCATTGCCGCACCTGGCGTAGTTCGGGTGAGGTCAGCAGTTCCGCCGCCGACCATACAATCGGCCAGAGCATAGCGTCTAACGCCGTGGTGTTCTGGATCAACTGCCGCACAAATCCGGTATCTGTCACCCCAATCTGAACATATCCCGGCGCTTGCGCCAACAGCCCATTCAAGGCTGTAACTTCCTCCGCTGCCGGGGGCTGCTGCTGAGCCGCCGCAGCAAAGAGACGATAGATCGTTTCTCGCAGCGCCAACGCTCGGTTAAACGTCGCGGCGGCCTCTGCCGGAGACTGTACCGCTTGCTGGCGCAGATGCTCGGCTTCGGCTACACTGAGCAGTCGGACATGTTGGCTCCAATCTATCAGGTCGGCGTAACTGTGGAGATATTCGTGATTCAGGGTCTCGGTGCGGGTAAAGGTATTGGCAAAATCCAGGCATAACTGGCCGCCAATCAGTTCCAGATTCGCCGCATTTCTTCGTTTACGGGCCATATCTCACCCAAACTTGACACACATCATCAGCCATGCTATTTTATTACCATCAAAATAAATTATAGCAGGTAATAATAAGCAGCACAAGCAGGGGGTCAATTGAATCATGAAAGCAAAGATGCGTCGCGCCACGCTTGTCCTCGCCCTTTTTGTCAGCCTGGGCTTTATTTTTCTGGGGGGACTGCTCGGTTTAGCGCCTGCGGCCCAGGCCGCTGTTCCCCCCCTTCAGACGCCCAGCCCGCAGACATTTTCGATCACCGATACCCTGGCTAATTCCTGGCAAGATGTCCTGGCCCGAACCCCGTTGCCTTACACTGCGCCCCTCCCGAAACCGGTTGCCGGCCCTTTTGATGGATTTTATGCCAAAATTGACCCGGCCTGGCCGCAGTGGTGGATCTGCCGGCGCTGCGCCGATTACCGGCCCGCCGGGGGTATCTGGAAACTGCAATTTGAGCAAGGTGTAATGCGGATTTATTACGACGTTACTCACTGGAGCAGTCTGGCCTCTTTCACCGTGTCGGGTGACCGGCTAACGCTGTTCAACGATCCCTACTGTGGCGAGGTTGGCGAATATAGCTGGACGCTGGCAGATGGACACCTGAAACTGGAGACCATCAGCGATGCCTGTGCCTTTGGTCTGCGGGCACGGACTCTGACCCAGCAAGCCTGGCCTGCCTGCCTGCCGCCCGATTCCGCCACCGGGGTCGCGGCGTCGCCGGGCTGTGCAGACGAGCCGGCCATACCGGCGGCTCCCGCGCCGGCAGCTTTGCCGGTCACAGTCAACGTCTACGGGGGAGACAGCCGATTTTTTGAAACACCGCCGGATGTTTTAGTTTTTGCCAACAGCCCCCTCCGGGCAAAGCGGGAAAATATTGATTTGACCTATCACCCGGAAAGCATTCCCTTTGGGCTAAACCGGGTCATCTGGTGGAGCGGCGACTGGATCGAGGTTTCGACGGAGCGGCCCTTTACGGCGATGGGGGTTCAGTTTATGGGCGACCCTTATCAGGGCTGGGCGCGGGTGCTGTTCGATGGGGTCGAAGTGTGGCGGGGCGATACGGCCGCTATCTGGTCGAAGCATGGCCGCCACGGCGGCTATATTGAGATCTCCGGTTTTGCGCCTGGCCCGCACACCCTGCGCGCCGAGAGTCTTGGCTCTGATTACCATCCCATCCAGGTAGCCAGCTTTGGCTTTAGCGAACAGGGCGGGGTTGAGCAGAGGAAATAGTCCATCCGCAAAAATTTCTTCTCATCACAGGGTAGCACGCGAAGCGGCAAGGTTGCAGGTAGCAGGTTGCAAATTAATCAACCTGCTACCTTGCTACTTTGCCTCTGGTGAAAACTTTTCTGGAGGATTATAAAAGGAAAGCGCCCGGCAAAATTGCCGGGCGCTTGCAGTAGGCATAGGGGTTATTATTATAAATTTTGTGGGCGGCGGGTTCTCGTTTGAACCCTCAGCACAACCCAACTTATTATCTGTGGTGTTCTCCCTGCCGTACTATTTGCCTATATCATAGCAAGCATTTGTTAGAAATCTGTTAACGATAGATTAGAGTTTGATTAATGTCTCTGCGGCGCTCGCTAAAGGTCAATGATTACCTTGACTACCCGATCCTGATAAGCTGTATTCATCGCAAATGCTTCAGGCGTTTGTTCCAGGGGAAAACGGTGGCTGATCAGGCTTGACAACGCCACCACGCCGCTTTGAGCCAGGCGAATGGCGCGCGGGTAAGTGTGTTTCATACGCCGGGCCAGGCGGATGGTCAAGCCTTTGCGCCGCGCCGTCGAATGTTTTAAGGTTATCTCATCACTCTCCGAAATGCCGACGATCACCATTCGCCCGCCCAGGCGGGCCATCTCAGCCGCTTGCTGCACTGAGTGGTCAGCCCAGGCTGCTTCGATAGCTACATCCACCCCATGCCCCCATGTAGCTTCGGCCACGGCTCGAACGGGGTCTTGCTCATCACAATTGATAGGAATGGCTCCCAACCGCTGGGCCACTTCCAAACGCCAGGGGAATTTATCGCTGACAAAGATGGGCTGCGCCCCAGACAACCGGGCCAATTGCAAAATAAACAGGCCCACCGCGCCGGCCCCCAAAATCGCCACACTGTCGGCTACCCGAATCTTGGCCAGGTCAATGGCGTGGATGGCCACCCCCAATGGCTCCAGCAGAGCTGCCCCGGCATCATCTAACGTGTCGGGCACAGGAAAGCAACTGTGGACCGGCATATGCAGCCATTGGCACAGGCTACCGTGATCGGGATAGGCGCCGCAAAAGTGCAGGTGGTAACACAGGTTGGGCTGCCCCTGCTCGCACATTTCGCAGCGCCAGCAGGGCTGGGCGGGATCAACCGCCACCCGTGTCCCTACGGCTAAGGGTTGAAAATTGCCGTCCAGGTTGTCCGGCCCCGGCCCCACCGCCTCGACCACCCCGGCAAACTCGTGTCCCAAAATCAAAGGGCTTTGAATAACGCTGTTGCCAATACGGGCATCTTTATAGCTGTGCAGGTCGCTGCCGCAGATGCCTACCGCTGTCACCCGCAGCAGCGCCTCCCCCGGCCCCGGCGGCCCCGGATGTTCGACCTGTTCCACCCGTAAATCAGCCGGGCCGTGTAAGCGCACTGCGGTCATGGTTGAGGGATAATGCATCGGTTAGGGTTCTCCTTTCGTATGACCGCAGACCCATTCGACAGGCTCAGGGCAAGCAGCCGGCCGCTGACCGCCGCAATGATCGAAACGGCGGTCGGTGGTCAGCGGTCATTCCGGCATTTGCCACCGGCCCGCCGAGTCGCGCTGCAAGGCAATGCAGTTGACGATAGCCTGGCGGTCAAGCGGGCCGTAAATATGGGGAAAAAGTGTATCTCGCTCGGCGGCGGCCCGTTGAGCGGGCGAGGCGGCAGTATGAGCGGGAGCAATAGGCGGCTCAAAACGCAGCGGGGCCGTCAGCCGGGCCGGGTCAATTTCCAGGGCAAACAATTCGTCCCGGAGATCGGCAAAGTAAATATTGGCAATTTCAACCAATTTTTCTGCCCCGGCGGTGCAGTGGATAAAGCCTTCCTCGGCCAATGTGGGGGTTTGGTAAGGCTGGTCAAGAGGCTGGCGCCGGTAATCACTGGCGGGAGCCAGGTGGTATATGGGGAGAAATAGATTTATTGTCATCTACACATCATACTCAGGGATAAGGAAAGGGGCAAAACTGGAAGTTACTCTACCAAACAGTTTGAGCCTCTTAAAGTTGATTGTCAGCAGATAGCAAATATGCTATACTGCTTACCGTCAAGAAATATTATGAACAAAAATTATCAGCTTGAAGAGAATACGGATTTGGTTGCTGATGTTCGCCCCCATGGTTTTGAACCAGTAACGAGGCAGAGGCTTAATGAAATTGTTCACCGGATCGTAGCTGAGTTAGCGCCTCATAAGATTATCCTTTTTGGGTCTTATAGTTATGGTAACCCAACCCCTGACAGCGATGTGGATTTATTAGTAATTATGGAGACAAGCGAGCGACCAGCGGATCGCTATTTGGCTGTTTCGCGCTTGATTCGACCCAGGCCATTTCCAGTAGATATTTTGGTTAAGACTCCCGCTGAAATTAATCAAGCTCTGACTCACGGTGATTTTTTCATCCAGGAGATCGTAACGCGGGGACAGATACTCTATGAGCGATCCAACTGATCCTTTGGCTTGGGTTGCGCGAGCAGAAGAGGATTACAGCCTGGCAAAATCGGCTTTGCGACGCAGGGACCCTCTGATTTATGGGGGGAGTCTTTCATGCCCAACAATGTGCTGAAAAATATCTCAAAGCAATCCTGGTAGCTAAAGGTCAAGCTTTTCCCAAAACTCACGATTTAGCTGCTTTAAGTGATTTATGTGATCAGAATGGCGTCATTATCCCCATAAGTCAGGACTTATTACAGCGTTTGACCGCTTATGCTGTCCAAGTTCGCTACCCCGGCGATGATCCTATCCCCGACGAGGCCCGAGCGGCTCTAAAAACGGCTCAAACTGTACGCAATTTTGCCAGGAAGTTGCTAGGACTTATTTCTTAAATTTCCAGCAATATTTCGGTAAGGGTCGGCCGGCCAATTTCTTGCAGATTGTAACGCACGCGCTGGTGAGGATGCTTGATCTGGAGCAGCCGGCCCAGGTCTATCGGCGTGCCGATGATAACCAAATCGCACGGGGTGGCATTGATGGTTTGCTCCAGCTCTTTCATCTGGGCGTCGCCGTAGCCCATCGCCGGCAGAAGCGCGCCAGTTGTTGGGTATTTTTCATAGGTGGCCAGGATAGAGCCAACGGCATAAGGGCGTGGATCAACGATGGCGGCCGCGCCAAAACGCTGCGCGGCAACCACGCCGGCCCCGTAGGCCATCTCGCCATGCGTTAGCGTCGGGCCATCTTCAACCACCAGAACTCGCTGCCCGCGAATCGCCGCCGGGTCGTCTACGGTAATAGGCGAAGCAGCATCCACGACGACAGCTTGGGGCGCGACGGCTTGAATATTGTGACGCACCTGGGCAATGGCGGCGGCATCGGCGGTGTCAATTTTGTTGATAACCACCACATCGGCCAGACGCAGGTTGGCCTCGCCGGGGTGGTAAGCCAGTTCATGGCCGGGCCGGTGCGGGTCAACCACCACGATATGTAAATCTGGTTGATAGAACGGCAGGTCGTTATTGCCGCCGTCCCAGACCACCACATCGGCTTCGGTTTCGGCGCGGCGGAGGATGGCCTCGTAATCCACCCCCGCATAGACAATTGTGCCCCGGTCGAGGTGCGGCTCGTATTCCTCGCGCTCCTCGATGGTACACTCGTGTTCATCCAGATCGGCGTGATCGGCAAAGCGCTGCACCGCCTGCACCACCAGATTGCCGTAGGGCATCGGGTGGCGCACAGCGACCACTTTTTTGCCCAAGCCCTGCAAAATCTCGCAGACCCGGCGCGTGGTTTGACTTTTACCACTGCCGGTCCGCACCGCTCCAATCGAGACCACCGGCTTGCTGCTTTTGAGCATCGTATTGCGCGGTCCCATCAGCCGATAATCGGCTCCGGCGGCTAACACCTGCGACGCTTTGTGCATTACATATTCGTGTGTTACGTCGGAGTAAGCAAAGATCACCTGATCGGCCTGTAAGGATTGAATCAGTTCAACCAGGTCGCTTTCGGGGTGAATAGGGATACCCGCCGGGTACAAAGGGCCGGCCAATTCAGCCGGGTAGACCCGCCCCTCGATATTGGGGATTTGGGTGGCGGTAAAGGCGACAACTTCATAGTCCGGGTTCTGACGGAAGTAGACATTAAAATTGTGAAAATCGCGCCCGGCCGCGCCCATAATAACAACACGTTGCTTCGACATTGAAGGACCTCGTTAATGGTGAATAGTGAATGGTGAATGGTGAATTATTAATTCTAAAAACTGGCTTGTTAAGCCAGGTAAGAAAGCAGGATACTGAGACCATATAGGATTATGAGGGGGAACATGACCAGGGCCATGTTGAAAGGGTCTACGGTAGGGGTAATCATGGCGGCGGCGATAGCGATGATGACGATGGCAAACCGCCATTGTTTGATCAAGAATTGAGGCGTCACCAGGCCAAGCTTGGTCATGATAAAAAGAATTAACGGTGTTTCGAAACTGAGGCCGACCCAGAAAACCAGCGAGGTGACAAAAGGGATATACTCGCGTGACTGCCACTGCTGGATAAAGATTTCCGGCTGCCAGGTGCTCAGAAAATTTACCGCTGTCGGCGTTAAAATTTGCCAGGCAAACCAGACGCCAATCAAAAAAAGAAGGGTAGCAAAAGGCACACCCCACAGCACGTAGCGCTTTTCAGCGGGTTCGAGACCGGGCAAAATAAACATAAAAAATTGATACACCAGGAAGGGCATAGCCAGCACCAGACCACCCGTCAGCGCCACCCGAAAATAAATGGTGATACCTTCCGTCGGCCCTAACACCTGCAATTTTTGGCCGTAGGGCGCAATCAGCAGTTCCAGAATTTGGGTAGTGAAAGCGGCAGCCAACAAAGTGCAGACAAACACAGCAATCGCCGCTTTGACCAGGCGGTCGCGCAGCTCCTCCAGATGCTCCAGCAGAGTCATCTGCCCGGATAATTGCTCAACCGATTGGTCAACTGAAGAAGGAGTTACCCGGCTCATTCCGTGACCTCAGTCGGGGTCACCGGAGCAGGAACAGGTTTGGAGCCAGTACCGTTCTTTTCGGCTTCGACAGGTTCAGCGGTAGTTTCAGCCGGGGCGGCTGGCGCGTCGGTTGGAGCGACGTGAGCCTCGGCCTCTGGGGGAGCTGCTGCCTCAGGTTCGGGAGAAGTTGTTGGCGGAGCGATGGTATTTGTTTCAGCAGTGTTAGGGGTGGAAGCGGGGTTGGCTGTGGAGCGGGCCACCGAGTTAACCGTCTGGCCGATTTGGGCTGCGCTGGAGGAAACTTCGGATTTGGATTGTTGGAGGACTTGTTTGGTTTCGGCCAGTTCTTTTCGAACTTCTTCCAGTTCTTCCAGCCGGGCGGCTACCGTAATTTCCCGCTGCCACTCGGCCAGAAACCCCTGCGACATATTACGCAGGTCTCGCACAAAACGCCCCGCTTTGCCGGCAATTTCCGGCAGGCGGCGCGGGCCAAAGACCATAAGGGCAATGATAAAAATAAACAGCAGTTCAGGAAAACCAATCCCTAAAATATCCATGAAATAAAAAATCCGAAAGGTTGGAGGGCTGGAAAGTTGGAGGTTGCGCTATCCAATCTTCCAGCCGTCCAACCTTCCTTAAATAATCAGCCAACCTCACCCAATGATCGCTTAAAACGATTAAAGTTCACATCGAAGGCTAAACCGGCACTTTTAACATTTGGCGCAGTTTCACCCGATCTCGTGAGACCAGGCTGCCCAGCACGCCATTCACAAAGCGGGGCGAGCTTTCACTGCCAAACATTTTAGCCAGTTCAACGGCCTCGTTGATCGCCACTTTGGGGGGAATTTCCGGCTCAAAGAGCAGTTCGTAAATCGCAATCCGCAGCACATTCCGGTCTACGGCCGCAATTTGATCTATCGGCCATTCTGGAGCCAAATCACCGACAACACTATCCAGATAAGTGCGATAGGTTTGCACTCCCAATGCCAATGAGCGCGCAAAAGATTCGGCCGCATCGGGCAAGGGGCGGTCTTCAAACCTACCTTCAAGGGCAGCTTTGGCCTCGTGATCGGTAAAATCAAGCTCGTAAAGGACCTGCAAAACTACCGCACGAGCGCGTCGTCGAACTTTCATAGGTTGCTCCCTTCCTATGTGAGGTGAACCGGCTGTCTGGATATTCAATAAAATGTGAATGTTCAAAAGGATTTTCGATTTTTGATTTTAGATTTTGGACCTGTAAAGACCAAATCCAAATCTAACTTCTATACTCTAGAATCCAAAAAACGGTTACTGCATCACCAGGCCGCCATCCACCGTTAAAACTTGCCCGGTGATAAAAGCAGCCTCATCAGAAGCCAGAAACAGGACAGCATTTGCTATCTCTTCAACCGTACCCAACCGGCCGAGGGGCGTGTTGGCAATCACGGATTGCATCATCGCTTCTGGTAATACTTCAGTCAAAGCCGTAGGCACAAACCCCGGCGCAACGGCGTTGACCGTAATGTTCCGCGAACCCACCTCTTTAGCCAGAGATTTGGTAAAACCGATGATCCCCGCTTTGGAGGCGGCATAATTAGTTTGACCGGCCTGCCCGGCCAAACCCACCACCGAGGTGATGTTGATAATCCGCCCACTGCGCTTTTTCATCATCGGGCGCATCACCGCTTTGCAACAGTAGTAGGTGCTGGACAGGTTGGTTTTGAGCACCAGGTCCCAATCTTCGTCCTTCATCGTCATGAGAAGGGTATCGCGGGTGGTACCTGCGTTATTTACAAGTATATCTATTTGGCCGTAGGTGTCAACTGTTTCCTTGATCAGGCGTTGCGCCTCACTGCTCTGGCTGACATCCGCCTGGATAGCTATTGCTTCGCCGCCGGCCCCTTTGACAGCGGCCACCACCTCAGCCGCCCCGTCCGGACTGCTGCGATGATTGACCACCACCTTGGCTCCTTGCTCGGCTAACGTTTTAACAATGCCCGCCCCAATCCCGCGAGAGCTGCCGGTGACAACTGCTACTTTACCCGATAGATCAAGTTTCATAAACGTCAACCGTACGATGCTGGATAAAAGTAAAAGGCTGGAAGGTTGGAAGTTCGGAAGATTGGTAAATCCTTACCAACCTTCCAGCCTTCCAATCTTCCTGGATTATTGAGATTAACGACTTTGAAAATCAAAACGCATTAGACCGTCAGCAAAGCTGCAATATCGTCGGGTTTGCCGACGGTCTGAACGGCTACATCTTTGCTGATCCGCTTGATTAAGCCGGCCAGCACATCTTTAGAGCCAATTTCAATGAAACGAGTCACCCCATGCTTGACCATCCACAGCACCGAGTCAGTCCAACGCACCGAAGCGGTAAGTTGACCTTCCATCTCGGCTCGAATTGCTTGGAGCGAGTCCAGCGGCGCAGCGGTGATGTTAGCCACAATCGGGATTTCCGGCAAGTTCAACGGAGTTTGGTTGATAGCAGTCCGAAATTCGTCGGCGATCACCCGCATCAGCTCAGAATGAGCGGCAATACTCACCGGCAGCTTGACCGCTCGCCTGGCGCCGGCGGCTGTGGCTAAGGCAATGCCCCGCTCCACCGCCGCATTGTGCCCCGAAATAACAATCTGGCCGGGCGAGTTGTAATTGGCAACTTGTAGCAGGCCGTTGCCTTCGGCGGAAACATCCTGGCACAATTTCGCCACCACCTCGTCGTCCAGCTTGAGAATAGCAGCCATTCCGCCGGGGTTCAACTCGCCGGCTTTTTTCATCAGCCGGCCGCGCTCGCGGACCAGGCGCAGGCCCGCCTCAAAGGTCATCACCCCCGCCGCCACATACGCCGAAAATTCTCCCAGACTATGGCCGGCCACAAACGCAGGCTTGACCGCATACCCGGCTGCCCTGAGCGCCTCCAAAGCGGCCATACTGGTCGTAAAAAGAGCCGCCTGGGTATTGATCGTATCATTCAAATCGGCTTCCGGCCCTTCAAAACAAAGCCTGCTCAGGCCAAAGTCCAGAATCTCATCCGCTTGACGAAAGATCTCGCCGGCGGCTGGATAACTTTCTACCAAGGCCCGGCCCATCCCTACTTCCTGGGAGCCCTGACCGGGGAAGACAAAGGCAATATTTTCTGTCATCTTTAGGCAAAATAAGGGCCGTGCATTTTGGCACGGCCACCATAATTAGTAGGTGGTAGATAGTGGATAGTGGATAATAGATAGTAGAGGGATAATCTTTCTATCTACTATCTTCGATCTACTATCTTCATTTACTTCGGTGCGGCGTCCTCCTGAGCAATCACCTGGACCCCATTGTAGGTCCCGCATTTGAGACAAACATGGTGCGACAGATGCAGGGTGTGGCACTGCGGGCAGGGAACCATTGTTGGCATGTTCAGGCGCAGATAATGCGCCCGCCGGCGGTCGCGCCGGATCCGAGAAACTTTTCGTTTTGGTAATGCACCCATAGGTAATAAAATCCTTCCTGATTCTTGACCTGAGTTATTGGCTCATTAAGGTTTGAATTTCACTTTGTGATAAAACGCGGTTATAAACCCGCCACTCATCCAGCAAGCCGTCAAAGGTTTGGGCTGCTGCTCCGTCACTTAGGTTAGCGCCTAGCATGAACGGAGCCGTTGACTGGAAAACCGTATTATAGCTAACTGCTTTATCAGCGTCAAGATTGCCGTTCAAATATAGTTTGAGCGCCTGCGCATCGGCGTCGAATACAGCCGCCACGTGATACCAGGTTGAGGTCGAGGTTAAACTAGCTCCGCCAATAACTGAGTAATCATCAAGATACGCGCCATCCGGTGAGACAATCAGGCGCAGCTTGTTGTCGCTGGTCAATTGAAAGCGGTAAGCCCGATCATTAATCCCGGTACCGAAGGCATACTTGGAGGCCAGAATCATGTCGCTGCCGGTGCTCTCTCGCTTGAGCCAACCCACCATGGTAAGGCTGTAATCAAAGTTCAGGCCAACAGCTTGATCGCTTTCAATCTTGAGATATTGAGTATTGCTGCGCTCAAAATCCGAAGCGTTGCCAATGCGCCCGTTCGTGGTCCAACTGACCCCGCCGATGTTGGTCAGAATATTGCCGGCCGGTGAGCTATCGGCCCGATTATTGGTATCGGCTTCATTAAGCTGCCAGTAACCGTATAATCCGGTCATTAATGTCGCCGGCCCGGCCGTTGCGCCGGGCAGAAGAACCGGCTGCGGCTGGGGTGTTGGGGTTATCTGGGTCTGAATCCAGCCGGGTGTACTGGGTGTAGGTACAGGTGATTGAAAAACAGGAGCGGCATAACTGGTTAAAACCAAAACAATACCTAGACTACACAGACCTAATGTTACCAATATAATCCATTTAAAATTCACTTTTTTCATTTTGCTTTCCCTATTGGCTGTTTTTCAAGATGATCGGCAAATATTCATTTATAAAGAAGTCCGCTACACCCACCTGAACCGGGACATTACAAGTGATAGCCGAAGGGCTGTTATTGCACTGGATAACCGAGGATGAACCGATATTGCAGAATTTGCCGAATGATGGATTGGTCATATTGACGGTAATCAGGCCAGAGTAAGTCCCTACCCCACCCGGCTTGCTGACAACAACGCCTAACGAACCTATCCCCTGGCCGGAACTATTCGTCGTAATCCAACTTTGATTATCGCTCACCGTCCAATTGAACGTACCCCCACCATAGTTAATGAGATCCTCTGGGCGAGACCAGGGACCCGGGTCGCTGTTTAACACCAATGCGCCAATACTCCAATAGCTTAACCAGGGATGAGGCCAGATCCTCATCCGGCTGCGGATAATCGCCCAATCACCCGTTTGGTTGCTATTTTTAGCCCGCAGCCGGAACTGCCAATCCTGGTGATCACTATTACAGTCAATTGGGGAAGAAAAATTAGTGACGGTGGCATCCATATTTTGAAATGCGGGCTGCGCTACCCAACTGTCGGGGAAAGTAGATTCCCAAATTTCCTTACTCCGCCATTGCAAATCATAACTGGTCGCGTTGCGTCCACTCCAACTAAACCCATAACGGCCGCCAACCAAGTTGTTGTAACTCACCACCGCCGGCGGGCGATTCACGCTGGCCTCCGGCGCACCACTCCCACCCGCCCGAGGTACAGATGGTAACCGGAATATCCTGGGGCGGCCAGGGGAAATTGGCATTGCGACCTTGCCAAACCCCATTACGCCTCAAATCGAAACGGAGCAAGTAGGTATTGCCTTTGATGATAGCAGGGTCATTGGGGATGAAGATCTCAAGATTGTTATGATTGTCATTTTGACCTGGCGGAAGAGTTGTTCCACCTGGCCGGCACAACGACATAGCCCGCAAACCCTCACAATTACTACAAGCAATTGAGCCGTCCTGCCGATAAAGGTGATACCCGACTAAGGTCTGTGGATTTGTCGCGCCCGGACACACATCAACCGGCAAGGAGTTGCCTACATTCTGGAAATTAATAGCAACATTAGGTAGCTTCTCTCCCTTGCACATAATCAGACCCCCATTGGGCGGAATACCCTCCACCTCAACAATATTGCCGCGATTATCATTGGGCGGATCCGGGGTTATGCCGACAAAGTCAACCTCGCTGTAGTAGTGACCTAGAATGCGTCGGTAGTCCCATTTGGGGAAATCCGAGCCTGGGTTTTGAACCGAACCGTCTTTACCCCAGGCCCATCGCCTTGAACCTTCCTGTCCCATGCCAGGTTTTGGCGAGCCGGAACTAACCGGATCAAACACTTCCTTGAGCCAAGGATAGGCACCGTTAGCGGTAAACCAGCCTGTTTCAGGTAGATACTCACTACTAATCGCACCAGTACGCATATTTATTGGCCAACCTCGGCTAGCTTCATAAGTTGAAGCAGTAGGGTGTATCATGATTATGCCATTTGTTTCCTCGGAAGCAATTGTCGAATTGGGATGGGTAGGATTAGATGGGCTGAATCCTTGTTGACGCCAAGCCTTGGTACAATAGTAGCTTTGCCCCCCAACATTGATAATTTCAGCATTATAAGCACTGATTGTAAAGGTCCGAATAGCAATAGCTCCTGCCTTGAGCGCCTCAATACCATTAGGTGTATTAGCCCAACTATCACTCCATTCAAATGGTAAAGTCTTTTTGATAAAATCACCTAACGATATTGGAATATGGTCAGTACAAGAGTCACTTCCCTCTGAATCTAAGCGATAGTAAATCAACATCGAGTCATTTACAGATTGCAGAGGTATAGCTATCTGGATTGGTGATGCTTGTGCAGTTCTTAACGAAAGCAGAAATGGTAACAAAACGAGCCAGAGTGCACACAAAGGTCTCATCGTTTTATCCTCAGTTGGTAAAGTGTTGTCTGACCTTCACTGGTAGGGTCGGGGTAAAAAGCGCGACCATAAAATAATCTATCGCCGCTGTGGCTGAATATAAAACCTCGATCTACATTATCTACTTCCAAGGGTATAGCTTGATTACTTTTGACATCAAACAAAAGTAATGTCAGTTCATCCCCTAAGGTAGTGCCAGTTTCTTTCCAACCCACGACTATGGCTTGGCTGTCCGGTGTCCAAGTTAAGCTGACGATATGCCCCCTTTCTACAAGATAAAGTTGCATAGGAGTTTTGTCTGCTAAATCAGTGAACCATAATTCATCATTTGTAGCACCATCATTTACTACATAAGCGAGTTGTTTACCATCTGGTGAGAGACTAAATAAACTGGAGATTTGTCGCCCTTTTACATCAGAAATAGTCGTAGTTTGCCCATCGTATTTGACGACCAGTAAATTCTGACCATCCGCTACCACAACAAACCCATTTGGATGTCCAACAACTTGGGGTTTAATATCAGTGCTTTTACTTTTAGCTGGTAGGGCAATGCTCACCCGATCTACAGCTTTACCTGTCAAGTCCAACCTATTAATACTATCAGGTTTAATGACGTCAACTTGGTCAGAAGTAGACCAATAGTAGCCAAGTAAATCGCTCCAGGGCAGACTTGTTAAAATTATTTCGTCTTTGCCATCCTTAGTAATAATTTTGATTTGAACTTGATCATCTGAGCGAGCTTCAAATAGGATGTGTTGACCATCCGGCGACCATACTGGGCGTCTACCATACACGTCCAACTTTTCGACCTTAATTGAGTTCAGGTCAACCATCCATAGTTGGTTAACAATATTACCCCCTTGCTCTGGCAGAAATTTGAGAGATGGTACTATAGCTAGGGTTTGATCATCCGGTGAGATAGCCAATCCACCTACTGGCACATCAAAAGCAGCAATTTCACTCTCATTCGGATTAACCGGTGTTGCCGTCGGTGTGGGTGGCGGCGAAGGCAAGGGAGGCGGAGTCCCCACCGGAAAAATAATCACCGGCGTCCAGGTCGGCTCAGGGGTATCGTCCTTGGGCGGTTCAGCGGGTTGGGTAGCCGGGGCAAGAGTCGCGGTGGCTGTGGTCGTGGGGAGGGGAGTCGCTTTTACTTCTGTTGTAGGCGCGATGGTTACTTTTGTCTGGGTTGCCTGGGCTACAGGTTGGTCGTTTTCGGAACGGCTGCTCAAAAATAGAGCCAGTACTACGCCCAAAATTAAAAGCAGGATTAAGGTTAGAGTGTTGCTGAAGAGATTTTTAATTTTTTTCATCAGGTCATCCTTTCAGTGGGTGTAGCTCCAGAAAATTTACTTTTACTTGTCCAAAATAACCGGCAAGAACATTCGTCGTGTTTCGCCCAACACTGCCCACAGAGTAGCCCAATGGTTGGGCTGGGCAGTTACAGTATTGGCAGCCGGGTCAACCATGCTACTGGCCTCCTTCACCCATTGGCTGCCGTTCCAATAGTACAAGGCCAACGTGTCTTCAATGGCCGGGCCATTCTCAGCATCGGTGTATTGCACCAGGATATCGAAGGTTTGGCCGGGGGCCAGTTGGGCGGGTTGGCCGGTGATGTGGTAAATAGCTTCTAATTCAAAGGTGTGGCCAATCCCAACCAAATTGCCCATATCCTGATCTTGCCAGAGATGGCGGTAAGTTAGAGCGACCATATCGGTAAAAGCGCCAGCAGGAAAAGCCAGGTAGGTACCGTGTGATGATAAGTAACCACCATTGGTTGAGACTCCTCCGGTAATCTTATGCCGTAACAAACGTAGAACCAGTAACCCTTTATCTTCAGCAGCTACATAAACATAATTATTTTGCGCATCAAGGTCATCAATCCACCAGGTAACATCATTATCGTAAAAACCAATTTCAGTAGGGTTATCTGGGTGTGAGATATCCACAATATGCAAATCACCTTCTACCAAGAGATAGGCATAACTTCCCTGTATCGTGACATGCCTGGTATCCCCCAGATCAATAGAGCCAATCAGCTTGGGGCGACGGGGATTTGCAGCGTCAATGATCGAGAGGCCGCCAAAACCAAACAAGCCATCGGCCAGGTACACTCTGTTTCCTTCTGCCGCCACATCGTTGCTCCAAGCCATTAGCCCAGGATGAGAGCCTACTCCGGTCGGCATCGTCGGATCAGAAATATCAGCAATATATAATCCGCTTTGACCTCCGGCAAGATAGGCTCGATTTCCGGCTGCCGCCACACCGAAAGTTCTATCTGGTGAGTTATAGGAACCAATTAAGATCGGAGCCGCCGGGTTAGCAATATCAAGAAGATATAACCCTGTTACAAATCGGACAACGTAAGCTGTATGACCCACTACAGCTATATCTTGAGCATAATCGGGAAATCCAGAAAAGGGAAGTGGGTAAGACCCTACCTCGCTGAGCGCAGCCGGGTTAGCAACATTGATAAAAAGCACAAAGTCTCCATTAAGTACACCAGCTATATTCCCAATTAAAACGACTTCGCCCACGCCCCCCATCGTGGGATAAAAACCTGCTTGGGTGGGCCTGGCAGGGGTAGAAATATCAATTAAAT
The DNA here is from genome assembly GCA_015075405.1 of Anaerolineales bacterium. Classification (GTDB taxonomy): domain Bacteria; phylum Chloroflexota; class Anaerolineae; order 4572-78; family J111; genus DSQQ01. The sequence goes on from JABTUK010000003.1 coordinate 1,030,069, forward strand.
GCAAACCATCATCGGCGCTCACATAAGCCATATTGCCCATCACCGAAACATTGTTGACCCACCAGGTATCATTAACCGTTCCTCCAATTTGACCGGCCAGTTCTATCATTGGAGGAGGTAATTGAGCAGATGATACCTCATCCTTTATCTCCTCATTAGGCCCTTGAGCCAGAACTCCGCGAACACCCCAGGCCAAAACTAACAGTAATACCAACGTTGTGTGGCGAAAAAGGTTACTAATTTTTTTCATGGCAACAATCTCGCTTGTGCATTTTATCACAACTTGGAGAGGATTGTCCAGGGGAAAATCCTTGGAAATCGGTTAGAATTTTGGCAGCAGGAGCGGCGCTACTAATAAAAAAGGAGTCCAAAGCAAGCTTTGGACTCCTTTCAGATAGGCGTGATTTTTAGAGAATTAGTCGTCTCGCAGGGCTTGCAGATTGGCCCAACGCGGGTCTACTACTTCATCCTGGCAGTTACACGAGCCAACATTGAGGTCTTGCCCGCAGTGGGGGCACAAGCCTTTGCAATCGGGGCGGCAGTAAAGCAATTCGTCGCTCTCAACCAGAAGCTCCTGCCGCACCACTTCCGATAAATCTAGCATGTGCTGCTCGTCAATCAGGTTGGCTGCTTCGACTTCGAGTGGCTGGGTAATGACTGTGCCGGTAATAACGTCGAGGGTGGGAAAAAATTCCTCTTCCAACTCAAGCCTGACCGGCCCGGTAAATGAGGTTAAACAGCGACCACAGCTCTTTTGGATTTTGGTTTCCAGCACACCCGTTGCCAGAATATGTGGCCCGGTCCGCAGAAACCTTACCTGGCCTGTCAGCGGCGCTACGACCTCTAAATCTTCGTCGTCAAAGTCTTTAGCCAGGTCTGCCTCGACCTCATAATTTCGAACTGCGCCGGTCCCTTCTTTCATCAACTGGGCCACATTAAATCTTAGCCCAGGAGAACCCGGCCTCACCCGGTTTTTATGCATAAGCCTGAATTATAGGCCAAATTCTTGAAAACTCAAAATCAGGGGGCAGGGGAACAGAGTCGCAAGGTAGCAGGGTCGCAAAGTCGCAGGGTTACAGGGTGGCAAAACTCATGTGCCACGTTTCACGCATCACCTAGCATTTTGGCTAACTTCCGCAACTAGCTACTCAACGTCGTTAAATTAAGCATCCTGAGTAGCGCGGAACGAAGTGGAGCGCGTATCGAAGGGTGCGAGTTGGCGACGACTCTCTCGTGGCGCAGCACCCTTCGATACGGGTCGCTTCGCCCCCCTACTCAGGATGCTGCGTCCTGAGAACTTCCTGAGCTTGTCGAAGGGCTTGTCGAAGGGCTGCTTGACCTAATAACATTGACTGACTACTGACCTCTGCTTACTTTCCTACCGCTCTTCCTCCAGCACTTCGTTCTGTTCGGGCATTTTTTCTTTATCGGTGGGACGGGTTTGGGTTTCTCTAACCTGGCGCAGACCGTTACGCACGGTGGTGAGGGTTTTCATGAGCTGCTCTTCCAGCTCGCTCAACTGGTCAATGATATACTCATCTGCATCGGCAATAATTTCTTCAGCCTGCCGGTGGGCTTCTGCCTCAATTTCCTGCGCTCGTTCCTGGGCATAGATAACCAACTCATGGTCGTTGGCCATTAATTTGGCTTTTTCACGGGCCATTTCCAGCAGCCGGTTCGCCTCTTCTTGGGCCTGTAACAGTGTGCGGTCCCGCTCCGCCTCGGTTCGCTTGGCTAACTTCACCTCTTCGGGGATGGAGATGCGCATCTGGTCAATAATGTCCAAAAAGGCATCTTCCTGCACAATGACATTAGAGGTAAACGGTAAATGAAAACTCTCCGTTACCAACGACTCAAGTCGGTCTATGAGGTGAAGAATATCCATGACACCACCTTTAGCATGAAGTCAACTTCAATTATCAATGGATACCCGATAATTGTCAATCTCGCACCGACACAATTTTGATGCGATTGCTGCCATCCTGGTCATTCTTGGCTTTTTGGAGTAGCGCCTCAACCACGCCTGCCGGGGCCATATCTTTGATACTGCCGCCATTCAAAGCAATCTCGCGCAGGATACTGGAACTAAGAAATGAATACTCCTGGCTGGCCATCAAACACACGGTATCAATATCCGGTTCGAGCTGGTGGTTAGCCAGCGAGAGTTGCAACTCCCATTCAAAATCCGACAGCGCCCGCAAGCCACGGACAATATAACCAGCCCCCTGTTCTTTGGCAAAATTTACGGTTAACCCGCTGTAACTCTTAACCTCGACATTGCCCAGATGGGCCAGGGCCTCCCGGCTCATCGCCAACCGCTCTTCAATGGAAAAAAGCAAACTTTTCATGGGGCGGTCGTACACCCCCACAATCAGCTCGTCAAACAGCTTGGCGGCGCGGGCCGCAATATCAATGTGACCATTGGTAATGGGATCAAATGTAGCAGGGTAGATAGCTCGACGCATCAATTTAAGTCACTCCGTGGACTCCAAAAGTTAGCCAACTGCCGGGCCAGCAGCCGGTTTTGGGGACTATCCAAACTGGGGTCTTTTTCAAAAATCAGGCCGGCTTCCTGGCGGGCCAGTTCCAGCAGCTTGGTATCGCTTAACTTGACCAGCTTCAAATCCGGCAGACCGCTTTGGCGTGTGCCAAAAAACTCGCCGGGGCCGCGCAGTTGCAAATCCTGTTCGGCCAATTCAAACCCGTTGCTGGTCCGTTCGATGACAGCCAGGCGCTGTTCGGCTTCCGCCGAGGCGTTATCGGCCAAAAGCAAACAGTAACTCTGATGCTCCCCCCGGCCCACCCGGCCCCGAAATTGGTGCAGTTGAGCCAGGCCAAAACGGTTAGCGCCTTCCACCAAAATAACGGTGGCATTGGGCACGTCAATGCCCACCTCGACCACCGAAGTTGAGACCAGAATGTGCATTTCCCGGTCACGAAAGGCGGCCATGACCTTTTCTTTCTCTTCGGCTTTCATCCGCCCGTGCAGCAGCCCCAATTTCAACTTGGGGAAGATTTGGCTTTGCAGCCGCTTATGTTCCTCTACCGCCGACTTGGCTTCGGTTTTCTCCGATTCTTCCACCAGCGGGCAGATGATAAAAGCCTGCCGTCCCTTTTCAATTTGGGCTTGAATAAAGCCATAAGCCCGCTCTCGCTCCCGTGGGGTCAACCAACGGGTTTCGATAATCTGGCGGCCCGGCGGCATTTCGTCAATAATAGACAAGTCCAAATCGCCGTACAGGGTCAGGGCCAACGTGCGCGGAATGGGTGTGGCGGTCATCACCAGCATGTGCGGATTAAAGCCCTTTTCCCGCAGCGCCGCCCGCTGTTCAACCCCAAAGCGATGCTGCTCGTCAATCACCGCCAACCGCAGGCTTTTGAGTTCGACATCGCCCTGGATGATGGCGTGTGTGCCCACCAAGATATCAACCTGGCCGTTGGCCAGCCCGTCGAGCAGTTCTTTGCGCTCGGCGGCCGGCGTGCTGCCGGTCAACAAGCGAATTTGGAAGGGGCGTCCCAGCGCCTCCCCAATGGAGGCAAGCAGGCGGCTCATCCCCTGAAAATGCTGCTCAGCCAAAATTTCGGTCGGGGCTAAGATGGCCGCCTGGCCGCCATCGAGCACCGTGAGGACCATCGCCGCCAGCGCCACCACCGTTTTGCCGGAGCCGACATCCCCTTGCAGCAGGCGGCTCATAGGCGTTTCTCGCCGCAGGTCGGCCACAATTTCATCCAAAGCTTTGCGTTGAGCCGAGGTTAACTGATAAGGCAGCGCCTGGAGCATGGGTTCCACCGCCTCGGCCTTGATATTGACCGGCCGCCCTTGTTGGGCCTGCCAGGCGCGCCGTTGGCGCAGTACGCCTAATTGAATGAGTAACAACTCGTCAAAGGCCAGGCGGCGTCGGGCGGCCTCCAGCTTGCCCCAATCGTCGGGGAAGTGAATCTGGCGGATGGCTTCGTCGAGTGGCAGCATGCCCAGCCGCTGGCGCGACTCCTCCGGCAAATAGTCCGGCAAACGGCGGGTCCAGTAGTCAACCGTTGCCTTAATCTGGTTGCGCAGCCATTTGATGGTAAGCCCTTCGGTCAGCGGGTAAACCGGCACCAGCCGCCCGGTGTGGATCATATTTTTGTCCAACTCTTCCCAATCCGGCGATTGAAAAGTCAGGCGACCCAGATACTCGTCCACCTTGCCGCTGATAACAAGCTGCAAACCAGGGGTCAATTTTTGGGCCAGCCAGGGTTGGTTAAACCAGGTGACTTCAATGGTGGCTGTGCCGTCGGATAGGGTCGTCGTGACAATAGAACGCCCATTACGGGTGTCGCGCTGGCGAGTTTCCCAGACCTGGGCAATAATGGTCACTTCTTCGCCGAATTGAAGCTGGTTGATGGGCTTCAAGGTCCGGTAGTCATCGTAGCGGCGGGGATAAAGGCTCAAAAAATCGCCAATGGTGCGGACGCCCAGATTGGCTAATTTTTTGGCCATGGCCTCTTTGATCCCCGGCAGTTTCGTCACGGATGAGTCCAGCCCGGCATTGCTCAAATCCGGCTGCGATTCCCTGGGCAAGCGGGGCGCATGCGGCGGCGACGGCCTGGGAGACACGGGCGGCCTGGGACTAGGGGGGGGAGGGTCAGGCGTTGGCACAACCTGTTCAGGTTGTGCCTCAATTACCACCGGGGCTACCTCAGGGGTAGCCTCCACTTGAGTCGGCTCGGCGGGGGAGGGAGGAGCAGGTGACTTGGCCGGAGCGGCAGCAGGCGGAACCGGCGCTTCTCTTTCTCTGGTGACACTAGGAGCACCGCCCGCTTTGTGCAATTTAACCAACAGCCGGTGAATAAAGTGAGGCCGGTCGGCCTCGGCGACCTCGGAGTAGCGCGCCAAATCCTGGGTTATCTCATTAATCAGAGCGCGCTGCTCATCTGTGGTCGCTTCCTGGAGGGCTTCATTCCCCCAATTCGAGGCCAGTTTTTCCAGCCCCCCAAAAACTGCTTTATTTTTATAACCCAGTCTCTTTTCCTGGGTCAACATTCGACTCAATTTATCAAAACTGGACAAAACCATACGATTTACGATTTTAGATTTTGGATTTTAGATTTCAATTGTTTCACAATTCACCATTCAAAAGGTCATGCCTTCATACACAACAATCCCCATGGCATTGGGACCAACGCGGGTAGCCAGGTCAGGGCCGTACTGAATGATGGGAAAACGCAAACTGGGAAAACTCTGCTCCAGCCGTTCTTGCAGGGTAAGGGCTTCCTTGTTGGGCTGTTTATGGGGTTGAATAATAGCAGTTTGCTCCAAATTATCAAATTCGGCCACAAACTCAAACAGTTTCTCAATGGCCTTTTCGGTGGTGCGGACCTTTTCCAGGGGGATGATGTCCCCGTCTTCCATAAACAGAATCGGCTTGATATTCAACATCGAGCCGAGGATGGCCTGAGCTTTGCCAATACGCCCGCTTCGCTCCAAATAGTCCATCGTTTCGACATAAAATACCAGGTAAATATGCGGAATCATGCCCCGCACCAGGCGCACAATATCGTCCAGCGATGCGCCCTCATTGGCGGCCCTGGCCGCAGCCTTGACCAAAATCCCCAACCCGACGGAGGTGGTCATCGAATCAACCAGCTCGATAGAGCAGCGGCCCAGCAGGCTTTCGGCGCCCATGCGGGCCTGCTGTAAGGTTTTGCTCAAATGGCTGGAAATGTGGATCGAAAGCATCTGGTCCGTTTGTTTGTGCAGCCTGCCGTAAAGTTCTTCAAACACCGCCGGGTCGGGCGGCAGGCTGGCCGGATAGGACGCGCCGTAGTTCAAGCGGCGAAACAACTCATCCGAGTCAATGTTGACCCCTTCTGAAAACCGGTCGTGGCCCAATTGAATGGTCAAGGGGATGACATGAATGCCTAATTTTTCGGCTTCCCCTGGCTCAAAGTAAGCAGTACTATCGGTGACAATGGCAACTTTTCGTGACAACGTAAACATTACTCCAATGAAATGATATAGTAGTAGTAAGGCTGGCCCCCAGCATGAACTTCAACTTCCAGTTCAGGATAAAGCGCTTTAATTTTAGCGGCCATCGCGCTGGCCTGGGCCTGGCTACATTCCTGGCCGAAATAAAGGGTGATGACTTCACAGTCGCCGGCTTCGACTTTTTCCAGCACATCCAGCGTTACTTCGTCGTAATCCCGGCCCACGCTGACCAGCTCATCGTTGAGCAGGCCCATCACATCCCCCGATTTTATCTGGAACCCGCTCAAAGTGGTATCACGGACCGCCCGTGTGATTTCCAATGTTTGCACCTGCTGGGCCGCGTCGAGCATGCGCTCGGCATTAGCCGCCAGGTCGCTTTGATAATTCAGCGACAGCAGGGCTGCGATGCCCTGCGGAATCGTTTTGGTGGGGATGACCCGCACATTTTTGGACGACAACTTTTGGGCCTGCTGCGCCGCCAAAATCACATTGGCGTTGTTGGGCAGCAGCAGAACATCATTGCCGTGAAACTTATCTATCGCCGCCAGCAGTTCTTCCGGGCTGGGGTTCATGGTCTGCCCGCCGAGGACAATCTGGTTAGCGCCCAAACTCTGCAAAATATGGGCCAAGCCCTGGCTGGGGGCCACACAAACCGTACCGATACTGGTCATGCTGTCACGCAGTCGGTCGGTCAACTGGCTGGGCAGCGACAGCGGCGGTACATGCGTTCCACCGCCGCGTTCCCGCGCAAACTGGCGGGCTTGCAGGGCCATATTCTCCACCACCACATCGGCCAAAGGGCCCAGGCTGGCCCCATAACTCAGCGGCATGCCGGGGTCGTGAACGTGAACATGCACCTTAACCAGATGTTCATCGCCCACCACCAGCGTTGACCAGCCCAGCCGGTCAATTTGGGTCCGAATTTCTTCAACATTCAACCGCTCGCCCTGGATGAGAAACTGGACATCATACCCATAGGCGGCTTCGCCCAGTTCCAGGGTAGGTCGCCAATCGGTGGCAGTCCCGCCGTCCGCTGAGACTGGTCCAACAGGCTCGCCCCGCAGACAGCGCAAACTGCCCTCCAAAATGTAAACCAGGCCCTGACCGCCGGAGTCGGTCACGCCGGCTTCTTGCAAAATCGGCAGCAAGGTTGGGGTGTTGGCCTGGGCTGTCTGGGCTGCGGCCACCATATCGGCCAGAACGGTGGTCAAATCGTCATTTTTTTTGGCGCTCTGCTGGGCAGCTTCGGCGGCGCAGCGGGCGACGGTCAAAATTGTCCCCTCGACCGGGTTAAGCACGCTCTGATAAGCAGTCTCAACGCCCTGCTGGGCGGCATTGGCCCAAACTATGGGGGTAATGCGGTCGCATCCAGCCAAAGAGCAGGCCAGCCCCTGCCAAAACTGCGACAAAATCACCCCGGAGTTACCCCGCGCGCCCATCAACGCGCCCTGAGCCACCGCTGTGGCTACGATCTCGGCCCGGTCGTCGGCAGCCTTGTCGGCGGCGGCGAGGGCGGCGCGCATAGTCAGGACCATATTGGTTCCGGTGTCGCCATCGGGCACAGGAAAGACATTGAGACTGTTAACAATCTGGCTGTGCGCCTCCAACCACTGCCCGCCGGCCCAGAGCATGGCTTTCAGGCCCGCGCCGGTGGCGGCTAATATGCTGCCGTTTTCTATTTGAAATCCCTGGCCAGTTGGCCTCATCGCTGCCCGTACCGCCGTTCTTGCCAATTCCAGACGTCTGTGATATTATATCACAATCAATTGCAACAGGCGCGTTGCAATTTTTTTCTGCAAAATTCAAGCTGCTGGCGCCAGCCAGGCTTTGCTATTATCAAAAGAAGGAAAAGTAACCATGGCCAAATGTCAACTCTGCCAGAAAAAAACGATGAGTGGTCACAATGTGAGCCACTCGATGCGTCATACCAAGCGACAGTGGAAAGCCAATGTGCAAACCGTGACTGTCCTTAAGGATGGCCAGGCTCGTCGCATTAAAGTTTGCTCCCGTTGCCTGCGGACAGCCAGCAAAGCTTAACCCACCCGACATCACCACTTTTTAAGGCCAGCAATGATGCTGGCCTTTTTTTATAAGTTTGCGACCCCCACAACGGTATAACATCATACAACGTTCACCCCGAAAATGCAAGGGCCATATTTCCCTGGTGATGGGCGTTGTGAAGCTGGCCGCAGCCGGCGGCGATGTCAATGCCCCGCCGCAGCCGAACCGTGGTGGGAATTCCGGCCGCTTCCAGCCGGTCCCGAAAAGCGTAGACCCGCTCATCGGGCGAGCCGCTCCAGGGGGAGTTGGGAGTAGGGTTGAGCGGAATCAGGTTAACGTGACAGAGCAGCCCTCGCAGCAAATCGGCCAACTGGCCGGCCTGGGCCTCACTGTCGTTGAGCCGATCCATCAAGGCATATTCAAAGGTGACGCGCCGGTGGGTGGCCGCGATGTAATCGCGGAGAGCGGGCATGAGCATGCCCAGGGGATAGCGGCGATTAATCGGCACAATGGTGTTACGCAGTTCGTCCGTAGGCGCGTGCAGCGAGACAGCCAGCCCAACCTGCTCCGGCTCTTTGCTCATGCGGCGGATGGCCGGCACCAGGCCCACTGTCGAAATAGTCATGTGCCGCGCCCCCAAATTAAAGCCGGCCGGGTCGTTCAACCGGCGCACGGCCCGCCAGGTTTCAGCGTAATTCGCTAGCGGTTCGCCCATGCCCATAAAGACAATGTTAGTGACGCGCCGGCCTTCCTGGTCGAGCTGCCGGGCGTAATAGAGCACCTGGGCCACAATCTCGCCGGCGCTGAGGTTGCGCATAAAGCCCATCTGGCCGGTGGCGCAAAAAGGACAGGCCATGGCGCAGCCGGCCTGAGTGCTGATGCACAGCGTTTGGCGCTGGTCATAGCGCATCAGCACCGCTTCGATTTCGCGGCCATCGGGCAGGGCAAAGAGCGTTTTGTGGGTGTAACCGTCGCTGGAGTCCAGGGCCACCACCGGCCTAAGCGAGTTTAGCCCGGTTTCCTCCGCCAGCCGCAACCGCAGCGATTTGGGCAGGTTGCTCATTTCGGCCACATCGGCGGCATGCCGCTGGTAGAGCCAGGTTTCGATCTGGCCGGCCCGGTAGGCCGGTTCACCCCAAGTAGTCAATAATTCTTTTAGTTCAACCTGCGAGAGGTTGAGGAGATAGGGTTTGGTCATATTTCGTCACGCTGCCAGAGATTCTCATGTCATTCCGACCGCAGGGAGGAATCCCTCAAATCTATGCTAAAGTACCCCGCCCGGTGATAAATCAGCCGGGCTAGAGAACTACGCCGGATTAATCCGGCTCGGATAAGCCCGATTCATCGGGCGCTGTTGCATAGCCGGGGCGATTTATCCCCCGGCGATTTCCGACATAATACGCAACAATATCTTCAAATATCACTCACCGGCCGCCTGCTTGTCACGTTTGAATAATCCGGCTATCTTTCGGGGAATAAAAATAATTACTCCCCAAATAAAGCCCACCAGCCAAAATATTAATCGAAAAACACCACCCCAGAAATTCACAAAAAAGCGCACATAGGCTTTAAACCCTTTATGAGCGGTCTCCCCGGCCCGCCTCGCTCCGAAACTCACCGCCGGCCCGACCGTATCGGCCATCCGGCCGGCCCCGCTGACCACTGCTTCGCCCGCCGCTCTACCGGCCTCGCCCACTTGCGCCGCGCCCCAGGCCAGAGCATCGCCGGCTGATCTGCCGCTTTCGGCCAGCCAGACGCCAATCTTGCGCTCGTCCACCCCGGTGACAGCCCGCAGACTGTCGCTCCAGGTTGGGACGGCTTCCGGCCCCAACCGGAAGTAGGCGTCGGCCCGCTGGCCGATAATGTAGGTCGAGAGGGCGTTTGTCCCCGCCGAGGCAATCACCCCGACGATGGGCAGGGCTTTGAGAATGGCTTTCTCGGCAAAGCGTTCGCCCACTTCCAGAGCAATTTTCTCGCCGGCCTTGCGGGCCAAGGCGCTGGTCCCGGCGCTTAAGCCGGTAATCAGCAGGACCAACTGCTGCTTTTCGGCTTCGGTCAGGGGATAATCATACACCGCTGCGATTTCCAGCACCAGTTCGGCCTGCAATTTGAAGGTAGCGCCCACATCCGCCGCCACACCCAGGGTTAACGCCGCCGCCGTGCCAATACCCGGAATCAAACCCGCCCCGGACGTGACCGCGCCGACCGCCCCGGTGCGCTGGAGCTTGTCGCGGATCAGCCGCTGCGACAGTTGCTCCGGGGTCTCGTTGGGATATTTCTCCTTCAACTCCTGGACCCGTTTGGCCGCCGCGGCGATGTCCACATCGTGGATCACTCCAAAAATTTTACGCATCACCACGTTGGCCAGATCGTCCACCTCTTGTTGCACCGCCGGCGGCTTGGCCTCGACCGTCTGTAGCTCCCGGTTAACCGTCGTCATAATTTCCTGGGCCTGGCTTTTGAGTGATGGTTCGGTCATAATGGTTAGTTCCCCTCGGTGTGATGGTGATGGTGATGCGTGAAACGTTTGAACGTTCAACGTTTAACATTATAATCAAAATCGGCGGGCTTGCCCAATGATGCCTTGTAGCAGGGGCGGGCTTGGGTTATAATAGTGGAGACGCAGCAAGAAAAGGAGACAGCCCATGCCCTCACCGTTTCCGGGGATGGACCCCTATTTGGAAGGTTATTTGTGGCCCGATGTTCATCAGGCTTTGGCCAACAAATTTAGACAGCAATTGGCCCCTCAAATCCAGCCGAATTACGTGGCCCGGCTGGAAATTTCGGTCATCGAAGATACCACCTTCACCGCCGAAGTCGGCGTGATGTATCCTGATGTTGAAGTTTTAAAAATCAAGCCTCCCCCTCCCCCTCCCCCTCCAGCCCCGGCCGGAGGTGCAGCCGTTCTCGAAGCGGAGGCCATCCTGACTGCCCCTTTGACCATTCCTCTGCCCCAGGTACGCCTGGTTTCGGTCGAAATCCGTGATGTGGCTCAGAACCAACTCGTCACCTGCATCGAAATTCTTTCCCCGGTCAACAAGCGCGAACCTCATCTGAGCCAGTATCGCCTGAAACGGCTGCGCCTGCACGAAGCGGGAGTCCATCTCTTGGAAATAGACCTGCTTCGCCGGGGCAGCCGGCCCTGGACACACCCCCGCATCCCTGATACGCCCTATCTGGCCCTGCTCACCCGCGCCGAAATCCCCGCCGTCGAAGTCTGGCCGATCCGCCTACAGGATAAGCTGCCCCTCCTGCCCGTGCCGCTGCGCCCCCCCGACAAGGATGCGACCCTTGATTTGGCCGCCGCCCTGACTGCCGTCTATGATGAGGCGTATTATCACCTTTCGATTGATTATGCTCAAGAGCCGCCCCCGCCGCCGCTGGCGGAAGAGGAGACAGCGTGGTCGCGGGGACAGATAAAAATTGAAAAATAATGGCTGGGGCTGAACATAACCCTTTTGGATAGTTAGAGTAAGGAGGAAATAGTGCCAAAATTAATTTTCGAGGATAAAGTTCCCTCTGGTGAGGAATTTCAACAGGCTCTGGCCCAGGCTATGAGCAATACCAATCCAGTGGATGACCTACTAGAGTTATCTAATGAATTGCGGGATTTTGAACAAAAATATCACATGTCATCCATAGAGTTTTATGAAGAATATCAGGCCGGTTCACTGAGTGACGAACTACAACACTGTATCGAGTGGGTAGCGACCTATGAGTTTTTTCTAAAAACCAAGCGGCAGTTAGAAATGGCTTTGATGCGGGCCGCTGTTCAACCGGCACTCCCTGAACTCGCCCCATGAGTCTCTATCAGTACCTCGTTCGGCTGGAAACGACCCTCCGTTCTCGTCAAGATATTGAGCAGGAGTTATTACAGGTTGAACTCGTCACTATGGGTGTTCGACTCAAGGGTGAATTACGTTTTTATGATGACTCCCATCTCAGCTTCTTTGAGCAGTTAGAGTCGGTTGGCAAACAGGATTTCAAGCGGGTCAATTACAAATTCCACTACCAGGACGCTGCTGGAAACTTAATCTTTCGTTATGACAACTCTCCCCATTATCCTCAGCTAGCTACTTTTCCAGCCCATAAACATGTTGGCGACAGGGTAGTTGAAGCTGAACCGCCCGATTTGAACCATGTCCTGGCTGAGATTGACGCCATTATTTACAAATAACTCTATCGAGGAGTCAAGATCGTGAGATGACGAACGAAGAACTACTCCAACTGATTGAACAAGCTGCCAGAGATGAGGTGACAGAGCTTGACCTCAGAGGTAGGGGAGTAACTAAGCTGCCACGTGAGATTGGTCAATTATCCAAATTAGAAAGTCTCAATCTTAGTTTCAACCGAATAGCTTCTTTACCTCCAGAAATTGGCCAGTTATTTAGGCTAATTAGGTTGGACCTGAGTCTTAATTGGTTGACTAGACTGCCTAATGAAATTAGTCAACTGTCCAATTTAAAGATATTTTATTCTAACGGCAACAGACTGACAGCTTTGCCGCCTGAGATAAAACAACTATCAAAATTGGAGATACTTGACTTAAGGAATAACTATCTCTCCATACCTCCTGAAATCTTAGGAAGGGTAGGCAATCCCCCCGTTATTATAAACTACTACCTCCAATACCTGACCAGTCAGCGCAAACGTCTTAATGAAGCTAAACTCTTGCTTGTTGGGCAGGGTGGAGTGGGAAAAACCTCCTTGGTGCAGCGACTCATCGAAAATCGTTTTAACCCCGCCGAAAACAAAACCGAAGGCATCGCTATCCGCCAGTGGCCTCTCACCCTCAAGAATCAACAAATCCGGCTCAATAGTCTGGGATTTTGGCGGGCAGGAGATTATGCATGCCACGCACCAGTTCTTTTTGACCAAACGCAGCCTCTATCTGTTGGTGCTCGATGCCCGCAGCAGCGAGGAGCAGAACCGGCTGGAATACTGGCTCAAAATGATTGCCAGCTTTGGCGGCGAGTCGCCGGTGATTGTCGTCGGCAACAAGATTGACCAGCAGCCGCTCGATCTGGACAAGCGCGGACTGATGTTGAAATATCCTCAAATCCGAGCGATTGTCGAAACCTCCTGCCTCGATGGGCGGGGGTTGGCCGAATTACAGGCGGCTGTCGAGCGGGAGGTGGCCACCCTGCCCCATGTCAACGATCAACTGTTACAAAGCTGGTTCAATGTCAAAACCCGGTTGGAAGGGCTGGACCGGGATTTTGTGCCTTACCACGAGTATCTTGACATGTGCCAGGCCGAAAGCGTCGGCGACGACCTCAGCCAGCGCACCCTGATCGGCTTTTTGCACGATTTGGGGGTGGTGCTAAATTTTCAGGATGACCCTCGGCTGGAAGAAACCAACATCCTCAATCCGGAGTGGGTCACAGGCGGCGTTTATAAAATTCTGAACGATCCCGACCTACTTACAGAACATCAGGGTGTATTGGAACGGGCCATGCTCAACCGCATTTTGGACCCGCTGCGCTATCCCCGCGACAAGCACCTGTTCATCATAGATATGATGCGTAAATTTGAACTGTGTTTTGATTTTGAAGGCTTCGCCGACCGCAAATTTCTCATCCCCGATTTGCTGCCCAAAGCAGAGCCGGATACGGGCGACTGGACAAAGGCCCTGGCTTTTCAATACCATTACAGCGTTTTGCCCGGCAGCATCATCTCGCGCTTTATTGTACGCATGAATCATCTCATCCACCGAGACACTTACTGGCGGAATGGCGTCGTGTTGGCCCACGAAGGTAACACTGCTCTGGTCAAAGCCGACCGGGAGGATCGGAAGATTTTCACCTGGGTGGCTGGGCCGGAAGCCGGTCGCCGCCGCTTCCTGTCCATCATTCGCGCCCAATTCGACGCGATTCACCGCACCATCCCCGGCCTCGAAGTCGAGGAAAAAGTGCCTCTCCCCGATCACCCGGAAATTGTAGTGGATTATCAATACTTGCGGGATTTGGAAGCGATGGGCGAAACCCATTTTGTGCCGCCCGGCCTGCGCCAGCGGATCAGTGTTAAAACGCTGCTGAATGGCATCGAATCGGAAGCACAGCGCCGGGGCGGACTTGGTAGAGAGTCTCGCCGGGAGGAGTTGCAGCAACTTATTTGGATTAATCATCGCCGTTTGCAAAAACTCAAGGAGGAAGAAGCCCTAAAGGGCAAGGCAGCCGGTCTGAGTCTTGAGATCGAAGATATTGAAATCGAAATTGAGAAATTGCAAATGGAACTAAAGACAATAGAATAGAGATTCGTGAGGGTAAAATGCAGGGAACGTTACAAGCCAAACAAGATTTGACCAGATTATTGAATAAGCTAATTACAGGTTATACTCCTCAACAAGTAATTTTGTTTGGGTCTTTTGCTTATGGTAAACCAGACCAACACAGCGATCTCGACTTGCTCATTGTGAAAGAAACTAATCAATCCCCTTTTCAGCGCCGGGTTGAGGTTGGGCGTATCGTCCAGGATCAGAGTCGGATGACCCCAATCCAACCGTTGGTTATCACTCCCCAAGAACTTAAAGAACAACTTCAAAAAGGCAATCCTTTCCTCATTGAAATTCTTCAGAAAGGAGAGGTGCTGTATGATGCCGACCGAGTCAAAACTACCGGATGATTGGTTTGCCAAAGCAGCCAAAGATCTTCAGCGGGTTGATATTCTGCTTGCCGCCGATGATATTGAAGGCGCTGGTTTTCACTTACAACAAGCAGCGGAAAAATATCTCAAAGGATATCTTCTCAGCAAAAGTTGGCCTCTCAAACGAATCCACGATCTTGAAGTTCTACTAAGTACCTATCCGAAAACCTCCGTAGAGGACGCATAGGGATGCGTCCTCGGCTTGCATAGGGATGCAAGCCTACGGGTTTTCGGATAGGCTCTAAATGAGGCTATGAATTACAACATTCAGTTTCAAGACTATCTTGATGCATGCATCATGGCCAGAGAGTTTTATATAGAGGAACGCTATCCTTTCATCACTGAGTCGTTACCTCCAGAACGACAAGAATTAGAAAGGGCTATTCAGATCATCCGTGAAATGATTGCCCTCATTCTGGAAGAGACAAAACAGAACAGTGATCCTGAAGGCTAAACTGTATCAGCGAGGTATTTTGAACAACTTATCAGAATTGATTCAACAAATTGAAACCCTCTCCCTCGAAAACCGGGCTAAAGTGGCCGAGTATGTCGCTTTTTTGCAGTGGCAGGAAGCGCAGCAACAAGCGGCTGGAGCGGAGGGCTGGAGTTTCAGCTTTGTCGAAGCCTTCAAAGAGGCGGCGGTTTTTGCCAGCCGGGCGGCCGCGGGGATGGATGTCACGCTGGCCCCGGCCACGGTTGGCGGGGAAACGCAGCCGGCCTTGTGGGCGCATCCGCCGCTGGCGGGACAGGCAATCATCGAGTATCACGTGCCGGTACCGCAGCAGGTCAGCCAGGTTCGGCTGCGGCTGGCTTTTGGTATCCGCGATGGGGCGGAGATTGCGCCGGATAATCTGGTGGCCTTTAGCGTGCGGGTCAATGGGCTGCGGGTATGGGGCCAGCAGAGCAATGCCCAAAGCTGGCAACCGGTTGAAATCCCACTCAATCTCGTCAGCGGCGACATCGCCCGGATCGAGTTTGCCACCGAAGCTCTGGGCAGTCACCAGTGGACGTGGGCGGTGTGGGGGGAACCAGAATTGCGGGGGAAAGTGATTGGTGACTCGTGATGCGTGAGATTTTCATGTGTCACGCATCACGTATCACGCATCACGTCAAAGACTCGCTTTGTAATCCTTCAAAATGGAACCGCCAATAAACTCGCGCAGCAGCGAGTTATCCGGCACAAAATCGGGGGGGCAGGGTTCAAACCACTGCAAAAAAGAGAGCAGGCGCTTGGCCTCTACGTGTTCCGGCTTGCCCGCCTCGATCTTCAGCAGCAGTGGCTCGGCGATGGGCTTGATAACGGCCAACTCGTAGGCCAGGGCCGAGTTGAACATTACGTCGGCGTTTTCCTGGTAGGGGAAAATCCATTTGTGCTCGCCCCGGCGTACTTTGGGCCAGCGGGCAATGGTGTCTCTGGCGGTGTAGCCTCGCGTCTGGGCATCGCGGATGATCCGCCGCAGCAGGCGGGTGTCGGTGGTTGCCACCCGGTTGTGCCGATCCAAATTGAGTTGGGTCAGGGCCGACACGTAAACCCGGAAGATTTTGTCGGGCGGAATGTGCGGCACCAAATCCGGGTTCAGGCCATGAATCCCCTCGATGATGATGATATGTTCCTGGCTGATGGCCAGGCTTTCGCCCCACTCGCGCCCGCCGGTAAAGAAATTGTAGTGCGGCAAGGTGACTTCCTCGCCCCGCATCAAACGCAGCAGCACCTCGTTAAACAACTCCAAATCGGTGGCGTAAAGACTTTCATAATCGTAATCGCCTTCTTCGTCGCGGGGCGTGTTGGCCCGCTCAACGATAAAATCATCCAGGCCGAGGGCGACAGGTCGAAGGCCATGCGCCAGGAGTTGAATTGCCAGGCGTTTACTGAAAGTGGTCTTGCCCGAAGATGACGGTCCGGAAATCAACACCAGCCGCACCTTGGGGTGTAGCGAGGTGATCAGGGTAGCAATTTGAGAGATTCGCTGCTCGTGCAGCGCCTCGGCTACCAGAATGGTTTCAACCAGTTTATGGCCGCCAATAATAACCTCGTTTAAAGCGCCAACATCTTTAATGCCCAATTTGGTCATCCAGTTGCCGTACTCGTCAAAAATATTGACCAGTTTGGGGTATTCAACCAGGGGTTGTAGCTCATCGGGGTGACTGGTGCGGGGGTAACGCAAGACAAATCCGTTGGAATAGGGGGCTAAAGCGAAGGTTTTGAGGTAGCCCGTCGAAGGGACCATATAACCATGCAGATAATCCCGGTACTGGTTCAGACTGTAGACGGTCAAATAAGGTTTGTGACGGGCGCGCAGCAAGCGGAGCTTGTCATCCGCCCCCCGCGCTTTGAACAGCTTTTCAGCTTCTTTGATCGAAATACGCTCTTTATGAATGGGCAAATCAGCCGCCACCAACTCGCCCATGCGTTCCTCAAGCTGCTTTAACTCGGCCTCACTGAAGGGCGGCCGGCCTTCAACCTCGCAGTAGAGCGCGCCAAAGTTGAGGCCATACTCAACATTAATTTTGACAGCGGGAAAAAGCTCCTCGGCTGTAGCAATCAGCAAAAGGGCCAGCGAACGGCGAAAAACGCGCATGCCGTCGCTGTCGGCCAGGGTCAGCACCCGCACCCGCAGGTCGCGGTCGGCGTGATAGGTTAGCTCGCGCAGTTGGCCGTTGACCAGGCAGGCCATCGGCTTCGGCTCAGGTGGAAAATTGCCCGCCTTGATAAATTCTTCAATCGTAGTGCCGAGGATACCTTCTAAAACCTGACCATCGCTAAACTTGATTTGAGCGGTTGTGCGGGGTTGAGTGGACCAGATGTGTGGCTGAGACATAGTGACTTCCTGAAAAGCAGAGGATGGAGGATAGAAGATAGACGCGAAGCGTAGTGGATAGATTTTCTATTAACCATCCTCTATCTTCCATCTACTATCTACTATCAACCACCTACCGTTTACCATCCTCTAAATTGATTGGACCGGATAGCAGCGCGACCAGTAATTTCACCGCGTTTTGCGCATCGCTGTAGCTAACCATTTCCGAAGGGGTGTGGACATAGCGGCAGGGAATAGATACTGCGCCGGCGGCGCTGCCTTCGTGGGCCAACTGCATGGCGCGGGCGTCGGTGGTGCCAAAGGTCATGATTTCCATTTGGTAAGGAATTTTGTTTTTGGCTGCCGTGTCGGCCAGCCATTTTTTGAGGCCGGGGTGGGCCAGCATGCCGCCATCCATCACCTTGATAGCCGGACCGTCGCCCATTTTCACATCAAAGTTTTTTCGTTTGGGAATGTCGCCGCTGTCGGTCACGTCAACGGCAATAGACACATCGGGGTGAACTTTGTAGGCAGCGGTCGCGGCCCCCCGTGTGCCAACTTCTTCCTGAACGGTGAATACAAAGTGGACTTCGTGGGGGGTCTGCTGGAGCTGCTGGAGCGTTTCAATGAGGATGGCGCAGCCGATGCGATCATCCATGCTCTTGGCCACCATCGTTTCGCCCAAATCAACCCAGGGCCGCTCGAAGCCGGCCACATCGCCCACCCGCACCGGCACGGATTTTTTGTCTTTGACCCCAAAATCGAGGTAGAGTTTGCGGTGCGAGGAGTCCAGCCCATCGTGCATGAGCCAATTATCAATGTTGATGACACCCAACGCTCCGTTGGTAAAAATAGCCCGGTTGCCAACCATCGTCTCCGCCCGGACGCCGCCCAACGGGGTTAAACGGGCAAACCCTTTATCGTCAATGTGGGTCACAATCAAGCCGATTTCATCCATGTGGGCGGCCAACATCACTTTCAGCCCGCCGCCCGACCCTCGCTTGACCACATGCAGATTGCCCAACGGGTCGGTTTCCACCTGATCGGCGTGGGGGGTGACGTGATCTTTGATAATATCGCGCACGGCGTGTTCATAGCCGGGGGGGCCGTAGGCTTCGGTGAGTTGTTTGATGAGGTTTTTCAAGGTGATCTCCTGATTTTAGGCCAGGTTTAACTTCAAGCGGAAAAAAGTCCGCACGGTGTTCATTGTTTCAACAGCCCCTTCGGCCTCCTCCAGACTGGTAAACCGGCCAGGATAGCGAATATCAACACCGTAGTTGTTTAGCAAATCCATCTGGCTATGAAGCGTAACAAAAGTTTTATCTCGTTTTTGGCAAAGTTCCAACAGATCTAGCAAATTATGAGTCCGGGCAAATTCGATGGCGTGATGGACCAGATAGGCTTTGGCATATTTCTCGGCGCACTGTTGGCAATGATAACAAATTATATCGTTAAATGTTTCAGTTTGTAACTTCAAAAGGGCTATAGCGGCTTCAAAATCGTTTTCGGCTTTCTGCACCCACTCAAGCACGTAGCTATTGGGAGGGCTTTCTGGATCATTCATTATGCGCTCACTCCAATGCAGAGGCGTTTTGTTCCGCTCATAGAGAATTTTGCCCTTCGTCACGATCTCGCGCAAAAAGAAGTCGCCCAGCGGAATTCGCTCGGCAATTTCCTGCGGCGTCCAGACCATAAGATCAAAACCAAACGGCGCTTGCAGGGAGAATGCAATTTCATGTTGCTTTTGCTTGGGCGCGTCTGTTTCCATCACCACCAGCAAATCCACATCGCTCCCCGGTCTGGGCTGGCCATAAGCGTAGGAACCAAAGAGAATGATCTTCTCCGGGTCGAAGGTTTGAGCAATGTAATTCACCACAGATTGAATAGCTTCGGGCGAAACTCGCTCGCGCGGTTTGATTTTTGGCGCTCGAACCTTTAAATCTTTGAGCAAGGTTATCGCTCCTGTTCCGGCAGCCGTCGGAGCGTGGCCTGCATCAGCTTGACCGTGTTCCAAAAGTCGGCCAAATCCAGGATAGCTGCGGGTGAATGAATGTAACGCGCCGGCACACTGACCGCTACCGCTGGCACCCCCTCGCGGGCCAGATGGACCGCGCCGGCATCCGTACCGCCGATGCCGGGCCGCTTGAATTGGTGAGGTATCCCCTCGGCCTCGGCAGTGGCGACCAGCAAATCCACCAACCGGCGGTCGGCAATAAAGCTGCGATCCATGACGGTGATGGCCGGGCCGTCGCCCAAACGGGGAAACCCTTCCGGCGCATCCTCGTCCAGCGAGGGCAAATCATCGGCGGCGGTACACTCTAAAATAAAGGCCATGTCGGGCTGGGCCGCATACGCGGCGACTCGCGCTCCGCGCAGCCCAATTTCCTCCTGCACGGTGAATACCGCAATCAAATCCACCGGATAATCTCCTTTGAGCAGTTCCAGCAGCACTGCGCAGCCGGCCCGGTTGTCAAAAGCCTTGCCCTTGACCAGGCCCTGCTCGGCGCGGCGGCGCGGCTGCCCACCCAAATAGCCAAACTGGGTAGCAAAGGTGGCAAAATCGCCCACGCTCACCTTGCCGCCGCCGTTATCGCCGCTGGCCCCAATGTCAATATACATGGAGTCAATGTCGTCCACGTTGTCGTACTCGCCTCGTTTGAGCAGATGAACCGGCTTGAGGCCAATCACGCCCGGCACCCGCTCCTGGCCCACGACCACCGCCTTACCCAGCAAAACCCGCCGGTCAAAACCGCCGATGGCCTTGAACTTCAAACGACCATTGCTTTTGATCTCGGAAATCATAAAGCCGACTTCGTCCATGTGGGCGGTGACCATGACTCGCCGGGGCGACGACGAGCCATTGCCCCGCTGGTTGCGAGTGATAAACAAGTTGCCCATCGTATCCACCCGCCACTCGTCGGCATAGGGCTTGGCCGCTTCGAGGATAATTTTTCTAACGTCGCCCTCAACGCTGGACACGCCAAAGGCATTGGAAAGTTGTTCGAGATGCATAGCTACTAATTGTCAATTGTGAATAGTCAATAATTAATGGTCAATGAAACGTGGTGCGTAGTGCGTGGTACGTGAATCATGCTACCCTGCAACTCTGCTACCTTGACACCCGACACCTGACACTTGACACCTCTTCCCCCGCTACCGGCTGCTTTCCAGTTTAAACCGCAAACTGCCAATCCCGATGATGTCGCCTTCGCTCAAGATGGTCGGTTTTGAGAGGGGCGAGTCGTTGAGCAGGGTGCCGCTGCGGCTGCCCAAATCCTCCAGCCACCAGACTCCGTTTTCCCGACGCAAGCGGGCATGGGCGGCCGCCGCCGAGTCGTCTTCGACCACAATCGTATTTTCAGCCGAGCGGCCCAAAACGGTGACGGGCTGCAAAGGCAGGGTTTCGCCCACGGGCAGCGAGGGGTCCGCTGCGGCCACCACCCGTAGTTGATAGCTGGTCGGCGCTGGTGGTGTAATTCGGCGCTCCAGTTGCTTCAGTTCACGCCAGATAATATAAAAAGCAACCCCCAAAAAAGTGTAGAGAATGACGGTTGCCAGAATCCGCAGGCCGAGTAAAACCCACTCCAGACTCACAACAACACCCGATAAAACGTTAAACTCATACCTCGATTATAACGCAGATACAATGATTTGGGAAGAGGAGGAGAGAGTGGATAGAAGATAGTAGATAGTAGATGGTAGATAGAAAAAGTTGACTTTTGCTATCCTCTATCCACTATCCTCAATCTTCTATCTTCCTCCTCATTCCTCAACTACAACCCGTTCCCGCCGGCTGAGCCGGTCACGGCGGCGCTCGCGGCGGCGGTCCTCATTATTGACATCCTCGGCAGCGGGTCGCTCCGGGATCAGGCCCTGGAGATGCGGAAAGGCGTCGGTGGTATGGGGCAGGCCCAAAGCATCCACAAAACGGGCCTGGAAATTGGGTTCGATGGCGGTTTCAACATACTCAATCCAGCGGGCCAACTGACGGGCGCGCTGGCGGCGCTCGCGGCTCAACAGGCACAGCACCGCCCCATCCCCCGCCGAGTTGCCAACCGGGTAAACATTCTCCAGGTCGCAGTCGGGGAACAGGCCAATCATCATGGCCCGCAGCTTGTCAATGTGCGCGCCAAAGCCGCCGGCCAACAGTACCCGGTCCACCTTTTCCACCCCGCGCCGCTCCATCAGCAGCTTGGCCCCGGTATAAAGGGCGCTCTTGGCAAATTGAATCGCCCGAATATCCTGCTGCGTAATCACAATCTCCTTGCCGGTCGAAGTTTGCTCAGCAGTGGCGACGATGTATTCGCCCACCTGCCGGGTGACGCGGAAATTAGGCGAAGGCGTCTCGCGGACAAATTTGCCGCCGGCGTCAATAATGCCGCAGGCAAACAGTTCGGCCACCAAGTCAATAATGCCGGAGCCGCAGATGCCGGCCGCCTGAATCTCATGCGCCGGCATTTCGTCGCTCCAGCGATCCTCGCCAATCACCCGGAAGCGTGGCGTCAGCGTCTCCCGGTCAATCCGCACCTTTTCAATGGCCCCGTCCGCAGCCCGCATGCCGTGGCTGATTTCGCCCCCTTCAAAGGCTGGGCCGGTCGGGCTGGAGGCCGACAGCAGGTGGTCTTTATTGCCGACCAAAATTTCGGCGTTGGTGCCGATGTCTACAATCAGCACAATATCCTCGGCCACCTGGGGCGACTCGGCGATGACGACGGCCATGTTGTCTGCGCCGACATGGCCGCCCTCGACCGGCAAAATGTGGACATTCGCCCCGCGGTGCGCCACAATGCCCAAGTCACGGGCCTTCACATCCACCGCGTCATTGGTCGGCAGGGCAAAAGGCGCGCCGCCCAACTCGACCGGGTCAATCCCCAGCAGCAAATCCACCATCGTCGTATTGCCGACCAGCACCAGTTCAGTCACATCCTCCGGCTGCAACTTAGCGGCGCGGGTGGCCCGTTTGAGCAGTTTCGACAGGGCCTCGATGATGGCTTTGTGCATCTTGTCCACCCCGTCGGGGTTCATCATGCCGTAGCTGATGCGGCTCATCAAATCCTCGCCGTAGGTGGTCTGCGGATTCATCATGGATTCGGTCGCCAAGATTTGGCCGGTGCGCAAATCCAGCAGGTGACCGGCCACAGTGGTCGAGCCGATGTCTACGGCAAAGCCATACACACCCTCGGCATAGCCGGGCTGCACTCGAATGACTTCCTGGCCGTTCCAGACCGTCACCGTCGCTTCCCAATTACCCTGGCGCAACACTTTTTGCAGGTCGCGCAGGGCAAAATAATCAATTTGTAAACCGCTCAAATGGTGGGTTTTGGCCAGGCTTTCTTGCAGCCGTTCCCAATCCCCCTGGCGGTTGCCCAACGCCGCCGGCTGCACTTTGACAAAATACTGGCGGATAGCCGGGTCAATTTCAATTTCGCGCACGGTGGCGCTTTTGCGGACAATCTGCTTGCGGGCCTGGCTTTCCTCCGGCACATTGATGACCAGATCGCCCAGCACACAGGCCGCGCAGGAGAGACGATAGCTGCCCGGATCACGCTTGCGTTTGGTCCAATAATCCCGCTCGTCGCCGCCCGCCGGGGACAAATTTTCTTCTTGGGAGGTAATGCCGTACTTGGAAAAGTTGCCCACATCGGCCACAATCTTGCATTTGCCGCAGGTTTGCTGCCCGCCGCAAATACTTTCGATTTCCACGCCCATATCACGGGCCGCGTCGAGCAAAGTTTGGCCGGCGGGCACATAGCCCTGCCGCCCAGAGGGTTGGAAGACGACGAGATATTTCTGTTCGGTATCGTTGCTCACGGAGATGGTGTTCCTTTGTTATGATGACAGGAGACCGGGGACGGGAGACCGGGATATTATGCCCGGTCCCCGGTCTCCGGTCGTCCTACAAAAACAAGGCCCACAAAACGCGGGCCTGGCTAATTATTATAATCCGATTTATAAAAAATCAAAAGCGTGTTTAATTGGATACTGCTTCGCGCCCCCCGTTGCGGGCCATTTCGCGCAGCTTCTCTTCGGGGTAAGCGGCTTCCAGCTCGGACACCAGGGCCTCGACCACCGCTTCCGGCTCTCCCTCGCGCTCCAGCCAATCGGATTTGCGCCACTCGGCCAGGTAATCGTCGGTATTGATCGCTCCGGCGTGCATGGCCGCCCGGTCAATGGCCCGTTCAAAACGTTCCGGCAGTTGGCGCGATGGCCCCCCTCGCCCTTTTACTTTCACCTGGGCCGGAATGTCGCGCCAGTAAATGATTTGATAGGTTGTGGTCATGGCTGCCCCCTATGATTGATGATGATAATTGATATTCAGGAGTATACACCAGATGGCATTTTTGAAAAAGCGCGCATCGCATCCTATGGTGCTACCCTCAAACCACCTGCTTCTTTGGCTGGGCAATGAGGGTGCTTTGGCTTAGCTGCCGGGATTTCAGCCCAAATAGAAAGCGCAGCGCGTTGAACCGCCGGATCAGGAGTTCATAGAGGACCATAATTATCATGAATGAAACGACAGCCAGAATGACATATTTAGGCAGCACACCCAGCGCCCAATCTCTCATAAAAAAGCCAATAACGACGATGACCGACTGGTGCAGCATGTAAAAGGGCAGCGAGGCTTCGCTGGTGTAGGCTAAAAAATCGTTTTTGAAAGTGAAATAACGTTGGCCCAGGCCCAAAATCGCCAACAGCCAGAACCACGAATTGAAAACCCGGAGGGTCATCAACAGGACATAGTTCAGTGAGCCATAAGGGGCCGAAATGCCGCCGTAGTATAGGTTTAGCCCCAGGGTTAGGGTTAGCACACCCAACCCGATTGCCGCAAAAAAGTGTCGCCGGATGGCCTGCTGGAAATGCGGCTCGGCAGCCAGCACATAGCCGATGATGAGCCAGCTCAGGTAAATCCAGAGACTCCAACCACCAAAAGCACGCAACCCTAACCCCTCCGGGTCAAGCCCGGCCTCGAAAATTATCAGCGGCGCGGGCAGCAGGAGAAAAAGTCCCGGTTTAGCCAGGCCCGCCGACAGACCGGCCACCAACCTTTGACCGGTCGCGGTTTTGAGAAAGATGAACAGGGGCAGGGTCAACAGCGAAAAGATAGACAAGACCAACAGATACCACAAATGCAATCCCATCCAGGCAAAATAACCGCCAAAAGCATAAAATCCATCAAAGTAATGGGGATAAAACTCCAAAAACGAGCCTGCAAAGGGCGGCACGGTTTCCGATTGGCCGCTCACACTCTCAATGTAGACTTGGGGCGGAATGAGCACCAGCATGCCAAAGATCAGCGGCAGCAGCAGCCGGGTAACACGTTCTCGGACAAAGACGCCGCTACGACGACCCACAAGGGCATAATAAACACTGCTTCCAGACAGAATGAAGAAGAGGGGCATAAGCCATTGCGAAACAATGTTCACAAAAATGGTCATCCCCAAATCCAGTTGATTATTTTTGATGTGCCAGCCCTCATCGTTGAAAAAGCGGGCGCAGTGAAACAAAAAGACCGCCAGCGTAGCCAGCACCCGCAGCCAGTCAATATCCCAGCGACGCGACAGGGTGGTTGAATTTGGATTAAGTTGAGTCATCGTAAGCCTCCTCACCAATTATTTTTATCTACCGCTGATAGCATAACCTTTTTCGGTACTGTTGACATCGGATTTAAAGAGTGTCTTTTATAATAAAAAAGACCGATCAGGTGATCGGTCCAGAGAAGTGGTTGGCTCTATCGTAGGTCGTAGGACCAGAGATGTAGGCTCCAGACCATTCTATGGTTTCGGAACCCGCAGAGATAATTTGCCAGCAACGCTCGTCCGGCGATGAAATCGCCGGACTATATAACAGCGCCCGATCAATCGGGCTAAAGCCGGGTTGACCCGGTGCTGCCGAAGGTCTAGCCCTGGCATCCATACCGGGGCGAACCAGTCAGGCAAAATAGTTTCCGAACGTTTCCTATTCGGCTTTGGCTAAATCAGCTTTGAGCGCGTAAATGGCGGCCTGAGTCCGGTCGGCCAGGTTCAATTTGCTCAAAATGTTGCTCACGTGGGTCTTCACCGTTTTCTCACTGATGGCGAGCTGCCGGGCAATCTCGCGGTTGTTCAAACCTTTGGCAATAAGCCGGAGTACCTCAAGTTCTCGTTCGGTCAATTCCGCCGCACGATCCAACGCTTCCACCTGACTATGAGGGAGGTTGGGCAGGGTGGCTTTGGTCGCAACCTGGCTCATCAGTTTTTTAGTGATGTCCGGGTGCAGTTGAACTTCGCCCCGGTGGGCGGCCTGAATGGCTCGAATCAGGTCATCGGGACTGACATCTTTCAAAAGGTAGCCGGTCGCCCCGGCAGCAATGGCCGGAAAAACCTTGTCATCTTCGGTAAAGCTGGTCAGGACCAGAACCTGGGTGTTAAGATTGAGGGCGCGAATTTGCCGGAGGGCCTCGACGCCGTCCAACTTGGGCATGACCAAATCCATCAAAATCACGTCAGGCCGCAGATGGTGGGCCTGTTCGACCACTTCCAAACCATTGGCCGCTTCACCCACCACCTCAATTTCGTTGTGCAGGTCAAGAAAAGTCCGCAAACCCTGCCGGACCATGGCATGATCGTCGGCAATGAGTACCCTGATTTTAGCCATGCGCTTATCCTCCTACCCTTCACTTTTTTGAGGAGCTGTTATGGGGACCTCGACTCTAATTCGCACCCCTTCGCCCGGCTGGGACTCAACGGTGAAACTGCCGCCCATCATTTCCGTCCGCTCACGCATACTGGATAGTCCCAGGGTCTCTCGGCCTGGCTCATTGATGGCGGCATTGAAACCGATGCCCTGGTCTTCCACCAGCAACAACACCCGATCAGTGGTCAGCACCAGCTTAACAACTACCTCATCAGTGTGGGCATGTTTGACGACATTATTCAAGGCTTCCTGGACAACGCGAAACAGTTGAGCCTCTTGTTCCGGAGGCAACCGCTGCTCGCCCTCGACCTGTAAGGCGACGGTTAGCCTATCCCGGCTCTTAAGTGAAGCTATATGGTGGCGCAGCGCCGCAACCAGTCCGCCCGCTTCAATGGGAGCAGGGCGCAATTGGAAGATAAGAGCGCGCATCTCGGTCAAGGCGTTCTGAGCCAGCTCCTGGAGATGATCCAGTTGCACTCTAGCCTGCGCCGGGTCTCGCTCCAGCAGGATACGGGCTGATTTGGCCGTCAAGGTGATACTGAAAATGGTTTGGGTCACGGAGTCGTGCAGTTCGCGGGCCAGATGATTACGCTCTTTAGTCACGGCCAGTTCTTCGGCCTGAGCCGCATACATCTGGAGTTGGTGATGCGCGGTCTGAAGCTCGGCTAACAGGGTTTGACTCTCCCGGCGAGCGGCCTCGGCTTGCGCTGTTACGGAAGCATAAGAACCAACAAAAAAGTAACTGGACCCATACAGCAGAATAAAAGGCAAGGCATCAAGCCAGCCGTACCCGTAGACCAGACCCCCGGCCATGCAGAGGGTAAAAAGACCAATCCACCGAAATCCTGGCGCGGGGACGAAGAAAAACATCGCCTGGGTGCTCAGTGGAATATACAGCACGGCAAAGAAATCCAAAAAAGGGGGTAAGAGCGACAGGCCCAGCACCACCCCCGCTTGTACAACCAAGTAGAAAGAGGCATAGCCCTGCCAGCGGCGGGTCAACCAGATCTCTGAAGCCAGCAAGACGCCATAGATCAACAACAGGCCAGCGACCAGCCAACGGAGCGAATGACCGGCAGAAAAATAGATCGCCAGACCACGAATAGCTACCGCCGCAAAAAGCAGGTAGAAAGCCAGGTAAAAGAAGGATGCTCTGCGTGCGGTCGTCATGGCTGCAAGATGGTCACTTTCCTCAACACCCAGACTGCCTTCACCGGGCATTGTACCCCTTATTAACCCGGTCTCAAAATGGAACCCCGGCCTCCTTCCAAATCTGAATGTAATCATTGTTTACCCTCAATTGACCGGTCTCGTAGACCACATTATAATTGTTGGTAGTCGGCAGTTAAGTCTCGCGCAGAACCAATTTATCCTGGTTACGGGTCGGTGAGGTAAGGCTTTGGCCCAAGAAACCACTTTTGAGGTATCTTTAGATCAGGGCATAATGATGCGTATCCGTTTTTCACGCCAACGCAGTCGCATTGTGTCTTTTGTAGTTCAACTCGAATGTTTGGTTGAACAGAAGTGGTACCCAATACTTCGTTATGATACCGCACACGGGTTTGCTCATTGTGACATCCTGCGTCCTGATGGCACGCAGGAAAAACGCCCTATACCGGTGGATGATTTTAACGAGGCTTTAACCTATGCCCAGCAGGATATCAAAGCAAATTTTCGGCGTTATTATGCCCGTTTTCAGGAGTGGATAAATGAATGAGCAAATTATGGAACGAAACGTAGACCTGGTGACCACAGTAACTGCTTATATCTTGCAACACCCCCATATGTTAGAACAACTACCGCCCGATTTCAGGTTGGTTATCCTGCCCGAAGATGACCCTGAACTGAGTCAATATAACCTAAATTTATTGGCTGAACGAACAGAACCAGATAAGCCGATCATCATTGTCCGGCTTTTGACTCATCAGCTTAATTTTGAACACAACCCACCTCGCGTCTACATTCCTTTGGCTGCTTGAAATCAGATATAGACCCTCTCAAAAATCTATGCTATACTTGTTTTATGTCTCAAGATGCTGAACTCATCGTTATCGGCGGTGGATTGGCCGGCAGCGAAGCGGCCTGGCAGGCGGCCCAGCGGGGCATCCGCGTCGCTTTGTACGAAATGCGCCCGGTGCGGCAGACGCCCGCTCACACCGGCGACCGGCTGGCCGAATTGGTCTGTAGCAATTCGCTGGGCAGCGCCTTGCCCGACCGCGCCCCTGGCCTGCTCAAAGCCGAAATTCGGCGGCTCGACTCCCTGATGATGCAGGCGGCGGATGAAGCCGCTGTGCCTGCCGGCGGCGCGCTGGCGGTTGACCGCGAAAAGTTTGCCGAAGCCGTCACCCGCCGCATCGAGAGCCATCCCCTGATTGACCTGCGCCGCGAGGAAGTGACCCGGATTCCCGGCACGCCAACCATCATCGCCAGCGGTCCACTGACCTCTCCCGCGCTGGCCGAAGCCATCGCCGCCCTGGCCGGCAAGGAATACCTCTATTTTTACGATGCCGTCTCGCCCATTGTCGAAGCCGATTCGATCAATATGGCCGTCGCCTTTCGAGCCAGCCGTTACGGCCGGGGCGAGCAGGAAGAGGGCGATTATATTAACTGCCCGCTCGACGAGGCCGAGTATCGCGCCTTTATCGCCGCGCTGCGCGCCGCCGAGCGGATCGAATTAAAACAGTTTGAGCAGGAAGACCCGCACTTTTTTGAAATGTGCCTGCCGGTCGAAGAGATTGCCCGGCGCGGCGATCAAGCCCTGGCGTTTGGCCCCATGCGCCCGGTCGGCCTGACCGACCCTCGCAGCGGACGGCGACCGTATGCAGTGCTGCAACTGCGCCAAGACAACCTGGCCGGGACGCTTTATAACCTGGTTGGCTTCCAGACCAATCTCAAGTGGGGCGAACAGCAGCGTGTCTTCCGCCTGATCCCTGGCCTTGAGCAGGCCGAGTTTATGCGCTATGGCATGATGCACCGCAATACCTATCTCAACTCGCCCAGTCTGTTGAGTCCCACCATGCAGTTTCGCGCCCGGCCTGATTTGTTTTTTGCCGGGCAGATCACCGGCGTGGAAGGCTATGTCGGCAATGCGGCCACCGGCCTGCTGGCGGGTCTCAACGCCGCCCGGCTGTTACGAGGCCAGCCGCCGGTTATTCTGCCGCCCACCACCATGCTGGGGGCGCTGTGCCATTACGTCACCCACGCCGAGCCGAAGGATTTCCAGCCGATGAAGGCCAATTTCGGCTTGCTGCCTCCCCTGGAACGCGCCATCCGCCACAAGCAGGCCCGTTATCAGGCCTACAGTGACCGGGCGCTGCAAGATTTGGACAAGATGATTGTGACAGAGCACCTAACCGAAACACACGCTAAAATTGCGACTTGAAGCACGTACCACATCCCGGTACCAGAGACTGCGGTCGGCGGCTTGCCCTGCGACTCCCGAAGGGGGAAGTGTCGAATGGGTCAGCCGTCGGCGGTCATTAAGGGGGCGCCGCCATGCAAAACAAGCGACTGGCTCAATGGATTGAAGCGCATACCGACATGCTGAGCCGCACCGACGAAGCAGATCAGGCTTTGCATGCGGCTTTGTACGAGGGCATTATCGAGATGGCCCTCAACGGCGAAACCCGCCTGATTGACCCGGTTTTGGAAAGCGCCGCCGCCCACGCGGTCGCTGTAGGCCGCTCACTGACCGGTTTGTTGGGCGTGCCCCAACGCTTGCGAGAGCGCATCTGGCAGCGCATCGGCGAGGAGATTGACCCGGAACCGGCCTTCGAGATGCTTTCGGCGGTAGATATTATTTTTGTGCATATCGTCCGGGCCACCATTGACGCCTACCAGGAAGCCATCCGATTGGCTACCGCCGCTAAAGCCACCGAAATTTCGCGCTTGTACGCCGAATCGGAGCGAAAGGTGATGGAGTACACGGCTGAGGTCGCGCGGGCCAACCGGGAACTGGCCCGGCTGGAACAGGCCAAAACCGATTTTATCAGCATCGCCGCGCACGAGTTAAAAACCCCGCTGACCCTCATTCAAGGTTATGCCAACATTCTGCACGACATCCTGACCGAGGAGCGAGCCATCAACCTGGCCGACGGTATCCGCCGCGGGTCGGAGCGCATGGGTGCGATTATTGAGGATATGCTCGATCTGTCGGCCATTGATACCAATCGCCTGAGCCTGTTTCTGGAACTGGTCAATCTCAACAAGGTCATCGGCTTGATCATCCGGCAGTTGGAGCCGGTGCTGAAGGACCGCAAACACACTCTCCAGATCATTGATGTGGAGAGTCTACCCACCATCGAGGCCGACGCCTACCGTTTGCACCAGGTGTTTGCCCAGCTCATCAACAACGCCATCAAATACACCCCCGACGGCGGCCAGATTACGATTAGCGGCGAAACAGTTGCCGCCACCAAAAAAATGCCGGCCTGTATTCGCATTACGGTCAAAGATACCGGCGTCGGCATTGCCCCCGAAGACCGGGAAAAAATCTTTGAGAAGTTTTACCGGGTTGGCAGTTCCGACCTGCACTCGACCAGCCAGACCAAATTTATGGGGGCCGGGCCGGGCCTGGGGCTGACCATTGTCAAGGGGCTGGTCGAGGCCCATCAGGGCCGGATTGTGGCCGAGAGCCAGGGCTTTGACATGCAAAATTGTCCCGGCAGCGCCTTTATCGTGACCCTGCCCATCGCAGCCACCCCGCGCCCCGGCCTGCAAGTCACCCGGCTGCCGCGGACCGAGGCGCAGGAAGAAGCTGCTGCGCCAACCCCACCAGAATCTTATTGACCGGGGACCGATGACCGGAGACCGGAGGTAATCTCATCTAAATACCCGGTCCCCGGTCTCCCGTCCCCCGTCGCTTTATTTGAAGGAGACAACCAAAACCCATGCTCCGTCCCGCCAAACGCGCCGAAAATTTGCCTGAACTTTTTTTTGCCACGCTTCACCAAAAAGTTGCCGCCCTGCGAGCCGAGGGGGCCGATGTCATCAGCCTTGACGCCGGCAGCCCCGATATGCCGCCCACGCCTGAACTGATTGATATCCTCAAACACAGCGCCGACGACCCGACCAAACACAGCTACGGCGGCTATGCCGGTCAGCCCCATTTGCGGCGGGCCATCGCCGACTATTACGGGCGGCGTTTTGGGGTGGAACTGGACGACGCTGAATTGCTGCCGCTGATCGGCTCCAAGGAAGGGCTGGTCAATATGCACCTGGCCTGGCTCGACCCCGGCGATCTGTCGCTCATCCCCGACCCGTGCTACCCAAGCTGCTATTTTGCCCCCCTCCTGGCCGGCGCAACCAGCGAGCGCTTCGACCTGCTGCCCGCACGGGGCTGGCAGCCCGATTTCGCGGCCATTCCCGCCGAAAGAGCCAGAACCGCGCGCATGCTCTGGCTCAATTACCCCAACAACCCCACCGGGGCCACCGCCAGCCTCGACATGCTGGCCGAGGCGGTGGATTTTTGCCGCCGCTACGAGATTCTGTTGTGCCACGATGCGCCTTATGTGGATGTCACTTTTGACGGTTACGTTGCGCCCAGCGTGCTGCAAATTCCGGGCGCGAAAGAGGTGGCGATTGAGTTCAACTCCCTGTCCAAAACGTACAATATGGCCGGCTGGCGGGTGGGCATGGCCGCCGGCAATAAGGTGGCGGTCAAGGCCCTGGCGACGGTCAAAACCCAGATTGATTCTGGCATTGGCCGGCCCATCCAGGATATGGCTGCTGCCGCCCTCAGCGGCGATCAAAGCTGGTTGGCCGAGCGCAACGCCGTTTACCAGGAACGGCGCGACCTGGTTCTGGCCGCTCTGCGCCAGATGGGCTTTCAAGTGGACACGCCCAAAGCCGGCCTTTATCTCTGGTTCCGCGTGCCGGAAGGGATGACATCATTGGAGTTTCACACCCATTTGCTGGAAAAGGCGCATATCTCCCTGACGCCGGGCCATATCTATGGTAAGAATGGAGAGGGTTACATCCGGCTGTCGCTGGCGGTGGAGACGGGGCGGTTGAGAGAGGCGTTGGGGCGGTTGGAAAGAGTGGCGAAGGGATAAGCGGGGGATGATGAATCAATAGATGGGCGTATATAAAAACCAGGGGTGATGATGGACTTTGTACTTCATAATTTGCGTTTAAAAGAGTTAGTAGCGATAGTCCAGGAAAACAGGAAGTTTTACGAAGATTTCGTTGGCTTTTTACAAGGAGAGGGTTACAGGTCGGTTTTAGAATTTATTCAAGAACCCTCGGATGATAAAGCCGCAAACATCATATCAAAGTATCTAATTCGGCCAAGCGAAGTAAAACTCTATGATGGCTTGCTTCGGCCTTATGCTAACTCAACCGCAAAGTGGTTTTTTCTGGCCTGGCTTCTCCGTGATGCAGCGACACAAAGGCTTCAACCCCTTCTCAAAACTGTACCAGGTAAAACCCTTATCGAACGGCAAGCCTACTTATTGAATGAAGTCAGAAAATTTGTGGAGCCATTATTTCCTGAGACAGAAAATTGGGAATGGCCCGCGATTTCAGAAATTATGTTGGCCAGGCTTGAAGGTAGTAGACGCGCTTTGAAAGGAACATTGTTTGAGGGTATTATTAGACGAAATCTAGCAGCTCTGATAGCAAACCATAACTTACCGCTTGTAGTCAGCGATAACCAAGTAAAAATTAAAGATGAAACTTATGATGTATAGGTAAAGGGGAAAAATGGAATTATCCTTCTTCCGGTTAAAACCAGGGAGACAATGGGAGGGGGTCACTCACTTCTGTTTACCAGGGACATTTACAAATCAATATTAGTAGCAACTGAACGGGGGTTTTACTGCGTTCCTATCGTCATCGCTGAGTCTTGGGGTGGCGATTTGAACGAGTTAAAATCGGAACTGTATATCTATATCCAGGCAAATCCCAATCAAGTTGCCTCTGTTGAACCAATATTAGAACAGAAATTAGCAGAATTGGTCTCGTTGTTAAAAATTATTAGCGGCTAAAAGAGGATTGGTTGAAAAAGTCGTTTACTAGCCATTTCACAGTATTTGGGGTTAATATCAATACCAAGATATTTTCTACCAAGACGTTGAGCTATGACGGCGGTGGTGCCACTGCCAACAAAAGGATCTAAAACAACCCCATTTTCAGGGCAACCGGCCAAAATACAGAGTTCAACCAGTTTTTCAGGAAATACCGCGAAATGAGTATCTCGAAACTTTGAAAGAGGGATTTCCCAAACGGTACGCCGGTTTCTACCTTTAGGGTGAAAAGCCTGGTCCCATCGTCCGTTATGTAAGTTTTGATTACTAGCGTTTTTTCCATCTTCAGGAGTTCCATTGACTTTTCCAAAATGATTACGTCCGCCTTTCATCCGGCTTTTAGAAGTAAACGTGACGTGCGGTTCTCTGATGGCATCAATATCGTAATAATAATCATTGCTTTTAGTAAAAAAGAAAATGTATTCATGATCGGTGGTCGGTCTATTTTTTACAGAGGCAGGCATAGCATTGGGCTTATACCAAATAATATCAGAGCGGAGTATCCACCCATCCTCCTTTAGCGCAAAAGCCACTTGCCAGGGCATCCCAAGCAGATTGCCATCGAGGTACTTATCACCCAAGTTGAGCCACAAGGTTCCCTTTTCTTTTAACACTCGATAAGCTTCCGCAAACACTGCCCTAAGATTTTGAACATACTCAACCGGTGACTTTTCATTTCCAAATTGAGTGGATGTCTCATAATCTCGTTGTAGATAGTAGGGGGGGCTAGTAACAATACAATTGATAGAGGAAGCAGGTAGGCTTTGAAGTACAATTTTTGCATCACCCTGAATAATCGAGTTTATCCATTCTTCATTTCGGATTAGCGCCACCGTTTAACTCCTTCCTCATCGAGGTGCATCCTGCTTTATCAAAAAGCAAGTAAATAATTTGGATAGTTCGCTCTATAATTATTTATACCACAATAGCTTGTATCCGGCTAAAAGGTTATCTCTACGATCAACTCTACTACCCCCGCACCATAGAGATCCGCAAGCTGGCCGAGCGCAAACACCGGCGGCGCAAAACCGCTTTTTGGTGGAAATACCGTCGTCCTGTCATATATATTCTGCCGGAGCAAAATGAGTAAGGAACGCAACCCATGAGCGCCTTGAAAGAAGCGGAAAAATTATTAGCCATTATGACCCGGGCCGAAAAGGCCCAGGTTTTACAGTGGGTCGTGCAAGATTTGGGCGATGCCTTTCCGGGCATTGAAAGCATCCCCGGCGTCTCCGGTGGAGAACCTTGCCTGGTAAGAACACGGATTCCGGTGTGGGTTTTGGTGCAAGCGCGAAATCTGGGTCTGAGTGAAGCCGAATTGTTGCAGGCTTATCCCACCATCCGGGCGGAGGACTTAGCCAATGCTTGGGCCTATTATCGCTCTCATAAAGATGAAATAGAGCATCAAATCCTTGACAACAAGGCGGCCTGAATAATAGGCCCAACTCCCATGATCACCTCCACCAAAAACCCCCGCCTCATCGAAGCCCGCAAGCTGGCCGAGCGCAAACACCGGCGGCAGCAAAATCGCTTTTTGGTAGAAGGGCTGCAACTGCTCAGCCTGGCCGTCGAGGTGATGGGCACGCCGCAGGGCCGGACCAGAGTCAAACCGCTCGAACTCTTCTACAGTAAAGACCTCTTTACCGGCGAAACCGCCCCCCGCCTGTTGGCCCAACTGACCCAGGCCGGGGCCGAAGCCATCCCCGTCGCCCCCCACGTATTAGACACCCTCTCCGAACGCGATGTCTCCCAGGGCCTGGCCGCCACCTTCGCCCTGAGCAACCTGGAATACTCACTTGATGAACTGATCCAACTCTACAGACCTCCAACCTTCCAACCTTCCAACCTTCCAACCTTCCAACCTTCCACCTCCTCGCCTCCTCGCCTCCTCCTCCTCCTCGACAAACTCCAGGACCCCGGCAACCTGGGCACACTCATCCGCACCGCCGATGCGGTCGGAGTGCAGGGAGTCATCCTGCTGGAACCCTGCGTAGACCCCTTCGACCCCAAAACCGTGCGCGGCACGATGGGATCGCTATTTACTATGCCGTTTGCCCGCACCAAAGATGTAGCACAGGCATTAGTCTGGCTGGCCGAACAAGGATTTCGGCTGGTGGGCGCAGATGGACAGCAGGGCGAACTGCCCTGGCAGAGCGAAGTCTTGGTCGGGCCGGTGGCCCTGGTCTTGGGCAACGAGGCCCGCGGACTCAGCCCGGAACTACGCCCACACCTGCATCGTTACGTCCGGCTGCCCCTGCGCGGCCACGCCGAAAGCCTCAATGTCTCGGTGGCCGGGGGGACGCTGATGTATGAGTGGCTGCGGGTGAATAGTGAGGCGTGAGGCGATGCAGTTAGGAAAGTGGTTACATATCTTCGTACCGCTCTCGCCAAATGACCTTTCGTTCTTCTACTAAACCCGACAGCAAAGTTGCCAGACTTACCCCTTTTGTCTCCATCATAGTTATAATTTTGTCGGATAATTGGGGTGTTTGGAGTTGCCTGGGAATGAGTAATACTGCTTCGCCAACCTGCAATAGGGTCAATGTATCCCCTTTAGCTACAGCAAGACTCTCCCGTACAGCCAAAGGCAAAGTAACTTGCCCTCGGTTTCGCAGACGAATAGAGTAAGTTTTAAGATCTACGATCGTATCACTTGGGGTAGGCAACATCTTCTTTTTACCCTTTCAGTATGAAAACCAACAGCTAATCTCGCTTTTAATCTTCAGTTAGGGCACGAGTGCGACGCGCCCAGATTATTACCTCTCGTCGTGATGGTAGTTCTAACTTCGCCAGAATTCGGCTTACATGCGTCTCAACAGTCTTCAGCGTAACAACGAGTTCTTTAGCAATTTCAGGATTAGTATAACCTCCCGCTAGTAGCCTTAATACTTCCTGTTCGCGGAGGGTTAGTCGTTGCAATCGTTGAGTTATTTCTCTTCGCCAAGCCCAAATATGCTGTAATTGATCAGGGGTAAACAGTCGCTTTCCTTTGGCAACCTGCCTCACAGTTTCAATCAATTTATCCAACTCCACTGTCTTCAGAATAAATCCGGCTGCGCCCGCTGTCCAGGCTCGAACCAGATAGACGTCCCAGTCAAAGGCTGTCAGGATCAAGACGGCTGTTTCTGGACAGTGCTTAACAATTTGCTGACAAACTTCGATACCACTGCTGTCTGGAAATTGCACATCAACAATAGCCACCTGTGGACGTATTTGTTGAGCCTGTTCTATGGCTTGGCGAGTTGAGCTAGCTTCGGCGACAATTGTAATGTCGCTAGCCCATTCAAAACCTCGGCGTAACCCATATCGTACTGCCGGATGATCATCGGCGAGCAGCACATTAACAGCCGCCGTTGTATCGGATTCTGCCATTGAGTTTGACTCTTCTTGCCTATATCCTCCTCCCTGTTGACCAATTCTCAATGTATATAGCGATTATACTACTACTTATACTCACTTGCGGAAGGGAACTTACATTTTTAGCGATAGGAAAATAGTCGTAGTTATAAAGCCAAGATAAAGAGATTTGTGTTTTAACGTCGTCAAGGTATCATGGCCTTGCTAAACAAGCTGTAATCAAGCCTATTACATAATATTCTTTCCATTTCCAAATTCTTGAGCGTAGTGTTATAGAAATAGGGGGATACATAATGAAGCGATATCACCTCGCTCAGAAATTGCATCACAACGTTGTACAACAACTCGTCAGCATCAACTATCAACTTACGGAGATTTGGCAGCATACTGATCGTCAACAGGATACCGAGTTGGTTTCAGCCTTACAACTGATTCGGCAGGAATTACTGGATGCGGTTAAGCAACTAGGTGAAGTAATCAGTGAGTTGCAACCGCCTGGGTTGCCAGATTTGGGGCTGACAGCTGCCCTCGAAGGAGAAGTGGCCCGTCTGGAACGTGAGGGTGGCACACAGATGCCAATTATTGAACTAGATTTAGACGAAAGTGGCACGACTCTGCCAGAGCCAACCGCTCTTTGCCTTTTCCAGGTGGCTCAAGAGATGCTGCGTAATGCCTTAAAGCACGCCCAAGCGGATCGAGTCATCCTCAATTTGCGGTTGCAAGACGATGAAGTAGTGCTTGGTATCGTTGACAACGGTCGCGGTTTTCAGGTACCGACTCATCTGAAACAATTGGCTCAGTTTCCTCGTTTCGGCTTAATTAAGATAGTCAAGTACGTGACCAAAGTTGGCGGCCAAGTAAGCTTTCACTCACAGCCAAGTGTGGGGACAGAAATAACAGTTCGTATTCCTCTTAACAAAATCGAGAGTGATAATAACCGAAACTATCAATAATTTACTAATGGATGCCATACTTACTCCTCACCGCTGGTCAGACTTTGGTCAAATTTTGGTCAAACATCATCGGCACAAAAATGATATGGTGGGGATAATAATCATCATTTTTTAGAAAATGAGAGGAGTGAGTCATGATCCGATGGGACAAAAAAAGAAGAGCTTTCAAATGCATTAGACATCTCGGTTTTGACCTCATCATGATGAACCTGCTGCTGACGACAAGTATCTGCTTCTTCATTGGTGAAAACATCAGTAAAGGAGATGTTCCCATTGCTGCCAATACAACTATAGCAGCCTCAGTACAAACTAGAACTATAGCCGTAGAAGCTACACCGCCTATTTCCACAGCAATTGTTTCGTCTGAATCGCCGACTGCCACACCATCGCTCGTATCTCCCAAAATCACTATTAACAATGCTAATCAAATCACAGAATTAATTCGCTTGGGGCGGGGCACGGTTACAGTCGTCGCTATTAACCCAGAAGGCCACACTTTGGCAGTAGGAGGTAGTTTAGGGGTCTGGTTATACGATATCAAAACCTTAACCCCTCTACGATTGTTAGCAGGCAAAACAGAAGCCATACAAACTTTGGTTTGGTCACCAAATGGCAGCCGACTTGCGTTGGGGGGGTGGGATCACACGGTACGAGTATGGGATGCTACTAATGGACAGGAACTCTATCAAGTAATGGAACCCAGTTGGGATGGAGCGCCTATAATAGTCTGGTCGCCAGATAGTACTCGATTAGCAGCAGTAGATAACAATGGAACAGTACGAGTGTGGGAAGTAACTACCGGGCAGGAACTTTACCAGGTAGAAGGACAAGAAGATGGGATAAGTAGCATTGTCTGGTCTCCAGATGGGACTCGGTTAGCTCTGGGGAGTCAGTGGGATAGGATTACACAGCAGTGGAATACTATTCGGGTCTGGGATGCTGCTAGTGGGCATCAACTACAGGTATTGGCCGGCCATACAGATGGAGTGACCCATATTGCTTGGTCGCCGGATGGCACCCGCCTGGCTTCAGGCAGTTTGGACCATACTGTGCGAGTGTGGTCTATCGACAGTGGACAGGAATTACAAGTGCTAAACGGGGTAGCTGAATCAGGATCCAAAATACTCTGGTCGCCAGATGGCAATCAGTTAGCATTGGTGAGTACTCATAAAACGATACAAATTTGGGATACTGCCACTGGACAGGAATTGCAAAAGATGGATGGCCCAGCTGGGGTGAGTTTTGTAGGGGTTTGGTTGCCGAATGGCTTACAGGTGGCTTCGTGGAGCGATGATGGAGCGGTGCGAGTATGGAATACCCTTAGTAAACAGGAACGGATTGTAAAAGGGCATCGGCGTCAAGCAGGTAATGTGGCCTGGTCGCCGGATAGCACCTTATTAGCTTCTGGCAATAATGATGGTAAAGTGAGAGTATGGAATACCGCCAGTGGGTTGGAACAGATAATCCTGGAAGGCCCTCTAAATTGGATCCGTAGCATGAAGTGGTCGCCAGATGGAACCCGATTGGCAGTGGGAGGTGGAGATGTTGGGCACGGAATTATACAAGTGTGGAACACCATTGAGAAACGTAAACAGTTTGTACTGGAAGGTCATACAGGGGGAGCAATAGCTTGGTCGCCAGATAGTACCCAGTTAGCCTCAGAAAGCTTAGATAATGAGAGTATTGGGATATGGGATATGGTCAATGGACAGGAACTCTATGTCCTAGAAGGAGATATGATTAGTGGAGGACCTTTAGCTTGGTCACCAGATGGTCAGCGTTTGGCTTCGGGAGGATACGATGGCTCAATGCGGCTGTGGGATCTTACCAACAGCCATCAACTCTATACCTTAACAGGTCATGGAACTGAAATTTCAAGCTTGGTTTGGTCGCCAGATAGCACCCAATTAGCTTCAGGTGGCGGAGATGCAACTGTACGGGTATGGGATGTTGCCAGTGGGCGTGAACTATATATCTTAAAGGGTCATAAAAACGCAATATCCAGTCTAGCGTGGGCGCCGGATGGCAAGCAATTGGGATCAACCGGAGATGATACAATACGGGTGTGGGATACAACCAACGGGCGTCAACTCTACACCTTGAAAGGGCATAAGAATGCAGTAAGTGAAGTCTCTTGGCTTCCTGATGGCACCTTACTGGCTTCAGCAGGTCAGGATGGTACAGTGCGAGTATGGGATGCAATCATTGGACAACAACTCCAAACCTTGGTAGGCCATACAGACTCGATAAACAGTGTAGCCTGGTCGCCCAATGGTACACAATTGGCCTCTGCAAGCCAAGATGGAACCGTACGTATTTGGGGTATTTCTACCCAACAGCGCATTTCAATGGCTGAACAAATTTTCGAGCGAGGCCAGATGTTTTGGCGTAATGATACAAAAACCATTTACGTGCTCCCTATAAACCACCCCTATGCCAGTTATGAAGATACCTGGGATGATAGTCAACCGGCTTATAGTTGTCCTAGTCTTTTTCCTTCGCAGACACCTCCTACACCCAAACGCGGCTTTGGTAAGGTCTGGTGCGCTGAGTCACAGGTTCGTCAGCTTTTGGGTAATGCCGTTAGTGAGGAGCGCAGCTTTGAGGCTATTGTTCGAGAAGCGGAAACTGGAGTAACTTTTCAGACAGATCAGAAGATAATGTATGTATTAGAGAGTCAATCAAACAATTGGAAACAAGTAGAATAGGGGCATGATAAATGATTCTGAGTCAGATCTAATCTGTAAAAAGGGAGCATGGCTGAGTGATAGTCATACTCCCTAATTGAGAGGTATCAGGTATTTACCTTAGAGGGGGTAATGAATACTAACAAGGCTGCTCCTGCGGCTGATCGAATTCGGAATATGTAAAGGCACCAAAATTTGCCCACAGGGGATCGCTGTAATCAAAAGCGTGCCATTGTGAATTAGATGCTGCTCTGGCAAACCCCACAACGGCCTCAACTTTGGTGTTTGTGCCATGATATGCACCCGTTTCGACGAGCCAAGTGAAGAATTTGAGGTCCCTTTGTCTGTTGAAATCATTGTATCCTGATGGATACTGCCCGTTATGGGGAGGACCTGGAGGATTACTATTGCACTCATCAATTATGATGGGTTTGTTCGCAAAATTGTAGAGGGTCGCGGCATAAAGCCCCATACCATTATTGGATGAAAAAAGACGATCTCTCATTGAGGTGCAACTTGCCCAATAATGGTGACAAGCATATTTTCGCCAGATAAGATTGCCCCACCGATCTTTGAGCCGTAGTGCGTATGTTGTACCAACTTTTGCATTTTTCATTGCGTTAACGAAACCAGCCTCATCACGCTCCCACTGCGCTAACGGAGGCGTAGCAGTTGGGATCTGAGTGATTCCGCTGGCATTAATCTGGCGTCTCATTTCGGCAGTAAAATTTGCAAAATAAGTTTGATACTGTGTTGCAGTAATAGTATCGCTCGGATGATTCGGCTCGTTGGCCGGGATGTGAGCCAGCCAGCGATCTAATCTACCGCGTCCCTGAAATTCATTAAAATATGTCACTGCCTCGTTAAGAATGTCATTTATTGGTTGGAGGTTATGATTTTCGTTCACGCTACGAGTGATGATTTTGCCAACCCAACCAGCACTTACCTGATCTAAGGCAGCTCTTAAGTGGGCGAGCGTTCGTACTTTTACTACAAAAACGCCCATTTGGACAAGGTTAGGGAAGGGTGCATCTGATATTACTTCAACTCCACGGATAGCCATGATATTTTACTCCTATCTGTACTTAATCTAACTTGGATCTGCCAGACAATGAGAGCAGTGCATTTAGTGTTAGCCGCGACCCTGAAGTATCGGCTGATAGATATAGCCTCAGCCTACTCCCCGACTGTCACCAAATACGCTTCTGATTTGGGCCGAAAACCTACGACTCTTTTATCTGGGAGCGTGTTTACGCTCTTGACATCATCATACCCCATCAGTCTGCTGATTTCATCAGGGGAACTCCCTGATCTTTGGTGGAGGAAATGACAGAAGCGTATTCTAAAGAGAGACGGGAGGAATTAAAAGGAGATAACTAATGGACCCAGCCCAACGCTTATCTACCCTAACCGAGTCGGTCATCCGCGATATGACCCGCCTGGCCATCAAGCACCAAGCGATTAATCTATCACAGGGTTTCCCGGATTTTGACCCGCCGCCGGCGCTGTTGGAGGCTGCGACTCGCGCCATTCAGAGTGGACACAACCAGTACGCCATCACCTGGGGATCGGCCCGGCTACGGGCGCAGATTGCCGAAACTTACGGGCGCTGGTATGGTATGAACATTAACCCTGAGACCGATGTGACCGTGACCTGCGGCGTAACCGAGGCCATTATCGCGGCCCTGCTGGGGACGGTCAATCCGGGCGAGAAGGTTATCATCGTTGACCCGTCCCACGAAAACTACGTGGCCGGGGTGCGCTTCGCCGGGGCCGAGCCGGTTTTTGTGAGCATGCGCCCGCCCTTGTTCAATCTGGATGAGGCTGAACTGCGGGCGGCCTTTGCCCAGCAGCCCAAAGCGATTATCTTCAATACGCCGCACAACCCCAGCGGACGAGTCTTCAACCGGGAGACGCTGCAACTGATCGCCGATCTGTGCCAGCAGCACAACACCATCGCCATTACCGATGAGATTTACGAAAAAATTCTCTACGATGGCCGCGAGCACATTCCTATCG
Source organism: Anaerolineales bacterium (assembly GCA_015075405.1). Taxonomy (GTDB): domain Bacteria; phylum Chloroflexota; class Anaerolineae; order 4572-78; family J111; genus DSQQ01. Next base: position 1,072,195 of record JABTUK010000003.1, read on the forward strand.
CTACTCTACCGGGCATGGCCGAGCGAACCATCACCACCAGCGGGCTGACCAAAACTTATGCCGTCACCGGCTGGCGGGTGGCCTGGGCCATTGCCCCGGCGGCGCTGTCTCAACCGCTACGCACCGTGCATGATTTTCTAACCATCTGCGCCCCCACCCCGCTACAAGAAGCCGCCGTCACCGCTCTGACCTTGCCTGATAATTACTACGCCGAGATGAGTCAGGCTTACCACGTGCGACGGGATAAGATGATGGCCGTGCTGGAAGAAGCGGGTTTTCAGGCGGTCGCGCCGGAGGGCGCTTATTATGTGATGGCCGATTATTCGGCCCTTCAGCCGGAGATGGATGAAATGAGCTTTGCCCACTGGCTGACCACCGCAAAAGGGGTGGCGGTGGTGCCGGGCAGCAGTTTTTATCGGGGCGACCCCAGCCTCAGCCGGGGGTTGGTGCGCTTTGCTTTTCCCAAGCAGTTGGATACGCTGGAAGAAGCGCGGCGGCGGTTGGTGGCGGGATAGTAAGTGTCAGGTGTCAAGGTAGCAGGGTAGCAGGGTAGCAGAGTCGCAAGGTCGCAAGGTAACAAGATTCACGCATCACGCATCACGCATCACGTTTTCCTGATTCGTATCGAGGCACTATGATTTCTTTTTTCCCCATCACCACAACGACTTGCCGCCCTGCCCTTGTAGCGCCTGGTCAATGGCTTCGCCCCAGTCGGGTCTGACAGTGGTGTAGGCGCGGATAAGGCCGTAACTGCCGGCCAGCATCATATCGCCAAAGGGCGTAGCCAGGTAAGGGTTGAGGGCTGACCCGCGCAGAAAGTTGCGCCGGGGGCCGGTAATGGACAGGAACTCCAGCGGGATGGCGTGATGGGCAAACATCACCGCGCCATGGCCGTTGCTGTCAAAAATTTCGGTGTGGCTCAAGTCGCCCTGGGCCAGGCGGCGCAGGTAGCCTTCCAACTGGGCCGGGGTGATTTCGCCGGTGTGATGTTCAAACACACCTTCGATCCCGCCCGCCGGGTCGTCGTTGGTCGGCCCGAGCCGAAACGCCAGGCAGTGAAAATTGCCGATATTAGCCACAATCGCCGGGCGAGTTTGCCCCACGCGCGGGTCTTCCAGCGCCCCAAGCACGGCCGCGGGAGCTGTGTCCATCAGCAGTACCGGCAAATCGGGCCGGGCGGCGCGAGCGGTGCGGGCGGTCGCCTCCAGGCGAGTCATCATCGGTGGGACGTGTTCGGCGGGAAAGGCAAAGCTGGTCAGGCTGTTGCGGGTCTGAATGCGCGTTTCGATATATTCAAAGCGAAAAAGGCGGTCGCTGACGCCGGGCGGCGCGTTGCCGTGGTCGAAAACGGCGATGGCGATAGCATCGAGGTCGTGGTCCAAATCCACGCCGAAGCGGGCAAAAGCGGCAGCGATGGCCCGGTAATCAAAGTCGCCCATTGTCAGGTGGACAGCCTGACCGTTAATAGCAGCGGCCTCGTCTTCCCCCACAATTGTAGCACCCAGCGCTTCGACGCGGGCAGGGTCGTCGTCAAAGGTGCGGGCGGCGTCGGGCGTGACCCACAGCGGATAACCGGCCTGGGCGTGATCACGGGCAGCCCAGGCGCAGGGACCGCCCCCCATCAATACGCCGCTGAGCACCACTCCGACCCCTTGTTGAGTGGCAGCACGGATCTGCTGCGCCAGCATCACCGTTGGTGAGGGCAAAACCAACTTGTAACAATTTTCAACCTCTTTGTCGCTGTCAAACAGCAAAATATCCTGGGTGCCGGTCCCGACATCCACGGCGAGGATTTTCATGAAAGCTCCTACGGAGCGACCGGGGACGAAAGACCGGAGACCGGGATTACTCTTTCCGGTCTCCGGTCTCCGGTCGTTTTTTAATTCTTCACCTTCTTGGGTAACTGCTTTTCCACGTACAGCTTGCCTTCGGGGGTGACGGACATAGAGCCGTTTTGGTTGGCTTTGATCCAACCGCGATGCTCGGCGGTCAGGCGCAGGCTGTTTTCGATGTTCAGGGGGGCGCGGATTTTGGCCTCGCGGTAGCAGGTGTAAACATGATCCAGGGTGACGGGTTTTACCTTGAGAATGTGCTGCAAGTAGTACAAAAAAACCAGGTTGCGCTCTTCGTTGGTGATGGGCAGCTTGGCATCCATAAATTCAACCAGAGAAGGATGGCCGCTGGTATGCCCCAATTCCAGGGTTTGGAGGTAGGTGTAAGTGGGGGCGGGCACTTTGATTTCGGCTGCGGGCAGAGAAGGCTCAGGTTCAGGCGGGGGTGGAGGAGGTACAGCTTCGGGCAGCGGCTCTGGAATAACCTCACTCACCACGGGGGTTGGAGCGGGAATAGCTTCATCGGTTGGCGGTTCAACCGGCACAGGAGTAGTCCCCCGCCGAATTTTTGGACTGCGTGGTGTTTTAATCCGTTTCGATTTGGCCGCCAGTGCTGTTTCTTCTTCGGTAGCGCGGCCGTCCGGCTCGACAAAATTAGCTTTGAAGTCAGTGTAAATAGCCTTGACAAAGGTTTCACTGCCTTCAACCTCCAGAATCCCCTGGGACAAATCTATTTTTAATTTAGTTGTCATAGCTTGGCCTCTGCGTGGATATAATCGGCACTTCATTATAGCATAAATTGGCTGCATCTATCAATATGCCCTCAGTCTTAGAAATCGTTCGCTCATAACATTTCAGCTCGAGAGATTAGAGATTGGAGATTTAATAATCTCTAATCTCCTGGCATAATGAAGTCATTTACGGACGAGTCCTTTTTCTATCAAGCGCGAAATTGTAAAACGAGCCAGGTGGAGTAAAATCAGCACTCTATGGCTGCTCGCATTGGCATTGATTATACGGCGGCGGTACAACAGGCCGCCGGCATTGGGCGCTACAGCCGCGAGCTGGTCAAGGCGCTGGCCGCGCTGTCACCTCAAAAAGAAGCACTAGAATACCGTCTGTTTGTGGCCTCAGCGGGAAGAGTCTCTCTACCGGCGCTGCCCGGCCCCAACTTTGCCTGGCGGCCCACCCGACTGACTGAGCGCTGGCTGGCCCGATTGTGGTACCGGCTGCATTTGCCGCTGTGGATTCAAACCTGGACCGGCCCGCTCGACCTGTTCCACGCCACCGACTTTTTTTTGCCGCCGGTCAAGCCAGGCACACGCACCCTGGTCACGGTACATGACCTCTCTTTTGTCCGCGAGCCGGAAACGACCATGCCAGGGATGAGCCGCCAGTTGAACCAATGGGTGCCCCGCTCGGTCAGACAGGCCGACCACGTGATTGCCGTTTCGGAAGCCACCCGGCAGGATTTGATCGAGTTGTATCAAACCCCACCACAAAAAATCAGCGTGCTTTATCACGGCGTCACCGCCGATTTCCAGCCGGTGACTGCCCCGGACCGGCTGGCTTTGGTGCGTCAGAAGTATGGTTTGGGGTCGCAGCCGTTCATTTTGAGCCTGGGGACCATCCAACCCCGCAAAAATTACCAACATTTGATCCAGGCGTTTGCCGCTTTAGACCCGGCTCTGGCGCTGGTCATTGTTGGTAGTAAAGGCTGGCATTATGAAGCTACGTTTAACGAAGTTGCTCGCTGCGGCCTGACCGGGCGCGTCCACTTTTTTGGCTTTGTGGCCGACAACGATTTACCGGCGCTGTACAGCGCCGCCAGCCTGTTTGTATACCCATCATTATACGAAGGTTTTGGCCTGCCGGCGCTGGAAGCAATGGCCTGCGGCACGCCGGTGGTCGCCTCCAACCAATCCGCCCTGCCCGAAGTGGTGGGTGAGGCCGGTCTGCTGGTAAACCCACACGATGTGGAAGCGCTGGCGGCGGCTATGTCGCGCCTGCTGGCCGATACCGATTTGCGCCAGAAATTAGCTCAAGCCGGACAAGCGCGGGCGGCTCAATTTACCTGGACAGGGATGGCCGCCCAATTGTTAGATTTGTATAAAACTTTACTGGATTGACCATGCATATCTGCCTTGATGTTTCTCCGACAGCGCAAAAACACGCCGGCCTGGGGCGTTATGCCGGCGAAATTGCCCGCGCCATAGCCGAACACAAAAGCCGGTTCGACTTGTCCTTATTTTACAATGATGATGGCCAGGCGGAACTGCCGGATTATCTGCGGCATCTGCCCCGGCGCACGGTCAAGCTGGGCAATAAACCCTGGCGCATGACCGTGCTGCTCTCGCAGATGACGCGCTGGCCGTTGGACCGGGTTTTTGGGGCGACAGATATTTTCCACGCCACCAATCACCTGCTGGCTCATTTTAGTCAGGCTCGCACCGTTTACACCCTGCACGACCTCATTTTTTTGCGTTACCCGGAATACCACTTACCCTATAACCGCTGGTATCTGACCTTGAGTATGCCGCGCTATCTGCGCGCCGCCGATATGATTATCACTCCATCGGAATGGACTAAACAGGATGCGCTGCATTATTACGGGCTGCCGGAAGCAAAAATCAAGGTTATTTACGAAGCGCCGGCCCCTACGTTTCAGCCGGTTAGCGACCCCGGCCGCCTGGCGCAGATTCGCCAGAAGTATCGGCTCCCGGCCCAGTTTATTTTGCACGTCGCCACCATCGAGCCGCGCAAAAATCTCAGCCGGCTGCTCGACGCTTTTCAGCCGCTCCTGGCGGATTGGCCCGATTTGAAACTGGTTTTGGTCGGCAAAAAAGGCTGGCTGTATGAGTCATTTTTTCAAAAGCTGCAAGCGATGGGCTTACAGGAGTGCGTTATTTTTCCCGGCTATGTGGACGAAGCCGACCTGCCGGGCTTCTACCAACTGGCCGAACTGTTTGTGTTTCCATCCCTGTATGAAGGCTTTGGCTTAGGTCCATTGGAGGCGATGGCCTGCGGCGCGCCGGTGGTCAGCAGCAATAGTTCCAGTTTACCCGAAGTGGTTGGCGAGGCCGGCCTGCTGCTTGACCCGACCGACACCGCCGCCTGGAGTCAAGCCCTGCGCCGGGTTCTGGCCGACCCGGAACTACGTCAGGATTTGAGCCAGCGGGGGCTAATCCAGGCGCAAAAGTTTTCGTGGCAAAAAGCCAGCGCTGAGTTAGCAGAAGTTTACTGTTCTTTGCGGCTGGAGAGGAAGACTCGTTCGGCCTGCTAAGGATTGTGGATTAAATAACTTCTACATTTTGGTTCATGTCATTTCGAGTGATAGCGAGAAATCCTCACTACCCTGACTTAAAATCAACGTTGAAGGGGATTTCTCCCTTCGGTCGAAATGACATGCCACGATTATTTGATTTCCATTCCTAAGCCGGGCCGGTCACCGGCAGGCTTGGGTCAGTGCTCCACTCCTCCCACGAGGCATCATACAACGCTAAATAACGATACCCGGCCAGGTACAGGGCGAACAACCCTAACGAAGCCGAAATGCCAACGCCGCAGTAAGTAATCACACGCTGCTCCGGCTGTAAGCCGGCGGCCTCGGCCCTGGCCCGCAGCACTTCCGGGGCCAGATAGGTCCATTCCACCGGATCGAGATTGGTTGAGGCATGCCAGTGGATTGCGCCGGGAATGTGTCCTGCCCGGATGGGTCGCCGCGCGCCAATCTCCACTTCTGTTTGGCCGGGGGGTAAATATAAACTGCCGCGAGGCGTCCAGACCGCCTGGCCCAGGTATTGTTCAGGGGGACGAGTGTCTACCAGGCGGGTATTAGCATAACTGCCGCCACAAACCTGCTTGATTTCGGCGGCGGTGGCCAGCCAGTGCGCTTGAGGGCGGGGCGTAAAAACCGCCGGGGCCGGCTGCGGCAGATCGGTACTGAGCGGGCGATTTTCGGCCAGCCATTTGGTCAAACCGCCGTTAAGCACGGCGACCTGCTCGTGGCCGTAATAACGCAGCGCCCACCACAGACGGGCTGCGCCGGAGTAATCGGTTTCGGCGTAGGCCACCACAGCCGTGTCATCGCCAATGCCGGCAGTGGCCATCACCTCGGCAAAGCGGTCCGGCGGTAGGAGCAGGTCGCGTACCCCCTCACGGGTGTAACCAAAATCGAACTGCCAATCGAGATGCACCGCGTCGGGAATGTGACCGGCCTTATAAAGGTCACGGCTTGACCCATCGCCGCGCCAGCGAGCATCTACCACTCGCAGCTTGGAGCCGCCTAGATGGACCGCCAACCACTCCGTTTCGACCAGGGGATGATTGACAAAATCAAACATAGAGTCTGCCTCAGCCCAGTAATGTTAAAATAAAAGTAGGGATGGAGTCCAAAGCTTGCTTTGGCTTTTCCAAACCAAAATTTGGACTCCCGGTTCCACAATTGCCCCTCATTTTGGTCACAACCAAATAAAAAGGGCCAAGAAACCTTGACCCTTGGGATTGCTTGAGGCGACGGCCGGATTCGAACCGGCGCATAAAGGTTTTGCAGACCTCTGCCTTACCACTTGGCTACGTCGCCAGGAAAATGGACAACTGTCTTAAAACAAACAATGCGTTCTTAGACAGGAGAAGATATAGTTACGTCCTTATTTTACCATGTCTTCTTCATCCGTCAAATCTTCATTTAGCCCGGCATGCCCTCCCGAAACTAAACGAACTCAAATGGGCCTATAACCTATCAAGAGGGTGAAAGGGTGACATAACCTGGGTAATTCTTTTAGGTATTCAACTCTTATCCGAGCAGGAGGGGCCAGAAGAGAGGCAGCAAGAGGATAATTACGGCAAATAAAAGCAGGGTCAACGGTAGACCCACCCGAAAGTAGTCCCGAAAACTATAGCCGCCTGGCCCCATCACCAATATGTTCACCGCGTGGCCGAGCGGTGTGATAAAAGCCATCGAGGTGGCCAGGGCTACGCCCATCGCCAGCGAGCGCGGGTCTATGCTCAGGTTCTGAGCCGTCTGAATGGCGATGGGGGCCATAATCGCGGCGACGGCAGCGCCGTTCATGGCCTGGGTCAGCAGGGTCGTCAGAATAAACAGCCCGGCTAACAAGGCCAGGGGGCCAGCCGGTCCAAGCAGTGTAATCAGCCATTGGGCCAGCAGGGCCGCCGCCCCGGTTTTGGTAATGGCAATACCCAGCGGCAGCATCCCGGCGATGAGGAAGATACTCTTCCACTCCACGGCTTGATAAGCCTGGTCCATGCTCAGAACCTTGACTAACACCATTAGCAGCGCTCCGCCCATCATCACTTCCGCTACCAACGCCGAATTGACGGTGGCCAAAGCCAAGGTGGCCACCATAATTATCAACGCCAGCCGGCCCTTGTCGGGAATAAGTCGGGTTTCTTCCTGTCCATTCCCTAAAACAATCAGATCAGGTTCGGTTTGAAGTACTTGCAGCCGTTCGCGTGGCCCCTGCAACAAAAGGGCATCCCCAAATTGTAGAGGGAGATCGGCCAGCCCGGTACGTCGCTGGTGACCTCCCCGCCACAGGGCCAGAACGGTCATGCCGTACTTTTCTCGGAAGTGAGCCTGACGCAGGGTTTGTCCGAACAAGCTGGAACGGGGGGCCAGGACGGTTTCAACGACGACAATGGCCTCCGACTCGAGATCTTGCTCGCGCCAATCACGGGAGGGCAAAATCTCAAAAAAAGGTTCGACATCGCGCTGGCGTAACTCGTCTAAATTGCCGGCGAACAGAATAACATCGCCTTGAAGCACCGTTTTGTCGGGGGGCGGCGACAACGTGACCTGCCCATTTCGCTCGATGGCGACCACGGTTAGGTTGAAACGTTCGCGCAGGGCGCTTTCGGCCAGCGATTTGCCGTTTAGGGTCGAGCCAACGGGGACCCGGATACGAAATAATCGTTCGCCCAGCCGGTACACCCCCACCAAATCTTCTTCGGCCTGGCGAGCCGTTTCAAGATAGTCAACCGGCCATTGGGTTGGCAGCAGTCGTCGCCCGACCAGGGCCATATAAGTTACCCCAACGGCCACAATTATCAAACCCAGAGGGGCGAAATCCAATAAACCATAGCCGGCCACCCCTCGATCACGTAGCAAGGTGCTTACTACAATGTTGGTAGTAGTCAGGAGGGTAGCCATCCCGCCCAGGATGGTGGCAAAGGCCAGCGGCATCAAAAGCCGGGCCGGATTGACCCCGGCTTTGCGGCCTACGCCTGAAACAGCCGGCAGCAGCACCGAAGCCGCCGCGATATTGTTCATAAACAAGGAGAGAAACGCCCCGGCCAGCATTACCACCACTACCAGCCAGCTTTCACGAGTTCCGGCAACCCGCAAGAGCAGAGTTCCAACCTGCTCGGTTACGCCGGTGCGCCGCAGCCCTTCGGCCAGGATAAAAATCGCCAGAATGGTAATAACCGCTGAACGGCTGAAGCCGGAGAAGACTTCCTGCGAGGTCAGGATGCCGGTTAACCCCAGGGCGATAACCGTCAACAAGGCCACCAGATCGGCCCGTAGCCGATCACTGAGGAATAAGACGATAGAAACACATAAGATGGCAAAAGTAAGCAGGAGTTGGAGGTTCATTTAATCGCGAATTTGCCCGTTGAATTTCTATAAATCGCTCTACTTGGGGTCAGAGTTTTTTGCAGACAGGAAGCCAGCTTGTTCAATTACCTGCCACAACCGTTCCGACACCCCTGCCGGTAATTCGGTCTGGCCGTAGCGCCGGTACAGGCTGACCGTTTTGCGGGTGGTGTCTACCACAATCCGGCAGTTGGGGCAGTCCGCCAGATGCCGCTCCAACTCAGCGCACAGCGAGGCGGCCAATTCGCCGTCAATGTAATCCGAAAGCTGGTTACAAAAGTCACGACACTTTGGCTCCGGCATTTCAGGCCTCCTTGACCCGCTGACTGGCAAAATAGCCCGACAACAATTCCCGTAACTTTAGCCGGGCGCGGTGCAGCCGCACTTTGACGGTCCCTTCAGACAAGCCCAATACCTCGGCCGTTTCCTCGGTAGACAAGCCTTCCAAATCGCGCCAGATGAAAACAATCCGCAGGGTGGGTGGTAGTTGTTGGATGGCCTCCGCCATCACTGCCTGCAACTCGGCGGTAAGCAGCTCATCTTCGGGGGCGTGCGACCAATCAATAAAGAATTGGGGGGTAAAATTATCCTCCCCACCGGCCTCCTCGGCTTCATCCACCGAGAGCGTCTCCGGCTGGCTGGCTCCGCGTCGTCGCCGCGACAGGCAGGCATTGGAGGCAATCCGGTACAGCCAGGTGGCAAACTGAGACCGTCCCTCAAAGCGGGGCAAAGCTTTGAGGGCGTTGAGAAACGTTTCCTGCAAGGTTTCTTCGGCATCCTCAACATTGCCGCACATGCGGAGGGCCACATGGTAAACCCGGTTCTGGTGAGCGGCCACTATTTCAGCCAGGGCGGTTTGGTCGCCCTGTTTGGCCCGTTCGAGCAGGGCTAATTCACTGGACAAGGGTTACTCCATGAGATAGCACTTCACGACATGAGGGTATCCTATGGGTGAAGATAATACTCAGTGGATCCAAAATCTGCTCGTCGGGGGTTTGTCAATCCGGGCCGAGCAAAATTGGATCTACTGATACTTGATTTTTAGTGGATTATAACCCTGACTGGGGCAAAGGCAAGAGCACTGGGGTTGATGGACCCACTGCCCACCTTAACAACGAATGCCTCTTAGCCAAAAAGGTAACAACTTTCACCCTTAAGCTGAAATTGACAATACCTTGCCCCTGGACATGCGGGCAGAGTTCCGCAGCGCACAAACAATCCAGCGCCAATGAAGCGCCACATGGATGCTCACCATCAGCAGGATGGCCAGACTGGCCCAGCCATGGAAATCTACCCAATCAGGACGGGTGAAACCGAAAAGCGCCGCATGATAGGCGGGATTGCGCCCGCCTCGATACCCACCGCCCCCCAACACCAGCCAGATAACCAGGCCGGAGAGGCTGGTCAGCGAGAAAGCAACCAGCAGCAGGCTGTCCAGGCCAAAATTCAGACGAGCCTGGGCTGAAGTCCCGCTAAAAAAACGACCAGCCAGGCATGTCACCCAACGCCAATGAAGCGCCACATGGATGACCGCCCCCGCCAGAATGGTGACGCCAATCCAGGCATGGAACTCTTTCACGCTGTGGCGGGTCAGCCCCAAAAGCGATACTGCTGAGCCGCTCCGCCCGGCCGGAAAGATCAACCATAAGCCGAGGCCCACCAGGAGAGCAGCTATAAAAAGGGTCAAGAGGGTCATATCTACCCAAAAATTAAGCCTGGTTTTGCTAATCATGGATGATTCTCCTTGCCAGGATTTATCATGCATCCTTTACATTCTTGTGTCAATTTTCACTACTTGATTGTGCCCATTAATCATTTCCCCACAATTTCTCCACATTTATTTGTTATCATAGATTCAAACCCGAGTAATTGAAACAGGGGTAACTGAATTAAATCCAAATATGGCTGGAAGCGTATCTATCCGCCTGTTTGTGCGTCGTAGAAAGTGCAAGGGATTTTTTCATGAGCGATCCAATTTTATCCAGGATGGAGTCCGGGTTTTCCTGCGACCGGGCGGCTCTAATCGCCGCTTACGACCAGTATCATCTGCCAATCTATGGCTATATCCACCGGCAGGTCGGTGACACCGAAGCGGCTCGTGACCTGGCCGCAGAAACGTTCCACCGCCTGCTGGTCGCTATAAAACAGGGTCACGGTCCCCACGATAATTTGAAGGCCTGGTTGTACCAGACCGCCCATCATCTGGTCATTGATCACTACCGCCGCCAAAAACATCGTAATCATCTTCCCCTGGAAGATGATCTGATCGAGGCGGGCGATGACCCGGTTAGTTTAGCCGAGAGTCATCTCTCGGCCGAGCAAGTTCGGGAGGTACTGCACCGGTTGACCACTGAGCAGCGGCAGGTGATTATCCTCAAATACCTGGAAGGGTTGTCGAATGTTGAGGTAGCTGTTATCGTCGGTAAGCCGGTGGGTGCGGTCAAGTCTCTCCAGCATCGCGCCCTGGTGGCTCTACGCAGTGAATTAACCCGGCAGGAAGAAAAGGTGTTTATATGAGTGAGTTTGTAACAAATCTCGATCTGGCTCTCGACCGGCTGCGCCGCGGAGAAGCGCCAGCCACCATTCTGACCGATTATCCGGCTCAGGCTGAGAGTCTGCACGAACTGTTGCTGACGGCCCTGACCCTCGACACGCTACGGGCTGCGCCGCAGCCGGCAGCCGCAGACATGGCGGCTGACCGTGAGCAGTTTTTAGCCGAACTCAATCAGTTAACCATGCCGGGCGTATCTGCCGGGCCGGTGATACGTCTGAAAAAGTGGATCGCTCAACACCCCTTGCTCTCACTGATCCAATCTAATCTATTTAAGGAGCAAAAACCCATGAATACTCTGTTAGTAAAGGCAATGTTGATCTTAACCCTGGTTTTTGGAGCCGGTAGTGGTACGGCTGTTGTTTCAGCCCACAGCCTGCCCGGTGAACCGCTCTACCCGTTAAAAATCGGTTTGGAAGAGGCTCGTCTGGCTGTGACCACCGATCCGGTGCAACAGGCCAGCCAGTGGCAGGAACGGGTTCGCGAACGTACTCTGGAAATTACCCAAATGGCGGTGAACGGCCAAACCATTAGCGAAGCTGAACTGACCCGGCTACAAACCCAGACTCAAACTTGTTTGCAACAGTTAGCCAACTTGCCTGAAACAACGTTGGAACAGCAGTTGGCCCAGTTCCAGCAAATGGCCCAGCAGCAGCAGCAAATGTTGGAGCAGGCCGGCGGCGACCAGGCTCAAACTGCCGCCCAAACTATGATCCAGGCCCGACAAGCCGCCAAAGATGGCCTGCTTAACCCAGCCGCTTTCCGCTATCGCTACGGCCAGCACCGTCCCGATGAAGCCCCACCCCAACCAACTCAGTCGCCGATACCAACAGAAGCTGCCAGCCCGACGATTGAACCGACTTTAGCCCCGACAAATACACCGGTTCGGCCACGCCACACCCCCCAACCAACCGGTGATGCGCATCGTTACGGGCCGCAGCCAACCCAACCCGGCCCTGGCCAGCCCGGTGGCAATCCTGAAGGACAAAATACACCGGCCGGTGACGCCAACCGCTACGGCCCACAGCCAACCCAACCCGGCCCTGGTCTGGCAGGAGGCAACCCCGAAGCGACGTGTACGCCGACCGGTGACGCCAACCGCTATGGCCCGCAGCCAACCCAACCTGGCCCTGGCCAGCCCGGTGGCAACCCTGAAGCAACCTACACCCCGACTGGGGAGGCTAATCGGTATGGTTCCCCCCCGGCAACCCCGCAACCCGGCGGCAATTCCGACAACTCAGGTGGTTCGGATAATGCCGGTGGGGCCGGTGGGTCGGGTGACTCAGGCAGTGGTTCTAACGGCTCGGACAATTCCGGTGGATCGGGTGATGCGGGAGGTGGTTCCAATGGTTCTGGTGGATCCTCCGAAGGAGGTTCGGGTAGCTCAGGAGAGGGAGGTGATTCTGGTGACTCAGGCAGTAGTTCTAATGGTTCTGGTGGATCCAGTGACTCCGGAGGGGATTCGGACGGCTCAGGAGGTGGGGGTGATTCTGGTAATTCCGGTGGTTCCGGCAAGGGAAACAAATAAGTAACTTCCTCCAAAAACAAACCTGGTAGGATATCTCCCGTAAAGGCAGTCACTATTTCGGTGACTGCCTTATCCTTTTAGAGAGGAGTGTTCACGAACCTGTGGCCCGCCACCAACAACGAAAATTGTTACCTGACACATGACACCTGATACGTGACACTTATTTACAAGGAACGATCTCCATCACTTACCCAAACTCTCTCCATCAAATCTCCACAATCCTTTGCTAAAATTGAGATAAGTAAGTGAAATTCTAAACGAAAGGAAACTATTTCATGATTAAGAGCATTTTGATTGGAACATTAGCGGTTATTCTCTTGGGCGCAGTGGCGGTCGGCTTTTACGACTCGGCTCGCGGGGCCAGCAGCTTTAACCTACCCCAGTGGAACAGCAGTCAAGCGCAAAGTCAGGGCTATGGCCAAGGCAACGGCCAGGGCGGCGGAATGGGAACTGGACAGCAGGGCCAGGGACAAGGCCAGAGTGGGGGGCGCGGCAACGGTCAGGGCCAGGGACAAGGGCAAGGACAGGGTACACCCATCGAGCATACCTGGGTTACGCTTCAAGGCACAGTTTCTTCTTTTGACGGCCAGCAAACCCTGACGGTTGACACTGCCGAGCGCGGTCAACTCAACCTGTGGCTGGGGCCGGTTGGCTACGCCGCTCAACAGGGTGTAACTTTTAATGCTGGCGACGCCGTGACCATCCTCGGTTTTGACGCGCCGAACGGTCAGTTTCAGGCCGGCGAGATTACCAATGATACCAGCGATGCCACCCTCTACCTGCGAGATCCGAACGGTCGCCCTTTGTGGGCCGGTCAAGGCAATGGAGGACAGGGGGGTGGTCAAGGGAACGGCCAGGGCCGGGGGCACGGCCAGGGGAATGGTCAGGGCCAGGGGCGTGGTCAAGGGAACGGACAGGGACAAGGCTCTGGTCAGGGCAACAGCAATTAGACACAAATGAGCGATTAATCAATCACGCCGGGTACGAAACTTTCAACGCTGGTGAGGAGATAACACCGATGTCTGACCCGCAAAAATCCCCCTTACCCCAACGCATCTGGAATTCGGTCTTTCGCGGGCCGCTGGCGCCCCGCGACGACCGCGAACGTAAATTGATGGTGCTTGAGAGTCTGATTTTGCACCTGCACCCCAGTACATTGCCGGAGAAAACCCTGCAATTCAGCCTGACCTGGGGACTGGGGGGAATGGCGGCGGTCCTGCTGCTGGTGCTGATTGTGACCGGGGTGATGCTCCTGTCGGTCTACACGCCCACCCCGGAACGGGCCTACAATGATATTCTGGCCCTACAAACGAATGTCTGGTTTGGACAGTTGGTGCGTAACCTGCATCACTGGAGCGCCAACGCCATGCTGATGGTAGCTTTTCTGCACATGCTGCGGGTCTTCTTCACCGGCGGCTTTCGCGCCCCGCGCCAGTTCAACTGGCTGTTGGGTCTGTCGCTGCTCTTGCTGACGGTGGCCGCCAACTTTACCGGCTATCTGTTGCCCTGGGATCAACTGGCTTTCTGGGCCATCACCATCGGCGCCGGGCTGATCGAATACATCCCGTTTGTCGGCCCCTGGCTACAGCGGGTCATCCTGGGCGGGCCGGAAGTCAGCGCGGCGACGCTGCTCAACTTCTACAGTCTGCATATTGCTCTGATTCCTATCGGTATCTTGGGGATTGTCTCATTCCACTTCTGGCGGGTACACAAAGACGGCGGGGTGGTCGTTCCCCGCGCTCCGGCTGAAGAGATTGACCCCAAACCTAAACGGGTCACAACTATCCCTCACCTGGTACTGCGCGAGTTGGTCGTGGCGCTGGCGCTGCTGGCCGGGTTATTGCTGTGGGCGATGCTGGTGGACGCGCCACTGGAAGCCTTAGCCAACCCCGATCACAGCCCCAACCCAGCCAAGGCTCCCTGGTATTTTATGGGCGTCCAGGAATTGTTACTTCATTTTCATCCCCTGGTAGCGGCTTTGCTTATCCCGCTGTCAGGGCTGGGAATGCTGGCAATTTTGCCCTACCTGGATGCCGACCTGGACAGCATCGGCGTCTGGTTTCGCTCGGTCAAGGGCCGCTGGATGGGCTTGACCGCCGTCGTCGTTGGCCTACTGGTGACGCCGCTGCTGGTCATCGCCGATGAGACCTGGCTGGATTTTAGCGGCTGGCTGCCCAGTCTGCCGACTCTGGTCAGCAACGGCCTGGTCCCGCTGGCCCTGGTTTTGCTGTTACTGCTGGGCTTTTACGATGGACTGAAAAAGAGTTTTGCTGCTACCCGCTGTGAAACCATCCAGGCAACCTTTATCCTGCTGCTGACGGCCTTTGCCGTTCTGACCGCCATCGGTATCTGGTTTCGCGGGCCAGGCATGGCCCTGGTCTGGCCGGGGTAGGTGAGGAGATTGGAGATTGAAGGTTAAAAATCTCCAATCTCTAATCTCCGGGCAACTATCTGTTTCTGGGAGAGAACAAGATGACAACAGCGCAACCTGATCTCACTGCTGAACCCACCCGCCGGGACTTTTTGAAGCTGGCCTGGCTGGGGTTGGGGGCCTTGGCCCTGGCCGAAGCGGGGGGAATGGCCGTGGCTTTTTCCATCCCTCGGCTGGGTGAAGGCGAGTTTGGCGGCCTTATTACTGCCGGGGCGGTGGACGATTTTCCGCCTAACTCGGTCACACCCTTCAACCAGGGCCGTTTCTACCTGTCGCGCCTGGCCGATGGCGGTTTCCTGGCCCTGTACCGCAAATGCACCCATCTGGGCTGCGCCGTGCCCTGGGAGCAACCACAGGGGCAGTTCTTGTGCCCCTGCCATGCCTCGGCGTTTGATGCCAAAGGCGAGGTTTTGAATCCGCCCGCCCCTCGCGCCCTGGACCTGTTTCCAGTCACGATTGAAGGGGGTGTGGTCAAGGTGGATACGGGCACAATCATTCAGCGGGATCGCTTTGATTCTACCCAGGTTGTGTATCCATAGAGGGGATTGGAGGACAGATGAAAAGTTGGAGTTTGATGGGACTACTCGCCACAGCCATTATTGCCCTGGCCCTGCCGGTTTATGCTTACAATGAAACCAGCCGGATGGACGCGGCCCAGGCCCGGCTGCTGGCCGCATCGGTGGAGCAGGGCGAAATGATCTATGCCCAAAACTGTGTTGTCTGCCACGGAGCTGACGGTCAGGGGATAGGAACTTATCCCGGCCTGGATAATGAAGGGGTTCGGACGATGGATTACGAAACCCTCTTCAAAACCATCGAGCGGGGGCGCTACGGCACAGCGATGGCCGCCTGGGGCGTCAACGAGGGCGGCGTACTCAACAGCCAGCAGCTTGACCAGTTGATTGCCATGCTCCAGAGCGGCGATTGGGCCAAAACAGCCCGCACCGTAGATGCAGCCGGGCTAAATCCGCCCACCGTGCTCAACATTGAGCTTCCGGCGGACACTCTGGCCGAGGTAGCAAAATTGCCGCAGGGCCAGATGCTGGCCCAAGCGCTGCCCCTCTACACCGCCAATTGCTCCGGCTGTCACGGCCCGAGCGGCGAAGGCACGGCGATTGCGCCTGTCCTGAATGACGCCACCCTGCGCAGCCAAAAAAGTGACGAGGAGTTGAGCCGGATCATCAGCAATGGCGTGTCTGGCACCTTGATGGCCGGTTGGGGGCAGGCGCTCTCCGCTGGAGAGATTGCCAACCTGGTCGGCCTGATCCGCAACTGGGGGGAAATCCCGCCCGGCCTGATCCCCACCCCAGAACTGCCGCCGCTTGCCAGCAGCGACGCCGAAGTGATTGCCGCCGGGGGCAAACTCTATAGTGTGGCCTGCGCTACCTGTCACGGTCCCGCAGGCCAGGGGACGCGCATGGCTCCGGCGCTGAATGCGCAGAGTTTTCTCAGCCAAACCAACGACCAGGCCATCAAAATGATCATCGCCCAGGGCGTGCCGGATACCCGTATGCCGGCCTGGGGCGGACGTCTGACGGATGCTGAACTCAACAGTCTGGTCAGCTTTCTGCGGGCCTGGGAACCGACCGCTCCGGCAGTCGCTCAACCGCTGCCTGGAGGCGGTCAGGGCGGCCCGCCCTGGCTGCGTAACAACACCGGCAATTAGCCTAAATACATCAAGGGGCAGGTGATTGACCTGCCCCTTGATGGTTAAATTTTGGTAACTACACAGGCATGTCATTTCGACCGCAGGGAGAAATCTCCGAGGCCGATGTATCGCTGTAGGGATTTCTCGGCCTACGGCCTCGAAATGACATGAGGGCTGAGCAGTTACAAATTTTAGCTTATTTCAACAAGGGGCTGACAACTGCTTCCAGTTCGGCTTCAGTGATAGCCCCGCTTTGGATGTGCCGAACCAGACCATTACGGTCAACGATAAAGGTAGTCGGCAGGCCGCGAACGCCGTACAGATTCATCAGTTCACCCTGGCTGTCCAGTAAAACCGGAAAGCCAAAGCCGTTAGCCTTGATAAAGGCCTGGACGGTTGCCCCATCTTCTTGCGCATTGACCATCAATGCCGTAAAACCGGCCTGTTGCTGCGCCTGATAAAAGGTATCAATGACAGGCATTTCCGCCTTGCAGGGTGGACACCAGGTTGCCCACAGATTGACCAGCACCACTTGCCCCTTCAGGTCGTTCAGCCGGATAGTTTCACCGTTAAGCGCCGGCAGGCTGAAATCGGGTGCGGGCTGTCCTACTCGGATGAGACCCCGCGGGGCGGAGGCCGCCTGCCTGTCTGCGGACTGCCAGCCCAGCCAGAGCAGCATGCCTACCCCGGCCGCCATCAAACTCACGGCCAGGACGATATTCAGATAAAACCACGTTTTTGACTTGTCCTGTATTTTTGACTTGACTGATTTTGGAAAGTGTTTGGATGTTAAGGCTTTACTCATCAGGTTGACCTCGCTGGTGATTTCTTTTGAAATTTAGCGGTTAGCTTACCTTACTAAAAGTTAGAGCCTAATTCAACCGAAAAGGTTACACTTGCCCGAAAATCCGACAAAAGTCGGAGACAGGCCAGCAAAGAAGTGGTACGATAAAATAAGCTCAATTAGAGAGAGGCAAGATCATGGGCGTGATTGGACACAAAATCTGGTACGATTTGTGGGAAATTAAAGGCCGTACCTTGCGGGTTATCGCCATCATTGCCATTGGTGCGTTTGCAGTGGGTACAGTGTTGGGGGCCAGAGAGTTTATTCTTCAGGATGTGACCCGCACCTGGCAGGCTTCGGTCCCGGCGACCATTGGCCTGGAAGTCAAGCCCGCGGTGGATGATACGCTGCTGGAGTCGCTCGCTCATCTGCGTGGTATCGAAACTGTCGAGGGCTGGTATCAATCTAAAACGGTGCGTTGGCGGCGCAACCCGGCTGATCCGTGGCAGCCGGCCATCCTGGTGGCGCTGGAAGATTATGAAACCCAAACCCTGCGGCAGGTTAAAATAGACAACGGCGACTGGCCCCGGCGCAAACTGATGGGCGTTCAGCGCGGGCGCGGGCTGGCGGTGGGGGATCAGGTTGAATTGGACATTGCTAACCAAATCTATCCGGTTGGGTTAAATGGCGTGCTTTACAATGCTGCCCACCCTTCTCCGGCTTCGCTGCCCGACCCGATGTTCTTTACCACCCGCGAACGCTTTACCCAGCTCACCGGCGAGTCCGGCTCCAGCCTGATCCTGGCGACTATTCCCCACTACAGTGATAAGCGGGTCAAAGCAATGGCCGACCTGATCCAGCACGAATTGGAACAACAAGGGGTTGAAGTCAATCCGGCTATTGCTTCGCCGGGCGGATTCAAAAGCCGCACCGGCAAGCCCGACCAGTTCACCGGCCAGGAGGCGATTAACAGCGTCTTTTTGATTTTGAGTGTAATGGCGGTGACTACCCTGATTTTGGGTCTGTTCCTGGTTTACAACACCATCAATGCCGTGATTGCGCAGCAGGTCAATCAGATTGGCATTATGAAGGCCATCGGGGCCGGATTTGGCCGGATTCTGCTCATCTACCTCAGTTTGGTGCTGGTCTATGCAGTGTTGGCTTTGCTGGTGGCTGTTCCTCTGGGCGCACTGGGCGCGCACGGTCTGCGCGGGTTGATTGTCAACCGGCAGGGCATGATCCCCGGCCCTTTTGCCGTGTCTCTGACCGCTGTTGCGGCTCAGGCTGTCGTCGCCTTGTTATCGCCTCTGCTGGTGGCCATCGTCCCGGTTTACCTGGGAGGTCGCGTTACTGTGCGGGAGGCGATTAGCACTTACGGCCTGGCCAGCGCCTCGAATTGGTTGGATCGGCTGCTGGTGAAATTCCAATCTATTCCTCGTCTGGCCTCATTGACCCTCAGCAACACTTTTCGCAACCCCAAGCGAGTTTTCTTGACCCAAATTACCCTGGTTGGGGCGGGGGTGATGTTTATGATGGTGCTAAATACCAGAGCCTCATTAACCCACACCTTTGGCGAGGTGCTGCTATCCATTTTTCAGGTCAATATCCTGCTCGACCTGGAAGACCCGGCCCGGATCAAGCAAGTTGAGACGCTCACCTTCACTCACCCCGAAGTGGCGGCGGTCGAAATATGGGGTACGGCCAAAGGGACGGCTCGCCACCTCGGCCAGCCGGAAACCAACGACGACAGCGGGATCAGCCTGCGCGGTCTACCCCTGCCCTCGCACGCCTACATCCCCCGGATACAGGCGGGCCGCTGGTTACAGCCCGGCGATGAGTACGCCATTGTCCTCAACCAGGAATTGGCCCAGGAGATGGGCGTTGAGGTGGGCGATTGGATTACCGTTGACATCCCCACCAAGCGGGAGTCGAATTGGCAGGTGGTGGGCCTCCTTTTTGAGCCGGTGGACCAGGAGGCTGCCCTGACCCTGCGCGAGCCGCTGCTGCGCGGACTGGGCCAGGTTGGGCAGGGTCAGGCTATCCGGGTCCAAACCCTGTCCCAGGATGCCGCCAGTGAAGCCGCGATAGTAGCCGACCTGCGGGCGCTTTATGAAACGCACGGTTACGAAGTGACAGCCAGCGCCCAGGACACCGCCCACCGCCTGGCCACGCAGCGCACCAATCAGATGTCTATGCTCTTTGCCATTTTAACCGGCATGGCTTTGATGACGGCCCTGGTAGGCGCAGTGGCCCTCAGCGGTACCCTGGCCATCAATGTCTTGGAGCGAACGCGGGAGATTGGCGTGATGCGGGCCATTGGCGCTTCGGGTTGGGCGGTGGCCGGCCAGTTTGTGGGCGAGGGGTTGATTTTGGGCTGGTTGAGTTGGTTGCTGGCCATCCCGCTCAGTTTTCCGGCCGGCCAACTGACCATCAAAACCTTGTCAGCCGTCCTGAAGATCGAGCTGGTTTACCAGGTTTCCCCTGTTGGAATTTGGTCCTGGCTGGTCATCATCACCCTTTTAGCCATTATTGCCAGTTGGTTTCCGGCTCAAAAGGCGGCCCAAACCAGTGTCCGCGAGAGCCTGGCTTATGTCTAATTTAGAGAGGAAAGTAAAAAATGACCTTACTTCGATGGCCTTACCCGCTCTGGTTTGGGGGCATCGCCCTATTTGCGGTTCTATTTGGCCTGCTCACCATCAGTTCAGGAGGAGCCGTGTTATTCAACCAGGCGGCCCGGCAAGGGGCCGGAAATTATGTTGAATTTGTCGTTTGGTTTAACTTCCTGGCGGGGTTTGCCTATGTTATAGCTGGGATTGGGTTGTGGCGTTGGCAGCGCTGGGCGGTGTGGTTGTCGTTAGTAATTGCCGTAGCCACGCTGCTGGTTTTTATGGCCTTTGGCATATACATACTGAGCGGCGGCAGTTATGAACTGCGTACGGTGACAGCGATGAGTGGGCGCGCCTTGATCTGGAGCCTGATTACAGTGGCTGCTTACTTGAAGATCAGCCGTAGTAGCTGAGAGGAAGGACTAATCCAGGTGAGTCGCCAGCAGATCATTATTCTGGATCGAGCCGGCTTGACAACCAAAGCTCAGTTTTAGAACTCCTGTCTGTAACTTTTCCTTGAACCTCGCATCTAACTCCGTAGATACACCATTCAATCCCCAATAGAATAATAGAGAGGTATAATAAAATGTCATTGCTTAAAGAAAAAGATCGCCAACATTTGCTCAAAGAATTTGCCGCCCTCCGGGAGCCGGTCAAGCTCCTGGTCTTTACCCAGGAAGTGGAGTGTCAATATTGCAGCGACACCCGCCTGATTGCCGAAGAGATCGCCGGCCTGTCCGATAAAATCACCCTGGAAATCTACGATTTTGTGGCCGACCGGGCCGTGGTCGAACAATACGGAATTGACAAAATCCCGGCGGTGGTGGTCATGCGGGGTGGAGAGCGGCCCCAGGATTACGGCATCCGCTACTACGGCATCCCGGCCGGCTACGAGTTCAGCAGCCTTATCAGCGACATCATGATGATTTCACGCGGCGACTCCGGTTTATCGGCGGAAGCCAAGGCTTACCTGTCTGCTTTGGACAAGCCGCTGCACTTGCAGGTGTTTGTGACGCCGACCTGTCCCTACTGCCCGCCGGCGGTTCACTTGGCCCACCAACTGGCCTTTGAGAGCGAGTGGGTGCGGGCCGATATGGTCGAGGCGATTGAATTTCCCCATCTCTCAATGAAATACCAGGTGCAAGGCGTGCCGCGCACGGTCATCAACGAAACTACCCACATGGAAGGCGCTGCTCCCGAAGCGATGCTGCTGACCAAGATCAAGGCTGCGCTGGCGGTGTAAAAGAAAAAAACCTTCCCGGAAGCTGGCTTAAAACAGTTAGCTTCCGGGAAGGTAAAACGCGTTTAAAGAAATAGGCGGGACGGAAATATCCCTTTTTTACATGAAAGTATCGAGAACATTCGGAAACCGTTTCGCTTTGCTGAATCGCCCCGGCATGAATGCCAGGGCTAGATAACAGCGCCGGGTTAACCCGGCTTAAAGCCCGATTCATCAGGCGCTGTTGAATAGTCCGGCGACTTCATCGCCGGACGAGCGCCGCCGGCAAGGTTGCCAGTGGGGTTTCCGAATGCTCTCGTATCTACAAAACTCTGGGCAAATTGGGCAAAACGGTAGACATCCTCAAAGGCGCTTACCAACCCCACCGAGATACGCACCGCCCCGCTGCTCTTGGCGTCAATGCAGCGGCGAAACTCATCAATGGTAAATCGTTCTTTAGCGGGACCGAAGCAAGCGGTCAGTTCTTCCGCCGAGATGCCCAGGGCCAGTTCGCCTCCACCGGGATTACAAAAGCAGCCGGTTCGCAGCGAAATGTTAGCTATGTTGGCCTGCTGCTCAACCCAGCGGTGGTCAATAAAATGTCCCTGCCGATCATAGAAGTTGAGGGTGATCGTGCCGCCTCGCTGCTGCATGTCAACCGGGCCGTAGATTTGGACCAGAGGCATGCCGTTGTCGTGGCGCAGCGCTGTCAACTGGTCTAACAACCAGCCGGTCAGGCAGGCCACCCGGGTGTGAATGGTCTCCAGGCCAATCCGGGCCAGATGGCGCAGCCCAATCTCTACCGCCGGCAGGGTCAAATAGTTGAGCGTGCCATCCTCAAATGCCTCGGCGCCTTCGTGCAAATAGTAGCGGTCGCCCTGAACCGAGGCGACGGTGATGGTGCCGCCGGCAAACCAGGGCCGGTGCAATTTGGACAGGGCGGCTTTTCGAGCCAGCAAACAGCCGACGCCGGTAGGATAACCAAACATTTTGTAGAAGGAGAGGGTGACAAAGTCGGGCCGCCAGCGGCTCAGGTCCAGGCGATTGGTCGGCACAAAGGCGGCAGCGTCGAGCAGCACATCCCAACCTTTGGCCTGGGCCTGGGCAATCCAGTCGAGCGAATGTTGCACCCCGGAAAAGTTAGACTGGGCCGGGTAGGCCAGCAGATTGTGACCGCCGGGCCGGGCCAACTCCAGGTAGGCCAGCAGCTTATCGCCATCAATATACAGGTCCGGTGGTAAAACCGGGGCATAAACCACCTGAGCGCCTTTGGCCCGGGCAAACTCGCGGATGCCGTTGACCGAGTTATGGTTATCGAAAGTCAGCAGGTAGACATCGCCCGGCCCAAAGGGGTACGACTCGCCGACCAGCTTGAGCGCGCCGCTGGCATTGTTGGTGAAAATGGCGACATACTCCTCCGGGGAGGCATTAAAGAACGCCAGTACATAAGCCCGGGCCTGCTCAACCAGCCGGGTCATCGCCAGTGAGGTGGGGTTGGTGGAATGGGGGTTGCCAAACACGTGCTGGAGCAGCAGCTCGGTATGAGCGCGAACCTGGGTTTCAGCATATAAACCACCGCCGGTGTAATCCAGGTAGATCTGGCCCAGGCGGTCCAGGCGGCCATAATCGGTCATTCGCAACTCGTCGAGTAAGCGCGTTGTGACAAATTCAGGATAATTTTGCTGGAATGACGCTTGGGCTGTCTCCAAAAGCAGATTGTCATTTTGAGGGGTTGTCATAAAAATTCTCCAGTATCAAGGATAAGTAAGTCATTTAGGACTTACGCGGTTGACCCAGATAAAGAGCAGAATTTTCGAAATGAAAGAATAAAAATTCCTAAATTCTGTAGATTCTGCTCTGAATTACGCCATTTTCAGTATCAACTGGGTAAGTCCTATCATTATTATAAACCCGATCAAAAGAAAACGCTCACACCTCTATACTATAGAGTACAGCCGTCGCGGATTTTGGTGACACTTGACACTATCAATCCATGATCGTCTTAGCCATAATAGTCTTTGCAATGTAACTGCTCAGCCATGTCATTTCGACCGAAGGGAGAAATCTCCGAGGCCGATGTAGCGATGTAAGGATTTCTCGGCCTACGGCCTCGAAATGACATGGGGGCTGAGCAGTTACAAAAGAGGAACAATCTCCCAATGACAGAACCCTCTTTTCATTCTAAACTCGCCCCACCTGGTTTTACCAAAAAAGGGTGGCTGATGCTCACAGTCTCGGCCCTGGTTATTGCTGTTTTTCTTTTTTCGCCGCCGCTGACGCTGCTGGATAAAACACAGGCCATTGGTTATGCCGTCTGTCATCAAATTCCGGCCCGGTCGTTTCATCTGGCGGGTCAACCGCTGCCTTTATGCGCTCGCTGTACCGGGATTTATTTGGGAGCGTTGTTAGGTATCGTCGGGATGATCCTGCTGCGGCGCTACCACTCGGTTGAATTTCCGCCGCCAGCGCTGCTCGTCACCTTGTTGACGTTTACCGGCTTGATGGGTATTGATGGAGTCAACTCCTATCTTTCGTTTTTTCCAAAACTGCCTCACCTCTACGAACCCCAAAACTGGTTACGCCTGACCACCGGCAGTCTGCACGGCCTGACCATGAGCGCCCTCGTGTTTCCGATTATGAACGGCGGCTTTTGGCACGCCAGCCGGGCCAAAATGGAACCGGTCATCAAGAACTTTCGGGAGTTGCTGCTGTTTCTGGGGGGGATAATGGGTATTATCTTAATCGTGCTCTGGGAGCAGCCCTTCCTGCTCTATCCACTGGCTTTGCTCAGTACGCTGGGGGTGCTGCTGATGCTGAGTATCGTTGGGAGTATGTTTGTATTGATTCTCACCCGCCAAGAGGGAGCCGCTCGCACCTGGTCTGATTTGATCCTGCCGGGGGTCATGGGCCTGGCGATTGCTATTCTGATTATTGAGGCTATGGGTGGGATTCGAGCCATCCTGATTGGGGCAACGGGACTACGACTTTAGGAAAGCTGTTCCATTGTACTAACATCTTTGGAACGATGACCCTCTATAATAACGCTTGGCTCATGATGGATTTCAAGGAGGTGACATATCGTCACCCGTAGCCCGACGCTGAAGCATCGGGCTGAAAGGGCAAAGGACGCTGAAGCGCCCTGAAAAAGTCTGTTTTAGCCCAACCGGGCTTCGCTCTTTCAGCACGACGGCTTTAGCCTCGTGCTCCTGGCCATAGCTCCTTGAAACACATATTGAGCCTAAAATTTTCCACATCTAACTTGGATTTTAACCAAATCCTTTTTACAGCCTCAAAACTGTCGCCGGAAACACAATCCAACCTGGTGAATAAACTCTAACTTTAGTCGTAGTCCTGATCTGTCTTTCGTGCCTGTACCACCCTCCGGTCTTGATTTATGATGGTAACTGAAATCAAGACGGAGGCATTTTATGCTTAACCCACGCTGGCAAAAAGTATGGGCTGACCTGTGGGCCAACAAAGTCCGCAGCATACTGATGATCCTCTCATTGGCCGTTGGCGTCTTTGGAGTGGGGGTCATTATGAACACCCAGGCCATCCTGGACAGAAATTTTTCGGTTGGTTTTGCCGCCGTAAACCCGGCCAGCGCCACGCTGGTAACTGATGCTTTTGACGAAGAGTGGGTCAAAGCCGTCCGGCGCATGCCGGAAATTCAGGAGGCCGAAGGCCGGCGCAAGGTGGCCGTGCGCCTACAGGTAGGGCCGGACAAGTGGCTCGACCTTGATTTATATGCCATTAACGACTACGACAATATCCGGGTCAACAAGATTCGGCCGGATAGTGGAGTCTGGCCTCCGCCTAAACATCAGCTTTTGTTGGAGCGTTCAGCGTTACAGACCTTTGACTTGGCTGGGTTAGCGATTAGCGACACCCTGCTAATCCGCACGCCCGACGACAACCTGCGGGAGTTACGGCTGGCCGGCTTTGCCTTTGACTTTAACCAGACGCCAACACCAGGGACGAATAAGCTTTACGGTTACATCACCCTGGACACGCTGGACAGCCTGGACCAACCTCGCGATTACAATGAGTTGAGTTTTGTGGTGGCCGAAAACAGGCTGGATGAAAACCACATCCGGCAGGTGGCCGACCAGATTGCGGATAAATTAGAAAAAAATGGACGGGCCGTTTACGCTACACTCGTACCGACGCCAGGAGAGCATCCTATGCAAAAACCGGTCTCGGCCATGCTTTTTATTCTGGGCACATTGGGCAGCCTGTCGCTGCTGGGCAGCGGTTTTCTGGTGGCTAATATGATTTCGGCGCTGATGGCTCAGCAAATCAAGCAAATCGGCCTGATGAAGGCCATCGGCGCTCGTACCGGCCAGGTAATGAGTCTCTATCTGGTCTTGATTTTCATTTTGAGCCTGCTGGCGCTGCTGGTCGCGGCGCCGCTGGCGGTGGGCGGCGCTCACGGACTGGCAAACTTCTTTGCCATCATGCTCAACCTGAACCTGACCGATTTTCAAATTCCTCAGCGGGTGATTGTCGCCCAAGTTGTCATTGGTCTCATCGTTCCTTTCGCGGCCACACTTTATGCCATCCGCACCGGCACGGGCATTACCGTGCGAGAAGCCATCAGCGATTATGGCCTGGGCCAGGAGTCAGTTAGCCCCGGTAAGGCTGACCGGTTTCTGGAGCGCATCCGCACCTTGCCCCGGCCCTTTCTGTTGTCTTGGCGCAACCTTTTTCGGCGCAAAGGCCGGCTGGCTCTGACCCTGACCACTCTCAGCCTGAGCGGTGCGCTTTTTGTCACTGTGGCCAGCGCCCGCGCCTCGCTGTTGGAAACGCTCGACAGCGCTTATACCTACCGCAAGTATGACCTGCGGGTTGATCTCAGCCGACCCTATCGCGCCGGTAAAATCGAGCGCGAGGCTTTGAACACAGCCGGCCTGGTTAAAGTCGAGAGTTTTAATACCATTGCCCCGGTCAACCGTCTCCGCGCCGACGGCAGCGAAAGCGATAATATCCTTTTATTCGCCCTGGCTGATGGCAGCGAAATGTTTCAACCTCCTCTTGCGCAAGGGCGCTGGTTATCACCGCAGGAGCGGCAAGGAGTAGTAGTCAATACGGCCCTACTGCGTGATGAGCCAGACCTGAAGCTGGGCGATGAACTGGTGCTTAAATTTGAAATGTGTGAGCAGTGCGATGGGATTGAAACACTCGAAGAACGAGAGACGCGCTGGCAGATTGTCGGTATTTTTGAAGAGGCCCTGGCTCCAGCGACGGTGTATGTTAATAATTCTGCCTTTGCCCGCGCCACCGGTGAGATGGGCCAGGCTACCACACTCTGGGCGATGACAGCGCAGCCAGAGATAGAATTTGTGACAAAAGTAGCCAAAGAGCTGGAACGGAAATTTGAGCAAGCCGATATTCGCATCAACAGCACCCAAACAATCCGCGCCCAATATGAGGCTGAAGCCTTTCACTTTAATATCATGACCCTGACCTTAATGGTGATGGCGGTGTTGATGGCGGTAGTGGGTGGCCTAGGCTTGATGGGCGCGATGAGTGTCAGCGTCATTGAGCGAACCCGTGAAATCGGGATTATGCGGGCCATTGGGGCCTCAAACGAGGCCGTGTTCCAGGTTTTCCTGATCGAGAGCCTCCTGGTCGGCCTGTTGAGTTGGCCGCCGGGGGTGCTGGCGGCGCTGCTGCTGGGTAAACTCCTGACCGATGCCATCGGCGGGATTATGGAATCAACTCTGAGTTACACCTTTTCCCTGGGCAGCATCTTTCTCTGGTTCATCATCGTCGCCCTCATCGCGGTGCTGGCCACGCTGCAGCCGGCCTGGAAGGCGACACGCCTGAGCGTGCGTGAAGTCCTGGCATATTAAAAATTACCTGAGCGAAAGGAGGAAATAACAAATGAACAGGAAAGCAGTTGTCTCAATTCTGGTGCTGGTTATGCTGGTTCTTATCGCCCTGACCGTTCTGTACGGCCACAATCTGTACCAGATGTTTCTGCGGGCGCATGGAATGGGATAAGCCCTGAAATGGGTAGACAAACAACACTGTAAGTTCCCCAGTGAAGGAAATTTTTTCGTCTTTCCCATTCGCATCATTGGACGTATAATTTAAGTATGAACGGCGCTTCACCGGCTTTGACATTTGAAAATGATCCATCCCTGCCAGGCGGCCGGCAGCTACGCAGGTTGGTTTATGTGTGGAAAGTGATCTACCTGGGGTCGCTTATTGTCACCCTGGGCGCGGTGTTGGGAAATACCCCCACCCCCTGGGGCTGGCGTGAAGCCGTGCTCATGGGCCTGGTGTCACTTCAAGTAGTTCTCTTCTTTGGCTTCTTCGTAGTCGCTCATTACACCCGCCGGTCGCTTACTCAGCCCCACCTCACGGGTTACTTTTTGCTTAACCTGGGGCTGTGGCTGATTGAATGGCATCTGGAAACTGGCTTCTGGTGGATCATTTGGGTACAGGTGCTCCAGCTCTATATCTCGCTGCCCTTGAAAGTGGCGGTTCCGGCGACCGGCCTGATTTTTTTGGTCGTGGCCCATTTCGAGAGCGGCCTGGATCAATTCTTCGGCTCCCCTGTGGGCGTGGTGATTGAGCGGCTTATTCCCTGGCTGATCGTCAGTATTTCTTTTTCATTCATTTCCAGGTTGATCCAAGCCAACCAGGAACGGGCCAGTTTAATTGCCGAACTGCAAGCAGCCAAACAAGAATTAGAACTGGCTCACCAGCAAGAGGTTGAACTGGTAGCGTTGCGAGAGCGGGAGCGTCTGGCCCGTGACATGCACGACAGTTTGGGCCATGCCCTGGTAGCCCTGTCGGTGCAACTGGAAGCGGTTCAACGCCTCTATCCGATCAACCCAGAAGGCGCTTCGAAACAGATTGACGAGATGAAAACGCTAACCCGGACCAGTATGGAAGCCCTGCGCCACACCCTCACCGGCCTGCGCACGCCGGCATTAAATCATCGTCCTTTGGCTCAAACGCTGGCTGAGCTATGCGCAGAAACCAGCCAACGTACCGGCCTGGAAATAAAGTGTCAGGTAGATAAGGAAGTTGACCGGTTAAATCTGGCCATCACCGAGGCGTTGTGGCGGGTCATTCAGGAGGCGCTGATGAATGTGGAGAAGCACGCCGCCGCTCGCTCTGTCCAGATTGATTTAGCGATGAAACCGGAAGGAGTGAGCTTGCGGGTGGCCGATGATGGGCTGGGCCTGCCCTCCGACTACACCCGCCGGCCCGGTCATTATGGCTTGCAAGGAATGCGAGAACGGATTGAGGGGTTGGGGGGTGTGCTCAGCTTGGGGCGCAACGGCCAGGCCGGCACCCTGATTGAGACTCATCTACCCCTTATTGGCAACAACGGCCACCGTGAGGCTGAGGCGTAACTATGGCTATGATTCGCATCTTGTTGGTAGAAGATCAAACCCTGATGCGTCAGGGTTTAAAAACAATCCTCGATCTTGAACCAGGGCTGAAAGTCGTCGGCGAGGCTGGCGACGGTGAAATGGGGGTGCGCCTGGCCCTGGAACTTCGACCCGACATCATCCTGATGGATGTACAACTGCCGGGGCAAGGCGGCGTCGAAGCGACAGCGGCCATTGGCGCGGCCTGGCCGGAGGCCAAAGTGATTATCCTGACCACCTTTGACCGCGATGATTATGTTTTTCGCGGTATTCGGGCCGGGGCGCTGGGCTATCTGCTCAAAGACACCCCAGCCGACACGCTGATTGAAACTATCCGGCGGGTCCATGCCGGCGAAGTCTTTATCCAACCGCAAATTGCTTCGCGCGCCTTGCGCGAGCTGGCCCAGCCCCAAACCAACCCTTTGACCCCCCTCTCCGAACGAGAACGGGAAGTGCTGGTGCTGCTGGCCCAGGGCAGTTCCAATCGAGAAATTGCCGACAGGTTGGTGATTACCGAGGGAACCGTGAAGACCCACGTCTCCAACATCCTGGCCAAATTACAAGCCGAAAATCGGACTCAGGCCGCTAATATTGCCCGCCGTTATGGATTGGCGCAGGAATAGTTGGCCCCCAAGTCCAACTCAACTCTTTTGGAGGTTTCGATGACTACAATTCAACAAGCAGTCGCCTGGTGGTGTTTTGTCCCAGAAAAGCTGACGCCGGAACAGTTTGTCCGCGCGGTGGCCGAGGCGGGTTATGCCGCCATTGACCTGCCGCCGCAAGAGTATTGGCCGCTGATCAAGGCGCACGGTCTGGGCATCTCGGCCATTGCCGGTCACCAATCGCTGACCGTCGGCCTCAACCGCCGCGACGAGCATGAACGCATTGGGCGCGAAATACAGACTTCCATCGAGCAGGCCCAGGAATGGAACATCCCCAACCTGATCTGCTTCAGCGGCAACCGGGCCGGCCTCGACGATGCTGCCGGCATCGAAATTACCGCCGCCGGACTGGCTCGCGTCGCGCCGGCCGCCGAAGCCGCCGGGGTGACGCTGGTTTTGGAATTGTTAAACAGCAAGGTGGATCACCCCGATTATCAGGCCGACCATACCACCTGGGGTTTGCAGGTGTGTGAGTTGGTTAACTCGCCGCGAGTCAAACTGCTCTACGACATCTACCACATGCAAGTGATGGAAGGCGACATCATCCGCACCATCCAGCAGACCCATCCTGCTATCAGCCACTACCACACCGCCGGAAATCCGGGCCGTAACGACCTGGACGACGCCCAAGAGTTGTATTATCCGGCCATTTTGCAGGCCATCCGGGCGACAGGCTACAGCGGCCTCATTGCCCACGAATTTATTCCCAAAGGCGACCCAGTCACAGCTTTAAAAACTACCCGGGAGCGCTGTGCCCCCTATCTCTGAGATTTGGGTTACTAGGCCCATGTCATTTCGAGCGACGAAGGAGCGAGAAATCCCCAGGGCGCAACAGGTAAAAATAAAGCGTCGGGGATTTCTCCCTGCGGTCGAAATGACATGGCTGAGCAGTTACAGATTTGGTTGATTTATTTTGTCACTGGTATGAGTGAAATAAGACTCAGTGGATCCAATTTTCGAGGACGCGAAGCGGGCACGCCCACGTGCCGAACGGAGCCGCACGGGGGCGTGCTGGCTCCTCAAATTTGGATCTACTGAGACTATATCACCCTGGCCAATAGGGGCCGATGGTGCTGATAAGGACGAACACAAACTATGGAATAGGTGATGACATGTGAACACCGTTTTTGCCTTTCCTTGCGCA
Source organism: Anaerolineales bacterium (assembly GCA_015075405.1). Taxonomy (GTDB): domain Bacteria; phylum Chloroflexota; class Anaerolineae; order 4572-78; family J111; genus DSQQ01. The sequence goes on from JABTUK010000003.1 coordinate 1,102,604, forward strand.
TGGCTTTAAAGCAAATGAGCGAGTTTTGCGCCTCATTCTTGGTAGAGACCAACAATTCATTGACTTTTTCGCCAATCTCAAAACCGCCTGCCTCACAATCCGGGTTATGACAGGGTAGGTACTGAGGGTAATTCTCAATGGTACAAATCCGGCGCTCTCGCCACCACAACCGTCGTCCGGGTGAATCTAACGGGCCATATTCTTGCCATTCAATCGTTATGTAGACTCGTTGTTCTGGATTTAACATCGTTTTCCTCGTCAAGGTAAATGGTTAGCGCATAATGATGGGCAGGTAGACCGGGCCACGGGTGGGATTGGGAGTGGGACCCGGTGTAAATGCCGTCGTCTCAAAGCGGGCCAGGGCGATGTTGTTATCACTGCCGTCCAGGTAGTGGGCGCCGGCCAGCAGGATTTTGTTAGCCCCACTGAACTTGACGGCGGAGGCGCAGTCGGGCAGGCCCACAAAATCGGTGTTGAAGGGTCGCGGGGTCGGCTCACCATCGGTGCGCACTTGAACGGCGGCAAAGTGCTGATTACTACAGCCAGCCGCCACCAGTTGGCCGTCGGCCCGCAGGTCCAGGGCATAGGCATAATCGTTGAGAGCCTGATCGAAAAAGAAGGTCCCGCTGGGCCAGATGTGACAATTGTTGGGGTCATCACACGCGGTCAAGATGCCCTGGGGGCTATACTGGGCCAGAGCCATATCGGTGTTGGAAGTGTTGCCGGTTTTCGTGGTGCGATAGCCGGCGGCATAAAGCCAGCCGTTGGGGGCCAGGGCCAGGGCGGTGATGGCTTCTGTCCCGCCCAGGTTGGTCAGGGTGAGGCCGTTGTTGCCAAAAGTGGGGTCGGGCTGGCCGGTCTCCACCAATCGCTGCAAGGCGAAATCGCCCTTGAAATAACCACCCAGAATGATCTTGCTATCAGGCTGGACAAGAACGGCATTGACCTCGTTATCGCCGTTGAAATCCACAAAAGTCCAGCCGCCCTGATTAAAGCTGCTATCGAGCTGGCCGCTTGCGGTCAGTCGAGCGACCCCCCAGACATAGCGTGATCCCTGGATGGGGCCGGCCACCACAATCTTGCCGTCGGGGGCCAGGGCCAGGGCGGTGGCTTTGTCGGCCCCACCGACAAAATCCACCAGGGTGACGCCACCGCTGCCAAAGCTGCTGTCAATGCCGCCGCTGGGCAGGAAGCGAGCCACCAGGAAATCCATGGCGGTGTACTGGGCATTGTAGGCGGTGTAACCGGCGATGACGATTTTGCCGTCGGGTTGGACGGCCACGGCGGTGGCGGCTCCAAACAGGCCAGGGCCAAAGATGAAGGCGCTGCCATTCGTCCCGAAGGAAGTATCGGGCAGGCCGTTGGGAGTGAAGCGGGTGACAAAGGCATCGCTGACGGTGGCTTGGGGGTTGTAGACCTGGCCGGCAACCAGGAACGCGCCATTGGGCTGGAGGGCCATGCCGTAGGCGCTTTCCAGGTAGCCGGCTTGATAGCTGGGGGCAAAGGTCAGGCTGTGGGTTTGCTGGCCGCCGGTGTCCAACGAGCCGTCCGGCCACAGCCGGATCAGCAAGCCAGCGGCGTTGCTCTTTGTGCCGGCGGCCAGGATGCGGCCGTCAGGCTGGAGGGCCAGGGCGCGGCCCGAGTCAGCGCCGCCAAAATCGGGCCGGGCGATGCCGTCGCTATCAAACGTGTTATCCGGGTTACCGTTGGGGAGCAGCCGATGGAGGGCAAAATTGAAGTCGCCGTCCGACGATTTGTGATAGCCCAGCACTAGCAGCTTGCCGTCACTTTGGAGCGCCAGCTCCCGTAGACTATCGTACAGGATAGTGATCTTGCCGCCGGAGCCGAAGGCCCCATCGAGCGCGCCGCTGGGCAGGTAGCGGACGATGTAACTAGATTCTTTACGGTAGCTGTCGACCACGACGATTTTGCCATCCGGTTGGAGAACGACAGTTTCAGCCCCTTCCTCGCCGCCAAAGTCGGTAGTGAGCTTGCCGTCGCCGTCAAACCCCCCGTCACCGTTGCTGTTGTCGTCTAGCGTGCCATCGCTCTCCAGGCGGGCGAGGGCAATATCATTGTTATCGTCCCCAAAGGCACCGGTGTCGAATCTTAATCCTGCCACCACCAGTTTGCCGTCGTTCTGTTGCACGATGTCGTTACAATAGTCTGAATCACCAAAGGGGATGGTGACTTTGCCATCGCCGCCGCCAAAGGTGGTGTCGCGCGCGCCGCCGCTGGTGTAGCGGGTGACGCCGAAGTCGCTGTCGCCGCCGACTTCGGCAGTTCCGCAGGCGACGATCTTGCCATCGAGCTGCACCAGGATGTTGTGCAAGTATTTGAGCTGAGGATCGACATCCTGAGCCCAGCCGTCGCCGTCGAATGAGGGGTCCAACGCGCCGCCAGGGGTCAGACGCGCCAGTTGAAAACTCCCGCCCCCTCCGCCGACCACGATGCCGCCATCACTCTGGAGCGCGATGGCATTAGCGCCGAACATGTCCGCGAAGATCGCTTTGCCGCCGCTGCCGAAGCTGGGATCCAGCCGACCGTCCGGCAGGTAGCGGTAGACGGCAAGTTGATTGAGGATACCTGTATAGCCTACTAGCACAATCCTGCCATCGGGCTGAAAAGCGATGTCGTAGATGTCCTTTAAGCCGGGTGGGGTAACGAGGCCATTGCTGCCAAACCCGGCGAAGGTGGTATCCAGGTCGCCGGTGTCGGCCTGGGCCGCCGGGAAGGACCAGCACAGGAGGGTCAGCAGGGCCAGCATGAGGGCACTGCGCCATAAGTGTTTGAGGCCAGGGGTAGTTTGGTTTAACGTAAGGATGATTTTCATGATAGGGTCTCCTTTGTAAATAGCCCTCACCCCCAACCCCTCTCCCAAAGGGCGAGGGGAGAAAGCTAAGAGTCCCCTCTCCCGATGGGAGAGGGTTAGGGTGAGGGCAAATTTTCATTATCAGTGGCGTGCCACAGGTTCGTGAACGCGCCTAAAATTCAACAATAATGCTTAGAGCGTGTTTCTTAAAAGAGAAACCGGGTTTTTGCCTCCAGTTTAACGTCGCTTTGGACCAAAAGGCAGCCGCTTTAAGGCTTAAAAACCCGGTTTCTGCGCCTGAAAATGCAGCGAAACGATTTAAGAAACACGTTCTTAGCAATTGAGTCCTTGTACATTGAGCAAGAAAATCTCACGCAAAGCCGCCAAGAACGCCAAGAAAAATTATTAAAAATCTTTGCGTCTTTGCGTCTTGGCGAGAGAACTCTTTTTGGCTCTGGCTTGTCCAAGTTAGGGGTGAGCGGATTTGGTCATGCCTTGCCGTCCGCCGCGGGCTGGAAGCCCCCGGCTACCCCAGGTGAAAGCCGGTTCAAAACCAGCTCGGGGGGCCGGTTTTAGCCTGCTTCAGCGGGCTTTCACCTCTATGAGCCGGGCGTTTTAACGCTCGGCGGGCTTCACCGGCCAGGGACGGGCTGGCAGGCGCAAGCGATGTCTGGCCGCTGTGACCAGGCGGCGCAGGAACCGGCCCCCATATTCAGCGCGCTCCTGCCGGGCGGCTCTGGCTAACCGCCAGGTTTCAGCTTCACGCAGCCGGTTCTGCTGCTCAAACCGGGCCAGGTCTAACAATAAATCTGGGTGTTGCATGATCTTTATTCCTTTTCTCATTACTGCTCGATGATGGCTATAGGGTCTGGACAGAACTACCTAGGCCAGGGTCAGCCAGCCTCGGCGCAGGGCCAGCAGCACCACGCCCAGGCGGCTCTGCGCATCCAGTTTCTCAAAGATGTGGCGCAGATGGACCTTGACCGTGTGCTGGCTGATAACCAGGCGGCGGGCAATTTGGGCGTTGCTGTAATCCTCGGCCAGTAGCAGCAGGATGTCCCATTCGCGGCTGGAGAGGGGTGATTGTTGTTTGGTTTCAAAAGCGATTTGTCGTTGCATCGGATCCTCCGTAAATGGGGAGTAGGGGAAGGGTCAGGTGTCAGGTGTTCCCGTGTCAAGTAAAACATCTGACACTGAACTGACTCTTTCTTCCTTACTCCTTACTTCCTACTCCTTACTCCTGTTAAATTTATCAAGCCCGGATGGCCACTACCTCCAGGTATTCCGACTCAACACGGGTTACCCCATTCCTGGATTGGTTGTGGGCCGACCAGTGCTCTTCCAACGCCTGGTGTAAGGCTACCTGGCCATTTTCATCCAAGGCCGCAAAAGCCTTGAAAGTTGGGCCGTAGTAGCGGCGGAAGTACTCCACCACCCCGGCGGCGTTAAAGGGGAAGTGGAAGGTGATGGAGCGCCGGGTCAGTTGCAGTTCAGCCATGCTGCCATTAAACCGCTCGCGGACGGTGGCCTCATCGCCCCACAGCAGCGGTGAGGGCATGCCGGGGGCCGGCGGGACGTGTTGGCCCACAATCTTGAACATCTGGCCGATAAAACCACCCGGCGTCCAATTGGCCATGGCAATGCGTCCACCAGGCCGGCAGGCGCGGGCCAGTTCGGCCGCCGTGACCTCAGGCCGGGGGGCAAACATCGCTCCAAACATAGTCATGACGGTATCAAAGGAGGCATCGTCATAGGGCAAATCTTCGGCGTCGTTCTCGTCAAACTGGATGGGCAGGCCCGCCGCTTTGGCCTTGGCCCGGCCCTGGGCCAGCAGATTGGGGGCGAAATCCTGGCCGGTGACGCTGGCCCCGCTTCTGGCCGCCGGGAGGGTCAGGTTGCCGGCGCCGCAGGCCACGTCGAGGACCCGCTCGCCGGGTTGCAGCTTGAGCCGGCCCACAAACTCGACCGCGCCGGAGGCGTAACTTTCGGCAATCAGCCCAAAGTCGCCGGACATCCAGGTGGCCTTGAGTTTGGCCTTGAGGCTCTCCATTTCAGGGGTTAAAGTTTCTGTGTTCTTCATTTTTATACCTCGCTTCTGTTTTATATAATGATGGATGAAACGTAACTGCTCAGCCATGTCATTTCGACCGCAGGGAGAAATCCCCGATACCTTACTTTTATATGTTGCGCCCTGGGGATTTCTCGCTCCTTCGTCGCTCGAAATGACATGAGGCTCAGTAGTAACGATACGATCATTAAAACAGAAACTTACCGCCAAACGGTATCCTCAGGGGATACAAGCGGGGATACAAGGGGTAAATTATGGATGAGATTGTTTCTTTTGGGGCCTGGGTGCAGCAGCGGCGTAAGGCGCTCGATCTGACTCAAGCCGCCTTGGCCAAGCTTATTGGCTGCGCGGTGATTACCATCAAGAAGATCGAGCAGGATGAGCGGCGGCCTTCCCGCGAGATGGCTGAACTGTTGGCCGAGCATCTGCTGATCCCCGGCCTGGAACGGGACGCCTTCCTGCGCCGGGCGCGCGGCCAGTTTGCCCCGGTTTCGGCTGCGGCCGCCCAGGCCATCCAGCTCCCGGCCTTCCTGAAAGCGGGCGACCTTTCGATCCAGCCGCCCGCCCTTGCTTTTGTAGGGCGCGAACGGGCGCTGGCCCAACTCGAGGCCCAGCTTCACCCGGTTCTGGCCGGAGAGGGGCGGGTGCTGTTTATTAGCGGGGAAGCCGGACAGGGCAAGACCCGCTTGATGGCCGAATTTGCGCGGCAAGCCCAAGCCGCCCGGCCCGATCTGATTGTGGCCGGCGGTAACTGCAATGCCTTTGCCGGCATCGGCGATCCCTACCTGCCCTTCCGCGATATATTCGGGTTGCTGACCGGCGATCTGGAAGCGCGCTGGGCTGCCGGGGCCCTTTCCGCCGAACAGGCCAACCGGCTGTGGCGCTTCCTCCCCCAGACCATCCAGGCGTTAGCCGAGCATGGCCCCGACCTGCTGGATGTGTTGGTTCCCACGACTGTCTTAACTGAACGGATAGCCATGTATGCGCCGGCCGGGGCTGGCTGGTTGAACGCATGGCAACGCCTGGTCGAAGCGCCCCGACCGGTTCAGTTGGAGCAGCGCCAGCTTTTTGAGCAGATCACCCTGGTATTGCGGGCCTTGGCCGCGGCGCAGCCCTTGTTGTTGCTGTTGGATGATTTGCAGTGGGCCGATAGCGCCTCGCTCAATCTGCTCTTTCATCTGGGCCGGCGCTTGTCCGGCAGCCGAATTTTGATTGTGGGGGCCTACCGGGCCAGTGAGGTGGCCCTGGGGAGTTCCGAGGATCGGTCCCGCCATCTCCTGGAGGAGATCGTCAACGAATTTAAGCGACGCCTGGGCGACATCCAGCTTGACCTGGAACAGTTTGTTCCGGCCGAAGAGCAAGCCTTTGTCGAGGCCCTCCTGGATAGCGAACCCAACCGCCTGGGGCCGGATTTCCGCAAAACCTTGTTTGGGCACACCAAGGGCCACCCTCTATTTACCATCGAATTGCTGCGAGACATGCAGGAACGGGGCAATCTGGTGCGAGACGAGGCCGGGCGCTGGGTGGAGGGCGCCGCCCTGGATTGGGCGACCCTGCCGGCACGGGTCGAAGCGGTGATAAAACAGCGGATAGAGCGATTGGAGCCGAGCCGGCAAGAGCTGCTGTCCATCGCCAGTGTGGAAGGGGAACTCTTTACCGCCCAGGTTGTGGCCCAGGCCCAACAGCAAGATGAGCGATACGTGCTGCGCCAACTAACCCAGGAATTGGGCCAGCGTCAGCGCCTGGTGCGCGAGTATGAGGAGGTTAAAGTAGAGTCTCACTATTTGACCCGCTTTCAGTTTGGCCATGCCCTGTTTCAGCAATATCTCTACCGGCGCTTAAGCCAGGGCGAACGGCGGCTGTGGCATGGGGAGATTGCCCGCAGCCTGGAAACATTTTATGCTGATGCCTTGCAGGCCATCATCGTCCCGTTGGCCTATCACTATACTGAAGCCGGTAACTCGGAGAAAGCAGTCCTGTATCTGCTGCAAGCGGGCGATCAGGCCCGCCGGATGGTGGCCCTGAATGAGGCCATCCGTTTCTACCGGGCGGCGCTGAAACAGTGGCCCAACGGGGAACAGGCCGGGCGAGCGGAAACCCTGCGCAAACTGGGCGAGTGTTTATGGATGACCGGCCAGTTGCTCGACGCGCTGACCACTTATGAAGCCAGTCAAGCTTTGTTTGAGCTACAGGGCGACCGGCTGCAAGCGGGGGCCATTCACCACCTGATTGGGCGCTTGTATTGGGAGCAGGGCGACCGGGCGCAAGCCCAGCGCCATTACAATCAAGCCCTGGCGATGTTGGAACAAGGGCCGGAGAGCGTTGAGTTGGCCCGCACCATCAGCGCCATTTCAGCGATGCACTTACTGGCTTCCGCTTATGACGAGGCGATTGCCTGGGGTACGCGCGCCCTGGCCCTAGCCGAGCGTTTGGCAGCCGAAGATGTTATCATCCACGTCTTAAATAACCTCGGCGCAGCTTACGCGCCGTCGCGAGACCGGGAACGGGGGTTGGCCATGTTGCAAGACAGCCTGCGCCGTGCCTTGAGAATCAAACTGCCCCATGACGCCTGCCGGGCCTACACCAACATGGCTGAGGTCTTGTTTTGGATGGGGCGCTATGCTGAAGCGAGAACAACCTATGAAGAGCTGTTGGCCTACGCCACCCGTGTTCAGGCCAGTCTGTTTATCGGCGACGCCCTGGTTCACCTGGGCGAACTGGAGTGGCAGAGCGGCCAGTGGGCCGCGGCGCTCACCCGGCGAGAGCGTATTGTCGAGTGGCGGGAGAGCATGACAACTTCGATGGTGCCAGGGGTCTGGGCCAGCACCTTGCTGGGCTGGATGCGCAATGATCTGGGACAGCCCCAGGCCGCTCGGCAGGTTCTGGAAGCTGAATTACCCCAGGCCAGAGGGCTGGCTGAGGCGCAAACAACCGTGCCTCACCTGGGTCAATTGGCCCGCGCTTTAGCCGGCTTGGGGCTGGAAACTGAAACCACGGCCATTGTCGAGGAGTTGTTAGCTTTGTTTGACCATACACCCGATGCTCACCGGAACAACGCTTTGGCGCTGCTCTTTGCCTGCCAGTGGTTAGCCACCCACCCTGCTGCTAGAGATCTGGCGGCTGCCCGTGCCTGTTTGAGCCGGCTGGAACGAGCCTCGCAAATCGGCAGCCCGGAAACGGAAGCCGCTTACGACGAAGGGCAAGGGATTATTGCCCTGGCCGAGGACAACCCCGCTCAGGCCGCCCGGCTGTTTCAATCCGCCGTAGGCCAGTGGCAAGCTTTGAACCGCCCCTATGACCAGCTTCGCGCCTTGCGCGGTCTCGGCCAGGCCCTGGGCCAGACAGGAGATACTGGTCAGGCTCAAGCGACATTCAAGCAAGCCCTCGGCCTGATTGAGACTCTGGCCGGACAACTTGAGGATACCGAACTCAAAGCGTCGTTTTCTAATTCCATAGTTGTTCAGGAAATTCGAGAAGGGCAATCCCGCCTATATGGATTAGCTCACGGATAAACACAGATGACACGGATAAGAAAAAAATTAAGGAAAAAATCTGTGTTTATCTGTGTGAATCCGTGAGCTATATTAAGCTTGCCGGGCGCGCAACATTTGCTTGTAAAACGGCTCGCCGTAAAGCTGGGTTTCCAGTTTTTTCCAGGGGATGCGGACCAAGGAGCCGGCGGGCGCAAAGCCGAGGAATTCGGCGCGCTTGGCTAAACCCGTATAACTCAAGGTTGTCTGCGTTTCATGCTTTAAGCGAACCACCACTTCGGCGGTGCATTGGCGCGGGCCGATGCCCATTTGCTTGAGGCAGGCAAAAAAGTCTGGCGTGGGGAAAATCAGCTCGGCGGCAAAGATTTCAGCCCCAATTTCGATGGGGTCCCCCTCGTTGGAGACGTCACAGTAGGCCATGACCCGGCCGCGATCCACCAGGTGGTGCTTCAGCTCGTGGGCCATGGTGAAAATCAACGGCTCCGGCGGCAATTGGCGGGCCAGCATAACCGTCGGCCCCAGGTCGTCGTCAAAATATGCGCCGCGCAGCGATTTGAACTTGTGTGGCCACAGGTCAATTTTGATACCGTAAGCACGGTACAAGCGGCGCAGGTCCGATCTGAGCACACGCGGCCCGGCCAGGCCATGCTCCTGGCGCACTTGCCGGGCCAGCGCCCTCATTTCGTCATAATAATTAAAATGGCTCACGCCGCCTCTTTCCGCTTTCGCCCAGCGCGAGGACGCTCCTGGTCCCCATAAACGCTGCGCGCCCGCCGAAATTCGGCATACCGCCGCAGCTCATCCAGGTCTTCCGGCTTGAGCTGCCGGGCGGCCCGCAGCAGAGCGTTTAGCTGGTCGTTGGCCGGGGCTTCTTCCGGCGGGAAGAATTGCAAAATAGAGACCCCAAAAAAACGAGCCAGACTATCCAGGTCTTCCAGGCTGGGCCGGTAAGTCGCTGTTTCCCATCGAGAAATGGTATTGGCGGCCACGCCCAGCGCTTTAGCTAAAGCCTCCTGCGACAGCCCTTGCCCGTCCCCGTAGTTCAGGCGTAAATCTCGAATCCGCTGCCCGACATAATCAAAGAGATTCATACATAAATAGCCCTCCCAATTCAGGATAATAATTTACCAATAATGTTGACAAGTAACTTTTTTTCTAGTATATTTACGGTAATTATTATACTCATTTAGGAAAATATTTCAACTCTAATCGGAAGATATAGATGTCTATAAAAGTTTTTTCCTGAAATCGGGTAGCAAAGTAGCACGTAGCAGGCTGCTACATGTTACCTTGCTACTTTGCCTCTGGCGAAAACTTTTCTGGAGGACTATATATATCAAAAAGGAGCGCTGTATCTATGAAAATCCAGATCAAGCAGATCAAGGGTGACATTGTTGAGTTGGTTTTTAATCCTAGAGAGGAAGACCTGCGGGTGGGCGAAAATTTAACTCTGCGCGAAAACGGCAGCGACCGGGGCCTGATTGTGCAGGTGATCGAGTTTCGGACTGTCTCCTACCCCTCGCTGGTGCAGGAGATGCTGCAACTGGTGGCCGAGGACGGACCGGCCCCAAACCCGGCGCTCGAACCGGAGGGCTTATCCGAAAAGAGTAATCTCAAACTGGCGATTGCCAAAATCAGAAAGGTTGTCCAATGGCAGCAACCAATGGCCGTCGCCTGAGATTTGGAGATGAGGAGGGGTTGAATCGTTGGGAGCAGTGGGACGGCTGGATTCCCACCCGCGATGTGACCATCGAACGCACCAGCGACGAAGAGGTTTTTGCCAATGCCACCCGCAATCTGGGCAACCCCCTGCGCTTAGGCTACACCCTGGGCGGGCATCCTTTTGATGTCGAAGGGCAAGACCTGGAAAAAGTCAATGTGGTAACAGGGGTCAAGGGCAGCGGTAAAAGTCACCTCTCCAAAGTGATTTTGCTGGAATTGATCAACAGCGGCGCGCCGTGCGTGGTCTTTGATATTAACAAGGAGTACATTCACCTGCCCCAAGTTGAGGTTGACCCGGAAACGGGCCAGATCACCCGGCGGGGCATTGTCCACCTGGAAGCTGGCGGCAATTTTCGCCTGGGGGTGCGGCAGTTTGGCCTGTCCCCGATGATGACCCTCTTGCAGCGTTTTGGCCTGCCGGAGGTGTCGGCGCTGTACTTTGAGAATCGCATTGCCCGGCTGTGGGCCGAAGCCGAGACTCTTGAACGAGAGCGGGGCCGCGCGCCGTATGTGGGCCTGGAACAGATTATGCAAATGGCCGAAAACAACGAGTTTGGCGGCGGCTCGAATGCCCTGGTGGTCAATCAGGCCATCCGCTCGCGGCTGGAGGCCATAAAAAATACCCAAATCTTTGCCCGCAATCCGCAAGAGGCCGCCTCGCTGAGCGAGTCGTACCAGCGCATCCGGCACGGCGGGGCGCTGGTGATTGACATTTCGGCGTTGTCGAACCTGGCCCGCGAAGGCTTTGTCCAGGCCATCATCGAGCTGGTCAAAGACCTGTGTTTGTGGGAGATCGCCCACGGCAGCCACCGCTTCCCCTTTATTTTCTTTGAGGAAGCCCACCTGTACGTGTCGCGCCACAGCATTGATTACATTGTCACCCGTGCCCGTCACCTGGGCATTACCAGCTTTTTTGTGACCAATATGATTCACGGGCTGGACGAGACTATCCTGCGCCAGGCCGACAATCTCTTTCTGCTGCGTATCCCTTTTGACGACGACGTGCGCCACGTGTCGCGCGGCGCGGCCACCGACTACGAAACGATGGCTTCTTTTGTGCGCCGGCTGCGCCAGCACCACGCCCTGGTCATCGGCAACGCCACCGCTCAGTATCCTTTGATTTTCAGAGTCAATCCCCTGACCGGGGTTAACACCGCCGGGGAAACGCGCTTTTTCTTTCGGAGAGGGAACAGTGAACTGTAATCAGTAGGCAGTAATCAGTGAACAGTAATCAGTCAACGTCATTGAGTTAAGCCACTTAGCAGCATCCTGAATAGCGCGGAACGAAGTGGAGCGCGTATCGAAGGGTGCGGGTAGGCATAACTTCCTGACGGCGCAGCACCCTTCGATACGGTTCGCTTCGCTCCCCTACTCAGGATGCTGCTTTTTGGAATAACATTGACTGGTTACTACTTTTGGAGGAATTATGAAAAAGTTAAAGGGGGCTGCCGGGTACGCAGTCGAGTGGCTGCAAACAGACCAGCGCAGCCAAGGTGAGCCTTATATCAAGCCTTCATCGCTGGCGAAGGGCTGCATGCTGTACGTGGCCTTTGAACTGCAAGGCCAGCCCAAACCGCCGTTTGAGGCGCGGGTGGGTCGCATCCTGTCGGTGGGCACCGACAGCCACCGCCGTTTGCAGCGTGGGCTATCACGGGCCTGTTTGGCCCAGGAGGTCTTTTTTGAAATCCCGGAGTACCGTATTCACGGCTTTTGCGACGGTATTTTGTATATTCCCCCCGATAAAACGGTCGAGGAGTCGGTGGCCGGGTTCTGGGTGCTGGAGTTCAAAACCGTCGCGGCCAGTGAGTTCGACAAGCTAAAAGCGGCCAAAGTTCCCAAAGATGAGCATATTCTCCAGGCCCAGATTTATCTGTGGGGTTTGACCGAGTATTACGGCGGGGCGATTCCGCTCAACGGGGCGATTATCTACTATGAAAATCGGGATACGCTGGACCACCTGGCTCTTGAAGTCTATCCCGACCCAGAGATGATGGCCGGCTGGCTGGAGAGGATCAAGCGGATGCTGGCTGGGCTGGCCGAAGACCGTCTGCCGGAAGAGGATGTGCTGCCGCCGGATCACTGGGCGCATACTTACTGCGCTTATCTCGACATCTGCGAACCGGGCAAACGCGCCCTCGAATGGCAGAAAGGCCAGCCCAAACAACTGCCCGACAAGGTCATGGCCGATATGATTGCCAAGCGCATTGTCGCCAAAAAGAGCGCCGAGGCCATGACCGGCAAGAAAAAGAACGGGCCGCGCTCGCTGCTGGAGTTGGCTGAGGATTTGAATTGGTAATCATCTGAGTTCAATATTTTACCGAAAATCACCCTTCGATACGGGCGATAACCTTATAGGCTTTCGCGCAGCGTACCCTATGAGTATGAGGTCTGCCCCTTGACTCCCCATTTTCAGGCGTGATATAATTTGGCAACGTCTTGCCGCTTTTTTGAGCACAACTCGTTTTGGACTTACCCAAATGACCACGCCCCGCTGTCCTTTTTGTAATGCTCAGGGCCTCGATTTGCTCAAGATCGAGCAAACAGCCTTGTTTCAGGTGGTCTGTTGTGGCCAGTGCGGAGCTATTCATGGCATTTTACCCCTGGCTGCTGCACTGGTCGAAGCCACAAACGATCTCCCCCAAGAGGAAAAAACGGCTTGGGCCGAAGCGCCAAAACAAGCCCGCGCCATATCTGATCAGTATGACGATTTGACTGTAACCGAACTTGAAGAAGTGGTAAGCAAATTTATCGGCCAGAGCCATATCACCTTAACCCCTGAGCAGATAGCTCAACTATTTGTAGTGGCCGATAATCAAGCCGTAAGCCCGTTTTGTCCCCAGCACAAGAACCCCATGGTTAAACTGATCATACCTGATGGCCTTTCGAAGAAAGGTCAATCTATTTGGATTTGTCGCCAATATCGGACCTGTCATCAGTGGCAAGTAGATACTTCAGTAACTCATGGACGTAGCCAACCAAAAACCACTCCCTCAGAACAGTTGCTACCGAAACCTGGCCCAATCAAGTCATCCCAAAAACCCTTGAATGAGGATCGTATAGGCGCAATCTTGAATGTTAGAGGTGGTTATGCTCACCTGGCCTTCGATCCTCCTTTATGCCCCAAATGTAAAATTAACATGGTTGAAGAGAAGGTTCCAGAGGGGCACAAGGAGGCAGGGCAGTTCTTTTGGAAATGCCCCAATTTTCAGACTTGTAAACAGTGGCTGCCGATTAAAAGTTAATTGAGAGCGTTCGGAAACTCCCCCAGTCGCCCTTGCTACCGGCGCTCGTCCGGCGACTTCATCGCCGGACTATCCAATAGCGCCCGATGAATCGGGCTAAAGCTGGGTTGACCCGGCGCTGTTGTGTAGCCCTGGCATTCATGCCGGGGCGGGCCAGCCAGACAAAACAGTTTCCGAACGCTTTCGTAATTATTTTGCGCCGCTGAGTTATTCCAGCGAAAACTCCAGACGCGGCGCAGCCGCACTGAGGATGGCCTGGGCACGGGGGGCGGACCACGTAGCCGTAATCGCTTGAGCCAGGGCCTCGATCAGGGCGGGCACATCGGCGGGGGCGGTGGGGTGCAAGCCCTCGCTAACGATGAGGGCGCGACGGGTTTCCGGGCTGATGGTCGAGCGGCGGCTCTGGCGGAAGGTCCAGCGGCGGGCATGGACTTGATTGGCGGCATCGGCAAAGATAACTTCGCCCGGCTCCGGGCTTTCGATCTCGCCGCTGAAGGCCAGGTACTGCTCGTCGCCTCGAGCGTGGCGCACCTCCAGATAGCCCTCCACCCCGGCCAGGTCAAACACGGCCACCGGCAGGGCAAAGGCCAGCGAGATAGCGTTGCACAAATCTACCAGCGGATGCAGGCGCGGCAAATCGTCTTCCTTGCGGAAACGGCGCAGCAGCGCTTCGGCGGCCGAGCGGTATTGGGTCGGTTTCAGCCCCATCTGAGCATAGGCCCGCCGCCAGGCCGACACCTCCGGCAGGTCAGATTCGGTCCCCCCGCTCAACCGCTCGCGGGCGCGCTGATACCAGGGCGGCAACAACGGCTCCACGTCGGCCTCCGAGTGAAGCCCTTCGACCAGTAGCAGGCCGGGCACAAGCTGGGGAAACTGCTGCCAGATGACAAAAGAATGAGAGAAATACATTGCTTAAAAGGGAACTAAGGGAACTGAAGGAACTGAGGGGTAAATTCCCTTAATTCCCTTAGTTCCCTCAGTTCCTTAATCTCCTTTTTGGTGGTCGTTACTGCACCGGCCTGGCAATAACAATGGCCCGGTGGGTGTTGTTGGTATAGGGCCAGCACGTCACCAGGGTCAGGCGCTCCTCGTTGAAGGGGCCAATCCACTTGGCATTTTCGCGGCGGACGGCATCGGGTTCGCCTTTATCTTTGACAATGAATTTATCCACTACCGCGTACTTATACGGCTGATCACCCATATAAATAGTAACAATATCGCCCACATTCAAATCAATAGTATAACGAAAAACTTCGCCCTTGATATTGTGATGGCCGGACAGGACAATGTTGCCGCCCTGGCCGGGCAAAGCCGAATTTTTGTGCCAGCCGGCGGCATAATCGGCCACGCTCCAGATGTTGGTCGGCACGCCGCCGCGGTCTTCCGTTACCCAGCCGACGCCAATCACCGGAGCGTCCAGACCCACCGTTTCGGCCACAATCCGGGTAATCGGCGAAGCAGCGGCGTCATCGGGCGAGGCCGGCACAACTTCTGCGCCGGCCGGTTCCTCAACCACCAGCGGATTGCTTTCCAAAGAAGGCGCCTCGGCGGTGGGTTCGACCGTCGGCTCAGCGATTGTCGGCGTAGGGCTGGGTTCGAGAGTAGCGGTCGCTTCCGGCGTGGGGGAAATACTAGGGACGCGGGTGTTGGTGGGTTTGACCAGCAGCACGGTGTCGCCCAGTTGACTGACCGCGGTCGGAGAGGGGGTCGCAAAGATAATGGTCACGGTGGGCCGGGGCGTAGGGTTGGGCCGAGGGGTGGGCGTCTCGGTTAAATCGGCTACGGATACTTCCAAAATGCGGGCGGGTGGGGGTTTGCTGGCCTCAATCTGGTACTGGGCAAACATCCAGGCCCCGGTAGCCAGCAGCGCCACCCCGACCACAATCAGCAGTGAGCTAAAAATCTGCCGGCCTCTGGCTGAAGGCCCCGCCAATGGTTGTAGTTCCGGCGGTTTGGGAAATTGAGTGGATAAATTGTCGCTCACGTCAGGTCAAGCTCCCACGGGTTTTGAAGTCTCTGCGGCAGATAAGTTGACATGGTAATTAGCTGCGGCTAATCTGTCAAACCGGCCAGGCCGCCAAAATCCTTTTGACAAAGCATGTCGCCTTTGTTATAGTACCGCCGCTTCATTAATCATCCGTGAAATCCGGCCAAACCCTTCTATCATTATTGGGCCGGGATTAGGGGATTTTTTTCCTTTTTATTTATCCCCTAATCCCCAAATCCCGGCAAAAACTTTTCTGGACATCTATATGGTTGCCAAAAATAAAAGGGCAACAGGTTATGGATTGGGCGTGCTGTTAATTGCCGCTGCCCTGCTCTATCTTCTAACCCTGGACAACGGCCTGCGCCCCGACGAGTTGACCGGCGGCGACCTGATTACCCATCAATACGCCCAGGTGGAAGGCCGGCCCAGCAACGCCCCCGGCTACCCCCTCTACACCCTGGGCGGCTGGCTCTGGTTTCGCCTAGGGCGCTTCCTCCTGAGTTGGGCGCTCAACCCGATCCAAATCCTCTCGCTCTATTCCACCCTATGGGGGCTGGCTTCACTGCTGGTGCTCTACCTGATTTTGCTCCGGGTGACTCGCCGGCAGTGGCCCATTGCCCTGCTCCTGGCGGCTTTTTACGCGGTCACTTTTTTTTTCTGGTACTACACCGTCACCACCGAACAGTACACCAGCGCCGTGCTGCAAACCCTGCTGATCATTTGGCTGGCTTTTCGGTGGGACGAGCAGCCCCACGACTCCGCTTTGCTCTGGCTGGCCTTCCTCGCCGGCACGATGCTGGCCAACATGGTCACAACGCTGTTCATTTTGCCGCCGCTGCTATGGTTTATTTTCTCCAAAGGAGACCAGCCCACTCTTTTCAGGCCCAAACTGGTATTGACCGCCATCATCCTGGCCCTTTTGCCCCTATTGAGTTACCTCTACATTTTCCTCAGCGGCACACTCCACCCGGAATGGCGTGGCGCGGGCGAGTGGCCCAACGCCTGGGCCTGGTTTGTGGATTTTCTGACCATTCAGCAGGGCCGCGACGAGCTGGCTCCCGGCCTGAGCCTGCAAAATTTCTTCACCGCCGAGTTCCCGGCCCTGATGGGACAAGAGCTAACCTGGCCTGTTTTTTTCGGCGGACTGGTGGGGCTGGCTTTTCTGGGCCGGCGGCGGGCCATTTTTCTTTACAGCACTTTGTTGATTTATTTCAGCTTTTGCTGGCTCTACCGCTTTGGCAACTGGTTTCAGGTCATTATTCCGGCCTATCCTATATTTATTATCGGCGCTGCCGCGGGGTTGAAGCGAATCAGCCGCGAAGCGTGGGCGAATGAGCGAGGAGGCGAGGACGCGAGGAGGCGAGGACGCGAGGAAACTTCACGCACCACGCACCACGCACCACGCTTCACGCTTCACGTATCACGTCCCACGCCTCACGTCCTACTCCTTACTTCCTACTCCTTACTCCTTCTCCTCCTCCTCTACCGCTTTACCACCAACCTGCCCCGCGCCGATCAGAGCCATCTCCCCACCGACACCGGCCTCGATCCGGGCTGGGCTATTCTGGCGGATCGGCCTGCGCCGCCGGCGCTCATCTCCGGCGATTTTTCGGAGCAGATCGCGCTGCAATATCTGGGTACGGTTTGGGGCGCTGCGCCGAGCCTGACCCCGCGGGAGCCGGGAGATTTTACGACCACTGAACAAACTGACACGCGAAGCGTGTCCTACTATTTGACACGGCGGGCGGCTGCGGCTGCGCCGGAGACGATCAACCTGGGAGAGAAGTATCCCCAGGCAGCCGGGGAGCAGCTTGTGGCCCTGTGGCCCGCGCCGCGCCGGGAAATTCCGGCAACGGCCTTGCCGCTCAACTTGCGCTTTGGCGAGACGCTCAAATTGGTGGGGTGGGAAAAAGTGGACCCGGCCTATTCTTTACCGGACGATGTTGCCGGCCGGTTAGCGTGGGCCAACTGGCAAATCGCCTTGTACTGGCAAACCTCGCAGCCGCTCGAAGCCGATTACACTATTTCAGTCAGGCCATTGGTCGGGGGGCAGTTAATTTCGGTCAACGGGGAGGCGTTGATCCAGGATCACCAGCCGGTGTGGGGCCTCTACCCTACCGGTCACTGGCGGCCCGGCGAAATTGTGCGCGATGTTTACGCGCTCTCGCTGCCACCAGAAGTAAAGCCAGAAGCCATCCAGGTGGTTGTCTACAAAACCACTGAAAGCGGCTTTGAAAATATAGCAGAACAGATAATAGAGGATAGAAGATAGTGGATAGTGGATAGCAGGTTGTTTTCAACCCACTATCTATATTCCTCCAGAAAAGTTTTTACCGCTGAAACAGGTAGCAAGGTAGCAAAGTAGCAAATTTTTTTACCTGCTACCCTGCTACTTGCTACCCTGATGTTGAGAGGGAATTTTTCTGGACATCTATGCTATCCACCATCCTCTTTTTTTTCGCCTCGATCAAAATTTTAGATATTCTTCCAACTGCCGGGTCAATTTGAACGGGTTAACCAGGCCGGAGTTGACATAGCGCACCCTGCCCTCCCGATCAATCAAGATGGTTGTGGGTAAGGTCAGGATGTTATATTGCCGGGCTAACTCCGGCGACTGGTCCACATCAATCGGCTCAATCAGCGCCCGGTGCAGGTCATCGAGTTGGGCCAGGTAATGGCCCTGGGTCCGGCAGGCCCCGCAATATTGGCTATGAAAGTAAAGCACTCTGGTGTGTCCGGGTGTGCCCTTTTGTAGGTTGGCAACGGCGGCGCGCCGGCGCTGCCAATGATTAAGCAGCAGGTAAGCGCCGACCGCCAGCGCGCCGATCAAGAGGGTGATGAATAGTCGTTCGACCATGAGCTTGTCCTTTGCTTTTTTCGCATCTACTCACCGCATCCTGAGTAGGCCGAGCGAAGCGAGTGCCGTATCGAAGGGTGCGGTGAGTAGCATTCTACTGACTACGCCCGTCGAGGGCTGCGGTGAAATCCCGGCACGCCCAGGCGGTGGAGTTGGTAATAGGTAAAACAGCCGGCGCAAAAGCAGGCGAACACGTTCAGATTGGCCAGGATGATAACCAGCCAGCTCAAGGCCCAGCCCAGGGCGTTTACATCTCCCCAAACCAGCCAGGCCGATAGCGCTGTGACCACCCCGCTGAAGCCCTGGGCAAAGCGGTGCGGTTCGGGGTAGTCAGGCACAACATGAGGTTTGACCAGCCCGCTCGGTTTGAGCAGATGCCGGTACACCAAGCCAAAGAGCGACAGCGACGGCAGCACCGAGCCAAGTATATTGACCCCGGCCACAAAAGCCACCAGAAGCCAGTTGTCCAGAACGAAGGCCGTTACCAACAGCAGCATGGTCATGGTCTGGCTGACCTTGATGGCGGTATGGTCAACTTGAGATAAGATTTGTTGATTCATTGTTAGCTCCTTTAATGTTAGAAAAAAGTAAATGACTGATCAGAATTCAGCAAAGCTGAGCCAGAGAGGGTTCTGCTCTGCTAAGGCCGAGGGCCGCTTGAGTTTGGAGCAGATGGCTCGTTCCCGGGGTGTTAGATCATCCTCCACTCTTCCATCTTCCTCACTTGACGACTACCGGCAGAAATACTGAGAAACCACCGGGACCGGGGCCAGGATTGGGCGGCGGGTTGACCTGCCCCCGCCCCTTGACCCGGGCCAGAGCAAACAGCGTGGTGTTGCTCGTCTCCTGGACATAACCCGCCAGCAGGTAGTCGCCGTTAGCGGCGTCGCGGGCCAGATCGTGCGCGCACGCGTTCAGGCCGTTGGGCGAGCCAAAGATGGCCTTGCCATCGCCGCTGAGGCTGGTGTCCGGTTGGCCGTTGGGCAAGAAGCGGGCCAGGGCAAAGCGGTCGCGTTGAGCCTCCTGGGTGCAGCCGGCCAGCACGATGCGCCCATCCGGCTCCACAACCAGCGCCGCAGCCGCGGCGTGGGGGCCGGCAAATTGCGCTATCGCCCGGCCGGAACCGTTGAAGCTGGCGTCCGGCGCCCCATCAGGCATGTAACGGGCGACGGCGAAGACGCGCTGGCCGTTGATGGAAGCCACGCCGCCGGCGACGATTTTGCCGTCTGCTTGGATGGCCAGGCCGTGGGCAACGTCCGAGCCTCCGGCAAAGTCGGTGTTGACTTTGCCATCGCCGCCGCCAAAGGTTGGGTCGGGTTGGCCGTTGGACAGGAAGCGGGCCAGGCCAAAGTCGAAGGTAGTGGGGTCGGCCCCGGTCACGCCGGCCACCACGAGCTTGCCATCCGCTTGGAGGGCCAGAGCCGTCGGCGCATTGAGGCTGCGGCCAAAATCGGTGCGGACGATCCCCTGGCCGCCAAAGGCTGGGTCGGGTTGGCCGTTGGCCTGGTAGCGCAGCAGGACCACCTCAGAGCCGCTGGCGGCGGCCAGAACGATCTTACCGTCGGATTGCACCACGATCGCTTCCGGACTATCGTTGGTCTGGCCCAAGTCGGCGCGAGGGGTCAAGCTAGGGGCCGGGAAGTTGGCCGGCGAGCCATCGGGGTTAAAGCGGCGCAGGATCAGGTCGAAGTCGGTGGGCACATTGGCCTTGGCTTCCTGGCTGGCGACCAGCAGGCGGCCCTGAGCGTCCACGGTGGTGGCCCGGCCCCGGCTACTCCCGCCCAGAGTCAAGCTGCCGCTGCCGGCAAAGCTGGTGTCGGGCCGGCCGTTGGGGGTAAAGACGGCCACACCGGTCGTGATCTGGTTGCCGCTGCTGGTTGTGCTGTTGCCCACAGCTATGATCTTGCCATTGGATTGTTGGAGGGCGACGGCGTTGATCTGGTCGCTCCCCACCGACAGGTCGGCGGTGGCCCAGCCGCCCCGATCCAGCGCGCCGTTGGGCTGCAGCCGGGTCAGGTAGTGGTCGGTATTCTCGCCGTCAAACGTACTGTGCAGCAGGAGGATCTGGCCGCCGGGGGCGACGGCCAGATCATGCACGGCCTCCCTATCACCAAAGTTGAGGATGACATAGCCCAGGCCGTTGCCAAAGGCGGGGTTGGGTTGGCCCGCTGGGGTAAAGCTGGCCACCACCAGGTCGCGATTGGGGGCGGTGTGGCCGGCAAAGAGCAGGTTGCCGTTGGGCAGCCGCAGCAAATTCCCGTCAAAAAAGTCGCGGGGGGCAACCGGGCCGGGCGGCAGCGGGACTTCGCCATTATTACCAAAGCCGGTGTCCACCCTGCCGTCGGCCTGGAAGCGGAGCAGGTGCATCTGTAGGTTCGTCCCAACGGTTTTCTCGTGGGCGACGATGATCTTGCCATCCGGCTGCACCGCTTCATTACCACCCAGGAGCCCATCATGGGTATTGATGAAATTGCTGATGAATTTGCCGTCGCCGTCCAGGGTATTATCGAAGCGGCCGTCGGGTAGAAAGCGGGCCATAGCGATGCGATCACCGTCTTCCCGGAAGGTATCGCCGATAGCGACGATGCGGCCATTGGCTTCCAGGACCAGCGTCTTAACCTCGTCAAAACTGCCCAGATCAAAGGCGTGCTTGGCGTCGCCGTCAAAGCTGAGGTCCGGCGTGCCGTCTGGGTTGAAGCGGGCCAGGCCGAAGTCGTCATTGCAGCGACCGATAAGATCGCAATTATCCGCCTCGCCGCCCAGCACGATCTTGCCATTGGGCTGGATGGCCACGGCCCTGGCGACGTCCCTGCCGCCGTCAAAATCCAGGGTGGCCAGACCCCGGCCATTAAAGCTGGTGTCCGGTCCGCCGTTGGGCAGGTAGCGGGCTACGCCAAAGTTGTCATTAAATGCTTCACCCACGGCCACAATCTTGCCGTCGGGCTGGATGGCTACATCATTGAAAACGATGTTAGTATCAATAAGCTGGCCTTGGACGCCAAAGCCAGGATCGGGGCGGCCATCGGCATTGAGGCGGCCCAGCCAGCCGAAGTTAGGACCATTACCCGCTAGGACGATCTTGCCGTCCGGCTGGAGCGCGACGGATCTATAAGTCCTCGCCTCAAACTCCAGCTTTACCGTGCCGCTGTTGTTGGGGCCAAAGCCGCCGCCAAAGCCGCGTACCAGCAGGTTGTCGTCCTCGCCGCCGGCGGCCCCGGCAGGCAGGTGGGTCGCCTGGCCGGCCAGCAGCAGGATCAGGGCCAGGATGATGGTTTTGATAAAGGTTGATGTTATCGTTTTTGATTTCATTGGGTTCTCCTTAAAGATGGGGAGTAGGAAGTAAGGAGTAAGGGGTGTTTTATTGTCGCCTCCCTACTTCCTACTCCTTACTTCTTACTTCACCACTACCGGCAGGAAGACCGTAAAACCGTTAGGCCCCTCCTGAGGATTCCGAGTGGTGAATTCATATGCGCCGATGTCGAAGCCGTTGCCCTGGGGTCGCGCCCGGCCATCCAGGTCCTCGCCAATCCCCTTGTCGGTGGCCTTGTCAATGGCCGGCGAGCCGGGCAGCAGGTGGAGATCACCCGTGGCCGGGCTGACAAAAAGCGGGTCGGCGATGAAGCTGAGCGGGTCGGCAAAATTGCCCTGGAAGTTGACCCGGTTGTTGAAGAAGAGGTTGGTTTTGAGGGCCAGTTGAAGATTGCCCGTATTTTTCAGCGCCACATCATGCCCCACGAAGATATTGTTAAAGATGAAGGCCGGCAACGCAGTGGCCTGATCGGATTTATCTTCACGCAGCGTCACCCCGGTGGAGTTACCCGCCGGCGATTGGCTGCCCACAAAGGTGTTGTAGTGAAGGCTAAAGGACTTTTCTCTAAGGCCGATGACATTGCCAACCACCCGTACATACAGGTGCGTCGTGTCCGGGGCGCTTTGATTGACCCACAGGTTGTTGTAGATGTGTACATGGCCCACGGCCGGCAGGCGGTTGGGGCGAGGGTCCTCAATGTAGGCCCCCCCGCCGGCATTGAAGGCTTGATTCTCAAAGAACTTGTTACGGGTCAAAAACGCATCCTGGGTTAGAATATCAATACGCACCGCCCCCCCGTTGCTGACCAGGGCCTTATTTCGGCGGAATTCATTATGGTCAACCGTGACCTCCCCACTCAGGCTTAACGCGCCCCCGGAAGCGGCTCGATTGTTGATAAAGCTCGCATTAGAAATAGCAGCGGCCCCCACTACGGTAATAGCCCCTCCGCTGCCTTGATCAACCTGGTTATTTTCAAAAAGTCCCCCGTTCACCGTGAGCCGGCCGGGCGCGGCATAGATGGCCCCGCCGTGGATACCGGCCACGTTATTTTTAAAGGTCACATTTTCCAGGGTCAGGCTGGCATCATTCAGGCGAATCGCGCCTCCGTGGCCCGAGGCGTGTTCCAGGCCGTTTTCAAAGGTCACGTTAGTGATGGTGACCGCTACTCCGGGCTGGATGAGCAATATCCGGTACGGGGGCGCTGCCGGCGGGCGCTGGAGGGTGGCCCCATTCCCAATCAGGGTCATACTTCTGACAATATAAGGCAGGATGGTACTGCCATCGGCCGGGGTGTTAATGAACTGGCTATCAAGCCGGTAAATACAGCCGGGGCTTAATTGTATCTCAGCAGTAACACCGGGCAGGTTGGCCGTATTGATGGCCTTCCGCAAAGCGGCCGGGTCGCCGACACCGTTTGGGCCGCATGCCAAATCAATACGCAAGTTAGCAGCTTGGGCCGACGAGAGCATCGTCCAGCCGATTCCCAGCAGACAAAACAGCAAGAACAAGGTTTTGAAAATCATTTGTGTTTTCATTGGTTTATTTCTCCTTTGTAAATAGACCGCCGACGGCTGAGAGCGCTTCGCCTCCCCTTGGGGGACCGCCGACCGCCGCAAGACATTTTCCACCTTGTTCCCAATCTGAGATTGGGAACACATTTGCTGGCACGCCAAGCGTCGTTTGCCCCTTATCGGAAACAGAGTTTCCGAGGCAAAAGCGTACCCAAACTGAGTTTGGGTACGAGGTAAACTCATCTTATTTTTTGTGTATCTGTGTCCATCTATGTTCATCTGTGGACCTTCCAACCTTCAACCTTCAACTTCCTCACTTGACCACCAGCGGCAGAAAGACCGAGAAGCCGCCGGGGTTAGGGTTAGGATTGGGCGGCGTGCTGCCGAACTCGTAGGCCCCGATGTCGAAACCTGGCCCTTGAGGCCGCACTGCGCCTTCGAGATCAACGGTGATGCCGATATTCGTCCCGGCGTCCCTGGCCGGGGAGTTGGCGCTGAGGTGAAAGTCGCCCTGCGCCGGGGCCACAAAGCGAGGATCGGCGGTCAGGTCGGCCGGGCCGGCGGCGACCCCGGCATAGTTGAGCAGATTGTCGAAATAGAGGTTGTGATCCGAGGTCACGACCGCCTTATTGCCCGCGCCCAAGCCGATGGCGTGCCGGATGATGATATTGTTCCGCAGGTTGGCCGTGCCGATGACGATCTGGATGGCACTGCCGTTGCTGCGGCTGCCCTGGGCAATGGTATTGTGGTGGATCTCGGATAGCCCTCCGTTGTGGTTGGGGAGTTGGGGAACCTCAATACCGATGTCAATAGCCGGGCCGGAGGGGGCCTCGTTGCCAACCAGTAGGTTGTTGACGATCAGGCTCGCGCCGCCGCCGGGAAACTGAAGGATGGTCAAGGCCCCACCGCGTTCATCCGCGTGATTTCGGACGAACAGGTTGTTGCGGACCGTGGCGTTATCTCCCACAAATAGACCGCCGCCAAAATTGAAGCCATTGCCTTCTTCGGCCAGCGCCCGGTTGCCGTCAAAAACGTTGTTCAGCGCCGCACCCGAATGGATGTGTGCGCCCCCGCCCCGGGCAGCCCGGTTATTGATGAAGCGATTGTTCTCCAGCCTGACAGGCTGTAGGCTGAATATCCCACCGCCTTTATTTCGTTCGAATAAACTGCCGGTAATGAGGCTATTTCCGCCCTCACCAATATAAATTCCGCCGCCATCGGAAGCTGTGTTACCGACAAATTCGCTCTCAGCCACAGATGACGCGCCTCCGCTAAAGAGGCCTCCTCCACTACCGATATCAGATGTTGTAGTATTGGTATAAAAGCGGTTATGGCTGATCGTCGTCTTGCCGCCGGCATACACCCCGGCCCCCAAAATGGGGGCTTTGTTATAGAAAAAGTCGCTGTTGGTCACGGTCAGATCACCCTCGACTCTGACCCCTCCGCCGGATCCATTATTATCAGGGAAATTGCCGGCGGTATTGCTGAAAAACCGGCTGCTGGACAGGGTCAGATTGCCCGCGACATACAGCCCGCCGCCACCGGTGTTGGTAAAGCGTATTTCATTTTCAGAAAAGGTGGCTGCGGATACCACCGCATCGCCGGCCACATAGATACCCCCGCCGGAACATTCGCCGCAGTTACCGATATCGATCAAATTATGGGTGACTGTAATCCCTGTGGCGACCAAACTACCTCCAACAGAAATACCCGCACCCCTTGAGGAACGCACATGGCCGTTACGCAGGGTCACATTGCGCAGCGTCAGGTTGGCTTCACTCGCCAGCAGGCGAAACTGGCGGGTGGTTGCCGTGGAGCGTTCGATGATGGCCTCGTTCCCCTCAATGATCAGGTCATCGGTGATGATGGGCAGGGCATTGACCAAGGTGAAGGTACAGCCCTCAGCCAGGATAAGCTTGTCCTGGCCGGGATGGTTATTGGCGCTGCTGATAGCGGAGCTAAGGGATGTGACGCGGAATATACCGCAGGGTACCTCAATTTCTGCGTCATTGGCATAGGCCGGGCCGGTCAGCCAGCCGCCCAGGAGCAGGACCAGGCCAGCCAGCAGCCCAGCCACACTTTTGAAGATGATGATTGATTGGGTTGATTTCATTGGGTTCCTCTTAAGTAAAGTAATCTGTGATCAGTAATCAGTAGCCAGTGATCGGTAAGAGACTGAAGACTGATAACTGGTTACTGGTTACTAGGTTAGGCTCAGCCAGCCCCGGCGCAGAGCCAGCAGCACCGCGCCCAGACGGGTCTGCACCTCTAGCTTCTCGAAGATATGTTGCAAATGAACCTTGACCGTGTTCTGGCTGATGACCAGCCGGCGGGCAATTTGGGCGTTGCTGTAATCCTCGGCCAGCAGCGACAGGATTTCCCATTCGCGGCTGGAGAGGGGTGTGTTTTGATAGGTTTCAAGAGCGATTTGTAGTTGCATCGGTATCCTCCTAAAAAATAGGAACTGAGGGAACTTATTGGACCTCGTAGGAACTACCTGAGTTCCCTTGAGTTCCTACGAGTTTCCACGATTTTCATTCCGAACCACCGGGAAAAGCTCGGCCTGCTCCCTGGGCCGTTTGGACTGGCGGGCGGCCCGGCTGGCCAGAAGAGAGGCTGGCCAGCGGATGGCGGGCCGGAGCCGGGGCAGCCCCATCATTATCTGGACAATCCGCACTACGGCCTCCGGTGAAAGTTGAACCAGAGCGGCCAGCATAACCTCATTGATAGCCACCAACCGGCAGTCGGTGTGGGCTATAGCGATTAACCCGGCAGCGGCGGGTAAAGTGGTCTCAACCAGGTAGTGGCCCGGCCCCATCATCTCGATGAGGCGCTCATTTTGAAAAATAGCCACTTCGCCTTCGACGATGACGTAGATCAGCCGGCCGGGTTGTTTGGGGTTGAAGATGGGTTGGCTTCTGAAGAAAAATTCATAGCCTTTCGTTTGTTGAGTCACCTGGTTGGCTAAACGGATTTTTTCAGCCTCTCGCAAGCGCTCCTGTTGGCTGGCCTTAGCCAGGTTGTATATGAGGTTGGTATTTAACATTGTGGTCCCCTTTCATTCGTCGGAAGTAGGTATCTCTCTTCTACCCCCTACTTCTTACTCCTTACTACCTACTCCTTGCTTTTCCCCCATCAACTCATCCTGCAAGGCGATGACCAGTTCCGTCAGATTGGCAAAGCCGCGCCGCTGGCCGGTGCGGGGGTCTTGCAGGCTAAAGCGCCAGAGGATCACTTCGCCGTTGGCGTCGGTCTCGGCCCAACAGCGGAGCAGATAGCAATGATAGCACGGTTGGTTGGGTTGGTTCATAGGTCGCTCCTGGGCTTGATCATTCCCTCTGGCGTTTGATCCGTTGAGGCCGTAGAGCGGCGGGCCGCTGCCGGGCGCTGGTAACGGCTCTCAATCAGGGCCGTATTGAGGGCAATGATCAACTCGCGCAAATTTGGAAACTCTTGCTGCTGACGGCTGTGGGGGTCTTCCAAGCTAAACCGCCACACGGGGTTGGGTAACAAGCCGCCGCTCTCCTGCCAGCAGTGTAACCAGTAGGATTGGTAAAGCTCTCGCCTGGGTTGGGTCATCGGTTTTGTCTCCCTTCTGTTTATTTCAAAGGCTGAAGGTTGGCGCAAACTACCTTCATCCATCAAGCTGTGTTATACTGTCATCCTACCAAATCAGTGCGAGGAAAATGCGAGGAGCGAGCGACTTAAACCCAGGAAGGATCAGGCATGGGGGGATTGCAGCTCAATCTGTTTGGCAAACCGGAAGTTATCCTCAACGGCGCGCCGGTGACGGCCTTTGAAAGCGCCAAGTCGCCGGCTTTGCTGGCCTATCTGGCCGTGACCGGCCAGGCCCACAGCCGGGATACCCTGGCCACGCTGCTGTGGGGCGATCTGCCCGAAGCGACGGCCAAGCGCAACCTGACTAAAGCCCTGACCAATTTACGCCAACTGCTCGAACCATACCTATTGATCGAGCGGCATAGTATCGCTTTCAACCACCAGGCCCATGCTACCGTGGATGCAGTCATCTTTCAGGCAGCGGTTGAGAGCAGCGCAATGCTGGAGCCCGACACCCCGGAGCGGGGTTTGGCCCCCTTGCGCCAGGCGGTCAGTCTCTATCGCGGCGATTTTCTGGAAGGCTTCTACGTAAAAAATGCCCTGGAGTTTGAAGAGTGGGCCTTGGGGCAGCGGGAATATCTGCGGGAGCTGATGCTGCAAGCCTTGCAGCGTTTAACCGAGCAGAGCGCCCGGTTGGAGGCCGACCCGGCTGCGGCGTTGGAGTATTGCCGGCGTTGGCTGGGGCTGGAACCGTGGCAGGAGGCCGCCCACCGCCAAATGATGCTGCTTTTGGCTCGCAGCGGGCAGCGGGATGCAGCCCTGGCCCAATATGAAACCTGCCGCCAGGTTTTAGCCGAGGAGTTTGGGGTTGAGCCGACGGCGGAGACGGTCGCCCTGTATGAACGGATTAAAGCCAGTGGCACACTCCCGCCGCACAATCTGCCGCCCCCGCCCAATGCTTTTGTCGGCCGCGAGGCTGAATTGGAGCAAATTGCTCGCCATCTAGCCGACCCCACCTGCCGGCTGGTCACAATTCTTGGAACGGGCGGCATCGGCAAAACCCGGCTGGCTTTGGAAGCAGCGCGGCGTTATCTTCAGCCGGAGAGAATGTGGCTGGAGCCAAATGTGGATGACGGGGTGTACATAGTGTCACTGGCCTCTATCACGGCAGGCCAAGACCTGTCAGGCGTGGCGCAAAACCTAACCGGCCTGTCTAACCAGCTCACCGCTGCCGTTGCTGAGGCTATCGGCTTTTCCTTTCGTGGGGCAAACGATCTCAAAGGGCAGCTTCTCACCTATTTACGCTCCAAAGCAGTGCTGTTGGTGTTGGATAACTTTGAACACCTGATAGCCTCCCCTCTTTCTTCCCTCTCACGAGAAGGGCAAGAGGATGGGCTGGCCCTGCTGGCCGGCATTTTGCAGCAAGCGCCCCAGGTTAAGTTACTGGTGACCTCCCGCGAGCGGCTCAATCTGCAAGAGGAGTATGTGCTGGAGGTGGCGGGGCTAACCTATCCAATGGATGATTGGAAGGCCGGTGACATCGCGCAAACTGCCACCCTTCCAGCCCGCCAATCCTTCGACCCTTCCTTCGTCAGGGCAGGCTTCGCTCAGGACAAGCCTGCCAATTTTAGCGCCATTGCCCTCTTCATCCAACGCGCCCAACAAACCCTGACCGGCTTGACCCTATCCGACGCAGACCTGCCCTATGTGGTGCGGATTTGTCAACTGGTGGAGGGGATGCCGCTGGGCCTGGAACTGGCGGCCAGTTGGCTGCGGCTGCTGTCGTGCGCCGAAATTGTGGCTGAAATCGAGCGCAGCCTGGATTTTCTGACCACAACGATACAAAATGTGCCGCCCCGTCACCGCAGCCTGCGGGCAGTGTTTGAACATTCCTGGGAACTGCTTGCGGGGGAGGAGCAGCGTGTTTTCTGCCAGTTGGCCGTCTTTCGAGGCGGTTTTGGGCGGGAGGCTGCAACGCAGGTAACCGGCGGGGCGCTATCGCTTCTGGCGCGGCTGGCCGACAAATCATTTATTCGACGGACGGCGAATGGGCGTTACGAACTGCACGAACTGATGCGCCAATATGCTCACGAAAAGTTGTGGCTCGCCAGTGATGACATCGCCAAGGCAACGAAGCAAAGAGGCCTCAAAATCGGGCTGGCCCAGCTGGCCTGGCAGCGGCACAGCAGCTACTATTTGAACTTTGTCAGCCGGCGGGAAGCATTATTAAGAGGCAGTACCCCTCGGCAGGCCATCAGCCAGTTGCGACTTGAAATAGACAACATTCGTCAGGCCTGGCAGTGGGCAATGACTGAAGGAAAGGTTGAGGAACTGGGGCTTGCCAGCGGTGGATTATCACGCTTTTATGATCTGACCGGTTTGTTTGTCGAGGGCGAGAGCGTATTTGGTCAAACTGTGGCTTACCTGCAAAACTATTTTTTGATAGCAGACGACGAACCCAACCAGGCAGTTCAGACGGTTATAGTCAAGCTCCAGGTAGAGCAGGTGCGCCTGCTCATCCGGCGCGGCTTGCCGGAGCAAGCCGTTAGAATTATACCCCAAACCGTTGAATTGGCGCACCAGATCCAAGATGCTCGTTTGGAGGCCACCGCCTATTTACAATGGGGTGAGGCCCTTTTTTTTCACGGCGAAGCCAAAACCACAGAACTGCGGGTCGAGCAGGCGTTAAGATTGGCCCGGTCGGTTGGGCTGCCTGATATCGAGGCTGAAGCCCTGCGATATTTGGGTATTGCCGTGAAGGAGCAGGGGGAGTACGCTAAGGCATTGAGCCTGTATGAACAAGCGCTGGCTTGTTTTCGCCGGCTTGGCGACCGGCGCGGCGAGAGTTTGGTCTATAACAATCTCGGCATTCTGGCTCGGTCTCAAGGTTTTTTCCCCGAAGCCCGCAGTCAATATGAGCAAGCCTTAAAGGGTTTTTATGAAATTGGTGATTCGTGGGGCAAGGGTGTTGTCTTGAACAACCTGGGCTATATGCTGTCTGATCAGGGTCTTTATTCTCAAGCTCAAACCATCTATCGTCAAGGGTTACAACTGTGCCGTGAAATTAAGGATCGCTGGGGTGAGAGTTACTTTCTTGACAACCTGGGCAATGCGCTGCGGGCCACAGGAGATTATGGTGCAGCGCAAGGCTACTATTATCAATGCCTCCAAATCCGTCTTGAGATTGGAGCGCAGCTTCAAGTGGGGGAAACGTTGGCGGAACTGGCTTTATTACACCACCTCACCCATAACCATAAAATTGCCCGTAATCACAGTCAACGGGCGGAACAGATCGGACAAGATACCGGCTCACTCTCATTACAGGCCATGGCGCTCCTCCACCTTGGGCACGCTCAAGTTGCGCTTGGATATTTAGAGGAAGGGATCACAGCCTACCAGCAAGCCGCTGCCCTCCGGCAACAGCTCGGTGAGCATCACCGGGCTACCGAAGCCCAGGCGGGGTTGGCTCACGCTTACCTGACCCAGGGAAATCTAAGCCAGGCGCTGGCCCAGGCCGAAGCGGTTCTGGCTCATCTGGCGCAACACCACCTGGCCGGAATCATCGAGCCGTTTCGGGTCTATTGGACCTGTTATCAGGTTCTACAGGCTGCCCAGGACCCCCGCGCCAGAGAAGTCCTAGCCACAGCCCACCATCTGCTGCAAGAGCGGGCGGCTAACATCGAGGATGCTCGTCTGCGGGACTCCTATTTGGAAAACATCCCGGCCCACCGCGAAATTGTGCGCGAGTTTCTCCAAATTCAGTAAATCAAGAATTGAGGAGCCAGCACCCCCAGGTGCGGTTCCGCTCGGCACGTGGGCGTGCCTCACTCCTCGGAAAATTGAATATACTCAGTGGATCCAAATTTGAGGAGCCAGCACGCCCACGTGCGGCGGTGTTCGGCACGAAGGCGTGCCTCACTCCTCGGAAAATTGAATATACTGAGTCTTGAAAAGATAGAAGATAGCGATAATGAGTTATCTTCCATCCACTATCTTCTATCTACCATCTTCTATTCCTCAGCGTTTGCCTGCATCTTCTCCGCCGCCTGTTCGGGCGTCAATTCACCTTCGAGAACCTGGCGTAATGGCTCGCGCATGGCGTTGAGCAAGGCATCGGCGTTGACGCCCAGGGGGATAGTCCGCCCGGCCAGCATTTGTTCGGCGCTGAGGCGAAGGGCCGAATCATTGACAATGAGCGGGTCATCCAGCGCCTCGCGGCGGGTGGGCAGCAGCCCAAAGCGGGTGGCTCGATCCAGTTGGCGTTCCGGGCGGGTGATAAATTCCACAAAAGCCGCGGCGGCCCGAGTCCGGTTGCCGCTGGCGGCGCGGCTGATGGCCCAATAGCGAGCCAGTACCAGCGGGGCAGCCGCCTGGCTTTCACCTTCCTCGATCACGTGGGGCAGCGGCGCGACGCCCCAATTGATCTTGGCCGAACGGCCCAGTTCCCCAATCGCCCACTCGCCGTCAATAACCAGGGGTAACTGACCGGCCAAAAATTGAGTCCGCATTTCGTCGTAGCTCGCCAGGGGAGACAGGCCAGCTTTAGGGTTGTGCCAGCCCAGGTAAAACGCCAGAGCCTTTTGCATCGCCGGCGTGTCGAGGGTGGGCCTTCCAGCGGCAGTGGTCAACCAGCCGCCGTAAGCGGGCAGCCAGGGCAGAACCCACAACGGATCGTAGCTGTTGATGCCCAGAATTGGCGCTGAACCCGCCTTTGCCAGCTTTGCCAGTTCAGCGGTATCACCCGGTGGTCTGTCCAGCAAGTCTCGATTGTAAAACAGCAGCAAATGAAAACCTGCCGTATCAGCCAGGCCCCAAAGCTGGTTATCTCGCCTGGCCCCTTGCAGGGTGATCGAGGCAAAACTGTCGAGAAATGCCGGGGCATAAAAGTCGGCCATGGGCGCAAGCTGCTCGGCCCGCCATAAGCTGCCCAGCAGCACCGGCGAAGCCAGCACCACGTCGAACTGGGTTTCGCCGGCCATCAAGGGGGTCATAAAATTTTCCGGGCTGTCGTAATGGCGCAAGGTGACGCTATAGTAAGGAAACTCTTTCTGAAAAGCCTGAACATCCTCGGCTAAAACTTTGGCCTGGGCTTCGGGCAGGCTGGCCCAGACCAGCAGATTGGTCACCGGGGGGGTAGGCGTGGGGGCCGGGGTGCGGGTCGGCGTGGCCGAGGCGCGGGGCGTGGCCGCTGCGCTCGCCGGAGTGGGAGTTCGCGTCGGCGTGGCGGTGGGCCAGGGCGTGGGCGAAGGGGGCGGCGTGGGTGGAACGCAGGCGGTCAAAATACACAGCAGGATGAAGCTAAACAGCAGCAAATGGGGCCTGTGACGAGGAGTCATAGGGCCAGTTTAACGCAGGGCGAAAGGTGTGTCAAACCAAACAGCGAAAATAGAAGCTGGGGGATGGAAGATAGAGGATGGGTTACTACTCAGGCATGTCATTTCGAGGCCGTAGGCCGAGAAATCTTTCCCGCTCACAGGCTATTCAAGCACCGACCTGGAAGATTTCTCCTCGCAGGCTCGTCGAAATGACATGATGCCTGAGTAGTTACAGGATCGAGGATAGAAGGTAGAAGATGGCAAAGCCTTGTGACGATGCGTGGTCATTTATCTAGCCGAATGGCACCGGCCTGCAAAACAGTCAATCGCCTCCTCGCCTCTTCGCCTCTTCGCGTCTCTACCCCCGGCAGGCCGACCTGCTCGACCAGGAAGCTGGCGGCTACAGCGCCATACAATCCGGCCAGGCGCACATCACCGGTTTGAACCCAGCCGGCTAGAAAACCACCGCAAAAGGCATTGCCCGCGCCGGTGGGATCAACCACTTGCGTTTCAAAGGGGGGGATGTGCCAGGTTTCGCCCGTATCGGCCCGGTGGACGGTGGCCCCGCGTTCCCCCTGGCGGAGCGCCACCACCTCGGCTCCGGCTGCGACCAGCCGCCGGACCAGTTCCAGCGGCTCGGCAGGGCCGACCAGCGAGGCCGCTTCTCCCTCATTGGGTGAAAAAATTTGTCCCGCCGACAGTAGCGCCCGCAGCTCGGCTTCACTCAGAGGCCGCGCGGCAGGTCGAAACGGTTCGATGCTGACGACAGCTCCGTAAGCGCGCAGCGCTTTGATAAAGTCCAAATCGGGGTCTTCGGGGTGGACGCCCAGGTGAAAGCCCTGCGCCTGCCGGTAGTTGTCCGGCAAATACTCCAGGCGGCGGCTCAACTGCGCTCCAATCGCCGGGCCAGGGACGCGCCAAAGCTGGGTGCGGCGGCCATCCGCTTCCAGAATTTGCCAGGCTCGTGGCGTGGGCCACTGGGTTGACACGCGCAAGCCGGTAGTATCAAGGCCGCTCGATTTCAACCAGGCCAGCGCTTCGGCGGGCAAATCAGCGCCAATGCCTCCCACCAGCCCGACCTGCTCGGCCCACAGTCTCATGCCAAAAGCCGTTTGGGGACCGCCGCCGCCCAAAACGCCCATCGCCGTCCGGCCGTCGGGGAAAACTATGTCGTCAATGATCAGGCCAAAAGCAACAAAATCCATGTTTATACAATGAGCCAAAAGCACGAGGCTGAAGCCATCGTGCTGAAAAAGCAAAGCCCTCACGGGCTGAATTTCTAGCTCGGAGAGCTTCGCTCTCTCAGAGCGACGGCTTTAGCCTCGCCCCTCGGCGCGACCTACTTGATTGTCATAACATTTAACAACAGTATCTTAAATCGTAACGTCCGCCGAGGGCTCGCTTCGCGGCCCCCGGCTACCGCAGATAAAAGCCGGTTCAAAACCGGCTCAAAGGAGCTCTTTTAGCCTGCTTCAGCGGGCTTTCACCTGGATTAGCTGGGCGTTTCAACGCTCGGCCGGCCCTCGCATTATGCGCCAGCACCCCGACTTCCAACACGAAGTAGGTGTGCGGCCTCAGCCCTGTTGTTCAGTTGTATTTGATCATTATCACCGCTATCAGCAGTGGAGTCAAGCGTGACGCTCCCACTCCCCTGCACCTCTGCTCCCCTGCTCCCCTGCTCGGTCTCAGCCTCGACCGTCACCTTCAAAACTTCATCCGTCGGGTGGTTGGTCAGAGCGACGACTTCATAGTAGCCTTGTTCGCCGGTTGCAGGGTCTTCGGCCAGGACTTTGTCGCCTACCTTGATTTCTTCAATCGGCTTTTGGCCCTCTTCAGTCTCGACCGGGGTGCCGGCGGTGAAGGAGTTGCCGGGGCAGCCAGCACCACCGGAGAAGGCCGCTCGCGTCTCGGCCTGGCTGAACACCCGCCGCTCGCCCATGAGTTCGTCCATCCGGCTCAGCGAGAGCGCCGCTTCGTCGGCATTATCGGCCAGCCGACCGGCATCTACCGCCGCCGCAGCGACCTCGTCGGCTACCTGGCCGGCGTTACGACCGAACCGGCTGACGGTTTGGGCCAGCTCGTCTACCTGGCTCAGCCCGGCCTGGCCGATGTCTCGCAAGGCTTTGGCTCCCGTTTTGAGCGCCCCCAAACCCTTGTCTACGATGTCCAGCCCTTTGCCCACCAGTTTGGCCGGACTCAACTTGTTGGCCGCCCGGCCCAACAAGGCCAGACCATCCATCAACTCATCCGCCCCGGTGAACAGCCCCAACAGGCCCGCCCCCAACGCCATGCCGATTTCGGCGTTGCTCAGTTTCCGCCCGGTCAGCGGGTCCACCCCGACTTTTGGATGAAACCGTAGCACGGTTGAACGTTCAACGAGTCCCCCAAACGGGTCGAAGCGTTGGGTAGATTTGTTCTACGGGGGTGATTTGCCTATAATCGAACTATGGAGACAGCGCTCACCAATCCCCACGATAGCTTTTTCAAAGACCTCTTCACCCGCCAGGAGGCCGCCCACGATTTCTTGAAGCATTACCTGCCCCCTGATGTGGCGGCGGCGCTCGACCCCACCCGCCTGGAAATCCGCAAAGATAGCTTCATTGACCCCGACTTGCAAGCCCATTTCTCTGATATTCTCTATCGGGTTGGACTGGTGCAGGGCAACGCGGCCTATGTCTATGTGCTGTTTGAACACAAAAGTTATCCCGAACCCCGTATCGCCTGGCAACTGCTGCGGTATATGGCCCGGATTTGGGAGCAGGCCGACAAACAAGGCGAGCCGCTCCTGCCGGTGCTGCCCCTGGTAGTTTACCATGGCCGGCAGAGATGGCAGGTCGCTCGCCGGTTTTCGGCCTTGTTTGACCTGCCGGGAGAGTTGCGACCCTATCTGCCAGAGTTTGAGTATCATCTGGCCGATTTGAGCCAGTACAGCCAGGCCGACATCAAAGACCGGGTAGAACGGGCGGTGATTTTACAGCTGGGATTGTTGTCGCTAAAATATATCTATGCCGAGGATGTGGGGGAGCAGTTAGAAAAGATTATCCGGTTAGCCTTGGCCTTGTTAGAGCAGCGGACGGGTCTGGAATACATCAATACGATTTTGCGGTATATGGTGGCGGGCAGTGATAAGCTGAGTGAGGAGCAACTCAGGACGATAGTGTTGAGGGTGATAGAGGAAGGAGACGAACTGATGCCAACGATAGCGGAACAATGGATTGAGCAGGGCCAGGCCATCGGCCTCGAAAAGGGCCGAGAGGAAGGCCGGGAAGCGGCCCTGAATATTTTACGCCGTTTTCTGGCCCAACGGTTTGGGGTAGGATTGGACCATTTTGATGAGGCGTTTCGGGGGTTTGACCTGGCCGCCCTGACCCATCTGAGCGAGGCTGCCTTTGTGTCCGGCACTTTGGCCGAGTTTGAAGCCGCCCTGGAGCGGTTAAAGGCGACCTCCGGCGGGAGTGAACAGCCGGGGGTAGACCCCCCGCCTTTCGGCGAGTGAGAACCAAGCAGGGGATCGCCCAGTTGTCCTCCGACCCCTCCGGTCAAAACTTTATCATTCCCTTCAACAAAAAAGCGCCCCTTGAGACGCTTCACTTTAGCCCAACCCCCATCCGACCGGCGCAGCCGATCCCCAACGGCCAGACTTGTCCTGAGCTTGTCGAAGGGTTTTCGGCCCACAGCCAGCCTTTCCCTTCGACGTAAACGGGGTGGTCGGAGGTGAGGTGGAGGGTTGGAAGGTTGGAAGGTTGGAAGGTTGGGCGGTGCTCATCGTCAGCCCCGCTATTCAGTTGTGCTTGTTCATTATCACCACTCTCGGTGCTGGTGTCAAGGACGCTTGTTTCTTTCTCAGCCTCAGCCTTAGCCTCAGCCTCTATCGTCACCCGCAAAACTTCGTCGGTCGGGTGGTTGGTCAGAGCCACGACTTCAAAGTAACCCTGTTCGCCGGTGGCGGGGTCTTCGGCCAGAACTTTGTCGCCCACTTTGATTTCTTCAATGGGCTTTTGGCCTGCTTCGGTCTCGACCGGCGTGCCGGCGGTGAAGGAATTAAAAAACGTCCTTGACGTTATGAACCAAGGACGTTTAACAAAACTTTGCTTTTACCAAACTCAGGCCTATGCCGGCTCAATATCGTTATGGTAAAGAGAAATCAGGCGGGATGCCGTAACAATTAAAATAAATTTTGTTAATCTCTGTCTGAACCCTAGCTTTGAAAGCTTCTTCCCTTACCCAGGATTGGGCATCAAACTCAGCGCGCTGTTTGGTCAATATCCACTCTTCTAGATTGCCACCAGGACTGTTATTATCTATAGCCCAAAATTTGACTTGATGCTTTTCTCCCATTTGTGAGTGGGTTGGAGGCCTAACCATCTCCGCATATTTGGATAACAGAACGCGCTTCCACTTTGGAGTGGAATCGAGTTGATAGACTTTATGAACTATGTTTCTCCGATGAAAATGGCTAAACACAGCTAAAATATCTTCTCGATCTCGTTCCTCGCCTAATTGCAATTGTTCATCCTTAATAAATTGCAGAAACTTGTCCCAAGTATTCAGTACCCAGATCTTATTCTCCCACGACCAGACGACCGTTGATACCTGTTCGGTTTCAGGGGTGTAATTATGGAGATTTATTATTGGGTGATATGAAAAACGGCTTACTGTCCAAGACCATCTCTCTCTAGGGCCTGGGAACAAGTTTGTAATTTTATACTCAAATTTTTGCCGGTCAAACCTTCGCCAAAAAAGAAGACTCTCCACCCGTCCAATAATGACGCGATGTTCGCAGTTAAATGTACGTGAGAAGTTGTCATATAATCTATTATATTCTGGCTTCATTTCGAAGTAAGCTGGTACTTGACTATCAAATAATTTAGCATATTCGGGATCGCTTAAATAAGTCTGACGGTCGAACGATGGATCGTCAAAGTCATCTAGAGATAGCTCGATTATCATCTTTATAGCGGGTGAAGCGTAAGCTAGATGCCATTCATCCTTTACCCGTCGAGCTATATCCCAACAACAGCTCTGTTTGCCACGTACAAACATTAAAATAACTTCGATTGGCTCTTCAGTCAGGTAATTCCAGATTTGAGTACACTTTGCAAGCCTAAGTTCGTGACCTCGCTTGCTGAAGCTTGACCGAATCGACGCATAATACAGATAATCTTTCTCATTAACATCGTCATTCTCGACGCAGACCAAAACTTTAGCCATAAGCAAAATGCTCCCAATTCCCTTGTTAATTTTGTTCTCGTGAAACTAAGCAACGTTAGCGGTTCCAAAACAGGGGGTTGAAAGCCCAAGGGTGAATTGTAAGTCCGTACTCTTCAGTAAGGAGACGTTCTAGATACCCTTTGAATTTTGAACCAAAGTTGCTTTTAGTGAATCCTTTTGCTATTTCCTCAGGTGGAGTGTAGTGCCCAGTAAGTGGATTAACCGACTCCACCATAATATTTTGCTCTCCATGGACTTTGAATCTTATGTGCCCACCACCCCGTACGTTTTTTCCTTGTACTAAAAAGCTATGATGTGGGATGACAAGCATATCCTCGGTTGCTATTCGAATATTACCTTCCATATCTATGATATATAGATAGTCTACACCTGCCCGTATTTGACCTGCATCTATCGTCTCTCTTAAAGTTGGTGCAAGGGGTACTTCCCTTAGTGATCTGTAATTTGTCCTTCGCCCCAAATCAGCTAGATCCTTTCGTGCGAAAGTGTTAGGATATCCCCCTTCAGGACCAAGGTATCTTGACAGTGGCAGATCATCAAAAGCCCCACTGCCCCCGCGAATCGTTGGAAATTGACCATTACTGATGGCTTGACGGATAGCCGGATCATTCAAGTTAGCCCTAGCTCTTTTCCAGGCTTTTGTGGCCAGCCGTCTCTCTTTAAGCGTAGCACTGGCCCAATTATTTGTCAACGCCTGGCGCAGTTCATCACCTTGCTTGAGGGCTTGATCGCCATTGGTAAACTCACTCAGATTATCCAGCCGGTTTTGCTCGATCCTCCGGCTCAAAGCCCCCTCAGAACCGCCGGAGAACGCCGCTCGCGTCTCCGCCTGGCTGAACACCCGCCGTTCGCCCATCAGTTCGTCCATCCGGCTCAGCGAGAGCGCCGCTTCGTCGGCATTATCGGCCAGCCGCCCGGCGTCTACCGCCGCTGCGGCAACCTCGTCGGCGACCTGGCCGGCGTTGCGACCAAACCGGCTGACGGTCTGGGCCAGCTCGTCTGCCTGGCGCAGCCCGCCCTGGCCGATTTCCCGTAAAGCTTTGGCCCCCGTTTTGAGCGCGCCTAAGCCTTTATCGGCTATGTCCAGCCCTTTGCCCACCAGCTTGGCCGGACTCAGCTTGTTGGCCGCCCGGCCTAACAGGGCCAGCCCATCCATCAACTCATCCGCCCCGGTGAACAACCCCAATAAGCCTGCCCCCAAGGCCAGGCCGATTTCGGCCTTGCTCAGTTTCCGCCCGGTCAGCGGGTCCACCCCGATCAGGCCCGATACGGCATCGTACAAATCGCCAATCACCGGGATCATGCCGATGATGACATCCGGGTTTTCCAGGACGAAATTTTTGACCTCGCGCCCCACTTTGTTCAGGGTTGGGGAGTTGGGGGTGTAAGAGGAACAATCCGACCAGAAAAAGAAAAGCGCCTCATTGTTGAGACGCTTCACTGGATAGACCAAGGATTTTGGGTGCTGTTGCTTCAGTCAAACCCATGAACCTAGTTTGGAAGGGTACATTAGCTAATGGAAGGTCTCAAGTTTTTCCCAATTCCTCAAGTTTTATCTCTGCCAACATTTGCACACTTTTAGACTCATCGTTTAGCATCTTGTATAGGTACAGCTCAATAGGTAAACTATATGCTTCCCCTATCAATATTATCGCAGAAAGAGCCATCAAGCGTACGGATCCGTACTCATCATCTAATAATCGAATGAGTGGCTCAAACGCCTCGCGTGCTTTAAGTTGTCCCAAAGCACCGGCTGATGCCTCTCGTCGGTAGCGATTTTTATCCTCTAGAAGAGGAAGTAAAGGCTCTATTGCTGCTGAATCACCAATTTCCCCCAAGGCGCGAACGGCTTCTATATCAAGGTTGGAATCCTGGATTAAGTCAATCAAGATTGGCACTACCTGCTGTGCATGTAAGTAACCTAAACCTTGGATTGCGAGATGTCTAACATATTTATCGGGATCAGAGAGGGCCTCAATAAGCGGTTCCACAGCCCGGTTGTCTTTACAAAGACTGAGTTTCTCTACTGCTTTAACTCGTATGTAGAGGTCTTCTGATTTGAGGGCCTGGCGGTAATCTTCAAAAGTTTCCATCATCTTCTCCCTGTTTGTCCCAAGTCCAAGAACAATTCCCACATTGAACCACTCTCAAACTCGGTGTCTAATGGAAGCTCTAGATAGTTGTTTCCTCTGCGCCAGCTATCCAACGTTCGAGGGCGGGTTTTTATTTGATTTCGTGATACCTGAATACCTCTATCTTTTAGCTCGGTCAACAAAACATCTACAATCTCATCAGCCTTATGGATAGATAAATCGGTTGCAAGATAAATTTGTCCCTGTGCATCCACTAACCTGGCAGCTCCTCTAACTGCATCTTTCACATCACCTACTTGACTACCTGGGCCAACGTTAAACACCATATCTGCCAAACCGACTTCCGGGAGTGGATCAAGATAGTTTGCTTTCTTTAATATGATTCGATTTGCTAAATTGGGATCAATCTGAGAGAGATTCCTTTGAGCTAACGTCTCAAAAAATGCATAGCCACCTTGCCAAGAGTCAATACCTATAACTTTTGCATTGGGATAGTGCTTTGCAATTAGAGGCAAGTCTATACCCGTTCCTGGACCTAGTTCTATCACCTTCTGAGTTTTCAGGCGTCTTGAAGTTGGTCCTTCAATATTTTCTGCCCACTGACGAAACCCGGAAGCATCTCGCCCAGTCGCAGACGCTTCAAGATTTTTTGCTAAATTCGTGGGTACATCTTTGGGATAGTAGCCTTTTTCAATAAAACGCTGGATCGCTGGATTGTTAACATCATAACCAGCCTGTCCCCACTGGTTTCGCTTGTACCGCTCGAGTAACCCGTACCCACTTGGCCCACAACTCGCATTATGCACCAACACCCCGACTTCCAACACGAAGTAGGTGTGCGGTCCCTTGACCGTGAAGTTGTAAACCAACTCCGGCTCAGCCAGCCTGACCCGCTCGACGGCCAGCACTTTGGCCCAACCCCCATCCGACCGGCGCAGTCTATCCCCAACGGCCAGATTTTCGGCCCACAGCCAGCCCTTCCCTTCGACGTAAACGGGGTGGTCGGGGGTGAGGTGGAGGGTTGGAAGGTTGGAAGGTTGGAAGGTTGGAAGGTTGGCCGGTGCTCATCGTCAGCCCCGCTATTCAGTTGTGCTTCATCATCATTATCACCATTCTCGGTATGGGTGTCAAGGGTTTCAGTTTCTTTCTCAGCCTTAGCCTCAGCCTTAGCCTCTATCGTTACCTTCAATATTTCATCGGTCGGGTGGTTGGTCAAGGCCACTACCTCAAAGTAGCCCTGTTCGCCGGTTTCAGGGTCTTCGGCCAGAACTTTGTCGCCTACTTTGATTGCTTCAATGGGCTTTTGGCCTTCCTCGGTCTCAACCGGCGTTCCGGCGGTGAAGGAGTTGCCCGGACATCCAGAGTTCAGTCTATTACTCAAGGCTCCATCAGCACCGCCGGAGAAGGCCGCCTGCGTCTCCGCCTGGCTGAACACCCGCTGCTCGCCCATTAGCTCGTCCATCCGGCTCAGCGAGAGCGCCGCTTCGTCGGCGTTATCGGCCAGCCGACCGGCATCTACCGCCGCTGCGGCAACCTCGTCGGCCACCTGGTCAGCGTTGCGACCGAAGCGGCTGACAGTCTGGGCCAGTTCGTCTGCCTGGCGCAGCCCGCCCTGGCCGATGTCTCGCAAGGCTTTGGCTCCGGTTTTGAGCGCCCCCAGGCCTTTATCGGCTATGTCCAGCCCTTTGCCCACCAGTTTGGCCGGACTCAAC
The DNA here is from genome assembly GCA_015075405.1 of Anaerolineales bacterium. Taxonomy (GTDB): domain Bacteria; phylum Chloroflexota; class Anaerolineae; order 4572-78; family J111; genus DSQQ01. The sequence goes on from JABTUK010000003.1 coordinate 1,143,514, forward strand.
TTGTTGGCCGCCCGGCCTAACAGGGCCAGACCATCCATCAACTCATCCGCGCCGGTGAACAATCCCAACAGGCCCGCCCCCAACGCCAGGCCGATTTCGGCGTTGCTCAGTTTCCGCCCGGTCAGCGGGTCCACCCCGATCAGGCCCGACACGGCATCGTACAAATCGCCAATCACCGGGATCATCCCGATGATCACATCCGGGTTTTCCAGGGCAAATTTGGTCACTGCTCGGGTGATTTTGTTCAAGGTGACAAGCAATTAAGAGGAACAATCCAATCAGAAAAAGAAAAGTGCCTCATTGCTGAGACGCTTTATGTAGGTCGGCCAAGGGAGTACGCTTCATTTCCTCAACCTACCCCACCAAACTCACAAACTGGAATTTATAGTTTGTGTCTCTCACTCTTAAAAATCGCGCCTGTTTTTTCAGGGTCGAACCCTTTAGGCCATTTTGTATGTTGATCATACAAAGCGTCAGTCAAGATGGCGGTTGACAAATCCGTTTCTTCCAGGTTAGCGCCTAATAAAACAGCTTTGCTTAAATCAGTTTCTATTAAAACAGTTCTTCTAAAATCAGCTCTCGCAAGATTGGTCTGAACAAACTTTGCCTTAGTGAGATTAGCTCCTTGTAAATCTGCTTCTTGTAAATAAGCAAAGCTCCAATTGCTCTGACTTAGATTGGCTTCAACTAATTCAACTTGTTTAAGATTAATGCTGTTTAAATCGCTTTGTGATAAATCAACCCCATTCAAGTTTTGTTTTTCTCCCTCTTTTTTAAGAATACCCCAAATTAAGGGCCATTTTGGATCAGGTTCAGATGGATGTAATTGCTCAGGTATTAAACTTATCATATTGTCGTAAATCTCTAAATAACGGATAAGTGTACCAGCAAATCCCAGAGGCTCATCAATCATTTCTGCATAACGCCCACGTCTTTGGGGGGGTGAGCCGGTTATTTCCTGAATAACCGTGCTTAATCCGTAAAGAAAAATAAGCTTATAACTGCCAAACTTCCACTGAATGTAATTACTATTACTAACAGCCCCCGCAAGCCCATATATATTCAGAAAATTATAATCCGCCTTACTTTTGTCAGCCATTAGTATAATGCGATGCCAAAACACATTTGGCAGATTAGGTGAGTCATTGTGGTGTTCCAAAACAGGTTCTCGGTTGTTAGCTCTAAACCATAAGACATACCCTTCAGGCGGCATTGCTGCTCCTAGAAAATCTTCAACAATTGTTACTATTGCCTGGGTATTTTCCTGTAACTCATTAGCCAGTCTATCACATGCGTGATATTGACGTGCTGAAATTGGGTTGCCATTAAGCAAGATACCTTCTTGAGGTTCCACAATTATAGTGATTTGGTTAAGGGTCATATATAATTGACCCCAAAAACTGGACCACGAGCTAAGGTGGATTGAAGTATAATCTAGCCAACTCGTGGAGGAGTAAATTGACTAAAAAACGTAAACAATACAATGCTCAATTCAAGTTCAAGATTGCCCTCGAAGCGGTCAAAGGTTGAAAACAATCAATCAATTGGCCAGCGAACACGAACTACACCCCAATCAGATCAGCCAGTGGAAACGGCAATTGCTGGAAGAGGGGGCCACCATTTTTGGTAACGGTTCGGTCCAACAACAACGTGAGGCGGCCAAAACAGAGGCAGAACTGTACGAGCAGATTGGTCGGCTCAAATGGAAGTGGAATGGTTAAAAAGCACCCAGTTCAATTGAGGCCAAACGCATGTTGATTGAACCGAACCATCCAGCCTTGAGTATCCGTCGTCAATGTGAGTTGTTGGATTTGAACCGTGCGACCTTCTACTACCAACCTGCCAGCGAGTCGGAGTTCAATCTAGAATTGATGCGGCTGATTGATGGGCAGTATCTCAAAACACCCTTTATGGCTGGCCCAAGATGACCGTTTATTTACAGAAGCTCGGCTATCCGATCAACCATAAGCGGGTGCAACGCTTGATGCACCTGATGGGGCTGCAAGCGATTTATCCCAAACCGCGAACCAGCCACCCGGCCCCTGAGCACAAGATTTACCCGTACCTGTTATTGCAATTTGGTCATCACCCGTCCGAACCAAGCCTGGGGTGCTGACATTACCTATGTGCCTTTGCTGCACGGCTTTATGTATCTGGTCGCCATTATCGATTGGTTCAGTCGCTATGTCCTGGCCTGGCAACTGTCCAACACCTTAGATAGTTACTTCTGTATCCAGGCTTTACAGCAAGCCTTAAAGCAGGGCCAGCCTGAGATTTTAACACGGACTAGGGGCGCAATTCACCAACAACGCCTTCACCGCCATCTTGGAAACAGCCGGAATACGGATCAGTATGGATGGTCGAGGGCGGGCGCTGGATAACATCTTTGTCGAGCGTTTGTGGCGCACCCTCAAGTACGAAGACATCTATTTGAAGGATTACGCCACTGTCCCGACCCTAATCACCGGATTGACCCATTACTTTGACTTCTACAACCATGAACGGCCTCATCAAAGTCTGGGATATTGTACACCGGCTCAACTCTATTTCGGTTGCTAAACGGATCATCAGAATGTTAACAATTATCCACCTTATTTTTCTCGATCTGTGGTCTTGACAAATGGGTCAAGTATATATGTCGGAACAACTCTTCATGATCTGCTCCCAGAAAGTGTTTCTGCAACCAGTTTAGTTGTAAAATAGTCTCAATATTCTGAACATTCCTCAATTCCACCTTCTTGAGGATTTCATCGGGTAAATCATCCAAACCACCATAAGGTATGCCATAGTGTTTCATATGATAAGTCAAAAAGTATGTGGGTGTTGGGGTTTTTTTACCATCAATCAATCCCATATTATGCCGTACAGATGGTGGTAAATCATTTCTGAATGCGTGGGATAGAGTAAGGTGACCTTCTTTTCTATGATAAGATGTTACGAAATGTCCCTGTTTTAAAGCATTAGGGTGTGTTATATATTGATCGAGTTCTTCTATCCCATCTGTATTCAAGTGAGGAGCGTCAAGAACTTTAACGCTCATGTAGGATTCTAGGTGAAAAGGGGAAATATGGTATACTCTGACCATAATTTGTCATAAATAGGAGATGGACAATGGCCATGCGCTTTCCCCTAACTGATTTGCTGGATGAGCAAGAAAGTTACAACTTTCTGTTGAAAACGCTCCATCCTGATGGGATGGAGGGGCGGACATAACATAAGATAGGTTCCGCTGGGTGTAACCTATTCCCCGCCGGTCAGCCACCTGGGTGGTTCTGAGCGGGGCCTAACATAAGATTGGTTCCGTTGGACAGCTTCCGCCTCACTCCGGGCCAGGTTTGCCGCCGCTGAAGCAGAACTTAACATAGAATTGGGTCGGTTATCAAAGTCTCCTTTGGCAGTAGAATGAAATCGCCATACCCACCCCACCGCCAGAAAGGAGACTGACGTGATCATACCCCAATCTTTTGCCCCGGTCAATTGGCTGCGCCAGGCGGTGGGCGCGGCCCGGCAGGTGAGCGCCCGCCGCCAGCCTGGGCCGGTTGAGCCGCCTGTACCCCTTCCGGTCCTGTTGGTGCGCTGAACCTGGCTCAACTGGCCCAAGTGGGGCGGCGTTGCCCCGGTTTGTGGCCGATTGTGCCGTGGCCCGCAAGTACCTGGAGTTGCTGGGTCCGCTCGATTGGGCCAACTTTCCGGAACGGGACCCGCACCGACCCTGGCCAGGTCCAACCCAGCTCCCGCGCGCCCTTTGTGGCCGCTTTCCTGGTCAAACTGCACGAGGGCAAAAGCTATATGTCCCACCTGCGCGATTACCTGGTCGAGCACCCGCCCTGGTCTGGGTCCTGGGTTTTCCGCTCGAACCATCTGAGCGCTTCGCCTGGGGCTTCGATGTCGAAGCCAGCTTGCCGACGGCCCGTCACTTCGGTCGGGTCTTACGGACCTTGCCCAACGAGGCCGCTGCAAATTCCTGCTCGACAGCACCGTTTCCCTGCTGCGTCAGGAATTACCCCCGACGTTCGCTTTGGCCAAGCTTATTTCCCTGGATACCAAGCATATTTTGGCCTGGGTGAAGGAGAATAATCCCAAAGCCTACGTTCTGGAAGGCGACCGGCTCGACAAAACCCGCCAGCCCAAAGGCGACCGGGACTGTAAACTCGGCTGCAAAAGAAGCGCAATGTCTCCTCCGAGGAAGCCAAAGTCGAAACCACTCCGGCTCAACCGGCCACCCCGACCAAAAGGCCAAAGCCGTGACCAACTTCTCCTCCAGCGATGTCTACTACTGGGGCTACGGCCCGGCGTGGTGGCCACCAAAGTCCCCGACTGGGGCGAGTTCGTCCTGGCTGAACTGACCCAGACCTTCGATAAGAATGATGTCACTTACTTCTTCCCTTGATGGCCCAGGTCGAACGCCGCCTCGGTTTCAAACCCAAGTTCGGGCCTTCGATGCCGCCTTGATCCATTTTATGTCTTCAGTACTTTCATCTGGCCGGCGGTTTCGCCATGTCCCCTGACCCAACGCGGCGGGATCAAACGTCAATTTGATGACCAGGGCTTACCCTTATGCCAGGCCGGTCTGCCGATGCCCTTAAAACCACCTTCATCTGCCATACCAGTCTGATCGAACACGAGCGCGGCCGCTATGCCTGCCCGCTGCTGTTTCCAACCCGACCGGCCAGACCTGCCCCATCGCCCACAAAATTGGCCTCAGGGCGGCTGCCTGACCACCCAGCCACCTCCATCGGCGCTCGCCTGCGCGTCGAACTTGACCGCGACAGTGACGAGTTCAAAGCCATCTACAAACAGCGCACCGCCACCGAGCGGGTCAACTCTCAAGCCACCGAAATCGGCATCGAAGAACCCAGACTGCGTAACCGCCGAGCCATTACCAACCAGGATACCCTGATTTATGTCCTCATCAATCTGCGTGGCCTCAAGCGGGTCCGCGCTCGCAAGGCTCAACTGGCCGCTCAAACCGAGGCAACCTTGAACCGCAGCTAACTCGCCCCGGCCACGGCTGGCCCGCCTCTCCTAATTTTTGACCGCGGTGGGCGGGGGGTTGGCATCCGGTGGGCCGGCTTGACCGGGGCGAGTTCTGTCCATTTTCATTTTCCTGGCCGCTGCCTCCGAACGTTCCGCCACGCTCGACCGGAGTCCTTTGCCTTTTTTTTCGGCCTGCCCGCCCATTCCCCCACTAATCCCTTAACTTTTTCTTCCTTGCTGGCTTTGGCCCGACTTCAACCCAGTTCTCTCAGCCGCCTGGCCCTGCTTTTCCCCAGCAGGCTATCCCAAAATTGGCCTTTTCGCCTTCCCCATCCTTTCACCCGCTCCCTTTTCTCACCTTATGTTATGTCCGCCCCTCTGGGATGAAATGTAAACAGGGCCATGCCCTGCCGCCAGACCAGAAACCGCATGACCGCCGTCGTGATCCCATTTTTGATTACCGGTGTCGAATTTGTGGCAACGTCTTTAACCTTTTCACCGACACCGTCTGGCAAGGTAGCCAGTACGACTGCCGGAAGATAGTGCTGATCGTGCGGGGGGTGGCTCAAGGCACCCCCACCCTCCACTTAGCGGATGAACTGGAAGTGGACTATGGAGCCCTGTTGGAACGCCGGCATCGGCTCCAAAATTGGCACTGGCACACAAACCGGACACCGCTCTGACTGATGAGGAGACAGAAGCCGATGAAATGTTCCAAATGCGGGGAAAGGGCACCAAACATGCTGACCCTGATGACCCCCGCCGACGAGCCAACAAACGACCCGGTAAAGGGACGATGGCCAATGACCGCCCTCCGGTTTTGGGGTGGTCGGGCGTGAAGCTGGTCAAATTCGACTGGAGGTCTGTGACGATACCCAACAAGCCACCATTCAGCCTGAGGTCGAACAGAAGACCGAGCCGACCACCACCCTCTACACGGATGAGAGTAACGCCTACAATCGGGTCGCTGGAACAGGTCAGGGGCACGGCACGGTCTGCCACTCTCAGAAAGAATGGGCGCGGGACGACGATGGTGATGGTATCCGGGAAGTCCATTGCAACACCATCGAAGGCATCTGGGCCGGCTTGCGTAACTTTCTACGGCCCTTTCGCGGCGTTCACAAAAACTTGGCTCAGTATGTATTGCATGTTTGAGTGGTCTCATAATCTCAAACGGGTCACTCCTGACTTCTTGAGAACTTTGATGCTACCTCATTTCACCTATTTACCTACATGAGCGAACTTTAAAGGGTTCAGGTACAGATGAACTGTTGGGTGTAATATTTTGATAATAATCAGGGTTGTCAGGTATCTCTCTAAGACGTTTTTTAGTAGGTGAAAGGTTTGGATCACTTTGGTTCGGTCGCCATACATACCCTTCCTCTATATCCCCACAACTCGCATTATGCACCAACACCCCGACTTCCAACACGAAGTAGGTGTGCGGCCCCTTGACCGTGAAGTTGTAAACCGATTCCGGTTCAGCCAGCTTGACCCGTTCAACGGCTAATACTTTAGCCCAACCCCCATCAGCCCGGCGCAGTCTATCCCCAACGGCCAGATTTTCGGCCCACAGCCAGCCTTTCCCTTCGACGTAAACGGGGTGGTCAGGCGTAATTTCCATTGTAGTCGGCTGGTCGGTTGGTCGCTTGGTCGGTTGGTTGTCGTCGGTCTGGGTATTCAGTTGTGCATCGTCTTCATTATCACTGCCTTTAACACCCTCGTCAAGCGTTACTTCAACAAAAAGCGCCTCATCGCTGAGACGCTTCATTAAGTAGACCAGAGGTTTTGCCTTAACCTAACTTACTCGCAAGAATTTTATCAGTAACACATTGGTCAGGGCCACCATTTTGAAGTAGCATTACTCCCAGTCAACCTGTAAGACTGTTCATTATTCTGCCACTCTTCGAGTACAGTTAACACATCTGTATCACTTAGAGTTGGATGTCTCCATTTTATAACACCTGCCAAAGCTTCTGGAGTTCCAATTTTTATTAAGGCTTGAGCTACAGCTTCACTAACAGACTTATCCTCACCATTTAAAGTGTTAAGTAATTCCGATACAGTTGTAATATCTCCAATTTGTCCTATAGCCCAAACTGCTGCCAATCTTGCATCTTTATGACCGTTATGGAGAATATCAAGTAAGACAGGAATTGCAGATATATCTCCGATTTGTCCTAACGCCCGGATAACAACTGTATCAATTAAACTTTGTTTGTCGCGTAAAATATTTATCAATTCAGGAATAATAGTGGCATCTCCTATCTGCCCCAAACTCCATGCTGCTGCCCAACGTACTTCTAATTCGTTATCGTTTAAGGCTTGAAGCAGAATTGGAACCGCTTGTTTATCTTTTATTTCTGACAAAGCACTCATGGCAGATACACGCCTTTTGGTGTTTGGACTATTTATAGCTTCTGCAAGGTCGGATAGATTTAATTTATTCTCACCATCTTCCATAACAATTAACCCCTCATTTCTTGGGATGGTTCAATTACGGGCTGAAATAGGTTGACACTTTTGGTACCTTAAAAAATAAATTAGACTGGCTGGGTGGCCGCCCTGGGCGGGAACAGTTGGTCCAACACCTCCGCCAGAGAAGGGGCATCCGGCACACCGGCCAACTCCAGAGGGCTGTGGTCGGCTCGCTTGCCCCGTTCAAACTCGTGGTGGTTCCAGAAGAGTTGGAGCAGCGGCAGTAACCACTGGGGCATCCCCGGTGAACCTGTAAATGGGGACGCAGCCAACTGTGCAAAGACTCAGCCAAGCTGGAGGAGCGATGGAACAGGCCCAGGGTCTCCCAGACAACTGGCACGACGGAGCGCAGGGTCTCTGAGAAGTCCGTCTCGAAGTTCAAAGCCAAGGTGTGACGATGCTGCCAGGTCCACAGGACAAACGCTTGGGTGTCAGCAGCCACGTTCTTAAGCACGGGAGCCAGTTGTTGCTCCAGCCACCAAGGCGAGCCAGCAGTTCGGGTAGCTTCTGTTGAGATCGTCGGCGAAGGCCGTAATATCAGCCTGGCCCAGTTCCTTGAGCAGGCCGACGGCCGTTTCCAGCGTAGCTTTGGTTTTGACCGCTGAGACGAGGTGATGGGTGGGGGTGAGGGGTTCCAAAGCGTGACGAACTTCAGCCAGCAGCCAAGACCAGGGTCGAAGGTCACAATGGCCTGGGCTTCCTCGACCTGAGCCTGAGGCAAGACACTTGATCTTGAGCCGACGACCACAGCGACGCCGGAGTCCGCGTGCTTCCAGATCGGCTCGGCGGGCTCGTTCGGTCGTCTCTATGGCTCGGTAGGCGGCTCTTCCAGTCGCCGGGTCAGGCGTTGGGCCTCTTGCAGGAGGTGAAACAGGTCGGGCGCAAGGCACGCCAGCGGTTGGCTTCCACCCCTGCAGCCCGTAGCCCAGTCCCACCGTCACAGGCCAGATCTTGGAACTGGATACCGCGTTCGACCAAATCCAGGTAGGTCAGCCCCAGGTCGTTCCATCGCGGGACGCCGCCGGGGTCAGGTTCAGCACCAGGAACGAGCGCCCGTCCACCAAGGTCAGGCACGGTTTCCGTCCTGGAAGATTTCGTCCGCCTCACCCAGGATCGGCAGCGGCACGGTCAGGGCCAGGTTGTAGGCCCCAGCCTGGGCCCCGCCCCAGTCAGCGTCTGGCTGACGTAGCCCACCGAACGGCTGACGCCCAGGATCAGGTTCAGGCCCAACCGGATGTCACGCACACTTCCCGTCAGCATGGGTAGGAGCGCAATCGTGCGGTCGATGAACCCCTTGTCCACTGTGAGGCGGGTCACCTGCGCCGGCCGACCGGCCTCGCCAGCTTGCAAGGCTGCGACGATGGCCTCCACGCCCCCTTGCGAAGCTCGTACAATCTCGCGCGAGAGATCCCATACAAGCGGGCCAGTTCGGAAACCAGCCCCCATGGGCGATCAGGCCAAGATACGAGCATCTGCAACACCGCCTCCGTCCGTTGCTCCAGGGTAAATTCGGGAACACGATACGCTGCCATCAGAACCTCCTGTCAACATGGAGTACCGCTGGCTTCTATCATCCCCGAATCGGTCGCTGAAGGCAAGTCTGTGAAATTGTTAATGTGTCAACTTATTTTTGAACCATCCCAATATTATTAACATCATCTAATGCACCGCTGCCACCTTGAATCGTAACCGGACCACGACCTTTATTAATGGCATGACGGATAGCCGGATCATTCAGGTCGGCTCCCATTTCGCGCCAGGCTTGGGCGGCCTCTATCCTTTTATCAAGCCTACCACTCCTGGAACTATTTGTCAACGCCTGGCGCAGTTCATCACCTTGCTTGAGGGCTTGATCGCCATTGGTAAACTCACTCAGATTATTCAGCCGATTTTGCTCGATCCTCCGGCTCAAGGCCCCATCAGAACCGCCGGAAAAGGCCGCTCGCGTCTCGGCCTGGCTGAACACCCGCTGTTCGCCCATGAGCTCGTCCATATTATCCAACTGGTTGTTGGTGCGGGCCAGGTCGGTCGCTTCGTCCAGGTTGTCCAGGGTGCGCTCGACCTCGGCCACCTCATCCAGGTTGTCCAGGCTGCGGCCCACGTCGGTTATTTCGTCTATGTGGTCCAGGCCACGCCCCACCTCGGCCAGTTCAGCTACATTGTCCAGGGAGCGGCCGACATCTGCCACGTTGTCTATCTTGCCCAGCCCTTTACTGGCCCGCAGCACATCAATCACCTCGTCGCCGTTGTCCAGTAATTTACTCCCCAACCGAGCCACGTCGGCGATTTCATCAAAAACCGTAAACATCCCGGCGATGCCGCCCAACAGCATCAGCGTCCGTTCCGTCTGGCTCAATTTATTCCCGGCCAAATCATAGCCAACGGTCGCCTCAATAATAGATTTAAAGTCCCCGATGACCGGAATGAAATCCAGGGTGATACTGATCACGCCCCACCACGAGTCTGAGTCGGACCCGCTGCTAATACCGCAAGCTTTCTGGCGGTGGCCCTGGCTCTGCTGGCGTGGTTGCGGGTCACTTTTTGGCTGCCAGTTCTGCGCTTCCGGCCCGGTGGCGGCTCGCTGCGCCCCAATACCGGAAGCCTGGCCGGGCTGGCCCAGGTAGGCCTGGTTGAAGCCGCCACGTCCGGCTGGACCTCTGTACCCCCCTTGCGTCCTGGCCTGGGCCGAATAGTTGTTGGTCAAATTTTGGAAGGGGGAGTTCTGGCGCTGCTCTCGCGGGCGCTGGAGCGTACCCACCCACAGCCCGCTGGGGTCGGCGTAATTGACGGGGTTATTGAAAGCGTAGGCGTAATGATGCAGCGTGCGCGGATCCGCCGGGCTGCCCATCACCGGGTCGGACTGGAGGAAGCGTCCGGTGGCAGGGTTGTAGGTTCTGGCCCGTAAGAAAAGCTGGCCGCTCTCAGGGTCTTGTTCCTCCCCGGCAAAACCGTAGGCCGTTTGAACGTTCAATGTTGAACGTTCAACGAGTCCCCCAAACGGGTCGAAGCGTTGGGTCAGCAGCAGTTGGCCGGTGGGGTCGGCGATCTGGCGGACGGAGCCGAGGGCGTCGGGCAGGTGGTACTGCCACACGGCCGGGGCGGCGTTGGGGCCGGCCTGCCCTGAGCCTGTCGAATGGGTCTCACCGTTCTGCTCGCCGATCAGGCCGAGGCCGCGCAGGCTTGTCCTGAGTGAAATCGAAGGGTATTTGGAAACCGTGCCGCCCTGCTGGGCCAGCAGCACTTGCGGCAGCGCCGCCGCCACATCCTGCATGTAGTCGGTGCGCAGGCCGTTTTCGATCTGAGCCACTCGGATGCCGTCGCCGTTGTAAACAAACCACTTAACAAAAAAGCGTCTCAGTAATGAGACGCTTTAGTTAGACTAGGGAATCGAGATTTCATCGTTTAATCTCAATATATAGACGATTTATCAGTCACTCACATCGTCATAAGTTTCCAGTGGCCAGCATCGTCTATTTCGATCCCCTCGTATACAATCTGTTCAAATTTCTCTGGAGAAATACGTTCCCGAAGGCCTTCAAACCACATATGCTCAACAACAAAAATTTGCCATCCGCCAATATCTTGTACTTGTTCCAAAACCTGTCTGGCGATATTCGGCTTAGATTGTACCAATGCCTCATCTACACCTAATAATAACTGAGAATTTGGTATAGCTATCCTGGCCAATCCCATTAGGCGTTCTTTATCCTCCCCGTTTAATCCCCCAGACCAGGCTGATAAATCTTTAGTAATGTAGACAATTTGGGTGGGCTGTTCTGCCAGGATAGCCCCCTTAATCCAAACAAAGTTATCCTGATGGTTTATGGCCAAGATACGGGTTAAGGGTGGTCTAATAAATTGTCCTTCAGCATCCGGCCGTAGTCCGCTTCGAATGGTCTGTTCTACTTCGAGGGAACTATGAATTGTCCATCTGCCGTTTTTAGGTAGGTAATCTTTATTGATAACCTCAAATCCTTTTAGCCATTCGCCAACCAAATTTTTTGCTATCTTGGCATGTTTTATTATCCGAAATGGTCCTCGATCGTAGAAATCATAGCGCTGGGACCATTCATCTTTTATAACAGAGTTTGGCTTATAGGGACCAGAAAATATAGCCATTATCTTGGTCCGATGTAGGACAGGATGATGGTGCAGGTGTTGACAAAAAGTCAGCCACTCCTCAGGTTCTTCGGCCAAATCAGGGTTATACATGGGTCTAAAGCGCCAAAAAATAATATCTGGCTCCCATTGTTCAAGTCCTGGCAGTACAACCCTTATTAACCGATCAGGGTCTTTTGGTTCCCACCAACTTCCTCTACATTCAAAACCAACCGCCTCGAATGGATGTGGAAGATAATAAGGAACCCAGTCGGTATATTCCAGATAATACAATCTCTTGGGTTTTTCTGTTTCGTTTCTCATTACTTCAACCTGTTTCTAATCACTTTACTTTAAGAGACCTGTTTACAGTCTCTAAATCCTTGTCCTATTGACGACGAAAAACGAAAATTGGTGCTAAGTCATTCTTCCCCTCTGCTTGAACCTGAGCCAAGTCTCTTATAGCGAATGGATCATGACCCCATTTATCAAAGAAAAGCGGCGTACCATCTGCAAATCCGAGAAATCTATTTGCATGAACTACTCCCTCTCCCCCATAATTACGCCAATAATATATAAGAAAGTCGCCCGGTTCCAACTGGTGAACTGAAATTGTATTTTTCAGTTCGCCTACAAGCGTAAATGTTGAGCTATCCAGTTTTGATGTAAATTGTCCTACCTCTCTTGCATCAGCTAGATCATCATGAATAGGAGTGAATTTGTTTAAGCATCTAGCTGCATCAAAACAAACCGGTTCAAATTCCCCTCCGCGTAAGTTGCGAGCATCATTATTTAAGGCGTCGCGGATATAGCGGCTTTCTTCAGGAGTGAAGCCAGGTAGGTTCTCTGACGATAAGATGGATTCTCTAAAGTGAGCATTTTCAAGGTTACCCTGCTTGAGAGCTTGATTGCTATTGGTAGACTCACTCAAGTTATTCAAACCGTTTTGAGTCTCCAGTCGCTGGTTCAATGCTCCCGGATCAGAACTATCAGCCAAGACCTGACGTAACTCCTCCTTGCTCATATTCGAGGCCGGGCGGTCGCTCATCAAGTCATCGAGGCGTTGGAGGGGATTATCGGCGGCCTCATCCACGCTGCTGACAAGGCGGCTTTCTTCCACTCCTTCACCTAAAGCCTTGGCCGTTTTAGCCGCAGTTTCCGCCTCAGCCGCTTTGGCCGCGGCTTTTCCTGCCTGCCAGGTATGGAGGGCGGCCGCTCCAACACCAGCCAGCACATCTATCGCGATACTCTGTGGGTCATCCAGACCCTCATCCCAGGCTTGCCCATTCATCACGTTCAGGGCCACCTGGGAAACCCGGCCACTGATCACATTGGCGAAGGCGCTTTCCAACATCCCGGTGACGCCCACCCCCCCACTGGGTAGAAGTGGCGCGATTATTTCAGCCGCCGCTCCAGCTACAGCACCATGGAAAGCGGCCCAACCGACACTTCCCCAGTTGATATGATTGATCCAGGCATCCCAACCATTCTGGCCTTGCTGATAGTTATTCCATACCTGCGCTCCATAGCCAATACCAGCTCCCAGGCCCGCCCCCAAGAGGATAGGCGCCAAAGCCGCTCCACCGGTCAGAACCAAGGCTCCCCCGATGATAGCTGCGCCAGCCAAGACGCGTAATAAGGTTTGGTGTTGGGCCATCCACTGGCGCAAGGCCGGGGGCGAGTGCATGCTCAATTCAAAAGCGTCATTGAGCAGATTGCCCTTGAGGGCCGAGTTACCCAAACCAAACAGGATATTGGTAAAGCCACACGCTTTAGGTCGCTTGCCCTGGCTCTGTTCCCTCGGCTGTGGGTCGCTGTGAGGCTGCCAGTTCTGCGCCTCCGGGCCGGTAGCGGCTCGTTGTGCCCCTATACTGGAAGCCTGGCCCGCCTGGCCCAGATAGGCCCGATTGAAGCCACTGCGCCCGGCCCCACCCATGTAACCTACTTGCGTGGCCGCATCAACACTATAGTTGCTATAACTACTTATCAGCTTTTGGAGGGCTGAGTGCTGGGGCTGCTGTTCTCGCGGGCGCTGGAGCGTGAGGGGCATCAACCCGCTGGAATCGGTATAGTTGACCGGGTTATTAAAGGCGTAGGCGTAATGATGCAGCATGCGCGGATCATTCAACGCACCCATTACGGGGTCAGCTTGTAAAAAGCGCCCTGTGCCTGGATTATATGTTCTGGCTCGTAGGAAAAGTTGACCACTCTCAGGATCTTGCTCCTCCCCGGCAAAACCATAAGCGCTGCGGCCAATACCAACCTCAGATTGCAGCCCACCAAAGGGATCATAACGCCGGGTCAATTCCACTTGACCTTGGGCGTTGACCACTTGCCGCACGGAGCCTAGGGTGTCGGACAGGTAGAATTGGAAGGCATTCGTTCCTTGCTGTGCCCCGATCAAGCCCAACCCGCGCAGATATTTCGTTGTGGCGCTGCCTTGTTGTGAGATCAGGACTTGTGGCAAAGATGCAGCAACATCCTGGACATAATCTGTGCGTACCCCGTCTTGAATCTGGGCCACGCGCACACCATCGCCGTTGTATACGTATGCGGTTGTTAAAGTGCCGGAAACGACTTGGGTCAGCCGGTTCGCGCTGTCATAAGTATAACTAAACAAACCGTCATTCAGCAAGTTACCGTTATCATCATACGAGTAATTTACGATTTCAGATTGACGATTTACGATTTGGGTCAGCCAGTTGGCGGCATTGTAAGTATAGGTCGCTACTTGTGTATTGTTGACCGTATAACTCAGGCGATTCCCGGCAGAGTCGTAGCTGTAGGCGAAGGAGCCGCCCTCATTGTCGGTCGCTCCGGTCAGTCGGTAGAGCGGATCGTAGGTGTAGGTGGTGGTGAGAGCGCCGGTGGAGATTGGAGATTGGAGATTGGGGATAGCGTAAGGTGTGGTGCGTGGTGCGTGGTCCGTTGAATAGACGCCGGTCTCCGGTCTTCGGTCTCCGGTCATCCCGGCGGTCGGCGGTCGGCCGTCGGCGGTCACGTCAGCGGCGATAGCCGTGCCGGTAGCCATGAGGCCCAGGACCAACAGGATGAGCAGGATCAACCAGGCCGAGCGCCGCCATTTGTGCCGGCCGGCCAGCGGCGCGGCAGCCGCGAGCGGTCCCATGAGCAGCAGGGTGGGGTCCTGGCCGAAAGGAGAGCGGGCGAGGTTAGAAGATGGTGGATAGTAGATAGAAGATAGCTGGCTTCTGTCTTCCAACCTTCCAACCTTCCAGCCTTCCAATCCTCCAACCACCAACGCCTGCTGTACCGATGAAGCCGGACCTACAAACGCCTGGCCGCCGCTGGCGCGTTCGCTCTCGGCGGGACCAAAGCCGGTGGGAATGTAGGCGGTGTCGGTGATGAGCAGGATACGATCCAGGCGCAGGCCGTCTTCGCGCATCCAGACGGTCAGAGTGTAAGGGCCGGGCGCGGAAACGATCAAATTCGCTGATTCGCCATTCGCCATTCGCTCATTCGCCCATTCCCACTTTCCAGGCACAAAGCCGCTGACTTCCACTACCTGCCCGCTCAGACCCACGTGCAGCGAATCCCCGGCGGCGTTGGTGGGATAGCCGCGCGCCCAAACGGTGTAGGTACCGGGGGTGGTGAAGTTGATGGGATATTCTGCCCGCGGGCTGTCGGTCAGGGTCTCGGTGGAGTAGAGCGTGTCCACATCGGGCAGGGGTTGTAAGTAGGACGTGCCGGTGTAGCCGCTCTGGCCGGTTTTGAGCAGCCAGTTATGGGTCGCGCCGTTGATTCTCGCCCCAAAGTTCTCGGCCTCCATTGTCACCAGGCCGTTCTCTTCCTCAAAAGCGCCGGCCGGGATCACGGCGATGTAGTTAGTGCGGGTGAAGAGATAGGTCGCCTGGTCGTTGACGGCGGCCAGAGTGACGGTGTAGAGACCGGGGGAGGCGTAATTGTGAATTGTGAATGGTGAATGATTAATTGGGGATCGGTGATGATTTGGGTTTGGGTTAGGCCGTCGCCGAAGTCCCAGGTCAGGTGGGTGGCGTAGGTGGTGGTGTAGTCGAAGGTGACGGTCAAGGGCGTGCAGCCAGAGCCACACTGCCTCGGCGCAGCCGAGGCAGTGTGAAGGAGTTCGAGGAAGTAATTAAAAAGTGGTGTTATCTCTCAAGAAAAGTCAACACCACTTTTACAAATAATCTAACTTATCTTAACCTGCTCATTTTCTTCTTTCCCTTGTAACCCATCGAAAGAAATTTATTAAAACAAAAAATAAAATTAATTCAAAAACAACTCCTCCGATATTTAACAAAAAAATATTGCCAATAATGGGTTTATAGGGGTATAGACCACCATCAGGTTGGTAAGGAGACCGTGCTACCCATATAGCAAATAAGTTAATGATCCATGCTATCCCTTTACTAATATAAACATTGCGAGCCTTAACTTGCTTAAGTCGCTCTTTATCAAACCAATCTAGTAACCAGGGAGGAACATTTTGGTTATTAAGGGTCAATGATATGACATGACCACTCAACCAGGCCAAAGAAGCAAAAAAGGCCAAAAATATCCCTTTTGCGATGAGTTGATTGGTAATAATAGGTCCCCACTCATTTGACATAACTTTTTACCGTCCGTTTATCCAATTGCGAAATTCTTCAATCTGTTGAGGAAGAAAAGCACCACCTATAAAAGTACCAATTGGGGTTGCTACAAAATCATCTAAGTTCGGATTAAGATGAAAAACCCTTGATCCAAGAGGAGTAAATATTCCGGCTACTCCCCCACTAAAAGCATACGCTAAACCTTGTTCAGAGGATATGTTACTTCCTTTATAAGCCTCACTAAAGATATATTGGGATGTATTCAAGCTTGCTGCTACACTTGCATTAGCTACCGTTCTCCACGGGAATGTATTTTCAGAAGCTCCTGTTATGGGTGATGATATTCCTCCAAATGCCGCAGCAAAATAAAAATCACTCCACTGTGTATTTTCATTAGACCCTGCCCAAGTAGCTACTAGATTAGATGCGACACCAGCACTCACTACTCCAAGTGCTCTGAGGTAAGATTCCTGTTTCAGCATCTGCCGTACCCCAACCGAACCACCCAACGCCATTCCAGTTAAGGTGGCCAATGCCAAATCCCTTGAATTGATGTTCCACTCTGAGAAATTTGCCCCATGGTTCTGCACATTCATATAAACTTGGCGAGTAGCGTCAAGAGTGAAACCGCCTACAGTCCCCCAACCTGCCCCTTCAGCAATACCACACCAACCACATGAAGCCGTAAGTGGCAAGTTACGTAGCCTGCCTCCCAAGTTACTTATCCTACCTAATCCACCTTCAAAATCATCTAATAGTCGCAACCCAACTCTACTTACCCTATTCCATCCGCTGTGTAGATTGCCCCCTAATCGGCTACCCAAAGCCTTCAAGCTATTGGTAATGGAGCCTGGCTCGAGTATCCGATTCACTCCTTTACTCAGGTCATCTACGAAACCACCTAATCGGCCAACACCCCGGTTGACTAGATTGGTCAAATCATCGGCAAAACCACCCAATCTACCCACGCCCCGTTCCACCAAGCCAGCCAACTTGTCACCAAAGCCACCTAACCGGCCAGCACCACGTTCGATCAAGCCAGCCAAGTCATCGGCCAAGCCTCCCAATTTGCTGCCCACCCAGCCCCCCAGCCGACCCAGGCCCGTTTTGGCCGCCGCCCCCACCCCGGCTAGAGCCACGCCTGCCAGGGCAAAACCGGCTGTTTCCATCGCTCCGCCAAAAACGCCGCGGGCGATGTCCCACCCGTTTCCGGGCTTCAACACCTCCCACCCTCGCGCTCCGTTTTGGTAATTGCTCCAAACCTGGCCGCCATAGGCCAAACCACCCCCCAGGGCTGCCCCCGCCAGAATGGCCGGTAAGGCCGCTCCTCCTATCACTACCAGGGCTGCTCCAATCAAGACCGTCCCGGCAATTAACTTGATCGGCCCAATCTCGGTAATCGCCCTTTGAACCAGGTTTCGTACCGGGGCGGTCGTTGCCCGCGCCTCGGCCCAGGCTCGCCCCACATCGGCTTGCCAACCCTGCCCGCGCAGCAAGCTGGAGACCCCTTGTGCGGCATAGTTTAGCCCAAACGCGGCTCCGGTCAAAGGTCCCATCACGATTTCGGTCAAAGCAGGGGTTAAATACTGGGAGTCTAGCAGCTTGGTGATCTCTTTGACCGCCAGAGCCAGCCGCGGACCTATCACCTCGTACCACAATTTGGCTTTCAGCCGTTCCAAAGTGGGCGAATGGAGGTTAGAGACCAGACACGCTGCTGCGAAGACACCACAGGTGAGCGTCAGACGCGGTTGAGGGTTACGGAGCTGGCGCATAAAGTCCTGACGCAGTTCTTTGAAAATCTGCATCCCGACCTGACCCCAATCCCTAATGCTCACCAACAAACTGCCGATCCCGCACGGCCCTTGCCGGAAGCCTTCACTTTGCTGGCGGGGTTGAGGATCGCTCTGGTTTTGCCAGTACTGGCCGCTAGGCCCATTAGTTGAGCGTTCTGGTGAGCCGATGAAGGCATTACCCGGCTGGCCCAGGTAAGCAGAATTGAAGCTACCCCGTTGGGGCAGCGTCGGATAGGCGATCTGCGTGCTGGAATGGACGGCATAGCTACCACTCAGTCCTAAGACAGCCAGGTTTTGGTGATTGCTGCGATAGATTGAGCCAATCTCCGGCATCAGGCCACTGGCATCGGTGTAGTTGACGGGGTTATTGAAGGCGTAAGCGTAATGATGCAGCGTGCGCGGATCCGCCGGGCTGCCCATCACCGGGTCGGACTGGAGGAAGCGTCCGGTGGCAGGGTTGTAGGTTCTGGCCCGTAAGAAAAGCTGGCCGCTCTCAGGGTCTTGTTCCTCCCCGGCAAAACCGTAGGCCGTTTGAACGTTCAATGTTGAACGTTCAACGAGTCCCCCAAACGGATCGAAGCGTTGGGTTAGTTGCAGTTGGCCGGTGGGATCGGCGATCTGGCGGACGGAGCCGAGGGCGTCGGGCAGGTGGTACTGCCACACGGCCGGGGCGGCGTTGGGGCCGGCCTGCCCTGAGCCTGTCGAATGGGTCCCACCGCTCTGCTCGCCGATCAGGCCGAGGCCGCGCAGGCTTGTCCTGAGTGAAATCGAAGGGTATTTGGAAACCGTGCCGCCCTGCTGGGCCAGCAGCACTTGCGGCAGCGCCGCCGCCACGTCCTGCATATAGTCGGTAGGCCACTACGATTTTGGTAATAATCAATGGAATCAAAACACTCTCAACTTTTTTATCAAGAGTTGAGAGCGTTTAGCCTTGATTGTTTTTTAGCAAGGGGACAATGATGTAAATTAAACGAAGTACAACTTAACTTCTAACATTCACACTAATCCTAGCTCGGAACAAAAAATTTTCCGAGTTGCTCTGTTAACTGAATAGCTTCATAGCTAAAAGCATTCTCTGAACCGAAAGAGCAATGAATTTTTATAACTTTGCCCAATATTTTTGTCCATACATAAAAATTTAGATGAAACACTCTATCTTGACTTGATGTGCATATTGGAGGTTGAATTTGATCCACTATATCGGCGAAACGTCTTTCTTGTTCCAGAATTCCCTCACGCCCTTGTTGGGACTGGGTGTAAAAAGCCATTTCTTCTTCGGTGAATGTTGGTATGGCTGATACACTTCGTATAAGTTGAGGTCGTCCAAGAAAATTGAACTTTGTCTGGATAAGTAAATCCAAAAAGTCCTCTAATTGGTCAGGCAACCAAGTCAGTAAATCTTCTCGACGGATAAAGATTTCAAAATCAAAATTATCAGAGTGATCGTCCAACCATAAGATGGCGTCATTACTGTAGAGGGCCAGAACAACAGATAGTTGTGAATGTTCAAGTTTGTATATTTTCCCAGTGAGTCTTGACCATAGAACACCAGATTTCAGTGAAAGATTATCCACCGTTTGAAATATCTCTACTCTAAATTCTTCAAGCCAACCGCGAGGCCGTAACTTATTAGGAGACAAGTGAACATCTGAGTAAGATTCACTTTTTTTTCTAAAGTAATCACCAAATAACTGTGCCACATTACTCATTTGTGATTCCCTCACATCACTCTGCCAACCTCAATAATGTAATCTCCCAGGGATGTAAAAAGGGGTAGAGTTCGGATTTAAGAAATATGGGTTCATTCCTTTTAGCTTTAACTACTTTTTCGCCACCTTTCCAGATAATATTTAGGCATCAAATCATTGGGCAGTTCCGAGTCTGGGAGTAATCCTTCCCCATCCCAACCTAGCTCCCAAAGTCGCTTAAAGATCAGGTGATACTCTTTAACAGTCAATTGTGAAGCGTCTAACTGATTATCTGAATGTTGTCTTCGCCACTGATTTGCAAGTTTGGCGAGTTGTAATTCTAACTCATCGATTAGATTATCTTTGGAACGTTTCATAATTTCCCTCTGACTCTTGTTATCTTTTCCATAGTTGTCCAACCTTTTGTAATTCTTCAATGTATAACCTCAAATTTCCAGATGATTCTGGTATTGGTATGCCATGACTTGAAGGCCAGGTTGCACAATTAAAACATCCCTCCGGGCCAGGAAATGCATATCTTTTGTTTGGTAACGGCCCACTACTCAATTCATTTAACACTTGTTCTTTGATTCGAGCAAAATCAGCCTTAGAAACTGATATCGATTGTACATATACTTGAGTTCTATACCCCTGTTCAGCCAAATTCTGAGCGCGGTGAAATAATGAGGTGTCATCAAGTACCTGCCCAGGGAATGATTGATGTTGTTTCAAAACCTCTATTGCCTCGGTATTTGATAGACCTGGTGCAAATGGTGTGAAACCATAAATAGTTTTTCCCCTATCAAATGATATACCAATATGACCAGCATAGATAAGAGGATCTGTTTCTATAAATTCCTCGGCTGTCTTACCTGTACCTCTGAATCCGTATATTTCAATAATGTCATCGTTGAGTCCCTTTCCATAAAGCATTCCAGCAGCTTTTGGATTTCTTCCATATTCACTGGCTAACCATTTTGTAAGCCCTTCTATTCCGCCTTGCTCAAATGCCAGAATATCTCCACTAACACCAGGAAAACGGTTAAACTCCAGCCCCGTTTTATCTGCAACTTCTGAAACCCATTTAGCCTTAGCAGCTTTGGCTTCGAGTTCGATAACTTGCTCAGGTCCAGGCCCTTGGAAAGTGTGATAAATCTCTTCATATAATGTTGCAGCAGTTGAGAGAGGATATTTAGGGTCGGTTGATACAATTATCCTATCTGATAGACTAATTCCACCAGATACTCCGACTCGCGGTCCTTCCTCAAGAGGAATAGTGCCATTTCTTATCAGTTCGGCATAATCGGGTTTATGTTGCTCAAGAATTTCTAAACCCGCTTCCATCTCTGGAGAGAATGTTCTTCGTGAGTTGGAAATGTGGCTCTCTGCTACATCCAGCCCACCTCCTAACCATTTCCCTAACCCGTGTCCAATCGCTCCCCCGACACCTTCAGACACTACCGAGAACAACATCGCCGTCAATAAGCCACGATCCCACTGCTGGCCCGACAGGACATTCGTCGTTATCTGCCCGGCGGCTGATCCCAGCACATTGCCAATGATCCAGCCCTGTGGCCCACCGATCAGCCCCCCGGCCAGGCTAAAGGCCATCTCGACACTGCTGCCGGCCAGGTTGGCCCAGAAGTTGCCCCAATCGTCGTACAGCCAGGCATTAAAGGTGGTATTGAGCACGACCGAGGCGGCTCCGGCCAAGATTGCCATTGGAGCGCCAACCCGCGAGGAAGCCAGCCCCATCACCACCAGGCTGGTGCCAAAGCCAAAACTTAGCGAGGCGACCGTTTTCCAATCCGCCTGATCCCAGGCCAACTTGATGTCTTCGAGTTGACCCTTGAACCACTCGGTGAAGACATCGTCCCCGGCAAAAAGGTCGGAGGGACTCTGGATCAACCCACCCCGGCCCAACTGCATCGAGAGCATCATTTTGCTCATGTTTTGTAACAGCGGCATGATTGGCCGCGCCAGGGTCGGAATGTGGGTAGCGAACTCAAAAACGTCTTTGAGCAAATTGCCACTCAAGGCCGAATTGCCAAAGCCAAAGAGGAGGTTGGTGAAGCCGCATACTTTGGACCGGTGACCCTGGCTCTGTTGTTTCGGCTGCGGATCGCTAAAGCGATGCCAATTCTGCGCTTCCGGCCCAGTGGCAGCTCGCTGTGAACCAATACCGGAAGCTTGACCAGGTTGGCCCATGTAGGCCCGGTTGAAACCGCCACGCCCGGCTGGACCCGCATACCCCACTTGCGTCGCGGATTGGGCCGAATAGTTGTTGGTCAAATTTTGGAAGGGGGCGTTCTGGCGCTGCTCTCGCGGGCGCTGGAGTGTGAGGGGCATCAACCCGCTGGGGTCCACAAAATTGACGGGATTGTTGAAAGCGTAGGTGTAGTGATGCAGGGTACGTGGATCATTCAACGCACCCATTACGGGGTCAGCTTGTAAAAAGCGCCCTGTGCCTGGATTGTACGTTCTGGCGCGGAGGAAAAGCTGGCCGCTGGTGGAGTCTTGTTCCTCCCCGGCGAAGCCGTAGGCCGACCGCGGACCGCCGACCGATGACCGCTGTAAGAGGCCGCCGAAGGGGTCGAAGCGTTGGGTTAGCAGCAGTTGGCCGGTGGGATCGGGAATCCCCTAATCCCGGCCAGGAATTATAATTGGCAAATACGCTGCTGATAAAGCGCCAACAATCGCTCCGAGTCCACCTCCAGGCAGACATTCACAGCCGGCTGGCCGGTCCAGGGGTTAGAGTCTCGCCAATTCTGAAAGCGATCCAGCAGGGTTTGTCCGGCGGCGATGCCTTCGGTCGCAACGCGCACCGGGCCGCGCACGGTGGTAAACAAAGTGGGGTCCAGCACATAGGCAATGGCCGAAGGGTCGTGGGTGTGCATCCCGGCCAGGCCGTGCGTGTCGTAATGAAAATCTCGATAGAAGCGGCTGATGGCATAAATAAATTCCGCCGTAGGTGAACCTGAGGCGTTGAGCGCCGCCATGTAATCGTCGCTCATGATCGTTTGGAGGGTCACATCCAAACCGACCATCGTCACCGGCCAACCGGCGGTAAAGACTCTGTCGGCGGCGTGAGGGTCGTTGATGATGTTGGCCTCGGCGGCGGGGTTGACATTGCCGTTGACCGTAACCGCTCCACCCATAACAACCACCTCGGCCACATGGTCGGCCAGGCGCGGCTCCAGGGCCAGGGCCAGGGCCAGGTTGGTCAGCGGGCCGATGGGGACCAGGGTAATTTCACCTGGCTGGGCCATGACCGTTTCCACCATAAACTGCGCCGCCGCTTTAGCAATCGGCTGGCCTTGCGGCGGCGGCAGATTGACGTTGCCCAGCCCATCACGCCCATGCACAAAATCGGCCACCGCCTCCAGCGGCGTGATTAGCGGCGCTTCGGCCCCGTGCGCCACCGGGATATCGGGCCGCCCGGCAAATTCCACCAGGCGCAGCGCATTTTGGGTGGCTAAAGGGGTGTAAACATTGCCAAAGATGGTGGTCAGCCCCACCAGTTCAATTTCCGGCGATTTGAGCGCCAGCAGAATGGCCATGGCGTCGTCTATGCCGGGGTCGGTGTCAATGATGATTTTTTTAGACATCAATGGATTTTGGATTTTGGATTTTGGATTTTAATTATACTTCTGTCGGTCTCCGGTCTCCGGTCCCCGGTCAGCCGGTCAGGGCCAAAGCGATTTGGGCGGCCAGGCGGGCGTTGTTGAGCAGCAGGGCAATATTGGCTGTTTTACTGCGCGCCCCGGAGAGATCGCTGACCCGCTGCAGCAGGTAAGGCGTGACGGCTTTGCCGGTGATGTGCCGGGCGGCGGCGTCTTGCAGGGCTTCTTCAATCACTTCCTGAGCTTCGGCGGCAGGCCATTCCGCTTCCGCCGGGATGGGTTGGGCGATCAGCGTCCCGGCGTTCAAGCCCAATTGATCGTGGGCTTTGATGATGGCGGCAATCTCCTGCGGCGTTTCGACGCGCAGTTCGAGCGGCAGGCCGCTGCTGCGAGAATAAAAGGCCGGAAATTCGTCGGTTTGATAGCCGATGACCGGCACGCCCTGCGTTTCGAGCACCTCCAGGGTCAGGGGCAGGTCCAGAATGGCCTTGGCTCCGGCGCAGACCACCGCCACCGGGGTGCGGCCCAGTTCCAACAGGTCCGCCGACTCATCGAAGGGCTGACCGCGATGCACCCCGCCAATGCCGCCGGTGGCAAAAATGCGAATCCCGGCCCAGTGGGCGACCATCATCGTTCCGGCTACGGTCGTGGCCCCATCCTCACGGCGGGCGACCACCCCGGAGAAATCCCGACGCGAACATTTGCGCACATTTTTGGCCGACCCCAGGTAGAGCAACTGCTCCGGGGTCAAGCCAACCGTGATTTCGCCGCCCAAAATAGCGATGGTCGCCGGCACAGCGCCCTGCTCCCGCACCGCCGCTTCGATGGCGCGAGCCACTTCAACATTTTCCGGAGAGGGCAGGCCATGGGTGATAACGGTTGACTCCAGCGCCACCACCGCCCGCCCCTGTTCCAGGGCGCTTTTTACTTCAGGCTGAAAATTTAATTGAAGAGGCATGTCAACAACACTTTCAAATTTTAGAAATCTAATGAGACCAGAAATTCTCACGCAAAGTCGCCAAGAACGCCAAGAAAAATTTTTTTCAAAAACTTTGCGCCTTTGCGTCTTGGCGAGAGAACTCTTTTTGGCTCTGGCTTGTCCAGGTTAGGGATTATAAACCTGAATCCGTTTACCCAGCACTCGCTGGGATAACCGTTCCATACTTCGGTTGACCTGGCGAACAATTTCGGCTTTATCCAGCGTCAAAATTTGGCGGTCGCGCATAATAAGTTGGCCGTTGACGATCACTGTCTGGACATCGCTGGCGCGGGTGTTATAAACCAGGCTGGCGGTCAAGCTGTGCAGCGGCTGGTGATGCGCCCCGCTCAAATCTACCAGGATCACGTCGGCCAGGCAGCCGGGAGAAAGTTGGCCGATTTTATCGGCCAGCCCCACCACCGCGGCGCTGTCGCGGGTGGCCATCTGTAGGGCCTGGCGAATGGTCATCACTTCCGGGTTACGGGCTTCGTGTTTTTGCAGCATGGCCATCAGGCGCAAACTCTCAAAAATGTCGAGGGTATTGTTGCTAACTGCGCCATCGGTAGCCAGCCCTACCGGAATACTAGCCTCCTGCAAGGTCGGGATGGGGGTCAAGCCCATGCCCAATTTGAGGTAGGTTTTGGGCGCGTGCGCCACCCCCACCGGCCCGGCGGCTCGCTTAAGCAGTTCAATATCCTCCGGCAAAATACCACAGCCGTGCGCAATGATGACCGGAACATTCAAGACGCCCGTTTCGGCCAACACCCGAATCGGGGTGATACCCCGCTTTTGCAAGCTGGCCTGGGTTTGGCCCAGCTCCTCGGCGGCGTGGATGTGAATCCCCACCCCCAGCCGTTGAGCATGGGCCACCGTCGCCCGCAAAAAATCGTCGTCGCAGGTGTAAGGGGCGTGAGGGGCCATCCAGGTGGTGATTCGACCCCCGGCCTGGCCCTGCCAGCGTTCCACAAAAGCGGCGGTTTCGGCCAGAGCCTTGTAGCCCCGGTCGCCAAAAACGGCCCAGCCCAGGGCGGCCCGCGTACCGGCCTGCTCGACCGCCCGCGCCGCCTGATCCATAAAAAAGTAGTGATCGGCCACGGTGGTCACACCGCCCTCGATCATCTCGACCAGCCCCAGCAGCATGCCCCAGTAGACATCCTCTTCGATCAGGTTGCTTTCCAGGGGCCACATAAATTCGTTAAACCAGCGCTCGATGGCCACATCTTCGGCCAGGCCGCGGAAGATGACCATCGGCACGTGGGCATGGGTGTTAATCAGGCCGGGCATAGCCAGCATCTCCCGGCCTTCGAGCAGTTCGTGAGCCTGACCCAGATCCGCTTGACCCGTCGGCAGGATAGCGGCGATTTTGCCGGCGTCAATCAGCAAGTCGCAGTTGCGCTGGATGTCGCCGCTGGGGGTCAAAATATGGCAGTTGTGGATGATGAGATCGTACATAACCTACTCGTTGTAATTATCCAGCAGGATTTTGAGTGAATGTTCATCTACCTGTTTAACGGCCTGGACGTTGCGCTGGGCGATCTCATAAAGGCCGGTGGCTGTTTGCTCAAAATTGTAGGCCGGGTTGGCTCGATTGAGCGTTTCAATATGCTCCAGCGGAATAGCCTCGACTCCGTGCCAGGCCCCGGCAATAGCGCAGGCCATCGCCCCGACGGTATCGGCGTTACCGGAGAGAGCAGCGACAAAAATTGCCGTTTGCGCGGGGTGGCCGTCGGCCATAGCCAGCACGCCAAAGGCGCAGGGCACGCTGTCGGCGGCGGACTGGGTAGCGCCAATCAAATCGTACAAATTTTGCAAACGGTCCCGCTCCGAAAAGCGGCTGTCGGTAGCCAACTGAACCGCGTAATCTATTTTGCGGCTCACCGACGCGCCCCACCAGACGACTCCATGCTCCCGGCCCACCTCGGCGGCGCGCATAGCCACATTGACGATCTCTTCCAGGGTTGTTTCCGGGACCAGGGCCTGGGCTACTGCCGCCGCCACCGCGCAAGCGCCCGACAAAGCCACATCGGTAAAATGAGTGGGGGTGCAGGCGATGATGGCATCGGCCACAGCCGCGTCAGGGTCGCCGGGGTGCATCAAACCAATCGGGCTGACCCGCTTGGCCCCGCCGTCGGTATGGCCGCGCAGGCCGGTCAGGTGAGGGTCGCTACCGGATTTGAGCGCCGCCAGCGCCCGGTGGGTATCATGACTAATGTAGGGCACATCTTCTCCCTGGACCCGTTCATACCAGGCGAGCATAGCCCTGGCCGCTTCTTCAACGGTGATCTGGCCGGCGGCAATGACAGCTTCAGCCATTGCCAGGGCCTGTTGGGTATCATCGGTAAATTGGCCGGCGCGAAAACCCGCATGCAGCGGGTGATCGGGCGGGGCCGGCCAAAAGCGGTCAAGCCAGCCGTTGTAGTAGGCCCAGGTTTGGTCCGGGTGAAAGAGAGCCGGCATAGCCCAGGCATCGCCGAGAGCCTGGCCATATATGCCCCCTAAAATGTACGGATAGAGGTCTGTCGTCGGTTGCATGTCAATGTACCGCCAAGCGCAGCAAGTGGTCGGATTTTTCCCGGTCTATGTGTCTAACCAGATGGCGCAGGGGAAGGTTAATTTGCCTGCGTTTTTAGAAACGCTTCAAACTCGGCCCGGCCGGGCATCGAGGGTTGCGCCCCCATTTTGGTGGCCGAGAGCGCGCCGGCGGCTGCCCCCCAACGGACTGCCTCTGGCAGGTCATGGCCCTCCACCAGAGCGGTAGCCAGCCCCCCGTTAAAAGCATCTCCGGCAGCGACCGTATCCACAGCCTGAACCTCAAAGGCAGGCACAAAGGTTGGTTCACGCTCAGTCTCAGCATACAAGACGCCCAATGCTCCCATTTTAATAATGACCGTTTTGACCCCTAAATTTAGTAGCATCCGGGCTGCCCTGGCCGCATCAGCAGGGGTTTTCACGGCAACACCGACCAATTGACCGGCTTCAACTTCATTGGGGGTAATAATATCTACCAGCATAAATAACTCGGCCGGCAACTCCTGGGCCGGCGCCGGGTCGAGCACAACGGTGAGACCGTGCTGATGAGCCAACCGGGCGGCGGCGACAACCGCCGGCAGCGGTACTTCGAGCTGAAGCAGCAATACTTTGGCTCCGATCAGGCCGGATTCGAGCCGGCCCAGGTCATCATCGCCCACGTTGCCGTTTGCGCCGGGTACGATGATGATGGTGTTTTGGGCCTGGTCGTCTACGGCGATTACCGCCACGCCGGAACTGATTGTTGAATCGGTGAAAACTGCCGAGACATCTGCCCCAGTAGCGGTCAAATTCTGGCGCAGTTCCTGGCCAAAGGCATCCCCGCCGACGCGGCCCACCATGCGGGTCGGTGCGCCCAGCCGGGCTGCGGCCACGGCCTGGTTGGCCCCTTTGCCGCCGGGAGCGGTAAAAAATTCGTGGCCGGTAATGGTTTCCGCCGGGGCCGGCAAGCGCGGGGTGCGGACCACCAAATCCATATTGATGCTGCCGAAAACGACAACGGTCATACCTGACTCCTTAAAGTAAGGCGCTCATTATAGTCTAATCAAGGGGAGTGTCAAAGAAATATCGTTACTACTCAGCCTCATGTCATTTCGAGACCGAAGGTCGAGAAATCCCCAGGATGCAATGGTTAAAAACAAGGTATTGGGGATTTCTCCCTGCGGTCGAAATGACATAGTAGTTAACTCATTTTCACAAATAAAAAAAGTCCGCACTTTAAGCTTGCGGACTCTTTTAATCAAGACCTGACAGGTACGCTGCGCGAAAACCTGTCAGGTCTAAACTACGCTTCCATTTGCATGAAATGCTTGGCGTTGCTCCAAATGACCTGGGGCGTGATTTTGATGGGATGGACCCGATGGGTGATGGCCCAGCCTTTCCACAGTTTGTGAATCCACCAAAAGAGGGTATCGGTGAACTTGTTGTGCGGCGCTTTTATAACCAAGCGAATGAACGGCTCCAGCCAGGGAAACTCAACGCCCAGGGCAAACCAGCGCTGCAAATTCTCCATCTGCGTCTTCTCTTTGTCATCACGCACCAAAATCGAGCTGTCCCAGGCGATGGCCCCAATGTCATCAAAGCTGCCGGCCATATGGCCGTTCTTTTTGGTAAATTCGCCCAATTCGGTGGCCGGATAGGGCTGGAACAGAAAAGCGTGGGCGTATTTGACTTTAGCCTCGGCATTGAGCCGCATGGTATCAAAGTCGTCGTCCAGGGTGCCGGTCGGTAGGGCCAAAATGTTGGTAGCGGTCAGATTGATGCCGGCCTCATGCAGCATGCGGCCCGATTCGATGATGGTTTCGCGGGACATCTTGCGCTTGAGCAAATCGTTGCGCAGGCGGTCGTTGCCGGCCTCGATGCCCATGCTGACGGTATTGGCCCCGGCCTTTTTCAGCAAGGCCACTTTTTCCGGGGTAATCAGGTTAGAGCGCACATTGCAGAAGAAGGGCAGGCCGACTTCTTTGGGAAACTTTTCGGCAAACTCTTCCAGCCAATCAACGTAAATGATAAACAAGTCGTCCAGAAAAACAACCTGCTCCAGGGGGTAGCGGTCTCGCACCCAGTTAACTTCCTCGATAACTGACTCGACGCTGCGCTGGTAGCCCCGTTTTTCACGGGTATAAATTTCGTACCAGGCGTGGTTGAAACAGTAAGTACAGTTGTAGGGGCAGCCCCGGCTGGCCATAAAGTGCTTGATGGGGCTGGTGCGGGTGGGGGCATGTTTGCTGTAAATCAGCTCCCGGTCGGGCATTGGCAAATCGCCCAATTTACGGATGAGCGGGCGGACCGGGTTTTTGACCACCTCCCCCTCGACTTTGAACCACCAGTTGGGAATATCGGGGTGAAAACCGCCGTTGCCCAGGGCATTGGCTAAATCCACCAGCGGCCCCTCACCTTCGCCCACGCAAACGCCGTCTACGCCGTCTTCGTGGATCATATCCGGGAAAAAGGTGGGATGCGGCCCGCCAAAAACCGACATGACCTGTTTCTGGCCCAACCCTTCTTTAATACGCCGATTGACCTTAAAGTAATAATGCTGTGAGCCGGTCATCATGCTGTAGCCGACGATATCCGGCTGGAACTCTTTGGCCACTTGAACCGGGTCTTCCTGGGCGCAAATCGCCAGGGCGACTTCATGACCCGCCTGCTTTAGCACCGCCGACATAGACATAATGCCCTGCGGCTCGTAATCAATTTGTTTTTCTACCCACAAAACACGCGTCACGGACAACCTCCTCTTTTAAGAGAGATTAGAGATTGGCGATTATCAAAGCTCTGTAACTCCCTCCTGTCATTTCGAGGCCGTAGGCCAACGCGAAGCGTTCCTACCGCGCTACATCGGCCTCGGAGATTTCTCCCTTCGGTCGAAATGACATGGCTGAGTAGTGACAAACCTCTAATCAGGCTGATTATAGGGGAGGGGAATTTTTTTGTCAATTTTACAATTTTTTTACTAATTATTATATTTATTATGACCACACCCCCTCCCTAACCCTCCCCCTGGTAGGGGGAGGGAAGGGAGGGGGTGTGGCGGTCGTCTTTTACTTCGTCCAACTGATTCTTTCTTCGGCCCAGCCGCGGCTGGCGAAGGTGTCGGTGCCCACCTGGCCGTCGGGCGAGCCTTCCATGGTGAAAAGCTGGCGCTGGCCGCTGCCGTCGGGGGTCATGGCCCAGACTGCCCAGGGGCCGCCGCGATTGCTGACAAAGGCAATGGCGTTGCCGTCGGGCGACCAGGTGGGCAGACCGTCTTCGGCCGGGTCGTTGGTCAAGCGCTGCAAGCCGCTGCCATCGGCATTGACAATGTAAATCTCCCAGTTGCCTTCGCGCCGCGACATGAAGACAATTTGTTCACCGTTGGGCGAGAGCGCCGGGGCCGTATCTTCGTCCACATTGGTTACGGTTTGCAGGTCCTCCATCTTGCTGGTGGCGGTGCGAAGACCGTAAGCGGTGGTACCCCAGCCCTTAAAGACCAATTTACCCTGAGCGTTAACCGCCGGATATTCACCCTCACCGATAAGCGTCGCCTCGGCCAATTCGGTCGAGCCATTGGCCATGAACAGTTGTGATTGGCGGCCGCCGGAACGACGGCTCAGGTAGATTATATCCTCGCCATCGGCCATCCAGGTGGGCAGTTGGTCTTCGATAAAATTGGAAATCAGGGCGCCGTTGGCCCCGGAAACATCCATGGTCACCAGTCCCCGCGAGTCCCCTTTCCAGGAGTGAAACGCAATCCGCGAGCCATCAGGACTGAAGGCCGGCTGGCTGGCCCCGGCCCGGAAAAACTTGGTCCCCGAACCGTCGGCCTGACCCATGTAAAGATCGTAATCATTGCCATTAAAAACGGCATAAGCAATCGTTCCCACCAGGGCCGACTTGGGCACTACCTGCGGCGCGGGAATCACCGGCGGGCGGGTAGCGGTTGGCGTTGGTTCCAGGGTGGGGGTAGCGGTGCTGGCCGCAGCAGCCGCGACCGCTTCTTCCGTCTCTTCGGCCACCGGAGTGCCCAAAGCCAGGGCCAATTCATCACCAGCGCGAATCGTCCCCAGGCCCAACACAATCGGGGCAAGGTCATCCGGTTCAAACACCAGCTCAAAATCATACGTTTTCGGTTCGACTTCAAAAATCAAACTTTCGGGGACGCTGCCGCCGGGAGTTAAATTCAAATTATTAAACCGGTCAATTGCGCCCAACCGCTTTAAGCCGTCCTCGCTGGTGGTGCCGCCTGCTTCGGACAGGGTAGTTTTGCCGTCACGGCTGCGCACCGAGAAATCATCGGTGGAGATGACAAAAGGCGCGTTGCCCACATTTTGCACCCGCACTTTGACCAGCAACAGAGCTTTATCGGTGCTGGGTAAGGCGCCCAGGAGAATCGGCTGGACTTGCGCCGACACCACTTCAACCACCGGGATAGCCAACTGGGGACCGCTGGGTGTGGGCGTATCGGTCGGGCCGCCGCTGGGCGTTTGCAGGGCCAGGTTATTGTCGGCAGTTTGGGTTACAACCGGTTGACCCTCGACAACGGTGTTGCCATCGGCCACTCCCTGACCACCCCGACCGGAAAAGAGCAGAAAAGCGCCAATCGCCAGCAGCAATAACAGGGCCACCGCCAAACCAATCATCCAGGGGGCGATGGCCGGACGTTGGGCGGGCGCTGCTGGCGGCGGAGGCACAACCACTGCGGGAGCAGCGCTGGCGGCCGCCGCCGCCTGTTTTTGGGCCGGACTCATAGCGACCGTAGATTGGGCCGAGGCTGCCTTTTCCCAGAACAAGCGGGTTTCGGCTATCTGGGCCATCTGCCCGGCGGCCAGGTCAGTCCAGGTTTCTGGTTCCAGGCGGGTCGTGCCAATGAGCGTGCCGTTGGCGCTGTGCAGGTCTTTTATTTCGATGCCGGTGGCGGTGCGCCGCAATTCGGCGTGGTAGCGCGAGGCGCGCGGGTCCAACAGCACCACCTCGTTATCCAGTTCGCGGCCTATCCGTAAAGTAGCTCCCTCATCAGCCGGAATAGTAAATTTATCGGATTGGCCGTTGGGATGGCGCACCACCACATGGTCTAAAAAGTGGTCATCCTCATGCTGCTTTTCAAACTCTTGGGACATTCTCGTTCCTTCCTTCAGGATATGAAATTCAGGCGACGCGTCGAGCAAATCAGCGGTCGAGTTTGCTCCTTATACTCGCCAAATCTTAAAAACCTTGAGCCTCCGAACTCGTTCCCAGTGGAGACCCCGGTGATAAGGCTTAATAGGGCAATGGTAAGGGATTTTTCAAAATGAAGCAAGTTGTTTGAGCAGAGATTTTAACCAAGTTTACGAGGTGACAACCGTTGAGACAACTTTGGCCAGGGTCGGCGCGTGTAAAACCATGTTGGCGTAAGAGGCATTGGCCATGGGGCATTGACACTCGCCCTGGGCGATGCTGTGGCGCAGTTGGGCCATGGCCCGGCCGCGCCAGATGGGGCGCAGGTCATAGTTGTGGTCGCGCAAATTGCCGACGTTTTCCGCCCGGATGCAGCAGCTCCAGACATCGCCGTTGGGGGCAAGCTGGCAACTGGCCCAGCCGGCATAGCAGGGGATAACCTGCCGTTCTTCATAAAGGATACGCTTGGCCAATTGATAATACTCGGCCCGGAAAGCCTGGGTAATTTTAGCAAACCCTTTAACCGGGCGCTGCGTAGCCCTCTGGCTCAGGAAATCGGCGATGGGGCCGTATTTTTCGGCCAGGGGGGTAATTTCCCAATCAATCGTGTCCAGCTCAACCCGTTCTTCGGCAATTTCGGTGATGTAACTGTCCGGCTCTAAAAATTCCAGCCCGGCGTAAATTTCAAAAAAGCGGTCAATATTGTAATTAGAGATGACGGTGTGGTTGGTCAGCATCAGGTTTTTGTGCTGTTTTTGCAGCGCCTTGAGTTCGGCCCAGGTTTTCATCGCTTTGGCCCAGTTGCCCGGCACCATCCGAATTTCGTCGTGGCGCTCACCCACCTCATCAAGGGACAGGTTAATGCCGATGTTGGCTTTCGGCGCGCCGGCGCATAAGCGGTCCACCTGGCTGATAATCTGTTTGGTCAGAATACCATTGGTCGGGATCGTAATCACCGCCGGGCGGCAGTGCTGATAGGCCGACAGGGCCATGTCGGCCGTATCTTTACGCATAAACGGCTCGCCGCCGGTAAAGGTGAAATAAAGCGGGCCGCGCCCGATCTGAGCAAACGTTTTATCCCACTCCTCCAGGGTCATATCGTCGTTAGGCTTGCGCCAGACATCGCAGGTTTTGCACTTGCTGTTGCAGCGATAACTCACGCTGACCACAATGGAGAACGGCAGCATCATCGGCCAGCCAAATTTTCGATAGGCCCAGTAGAGAGGAAGTTTAGGCAAAAGATTGAGCATTAGTGATTGTCGAAAAATAAGTTCCCCCAAGTTCCTACGAGTTCCCAGGGAACTAAAGGAACTCGTAGGAACTCAAAACGGGAAGTAAATTTTAGACGTTTACATTGGGTAAAAAGTAAAATAGTGAGGGGCAACAATACTTACGCAAATAAATCATCAACCGGCATGGTCCAACCCGGCAAGGCCGGTTCGGCTTCGGCCAGATCACCGCGACGATAGATAGTTGGGGTCTCAGGATTGTCGGCGCGGTAAACTCTGACCACATCGTTGCTCAACAAATCCACATCCCAAACCACCAAAGTTCCCGCAGCAAAATAATCTCGGCGTTTGTCGGCCATCGCTCGTTCAGCTTGTAGATCGTAATCCCCTTCGCTTCTCACTTCAGCCGCAAAGATGGGCGCCCCTTCAAAAAATTTCATGCCAGGGTCGGAACCGATGTAAAAAGCGGCATCAGGGCTAAATGAAGTACGGTGCGGCAAATTAACATGAAAGCCTTTATTATCTCCAACCGCGCGGCCTACTTTGGTACGTTTGCTATAATTCCGTAAGGATACAAAAATTTCATCGGCCGCGTACCCTGGTTTAGCCCCGGTTGGACTCATCAGCACTAACTCCCCATTGACAAGTTCAGCTTTGCCGTTCTCCGGCACATGATACAAATCTTCTAGCGTGGCTTCACGAGTTTTTGTAACCATCGCAACACCTCGTTCAATAATTATAACACGCCCATCGTTCTGAGTCACACCTGCGTATTTGGCTGAGCTAAGGTCAAAATCTCGTCCACGGCTCGCCAACCACTTTCGATAGCTCCGTGAACGGTAGCCGGATGACCGTTGGTACAAGTCGCCTCGCCGGCAAAAAACAACGTATTGGCGACGGGCGTAGCCAGTTCGGCGCGGGCGTTGCCGGCTCCGACGGGGGTATAGGTGTAACCGCCTCGCGCCCAGGGGTCGCTTGACCAATCTACCAACTGCCCTTTGACAAAAGTTTCTCTGGCTGCTGAACCAAATAACGCCGTCACTTCCGCCAGGCCTTGCTCAATAGCTGCCTCATTTCCCAAAGCGGCCAGCTTCAGGGCTGCCGGGCCGCCGGTATAGCCCATCAACACCGCCCCCTGCTCGCTGTAGACCGGCCACCAGGCCGGAACTATGCCGTCGCTGTGCAAAAAAGCGAAGGGCGGCCAGAAAGCCTGCTCGAACCACAGGGCCAGCTTGGTGACGCTGCCCATGGCTAAAGCGCTAATGGCCTGCTCTTTTTCCGGGGGCAAGGCCGGGCAAAACCGGAGCGTACCGGCTTGCAGCACGCCGAGAGGGACGGTCACAATGACCCGCCGGGCCTGAATTGTCTGTCCATTAGCCAAATGGAGCATCGCGCCCGTTTCGTTCCAGTCAATTTGCGTGATTGCGGTATTCAGCCTGACCTCTAACCCCTGCGCCAAAAATGTAGCCAGGGAGTCGTAACCATCATTCACGTGAAAATCGTCGCCCCACCCGGCGGTATCTTTGCGCCGGTCAAGTCCCAAAGCCTGCGCACTCAACCGGGTGACATCGGCGGCTTCCACATTCGCCAGCCGCCGCAAGGCAAATTGAGCGGCCAAATCATCAGCAGGAGCAAGGCTGATCATCAATTCTGCGGCGCTTTGCTCCGGCCCTTCGTAGTGTTCGACCAGTTCATATAAATTTTCGGTTCGGGCCGGCACATCGCTGCTGGACGGCAATAAACGGCCCTGACAGGCAAAACGATAGGCTGTTGCCGAGTCTGCCAGCGCTTCCGGCGGCCAGAGGGTCGCTGTCAGACCGGCTTGTCGGATTAAATCCCAGGTGACTGCTTTTTTGCCGTGAATGAACTCCGCCCCAAATTCAACAATACCGCGAGAGCGGTCGGTCCAGACACGTCCGCCCACCCGCTGACGCGCTTCCAGCGCCAAAGCGGGCAGCCCGGCTTGATGTAAGCGTTGAGCCGCAGCCAGCCCGGCCATACCCGCCCCGATGATAACAATTTCACGCATAACAGTTGGCATAAATTACCACTCAATTTGCTGGCGGTCTCTGAAAAAGCCGCCATTCGGCCCGCCATTTGGCAGCATTGCCAGCCAGACAATGGTATCCGCGCCTTCTTCAACCGAGCGAGGCGCATACGCCCCGCCCATGTCTGTCCGTACCCAGCCGGGGCAAACGGCATTGACCAGGATGTTTCTCCCCCTGACCCGCTGGGCCAGCATCAGGGTCAGTGCGTTGAGCGCGGTTTTCGACATGGCATAGGCCGGGGTGTCACTGCCCATGCTGCTCAACTGCCCGCTGCCGGAGGAAACATTGACTATTCGCCCATAATTTTGCTTGAGCATCAACGGGACAAATTGCTGGCACAGCAGCAGCGGCCCATACACATTGGTCTCGATGGTGGTCCGAAAAACCTCCAACTCGACCTCCAGCACGTCGCGCCCTTCATCCAGGTAGAGCGCCGCGTTGTTGACCAGGACATCCGCCCGGCCCAGCTCGCGGACGACAAACTCGCGCAGTTGGCTGATGCTCTCTTCAGAAGTCACCTCGAGCGGGTGATAAATAATGTTGCCACCCGCCCGGCGAAGCGTCTCAGCCGCAGCTTGA
Organism: Anaerolineales bacterium; assembly: GCA_015075405.1. Taxonomy (GTDB): domain Bacteria; phylum Chloroflexota; class Anaerolineae; order 4572-78; family J111; genus DSQQ01. The sequence goes on from JABTUK010000003.1 coordinate 1,179,239, forward strand.
CCTTTGGCTTCATCGCGGCTGGTCAGCACCACCTGATAGCCCTGTTGGGCCAGTTGGCGGCACGTTTCAAAGCCCAGGCCGCGATTTGCCCCGGTGACAACAGCCACCCGTGAAGTAGTTGCCATGCCTGAGCCTCAAGCGGGAATAACCGCCACCGCCTCGATCTCGATTAGCAGGTCGGGGTGAGCCAGCCCACTCACCTGAACTGCCGTGCTGGCCGGCGGCTGCGCCGTGTTGATATACTGGTTGCGAATCTCGCGCACGGCGGGCAGTTGTGACATGTCCAGCAGGTAATAGTTTAATTTAACCACCTGGGTAAAGTCGGCCCCGACAGACGCCAGGGCTGCTCGCAAATTGGCAAAAACCTGGTGAGCCTGCGCCGCCAAATCGCCCACACCGACGACTTTGCCCTCCGCGTCGAAGGCAATCTGGCCGGAAATATAAACCGTTTTGCCGCCCGTCACCTCGACCACGTGGGTATAGCCGGTGGGTTGAGAGATGGCAGCAGGATTGATCAAACGAATGCTCGGATTTTGGCTGGTCATGAGTTGTCTCCTTGATAACGACTAAAATTCGGTGTTGCGTGTTGCACTATGGGTCATGTCATTTCGAGACCGAAGGTCGAGAAATCCCCAGGGCGCAACATTTAAAAGTAAGGTTGCAGAGGATTTCTCCCTACGGTCGAAATGACATGGCTGAGCAGTTACCATCTTGCATAATATTAACACCAGACGCAACACGTTCCGGCCTAACTCAGTCGTCTGACCCCACTGGCTTGCAGTTCTGCCAGACATTTGGCGGTGCGCTCCAGCCCGGCGGCGAAGACGGTTGGATTTTGACCAATACCCAGGCGGAGATGGTACTCGAAGCCAAAGGCGGAACCGGGAGCCAACATTACACTATATTCCTCGGCCAGCTTGTTAGCCAGTTCCAGCGAAGGAATATCTAGGTTGTAGCGCAGCAGGGCCAGCAAGCCTCCGCGTGGCGGAATCCAGGAGACAATATCGGCGTGCTGGGCCATCCAGGCCGTGGCGCAGGCCAGGTTTTGGCTGATGATAGCGTGATTGCGCTCGACCACTCGCTCGCGGCGCTTGACAGCCAGAACGGCCAGGGCGTCGTTGAGTTTACCCGGACTCAGCGATACATAATCACGCATGGCCCAGCATTGAGCAATCAAATCCGCCGGCCCGGCGATCCAGCCGATACGCAGCCCCGGCAGGCCAAACGGCTTGGACAGCGTGCCAACGCTGATCCCGGCCGGTCCCTGGTTAACCATCGGCGGGGCAAAATCATCGCCGCCGGGGACGGTCAGCCAGCGGTAGGCTTCATCGCCCAAAACTTTCGCCCCCACCGACTCGGCCAGGGCGTAAATGCGCCGGACATCTGCGGTGGAGAGCATGGCCCCGGTGGGGTTGTGGGGGGTATTGATCACAATCAGGCGGGTCTGTTGGGTGACCAGCCGCTCCAGTTCGTCCAGATCGTAACGGAAGCCATTTTCGGGCCGGAGTTTCCAGAGCGAGACCTCGCAGCCAATGGCGCGGGGCACGCTGTAAAGCTGCTGGTAAGCCGGGTAGACCGCCACCACGTGGTCGCCGGGGTCGAGCAGGGTATTGAAAAGCAGAAAATTGGCTTCAATCGCCCCAGTGGTAATCAAAATGTTCTGCGGGCCGCAGTTATCATAGGTGGCGGCCAGCAGCGACCGCAGTTCCAGCGAGCCGGGGGCTTCGCTGTAACCCAGGGGCATTTCCAGCAGCCGTTGCAGGATCTCGTCCCGCTTTTCGGGCGGCTCAAATTGCAGCAGGTCGTTAACCGTCAGCGGCAAAATCCCGCTTTCGGCAATATCGTATTTAACGTGCATTTCGTAGGTGGTCATCCACCGTTCGAGGGCAAAGGTTTCAATTTTCAATTCAATTTTCCCTTCTAAGGAGGGGCTAGGCCGCCGTCGCTTCTCTTTCGCCCAGGCCGAGCAGCATGTTGGCGGCGGTTTTGAGGTAATAGGGGAAGCGCTGCCAGGTATCTTTGCGGACGGCGATACGGGCGATGCGTTTGGGGCGCAGGTAAAAACGGCGGTGGGCCTCGTGCCACTTGCGTTCGACGGTTTCTTTGTCCAGGTCGCCAAAGGCAAAGTGGGCCTTGTCATCCTGGATGGCAATCTGCGACCAATCCATGCTATCGGAGAAAACATCGCCGTGCTTTTTGAGCGTTTCCCACATCTCGGTGCCGGGGAAGGGCGCGGCCATCATAAAGTGGGCCAGGTCGGGGTCGAGTTCCAGCGACAGCCGGATGGTTTTTTCCATGGACTCTTCGGTTTCGCCGGGCATGCCAAAGATGAAAAAACCCATGGTTTGCAGCTTGGCCTCTTTTGACCATTTGAAGGCCTGGCGGACCATGTCCACTGTTTGGCCTTTTTTGATCACGTGGCGCAGCATCCAGTCGTCGCCGTTCTCTACCCCAAAGCCGACCCGCTTGCAGCCGGCCTGTTTCATCAGTTTGAACAGTTCGGCGTCGGTGTTATTGACCTTCATGCCGTGAATCGTCACCCAGGGTACGTGGTTGAGGTTGGCTTTAATCAGCGCCCGGCACAACTCTTTGGCCCGGTTTTTGTCCAGGTTCCAGATGTCGTCGGTGATGCCGATTTCGGTCGCGCCCAAATCTTTGACCAGCCACTCCCACTCGGCGATAACATTATCCACGCTGCGCCCGCGCCAGGTGTCGCCGGTGATGGGCTTGGAACAGTAAGTGCATTTATACGGGCAGCCCCGAGAGGTGACAATAGTGAAGGCGCGGGCGTTCATATCCAGCCCATCGGTCAGCGGGTTGAGGTTGGTGTAACGGTCAATCTTGAACATATGAAACGCCGGAAAAGGGATGGCGTCAATGTCGTCGGGCAGCGGGCGGTCGAGGTTGTGCTTGATTTTGCCCGCTTTGTCTCGCCACGACAGGCCGAGGATGCTGCCCCAACCGGCGGCGGGATCGAAGAGGCGGGGTGTCAGGTATCGCGTGTCAGGTGTCACGGGCAAGCTGTTGCTACCTGACACTTGAAACTTGAAACTTGACACTTCTTTTTCTAACGCCCGCATGATCTCAATAATAGTATATTCGCCTTCGCCACGTACTACCAGATCAACTTCTGGCTTCTCCATTGATTCGTGCGGCATGAGGGTCAGATGCGGCCCGCCGAGAATGGTGATCGCCCCGTGCTTTTTGGCCGTTCGGGCCGCTTCCCAGGCTTGCGCAATCAGCGGGGTCGGCGCGGACAGACAAACGACGTCAAACGGATCGCGGGCCAGCTTCTCATCCAGCGACTCGATGTCCGACTCGACCGAAGCATCCCAGATTTCACATTCATAGCCATGCGCCAGCAGCGAGCCGGCCAGGTAGCCCAGGCCCATATGAATGTGTTTGCGGCTGTTCCAGACCTCGGATTCGGGGCTGGCAAGTAAAACTTTCAATTATTCCTCCAATTTATGGCTCAATATTCTTTATCAACTCAGCCAAGTCATCATACTGATACAAGTTCTTGTTCCAGATTCTCAAGGGAGATCATTTCGACCTCGCCATTAGCACGTTTTTGCAACCATTCCTGTAAAATCGCTCGGTCTTCTTGATCTTCCAGCAATTCAATCAACTGACTCCAAGAGCCAAGCAGAGCCTCCCAAACCGGCAAGGGCACAAGCACATCCGTTTTGTCACCCTTTGTATCTAACACATACCGCACTGTGGCCAGAGCTTCTTTTATGGTCATAGTCTTTCTCCCTGGCTAAATTATACCTGACGACCCCCTGGCGTGTAAAGGTTGAAGGTTGCTACCACCGGGTTGTGATCGCTCAATACCTCCCAGCCTTCTGAGATGATCTGGCAAGACTCTAAAAGGTGGCTCCAAGCTACCGGAGCAAAGATTCCATCACAGTGATAAGGAGTAGTTTTGTTTGTGCCCCAACGCAAAGTTTGAGCCAAAGGCTGATCCGGGTTGGCTGTTTGCCAACAACTTTTTAGGCCAAATTCATTGCTCAAACGGGCCAGGACAGCTTCATTTGCTTTGCCTGTCTTCATTTCCTCGCCATCGTGCCGAAAACTGGCCGCAATATTAAAATCGCCGCCGATGAGCAGGTCAGCATCAGCGGGTAATTTGGCAATCTCATTAAGAATCAGGTGCATTTCTTTGATGTAATTGCTGCCTTTTCTGGATGGCCCATGCACACTAAACACGCGCAGCGCACGCGGCCAAGCCAGATCGTTGATTTCCGCGCCAACCACCCATCCTTCATATCCTGGCAAGTCGAGCGGTCTCATTTCGCCGTCTCTGATAAACAGAGCACTGCCCCATCTATGGTTGACCGGATGCCAGATAAATCTGTCTGGATTGATCTGATACTGCGGCACTTCCAACTTTGGATCGCGGGTTTCCTGGGCAAAAACGATGTCAGGCGCAAAATTGGTCAATATTTTTGACCATTGATTTTGCTCCCCTCTTTTACCGCCGGCGCGAAAGTTGTAGGTGACAAGTCTCATGGTTGAGTCAAGAGCTGACAGGTTTTAAAAACCTGTAAACCTGAGTTCGATATTTTAGCGAAAGTCACCCTTCGATACGGGCTAACGCCCGCTTCGCGTCAGGATGATTTTCGGCCCGTTTATCGCATCCTGAGTAGCTCTGAGCGAAGCGAGGGGCGTATCGAAGAGTGCGATTTAGAAAACTCAGAACTCAGGTTATAAAGTCTAAATCACCTGGGCGCTCTCGACGGCCTGGCGCAGTTCGGTCTTTTCCTTTTTGGGGAAGATGGTGTTGAAGGCCACTTTGAAGGTGCGCCGCCAGTTGATCCAGAAATCTTTGCGGCTCAGGGTCATGGCAATGCGGTGCGGGCGCAAATAAAAGCGGCGATAGGCTTCTTTCCACTTGCGCTGGACCAGTTCGGCGGTCATATCGCCCAATTCGTAGCGGGCGCGCCCATCAAAGAAAACGTAATCTTCCCAATCCTCCAGCAGCAACCGGCCCTGACGTTTGGCAATCTCATAAACTTTGGTGCCGGGGTAGGGTGTCATCATGGAGAAGTTGGCGATGAGCGGGTCCACTTCGCAGGCAAATTTGATGGTCCGGTCCATAGACTCCTCGGTGTCGCCGGGCAAGCCGATGATGAAGAAGCCGATGGTTTCCAGGTTGACCGCCTTGGCGTTTTTGAAGGCCTGGCGGATGGTGTCGTGGTCAATTTTCTTGTCAATCGAGAGCAGCACGTCGGGGTCGCCGCTTTCCACGCCAAAGGCGACGCGCTTCAGGCCGGCCTTTTTCAATTTGCCCAACAGTTCCTTGGTGGCCAGGTTGGCCCGGATGCCGTTGACAAAGATCCAGGGGACGTGGTTGACCTTGTGTTCGATAAACAGGTCGGCCATACGTTCCAGGCGATCCACCTGAATATTGGCCGAGTCGTCAAGCACGCCGATTTCCTGCGCCCCCAGGTTGTGGACCAGGTGCTGCCACTCGGCCAGCACGCTTTCGGGGCTGCGGGCGCGCCATTTGATGGGCATGATGCTCTGCGAGCAGAAGGTGCAGCGATAGGGACAGCCACGCGAGGTCATGACCGAGAAGGATTTGGAGCCGTCAATGGCGTCGGTGGCCGGCTGGAGGTTGGTGTAACGCTCCATTTTAAAGAAATGATAGGCCGGGAAGGGCAGCGTGTCCAAATCGGCGATGGCCGGATGATCGGGGTTGTGGCGCTCCTGGCCGTCGAAGGTGTAGTAGCTGATGCCCAGCAGCGAGTCGAGCAACGCCTGCTGCGGGTCCAGCAGGTCACGGGCGGCAAAGTGGGGGTTGCCTTTCTGGGCGCGCTCGATGATCTCGCATAGCTTCACCCAGACCGCCTCGCCTTCGCCGCGCACCACCACATCCACTTCGGGGCGTTTGGCGCTTTCGGCGGGCAAAACGGACACGTGGGGACCGCCCAGCACCACCGGGATGTCGGCAATAGATTTAACCGCCTGGGCGGTGCGCCAGGCCGATTTGACCTGGGGCGTGTTGGCGGTGATGCCGACAATTTCGGGCCGGAAGCGGCGTACCGCCTCGGTAATTGGCTCGTCTTCAACATCGGCATCAAAAACCATGACCTCGTCGCCACGCTGCTCCGAGACAGCGGCCAGGTAGGCCAGCCCCAAATGGGGCGTTGTCCGAGTATCAATGGGCAGGTGAAAACGAGGGTTTACAATCATAACACGCATAGGAAATTTACCTCCTCAGAGCAAAAGGCTGCCGGTACAGGCCGCCCAAGATGTGTCGTAATTTTTATAAATATCACTATAATAATTTTTCTATTCTATATCAGGCTAAAGCTCAAGGCAAAATCCGACTTGAGGGTTGACAAATTTTAGATGCAAACTCTACATCGAGTGGGGAACTTGGTTGGAATGGGCGGCCATTTCTCGGCCCGGTTCGGTCAGCGAGTAGGTAGCGGCTGGAAATTTTTGATTGCTGATAATATAGCCGCGCCGCAGCAGCGCCTCAACAAGCCGCTTTTGCACCGGCTCAACCTGGCCCGCCAGGGAATGTAATTGGTAAATCTTGGTTCCATCCAGGTAGCGCTGCGATTTCAGGGTAGAGCCGTCAGCCAGAGCGCAAAGTATTTTGATTTCGGCTTTTGACGGTTTGAGCATCTAACCCCTCAACCTCATGTCATTTCGAGACCGAAGGTCGAGAAATCTCCAAGTTACAGCTACTAAAGGACTTAAAGATTTCTCCCCGCTGCGCGGGGAGAAATGACATGCCTGAGCAGGTACAAACTACCCCAAATTATGAACGTACTGCTGCAATTTGCGCTGCGAAATCTTGATATACTTGTCCTGGATAATTTCTTTCATTTCCTCTTCGCTGAGACGCACCCGCAAAATGTCCAGGGCATCCTCCGGCGATTGGCCGTAGGCCAGCTTTTGCTTGCCGTTTTTCATTTCAAAGAGATACATGTAGTGGGGGTTGCTAAAACTGCTCATGCTTTAATCAACGCTTCCTCATACACCCCGGAGCGATGGCGAGCCGAGGCGTCAAGCCCCTGGTTGATTTCTTGATCAAATTTGCCGGCCAGCAACTCACGGTAGAATTGGTAGTTGACTCCCTTGACCTTCTCATCGCCGGGGAAGCGGTGGTAGTTGTCTTTCGACATCATGCTCTTGCCTTCGGCGATGAGCTGGTAGCCCAGGGCCGACCCCGGATACGGGGCGTAGTAGGAAATCGAGGGGTAGACGTAGCGCATAGCTTTGAGCATACGAATGGTTTTGAAGGCGTCGTCCTCACTCTCGCCGGGGATACCGAGCATGATATTGGCCCAGAACATCGGCGGCTGTTTACCCTGACTCTTAAATTCGTCGCCGAGTTTGTTGAGCAGTTCGATGGCAAAGTAGTTGTCTTCCTCGGTACATTCTTTATTGAGCAAGCGCAAAATCCGGTCGCTGCCCGACTCAAAGCCGATGGAGATAGTGTTCCAGTTGGTTTCGCGCACCAGCGCTTCGAACAGGTCGGGCCATTGCCGCACCGTGTCGGAGCGACCGGCGGCCCAATAGGGCCAGACTTTGTTGGCTTTGGCCGGGTATTTCTCGATCCACTCTTGCAACCAGCCCGGATTCTGGAAAAACATTGAATCGTGAATAACCACCGAGCCGACGCCGTATTTTCGATCCAGGTAGTTGAGTTCGTCAATCACCGCCTCGACCGGCTTGCGGCCCATGTTGGGGATGTAAGAATTTTCATTGCAGAAGACACACTGCCAGGGGCAAACCCGATTGGTCAGAATCGTCGCCACCGGGGCCGGGCCCCAGCCGCACTCCGGCTCCATGGGCCAATTGAACTTTTTGGCAATGCGCCGGTGGGGTTTGGGCCAGAGGGTGCGGTCAATCATCGGCCAGTCGGCCATGGTTTTGGCCCCAATCCCCACGATTACACGCGGAAATGAGTGCGGGTCTTTGACCAGGTCAACAATCGTATTTTCGCCCGGTCCCTGGCAGATACGGTCAAATTCGGCTATCTCGGCCATCTCGTCTACAGCGACGGTGGCGTGCATGCCGCCGGTCAGGACCATACCGCTGGGGTTCACTTCCTTAAAAAGCTGGGCCGACTTGCGGGCTACGGGGAAAGTGTAGCTCCGCACATTCATGATCAGCGTCTCGTACCCTTTGAGCTGTTTTTGCAGCTCCGGCCACGAGGTCACGGCGCGGGTCGAGCGCAGGTCGGTTTCAATGCCATTTTGATGCAAAATGGTACGCAAAAGCCCCAGTCCGTGATCCTGCCACTGTTCGTGCGGGCCGTGCGGATGAACCAAATCGCCCAAATCGCCTAAATCTAGCCACAGGATTTTCGATTGCTGGCGCTTCTGGGGCCAAAAGTTGAACATTGCTTTTTGTCTCCGCTTATCAAACCCTAAAGGTCTTAAAGACCTATAACTGTTCAGGCGTCATTGCCAGCGAAGTGAAGCAATCCCCAGGTTGCGATGTGGAGATTGCTTCGTCGCAAAAAGCGCTCCTCGCAATGACATAGGCTGGATAGTTACAAAGACCTTTAGGGTTTAGGGTAGTTCCGAATTTTTACAAAACTTACTATAATAATTTCTCGAATTTTACAACATTACCAAACGCAAAGCAAAAACTGGAAGGATGGAAGGTTGGAGGATTGGAAGGCTGGTTAAGAAAACGTACCACCCTTCTGTCTCTCCTCAAAAAACCCCTCCACTATAGCCCATCTCCGCCATCACCACAACCGGGGATAAGCTTAATGGGGCTAGGCTTTTCAGCTTAACCAGAAAGAGAGGGGTATCCGCTAAATAAAAAAATCCGCCGATTTCTCGACGGGTGGCTTGCTCAATAGCTTAAATTCGGAGCGCAAGAGCTTTGCTTTTGCGCTCCAGGAAATCTACTGACCTTCGGAAGAACCGAGAGGGGACAGAGTCTCGTTCCGCAGCCCAACCAACAGGCTCTGGCCGTTGTCGGCCACGCGCAGGGCGGCATACCTGGCCTCGGCGTAATCATCGGCGAGCCCTTCCTGGAAGAAGAACGAATCCGGCCCAATCTGAACCTGCCCATACTCCAGCCGGCGATAATTCAGCAAGATTTCATCCGGAGCCAAAGCTCCACCTTGATAGACCCGGCTAAAGGCAGCCACCTTCTGCTCGTCCAGCTTTAACACCAGTTGGCCCTTTTCCGGCAGATCGCTCAAGATGCTCAGCTCGTTGTTCAAAGCATAGTTAAGCTGCATATAATCGCCTTGAATCAACGAGCGGGGATCAACCGGGGCCAGTTGGAGAAAAATCACCTGGCCCTGGGTCAGGCGGGTCTCCGTTTGAAAAATGTTGACGTTAACAAAGGCTAAAATACTCAGGCCGACGAGGCCCATGATGATGTGGCGTAAGGTTAAGCTTGACATCAAACTGCCTCCTGAACCGGCCTGAACTGTCGAAGAAAGAAGGTACGGGCCAGGAAAAGCAACGCCCCGCTGCCCATCAAAATTAATGATTTTTCATACAGGTCCAAGGCCAGGTGGTAATAAAAAGCGCCGATAAAAAAGACCAGGAACGCCACCGCCAGCCCCCACACCAGCCGGCGCCCGCGCCAGAAGCCCACGATCAGCAGGATCAGGCTGGCCAGAATCCCCGGCGTCTGCCAGGTGAGCAAACTTAAAATGATGGCTCCCCCGGCCATAGCCGCCATGAGGGTCGGCGAGAGGATTAGGGCGTTCCGACCAAAGCGGAGGTAGAGGAAAAACAACAGGCCGACTACCAGCAACCCCAGCGTGGAGATCCACCAATGTTTGACATAGTTGATCTGGTAGATAACCGAGGGTAACAACAGGCCAAAGAGGGTCAACGTGGCGGCATAGCCCAGAGGCCGGGAGAACGAGCGCAATCCCTGGGTAACAAAATAGCTATCCTCAGACCAGATGAGAAGCGCCAGACTCAGCAACAGAATGACCAGGCCGTGAGTGGCTTCATAGATTTCCCATTCCCCGTAGAGCAAGGTCAAGATTGCCCCCAGAGCAATCAGGGCCGAAATAAAGCGATGGAGCCGGCCGGGATAGAGCAAAAACAGAGTAGCCTCCATTAAAAGGGTGATCAGGCAGGTAGACAGCAGACTCTCGGCGCCGAGGTAGATGCCGGCCACAAACAGCCCCTGCCCGGCTAGGCTGATGGCCAGGCTCAGTTGACCGGCAAAGTTCGAGCGGCGAAAAAGATATTTGATTCCGACTGCGGCCGCAATGAAGATTAAGCCGGTGACCGAATAGGCAAGAGCCGACTCGGTTAGAATGATCCCGGTAATAATAAACCCGATGATGAACAAGGCCGCAATCCAGGCGCTAATTCCTACCGCCGCCTGAATATACCAGGTTGTGCCCACCGCCTCACCGGCCAGCAGCCCAGCCAGTTCGCCTCGCTTCTCCGCCGGCAAGTAACCCTCAGTGGTTAATTCGTCAACTACGGTTTTTAGCTTAGCCATGCGCCACCTCCCAGGAACGAGCGACCCGCTGCAGCCAGTTGACGGCCAGGGCAGCCTGGACAATGATGACCAGTCCAATCAGCAGCAAACCGGAAGCCTCAAAGTCGGTCCGGCTCACTTCGTGGACCACGGCCGAGGTGATTACCGCCACCAGGCTAAAAGCAGCCAGAGTCAGCATAAACAGATCGTGGATGATATAGGTGTAAATAAAAATGACCGCCCCGGTTAAGACCAGGTAGAGAACGGTCCCTATTACCATGCTCCTGTCTATTTCGGCAGGAGAGTGCCAGCTCCAGATCAAGGCAATGGTCGGGATCAGGGCAAAAATAAAGGCAGCCAGGGCCATCAGCCGGGGTTCCCAGCGGCCGCTGAGCCAGCCGCAGCCCCAGGCATGGCCTACCTCCCACAGCGCCAACCCCAACCCATTGAGGGCGAACAACAGGTTAAATAAGGTTAGCTCATCAGCGAAGCCGGCCTGCTCCCCGTAGAACCACAGGGTTAGATTGAGCAGCACCAGCCATAAAAACCAGAGCGGGCCGGACAAACCGACGATAGCCCAGCCGAGAATAAAAACAGCCCAGTAGAGAAACAGGGTGTAAGCATCAGCCCCGGTCTGGTAAACCTGGCCCTGCACTGCCAGCAAAGCCCCTACCAACACGGCCGCGCCGATGAGGCCGGCCTTACCGGGGAGGGTATTCAAGCCCCGGTAGTAGGCAAAGCCCAGGCAAATCAAAATACCAGCTTCGACCAGGCCAAACTTGGTAAAGCGGTGCATTTCGGCCCAGTTAAAGGCAAAGAAAAAGATAATCCCGCTCAAACTAAAAGCCACAGCCAGGGCCAGCAGTGAGTAGTCCAAAAAGCGACGCCAGCCCTCGCCATTAGGAATATAACCGGCCAGAACCAGGGCGCGTTCGAAACCGGCCCGGTTCAAAACGCCTTTTTCGGCCAGCATTTCCAGTCGTTCCAGGCTGGCCCGGCCTTCAAATATCGCCGGCGAATCCGGTAATGGCTCTTCTGGGGGCGGGGTTAAAGGGGGTTGGGGGTTTATCATCACTCACTCCTGACAGTTCATAGATTTTGCAGAGCAATCAACCACTGTCTTATTGTAAATTATAACGTCTGGAGCGGAATATGTCACCTATCTAAAGTTAGGGCAGGTCTGACCCTCACCCCCCAAAAAAAGTAGAGACAGGACAATGTCCTGTCTCTACCAGGGCAACCCTTAATTCAACTGTGGCTTACTCAGCCGGGGCGTTTTTGAACGCGCCAAACAAGGCCGAGAAGTAGGTGAAATCGCCCACCCGACCCGTGTGCAGCGGACTGGCCGCATCCCACTGCGCTTCATAACTGGCGATCACATCCGCCGCGTCCAACTCGCTCCCATCGTGGAACTTCACCCCACTCCGCAGCTTGAACGTCCATTCGGTCAATGCCTCGTTGGCTTCGTAGCTCTCCGCCAACGCCGGCACCACCGCCGTCCCGCCCACTTCATACGCCAGCAGGCTCTCATTCACCTGCTCACACGCCCGCAGGCTCTCCCCGTCCGTCTCATCCGCACAGTACAACCCTATCGGCTCTGCGTTCTGCATCCAGACCAACGTGTCCTGTCCGGGGATTTCCACCACCGCAAACTGCTCGTTGCTCAACGGTGAGGCGTGCGCTCCTTCCGCTGTCGCTTTGAAGGCTGTCCCTGAACCCCCGTGCGCCACCGGGATCATCGGCACGTGCTGGGCTAACAACTCATTGGCCTGCCCGTACAACACGTTCCGCTCATCCTGGTCGGCCAAACTCGCCGCTTTCGTCAATATCTCGTGCAGGTCCGGGAAGCCTGCCCCAAACTGCGGGCTGGCTCCTGCCCCAAAGTGATAATCCAGAAAGTTGGTCTGGTCGGGATAGTCTGCTCCCCAACCCAACAGGTGGATGCCTTCGATCTGTCCGGCATTGGCCGCATCTATGAACGCCCCGCTCTCCATCACCACGATCTCCGCTTTGATCCCCAAATCGGCCAACTGCGCCTGGATGTCCTGCGCCACTACCCCCGGTTCCGGTAAGTAGCCCCGCACCACATCCCGATAGGTGATCGTCGTCTCAAACCCGTCCGGGAAACCCGCTTCGGCTAACAGCGCTTTGGCTTTCTCCGGGTCATACGCCGGCCAGGCCGGTCCCTCACAACCCCCAGGAATGGCGCACGGCGTGAAGTGGCTGGCTACCACCGACCCCGCCGGGTAGAAGTTGTCCACAATCCGCTGCCGGTCCAGCCCTATCGCTAGCGCCTGCCGCACCTGCTCGTTGTCAAACGGGGCAAAGTCCCGGTTGAACCCGATGTAGAACACATTCAGCCCTTCCCGCTCGTACAGCTTCAGGCTGCTGTCGGCCTGGATCACTTCAAAATCATCCGGCGTCGGGTTGTCTATCCCATCCACATTGCCCGATTGCAGTTCCAACAGCCGTTGCGCCCCTTCGGCGCTCCAGCGAAACACCAACGTTTCGCTTTTGGCCGGTTCGCCCCAATAATCCTCAAACCGTTTGAAGGTGATGCTGTCCCCTTTTTTCCATTCGACCAATTGATACGGCCCGGTCCCAATCGGTTTTTCGATCAGGTCGCCGCCCCCGCCGGTGCTTTCCAGGTATTCCGAGGGATGGATCTGGAAGGCGCTGAAAGCCACTTTGGAGGGGAAGGCCACATCGGGCCGGCACAGGCTGAATTTCACCGTCAACTCGTCCACCGCTTCGATGCTTTTCAGCACCCCCCCATATTCACAGCCCGCCTCCACCGCCGCTGCCGCTTCGCCGCCTTCGGCTGCGGCCATTTCGCCGCCGGAAATAACGGTCAGGTCCACACCATCAAACCACTTTTTGGATAGTTCGCTCAAGGTGCCGTCGGCGTGCATCCCATCAACAATCTCAGAGACTTTCGCCTGGAGGCTGGTCCCGTCGAGCGAACTATTTTTGTCAAAGGCCGCCGCCAAGTTTTCGACAAACACCGGCTCACCGACTTTGACCAATTCAATACCGCTGGCAATGGCTTGATCTACTACCGTACCCGAGGTCAAAAGAATTTCAAATTCTTCGCGACCGGCCTGGATAGACTGGGCGCACTCGGCGTCGGTGGACAGCGGCACGACGGTAACGTCGGCAGGCGGGGGAACCTTGATATCGGAATCAGGAATGCCGACATCCTCGCCCTTCAGATAAAGTTCATAGGTGGTCGAGGTACCAACACAAACAGCTTTACCGGCAATATCCTCCAGCGACTCGATGCCGGAACCGGCGCGGGCCGCAAATTGGGCCGGGGTAAAGTAGTAACCGCTGCTGAACAGCAGCACTTCCTGGCGCGGCTTGGTAATGGTCATCGAGCCAACGCTCATATCCCACTGGTCGCCCCAGTTGCCGGCGGTAATGATGTCCCATTCCGGGGTAACAAATTCAACCTCAACGCCCAGGCGTTTGGCAATTTCGGTGGCCACGTCAATATCAAAACCTTCAAACGTGCCATCCGGCTTGAGCAGGGATTGGGGGGCATAGTTGGGGTCGGTTGAAACCCGAATGGTTCCATTGGCCATAATTTGGGCTAACAGGTCATCCCCGCCCTCGGCGGCAGGCGCTTCGGCGGCGGGTTCTTCAGTAGCCGCGGGGGCTTCAGCGGCCGGTTCCTCGGTGGCCGCCGGCGCTTCGGCGGCGGCTTCTTCGGTGGCCGCGGGGGCTTCGACGGCGGGCGCCTCGGTGGCGGCCGGAGCGGCCGGTTGGGCTGCGCCGCCGCAGGCTGCTACCCATAGCAGGGCAGCCACCAGGCTAAACAACAAAAACAAATTTTTCTTTCTGATCATTGAAAATCTCCTCCTGACAACATTTAGAAAAATAGTTGATTCCGGTCCATCTATCATTTAAAGCTGAGCAAATCTTTAAAGATGTCACCTCCTTCCTGGGGTGTGACACGATGCCTGGCTAGATTGTTAACCCCCACCCAGCGCTTCACTTACGCTATGGTTATGGAGGGGAGTATAACACGTCCTGAGTGCGGCGTCAAAAGCAAAGAAAAAGGAGGAAGGGAAGAAGGGAGGGTTGGAAGGCCGCTTCATCCTCCGGGATATTCCTTGACGGGACGGGGGAATGATTTTATTATTATGGAAAAAGGCGGCTTGCTTGACCACGAGCGAGCCAGGCCTGGAGCAGTTGATTTGTGATGATTGTATGTGTATACAATCATCATACACATAGTTGGGTGGCTTCTGGATCACGTCATTACCAACGTCTTGCGCAAACTGGTTTGCGATTCTATACTCCTTCATAAGCATACGGAGGTTATCTTGGCTGTCACTCCAAAAGTCGTCGCAAAACTCGAAGCAGATGAACCAACGCTCAAATTGGCAGTTCTCATTGACGCTGATAATGCCCAAGCCACAATTATCGAAGGACTGCTCGCCGAAATCGCCACGTTTGGCGAGGCGACCGTGAAGCGGATTTATGGCGACTTTACTGCGCCAGCCAGTGCGCAGTGGAAAAAGGTCCTCCAAACGCATGCGATTAAACCCATTCAGCAATTCGCCTATACGACCGGAAAAAACGCAACGGATAGTACGCTCATTATTGATGCGATGGATCTGCTCTACACCCGTCGTTTCGATGGTTTTTGTCTTGTCTCAAGTGATAGCGACTTTACCGGACTGGCGCTGCGGATCAGAGAAGAAGGCTTAACGGTGTTGGGCTTTGGCGAACAAAAAACACCGGAAGCATTTCGAAATGCCTGTCATAAGTTTATTTTCACCGAAGTACTTCGTCCTGTATCACCCCAAAAGACTTCAGTCAACACCCCCTATGCGCCTGCTACGCAACCGCCGCCGCCATTTTCATCAATATCAGGAGAGGTAGAATCAGCGCAAAAGTCGTCACCCCCGACGTTCCCGAGGAAATTCATTCTCAAGGCCCTTGGGAGTACCCAATATGATGATGCGGGGTGGGTCAATCTGGGCGCGTTTGGTAATTATCTGACCAAAATCAAGCCTGATTTCGACCCACGTCTCTATGGTTTCAAGAAATTAAGTGATTTGGTGAAGGCAATGGGTGATGAACTTGAGATCGAAGAACGAAGAACCGCAGGCTCATCGGCAAAGGTGCTCTATATTCGTCGCCGGGCAACAACACCTTAGACTGTTGTACCTGCCTCGACCGTGGTCTGCTGCCAGCTGCTGGATGAGCGATGGCAGCGGCATAGCTATCCCTGGAACCTGGATTTTAAGCCGGGTTTCGGGGGATTCTTCGGCTTCGCCTCAGAATAACATAGGCTATCTTCTATCCTCTATTTTCCATCCTCGGACCGGCTGAAATCTTGCCCATACCACTTCAGGTAAATCTCGGCCAGGGTTCCTTGACGGTGCAGCCGGGCCAAAATCTTGTTGATTTCCAGCATCAGCCGATCTACCTTTAAATTGTCTACAGGCACAGTGGCAACGGCCAGAGGCTGCACCCCGACCTTAATCCATTTGACCGGCAACCCGCTTTTGACCGCTTCTTCAAACATCGGGCCGGGACCAAAGAGTACCTCGCCTTGAAATTCGGCGTCCGATTGGGGCTGGCCCATGTGGCGGATGGCTTTTTGCAGATTAGCCAACGGCACGGGTTGAACATCGGCGGGGCGTTGGGGCAGCAGCGGTTTCTGTTGAACGGTCAGGGCTGCGCCACCGGGGAATAATAAGCGCTGGTAGGCGCTGTCTTCCAACACGCCGACCGGCCGCCCGGCCAGGCTGCTCAGGGCTTTAACATCATCAGCCGTAGTCAAGCTCAAGAGACCCATCGGCATGTAGCCATAGGGCTTGGAAAAAACTAAAGGGTTTGAGGACCGATCAGGCGGTGGGTCAAAAGGAACCAGAGAGGCGATGGCAATGTCCCACTGACCGCGCCAATCCCCGGAGATAAGGGCGGGAGGGTAGCCTTCGACCAGTTCCAGTTCCAGGCCCAAGCCTTCGGCGACGTGGTGGGCCAGGTCAACCTCAAAGCCGTTGAGCGCGCCGCCCGTTTCGGCGTTGGAGAAGCCGCGAAAGGCCGGGGGCGAAAAGTTGGCTTCCGGCCAAACCCGGATACCGACCCGCAGGACGCCGCTTGCCAGCAAACGATCCAGCAGATCAGAGCCATCGCCGGTGGGGATGGGCGGGATCAACAGCGGGGTGGGCGTCGGCGGGGCGGGGGGTGGGGTAGGGGTGGGCAGAGGCGCGGCCTGGCACTGGGCAGCAACCAGCAAAGCCAGCAGGAAAAACCAGATAGATTTCGGGAAGACGAGGTTTGTCATTTTGGTAAATCTGGAGATTGCTTCGGCCTACGGCCTCGCAATGACACTTAAAAATCAAAAACGCCCAGCGCTGTTTAATCGCCGGGCGTTTTGACATCCAAATTAAACGAGTTGCCGCCTTACTTGGCGTCGCGGGCGCAGCGGAAACCGATGTCGTCGTTGGCGCTGGTGGCGGGCGGTCCGGCGTTGCGGTTGTAGGTGGTGACCAGTTCGCCGTCTTCGCCGTCAAACCAGCCGCCGCCCCGGTTCACTTTGTTCTCGCTGCCAAAGAAGGGGTCGGCATCGGCGGCGGCGCCAGGATAGGCCACAAAATCATCGGCGGTCCATTCGCGCACATTGCCGGCCATATCTTCTACACCATAAGGGCTGGCGCCCGCGCCAAAGCTGCCCACAGCAGTGGTGCCGCGAATACCACCCTCGTAGAAGTTGCCGTTTTCCGGCACAAAATCATTGCCCCAGGGATAAACCCGGCCATCGTCGCCGCGAGCCGCTTTTTCCCATTCGGCCTCGGTGGGCAGCCGTTTGCCGGCCCACTCGCAGTAAGCTTTGGCGTCATCCCAGGTGACGTAGACCACCGGATGGTTACCCTTGCCTTCGGCCACATCTTTCCAGTTTTTGCTGCTGTTCTGTTCGGCATAGGTTTGATAGCCGGCTTCCTCGACGAAGCGAGCAAATTCGTCGTTGGTCACTTCAAAGCGATCAATTTCAAAGGCGGGCACATCAACTTCATGGGCCGGGCCATTTTTAGGTTTGCTGCCATTCTGGCCCATGGTAAAGGGGCCGGCGTCAATCAGGACCATATCTTCGGGGATGGGAGCGGCAGCCGCTTCCTCGGTCACGGCGGTCTCGGTGGTTGCTTCCGCTTCAGACGTACCTTCGGTAGTAGCTTCACTGTCTGCCTCTTCGGTGACTGATTCAATCGGGGCTACTGTAGGGGTTGCTCTGGGGGTGGGGGTGGGCGGCGCCGGTTTGGGCGTGGGTGTGGCTAAAACTACCGGAGTAGGCGTATTGGCCGGTCCCGCTGCCGTCGCTGCGGCCTGACCGCCCGCGTCGCCGCCCCCTGCTTGCGGGGGGGGACCACATGCTGCCACAAAAGCGGATAGAAGCAAGGTTACAAGCAAAAGCAGCTTTTTCATTCTTTCATTCTCCTCCAATGAGTTAATCAAAATAGTATCAGTAGATCCAAATTTCCGTAGAGTGGCATCCCTATGCCGCCCGCTGACGCATAGGGATGCGCCAGCTACGGTGAAAAATTGGATCTACTGAGTATTAATAAGGGCTGGCGACAGAGTATAGCAAAATATACCTGTTTCAACAAACAAAAGGGGGATGTTTTGATCCTAATCAGGGTTGCAAGGTAGCCGGTAGCAAGGTAGCAGAGTCGCAGGGAGAAATTTTCTGCGACCCTGCGACTCTGCTACCCTTCGAGTTGAGACTGGTCGGCCCGAATGGCTAAGACTGCCAACTGCTCATAGTAGGGCTGACATTCGGCCAGGAGGGGTTTCAAATGTTCGGGGAAAGGGGTGGTTTTGGGTTGATATGCTTGAAAGCCGGTGGACTGGTGAACGCCATGATACCAGTACTTGGCCCAGACGCCATCTTCCGGTCGCGGCCCGGCCGGCCAACTCAACATAGCTTCATCAAAGGGAATATCAATTTGTTGGCATAGCCGGCTGAGGACTCGGCGCGGGTTGAGCAGCACCTGTTTGGCCTCGAGCACCGGCGGGGTTTGACCGCGCGAGCGCAGATAATCGAGCAGTTTGAGGTGATCGGCGTAATCGGTGTCGCGCAGGGTTGGCTGCTCGACATTTTTGGCATAGGAAGGCAGCATATCGCGCGGGTCGCGGGTGAGCAGCACATTGATGGTCTGATCGAGAAAACCCCAGTCAAGGTTGACCAGATGATGGGTCATGTGTTTGAAGAAAACCAGCGGCGTGGGATAGTCGCCCAGAATAACCTCCCTGACCACTTTTGCGCCGTCATTTTCCTGAACGGCCATGACTTCGGCCGAACCGGGATGGTAGGTGTGGGCGTCGGTGGTGGATAGATAGTGAGCATATAGCGGCTCGTCTACCACAGTGGTATCCGCTCGCTGAGCAAAAGAATACATCAAGGCCGTAGAAATGTTGCGCGGCCCCGACCAGAGACAGATGCGTTTGGTCATCAATAAACCCTTAAGGAATAAGAAATAAGAATTAAGAAATAAGAATTAAGAGGGAAACTGTTTTCTAATTTCTCATTTCTAATTTCTTATTTTTGCTTTTTAGCGGCCTGAACGGCCAGTTCAATCTCCTGGCGGTATAACTCGCTTAACCGGCGAGTCATGGGACCATAGTTGCCCTCGCCGATGGTCCGGCCATCCACCTCGATCACCGGGGTCAGGCCGCCAAAGGTGCCGGTGACAAAGGCTTCATCGGCCCCATAAACATCGAACAGGGAGAAATTTTTCTGGTAGCAGGGGATGCCGTGTTTGTGACAGGCATAAATCACTTTGCCGCGGGTGATACCGTTCATACAATACTGCCCAGTCGAAGTCCAGACTTCGCCTTTTTTGACCATAAAGAAATTGGTGGCGTTGCAGGTGCTGACAAAACCGTGAATATCCAGCATGAGGGCTTCGTCGGCCCCGGCGTTGAGGGCCTGGATCAGGGCCATCACCTCGTGCAGTTTGCTGTGGCAGTTGAGCCGGGGGTCCAGATAATCGGGCGAGCCGCGCCGGACAGTTGAAGTGAAAAGCCGGACGCCTTTTTCTTTGGTGGCGGGGTCGGCTTGTTTGTGCTCAGCGATGATGACCAAATTTGGCCCGCTGATGGTCAGCCGGGGGTCCTGCGAAGGTGTTTTTTTGATGCCCCGCGTCAGCATAAAACGCACGTGGACATTATCGTGCATCTCGTTGGCCCGCAGGGTTTGCCACAGCGCCTCGGTCAATTCCTGGCGGGTCATGCCTAGCTCCATGCCAATAGTGGCGGCCGCCTGCCAGAGCCGGTCAAGATGCTCGTCGAGAAAAACCAGGACGCCCTGGTGCAGTCGAACCGCCTCCCAGACCCCATCGCCGACCAGGTAGCCGCTGTCAAAGACGGAAATTTTGGCTTCATGGCGGGGGAACAGTTCGCCGTTGATATAAATCAAAATATTTTCATTGCGTGGATCCGGTACAGCATTGTGCGTGCCGTGCGCCATGAGAAGACCTCCTTTGAAAACAAGTGTCAGGTGTCACTTGTCAGGTGTCAGGTCAAGATTTTCATTATGGGTGGTATACCGTAGGCTTTATCTGGTTGTTAAAAACAGCAGATACGGTTCCTCGATCAGCTCGCAGATGTAATCCAGAAAGCGGGCCGCGGGTGCGCCATCGGCCAGGCGGTGATCGAAGACCAGACTGAGAGTCATCATCTTGCGGACAACAATCTCCTCACCCCTGGCGACCGGCTTGGCCACAATCCGGCCGACGCCCAAAATAGCCGCTTCCGGCAGATTGATGACCGGGGTAAAAGCATCCACCCGATACATGCCCAGGTTGGTAATGGTAAAAGTCCCGCCGCTTAAATCGTCGGGGGCGCTCTTGCCGGCCCTGGCGCGATCCACCAACGCCCGGAAATCGGCCCCGAACTGCTGCAAGCCTTTGGTATCGGCATTGCGGACCACCGTGACCATCAAGCCTCGCTCGGTATCCACGGCCAGGCCGAGATTGATGGGTTTCAAATATTCAATGGCATCCCCTGCCGCCGAGACGCGCGCGTTCATGTAAGGAAATTTCCGCAGGGCATTGGCGACAATCATCCCTAGCAAATCGTTGTAGCCCGGCGTATAGCCCCATTCCTGGCTGAATTTGGCTTTGAGTTGTTCACGCAGCTTCACAAATTCGGTCGCATCCACCTCCGTTACCAGGGTAACGCGGGCGGTGGTGTGGACGCTTTCGGCCATCCGCCGGAAAACAATGCCGCGAACGCCTTTGAGGGGGATGGTTTGTAAAATGTCGGCGTCGGGTTGGGAGGAAGGCTGAGGCGAAGGCTGAGGAGGAGAAGAAGGAACTGAGGGGGTCGGTTCGGGAGCAGGGGGGGCTGGGGTGGAAGGAGGGGCGGGGGGTTGGGCTGGGGCAGCAGCTTGAAGGATGTCTTCTTTGGTGATACGGTCGTGGTCGCTGCTGGCGAGCGCGCGCACGTCCACGCCCATGTCGGCAGCCATTTTCTGGGCGACGGGAGTGATTTTGGGCAATTCGGCGGTGGGGGTTTCTGTTCTCTCGACGGGTTTAGGCGTAGTGCTCTCCTCCCTCTCCCCCCTCCCTTCGGTCGCCTCTCCTGGGGGGAGAGGGAGGGAAGAGATTTCCTCGCCATTTTTTGAAGGAACGCTTTCCCCCTCGCCAATGGTCGCCACAACAGTCATGACCGGCACGGAATCGCCTGCTTTGTAAGGGCCGATATGCAAAACGCCCTGCCCATTGGCCGGAACCGGGACTACAGCTTTATCGGTCTCGACCTCGACAATTTCATCGCCTTCATTTACTTCCGCCCCATCGTCCACCAGCCAGTTGACGATGGTGACTTTGTCTACGTTGTCGCCCAGTTTGGGAATAAAAAAATCTACGGCCATGGTGCTCCTCAGCATCGGTGAGATAGTCATCAAGTATACTTTAAGATAGCAAAGTTACAAAAACGAGACACGATGAGGGTCAAACGGTGCGGATTGTTGCAGGACCTTTGCAGATTTTACCGGCATAGTGGCAGAGGTTGATCGAGAGCGGAGCCGGGTAAAGATTCAGATTCAGTGGATCCAATTTTCGAGGAGTGAGGCACGCCCACGCGCCGAACGGAGCCGCACGTGGGCGTGCTGGCTCCTCAAATTTGGATCTACTGAGATTAGCTTTTTTGACCAAGAAAAATCTGTGGGGGTTGATTTTTCACAACTATAGAGAGGAATCTGATTTAATATGACCGATTAAGCAGACATAGCCGACGGAGTTATTTCCTCTGTTGAAAGTTCGGGCAGTTGAGCTAATACATCAAGGTACCACCACCAATGGGTAATCGGCACATTTTCATCCTTGCGCCAGGTCTCTAAATCTGCAATCTTCTGAATAGCCTGGTAAAAACGTCGTGCTTGTTGCAGGAGAATTTTATCTGCTTCAACCAAACGGGCGTATTGTTCAGCCGTCAGGTGAGGCATTCCTTGAGCGATTTTACTGCGAGTGAGCAGCATATCCAGGTGTTCCATACCGCTTACATCCGGGAAGCGAACGTCTACCTCGTAAGCATCAATTAATACTGCATAGTTTGTCATCCTAACACCTCGTTCAACAATCCAACCATCTCAAAGACAGGTTTGCTGAGATAAGAGCCTGGATTTTCAACCACATAAGCGCTTTCCATCAAACCATCCAATGCAAGCATCACTAACCAATGACGGCTTTGAACAATAGTTGTGACAACCACATAAGGAACATCATTATGCCGATAGACATAAATTTTGGCCTGAGCATCTTCCAAAATAGTCCGAATGATCTGCTCATAATCACTAAGGGTTGCCTCATTTGGTAGGTGCCCCCGCAACTTGCGTTTTAACAGATGACGAGCGGCGCTACCTGGCCGCCAGCGCACCTGTAATTTTGTAGACTGGATGGCTGTGACCATTTGAGTGCGAAGATCTATCATTGCTGGTTTCTAACCTACACTTTGAACGCAAACCTATCTCAAGATTCTAGGTTGAAACCTCATAAATAGCAAGGGTAACTCCGATTTTGGTCTACGGGTTTACTACCCTTCCACCTCCGGCGCTTCCGGTGCGACCCTTAACGTGGACTCATTGCGATATGTGACCAGGCCGGGGGCAGCGCCTTTGATAGCCCGGACGTATTTCTTGATGGTCACATCCACCTCGACGCTGGTATCGTTGCGGGCGCGGGAGTAATAGGCGGCGACGGCAGCGGCCCAAAACACATCTTCTTCGCTGGGCAAACCCTGGGCGGTGGGGATGACGACATGCGCGCCGGGGATGTGGCGGGCGTGCAGCCACAGGTCGTCGGCGCCGGCGCGGTTGAAGGTGAGGTGGGCATTTTGCAAAGCGTTTTTGCCCACCCAAACCGTCGCGCCGCCGGGAGCGGTCAGGCGCAGGTAGCGGGTGGCGCTCTTTTTTTGCTGCGCTTTTTCGCGCCGGGTCAAGGGGCGAAAACCGGCGGCAGCCAGCTCCTCGGCTACGGCGTCAATCTCCGGGCGGTTTTCGGCCATCAGCAAATCCTGTTCCAACTGCTCCAGGTAACGCTCGTCCAGGCTTATTTTTTCCAGTTGGGCCGGAATCTCGTCGGCGGCGCGGAGGGCCTTGCGGTAGCGACTAAAGTAATCCTGGGCATTTTCGCTGGCGGAGAGGGCCGGATCGAGGCTGATGTTGAGGGGCTGGTCGGCCGGGAAGTTGACAGTCAGCTCTTTTTGGCCCGGCTTGATCTGGTAGGCAAAAGCCAGAATCGCTTCGCCCTTTTCCTTCAAAGCCACCGGATTAGCCTGGGCCTCGGCATCTTCGGCCAGACGTTCCCGGCGGCGGGCCAGCTTTTGGCGCGTCTCATTGATGGCCTGGAGGAGTGGCGCTTTGGCGGCGGCATAGCCGGAAGCTGCCTCGGTGAAGTAAATCTCCACCGCCGCCGAGAGGGTTTCGAGGGGTTGGGTGCGCGGCAGATGCTGCAGCGGATAAGGCGCAAATGCAAGCGGTATATCCTCCTCATCAAGGGCCAGGGTGGGCTGCCACGCTTCCCGCTCAAGCTGTTCAAAAAGGTGGCGGAACGAAGTCAACAGTGGGGTCAAGGTGGTGAGCTGCTCAACTTTGGTTTCGGTATTGCCTGTAGCCCGGTAAACAATCTCGCGGGCCAGCAGCGGGCTGACGCCGCTGACGGTTTCGGTCAGCAGGCGGGTCAGGCTTAATTGGGGCGAAGCTTCGGCCAATTCCTGGCGCAGCGTCAATTCGGTCAGTTCGGGGGGAGTTAATTTGAGCTGGGGCGGTGGGGGTTCGTAAAGGTGGCCGGGGAGGAGAAGACGAGCAGGGGAGCGGGGGGGCAGGGGAGCAGAGGAGGTTAATTTGGTGAGGCGGGCCACGCCCAAGATGGTCTGGTCTAAATCCAGCAGGATAAGGTTGCTGCGGGTGCCCAACAGTTCGACGGCCAGAAGGGTCGAGCCAACCGGGCCGACGAAACTGAAGAAGAGCAGGCGTTCGTAGGCCGGCTGGTCAATGGCGGTGAGGCGAGCGCTGTGCATATATTTGCGCAAGACCAGCATAAGCGGCGTCTCATTGCCCGTGCCGCGCCGCACTTTCTGGCTGCTCAAATGTACCCGAGTCGCCTGGGGTTCGGCAGAAACAATCAAGTAATGCCGGACCGGATGGACATAAATTTCAAGGCCATAGGTGAGCGAGTTGGTCTGGGTGACACGCTGGACTCGTCCACCCAGGAGTGTTTGGCGCAGTTCAGTGGCCATAGCGGCCGTAGAAAATGTATCAAAAGTCATAAGCGTTATAACGTTTAACGTTTGAACGTTAAAACGAGGTTAACCTAACCGCAGGGTAAAATGGATGGTCGTCCCCTGGCCGGGCACGCCTTCACTCTGTACCGAAATTTGGCCGCCGTGGGCGACCACCAAATTTTTGGCGATGGCCAGACCCAACCCCGTCCCATGGGAATTGCCCGCTTTGTAAAAGCGATCAAAGATATGGGGCAAATTCGCAGCCGGAATCCCCACGCCGGTATCGCTGACCAAGACGGCGACCTGCTGCTCAGCCGGATTGAACTGCGCCGCCACCTCTACTTTGCCGCCGGCCGGGGTATGGCGCAGGGCATTGGCAATCAGGTTAGCCAAAACCTCCCGAATACGAACCGGATCAATCTCTAGCAGAGGCACATCCTCGGCTACAGCCACACTTAAGGCTACGCCCGCAGCCTGGGCCTGGGCGCGAAAGGAGGCTGCGGTTTCAGCGGCCAGAACGCCCAAATCGGTTGGCTCGCAGTGAAGTTGAAGCGCGCCGCTTTCGGCCAGGGAGAGCGTCCGCAAATCGTCAATCAGGCGGGCCAGCACGCGGGTATCTTCGAGAATCAGCCCCAGATGGGCGTCGTCGCGGGGATAGACGCCATCGAGCAGCCCTTCCAGGTTGCCCTGAATGACCGTGAGCGGCGTGCGCAGTTCGTGGGTCACATCGGCCAGCAAATTACGGCGCTGGGTTTCATTCAATTGCAGACGCTCGGTCATCGCATTAAAAGCCCGGCTCAGGGCACGGACTTCCCTGGGGCCGTATTCGGCCACGCGGGTCGAGTAGTCGCCCGCTTCCACCCGTCCCACTGCTTCCATCAACTCGCCCACCGGCGTGGTAAAGCGCCGCAGCAGCCGCCCGACCAGCATGAGTAACAGGAAACCCACCAGAAAAACCCCGCAAAAGAAGAAGGGCGGCGGGCCATCATATTGAAAGTTGGGTTTGCCTGAGCTGATAAGGGTAAACCAGGAGGTCAGCGCCCCCACCCCGGCTGCAATCAGGGCCAAAATCACCAGCAGCCCCAGGACACGCCAGAAGAAAAAACGGCGCATTTTGGACCAGTGCGGCGAATGCTGGGGCGGCCATGGTTCATCGTCGGGCCACCAGGGCGGGCGGCGACGGGGGTGAAAGTGGGGTGGTTTCATCTACTCATCTGCAAATTTATACCCAACGCCGTAGACTGTCAACACGTAGCGCGGTTCGCGCGGGTCAGGCTCCAGCTTGCGGCGAATATTTTTGATGTGGGCATCAATGGCCCGCTCGTACGACTCAAAGGCAACGCCATGCACGGCGTCGAGCAGTTGGGAACGGGTGAAGATACGCCCCGGCTGACGAGCCAACGCGGCCAGCAGTTCAAATTCGGTCGGGGTCAACTCGATAGGCTGCTCGCCCAATGTCACCCGCATCCGGGGTACGTCGAGGGTGACTTCGCCCAGGCGAATCAATTCCTCCGCCGCCGGAGTTGTTTCGGCTCGACGCAGCACCGCCCGGACGCGAGCGACCAGTTCTTTGGGACTGAACGGTTTGGTCAGGTAATCGTCCGCGCCCAATTCCAGGCCGACCAATTTATCCGACTCTTCGCCGCGGGCAGTCAGCATGATAATTGGCACATTTGACTCTTTACGCAGGGCGCGGGTCACATCGAGGCCATCCATGTCGGGCAAGCCCAAATCTAAAACAATCAAATTGGGTTTCTCGGTGCGCACGACCGCCAAAGCGGTTTTGCCGGCGCCGGCGGTCAACACCGTAAAGCCGGCATATTGCAGATAGTCACGCGCCAGTTGCAGGATTTTACTTTCATCGTCAACAACCAGAATAGTTTTCATCTCTCTGATTACCAGGAAATTGGTCTTACACCCAGCGCCTGACCCGCTGCTGATAACCCCGCCAGCGTTGGCCAAATTTCCGCTCAAGCCACTGCTCCTCTGGTCGGATAAAATTTCTTTCGATTAAAATTATGAAGACAAGTATAACAGCATAAGGCATCAATGAGCCAAGCAAAGTTGCTATACCTGTCAGCACCAGGACAAAGCCCAGATACATGGGGTTCCGGCTCACCTGGTACAAGCCGTCTGTCACCAGAACCGTTGACTCCTCAAACGGTTTGATGGTGGTTTTTGCCTGCTGAAAGGCACTGCTGGCGATTATGTTTATAACCACGCCCAACCCTAACGGAATAATGCCCACCAGATTCCAGGGAGCAGAAACTACATTCAGCAATGGCAGCACCCAATGGAGGCCGACCATGATTATTATAGCACTTAAAAGGTAAGTTGGGGGAAATATTTTAGGGTTGTTCATCAGATTTGCCCACGATTCAATATCATAAGTGACTCTGGCACAATAATCTGTACCAGGGTCATCAGCCTTTAACTGCCGGTTGACGGAGGCGAAGTTTGCTCTGTGCCCTGACTGTGAGCCTGGCGGTGCCACTCGTCAAACATGGGTGGGACGCCTCTACTGTGATAATCGTGCCGCCAGCCGCGTCCCCAGCCCCACGGGCCACCCCACCACAGCCCGCGAAATAGGGCAAAGATGAGGAAGAGGAACAGCAGCGGCCCAAAGCAGCCTAAGAACCCAAAGCCAAAGGGCCGGTGAAACAAGAAGGGGCCGCCGTAATAGGGATACATCCTGCCCTCCGCTCCGGGCGGGAGGTCGGTCAGCTTGCCGCTTTCAATCAGGCCCTGGGCCACGCCGGCGTTGTAACTATACACGCCGATACTGACCGCGCCAGCCATCAAAACCAACGCCAACAAAACACCGAACACAATTCTCCTGTTCATTTTTGTTACTCCTTTCGTGAGTGATCGTGATTAACAAGTTTCAGTAGATCCAATTTTCCGAGGACGCGAAGCGGGCACGCCCACGTGCCGAACACCGCCGCACGTGGGCGTGCTGGCTCCTCAAATTTGGATCCACTGAGTTTATGAACAGGAGTATAGAAGCGGATTGTGAACAGAGTGTGAAGGGGCAATGAAGGCTTTACGGAGAAAAGTTAAAAGAGCGCCAACTTGGCTGCCAGGGTTTCAGCCGTGTCGTTGCCGCGCATACGCAGACGTTTGAGTTCAAAGCGGCTGTTGAAGGACTGCTCGACGCCCCATTGGGTAGTCACTGCGCCCCAAAAATTGGCCGACTCCAGCACTTTGATGGTCAAGCCATCGTAGCGCCCGGACGGATAGCAGAAGAAGCGCACCGGCTCGCCGATTCGTTCCTCGATGGCCTCTTTGGAGCCGAGGATTTCGTACACCAAAAAGTCAACATCCCGCCCGCTCAAATCGGAGTGGCGGTAGCTATGCGAACCAAACTCCATGCCGGCCTGGTGCATTTCTTTGACCATATCCCAGGAGAGGTAATCTACATTGTTCTCGTCAATGGGCTGGGTAAAAACAAAGAAGGTGGCGGTGTAATCATATTTACGCAGCAGCGGAAACGCATTTTCGTAGTGGTCACGATAGCCATCGTCAAAGGTGATAATAATGGGCTTGGGGGGGAGCGTCGCCTCCTGGCTGAGGGCGTAGGATAGCTCCTCCAGCGATATCGTTTCATAACCGGCCTGGCGCAAATAGGCCAGATGCGCTTCGAACAAGTCGGGCGTGACCGATAAATCCTGGCGAATCACATTGGCCCCGGCCGGAGGGACGGAAAGATAATGGTACATCAAGATGGGTACTTGCAGGGCAAAGCCTTTGGCCGTGGGCGTCGGCTGGGGGGTAGGGGTATGGGTGCTGGTCGGCGTGGCCGAAGGTAAAGGCGTTGCGGTAGGGCTGAGGGTCCCGGTAGGCGTTTCGGTGGGGGTAGGGGTACGGGTCGGGCTGGGGGTAAAAGTTGACGTAGGCGAAGACGTGGGCAGTGGGGTAACGGTAAAGGTGGGGCGGCGGGTGAGGGTAGGAGAGGCCGCCAGACGAGCAGAATTGGCGCCTTGCTCATCTCCGGCCACAAAGCCGAGACCCATTTGAAGCCCCACCACTGCAAATAACAGCGGAGCAATAAACCAATAACGGGCCAAAGCCCGTACTTTTGACTTCAAAAGAATTTTCCTTACCAGTCGTGCAAATTGAGATCAAAGCTTGAGTATACGTGGGGTCATCATGGTTGTCAAAGTAAGACTAAAGCTAAACCTATGCTTTGAAATTGGAGGTCTTGAGTTTATAATTAGCTTTATAGACAAAATCTTGCCCAAATTCGGTTAGCCGGGGCTAAAATGAGCCAGTATCGGTTTTGGTGGGATGAAACGAATATCGAGCATATCGCTAATCACGGCGTAGAGCCTTATGAAGCGGAAGAAGTCATTGACGATGATCCATTTATCACAAAAGTAGGCGAAGGCAAATATGTAGCTTACGGTCAAACGGATGCTGGACGTTACCTGTTGGTTGTATTTGCTCGCAAGTCGGAGCAGAGATTACGTATAATTACAGCTCGTGATATGACGGTTGCGGAAAGAAAAAGGATCAAACGTAGAGGGAAATAAAATGCCAAAACTACCAGACTTTAACGATGATGACGAATTAGCAACCTGGTTTGATACGCACGACAGCGCGTCTTACATAGATGATATGAAAGAAGCTGAGGAAAAATTTGAGGTTATTCGTACCACCTTTGTGACCAGGCCGGTGGATGTGCGCCTGCGTTCCGATTATTTAGAGGCTATTCAAGAGGTGGCCGAACGCAAAGGTGTACCTTATCAAATTTTGGTGCAAACCTGGCTATTAGAAAAGTTAACCCAAGAAGCACCCGATTTGGTTCCCCAGTAGTTCCTCACCCTTCACACCTCGTCAAAATCCACCAATTCCCCGGAAGGGGTCAGCGTTTTGATCCGCAGTTCGGCGCTGTCGAGCTGCTGGTTGCAGTAGTGAGCCAGGGCCATGCCGCGCTGGTAAAGGGTTAGGGCCTCTTCCAGGGGTAAATTGCCGGCTTCGAGTTTCTGCACCGTTTCTTCCAATTCCTGATAGGCTTGTTCAAAACTCAATGTGTCGAGCGCGGGTAGGTTGTTGTTCATGGCATTATCCTACTATAAAGTTGATAGGATGACCGGAGACCGACCCCCTCCCTACCCTCCCCCTCAGAGGGGGAGGGTTTGGGTGGGGGCGGCGGTCAGCGGTCGGTCGTCGGCGGTCGTTTTTCCCATTCCAGCGACCACTCTACGGCGCGCCTGATCCCCTCGGCAAATGACATCCGGGGTTCGTAGCCGAGGATCGTTTTGGCTTTGGTCAGGTCGGCCACATAGAAGTTGATCTCGCCCGGTTGAATTGGCTCCTCAAGAATGGTCGGGGTGACGCCCAGAACAGCACCGATGGTTTCGGCCAGTTGGACCAGCGTGGCCGGACTGCCGGAACTAAGGTTGAAGGTTTCATTGACCACTTCACCGGCAGCCAACTTTTCGATGCCCAGCATCAGTCCGTTAATGCAGTCATCCACATAGGTAAAATCAATCACTTTGCTCCGGTCAAAAATCGTCACCGGCTGGCCGCGGCGAATCTGATCCACAAAAATATGCAGCACCCGCGTCATCCGCTCGATGTCGTTATCATAACGGCCATAGACATTGCTCAGACGAAACACCAGATACTTGAGGTTGTAGCAGTTGGCATAGGCGTAAATCAACATTTCATCGGCCATTTTGTAGGCGGCATAAGGGCTGAGAATGTGAAAAACATCGGTGGTGTCTTCGCCTACGGTCGGCGGGCTGGGCCGGCCATAAACCTCTCTGGAACTGCTGAAAATGATGGGCAAGTTCTGTAGGCGGCAATATTCCAGCACGTGGAAAGTAATGGTGGTATTTTCGTGGGCGCGGCGGGGGTCCTGGACCAATTCATGGACCTTGGCGTTGGCGGCCAGATGCGCCACCAGGTCAGGCTGAATAAATTGAGGGGCCGCCGCCGCAATCTCGATGGGAGTGGGCATACTCTGGCTTAAATCGGCCTGGAGGAAAGGAATTTGGTCGGTCCAGGTGTTGGCTCGTTTATCAATGCCTAAAACGGTGTGGCCTTTTTGTTGTAGGGCTAAACACAAATTAGTTCCTACCTGCCCGCTGCTGCCGGTGACGAGGATTTTCAAGATGATTTTTCTCCAAAACTGCTTATTAGTTAAAAGTTAAAGGTTGAAGGTTGAACGTTGGACATTCAACGTTCAACGCGCCGTCGCTTCAAACGCCCCATCCTTCACTTTGACCACCAGCGCATCGCCCGGATTGACCTGAGCGGTTTGGGTGATAACCAGTGGCCCTTTCTGGACAATGGCATAACCTCGCGCCAGGGTTTGCTGGGGATTGAGCGTTTCCAACCGTGCTGCTAAAGTTTTCACCCGCTCCTGCTGCAACAGGAGTTGGTGCTGCAAGCTTCGGCTTGAGCGGGCAGTCAGGGTATCCAACCGCTGGCGGTAGTTGTCGAGCGCAGCCTGGGGCGATACCCGCGCCAAAGCCCAGGCTTGTTGTTTAACCTCGCTGCGGGCTGAGCTAATCTGCTCCTGCATGGCTCCGGCCAGGGCAAGCTGCTGGTCGTAAAGGGTTCGCTGCAATTCCAGGCGGTCGGGCGTGGCTAATTCGGCAGCAGCAGAAGGGGTGGGGGCGCGCACATCGGCTACAAAATCGGCGATGGTAAAATCGGTTTCGTGGCCGATGCCGGTGATAAGCGGGATGGGACAGGCGGCGATGGCGCGGGCCAGCGCCTCATCGTTAAAGGCCCACAAATCTTCCAGGCTGCCGCCGCCTCTGGCTAAAATAATCACATCCACCTGTTGCCGGATGAGCAGCCCCAGCGCGGCGATAAGCTGGAGCGGGGCGGTTTCACCCTGCACCTGGGCCGGGGCCAAAATGACCTGGGCCAGAGGATAGCGCCGGCGCAGCACATTGAGGATATCGCGCAGGGCGGCTCCGGTGGGTGAAGTGACCAGCCCAATCTTTTGTGGGAAGGACGGCAGCGACTGTTTCAGGTCGGCTTCAAACAGCCCTTCGGCGGCCAGGCGAGCCTTGATCCGTTCAAATTGGGCGTACAGCGCACCCTGTCCGGCGGGCTGCAAATCGTCCACGTAAAACTGATAATTGCCCCCGGCCTCATACACCGAGACCCGCCCGTGGGCCAGCACTGCCTCGCCCTCGCGCCGAGGCAGGTAAGAGAGCAGCGCCGTCTGAGAGCGCCAGACTACACAGCGCAGGCTGGCCGCCGCATCCTTGAGCGTAAAATAGATATGGCCCGACGAGGCCGGCTTCCAGTTGGAGATTTCCCCTTCCAACCACAGGTCTTGCAGGGTCAAATCGGCCTCAAGCTTGCGCCGGATATACGCATTAATGGCGCTGACACTGAGGACGCGGGGGGAGAAGTCAAAGAGAGGCTGCATTTGGATTTTCGATTTACGATTTACGATTTTGGATAATGTTAGGCGACAAGCGGAATGGCTTCAACTTGCCAAATAAATTATACTTGATTTAAAGATTCTCCAAAGGATAGAATTGGTTTTCGTTAGGCTTCAACTTGCGCTTTATGCACGGCGCGGAGCAGTTCAATCTGACTGATAAGGACGTGCTGAATGTTTTCGTAAGCCGGCTCCTGGCGGGGAAAGCGGCGGCGGGCTGCTTTGAGGGCCGGGATAATAAAGGTTTCGGTTTCCTCGATATACTCTTTTTGTTTGTCGTAGGTAAAGACGCCAATCATGGTTTGAATGTTGTGGATGCGATCCGCGCCTTTGGTGACAGAGGCAATTTTGTTCTCGGCAATTTCTCGATAATACTCGGCGTCTCCTTTGCGATAGCCCCGGAACTTTTTGGTCATCAAATTAACCGCCTGGGCCACCAACACCCCAAAGCGGGCTTCGATTTCCTCAAAACCAATGCCATAATCCTCGGGAACATCATGCAGAAAAACGGTGGTTAAGGTTTCTTCGGGGTGTTCCAGGCTGGTTACAATAGATTTAACATAGCGGCCAATGGACAATTGGTGGAAATACTCCTGGGTAGCGCCATCTTTGCGTTTGCCGGTGTGCAGTTGGGCTGCATATTCCAGGGCATCCAGGGCCAGGTAATAATTTCGGCCGAGCAACCAGTAACGCATGGCAATAAACTGTTTGGTATATTTGTCGGTCATCATCTTAAGGTCAGCATGTTCATGATAATTTCGACCAAGCAACCAGTAACGCATAGCGATAAACTGTTTGGTCTTTGGGTCAATCATAGCGGGTCGTTGTACTTTCTCCAAAAGGGATAACTGGTGTTGAGCAGGAAGATGAATATGCTTGTATTGTGTTTTTGTTTGATAACTTTTTAAAAAGCGGGTTACAGACAGACATCTGTAACCCATAATACCTCGATTTCATCGGGATTCCATAACCGCTATACGCCATTCCTAAAATTTGGAAAACTGTTTGTGAGGATTGCCAATATTTTAGCGGCTCTTTCTATTTCTGTAAACTGCCCGACCACTTTTCGTCCGCTTCAATTGCCTGCGGGTTGGATTTAACGTACAATGAACATCTTGAGAAATTATGTCCAACCTCTTGACTCCTTCGGTCATCTGCCCTATCCTGATTGGACGCAGCCCGCATCTGGCGACCATTAACCGCCATCTCAACCAGGCGCAAGAGGGCCGGGGCCAAACCCTGCTTATCGCTGGCGAAGCC
This sequence comes from Anaerolineales bacterium, assembly GCA_015075405.1. Lineage (GTDB taxonomy): Bacteria > Chloroflexota > Anaerolineae > 4572-78 > J111 > DSQQ01. The sequence continues at coordinate 1,212,087 of JABTUK010000003.1, forward strand.
GGGTTGGGCAAATCGCGCCTGGTGGCCGAAATTACCGCGCAAGTTGCCTCACAAGGTTGGCTGGTTTTGTCCGGCCATTGTTACGAAACCGAAGCCGCTCTGCCCTACGCCCCCATCATTGAGTTGCTGCGCGCCTTCAACGCAGGCCGCTCCCCCGCCAAAGTAATGCCCTTCTTTGACGCCGCCCCCGCCGAATTTGTCAGCCTTTTGCCCGAACTGGCCGCTCATTGGCCCCACCTGCCCGCTTCGGTCTTTGCCGCCAACCCCGATAAATACCGCCTCTTTCAAGCAATGGCTCAATTTTGCGCGGCACTGGCTGCCGAGCAACCCTTGCTCTTAATTATCGAAGATCTGCATTGGTGCGATGAGGCCAGCCTGGAACTGCTGCTATACCTGGCCCGGCGGCTCACCACCCACTCGGTTATACTGCTGCTAACCTTTCGCAGCGATGAAACCGGGCCGGAGTTAACCCACTTTCTGGCCCAACTGGACCGGGGCCGGCTGGCCGCCGAAATCGCCCTCTCGCCCCTCACCCGCGAGCAGGTTGACCGGATGCTGCAAGCCATCTTTAACCAACCCCGGCCGACCCGTCTTGAATTTTTAGAAACCCTCTACGCCCTCACCGAAGGCAACCCCTTCTTTATCGAAGAAACGCTGAAATCTATGGTCATGGCCGGCGACATTTTCTATGCCGAAGACGGCCTTTGGGACCGCAAACCCCTGCACGAACTGCGCATTCCCCGCAGCGTGCAGGATGCCGTGCAGCAGCGCCGCCGCCAGTTGAGCGCCAACGCCCAACAGCTTTTAACCCTGGCGGCGGTGGTGGGTCGCCATTTTGATTTTACGCTCCTGCAACGGCTGACCGGCCACACCGAAGCTGAATTGTTGGCGCAGTTCAAAGAATTAATGGCCGCTCAATTTATTACCGAAGCATCGGCCGAACAGTTTGCTTTTCGACACGCCCTGACCCGCGAGGCCATTTATACCACCCTACTGGCCCGCGAGCGCCGCCACTGGCATCAACGCATTGCCGAAACCCTGGAACAACTTCCTAATCCGCCCCTGGCCGATTTATCGTACCATTTTTATCGGGGCGAAGTGTGGGACCGGACTCTGGTCTACGCCCAGCAAGCCGGGGAACGGGCCTTAAAGTTTTACGCCCCGCAAGCGGCCATTACCCACTTTAGCCACGCCCTCCAGGCTGCGCCCCAGTTATCCGCCGCCTTTTCACCTCAACTTTTTTACCAACGGGGCCAGGCTTACGCCACGCTCAATAATTTTGAGGCGGCCCTGGCCGATTATCAGGCCGCGCTGGAAATGTCCATGGCCCAAAACAACCACCGCACCCACTGGCAAACCCTGCTGGCCCTGGGCAACCTGTGGGCCACCCGCGATTATGCCCGCTCCGGCGACTATTTTCAGCAGGCCCAGGCTCTGGCCCAACTCATTGCCGACCCGCCGGTGATAGCCCAAACCCTTAACACCATCGGCAACTGGCAGATGAACCGGGGCCGGCCCTTTGCCGCCGTGCAAAGCCATCAGGAGGCGCTGGCTATTTTCAAAAGCCTGAACGACCCCCTGGGCCTTGCCCAGACCCTCGATTACCTGGCTATCTCCTCCTACAACTGCGCCGATATTACGCAGAGCCGAACCTATTATCACCAGGCCGTTCCCCTGTGGGAGCAGCTAGAAGATTACCAGGGCTTGTTACATTCGCTTGGCGGCCTGGCCCTGGGGGCTGATTATGAACTGGCTTACGATGAGGTTCCCGTAACCCAGGCCATTGCCTGGGGGGAACAAGGGGTCCAGGTAGCCCGGCGCATTGGCTGGCGGTCCGGTGAGGCCTTCACCTTAATTTGTTGGGGAATGGCCCTGCGCCACAACGGCCAATGGGGTTTGGCCATAGACAAATACCGCCAGGCGTTAGCCGCCGCCGAAGAAATAGAGCATAGCGGCTGGACGATTGACGCCCGGTTGGCCCTGGGGATAGTCTACCTTGATTTGCTGGTTTTGTCCGAGGCCAGGCCGTATTTGGAAGAAACGCTGGCCCTGGCCCGTCAATTTAATGCTTTTATCTGGATTAATTACACCAGCCTGGCCCTGGCCGAGGTTTATATAGTTCAGCAAGCATTTGATTTAGCCCGCGCCCGGCTGGATGAATTGTTACCCGCCGCTGGCCCAATGGAAACACTGCATGATCGCTTTGTGTGGTTGGGCCGGGCCGAACTGTCCCTAGCTCAAGCGCATTATGAAACCGCGCTGGAAATTGTCGAGCGGTTGATTACCACTGCCCTCAAGCCGGCGCCGGCCTCATCCGGGCAGGTCATACCCCGGCTGTGGCTGGTGCGCGGCCTGGCGCTAAACGGGTTGGGCCGTCTGCCCCAGGCCGAAAGCGACCTGCTGGCCGGGTTGGAAACTGCCCAGGCGCAAAGGCGAGTGCGTTTACTCTGGCGCTTGTACGCGGCGCTGGCGCAGGTTTATTTGGGCCAGGGCAAAATCGAACCGGCCGAACAAGCTTTGGCCGCCGCCCGCGCCAATATCGAAGCCTTGGCCGGCTCTGTGGCCGGCGAGTCGCTGCCGCGGGTGGGGGCGCTGGGCAATTACTTTATCCGGCAAGCTACGGCGATGCTGCCATCTCTTTCTCCCTCGCCACCCAAGCCCAAATCGGGCGTTGGTGGCCTGACTCCCCGCGAGCGCGAAGTGGCGGTGCTGGTGGCCCAGGGCCAAAGCAACCGCGAGATTGCCGAAATCCTCACCCTCAGCGAGCGTACCGCCGAGCGTCACGTGGCTAACATCATGAACAAACTCGGCTTCAACAGCCGCGCCCAAATTGCGGCCTGGGCCGTAGAGAAGGGGCTAACGAGCAGTTCCTCGTAACCCCCTACGTACCCACTCCCCCCAAATATGGGTACTCCCCCCAAATCACCTGCGTACTTTCCCCGATGAGCCACCGGTATCTTCCGGCTATACTGTGAGAAATTCAGCAAATTTGTAGTCGTCAAGACGATGTTGAACTAAACAGGCCGTAAAATCTCACGCGAAGACGCCAAGAAAATAAAAAAATCTTTGCGACTTTGCGGCTTTGCGTGAGATATTTGAGTCTAATATCTTGTTGACCACTACAAAAATTCAGCAAATCTGACCGGTTTTTTGAAACCGGTCAGATCTAAATAACTCACAGCAGCAAAAGGAGATACTGATATGATGCCCACTTCCGTTAAAGACCCGTCTTTTTTTACCGAAGCGAATTTTCCCGCCTTCAGCGGTGAGATTTTCCGGCCCGGCGACCCCGGTTATGACCAGGCCCGCCGCCTCTGGAATGGGGCGGTTGACAAATACCCGGCCCTCATCGCCCGCTGCCGGACCGGCCAGGATGTGGCTCAGGCCGTCACTTTTGCCCGCCGCCATCACCTGCCGGTGTCGGTACGCAGCGGCGGCCATAACACCACCGGACTGGCCCTGATTGACGACGGGCTGGTGATTGACCTGTCGCAGATGAAACAAGTTACGGTTGACCCGGCCCGGCGCATCGCCCGCGCCGAACCCGGCCTGACCCTGGGTGAGTTTGTCCGAGCCACCGAACCCTATGGCCTGGTGACCACCACCGGCACTTGCTCCGGCAACGGGCTGGGCGGCGCGACCCTGGGCGGCGGCATCGGCTGGCTGATGGGTAAATATGGCCTCATCATTGACAACGTCCGCGCCTTTGAACTGGTCACCGCTGCCGGCCAACTGCTCACCGTGAGCGCCGCCGAAAACGCCGATTTGTTCTGGGGACTGCGTGGTGGCGGAGGCAACTTTGGCATCGTTACCGCTATTGAATACCAACTGCATCCGGTGGGCCAGGTGCTGGCCGGGATGGTCATCCACCCGCTGGCCAATGCCCAGACCGTGATGCGCTTTTACCGCGATTTTAGCAGCGCCGCGCCCGATGAACTGACCATATACGCCGTTTTAGCCACCCTGCCGGAGCTTGGCCCGGCCATTATGCTCATCGCCTGCTACTGCGGCGAAAACCTGGCCGAAGGCGAACGTCTACTGGCTCCGCTGCGCCAGTTTGGCCCGCCGCTGGTTGACATGATTAAGCCGATGGCCTACAGCGAATTGCTGGCCCTGCTCGACCCTGCCGCGCCGGATGGCCGCCACTATCACGACACCGCTTACTCACTCAAACAGCCCGGCGACGAGGCCCTCGAGTCGCTCATCGCCTGCGCTCAAGCCGTCACCTCGCCTTTCACCGCCATTGTCATTCACCACGTTCACGGCGCGGCAGCCCGCGTGCCCGCCGGCGAAACGGCCTTTGCCCTGCGCGAAACGCACTACGCCATTGTCAACGCCGCCGGCTGGGAAGAAGGGGAGGGCGCGGTTCACATCGCCTGGGCCGAAGAATCGCTGGCCCGGATGCAGCCGTTTGCCAGCCGGGGCTTGTATGTCAACTTTATGGGCCACGAAGGCGAAGCGGCCATCCGTGACGCTTATCGGGCCAATTACGAGCGGCTGGTTGCTCTGAAGTCCAAATATGATCCCACCAATTTTTTCTGCTTTAACCAAAATATTAAACCCGCCGCTCAATCCGAGCGGGGACTGTAAAGGATAAAAGACGATGACTCAATTAAATGTGGCAGTTTCAGCAATGATCAACGCTCCGGCCCAGGTTGTGTACATCATCCTGTCCGACTACCGCCATCACCATCCCCATATTTTGCCCAAAGACTACTTTACCGGGCTGGAGGTAGAAGAGGGCGGTCAAGGTGAAGGCACGGTGTTTAAATCGGGCATGAAAATAATGGGCCAGGCGCAGCCGTTTAGAATGCGCGTGACCGAGCCAGAGCCGGGCCGGGTGCTGGCCGAAACCGACCTGAGCAATGGCCTGGTTACGACCTTTACCGTAAATCCAAACGGGCCTGAGCGGGCAGAGGTTACCTTTGCCACCGTCTGGCAGCCCGCCTCCGGTTTCAGGGGATGGGTGGAACGGTTGACTGCGCCCATGTTCCTGAAGAGAGTTTATCGCCGGGAGTTACAAATCCTTGATGCTTATGCCCGGCAGACCAGAAACAAACTGAACGAAGAAAAAAGGAGTATCTAAAAATGTTGCCATCCACCCCTCAACTTTTTGAAGATATCAGGGCAGTGCTGTCCCCCAGCCAGGGCCGGGTCGTCCCCTTGTTGAGCAACACCGCTACCATCAAAGTTTCCGGCGATGATACCGCCGGTCAACTTACCGTTATTGAGTACAAAATTGCGCCCCACGGCCCCAGCCCGGCCCCGCATCGCCACAAGTATGTGGAAGTTTTTTACATGCTGGCAGGCAGTCTCACTTTTAATGTGGAAGGTCGGGAAGTGACCGGCACGGCGGGAGCAACGATCATCGTGCCGGCGGGCGTGGTCCACACCTATCGCAACGAGTCGCCGGAACCGGCCCGCTACCTGGTCATCTGCTCGCCGGCCGGGCTGGACAAGTACTTTGAGGAACTGGCCGAACTCATCCGGGCCGAACCGGTTTGGCCGCCAAAAGATATGAGCCAGGTCATCGCCCTGAATGAGAAATACGATACCGAAGTGGTGTTGCCCTCCCGCTAAACACCCCGACAACTGATATTCCATTTGACTCAGAGGAATTCCATGACTAAACCAGGTTCAACTCAAACCCATCAGCTCAAAACGACTGCCCCACGCTTCGCGGCCGGGCTAGGCTTGATCATCATCCTTGTTAGCCTGCTTCAACTGGCCGCCGGCCCGGCCGCAGCCCAGGAACCGCAACCAGGCGCCACCCTTTATTTGCCGCTGGTATTCAAAAGCGGCAGCAGCGCCACCCCCGCCAGCCCCTACGCTCAAATGCTCCTCAGCGCGCTGGAGCGGTGCTACGAGGCCACCGGCCTCAACCAGATGTGCTATGGCAACGGACAAATTCAAGGAGCTGCCGGCCAGACTTTTACCCAACCGGGAGACATCGAAAACCTGGTTAACGGCCAGAGCTTAACCTTGACTTCGCCCAACGGTAAAAATTGGAGCGTGGCCCTGCTGCGCCTGCGGACCGACTCAATTACCCCGGACCAAAGCCTGATCCTGCTGGCCTTTGGTAACGCGCAAATTAGCAACCTTGCCCTGTTTAACGGGGTGAGCAATGATGAGGCTATTCTGCCCGGCCTCCAGTTTGCCAGCAGCCCGGTAGCCGGCGCGCCGCAAGGCGTTAGCGGGCTGATTATCTTCAACCCCGCTGCCGATGAATATCAGTCAATCACCGTTAACGGCGCGGTTGTCACCCTGGAAACCTCGGCCTTTAGCCAGGCCAAGCCGGGCAATATCATGAACGTGACGATGGTCAACGGTTCAGCCCTCATGGTCGAAGCCGGCAACGGCAGCAGCGCGGTTATTCCCAGTCACCAGGTAAGCGTGCCGATGGGGGTAGACGGTCTGGCTACAGGCACACCCGGCGCAGCAGTGGCCCTGGCCGGCGACGCATTGGCCCCGCTGCGGCTCACCACCCAGGCCCAGCTCTCGGCTGCCAACGCCGCGCACCCCATGGTTGACATCATGTTAAAGGCGATCCCGGAATATTTTACCGACTCCAAAGCCAATGCCTTTTACAATGACCTGGCCGGCATCTACGAAACCAATATCAACAAGGTTTACAATCGCTGCGTTACCGAACCCACCGACGCCCGCAGTGTGTATGGCCTGATGGTGCTCAACAAGATGCTCCGTTCTAACCCAAACCTTGATCCGGCCTTTGGCTCGCAACGTTTTGCCCAACTGGCCGCAAAAATGCGCCAATGCGCCACGTTTGAGCTGGAATTTGATTCGCAGGTCAGTGTTATGAAACCTGAGTTATCTTACACCAGCCATGTCAATTCACAGGGGTTTCAATTGTGGTTTGACCTGAACGGCGAACTCTTTTTTGAAAACGATCAGGTCGCGCCGATCAAGCATCTGAATTACGAGGTTATTGGCGGCGAGGCGCCCGGTTGTGCCATGCGCACCATTTTGGAAGACGGCCAAATGCTTTTGGTTGATTACGGTTTCGCCACCCTGCGCGGCAGCAAACTAAAAATTCACCTGGAAGTGTGGCCGGATGTGCCGTTTGAGGAAATTTATTACACCTGTCCGGGTGCGCCGCCCAGCGACAGCATACCGCTGGCCTGGTCGCCCATATTTTATCTCTTCCATCAGGATAAACTCCGCTCAACACCGCCGGAAGCGTACATTTTTAAGGATTGGAAATACAACGGCCGCAAAAACTTTGCCGAGGCCATCTACACGGACTTAACCGCCGATTTTGACGGCGCTTCCGCCACCTCCGATTCGTATCTCATTTTGGTTCATACCCCGCAAAAGTAAGCGGCCAGCCTATTAAAAACCCGGCGGCGAGGCACTGCCCTCGCCGCCCATCTAACCTACGGAGACTAGTAATGAAACAGTATTTTATTTATGCGCTTATCTTATTTGCTTTGACCCTAAGCGCCTGCGGCGGCTCCACCCCACCCGACACCCCGGCGGCCCAATCGGCTCAACCGGCAGCGGAACAACCCGCGCCGCAAGTTCGGGCCGAGACCCCCCACCAAGCCGCAACGCTGGCTTTGCAGCAGCAGTTCGGCCTCAAACCGGAGCAAATCAAAGTTGTCAGCGTGGATGAAGGCGAGTGGCCCGACAGTTGCCTGGGTTTACCCCACCCCGGCGAAAGCTGCGCCCAAACCACCACACCGGGCTATGTTGTTACCCTTGAGGCCGAGGGCAGGCAGTACATCTACAATGTTGATCAGATCTTAACCGCCGCTCGCCTGGCTTTTGCCTCTCAACAGAATTAAGAAATAGGGTAAAACCCAGTGGGCGACAGCAAGCTAACTTCTTCCTACACCACCTGCACCGTAAACAACCCTCGTGTATCAATATCCGTTTCCAACTCGGCCCGCAGGGCTTCGGCGCGGGAGCGGGGGAGCAGCATCGAGACCAGGCGCACCTGGGGTTCAGTCGAGCCGGTTTCTTTGCGGAAGACAGCTTTGGTAAACTGGCCCTGGACCGGGATGGTAAAGCGCTGGCCAAAGAACTCAACCGTGTAATTGCCCAATTCATTGGTGTAAACTTCAAAGCCGCCAATGCCCCACTCCGGCTTGCTGCCGCTGGTCACCTGCTGCCGCCGCCCGCTGGGGCTGGTGATGGTAATCACCCCGTTGGCCACGCCAATATCGCCCACCAGCAGGGGCAGGCCCGTTCCCTGCGACAAATCCACCTGCCAACCGTCGGACACGGGCGGGGCCGGAAGCTGCAAAGCCAGCGTGACCCGCTCCTGGCCGTTGTGGGTAACGGTCTGGCTGATGGGGCTGTCGGCCACGGTCAGGGTATAACTGCCGGCCCCCAGGTTGGCAAAGGCAAAAATGCCCTGGGCGTTGGTGGTGGCGGTCAAATTGACCCCGCTGCCACTCAGGTGGACAAACCAATCGGCCACGGGCCGGTTCTGGTGGTCGCGCAGCACTCCCTCGATGATGCCGCTGGGCTGGGCCGGGCCTGCCTGGCGGAAGACCAGCCGGGTAAACTGGCCGTTCATGGGAACGTCGAAGCGGTAGCCGTCCATTTCCAGCACATACGTCCCGACTTTAGTGGCGTAGATTTCAAAACCGCCGGGGCCGTACTCCGGCTTGCTGCCGGAGACAATCACCACCGGCGCGCCGCCGGGAGGCGTGATGCGGATGGGTACGTTGGCTTTGCCCCAATCGCCCACCAGCAGCGACAGACCCGCGCCGCGCACAATATCGGCGACGATCGTCGGGCGGACGGGGGCGGGCAGGGCCAGATTGACCACCACTTCCTGGCCGCTGGCAACCGTCACATTGCTTTGCTTGACGCCATAATCGGGCAGTTCCAGGCTGTAAGTGCCGGCGGGCAGATTGCCAAAACGATATCCGCCATCAGCCCGGCTGAACGTTTCCAGCGTTTGGCCCGCCCCGGCCAGCACGACCCGCGCGTTGGACACAGGCTTGCCGGAGTGGTCGGCAATCAGGCCGGCAATCGCGCCCGGTTGGGCCGGGGTGATGAGTCCGAGGGTGACGCCGGTGTAATAATGCTTGATAATGGCCTCGTAGGGTTGGCCCTGACTGGCCAGGGCACGCGCCCCATGCTGGCACAACCCGACGCCATGCCCATTCTTTGGGCCGGGGTCGGGGCAGGGAACGCCGCGCAGGTAAGGCGCCGGCGCACCCTGAAAGACATCCTCATTGTTGCGGGTGTGGCCGCCGCAGTTAGCCGAAAAAACCCCGGTGATGGTCTGGCCGTTGGAGCGGGCGATGATATGTTTGGTCAGTTGAATCGCCTCATCGGATTTGGGGTGGATTTTGGCCGGGTCGTAGTTCTGGCAGTGGGCCGGCTTGGTGCAGATATCGGCGTTGGGGTGGCGGGGATGCTCGATGGCGTATTGGGTGTAACTGCGGGCGGCGATGGCCTGGGCCTTGACCGCCTCGGCGGGCCAGAGCGCCGGCATCTCGGCGGGGACGACGGCCCGCAGGTACTCTTCCAGCAGCATGGTCTGTACCGTGCCATCGTCCAGCAGTAGGCGCACCGTCGGTTCTGCCGCTGCCGGGGGTTGCTCTACCGCTTCACTGCTGACGGGCACATCAGGCATGGCGGCCAGCCGGGCCAGGTGGTCGGGTAGATTACGCACCCGCTGCGCCCAGGAATTGGCGATGTTGCCGGGGCTGTTGGTCGGGTCGAGCCACAAAAAGTAGGTCACGGCAATCACGCGGGGGTCGCTCAGGCAGTGCTGAGCGTGGTACATAATCTGGTCGGTAAAATCGGGGTCAGCCGCGCCAAAGTTGCCGGCCTCGTCAATGATGACTTTGGCTTGAAGCTGGTAGCGGGTTTCAAACAACTTTAGCACGCGCCGCCAGCGAAAGGCGTACCAGGAAGACAGAACCGGATCGTACAGCCAGGTCCGCTCTGAGCCGCCGGCGTGGCCCCAATAAGAATGGAAGCAGATGATGTTATCAAAGTAATCGCGCACGGTTTCATACAGATAATCAAACCCGGCCCAGCCCTCGGTGGGCTGGCCGTTGTCGTCGGGCGAGCCGTCTTCGTGGTGGCCAAAGGCAAAAGGCGGCGTGACCAGCTTCATTTCGGGCACACGGTTTTTGATGACGTCGGCAGTCATGCGCACCCACTGGGCGTACTTTTGGTAAAATTCTCGACTGGTATAGAACGCCTGATTACCCGGATTCTGGTCGCCGTTTTCGTAGTGCAGGTTCATCTCGTTGGCAAAGTACACGTAAGGGTCGAGAACCTTCATGTCGTTCCATTTGCTGGCGACCTGCTCGCCCAAACGCCGGGCATAACCAACCGGGTCTTGCTGCCATTGAAAGGGGTGTTGAAAGCGGACAATAATCGGGACAGCAGGGTTAGCGGCTTTGTAGCCAAAAACGCCATTCACCCCCAGATAATCATAAAAGCAGGTCAGCGCGCCCGGACGCCAACTCAGCATCTGGGCAGGATTGCCAGGATGACCATTGGTGAGCCACAAACCAGGCCGACGCATAGGGGACTCCTTAAATAAGGATGCGATGAAGCGTGAGGCGATGAGGCGAGAAAATGCTTCGCATCCTCGCACCTTCGCTTCATCGCGTCATCTTTTCTATTATGACATAAAATGAGGCAGATGCAAGCGTCATTTGAACTTTAAAGCAAAAAGCGGCGCAAGGAGTTGCGACCGCTTTTGAAGGTTAGCCAGGTAGGACAAGCTGACAGCTTGTCCTACAGATTACAGCAGTTGGAAACGGCTGGTGGCCCGGACGATTTTGAAATTGAAATTGGTAACGTACTCAAAGAGTTTTTTTTGCAGCTTCTGCCAGTCGTGACTGCTCAGGACAGATTGCATGGTAGACAGGTCTTCGGCCACGCAGCCGGTGAGAATTTGCGGGCCTTCGCCAAAAACGGTGTACCAGGCTTCGGTAGGCTGAACGCCCAGCTTCATAATCCCCGGCGCAAATTCGCGGACAATAAATTCAAAATATTCACTTTCGGAACCGGGCTTAATATCCCAACTCATCAGTATCTTAACCATGCACGCTCACCTTTTGGCAGACGTAATCAAGCTGCGGGAAAGTTGTAGCAGAGAGGATAGCAGAACAAACTCATTTCTGCAAGTTGTTTTGATGACCGCTGGAGTGCAAAAGCAATGCTTTTGCACTCCAGTTTTTACAGTGTGACAAATTCCGCGTCGCCTAGCAATCGGCCCAATACTTCACCCTCGCCAAAGGGGCCGACAACGGCCAGATTATAAGCATTGGGGCTGAGAATTTTTTGGGCTACGGCCAAAACATCTTCAGCCGTTACTGCATTGTAGGCTTGCAAAACTTCTTCGGGGCTTTTGATATCCTCCAGAAATAGAGCCTGATAAGCCACCCAGGCCGCCCGGCTAAAACTGTCTTCCAGGCCCAGAACCAGCCGGCCCTTGAGATACTCCTTAACCTTATGCAGTTCAGCCGGGGGAACCGGCTCGGTGCGCAGACGGTCCAGTTCATCTAAAATGGCTTGCAGCGCTTCCGGGGCGCGGTCGGGGTCAACTCCGGCGTAAATAGCCAACGAGCCGGTATCTTGCAGCAAGTTGAGGCTGGAGTCTACGGCATAGGCCAACCCTTTTTCCTCGCGGATGTTGAGAAAAAGGCGCGAACTCATGCCCTCACCCAAAACGGCATTGAGCACGCTTAGAGCGTAGCGGTCAGGGTCGCGGCGGGATAGGCCGGGCAGGGCCAGGCAGAGGTGTCCCTGCTCGATGGGCCGGTCCTCAACATGCCAGCGGGCCTGGGTTTGCGGCGGTGCTGCCGGCTCGAAGGGAGGCACATCTCCCGGCTGCCAATCACCCAGTAGAGCCGTCACTTCAGCCAGAATTTTGTCGGGGTCAAAAGCGCCGCCAATCGCCACCAGCGCATTTTGGGGATGATAGCCGGCTCCAAAGTAGGCCGTTAAAGCATCGCGGCTGAGAGTGGTCAGGCTCTCCGCCGTACCGACGATGTTGTGTCCCAGCGGGTGGTTGGGCCACAGTACCTGGTCCAGCAGCACATTAGCCCAGCTATCGGGCGAGTCATAAATCATATTCAATTCTTCGCCAATCACGTAACGCTCTTTTTCAAATTCAGCCGGGTCAAACAGGGGGTGTCTGACCAGATCACCCAGCACGTCCAGGGCAGTGCTGGCCTGGGCAGCGGCAACTTTGGCATAATAGACTGTTGCTTCTTGGCTGGTATAGGCATTGCTGACCCCGCCCACACCCTCAATCGTTTCGGCAATAATTCGAGCGCTGGGCCGGCGGGTAGTGCCTTTAAAAAGCATATGCTCGATAAAATGGGAGACGCCGGCTTCGGCTGGGCGCTCATAGCGGGAGCCGACTCGGACAAATATGCCGATGCTTACCGATTGAAAGACGGGTACGGGTATAAGGTAAACTCTTAAACCATTTTCTAAGGTATGCGCTTGATACATGCTGTCTCATTTCTGCAAAAGTTGATAAAAAATAGGCTGCGCTTGCGCGCAGCCTTCATGATTATAAACTGAGTTGGGGAAAGGTCAACTTTGGAGCGAGGCAGGTTGATGCAGCCTTCTCAGACCAAATAAGCTGACTTTCAACCTGCCTCGCCTCTATTATTTATCTCGGTTCGGTTAATCTGACCAACGACGCCAGAGGGTCAGGCCGCTGCCCAAAATTAAAAAGCCCAAAAATAGAACCGCCGCAGCCAGCGTCAGAGGTGAACCGTTGACCGGTGTATTGTGTACAACCACCAGATTGGACGGCCCGGAGACATGGGGCAGATGAGGGGGCCGGGCAGCCGTATTGGTTTCGCCCCTTCCCGGCTTGACCAACAGTTCAGCCTGGGTTAAATCCGCCATTCCTATAGGGCCGAGCCACTCGGCCGGCAGATCAATTTCGCCGCCGGTGGAGGGCATATTGCTGGGCGGCACAAAGTCATCTCCTGCGGCAGTGCCAGAGGCTGTCGAAGCTGGCTGAACCGGGCTATTCAAATCACCGCCGGTAGTGGGCGCTTCGCCCGGCGGGACAAAATCCGCGCCGCTGCTATCCGTTCCTGCCGCTGTTAATGCCGGCGTTTCGTCACTGCCAACGGTAAAATCGAGCGAAGCCTGGTCGGCGGCGCTTTCACGGTAGAACAGCGTGGCGGTGTTGAGAATTTTGGTTCCGCTCAGCAAATCTACATCGGCATTGACCGTCAATTCGATGGTTGCCTGCGCTCCTTTAGCCAGCTTGTCCAGGTTGACCACGACCAGTTGGCCGTCGGGGCCGCCATCTACAATGCGGGCATCTTTGGGGTCTATCGAACTGGTTACTTTCAAGGCTTTGAAGCCGGTGGGCATCAAATTGGTGACAATCACGTTGCTAATCTCGGTCGGCAAACCATTTTTGACTGTCAAGGTAACTTCAAAGTTGCTGTCCGGGACAACAACCTGGCTGGGAGCAGACATCTCAATCGTGGCCGGCGGGTCAACGTCGGCGCTGCCGGAAAAGGCAATATTAGCGACGGTGGGGTAGTTACAGTTCAAATAGACGCCGGCATTTTGGATGAGGGGCTGCGTGGTCTGGCCGGGCGCGACGGGGACGTGTAGCTTGGCAATACCAATACCCAGCCCACCGAGGCCATAGTTACCATCGCTGGCGCTGCTGGTCGCTGCCCGCCAGCTTCCGGTTTTTAGCTCCACTTCAACCTCTCCCTGTGGCCCCAGACCCCAGGTTGTTACCTGGCCGGTGAGGGAAGCGCAGCCGGGGGTATCTTCCACGCCGGGGTTAACCGGGAGATTGCCGGTCACTCCACCACCACTGCCATCTCCACCCGAGCCGCCGCCACCGCCACTACCTCCACCGGAGCCACCGCCTCCACCTCCGCCGCCACCACCCCCATTGTCAATAGGTGGGCGCGGGTCTTGCGCCAGGGGGCCGGCATGGGCCGTTAGCAACCAGTTTACGCCAATTAGCCCAATAACAAGGAAGCTAATGATTAATCGAAATAGGATATCGCTTTTACTTTTCATTTGACCCCTATTCCTTTGATATACTATCCACTTAGTCAGTTCCAGGAATTTAGATAGGCGAAACGTGTTGCGTCTTGCGTGTTCCGTTCTCCTGACCATCTAAAACGCAAGACGCAACACGAAGTTTAGAAAACTATTTCCTGGAACTGCCTTATGTAACTTTATGTTACCACAGTTAAGAGGTTACGTCAATCTTACCTTATGTAAACTCGGTTGACTATGGCTCCCATCGCGGCGGTAATTGGTTCAGATCGGGCAAGGCGCTGGGGACAATTTCGGCGCCGGCGGCGGCAATAACGGTTAGCGAGGCCATATTATTGTTCTCGTTGGATTCGGCAATTTCAACAAATGAAGCATTTTCGGCGTCAAAACTGTCAACAAAAGCATATAGTTGGTTGGTTCCGCCGGGCAGGCTGCCCGTCCATTGGGAAAGCGGCGCGGGCGCCGGCGCAATTCCGACTGAACCATCCGAGGTGAGGGTGACACTGGCCCCGGCAGCCAGCGCAGGCACAGGCCAGGCAATCCCCTGGCTGCTGCCGGTCCGTTCCCAACGGCGGTTGCCGCCCAAAGCCGGGTTATTGGGTAAGGTAGTTGGATTCACATAAAAATCTACCCAGAAGCCTTCGCCAGTTGAAGTATTACCCGCATTTTGGATGACTACGGTGACCACCCGGTTGGGATTAGCGCCGGTCACAGTGAAATCGGTAATAACCAAATCGGCGGCGGGGGCAAAATCTCTAAAGACAATAGGCAGATAGACAGTAGTGCTGGGGGTGGTGACAGTATTGGTGAAGGTGCAGGTTACATTCTCACCCGCATCCAGGTCAATGGTAGAGGTACGACTGCTCAAGTTTGTTGTCGAGCCGCTGTCCGGGTCAGCACAGGTTAGACCAGTAAGACTCCAACCGGCTACTGCGCTTTCAGTGACCGCATAGCTGCCGGGGCTTAGATTTAACACGGTGTGGCTATTAGGTGGGGTACCATCGTCAACCAAAGAGAAAGTACCAAGAGCGCCGGTAAAGGTAAAGGATTGGGTACTGGTCGGCACAGCGCTTTTGACAATGGTGATCGAACCAACAGCGTTGTTAAAGGTATTGGTAAAGGTACAACTGACAGTTTCGCCCGGCCCCAGAGCAATGTTAACCAGCCCAAAGCCGGGGTTGGTGGTGGTGTTGCCGGTGGGATCGTTGCAGGTCAAGTTGGTCAAAGCCCAGTTTGAGGTTGCTCCTTCGATGACTGTGTAGCTTCCGTGGGCCAGGCCAGAGAAGGTACGGCTGTTGGGCAGGGCGCCATCGCTATCATCATCCAGCGCAAAGACGGTGTTGGTGGAAACGCCGGTAAGCAGATACCCAAAATCCTGGGGGTCGTTGGGAATAGCATTTTTATTAATAACAATTGAACCAGGCTGAGCGGTATTGGTAAAGGTGCAGTTTACGGTTTCACCGGCTGAAACGTTGATGGTGGCGGTGCGTGTCCCCAAATTGCCGCTGCTGCCGCCGCCAACCGTGTCGGCGCAGGTGAGATCGGTCAAATCCCAGCCGGTCACAGCGGTCTCGGTAACGTTGTAGGTTCCAGGCGGCGCGGTGAGAGTCCGGCTGATGGGCAGGGTCCCATCGCCGGTATCGGTATCGAGGGCAAAGTTGGCGCTGCCGGTAATGGTGCTGGTAAAGGTAAAGTCTTGCGGGTCCGAGGGGGGGTCGGTGGCCTTGTTGATGATAATGATACCGCGTTTGGTATTGGTAAAGGTGCATCTGACCGTTTCAGCCGGGGCAACGATAATGGTTGCCGTCCGGGTGCTGGTGTTGCCGCTGCTGTCGCCGTCATCACAGGTGAGACCGCTTACATCCCAACCGGCCACGGCTCCCTCGGTCATCGTGTACGTCCCAGGAGTCAGACCGCTCAAGGTGATGGTATCGGAGAGGGGGTTGCCGGCAGCGCCGTCATCATCCAACTGAAAGGCAGTAATAGGTGTTGGGCCGGTGGCGGTAAAGGAGAAATCCTGGGGATCATTAGCCGGATTGGCCACTGCTATTTTCTCAATAATAATGGTTCCGGGGTCGGCCTGGTTGGTAAAGGTGCAGGTAATTGTCTCGCTGGGGGCAACGTTAATTGTGGCTACACCCGTACCGGTATTGCCGCTGCTGTTGCCGGTGGGGTCAACACAAGTAATGCTGGTCAAAGACCAATCGGCCACCGGCAACGTTTCGGTTATCAGATAATTGCCGCTGACCAGGTTGGGAAATGTCTGGCTATTGGGCAGGGTTCCATCACCGGGGTCATCATCCAGGGAGAAGTTGAGATTGCCGGGGATGTTGCTGGTAAAGGCAAAATCTTGCGGGTAGTCAGGGATAGCATCTTTGATAACTGTAATCGTTCCCAGTTTGGCGTTGGTAAAGGTACAAATAATCGTTTCGCCGGGGTCGGCGTCAATGGTGGCGGTGCGGGTGGCCGTATCGCCGCTGCTGCCACCACCGACATTGTCAATACAAGACAGGTCGGCCAGGTCCCAGCCGGTCAGGGCTGCTTCGGTAACGGTGTAAACACCAAACGGGATCAAGAAAATCTGGCTGGCTGGTAAGGCCCCATCTCCGCTGTCGGTATCAAGAGAGAAGGCAGGATTGCCCGGGATGTTGCTGGTAAAGGCAAAATCTTGAGCGTCATTACTGGGCGTGGTAACTTTGTTGATCATCAGCGTGGCGCGTTTGGTATTGGTAAAGGTACAGGTGAGGGTTTCACCGGGCGCAACATCAATGTTGTCCACCAAGCTGCCGTCGCTACAGGTCGCGCCGGTTAAGTCCCAATTGGGTAGGCTGCTTTCCTCCACCGAGTATATACCCGTGCTGATGACCAGCGTCCGGCTAACGGGGGTGGGGCTGCCGGAGTTGGTATCCAGGGTAAAGGTGGGGGTTGCCGGAATCGAGGTGGTAAAGGTAAATACCTGAGGGTCAGCCGCGGGAATAGTGACCTTTTCAACAATCAGGTTGCCGTCGTCGGCCAGGTTGGTAAAGGTGCAATCAATTGTCTCGCCGGGGGCCACATTAAGGGCGGCGGTGCGAGTGGCGGAGTCTACCCCACTATCGGCAGTAGGGTCAACACACAAGATATTACTCACCGACCAGTTGGCCACAGCGCCTTCGGTGATGGTATAAAGCCCGGTAGCAACGGATAAAGTTTGGCTAACCGGCAGGGTCAGGTCGCCGGGGTCGTCGTCAAGCGAGAAGGGCGGGATGGTGGTGGGGGGGCTGCTGGTGACGGTAAAGGTAAAGTCTTGGGGGTGATTGGGCAGGCTATCCTTGATAATATTGATGACGCCCCGCTTGGTATTGGTAAAGGTACAGATAACAGTTTCGCCGGGGGCCAGGTCAATTGTGGCGGTACCATCAACTATACTAACCGGGCTGTCGTCGTCGCAACCCAAATCGGTTAAATCCCAGCCTGAAACAGCATCTTCCTGAACCGTGTAAGTACCGGAAGCAACATCGGTCAGGGTGATACTGTTGGTTGGGGTGACGCTGCCTGGATCGGCATCCAGGGTGAAGGTGGGGCTACCAGGAATGGTGGTGGTATAAGTAAATACTTGCGGATCGCCGGTAGGAGTGGCGTCCTTTTGAATGACGATGGTGCCGCGCTTGGTGTTGGTAAAAGTGCAAGTAACGGTTTCACCGGCGGCAACATTAATATTGGCAAGTCTTGTACCCAAATTTGTAGTTGTGTTACCACTTGGGTCGGCGCAGGTCAGGTCGGTCAAATCCCAGCTTGACAATGCGTCTTCTTGAACAAAATAGTCACCAGGGGTGAGGTCGGTGAAGGTCCGGCTGATAGGCTGGGTGGGGTCGCCGGTGTCAGTATCCAGCGCAAAGTTGAGATTGCCGGGAATATCGCTGGTAAAGCTGAAGACCTGGGTATCGCTAATGGGTTGGGTGGCTTTGGTGATGATGATGGTACCAAAGTTCTGGTTGGTAAAGGTACAGGTCAGATTGTCGCCGGGGGACAGACTGGCTTCGACGGTGCGGGTACTTAACGTGGGGGTGAAGCTGCTGGTAGCGCCGGTGAAGCCGGCCACAGCGGCCAGGTCGCTGGCGCAGTCCAGGTTAGACAAGCCCCAGGTGGTTGGGGGAAGATTTTCGGTGACAGTGTAACCGCTCGTCGGCAGCAGGTCGAAGGTGATTGTATTGGGTAGGGTAGGGTCGGCGTCATCATCAAGCAGGATGGTGGTAGTGGTAAAACTGGCGGCAAAGGAGAAATTCTGAGGGTCGGGGCTGGGGTTGGCATCTTTGGTGATGGTCAGGGATGTGTGCTGAAAGCGAATCGCCCGGTTATTGGCCAACACAGGCGCGTTACAACCTTCATATTGCAGGCTCAGGGCGGCCGTGTTGCGCCGAATACCGATGCTGCCGCCGTTGCCAAAATCGAGGTTGTTGCCATCAGTATCAGTTCCGGCGGTGGTATCTTGATATTGAAAAAGGATAAGATTAGAGGTTTCAAAGAGAATGGCCTGGAAGGTAACGGAGCCGCCGTTTGCATCCACCTTATCATGTTCCATGTTGTTCCATTGCACAATCAAACGGCGGTTGGGCGCGCTCCCTTGAATCTCCCAAAAAACGTCGCCCACATTACCCCAATCGTCCCACCAGGGGGCAATAATATTGTTGGGACCACCGGAAAGCGGACAAGCATTGTTAGCGCCTATCGTCCCGCCGACAGCGTTAAATTGGATGGCCCCATTGTTGCTCACCAGCAGATCAGATAAGGTCAGGTCATAAAATTCAAAGTCAAAACCGGTCAGAGCGCCCGCCGGAATATTGGCATTACCCTCATCGCCCAACCCCAGATTAGTCCCTGTACCAGAAATGTCAATAAAACCGAAGGTAGGACCATCTATCTCAGTTTCATCCTGGTAAGTGTACCCAAAAGCATCCGGGGCGCTGCTAGCTGCTTTTAAGGGAATGGCAAAAACCGGCTCTGCCTGAAGGACGGGGTGGGAAGTGGTAGTATTGGCAGTAGCTAACGGAACGGTCAACAAGCTGAAGGGGAGTAATAAAATAACCAAACCGGCAAAAACAGTTATTTTCTTCATCGAAGGCGCTCCTGTGTAATGAGGTGGGGGGGGTATCAGTAGATCCAAATTTGAGGAGCCAGCACGCCCACGTGCGGCGGCGCGTGGGCGTACCCGCTTCGCATTTTTGAAAATTGGATCCACTGAGTATAGATTTTTTCAGCTTTTACCTTAATATTGAGTCCTGGTGTTAAAGAAAAAGATTCGGGGTGACATAGGAAAGAGATAATTTTAAGGTTTATTATTAGGGCAAACCTGTTTTACTGGGAGGGCAAAGGTTAAAAACGGCTAAATCTCTGCTCGCTAAAAGCGCAAAGCTGCTGTTAGACAGGCCCTAATTTGTTAAAATGAGGACAAGAGGTATAACGTGTATCGAGTTGATGAAGCTAAATTAGTTACGTAAAGCATCCAAATAGCGTTGAGCTTCCTGGCTGGCCCGAGAGTCTTGACCCGAATAGCGGGCCAGAAAGGTTTCAAACGCCTCAATTGCCTCTTGCTTTTGGTTCAGCGCATTATAAGCTACCCCTAAACTAAAATAAGGCTCGGCCAACTTAGGGTCCAGGTCTCTGGCCTGTTGGAGCTGATCAATTGCTTGCTGCAACAGTTCGGGGTTGGGGGAATTGGGGTTGAGCAAGGCCTGCTGTAAGTACAGCGCCCCCAGGTTGTAAGCCACATCGCCATCGGTAGGATCAAGTTCCAGCGCCTTTTGATACTGCGAGGCAGCCAGGTCCAACTGCGCCAATTGATAGTACACCACCCCCAAATTGGCATAGGCGCCCTGGAATTTGGGGTCTAACTCAATGGCTCTTTGATAGGCGGCCTGAGCCTGCGGCCATTGACCGGCGGCAGCATAAGCATTGCCCGCCTCAAATTGAGCCTGGGCCGAATCCGGGTTTGCTTGGGCTGTTGCCGCCGGGTCATTGACCTGGGGCGGCGCTACCGGAGATACCGGCGCAGGCGGGATTGGTCTCGAGTTGGACTGATCTTGAAAATATTGGTAAGCCAAAAGCGCAGTAATGCCCACCGCAAGCACACCAATAAGGGTTCGCCACGGGAGTCCTTGATTTTTGGTTTCAGTCAAAACGGGCGGCTCGGCGGGCTGCTCAGAATCAAGTTGTTCGCCATTCATACTACGATTTTGCTTCCAGCAGCACAATCTGGGTTTCTTCGGGCAAACCGGCTTTGGTAAGCTTCAGCGTTTCAATGGTATCGGTCTTGGTCACCCCCATTTCTTTCAAAAACTTATCTACGGGGTCCAACTTAACCGTTAAATCCGGCAAATGATAATGCATGGGGATAACAATGTAAGGCTCAATCAGGCTGATCACTTCCGCGGCCTGGGCCGCATTGAGGGTGTTTTGCCCGCCCACCGGAACCATCAAAACCTCGATACTCCCTAAATCTTCCACCTGATTTTGTGTAGGCACATGGCTCAAATCACCCAGGTGACACACAGCAATATCTTCGATGTAAATAACATAAATATTATTTTGAGCCACCTTATCATCGCTTTTTTTGGGGGAAGCCAGGTGAATTCCGGTAATAAAAATACCCCCGATTTCATACTCGCCCGGCCCATCAATAACCTTAAACTCTCCTTTGAGTCCTTCGGTGTAATTGTGATGAGGCACATCGTGGCTAATGGTAACAATATCGGCTTTGGGACGCGGCAGCGGCAGCCCCAGGGTTTTATCGTAAGGGTCGGTTACAACGCTTGTGGTGCGATCTTTCAAACGAAAGCAGGCATGACCATACCAGGTAATTTCCATAAAAATCTAAAACAATTTCCTTATATTAATGGCTAACAAACGAGCGTATTTATGACCATTCTACCATGCTTTAGAGGAAAAGGGAAGTCTACAACTGTACATAACAAAAAAGAGGGCTTCATCGCCCCCTACTCTATTCAATGGAGATGAGAGATTGGAGATTAAATCATCCCCAATTTCTGCCCAAATATGGAATTTATTTGAGACAACTACCTTTAGACAAGCGGCTGATCGGCCAGTTGGTCGGCGAATTTTAGAATTAGGCGGCGGAGGTGAGGCTTGGAGGTTAGTTGATACATCATTTGATTGCCCGGACCGGGTGTTTGTTCCAAAATGCCCAACAGGGCCAGGTCCCCCAACTCGGGTTGAATCAAATAGGCGTTCCGGCCAATGCGTTGGGCAATTTGGGCTGCCGGAGCGGAAAAGCTGGGGTTGCGGGCAAAAAAAGTCAGAATATCCCACTTGAGCAGATCCGTGGCATATCGTTCTACAAATACCAACAAATCTACATCAACCTCTTTAGTTGGAGCAAGCAGTAGTAGGTCCATCTTAAAAGTAATCCCAGCCGTAACTAAATCTCTAAGAAAACTCTAACTTTTCTTGAGGCAACTTACAATAGTACAAAGGTCAATCCACCAGAGAATGGGCTTATTTGAGAGAAAATTTTAAGCTTGGATTATTTGGAATGATACGATTGAAACCAGACCCAATCAGGAAAACTACTCCGGCAGGTCAATCAGGCCGGCCCGGACGGCGGCCAAAACGGCCTGGGCGCGATTGGGCTGTTGGAGTTTACTTAAAATATGCTTGGCATGGCTGCGAATCGTTTCTTCGCTGACAAAGAGTTTTTCGGCAATTTCGCGGTACGTGGCGGGAGTAGCCATCCAACGTAAGATCTCCCGTTCCCGCTGGGTCAGTTGAATCTGCGGCGGCAAAGCAGGACGCCGCTCCGTCACCCGGTTCAACAGCCGCCGGGCCAGGCTGGGATGCAAATAAGCTTCGCCACGCGCAACGGTGCGGATGGCCTGGGCCAGTTCATCCGGCTCGATATCCTTCATCACATAACCATCCACTTCCACGGCCAACATTTCCAGTACCCGTTCATCCAGGGCTACGCCGGTAAGCATCAAAATACGTGTATCGGGCGCGGCGGCTTGCAAGGCTGCCGCAGTGGCCTGACCATCCATCTCCGGCATGACAAAATCAAGTAGCACCAAATCGGGTTGGAGTTGCTTGGCTAATTTGACCGCCTTGGCCCCATTTTCGGCTTCGCCGATAATTTCAAAGTCGGGTTCCAGGCGCAGCATCATGACCAGCCCCTTACGGACAACGGCGTGGTCATCCACAATCAACAGGCGAATCCGGTTTTCAGCCACGTTTGCTGCCTCGTTTGACCGGCAAGCGCACCAAAATCTGGGTTCCCTGGTCAACCTGACTCAGAATGTCACACGTGCCCCCCAAGCCCTGAACCCGTTCTCGCATGCCGCGCAATCCGAAATGTTCCCGGCTGACCTCACGGGCCAGGGCTACTTTGGGATCAAATCCTTTTCCCCGATCGGAGATACTCAAAAAAACCTCGTTCGGTTCGACGTGCAGGGTCAAGCGGGCCGAATCAACGGTGGCATGGCGAGCGGCATTGGCCAGGGCTTCTTGCGAGACTCGGTAAAGACTGCGGCGAATGACCGAAGGCAAACGATCAAAATTACCGTTGATGGTGAAATCAATGCAGAAAGCATGGGCTGGGGCAAAGTGGGTTACGTATTTATCCAAATCGGCTTTGAATCCTTCCCAGGTCAATTCCGAAGGCCAGGTATCAAGAATATAACGCCGAATCTCCTGGCGAACTTGATCGGTCAGTTGGCGCAGTTCGACCAGTTCTTGTTGAACGGCTTCCGCATGCCGGGGCAGCATCTTGATGCAGGCATCCAGGGTAAACACCATGCCAAACAACGACTGGGCCAGGGTATCGTGAATATCGCGGGCAATACGATTACGCTCCTGCTCGGCTGCCAGCCGCTGCGCCCGATTAATTGTGCCCAAAGCGGTAGCGGCTTGACTGGCTACAGCGGTTAAAACCACCAATTGATCTTCGGAAAGGCTGCCGGGACCACCCTCCACCGCCACCAACAACACGCCAGTGGACTGCTCTTGACTCAACAGCGGCAAAATGAGCCAGGGAACCTGGTTCAACCAATCATTAAATACCTCGTCGGCCACCAGGGGTTCTTCGTTAAACCACCAGCGGGCTTGCCGGTCGAGCAGTTTGCGGGCAATTAAGCCGTTTTCGGGCGTTAGCGGCAAAGAAGCAACTGCCGCCAGCAGCGCTTCCTGGGGCGGCTGGGCGCGCCATTCACCCAAACTCTGGGTGCTGGGATTGACCAACCCGATGATTGCCTGGGAGAAGCCCAATTCTTCGGTGATGGCCCGCAAAATACGTTGTTGGACCGACTCGATATCGGCCGCGCCTTGAAGGGCCAGGGTCCAATCGTGAATGATTTCAAGGTGGTGGTAATTGGTCGTCAGTTCGGCGTTACGCCGTGACAGGTCGGCGTAGGTCACGGCCAGGTCTTGCCGGGCCTGGCTCTCTTGTTTTAGCCGGGCCATAACATAACCAAACAAAAGCGGAAGCAACCAGAAACCGGCCAGTTGAGTGATTAAGCTGTGCAGCTCATCCGTAATCAGATGGGCTTTGTTAGAAAATAAAAGGGTCGAAAGATAGAGCATGCTGAAAGTAGCTGAGGCCAGCACAACCCCTCTGGTTTGAAACAGCAGGGCCGCCAGCAGCAAGGGGCTTAAAGCGTACCAATAATAAGCATCACCGCCAAACGCCAACAAGGCCGCCCCACCCAGGAGGTCTGCTCCTAAAAAACAGACAACCTCAACCAGATTATAGTTGAAAGAACGGCTTAAGATAGTCAGCAGGAGGGTGCTGCCCACTGCAAGCAGCAATAAGAGCAGTGTGGAAGAACCGGCTGTTGTTTGGAACAGCCACAACAGGGGCAGCAAACTGGCCCAGCGATAAATCCATAACCAGCGGAGCAAATGATGCTGTGATTCAGCCAGACTGAACTTGGCTAATGGTAGCAGTTTGGTCCGCATTGATATCTTAGCCGTCATTGGCGTGTCAGCCGTCATTAGCTCTCCACTAACCTTTACCAGTCAAGTGAAGTATACCCAACGCATTTCAAAATTTCCGTAGCTGACGCATCCCCATGCGTCAGCGGACGGCATAGGGATGCCATCCTACGGAAATTTTAGCGTGCGCTTAGTATAATTATAAAATTTTCCGAAAGGTCATCATAATCAAGTTTTCTATTTTGGCAAAAAAGCTTTCTGACCAGCCAAAATCCCCCCAGGGGGTGAATCTCTCCTCCCTTCAAAGGGGATGACACCGGGCAGCAAGTTTGCTATACTAAAAGGGGAGAAAGTATATGGTTAGTATGAGTGAAAAGTCAAACAGGAGCGGTCAGCCTAACCTTAGGCGCGAGGTTGAAATCCTGGCCGCCACCCACGAAATCTACGCTCCATCACCTGACGTGGTCAGTAATGCCAACCTGCCCAACTATTTGGAACTACAGCAACAAGCTCTGAGCGATATAATCACCTTTTGGGATGACCAGGCCCAGACATTTATTGATTGGTTTGAACCCTACCAGCAAGTTTTGGACAACAGCAACCCGCCTTTCTATAAGTGGTTTGCCGGCGGTAAGGTAAATATTGCCTACAATGCCCTGGACCGGCACGCCAGAACCTGGCGCAAAAATAAATTAGCCCTGTTATGGGAAGGCGAACCGGGCGATGTGCGCTTGTACAGCTATTTTGGCCTGTGGCGAGAAGTTAACAAATTTGCCAATGTGCTGCGCAGTATGGGGGTTAAAAAAGGAGATACCGTAACCCTGTATATGGGACGGGTGCCTGAATTAATTATTGCTATGCTGGCGACGGTTAAAATCGGGGCAATCCACAGCGTAGTTTACGCCGGTTTCAGCGAGCAAGCCCTGGCCGACCGCATTGAAGATGCTGGCAGCCGGGTGGTGGTAACCTGCGATGGAGCCTGGCTGCGGGGCAAAACGGTCAACCTGAAAGATATTGCCGATGCGGCCATTCATCGCAGCCCCGTAGTTCAGCAGATGCTGGTGGTCAAACGCACCGGGCAGCAAGTCCGCATGGCCCCCGGACGGGATTTTTGGTGGCACGAGTTGATGAATCTGCCCATCGCCAGCCCCTACTGCGAACCGGAGGTGATGGATGCTGAGGATCCTCTTTTTATTCTTTACACCAGCGGCTCTACCGGCAAACCCAAAGGGGTGGTCCATACCTGCGGCGGCTACCAGGTGTTTATCGCCACGACCCTCAAATACGTTTTTGATCTGAAAGAAGATGATCGCTGGTGGTGCGCGGCCGACCCGGCCTGGATTACCGGCCACAGTTATATTACCTATGCCCCCCTCATCCTGGGGGCAACCAGTTTTATGTATGAGGGCGCGGCTGATTACCCTTACCCCGACCGCTGGTGGAGCCTGGTCGAGAAATATCACGTCTCGGTGCTGTACACCACCCCCACGGCCATTCGGCGGTTGATGCGCTTTGGCGAGGCCTGGCCCAATCGCCACGATTTGAGCACGCTGCGGCTGTTGGGCACAGTGGGCGAGCCAATCAACACCGCCGCCTGGCGCTGGTATTATCAGGTCATCGGCGGAGAACGCTGCCCAATCATAGATACCTGGTGGCAGACAGAAACCGGCGGCTTTATGATTACCCCGACGCCGGTGGTGCCGCTGAAACCGGGCAGCGCCACGATTCCTTTTGTCGGCATCGAGGCCGATGTGGTCCGCGAGGATGGGGCTTCGTGCGAGCCGTATGAAGATGGCGATCTGGTTATCAAACGGCCCTGGCCCGGCCTGGCCCGCACCATCTGGAACAATCCGGAGCAATATTTGAGCGAATACTGGTCTCAATTCCAGGCACAAGGTTGGTACTTTAGCGGCGACAGCGCCCGCCGGGACGATGACGGTTATTTTTGGATCATCGGGCGCACCGACGACATGATCAAAGTCAGCGGCTATCCACTGGGCACCGCCGAAATTGAAAACTCGCTGCTCAGCCACAAATTTGTGGCCGAAGCCGCGGTCATTGGCTTGCCCGATGCGGTCAAAGGCCAGGTGATCCACGCCTTTTGTGTGCTCAAAACCGGCCTGCAAGGCGACAACCGGCTGGTGGATGAACTCAAAGAGCACGTCCGGCACGAAGTAGGGCCAATCGCCGTACCAGCGGCCGTTACCTTTGTGACCAGCTTACCCCGCACCCGCAGCGGCAAAATCATGCACCGCCTGCTCAAAGCCCAAGTGTTAGGCCAGCCTGTCGGCGATACCAGCACCCTGGCGGATCAATAACAAGGAGAAAGGAGTTATCGAACCAAAGGGTATCTAATTTCAGTAGATCCAATTTTCGAGGACGCGAAGCGGGCACGCCCACGTGCCGAACACCGCCGCACGTGGGCGTGCTGGCTCCTCAAATTTGGATCCACTGAATTTTGTTAATCAGAACATACTCAGTGGATCCAAATTTCCCGTAGGGGGGCATCCCTATGCCGCCCGCTGACGCATAGGGATGCGCCAGCTACGGTGAAACATTGGATCTACTGAACTACCCGTGAGTTGGGAATTAGCTCGAAAATTCCGAACTGAAGTTACTTATGAAGAGACCCCAGAGGATGCAGAAACTCTGGGGTCTCTGGCCTTAGTAAACGTCTAAAATTTACTTCCCATTTTGAGTTCCTACGAGTTCCTTTAGTTCCCTGGGAACTCGTAGGAACTTGGGGGAACTTATTTTTGGACAATCACTTAGAATGATAAGGCAAGCTGGATATTTAGGGCCAATCGGGTTGGCTAACTGGGCAACCTCGACAATTTGCGACAGGTCAAAGTCAGCCAAATAGGGCCAGCCGCGCTCATCCAGCAGGATGTTGCGCGGGGTGACATCCCAATGTACAATGCCATGTGTCGGCCTCAACGTTATTGGATATAGGCACTTAGGCATTCACAGCGACAAAAAATTGTCGATCCTTTTTGCGAATGGCGAATGGCGAATGATGATTCTGATTCGCCATTCGCCCATTCGCCATTCTTTTCCAAGCGCAGTCTTGGAAAAAACCTATGAATAATCGTCATTTATAGCTTATGCCCGAACCGATTAAAGGTCAACGCCTGGTTGCTTTATTTTTAATAGGCTGTGTGCTGTTCAACTATCCGCTGCTGTCGCTGTTTAGCCAGAATGGAATCCTGGGCGGCATTCCGATTTTATATATTTACATCTTTACGGCCTGGCTGGCTTTAATTGGCTTAATGGCGCTGGTGATAGAACGCTAAAACTTTCAACAATCCAACGGACGAGCGATGCTGCAAGGCTGGATCATTTTTCTGATTTCACTGGCTTACATCGGGCTGCTTTTTGCCATAGCTTACTATGGCGATAAACGCGCCGATGCCAAACGCAGCCTGAGCAGCCCTTACATCTACGCCTTATCGCTGGCAGTCTACTGCACCGACTGGACCTTTTACGGCAGCGTGGGCCGGGCTGCCAGTACCGGCCTGGGGTTTTTGCCTATTTATCTCGGTCCCACCCTGATGGCGGCCTTGTGGTGGTTTGTCCTGCGCAAGATTATCCGCATCAGTAAGGCCAACCGCATCGTCTCCATCGCCGATTTTATTGCTTCCCGCTACGGCAAGAGCACAACCCTGGGCGGATTGGTCACCGTGATTGCCGTCATCGGCATTATCCCCTACATCTCCCTGCAACTCGAAGGGGTTTCCACCAGCTTTACCTTATTGTGGCGTTACCCCCAACTGGTTCCGCCCCCATCTGGGGTGATTGGCGTTTTAAGCGACACCGGGCTTTACGTGGCTTTATTGTTAGCCACTTTTGCCATTCTTTTTGGGGTGCGTCACCTCGATGCTGCCGAGCATCATGAAGGTATGGTGGCCGCCGTCGCCTTTGAGTCGGTGATAAAGTTGTTGGCGTTTGTGGCGGCGGGCCTGTTTGTAACCTTTGGTCTCTTTAACGGCTTTGGCGACTTGTTTACCCAAGCGGCGGCCAACCCCGATTTAAAAGCTTTGTTTACTCTGGAAGGAACCGGCGGGGGTTACGGGGGGTGGTTTGGGTTGATCTTCCTCTCCATGCTGGCTATTATGTTTCTGCCCCGGCAGTTTCAGGTCGCCGTCGTTGAGAATGTCAATGAGCAGCATTTACCCAAAGCCATCTGGCTCTTTCCCCTATACCTGCTGGCAATTAACATTTTTGTGCTGCCCATCACCTTTGCCGGTTTACTGCTCTTTCCCCACAGCACCATTGACCCCGATACGTTTGTTTTAACCCTGCCGATGGCCTACGGGCAAGACATCCTGACCCTGTTTGTTTTTCTGGGCGGCTTATCGGCGGCGACGGGCATGGTGATTGTCGAGACGGTGGCTCTGAGCACCATGGTTTCCAATGATTTGGTCATCCCTGTTCTGCTGCGCTGGGAAGGGCTGCGGTTGGCCGAACGGGAGGATTTGAGTGGGCTGCTGCTGATTATTCGCCGCAGCGCTATTGTGGTGATTGTGTTGTTGGGCTACTTGTATTTCCGGCTCACCAGCGACCTTTACCCTCTGGTTTCGATTGGGCTGGTTTCATTTGCCGCGGTGGCTCAGTTTGCCCCGGCCATTTTGGGCGGTATCTATTGGAAGGGGGGTACCCGCAGCGGGGCGCTGATTGGCTTGAGCGCCGGTTTTTTGGTCTGGGCGCATACGCTGCTGCTCCCGTCTCTGGCCGAATCAGGCTGGTTGCCTCCAAGTATTATGGAACCAGGCCCCTTCGGCCTGAGTTGGCTCAAACCCTACCAACTTTTCGGGTTGAGCGGTTGGTCGCCCATACCCCATGCTCTGTTCTGGAGTTTGCTGGCTAATGTCCTGGGCTACATTGGCGGCTCGCTGCTGGGGCGGCAGAGTGTGCTCGAGCACAGCCAGGCCAGCCTGTTTGTAGACGTTTTTAAGCGGTCGGGCGAGGGCAGCCAGATCAATCTCTGGCGCGGCACGGCCTCGGTGACAGATTTACGCATGCTGTTAGGTCGCTTCCTGGGGCCGGGCCGGGCCGATGACCTTTTGAGCGAGTATGCCCGACAGCGCAGCTTGAACTGGGCCGAAGTTACTAACGCCAACGCCGAATTGGTCAATTATGCCGAAAAATTGCTGGCCGGCTCCATTGGGGCTGCCTCGGCCAGGGTGATGATGGCCTCGGTGGTTAAAGAAGAGCTGCTCAACATGGGCGAAGTGATGGGCATGCTCGACGAGACTATTGCTTACAGCCGCCAGTTGGAGCAAAAATCACAAGAGTTAGAAGCCGCCACGGCCGAACTACGCGCCGCCAATGAACGCTTGCAGGAGTTGGACCGGCTCAAAGACGATTTTATTTCAACCGTGAGCCACGAACTGCGCACCCCTTTGACCTCGATCCGGGCTTTCTCCGAAATCTTGTTCGATAACCCCGATCTGGACGCGAACCGGCGCAGCCAGTTTTTGAGCATTATCCTCAAAGAGAACGAGCGGCTGACCCGGCTGATCAATCAAGTCCTCGACCTATCCAAGATCGAGTCCGGCAATGCCGAATGGTACGTGTCTGAAATTGATCTGATCGAAGTGATTAACGAGTCGCTGCAAACAACCAGCCAGTTATTTACGGAAAATAGAATTAATCTCAAGCTCGATTTACCGGATTCTGTTCCCCCATTGGTGGCTGATCGAGACCGCATCAAACAGGTCTTATTGAATTTACTCTCAAACGCGATCAAATTCTGCGACCACAACGCTGGCTGGGTGGGAGTTCGATTGCAGATAAAAGAAGAGGTGGTTCAGGTAGACGTGAGCGATAATGGGCCGGGCATCAGCGAGGCCAATCAGCGCATCATCTTTGATAAATTCCGCCAGGTGGGGGATACTATGACCGAGAAACCCCAGGGCACCGGCCTGGGCTTGCCCATCTCGCGCCATATCATTGCCCATTTTGGCGGCGAGTTGTGGGTGACCAGCACCCTGGGGCGGGGCGCAACTTTTTCTTTTACCTTACCCCTGGAGCCGCCGCTCGGCTGGCAAGATGGCGCGGCCGAGATAGGCCAAAGAGACACAAACATCGTGGTGCGGAACGAACTGCTGGGGCAGGAATTTGGCGATCAACGAGTGGCTTCCCACCGTACCCAAATGGGTGAGCAAAACTGAGATAACAGGCCATGTCGAAAAGAATCTTGATTGTTGACGACGAAGTAAACATTGTCATTTCGGTGGAATTTTTGCTGGAGCAGGCCGGTTATTATGTCCGGGTGGCGCACAACGGCGAGGAAGGGTTGGAACGAGTAGCCACCTTTGAACCGGATTTGGTTTTGCTCGACGTCATGATGCCCCGCCTGAATGGCTTTGATGTCTGCCAGCGCATCCGCCAAAATCCGGCCTGGCAAAACATCAAAATTATTATGCTCACGGCTAAGGGGCGCGAGGCTGAAATCACCAAAGGCCTGGCCCTGGGGGCCAACGCTTATATCATCAAACCGTTTTCTACCAGAGAATTGTTAGCCGAAGTAAAGCGAATCCTGGACGAAAGTCCTGAACCTTAGCCTCACTTAAGTCTACCTCAGTAACCCACACGAATGACAACAATATCCCCCCCAGGGGGGAGATGAATCTCCCCCTGGGGGGGACGACTTTTCCCCCTTATGTTGATACATTGAATTGGGGATTAATCTAGGCCTAATTTTTCGGCTGAAAAAATCCCTTTCAACAGTTCACGGTTCAAGCGTAGGTTTACCTTTGCTGCAATCCATTCAAAAATCGCAAGTTGGTTTAGCCTGCCACAAAATAGGGAAGGAGGGTAGATATTGCATAATTTCCTAACGCGGGGGCGCGTGTTTGTATGAGAGCAATTTAATACCCTTATTTAATTTTAAGTAACTCGAAGGAGAGAAAACAATGGCTCAAATGACCAATGTTGACCGAGACAGGGTCGAAGAAGTTAAAGCAAGACTTGAGTCGTACTGGCAAGCCAATATTCGGATTATTGCGATTTTGCTGATTATCTGGTTTGCTGTGGCTTATGTGCCGCCGCTGTTTGTCAACCAACTCAACCAGATTGTGATTGCCGGCTTTCCGTTGGGCTATTACATGGGCAGCCAGGGTTCCCTGATCGTCTTCGTCGTTGAAATCTTTTTCTATGCCTGGTACATGAACAAGCTCGACGAAGATTACGGTTTAGTTGGGATTAAGCGCTAGAAAAGGAGCCACGACAATGACAGTCACAACCAAAGACGCCTTTCGCCAAAAACTGGTCCAAACCTACGGTATTTTTACCGGCGGTTTTATTATCTTTACCGTTGTTTTGCTTTTGCTGGAACTATTCTTCGGACTGCCCACCGCCTTCATCGGCTGGTGCTTTCTGCTGCTGACCATGGGCTTGTACGCCACCATCGGTATCATCAGCCGGACCAAACTGCTGGATGAATATTATGTGGCCGGGCGGCGCGTTCCGGGTATCTTCAACGGCATGGCCACTGGAGCCGACTGGATGAGCGCCGCTTCTTTCATCAGCATGGCCGGTACCCTCTGGCTGCTGGGCTATGACGGCCTGGCCTACATTATGGGCTGGACCGGCGGCTATGTACTGCTGGCGCTGTTGTTTGCCCCCTACATCCGCAAATTCGGCCAATTTACCATCCCCGACTTTGTGGGGGCGCGCTTTGGCGGCAACAAAGCCAGGGTGGTTGCAGCCATCGCCGCCATCATTGTCAGCTTCACTTATGTGACCGCCCAGGTGACGGGCGTCGGCGTGATTATGAGCCGCTTTGTCGGGGTGGATTACACCTGGGGCGTGGTCATCGGCCTCTCCGGCGTGCTGGTCTGCTCTTTCCTGGGCGGGATGAAAGCCGTTACCTGGACCCAGGTAGCCCAGTACATTATTTTGATTATCGCCTATCTCATCCCGGTCATTTTTCTTTCGGTTCAACTGACCGGCTTCCCCATCCCGGAACTGAGTTATGGGCAGGCGCTGCAAAACATCCAGCGGTTGGAAGCCGAACAAGGCATCAGCAAAGCCTATGTCACCCCCTACAACGAGCCGATGAGCAATAAATCGGCGGTTGACAGCGCCAAGCAAGTCGGCCTGACCCCGCCGGAGCCAAAATCCATCTTCCCGACAGGCACGGGCATGCCCTGGGAATTTATGGCTTTGACCTTCTGTTTGATGGTCGGCACCGCCGGTTTGCCCCACATTTTGATCCGCTTCTACACCGTGCCGAGTGTGCGCGAAAGCCGGACCAGCGTGGGCTGGGCGCTCTTCTTTATTTTCCTGCTCTACTTCACCGCTCCCGCTTACGCCGCCTTCTCGCGCTGGGAAATTTTGCAGAACGTCGTCGGCCAGCAGGTCACCACCCTGCCCTCCTGGGCCTCTAACTGGGCCAAAACCGGCTTGCTGGGCATTACCGATATCAACCGCCTGACCGACATGGAAGTTGCCGCCGTCCCCACCTGGGCCAAAACCAGGCTTGACAGCGGCGATCTAGTCTTTACCGATGCCAACGGCGACGGCAAGATTCAATTGGCCCCCTTTGTGGATAACGGCGACGGCACCGGCACCGCCGGCGAATTGTCGGGCAAAGGGGTAACGGCGACTTCGTCCGATGGGATTCTCCAATTCCCCGAACTGGACATCAGCGGTGACTTGATTGTGCTTTCGACGCCGGAAATTGCCGGGCTGCCCTACACCATTGCCGCGCTGGTAGCGGCCGGTGGTCTGGCGGCAGCCCTCTCCACCGCCGACGGCTTGCTGGTGGTCATTGCCTCCGCCATCGCCCACGATGTCTTTTACCGCACCCTCAACCCCAACGCCAGCGCCGAAACCCGCATGCGTCTGGGTAAAGCGATGGTTCTGGTAGCAGCAGCTTGCGCCGCCCTGGCCGCTATCCCCCGCCTGGCTCTGATTGTGCAGATGGTTGCCTGGGCTTTCTCCCTGGCGGCTGCTTCCTTCTTCCCGGTGGTCATGATGGGCATCTTCTGGCGGCGGGCCAACGGTCCCGGCGCGATTGCCGGGATGATCGGCGGCCTGGCCGTAACCATCTTCTACATGGTCATGAACTACATCAACCCCGAATTCAATGTGTTGGGTATCTCCCACCTGTCCGCCGGTATCTTTGGCGTGCCGGTCAACTTTGCCCTGATTTACGTGGTCAGCAAGCTAACCGCCGAACCCTCGGAAGAGATGCAGCGCCTGGTGGATACGCTCCGCCATCCCCAAGAAGACGACGAACTAATGGAGCAGTTGCTGCAAAAGCCGATGCCCTCCCCGGCTCCTGCTTCCAAGTAAGGCGAGAGGTAAGCAACGGCAAACTGCCTCTCGTTGGTTGTCGAGCAAAGTGTTGAGTTATAAAATTGAGGGGTGCAACATTGCACCCCTCAAACATTAATCAGGAATAATTGCTCAGGCATGTCATTTCGACCGAAGGGAGAAATCTTTGATACCTATGTAGCACGGTAAGGATTTCTCGGCCTACGGCCTCGAAATGACATGAGGGTTGAACAGTTACCATCAGGAAAACGTGGTGGAGCCTATAGATTTTGTGCGCCAGCAGCCTCCCTTCGACCGGCTGACCGAGGCTGAACTTGAACAGGTGGCAGCCAGCCTGAAGCCGGCCCGCTTCTCCCGCAACCACCAGATTTTGGTTCGCGGCGGCGCCCCCAGCCGGTTCCTCTACCTCATTCGCGAGGGCGAGGTTCGCCTTGAGCATGAGGGGCAGGCGGTGCAACTACTGGAAGAGGGCGACCTGTTTGGTTACGCCTCGCTGCTCAGCGGCAACTCCCCGGCCTTTGATGTGATTGCCGAAGAAGAGACCCTGACCTATCAAATTCCAGGGGAAGCTTTTCGCCCGCTGCTGGACCACCCGGCCCTGGCCGAGTTTTTTCTAAAAGGCTTAAGCCAGCGGCTACAGCGGACTGCCCACCGGGAAACCTCGCCGCTGGCCGGCAATATGATGACTCCGGCAGAAACTCTGCTGGCGCGTGCCCCGGTATTTATCAGCCCTGATGCATCTGTGGCCGAAGCGGCCCAGCGCATGCGCGAGGCCCGGATTAGCTCGATGCTGGTAGCCGGCCAACCGCCTGGCATTCTCACCGACCGCGACCTGCGCAGCCGGGTGCTGGCCGAGGGCCTGGGGCCGGAGACTCCCACCCGGCAGGTGATGAGCCAGCCGCTCAAAACCCTACCGGCAGAAACGCCGGTTTACGCCGCGCTCTTGTTCATGCTCCAGGAAAATATCCACCATCTCCCGCTGACCCGGCAGAATCAGATTGTGGGCGTCATCACCGATACCGACCTGCTTCGCCACCAGCTCAAAAATCCGGTCTACCTGCTCAAACAGGTGGACCAATTGGCCCACTTGGACAGCCTGGCTCAATATGATCGGGAAATTGCCGGTATGGTTGAAACCCTGTTCAGGGGCGGGCTGGATGTGGCCCAGATTGGCCGCATGGTCGCCAGCGTCAACGATGCGCTGATTCGCCAATTGCTAAAATTGGCTGAAGCCGAGCTTGGCCCGCCGCCAACCCCCTATGCCTGGATTGTTTTTGGCTCTGAGGGACGGCAAGAGCAAACGCTGCTGACCGATCAGGACAACGCCCTGATTTATGGCGAAGACAGTCCAGCAGCCCAGCTTTATTTTGAACAATTGGCCGAGCGGGTGGTGACCGGGCTGCAACAGGCCGGTTTTCCGCCTTGCCCCGGCAACTATATGGCTACCCAATGGCGGCGGCCGCTGGAGCAATGGCTGCGGCTCTTCAAAACGTGGGTCTACACCCCCGAACCCCAGGCCCTGCTGGAAGCCGCCATCTTTTTTGATTTTCGGCAGGTTCACGGCAGTTTGAGCCTTGAACCCCTGGAGGAAATTTTGGGCGCCGCCGGTAAACACGGGCTGTTTTTGGCTCACCTGGCCCGCGCCGCCCTGGAATTTCAGCCACCCCTGGGTTTTTTTCAGCGGATTAAGACTGAACAAGAGGGCGTAGATTTAAAGAAAGGAGGGATTGCGCCGATTGTGGGATTGGCCCGGCTGTACGCCTTGGAGGTCGGCAGTTTGGCCCGCTCTACCCTGGCCCGACTGGAGGCAGCCGGACAGGCGGGGACGTTGAGCCAGGCAGGGGCCGAACTCCTGGCCGAGGCGTTTCGTTTCACCCTATACTTGCGGCTGCGAACACAGCTTCGGGCCTACCAGGCCGGTCATACCCCCACCAACCGGGTGAAACTGGAGCAGCTTTCGGCTTTGGAGCGCCGGCATCTCAAAGAGGCTTTCCTGGCGATTCGTGAAGCCCAGGAGCTAACGGCCTCTCATTTTCAAACCAGGCGGCTGGGGTAAAGCGTTGGCAGATTGTTTCTCAACTGGCTCATGTCATTTCGAGACCGAAGGTCGAGAAATCCCCAGGGCGCAATATGTAAAAGTAAGGTTTCAGGGATTTCTCCCTGCGGTCGAAATGACATGGCTGAGCAGTTACGTCAGGTTAAACGTTAAAACGTTGAACGTTCAACCTTCAACCATCAACGCCTCGTCACGGCAATCGCACCAGAGGCTCAGCCAGCCCAGGCCGACCACGCCGCTGATAATAAAGAGATATGGCCAACCGGGCCAGGCTAAAAAGGACCAGGCGGTCCAAAAGTGAGGCGATTCGGCATACCACAGCCATTGCGCGCCCAGGGCTTGGACGGCCAAACAACTGACTTGCAGCGGGCGGATTTGCGATTTTATAGAACAGACAGTAAGCTTGGCTTTGCGCCGCTGGTAGAGATGAGTCGCCACTCCGCCTGCCACAATCAAGGTTGTTAGCCCCAACCACCCCAAGTTGGCAGTGTAAAGATGATTAAACCAGTATAGGGTCAACCATGCCCCGGCCAGCCCGGCCCCAAGCCAGCCCGCGCCGTGGATTGACCAAACACTCTGGGCCAAATTTTTTCCGTTCATCTTGATTTTATCCTACCTCCCCAGCGCGCCGACAACCCTTACCTTTAGGTGGAAAAAATGGCAAAATTAAAAACTCAATACCTGGTTGGGATTATAGTGATTCTGCTGCTTACGGCAAGCCTGTTCCTGGTCTGGCCGGCCCAGGGCGCTCCGCTGCTTTCGGAAGAACCCAATGAGCCGCATACTACCCTGGCATTACCGCTCTGGTCCATCGTCCCCTTTATTGGCTTGCTGTTGACCATTGGGGTGATGTCCTTTACGGCGGCCAACTTTCCGCACAGCCGCCTGGGGCACATGTGGGAGAGCAATCGCAATAAGTTAATTATCGCGCTGTTGTGGGCTTTGCCGGTTATTGTGCTGCTGGCGAC
Organism: Anaerolineales bacterium; assembly: GCA_015075405.1. Classification (GTDB taxonomy): domain Bacteria; phylum Chloroflexota; class Anaerolineae; order 4572-78; family J111; genus DSQQ01. The sequence continues at coordinate 1,248,315 of JABTUK010000003.1, forward strand.
ATTGGAGGAGTGGACGCCCCTCCAACACAGCCTGGAAGAATACTTCTCGTTCATCGCCTTACTGTTTGCCCTGTTTGTCATTTCCGGGGGCATTTATTTGGAAGGCGATTTGAAGGCCACGCCGGCGGTCAACATTGCCTTTTTAAGCATCGGCGCGGTTCTGGCCAATTTTATCGGCACAACTGGGGCCAGCGTGCTGCTCATTCGGCCCTTGCTCAGAACAAATTCAGAGCGGCAGCACACTGTTCATATTCCGGTCTTTTTTATCTTTATCGTCAGCAACATCGGCGGCTGCCTGCTGCCCATCGGCGACCCGCCTCTGTTTTTGGGGTATCTGAAGGGCGTCCCCTTTTTCTGGACGCTCAAGTTGGTGGTCGAATGGCTGGTGGCGCTGGCCCTGGTTCTGGCCATCTTTTTTGTTTGGGATACCTTGAGTTATAAAAAAGAGTCGGCCTACGCTTTGAAACTCGACACCAAATTTTATCGCCCACTGAAAATGAAAGGGGGGCTAAATTTTCTGTGGTTGGCCGGGGTGCTGCTGGCGGTAATTTTTATCACCCCCAATAACCTGGCCGCCTGGGGCTTTGACAGCGGCCCTCTGAAATTTTTGCGGGAATATTTAATGTTGATCATGGCCGGCATGTCGCTGCTGACCTCACCGCTGAGCGCGGAAACGCGCCGGGAGAATAACTTTACCTTTGCGCCTATTTTAGAGGTGGCCTACCTGTTCATCGGCATCTTTATAGCCATGATCCCTGCTTTGGAAATTCTCAAGGCCAACGGGGCCAGTATCGGCGTGACGGAAACCTGGCAGTTTTTCTGGGCCAGCGGCGGCTTGTCCTCGGTGCTCGACAATGCGCCGACCTATCTGACCTTTTTATCCCTGGCCCAGGGTTTGACCTCGGCTAATCCGGGCGTTTATCAAATCCCGGCTGACCTGGCCCACCTGGAAGTGACCACCGAGTTTTTGACCGCCATCTCGCTAGGGTCGGTTTTTATGGGGGCCAATACCTATATCGGCAACGGGCCAAACTTTATGGTCAAGGCCATTGCCGATGAATGGGGCTACAAAATGCCCGATTTCTTTACCTATATTTACAAATATTCTTTGCCCATTCTGATCCCGGTTTTTATCGTGATTACACTCATCTTTTTTATCTGAACGGAACGAACTATGCTGCAAAAACGCTCAATCTGGCGCGCCCTCTTTGGGGCGTTGGTGGGGGGCATGGGCGGCGTCAGCCTGACGGCCACCCTGCTGCCTTATATCATTGCCCAATTCATGGGGCGAATCTCACTGGAAGCTGTGGTTAACATGCGGGGGATGGCCCTGCTCATGGCCTTACTCTGGGCCATCGGCGGCGGCATCGTCGGGTGGCTGGGGGGAGAGCGCACCGGGGCCATGGTATTTGGCTTGTGCGGCCTGGTTACCGGCCTGACCCTGGCCCTCATCGCCGCGCCGGACAGTCCGCTGGTCATTGCCCTGGGCCTGATGGTTGGCTTGTTGTATGGGGCAGTGGGCGGCTTCATCATGGGCCGCGTTTTTCCCAGGTCGGCCCCTGAAACGTGAGGCTGGTATAGTGCTCCAGAAAAGTATTCGCTACTAAATAGGTAGCAAGGTAGCAGGTAGCAGGTCACATAAGTTTGCTACTTTGCTACTTGCTACCTTGATGGTTGAGAAAGAATTTTTCTGGACATATACCTTAAATTTGAGGAAAATCCGTTTTGTCCCAAAAAGTTTTGATTGTTGACGACGAAACGAATATTGTCATCTCGCTGGAATTTCTCATCGCCCAGGCCGGCTACGACCTGCGGGTTGCCCACAACGGCCAGGAGGCCATGGAGCAGGTCGCTGCCTTTGAGCCGGATTTGATTCTGCTCGATGTGATGTTGCCCCATATCAACGGCTTTGAGGTCTGCCGCCGGGTGCGCGAAAACCCGGCCTGGCAACGCATCAAAATCATTATGCTCACCGCCAAAGGCCGAGAGGTCGAAGTGACCAAGGGCCTGGCCCTGGGGGCCGATGCTTATGTGACCAAACCTTTTTCTACCAAGGAATTGTTAGCCCAGGTACGAGATATTTTGGGAGACAATGAGTCGCTCACGGCTTGAACTTATCCTCAAAGCAGCGAATATCGGCCTGGTTATGCTGGGCCTGGTGGCTGCCGCCCTCATCTTCAATTCGACTACGGTGGGCGATTGGGCCATCTGGCTCTTGCTGCTGCTCATTGTTTTGCTGCTGGCGCTGGCCTTTACCCTTAATCACTTTTTCCAGGATTACCTTTTTGTGGCCCGCCGGCTGGTCGAAGAGATGAGCCTGATTCTCAGCGCCAATCCAGCCCACCGTATCTCGCCCACCGGCCCGTCCGAAATGCGGCAGTTGGCTCAAACTGCCAACAACTTTGCCGACCGTTTTCAAATCCTTCTGGCCGACGAGGATGACAAAATCCGGCGGGCCAGGGCCGACCTGGAAGAAGAGAAAAACCGGCTGTCGGTTTTGATGTCGGAGTTAACCGAAGGCGTGCTGGTTTGCAACATCGAAGGGCAGATTTTGCTCTACAACAGCCGGGCCAGACAACTGCTCAGCCAGACGCCCGGCCCCGAAACCCTGCCCGGCGCCGGCGGCTTTGTTGGGCTGGGCCGTTCCGTTTTTGGCCTGATGGACCGCCACGCCATCACCTATGCCCTGGAAAACCTGCTCTACCGCAGCCAGAAGCAGAACGGCCCGCTGGTCTCGCAGTTTGTCACCGCTGCCGCTAACGGCCAACTCATGCGCGCTCGCCTTGCCCTGGTGCTGGACCCCCAGCAGGCGCTGCGCGGCTTTATTTTAACCCTGGAAGATATTACCCGCCAACTGCAAACCAGCCACCGCCGTGATATGCTGCTTCAGGCCCTCACCGAGGGGGTCCGCGCCTCGCTGGGCAGCATCCGCGCCGCCATCGAAACTATCCGGGAGTATCCCGAAATGGATGAGGCCAAGCTGGAGCAGTTGCGCCACGTCATTTATGATGAGTCTCTTACCCTCAGCACCCGGCTCAACCAGACCACCGCTGAATACGCCGAAGATTTGAAGACCGATTGGCAGTTGGAGGAGATGCTGGGCAGCGATTTGTTGTGGGCCATTCAACATCGCTTTGAGGATAAGTTGGGCGTGACCACCACCCTGGAAATTCCAGAAGCTAATTTGTGGCTTAAAGTAGACACCTATGCAGTGGTTCAGGCCTTGACCTATCTGATGGCCCGGCTCAAAGCCGAGTGCGACATCCGCCAAGTTACCCTGTGTTTGAAGGCCTCGGGCCGCTTTGCCGTGTTAGATCTACTCTGGCCCGACGGCTCGACCGACATGGAAATGCTGTGGAGCTGGCAAAATCAAGCCCTCATCACCGAGGGCGAGGGCATGCCCCTGACCTTACGTGAAGTGGCCGAGCGACACGGCGGCGAAGTGTGGTGCCAGGCCGACCCCGCCAGCAGCAGCGCCTATTTTCGGCTGTTACTCCCCACCACCCAGCCCAAGCCGGTGCGCAGCGTCTCTATTTCCCAGGAAAGCCGGCCTGAATATTACGACTTTGACTTGTTCCACCAACCCGGCCAGAAACCGGAACTGGACCAGCGCCCCCTGTCGGAATTAACCTATACCGTGTTCGACACCGAAACGACCGGCCTGAGTCCCTCCGACGGCGATGAAATTATCTCCATCGGCGCGGTGCGCATCGTCAACAGCCGGTTATTACGCCAGGAAATTTTTGACCAATTGATTGACCCCCGCCGGGCCATCTCCCGCGAGTCGATTAACATTCATGGCATCTCGCCCGACATGCTGCAAGGCCAGCCGACCATCGAACAGGTGCTGCCCCAATTCTGCCGCTTTAGCGAAGACACGGTGCTGGTGGCCCACAACGCTGCCTTTGACATGCGCCTGTTGCAGCTAAAAGAGGCCCAAACCGGGGTCAAATTTATCAATCCGGTTCTGGATACCCTGCTCCTGTCGGCGGTCATCCACCCCAACCTCGAAGGCCACAGCCTGGAAGCCATCGCCCGGCGGCTGGGCATCACCATCATTGGCCGCCACACCTCCCTGGGCGACGCCATCCTCACCGGCGAAATCTTCCTCAAGCTCATCCCCCTCCTGGCCGAGCGCGGCATTGTCACTCTGCAAGCGGCCCGCGCTGCGGCGCAAGAGACGTATTATGCGAGATTGAGTTATTAGAAAAGAAAAGAACCGGTTCTATGAGCCTTTTTCCGGTAATACCAAAATTTCATCCAGGGATACCTTTCTTCTCCTTATGGGCCAACCAGCAGAGGGAGGACAGTAATTAAATGAGCAAAACGGGTAAAATCAGCCACATTGTGGGTTAATAAATGGCTGATATTGTGAATCTGCATCGGTGCAACCACGTTAGCATCGTGGATTTGCTTGCCACCAACCGTTACCCGGCTAACCAAATCTATCAATTTAGCGGAGACCAAAGCATTGTCTTCAACCAAATGGAAATCAGTTTGGAAGATACGCACATTGGTTAAAACAGCGGCTAAGGGTAAGACAGTGCTGCTGCCAGGCCGGGTGGCGGCTACAAGATACTCCCTGATAATTTGGGGACTTATAACTAACTCAACTCCCAAACGACGTGCTTCTTGTAGGACGTTACTGGCCGGTAGATGCCAGGGAGAGGCTGAATTGGTGGCAAAAATCAGAACATTGGTATCTACAAACAGTTTCTTAACGCCCGTTAGCGTCATACAAATCCTCCCGGCGGAAGGTGGCCTCGGCAGCCCAGCCGGGCCAGGCAAAAACCTCTAGTTGGAGCGGCGGCGTTTCATCGGTTGGGGTTGGCGCTTCCTCAATCACCAGCACCACCCGGTGTTCGCCGGGCACAAAGGTTGAAGGCAACTGTAACCGCAAAATCAGTTCGCCTTCATCATTCACCAGGGCTGTTGTTTCAATGGTTCTCATAAATCACCCCTTCATTTCTACTTGGTCATTACTGCTACTTTATTATAACATCTTTCCCCCCCACCTTCCAACCATTCCCCAGTTTGGACAATCCTCCCGTTTAATGCTATCATAGCTCCTTGTATGACATCTCACAGGCACCACCTCGCCGCCGGGGGAGCATTACTTCTGGCGGCATTTTTAATCACCGCCTGCGGCAGCGCAGCCGCCCCAGCACCCAACCCCGTTCCGGCCACCCCCACCCCCCCAGCGATGACCAACGTCACGCCGACTCCTGTGCCTCCTATAGCCAGCCCAACCAACAGCCCTACCCTGGTCGAGCCTGAGCCGACCCTACCTCAACCCGCCCTCGCCTCCTCGCCTCCCGCGCCCTCGCCTCTCCCCTCTCCCACCCTCATCGCCTCGCCTACCTCCACCTCACCGAACCTCGCGTCTTCGCCTCCCGCCGCCTCGCCTCAAGTCTCCCTCACCACCGTCACCCTGCCCACCTACCCCATCTGGGATTTTCTGACGGAGCAGACTGACCCGGTTTACAATCTGCCGGTTTTCTACTTTGACCGCGCCGCCTTCGAGGCGGCCAACCCGTCCCCTACGCCCAAAGACTATACCGGCATTATCCTGGAAAATACCTATCTCCGGCTCACCTTTCTGCCCGAACTGGGCGGGCGGCTCTACAGCGCTGTTGTCAAGGCGACCGGACAGGAGATTTTCTATCACAATCCGGTCGTCAAACCCTCGCGTTACGGCGTGTTGCAGCCGTATGAGGCCAACTGGTGGCTGGCGACCGGCGGTATGGAGTGGGCCTACCCCACCCAGGAGCACGGCTATCGCTTCGGCGTGCCCTGGTTTTACAGCACCAGCGTCAGCAGCGAAGGCGCGACTATCACCCTGAGTGACATGGCCGAGGGCCGCGTCGGCGCAGAAGTTACCGTCACCCTGCCGCCCGACAGCGCCGCCTTTACCGTCGCTCCCCGGCTGGTCAACAATACCGGCCAGGCTGTGCCGGTCCAGTTCTGGACCAACGCCGCCTTGACCCTCGGCGCGGCCTCGATGTCGCCCCAGACCCAATTTATCGTCTCCACCGACAAAATCATCGTCCACAGCCGGGGCGAGCCGGGCTGGACCGTCCCCGGCGAGCGGCAAGAGTCGTCCTGGCCTGTCGTTGGCGCAACCGATTTGCGCCAGTACAGCCAGTGGGCTAACTACCTGGGCTTTTTTGTGCCGGATATGGCCGCGCCTTTTATCGGCGCTTACAACCCGGAGACCGATGTCGGCGTGGCCCGCCTCATCCGGCCCGGCGAAGTGCCCGGCAACAAACTTTTTGCCTTCAGCACAACTTTTCCCGACAAAAGTTACACCGACGACGGCTCGCAATATTTTGAACTGTGGGGCGGAGCCAATCGCGGCTTCTGGCCCGAAGACGACTTGACCGTGCCGCCGGGTGACGCCATCGAGTGGCGCGAGCGCTGGTGGCCGCTGGCCGGGCTGGGCGGCCTCACCTGGGCCAACGAGCACGCCGCCATCCACCTCCATCAAACTGGCCTGTCACTTTTGGTATCGCGCCCGCTTGGGGGTACAATCACCGTTTTGGCCGGGGAGACAATCTTTCTCACTCAACCCTTTACCGCCGACCCGGCCGCGCCACTGCGCTGGGAGTTTGCCGCACCGGCCCAACCCGTCCAGGTTCAAGTGGCCGATGGAAGCGGAACAATTTTATTGGATTATCAACCTTGATAGCTCTCAGCCATGTCATTTCGACCGAAGGGAGAAATCCCTCTGATATTACTTTTACCCAAAATTTGCCGGACACAAGACCGGTTTTATCCAGCCAAACAACCTTTAATTGCTGCTTCAAAGGGATTTCTCGGCCTTTGGCCTCGAAACGACATGGCTCTGAAGGCCTACTAACTTTGAAAGACAGGTCGTGGTGCGTTAAAACTTTACGCCTCACGCCTCACGCCTCACTATGACCGAAGAATTTGACATTCAATGTGAAAGCTGCGGCACCATCTACAGTTACCTGGAAGATGTCTGCCCCTACTGCGGCCAGCCTCAACCGCTGGGACTGGCTCCTGAACGCAGCGCCATGACCCCCGATGCCGCTTACCCGGACTACGTCTCGGCGGAAAATCTTTATTACGACCAGCCGCCCTACGCCGCCTACCCGGCCGATGCCGCTTATACCGACGATGAGTTTCTGCCCGATGAACTCGAAGGTCAATATGGGGGCTACGAAACCTATGAACCAGGTACGACCTATCCCTCAGAGTACGAGCCTTACCCCGCCGACTACACTGAAACAGGCTACTACCCCGAAGCTGAACCCTATTATAGCGGCAATGAAGCCTTTCCCGAATACACCGAGGATGATCACGTAGCTCAAGACGAGTTTGAGGATGAAACTTACCTCGAAGAGGACGCCCAGCCGCGCCGCTTTACCAAACGCCGCACCCTGCTGGGCTGCCTGGGGATTTTGCTCTGCATTGGCTTGATGTATGGCAGCATCGGCATTTTTGCCGCTTACCGGGGTTTGCAAGAACAGGTTTCGGAAAAACAAATCGAAGCGCAGGACCATTTTGAGCGGGGTCAGGAACATCTGACCAACAACTCGCTGGATTTGGCGATGGCCGAGTTTGAAATGGCCCTCAGCTTGAATCCGGGCCTGCTGGAAGCCCGCGAGGCGCTGCGCGAGGCCCGGCGTCTGGCCCAGGCCAAGCCCACCCCCACCTCGGAGACACGCTCGGCGGCGGCGGCTTCGATTATAGAAAAAGCCGAAACTGAGATCGAGGAAAAAAAATGGCTTGAGGCCGCCGAAACCCTGGCCCAAATCCGCGATCTCGACCCCAATTTCCAGGCCGAGCGCGTGTCGGAGTTGCTGTATACAGCCAACTTCGAGCTGGGCCAGCAGCTTATCACTCCCGACAAGATTGACGAAGCCCTGGCGGCCTTCGAGCGGGCGCTGGCCGAACGGCCCGATGACCCTGAGGCGACGGTTGAGCAGGCCAAGGCCGCCCTGTATGTTGAAGGTAAGGCGGCGATAGACGCCGACAAAGCCAGAGCCATCAAAGCTTTTGACCAGCTTTACCGCGAAGATGCTGAGTATCTGGATGTTGAGACTCAACTTTTGCAGGCTTACGAAGCTTACGGCGACGAACTGGCTGAGCAAGAAGCCTGGTGTCTGGCCGAAACCCAGTACCTGGAAGCCAGCGACCTCAAGCCATCCAGCGGCCTCAAGGTGAAAGCCGACGCCAGCAGCGAGAAATGCGCCGAAGCAACCTTGGCCGAAGCTGACAGCGGCGCGCTGCAAGTGACGCCCAAGGCCACCCCTGCAGCCGGCAACGGTTCAACGGCTGGCGGAGTAGCGGCAGCGCCCCGCCTGACCCCGACAGTTGCCGCTGCTAACAATGCTGCCCCTGCCGCTTCGGGCGGCAGCGGTTCGATCTACTACTCGGCTTTCAATCCCAACGAGTCGCGCTGGGAGATTTTAGCCGTGCCCGCCGCTGGAGGCACTCCCAGAGTAGTGGCTTTGAATGGGACCATGCCGGCGGTCAGCCCCGATGGGCGCTGGCTGGTCTACCACTCGGAATTGATTGACGCCGAGGGCTTTCATCGCCTGGATTTGACCACCGGCGAGGACGCCCGCATTACCCAGTTTCAGCGCCATATTTTGCCGCGCTGGGGCAGCGACAGCAGCCGTTTCCTGCTGGTGGCCCAGGAGCCGGGCACGGGGCGCTGGCAAGTTCAGCTTGGTTTTGTGGACGGCAAAAGCGACCCGCTCATTTTGCGCGATGGCCGCACCCCGGATTGGTCGGCCACCGGCTTGATTGCTTATCAGGGGACGGATGCCGTGGGCAACAATCCGGGCATTTATGTGGTTCCCTTTGACGGCGGCGAAGCCATCCGGCTGACCACCCACGAAAGTGACCGCTCCCCCGACTTTTCGCCGGACGGGAGCCAGCTTGCCTATATGTCCACCAAAGATGGCAACTGGAATATTTATACCATCAGCGCCGCCGGCAGCGCCCCCCGCCAGATTACCAACTCCCCCGGCCAGGATGGGCTGCCGGCCTGGTCACCCGATGGTTCAAAAATTGCTTACGTGTCGGATGCCGGGGGGGGGTGGGCTATTTATACCGTTGACGCCGCCGGCGGAACGCCCTTCAAAGTAACCGCCTGGGATGGCGTCAATCTACCCGATTGGCTCATGGCCCAAATCTGGTGGGCGAGATAAACGAGAAATAAGAAAGTAGAAATAAGAAGTTAGAAATTCCAGAAACCTTCTTCTTTCTTAATTCTTATTTCTTATTTTCATAATTCATGGAGTTTGATTTTTTAAGCGATCTCCGCTATACTATAAGCCAATTCCGGGGTGTAGCTCAGTCCGGCTAGAGTGCTTGGTTTGGGACCAAGAGGCCGACGGTTCGAATCCGTCCACCCCGACAGACAGCTTCTTAACAACCCAATCATCCATCAGAGAGTGTTCCTATGACTTGTAACACTTCACCCATTCGTATCCTCTATGTTGAAGATGACAAGATCTTACAGTTGTCTCTGGCCCAAATGCTCGAAATATTAGGGTATGAGGTAGCCTGTGCCGATAACGGCAAACAGGGCGTTGAAAAAGCTGAAAGTTGGCAACCTGATATTATTTTGATGGATATGCGCATGCCAGTTATGACCGGCGATCAAGCCATTCAGGTTTTACGCAGCAAACCTGATACCGCCAAGATTCCCATTTTTGTTCTATCCGCTTTTACGGATGCCAAAACACGGGAGTTGTGCCGGCAGGTCGGGGCGACCAAGTTTATAACCAAGCCGCCTGACATCCGCAAGATAGACGCCGACATTAAAGAATTGCTCAGGCTTGACGGGTAGAACCTCACTACCAAACTTTACACAAAAAGTTAAATCGTTATAATTTATCATACTGCGGGCATAGCTTAGTGGTAAAGCCCTAGCCTTCCAAGCTAGTTACACGGGTTCGAGCCCCGTTGCCCGCTCTTTTTATTGGGCCCTTAGCTCAGCGGTTAGAGCGGCCGGCTCAAAGCAGCGAGTCTAAGTTGAGGTGAGGGTTATGTAATTCAGCATGACAGTTGTGACATACCAGAACGCACTTATCGAGTTCGGCCAATACGGTCTCCAATCCTCGATTAGATAGAGATCGCATATCTAGCTTAAAATCTTTATCTGCTGCGTCCGTGTGATGAAAAGCCAAAGCTGCTAAATTCTTGGAGTAACCACAAATCGAACAGCATCCACCAGCAGCTTTTATTAGTTCTAGTTTTCTGGCAAGTCCTCTGTTCTTCTGAGATACATAACTCTGGTGGTGCTTATTTTTGCAGAATGTCGAACAAAATTTTGTTTGTTTGCCTTGCAGAGAAACGCCACAAACGATGCAGTTAGACATTTTTATCATAACTGCATTTTATACCTGATATGACTTTCTGTCTAGGGCTGCTTGAAGAGTAATTTTCAAGTGAAACCTGTCAAATTCGGGGAAGCCTAAGTCGTGAGATAGGGTAATCCCGAGCCAAACCTCTTTAGGGGGAAGGTGTAGAGACTAGATGGCAGGCCCCCTGATGTTAGGGGTGAAGGGATAGTCCAGCCCACAAACCCGAAAGGGGCAGTGAAAGCTGTAGTGGGATGCATAACCGGTTGGTCGCAGGTTCGATCCCTGCAGGGCCCACAAAAGAACACCCGCCTTAATAGGCGGGTGCTTTTTTATTTAGCCGGTGTAGCGATTGGTAATCGGCAGGCGGCGATCTTTGCCAAAGGCTTTGCTGGTTATTTTGGGACCGGGGGGGGCCTGGCGGCGCTTGTACTCATTGCGGTCTACCATGCGGATAACCCGGCGCACGGTGTCTTCGTCAAAGCCCAGCGCCACAATTTCGGCGGCGCTGTAATCCTCTTCCACATAAGCGGCCAGAATAGCATCCAGAATGTCATATTCCGGCAGCGAGTCTGTATCTTTTTGGTTGGGGCGTAATTCCGCCGAAGGTGGCTTGGTCAGGACGCTTTCGGGAATCACGGGACTGAGCTTTTCATTCCGGTAGCGGCACAGCTCATAAACCAGGGTTTTGGGCACATCTTTGATCACGGCAAAACCGCCGGCCATGTCGCCATAAATGGTAGCGTAGCCCACCGCCATCTCGCTTTTGTTGCCGGTGGTCAGCACCAGCCAGCCGAATTTGTTGCTCAAAGCCATCAGCGTATTGCCCCTGGCCCGGCTTTGCAGATTTTCTTCGGCCTCATTGGGCCGGGTGGCGGCAAAAATATCACCCAGCATTTCCAGATAGGCTTGATAGGCCGGCTCAATTGGGATTACTTCACAGCGAATATTGAGCCGCCGAGCCAGTTCCGCCGCGTCGCTTTTGGAGTGCTCCGATGAATAGCGGGAAGGCATCGAGACGCCAATCACATTTTCAGCCCCCAACGCATCCACGGCGATAGTCGCCACCAGCGAACTGTCCACCCCGCCCGATAACCCCAGGGTGACTTTGCTAAACCCATTTTTACAGACATAATCACGTGTCCCCAAAACCAGGGCCTGGTAGACTTCCTCCACCCGCTCCAGCGGCGGGGTGAGGGGAGAAGCAACCAGAGGCTGCCGGGGCGCAGGGATTTCCAAAGGCGGCAGGGCAACCCGCTGGAACGTGTCGGCATAGATTTCGGTCAACCCATCTTTGCGCCGGCGCGGGTCGCGCAGGCGTTGGCGGAAAACATTGCCCAGGTTAACATCAACCAGCACCAAATCTTCGGCAAAAGATTTGCCGCGAGCCAACAGATTGCCGCGCTCATCAAAGATGACACTGCTGCCGTCAAAAATCAGTTCATCCTGCCCGCAAACCAGGTTGCAAAAAGCCACAATCGCCACGTTGTCGGCGGCGCGGGTGGCTAACATGCGTTCGCGGCTTTTGATTTTGCCGCTCTGATAGGGCGAAGCGGAGATATTGAGCAGCAGTTCGGCTCCGGCGGCGGCCTGGGCTTCGGGCGGGCCGGCCGGATACCAGATGTCCTCGCACACGCTTACCCCAAAGCATACCTCTTTGGAGGATACCTCATCGGGCGTTGAGACCGGCAAGGTGAATACCAGAGAAGTATCCCCTTTGGCAAAATAGCGATCCTCGTCAAAAACGGCGTAGTTGGGCAGGAGGGCTTTGTGATAGATTCCGGCCAATTGGCCTTGATGCAGCACGGCGGCGGCATTGAACAAGTCGTCACGCCGGTCCACAAAGCCGACCACCGCCGTCAGCCCGGCGGTATGAGGCAGCAAACTTTCCAGCGCTGCTCGATTGGCGGCGGCAAAACCGGGTTTGAGCAGCAAATCTTCCGGCGGATAGCCGGCCAGGCTTAGCTCGGGGAACAGGACGATATTGGCCCCGGCAACCCTGGCCTTTTCGAGATACTCGATAATCTTGGCGGCGTTGCCCTGTATATCGCCAACGGTGGCATTAATTTGAGCCAGCGCAATGCGGAGAATAGTCATAGGTAGAATGGAAGGTTGGAAGAATGGAAGATTGGGGGGAAGCAAAATTTCCTGCCAACCTTCCCACCTTCCAGCCTTCCAACTTAGCTTCCTTGGCCAGCCTTGTGCGCCAGAATAATCGCCTCGGCCACTTCTTTCATGGGCTTGCGGGTGTTCATGCTCATTTTTTGGATGCGGCGGAAGGCTTCCTGCTCTTCCAGGCCCTGAGCATCCATCAAAATACCTTTGGCCCGATCCACCAGCTTGCGTGTTTCCAGAGCATCTTGCAGATCGTGAACTTCCTGGTGAACCTGTTTAAATTCGCTAAAGCGGGCCAGCGCCACCTCGATGGCCGGCAGCAAATCCGCCTCGCGGAACGGTTTGACCAGGTAGCCCACCACACCCGCCTCTTTAGCCCGATCCACCAAATCCTTCTGGCTGTAGGCCGTCAACAGCACGACCGGGGCAATTTGCTCTTCGGTCAAAATTTTGGCGGCCTCGATGCCGTCCATGTCGGGCATTTTAATATCCATCAGCACCACATCGGGCTTGAGTTCGCGGGCCAAATTGACGGCGCTCTGCCCGTCGCCTACCTCGCCGACAACCAGATAGTTCAGGGTCGTCAGCATCTCTTTTAAGTCCATCCGCACAATGGACTCATCATCTGCTATAATGACACGTGTTCTTTCCACCCTTCTTCACCTCTAAATAAGATTTTTGGGAATTTTACGGTCACGGTCAGGCCGTTGCCGTTGTTGAGAAGTAATTGACCCTTCAGGTCTTCTTCAACTAAAATTTTAACAATGTGGAAACCGAGGCTGTCGGCCTGCTCCACTTTAAAGCCGGGCGGCAGGCCATCGCCATTATCAACCACAGTGATGATAACCTCATCACCTTCATCTGCCAAATTGACCCGCACAAATCCCGCCTGTTTGCGCTCAAAACCATGTTCGATAGCGTTTTGCAGCAGTTCATTGATAATCAAGGAACAAGCAGTAGCCTGGCGGGCCGGCAGATAGATTGGCTCGCCAACCAACTCTAATTGGATCTCTTTATCGGGGCTAAGCATGCCCTGGCGGAACTGGGCCACAATCCGGTGGCTGACTTCTTTGATATTGATAATATTTGAATTGTCGTTCGACAAAAATTCATGAATAACGGCGATGCTCAAAATCCGGTTGAGGGTTTCATCCAGAATTTGCCGGGCCTCTTCCGACTTCACCCGGCGCGCCTGCATGCGCAGCAGGCCGGCGATGGTTTGCAGGTTATTTTTTACCCGGTGATGGACTTCCTGGATCATGGCATTTTTGACCCGGATTTCCTGATCTTGCCGCCGGCTCTCGGTGGCGTCGTGGATGGCAATCAGGACGCCATACGGTTTCGCAGTTAGTCTACCCTGGCTAAAGGTATCCAGCCAGGGCCAGCGGCTGGCCGAATAGCTGGTCAGCGGCACAACTTTACGTACCCAATAACGCTCCCCTTCTTTGGTATCGCGTTCCAGGCAGCGGTTCTGAGCCAGCGCCGTCCGCCGGATTTCCTCGTCCGCCGTTTCGAGATCGGCCACCCGACGCCCCACTAAACTCTCTTTAAAACCCAGACGGCGGTAGAAATTTGAGGCAACCCCGCTGACATACCGCACCACGCCAAAACTATCCACAAAAATAATCCCGTCCTGCTCGCCAAACGGCGATAAGCTCTCCGCACCGGGAACCTCACCGTAAGAAACCATGAGTTGTAGCTTTTTGAGCGCCTGCTGAAAAATCCGGCTGCGCAGCCGGTGGCGCTCGTACTCGATCAGGTTGGTCACAATAATCAGCGCTGCCACCACCCGCGGCTTCTCGGAGGAGCCGTTGGCAGAACTACTGCCCGCCAGAGGGGGTGGAAAATGGACCGGCAGCGCCTGCCGGACCACCGGCGCGCCTTCGGCAATAAAACTGCGATACTCTTTCTGGTGCTGCCCGGTGATTAAAGTGCGCATCACCTCCGGCCGGGTTTGGTTACTAATGATGTAACCCTCACGGCTTTTACTGTAAACATGGGCCAACGAGTGGGGCTGGGCGTGAGCCAGGGCAATAGCTTCCTGCTCCGACTTGCGGGCATAGAGCAGAATGTCGGCCCGGCTCAGATCAGCCACAATACCCATTTGCGCCTCGATAGTGCGCAAAAAGTCAATACTGGCCTCGCTCAAATTTAGACAAGAATTTACGACAGGGTGCATCTGGCAATATCAATCGTCATTTAGCGCCTTTAAAACCGAAGCCACGAATCTTACAAATTGATCCTTAAAAATCTGTAAGCTTCGTGGCTAAGCGAGATAGTTTTATTGTAGGCGCAGATTAAGGAGCGGGCATTTCACCTAATAAGTGATTATCCAAAAATAACTTCCCCCAAGTTCCTACGAGTTTCCAGGGAACTAAGGGAACTCATAGGAACTCAAAACGGGAAGTAAATTCTAGACGTTTACTAAGCTACATTTTAGGTGTTCAACTCCGCTCATCAACATAGTGATGTATAGAGTACATTATACTAAAAAGCCGCTTATAAAGCGAGTGGAAAAGATTGAAAACCCCAAACTTTAACCTTGGTCTTCTCCCAAACGCGCCCCCCATAATTCCGGCTGCCCGTTCAACATGGCCTCGGCGGTCATCTCCCTTTTACCGGCGGGCTGCACCCTTATCAGGCGGATTGCGCCCTGACCGGTGGTGACGTAAACGCCTCCCTGGTACTTAAACACCGTACCGCTCTCCGTCTGCGCCGGAAGCGGTATTTCGGGGGCGACTTCAACCGCCAGAACCTTGAATGGCCCGCGCGGCCCGGCGGTAAACGTGCCCGGCCAGGGATCGAAAGCGCGTACCTGCCGCTCGATCTCCACCGCCGGTTGAGACCAATCAATCGCGCCTTGCTCTTTTTTCAAGCGTGGGGCCAGGGTAGCCAGATGATTATCTTGCGGCTGCGGGGTGATCTGGCCGGTCAGCCAGGCCGGCAGCGTTTCGAGCAGCAGCGCCGCGCCCACTTCGGCCAGTTCAGCCGTCAATGTGTCGCCGGTGTGCTGGGGAGTAATCGGTACCGCCCGCCGCGCGATCATCGGCCCAGTGTCCAGCCCCTCATCCATCAGCATCAAGGTGACGCCGGTTTCGGTATCGCCGGCGCGAATGGCGGCGGCAACAGGGGCGGCGCCGCGCCAGCGGGGCAGCAGCGAGGCATGGATATTAATGCAGCCATGCGGCGGCAGGGTCAGCACATTTTGCCGCAAAATCTGGCCGAACGCCGCCACCACTATCACATCTGGTTGGAGGGCAGCCAGTTCCGCTACTGCGGCTTCTGCTTTGAGCGTTTCCGGCTGGAGCACCTTTAGCCCGGCATTCTGCGCTACTTGTTTCACCGGCGAGGCGCTCACCTGTTTGCCTCGCCCACTGGGCCGGTCGGGCTGAGTGACAACCGCCGCCAGCTCATACTCCCCTCCCGCCGAGGAAGCAGTAATCAGCGCAGCTAAAGCTGGCACAGCAAAATCGGGCGTGCCCATAAAAATAATTCGCGTGGTCAATAAAACCCCCTCATTTTAGATTTTGGATTTGTTACTACTCAGGTTCATGTCATCCTTCGACAAGCTCAGGACAGGTTTCGAGACCGAAGAGCCTGCCCTGAGCGAAGCCGAAGGGTCGAGAAATCTCCGCGGCGCAATACATAAAAGTAAGGTATCGGAGATTTCTCCCTGCGGTCGAAACTTGTCCCACCCCTTCGGGTGCGCCGAAGGGCGTGAGCCTGCCGAATGAATGACATGGTTGAACAACTACGATTGTGCCGTTTTCAATCTAAAATCGCAAATCGCAAATCGCAAATCGCAAATCGCTACCAGTCCCAAATTTCCCAAAAAAAGGCGGGTATGTTGCATCAGCTTCAATGATATGTTAGAATAAACTATGTTGTCACTCTTAAAATCTTTACCTTAAGATAAGGAGGCAGTGAAAAGAATGTTTAGCTCAACCATGCAAATCCAACCCAGTGATCCCCCCAAGAACCCCATTGTCGCAGCCGTCCTGAGCTTTCTGTTACTTGGCGGTGTAGGACAAATTTATTTGGGGCAGCAGAAAAAAGGTATTATCCTGATCATTGCCACATTAGTTTTGTACTGTTTTTTTGGCATTGGCGTTATTCTTAATATTTTAGGAACCATTGATGCCTATATGCTGGCCGATAAACTTCAAAAAGGCCAACCTATTGGCGATATGGAGTGGTTTTGGGAAAAATAAAATTTAACGGTTAACCAGCCCCACCTATTTTTAAGCCAAAAATATTCTATCAAACGAGGTGATTATTCAATGAACGATATTAACGATCAAGATAAACTTATGTCGGCTCTGGCGTATCCCATCGGCCTGGTGGCCATCATCATCCTCCTGGTCGAAGATATGAAAAAGCGCCCCTTCCAGAAATATCACGCCGTGCAGGCCTTAGCCGTCAATGTGGTCATCATCGTTTTAAGCATTGTTCTGGGCTGGACGGTCATTCTGGCCTGTGTCCCGCTATTGCTATGGCTGGTAACTTTGTACTGGGCCTTCAAAGCTTATCAGGGCGAATATTTTGAAATCCCCGGCTTAACCAACTTCCTCAAAGGCCAGGGCTGGATTTAATTCCGCTCCAAAATTGGCCTGTAAAAACCGAATCTAAATCAGTTCTATCCCTCATCGCTTGATGGGGGATTTTTATTTCTGCCGGTTTTGGCTTGCCCGGCCTTTGGGCTATAATTGCAAATCGTCCGTTATCAGTTTTGCCCTACATTTCTCCCAATCCTCAGGCCAAGGCGCAAAGAACGCCAAGTTTTTAGGTTAATTTCTTGCTTTTCTTTGCGCCTTGGCGACTTTGCGAGAACTTTTACTCTAAAACTAGCCCAGGGTAGGGGCAATTGTCTGGTACATTTCTTGATAAACAACTGATAACTGGTCACTGATGACGAATTACTGACCCAACCTTGGAGATCAAAATTGTCCACGTCGCTAAAACGGTGGGATGTTCAGCCGCGCGCCCCTGAGACTCATTTTGCCCAGTTTCCCCATTTACAGCCGCTGATTGTCCAAATTCTTTACAATCGCGGCTTCACCCAGCCCCAGGATGTCGAGCAATTTCTAGCTCACAATTGGGCCAATGATGACCCGCTGGCCTTAAAAGGCATGGCCGAGGCCGTCGCCCGCCTGGCTCAAGCCATCGCCCGGCAGGAGTTGATTGCCGTTTACGGCGATTACGATGTAGACGGGGTCACCGCCACCACCTTGATGACCCAAACCCTGGCGGCCCTGGGCGGGCGGGTTCAGGCCTACATCCCCAATCGCTTTGATGAGGGCTACGGCCTTAACAACGAGGCCCTGGCCGAATTGGCCGAGCGCGGGGTCAAGCTGGTGCTGACCGTTGACTGCGGCATCCGCTCGGTCAAAGAGGTGGCTTATGGCAACAGCCTGGGGCTGGATATCATCATCACCGACCACCACCACGTCGGCGAGGAACTGCCGCCGGCCCTGGCCGCCATCAACCCCAAACAGCCGGGCTGCGCTTATTCTTTCAAAGACCTGGCCGGGGTGGGACTGGCCTACAAACTGGTCCAGGGCTTGCTCGATTGCGTTCCGCCCAACGGCCTCCGCGCCGCTGATTTTCTGGACCTGGTGGCCCTGGGCACCATCGCCGATTTGGCTCCCCTGTATGGCGAAAACCGCAAGCTGGCCCAGGCGGGTCTGAGCATGCTCAACCAATCGCTGCGGCCGGGGTTGTCCGTGCTGATGGAAAAAATTGGGGCCAGGTCCTTCATCTCGGCCGGCACCATTGGCTTTGCCATCGGGCCGCGCCTCAACGCCGCCGGCCGCCTCGACAGCGCCCTGGCCGCTTACAATCTGCTCATGGCCGCCACCGAGTTTGAAGCCATCCACCTGGCTACACAGTTAGACCTGCAAAACCGCGAGCGACAAAAGCTGACCCAACAAACGGTGGACATGGCCCGTGAAGCTATTCTGGCGGATGGCGGTCGCAGCCCACTCTATTTTATCCACCACGACGATTTCAATCCCGGTATCGTCGGCCTGGCTGCCTCGCGCTTGAGCGAAGAGTTTTACCGGCCGGTCCTGGTGGCCGAGCGCGGCCCACAGTACACCAAAGGCTCGGCCCGCAGCATCCCCGAATTTCACATTACCGAAGCCCTTGACCAATGCTCTGATTTGCTCGTCCGCTATGGCGGTCACGCCGCCGCCGCCGGTTTTACCCTGGCCAACGAAAACATACCCGCCTTTGAAGCCCGCCTGCTGGAGGTAGCCCGCCAACGGTTAGACCCGGCGGCCCTGCGGCCCGTGCTGACGGTTGACGCCGAACTCAATTTACGCGGCGTTAAGCCTGACCTGGTCGAGGCGATTACCCGCTTACAGCCTTTTGGCTACGGCAATCCCACCCCTACGTTTTTGACCCGCCAGTTGACCATCAAAAGCCTCAAAACCATGGGCCAGGATAACCAGCATCTCCGGCTGGCCCTGCACGACGGCAAACAAATTTGGAGCGCCGTTGCCTTTCGGCACGGGTATTGGGCCGGCAAGCTGCGCCCAGCCCAGCTTATTGATGTTGTTTACACCCTTGACTTCAACGACTGGAACGGCGAGCGGCGCATGCAGCTTGAAATTAAGGATTTAAGACCCAGCGAGTGAGGCGAGGACGCGATGAGAAGGGAGGCGATGAGGTGAGGAGGTGAAGCAATAACTCTTCTATCTTCGCCTCCTCGCCTCACGTGTCCTCGCCTCACGCTTCTTCGCTTTCTTACCAGGAGGATAACTTGACCCCAGCCATCATTGTCCACGGCGGCGCGTGGCGGATTCCCCCGGAAGAGCACGAAGGTCACCAGGCGGGCTGCTATCGAGCAGCGCGGGCCGGTTATGAGATTTTGGCGGCCGGCGGCTCAGCTCAAGCCGCCGTCGAAGCGGCGGTAACCATTTTAGAAGACGACCCGACCTTTGACGCCGGGATTGGCTCTCACTTGAATCAAGCCGGGGTAGTTCAGCTTGATGCCGGGATGATGGATGGCGCTACCTTGCAGGTGGGCGCAGTTGCGGCTATCGAGCGCATCCAAAACCCCATTCAGGTGGCCCGGCGGCTGCTGGACAGTCCGCACAATATGTTTGCCGGCCCCGGCGCAACCGAGTGGGCCATCCGGGCCGGCTTTACGCCGGTGGACCCGGCCACGTTTATTGTTCCCCGTGAACAGCAGCGCTATGAATATCACCTGCGGGCCGGGCCGCCCGATTTGACCGGGGATTTTAATCGGCCCAGCGATACTGTGGGAGCCGTGGCGATGGACCGTTCCGGCAACCTGGTGGCCGGAACGTCCACAGGCGGCACGCTCTTTAAACCGGCGGGCCGCGTTGGCGATAGCCCCTTGCCTGGCTGCGGCTATTACGCTGATAACCAATCAGCCGCCGTTTCCGCCACCGGCCACGGCGAGGCTATTATCCGCGTCCAACTGGCCCATACCGCTGCCCTCCTGGCCGCCAGCCTGGCCGGCGAAGCCCCGGCTCAAGGTCTATGGCTGGCCCCCGCCGAAGCCGCGATTCGCATCTTGGGCGAGCGCGTCAACGGGCGGGGTGGGTTGATTATGATTGACCCCGCCGGACGAGTCGGCTTTGCCCACAACACCCCCCACCTGGCCCGCGCCTATATGATCGAAGGCATGGCAGAGCCTGTCGTTGGCATTTAAGCCTTTCTTCAAAAAGAGGCGATGACACGTGAGGCGAGGAGGCGAAAAAAAAATTCTCGCCTCCTCGCCTCTTCGCCTCACTTCACACCCTCTTCTACTTGACCATAAATCAAAATATCGCTCTTTAGTATTATTGAAAACCCTGTTTTTTGCTGGTAAGATGATAACCAAAGGAGCGAGGGAGGTTAATTCAATTACCATTAAGCTTTAATTAGTCGGCCACACCGGGAAAGCAGGTAACATTATGAGAAACCGGTCCCTCTACTTAATTTATCTCTGGCTCATTCTCATCAGTACAAGTCTGGCCTGTAGCATGACCTCTAGCCTTGCTGCTCACCCGGGATCTACCCCAACCCGGCCGCGCCGGTACGTGGTTTTACCCCCTGTGACGCCAACGGCTGTACCCGGCCTAACTGACCTATCTCTCCCTGAAGCGGCGACGCCTCCCAGCCTGGCGGTTGCTCCCTCGCCCACCCGCCGGCCGCGGCCAACCGCCACCCCTACCCCCGACAATTTTGCCCGGCTATTTGCCGACGTGCTCAGAATATTCAATGAGCCAACCGCCACCCCTACCGACGCACCGCGCCTGGTCCAACTTCCCACCATCGCGCCAACGCCCACCAGCACCGCTACCTTCAGCCCAACGCCGCTGCCTCTCCCAACCGATACCCCTACGCTCGCTTTGGTGATGCCGACTCCGCTGCCGCCCACCGAAGCGTCTATCGTGGAAGCGCCGTCTATTGAAGCGCCTCCTCCTGCACCGGAGATCGTGGAATCTGCTTTTATTTCGCCAGTCAATCCGCCGGCTCCGGCTCCAGCACTGGCCTCAGCCCCCGCTCCAGTTCCAGCACCGCCAGTGGCAGACTCAACGTTCAGTTCGCCGGTCAACCTGCCAGCCCAGTCTCCGCCCGCAGCGGCTGCGGCCGCCCCCGTTGACTCTGGCTACGACTTTATGCTGGCCGAATTTTTCAACAGCCCGACGACCAATGCCATCCTGGTCATGTATGTCGCCATTGTTGACCCGAATGAAATCCCCATCGGCGATATCAAAGTGGTCGGCACGCGGCTGGACCACAATTTGACCTACGAAAGCCCCCTCTCTACCTGGCACTACGAGGGTTACAACGCCCCCGGCGAGGTGATTAAAAGCGGCAACGTTAAATTCGAGCCGCCCAACGGGATGGAGACCACCAATTGGGTGCTCCACCTGGAAGACCCCAACGGCCGACGCCTCTCCGAGGACGTGCCTTTTAATACCGACGTAAACAACAAACAGTGGTATTTTATCAAGTTTAAACGCAAGTTTTAACCTCCCTCGAAAATAACTTTTCGGAGCGCAAAAGCTAAGCTTTTGCGCTCCGAGTCTTCCCTCTATCCTCTATCTTCTATGCTTCCATCCTCTATCTTCTATCTTCTCGCTTTCCCCGCTTGTCTCTCCCGGCAGCGTGGGGTAAAATCAATTGGCGTCAAATGTTAATTTTCCCCCGCAGGCCAATTCAAGAAGGTTGCCGATGACCGTTACAACCGAGCCAACGATAGATATTGCTGCCCGGCGCAAGCAACTGGTTGAGCTAACCAAAAATCTCCACATTCTCCAGGAACGCCAGGCCAAATACGGCGGTAATGCCCCCCTGGAACTACTCAACCAGATTCAGGATCACTACGATGCGATTAACTTGCTTGAGCAAGCGTTGGCCGGTCAACTCTCTGCAGCCGAATTAGAAGAAGCCCTCAAACCGTTACTGCTGGCCCTGCGCGACGGCCAGGTGGTCAACATTACCGCCGAAACCTATGTGGCCGGCGACCAGGTTATCCAAAATATCACCCAACTGGCCGCCCGCGCCCTGACTGCCGCCGAGGAGGCCGAAAAAGCCCAGGAAGTGGCCACCCGGCGGCTGGCCCAGGGCGTCCGCGATTACGCCCTGCGTCTCCAGGAGATTGCCGCCGACGAAAGCGACACCGCCACCGGAAACCCTTACAAAGGGTTGGAGGCTTACCGCCTGTGCGACGCTGAACTCTTTTATGGCCGCGACCAGGTTATCAACGAACTGCTGGCCCGGCTTCAGCACAGCCGTTTGACCATTCTCCATGCCGAGTCGGGCGCGGGCAAAAGTTCTCTCCTGCAAGCCGGGATTTCGCCCCGGCTGCTGGCGCAAGGACATCTGCCGGTTCATCTGCGTCCCTACAACCGGCCCCCCGGCCTGGTGATCAAACAGGCTTTTTTGCCCGACCTGAGCGACATGCCCGAACTGGCTCAAGCCCGCCTGCGCGATTTTCTGCGCCGCGTTACCGGCGTATTGGGTCAGCAAGCGGCGCTTTACCTCTTTTTAGACCAGTTTGAAGAAATTTTTACCCTGACGGATGAACTTACCCGCACCGCCTTTGTCGAGGAGTTGGCCGAGTGCCTCGATGATGAAAGCCTCAATGTGCGCTGGGTCTTCTCGCTGCGGACCGAATTTTTTGGGGCCATCGCTAATTTCCGGCCCACCCTGCGCAACCCCTTTGAAAATGATTTTCGGCTCAATCGCTTTAACCGGGCTGAGACAGAAACCGTGATTACCACCCCGGCCGAACGACGCGGGATCAGCTTTGAACCGGCCCTGGTGGAAGCGTTGTTCACCGACCTGCGTGACCCCGACAGCGATGAAGTCTCGCCGGCCCAACTTCAACTGATCTGCTCGGCCCTGTACACCTTCTTCTGCCAGCGGCGCGAAGCCGCGCCCGACTTGCCGCCGGTGATTACGCTCCAAATGTACCATGTTGAGGGGCAAGCCAAAGGCATCCTGCGCAATCACCTGAACCGAGTGCTTCGGACCACGGCCACCAAAGCCGAGCGTGAAGCCGCCCGCCAGCTTTTAATGGCCCTGGTCTCTTCTGACCAGCGGCGCATCCGCCGGACCAAAAGCGAGTTGGAAACTGCCCTGGCCGATGACCGAGCTGGCGTTGAAAGCCTGGACAAGCTGCTTGACCATTTAATTGAAAACCGTCTCTTGAATGTGGAAAAGGACGAGCAAACCGACCAGCCAACCTACGAACTGGCCCACGATTACTTGCTGGTTGAACTCAGGCTTGACCCCGAAACACAGACCCGCCGCGCCGCCGAAGAACTGCTCAAACAGGAAGTGGCTGCTTATAAGCGTTATGGTTCCCAAGCTCTGTTAAACGCCGAAAAGTTTGCCATTATCAACAGCCAGCGCCAATTTTTGCGACTGGATGACGAGGCCCAAGAATTTTTACGCCGCAGCCAGATCGCCGTGCGCCGGGTTCAGTTGCAATGGTACGGGTTGATTGCCGCCGTGGTCCTGCTCATTATTGGGGCAGCCGTAGCCATTGCCATTTTTCAGGGCCAGGCGGCTCAGGAGCGCACCTTTGCCGCCGCCACCGCCCAGGCCGGCGCTGCTCAAGCTCAACTGGCCCAGGCCACCGCGCTGGCCGAAGCAGCCAGGGCGTTGAACGCCCAGAGCACCGCCCAGGCTGAAGCCAATCGAGCGCTCCTGGCCGAATCCAATGCCAGAGTCCAGGTTAACCGGGTAACTCTGGCTCAAGCGACCGCCCAGGCCGAGAAAGTAATTGCCGAGAGCAATGCCGCCGAAGCCCAGCGCCAGGCCAACCTGGCCAACGCCCGCCAATTGACCAGCGATGCCCAGAATGTTTTGGCTGAAAAGCCGGAACAGGCGCTGCTTTTACTCTTTGAAGCCAAGAGATTAACCCAAACCCTGGAAGTGGAACGGGCCATGGGGCAGGTCCCTTATCGTTATTTTCCCATGAAAGCCACTCTTAGCGGTCACACCGCTTGGGTTAACAGTGTCGCCTGGAGCCCCGATGGCAAACAATTGGCTTCGGCCTCAGATGATCAAACGATTATCATTTGGGATGTAGCGAGCGACCAGCCGGTTCTTACCCTTGAGGGCCATACTGATATGATCAACAATGTAGCCTGGAGTCCCGATGGCAAACAACTGGCCTCGGCTTCATTTGATCAGACGATCATCATTTGGGATGTGGCGACCGGTCAGCAGGTTACTGTTCTAAGCGGTCACTCCGATGCGGTTCTTAGTGTCGCCTGGAGCCCTGACGGTAAACAACTCGCCTCAGCCTCGTCCGATCAAACCGTTATCCTCTGGGATGTAACGACCGACAAGTTGATAACCAGGCTGAGCAGCCATACCAACCCTGTCGTCAGCGTGGCCTGGAGCCCGGATGGGCAGCGGTTAGCTTCCGCTGCGGAGGATCAAACCGTTATCGTCTGGGATGTAGCGGCGCGACGGCCGGTTATGACCCTGCGTGACCACAAAGGCATTGTCTATAAAGTGGCCTGGAGTCCCGATGGGCAGCAATTGGCCTCAGCTTCAGAAGATGAAACTGTTATCATCTGGAATGCTCAAACCGGTCAAGCCCAAAAGACGCTTCGTGGTCACACCAGTTGGGTCTTTGACGTCGCTTGGAGTCCCGATGGTCAGCAGTTGGCCTCAGCTTCACAAGATCAAACTGTGATCATTTGGGATGTCGCCACCAGCCAGCCGGTGGCGACC
Source organism: Anaerolineales bacterium (assembly GCA_015075405.1). Lineage (GTDB taxonomy): Bacteria > Chloroflexota > Anaerolineae > 4572-78 > J111 > DSQQ01. Next base: position 1,272,983 of record JABTUK010000003.1, read on the forward strand.
TTGCACGGTCACTCTGATCGGGTTACCAGTATAGCCTGGAGTCCCGATGGTCAGCAGTTGGCCTCGGCCTCGGCTGATCAAACCATTATTATCTGGGATGTAACCAGAGGGCCAATCGCAGTGACCCTCCGTGGTCACACGGGCCCGGTTATTGACGTAGCCTGGAGTCCAAACGGGCAACAATTGGCCTCAACCTCACATGATCAATCTATTATCATCTGGGATGCCGCTACGATGCAACCCAAAAGGACGCTCCTCGGTCACACGGATTCACCCATCACCGTTGCCTGGAGGCCGGATGGCCGGCAATTGGCCTCTGCCTCACTTAATGAGACGATCATCTGGGACGCCGTCAGCGGTCAGCCCCAGAAAACCCTGACGGATCACACCAGCGTGGTCGATGATGTCGCCTGGAGCCCCGATGGCCGGCAGTTGGCTTCGGCTTCGTTCGATCAGACGGTTATCATTTGGGATGCCGTTACCGGCCAACCTCAGAAAACTCTCGCGACTGACAACAGTGAGGCCGTGAGTGTAGCCTGGAGTCCCGATGGTCAACAGTTAGCCTCAGCCCTGGCCAATCAAACCATCATCCTCTGGGATACGAGCACCTGGCAGCAGCTCACTACCCTTTACGGCCATAAAAATATCGTCACCGATGTTGCATGGAGCCCGGATGGCCGGCAGTTAGCCTCCGCGTCAGAAGATCAAACAATTATCCTCTGGGATGCAGCGACGCATCAACTCAAAAATACTCTCCACGGCCATACCGATTGGATCACCCGCCTGGTCTGGAGTCCGGACGGAAAGAAAGTGGCCTCAGCCTCAGCCGATCAAACCGTGATTATTTGGGATGTGGGTACGGGGCAGAGGGTGGCTGTGCTTCAAGGTCACAGCGATCAGATTAACAGTCTGGCCTGGAGCCCCAATGGACAACGATTGGCCTCGGCCTCATATGATCGGACCATTCGGTTAATAAACACCCGGTTTGTGCAGCCTTCGTGCCGCTGGGTCACGCGCAACCTGAACGCGGCAGAATGGGCCACCTATTTGCCTGCCGGGACGCCCTACCACCGCACCTGTCCCAACCGGCCCATTCACCCCAGCCTCATCGAAGCAGCCCGCGACCTGGCCCGGGCAGGTCAAATTGACGAGGCCATCGCCCAATTCCAACATCTGCTCACCGTTGATCCCACCCTCGATCTTGACCCGCAAGCGGAAGCGCAGCAGGCGTATCAGGAGGCGGTGCAAAGCCTGCTGGCGCAAGCCAGAGAAGAAGCTCAGACTGGCGATGTCGAAGCAGCCCGCGCCACTTTGGAGCAAGCTGTGACTTTAGACCCCACCCTCATCCTTGATCCCCAGGCGGAAGCCCAACGCCTGGCCCAGCCGACCTTTGAAAACAGCTTGGCGGCGGCGGTCAAGGCCGCGAAAGACGACGATATGGAGACGGCTCAGGCCAAATTTGAGGAAGCTGAAGATTTAGCCGGTTCGCTCGAATCCGCCAAGTCCTGGCAGGCGTTGTGCGATGCCGGAACCCGGCACGGCCTGGCCGAGACAGTCCTCGACGCCTGCGACAAAGCCATCGAGTTGGAGCCGGACAACGGGCTGTATTACAACAGCCGCGGTATCGCCCGGCTGCAAGTGGGCGATCAACAGGGGGCGCAGGAAGATTTTGCTAAATTTGAGGCATGGCTGGAAGCGGGACAGTCGGAACCATAGTCGAATTTATTTGTAGTAGTCAAGACGATGTTGTACTAGCCCGGGTCGTAAAATCTCACGCGAAGCCGCCAAGAACGCCAAGAAAACAATAAAATCTTTGCGACTCTTTGTTTAGGGTAGCTTTGCCCTGAACCGTGATGGGACCAATCAGGGTCCGCCGAGCGTTGAAACGCCCGGCTCATCCAAGTGAAAGCCCGCTGAAGCAGGCTAAATGTGCCCCTTTGAGCCGGTTTTGAACCGGCTTTTACCTGTTGTAGCCGGGGGCTTCCAGCCCTCGGCGGACGCTACGATTTAATGCGGCGACTTAGAGTAACATGACTAACACTTTAATTTCCCTTCATCCGTTACGCCGCCACCCTTCCCTTTTCGGATTAATCGTCATTTGCCTCACTGCCTTCACTGTTATTGCCCTCCTCTCCGGTCAAATTTTCGAACGTATTCCCCACTCCGAAGATGAAGTTGCCTATCTCTTCCAGGCCAAAGTTTTTGCCAAAAATCATCTGGCCGTACCGACCCCTCCCCTGCGGCAGGCCTTCTGGTCTCCTTTTGTGGTGGATTACCAGGGACAACGCTTTGGCAAATACCCGCCCGGCTGGCCGTTCCTGCTAAGTCTCGGCGTCCGGCTGGACGCGCCCTGGCTGGTCAATGCTACTTTAGCACCCATCACTCTGGCGTTGATCGCCTGGCTGGGGCATTGTTTTTACAATAGAGCGTGTCCAAGCCTGAGCACACCACCGACGCGAAGCGTGAAAACGGCCCTCTCCCTAGCCCTCTCCCAGAGGGAGAGGGGACTCCTGGCTTGCTCCCCTCTCCCAGAGGGAGAGGGGTTGGGGGTGAGGGCCGTTGGCCTATGGGCCGCCGGACTCGGACTGGTCACACCGGGCTTTTTATTTTTATCCAGTTCGCTACTCTCGCACACGGCCTCGCTGTTTTGGGTAACATTGGGGTTAGTAGGGTTGTTTTACTTAACTGAAAAACGTGGTGCGTGGCGCCTGGTGCGTGAAGAAAATGAGCTACGGACCACGCACCACGCACCACGACGCCAATGGATTTATAGCATCCTCACCGGAACCGCCCTCGGCGCAGCCTTCATCACCCGGCCTTTTGCCGGGGTGGGAATGGGGCTGGCTATTGGCATATTTTTGCTTACCCTTATTTGGCGCGGCGAAATCAAATGGCCGGCGCTGTTGTGGTTAGCTGTAAGCGGATTGCCCATCGTCGCCTTGTCGCCGCTCTATTGGTGGGCCGTCACCGGCGATCCCACTTTCAACGCCTACCTGCTCGTCTGGCCCTATGACCGGCTTGGCTTTGGCCCGGATATAGGACCCTATGGCTATACGATAAGTGATGCCATTTTTATCAACACTCGGCTCAAACTGACTGCTTTGGCGACGGGATTATTCGGTTGGCCGGGCTGGACCAATCTGTTATTTCTGCCTATCCCCTTTCTGGCCCGGCGAGCCAATCGCTGGGATTGGCTGTTGTTAGGCATAATTCTGAGCTTGATTTTTGTTCACATTTTCTATTGGGCTTTCGGCGGAAGCGACGGCGGTTTTCCCCGCTATTATTATGATGCCCTGCCGGCGTTTTTGTTGTTGACAGTACGGGGGATTCAGATTGCAGGGGATGTGTTGGCTCATATTCCCCTCCCTTTGAGGGCGACCGAAGGGAGGTTAGGGGAGGGTCAGCGTTTGTCCCAAAAGCAGATGGGGTGGCCGAAACCGACCCCCTCCCCAGCCCTCCCCGTGGGAGGGGGAGGGAGAAATTGGCTGCGCTGGTTGCTTGTTGGATTGGTTATCATTTTTGTGGCGTACAATCTGGCCTGGAACTTGCCGCCACTTTTGGCAGCGCAAAAGGGGAAATATGGCATCACCGCCGTCCAACTCGAAATTGTGGAGCAGGCCAAACTGCCCGAACCGGCGCTGGTGATTGTCAAAAATGTAGAACGGTGGAGCGATTTCGCCGCGCCGTTTGCGGCCAACAGCCCCACCCTGGATGGACCGATTGTCTACGCCAGCGACGAAGGGCCGAAAATGACCCAAAAGCTGCGCGAACAGTTCAAGGACCGGACGTGTTGGGAATTGGAGGGGGAAAACTTGAAGCGCTGTAAAGAAGTGGATGGTAATCAGTAACCAGTCATCAGTAAACAGTGAAGAGAGCTAATATTTTCTGACTACTGGCTACTGATTACTGATCACTGTCTACTGTAACCGGCTGCCACACCCTGGACAGGTATCCCAGGTAGAGAACACTTTGATATGGCACTTGGCGCAGACCCGGCGCGCGCCTTTCAAACTGCTGCCACAAGCCAGACAGAGCGGAGCCGAGGCGTTGACCAATTGGCTACACTGGGGGCACACTTTGGCCATCGGCTCGCTCAGCAACAGGGCCGGCGAGGTGGCTTCCTGGACATAATTACCGGCTAAAATGTTCTGGTACTGCTCCGAGTCGGCCCAATCCATAATTTCTTTGGCCCGCACAATCGGAAATGGATGAGTTTGTAATAACAGCATGTTCACTTTAAAAAGCTGTTCTACCAGACCATCGCCGGCTTCGTGATATTCCTGAGCTTGCAACAACACCTCGTCCATATTCAGCTCGGGCAAAATCTTTTTGGAGCCGCCGGCCAGTTTGGTCAGGGCGCTGGCGACCACCGCCGGGTCTTGCGCCACCAGCAAGGCAGCCCGGTCGCACGACAATTCGGCTTTGCGCTCCCATTCCAAAATAGCCAGTTGCAGCGGGATGGTCGCCAGGGTTGCAGTTCCGGCGGGCAGCAGACTGTACAATGCCTGCGCCCCAAAATAACGCAGAATGTAAGCCATCGTTTTGTAAAGCATATGCTGGCACTTGACATGGCCCAATTCGTGCCCAATCACCGCCAGCAGTTCTTCCTCGGTCAGAAAGTCAATCAAGCCGGCGAACATAATTATCTGATACTTTTTGACCCCAAAGGCCAGCGCGTTAATTACATACTGGCTGCTCACATACAACTCAGGCAGTTCCGGCAAATCTAAAATAGCCGCCGCTTTCTCAAACTTTTGGTAAACGCTGCGGGCCTGGTTCGGACCCAACCGTACCGTGCTGGAAATGCTCATCAGCCGCATCTGCTTTTCAAAAACGGAGCTGGAAACCAGTTTGATTAGCGGGGCCAGCAACGGCACTTTTTGCAGATTAGCTGTCGCCTGTACGTCTGCCGGATGCTGAAACGCCGCCGGGCTGAGGTGCGGAAACTCCCGCAATTGGGTTTCGACCATGACCATATCATTAACCATTGTCCTTACTCCTTCGTAAATAGCCCTCACCCCCAACCCCTCTCCCAAAGGGCGAGGGGAGAAAGCCGAGAGTCCCCTCTCCCGGTGGGAGAGGGTTAGGGTGAGGGCGAATTTTCATTATCGGGGGCATGCCCACCCTCACGAACACTCCTCTGTAAATAGACCGGGGACGGAAGACCGGAGACCGGCCAAACCCTACGGCAAATACCCGGTCATCGGTCTCCGGTCACAGAAAACCCTCAGCTCACTCTTCCCACTTCTGCAAGGCAATGCTGGCGTTTTGCCCGCCAAAGCCAAAGCCGTTGACCACTGCCACCTTCACCTCGGCCCGGCGCGGCTGATTGGGCACATAATCCAAATCGCAGGACGGGTCAGGCGTTTCCAGGTTAATGGTGGGCGGGATAAAGCCCTCATGCATGGCCTTGATGGCCGCAATGGCCGACAACGCCCCGGCTGCGCCCAGGGTGTGACCGGTCATGCTCTTGATTGAGCTAATGGCAATATCATAAGCCGACTCGCCAAAGGCTGTTTTAATGGCGATGGTCTCGATGGCATCGTTCATCGGTGTGCCGGTGCCATGCGCGCCAATGTAGTTGACCTGATGCGGTTCGAGGCCGCCATCTTTGAGCGCCTGGCGCATGGCTCGCGCCTGACTGCTGCCATCTTCACGGGGCGAGGAGATATGAAAGGCGTCGCTAGTGAGGGAGTAGCCTTTAACCTCGGCCAGAATACGCGCACCGCGAGCCTGGGCGTGCTCTAGCGACTCCAGCACCAGCACCCCTGCGCCCTCACCCACGATGGTCCCGTCGCGGTTAGCGTCGAAGGGGGTAATGGCCCGCTTGGGGGTGTCGTTGCGTTTGGAAAGCGCCGTCAGGCGGCCAAAAGCGCTAATCGTCAGCGGAGTGATGGCGCTTTCCGTCCCACCGACCAGCATGGTATCGGCGTCACCCCAGACGATGCGGCGCATGCCCTCGCCAATGCCGGAAATGCCGGTGGCGCAGGCCGTCACCGAGGCATTAACCGGCCCGCGAATATTATGATGAATGGCAATAAAACAACCCGGCATATTGATTAAAAGGGCCGGAATGGCCGCAGGATTGACCTTTTTAACACCTTCCCGTTCCAGGGTCAGCCGCTCTTCCTCCACCACATCCGCCCCACCGATGGCGCTGCCAATCTCCACCCCCACCCGGGTGGGGTCCTCCTGGTTCAAATCGAGGCCGGCGTTAGCCAGAGCCTCTTGCGCCGCAGCGACCGCAAAATGCAGAAAAGGAGCCATCCGCCGGGCGTCGCGTTTATCCATATATTGGGTTGGGTCAAAATCTCTGACAAACGCGGCCATCGTGCAAGGGAAGCCAGCGGTATCAAACTTGGTAATGGTGTCAACGGCGCACTCGCCCTGCATCATGGCTGCCCACGTGGCCGCTAAGGTATTACCCAGCGGGCTAACCGCGCCCATCCCGGTGACGACTACCCGCCGCCGATTCCCGTTTCCGTTTGTATACATACTACTTTAATCTACCTCTCTCATAAAGATGTATAAATATGGGTATTCAGAAAAATTTTCCTCAACGATCAAGGTAGCAGGTAGCAAGGTAGCACAAACTTATGACCTGCTACATGCTACTTTGCTACCTATTTAACAGCGAAAACTTTTCTGGAACGCTATACAAATCTCAGGAAGATTTAAGCTTCCTCAATTATGATAAAGTACCATCAGGATAAAACACTTAAATTGCTTCACCGATACGTCTTAATTGACAAGCCTGACAGATAAAGGTAAAATTCGGAAGGTTTTTGGTTTTTTTGGCTACTTCCCCGGAGGTGTTTGATGAAATTGACTCCTCGCCAGCAAACTTTTTTAGACAGCTTATTTGAACTGTACCGCGAGCTAAAAGGGCCAGTGCATTATTCCATTCTGGCCGAAAAATTGGGCGTCAATAAATTTTCGGCTTACGATATGCTTAAAGTTTTGGAAGAAAAAGGTGTGGCCGCTTCTGACTACGTTTTAAGCGGCGACCAGGCCGGCCCAGGCCGCTCGCAAGTGGTATTTTACCCCACAAACAAAGCCGCGCAATTTTTAACCCAGCTTCGGGATGAAATGCGCTATAGCAGCGACTGGACAAGAGTTAAGGAACGTATTTTACGCCGTCTGGAGGAAACTCGCCAGGTCAACCCCGCCGACGCCCTGCGCGACGCCCTCTCCAACCTGCCTGATACCAAAATGCCGCTCAACTACTGCGCCGAGATGATCTCAGTCCTACTGCTTAACCTAGAACGGCTGCGCACCCACAATCTCCTGTCCGCTTTAAACGGTTTAAATGCTAAGGGGCAGGTGGGCCTCGGCGCTTTGGCCGGCCTGAGCCTGGCCTTTGCCCTCACCAACGAAGCCGAAGACACCAGCGTCGCTGACAAGTTGTTGACCCATACCCAACGCTTTCAAAATCAATTGGCCGAAATGAGCGAAGACAGTATCAATAAACTGTCAGCCTTTCTCAACGATGCGGTGAACGTTGTCGCACCCAATTGGGGCGAAACTCAAACTTCCCGTTGAAGGTTGAACGTTCAACGTTCAACCTTTCATAACGATGATTAGGGTTGTTACCGACTCGACCAGCTACATTCCCCCGGACCTGCTTCAGCGGCATCAAATTGCAGTGGCCCCGCTTAAAGTTCTTTTTGGCGCTGAAGCTTATGCTGAAATCACCGGCCTCAGCAACGCCGATTTTTACCGCCGCTTAGCCACCACCTCCGATTTTCCCACCACCTCGCAGCCGGCCAGTGGCGAGTTCAAACAAATTTACCAGCAAATTTTGCAGCAAGACCCCACCGCTCAAATTTTAGCCTTAACCATCAGCAGCCGCTTAAGCGGCACGTATAGTTCAGCCGTAACCGCCGCCGAAGGATTGCCGGAAGCTGCTATTACCGTCTTCGACAGTTTATCAGCGGCGATGGGCCTGGGGCTGATGGCCCTGACCGCCGCGGAGATGGCAGCAGCAGGTCAAACCCTGCCCGCCATTTTATCTCGCCTGGAACAGATGCGGCGCGACACCCACATTGTTCTGGTAGTAGATACACTGGAATATCTCAAGCGCGGGGGGCGGATTGGCTCGGCTGCGGCTTTTCTGGGAACCCTGCTCAATACCAAACCTATTTTAGCCGTAGTGGAGGGCAAGCTCCAACCGCTCGACCGGGTGCGAACCAAAAAAAGAGCCCTGGAACGCCTCTTTGTGGAACTTGAAAGCAAGCTGACCGACCCCCGCCAGGCTGTTCAGGCCGGGGTGATGCACATCGCCGCCGAAGCGGAAATGGACAGTATGGCCGCCCTGCTCAAAAGTCGTTTTAATATCACCCGCCTCTATACCTCCGAGCTTGGCCCGGTTGTCGGCGCGCACCTGGGACCCGGCGCTTTAGGCGTTGGTATTTGCCTGGAGCCGTCTTCAGCGGGCTAATGATGTCCAGAGAGATTCTTAAGAAATAGACCGGGGACGGGAGACCGGAGACCGGGGATAAATGCCCGGTCTCTGGTCTCTGGTCTTCGGTCATAACACTGGACATAACTTTTTTCAACGAGCCGTGTTTAAATGTTCGAAGCTATGGATGAAACGCAACTCATCGAGCAAGCCAAAACCAACCCGGAAGCCTTTGGCCGGCTTTATGAGTTGTATGTGGACAAAATTTATAACTACATTTACTACCGCCTGGGCAATCACCATGATGCTGAAGATTTGACGGCCAAAGTGTTTCACCGGGCGCTCAATCATATTCCCCATTACAACAACAAAGGAGCGCCTTTTGCCGCCTGGCTGTATCGCATTGCCCATAATTTGCTGGTTAATTGGCGCAGAGACCACAGCCGCCGCCAAATGGTTGGCCTGGAGGATGTAGACCTGAGCGGCGACCAACATGAAAGCCCGCAGCAGGCAGTCGAAAAGGCCAACGAAAGTGAACTGCTGTTGGTCGCCATTCAACGGCTGCCCCGCGAACGCCAGGAACTGCTGGTGCTCAAATTTGTCGAGCGCATGTCAAACGCCGAGATTGGCCGGGTGATGGGTCGCAGTGAAGGGGCCATTAAGTCGCTCTATCATCGCACCCTGGTTTCGCTCAAGGAGCTGCTAATCGAGCAGGAACATCCCGCCGCCGAAGTTGGTGCTGCTGAAGCGTCAACGTCTTTGCCCGGAGACTCATTGGAACTGAAGGAATTGGAGGAACTGAGGTAACTCCAGAAAGTAATTAACCGAAGCCTGTGAAACATGACGACTTCAGACAAAAACAGTCACCTTTCACGCATCATCAATGAAATTAACCTGTGATCAAAATCGTCACCGACTCGACCTGTGATTTACCGCCGGGCTGGATTAGCCGCTACGGCTTAACCGTCGTCCCGATTAATATTCAATTTGGCCTGGAAACCTTTTACGAAGGACAAACGATTGACCCGGCCGCCTTTTACCAGCGCATCAAGGCCGAAGGCGCTTTGCCGACGACCTCGCAGCCGGCAGTGGGCGAATTTAGCCAGGTCTATCAACGCCTGGCTGACAATGGCAGCGAAATTCTCTCTATTCACCTGACCAGCAAATTGAGCGGCACCTGGCAAAGCGCCACCCTGGCCGCTCGACAGGTGCAGGGCCAAGTTAAGGTTTATGTAGTAGATAGTTTGACCAGTTCCGTAGGGTTGGGTCTCATGGTACGTGAGGCGGCGCTGCTGGCCGAAGCCGGGCTGGACGCCGCCGAAATTGTCGCCCGATTAGAAGCGCGCCGGCCCGAAATTCACGTCTTTATTATGCTCAAGGACTTGCGTTATGCCCGCATGAGCGGGCGAGTCGGCCGGCTGCGTGAATTATTAGCTTCCTTGCTGCACGTCAAGCCGATTATTAGTGTGGACGAAGGGGCCTTGATTCCGGTGGAGCGCGCCCGCAGCCAGCAAAAAGGCTTCGCACGCATGGTTGAACTGGCCGCAGAACGGGTGGGACAGTCTCCGGTTCACCTGGGCGCAACCCACGCTCAGGCTCCTCGTGAAGCGGCTACTCTCTTGGCCCTGGCCCGTAGCCAACTCAATTGTCAAGAAACCTTTATGGCTGAGTTGGCTCTATCGCTGGCCGTTCATTTTGGTCCTGGCACGGTTGGGTTTGCCACCTACCCGGCGGAAGAGTGACAGGGTAGCAAGTAGCAGGGTAGCAGGTAGCAACAATCTGCTACTCTGCTACTTTGCGACGGTAGAAGGAATATTTTTATGGACAAGAAACTACTCAAAGAAATCCTGGCGGCGCATGCCGATCGTCTGGTCAGAGGCACAGCGGAGGGCGATGAAGCGCTGGATTTGAGCGATGCCGCAGAGTTAGCCTCTCTTCTCGGAGTGGCCGAACAGGTCAAATCCACCTTGCAGCCCGTTTCTCCGGCCCGCAGCTTTGAAACAGAACTGAAACGGGAATTATTGACCACCGCTTATCTGCGCCGGGCCGAAGGCTACACCCCGCCCAACCCCTCCCGCGACCTGTTAATTTTAGCCGCGCTCATGACCTTATTTATTTCCATCCTCAGTTGGTTCTTGGCCCGTCGGCTGCGAGGCCAAACAATTTAATTCCCGGAAATGACATTCGGATCCCCCGGACACCTAACCACATCCGCTCGGTGATATCAAGAAACTCACGGTCGGTATGAAAGACATATAATTCACGCTCAGGGGCTTCATGATGAAGTTGAGAATAGGCTTGCATGGCTGTTACCGAATCAGGGTAAATACCGACCACTGAAATTTGTTCCAAGATACGTTTTCCTGAGTCAGAACGCGCTTTTATAGCCTCAACTAAAAGCCACTGATGGGGATAGTGTTTACGAACTTCTTCCCACTGCATTGCCAATCTCCTCAATCTACTCGACTACACTCCGCAAATACTCCACCAACGTCCGCAGAGGAATGCCGGTGGCCCCTTTAACCAGATAGCTGCGCGGGGTATCTTCCGGACCGCCGCTGTACTCGGCGCTGCCGGCCATGTCAATGTGCGCCCAGGGCCAGTCGCCCACAAAGTGGGCTAAAAAGCGGGCGGCGGTAATCGCCCCACCACTGCGTCCCCCCGAATTTTTGAGGTCGGCCACTGTGCTTTTTATCTGGCGATCATAGGCTGGATCAAGCGGCATGCGCCACAGCGGTTCGCCGGTTTTTTGGCCGGCGGCCAGCAGCGCCTCGCGCAACACGTCGTCATCACAGAAGAGGGCATTGGTGCGTGATCCCAGAGCCACCCCTTTGGCCCCGGTCAGCGTGGCGACATCAATCACCGCCGCCGGCTTGAGTTCCCCGGCGTAGCACAGCGCGTCGGCCAGAATGAGCCGGCCCTCGGCGTCGGTGTTGGCAATTTCGATGGTCAGGCCATTTTTGGCGGTAAAAACGTCGGCGGGCTTGTAAGCCGTGGCGCTGATCATATTTTCGACCAGCGGGGTCAGCCCGATCACCCGCAGAGGCAGTTGCAGCAAAGCGGCGGCCCGCATCGCCCCGATGACAGCGGCGGCCCCGGCCATATCCGCTTTCATGCCCAGCATGCTCTCCGCCGGTTTGATCGAGTAACCGCCGGTATCAAAGGCCACACCTTTGCCTACGAGCACCACCGGCGGTTGGGTCAGGCAGCTTTCCGGGCAGTGTTCCATGACCACAAATTTGGCCGGCTGGTCCGACCCCTGGGTGACGGCCAGCAGCGCGCCCATACCCTCGGCCCGCAACTCCGGCTCATCCAGCACCCGGCAGATCAAGCCGACCTCGCCACACATGGCCTGAGCGGCCTGGGCTAACGCCGTTGGGGTAGCAATATTGCTGGGCTGGTTGACCAGCGTCCGGGCCAGGGCCACACTCTCGGCGATGATTTGTCCCGCCCTGGCTCCGGCTTCCACCGCCCCGATTTTGACCGCATCAAACTCGACCAGAATCAGCGAGTCTACTGGCGTTTCATCGTCGTTTTCTTTTTGGACACGGGGCGCATCGTAGCGGTAGAGGGCCAGCAGGCTCCCCTCGACCACGGCTTGAGCAGCCTCGGCCAGGTCCAGTCCCCCTGCACCACCCCCGTGAACCACCGTCGCCACTGCAGCCGCGCCAACCTTTTGAGCCTGTTTGATGGCAGCCCCGGCGGCTTCGCGCACCGCTTCCAGATCAAACTTGTCGGGTTTGCCCAGGCCAACCACAATCACCCGCCGGGCTGGAATCGCTCCACGCGGATAGAGCACCACTGTCTCGCCGGCCTTGCCGCGCAGGTCGCCCGCCGCGATCAACTCGCTAATGGCCCCGCCGAGAGCTTGGTCCACCGCGCCGGTGGCCCCGGTGGGCGCAGTCACCCCTTGAAAGAGATTGACAATAATTGCATCGGCGGCGACAGTCTGGATGCCGCCTTGTTGGATGGTGACGTTCAATGGAACCTCCTGGAAAATGGACCGGGGACCAAAGACCGGGGACCGGGATTTTGGGTTTGCCAGTCTTCGGTCTTCCGTCCCCGGTCAGCCAGCTACACCTCAATCTCAAACGAGGTTTGAATTTTTACCTCGTGCTGCAAGGTCTGGCTGACGATGCAATATTTTTCCTGAGATAGCTCGATCGCTCGCTGCACGGCGGCAGGGTCAATGTTGTCGCCTTTAACCACGTATTTGATCTCGATGGTATGGTAGGGTTTGGGGTAGTCGTCGGGCTGGTGGGCGGCAATAAAGACCTCCACCGAGCGGAGGGCCAGCCGTTTTTTCTGCAAAATACTGACCACATCCATGCCGGTACAGCCGGCCAACCCCAGCAGCAGCATTTGGGTTGGTGAAATGTTGTCGCCGCCCATCGGAATTTGGTGGCCCTTGTAGCTTGTGCCGATAAAGTTCAACTGCTCGCCCGTCCAGCGAGCCGAGGCATTGACAGTGCCCATGAGTTTCTCCTTTGAAGGTAATTTGGATTCTTGAGGCGTGGTGCGTGAGACGTGGATGCGTGATGCGTGACACGTGAAACGTAAAACTTGACACTTGACACCTGACACCCATCCCCCGACACCCGTCGGATGGATTATAGCAAAAGAGGGGGTTTTAAGCTATCCGGGGAGAAGCGAAAGCTTGAGAACTCTCCGCAAAACTTTCCACCGGCGCTCGTCCGGCGATAATGTCGCCGGACTATGGAACAGCGCCCGATAAATCAGGCTAAAAGTCGGGTTCACCCGGCGCTGTTCTTTAGCCCTGGCATTCATGCCGGGGCGGGCGAGACAGGCTAAAGCTTTCCTTTCAACTTCAACAGCCGCCGGGCGGCTTCTTCGAGGGTGGGCCGGGTTTTGCAGAAGGCGAAGCGGGCCAGGCCGGCCCCGTCGGCAGGGTTGAAGTAAAAGGCGCTGGGCGGAATGGCGGCCACGCCGATTTCGGTGGTCAAGGTGCGGCAAAAGGCGACGTCGTTGGAAAAACCGAGGTGGCTAATATCTACCATAATAAAATAGGTCCCTTGGGGAATGATCGGCTCCAGGCCGGCCTCGGCCAGCGCCTCGGCCAGGAAATCACGGTTGGCCTGGTACATGGCGGCCAGTTCGGTGTAGTAATCGTCGGCGGTTTGCAAGGCGGTGACGACGCCCTCTTGCAGCGGCGCGGCCACGGAATAGGTCACAAATTGATGCACCCGAAAAACGGCCTGGCTCAACTCGGCTGGAGCCACGGCCCAGCCAACTTTCCAGCCGGTCATGCTGAAAGTTTTGCCGGCGCTGGAAATGGTGATGGTCCGCTCGGCCATGCCGGGCATGCCGGCCAGTGAGACATGTTTGAGGCCGTCGAAGATGATATGCTCGTACACTTCATCAACTACGGCGATGACATCATATTTCTGACACAACTCGGCAATCAAGCGCAGTTCGGCCTCGGAGTAGACTTTGCCGGTGGGGTTGTGGGGGGTGTTGACCAAGATCAGTTTGGTTTTGGGCGAAAAGAGGGCGGCTAACTCGTCGGGGTCAATGGCCCAGTCGGGCGGGCGTAGGGTGTAAAACCTGGGCACACCGCCGGCCATCTGGACCGAGGGCAGGTAGGAATCATAGTAGGGTTCAAACAGGATCACCTCGTCACCGGGGTTGACCAGGCCCATAATAGCAGCCAAAATAGCTTCGGTCGCGCCGCTGGTCACAGTGATGTCGGTGGCCGGGTTGACTGCCAGGTTGTAATGGCGGGCCATTTTGGCGGCAATGGCCTCGCGCAGGGAAAGCCGGCCGCTACCGGGGGCGTACTGATTGATGTCGGCCCGGATGGCTTCGATGGCTGCCTCTTTTAAAAAATCGGGGCCGGGAAAGTCGGGGAAGCCCTGCCCCAAGTTGACTGCGCCATGTTGGTTGGCCAGGCTGGTCATTTCAAAAAAAAATCGTCGTGCCAAAGTTGCGGACACGCTGCGCCAGATAAGTCATGCCGGTTATCCTTTCAAAATTTGTGGCCTGCCCGATGGCGGACAACTTTCAAACAGGTGAAGCCGTTTGTCAGACTTTTCAAAGGTCGTAGAGTAATCGTAGGGTACGAATGGGTTAATCTATGGTAAAATTGTTACGTAACAGACCCGAATGGTAAGCTTTACCAAACCATTCGGGTCTACTTGTCAGCAGCACCGGGGCACTATTGTACCATTGCCGCTGTTTTCCAAGAAACCAAGCGGGGCAACTGTAAATAAAAGGGTTTGTGGCAGCCAAACTCCTGACAGCTTCTTGATTAATCCACCTGTGAAATTTATAATAGAGATTATAGTGATTTAAATTGACGGTAAGATTTTGCGGGGTAATGATGTCTCCTTGTTAAACTTAAGAGACAAGGAGACTCACATCTATGCTTCGTTACCAAAAGTTATCGAAAAATCCCCGCAAGTTTCTGGCGATGACTGCCTTTACTGTGCCAGAATTTCAAGCGTTGTTGCCTTATTTTGAAATTGAATTTAACCAGCATGTGGCCGTTTATCGGTTGGATGGCAAAGTGCGCCAGAAACGGCGCTACCGTCCTTACAAAAACTCGGTGTTACCGACGATAGAAGACAAACTGCTGTTCATTTTGGTCTATTTGAAACAAAATTCGTTGCAGGAAGCGCACGCCACCCTGTTCGGGCTGCATCAACCGGACGCCAACCGCTGGATCCATTGTTTGCACCGGCTCCTTAACCAAGCTTTGGCCGCCTTGCTGGTCCTGCCCGCCCGCACGGCGATCAGCCTCAATTTGACGGAAGCCGAGGCCGGGCTTTACTTTCACGACGGCACCGAACGGCCGATTGGGCGGCCGACCGATCCCACGACCCAACGGGATTATTACAGTGGTAAGAAAAAACAACACACGGTCAAAAATATTCTCCTGGTTCATCCCTCCGGGCGGGTGCTGCTGTTGAGCCGAACCGTGGAAGGCAAAAAGCACGACAAAAAGGCCGCCGATGAAGCCGCTTACACTTTACCCGCCGGCAGTGTCCTGGTTCAAGATAGCGGCTTTCAAGGTTTTAGCCTGGTCGGGGTGGTCATGCTCCAGCCTCAAAAGAAACCGCGCGGTCAAGAACTTGCCCCGGAAGATAAACGGGATAACCAACTAATTGCCCAGATTAGAATCCGGGTGGAGCATGCCATTGGCGGCGTGAAACGCTATCGGATGGTGAAAGACAAAATCAGAAACTGGAAAGAGAATTTCCGCGACCAGGTCATGGAAACCTGCTGTGGTTTGCACAACTTCCGCTTGGACTTTAGACCCTGGTACTATGACAACCTTACAATTTAAATCACTATAATCTCTAATAATAAAACCAACTCTTTGCGGCTGTTAGGATTAATCATTGTTGACCAAAATCGAATTGCTTGATCTGGCGCCGGCCTTACCCGGCCGAACTCAGGAACCGGAAAACTGGTATACTGAGCCTTTTACCAAACGCACCGGCTGTAAAACGCCGGGCCAATGCGGCGGCGATTGCAACTGCGGCTGTCCTTATAACACCATGACCGAGGTGGAACGCCTGCCGTTGATTGAAGCGATCGCCCGTGTCTTCCCCAACGAGTGGCTGGCTTTTATCATTTCACCGGCTGAAGATGAAGAGTACGAGCCACTGCACGGCAAGTTGATCGCCCACAGCTCCAATCCCGACGAAGTTTACGATGCGGTCAATGCCGTATTGTGGAACCAGCACATTTACATCTATTTTAACGGCGATTTTGAAACGATGCAGGCCAGCTATGGCCCCGATTGGACGGAGAATGTTCCCCTGGACAAACGGGCTTATTCCGGGCCTCAATCGGCCCTGGCCGAGCCGCTGCCTGAGGCGTTGAGCCAGCTTGTTATCAGCGCGCTGGATCAACTCTATCAAACGCCCCGGATCAACGAAGCGATTCGCCGGCTGCGTCTGGCCCGGGTCAGGGCGGCTCAGCAGGATCAGCCGGCTCTGATGGCAGCTCTGGATACGGCGCTCGACAAGCTGGAGAGACCTCTGCCTTTTGTAGATGAGGTGATCTGGCAGTTGGAAGAGACGCTGGTGGAGTTAGAAATCGCTTAAGATCATTTCTCGGTTGAAACCTGGGTTTGTTCTGAGTTGGATCATTTGAATTCCTGACGCAGTTGCGACCTTTGACGCCGAATCAAAAAATCTATAACTCTGCTATAGACATCCAGGGGGATATTTTTAGCGAGTATACGATGATTGGTTGATTTACTTCGTGTGATCAGATTTAGTCCAGCCAACACCTGGACTAACCGCGATTACTGCCCCGTTTCTCTGCCTTATGCTGCTCCAGTCAAAACCCGGTCTTGCAATCAGGATATACTCTGAAAATGGAGGTCAAAATGCTCAATATTTTTCACCCCCAATGGTTTGGTCGGGTAGAGTATGAGACAGCGTTAAGTTTGCAAAAAGAGTTAGCGGCGCGGCGAGCTGCTCAACAAATCCCTAACACCCTCCTGTTAATGGAACATCCTCAGACCTATACGGTGGGCAATGATGGACATCGCGATTATCTCCTGGCTAACCAGGAAGAACTGGCTCGGCTCAAGGTGGCCTATCACCGGGTAAACCGGGGGGGGGCAGTAGCCTATCACGGTCCAGGCCAGTTAGTCTGTTATCCCATCCTTAATCTCAAAGAGCAGGGGCTAGACTATCATCGCTATCTTAAAATGTTGGAGAGCGTTATTATTCATACCCTGGCTGCTTTTAAAGTGCGGGCTTTTCGCCAGCGCGGCCTGCCGGGGGTGTGGGTCTGTGTTGATAGCGCAATCCCACACAGTTCCGAGTGGCTGCCCCCCGACAGTAATATTGCCCAAATTGCTGCCATCGGAGTTAAACTTGACCAGAATCAGGTAACCAGCCACGGTTTTTTTATCAACATTAATCCTGATTTGAGCTTTTTCGATTTGATTGTGCCGCGTGGGTTACAAGGCTGCCGGGTAACTTCACTGCACGAGGCGTTAAACAAGCCCATTGAAATTGGTTCTGTCCTGGAGCCTGTGATACAATCCTTCTGTGAAATTTTTGAAATGGAATCGGTGCTGGCTGAGACGATTCCCCCAAGTTTAATATTTAGTTCAGCAGCCGTACCGGCCTAAAGTGACACGCCGGGCCCGCCGCTGGCTAACAATGATAGGATAATGATAACAAATCTAATTGACCCCAACAGCATCGGGTTGCAAAATGAACTCCCCAAACGCAAACCGGAGTGGCTCAAAGTTAGGCTGCCGGCCGGAAATAATTACAGCCATCTTAAAAATTTGATGCGCGAGCAGGGGCTGCACACGGTATGCGAAGAAGCCATGTGCCCCAACATTGGCGAGTGCTGGAACCGGGGCACCGCTACTTTTCTACTGATGGGCGATACCTGCACCCGCTCCTGCGGTTTTTGTCACATTAAAACAGGCCGGCCCCAAGCGCTCGACGAGGATGAGCCGCGTCGGGTGGCCGAAAGTGTGCTGGCCATGAAGCTGAGCCACTGTGTGCTCACTTCGGTCAACCGGGATGAACTGCCCAACGGCGGGGCGCATATTTTTGCCAACACCATCCGCGAGATTCGCCGGCGGTTGCCCCAATGCACCATCGAGGTGCTTATTCCTGATTTCAAAGGCAACCTGGCGGCGCTGCAAGAGGTGATGGCGGCCCGCCCCGAAATATTGAACCACAACACCGAAACCGTGCCCCGGCTTTACCGCACAGTACGTCCGCAAGCCAACTATCAGCAAACCCTCAAAGTGCTCTCAAATGCCAAAGTTTTGGATCCAGGCACGACCACAAAAACGGGCATCATGGTCGGTTTGGGAGAAACTAAGGAAGAGGTCCTGGCGGTAATGCGCGATTTGCGGGAGCACCAGGTTGACATTTTGACCATCGGCCAATATTTGCGCCCCTCGCCGCTGCATCTGCCGGTTTATCGCTATGTCCATCCCAGCGAATTTCAGGAATTCCACCAGGTTGGGATGGAGCTGGGCTTTCGCTGGGTAGAGAGCGGGCCGCTGGTGCGCAGCAGCTACCACGCCGAAGGGCAAGCCCAGGCATTAGCCATCCCCGCGCGTTAAAGGTTGAAGGTTAAACGTTGAAACGTTTGAACGTTTAACCTTCAACGTCTTATTCCTGCTCCAAAACAAATCCCGCCGCGGCGACTCGCTGGCCCAATGACTCCAACCCGACCGTTTCCGGGATTTCCCAGATCCGCTCATCGCCGTTAAAGCGCCGGCCCGGAATACTTTTGACCAGAGCCAGGATGGCTTGAAACTCGCCCCCGCTGACAACTAAAGGCACATCGCCCAGCCGAATACGGACGCGGTCACCGCCACGCCGTCCGGCTGGCCCGGCAGCAGCGGCAGGCGCGGCCATAGCCGGTTTGGGCCTGGTGGGTGGTGGTTCTGGTTCAAACAGAGGCTCATCAAAAAAATCATCGGCCACCGGGGGAGGCGCCAGTTCATCATCCCACCAGGGGGGCGGTTCCGGCGCTTCATCCGGCTCATCAAAAAAGTCCGGGGCCTGGTAAGGGGGCGGAGCAGCATGACCACTAAAATTGGGCGCTTCCATCGGCGGGACCGGCCCCAGGGGAATTTTTGCTGCGCCTTCAAGCTGAAAACCGGCGGCCTCAACCATGCCTTTAATTACCCCCGGATCGCCCGAAATTTCCCATAGCTTGGTATCGCTGTCAAAGCGGCGGCCGGGCAGCCCTTTGACCATAGCCAGCATATCCTGAAAATTACCGCCAACCACCGCCAATCGTTGCCCCCCGACCAGCACCCGAATCCGGTCGCCGCCCGTGCCGGTAGGACCGGAAGCAGCAGGCGGGGCGCTGGCAACAGGTGCGCCGCCTTCCAGCGAGTAGCCGCTAATCTCAAGCTGGCGTTGGACTTCCTCGGCCGGGCCGGGAAGCTGCCACACTTTCAATTCGCTCACAAAGCGGCGGCCATTAATTTGTTTCACCGCGCTCAGCATCTCTTGAAACGTACCGCCGACCACATTAAACTCCTGGTCGCCAATTTGAATGCGGATACGATCTTTGCGTTCGCTCACTGTTCAATCCTCCTCTGAAAATAGACCGGGGACGAGGGACCGGAGATCGGAACCCCCACCCTAACCCTCCCCCTAATAGGGGGAGGGAAGGGTGGGGGTGCATCGGTCTCCGGTCTTCGGTCATAAAATGACATTTTCATCCTCTCTCAACTATACATAAAAAACGCCTCTGCTTGCGTGGACAGAGGCGTTACCATCAACTCAAAGGGGATTATTCCCACATATATTTGCCCCAGGCTTCTCTGGCCTCCAGGCTGGTCAGGGCGGCAATAGCAATATAACGTGGTCGTTTGGGGGGTGTCAGCAAGATCATGTTGGCTTCGGTGGGTGTCCGGCTGCCTTTGCGGCCATTGCACTTATCGCAGGCGGCTACCACGTTCTCCCAGGTAGTTTTGCCCCCGCGAGAGCGCGGCAAGACGTGGTCCATGGTCAAGTCTTTACGAGCGGGCATGGCGCCGCAGTACTGACAGGTGTAATGATCGCGGGCCAGCACCCCACGCCGAGTCACCGGCAGCGTAATCCGGTGGGGGATTTTGACAAAATAAACCAGGCGAATGACCAGGGGCCGGGGCAAACTGTAATTTTCGGAGCGCAGTTTGGCTTCGGCCGCTTCAATCAATTCCGCTTTTTCTTTTAAGAGCAACACCACTGCCCGTTTGACCGAAACAACACTGAGAGGTTCGTAGGTTGCGTTTAGAACAAGGACATCTCCCACGTTAGACAGCCTCCAATTCACAGGTGATAAGGGGGCCAAATTTGGCTAACATTATATCAAACTCGACTCGCCGGGTCAAGTGGCTTTGTGAGAAAATTGACAATTTTAACACATACGAGATGTGGTATACAGAGAAACTATCCTACTATATTTAGTTGCTATTCAGCATTTTTAGAGACCTCTTGCGTTCTGAGTAAATTGTCAGGACCTCGATGATTCTGGCGAAGGGGCGTTAAACAAGGTATAATTGAAGCAGTATTACTCCCCAATATTACAGTAGAAAGAGGACAAAGATGCCCCTAAGAACCAATAAACGCATTGTTACCATTGAACGGCACATCCTTGACGAGCAAGCCGCTTTTCCCGATGCCACCGGCACGCTGACGGCTATCCTTTACGATATGGCCGTAGCCGCCAAGTTGATTTCCAGCCATACCACGCGGGCCGGCCTGGCCGATATTATCGGCGCAACCGGTGAGGTCAACGTACAGGGCGAGGAAGTCCAACTGCTGGATGAGTATGCTCACCGGATCATCTTTCAATTGAACGACCACACCGGGCGTTTGTGCGTCATGGGGTCGGAGGAAGAGAAAGAGATTATTCCCATTCCGTCCAAATATACCTGCGGCAAATATGTGCTGCTGTTCGACCCGCTGGATGGTTCAAGCAATATAGATTTCAATGTGAGCGTCGGCACGATTTTCTCCATTTTCCGGCGCAAAACGGAGTTCGATGGCCCCGGCACACTGGAGGACGTGTTGCAAAAAGGCTCTGATATTGTGGCTGCTGGCTATATTGTCTACGGTTCCAGCACGATGATGGTTTACAGCACCGGCAACGGCGTCCACGGCTTCACCCTTGACCCCAGCATTGGCGAGTTTTTGCTGTCGCACCCCAACATCCGCCTGCCGGAAGCAAGATTTTACAGCGCCAACCAGGGCTACCAGAGCCGCTGGAGCGACGGGGTGCAGCGCTATACCCGCTGGCTGCGCGGCGAAGAGGGCAATACCCAATCGCTGTCGCTGCGCTACATCGGCTCGATGATTGCCGACATCCATCGCAACCTGCTCGGCGGCGGCGTCTTTTACTATCCCGCCGATACCAAATCACCCAACGGCAAATTACGCATGCTCTTCGAGGCCCAGCCCATGAGTTTTATCATCGAGCAGGCCGGCGGCTACGCCTCAACCGGCCGCCAGCCCATCCGCGACATCCAGCCGACCCAACTCCACCAGCGCACCCCACTCTACGTCGGCAACCGCGAGTTGGTGGAGAAGGCCGAGGAGTTTATTGCCAAGTATGATGGATAAGGGGTTGTAGACGAGAGGTTGATTCGCTGAATAAATTGTTGGGCGGCTAACTATTACAGTTATGATAAGCTTATGTCCTGTACTTCTACTTCTGAGATCAGGTAGGATTAAAGTATGGATGGCCAAGATATAGAACATAAACGCCGATTACAAGCAGCTCATAGGGAAAGGCTACAGGTATTGGAACTTCAGGAAGCACGCTACGGTATGGCATGCCCTCCTCACATTATCATTGAAATAGAGAGCCTGAAGGAAAAAATATACACCATAGAACAGGAAATAGAGCATAGATGCAATATCTCTAGTTCTGCATTTGATTTAGCCGAGGGGAGAGAGATGTTTCAAAGCGAGGTCCGAAAATTAATCCGACAAGAACTTCAACAAGAACTTAAAGATATTATGGGCAATCTTAATGTTTTAAGTCAGTTTGCAATCGCGGAGCGAGGTAATACTATGGCACAGAGAGCAGAATTTTTTGAGATTTGAGAACAAAAATGTAGCAATATTATCCTTTGATTGTATTTGACACGTTGTATATTAGTGTCAGTTGTAAGTGGCTCTAACCTTGCCAGACCGCAAGCGGCTAAACTCAGGCGTTGGGTTGCAAAAAAACAATGCAGGAACAGTAATGCTCCAAATAGATGAGCCAATCACTGTAGTAACCTATGATCCGGTCTGGCCTCAACTATTTGAACAAGAACAAGCTTTTGTTAAGGCTGCCTTCACTCATCAGGCAGTTGAGGTGCAGCACTTTGGCAGTACGGCGGCGCCGGGGTTATCGGCCAAGCCGATCATAGATATTTTGGTTGGCTTGCCGGAACTTCATTTAGAAGCCGGTCAGATCGAGGCATTGGCCCAATTGGGTTATGAATATCTGGGTGAAGCCGGAGTTTCGGGGCGGCTCGCCTTCCGCAAGCGCAGACCGCAGGCATTTAACATCGCGGTGGTGCAGTGGCATAACAAGCTGTGGCGCGATAATCTATTGCTGCGGGATTATTTACGAAAGCATCCCCAGGCAGCACGGCGGTATGAGCAGCACAAGGTTGAGGTCGTAGGGCAAGGGCATACCACTCTGCTAAGCTATTCGGAGCAAAAGAAGGCGGTAATAGAGGAATTATTGGAGCAGGCTCGCATTTGGGATGTAGGGCAGGGTCAAGCAGCAGAACTTTAAAACTATAAAGCGCGAGGCGGGTTAAAGCTGAAAAAGAAACAGGATTTTTGGTAATTAAGTAGCCCCATCTACAATTTAGAGTAACAACCAACTATTAAGAGATGAGTTGGAAACAATCTTTAAAGGAGAACCAAAGTGGAACTGGTGATAAGTGATGAAAAATTCAAGGAGCTTATAAAAGAAATCCTCATCGAAATGATTAAAGAAAAAAGGGATTTATTCTACGAGCTTATCCTAGAAGCTATGGAAGAAGCGGGTTTGGCTAAGGCGATTAGCGAAGGGCGAAAAGATAGCTTTGTCAGCGAAGACCAGATTTTAGCAATTTTACAGGCTTAAACGTGGAAATCCGTTTTGAGGCCAGTTTTGAGAAGGATTTGAAAAAGATCAGGGATAAAAAGTTGCTAAAGCAAATCAGAGAAGTAATTGAAGAAGTAAAGCTGGCTAAGGGTTTGAAAGACATAACTGATTTGAAGAAACTGAAAGGGTATGAGACGTTTTATCGTATAAGGTTAGGAGATTATCGGATAGGCATTGACATAGTAGAAAATAAAGTTATCTTCACCCGATTTCTACATCGTAAGGAAATCTACAAATATTTCCCGTAAACCTACTACTTGTGTCAATACCCCACCCACGTAATACAAGATTAATCAATAGAATCTCAAAAATTACGAAGAAATATGTGAATAAAAAAAGCCCCCAGAGGACACTTCCTCCGGGGGCTTCTATTTTTTGGAAAACTACCGTTTCACAAACTTCAGCGCATCAAACGCAATCCTGGTCGAGTTGGCCGCTTCGCCGGTGCTGTCGTAGAGAAAAACGCACTCCTCCTGTTTGCCCTCGAAATAGTAGGTTCCCAGGCTGACCCACTCGTTGGAATAGCGGCTCTGGTTGAGGGTCCGTTCTTCCCACTGCCCAAAGTGATAAATCTGGTAGCGGGCTGCGCCGGTGGTGGCGTTGCTGCCGGGAATGAAGGCAAAGACTTCATAATTGCCGGCAATGGTAATAGGCGGAGTCCATTTGCCAAAGTTGACCGGATCGTGGGTAGTATTGTACGTCCACGAGCTGGCCCCATAGCCGCCGGGTCCAATGTAGCGGTTGCCGGCCGGCCCGCCCCAGCGAAAACGGGGGCTTTTATCGTCCACCACGATCGCTGCGCCGCCGGGGTCGGGTTCGATATCCTCGTAGCCGTCCGGGTCGCCGTCGAAGCTCAACTGGGCCACCGCATTGCCAACATGGTCGTAATATTCAACCACAAACGTGCGATAGCCGCCTTTAAGCGGCACTTCCCGCGTCTGGTAGGTCACGCTCTGGTCATACCACGAGTCGTAGAAGATTTTGCCGTCAACATACAGACGCATGCCGTCGTCGTGTTGAATTCTAAATTTGTAGACAGCATCTTTGCTAAGGTAAATCGAGCGGGTCCAGCGCACCGAGAAGTTATCGCGGGTGATTTTGGGGGCCGGGGAGCCGCTGTTCCAATCAAAGTTGATGGCTCCATCCTGACGTTCCACTACCGGATCTCCGGCCAGGTCACGGTTGTTGAAATATTGGCCCGTCCACGCGCCGACAATATCATCCTCGCCGCCCAGTTGAATCCACTCAAAATTGATTTTGGCTTTGCCGGTTTTTTCAAAGTAAGCTACTTGCAGCTCGTGGTCGCCGGTGGTATCAATGTAAACTTTGGCTTTGCGGTGTTTGTAGCCAAAATCCCAGGCGTCCAGAATCAAAGTGCCGTCCAGCCAGACTCGCGCCCCATCATCGGCGGTTATCAAAAACAGATAGGTCCCTTTTTCAAAATGCCGGGTGATGGTGTAACGGGCAGAAAAATTATCGGGGGGGATTTCTACCGCCGGGGAACCGTAGCCCCAATCGTGGCTCAGCACCGCTTCATAAATGCTAAGCCGAGGTGCGCCCGACAGGCTGTCGTTATCACAATACTCGGCCCGCCAGCTCAGTTTCAGCAGCGGGGCCGCCTGAGAAGTCAACGGTAATACCGCTGCAACCAGCCACAAGGTTATGAGTAGCCCAATCGTTTTTTTCATGGTAACTGTGTCTCCGTTAGTTTCCTGGCGGGCCAAAGTATATTTAGGGTTTGCCCAGAAATAACTTCGCGTTTCGAGTTCCCACCAGTTCCTATAAGTTCCATGGGGGCTAAAGGAACTGGTAGGAACTTATTCTTGAACACCTTATTTTACTCTAACACCCGGCGGCGGCGCAGGGTGGTGACAGCGCCGGTCAAAAGGACCAACACTAACACTGCGCCCAAAATCTCAATCGGATTGATAATAGAATCATCCTGCCCCTGGCCCGATACAGGCAACTGGCCGGTTGTCGGTTGGGGGGCAGGGGTAGCTTGAGGGACAGCCTGAGGTTCCGGCTGCGGGGTGGCCGTAGGCTCCGGCGCCGCTTCGGGTTCGGCAGCCTGGGGAGCCAAATCGGCCTCGTGTTCCGAAGTCTGAACCAATGTTTCCGGCGAAACCAATTCCGGCTGGGTATCGCCGACCGCAGCGACCTGTCCGGCGGCGGCTTGCGCTCCTTCCGGCTTGGGACCGACCAGGCTAATTTCGTCCAGGTCATACAGGCCCACCCCATTATTGAGCCACTTCTTCCAGGCCCGAATGAACAGGGTCAGTTTGTCGCTTTTGGCGGTTAGCGTTGTTTCAAAAGAGTCAAAGCGATAGGTTCCGTTGAGCGGGTCGTTCAACGGTTGTTCATCCCACTGGATTTCCTGCCAATTCTGCTCGTTGACCAATTCCCAGGCCGTGCCGCCGTCGTAATCTACGCCGTATTGCAGCCGGTAGCCATAATTGGACTGTTTGACATCGCCCTCTTCGGAGCGAATAAGCCCTTTGATGGTCAGCTTGTACTGCTGGCCCGGCACAACCGAGACCGTTTGATAAATACCGGCGTAGCGATCTCGCTCGGCGGCGTTTTTGATTTCAATCAGTTGGCTGTACTGGCCGGCGATAACCACTGGTCCCCAGGAGTCGACATTCCAGCCCATGGCGGCATTGCCGTTGCTAAACGCGCCCCAGCCGTAGCCAACTCCCACTTCGCCCTGAAAGCCTTCTTCAAAGCCGCCGTTGATAATCAAATTCGGCGCATCGGCTTCTTGCGCCAGCGCCGGCGCGGCCAGCAACGCCAGACACAATCCGGCCAAAATTAGCACTTTGAAGACTAGGGCAGGCCAGTCTTGACTTCTCTTGCGCATGGGGCGTCCCTCCTTTGAAAATAGTAGACGGTAGACAGTAGACGGTAGACAGGGGTGATGCATCCCTGCTACCTTGCGACCTTGCTACTTTTCGTTGTTGGTGGCGTGCCACAGATTCGTGAACACTCTTCTAAGGTAGTAAGTCATTAGACTTACTGGCTACTGTCTACTTTCTTCCTTCTAACCCAACTTTACATATTCTATTTTACTTGACTTTCCATAAGGTGTCAATATAGCTTGTCATAATATTGAAGAGAATTATTACTGTATGTTGGGGTAGTGGTTGAGAGAAATACTATATCTTGTGCTTATTGGCCTGAGGCAAGACATTATCCTGTATTTACCCAACAAGGGGCAAAATTGTTGATTACTTCAAGTTGATTATACTATTGGGTTGAGGAAACATTTTTATGAATGCACCCAAAGTAGAAACTCAAAATAATGTACCCATGCGCCTGGCCGTGCTTATTGGCGGCGATTTGGTGACGCTGCTGCTGTTCACCTGGGTGGGCCGGAGCAGCCATGCCTTATCGAGCCTGGACATTGCCGCCGGGCTGGCCACCGCCGCGCCTTTTGTGATAAGCTGGTTTGCCCTGGCTCCCCTGGCCGGCCTGTTTCGGGCCGAAGTGAGCCAAAGCTGGCAAAAGTTTGTGCCCCGCATCTTGCTGGTCTGGCTCATCGGCGGGCCGTTGGCCGGATTGCTGCGGGCGCTGTTCCTGGGCCGTTCCATTCCCGAAGGCATTATTCCCACCTTTGTGCTTATCACAATGGTCGTCGCCAGCCTGTTTATGCTGCTGTGGCGGCTGGGCTATAGCTGGTGGGTCAATCGCCGCCGTTCTCTGGCCGCATGAGCCAACCGCCACCCTACCGCCGCCCCTGGTGGCTGCTGGTCAACAAGTCGGCCCAGCTTACGACGACTGTCCGGGAAGAAACCCGGCCCGGCGAGCGAATTTTTAACATTCGGGGCGAACCGCTGGTGCAGGGTCTGGGCTGGCTCACGTGGGGGCCGGTGGGGGCGCTGCTGGTAATCATAGTTCTGACGGGGCTGGCAGTGGGGCTGGGCCTGAGCGAGCGGGGCTGGCTGCTCAAAGCGCTTTTTATTGGGGCGTTTTTGGCGCTGCCGGCCCTGGTTTGGGCTGGCGTGGCCCTGGCAGTGACTCGCTTAGCCCAAAAACACGTGCAGGCCGAACGCGAAGCCGAAGCTCAGACCTGTCTCATTCGCCTGGACCAAAAGCGCGGGGAACTTTCCTACCAGTCCAACGCCCAGCCTCAAGCAGAAACCGTAGCTTATGCCACTATTCGCCAGGCCAAAGTGACCCATCCCATCGGCGGGCGCAGCCACCAGGCGCTTTTGTTGACCCTCGAAACCGAGCAGGGACCGATCATTCTCCTCAACGAGAGCCTGGGCAGTTCCAACCAAAAAATGGATTTGGCCCACGAAATTCAACAGGCGTTAAAAGATTACCACGATCATAAATAAAAATCCCTCTTGACACGAAGAGGGATTTCAATAATCGGCAACAGGCGTTTCCTCTCGTTCCCAAACTGGAGTTTGGGAACGAGAGGAACAGACGTGGGCGGCTATTCTTCCAGCTCAACCTTGATTTTGCCGCTGATAACCTGGGCCTGAACTTCTTGCATAATGTTCTGGATGGCGGGGGTGACGACCTTGAAGACACTGGGCCGGATAGGGGCCATCATCAGGCCCCCTTCGGCAAAGCCATAACTTTTGACCACGCCCCCTTCAAAACGGTCGGCCACTACGCTCTCGATTACATCGAGGATAGGTTTGCCCACGTTTTTGATGCGGCTGGTCAGCACGGCGTTGGGGGCCAGGTCGCTGTGGTCGCCGCCGGTGCTGATAATCCAGCGGCCAAATTCGTTGGCAGCCTCGATAGCGCCTAGGCCGCACCGGCCGGCCACCTGATAAATCACATCCGCGCCGAGCGTAAATTGGGTTTCGGCCAGCAGCCGGCCCTTGAGCGGGTCATCAAACTCCCCCACATAATCAGAGATAAAGCTGATGGATGAATCCACATTTTTGACGCCCTGGGCAAAGCCTAGCTCAATCCGCCGCACCACCGGCGTCACCCCACCACCCATAAATCCGACCATATGGGTTTGCGTGACCAGCGCAGCCAGCACCCCTACCACAAAATCCCCTTCATACTCACGGTAGGTAGCCGACCAGACGTTGCTGCCCTCGGCGGCCACATCAATGCTGGCAAAGCGTTGGTTGGGATAGCGGGCGGCCACCTCGCTGAGGGGAGCGGCATTGCCATAGCCAATGGCAATAATCAGGTCAAAATCTTCTTTGGCCCAATTTTCAAGATTGATTGCGTTCAACATGGGGTTTTCCCAGGTCGCGGTCTGAAACTCGATACCGTGCAGTTGTTGAGCTTCGCGGAGGCCGGCATAAGCAGAGTCGTTAAACGACAGGTCCCCCAAACCGCCAACACTGAGTTGTAGTCCAACTTTTGTTTTATGGGGCATAGCGCACTTCCTCGTCTCGCTGGTGTAAGGTTTTGTTACTACTTATGATAAGGGGCCAAGCTTTATTGCAGCAGACCGGGTCCTGGTTGGGTCAATGAGTGGCAAAATCAAGGCTGAAAGGAAAAAACCTTTCATATCTCCATTATATCATTTCTTAATAAAGTTGACAATCTTTTTAAAGGGCTTGACCATAAATTCAAACCCACTTCAATTTTGCTCTGGCTTCAAGCGCCCAACCTCGCGCTTCTGCCAGGCTGTGGGGGGAGAGGGCGGTTAAATGGCCCATTTTGCGCCTGGCGGCGGCGCTGGACTTACCGTACAGATGTACCGCCAATTGGCTGTTTTGCAAAACCTGCTCTAAGCCGGCCAGGCGATTCCCCGCCCCGGTACCCAAAATATTGACCATCACCGCATAGCCTTTCAAATCCGTTGAACCCAACGGCAGGCCGCAAATGGCCCGGATATGCTGCTCAAATTGAGAACAAAGGCAGGCCTCGAGGGTGTAATGGCCGGAATTATGGGGGCGCGGCGCAATCTCGTTGACCAAAATAGTTTCATCCGGCAGTAAAAACATTTCGACCCCGCAGACGCCCACCAGCTTCAACTGCTCGGCAATGGTCCGGGCGATGTGTTGGGCCTCCGCCTGCACATGGGCCGGCGCTTCCGCCGGGGCCAGCGACATATCCAGGATATTCTCGACGTGAATGTTTTCGACCGCCGGGTAAGTGACAATCTCGCCGGCCTGGTTGCGGCCGCAGATAACGCTCAACTCTTTAACAAATGTGACCTTTTTCTCCCAGATTAAAGCCGGGTGGTTCAGAGTAGCAAAGGCTTGACGGGCGTCGTCCTCGTTGTATAAAACCACCTGGCCTTTACCATCGTAGCCGCCGGTAGCTGTCTTCAGTAAACCGGGAAAGCCAATTTGTTGCATCGCGGTTTCCAAATCGGCAAGGCTGGCTACTTTGAAAAAATCGGCTACGCCTACCCCACTCCGGCGTAAAAACTCTTTTTCGGCCCAGCGGTTTTGGCTAATCTTGAGGGCCTGGCTGTCGGGAAAAACTTTCCGGCCCAGCTGCTCCAGCAGTTCAACGGCGCGGCTGTCTACGTTTTCAAATTCGTAGGTGATGACCTCGCACTTTTCGGCCAACTGCCGCAGGGCCAACTCATCATCGAAGCTGGCCACAATTTGCTCGTCGACTACCTGGCCGCAGGGACAGCCGGGGGTAGGGTCGAGCACAACCACTTTGTAGCCTAACTGCTTGGCCTTGAAAGTGGACATCCGCCCCAATTGGCCCCCGCCCAGTATACCGATGACGCCGCCTGGCAGAATTGGATTCATCACATCTCTCCGGGTTAGATTATCTTTTTGTCTTTTTTCAAAAACTATTGATAATAATTGAGAATTCTCAGGATATGATACAGAAAGGAAATATCATGCTGCAAGCGCGAAGCCGAGTTCCGGGCGAATTTATATTTAAAGAATTAGCCAAAATCATGCTGTCCGATTGGGGGACCTTTGCCTCGGGGGCCGGGCTGCAATTGGCTAAAGAAACCTTCAACTGGCGGCGGCCCGACCGAGGGCGCAGCGGTCAGCCCGACAAGCTGCGCCAGGTAAGCCTGCGCATTACCGATATGTGCAACCTGCGCTGCCACACCTGCGGCCAGTGGGGTGATAACGGCTACCTGTTGGGCCAATCGCTCAAAGAGTTGAAGCAGCGGGAAGTGCCGGTAGAGAAATACAAAAGCTTTGTGGACGACATCCTGAAGCAGGGCTGGTCGCCGCTGTGGTACATCTGGGGCGGCGAGCCGATGATGTACCCCGGCCTGCTGGAACTGCTGCACTACATCTCTGACCGTAAAATGCCCATTACCATGGTCACAAACGGCACCAACGTGGCCGAGCGGGTTGACGATATTATGGACACCTGCAAAATTGTGTGGCTGAGCATTGATGGCCCCGACGCCGAGATTCATAACGAACAGCGGCCCGGCGTGTCGCCCAAAACCGATAATTTTAAAGCTGTCAAGGCAGCCCTGGAAACTCTCAGCGCCGAAAAAAAGCGGCGCAAATCGGTTTTTCCTTTTGTCGTGCCCATTTCGGTGATTGCCCGTTACAATATTGACTACCTGGCCGACATTTACAAATTCACCAGCCAGTACGCCGACGCCCACATATTCTACCTCTCCTGGTGGATTGACGAGCAGTCGGCCCAGCAACACAGCGACGACTTCAAAAACCGTTTTGGCTTTGAGCCGCACACCCATTGGGGCTGGGTGGGCACCTGGAAAAATTTTGACCACGGCATTATCTTTGACAAGTTTGAGGAAATGCGGGCTTTATCAAACCAGATTGGCCGCTGCCCGCCGTTGATGTATCCCCGCCTTAAAAGCCGCGACCAGGTACGACGCTACTATGAGGACCACAGCGCCACCTTTGGCTTCAACCAATGCGTCAGCATTTATATGACCATGGAAGTGGATAGCAACGGGGATGTCAGCCTGTGCCGGGATTACCACGACTATATCATCGGCAACATCAAGAGCGACTCCGTCACCAAAATCTGGCACAGTGACGCTGCCCGCAAATTTCGCAGTTCTATCAGCAGCGAGGGCATCATGCCGGTCTGTACCCGCTGCTGCGGGTTGATGGGATACTGATGGAAGGATGAAGGATGAAGGATGAGGGATGAAGTAAGAATTTCATCCTTCCGCCTTCATCCTTCATCCTTATCGGATTATCTCCAACACCTTCCCCGTTTTTACATCCACTTTGTACTCGATGCTGCGCCAGTGCATGGTCAGGATGCCTCGCCTGACCCGCACCAGGGTTTTGAGCAGGGCCAGTGCGCCGGCAACAAACGCCAGGGGCGTAACCACAAGCCAAGGGATTAATTGATAGCGGCTGTCGTGGGGCGACACGCTGGCCGGGTTAACCGGAATACTCTGGTATAAAAGCAGGCCCACCAATACCACCGACAGCCAAAAGCTAACGGTCGCGCCAATAATCAACCCATTGCCGCTGGCCAGGCCGTAGATGAAGGCCAGCGGCGCTGCCAGGATCGAGAAGGCGTAAGGTAGGCCAAAGACATAGTAGAAAAAGTATAATTTTTTGAAATAAATCTGCGAAAACTGAAACTGCCGGACCAGCCATTCGATGCTGGCCGAGGCAGACATATCACAATAGCTTTTGAGGGTACAACTGGGCACAAAACGCCGCACCATTTGAGTCTGATGCAGCGCGTGCATAATGGCAATATCATCCACAATTTCGGTGGCCAGGCGCTCGCGCAGCCCCAACTGCTCGACCACAGAGCGGCGAATAGCCAGGCTGCCGCCCCACAAGCCGGCAATTACATCACTGGTCATGCCGGTTACAATCCCCGCCCCAAATAAACCGGCCAGATAGTTACCCAGCCTAAAATTCGCCAGGGCCGGCACCCGGCGAAAGCAGCCGGTTACGGCCCCCACCTGCGGCTCGGCAAAAGGCGCAATCATCTCCTGTAGCCAGGTGCGGTGGGGCTGAATATCGGCGTCGGCAAATAGAAAAATATCGGCTCGACCGGCCTGTTCCATCCCCTTGATAATGTTTAAGTTTTTCTGGCCCGATGTCGTCGCCAGTCCGGCGACACAGACCTCGACCTGGGCAAACTGCCGTTTGAGCCGGCTCAACACCGGCAGGGCCGAATCGGTGCTGCTTTCCACACAAAAGATAAATTGGGCCGGCCCGGCGTACTCCTGGCAGATGATACTGAGTAAATTCTCGCCAAAACCGGGATCGCCATCGCCTTTACAGGGCACAATGACGGCGACCGAAAATTGGTCGGTGGGACGATAAGGTTTGATCAAGCGGAGTTGAAGCAGATGGCCCAGCAAAAGTACAAAGATAATCCCCGAAGAAAAAAGAGCGCCTAAAAACAAGATAATCATTTTAGTTCGACAATAACTGCTTTAGAAGGAGTCGTTACGAACCTGTGACACACCACCAATAACGAAAATCCGCAGATTGCGCAGATTGCACAGATTTTTAATTTTTTTATCTGCCCGCTTCGCAGTCTGCATAATCTGTGGATTGTTTTCAGAGGAGTCGTCACGAGCGTTGCGCACACCACCGATAATGAAAATACCCCCTCCCCAACCCTCCCCCGCAGCGGGGGAGGGGGTTAGCCAGCTTCCCCCCGCTGCGGGGGGACTGAGGGGGGTATTTTCGAAGGGGATGCACGTTATTGGTTGGGTGACTCATCAGGTTGACTGAAGCCGGATGTTAGCATAATCCCCATATCCTTGCAAAGACGTTACCTTAAAGGAGGGAGCCATTACAGGTTCACGGTAGACTCACGGGGCATCGCATCTAAAAAAAAACCCCGCTCTCAAACAGAGCGAGGTTTTTGGGCAAAAGCAATATATTTAGTTAGATTTTGACCACATTGCTGGCCTGGGGGCCTTTGGCGCTTTGTTCAACCGAAAATTCGACCCGGTCGCCTTCGGCGAGGTTACGAAAACCATCCGATTGAATTGCGGAATAGTGTACAAAGACATCCGGCCCATCTTCGCGAGTGATGAAGCCGTAGCCTTTGGTGGTATTGAACCACTTGACAGTGCCGATGATGCGCTCGCTCATTGATTCTTCCCTCCTTCCCTACAAATTTCATAGGGCAGGACAACCCCCTGTTCTAAACTCGCCAAAAATACTCTCGGCGATGTTAAACCTCATCCCTCTCATCCCTCTCGTTCCCAAACTTAGTTTGGGAACGAGAGGGATGAGAGGGCGAGATTGAGCAAACCTGGGACTTGCTGCTTCCTACTGCGCCAAATTTAGCATATTGGCGATAATTCGTCAAGTGGGATTTGTCCAGAATTTGAAGTTTAGTTAAAGATGACCGGGAGATAGGTTCGCAAGGGGCCGCCCCACGAGGCCCCCAGGCTCACTTCATCCAGATAAACAGCCGCCTGGGGCGGGCCGCCCTGGGCCAGGTTAAAGCGCAGCCCAATCGGGCCGGTATAGACTTCGGTCAGGTTTAATGGCAGCCAGGCTTGCTGCCAGCCGCCGTTGGTCGAGGTGGTAAAGCTGTTCACCGGGATCAAGG
This sequence comes from Anaerolineales bacterium, assembly GCA_015075405.1. Lineage (GTDB taxonomy): Bacteria > Chloroflexota > Anaerolineae > 4572-78 > J111 > DSQQ01. The sequence continues at coordinate 1,306,422 of JABTUK010000003.1, forward strand.
CATCCGTGCCCAACAGTTCGGCGGTAAAAACATCGTTGCCATCGCTCCCCTCCATTTTGTACCAGAAGGACAAAATGGGCTGATAACTGTTGGAAATGGTATCGGTTTGTGACATTGTGATCGTGCCGGTTAAACGCAGGCTGGCGCTGCCGCTGCGCTGCCCAGAGGTAATGGTATCGGGTGCGGTTCCGCTGACCGCCCAATTGCTGGCGCCATTTTCAAAGTCGCCGTTGTTGATCACATCATCGGGCGGGCGCATGGTGAAAGAAAGCGGCGTTATCTGGTTTAACTGGAGGGTAGCCGATAACGGTGGCGGAGGCGTCCAACCGGCCAGGGCGCTGGCGGTAAAGGTATACTGCCCGCTGCCCGCCACACCCAGCGCAAAAAGACCATTGCTGCCGCTGGTGGTCGTAACGCCGCTGCTACTCTCGGTGATAACCACGCCGCTGATACCATTCCCCCGATTGTCGCTAACCCGCCCGCTGACCAGGGCGCCCAGGCTAACGGTCTGCTCGCGCCAATCGCCGGGCATATCAATATCGCTCTGGTAGCTCTCGTTGATTTTTTGCCAGGTTCGCGCCCGCACAAGATAGGTATGGCCCAACTGGCCGGTAAAGGAGATGCTGGCATTGAGGCTGGTTTTGGCCTGGAGGGTTGTCCAATTGCTGCTGGTTGCATCTCGATACTGCACCTCGTAACCCTTCAGCGACCATGCCGGCGCTATGCCGCTGCCGGACCAGCTTAAATTTACCGTTGCTCCGTTGGAGTTAACGGTGAGGGTGGTTGTTGGCACAGGGGCCACATGAGCTGCATCAAAATAAACCATATCCAGGTCGGTATGGTTAGATGAATCGTTTTCCGGAGCTTGCACTTTGGCAAATACAGTAATGGTGCTGGCCTGGGCTGTGGCGGCCACATCCAGATAAACCCAGGTTTTGTCGTTAGCGTCGGTGGCGCTCCAAATGATAGCGGGGCTGGTTGGGTCGGTTCCGCCGGTGGGGTCAATCCCTACCTGTTTGACCATTTTGCCGTCGCTGTCGGGGTAGCCGGGGCCGCGCCAATAGGTAACAATGGGGATGTCAAAACCATACCCCTGGCCGGGTGTAAGGCCGCTAATTTGTTGGTAAATACCGGCGTCAAATTTGTAGGAAGACCACATATTTTGGGCGCGGTTGCCTTCGAGGTGATAATCAATTCCAGCAAACGATTGGGCAAACTGGGCTGAACTCATCCAATGCAGCTTTTTAGCATCATTAGCGGCATCATGAGTGCCGGCGGCAATATAAAAAGGCTGCCAGCCGCTGGCAATCTTTTCACTTTGGCTATTCCAGGTGCGGCCAGGAATAGCCACATAAGGATCGTTGAGGCCGCTGTTGGTTAAAATATTGGTGGCGAAAACGGTCAGGGGTACAAACAAAGCTGTGAGGCTGAGAGTGAGGCTAAAGATGAGTTTTAGAGATTTCAAGGTAAGCTCCTTCATAAATAGACCGGGGACGGGTAACAAATGTCCAGTCTTCGGTCTTCGGTCATCACCAGCAACAGATTTTCGATAGCAGTGATGCCAAGTCGTGATGACTCTTTGAAAAATAAAACGTCCCCTGACTATCTGGCCTCTTGAGGCAAAAGGCGCAAAGACAGAGGACGTTTGAGCGCATTCAAAGCAGCGAAACGACCGGGATGCAGACCAGAATTTTTAAGGGGTGGCCGCCTCAAGGGCGGCGCTGCTCGGTTTGTTAAAATTGTATCAGGTTTTAAGGTAATTACAACCGGGGCAAAAGTCCCAAAGATGAGAGACCGTAGCAAAGGCATCCCCATGCCTTTGCGGACGGCATAGGGATGCCGTCCTACAGAAATTTGGATCTACTGATCCTCTATCTTTCAGGGGTAACGGCTTGGGCAATCAGCCAATCCAGCAACTGCTCCACCGGGCCGCGATGGTGCGGGGCTAATTCGTCGAGGATAAACTTTTGGCGCTCGCCGGCCAAAATTTTACGCAAAACAGAACCTAACGCTCGAATGTCAGGCGGCAGATTTTCGTCGGCAGACAATTGTTCAGTTAGACTCCAAAGCTGCTGCCACAACATTACCTCGCCGGAGCAGGCTTCGGCCACCTTCTCAATCAATTCCTCAAAGGTCAGGCCGACCGGTTCGGCCTCGCCGGTTTCGGGCAGCGGCGCGTCAATTTGGTCCAGGGTGTCCCACATAATTTCGGCCAGTTCGGGCGTCAGCGCTTCGGCTAACTTGAGCGGGTCACGCTCGCCTTGCAGAATCCGGGAAAGGGCGCGGATGAAATCACGTATCTCCGGCGGGGCCAGGTCGCCATTGGCAATTTGGGCCAGCGGCAGCGCCACCTGACCGACTGGGACAATGCCTTTGGCTGCGGCCACCGTCATCGTCACCAGTTTTTCTATTTTCTCTGTATAGTTGTCATCATCGGCATAGTCTAACATAGCGCCCCAAATTATAACCCTACCCCTTCCATCCTCCAACCTTCCAGCCTTCCATTTTTCCTCTCGCCGGAATTTTTAGTATAATGCCCAGGCCATACACTGACTACCAGGAGATACCTGGCTATTCACCCCATGGGGAATTGTGGTAAAGGCTAGGTTATGGAAACAGAACGGGTGTTGGATGCTTCGCTGGCAGAAGGAGAAAACCCTGGCGAACTATTGCGTGGGGCCAGGCGGCGAGCCACCCTGCTCAATGCGGCGGCGCAGGTTAGCCGCACCATTTCCTCGATTTTTGATCTTAACACCCTGCTAACCCGCACCGTAGACATTATTTGCGACGAGTACGGCTTTTATTACGCCGGCATCTTTTTGATCGAACCCCTGGCCGACGGCAAACTGTGGGCCGTTCTCAAAGCCGGGCGCGGCAAAGCCGGCCGGATTATGATCGAGAACAATCACAAACTCGAAGTCGGCGGGCGCTCGATGATTGGGGCCTGCACCGCCCTGAACGAGGCCCGGATTGCGCTCGATGTGGGCAAAGAAGCAGTCTGGTTCAACAACCCCTTTTTGCCCGACACCCGCTCGGAAATGGCCCTGCCGCTGGCGATTGGCGGCGCGGTTATCGGCGCGCTGACGGTCCAGAGCACCGCCGAGGCCGCTTTCTCCGCCGAGGACGTTTCCTCGCTCCAGGCCATGGCCGACCAGTTGGCGGTGGCTATCAACAATGCCCGGCTGCACCAACAAAATACGCAGCTCTTCCAGCAGGCCGCCCGGCGGGCGGCGCTGCTGCAAGCGGGGGCGGTGGTCAGCCGCAATATTACCTCTATTCTGGACCTGGATGAGCTGCTCAACAGTACGGTAGATATTATCTGCAAAGAGTACGGTTTTTATTACGCCGGCATCTTTCTGGTTGACGATGCGCCCGACGAGAACGGCAAGCGTTGGGCCGTGCTGCGGGCCGGGCACGGCGAGGCCGGGCAGGAGTTGATAAGGCGCGGCCATAAATTAGAGGTTGGCGGCAATTCGATGATTGGCGCGGCGACGGGTTTCAACGAAGCCCGTATTTCGCTGGATGTGGACCACGAAAAGGTGTGGTATTCCAATCCCGTGCTGCCCCAAACCCGCTCCGAAATGGCCCTGCCGCTCATCATCAAAGGCCGGGCGATTGGCGCGCTGACGGTGCAAAGCGAGCAGGAGGCCGCTTTTTCAACCGAAGATATTTCGGCCCTGCAAATGATGGCCGACCAATTGGCGGTGGCTATCAACAATGCCCGGCTGCTGCAAGACTTGGAGAAGGCTAACCAGGAGTTGGTCCGCACCAAAACGTTTGAAACTATCGCTACGGCTACCGGCGAGACGATCCACTGGGTGGGCAACAAAGCCGCGCCCATTCCGGCCTGCGTCAGCCGTACCCGTGAGGATTTTAGCCGTTTCCTGTTTATTGCCGGCCAACTGCTGGCCCGCACCGACGAGTCGTTCAACGCTGGCCCGCTGGCCCAACTGGTCATTCAGGCCGGTCAGCATTTGGCTGAACTCAAACCGGATTTGGCAGCCGGGGTTGAACAACTCAAAAATAAACCCCTCAGCAAACTGCGGCGCATGCTCGATGTGGACTCGGTGCTGGAAGACCTGGCCATTATCGAAGAAAGCGCCAATACTATCCTGCAAATCAAAGAAGATTTGATTGGCCCGGCCCGCCGCCAAAAATGGGAAGAAGCCGATATTGTCCAGGTGGTCAAAGACAACATCAAAAGTTTTGCGCTGCCGCCGGGCGTCGTTTCCTACAGCATTGACGGTCATATTCCCACCGTGCGGATTGACCCGGTGCAAATGGGTCGGGTCATTATCAACCTGGTCAAAAACGCCATGGAAGCTATGGAAAACCAGCCCTCACCGCACATTTTTGTGGCCATCCGCCGGGAAAACGATGATTTTGTGACGGTTGACATCGCCGATGTCGGCTGCGGCATCCCCGAAGCGGAATTGACCAAAATCTGGTTGACCTTTCACACCAGCAAAGGCAAAAAAGGCGGGACAGGGTTAGGACTACCGGCCTGTCTGCAGAGTATGGAGCGCATGGGCGGCAAAATTGATGTCACCAGCCAGGTGGGCGTCGGCTCAACCTTTACCCTGCACGTCCCGATTTATCGCCCCGGCAAGATTAATGGCGAATTGTGAATGGTGAATTATTAATTGTTAACCAGTTACTACTCAGGTTCATGTCATTTCGAGCGACCCGCAAGGGGGAGCGAGAAATCCCCATGGCACAACACGTAAAAGTGAGGCGTCGGGGATTTCTCCTTGCGGTCGAAACCTGTCCCACCCCTTCGGGTGCGCCGAAGGGCGTGAGCTTGTCGAATGGATGACATGGCGGAGTCGTTACGTTCCGGCTATATTATCATTAACCTTACCCATCACACAAAGGAAAACCCCATGGACCCAGCTCAAATTGAAATGAATATCAACCTGGAAAAGGCGCTGCGCCGGGCCAATTTGCTGGCCGCGGCAGCCGAGGTAAGCCAGAACATCACCCATATCTTGGATATTGACGTATTACTGCCCAAAACTGTTGACATTATCTGCGACGCCTACGGTTTTTATTACGCCGGGATTTTTTTGATTGATGAGGCGGGCGAGTTTGCCGTCCTGCGGGCTGGCCGAGGCCAGCCGGGCCGGATTATGATTGAAAATCACCACAAACTGGCTGTGGGCGGCAATTCGATGATTGGGGCTTGCACCGCGCTCAACGAGGCCCGTATCTCGCTGGATGTGGACACAGAAAAGGTCTGGTATCCCAACCCGGTCTTGCCCGATACCCGTTCTGAAATGGCCCTGCCGCTGGCTATCGGCGACCGGGTGATTGGGGCGGTGACGGTGCAAAGTACCGAGGGCGCAGCTTTTTCGGATGAGGATGTGTCGTCGTTGCAAGCCATGGCCAACCAACTGGCTATTGCCATTGACAACGCTTACCAGCGGCGCGAGTTAGAAGAGACCCACGCCGAACTGGTGCGCGCCAAAACCTTTGAAGCCATTGCCACCGCCACCGGCGATGCCATCCATTGGATTGGCAACAAGGCTGAACCCATCGGCGCTTCAGCCGACCGCCTGCGCTATGATTTGCAACTGCTGGTCTGCGCCGTGGCTGATTTGTTGCAGCAAAGCGGTGAGGCAGCCAACAGCCGGCCCCTGGCCCAAATGCTGCTCAACCAGACGGCGACCATCCGCCAGAATAACCCTGATCTGGCCGAACTGGCGGCAAAACTCAATACCTTGAGCCTGGACAAATTAGAAAAACGCCTCAGCCTGGAATCTTCGCTGGAAGACCTGGATATTATCAATGATTCCGCCGCGTTGATCATGAAAATCAAAGAAGACCTGATCGGCCCGGCCCGCGAGCAGGCGCCCCGCCCCGCGCTGATAGATGATGTGCTCAGAGATGTGGTTTCCTTGTTTGATCTGCCACCTGGTTCGATCAAGCTCGATGTGCCGGGTAATTTGCCATTGGTTGTGGCCGACCCGGCCCAGTTGCATCGGGTGTTTGCTAACCTGATCAAAAATGCCCTTGAGGCCATGGAGGGCCAGCCCAATCCCCAGGTTTGGCTCAAAGGATACGCTACTACCGGCAGCGATTTTGTGCGGATTGACGTCATTGACCAGGGGGTGGGCATCCCTGCCGCCGATATGGACAAGATTTGGGTAACGTTCCACACCACCAAAGGAATTAAAGGACACACCGGGCTGGGTTTGCCGGCCTGCCGCTTGATTCTGGAGCAAATTGGCGGCCACATTACCGCAACGAGTCGGGAGGGGGAGGGTTCGACCTTTACCGTTAGCCTGCCGGTGGACAAAAGCCGGGAAACAAAACTCAAGCTTGAGCCGGGAAGAGGCAAAATTTTGCTGATTGACGACAACGATAGCTGGCAGCAGTTTGCCCATTTGGTGCTTAAATCGAACGGTTATAAAGTGGCTACCACCGATAGAGAGTACAGAGCCGAAAATTACAACCAATATGATCTGATCCTCATTGACGACATTCTGGCTGAAGGGGACTCGCTGACCCTGCTGCAAGCCCTTGATGCCGCCGGGGCCATTCGCAAAACAGTAGCAGTATCGTCAAACCCTCGGGTCGAACGGACAAAAATACGCATGCTGCTGGGGCTGCGCAATTTGCTCCCCAAGCCCTACACCCCTGCGGCCCTATTAAGCGAAGTTAAAAAGGCGCTCAATACCGTGCGTTAATCAGGGAACTGGTAACTGCTCAGCCATGTCATTTCGACCGTAGGGAGAAATCCCCGATATCTTACTTTTATATGTTGCGCCCTGGGGACGCTTCGCGTCGACCTTTGGTCTCGAAATGACATGAGTCTGAGCAGTAACGTTCCCTTAATTCCCTTTTTCGAGATGGAGTCAGCTCTCAATGGATACAGAACCCAAAATTTTAGTGGTAGATGATGAAGAAAACCTGCTGCGGAGCGTAGAAAAAACGCTGTTTCGAGAAGGCTTTGAGGTCGAAACGGCGGGCGGCAATGTAACCGCCTACGAATTGATCCAGGATGCCCTGGTCGAAGGCCAGCCGTTTGATCTGGTCATTTTAGATTTGAACATGCCCAATTTTGAGGGCAAAGAGTCTAAATATGCCGGCCTGGAGCTGCTGGAACGACTCAAAAAGGTCAACCCCGATCTGCCGGTCATTGTTAATTCTGCCTGGGATGAGGTTGAAACGGCCAAAGCCTGCATAGACAAAGGCGCCGCCGATTATTTTGTCAAAGGCCGCACTGAGGAGATGTTGCAAAAAATTCGAGCGGTACTGGGCCTGTCGGCTTGAAGCCACCCTTAAACCAAACGTTTAGCCGAAGGGGACTGATCAAGAGTCCCCTTTTTTGTTTTAAAACCAAGAACCGCATCAATTTGACAATGATAAGGATCTATACTATAGTGGCGTGGTAATATTACATTATAACTTACAACAAAGTTGTACCACCACAACGGATGTGATGCGTGCATTTTACTGTTGATTCATCAAGTTCCTCGATCAATTCACTCACCCGTATCCGGTCAAAGTTACCTACCCTGGCTGCGGCAGAAGCGCGCGTAGCCAATTGGGTAATGCAGCAGCCGGAGAAGATTATGGCGCTTTCCATGGCCCAGGTAGCCCAAGCCTGCGGGGTGAGTGATACGACAGTGCTCCGATTTTGTCGAAATGCCGGCTTCCAAGGCTATATTGACCTCAAGCTATCCATCGCTCGTGACCTCACTAGCCCTACTCAGGTGATTCTTGACGACATCACCGAGAATGATCCCCCGGCAGTCATTGCCCGTAAAGTCTTTATCTCAAATATTCAGGCCCTGTACGACACCCTGGAAGTGTTGGATGAGCAGGCTCTGGTGCAGGCCATTACCTTGCTACAGAACGCCAGGCAGATTTTGATTGTAGGAGTTGGCACCTCAGCCCCCATCGTGCATAGCATGTATAACATGCTGATGCGCTTGGGCCTCAATTGTAAACCCCAGACCGACTCTTATTTACAGCTTATGGAAGTGGCCCTATTGGGGCCAGGCGACGTGGTGGTGGGGATTTCCCAATCCGGCAGTTCCAAAGACCCTGTCTATACCTTGAAGCAAGCCAAAGCCGCCGGCGCCGCCACCATTTGTATTACCGGCAATGCCGAATCCCCTATCACCCAATATGCCGATGTCACTTTGTTGAGCGTGGCCCGTGAAGCCCGGATTGAAGCCATTGCCTCCCGGCTGGCGCAGATGAGCATTGCCGATGCCCTCTATGTGGCCGTCGCCCTTAATAATATTGATGTGGCTATCCAGAATGAAAAACTGATCTGGGATGCTTTACTGCCCAAGATGTTTTGAGGGCATTGAATTGGATAATTTTCACCTATAACCCTAAAAAGGAGAAATCTGATGAAAAAGATTATCAATAGTCCGGCAGATTTTGTCCCCGAAATGTTAGATGGCCTGGTGAAGGCCCACCCAACCCAACTGGCTTACACCGAAGATATTCACTGCATTGTCCGGGCCGACTCACCGGTGCAGGGCAAGGTGGCACTGGCGACGGGCGGCGGTTCCGGCCACCTGCCGGTCTTCCTAGGCTATGTCGGCCAGGGCATGCTCGACGGCTGCGCCGTCGGCGATGTGTTTGCCTCCCCCAGTTCCGATCAAATGCTGGCCGTCACCCAGCGGATACACGGCGGGGCGGGAGTGGTTTACATCTATGGCAACTACGGCGGCGATGTGATGAACTTTGATATGGCCGCCGAAATGGCCGATATGGAAGGCATAACCGTCAAGACCGTGCTGGTCAAAGACGACGTCGCCTCAGCCCCGCCAGCGGAAGCGGATCGCCGCCGGGGTGTGGCCGGCATGGTTTTTGCCTTTAAAGTAGCCGGAGCCAAAGCCGATAAAGGCGGCTCGCTGGACGAAGTGGTGGCGGTTACGGAAAAGGCGCTGGCCAATATTCGCACTATGGGTGTGGCTTTGTCGCCTTGTACGGTACCCCTGGCCGGCAAACCGACCTTCACCATCGGCGAGGATGAAATGGAAATCGGCATGGGTATTCACGGCGAGCCGGGTATGAAACGGGAAAAACTTCAACCCGCCGACCAGATTGCCGAGCGTATGACCGTAGCCATTCTTGACGACCTGCAACCAAAGGCTGGGGATCGCCTGGCGGTGATGGTCAACGGCCTGGGCGCAACGCCGCCTGAAGAGCTTTATGTGATTTACCGTAAGGTCCATGAAATCCTGACCGGCAAAGGTTTGTCTATCCACCGGGCTTACGTGGGCGAGTATGCCACCTCGATGGAAATGGCCGGGGCTTCGCTGACTTTCTTCCGCCTGGATGACGAACTGGCCGAACTGCTGGATCATCCGGCCAACACACCATTTTTTAAGCAAGTTTAGTTCAAAAAGGTTTCAGTCTATGGCAGATGAACTAATCACAGGAGCAACGATTGTGGCCGCGCTGGCCGGAGCGGCTAATGCCCTCAAAGCGCAAAGCGACTATTTAACCTCGCTCGATCAGGCCATGGGCGACGGCGATACCGGCATCACCCTGTCCAAAGTCGCCGATGGGGTGTTGGCCTATCTCCAGGCTAACTCCATCGCCGACATCGGCAAGTTTTTGGGCGCAGCCGGCATGGCGGCCAACAAAGCCGCGCCTTCGACTATGGGCACACTGCTGGCCACAGCCCTGATGCGGGCGGGCAAAGAAGTTATGGGCAAAACCGAAATCACCCGCCAGGATTTGGCCGCCATGTTCAAGGCCGCCGACTTGGGCATGCAAGAGCGCGGCAAGGCCAAGCCCGGCGACAAAACCATTATTGATGCTTTGCACCCGGCTTGTGAGGCTTTTGCCGCCGCTATCGAACAGGGTGCTTCCCTGGCCGAGGCCGGAGCCAAAGCATTGGCCGCCGCCGAGTTAGGCCGCGACAGCGTGACCCCGTTGCGCAGCAAAATCGGCCGGGCCAGCTGGGTGGGCGAGCGCACCGAGGGCCAGCTTGATCCCGGCTGCGAGGCGTTGGTAGTGATGCTGAGAGCCGTGATTGCATAACCTACAGCGTTGCTACCAATAATAAAAATGTCATTGCGAGGCTTCGTCGTGAGCTCAACTGAACGGCTGTAGGCCGAAGCAATCCCCCTCTCCGAGATGGGACGCTACGCGGCTTCGCTAACGCTCATAGTGACATGAACAAAGCTATTTTCAAGGGAGGTGAACGAAAAACAAACAATATAGCAAACCTAATTGAACCTAATGATTAACTTCAAAGTAGAAACAATTCAGAGTAGAAGAGGAGAAAAATCATGAAGAAGTATGTGTCAGTTTTATTGATAACTTTGCTCATAGTTATGGTCGCCGGGTGTGGCGCTCAACCGGCGGCTCCCGCCGAAAAACCAGCTGAAGCGCCAGCTACCGAAGCGCCAAAGGCCGAAGCCCCTGCCGCCACCGAAGAACCTGCTGCTGAAGCGCCGGCTGCGACCGAAGAACCTGCCGCCGAAGCACCGGCTGCGACCGAAGAGCCAGCCGCCGAAGCGCCGGCCGCCGAAGGCGATCTCAACTTCGTAACTGTTGTTAAAATTGCCGGGATCAACTGGTTCAACCGTATGGAAGAAGGCGTGGTCAAATGGGGCAAAGAGAATGGCGTCAACGCCACCCTGGTCGGTCCGGCCGAAGCCGATGCGGCCCAGCAAATTCCGATCATCGAGGATTTGATTGCGCAAGGGGTAGACGCGCTGTGCGTTGTCCCAATGGACCCGACCCAGCTTGATCCGGTGCTGAAAAAGGCTATGGATGCTGGCATCGTCGTTGTAACCCACGAGGCTTCAAACCAGGTCAATATGGATTTTGATATCGAAGCCTTCGATAACAAGGCTTTTGGGGCCGGCTTGATGGATCGTCTGGCCGCCGAGATGGGCGAAGAGGGCGAATATGCTGTGTTTGTGGGCAGCCTCGGCTCCAAAACCCACAACGAGTGGGTAGATGGCGGCATTGAACGCCAGAAAGAGGCTTATCCCAACATGACGATGGTCGGCGACAAGAACGAAAGCTTTGATGATGCCGAAGTGGCCTACCAGAAAGCTAAAGAAATCCTGGCCGCCTATCCCAACATCAAGGGCTTCCAGGGCAGCGCCTCGACCGACGTGGCCGGGATTGGCCGCGCCGTTGAGGAAGCCGGTCTGCAAGATGAGGTCGCAGTGGTAGGCACCAGCCTGCCCTCGATTGCCGGCGATTTGCTCTTTAGCGGCGCCATTGATGCCATTGGCTTCTGGGATCCGGCGGTGGCCGGCGCGGCCTGCAACCAGATGGCCTTGATGAAGATTAAGGGTGAAGAAGTGGGCGTCGGCGCAGACCTGGGTATTGACGGTTATAAAAAGCTGATCGGCGAGGGCAAAGTTCTCTACGGTGATGCTGCCGTTTACGTTGACGAGACCAACGCCAAGGATTATCCTTTCTAAGCACACACCTTGTCCAGTAATTGCGTGTTGCGTAGTTCCTAAATGGAACACGCAACACGCAACACGTGTCCTAAAGCCGGGCTGGATTAATTGCACATAATTGGTAAAACCTTATCTCCATGGCTAACGAATTTTTACGTCTGACCGGAATTTCTAAATCTTTTGCCGGCGTCCACGCCCTGCGGAATGTTGACCTGACCATCGCGCAGGGCCGGATTCATTGTTTGGTGGGGGAAAATGGGAGTGGCAAATCAACTCTAATCAAAATTATCGCCGGAGTGTATCAACGTGACAGCGGCTCCATTGTGATTAACGGGAAGGAGTTCGAGCGTCTTCACCCCATTGACGCCATTCGGGAGGGCATCCAGGTTATTTATCAGGATTTTTCTCTTTTTCCTAATCTCACGGTGGCCGAGAATATTGCCCTAAATCGAGAGCTAGCCGACGGACGCCGCCTGGTCAACTGGCGGCACGTCCACGATATTGCGGCCAATGCCCTGGCTCAAATTGAGGTCAATATCCCGCTGGAGGCGACGGTTGGCGAGGTGTCGGTGGCGAATAAGCAGCTCATCGCCATTGCTAAAGCCTTGCGCCAGCGAGCGCGGCTGATTATTATGGATGAGCCGACCAGCGCCCTGACCGAACGGGAAATCCGGGTGCTGTTTGCGGTGATCCGAAAGTTGCAGGAACGACAAGATATTGCCTTTCTCTTTGTGAGTCATAAACTGGACGAAGTTTTGGAGATTTCTGAGAGTATGATGGTCATCCGCAACGGCAAAATCGTCAGCGTGGGGGAGCGAAGTGACTATGACACCGCCCGCCTGATTTTTGAAATGACCGGGCATACCATCACCGAAAAAGTGTATGATTTTGAGCCTGACCTGAGCCAACCGGCCTTGCTCAAGGTGGAAAATTTGAACGCCGGTAAGCTGCTGAAGGCTATCAATTTGCAGCTACACGCCGGGGAGATTGTCGGCGTAACCGGACTCTTAGGTTCTGGACGCACGGAGCTGGCCCTGGCCCTTTACGGCATGCTGCCGATTGAGTCCGGTCGCATTTATATAGACCAAAAACCTGTTGCCATTCGCTCCAATCGAGATGCCATCGCGCATGGGATTGGCTATGTGCCCGAAGACCGGCTGACCGAGGGCCTGTTTTTGGACCAATCGGTGGCCCGGAATATAGTGGTCCGCACCATTGGCGATTTGCGCGGGACCTTGGGCTTGACCGATCCCCAAAAAATTAACGGCCAGGTCAACCATTGGGTGGAGGGGCTGCGGATCAAAACCGCGAACCCGGCCCTGCCGGTCAAAACGCTGTCCGGCGGCAATCAGCAGCGGGTGGTGCTGGCCAAGTGGCTGGCCAGTAAGCCAAAGGTTATGATTTTGAATGGCCCGACGGTCGGGGTGGATGTAGGGTCCAAGGGTGAACTGCACAGCTTAATGAAGGAGTTAGCTGCTGAAGGAATGGGCTTGTTGGTTATTTCTGACGACATTCCCGAGCTGTTGCAAACGTGCAATCGAATTTTGCTCATGCGCCACGGCCGCATCGTCGAGGAAATGAGATCAAAAGATACCCACGCCAATGAACTTTCGGCCAAACTCATTGAGGATTAACAAGGTGAAACGTCTGCTGCGTCGAAACGAATTTTTGGTGGCCGTGACATTGGTGATTCTTTGTCTGGTCATCGGGCTGAATAATCCAACCTTTTTTACCGTAGGCAATCTCTTTACCCTGCTGCGCAGCAGCATTGTTACCGGCATCTTTGCCATGGGTGTGCTCATTGTGATCATCTCCGGGGGGATTGATGTTTCCTTCACGGCCATCGGCGTTTTTGCGCTCTATTCTACGGTCAAGCTGATGCTCCATTACGCCCCCGATGCTTCGATCTGGGTGGCCTTTATCATTGCGGCGCTGATTGGGCTGGGCCTGGGTTTGATCAACGCCTTTTTTATTGCCCAGTTCAAGCTGCCAACACTCATTGTCACCCTGGGCACGTTAAGTATGTACCAGGGTTTTTTGCTTTTTGCTATCGGCAACCGGATTATCCGTGACGTTCCGCCCGCTCTAACTGAGTTCGCCCGGGCGGCGGTGGTCCAGATTCCCCAGGAACGCGGCACGGCCAATCTGCACCCGGCGGTATTTCTCTGGATTGTTGTAGTGGTTATCGTGTGGTTGCTGCTCAGGTATACCATGCTGGGGCGCGGCATCTATGCTTTGGGCGGCGCCCCCGAAGCCGCCGAACGGGCCGGCTTCAACGTGATCCGCATTCAATATTTTATCTACAGCTTTGTCGGCCTGGTATCCGGCATTGCCGGGATGACGTTTGGGGCGCTGGCGCGGCAGGCCAATCCGCAGGATATTGTGGGCACAGAACTGAATGTGATCGCGGCGGTGGTTCTGGGCGGCGCTTATCTGACCGGGGGCCGAGGCACGGTCATTGGGACGCTGCTGGGCGTCATCTTGGTGGTGATTGCCAACAACAGTTTGATTCTCATCGGCGTGCCTACAGTCTGGCAGCGGGTGGTCATTGGCCTGATTATCCTGGTGGGCACGGGCATCCCGGCTATCCAGGAACGCCGAGCCGGGAAGGTCACAGCCGGTTTGGCCGAGGCGTAATGTGTCCGAGGCTGAAGCCGTCGGACTAAGAGGACAAAGCCCGTTGGGCTAAATTGTAGCTCGCAGAGCTTGGCCCTTTCAAGGCGATGGCTTCAGCCTCGCGCTTTAGGCCGACGATAAATTCAACTACTTTGTTAAGGAACAGTATCAGGATAAACCGTTCATCATGAACCCATCAGTTTCACGCAAATCACCCACTATAAGCCTTCCATTTGATTTTTACACGCTGCGCTTATTTATCATCGCTCTGGTTATCTTTGTCGCTTTTAGTTTATTGCTGCCGGGCAAATTCTTTACCGTGCTCAATATGCAATCAATGGCCGTTCAATTGCCGGAGTTTGGCATTCTGGCCTTTGCTATTTTGATTACTATGTTGACCGGGGGCATTGATCTTTCTATTGTCGGCGCGGCCAATCTCTCGGCCATCGTCGCGGCGATGATTCTGACCGGGTTGACGGGTGAAGGCAGCGGCATGCCCCTCGCGGCGGCTATCCTTGTATCAGTGTTAGGGGCGCTGCTGGTGGGGTCAATCTGCGGGTTAATCAACGGCCTTCTGGTGTCGCGTATTGGTATCACCCCAATTCTGGCTACGCTGGGCACAGGCGCTATTTATACCGGGCTTTCTTTTGTTATCACCGGCGGGCCGGCCATTACCACCACCCAGTTGGCCTTCATCGGCAATGGCTCGATCCTGGGGCTGCCGATTCCCATTATTGTCTTTATTGTCGTCGTCATTGCCTTTGCCATCCTGCTGAATCGAACCGTATTTGGTTTCAATGTTTTTATGTTGGGGACAAACCCGACGGCGGCGCTTTTTTCCGGGATCAACAGCGATAGCGTCTTGCTGCGGACCTATTGGCTGGCCGGTTTGATCGCCGGCCTGGCCGGCATTATCTTTCTGGCTCGCACCAATTCAGCCAAACCGGACTTTGGCGCCTCCTTCATTTTGCTGACAGTTTTGATTGCCATCCTGGGGGGCGTCAGGTATACCGGCGGTTTTGGCACGGTCTCAGGGTTGGTGTTATCCGTGCTCAGTATTCAGTTCCTTTCCACCGGCTTGAACATGTTGATGCTGGAGTGGTTCCCTTCCAGCGCCGCTATTTTCTTCCGCCAGTTTGCCTGGGGCGGGCTGCTCCTGGGAGCGATGGTGCTCAATTACTACGCCGAAAAAAGGCGCAGCCGGCAAGCAAGCTCAAAGCCGTCGAATGAATCTTAACCCCTTACTTGGGTAATCAGAGGTGATTTATATGCCAGGGCCTTACGTTATCGGCATTGACTTTGGCACGGAAAGCGTGCGCGTGGGTATCTTCGATCAGATCGGACAGCCGGTAGCCTTTGCTTCGCAGGAGTACCCGCTGTACCATCCCCACCCCGGCTGGGCCGAACAGAAACCCGACGAGTGGTGGGCGGCGCTGGTGACAGCCACCCGCGCGGTTTTAGACAAAAGCGGGGTGGCCAAAGAAAAAATTGTTGGCCTGGGGGCTGACTGTACCAGTTGCACCGTCGTGGCGCTGGATGCCGAATTTCAGCCGGTGCGCCCGGCCATCATCTGGATGGATGTGCGCGCCGCCGACCAGGCCCGCCGTATCGCCGCCAGCGGCCACCCGGCCCTGAAATACAACGGCTTTGGCAACGTCTCGGCCGAGTGGCTGCCCTGCAAAACCCTCTGGTTCAAAGAAAATGAGCCGGACCTGTACCGGCAGGCCGTTCACATCGGCGAGTTTATTGACTGGCTGACCTACCGCCTGACCGGCGAATGGGTCGGCAGCATCAACAATACCAGCATTCGCTGGTACTACGACCGGGCCGAAGGCGGCTGGCCGGAGAGTTTTTATGAACAAATCGGCCTGGGCGACCTGATTCCAAAGTTCCCGCCCAAAGTGCTGGATATGGGCGTCGTCGCCGGAACGCTGCGGGCTGACGCGGCGGCGGAGTTGGGCCTGCCCGCCGGCATTCCCGTGGCCGAGGGCGGGGCCGACGCTTTTGTGGCCATGGTCGGCCTCAACGTGCTTCGGCCCGGCAAGATGGCTTTCATTACCGGCTCGTCGCACCTGATGCTGGGCCAGAGCGCCCAAGCCCTGCATGCCAAAGGTATTTTTGGCGCGTACACCGACGCCGTGCTGCCGGGCCAGTACACCGTCGAGGGTGGGCAGGTCTCCACCGGCTCGGTGGTCAAATGGTTCAAAGAAAATTTGTGCGGCAAAGAAGCGGCTCAGGCGGCGGCGCGGGGCGTGGATGTCTACACGGTACTCAACGAACTGGCCGCGCCCATTCCGCCCGGTTCCGAAGGCTTGCTGGTGCTGGATTATTGGCAGGGCAATCGCACCCCCTATATTGATCCTGAAGCGCGAGGGATCATTCGTGGGCTGTCGCTTAAACATACCAACGGTCACATGTTCCGGGCTATTATCGAGGGGATTGCCTACGGGACCGAGCACATCCTGCGAACCTTCCGTCAAAATGGTTATGTAGTCGAAGAGATGGTGGCCGCCGGCGGGCCAACCAAAAGCGCCCTGTGGATGCAAATCCACGCCGATGTCAGCAACGTGCCCATCACCCTGACCGCTGTGCCCGACGGCCCGGCCCTCGGCTCGGCTATTCTGGGCGCAGTCGCCGCCGGCTTGTACCCCGACGCGCCAAGTGCGGCTGAGGCGATGGTTCAGGTGCGCAGCCGGATTGAACCCAATCCCGAAACCCATGAACTCTACCAATTTTATGTGGACCAGTACATCAACACTTACCCACCCTTGCAAGAACTAACCCACGCCATGACCCGCCACGTTGAGGCGCGGAAGAAGTGAAACATCTTGCGTGTTGCGTGTTCCGTAATTTAATCGGGTACACAACGCGCAAGACGCAACACGCCTTGAAAAAATAACTCGCGCTCATGATTTTCCCTCCTGTCTCCCTCACCCTTTCCGGCGACCGATTTACGGTGATTTATCGCCTGGCCGGGGCTGACGAAGCCGAGGCGCGCGCCAAAATCAAAGGGATTTGCCTGGAGCAAACGGTTGAACTGCCGGAAGAACTGCTGCCGGATGGCGACATCCGGGCCGAGGTTGTCGGGCGGTTGGAGTGGCTGCGCCAGGCAGATGCAAACATTTTTGAAGCGGCCATCAGCTACGCGGTCGAAACAACCGGCTTTGAGCTGCCCCAACTATTGAATGTTATGTTTGGCAACACCAGCATGCAGCCCCACATTCGGGTGGAACGCCTGGAACTGCCGGAGCGTTTGCTGCAAACCTTCAAAGGGCCTCGTTTTGGGCAGTCTGGTTTGCGGGCGCTGCTCCAGGCTTACGGGCGGCCCCTGCTCTGCACCGCGCTCAAGCCGCTGGGTCTGCCGGCCAAAAACCTGGCCGATTTAGCGGGGCAATTTGCCCTGGGCGGAATTGACTTGATCAAAGACGATCATGGGTTGGCCAACCAGCCTTTTCACCCCTTCCACGAGCGGGTTTGCCGCTGCGCCGAGGCGGTCAACACGGCCAACCAAAAAACGGGCTATCGCTGCCTGTACGCGCCCAATATTAGCGCCCCGGCCCAGCAAATTGTCGAGCGGGCTTATTTGGCTAAAGAGGCCGGCGCGGGCGGATTGATGATTATTCCCGGCCTGGTCGGGCTGGACAGCCTGCGCCTGCTGGCCGAGGACGACGGGTTGGGCCTGCCGGTCATCAGTCATCCGGCTTATTGGGGCAGTTATGTGACCCATCCGCAGCAGGGTGTGGCGCACCGGCTAACTTATGGTTTGTTACCGCGTTTGGCCGGAGCCGATGCCACAATTTTTGTTAATTACGGGGGGCGCTTTTCCTTCACTCCGGCCGACTGCCGGGGAATTGTCGCCGGGGCCAGCGAGCCGCTGGGCCGGCTCAAGCCGATTTTTCCTATCCCCGGCGGCGGCATGACCCTGGCTCGCCTGCCAGAGATGGTTCAGTTCTATGGGCCTGAGGTGATTTTGCTGATTGCCGGGGGACTGTATGCTCACGGCCCGAATTTGTTGGAAAGCTGCCGTCAGTTCCGGGCTTTGGTTGACAAGTAAGGCGCCGGGGATTGAACGGCGGGTTTATCCTCAGCCGCCGCAGGCGTCTCAGCCACCAACACCAGGTAAACCCCGGCGATAATCAAAGCGCTGCCAAAAAAGAACGATAGAGTTAACGCCTCGCCCAAAAGCAGCCAGCCCAGCAAGCTGCCGACGACCGGCTGCAAAAAGAAGAACAGCCCCACCTGATGCGCCGACATTAAACTTAAACCTTTATTCCAACAAAACGCCGCCACCGCCGTAGAGACCACCCCCAAATAAAGCACGCTCAGGATAATCGGCCAGGTCAGCATGACCTCCGGCGACCACTGCCGGCGTTCCAGCAGGGTAAAGGGCAGGGTCAGGGCCGTCGCCACCCAGATGCCCCAGGTGGTGATTTGCAGGGAGGTGTGGCGACGCGAGGCCTTGCGGGCCAGCACCGAGTAATAGCCCCAAAAAACGGCGGCCAGCAGCAAGGCCAGATTTCCCAGCCATTGAGCCTGACCGGCATGACTTTCGTCGGGCAGGCCCATGACAATCAACACGCCTATGCAGGCCAGGGCCATGGCCACTTTTTGTTTGAAAGACATGGCTTCTTTCAACAGTAGAACCGCAAACAGCGATAGGAACAGCGGCGAGAGGGTGGTAATCACCGCGCCCATGTGCGCCGACGACAACTTGGTTCCGACAAACTGGGCGCTGATAGACAAAAAGTAGCCAATCGCCCCGATTTGAAACAGCAGCCCCCGATCCTGAGCCGGCAGTAACGGACTTTTTTGCCGCCAGTTGAGCCAGCCCAGCACCACCGCTGCAATCACAAAACGCAGAAAAAGCAGGGTCAGCGGCGGGACAAAATCCAGCGCGTACTTGCTGACCACATACATGCCGCCCCAAATACAGGCGGCCAGAGATAGATACAGAGCGCCTCGGATAGACATTTTGAAAAAACTCCTCAATAGACCGCCGAAAAACATTTTCATTGGTTATTTTTGTAGGGGTCAGCGAAATGTTGCACCTTCCCGGAAGCTGTTTTGAGGTTGATTGGCTCATTAGGCCGAGCTTCCGGGAAGGTTTTGACTTGCAAGATATGTTTGACCCCTACATTCATTGGTTATTTTAGAGGAAATTCATTGGAAATGCTTAACCCAATTTCGGCCAGATTTTGACCGATTTTCGGTTTTGTTGGCGATATTCAACCGGGGTCAGATTTTCCTGTTCTCGAAACAGGCGGGTGAGTGAGGCGTGATGCTCATAGCCAACCTGTTGGGCGATGCGCAAAATGGAAAAATTAGTTTCCGTCAGTAAATTTTTGGCTTCGTTTAGGCGCAATTTTTGCAGGTAGGCGCTGGGAGACAGGCCGGTGGTTTTTTTGAACCACTCGCTGTAATAGGTAGGATTGTAACCCTCCAGTGCCGCCAGTTCGGCCAGTTGAATGTTTTCAGGAAAGTGGTCGTGCAAATATTGGATGGAGCGAGGCGTAACTGCCTGCTTCAAAAGGCCGTAGGCATAGTGAAACAGGTCGGTGACAGCCCGGTGAGCAGCCGGTTTGTCGTTAACCTCACTCATCAACAAGAAGCGGAGCGCCTGCCAGCGTTCATCTACGGTTCGGCGCAATCCCTGGCTCAGGGGGGGTATAGTTTTGTCCAGGCAGAGCTGGCCGGGGATATCCAAAACCAGCACTTGATTGGAGGTATGCCCGTAAAAAGTGTGTTGGCAGTAGGGCGGCAAAAACAAGAGGTCCTGTTCGTCGAGTTGGTGAGGCTGCTCTGTATTGATGGAAATTGTGCCCTGCAGGGGCAGAATTAACTGGGCGTGAGCGTGGGCATGGGTGCAGGCAGTCTCCCCATAGCTGCGGCGTTCAGCCAAAACATGTCTTAGTTCGCTCATGAGTTATCTCTTTAGGGGAATAAAGCCTTGCTCCGGCCCCAGTTGGTCGAATTGGGCTTTGAGCATATCCCGCTCGACGGTTTTGCGGGCAATTTTTTTCTCGGTTTCGGCGGCTAATTCGCCCAGCAAATCGCGGCCCCGGCGGCGAGCCAGCTTAACTTCCAGGCTCAACTGCACGCTGGGCCGCTGCGGCAGTTGGCTCAATTCCCGTTCGATCTCCCGCACCCGGCGCTGGCAGCGGTCCAGTTCGGCTTGCAGCGCTTCAACAGAAACGTTGAACGTTGAACGTTGAACGTTCAACGTTTCGGACAACGCCAGGAGTTCGGGCAGGCTGCGGGCGGCGTAGGCGTTGTTGATGGCGGCCATTTGCTCGGTGCGGCGAGCGCGCTCAAGCTCATCGGCGGCCAGGTCGGGGTGGAAGCTGCGGGCCAGGTGGCGGTACAGCCGCCGGATTTCGGCTTCGTCGGTGGGCGGGGGTGGCTGCGGCGGTGGGGTAGGCGCGGCGGGCGGCGGCGCTTGCCAGGCGCGGCGATATTGAAAATCCACCGAGGCGTAATCCTGGCCGTGCTGCTTTTGGCGCAGCAGGTGCAGGCGCTCCATATAGCGCTCGATTTCCGCTTCCAGCGCCTCCAGCTTATCGTACAGATAGCCAACCCTGGCCTCAAATTGAAACTCAAAGGCGTTGACCTCAGCCAGCCGGTCGGCCAGTTGGGCTTCTTTTTCAATCAGCTCCGTTTTGGCCTGCTCCACGGCAGCGCGCAGGCGGGTTAATTTTTCAGAGTCGGTTTCGGGTTGCCAATGGGCCATCAGTTACATCACATCAACTTGTGGGGTTAACTTTATACTCGTTAAATGGCAACTCAAGGAGTCTCAATTGGGCGTACTCTGGTTGAGCGGGTAGGGAGACTTCTAAAGCAAAATTTGTAATCAAAGCTTCGAGCATGGCATGGCGGAGATCTTCGTGCGAACCAACATGGTAGAAATGTTCTTTGGTAAACAGGTGAAAGCCATTGCTATTCCAGTTTTTGTCAATGAGAGGATTGCGGCGAAACTCGTTGCTGTGCCAGGTCGAAAGGATAAATTTGCAGGACAGGTTTTGTAAAGAGGCAACTAAACAATTTTCATGGCTCTCTGACCAACTATTGAAATAGTCCACATGCCGGCCCATATAGGGAGGATCGGCATAAACCATATCATTTGATTTAACCTGACTTAAACTTTTCTGAAAATCCATAGCTTCAAATACCCAATCGCTGGCATGAATAACCGTAGCGATGGTTCTGATCTGATTGACAATTTTGGTGACATAGGCCGGCGAGAAACGGTCGGGTTTGCGGCAGAAAGGGACATTAAAATAGCCTTTACGATTAAAGCGCATCACCCCGTTAAAACAGGCGCGATTGAGGAATAAAAAATCGTAAGAGTTCGGGGAGAGGTTAAATCGCTCCCGGATTTCATAGTAGTAAGTTTCCCCCTTGGTTTTAAGCTGCTGCCCCTGTTCAATAAGAAACTCCTTTACTCCACCTGGGCTGATCGAACGATTTTGAATATCTTTATAAAATTGAATAATGTGAACATTTGTATCTGCCAGCAATGCTTTTTTCGGCTGAATATTTAAGGCGACTACACAGGAGCCACAAAAAGGTTCAATCCAGCGGTCAAAATCTATGTCATTTACCAGGTTTTTGATCTCTGGAACAAGTTTTGTTTTAATCCCTTGACATTTTATAGGGGGAACTAATAAAATATAGGCCATCATCAGAATTATACCCCATAACCACCCCCAAACAAACAACTTTCATCTGCGCCGCCGCCTGAACAGCCCCCGCCGAAACGGCAGCGACCGGTCAGAAGACCAGGGGGCGTATGGAGCCATAATCAGCCGGGCCAGGGCCAGCAGAACCGCGTCGTAATTGACCCGCCAGCCGGCAAAATTGCGCCAGGCTTCGTCACGGTCGGGTTTGAGGGGAACGCCCTCCTCAGCCAGGCGGTCATAAACGGCGTCAAACTCATCACGACTGATGCTGATGGGGTCGCCGGGTTGGGGGTTGGGATTGTAAGGGATGTCAAAAAAATCGGCAATCCGGCGCAGGGCGATGTATCCGGCTCGCAGGCACAACTGCGCCTCCGCTTCTCGCGGCACATCTATAGTCGAGTCGACCAGCGCCGCCGCATCGAGCACCGTCCCGGCGGCGGTGATCCATGAGTGCTGGGGCTGGGGCGAACGAAAGAAGACCAGCGCCGCCAGCGAGGTGTGGCTTTCATCCAGTTCGACAAACCAATTCTCCCAGGCGGTCCACTGCGGGGTCAGGCGGTCCAGGCCGTGAATACGCTGAAAGCGGAGAATCATCTCCACGGCGGAAGGTGGGGTGCCGGCGCGCACCTCCAGCAAAGCGACAGCCGCCTCGCGCCGGGAGAAGGCCGAATACATAGTCGGCAGGTAGGCAATTAAGAGCGCAACCAAAATCAGGCCAATCGTGGCCTCAGAAAATTCCAAAAAGCCGGTGGGTAAATCGGTGGCGGGCACAAAACCCAGGGTAAAAAGGGCCGAGCCGCTGGCTAAAAAGGCCGCACTCCAGGGTCGCACGCCAATGGCCCAAAACATGCCCATATAACCGATTAAAATCAACGTTAGCCAAAAGGGGATTAATAAAATCAGGCTAATGGGTGCGTAAAGGGCCATGATCTGGTCGCGCTCTTCATACGATCTGGCTTTTTTGGCCCGCAGATCAAAAAAGAAACGGATCGCCAGAAAAAGGAGCCGGCTTAAAAACTCTGGTGAAGCGCGGGGTAACACAAAGGTGCGGACAGCCGAAAGCGAAACATAAATAACCAAGACCAGGCCCGCTGCAAAAACCAAAACTCTGAGCAATAAATCCATAAATCGGCAACCTATATATAAGGATGAAGGATGAAGGATGAAGGATGAAAATTTCCGCCCTCATCCTTCTGCCTTCATCCTTTAGGCGGGCATAATATTAGCATAAGTTGGTCTGGCTAAAAAATGACCCGGATTTTGGCTAAATTTCGCAGTGACTTTAGTATTAGGCGCGTTCAAGATTTAGATCGTCCAAATAAATTTGATCGGTGTGATGCGTGAAACGTGATACGTGAGGGTTTTTGCCTAGAATCATCACGTATCAGGAGGTAAAAATGGAAACAAAACCGAGCGACTCCAGCCCGCTGGTGGGCATTATTATGGGCAGCATTTCCGATTTGGAGACCATGCGTGGCGCGGCTGAGATATTGGAGCAGTTTGAAATTTCTTACGAACTGCGGGTAGTGTCGGCTCACCGCACCCCGGATTTGATGGTCGAGTATGCTTCGAGCGCGGCGGAGCGCGGCCTGGAGGTGATTATCGCCGGAGCAGGCGGGGCGGCTCACTTGCCGGGCATGACCGCGGCGATGACCACCCTGCCGGTGATCGGCGTGCCGGTGCAAAGTAAAGCGTTGCACGGGCTGGACTCGCTGCTCTCGATTGTCCAGATGCCGGCCGGGGTGCCGGTAGCCACCATGGCCATTGGCAATGCCAAAAATGCCGGATTGATGGCCGCCAGAATTTTGGGCCTCAAATATCCGGCCATCGCCGACAAGTTAAAGCTTTACGCCGAAACGGTGGCTAATGAAGTCAAATCGCTTAAGATTTAAGATAACTGCTCAGGCATGTCATTTCGACCGGAGGGAGAAATCCCCAACGCCTTACTTTTAACTGTTGCGCCCTGGGGATTTCTCGACCTTCGGTCTCGAAATGACATGAGCCTGAGTAGTAACGAAACTTGAATAGGGCCTTGGGAAGAATAGCCATGACTAAAATTGCTTTTATCGGCACAGGCATTATGGGCGCGGGGATGGCTCACTGCCTGTTGAAGGCCGGCTACAAGGTCACAGCTTATAACCGGACTGCCGCCAAAATTCGGCCCTTGCTGGAAGCCGGGGCCACGGGCGCAGCGACGCCCGGTGAAGCTGCCGCAGACGCCGACGTAATTATCTCGATTGTCGGCGATGACCCCGCCTCGAAAGAGGTTTGGCTGGGCCCAGAGGGCGTGCTGACCGGCCGGCCCAAACCGGGCGCGATTGCGATTGAAAGCACCACCGTCTCGTTGGGCTGGGTCAAGGAACTGCACCAGGCGGTCACTGCCGCCGGGCTGCGCTTTATTGATTGCCCCGTTACCGGCGGGCGGCCCGGCGCGGAAAACGGCACGCTGACCCTGCTGGTCGGGGCGGACGAGGTTACATTGGCCGAAGCTCGCCCGGTGCTGGAAGCTTACAGCCAGGAGATCATTCACTTTGGCCCGCCGGGGGCAGGCACAGCTTACAAAATGGTTGTCAATCTCATGGCTGCGGCCCAGGCCGTCGCCCTGGCCGAGGGTCTACTGCTGGCCGAAAAAGCCGGGTTGGACCTGGAACTAGTGGTACAGGGTTTGACCAGCGGCGCGGTCGGCAGCCCCCTGGTGCGAAACCACGCCACCCGCATGGTCAACAGCGCGCACGAGCCGGTCAACTTCTCGGTGCAGTGGATGCACAAAGACGCTGTTTACGCCCTCCAAATGGCCGCCGATGTGGGCCAGGCCATGCCGCTGTCGGCGGTGGCGGCGCAGCTTTACCGGCTGGCCCTGGCTAAAGGCTGGGGCGAGCAAAATATGAGCGCGGTGATCGAGGGCCTGCGCTAAGTGATTGTCCAAAAATAAGTTCCCTCAAGTTCCTATGAGTTCCCTTAGTTCCCTGGGAACTCATAGGAACTCAAAACGGGAAGTAAATTTTAGACGTTTACTAACTTCCTGTACGAAAGAACAGCGGTGCGCTGTCCTTTTTGCCTCAGCTCATCCAACTTATGGTGGATGCAACCAGCGTTGGGTTTGGGTATAATCAGGGTGAAACCCAGCGAGGACGCGATGAGGCGATGAGGCGAAGAATCTTTCGCCTCATCGCCTCACGCCTCATCGCCTCTTTATTTACCAAGGAGATCAAACCAATGCCCCATTACATTTGCACCACCTGTGGAGTCCAATTTTCGGCCACGGCTGAACCGCCGGAACACTGCCTCATTTGTGAAGACGAGCGCCAGTATGTCAATCCCACAGGGCAGACCTGGATCACCCTGGCCGAACTGCGCGCCGACCATACCAACAGTTTCAAACCCCAGGAACCCAACCTGATTGGGATTGGCACGGAGCCGACCTTTGCCATCGGCCAGCGCGCCCTGCTTGTGCAGCGGCCCGAAGGCAATGTTTTGTGGGATTGTATCTCGCTGATTGACCAGGCTACGATTGACCAGATTCAGGCGCTGGGCGGTCTGTCGGCCATTGCCATCTCCCACCCCCACTTTTACTCCGGCATGGTCGAATGGAGCCACGCTTTTGGCGGCGTTCCGATCTACCTGCACGCGGCCAATCGAAAATGGGTTATGCGGCCCGACCCGGTTATCGTCTACTGGGACAGCCCCACCTACTCATTGGGCCGGGGCTTGACCCTGATCAACGGCGGTGGTCACTTCCCCGGCAGCGCCATCCTCCACTGGGCCGATGGCGCGGAAGGACGCGGCGTTCTGCTCAGCGGCGACACGATTTTTGTGGTTCCCGACACCCGCTACGTGACCTTTATGTACAGCTATCCTAATTTCATTCCCTTGCCGGCCCCCGCCGTCGAGCGGATCGTTCAGGCTGTCGAGCCGTTTGCCTATGACCGGATTTACAGCATTTGGTTTGACCGGGTTGTTACGGCTGACGCGAAAGGAGCGGTCGCCCGCTCGAAGGCGCGCTATTTGCGGGCCATCAGCGAGGGCTTTGCTTCGTAAAGCATTAGAGACCGTCCTCGATGTGTCATTTCGAGCGACGAAGGAGCGAGAAATCCTTCCGAAGTCACTATTTCGTGATATTCGTGATTGAAACCGCCGATGAAAACAGACGCTTATCTCCAACGCCTCAACTACACCGGCCCGCTCGACCCGACCGCCGAGACGCTGCGGGCGCTGCATCAGGCTCACCTGCTGGCCGTCCCCTTTGAAAACTTGGACATCCACCTGGGCCGGCCCATTGTCCCCGACGAAGCCGCTTTTTACTACAAAATTGTCGAGCAGCGGCGCGGCGGCTTTTGTTATGAACTCAACGGGCTGTTTGCCTGGCTGCTGCGTCAATTGGGCTTTGAGGTGACCCTGCTCTCGGCCCGCGTGGCGAACGGCAATGGAAGCTTTGGCCCGGAGTTTGACCACCTGACCCTGCTGGTGCAGCTTGAAGAGCGTTGGCTGGCTGATGTCGGCTTTGGCGACTGCTTCCGCGCCCCACTGCGGCTGGATGAACCGGGCGAGCAGGTTCAATCGCTGGGCGCTTACCGGCTGACCACTGAAGGAACTGAGTGGGTCTTGTGGGAACTTTCTGGGGAACTTGGCTGGCAGCCGCAGTACCAATTTACCCTCCAACCGCGCCAATTGACCGATTTCGCCGAAATGTGCCGCATCCAGCAAACCGCGCCGGAATCGCACTTTACCCGGCAGCGCATCTGCTCTATCGCCACCCCGGCCGGCCGGGTCAGCTTGAGCGATAATCGGCTGATTATCACATCGAATGGCCGGCGGGAGGAGCGATCGCTGGCGGATGAGGCAGAGGTTCAAGCGGCGCTGGCGGATTGGTTTGGGGTTACAACTTAATCTCAGTGGATCCAAATTTCCCGTAGGGTGGCATCCCTATGCCACCCGCTGACGCATAGGGATGCGCCAGCTACGGTGAAAAATTGGATCTACTGAGACTACAAGGCCAAACACCTCCGGCTATTCAAAAATATCCTGAAGCCCAAGTTTGCTACCAGGCGGCCGGTCAGAAGAAATAATCATTTTTTCTTGCTGCCATACCTCTTCCAAATCCTTCGTTTGAGTGTTGGTCAAATGCCACGACAAAGGGTCTTCCCGTGTCTTTATCCCGGTTTCATCCTGAGCTTCTAAAACGGGCGGGGTGCATGTGTCCGGGTCAATATTTAAAAGCGGTTCAATGACCACCGTTCTTAAATGGACTCGGTCCTGTTCAGTCTTTTGTTGAGCAAAGCGCGCATTCCAGGATTTAATGAAACGATGAAGCTCAATTTCATTCCGCGAGAGCGCCACCCCGTTTCTAATATTCAACAAACCCTGCAGCGGGCCGACAAAGGCAGACGCCGCGCCCCCATCATTTTTATAACAAGTTCGGCCGGCCTTAGGCGAGGCCCGCAGTTGGATAATAATCACTTTCTCGAACTCAAGGCCAGCCTGCGGGTTTAATCGGGCTTGCAACACCGGCTCCAACCAATCCAGCGCGGATGTCACCCCAAAATTATCATAATATCCCCCATCAATAATATGATATTGCTGCCAGGGCTGCCGAAATTCTAAATCCTTTAAGTCGCCTTTATCGCCAATTTTAGCCCGCGCCGCCGGGGTAACATAAGGAAAGGCCGCAGAGAGCCGGGCTGCCGTCCAGAGATTTAAATCCGCTTCGTGGGTTTTATCCAAATCATTACCTTTTAACAAAATCTCTGTCAGGGTATCGCCTCGTATTTCATTAAATGGCTCGTTCGATTTTTCAAAATTAACCGGCGTAATCATCACCCGCCGGCCCGACTCCATCACGGTGGCATTAAAGATAAAAGCGGGTAAATAGCCATTTCGTATATCTTCTCTAAACGAGAGTATATTTCCCTGCTGGCACTTTCTTGGCTGCTCTACCTCATCTCTTTCCCCGGCAATTTCCTGCCATTCGCTTTCAAGCAGCGTACCACGATCTGTAAGGCCCGGCGGCAGCAGCCCGCCCGACACCAGATGCCAGAAATCAAAAAAAGCAAAGCCATACATCACTGCCGCCAGGCTGGAAGTAGTAGATTTCTGATAAACAGTATCAAGCACCGTTTTAACTTCATTGTTATCTTTAGCTTCCCTATCCAGGGTTGAGTGGCACAACTCATCAAGGAAATAGGCCGCGCCTACCGTTCCTCCCGACACCGTACTCACCAGCCGGATTTCATCTATCAGTTCTGGTCTGGTAGCAATCAAATCTTTAAGGGCCAACGTCGTCCAGGCCGTGGCTTTAATACCGCCCCCCGAAGAAACAATCACCACCAGGTTATCTTTTTGCCGGCTTCCTTTGACCACATCCACCGGCGTCAGAGCCTCGGTAGGGGTAATCCTGACTTCAAAAAAGTGATCGGTGTGGGTAAACGACGAGAGAATGACCATAAAAGCAAGGAACACAAACAAGGAGTTAACTCGGAACCGGGCCAGGTGAAAGTCAAGGGCGCTAAACGTCCAGATGAGAAAAAGGATGAGCAGGTAGGCATAAACCAAAGCCGGCATGGTATCAAACCGAAACTCAGTGGTCCAGGCAATGATCCCAGGGATAATGAGAAAACCAACCACCAGAATGGCCAGGAAATGTTTGGGGTTGATAAGGCGGAACTCCGTTTTTTCTTTGCCCAACACCGCCGGAACAAATTGGATAATCTTCCCCGCTTGAGATATTTTCCACCGCAGCCATTGAAATAAGCCACACAACCACGTTACCATCCTGGCCTTTTGCCAGACCCAGGTTGAGACAGGATCGGGCAGCAGTTTCAGCCCTTTCTCTTGATCTTCTATCAACAGCACCGCCGGGGTGCAGACCAGGATGATTATCAAATAGCCGCCAGCAAGTCCCAAAAGAGCAGCCGCTATGGCCCAATACCACTGTTCCGCATGAAAAATGACGATGACTGTTCCAGAAAGGGCGACCACACAAAAGTAAGCTATAAGTTGGCCCCAGTACGCCTCGGCGC
The DNA here is from genome assembly GCA_015075405.1 of Anaerolineales bacterium. Classification (GTDB taxonomy): domain Bacteria; phylum Chloroflexota; class Anaerolineae; order 4572-78; family J111; genus DSQQ01. The sequence continues at coordinate 1,335,129 of JABTUK010000003.1, forward strand.
TAAAGAATTGATACATCTGCTCAGGAATAAAATCCTTACGCTTCTCGGTGTCGCTTTCCAATTGGTTAATATCGGGGCCGTAGCGCGTTTCAATCCCTTCGATAATAAGCCCCTGGGTATATAATAAACTCCAGGTAGTCAGGGTGAGCACCAGGGTTGCCAACAGCACTCCGCCAAAGCCGAGGTCTACATAGACCCCACCCGTTATATTGTGGAAGGGAACAGTTGTATCCAGGATGGGAATTTTTGAGAACGTGGTGAAGGGGAGCAGGAGGAGCAGAAGGGCAAAGAAAATACCATACTTTAACGCCGCGATACTATTGAGGAACCTTTGAATATTTTCAACGGTTAATTTCTCTCTGAACCACGCTTTGAAGCGTTCTCCCCTGGAAACAGCCACCGCTTGCTCGGAATGAGCAGACATAACGCTCATGGTAAACCTCCTTTACCCATACATCCTTTAAACCAAGAATTAAAAATAGGTGTACTCCCCTCTTTATAGCCGAAGGTGCTCAATTAATTCTCAATTTTGGTTTCTTCAATGAAGCTGGTTACTCTGTTGCGGTGGTTGCGGTTGGAGGAGGAGCAGCCGTGGTTTAGTTATGATACAACAAACAGCCCGGCGAAATCAAGCCCCCCGAAAGTCATAGGAGGTATACAAATTATGGCAAAACTTATTTCGGATCACCGGGATTCTGGTCCCAAATTAAACTCATTTTACGGATTGTTACGGATTTGAATCCATAACAGACAACTGCTGGAATTAAATTCACCGGATAGGGGGTTATGAATAAATATCCGTAACCAGCAAAATAAAGGTCTTCCCTTATTCTTGATAAGATGATATAATTCCGACCAAACTCTGGCTCCTTAAAGCGCAAGAGGGATTTACGTAATGGCAGAGCTTTTGGACTCGTTTGCAGATTATAAAGCTGAAGGGCATACCTGGATAACTTTGGCCAGGGAAGAGAAATGGCGACAGGCGTACCAAAAACAAAATGGGGCGGTAATAATAACAACCCGACCCAGCCAGATAGCCAACCGGATCAATCGCTTGACGTATCTTTATCTTATGAGGGCAAGCGAACCAACGCGGAAATTCTAGCTACGGCCCCGGCTGCAATAAAGATACTGCGGCAGAGTGATGAGGCTGAAAACCGGCTTTATTATGGCGATAACCTGCCCATTCTAGCCTCGTTTTTATATGATGACTCCATCCGTGGTAAGGTAAGACTGATCTATATAGACCCGCCTTTTGCCACAAAAAGCGTTTTTCAATCCCGTTCCCAATCTGATGCTTACCTCGATTTGCTGGTCGGAGCGCACTATATCGAGTTTATCCGCCAGCGGTTGATCATTCTCAGAGAGTTATTAGCGCCGGATGGTTCCATCTATGTTCATCTGGATGAGAACATGGCGTTTCACATAAAAATCATCATGGATGAGGTTTTTGGGGCGGGCAACTTCCGCAACTGGATAACCCGCAAAAAGTGCAACCCCAAGAATTACACCCGCAAAACCTATGGCAATGTTGCTGACTATATTCTTTTTTACACAAAATCTGATACCTACGTGTGGAATCGCTCTTATGAGGAATGGACCCAGGCGCGGGCCGATAAAGAGTATGAGTATATCGAAGAAGAAACAGGCCGGCGCTATAAAAAGGTGCCTATTCACGCCCCAGGGGTAAGAAACGGCGAGACGGGAAAACCCTGGCGAGGCATGAACCCTCCGCCCGGTAAACATTGGCAGTATCCCCCCAAAACCCTGGATGAGATGGACGCCAGAGGGGAAATATATTGGTCGCCCAATGGCAACCCGCGCCGGAAGGTTTACCTGGACGAAAGCAGCGGCGTTCCCGTTCAAGACATTTGGTTAGAGTTTCGAGACGCCCACAACCAGAATATCAAGATTACCGGCTATCCAACTGAAAAGAACCCGGACCTTTTAGCCCGGATTATCGAAGCTTCCTCCAATCCGGGCGACCTGGTGTTAGACTGCTTCGCCGGTTCCGGCACAACCTTAGATGTGGCCGCCCGCTTAGGGCGCCGGTGGATCGGCATTGATAACAGCCCCGAAGCCATCAAAACAACGCTACGCCGGTTTGCCACCGGCTTAGAGCGGATGGGTGATTTTGTCGCCCAACGTCCAAGCAACCCGGTTCAGCCGATGCTGCCCAACCTGGATTTATCCGCTTCTACTGCGTTTAATGATTTCTCTCTTTTTACCACCCTTCCTTATAACGGGGAGCTAAACGAAGCCTTAAAACAGAGATTTAGTTCAAGTGCCTTGTAACCGCCGATGGGAACCTGACCCACCCCGACGATCCGCTGGAACCCTAACTGAATAGGCTCAATGACACGGGCAAAATAAACCAAAAGCCCCGCTTTGCAGCAGGGCTTTTTTGTTATAGGCGCAAAATCCTTGATTCCTTTTTCTGCTCTTTAAGAAATGGGTGCTGGCCCAACCAAAGCCGGTGTAATTTCAAAAACCAGGCGGCCTTCTTTTTGGTCCAATACCTGGCTGGCCTCTAAAATTTCCAAACCGGCCAGGCGGCCATCCGGGCCGTAATTGGCGATGACTTCATCATTTAAGGGCCGAGCTTCCGCCGTTCCATCGGCCAGCGGATGAAATTCAAGGTAGAGCGCATCCACTTCGGCGTCGTAATAAATTTCACGATGATTTCCTTACCAAAATGCCATTTTTCAAAGGATGAACACCTAGCTTCAGGGATATAGGTTTATTTCTATAAGTCGTTCTCGTTCTTCCACTCGGTTGGATTCGTTAAAGTGAAGCATCTTTGCCGTGACACGGCCTGCGGGGGTCAAGGGCTGAATAAAAGCTCCTTCAAGTCGAAAATGAGCGGACCATCGTGTTGTTTGGGAATGATATGGTCAGGCTCATGTTTGTAGGCGGTGACAGCTTGGGATAGCAAGCAATATTCACAGCGACCGGCTGCCCGCTCAAAGACCAACTGGCGCAAAGCTCCTGAAATCGTCTCTGCCATCAGTTTTGCCGGGTTACTTTTTCCTGGGCTTGGGCCTTAAGCATAATGACGATATGCTCAATCTGACCCATCTCATCTAGTTCGGCTTGTTCTTCCGCCGAAGCCAGTCCGGCGGCGTTAATCGCTAAAAGCCGCTGGAGTCTGGCCTGTGCTCGCTCGGACACATGATAGTCCAGCACTTCGCTCGGTGAGGGACTGGTAGCTAGAAACTCGATAATTTCCGAAGCGGTTTGTACCGCCGGTGTTTTAAATCCAACCAGACTTAACTCCAAAATGGTTGGCAGCCAATCGTACAGCGGTTGCAGCCGTTGCGCCAGACGATCCGTGATTTGCATCGTAATTTGGACCATTTTTATCCCTATCTCACTTCCAGTTCAACATCTTAAAAATCAAAGCTAACCTTAAAGCTTTATAAGTTCCATCAAGATTCTAGCACAGCTTGGGGAGATTTGCCATCCGAGGTAAAAATCTGCGCAGGGAGAGCCTTCCTCCCTGAACCGACACTTACGGCTTGTTACGGATTTGAATCCGTAACGGTAATGGCTGGACTTAAGTCCACCGGGTGTTGGTTACGGATAAATATCCGTAACCAACAAACTTTTACGTTCATTCTACCACATCTAATCCCTCGCTGACAACCATAAACAAAAAGCCAGCTCCTTAAAGCTGGCTCTTCCATCAACCACCCCGTCTCGCCACAATCACCGCCTCCCACAGGCTGAAATACAGCGTCCCCTCGGCCCAGCGCGGCGCAAACAGCGGCTGGAGCGCCTCTGGGATATGCCGCATCATCTCCAGCAGTTTCTCCTTGTTGGCCGGGGAAACCTTCATCCGGTCGGCCCACTCGTGAAATTCCAGTTCCTTGCTCAGTTCGCGGGTGGCTTCCACCTTCAACCCGGCGTCTGCAAACATGGCCTGCAAGCGCACCAGCGGATAAACCCAGTTGTGCGACGGGTCGCGCAGCTTTTCGTAAGCGTTGTAATAACCGGCGGCCTGCTTGTCCGGCACGGTAATGTTGTCGGTAAAGCCGACCACGCCGCCGGGTTTGAGCACGCGGGCAAACTCGCTCAATGCCTGGCGTGGGTTGGGAAAGTGGTGCATGGCAATACGGCAGGTGACCAAATCAAAGGAGGCGTCGTCAAAGGGCAGCGCCTCGGCGTCGGCGGGCCGGGTTTCGATGTTGGTCAAGCCTCGTTTAGCGGCCAGTTCGGCGGTTTTAGCCAGCATTTCCGGCGTCAAATCGGTGGCAATCACCCGCGCCACGTGCGGGGCAAAGGCAAAGGCGGTGTGGCCCGCGCCGGCGGCGACATCGAGCGCGACCCAATCGGGCTGCGGTTGAACCAGTTCTACCAGCAGCCCCAGGCTTTCGCCCTTAGCGTGGACTTCGCTGCTGGCGTAGCCTTCGCTGGCCGGGCCGAATTGAGCCTGGACTTTGGCTTTTTGTTCGTCGGACATGGGTTATTCTCTCCTGAAAAGAGGCGAGGACGGGTGAGGCGAGGACGCGATGAAGGGTGAGGCGAAGAGGTGAGGGATTTGCAAAATACCTGCTCGCCTCTTCGCCTCCTCGCCCGCTTCGCGTCATCTCACGTTCATCCCTGCGCCTTGATTTTACCGGATATTTTACCCTGCTTCACTCAATTAGCCTAACCATTCAACCCCGGCAAAGCAAGCTTTGCACTCCGGTCATCTATCCTCCATCTTCCATCCTCCATCTACTATCTTCTATCCTCTATCTACTATCTTCCATCTTCCATTCTTCCCCCCTTCGTGGTACAATCCCGCCCGGACACACACGCATGGAGTAACAAGAATGGACTTTCTGGCTGAACTCAACCCGGCCCAACAAGAGGCCGTGACGACCATCAACGGGCCGGTGCTGGCGTTGGCCGGGCCGGGGTCGGGCAAAACGCGGGCGCTGACCCACCGCATTGCTTACCTTATCCGCGTCTGCGGCGTCGCCCCCTGGAATATTGTCGCCGTAACCTTTACCAACAAGGCCGCCCGCGAGATGAAATCGCGCCTGGAAGAGATGCTGAGCGAGGCCCAGGTGGCCAGCCTGGCCGTCGGCACCTTTCACGCCTTGTGCGCTCGCTGGCTGCGCCAGGACATCCAGGTGCTGGGCCAGTACACCCGCAGCTTCAACATTTACGACACCGACGACCAGCAATCCGTGGTCAAGCGGGCCATTCGCGACCTGGATTTGGACGAAAAAGCCTGGAAACCGGCCTCCATGCACCACGCCATCTCCAAAGCCAAAAACGAGATGATTACCTACGACAAATTCCCCACCCGCTCCTACCAGGAAGAGATTGTGGCCCGCGTTTACGAGCGTTATCAAAAAGTGCTGATTGAAAATAACGCTCTGGACTTTGACGACCTGTTATTGGTCACCTTGCAGCTTTTCCGCCGCCACGCCGAGGTGCGCGAAAAGTACCAGCAGCAGTACCAGCACGTCATGGTAGACGAATTTCAGGACACCAACATGGTCCAATACGAGCTGACCCGCCTGGTGGCCGGCGGCTATCGCAATCTGTTTGTCGTCGGCGATCTCGATCAGGGCGTCTACTCCTGGCGCGGGGCCGACTACCGCAACGTGCTGCGCTTCCGCGAGGATTACCCCGACCACAAGCTCATCCGCCTCTCCCAAAATTACCGCTCCACCGAAACCATTCTGGCCGCGGCCAAACAGGTCATCCGCAAAAACAAAAACCGGATTGACAACGACCTCTTCACCGACCGCGGCCGGGGAGCTAAAATCCGCCTGATCGAAGCCTACAACGAGCGCGAAGAAGCCACCTATGTGGCCGAAGAGATTCGCCGCCTGCAACAGAATGGCCTGCGCCTGGGCGATATGGCCGTGATGTACCGCACCAACGCCCAGAGCCGCCTGCCCGAAGAAATTTTTATCACCCACAACATCCCCTATCGCCTGGTGCGCGGCACCAGCTTCTACCAGCGCAAAGAAATCAAAGACGCCCTGGCCTACCTGCGGCTCATCCACAACCCCGAAGACAGCGTCAGCCTGGAACGTATCATCAATGTGCCGCCCCGCGCCATCGGCGCCAAAACCGTCGCCGACCTGTACGGCTGGGCTTTTGAAATGGGCACAACCCCCTGGCAGGCCCTCCAGCAACTCGTTGCCGATGAAGATGTCAACCAACCCGAAACTGGCAAAGACAATCTCCCCGCCTCACGCCTCACGCCTCACGCAGCCCCCTTCAAAGGCAAAGCCCGCAAAGCCCTCGTCGAATTCGGTCAGACCATGGCCATGCTGGTCAACGCCAAGAAAAAGCTGAGCCTGCCCGAACTGTACGAGCTGACCCTGGCCCGCACCGGCTACAAAACCTTTATCAAAGACAACACTCCCGAAGGCGACGACCGCTGGGAAAACCTGGAAGAGTTGGGCCGCAAAGCCGCCGAATTTGGCCGGCTGGAAGGCGACGAAGCCCTGACCATGTTTCTGGAAGGCGTGGCCCTGGTTTCCGATGTGGACGCCCTGGGCGAGGAAGGCGACCGCGTCCCCCTGCTGACCCTGCACACCGCCAAAGGGCTGGAATTTCCGGTGGTTTTTATGATTGGCATGGAAGAAGGTATTTTTCCGCACAGCCGCAGCCTGACCGACCCCGAACAGATGGAAGAGGAACGCCGCCTGGCCTACGTCGGGCTGACACGGGCCAAAGACCGGCTCTATCTGGTTCGAGCCTTTCGCCGTTCCAACTACGGCTTCGACGAGCCGACCAGCCCCTCCCGCTTTCTGGCCGACATTCCGCCCGAACTGCTCGACGATTCCAACCCCCGCCAACGGGGCGGTTCGCCCATCACCAGCCGCCCGCAAGCCCGCCAGCTTAGCGCGCGCTGGGAGCAGCCGGGCCGGGTCGCTGCCCCACCGCCCAAGAGCAGCGGCTATAAACCCGGCGACCGGGTGTTCCACAGCAAATTCGGCGACGGCACCATCATCGGCGTGGAGTTGGAAGGCGGCGAAGAATTTGTTCAGGTCGCCTTCCCCAGCCAGGGCATCAAAAAGCTGTCCACCAGTTTTGCTCCCTTAGAGAAGCGGTCATAATTTCCAACTCGTTTCCAACTCGTTCCCAAACTGAGTTTGGGAACGAGTTGGAAAAGTCCGTGACACGTGACACGTGATGCGTGAAAAGTCTCACGCATCACGCATCACGCATGTTAGATTTGTTTCGATGATTTAAATCTTGGAACTCCCTTAGAACTTTTGCCCCTTCCCCTCTGCCGTGCTATAATTTTTTGTCGTTGCGGCAATCATAAGCCGCCAGCTTTTCATTAACAATTGACAATTCACAATTAATCCGGGGAGGTGCCAGAGTGGTCGAATGGGGCGGTCTCGAAAACCGCTGTAGGCTCCGGTCTACCGTGGGTTCGAATCCCACCCTCCCCGCCTTAAAATTAACAGTTGACTATTGACAGTTAACCATTGACCATTACTAACAGTCAATAATCAATGGTCAATGGTCAATAATTAATGATATCAGGAGAGGTCGCATAGCTGGTCTAGTGCGCGCGATTGGAAATCGCGTAGGTGTAACAGCCTCGAGGGTTCGAATCCCTCCCTCTCCGCCAATACGAGTAAACAGTAGACGGTAGACAGGGGAAGATAAATAAACGGTTCTCCCCGTCTACGGTCTACCGTCTACCGTTCAGAGCGAGGGCAACCGGGTAGCGTTGATGGGTGGGTCTTGCGCGGCAGGAGCCTGCGAACCAGGTCAGGTCCGGAAGGAAGCAGCCTTAAGTGGTCCCTCCTGGGTGCCGCAAGGTTGCCTGGCCGGAGCTACTCGGTTGCCGTCGCCCTGAGCACCCCTCCCTAACCCTTCCCCCCTGAGAGGGGGAGGGTCAGGGAGGCGGTCAACCGGCGGATCAAGATGATCCGCCTTTTTACTTATGAACACTGACCAAATTTTGGCCCTGTTTGACCAGGAACAACGGCGTGAGGTTGAATACTCCGATGTACGGCGCGAAGTAACCCCCGCCACTGTCCGCCACGTTGGCCTTCACCACCCGGAGAGCTTTATCATCTATACCTGGCTCACCCCCGAAAATGTGGAAGCGGTGATTCAAGCGGAAATGGACTACTTTACCCGGCTGGGCCACACGGTCGAGTGGAAGGTCTACCAGCACGACAGCCCGCCCGATTTGCAAGACCGGCTGGCCGCGCACGGCTTTGAAATCGAAGAGCCGGAAGCGCTGCTTATCCTCGACCTTGAGACAGCCCCGGCCACCCTGTTCCAACCCATCCCTCACGATGTCCGGCGCATCACCGACCCCGGCCAGTTGGACGACCTGGCCGTGATCCACGCCGGGGTTTGGGACGATGATTTTAGCCCCCTGGCCGAGCGCCTGGCCCACGATTTGCAGCAGCCGGACCATCTCAGCATCTACGCTGCCTATGTGGACGACGCCCCCGCCAGCACTGCCTGGATTTACTTTCACCCCGGCAGCCAGTTTGCCAGCCTGTGGGGTGGCTCAACCCTGCCGGCCTATCGCGGGCGCGGCCTTTACCGCGCTCTGCTGGCTGTCCGCGCCCAGGAAGCTCGCCGCCGCGGGGTGCGTTTCCTCACCGTAGACGCCAGCCCCATGAGCCGGCCCATTTTACAATCGCTGGGCTTTCAGTGGCTTTCGACCATCTATCCCTGCAAATGGTCCGCTTAATTCCGTCAATGTTACTACTCCTGTCATTTCGAGACCGAAGGTCGAGAAATCCCCAGGGCGCAACACGTAAAAGTAAGGTGTCGGGGATTTCTCCCTACGGTCGAAATGACATGGTTGAGCAGTTACCCGTCAATAATGAATAGATACTTCTGGCGGGGCTTTGGGGCCGCGAGCCTGTTATTGCTCCTGGTTTTTGGCTACTGGCTGACCAGCCAGCCGGTCACGCTGGTCATCAACGGCCAGCCCTACCTGATCCGCACCCACCAGCGAACCGTAGGCGAGGTTATCCGGGCCATTGGGCTAACCTTGCAGCCTCAAGATACCATCCAGCCATCGCTCGACCACCCGCTTGCGCCTGGAGAGGCCATCACTATCCACCTGGCCCGGCCTGTGGCCATCGAGGCCGATGGGCAGACCTGGCGGCTTTTGACCCACCAGCAAACCATCGCCGGGGCGCTGGGCGAGGCTGGTCTCACCGCTCATGCCCGCGATCAGGTTTATATCAACGGAACTGTTATCTCTGCCGCGTCAGACCTGCCGCCGGCCCGGCCCGACACCGCCACACTGCATGGGTTGGCCCACCTATTGGCCGCCGCTCAGACGCCGCAAGGAGCCATGGCTTCGAGCCGCCCGGAGCCGGTCCAACTGATTGTGCGCCGGGCTGTGCCCATCACCCTGCACGACGGCCAGGTGAGCAGCGCCTTTTACACCACCCAACCCAACGTCGGCGAGGCGCTGCTGGAACAGGGGTTGACCCTCTTTTTGGGCGATAAGGTGACGCCCGGTTTGGGCACGCGCCTGTCGCCGGGCATGCAAATTTATATCCAGCGCTCGCTGCCGGTGGACATCAGCGTGGATGGCCGCTTGATCAAAACCCGTACTCGCCGCAAAACTGCCGGTGAGGTGCTGGCCCAGGAAGGCGTGGCCCTCATGGGGCAGGATTTCAGCCGCCCACCCGCCAGCCAACCCCTTGCTGCCGGCGATTTGATCGAGGTGGTCCGGGTGCGAGAGGAGGTCGAAATTGAGCAGGAGTTCATCCCCTTTGAAAGCGAATGGATCCCCGACCCCGAAATGGAGCTGGATCAGCAGGTCAAACGGCAGGAGGGCGTAACCGGGGTTATCAAAAGCCGCACTCGGGTCCGCTACGAAAACGAGCAGGAGGTTTGGCGGGTGCTGGAAGACAAGTGGCTGGACCAGGCCCCGAACAAACAGATCATTGCCTACGGCGCCAATATTGTCGTCCGCACCCTTGACACCCCTGATGGACCCATTGAATACTGGCGCAAAATCTCCATGCTGACCACGCCCTACAACGCCGCCAGTTCCGGCAAAGCCGCCGACCATCCCCAGTACGGCATTACCCGCACGGGCATGCGCGTTGGTTTTGGCATGGCCGCCGTTGACCCCAAAGTTATCCCGCTGATGACCAAAATCTATGTGCCCGATTACGGGATCGCCCTGGCCGCCGATACGGGTGGTTTGATTGTGGGCAAACATATTGATCTGGCCTACGACGACACCCAGCCCCTCCCCGATTTATACGGCTGGCGCGACGTTTATATTCTTACCCCCGTCCCGCCCGCCGGCAACATTCGCTATGTTTTGCCGCAGTGGCCGCCGCAATAAGGTATCAAGGTAACAAGTAGCAAGGTAGCAAAAACTGATTTCGACCTGCTACCTTGCTACTTGTTACCCTTTTGAAAACAGGTATATCTGTGAATTCTCTCTCTGCTCTCCTCAAAAAATACAATCTTCAGCCGCGCAAGTCGCTGGGGCAAAATTTTTTAGTTGACCCGGTTCATCTGGCTAAAATTGTGGCCGTGGCTGAACTCACCCCAGCCGACACCGTCCTGGAAATCGGCCCCGGCCCCGGCGTCCTCACCCGCCTGCTGGCCGAGAAAGCCAGCCAGGTGATCGCCGTCGAACTCGACCCCCACATGGTCAATTTGCTCCACAATGAATACGGCCACCTAAAAAACCTCACCGTTGTCGAAGCCGACATTTTACAGACCGATCTTGATCGTTTGTTAAGCTCAATTAAGCATGACCCCCAACCCCCAACCCCCAACCCCCAACCCCCAACCTATAAGGTTGTCGCCAATCTGCCCTATTACATCACTTCAGCGGTGATCCGCCACCTGCTGGAAAGTTCCCCGCGACCGGAGCGGGTCGTCGTCACCGTCCAGAAGGAAGTGGCCCAGCGGATGGTCGCCAAACCAGGCCAGATGAGTCTGCTGGCGGTCAGCGTTCAATTTTACGGGCGGCCCAGCCTGGCGCATCACATTCCTGCCGGCGCGTTTTATCCTGCCCCCAAAGTCGACTCGGCGGTGGTGCGGATTGACACCTTTACCCAGCCGCCCGTCGCTGTCACAGCCGCCGATCACTTTTTCCGGGTGGTCAAAGCCGGTTTTGGGCAAAAGCGAAAACAGCTCAAAAACGCGCTGGCCGCGGGCCTGCACCGGCCCATGCCGGAAATAACAGCGGCCCTGGTCAACGCCAACATTGATCCCACCCGCCGCGCCGAGACGCTCTCCCTGGAAGAGTGGGCGCGCCTGGCGGAAGGGTTATAGTTCTCTCCAGAAAAGCTTTGGCCACTAAAACAGGCTTCGACTTGAGGCTCAGCCCGAAGGGTAGCAAGGTAGCATGTAACAGGTCAAAGTTTGTGCTACCTTGCTACCTGCTACCCTGATTGTTGGGAAAGGATTTTTCTGGACACCTCTTTTTCTTATGAGAAATTTCGCGCAAACTCTTGACAAATCCAGAGAATAGTTGTATATTAATTCACAAGGCATTTCTCTCCTTTCTTGTTGTTTGCCTCCCTCCTTAAAGAAGATGACCTCGGCGCTGCCCCCGCCCGAGGTCATCTTTGTTTTTATTCAACCCAGCCAAAATCGAACCTATTTGACAAAGCCTATTGAACTGAGTATAACCTTTAAACAACAAGAGATTGTTTCTCTTGTTGTGGTTGTTTTCCTCCCCTCCTCAAGGTGATTGCCCTGGAATTAAGCCGGGGCAATCACTTTTTAAAAAACATAACCGGAGACAGGAGACCGGGGACCGAAGACTGCCGGTCTCCTGTCCTCGGTCCCCGGTCTTTACTCTTCAACCACCAGCCGGTGATACTTCTTTTTCCCCGCCCGGAGCAAAATTCCGGCGGGGGTCAGATTAGCCGGGGTTAAAACGGCTTCGACTTCGTCAATTCTTTGATCGTTGACGTACAAGCCGCCCTGCTGGACCATGCGCCGGGCCTCGCCACGTGATTGGGTCAGTCCGACCTCGCTGAAGATTTCCAGCACCCCCAGACCCCGCTCCAGGCGAGCAAAATCCAGGGTGGTGGTTGGCATGGCGCTCATATCGCCGCCCTGGGCAAAAGCAGCGCGAGCGGCTTCCTCGGCAGCATGGGCTTCGGACTCGCCATGGGTAATTTTGGTTGCTTCAAAAGCCAAAACCCGCTTGGCTTCGCGCAGTTCGGCCCCTTCCAGGGCGGCCAGCCGTTTGATTTCATCCAGTGGCAAAAAGGTAAAGATTTTGAGCAGTTTCTCCACATCTCGGTCGTCACAGTTGATCCAGTACTGGTAGTAATCGTAGGGAGCAAGTTTGTGCGGGTCAAGCCAGACCGCCCCGGCAGCAGTTTTGCCCATCTTGGCCCCGCTGGCCGTCGTCAGCAGATGGTAGGTCATCGCCTCGACAGTTGCCCCTTCCACGCGGCGAATCAGGTCTACCCCGGCCAGCAGATTGCTCCATTGGTCGTCGCCGCCCATCTGCATGGTGCAGCCGTAGCGCCGGTAAAGTTCCAGAAAGTCGTAGGCTTGCAGCAGTTGGTAATTGAACTCGATAAAACTCAAGCCGCGTTCATAGCGCACTTTGTAAGCTTCGGCGGCCAGCATGCGGTTGACGCTAAAGTGGCGGCCAATCTCGCGCAAAAAGGGAATGTATTTGAGGTCAAGCAGCCAGTGGGCGTTATTTTCAGGGATGGCCCGGCCCTCGTCAAAATGGAGATAGTGGTTGAGCTGGGCGTGAATCTTCTGGGCATTGGCCTCGATGGTCTCTTCCATTAACATTTGGCGCATTTCGGTTTTGCCGCTGGGGTCGCCCACCATCGTCGTGCCGCCACCCACCAAGCCAATTGGCCGGTGACCGGCCCGCTGCAAGTGCATCATGGCCATCACCGGCACCAGGTGGCCGGCGTGCATACTGTCGGCGGTGCCGTCGAAGCCAACGTAAAAGGTGATGGCTCTCCCGGCCAGCATCTTGCGGACGGCGGCTTCATCCGTTACCTGGGCTATAAAGCCCCGTTCCTGGAGAATATCATAGGCGTTGTTGCTTGTCATTGTAACAGGGTTATTCCTTCACTTTGGTTGAGTCTGGGCATTATACATCTATTACGGCCTGATCCCAAAGTATGAATAAGCGGCGGCAACGGCAATACCCAGCCAGGTGGTGCCGGCATCGCTTAACGTTTTGACCGCATCAGGATACAACATCGAGCCGGCAACCAGGGCGGTCAGGCCCGAAATGATCCAGACCAGGACGTAGCCGCCGGAGATATAAGCGGTAATCCGTTGGGAAGCCTCGCTCAGGTCAGAAGCCAGGGTTTTAGCGCCGGGCGCCTCGCCGGGTCGGGTTATAGCCAGTTCAGCCACCACCAGCGCCGAAACCAGCCCGGCGACGGTGGTATGAACATAGATAACCCCCGCCGGAATTTCTTCCGCCCGGCAGTCGCCGGCAGAGACACAACGAGCCACGCTGATCATATAGATCATGGTAAAGGTATACAGCCCCAATAGGATGATCGCAATCACTCCTCCAAAAAGCAGCGAAAATGTTTTTGACATGATGATACTCCCTTGAAAATAGTAGTCAGTAGTCAGAAAGTAATTTTCATTGTCGGTGTCGTCCCATAGAGGCTGTCCGACTCCTCGTAAATAACTGTCATGTCACTACGAGCCGCTTTAGCGGCGAATCAGTCTCCCACCCCGAAGACGGGGATTGCTTCGGCCTACGGCCTCGCAATGACATTTTCATCATTGGCAGCCTGCCGCAGGCTCATGAACCTTCCTCTCTGAAAATAGTAGACGGTAGACAGGGAAATAAGATAATTCTGCTACCCTGCAACCCTGCTACTTGTTATGCTCGTTCTGGAATCCGCAGTTCCATGCCTACCCGGAGCAGGCCGGGGCTGGATAGTTTATCCCGGTTGGCTTCAAAGATGAGGGGCCACAAAGCGGCATTGCCGTACAACCTCAGGGCAATTTTGCTCAGGGTGTCGCCGGGTTGGACCACATATGTATCCTGGGCGTCCTCGGCGGGCGGGAGTTCGGGCGAGTCGGAGGGAGGTTCTTCCTGGGGGGGAGATGGGGCAATGGCGGTGAGGAATCGCTGGCTGCGCTGGGCCAGCTCATCCAAAATGGCTTGCGTGGCCTGAGGAGTAGCGCCGCTGACCCGCTCGACCAGCAGCGCGCCGGCTCCGCGCATGTCGTCCAGCCGGGCGTCGGAGATACGTTCCGGCGGGGCCACGACGGTCACATAAGCCCAGCGTCCGCCGGTCTCTTCAACCGCAAAGGTTAAATCGGGGGCAAAGCGGCGAATGTATTTGAGCGCGGCTGGCAGGTAATTTTCAAAATCGCCCAGCAGCAGCACATGCTCGCCGGGTTTGGGGCTGGGGCCGTCGCCGGGCGGAGGGGTTGTAATCTCTTTGCCCATGGCCACCAGATATTGCAAGCCGGGGCGAATCTCCAACTCGACGCTCTGGCCGGGGGCAAAAGTCTGCTGTTTGGTCCGCTGCTGGTCGGTGAAAACACGGTAAACGTCGGTTTCGCGGGCGCGGTTCCAGGTGGGGATGAGGTCCCAGGGGTCAACCGATAGGCGGCCCGATCCCTGTGAGTCAATTAGCAAACCCTGCGGAGTCAGTTTGATAAAGCAGTGCGCCAGCCCGCCTTCGGCCTGCCAGCGCAGGGCTTCATCCTGGTAACTGTAGCCGCCAATGGTTTTGTGGGCCGCCGTGTCAAAGCGATAGGCAAAGCTGCTTTCCAGGTCGCGCTTGGCGCTAAAGCTGGCCGGCTGCTCCACCGAGGGCCAATCCTGGCTGAAGCGCAGCACCAAATCGCGAATCGGTTTGGGCTGGTCGCCGGCGCTGAAAACGCCAAAACTGGCTTCGCGGGGGTTGTGGGGGGCCTGGACATCGTTGAGCATCCACTTGAAGCCGCCGGCAAAGTTATTGGCTCGCAAATAAGCGTAGGTGGCGGCTTCGTACAGGCCGGTCAAACCGGGATGAACCGGCTGGCTCTGGCTGGGGTCGGAACTGGATTGGTTGCTCCAGCCAAATTCGCCAAAGATGAGCGGGTGTTTGGGAAAGACCCGCCGCAGCCCTTCCAGGTGGGCGGCGTTGGTGTTAAAGCCGCTCAGGGTGATGGTTTCGTAGTTATGGTACTCCTGAAAATCCAGCAACCGGTTGGCCGGCAAGCTGGCAAATTGCAGCCAGTTCCAGCCGACGGTCAACAGGTGGGCGCTGCCGGCGGCGCGAATGGGGTCAATCCGGGCGCGCAGCCAGGCCTCGACGGTTTTATCCAGCACCTCGATAAAGTTGTGCCAGGGGGTGGCTTCGCCGGAGAGCATAAAATCCACAATGGTGCCTTTGCCCTTGCGGACAAAGGCATTGGCGGCGGCGTCATATTCAAGGAAGATACGCAGGGCGTTGATATAGTAAAAAGCTTTATCGGCGTCAAGATGGGCCGGAATCTGGCGGCGGCGCTGCAAATCGGCGGCCTCGGTCCGGCTGACCCGCACCCCGTACTGGTCAACCAGTTGGCTGGTATGAACCGGCGGGCGATATTGGGCCGGGTAAATCGCGCCGACCAGGTTATAAAAGACCGGCTCATTTTCCAGGTCAAAGGCCGCAATCGTCGGCACATCTTTGTAGCGGGCGGCAATTTTGGCATCCAGTTGACCCACCCGGCCCAAATCAAGCCAGTGGGCGTCGTTGAGGGTCAGCAGCACTAATAATTGGTGGTCCTGGGCCAGCGATAGCACTTGATCGAGCTTGGCGAAGTTATCGCGACGCAGTTCTTCGGCCAGGGCGGTATGGACAAAGAGCCGGACCATGTTGAAGCCGCTGTTTTGGGCTTTGCGAAAATCGCGGACAATCAAAGCCGGATCAAACAGGTTGGCTTCCCACATTTTCCAGGCCCGATCAAAATAACCGGCATAGTTGACGCCCCAGGCAAAGAAGGGCTGGCCTTTGGGGTTGAGCAGGTAACGTTTATCGGCTGAAACTTTGACCAGGGCCATTGCAGCGCCTCCCTCGTAATTAAGAAAGTAAAAATAAGAAATTAGAAGGTGAGGCAATTGTTCTTAGGCAATTCCAAGAAAATAAAACATCAATTCTTGTGGTGCGTGGTGCATTTATGTTACGCCCTACGTACCACGCACCACGTCCTTGAAGGATTTAAATCTTGGAACTGCCGTAAATTCTTATTTCTCACTTCTTATTTCTTATTTCCTCTGGCTCAAGTATACCATAAATGGCCTTAGACAGAAACTATAACAAATTATCTTGGATTTAGGGTATTGTCAGCGGGGCAGAAGGTGTGCTACAACAGACAAGGACGCTTGATCCGCTGGCGCTTGTGAGCCACAGCAAAGGCCGCAACCGGGTTGAATGAAGTTGATTTATGATGATTAAATATCGGGCTAGTAATTGTTGAGTGGCAGAAAAAGAATGCTCAGTGGATCCAAATTTCCGTAGAGTGGCATCCCTATGCCGCCCGCTGACGCATAGGGATGCGCCAGCTACGGTGAAAAATTGGATCTACTGATAGTGTTAAAAAATTTTTACTTGCAAAGCGACTTAGTCTAAGGTACAATTATGGTGATTAGCCCGGATTTTTAGCCCGCGATGGGCCAGGTACTTGGAGCTAATTGATATTTTGCTAATCGAGACTAAACGTTGATAAAAGCGTTTCATTTGCGCGACTCACGGCTTGTGGCGCGCCTTCAGCGGGTGGGGACGCCTCTGGACATCGAAGAACAGTTGACGCATCCCCGCTCCCCCTTGCGCTCGGTGTTATTGGATAGCATCCTTGCGCCCCACGCAGGTCCTTCTACTTTTATCCTTGACCAACAAGATGAACACGGCACAAGCCTGGGCTTGGCTCAAATGCGGACGCGGCCGGGCCGGCCCGAGCGGGATGTTGTTTTTATGGCCCCGGCGCTGACCACCGGCAATGGCAGCCACGCTATCTGGCAGCGGCTGCTGGCTCATCTCTGCATCAAAACCGCCGAGCAGGGCAGTTTGCGGCTCTATGCCCGGCTGCCCGGAAAATCTGAAGAGTTGCAGCTTTTCAAAAATGTCGGCTTTTTGGAGTATGGGCAGGAAGATATTTTCCAGCTCGATCCGGGGGTCAATCGGGCGGACGGCTCCGCCGGGCTGAATTTGCGGCCCCAGCAGCTCAGCGATGGCTGGGGCTTGCAAAAATTGTACACAGTCCTGGCCCCCCGCGCCGTTCAAAACGCCGAAGGTCTGGCCCAGGGCCAGTGGTCTCTGGGCCACCGGCGCTGGGGCGAGCAAGGCCGCCGGGAGGGTTATGTCTGGGAGATTGACGGCGAAATTTTGGGCGCGCTGCACCTTCGCTCAGGCAAGCGGGGCTACTGGATTCGCACCCTGCTCCACCCCGACGCGCTGGATCAAGCCGAGGCTTTGGGCCGGGCGGCTTTGCGCCTGACCGAGGCTCGGCCTCACCTGCCGGTTTATTTTGCCTTGCGGGAATTTGAGGCCGGGTGGCGCTCTATTTTACCAAGCCTGGGCTTCAAGCCGCTAACCAGCCAAACCTTGGTGGTCAAACATATGGCCGTGCGGGTCCGCAAAGCTGTGCCCGCGCTCATCCCGGCCCTGGAACAGACCCCTACGGAGGGGGCGGCCACGACCGTTATGTCGCCCATCGAGATGGCTCAGACTCCATCTAGCCCCAAACGCCGGCGCGCCCGGCAGTCTGACCATCAAATTTTGACGCTAATGTTTTAGGTGGCAAGCCACAAGTCTGCTGTTCACCTGAGCTAAGTGATTGTCCAAAAATAAGTTCCCCCAAGTTCCTATGAGTTCCCAGGGAACTAAGGGAACCCATAGGAACTCAAAACGGGAAGTAAATTCTAGACGTTTACTAAGTTTTTATTAATAGTGGAGGTACAACCATCGAAACTGTGAGCAATTTACCTCAACAAATAAGAATAACCGATGATCTGGATGTCTTGTTAAAGGTTTTACCCCCTTACATCCAGGAAGCGCTGGCAGCCGCCAACGATGGCGAAAAACTGGTCGAAATTGTGATGGACCTGGGCCGGCAGCCTGAGGCGCGCTATTCTGACCGCGAAGTTATCTTGAGCGAGCGCGAAATCACCCAGGATGACATTGATTTTGTCACGGAACGGATTGGCAAATTTATGGGCGACAACCGGGCCGGGATCGAACGTACCCTGCACCGGATTTCGGGCATTCTCAACCGCCAGGGCAAGGTGATTGGCCTGACCTGCCGGGTGGGCCGCGCGGTCTTTGGCACAGTGGATGTGGTTCAGGACATCCTGGAATCGGGCCAGAGCTTGCTGCTGCTGGGCCGGCCCGGCGTGGGCAAAACCACCCTCCTGCGCGAAGCGGCTCGCGTGCTGGCCGAAACCAAGCGGGTCATTATCGTGGACACATCGAACGAAATCGCCGGCGATGGCGACATCCCCCACCCGGCCATTGGCCGGGCGCGGCGCATGCAAGTTGCTCGGCCCAGTTTGCAGCACGAGGTGATGATCGAGGCGGTGGAAAACCACATGCCCGAAGTAATCATCATTGACGAAATTGGCCGCCAACTGGAAGCCGAAGCCGCCCGGACCATCGCCGAGCGGGGGGTGCAACTGGTTGGCACTGCCCACGGCCAGAGCCTGGAAAATCTACTGCTCAACCCGACCTTATCGGACTTGGTTGGTGGGATTGACAGCGTGACCCTCTCGGATGAAGAGGCGCGGCGGCGCGGCACCCAAAAAACGGTGCTGGAACGGCGCGCCCCGCCGACCTTCGACGTGCTAGTTGAAATTCAGGACCGGGAAACGTTTGCGGTCCATCACGATGTGGCCCGCGCGGTGGATATGCTGCTGCGCCAAAAACCGCTGCTGCCCGAAATTCGCTATCGGGATGAAGCCGGTGAAGTTAAGATTGAAACGCCGCCTCAACCGGCTGCCACGACTGGCCGAGAAAGTCGGGAAGGTCGAGAAGGTCGGGAAAGCCGTGAGGCCGTAGCGACCGCCAAAGCCAAAAATGGGGACTACGGCGACTTTCGGGGCAAAATGGCCGCCAGCGGTATGCTCGATTTTGAACACACCAAATCCATGCAGCCGATCAAAATCTACCCGTATGGCATCGGCCAGAACCGGCTGCGCCAGGCGGCCCGCACGCTGCGGGTGCCGGTCACGCTGGTGGATGATCTGGAAGACGCCGACATCTTGATGACCCTTAAGAGCTACTATCGCAAGCATCCCCAGCCTATCACCGAGGCTGAACGCCTGGGCCGGCCGGTGTATGTGCTGCGCTCCAATACGGTGATCCAGATGGAGTCGTGCCTGGCCGATATTTTTTCGTTGAGCGAGCGGGATGTTGACCCCAGTTCGGTAGCTATGCGGGAAACCCAGGATGCCATCCGCAAGATTCTGTCCGGCACGCGCAGTATCGAGTTATCGCCGCAAAGCGCCAACATCCGCCGCGAGCAGCACGAGTTAGCCCGGCAGAACAACCTGATCTCGCACAGTCTGGGCCGCGAACCGTATCGCCGCGTTCGCATCTATCGGGATGCGCCCACCGGAAGCAGATAAATTGGGAGGCTGGAAGGTTGGAAGATTGGCAAGCTTCCAACTTTCCAACCTTCCAACCCTCCAGCATAGGTCTACCATGAGTCTGTTCATCACCTTTGAAGGCCCCGACGGTTCCGGCAAAAGCACCCAAATCAACCTGGTTACGGCGCATTTGGAGCGGTTGGGTTATGAGGTGCTGTGTACCCGCGAACCGGGTGGAACAGCCATCGGCGATCAAATCCGGCAGGTATTACACGATGTCAAGAATACTGAGATGTCGGCCAGGGCCGAAATATTGCTCTACTCGGCCAGCCGGGCCCAGTTGGTCGAACAGGTCATCCTGCCGCATCTGGCCCAGGGAGGCGTGGTGCTGTGCGACCGCTACGCCGACAGTACCTATGCCTATCAGGGGTATGGCCGCCGCCTGGATTTTGAAACCCTGCGCCTGATTACCAACTTTGCCACCCAGCGCCTCAAGCCCGATTTAACCATCTATTTGGATGTCGCCGTTGAGGAAGGGCTGCGCCGCAAAGCGGCGGCCAATGTGAGCGGTCAGGGCGAGTGGAATCGCATGGACCAGCTTGAACTGGAATTTCACCAGCGCGTCCGCGCCGGCTACCTGGAAATGGCCCAACAAGAACCGGGACGCTGGCTAATTGTTGACGCCAGCGCCCCGGTCGAAGAAATCAACGCGATTATTTGTGAGCGGTTGGAACAGGTGTTGTCAGTAGCCAGTAGTCAGAGGTCAGTAGTCAGTAATCAGAAGTCAGAAGTCAGAGGTCAGTAGCCAGTAGTCAGAGGCGTTACTTTTCATTTTACGCTTCACGTTTCACGCCCCACCTTTCACTCGAACCAATCATCATCCGCGCCACCGCCAGCACCCCCGGCTAAATCGGGCATAGACTGCTCGATGGACTCGGGGTCTTCGCCCGCTTCCAGCCGGTCCACCACCTCGTGAAACTCAGGCCCTAAATCTTCCCCCATTTCACTGCTCATCTTGCGCATCCAGCGGGCCATAGATTTGGGATCATTCTCATCCAACCCGGCTAAACTGCTCGGATCGGCCAGGTTTTCCAGGCGGCTCTCCTCAGAGCGGAGCACGGCCACTTTAGAAACCAGCCGTTTGAGATTCACCCCGCCACAGCGGGGACAGGCAGCCTGCTTGCTGCTTACCTCGGCAAAGCTGCGGAAGAAAACATTCACTCGTTTGCGGCAGTCATAACAGCCATATTCGTAAATGGGCATGGGTTGTTCTCCCTCAATCCATTCAAGTTTGACCTGAGTATTATACTACCGTCATTGGGCTGAATCAAGTGGTTTTGGCCGGACAAACTAAAGTTTGTCCTACAGTCCGCCGGGCAATCGCTATTTTCAGGCGGGAAAAATTGCTTCCCAGGAGATTTGGCGGCATGATAAATGATTGAAAAGTTGTAACTACATAGCAACATCAAAGGCTAAAGCCAAGATTAATCTCATTGCCTCAGCCTTAGCCTTGAGAGAATGAATAGTTACAAAACATTTTTAGAGCAAAGAGGAGCAAGCCTTGTCGCGCCGCATTGAACCTTACAATCATCAAGAAAAACCTCTCCTGGTTGTCATTTCCGGACCGTCGGGCGTAGGCAAAGATATGACCATTGCCCGGCTGCAACAGTTGGGCTACCCTTTTCATTTTGTTGTCACCGCCACCACCCGTCCCAAACGCCCCACCGAGGTAAATGGCGTGGATTACTTTTTTGTGTCCACCAGCGAGTTTGCCGAAATGATCGAACAGGGCGAATTGTTGGAGTACGCTGTAGTCTATGGCGACTACAAAGGCATTCCTAAAGCCCAGGTGCGGGAGGCGTTAGCCAGTGGTAAAGATGTGGTTATGCGAATTGACGTTCAGGGCGCGGCCACAATTCGGCGGCTGGTGCCGGAAGCGGTGCTGATTTATCTGTCCGCCGAGTCCGAAGATGCCCTGGTGCGCCGGCTGCGGGAGCGCAAAACCGAACCGGAAGATCAGCTAAAAATGCGCATCGCCACCGCCCGTCAAGAACTAAGACGACTGGAAATTTTTGATTATGTGGTGATTAATGCCGAAGATAGACTGGACGAAACCTGCCGGAAAATTGCGGCCATCATCACCGCCGAGAAATGCCGGGTAGACCAGCGAGAGATCAATTTATAGGATAACGCATGTCTCATTATTCAGAGTTTGACCCGCCTCCACCGCCACCCAACGCTTATTTACCCTTGCCGCTCAGCCGGCCATTTTTTGCTTATATTCTATTGGCGGCGATTGCAATTGTATTTTTTCTGATGGAACTGGCCGGCGGCTCAACCGAGCCGCGAGTCTTGATTCGTTTTGGGGCCAACTACGGGCCGCTTATTTTACAGGGCGAAATTTGGCGCTTGTTTACTTCCATGTTCCTGCATATCGGGCTGATGCACCTGTTTTTTAATGCCTACGCGCTTTTTATCTTTGGCGTGGAAATGGAGCGTCTGTACGGGCCAGACCGGTTTATTGTGATCTATGTCCTGTCCGGGTTGTTTGGCAGTCTGGTCAGCTTTGCCTTTCGCGGGCCAGAGATGTTATCCGCCGGGGCGTCGGGGGCTATTTTTGGAGTGATTGGAATGAATCTGGCCTACTTTCTAACCCATCGAGATACCTTTGGCCAGTTTGGCCGCCAGCGGGTGATGAACACGCTGATTATCATCGGCATTAATCTCTTTTTCGGGTTTACGGTACCGGCTATTGACAACACAGCTCACCTGGGTGGTTTAATCGCCGGGTTTGCCCTGGGCTATGGGTTGGCCCCTCGCTACAAAGTGGTTGACATGGTGACGACGCCGCGGGTGGTAGACACCATCTCGTTGCTCAACCGCTGGTGGGCCCCGGCCCTGGGAGTCATCCTGCTGGCCGGAGGCATCCCTCTGGCAGTGTCTTTCTGGTCGGGTTAAATCGGTCATCAGTGACCAGTAATCGGTGATCATTAATTGGTGATCTGTTCAACCGTCTACTGTTCACTGATAACTGATTACTGGCAACTGTTCCCTATTAAGGAGGCAGCCATGTCTAACATTCCCTCCGCAGTGCGCCCGCCGCGCTTTGCCGACGATAGATGGTACAGCAGCGACGGCAACCAACTGCGCGAAGAGATACAAACCTATTTCACCGGGGCGCCGGCCAGCCCGGCCGGGCTAATGGGCTTGATTGCGCCGCATGCCGGTTACTTTTTCAGCGGGCACGTGGCCGGGGCGGCCTTTGCCGGGTTGACCCCTGGCGCATTTGACACGGTTATCCTCATCGGCCCGGATCATCGCGGCGCGGCGCTTGGCTCTATCGCCACCCCCAACGCAGCCGTCTGGCGCACCCCCCTGGGCGATATTCCGGTGGATTGGGACATGCTGCAGGTCCTCCATGCCGAAATCGGCCTGACCTTTCTGCCAAGCGATGAGGAACATTCTTTAGAGGTCGAACTGCCCTTCTTGCAAATGGCGCTGGAACGCTTTCAATTAATTCCCTTGATGATGGGCGACCAATCGCCGGCAATATGCCGCCGGTTGGGGGAGGCGCTGGTCAAGACTCTAGCTCCCCCCCCTGAGGGGGAGGCTGGGGGGGAGCGTAGAGTTCTCTTTGTAGCCAGCAGCGACTTGAGCCACTATTTTGACGACGATACCGCCCGGCGGTTGGACCAGACTACCCTGCAATTTATCCTCAAGCTCGATGCCGCCGGCCTGCTGGAACACGTCACCCAGGGCCGCCGCCAGGGTCAGCCTTTAGCTTGTGGCGCTGGCCCTATTGCCGTTGTTATCCAGGCCGCCGCCGCTCTCGGCGCTACCGAGGCCACCCTGCTCAAATATGCCACCAGCGCCGACGCCCACCCGCACAGAGATCGAGTGGTGGGCTATGCCGCCGTCGCCATTAGTAAAAGCGCCGCTAAAGAATAGGACGCGGATTTGACGGATTGAGCGGATAAAATGTTATAAAAATCAGATGAATTCGCTCGATGCGCGTCCCATAAATTTTTGCTAACCCATGACATTTGCAGAAGTTATTGTAGATCGCCCCATCATAAAAAGAGATCAGCGCAGTTTTGGCGATGCGTCCGACGAGGGTGACATCTCCTACCCGGAAGCCGTCGAGCTGGCCGCAGTCGAGACCTTTGCCCCGGATAATCCACTGGCCTTGACCTTTCACTACGAAATTCCGCCGCACCTGGCCGATGAAATCCGGCCCGGCCAATTAGTGGCAGTGCCGTTCCGCTCCGAGCAACTACCGGCGGTGGTGGTAGGCTTGAGTGAAATCGCCCCGGTGGATTACACCCGGCCCATTGCCGCTATTCTCGACCCTGTTCCCGCCCTGACCCCGGCCCAACTGAGCCTGGCTCGCTGGCTGGCCGATGAAACCCTGGCCCCGCTGGCCGTGTGCGTGCGCCACTTTCTGCCGCCCGGCTCCGGCCGCAAATCAGAATTGGTGTTAAAGCCTGTCCCTGCGCCCACGCCCCTCCCCGCTCTCAATGCGCCGGAGCAGATTTTGCTGAACTATCTGCGGCAGCACGGCAGCGTCCCCCTCAGCGAAGTCGAACCGGGCACAGCCGAGGCGCTGCTGGCCAAAGGTCTGGCCCGTAAAGAAGCCACGTTGACCAAACCCCGCGTCGGCCCCAAGATAGACCGCACCGTTGAACTGCTCATCGCCCCCGATGAGGTCGAAGCGGTGCTGCCAACCCTGGGCCACGACTCCAAACAGGCCGATGTCCTGTTCGCCCTGGCCAATTTTGACGACCCGCTGCCCGGTCTGGCCGAAGTGCAAGCTCTGGCCGGCTGCACCAAAGGCCCGATCGAGGCGCTGGCCCAACGGGGTTGGGTTGAAATTCTGCCCCGGCAAACTCGTCTGGCCGTTCCGCCGGCCCAAAAAAGCGCGGATTTGAGCCTGCACCCTGAGATTGAACAGAAAATCTTCAATTACCTGCTCCAACAACCCCAACCCGCCGGCGTCGAAGAGGTGCTGGCGGCTACAGGAGCCAGTCGCGCCGCTCTCAATGCGTTCCTCAAAAAAGGTCTCATTGCCCGCCTTGACGAGCCGGAACGAGTCACGCTGACCCTGCCCGCCGCTGACTTGACCGAGGCGGTGATCGAACTGCGCGGGGCGCAAAAACAGGCCGAGGTTCTCCGGCTGTTGGCCGACGAGGATGGGCCGGTTTGGGTCGGTTGGGTCTATGCTCAAACCAGGGCCAATCTGGCCATCCTGAAAGAGCTGGCCGAAGCCAATTTAATCAGCATGGGTGACGCTCGCCGCTGGCGCGACCCCCTGGCAGGCCGCAGCTTTACCCTGGAGAGTGCGCCCACGCTAAGCGACGAGCAAGAAGCCGTCTGGCAAGCCGTGACCACGGCCTGGAAATCGCGCCAGAGCGGAACCAAACCCATCCTAATTCACGGCGTCACCGGCTCCGGTAAAACCGAGATTTATCTGCGGGCGATGGCTGCGGCCCTGGACGCCGGACAGGGAGCGATTATGCTGGTGCCCGAAATTACCCTGGCCACCCAAACGGTCGAGCGGGTATCGGCCCGTTTTCCGGGCCAGGTAGCCGTCTGGCATTCGGCCCTGTCGCCGGGGGAGCGCTACGACACCTGGGAGCGGGTTCGCAATGGCGAACTGCCGCTGGTGGTGGGGCCGCGTTCGGCTTTGTTTGCGCCGATAAAAAATTTGGGGGTGATTATTGTAGACGAGGAACACGAACCGGCCTACAAACAGCGTGACCGCCCGCCCATCTTTCACGCCCGCGACGCCGCGTTGGAGTTGGCCCGCCTCAGCCGGGCGCTGGTGATCATGGGCAGCGCCACCCCCGATGTTGTCACCTATCGCCGGGCCGAGCGAGGCGAGTACCAACTGCTAACTTTGCCCAACCGGATTCTGGCCCATACCAAGCACGTGGCGGTGCAGCAGGCAGTGGCAAGAAGGATGAAGGCGGAAGGCGGAAGGATGAAAGAAGGAAACCCACCTTCATCCTTCATCCCTCATCCTTCATCCTTTGTGGCTTTACCGCTGCCCCAGGTTGAAGTTGTTGACCTGAGAGAAGAATTGAAGGCCGGCAATCGCAGCATTTTCAGCCGGGCCTTGCAGGATGGCATCCGTGAGACGCTGCGGCGCGAGGAGCAGGTGATCCTGTTTCTGAACCGGCGGGGGGCGGCCAGCTTTGTAATCTGCCGGGATTGCGGCTATGTGCTGCGCTGTCCCCGCTGCGATACTACGTTAACCTACCACAGCAGCGGCGAGTTGGTCATGTGCCACTACTGCGGCCACCGGACCGAAACACCCCATCATTGCCCCGAATGTGGCAGCGACCGGATTCGCTACTTTGGCCTGGGCACACAGCGGGTCGAGGAAGCGGTGAAGAAGATGTTTCCCCAGGCCCAAACCATCCGTTGGGATTGGGACACCACCCGCAAACAGGGCAGCCACGACGTGTTTTTGCAGCACTTTATGGCCGGACGGGCCAATGTGATGATCGGCACACAGATGGTGGCCAAAGGGCTGGATTTGCCGCTGGTGACGCTGGTGGGGGTTATTTCGGCGGACACGGCTCTTTATTTGCCCGATTTCCGGGCCGCCGAACGGACCTTTCAACTGCTGATGCAGGTGGCCGGCCGGGCCGGGCGCAGTCCGCTGGGGGGGCGGGTCATCATTCAAACCTACAATCCGGACCAAGTGGCGATTGAAGCGGCCAGCCAGCACGATTATATCGGTTTTTATCAAACCGAGCTGGCGTTTCGGCAGGAGCAGCGTTATCCGCCGTTCAAGCGGCTGGCCCTGCTGATGTACAGCGGCCCCGGCCCGGAGCGCAGCGCCGCCGATGCCTATCGCCTGGCCGAGCGGCTGCGGCTGCACGTGGACCGCCAGGGGCTGCCGGCGGTGGAGATTATCGGCCCCACGCCTAGCTACGTCCAGCGGGTGCGCAACCAATTCCGCTGGCACATTCTGCTTCGCGCCCACGACCCGGCGGCGGTGCTGCGTCCCCTGCTGCCGCTGCCGCAGGGCTGGCGGGTAGATATTGATCCGGTGACGTTGTTGTGACGCGGTACTTTTATTAGAGTTGTGGTAAAATAAAAGAGAGAAGTTATTGAGTTATTAATAGGGGCCAAAAATCAATGACCGAACAACTGACGCCATCTTTATCAAATGAGATTGTACGTCGCATTCGGGCCACAGCCGAACCTGAAAAGATTATCCTGTTTGGTTCTCAGGCGCGCGGTGAAAGTACGGCTAATAGTGATTTGGATCTATTTATTATTATAAATAGCGACTTACCCCGCTATAAACGAGCTGTACCCTTTTATCAGGCGTTGGCTGGTCTGGGCAAAGCTAAAGATATTGTGGTTTACACCCCGGCTGAAGTAGCTGAGTGGCAAACGGCCAGTTGTAGTTTAGTTGCTACCGTTCTACGTGAGGGCCAGGTACTCTATGAAAACCAATCTTGATTTGGCTCATTTGCTGATACGGAAGGCCGAATCCGATTTGGCTGCCGTTCATCGTACAATTACCAGCGAAGGGCCTTACGATACAGGATTGTTTCATTGTCAACAGGCTGTGGAAAAATATCTAAAAGCGTTGTTAGCCGTACATAACATCAACTATCCCAAAATTCACGATGTGACAGTCTTGGCTGAACTGGGCGAGCCGTTTTGTCCGGCTTTATCCTCTCTATCTTTTAGTCTGGCCGAATTTAATCCTTTTGCTGTGACTATCCGCTATGATGATCTGGATTTAGACCACGAGCATTCTCTGCCCCTGTTGCAGGAAATGCTTGAAAAAGCTGATCAAGTACGAACTATCATCCTTAATGTCCTGCCGGAAGAGATCAGGCCGTTAACTTACAAATAGCGTAGAACCCTTGACAAACAACCGGATAAGTTAATCTTACCAGTTATCCCTTCTCCACCCCTATCTTGTTAAATAACTTCTGCTTTATCTGCGCGTCATACACCTGCCACTTCATACGGCGGTACTCCTCATCCGTCGAATCGCCGGAGAGGAAGCCGACGGGAATCTCAAAGCCGCCGGCTAACTGCTTGCCGCCGCCAAAATAATGGCCGGTTGGGTCTTTGCCAAACACCTCTTTGAGAAATTCATCCGGGTCGAGGGTGATCTTCAACGTGCGCAGCGAGCCAATCAGCTTTTCCTCGTCGTTAGCCCCGACCACAATCCCGTAGACAATCGCTGTATGAATATTCTCCTCGGTCAGCAGAAAATCGGCGGCCTGGGGAATGGCATCCCGGTCTTCGGCACGGACATAGCCAATCCCGGCAATCGAGAAGCTCTCCACCGTCATCCGCTCGCCCAAAGCCCGGCGGATGATCTCCATCACCTGTTTGGGGCGTAACTGGCGCATGATCTGGCCCAGAATTTCAACATCGGTAAACCAGCTCAAAAAACCGGCAGCCTGAAAATCCTCGGCGTTGGCTCGAATAAAATTCTGGGTATCGGTGATGAGGCCGTGCATCAGGGCGGTGGCGGCAATAACGTGGTCTTTGTTCGACCTGTCCAGCTCAAGCAGCCCCTGCTCCAGGTATTTGGCGTAAATCGTGGCCACGGCCCCACTGCGGCGAATATCCTTAAAGTGGGGCTGCAAACGCTCCTGAACTTCGTGATGATCCACCACAATCAGGCAGGGAACGCCGGCTGCTTCCAACGCCTCGGTAATCTTTTCGGCGGTTGTGCCCTGGTTGTCTACAAAAACAGCGGCCTGGTATTGGCTCAAATCCAGCGCCGGATCAAAAGGCAGCAGGTTAAGCCCCAACAAACGGACCAGAGCGATATTTTGCTGGTGGCTGATTTTGCCGCCGTAAATTACATCGGCTTCGATATCAAACTGGGCGCTGATCAGGCGATGGGTAAAAGCCGCGGCAATAGCGTCCGGGTCGGGAAAATCGTGGACGACGATCAAATGGCGCTCCCCCCGGTGCGCCTCCAGGATTTCGACCAATTTCTGAGCCTTTGATTTGGCTACCGCCACTTCGCGTGTTTCCAACGAAGCTTCCCCGCCACCGTCCGTGCCGTTATCCACCTTGCGTTCCTCAACATTTGTTTTTGTGGTCATACCGTTCTCCCCCAATAACAATTTGCGTGCTGCTATTATAGCTTTTTTTCTTCATTTGCCATGTAAAGACAGCCCAAAAGGGGGTTGAAAAATTGCCCGCTTTATGATATGATAGACGTATAACTCAGCTCTTTGACAAATTGCCCGCAGCAAGTGCAGCGTTGTGGCTCACCGCCTTTTGTAACCGCGCCAGACCCTTCTGTGGGTCTGGCTTTTTTGTTTTTAGGCCAAAATAATCAACCGTCCGGTGCGGGGGGAGAAAGAAGGACACTCATGAAACCACCCATCGCCTGGAAAACAGGTCAACTTTTTGTCTGGGTCATGCTGACCGCTTTGGTCGGGTTCTGGCCCACCCCTACGCCTCGCCCCGCCCTGGCCCAAACAGCGCCGCCTCTCATGTTCATCGAGAACGTGGGCCAACTACCTGCCTCGGCTGGCGGTGAGGAAATCCGCTTCCAGGTTCCCACCGCTCAAACAACCCTCTCGCTGACGGATAACGCCCTCTGGTTTACGGCCCTGGCCCAGCCCGACCCTCTTCCCGACCAGACCGTTGCCGCCGCACTCGACCCTCAGACCTGGCTCCCCGGTCCCCGCGCCGGAGTCAACCTCAAACTGAGCTTTGTTGAGGCCAACCCGCAGCCGCGCCTGGAGCCGTTCAACCGGCTGGAAACCCGCGTCTCCTTTTTTACCGGCAGCGACCCATCGCTCTGGCGTAGCGATGTCCCCGTATGGGGCGGGGTGCGCTATGTGGACCTCTACCCCGGCATTGACCTGGAAATCAGCAGCGAAAACGGGCAGTTGGTCCAGCGGCTGGTCAGCAAAGAGGATGTCGCCATTGCCGGCGTCTCGCCTTTAGCGAGTATCCGCTGGCAGGTCGAAGGGGCTGACACCCTGGCTTTGGACGAGAATGGTCACCTGCGCCTGAGCACCGCCATCGGCGATTTCAGCCTGCCTCTGCCGCACGCGGTTGATGCTTATAACGCTCCGCTCGACCTACCTGCCAGTACAGAAGTCAACGGGTTGGAAATAACAGCCCCCTTCTCCTCTGCTCCCCCGCTCCTCAGCTCCCCTGTCCAAATCGCTGCCGCCGCCGACCTGCTTTACAGCACCTACCTGGGCGGCCCCGGCCACCTCGACAGCAGCCGCGAAATTGCCGCCGATGGGGCCGGTCATGCTTATGCCACCGGGCTGGCTTACCCCGGCTTTCCCTCGACGCCGGGTGTTTTTGATCCAACGGTTGAGGGTGTGTATACAGATGCCTTTATTGTCAAGGTCAATCCCAGCGGCAGCGGCCTGGTTTACGCCACCTTTTTGGGCGGCAGCGATTTTGATTCGACTCACGGCATCAGCCTCGACGAAGCAGGCAATGCGTTTGTGATGGGCACCACCAGTTCGCTCGACTTTCCGACCACACCAGGAGCGTTAGACTCGACCATGACCGACGAGTCGGACGTGTTTGTGGCTAAACTAAATTCCGACGGCACCGGCTTACTCTACGCTACCCTGCTGGGTGGCAACAGCAGCATTGATTTTGGGACTTCGATTGCCAGCGATTCGGCCGGCTACGCCTACGTGACCGGCTTTACCCAGGCCCCCGATTTTCCCACCACCGGCGTTGGAGATAACTACCACGGCGGCCTGACCGACGCCTTTGCCGCCAAAATTGCCCCCGACGGCAGCGGCCTGGCCTACTCAACCCTACTGGGCGGCTCGAACAGCGAGTACAGCTACGACATTGCCGTAGATGGGGCCGGCAGCGCCTATCTGACCGGCTATACCGGCTCGTCCGACTTTCCGACGACGGCCGGGGTGTATGATCGGACTCTGAACAATATTGAAGCCTTTGTTGTCAAATTAGATGCGTCCGGCGCGCCAGCCTATTCAACCTTCATTGGCGGCAGCGACACCGACTATGGCTATGCCCTGGCGGTGGATGCCAGCGGTTCGGCTTATGTCTCCGGCTTTACCCAATCTTATGACTTCCCAATCACTCCGGGCGCGTTCGACTCGACCTTCAATGTCGGCTACAGCGGGGATGCTTTTGTAGCCAAACTTTCGCCCAATGCCAGCGCTCTGGTCTACGCCACCTTTCTGGGCGGCACGTACCATGATTACGGCGAAGACATCGTCGTAGACTCCAGCGGCAGCGCCTACGTCATTGGGCAGACCGGCTCGACCAACTTTCCAACCACGCCCGGCGCGTTTGACCGGGAGTGCGCCGGCTGCAACCAAACCTTCCCCTTTAGCGATGCCTTTGTCGCCAAGTTTCAGCCCAACGGCAGCCTGGCCTACAGCAGCTTTTTTGGCGGCGACGCCAGTTACGAGCGCGGTTACGGCATTGCCCTGGCCGGAACCGATGAGGTTTTCCTCAGCGGCGACACCGACTCGACCGACTTCCCCACCACCCCCGGCGCGTTCGATTCAACGCTGGATGGCTTTGGCGATGCTTATGTAGCTAAATTACGTCTTCGCCCCGAAACACAGACCCAGCCGACCCCCGTGCCCCCTCATACCTGCGCTCCGACGCCCCTCGGTACGGTGACGGTGGGCCAGGAACCACGCGGCCTGGCTGTTGACTCCCTGCGCCAGCGCGTCTACGTGGCTAACTACGGCAGCGACAGTGTTTCCGTTATCAACAGCCAAACCAACACCGTTCTGCAAACTATTGGCGGTATTCCCACCGCTAACGGTATCACCTTTGACTCGCAGCGCAACATGCTTTGGGTCACCAGCCACAGCACCGATCAGGTCACACCCATCCAGATCAACGCCGACGCCACCGTTTTTACTCCCTTGCCCGCCCTTAGCGTCGGCGATCAACCCTGGGGCGTGGCTTATGACCCGGTTCACCAATACATTTATGTCGCCAATAGCCTGTCCGACTCGGTTACAGTCATCAATGCCGAGACGCGAACGGTTGTCGCCACTCTGACCGGCCGCTTTCTGCGCCCATTCTACCTGGCGGCCAACCCCGTGACCGGCAAAGTGTACGTGGTCAACTTTGGCGGCCCTACCCAGAACGTGGCGGTTTTGAATGGAACGACGGTGCTTAAAAATGTCAGCCTGTACGACAGCAAAGAACCCTATGGCCTGGCCATTGACGAAACGCGCAACCTGGTCTATGTGGCTACGGTCGAGCCGCACCGGATTGTGGTCATTGGCCCTGCCAAAGGCCAGCCAGATCAATTTTTGGGTTGGGCCGCTTTTCATCGCGGCTTCAACAATCCGCGCCGGCCCGTGCCGCTGCGAGTGATTGCGATTAATCCCAGCGTTGGCCCTGCCGGCGACGGCGGCCATCTCTGGGCCACCACCACCCTGGGCGACGGCAGCGAAGCCAACCAGGCCCTCTTTATTCCCAAAGGCTGGGGCGGCGGCTTCCACTTCCCCTTCGCCCAAAATGTTGACTACTACCCCGCCGACGGCATTGCCGTTGACCGGGCCACCAACCGGGTGTATGTAGCCAGCGGCTTTGTGCCGGGAATTGTGACCGTCATCGGCGACCACGCCAAGCTGTGCGCCGACGCTTTCACCAAAATTGCCTCGCCTGAAGGGGACAGAGGTGAAACTCCTGCCGATAACAGCGACCAAATTGGCGTGGAAATTTGGAAAAATAATGAGGATGCGCCCCAACTCAGCGGCGACGTTAACGGCGATGGCCTGATCAATATCCTTGATCTGACCTTCCTGGCGATCCACTACGGCAGCAGCGACCCTGCCGCTGACCTAAATGAGGACGGGCTGGTTGACCTTCTTGATTTGGTCATCGCAGCTAATAATTACGCTCAATAAAAATTAAGGCTCTCCTGACTTTAACGGTAAACAGGACACGCCAAGCCGCAAAGTCGCAAAGAAGTTTATAAAAACTTGGCGTCTTTGCGTCTTGGCGTGAGAAAATCCCGTCAAACCCGATAGGGTCAAAATTAAAAACAGGCGCGGCTCCATTACCGCGCCTGTTAATCAGGTTGGATAAACCAGGAAAAAACAATTTATCGAGCCAGCGGAAAAGGCTGAGTGGGTCGAGAGGCCGGATTTTGCCGGGCCATAATGGGCATCGGTGCGGTTTGGCGGGAGAAGTGACCTCGCCCGTAAACCACCGGCGTCGGTCGAGTCTGGCGGGTATGGACACTCGTCTGGAAGTCATCTTCCCTGGGGCGCTCGGTTTGTGCCACATATTGGCCGGTAAGATAGGCCATGATAATCAAGCCCAGCCCACCAATAATCCAGAATGTTGTCGCCGGGGTCAGGATCAGGGAAGAGGTGGGCCACAGCAGACTCAAACTCCAGAGAACCAGTCCCCAACCGGTGATGATTAATAATCGCTTCATGGCAGCATCTCCTCGTTAAGTATTTATTACTACATCCAGCGTTTCTGGCCGACCAGGGCCAGAGCGCCCAACCCGGTGGTCAAAGCGAGCATGAAAAGTTGTAGACCACTGAACTGAGTGAAAGAGTCCAGAAAAGGAATCGCCGGAGCGGGTTTATCAGGCGTGTTGTAGCGAACCAAGCCTTCGTCGCTTGTCGCGTGGATGGTCCCATCATCGAAGGTTAGCTCGTTGATGATCCTATCGGTGTCACCCAGTTTGGTCCAACTGCTCCCGCCGTCCTTGCTCTCATAGATACCGCCGCCGGCTATCTGCTTACCGATACCGTAAGCCGTCGCCGCTGCTACGTGCCAGGAGTCAGCCTCGTCCACCGTGAGGGCCGTGACCCGCAGGGCGGCGCCTGGAACCAGGCCCAATCCCTCCGCAATGTTTTCCCAGGTCCGGCCGCCGTCGGTGGAACGATAGGCGCCGCTCGAAGGAACGCCGGCATAAATGGTGTCCGCATCGGTGGGGGCTACGGCTAAACTGATCGGATATTCGGGCGCCGTATCGAGCTTTTGCCAGTCGTCGTTACCACGGCTGGTGTAAAGTCCTTCCGGGGTCAGGGCGTACACCTCGCTGTCAGGCCCCACGACCAGTTTGGTCACGTTAGCGTTGTGCAACGACACCCCGCCCACCAATTCGTAGCCAATTCCTTCCTGGCCGACATCAAACTTATAGACCCCCTGGCCTTCAGTTCCCACGTAAAGCGATTCCGGCTGGTAAGGGTCTACCGCCAGGGCTGTTACTGCCGGAATCAAACCATCCACGTTACCGGGCAAACTCAGAAAGAACTTGTGCCAGGTTTGGCCGCCATCGTCGCTGCGCCAGAGATTGTTCGAGGTGGCTACAGGGCCGCCCGCCGCGCCAGCGTAAAGCACCCGCTGGTTAACCGGATGAACAGCCAGAGTATTCAGCGCCACCCCCGGCCCGGCCCCGACTCTTTCCCAGGCGCGGCCGTTGTTTTGACTACGGTAAATTCCCGGTCGAGCCGCATCGGTCAGGGTAGCATACATCACTTCGTTATTCGCCGTAGCGGTCATGGCCCGCACCGGGGCGTTGGACAGGTCAGCGCGCGCCAGACCTTCTACTTCTCCTACGACCAGGGTAGCCAGAGTGCCCACCACTAAAATAATCAAAAATGTACCAATGCGGGTTAATAATTTCCAGGATGTTTTCTCAGAAGCTCGTTCGAGTCTCATTTTACCTCACCTTTTCGTTAAAAGTATGGGGGCGCCAGCCCACCCCCACCTTCGCATCTCCTCCACCGCAATTTGGGGGCTGGCCCAAGACCTAATTTTTGCTTAAATTCGCTCTGAGCAGAGTTGTACACATGAGCGCATTCTCTTCTTTCTCAATCATTCAATGTCATTAAGTTAAGGCTAGAGAGCATCCTGAGTAGCGCGGAACGAAGTGGAGCGCGTATCGAAGGGTGCGAGTTGGCGACGGCTCCCTGACGGCGCAGCACCCTTCGATACGGTTCGCTACGCTCACCTACTCAAGATGCTGCTAACTTAATGACATTACTCAATCATTTGGTTATTCTTCGCGTTCTGCTTCAGTCGGATAAAATTCTTCGTTATACTGAGGGTCACATTCGGCAATGTGCCCAGGCAAGCCGTGGCCTGTGCCGAATTGACCCTGATTACTGGCCGTCCAGGTTAGCTTACCCGCCGCCGCCAACTGCTCGGCTTCGGCCAAACTTAAACTTAACACTTCTTGACCGGCTACTTTATCCCCTACATCCATCGGCACACGTATTCTCTGCTCAATGGTGCGGGGAATAAAGGTAATTTGCCCGTCGGGAGTTAATTTGATGGAGACATTAGAGCCTTCTACGGCCAAATCCCCGGCATTAGGGATTAAAACCATCGGGCCATCGGCTAAGGGTTGAATGTTTTTCAAGCCGTTCCCGGCGCAAGCGGCGACAATATGGGCGTACTCTTCTGATTGCAGCCAGACCAGCGTCATTTCTTCCATCAACACCCGCATGGTCTCAGAACCATAGGGATTTTGACTATTGACTTCTGCCGGCGCTTCCACTACTTCTTGAGCCAACGCCGTTTCCACCACACGTCCGCCCGATTGAGTCAAGGCAGCCGCGC
Organism: Anaerolineales bacterium; assembly: GCA_015075405.1. Taxonomy (GTDB): domain Bacteria; phylum Chloroflexota; class Anaerolineae; order 4572-78; family J111; genus DSQQ01. Next base: position 1,370,176 of record JABTUK010000003.1, read on the forward strand.
CAATCAAAGCTGAAGTTGCCAGACTAATCATCAATTTTCTCATTATACAAACCTCCTTAAAGCCGTTGAACATTGATGCTCATGTGTACAGCCCTACTCATTGCGCTTCAACGGCGTTCCCATCCAGCCAAAGCCGGACAGATAACATTGCATCTCATAATAGTTAACGATAAAGGGGGTAAATGTGTTACGCTGATTTAAAGCAAAAACCGCAGAGGTTTCCACAAATCTCTACGGCTTAAGAGAGGAGATTAGAGATTGGAGATTAGAAATTATGAACTCGAAAAATCCAATTTTCGAGGGGTGAGGCACGCCCACGTGCCGAACGGAGCCGCACGAGGCGTGCTGACTCTTCAATTCGTGATTTACTGATTTTTATTAATGGACAGCCGGTCGAGCCAGCCCCCAGTCTTCGCTGGGGCCGACATCGGCCTGGATTTTGCGCTCATCGCTGCCGTCGAGTTTCATCACCGTAATCCACCAGGAGCCGAAAGCATCGGTACGGAGATAGAGGTTTTGGCCGCAGGAGTCAAAAGCCGGGGTGGTGTCTGTTTCGGGCCGGCGGGTCAAACGCAGCAACTCATTATCGGATTGCCGCAGTAGGTAGATTTCCCAGTTGCCATCCCGGCGTGAGGAGAAGGCCAGGTAATCCCCGCCGGGCGACCAGATAGGATAACTGTCGGTATCGCCCGAGGTGATTTGCTGCCCATTGTCCCCTTGAAGATTCACCTGCCACAAGCCACAATCGGGGGCGCAGCTCTTGATGATTAACTTCTGGCTGTCGGGATACCAGGCCGGTTGTTCGCCGGGGAAGCGGCCCAATTCCTGACCATCACTCGCTTTAACCACCCTGATTTCATGATGCAGCCCCGGCGCGGCAACTTCAAAAGCCAGTTTAGTTCCATCGGGCGACCAGGCAATATTGTTTACATGCGCCTGAGCAACCAACTGGCGAGGGTTGCGTGCCTGAGCATTCGTCACCTCTACCAGCCAGACCCCGTTGCCTTGACCATAAATACCCCCCAACTCACTGATACCCGTCTGACCCGAAAAAGCCAGCCGGGTTCCATCCGGCGACCAGGCCGGCGCCGCCGCCCGCACATGCAAGTCAGCATTGAGCAGCCGGTTGTTGGAAGCAATCAGGCTCAAATCGTGCTCGACTCCCCGGCTTTGCGCATAAACTATCTGGGCCGGACGAGGATAGGGGGCAGTAATCGTACTGACGGCGGCGGCTTGATTGTTGGCCGGGGTGATGAGATGATCCGGCCCGTTCAAAGTAGCCGTTTGGGTCAGCGTGCCGGTGAAACAGGGGTCAATAGCTGTGGTCAGGCTCAGGTTGCGGGCACGGTTGGTGGTTAAATTATCCAGGGTACAGGCGACCGTTGCTCCCGTTGGACTGGCACAAGCTGCATCGCTGATGGAAACCAGTCTTTCCAGGGGCGAAAGTTGGCTGATGAGGGTCGCGCTGATGGGGCTGGCCGGGCCGGCATTGGTGATGGTCAAGGTATAGGTGATGAGGCCGTTGCCGATGGCCGTTACCTGATTGTCAAGCAGCAAGCGAGCCTCGCGGGTCGAGAGGGTGGTCAACAAGCGGTCCAGTTCCGGCACTTCCACCCCGGCTTCAGCCAGGCTGTCCTGCTGCTCATTTAAGGCCGCCGAAATTACTGCTTGAGCATCAGCTTCAGGATATTCGGTCACCAGGCTCGCCAGTGATTGCTGGTACTCCTGCCGGGCAATTTCTTCGGCTTCTGGATTGCCGGCCACGCTGGTCAATTCGCTTACCCGGCGGTCAGCCAGAAGCAGGTCGGTTTCAAGGGGGTCGAGGTGAACCGCCCGCCAGATTTGCTCGCTGCCAACCTTCCAGCGATACAAGGCATCGCCCGGCAGGGCCGTCTGGGCCAGCACAGTAATTGTACCCAGCACCAGCACCACGACAGCGGCCAAGCCAGAGGCCGCATTAAAAGCCTGCCCCAAGGCAAACCCAAAACCGCGTGAAAACAGCGGCGTCCAGGTTTTAACCGGGGTTTGGCGGGGGTGGGTCCGCATGTGAGCCATCAATTCAGCCCGCGTGCGTGATTTGAACGTAGGCGTGGGGTGAATCTCTTGTCCTCGTTCCAGCGTGGTGGCCGCCGTCAACAAAGGGCGCAGTTCGGCGGCGTGTTCGGGATAACGGCTGAGACATTCCTCCAGGTTGGCCTCACCGCTGGCCAGTCGGGCTAAACTCTCTTCCAGAATTTGTTCTAACTTATTCATCACTGCTTCCAAAAATCTCGGCCAATGCCTGCAAGCCCCGCATTTGCAAGGCTCGAATCGCCCCTGCCCGTTTTCCCAAAACCTGAGCTACTTCTTCCGTAGTCAACCCTTCAATAAAGCGCAGAGTCAGCACATGCCGCTGGTCTTCGGTTAAGTGCTGCAAGGCCAGCCGAATTTCCTCGGCTTGCAACTGCTGACCGACTGCTTCATCCACATCAGCCGCCAGGTCCGGCTCGTTCAGAATGTCCGGTTCGAGCGGCGTGGTCTCTTTGAAGGTCCGATAGTAATCAATCACACTGTTGCGGGCAATCCGAAACAGCCAGGCGCTAAAAGGCAAGCCACGCACCTGATAGCTGCTTAAATTATCCCAGGCCTTGAGAAACACCTGCGAGGTTAAATCTTCAGCCGTCGGCTCGTCGCCCACCCGAAAGAAGATAAAACGATAGACCCGCTCGATATAGGTGTCGTATAAGGCAGCAAAAGCGTCAGGGTCGCCGGAGACCGCTCGTTGGATCAGTTCGGGTTCTAAAGGTTGGTTAGATGCAAATGCGGCGCCGCCATCTTTCAAGGCTACCATCCATATAAACGAATCAACCGGCCAAAGTGTTACGAGGGGCGACAGAAAAGACAAGTCGGCAGAAAAGTTGGGGCCGGGATAAGGGAATTAGCACAGAAAATATAGAGAAAAATCCCCAAATCTCCTAATCCCGGCCAATTAATCAACAATCAGCCGGTTGTGGGCGGGGGCCATCCGCGCAGTAAAGTGCCGCAAAACCGAAGGCGCTTCGACCATGCGCACGCCCCGGATGCGTTGGCGCAGTTGGTTGACGTGGAGCAGAACTTCGGCCAGGTAATCCACATGGCTCTGGGTGTAAACCCGGCGCGGAAAAGCCAGCCGGACCAGTTCCATGGCCGCCGGTTTTTCGCTGCCATCGGGCTGGTGGCCGAACATGACCGAGCCAATCTCCACCGAGCGGATACCGCCTTCGAGGTATAAAACCAGCCCCAAAGCCCAGGCTGGATATTCGCTCTGGGGAATATGGGGCAGCATGGCTTTGGCATCAAGATAAATGGCGTGGCCGCCCGGCGGCTGGACAATCGGGATGCCGGCGCGGGTCAAGATTTCGCCCAGGTAGGCCACCGAGCGAATCCTATAACGCAGATAATCCTCGTCCAGCACCTCGTGCAGGCCCACGGCGATAGCTTCCAAATCATAACCGGCCAGGCCGCCGTAGGTCGGGAAGCCCTCGGTCAAAATCAGCAAATTCTTGCAGCGCTGGGCCAAATCGTCGTCGTTGACGGCCAGAAATCCGCCAATGTTGGCCAGGCCGTCCTTTTTGGCGCTCATGGTGCAGCCGTCCACGTAGCTGAACATCTCCTGGGCAATTGCCAGCGGGGTCTTATCGGCGTAACCGTCTTCGCGCAGCTTGATAAACCAGGCGTTCTCGGCAAAACGGCAGGCATCCAGAAAGAGCGGCACGTTATAACGGCGGCACAGCTCGCTGGCGGCGCGGATATTGGCCATGCTGACCGGCTGGCCCCCGCCCGAATTGTTGGTCACGGTAATCATGACCAGCGGCGCCTTGCCCGGATTCTCAGCCAACACCCGTTCCAACTTTTCCAGGTCCATATTGCCTTTGAAGGGGTGAAGCTGTTCCGGGTGCGTCCCTTCGGGAATGGGCAGGTCGAGGGCGACGGCCTGGCGGTATTCGGTGTTGGCGCGGGTGGTATCGAAGTGGGTGTTGTTGGGCACAATGTCGCCCGGCTTGAGGGTCGAACCAAACAGAATGCGCTCGGCGGCGCGGCCCTGGTGGGTGGGGATGACATGCTTGAGGCCGGTAATCTCCTGCACCGCTGCCTCGAAACGGAAGAAAGACCTGGCCCCGGCGTAGGACTCATCGCCCTGCATCATCCCGGCCCACTGCGCGGAGGACATCGCCCCCGTGCCGGAGTCAGTCAGCAGGTCAATCAGCACATCCTCGGCTTTGAGCAAAAAGAGGTTGTACCCCGCCGTCTGTAAGGCCGCCCCCCGCTCCTCGCGGGTGGTGTGGCGGATCGGTTCGACGGTTTTGATGCGGAAGGGTTCGATGATGGTGCGAAAGGGCATGAGAGTCTCCTTTGACTTTTATACGGTGCGGAGTTTACGGATTAGAAATTTCGCCCGCCTGGCGCTGGGCCTCTTCGTACAGGCGCGGTGAAAGACGAACACCACTGGCTATTAGTGCATCCAGCAAAGGTGTGACTGCCTGAACCTGACCTAACGCTTTAGCAGCCAACAAAACGCCTACTGTGCCAGAAATTTGTCCACCTAAAGCCGCAGCAACCGCTCGACCTCGCCGTTCATCAATGAGCAAGGTTGTGCCTGTTTCTTGAGCCAGAACAATGGCTTCACTCTCACCCTCGTTTAGCCAAAAAAGCAAACGCTGAACGGCCACTTGGTCCTGGGCTTCAACCACCTGCAACCAGCCAGCTTGAGCGAGTACGCGCGCTCCGGGTAAATCTGCCGGTGTAGTAACCTCTCGAAATACTGCCGGAGGTATAATGATTTGCCCATAAAGATTGGGTAGCAAAGTGAGTTGGTCAATCCGAGCCAGCGCTATGAGCGGCCCAGCATTGGCGACAACGCCCATCTATGTGCTCTCCGGTCGCTTGGCTGCCGCCACAGCCGCCGCCATATCCTGGGCCAGTTCATCGGGGTTTAAATCCAGGTAAGGCAAACCGCGCCGATCCAACAGATCAATGAACTGGCTTTTGCTTACATCCAACCACTCGGCAGCTTTGCCCGCCGAAATGTAACCTTCCTGAAATAACGCCAGGGCCAGCCACTCTCTGGCCCTCTGCTCGATTTCGGCAGGAGGCACATTTAAGCCAATTAACACATCGCGGGGCAGTTCCACTTCAATTTTGAAGGTTTCCATAGTTCACTCCTCTCTGCATCTTCCTTTATCATGTTGTAGGTTACAAAATCTGAGCATCAACGGGAGGACTGAATCCTTCTGGCCAAAGTGTGGTGTGATCATATCTGAGCCTACGCAAGTCAGCCTTGAACAGATTGGCGCCACTCAGATTGGCTCCTCGCAAGTCGATACCAGCCAGATAGGCACTACTCAAGTTAACTCCATTTAGTTTAGCTTCTCGTCCATCAGACTCTCGTAAATCAGCCCCACTCAAGTTAGCTCCACTGAGGTTGGCCCTTCGCAGGTCAGCAGCCCGCAGATTGGCCTCTATCAGATTAGTTCCGCTCAGATTAGCGTTGGTTAGATTCACACTACTCAAATTAGTTCTGGACAGGTCAACGCCTGACAGGGTAGCGCCACTCAAGTTTGCTCCGCTCAGGTTAATCCTCTCTACCTCTTTCGTCAGCTTGTTTCTATCTCCCATTCCATTCCTCTCCATAAAGATGATGATTTCATCCAAGAGAGGATTCTTGGGCTGGTTTTGTAAAACCTCTTGAAGAGTATGCCAGCGTATTGGTACAAATTTTGGAGGATTAATGATCCCTTCAAGTATTTTTTCCTCATCTTTCTCATCCCTATCACGGGTAACGTAGAGCAGAAATTTATTCCGAAACCCTAGCTGAGAACTTAGATGTTTAGCATATTTATGTAGTTGATCATTATGCTCTCTTGAGTTAATTTTCGATTCAAGAAAAATTAGATCACGATTACGTGAACTGTCTATCAGTTCAAGCTGTATATCTATTCTACCACCTTCACAGGGGCGTTCTGATAAAACTTCAACATGAACATACTGGCTCGAATCGTCAATAAACTGAATATACTTCAGCCAAGTGAACAGAATTTCAGGTGACGTTTTGAATAGATGAACGACGATTTTTGTAAAATAATTTTCTAAATATGTACTACCACCATCCTCTTTGGACCTTCGCAAACTATCAAACAGTGATGCTTCTGCCATGTTTCACCTGCCTTATAGAGTTAATGAAACAGTTGCTTCCAAGAATTTTGGCCTTTCTCGGCGAGCTAACAAACGATCCCGAATGCCATCAGGGTCGAATCGCACTTCATTACGCTGGCGGACTTCCACAGCTAACTGGCGGCGCTGGCTCAAGTATGCGTCAACATCCGCTCGCTGCTGGAGATAATAACCAATCACCACGTAAACCTCGGCCAAAGAGAGGGTGGGGTACTGGGCCACGATTTCCTCGGCGGTGGCTCCTTCGGTAAAGGCAGCGATGACCGTATCCAGGGTCACACGGCTGTTGCCAACCCGGACCACGCCATCAACAGCAGTTTTGAGAGGAACAGGGGTTTCGACAATGACCAAACTCATAAACGCACCTCCTGGCCGGTAGATATATCATAGCCTAAAACAGCAACCGAGGCAACGAGGGTATATTTCAATTCTGGGGCAAATTTTGGGTTGGGTAGGGGCGAGGCAACTCGATTGATTGTCTCGAAGCATCCAAAACGCTCTCCGAGTTGCCTCGCCCCTACGAGTGGTCAGCGGTCGTCACCGCGAACACAACCGCGCAATCAACGTATCCAACGCCAGCAAACTATCCATCCGGCCCGTCTTGATCGCCACATCAATTTCCAGCAGCATTTCCAGCGTTTGTTCCAGCCGGGCCATCGAAAAATTGGCCGCTTCTTTGAGGCGGGCGGTGGCGGCGTAATCGCTTTTCCAGCCTTTGGCCTGGGCAATTTCGGCGGGGGACATGCCCCGCTCGGCCATATCTTTGACTTCGATCAGGGCGCGGATTTGGGCGGCAATGCTGCCGAGGATGGCCATGGGGTTGCTGCCTTCGTCCAGTTCTTTGCGCAGTTGGTCGTAGGCCCGGCGGGCGTTGCGCTGGCCGATGGCGTTGGACAGGCCAAACTGGTCGGCTTCTTCGGTGTAGGGGACGAGCAGATCAATATCGGCTTTGGTGATGGGGCGCTGGCCGGCGGTGTAGAGGGCCAGCTTTTCCAATTCGTTGTTGAGGGTGTGCAAATCCGCGCCGACCCGCCGGGCCAATAGATCGGCTGCGCCCGGTTCGATGACCGCCTTATGTTCGGTGGCCCGGCGAATAATCCAGCCCGGCAAATTCTCCGAGATGGCAAACAGCGTCACCTCGCCGCCCAACTCTTTGGCCGCTTTTAGAATCTTGTGGGACCGATCCAGGCTTTTGGTCTCGACCAGCACCAGGTCGGTGGTGGGCGGCATGCGGCCCAGGTAATCCAGCAGGGCTTGCAACTGCTCGCTTTTATCGGGGCTGCTGGGATTGGCAATAGTTTTGGCCGAGTCGCCTTCCCCACCCTCGGCCCGGCCGCTCAGCGAGGCCAGGTAGCCGCTGACAATCACCAGCCGCCTGGGGGCCAGAAAAGGCATGGCGTCGGTGTGCTGGCGCAAATCGCCCAGGCGCAGGGTCCGGCCATCCAGCAGAGCCATATTCATCTCCGCTGTCGCCGGATCGCCCAGGCCGGCGCGCAGCGTAGCTATCTTTTCGGCGCGGGAGAAATCATCGGGGCCGTGAAAGACGTACAGCATGGTGAATGATGAATGGCGAATGGCGAATGGCGAAAATTCTATTCGCCATTCGCTCATTCGCCATTCCTTTATTGAACAGTTTCGACGCGGTGCGTAATCAGGTTGCCGGCGGGGTTAACGCTGACGTTTCTGATTTCCAGATTGCCGGGTTGGCCGGTGGTGGTAAAGCGCTCTTGCAGCAGCAGCCCCAGCGGTTGGGCTACAATGGCGGCCAGGGTTGCCGCCAGAATCGCCGCCGGAATGGTCGCCCAGCGGAAACGACCTCGGCTGGCATCGAGGCTGATAGCCACAAAAGCGGCCAGGCCGGTCAGCAGGCCGGTGGTGGCCACCACCGTGCCGCAGCGCGGGTGGACGGCCAATTCGGCCTCACCCTGGCGCAGGCGGCGCAGGGCTTCCTGGGCGGCGTGTTTGACCTCCGCCGTATCCACCGGACCGTAGAGAGTAAAGCCGTTCCAATCGCTGCGGCCCACCAACGACAGGTTGCCGTTGCGCCGGCTCAAAAGATGAATCGTCGCGTGTTCCAGACCGTGATTGCGCTGGATGCGGGTAATCAGGGACGAGTTAATTAAACCCATAAGGTAAAGCTCCTCAAAAATATTTACGATTTACGATTTACGATTTACGATTTACGATTGATTACTGTTCTAAATCGTAAATCGTAAATCCAAAATCGTAAATCTCACAGGGGTTTGGCGACAACAATGACCCGGTGGGTATTGTTGGTGTAGGGCCAGCAAGTGACCAGGGTGATCCGTTCGTCGGTGGTGGCGGCAATCCATTGGGCGTTGCGCTGACGGACCTCAATCGGCTCGCCTTTTTCTTTGACAATCGTCTTTAAGTCAACCACATATTCAAAAGCCTGGTTACCGGCGTAAACCGTAACTTTATCGCCCACCTCGACGTTGACCAGATCACGGAAAACTTCGCCGTTAACATTGTGGTGGCCGGCCATAACCGTATTGCCCGGCTGCCCCAGGCGAGCGCTGGTTTCGTGCCAGCCGGCGGCGTAATCGGCCACCTGCCAGATGCTATACTGCTGGCCATTCTGCTCGACCACCTGCCAGCCGACTTGAATCACCGAGGTATCAATGCCTACGGATGGGATGACCAGCCGGGTGGGAATACCATCGCCGCTGGCCGGCGGGTTGGGCGCGGGCGCAGGCGGGGCGGGTTCGGGCGTGGCGGTGGCTGTAGGCGTGGGCAGCGGGTAGAGATCAGGCGTTTCCACTGGTGCTGCCGGGGGAGCAGGTGTTGGCGGCGCGGGCGTATCGGTGGGCGGTGGAGGCGCATCTACAACGGGCGGGGCTTGGTCGCCGGGTTCGATGGTTACGGGAATGGGCGTCGGCTCATCGGCGTTGAGGGTTTCGGGCAAAAAGTTGGGCGGCGGCACCACCCAGGTGGCGGTGGGTGTAGGCGGCAGCGTGGGTGACGGGGTCAAGGTGGGCGGTGGACTCCAGACGGTAGCCGTCGGGGAGGGGGTGGCTGTCGGCGGTGGAGCGGCCTGGGCCAGCGCCCCCGGCGGCGCATTGAGCACTAACTCCCAGCGGGCCTGCACATCCTGATAAGTCCAAAAGAGGGCCAGGCCGCTTAAGATGACCATCGTCCAGACAAAGCTGGCAAACAACAGGGCTATTTGCTCAAAGAGAATTTGTTTGTCTGATATCTTCATAACCTGAGACTTTCGGAGGAGCCGTAATAGCGTGCAGTTCATAGTGCGTGGTGCGTAGACTACACAAAGTATCTGCGTACCACGTACTATGCACTAAGTTCTTTGGTAAAATTATAAGCCATAACCGCCAGGGAGACAACTAAAGCAGCCAAAGCCGCCACCTGTACAGCCAGAAAACCGGGGCCCATCAGCGCCGGCTGGGCGCGAAAAACTTCCAGCAGCAGCCGGCCCAGGCTGTAAAGCGCCGCCAACAACCAAAAGTGAGCGCCGGGCCAGGGCCGCCAGGCTCGATTGAGGTATAAAACCACCAGAATAGCCAACCCAACCCCGGCCTCATACAGTTGGATCGGGTGCCGGGGTGTGCCGGATAGTTCAATAGCCCAGGGCAGGGCCGCCGCCGCGCCGATAGCCTCGCCCCCCACAAACGCGCCGATGTGGCCGATGACAAGCGCCAGGGCTAATCCCGGCGCCAAGGCATCCAGAAACAGCCCCAGCGGGACGCGCTGCCGCTGCAAATAGATCAAGGCGACCAGGCCGGCCACGATAACTCCTTCTACCGGGGCCAGCGCGTTGCGAGATAAAGAGAGCGCCTGACTCAAGTCATTCACATAATTGTTCCAGTGGCTTAACACAAACCACAGACGCGCCCCGATGACTCCAGCCAGCAGGCCGTACAACCCGGCATTGTAAACGTAGTCGCTATTGAAGCCCAACTGTCTGGCTCGGTAAGCCGCCAGCCACAGCCCGGCCCAAAAGGCCAGCAGTAATGACAAAGGATAAGTAGGGATGGCTAACGAACCGACGGAGAGAATGGGCAGCATAAATAAGGAATGGACGAATGGCGAATGGCGAATAAGCAATAATAATTCGCCATTCGCCATTCGCTGAATCAGCTATAATTCTGACAGCTTTGCTTCAATGTAGGCTTTATTAATCGGGCCGGTAAAGATTTCGTTGACGTTGCCGTTGCGATCAATAAAAATAGAAGTCGGCAGGCCCAGGATATTATAGGCTTTGGCCGTGTCGCCGGTTTCATCCAGCACAATGGGAAAGGTGATGCCGAACTCATCCAGAAAGGCCGGGATTTGATCCTTTTGGTCGGTGGTGGTGTTGTTGATGCCGATAATTACCAGCGTGCCGGCATTGTCCACCGCCGCCTTTTGCAAATCGGGAAATTCGGCCCGGCAGGGGCCGCACCAGGTGGCCCAGAAGTTGACCAGCACCGGCTTGCCTTTGAAGTCGCTCAGCCGCACCGTTTCACCCGCCAGCGTTGGCAAGGCGAAATCCGGGGCCGGATGTCCTTTGATGGGGGCCGGTTCAAGCGCTCCCGCTTCACCGCTGCTGGCTGTGCCACCCAGCAGAGTCCGCGAAAAGACAATCCAGCCGCTGCCTAACACCAGCACCAACCCAATCAGCGCCAGCCAAAACCAGCGCGCCTTTAAGAGCGGGGGAATGGGTTGGGGCTGGTCAGTGGATAAGGTTGAACTCATAAGAGGGTCTCACTTTCAAAAGTCTGGATCACTACTCCATTATGACTACCTCCAACCACTTTGTCAAACCGCCGCCAGGACCCTTTTGTTCCGATTGTCAGCAAGGCGAAAGCCATGCTACAATAGGCTAAATGACTGAGGACCACAGACGGGGGACTGATGGTTTGCTCTCTGTGACCGGTCTTCTGTCCCCGGTCTCCGGTCTATTGAGGAGGAAAGCGTGATTCAAATCCACCGTATTGGTTGGCTAGTCTCGATCATTCTGCTCATTGGCCTGACCGGCTGCGCCGCCGAGGCCACCCTGGTCCCGCCCACGCCCCGGCCCAATCAGGAACGGGTCCACATAGGCGACCTGGAAATTGTAACCGGCCAGACCATTTATGTCCCCGCTTACTCCGACATTTACTTTGACACCAACAAAAGTTTAGACCTGGCCATTACCTTGAGCGTCCATAACACCGACCTGGCCCACTCGATTGTGCTGACCTCGGTGCGCTATTACAACACCCAGGGTCAACTGGTCCAGGAGTTCATCAGCCAGCCCCGGCCGCTTGGCCCGCTGGAAGCCGTGGACTTTTTTGTGCCCCCTTCCGACGAAACCGGCGGGGTCGGCGCTAATTTTATCGTCGAATGGGGCGCTGAACAGCCGGTCTACGAGCCGGTGGTCGAGGCGGTGATGATAGGCACGATTACTTCGCTCGGCTTCTCTTTTACCAGTCCCGGCCGGGTGATTAGTCAAACTGGGACATTTGGCGAGTGAGGCTTTGGGTGATCATCGTTAGAAACAGCTTTTCAATTCAGTCCTGAATTTTGGTTGGAGTCAGCTTGTCCCCATCAGTTCAAATGCGTGGTATAATCTAAGGTAGTTCAATCCCGGAGGTGAGTTATAATCGAGCGTTATACTATGATTGGCACACTTTCTGATGAAAAAACAGTTATCCTGGATGAGCCTGTTTCTCTGCCGGCAGGACGGGTACGCATTACTGTTGAAACCTGACCCGCGCCTGATTTTTGGATCGGGGCGACCGTAGCTGAACTGGCCGAGGCGCAAGGAGTAAATCCTGTTCGAGACCTGGATGACCTGAAAGGGGCTTTTTGGTCTGAAGATGAAACTATTGATGATTTCATCAAAGCGGTGTACGACTGGCGTCATGAAGAATTAGATTGATCGGCTCACCCTATGGATTACCTGCTGCTTGATACAGATGTCTGCTCTTTTCCGTTCAGCGTGGGCGATTTTGCCTTGTTTGTCAACTACCTGGGCGCAGTGACGGAATTTGTCGGTTATGTCGGCTTTTTGTGGGCCAGGTATAAACAGGCCGGGGTGGCCGTCAGCCGCATGGTCCGCCTGCTGCAAGGCGCGCCGCCGCTAGAGCTGGTCCAGCCGGGGCCGGTCTACCTGACCGAGCCGCTGCCCGATGTGCCCTTACACCCCCGGCAGGCCGAACACCGTTTGGAGTTGCTGGAACTGCGCGGGCTGACTTATCGCCATCTCGATTCGGGCCGGGGGATTGAAGATATTAGCTTGCGGCTGGAGCGCGGCTCTTTTACGGTCATCACCGGACGGATTGGGGCGGGCAAAACAACACTGCTACGGGTGCTGCTGGGCCTGCTGCCCCGTGAAGCCGGCCAGATACTCTGGAACGGCGCACCGGTTGCCGCCCCGCCGACTTCTTTACCCCACCGCGCGGCGCCTATATTGCCCAGGCGCCGCGCCTGTTCAGCCTGACCCTGCGTGAGAATCTGCTATTGGGACTGCCGGAAGAGTAAGTAGACCTGGCCGGGGCCTCCGGGCGGCGGTGCTGGAACAGGATTTGGAGAGCCTGGAAAAAGAGCTGGACACGCTGGTTGGCCCCAAGGGGGTCAAGCTGTCGGGCGGGCAGGCGCAGCGCGCCGCCACGGCCCGCATGTTTGTGCGCGACCCGAAACTGCTGGTCTTTGACGACCTATCCAGCGCTCTCGACGTGGAAACCGAACGCCTCTTGTGGGATCGGCTCTTCACCCGCACCGCCCCCACCTGCCTGGTGGTCTCCCACCGCCGGGCTGCCCTGCGCCGGGCCGACCAGATTATTGTGCTCAAGGATGGGCGTGTTGTGGCTCAGGGCAAGCTGGCGGGTCTGCTCGCCAGTAGCCCGGAGATGCAGCAGTTGTGGGCCGATAATGCCGATACGGGCAATGGAAGGAATGGGGTTAAGGGGCAAGGGTAAAGAGGTTTTTAGCCGCGAGTATTTTAGTTTGGAGGCGAGTTATAAAGGGGGGGCCACAAAACTCCCCATATGTAACAGTAAATTAACTGGTTGACTGACTAATTTAACCTTGTGGCTCAAATTAACCGCCGAGAGCGCAGAGTCCGCCGAGAAATTTATAAAAATCTCTGCGTTTTCGGCGTCCTCTGCAGTGAAATATTAAATCTGTCAGTCAATCAGGTAAATTAAATCAAACCGGCAGAGTACAGCCCATAAGGAATACAGAAAGGCGCTCCCGTGCGAGGGTCGGACACGATGTCGGCTTCGACGCCGAAGACGGAGCGCAGAATTGCTGGGGTGATCACCTCAGCCGGGGGGCCTGCCGCAACAATTTCGCCGCCGTTCAAAGCAACAATGTGGTGAGCATGGCGAGCCGCGTGATTGAGATCATGGACGACCATCACTACGGTCCGCCCCTCTGCCTGATTGAGCTGCTCCAGCAAGTGCAGCACTTCAAGCTGGTGGGCCAGGTCGAGAAAGGTGGTTGGCTCATCCAGCAGCAGCAGTTCGGTTTCCTGGGCCAGGGTCATGGCAATCCAGGCCCGTTGGCGCTGCCCGCCCGACAGTTCATCGGCGGGGCGCTCGGCAAGTTCGGTCATGCCGGTGATGGCCAGGGCGCGATTGACGGCTGCCTCGTCTTCACTGCGCCACTGCTGTAGCCAGCCCTGGTGAGGATAGCGACCCTGGGCCACCAACTCGCGCACGGTCAACCCTTCCGGCGCTACCGGCGATTGGGGCAGAATACCCAACTGCTTGGCCAACTCCCGCGTGGGAATGGATTGAATAGCGACTCCATCCAACAAGACAGTCCCCCCTCGGGGCTTGAGCAGCCGGGCCAGCCCTCGCAGCAGGGTTGATTTGCCGCTGCCGTTTGGTCCCACCAGGGCGGTGATCTGTCCGCGCGGGATGGAAACGGTCAACCCGGCGATAATCGTTGTCTCATCATAAGCCAGGGTCAAGTTCCGGGTGCTCAGGCTGGTTGAAAACGGAGCGGGATGTTCTATAGGCCCTGAGCCATTGGCCGCCGGCGGTGTGAGGATTTCGGCCTGTCTATTTGTGGTGGTCATCATAAATTCTCCATCCTTCTCATCCCTCTGATCGTTACCGATGCTGTTGTTGGTAAAGCAAATATACAAAAAATGGCGCGCCAATCACCGCCGTAATCAAGCCGCAAGGCAGTTCAATCGGGGCAAACAGGGTCCGCCCCAGCAAATCGGCGGCCACCACAATCAGGCCGCCGACCAGGCCGGCGGTGGGCAGCAACCCTTCGTGCAGCGGGCCGACCAGCCGCCGGGCAAAGTGCGGGGCCATCAAGCCGACAAAGCCGATGGTTCCCGCCGCGGCCACCGTGGCCCCGGCCAGCGCTACGGCCGTCAACAGCAGCAGCCCGCGCTGCCAGGCCACCCGGCTGCCCAGACCGCGCGCCACCTCTTCGCCCAGGTTGAGGATATTCAGGTGGCGGGCCAGCCATAAGGCCAGCGGAACAAAAACCAGCAGCCAGGGTAATAAAGCGTTCAGCTCCGCCCAGGAGCGGGCATAGACGCTGCCGGTCAGCCAGATCATGGCCCGCTGGACATCGTAAACATCGCCAAAGGTTATCATCAGGGTCGTGCCCGCCCCGGCGATGGCTCCCAAGCCCACGCCGATCAGAATCATGCGCATAGGCGAGTCGCCTTTGCGCCAGGCCAGGACATAGATTAGCCCGGCCACCATCAACGCCCCGGCAAAGGCGGCCAGCGGCAAAACACCGGCGGGCACGCCCTTTACCAGCACAATCAAGGTGACGGCCACCAACCCGGCCCCGGCGCTGACGCCGATAATATCGGGCGAGGCCAGCGGGTTGCGGGTCAAGCCCTGCATGATGGCCCCAGAGATACCCAGGGCCATGCCGACCCCCGCAGCCACCAACATGCGCGGCAGGCGCAGGATGTTGACAATGAACTCGTAATCAGGGTTAGCGGTGGGCAGGCCCAACACGGTACGGATCACATCGAGCGGGGGCACCGGGTACTCGCCCACGCCGATGTTAATGACCATCACCGCCACAATAGCCAGCGTTGCCAGCAGCAGCACCGGCGGTACGCGCCGGTCAATGCGCCAGGAGAGCGGTGGATATTTTGTACGGACAATAAACCAGGGTTGTTGCATCTGTTCCTCCAGGGTAGCAAGTATAGCCGGGGAGCAGGGGGGTAGGGGGGCAGGGGAGACCTTCTCAAATTTCCCCCCTGCCCCCTCTCTCCTCTGCTCCCCCGCTCCCTGGCTATTTTCTCACCCGCCAACGCACCAGCCAGATGAAAAACGGCCCGCCAATTAAGGCCGTCATCACCCCGACCGGCAGTTCGAGGGGGCGCAGGACCAGCCGGGCAGCCACGTCCGAAATTACCAAAAAGATGGCCCCCAGCAGGGCCGCGTAGGGCAGCACCCAGCGGTAATCCACCCCCACGATGAAACGGACTACGTGAGGGATGACCAGACCGACAAAACCGATGGGGCCAGCTACAGCAGTGGATGCCCCGGCCAGAAGCACCACGGCTATAGCGGATAACGCCTTCACCCAACCTGTTTTCTGGCCCAATCCTTTAGCCACATCATCTCCCAGCGACAGTGTGGTAATCTGCCGGCCCAGCGCTAGAGCCAAAATCAGCCCGGCCAGAAGATAAGGCGACGCCTGCAGCAGCAGCCCCAAATCGCGCCCGGCAATCGAGCCGGCCAGCCAGAAGCGAACTTCCTCCAGGGTGCGCTGGTTGAAGATCAGCATGCCGGTGGTCAATGAGGAAAGCAAGGCCGTGAGGGCCGCCCCGGCAATGGTCAGCTTGAGCGGGGTTGGGCCGCCCCGGCCCATCGAGCCGAGAACATAAACGGCCACCGAGGTCAGCGCCGCCCCGGTAAAGGCGAACAGGGCATAGACGGCCAGCGAATTGATGCCCAGAAAATAAACCGCGGCCACCACCCCCAACGCCGCTCCGGTTTCGATGCCGAGGATGCCGGTGTCGGCCAGGGGGTTGCGGGTCAATCCCTGCATCACTGCCCCCGCCACCGCCAGGGCTGCGCCGACCAATACGGCTACCGCCGCTCGCGGCACGCGCAGGGTGCGGATAATCAGGTGGTTGGTTGCGGTGGGGTCGAAGTTGAAGAGGGCCTCCAGCACCGTTGGCGGGTCAATATCGGCCGCGCCAAAAGCGATAGAAGACATCATGGCTATGCCCAACAGGATCAAACAGACCCCCAGCCCGGCGACCAGGGCCGGCCGCGAGCGAACCAGGCGCAATGTGCGTGATGATACAGAAACGGTGGCAGTTGTCATAAGGTATATTTTCGGGCCATATAGTCGAGCAGGCGTTGGTTGCGCTCTGCTTCCGGGCGGAGGACACAGGTGGCGCATTTTTCGCCGGTTTCGCCGGCGCGATAGTAGAGACAGCAACCGCCGCGCGTGCGAAAGGTTTCACAGTGGCCCTGGTATTCCAGAGTGAGATAGCCGGTCCCTGGGTTACGGAGCGGGGAGCCGGCAGCCTTAACAAAAGCCAGGCCCTCCTCCCGGCCTCGGGCTTCATCGCCCAAGCTCGCCCCGGCGTGCTGGAAAAGCGAGGCAAAGGTATCGGCGGCCAGGTTCCATTGGGCGCGTTGGCCCAGGTGGGTGCGGTGGGCGATGGCCTGAATCAATGGGGCCAGATGTGCCTCCAGCCGTAGCCGCAGCCAGGTGCGTAAATCGGCTTCATCAGCTCTGATTTCTACGCCGGGCTGGCCGGCGGCCGGGTCGCTGGGCAGGGCGACGAAGCGAGGACTCAAAAAGCGCACCTCGAACCGTTCAGCTTCGCCGCTTTCACCCTCTTCGCGCCAGGTAAAGGTACTGTAGCGCAGGGCTATATTTTCGGCGGCCAGGTCGGGGACGCGCCGCTCGGTCAGATAGCAGCCGATAGCTGCGGCGGCTAAATACCAGGCATAATTGCCAATAAAAAATGAGCCTCTGACCCGACATTCCGCCTTGGGGTAGCGACGCACGCTCCAGGCCAGCCCTTCGTCGAGATGGGGCGGATCAGACCGCAGCAGGTCGGCGGCGCGGAACCAACCTGCTTCCAGCGGCCCTATCTCCGCGGCCAGGAAATGATCCAGCGCCCCAAGACGGGTTAAAGTTTCCTGTAAGGCCGGCATCTTTGTAAGTATCATAGTTCATCCTCGCTATTTCGCTTTGGTCAAGTAGCCAACCAGATCATCCAGCACATGGTTGGCGGCCTGAATGCCCAAGCCGCTGATCCAGGTATCGTCATCAACCGGCTCGACCTGCCCGGCCTTGACGGCGTTCAGCGTGGTCCAGAGTTCACTTTCCATGAATTTGGCTAAATCGCTGTCTTCGGTATTGTAGCCAGTGAGGAAGATGTAATCGGCGTCAACATCGGCTATCTGTTCCAGCGAAATTTCTGTGGCAAACTCGTCCTTATCCTGGGCCGGCGGGCGCTTTAAGCCGACATCCTGCAAAATGTAGCCGATGAATGAACCCTTAAGATAGAGCCGCACCTGATCGGGCCGGAAGCGGATGATGGAAATGGTCGTGTCCAGCTTGTCGCCCAAGGCCTTTTGTGTTTCGGCCACATGCGCTTCGTAATCGGCCAGGAGTTGTTCGGCTTCAGCACTTTTGCCCAACGCTTCGGCGTGCAAGCGGAAATTATCCTGCCAGGGTACGCGCAGCGACTCCACAAAAACGGTTGGCGCAATTTCCGCCAGTTGGGGATAGATGGCCTCATGGCGCTGCTTGCTGCCTAGAATAAGATCAGGCTTAAGGGCCAAAATGGCTTCCAGGCTCGGCTCACCGACCGGGCCAATTTCGCTGATGCCGTCTAGTTGGCCGGTCAAGTAGCCCTGATATTCCTGAGCGTCGGCCAGCGGTGCGCCAACAGGTTTGACCCCCAAAGCCAGGGTATTGTCCAATTCGCCGGTATCCAGGACCACAACCCGCTGCGGGCTAACCGGCACGGCTATTTCACCCATCACCGTCTGGATCAACCGGGTTTCAGGCGTTGAGGCGCTGGAAACCGCTGCCGCAGGAAAGGGGATTTCTGTAGGTGTAGTTGCCTCAGTATCGGTCAGGTAGGTAAAGAGGTCGTCAATGACTTTATTGGCCAGCAGGTAGGATTGGGAACGCCACCAGTAGCCCGGCACAAAAAAGGCTTTCCTCGCCTTGACGGCGTTTAAGGTTTGCCACAGGGGTTTTTGCTCGAAGGTCTTGATAAAGGCGCTTTCTTCGCCGGCGATCTTCGGGTCGGTTGAGGCATAAGTGAAGTAGAAGAGAGCGTCGCCATCGGCCAAATCAAGCCGCTCCTCCGAGATTTCGATATATTGTTTTTCGCCGTAGCGAGCGATAGCGTCTTCGCCAACCAATGACTGCGCTTCGGGCCGGGCCAGGCCAACATCGGCCAGGATAGCGCCGGGGGGCGAGTCGGGCATCCACAGGTAAAGGCCGTAGGTGCTGGCCGAGATCACCGAAACCTCCAGTTCGTCCGGCTGGCCTAAAGCAGCCTGCAATTCGGCCACGCGGGCGTTGTAGTTTGCTTCCATTTGGGCATAAAAGTCGGGTACGTTCAAAACCTCGCTCCAGAATTGCATGCCCAGCTTCCAGTCATCGTAAATGACCTGCTCAGGAACCACGAGGGGGGCGATGGCGCGGGCCTGTTCGACATCAATCGTATCCTCCGGGGCCAGGATGATATCCGGCTTCAAGAGTAGAATCTTTTCCAGTTCGGCCGGGTAGCCGACCGCCTCGATGCCGGCCAGGGTGTCGGCGTACTGCGGCAGCAGCAGGGGCATTTCCTGCAGCATCCAATCGCTGGTGACTACCGGCGGTTGGCCGATCAACAGGGCCAATTCAAGCGAGGCGATATCCAGGGCCACAATTCGTTGGGGAGCAATGGGAAGACAAAGCGGCTCGGAGGCCAGCAGTTCGTGGTCAAAGGGGCGGAAACCCTCTGCGCAGTCGAGGGCGGCGGCCGGGTCAGTTTCAGCCGGGGCTGCATCTGCTGTTTTCTCCCCGGCCTGGGCCGCCGCCAGCTTGGGAACCAGCCCATCGAGCAGGAAGGGCAGGCTGAGCACGCTCACAAAGGAGGTCGCCCCGCCGAGCGGGTCGTCGTAGCTGTCAAGAAAAACTTCCCGGCCTTCGGTGTGGACGGGCAGCTTTTGGTAGACCGGCCCACCCAGCGGCCCTTGAGCCTCGTCGGCGTCAAGCCAGATAATCACGTCCACATCCAGCAGGTCGGCTCGCTCAAAGCTGAGGTTGCCGCCAAACTCTTCGCCGGTAATTTCGGCCAAGCCCTCAGGCAGTTTGAAGCCCAGAGCGGTCAGAAATCGCCCGCGGACATCCTCGCCGCCGTAAACCCAAATGCCCTCGTAAGGGGTGGCCACGATGGAGGTTGCGCCCACGAACTCAGGGTGCTCGGCCCGAACCTGCTCAAAGCGAGTTTCGACCTCGGTCACAAGCCGGTCGGCCTCCTCGGGCTGGCCAACGGCCTGGCCGACGGTACGGGTCAGCTCTTGCCAGGGAATGCCGTAGTCCACATAGTCGCCGGGTTGGGCCACTGTCGGGGCAATTTGGGTCAGGAGATCGTACTGCTCCTGGGTAACGCCCGCATACAGGGCCAAAATAAGATCAGGCTTGAGCGCAGCCAACTTTTCAAAGTTGATGGTCGAGGCATCGCCCACAAGTTCGGGTACGGGGGCATCGCCCAACTTCTCCTGCGCCCAGGGCCAGATCGCGCCAGGGTACTCGCCAAACCACTCGGTCGTCCCAACCGGCACAATGCCCAGCGCCAGCAGGACATCCTGCTCGGTCAGGCCAACGGTCACGATCCGTTCGGGCCGCTGGGTGATCTCGGTGCGGCCATATTTGTGCTCGATGGTGACGGGGAAACTTTCAACCGCAGCTTCGACTGTTGCCGGGGCGTCGGTTGGTTCAGGCTCGACGGTAGCCGGCCTGGTTTCAGCCGGGGCGGGTGTTTCGACAATGACCTGTTCCGCCTCGGCTGCGGGGGTAGCTTGTCCGCCGCAGGCGGTAAGCAGGGCCAGCAATATTAACAAGATGATAAGGCGCAAGTTCATGCAGCAATCTCCTTCAAAAATAGTAATCAGTAGTCAATAGTCAGAAAGATATTTTCATTCCTGGTGGCGTGCTCTGGCTCATGAACACTCCTCTGAAAATAGGCACCCCGGAGTCCAAGAGCGCAGCTTTTGAATTGTGGTCGCAAAAGCTATGCTTTTGGACTCCATTTTCATTATTGGTGGTGTGCCATCAGGCTCGTGAACAACTCCTCATAAATAAACCATAGAATACCTTGCTACTTCGGTTGGGCCAGCAGACGGCGTGACTGCTTGGCTGCCATTTATTTTCCCCTTGAGCAATCTAGGCAAATACACTACTGTGAATTTACGTCCAGGTCAATGACTTGATTTAAACAAAAAATTCTGTGTGGTTAAAGATTTCTTGATTGGAATTAAGAAAAGTCATAACCGGTCTTAAAAATTGACTTCAGCCGAGGTTAACTGATTCATTGTAACTACTTCGACAATGTCACATTACACAAATGTTCTACGCTACCCAATCCTGATTTGCCCCTGTTGCCCGCCCTACGATAAATCACAGGGCTATCTAACAGCGTCCGATCAATCGGACTTAAGCGGATGAGTGAAGTAGCCCGATGGATCGGGCGCAGTTTTGTAGTCGGGCGAGCCGAAGCAGAAGCGGAAGATGGGCTTGGCGGTCAACGGGGTGCACATCCACTTGATCGGAGAAGGTTGGAAAGAGGTCAAGATGGGAGCTGCGTTCGAGATTGAGCCGGTCAGTGAGCGGGAAAAACAACGCCGACTGAACCAAAAAGATCAACGGCTGTCAGAACTAACCGAAGCACGGGAGATGGTCAAAGCGACAGCAATCAGTTATTGTGCCGTGATGGGCAGCGTGGATGAGTTTGAACCTTGCCTGTGGGCCGAAGCCTGTCGGCGGCAAGTGCCTTTGTGCTGGGATACGGTTTTGATGGGCGATGGGGCCGAGTGGATTGATGGTTTGTATCAACGGTGTTACTACGATTCCATTCGTATTGTCGATTGGGATCACGCTTGTGAACACTTGGCTGGCCTGGCCCGTCAAACCTTTGGTGAGGCCAACCGGCAAGGCCAGCAGTGGTTGGATAAGCGCAAAAATCAACTGTGGCGCGGCGAAATCCAGTCCGTGGTTAAGGCCATCAAATAACTCGATCTGGCGGTGGCTATTTTAGCCAAGAAAAAGTGTAACCTGCACCCTTTCATTTGGACGGTTAAAAAATACCCCTATTGGCTCTACTCCTTACCCCGGTTTTGCTCTAAAATCGGGGGATGTCTACCTTTAAATCCACGCAATCAAATCTCACCCGCGGCTATACGGCTGCTCTGGCCAGCGCCGCTATTTTGTCCACCACAGCTATCTTTATCCGCTACCTGACCCTGACTTACCAGATGCCGCCGCTGGTGCTGGCCTTCTGGCGGGCCGGCCTGGTGGTGCTGACCTTGCTGCCACTGCTGGCCTGGCTGCGCCCTGACCTGCTACGCCTCAAGCGCCAACACCTGTTTTACCTGGCCGGCTACGGCCTGCTACTGGCTGTGTTCAACTCGCTGTGGACGCTGTCGGTGGCGCTGAATGGGGCGGCAGTGGCAACGGTGCTGGCCTACAGTTCAGCCGCGTTCACGGCGCTGCTGGGCTGGTGGCTGCTCGATGAGCGCCTGGATTGGGCCAAGCTGTTGGCGGTCGCCTTGAGTCTGGGTGGCTGTGTTTTGGTCTCTGGGGCACTGGAACCTGCGGTCTGGCAGGCCAATCCGCTAGGGATTCTAACCGGGGCGCTGACCGGCCTGGGCTTTGCCGTTTACAGCTTGATGGGCCGTTCGGCTTCGCAGCGCGGGCTGAACCCCTGGGCCACCATCGGCTACACCTTTGCCTTTGCCACCGTCTTCCTGCTTGGCTTCAACCTGCTGCCGGGGGGACTCATTCCCGGTGCGGCTGTTCACCAGGCTGATTTTTTTGCTTTGGGGGATACCTTCAGCGGTTGGGGCGTGCTGTTCCTGCTGGCGGCCGGGCCGACCGTGGCCGGGTTCGGCCTGTACAATGTCAGCCTGAGCTACCTGCCTTCCAGTGTGGCCAACCTGATTGCCACGATGGAACCGGCCTTTACTGCGCTAATTGCTTATATCCTGCTGGGTGAGCGGTTGAACGGCTGGCAGCTTGCCGGCAGTTTGATGATTCTGACCGGCGTGGTTTTTCTGAGAATTTATGAAGGGCGGCTGGCGAGTCAACGCCTCGCTCCACCGCCGAGGGTTAGAGAAGCCGCTTCGGTGGAGTAAAAAAATAAGGAGCGCAAAAGCTAAGCTTTTGCGCTCCTTGAAAACCAACTGTCATGTCACTGCGAGCGTTAGCGAAGCAGTCTCCAGTCCGCGATCCGGGGATTGCTTCGGCCTACGGCCTCGCAATGACATTTTCATTATTACTGTTCACTGACCACTGCCCGACCCGTCGCCCCCGCTATAGGCGGCGCTTCGCCGGCGGCCCGCGAAACTGATTGGGTTCGTGAAGCTGTCCCCGGCCGGGTGCGTAGCACCACCAGAGTGAGGGCAATGGCTGCTCCCGTAACCAGGGCCGAGGTCAGGAAGATGCTCTGGGCCGACAGCCACCAACTGGCCAAGGCCACCAGCAGTGGTCCAACCACCCCGCCCAACGCCGCCGACGACTCTTTGAGGCCCATCACTTTGGCCCGATGCTCCTCGGCGGTCAGGTCGAGATAGAAGGCGCTCAAAGCCGGGGCCAACAGCGCTCCACCCAACCCGGCGATGATGGCGACCGCAAACATCGGCCAGAACTGCTCCACCACCGTCATCCCCAGGTAGAATAACAGGTTCAAGCTAAAGCCGAGGGCAATGATCCAGCGGCGGCCAAAGCGGTCGCTCAGCCGGCCCAGCGTTGTCTGGCCGACCACCATGGCCAAGCCATAACCGCCGACAATCAGACCAAACTCGGTCGTCGTAAAGCCCAGGTTATCATAAAAGTAAAAGACCATCTGCGGCTCGATGAAGGCGAAAGCAAACACACTCACAAAGTCGAGCAGCAGCAGCGTGCCCAGAATCAGCAGCGGCCGGGGTAGCGAGGCCAGCCAGCCGCTCGCTTCGCCATTCGCCGGATGCAGCGCGGCCACTGTCGGGCGCACCAGGGCCGACCGGGTTTCAGGCACCAAGAAGATGGCCGACAGCAGCCCCAAAAAGGCCAGCCCCGCCGACAAGCTAAACGGGGCCGCAAACCCCCAATGATCGTACAGGAAACCTCCCAAAGCCGGGCCAAAGATAAAGCCGGCGCCGTAGCTGCCCATCAAAATCCCCACCCACTGAGCGCGCTGCTGTTCGGGCATAATGTCGGCCACCACGCCCATCGCTGAGGGCAGCAGGCCCGCCGTAATCGCGCCCTGGAAGAAACGCACAGCAATGTAAGCGCCGGTTGACTCGACCAGTAGATAGGCCAAGTTCGCCAGCACTACACCGGCCAGGGCTACGAGGATGAGTGGGCGGCGGCCAAAACGGTCGGCCAGCGTGCCCATAAAGGGAGCTAACAAGAACTGGGCAATAGCAAAGGCCATGGTCATAAAGCCCAGCGCCTCCACCCCGGAGCCAAATTCGCCCAGACGCTTGGCAAAAACCGGCATGACAATGCCGTAACCGGTCATCATCAGACCCACGCTGGCGGCTAACAGCATAATAATGGTCCGCGCCCGGCGCGGTTCAAACACGGCCGCTTCTTTAATGGCAGGTTGATTTTTGGTTGAATGTTCCATGATTGCAAACACACCTTTTGGGGATAGATTCAATTTCAGTTGGGAATTGGGGTCCAAAGCTTGCTTTGACTCTTCCAAACCAAGGTTTGGACTCCAATTTCGGCAATCGCCCACTCATTTTGGTTACATCCATTTCACACCCGCCCAGTATAGCAATGATTAGCCGCCGCGTCATCCGATAAAAGGTGTATCAACGGCTCAACAAAAAAGGGAGCGACTGGGGTAGCCGCTCCCTTAAAAACACTTGTTTCTACACTTATTCCACAATAATCTTCTCGTCAATCAACTTCTGCTCCACCAGGTTGCCTTTGGGGTTGAAGCAGAAGTGCTGCGGGCGCATCTGAAATTCCACGTCAATCATAGCCCGGCCGGCCCGATTTTTTTCCAAAGTAAAGACAACCCAATCGCGGTAGCTGTCGCTTTTGTAGGGGTTGAAGGAGACGTGATCTTTGGAGAGAATGTGGAATTTATTGTTCATGATAATGGCAATATCGCACTCGTAATCCAGGGCGGAACTGCCGCGCAGGTGGTACAGGTGCATGCGTTTGCTGCGCAGTCCTTCGCGGTCGGCGGCCACAATAGCCACAATCGGGATATTCTGGGTCATCGCCAGGTCTTTCAACCCTTCGACAATGATGGTAACTTTGTCGTTTTCGTCGGCGGCGCGCTCCGGGTAAATGGCAATCTTTTGCAGGTAATCTAAAAAAAGGACCATCTTGCCGCCGGTGGCCTCGGCAATCTGGCGGGTCATCTCGCGGATACTGTTGAGCGTGGTCACGGCCGGGCTGGCCTTCATCAGAATCAGGCGGTCAGCGTAGCGGTTAATTGTTTCCATCGCTTTGGCAGTCTTGGGATGCTGTGATAGAATCTGTTGTAGACCGACATTCCCATCGTTTCGCACCCACTCCCGCGCCCGTTTGCTAACAACGATGTTATGCAAATCCTTAAGGCGAATCCCCGCACTGGCATCACTGGTGGTGGGATCAATACTTTCCTGGCAAATCAGGCGGTTTAATAAGTGAACTTCACTATGTTCGTAGGAGATGTAAAAAGCATAGGTGGCTTCGTTCAAGGCCAGATTTCGGGCCATTTGAAGGGCGGTGATGGTTTTGCCAATGCCCTGCGCGCCGCCCAATAGGACCAATTCGGTGCGGCGCAGCCCGCCGCCAATCAGGCGGTCAAGCTGGTCAAACCCGGTGGGGACAGGCAAATATTCGTCAAGCTCACCCTGGACCACCATGCGGTCGGCTTCTCTTAAAACCTGGCTCAAACTTCGGGGGGCAGGGCCGCCGGGGCGACGCTGGGCGGTAGCTGCGCCCCGTGGTGTACGGGGCGCGGGCGGTTGATCTGGGGGCGCTCCCTGGGCGTTGGGTGGTGGTGTTGGCTGTGGCCGCGATGGCAGCGGCTGAACCGGGCGCTGCGATGGCGACGGTGGTGGCATTGGCTTTTCCGGCGAGGCTGGCATAAATTCCCCTTAGAATCCCACTTATCTGCTAAAAGACAAGCAAAGCAGCTACCTCAGCCTGTGCTCTCCCAAACCAGATTGAAGTAACCACTCTATGAGATAAGTTGTTGAAGTTGGTTATCTCAGTCATTATACCAGATAGGCCACCTCAAAACAACTGCGGCTTGTAGGTGATAAGTCCTACCAATGTTAAAAGAGTTAAGGTAACAATTGTTGAAAACACATCCTTTTATCCGTCTGGCTTATCAGGCCATCGAAACCTATTTAACCACCGGCCAAATTATAGCTCCCCCCCATCCCCTGCCGGTTGAACTGGCCGAGCCAGGCGCGGTTTTTGTGTCGCTCCATCTGGCCGATGGCCGGCTGCGCGGCTGCCGGGGCACCACTACCCCTACCCAACCCAACCTGGCCGAAGCCATTATCCACACCGCCATCGCTTCGGCTATTGATGACCCCCGCTTTCCGCCCATGACGGCGGCTGAACTGCCCGGCCTGCAAGTAAAAGTAGATGTCCTCAGCCCCATGGAACCTGTGACCGACTTGAGCCAATTGGACGAAAAAATCTATGGGGTTTTTATTCAATCCGGCTACCGCCGCGCTTTGTTGTTACCCGATATCCCGTCGGTTGACAGCGTCCCCCGGCAGTTGGAACTGGTTCGGCTCAAGGCCGGCCTGTCCCCCACTGAACCGGCTGAGCTTTTCCGGTTCACCGTGACTCGTTATCAAGAGGAAGGTTAAGTTAATGCAGACTCGTGTTCGACGTCCTTACGAAAAAAAGTTAATTAGCAAAGGCGGGGCGCTGATTTTTGGCCTGGGCCTGGGCGCTTTGCTGGCAACCGCCGCTATCGGCGTCGCCCTGGCCATGCCCACCCTTAGCCCTCACCTGGACAACCTGGTTTACCGCGCCCGCACTTATTATCGTAAGCTGATGCCTCACCCCGAATATCTGCCCACTCCTGTACCGACAACCGTAACAGCCGGGCTAACTCCGGCGGCGCCGATCCAGGCGCAATCTACCGAACCTACCCCCACGGCGACTTTGTTACCAACTTCCACTCCCATCCGCATAGCAACTAGCCTCACCGAACAGGTAGTTGTTCCCTCGCCGTCTCCTACCCCCAGCGTCGCCTTGCAATCCGTTGGCAGCAGCGTTCAACTCAGCGGGATTAACCATCAATGGCAAACCTGGAACAACTGCGGCCCGGCTACAGTAACGATGAATCTCAGCTATTTTGGCCGGCCCCAACTGCAAGCCGACGCCGCGCCTTTCCTCAAACCCAACCGCGATGATAAAAACGTCAACCCGGAAGAACTGGCGGCCTATGCCCGCACCACCGGCCTGGAAGCGCTGGTCCGGCGGGGCGGCTCGATTGAGCAACTTAAACTTTTGCTCAGCAACAACCTGCCGGTGTTGGCCGAAACATGGCTGGTCCACGATGGCGACGGCCTGGGGCATTACCGGCTGGTTACCGGCTTTGACGATGCCGCCGGCCAGTTCAACACTTTTGACTCACTCAACGGCCCGGACTTCAAAGTAACCTACGAGCAGTTCGACAGCGATTGGCGCGTCTTCAACCGCACCTACGTACTGGTCTATCCCCCAGAGCAGGCCGAGACGGTGGCCGCGATTATCGGCCCGGATATGGACGACACCGCCCTGGATGAACGACTGGCAGCCGAGGCCAGGGCTGAAGCTGAAGCTAATCCAAATGACGCTATTGCTTTTTTCAACCAGGGCGATGCTCTGACTCGCCTGGGCCGCTTTCAAGAAGCGATAGCCGCATTTGACCGGGCGCGGCAGTTGGGGTTACACTGGCGGCGGCTGTGGTATCAATTTACCCCCTTTGAAGCCTATTACGCCGCCGGCCGCTACCAGGATGTTTTGGACCTGACCGAGGCGACCATCAAAGGTTCGGGCGGTCTGGAAGAAGCTTACTATTACAAGGGCCTGGCCCTGCGAGCATTGGGCCAGGCCGGCGCGGAGCAAGAGTTTCAGGCCGCGCTGGATTACAACGCTAATTTCACCCCGGCCGCCGAGGCGTTACAAAACTAAAAGACTGAGGGAACTGAAGGAACTGAGGGAAATAAGTTCCTTTAGTTCCTACGAGTTCCTTAAACCCCTTTAAAAAGCAGGTTATCCATGTGGTACTTCCGCAGTCCTGAAATCGTTTTTGGACCTGACGCCCTCGATCATTTGACGCAGTTGAGCGGCCAGCGCGCTTTTATCGTCACCGATGAAACGCTGGTCAGCCTGGGCTTTGCCCGGCGAGTCCAGGAAAAATTAACGCTGGCCGGTATTGCCAGCCAAGTTTTTAGCCAAGTTGAAGCCGAGCCGGCCGTCGCCACCATCCAGCGGGGCGCAGACGCGATGACCGCCTACCAGCCGGATTGGGTGGTTGGCTTGGGCGGTGGTTCGGCTATTGATGCGGCCAAAGCCATGTGGATTCTGTACGAGAACCCACAGCTTAATATTCTCGCCGTTACGCCTTTTGAGCCGCTTCATCTGCGTCAAAAGGCCAAAATGGTTGCCATCAGCGCCACCAGCGGCACGGGGGCCGAAGTGACCTGGGGCATCGTGCTGACCGACCCGGAAGACCAGCGCAAAGTCGCCATCGGCTCACCGGAGAATATCCCTGATATTGCTATTGTAGACCCTTCGCTGGCGGCAACCATGCCGCCCCAACTTACCGCCGATACCGGCATGGACGCCCTCACCCACGCCATTGAAGGCTATACTTCTACCTGGAACAACGATTTTGCCGATGGCTTGTGCCTGAAAGCAGTCCAGCTTATTTTTGACTACTTGCCACGAGCGGTGGCCAATGGCGCGGATGAAGAGGCCCGCGAAAAGATGCACAATGCCGCCGCCATCGCCGGCCTCGGCTTTATCAATTCGATGTGTTCGCTGGCCCATGCGCTGGGGCACAGCCTGGGAGCGGTTTATAATTTGCCGCATGGCCGGACGGTCGGTTTGTTTTTGCCCTATACCATCCAGTTTAACAGCCTGGGCGACAACCCTCAGCCGCGCTACGCTGACCTGGCCGCGCTGTTAGGTCTGCCGGCCGCTACGCCTCAGCAGGGCGCGGCGAGTCTGGTCCAGGCCATTCGCCGGCTGGCGGCCAGCATCAGCCAGCCGCTCTCCATCCGGCAAGCCGCCGAGATTTCGCCCGCAGATTTTGAAAATAACCTTGATAAGCTCGTTGAAAATGCCGAAGGCGACAGCCAAATCGTCACCCCTGCCCGCCCGTCCAGCACCGAGGACATCCGCCAGCTCTTTCTCTATGCTTACCAGGGCAAAGATATTGATTGGTAATTAAGGTAGACAGTAAACGGTAGACGGTAGACGGGGGATTTTTCTGACTACTTCGATAATGTCACATTACACAAATGTTCTACGCCATCCAACCCTGATTTGCCTCTGTTGCCCGCCCCGCGATAAATCGCAGGGCTATCTAACAGCGTCCGATCAATCGGACTAAAGTTTGGGAAGAAGTAGCCCGATTGATCGGGCGCAGTTTTGTAGCCCGGCGAGTTCATCGCCGGGCGAGCGCCGGAAAATAGGCTGTTATGGGATCAAAATAGTTGTCATAATAATGTGACATTGTCGAACTACTGTCTACTGATTTCTGACTACTGACGACTGCCTACTGACTTCTGCCCACAAGGACACCACACTTGATTCTGATTACCGGAGCGACCGGCTTTCTGGGGCGAAACTTGTGCGAGCATTTAGCGAACCAGGGTTACACCCTGCGGGCGCTGGTTCGACCGGCCACTGAAACGACTTTTTTAGAGAATTTGGGAATTGAAATCGCTCGCGGCGATGTGACCGATGCTGCTTCGGTGCAAGCGGCTGTAACCGGCTGCGATTACGTTATCCATGCGGCGGCCCACTTTCGGCTGTGGGGACCTCCCCCGCCTTTTGTCAAAACCAACGTCGAAGGCACGCGCAATGTTTTAGAAGCGGCGCTGGCAGCGGGAGTCAAGCGATTTGTTCATATCAGCACTATCATTGTGGTTGGGCCACAGCCGCCGGGGGTCGTCATCACCGAGGAGACTCCCTGCCGGCCTTATCCCACCGACAATTATGCCCTGACCAAACACCAGGGTGAACGACTGGCCCGCGCTTATGTGGACAAAGGACTGCCGGTGGTTGTTCTCCGCCTGGGCGCGCTCTATGGACCGCACGGCCATTATGCTTTTAACCGCCTCTTTTTTGAGGAGTTTCTGCGCAATTGGCGGGTGCAGGTCCACCAGGGCCGGCATTTTATCTTTCCCTGCTATGTCGGCGACGCGGCCAGGGCCATTGAAACGGCGTTGACGCGGGGGCGGGTTGGCGAGGTTTACAACATTTCCAACCAGAGCATTTCCCATCACGAGGCCAACTTTATTGTCAGTTGCCTGGCCAATCGCAGCAGTTGGCGGGTTAACTTTCCCGGCTGGGTCATGATCGAGTTTTCGCGGCTGTTAGAGTTTATAGCCCTCTTTACCCGACGCGAACCTTTTTACCCCAAAAACCTGGAACCGTATGTTTTTCATGATTGGATTGTGGATTTCAGCAAGGCCCAGCGCGAGTTAGGTTTTGAACCTTCCACCTTTAGCGAAGGCGCTCAGCGGACGCTGGAGTGGTACCGGTCTATTGGGTATGTGTAGCATGTAGCAAGGTAGCAGGTAGCAGAATTAATCGCTTGCTACCTGCTACCTGCTACCTGTCTTTGCCAGCCACCACAACAGGGCCAGGGTCAGGCCGGCCATCACGGCCAGGGCGACCAGCTTAAAAAGCCGGTCTTCGATGAGCAGAGCCAGCAGGCCAAAAGCGGCGCAGAAGGTGTAGTAGAGCGCCACAATCTGGCGCTGGCTGAAGCCCAAATCGAGCAGGCGGTAGTGCAGATGGTCGCGCCCGGCTACGGTGGGATTGCCGCGCTGCCGCCAACGTTGAACAATCAACCAGACCACATCCAGAATGGGAATACCCAGCACCAGCAGCGCCGTAGCGACTTTGGCCGGGGCCAAAATAGAGAGCGAAGCCAGGGCAAAGCCGAGCAGCATGCTGCCGCTGCTGCCCATAAAAATACGGGCCGGATGAAAGTTAAAAGGCAAAAATCCCAGGCAGGCCGCGGCCAGCGCCAGCGGAAACAGGGCCACCACCGTCTGCCCCAGGCTGTAGGCGTGAATGGCAAAAAGTAAACTGGCAATTGCCGCCACCCCGGCTGCCAGCCCGTCCAGCCCATCGAGCCAGTTGACTGTATTAATCATGCCCATAATCCAAAAAATGGTTAGCGGATAGGTAATCCACAGCGGAAAAACGGTGTAACCGCGGATGGGCAGCGTGACCCGCTCGACGATAATATCAAAGCCAATGGCGATCAAGGCCGCGCCGAATTGGGCCGCAAATTGGGGCCAGGCAGGCAGTTCGCGCCGGTCATCCCACAGCCCGAAGAGAAAAACAAAGGTACTGCCCACCAACACGCCGGTCAGCAGCTTGCGGTCTTCCGCGCCGATGGACGGCCACACCCCCAGTAGGCTCAGCCCAAAGACCAGCAGACCCGCGCCCACAAAGCCGGCAAACAGGGCAACCCCGCCAACGCGAGGCACTTCTCCCTGGTGCTCCCGCCGCCCGCCTGGCCGGTCGGTTAAACCCAACTGCCGCCCGAGCCTGGCGCTGAGCGGCGTCATCAGCCAAGTTAGCGCAAAAGCGGTGATAAAAATTACTAAATAGTTCATCAAACTGAGCATAAAAGCATCGGCACAAATGAGCAAATCAGATGGGTGTGACCAAAATGAGTTAGCGATTTTGGAAATTGGAGTCCAAACCTTGGTTTGGAAAAGCCAAAGCAAGCTTTGGACTCCATCTCTGCTGAAGAGGAGAGTTATCTTTTTAGTGGCGCTTGATTATAATGAAAGGTGAAGGAATGACCGATGAAAACCGTGTTGATTTTGCGCCACGCCAAATCGGATTGGGGGGACTCCGGTCAGGCGGATTTTGACCGGCCTTTGGCTAAACGCGGGTTGGAAGACGCGCCGCGTATGGGCGAGGTATTGGCCCGTTTTGGGCATGTGCCGGATAAAATTTTGGCCTCGCCGGCGCAACGGGCCAAACAAACGGCCCAATTGGTAGCCGAAGCTTGCGGTTATCGGAAAGCGATTCAATGGGAGGAGTCTTTTTATGGCGGCGGCAGTGAGGATTTGATTGCCGCTCTACAGCAATTACCCGCCACAGTTGAACGGGCGCTGCTGATTGGACACAACCCGACCCTGGAAGAAACGGCGGCGGTCCTGTGCCATCCTCAAGCCGCCAGAGAAGGGTGGACCGACGGTTGGGCCATCAAAATTCCCACCGCGGGCCTGGTCTGCATCAATTTTGACATTACGGATTGGCAGGAATTAGAACCCGGCGAGGGCATTCTGCAGTGGTTTGTCATTCCCAAGTTGGTCAAAGCTTTAGAATAAGGCGGCGAGGAGAACAAAGATAGTAGATGGTAGATAGTCTATCTTCTATCCTCTATCCCGTTCTTCCTCGCCTCCTGCGCCCGTCATCCCCGACTGCGCTCCAAGAGGGTCATCATGAGTAGGCTGAGCAAAATTTGCTCTTCTTCTTTGGCGCTTAAGGTTTGGTCAACTTTCTCAACCTTAAAGCCTGTTTCCAAAAATGCGGGTTGTTTTGATAAGCGCATCACCGTAGGACCCGGCTGACCGGCTGAACCGGGGCGCGTTACCAGATAAGCCGGATTAAAAACATAACCGGAAAACATGCCAATGACCGGGATTTCGCCAAAAAGGGCGTCTATAACCTTGATCATGGCGTTCTCTTCCTGAATCTGGAAGACAACTTGTTCGCCATCAAAGATGTCGTAGCTGGCTTTCCAGAGCGAGCGCATCCCACGCCGCTTGACCGCCCCCAGGCTCATGCCCTGGCTGTCGCTAAAGTTGTAACGAGCCGAGAAATCAATAATCCGGTCGGCTTTGATAGCGTAAATCTGGCGGCTCTGTGATTGATCGGAGAAGATGTTGATAGCTTCTTTCAGCTTGAACAGCTTTTGCTTGACATACATAATTTCTGTGCCGTTGGCATCGCGCACAAAAATTTGGGGGGCCAGGGCTAAAACTTTAAAGGTCATGGTCAAGGGGTAGTTCATAAGTTTCTCCTAAACATGTCGCAACTTTCCATAACGATTCCATTATAACCATGTTGGGAAAGATTCGCAACGTTGCTTTTAATTTTCGTGACTGCACAGCCATGTCATCCTTCAACAGGCTCAGGACAAGTTTCGACCGCAGGGAGAAATCTCCGATACCTTACTTTTACGTGTTGCGCCTGGAGATTTCTCGACCTTCGGTCTCGAAACCTGTCCTGAGCTTGTCGAAGGATGACATGAGCCTCAGTAATAATGGAGGGTTTATCATAAATTATGATTCAACTCACATTAGAACAAATTGCCTCCTTAAAAAACTGGTTTCTGCCCGAGCGGCCCGGGCCCCTAATCGGCTTGCATCTTATCCACACCGGGCACGGACATGGTTGGGCTGACCGCTGGCCCAATCCCAGAGCCTTGCTGCTGGAAGCCGCGCACAACTACTCCTTTGCGGGCGACCCGGCGGCCCTGACCCCGACCGATCTGCAAGACTTAATTTTCGGCTTTGTCGAAGCGCCAGAGCCTTTTGTCCCGTTACTGCAAGAAACCTTTCCTGATATCTATAAGTGGGCACGGGTGATGTTTGAACTTCCGGCTCGGCCGGATTTTTCGTGGCCGGATGAATTTCCAATCCGTCGACTCCATGCTGCCGATAGAATTCAGCTTGAAGGCTTGAGTGAGGAGACCGACTGGATCAGCAAAACCTGGGGCGGCCCGGCCGGGCTGGCGGCGAGCGGCATGGCCTGGGGGGCCTTTGCCGGAACGCAGCTTGTTTCGGTGGCATGCCCTTTTTTTGTCGGCGAAGGATATGAAGATATAGGGGTGGTTACAGAGGCAGCGTATCGCGGCCTGGGGTTGAGCCATGCCTGCGCCGGGGCGCTCTGCCAGGATATCATCCAACGAGGCCGCCGGCCCAGTTGGACCACCTCGCTGGACAACGCCGCCAGCCGGCGGGTCGCCGAAAAGTTGGGCTTTACTTTTCACCGGCACGACCGGCTTTTTCTGGTTGGGATAGATATTCCGTAACCCCGATACCCTTTGAAAATCTGTTAGATTCCTTCATCCCCCGCTATTTTATGTTATACTATATTATGTCCAAACTGAAACCCGACACAACGACGTGAAAGGATATCACCTTATGTATAATCTTACCCTGGGAAGGGCCGAGTGCAGCCATTATGATTGCGCCACGCAGAAGGAGTGGCTGGTAACTAATGGACTGGGCGGGTATGCCAGCGGCACGATCAGCGGCGCCAATACCCGCCGCTATCACGGGTTGCTAGTAGCGGCCCTGCGGCCTCCGCTGGAGCGGGTGATGATGGTTCCCAAAATTGATGTCATGGCTCATTACGATGGCGATGGCAAAATCTACCCTCTGGCCACTAACGAATACACCAGCAATACCATCGAGCCTCGCGGGTATCGTCACATCGAGTCGTTTCACCTGGAAGGGCTGATCCCGGTTTGGGTTTATGCCCTGGCCGACGCCCGGCTGGAACAACGCGTCTGGATGGCCCACGGCCACAATACCACCTATCTGACCTTGAGCCTGGTCCGGGCCAGCGACACTCTCTGGCTAAAATTGACTCCCTTTTGCGCTTATCGGGATTACCACAGCCACCAGCGCAGTGGGTGGCGGCCAAAAATCATCCCGGTCAAGGGAGGCTTTGAAGTGCAAGCCTCGGCCGAAGCGCAACCTTATCGGGTGGTAGCCGACCGGGGCCGTTTTACCGTTCACGGGGAGTGGTACTGGAATTTCAGACACCGCGAAGAAAAGCAGCGCGGCCTGGATGAGGTGGAGGATTTATATACCCCCGGCTATTTCAATATGACCTTACGCCCCGGCGAAACCCTGACCCTGGTTTGCTCCACCGAGCCAGTGGAGCCACACGCCGGTCTTGAACCGTTGCAGGAGGAACGCCAGCGCCAGGCGGCCCTGAGCCAAACCCATCCCCCCAACGAGCCGGCCTGGATCACTCACCTGGCTCTGGCCGCCGATCAATTTATGGCCCAGCGGCCCATCCCTTCGGCGGAGGTCGCCGGGGAAACAGAACCGGGGACAACCATCATGGCCGGTTATCCCTGGTTTAGCGACTGGGGCCGTGATACCATGATTGCCCTGCCAGGGTTAACCCTGAGCACAGGCCGCTATGCCGTAGCTGCCAGCATTTTGCGCACCTTTGCCCACTATCTCAACCAGGGCATGCTGCCCAATCGTTTTCCCGATACCTCCCCCAGCCCCGATTACAACGCCGTTGACGCCACCCTTTGGTATTTTTACGCCATCCATCAATATGTGCGCTACACTCAGGATATTAACCTGGTTGAAGAACTATATGACGAGCTGGTTGAAATCATTCACTGGTACCGGCAGGGGACGCGCTACAATATTTACGTGGATCAGGCCGATGGCCTGGTCTATGCCGGCGAGCCGGGCCTCCAACTGACCTGGATGGACGCCAAGGCCGGCAATTGGGTGGTTACGCCGCGCACGGGCAAACCGGTCGAGGTAAACGCCCTGTGGCACAACGCCCTGCGGGTTATGGCCGATCTATCGCAGCGATTGAGCCATAAAGCGGCAGCCCGCGACTACTACAGCCAGGCCGATTTTGTCGCGGCGCAGTTCCGGCAGCGCTTCTGGTTTGAGGCCGGCGAGTATCTTTATGATGTGATTGATGGCCCCCTGGGTGAACTTCATCCTGATGGCCGGCGTTACGACGATAGTTTGCGGCCCAATCAAATCCTGGCAGTATCTCTCCCTTTTCCGCTGTTGAGCGAAGTCCAGGCCAAGGCGGTGGTAGACATCTGCGCGTTGCACCTGGTAACTTCTTACGGTTTGCGCACCCTGGCCGCCGAAGACCCGGCCTATCGGCATCGCTGCCGGGGCGACGCGCTCCAGCGTGACAGCGCCGCCCATCAAGGCACAGTCTGGACCTGGCTGCTGGGGCCTTTTGTGACCGCCCATTATCGGGTTTACCAAAACCCAGAACTGGCCCGCTCTTTTTTGACCGCCCTGGAGCATCATCTCTGGGACGCCGGTCTGGGTTCCCTGGGCGAAACGTTTGATGGCGACCCGCCCCACACCCCGCGCGGCTGCATCGCCCGCGCCTGGAGTGTAGCTGAGGTGCTGCGGGCCTGGCGAGAAACCCAATAGGTGTCAGGTTTAAAAGAGGCTTTTTATCTTTTTGCAGTGGGTGCTATAATTTGTCTATTCTGAATTATTTCTCACAGGAGTGTCACGAGCCAACAGCACCCCGCCAATTATGAAATGGTAGCAGGGTAGCAAGGTCGCAAAGTCGCAGGGTCACATACTTTTCGGCGGTCGGCGGTACCACAAGGGTATTATATCAGCCGTCGGCGGTCTATTTTCAAAGGAGCCTGAATGAGCGCCGAGTGGAGCAAACCAACTAAATATATTGTCGGGGTCGGCTTGTTTTTATTTAGCCTGTATATTCTTTACCTCAGCCAGGATACGCTTACCTTGCTCATTGTGGCCGCGCTCATCGCCTTTTTGCTGACGCCGCTGGTCAACTTTTTTCACCTACGCCTAAAAATCCCCCGCGGGTTAGCCGTGCTGTTGTCGTATTTACTGCTTATTTTGTTTATTTTACTCAGCCCGCTGATTTTATTACCCCCCATCATTGATGGCTTTCAGATTATTGCCTCTATTGATTACCAGATTTTGATTGACCAAACCCTAAATTGGCTGACCAATACCCTGGTGAGTCTCCAGACCACCGGCATTCATATTTTTGGAATACCGATTAACCTCTCAGGGTTAGTCAACCCAGCCCTGGAAACGCTCCAATCCTCAGATACAACCACCCTCACCCTGCCGTCGCTCCAGGCGATTATCGAGCCGCTGCGCTCGGCAGCCACGATTACTTATGGCCTGGCGACCAGCGTAGCCGGAACCGTAGTTTCGGGGGCCTTGAGTGTGGTCTTTACCCTTTTCTTTGCTATTTATATGAGCCTGGACTCCTATAAATTTCGGCCCTGGTTTTTAAGGGGCATTCCCGAAGCCTACCGGCCGGAAATTGCCCATTTGCTTGAACGGCTGCGCCGCATCTGGCAGGCCTATTTTAGGGGGCAGCTTATCCTGATGATTACCATTGGCATTATCACCTGGATTGGCAACACCGCCCTGGGGCTGCCCGGCGCCTTTGCCCTGGCCTTTATTGCCGGGGTGATGGAGCTAATTCCCAACCTGGGACCTTTTTTGGCCGCCGTTCCGGCCGTTATTGTGGCCCTGATTCAAGGCTCGACTTACCTGGACATCAATAACTTTTACTTTGCGCTGATGGTGATTGGGTTTTATTGGCTGGTTCAGGTAACCGAAAATAATCTAATTGTGCCGCGTGTGTTGGGCGAAGCGGTCGAACTCCCCCCGCTGGTGGTGATGGTGGGTGTGTTTGTTGGGGCCAGCGTGGGCGGCATTTTGGGGGCGCTGCTGGCGGCGCCGGTGATCGCTTCGGCCCGCGAAGTTTTGAGTTATCTTTACGCCAAATTGTGGGGCCAGGAGCCTTTCCCGCATAAAACAATCGAAGCGTTGAGCCAACCCAACCTCTCACTATGGGATCAGCTAAAAATAATACTGGCCAGGCTACAGCTAATGCTTAACAGGCGGCCCAAGCTGCCTCAACCGGAAAAAAAACAAGCTGAGACTTCGGAAAATTGACCGGCTCGATCAGGTCTGTCAAATTGCTTGACTGTAAGTTCCAGATAAGCTATATTACTGACTACTTTAACTCACTCGTCAAGAAAATAGGAAAAATGATGGCCCCAAATTCGGACAATGGCCCCAAAAAATCCCGGAAACCCGCCGCTCCAACCACCGTTTTGTTTATTCGTCACGGTGAAAATGCCTGGACCGAGAGCCATAAATTGGCCGGACGGACGCCGGGAGTTTCCTTAAATGAGTACGGTCAGCAGCAAGCCGAGGCGTTGGGCAAACGGCTGGCCGAGGTCAAGCTGCATGCCATCTATGCCAGTCCCTTAGAACGCACTATGGAAACGGCCCAGGCCATTGCCCAACACCACCCCCACCTGGAGGTGAGAGCCTATCCCGGCCTGTTGGAAGTGGATTATGGGGAGTGGACCGGCGAAGCGCTCAAAAAATTGGTCAAAAACAAAGCCTGGCCCGTTATCCAGGCTTACCCTACCGGGGCCAGTTTCCCAGGTGGGGAAACTATGTTCGAGATGCAGGCCCGCTGTGTCAGAGAAATCAACCGGCTGGTTACATGTCATCCTGAGGAAACGATTGCCATCGTGGGTCACGCCGATCTAATTAAGGCGGCCGTGGCCCATTATTTGGGCGTCCACTTTGATTTGTTTCAACGTCTGGTCATCAGCACGGCTTCGATCACCACTATCAGTTTCAGCCCTATGGGGCCGCGGGTGCTGGCGGTTAATGACACCAGTCATAACCCTCCCCGGCCTCAGTTGAACAAGAAGAAGGCCGATAAACAAAAAGGAAACTAATAAAATTATGGCAGGTGAACTTGTGGATTTTAATCCGGTTTCACGTATTACCATTGGCAGCGTTGGCCCGCCCGGACAGCGTGTGTTTTTGTTACAGGCTAACCAGGGCACGGCCATGATTACCTTAAAGTTGGAAAAAGAACAGGCGATGGTTTTGGCTTCGAGTGTCATTGAGCTGCTGGAAGAGTTAGACGAAAAGTATCCTCGCCCCCAATCTAAATTTGATAAACCGCTCAGCGCCGATTTGATGCTGCGTGAACCGATGGAACCAACCTTTGCCATCGGCCAGATTGGGCTGGGTTATGATCAGGAACAAGATTTGGTGGTCCTGGTGGTCCAGGAAATTGAGTTTGAGGGCCTGGAAAAGCCGGCTACTGCTCGCTTTTGGGCTACTCGCGCCCAAATTCAAGCCCTCAGTGATCACACCCTGGAGATAGCCAGCAAGGGACGGCCCATTTGCCCCTTGTGCGACTCGCCCATGGACCCAGAAGGTCACTTTTGCCCCCGGAGTAATGGACACGAAAAACCGTTATGGTCCTGAAGCACGCGCTTGAGCCGGATGAAGTTCTGGCCCAAATAAGAACAGTCCGTTTGTTAAATCAGGCCGGTTCATCCTCCTACGGCTCGCCGCAGGAGGATGAACAAATCTCGATTGCCTTGCTGAACGGCCTGATGGAACTGCAAGGCTTGATGCCGTGGAGTTCCAACTATACCTTTTTGGTAAGTTTAGACCAACTGGCCGATCAAACCAAGCTACTGGCCATTTACAAGCCCTGCCAGGGAGAACGGCCTTTGTGGGACTTTCCCGATGGCACCTTGTGCCGGCGTGAATTTGCCAGCTATCTGGTGAGTCAAGCATTGGGTTGGCCCAGTATTCCACCGACAGTGCTGCGCGATGGACCTCACGGCCCCGGCTCGGTGCAGCTTTTTATTGATGCCGAATACGAAGCTCACTACTTCAACATGCGTGACGACTCAGGCTTTACCGATGAGTTCCGGCGGGTCGCTTTATTTGATTTTATCGTTAATAATGCCGACCGCAAGGGCGGCCACTGCCTTAAAGCCAAGGATGGCCGGTTGTGGGTAATTGATCACGGCCTGACGTTCCACACCGACTTTAAGCTGCGAACGGTCATCTGGGAGTTTTGCGAGGAAGCCATTCCGGCTGCCTTGTTGAAAGATTTGCAACGGTTACAAACCCAAATGGAAACGTCGTCAGAATTCTGCCAAATCCTGACCTGTTTTATCAGCACCCGTGAAATTCAGGCCTTGAAAAAACGGCTCGACCGGCTGATTGCCACCGGCCGCCTGCCGGAACTGCACCCAGGGCGAAATATTCCCTACCCGCCGGTTTAGGATTAACAACTTCAAATGTAGGAGTCCAGCGATGGTGCTGGACTCTTTTTATTTAAGCCGAAAATCATCCTGAGTAGGGCGTTAGCCCGTATCGAAGGGTGATTTTCAAGCTAATTCCGAATTTTGGTGTAGTTTAAGGAATGGGGATAGCAATAGTAATTCCCAGGGCTTGCAGCGGCTCAATCAACACTGCCGGAAACAGGCCCAACAGGATGGTGGCCGCCGAGAGTAGCACAATCAGCAGCAGCAGCAGGGGAGGTTCCTGGACGGTAAATACAACGGTAGGTCTGGCCGGTCCTTTGCTGGGTCGGGTCAGACGGCGCGGCAATAAGGTGGACCTGAACCCACGCAGGTAGCCGAGGGCCACCCCTAACCCGGCCAGGGCCAGTAGGGCAGACCAACCCGGCTCTACCACCGCCATCGAACGCAAAAGCTGCCAGTGGGGGGCAAAACCGGCCGTAAAAGGGGTCCCGGCCAGGGTCAAACCGCCTAAAATGAGACCGGCGGTAGCCACCGGCATTTGTTGGGCCATTTCGCGCAGTTCGGCAAAGCCATCGCTGCCGGCACGGAGGCGAATGACTGAGGTGCTGGTGGCAATCAAGGTCAAGGCCAGCGCCCGCCCGATTAAACTAACCAGAATGGTGATAACGCCGGTTTCCCCACCCAGCCCCAATAAGGTCAAGGTACAACCCA
This sequence comes from Anaerolineales bacterium, assembly GCA_015075405.1. Lineage (GTDB taxonomy): Bacteria > Chloroflexota > Anaerolineae > 4572-78 > J111 > DSQQ01. The sequence continues at coordinate 1,410,278 of JABTUK010000003.1, forward strand.
GGTCAAAAAGCCCGGCATAGCCCATGAGTTCGCTAAAGCCGCGCTGCACGCTGGCCATAATCCCCCCCACCAACGCCGTTGCCACCCCCCCCATGATCAGGGCCTGGACCGCTTGGGGCGATTCGACCAGCCAGGGAAAATCGGCCAGCAGATGGATCAGGGTTGAAAAAGCAATGATGGGAAAAGCGATCAGCACAAAGGCGGCGGTGGCCGGGGCAGACTCGCCGGAGGCGGTGGTCAGCCAGCTATGAAAAGGCACAACCGCCAACCAGAGGGCAAAGCCAAAGCCCACCAGCAACGTGGTTTGTTCTAAATTACCACCCGTTTGCAGCCCGCCGCTTAACTGATAAAAATCAATACGCCAGGCAGCCAGCAAAAATAAGGGCGTCGCCAGCGACATCAGCACCAAAAAGCGCAACGCAGCGCGGGTAGAGTCAACCCGCCCTCCTTGAATTACAAAGACTGTTAAAATAACCGCCACTTCAATTAAAATAGCAATAATACCCAGATGGCGCGACAGGCTGGCCGCCCCAAAAAGCCCCAAAATAGCCAACCCGGCCGGATAAAAGGTGCGATTGTCACGCCAACTGATGCTGGCCGCCGTCCGGCTTTCGCGTTTGGGCCGCGTCCGGGGTAGCAGGGCTGGTATTAAAAAAAGCAGCGCGGTCGCGGCAAACAGCAGCAACAAAGTTACTTGCGAAAAACGGTCCAACTCGATACTGCGACCTAAAAAATTTAAGATGATACCGGTCGGCAGCCAGGTAACGAACCAGGCTAAAAGGAGAGCTACTCCTGCGGCCACCATCGCGCCCAGCCCCAACCGCCGCAGCACATAAACAACGGGAACTGCCCCAATAGGTAGGGCAATGAGCCAGAAGGCCTGAGGGATCAAAATTCCTCCTCCAACCCGGCCCCTTTGGCTATAATCAGGTAGCCAATTGCCAGAGCAATCAATAAATTGACGGCGCCCCACAGCCCAGTCATCAATAAACTCTTCTCGATGGTGGTGTAATACAAGTCGAAGCCGGTCAAAGCGGTGAAGAGGCCATGCGCCACCCGCATGGGATCCTCGGTCAAAATTAGAGTGACCAGGCCGGCTAAAACCAGCCAATAGACAGCCGTAGTCATATTCAGCGATAAATCCGGCAGCGTAAACGTGTTACTTAGGGTGTTGGCAATAATGATCATTAATAAGACCGCCAAAACCCTGAACATGAAGCCGGTTGCGGCCGGGCTGCGCCGGCGATCCTGGCCTTTTATCAGCGACATGAGCGAGAAATTGGACCACCCTCTAAAATTGATCCAGCCGGCGCCTTTATTCCCCTCTGCCGGGGAGGCAAAAAAGGCCAGCCGAGTGGAAACCTGCCGGGCCGACAAAAAGAGAATGGGGCAGATAAAAGCGCCAATCATGACCTTTAAAGCGGCCAGGTCGGGTCGGATGACGCGAGATAAAATCAGGCCGGCCAGGATATATTGCGCCAGCAAAGCCAGAATTAGCGTGCGCCAATCCCGCGCCACCAGAATGACCCCGGCGGTGATAAACAACCCCAGCAGGGCTGACTCTTGGGTTAAAAATTGTAATCGAGCTAAAATTTCCGGTAGTGTTGGCATTAAGAATTAGTGTTCGCTTTAGGCACTTAGGCATTCACATCGACAAAAAATTATCGATCCTTTTGGCGAATGGCGAATGGCGAATCAGAACCATCATTCGCCATTCGCTTATTCGCCATTCTTTTCCAAGCGTAGTCTTGGAAAAACTTAGGTTCCTAACAAAATAATCAAAATACCGACCAGCGCGGTAAACAAGGCCCAGCCCATATAGTGGCGACCCTCAAGAATGACCCGTATCCGCAAGATAAAACGGCCCAGCCAGTTTAGCCAGGCGGCCCACCAGGGTAATAACCAGCCCAGGCGGGCAAAATCGGCCAGCAGGAAGGGGGCTATTTTTAGCCGGTGGGTCAAAGTTGGCCTGAAATAGCCCAGCCCAAACCCACCCAGAATTGTGACCGCCAAAGCGCCTACAATGGCGGCTTCCTGTTGAAAATTGGCCGAAGGCAAGTCTGTCCGGGTCAGCGTCGCCAGAATCAAGGGGGCCAGGCCAGGGATCAAAAACGGGACCATGACCACAATCCCCACCATCGAGCGCCGCTCGCTCTGTTCATCCCCTTGCCACAACAACAGCCAATAACGGACCAGCCCGCTCAGGGCCAGGCTTTCGGACAAAATGACCAAAAACAGCAGCGGAATGTTATCTCTCAGCAGCAGCGCGTGGTAGAGGCTGGTCCGGGCCAACCAGCCCAGCGAAAAAGGCAACCCGATTAGAGTCAATGTGGCTGCGACAGCCGGCAGATAGGGCCAGGACCAGGCGCCTTCGGTGAGGCGGGGCCGGCCCAGGTGAGGCGTAATCCACAAAACCACGATGCTCAACATCAAGCCAACGCTGTAGGCTGTGGTAGCGACCTGGTCCAACGGCACAACCAGCACTAAAAAGGCTGTTCCGACCAGCAGCAGGCGGGCCAGCAAATCCGATCGTTCGTCCGACAGCCAGGCCAGCAGCCCGTTGAGCAGCATAAACAGCCCAAACAACCAGGGCATCAGGCCGGTTAGCGGTTGAACCAGCACCCGCGCCGCCAGGTAGACGCCAATCAGCAGCGACAGCGCCAGATAAGCCAGCGTCCCATAATCCTGCCAGCGGCCATGCGCGTTGGTTTCGATAAAAGGATACAACCCCAACCGCAGCCACAAGGCCAAGCCCAGCCACAGCGCCCCCGGCCCAGCGCCCGGCGTTGGCCCCAGGCTAGCCAACATCAGCCCGGCGATGGTAAATAAGCCCAGAAAGATGCGGGCAATACTCAGCTCGCGGTGGCCGCGCTGGAGCCAATAAAACATGGTTAGCACATCAAAGCCCAGGACGGCATAAACCAGGGTCAGGCCGTTGGCCGAGACAAACAGAAAACACGCCCCCGCGCCCAGCACCAGCCAGATCGCCAGGTCGCTGACATTTTCTTCTCGTTTAGGGGGCGCGGGGAGGATCAGGGGAGTAGCCAGCGTGACTGCCAGCAAAATCAGGATGGTCAGCAGCAAAAAGGGCAGGCTCAGCGCATCGGCGCGAATGGTCAAAGCGGCGACCGTGTCGGCGCTGGAGAAGTTCCAGCCGGAAAGCAGTTCCAGTCCTTCGCCGGCTGCATCGGCTCCAAAGGTGAGGCGGACTCCCGCCAAAGCCACGGCCGCCAGACCAACCACCACCGGTGCGCTCCAATGGCGCAGTTCCGATTGCGCCCGCCAGCGCGAGGCCAATTGTAAAGCGACCAACGGCAAAATGAAAGCGCCCAACAGCAAAACCGCCGCCGGCGCCAGAGGTGAAAACAGTGCTCCCAACATGAGGGTTTGAATTGTAGCATAAAGCAAGCGTAATGGAAAAATGAAGAACTCAATGAGACTGTGGGGAACTTGGGGATTGCATCTCCGCATCGAGTAGCTTATAATACCAGGCAATGTTTGGGCCGTTTTTATCTATAGCCAAAGGTGAGCGAATGAGCGAAAAAGTTATAGAATATTATGAGTATGACGAAGAAGGTGATGTACTGGACGTATATTTTGGCGAAAAACGTCCCGCCTGGACGATTGAACTGACCGACCATATTATGCTCAGCCTCGACCGGCAAACCGGGCAGGCGGTGGCTCTATCATTTTTGGATTTCACTGAACTCATCCACCCAACTCCGCTGGGGCCGCGAAGTTTCCCCTTGACCGGCTTGGCTGACTTACCCCTGGTCGAGCGCGATTTGGTGGTGAAGGCGCTGACTACCCCGCCTGTCAATGCCTGGTTGGATATTTCCGCCGTACAATCCTTACCGGACTCACCTTTTGCGGTGACCCATTTGCAGATGCCCCCGCCGGAGGTGTTGGAGTTAGTTGCAGCGGCGGTTTAACCAACCGCCCATCCTTTAAAGTGCTCTCACTCTCGCGTCGGAAGCACAGATAGATCACCTTTCCAACTTGCTACACTTGATGGCACCCATCCTTCTGTACCGTCTGGCACTTGCACAAATACCCAGTCTCCTGCCTCGTTTCGAGCAACTGCTGTTAGCTGGTCATTTTTAGATAGCCGTACCAACCGGTTAAACTCAATACCTGGTCCTGACCTCACTCCTAATCGAAATACAGTCACAGCACCTGCAACCTCGTGTACAGCTACTAGCGTAGGTGTAACCGTCGATTCAGGCAAAAAGGATGGAATCCACGAAAGAAGAATTACAAGAGTAGCCACAATAAGCAGAAAAGTCAATACAGAAATCTTTTGAAAGGAAGTTTTAGCAGTTGTCTCCCAAGCCGACCTTTCTGTGTTTAATTTAGTTTCTACCTCAGTTATTTTTGTTTGAGATAGGTAGGCTGATCGTGTCATTCTTTCAATTGTGGCCTCAGCTTTTTGCCGGACTTCTATCTCTGTCTTTAACTGATCTTGTAACTGCTTCAATTCAGCTTCAAACTGAAAGCTCCTCTTGCTCTCCTGTTGAGCAATTTCCTCCGCTTTTCGTCGTGTTTCCGTCTCAGCTTTTAACTGACCTTGTAAATTAGCCACCTCGATTTCAAGCTTGCGACGTCGTTCAATCTCCTGTTGAGTATCAGTTTCAACCTTCTGTCGAAGATGACTTTCCGTCTCTAATTGGTAATGTAACTTTTCTATTTCCTTTTGATTTTGGGAACGGGTCTCAGTTTCCTTCTCAAGAGCATCCTCTACTTGCTGTCGAGTCTCTTTTTCAGCATCAAGCCTATCCTGTAACAACTTTATTTTCTTTTCGCGAGCATTCATCTCATCTTGAGCTTGAGCTTTCGTTTGTTGCCGAATTTCTTTTTCCTTTTCTAATTCTAGCTGCAACTCTTCCACATCGAGGCCAGTCACAGCCTTATGTAGGTAACGGGTAGCTTCATGATAAGTTGGCTCCAGTGAAACCACCTCGGCCAATAACTTTTGAGCTACAGCGCGGTCATTAGCTTGTAACGCACCCACAGCCCGCTGATACAAATCATCCAATCGTGTTTTACGCTCAAGCAATTCTAGATCGGGCAAATTATCTCGTTCTTCAGGATAATCCTGATGAAGTTGTTTGGCTATCCCTAGGGCAGCAGCATATTTTCCTGCTCCTTGTAATAAAACCATTTCTCGTTGCGCATCTTCCAGGCGGCGATGGCGCAACAGAGCTTCCACCTTTGCTACATACTCTGGCAGGTTAGCCTGCTGATAGGCACGAAGAGCCTTATCCAAATTATTGCGAGCTAAATCTTCATCGCCTCGTTTTATCCAAATTTGCTGCCTGCTGTTAACTGCTTCCGGTTGGTTTGGCTCTAATTGCAATACTCGCTCGTACAGAGCCAACTGTTCATCCTCGTCTTCAGCTTTCCGGGCTTGGAGGAGAAGTACCTGCACTAATCGAGGTCGAGCGGCAGCGGGGTAGTATTGATATAAACTCTCTAGAAGTTGTCTTGCTTCAGTCACTTGGTCTTGAGTCAAGAGAATATCAGCTAATAATTCATTAGCTCGCAAGTGATTTGGGTTGAGACGAATAGCCTGGCGTAACTGAGGAATTGCTTCCTCTAATTCACCTAATTGATAATGACCTTTCCCTGTTTGGAAGTAACCTTCCGCCAACGGTTGAATACGGTCCAGTTCCTCCTGTACCCGGCTCAACGGCTTGCGCTCGGCAATCCAGCAGCGTAATAGTTCCACCCGGAAACGATATCCGCCATCCGCCGGTTCAATCAAATCCCACTCTTGTAACAGTTGGGGCGCATCTTGCAACTCTCGGATAATAACCACTACCCCGCTGTCACGCAGCAATCGCTCTAGCGATTCCTGACTAATCGGTCCCAGACCAGCTTCGGCCAGAGCCGAAGCAACCACTCGCTCCGCCGGAGGCAGGCCATTCCACAGCCACTCCAGAGCGTTACGGCTGGCCTCCAACACGTTGGGAATAACTGCTTCCACCTCATTCGGTGTTACCAACGGCGTATCTTCCGGCTCATCGTCATAAGCCTGTTCCCAAACCAAGTAACACAATTGCTGCGTCAAAAAGGGGTGGCCGTTGGTCAATTGCCAGACCCGCTCGGTCGCGTCGTCAGACCAACGCAGGCTGTGGTTGGTTTCGGCCAGGCGCACAAGTTTGACTGTATCTTCCTGATTTAGCAACGAGACTCGCTGATGAGGAATGCTTTTGAAAAGAGAGAGGGCGATATTAGCCAAATCAGCTACATTGCGGCCAATGACGAAGACAAAATCAAGCCGCTGAGGATCGCTGGCAATTAGGCCACGTAAATAAGGGAAGAAAGCCACGGCCGCTTGTTCGGATTTAGGATCGGCCAGCACATCAAATTCATCGAGCAGAAGCACGAGTGAAGCACTATTTGGTAGGCTATCCAAAATTGCAGGCAGCCATTCATCACGAAAAGCTGTTTCAGGATCAGTCCCCAGGTCGGGATTGGGGTGATCAAGCGCATGAGCAATCGTTTGAGCCAATTCTTGCAGCACCCGGCCCAGCGGCCACGTGGCTTTATCTTGCAAATCAAATAAGACTGGATGATACGGTCCTTCGTGGGGCAGCCAGGCGGTCAGATGTTGCAAGATCGAGGTCTTACCAATTCGCCGCTGACCATACAGTACAATGGCATTTTGATGGGGGTTACGCAGCACCCGCACTACCTCGCGCAGCACGTCGGCCCGGCCAATGAAGGCTTCGCCGCCGCCAACAGGATTGCCGGCAATGTAGGGGTTAAGTTTCATCATTTCAAGCTGTTAGTCATTCGTAGTACAGGAATAATTTTTTTACATTACAGGGGAATAAAAATAGTCTGGTCTTGAAACTCATCTGCGGCCGCAATTTCCCAGAGGAGAAACAAGCTCTCAATCACTTGCCCCAGCAGTGCACCTCGTCGCAGCAGCAGAATACCTGACGTATGTCGTCCAGCCGCAAAATGAGCTTGTAGATGGGCCGGCATAGTGCGCCGATTATTCGTTACCAGGGTAAAACCTGTTTGTTCAATCCATTGCAGCAAATCCGGGTCAGATGTGCCTTTAGCCGGAGCGCCCGGTTGACCGACAATGAGAATGTCCATGTTCGGGGACAAACGCAGTAGTTGGTCCTGAATGGCATGAGGCACATGTTCATCCAATAAGAACCGTAGCCGTTTCATTCCGGAGTCTCAGAATGATAATCTATGCGTCTTTCAGCCAGCAAGACCGTCTGTTGGTGATTCTTAATTCGCTCCTTTAACTGGAGAGCAAACGCCGGCAGGTTGCGGTCGTACTCCTGCTCGGTGCGAGTTGTATATTCCCGCCACGTTTCGAGATAGGCATCCATTTTGGGGCGATGATGTAAATAGTAAGTAATGGCAGCATAGACCTGTTCGAGTGAGAGGCTCCGATATCGGGCAGCAATCTCCTCAGGGCTGGAACCGGATAGATAGTCGTCCAGGACTGTCTCGATGCCCACTCGCGTCCCCTTAATGCGGATATCGCCCTCACTCAGAAACTCAAAAAAACTTTCTAATTCCATCGTTACTATCTCCCCGTAGCCATAGCTTTCACCCCACTCTGCCGGGTCTATTCTTTTATTGTACAACTATTAGCCCATAGCGTCAACGCTTTTTCGGCGGTCCTCCGTCTGCGGTCCAAAAAAAGAGCGCCCCTGGTTGAGAGAGACCAGGGGCGCAGTGGGGATGCGGTGTGTGGTTTTTGCCTGCCACACTCAGGCCATAGGAGGGTACTGGATGTCAAAAGGATAAGATGACGCGAGGAGGCGAGGAGGCGTTTATCGTATCTTCGCCTCATCGCCTCACCTTTCATCGCGTCACGAGACTCGCCGGTTCTGCATGCGTTTGCGCAGGAACGTCGGCACTTCTAAATCTTCGGGATCATAATTGGTTTCGCGGCGAGGTTCTTCGCGGGTAATAGGTTCTCTGGGTTTGGGCGGCTGCGGAAAGGCGATGGTCTTGGTGGAGGTAATCGGTTCTTCTTTGCGCTTGCCGGCCACATAAGGTTTGCGCTGCGCCACCGCGTCGAAGCCGGTGGCAATCAGGGTGATGCGCAGTTCGTCGGCCAGGCTCTCGTCAATCACCGCGCCAAAGATGATGTTGGCGTCGGGGTGGGCTTTGCGCTTGATAATTTCGGCGGCCTCGTTGACTTCAAATAGGCTGAGGTTGGGGCCGCTGGTAATGTTAAATAAAATACCTTGCGCGCCGTCAATGGTCACATCGAGCAGCGAGGACGAGACCGCGCTTTCGGCGGCCTGTACCGCCCGATTTTCGCCCGCAGCGATACCGACGGCCATCAGCGAGGCCCCGCCGCCGGTCATAATGGTCCGCACATCGGCAAAGTCAAGGTTAATCAGGCCGGGCACAGTGATCAATTCCGAAATGCCCTGGATACCCTGGCGCAGCACATCATCGGCGGTGCGGAACGCCTGGGTCATACTGGCCCGTTTGTCCACAATTTCCAGCAGCCGGTCGTTGGGGATCACAATCAGGGTGTCCACCCGCTCCTTGAGGGCTTCGATACCTTCCAGGGCCAAACTTTGACGGCGGTTGCCCTCAAAGCTAAAGGGCTTGGTCACCACGCCGATGGTCAACGCGCCGCTTTTGCGAGCTAAATCGGCAATGACCGGGGCTGCGCCGGTGCCCGTGCCGCCGCCCATGCCGCAGGTCACAAAGACCATGTCCGAGCCGCGCAGCACTTCTTCCAAATCCTGCGACGACTCTTCGGCGGCTTTCGCACCCACTTCGGGGTTGCCGCCCGCGCCCAGGCCACGCGTTAGCTTATCGCCAATGCGGATGCGCTGCGGGGCGTCGCTCATCAGCAGAGCCTGGGCGTCGGTGTTGACGCAGATAAAATCAACCCCGCGCAGGCCCTCGGCGATCATGCGGTTGATGGCATTGCTGCCGCCACCGCCGACTCCAATCACTTTAATCTGGGCAAAATTCTCCGGTTGAATCGCATAATTTCCATTTTTACTCATGATGTTTCCTCCTATGGACACTAATCAGTAATCAGTGGTCAGTAATCAGTAGTCAGTAATCAGTGGTCAGTAGTCAGTAGTCAGTGAATAAATTAGCTGATAACTGATTACTGGTCACTGACCACTGTCTACCCTGGTAAAAACACTTTCAGCCATCCCGGTATCTTTAATGAACTGCCACTGGGTTGATGGTTAACTTGTTGTGGCAAATCGTGTTTGATACCCCACTCGAGCAGCCCCACGCTGGTGGTAAAGGCCGGGCTTTGCAGCGAATCCACCAGGCCGCGCAAATTCTGCGGCTGGCCGATACGGGCGGGTAAGCCCATAATGTCGCGGGCCAAATCGCGCAGCCCGGCCAGGTCAGCCACACCCCCGCAAAGCACCAGCCCCGCCGGCAGCAGTCCGTCATAGCCGCTGCGTTTGATCTCTTTCAGGACCATCTCCAAAATTTCCTCGGCGCGGGCTTCGATAATTTCCGACAAAAACTGGCGCGAGATGCCCTGCTGGCCGTCCTCCCCAAACATATTCACTCTGACCGTTTCTTCGGGCATGATGGTGTGCGACAGGGCATGGCCGTATTTGATTTTTAACTCTTCGGCGGTACTGAAGGGGGTGCGCAACCCCACCGCAATATCGTTGGTCACTTGCTCGCCGCCGGTGGGCAAAACCACCGTATGCCAGATGCTGCCCTCGATAAAGATGGCTATGTCGGTAGTACCGCCGCCAATATCCACCAGCACCACCCCCATCTCCCGCTCGATGTCGGTCAGGGCGGCCTCGCCGGAGGCTAGTGGTTCCAGCACCAGCGCGTCAATTTGAATTCCGGCGTTTTGGACGCACTTGATCAGGTTACGGATGGAGGAGGTTGAGCCGGTGACAATGTGCGCTTCGACTTCCAGCCGGTAGGCTTGCATGCCCAGCGGGTCGCGCACCCCGTCGTCGCCATCTACGGTAAAACCGCGCGGGATAATGTGCAGAATTTCGCGGTTGTGGGGGATGTCAATAGCGCGGGCCTGTTCCAACGCCCGTTCGACATCTACCGGGCGGATCCCCCGCTCGCCCCGACTGATGGCGACCACCCCCCGGCTGTTGATAGAGCTAATGTGCGCCCCGGCCAAACCGACATAGGCGCTGGCGATCCCGTAGCCCGAAGTCCGCTCGGCTCGCTGAATCGACTCGGTGATGGCCGCCGTCACTTCGCCCACATTGACGACCACGCCCTTGCGGATGCCCTTCGAGGGGACAACGCCCACCCCGACAATGCGCATCGCATTTTCCGGGGGCGGTCCCACTTCGGCGACGAGGGTGCAAATTTTGGTAGTGCCTATATCTAAGGCCACAACTGTCCGGTCCACCCTAAGCCTCCTCGCCGCTTTCTATTAAGAAAGGATGAAGGATGAAGGATGAAGGATGAAGGATGGGTTTTATTCTTAGCCTTCGCTCTCCATCGTCCCCCATTTCTTGAAACTGTCGCCGAAATCGCCAATAAAGCCGGTAAGATGCAAAAATTAGTTTACCACAATATGTAGTATTTTGCAATAGGTTTGACCACAACATCTTGTGTTTTTCCTTAAAATTCTGAGGGAGAGTAAGAATTAAAAAATAAGAATTAAGAATTTACTCTACACTCAGAGACAGATTATTTCTCATTTCTAATTTCTTATTTCTAATTTCTTATTTCTAATTTCTTATTTCTTATTTCTTATTTCTAATTTCTCATTTCTAATTTCTAATTTCTTATTTCTTATTTCTTATTTCTAATTTCTTATTTCTAATTTCTTATCCCCTGTCCCTGGCTGCCCAATTTGAATCACCGAAGCCGGTTTGTAAACCGGCCGCAGCGGGTCGCGCATATCAATATAGGCCGGGGTAATATTGCGCTCTTTCAAGTCGCTCAGAACAGCGGTCAAGACGACCAGCTTGGCCTTGATTTCGCCGCCGCCGCCCAGGTAAACCGGCCAGCCTTCGGGGGTAGCGACGGTGAGGCCGCGCAGGCGCGAGTAACGAATCGTGGTTACATCCGGGGCCAGCACTCGCAGGGTTTGCGCGCCCTGCACAATATTAAAATCAATCTGGTAGCCCACCTCAAGCGGCTGGCGGTCGTCGTCAATAATCCGCAGCATGCCGGTTAAATCCTCTTTGGGCGGCACCACTGTGCCCTCCTGGTCAACCCACCACAGGGTTTGGCCGCTCTGCCACAGCAGTTCGGGCCGCCGCTCGCTGACTTCGATCACGACTCTGGCCGGCAGCGCCAGCGATACCGTAGCCGATTTGATATTGGGCAAGGTCATCACCCGTTTGACCACCTCGGCTGGATTGATCCAAAAAATACTCTGGCGGTCAATGCCGCTGTTGACGTAAATTTCGCGGGCCGACACGGCCACATTGCCCCGGATTTCGGCGGTGTAGACAAAAAAGGCCGGTCGGGTAAAAAGCAAATACATCACCCAGCCCAATAGCGCTAACACCAGCAGGCCGCTCAACTTGACTCCCCGAGTCTGCCAAAAATTCAAAGCCGGGGCCAGCGTCAGGCGGGGCTGAAACACCGTCGCTTCGTAGTGAACCGCTTGTTTGCCCAACCGCACCTCAGATCGGCGGCGGCGCTGTTGCTTGACCTTGAACATAAGTATCCAGTCATCAGTAGTCAGTAGCCAGTAGTCAGGAAAATTACTATTATCTGGCTACTGACATCTGGCTACTTCCAATCTTTACTCCGCCTGCCTCACATCAAAGGTGGTTTCCGACCGCTGCTTGTCGGCGTGCCGTTCCAGAGCCAGTTCGATCAGCCGGTCGAGCAGTTGGCTGTAGGATAGACCACTGGCTTCCCACAGTTTCGGGTACATACTGATGGGAGTGAAGCCCGGCATGGTGTTGATCTCGTTGATGAAAACCTCGCCGGTCGCTTTTTCCAGCAATAAATCCACGCGAGCCAAGCCGGCGCAGTCCAATGCCTTGAAAGCCATCACTGCCAACTGCCGGATCAACTCGGTGTGCTCCTGGCTCAACGGGGCCGGGATGAGCAGTTCCGAGGAATTGTCAATATATTTAGCCGCGTAGCTGTAAAATTCCCGCGAAGGGATGATCTCGCCCGGCACAGAGGCGATGGGATCATCGTTGCCCAATACGCTGACCTCGATTTCCCGCGCCTCCAATCCCTGCTCGACAATCAATTTGCGATCATAGCGAGCCGCGTCGTCCAATCCCGCCTGCAACTCAACCCTGTCTTTAACCTTGTGGACGCCCACGCTGCTGCCCAGATTAGCCGGTTTGACAAACATTGGGTAGGGCATGGCCGCTTCGCACTCGTCAATAACTGCCTGGGGGTCATTTTGCCACTGCCGGCGCAGAAAAACCCGGTGAATCACAATCGGCAGGCCGTGCGCCCTAAAAATATCTTTGCAGACTGCCTTATCCATCCCCGTCGCGCTGGCCGTCACTCCGGCCCCGACGTAGGGGATGCCGACCAACTCCAAAAAACCCTGCACCGTGCCATCCTCACCAAAGGGGCCGTGCAAAACCGGAAAGACCACATCCAGCGGACCGGTCGCGGAAATTGGCAAAGCCAGGGCATTTTCAACAGGCGGCGTCTCGGTTGGCTCTGCTTTGGCCCCGGCCCCAAGCACCGGATGCCCGGCCGCGGCATCCAGCAGCCGCTGGTGGATATCGCCGCCGGTTAACCACTGGCCGCTTTTGGTAATGCCAATTGGCACTACCTCGTATTTTTGCTTATCCAGGGCGGCCATGATGCCTTTGGCGGAGGTCAGGCTGACCTCGTGCTCACCGCTCCGCCCACCAAAAAGCACTCCCACCCGTAATTTTCGATGTTGCTCCGAAGAACTCACTACAACCTCGTGATGCGTGATGCGTGATGCGTGATGCGTAAAAAGCTCACGCATCACGTATCACGTATCACTCGTTTGAACAATTTAAATCTTGGAACTGCTTAGTACCCCAGTTCCCTTAGTAAACGTCTAAAATTTACTTCCCGTTTTGAGTTCCTACGAGTTCCTTTAGTTCCCTGGGAACTCGTAGGAACTTGGGGGAACTTATTTTTGGACAATCACTTAGTTCCTTCCTTCTTCCCCAACTACCTCTATTTCCAACTCCAACTTGACCCCAAATTTCGACTCAACCGTTGTCTGGGCTATTTCAATCAAGCTTAATACTTCTGTCGCCGTAGCCCCACCCAGATTTTGGAAGAAATTGGCGTGAATGGGCGAAATCTGGGCCTGGCCGATTTTGTACCCTTTCAAACCCGCCGCTTCGATCAGGCGGCCGGCATAATCTCCCGGCGGATTTTTGAACATGCTGCCAATCGTCGCGCCGGGCGGCTGGCTGGCCTTCCGCCGCCGGTTGAACTCGTCCATCCGGGCCTTGATTTCGGCCACCGGAGCGGCTGTCAAGTGGAGTTCGGCCTGGAGGACGATCCAGCCTTGCTCACGACCGGAGACCGGAGACCGGAGACCGGGGTCTTCTGACTTCTGACTACTGACTTCTGAACTCTGACTACTGATTACTGACTTCTGACTACTGACTTCTGAACTCTTCTTCAATCTCGACGTGCGGTAGCCATACTCAAACCACTCGACCGGTTGCCAGAGCCGCTCCCCGGTGGGCGTGAGCAGTTCAGCCCGGCTCAGGTTGTGAGCCATATCGCTGCCGTAAGCGCCGGCGTTGTTAACCACGGCCCCGCCGATCGTGCCGGGGACGCCGACTGCCCATTCCAACCCACTCAACCCATGCCTAGCACAGCGACGAGCCAGGTTTGGCAGCACGGCCCCACTCTCTGCTACAATTTTAACCTTGCCCCCTTCTCCTACTTTGAAAGGAGAAGATGGTATTTCCACCTTATTGGCCCGGTTCTCGATGACCAGTCCCCGGATACCTGTATCTCTGATCAACAAGTTCGCCCCGCCGCCGAGCATGAACACCGGCACATCGTACTGCCGGGCCAGGGTGACAGCGGTCACCAGTTCGCTGACGCTTTCCACCGCCAGCCAGATTTCCGCCGGACCCCCCAGCCGGAGCGTGGTATGTCCGGCCAGTAATTCATTCTGGCGAGGCCGACCGCCAAAATGGGCCGCCACCGCCTCCAGAAACGTTGAACGTTGAACGTTCAAACGTTCAACGTTAGATTCAGGCGGCAGGGTGGATTTCATCCAATTCTTGCAACTCGCTCATGATCCGCGAAATCATAGCCTGCCGGGCCGCCTTGGCCGCCGTCAAGGCCCGGAAACGGGCTGCTTCCGCTCGCTCGGCGGGGGTCAGGGGAGGCAGAGGTGTGGTACGTGGTGCGTGGTGCGTGGTGCGTGAAGCTTGATTGTCGGCAGTGTTACTGTTAGACAATGTTTGTTTTTTTTGATTTTTGACTAATTTAAGTTTTGTTTCAGCCATGGTTACTCCTCAAGATAAATAAGAAATAAGAATTTAGAAATTAGAAATTATGCAGAGCGTTCTTATTTCTTATTTCTTTTTTCTTAACTACCAATTACTCAATTTCTCCAACACGCTTTCTCCAATCAGATAACCATCACCCGCACCCAGAGTAATCAGCACCGCCGGGGCGGCGAGATGCGCTGCCAAGTAATCGGCGGCTTCGGCCAACCCGCCCAGATAGCGGGCGTCGGGGTGGCGCATGCGGGCCAGAATATCGCTGCTCTTGACCAGGCCCTCGTCGGTTTCGCGGGAGGCAAAGATATCGGTGATGATGACGTGGTCGGCATCGGCAAAGGCCTGGGCAAAATCGTCGAGCAGGGCCAGGGTGCGGCTAAAGGTATGCGGTTGAAACGCCGCCCATATCGGGCGACCGGCAAAGCGAGCGCGGGCGGCGGCCAGGGTCGCTTTGATTTCTGTCGGGTGGTGGGCGTAATCGTCAATAATGGTGATGCCGTTGACTTCACCTTTTAATTCAAACCTGCGCCCTGCCCCCGTAAAGTGACCGGCAATCTCCGCCGCCTGGGCCAGTTCGACGCCGCAGCGTTCGGCGACAATCAAGGCGGCCAGGGTGTTGCTGACGTTGTGCAGGCCGGGGAGGGAGAGGGAGGCGGGGACGCGAGGAGGCGAGGAGGCGAGGGTGTGTTTTATTTTGAAATCGTGCCCGCCGCGTGGGTTGGGTTGGATATCTACGGCTTGCCACTCGTTTTCGGGACGCAAGCCGTAGGTGGTGGTGGGGGCAGCAGCCTGGGCCAGCACCTGACGCGCGCCGGGGTCATCGCCACAGCCGATGACCAACCCGTGAGGCGGAATCAATCGCACAAAATCCTCAAAGGCGCGGGTCAAAATTTGGGGTGAAGCAAACATATCAGGATGATCCCATTCCACATTCGTTACCACAGCTACCTCGGGCCGCAGCCCCAAAAACATATAATCGTACTCATCGGCTTCGATCACAAAGGCGTCGCCCTGACCGGCGGCGTTGGTCTCAAGCTGCGGGACGAAGCCGCCGATAATATAAGTGGGCTCCAGCCCGGCCTGCTGCAAGATAAAAGCAATCAGGGCCGTCGTCGTGGTTTTGCCATGCGTTCCGGCCACCGCCACCCCGACTTTGCCGGCCATCATCCGGCCCAGCCATTCGGCCCGTTTGACCACCGCCAGTCCGCGCCGTTGGGCTTCGACCACTTCGGGGTTATCGGCGGGAATGGCCGAGGAGATGATGACCGTATCGAGCGAGTCGGGCAGGTTTTCGGCCCGGTGGCCGATAAAAATCGTCGCCCCCAGTTGGGCCAGCCGCTCGGTGGCCGCAGAGGCTTGCCGGTCGGAGCCGGAAACTTGATAGCCTTGTTGTAAAAGTACGGTGGCAATGGAGGATACTCCCGCGCCGCCAATGCCGATTAAATGAATATTTGCCATGACCTAAAAATAATCAATTCTTAACCATCAAAGCTACTTAAACAGTTTATCAATAACCTCTTCCACATTCTTAGGTTTTTTGGCTGGGGGGAGGCGCGCTGTAAAACGGCGGTAACTTTTTGGAATTAATCCTGGCGCCGCCTTCCTTATTCTTTTCGATAACGACTCTGGTCGTAAAAGCCGCAATCGCCAGCAAAACACCGCCTCCAATGACCAGCCACGGGATGGCGCTATCCAGCAGGGTCACACTCGGTAAATTAGTGGCCTGGAGGGTAATTGTCGAACTGGCCGGGCCAAAGGCGCTTGCCCCGACCATTGTTATTTCGTTGGTAAGAGGCGTTTGGCCGGGCAGAGCGCGGCCATCCAGGTATTCTCTGACCAGATTGAGGACCAGGAAACCGTTTAGTCCACCCATCAGCGCTCCAAAAAAAGCGCCCAGGGCTGTCGGCTTGTTGTTAAAGCTGTACCGGCCAATCAGCGTCGAAGCTGCTACGACCACAATCAAAATAATAACCCATGCGCCCGGATCGGTGGCGCTAATTTGAGGCGTACTGCTTGCGGCGCTGATACCTAAAAAAGTTTCGAGCGTGTCGCTAATCAAGGTTTGCAACGAAGCAGGGATGATTTCCCAAATTGTGCTGATGAGGCTGTTTAATCCATCAATCAAACCTAGCGCCCAATTCGGCTGTTGCAGCAAAAAAACCAATATCGCCAAAAAGACGGTGGTAATTGCTTCTTTCCACCAGCCCCGGGCGAGTCCAGACCAGGCGAAGAAACCGATTACCAGACAGGTGACCAGCGCCCAATTAATAGCCATAGCTTCTTACCTTAGATACCCACTCATTTCGACATAATTTTGCCAAGATAGCAATTACACCTTTTTTGAGCCATCGTCATTTTTTCTCAAGTGGAACATAATCAACTCTTTTATAGCCAAAGGGTGGTTTATATTCTATCTTTCTAAATTTGTCTTTATCGGTCTTAATATCAATCCGGTTTTTGAATACAGCCAACAAAAACAGCAGACCGATTAAAATAATAATCCAGGGCAAAAAACTGTCTAAAACGGTAAAACTGGGCAATTGGGTTGCCTGTAAAGTGACACCCGATGAAGCAGTCCCAACCGAACCGCCGCCGGCCATGGTTATTTCCGACGGCAGTGAACTGCCGCCGCCCGGCAAGTTTCGCCCATCCAGGTATTCTCTGACCAGATTGATAACCAGTAAACCGTTGAAGCCCCCAATCAATCCGCCCAACACACTTCCCTGCGGGGTCACCATATAAGCTGTCCCTTTGGGCTTATCAATCCGATTGGGCAGAGTCGCCCAGCCAATCAGGGTGGCCACGGCCACAAATACAATGAGCAGAACCAACCAAGTTTGTCCGCTGGTGGCGTCGGCCTGAATCACCCCGCCGGCGCCGCTAATCCCCAACGCCGTTTCAAAGAAATCTGTCAAAAATATGCGGATAGAGTCGGGTAAAATTCCCCAAATAAAGGTCAGAAAACGGTTGAACAGGTCAACCAAAGCTTCGGCAACACCCGGCACTCTTAATAAGAAAACCAGAATTGCCAAAAACAAAGTAATAATGGCCTCTTTCCACCACCCTTTAAGAAACCCGGAGAGGGCAAAAAGACCGACTACCAGGTATGTTATGAGGGTCCAATTAATTTCCACGGTCTCTCACCTCCACAATTGCCTGCGCCAAACGAGCCGCCGCTTCCGGTTGAGCCAGGCTGGCGCTGGCGCGGCTCATAGCGGCGAGTTTTTCCTTATCGGTTAGCAATTCCATCACTATTCCTTTGAGTTTACGGCTCAAATCTTCATCTTTGACGACCACTGCCGCCCCTTGCCGGGCCAAATAGTCGGCGTTTAGCCGTTGATGCGCCCCGGCGTAGGGATACGGCGCTAAAATGGCGGGCAGTCCCACCGCCGGAAATTCGCCCAACACACTGGCCCCGGCCCGCGAAATGACCAAATCGGCGGCCAAAAGGGCCGTCGCCATCTCTTCATGCAGGTAGGCCGAGACGCGATACCGGGTCTGCCATTCCGGCGACAACTCGGCCCGGCGAACCAATACCCAGGCTTCATCCAGCGTCCCGGTCACGTGGACAATCTGGCAGAGCGGCAAAAAATCGGCCAGACATTCAACCACCGCCTGATTGATGCTGCGCGCCCCGCGGCTGCCGCCAAAGACCATCAGCACCGGCAGGTCGTCGCGCAAGCCCAATTGGCGGCGGGCGGCAGTTTTAACCTCCCCCCGCCCCTCTCCTTGAAAGGAGGGGGAGAAGAGGTCTTCTCGGACCGGGTAGCCGGTGACGACGGTCAGGCCGGGCTTGAAAAACTGCTGCGCTTCGGGCGCTGTCACCGCCACCCGTTGGGCAAAGCGGGCCAGAAATTTGATCGCCAGGCCCGGTTCGATGTCGGGCAAATAAATCACAACTGGCGCCCCGGCCCGCCGCGCCGCCAGCGTCACCGGCACACAGACGTACCCGCCGGTTACAAACAAGGCGTCGGGGCGAAAGCGCTCAATGATGCGACGGCTCTGGCGATAGCCCTGACTCAGCGCCCACAAGCCCTGGCCCAGCGCTAGCGGGTTTTTGCCGCGCAGCCCCAGCGCCGCAATTGCTTCAAATGTTAAGCCGGCCCGTTCCACCAGGGCCTGTTCCATGCCGCCTTTACTGCCCAGCCACAAAATTTCCAGATCAGCGCGCAACTGCTTTAGCTTTGGCACGACGGCCAGGGCCGGGTAAACGTGGCCCCCGGTTCCGCCGCCGGAGATGATCAGCCTCACGGCGCTCCTCTTTTTCTTGCGGATCTTCCGGCATGGTTCGGCGCGACACGGCCAGCAGCAGCCCCGCGCTGGCCATCGTAACCACCAGCGATGAGCCGCCAAAACTGATAAAGGGCAAGGTGACGCCGGTGAAAGGGATACTGGCTGTCACCACTCCCACGTTGACAATGGCCTGAAAAATAAGGCTGCACGTAATCCCGGAAGCCAGCACCCGGCCAAATGAGTCCGGGGCCAGCATAGCCACCCGAAAACCGCGATAGGCCAGAAAACCAAACAAGCCCAGCACCGCCAGCGACCCAATCAACCCCAACTCTTCGCCCAAAATGGCAAAAATGCCATCGGTGTGGGAGGCGGGGATGTAGCCAAACTTCTGGCGGCTGGCCCCCAGCCCCAGCCCGGTCAACCCGCCCGACCCCAAGGCAATCAAAATTTGGCGAATCTGGTAGCCGCTGTCCAGCGGGTCGGCGTTGAGCGGGTCCAAAAAAGTCGCCACGCGGGTCAAACGATAGGCCGATTGAGCCGTCAAAAAGGCAATGGTGCCCCCGCCCAAAATGCCACTGGCAATGATCTGCCATAAATTACCGCCGGCAATAAAAAACATGGCAATGGCCGTTAACGCAATCAGGACGGCGGTGCTCAAACTGCGCTGCAGCACAATCAGGCCGGTGATTAACCCCAACAAAATGGCAAAGGGGATGAGGCCATAGCTGACCTTGCGAATTTGCTCGCCTTTGGACGAGAGCCAATCGGCAATATAAATGATAATTGCCAGCTTACTGAACTCCGACGGCTGGATGGAGCCATTGAGCAGCCAGCGTTGCCCGCCAAAGCGTTCCTGCCCCACCAACAGTACCACCCCCAACAAAAGCAGGGTAAAGGTCATCAGCAAAATCGAGAGTCGCCGCCAGGTGTGGTATTCCACCCGGGCAAAGATAATCATCACCAGCAGCCCCACCCCCATCCACAGCAGTTGACGAATGAAATAGTAGGTGGGTTGATCGTACAATTGATAACCCAGGGCAAAGGTGGCGCTGTAAATCATCATCAAGCCGATGATGAGCAGGGCGGCGATGGTGATAATGAGCAGATAATCGTATTTATGCGACTCGTCGGTTTTCATGACCAGTAATCAGTCAATGTCATTAAGTTAAGCCAGAAAGCCGCATCCTGAGTAGCGCGAAACGAAGTGAAGCGCGTATCGAAGGGTGCAGGCGACGACTCTCTGACGGCGCAGCACCCTTCGATACGGGTCGCTGCGCTCCCCTACTCAGGATGCTGCTTAACTTAAGAATATTGATCGTCAGTAAACTGATATAACTTCATCATTACAATTTCTGTACCAACTCTTTGAACCGCTCGCCGCGTTCGGCATAGTTGCGAAAGGCGTCGTAACTGGCGCAGCCGGGGGATAACAACACCACGTTGCCCGGTTGGGCCAGTTGGGCGGCCAGGTTAACCGCTTCTTCCAGGTTAGCGGCCCGCTGAACGCTGGTCTGCGACTGCGGTATTTCATGACGCACTTTATCAAGCGCTTTGGCGATCAGTTCGGTCGCCTCACCAAACAGGATCACCACACGAACCTTATGGAGGATTAGCCGAGCCGCGTCCTCCCAGGGTAGATTTTTATCCCGCCCGCCCGCCAGTAGCACGATTGGCTCGTTGTAGGAGTGCAAGGCGGCAATCAAGCGGCCCGGCGTGGTGGAGACGCTATCGTTGAAATAGTTCACCCCCTGCCGCTCGCGCACAAATTCCAGGCGATGGGTGACGCCGGAAAAGGTGGTGATGACGCTGCGCATGGCCTCGATGGACGCGCCGGCCTCCCTGGTCAGCAGACAAGCCGCTAAAATATTGCTCAGATTATGCGGCCCGCGCAGCTTGATCTCCTGGCGGGTGGCCACAAAATGGGGCATACTGTTTTGGTCAAGCAAGATCAGATCATTCCGGGCCAGCGAGGCCCCATTGGGCATTTGCGCCTCCAGGCTAAACCAGCGGACCTTATTTCGATATTGATGACCTATCGTCCGGGTCATATCATTGTCCAGGCCCATGATGATTACCCCTTCTGATCCCTGGTAATCAATCACCGCCCGCTTGGCCCGCACGTAATGCTTCATGGAAGGGTGACGGTCCAGGTGGTTGGGCGTAATGTTCAGGATGGCGCTGATGGGTGGACTCCAATTAGCCAACAGAGCTGCCAGGCCCGGATGCTCGGTTTTTACCCCCTGGTTCAACCGGGCATGAAAATACTCCAATTGAAAACTGCTCAACTCCATCACCACCACATCTGCCGGGCTGATCTGGCCCACCACTTCGATGAGCGGCCGGCCAATGTTGCCCCCGACCCAAGTTTTCCGGCCGCTGGCTTCCATGATTTTGCCCACCAGGGTGGTCGTGGTGGTTTTGCCGCTGGAGCCGGTAATCCCGATAATCTGCGCCGGGCAGAGATAACAGAACAGGCGGCTTTCGGTGCTGAGGGGGATTTTGCGGGCGCGGGCCGCTTCGAGAAAGGGTATCTCCAGCGGCACGCCGGGGCTGACCAAAAGCAAATCAGCCTCATCCAGAAGAGACAGCGGATGCTCCCCCAATACCAGTGACACTCCCGCCGCGGCCAGCGTGGCAGGAACGGACCCCAATTTTTCTGCGGGTTGGGCGTCGGTGACCGTTACCCTAAAGCCGTGCCTGACCAAATAGGTGGCCAGAGCCGTCCCTTCTTGCCCCAAGCCAACGATCACCACACGCAGCCCGGCCAGCGTGTTGATGTCTGCCATAACCTTATTTAACGTTTAACGTTCAAACGTTCAACGCTTGAATTAAGCTGCCAACTCTTGAGCCGGCAGCCAGAGCAGGTCGTGGCCTTGCTCTTCCGGCAGCAGCAGGTCGTTGTCCAGGATGGCTCGCACCACTTCATCCAGGGTGGTCAGCAACACCCCGGTTTTGTTGCGGTAGTGACGAATACCACGGGTCAGATCTTCGTCAATGCGCGCCACCAGTTTGAGAGCCGCCTGATAGGTTGCTTCACGCTCGGCCATGGTCGGAGTTTTAACCAATTCCGGGTAAACTCGCGGAGTTTTAAACCGATGATTGCGACCTAAAGTTCGCGTTTGCGCTTGCGGGTGTTCCATTTTTACTGAATCCTCCTTCACAACTATATGCCAACTTTTTTATATGAGCGCCAAATAGGCGGTCTCAACAAAGGATGAAGACTGAGGGATGAAGGATGAAGATTTTTTCTGCCTTCATCCTTCATCCTTCCGCCTTAAATCAGGGCCAGGGCAATGCCCAACATGGCCGACAAAATCCCGATGAGCCAGAAACGCTGGGTTACATGCGTCTCCGACCAGCCCAGCAGTTCAAAATGATGATGCAGGGGACTCATTTTGAACAGGCGTTTGCCGCCAGTCAACTTAAAGTAGGTCACCTGCAAAATTACCGAGGCGGCTTCGGCCATAAACACAAACCCAACAACAGGCAACAACAACCATTGGCCGGTCATCAGGGCTACCACGGCCAGGGTTGCGCCGATAGCTAACGAGCCGGTATCGCCCATAAACAGTTCAGCCGGGTGAGCGTTATACCATAGAAAAGCCAGCAACGCTCCCACTACAGTAAAGATAAAGGCGACCAGCCAGATTTGTCCCTGCAAAAAAGCAATAACACCGTATGCTGCAAACGCCACTGCGGCAATGCTGCCGGCCAGTCCATCCAGCCCATCGGTCAAATTGACTGCGTTCGATGTGCCCACGATGATGAACATGGCTACCGGAACGTAAAACCAACCGATATCAATTCGCTGAGCAATGCCGGGCACGGCAATGCTGCGCAAATCCAAAGCATAATGCAAAAAAAGGGCTGTAATCAGGGCAAAGATGAGCTGCCACATCAATTTGTAACGTCCCAACAGGCCGGTCGTAATAACTTTGACCCCCATCAAATCGTCTACTGCGCCCAGAGCGCCAAAAGCAACCAGCACGCCCAGCGGCACCAGGATAGATTGCCCAATAAGGTTGTAGCCCAGCACATTGGCCACATTGAGCACCCCGGTAATGACCAAAACCGGAATCAGGATCATCAGGCCGCCCATCGTCGGCGTGCCGGTTTTGACCTGATGGGTGCTTGGCCCCTCAATCCGAATACCTTTGCCAATGCCTAATTGCCGTAATAAATTAATCAACGGGCGTCCCCAGATAACCGCCAATAAGAATGCAATCGTGCCCAGCGTTAGCGAGTATGCCATGACGTTTAACGTTCAATGTTGGACGTTTTACCTTCTACGGTTAAGGCTGAAACAATCTCGGTCAAACGCTGCGAATTTGAGCCTTTTAGCAAAACAATATCGCCGGCCTGCAAAGTTTCTGCCAGATAATCAATCGCGGCCTGATTGTGGTCTAATTCCAAAACAACCTCCGGGGCCAGACCGCAGGCGCGGGCTTCGGCGGCAATCCATTTGGCCCGCGAGCCAATCACCAGCAGCAGGTCTACCACATCGGCGGCGCGGCAGCCCACCTTGCGGTGTCCCTCTTCCTCAAAGCTGCCCAATTCCATCATATCGCCCAACACCGCAATTTTTCTGGCCCCGCTCAAATCGTCCAGCAGATTCAGGGCAGCAATGGTCGAAGCGGGGCTGGCGTTGTAGGTATCATCCAAAAGGGTCGAGCCGTTGGGCCCGGCCACCGCAACCAGCCGCAGTTGGGCGGTACTGGGCAGCGTTTGTAACCCGGAAATAATCTCTTCCCAATCCAACCCTTCCACCAGGCCCACCAAAGCCGCTCGCAGCGCGGTGTGGACACTGTGCCGCCCCAACAAGGGCACGCGGGCATGGATGGTCTGGCCTTGATGATTGAAAATAAAGCGGACCCCTTCCAGCCCGGCGCTCATCACCTCACTGGCCCACAAATCCGCCTGCGGTGACAGGCCGTAGGTTAGAACACGGGCGCGGGTCTGCTGGGCCATCGGCAGCACCAGAGGATCATCGTAATTCAACAAGGCCACGCCCCCTTCATCTGCGGCCGGCAACGCCTGCACCAATTCCGTTTTGGCCTCAACAATCCGCTCCATCGTGCCCAGCCGCTCCAGATGGGTCGGGCCAACATTTGTTACCACCCCCACCTGGGGTTGAGCAATTTCGCACAGCAGCGCAATTTCGCCCAGGGTGTACATGCCCATTTCCAGCACCACCCGCTCGTGGGTAGCCTTTAAATTCAGCAGGGTCAACGGCAGGCCGATTTCGTTGTTCAGGTTGCCCTCGTTTTTGAGGGTCTCAAACCGGCTCGACAGCACCGCCCAGACCAGCTCTTTGGTGGTACTTTTGCCCACACTGCCGGTAATCCCAATGACACGTGGGTTGAATTTTCTGCGCCAGAAAGCAGCCAACTGCTGCAAGCCGGCCAAACTATCCTCGACTTGAATGCGCAGGGGTGGCGTCACTTGTGCCGGAGCTTCGGCCGCCGTAATAACCTGCACCGCCGTTTGCGCCGGCCGGTGAACAATCGCAGCCAGCGCTCCTTGCTGAAATGCCTGCTCCACAAACTGATGGCCATCATGCTTCTGGCCGGGCAGGGCCACAAAAACCGTGCCCGCCGTTGCCTGGCGTGAGTCCACCACCACTTTTTCAACCATCTGCGGCGCGTCTATTCGATTTCCGGTCAGGCCCTCAATCACATCGGCCAGGGTTAAAGCCATCAACTAATCCTACTTTCCTCTTGTTCCCAAACTGAGTTTGGAAACGAGTGGAATAACTTTTCGTTTTGAGTTCCTACAAGTTCCCTCAGTTCCCTGGGAACTCGTAGGAACTGAAGGAACTTACCCTTACTACCTACTACCTACTACCTACTACCTACTACCTACTACTTACTCCCTACTCCCTACTCGCAACTTCCCCAGTCGCATAATCCGGCGGAATATTCAACAGCACCACCAACTGCTCGGCAATTCGTTTAAAAGTCGGCGCGGCGGTGGTATTGCCCCAGCGAGAGGTGGTGGGGCGGTCAATAATCACCAAAACCAACACCTGCGGGTCGTGCGCCGGCAGATAACCGGCAAACGAAGCCAGGGTCAGGGTGGGGTGATAGCCGCCGGGCACCGGGATTTCGGCGGTGCCGGTTTTACCGGCCACATCGTAGCCGGGCACCATAGCTTCGGAGTTGGCCCGCTTTAGCGCCTCGACTAGCATGCCGGTCAACGTTTTAGCCGTTTGTTCCGACACGGCCCGCCGGACCACCACCGGCTCAATTTGAACTTCTCGTTCACTGTCCACAATGCGGCTGACAATATGGGGCTTCATTAGCAGACCATTGTTGGCGACTGCTCCCATAGCCAGCGCAATTTGCAGCGGCGTAACCGCAATGCCCTGCCCAAACGAATTAGTCCCCAGGTCGCTTTCGTGCCAGTCGGCATCTTTGGGTGTTTTGAGCGTGCCCGGTCCCTCGCTGCTCAGATCGGCTCCGGTCAAAAGGCCAAAGCCAAACCGCTTGACATAGGTATAAAATCGGTCTTTACCCAGCGCCACCGCCACCTGAGCGATACCCACGTTCAAACTTTTAGCCAACACATCGGTCATATCTACGGTTTCATGCGCCTGGCGGTCCCAGTTGTAAATTACCCGTCCGCCGACCTCAATCGAGCCGCCATCATAAATCGTTCCCATCGGCCCAACGGCCCCGGCATCCAGCCCGGCGGCCATCGTCACCACCTTAAAAACGGACCCCGGCTCATATTGGCGGCTGACCACCGGATCAAAATAAAGGTCTTCGTCGCTGGCTCCGTAATTGTTGGGGTTATAGGTGGGATAGCTGGCCATGCCCAGAATTGCGCCGGTTTTTGGCTCCAACACCACCACCGACCCGCCCTGTGCCCCGTATTGTTTGACCGCCGATTTTAATTCGCGCTCGATCAAATGCTGGATACTGCGGTCCACTGTCAGATACAAATTAGCGCCGCTGACCGGCGGCACGTAATGACTGGCCCCCAACGGAATAATCTCGCCAAAAGGACTGCGCTCGCCGGTTTGCAAGCCGGCAGTGCCGCGCAGCATGTCGTCATAAAACCCTTCCACGCCATAAAACCCATTGCCGTTACTATTGACAAAGCCCAGCAGATGCGCCGCTGAGTCCCCTTCGGGGTAAACCCGTTTGGTTCGCGGCTCCACTTTCAGCCCGACAATATCCCATTCGATAATCGTTTCCCCCACCGCCTGGGCTGCGTTTTTGGCTAACGGTACCCAGGGGCTATCACCGATTAATCTTTTTAGCAAGTCCTCTCGCGGCACATCTAACAACCGGTACAACCGGTCTGCGGTGGCATACGGGTCGCTGATAATCTTGGGGCTGGCCGAAATATCATATTGAATCACATCCGCGGCCAAAATATGCCCGTTTCGATCATGGATTTCCCCGCGATGGGGCGGGATGACCAGCTCATTCTGATGCTCGGCCTCAGCCAACTGGGCAAACCGATGATGCTCAAGCACCTGCCAGCGAATCAATTGACCCACCAGCACCAGCCCCGCCGCCGACATCACCGCCATCACCGTAATAATTCTGTAATTGGAACGCTCGGATGTTTTCATGAAAATAAGAATTTAGAATTAAGAAATTAGAACTTCTCAGACATGTCATTTCGACCGCAGGGAGAAATCCCTATGATGTTACTTTTATCCAATAGATACTTGATCAAAACCTAATCGAGTTACAAATTTTCCTGACACACATTCTGCTTATTGTCACGCCGCAGGGATTTCTCGGCCTATGGCCTCGAAATGATATGAGGCTTTCGCCTCTTCACTTCCTCACTCCCGCCCTTCGAGCCAGGCGGCCAGGTTATCCAACGTCTGGGTCCACCACGTTGTTTGATCCAACTCAGAGCTGGTTGAGTCAAAACTATTTCGTCCCGGCTGTCCACCCATAACCGCTTTCTGCGGCTCCTGCGGCATAGGGTAATCGGCGACCGGGATGTAACGCACATCGGTGGTTGGCCCAAACCCCAATTCGCGGGCGCGGGCTTCGATGCGGTCGAGGGCCTGGAGTTGGGCAATTTCCAAAGTCAAGGCGGCATTCTGATTTTTGATCTGGTCCAGTTCCAGCCGCAGCGCATCAATCCGGTAGCTGGTGGCTGTCACCGCGCTCGCCTGGGTCAGATACAGCCAACCGACCAGGCTGAACATGGCCAGCAGCAGCAAAAGCCCCAAAGCGGCCTTGCTATCTACGCGCCACGGCAACTGGCGGATAACATTTTCCGGCCTCAGACTAATCAGAATATTACTTGACATAATATTATACCCTCTTTAATTCAACGACCCGCAGCTTTGCGCTGCGGGCCCGTGGATTTGCATCTATTTCTACCAAACTAGCCGTTATCGGCTTTTTGGTTATAATATCTATCGTCGCTTTATGTCTACACGTACAGACTGGCTGTTCCGGTGGACAAATGCAATCTTGCGACTCTTGCTTAAAGTAGTTTTTGACTATACGATCTTCTAACGAATGAAAACTGATGACCGCCAGCCGGCCTCCGGGTTTGAGACATTCCAACGCTTGAGGCAGAGTTCGCTCCAGAGCGCCCAGTTCATCGTTAACCGCAATCCGCAAAGCTTGAAAGGTACGGGTAGCCGGGTGAATCTTGGTTCGCTCCGACCGGCTGGCCCCACTGGCCCTGACCACAAGCTGAGCCAGTTCTGCTGTGCTGTGGATGGGCCGCGCCCTGACGATGGCCCTGGCAATGCGCCGGCTGTGCCGCTCCTCGCCGTACTGGTAAATCAGGTTGGCTAGTTCCTCTTCCGGCAAGCTGTTGACCAGGTCGGCGGCGGTTGGCCCGGCTGAAGCGTCCATCCGCATATCCAGGGGACCTTCGGCTTGAAACGAAAAGCCGCGTTCCGGCTGGTCGAACTGCATGGACGAGACGCCCAAATCGAGCAAGATGCCCTCGGCTTTCGGCAGGCCCTGCGCCTGGGCGATTTCAGCCAGCCGGTCAAAATTGGCATGAAAGAGGTGAACCCGTTGACCAAACTGCGCTAATTGCCGTCTGGCTAATTCCAACGCGCTCTGATCTCGATCAAAACCAAATACCTGCCCATCTGGGGCCGACGCTGCCAATAAAGCAGCGGTATGTCCCCCCGCCCCGACGGTGCCATCAATATAGACGCCGCCGGAATAGGGCTGTAGCGCGGCGATAACTTCTGCTAAAAGAACAGATTGGTGCATGTTCCAGGTTGCCGGTAGCAAGTTGCATGTTTCAGGTTAAAGACTTCTGCACCCCTGCGACTCTGCTACCCTGCTACCCTGTTACTTTCTAAATTCCCAAGTCCTGCAACTGGGCCACAATATCTTCGGTCGCTTGCTCAACCGTAGTCACCACTTCGCCCCACCGGGCCGGACTCCAGATTTCAAGCTTGTTTTTAACGCCGATGATGATGGTCTCATCCTGTATCTCGGCGTAGTCGCGCAGTTTTTGGGGCAGTAAGATGCGCCCTTGGCGGTCGGGGATCGAGTCAAAAGCGCCGGAAAACATAAAACGGGCGAAGTTTCGGGCCGCGGGGTTGGTGGTGGGTAATTGGGCAATTTTATCGGCCAACATGTCCCATTCTGACCGGCCATAGGCCCATAAACAGCCATCCAGCCCACGGGTAATGACGACGCCGCTTTCAAGTTCGTCGCGGAATTTGGCCGGAATGGTCAGGCGGCCTTTATCGTCAATGGTGTGGCTATATTCGCCCAAAAACATGTGGCAGGACCTTTTTTTAGGGAGTGTGGGTCATTTTCCCCCATTTTGGGTACAGAACAGATGTTCTATCACCCATTTTACCCCACTTTGACCCATAACTCCCCACATTATAACCCACTTTGTCCCACCTGTCTAGTCCATTGGTGGATTTTTAAGGTTGGTTCTGTTGCCCATGCCTGGATTTAGGATTATAATGGGGCTGCATGGGGTGGGGTGAGCAGAAATGCTCGACGCCCTTTTTTTTTGGAGGAGACTCTTGTGCGAGCACTGATTACAGGCATTACCGGTTTTGCCGGGGGCCATCTGGCGCAAACCTTGTTGGACCGGGGCGATGAGGTCTTGGGGATGGCTCGCGATGCTGGTCAGGGTCTTACTCATTTGAGCCGAGAAATTAAGCCGGTGATTGTTGATCTGCGCGACCCTCTGGCCGTAGATACCCTACTCCGCGAGACCCAACCCGACGCTATTTATCATCTGGCGGGCCAGGCTTTTGTTCCATTGGCCTGGGCCGATCCGTGGATGACCCTGGAAAACAATATTCGCCCCCAGCTCAATATTCTGGAAGCCATGGTCCGGCAAAAATCTGGAGCGCGGTTGCTGATTGTGGCCTCGAATGAAGTGTACGGGCGCGTCCGCGCCGATGAACTGCCGGTAAAGGAAGATACCCCGCTGCGTCCCAACAACCCGTATGGTGTAAGCAAAGTGGCCCAGGATATCTTGGGGTTGCAATATTTTTTAAGTCATGGGGTAGATGTGATTCGGGTGCGAGCTTTTAATCATATTGGTCCCCGCCAGAGTCCGGTGTTTGTAGCTGCTTCTTTTGCCAAACAGCTTGCCGAAATTGAAGCCGGGCTAGTTGAGCCGGTGCTGCGTGTGGGCAATTTGGAAGCCAAGCGGGATTTTACTGATGTGCGCGACGTGATGCGGGCCTATGCTTTGCTGGTGCAGTACGCCGACCCAGGCGAGGCGTACAACATCGGCGCCGGCGAGGCTCATTCCATTCAGTCGCTGCTGGATATTCTGTTAAGCTATACTAATGTTAAGGTAAAGGTCGAGCCGGATCCGACACGTATGCGCCCTTCGGATGTGCCGGTCATTTATGCCGACAATAGCAAACTGCGGACTAAAACCGGCTGGACCCCTACCTGCAAATTTGAAGATAGCCTGCGTCAAGTGCTTGATTACTGGCGCGAAGAAGTAAAAAGCAGGGTAACAGGGTAGCAGAGTCGCAGGGTAGTGCGTCAGTAACGGTACAAAAACCCTCACCCCGTCGCTGGCGCGACTCCCCTCTCCCAGTGGGAGAGGGGTTGGGGGTGAGGGTTACTTGTCTTTAGGAGAATTCTCAATGTCACAAAAAACAGCCCTGATTACAGGGATCACCGGCCAGGATGGCTCGTATCTGGCTGAATTTTTGTTGGAAAAGGATTACCGGGTGGTCGGCATGGTCCGGCGCAGCAGTACCGTCAATTTTGATCGGATAGCCCATCTGCAAGAAACCGAAGCTTTGGAAATTGCCCAGGGGGACCTGCTTGACCAAATGTCGCTGATTGATATTTTGCGCGAGTACCGGCCCGACGAAGTGTACAATCTGGCTGCCCAATCCTTTGTGCCCACATCATGGCGGCAGCCCGTTCTCACCGGCGAGTTTACCGCTTTGGGCGTCACCCGCATGCTGGATGCGGTGCGGATTGTTAACCCGGAAGCTCGCTTTTACCAGGCTTCATCCAGCGAAATGTTTGGCAAAGTGGTGGAAGTGCCGCAGCGCGAAACAACTCCTTTTTACCCGCGCAGCCCTTACGGGGTAGCCAAAGTTTACGGCCATTGGATTACGGTCAACTACCGCGAAAGCTACAACCTCTATGCCTGCTCCGGCATTTTGTTCAACCATGAGTCGCCGCGGCGCGGCCTGGAGTTTGTGACCCACAAAGTGACCTACGCCGCCGCCCGCATCAAATTGGGCCTGCAAGACGAACTGCGGCTGGGCAATCTTGATGCCCGCCGTGATTGGGGCTACGCCGGCGATTATGTTCAGGCGATGTGGATGATGCTGCAACAGCCGGAGCCGGATGATTATGTTGTCGCCACCGGCGAAACCCACTCCGTGCGCGAGTTGTGCCAGGTAGCCTTCGACTGTGTTGGCCTCAATTGGGAAGATTATGTGATTGTTGACGAAAAATTCTACCGTCCCGCCGAAGTGGATTTACTCATTGGCGATCCCAGCAAAGCCCACGCCAAACTGGGTTGGGAGCCAAGCGTGACCTTCAAGGAATTGGTCGAGTTGATGGTCGAAGCGGATTTGGCCGCCTTATACGAAGAAGGCTATTCATAAAGAATGATGAATGGCGAATGGCGAATGATAAAAATCTCTTCATTCGCCATTCGCCTATTCGCCATTCGCCTATTCGCCATTCACTCTTGTTGACACCTCCCCCCATTCCCGGTATGATTATCCATATTAAAATTCCCCAAAGGATAATCTTATGAATGTTGGCGCTCAAAATTCAGAACCGGCCCCCTTGTCTCCGCCGGTCGTCGCCCCGGTGAAGCTTACGTTAGCTTACCGGCTGACCCGCTGGTTTGAAAATCATTGGCTGCTGGCCTTCAATACCGCCTGGGGCGTGTTTGTAACCCTGCCCTGGCTGGCCCCCATCTTGATGGCTCTGGGCCTGACCTGGCCGGGGCGAGCGGTCTACTTTATTTACAACTTTTTCTGTCACCAACTGCCGGAGCGATCCTGGTTTCTCTTTGGGCCGAGTTTTACCTACAGCCAGGCCCAAATTGCCGCAGCCTGGGGCCGTCCGCTGGAAAGCATTACCAACGAGTTGATCCGCCGCCAATTTATCGGCACGGCCGAGTTGGGCTGGAAGGTCGCCTGGTCTGACCGGATGGTTTCCATGTACGGCAGTATCTTTTTGTTCGGGCTGCTCTACGCCGTGCTGCGGGAGCGCGGCATACGCCTCAACGCTATCCCCTGGTGGCTCTTTGTCCTCTTTATTGTGCCCATGGCCCTCGACGGTACAACCCATCTCATCAACGATGCCCTGCGCCTGGATTTCCGCCAGACCAATGAATGGGCAGCGGTTCTCACCGGCCACATCTTCCCCGCCGATTTTTATGCGGGCGACCATTTTGCCTCGCTTAACTCGGTGTTGCGGCTGGCCACGGGGGTTCTCTTTGGCTGGGGGGTGGTCGGTTTTCTGTGGCCTCTGATGGATAGCGAATTTTCCCCCGGCGCGAGGTAATTTGAAACAACGCCTCATTGTCGGCCTCTCCGGCGCGAGCGGCATTATCTACGGCATCCGCCTGCTGGAAGTTCTGCGCGGCGTCGAAGAGATTGAAACGCACCTGATTATCAGCAGCGCGGCCAAGCGCACAGCCCTGCTGGAAACCGATTACCCCCTTGACCAAATCGAGCGCCTGGCCGACAAAGTCTACGGCTTTAACGACATTGCCGCCTCCATCTCCTCCGGCTCCTACAAAACAATGGGCATGGTTATCATTCCCTGCGCCATCAAAACCCTATCCGGCATTGCCAACTCCTACAATGACAACCTCATCCTGCGCGCCGCCGACGTGGTGCTCAAAGACCGGCGCAGGCTGGTGCTGGTACTGCGCGAAACCCCTCTCCACCTCGGCCATATCCGGTTGATGGCCCAGGTCACCGAGATGGGGGCCATCCTCATGCCGCCCATGCCCGCCTTCTACCACCGCCCCAAAACTATAGACGACATCATCAACCAAACCGTCAACCGCGTCCTTGATCTATTTGACATCGAACTACCCGAAGATTTGTTCAACCGCTGGCAAGGCCCAGCCTACGGTCCCGCCGACCGGCGCGAGTAACAGAGCCAAGTCATCCTTCCCCTCTGCTTGCGATTCGTTGGAGGGCTGGATTTTTGACCCTGAGTTGATGTAAAATAAGCGTATCATGATCCACACGCTTGTCACAACTATTATTGGTGTGCCTATTGACTGCTCCGGCCGGGCTATCGGCGTCGAGCGCATGCCCGCCGCGCTGCGGGCTGCCGGACTGGCCCGGCGCTTGGGTCTGCCTGATGAGGGCGATCTACCGGTCACGCTTGACGACCCCCGGCGCGACCCCGTTACCGGCATGATTGGCTTTGAGGCTGTTTGCGCGGCTTCGGCGGGGATTCGGGCCGGGGTAGGGGCGCTGCTGGCGCGGGGCGAACGGCCTTTGGTTGTCGGCGGCTGCTGCACCCTGCTGCTGGGCGTTTTTGCCGCCCTGCGCGACTATTTCGGTCGAACCGGGCTGGCCTTTGTGGATGGACACCTGGATTTTTACGATGGTCAAACTTCGCCCACCGGCGAGCCGGCCGATATGGAACTGGCTATTTTGACTGGGCTGGGTCCCGCCGGGCTGGTTGACCTGGCCGGGTCGCCGCCGCTGGTAGACCCCTCTGACGTTTTTGTGCTGGGCTACCGCGACGCCGAACAGGCGGCCCAGGACGGCGCACCGGACCCCAAAGTGGTAACGCCGGAGATACACTTGTTTGAAGCTCAGGCCGTGCGGCAGGCTCCCGCCTCGATAGGCGGTCAGGTGGCGGAAAAGTTGGCCGCTGCGCCGGGCCGCTACTGGCTGCACCTTGACCTGGATATATTGGACGAAACAGCCCTCCCCGCCGTTGATTACCTGATGCCCGGCGGCCTCGACTGGGCTGAACTGGCCGCCCTGGTGCGCCCGCTGGCTCAATCGCCGGCCATGCTCGGGCTGGATGTCACCATCTACAATCCCACCCTCGACCCAGACGGCAAGTACGCGCGCCAAATTGTCGAACTGCTTGAAACCATCCTGAGAACTTGACCCCCTGCTTCAGAAACGAGAGAACCGTCATGTCCAAACGAATCCCCAAACGCTCTCAAAAGGCCGGTCTCCCGCCCGGCACACCCATGTATATTGGCGACAACCCCACCGAAACCGCCCACATTACCATCATCCACTACAGTGAAACCGAACTGGAAGAAAGAGAAGTCGAACAGCTGGAAGAATGTTTCTCTTTCAAAGATAAGCAGACGGTCAACTGGATTAATGTAGATGGCCTGCATGCCGGCGTTATCGCCCAACTGGGCCACTGTTTTGGCGTGCCGGCGCTGGTGTTGGAAGACATTCTCAACACCCACCAGCGGCCCAAACTTGAGGGCTTTGACGGCAGTCTTTACATTGTTCTCAAGATGCTTGCCTGCGACGGGTCTCACCAGGATATTATAATCGAGCAGGTCAGCCTGGTGCTTGGCCCCAATTATGTTCTGTCATTTCAGGAAAAAATTGGCGACGTGTTCAACCCGGTGCGCCAGCGCATCCGCAACCCTAAAAGCCAGCTTCGCCAAAATGGGCCGGATTATCTAACTTATGTCTTGCTAGACGCGATTATTGACAATTATTTCCTCATCCTGGAAATGATGGGCGAGCAGATTGGGACGGTGGAAGATGAATTGTTGAGCGCGCCCACCCCGCAAACCATCAAAACCATCCACCATCTCAAGCGTGAGATGATTTATCTGCGCCAATCGGTCTGGCCGCTGCGCGAAGTTATCACCGCCCTCAGCCGCGAAGACACACCCTTGATCAGCCCCATCACCCGCACCCACCTGCGCGATGTCTACGACCACACCATCCAGGTCATCGAAACCATCGAAACCTACCGCGAAATGCTGGCCGGCATGCTCGAACTGTACCTCTCCAGCATGAGCAACAAAATGAACGAGGTCATGAAAACCTTGACCATCATCGCCACCATTTTTATCCCCCTCTCCTTCATCGCCGACCTGTATGATCTCAACCTCTATTGGCCCTGGGGCTACCTGCCGCTATCGCTGCTTATGCTGCTCGTCGGCATTGGCATGGTGGTTTATTTCAAAAGAAAGAAGTGGCTATAGGAAAAGGAACTGAGAGAACCTAATTCTCAGGTTCCCTCAGTTCCTATGAGTTCCTTTAGTTCCCTCCAACCGAAAGGACTCCGCTGATGTACGCTCTCAACATTGACCCGCTCAATCCCAAAGGCAACCCAACCAGCGCCGAGTTGCGAAATCTGGGCGTCAAGGCGGTGCGCTACAGTTACAAAGACGCCAGCAGCGGCAGCCAGCTCGACTCGCAGCGTTTGGGCTTCTACAGCAACCACCTGCAAGGGCTGGTCCAGGCCAACATTGACCCGCTGATTATCCTGACCTACGAGACCTACCCCGGTGCGCCGCTCCACCCCGCCACCGATACGGTTTGGGATAATTACATTACCGCTTTTGCCCGGCGGGCCGGTCAACTGGCCCAGGCATTGGCCCCGCTGCGACCCACCTTTCAAGTCTGGAATGAGCCGGATTTGCCGCCCCACCCCGAATACATCCGCACCATGCCCGAAGCTGTGTTTGGCCGCATGCTCCGCCGCGCCTACGACGCTATCAAAGCCGCCGCGCCTCAAACGCGGGTCATCGCCGCCGGGTTGGGTTCCGGCAATTGGAACTGGCTGGCTAATGTTATCAGCAGCCAGAAAGACAGCCTGCCCGCCGACGCCATAGCCATCCATCCCTACGGCCAGCGCCCCGAACCGAACTGGCCCAGTACCACCTGGGGCTTTGGCTATGTCGGCAGCCTGATTGCCAATTACGGGCGCGTCACCAGCCTGCCTATCGTCATCAGCGAAATCGGCGAGCAGCACCTTGACCGCCCGCAGCAGGCCGAATATTTGTGGCGCTTTTATCGCACCATCATCAACCAGTTCAGCGGCTCGGTCGAGCGGGTCTTTTGGTTTTGCTACAGCGACGGCATGGTGCCGCCCTACGGCCTGCTCGACGCCAACAACCAGCCCAAACCGGCCTACCAGACCTTTCGCACCCTGGCCACTGCCACCCCACCCGACCGCCAACCCGGTTTGATGACCCTGACGGCATTCGTCAACAAGGCCGACTACGATAATATGGTTCGCAATCCGGCCCAAAAGCTAGAGATTGACGCCGACCTGCGGGTTGACGGGGTGCTGTA
This sequence comes from Anaerolineales bacterium, assembly GCA_015075405.1. Lineage (GTDB taxonomy): Bacteria > Chloroflexota > Anaerolineae > 4572-78 > J111 > DSQQ01. The sequence continues at coordinate 1,445,633 of JABTUK010000003.1, forward strand.
CCGCCAGGGCAAAATCAGCTATCGCGGCACAACCTCGCTCAACTTTCCCAAAAAAGGCTTCAAAATCAAATTTGCCAAAAAACAGCTTTACCAGGGCCACACCCGCCGCATTGACCTGAGCGGCAGCTACAGCGATAAAAGCCTGATCCGCGAACGCCTGTCGTTTGATTTGTTTGCCAAAACAAAAGTCACCGCCTCCAAAGCCTGGCACGTGGATTACACCATCCGCAGCCGCGACGGGCAGGTATTGGAGCGCGGCGTCTACACCGGCCTGGAGCACGTGGACGACTATTTCTTCCGCAATCGCCAGCGCGAAATTGGCAGCTTATTTCAGGCCAACGGCGGGGTGATTAATGGCCCGTTCGTCGGCGCAACCCTTGACCCGCAGCCCCCGGAATTACTACCCTTGTTATACGAAAAGGACCACCCGGAAGACGAGGATTTTAGCGACCTCGACGCCTTCATCCGCGCCATCAACAGTTGGGACGCCAACACCATCGCCCAATTTCTCGATCAAATTCTGGATGTGGAGGCCTACCTCGACTGGCTGGCAGTCAACACCCTGGTCCAGGCCAATGACAACTATCACAAAAACTATTATGTCCACCGCCGCCCCGCCGACGGCAAACGCGAGATTTTGCCCTGGGATTACGATTTGAGCTGGGGCCGCAGCTGGAACGATTTCTGCGACGGCCTGTGCGATGACCTATCGGAAGGGACTTCGATTAAAGGCTCAAACCAGTTGAACAACGCCTTGAGCAAGCGCGTCCTCAACAACCCCGTCCTTTACGAGCGGCTGCGGGCCAAACTGACCGACCTGTTGAACAACGAATTTACCGAAGCCAAACTCTTTGCCAAAATTGACAGCTATTACAACGACATCCGCGCCCTGGTCCAGCAGGATACCAAAAAGTGGCCCACCAACGAGCAGTTTGAGCAGGAGCGCGACCGGCTCAAAGATTGGATTCGCCGCCGCCGGGCCTTTTTGTTCAAAGAGTTGGGGACGCCCCCCAGCCAACTGGCCGATACCATCGTGGCGGCGGTTGGCTTTGGTAAACCCACCCTGGTTGAGGGCGATGCGCTCACCTTCGAGGCAACCGTGCGCAACATCGGCGGGGCCATCACCGGCGGGACGGTCGGCGTGGCCTTTTTGGTGGATGGAGCCTACATTACCTTTGGCACGTCGCCGCCGCTGGAGGCCGGGGGCAGCCGGGTTATCAAAGCGGTCGCTCCCTGGACGGCGGCTGCCGGGGAACACACCCTGACCGCTATCGTGGACGACATCAACCGCTACCCCGAAGCTTCGGAAACCAACAACTCCCTGGCGGTCAAATTCCAGGTGGAGCGCAAACCCGCTCCCGGCCTGGCCGACACCCTCATCCGCGATATTGGTTTCGAGCGGCTGGAAGGCGGGCAGGTGCGCCTGGCGGCGTTAGTCACTAATGTCGGGACCGCCGAAACCGCCGCTCAAGTCGGGGTGGCCTTTTTTGTGGACGACAAATACACCACCTTTGGGATTATCTCGCCCCTGCCCGCCGGCGACGAAAAGCCGGTGCGCGCCCAGCAGGCCCTCAATCTGACCGGCAGCCACAAAATCACGGCCATTGTGGACGACATCAATCGCTACCCGGAGCAAAATGAGCAGAACAACGTGTTGGTTAAGCAGGTCAACTTTGGCGCTCCCGGTCCCGCTCCCCTGGCCGATACGCTCATCCTGAGCCTCAGCCTGGGCCAGAGCCGCTTCAACGAAGGCGACCTGCTGATCTTTGAAGCCCTGGTGCGAAACATCGGCACAGCCGCCACCGGCGATGTGGTCGGCGTGGCCTTTCTGGTCAACGGCCAGCAAATTACCTTTGGCAACACCTCGACCCTGGCCGCCGGCGAGAGCCGCACCGTACGGGCAGTCACTACCTGGCGGGCCGTGGCCGGCCGCCACCGGCTGACCGCCATCGTAGATGACATCAACCGTTACCCCGAACTTTCCGAAACCAACAACTCCTTTGAAATGGAGTTTCAGGTTCTACCCAGCACCGGCCCGGCCCTGCCCGACTCGACGCTCGACGCGATTGGCTTTGAGCGCACCCCCTCCGGCCAAATCACCCTCAGCGCCGTTGTCTCCAACATCGGCAGCGCCGCCACCCCCGATGTGGTCGGCGTGGCCTTCTTTGTCAACGGCCAATACGCTACTTACGGCATCACCCCGCCCATGGCTGCCGGCGCTACCCAGACCATCCGCGCCGTTCAGCCGCTACCCCTGCGCGGCAAACAAACCATCACCGCCATTGTGGACGATATTAATCGGTACGACGAGGTGACTACCCAGAATAATGCGTTGACCAAAGAGATGACTTTTTAGGGGGTGCGATCCTCTCCTCTAACCCCTCACCCTAACCCTCTCCCGGTGGGAGAGGGGACTCTTGGCTTTCTCCCCTCGCCCTTTGGGAGAGGCTGCTGAGTGTGCAGCACCCGGCGTGGGGGTGAGGGCTATTTTCACAGGAGTCATCACAAGCCAACGGCACGCCGCCAATTATGAAAAGGTAGCAGGGTAACAAGGTCGCAAAGTCGCAGGGTCACATATTTCTCGGCGGTCGGCAGTCAGCCGTCGGCGGTCTATTGACGAAGGAAGATTTATGGAAACTATAGACCTCATCCTATTTATTTTAACCCTGTTCGCGGCGCTCACCTGCGGGCTGATCGGCGGCGTATTTTATGCTTTTTCCACATTTGTGATGAAAGCCCTCGGACGGATTCCCGCCGAGGCCGGCATTGCCGCTATGCAGACGATTAACATCACCGTGATTACACCCTGGTTTCTGGCCCCGTTTTTGCTGGCGGCTGTCGCCTGTCTCGCGGTCATGGCCGCGGCGTTGTTACGCTGGCACGGGATAGACTCGCTGTTGCTGCTTGGCGGCGGCGCGTTCTATCTGTTGGGCTGTATTGGGGTAACGTTTGCTTTCAACATCCCCCGCAACAATTTACTGGCCCCACTCGCCCCAGCCGACCCGGCCAGCGCGACCTATTGGGCCGAGTACCTGGCAAGCTGGACCTTTTGGAACAGCGTGCGGACAGCCGCCGCCCTGGGCGCAGCGGCATTGCTTATCATCGCCCTGGTATATTAACAAGAAATCATCAGCCAAATGTGGAGCGGGCTGTGTATGAATTGGTCGAGAGCCTGGCCTACGCCCCGCAAGCCGCCTGGCTGCGCGCCCCATCGGGCGACATGGCCGATGCCCTGGCCGGACTTTCCCGGCTGGAGCAACTGCCGGACGTCGAGAATGTGGAACCGCAAATGCTGCTGGAGAGCGTCCGGCGGTAGGGGGTTGGTCACTGGTGGGTAGCAAATCAGTGAGGGCTGAACAGGGGTAAGTTCTCGTTGCTGCGATGGCGGTTTGCTGTAGGTTGGGTTGAACCTGGTGAAACCCAACAAATTGTTAGGTCTCGCCATCGGCCGACCCAACCTATGTACTGCGGCGGGGAGTGGATTTCAATTGGAATTACCGGGAGCTAACGCCAATTTTCAATCTGCAGGTCGGGTACAACCTGGAAGTCTTGATCGGTAGTTAGTAAAATGAGATCATAGCGAACGGCAACAATGGCGATAAATGAGTCTATCGCTTCTAGCTGCCGCCCTTGCCGGCGCAAAACAGCCCGTAGTTGGGCCGATTGTTCAGCAATGGGTTGATCAACGTGGTAATATTTGAATAAGCCCTTGAGGCTGGCCCAGGCCTGTAAATTTTCGGCTGCGCGGGGAATTAAGCTGATACCAAACAAAAATTCGTGTAAAGCGGGCGTGGCAATGGCAAACTGATCGCCCGCTTGCAGTTGGGCCAAAAATTTTTGCCGTAAAGAGTGCCGCAGGGTGATCAGAGAAGAAATGTGATTGGCGTCGAGTAAATATTCGGTCATGACCCTTGTTCCCGGCGTTCAACTTCCTCGTGGGTCAGGCTCGCTGCTTCCATCTCGGTCTCGACCGCGTCCCAGCTTTCATTCCAGGCTGCTTCGTCAAAGGGAGACTCCTCAACCTGGGTTATTTCGGCGGCATAATCGGCCCAGCTTTTGGTGGGCAAGGTAATAGCCCGCGGGTCAGGCGGACTATTTTTGATGCGTCGGATCAAATCATTTAAATCATCCCCACCGGTCGAACCACTTTCTTCTGGCAAAACCCACAAATCAAACCGGGAAGCCCCGGCCTGATCTTTAGCCAGGATAAACTCAACATACCGGGCTACTTCAAGCAACTGCGGCTCCGGCAAATCGTCAATGAGTTGATGTAAAGTTTCTCGTTTAACCAAAACAGGCATGTTGACCTTCTTTAAAGTCACCACCGACAGAGATATTATACCACAAGTTGAACCAGCTCTGTGGAGGGACATATAAGGAGCGTGGATTAGGGTTTATCGGAAATAGGAATATCTCTCGCCAAGCCGCAAAGAACGCCAAGTTTTTGAGAGAAAATCTTAAAGAAACCTTTGCGACTTTGCGTCTTTCGAGTTCCCTCAGTTCCGTCTCTTCCTTCCCCCCGCGAGGCGCAGCAGGCCGCCCGGCTGCGGCGGCTTAACGGACTTCTATTTGCAGCGACAAATCGGTTTCCACTTCGGCCAGGCGGCGGTTATAGATGTGGACGATTTCTTGCAAAATGGCAAAGAAATCCTTGTTTTCTTCCGTGGCTAACTCCATAATGTTCAAAGCGACAAACGCTTCAATGGAAACAATCGCCAGGTCTTTATCAATCCCTTCATCCTGGGCCAGCGACTTGGCTCGATATTCCTGTTCGCCGGGGACTAAAAGGATGGGCTGTAGGCCAACTTTGATGTTCTCAGCGCACTTCTGGATCACGTTGCGAGAGGGCGTAGCGGTTACATGGTAGACCAGTTTGGCAATAGTAAAATCGCCTGCTCTGGCTGTTTGCCGGTCGCCTGCATGGGCCGGATGATTAGATACCATTACATGCTTAAAGCGACTCTCTAACTTTGCTCCGACGAGATGTTGCTCTACCACACCCCCCGACCGTTGCTTCGCATTTTCAACAATAAGATTGATCCATGTGGTGGGAGCTTGCCGCCGGTCAAGATCGAGTTTCAGATTTTGCCGCTTGAGCCATTCCGTCGCTCTGTTTGATAAATCTTCGATCAGTTCAAGGAGTAACTGTTCTCTTTCTGCCTGGGTTAAATCTGCCAGTTTGTGGCCCCAGCCAAACGCTTCAAAGAGCCTTTGTCCATCTTGATGCCCTTGCCGCGTGGTCACTTCTTTCAGATAAGTACGCGGGATGCTATAAACCTCAAGGATGTTTCTAAGCCCTGAACGCGCTCCTTTAACTTCCCCACCCTGTGAAATAACCTCATCTCTCGCTGCCGGGCATTTTCGACGTAAGTGATCAAAAACAACAATGCCCATAGCGACCGTGTTTCTGGATATGTTGCCGCTGCGTGTACAGGAAACAATCCAATCATTGAGAATTTGATAGCTTTCTTGCTTGATGTTGTCGGTCATTTATGGGTTCCTGCCTTGATAGCTTGGCGTATCCTATCTCTGATTTGCAGCCGCTCAGCCGGTTTTTTTAGTTCATGTTCCCATATCCGTATCACCGTCCAGCCGTTTTCAAGGAGCTTTTGATTATGGGACTTGGCTAACTCAATGTTACGGTTGATTTTTCGCTCCCAGTACTGGCGATTGCTGTCTGGCTTCAGCTTTCGTTGACAATGGGGGCAGCCGTGCCAGAAACAACCATCCACAAAGATGGCGATATGCTCATGACTAAAAACAACATCTGGTTTGCCGGTAATGTCGGCGGCGTTTTTCCGCCAGCCTTTTAATCTCATCCCGGCAAGCATGGCAAAAAGACGCCGTTCCGGCGTTGTGCCCTTGCCTTTGACTGCCCGCATGGCCTTTTGACGGTCTGCGGGTTTCAGATTGTCAGCCATAGTATTCAGGCAAGCTGAACTTCTTGGTTCAGCAGGTGCTTTTCAAACAGGGGATTAAGAACATGCTGCGCTATCCAGGTAATAACCGGAACGCAAACGGCGTCGCCAAAGCCGGTGAGCGCTTGCACGCCATTCACAGTGATCGGGTATTCATCCGGGACGCCTTGCAAACGCGCATATTCACGGGGGGTCATGGCCCGCATTTTTAGCTGACCCCCACCGGCTTTAATCAAGAACTGCTTCCCGCTGCCGCCGACGGCAGTCCGCAGGCAGCCGGATAAATCGTCGGGTCTGACCTCGGCTCGCTGCTGCCCTTTACGGCGGCGGCGGAAAAAGGTCCGGTAGGCTGCTTCTTCATGGGCGACAAGTTGGGTCACTCTCTGGTAATGCGCCGCTTCCATCATGTGCAGGTGGCGCTTTACTTCGTCCTCATGCCACCACCTGTCATCATCATCGCTTATTGACTCAATGATTTTTGCCAGACCGCTGCTGCGCAAAGGGGGAGGGGCAGGCAGTTCATTATAAAACCAACCCAGATCACTATTGGCAAAAACGCTTTTTCTAAGCTGGTCGGGCAGCAGAGAAGGGGGACGGCTGAGGATTAAGTGCGGATTCTTATTGCCCTGCAATCTTGTCGCCACCAGAAAGACGCGCAGGCGGCTTTGCGGGGTAAAGCGCAAGGCGTCGAGGGTAAAGACATCACAGACATAGCCCAGTTGATTGAGCGCCTGAATGGTGAGGCGAAAATCCGCGCCTTTATTGGAGTATAACCAGCCGGGGACGTTTTCGACGAGGAGCAGCGGCGGCGCAACTTCCCCTTGCGCTTTGAGAATCTTGATAAAGCCCCAAAAAGCGCTGGAATGGTCGCCGCTCATGCCATTCATATTCCCGGCCAGGGACAGGTCAATACAGGGAAACGAACAAGTGGCTAAGGTGGTTAAAGGCACAGAGGCCGGGTCTACGTCAAAAATATCTTTTACAAGATAATGGCGGTCGGCGTCGGGAAAAAAGGTATGATACAGTTCATACTTCTTGGCCGAGATGTCGTTGGCCCAGACCACCCGCCAGTCCAGCGGCTCTAACCCCATTCGCGCCAGGCCAATCCCGGCGAAGTATTCAGCTACGGTTGGGGAAGTAACTGGATTGCCCATAGGTCGGATTTTAACATCAATTATGCCAAACTACAAGCAGCATTAGATGGATAGTTTCGGTTGATCCATGTTTGGACGCATGTCGAATCAACTTTGCCCGAATATCGATTCGACATTCGCCCAATGTCGAAGCGACTTTGCCCCAAAAAGGGATCGAGATGTGAGGCATGTGGAGGTGATTTGTCTCGAAAAACGAGCCGAGATTGGACGTGTGTTTGTACGGTCAAACTAAAACCGCCGCAAGATGGTATCTCTTGTGGCGGTTTGCATTTGACTTCGCAATTGGCAATATTTTATCTTGGGTGACATTCCGGCGGTAGAGCATCCAGAATAATGTACTGCACCTCCTCAGCCAAAGTTACGGCTGCGGCAGCTACACCCTGATCGGGCCAAAATTCAAAATCGTAGCGTACTGCCACTGCGTAGTCGGTAACTTGGGCAAGGTCAATCCCGGCAAATTTGGGTAATGATTGAGCCTCCAGAACGAGACGCTGCAACTCTTCTAAATCGTGAGTTCGTGGAATGGGTAATTCGTAAAAAGCCAGAAAGCCTTTGAGCATTTTTTCGATAGCTTGTTGGGCATGAAAACAGGCGGTGTCATAAGGGCCGGTACTCTCCAAAATCAGGTCAGCCGTTGCTAAATCGCTTGCAGCTTTAGCCAGCCAACCCCGCACTAAATCGTGCTTATCTTTCATAAAGCACGACCCCTTCTTTTAAGACCGTTGTGATAAAAGCATTGGGAACATTCCGCCATTCGGCCACTTCTTCTGGGGTCCAAACAATAATATCTTTGGCCATGCCCAGGCCGATTAGAGCGCGCCGATAGACAACGGCCCGCTTATAACGCGGCAAGTTAGACGGTTCGATGATCAAAATATCATAATCACTGTCTGGTTGAGCCTCTCTACGAGCACGAGAACCAAACAAGACAATTTTTTGCGGGTTGCCAACCTTGAGGATACGCCGGACTATTTCCCCAAGACGGTCATCAGTAAAAATTTGTAGAGATGTTTTTACCAGGCTCATTGCAACCTTCTTTTACACTTGACAGTATACAACAAAAACGCTGCGAGAGAAACCCCTCGCAGCGTTTCATTTCCGCCGGTCTGCCGTCGTCGGTCCCCGGCCTGCCCTGCGACCAAAGGGAGTGCCGAATAGGTCGTTACTCCGTCACCCGGAACAACCCCCCATCGCCCCGACCAAAAACCTCCGGGAAGTACATCTCCTCGGCGTGGGTGGGGATGACCCGGAACTCGCCGGGGATGGAGGCGCGGATGGAGTAGGTGTACTCGTAAGTGCCTTTGGGCAGGTAGGTGGCAAACAGGGCCGCCTTCTCGTCGCGCAGTTCGCTGTGCGAGAACCACCACCAGCCGTAGCCGCCGCCCCAGGGATTGCGCCGGTCGGTGCGGGTCAGCTCCGGCTGCTCGCCGACGACGCTGGTGGTGGCCAGGCTGGCGTCAACACCCTCGGCGCCGGCGGGGAAGGGGTCTTCGACCACGACGTAGTGCAAATCGTTGGGGGCAATGAGGGTCAACTTGACCCGGATGACATCACCTACTTTGGCTTCGGTGATGGGACGCCCCTCTTCATCCTCGGCCAGACTGTACTGCCGCGAAACGATAATGCCCCGGTCCAATGCTTTGACATCCTGCACTGGTTTGTAATAGGTCAGGTAAGCCGAGTAGTACAGCCGCCCCGGCGACTCCTCGGACACGTCGCCGCTGAGCGGGTCGCGCTCGATGGCCAGGCGGTTGACCGCATCGGCCAGCAAATCTCCAATCTCCAATCTCAGCTTAACCGTTTCGTCAATGTTCTCTTCATTGACCGTGCCTTCGCCCAACCCTTCGCCGTTCAAGGTGACATTCCAGGCATAGTTGCCTTCCAGTTCACCGGTCGCCACCATAAAATCGGTCAGGCCGATGATGGCCCAGGCCGTTTCCTGGGTGGTTTCCCAGTGGCCGCCGTTCTCGCGGACGCTCATCAGCCAGCGCACGGCGTTGGCCAGCAGCGGGTGATCGGGCTGGATGCGCGATAGGGCGGCGATGATGATGGCCGTGCTGCGAGTGTCGGTGTTCATGGCGTAGTAATCCACCTGGGCTTCTTCCCAGTGCGCGCCGGTCGCGCTGACAATAGCCGCGCTGGTAATGTCGTCGAGCAGCGTGTCAATCTGATCGGCATTTTCGTCCAGCAGGTGGATAGCCATCGCCAGATACGCCCGGCCAAAGATGTCCAGCTTTTGCCGCGCATCAAACAAGGCGATGCTGCGGCCCAAATCGCCGGAGCCGGCTTCGGCCAGCACGTAGAGGATGAAAGCCTGGCGGTTGCCCTGCCACGAGTCCTCGATGTCTTTGGGGGCGGTCAGGCTGGCCTCCAGGTAAGAGATAGCCTGCTCGATGACGTAATCATCCACCGGGAAGTCGGCCCGGCGGGCCTCGACCAGGCCCAACAGGACGTAAGCGGTCAGGAAGGGATTACTCTCATCAAGCACCCACCAGCCCCAGCCGCCGTCCACGTGCTGCTGGCTGTAAAGCCGCTGCAAGCCCAGGCCGACCAGCCCCGGCAGTTTCTCTTCCAGTTCGGGGTTGTTCATGTTAAGCTGCTCGTAAGCCCGGAAGGTGAAGACGTTGGGCAAAAAGCGGCTGACCGTCTGCTCGGTACACTCGTAGCGGAAATGTTCCAGGTAGGTCAGGCCGTCGCGCATGCCGGCGGCCAGGCTGGGGTCTACACTCACGGTCAGGTCGCCCTGAGTCGGGTCGAAATTGGCCGGGAGGGCAATGCCTTCGGTGCGTGTGCCGTCTTCGGCCAGCACCCCGGCAGTGGCGACGGTTTCCGGCGTGCTGAAGCGATAGATGGGCAGGTCAAAGGTCAGCGCATCGCCATAATCGGCAGATTTCGCGCCCATCGTCAGGCTGGCCGTTTCCGCATCCCTGACCTTCACCTTGAACTCAACCTTGATGCGCTCTCCGTTCTTGACCTCCAGACTTGGCGTACCTTCACTCTGCCATTCGCCATTCGCTATTCGCCATTCCCCAATCTCCAGCCCTGCCGCCTCAAACCTCGCCTCGACCTCCTGCGCCGCTTGCGTATTGTTCTGAACAATCAACCCCAAGACCGCCTCATCGCCGACCACAAAGAAGCGCGGGGCGACCGGGCGGACCAGCAGCGGCTTGGCGCTGACAATCTCGACCGTGTTCTCGCCCACCAGGGTATCGGCCCCGGTGACGCCCTTGCCGGTCAAGGTCCAGGTGGTCAGATTGTCGGGCAGCTTGGCCTCCACCGTGCCTTCGCCGTTTTCGTCGGTGGTAAAGTCGGCAATCCACAAAGCAGTGTCCTTGAACTCGCCGCGAATGTTGCCAAAGCCTTCGTCAAAGCCGCCGCCGCCGCCCTTGGCTTCGGGGGCTACGGCCAGGTTGATCCGGTCAATGGCCAGGGTCAGGCCGCCGGCGGTGGTCACACCCAGGCCGCGCGTGCGCCAGAAGGTGCTCAAAAGCTGGCCCGGCGTTTCCGGGGCCAGGGTCAGCACGGCCTTGTCTACCAGGGCCAGCGAAAGTTCGGCCTTGACCGGCTGGCCTTGCGCGTCGGTGACCTGCACCTTGTACTCGGCGGTTTCGCCGGGCTGATAAGTTTCCTCGGCGGGCTTGTTGGGGGTTAAAGTGATTTGCAACTGTTTTTCGCTGGTGTTGATGGGCAGGCTGGCATAGCCGACCTTAAAGCTGGGCAGTTCGCCGCTGACCCGATCTTCTTCACCCACCGTAATCAGCGAAGGCGGCGAGATGACCACCACCGAGACGTACATGTTGGGAATCATCTCCTCGGTGATGGGGATTTCAAGCTGCTCGCTGTTGGTGGGCAGTTCGGTCACGTAATGCTCGTAGATGTGGCCGCGCTCCAGCGTGACCAGCGCCTTGACCGTGCCGCTGTAAGGGTGAGGCACCAACACCGTGGCCGTATCGCCGACGTTGTACTCACGTTTGTCGGCCACCAAATCAATCCGGTCGTTATTTTCCTGCCGCCAGTTGACGTACTCCGCGCCGCTGACCCACATGTAGGTTGAGGAGCGGATTTCGTTGCCGGCGCTGTCGCTCCCGCTGGCGGTAATTTTGTAGATGCCGCCATTTTCCGGGGTAAAGCTGGCGACGGCCAGGCCATCGTTATCGGTGGTGATGGTGGTAGTGAAGACCGGAATATCTTCCACCACGCTGTCCCAGTAGAAAGAGCCGTCTTCATACTGCTTCTGGACGCTGTACCAGTTATGCTCGGAGAAGACCAGTTGGACTTCCCGCTGCGGCGACGGTTCGCTCTGCCAATCTACGGTAATCACATTGACTTCATTCTCTTCGCCCGTTTTGCCGACATATTCCTCCGGGCGCAGGCCGATGTAAAAATCGCCTTTGTGAACCACCGCGCTGGCCTGGGTAGCCACTTCCTGGTTGTTGAGGTCGGTGATGGTGATGTCGAAGGTGAAGCGCTGGCTGGCGATGCGCTCGGCGATGTCGGCGTCAACCTCAAAGGTGAAGCGGCCCTCGGCGTCGGTGACGCCTTCGCCCTCGGCAATCTGTTCGCCGTAGACGCCGTAGTTGTAGGCGTCGCTGCGGCTGAAATCGTAGTCGGTGAAGTCGTAGTACCCCCCGCCTTCAAGGGGGGGAGTATAAGAGAAGCTGTAGTCGTCGGAGAGGACCGTCCAGCGCACAGCGGCGTTGGAAACCGGCCCGCCAAAGAAGAATTGGGCTGTGGTGGTCACTTTGATGGTTTCGCCGTTGGCGTATTCGGGTTTGTCGGTGGTAGCTTCGACGATATATTCCGGCTTGCGGTAGGCGGCCACCTGGAAATCGCTATAGAAGGTGGTGTCGGTGTCGTAGGTGGCTTGAATGGAGTAGGAGCCGAGAGCAGCGTTTTCGTCCAGTTGGAACTCGCCGTTAACTGTGCCCATGTCGCTCAAGGGGAAATCCTGGTTGAAGACCTCTTTGCCCTGCGAGTCGCTGATATAAATGTTGACCGTATCGGCGGCGGTGGGCAGACTGTAGCGGGCGTCGTCGTCGGCGCGAAGGACGCCTTTGAAGTAGACAACCTGGCCGGGGCGGTAAATCTTGCGGTCGGTGTAGAAGTGGGCGTTGTAGGGCTGCTGGTAATCCTCCACGCTGACGTTGTTGAAGCTGTAGCGGTCAATACCGTCGGTCCAATTGCTGACGGTGACGGCGAAATTTTCATCCGGCTCATTGGCCTCGCCGACAATAGCAAGGCGCGGTTCGTAAGCGTCGGCCCGCGGGTCGTACTCCACTTTGGCCACACCGTCTTTGTCGGTGCGGGCCTGGCCCAGCCGCTCCGCGGCGGAGGTCTGGCCGGTTTCGTAATCATACGTGCCGCCGGCCACAAAGGTCAGCGGCAGGTCGGACACAGGCTGGCCGGTTTGCAGGTCAGTCACCCAGGCCAGGGCCTCGCTGCCGGACGTTTTGAGGGTGATGTTATTCTGGCTGACCACCAACATTTGGCGCTCACGGGCCTCGACAAAACTGGACGATTTGGCTTCGGGGTAAACTACGTCGGCATCGGCGGTGGCCTCCAGGTAATAGAGGCCAGGCGGCAGCCGGTCGCCCAGGCCGCTGCGCGCGCCCAAATCAACCCGGTAGATAACGCTGCTGTTCAGCTCCGGGGTGGTGTTGAGCGACCAGTCGGCGATGAGGTTGGCCTGGTCGGGAAAATACTGGTCCCAGGCGTCCCACCAGTTGGTCCCGTTGAGTTGGATAAAGTCGTCCAGCGGCAGGCGGTACAGGCCAAAATCTACCCGGCTCAGGTTACGCACGGTCACAAAGGTCAGGGTGTCGGTATAGGCGTTGTAGGTGGCAATGCGCCCCGGCGTGTGCATAAACAGCAGCGGGTCGGCGGCGCGGGTGGTCCAGGCGATGGTGGTCGGCGCGCCAAGCTGCTGGCCGTAGCGCCCTTCGATGTCTGCGCCGAGGGTGACGCGGTAGCTGCTGCTGGCCTCGATGGGGAAGTTGATTTCAAAGTTGGTATTGCTGCTCCACCAATAACTGTAAACCTGGGTGGCGGCCACGGTCGGCTGGATGATGAGATTTTCGCCCAAGACAATACTTTCCGGGTTTATGGGAGCATTGAAAGTGATTTGCAGTGAGCCGTAGGGGTCGGCCAGTTCGTCGCCATCGGCGGGGTAGCTGCTGGTCACAGCCGGATAGGGAGTGACGGTGAAGCTGGCGCTGTAATCATTCCCGGTTTCGGCCTGGCCGATGGTTCCCTTGACTCCGGCGGGTAGCTCAATGCGGTAAACGGTGTCGAAGTCAAGCGTTACATCGGGGGTAAATTGAACTGTCTCCACACCGACTGTCTCCGGGCCGGCCCCTTCGGCGTAAAGGTAGTCATAATAGTTGGGGTCATCGGGGCCGGGCGGCGGTGGGGTCAGGCCCTCAGCCACCCAGGCAAACTCGCCGGGGATGGTTTCGCCGGTGCTGTCGTTGACCAATTTGAGGTTTTCTTCGACGCTCTGGCGGTTCATGGCCTGGTTGAAGGTGACGCTGATAACCGGCGACGGGCTGACATAGACATCGCCGTTGGCCGGCAGGCTGGCGATGGCGGCGGGAGTGACGGTGGTAAAGGTCCACTCGTAGTCATCTTCCAACTCGGCCTGGCCGAGGGCGTCTTGCAAACCCTGGCCGACGCGGGCGGTGTAGGTGGTGGCGGGTTTGAAGCCCTCGCCTTCGGGCGTGAATTGGTAGATGGAGGTGTTAAGCCACTCGCCTTTGCCGGTTACCGGCGGGGTAAAGGTCAGCGGGTCGGGCAGGCTGGCCGCATCCTCGATGGCGTTCAAGGGTACCACCGGACGGTTGAAGAGCACGGTCACAATGGTGTCGGGTAAAATCTCGGCGGCGTCGTTGGCCGGCTGGACGTTGGTCACTTCCAGCGAACCCACTGCGCTGAAGCGCAGTTCAAAGGGGCGCTGCATGGCTAAGCCCGCCTGGCTTTGGGCTGACTCGATGACCCGGACGCGGTAGCGCTCACCCCGTTTGAAGCCGTCTTTGGGGGCAAACTGCACGGTCTGGTCATCTTTCCAGGTAAAAGTTCCATCCACACTAGCCCCCGGCTCGATGGCAAAGGCTTTCTCGACGCTCTCGCGGCCCATCGGCTGGTCGAAGGTGATTTCAACGGGCGCATCGAGCGGCTGCTCTTGGCCCGCTTCGGGCGAGGAGCGCAGAACCATCGGTGGCAGGGGTTGGGGTTCAGGGGTCGGGGTTGAGGGGACGGTAGTGGGTTGGGCCGTTACAGTGGCTTCCAGGATTTCGGCTTCGGGGGTGGCCGGGGCCGGTGTAGGTGTATCGGCGGGGCTGCAACTGGCAATAAAGATAACGAAGGCTAGGATGAGTAGGGAGATTGTTTTTTGCATAGCTGGCTTCTCCTGTGAGACGTGAAACGTGAGGCGTGATGCGTAATATTTTACCTCACGTATCACGCATCACGCCTCAGTTATCCTATCACAAGCGAGGACTTTTTGCTAAACCTTCAACCCATTTCCGGCTGACGGGTGGGGCGACGGTTGAGCGTGGGAAAAAGAGTGGGGATGCAGAAGGGGCAGAGTTACCTTTCCACTTCAAGTATTTTGGCAATATCGCTGTGTAAATTCGGCAGTTTATTTTGGACAACATCCCAAATAATCTGCAAATCAATGGTAAAATAGGTATGGATGGCAACATCCCGCAGGCCCGCAATTTTGCGCCATTCAACGGCCGGATATTTTTGTCTCACTTCTGCGGGGATGTTCTTGGTCGCTTCCCCAATTATTTCCAGGTTCCGCATAACGGCGTCTACTCGCATTTCATCTTGGTTAAATTCCAACAGAGACAAACCTTGTGTATAACTCTCAATCTTGCGGATTGCTTCCAGGATGTCGGCCAGGTAGAGCTTATAATCCCGCGACATATTTCACTTCACTCAAAATGTAAGGTCGTAAGCCTACTTTGAGATTTTCCTCTATCACCAGATCTACCTGACATTGAAACAAGTCTTCCAAAAAGAATTTGACATCCATATAATCATCAAAAGAAGGTCGCGCCAGCGCCACCAAAAAATCCATATCACTCCCCGCTTTGGCTGTGCCGTGCAAGTAAGAGCCAAAAAGGCCAAGTTTACGCACCCCCATTTTTCGGAGTTCCTGAGAGCGGATAGCCAAAGTTTTTAATATTTCTTTTTCCGTCCATTGTTGGGCTTGAGCGGCTGGTTGCATTTGTCATCTCCTGAAATAAATTATACTTGGGGCGCGGTATCTTTTACAAATGCCTTTTGAATATGTAAAAAGCGGGCTAAAATTGATTCCAAATTTACGGCGATTACAATATAATTGCTCAAAAATATCCTACAACCTTATTCTAACCGCTGAAGGGAACTACCAGATGAAAATGATTACCCAGTTTTATGGGCGGAGCCTGGCCGCGCTGCTTCTGGCCTTGAGCGGTTGCAGCAGCATCCCCTCAACCGAACCGCCGGTCACGCCTGTGGCCGCCGCCACGGCCACCCCACTGCCCCCGCCGACGCCGAGTCCAACAGCAACAACCATTCCGCCGACGGTGGCTGTCCCCTCGCCTTCCGCTACCTCCACCGCGACCCCCATCCCCACTTCCACAGAAACGACAGACAGCCCCTCAGCCGCCGATTTGCAGGCAACGGTCGAAGCCGGCCTGCCCCCCTCACCGACGCCTGACGCCGCTGGATTTAGCATGGGTGGGTTTGACGGGGTCACCGTGCTACCTCTGACGAATAACAGTTCCGGGCCGCCCTACTGGGCAGTTTTTACCACTGGCTTCCGCAGTTTTGACCCCCTGGAGAATCATTTTGTGGCAATTTACACTCAGTCCAACAGCGGCTGGCAGGAAGTGAGCCGGGTGGAACTGGAAAATGCCGACTATCTTGACCCTGCTACGGTGAGCCAGGTTCACCTTGAACCCGATCATATCTGGCTGGAAGCGCAGGGGGGAGCCGGCGCGCACAGTGGTTCTTATGATCTGCTCAGTTTTGATGGGCAGACATTGCGCCACGACGTTTCTCATTTCACCAGCAGTCCGGGCGGCAGCCGGATCGAGGATTTGAATGGGGACAACTCGCCGGATGTGTTGCTCGATTTTACCGAGTATTACGTTTTTTGCTACGCCTGCGGGGTAACCCGCATCCAATACCAGGTTTTAAGGTGGGATGGCGAACGCTTGAGTGAGGTCAACCTGACCACCCTGCCCGAAACAGCGCCGGGGCCGCTGCGTAATCTGACCCATCGGGCGATCGAGCTGGCCGAGGCCGGCTTGTGGCGAGACGCCCACGAAACCATCAACCAGGCTGTAGCGCTCGACGGGCAAGACCCGGTGGTTACCTGGGATGCGGCCTTGATCCGCCTGCACGCCGAGGAGCGGGCTGAGCAGGCGCGCGAGCCTTATCCGCTGCTGGGCAATGTTTTTTACGGCGACTACGCCGCAGCTTTAGAGGTGATGCGCCCTTATTCGGTGGAGCAAATTTTCGACCAGCCAACCCCGTTGGTTGACGAGACTCCGGCCATGGGTTGGGAAGCGGAGCTGAGCCGGTGGATTATTGACAGCGCCACCCCGGCCGTGCAGGTGCAGCCCGACCTGGCCGCTGCCTTCTTTTTGCGCGGGTGGGCCAGACGCCTGGCTAACCCCGACAATCCTGACGCGCTGGCCGATATTGAACGGGCGGCCAGTCTCGATCCTGAAGAGCCTTTGTTTGCCCAAAGTTTAACCTACTTGAAGCAGTAGTAGGCTATTGCCTCATCTGTGTCAAAAGCGTTTCACCCTCCGCCGCCGAAACGGGGCGGGGATTGTTTTGGAGCAACATCATTCGAGTGGTGTCCGCGGCAATGGCGGCCCAATCAACTCCTTCCAACGGCTGGTTAAGTTCACGCAGGTGGGTTGGCAGACCAAGACGGCGCACGAACTGAGTCAAGGTTTCGACCAGCCTCTCGCCGCCGGCCTCTCTCGGTAAATCAAAAATTCGATTTAAACGCGTCCTTCGCTCTGGCGGAATAGCCGGAAGATTGAAACGCAGAGCATAAGGCAAAATCAAGGCGTTGGCCAGGCCATGGTGCAGGTGCAGATGTCCGGTCAAGGGGCCGGACAGGGCATGGATCAGACCCAACCCGGCGTGATCCATAGCCGTGCCGCCCCACAGTGCAGCCAAAAGCATGGCCTGCCGGGCGGCCATATCATTCCCATCGTTTACAGCCTGGGGCAGAGCGGTCCAGATAGTTTCCAACGCCGCCAGGCAAAACTGATCGGTGTAGGGGTTGGCCCGCCGCCCGATGTAACATTCGAGGGCGTGGATGAAGGCATCCATCCCGGTGGCGGCGGTCAAACGAGGGGGCAGCGAACGGGTCAGTTCCGGGTCTACAATGGCGGCGTGGGGAAACATCAGCGGGCTGAGAACGCCCTTTTTGAAGGGGTTAGCCGGGTCTACAATAACCGCCACCCGGCTGACCTCGCTGCCGGTGCCGGCGGTGGTCGGTATTGCCAGCAGCGGCAAGCTGCGCTCGGTGATCGCTTTGCCGCCCCATTGATAATCGGCATAGTCGCCGCCGTTGGTCATGAGCATGGCAATCCCTTTGGCTACATCAATGGCGCTGCCGCCGCCCAGGCCGATTAATGCCTGCGTCCCCTGCTCGCGGGCCAGGGCCAGCCCGGCGGCGACTTCGGTGGTGGTGGGGTTGCTGCTGACCTCGGTGAAGGGGGTGACGGCGTATCCGGCCTCGCTCAATCCAGCCGTAAACTGCGCCACCAACCCTAATTGGGCCAGGCCGGGGTCACTGACAAAAAGGACTCGTTCAGCTTGGAGCTGGGCCAGTTCAGTTTTGACGGCTTCGAGGGCAGGCTGGCCGAAGATGATTTTGGTGGGGAGATGGTAGGTGAAGGGCATGAGGATACTCCTTAAAGCAAACTAACCACGAGTGGGAAAAGCCTTTGCCCTCGTACAGAACTCTTATCGAATATCATCCGACACCGAGAAATATTTATACAATTTGGAAATCAGTTCCTCATCTACACCTTCAATTTCGGATAGTTTCTGGTTGTTATCCCTTCCTCTAAAAAACCAAGCAAGATTATACGCAGTGCTAATGTCTACATCCAGCACCTCGCTAAACACTGATGCATTTGCAAAATGTGGATCGAGTTTTTCCAGCTTATCCTCTCCAGCCAGAATATGCCTCAAATTCATAAGTGTCTTAAGTGAAATACGCAAACCTGTCGCTTCTCCTATGGGAGCGATGTCCTCTAATTGACCCGATATTTTTGACAAACCACTCCTAATCTCCTCCAGGCCTTTCTTTATGGTTGCCGTATTCTTTTGTATGTCGGTCTCGACATGCACGGTACTATAGAAATCCATGAAGTCAACGTGAAATTTATCGGTTATTCTTTGAGAAACAACAGGATGTTTATATGTAATCTGCACATCGAAGCTCTTCGGAATCGCATCGTTATTCACAATGTCCACATAAGTGTGATAAAAGAATGTGTACTTCTTACCAGGGGCGATGAATCTTGAACCGTTAGTGAAAAGCAGAGGGTAATACTTGTCGTCATGCCAAACTAATGCGGGACTGAACTTAAACTTTACGTCTATAGCAGGAAACGCGCCAATATTTGAGACTTCAAGATGTATTACATTATGCTGTGGTGCGATTGCATCAAAGTTAAGAAGCGGCACAATAGTTGTGGCTCTGTTTCTCACGTCATCGATCTCATAGTTCTCCATAGGAACTGATTGAAAGTTATATCTCTTGTAGTATTTCTTGTCGGGTGCTTGATGTGGACTCCGATAACTCTTGGGAATATTAACCACAAAAATCGAGTGGTCGGCCGAGAGCGATATTTGGGAAATTCTTAACCCATCAATCTTGGGATAAACATTGCTATTTATCACCTGCTCAATCCATTCGCGGGAGTACTTCTTGTGCTCTACTCCGCTATCAATAGACATTGGCAGATGGCCGTGTTCAACAATCCCATAAATAATGATTCCTCCATCTGAATTGGCGAAAGCTGAGACATCCTTAGAAATCTCATTTCTCTTGCTGCTATCTATAGCGTCGCTGGTTTTATAATCCAGATGTAGACTTTCTTGTACCTGATTGGTTATCAGTTTGTTAATATCGCTTAAGTTATTCACCTTAATCATCTTTTGCCTCGCTTGAGAGCTATAGCAATTCCAGTCGGGTAAGCGAAGCATAGCAAATAGAATCAGTACTGTCAAGAAGGGTCTCGGCTGAAGCCAGTTTTCATGTTCTTGGCACTTTAGCGATCCGGTGCTATCGGCAGCGCCACAAAAAACGTCGCGCCCTGCCCCGGCGCGCTCTCCACCCAGAGACGCCCATTGTGCAGGACAATCCACTGTTTGGCGATAGCCAGCCCCAGGCCGCTGCCGCCCGTATCCCGGCTGCGGGAGGAGTCGGCTCGATAGAAACGCTCAAAGATAAAGGGCAAATCCTCGGCAGGGATGCCCAGCCCGCTGTCCGAGACCCACACAAGCAATTCCCCCTCTGCCACTCTTGCTCCGAGGGTGATCCTGCCGCCAGCGGGGGTGTAACGCAGGGCGTTGCTCAGCAGGTTATTAAAAACCTGGGCCAGGCGTCCTTCATCGGCCAAAACTGGAGGCAGGTCGGCGGGGAAATCGGCCAGGAGGTAGACCTGTCGCGCTTGCGCCTGGGGTGTCCAAGTCTCGCTTATTTGGCGCAGAAAAGGGGCAGTTTCCAGTTTTTCCAGGGTAAAGCGCAGCCCACCGGCCTCGGCCAGAGAAAGCAAGCGCAGGTCTTCCACCAGGCGGTTCAACGAGACGATTTCATCACGCAAGGAAGCGGCGGCTTCCGCCGGAGGCTGCAAACCATCGCCCAGGCTTTCGATATCCAACTGCATCACACTCAGGGGGGTGCGTAGTTCGTGGGCAATATCGGCCACCATCTGCCGTCGCAGGTATTTTTGCCGGTCCAGGGCCGCCGTCATTTCATTAAAGGTCAGGGTCAAATCGCCAATCTCATCCCGGCGAACCACAGGCAGCGGCTCGTGGGAGTCGCTTGAAGTCAAAGCGCGAACCGCCCGGCTCAGGCTGTGGATCGGACGGGCGAGGCGTTGGGCCAGCCCAAAGCTGAGCAGCAGCGCCACCACCCCGGCCAATACACTGGCCCCCAAAAGGGTCTGGCGCAGGGTGGCTTCTAGCACCCCGGTCAGTTCGTCCACTACCGCCGAAGTGACCACCAGCCGGCCAATCGGCTCATCTTGCAGGGTAATGGGCGCGCCATAAGGTGTTAATTCAACCGGGAGAGGTTGGCCGCCGGACAAAAGTCCCTGGCTGTCGGCCACCACCTGGCCGGCGGCGTTGACCAGCACGACTCGATCAGGGGTCAAATCTCGGATCAAATCGAAGCGCCAGGGTAGACCAAAGGTAATATCCCGGATTAGCCCCGGTGGCAGAGGTTTGCTCAAGCGCTGCGCCAGCGCCGGCCCGTCGGCCCACGAGCCTGAGCGGGCATAAGCATCGGCAAAAAAGGGGGCCAGTTGAAAAGCCTGCCGCCGGCCCAACAGCAGGGCCACGTCATTCAGCCGGGGCAAGGCCACCACTCGCGCCAGCACTGCCATCAGCCCGATATTGACCAGGATGATCAGCAAAAAGCTGCGGGTCAACTGGCCGCGCAAGTTGGCCCCAAATAAGTGGGCTAGCCACCCGGTTGAGCTATGCCTGCCGTTTGCCTTATTTTCAACCATAAACCATCGTCCATCCCTGGGTTTCAGCTGCTCAAGGCCATTATAATCCTTCATACCGATACCCCACCCCAAAAACGGTCACAATTCGCTGCGGTTGGGCCGGGTTGGCTTCGATTTTGTGACGAATGTGGCGGATATGGACATCAATCGTCCGCTCCAGCCCTTCGTAATCGTGACCCAGGGCCAGTTCAATCAGTTGGGAGCGGCTCAAGGCCTTGCCTCGATGCTCCAACAGGGTGGCCAGCACGGCAAATTCGTTGGGGGTTAATTCCAGGGGGTGGCCGGCTAGCGTCGCTGTATGCGCCTCGACATCCATCACCAAATCGCCATCCTTAAATACCCGGCTGGGGTCAGCGTCTCGTTCCAGGCGACGAAAAATCGCTTTAGCGCGGGCCACCAACTCCTTGGGGCTGAATGGCTTGGTCACATAATCGTCCGCCCCCAGGTCAAGCCCGGTGAGCCGGTCGGCCTCCTCCACCCGCGCTGTTAGCATAATGATCGGCACATGAGCCACGGCTTTCGTGCGATGCCGGCGCAGTTTTTGGCACAGTTCCAGGCCATCCATGCCGGGCAGGTTAAGATCGAGGATTATAAGGTCGGGCTGCTCGGTTTGGGCCAGGGTCAAGCCGGTGGGACCATCGCCGGCCAGCAGCACGGTAAAGCCGTCCTGCTCAAAATAAGTCCGCACCCAACGGGCAATCTTACCTTCGTCTTCAATTACCAGGATTTTTTTAGACATCTTCGCAACTTCTTAACAACTTTACCTTAAGCTGGTCAACAAGGTCAGCCAATTTCTCAGCATACCCCAATTATAGCCAAGCTGGACTGGTTGACAATAGAATGAGACTATACTGTTGAGGCACAATAATGATAATAGATACCTTATTCAAGCAGCGACCCACTAACAGAACGACCCCCAATAGCCATAATTCCTCTGCCCTGATCGAGTTGCAGCAGGTGGTCAAAAGTTTCCAAACCGCCGCCGGGTTGTTTACCGCCCTCAAAGGGGTTGACTTGCAAATAGACCAGGGCGAGTTTATCGCCATTGTCGGCAAGTCGGGCAGCGGCAAGTCAACCCTGATCAATATGCTCACCGGCATTGACCGCCCGACGGCCGGCGCGATCTACATCGAGCAGACGCCGCTGCACACCCTGGGCGAGAACCAGATGGCTGTCTGGCGCAGCAAACACGTCGGCATCGTTTTTCAATTCTTCCAACTCTTACCCACCTTGACTGTGGTCGAGAACGTGATGCTGCCGATGGATTTTGGGCACATGTATGGTTTTAGTGAGCGGGAGCAGCGAGCGTTGGCGCTGCTGGACCAGGTTGGGCTGGCCGATCACGCCCACAAACTGCCGACGGCGCTATCAGGGGGACAGCAGCAGCGGGCGGCCATCGCCCGCGCCCTGGCCAATGATCCCCCCCTGATTGTGGCCGACGAACCCACCGGCAACCTCGACTCCAAAACCGCCGGGGCTATGTTAGATCTGTTCCAACAACTGGTCGCCGCCGGCAAAACCTTCATCATGGTCACCCACGACTCCGACCTGGCCCGCCAGGCCGCCCGAACGATTACTATTGCCGATGGGGAGATTGTTGACGATGAAAGAAGGATCTGCTGATGAAATTTCTCAATCCCCGCTGGCGTAAGGTCATCCGTGATCTGGCTGACAACAAGGCCAGGACGGTGCTGGTGGTCTTGTCCATCGCCGTCGGCGTTCTGGCCGTCGGCGTGGTTTCAGGGACGCGCAGCATTTTTGGCGGCCAACTGGAGACCAGTTATGCGGCTACCAACCCGCCCAGCGCCAGTCTGGTGGTCAACGGCGACTTCGACCAGTCAGTGGTAGATACCATTCGGGCTATGCGCGAGATTGAAGCCGCCGAGGGACGGCGTGTGGTCAGCGCCCGCTACCGGGTAGGGCCGGACGATGAATGGAAGCCGATCAGCCTGGAAGCGCGAGCGATGAACGACTACGACGAGATGAACATCGCCAAGCTCTGGCCGGAACAGGGCGACTGGCCGCCGCCCGAAAAAGCGCTCCTGGTCGAGCGGACCTCCCTCGACTGGATGGGCCTCAAGGTTGGCGACAGCATCACCCTGCGCACCCTGAACGGCCACGAACGGACGATGCTCATTGCCGGGACCGTTCATGATGCGGGCGAGCGTTCGGCGCCGCTGGCTGGTCAGGCTTTTGCTTTTATTACCCTGGATACCCTGGCCTGGCTACGCCAACCGGCCGCTTTCAATCGGGTGGAGTTTGTGGTGGCCCAGGATAAGTCGAATCAGGCCCACGTGGAAGCCGTCGCCAAAGAGGTCAGCCGGAAAATCGAGGGGGCCGGCCTGGAAATCATGTCCACCGTCAACCGGCGGCCGGGCGATTATCCGGTCAATGATGTCGTCCAGCCGCTGCTGCTGCTGTTGAACGCTTCGGCGCTGCTGGCGTTGGGGCTGAGCGGCTTCCTGGTGATTAATACCATTTCGGCCATCCTGGCCCAGCAAACTCGCCAGATTGGGGTGATGAAAGCCATCGGCGGGCAGCAGGGCCAGATTATGAGCCTTTATTTTGCTACGGTGTTGGCTTACGGCCTGCTGTCGCTGTTCCTGGCCGTGCCGTTAGGGGTGGTCGGGGCCTGGCGGCTGGCCGGCTATCTTTCGCAGCAGCTTAACTTCGACCTGGTGCGGACCACGATGTCGCCCGAAGTGCTGTTGATCCAGGTCGCTATCGGCCTGTTGACGCCGCTGCTGGCCGCGCTGTACCCTATCGTGGCCGGGGTGCGGGTTAGCGTGCGTGAGGCCATCAGCAATTATGGCCTGGGGCAGGGAACTTTTGGGGAGAGTTGGCTGGACCGGCTGCTGCAACGTCTGCGCGGTCTGTCGCGCCCGCTGATGCTTTCACTGCGCAATACCTTTCGCCGCAAAGACCGGCTGATCCTGACCCTGATCACCCTGACTGTAGCCGGAATGGCCTTTATCGTTATTTTCAGCGTGCGCGCCTCGCTGGAGCAAACCCTGGCCGACGCCCTCAACTATTGGCAATTTGACATCCGGGTGCGTTTCGAAGGCGATTACCGGGTGCGGGAGATCGAGCAGATTGCTTTGGAAGTTCCAGGGGTAGTGGTGGCCGAGAGCTGGGGGGCCAAATCGGTGCGCCGGCTGCGGCCCGATGGGGTGGAAGGAGAGGCGGTACTTTTGTTGGCCCCGGAGGCCGATACGACGATGATCCAGGCCACCCTGCTGGAAGGGCGCTGGCTGCGCCCTGACGATACCAACGCCCTGGTGGTCAATACCGATTTCCTGTACGATGAGCCGGACCTGGGGCTGGGCGACGTGGTCACTTTGGAATTTGGCGAACGCCAGACTAACTGGCAGATTGTGGGCATCATTCGGGGCACGCTGGCCGGGCCTATGCTCTACGCCAACTATCCCTACTACACCCGCGCCGCGCACGAGGTTGGCCGGGCCGGCTCGGTCCAGATCATCACCGAGGCCGGCGATACGGAGAGTCTGACCCAAACAGCCCGGCAGCTTGAGCAAAAATTCAACCGGGCCGGTTTTAAGGTGGCTGAGGTACGGACCATTATGAGCCTGCGCGATAACGTGCAGCTTATGCTTAATATCCTGATTGTTTTTCTGCTGGCCGTTGCGGTGCTGCTGGCCGTTGTCGGCGGCCTGGGGCTGATGGGCACGATGAGCATCAACGTGCTGGAACGCACCCGTGAAATCGGGGTGATGCGGGCCATCGGCGCTTCCGATGGAGCCATTCTGCGCATTGTCATTGTCGAGGGCATCGTCATTGGGGTGTTGAGTTGGATCGGCGGTACGCTGTTAGCCGTGCCGCTCAGCAGAGTTTTGAGCGATCTGACCGGCCAGGCGCTCTTTCAAGCGCCGCTGTCCTATACTTTCTCACTGCCCGGAGTCGCGCTGTGGCTGGTCGTGGCTATTCTCCTGGCCGCTCTGGCCAGCTTTCTGCCGGCCCGCAGCGCATCCCGGCTGACCGTGCGCGAGGTACTGGCGTATGAATAAACATCTTCGCAACTTCTTAAAAACTTTGCTTTATAAAGAGATTAGAGATTGGAGATTAAGAATCTCCAATCTCGTTAGGAAAAAGGTCATAAGACTGACAGGCCAAAACACCTAATTTTTGAGGTGCAAATTTGGGCAATCCTGTGCTACTGTAAGCCCAAAATAGAAGACTGTTCCAAAATTTAAAGCTGTCAAAGGGTGTTGCGTCTTGCGTGTTCCGTTAAAGATTACGCAAGACGGATTAAAAAATCATAGTAAAAATGTTATCACTCAGCTTCATGTCATTTCGAGACCGAAGGTCGAGAAATCTTCAAGGCACAACACGAAAAGCAAGGTATCGGGGATTTCTCCCTGCGGTCGAAATGACATGGTTGAGCAGTTACGTAAAAACAAAAGGAGTTATCCCCATGAAGCGAAACAATCTCTCCAACTACGTCCTCCTGACTGTCCTGGTGTTGGGGCTGCTGCTCACAGGCTGCCGAAATGCCCGCAGCGAACCAAACGCCCAGGCGACCATTGACGCGGCTGTAGCCGCTACCGCAAACGCCCAGCAGTCTGTCGAGGCCACGATTGCGGCGGCAGTTGCGGCCACCGCTACTGCTCAGGCCACGCCGCCCGTCCCCACGGCGGTCCCTACTCCGGTCGTCATTAACCAAACCATCAACCTGACCCAAACGACCACGGTCAACCCGACTCCGGCAGCAGCGCAAGATTATACCACCCTTTCGGAAGAAGAATTGGTCGCCTTGATCGAGCAATCTGTGGCCCAGGCCGCCGCTGCGACCAACCAATATTCCACCGAAACGGCCAATGCTACGGCTGACGATACGGTGACAGCCGAAGAAGTTCAAACGGTCGAAGTTTATGTGCAGGGGGCGGAAGAGGCTATTAATACGGCGGAAGAGGCTATGGCCGCTTACTATGAGCTTTACTATGATCTGGCTGTGGAAACTCAGGCTGAACTGGCCGAACTCAATCAAACTTTAGAGGAGCTTTCCGGCTCGGTTGACGAGATGAATGAAACGTTGGTGGAGATCAACGAGACCTTGAATGAAGGCGTCGCCCTGGCCGAAGAAACGATTGCCGCCCTGGAAGCAACGGCCCAGGCTGCCAGTACCCAGGTGGCCGAATTACAGCAGCAGACTCAAACCTGGCAGGCAGATTACCAGGCTCAGGTGGAAGCGCGGGTGACAAACGCCTTGAACATCCAACCCACCCAACGGGCCGACAACCCCCAGGCCGCGCTTCAGGATACCTTCGCTTTTCTGCAAAGCGGGCAGCAAGCCTTGGCCGATCAACGGCTGACCCCAGATGAATTGACCACGATTGCTCAGCTTGGGGCCAATGCCAAAGCCGGGCTGGCCGCCCAAAACCAGCCCCAACTTCAGCAGTTATCGGGCACTATCTCTACCATCACCGAACAACTGGCCCGCGGCAATCTCTCCCAGGCGCGGGGTTCGCTGGATCAGTTCAACAATTCGCTGGGCGGCATCGCCCAACTGGACCTCGGTTCGGGGCCGGCTGATGGGCCGTTAGCCAACCCGCCAGAACGTCCCAATCTGCAACCCGACCTCCCCGACCGCTCCGCCGACGGCCCCCTGGCCAATCCACCCAGCCGCCCAACCCGGTAAAGCCGTTCCTAATCCGATTCTTCCAACAAAAAACCCTCCTACAGTGGAGGGTTTTTTGTTCTACTTTATCAACCATAAACACTCGGATTCACGCAATTCGGCAGCCGCTCCCCCCGCAGACCGGCCAGCAGATTCTCTGCCGCCATCGTCGCCATCTTCTCGCGGGCGGTGATGCTGGCGCTGCCGATATGGGGCAACACGGTGGCGTTGGGCAGGCTGAGGAGGGGATTGTCGGCGGGCAGCGGTTCAGGCGTAGTTACATCCAGCCCGGCATAGGCAATGATACCCTCGCGCAGCGCTTCAATCAGGGCGATTTGATCCACCACGTCGCCGCGGGCGGTGTTGATGAGGGCGGCCGTCGGCTTCATCTTTCGCAGCCGCTCGGCATTGATGAAATGTTTGGTGTCGGGGGTCGAAGGGAAATGCAGGCTGACAAAATCGCTCTCGGCCAGCAGGGTGTCTAAATCCACCCAAGTTGCGCCCACTTCTTCAGCGGCGGGGTTGGGCCGGCGATTATAGTACAGCAAGCGCACGTTGAAACCTTGCAGCCGCCGCGCCACCGCCAGGCCAATACGCCCCAGGCCAATGATGCCGACCGTGCTGCCATAGACATCCGGGCCGGTGTAACCCATTGGCTCCCAGGTGCGCCATCTGCCGGCTTTGACCGCTTCGGCGGCTCGCACAAGCTGGCGGGCCGTGCCCAGAAGCAGGGCCAGGGTCAGGTCGGCGGTGGCTTCGGTGAGGACGCCGGGGGTGTTGCCCACCGGAATGTGGCGCCGGGTGCAGGCGGCCATATCAATGTTGTCAACGCCTACGGCCATCTGGCTGACTACCTTGAGCTGCGACCCGGCTGCGTCGAGGAGTTCGTCGTCAATTTTTTCGGTCAGCAGGCAGTACAGGCCGTCAATCCCCTGTACTTTTTGCAGCAAGATTTCTCGCGGCGGCGGCAATTCACCCGGCCAGATTTCGGCCTGGATCGTTGGCTCGCCCAAAATCAAATCCAGCCCTTTTTGCGGAACAAGGCGGGTGATAAATACAGTCTGTTGACTCATGAGTGTTCCTTAATTCGGTTTTGAACTGGCCTCGTCGGCGCTGTTGATGCCGATAATGTAATACATCGGCACCACCTCGACCCACGTGTTGCCGGGTTTGAGGCTGTAGGGTGTGCCATCTTCGAGGGTAAAGTAGGGCGTGCGGGTGCCGTCAGTTTCCCAAAACCCCTTGTTCAGCTTGCCATCGCGGAAGAACCAGGCCGGCCCCTTGCCGTTGACAATAATCCGCACCGAGGTCGCCCCGTTGCTGTCTTCGACAATATCGGTGTCCTGATGCTCGGCAAAGTAGACAATGACATTGCTGGCGGCAATCTGTTTGCCATCAAGAGCATCGGTCAAGGGTGAGCCGATGATCCAACGCTGGTATTTGCCGCTGGCAGCGTCATAATGCCACTCGGTAAAACAAGTGCTGCGCGGGTAATAGATGTAAATATTTTCGCCCGGCTCACCGGTCTCGATGGTCTCGCTGAACAAAAAGCCTTGCAACGGCACCGCCGCCTCCAGCTTTTTCTTGGCCATATAAGCGCGAGCGACCTGGGCGTTGAACACAGCGCGGGTCTGCCAGCCTTCATTGGGCAGATGGTGATAAGGGTCGGGGTTGTAGAATTGATCCAGATCGGTGAGGGAAGATTGAGAGACTTCCCAGCGTACCGGGTCGGAGCCGCCGGAGTGGGCCAGCGCGCCGCCGTATTGGGGCACTAATTGCAGGTTGATCAGCCGGACGGAGCGAATGGGGCCAAGCAGTTCCGGCGTTTCCGACAGATAAATGGCGGTAAAGCGGGTGGTCCACCATTCCACAATTTCTTCATAAACCATATCGGCTAAATTGAGGCCACGCTGCGGGCGCGCGCCGACATCATTGCCAATGCGGACCATCAACGGGCGGCGTTTCAGCACAGCAGGATCGGCGACGGGCAGGCCGGTCAGTGGGTTGATGCCTTCGGCGTGGGTGATGGTTGGCAAGGGCGTGGCGGTAGGCAAAGGGGTCGCGGTAGGTGGAGGTGGCGGTGAGGTTGGAGAAGGCGAGGAGGCGAGAGTAGCAGTAATGGTTGCTTTAGCGCCAATCGGCGTGGCGGTGGCGGCGCGGCGGGTGGCGGTTGGCGTTTTGACCACGCGGGTAGGAGTAGAAGTCGGCGGGCCGAGGGTGGGCGTTGGCGTGCGGGTGGGAGCCGGGGAAGCCAGAGGCGAGGGGGCGAGGGTGGGAGTTGTAATCTCAACCGGCGTGTCGGTGGGCGCGACCGTTGGGTTTTGAGCCACTTCGGTGGGGGGTGGGGCGCTGTTGCAAGCGGTCAGAATAAGAAAAAACAAAAAGTTGACGACAAACAGGACAAAATTCGGACGCATTTCTCCTCCATTCTTTCCAGAGGAGACGCATTATAACACAAGCCGGACAAGATGCGAAGAACGAGCCTGTTCAGAGCCGAATAACTGAGATTTCCTCCTCGCTTCAAACCAGATTTAAACCTGGACCTGATACAATAAAACTATCAGCTTTGTCTGTTTGGCATTTTGGGGATTTACTTACGCTGCTGAATTTATCGTCTATCCCCACACTTTGAGCAATACATTCCAACCTCGCCCAGATGCAAACAGACCTCCAGAAACTCCTGCTCCACCGCAACCAGCCGGGTTTCGTAGCCGCCGCCGTACTGATTCTTCCTGGCCCCACACCTGGGGCAGTAATCCCCAAAAGCGCCCAGGTGATTACACACCACGTGGTTCTTGACTTTCTTGCGGATAAGTCCCATTTTGTCACCTCCCCGTCGAAGCTTAACAAACCTTAACATTACCCCCAGTGTACCACACAACTCCCGTTGAAAAATTTCATTTTCGTTTCAAGATCATTCCAAATTCAGTTGCTTAACCCTTTTTCTTCCGTTGTAGGTTTATAGCTAAACCCAACCCTTGTCCAACCTTCTCCCCACGCAATTCCACCTCTTTCCCCACTGGCTAACCGCCCGACAATAACCCCTCGCCCGTTTACCCCAGCCGTGTTAAACGTGCTACAATAACCAAAATTCACGTTTCACGTTTCACGCATCACGAGTCTATGAAACCCATCTCGCGCAAACGCAAACTCGCTACAGTCATCATTACCGTTGCCATTTTAATCAGCCTGGCGGCTGCCGTCATCGTTGACCAATGGCTGCTGGTGGACCTGCCCCGGCCCGACGAACTGTACCAGTACACCACCGCCCCTTCCACCAAAATCTACGACCGACACGGCACGCTGCTGTACGAAATCACCGATCCCCACCAGGGTTTGCACACCCCGCTGACCCTGGAAGACGTGCCGCCCGCCTGTATCGAGGCGACCATCGCCACCGAGGATGCCAGCTTTTACCGTAACCCCGGCGTAGATGCCTGGGCCATCCTGCGCGCCCTGTACATCAACTGGCAGGGCGGCGAAGTGCTGAGCGGCGGCAGCACCATCACCCAGCAGTTGGCCCGCAACCTGCTTCTCTCGCCCCAGGAGCGCACCGAGGTCAGCCTGACTCGCAAGCTGCGCGAAGCCATCTTGGCCTGGCGGCTGGCCCGGACCTATTCCAAAGACGAAATCCTGACCCTTTACCTCAATGAAACCTACTACGGCAACCTGGCCTACGGCATCGAAGCGGCCAGCCGGACCTACTTCGGCAAGCACGCCGCCGAGCTGGATTTGGCCGAATGCGCTATGCTGGCCGGTTTGCCGCAAAGCCCGGCCAACTACAACCCGCTGGAAAACCCCGATACGGCCAAAGCGCGGCAAAACATCGTCCTTGATTTGATGCTCAAGCAACAGTTTATTACCCGCGATGAGGCCGCCAGCGCCCGCACCGAAAAGTTGGGCTACGCCGCCATTCCCTTCCCCATCGAAGCGCCCCACTTTGTGATGTATATTCGCGGCCAGTTGGAGCGCAAATACGGCTTGGAGGCCATCTACCGCCAGGGCTTGCAGGTCTATACTACGGTAGATTTGAATGCGCAAAATCTGGCCCAGCGGATTGTCCGCTACCGCCTGGCCGAGTTGTCCAAACAAAAAGCCGGCCAGCCGCCGCGCAATATCCGCAACGCCGCTGTGGTTGTGCTCGACCCGCGCAGCGGGGAAGTGCTGGCCCTGCTCGGCAGCCCCGATTACTTCGACCCGCGCATTGACGGCGCGGTTAATGCCACCATGGCCACCCGCCAGCCCGGCTCCTCGATCAAACCGATTACCTACGCCGCCGCCTTTGACCCCGACATTGCCGCCGCTCACGGCTACGAGCCGCTCACTGCTGCCTCGATGATGGTGGATGTGCGCACCGCTTTTGTCACCCAGGAAGGCCAGCCCTATGTGCCCGAAAATTACGACCGCACCTGGCGCGGGCCGGTGTTATTGCGCCAGGCTTTGGCCAGCAGCTACAATCTGGTGGCAGTCAAGGTGCTGGATTACGTCGGCCTGAAAAGTACCACTGACCTGGCCCGCTCGCTAGGCATCACCACCTTTGACAACAAGAACTTTGGCCTGGCCCTGACCCTCGGCGGGGGCGAGGTCCGCCTACTGGAATTGACCGCCGCCTACGGCGCGTTTGCCAACGGCGGGCGCAAGCTGGAGCCGGTCGCCATCACCCGCATCACCGATCACCAAGGCCAGGTGATTTTCCAGTCACCCAAAAACCTCAACCCCGGCGCGCAGATCCTCGACCCGCGCACGGCCTATCTCATTACTTCGATTTTAAGCGATAATTACGCCCGCCGCTCCACCTTTGGCGCGGGCAGCCCGCTCAACTTGACCCGTCCCGCAGCGGCCAAAACCGGCACCACCCAGGATTGGCGCGACAACTGGACCGTCGGCTACACCCCTGATCTGGTCGTTGGGGTCTGGGCCGGCAACGCCGACAACGAACCTATGCGCCATATCTCCGGCGTCACCGGCGCGGCCCCCATCTGGCACGATTTGATGGAAGAACTGCATAAAACTATTCCTGTCCACGATTTCGCCCAACCGAACGGATTTATTGAAAAAACGATTTGCGCGGATAATGGACTGATACCCGTGTCAAGTGTCAAGTATCAAGTGTCAGGTATCACCCCTCCCGCCTCCTCGCCTCCTCGCCTCTCCGCTTCCCAACTTCCTGTTGCCTGTTCTCATACCATCTCCGAACTCTTCATCTCCGGCACCGAACCCCGCCGCTTCGACGACTGGCATCAGCGCATTGCTCTTGACCGGCGCAATGGACTTCGGGCCGGGGTTGGCTGCCCGCTAGAGTTTGTCGCCTTCCAAACCTTCACCCTCTACCCCGCCGAAGCGCAAGCCTGGGCCAAAAAGCAGGCCATCCCACAGCCGCCGGGGGCGTACTCGCCCCTCTGTCCCAACGAATCAACGAATCAGCGAATGGCGAATGGCGAAATAATCTCCTCTGCTCCTCTGCTCCCCCGCTCCCCTGCTCTCCTCTTCACCAGCCCCGATCAGGGCAGCACCTTTCGCCTGGTCCCCAACATCCCGGTTGAGAAGCAAAAAATCCGGGTCAGCATTCGCCCCACCGATGGCGTCTCGCTGCGGCAGGTCAAGCTATTCATCAACGGCCAGCCGCTGGCTGAAAGCTCCGAAACCCTGTGGCAGATGTCGCCGGGGACGTATACCTTTGAAGCTGTTGGCGTTGATGCCGCCGGAAATGAGGTGTGGGCCAATCAGGTGACGGTCAAAGTGGTGGAGTAACCTTTTGACTTTGACTGAGTATCAGGCCTTTGCTACAATAAGCTGTGGCAGAAAATCAGTCAAAGCATATTTTTCTGATAAGGAGAAAGCAAATGGCGGCTACCGTCCAAGTGCGCCAGCGAGGTACGCTGACCTTACCCGCTGAGGTGCGCCAACGTTACAATATTCAACCCGGGGATACTTTCAGTCTGGTAGATTTGGATGGTCTTTTGGTATTAACTCCTCTGGCCCCCCTAGTGCCAGAGTTGGCTCGTGAGATCGAACGTGCCCGGATTGAAGCGGGTCTCAGTGTAGAGGAAATGTTACAAGACCTCAGAACAAGCTACCAGTGAAGTAGAACGCAATTTAATCGCCAAAATACCCACGAAGTTACCCGAGTTCCGTCTATTGGTCAGTCGTTGTCTTCGGGTTATGCCTGATCCGGCGGCTGCCGATTTACTGCCTTATACTGGACAAGCTGACCCTAAGGATCTCCCTCTTTTGGTTGCCGCCTTGCAAGCCAATTGCCCTCATTTGATTACATTTAACACACGCCATTATTTTCCTGCTGCAAAAAGTATTACTGTTCAACGCCCTGGTGAGTTCCTTTTAACTGTTCGCACTTTACTCAGCCAGATGAGCTTGAGCAGCGAGGTTTTGGGCGAATAGCTCTCTTTAGCAATCATGATCGCCAACACCAAATCCAGCCGCCTGATCAAAGCCACGCCCTTCTTTTACGGCTGGGTCATTCTCGTGGTCGGGACTGTGGGCATTGTCATGATGGCTCCCAGCCAGACTTTTACCATCAGTATTTTTATTGATTACTTTATCAAAGACCTGGGCATCTCGCGGGCCACTATCTCCCTGCTGTACGGCGTGGCAACTTTTGCCGCCTCACTGCTATTGCCGCTGACCGGCCGGCTGGTTGACCGCTTTGGTCCCCGACTGATGACGCCGCTCATTGCATTGGGGCTGGGGCTGGCCTCGGTGGGGGTGGCCCTGGTCCATAGCATCTTCACGCTGTTTCTGGGGCTGCTGGCGCTGCGCTTTCTGGGCTTTGGCTCGCTGCAACTGGTCAGTAACAATCTGATTGCCCAGTGGTTTATTCGCCGCCGGGGCCGGGTGATGGGGCTGGCCGGGCTGAGCCTGCCCATCGGCCTCATGATTTTTCCGGGGCTGAGCCAATTCTGGATTGACCACTTGGGTTGGCGCTGGGCCATGGGCCTGCTGGGGCTGCTGGTCTGGCTGGTCATGCTGCCGGTCAGCCTGCTTTTTTTCAAAGACCGGCCAGAGTTGTACGGCCTGCAGCCGGACGGCGATACCCCCCCTTCCCCCGCCGTGAACGGGGGGGAGCAGAGGGGGGGTGAACGTCACTGGACCCTGGCCGAAGCCCGGCGCACCGGCGTTTTCTGGCTGTTCAGCGCCGGCCTGACCGTGCTAACTATGCTGCTGGCCGGGCTGGTATTCCACCAGACTTCCCTCTTTGAGGTGCGCGGCCTGAGCCGTGAGGTAGCAGTCAGCGCCTTTTATGTGATTGCCATTTTTTCGGTCATCGGCAATCTGGGTATGGGCTGGCTGCTGGACCGCTATCGGGCCAGGCTGCTGCTGGCGATCACCCTCTTTCTGCTGGCGGCGACGATGGTCATGGTCCAAATCATGCGCACCCCCGCCGAGGCGCTGCTCTATGGGGCGCTCAATGGGCTGGTCAGCGGCGCGTTTCGGGTGATTGATGCGGTGGTCTGGGCCAAATATTTTGGACGGCTGCACCTGGGTTCGATCCGCGGGGCGGTGATGATCGGTGTGGTTGGCGGGACGGCGTTGGGACCGTACCCGCTGGGGCTGAGTATGGATACCTTTGGCAGCTACGCCCCGGCCATGACTGCGCTGTTGATTTTGCCCATTGGGATTGGTCTGGCGGCGCTGTTGATAAAACGCCCAGGGAAGCGACCAGATTAAATAACATTGACTGACCAATGATTACCGGAGGAACGATGGAACTCAAACGTTTTGTGGGCCAGGTTGCCCTTGTAACCGGCGCGGGCAGTGGGATTGGTCAAGCCTGCGCCTTGCGCTTTGCCCAGGAGGGAGCGCGGGTAGCCTGCCTGGATGTGAACGATGCGGCCAACGAGAGCGCCGCCGCCGCTTGTCAGGCCGCCGAGAGCGAGGCCATCACCGCTCACTGCAACGTAGCCGACCCGGACAGCGTCAAAGCAGCGGTGGAGGCCGCCATGTCGAAATGGGGTCGGGTAGATATTCTGGTGGCCGCGGCCGGCATCTACTCCGGCTCGCCGCTGGTGGAAGTGCCGCTCAAGCAGTGGCAGCGACTAATTGACATCAACCTGACCGGCGTCTTTCTGTGCAACCAGGCCGTTGCCCCCATCATGATGGCTCAGAAATCGGGCAGTATTATCAACATCTCCTCGATGGCGGGCAAAACCAGTTGGCCCGCTTCGGCCGAGTATTCGGCCTCCAAAAGCGGGGTGATTGGCCTGACCCGCTCGGTGGCGATGGAACTGGCCCCTTACGGCGCTACGGCCAACGCCATTTGCCCCGGCAACACCCTGACGGAGATGGTCAAACATGTAGCCAGCCAAGTGGCCCCGCGCGATGGTGTGTCGCCCGAAGAATGGCTGCAACTGCGGGCCAACGATTGCCCCATGAAGCGCATGGCCGAACCCTGGGAAATTGCGGGGGTGGCTGCTTTTCTGGCTTCGCCCGACTCGCGCTACATGACCGGCCAGGCGCTTGAAGTGGATGGGGGTATGGTGATGAGTTGATGGAATACACCGGCTATCTGGATTTTTGGTTTACCGACCGGCCCATCGTCGAGCGGGTCGAGGCGTTTGTGGCGCTGGGCATTACCCGGCTGGACGTGTGGTTCTGGCGGAACACCCCCATCGCCGAGATTGCCGCCGAGTGCCGCCGGGTCGGGGCGGTCATCAATTCCACCTTCGACGACGATATGGGCAGCCTGGCCGACCCCGGCGACAACGAGAAAACCGTCCGCTCCTGGGCCGAAAGCCTGGAACTGGCCGTCAAATATGGCATCGAGCACCTGTTTATCTTTTCCAACCAGGTTGAGGTAGCCAATGGCAAAGAATGGACGCGCCGCCTGTCGAGCAACTTCAGCGAGGCCGAGCAGTACGCCAACCTGCTCAACCAGACGGAGAAGATTATGAAGCTGGTCGAGCAGACGCTGGTGGAAGTGTGGGTTGAGGGATTGAACGAGTTTCATATCAAGGGCGGGGTGTTGGTCCACAACCACGAGTTGGCCGCCGACTGGATTCGCCGGATTGACCATCCGCAGTTCCGGCTGGCCTTCGACTGCTACCACCAGCAGCGCGGTTCCGGCAATTTGATCTGGGGCTTGGAAGAATATCACGGCCTCTATCCCACCATCCACATCGGCGATGTGCCGACCCGCCAGGAACCCGGCACAGGTGAGATCAACTTTCCGAATATCCGGGCCAAACTGCGGCAGTTGGGTTTTGATGGTTACGTGGGGCTGGAGTTTCGCCCTTCTGGCAGCGAGGCCGAAGCCCTGGCCCGGACTAAAGAACTGTTCCCCTTGATATGACCGGCTTGATATGGGGTCCACAGATAAACACAGATTTTTGTTTATTATTATCTGTGTTCATCGGTGGACTCTTTATGCTTTTTCGATGTCCAGTTGTCGAGTTTAGGAGTGATCT
This sequence comes from Anaerolineales bacterium, assembly GCA_015075405.1. Lineage (GTDB taxonomy): Bacteria > Chloroflexota > Anaerolineae > 4572-78 > J111 > DSQQ01. Next base: position 1,481,522 of record JABTUK010000003.1, read on the forward strand.
TTGCTTTTAATTCAAAACGGCTCAATCCTGACGATGGACGAGCACAATAACAGCTATACGCCGGGTTGGGTCTGGCTGGAAAATGACCGGATTGGCGCGGTTGGCCCAGGCCAGCCGCCGGCAGAACTGGCAGCTCGGGCCGGGCGAGTGATTGACGCCACCCATCTGGCCGTTCTGCCGGGGCTGCTCAACGCCCATACCCACCTGTCGCAAACCTTTATGCGCGGCCTGGGCGACGACAAATCGCTGCTCGACTGGCTGCGACAGGTTATGTGGCCGCTCCAGGCGGCCATGACTCCGGCGGAGATGCGGCTGGCGGCCCTGTTGGGGTTGGTGGAAAATCTGCGCTGCGGGGTGACGACGGTGGGCCAGCATCACAAAATCGCCACCTCCCCGGCCCATGTGGATGCCGCCGCCGAAGCCGCCGAGATCGTCGGCGTGCGGATGCAGTTAGCGCGGGGGTGGGTTGACCTGGGCAACGGGACCGAAGCTCCGGAAAGCATCCTGGCCGAGATGGACCGCTTGCGCCGGCAGTGGCACGGTCAGGCGGAGGGCCGGATTACCATTGCCTTTGGCCCGATGGCCGCCTGGCGCTGCTCGGATGAGACGATGCGCCGGTCGGTCGCCCTGGCCCGTGAGTGGGGGCTGCGGACTCATATTCACGTGGCCGAAGCCAGGGCCGAAATCGAGTTGATGCGGCAGCGCAACGGCCTGGGCCACGTCGAGTGGTTACATTCTCTGGATGCGCTTGGCCCGGAGATGCAGTTGGTCCACTGCGTTTGGGTCAACGAGGCGGAAATTGAATGGATGGCGGAGAGCGGGGCGCTGGTGGCGCATTGCCCGGTTAGCAATATGTACCTGGCGTCGGGGGCGGCCCCGCTGCGGCGGATGCTGGATCGCGGCGTCGCAGTGGCCCTGGGCACGGATGGCTCTGCCTCGCACAACTCCCAGGATTTGCTGGAAACGTTAAAAGTGGCGGCGCTGCTGGCAAAATTGAGCACCGGCGACGCCCAGGCGTTAGCCCCGTTGGAAGCGCTGCGCCTGGTCACCACCGCCAAAGCAAGCTTTTTGGGGCGGGATGACGTGGGCCGGATTGTGGTCGGAGCCAAGGCCGACCTGACCCTGGTCAATCTGAACACAGCTCGCTCGATGCCGGTGCATCGCCCGGAAAGCGCCCTGGTTTATAACGCCAGCGGCCCGGACGCGCATACGGTGATTGTAGACGGGAAAATTTTGCTCGATGCCGGCCAGGTGACCATGCTCGATGAGGCGGCGCTGCTAGAGGAGTGCCGGCAGGCGGCCCGATGCCTAGTAGAACGAGCCGGAGTGGGAGAGGATAGAGGATGGAGGATAGAGGATAGAGGATAGGTTAACCTCTTTCTATCCACTATCTACCATCTACTATTTTCTGACTTACGCTTTTGAGCCGGGATTGGGGTCTTTTTTGTCCAGCCAATCAATGGCGCTGTCGAGCAGGCTGCGCACGGCTAAGAGCTGCTCTTTTCGAGCGTTGCGCATATGCTGGCGAAATTCGGAGGTGTCGAATTTTTTGGCTTCACCGGGCTTGCAGCCTTCAACTTTTTGTCGAAAGCCATTGAGGCCGTCACGCAGCCAATCTTCAAAGACAAATTCTTCAACCGGCTCATGGTCATATTTTTTGTTTACCATAGTTTTACCCTTTGAACGGTGAACAATTTATGGGAGTCTCAATAGGTCCAATTTTCGAGGACGCGAAGCGGGCACGCCTCCGTGCCGAACGGAGCCGCACGTGGGCGTGCTGGCTCCTCAAATTTGGATCTGCTGAGTCTATCAATACTATACCTGTGACGAGGTAATTCGTCAATACCGGGAATTTGGACATGGTTAAAACGGCAGATGTGGTGATTATTGGGGGTGGGGTTGTTGGGGTCAGCATTGCCTACTTTTTGGCCCGGCGTGGTTTTGGGCGCATTGTGGTGCTGGAGCAGGAAACTATCGGGGCTGGCAGCACCGGGCGCTCGGTGGCCAGTATTGATTTGTTTTCCCACCACCCGGCGGCGGTGGCTTTGCAAGCGCGGGCTTATAAAATTTTCTTGCGCTTTGAGGAGATGTTTGGCGCAGAGTGCGGTCTGATGACCACTGGCCTGGCTGTATTGGCCGGCCCCGAACATGCCGCCGCCCTGGAACAGGCGGCCAGGCTGGCCGAAGCTGTTGGGATAACCTGCCAGCTTTTGAGTCCTGACGAATTTGCCCGGTTGGAACCTGCGGCAGTGGTAGACGATCTGGCGGCGGTCTATTACGCGCCCGGCGGGGGCTATGCCGACCCGATGTTGACCACTAACGCCGTCGTGGCTGCGGCTCGCCGGACTGGGGTTGTCATCGAACAGGGGTGTAAGGTTACAGGATTGAAGCATACCGGGGGTCGAGTGACCGGAGTGGACACGTCGGCCGGAGCGGTGGCTGCGCCGGTGGTGGTCAGCGCCGCCGGGCCGTGGAGTAAACGCCTGCTCAAACTGTTTGGCCTGAGCGACCTGGGATTGTATGCCTGTGAGCATCCGGTCATTTCCATGCAGCGCCCCGCCAATTTTGGGCCGCCTCATCTTAGCATTCTCGATTTGCCCAACCAAACTTATGCCCGCCCTGAAACCGGCAATTTGACCCTGGCCGGTTCGATGGACCGGGGCGTGGGTTATGAGGCTATCGAGCCGGAGGATTGTTACGGGCAAGTGACTGCGGAATACACCTTCTGGGTGGCCGAGCGGCTGGCGCAGCGTTATCCGGTGCTGGAGGTCGCCCAGTTGCGCCAGGGCTGGTCGGGCTTGATGACCATTTCGCCCGATTGGCAGCCGGTGTTGGGCGCGCTGCCCGAAGTGGCGGGGCTGTACTGCGCCACCGGCTTTAGCGGCCAGGGCTTCAAAATCAGCCCGGCGGTGGGCGATTTGATGGCCGGGTTGATTGCCGGGGAAGTCGAAGCGACAGAGTTACTGGCTCCATTTCGGCCCAGCCGCTTTGTCGAGGGTCAATCCCTGGCGACCGGTCAGTTTGGAGCGTTGGGGTAAGGGAGTTCCGTTTTAACCGCCGGAGATAGGCAAAGCAAATTTAAAGTCGGAACCAGCATTGGGCTGGCTTTCGACCCAAATTTTGCCCTGATGTAACTCTACCAACTCTTTGCAAATAGCCAGCCCCAGGCCGCTGCCCCGCCGGCGCATTTCAGCATTGCCCGCCTGCCGGAACCGTTCAAAGATGGTTTCCAGTTCGGCGGGATCAATTCCTGGGCCGGTATCCCGCACACCAATAACAACCTCACCCTGGTGGCTCTGACGAGTTTGAGCATACAAAGTGACTTTACCCCGTTGGGTAAATTTGAGGGCGTTGGAGAGCAGGTTGATAATGACCTGCTGCATGCGCGTCAGATCAAACTTGAGGGCGGGCAGATTGGGTTCCAGTTCTAACTCAAATCGAACCCCTTGAGACCAGGGCATTGCTCGACCAATTTCATAAAGCGAAAGCAGATATGAGTGGGTATCAACCATCTCTGGGTAGATGGTCAACTTTTTCATTTCCAGTTTGATCAGGTCAAAAAAATCGTTGGTCAGGGTCAGCGCATGGCGGGCCGAACGCTGCGCCGTGGCAACCACCATGTCTTGATCGGGCGTTAATTCTCCAAAGGTGCGTTCATTTAATTGATCGAGGGCGGTGAAGATGACCGATAATGGCGCTCGAATATCGTGGGCAATCGTGCTCGATAGTAAAGACCAAACGCGATTAAACTCCACGGCTTCGGTCCAGCGATGCTCCAACTCTGCCATCGCTTGCTCAAGTTCAGCCGTGCGAGCAGTCACTTTGGCCTCCAGACTCTCGTTTAGAATGGCATTTTCGATGGCGACTGCGGCCTGATTGGCAAATAAAATCAGGGGCGATAGGGAATTTTGGGTAAATTGTCCTTTGATGGAACGATTTTCTACGTAAAGCGCGCCCAGAGTGACGCCGCGAGAAATAAGGGGGACAGACATAATAGAGCGCAATCGCAGGCGGATGACGCTGGTGGATAATTTGAAGTCAGGGTGTTCGGCGGTGTTGCGCAGAATAATGGGGCGTCCCGTGCTAATCACCTTATCCAAAACCGAATGGCTGACCTGATCGGCTGGATCGGTTAACTGGAAGCCATCTTTAGCGCGTTTGACCCGAAAATCCAGGGTATTATCTTGATTTAACAGAATGAGATAGCCACGTTCTGCCCCCGTTAACTGGATGGCTTCGTCCATGGCATAATCCAGCAGGGGTTTCAACTCACGGGTTTCAGCCATGTGCTGGCTGATTTCGACCATCTTTAAAAGGAGTTCTAAATTAATCGGTTCCTGAACCATAGGAGTTGTCCCGCAAGTGATGTTCTGGCAGAGGTATGTTTTTGAGTGGCTTTATTGTACCAAACTTTTGAGAAAAATTACACCCCCAAAATTGGGTGTTTCCTATCAGGAATGAGATTTAATTAACTTACCCATTTAGTAGAGGTTGGAGATTAGAGATTGGAGATTATAGCCTGAATCTCTAATCTCCAATCTCTAACTTCCCAGTGAATTGGGGAAGTTATTTAATCCACGATCCATTATCTCTGGAGGGGTTTTTGACCCACCGCAATCAAGGAGGTGCCGATAGGCAGATTGATAAGGCGGATGAGGCCCGCCTCGACTTTGCCGACCAGCGTCAAAAGGGCATTAACCGGCGGGGAGGCCGGTTCCATTTCCACTTGATACTCATCTTCATGCAAATGATGCGAGGCGAGCTGCGGCTTTTCTCCGGCCAAACGGCGCAGCAGGATGAGGGCAGCCGCTAAGGGGAAAATAAAGAAATTGTTGTAAGTGACCCGCCGGATGACGAAGCCGGTTTGGGCGAGCTTTTGTTTTAACTCGGCGGCGGTGTAACGGCGGACGTGGGCGTTGATGTCGTCGTTGTGGCTCCACAGCCACATGAGCGCCGGAACGGTGATAATCATATAACCGCCGGGCTTGAGCAGACGGTAGCTGTCGCTCAGAATGGCCAGGTCATCCTGGTTGTGTTCGATCACATCCAGCGCGGTCACGGCGTCGAAGCTGTTGTCGGGAAAGGGCATGGGCTGGGTGGCGTCAAACTGGTCTACGTCATAGCCGCGCTGGCGGGCCATTTTGACCGGGCGCGGGTCAATTTCAAGCCCCTTGACCCGGCCAAAGCGGCTGAGGTGATGGATCATATTACCTGCGCCGCAGCCCACATCGAGCAGGTGAAAGTCGGCTCTTTTGGGTAAAAATTGCTTCATGATGGTGGTCAAGGCGCGGGTACGGCTGCTGAACCACCAGTGGGAGTCTTCGGGGATTTTATGTTCCATTAATTCTCACAAGGCGTTTAGGTTTGCCGTATTCTACTCGATGGAAGGTAATAGGACAAAATTCATTGGTGCCTCGCTCCTTGAAATTGGAACTAGACAAACAAATTCAAAAATACTGGTTTTGTATCATTTTAATAGAGGTAAACATTGACTGTAACTATTCCCCTGATCGCAGATGCACTCGTGAAACTCCCGTAACTTGTCTATGTCAATGGCGCACATTCCATTTTTCTCGATCAACCCCTCAAAATCACACGAAAATATTTCCAAAATATCTGCTAACCATGGGACTTCTATTGCCAGGTAATAACATGCGCTTTGCTTAAGTGTATTTACCCCAGCTTCAAATGCAGGTTTGACACACATTTTTGTGCTTGGGTAACAATTACCACAAAATCTACTAAAACCTTCACCCCCTAAATCCGCATCACTTTGTAAATCGCATATTCCACCGCTTTCCCATTTTTGACTTTCTGAGTTTGCTGAAGCTTCGGCTGACTCGACGAGGTCTTTTGTTGCATCATCCACCATTGATTCAATCCATTCTGTTGCCATATTTAACGCTTCTTTTTCCAGCCAAGTCAAAAATTCGTTTGTGTTACAGGCAGGGAGTATCATAATTAAAATAAACATAAAGGATGATATCGTCTTTTTGGGTAAATTTTTTACCATAGGGTTACCTCACTGGGTCTAATCTAAGTGTATGAGAGTTACACCAACGAAAGTAGTGGTAATCATTTCTACCTATCTGGCGCTATGCCCGTTGAGGGTGGTATAAGGCGGCTGTCTACTCAGATTAATTATCTGCCAAGTGATTTTCGTAAAGGCAGTACAGAGTCACAAAAGGAACTAAGATCATACCAATGACTGTTTCAATTGTCCTGAAGAGGGAGTAGAAGATGAGTTTCATAAAAATCACGTCAGTGATAGATCCATAAATGAAAATACTGCTCCCAATTTTATCCAGACCAATCTGTACTCGGTCAAAAACTGTTAAACCCTGTCCGGCCAATAGTTTAGCATTGGTGATGTATTGAGGTCTCCGGCAAGCCACAAAATAGGTGATGCCTGTAATTAGTAGTCCAAAGCCAAATAGTACGGTTAAGATTTTTCCAGCCAGGATTAAGAAGAAACCTAAAAAGATAAGAGCCAGGCCGGGTCTATAGCGACCTGAAAATTTGCGCCGCATCATATCCTTGATTAATTTTTTTCGTTCCTTGAGGTACACCAGAATATCTGGATCTTGAGAGTGGAGATGCTCTGCTTTTTGAATAAATTGTTCGGCTTGATCAACGTGAGTTTTACTGATGGGATAGGAAATTGATCGCCCATCCGGGTCAGGAAACCAGCCTATGGTTACTGCATCCAGATAACAACCGGCCAACCTATCAATGGCATCCTGATCCTGGGGATCATTCTTAACAGCGATTTCTAAAAGTTCGAGGCCGTTTTTGACCATTGACTGATCGCCGTAAGCTGCACCAACCCGAAAAGTGGCCCTACCAAGATACTGACGATATAAATTTGAGCTGGGGTCTAATCGAAAGCCTGCTTTATATTGAGGAAGGGCTTGATCAATCTGGCCAAGATGCTCCAAAGTCAAACCTAAGGCGCAGTAATATTTGGCAGTATCAGGACTGAGGGCAATGGCTTTACGAATGCTGTGCGTGGCCTCTTCAAATAACTCCAGTTCCCGCTGCGTTGTAGCTAACATAATCCAGACTTCGGGGTTATCGGGTTCAATTTGGGTGCATTGAGTTGCCAATTTGATAGCTTGGGCAAAGTCCCCGTCATCTATAAGCTGATAGAGTGTTTCAAAATTATCGTTAGAATTGGTGGTCTTAGATGTGTTAGTCATGGATTCATCTCAGTTATCTACTTACCCTTCATTCAGGGTAGATTTAAGCATAAGCGTAGAGACAATAGCGGCCCCAACTTGAAGCACAGGGATAATACAGATGACACAGTAAAAGATACTCCCCAAGCCAGCCGTAATTGCGGCAAAGAAAGTGATTGACAGAAACAGCACAATATAGCTGCCCCAAAATACAACCAACCCGGTCAACAAAAGGGAAATTCCTACAATAGTGTGGCCTGAATACATCCAGCCTATGCCCAGGATACCTGCCAAACCAGGCCAGATTTCTAAAACCAGAGCGAGGCCTTTGTCTTTTCCACCAGATTTGTGACGCATAACTTACTCCTTAGTTCAATTGAAGGATGAATAGATTGAGTCAAGAGCCGGCAAAGCGATCAGCCCGGTCAGCATGAGAATGAAAAAACTAACTCCTAGAACGGCAATCGTTATTTCTACTCCACCTAAAACCATGGCCGCCAACGCCATTTGCTGACCCTTTTCTTCACCACCACTTGCGGCTAACTGTTGTTTAGCCATATAACCCATAATTGCAGCCGCCAGGCCAAACAAACCAAACCAACCGATGCTGACCAGCGGGGTAATAATGGGCGAACAGCAACATAGGATAAGCCCGACCATCCCCACAATGCCTGTGATCATTCCCGCAAGGGCTAAAGAATTTGTTTTTTCTTCAAAGGCTTCAGACATGGCTTCATCTCCTTAACTCACTAGATGGTTGATTTAAGAACTGGTTCTTTCCAGAAATAAACCACTCAATTCATTGACAAATAAAGTTAAATCCTGCTCCTCCGGGTAAAAGATGATTTCGTCTATGGACACGGGCAATAAGGCCAGGGTCGCCCGGTCGGGGTGACTCAGCGGACCGATAACAAAAAATGCTTATTCACAGGGGCTTAAGCTTGCAGCGGTTTTACCGATCATTGAGGAAACACGACTGACCGATCTTTATAACAATTCTCTTTCTTCCAAAAAAGTTTGATAAGCTTGACGTTATTTATGCGGATAGTTTCCATTGAATCTGCATACCAGTTCCCTGAGTTAGGCCCTTGAAGATTTCCAACCCCAGTTAGCACTTTAAATGGAGAAGTTATAATAGCCGCCGAGGTGCGGCTGGGCATCTGTGAGGCCATGATTGAGATACAACCGTCCTCAATATTTTCAGCCGCAAAGGCGCCAGCCTCCACGGAGAATGCTTCAAGCAGCCCATAGAATGGCCCCAGAAAGAAGCCGGCGACCCAGGCAAAAGTTTTACTCAGGGCAATATCCTCTTCGCGCCGAATGCCGTAATAGACATTCGGTTTATCCCGCAGCAAGGTGATCACAGTTTTCATAATCGGACGAGCTTCGACCAGATTGGGGCGACGGCCGTAATGAATGTCGAGGATGTTTTCAACAGTAGTGATGCCCCCAACTACTAATAAACCCTCATTGACCAAAGCCCAGGCCCAGGGTTCAAGGTTCTTACTGCTGGCGGCGTCACCCCAGCCTTCGGCGTGAGGGCTGGTAATCCGATAAATGACATTTTCGTTATAGCGGTCAACCTGCCCAAAACTCTGGGTTTGGAGCGCGTCAAAGACAGCCTGGGCTTTTGGGGTGTAAATTAAGATGGCCGCTGAATTATAATCTATTTCAAGCAGGGTTAGCTGGCTGACATCCTCAAATTGAAGCTGGGCCGAGGCCAAAAGTGACTCCACATAGATGTGGGGCGTATGGTAAGGCAAGATAGTTTCCAGCCGAGGATCTTCCGTTAGCAAATTAAAATTGGTCACCAGGGCTGCGCCGGTGGTTTCTGCCGGAAATAAGGTGTAGGCGTCCACCCTTTTATAATCATAAGGAATCTCCGTCAGGGCGAGGTAGAGGGTAGTCAGGCCACTATACAAGCCGCACACCAGGAGCGGGGCCAGTAAAATGGAGAGACAACAGGTGACAGGTTTTTTCTTCATGAGCGTGTTCCTCCCTTACTTTTTTAATACAATAGGCAAATAGGCTTTTTTGTTGAGGGGCGCTTGACTTATGATAGCAAAATTGGCCGGATGGGATGGAACGCTGGAATTCCCAGCAGCATCGTGGGCCATAACACTCCAGGTGTAATGGCTTTGGGCTAAATTAGACCTGGGGGTGTAAGTAGAAATTGTGCTGATAAATTTGGAGGTTCTGTTTTCTGCATCCTTCAAGGTCAGGGTGTAGCTGACAACGCCCACATTATCAGTCGCATTTGTCCAATCAAAAACGGGGCGAAGGGTGGTCAAATTAACGCCCAGCGTGGGGGTGATCAGTTGGGGTGAGGTGGGAATTTGGTTATCCGGCGCAATTGGTCCATCTGACAATTTCCATAATTCTGTCCCATGTATTCCATCGTCGGCTCTGAAAAAGAGCGTACCATTTACATTGGTTAGGTCGGCAGGGTACGAACTAAGAGAGTTACCAAGTGTAATGTCTTTGACCATCACTGTTCCAGCGGCAGTACCATCACTTTTCCACAGTTCATTCCCGTTGAAAGGTGTATCAGCAGCGCTGAAAAAGAGCGTACCATTGACGTTGGTCAGGATCAAAGGACTGCTGTAGAAATTAATGTCTTTGACCATCACAGTACCAGCAGCAGTACCGTTACTTTTCCACAACTCATCCCCATGGACTCCATCATTAGCCAGGAAAAATAGCGTACCGTTTACGTCGGTCAAGTATAAAGGGTATTCATTCAGGTTTGGGTTACCAGGTAATATATCTTTGACCATCACCGTACCGGCAGCGGTGCCATTACTTTTCCATAACTCATACCCGTGAATTCCATCATAAGCCAGGAAAAATAGCGTACCGTTCACATTAGTTAGATTGGTGTTGTAGATATTTTGTCCATTATTACCAGGTAATATATCTTTGACCATCACCGTACCGGCAGCGGTACCATTACTTTTCCATAACTCATGGCTGTGAACCCCATCATTAGCCAGGAAAAACAATGTGCCATTTACGTTGGTCAGGTTGAAAGGTAGTGAGCCGCCGGGTGATGGGTATGTAATAGGGAAGATGTCCTTGACCATCACCGTACCGGTGGCGGTGCCATCACTTTTCCACAATTCATTCCCGTGAATCCCATCATCAATTGCGAAAAAGAGTGTGCCATTTACATTGGTTAAGAAGGGGGAGTATCTATAGATAGAAGTATATATATCTTTGACCATCACCGTACCGGTGGCGGTGCCATCACTTTTCCACAATTCATTCCCGTGAACCCCATCATAAGCTATGAAAAAGAGTGTGCCATTCACATTAGTTAGATTGTAAGGTCCCGAAGAAAGGCTACCAGGTCTAACGTCCTTGACCATCACCGTACCAGCGGCAGTACCGTTACTTTTCCACAACTCCACTCCGTGAACCCCATCATCGGTCGTGAAAAAGAGCGTGCCATTCACATTGGTCATTTCGCGCGGGAAGCCTGAAGCGAAGGTATAATTATTCAGGGGAATATGTTTGACCTCTACTGTACCATTGGCCGTGCCGTTACTTTTCCATAACCTGTACCCCTTGACTGGGTCAGAAGTTGCAAAAAATAACATACCATTTACATTGGTTAGATTATAAGGAACCGAACTGGTATAGCCTGGATAAATATCTTTGACCAATACAGGCTCCGGGCCATCAGCTTGGGCTACTGCTCCGGTAACAATGATTAACAACAATAAAACTATACAATTTAGATAAACTCTTTTAAGATAACCTCTTTGCATTAAATATCCCCTTTATATAAGTAAGATTTAGCCAGTTTTCAGAATTGTGATGAGAGAAGTTTATCTATTTTGGTTGAGGTATTTCTAAATGGTATGCAGGGTCATTGTTCGATGGAGTGAGAAACTTAGAAACTCTTTGATCTGATTTTACAGCTTTCTCAAATGCCAACCTATCTTTAATTGAACTGGGTGCAATATCAATAACATTTATCGTGGTCGGATCGGCTAAATGCTTTGAAACATTCGGTGGTCCTAATTCATATATCTTTTCAGTCATCGTCTTTTTGATTTCTTCTGACGACTTCCCAAGTCTCTTTGCTTCAACGTATACATCAATCACCTGATCTCCATAGGGTCCATACAATTTTTTTTGATTATCAACGCCGAGGTTTTGGATATTCTCAAACATAATCCTGGCTTGGTCTTCGGGCGTACTCGCGGTTCGTGAGATTTTTGCGCTATCAAGTTTGGCCTGCTTCAGAATATCCTGTAATACTGTCAGGGAATAACTTGAAACAACTTGCTGATTAGCACTGGAAGCAAAGGAAATCGTAATATCCCCTTCAGGAGCTACCCTTTTAAACCGCGTTAGTCCAAATAAATTCAATCTATTTTCGTCAACAACAAAAGGGCCGGAAGAAGAACTGCCACTGTCACCTTTAATCTCTATTTTCATCCCATTTTCAGAGATAGTGTAGGTTCCGAAGTATTGGTTTCCGCTCGATTTTATTTCATTGTATTTGCCATCTGGAGAGAACTCAATCGTATAGCCTGACCCCGAGAGGTCAAGCCACTTACCTACTATAAGTTCCGTTGGCGACTTAGCTGATTCGATAATTTGCTCCGGCTGGGGTTGAGTTGGTTTATCCCTTAGCATAGGTATTGCTCCACAAAATACAGCTAACCCGCCCAGCGAGGCCACTACCAAAGGTAGAATCATTATAAAGAAGTGTGTGTTCATCGAAACTCCCCTCATTTTTTCGTCCGAACTTTAAAGACAAGTCAGCGACACCTCATTCACGCCTATATTTTTATACCCCTCCCCGTTGCTCTTTGCCGATACCAATACACCCCGGCCGCTACCCCACTGCCCACAAAGAGCGTCGCCATTCCCAGGCCAGCGCAGGCAGCCACACTGCCCAGGATGGTCCAGACTGAAAAGCCGGAACTTTCTGTCAAAGTGACCTCAACCTGCTGCGGGTTTTCCCAGATGGCCGTATTTCCTTCTATCCGAGTGGCGTTGCTGGTGATAACCTGGCCTCCGGTCAGCCTGAGAGTGTTGGTAACTACCATCATCCCCTGTACCTCCGAGCGTGGGATGTAACGCAGGTTAATCTGGCGTTGACCATTGACCGTCTCTACGGTCAGATCAGCTTCCGGGCTAAAAGCCATCGCTTTCAAAGCGGCCAGGCCCTGGCCCTGGCTGGCCATCGTAATCAAAAACGAGTCATCGGGCAGGTATTGGTGGCTTACCGTTGTGTCAACCCCATTAGCTTTGCCTTCACTTTCTAATTTGGCTAAATCGGCCTCAAGCCCACCGGGATTTTGGCGTTCAGCCTGCTCCAGGAAGGGTTTCATGGTCGGAGGTAACTTGATGTTAACCGTCGCCGCCCACCGTTCATTCTCGTAAAAGGTTACATCGGTGCCCAGCTCGACCCGGACGCCGACACAGCCGGTCAACCCCAAGCAGAGGGTCAAAATGAGGCTGAATAGACTCAGCTTGAATAATTTTTTCGATAAGAAGGCGGTACTAAATAGGGTTGTCATAGGTTCGTCTCCCAAGAAAATAACCCTCACCCCCAACCCCTCTCCCGGTGGGAGAGGGGAGTCGCGCCAGCGACGGGGTGAGGGCTTTTCATCGCTGGTGGCGCGCCACAGGTTCGTGAACACTCCTTCATAAATAAATAGTGAATAGTTGACAGTCATCCTTAACTCGTCACCGTCAATAAGCCGGCCACTTCTGTAACAAATTCGACAAGTTCATCGCTGGCCGGGTAAACAAGCATATCCTCCGACACAAGCGACAGAAGTTCCAAATGCTTGAAATCAGCTTCATTCAACGCGCCCACCACAAATTTAGCCCCATTTGAACGAGCCAGCCTGAAAAACTCAAGCAAACGCGGATCATTTTTCAAACAGACCAAATTATCCCCGGCGGCAGGAATAACGACACAAATGGCCTGCGCTGCCCGAGGCATAGCTTTGCTTAGCATCAAATCCGGCACCAGGGTCAAGCCGTGCGCTCCGCTAATCTGCCCCGGCGTTACGCCGACAACCTTCACCAGCAGACCGGCCTCGCGGAAATGGGTCACAAACGTGGTAGCAATGTACTCCTCAAAACTGTGGCCCCATAATACAAAAGTGTAATTGTTGGATTTTGTCATAGGTGGCGTCCTGCCATTATTTTAAGCCAAAATCTTTCGCAAAGTGTACCTTCTCTCTATCCCGATTTTTGAGAGTCTTATAAACTCTCTCATCTGTCTATCATCCCTCCAAAAAGGGCTTGTTTTTAGCCATAACTTATGCTATCCTATGTCAAATCCCGCAGCTACAACCGAACTTAAAGCGTCCGCATCATCGTTTCTTGGGGGAGGGCTTCAGATGGAACGCGATCTTGGCTTAGAGCAGCTTCAACAGGGTATTTATGCCGCCTTCAAATCCTGGCACAAAACCGACGAAGGTGACAGCCCTTTTGCCAATTTGGTTCTGTTTCGTCAGCAACAGAACACCACCCCTCGTAAAGCAACCAACAAGATTCTGTTCCAAGCCTTAGAGTCGCTTAGCCTTACTCATCGCCAGGAGGCTGCCCTGCTCTCTCGCCATTTTCTGGATGGGGAGAAGATGCAGAGCATTGCCCACGAGAAAAACATTGGCGAAGCTACGGCCTACCGCTGGCAAAATGACGCTATCGCTCAACTGGCCCACGTTCTCCAGGCCCACGAACGTGAAGCCCGCGCCCAACGCCAAAGCATACTGGCGAAACGACTGGAGCGCCCCACTTATACCCAATTAATCGGTGTTGACAGTCAGATTGAAGCCCTCCTGGTCGTTCTGCTTGCGCCCGGTCCCCCCTGGCTAATCGCCATTGAAGGGTTGGGCGGTTTGGGCAAAACCTCGCTGGCCGACGCTTTGCTGCGCCGGGTAATTGATGAATGCTTGTTTGATGAGATTGGCTGGGTCAGCGCCCGGCAATATGACTTCAACCCTGGCCGGGGCCTGACCCCGCGCCAGGAACCGGCTCTGACCGCCGAGCAGTTGGTGGAAAAATTGATCGAGCAACTGCTGCCTGATACGCCCCGGCCGGATAGTTTCTCGCCCCAAAAAGCGTTAGCCTTGCTGGAAACACGACTCAAGCAGCAGCCTCACCTGATCGTGGTGGACAATCTGGAAACAGTCGTTGACCTGGAAGCTTTGCTGCCTACCTTGCGCGACCTTAGCAACCCGACCAAATTCCTGCTGACCACCCGCGAAAAACTGCCCTACGAGTCGGGCATTTACCACTTTTCTCTGCTATCGCTGAACGAGGCGGATACCCTCCAATTGATTCGCCATGAGGCGACCCTGAGCAATCCCCCTTATCTGCAAACAGCCGGCGAGGCTGAACTCAAAGCCGTCTATCAGGTAGTCGGCGGCAATCCGCTGGCCCTGCGCCTGGTGGTCGGCCAGACCCACTTCTTTACCCTGCCAACTATTCTGGCCGATCTGTCCGCGGCGCGGGGCAAACAGGTTGAAGGCTTGTTCACCTTTATCTATCGCCGCGCCTGGGAACAACTCGATGAAATGACTCGCCATGTGTTCTTGGCGATGCCTCTGGTGGCCGATGGGCAGGGCAACCTGGAACATCTGGCCGACCTGACCGAGATTGACCCGGCCAGCCTGCGCGACGCTCTGACCTGGCTGGTTACGCTCAACCTGGTGGACCGTCGGGGGGAGGCTCATGACTCTTATTACACCTTGCACCAACTCACAACTACCTTTTTGCACGAACAGGTACTGCGATGGCAGTGAGCGGGGAGGCGGGCGTGTTTGAAGCGGATTATCGAGGGGTCTTTGAAACCTACATCGAAAAGAGTGTGCGGCGTCTGTTGGGACGGGCGCATTCGGCTGAACCCATTCTGCCGCTCGAAGACCGCACCCAAACGTTCCATACACTGCATTACGCCTTCAAACTTCCGGCCGCCTGGCCCATCACCAGTGAACTGCTGCTGACCGTTGCGCCCCACATGGAGCAGGCCGGTCATCGGGATGAGTGGATGTCTTACCTGGAGCAAGCCATTACTCTGAGCCGACAAATGGACGATAGTGGAACTACTGGCGAATTGGAATTGCAATTGGGTGTTTTATACCAACTCCGCAGCAACTATCAGGCGGCCCGCCGCCACCTGGAAACCAGCGCCGAGCAGTTTAAGGCACTCCAGAAGCCGCTCAACCGGGCACGCGCTCTGAATCGGCTGGCTTATGTGGCTTGTTTGCAACGTTGCTTTCAAGAGGCCATTCATTTGGTCGAAACCGCCCTGAGTTTGCTCCAAGACCAGGCTAGCGAAAGTGCCTTCAGCTACTTTGTGTTAGGCGCTGTCGCCCTTGACCAGGGTCACTGGGCTAAAGCTGAGACCTTCTTGAGACAGGCTTATCATTTGTGGGGGCAGGTTAATAATAAACGCATGCAAGGCCGTTGCTTGATGGGTCTCTGTGCTGCCCTGCGCCCCCAAGAAAAATATCAGGCCGCGCTTGAGTCCGGCCAACAAGCCGTAGCTATGTTTGAAGCAGTCCAGGATCCGGTTCAACGGGCGATTAGCCAGATGAATGTGGGCAATGTTTATCTGATGTTGGAACAATCACACCAAGCCTTGGAACTTTATCATCTAGCAGAAAGGGTTTTCCATCAAACTCAAGACCTGCTTTACCTGGCCCATATCAACCACACCCTTGGCATGGCCTATCGTCAACTGGGTGAATGGGCCACCGCTGAAGCGGCCTACCGCCGCAGCCTTGCCTATCAGGAAAAACTCGGTAACCTCGCCTGGTTGGTTAACACGCTGGATGGCCTGGGATTGGTTTACCTGGCTCAGGGGCAACCAGCGCAAGCCCTTACCATCTTTGAAACTGCCCTCCGGCGATTGGCTCAAATTCAAGGCGAACCACGTTATGATTATTTTTTGGCAATGGTTTCGGAGCATGCCCAGAGCGCTCGCAGTCAGTTAAACCAGGGGACTGCTAATTAAAAAACTCATATCTACTCACCGGGCGTAACTGCATCCGGTGAGTAGATTATTCTATTTGAGGGTCTTATTAATGACCGCCGGGGGGTTCATCGGCCAAAACAGCATCCACGTCGGGTAGAAATTGCGCCAACTGATCACCCAGCAGCGGTCTGACCAGGGTTGTCACCGCAATCAAACCCAGCGTGATGACGAGTGCTATACCTGTTTTATGGGCGTAACGTAATAGCGTTGCCATTTTACCAATACCTCCTTGTTTGAAGGCCATTGGTTTAGGGGACCCCTTCGCCGAGGCGATACGCGCGTTTTCCCCAATGGCAGTAAATAAATTGTTAAAGAGTAAGTTTTTCTTTGAACGAATTCGCTAAAGTTGACTATAGGATAGCAACAAAATTGATTTAAGTAACTGCAAAACTGGCAATTATCTACCAATTTTAGGGGGAATACAGATGGAAAATGCCATTAGGTGGGGTGAAATGCTTAGGGAATTCAGGTTAAAATCTGGGTGTAAAAACCGTACAGAATTGTCAGACAAATTGGCCGAACTCGGACTTGATGATGATATCTCACCTACTGACATAGGTCGTTATGAGACCGGTGAGCGGGTGCCAAAAAATCGGTATCGTCACATGGAGCTGATTAGAGGACTGGTTAAATTAGGAGGAATCAAAACCTTTGAAGAGGCAAATAAATGGTTAGCGCTTGGTGGGCAAGGTTATCTGACCCAAGAAGAGATCAAAAATATTTTCTTACAAAACCATATAAACATTGATTACCCGGTACTTAAACAAAGAGTACAGTTAATTATTCCTGATGACTTCTATTCACTATCCGCGCAGAGTAAAACAAAAATTATTGATACATTGGCGATCATTTTAAGCGTTCCACCCCAGGCTATTGACATTCTTCGCGTATATGCTGGTAGTACTATATTTGATTTGGGTTTACCACCTGAAGCTGTTCAACGCCTTCGTTCTCTCTTACAAGACAATAGTGAACAACTTCATCTCTTAAGAATTGAGAAAGTTTTATTGGAGAAAGAATCAGATGAACCTGAAACATGGGCTGTCATGGACGGAACGTTTTACCAAGTCAACCTGACCCAAACGACGACCGTGGCCGGTACAGGCAATACAACTATTGGCAATGTCACGGGGAATGTACACTTTGGCGACTCAAACCCTATTAGAACGTCCCAACCAACCTTATCCAAAGATAAGGCCAATAAGCCGCCTGAAAAAACAAAATCCGTAAAGAAGCGAAAAAAACGCAAGAGTGGGATGGTTAAGGCCATCATTGCAGCGGTTGGGGCAGCCGGCTTGCTTATGGGCTGTATCGTTTTGGCGGTGGCAGCTTGGTATATCGGATTATTCGATCAAATACCGGGGTTTAGCGCAAAACCTGTAACCATAACCGTTCAAGTTACAGCAGAAACGGATAGAACAATCATCCCCCGCGCTCAAGCCATTCTTTTTGCCAATGGCGAACGCTATGTTAAGCCAACCGATGACACAGGCACCGCCATCTTTGCCGGTATCCCTGCCCCAGGCCGGGCCAATCTCAGTCTTGTGGTCGAGGCTCAAGGCTATCAGATTTACAATCTCGATAACCTATCTCGGCCTACCGATGGTCTGGTCAAAGTGCTGCTTCGTCCACAAGAGGGAAACGAGGCCAACGTGATTGTGTTAGTCACCAATGAAACCCAGGAAGCAGTTTCAGGGGCCAAGGTGGTGCTTTTGGTTGAAGGGAATACCTTTACCCAACCAACCGACTCAAACGGCATTGCTACATTCCCCATTGTTTTCTCGCAGGACAAAGTTGAAGCGCAAATGCGTGTGAGCACGCCGGATTATGAAACTGAGGCTCAGAATATAACCCTTTTGCCGGATAAGGTGCAGGGCATTCGCCTCAACCCTCAAAATAAGACCCTGGAACAAGTGGTGGTGGCTTCATCCCCTCAAGAGAACCCTCTTGCCGCCTCTGTTCCCGAAATAGAACTTTCGGGAACACCCATTGAGCTTGAACAGCAACTCAATGGCACATTAGCTCAAGGAGCTACCCAAGAATATAGTTTTGCCGGGTATATGAACACGCCTGTTCTCTTTACCATCCAACGCACCGAAGGAGATTTAGGCTATTGGCTTCAAATTCTTGATACTACAGGCGTTGAGGTAAACAGACAGGGCAATTTCTATAACGGGACTAAAGCGTTTCCATTTACCCCCAAAAAAAATGGCCAACATATCATTCGAGTCAATAACCTGAGTGGTTCTGGCAGTTATGTGCTGACTATGAGTTTGATCAGCGGCCCGGCGAGCGAACGCAACCAAGTCAAGCCGTTGGGGCTTGATGAAAGCCAAAATGGGAGTTTGGCGAGCGGCGCGTATGATAAGTTTAGTTTTAGTGGTTTTGCCAATACACCTGTCCTCTTCACCTTGCAACGGACAAGTGGAGGTTTGGGTTACTGGATTCAGATTCTTGATACCACGGGTGTTGAAGTAAACAGACAAGGCAATTTTTATGATGGAACTAAAGCGATTCCATTTACTCCTAAAAAAGAGGGGGAATATTTTATTCAGGTCAATGGTCTTGAGAGTTTTGGTAGTTATGTGCTGACTATGAGTTTGATCAGCGGACCAGCGAGCGAACGCAACCAGGTCAAGCCGTTGGGGCTTGATGAAAGCCAAAACGGGAGTTTGGCGGTTGGCGCGTATGATGAGTACAAATTTAGCGGGTCAGCCAATACTCCTATCCTGTTTATTTTGCAGCGAACGGGAGGAAGCCTGGGTTATTGGATCAAGGTTTTGGACCCCAACAAGTTGGAAATGATTAAGTACGGTCCATATCGTGATGGCAGCATCCCGATCCCCTTCACTCCCAAGGAGGATGGGGAATATATCCTCCAGGTAATTGGCACAGAGAACTATGGCAATTATGTCGTCAGCCTGGGTTTGATCAGCGATCCAGCGAGTGAGCGAAATCAGGTCAAGCCCCTGGCAGTTGATGAAAGTCAGAACGGGAGTCTGGCGGTCGGAGCGTATGACGAGTACAAATTTAGTGGTTCGGCCAATACCCCCATCCTGTTTACTTTGCAGCGAACGGGAGGAAGCCTGGGTTATTGGATCAAGGTTTTGGACCCCAATAGGCTGGAAATGATTAAATACGGTCCATATGGCGACGGGATCAAGCCGATTCCTTTCACCCCCAAAGAAGATGGCGAATATATTTTTCAGGTAATTGGCACAGCATACTATGGCAGCTATGTGGTAAGCCTGGGTTTGATCAGTGGTCCGGCAAGCGAACGCAATCAGGTTAAGCCTTTGACGGTTGATGAAAGTCAAAAGGGAAGTTTGGCAGTGGGAGCGTATGATGAGTACAAATTTAGCGGTTCGGCCAATACCCCCATCCTGTTTACTTTGCAGCGGACAGAAGGTGAGCTAGGGTATTGGATACAGATTTTTGACGCAGGTGGCGCTGAGCTAAGCAAAGAAGGGACTTTTTATAAAGGGACGAATGAAGTATCATTTACGCCTTCAGAGAACGGAGAATATGTCATTCGAGTCAATGGTTACAGTAGTTTTGGTAAGTATTTGCTAAATTTGAAAAACCAAGAAGAGTAACGGCGGATGGTTAGTCAACGGCCTCTCCAAATCCAATTACTCGCTCACCTACACCGTTTTGATCACTCATTAAACAACTCCCCCACCGAAATACCCAAATGAACCCGGCGAATCACTTCGGCCAGGAGGGGGGCGACGGAAAGTTGGGTTAACTTGGGGAAACGTTTGTGGGGCGGCAGAGCGACGGTATTGGTGGCGACCACTTCTTTGACCGGCGCTTCTTGCAGGCGCTGCACCGCCGGACCTGAGAAAACTCCATGCGTGACGCAAGCGTAAATATCGAGCGCGCCTTCTTCTTTGAGGAAAACCATGGCCTGGGCGACCGTGCCGGCGGTATCAATTTCGTCGTCAAAAATGATGCAGTTTTTGCCTGTGACCTCGCCAATCACATTCAAGACTTCGGCTTTGCTGCCATCCTTTTGTTGCACCCGCCGTTTTTCGATAATAGCCAGGGGCAGGTCAAGATTTTGGGCAAAATTGCGCGAGCGCTTGGTCGCGCCGATGTCGCCGGAAATGACGACGGCGTTGGGGATGTGTTTTTTGCGCACGTAATCGCTCAACAGATAAAAAGCGGTGATTTCGTCTACTTGAATATTAAAAAAACCCTGAATTTGACCGGCATGCAAATCCAGGGTTAAGAAACGGTTGGCTCCGGCGGTGCTAATCATATCAGCCACCAGGCGGGCGGTAATCGGTACGCGGGGTTGGTCTTTTTTATCGGTGCGGCCGTAGCCATAGTAAGGCACAACCGCAGTAATCCGCCCCGCCGAATCGCGCTTGGCGGTGTCAATCATAATCAGTAATTCCATCAAGTTATCATTCACCGAGGCCAAAACGCCGTTTTCATCGTAGGAATTGGCCACCGGCTGAATAATAAAGACATCTTTGCCGCGCACACTGGTCTTTAACCGGCAAAAGATATTTTGATTGGAAAACTTGAAAACATCGGCCGGACAGAGCGGCACAGCCAATGCCTGGCTAATTTCTTGGGCCAGTTGAGGGTTTCCATTTCCGCTAAAAAGAGCAATTTCTCCGTACATTACAGGTTTCCTTGCGCTAAAATTCACCGTTATTATAGAATGGAAAAGGCGAAACGAAAAAAGTAGAGCGTGGTTTGTGAAATATAGTGCTCAGAAAAGTTTTCGCCGGTAAAACAGGTGGCAGAGTAGCATGTAGCAGATCATAGTTTGTGCTACCTTGCCGCTTCGCGTGCTACCTTGATGGTTGAGAAGGAATTTTTCTGGACATCTATATAATACGCCAGAATCAACCATTCCATGCCTTAAATTTTAGCCGGCAGTACCAATGGCCCGCAGGGTCAAGCCCATCATAAACAGGCCGCCTACAGCCCAGGTGAGCGAAGCGCGGCGATCGGTGGCGCCTCGGGTATAGGCCCACAGGGCCGGAAAGAAGAGCACGCTGAGGCTGCCGTACAAAAAGTGGATGCCCCAGCCGCCGGGCCACAAGCCCAAGACCAGCAAAATAAGGCCCAGGCTGGCCTGAGTTAACATCATAATTTCCCCTACAACAACCGCGCCGATAACGTTGCCATCCAGCCCCAGCCCGCGAAAATAGTTAATAAAGCTAATCAGGCTGACCAAAACCATAAATAGAGGGGCAGCGTTACCAACCCCCTTGTGCAGCCAGAGCACCGTCGCCAGGTCCATTTTTACAACTCCCTCAGCGCAGCCAACAGCCGGTCAACTTCGGCCAGGGTATTGTAATGCACCAGACCCACCCGAACCATCCCGCCTGAGCCTTCCAGCCCCAAACGCTCGGTGACGCTGAGGGCCAGATAGTTGCCATCCCAAACAAAGATACCGCGTTGGCCCAGATGGGCCGCAATTTGGCGCGGGGTGTAGCCGGTTTTGGTAAAAGCCACGGTTGGGCAGCGTTCCGCTAACAGGGCCGGCTCGGTGATGCCATAAATGGTCAGGCCGGGGATAGTTTGGAGTTCGGTTAACAAATAGATTAAAAGCGGGCGCTCGTAAGCCATAATGGCCCGCATGGCCTGTTTGAGGGCTTGCCGCCGCCCGGTGTAGGCTGCTGTTTCGGCGGCAAACGCCTCGCCGTAGCGCCGGCCCAATTCGGCCAGGTAGTTGACGGCGGCCAGGGTTCCGGCAATGCCTTCGTGATTAGCGGTGCCGGTTTCAAATTTGTAGGGCGGGTTGGGGTTGGCCGGACGCACTTGGTAGGGTTGTAAGGCTTGCAGCAGTTCCAGCCGGCCCCACAACACACCGATATGTGGCCCAAAAAATTTGTAGGCAGAGCAAACCAGGAAATCACAGCCCAACGCCTGTACATCAATGGGGCCGTGCGGGGCATAGTGGACCGCATCAACCCAGAGCCAGGCCCCCACCTGCCGGGCCAATGCGGCGATGCGCGGAATAGGATTAATTGTGCCGACAGCATTGGAAGCATAAGCGGCCGCAACCAGTTTGGTTTTAGGGCCGATGAGCGAAGCCAGATGTTCCAGGTTGAGCCGGCAATCTTCAATATCAAAATCGGCCCATTTGACTTTAGCTCCTTGTTCTTCCAGGGCCAGCCAAGGCGAAATGTTGGCGTCGTGGTCGAGGCGGGTCACGACGATTTCATCGCCGGGGTGGAGGGTGCGGCCAATGGACCGGCTGAGATTGTAGGTCAGGGTCGTCATATTGGCCCCAAAGACAATCTCTTGAGGCGAGGCCGCGTTAAGAAAGTCGGCCATGGCCTGGCGGGCCTCGGTGATGATTTCATCGCTGCGCCGGCTGGTGATAAATTGACCGCCTTTGTTAGCGTTAGCCTGGGTCAGATAGCCGGTCATACTGTCCAGAACGGTTTGGGGCACTTGAGTGCCGCCCGGCCCGTCAAAATAAACAAAAGGCTGGCCCTGGGCATCGGTTTCCTGGAGAGCAGGAAATTGGGCGCGCAGGGGGGAGAGATTGGGGGTGGGTTTAGTCATGAAGTAAAAGTGTCTCCTTTGAAATGAGTGTCAGGTGTTAAGTGTCAAGTGTCAGGTGTCAGGTGTCAGGTGTCAGGTGTTAGGTGTTAGGTGTCAGGTGTCAGGGAAAGGTTTTTATTACGGGTGGCATATCGCTCGGGAACGGTTATCAGTTATCTGACCTCTGACTACTGGCTACTGATTACTGATGACTGTTTTCATCCAAGGTGAGGCCATAATAAGCTGCCCCCAACAGCCCCGGATTTTCGTGCAGGATGATGTAAACCGGGATGTGCGAGAGCAGGCCGGCGAAGCGACCTTTATTCACAAAAGCGGCCATAAAGGTGCCATCGCGGAGCTTGGCGAGGATTTTGCGGGGGATGCCGCCGCCCAGGTAAATGCCGCCGGTGGCCATGACCTTCAAAGCCAGATTGCCCGCTTCTGCGCCGAGGATGGAGACAAAAGTGTTGAGGGTGGCCCGGCAGAGTTCACATTCATTGTTCAGGCCGGCTTGAATAATCACCGGGGTAGGGTCGGGGCTTTGGGCCAGGGCTGCCCTTACTGTTGGGGATTCTTCGTTGGGTCGAGTCTCCTTGAAATAGGCGTAAATATTAGGAATCCCCAAGCCGCCGGAGCAAACGCGTTCGTAACTGACGTGGTTGAAGCGGTCGAGCAGGAAGCGCAGCAGCCCCATCTGCACTGCATTGACCGGGCCAAAATCGGTGTGACCGCCCTCGGAGGGCATGACGTGATACCGGTTGTGGTGGTGAAAAAGAATTGCCTCGCCGAGGCCGGTGCCGGGAGCAATCACGGCTTTGTGTCCGCCCAGAGTGGGATCCAACTGCTCGCTGTTGAGAGGTGACAGATCGGCAGCAGACAGGTGAGGAACGGCGTAGGCGATGGACTCTAAATCATTCAACAGTTTGACCGCCCCGGGTGAGAGCTGCAGCGTCTGGCAAAGGTTACTCTCGGTGATGTGCCAGGGCAAGTTGGTAATTTTCGACTCGCCATTGACCACCGGCCCGGCCACGCCAAAGGCAGCCTGCTTTACCGTCACGGCAGTCTGCGCCAGAAATTCCTGGACAATGGCTTCCAGGCTGGGGTAATCGGCGCTTTTAAAGATAGCTTCTTGCTGCTGAATGGGCGTCGCATCCAATGAGTAAAGGGCCAGGTGGGTTTTAGTGCCGCCAATATCTCCGGCGAGTAACATACGTTTATCCTCGTTTTTGGTAATGTAACAGGGTAGCAAGTAGCAGGTAGCAGGCTGGTTGGCCGACAAATTTAAGTTTTGAAAGCGACCACCCATTTAGGTTTAGGTCGGGTTGCTTTGCGGCGTGAAGCCATGGCGGGTTCAGGGTCGGGAGCGGGGTCAAGCCAAAGGGCGGGCATACGGGGCCAACCACGGCGGAATTGTTGGCGTAACCAACTCCAACCGATTTTGAGATAACTCATGCCCCGGTCCCAGTGAGCATCCACCCAGCGACGGAGCTTGAGGCGAACCACACCCACGCCAACACTGGTAAAGTGAAGCGTGGCCACGGCCAGAACCAGAAACAATCGTTCCAGAGCAGCGGGCGTATCCAAACGGCTGGCCTCGACCTGAAAGCCATTGGATTTGTCATCGAGGAAATTTTCTTCCAGGTCAAAGCGCAAGCCGTACTCGTCAAAGGTAGTCAAGTCGGTATACTCATCGCTGACCAGTAACCACGGGTCTTGGTTGGGTTGGTCCAGTTGGGCTAAGGCCAGGTGACACGGCCCTAAGGCCACCCCCAGGAGATGGACCCGGTGGTAGAAATGGGCGGCTCCTTTGGCGGGGAGCAGTTGCCCGACCGGGACCACCCGGCGGTCAGGGAAATGGATTAAGGTATCAGCCGTCAGCCGAACCCGGTAATGCCACTGCTGCCGCCGCAGCCACTGGAACAGTTCTTGGTGGACGAAGCCTCGGTCGGCCAGGAAAATGACCTCCAGACCGGTCGGCAGACAAGCCGCCGCTTGATCCAGCACCCCGACATAGTCAGCATAGCCGACGGTCGCGCTGGCATGCCGCAGCACCCGCCAGGCCAAAGGAATAGCTCGCCCCCGATAGATCAGGGATACCCGGATCAAAACGAAAGGACTGCCGTGCAACACCGATACATCCAAAGCCACATACACCCGTCCCCTGGGCGACCAAGCCGTCAGCGCGGCTTGCACCAGCGGCGCATACAAGGCTTGGACCCGAATTTGGGCATTGTCCACCCACCGCTGGAAGCGCCGGGTGTGACTGGCGGCTTGGTGGGCCTGGCTCTTGACCGCTTCGCCCCAACTCGATAAACTGGCCTTCTGGCTCCAACACAGACCTACCACCGCCCAAGCCAGGGTCACCAAGCGGCGAATATCGCCCCAAGCGGATCGAGGCAGATGGAGCAGAAAAGTTTGCATCAGGGTACAAAACATTTGATGACTATCCGTCATATTACCTCCCGAATTTCTCTGGGAGGTTGTTTTACCGCAATCTTGGCTATTTATCCAGATTAAATTTGTCAGCCAAGCAGGGTAGCAGGTTAAAATTTTGCTACCCTGCTACTCTGCTACTTTGCCCTCTCCTACCTGCTTTTGGCTCTGGTCATAAATTCGATCTGGCTGTCGCGGGCTTTTTCATGTTTGTCGGGAAAAAGCTGGACGTAGCTGCCATCGGCTTGCAGCAGCCGGGCGTTGACATTATCGGCCAGAGAGATATCGAGAATGTCAATCAACTCTTGTTTAAGGGTAGGGTCTTCAATTGGAAATAGGGTTTCGATGCGCCGGTCCAGGTTACGGGGCATGAGGTCGGCGGAGCCGAGATAGATGTCGGGGTTGCCGCCGTTGTGGAAATAATAAATGCGGGAGTGTTCCAAAAAGCGGCCGACGATGCTGGTGACGCGAATGTTCTCGCTCAGATGGGGGATGCCGGGGCGCAGGCCGCAAATCCCTCGCGCCAGCAGGTCAATCTTAACCCCGGCCAGCGAGGCCCGATAAAGCTGGCGAATGAAGGGTGGGTCAATTAGCGAATTCATTTTAAAAATAAGCCGGGCCGGCGCGCCTTTGTTAGCCCATTTGATTTCCCGGTCAATCAAGGCGGCAAACCGTTTTCGCAGATTAAAAGGGGCGACCAGAAACTTCTGGTAATCTTCCTTATTGGAATAGCCGGTCAGGGCGTTGAACAAATCAGAGGCATCGGCGCCGAACTCCGGTTTGCAGGTAAAAAAGCCGAGATCGGTGTAAACGTTGGCGGTAACGGCATTGTAGTTGCCTGTAGAAAGGTGGACATAACGGCGAATGCCGCCGCTCTCGCGGCGAATAACCAGGCAAATTTTGGTATGAGTTTTGAGGCTCATAAAACCGTAAACCACGTGGACGCCCACGCGTTCCAGTGTTTTGGCCCAGCCAATATTGCTTTCCTCGTCAAAGCGGGCTTTTAACTCCACCAGGGCAGAAACTTGTTTGCCGTATTCGGTGGCCTCAAGCAGGGCATCAACCACAGGCGAGTTACTGCCGGCGCGATAAAGGGTTTGTTTGATGGCCACCACTTTAGGGTCGCGGGCAGCCGCCCGCAGAAAATCAATCACGGGCACGAATGAATCATAGGGGTGGTGGAGCAGAATATCACCTTCGCGAATCACATCGAAAATTTCCGAGCGGTTCTCCAATTGGCGCAGCCGGGGAGGAATGATGGGAGTGTAGGGCGGGTCTTTCAAATCGGGCCGGTCAATTTTGGTCAGGCTCATCAGGCCGCTCAGACCCAAAGGGCCTTTGCTTTCATAGATATCTTCGGGGCCGACATTAAGATTCTTGGCTAACAACTCGCGGATATGTTTGGGCATATCGGCGGCAACGGTAAAGCGGACCACAAAACCAAAGCGCCGCCGGCGCACCGTTGCCTCAATCGCTTCCAGCAGGTCGTCGGCTTCGTTGCCTTCAATTTCCATATCGGCATTGCGGGTGATGCGGAATTGGTGATGTTCAACAGCTTCGTGGCCGGGAAAAAGGTCGGCCAGGTTGTGGGCAATCAAATCTTCGAGCCAGACAAAGTGATGCGTGCGCGGACTGTCACCCCGCAGCCGTTTTACCGGAACCAGCCGAGGCAGGGTATTGGGTACTTTGATCCGGGCAAAGTATTCGGCCCCGGTTTCCGGGTTGCGGACCAGCACGGCCAGATTGAGGCTGAGGCTGGAGATATGGGGGAAAGGCCGGCCGGGGTCAAAGGCCAGAGGGGTTAAAACCGGAAAAATCTCGTTTTTGAAGTATTCATCAATGCCTTGCTGTTGACTTTTGACCAGCTTAGTGTAACTGTGAATATAGACGCCCGCTTCGGCCAATTTAGAACGGATATTGCGATAACAGCGGTGGGCTACCTTCAAATTAGCTCGCACTTTTTTACGAATAGCGGCGAGTTGTTCTCGGGGGGGGATGCCGTCCGCCGGTACATCGGTGACAGCGGCGGCTACCTGTTGCATCAGGCCGGCCACCCGCACCATAAAAAACTCATCCATGTTAGAGCTATAAATAGCCAGAAATTTAGCACGCTCGAGGAGAGGGTTGCTCTCGTCCTGGGCTTCGGCCAGAACACGCTGGTTAAATTCCAGCAGGCTTAATTCGCGGTTGATATAAACCGCCGGGTCGTGTAAATCATAGGCTGAAATTTTTGGCTCAACATGGGCCTCAACGGTGGTGATGGTCGCCGGAACAAGTTGAACAGCTAAGGTTTCTTCCATGGTCGCCTCCAATACCCGCTAAATTTCAGCTTTAGAGATGGACTACCCGCATAGTACGCTAGATGAGCTAAGGAGTCAAAAACAAAAATGCCAGCTAAAAAAGAATCCTGCCTAACTCAAAAGCAAAGTTGGCAGGACTTTAATGGAGTTAACTCATATCCTTTTCGTGGGCTTAAATTAAGTTCAGTGGATCACCATTTAGAGGAGTGAGGCACGCCTACGTGCCGAGCGGAGCCGCACCTGGGGGTGCTTGGCTCCTCAATTCGTGATTTGCTGAAATTAGGAAACGAGGAAAGCGGGTTATTGGGTATAGCTTTTTACTTTCTCAATCAAATCGGTCAGGATCAAACTTTTTGAGACAAGTTCGGCAGCGCCGGCCTCCAGCGCCCGCTTGGCCTGATCTCCCTTGACGTAGGCCGACAAAACTAAAATGGGAATATGTTGGGTGGCCTGATTTTGTTTCAAATGCCAGATGGCCGTAGCGCCATCCATGCCGGGCATCATCAAATCCATAATGATCAGCGCCGGTTGGTGTTCCGTGCTCATTTCAACCCCTGTTTGGCCATCGCCGGCTTCCAGCACCCGAAAGCCAGCGCGGGTTAGGGCCAAACGCAAAAGCATCAATTGGGTCGGCTCGTCGTCTACACAGAGAATAGTTTTCATCTTGAATAAGTGCTCCGCTTAATAAGCTAAAAATTGCTACAGCTTTGATTATAGCATTAAAAAGCAAACCCACAAGAGGGAATTTATTACTTATGGTTGACGTAAAAGAGTGGGATATAGTATAATTTCTACACAAATTCTGTAAAAATAATGTCTTGGTACTTGTATCTGGTTGCATTTCCAGAGCGGAGTAGTTATAATTAAGGGAATGAGCGTTTTTGGCGTGCTAACAGGAGAAAACTGTGATATTTGAAACGCAACGTTTAGAAGGTTCCGAACCCCCCAAAAAACCTCAAAATGCAAGCAATGATTACGACGAAAGCAAGCTGCCCCGTGGCGCTGTGCTACAAAAGCGTTACGAAATTCTCCAGGTTCTGGGAGAAGGCGGTATGGGGGCGGTTTACCTGGCTCGGGACTTGCGCTTTTCGGTGGTCCGAAAATGCGCTATCAAAGAGATGTTTAGTTCAGCGCCCGATCCTCAATTGCGCAATTTAACGCGAGAGAGTTTTGAACGCGAAGCTAATCTATTGGTGCAACTGGATCACCCCGGCATCCCTAAAGTTTCTGACTTCTTTACCGAGACTGTCCGTTACTATCTGGTTATGGATTATGTTGAGGGCGAGGACCTGGAAAATGTGCTTGAAAATACCCAGGGCATGCTCAAAGAGGATATCGTTCTAGATTGGGCTATCCAGATTTGCGATGTGCTGGTTTATCTGCATAACCAAACCCCACCTATTATTTTTAGAGACCTCAAGCCCTCCAATGTAATGCTGCGCAAAAACAGCAATAGGGTGGCGCTGATTGATTTTGGTATTGCCAAAGCGGTGGATGCGACTCAAAAAAAGGGGACCATGATTGGGACCGAAGGTTACTCTCCCCCGGAGCAGTACCGGGGGGTAGCCAGTCCGCGTGGTGATGTTTATGCTTTGGGGGCCACGCTGCATCACCTGTTAACCAAACGAGACCCTCGCCTCGAACCGCCTTTTACCTTCCACGAAGAACCGGCGCGTTTATTAAACCCTTCCCTTTCAGAAGAAACCAATGCCGTTATCATGAAGGCTTTGGAGTATGACCTGGAAAAACGGTATCAGTCGGCCCAGGCCCTTAAAGATGCCCTGGTAGCCGCATTAAAGAAGGATAAATCGCTTATTGCGCCTAACCCCAGCGCCGCAACCCAGGTTTTGCCGCCCAGTGCGCCAGCCCATACCAACATCCTGAGCGGCCAGCCACCCGTGCCGCCGCCGTATCAGCCCACCCAGCCCCCTCCTCCGGTACAGTACCCCCCTTACCCTCCGCAGCCTTATCCGGCCCAATACCCGGCCTATCCGCCCCAGTATCCGCCTGGCTATCCTCAACCCCCAATGCCCGGTATTATGACAGGGGAGCCAGATACGGAACTGAGCGACTCGATCTTGCCCATCTGGAAATTTAAGTGTGAAGATGAGATTCGCTCATCGCCGGTGGCTGATAAAACAACGCTTTACGTCGGCGTTTACGACAACAATCTTTATGCCCTTGATTTGAAAAGCGGCCAATTTAAATGGAAATATCCCACCGAAGGGGGTATTGCCGCCAAACCTTTTGTCTACAATGACCGGGTTATTATCGGTTCTGAAGATAGAGTAGCCTATGCTATTTCTACAGGAGGGCGGCTTATCTGGACCTGCCCCACCGAGGGACGAATCCGGTCATCGGCCCGGGTTGAATTTGAGCATGCCTTTTTCGGGTCTGATGACCACCGTCTTTATGCAGTCAATGCCCAAACAGGCCGGGTCATCTGGCGGTTTGAGTCTATGGGGCCAATCCGTTCCAGCCCAACCCTGGGCGATGAACTGGTTTATGTGGGTTCCGAAGATGGCTATGTTTATGCGGTTGATCTGTCCTCGGGGACGCATCGCTGGAAATTCAGATCGAACCGGAATGTCACTTCCAGCCCGGCCCTGTTTAGAGAAATGATTGTTGTCGGCTCGCAAGACTGGAATATTTATGGCCTTGATGCCAAAACGGGTTACTCTATTTGGCAGGTCAGAACCGGTCAGGCTGTTATTTCCAGCCCCGTCATTTTTGATGAAATCGCCTATATTGGCTCGACCGATAAATATGTCTACGCTATTGACCTAAGAAATGGCCGGGTGCAGTGGAAGTTCAACGCCGGCTCGCCGGTGGTTTCTACCCCCGCTGTAACTGATGAGGCTGTTTATTTTGGAACCATGGGTGGCGAGCTTGTAAGCATTAATCGCCGGGACCGAAAGGTGCGGTGGAGGTTCAAAACGGGCGGGCCGATTCCTTCCTCGCCGCTGGTGTTTGATGGTATTGTTTACATTGGTTCTACCGATCACCACCTTTATGCCTTGCCTGCTTGAGCCAATATAGTACCCTGACCCAATTTTAGACTTGATACCCGGTAGGATTGGAGCTTATAACGCATGAATTTCCTGCAACGCCTCTTGTCACAGCCAAAAGCTGAAACGCCCCCCCCAAGACAGGCGGCGGATAAAAATTCCGGTCAAGAAACTAATCTCGCCAAAAGCCTGAGCCAGCTTACACCCGGATTGCATGTAGGCAAACTTTCAGATATTGGTCAGGTTCGAGAACGCAACGAAGACTCGCTTTATGCCATTCAATCGCTACTGCAACACGATGATGGACAGGAATGGTTTGGCTTGTTTATGGTAGCGGATGGTATGGGCGGCCATCAAAAAGGTGAAGTCGCCAGTTCACTGGCCGTGCGTACCGCCGCCGAATGTATCTTAAAAGATATTTATTTGTCTTATCTGGCCAATAACAATCAGGGTGCGGCCAACCGGCCTATCAACGAAGTATTGATAGCCGCCGTAGAAAAAGCCAATACGGTGGTTCAAGACGCCATACCTGATGGCGGGACCACCTTGACCGTCGCCCTGGTAATGGGAAACAGCGCCTATATTGCTCATGTGGGCGACAGTCGGGTATACTGGTTTAATCAGGGCACTTTGAAGCAAGTCACCAAAGACCATTCTCTGGTTCAACGCCTGGTAGAGTTGGGGCAGGAAACCGCCGAAGGCGCGCTCACTCACCCCCAGCGCAATGTCTTGTACCGGGCTATTGGACAGGGCACGGCCATGGAAGTGGATATTTACGTGCAGCATTTGCCGCCGGGCAGTTCACTGCTGCTGTGCAGCGATGGTTTGTGGGGACCGGTGAAAAATGAGTTACTGCGTGAAATTATCAGCACTTCGGGTACTCCCCAGGAAGCTTGCCAGCGTTTAATTACAGCCGCCAACAAAAATGGCGGCGATGACAATATCACCGCGGTGATGGTTTCAGTCGGTATTGAAAACTAGCTATCTTAAACCACCTTATCCTGTACTCTGGTTTTCTACAGGAAAGCAGGGAGAGCAACCCTGATGCGAACCGATAAAAATTACTACGAAATTCTCAAAGTCGAGACTACGGCTTCCGAAGATCAGATTCGCAAGATGTATCGGTCCTTGGTGCGGGAGTATCACCCCGACACCAGCAAAAATCCGGCGGCTGTTGAGATATTTCAAGAAGTACAGGAAGCTTATGAAGTTTTAGGCGACCCGGAGCAGCGCCGCATTTATGACCGCCTGCGCGAATCGGAAGGGTTGGACAAATCTTCAGCCATCAGTTTACGCGCCACCCTCAGCCACAAAGCGCTACTGACCAATGTCGAAGAGCAAGCCTTTTACATTTTACTGGATGTTACCCCCGCCTCAGATTTACCTACGGCCCGCCTACCTTTGAATATTTGCTTGGTGCTTGACCGCAGCACTTCGATGCAGGGCATGCGGCTGCAGCAGGTTAAAGAAGGAACGCGCCAGATTATTGACCGGCTCAACCCCGACGACTCCCTGAGCCTGGTGGTCTTCAGCGACCGGGCCGAGGTGATTTTGCCCAGCCAAAAAGGTGTGGATAAAGCCATGGCCAAATCTATTGCCAGCACCATCCAACCGAGCGGCGGGACTGAGATGTTGCAGGGTCTCTCGGCCGGCTTGCAGGAGTTGGAGCGCAATCGAACCAAGGAGTCAGTTAACCACCTCATTTTGCTAACCGACGGCCAGACTTACGGCGATGAGGCCGGTTGCCTGGAAAAAGCCGAGTGGGCCGGGCATCATCAAATCAGCCTCAGCACCATGGGCATCGGCTCGGATTGGAATGAAAATCTGCTCGATCAAATGGCAACTTTATCGGGGGGAACTTCGGTTTATATTGATTCACCCCGCAAGGTGGTGGATGTTTTTAAGGCCACCATTCGCAACCTGAGCACGGTTGTGGCCCGCGAATTAACCATGAGCGTCAATACTTCGAGCGGTGTAACTTTGAAAGAGGCTTTCCAGGTGACGCCTCATATCCAGCGTCTTGATTTGCGGGCCGATAAAACGGTGTTAGGACCGTTAGGCACCGGCAGCGGCAAAACATTGCTGATGGAGTTCCGCGTCCGC
This sequence comes from Anaerolineales bacterium, assembly GCA_015075405.1. Taxonomy (GTDB): domain Bacteria; phylum Chloroflexota; class Anaerolineae; order 4572-78; family J111; genus DSQQ01. The sequence continues at coordinate 1,514,073 of JABTUK010000003.1, forward strand.
TCAGAAGCTACACCGGGTCAAAAGCGGCTGATGCGTTTAACCGTTGATGGCGATGTGCCGGGCCAGGCTAACCGCAGAAGTTGGGAGTGGGTAGACATAGTGGGCGAATTTGTGACCGCAGCCGAAGGCAATATAGAAATCCCCCCGACCATTGTGACGGCGCTGGGCAAATTAGCCATCTTTAAAATGCAAGAAAAAGCCATGGTTGACCTGGAAAATGGGCAAATTAGCGCCGCCACCCAGCGCCTGGAAACGATGGCCACGCGCCTGCTCAATCTCGGTGAAACCGACCTGGCCCGCGCCGCTCTACTCGAGGCCGGCCGGTTAGCCCGGACCGGTGACCTATCCGCCGAAGGTCGGAAGAAGATTCGCTACGGCACACGCAGCCTGTCAATTTTGCCAAAGGAGATACATCGTGATTAAGTGTCCATTTTGCGGAACAACTCACGTTGCCAATACCCTCTTTTGTAGTGAGTGTGGAACGTATTTATTAGAAGACGATCGCCGGGGTACTGACCCTCTGGGAACGGACGAAATCGGCTGGGTTGGTGAAGAAGAAGGCGAGGGGGATTCAAGCGCCTTTGTCAAGGGCACTGGACCTCTGGCGGTACGGTTGCGCATTGGCGACAACGGGCGCGAGATTGAAGCCACCCTGACCAAAGCCGTGCATCTGGGCCGGTTGGACCCGGCCAGCGATGTTTTTCCCGAAATTGATTTAACCAATGATAATGGTCTGGAAAAGGGCGTTTCCCGCCGTCATGCCCGGATTCTCAAGCGAGAAGGAACGGTCGTTGTCGAAGATTTGGGCAGTATCAACGGCACATTTATTAACGGCAAGCGTTTGGCTCCCTATTTGCCCGAAGTACTGCATAACGGCGACCAACTGCAACTGGGTAAACTACTTATTGAAGTAGAAATGCGTTGAACTGGCATGACCGAAGACGGAGGACGGGGGACCGGCAATAAAAGACAAACTGCCGGTCCCCGGTCTCCCGTCTCTGGTCAATTTTTAAGGAGATATTCATGGCTATCACCGTAATCATCCACATCATGAACGCAGATGCAATTCTGGCTGAAATCGAAGAGATACCCGACCCAACCTCAAATTTTCTCATCTGCACCAATGCTCGCGCCCGGGATGGCAAAAACCTGGTTTATATCGAGCGTGACGCCACCCGTGTGATTTTTCCCTGGCACCGGATAAGCTTTGTCGAAACACTGCCCAGCGAAGAAGATCAGGTCCACGTGGAGTCATTCTTCCGCGATTAGCGCGAATAACGTAGCATTTTGTCAGTTTACCAAAAACCGCCGCCAGGATTTGAAGGGGGCGGTTTTTAGTTGCTATTTTGCCTGCTAGCGAGTAAGATACTACCTTTACACCAAGTTGTTCAGAAAGGTAACATCTATTTATCATGGCTACTCAACAGATTGTCCCGGTGGTGTGCGCCAACTGCCGTACCCAATTTAATGCGCCCGTCGTGCCGATTATTGACGGGCAAAACCCCGCTTTGAAGTCCGCCTTTTTACAGGGCCGGTTTAATGCGGTGCAATGCCCCCAGTGTGGGTTTGTCAATCCACTCAACCTCCCCATGTTTTACTATGATTTGGAGAAGGAGTTGGCGTTGGTGCTGTCGCCCAACAGTTTGAGTTTGAGCGGCCCGGAGCAGGATAAAATTATTGGCTCTTTGACCAACAGTGTGGTCAACAGTTTGCCGGCTGAACAGCGTAAATTTTACCTGTTGAATCCCAAGCTGTTTTTAACCTTCGATAGCATCGTCAAGGCTGTTCTGGAAGCTGATGGCATTACCGAAGAGGTTTTGGAAACCCAAAAAGCCAAAGTGAAACTGCTGGAAGAGTTTTTACAGGTGCGTGACGAAGCCGCGCTCCAGGCCAAAGTCAAAGAACACGACGCCGAACTTGACCGGGACTTTTTTGAAATTTTGACCGCTTCGATGCAGGCCGCCCAGATGGAGGGCAATCGGGCCGGAGCGCAGGCGCTTTATGCCTTGCGATCCGTGTTGGCCCAATTGAGCAGCCAGGGCCAGCAGGCCGTCACCGAGATTGATAATAGCCTGGGCCTGGTCCACATCACCAGCCGGGAAGACCTGCTGGAAAAACTGCAAAATGCATCTGGCGACGAAGAGTTCGAAGCCTTCATGGCCGCCGGCCATCCCCTGCTCGATTACACCTTTTTCCAGCAACTGACTGCCCAGATTGACGAACTCGCCAAAGCCGGCAACGGCAAACAAGCGGACGCTCTCAAAAATTTACGCACTAAAATTTTGGATACCAAAGCCCAGCAGGAAGAACAGAGCCGTGCCGCGCTGCAAAAATCGGTCGCGCTCCTGCGCGAGATTTTACAATCCCGCGACCCGCAAAAAGTGTTAGCCGACAATCTCGATCAAATTGACGAGCCTTTCTTTGCCATTTTGTCAGCCAATATCGAGGAAGCCCGGCGGCAAAATCAAAACGAGGCGGCTCAGGCTATGGAGATGATTGGTAACATGGCCATGGCCATGTTGCAAGAGAGTATGGCGAATAGTGCGTGAAATGTAAAAACCAGTTCGGAATTAGCCCGAAAATCACCTTTCGATACGCCCTTCGCTTTGCTCAGAGCTACTCAGGATGATTTTCGGCTCAAGATCGCATCCTGAGTAGCGCGAAACGAAGTGAAGCGCGTATCGAAGGGTGCGATTTACAGAAACTCCGAACTCAGGTTAGAACGTTCTCACGTTTCACGTTCCACCCGTCCCATTTCTCAAACCCGGATCATCTCTACCTGCTTGAGCGCATCATCATAAATAACATAAGCCGCTCCCGGCCCATCTTCTGGACGGCCCACACTGCCCACCCCAACAATCAGGGTATCGCCGGGACGCAGGGTGATAAGAGGGCGGGTAAGCTTCTGGAGATAATTGTCGGCGGTAAAGCGCCAGGCGATTTGCCGGTGGGTGTGGCCATGGAACAGCAGCGGCATATCGGCCTTGGTTAGCGCGCCGACGATGTCCCACAGCGGTTGACACTCAAAGTGAAGGTAGGGAAAAAGCTGCGACAGCGGTACATCGTGGCGATGCGCCTGCAAATCAGCCAAGCTGGTCAGGTGGGGCGGCCAGAGCGGGGTAGCGTGGGTGAGCCAAAAGCCTACCTCTTTACGGAGGGGCGGCAAACTCAAAGCCCACTGCTGATTGTTCGGCGACAGGCGCGACCAGCCTGATACTTCCCAGTTACCAAATACAGCCGGTACATTAGTGCTTCGCACCAATTCAACGCAATTGTCAACTCCCACATCGCCCAGGCAGAAATAGCCATCCACCGCCTGCTGGCGAGCGTGGTCTAAGACTTTTATCAGTGCTTTCGCCTCGTTGTGGACATCTGAGAAAATGGCGTAGCGCATGGACAGAGGGTAGCATAAGATGAGGGATAAGGCAAAGGTAATAGTCAGGAGAAGCGCCAATGAGTATTGCCGAGCGCTGGCAAAGATTTGAAAAATTGCCTGCCGATGTTAGACAAAATTTAGAGAAACTCGTCCCTTTGTTTGAGAAAAAGGGTGTGCTGTTGGCCTATCTCTTTGGCTCTTTATCTCGCCATCAGCCAGGAAATGATGTGGATATTGCTATCTTGACCCGCGCCGAGTCGGTCTTCCGTTTAAGGGCCGCTATAAGCGATATATTAGGTACGGAACGAGTTGACCTGGTAGACTTGCGTAACGCTCCCCCAATCCTACGCTTTGAAATTCTTTGTAGTGGGCAACTCCTCTACGCTGTTGATGAGGCGACTCAGGAGCAGTTTGAGTTGGCGTCGCTGCATCTCTACCGGGATACCTCTCCGCTTCGCCGCCAACAGGAAGTCTCTCTAAGAGAAAGAATAGCGTCATGGTTGTCAGAGAAGAAGGCATCAAACAGCGCCTAAAAGAGCTTGACGAGATATTGCAGGAGTTGAGCAAATACAGGCAGGTCAGCCGGGCCGAAGTGGACTCTAGCCTTAGCCAAAGATGGATTATTGAACGCGGCCTGATCGCTGCTGCTTCGGTTATCTTTGATATTGCCGATCACATTTTAGCCGGTCATTTTGGCTATTACGCCGAAACTTACGAAAGCAGAAAAATAGTCAGATTTATTGCAATGAGGAGAAGCTAAACCTTGACCAAATACCAGCGCGTCACCGGGATGCTGGATGTGCTTTTTGACGACCAGCCCTACTGGCGCTTCATTCTTGCCAAAATTCAAGAGACAACCGATTTGTTTGGCTACCAGCGGATAGACACCCCCCTGCTGGAACAGGCCAGTTTGTTTGTGCGCGGTGTCGGCCAGGGGACCGATATTGTTGAAAAAGAGATGTATATCTTTGAAGACCGTGACGGCGATCAATTGGCCCTCCGGCCCGAATTTACCGCCGGTATCATGCGGGCCTACGTGGAAAACGGGCTGCACACCCTGCCCACTCCACTGCGGGTCTGGACCACCGGCCCGCTCTTTCGCCACGAACGACAGCAGAAAGGCCGCTACCGCCAGCACAGCCAGTTTGATGTCGAGGTCATCGGCGAGCAGGACCCGGCGGTGGATGTCGAGGTCATTAGCCTGGCCTGGCATTTATTCACCAGCCTGGGTTTTTACGGCCTGCGCCTGTACATCAACTCTACCGGCTGCCCGGTCTGCAAACCGGCTTACATCAAAACGCTGGTCAACTATTTTGAACCTTTTGCCGACAAATTGCCGCCCGACGACAAAATGCGTCTGCAAAAGAACCCACTGCGCATTCTCGACAGCAAAGAGCCGCTGACCCAACCGCTGCTGGAAAACGCCCCGCGCATCACCGACCACTTGTGCGACGACTGCGCCAGCCACTTTGCCCGGCTGAAAACCTACCTCGAAGCCATTGGTCGGCCTTACATCGTGGATTACCGCATTGTGCGCGGGCTGGACTACTACACCAAAACCGTGTTTGAAATCAAAGCCGACGGCCTGGGCAGTCAGGATACCATTTGCGGCGGCGGCCGCTACGATGGTTTAATCGAAGAGTTGGGCGGACGGCCCACCCCCGGTATTGGCTTTGGCTCCGGCATCGAGCGCTATGTGATTGCCCTGCGCCACCTGGGCGTCGAGCCGCCGCCGGAGCCGCTGCCCCAAGTTACCGTCTCTTATCTGGGTGATACCGCCAAATTGGCCGCTCTGAAACTGGTCGAAATCTTGCGCAAGGAGAAAATTGGGGCAATGCTTACCCCCGGCGACCGCAGTTTGAAGGCCCAACTCAAAAGCGCCGACCGGGCCAAAGCTGCGTTTGCCATTATCCTGGGCGAGGATGAAGTCAAGGCCGGTCAGGCCATGATTCGTGATTTGAGCAGCAGCCAGCAATTGGTTATCAAGCTAGCCGATGCGCCGGCTTGGTTGAAAGACAGGTTGCAGGGTAGCAAGTAGCAAGGTCGCAGGGTCGCAAAGAAGTAAATCTGCTACCCTGCTACCCTGTTACTCTTTGAAACGATTGTGATAATGGCTCCAAATACTCCCCCGTTAGCTTTTTGTAAAACCGGCTTGCTTTATCACCCCAAACTGGCCGAGTCGCGGGTGATGGCCGCCGAGATGTTGGAATTTATCGAGGGTCTGGGGGCGTCGGCCTGGGTCAGCTCCAGTTGGGATGAAGCTGACATCAAAGAACGGCTGGACGGTCTTGATTTACTCATAACCCTGGGCGGCGATGGTTCGCTGCTGCGGGCGGCCCGGGTTACCGCTCACCGGACCATTCCCATTCTGGGAATCAACATGGGCCGCCTCGGTTTTTTAGTCGAGGTTCAGCCCGCCGAGTGGCCTGAGCGTATCCGCCAAACCCTGTTGGGCGACTGCTGGATCGAAGAACGCATGCTGCTGCGGGCTGAACATTACCATGAAGATCAGGTGGTCAACACGTATGAGGCGCTCAACGAGGTGGTCATTGGCCGGGGGCAGTTTGCCCGTGTTGTCCGGCTGCGCACCGAGATTGACGGCGTCTTTTTAACCACCTATACCGCCGACGGCGTCATTCTGGCCACTGCCACCGGCTCGACGGCGTACGCTCTGGCAGCGGGTGGTCCCATTTTGCCGCCAGAATTAGAAAATTTTTTACTCGTGCCCCTGGCCCCCCACCTGAGCCTGGAGCGAGCCATTGTCCTCTCCAAAGGTGTAACGGTTTCGGTCCAGATTTCTACCGATTACACCGCTGTGTTGACGGTGGATGGTCAGTTTGAAGTGGAGTTGGCCGACCAGGATAAGGTGGTCATGCGGGCCAGCCCGGCGGTGGCCCGATTTGTGCGCTTGCAGGATAAAAGCTATTTTTACCGCACCCTCATGCAGCGCCTCGGCTGGCCGCAAAAGCGAAAGTGAAATAAACGTATCAAGTGTTGAAGTGTCACGTGTCATGTTGATCTTGACACGTGACACGTGACACCTGACACTTAACTTGGAGTTACAGATTTGATGAGTGATACCTCAACCTCTGATTTAGTGCAACAAGGATTGGCCGCGGCTCGGGTGGGCGATATTGAAGACGCCCGCCGCATGTTGCAACAGGCAACACGCCAGACGCCTGAGAATATAGAAGCCTGGCTGGGGCTGGCCGGTGTGGTCGAGTCGCTGGCTGAAAAAGAAGCGTGTTTCAGCCAGGTGCTGACCCTTGACCCCAACAACAATGAGGCCAAAGCAGGCTTGGCCCTGGTGCGACAAAAACTGTCCACCTCGACCGGGGACCGGAGACCGAGGACCGGGAGTCCTTCTCCTGTTCCGGTCTCCGGTCTCCCGTCTTCGGTCGAGACGGCAGAAACCGGTCTACTCTACTGCTACCGCCATCCCGAAACCCAAACCGGCCTGCGCTGTAACCGCTGCAACAAGCCCATTTGTCCCAAATGCGCCCGGCGCACCCCGGTCGGTTTTCGCTGCCCTGATTGTATCCGCGAGCAAGAGGATAAATTTTACAGCGGCGGCAATATGGATTATGTGATTGCTGCCGCCGTTGCCCTACCCCTGTCGCTGATTGCAGCCGGTTTATTCACCTTTATTTTGAGCGGGATTGGTTTTTTTGTAATTTTGATCAGTCTATTCGTTGCTCCGGCCGTGGCTGGTTTCATTGCCGAGGCTGTGCGCTGGGCCGTGGGAAAACGACGCTCGCGTTATCTGGGGCACGTCGTCGCTGGTTGTGTTATTCTGGGTACCGCCCCCTTTTTGCTTTTTATGTTGTTGACCGGCAGCGTGTTCGCCCTTCTGGCTCCCGGAATTTTTTTATTTTTAGGTGTAGCTACAGTTTTTGCCCGCCTGCGTTAAAACAGAGACCGGTGCTTTTGAAGTACCGGTCTCTTGTTTTTGACAATTGGCCTATTGACTATTTAACCTGCTTCCCTCATAATCACATTAATATTTCAAACATTTACCCTATCATTAATTATTATGGCTTCGCCGAATTTATTAGAACAACTGTCGGCCTATGTACCCACGCCAGTAGCCAGGGCTATTTACCAGCAGCCCTCTGTTTTAACGGAGCCAATCGCTCGCCGCTTTCCGGCAGCGGTTTTATTTACCGATATTTCCGGTTTTACCCCTCTTAGCGAACTGCTCAGTCAGGTCGGTCCTACAGGGGCTGAAGAACTAACCCACCTCATCAACCAATATTTCACCGGCATGATCGAAATTGCGCAGGCGTATCACGGCCAGGTGGTCAAATTTTCCGGCGATGCGCTGACCGTTCTGTTTCCGGCCCAGGAAATTTCAATACAGTTGGCCGTGCGCCGCGCCAGCGAGTGCGCTCTGGTTATGCAAGACAAAATGACCGAATTTGCCAATCTTAAAACCGGGCATGGCTCGGTCTCGCTCTCGGTAAAGGCTGGGATTAGCGCCGGAAGTGTGTTGGAATGTAATATCGGGGGGGTGGCCGGGCATTGGGAATACGTGGTTGGTGGAGAGCCACTGGTGCAGGTCGCCAGGGCTGAACATTATGCTCAGCCGGGACAAATCATCCTCAGCCCATCGGCCTGGCAAGAGGTTCAGCCTTTTTTTAAGGGACTGGCTCTTTCCAATGCCCCTGGTTTTGTCCAGTTGGGTGAAATCGTAGCCTCGCTGCCTGAGTTGCCGCCGGAGATTCTCGATTGGAGCGAACTCGAACCCATTGAAGCCGCTATTGCCGAGAAAGCGCTGCGCAGCTATGTACCTGATACGGTCAAAGAGCGCCTGGGTGAGCAGTCGGATTGGTTGGCCGAATTGCGGCGGATCACCGTTCTTTTTGTAGGGGTGGGTGGGTTTGATTACGAAGCCGCCAATATCGCCGAACGGCTGCAAAACTTTTTGCAGGCTATTCAGGAATTGGTGCAGCGGTTTGAAGGTTCGCTCAACAAAGTGGCTGTTGACGACAAAGGGACGGTACTGTTGATTCTCTTTGGCGCGCCGCCCTTCTCTCACGAAGATGATATTACCCGCGCCGTTGCCTGCGCCCTGGATTTGCAGACCGTAGCCAAACAGCAGGGATTACGCATGGCGATTGGCCTGACCGAAGGGAGTTTGTTTGCCGGGCCGGTCGGTGGACCCAGCCGGCGAGAATATACGGTTATTGGCGATACCGTCAATTTGGCGGCGCGCTTGATGCAGTACGGACGAGCCGGGACAATCTTGGCCAGCCAGCGGATCAAAGAGCGGGTCAGCCAGCAGTTTATTTTTGAAAGTTTGGGCAAGATTGCGCTCAAAGGTAAAGCGGATAGGCTAACCGCCTATCTGGTCAAGGGCGAGCAAGGGACACACGAGGAATTTATTACCCGCCATTTGCTGCACAAGCACCCCCTGATTGGCCGCCAGGCTGAATTGGGGCAGCTACGACAGATAGCCGCTGATGTCCGCGGGGGCCAACTGCGCCTGCTGTTTATCGAGGGAGAATTGGGCCTGGGCAAAAGCCGACTGGCTTCAGAACTGGTGCGGGAGTGGATTTCGAGGGGGGGGGTAGGTTATGGCAGCAAATGTATCAGCTATGGCCGCCAAATTCCTTATCAAGCCTGGCGTGAAGTGATTGCCGCCCTGTGCGATCTGACCCCCACCCTGACCCCATCCCGGCAGTTGGCCCGGCTGGCCGCCGTCATCGCCGATTTGGAAGACCCGCCCGGCCAGCCCGGCTACTGGGCCGACCGGCTGCCGCTGCTGGCCGATATGCTGGGCCTGGAAGCGCCGGACAACAGCTTTACCCAGAGTATTTCCGGCCACTTACGCCGCAATAACACCTTTGCCCTGATTGAAGCCCTGCTGCGCCGCAAAGCCCGGCGTCATGCCCTTTTGGTTTTGCTGGAAGATATCCAGTGGGCTGATGAACTGTCTTTATCCCTCGCCGCCTATTTGACCAAAGCCCTGGTAGATACGCCCCTGTTGCTGGCCCTGGTCCATCGCCCGCTGGCCGCCGCCGATTGGGAACTGCTGGCCGACATCAAAACTCTGCCTTATGTCCACACCATCCATCTGGAACCGCTTTCAGCCGAAGAAAGCCTGGAGTTTATTAAAATTTTGGAAGGTGACAGGCAGTTGCCGAAAGGAGTAGTCCCCCTTTTACTGAATCGAGGGCAGGGGAATCCATTTTTCATACAAGAAATTACGGGCGCAATTCTCAACGTGACCGAAAGTCAGGCCGATCAATTGGATTTCAATCTGCCTGATACGGTGCAGGATGTTATTTTGACCCGCATTGACCGCCTGCCCGAAACAGAAAAACTCACCCTGAAAATTGCTTCGGTCATCGGCCCTAGCTTTCAGCGTTCGCTTTTGTCGGCAATTCATCCACTCCAGCAAGCCCAGTTTTGGTTGTCGTCTCAGTTGGATGACCTGGAAAGTGAAAAATTGATTCGCCTGGAAGTACCGGCTCCTCGCTGGGAATATATTTTTCATAATGTCATCACCCAGGAAGTAGTGTATGAGGGGTTGCTGCTGGCCCAACGCCGGCAACTGCACCGGGCCGTGGGCGCGGTGTTGGAAGAGTTAGTCCCCGACGAAGTCGAACAGCTTGCCTTTCACTACAGCCGCAGCGATAATGGTGAAAAGGCGTTCCACTATCTGAAGATTGCCGGCGAAAAAGCCCGCCGCGAGTTCGCTAATCACGCAGCGATTAATTATTACACCGAAATCCTGGCTTACCTCCAGAAACGCCCCTCGACAGTAAACGGCCACAGTATCGTCTCCCCGGATTACTGGGACACACTGATGGAGCGGGCCAAATTGTACAATTTAATCGGCCGGCGTGAGGAAGCGTTAGAAGACCTGGGCACCCTGGGGATTATGGCCGAAGCCCTTAACGATGACTATCGCCGCGCCCTGGCCGCGAAACAGTGGGCCAGCTTATATGAAGCCAGCGGCGATTATGACTCGGGTTTGGAAATGGTTGAGCGCTCAGTGCAGTTGGCCCAAAAAGCGGGCGCTGAAAGGCTGGTCGGCGAGGGGTACAGTCATTGGGGCAAATTGCTTTATCTGCGAGGCGAATACGAAACGGCTCAGGACTATTTACATCGTGCTCTAGCTATTGCCCAAAAGCACCAGGATAAACATGCTCAGGCCGATTGTTTGAAGAATCTGGGTATTGTTGTTCACTATCAAGCTGACTATGACGTAGCGCTTTACTTTTTCAAAGAAGCGTCGGAGTTGTGGCAAGCCCTGGGCGATCAGATAGGACTGGGCAACTGCCTCAGTTACCTGGGCCGGGTTTACTATGACATGGGCAACTATGCTGAGGCACAAAAATGTTATAATCAATCGCTGACACTGCACCGCACCATTGGCGACCGGACAGGAGAGAGTTTAACCCAGCGCAGTTTAGGCAAGGTGCAGCGCACACTGGGTAATTATGGGGTGGCGCTTCAGCTCTTTAAAGAGGCGCTGGCAATTAATCGGGCCACCGGCGACCGGCGAGGCGAAGCCCATACCCTTTACCAATTAGGCTTTTTGTATACCCGCCTGACTGAGTATGACACCGCCTTATCTCTTTTAGATGAAGCTTTGCTCATCTTAAGAGAAATGGACGATACATGGGCGCTCAATGCCGCGCTGACTTACTACGGCTGGACTCTTATTGAGCAGGGCCAACCGCGCCAGGCCAAAAAAACCTTTGAAGAAGTGCTTAAAATCCAGCGGGAGATGCAACAAGAAGTGCGGATGACAGAAAGTATTGCCCTGCTGGGCCGGGCTGCCCTGGCCGGAAACGATTTATCCCTGGCCGATACCTGCGCCCGCCATGCCTTCAACTCTATCATCAATCGAGGCACGCAAGGCATCGAGCATCCGGCGATTGTTTATTTGACCTGCTATCAAATATTGCAAAGCCAGCAAAAGTTTGAGCAAGCCCAGGAAATGCTTACGCTGGGCCAGGCCTTTATTACAGCCCAAACAGCTCAAATTGACGATCCGGCCTTACAACAGATTTATCTCAACCATATTCCTGAAAATCGGCAAATCCGCGAACTTGCCTCGGCCCAGGAAAACAAAAAAACCTCTGGCTCGTAAAACGCCAGAGGTTTTTTAATGTTACAGCATTAATCTCGTTCCCAAACTAAGTTTGGGAACGAGATTTGGGAATTTAGTTGACAAAACCGATCAGCCGGCCAGCCTGGTCGGGTCGGCGCAATTTAGCCAGCGCCTCTTTTTCAATCTGGCGGATGCGCTCGCGGGTCAGGCCGAAGCGCTCGGCCACATCCTGTAAGGTCAAAGGCTGCCCATCGCGCAGACCATAACGCAGTTCGACAATCCGGCTTTCGCGGGCGGTCAGACCGGCCAAAGCCCGCCGGATTTCGCTCTCCAGCAGCGTGGAGTCAACCTGATCCTCCAGCGCCTGGGTTAAATCATTTTCCACAAAGTCGGCCAGGGTTGCTCCATCGTCGCCAACAGGTTCCTCCAGGCTCAAGGTTTCCTGCCCATCTTGCAGCAACTCGTGGATCTGCTCGGGGGCATCGCCGGTGTGGGCGGCTAATTCTTCCAACTCCGGCGCCCGGCCCAACTGTTGAGTCAATTGGCCCATAGCCTTTTTGATTTTGCCCAGATGATCCACCTTGTGGACCGGCAGGCGGATAACTCGCGTTTGCACCGCCACCGCCCGGCTGACGCTCTGGCGAATCCAGTAGCTGGCGTAGGTGCTCAAGCGCACCCCTTTGCTAACATCAAACTTATCAATGGCTCTAATCAGCCCCAGCACCCCTTCCTGGGAAAGCTCGGCCAAACTGAGACCATGGCCGGTATATTTGTTAGCAATACTAATAACCAGGCGGCCATTGGCTTGAATCAACGTCCGTCGAGCCGCGTTACCATCTTCAACTTTGGCTTGAAGCTGCCAGCGCAGCTCCTCATCCAGGTTTTGCTCTTTCGCCAGCCGCTTGGCCGCCTTTTTGCCTTCCAGCATTTGCTTGATCAGGCGTTTTTCTTCGGCAGGCGCTACCGGAGCGGTTGCCGCAAGATCGGCAATGCTCAATCTAAATAATGCTTCTTCTGGTGCCCAAGTGGTTGCCATAACTCTCACCTCATCTCAAAAATTTTTCGTTCCGACCTACTTCTTTACTACCCCTTTAGCAACACTCTCCTCAAGGTAATGTTGCCAGCCTATTTTCCCGTCTTTTGTAGATGGCTATTGAATTTAACAGAGCCAAAATTAGAATAAGCCCTTTCAGCTTTGTCAGTTTAAGGAGTAATCTACAAAAGGTAATCTTTCAATCCGTTGATGCGCCGAGTAGGCTTCAATCATATAAACCAGAATTTGGTCTTCTTTATCCAGAGCCGCAACGGCGCCGGCAATCAACGCCCGCAGCGATGTGGCCGACAAAAGTCTTTGTTTATCGGCCAGCGGTCCCTGAAGGGCCGTGCCGGCCAGAAAAGCCAGAGCCGTTGCATCGTTGGGCAGGGTGGCGTTGGATAAATCCTCGCCCGAAGCGTCGGCCAGGTGGTTGATATATTGCCTGACCATCGGCCGGAGTTTTTGCGCTAACGTCCTCACCTCGGTAGCGTCTTCGGCTTGCAGTGGAAAGGGGTCAACCCGTCCCCTCAGAAAATCAGCCGCACTGGGATAAATATCCCTGATCACAAATCGCTCTTGACCGACGGTAATCAAATTCATCCGGCCATCTTGTAGATTTTCTACTGCCGTAATCCGGGCTGTTGTTCCGACCTCATAAAGATCATCCCGAAAGAGAGCGGCCACGTTGGGCGCTTGGGCCTGTTTACTTTTAGCCAGGACAACTCCAAAAGTTTGCCCGGTAGCAATACATTCTTTGATCATGCGCTTGTAGCGTTCTTCAAAAATATGGAGGGGCAACATCATCCCTGGAAAAAGAACGACATTCAAAGGAAACAAAGGAATATCGGAGTCAAATTCAAGCATCGAAAAATTTCCTTATCTTGCGCATGCTTCTCTATCATGCTACTTTTAGTCCTAATTAGACGCTTCCGGCGTAAAAATTCTTACTTTTGCTCTCGATTTTTAAGGTCTACCAGCACAAAATTAACTGGGTTCTATTGTAACCTTGATAAATTAAAAGCAAGTTAAATTTGAGCTGCATTTTAGCTGATTGTCCCAAAGCTGACCTTATGCTATAATGGTAACATCTTTATGTTAGAATAGCGTTAATTTGGGAAAGAAAAGTTATGGCTGTGTCCTCTGGGGGCGAAGTTACAGTATCCCGTGTGCTGGTCGTAGATGATGATGTTGAAGTAGCCAAGTCTATTGAAGCCTCACTACGCAAGCAGTATCAGGTCTATGTGGTCTATAGCGGCATCGAAGCCATCAAAGAAGCCCGCCGCCATCGCCCCGACCTGATTGTGCTGGATGTAGTGATGCCGGGCATGGATGGTCTGGACACGTGCCGGGAGCTACGCGCCGACCCGGCCCTGGCTGATGTGCCCATTTTATTTCTCACCGCTCTGGGCCGCCCCGAAGACCGAGTTGCAGGGCTGAGGGCCGGTGCAGACGATTACTTAACCAAACCTTTTAACCTTGATGAATTACAGCTCCGGATTTCGGCTATTTTGCGCCGGGTCAACCAGACTCCGCCGGCCTTGCCTGTTTCTACCCTCAAAATCAAAGATTTAACCCTGGACCGGATTAGTTATCAGGTAACTACCAATAAAAAACAGGTAAAGTTAACCCCGGTCGAGTTCGACTTGCTCTGTCATTTGATGATGCACCCCGATGAAGTTTTTACCAGCGACCGCCTGCTACAAGAAGTTTGGGATTATCCAACCGAAAGCGGCAGCCCCGATCTGGTTCGGATGCACATCAGGAACTTGAGAAACAAGATTGAGGCCGATCCCAGCAACCCGGAATTTATTATTACCATTCCTCGGCGCGGGTACACGATTGCCTCGGAACCGTAGCCGGGGCAACTGCTCAAAAACAAAAATTCCACCTCAATGACGAGGTGGAATTTTTTTGTTTGAACAATTGTTAGTCTAGCCAAAAAAGTTAGCCGGCTAAATCCATAATCTTTTGCTGTTCGGTCACTGGTTCCAAGGGTTTTGAGTTGCGGACAATTCGGGTAGGACGGGTAGGCGCAGTGGCTAAGGTTTTTTCAAGCCGGTAGATTTCGGTGTGAAGCGAGTCTGCGGCCTGAGCAGATACAATGTGCCACCGCCCCTGGCTGACCCAATTGGTAAAACTAACTAACTTCTCAATAATGGTATGCCTTTGTGCTGTGAGACTCACAGGGAAACGCATCTCCTTCCTTAAGATTTAGCAGTTGTCCCTCTTTTTGCATATTCTGTTGTCTATTCGGTTTGCGCTCCTAAAAGGAAAATTTAATAAATAGGGTTATCATCTTACCTAAAATAACCAAAGTTGGCAAATTTTGAGGGCGGATAAGGTTTTTTATTCCAACGTGGTATAATTTAGGCATGAGTTACGCAGTTGGGCTGTAGGGTCGGGCCTTGTGCCCGTTTGTGGTCGCCCACGAGGGGCTAAATTACCTTGAATTGCGCGACTCCTTTGATATAGATCAACCGAAGTGAGATCGCTATGCTCATTATCAACGGCGCTTATGGCGAAGGAGGCGGCCAAATCCTGCGGACCTCGCTGGCCCTCGCCGCCATTTTGCAGCAGCCTATACGTCTTGAAAATATTCGCGCCCGGCGTAAAAACCCCGGACTGGCCGCGCAGCATTTAGCCTCGGTGCGGGCCGCGGCCCTGATTTGTGAAGCCAGTGTATCCGGCGATGCGCTTGGCTCGACCAGCCTCACCTTTGAACCACAGAGCGATCCCATCCCCGGCCTGTACGAATTTGACGTGAGTGAGGCCCGTCAAGGGGGTAGCGCCGGCGCGGCGACGTTAGTACTGCAAACTGTCTTGCTCCCATTGACCCTGGCGGGCGGCCCCAGTACCGTCACCGTCAAGGGGGGCACCCATGTCCCCTGGAGTCCGCCGTTTCATTACCTGCGCGATGTTTTTTTGCCCACTATTCGCCCGTTAGGTTTTCAGGCCACCCTCGAACTGCTGGCCTGGGGCTGGTATCCCGCCGGCCAGGGCGAAATCAGGGCGACGATTCCGGGGCGAGACAAAACCGATGAATCTAGCAAAACCCTCTCGGCTGTAGCCGAGGCGCGGGGCGCGTTGAAGCACATTCACGGCGTCGCGGTGGCATCGAGCCTGCCGGCCCATATTGCCCAGCGCATCCGCAACCGGGCGGCCAATCTGCTGGATGAAGCCCGCCTGCCCCATGCCATCGAGCCGCAACGGGTGCGCTCGGTCTCGCCGGGGGCAGGGATATTTTTGGCCGTCGAATACGAGTCAGGCTGGGCCGGTTTTAGCGCTCTGGGTGAACTCGGCAAACCGTCGGAGCAGGTGGCCCAGGAAGCGGTAGAGGCCCTGCTGGCTTTTCACCACAGCGGGGCGCGGCTGGACGAGCACCTGGCCGACCAGCTTATTTTGCCGCTGGCTTTATCGGGCCAATCCGTCACCCTCTCCATGGAAAAAATCTCGGAACATACCAGAACTAATCTGTGGGTCGTCGAACAGTTTCTTGGCCCTGTGGCCCACATTGATCCCAGCCAGGGCGCTATTCAATTTACGGCAAAATGTAATGGTCAACACCATGTTTGACTCAAATACCTCACGTAAAGTCGCAAAGATTTTATTGTTTTCTTGGCGTTCTTGGCGTCTTTGCGCGAGATTTCACATTTTCTTGATTATTACACAATTTACAGCAAAAGATAAAGTTGCGTTATGACTGCTATACCCAAAAATCCGCGCATTTTGATCATTGATCCAACGGACAATCCCACTTTAAAGGCCGGCTTGCAGCGACACTATGGCATGATGGTCAACCAGCAGACCAGTGGCCGGGCGGCCCTGGAGTTGCTGCGCCGGGTCAAGCCTGACCTGATTGTGCTGAACGCCCATTTGAGTGACCTGCCGGCTGCGGCCCTGCTGGCCGAAATAAACGCCCAAAAATTGACCGCGCCGATCATCCTGGTGGGCGGTAACGGCGAGACGACGCGGGCTAACTTCGACGATAAAAAAATTGTCGGCTGGCTCAACCAGCCCTTTGAGCCGACCGAGCTGGCCGCGCTCATCCAATCGGCGTTGGAGCGGCCTTTGCCCAACAGCGACCTGGTTTTGACCAAGCGGGCTGAATTGATCGAGGCCAACCAGCAGCTTACCAACCGGGTCCAGCAGATGCAAACGCTGGCCGAAATCGGCCAGTCGGTCACTTCGCAGCTTGAGCTGGAGGAGGTGCTGCGCCGGGTGGCTAAGGCCGCCGTCAGCCTGACCCACGCCGACGAGAGCTATTTACTGCTGGTTGACGAGGCCAGCGGCAACCTCTATCTGCGGGCCGAGGCCAACCTGGGGGTGGAAGAGGTTAAGAATTTTTGGGTCAAGGTCAGCGACTCGATTGCCGGGCAGGTCGCCCGAACCGGCGAGCCGGTGATCATTTCCAGGGACAGCAGCAGTTTGAAGGTAAAAACCGGGCTGGTGGTCTATGCCCTGGTCAATGTGCCGGTCAAGGTCGGCCAAAAAGTGATTGGTGTGTTGGGGGTGGACAATCGCACCCAGCGCCGGACCTTTAGCCTCGAAGACCAAATGCTGCTCTCCGCCCTGGCCGATTGGGCCGCCATTGCCATTCAAAACGCCCGGCTCTACGCCGCCACCAGCGCCCTGAGCCGTGATCTGGAACTGGTCAACGAGGTCAGCCGCCTGGTTTCGAGCACCCTCGATGTGGAGCAGATTCCGCGGCTGCTGGTCAAACACACCGCCGAGATTATTGGCGCGGAGTGCGGCTCGCTGGCCCTGCTGGATAAGGAGCGGGGCGGGGTGGTTTTTCAACTGGCCTACGACGGCGAGGGGAACGAACTGACCAGTTTGCGCAATTTTATTATGCCGCTGGGCGAGGGAATTGTCGGCCTGGTGGCCCAAACCGGCCTGCCCCACATCGTCAACAACGTCCAGAGCGACCCCGGCTGGTCGCCGGTGGCCGACCGGCTGACCGGCTTTGTGACCCACAAAATCATTGCCGTGCCGCTCATCGCCGAGGGCGAGGTGGTGGGGGTGATGGAACTGCTCAACAAAAAAGAGGGCAATTTTGACCAGGGCGATTTGCAACTGCTGTCGCTGGTGGCGGCGGCGGCGGCCGGGGCGATTCAAAATGCCCGCCAGTATGATACCCTGCAAAAAACCAACGAAGCCTTGCAGCGAGCGCAGGAACAGCGCATCGCCGCCGAGCGCTGGGCAGTGCTGGGCAAGGCTGCCGGCAGCCTGGCCCACCGGATTAATAACACCACCACCCTGGTGCCGATTGCCGTGCAGCACCTGCGCGAACTGCTCCAGCCGGCCGAACTGCCGCCGGAGCTGCGCCAGGAAATCGAGACCAATTTAGAGCGGATCGAGCGCAACACCCGCTACACCGTTGATCTGGCCGTGGCCCTGCTGCGCCGTTTTCGCCAGCACCCGGCCAAAGCGCACAATGTCAACGAGTTGATCAACCGGGCCATTTCGCTGGTCGAGATACCCAAAAATATCAAGCTGGTCTGCCATCTTGACCCCAAGCTGCCGCCGGTAGACATCAGCGACCTGCTGGTGGATGCCCTGATCGAACTGATCAGCAATGCCCTGCGGGTGATGGAAGTTGAAGGGGGCGTGCTACGGATTGCTTCCTTCAAAGCGGGCAGCCACATTGCTATCCAGATCACCGACAGCGGGCCGGGCATTGCCGCTGAAAATTTGGACCAGGTCTTTGACCTGTTTTTTACCACCTATCCGCAAGGGCTGGGCTTTGGCCTGTGGTGGGTTAAAACGTTCTTGGAACAGCAGCACGGCCAGATTACGGTCGAAAGCCGCCCCAACGAGGGCACAACCTTCACCATCACTTTGCCGGGTAGTCCGGCTTCGTTGCCTTCGGCGTAAAAATCGGGTAACATGGGAAGGTTGGAGGGCTGGATTGACGTAGGCTTATTTTTGTAAGCGGGTTGATATAAATTCAGTTTAGATTGAGAGATTATGAGTTTAGATTATATTACACTTGCTGTAGAGTCAGATGAAAAAACAGATATAAAACGAACAGTCTCTTGTGGCGGTAAATCTGTAACGCAAAAAATATCAGCGCGAGAGTTGTTAAAACTTGATTATTTCGCAGACGAATTACAAAAATACACTCAAGCAAAAATAATAATCCTTGAGAATGATCTAAGCTCAGCTCCAAGCACCGGAATAATTATTTTGTGCCAAATTAGTGGCGATTTGCCCGGTAATTTAGCTACATACTACCCTGACTTGCCAAGCTCCATGACCCAAAGAATTATGTTGATGTCTGGCTTTGGAAGAAATGAAAAAACAATCAATTGGGTTAATACATATGGTTTTGTTGGATCTATTGATGATACTACCTATTCAAGATGGGTAAATGATCTCCCCAATCTACCGATGATTTATGGATTAACTACCGTTGCAGAAAAGATTGGTGCTTTAAGAAGCCATAGATTTGGGAATTATTGTCATTTCGGTCCTCCTTCATCAGATTTCCTCTCTACTTTAATCGAATATTTAGAAGCATATCACGAATTAATATTATCTCCATCTTCAAAATTTACGGTTCCTAAAGTGGACCCACGTTGGCCGACGATATGGGAAATTGTTTATGAACGTAAAGATAGTCGAGATTTACGAGGGGTGGATTTAAGCGGGTGTGATTTAGACGGGGGATACTTTGAGTCTGCAAATTTACAAGATGCTAACTTAAGTTATAGCAATCTAGTGAGAGCACATTTTGAACAAGCTAACTTACAGAATATCAATCTCAGTCATAGCAATTTAGAAGATGCCCTTTTGCAAGGGGCCGATTTATGTGGGGCCAATTTAATCGAAGCAAATCTGTCCGGTGTTTTTCTTCAAAAGGCCGATCTGAGAAAAGCTAACCTGGCAGGAGCTTGGTTGGGCGAAGCAATATTACGGGACACGAATATTGATGATACTACTAACCTTGATGAAAGATGGCGGCTCGTATGGAGAATCGTCAACCAGATACAAAAAGATAAAAATTTATACGGGGTTAATCTAAGTTATGGTATACTCGCTGACACCGATTTGAGATATTATAACTTATGTGGAGCAGTCCTTGATGAGGCCAACCTAGCCAGGGCCAGTTTATTTGGTTCAGACCTCCGTCGTGCTCTTCTGACAAAAACTTATTTAGCCCAGGCAAATCTGAGTACAGTCGACTTAAGTCAAGCTAAATTAAGGTTTACTAATTTAGATATGGCTGATTTAACGGATGCAAATCTCACAGACGCAATTTTATCAGATGTATATTTAACGGGGGCCAATTTAACAGGGGCTAACCTCACTGGGGCTTATTTGGGCTATGCCTCACTTCATGGCGCTAATTTAACAGAAACAAAATTATCAGGTATTACTCTCAATAAAGTGAAGTACGATTTACAAACAAAATGGCCTGTAGGTTTCAATCCTGAAAAAGCAGGGGCGATTTTGGAGGTAGACGAATAAGAGGTTTTGTGTAGATAGATCTGGTCGGTGGCGGTAATTATCAGACGTTGATCAATGAGGCTTTGAAGGAATACATCCGGCATCACCAGGAATCTGTTGAAGAAGTCGTGCGGTGAGTTGTCCGTGAAGAGTTACAAAATATGATGGAGCTACAAAAAGCGGTGTAAGTAACGTTCAACTATTATGATTATGGCAAAATTATCAGAGGTATTAAGATGTTAACTGAGACTCAAGCCTTAGAAAAAATTGTTCTTCAAGCCCAACAACTTTCGCCGGAGTATCGTTTGCGGCTCATTCAGCGTATTACCGATACACTCATTCTGTCTTTCCCTCGACAATCAAAGCCGCTACAGTTTGGAAAATATAAAAGCGGCAAAATGTCTACGTTAGAAGATTTTGCTATAGCTGAATGGCGACCAACAGACAAGGAACTCGATGGCGAATAAGTATGTTTTGGACACACATGCCTTGATATGGTATTTGGAAGGCAATCGGAATTTAGGCCGGCAGGCTAAAGCAGCAATGGAAGCCACCGATAGTGAAATGGTTTTGCCTCTTATTGCTTTGGCCGAGGCAACCTACCTCATTGAAAAAGGGCGTGTCGGTATTCCAACTGTATCAGATTTGCTAACCGATGTGAGTAATGATGACCGAATTGAGGTTCATCAACTTACTTGGGAAGTATTTGAGCGAAGTTTGACCCCTGAAGGGTTGCAAATTCCCGAATTACACGATAGATTTATCGTAAGCACTGGTCTCCATTTGCAGGATTTAGGCCATACAGTGGCAATACTCACGAAAGACAAATCTATTACTGATGCCAGAGTTTTACCTGTCATTTGGTAGTATTGGTGGGCAAAAAGTGGTCTAACCAGCTCATCTTGCTGACACCCAGACTCATGGTCACAACATTCTTAGAAGAAAAAAATATCGGCCACTTGCTCGAGGCCACGGTAAACTTTATTAAACTGCCCCTGACCAAAATGTGGTTGGACTACGACCCAGAAGCAGATGCGCTCCACCTTCATTTTGAAGAAAAACCGACCTCAACCCACAGCGAAATGCGAGATGACGGGATTATTCTTGATTACAGGGACGATGTTTTGGTGGGGCTAACAATTCTTGAAGCATCCCATCGGTAAGTCTGTTCTTATGGGATGTTTTTCTGTACAGCAATTAAGAGGAACCAAAGATGCGTAAACGAGTTTTAGTTGTAGATGACGTACCCGATTGGCGGGCGACGCTGCAAGCCATTTTAAGAAATGAATTTGAAGTCAAAACGGTAGACAGCTACCAGGCCGCGATGGAAGTCGTCCGCGAGCGCTCGGCGGAGTTGGTGATTGTGGATTTGCGGCTCAGCCCGACCAACGAGGAAGACCGGCAGGGTATGGAACTACTCCGGCAGTTGGCCGAGCACCGCATCAACGCCATCGTGCTGACTGGCTACCCGGAGAAAGAACTGCGCGAAGAGGCCGAAGAAAAGTACAAAACCTTTGCCTTTATTGACAAAAGCGCCCTGGCCGAAAATGTGCAGCGCCTGCGCGAGGTGGTGCGCGAAGCCTTTAACCTGCTGGAACTCAAAGAAAAGGCCAAAACGCGGGCCATTCAGGCCGCCAGCGCCTTGCAAACCGTCACCTTCCCCGAAGAATTATCGAGCTGGCCGCTGCGCAAATACCGGAACGATAAATGAGCCTCAGCTTCAACCTGGAAAGCATCATCCTGCTGCTCTTCTTCATCGCGCCGGGCTTTCTCTTTACCCGCACCTACACCGCTTACCGCCCGCGCTACTATCGCACCCCTGATGCTTTTGAACAGGCTGTGCTGGCCGTGGTCGGCAGCGCCATTATCCACGGCACCATTTTGACCGGCATTGCCCTGGGGTTGACCGTTTTTTGGCTGGCGCGCGGCGAAATGCTGTATGTCTGGGACATCATCGGCCCGCCGATGCCGTTTTATCGCTATCCGCTGCCGGTGCTGGCCTTTATCATTTTTATAGCGATTCTTTATTTGGGCATCAGCCTGATCCTGGCCCGCCGTTTTGCCACCTTTTTGGGCTTTCGCACCGCCGCCAACCGGCCGCGCTGGTGGAAGTTTCTGCTGGATGAAGACCCGCCGGAGCCGTTCTTGCTGTGGCACACCATCCTCCAGGTCGAGCCGCTCAAACTCAATCTCATTCCGCCCCATCTCTTTATCCAGATGCGCAACGGCGAAGTTTTTGAAGGCGACCTGCACAGCATGCGCCTGGTCGGCGATGAAGAAAATACGGTTGAATTGGCCCTGCGCAACGTCCTCCATCGCCCTGTTCCCCCTGCGGCCAAAAGCAAAACCCACACCCTCGCCTCAGATTTGCAACCTCTCCCCAATCAAGTTATCCTACTGAAATCTACCGATATTTTGTGGTTAACCCGCAACGATATCCCAAGATGAGTAGCAAAGTAGCCAGTAGTCAGATGTCAGATAATCTTTTCTGACTACTGACATCTGACTACTGACATCTGATCAAGGAACAAACCTATTCATGTTTGAATTGATTTTCCTGGGGACTTCTGCTTCTGCGCCTTCAGTTCATCGCGGACTCTCGGCCAATGCGGTGCTGTACAAAGAGTATCGCTTTTTGATTGACTGCGGCGAGGGCACACAGCGCCAGATTTTACAGAGCAGCCTGGGCTTCAAGCGCCTCAACAAAATATTGCTCACCCACGGCCACCTGGACCACATTTTGGGACTGGGCGGCCTGGTTTCGACCTTTAGCCGGTGGGAAGCTATGGAAAAGCTGGAAATTTACGGCGGCCACTGGACCCTGGAGCGGGTCAAAGATTTGCTGCTGAAAGTGGTCCTGCGCGGCGAAAAACTGCCCATCAAGCTGGAATTTGTGCCGCTGCAACCGGGCCTGATTATGGAGGACAATACCTTTCAACTCAGCGCCTTTCCGGTGGTTCATCGCGGCGCGGATTGTTTTGGCTTTGTCTTTGAGGAAAAGTCGCGCCGGCCCTTTTTGAACGAGAAAGCGGAGGCGCTGGGCATTCCTTTTGGCCCGGAACGCCGCCAACTGGTGGACGGCCAGGCCATCACCCTGCCTGATGGCCGCCCCATTCGCCCCGACGATGTGCTTGGCCCGGAAATTCCCGGCGCTAAACTGGTCTTTGTCGGCGATGCCGGGCGTACCGATAATCTGCTCGAAGTCGCCCACCACGCCGATGCGCTGGTGATTGAAGCCACCTATTTAAACGAAGATGCCGAGATGGCCCGCCAATTCAGCCACCTGACTGCTGCTCAAGCGGCTCATCTGGCCCGCGAGGCCGGGGTGCAGCAGCTCTACCTGACCCACATCTCCCGCCGCTACCGCGAGCAGGACGTGCTCGACGAAGCGCGGGCCATCTTTCCTCAGACCATTGTCGCCAGGGATTTTGACCGGGTCAAGGTGGTGAAAGACAAGTAATACCTGTCCCAATGAGAGTAGAAATGTCCAATTTCGCCCAACCGGATTTCTTTAATTGGTATCTTGAACTTCCTATGGTCGAGCTTGAGTGGGAGTTTGGGGTAAGTGACTCTCTCGCCCCGGCTGATATTGAATTTCTCATCAATCCTCGCCGGTTGCGAGGGAGTGATTTCTTGATGCGTTGGGCGCAAGGACGGTGGTCAGAAGAAATTGTGATGCGTGCCCTTGATCAAACCAGCAAATTCGGAGTTGTTCCTTATGGACCATCCACGGTTGCGCCGGAGGACCCTACCGCGCTTGAAGTATTCTTTGAGAAAATGGATGTGATCGCTCTGGAAGGTAAGCGTCCAGACCTGCTGTTGTATGATAAGGCCACTTTTGAGTGGGTTAAAGATGAGTTAGAGAGTCGCTTGGGAAGTGTTGAAAAAATGGCTGAAACATCCTCGGCTGCGTTAAAAGATATAATTGCCAAAGCGCGAGCCGCCTTCGAGATTGAAAACAGTTTGTGGGTCACAGAAAAGATGCCCGGATTTGGCAAACCTTTTTCGCGTTACACGCGGGGTAAAAACAAGGGGCGGTTAAAACCAGCCGGTATTATCCCAACAATCATTGTGAAAGAAGAAGATATTCCACGTTTGCAGCTATGGGAAGCCGCCTATGGTATCCCCATTTACGTGGTTCACATTTTTTATGATCGAGGGTACTTTATCAAATTCAGCGATATATTAGCCTTGCTCAGTTCCGGTGAATTGGCGATGGAAACTCAGCGTTTTTCCAATCCCGATGGCACAGCCGCCACGCCTAAACAAATTGTCAAAGTCCCCTACATCTTATGCAAGGAGTTTGGTACAGTTTCCGGGCCACAGTTGCTACCCAGGACATTTGTGGATAAAAACGGCAAAGTGATGACCTATGTCACTTTCTCGGGCGGTCAGGTTCATTTATCTCCTACTGTTTTTGAGGAATGGACTACTTGATATTCAAGGAGTTGGTTAAGCAGATAGATAGAATTGCCGAAAATTGGCCTGCGCTGCCACACTGGCTCGATGAACAAATTGTGGCCTGGGCCAATTTGCATGGTTGGGATGCTTCAGAAAAAGAATGTCAACGCTTACTGATGCATCAAGCCTTATTCAACTCTGTGATTCAACAGCTAGTGCCTAACCTTAAACGTAGCGTGTTTGCTGTACCTCTCGATTCGTTAGGCGTAGAAGCGCCTCAAACTCTAATAGATGTCATTCAAGACACAATTCAGAATTCTCCGGCAACTATGTTCAACTTATGGGGAGAATTTTATAACGCCTTGGTGCCGCAATCGCGTCGTCGTCATATCGGACAGTTTTGGACGAATGAGTTGATTGCGGAATGGATGATTACCTGGCTCTTGCAATCCCACCCCCATTTTCTCGCCGACGTTGGCTGCGGTTCGGGCAACTTTTTACTCAAAGTGGCTGAAAGTTTAACAGGCAATAACGGTCAAACTAAACTGTATGGGAGTGATGTAAGCCCCCTGTTGTTAAATACAACGTTGGCTGCTTTTCTGAGTCGCTATGGGGTTAACTCGCCACTTATGCCAACCCTGGTCGTTCAAGACTATCTTGAAAATTCACTTCCAGCCAGTGTTGATGCTATAGTTTGCAATCCACCCTATACTCGACATCATCACATTGCCCCAAAATTGAAAGATAAACTTCAAGCTTTGTTCAAAACTCAATTTCGTCTCGACGTGTCGCGCCAGGGTACGCTGGCGTTCTATTTTTTACTTAAATTAATTGCCGAAATGCCTGATGGGGCACAAGCTGCCGTTATTGTGCCGATGGAAACAGTGGATGCCCGTTATGGACGGTCTGCCCGGCAGATTCTATGCCAACACACGACGCTCAATGCTATCATTCATTTTTCTCCTCAAATGAACGCCTTCCGCAAGGTGGATGTGGGCGCTTCTATTTTATTGTTCAAAAAAGGTTATCAAACAGGAAATCAGGTGCGTCATTTAACCCTCGACGCCTTACCCACCACTGCCGAATTATTATCGTGCTTGGAGTTAGAACACCCCAAAAAATGTGACCTAACCTTTGGCTCACTCGTTATTCAGCCGCAAGAAGAATTAAGGGAAACCCCCAAGTGGTTCAGTATTGCCACCCCTCCCTCATCAGATATGAACTGGGAAAAAAGTGGACGGGTTGTTCGACTCAAAGAATTAGCTAAAGTAGTGCGGGGTATCGCTACCGGGGCTAATACATTTTTTGCTTTACCAACTCAGCAAGTTGAGCAATTTTCACTCCAGCCTTATGTAGTGCGAACCTTACAGCGCAACCGCGAGGTTCAAGATATTGTTCTCGATGAAGCCCGCTGGCAGGCTCTCTCTGACGAGGGTAAGTGTGTCTGGCTACTCTATTTGAACGGCAGTAACACCGTACAGTCCCCCCCATTATGCAATTACCTGGCGCAAGGCGAGGCAGAAGGGTATCATCGGCGCAGTTTGGTCCAGACACGCCGGAAATGGTATATGATGGAGCAACGTGATATTCCGCCGATTTTCTTCACCATTCTTACTCGAGGCAATCCGCGTTTTATCTTGAATCAGGCCGGGGTTCGCCCTCTGAATATGTTTTCGTTAATCTATCCCAACCGTTACGTAGAGGAAGCCGGAGCCACAGAACTCCTATGGGCTTTGCTAAATAGTAGTTTCTCGCTGTCTCGTCTCCACTCAGTCAGCCGCACGTATGGAGGCAATACCCTCAAGGTGGAACCCCGTGAATTGGATAATCTACCCGTGATTAACCCGCTGGCCTTACCCAGCGGTGTTCAGCAAAAAATTAAGGGTTGGATCAACGATTTTTATTGCCACCGGCAAATACCAGTTTTGTTAGGCCAGATTGATGCCCTGGTTGAAACTCTATTAGTGGCTGAAAGCTCGGTTGAAAGTAAATCACCGTTACCTGTACAACTGCGACTCTTACAAACAGAAGCAGACTACGATGAGTCAAATGTACTCAATCCTCCGTAACGGCGCCCAACAATTCAACCTGACCCTCACCGACGCGCAACTGGCTGCCTTTGAACAGTACAGCCAGGAACTCATTGCCTGGAACCAGCGAGTCAACCTGACCAGCATCACCGCCCCGGACGAAATTGCGGTCAAGCATTTTCTCGACTCGCTCTCCCTTTACCCGCTTCTGGCCGAACTACCCCCCACCCTGGCCCTGATTGATGTGGGGACCGGCGCAGGATTTCCCGGTTTGCCGCTCAAACTGGCACTGCCTCAACTGCGGCTGACCCTGCTGGAGTCAACCGGCAAAAAAACGGCTTTTCTGCAACATCTCATCCAGGTTTTGCATTTGACCGGCGTTGCCATCCTCACCGCCCGCGCCGAAGAAGCGGGCCGCCGGCCAGACCAGCGTGAGCGTTACGATGTGGCCACCGCTCGCGCCGTCGCGGCGCTGCCGGTGCTGGCCGAATACACCTTGCCCTTTGTCAAGCAGGGTGGATTGGTGATTGTCCAAAAAGGCCAGCACCCGGCGGATGAACTCAAAGCGGCAGCCAATGCGTTGGGTATCCTGGGAGGGAAGGTCAGCCAGATTTTGCCGGTCACAGTGCCGGGGCTGGACGCGGAACGGCATCTGGTGGTGATCCAAAAAATCAAACCAACCCCGCCGCAGTATCCTCGCCGGCCTGGTTTGCCCGCCAAAAAACCCATTTAGGGCCCTGGGAAGAAATAAATATCCAGGCTTCGTGAAACGTGATACGTGATGCGTGAAGATTATCCAGTTAAAAACCTCACGTTTCACGCATCACGCATCATTGTAGTCAAGCTTTAAATTTCCAGGTCCTTGACTTCATCGGGTCAGAACTGCTGTTGACGATCCTTTGCATTGGCGGTATACTTCCGTCAGCGTCAATGATTTAGGGAAACACAGTGAGACTGACCCCACTAAAATTTCAGGCATATATCCTCGTCAGCTTAATTTTTATAATTGCGCTGGGTTTAAACGCCAGCCAGCCGGCCCAGGTGGAGGCTCAGGAAGGCGCCGCTGAGCCTGACCCGATCATAATTGAAACCATCTTTGCCGCCATGACCCCCGCCGAGCGGGTTGGGCAGTTGTTTATGGTTTCCTTCCAGGGCAACAATGTCGCCCCCGGCTCGGAAATTGCCGAGTTGATCCAGCGTTATCGAGTGGGTGGGGTTTATATTTCGGCGGAAAATGAGAACTTTATCAATAATCAGGACACGCCTGCCCAGGTTTTAGCGTTGACCAACGCCTTCCAGGCGTTAGCCCAAACCACCCCGCCGCCCCTGCCGGTTACGGAGAACAGTACCGCCACCCCCGTCGTTACCACCTCATATACCCCCATGCCTTTATTTATTGCCGTTAACCACGAAGGCGATGGTTTTCCCTACACCCAAATCCGCAACGGCTTGACCAATGTGCCTAACCAGATGGCGTTGGGGGCCACCTGGAATCCTGAAAATGCGCGTCTGGTGGGACAGATTGTTGGGCGGGAGTTGGCTCTGTTAGGTGTGAATATGCTCCTCGGCCCCTCCCTTGATGTGCTGGACAACCCCCGCCCGGAGCAGGGTGGTTTGCTGGGGACCCGTACGTTTGGCGGTCATCCTTTTTGGGTGGGTGAAATGGGCCAGGCTTACATTCGCGGTATTCACCAGGGTAGCAACGGCCAACTGTTGACCATTGCTAAACACTTTCCCGGTTTTGGCAGCAGCGACCGAGCCATCAACGAGGGATTGCCCACCATTACCAAATCGCTGGACCAATTGCAGCACAAAGAGTTGCCGCCTTTCTTCCGGGTAACTAATCTTGGCCTCAATGACCCGGACAGTATCACTGATGGCCTGATGACCGCCCATGCCCGCTACCAGGGGTTACAGGGTAGTTTGCCCATCAGTTTGGATGCCCGTAACCTGGCCACCATTTTGGCCCTCAAAGAAATTGCGCCCTGGCGGGAGGCCGGCGGCTTAATTGTCAGCCCACCACTGGGAGCGCCGGCGGCCCTGGAAGGAATTGTCGGCGTGACCCAGGAAAGTTTTCCGGCCCGGCTGCTGGCGCAGAGCGCATTTTTGGCCGGCAGCGATGTGTTATTTTTGGACAATTTTGCCTTCCGGAATGAAGCGCCCGCGGCTGAATTGGCCAATATTCAAAACGCCATTACCTTTTTTCAAGAAAAATATGCTACCGAACCCAATTTCCAGGTAGTAGTAGATAAAGCCGTGCGGCGAATCATTAAGGCCAAATTAAAAATATACGGCAATAATGTGCTACAAACCCGTGTTCAAATACCCCCTGAAAATTTGAATTTGCTGGGTAATATTTCGCAAGAACTTGACCGCATCGCCCGTGAAGGCGTCACACTGATTACGCCGGTGACGCTCCGGGGACCCAACCCGCTGCCCGGCATCCCGCAGCCCGGCGACCAAATCCTTATTTTTTCCGACGACCGGCTGGGCCAGGATTGCCCCACCTGCCCAAGTTTTTCTTTTATTCCCCCCACGCGTTTGCAAGAGATTTTGCTTCAACTGTTTGGGCCGGATGCGACCGGCCAAATTCGGCCGGAGCAGGTTAACAGCCTGGGTTTTTCCTTTATAAAAAATGCGCTTAGCGGCGAGGCTACGCCTGAGAATGAACAAACCGAAGAACTGCTGCAAGAGGCTAACTGGATTATTTTTGCCATGCTCGATGTCAACCCCGACGCCAACGCCCAATCCGACGCCGTCAAAGCGCTGCTCAGAAATCGGATTGACCAGTTACGTAACAAAAATTTAGTCCTGTTTGCCTTTAACGCGCCTTATTTTCTGGATGAAACCGAGATCAGCCAATTGACCGCCTACTATGGCTTTTACAGCAAAGGCCCGGCTTACCTGGAGGCGGCGGCCCGGCTGTTATTCCAACAGTTTGAGCCGATGGGGGCCGCGCCGGTCAACATTCCAGCCATTGGCCCGCTTGACCTCAGCCCCGACCCCACCCAAACGATTCAACTTCAGCCGCTGCATAAAATTGGCAAGAATGGCGACCTGACCTCCCTGACCGAGCAGAGCCAACCGACCAGCGTGATAGATTTGCAGGTGGGCGAGGGCATCCGTTTTCGGACCAGTGCGATTGTGGATAAAAACGGCCACCCGGTGCCCGATGGGACGCTGGTAAATTTTCTGCGTTACTATCCCCTGGAAGGGTTGTCGCTGGAGCCGCTGACCGCCCAGACGGTAAGAGGCATTGCCGAGATTCCCATTTTCAAAGAGCGGGATACCCCCCTTCAGGTTAAAGCCTCCAGTGAGTTGGCCGTGCAATCCGTCGTGTTTAATATTGGGCCGGGTATCGTCGAAACGCCGACGCCGACGGCAACGTTTACCCCTTTTCCCACCGACACGCCGACCATCACCCCAACCCCCTCAGCCACCTTCACGCCTACCGCAACCCCCGAACCTTCGCCCACCCCGACCGTTCCGCCCCCGGTTGTTATTCCGCCGCCGGCCCGGCCGGTCAATGTGGTTGATTTGGTCTACTCATTGTTGGGCATGATTGTCATCGGGGGGATTGCGTTTACCCTGGGGAGCGACCGGCTGCAATTGGAAGAACGGGTTCGCTCGGCGTTGGTTGCCGTTGCCAGCGGGCTGGTTGGGTATGTGGGCTATACTATTCTGGCGATGGCTGCGCCCCGAACGGGCTTTTGGGGGACAATCATAGATATCGGCGCGGCCGACCACTGGGTAACGCCGCTGGTCAGCCTTTTGTTTGCGATTGTGGGAACGATGATTTGGTATTTGAAACCAGGCCGGGTTTTTGGAGCCAGGCGGACGGGTCAAGAAACGCCGCCGGCAGTTACTAAAACTGAGGAGGTGATATAGCAGCCGGTTAGCCTCAACGCCTGACTTCACCCACCGGCGGATTTGACTGGCCGGAGGCAATGCCCGAAAAACCGGGGGTAAAGGTAAGAACAACCGCCAGAGTTAGGAGAGCGGCAATAAGCGCCAGCAGAACCCGGTTGCGCCAAAAGGCAAACCGCCAGCCATTGGTTACTTGCCCGCCCATGACAATGGGCGCACCGTCCAAAAGTTCCCGGCGAAACTGCTGGATATTGTCAGGCCGTTCTTCGGGATGCAGGCCCAGGGCGTGCAGAATGGCCTGCTCCGTTTGGAAGGAAACTTCCGGGTTGATGTCCCGAATGCTCAATGGGACCTGATTTTTGGTGCGGATATAGCGGGTTTTGGCGTCGGGGGGCGGCTCGTTGGTGAGCAAATGGTATAACGTAGCGCCCAATGAGTAAATATCGGCCCGGGCATCCGTGTAGCCGCTGTCGCCGCCGATTTGTTCCAGCGGTGCATATTGGATGGTAGCCCGACCTTGCAGAACGGTTACGGTTCGATTATCATCGGGATGAAGCAGCTTGACCAGGCCAAAGTCCACCAGTTTAATGGTGCCGTTGGGGGTTAATTTGATGTTTGAGGGCTTGATGTCTCGATGCAGCACCGGAGGGTCCTGGTGGTGCAGATATTCCAGAGCCGTCATCAACTGGTCGGCCCAGGTCAATACTTGTTTTTCGGGGATAAACGTTTGCTTGTGCCGGGTATGCTCGATAATTTCGCGCAGGTCCTGGCCCGGCACAAAGTCCATAACCAGGTAGTCACGGCCGTTGAAGAAAAAAAAGTCGGATACTTTGGGGAGGTTGGGATGATCCAAACGAGCCAGAACACTGGCCTCGCGGTGAAACGCGGCCTGGGCCTGTTCCTGGTACTCCTTGGAAGCGATCGGGTCGGGCGTCACTTCCTTAATGGCGCATAACCGTCCTTCCAGGCGTAAATCCTCGGCCCGGTAAATCGCGCCCATCCCGCCCTGACCAACCAGGTCCAAAATGCGATAGCGCGACCATAGAATGGCGCCAGGGCTTAACAATTCCGACATGTCTCTTCTTCTCCAAGGTACATAGAAGTCAGAAGTAGGGAGTAAGGAGTAGGCAGTAGGGGAAGAAGATAGTAGATAGAAGGTGGAAGATAGTAGATTATTCTATCCTCAATCTACTATCCACTATTTTCTATTTTCTTCCCTTACTCCTTGACTTATTTTACCATAATAATAGCTTAATCATATAAACGGTTTCTGTCAAAAGCCGAAAGTCTCAATATCGCCGGGTAGCACAGTAGCAGGTTGCAAAATTGCCAGGTACCATCTTTGCCTAAACCCGACCCCCGTCTACTGTCTACCGTCTACCGTCTACTATTTTTCAGGAGGCAGTTGTAATGTCTAACCAAGAAGTGGCCATGCTGTTGGTTCACGAAGGAAATAGTCCCAAAACGCAGTGGCCTCTGGTGAAACGGACCACGATTGTGGGCCGCGAGGCCGACAGCGATATTCAAATTGATGACCGGCAGGTGTCACGCCGTCATGCCGAAATCACCCAGACCGTCGAGGGGTACACCCTGCGCGACCTGGGCAGCAAAAATGGCACCTTTTTAAACGGTGAACCGGTAACACAAAAACCCCGGCTGATCCGCAACGGTGATGAGGTGGGCATTGCCCTGTGCGCCAAATTAACCTTTGTGGAAGATGAGGCCACCGCGCCGATCATCCTGGATTACAAACACAAACCCTCGCTCAAAATGGATATGTCGGCCAAGCGGGTGTGGGTGATGGATAAAGAAATTACCCCACCCCTATCCTTAGCCCAATACAATTTGCTGGAACTTTTGTATAAAAATGCGGGCAATGTAGTTTCGCGGGATCAGGTCATCGCTGTAGTCTGGTCTGACGAGGAGGCCGAGGGTGTCTCGGAGCAAGCTATTGACGCCCTGGCCCGGCGCTTGCGCGAGCGGATTGCCGAAATTGACGCCGAGAATAAATATGTTGAAACGGTCAGAGGGCACGGCTTTCGGCTGAATTTGGTTTCCCGGAGTTGATTTTACATAAGTTATTGACATATTATCCGAGTTATTGTATGATGGAAAAACAACGCTCGCCCAGGAGTCCTTGTGACCAAGAAACGGTCTGCTCCCAAAGCCGCCCTGGCTCAATTTATCGCCATTATTGCCCTGACAATTTCTATCTTTTTGATTGTGGATTTTGGCCGGCGGGCTGCGGCTAACTATCGCGTTCAACGTGAAGCTGAGCGGCTAAGCCAGGAAGTTGAACTGGCCCGCCAGCGTCAGGCCGACCTGCTGGCCCGGCGCAGCTATGTTGCCAGCGACCTGTATGTGGAAGAAGTCGCCCGCCAGGAGCTAAAATGGGCCAGCCCCGGTGAAACCGTGCTGGTGATTATGCCCACCCCAGAGGTTGTCGCCCCGACGGTCAACCCGGCGGCCGCCAAGGCTTCTCCCCAGCCGATTGTTCAAACCCCGGCTCAAGCCTGGTGGCATCTTTTTGTGGGACCGTCACCGGCTCAGGTGGTCAGCCAGTAAGAGTTAAGAAATAAGAAATAAGAGTTAAGAAATAAGATTGTAGGAACAAGTTCTATAAATTTCTAATTTCTTATTTCTTATTTCTAATTCCTTTTTTGACACTACCTGGCTTTTGATTAAAATGTTGAATAAGAAACGCTGATGTAGCTCAGTGGTTAGAGCACGAAACTCATAATTTCGGGGTCGGTGGTTCAAATCCACCCATCAGCACTTGCGGGTTTAGCAGGTTTACCAAATCGCATAAGCCCATACCTTAAATTTAAGCAACCTTCAAGGTTTGCTTAAACTAACCAGGTAATAGAAAAACCCGCAATTTTCTTGCGGGTTTTTTGTTGTTCCGAAAGTGCTGATGCATGACTAATACTCAAGTTACTGCACCCTCATTTCGTGTCCCCACCTTTATTCCTCTGGTTGAAGCTGCCCAAATATATAACCTGTCTGAAAAAGCATTGACACAGCTTATTCAGACTGGTAAGATTGAGGCAGTTCAATTACCAACCGGAGAGTTACTTGTGGCTGCTGAGAGTAATGGTCATAAACCGAAAACTAAAGAGCAAATTATTAGAGAAGAATTTGCTGATTTACTAGGCAAGCCAATCAGTGTCCATGAAGCAGGCAAGAAATATGAAGTTTTATCTGCTATTTACGGATGGGTTCATGCCGGTTATATTAGAGTTATTAAGAAGAACATCAAACGTGGACAAAAAAAACTGGTGGATGAAGCCGATGTAGCTTATTGTGCCACAGTCTACAAAGAGAGATTGAAAAAGTACGGTGGACAACTACAAGGTGTTCCGATCTTTGATGAATTTGGCAATCCTTACGAACTAAAATATGAGGATTTGGCTGAACGGCGACGTATCAAGCGGCAAGCTCAAAAGAGGGAGATAGAAAAGTTGGGCTAGAGTCATAAGAACTGATTTTATCTGACTCTGTTAACCTGATGAATGTTTTGATAGGCTTATCTATTCTGGTTATGTGTTGAACACTTTTCGAACGATATATTTTGTTTCGAAACCCACAGTTTCCAATCGAAATTGTGGGTTTTATGTTTTTTGCCGTTACAAAAAATTCGTAACCACAATGTGAGTATAACAAGTAAAGCGGTGTGTCGAAATAATCTAATTATAAAATAAAAAGTTTAAGAAGTGTCTTGACAGTTCATAAATTATATATTATACTGTTCCACAGTTGCGAGTTAGTATCTACGAATGATCTGACCTGAAACGAGAGACAAGCAACAGTTTTTAGGGAGGCCAGGGGCGTGACAAAGCAAAGCTACCTAGATACTAATCTCCACAGGCAACCCGCTGTTTTAACGGTAAATTACCTGTCTATCCAATCGGAAGTCAATGACCCAGTCCGGATGAGCGATAGCTGAGTCATTTTGGTTTAAACAAAAAAACCGGCGAGACGCAATCTCGCCGGAATGGGGACGGCGAACCGACCAAAGTCAACCGTCCCGATGATAATATTATACCACACCTTTCCCAGTCACGAAAGGAGCCGACCATGAGTATGCGAGTTTTAGTAGAACCAACTGAGTTGGTTTTCATCCAGAGCCGGGCTGCCACCAACACTGATTTGGTGGACGAGTACGCCGAGATGATGCAAAACGGTGTGGAGTTCGACCCGGTCCAGGGAGTGCAGGATGAAAACGACCAGATTTATGTATATGATGGTCTACACCGAGGTTCAGCAGCCAAACAGGTGGGAGCCAAACTATGGGTGGAAGTGCAGCCCGGTACTCAGTTAGATGCCGAATGGCTAGCCCTGACCGCCAATCAAAAACATGGTTTGCGTCGCAGCCGCGAAGATGTACGCCGGATTGTGCGATTGGCTCTCCTGCATCCTAATGGGGTCAGTTTGAGCGATCGGGAGATTGCCCGCCACTGCGGCGTAGATCACAAAACGGTCGGCCGGATGCGAACTGAACTGGAAGTATGTGGGGAAATTCCCCAGATAGAAACCCGGACAGTCAGCCGAAACGGGCAAACATACACGGTGGATACGGGCAATATTGGCAAATCTCGACTATCCACGTGGGTCGGACCCGGCTTCGGCAAGGAGTTGGAAGCATCTGGCGAATTTCGCCAGATGGAAAATACGGTCAAACTAAGCTACACGGCTGACCCCACCTCCTACGAACCCAAAGCTCAAGAATTTGAATGTCCTTGCTGCGGTCAGGAAAAGATCGTGGGTGTCAACGGCAGCCGTCGCTGGTGCCTGAATTGCAGCGCCGAGTGGCCGACCGCCGCCGCTTTTTTGGCCGCCGTCCAAACCAGGCAGCCCCAAGCGTTGGCAACCGGCCGGGAAGCTATCAAAATGCGGTTGTGGAAACTGGTCAGCCTGGTTGATGCCTGTCCAGATGAACAACTAGAAGAAATTGTAACCTGGTTGGATGACCTCGAAACGGCTCTAACCCCTGCCCCTGAGTCCGCCCAGTAAAAGAGGAGACGATGATTGTCCGAAGCCATTTCAGATCAAGTTACCGTGTGGTCAATGACCCGGAGCAGCGGGTTTTGGCGGCGGTGGTTAAGCAGGCAGTGGTTGATATTCGCTCGCGCAGTCCAATGGTGCGGGCCGAGGCGCAGCAATTCCTGGCTGACGAAGAAGGTCAGGCCTGGCTGAGCCATTTTGCCGGGGTATCGGCCAGGACGGTTCGTGAGTTTGTGTTGCAGGGTGGTTCAGGATGAAAACGATCGAACAGAAGATGCTTCAAGACTGGATCTTTGCCACGCAGGATACCATCCTGCTCTTACAAGAATGGTCAGGCCGGTTGGAGAAGTGGCACACTCAAGGCCAGATCGAGCCGGGGGAGTTTGTCGAAGCCTGCCGGCAGTTACGTGAGGCCGGGTTGTGGCAGTGGGCGGCTGAGGCTGGCGGGCACGGCATTGCCGCTCTGGCGGAAATAGCCGAGGCTGAGGGAGTCAAATGAAGCGTAAAGGTCCGAAAAAAATGTTGAGCACGCAGCGGATCGCCCTTTACCTGTCGCTAAATGTCCAGGTACAGCAGGATAACCAGGCGGCCGAGATGCTGACCATCCCCTTGCTGCCGTTGACCATCCTGCTGTTATGGGGTTGGCAGGTAGAGATGGTGGTCTATTGGTGGGTCAGGCAGGGGTCCCATCTGGTTAAAAGGGTTGAACAGTCGCTACGGACTGGGATCTTGGTAAGCCTCATTGGACTGAAAGTGGTTTTGTATGGTTTGGGAGTAGCGGGATGAATGAGGGCCAGAGCCGGGGTGAGGGGCGGGTTGGATTATCTCTCTCCATCCCGGCTATCATCTCAATGCTTCTCGTTTTGGCGGTCGTAGGGATATACCTGGCTGCCGGCGAGGCGTTAGTTGACGCCCTCAGCCTGATCCTCCAGGTTGGTGGGATCAGCCTGGCTGCCAGTATCGCCTTCCTATGTCTGATCGGGGTGCTGTATGCCGGCTGGCTGGCCTACCAACGCGGCCGCACGGCCCAGGAAGCGCGCTGGGCCGCGGCTGCTCAACGGCGCCTGCTGGAAGCCCAGGCCCTCCGTGAGGAACGGGACGCCCAGGTGCTGGTCGTGACGGCCAAAGCCGGCGAGCAGATTTTGATCCGGGATACCGGTCACGGGCAGTGGCGGCAGGCGCACCTGGATATGCGGCTTTATGCCAACGGTGCTGCCACCGATCCCTCGCCGCTGGAGATCGCTGTCTGGCGAGAATTCAACCGGCCTGCTTCTTCCCTGCCAGTCCCGGCCCTCCCCATTGGCCAGCCGTCGTTTGAACTGCCGACCCTGGTCCGCTGGTCAGAAGTGGTCCCCGGCCAGCGAGGCGACCTGAATAATCTGATATTGGGACTGCGGCTGAATGAACAAGGACAGCTCTCGCCGCTGAATATCTCGCTGTACGAGCTGTTTCACACCATTGCTGCCGCCTCGTCCGGTTGGGGCAAATCGGCCTTCCTGTCAGCCATCCTGGCCCAACTGGCCACCTGCCCCGACCCGGTCGAACTGATCCTGATTGACCAGCAGTTCCACGGCCTGGCCGCCTTTAAGGAGTGCGACCGGTTGCGTTACCCCATCCTCCAGCAGCCCGGCGAAATCCTCGGCGCCCTGCATGAGGTCTACGCCGAAGCGATCCAGTACCGGGCCGCTCTCTTGCGCCGTTACGATGCCGACAACCTGGCCGAGTACAACCAGAAAGCGGACCATTTCCTGCCGCCGGTCATTGTGGCCGTAGACGAAGCTTCGGCCCTGCTGGCCGACCGGGACATCGGCCAGGTGCTCAAGAAACAGGCCTGGGAACTGCGCAAATTCGGCGTTTACCAGATGCTGGCCCTGACCAGCGCCAAAGGCACGGTCATTGACACCGACCACCGCCAGCAGTTCAGCAGCAAGGTCCAGCTTCACGCCAACGACAAAAGCCAGGCCCGGCTGCTGCTCGACACCGTCGAAGCCCTGGATTTCCCACCCGGACGGGCGGTGGTTGATGTGCCAGGCCTGTCTCCCGCAATTGTCCAGACGCCGTACATCCCCAAGCGTGAACTGCGTTCTCTGCTTAAACCGGCTGGACAATCGCCCGCATCGCCTGCGATGGAACCAGAGTTAATCAAACCCACCGATAAGCAGCAGGTCGCGCTAAATTTGTGGGATCGCGGTGAAAGATCACCATCAGTCATCGCTTTTCAGGTTTATAATGATGCGGGGGGCCGGCAAATTGAACTGGTCAACAAGACCCTGCGGAAATTTGGCCGGATTTAGGCCTTCCCAGCCGTACCGTACCTGCCAGCAGAAGCATAAAGTGATAGCAGCCGGTAAGTACGGTACGGTACGGTCTCAATGGATATTGTTGGTATTCGTATAGTTATATTGCTACTTGAATCAGCAGTTCAATTCATCTGGAAAGGAATTGGAAAATGATCGCCACGAATGGCAAAGGGAATGCTCAAGAAACGCTGACTTACCTTGGCTGTGACCCCGGCTTTTCAGCCAACAAGTTTGCCTGTGTACGGAGCGGCGAGATGGTGACCTATCTGCTGCCCGCCTCGGTGGGCGAAGCCAACCGCCGGCTCCAAAATGGCCTTTTTCTGCCCGGCGTGGTCCGGGCGACCCAGCGTACAAGTCGCCAGCCCTTCCGGGTCGTTTTTGACGGCATCGAGTACCTGGTCGGCCCCAACGTCAGCGACTACACCGAGCCGATTGACCGATTGGACTTCAATCGCTTCAAAGACAGTCCCGAACTGCGAGCCACTTTCTACGCCGGCATCTCCCGGATCATCAATAGCGGGGCGCACCGGGCAGCCATCGCCCTGGCCCTGCCGGTCAAGGTCCTGGCGCAGGAGGCCGAGGCCGAGCAGGTGGAAAAAGCGATCAAAGGCTGGCTGGTTGGCCGGCATCTTTTCAGTGTGGATGGGGTCGAATGCGCCCTGGAGGTGGTCAGTGTCCGGGCCAGGGTGCCCCAGCCGGTGGCCACCTGGTTCGACTGGGGCATGGACCTATCCGGGCAGTGGGTGCGGGGCAAACAGAGCCAGTTGGCCCCAACTCTGGTGATTGACCAGGGCTTCAACACCCTGGATGTGCTGCTGGTCTCCGGCGGGCGGATCAGCCAGCGCTTTACCGAGGGCGACACATTAGGGATGCGCCGGGCCGCTGAGCGCCTCATCCGCTCCATCAAACACAAGTACGGGCCGGAGCTGGAGCTGCACCAGGCCAGCGATTTAGTCCAGCAGGTCGTCAATGGACAGAAGGCTGGGATTTACGTCGAAGGGCAGTTGACGGACATCACCGTCGAGGCCCGGCAGGCGCTCAAGGCGTTGGAGTCCGAGGTGTTCAACTACCTGGACCGGATGATCAAGTCGAAAGAGAGCTACCACATCCTGCTGACCGGCGGCGGCGCACTGGCGATGCGGGAGATGCTGCTCCGGCAGTTCCCCAAGGCCACAGTGATGCCTGAGCCAGTATTGGCCAATGCCCGCGGCCTGGCCAAGCTCGCGGCCCGGCCTGGTTTTTTTAATAAGTAGAGCCTCATTTTTCACAATGGGGAAAAATAAGCTCTATTTTTCTCTATTGTGAAAAATCAGGACCAGGAACGAGGCCTTGATGTCAGGCATTGTGGGTAAATCCGGCCGGAAGCGGCGCCCCGGTAAAGTCTATCAATTCACCTTTTTCTACCGCTTCCTGCCTGGCGAAGATCCGCCGGAACTGGCCGAGATGCTGGAAGCCATCACCAGGGCGCGGGGGCGAAAGCGGTAAGACATTATTCGCGCCGCCTTATTGGGGGGTTCAGACCAGGCCCAGGCAGCAGCGGCCCAGGTTGAGGACAGCGAGAGCAGCGCTCTCTTTACGGAAATGTTGGACGATTTTTAGTAAAGCCGCTGTTTTCCATCATCCGGCAATTTGCTTTAGGAAGACAGCCAAAGGTGCCGAGGCAAGAAGCTCCTGTTCCCGGTCAGGAAGGGAGAAAGGCTAACAAATTTATGATTTTCTGGAAACATCGACTAGGTGGGTGGCTTAACCGACTCTGACCCGCCGGTGTTTTGTTTATTCCACCGCATTGATCCGGCCAGAAATGTCGCCCGGTTCTACTTGATCACCACCGGCCCGGCGCTGCTGGATGCTTACGCCATGACCCGCTTCTGGGGCCGGATTGGGGGCCATCAGCGCCACCTGGTCTCGCCCTGCGGCTCGGCCGGTGAGGCGCTAAGCCTGACCTCTCGCCTGCCCCAGCGCCGCCTGAAACGGGGCTATCGGCTGGTCCAGGGTACACTACCCCTGGCGAGCAGCCAGCCGAGTTCAACTTTAGAAAGATAACCTTGACCGATGGCTTATCTATCAACGAAGATGGCACTTCTCGAACCTCTTTCGCCCCCTGGCTCTGATCACCCTGCTCGGCCGGAGATTTGACCTTGACCGCCTTCGATCCCCCTGAACAGCTCTGGGACCAAGTCGTGCAGCAGCTCCGCTTGCAAATGACCCAGGCCACCTTTGAGAGCTGGATTAAAGATACGATGCTGCTCTCAAATGAGGGCAGTGAGTGGCAGATTGGGGTCAAAAATTCGTTTGCCAGGGAGTGGCTGGAGAACCGGCTCAAGCCGACCATCCTGGCAACGATCTTTCATCTGACCGGCCAGGAAGTTCGCCTCGAGTTTGTGGTCGTCGAGGAGGTGGGTGAGCCAATCCCCGCCCAAGCCGTGATCAGCCCGGCGGAGCGGGTGAATGGGACCCATCGTGCTGTTCTGGCCGGACCCCAGGTGGCAGCAGGCGATACTACTATTACCCTACCCGACTTTCCCGACGGCGGGGAGAGAGGTTCAGGGCTGGCTATTGACATCCGCCAGCTCAATCGCACCGGCTACCAACCCCTGACCAATTACTACCCGCTCTTTGTCGAGCCGTACCTGCAACGGAGATGGGATACCCCCGGCCAGAAGGCCTACGCCCTGTGGGAAAAGGTGATTGCCCTGGATGGGCAGCAGGTTATCAATAATTCCCGGTTCTGCAACTGGACCCGGCCCGTGACCTATAGCCTCAAAGAGCTGGCTAGCCTTTTGGCTGATACCTCTATCCAGGATTTGACCGGGCGCTACGGTTACTGCTGGCAGGCTAACGAGGCCCGCCACCAGGGCCAACCGCTGGCCGCCTGCTGCCAGTTGTACCAGCCCGACTGCCGCTTTGAAAGTCCGACCTGTAAACACTGGCGGCTGGGCATCCTGGAAGTGCTCTCCCTGGAGGGGGTCCAGATGGTTGAGGAAACCGGCGGGCGTAAGAATTACCGGCTCACCAGCCAGTTCTGGCGGAGCTGGCCGATTTTGACCCCCCACCAGGTGGAATACTTACCACCTAACCTGCAAGCCAGACACCGGGATTGGCTTGCAACGCACAGCCGGGTGACCGGCCTGACCGTACAGGCCTGGTCAAAGGAGACGAGCGCCAGCGCCATCGAGGAGTTTACCGACCGGCAGGTCGGGCGAGAGTGCCAGCAAAGTTTCTGGCGCAACCCATTTTGGCAGAAAGAGAGATTGTGAAATATTTATCTATCCATGACGGATAGATAAAAGTAGGCAAAGGGGGAATTATGTTGGAAAATCTGACTACCTTGACCGGCGTGGTCAAAGCGCTGAAACCCACCGAAGGCGGCTGCCAGTTCACCTTGCTCAGCAAGGGCAACGCCTTTTTTGTGAAAGCCGCCGGTCCGATCTTTTGTAACACGCTTCAAGAGGCGTTAGAGATTTATGCCGTGCTCATCCCGCGCAGTTTCCGGGCCAAATGCGGCAGCCATCACGTCTATTTTGAAGCGGTGGCGATCATCCCGGTGGTGGAGTCGGCCCTGTTCCGGCGGCTCGCCGGCGAATTGTCGGCCTTGATTGTACGCGAGCACGGCAGCTCAGGTTAAGGCACAAAACCATTCCTTAAGAAAACCGGGCAGTCCGAATAAGGACTGCCCGGTTTTTTATTCAGCGCGGTGGCATCCAAGTGGCAAGACCGGCTGGGACGAAGCATCCAAATGAGGGCAGATAGTATCCATTTGGCTATTCTGGTTCCTGGTTGATCCCATTAAACAC
>JABTUK010000004.1 GCA_015075405.1 Anaerolineales bacterium
TATCTGCGCAAACCTGCGAAATCAGCGTTAATCAGCGTTCTAATCAAAAAGCGCAAAGGTGGTATTTTTAAATTATTGGGCGAATTTCTTGGAATTATTCGCCCAATCTTTGCCAATTATTCGCCCAATGTCTTGAAAAGATTGGGCGAATTTTTTGAAACTATTCGCCCAATTTTTTTTTTTTCAAATATCCAGGAGCGAGATGCAAACTCACCTTTTTACCGGACACCCTATCCCTTATGATGGCCGCCAGCTTAGCCCCCATTGGCTCTACCGCCAGTTTGATCTGCTGGGCAACGCCATCGCTGCCTTCACCGGCCCATGCCGGGTAGACCTGAGCGAGATGGTAGACCTGGTGGATGTCAAAGCCGCCGCGCCGATCTACAGCCCGCTCATGCTGCACTGTATAGCCGAGTTCTTCCAGACCGATTTGGAACTGGCCGTTTACCGCCAGCGGCTGTTGATAGTGACGGCCAAAGAACTGCTGGAAGAAATGACCGGCCAGCAAGTTCAGCGCCGGGGCGATGACCTCTATCTGCCCCGTCGAGATGGCACACCGGGCAAACTGTCGGTCTCCATCGCCACCGTTAGCCCTACCTCGACCCTGATCCATACCGGCTTCAACATCGAGACGGAGGGTACGCCGGTCCCCACCATCGGTTTAACCGAACTGGGCGTTGACATTCCCGCCTTTGCCGCCGAGCTGCTGCACCGCTACGCCGCCGAAGTCCAGGACATCTGGCTGGCCAGGTGTAAGGTGCGGGCGGTGTAAAGCTGAAAAAATCAATATAGCGTTGACACGCAGGACTAAACTCGTTACCATGTTTTACAGAGGGAAGTAGTTATTACAATACCAGGGAAAACGGATGATGAAAACACAAATTCAAGAGCAACTGGAAGAGGTAACTCAGCGTATTGTCCAGGAATTTAACCCTCAGCGCATTATTGTTTTCGGCTCTCATGCTTACGGACGACCTACTCACGACAGCGATGTGGACCTGCTCATCGTGATGGAGAGCGACGAGCGGCCCGCCACGAGAGCCATGCGTGTTTCTAAACTGCTGCGCCCCCGTCCATTCCCGATGGATATTTTGGTTCGTACCCCGGAAGAAATTCAACGGCGGTTAGA
Organism: Anaerolineales bacterium; assembly: GCA_015075405.1. Lineage (GTDB taxonomy): Bacteria > Chloroflexota > Anaerolineae > 4572-78 > J111 > DSQQ01. Next base: position 1,130 of record JABTUK010000004.1, read on the forward strand.
ATTGGGCGATTATTTCATCCAGGAAATCATGGAACGGGGCAAGGTACTGTATGAGCGACCGTTACGTGCAGGAATGGGTTCATAAAACAAGATATTTATTGATCCTGGCCTGCTCCCACCGCAAACGCCCCGACCCCGGCCTGCTGCCGGCGTTGGAGCGGTATGGTATAATTAATTGCATGTTCAGAAAAATCAGGAGGGGCTATGACGACACTCTATATTGAACCAGTCCAGGAGGCCGGCGAAGTGCTGCCCTTGATTCAGTCGGCCATTGAAAGTGAGATAGCCCGGCTTGAATTGGCGCTTAAAATGGCTGAGAAACGCTTGGGTCCATTCGAACAGAAATATGGAGTAACCTCGGATTACTTTATGGCTGAAATGGTCGCAGAAGATTTGGCCGGGGGTGATGAGGAGTACGTTAGTTGGGCCGGCGAATATAAGCTGAAGCAGAGGTTGCAGGAAAAATTACGCCAACTCCAAGAGATCAGTTATGGTCATACAGACCTACTTCGCCCAGGTCAAAACCCTGGTTGACGAATATACCGCAGCCAGTTTTGTCCTTGAGGCCAGCGTCAATTTCGATATACGGCCTGGAAACCAGGGGTATTTGGCTGGCTCAATGACATTCCTGGATAATTCAGCGCTTTATTTCAAGGAGTTCATTGATATTGCCGGGGAAGCGATAGACAAGCTCATGTATAGTTATCACTATCAAGATGCCGCTCACCAATTGATTTTTCGCTACGACAATGCCCGCCATCAGCCTCCTTTAGCCTCAGCGGAGCACAAACATCTTCCAGAGGACGTGATTACTACTCCTGCGCCTACTCTGGCCGATAATATTAACCGAAATTGTTGCAACTCAGGGCTGGGTGTAACAATGGAATTCATTGGACCTTTTACAGAAGATGAGCCACTTGGACAATAAATCCAAACGCCTCCTGATCTTAGCCTGCTCCCACCGCAAACACCCCGATCTCGTCCTGCTGCCGGCGATTATATATACAGCGTCCTGATTTTAGCCCGTCAGGACTTCGCTCTCTCAGCGCGAGGCTGGAGCCATCGCGCTAACTTTGGTCAGCCTTTGAGAACCTATCCAAAAATCTGATAGGTCTTTTTGCTGTTCAAAAATCAACCCCCTCAACTTCACATAATTCGAGAAGCGTGGTAAAATTTAGGTGAAGTACATTATGTCATCTTAATTAATCCAGAATTAGTGAAATATGGGGGTTCAACTGTGAAAAGTCATCCTCTGCAATATGTAATCTTGATCGTTTTGGCCGTTATTATCTCGGTAAGTTTTGGTCAGCCTGCCCCGGCCGCCGCGCAGGAGGGCAATGTGTTCATCACCACCCCGGCCAATGGCTCGACGGTAACTGGCCTGGTCACTGTGACCGGCGCAGCCGCTTTCCCGGATTTTTTGAAGTACGAAATTTTTCTCAAGCCGGGCAAAGGCGAGCTGCTGTGGGTGGCGACAACCTATGCTCCGGTGATCAACGGTAACCTGGCCCGTTTTGACACGCGCACCTATCAAAACGGCACGTACCAGATGATTATCCGCCAGGTGAACAGCGACAGCAACTACACCGAGTGGGCCGGCCCGATGATTACCATTGACAACGAGTTGGGCGCGCCGCTGCCATACCCGGAAATCGAGCCGAGCTATCTTTATATGCCGGAGAAATATGCCCTGGTCCGGCTGAAAAACTGCTCCGGGGTTGACCTGGAATTTGATTACACCAGCCCCGATGGTTTTCGCAGCGCCGATGCGCTCAAACTCAGGGCCAAGGGTCAGGATACAACCTACTGTCCCTTTGAAGATTTTGTGCTCATCCCCGGCGAGTATCGCGGCACGGCCACCGGTTCCGGCGAAAAAGCCTACACCTATAGTTTTCAGGCGGAAGTGGGTAAAGTCTATGAATTGATCTACAACGGCGAGGGTGCGGGGCGTAACCAATTTATAGTCAATTACATCCAGCCCGATAAACGCGCCAGCACCGACACCGGCGGCACGCAAGGCCCGGTTGAGGCCGTAGCGGCTGCGCCGACCCAAACGCCGGTGCCCTTAGCCGGGGCAATTGCTCCCGCCGCCGCAGAACCTGCTGCTGTCGCTCCCGTCGAAGCGCCGGCTCAAAGCAATTCCGTCTTGCCCGTCACCGGCCAGGGAGAACCTTCGGTGCTGCCGTTTGTGCTCATTGGTATGGCTGTGTTGCTCTTTGTGGTCGGCGGTGGCGCGCTACTGGTGATGTGGCGCAGCGGCTTTTCGGTTTGATGGCTTGACTTTTTTGATAAAAAACAGCGCCCCGGAAGGTAAATCCTCCGGGGCGTTTTGTTTTAGCTTTAGAATTTTTGCTGTCTCAACCCGCCCACACCCGGCGAAAGAGACCCGGATATTCGACAACCAAACCGTCCGCATCCACCTGAATCTCGGCGCTAAAGTTGTCGGCCAAACTTTCAAAGCGATAGAGGCTGTGATCCGGGGCTTGCGCCAGGCAGGTGTAACGCTGCTGCGCGGCTGAAATTTGCAGCGTCGGGAGGGCAATATAGGCCACCTTGATTTCGGCTGATTGGCCCGGCTGCAAGCCCAAACGCCGGATGGGCAGCGTATTGGTAAAGGGGGTAGCGGAAATGTCAAGGTCAAGGCAGCCCTGCAATTTAGCCAGCGGCATGTCCGACTTATCGGTGCGCCAGAAACCATCGGCGTCTAAAGAAAGCAAGAGCGAGTGATACGTGGGGGTATAAAGGCTGACCCGGACCATAATAAAGCGATAGTGAGCGTCGCAGCGCACCTCATAATGAAGCCGGACCGGCTGCCCCTCTGCCACCCCGACGATCAAGCCATCAGCCGCAATCAAATCATTTTCCTGGATACGGAGATGCTCCAGACCCGGTTCGGTCAGGGCCTCCCAAATAATTTGGCGCTGCATCTTTTACAATGTATCCGAAAACAACATTCCCCCCAGGCCAATAATGACGCCCAGATGGAGCAGCCACAAGCCGGTGGTCAAAAAAGAGAGGGCGGGCACAAATTGAGCAATGAAACTGATAATGACCAGAATTAGCCCGATAATCACAGGCAGACCCTTGATCATAGCCATTTTGTCGAGCATGGGTGAATCCCTCCATGGAAGGTGTTTTGCTTTGCAAGACCGGGGACCGCAGACGGGAGACCGGCAAAATGAGAGGACACACCCGGTCTTCGGTCCCCGGTCTCCGGTCAGTTAGGCTTTGGATGGTTGCAGTTGAAACGGCTGCACTACCTCGCGCAGATGCTCCGGCACGTGGACGGTCAGCCGGGTGCCGTCGGCCTCATGGCTTTCGTGGTGGATAATGGCCTGCTCGTGCAGCAGCGAAACCACATCGCCCCGCTCGTAGGAGATCAGCAGTTCCATCGTCCGGTGGCTGGATTGCAGCACCCCTTCAATGCGAGCCAAAAGAGCCGGTAAGCCCTGACCGGTTTTGGCGCTAATGCCCAGGCTGTTGGGGTATTGGGCCAACTGCTCGATGGCTTCGTCCGGGTCAGCCAGCCGGTCAATTTTATTGAGGGCGACCAGCACCGGCGCGGTAGTTGCGCCAATTTCGGCCAGCGTATCGGCCACGGTAGCGGCCTGTTCGGCGGCGTTTTGATGGGTAATGTCCACCACATGCAGAATCAAATCTGCCTCAGTAATTTCTTCCAGGGTCGCCCGAAAAGCCGCCACTAAATCGGTCGGCAGCTTTTGGATAAAACCCACCGTATCGCTGAACAGCACTTCAAGACCGCTGGGCAGGGCGACCCGCCGCGTGGTGGGATCGAGCGTGGCAAAAAGCTGGTCGGCAGCGTACACATTAGCCTGAGCCAAAGCGTTGAGCAAGGTGCTTTTGCCGGCGTTGGTGTAGCCAACAATCGCCACCACCGGCACCCCGGCTCGCTGACGTTGCTTGCGGTGCCGGGCGCGATGGGCGCGCACCTTTTCCAGTTCGTCTTTAAGATGGGCAATGCGCTGGCTGATCTCGCGGCGGTCAACCTCAAGCTGAGTTTCGCCGGGACCGCGTACGCCCACCCCACCGCTGGCCCCACCGGCGCGACCCCCGGCCTGGCGGGCCAGGTGGGTCCACATGCGGGTCAAGCGGGGCAGGCGGTATTCATATTGGGCCAGTTCAACCTGCAACTGGCCTTCACGGGTGCGGGCGTGCCGGGCGAAGATGTCCAGAATCAGGGCCGTCCGGTCAACCACCTTGACCGTGAGCAGTTTTTCCAATTCGCGCTGCTGGCGCGGACTCAACTCGTCGTCAAACACAAATACATCAATCGCCAGCTCGTCGCGGAAGCTTTGTAGCTCTTCAACTTTGCCGCTGCCAATCAAGGTGCCGGGATGAATCGAGTCCAGGCGTTGATAGGTTCCGCCTTCAACCTCAAGGCCGGCGGTATCGGCCAGAGCGGCCAACTCCTCCAGCGAGTCCTCCACATTGAAGCCGCTCTGCCCATTTTTGGGCCGCTTCAACTCCACGCCTACCAGAAAAGCCCGCTCGACCAGAGGTTTGATGGTAATTAATTTGTCACTTTTTTGTGTAAAAATAAGCCAACTCCCTTGAAAAGATAGAGGATAGAAGATGGAAGATAGTAATTATACTCAGTAGATCCAATTTTTGAGGACGCGAAGCGGGCACGCCCACGTGCCGAACGGAGCCGCACGTGGGCGTGCTGGCTCCTCAAATTTGGATCTATTGATACTCCTTGCGACCCTACTACTTGCTACTCTGCTACCTGCGACCTTGCGACCCTGCTACTTGCGACCCTGCTACCCTGCTACCTGTACATGATACACACAATAAGCCCGATAAGCAACCCCTTTTGAATTAGCGCAAGGTGACATCTCCGGCAAAAATCGGGATGGTAGAACCGTCGGCCTGGGTCAGTAGCAAGGCCCCATTTTCATCCACCCCGGCCAGGATACCATCCTGCCGCTGGCCTTCGCCGAGGAGGGTGACTGTTACCGGCTGACCTATACCCACCAATCGCTCCTGCCACTCGTGGTGCGGCAGCTTGCCCTGGCGCAAGGCTTCGTAGCGCTGCTCAACGTTAAAGAGGAAGCTCTGCAAAATGGGCAGGCGCAGCCCACTCGTATCCCGGCCCATAATCATCGAAAGGCTGGTGGCTAACTGGGCCAAAGGAGGCCCGCCGCTGCCGGGCCGGCCCGGCCGGTCAGGTTCGGCCTGGGTTTGGCGGCTGAAATCCACATTTACGTTTAGCCCCAATCCCACCACCACCCAGTTCAGGGTTTCGCCCTCGATGTCCAATTCAGTCAGGATGCCGGCCAGCTTTTTGCCGTCACGCCAGACCAAATCGTTGGGCCATTTGAGGCCGGGAGACAACTCGGTATGCAACTCAATGGCATCGGCCAGGGCCAGGGCGCACAACATGGTCAGTCGTTGGGCTTGAGCCGGGGCCACCAGCCCGGCGGGTCGAAACAGCAAAGACATCAACAGGCTCGACTCAGCCGGGGCGTGCCAGCTTCGCTCCAGGCGACCTCGGCCCACCAACTGCTCATCGGTCAGATAGAGCAGCCCTTCGGGTGCGCCCCACCGGGCCAGGTGTTTAAGTTCGGTGTTGGTCGAGCCGGTTTGTTCGGTATAAACCACATTTTGACCAAAAACATAGGTCGGCAACCCACGGCGAACCAGATCGCCGCTCAATCGAGACATAAAAACACCTTCTTTTACCTGAATGGCTGTTATGATAGCCCCGCCCCTTCAATTTGCAAATTCGCTTGTTAGGTCTCTCTTTGGTAAAATAAACTGTATCCTAACGATGAGGCGAAGAGCGGCGATGAATCTTCGCCTCGTCGTTTCTTGTCATACTGCCACATCTCTCAATTTCAGCAGGAGCAAATTAATGACTTCAGGAAGGCTGTATACCCCTTGGCGGATGAAGTATGTTGCTTCGACCCGCAAAAAGACCGACAGTTGTGTTTTCTGTACCCACTGGAATGATAGCCAAGAGCGTGACCGGGAAAACTTTCTGATCTATCGCGGCCAAACCATGTTTGTAGTCTTGAATATTTTCCCTTACAACACCGGCCACTTAATGATTTTACCTTGCCAGCACCTGGCTACCCTCTCCGAAATAACGCCTGACATGCAGCTTGAGTTGATGACCCTGACTACCTATTTTACCGAATTGCTCGATGATTTGATGCACCCCGATGGTTTCAATATCGGCATTAATATTGGTCGAGCCGCCGGGGCGGGGATAGATAGTCATCTGCATGTGCATATTGTGCCGCGTTGGAGCGGCGACAACAATTTTATGCCGGTTATCGGCGAGACGCGGGTGCTGCCCGAAGAGTTGAGCGATACCTATGATCGAATTTTAAAGTGGGTGCAACAACACCCGCCGACCAGTTCAGGGCCAATTATCGGCGCAGATCATCGGTACTGAAAAGTGATCAGTTTTCAGTAAACAGTAATCAGTGACCCGTAAAGCAGAACCCAGTTTAAAAACTAATCACTGATAACTGATAACTGATCACTGCTTGCTGGTCATTATCTTCAAAAAGAGGAATAGGAAAATGTATCAAACTTATCAAATCTCGCACCACGAAGCGCTTCAAATTGTGGCTGCCATTCAGGCCGAATTGGAGAGAACTAATCGGGCGGCGGCTATCGCTGTGGCCGATGCTCACGGTGAATTGATTGCTTTTCTGCGGCTGGATGGCTGCAAACTGCCCTCCCTCACAATTGCCATCAACAAAGCCTTCACGGCTGCTCGCGAAGGCAAGGAAAGCAAAGAGGTGGGCCAGTCGTCCCGCGAACAGGGTTTCCCCATGACCAATTTTGGCGATTTGCGCTACACAGCCTGGGGCGGCGGCGTGCCGCTGACCTATCAGGGCAAAGTGATTGGCGCAGTAGGAGTCAGCGGTGTGCCCGAAGCCGAGGATATGGCCCTGGCCAAACTGGGGGTTGAGGTGTTTGAGCGGATAGTGGGCAAACAGTAGACGGTAGACAGTAGACGGGGTTAGTTTCCAGAAAATGGGGCGTCAATTTGTGTTGCGTCTTGCGTAACTTAAAAACGGAACACGCAAGACGCAATACGTTTGCTTAGTAAAATTTTTCCACCGGCCATCCCCTCGACGCCGCAATCTTGGCCAGTTTGCGCGAAGGATTGACCGGGCTAGGATGGTTGACCATTTCCAACAGTGGCAAATCGGAGGAGCTGTCGGTGTAGAAGTAGCTGGTGGGTAACGGGAATTCCAGATTATTTCGCTGCGCCCACTGTTGCGCCCAGTACACTTTGCCAGGGCCGTAACAGAGAGGACCGTCCAGTTGGCCGGTATAACGATCATCTTGCACCGCCAGATGGGTGCAGAGGTAATCGTCGCCCAATCCCAGATGGCCGGCTACAGGTTTGACAATCTCTTCGATGGAGGCCGAAATGATGACCACGCGATGGCCCTGGCTTTGGTGCCAGGCAATTTTAGTTTGCCCCGCCACCGTTAAACGCGGCAGCAGACGGCGGGGAATCCACTCGGCAAAAAATTGAGCCGCTTCACGCTGTCCGTGACGGCCCACGTGGGTGATAAGCCGGCCATGCGCTTGTCCAAAATCCAGCCGTTTTAATTGATACCCCAAAAAAGTCTGGCTGAGCACCCACAGCGGCAGCCGCCGCTGCCGCAACGCTTCCCGAATATAGAGTATGCCCGAACTGGTATTGAGCAAGGTATAATCCAAATCAAAAAATGCAACTACGCTCATTTGACCACTTTTATGCTATCGGCTACCAACACTTCGTTTGTCCGCAGGAAGCCGGTGACTTCTACTTCATCCCCTTCTTGGGGCTGGCCTTTTAAAATGACATCAGTCGGCAGGAAAACGGTCTGCCCGGCGATGATCCACAAATTTTCGCCTTTTGTCTCCAAAATCCCTCGAAAATCCACTGCCGCCGCCCGGTCTTGCTGGATGAGTTGCTCAATTTCATCCAGACGGCGCTGGTTGAAAGTTTCAGCCAGACTCGCCCGCTGGGCTGCCCCAAAGGTGAGGCCCAATTGAACAGCCTCGGAACTGCGTTTGAGGCTGTATAAAAAATCTCCGGGAAGCGCGGTCTGGGCGACATAACTTAACAGCAGCAAGGACATCAATAAGGTCAGGGCTACGGTCACAATAACCGTTGCCAGATCGCTTAAAACAGCTTTCGGCGTTAGCCGCCGGCGGATAATCCTGAAAATCGCCTGGGTTTTCTGGCTAAAGGTGGGCGCTGCCACTGCCGGCAGTTCGGCCACCTGCTGCATGTATACGGCGCGTAGGGCCGATTTCCGTTCCTCCGGGACCAGGCGGGGGTTGGGGTCAGCCAGGACAGTGGCAGCAAAAAGCAGGGGTCGCAACTGAGCCGCGTACTCGGGCGCTTCGGCCAAAATCTCTTCGACTGGAATGCCGGCTTGCAAGGCGGAGATACTCTCATCGAGGATAGACTCAAAGCTATCACTCATGATCCACCTCCTGCGGCATAAAGCGGGCCAGCGAAGCCAAGGCGCGGTGCTGTAACGCCTTGACCGACCCCACCGACCTTTCCAGCAGTTGGGCGGTTTCGGCCAGGCTCAAGCCCTGGCCAAAACGCAGCGCCACCACGTGTTGCTGCTCTTCGGTCAACTGCAACACCGCTTTCTTCAACAGCGGCGTCAAATGGGCCAGATAAGCTTGTTCGGTTAACATGGTGTCGTCGGCGGCCAAATCATCGTCGAGGGGCACAGTTCGATATTTTTCTTTAATATAATCGGCGGCCAGATTGCGGGCTACACTGTACAGCCAGCCCGACAGCGAGACGCGGGGCGGCTTGTCCACCTTCAAGGCGTTAACCAGGGCCAAAAAGACCTCGCCGGTCAAATCGGCAGCCACGTCCGGCTCACCCAAACGATAGTTAAGGTAACGATAAATTTGATCAAAATAGCGGTCATACACATCGGCCAGGGCTTGTGGGTCGTGCCGTTGGATGCGCGCCAGCAGGGAGTCTTCACTGGTCACAGGCCGGGTTCCTTTCGGGGCTTGCCGTCACGCTCTTACTATACACGTCTTTCATAAGCGGAAAAGGATTCGGGGGCGGGAAGTGTCAGGTGTCAGGTGTCAGGTGTCAGGTGTCAAGTGTCAGGTGTCAGGTGTCAGGTGTCAGGTGTCAAGTGTCATAATTCTTACTTGACACGTGACACTTAAACACGTGACACTTAAACACGTGACACTTAAACACGTGACACTTAAACACGTGACACTTATACCAACGCCCTGCCCCCATCCACAAAATAGACCGCCCCGGTGACAAAATCGCTCTCGGCCAGGAAAATGACGGTGCGGGCCACATCCTCTGGCGTACCAATGCGTTTGAGGAGAGAATTTTCTGTGGCCCACTGCGCTTTGGCCTCGTCGGCGTTGTTGGGCAGCAGCACAGTGCCGGGGGCAATGGCATTGACCCGCACATGGGGGGCCAGTTCCGCCGCCATCACCCGCGTTAAAGCCACCAGCCCGGCCTTGCTGGCCGAATGGTGGGCGTAGCCGGCCCAGGTCTGGTAAGCCGACAGGTCGGTGATATTGACAATCAGCCCCGACTTTTGGGCCAGCATCGCCGGGGCCACCGCCTGGCTCATCAAAAAAGGGCCGGTCAGGTTAATATCCAGCGCCGACTGCCACGCCTCGGCCGTTATCTCCAAAAACGGCGCTTTGAGCCAGACCGAAGCGTTGTTTACCAGCAGGTCAATCCGCCCAAAATGTCCCAGCACGGCGGCGGCCACTCGCGCCGGGTCGCCGGAAGTTTGTATGTTCATCGGCAAAGCCAGCGCCTCAACGCCCTTTGCCTGAATTTCGGCGGCGGTGACTTGATACGGCTCCGTTTCATTCAGATAAGTGAAAGCAACATTGCAGCCTTGCCCGGCCAGGCTCAAGGCAATGACTCGTCCCACTCGCATGGCCGCGCCGGTGATGAGGGCGACTTTGTTTTTTAACCCCATGGCTGCTCCCAGGCTAAGATTTCAGTTAGCCTTCTCATCCCCTTCCCACTGCACCTGGCGATAAATCTGGGCTAAGGGCAACCCCACCCCGATTGATTTCAAGGTTAAAACATCGTCCGGCTGAGTAAAAACCAAAAGCTCCCACAGTTTCTCATTCACCCGCCGAAAATATTCTACCCGGAGACGATGCTGGTCAACCAACACATATTCCGCAAACGTGTCGAGACTCCAATATGCCTGAAACTTATCGCTGCGATCTTCTTCGGCGGTGGATTTTGATAGCACCTCGATAATAATCTGCGGATTCGTCACCGTATCGGTTCGCCCCGCCACCAATTGAGGTTCGCCGCAAATCACCATAATATCGGGATAAACGGCTCGATTGGCCTGTTCTATCCACAAGCGTAAATCACTGGCAAAAACAGCGCAGGGTTTGGTTTGGAGCGCATTGTACAGGGCCGCGTGAAGGTTGCTGACAATCCGATTGTGCGTCAGCGACGCGCCGGCCATAGCCACAATTTGGCCTTGATAATACTCGCTTTTATAGGCTGCTTTTTCTTCCAGGATTAAATATTCTTCAAAAGTGGGCAAATTTTGTTCTTTATCTAGCATAAAAGAACTCCTCTGACCATGCCCTTGCTCACTGCATCAACCGGGTCAATACCCCGCGCAGTACGCTAATGGCCTGCGCATACTCCTGCAAATCAATATGCTCCTGAGGGGTGTGGTCCAGGCTGCTGTCGCCGGGACCATAGGCGACCACCGGGGTATTGGGCCAGTGCGGCGCAACAACATTCATATCCGCCGTGCCGGTTTTGACCACAAAACGCGGCTCGCCCCCGGCGGCGCGAATAGTTTGGAGGAAGGCCCGCACCAGAGGGTTGGATTTGTCGCCTTTGTAGGCCGGTTCACCCCCGGAGAATTGCAGATGGGCGGTTGTCCCTTCCGCCAGCGTTTTTGTTAGCTGGCGCAGTCCCTGTTCCAACTCAGTCAGGCTCAAACCGACCGGCAGCCGAAAGCCCAACCCTAGTTCGACCCGACCATAAGCGCCTTCATCCCGGCTGGCAATGTGCCGCAGCGAGGGTGAGAGTTGATTGAAGGGCGTGTCGGCCTCTCGTTTTTGGTTGAACTCAGCGCAAAACTGTTCCACCTGCCGCCACAGGTCAACCCCCTGCTCCGCCGGCAGGCGTCCCTCCCCCGCCGAATGGCTGAACGGCGCGCGCAGCAGCACATCCAGCAGCAGCCGGCCCTTGTAGCCCAGCGTCACCCGGTCCCAGTGGCTCGGCTCGCCGATGATGCAGAAAGCAGGGGGAGGCGAGGAGGCGAGGAGGCGGGGAGGCGAAGGTTCGTTATTTTCGCCTCCTCGCGTCTCCGCCTCCTCGCGTCTTTGTGCCAGCACGAACCGCGCCCCCTTACTCGTCGCGCACTCCTCTTCCACTGCGCCGACGACGGTGATGCGCCAGCCCGGTGGAACCTCGGTCTGAGCAGCGGCGGCGGCAAAGGTACAGAGCGGGCCTTTGGCGTCCACCGCGCCGCGCCCGTAGAGCAAATCACCCTCGCGGCGAACCGGCGTTTCGCCGGGGAAGGTGTCAATGTGGCCCAGCAGCAAAATCTCTTGGGGGCCGTCGCCTTTGACGCCGACCGCGCTGCCGGCTTTGTCAACGTGGGCGGTCAGGCCGTGCGCCCGCATCCACTCAACCAGATAGGCCGAGGCGGCGGCTTCCTGCTCGGAAGGGGAGGGGATGGAGACCAGACGGGTTAGAAGATTAATGGCTTCGGTTTCTTGTTGGTTCATAAATTCACGGTTTACGAGTAGTCACAATCATTGACCCTCGTTCAAACTGTTGTTGATCCAATGTGACTAAATAATCGTTTAATTGTTCAGCCAGGGCGACGTAAATGGCATCACAACCTCGCACCTGATGATCAGCGGCAATAACAGCAGCTCGCTCTGCCAACGTTGGAGTGATAGGAATCAAGTCTATCAGTTGAGCCTGGAAAAGTTGTTGCACGGCCTGATGAGCCAAAGCGGGGTTGCCCATACCGCGTCTTAAACCGGCAGCGATTTCGGGTAGCAGAATGACCGGCGCGGCAAATATCTCTCCGGCAGCTTGAGCCTGTTGGAACCAGGCCCAACTATGGAGGTGGGAGCTTTCGTGGGCGTTTATCAAAGCAATGTAAACACTGGCATCAATGACAGCCATCGTTACCGCCGTTGTTCAGAGATAAGATCAACGCCGCTCTTAGGCGAACTCCAAGCCGCTGCTACTTCTTGCGCTAATCGCTTCATTTCGGCCATAGTCTCTTCCACTTGAGCCTGGTGAAGTTGTTGTTCATCTGCTTCGGTAATGGGCCGGAGCAAAGCGACAGGTTTACCCTGCAAGGTAATAACATACTCGGCCATTTCCTCACGCACAGAACGGACAATACGCGAGGTTTGATTTTTCAAATCACGGATACCGATAGTCGTTGGCATTTTTATACCCTCTTATAAATGTGGCTACACTGTAGCTACATTTAATTATAACGTTTGATAAAGGGAGTGTCAACCTATAGCGAGGGTTTGGAGAAAGCGGAGCAGTTCATCAGTATCGTCGTAGAGAAACAGCTTTTGCGAAATCCCTTGCAGCGTTGCCGAAATATCTGCACCTTTCCGGGCAATGGTGATAATCGGGAGGCCTTTGGCATAAGCATAGCCAGCTTCGATGCCAACGCCGACCCCTTTTTCGGTTAATTCGACCACGACGACATCGCTGGCTTCGATTTCGGCGAAGCTTCTCTGCATTAATTCGGCGGGAGTGAAATGGATCTGCCCCCATTGTTCGACATCTCGGGCAATGCAGACGGTTTCAAAACCAGCTTGTTCAAGCCCAGCGGCAATGTTTTGAATGAGTTCTCTATTTTGGTTATCCGGGTGATATTTGATGGCAAGATAAGCTCTCATAAGCCTATTTCAAAACGTCCCTAATAACGGCGATAACTTGTTCCAAATCCGCCTGCTCGATGACCAGGGGGGGTAATAAGCGTAGGACATTCAACCCGGCGGGCAGCGCCCAGACGCCGCGCTCCATCAACTGCTGCAAGACCGGGGTGACTTTACCACGCAGTTCCAGGCCAATCATCAAGCCCAAACCACGCACCTCGCGCACCTGGCCGGAGCGAAGCCCGCGCAGTTCGGCCAACAACCATGCCCCCAATTCGGCCGCCCGCTCCGGCAGGCGTTCCTCGGCCATCACCTCGATCACGGCCCGGCTGGCGGCGCAGATGAGCGGCCCGCCGCCAAAGGTGCTGCCGTGTGTGCCCGACTCGAACAGGCCCAGCTTTTTGGGCCAGGCGGTGACGCCCATCGGCAGGCCGCCGCCGATGGATTTACCCAGGGTAACGATGTCGGGCGACAATTGGTGATGTTCGCAGGCCAGCCAGCGCCCGGTGCGGCCTACGCCGGTCTGGATTTCGTCCACAATCAGCAGCGCCCCACGCTCGGTGCAGAGTTGGCGCAATGCCTGAAAATAGGCTGTTTCGCCAGGATAGACGCCGCCCTCGCCCTGCACAATCTCCACGATGACGGCAGCAGTGTCGTCGCCGATGGCAGCGGCGGCGGCTTCGACATTGTTGTAAGGCACGTGAGTCACCGGCATAATCAGCGGCTCGAAGGGGTCACGGTATTTTTTGTTGGCCGTCACACTGAGGCTGCCCATTGTTCGCCCGTGAAAGCCCCGGCTAGCGGCCACAAAACCTTTACGCCCCGTCTGAAAACGGGCAAACTTGAGGGCCGCCTCATTGGCCTCGGTGCCGGAATTGGAGGGGTGAACGGCGCAGTCAGTCCAACCGAGACTGGCCCGAAAGACGGCGGCCATGTCGGCCATCCACAGCGCCCGCTGGTCGTTATAAGAGGACTCCTGCGAGGCGACCAGCGTTTCTGCCTGCCGTTGAATGGCCGCCAAAACAACCGGGTGGCTGTGGCCGACATTAGCCCAGCCCTGCGCCGCCGCGCAGTCAATGTATTCTTTGCCCTCGCTGTCCCACAGCCGCGTCCCTTTGGCCCGTACCAGGGCCACCGGCCGCCGGCCCACCGCCCCGGAGTGGTGGGTGAGTTCTAATTGAGAGATTTGTTCATAATTCATAGTTTTGATTATCCTGTGAATGGCGAATGGTGATGTGAATGGCGAATGGCGAATGGCGAATATATCTGATTCGCCATTCGCCTATTCGTTTATTCGCTTATGTTTTTTCTGGCGATGGATTTCGGTGACGGTCAAACTAATGATTTCGTCCAGCAAAGCCAAACGATGGTCAATGACGGCTTGAGACAAAATATGCCGGTTACGCCAATACCAGCCCTTTGTCTCACGAGCAGAACCGACAGACACGCGCAAAAAGTAGGCATACTCCTTGCCATAGCCGCGACCGTACCCTTCCTCCATATTGGCGCTGATTGAGCCGGCGCTGCGAATAAGTTGATCCACGTTAGCCCTACCCCGGCGATCCTCCATCAATTTCTCGCAATCTTTCCAGGCCAAATCATATAAAAATAACGCCTTTCGATATCCAAAAAAGCCCCAAACTGGCTCATTTACGACTCGTGGATGGACAGTTTTTTCCCACTCCTCGTAAGTCATCGTAATCTCCATCGGAATGGCGAGTGAGCGAATGGCGAATGATGAAAAAGTTTGTTTCGCCATTCGCCATTCGCCATTCATGCTATCACCGTTCCTTCTCCTGCCAACGCCCTTCTCACCGGCTGCTCGACCCGTCCATCGGCGAAAATGACTTTGCCAATGCCCTGGGCCAGCGCCTCTTGCGCGCCCATGACTTTCTTTTTCATGCGGTCTTCGGCCACACTCATGAACTGGTCAATTTTGGCCGCCGGAATCTGGCGGATCAGGCTCGATTCGTCGGGGAACTTTTCCAGCAGCCCCGGCACGTTGCTGAGGATAATCAATGCTTCGGCCTGGAAAGCGGCAGCGGTAGCGGCGGCGGCCCGGTCGCCGTCCACGTTGATGGCCTCGCCCTCGTAGCTGGCGGCGGGGGCAGTCAGCACGGGCAGTGTTCCGGCGTTGAGCAGGCTTTGCAGCAAGGCGGTATTGACCTTTTCCACTTTGCCGGTGTAGTCATCCCGGATGACGACGCGGCGGCCATTCTGGATGACCTTGATGGTGTCTTTGCGCGGTCCTTCCCAGATACGGCCATCCAGCCCGCTCAAGCCAACCGCATTGACCCCCCGTGTTTGCAGCTTTTCGACCAGCCCCTTGTTCATCTGGCCGCAGTAGACCATCTCGAATATTTCCAGGGTGCGCCGGTCGGTGCGGCGGGAAGTGAAGCCGCTAACCGAGGTGACGAACTGGGGCGGATGGCCTAGTTGTTCGGCCACTTTGTTGGTCAGCGCCGAACCGCCGTGGACCACAATAAGCGATTGACCTTCTTTGACCAGGGCCGCAATGTCGTCGGCAATGAAGTCGTAGTTGATGCCTTCGCTGCCACCTATTTTTAAAACTATCATAATTCTCTCTCTTGTATTCTTCTGGATAATTTCGTCCAAACGTGTTAAAATATAATCAAAGGAATGATATTATGTTGCAAAAACAGACCCGGCATTATACCCCGGCTGAATATTTGGCTTTGGAAGATGAGGCAGACCATAAAAGCGAATATTTCGAGGGTGAAATTTTTGCTATGGCCGGCGGGTCAACCAATCACAACATTATTGCTGGCAATGTGTACGCGCTTCTCAACCAGGCTGTGGCCGATGAACCCTGTATCGCTTTTACCAGTGATGTTAAAATCTTGGTCAAAGAGAACGGTCTTTATACTTATCCTGATGCGATGGTGGTGTGCGGTCAGCTTGAATATGCCGAGGGACGCACCGATACCGTCACCAATCCAATCCTCATTGTTGAAGTGCTTTCTAAATCAACTCGCGGTTATGATCGGGATAAAAAATTTGAACTCTACCGCGCTCTGGAGTCGCTACAAGATTATATCCTGATTGACCAGGAACGAGTTTACATTGAATATTATCACAAATTGGAAGATGGGCGTTGGATTTTGACCCTCTTTAATCGCTCCGATACTGACCTGACTTTGACTACCGTTAAGGCCCGTTTGCCGATTAGCCGGATTTACCATAAAGTTGATTGGTCAACCGTCTGAATTACCCCCTATATTTTTGTTCGTTTAGCGTATTCCTCTCCCAAAACACACCATCGGCATAACCTTGAATACTCTTATCCTTCTCGGCTAATTCCAGCCGTTTTTCGGCCAGACAACAGTACAATTCGTCAATCTCAATGCCGACATACCGCCGGCCTAACTTTTTTGCCACTACCGAAGTTGTACCCGAACCGAGAAATGGGTCAAATACTACGTCGCCGGGATGGGAGCTGGCCAGGATGATTTTGGCCAGTAACTTTTCCGGCTTCTGAGTCGGGTGGTCGGTGTTTTCCGGCATGGACCAGAAGGGCACGGTCAGGTCAGTCCACAGGTTGGAAGGGTGGGTCAGGCGGAAGCGGCCGGCCTCGCTTTGCTCCCAATCTTTGGGCTGCCCGTTTTCGGTGTAGGGGGCAATGACCTGCCGGCGGAGCTTGACCGCCTCGACGTTGAAGGTGTACTGTTTGGACATGGTGCAAAACCAGATGTCTTCTGAGGCATTTTTCCAATTGGTCTGCGCCCCGCGCCCTTTCTCGCGCTCCCAGGTGATGCGATTGCGCACGACAAAATACTTTTCCGCCACCCGTTGAATCGCTGCCGCCGACTGCCAGTCGCCGCAAATATAAATCGAGGCGGTTGGCTTGAGAGTTTTGACCAGCGGCGACAGCCACGACTCCAGCCAGGTTTCGTATTCAGCCAGGGGCATGGGGCTGAAACTGCGCCCATTGAAGGATTTGCTCAGGTTGTAGGGGGGATCAAGAAAAAGCAGGTCAACAAACTGCCCCGGCAGATACTCTACCACCTCCAGCAGGTTTTGACAGATGGTTTGGTTGAGGATGGTCTCGATGGCGGCAGGGCTATTGAGTCGAAGCAGACGTGTCTGATAAACTGTTTTTTCGGCCTCGCTGAGGGTCAAGGTTCGATTGCGGGGGGCGCGTACTTTGGCGGTCACATCTCCCTGCCAGTTCTCCATGAAATCTGGCTTGAATTAAACAATAGACGTTTCAGGAAGGCAAATTGTAGGCACTTGGGCTTTGACATTGACAATTTTTTGTCGCTGTGAATGCCTAAGTAAACATCTAAAATTTACTTCCCGTTTTGAGTTCCTACGAGTTCCCTTAGTTCCCTGGGAACTCGTAGGAACTTGGGGGAACTTATTTTTGGACAATCACTAAGTGCCTATAAGGTCTTCATCAATTCGGCCATAAGCTGTTCAACGCGGGCCAGAATAACCGTTCTGGCGGCGCCCAAGTTTTGACTCGGCGGCGGCACGTCATCCCAGCGCTCTAGTTTTAGCTCCGGCGAGGCCAGGTAACTCACATCACAGCCCAGCGAGATGACTCGCCCGGCCTGGGCCAGTTCTGCTGCGGTGACGCAGCGGGGGGTATAGCCGGTCACGTCCACACCCTCGCTTTGCAGCAGTTCCGCTACGGCGGGAGAAATAACCGTATCGGGTTCAGTTCCGGCAAAGGTCGCGCGAGCCTCAAGCTGATGTTCATCGGCCAACCGCTAAAAATAAGCCGCCGCCAGCACGCTTTTGGCTGCGCTGTGGGGGCACAAAAAGAGAATTGTTTGAGTCATTTCTTACCCATCTCTATGACCGCCGAGCGCACCCCCACCCTAACCCTAAGGGGGGAGGGCAGGGAGGAGTCAGGCTGTCGCCAGAAAATAAACCAACCCGGCTGTGGCGCAGCCGGCCAGGGTCCAGACCATGCTGAGGTGGAAGCGAAAGGTAGCAATAAACGCGCCGATGGCAATCAACAAAGCCGCCCCATCGAGGCTTGACCAGACCGGAATTTGCAGGTGAAGCGGTCCCACATAAACTTCGTTGACCTGCCCAAACAGGGTATGCAGCGAAAACCAGACGGCCAGGTTCATAATCACTCCGACGACAGCGGCGGTAATGCCGGAGAGGGCCGTGCTTAAGGCTTTGTTACCACGCAGGTATTCGATGTAGGGCGCGCCCAGAAAAATCCACAGAAAGCAAGGCGCAAACGTAACCCAGGTGGTGACAATCGAGCCAAGCACCCCGGCGGCCAGCGGACTCAATGGGCCGGGGTTGCGGTAGGCAGCCATAAAGCCAACAAATTGCAACACCATAATCAGCGGGCCTGGGGTGGTTTCAGCCATGCCCAGGCCGTCGAGCATCTCGCGGGGCGTGACCCAGCCAAAGCGCTCGACGGCTTGTTGGCCCACATAGACCAGTACGGCATACGCGCCGCCAAAAGTAACCATGGCCGCCTGACTGAAGAACGTCCCCAGAGTGACAAAAATACTCTGCGGACCAAAGAGGGCGGCTAATATCAATAAGGGGCCAAACCAAACCGCTAAACCAATCCCGATCACCGTGACCGCGCGCTTGAGAGAAGGCGCGGTGTGGGCGGCTGCGGTATCGGCAATGGCTGCCTGGTCGCTGGCTATAGTCACCGCCGGAGATTGATGACCTTTGATCACATAAAACTTTTCCGGCCAAACGCGGCCGCCGCTGTAACCAATCAAAGCCGCCATTAAAATAATCGCCGGAAAAGGAACATCAAAGAAAAAGATGGCAATGAAAGCGAACGCGGCCAGACCAACCATCGCCTCATTTTTAAGCGCCCGTTTGCCAATCCGTATAACCGCTTCGACCACCACGGCCATGACCGCCGGCTTGAGGCCAAAGAAAAGCGCCTGGATCAGCAAGGTTTGTTGAAAACTGGCGTAAAGAATGCTCAAGATCAAAATGCTGATAAAACCGGGCAGGACAAAGAGGCTTCCGGCCAGCAGTCCGCCCGCTGTTTTGTGGAGTAACCAGCCAATATAAACGGCCAATTGTTGAGCTTCGGGGCCGGGTAATAACATGCAGTAGTTGAGCGCGTGCAGAAAACGGTTTTCGCTGACCCAGCGCTTCTCTTCCACCAAAATGCGGTGCATGACCGCAATCTGACCCGCCGGGCCGCCAAAACTGAGCGCCGCCACCCTGACCCAGACCCAAAACGCCTCTCGAAAACTGACCCCGTGCGTCGGCGTTGCCCCTTCTTGCAAAGTTAATTTTGAAATTTGGTCCATTTTTCGGTCTCGGAGGGTGCGATAAATAAGCCAAAAATCATCCTCAGTGTTATGAACGATGCGAAAACATCGCGTAAAGTCCTTCAAACAAGGCGATGCCGTGTACCTCAAGTTCGGCGTCACTGAGATTGGCGACCAACCAGCCTTTGAGGATGGCGTCAACCCCGACCACTTCTGGATGGGCGTATTGTCCATCGCGCAAATCTATCTCGTGGACAATCTCGGCCAGAGGGTGCAGCCCCGGCTCATTCAACTGAAAGGCCCGAATCATCGTTTCAAAGGCGCAGAACTGGCCCTGGTGTCCAAAGTGGGCGTTGCTCATATCAAAGGCGATTTCATCTGGCTCTGGTTGGAGGGCGTAGCGAATGACGGCGTTGGGGTTGATAAAACGGCGAATCAACCAGGCGCAGGCCAGCCGGTCAACATGCGGGCGAGGCCGGGTAACCCAGCGCGCCTGACGGTATTCCGCCACCACAGCCGCCGGTATTTCCAGGGTAAGGGCAGGCCCGGCGGCCAGGCTTTGCTGCGCAGCGGCCAGCCGAGCCGCGAGGCGTTCCCCGGCCGGGGCGTTAAAATAATCTACCCGTTTGATATCGTTGTGGCGGCGGCGCAGTTTATCCAGCGTTTCCTGAAGTTGGGTCGGGTCGTTGGATAGGCTTTGTTCCAGAGCCGTCAGTTGATCCTCAATTTCGTTGTACTCCTCGCTGCGAGCTTGCTGAAAACGTTCGATCATTTGGTGGTCGCTCAAACCCTCAAACTGCTCCACTCGCATGACCAGGGCTTCTCCCTGCGCCTGCCGGATTTCTTGAGCCAACCACTGCAATGCCTCCATACATTCCTCTTGCTCTGGCAAAACATGGATGCTGCCCGTGGGTGAGACAGCCCCCAGCCGTCGCAGCCGCCGCCATAGGGCCACACGGGGACTTGAACGGGGAGAAGAAGGGAGAGAATAGGATAAAACGATCCAGGACATTTATTGCCTCACCGATAATGTAACACGTATTTCTATTAAATGCAATATATATTACATTAAAATTTCGTAAACTAAAAAGGAGTACAGATTATTGTCTGTACTCCTTTGAAATATTCTAGCATGTCACTGCGAGCCACAGGCGAAGTAGTCTCCACCCATACGAGGGGATTGCTTCGGCCTACGGCCTCGCAATGACATTATTGAAAGCGAGTGCAATCGATGTTAGAGCGGGTGCAAGCCCGGAAATTCCAGCCCTGTCTTCTCCGGCCAGCCGAGCATCACATTCATGCTCTGGACGGCGCTCCCGGCGGCGCCCTTCATCAAATTATCCAGGGCGGCAATGACCACCAGCCGGTGGCTGCCCTCTTCCACTTCAAAGCCGACATCACAAAAATTGGTCCCGGCCAGCAGCTTTGGCTCCGGGTAGCGAAAGATGCCGCTTTTCTGTTTGACCAGCCGGATAAACGGCTCCTGTTTGTAAGCCTGACGGTAGACTTTCCACACGTCCTTCTCTTCGACCTTTTGGTTAAGTAGACAATGAGCCGTAACCAGCGCCCCCCGAACCAACTCCACCGAGGTGATAGACATGTATAGCTCAAAATTGTCGCCCAGGGCTTGCCGAACTTCAGCCTGATGGCGGTGGCCGGTCGGCTTGAAGGAGCGCACCGCGCCGCTCCGTTCTGGGTGGTGGGAGCCTTCGTTGGGCCGCGCCCCGCCTTCGGAAGAGCCAACTTTTACATCGGCCACCACGCGACCGCCGGCCAACAGCCCGGCATCGGCCAGAGGAGCCAGAGCCAGGTTGGTGACGGTGGCGTTGCAGCCGACCCCGCTGGCATATTTGGCCGTCGCCAACTGAGCGCGATACCGTTCCGGCAGACCGTAGACAAATTTATCCAGCCAGGCTGGGGCAGGGTGAGCCTCGCCGTACCAGTGGGCGTAAACGGCGGGGTCGCGCAGGCGGAAATCGGCGGAGGTATCAATCAGGCGCTCGGCCAGGCCGGCCCAGCGATCAATCTGTTTGCTGGCTTCGCCATGCGGCTGGGCTAAAAAAAGCAAATCGCATGGCTCCAGGGCCTCCGGGTGGCTGAATTGCAGCTCGGTCACGCCGCGCAGGTTAGGATGGGCGGTGTGGGCAAATTTTCCAAACTGGCTGGCGCTGGTAATTTGTTTGATGGTGACGTAAGGATGAAATAGCAGCAGCCGCAGCAGCTCACCGCCTACATAGCCGCTGCCGCCGACGATACTGACGGATAGTTTATCATTCATAGCTTTGCCTATTTGGAGATTGGAGATTGGAGATTTTAAATCTCCAATCTCCAATCTCCGTTTTATCAAATTTCTCCTCGGCCTACCTTGACCACGTAATCCACCACTACCGCCGGGATATTGACTCCGGTGGTGTCAATGCTGTTGCGGAACTCCATGGTGTGGTTGACTTCGTTGACCAGGAACCGCCCATCCTGTGTTTCCAGCAAATCCACCGCCACCACCCCCCCACCGACGGCTCTGGCCGCGGCCAGGGACAACTCGGCAATCTGGGGAGTGACCGGGCAATTTTCGGCCCGGCCGCCGCGAGCGGTATTGGTAATCCAGTGTTCGCTGTAGCGATAGATGGCGGCGATGTTCTCGTCACCGACGACAAAACTGCGAATGTCGCGGGCCGGCTTGTCAATGTATTCCTGGATGTAAAAAATGGAATGTTGGTAGCTGCCCAACACCTCTTTGTGCTCCAAAATGGTCTCGGCAGCTTCGCGGTCATTAATTTTAGAGAGCAGCCGGCCCCAGGAGCCGACGACCGGCTTTAGAATGACCGGATAACCCATCTCTTCGATGGCGGCCAACGCCGACTCAGGATCAAAGGCGACTTTGATGCGGGGCGAGGGTATACCGTCGCGGAACAGGGCCGACGAAGTTTCCAGCTTGTCGCCGCAAAGCTGGACGACTCGGTGGGTGTTGACGGTGCGCACGCCCCAGTCATTCAGAATCCGCAGGGCATACAAAGCCCGTGATTGGGTCACGCAGCGCTCGACGACGACATCGTAGTGTTTCCAATTGTTATGGTGCAGGTCGAAAATAACTTGCCGGTCGTCAATCACTTCCGGCTGCAAACCGGCCTGTTCAAAGGCTTGCAAGAGTAATTTTTCTTCAACGCGGACGCGGGAAAGGAGAATAGCGATTTTCATAGTCAGGTCTCAAATACAGAATGGCGAATAGGCGAATGGCGAATAAAAGCCTCTCTTCGCCATTCGCTCATTCGCTGATTCCCTCATTCTCCCCAGTCCTCTTCCTCTTCCGGGGCCAGTTCCAGGGTGGGTGGGTCTACGCTGACCACTTCTAACTCCGCGCCGCAGTCGGGGCACTGGATAATCTCGCCCTCCATCACATCGTCGGGCAAGCTCACTTCGGCGGCACATTCGGGACATTCGGCACTCTTGTTCATGATAAAACTCCTTTTTGATTAATCAGGTATTTGACACAGCAGGTCTCACCGTTAGCAGCAGCGCTAGGCAGTGACAGATCATACCACATTTCAAAGATATTGCGAAACATTATTTACGGGGCGCTGTAGGCATGCATCACCCCGTATTGGCGGAAAAAATTGGGGGTTATTGTAATGCAAGCCCAACAAAGCGCAAGGATTGTTAGCAAAAAATATGGCCTGAGCTGGGAGGGGTATTGGCGGTCAAATCTTCTTCATTCTGGCGCAGAATTGACGGGTGAGCCGCAGTTTCGGTATAATTCCGGCCAATAAATTTTCTTGAAAGGAACGATATTTGATGGAATATCGCCGCTTAGGCCAATATGGTTTGAAGGTCAGTGAGTTTTCGCTGGGGGCGTGGGTCACTTATGGCGGACAGGTGGGGGAGAAAGAGGCGCGCAAATGTATGCTGGCGGCCTACGAGGCCGGGGTAAACTTTTTCGACAATGCCGATGTGTACGCCAACGGCAACGCCGAAATGGTGATGGGTGAGGTCATCAAAGACCTCAAGCGGACCGATTTGGTTATTTCGAGCAAGGTTTTCTGGCCGACCGGCCCCGGTCCTAATGATCGCGGGCTGTCGCGCAAGCACATTATGGAGTCGTGCCACGCCTCGCTCAAGCGGCTGCGGGTAGAGTATCTCGACCTGTATTTCTGCCACCGGCATGACCCTGAAACGCCCTTGGAGGAAGTGGTCCGGGCCATGGACGACCTGGTGCATCAGGGCAAAGTGCTCTATTGGGGCACCAGCGAGTGGCGCGGCAGCCAGATTACCGAGGCGGTAGAACTGGCCCGGCAGGGTGGATTCTATCCGCCGGCGGTCGAGCAGCCGCATTACAATATGTTCACCCGTGATATTGTCGAGACGGAATTGCTTGAGGCGGCCCAGCAGCACGGCGTGGGCCTGGTGGTCTGGAGTCCGCTGGCCAGCGGCATCCTGACCGGCAAGTACAACGAGGGCATTCCCGCCGACAGCCGCATGGCCGACCCGGATTATGCCTGGCTGCGGCAGGGCGTCACTCAGGAACGAGTCTTTAAAGTGCGGCAATTAACCGAGGTAGCCCGCGAAGTGGGCGCGAGCATGGCCCAACTGGCTCTAGCCTGGCTGTTACGCCTGCCGGAGATCAGTAGCGTCATCACCGGGGCCAGCCGGGCCAGCCAGGTTCAAGAAAATCTCAAGGCCGCCGAGGTTAAAGCCAAATTGACGCCGGAGATTTTAGCCCGGATTGAGGGGATTTTGGGGAATGACCCCAAGGTGGGGCTGGGGTGAGGCGTGGAGCGTGAGACGTGAGGCGTGGTGCGTAGGGCGTGGTCCGTTGGTTGTATTACGGACCACGCCCCACGCACTACGTTTTTAGGATATTGACTATGGCTGAACTAACGCTTGAACAAAAAACCGCTCGCAACATCGAGGTTGACCTCAAGGGGCGGGAGGTACGGATTACCTGGGCCGACGGTTATCGCAGCGTTTATGGGCTGAATTATCTGCGCCAGATTTGTCCGTGCGCGGTTTGTAATGCTCAGCGGCGCAATCAAGACCCGCTGCGGGTGCTAAAGCCGGATCAAATTGTAACTAAGGCCGAACTGCGGGCCGAACGCCCGGTGGAGATGGTCGGCAACTATGCGTTGCAGTTCTTCTGGGCCGATGGGCACAATGTCGGCCTCTACTCGTTTGAATTTCTGCGAGAGAAAAGCCCTGGCACTGGGTTCACTTAATGGGAAGAAGGAGAATGGAACACAGAGCACACGGAGAAGACACAAAGTTCACTGAGAAACTCTGCGGTCTCTGTGCCTTCTTTGTGCCCTCTGTGTTAAAATTCCATCTTGTAGACCCAGGGCCAAAGCCCTTAACTCAACAGAAATATAGTCTCAGTGGATCCAATTTTCGGGGAGTGCGACACGCTCACGTGCCGCACGTGGGCGTGCTGGCTCCTCAAATTTGGATCTACTGAGTCTTCCAGAAAAGTTTTTGCTGCTGAAACAGGTAGCAAGCCCTTCGGCGCACCCGAAGGGGTGAGGTAATAGAGCAGTAAATTAGGCACTT
Source organism: Anaerolineales bacterium (assembly GCA_015075405.1). Classification (GTDB taxonomy): domain Bacteria; phylum Chloroflexota; class Anaerolineae; order 4572-78; family J111; genus DSQQ01. The sequence continues at coordinate 25,792 of JABTUK010000004.1, forward strand.
AGGCATTCACAGCGACAAAAAATTGTCGATCCTTTTTGCGAATGGCGAATGGCGAATGATGATTCTGATTCGCCATTCGCCCATTCGCCATTCTTTTCCAAGCGCAGTCTTGGAAAAAACTTAGTCACTTGTAGTACTCAGATCGACAAAAGATTGTCGATAAAAGGGTTGTCTAAACAGCGACACCGAGGATAAGGAGTAAAGCCCGCATCTCGGTTTGCACTTTACCATATTGCAGATCAAGGTCAGTCTGAGGCTGGGGGTTGGGTTCGCTTTTGGGCTTGGTCACGCTGGCTAAAACGGGTTTAATGACCTTCTCGCGTAAAGTCAGTAAGGCAGCCATGATTTTAAGAGCGCTGGTTTCGACTTGATAGCGGCGGGCTGAACCAATTTTGTGACCCAGTTTTGCCGCGCAGTTTTTGAGATCGTAAGCCGCGTGGCGAGGCTGATACTGACTTTCGGGCCAGCCTAACAGACCCTGGACCTGCTGGGCTAATTGGGAGACGCTGAAGCCTCCCGGCGTTATGGCTAAAGCAAGCACGGCTTGAGTACGGCCCGCAGCCGAGGCTGGTTGAGGTCCAGACCCGCGGTGGGGTTGAACCGACCTGACCCCGCTGGCCTAAGGTATCCAGGGTGTCATCGGCCACAAAGGCTTGATCCAGGGCATAGAGTTGGTTGAGAAAGCGCTCCAGGATTTGCTGGAACTGGACGATCAGTTCAGGGAATTGATCCAGGCGGCGGGGGACCAGACCAGGCGCGGGCGTTATGCAGCATCACTTCAGCCCGGAGAACAGCCTCGCCTTTGGTGTACAACTTGAGGGTCAAGGGAGCAAATGGAGCCTGAAAATGGTCAAGTCGTACCTCAGGTCGCTCGAGGTTTCGTTCTAGTTTGAGCCGGCGGCCCTTAGGACTGCCTTTGAAGTGAGGCCGGCGCTTGCGGCCAAAGATGGTCATGATCTGCCTAAGGCCCAGTCGAGCGCGGGTCCGATCAATCAGGGTTTGAACACCTGCTCCATTTGAGCCGGACGCCGAAACAGCAGGTTGCGCGAGTACTCCACCTGAAACAACGAACAACGGTATCTGAAACCACTCCGCAGTCGTTCGCTTTCGGGCAGGGCAAAATAGAGACAACTGTTGAGCCAGCGGTGGCAGACCTGACCCAGTTGCCCTTTGGTGGGTAGCTCCCACGAGGTCTCTGCAAGCCAGGTCAAGTCTGCGGCGGTCATTATATCGCTAAAACAGTTGCTTGTCAGTTCCAGAGTTCGCCCGGCCTGATGGGCCTGACGAGCCAGATATTCGTGCCCATTGAATAACCATCGCCGCGAACGGCGGATGGCTGCTAATACGGAGGGTGACGCCCCCATTCCGGGTCCATGATGTGAAAGAAAATGTGGTTGATCATCCGATAATGCTTGCTCAAACTGTGAACTCGACCCTCTGGGCTACGTTTGACATCCCAGACTGCTCCCGATGCCCGACTGATGATGATGATCAGAAACAGCCCGACAAAAGCTGGGTCGTCTGGTTTGTATTGTTCAGCCAAGTCATGTTTACGCTCCTCTAATGGACCCTCCAGCACTGGAATGTCGTGTTTGTTCGCGTAAGCTTTGACCCGCCGATGGAACCGACCCGACAATCGGATCAGATGCGTTTTGTCCAGGTTCTCATCGCTGCCATACAGCCGTCGCCACCAGTAACGAAAGCCGCCCGCCGAGGAGGCCAGCCGATGGTAGGCGGTCAGGACAATCCGGTCTGGGCAATCATAACTCCCCTGCAAATAATCGGCGTAGGCTGCGCTCAACTGGTCAACCATTGTATCCTCTCCTTCATCTCGCTGATGAAGTGAGCTTAATCAAAATACTTCAATCTTGTCAAATGCCCGCAGGGCTGTTTTTGCTGAGCGCAGTCTCAGCAAATGGGTAGACATTATCGGAAATAACTTTTTTCACGCCAAGACGCAAAGTCGCAAAGGTTTTTTTCTCTTAAAAACTTGGCGTTCTTTGCGCCTTGGCGAGAGGTATTTTTATTTCCGATAAACTCTATTTTTTACCTGCTACCTTGCTACCCTGGTGTGGTAAAGAATAGCTTCAGTTATCTCTCGCCCCCGTTTTCCCTGATTACAGCCTCGGTTTCATCCTCCAGCAGCAGCCCCGTTTTGACCAGATACTCAAAAATCCGGCGGGCGTTTTGCTCCGGCAGATAATTAGCCCCATCCAACAAAATCTCTGGATCCAGCGGCGGCTCGTATGGATCGTCAATGCCGGTCAAGCCGTGCAGGTCGCCGCGCTGGCTTTGGGAATAAAAGCCTTTGTCGTCGCGCTGGATGCAAACCTCCAGGGTGTGTCCACAAACACTTCGATAAAATTTTCGCCGATCATGCGCCGGCAGTCATTGCGGGCGGTGCGATAAGGGCTGATGGCTGCGGTGATGACAATGCCCTTGTGTCGCACAATCTCGGCGGCAATAAAGCCAATACGGCGAATGTTAATATCGCGGTCTTCTTTGCTAAAGCCAGCCCTTTGGAAATGTGGGTGCGGATAGCCGCCCCGTCCAGAATCGTCACCTGGCGGCCCTGCTCCAGCAGCATGCTGGTCAGGGCTTCGGCGGTGGTGGATTTGCCGGCCCCGCCTGCCGGTGAACCAGAGGCAAAAGCCTTCTGCCGGTGGCGGGCGGCGACATTTTGCCCAGAATGGCGGCGGTTTCGGGCCGGGTAAACCAGGCCGGCAGTGGCTTGCCGTTGGCCAGGTACTCACTCCGCACCTGCGTTCCCGAAATGGAGAAGACTTTATTCTCGGCGGAACTTCCGTTTCTTCCACATAACGATCTTCGTCGGGCAGGTAGGAGAGCGCCCGGAACGCACCATTTTCACCCCTACTTCGTCGCTATGTTTCACCAGCAACTCCTGAGCATCGTAGGGGCGTAAAAGGGCTTGCCGCTGAATCTTTGCCGGGGCCGGCGTGGTCACGACCGACAATAAAGTGGTTGGCCCCATAGTTGCGGCGGATGATGGCATGCCAGACCGCTTCGCGTGGGCCGGCGATATCGATGGCCAGGGTAAGAGGCTGAGCAGGGCGCTGAGGGTCATAATAATTCTTGATCAGGGTTTTGTAAATGCGGACGCGGGTGTAGTGGTCTACGTCGCCCGGCTTGGTCAGGCCGACAGCCGGATGCAACAACAGCGCCCCATTGATGTCGGCCATAGCCCGTTTGGTTAATTCTTCGTGGATGCGGTGCAGTGGGTTGCGGGTTTGGAAAGCTACAACGTTGTGATGGCCCATGCCGCTCAGACGTCGGCGCACCTCAACCGGGGGCAGGCGCAGTTCGGTGAAATCATAAGCGCGGGGCAGATTGATCACCCGCAGTGGGCCGGAGATATAGACTTTGCCCCAGGTTTCCATTTCGGCTATCAGGGGATGGCGGGCATCCAAACTGCCGCAAACGTGATGGGCCTCGCGGTCGGCATCCCAGGCAAACGCCTCCTCGACCTTCATCACGGCCATCAGATTGTTTTTGCTATCACGCAAGGCAATCTCTTTGCCCAAACGCAGCGGGGTGTCTTCGTCAATCGGCAGGGTGATGGGCATAGGAAAAGCGTACCGTTGACCAGGCGCATCTCTTCGACCACCCGATCATAGTCGGCCTTGCCCATAAAGCGGTCCAACGGCGAGAAGCCGCCAATGGCCAGCAGTTCCAGATCGCACAAGGAGCGGTTAGAGAGTTGGATCGAAGGGAGGGTATTGGCTTTGTGGGTCAGTTCGGTCCGCTCTTCCTCGGCCACCAGCAGACTGACCAGTTTTCCGCCGTAGGGGGAACCAATAGATCGTTTGACATCCCCTCAAGTACCTCCTTGTAGGGCTTCTTCATTGAAGTTTCAGAGTTCCAGAAAGAAAAGGGGTGAAAAGTCCACTTTTTCACCCCTTTCAAAACCTTATGATTTTGGCAAAATCCCGCGCTTCCAACTCGGCAATGATCTGCTCGACAATCTCCTCGGTGCTGCGCAGATCGGTTTCGACGACGAGTTCGGGGTGCTGCGGCTCTTCGTAGGGCGAGGAGATGCCGGTGAAGTTTTGATTTCGCCCGCCAGGGCTTTGGCGTACAACCCCTTGGGGTCGCGCCGTTTGCACACTTCCAGGTCGCATTTGACAAAGATTTCAAAGAAGCGGCCTTCGGGCAGAATGGAGCGGGCAAAATCCCGTTCGCTCTGGAAGGGCGAGATAAAGCTGCACAGCACAATGTTGCCGTGCCCAAAGCCCAGGCGAGAGACCTCGGCGGCGCGGCGGATGTTCTCGTTGCGGTCGTTGTCCGAGAAGCCCAGATCGCCGTTCAGCCGTGGCGCAGATTGTCGCCGTCGAGGAACATGGTGTGAACGTCGCGTTCAAATAAACGCTGCTCCAGCTTTTAGCCACCGTAGATTTACCCGAGCCGGACAGGCCGGTGAACCAGAGACCGCCCCTTTGTGCCGGTTGTGCTGCTCGCGCTGTTCCAGGGTGACCCCGCCAATTTCCCAGACTACATCGGTGGATTTGCGGCGCTCGATGCTGGGGCGGGCCGGCTCAGTCGGGGCTTCGACCAAATCGCTGATGCGGCGCGACCGTCCGCGGATCATGCCAGCGGCGACGGTATTGTTGGTGTAAGGGGTCAATCAGGATGAAGCTGCCGGTGTTGCGGTTGATTTCATAGCGGTCAAAAACAGGGGGTGAGTAGTGGTAAGTTGCACCCGGCCAATCTCGTTGAGGGCCAATGCGTCGGCGGGGCTGCGGTGCATCGTGTCCACATCAATTTTGTAATCAGAGCCCGAAATAAACGCCTTGACCGTGCGGGTGGTGTGCTGCACCCAATAGTGCCCTGCGGGTTCAGCGGGGTTTCGCTCATCCAGCAGATGACCGCGTCAACCTGGTTGCTCTTTTGGGGCAAATTGTGGGTGCGGACGATCATATCGCCCCGGCTGATGTCAATTTCATCTTCCAGGGTGATGATAACCGAATCGCCGGCTACCGCTTCGGCCTGGTCGCCTTCGTAGGTCACAATTGATTTGACCCGGCTGCCCAGGCCGGAAGGAAACACGACCACCTCTTCGCCGGGGGCAATGCGGCCTGAGGCAATTTGTCCGGCAAAGCCCCGGAAATTTGATTGGGGCACACATACTGCACCGGGAAGCGAAAATCCACCAGGTTGCGGCTGCCGCCGACATTGACATTTTCCAGGTGGTGCAGCAAGGTCGAGCCATCATACCCAGGGCATGTTCTCGCTCTTGTCCACCACATTATCGCCTTTGAGGGCGGAGATAGGAATAAACACAATGTCTTGCACTGGCAGCTTGGCCGCAAAATCTTTGTAATCGGCTACAATCTGGTCGAACACCTTCTGCTCGTAATCCACCAAATCCATCTTGTTGACCGCCACAACCAGGTGCGGGAATGTGCAAGGTCGCCAGAAAGCCGTGCCGCTTGATTGGGTCAGCACCCTTGCGGGCGTCAATCAAAATAATGGCCAGTTCGGCGGTAGATGCGCCGGAGACCATGTTGCGGGTATACTGGATGTGGCCGGGTGTGTCGGCGATGATGAATTTGCGTTTGGGCGTGGCAAAATAGCGGTAGGCCACATCAATGGTAATTTTCTGCTCGCGCTCAGCCTTCAGCCCGTCGGTCAACAGGGCCAGGTCAACGTATTCGTCGCCGCGTTCATTGCTGGCCCGCTGTACGGCTTCGATTTGATCCTCAAAATAGCTTTTGAATCGTATAACAAACGGCCAATCAAGGTGCTTTTGCCGTCGTCAACGCTGCCGGCGGTGGTGAAACGCAATAGTTCGATGTTGTCAAGGGAGTCGTGCGACTCGGAAATTTGTTCTGCGGTGATGGTTTGTTCTAATAACATAATTTTTGGATTCCCACTCGATGGTTTAGAAATATTATTTGAGGCTAAGGCTAAGGCTGAGGCTGAGCGATTCCTTAGCCTCAGCCTCAGCCTTCTTAAAAAATAGCCTTGTTTTTGCGATCTTCCATGGCCGAGTCTGAACGTTTATCGTCCGCCCGGGCGCCGCGCTCGGTGACGCGGGCCGAAGCCACTTCCTGGATAATATCGTCCAACGTGGCAGCGCGTGATTCAACCGCGCCGGTGCAGGTCATATCGCCGATGGTACGGAAGCGCACAATTTTGCTTTCAATTTTTCTTTGCCGTAGGGCCGACCACATCGGAGGCGGCCAGGAGCATGCTGTCACGGTTGATGATGTCGCGCCGGTGCGAGAAGTAAAGCGAGGGGATCGGCACTTCCGCCGTCTGGATATACTGCCAGATGTCCAATTCGGTCCAGTTGCTCAGGGGAAGACGCGAAAACCTTCGTTGGGATTTTGCGGCCGTTGTACAGGTTCCACAGTTCGGGCCGCTGATTTTTGGGGTCCCACTGGCCAAAGGCATCGCGGTGGGAAAAGAAGCGCTCTTTGGCGCGGGCCTTTTCCTCGTCGCGGCGAGCGCCGCCCAGGGCTGCCTCAAATTTGAACTCGGCCAGGGCGTCGAGCAGGGTGACGGTTTGCAGGCCGTTGCGGCTGGCGTGGGGGCCGGTTTCTTCGACCACGCGGCCCTGGTCAATCGAGTCTTGCACATAGCGGACAATCAGCCGCACCCCAATCCGCTCGACCATTTCATCGCGGAAGGTCAGGGTTTCTTCAAAATTATGCCCGGTGTCAATATGCAGCAGCGGGAACGGGATTTGCCGGGAAAAAGGCTTTCTGGGCCAGGTGAGCCATAACAATCGAGTCTTTCCCCGGAAAAAGCAGGACAGGCCGCTCGAATTGAGCGGCTACTTCGCGCATCACGTAGATGGCTTCAGACTCCAACTGTTTCAAATGGGAACGAAGATATGATACATTCATTTTTATAATAGACCTCTTTTCGGTGTTAGCTTTGCTGAAATATCCTGCGTGATTATAGCATAAGGGGTTTGAATTAAGTTTGAATAGGTTAAAAGTGGAGGGTTGGAAGGTGGGCAATCTCGTTCTCACACCTCGCGTCGGTTTGGGAACGAGATTGCAGAACGGTGGTCGTAGACCGCCGTTGAGCAACAAGTATGGCTCTTTTTCAGTCTTCCATTCCTCCATTCTTCCAATCATCCCTTTTGAGTTTGTGTTTTATGTAAATATCCCTTAAAATAACGGGGTGAAAGATCAGTCCACGCCTTATTTTCAGCCGATAAAGATAAAAATTAACTCTGTTCGATGGCTCTGGTTGGCCTGGTTCAGCTTGGCAGGCTTACTGCTGGGGGCGTGTAATTTGTTCCAGCCGGAGCAGCCCGGCCTGCCTCAAGCGAGAATCATTTTGTTACCCCAACGCCGCCCGGTTTGATGGTGCTCAGCGAGGGACAGCGTTTTGCGGCCCAGCCGCCCGTCCAGTCCACTGCCCTGGCTGCGCCCTACTTTGCCGGGGCCAATGAAATGGGCCAGGTGATGGTGCTGGAATATCACCGCATTGGCTACCCGGAACAGCGCTATCAGCGCACCCTGAAAACCTGCGGGCCGATTTGGAACGCCTTTATCAAAGCGGCTACTACCCGGTAAACTTTGTTGACGTGATTCAAGGCCTGCCCGCTGTGCCACCCGGTAAAAACCCATTGCCCTCACCTTTGATGACTCCGACATCAGCCAGTTTAAGGTGCTGGCCGACCGCACTATTGACGCCGACTCAGCCCTGGGTATTCTATTGAATTTTCACCACCAACACCCCACCGATTGGCCCACCCGCGCCACATTTTTTGTACTGGGCGACGACAGCAATAATCATTACAAGGTTTTTGGTCAATCTGAGTTGGCCAAAGAGAAAATCCAGGTGCTGGTTGACTTGGGCATGGAGGTTGGCAGCCATACCGTCAGCCACGCCGATTTATCGGTGGCGACGGCGGAAAGAATATACTGGGAATTGGCAGTCAGCCAGCATGTGATTGAAGAAATGGCTCCGGGTTATCAGGTGCAAACCTTATCCGTTCCCTTTGGCGGCTTTCCTTTTACCCTGGATTTTCTAAAAGCCGGGCAGTGGGAAGAATTAAGCTACAGTTATATCGGCAATGCAGCCGCCTGGGGCGGTCCCAATGTTTCCCTTTGACCCCACATTTGAACCGTATCATGTTTCTCGCCTGGAAGTGACCGAGACCTCTGTGGATCACTGGCTGACCTACTTTGAGCAGAATCTGAGGCCTATTATATCTCCGATGGCGACCCCAACCGCGTGACCTTTCCGCAGCGGGTTGAAATTGCGGCGGAACCGTAGAGGCGATGATAGGTGAGGCGAGGAGGCGAAGAGACGAAAGCTTTTCATCGCCTCCTCGCCTCACGAGTCCTCGCCTCACCGCCTCACTCTCGCAACACTCGCTCATCGCCCACCCGTTTGGTAATGCGCTGTTCATCCGTGTATTCCAGCAAGGCCAGGGCATATTTGCGGCTGGTATTAAACGTATCGCGCACTTGAGCCACATTAACAGTGGGCTGCTGGCGTAGATACGCTCGCAGCCAGGTCAAAAAATCCTGATAGGTTTCGGTTAATAAAATAACTTCTGGCGAGAGACGGGTCAACTGCCCCCCTTCGATCAACGATAGCATCACTTCCTCACCTACAGCAGCCGCCACATCTTTGGGCAGCGGCGTATTGTAGGGCGCGTGCCGAAAATCGGCCAGGAGTTTATCTACTGCGGCTTGCTGCGCCGGGGCAAACTTAACCTGGTGCAAAGCCAGGCGGACCGTGTTTTCAGTCCCGGCCAGCGCCCTTTCCTGCTGGCCGCGCTGGATTGCTTCATTAAATAGTCGTGTCTCCAACTTCAGGCGGCTTTCAATTCGCCGCGCGGCATGCCGGCGCGGAGGGGAAGCGGCTATGGTAATCGAGAAGAATGCTTGTAATTTGACCGAGCAAAATGGCCCAGCCGGCGCGGGAGGCAACCAGGGCTTTGGGAGGGGCGAACTAACAGTTTGCCCTACAGAGTTTGGCCAGGGTAAAACATCCCCTTTTTGAGCAGTTCGGCCAGGGCGGTTGAGGCAGTTTCGAGCGGCAGGCGACATTCGGCCAGGAGGGTTTGGGTCGAAATAGGCCCGCGCCGATCCAGTTCACCCAACAAGACATCCTCCGGCGTACCGGCCAGCAGCGTTTCCAGCCGCTTGAGTACCTCGGGCCGGAAGCGGCGGTGGCGGCGGCGCGGCAGCGGGTCAACCACCACCCCGCCGCCAATAGTCAGCGAGGGCGAGGGTTGGCGAATGATAAAGCGGTCGCCTTTGATAATCGGGATGCGTTGGGCCAGGCGCAGTTGGACCTGGCCGGTCTGGCCTGGCTCCAGCCGCGCATCCCAGCAGGCGGGTGTAGCCGAGCACTTCCGTTGCGCCGGTAAAAATTTCAACTTCCTGGTTGTGACGCAGCGGACGGGGCGAGTCGGGCAGCAAGCGAAGTTGAACATCCACCAGTTGGGAGGGTTCCAGCCAGCCGGGGTCGTCAAAACATGGCCGCGAGTTACATCGGCGGTGCTGAGGCCGGTCAGGTTAACCGCAGTACGCGAGCCAGGCTGAGCCAATTCGACGCTTTTTTGTGGGATTGTAGCCCGCGCACGCGGGTTTTGAGGCCCTGGGGCAAGATTTCACTTCCTGCCCTACCTGTAACTGGCCGTCGAGCAGCGTACCGGTGACAACGGTGCCAAAGCCGCTCATGGAAAAAACGCGGTCAATGGGCAGCCGCGGCCGGCCTCGATTGAGACGGGGTGGAGCCTGGGCCAGTAATTGATCGAGGGTTTGAATCAAGGTTTTGAGGCCCGCGCCGCGCAGCGCCGACACAGGAATAATAGGGGCATTCGCCAGAACCGTGCCGGTCATCGTTTCGGCGATATCGGCCTGGATCAGTTCCAGCCAATCCTCATCATCAATCATATCAATTTTGGTCACGGCGATGACCCCGCGCGGGATCTCCAGCAAATCCAAAATTGCCAGGTGTTCGCGGGTTTGGGGCATGACGCCTTCGTCGGCGGCGATGACAAAGAGGGCGGCGTCAATCCGCCGACGCCGGCCAGCATGTTTTTGATAAAATCTATGTGACCGGGCACATCCACCACCCCACCGACTCGCCGGAGGGGAGAGTCAGCCAGGCAAAGCCGAGGTCAATGGTCATGGCCCGCTGTTGTTCTTCTTTGAGGCGGTCGGGGTCTATGCCGGTGAGGGCTTTGACCAGGGTGGATTTGCCGTGGTCTAAGATGTCCGGCTGTGCCGATGACCCGCATCGGTTAGCCCTGCCTGTTGGCTAATTCTTCAAAGCGCTGCTGCCAATCGCGAGCAGCAAAAGTGCGATTTTGAATATCTTCTTCGATGATTTGCAAAACAAGTTCCATCTGCTTTTGCACCGTTTGGTTCAGTTTGACCATTTCATCCACCCGTTTTTGTAGCAGGTCCATATTTTTTGCAGATCGGTAAAGGTGGGTTTCCACTCCATGCTTTGCTTTTTCCAGCGCTGCTCATATTCGGCTCGCCACTTCTCCATCTCGGCCTGCTGGCGATCTTCGGCCAGACGCTGCAGTTCAGCGGCCTTGTGCTGTTCTCGCTGCAGGCGCTCCTGGAAATCTTGCAGCGCCTCCAAAGCCCGTTTGTTAAGCTGGTAGTGCTCGGCGTACTTTTCCATTAGGCCCTTGTGTTCTTCCATGCGGCGTTCGATGGCTTCGGCGGTATCGCTCCAATTTTTGATCAGGCGTTCGCGTTGGGCCATTTGATAATCCATGTGCGCGCGGTGGCGGCGGATGTCCTCGCGTAGTTCATCCAGAGCGGCCTGGTACTGGCCAAATTGAGGAATTTGCTGCTCGACCAGTTGGACTTTGGTCAAGCTGGAGTCAATCTTCTTGTGCAGAGTAGGCATTTCTGCTTGCACGGCCAGGCGGGTAGCGTCGGCCCGGCGCTGGTCTTCCAGGTAGGTCGCGGCGCGGGTCCGTTCTTCTAACTGTTTGCCAAGCGCGTTGAGGCGCGTCTCAAAGGTGCTGACCTCTTTATTCAAGCGGTCCACTTCGGTGCGGGCCAGGCTGATGGGTTCATCATAGCGTTGGATACGATCCAAATCGCGACGCATTTCGTACAGGCTGCGGGCAAAGCCGTCGAGTTGGGCCAGCATGGCGTTGTTCACATCTCTAAAATTTTGCTGGCGGCGGCTGTATTGTTCCTCAACAATTTGGAGGATTTCGCTTTTTAAATTGAGAAATTGATCGTCAAGTTGGGGATAGCGGCCTGCTTGGCCTGCGACTCGGCCAGTAGCGTCTCTAGGTGGTGAATACGGCGGGCCTGCTCTTGTAATTCATAAGCCTGAGCTTCGGCGCGTTGTTGTAATTGGGCAATTATTTGGGGTCGGTCTGGTATCGCTGCGCTGGGGTATCGGGCGGCGCGGCATGGGTTGGCTCTGTGGGCACAGTTCTCTCCTGGTCGGAAGGTTAATTTCCGACGAAATTCATTGGGTTATTGTAACATGACTCTACAGGGGGGGCAAAGATTTTTGAAATAGACGGGAAAAGGTGGGTTAATTCTTGAAAAGATTCAAACTAAATTCAAACCTTTTATAATATAATAAATGGGTATCTCCGGTTCTATAATTAGCCAGAAATAGAACCAGTCAATCAGGCCTCATCCTTCTTATACAGAAATCAGATGAACTTCATACAACTCCTGTTGGATACATAGGATGAAGTTCCTGCTTGCTTGATTGTATGCCTTTTAGTTACTTTCTCTATTAGATGTTTTAACTATTTTCTAACAAATTTCCGACAGATTTCTTAGAGTTGTATGTTACTTTGATAATGTTCAGGGGTCGCAAATTATGGAATTGAAAAATTATTTAAATGTTATGTTCAAAAAATGGTGGATTGTACTGCCGACATTTCTCATTACCCTTACCGCGGGTCTGGTGATGGTATATACCCAAACGCCGCTGTACAGCGCGACAACTACCTACGTGGTCGTACCCAGTTTGGCGTTTGGTGATCTTAAAAGTTTTGCCAATGGTTTGGACATGTTGGGCCGCCGGGATGAGATTGCCACAACTTTTACCGAGATTGCGATGAGCCGACCATCAAACAGCAGGCTATGGGGAGTATTTCTCTGGAGTCGGGTCGAAACTATACGGTTAGCGGCAAACTGAGAGCCGGTACCAATATTATTGAATTGACAGTTTCCGGCCGACCCTGTGATCAGTCAAGACTTGGCCAATGCTATCGGCGCTACTCTGGAAGAATATGTGCGCGGATCATACGAGGTTTTTATTCTGCGTCCTCTGGATGAAGCTACCACGCCGGCCAGCCCTATCAGTCCCAACAAATCCCTCAGTCTGACCATGGCCGCGGTTTTGGGCTTGGTATTAGGGGCCAGCCTGGCTTTTCTATCGGCGTATTTGGAAACGCCGGCCAGATCGGTAGCCGATATTAATATTATTGATGAGCAAACAGGCGTCTACAACAAGGACTATTTTCTGCGCCGGTTGAGCAACGAAATGGTGCGGGCCAAACGAACAAATACCCTTTATCCGTAGCCTTGATGCGAGTGGATAATCTGGGACTGTTAAAGGGACTAACTCAGGCAAAGTGCGAAGTGACATCCTCAACCAAGTCGGCGCTATGGCTCACCACCAGTTGCGAGAAGAAGATATTGTAGCCTATTATGGCGACGATACTTTTGCTTTTGTGTTGCCGGATGTGAGTGGTGAAAACGCCAAAGCCATCCTGGAAAACCTGCAGGACTAACTGGGCTGGACGCCGTTACAGACGGCCACGAATGGACCCAAGATAAATCTCAAAGGTATTGTGGGCATTGCTATTTATAATCACAACGTACCAGCCGCGATGACCTGGTGGCTCAGGCAGACCGTGCCATGCATCTGGCCGAAGTGAATGAAAATGGTAACGTTTATCTGATCGCTGATACCCAGCCGATGGATTACCCTAATGCTTAAAACCAGGTTAGCATCCCCAAAGCGTTTAGGACGAGTGATATGGACGATAGTTTGCCCTCTATTGTTAATCCTCCTGGGAGGCAGGTTGGTAGTTACCCAGGTCTCGGCCAACCAATTTGCGCTTTGCCGGAACAGCCTGTTTTAGCCTTACAGGCTACTGCTACCCCACAGCTACTTTGCCCGGCGAAGTGGCTACGCCGGAGACGATTGTATCAAGCCCGGCCTTCAGCATCTCCTTGGCGGCCCTGGGATACAACCAAACTACCCTGAATAGCCCCATTGACATCACCGAGTACTCCTTTAGATTGCCTGATAATTGGCTAATTGAAAATGATGGCCGGCTGGAGCTTGATTTGAGTTATACCTACAATCAGGCTGAACCCAAAACTATCCAGGCCAGTTTAAGGATTTGACGATCAAACTTAATGATCAAACCCTGGAAGTTTTTCCAATTGAGGCCCAACAATTGGACAATTACCATCTAAGCATCCCGCTGCCGGCTTCCGCCTTTGCCCCGAGTCGTTCACAACATCTGATCAGCTTGGAGTTTGATGCCAGTTCGCTGTGTGTGGTGCCGCATAAAGCCACTTTAATTATCCATCCAACCTCGACGGTGTGGCTCAATTACACCCAGCGTCCGTTGAGCTTGATTTGGGCCGCTATCCGCGCCCTTTCTACCAGCAAGCCTTTACACCTGATACCCTTCGATTTGTTTTACCAGCGCAACCCTCGGCCCGTAATTTGAGCCAGGCTCTGGCTGTTACAGCTAAATTGGGCAACTTGACCGGCAACCGCCTGGTGATTAGTCCCACCACCGATCTGGAACTAAGCCAACTACTAACCTCAACTTCTACTTCGCTGGCTGACCATTTAATTGTGATTGGGCAGCCCCAGGAAAATCAATTGATCACAACGCTCAACCGCTTGGTCGAGTTGCCGGTGGCCCTGCACTCACGGCAGTTACCGCTGACCATTGAGGGACCGGCAGAGGTAGTTCCTGGCAGCCTTTTGACCTACACTTTTAGCCTTACCAATACTACCGGGCGCGTTGCTAATTTATCTTTATTCAGCCAACTTCCCCGCTACCCGTTTGATCGCTTGTACGCCCGAATGTGTTGAGAATAAGACCGACCAAACGATTGTCTGGCGTGATAATCGTTTGGCTGCCAATAAGAGCCTTAATATTTCGCTCAACTTACAGGCTACCGATGCTCTAACCGGAGTGATTGAGCAGACGGTGATGGTGGTTGAACAAGAGTTGGGGCCGGTCAATGCCGATACCTTGACCGCTACGGTTGTTGCCGGCTTATCCGAGATGGGGCGACAAGACTCTATAGCTGGATCGGATGGTTATTTCTTTGTATATAATAATCGTGCTGTGGCTAAGGATGACGGTATTGTGCTGGAAATTCCTTCCCCCTGGAACGAAAATCGCGCGGTGTTGATTATTACCGGCTTAAGCGATGCAGCAGTGGGTAAAGCCAGTCAGCAATGAGTTCGGATACCGGCTTTCCCGGTATGAATGGGCCGATAGCCTTGGTGCAGAAGATTCTCGCCCCGGTGGAAAATACCACTTCCCAGGCGGCTCAAAGTGAGCTAACCCTGGCCGACCTGGGGTATCAAGACCGGGTTGTTCGAGGCCGGGCACAACGGACAGTTAACTATGATTTTACCCTGCCTCTTAATTGGCAACTGACCGACATGGCCGCCATTGATCTTTACTTTAGCCACTCTCGGCTAATTGATGCCCAAAATTCCAGTCTGACTGTGTTGCTCAATCGCCAACCGACCAGCAGCAGTCTTTTGGACGATCAAACGGCGGATAATGGGCATATACGTATTAACTTGGCGAAGGCTAATATTCAACCTGGCTCAAATCGGCTCAGTGTGCAGACTAATCTGGCTCGAACCGATCAATGTATCGCTACCAATGCCGATCAAGGCTGGCTGGTGATTTCGGCTAATTCTCGGATTTCTCTGGCCCATACCGAAATAACTGGCTTAAATTTTGATCTCGATTATTTCCCCAATCCATTTTCAACCGACCCAACTTTGAGCAATTTGTTGTTTGTTTTGCCCGATGCGCCGGATGTGACTGAATGGGGTCAGGCTTTACGATTAGTCGCCAGTTTGGGGAGCGCAACGTCGGGAAAGATGCTTTCACCGGTGGCTACTTTGGGTGAGTCTCCACCAGCCCAGGAGTGGGCCAGGTATCACATCATTGCTTTGGGCCGGCCATCGCGCAATCCTTTGCTCCAAGAGGTTAATGCCGCCTTGCCGCAGCCTTTCCTGCCTGGCGCTGATGAGATTGAGCAGCGGCTCGACAACGTGATTTTTCGGTTACCTCCCGGTCTTAGTCTGGGCTACCTGCAACTGATACCCTCGCCCTGGAACCCTGAACGGGCATTTTTGGCAATCACAGGGACTACCGACGAAGGCGCAACTCAAGCTAACACTGTACTTATAGAGCGGCCGTGGACGTTGAAAGGTAACCTGGCTCTGATCAGAGGTGAAAATGTCAAAACCCTGGATACACGGAGCTTAACCTGCTTTCGGCGACGGCCGCTGCTGTAGCTACAGTGATGTCCGAAACGGCTCCCGTGGTTACGGTCACCCTGACCGCTACCCCACTTCCAGCAGCGACCCCGACTCCTCCACCTCCTCTACCCCAACAGCAGGATTGGTTTCAACTGGAAGCAGCACACCAGGCTGGCTGTTTCCGCTGGTTGGAGTAAACGGCCTCTTAGTCATCGCTATCTTTGCTTTTGTCTTTTGGCAAGCCCGGCGCAAGCGTGTCTAGGAATATGTCTAACTTTTCCCCGCAAGTAGAGATCGCTGCTCCTGTTGCTTCACCATCGGTTAAAGCTGATCATCATATTACAGCAGCGGCAAAGGGTGGAGGTATTTTACTAGGTGGGAAGTTCTTTGCCTATGGTACTCGCTTTGTAATTGGTATTCTATTAGCCCGTTTTTGGCCGCCGAGCAATATGGGCTGTACAATCTTAGTTTTGCCGCAGTTGAAATTGCTGCTGGTCTGGCTGCCTGCGGGCTTGGTGCGGCGCTGGTGCGCTATATTCCTATTTATCGTAGTCGTCAAGATGAAAACCGTTTATGGGGAACGATTCAGATTGGGCTTATCCTTCCGGCTCTGGTGAGTCTCTTCTTGAGTATAGCCCTCTATATTCTGGCTATTCCTATTGCTGAGCAATGGTTTGAAGAACCCAAGTTGCCCCTTGCTGCAACTGGTCAGCCCGGCCATTGTGTTTTTTACCCTGGTAGATATGTTGGCAGCGGCTACACGGGGTTTTAAAGAGATGCGTTATACCGTTATCGCCCAGGATATTGTTTTATCAGTGGTTAAACTATTTTTGCTTTTTGCTATGGTTTTGATTGGGCTAACCGCCGCCCGAGCGATAACTGCTACCAGCCTGACTGAAATGGTTGTTTGTGGGTTGTTGTTTTCTTCTTAAATAAACAGTTTCCTTTGCGACGCCCATTAGCCACCGGACAACGAGAAATTGGCGAGATTGTTAGATTTTCATCACCGATGTATTTGGCTGATATAATTATTAAGTTTAGTGGTAATATCAAAGCACTCTTACTGGGTACACTGCATAATGTTGCCAGTGTTGGTGTTTTTTCTGTGGCTAGCCAGGTGACGATGATTTCGGATATGTTTCATAGTTCTATTGTAACAGTGTCGCAACCTATCATTTCCGAAATTAGTAGCCGAGGCGATCGGAACCAACTTAAAAGTTTTTACCAAACCGTGAGCCGCTGGTCACTCACCCTCAATTTCCCTTTATTTTTGGCCTTACTTCTGTTTCTGGCCCGATCATCTCGATTTTTGGCGAAACTTTTACCAATGGCATCGTTGTCCTCAAAATTTTAGCCTGGACTGGTCTGGTCAATACGGGTACGGGGATTTGTGGTGTTTGATTGATATGAGTGGTAACACCCGGTTAAAACTAGTTAATACAATTATTTCAGTTACAGTTAGCATCAGTCTGAGCTTCTTAATGATCCCTACCTGGGGCTGATTGGGGCTGCGATTGCCTCATTAACTTCGGCAATAATTATTAATTTGCTTCGATTGATCGAAGTATTTATTTTGTTTCAGTTACTACCTTATAATGCCATCTTCCTTAAACCCCTTACTGCTGGAGGAATTGCTTTTAGTTTAATGTGGATTGCCAGTTGGTTCTATCCAACAGTTGACTTGCTGCATTTAATTGTTAGTCTGCCTCTTCTTGTGGCTATTTATGGGCATTCTGCTGTTGTTAGGACTTTCCGAGGAAGACCGTTTGATTGTGCGTCGTCTACGCCGCCGCATAGAGAATATGTTGTCAAGGTAATGTAAAAAATGAAAAATCAAAGCGAGTGTTGATTATCGGTCTTGATGGGGCCACCTGGGATGTGTTAGCTCCCTGGCTTGATGATGTCCCCTGCCGCACCTGGCCCGGCTGCGTCAAATGGGCTGTTGGGGTGAGTTACTGTCTACAATTCCCCCCCTGACCGCGCCGGCTTGGAGCACGTTTGCCACCGGTAAAAACCCCGGCAAGATGGGGTGTTCCACTTTGTGCAAGCCGACAATCCGGGCAACGCAGCCAATGGTAAACCGTTGATTGTAGACAATCGCAGTATTAAAGCGGCTACGTTGTGGGATATTTTAGGACATCATGGCCGCCAAGTTGGCCTGGTCAATATTCCTATGACTTACCCTCCCCGCCCAGTTAACGGCTTTATGATTGCCTGTTTTCTGACCCCCCAACGCACCCTTTTTACTTATCCCCATGAGCTATCCAGGCAACTTACCGACTATCAGATAGACCTGGATCGCTTTATTTCGCACAAACCATTTGCCCGCGACTCTGAGGAACCCCAATGTCGCCCCCAGTTTGGAATTGATGCAGGAATTTGAGCACATGGAAGAAAAGCGGGCCAGAACCGCACTAGGGTTAATGAAAACAGAACCGTGGGATATGTTTATGGTCGTCTTTACCGCTACCGACCGCATGGGACATTACCTCTGGCCCTACCATCGCCTAGTTGATTCAGATGGTTCCCCTGAATGGCAGGAACTTCATCAGGCAGTACGGCAATTTTACATCAAGCTCGATGAAGCAGTCGGGGCAATGATCCAAGAAGCCGGCGATGATACTACCGTTGTAGTGATGTCCGATCATGGCATGGGCTGGAATCATCTGGAAGCTGGTCTATTGGAATCTCTGGTTACACCAAAAGGGCTTGCTTTCCACTCAAGGGGATGTGACTAATCCTGATGGTTGGCTCATGCGTCTCAAACTGCCCCGTGATCGGATTGCCCAAGTGGTCCGTCAGGTGATGCCAACATCTCTCAGAAAGAAAGTCATCCGTCAGGCCAGAACAAACCGCAGCCTCACCTTCAACCCGGCCCCACACGGGCTTATTATAAAACGATTTATCAGAGCGTGGGGATTTACATCAATCTCAAAGGCGAAGCTAAAGAACGCCTGTGCGATGAGTTAATGGAAGCGGTCAAAGGGGTGGTTGATCCTGGTACCGGGCAGCCGGTGGTGCAGGAGGTTTACCGTGGGTCAGATTGTTACCATGGCCCTTATGCCAATAATGTGCCCGACATTGTGCTGGTAATGGATCGGCGCTATGCTGGGGACGGTAAACTCAGTTATTATAGTTCAATCGTTACCGATTTGCCGGTTAAAGAGAAACGAGATCCCGGCGGGCATAAGATGGAAGGTATATTTATAGCCAAAGGGCCGGATATCGAGGCTATCCCCCAGGGGTTGCCCGTTTAAGCATTCAGGATGTTGCCCCTACCGTGCTGCACCTGATGGGCTTACCGGTACCGGCTGATATGGATGGCCGGGTGCTGGCCGAGATTTTGAAACCGGCAGCTTTACAGCAACAGCCGATCGCTCTGGTCCCGAGTTAGGGATGTGGCCCAGCCAGGCTGAAGCCCAGGCTTTGGACGGTGTCGACTCGCCTTCCGATGATGAAACGGTGCAGGAACGGTTACGCGCTCTGGGCTACCTGGAATGAATGAAACACAATCGCTTTTGGAGATAAAAAACTCATCCCGGTAATATCCTGACGTCCAGGCATTGGGCCAGCCGGTGGGAAACAGTTTTTTTGCCGATTGGCTTGCCTCTGCTGGGCGCCTTGACTTTGGGCCGTTACTGGCTTACATGTTGGTAAGCCAAGCTTGGTTGCCGGCGGTTGCGCTGGTTTGCGTTATTCCAGCAGTCATTTTATTGAATCGCTACCCTTTAGCGCGGTTATCATTTGGTTGGCCTTAATCCCTATACTGCCTTATGGCCGAGTCCAACCTCAAATCTACTGGTGCTACATCGCGCCTTGATACCAATGGCGCTTATCATAACCATTCTGTTATTGATTGTAAAGGTGCGAAATAGATCGGTCCGGTTAGGGTTGCCCGAACTGGTTACCCTGGTTTACATTGGCCTGGTTTTATTCTCAATATTGACTACCTACCGATCACCCCTAACAATTATATATATGTTTTTGATCGGGCAGTGGTTGGTTTGACTGCCTATTGGCTGATCCGGCTTGCCGGTTTGAACGGCCGAGAATTGAAGCGATTAGTCCCATTTATGTTTATATTGTGTTGGGCTGAGTGTGTTATTGGGTTGCTGGCCTGGTTTGCCCTCAAACCCTGCCGGAAATCTGGATTTTTCCGCAACAAGGCAGCCGTACTACAGGTACTTTGGGCAATCCGGCGGCTTATAGCAGTACCTTAATGTTTTTGATGTTGTTTTACTACATTACGCCGTTCATCAGAAAATAGATTTATCTATGGTCTGACCTTGGTTACGTTTGGTTTGGGGTTGGCCTGTATTTTCTTTTCCTTTTCGCGGGTAGTTGGTTAGCGGCCACCCTAACCGTCGTAGCTTTACTATGGCTCTATCCCAAACCGACTGCGACTCTACTCGCCCTCGCGTTGCCGTTTATGTTGGTTTTGTCGGTAACAGTTTTGTCGGGTGAAGTGGCTTATGCTTATAAGCGGATGAACACCGAAGACACGCTTGATAGCCGGCGGGTGTTGGCTCATGCCGGTGAACAAATGTTCCTGGCCAAACCGCTTTTTGGTTGGGGGTACTACAGTTACGATCTTCATGATTGGAAATTTATGGAGCCGGTTGATGGGGCTGCCCCTACCAAATGGGATATAAAACAAGGCACTTCACATAATACCTATATCACCATTCTGGCCGAAATAGGGGTGATAGGTTTCTTTTTTCTATTCCTGCCTGTCCTATACTGGCTCTATTTTAGCGTTAAAGCCTGGCCGCGACTCCCGACCACAGGTTATTGAGTCGGAAATTACTGGTTATTATGTGGCTGGTTATTGGCTATCAGATTATTGTCTCCCAATTTATGGATATGCGGTTCTTTATCTTTCCGTTGACAGTACAGTGGATCGTACTGGGCTTTATTGCTAATCTGGTGCAGACTCAGCTTAAACCCGTTGGGGTTAATTCATCCCAACCGCTAACCCGGTCAGCTTCCATATAATACAATCATCTCATCTTGGGTGAGCATTTTGGAGTAAGATGGTCAATTCGCTCTCGCAACCTGTCTCGACTAAGGCCAAAACAGTACCTATACTTATCACCTGGGATGTTGACCCGGATTTATGGATACCCTTTGAAAACGACAATGGGCCTTGCAAACGGCCATATGACCTTTGTCATGGGTTGAACATTCCGGCTACATTTTTTATGACGGCTGAACCGGCCCACCTGTTGGCCCGTGAAGTGGATATCATGCAAACCCAGGGGCACGAAGTTGGCTGCCATGCCTGACGCACGGTCACGAAGAAGATTATGATACGATGTCTGAATCAACCCAACAGACCTACATTGAACAGGCTACAGCGAAACTACAAACCCTAACCGGCACGCCGATTCACGCGTTCCGTGGCCCGCGGGTTAAAACCTCGGCCACCACCCTCAAATTGTTGGCTGAATATGGCTATCTGGCCGATAGTTCGGTTTGTTCTCAGCGTCTCGATTTGATCAGTTCAAACTTGATTAATCCGGGCTGGATTTTTTCGCCCCGCCGGCCTTACCATCCCCATCCCAACAATCCCTTTAAACAGGGCGACACATCCCTGTGGGAGATACCGGTTTCGGCAGCGGTCATCCCTTCATCTCCTCGGCTTTGCGGGTTTTGGGCCTGCCAGCGCTAAAATCTCTGTTTAGGGTTTTGTATGCCGAGGCCCGTTTCACCGGCAAACCGATCGTTTATCTGGCCCATCCTACCGAGTTTGGGCGGGGCAGCCGAGAGAGAAAAAGACTACCTTTCAACAACGCTTTACCCAATACCTTAAACCGGAGTATTTCTCGCCCACCTTTATCCGCACCCATGGCTTTCGTATGCGTAACTTGCTCTACACGATGGATGGGGCCACGCTGCTGGAGCGTACGCAGGAATTATTTAGTTATATGTCCACCTTTACCAACGTTAAGTTTATGACCATTAGCCAATATGTGGCTTACTTGGATATGATACCCGATGAACAAAAAGCTGTGGGCAATCATGAAACTGTTTTTCTCCTCAAGGTCAGCCTGCTGGGGTTCTCACTTTTGTGATGGCTCATTTCCTGGGGATAGATAAATTAACTAAAGAAACTCAGGTGGCTTTGGCTGACAATGAGGCCGTTGTTTTACCGATGTAACCGGACCGGCCGGGGTAAACTCGGTCACCTCGAATTGGGGCGGAGCCTGGGCGGATTATGACGGGGACGGGTATCAGGATTTGTATGCCGGGAATCATTTCGGTTCACCTAACCTGTATCATAACAATGGCAACGGCACGTTTACCGATCAGCGCGCCCCGGCCGGGTTGAATCCCGGTCCTGACGATTGGCATGGGGCTGCCTGGGGCGATTATAACAATGATGGCCGCCTCGACTTGTACGCCGCTGTGGGCGAGGCTGTCAATGGCAGCGATTTTTATGTAAATAATGGAGACGGGACCTTTACCGAACGCGCCTCTGATTTTGGTATATAAAATGACCCTGGGCGCGGTCGAGAGCCAGTTTGGGTGGATTATGATCGGGATGGCGATTTGGATATCTTTGTGGCTAATGCAGCCAAAACTACCGCACCCACGGTTTTGTATCGTAACGATGGCTCAGGTAATTTTACCGATGTAGCCATTCAGTCGGCTGTTGCCCTTACCAGCGGTGTTGAAAGCGCCGCCTGGGCTGATTATGATGGGGATGGTTATACCGATTTTATGATGACCGAACTCGGCGGGGCCGGGGGTATTGGCTACAGGCTTTACCGTAACCTGGGTGATGGTACATTTACCCAAACTACTACCACCGCGGGTTTTAGCCAGGGACACTGGCCTAATTCAGTAGCCTGGGGTGATTACGATAACGATGGCGATTTGGATATTTTCTTCAGCCGGGGTTACCCGGCCATTCAAGATAGCCTTATCTGGAATACCAATACGATTACAGCCATCATTTCACCGCCCAGTACCGGCCAGGAAGGACTCATCTTTACCACTACCACCCCAACAGCCAGCTTTGATTTATGGAAGACGGACCGGCGGCAATATCGTAGCGAGGTTACTTTAGGTAATACCAACCAACGTCCACCCGCGGTGCCTTTTACTTTGGATGATGCTACTGCTCATTTTGGTCAACCAACTTCTACCAGCGGGATCACCTTTGTCTGGCGTGATGACCCTACCACCCCTGGAACATTCGCTGGCAGAGGCCGTCGGTGGCCGGTTACGAATTGGTCAGCGTTATCACTACCCCCGGCGAGTTCACCGAAGTTATTTCAGTCGGCCTCGATATTCCACCCGCCCTCACTAATGCCTACTATAACGCGCTTTATCGCAACAACGGCAATGGCGCGCTTTCAACAAGTATCAAGCGCTGCCGGTATGTCGGATCGCTTTGCCAATACGCAGCAGGCCCAATGGGTAGACGTGGACAACGATGGCGACCTTGACTTATACGCCACCAATATGGGCAACACCTACAGCGGCAACGAGCCAAACCGGCTTTACCGGAACAATGGCAACGCACCTTTACCGATATGGCGGCGGCGGCCGGATTAACCGGCCCGACCGAGGGCAACGATGAATGTTCGGCCTGGGCTGATTATAATAATGACGGCTTTTTGGATGTCTATATTGCCAATGACACCTGGGTTGGCCCCTTAGCCGGCCCGCATAAACTCTACCTGAATAGCGGCAATAGCAATCATTGGTTAAAGATTACTTTAACCGGGACGACCAGCAATCGTCTCGGTATTGGGGCTAAAATACGGGTCACGACCGGTGGCCTGACCCAGTTCAGAGAAATGGGGTAGATAGTTCGGGCGCATGCCACAATAGCTTGTTAGCCCATTTTGGTCTGGATGATTTTACTCGGGTTGAGGCCATTACCGTTACCTGGCCCAGCGGTTTGGTGCAGGTATTGCGCGATGTGCCGGCCGACCAGACCCTAAACATTACCGAAAGCCCGCCTTTACTTACCGCCACAACCCCCGGCAATGGGGCTGTGAATGTGGCCCTCATCCAGCCCATTATCCTGGATTTCAACGCGGCGATGGCTCCTGGTACAGTCGTTTATATCCTGACCCCCTCCCTAACGTTGACCCCTACCTGGAATAGCAGCTATACCCGCCTCATTTTGGCTCATTCAGGCTTTGCCGCCGGCGTCAATTACACCGCCCAGGTGAGTGGGCAAGACCAGGCCGGTAATTTCCTGGCGGCCGGCGGCGCGGCTAACCCCTGGCAGTTCACTACCACTTCCGACAGCACAGAGGAAGCGCCTTTCCTTAGTGCTACGAATCCGGCCAATGGAGCAACAGGTATTCCTCTGGATCAACCTATCATCCTGGATTTCAACATGGCCATGGATGCCGCGACTTTAACTTACACCCTGACACCGACGCTCAATTTGACGCCGACCTGGAATGTCGGGTTTACTCGTCTGACCTTGACCCATCCCAATTTTGTCACCGACACAACTTATACTGTATTCGTGAAGGGGCAAAATCCGGCTGGCTATGACCTGGCAGCCGGCAGCGTCCCTAACCCATGGCAATTTGCGACCATTCCGGGCGACCCTGGCGCTTCACCCGATTTTATTTATCTGCCCATTATTATCAGATCTGCCGGTTCAAACTAACCCTACAACTTTCTAAAATTTTATGGTTGAAAACGATTTTGACACCCCTTCAAATCTATGCCTCGTAATAAACTAATCGTAATGCAAATTATTGATAACCTGGATATAGGCGGCGCGCAAGAAGTCGTGCATACCCTGGTCAAATATTTAGCCGTGGGGAATTGCCGGCCTATCGTTTGCACCCTCAAAGATGGCCCCCTGCGTCACGATATAGAACGCTTGGGCATTAAAGTGGAAGTACTGCCGGGCCGGCGTTATGGCATTACCAAATTCCCCCTGTTTGTGCTCGATCTGATTCGCATCGGGCGGTCGTTGGCGGCTCTAGTCAGGCAGTATGAGGTAGATGTTGTCCAGACCCATCTTTTGAGACTTTTGGATTTTATTGTGCTGTTCTTACCCTTTGTTACCCGGCTGCGGCTGGTACTATGGACATTTCATAACGCCAAATTTGAATTGACCCCGGCCAATCTACCCAGCCATCGCTGGTTATTTCCAATCAAACTCTACGGGTTTCGGTTGCTCTATCGGTTGGCAGCAGCCTTGGTGGGCGGCTTTGTGGCAGTTTCGGATGAAGTTAAAACTCAATGGTGGAAGTAATTGGGCCAATTCAGGCCAAAGTTCACGTTATTTGCAACGGGGTAGATACCAGCCGCTATGAGCAAGAGGTAGACCGGGCCTTAATCCGCCAACACCTGGGTTTGGCTGCTGAAGCTCGCCTTATCATCGTGTTAGCTACCCTGAAAGAACAAAAAGGACATCGTTATCCATTGAGGCCAGGCTGCCTTAACGCCAAAATATCCAGACCTGCACGTTATTTTGGTTGGTGATGGGCCGCTCCGCCAAACCTTGCAAGCTCAAGTGGCCGAGTTAAACCTGGAGCCGTATGTTCATTTTTTGGGCAGCCGCCATGACGTTCCAGACCTTTTGGCGGCCAGCGACTTATTTGTGTTGCCTTCGCTGTGGGAGGGCCTGGCTATGGCCCTGCTTGAAGGCATGGCTACCGGCCTGCCCATCGTGGCCTCCGAAGTGTCAGCACCATCCAGGTGATTGTTCCGGGAGAAAGCGGGCTTCTGGTGCCGCCGGGTGAAGTGGGCTGTTTGGTTGAAGCTATTGGCGGGTTGCTGTCAAATCCTACTATGGCTCGGCAATTGGGGGCGGCGGCGGCCAAACAGCGGGTGCAGGCAGAATTTAGCGCCCAAAAGCAAGCCCACGAACACTTGAAGTTATATCATCGCTTATGTTCATCTGGCTGAGGTAATTTCTATGGTGAACAAACCCTTGCACCTGGTTTATATCATTGGTACTACCCTGGCTTAACCACGACCTTTATTGATCGCGAAGTGCGTGTTTTGCGTCAATTGGGCTTAAGTATCCAATTCTTGAGTATTCGCCGTCCACCATCTCGTGTTTTTAAGATTGAGGAGTATGCTCAATTGGAAAATACGATCATCTACTTACTTCCGGTAAATGTTATCAGCTTCGTTCTGGCTCATCTCTATTTTCTGTGGTTTCGGCCAATAGCTTATTTTAAGCTGGCGATTTTTCTTTTCAGCCGGGCACATCCTACCTTAAAACTCCGCTTCAAAACATTGCTGCATTTTGCCGAAGGCGTACTGGCTGCTTATCTATTGCGAAATAAGGAAATTGATCATCTTCATGCCCACTTCGTTGACCGGGCCACCACGGTAGCGCGCTGTGCGTAAGCCGTTTATTGAACCTTTCTTACAGTTTTACGGCCCATGCCAATGATATTTATAAAGAACCTGTCCTTATCCCGGAAAAATCAATGGGCCACATTTACGGTGACGGTTTCAGAGTTTAATAAAAATTACCTACTCCAGAATTATCCTGGCCTGAACCGGACAAACTCTTTGTGCTCCATCCCTGGGTTGATCTGTCTCATTTTCAGCCGCCGCTATTCCGCCCCCAAAATGGCTGCTTTCATATTATGTCGGTCGGACGGTTGGTAGAGAAAAAGGACACCATTATTTAATTGAAGCCTGCCGCTTGCTACGGGAACAACAGGTGGATTTTGAATGTGATATTGTGGGCGATGGTCCGCTCGGGCCAAATTAGAGGCGATGGTGGCCCAATATCACTTGACTGATCAGGTTCACCTGTTGGGTGGACGGCCTCAAACCGAGGTGTTAGCCGGTCTGGCTCGGGCTGACCTGTTTGTGCTGGCCTGTGTTGTGGCCCAGGATGGCGACCGAGATGGAATGCCGGTGGCCCTGGCCGAAGCGATGGCGATGGCAGTGCCGGTCATTTCGACCAATATTGTGGGGATTGGTGAATTGGTACAGCCGGGGGCCGGTTATCTGGTTCCTCCGGATGATGCGCCCGCTTGGCTGGAGCTATAAAATTAATGATGAATATGGAGGCGGCTGAACGGCTCAAAATGGGCCAATATGCGCGTACAATTATTGCCAATGAGTTTGAAGTTATCAAAGGTAATCAACTTTTAGCCCATCTTTTCGGCAGGGCCATTGTTAAAAAATAGTTAGTTAATTATATCCTATGAACTATACAGTTATCACTCCGGTTAGAAATGAAGCTGAATTTATTGAGTTGACCATTCACTCGATGATTAATCAGACGATAAAGCCCGCTGAATGGATCATTGTCAATGATGGTTCAACTGATAGAACTGCCGAGATTGTGGCCGGCTATGCGGCTGAACATGCCTGGTTAAAGCTGGTCAATCGAACAGATCGAGGCGTCAGGCAGCGGGGTAAAGGAGTAGTTGAAGCATTTTATGATGGTTACGCTGCTTTAACGCGTCAAGATTATGAAGTTATCGTTAAATTAGATGGAGATTTGTCCTTTGAACCAACTTACTTTGAGTCGTTATTGGGGCAATTGGCCGCTGATCCCAAACTGGGTATTGTCGGCGGCGGCGTCGTCTACGAACGACTTGACGGGAAAAATTGGCGCTTACGGACAACCAGCGATCATGTGCGTGGCCCCACCAAGGTTTATCGGCGGGCTTGTTTTGAGGCAATTGGCGGCCTGGCCCCAGCCCTGGGCTGGGATGGGGTTGATGAGTGGCAGGCAATGGCCCAGGGCTGGCGTGTTCAGAGTTTTCTTAACCTAAAAGTGTATCATTATCGGGTTACAGGCGCAGCCACCGGTTCTATCAAAAGCCGGATAGAACTGGGCTATGGCGCTCATTATATGGGCTACCACCCCTGTTTATGTTAGCGCGGGGAACCTCGCCACATGTTTCGTCGTCCTTATCTGGTCGGCGGCGCAGTTATGATTATCGCTTATCTCGCGGCGGCCGGGCTAAGCGGCGGGAACGATTAGCGGATCCGGCTGTTATTCAATTTGTGCGTCAAACACAACCCGTCAGTTGGCCGGCCTGCTGGCCGGGAAACCGGTACATAAATAAAATTTAGGGTGTGGCTATGGGGATGGTTGGTGTTGGCAACAACTCCTCCGGTGTTGGGGATGGTGAGGTAGGCGTGTCGGTTGGCGTCGGCGTTGCTGTGGCGGTTATTGCGGTGGGGGTGAGTGTTGGTGTGTGGGGTATAGGTTGGCGTCGGCGTTGCTGGGGTAGTTATTGCGGTGGGGGTGAGTGTTGGCGATGGGGTAGGTGAGGGGGTAACAGTAGGCGGTATTGTCGTTGGAGTTGGCGTAATAGGTAGATCTGAAACAAACTCGTAAGCGCCCCTATCGTAGCCTGCTCCTTGAGGTCTGGGTCTGTCCAGGTAATCCTGAATAACACCTTGGCTGCTTAAGTTTGCGCCAGTGTTAATTGCGGGTGAACCTTTTTGCAGGTCATAATTACTTAAGGTTGGGCCAACAAATTTTATCTCGGCAATGTTACGGGTGGTCAAGTTATGAGAAACCGTGGCCGTCGTCGCTTGATCTAGGGTGTAATAAGTATTGTTACTGCCACCAGGGTGGACGATAATGTTGTTTTGAATCTGGTTTTATTGCTCCGGCGATTCTCAAAGTTTATGCCGATTTCCTTGGGGTTGATGATGGTATTGTTCCAAACATAGATACTGTTACCCACATTGCTTCCGGTTGTCACTTTGATGCCATAACCGACATACGAGCCTGTTATTCTGACCGGGGTTGACAATGACGTTGTTGTAAATTTTGTTGCCGCCGTTACCCTGGATGTATATGCCGGACCGCCACCGTCTTTAATGAGGTTGTTGTAAATATTGCAGACACTGCCACGGTTATTCATAATACCGCTTTCCTGGTATTGTTCAGCCTTTCGGCTATCCCGTAGGATCTGATTATGGTGAATTTCACAATCTTGAACTGCTGAACCAACTTGAATGCCATCATTACCGGTATCAACGAATATGTTGTTGTAAATTTTGACACCCTTGAGAACAGGAGGAGACACCCGAGTGGTTCCGCAGGGCAGCCAACCGACTCCCCTCAGAATAAAATGAGCTACCTACGTAAAAGCCTTCGGCCCTGACTTGATGAATGTAGTTATCGTGCAAAACAGAATTGTACTGGGTAAAAGTAGAACGATTGATGATGTCATCAGGGTCGTCATGTGTTTGACCGTCGCCGTCATGATCATAAATGTTGGTTGACCCATTGCTACAGTTTGCCAGAGTTTTGGCGTAAATTCCGGCCAGACTGGTATTAGCGATTTCTAAATGATCTAATTCAAAATCGCTGCTCTTGTCGCCTATTTGGGCTCCGGCAATGTATTTACCGTTTATTTTTAAAGCCATAAGGAACATTGGCATTTCCCGTACCAGTCAAGTGGATAAAACGACTGTTGCGGATATAAATTGCAAAGCTGGCGCTTTTGTCAAAAACAACTTGTCCCCCAAAGTTGATAAACGTAATGGGTTGTTCACTGGTTCCGCTAAAATTCTTCAAGACCAATGTGCTTCTGGACCCGGCTGTAACACAAACGATATCACCCGGCTTGACAGCAGTATAGTTGGTGCGGGCATCAGCTATGGTTATGTTTAGACCAA
Organism: Anaerolineales bacterium; assembly: GCA_015075405.1. Classification (GTDB taxonomy): domain Bacteria; phylum Chloroflexota; class Anaerolineae; order 4572-78; family J111; genus DSQQ01. Next base: position 54,868 of record JABTUK010000004.1, read on the forward strand.
TGGTGTGCTCGCAGAGGCGCTTTTGAGAATGATGGGTAAGTAAGTAGGGTATGGATAGGAATTGTCCGAGGAGGTTGTTACTACAGCCTCCTCATTTGCCTCAACTTGATGATTCGCAGCGGGAGAAGCATTGCTTAAGATGAGAGGCAAAAAAATCGTGTTGGAACCTTGACTGGTTAGCGCCTGGGCAAACCGATTCGTCCGGATTTGAAACGCAAAAGGGATCACACCTTCATTATTGCCGATTTGAAAGTAAGGAATTTGGAGCTCCGCTTCCTCAAACATAACGATTATTAAGCACAGGCTCAAGATTAAGAATCGTTTGTAAAACCGGGTTTTGAGTTGTAGGAACTCTATGGCTTTCTCCTTATTATCTTACTCAAGGGTTATTAAAGAAGCAAAAAAGGCCCGTTTTTCACCAATCAATGACCCTCAAATCCGGTAATAAACGGGAAAAGATGACCGGCTTTGTTTGTCAAAACTTATCAGGTGAAAAATCAGGCCTTGCTATTTGCTTCAACCTCTGGTTCGGGTGAAGAGCATTTGGCTTTTACTTGGCGCTCAGTTGAAGGCGCGCTTATTCAATTGTTTACCAGGTTCATATTTATGTTGAAAATCCGTAAGTTCACCTATTCAGCCCTTTAAGTTAAAACAAAAGCCCAGATTTACTGCCTTAGAGGGCAATAAATTGGGCCTTACTATTTTCTCGTAAACGGCTAACGAGAAGTAAAAGTTAGCTTCACCCAAACAAATTATTAACTTTTTCTTATAATTATTTTATCATAAAAATCTTCGATCACAAGGTTTGGATATAGGCCTTAAATCCTATAAAAACCTGTACTCTTTAAGTCAACCTGATCCAACTCGAGTCAAATGTAGGGAAAAATTTATGGTAAACAAAACAATCCTTCATTTAACCGGAATGCACAGCACTAAATATGGGGCCTTAGAGCATTATTTGGTTGAAACAGCCGGTTTATGTGCCTCCAAAGGTTATCGAACGGTATTACAATACGAATCATTACCCCAAAGTGCCTCTTATTTACAAAACCTAAAAGACTTTAACGCTGAGATCAAAGTGCTGCCTACCCAGGTAAATTTATACCAATCGTTCCGGCGGATAATGTCTTTGATTACAGCCGTGCGACCAGAAATTGTCCAAACCCATTTTGTCAACAAAAACGTGTTATTTGTTACACCCAAACTTGCCCGCTTGATAGGGGTACGCCGGCTCGTAGCTATGGTCCATAGTAACCCTCATTTAAGGGTAAGTCACCCCGGCGATTGGCTTTTAACCAGTATGATCACATCCTGGCCGTCTCCAATGCCGTCGCTGCTAATTTAGTTTTTGCCGGCGTTACCCCAAAATTATAGCTACCCATTACCTGGGCTTGTCAGGATCGCGTGAAACCTCCGTTCAATTGCGGGCGCAATATCGCCAGGAATTTGGTATACCTCCCCATGCCCCGGTATTGGCTTGTATCGCTTTTGATGCCCCATTCAAAGCCCTAGATATTCTGTTGACTGCTTTTGCCAAAGTTGTTCACAACTGCCCTCAAGCTCACTTAATCCACGTGGGGGTTGATCCGGAATGCTCAAGCCTCCCGGCGCAAGCGGCTAACCTCGGTCTATCTGGTAAGGTTCATTGGGCCGGTATTAGGGATAACGGTTGGCAGGTTTTAAACGCTGCCGATATTTATGTTCAATCTTCCCGTTTTGCTGAAGGATTACCCTTAAGTATTATGGAGGCAATGGCTTTGAAACTGCCTGTTGTAGCTACTCAAGTGGCCGGTATCCCCGAAGCAGTAACGGATAGCGAGACTGGCTATCTGGTTGAAGCAGGCAACCCAGACTACCTGGCCGAGGCTATCCAGCGACTCTTGAATCAACCAGATAAATGGAAAACAATGGGAGAGGCCGGTTATCTCCGTTACCTACAGTTGTTTCAAGCAAAAAACTCAGTCAAGAGTCTGGTTGAAAACTATTTACTGCCGTCTTCAAATTAAATTATTTGGAATCCAATATCTATGAATCCATTTGCAATTGCAACCAAAGGAAAAGGTTTCAAAAGGCTCTGCGCCGCGCCCAGGTAATTACCAGTCGTTACGGCTTGACCTCGACCCGGATGGACGATACGCTGACCCGTTTTGCCCGTTTGCTGGATAGTTACACCGCTCCAGCCACGTTCCCCATAACCGCTGTAGCTTTGCAACGCAATGGGGTTACGGTGCGGCGGTTGGCCCAACAGGGCATCGAATTTGCCATCATGGGCATACTCATATTGACCATTCCCGCTTAACCACCGCCAACCAGATTGCCCGGCTGAATCAGGCCACCGCAATCTTCCAGGCCGGACAGGTGCCTTTTCGGGGCTTTCGCTGCCCCTATTTACGCTGGAACGAGGCCACGCTGGCCGCCTTGCGTCACCATCACTTTTATACGACAGCAGCCAGGGGTTAGCCTGGGACGTGCTTGACGGCCTGGAAACCCCGGCTTATCGGCGCGTCCTCGACTTCTACGGGGCCCAGCCGGCCCAGCAGTATCCGGCTCTGCCCGTTTGGAGCAGGGACTGCTCCGTATTCCTTACTGCCTGCCTGACGACGAGGGTCTGATTGACCGGCTGCAACTTCCCCTGCCGCTCGCACCGAAGTCTGGTTAAAATGTTGCAGCAAATTTATAACCTGGGCGAATTATTCACTGTTGGTCTTCACCCGGAACGTTTTGACCTTTTGGCGAACCCCTGGCCGCAACCCTGGCCCAAGCACGTACCCTCGCGCCTGCTGTCTGGATTGCTCGCCTGGATGAAATTGCCGCCTGGTGGTGTAATCGAACCGAAACTAACGTCACCCTGACGGCTCTACCAGCCAGGAGGCGGTGCAGGTGACTGTGGCCGGTCCTGCGGGGTTGACCATCCTGGCTCGCCGCCTGACAGTTAATGGCCCGACCACTCCCTGGGCCGGCGCTTATGAACGGGTGCTGGTCGAGAATTTCACCCTGGCAACCTCGCTGCGTCCGGTGATTGGCCTGTCGCCCCACAGCGCCCCTTCGCTGCACGAGTTTTTACGCCAGCAGGGTTATGTGGTTGAACTTAGTGAGGACTTGCGGCCTTATCCTTTTTACCTGGATCGGCCCGATTTTGCCCCGGAAGATGAACGTCCACTACTGACCCAAATCGAAAGCGGCGACTGGCCGCTGCTGCGGTTGGGCCGTTGGCCCGATGGGGCGCGCGCTGCTTTGAATGTGACCGGCGATATTGACGCCCTGACGCTATGGGATTATGGTCTGCGTTTCCTGGGAAATTGAAGCCTACCCGCATGGCCTCTCCTGTGGTGGAGTGGCTGTCATTCATGCGGTGGCTTGACCGATATTCTAACTTTTTTTTAATTATTTTCTTGTGGATTTAACATGCTCTATTATTAGAATCAGGTTAAATCAGGCCCACAGAAATCAAGTAACTAAGTTGAAAAAGAAAGTTACTACTCAGGCTCATGTCATTTCGAGCGACGAAGGAGCGAGAAATCCCCAGGGCGCAACAGTTAAAAGTAAGGCGTTAGGGATTTCTCCCTCCGGTCGAAATGACATGCCTGAGCAGTTACAAAAGAAAGCGATAAGGTTTTTAGATCATGCGGGTGGTGCAAGAGCTAGAGGAAAACCTGTGGCGCGAGTTTGTAAACCGGCAACCGCAGGGAAATATTTTTCATACCCCAGAAATGTTTCGGGTGTTCGATCAGACAAAAGGCCACAAGTCAACCTTATGGGCTGTGGTTGATGGCGATAATTGCCCGTTGGCCCTATTGCTGCCGGTACATGTGACGTTGCTGGATGGCCTGCTGCGCCAATTGACCACCCGGGCGATTGCTTACGGTAGCATTTTGAGCGCACCCGGCCCGGCAGGTCAGGCAGCCCTGGCCCTGTTATTACAAACATACAAACGTGAGGCTAAAGGTAGCGCCTTGTTTACCGAATTACGTAATCTGTCGGATTTGGGCCAGACCCAAGCCCTGCTCAACGATTATGGTTTTGCCTATGAAGGTCACCTCAATTACCTGATCAACCTTAACCGCCCCATCGAGGAACTGTTGCAAAGCATCGGTCAGCGCACCCGCAAAAAAATTCGTAAAGGCTTGCGAGATGGCTTCGTCCAAATGAGTGAGGCTACCACCCCAACTGAGTTGGAACACTGGTATAATATTTTGCAGAAAACCTACAGCAATGCCCAGGTACCGCTGGCCGACCGCTCGTTGTTTGTGGCTGCTTTCAACGAGTTGTACCCCAGAGGCATGGCCAAGTTTTTGTTGGCCCAGGTAAATGGCGTAACTGCTGCTTGTTCCATTGAGTTGCCTTATAAAAATATGATTTACGGCTGGTATGGCGGCTCAGATAGGGCTTATAGCGATTATCTACCCAACGAAATGCTAATCTGGCACATCCTGGAATGGGGCGCGAACAACGGCTATCATGTTTATGATTTTGGCGGCGCCGGCAAACCGGATGAGGAGTATGGCGTGCGAGATTTTAAAGCCAAATTTGGTGGGGATTTGGTCAATTTTGGGCGTAATGTTTATGTGCATAATCCAACCTTGCTAAAGTTGAGCAAGCAGGGCTATGAAGTTTATCGCCGTTTTTTATAGGCTAAGGAGTTATTAAGTCTTATGAGCACCCCTCAGGGGCACACAAAACCCAAACGACACTGTATGATCGTCCATGCCTACTATCCTCTGGGTGAAACCCGGGTTGAACGGCAAGCCCTGGCCCTGGTTAAACACGGTTATGAGGTTGATGTGATTTGTTTGTGGGCCAGAAAAGGCCCCCAAGTTGAAACCAGAGATGGCGTCACTATTTATCGCCTGCCGGTTAAGCGTGACAAAAAGGGTGGAGTTAAAGCCCAGTTCTTTGAATATCTAACTTTCTTTATTTTGGCTATGCTCAAAGCAGCTCAGCTGCACCGGCAGCAACGTTATGGGGTGGTACAGGTACATAATCTACCCGATTTTTTAGTTTTTGCCGGCCTCTTGCCCAAATTAATGGGGGCCAAACTAATCTTGGATATTCATGACCTGATGCCAGAATTTTACGCGGCTCGTTTTAACACCTCCAATTGGTCAAGCTGGCCCATGCGGTTGATCCGCTGGCAAGAATGGCTTTCTTGCCGCTTTGCCGACCGGGTAATTACTGTTACCAAATCTTGGCGGGAAAGTTTGATCCAGCGCGGGGTGCCAGCGGAAAAAGTCCATGTGGTCATGAACGTGGCCGATGACCAAATTTTTCAACGCTTGCCTGAGGCAGCCCCGCTTCCTACTAATGGATGTTTGCGACTGATCTATCATGGCAATCTGACTCAGCGCTATGGTATTGATTTGCTCATTCGGGCTGTTGACCTGGCTCGGCGACAAGCTCCAGACCTACGCTTGATGATTCATGGCAGCGGTGATTACCGGGAAGCATTGGTAAAATTGGCCGATGAGTTAAAGTTGAACGATTATATCCAATTTACCACCACTTTTGTGCCAAGCGCAGAACTGCCTAATTTGATCCGCCAGGCCAATGTAGGGGTCGTGCCTTATCGTCGTGATATCTTCACCGATGGCATTTTGCCCACTAAACTTATGGAGTACACGGCCCTGGGTTTGCCTACTATTGTAGCCCGAACTCCAGCGGTCGAGGCGTATTTCGATGAGAGCATGGTCGAATATTTTACCGCCGAAAACGTAGAGGAGTTGGCTGCCAGCATCCTGAAACTTTATCATCATCCCGCCCGACGAGCCGAGTTGGCTCAAAAGGCTGATGTCTTTAATCAGAGTTACAACTGGGCCAAACTCAGTAGCGAGTATGTTAAGTTGATAGATTCGTTAGGATGATAAAGGAGAGTCCATTTAGGAGAAAATTTTTATGGGGAAAATATCTAATTTAGCATACAAACTGTGGTTTCAGGCGCAATTAGGAGCACCACCTTTTATCCAAAATTTGATTATATCCCCGTTGGTTGAGCTTAAAGAAATATTTCGAATCATAAAGAACCCCTTTTTCGATATCTATCGAATACAAGACCAAAACCAAGCCGGTTCTTTGACAGCAACTTATTTTACAACTAAAGAAATAAGAGCCTCACGTCAATTTAGAGGGATTTTTTTTACAGAAAATTTAAGCATAACCCCTATAGGGCGCGTGCCAATCTGGAATATTCACAAGGAAATCACCTCTGTGGATAGCGACATAATCATGGTTGAGACAGATAAAAGGCTAGTCAATAGATTACCGTATCAAAAGGCTATAGTTATTCCATTGCAGGTATTATTACAGATAGATGTTCGAGGTTCATGGGATGATGTAAAAAAACGTTTTCATAAAACGGTGTCTCATACTGAACTTCGTTTAACCCAAAAGCATGGTTATACCTATCATTTGAGTCATGACCCGCAAGAATTTGAGCATTTTTATTATCAAATGTATCTGCCAACCATGGAAGATAGACATGGTGATTTGAATTTACCGTTGGCAAAAGAAGATTTGGCTGCTTATCTCAAGCATGGGTTCTTGTTTCTCATCAAAAAAGGGGAACAGGTTGTTGCGGGGGGGTTGTGTTATCCTCAACAAAAAACCCTTACGTTGCTCGTTGGAGGTCTCTTAAACGCCGATGAAGAATTGAGAAGGCAGGGAGCAATGGGGGCAATGCGAAGTCTGTTGATTCAGTGGGCTAATCAGGCAGGTTTTGAGACGTTTAATTTCGGTGATTCAGGGCCTTTTTTGGCGGGAGGTATATTTCAATATAAACGCAAATGGGGCGCTAAAGTAGTTGCCCGGAATAGAAGAATTTGGTTAAAAGTTCAGCGTAACAATCCAGCAGTTTGTCAACTATTAAAGGATCATCCGATTATCACGGTTGATAAAAAGGGTGATTTACACGGCTTGATTATTGTGAATAACTCAAGGGAAATTGATACCAGTGACGAGGTGGAATTGCAAAGAAAATATGCCACCCCTGGCTTAAACTCTTTACTTATCCGCTCGATGGCAGATTTAGTTGTTGAGCCGATAAGAGCAGCTTAGGGAAGTGTCGGACAAGTGGAAAAGTTAATTGAATGGCGGCATATGCTCTGGCTTAAAGCGCAGTTGGCCCTGCCCCCGCCGATACAACCGCTATTGCATGAGAGCAAAGAAATTATCCTAACCTTGAGTGAACCGTATCTGACGGTTTATCAATGGCAAGGCCAGAGTCGTGGTGGACCGCTGCGGGTTAATTATGCCGGGTTTGAGTATGCTCGCCCCTATCTTAAAAGTATGCTGTTTGTGGCCGAACCCCAGGAAACAGAAGTGGGTCGGGTTCCACTGTGGCAGCCGAGTCGGTTTAGCCGTTTGCCAGACAGCGACCTGAGTTATGTGGTAGCCGGCAAACGGCTTGTCGGCCAACTGTCGCGCCAAAATAGCCTGGTATTGCCGTTTTGGACTCGCACCGCGCTTGATATTCGGGGGGAGTGGGCCGAAGTTGAGCAACGTTTCCGCGAAGATGCCCGGCGGAACGAGATACGCAAGGCCAAAAAGTTTGGCTATAGTTATGATATTAGCCACGACCGGGCCGATTTTGAAAATTTTTATGACACCATGTACCTGCCTATGATGCAGCGCCGCCATGCAGTGGTTGATCTTTTGCTAACTTTTGAAGAGGCCTACCAATATTTTCAGCGGGGCATGTTGCTGCGGGTCAAGCGAGACGGGCGCTATGTGGCCGGGGGTGTTTGTTATCCGGAACAAAAAGTGCTTTATTTTATTATGATCGGCGTTCTGGAAGGAGATGAACAACTGATGCGTGAAGGCGCAGTGGCCGCCATCAACTACTCTCGCATCCAGTGGGCGCATCAACAGGGTTATGAGGCCGTTGATTTTTGGGGCAGCCGGCCCTATATGACCGGCTTGTTTCTGTATAAACGTAAATGGGGGGTAACGGTTAGCGTTCCGTCTAACCGTTATGAACGCATTTGGCTCCAAATCCGGCGGGATACACCGGCGGTGCGTCAATTTTTTAAAGATAACCCATGTCTGGTATTGGATCAACGGCAAGATTTGTGGGGTTTAATCATTAACGACACCCCTGACCAGTTGACACCTGAGGTTGAAGCCGGTTGGCGCAAGCAATATGCAACCCCTGGCTTAAAGGGATTGCTCATTCGTTCTGTCCCCGACTTGCTGAAAAATCGTCTCTATTAAGGAGAGTCTTGTGCAAGTAGTCCAGTTAATGGCTGACCGGCGTGACGAATGGAATCATTTTGTGGCCCAGGATAAATTTTTTGCCCATCTCCAATCCTGGGAATGGGGCGAATTTAAGGCCTTGTTAGGCTGGCAGGCAGTGCGATTGGGGGTGGAGCAACAAGGCCGGCTGGTGGCCGGGGCACAGTTGCTTATCAAAACTATGCCGTTGGGCCTGGCCAGCTTTGTGTATGTGCCGCGTGGCCCTCTGGTTGATTGGTCAGATTACTCTGTAACCACATGTCTCTTGGAGGCCATCCACCAGGTAGCCCGGCAGCAGCGCGCTATTTTTTTGCGTCTCGAACCGCCTCTGGAAAATAGCCCGGCCGCCCATGCCTGGTTGCAGCGTTACAATTTTCAGCCATACGCCAATACTAACCAGCCTCGCTGCACCTTGATTGTAGATTTGACGCCTGGTCCCGAAGAGATGTTCAATCGTTTATCAAAAAGTACCCGCAAGAAGGTGCGCGCCACCCAAAACAAGGGGGTGCAAATCCGTACCGGCACAGAAAACGATCTTGATACCTTTCTGCGGATTATGGAATCTACCGGCAAACGGGCCGATTTTCCTATCCGCTCCCGTGATTATTACACCCATGAATTTCAACTATTCTCAAAAGCCGGACGTGCCCGTTTAGCTCTGGCCAGCTACGAGGGGGTAGATGTAGCGGTGGATATGACCTTTGTTTTCGGTCGTCAGGCGGCCTCCTTTCATGGCGGCTTTGTAAGCGAATTTCCCCACCTGAAAATCAATCATGCCTTGGTTTGGGATACAATTTGTTGGGCCAGTCAACAGGGCTGTGATAGGTTTGATCTGTGGGGCATCCCCGATGAGATTGGCGAATTGGTGGCCGCCGGCCAGCCTCTGCCCGAGGATCGTCACGATGGCTTGTGGGGCGTTTATCACTTTAAACGCACCTTTAGCGAGCAAATTGTCTATTATATTGGCGCTTATGATTATGTATATAATCCGTCGGTCTACCGCGCCACTACCTTTGCTACTGCCCGCTTTGGCTCACTCGACCAGGTTGCCAAATTGGCCGATCGTTTTCTTTAGGAGTCTGGCAGTGTGACAACCCTTTATATGATTGAACAGCATGACCAGTTATTGCATTTATGGCGGGAACAACGGGCGGTCGGGTTGCGGGTTGTTCATCTGGATTTTCATTGTGACCTGCGTGGCCTGCTTATCAACCGCCGCACCCAACAAGCCTATCAAATCAACGATCAGCCTCCTGAATTAGACGAAGGCAACTTTTTAACCCACGCCATTATGGAAGGCCGGGTAGAGCGGTTGCGATGGGTGCATCGCTTACCCGGGGGACGTCAATATGATGTTGGCACAGTGAAATATGAAACGGATTTGACCGGACGCTGGGTGAGCTGGCTGTTAGCCCTCAAAGACCGGCCGGCCAGGCCGATTCATTATGAGGTGATGGAATTTTCGGCCTGGCCTGGGTTAAACCAGGGGGAATTTTTGGATATTGACTGGGATTTTTTCGCCAGCCTGGAATATCCGCTCAACACGGTTCAGGCTCAGGTGGAGTCATTTTTGGGTTTGGACTGGCCGATTGCGCCCCAACAGATTTCCCTCTGTTATTCACCCGATTTTTCCCACCCTTCCCGGCCTGAGTTTGAGTCTTTTGCCCAACGGCTGGCCCAAAAATTTGGGGCCAGACTCGTGCGCCAGCCTCTGCCAGTTCAGCCGGTAGAAACGCCGGCCGGCTATAAAAAATATATCCCGCGTTCATTCTATCGTTGGCTGCGGCGCGGTTATTACCAAACCAATCTCTGGCTGCGACAAAAAGGGATTTATTAGTGCGCTTATTAAATTCGCTGTTTTATCAACTGGTTGATGCCTTCCAAACCTTCCGGGCTAAAGGTTGGCGCGCCGGGATAATCCGGTTGGCTAAAACCGGGCAGCGGGTGATTTATAACCAGGACGAGTTTATCGTTCTGGCCAAAGCCCTTTTTCCGGCTGACCCCTCCCCTGATCTGCTACCCGGCCTGAGTGTGCGCCGTTTAACTACCCAGGCCGATGTGAACCTCTTGGAACCTCTGGCTGGGGCCACCGATATGGCCCGGTTTCACCGCATGTTTGATCTGGACGCAGTGGTATTTGCGGCCTTTCTCGAAGGCCAGGTAATCGGTTGGGGGTGGCTGACCGACAAAATTGATCCTCAAACTAATCGGGTACAAGCCCCGCTGCAGCCCGGTGATGCCTGTTTGTATGACCTTTTTGTGGCTCCAGATTTTAGAGAACGGGGTATTGCCCAAAGATTAGTTGCCAGCCGGCTACAATATCTAAGGGATCACGGCTACCAACGTTCGGTTATCACTTGTTCAAAGGATAATCCGGCAGCCTTAAAAGTGGCGCAGCGGGCCGGTTATGTTTCTATCGGGGAGAGCCGCCATACCCGGCTACTGTTTTGGGACCGTTATGAGTATAAATCCTTCAAATTAGAGGAGCATTATCGTGTATAGGAATTTTTACCGGTTAATGCGGTTTGCCGTAAACTATCGTCGTGAACTTCGCCTTATGGATTACCTTCGCGAGTTTGAACGTAATCAATGGTTGAGCGCAGAAGAGCTACGTCAGGTATCCTGGCAAAAACTTAAACAGTTGCTTGAACATGCTTATGTTAATGTGCCTTTTTATCAACAACGCTTCCAGGAAGTTGGCCTGACGCCGGCTGACATTCAGACAGAGGTGGATTTTCTTCGTCTGCCACTTTTGACTAAAGAGGATATTAATAAGCATACCGACTCACTCATGGCTACAAATTATGATGAAAGGCAGTTAAAACGTGACGTGACCAGTGGTTCGACTGGGGTGCCCCTTGTCTTGTTTCGCGAACGTGACCACGACATAATAGATGTAGCTGCCTTCACCCGGTATAGGCGCTGGTTTGGCTGTGAACCCGGCGACAAAATTGCCTGGATTTGGGGCAGGCGGGGTGATATTTCAGGGGTAACCCTGGCGCAACGACTCAAACGTGAACGTTGGCTGGATGGTTATCGTCCAACCCCCGACAAGCTACAGCAATATGCTGAGATGTTACTCAAGTGGAAACCGACAATAATCGCCGGCTATGGCAATGTAATCTACATCTTCGCTGAGTATTTGCGTAGCCAAAATATTACCGGGATCCAGCCAAAAGTTGTAGAAACAACGGGGATGACCATCTGGCCTCATGAACGAGAAACAATTGCCCAGGTGTTCCAATGCCCTGTATCAGACCGGTATGGCAGCCACGAAGCCGGCGCAATGATCGCTGGTGAATGTCCAGAACACAGTAAACACATCTTTAGTGATTTTTGTTACGTGGAAGTTCTGGCCGATGAACGACCAGCCGAGCCAGGGCAGATGGGTGAGGTTATTATCACCCCGCTTTATACCTTCGGAATGCCGCTTATCCGTTATCGAATGGCCGATATAGCAATCCTGGCCGATAAGCCATGTTCCTGTGGACGTGGCTTGCCGGTGTTAGACAAGCTGGTTGGTCGCACAACCAGTATTTTTACCTTACCCAGCGGCAAATTATTGTATGGAGGCATTTTTCGACATATCGTCTTGAAAGATACTCTGGCTATTCGCCAATTCCGGGTACATCAATCTGATAAAAATCAGATTGAGGTTTTCTTGCAGCCGGGGAAAGGCTTTGACGAAACTATTGTGAGCCAGGTAAAGCAACGATGTTTGGCTGTCTTGGAAGGTGAACCAGTCAATTTGACCATCACTGTTACTGACGATATCCCTATCACCGCCGCCGGTAAATTTCTGGTAACCACCTCAGATGTGCCTGTTTCGTTCAATTAAGGGGTCTCAAACAAAATTCAAACTTTATCGTGGTATTATTAGAATGTATTTTGATGGCAGTTCAGTAAGTGCGGGGGTAGAATGACTAAATATTTCACCAAAATAGTGTTTTTAGGCCGATTATTCATAGCGATAGCTGTGGGTATTGGAATACTGCCTCTGCCTGAACCTCTGGCTACGCCGGTAATCCAGGCCGATGGCCCAATTCTGCCGCCCGACTCCGACCTGGATGGGTTGGCCGATACGGTCGAACTTCAGGGCTGGGTGAATGAACGAGTCAATGACCAAGGCGGCGGTGTCCCCTACGTGACCGATCCTTACGACGCCGACAGCGATGACGACGGCCTGACTGATGGCGAAGAAAAGTTGTATAACACCAATCCTCTGGATACCAAGAATCCTGGTATTTATACAGTTTATGAAGATCGTTTTGAGACAAGCGAGTACAGTTTTGCCTGGACGCCGGTAGCGCGTTCCCGCCTCTATCGTCCCTATGGCCATCGGATGATTGGTCTCAACACCCTGGTTATCCGCCGGGGCACAACCTTTACCGTTGGCGGCCCCAGAATCGTTGATGACGCTCCAGTTACGCTAAACTGGGCGGACGGGCTAAAGAATCCCGGAGTATTAAGCCCGCTGACAATCGGCCAGTCCAATCCCTGCGGCGACCAATGCAATAGTTGGAATGTCACTGTACCGTCTGATAGTACGGTGGGAAAATATAAACTTACGGCCAGTAATGGGCAAGGATGGACAGACACATTGATTGTAGATGTTATTTTTGAAATGCCCACTGGTCTGACTCCTGCGCAAGTTGATAATTTTTTATATGATGGTGACCGTAACAATAAGCGTGATGAGACCGGAATTTGGTTTTATGGTAATGGCGCTGACCCGGATCAGGATTTAAAAATTAGATTATATGCCTCAAGCTACGACCTTAGCCAATATGCTGCCTTTATCTTTGACGGGGCTGAAGCTGTCAGATATTACGGCAAAACGGCCAGCCAATATCCCAGCGCTATCCAGGCAGTTCATGGGGTGAGGACAACCTGGGATGCTTCGGATCGTTTAACCAAACAGGCCGATGCGTTTACCTGTTTTGCTTATCCCCTGACTCCTCGTTATTCCGCCTGGAATACCCTATTTCCCAGCGCCAGCAATATGAATAATCAATGCTCTAACATTGCCGGACTGGTTACCTCTCTGCATCGCTCGGTGGGTATCCCGGCGCGGCTGGTGGCTGTGGATCACCGGAGTAGTAATTTTGATACCTCAGCGGAAGTCTGGACACGTTCAAGCTCCTCCAACTCTTATGACTGGTTTACGACTCGAGCTTTTGTTGCTAATGAGGGGGACCCCAACAATCTAGGTTATTGCACCCAAACCCATGTGGCTAATGGGTATTATCCTCGGGTTAGCCGCGCCGAGTGGGGCCGTACCCGCTACAAACCTTACTACAAGGTTTGGCCCTCGCGGGGCAGTAGTTCAAATGGCAGTGAGTGGATGATGGTTACCGCAAATGAGAACTGGATAGCGGAGGATATTGGGTCTGGCGTTGACTACAAGTGGGTAGTTTGGGATAAATATAATGTGGTCCGCCAGGATTGGTTTGAAACCCTGGCTATGCCCTACTGGAATACGAATTATCGAGTGGACCGCGAACCAGTAGATTTAGGCGAACCGGAAATCAATAATCCGCCGGCCTGGAATCAGTCAACTCCTTCAGATTGGTTGCCTACCGTTCCGCCCGGCACCCCAACCCTCAACCCCATTGCTAATGCTGATGGGGACGGCAGTTATACAGTCAACTGGACCAACGCCAGTGAGGCCCAATATTATCAACTCGAAGAAGATAACACCCCAAACTTTACTAGCCCAACTACCCGATACTATGGAGGGAGTAAGACCAAGAATATTACCGGTCAACCCTCCGGTACCTGGTATTATCGAGTTCGCGCCGAAAATAATGTCGGCACCAGCGCTACCTGGAGTAACATTCAATCTGTGACCGTTAGCTCTGGCAGCGCTTTGCTCCTGGCGGCTGAAACTGACCCATCAGAAATGATGACCCTCCAGACGGTTGAAGAGCCGGCCGCCGATTCTCTCAAAGTTCGCCTGGGAGAGGTCGTCAACGAATATGGGCTTGATGAAGACAGCAATGGCCAATTCGAGGCGCTGGTGCTTCAAGTTGAGGTGGAAGCCATAGAAGCGGGCAGCTACTGGATTCAAGGCCAATTGGGTACGGATCATCCTGTGGCGGCCCCGTCGGCTGGAATTATTGCCATTGACGAATTTCAGGTAAATCTGGAACAAGGACGGCAATTGGTCAACTTGCTGTTTGATGGTCTAAGCCTGTCGCGCAACCGGATAGATGGCCCTTATCAGCTTATGCACCTTTTGGTAACGGATGTGGACAATCCAACCCCGTTGGATTTTGCCAACGATGCGATCGCTTCTAAAAATAACTCCTATACCACGGCTGCCTACAAGTTCAATAACTTCAAAACCCCGGACGCCATGTTTGCCCGTAGCTTCAATGACCGGGCTATTGATCTCAACCAGGATGGTTTTGCCGAGGGAGTTGAGATAGAAGCTGTATTGGATATTTACCGCCCCGGCACTTATACTGTTGTTGGTGAACTGTATGATAGTAATGCATTTTTATTAGGCGAGGCTACCTGGAGCGGGACAGATAGCCGGGTCATCCTTCGCTTTGACCAGATCGCCGGGGTTTCCGGCCCCTTTGAACTACGCAACTTGCGTCTGAGTCGGGCCGACGGTCAGGCCATGGATGAACTCGAACGGGCTTATGTCACTCAAAACGTCACTCAAGGCCAGCCCGTCTCCGGCTTTACCGCCCTATCCTCCTTTACCAGTGGTGACTTGGGAACCCTGGGCGTGGGTATTACCGCCACTACCTATCTTGATGTTCCTATTGATACCAACGCTAATGGCAAATACGACGCCTTGCAGATCAAGGTGGGCATTCAAGTCACAACACCGGATAATTATCAATTAGAGGGCTGGTTGATTGATCAACAGGGAGAGTTAGTATCCTGGACACAAACCGGCCCAATCAGCCTGGCAGCCGGCAATCACGAATTGACCCTGACCTACGACGGGCGAACCCTGGCCGATTATATGAAAACGCGCGGTCTGACCTTTCAAAAATTTACTTTGGTAGCCTTGAAGCTTTACACCGGGCCACTCAAATGGGATCAAATTAACGATGAAGTTGATGTAGCTTTTACCACCAGCAGCTATCGCCCCGAACAGTTTGAGTTGCCGGTTAGAAACAAGATTGTGTTTGAGGATTATATGGAGCAGACGGGTAGCCAATGGACTAATGTCCAATCTCCCTGGGAGATTGCGCAAAATGGGGCCTTCTTCAGTCCTACCAAAACCTGGCGCGCCGCCAATGCTAATGCAGTCCTCGACACCGTGATCAACCTGTCTAACACGCTTAGACCGGTGTTGAAGTTCCGCACCTACCATCGCTTTAATGACGGCAATGATGTGGGCTATGTCAAAGTTTCCAGTAACGGTACCAATTGGCAAACTATCGCTACTTTGAATGATGGTCTGTACTCATGGGAAACCCGAGTTATTGACCTGAGCGCCTACGCCAATCAGCCGGCCTTGACCTTGCGTTTTGAACTGGCCTCCGCTGGTGGTGCGAGTAACGACTTCTGGTATATTGACGATGTTCTGGTTGCCGCTGAAGTCTTTGATACCGATAATGATGGCCTTTCCGACTACGACGAGCAAATTTTGGGAACTGATCCAAACTACCCTGATACTGATAATGATGGTTTGCCGGATGGATGGGAAGTGAATTATAACCTCAACCCGCTGGATCCAACTGGCGACAACGGCGCGCTGGGCGACCCAGATCATGATGGCTTAAACAATATGACCGAGTACAACCTGGGTACCCACCCGAACAATCCTGATACTGATGGTGATGGCTTGCTTGACGGCTGGGAGGTGCGCTTTGGGTTTGACCCACTGGATCCGACCGGCAATAATGGGGCTTCCGGCGACCCTGACGGCGACGGCTTGAACAATGGTGAGGAGCAACAACTGGGTACTGACCCTAACGATCCTGATACCGACGATGACGGTCTCATCGACTCTGTTGATCCCGAACCAGGTAAAGCTGTCGAAAAGCTATTCTTACCCCTTATTGTAAAATAGGTTTGGCTCTAACTTAAGCGTGACCGTTATAAGGGGGCGATCATAAGTCGCCCCCTTCCTGATAATTAACGGATAACATCCCATTTAGGCACAAGAGGTTTAATGCGTATCGCTATTTTTGGTTTAGGTTACGTTGGCTGTGTTTCAGCAGCCTGTTTCGCCCGCGAAGGGCATGAGGTGATTGGGGTAGATGTTAACCCCCTCAAAGTGAACATGATCAACGCCGGCCAAAGCCCGATTATCGAAACCGGCGTGGACGAATTAATTCACCAAGCGGTAACAGCCGGCCGGCTGCGGGCCACTACCCTCACCGCCGAGGCCATTACCCAGGCCGACGTTTCTCTCATCTGTGTTGGCACACCCAGCAACGAGAACGGCAGCCTGGACTTAAAATATGTTCACCATGTCGCCGGTGAAATCGGTCAGGCCCTGACTACTCAAAAAAAATACCACGTGATAGCCATTCGCAGTACTGTGTTGCCCGGCACGGTGACCAATGAGGTTATCCCACTTCTAGAAGAAATATCCGGCCTGAAGGTGGGTACAGATTTTGGAGTTTGTTCCAATCCCGAATTTTTGCGTGAAGGTAGCGCTGTAGCCGATTTTTACCGGCCGGCTTTTACCCTGATCGGCCAGTGGGATGAGCGCAGTGGGGATAGGGTAGCGGCCATTTACAAAAATATTGATGCACCTGTTGTGCGTACTGATCTGCCTACAGCCGAGATGATTAAATATGTCAGTAATACTTTTCATGCTTTGAAAATAACGTTTGCCAATGAAATTGGTAATTTCTGCAAGAAGATGAGTATAGATAGCCATGAGGTAATGCGTATCTTTTGTATGGATACCAAACTCAACATCTCGCCTGTTTACCTGAAACCAGGATATGCCTTTGGCGGCTCGTGCTTGCCCAAAGACCTGCGGGCTTTGCTGCACCGGGCGCGTCAGGAAGATTTGGACCTGCCGGTTTTGCAAGCCATCCCTCGCAGTAACGAGTTGCAAGCCCGGCTGGGGGTTGAGGCTGTGTTACGTACCGGCAAAAAACGGATTGGTATTTTGGGCCTTAGCTTCAAAGCCGGCACAGATGACCTGCGTGAAAGCCCACTGGTTTATTTGGCCGAAACTTTGCTGGGCAAAGGTTATGATTTGAGAATTTATGACGAAAATGTTTCGATGGCTCGCTTAACAGGCGCTAACAAACAATATATTGAAAAAGTGATTCCTCATATCTCCTCCCTGTTGAGTTCATCCCTTGATGAAGTTTTAGCCATGTCTGAGGTGCTGGTCGTTGGAAATCGGCTGCCGGCCGTTGCTACCCTACTCGAACAGACGAATGACCGCCATATTATCATTGACTTGGTTCGTATTCGTGAAGGGCTTAATGGCCTGGATGAGAATTATCAAGGAATTTGTTGGTAGTGTGTTGTATCACAGCAGGTGATCTAAAAGAATGGTCAAGATCCACCATAAGGTAAGTTTGCTGGCAATTATAACATTTCTGCTGGCGTTGATACTCAACCCGGAACAAGTTCAGGCTCAGTGGCCTCCCTTTCGGTTTAATCTGACCCCGGTTTATGAAAGTAGCAAGATAACCTACAATATTACTTTTACTAATCGGGCTAATTGGTCCATGGCCGACGTGACAATTACCGTTCCCTTGCCGGAAGGAACCCGTTTTTTGGAGGCCAACGCCCAATCAAACGTCGAGGTTACTTTTAATGGTCAAGAGATAACTTTTTTTACAGCGGTAGTGCATGAGTCTGTCAAAAATGCCTCGTTTGTGGTTGAAGTTACCGATCCAGCCAGAAATGTTTTTACCACCCACGCCTGGATTGTCTGGAAAGGCGATCAACCGGGTGATTATCTTACTGAAGATATCTCGTTCGATAAAACCCAACCACCAACAAGTTGGGCTGCCACCTCTGCGTCTCGTCTAGCGCTTAGAGTTACTGCTGCTGTGACTGCTGGAATTATTACCTACAACATTTACCCAATTAAGACGGATCAACTCCGCATGTGGGATGTCAAAATAAATATGCCTATTCCAGAAGGCGCCACGTTTCTCTCTGCCGAAACATCGGCCTCTTTTGTGGCCGATTTTGATGGTCGTGAGGTGTCGTATTTTACAACGGAACTGGACAATCAAACTGAGCCAGAGCCTCTCATCCTGAAGGTTTCTACAGCCGGGGTATCCAGGTCTTCCGTAGTCACTCATGCCTGGGCCAGTTGGAAAAATGTAGGTCGAAGGACAGGTCGCCTTATCCCTGCTCAGGAGGAAACCCGCAGCGGCGACATTGTGGCGCAGCCTGATATTCCGCAGTATGTCCTATCTGATCGCGTAGGCGATGTACCCTTTAGCGAATATGATCTGACCAGCATCGCTATCGGAACAGACAGCACCGGCCTTAAAATCATGTTGTATACAGCCGGGGATTTTGGGCCGGTCGGCAAAATATTAGTATATAGCCTATATATTGACCAGGATTGCCGCCCGGATACGGGGCAGGAGAGGGATGGCCTGGGCCGTGATTATCTAATCCGGTATCGGCACGATACTGGTCGCGCTAACTTTAACGCCTGGGATATGACGCAGCAAAGTTGGACTTGGCTTCAACCCCTTCAATTTAGCCGTTCTGCCGACGAAAAACAATTGATTATATTGATCCCCAATAATTTGCTGGCAAATAGCCACCAATTTTGTTGGCAGGCCACCGCCACTTACACCGATCCTACCTTTACCGTGAATCCACCGGCCGATGTAACGGCGCTGACTCGATATGAAGCCGTTACTAACGCCTCGACCGTGACTGCCTTGATTGCTCCGTCCGATACATTTGCCCTGGTGGAAAGCGCAGAAGATGATCCAAATATTTCACCAGAAGAGTCCGGCAACGCTGGCCCGGCTCCATCTGCTGCGGGTATGAAGGGTAAATTGGCCGTACCATTAGATAATGGCTACGCCCGTTACAACGTGTATATCTTCTCTCTCCCCGATGGTCAAGAGGTATGGCAAATCCCCAATGCCCGCCAGCCCAATTTTCGCTTTGATGGCCAACGTTTGTTAATTAACCATGAAGGCGGCGGGATAGAGAATGTCTTTGAATATAATTTGCTCGATGGCGTCGAAAAACAGGTTGGCAATTGGCCCGAAGACTCTTATCCCTTTTATGACTCGTGGGGTAATCGGCTGGTTTTTGGCAATGCTAAACTCATTATTGGCGCTAATGGCAACCGCCAACCTTTTATCTTTGTGCAGTGTGGTTTGATGCCGCCCTATCAGGAGACCGAGGCGCGTTGCCGCGATATACCCTCACTGGGCGTTCTGGTCCCGGCTGGTCAAATGGGCGAAATCCAGGGAACCCACCCCGTTTGGACAAGCAATGATATGATTGCTTATAAAGGCTGCAACACCTGGGCTGGTTCGCGGTTGTGTGGTATCTATAGTGTTCCTTCGGCTTCCACCAAGGGCTTTAGCGATGGCTTTATCCCCCGGCAGTTGACGCAGGACACCAGCGATATTCCTTCCGATACTAAAGGGAATCTGATTGCCTTTACCTCCCATCGCGATGGCAATTGGGAAGCTTATGTGATGGACCTGAACGGCGACGGAGTGAGGAATTTGTCCAACAGCCCCGACTCCGACGACGGCCTCCCCACCATCTCCCCCGATGGTGACTGGGTCGCGTTTGTTTCTAATCGAGGTGGGCAGTGGGCAATTTGGGCGGTACCGGCTGCGGGCGGCGAGGCTCAAAAGCTGTTTAACCTGCCCACCAACACCCCCTGGGGCACTGGTGATCGAGACTGGGTCAACGAACGTATTTCCTGGGGACCGTAATTGCCCGGAATCGGGAGTCCAAAGCTTGCTTTGATTTTTCCCAAAGCAAGCTTTGGACTCCATTTCTAAATTGTTGAGTCAGGGGACAATAAACGCTTTCAGCCGTTCCTCATCTACCGTAATCCCAACCAGCATATCCAAGTCCAGATAACCCTCTTTTAACTCAATCGGCCGGTTGACAATCTCATCTTCCAATTTGAGAAAAAAACTTAACTCTGAAGGGTGCTCAATCCCCGCCAGCCCAGCAAAGATAGCTGCCCGAATCGTCCCCAGCGTCGAACTGGCCTGGGAGCCAACCATCACCCCTTTGCCCTGCTGCCGGGCCGCCGCCAGCATTTGCAGCGATTGAGTGTAGCCGGTGCGAGCTGTTTTGATATTAAGAATGTCAAAGGTATCAAAGTGTAGCTCGCGGGCTAAGTCGCGCGGGGTAAAGGCGCTGTCGTCGGCGATGAGGGGCAAAATTTGGGCGGCCCGCAGTTTGGCCCGTTCCGAAATCAGTTCCACCGGCAGCGGCTCCTCGACATAGAGCACGCCCAAATCGGTCAGTTGGCGCAGCTGCGTCGGGGCCTCTTCCGGGCGCAAACCTTCGTTGGCATCGGCGTACAACTCAAGCTGGCCGCCCTCGAATTCAGCCTGTAGCTGGCGGATGAGGGTCAGGTCGCCGGCTAGATTGCGTCCAACCTTGACCTTCAGCGCGCGTACGCCCCGCTCATAAACCGCTTTGGCTTCGGCCAGCATGGTCGCCGGGTCCGCAATGCCCAGGATGTAGGAGACCTTTATTTTACGGGTCGGTGGGTTTAGATACTCAAGTAGATTTTGCCCCTGCCAGGCGGCCAGAGCTTCGTGTAGGGCCATATCCAGCGCCCCTTTGGCGGTGTGATTGTTGGCAATGGTTGTCATGCGCCGGTTAGCCCCGGCCAGATCGGCAATGTCCAGGCCTAGCAGTTGGGGAGCAAGATGTTTTTGAATAATGACCTGGACCGACTCGGGGGTTTCGCCGTAAATGGTGGGGCGGGGGGTAGCTTCGGCCAACCCTGTCTGGCCGGCGTCGGTCACAACTCGCACGAGAACGTGCTCCAGGGTATCCATCCGGCTGGCTTTGCCCCAGCTTAACGCGCCGGCCATGGGCAGCCGAAAGGGTATTGTCTCGATGTGGGCAATTTTTGGCATAAGACTTGTTATTCCAACCAGTGGGCAATCTTTTCCGCCACAACTCGGGCCGGATGGCTGGCAGTATCAACCACCAGCACCTGCTGCGGGGGCAGGGTATGGGTTAAATGAACCCGTGCTGTACTGGAGTCATAATTGCGCCGCTCTTTGACAATAATAGCTATTTTTTGAACCACTTCATCCGCCGGGATTTGAGCTAGGCGAGCGCCAGCGGCAATCTGGCGCAGGTTTTCTTCATTAAAAATGACATCAACATGCGGTACATCCTGCAAAGCAGCTATCAAATCCTGGCTGGCCGGCAAATCGGCCTGAATTTTGCTGCTGGTCACATCAAAAACATCACCCCGATTCAACAGGCGGGTGAGGCGGACGGTATCAGGGGCGTCCAGCACCACAAAGCGAGCCAGGGGAAAATAGGCAACGGCATGTTGAACCTCGTTCAGGCCGCGCAGCCCATCAAAAATAAGCAAGGATTGGGCGGCAGCAGAATTGATGACTAGCCGACTCAGGGCATGGGCCATCCCGCCGGGAAATTTATCTCGATAGCGAGCCGTGTACTCAAACCGCTCCAGCCGGTCGGTCACAGGGCCAACCGGCTGCCCGGCTTCCGCCTGGAGCGAAGCGATAATGATTTGGTCGGTAATATCGCGCCGGTTGGGTAACAGAGTAAACTTGAGGCCCTGCTCCGGCAAGAGTTCCAGAACCGTTGACTTACCTACCCCGGTCAGGCCGACCATGATGACCAGGGGTAGTTCAATCAGAGGGCGAAAATCAGCGGATAAGTTATCGGCCTCCAGGGCAAAGGCCACTTCTTTGTTCAAAAATTTCATGGGTTTTACGCTCTTTTCGGGCAGGATTTTACCTCAAAACAACAAAAATGCCATTTTTGATGAGAGGCTGCAATTTTAGTTTGCGACCCCCTCCCATCCATGCTACAATTTTCCCACAAATTAAATGTGCATTTCTCCTGGAAAGCCATCTATGCAAATAGCTATAAAAATTGCCCTAACTACCTTGATAGCCCTATTTATCTTTATCATGGGCGCGGGCGCAGGTTATGCTGTCCGCGATTACGTGGTTGACGACCAGCCAGATGAGGCTGAACTTAACTCTCTGGCGCTGTATTGGGAAGTATGGCATCGGGTGGAAGAACAGTTCTATGGCGAAGTACCCAACGGCCCGGTCGCTACCTATGGCGCGATCAGAGGGGCGCTGGCAACCCTCAATGATCCCTACACCTTGTTTATCGAACCGGAGCCGGCGGCGGAAGAAAAGGCCCAGTTGGAGGGTCGGTTTGGTGGAATTGGGGCTTTTATCCAGCGTGATGAAGCCGGAAAAGTAATCTTGGACCCCATGCCTGATCAAGCCGCCGAAAAAGCCGGTTTGCTCAAGGGCGATATCCTGCTGGCGGTAGATGGCCGGCCCGTTACCCCCGACATGCCGACGGAGGATATTATCAAATGGATCAAGGGCGAAATTGGCACCCCCGTTACTATAACGGTTGAGCGAGCCGGGGCTGAAAAACCGCTTGATATCACCATCGCGCGCGCCCCCATTGAAACCCCCAGCGCCCAGTGGCGAATTTTGGAAGAAGCCCCTAAAATTGGCTATATTCAATTGACCTCATTTACCGAGCGCAGCAACAAAGAGTTGGATCGCGCTTTTGAGGAGCTGTCGCAGCAGGGAGCGGAGTCTTACATTTTGGATTTGCGCAACAATGGCGGCGGTTTGCTGGAGACGGCGGTAGATGTAGCCAGCCAATTTCTGCGCGAAGGGGTGGTGCTGCGCGAAGATCGCAAGAGCGAGGGTGAGCGCGTTTATGATGTCCGGGCCGGAGGCAAAGCATTAGATCAACCCCTGGTGCTGCTGGTTAACGGCGGTACCGCCAGCGCCAGCGAGATTGTGGCCGGGGCGTTGCAGGATTACAAACGGGCCACCCTCATTGGCGAAAAAACCTTTGGCAAAGGCAGCGTCCAACTCATTTATGAACTGTCGGATGCTTCGCGCCTGCACGTAACTGTAGCCAAGTGGTTTACCCCCAACAACAATGCTATTGACGGCAAAGGTTTAGCCCCCGATATCGAAGTCTTGATTTCCGAAGAAGACCGGGCCAACAATCGGGATCCTCAATTGGAGCGTGCTATCAGCTTTTTGAAAGAAGAGAAGTAGTTATAGCTGTGGTAGATTGGTCTCGCTTTGTTCCTGGAAATTTTGAGTACGATTTTGAAAACGACAAGCTGGCTGTGCATGGCGTGAGTTTTGAAGAGGCAATTGAATGTTTCTTTTCTGATTTCCAAATTCGTCGTAACAAATCCTATCAGGATCGTTATCAACTTGTTGGTAAAACTCTTGGTGGACGTAGGCTTAAAATTATCTTTCAACTCAAATCGAATAATATAGTGCGTATCATTACAGGATGGCAATTATGAATGACATAGATCAGGTAAGAAAGCTTTCAGAGGCAGACATTGACGAAATTGTAATCGGTCAGACTGAGGATGACTCGGCCTGGGAAGAAACTATCTCTGTTCATTTGGCTGTTCCAACAACAATGTCGCTGTCTCCTGAAATAGCTGCCCGAGCTGCTTTTTTTGCTCAGTTGCACAAAAAATCTAGCGTGGAGGATTGGCTAAGGAGTATTATTCAAGAACGGATAGATTTTGAGGAAGCTGCCTTTACCGAATTGAAACAAGCCCTCTTGAGTTAAAGAAAAAGGTGTTTTGATGCAACGTCTCCCTAAACTTTTACTAATGGTTTGCCTGACCGGGGTAGTTACCTTTGGCTCTTTTTTAGCCGGGATGGCCTATTATGCTTCCTTTCTGGCCCCGCCTCAGTTAGCGGCAGCGCCTTCCTTTGAGTCTGGTATCCTCTTGGGCAAGCCGCTGGAGCCAAACCTCTCTCAAGCGCCCGACGAATTTAAGACGTTTTGGGAAGCTTGGTCATTTCTAAATGACCAGTTTTATGGTGAAATTCCCTCGGACAGCGAACGAGTGTATGGCGCTATCCGGGGTATGGTCAGCGCTTTTAACGACCAGCATACTGCCTTTATTGACCCGGCCCGCGCCGCCGTGATGAGTGAAAATATCCGGGGCAGTTTTGAGGGCATTGGGGCTACCATTCGTCTGAATGAAATAGACCAGTTGGTAGTGGTCGAGGCGCTGCCAGACCGGCCCGCGTTTAAAGCCGGGCTGCGTCCTGGGGATGTGATCTTAAAAATAGATGATGGCCCGGTTAAAGGCTTGAGCCTGTACGAAGCGGTCGGCCTGATTCGTGGGCCGGCAGGTTCAACAGTTGTTTTGACCATTGAACGCGAAGGAGAGCCGGAGCCATTTGCAATAGAGGTGGTCCGGGCCAAAATCGAGATCCAGGTGGTCGAAGCTAAAATTTTGCCGGACGCGCCCCAAATTGGTTATGTCCGGCTGACTCAATTTAGCAAGGGCGCGACCTTAAAAGTGGCTCGTGCTGTAAAAACGCTACAGGATCAAGGCGCTGTGGCTATCGTCTTTGATTTGCGCAGCAATCCCGGCGGTTTGTTGTCCGAAGCGGTGGAAGTGAGCAGCCTGTTTATCACCGAGGGAACGGTGGTGATTGAAAAATTAAAAGACGGCCAGCAGAAAAAATTTGAGGCCGGTAATCATCACCACGTGGCAACCGAGATACCCCTGGTGCTGCTGGTTAACGGCGGTAGCGCCAGCGCCAGCGAGATTGTGGCCGGGGCCATGCAAGATTTGGCGCGAGCCACCCTCATCGGAGAGCAGACCTTTGGCAAAGGGACAGTCCAACTGCCGCACGATTTGTCGGATGGGTCCGAATTACGGGTAACTATTGCCGAATGGCTCACCCCTGCTGCTCGCCAGATTCACGGCCAGGGCATTGCTCCTGATATTATAGTAGAAATGACCGCCACCGATACCGAACAGGGCCTTGACCCTCAACTTGACGCGGCGGTTGAATATTTGCAACAATCATCCCCTATGTCACTCAGCGAGTCAGTCAAATAAATGGGAAGATTGGAAGGTTGGAGGATTGGAGACTATCAGGCTTCCAACCTTCTAACCTTCTAACCTTCTAACCTTCCAACCATGAGTAATCAACCCGTAAAAGTAATTGCCAGTAACCGCAAAGCCCGCCATGATTATCACATCGAAGATACCTTTGAAGCGGGTATAGTGCTGACCGGCAGCGAGATCAAATCCATCCGGGCCGGGCAGGTCAACCTGCGCGATGGTTACGCCGCCATTCGTGACGGTGAGTTGTGGCTGCTCAATGCCCATATCGCCCCTTACCACCAGGCCAGCTACGAAAACCACGAACCACGCCGTGACCGCAAACTGTTGATGCACCGCCGTGAAATCAACCGGCTGACCGGCAAATTACAGGAAAAAGGGTTAACCCTGGTGCCGCTGCAAATTTATCTTAAAAACAGCCGGGCTAAAGTGGAATTGGGACTGGCTCGGGGCAAAAAATTACACGATAAACGCGAAACTGTCCGGGAACGAGACGACCAGCGCCAGATGGCCCGCGCCATCGGGCGGCGACAAAAAGGAGTAGAATGATGGCGGTCAATCCCTTTCAATTTAAGCATTACCGCCCGCGCCCGTTGGAAATTATTGATACCACCCTGCGCGAAGGCTCACAAAGTTCGCTTTTGCATGACCATTACAAATATTTTTTCAATCAAAACGACAAAGTCGAGATTGCTCGCGCTCTGATTGTCTACGGGGTTAAGTTTATTGAACTGTTTGCCCCGATTGTCAGCCCGCAAGAACGGGATGATTTTGCGGCCATCAAGGCGGTGCGCGATGAACTGATTATGCAAAAAGGTTATACCTTTTTGCTGGCCCACGTGCGCTGCCACCCCGATGATGTAGCTTCGGCCATTGAGGCCGGAGCCGATGGCCTCAATTTTTATATTGGCCTGTCTGAAACATCGCGCATGTACAACCATGGCCGCGATTTGGACGAACTGACCCGGCGGGCCAAAGTGCTGCTGGAAGAGGTGCGCCGCCATCACCCGGAATTGATTTTACGTTTTAGCGGCGAGGACGCCTTTCGCACCCCTGAGCCTCATCTTTTCCGGGTCTATGATGAAATTGTGCCTTTTGTGGATCGCCTCGGCACGCCCGATACGGTGGGGGTGGCGACGCCCACCGGGGTGGTCCAGCGTATCAAAGCCTTGCGCGAACGCTACCCAACCATGAACTTTGAAGGGCATTTTCATGATGATCGAGGGTTTGCCTTGTTTAATGCGCTGGAAGCCGTTAAAAATGGCATGCGCTACATCAACACTACCCTGCTGGGCGTCGGTGAGCGTTCCGGAATTACTTCGATGACGGCTCTGTTTTTTAATCTCTACATTGACAAAGCTTATGACCACCTGGAAGGCTACAATTTGCGCGGTTCCTACCCGATCAATGTCATGTTTGCCTCCAAGCTGAAAAAACTGGTGCCTTCCAAAGAGCCGGTCAGTTTGACCAACCGCACCCACACCGCCGGAGTCCACCAAAAAGCCCTGCTCAACCACGCCGCCACCTACGAAGCCTTTCCGCTGGATCAATTTGGCGTGAGCGAGTCAGAAGTGTTGCTGGGGCCGTTGAGCGGCTGGAACATTGTGCATTACTTTCTCAAAGAAATTAAAGGCTACAACTTGGATGAAGGTACAGCCCGACAAATTGCCGCCGTCTTTAAGGAGCGGGTTTACAACATCGGGCCAAACGACTCGCCCACCGAAATCCTGATTGACATTGCCGAAAATCAATTTGGCCTGAGCCACATCTCCGTGCCCGAACGCTTTAAAGATAACATTCTCCAGCGCCTGGATGCTGACCAGGAAGCTGAATCTACCCCCAGCCCGAAAGCCGAAATCGCTGAACCCTATGGCCGCGAGGCAGCCGTCAGTTTAAAAAGATGAAGGAGACAAATGAAGGATGAAGGATGAAGGGTGAAGGATCAAATACATCTTTCCGCCTTCATCCTTCCGCCTTCATCCTTTACCAAAATGGGCCATACTTTTGTTGAAAAAATTCTTGCTAAAAATGCCGGTTTGCCGGAGGTAATGCCGGGCCAGGTGCTCGATGTGATCCCTGATGTGGCCTTGAGCCACGATAATACGGCAGCCATCGCCAAAACTTTTTACAGCTTGGGTATCGAGTGGGTGAAATACCCGGAGCGACTGGCGATTACCCTGGATCATGCTGCCCCGCCGCCTACCACGCAGCACGCTCAAAATCACGCTGAGGTGCGTCGCTTTGTGGCCGCCCAAGGAGTTAGACACTTCTTTGAGGTGGGCCGGGGCATTTGCCATCAAGTTTTGTGCGAGGAAGGGCTGATTTATCCCGGCGTGCTCCTGTTGGGGGCCGACAGCCATTCGACCCATTATGGAGCGCTGGGCGCATTTGGGGCCGGGGTGGGCCGCAGCGAGATGGCCGCAATTTGGGCGACCGGCCAATTGTGGCTGCGTGTGCCGGAAAGTATCAAAATTACTTTGCGCGGCGCGTTCAATCCCTGGGTGACGAGCAAAGATATTGCCCTGTTCATCATTGGCCAATTGGGTGCGGATGGCGGCCTGTACGCCAGCGTGGAGTTTCACGGCGAAGCGGTCGCCGGAATGAGTATGGCCAGCCGTTTTGTGTTACCCAACATGATGGCCGAGATGGGCGCGAAGAATGCCTGGGTCATGCAGGATAAGGTGACGTTTGACTGGCTGGAACAGCAAGTGAGCAGGGGAGCAGAGGCGCGGGGGAGCAGGGGAGAAAAAGACCCAAAATCCAAAATCCAGGAGTGGGAGGCTGCCAGCCGCGAATTAGCGCCCGACCCGGACGCGACCTATCTGGCTGAGTATGAATTTGAAGCCGGAGCCATTGAACCACAAGTGGCCTGTCCGCACAGCGTAGACAACGTTAAACCTTTGAGCGCCGTAGCCGGGATAAAAGTGGACCAGGCATTTTTAGGCACATGCACCAACGGCCGGCTGGAAGATATTGCCGTTGCTGCTCAAATTATGGCCGGGCGGCGGGTCGCGCCGGGGACGCGGCTGCTCATCATCCCCGCCTCATCTCAGGTTTACCTGGATGCTGTCAAAGCAGGCTATGTCGAGACATTGTTAGCTGCTGGGGCCACCTTTAATTCGCCGGGCTGCGGCCCTTGTATGGGCAACCACATGGGCATTCCCGCCCCCGGTGAAGTCACCATTAGCAGCGCCAACCGCAATTTTCGCGGGCGTATGGGCACCCGCGAGTCCGACATTTACCTGGCCTCGCCCGCCGTCGTTGCCGCCAGCGCCATTGCCGGTAAAATTGCCGGGCCGGAGCAGGTGTTGTAACATGACCGGATAAGGGAGTTAATATGGAGAAAATTATTACCTTTGCCCCGTCAATTCCGGTCAAGCCGGATATCCATTATCCTGAGTCGGATGGGCAACCTATGGGCGAAACTGAATTTCACATCACGGCCATTTTGCATTTGTTTCAATCATTACGTCACTTTTTTCAGCAGGCCGAGACGACTTATGTGGCGGCTGATATGTTGTTTTACTACGAGGAGGGTAATCCCGCTGCTTTTAAAGTGCCTGATGTTTTTGTGGTCAAAGGCATCTCGAAACAGCGCCGGCGGGTCTATAAATTGTGGCAGGAGCGGGCAGCGCCCTGCGCCGTTTTTGAGATTACTTCAGCCAGTACCTGGCTGGAAGATTTAGGCGGAAAACGAGCGTTGTATGAAAAATTGGGTGTGCCCGAATACTTTTTGTTTGATCCTCTGGATGAGTACCTCTCGCCCCGGCTGCAAGGCTTTCGCTTGGTCAACAATTATTATCAACCGATGACATTATCTGCCGCCGGAACACTGTCCAGTCAAGAGTTAGGAGTAATTCTACAGCCCAGGGGCGAGCTGTTGCGAATAGTAGACCCGGTTAGTCAGGAGGTTGTGCCTACTCTGGATGAAGCTGTGTTCCGCGCTCGGTTTGAAACTGAACGGGCCCAGGCAGAGGCCGAACGGGCCGAGATTGAGGCGAAACGGGCTGATACAGCCGAGGCCGAGTTACAGCGATTGCGAGCAGAATTGGATCAGTTGCGCCGCCAGGCAGGGGAGCTTTAAAGTGTCCATGACTCCTGTCAGGCCAAAACTGCA
This sequence comes from Anaerolineales bacterium, assembly GCA_015075405.1. GTDB lineage: Bacteria > Chloroflexota > Anaerolineae > 4572-78 > J111 > DSQQ01. Next base: position 84,258 of record JABTUK010000004.1, read on the forward strand.
CGGGCATGTCTGGAAATACGGCGATGGGGTTAACACCGACGTCATCTTCCCCGGCAAATATACCTATACTATCAGCGATCCGGCGGAAATGGCGCAACACGCCCTGGAAGACCTCGATCCCTCTTTTGCGGCTAATGTTCAACCCGGCGATGTGATTGTGGCCGGGAAAAACTGGGGCAACGGTTCCAGTCGGGAGCAGGCCGTCACCTGCCTGAAGCAGGCCGGCGTGAGCGCGGTGATTGCGGTTTCTTTTGCTCGCATCTGGTATCGCAATGCCATCAACAACGGCCTGCTGGCCTTGACCTGTCCCGCCGCCGTCGAAGCCCTAAACCCCGGCGACGTGGTTGAAATTGATCTGGCCGCCGGACTGATCAAAAGTGAAGCCGGGGCCTTTGCTTTTCCCCCCTTTGCCCCCTCCGTACAGGCAATTATTGCCGATGGGGGATTGCTCCCCCATTTGAAAAAGCGGTTGGCTGCTTAGAAGTAACTGCCAATAATCTCAAGAACTCTTTGAATATTCTCCGGGTCGCCGGATTGGACGCGGGTGGCGCTGGCTCTGGCAATGCCGTTGAGGGCATTAATATCGGCGTCGCCGCCATAGGCCACCGGAATAACGATGATCGGATTGCGATCTTCCTTGTTGGCGCTGATTAGCTCGACCACGCTTTGCAGAGAAGTCAGGCTGCTGGTATCCTGGCCGTCGCTCAAGACCACAATGGCCTGGATACGGTCATCTTGATCGCCTCGTGACTGCTTGAGCAACTCCATAGATTGCTGTACAGCATCATACAGTGAGGTATCGCCGTTGGCTTCCAGGGCATTGATCTGTGCCCGAACCTGGCTCTGCCCGCCTTCAAAAGAGGTGAGCGGCTGGAGGGAACTCTGGTTGTTGGGGTCCAGATAAATCAAAGCATTAGTATTGAAATCCAGCACGCGTGGTTGGCTGTCAAACGTGACCAGACCCACCCGATTTTGAGCCGGCATTTTGTCCAAAAAGGCGTTAGCCGCCGTTTTGGCCTGGTCAATTTTGTCGCCGGCCATCGAGCCGGAGGTATCAATGACCAGCAACACATCGGCCTGTTTCTTGACAAACTGCCAACTAGCCTGCACGGCGGCAATTACATTGGGGTCCGGCACTTCCAGAATAGTGGTCGGCTGGTTGGGGTCAACCCCCAATTCGGTCGCAATCGGATAGCCCACCGGCACCGCCGGGTTGACCGGGCGAAAACCGCTTTCCAACACTTTTTTCTGCACCGCCTCACTGCGAATATACTCGGTGAAGGTTTTGGCGGCCTGGCGCTGCTCATCCGTTACCCAGTTGGCCTGGGGAATGGCGTAAGGATGCTCGTGCCAGAAAGTGCCTTCCTTGGGATACAATGCCACTAACTTCTCCGGCGGCTTGTACTCGGTTTTGCCCTGGTTGATGTAAATCAGATCGTTTTCTTCCAGGGCCACAAAATCCAGGTATTCCGGCCCCTGGGCGATGTACTCTTTAAATTCGGTGGTGCGTGAGGAGTAGTGTCGAATCAACTCCTCGATGTTGCGTACCCCCTGCTGCACCTGCGGGTTGTTGACCTGCTCCAGCGACAGCTTGCGGAAGTCGGGCTGGCTGCTGTTGGTACGGGCGCTGGCGTAAAATTCGGCAATCAACGTTGAGAGGGCGGTGGAACTGACCAGCGGGTCGGTGTGGCCGTAGTAAACGGTGGTCCGGTTGCCGGGGACGTTGTAATCGGCCCAGCCGTTGGGCGAGTTGAGCACGGCCAGCAGCTCTGCCCAGCCGACCGGCTCGCTGCCGTTTTTGGCCTGAATCGCTTTCAGCCGGCTTTCCCAGATGGCCATGACCACCGGGGCCAGGGCCGTCGGCGGGCTGTCGGCCAGATCAAAAAGCTGGCGGCCGGCCTGATAATTAACCAGGGCCAGCCAGTGGCTCACCGACGGCGCGAAAATAGTCGGTTTGGCCACATTAGCGTTGTTGGGGGCAATGACCGCGTTAATAATCCCCTGGGCGATGGTTCCCGATGAGCCAGGCTCACCCTTGACACAAATAGGCCGCTCGCCGCTGGCCAGCGCCTGGCCGGTGAGGGGGTTGCGTCCTTCCACGTAGGCTTGATTAAATTGATTGATGGCGTCGTAAACCTCGCCGGCCAGGTAAAGCTGCGACTCCGGGGCGTAGATGATCGAGATTTCGACGGCGTTGGCCGGGCACTGGGCCTGCGGGGTTCCGCTATCGGTAAAGCCTTCCGTGCCGCTGCTGTCGCCCCCAAATGAACAGGCCAGCGCCGCGATAAAGGGCAAAAGCAGCAGGAATGATAACAATTTTTTTGACATTCTCATCCTCCACAGAAACGTTAAATACGTCTTGCGTGTTCCGTTTGTGTTACACAAGACGCAACACGGATTGAATAAGATTTTCGTAACTACTCAGGCATCATGTCATTTCGACGAGCCTGCGAGGAGAAATCTTCCAGGTCGGTGCTTGAATAGCCTGTGAGCGGGAAAGATTTCTCGGCCTACGGCCTCGAAATGACATGCCTGAGTAGTAACCGATTTTCTTGGTTTATGGCAATACCCGTCCCGCCAAATCGAGCAGCCGTTGGACGGCATCACCGTCAGCTTGGACGCCGGGTGAAGCGGTGTTGGCCGGATCGAGGAAAACGGTGTTTAAGCTATTTTGCTGGCCGGCGTCGAGCAGAAAAGCGCGAAAGGCGATGGCAGCCTGCTGCGCCGCTGGGCTGGCCTGGCTGAAGACAGCCAGCGGATAATCCAGGCTGACCGGCGGTTGGGCGGGTGAGGTGACAAAATCGGGGTTCTCGGTCAGCCGGACTCGCCGCCACGAAGCCAGGGTCAGCAGACCCGCCTCGCCCGCCGAAACACGCATGGTGGCAAAGTTGTCGGCCGGGGTAGCGGGGGTTTTGGCGTTGATATTGAATAGTTCGCTTAACCAGGCATCGGCCTGGCTGACATCACTGCCGGACAAACTATCTTTGTTGAGGTGCGCTGCCGTCGCCGAGATAAGCGCCGCAAGCCCCTCGGCGGAGTTGCCGGGCGAAGCGATGACAAAATTCAGATTATCCTCTGGGCTGGTTGCTTTGGCGTACAGACCTGTCCAATTTAGACCGCCGTACTTTTGATTAAACTCGTCCTGCTTCGCTTTGAACGCGCCCCAGGCCAGCCCACTGCTGGCAACCGACTGGGCATCCTGAAATGATAAACCCCGGTTGCGGGCCAATTCGACCATGAAAGTGGCTTCGGCCAGCCACGCAGCGGGAGGATTTTGGGGATCGGCGCGAAATTGAACTTCGGGGATCAAACCATCGGCCCTGATAATTTCCACCTGGGTATTGGGATTCTTTTGATTGAACGCGCCGGCAGCCTGCCTGGCCCAGGTTTCGATAGCAGGAGCCACCACCACGCGGATAGAAACTTTCTCGGCGAGGGTGGGCAACTCGATCTTATCGGCCAGGAAAAAGCGGGCGGCAATCAGCGCGGCTACAATCAACACAGCCAGACCAATGATGCCAAAAAAGAGCGCTTTGTTTTGCTGCATCTATGAGTCCTTTATGGAGTGAGGTCAAACAATGTTAATTATAGCACAAGAGGAGAGAGGATAGAAGATAGAGGATAGAGAATGGAGGATAGAGGATGGAAGATAGAATCCTTCTATCTTCTATCTACCATCTTCTATCTTCTATCTTCCCCCTGCTTGGGTCAACAAATAATGGGGGCTGATAGCGCCGTTGCTGAAGAGATTGAGCGAGGTGCTGGTGGTCTGGTCAAAATGCCACAAAGTGACTTCTATACCGTGATAATCGTAAACCGGGTTACCCCGGTAAACCGAGCAGGGAATGAGCCGGTCCGGCAGAGTCCACAAGCGGTTATCGCCGTACAACCGGCGCAGCACTATCCGCTTGATGCCGATTGCGCCGCACCGATCCAAAAACTCGATCAATTCGTGGCTGTTGTGTTCGGTCAGCACGCAGGAGATTTTGACCGGCACAGCCGCTTGCCGCACAATTTCGGCCAAATCCGGCACGCGGGGCGATCCCATCAATTGCTGATAAATTTCTTTGTTGAAGGAGGGGAAGGAAATACAAACCCGGTCATACTGGTTGAAAACGTCCATCTTGCGCAGGGCCAATTGGCCGTTGGTGTGCAGCGAGTAGCGAATCTGCTCCCTCCCCCTCTTAGGGGGAGGGCCGGGGAGGAGGGCATACTTGTCTATACAGGAAGTAGGATAGGATGGCAGGTGTTCTCGCAGCCATTGCAGCAACCGCGCTTCGTGGCGGTAAAGCTGAGGATCGGTGGTTGTACCCGTAAAAACTATTTCTGTCACCCGATGCTGCTTGACGAGTTCGACAAACCGAGCCAAATTCCGCAGCGGAAACTCATTCAGATTGTTCCGATTCAACGCCGGGTTAACCTGCTGCCCAATGCAGTAGGGACAGCGCAAATTGCATGGTCCGGCAAAGAGAATGTTGGCGAAGTCGTATTGTTTCATCAGTGCCCTTTTTCTACGGCAGGGGAGCGGGGGTGCAGAGGAGTAGGGGTGAATTTTCTCCCCTGCTCCCCCACCCCTCTGCACCCCTGCTACTTTTATGCCGCTAACTTGATTTCAAAACTCCGCCGTAACTCTCGCTGCAACTGAGCCGGCATGCGCTCGCTCAGGTCAACCGGGCGTTGTAGCAGGTGCAATTTAACCGCCGGGGCATAAAAAAGGGCAATCACGCCGTTGTAAACTTTGGCCCCATGCGACGTCAGGCTCAGGCAGTCGCCCCGATATTTCATCAGGCCCTCGGCCAGCACAAACTCGACCTCGGCGGGAAATTGCGACTCCAGCGTTGAGCCGAACTTCCGCTCAAAATAAGTTCGATTGATTTCGCCGAAGTAGAAAGAGACAGAAATGAATTTAGCCATACTGACCGGCAGGGCCATATTATAGAGGTCCTGGATCGGCAGACGGTTGGCCCGCACCTCTTTTTCATAGGGGGTGATACTTTTTGGCCCGGCCCCCCGGTTGTAAGCCAGAGTGTTGTGGCTGAGCGACTGCGCCCCCAGCCCCAGCCCCAGATACGGCGTCCCCTTGACCACCCGGTTGGTCAGATAATCGCTGGTGCCGACATCGCCCGGCAGGCGGCTGTAAGTGTTTTTGCCGGGCGGAGCCACGTAGCCGGCCTGGTGGAGCAGTTGATTGGCCGTCGCCGCCATTTCAGCGACAACTTCCTTGGAGACCCGGTTGGCCTGGGCCTGCAAGCCGGTGCCCTTGTAGCGCATCCGGTACAGGGTGATGTAATCAGCCTCCAACTCAATCCCTTTCTCGACGCTGTCGCGCCAATCCGCCACCGACTGCCCAGCAAAGCCGTACATTAGGTCAATATTGAACTTTTGAAAGCCGGCGGCGCGAATATTGTAGACGGCCTCGCGCAAGCCTTCAAAGCCCTTGTACTGCCGGCCTAACTTTTTGGCCAGGCTCAACTGCGTCACCTGCACCCCCATGCTAATCCGCTCGATCCCCATGCCTCGAAAGGCGGCTATCTTCTCCGGCTCATGGGCCGCAATCAGAGGCGTCGTCTCGATACTGATTTGCATGCCCGGCTCAAATTCAAACGCTGCTCTGGCCGCTTCGATGATGCGGGCAATGTTCTCGGTTTTTGCCAGCGCCGGCGTCCCCCCACCGATGTCGAAGCCGGTTAATGTTTTTCGTGTATCCAAGAGGTTCTGATATTGAGCCATTTCTTGCAACAGCAAATCGAAATAGCCATCCTCGGAACGGGCGTTATCGGCCGGGTTGATGACAGTGTACTCGCAGAAGTTGCAGCGGGTCTGGCAGAAGGGGATGTGGACATACAGGCCCATCTCCTGAATATCGGCCCAGGCCGCAGCCGTGACCGTCTCAAAATCCTGGCGGCGGACTCGGTAGGGTTTCATAGTCCAGTTGTGGTTAATCGGGTAAGCCGTATTGGCAATATGATGGTGGCGCAATCCGGCCTCAAATATCTGCCGGGGCGGATACTGCTGCTGGTCCGCTTTTGAAGGTTGATTCCAGTTCATAATTTTTCTCCTGTTGTGATAGATAGTGTAAATACTACACTATTCAGCTTTGAAAAAATTGGCCGTTCACCGGTTGAACGGCCAAAAGATAGTGTGTATATTACACTATATCAGACAATTCCCAGTTTGTCAAGAGGGTAATTGTCCTTTAAAATCAAGGAAAGTGAAAGTGAGGCGAAGAGGCGAGGACGCGAAGAACCGCTTCGCGTCGCGTCCTCGCCTCACGATTCATCGCCTCTTTTCAGGAGTTATACTCATGCCAACCCTTATTTTGCCTTCCTTTCTCATCACCAGCGCTCGCGAAGCGCCCAAAACCGAGTGGGGAGTACGGGTGATGGATGACCGCATCACCGATATTGGCCCCAACGCCAACCTGCAAGCCAAATATCCCGATGATGTCATCGTGGATGCGAGCGATCACGTTTTAGCTCCTGGCTTTGTCAATGCCCATGTTCATCTCTATGGCGTACTGGCTCACGGCATCCCGCTGCCCAGCGCCGATCAGGCCGGCGGAGGCGGCTGGGCTTTTCTGGACGATTTTTGGTGGCCGCTGGTCGAAGATGCGCTTGACCATGAGATGATTTGCGCCGCCACCGATTGGGTCTGCGCTGAGATGGTTCGCTCCGGCATTACCAGTTTTTACGATATTCTGGAAGCGCCGTTTGCCATTCCCGGCGCGCTGGAGGCCCAACGCGCTGTGGTGGAAAAACGCGGCTTGCGTGGGATTCTCTCCTTTGAAAGCACCGAGCGGGTGAGCCAGGAAAACGGGCAGGTGGGGCTGCATGAAAATGCCGAGTTTGTCAAAAGCTGCCGGGCGGCCAAAACGCTGGTTGAGGGGCTGATGTGTTTCCACACCACCTTTACCTGCTCCGCCGGCTTCATCAAACAGGCGTTTGCCCTGGGGGAGGAGTTGGATTGCAGCGTCCACATGCACTGCAACGAGGCCACTTTTGAGCCGGAGTATGCCCTGAAGCATTTTGGCAAACGCACCCTGGAATATTACGACGAACTGGGCGTGACCGGTCCGCGCATGCAAGCCTCGCAGTGCGTCCAGTTGTCGGAACGGGAAATCCAGATTGTGGCCGAGAAGGGCATCCGGGTGACACACATGCCCTTGAGCAACTGTGAGGTTGGCGGCGGTATCGCGCCTGTGCCCCAATTGTTGGAACGAGGCGTCACCTTGGGCCTGGGCAGCGATGGCTACATCAACGACTTTTTTGAGGTGATGCGCGGCGCGTTTCTGATCCATAAAGCCGGCCAGCAAAGCACCGCCGTCATGCCCGCCGACGAAGTTTTTTACCTGGCCACCGAAGGCGGAGCCAAAGCCTTGGGCTGGGACAATGTGGGCCGCCTTGCTCCCGGTTATCAGGCCGATTTGCAATTAATTGACGCCCTTTTTCCCACGCCAACGGCCCTGCATAATTTGTATGACCAACTGGTATTGTGGCGCAATCACACCCACGTCCGCGATGTGATGGTCGCCGGAGAATGGCGAGTGCGCAACGGCGAAGTACTTGACGCCGATTTGGGTTCTATGCGGGCGCGGGTACACGAGAGCGCGCAGAAGATGTGGGCCAGGGTAAAGCGTCCTACTGGCTGAGGCATTGTAAAAATAAGAAATAAGAAATAAGAAATAAGAAGGTACGCACTTCTTATTTCTTATTTCTTAATTTTTTATTTTAAGTGGGTGCAATTTTTTTGAGAGGAAGTGTTGTGCTAGAAGACGCGGAAAAACAGCGTGATCTGCGCCAGATGAAGCGATTAGCTACTTCATTGCTGGCCGCAGCCTTTGTGATTTTTGTTATCGCCACAATCTTGGAGAGATGGTACGGCTGGGTTGGTTTTATTCGTGCTGCCGCCGAAGCGGCCATGGTCGGGGCCATTGCCGATTGGTTTGCGGTGACGGCCTTGTTTCGGCACCCCCTCGGTTTGAAGATTCCGCACACGGCCATTGTCCCCCGCCGTAAGCGCGAAATCGGCGAAAAGCTGGCCCGCTTTGTCCGCCAGAACTTTCTGACCGAGGAAGTTATTGCCGAAAAGTTATATTCGATGGAAGCCACCAAAAAAGTAGCCGAGTGGTTGGGCCAACCGGAAAACAGCGCTCTGATTGCCGACCAACTGGCCGCTGGCGCGGCGGCAGTGATCGAAGTGATCAAGGATGAGGATATTCAACTGCTGATCGAAAAGCAGTTGGTGGCTCAAATTCGCTCCACCCATTTTGCGCCGCTGCTAGGCAATGTCCTGGCCCTTTTAACCGCCGGCAACCGCCAGCAAGAAGTATTAACCGAGCTGGTTAAATTTGGCTCAGGGTTTTTGAAGCAAAACAAAGCCGTGATTCTGGAGAAGATCAACGAGGAACTGCCCTGGTGGGCTTCGGTCTGGGGCGTTGACCGCCGTATCTACCAGACCATCTTGCACTCGGTAGATACCACGTTGGCCGAAGTCAAAGCCGACCCGAAACACCCGCTTTATCGAAATTTTGAAACGGCGGTTGCTCATCTGATTGAAGACTTAAAAACCTCGGCCGAGCTGCAAGCGCGGGAACAAACCCTTAAAGAGGAATTGTTGCAGCAGCCGGTGGTGCAGCAGTTCTCGGCCTCGTTGTGGGCCGATCTCAAAGCTGCGCTAATTGCCCACAGCGCCGATTCTGACTCGGCGGTGCGCCGCTCGCTCCAACAAATGCTGGTCAAATCTGGTGAAACTATCCAGGACAACCCGGTTTTGTATGAAAAGATTGATCACTGGCTGCGCAAGATAGTCGTTTACCTGATTCAAACTTACGGCCACGAAGTCGAGAGCCTGATCTCCAACACTATTAACAAGTGGAACCCCGATACGATTACCAACAAAATCGAGACCGAGGTGGGCCGAGATCTCCAGTTTATCCGCATCAACGGGACAATCATCGGCGGGCTGGCAGGACTGGTGATTTATACCGTCTCTATTCTGCTCAGGCAGTGGTAAAAATAAAACCGTAGACGGTAGACAGTAGACTGTAGACGGGGATGGTTTCTATATTGCTCAACCAGTGGTAAAAACAAAAACCGGAAGGATGATCAAGCTCACCCTCCCGGCTCCAGTCTCCAGTTAAATACTAACCTTCACAAATTCGCATACGCCGGCGGCGGCGTTCTTCTCGATCATTGCCGTTGGCGGTCACTGGCGTTGCCGTCTCAACCACCGCCACTTCAACCAGGGCCGGCGGCTCAAAACCCTTTAGTGCGGCCTTGATTGCCGTGATATGGCTGGGGTCGCTGCCGCAGCAGCCGCCCAGCAGCTTGACCCCCTGCGCTCCAAATTTCAAAGCATAGTCGGCCATAACCTCCGGGGTCACATCATAAACCGCTTCAACCATGCCTTCCATGCGTGGTAGCCCGGCATTGGGCTTGGCGATGAGGGTCACGTCGGGGGCAGCCCGGCGCATAGCCGTGACAGCCACCAAATTCTCTTCCAGAGTCCGCCCGCAGTTGACCCCAACCGCCAGCACATTCATGGCCCACAACTCGCGCACCGCTTCTTCGGGGCGGACGCCCATCATCGTCCGGCCATGCATGTCGAAGCTCATGGTTACGGTAACGGGCAGAGTTGTGGCCCGCTGCGCCCCCTCGATGGCGGCTTTGGCTTCGCTTAAATCGCTCATAGTCTCAATGTGGATGCCATCTGCGCCGCCTTCGGCCAGACCGGCGGCCTGCTCGGCAAAAAACTCGACCGCTTTTTCATAGGTCAGCTCGCCCATTGGCTCCATCAGCAGGCCGGTCGGCCCCATGGAGCCCAGCACCAGCACCTTATCTCCGGCCACTTCACGGGCCAACCGGGCCGCCGCCACATTGATTTCGTGGGTCAGGTGGCCGCTGCCTTCCATATCGAGGCGGGGGCGCGTCCCCCCAAAGGAATTGGTTAAAACGGCGTCAGAACCAGCCTCGATGTAAGCCTGGTAATGCTTTTTGACCGCCTCGGGGTTCTGTAGGTTCCACAGTTCCGGGGCCATCCCGGCGGGCAGCCCCATCTTTTGCAGTTGGGTGCCGGTTGCCCCATCCAGAATGATGACGCCCGGCTCGGCTAATTTCTGTTTTAAATCAGGCATTGGGTCTCTTTCCAAAGGTATAGTAGATAATTGATCGTTATATTGACGCTGAACAACCCTGACATGTTACTGCTATTTGAACCAATCTGCAAATTAAATTCGACTTATCACTTTATATTGCACTTGTGTATCCCGCCCCCGTGAAGTACAATCGAAACCACTTGGCAGGCACACCGTTGAATCAGATTGACCGGGAGAGAGGCTATTGATTAAGGGTATTATTTTTGATTTGGGCAACACCCTGTTGCAATTTACCGGCGACTCGCTGGCCGTTCAACGCGAGGGCGCCGAAGCTATGGCCGATTGGTATCTAAAGAAAAGGCATATCAAGCTGGATGGTCCGGCCCTGGTGGAAACCTTTCTGGCCGAGCGGGCGGCGGGACGCGCTGTGGCTATAGAAACCCAGATGGAAGTTACCGCCCAGCAAAGCTTAAGCGAAACCCTGAAAAAGATCGAAGCGCCGGCTGCGGCGGTCGCCCTGGTTGAGGCAGCCATCAAAGTATATTTTGCCCCGGAGGAAGCTGCTTACCGCCCTTACCCCGACGCGGTTGAGACCTTGAAACAACTAAAGCGCAAAGGTTATCGCCTGGGATTATATTCCAACGCCACCGATGATAAGCTCGTCCAGCGGCTTATCAATCAAGGCGGGCTGCGGCCCTGGCTGTCGCCCACCTTTAGCTCGGCGGCCTGGGGTTGGCGCAAGCCCAAACCGGAACCATTTGCTTTGATTGCCGGGCGGTGGGGGTTGGCGCCGGCGGAAGTGGTGGTGGTTGGCGATACGCTCAACGCCGATATTTTGGGGGCGCAGAACGCCGGGATGAGGGGCATCCTGGCGGCTATGGATGAATCGCCCCTCAATGAGACGAATGGACATATCCAACCGGCGGCAGTCGTGACCACCCTGGCGGCTTTGCCGGAAACTATCGGCCAGTTATGACGCAGCGTTATACGGTTCGCAAAATTAATCTGATGCCTCTAGCCAAGTTTGGCTGTCTGTTGGGCGGCGTGGCCATGCTGCTGCCTGGCCTGGTCTGCGCGCTGGCCGGAACGCAAATCCTGGCTATCTTACGCACGTTTCTGGCCGAAACCGAAACGGCAGCCCTGGACCCTCTGGGATTGGGCACGCCCATTGAGCTTGATTTTATCCAGTTGCTCAACCTGGCCGAGGTGCAAGCCCTGATTATCCGGTTGGACGACCAGCGCTTTGTGGTGGCCCTGCTCATCATTTTGCTGACTGTCCTGGGCGGCGGGCTGCTGGTCGCGTTGACTATTCTTTTGGTGGGCTGGGTCTACAATCTGCTGGCCCGGCTGACCGGCGGGATTGAAGTGGAATTACAGGAATAAGATAAGGAGTCGAATTAAATGCTGACTAAGCTTACATTTGAACGATTCAAGAATTTTGAAAAAGCCGAGCTTATTTTAGGGCCTTTAAGCTTGCTTATTGGAACCAATGCTTCTGGGAAAAGTAATATTCGAGACGCTTTTCGCTTTTTACATGGTATTTCCCGTGGTTACACGCTTGCCGATATTATGGGCGAAAAATATATCGAAGCTGGAGTGCTCCAATGGCGAGGTATTCGAGGCGGGTTGCGCGAAGCGACTTACCGGCAAGCTAAACGATTTGCGCTTATCATAAATTTTAACGTCCAAGGTATGGAGGGACGTTATTTTATTAGAGTAGAGCCTGGGACTACCCGTAGTCAACCTCGTGTTGTTACAGAGTCTCTCTATTGCGATAAGGAACTCATATTTGCCTCACACCCTCGTGCTCCTTACGAGTCTATCAAACAAGTGGAACCTCAACATCTTAAAGTTCGGATTCCACCTGGGGGAAATTATCGAAAAGAACATGTGGAAACTTTCATTGCGTATCAACCTGTACTATCACAAATAGAAGAACGACTTGTAGAAAAACGTAATGACGATAAAGCTGAGGAGATAAGACATTTTATTGCTGAGACAATTTCAATGTTTGATTCCATGCGCTTTCTGGATCTTAATCCGGAAGCTATGCGCCGGCCCTCATTACCAGGACAGACAATATTGGGCGACCAGGGGGAAAATTTGTCTTCGGTTCTGCAAGCTATCTGTGAAGATCCAAGACAAAAAAATGCGCTTGTCGAATGGATAAAAGAACTCACACCAATGGATGCTACAGATTTTAAGTTTCCCACGGATCAAATGGGGAGGATTTTGGTTAGTCTTATCGAAGAAAATGGTCAACGAATTTCGGCTTATAGCGCGTCTGATGGGACATTACGTTTTCTGGCAATGATTGCGGCATTCCTGGGGCCTGAACCAGCCCGTTTCTACTTCTTTGAAGAACTCGAGAATGGATTGCATCCAGCACGTCTCCACTTGTTACTTCAGCTTATAGAGCAACAGATAAGTAAAGGAAATATCCAAATGGTAGCGACCAGCCATTCGCCCCAATTGCTCAGATTCTTGAGTCCATCCAGTCTTGACAGTGCATCTTTAGTCTACCGTTTGCCAAACCGCTCTGATGCGCGTATTAGACGAATTTTAGACATCCCTGATGTCCGACGAGTAATCAAACAGCATGACTTGGCCAATCTTCACGAGTCGGGTTGGTTTGAAGATGCGATGGTTTTTGATGAACCGGAAATTGTAAAATGAATGTCCTCATCATCCCCGAAGATTTCCGTAAAGATCAATATATGCTCAAACCTATCATTGAAGCAATGCTCAATTCATTAGAGAGAAGGGCCAGTGTTAGAGTTTGTCAAAATCCACTTTTAGGGGGAATTGACCAAGCTTTAAATTGGGATCGCATTGCGTCAGTAATCGATCAATATAAATATCGAACAGATTTATTTTTACTCTGTGTGGATAGAGATAATGTTCAAACGAGGAGGCAGACTCTCGATAATATTGAGCGACAAGCTGCAAATGTTCTGGCAAATGAAAAGATGTTGCTGGCGGAAAATGCGTGGCAAGAAATAGAGGTTTGGGTATTAGCAGGCCATAATATGCCCGCTGGTTGGAGTTGGACAGACATCCGTACAGAAAGAGATCCCAAAGAACGTTACTTTCTACCCTTTGCTGAACAACGTGGCCTTTTGGATGAACCAGGTCAAGGACGAAAGACATTGGCTGACGAAGCAGCAAGACGATATACTCGCATTCGCCAGCGTTGTCCAGAGGTAGCTGATCTTGAAAATCGGATTCCATGATCCAGACAGAGGCCAGAGTTGTAGCTAAAAAAACCATTGCCCCGGCCTGGTGGCGCCTCACCCTGGCAGCGCCCGAGCTGCCGCCCCCTTTACCCGGCCAATTTCTTTTATTACGCTGCGCCGACCGCTATACCTGCTATCTGCGCCGTCCCATTTTTCCTACCCCCCTGCCTCAAGCTCAATTCACCCTGTTGCTGCGGCCTGACCCCGACCCCGGCCTGGCCTGGTTGTCGGCTCGACAGCCGGGCGATACGTTGGATGTCATCGGTCCGCTCGGCCGCGGTTTTCCTCTGCCTAAAAATGTGCGCCATCTCCTGCTGGTCAGCGATACCCCGGCAATGGGGCCTCTGCTGGGCCAGATGGAGCGGGCGATTGCTGCCGGGGCAGCCGTTACCCTGGCTCTGGGCGGCAGCCGCGCCAGCGCCCTCTATCCGGTCGCTGCCCTGCCGCCGGTAGTCGAGTATCAGGCGGCTACTCTGGATGGTTCGCTGGGCTATCGCGGGCCGGTGACCGAATTGTTGCCCGACCTGCTGCGCTGGGCCGATATGACCTGCCTGGTTGGTTCGACCCTGCTCTACCGAACCGTGCGCCGGCAGTTGGAACAGGCCCGCTTACGGGCAGAAGCCAACTTTTTGTATGGTCTGGTCGCCGACAGCCCATTGGCCTGTGGTATGGGCGCGTGTTTGAGCTGCGCTGTGTCCACACCCCATGGCTTCAAATTGGCCTGTGTAGAGGGTCCCGTGTTTGACCTGACAGAGCTAGAGCTGCTATGATCGAACTGGCCCCCCAGCACAAGATCGGCTTGAGCCTGTCGAACCCGGTGATGATTGCGGCGGGGTGCGCCGGTTATGGCCAAGCTTATCATAACCTGCTCGATCTGGCCGTATTTGGCGCAATTGTGACCAACCCCATCACCCTGCGGCCCAGGCGAGGACCGGCTCAACCGCGCCTGGCGGAAACGCCGGGCGGCTTTATCCTCAACACCGGCGAGCAAAATCTGGGGGTTAAAAAGGTCATCCAGCAAGCGCAGAAAAGCTGGACAAGTCTATCAACGGCGATTATTGCTCATCTGCCGGCGGATGAGCCGGACGATTTGCTGCGGACGGCCCGCGCCCTGGCCCATTTGGAAACGCCCCAAGGCCAAAATGTGCTGGCGGCGATTGAATTAGGTTTGCCGTCCCAGGCCCATCCGCAAGAGGCGCGGCGCTGGATAAGAGCTATCCAGGAGGGGAGTCCGCTGCCGCTGTTGGTCAAGCTGCCCTTGGGTACATCCCTCGACCTGGCCGAAGTTGTAGCCGAGGCTCAGGTGGATGCCTTGGTCATCGGCTCGCCGCCGCAGGGCGCGGCGGCTCAGGCTGGGCGCAGCGGAGCAATTATCCGCGGGGTTTTGTACGGACCGGCCCTGCACAGCCTGGCCCTGCACGACCTGCAACGAGTCAAAAACTGGCTTGATTTACCCATTGTGGCCGTCGGGGGTATCCATTCCCTGGCCGACGCTGAGACTTTCCTGGCTGCCGGGGCTACAGCCGTCCAGCTTGACAGCCTGTTATTTATCGAGCCAAAACAGGCCGAGAGTATTGCTAAACACTTGAATAGTACCGGGTGAATTTTCATAGCGCACCCTGTACTACAAACTCCTTTTAGAAAAAATTTGCGCTTTGAAGGGGTGATGCTATAATAAGCTCATCAAATCGGGTGCGTAGCTCAGTTGGTCAGAGCGCACGGTTCACATCCGTGAGGTCACAGGTTCGAGCCCTGTCGCGCCCACTTTTGTCAGATCGTAAATGAAATTTTTGCGATCCAATAAAAGTGGGTTTTTTGTTACCCACTGATATTTTCAATTATCTATATCCAAAGTGACATAGTCGCGCAGCAGTTCATTCAAATTACCCATAAGCCTGTCTCCCCTGACAAGCTTACTCATTTCTTAACTCAACCACAATTCCCTTGTCGGTTTGAGGCGTAGCTTCGCTAGACAAGAGAAATACTCCTCAATTTCGTGGTGCGTGTTCCGTTAATCTTACACATCACGCACCACGTCTCTACGCCGCTCGCGGGGTTTGATCCGTTGCGCCGGGCGTCCAGCCGCGCAGCCGGAAGGCCAGCAGCAGCATGAACACCCCAAAGGCGATGGCCTAGCCGCCGATGATCCAGGTCACCACCACCAGGCCGGTCAACGGCCAGACGGCCAGCAGCACCCCGAAGATGAGCGAAGCGGCGCCGCCCAGAGCCAGCCACCATTCGTTCTCAATCTCCTGCCGCAGTTGGATGGCGGCCACAATCTCCAAAATACCGGTTAATACAGCCCAGGCCGCAATCACATAAAGCAGGGCAAAAGCCGCCGTGCTCGGCCACTCACCTGGGCTATCTTTTCAAAAATGCCTCCATCCCCATCCAATCACAAACCGAATTCAAACCTGTTCGTGTTAGAATAAAGTCAGGGAAGGTTCGTGGGGTTAAGGAACCGCCGGATGAGGACCGGCTGACCGTTAAAAGAGCGAAGAGGCTACTATGTCAAATTATGAAGAAAACGAGCGCGCCTTGAAAGAGTTGATCCAGGATATAAAAAGTGTGCCGGGGACATTCCCGCCGGTCTACAACTGTGGGGATGTGCTTATTGGCTACGACCGGCAGGGCCAATTTCGGGTGATGGCCTCCATCAAGAACGAGCCGGTGCTGCCAACTGAAACGGACTGGCTCAAGCAGTGGCAAGCCCGGCTGACCCCGCTGACGCACAACAGCGAAAACGAGCAAAATTTGATTGATTATTGGATCCACCGCTGGCAAACCCGCCGTTGGAAACCCAATTCCTCGCAGCGGCCCTTGGAACAAATTTAGCCGGGTTACTATTCAACAGATTGAGCAAGGCTGGCCTTGAAGTGGGCCGGCCTTGTTTGTTTTTGGGTTTCAAACCCCTTTGACAAAAGCGGCAGATAGATTTATAGTTAGCACTTCGCACAGGGTAGCAGATAGCAAGGTCGCAGGGATGGATTATCCCTGTCCGCTTCGCGTGTCTACCAGCTACCTTTTCTTCGGAGTGTTCACGAAGCCTTGGCTTCACTGCCAGCGACGAGAAAGCCCTCACCCCGTCGCTGGCGCGACTCCCCT
The DNA here is from genome assembly GCA_015075405.1 of Anaerolineales bacterium. Lineage (GTDB taxonomy): Bacteria > Chloroflexota > Anaerolineae > 4572-78 > J111 > DSQQ01. The sequence goes on from JABTUK010000004.1 coordinate 100,692, forward strand.
CTCCCACTGGGTGAGGGGTGGGGGTGAGGGCAATTTTTAGAGGAGTTTATCATGTCCGCTGCTGTACCCCCTTTTGAAGTACACGACCCCGAAATTTTAGCCCAGGCGCGAGCAGTGCTCGATGCCTGCGCTTCGCCCCAGGCGATGCAGGAGGCCGTGCTGGCCGCCGTGGCCCGCAATGAAGCCTGGCGCGGGCAGCGCTGTATCAACCTGCTCGCCCCTGAAGCTCCAACCAGCCCAACCGTACGGGCGCTCCTCTCCGCCGAAGTCGGCACCCGTGCCGCCGAAGGGCATATCGGCGCGCTCAACCGCTGGTTTGTCGGCACCCAGTACATTGACGAAATCGAAGCGCTGTGTATGGAATTGCTCAAAAAACTGTTCAAGGTTCGCTACGCCGACCATCGCCTGGTCGCCAGTATGATTGGCAACCTGACCGTCTACACGGCCTTGACCGACCCCGGCGATGTAATTATGAGCGTGCCTCAACCCTTTGGCGGCCACTCCAGCAACCGTCTCGACGGCCCCGCCGGCGTGCGTGGCCTAAAAATTGTGGACATTCCCTTCGACCCGCTGGAACTGGAAGTGGATTTGGACCTCTTCCGCAAAATGGCCCCGCTGGTGCAGCCCAAGCTGGTCACGCTGGGCGTCTCGATGACCCTCTTCCCCTTTCCCATCGCGGCCATGCACGACATCGTGGCCGAGTGGGGCGGGCGCATCTTTTTTGATGGGGCGCATCAACTGGGCTTGATTGCCGGGGGCCAGTTTCAAGACCCCTTACGCGAAGGCGCAGCGGTGTTGACCGGCTCGGCCGGCAAAACTTTCAGCGGTCCCCAGAGCGGGGTCATTGTCTGGGACGACCCGGCTCTAACCGAGCCGCTCACCCACGCTATTTTCCCAGTGCTGGTCGCCACCCACCAGGTCAATCGAGTGGCCGCGCTGGCCGTCTCGGCGGCGGAGTTGCTGGCCTTTGGTCCGGTTTACATGGCCCAAATCGTCCGCAACGCCCAGGCGTTGGGCGCAGCGCTGACCCGGCGCGGCATCCCGGTGCTGGGCAGCCACAAGGGCTACACCACCACCCAGCAGGTTATCGCCGATGTGCGCCAATTTGGCGGTGGGCTGGCCGTGGCCCAACGCCTGGCGCGGGCCAATATCATCGCCAACAAAAACCTCATCCCCAACGATCGGCCCGAAGATTGGGACCGGCCCAGCGGCCTGCGTATGGGCACCATCGAGGTGACGCGCTTGGGCATGAACGAAACCGCCATGGAGACCATCGCCGATTTTATGGCTCGTATCCTGGTGGAACAAGAAGCGCCGGAGACGGTCGGCGAGGAAGTCATCGAATTTCGCCAGCCCTATCAGACCTTGTATTACTGCTTTGACAATGGCTTGCCCAAAAAGTAAGCAAAGTAGCAAAGTAGCAGGGTCGCAGAGTAGCAAGTATTCTGACTACTGATTACCGTCTCTATTTTCGAGGGAGTCAAACCGAATCGGCGATACGACAACGAGCAACGAAAATAGATTCATTCGCCTATTCGCCATTCGCCTATTTTCATAGGAGCCTTTAATGCACTTATCAGACAAGCCCCAACACAATCCCAACGCCACGCATCAAACCGTTGGCGAGGAAGCCATCATTATCAATCTGGTCAGCGGGGCCTACTATTCGCTCAACGATACCGGGACGAAGTTTTGGGAACTGCTCGACGGGCAGCGGACCATTGCCGACTGCGCTCGGCTCATCGCCGCCGAATACGAGGTCGAGGCTGGCGTAGTGGAGGCCGACCTGCTGGAACTGGCCACCGATTTTAAGCAGGAAGGCTTGATTGTTCTTTGAACGCCTGCGTCGGGGTCTGCGACACAGTCTGATCCTCGTATCTGCCCTGCCAAACGCCTCGAAAAGAGCGTTATTGGCCCGGATGCTGGCTTTCAGCCGGGCGCTGCCCGCTCAATTCGACCAACCCCTGCCGCAAATGATGGCCCATCTGACGCCGCCAGCAACCTCCAACCCGCAAAATCTCACCCCCGACGACATCCGCCGCCTGGCCGATGCGCTGGCCGCCTGGCACTTCCGTTCGCCGCTGGGTATCTGCCTGCGGCGCTCGTTATTGCGCTACCATTTTTTGCGCCAGGCCGGTCTGCCGGTCAGCATTGTCTTTGGAGCCAGGCTCAAAGGGGCAAACGAGGGCGGAGGCATCGGCGGGCATGCCTGGCTCACCCTGGATGATTTACCCTATTACGAAAATGCTCAGGATTACAGCGGGTTTGTGGAAATGTACGTCTACCCAGTAGACGGTAAACAGTAGACGGTAGACGGGAAACGTTGGTAACTTGCAACTCCAAATCGTAAATCGTAAATCATAAATCGTAAATCGAAAATCGTAAATCGAAATGTGTGGTATTTCCGGCATTTATGCTCTCCGGGGCGAACCGATTCAACCCGATGAGTTGGCGGCGCAGCTTGCCACCATTGTCCATCGCGGGCCGAATCAGGGGGCGACTTTTCTTTCACCTCAGCGGGTTTGTGGGTTGGGTATACGTCGTTTGAGTATTATTGACGTGGCCGGCGGCGATCAACCCATCAGCAACGAGGATGGCTCGATTCACCTGGTTTACAACGGCGAAACCTATAATCACCAACCGCTGCGGGCCGAGTTGGAGCGGTTAGGCCACCACCCCCACAGCCACAGCGATGCCGAAGTGATTGTCCATGGTTACGAAACTTGGGGGCCGGCAGGGGTTTTGAACCGCCTGCGAGGCATGTTCGCTTTTGCTCTGTGGGACGAGACCCGGCAGCAGCTTTTTCTGGCCCGCGACCGTTTTGGCATCAAACCCCTCTACTATGCCGAGCACGAGGGACGGCTCAGCTTTGCCTCCGAAATCAAGGCTATTCTGGCCCAGCCCCATTTTCCCCGCCGGGTCCATCTGCCCGCCCTGCAAGCCATGTTGACCCTGGGTTTTGTGCCCGGCCCGGCCACCATGTTCGAAGGTATCTTCAAGCTGCCGCCGGCCCATTTTTTACTGGCGCAGGCGAATGAGTTCCAAATTAAGCCGTATTGGCGGCTGACCTACCAGGAAAACCGGCTCATTTCCGAAGCTGAGGCAGCCGAACAATTTTTGGCTCTGCTGCAAGAGTCGGTGCAGATGCACCTGATGAGTGAAGTTCCCCTGGGTGCGCTTTTATCGGGCGGACTGGACTCCGGCGCGCTGGTGACCCTGATTAACAGGGGTCAGGGGTTGGGGGTCAGGGGTTGGGGGTCAGGGGTTGGGGGTCACGGGGCAGAGGTTGAGAGTTGGGGGGGGGGAATAATCATTTCCGGTCCCCGGTCTCCGGTCCCCGGTCAGAAATTGGACCAAAGCTCAAAACGATTTCGATTGGCTTTGAAGACGCCAGCTATGATGAATCGCCGCTGGCATGGGCGTTGGCCCAATATATTGGCACAGAGCACCATCCGATCACCTTTGGTCCGGCTGATTTTGACATGTACCCGACGGTCATGGGCCACCTGGAAGAGCCGCAGAGTGCGGCGACGGCGCTGCCGATTTACAAGCTGTACCGGGCCTGCCGGGAAGCCGGGCTGACCGTTGTGCTGACCGGCGAGGGGGCCGACGAACTTCTGGGCGGCTATCACTGGCACCGGGGCGATGCGCTGGTGCGCCCCCTGCTGGGCTGGCCGGTTGCCCTGCGACGGATGCTGGCCGCTTCACCGTTGCCGATGTCGGCGGCGGCGCGGCGGGTGCTGGCGCGGGGCGCGCCCGATATTCCGACCCGTTACCGGGATTGGCTCGAAGCAGGTAGTAATGGCTATTACCCGCGAATTTTGTCGGGTGAAGTAATCCATGCCCTGAACGGGACGGTTGATGATGTTCCGGCGCTCTGGGCCGAGTTGCTGCGGAACCGCTCCCACGATGCGCCGCTCCACCAGACCATGTGGCTGGAGAGCCAGACCCGCATGGTGGATTTTATCAATTTTGAGGTAGATAAAATGAGCATGGCCAGCTCCATCGAGGCCCGTGTGCCCTACCTGGACCACTGCCTGTGGGAGTTTTGCGCCACCCTGCCGCCGCACTACAAGTTGAAGGGCGGCGTTGAAAAACATCTGTTACGGCAAGCCACGCAGGGTCTTTTGCCAGAGGCCACTCGCACCCGCCGCAAAAAGGGCCTGGCCTCGCCCTATGCCGGTTGGCTGCGGGCTGCCCGTCTGCCCGATTGGGCCGAAACGGCCCTTACGCCGTCGAGTCTTCGGCAAACCGGCCTGTTCGATGCGAGGGTGGTCCAGGAATTGCGCCGGGCGCACCAGGCCGGCCAGCCTCACCTGGGGCCGCTGCTGATGGGGGTGTTGAGCACCCAAATTTGGTATGACTGTTTTATCAAATAAGAAGTGGGAAAAAGAAATAAGAAATTAGAAATTAGAGAAAATAAACCTAACCCCCAACCTCCACGCCGGGCGCTCTGCGCTCGGCAGCCCAACCCCCACCCTCTAGCTCTGGTGGCTTTAATTCTGATTGCGGTAGGTTTTGCCCTGCGGCTGTACCAATTAGCCGTTGAAAGCTATTGGTACGATGAATTGCTGCAACTGGATATTGCCCAGGGCTTGCCTCCCAATGTAGGGGGCGTGATGACCATTTTTCCGCGTTTGCGCGGCCACGCGGCTGTGCCGCTGGATTATTTGATTTCTCACTTTTGGATTTTGTTGGGTCGAGGGGAGGGCTGGGCGCGCATGCCGGCGGTGATGGTGGGCGTGCTGGCGCTGCCGGTGGTGTATCAATTGGGCCGGCGCTGGTTGGGGCGGCAGGCCGGCTTGCTGCTGCTGGCGCTGCTGGCGCTGTCGCCGCTGCCCGTGCGCTACAGCCAGGAAGTGCGGCCTTATGCCCTGGTCCTGCTGGGCGTCACCCTGACCATCTATGCTTACTGGCGGCTGCGCGATACCGGCCGGCTGCGCTATTTTATCCTGCTGCAAGCGGGGGTGTTGATTTTTTCGCTGGCCCATTTTTTTGCCTGGACAATTTTTGCGCCCCTCCTGCTGTTCACCCTGCTTGACCTCTGGCTTGAAACGAGGCGTAAACAGGCGCTTAAATTGATCGGTCTGCTGCTGGCAACGTTGGTTTTGCCCATGATCTTGCTGCTTTTATCCGGCTGGGGCGGTTTATTTTACACGGTCAAGGGGTTTGGCGAGGCGCTGGTGGAGCCGGATAAATTTACTGCTGCGCCGGAACAAAAGCTGGATAAGGGGCAAGGTCCGCAGCTTAGCGCCGATTTTGTCAAGTTTGAAATTTTAACGCCTTTGGGCGGCGGCGCGGCCGATATGTCTCTCTGGGGATTTAACCTGTTGGTGGGGCTGGGCCTGGTTTACCTGGTGGCGCAAAAACAGTATCGGCTGGCTTTGTTTTTACTGCTCTGGCTTATCCTGCCGGTTATCATCATTGTGGCCTTTTTGGTCTATCGCGGCGCTTTTTTTGCCATTCGTTATATCATTTTTGTGCTGCCCGCTTATCTGACCCTACTGGCGTTAGGGATGCTGGCCCTGCCGCGCTGGCTCAAATGCGCCGAGCCGCGCTGGTTATCGCTGGCGGCTCTGGTGCTGGTCAGCGCCCTGGTTTTAAACGACTTTAGAGGCGGTCTGGAGCGGCTTTATCTTGAGAAAAATAAGGAAGATTGGCGGCTGGTCGGCAATTTTATCAACCAGAACGCCGGCCCCACCGACAAGGTTATCGCCATGCGGGCTGAGCCGGCCGTCAATTGGTACCGCCCCAACGCCTGGGCCGCGCCCAACTACTTTTGGACGCTGGACGAAATCAAGGAAACGGTGGCTGTTACGCCGCGCAGTTGGGTTATTCTGAGCATATATTCTTCGACGGTGGACGACCAGGTAGAAGCCTGGCTCACCGAGCAGGGGGCGGTCCACTTTCCGTTGGACCCCCTCATCACCGTCTATTATCTTGGCCCCGGCGCAACGCCCGACCAACTGTTGGCCGAAGCCCAGCGGTTTGCCCTGCCGGTGGATCACGCCCTCTACCTCAGCTTGGGCCAGCAAAACCGCTCCCGACCGGAGGTGGCCCGCCAATATTACCGTCTGGCTATCGAGCATGCCCCTACCCCTGAACTACAGGCCGAGTATCAAGCCGCCTTAAACGCCCTGGCCGGAAAATGAGAAATGAGAAATTAGAAATTAGAAAACACGCATCACGCATCACGCATCAGAGCGAAGCCTCCCCTTGGGACGCATCACGCCAAACCATAGGTCTCGTTGCCCTGGTAATTACAGCCATAGGCTTTGCTTTGCGCCTGTACGCCCTGGGCAGGGAAAGCCTCTGGTATGATGAATTGCTGCAACTGGATATTGCCCAGGGGCCGCTGAGCGGTATTCTGCCTCAGTTGCCCCGCCATACGGCTGTCCCCCTGGATTACTTTATTTCCCATGCCTGGATTTTGCTGGGCCGCCAGGACGCCTGGGTGCGGCTGCCGGCGGTGATGATCGGCACGCTCACCCTGCCGCTGGCTTACTGGTTGGGCCGCCGGCTGCTGGGCCGCAGCGAAGGCTTGCTGTTGATGGCCCTGCTGGCCCTATCACCCTTTCACATTCGCTACAGCCAGGAGGCGCGGCCCTACGCCCTGGTGGTTCTGGGCGTTATCCTGGCCGTTTATGCCTTGTGGCGGTTTCGAGCGACCGGACAGCGGCGTGACCTGGTTATACTGCAAATTGGGGTGCTAATTTTTGCCCTGGCCCACCTGTTTGCGCTGGTCATTTTTGTGCCCTTTGCGCTCTGGGCCGGGCTTGATTTTATTTTTGCCCACCCACGCCGCACGGCGGTCAAAACGCTGGGCGCGTTGGTAGGGACGGGCACGGTGGCGCTGGTCATTTTGCTGGCATTGGGGTATGGCAGTGCACTCTATTACTCGACCCGTGAGTTCGGCAAGGCTGTGGCCGAGCCGGAAAAGTTTACGGTCGAGGCTGAGCAAAAACCCAACCAGGGCGATGGGCCGCGGGTGGACGACTTTTTTATCAAAAACCAAATTTTGGGACCACTCGGCGCGGGCGATGCCGAGCCGGTCTTGTGGCTGGTCAACGGGCTGGCCGGATTGGGTTTGCTGTACTTGCTGACGCAAAAAAGATATGGTTTGAGCCTGCTCTTGAGCCTGTGGATTGTTCTACCGATTGTAGTGATTGTGGCTTTTTTGGTCTACCGGGGGACGTTTTTTTCACCGCGTTATATCATCTCGACCCTGCCGGCTTATCTGATTTTGCTCACGGTCGGCCTGCTGGCCCTGCCGCGCTGGCTCAAATGCGCGGAACCGGGTTGGGTGTCAAAAGGGGCTTTATTAATCTTAAGCGGTCTGCTAGTCTGGGCTATGGGAACTGCTTTGAACCAGCTCTATGTTGAACAGAAAAATGAAAATTGGCGGCTGGTGAGTCAATTTTTGGCCCAAAACAGCCAGCCGGGCGATGCCATCATTCCGGTCAACGCCGAAGCGACCATGAATTGGTATTACCCGCCGGCCCGCGCCGAATTGGACCGCTTTGATACCCTGGTCGCCGTTCAGGCGGAAGTGGCCCAGGCCAGGCGGAGTTGGGTGATTATCAGTATTTTTTCCAATTATATTGGCGAAGATCTGTTAAAGATGCGGGCTTGGTTAGGTGAGCAGGGGGCAATCCGATTGGTCTTCGACCCGGTGATTGACGTGTATTACCTGGGGTCTGACACCAATCCCCCCCAACTGCTCAAAGAAATCCAAACGATGGCCCTGCCGGTTGACCACGCCCTCTACGCCAGCCTGGCCCGCGAAAATCGCCGCGACCCGGCGGTGGCCCGGCGCTATTACGAGCTGGCCATTGACCACGCCCCCGATGAGGAAACGCGGGCGGAGTACCAGGCGGCGTTGGCAGAGTTAAACGCTCAACGTTGAACGTTCAACCGTTTGACCCAATCGAGCGGCAGCAAAAAGTAGGCCAGCCAGGGCGCTCTGGATTGAGCCAGGTGGGGATGATCGAGGGCAATTTCGTCCAGGCTGGGCAGCAAGGCAAAACGCAAGGCTTGAGCCACTTCGCGGGGGCGGCCTTCGCTGAATTTAATGGCTCTGAATAAATACGGGCCGGGCGGCTGGGGGTTGAGGTGAGAGGTGTTGACCAAATCCAAGGAGTCAACCCACCGGCGGAACGAGGCCGAAACGCGGCGGTGCTGCGCGGCCAGCAAAGAGTCTTCAACAGCAGCGGGGAAATACTTTTTTAACAACGCGAGGGCTGGATAGGTAAAGCGGCCATCTACTGCCTCAAGCCAGGGCCAGGGATCATCTAAATGCGGAACCAGCAGGGCTAAATCATACAGGTGGATCAGCCGGCCTTTGCCCTGCCATATATGATAGGTGGCGTGGACCAGCAGGTGTAGCCAGAGCGCCTCCGGCCGGGGTAATAAAGCCGGCTGGCCCAGCAGGGTTCCCGGCGCGGCGTTGGCCCACATCAGGCCCGTCAGCTCGACGGTTGGCCCGCCAAAGGTCTCGCGGCAGCGTAAATGGAGTTCCAGTTTGCGCGGGTTGTCGGGGTGCTCGCCGCTAGTGGAGACGACTTGGCGGTTGTCGGGTTTACAAAACTCGGTGTGCTTCCAGTGGACGGTTTCCTGCCGGTAGCCGAGTTCCGCCAGCAGGCGGGCGCTGGCGGCAAAATCTGCGGGGTGAATCAGCACATCCAGATCGGCCATTGGGCGCAGGCCCGGATCGGGATAGTAAAGTGGCGCTAAAATCGAACCTTTGAGTGGCAGCAGCGGAATGTGGCGGCGGTTGAACAGGGCCAGAATTTCTTGCAGTTCCGTTTGCATGCGGGTCAGACGTTGGCTGTTGAGTTGATACTGCTCGTCCAGCCAGCTTCGGGTGGACTCGTCCAGCCAGGAAGCAGCGGCCAGGGGGATGTGTAATAAAGGGGCGACGCCGTGCACCCGGCTGGCAAATTGAAAGGTCTGCCAGGCGGCGGCAGACCAGTGGGGATTTTGCGCTTCAGCCGGATTGAGCCAGGCGGCCAGCGTGTCGCAGAGCTGGGCCAGAGCGGTCATACCCCGTCCTGATCATCAGGGTCCAGGCCAGCCTCGCGCAACTGTTGGCGCAGTTCCTGGGCCAGGGCGATGATGTCAATGAGTTGGCCTTCCTCTTCTTCGCTCACATCGTCGGGCATCACAGCGCGGGCCTGCTGTAAGGCGGCCTCCATGCGGTCATTGTGCAGTTTTATCATGCGGGTGATATGTTCCAGGGTCAGCTCGCGGGCTTTCAATTTGAGGCGCGGGCCGGAGAAAAAGCCGACAGCTTCCATATCGCGCACGTACTCCTCAAACTCTTCCGGCGACTCCCACTCCAACCCTTCGGTGTGGTCCACCCCTTCCATTTCCTCAAAGCGGTCATCGGCCAGGAGTAGGGCCGTAAAATCGTCCAGCGACGGCTCCGGGTGCAGGGCGCGCCACTCATTCCACATCCGTTTGATCGGGACGACAATCTCTTCGTCGCGTTCCAGGTAGGCGTAGACCCAATTCAGCAGTTCTGACGACATAGAATCCTCACAAAAGATGACCGGGGACGGGAGACCGGAGACCGGGAATTAGGGGTTGTCCCCGGATAAGTTATGCCTGTCGAGAGATTAGAGATTGGAGATTGTTTAATCTCCAATCTCTAATCTCCAACTGCCTGCCGGTCTCCCCGTCTCCGGTCTCCGGTCGCTTAAAATTCGGCTACGGCGGGAATAATCTCCCGGCCAAAGGTTTCGAGCGGTGTAATCTCGTGAACATTGGGCATGTTAAAAATGACGTGCTGAATACCCAGCCCGGCCAAGGCGTGGCAGCTTTCGATGACTTGGGCCGGCGTCTTGCCCTCAGCAGCGAGATGAACGGTATCCAGAGCGGTTTTTTCAATGGCCTCGTAAGGCCGGCCAACGGCGTCACAGTGACCCTTCAAAACGTCGAGTTTTTGGCGCAGCGCGTCGGGGCCAAAGGCGGCAAAAAAGTTGCAGGCGTCGGCGTATTGGGCCACCAGCCGGAGCGTTTTTGTCTCGCCCATCCCACCAACCAAAATGGGCGGGTGGGGCTGGCTGACCGGCTGCGGACTGTTGATCAGCTCGGTCAAATGATAATACTGCCCCTGATACGGTTCGCGCCGGCCGGCCCACATCTGGTGGGCAATTTGCAAGGTTTCTTCCAGCCGTTCAAAACGCTCCTTGAGTGGCGGGAAGGGCACGCCCAACCCGACCGACTCCCGCTCGTTCCAGGCTGCGCCGATGCCCAGGTAGGCCCGTCCACCCGAAAGAACATCGAGGCTGGAGACGGTTTTGACCAAGATGCCCGGATGGCGGTAGGTAACGCCTGTCACCAGCGTTCCCAGTTTGGCTCGCCGGGTGACGCCGGCCATAAAGTTCAGCGCGGCGTACCCTTCAAGCATCGGTTCATCGGCGGGGCCGATGTATTCGATTTGAAAGAAGTGATCCATGACCCATAGGCTGTAAAAACCGGCGTCGTCGGCGGTTTTGGCAATGTTAGCCAGGCGAGAACCTATTTCCCCCGCCCCGCCGGGCCAGGTGAAACTGGGAATTTGCAATCCAATACGCATGAGCTGATCCTTTCCTCGATCTATTCCTCAAAAATTGTTTCTAAGAGAGCTACTCCGGCCTGAATATCATCCCCAAAAGAAAGGCGATAGGCTTTGTGTTGGAGCAACGCTTCAAGATGAGCCGGGTGATGGGGTAACTTCATTTCCAGACCCGTTGATCCGGCCGGCCACAAATCCCATACTGCCGCCGGGGGAAGTGGTTCCAATCGGCTTTGCCCGCCGACGACCCGTTCAACCAGCACAATCGCTTTGGGCTGGGCAGAAACGGTGGTGCTGTCGGGCCGGATGGTTTCCAGGTTGACTTCCAGTTTCATTTCCCCGTTGGTTTGCAGCACGGGCTGGTAGGCAGCCAGGGCCGGAAACAGCGTTTTGGCGTCGGGGAGCAGGTGAAAACTCCAGGGCATGCCCCACCACAAATTACGCCGGCCATCCAGCCAGACCACATCTTCGGCCAGGGCTTGAAATTTACCCGAAGCCGCCGCCGCGTAAGCCAGGGTGGTTTTACCGCCGCCGCTCTGCGCTCGCAGCAGCACCGCCTGACCCTGTTTAGCCAGCGCCGCGCCATGCACGCCCATCAACCCCCGCGATTCGAGCATCATAAAGAAGGCCAATTCCAAAAAGTGCCAGCGAAAAGAGACCGGGTTGGCTACGGTGGTGGCCGAGAAATAGCCAAAGGCCAGGCCGGCGGATAAATCGGCCACCAGGGTGGAGTCGCGGCCGGTGGATTGGTAAAGCAACGACCCTTCCAGGCGAAACACGGGTGGGCCGCCGGGGCCGTCGTCTACATCGTGGGTAAAGAGGCGGAAAGTAAAGTCAGGCTGCTCGATTGGCTCAGCCGGTCCGAACCGGCCAAAGGAAATTTGGGCGGCGGCGATAATGGCCGGGCTGTTGCTGGTCAACTGTAGGCTGAAGCCCATCGGTTGAAACCAGGCTGTTTGATAAGAGTCGGATTGGCGCATAGTCGGCTGGCAAGTTGCAGGGCGTAGCAGGTCAGATTCTAGCACGGAGGAGCAAACAAGGCAAAGTGTAGACGAGAGGAAGGTTTGGCCTCTAAGTGAACGCCTAAAATTTACTTCCCGTTTTGAGTTCCTATGAGTTCCCTTAGTTCCCTGGGAACTCGTAGGAACTTGAGGGAATTTATTTTTGGACAATCACTAAACGGGAACGCTGACGATGAGCAGCATCAAGCTAAATAAGCCGGCCAGAATACCCACAAAGGGAGACAGCCATACCAGAGAGGCCGCTGAATCAAAGTGGACCGCCCAAATAAATCCCCAGACCGCTGCCAGCAACGCCGCCAGCAGGGCTACACCCAGATAAACGGGCTGCCCGGTCATGGCCCAGCTGGCCAGGGCCAGGAGGATGCCCAAATAGGGTAATAGATTTGCCATGACCTTTGCCAGTTCAATGACCTGCGCCGGGGACAAAGCTATGCTTGGAGTAACTTCATCGCTGTGATTGAATCTATTCAGCCTGACCAAAAGATTGGTTTTGGGTAACTGCTCAGGCATGTCATTTCGACCGGAGGGAGAAATCCCTAACGCCTTACTTTTAACTGTTGCGCCCTGGGGATTTCTCGCTCCTTCGTCGCTCGAAATGACATGAGCCTGAGTAGTAACGGTTTTGGGACTAACGATCAAGTAGATGGTCAAAGCCAACCCCAGATTAGCCAGAGCCAGGATGATAAGGGTCAAGCCCGGCAAAACCGGCTGGACGGGGCGAGGCAGTTCGGTGGTCAGGGGCAAAATCCAGGGGGAAGGGGCGAAGAGGTCAGGCTGAACCTGGGCCAGGTTGACGCGAGGATCAATCAGTTGTTGAAAGGGCCGGCCGTTCAACGAAGCCCAGGCGTTGGCGATGATGATCGGGTTATCCAGGCCGGTTTGGATCAGCTTTTCGCGCAGGTAGTGGGTATATTGCAGGATCATGTCGGGACGGATGCCCATTTTTTCGATTTGATCGGCGGTTAGGTCTTCGGCCAGATTGGCGTTCCAAATTTGTCCGGTCCGGGGATCAATAACCTTCAGTTCCAGCCGAGCCTCTTTATCGCGGAGTTTCATGTGCCAGGCGAAGCGGTGACCCTCTTCGGCCCAACTGACCTCGCCGGGGTAAAGCCAGTGTCGCAGGGGAATCAAAAGTTGCAGCGCCAGATACAGGCCGATAAAACTCAGCGTCCAGAGGTTGAGCCGCGCCGGTTGGGTCAGAGGTGACGCCGGGATTGGCTGATAAAAGCTTTGGGGTCTCAGTAGATCCAAATTTGAGGAGCCAGCACGCCCACGTGCGGCTCCGTTCGGCATGTGGGCGTGCCTCACTCCTCGAAAATTGGATCTACTGAGTCTGCTGAGTATCCCCCGCGGCCACTCCGGTTCGACAAAAAGGATGGTGGCGGCCAGGGCCAGAAAGGGAAAAATGCCAATGGAAAAAAGCCAGTTGTTCATCAAGTGGAAGAAGAGCAGGCCGCCAAAGGCCAGCAGCCGGGTGGGCCGCCAGAGCAGCAAAAAGCCAATAGCTAAATCAAACAGCAGACCGCCGTAGCTGAAAAAGTAAACCGCCGTTTCGGTGTCAAAAAACGAGCCCAGAAGCGGGTAGTGGGTTCGCTCGGCCAGCCACAGTCGCACCGGTTCACCCATCAGCCAGTCACGGTTGAGTTTGGCCAGGCCGCCGTAAAAATAAACAATAAAAAATTGGGCGCGCAGGATAAAAAGCTGCCAGAAAGGGATCGTTTGAGAGCTGGAAATCCGCTTGCGCCACCGATCCAGGGAGAGCCAGCGCTGGGCGTCAACCCAGATAAGCAAAAACGAGAGCAGACTGATGAGATAGTAGTGATTGTTGTAAGGGGTCTTATCGAGCAGAAAAACGTAGGTGTAGCTGAGAAAAAAGAGCAAGGCCGACCAGCGGGTGTAAAAGCCCAGGGCCAACCCCAGGGCAAACAGCCCCATCGCCCCAAAAAGCCAGTACATCCCCTGGCCGGGCAAGGGGGCGACAAACGGAAAAAACTCATAGGTGAAGTGAAAGCGCGGCTCGACGTAGTAGCGGCCGATAAAATCGTAGTGGAAATAGCGCCCCACTTCCCAAACCATCAACGCCCCAAACAGCAGCCGAAATGCGCCGAGAGAGGCCGCATCAACCGGACGGGCTAACCATCTTGATAAGCTCAAATATCTCATTAACAATTCGCAATTCACCATTCACAATTATTCACCGTTCAACCACCGGATAAGCAACCTGCCCCAACGCAATATCGGCGATGCCGGTGCGGCTGTTTTTGCCCGGCCAACTGGCGGTCCAGGTGTAATGACCGGGTTTTAGCGGCAGCATCCAAAGCTGATATGGCCCGATTTTATGCTCTTTGTTATCAATGGTAAAGGTCATCTCGTCGTTGTTTTTCTGATTTGAGATGGCCAACAGGCCGTGACCGGCGGGGATTTGAGGCTGCGGTTTGGGTGGTTCAGGGGTGACGACCAGGACATTGGTGCTAACCGCCAGGGGGTCAGGCTGCCAATCGGGGCGGGCGGGCGTATTAATTAAAAGCCGCAGGTCTGAACCGTCGGAGTTCATCACATACAGGCCCCACTGCCCCTCACGCAGCGAGCGAAATACCAAGCGGCCATCGGGAGTCCAGGCCGGGGAGACATCAGCAGCAGGATGGTCGGTCAGGCGGGTTAAACGGCTGCCATCAACATTCATCACATAAATATCCTGGTTGTCACCCTCCCGGCGGACAAAAGCAAGCTGCTGCCCATCCCACGACCAGGCCGGCTGGCTGTCATCGCCCTGGGTCAGCCGTTGGAGCGTATCAGGCGCAAAAGCCGCGCCAATCACCTGGATGGTGCTGATATTCCAGCCCTCGGCGGTGCAACCGCGATAGGCCAGCCGCTGTCCCTCTGGCGACCAGGCCGGGTCTGCGCCTATGGGGCCGGGGTAGACTATGTTTTGGTTCAAATCCAATAAGACCAAGTGTGACTCCTGGCCCTTGCTTTTGGCGGCAGCCGTATACGTTCGGTTGGGCGACCAAGCAATTGTTTGGAAAAAGGTTTCCTGGTTCAACGGATAAGCCTTTTTCTGGCCCATGTTGAACACCTGCAGTCCGGCGGGATTACTCTCGTTGTAAAAAAGCAGGCCCACTGCGTCGGGCGACCAGGCCGGTCCGCGGGCGGAGGCAATCAGGGTTTCGGTCAAATTAGTGGTTAAATCGAGCAGGTGAAGCTGATGGGCTGTGCCATCCCAGGTGGTGTAGGCAACCTGCACCGGGCGCTGAACCGGTGTGCCGGCCTTGACCATATTAAAAGTGCCCTGGCTCATCAATTGGCCGGCGACGTAAATTTCTAATTTGTAGAGGCCCGGCGCAAAGCCGCCCTCGCCGGCCATCACCTGCACGGTCAACTGGCCCTGCGGGCCGGCATCCCAGACGCCGCTGCCGCGCGACAATTCCTGGTCGCCAAAGTACCAGACCCGTTCCCAGGGTAGCTCATTTTCCAGGCCGGTATAGCCAAAGGTGGCCAAGACTTTGGTGACGGTGGTGGTAAATTGCAGCGAGGCATCCAGCGGCCAGCCGTTACTGCCCTGGCGGGTGGCAAAGCTGATGGGGCTAAGCAGGGGGGTAGTGACAGTTTGGCTGGCAGGTAGATTATCGGGGGGACAGACAAAAACCGGCGTCTCATCGCCTTGTGTTGAAGGTGATGTCAAGGGGGTAGGGGTAGCAGTGAGAGCAATAGTTGGCGCGGCCTGCTCGGCGGTGGTGGGAGTCGCCAGGACGGATGAATTGTCTTCGGGTTGGTTTTGAAGGGATAAATCGGAAACCGGACTGCTTTCCTCCGCTTGCGGGCTACGGGTTTGCCAAAAGATCAAACCACCGGCAATCCCGCAAAAAGAGAGGGTACAAATTGCCAAAATGGGCAGTAACCACAGCCACATTTTGCTGGTTGTTTTTTTAGGAGGAATGGATACGTCCACATTATTTTCGGTGCTTGTTTCCATAGAAGTCTCCTAACTTTTTAGGTTAATCGTCGTCCCCCTTGCCTGGGTTATCCTCGTCGTTGCCATCGGAGTCGTTGCCGTGCCCCCGGTTGTGATCGCCATCACCACCGCCACTGCCACTGCCGTTGCCACCTCCACCACCGCCGCCGGAGCCGGGAACCAGGCCGGGCGGCTCGATGATGATTTCGATGGTGACGGTAATCACCGGCAAAACATCAATAATCGGTGTCGCAGTAACAGGGGGCATTAGGGTAGTTTGACTGGTGGGTGCTGATTCGGTTACGCTGGTTGGCGACGTTTCAATGACAGGCGAAGGCGTCACCGGCAAAACTGTGGGTGAGGTCGGCGCAACCAGGGTTTGAACGGGTGGGGCTGCTTCTTGGTTCGATGGGACGAAGCCCAGAATGGTGATGCTGATCACCAGCGCCAATATTGCTGCTCCGACCAATACAGCCACTACTACCACCGATATGATCGGTCCCCCAAATCCATAACTTGTCGGTGGGGTTGACCCGTTACCACCCCCGCTGGGACCAAACAATGATTCTTTCAAAGTAGGCCCAAATTCAGGGCGGGGCGTTGGGGCGGCCTCGCTTAAATTTTGGGCGACCGCCAGCAGGTCGGCCACTTCGGCTGGCAGGTCTGCGGGCAAAGCGCCGCCTTCGAGGAGGGTATCGAGATGGTGGGCTAAAAGATCAGCCAGTTCTTCTTCGGTCATGGGAAATCCTGTGTTTCAAGCTGAACTTTCAATTTTTGTAGGGCGCGCAAGATAATCACGCTGACGGTCTTTTCATTAAGGTCCAAAATTTCGGCAATTTTACGATTGGTCAGATGTCCAAAAAACCTGAGATAAACGATTTCCTGATCACGCTCAGAGAGAGCAGCCATAGCTTCCAACAACACCCGGTTTTGTTCCTGGTACACCAGTTGTTGTTCCGGTAAAGTCTCACCCGTCGAGATTTCGGCTACTTCATCCAATTGAAAAGGGGCGGGCTTTCGGCTGGCGGCGGCATAATGGTTAAGGACCAAATTACGGCCAATCCGAAACAGCCAGGTGGCAAAGGCGCCCTTGGCCGGGTCGTACTTATCGCCATGACTGAAGGCGCGTTCAAACGCGGCAGCCGTAAGGTCCTCGGCTGTTTCACGGTCGGCTACCTGGCTGCGAATATAAGCGTATAGCCGGGCGTAGTGGGTATCGAACAGCGCCGCGAAATCCAGGGGGGTAAAACCCAAGGGGGGGTCTGCCTCCTCGTATCAAAACTTGATTTATTAACTTTAACGCCCAAATGCCATTTTGTAAAATTATCAGTGGATCCAAATTTGAGGAGCCAGCACGCCCACGTGCGGCGGCGTTCGGCATGTGGGCGTGCCTCACTCCTCGGAAATTGGATCTACTGATTATTTGTAACTGCTCAGCCATGTCATTTCGACCGTAGGGAGAAATCCACGCCAGCTTACTTTTACCCGTTGCGTCCAGGGGATTTCGAGACCGAAGGTCGAGAAATGACATGAGCCCGAGTAGTAACGAACATACTTTTTAATCGTCATCCCCACCCTTGCCGGGATTGTCCTCGTCGTGATGGTCTGGGTCGTTACCGTGGCCTCTGTCGTGATCGCCGCCACCGCCACAGCCGCCACAGCCGCCGCCACCACCGCCACTACCACCGTCATCGTCGCCACCGCCGCCACCGCCGGGCGAAAGATGGGGCGGAGGCAGTTGAATTTGGACCGTGACAATAATAGTGATTTCATCAACAATAGGCGTAACGGTTGCTTCGGGCGTCACCGTAGTTGTTGCTACAGGTGTAGTCGTGATTGTTGTGGTGGTCGTAGGGGTGCCTGATACAACCGGGCTAGGGGTGATCGTACCGTTGGGCATCGGAGAGGGCGTCCCCACAACAGTGGGCGCGCCCGTTCCAATCGGCGTCGGCGTTAATTGGTTGGCCGAAGATGGCCGGACAAGGGTAATAACGACGGCGACCAAAACACTCACCGCTATGCTGCCTGCTGCGGCAATACAGATAAAAATCTTAATCAGAAGTTTGGTAGTGATCATCAGAACCTCCTTAAACTTAATAAAACAGGATGAAGTTTTGTTGCTTATATATACAAGCCGCTTCAAAGAGTACTACACAAATTTGGTTTAAAGGAGGAATTTTAAGGTTGGCTCAAACGAAATCGGAAGGATTTAAAACCTATCCGAATAAGCCCGTAGGTGACGCATCCCTATGCGTCACCGGCTGGCATAAGGATGCCAACCTATCTTTTTCGGATAGGCTCTTAATGAGGGTTCAGTACTTCGTGGTAAAGATTGAGGAAATTTTGGGTGGCGACCATCAGGCTGTACCCGGCCTCAATCCTCTGGCGAGCCTGACGGCGTAATTCTTGATAGTGGGTCTCGTCGCTGAAAAGCTCAACCACCTGGGCCGCCAACGCCTCAGCCGAGGTTTGCGGTGGCAGACAGGCTACCTCTCGCGCCACGCCGACGGGAGTGCCCAACACAGGCACGCCGCAGGCCATCGCTTCGAGCACGGCCATACCCTGGGATTCGTGCCGGGAGGTTTGCAAATAGAGATGGGATGATTGGTACAGCGAGGGCATGGCGAGATAAGCCACTTGCTGCTGCCAGAGGAGGCTGTCGTTCAAATCGAACTGACCAGCTACTTCGGCCAACTCGCTGTACAAAGGGCCACTTCCGGCCAGATTCAGTTTAATTTGAGGGATTTCTTTTTTTACCTGGGCCAAAACTTCAAGCAGCAACCGCTGATTTTTGACCGGCAACAGGGATGCGGCCTGAACGAGAACGGGATTTTCGATTTTAGATTTACGATTTTGGATTTTGGATTTTACTGGAAGGGGCGCAGGCTGGAATAGATTGGTATCAACGCCCAGGGGAGCGAGGCGAAGTTTAGACTCTGGAATGTGGTGAGCGCGGCACACATCGAGCTGGTATGCGGAGCCGGCGGTGACCAAGGCCGCCTTTTTGAGAGCGTAGCGGGTGGTCAAGCGCCGGGTCAAAAAACGTTGGGCCCCGTAATTGATGTCCGGCAGGTTGGTCAATTCGCCCCCGCCTATGCTGACCACTACTGGCCGGCTGAGCCAGCTCCCGGCTAGTGCTACCGAGAAACCGGCCTCGTCGGCCCAGAAGGCGTGCAGCAGGTCAAAGGGAGTTTTTCGATGTTGCTGGACAATGGCTTGCGTGGTTTTCAGCCAGATTTTGGCCGAAGTCAAGCCAAAGTTTTGCCCGCCCCCGACGGCGTGATGAGTCAAGTTGTCAAATTGATACAGCCCTGGCGATGGATAGCGCTGGCTGAAAATATGAATCTGGTGCTGTTCGGCCAGGGCGCGGGCCAGATTGAGCAGCGCAGGAATGGCCCAATCGTCGGGGTGGGCGCTAAAGCCGGGAGTGATAAGGGCAATTCTCATAATAGGTAGCAGGATAGCAGGGCGCGATTGGCCAAAGAATTTCTGTCCGAATGTGGCTTGGAGCCTGTTACTTTGTAACTTTGAATAGAGTATACGGCGAAAAATCGCCAACCGGGGTTAGGGTGGTATTTTTCTTGAGCCATTGATAATTAATTTGGGGTGTTTTGCCCCGCCATTGGGTTTCGATGCTGCCCACATCAAGGAGTAAATAGAGCGGGCCGGGCGACTCGGCCAGCGTTTGGAGTGAAGCTGCATCCAGATAAAAAAATTCCAGAGTGTTAAGTTGGGTGTAGTGCTGGAGGGTCAGGGTCAGCCCGAAGGTGATGAGGGTCGCTTCCTTGGGGAGAGTTTGCTCCACCTGCGCGGCGATGATTTTGCTTTGATTTTGAACGGTCAGAAAGTTGTCGAGCATCGGGTAAGCCCAGGCCAGCATGCCCAGCAGGGACAGGACGATAATGAGCTTGAAGAGGGCAGAGGGGCAGGGGAGCAGAGGGGCAGGGGAGAAAATTCTCCTCCGCTCCCCCTCTCCTCTGCTCCCCTGCTCTCTTTCTCCTCCGCTTAAAAAGTCTGACAGCCCGTAGCCGGTCAAAATCACCAGCGGCGGGTACAAGGTCAGGCCAAAACGGAAATTCTGGTAGGGAATCCCGGCCAAAAAAAGATAGACGGGAGCGACCCAGCCCAATAGTAGAATCAGCGCCCCCCATTGCCGGGTTTGTCCCAAGCGCCAGATGGCCCACAGCGCAGCTACACCTAACAGCGGAAAAATATAGGCCGGATGGCCCGCCGGCTGAGCATAAAAGATAAAGTTGGGCAACTGATAGAGAAAGTGACCATCAATATTCTCAAATTCGCGCTGGAAGAAGTGAGCCGGACTCCAGCCCAATAACCAACTGTGCGCCAGTCCTTCCGGCTTGTTGAGACTGAGCCACAGTTGAGGGGCCAGAATCAATGCGCCGCTGCAAACCGCTAAAAGTGGCGACCACTCAAAATTCTTAAACTGGAGTGCAAAGCTTGCTTTGCTATTTGGCAAAGCAAGCTTTGCACTCCAGAAATTAAAAAAGATATAAAAACCCAGAGCCGGCACAATCAAAACATATAACCAGCGGGAAATAATTGCCAGCGCCAGGGCAACTCCGGCCGCGAAAAATAAGAGGGCAGGGGAGCGGGGGAGCAGAGGAGCAGGGGAGAATACTTCTTTTGAGTTCCCCTGAGTTCCCCTGAGTTCCCCTGAGTTCCCCAAATTTACTGCTCGAATGACCAACCACGCCGCCAGCGTTGCCCAAAAGAGCGCCGGCATATCAGCCATGATGACTACTGAGGAGAGGATAGGCTGCCCGGCAACTGCCACAATGAAACCGGCCAGCAGGCCGGTATAATGACTTCGTATAATCATTGAGTTATTTTCGGAAAACAGCTCACAACTTAACAAAAACGACAGGGGCGCCAGAGCCGCGCCGCAGAGCAGAGCCGCCAGTTGACCGGCCCAGGCTGTCTGACCTACAAAAAGCATCCAGAAAGCAATCAGTAGGGGAAAGCCGTTGGGCCAGAAAAAATCGGTGGGGGGCGGCTGGCCGTGGGGCAGGGTTTGAGCAATGGCAACAGCTTGTCGCAAGTAGGCATAAGCATCCTGGCCATACAGGCCATCAAACTGCCAGAAGAAGACCACTCCCAGGCGAAGGGTGAGGGCTATGAGGAATAGAATTAGCGAAGTTTTCATGAAGAAATAAGAATGTAATTGCTCAGGCATGTCATTTCGACCGAAGGGAGAAATCCTCAACACCTTACTTTTAACTGTTGCCCCCTGGGGATTTCTCGACCCTTCGGCTTCGCTCAGGGCAGGCTCTTCGGTCTCGAAATGACATGAGGCTGAGTAGCAACTTTTTTTCTTCTTCGAGGTTTTACGCCTTACGTTTTTTATGAGCAGTTCTCATGGCATACGGTCCATACAACAAGCTTTCGGCAATGAGCAACGCCAGGGCTACCCCTGCCGGTCCCCAGGTGGGAATCAGCCAGAAACATAATCCCAGGTTGGCAATCAGGCCGACAGCGGTGAGCAGGTTGACAAACTTTTCATCGCCACAGGCATAGAGATAGATAATCAGCAGGCTGTTTTGACTGGCCGGAATAAGGCTGAGAGCCAGAATTTGCAGGGTCAGGGTGGCCGGCTGATACTCGGCCCCATAGGTGAGGGTCAGGATGGGCTGAGCCAGAAATAACGCGCCCAACGCGGCAGCCATGCCAAATGCCAACAACCCCAGCCGCGACCGGCTCAAGGTTTTTTGCAAAGCCTGACTCTGAACCTCGGTTCGAGCGCCGGCCATGGCCGCCATCGCCGGCAGCATGGCCGAGTAAAATGCCCCCGGCAGTTGCTTGCCGGTTTCGACAAAACGGTTGGCGGCGGCATACCAGCCCAGGGCCTGGTCGCCCTGTAAATAGGCCAGAATTAATACAGTAACCCGCAGTTGCAAAGCGGCTAAAATTCCGGCCAGGGCAAAAGGCCAGGCTCTAACAAGCAGCCTTTTGATGAGAGTGTTGCTAATGCCCCAATTTTTCTCCAGAGATGATGCGCTTGAGGCGGGGAACTCGGAGGAACTGGGGGGAACTCGGAGGAACTCTGAATTCCTATGAGTTCCCTTGAGTTCCCCTAAATATTCTGCTGGCGCTGCTTGTTTCAACTTTTGATAGAAAACCAGAGCTAAACCACATTGAAGGCTTTGGCTCAGCCCGGCCCAAACAATAATCAAAAACAAAGGTTGTTGCTGCAACACTAGCCAGAGTGTCCCTGCCAAAAGGACAAATTGTCCACTTACCGTTAGCCACAGAATGGGACCCATAGTTTGGTGCGCTCGAAAGATGGCAGTAAATGAACTGTAGACCAGACTGCTCCCCAGAAAAATGACCCCCCAGCGTAAAGCAGCGATCACTGCCGAATTCTGATTTACGGCCAGGTAAGGGGCCAGAACCAGCAGGATAAAAATGACGGGCAGGCTTAGTATGCTTTTGGCAGCCAGCGAGTTAATCAAGTAGCCCTGTGTTTGCTCTGGTTGGGCGGCCACATCACGGGTGATGACGGTGCTGACCCCGAACTCAGTCAGTAGGACTAGGCTTAGCAGCCAGGTCATCACAAAACTGTACTGCCCAAACCCGGCGTCGCCCAGCCCCCGGCCCAGAGCAGCGGCCATCAAAAAGCCCATGACCGCGCCGACCAAATTAACCACTAACAAGATGCCGGTATTTTGACCAATTTTGAGAAAGAGATTTGATTTTAGAGAAGGGCTTATCATTGCGGCTGAAAGATATAGCAAGATAGATGAAATGCCAAATGGTTACATATATTTCCCCGGCTTAATTGTGTAATTTTACACAAATTTACCGTATAAATTTGCGCAAATTAAAGGCGTTAAGTATATTTCAATTATCTGTTTTGTTACTTGTTACACCTCTTCCGAGCTGCATTCGTTGCTGGTGACGCACATTTTTCCGATGCTGGAAAATAAGGGGTACGATGGAACTATTTGCCCATTTTGTTATTCCATCGTAGAATAGCATTTCCCCGTTAACGTAATACAATTCTATATTTTCCCGTTCAATTAAATTGTCCTGAAGAAGTTAGCTATCAGACCTATAGGCTTCCTCAATGGCGCAAATTTTTCATCCCAGTACCAATACTATTGCAAAAGTAACTATTTTTGGTGGCGTGTTTATTTTGGCGGGTGTCGCGGCTTTAGTCATGGCCTTTGTCCGCTCCTCTTATGCCACCGGTGTAGGCGTTTTTGTAGAACAGCCTGTGCCTTTTAGTCATGAACATCACGTCAGCGGTCTGGGAATTGACTGCCGTTACTGCCATACTTCGGTCGAAGACTCCTCATTTGCCGGTATTCCGCCCACCGAAACCTGTATGACCTGCCATTCCCAAATTTGGACCAATGCCGGGATGCTTGAGCCTGTCCGCGCAAGTTTCCGCACCAACCAACCGATTGAATGGGTCAGAGTTCACAACTTGCCCGACTTTGTTTACTTTAATCATAGTATTCACGTGGCTAAAGGCGTGGGCTGCGAGACCTGCCATGGCCGGGTTGACCAGATGGCCCTCACCTACAAAGCCAACACCCTGTACATGGAATGGTGCCTGGAGTGCCACCGCCACCCCGAGAAATATGTCCGCCCAGTTGAGGAAATTTACACTATGGGCTATGTGTCGCAAGAAAATCAGGTGGCGATGGGGCGGGAGTTAGTCCAAGCCTACAATATTCAAGTGAACCAGCTTACCAATTGTTCGGTTTGTCATCGCTAAAAAACAGAGAACGTGTCATTTCGACCGAAGGGAAAAATCCGTTGCTCTTGAGAGATTTCTCGGCCTCTGGCCTCGAAATGACATGATAGAGAACGTGTCATTTCGACCGAAGGGAGAAATCCGTTGCTCTTGAGAGATTTCTCGGCCTCTGGCCTCGAAATGACATGATCATGATATCAGTTTTTTTGAACGGGATTTTATGAACAAAGAACCCCTCAATCTCACCGAAATTCGGGCGAAGTTAGCCCAGACGCAAGGCCGGCGTTACTGGCGCAGTTTGGAAGAAGTGGCCGAAACCCCGGCATTTAAGGAGTTTCTGCACCGAGAATTTCCACAAGGCGCCGCTGAATGGAGCGACCAGCTTAGCCGGCGCAACTTTCTCAAGGTGATGGGCGCGTCGCTGGCCCTGGCTGGATTGACCGGCTGTTCGGGCCAACCGACCGAAAAAATTCTGCCTTACGTGCGCCAGCCCGAAGAATTGATTCCAGGCCAGCCGCTATTTTACGCTACGGCCATGCCCTTTAATGGCTATGCTATTGGCGCATTGGTGGAGAACCACGAAGGCCGCCCGACCAAAATTGAGGGCAACCCCGACCACCCGGCCAGCCTCGGTTCCTCGGATGTGTGGCTCCAGGCGGCTATTTTGCAGTTGTACGACCCTGACCGCTCGCAAGTAGTGACCCGCTTTGGGACCCGAATTAGCACCTGGGCCGCTTTTTTGGAGAATTTTCAGGCTGAAATAGACAATCTGCGGGGAAACGGGGGGGCCGGGCTGCGTATTCTGACCGGTCAGGTTACCTCACCCACCCTGGCTAGCCAGCTTGAAGCAGTCCTGGCCGAATTTCCGCAAGCTCGCTGGTATCAGTATGAACCCGCCGGGGCTGATAACGCTCGGGCCGGAGCGCGGCTGGCCTTTGGCGAAGATGTCGAAACCGTTTACAACTTGGCTAACGCTGAGGTTATTCTGTCACTCGACGCCAACTTTTTGGGCGAAGGGCCGGGCCATATCCGGTATGCCCGCGATTTTAGCGACGCCCGCCGCGTCTGGGCCGGTCAAACCGAACAGAGCCGCCTGTATGTGGTCGAAAGCACCCCAACGATTACCGGGGCCAAAGCCGACCACCGGCTGCCGTTGCGGCCCAGCCAGATTGAATTATTGACCCGCGCTCTCGCCCAAGCTCTCGGTGTGGAAGCAGGTGGGGCGGAACTGCCCGATCAGGCTAATTGGCTTGCGGCGGTGGTCAGCGATTTGCAGGCCCATCGAGGTTCAAGCCTGGTGATTGCCGGCGAGCAGCAGCCGCCCATTGTTCACGCTTTGGCTTACGCGATGAATGAAGCGTTGGGCAATGTGGGACAGACGGTAACTTATACCGACCCGGTCACCGCCAACCCCGGCAATGGCATCGCTTCGCTGCGCGAACTGGCCGACGACATGCAGGCCGGGCAAGTCCAGTTGTTGATTATCCTCGATAGCAATCCCGTTTACGACGCCCCGGCTGACCTGCAATTTGGCGAACGTATGTTTAATGTTGCCACACGCGTTCACCTGGGCCTGTATGAAGACGAAACCTCAGAATTGTGCCAGTGGCATATTCCGGGGCTGCACTTTTTAGAGATGTGGGGCGATGCCCGCGCTTACGATGGCACGGTCAGCATCATTCAGCCGTTGATTGCGCCGCTGTACGATGGTAAATCGCCTTACGAACTGTTGGCGGTGATTTTGGGCCAAAGCGGGGTATCCAACCTGGATTTGGTGCGAAATTATTGGCAGGAGCAAAATCCCGGCGACGATTTTGAAACCCTGTGGCGAACCGCCCTGCACAATGGATTGATGGACGACACGGCTCTGCCTACCCGGTCCGTCAGCCTACAGGCCGATTTTGGCAGCGCCCCGTCAGCGGAAGAGTCGTCCGGCCTGGAAATTGTCTTCCGGCCTGACCCGTCGGTGTGGGATGGCCGCTTTGCCAACAATGGCTGGCTGCAAGAGCTGCCCCGGCCCATTACCAAACTCACCTGGGATAACGCCGCTCTCATCAGCCCCGCCACCGCCAGCCGCTTGGGCCTGGTCAGCGATGAGGTGGTTGAACTGCGTTACCGCGAACGGTCGGTGCGCGCGCCGATTATGGTCGCACCCGGCCACGCCGATGATACCGTTACGGTTCACCTGGGCTATGGGCGCAGGCGGGCCGGCCAGGTGGGGAATGGGGTTGGTTTCAACGCTTATGCCCTACGCACTTCTGAAGCGCTCTGGTTCGATACGGGCCTGGAAATTGTCAAAACCGGGGAGACTTATCCTCTGGTAACCACCCAGTTGCATTTTTTGATGGAGGGACGCGAGTTGGTGCGCTCAGCCTCACTGGCCGAGTACCAGGCCCACCCCGATTTTGCTCAGGAGAGCCACGGCGAGGCTGAACATATTTCCCTGTACCCAGAGTATCCTTACGAGGGTAATGCCTGGGGCATGACCATTGACCTGACCAGTTGTATCGGCTGCAATGCCTGTACCATCGCTTGCCAGGCCGAGAACAATATTCCCGTTGTCGGCAAGGAGCAGGTTTCGCGGGGCCGGGAGATGCACTGGATTCGGGTGGATACCTATTTTGAAGGTGAATTGGACAATCCGGCGACTCACTTCCAGCCGGTGCCATGCATGCACTGCGAAAAGGCCCCCTGCGAGGTGGTCTGTCCGGTGGCGGCAACCGTCCACAGCGCCGAAGGGTTGAACGAGATGGTTTACAACCGCTGTGTCGGGACCCGTTATTGTTCCAACAACTGCCCCTACAAGGTGCGCCGCTATAATTTCTTCCAATATAGCAACCAGGATGTGCCGGTGCTGAAACTTCTAATGAACCCGGATGTGACCGTGCGCCAGCGGGGGGTGATGGAGAAATGTACCTACTGCGTCCAGCGGATTAATGTGGCCCGCATTGAGGCCAAGAAGGACAACCGGGCCATTCGTGATGGTGAAATCATCACCGCTTGCCAGCAAGCCTGCCCGACCCAGGCGATTATTTTTGGCAATATCAACGACCCGGAGAGCCGGGTGGCCCAATCCAAAGCTACGCCGCTCAATTATGGCCTGCTGGAAGAGTTGAACACCAAACCCCGCACCACTTATCTGGCCGAGGTCAAGAATCCCAACGCTGAACTGGGAGGTGAAGTAAGCTGATGCAATCATCGGATGCATTTGATAAACCGTCGAGCGTGCAGTTGCCCGCGCCGGTGATTGGGCCGGGCCATACTTATGGGACAGTCACCGATAAGATTAGCGCCATTGTACTCACGCGCCGGACGCCGCTGGTCTGGTTTGTCGCCTTCGGTCTGGCTTCGTTGGGGACGGCCATGCTGTTTGGGACCATTAGCTATCTGCTGTACGCCGGTGTTGGCATTTGGGGCGTTAATAACCCGGTTGGCTGGGGCTTTGATATTCTCAACTTTGTCTGGTGGGTGGGCATTGGGCACGCCGGCACGTTGATTTCGGCTATTTTGTTGCTCTTTCGCCAGCAGTGGCGTACCTCCATCAACCGCTTTGCCGAGGCGATGACCCTCTTTGCCGTAGCCAATGCTGGGCTGTACCCCTTATTACACACCGGCCGGCCCTGGTTTGACTACTGGTTGATGCCCTATCCTAATACCTTTGGCATGTGGCCCAATTTCCGCAGCCCGCTGGTGTGGGATGTGTTTGCCATTTCCACCTACGCCACCGTTTCGTTTCTGTTCTGGTACACCGGCCTTATCCCCGACCTGGCGACGATGCGCGACCGGACTAAAAATCCGCTGCTCCGGATTCTTTATGGGATTTTTGCGCTGGGCTGGCGCAACTCCGCGGCGCACTGGAATCGCTATCACGCGGCTTATTTGATGCTGGCTGCCCTCTCTACCCCGCTGGTGGTTTCGGTTCATAGCGTGGTGAGCCTTGACTTTGCGGCTGGAATCATTCCCGGCTGGCACGCGACTATGTTTCCCCCTTACTTTGTGGCCGGGGCTATTTTCTCCGGCTTTGCCATGGTGCTAACCCTGGCTATTCCCCTGCGCAAGGTTTATGGTTTGGAAGATTTTATCACCATGCGCCACCTCAACAATATGGCCAAGATTATGCTGGTAACGGGCCTGATTGTCTTTTATGGCTATATGATGGAACTGTTTATGGGCTGGTACAGTGGCAGCCAGTATGAAGAATACCTGATTTTGAACCGCATGGCCGGCCCCTACGCACCGATGTACTGGGCGTTGATCCTGTGCAATGGGTTGATCCCCCAATTGCTCTGGTTCCGTCCGATTAGAAATAATCTGCTGGTCTTGTTTGTTATTTCGATTATTGTCAATATCGGCATGTGGCTGGAACGATTTGTGATTATTGTGACCAGCTTGCATCGTGATTTTCTGCCTTCTGCATGGGGGATGTACTACCCTACGGTTTTCGACTGGACCATGTTTATCGGCACCATCGGCTTCTTCCTGACCTTGCTGCTGCTGTTTATCCGGGTACTGCCGGTCATTTCGATTTTTGAGATGCGCGAATTGGTGCCGGAAAGCGAAAACGCATGAAAAATCCACCTATCTTTGGTTATTTAGCCGAATTTACCACCCCGGAATCGCTGATTGAAGCGACTCATCAGGCTCACGAAGCCGGCTACCGCAAGATGGATGCCTACACGCCTTATCCAATTGAAGAAGTGGGGCATGCTTTGGGCGCTCGCGGTACGCGCTTGCCGTACATTGTGTTAGCCGGCGGCATACTGGGGGCGATTGGCGGCTATATGCTACAATATTACGCCTCGGTGATTGATTACCCGCTCAATATCGGCGGGCGGCCCTTCCATAGCTGGCCCTCATTTATTCCGGCCACTTTTGAAACCACCGTGTTGCTGGCCGCGTTTGCCGCCGTGCTAGGCATGCTGGGCTTGAATGGCTTGCCCCAGCCCTACCATCCCGTCTTCGGCGTACCCGGCTTTGAGGCCGCCAGCCGAGACCGCTTCTTCCTTCAAATCGAAGCCAGAGACCCCAAGTTTGATCTGGAAGAAACAAGGAAATTCCTGGAAAGCTTTCACCCCGAACGGGTGTCTGAGATTGAGCAGTATAAATACCCTGGATAAATTATGGCACAAGCAAAAACCTTAAAAGTTTTCTCTCTGGTCACTTGTTTGCTATTGCTGACAGGTTGTTGGTACGACATGCGAGAACAGGCTAAAGTGAAGCCGTTGCAATCAAGCGACTTTTTCCTCGACGGCCAATCATCGAGGCTGCTGCTGGTGGATACCGTAGCGCGTGGACACCTTAATTCAGACAAGGCGTTTTACCAGGGCATGAATGAGGATGATACCCCTGTCGAGAACTTTCCGATTGAAATCACCCGCGAGGTGTTAGAGCGCGGGCGTGAACGGTATGATATTTTCTGCGCACCGTGCCACAGCCGCCTGGGTAACGGCCAGGGTATGATTGTCCAGCGGGGGTTCAAAGCCCCGCCTTCGTTCCACATTGACCGTCTGCGCGAAGCGCCGCCTGGCTACTATTATGATGTGATTACCAACGGTTTTGGGGTGATGTACAGCTACGCCTCCCGCGTGCCGCCGGAAGACCGCTGGGCCATTATTGCCTATATCAAGGCGCTGCAATTGAGCCAGAACGCCACCCTGGATGATGTGCCGCCCGACCAACGCAGCAAATTAGAGGAGCCGGGCCAATGAACCAGCCACAAGCGCAATCGCTCTTCAATCGCATCCAAATGGCGGCCCTGGGGGCTGGGGTAGTCGGCCTGGTGTTGCTAGGGGTGGGCTGGTTTCTGAGTCCGGCCCAATTCTTCCCGGCCTACCTGGTTGGCTTTATCCTCTGGCTACAGGTGGCCCTGGGCTGCCTGGGGATTTTGATGATTTACAATATGACCGGCGGCGGCTGGGGCTATGTGACCCAACGGATTCTCAGAGCGGGGTTACTGACCCTGCCCTTGTTAGCCGTATTGTTTATACCCCTGTTGCTGGGCTTACCGATTTTGTACGAATGGGCCCGCCCCGATGCGGTGGCTCACGACGAACTTTTGCAGCACAAAGCTCTTTACCTGAACGCGCCTTTTTTTATTGGTCGGGCGGTGATTTATTTTGTAGTCTGGCTGGGGTTGGCTTTTCTGCTCAACCGCTGGCTGCTCCAATTAGATAGCTCCTTCGACATCGTCTCGGGCCGCCGCCTGCGCGCTCTGAGCGGGCTGGGCCTGGGCGCATTTGGGTTGACCATTACCTTTGCCTCCATTGACTGGATGATGTCCATCGAGCCGCACTGGTTTTCAACCATTTATGGTTTTATGTTTGCTACCGGCGCAGTAGCCGCGGCCTTTGCTTTTGCCATTATCGCCCTCAACTGGTTGATGAGACACACACCGCTGACTGCCGCCGTAGAAGCCTTAAATGTTAATGACCTGGGCAATTTTTTGCTGGCCGGGGTGATGTTGTGGGCTTATATGACCCTTTCGCAATATCTCATTATCTGGTCGGGCAACCTGGCCGAAGAGACGCCCTGGGTTTTCCGCCGCACCAATGGCGGCTGGGAATTTGTCGGCTTTCTGCTGACCGTCTTCCATTTTGTGATACCCTTCCTGGTGCTGCTCTCGCGGACGGTCAAGCGCCGCATCCGCTGGCTGGTCATCGTCGCCAGCCTGGTCTTGTTTATGCGCTGGGTTGACCTGTACTGGCTGATAATTCCGGCCTACCATGAAACATTCTATTTGGACTGGCTCATCATCGTCGCGCCGCTGGCTATCGGTGGACTCTGGCTGGCAGCCTTTATCTGGCAGTTGAAGCAAAAATCCCTGCTGCCCCTATACGATGCGGGGGTGGAGGAGAAAATATTGGATCATGGAAGAACACAAACCTCAACCCATTCCTGAAGAAAGCCTGAAACTGGGCTACGAAGTTAGAGATGTCAACCTACGCAACCTGGTTTGGTTGGTCGGGGGTTTGATTGGCGTCGTCATTATTGTTTTTGCCATCATTGGCCTGTTGTACAGTTTCCTGAACTATAACCAGACTGCTCGCAGCGCGCCCCCGCCGCCCCTGCTGGAAGAAGCTCAAGGGCTGCCGCCGGGGCCTTTATTACAACGTAATCCGGGGCAAGACATGCAGGGCATGGCTAACGAGCAGGATGGTATTTTGAATAATTATGGCTGGGTGGACAAGGAAGCCGGCGTGGTGCGCATCCCCATCGAACGGGCCATCGAATTGACCCTGGAACGAGGACTGCCAGCGCAACCGCAGGAAGAGAAGTGAAGATAGAGGATAGAGGATGGTGGATAGAAGATTGAAGATAGAGGATGGAAGATAGAGGGTAGAGGATTGAAGATGGAGAATAGAGCATTGAAGGACAGCAATAATGTTTTAGCCGGATTCATTCAGTGTGGTCGACTAGCTCCGCGATTCATCACCGGGCGGCCTCGTATTTCTATCCCCTACTACCTACTACCTACTACCTACTCCTTGATTCTCGCCATCTTCTATCTTCTATCCTCTATCTTCTTTCTGACCACCCCTCCCGCCCACGCCGGCGGCTCGCACCCGGTAGATGAACTCATCAAGGGCGTTGAGTTTGAGCAGAAGTTGAATCAACAACTGCCGCTTGAGTTAACGTTTCAGGATGAAGCGGGGCAACCTGTCCAACTGGCTGATTATTTTGGCCGGAAGCCGGTCATTCTGGTCTTTGCTTACTACGAGTGCCCTATGCTCTGCACCCTGGTGCTCAATGGCCTGCTGGCTACCCTGAACAATTTGACCTTTGACATCGGCGACGAATTTGAGGTGATTACGGTCAGTATTGACCCGACGGAGACGCCGGAGTTGGCGGCGGCCAAAAAAGAAATTTACCTGGAACAGTATCGCCGGCCCGCAGCCGGGGCCGGTTGGCACTTTCTGGTGGGCCAGGAAGCGGCCATTGGAAAGTTGACTCAAGCCGCCGGTTTTCATTATCAATACGACTCGGCCAAGCAGGAATACGCTCACCCAACCGGCATCATGGTGGTTACACCCGAAGGAAAAATTGCCCGCTACTTTTACGGCATTGATTTCCCGGCCAGGGATGTCCGGCTGGGGTTGGTTGAAGCGGCGGCCAACAAAATCGGTTCGCCGGTAGACCAACTGCTGCTGCTGTGTTATCACTATGATCCAGTGGTCGGCCAATACACTGTAACGATTATGAATGTCATTCGCGCCGCCGGCCTAACCACTGTGGCGGCCATCGGGGCGGTGGTTACGGTGCTGCTGCGGCGCGAGCGGGGCCGCAAATTGGGCGAGTCGTTATCAAAAGCGTAAAAATGACCGGAGACCGATGACCGACGACCGGGTTTTTATCATCAGTCTCCGGTCTCCGGTCCTGGTCTATTTTCGAGGAACAGTTAGAGAAAAATTATGTGGGATTTTCCATTATTTCCAGATCAAGCCTCAACCATTGCCAGCGGGGTAGATGGAGTTTACTTTCTGCTGGTAGGTCTCAGTCTATTCTTTGCCGTGCTTGTCTGCTTTTTTATTTTGTTCTTTGCTATTAAATACCGGCGCGGTACAACCGCAGATCGTTCCGGCCTGGTTTTTGAGAGCAGCAAGCTGGAGTTTTTCTGGTCTTTTGTCCCACTGTTGCTGGCCCTGACCGTGTTTATCATTCAGGCGATGGCTTATTTCAATTTGTACCGCCCGCCGATTGACGCCCTCGAAATCTATATTGTCGGTAAACAGTGGATGTGGAAGGCTCAGCACCCCGAAGGACAGGCTGAAATCAACCAATTGCACGTGCCGGTCAACCGGGCGGTCCGGTTGATTATGACCTCGCAGGATGTTATTCACAGCTTTTACATCCCTGCTTTCCGGGTCAAACAGGATGTGCTGCCGGGCCGTTACACCAGCATCTGGTTTGAAGCCACCCGGCCGGGAACATATCATCTCTTTTGTGCCGAATTTTGCGGCACCGACCACGCCGAAATGGGCGGCAGTGTAATTGTGCTGCCCGAAGCCGAGTATCAACAGTGGTTGGCCGGCGACAGCGGCAATGTGCCTTTGGCCGAGGCCGGCGCAGCCCAGTTTCAACAACTTGGCTGCGCCACCTGCCACCAGGCCGACGCGCAGGGACGCGGCCCTTCACTGGTGGGCGTGTTTGGGCAGGAAGTGGAATTAGAAGGCGGCCAAACGGTTGTGGCAGACGAGGAATACTTGCGCGAGTCAATTGTAAATCCGCGGGCCAAGATTGTGGCCGGTTATCCCTCGATTATGCCCACTTATCAAGGCCAGATCAGTGATGAAGGCTTGCAGCAAATTGTGGCTTATTTGAAATCGTTACAGCCCGATGGAGGCGAACAATAATGGTTGGTACGACGCAAGTTGAAAAGGGCACTCCCCGCCAGAAGGGGTTAGTCACCTCGCACGAGCATTATCTAAATGTTAATTACAGCGCCAAATCCTGGCTGTTAACCACCGATCACAAACGGATTGGCCTGCTTTACCTGGTTTCGATTTCGTTGTTTTTTGTTCTCGGTGGTATCTACGCTATGCTCATTCGGCTGGAGTTGATGACCCCCCGCGCCGATGTGATGACCGGCGATATGTACAACCGTGTCTTCACCATGCACGGCTTCATTATGATTTTCTTTTTCCTGGTTCCATCCATCCCGGCGACAATGGGCAATTTTTTGATCCCGCTGATGATTGGGGCCAAAGACCTGGCTTTTCCCCGCTTGAATCTGGCCAGTTGGTACGTTTACAGTATCGGCGGTCTTTTCACGGTGGCGGTGTTGGCCCTGGGCGGGGTGGATACCGGCTGGACGTTTTACACCCCTTACAGCAGCACCTATTCCAATAGTTATGTAATTTTTGCGGCTGTCGGCGCGTTTTTCTCCGGTTTCTCCTCTATTTTTACCGGGATTAATTTTATCGTGACCATTCACAAAATGCGCGCTCCGGGGTTGACATGGTTCCGGCTGCCGTTGTTTGTCTGGGCGCATTACGCTACCAGCATTATCATGATTTTGGGGACGCCGGTGGTTGCCATCGCCCTGCTATTGGTGGCCATCGAGCGGCTGTTTCGGATTGGCATTTTCGATCCGGCGCTGGGCGGCGACCCTATCCTGTTTCAACATCTCTTCTGGTTTTACTCCCATCCGGCGGTTTACATTATGATTTTGCCGAGTATGGGCGTTATCAGCGAGTTGATCACCTGTTTTTCACGCAAGCGCATCTTTGGTTACAACTTTATTGCCTATTCCAGTCTGGCAATTGCGGTGATTGGCTTTTTAGTCTGGGGCCATCATATGTTTGTCAGCGGCCAGTCAGTTTATGCCGGTATGATTTTTTCGGTTCTCAGTTATCTGGTGGCTATTCCGTCGGCCATCAAGGTTTTCAACTGGACGGCGACGCTCTACAAAGGCCAAATCTCTTACGACACGCCGATGCTCTATGCCCTGGGCTTTATTGGTTTGTTTACCATTGGCGGTTTGACCGGCCTCTATTTGTCGGCCCTGGCCATTGACGTACACGTTCACGATACCTACTTTGTGGTAGCCCATTTTCATTACATTATGGTCGGCGGGGCAGTGATGGGTTACCTGGGCGCGCTCCATTTCTGGTGGCCCAAAATTACCGGGCGGCTGTACCCGGAGTGGTGGGGCCGCCTTTCGGCCGGATTGATTTTTGCCGGTTTCAACCTGACTTTCTTTCCCCAATTTTTGGTGGGCTACCTGGGCATGCCCCGCCGTTACCATGTCTACCCTGAAGAGTTCCAGGTGCTTAACGTCATGTCAACGGCAGGGGCTTCGGTGCTGGCGGTGGGCTACCTGCTGCCGTTGATTTATTTTATCTGGTCGCTGCGCTACGGGGCCGTGGCCGGGCCTAATCCGTGGGGCGCAATCGGCCTCGAATGGACCACGCCTTCGCCCCCGCCCACTCACAATTTTGAGGAAATCCCGGTTGTCACCTGGGAAGCTTACGAATATCAATCAGAATCCCCCGCTGCCGAGCAGGAACCTAAAAGGACCGATTTAGACTCGGCCACAGCAGGCGCGCCGGCAGCAAAGTGACCGGAGACGGAAGACGGGAGACCGGGGGTAGAAAAGCACCCGGTCTCCCGTCCCCGGTCTTCGGTCATTGAGAAAGGAGAACCACCTTTGAGCGATAGTCACGCTTCGAGCCTGGCCCACCACTTTACCGATATGGACCAGCAAATTGAATCTAATACCCTGGGTATGTGGGTTTTTTTGGTCACGGAAGTGATGTTTTTCAGCGGCCTCTTTTTACTCTACATCATCTACCGGGCCGCTTATTACCAGGAATTTGCCGAGGCCAGCCATCACCTGGATATTTATCTGGGTACGACCAATACAGTGGTGCTACTGTGCAGCAGTTTGAGCATGGCCCTGGCGGTCAGGAGTGTCCAGTTAGGCCAGCGTAAAGCTGCCGTCGGCCTGCTCCTGGTCACACTGGTGTTGGGGACAACCTTCCTGGGTATCAAAGGCTTCGAATATTTTCATAAATATGAAGAGCATTTAATCCCCGGCAGCGGTTTTATCTATGAGGGTGAAGCCAATCCCCACTTTGCCCAGCTCTTCTTTGTTTTATACTTTGTGATGACCGGCTTTCACGCCCTGCACATGATTATCGGGGCGGGGGTCATTATTTATTTTATGGTCCGCATCTGGCGGGGCGCTTTTCCCCCCGAAAACTATGTCCCGGTTGAAATGCTGGGCTTGTACTGGCACTTTGTAGATATTGTCTGGGTCTTTCTCTTCCCCTTACTTTATTTGATCGGACGGCACTAATGACACATCACATCGTCCCCATAAAAGTTTACCTGGGCGTGTTTATTGCCCTGATGGTTTTAATGGCAGCAACGGTGGCCGTAGCCTTTGTAGACTTGGGCATTTTCAGCAACGTTGTGGCTATAGTGATTGCCATCGCCAAAACTACGCTGATTATGCTCTTCTTTATGCACCTGCGCTACAACAGCCGCCTCATCCAGATTTTTGCCGTAGTGGGATTTCTATTTGTGCTGATTTTGGTCAGTTTTACCGTATCAGATTACATCACCCGCGGCGACTTTTCTAATATTGCGCCCACGCTGGGCAATCCTTATGACCCACTGGGACAGTAAGCGCCTAGCTGGGAAAGAGTACATTCACCGGCACAAACAAACTTCCTTCGGTGGCGCCTTGAGGCGCGAGGCGGGGGAGTTGGCGGGTCAACTCGTGGGCGGGCATTTTACCGCTCAAAGCCTGCTCAAAGGCGCGGCTGATGCGGGTTACTTGCGCCGCCGTTTCATGGGCAAATTCCAGCCGAAAATGCTGCACCCCGGCGGCCCGCCACTCGTCCAAATGGCGGCTGGCTTCCTGGGCTTCGGCCCCAAAGACGGTATTGCGGCAGCCAACATCGGCCATGACCGGATGGGCGCGGCCATTCCCATCCCGCAGAGCCACCCGATGCTGCTCGCACGGCTGGCCGCAATCTTTGTAGCTGCTTCCCTGAGAGAGAAAACGGCAGAAAACGCAGTGCTCGGTGTGGAAAACCGGCAAGTGATGGTAAGCCACCACCTCCAGCTTATCGCCGCCGATACCCTGGGCCAAACCAGCCACTTGGGCCGCGTTCAGATCGTGGGTCGGGGTCAGGCGTACCAGCCCAAGCCGCAATAAAGCCCCGGCCGACAACACGTTGGCCGCATTCAGACTAAAATCGCCGATGAGCGGCGGATGGGGCTGGCCTTGCAACGCATCGAGCAGCCCGCTCGATCGGACCACAAGCTGGCACTCCAGCTTGAGCAAAAAGACGATAATTCGCTGCTCGTTGGGCTTTAAAATGCGTGGGCTGGCCACGCGGGCGGTGACGCCGCTGGCCTGCACCTGCTCCACCGCCGGGCGCAAGCCATACAGGTCGAGATAATCCAGGGTGATGCTGGCCGGTCGCAGAGACAGCGCTGCCTCCAACTGCTCCGGGGTGCGCACCAGCAGATGCAACTGTGGAGTAGGGGAAACCTCACAGGTCTTTAAGACCTGTGAGGTTTTTTGAGCTGTCTCTAATACCAGCAGCGGGTCATTTATGATGGTATGCCGGGGTAGGCTCTGTATTTCGACCAACCCCTCAACGGCCCGGCGGCGCAGATAATTTAGCAGCGAACTGGGCGCAAACGGCTGGCCGATCATGTCCAATTCGACCTCCGCCAATTCATAGGCGGTGTTCCCCAGGCGGCCCAACTGCTCGCGCAAAAACTCTGGCGTCAGGGTGCGGTTCTGGGCCGGTCCTAAGGGTTCAGCAGATTGCACCGTCACCCGCACCTGTGGCTGCGCTACCAGCGACCATTCCAGGGTCAGGGGTTCGCCCTCGTGGGCAGTCGCCCGGACGCGCACGGCCTGTTTATGAACCGGCCCGGCAGCCTGAGTCAATGGGCGGGCCACCCGCTCCAGGTCGGGGTCGTGGCTGCGCCAGACCCAATCACCGGGCCGAATCCGGCTGAAGTTGACCGCGCCGTTTCCAAAATAAAGTTCCACCTCGTCCCCGCCCCGCGGCGTGACCTGATAGACGCGGCCGCCTTCCTCGGTTTCCTCGGGGCTGCGCCAACTGGCGGCATCGAATACGAGGCCGTCGCCTGCTTTGAGCGGCGCCACAGCAGTTGTAGCCGGGTTGCAGGCGACCCGCACACTGTCCGGCAGCACCTTCACCACCCGGCCCAGCAATACTCCACGATGGCGCGGCGAGCGCCCCTGCACCACCGCCTGGTGGTTGGTCCCATTGACAAAGTGGGGGCCGAGTCCCCGCGAATAGACCTGTTCGAGTTGAAGCTCTTCGCCCCGGCTGAGGCTGAGGGGCCGGCCCGCGTAGGCTTCATCCACAGCTTTGCGATAGGCGGCAGTGGTCAAAGCCACGTAATTGGCATCTTTGTAGCGCCCCTCGATTTTGAGGGCCGAGACGCCTACCTGCGCAATCTGGGGTATCTGGGGCAGGGTGTACAGGTCGCCCGGCGAAAGCAGATAACGAGCCTCGCCCAACGGCTTGACCCGCTCATCCACCAGCAGTTCATAGGGCAGGCGGCAGGCCTGGGCGCACTGCCCGCGATTGGCGCTGCGCCCGCCCCACGCTTCCGACGAAAAACATTGGCCGGAGTAGGAGACGCACAGCGCCCCGTGGACAAACATCTCCAGCTCGCAGTCGGTCTGGCGGCGAATCTGGCGGATTTCCTCCAGCGACAGCTCCCGCGCCAGCACCACCCGGCTGACCCCCCACTGCTGGGCCAGGTGAATACCTTCGGCGCTGGTGATGCTCATTTGGGTGCTGCCATGAATTTCCAGAGTGGGGGCAATCTGCCGGGCCAGTTGGGCGATGCCGACATCCTGGACGATAATCGCATCCGCGCCCGCCTCGGCGATGGCGGCCAGGCTTTGGGCGGCCTCGACCAGTTCATCATCAAAGATCAGGGTGTTGAAGGTAACGTAGCCCTTCACCCCCCGCCGGTGCAAGGTGCGCATCACCTCCGGCAGTTCGGCCAGGGAAAAGCCCACTTTGGCCCGCGCCGTAAAGTGCTTGAGACCAAAGTAAACCGCATCCGCTCCCGCTTCGATGGCAGCCTGCAACTGCGGCCAGTAACCGGCGGGACTCATAATTTCGGGTTTGGGCAGGAGTTGTTCAGGCATTGTAGTTAATCTGAGTTCATAATTAGCTCGAAAATCACCCTTCGATACGGTTCGCTTTGCTCACCTACTCAGGATGATTTTTGGCTAATAATCGCATCCTGAGTAGCCTTGAGCGAAGCGAAAGGCGTATCGAAGGGTGCGATTTAGCTAGCTCAACTCGTCAATCATGCCTTCAATCACTTTAAAGCCGCTGCGCCAGAAATTGGGATCGGCCATATCAATCCCGGCCTCGCTCAGAATGTGGTGGGGGCTGGCTGCCCCACCGTAAGACAGAATTTTGAGCAGCTTGGGGACAAAACTCTGGCCCTGCTCTTTGTACTGCTGGTACAGCGACAAAGCCAGCAACTGGCCGAAGCTGTAGGCGTAACAGTAAAACGGCGTATGGTAGATGTGCGGAATACAAATCCATTCTGCCTTGAAATCTTCGCTGACCTCGATGGCGTCCCCAAACTGCTGTTGAAGTTGGCCCAGGTAGTGCTGGTTCAATTCATCCATCGTTTTACCTTCGGCCACCAGCCGATGGGCATCCCGCTCGAATAGCACAAAATAGGCCTGGCGCAGCACTGTCGCGTAAGCGTCATCTACGGCATCGGCCAGCAGATCGCGGCGAACATGGGGGTCTTTTTCCTCGGCCAGCAGCCGGTCGGTCAGCAGCATTTCTGAAAAAACCGAGGCTGTTTCAGCCAGCGGCAGGGCCGAATGAAAGGTGAGGACTGAATGTTCAGCGGCCAGCATGGCGTGGATGGCGTGGCCCAACTCGTGGGCCAGGGTGGCTACCTGGCGCGGCTCGCCGGTGTAGTTCAGCAGCACCCACGGGGTCAGCGCCGGCAGGATGCTGGCGCAAAAGGCGCCGCCGCGCTTGCCGGGCCGAATTTCGCTGTCAATGTGGCCTTCGGCAAAAACACGCCGGGCCTCTTGAGCCACCATGGGCGAAAACTCGTTAAAGCTGTCCAGAACCATTGTCACCGCGTCGCCATAGTCAATCTTTTTGGTTGACTCTTGGCTGAGCGGAGCGTACAGATCATAGCGGCGTAATTTGGGCAAGCCCAGCCAGCCCGCTTTCAACTTGAAGTAACGGTGAAAAATAGGGGCCTGTTCAGCGCAGACATCCAATAGGGTATTGACGACCGCATCGGGCACATCATTGCTTAAGTTGCGCACGGCAATCGGGGAAGAAAAGCGACGCAAATTGAGATTCTCGGTGGCCCAATCGCGTACCCGGTGGGTGTAAATCTGGGCCAGCACGGTGGCCTCCCGGCCATAGACCCGAAACTGCTCCTGGTAGGCCGCCGCCCGCACCTCCGGCGAGGGGTTGCGGACGTAGGTCATCAGTTGGTCGCGGGTCAGCGTTTTTTTCTCGCCCTCAACCTCTATCTCAAAAGTGAACTTGCTGGTAATCATGTCGTACAGCGTAACCATGGCGCTGATGCCGTTGATGTCTTTGAGGTTGATAATCTGCTCTTCGGACTCGGCCAGGATGTGATCCTTGAAAAGACGATCCTGCACCAGGTTGTAACGCGCATCGCCGGCATAGGCTAAGAGGCGGTCGGCCGCTTCATTCGCCAGGCCCTTCCACCACAGGCTAAAAAAGAGGGTGCGATTTTGGGCTTCGGTCAGCAGTTGCTCCATGCGCCCCATAAAAGCCAGGGCGGCCTGATTTTGAGTGTCTTCGGAGAACCACAACGGGCCGTAGCTACCCAGCCGGTGGGCCACCTGGGCAAATCGCTCTATTGCTTGGATGGCCCGGCTAAAATCTTCGCCGCTCATCTCCGGCGAGAGCAGCGGGCGGAAAGACTCAATTTCCTGGGTGACTGTCTCTAATTCTGTCACCAATTGATCTACCGCCGGCCCTTCGGCGGCGGGAATAATATCGGTTAAACTCCAGCGGGTTTGAACGTATTGTCCGTTTGCCTGACTCACGCTTAATTCAGCTCCTTCTGTAGAATAAATTTTTCAATCGCCACCGCCACGCCGTCTTCTTCTACCGTTGGCGCAACCCAGTTAGCCAGTTCTTTGAGGCTGACCGGGGCGTGGCCCATGGCAATTTTGGTTCCGGCTACTTCAAAGATAGGCAGGTCATTAAACGAGTCGCCAATAGCCATGATCTGGTTGGTGGTAATACCCAGATAATCAATCATTTCGTTCAAGGCGTTGCCCTTGGAAACAGACCGAGAAATCGCGTTGCCAAAATAGATACCGTTGGTGGGGTCCAAACTCCACGACATTTTGCACAAATCGGCCATCTCCCTCGTAATCAGATCGGCCCGCTCCTTTTGTTCGGCGTCAGCAGCCAGAAGTTGACCTTTAACCATCTTGATCCGATTGACCAGGCTCATCAAATCTGTTATGAGCGGGGTAATTTGCAGCTTTTGGCGTTGATGTTGGGCCAGTTGACCGTTCTTTTCAATAAAATAAAAATCGTGAGCATAAATTTCCAGAAACAGGTCATGCTCACGCGAAAGTTCAATCAAACGCTGGGCGGCCCTGGGGGGGAGCGCCTGTAAAAAAACTATTTCGTTGCTCGGCCATTCGACCACGGCGGCCCCGTCGAATAAAATATGCAGTCCATCCAGGTTTAGAAATTTTAGCAGATGGTAGCAGGCCTCGGTGGCCCGACCCGTTCCCAACACCACCTGCACCCCTCTGGCTTTGGCCGCCGCAATGGCTGCGGCGACTCGCTGGCTGGGATAAGCGCCGTGTCCAACCAATGTGCCATCTACATCCAGCACCACAAGTTTGTAGTCGCCCATGTTCTGGTTCCCGACCTGAAATCATGATCCTGCGCAGCTAATTGGCTCCTCTCATCTACCCACCCCGCTCAAGCGGCCAGTCCAGGGATTGAAATGAGTAACGGAACGGGTAAGCATTATAATCGAAAAGTGACTTTCTGACACAACTGGCTTGATAAATTTTGGGGTTAGGCAATTCACATGTTATTTCGAGGCCAGAGGCCGAGAAATCTCTGAAAGTTATGTGTGCTGGACGAACAGGAATTTCGTAATTACATATTTTTTAAGGTTGTACTCGACCCATTCCCGTTCCAGCGCCTCGCCGGGCGTTTGAGAGACAACAATCACACCTTGATCTGTCCACTGAGAGAGATAGATGATCGGATGTTTCCACAATCGAGCGATGAGTAAGGTCAGTTTTGCATCTGTGACGATGCCCTTATAATTGTATCATCTGTTTGTTCAAGTCCAAGCTTTACAAGACAAAAGTGCAGGGTCTACCTGACCATTTGGGCAGTTACTCTATGCTTTAAAATTGGCTATACTGTTCAATCATAGGAGTTACGCGGTGGGCCTAACAGGGATTTCTCGCTCCCCCTTGCGGGTCACTCGAAATGACATGACCGCGTAAGTCCTGTAAATTAGACACTCAGGGAGAAATCTATGTTTCACAATGGCGGCTGGTGGACCTTCATCAGCTATGACGAGAAAAAAGATCAACCACAGCTTAGTTGGGCGCTGTTGCGGCGGGTATGGGGTTATGCCAAACCCTATCGCCTGAAAACGTTGGGCCTCCTGATTACTATTTTGGTCATCACCGGCTTAAGTCTGATCCCTCCTCTGCTTTATCGAGATTTAATTGATAACGCCCTGCCTAATCAAGATATGACCCGCTTAATCTGGCTAACTGTGGGTATGATTGGTATTCCTATCATTAATGCTTTTGTTGGCCTGGGTCAACGTTACCTCAGTGCCACCATCGGTGAGCATCTGATTGCCGATCTACGCAATGCTTTGTTTAACCATTTGCATGCCATGGGCCTCAGATTCTTTACCCATTCAAAGACAGGGGAATTGATGAGTAGGCTCAACAATGATGTTGTGGGCGCGCAAAGCGCCTTGACCGGCACGTTTATCAATGTCCTTACCAACCTGGTGACGGTGATTTCAACGCTGGTGATTATGCTGACGTTGGAATGGCGCTTGACCTTGTTGAGCGTCGCGATCTTACCGTTGTTTATTTTACCGACCCGGCGGGTAGGGCGCTTGTTGCGAGAAGTCCGGCGAGAAAGCCTGGATTTGAACGCCAAAATGAATGCCTTGATGCATGAAACGCTCAACGTGAGTGGGGTGTTGCTGGTTAAACTGTTTGGCCGGCAGCAGGATGAGATCGAGAAGTTTCGAGAGCGGAGTGGACAAGTGGCGCAAATCGGGGTCCGCTCGGCGATGATTGGGCGGTGGTTCTTTATGGCGCTTGGCTTAGTGGGGGCGATTGGGACAGCGGTCGTTTTTGGAGCCGGGGGTTATCTGGTTATTATCGGGGTATTTACGGTGGGAACCATTGTGGCCTTTGGGACCTACTTAAACCAATTGTATGGACCGTTGAGTGCTATGACGAATGCTCATCTTGAGTTGGCCACCAGTATGGTCAGTTTTGAGCGAGTTTTTGAAATTATTGACCTGCCGTTTGAAATACAGGAAAAGCCCGATGCCGTCAAATTAGAAAATGTAGCCGGGCGGGTTACCTTTGAGAATGTGTCATTTAGCTACTCTGAAGGCGGTGATGGTGGGGCTGGAGCATTGGGACTAACCGTAGACCGCTCATTGGGCAGCGATAACGGTCACTCGCTGGCCACCCCTGCCAGGGTATCTAGCCGCAGTATGGCTATCAATAATATTAGTTTTGAAATTAAACCCGGCCAACTGGCGGCATTGGTCGGCCCCAGTGGCGCCGGAAAAACTACTATCACCTATCTGCTACCCCGGCTGTATGATCCCACTGAGGGCCGGATATGTCTGGATGGGCACGATTTGCGGGACGTGACCCAAAAGTCGTTGGTTTCGGCCATAGGCATGGTGACGCAAGAAACCTATCTGTTTCACGATACCATCAAGGCCAATTTATTGTATGCCAAACCCAATGCCAGCCAGGCCGAAATCAAAGCTGCCTGCGAAGCGGCCAACATCCATCACTTTATTGCCGGGTTGCCGGAGGGGTATGACACAGTGGTGGGTGAGCGGGGGTATCGCCTCAGCGGTGGGGAGAAGCAGCGGGTGGCGATTGCTCGCGTGATTCTCAAAGACCCGCGCATCCTGGTGCTGGACGAGGCCACCAGCAGCCTGGACAGTGAGAGCGAAGCCTTGATCCAAGAAGCGTTGGAACGGATTATGAAAAATCGGACCAGCCTGGTGATAGCGCACCGCCTCAGCACCATCCTGGCCGCTGATCTGATTCTGGTGATGAACGAAGGTGGGTTGGTTGAGCAAGGTCGCCGGAGTGGGTCTCGTTCTGCTCACGAGGAACTGTTAGCCCAGGGCGGCCTGTATGCCCGGCTGTACCAGACTCAATTTCGCTCTATTTCGCAGCCTGTGGTTTGACGTTATTCATTGGGCGTCCCAATCACCATTTTCGGCGACAGCCCGCAGACGAAGCAAGTTTTCGACTCCGGGGCGGGTCCAGCGCATACCGGAAAGAGGAGTGAGGCACGCCCACGTGCCGAATACCGCCGCACGTGGGCGTGCTGGCTCCTCAAATTTGGATCCACTGAGTATATTTATGGATTCGGATAAGTTATTGCCCCGGCGTCGCGGTGGAAGTAACCTCCGGTATTTCTACCGGCAGAGTAGCCGAAGGGGTGAGCGTGGGTGTATCAGAGGGCGTTGGAGTCGCGGTCAAGGTAGAGGAAGGAGTAGCTGAAGGCGTGCCTGTCAAGGTGGCGGTGAAGGTGGGTTCAGGAGTGAAGGTTGAGGTGAGGGTGGCTTCCGGCATAGGGGTTAGGGTGGCCGTGAGCGAAGGCTCTGGTGTGGGAGTGAAGAAGGTCTCTGGAGTGGAGGTGGGGGTTTCCGTAGGGGCGAGGGTTGGGGTGTGGGTAGACGTAGCTGTGGTTGTTTCTTCCGTCGTAAGAGTAAGTGTAGCAGTTAAGATAGATGGTTGGGTGGATGATGACTCATCCAGGGATATTGAAGCTACAACCGGAGTTGGGGCGATACGGGGAAAGCCAGGGCACGCAGGTGTTTCTCCAGGTTTAAGACGGAACCCTTCCGGAATGAACTGGTTTATTTCGTTTTCTGTTAAATTTCGGCCAGCAATACGGCAAGCACGGGCTTTCCAAGAATTAAAGTTAACATCCCATAAAATGATTGTAGGATCATTGCTGCCTGAAGCTAGCACCTGGCCATTTGGACTGAAAGCTATAGCTGCTACCCAATTACCACGATGACCAACAAGTGGCTGACCCAATAATTGTGGATCACTTGGATTTGTTATATCCCACAGAGTGACTATACCATCATCATTACTCGAGGCCATAGTTTGACCATCTGAGCTAATTGCTAGACTCAAAATTCCACCAGGATGATAAGTTATCGGTCGCCCAAGTTGCTTTGGACTTTTAGGGTTTGAAATATTCCATAAAACGATTCTATCTTGGCTACCTGAGACTAATATCGGCTTATCCGAACTAAAAACCACACTACGAACCTCATTCATATGTTCAGTAGGTAGCTGTCCAATTTTCTGCGGATTATCCTTACCCGATACATCCCATAGAGTAATAGTATGTATACTTGACCCATTTGTCAAGACCACAGATCGAGAAAAATAAGGTGGATAATTGTTAACATTCTGATGATCCGTTTAGCAACCGAAATAGAGTTGAGCC
The DNA here is from genome assembly GCA_015075405.1 of Anaerolineales bacterium. Lineage (GTDB taxonomy): Bacteria > Chloroflexota > Anaerolineae > 4572-78 > J111 > DSQQ01. The sequence goes on from JABTUK010000004.1 coordinate 145,210, forward strand.
GGTGTACAATATCCCAGACTTTGATGAGGCCGTTCATGGTTGTAGAAGTCAAAGTAATGGGTCAATCCGGTGATTAGGGTCGGGACAGTGGCGTAATCCTTCAAATAGATGTCTTCGTACTTGAGGGTGCGCCACAAACGCTCGACAAAGATGTTATCCAGCGCCCGCCCTCGACCATCCATACTGATCCGTATTCCGGCTGTTTCCAAGATGGCGGTGAAGGCGTTGGCGGTGAATTGCGCCCCCTGGTCCGTGTTAAAAATCTCAGGCTGGCCCTGCTTTAAGGCTTGCTGTAAAGCCTGGATACAGAAGTAACTATCTAAGGTGTTGGACAGTTGCCAGGCCAGGACATAGCGACTGAACCAATCGATAATGGCGACCAGATACATAAAGCCGTGCAGCAAAGGCACATAGGTAATGTCAGCACCCCAGGCTTGGTTCGGACGGGTGATGACCAAATTGCGCAACAGGTACGGGTAAATCTTGTGCTCAGGGGCCGGGTGGCTGGTTCGCGGTTTGGGATAAATCGCTTGCAGCCCCATCAGGTGCATCAAGCGTTGCACCCGCTTATGGTTGATCGGATAGCCGAGCTTCTGTAAATAAACGGTCATCTTGGGCCAGCCATAAAAGGGTGTTTTGAGATACTGCCCATCAATCAGCCGCATCAATTCTAGATTGAACTCCGACTCGCTGGCAGGTTGGTAGTAGAAGGTCGCACGGTTCAAATCCAACAACTCACATTGACGACGGATACTCAAGGCTGGATGGTTCGGTTCAATCAACATGCGTTTGGCCTCAATTGAACTGGGTGCTTTTTTTTAACCATTCCACTTCCATTTTGAGCCGACCAATCTGCTCGTACAGTTCTGCCTCTGTTTTGGCCGCCTCACGTTGTTGTTGGACCGAACCGTTACCAAAAATGGTGGCCCCCTCTTCCAGCAATTGCCGTTTCCACTGGCTGATCTGATTGGGGTGTAGTTCGTGTTCGCTGGCCAATTGATTGATTGTTTTCAACCCTTTGACCGCTTCGAGGGCAACCTTGAACTTGAATTGAGCATTGTATTGTTTACGTTTTTTAGTCAATTTACTCCTCCACGAGTTGGCTAGATTATACTTCAATCCACCTTAGCTCGTGGTCCAGTTTTTGGGGTCAATTATAATGATCAAGTTTACCTGAGGCCAAAACTTGATTATTTTGGCTAAACGCTACGCTTAACACTATACTGGTTTCGGGGAGCGGTTGGCCAAGCTGCTGTAGCTTATTTTCATCTGTCACTTCCCATAAGATAATAGCGTTATCACTCCCTGAAGCCAAGAGCCGTCCATTTGGGCTAAATGCCATACTTCTAACACAACCGGCTTTTCCAATAGGTGTTTGATAAAATATCTCCGGCATTTCTCTATTTATTAAATTCCATAAAATGATAACGCCATCATCATGACAATCTGCTGAAGCAAGGACCTGACTATTGGGGCGAAATGTCAATTTTACACTGCCGGTATGGTTAGTGAGTTTTTGGCCAAGTTGGTGAGGGCTCTGCCAGTTGGATACATCCCAAAGAAAAATTGTTCCATCGAGAAAGTCGCTGTCACCCGAAGCCAAAGTTTTGCCGTCAGGGCTAAAGGCTAAACTCTCAATATTGCCGCTATGGCCAATAAGGGGTTGACTTAATCTTAAGCCCTTATTTTCTTCTTTCATATCCCACAAGATAATCGTATTGCCGCCTCCAGTAGAGGCTAGTGTATCGCCATCAGGGCTAAATGATACACTTTGTACAATATCATTATGATCAGTAAATGACTGGCCAATTTGTTGTGGATGATTTTTATCTGATACATCCCATAGAATAATGGTCTTATCATAACTACTTGAGGCCAATACTTGCTTATTTGGACTGAGTACTACACTTTTAACATCACCTTTGTGATCAGTAAGCCTATCAAGTCGTTGCGGATTGTTCTTGTCTGATACATCCCATAAGATGACACTATCATCATTACTGCCGGAAGCCAACATTTGACCATCCTGACTGAATGTTACACTTTCAACGTCATCAGTATGATCGGTGCGTTGAGCAAGTTTTCGCGGATTATTCTTGTCTAAAACATCCCAAAAGATAATGCTATTATCAATACTACCCGAAGCCAAAACTTGCCCATCGAACCTAAATGCTAGACTTAGAATACCCTCAGTATGACCGGAAAGTAACCCATCTAGTTGCTGCGGATTCTTTGGATCTTCCATGTTCCACAGGCTAATTGTTCCATCAGCCCCACCCATTGCTAAAGTCATATCCCTACTAAATGCTATATCTAATACAACGCGTGTGTGACCAGAGAATGGCTCTCCAAGTCGTTGAGGCTTGTTACGGTCTGTCAAATCCCACAAAATGATACTTCCCTCAGGAGAATCTAAACGATTGACACTTGCGGCTAAGATACGCCCATCTGGGCTAAAAGCAATGTCGTTTATCACATCGTAAAAATCACCGATGAAAATTCGGCTTAATTGTTGCGGATTGTTTCGATTTCTCACATCCCAAAGAGTGATATTTCCCTCATAACTCCAAGAAACTAGAGTTTGCTTATCTGGACTGAAGATTGCTTTAGATACGATCTCCTCACGGAGGGTAGTCAGTCGTGGAGTAGACAACAGTAGATCATACAGACTACTTCTAACTTCAAAGGTGTTGGCTATTTGACTAGCTTCCATTATTCGATTAGCTTCTAATACTAGTAATAATGCGATCCCTACCCGTGTGTCTTGTAAGCTACGCGCTTGAGCAGTCAATTGACGCGATGTAGCGAGACGAGCTTGTTCCTCAGCCTGAGCCTGCGCCGTAGCCCGCGCATTGGCCTGTGCTTCGGCTGTTTGCTGGTTATGAAATGCCTCGGTAGCTTTAGCTTCGGCAATTTGCTGTTGTTCAAAAGCCCGTGTAGCCTCAGCTACAGCCGTCCCTCTTGCCTGAGCTTCCTGCGTCGCCCGGACTTGGGCAGTGGCTAGGTTCGCATCGGCCTGCCCTCTGGCAATCGCTTCCTGAGTGGCTCGATATTGGGCCGTGGCCAGGTTGGTTTCAGCTTCGCCTCGGGCAACGGCTTCCTGAGTCGCCCGGAATTGAGCGGTGACTAAATTCGCGTCGGCCTCACCCCGAGCGACTCGCTCTTGCGTGGCGCGGTACTCAGCAGTGGCTAGATTAGCCACTGCATCGCCCCTGGCAACGGACTCTAGCGTGGCTCTATATTCAGCGGTAGCTAAATTGGCTACGGCCTCACTTCTGGCCTCAGCCTCTAAAGTGGCGTTGTGCTGGGCTATAGCCAGATTTTCCTCGGCCTGTTTCTGGGCTGTTGCCCTTTGAATGGCGTTTGCTTCGGCCGTGGCCGCATTGGCTAATGCTTCAACTTGAGCTGTAGCCCTTTGGTTTGCTGCATTTTGAGCCGAAATACCAAAACTAATTGTCACAATTACCGCAAGCAACACTGCTCCCAACGCCCCGGCTAACCACATGGCGCGACGGCGTAATCGAGCCGCGTCACGGGCTTCCTGTTCGGCTCGGCGGCGCTCGGCTTCAGCCCGGCGCTGCGCTTCCTCAGCCTGTCGCTTCTGCGCTTCGGCCAGGGCGCGTAAGCGTTTCACCTCGCGCCGGTCGCCTACCTCATCAACGGCTTCAGCCTCTTCAATCCAATTCAGATCAAAAACTTTGGCATAGATAGGGTTGCGTACCTGCAACACGCCATTTTTTGAACGGACCAGGCCCGATAACTTGAGATTGGAAATAACCGGCTTTTGCTCCTCATCTGGGACGGAGTACAAGTTGGAGCGGATGGCCCGATAAAGGTTGAGCGTTTCCCGTAAATCGGGGGTACGCTCGCCGATCAGCATATCATTCACAAATTGCAGGTTAGAGTCTGAGTTACTGTCCCCACTCAGGAAAAGCCGTTTTACCACCTGATAAACATCCGCTTCAGACCAGCGGCTTCGAGGATTATGGGCAATTTCCGCGCAGAGCCGTTGGGTCAGGTAGGGATGCCCCCCACTCCAGTTGAGAATCCAGGTCAGCACTTGCAGAGCTTGACTGCGCGGCAACCCCAAGCCATCGGCTAAGGGCCGGGCTTCCTGGAAGGTAAAATCGGTCACATCAACTCGTTGGCCGATATTGAAAGGGGTACGCCGGGGGTCTTTGACCAGCTCGTTGGGGGTGGCGACGCCGATAAAGACAAAAGAAAGGCGTTGAAATTGGGGGATGGTTGGCCGGGCGTCGTGAATAGCGCGAGCGGCGGTAAAAAAATCGTCGGTAAAATCAAGGCCCAGGGTTGTATCAATTTCATCAATAAAAATCACCACCGGTTGGCCGATTTTGGCCAATAAGACATTGCGGAAAAATAAGACCAAGCGGCGGGTCGGGCCGAATTGCTGGGCCCTCCACCAGGCCAACGCGTCCGTATCCAGGGCCAGATTACGTTCGATTTCATCCAACAACCCCAGATACCATTGATCGGCGTCAAGCTGAGTCTTGCCCATTAAATTGAGGTCAATATGGACCGGCTTGATTCCTTCTGCTTGCAGTTGACCGGCCACCCGTAGTCTGAGGCTGGATTTACCCATCTGGCGGGGAGCCAGGACGTAGGCAAACGTACCACTTCGGCACAGGTCTAATAAGGCTGTGTCAGCCCGGCGGGTAAGATATAATCCGCCGGGCTGAATTGCTCCCCCAATAGTGTAGAAAATTCCCTCACTCATGCAACTGCTCCCTGAAATAATCAGCGTAAAGTTGACAGCGTGGCACAATTTGTTGCTTGTCCCGGCGCACCAGGCCAGCCCCTTCCAGGCGAAAAAGTACCGGCAGCGAGGCTTTGGAAAGGGTATGGTGCTCGATCACTTGGATCATGGCTGCTTTTTCCTGGGGATGTTTTAACAACCAGTCCAAATGTCGCCGCAGATGAGGACCAAAGGGGCCATAGTCGTCGGTGGCCTGATTGAAAAGATCGGTCGCTTGGCCGCGTCCACCAGCCACCCACTCCAGAGCGCGCCGCGCCAGGTCAGGATGACCGGCTGCCAGTTCCATCAATCGGCGCACTTCATCAGTGTTTAAGGGAGAGCCATAATATCCATTGAGTTGAGCTATTTGATCGGCCGTAAAATCCGGCACATCAATAGAGATACTGACGTTAAAAAGGGACTGGTTTGGGTCTTTAATAAAGCGGTATGGCTCGGTCGAGGTTGTTAAAATCAGGTCAAGCTGCCGCCAGATTGCCGGAGAGGTGAGGGCACGGTAATCGTGCCACCCCCTTAACATGCCAAAGAAATCATCGCAAAAATCGGTGTTAAAAAGCCGGTCAGCCTCATCCATGGCTAGTAAAAGCGGCCCACCCAGTTGCTTTAAGAGATGAAGCTCCATATAGCGGGTGCAACGCCGGGGGTTGCTATAAGCGGGATCCCAATATTTCTCAATTTGATCCTCTAACTGTAACTCGTCGGTTAAAGCCTGGCAAAATTGGTAAAAGAAGTCAGCGGCATTGGCTAACTCAGACCGGCCTAACCCAAACTGTCGGAAATCGAGAATAACCACTCGTTTTAGCCTGCTTGCTTCAGCCGCAAGGCGCATCAGCATCGAACTCTTCCCCACATACCGGGGGCCTTTAATCGTGATAGTGACTCCCTGACGTTTGATCAATTCTCGCAGCAGGTGGTCTTCACGGCGTTCAACATAAAAAGGCGACTCGTCGGCGCTCTGGGCCTGGCCAGTTTCAGAGGGCGAGGGACCATCATCACCGCTTGAGGCGGCAGGCCGGTTTTGAAAAGCTGGAAATAGCTCCTTTAGTTCTTCTTGATTGAGAGAGCGAACTCCGGCTAACCCCAGCCACTCATTTGCTTCAGCCGGAGTGTAAATTAGATTCAGTTTAGCAAAGGCTTTTATTAACAGGAGATGCATCTCCTTTTTTTGGGGCACACGCTGCCCCTTCTGCCAATTGCTAAAGACGGATGTGTCCATGGTGAGACCATAATCCGCCAGGGCCAGCCCCAACTCGCCCAACGTTTTAAATCGGCGCGCATAAAACTGCCGAAACTTCTCTCCCCAGGCTTTATCTTCTTCCATAGCTCCCTCCTGTTGACAAAAATGCCAAGAAATTTGTCGTTCCTGTCAGGAAATTAGCCCTTTGGCTTTTCGCCGGTTGACAAAACTGACCTAAAAGCTGTCAAGCTTGTTAGTGAATCTGCCTTTCAATTGTGCGAGAATAGCTTTAACCGAAATGACCGGTCGGTTAGGTAATCTCAAACAAGAAAGGAGTATGACCATGACCATCCTGGTGTTGATTGCCTTCCTGGTAGGGATTTTGATCGGCTTCTTGATGATGCTTGAGCATCTGGCGCATCTCGTCAATGTTGTCACGCATGTTGATATTCAGGGCTGCTTTGTGCTGTTTGTACTGTTTGTGCTCGTGGTGGGCTGCATCATTGGGACGCAACTAGCCAGCTAATTTTGTAGATAACCGCGTCAGCGGTGTCGAACTGACGCCGGCCGGCCAACGTTAACGGCGTCAGGGTTCTTTTTAACAACTTGCTCATTGGGGAAACGCATGCGACCGCGCAAGCGGTGGGATCCCCTAACTCAATGAAGCCTCTCAGAAAGGAGGTCCATTGAGATGAGCGGTTTACTCAAAGGCAGCTGCCGGGTCAGCCTGGCTTTGGCCGTGGCTGCCGGGCTGACCATTCTGGTCGCCGTAGCGTCGCCGTTTCTCAGCGACGAGTGGGCTAAGGTAGTGCCCGGCGTGACTGAAGTGTCGGCGAACGAGCCTCACGGTGGTGGTGGATAACGTATTGTAAGCTAGGGGGTTCTTGAACACAAGGACCCCCTAAATTTTACCTGGCCAAAGGAGGGGTAATGTCTAAAATGAAATCTCCTAAATCACTCATTTTTATTACCAAGCTGTGCCGATGCTTCTCGCAAATGAGGAGTGATCACGTCAAGTAGATGTTTGTAACCGGGTTCATCTTTAATATGCTCCAATTGGTTTAGCGCCTCCTTAAAGGTAGCAATGGCTTTCAATAATTGACCTTGCTCCAGATAAACTAGGCCCAAGCCATCCGCTGCATCAACCATTAAGACAATGTTACCGAGTTCTCGATATTGTTTGATGCTTGATAAGTAGGCTTCTGCGGCTTTATCCCACTGCTGCAATTGCCGATAGGCTATACCAATATTGTTGTGGATGTGAGCCAAACGCAGTTGTTCTTGCGTCTGTTGAAATATTCGTTCGGCGAATAGATAAAGTCTCAAGGCTTCGAGCGGCTGTGTCAAAGAGAGGTAAGCATTGCCTAAGTGCATCTGGGCAATAGCTTGATAGAATGGGTCTTGGATTTTCTCAAATAAAGTAATTGCTTGTTGACAAACAGCTGTAACCTCTTGATATTCTTTCATTGGAAGCAAGGCAGCGGCAACGGTGATAAGACTTCGCCCCATCATACGCTGATCATCTTTTTGTTCCCATAAGCTGAACGCCTTTTTAGAAAAATTATTGGCTTCTAACCAGTTACGTTTATCCAACGCAATCAAGCCCAAAACAAAATAATTGTAAGCCCACTCAAGATTATCCTTTTCCAATAACTGACCAGCCATTTCTACCAATTGGGCGGCCTCCTCAAAGCGGCGCTGCAGCCGGGCTACATAGGCCAGGCGGTTTAAGGCTTTGGCCTGGCCCAGGGGAAGGTTGAGCTGTTCAAACCCCGCGGCGCTCGCTTCCAGGTACGTGCGGGCTTCGGCGTATTTGCTGCGCAACTGGTATAACAGGCCCACCTGAAGTTGCAACTCGGCCACTGCCTGGAGGTCGCCCAGTTGTTGGCCTGATTGAATGCCCTGCTCCAGGTAAGGCAGCCATTCATCACGATAGCCGGCCTGCTCCATCTTGGGGGCCATCAGTAGGAGCAGGTCTCGCACGCCGGGCCAGGCTTCGGCCACCCGCCAGGCATAGTTCAAAAGCAGCAGGGCCGGTTTGAGTGTGGCGGCGGGCAAAATCGGGCCAGTCTGTTTGACCCGCGCCAACATCGTCTCGGTGCGCTTGAGTATGCAAGCTGTAAAAACAGCCGCATAAACGTTTGTCGCTGCTGGAGTTACCTCAACTTCCATATCGCTCAGGAGAGAAATAAGAAATAAGAATTAAGAAAACCGTTCACTTCTTGGCAGCACCGCATTAAACCGTAGCGTCCGCCCAGGGCTGGAAGCCCCCGGCTACAGCAGGTGAAAGCCGGTTCAAAACCGACTCAGAGGGACGCTTTTAGCCTGCTTCAGCGGGCTTTCGCCTGGATGAGCCAGGCGTTTCAACGCTCGGCGGATGCCGAATAGCCCTATCATGGTTTAGGGTAGAGCTACCCACTTCTTATTTTCTTTTACTGCCACTTAAGCACCTGTTCGTGCAAAAAGGCGCGGGTCAAGTTGTGTAAGCTGTAATGCCGCCGCTGGTGGTCGCCGCTGCTGTTAACCAGGTTCAGATCAACCAACTGTTTCAAAGCAACACGCACCGTTCCGACCTCCAAAGTGCTCAACTCGGCCAAATCGTCCAGCCCCTCGCCTTCGTCGGTGACGAGCAGCATGGCTACAAAAAGCCGCCGGGCCGGTTCCGCCAGGGCATCCCAGGCACGCCGGTAGATAAAGGTATACACCTCGTCCACAGTCTGGCTGCGCGCCCGGCGCAAATCCTCCAGGATGTCGGCCAGACTAAAAACGTGGGTTTGGCCCACCACCAGGCGCAGGGCCAGGGGATTGCCGCCTACCACCTGGTAGACCTGCCGGAGGTCGTCGTCGTTAGCCCGGTGCAGGTGGGTTAAATTATGAGCCTCAATTTCGTGGCGGATCAGCCGCAGGGTGTCAGCCTCGGTCAATTCCGGCAAAGGGAAATGATACAAAGCCGGCTCGTGATAGTAGCTTTCTCGTGAGGTGAGCAAAAATTTGGCCGGGTTGGCCAGCTCGCGCAGGGTAGGCAAAAGCTCCTGAACATCTTGAACGGTTTCCAGGTTGTCAATCACAATCAAGGCCCTGCGCTGGGCCAGGTGGGTTCGTAACAAGGTTTTAGCCTCAAGGGCGGAGAGCCGCTCTGGGGCAGGCAACTGGGGCAGCAGTTGGGCAATCAGCCGTTCTACCAGGCTGGCGGTGGTTAAAGCAGGAACCTCCACCGGCTGAAGCTGCCCATCCAGGGTAAAAATATGCTGCCGGGCGCTAACCCAGCCGATCTCCTGACCCCATCGCTGTTCGATCATTTGTCGGGCTATAGCGCCGGCCAGCGAGGTTTTGCCAATGCCGCCCAGCCCTTCAATCGCCACTAACCAGGGAGCTTCCACTGTGGTTAACACCTCAACCAATCGGTTGAGATGGGCTTCCGCCCCAATCAATTGGGTGTAAGTGGCTCGTTCCAGGCGCTGCTCTAAAACGGCCTGTCGCTGTCTTCGGGCTTCTATCTCTTTAGCTTGCAAGAGGGCGGCGGACCGGCCTACGGCTTCATTTTGCCGGCGGAAAGCGGTCGCCTCGCTCATATTGAGCGAGTTGGCGATGGCCCGCATCTTTTCGGTATCAAAAAAGCGCCGCGATAGCAACTCGGCGCCTTCTTGGTCCACCTGTTTTAAGTTTTTTAACAGCTCAAACAAAATTTTATTGGTCGCTTCGTGAGGGGTTGTGGCTTCTTCCAGCAGGGCTTGCCGGAAAAGTTGTAATCCTTCAAAGGGGCTGGGCTGGCCGTTATCTTTGCGCCAGGTTTTAAACGCCCGGCCAATATCAGCCGTTAACCTGGATAATTCTATACGTGCGTCCATGCCGGCTTCCCCCCAATAGCTAAATTACCCCCTACATTATCACACATTCGTTTCAAAGACAAGGGGGTGAAATTCCTAAAATCGGCAAATTTAGCCAGATTGAGAGTGAAATGAGAGATGTTGAGAGGTTTTGAAAATTTTGCCGGTGAGATGAGGTAACGAGATAGGGTGTTTGGGGGTATCTTGAGACATACCGATTTACGATTTACGATTTTGAGCTTCTGAGAAGGCGCAACATTAAAGAGTGAGGATGTCTAAAATTAACCGTTATGTCTTTGTTTTGTGGGGAGAGCGCTTTGAAGAGGCCGCAGCAGCCATCTTTGTAACCGAACTGCGGAAGGCTGGCCTGCTGGTGAAATTGGTCGGGTTAGACTCGGGTCATCTCAGCGGGGCGAATGGTCTCAAACTGTTGCCCGATTTAACCCTGGGCCAGGCCCTCCTGCGGGCTACCCAGGCCATTTGCGTGATCTTTCCTTGCCGCAGCGCCGATATCCAACCCTTCAACCACGATCCCCGCCTGCGCGAGTTTATCGGGCAGGCTCAAGCGAGCGGGGCCAGGTTTATTATCAAATCAGCGGCGGAACTTGAGGACTTTGAGTTAGGGCTTTGTCCTATGGTTTACCCAGAGGGCGAGGCGCTGCTTGAGTTTGCGGCCGAGTTGGCCCAAGTTCTGAGTGCGATGCAGTAAACAAAAATTACTAAACCAGCAGGAGGATTTTATTGTGACATCTAAAGAACAGGAATTTGCCGCGTTGGTGGCCTCTGCCATTGGTTGGATGTATAGCCATAGAGACCTTTTAAATAAAGGGTATTCCGGCCAGGATCCGACCTTCAGCGAAGCTAAAGCCGAGTTTCTTAAAGGGCGAGGCAACTTATCTGCCTCAGAAAAAGATGAATTAATGAAGGCATTTGAGGAAGCTTTGAATAGAGTTTAGTGAGCCTGAAGGAGAACCTTATGAGCAAAGGTAGTAGTCTTAAAGCTATCATTTTTACCATAATGGTGACAGCCCTGGCCTGTAGCGTGTTGCTGTTGTGCGGCGGGGGCGTCTATCTTTATCTGGTGGCTCCGGAAACGCTGAACGCTATCATGCAAGGCGATGGAACCGGGTTAGTCTCGGCGCCGGTAGCGGCTACTGCTACGTCAGCCAATCCACCAGCCACTCTCTCCACTCCGGCGGAAGCTACGGCCACGTTGGTTTCCGCCGGCCCGACGCCGGCCAGCCACATCGCAGCCCCCGTTGAGGGCGCAGGCGTGAGCGCCGGAAATACCTATGAACAGGCTACCACCATTACGCCAGGGCAGTATACCGGCAAACTGATTGATAAAAAGGATGAGGCTTGGTACAAGTTTGAGGTACCGGGTGGGGGCATTATCAATTTAACTTTTACCGCCGGGGATGATCTGGCTGATGGGTTTGGTAAATCCCAGTCAATTACCATTTTCAATCCTGACCGGAAAGAAATTGCCTGGCAAACAAAGGTAGAGCGGGGCAAGCTTGCCTCCTTTCGCTGGGTAATTAGCGACTCACAGGGTGGGGTGTACTATTTGCGAGTTTCTGGCGGAAGACTTTATGTTGATTTGGAACCCGACTCCGATGGTACCGGCAGCTACAGCTTTGAACTTGCTTTGCAGAACCAAAATGATGCCAATTCAGGCGGCGATGTGGGGGATGAGTTCGCTCAGGCTACGGTTATTCAGATTGGTCAGCCGGTTTCCGGACAAATCGGCGGTTCCGATAAAGAAGATTGGTACAAATTTGAGCTATCTGGCGGACAAATTTTAGACTTAACCTTTACCCCCAGCCCAGACGTAAAAGAAACCCAATCTATTTTTGCCTTTGACGCCCAGGGCAAGCAGCCCATCTGGGAGGCGCAGCACGTTCTACCTTCGGTCAAACAACCCGGTCAATGGCTAATGGATATCGCCCAAGGTGGAACCTACTATCTTCAAATTACTTATGGGTATCTTAAAGACGGGACTGGTAGCTATGCGCTTGAACTGGCAGCGCGCCCTCAGAACGATGCTAATTCTGGAACTGATGCTGGCGCTGAACCGGAGCAAAGTCTGGAAATTCAGCCAGGTCAACTTTTAACCGGCCAGGTTGGTGACTTTGATAAATTTGATTGCTATAAATTCACGCCTGCCAGCGGTCAAACTATAAGCTTCACACCCGGCCAGGAGACCAAGGGCATGGGCATACAACTATTCAACGCCAACCTGAAAGAAATCTGGCGTGAGAACCAGATTGGCCCTACCGTGACCAAAACACATCAATTGACGGAAGTAACTGACCGGCCTTATTACCTGTGCGTTGGCAATTGGGGCAGCTATACGGTGGGAGTGAAGTAAAATGGCTATTTTATGTACGGCTCTGCTGCTGGCCGGCCTGATGTTCATGATTGGCTTGTACGGGGTGGGCACAGGCCGTTTGAAACTAAGCCAAACCTTATTGTTTGAAGGTGGACACGCTCGGTCCGCTGGCCTGGTGCTGATGAGTCCACTCCTGCTCACCCTGCTGCTGAGTGGCTGCGCCATCCTCCGCCTACGGTCGGGAGGGGAAGATATTTCAGTTCTGGTGAGCTTGATAAGCTGCCTGAGTATTCCTACCGCCATCGTCTGGCTCCGGCTTTTTGTCAAGCGAGGTTCAGAGGTATCAAAATAGATTTTTATTTTATCAATGAGGGAGGGTAACTCAATGACAGCTAAAACCTTGGTCAAACTCTTTATCGTCATCAGCTTGCTGTTGACAGCAACTTTATGGCTCATCAGTCCTCCTGGGAGGGTGGTAGCCCAAGAGCCAATGGAGGGCGACATCGGCGCTCAGGCGGCCATCGGCACGGCCTTTACCTACCAGGGTCGTTTGACCGACGGCGGCAATCCGGCCAACGGAAGCTATGATTTAGAGTTCAAACTGTATGATGGGGCCGCCGGTGGGGCGCAAATTGGCAGTACTATTACCAAAGACAATGTCGCCATCAGCGGTGGCCTGTTTACGGTGGAGTTAGATTTTGGTGGTAGCGCTTTTGATGGCACCGCTCGCTGGTTGCAAATTGGGGTGCGGCCGGGCAATGATGCTGGAGCATACACCGCCCTGAGTCCGCGTCAGCCACTTAATGCAGCCCCATACGGACTTTATGCCCTTCAAAGTCAACAAGCCCAATCGTTACGAGCGCCCGATGGCTCACCCCTCAATGCCGTTTATGTGGATAATGATGGAAAAGTTGGGGTTGGGACAACTAATCCAAGACAGCGATTTGAGGTACATGGTGGATTTCGTTTTACACCTACCCTGGGTGGTTGCGCTGGCCCATCATCAAATTGTTACGGAGACATATATTACCTGACAAGCGATACGGATAATTCAGCGGGTCTGGTCCTAAATTCCCAAACAGGTGGTTTGTGGGCAGACATAAACTTCAAAACAAACGGCACTTCCAGAATGGTTATTGAAAGTGGGGGGAACGTTGGCATTGGGACTATTGACCCAAGAGCAACATTAGATGTTAATGGTGGACTGCGTTTATCGGTAAATGCTAATAATTGCGCCGGTTCCCCCGTGAACTGTTTTGGCTATATTCAAGGTACTGGCCCGAATGGTTTGGTCATAAATTCCCACACGGGCGGCACGTGGGCGGATATGCATTTACAAACCAATGGAGTTTCCAGATTGTTTATTGAAAGTGGGGGCAACATTGGCATCGGGACAACTGACCCCAGATCAACCCTGGATGTCAATGGCCAGACGACGACCCATGTGTTGCAAATCACCGGCGGCGCAGACCTGGCCGAGCAGTTTGATATTCAAGATCACGAAACCAACCTCGCGCCAACGCCGGGTATGGTGGTCTGTATTGATCCAGCGCGCCCCGGTGAGTTGGTCATTTGTGACCAGCTTTACGACCGAACCGTCGCGGGGATTATCAGCGGCGCGGGCGGAGTCAAACCGGGGATGGTCATGAGCCAGGCCAGTTCCGAGGCTGATGGCGAATACCCGATCTCTCTGATTGGGCGTGTCTATGTCTTGGCCGACGCTTCCTCGGCCCCTATCCATCCCGGCGATTTGCTCACCACGTCCGCTATGCCCGGCCACGCCATGAAAGTAACCGACCATGAGCAGGCCCAGGGCGCAATTTTGGGCAAGGCCATGAGTTCGCTGGAAGAGGGTCGGGGGTTGGTGTTGGTGTTGGTGAGTTTGCAGTAGAACTGGATAATCAGCTGAGTAAATTCACGGAGAAGATCATAATGAAAAAACTGGAGCAAATGTTACTGTTTACTTTCTTGGTAATAATACTTTGGGTTGGTTCGATACAATTAAGTAGTGCTCAACAAGGTCTAACAAACGGTATTCCTGATGGATATGTACTCATTGAGGGGGATATACTGGTTCCTAAAGATTTCCTTCAATCAGATGGCATTGGTACTCAATCCGCTTTTGGAGATACCACCTTCTGGCCAAGTGGAGTCGTGCCCTTTGTGTTTGATGCTAACGTTTCCGCTGTTAATCAAACTCGGATGTTGAATGCAATGACCCAATGGGAGACTGTGGCTAATATTGATTTTAGACCACGAATTGCGGCTGACCAGTTTTGGGTGCATATCCAAAATTCCACGGAAAATAGCTCCTCCGTTGGCAGGCAACCTTTAGCGAACCAACCTCAGATCATGAACATAGTTAGCTGGGATAATCAGTGGATTATGGACCACGAGTTGGCTCATGCGCTTGGTTTTTGGCACGAGCAAAGTCGGCCTGATCGCGATAACTACGTGCAAATCACCTCTGCTAACATCCAACCCGGACAGGAACACAATTTTAACATTCGAGCGGCGGCTGACGTTTACCCCTTACAAGCGTATGGTCTCCCTGACGATCAAACTTATGACTTTGACTCGGTCATGCATTACGGTCAATTTGCTTTCTCTAGTAATGGACAGCCGACCATTACGGTACCTACGCCCAATCAGTCTTGGCAGACCCTAATAGGCCAAAGAAATCATCTCAGCCGTCTTGACCAATTGACTATGTCATTTCTCTACCCACAGTCTGGTTGGCGCTTTGTGGACCGGACCTACACCGGTCTGTTTCAGTTTGGTACATTTCGTATACCCTATAAAAATTTTGGGACTGGGTATAACTCTGTCCCTGGCGGCAGTACCTTGTGGATTCAACCGGGTAGTTACTCGGCAGTTGCCATTTATAGCAAACCCATGACTCTGCGCGCGCCTCTTGGTAACGTTATTCTGGGGCCATAGGTAGACAATGAAATATCTGGCACTAAAAACCAAGGACAATTGGGTAACAGCAAGGAAGGAGTTATAATGAGACGAGGTATTATTATCTGTATGATACTGCTATTCCTTCTACCGATAACAAGTTATGCTCAAGTCGGCGGCAGCTATGATCTCTCCTGGTCAACCCTTGACGGCGGCGGCGGTAACAGCAGTGGTGGCAACTACATCTTGAGTGGCACTATTGGTCAGCCCGACGTAGGCAGCATGAGCGGTGGGAATTATGTCTTGGCCGGCGGTTTCTGGGGTGGAGAAGGTCCAGAGAGAACATCTGGCAATAACAATGTCTATTTGCCGGTTATCTGGCGTGAGTAAACTCAAAAATAGCGCAAATGACGACTATGCTCGAAACCGAAACGCCTGTTGATAGTGGGTAAAATTGATGTAAGTGATGGTTTCGGAGTTCAAAACTCAGCTTTGGATCCCCATCACTTACTTTGCAACCATTACCCGCCAGTTTAGCCGCCCAGATTTTTTGCTCCCTTCCCCATAATCTAATATACTCCGTGATTGTCCATAAATAACTTTTCGAGTTAGGAGATTAGCAACATTGTGCCTTTGGGTATTGGAGATTATTCAATCTCCAATCTCTAATCTCCAATCTCTAATCCCTGCCAATTGCAACCCCCCAATGGAGGAAACAATGCCCCAACGTATGGCCCTTTATATGCAAGACAAACACCCCATTCGCTACGAATTGGAGATGGCTAAATATGCCGAGGAACGCGGCTTTTCCGAAATCTGGCAGGCCGACACCCGGCTGGCCCGCGACTGCGTAGTGCTGATGAGCGCCTTTCTGACCCAGACTCAACGGTTGCGGCTGGGTTCGGGCGTGCTGCCTATTTGGACCCGCAACCCGGCGGTGATTGCCGCCACCTGGAGTACCATGTGGGAATTGGCCGGTAAGCTGGAGGATGGCCGCAGCCGGGTCATGCTCGGCCTGGGGGCGTGGTGGGAGCCGATTGCCGGGCGAGTCGGCGTCAAACGGGAACGTCCGCTGCAAGCCATCCGCGAGAACATCGAGGCTATTCGCCAGCTCTTTACGATGGAAGAAGTGACTTACCAGGGTGATTTTGTCTCTCTCGACCGGGTTCGGCTGGATGTGGCCTATGGCGACACCTCGCCGCGCAACATCCCCATCTACATCGGCGCGACCGGCGACAAGATGCTGGAATTGACCGGCGAACTGTGCGACGGGGTGGTGCTCAACTATGTGGTCTCGGTGGACTACATTCGCCGGGCGGTCAGCCTGGTGGAAAAAGGCGCTCAAAAAGTGGGCAAAACCATCGCCGAGATTGACCGGCCTGAATTACTGGTCTGCTGCCTGTCCGATAAAAACCCGGACGCGGCCATGGCCGAAGGCAAAAAGCTGGTCGCCTATTATCTGGCCACCGAGCCGCACATTATGAAAGCCAGCGGCGTGAATGAGGAACTGCTGGTCAAAGTGCAGTCCATCATGAGCTGGCCCGCTACCGAAGATGATTACATCAAAGCCAGCCAGGTCATCCCCGATGAGGTGGTGCGCAATCTCATGGCCGTCGGCACCAGCGACGAGTGCCGGGCCAAAGTAGCCGAGTACATCCGGGCCGGCGTTACCTGCCCCATCCTTTACCCTATGATGGACGACATCAAGGCCGTGATTGATGCCTTTGCCGATTGGGAGCCGTGAGCAGACCGCCGACCCATTCGCCAGGCTCAGGGCAGGCCGGCGACCGCTGACCGCCGGTTTTCTCTGGTCTGCTGGTACAAGCTCCAAGATTCCGGTATAATTTAGTTATGTCTAACTAAAGCGGGAAAGATAGTTCAATGCTAAGAGATATAACGGGATGGTTCAGAAATAGGTTGACACATTAACAACAGAATAGGTTTACAGGAGCCACCTTTTCAGGCAAGATAAGGGTTACGAGACCACATCAAACCTGAAAGAAGGAGGCTCCTAATGGCACAGTATCGCATAGCTGGGTTGGATTTGTCAACCCGGATGCAAATCACGGTCGAGATGGTGTTGAGCGCCCACGAACGTGGGTGGGGGCGAGCCAGCCAATTGGCGCAAGACTATGGGGTATCCCGGACGCTGTTGTACGAGTGGCGCCATAAAGCGATGCAGAGCTTGCAAGAAACCTTGCAGCCGCATGACCCCGGACCCTGTCCGCTCAAACAAAGCCTGGACATCAGTTCCAGTTTCATCCAGCGGGCCATAGCGCTGTGGCCGATGCTAACCGGGAGCGTACGAGGGATCCAAACCGGGCTGGAACTGCTGTTGGGGGTGGAGCGGTCGGTCGGCTACATCAGCCAGACGCTTCAGGCGGCGGGTCAGCAGGCCGCGGTCTATAATCAAGCCGTGGTGATCCCGGTGCCGATTCTGGGTGAGGCCGACGAAATCTTTCAAGGCCGGCAACCGTGTCTGACCGTGGTGGACGGGCGGTCCTTCCTGGTGCTGAACTTGACCCCAGCGGAGCACCGCGATGGGACGACCTGGGGGCTGACTTACCTGGATTTGGTCGAACGGGGCATCCAGTTCCAGGACCTGGCCTGTGACGGGGGCACCGGACTGCGGGCGGGGGTGCGGGAAGCCAAACTGGCCCTACCCTTGCGGCCCGACCTGTTTCACCTGCTGCAAGAAGCTCATCGCCTGAGCCGACGGCTGGAAGGCGCCGCCTACCGGGCCATCGACACCGCCGAACGGGCGCGTCGAGCCGAGTTGCAAGCGCGAGGACTGATCCGGCGGCGGGGGCGGCGGCTCACCAGCAAGGTCCCCTTGGCTCAGGCTCAGGTCGAGGCCACCCAAGCCATCACCACCTTCGACACCTGGTCGTGGCTGCTGGCGGAAGTGCGGCAGGCTTTGGAACCTCTCACCCCCAGCCATCAACTGGTCGCCGTCGCCACAACCAAAGCCACCCTGGAAACGGCTATCACCCTGCTCAAGGAATTGGGCCAGGCAGACATTACCACCTTCGCCGACGATCTTCAGCAGAAGTTACCCGAACTGCTGGCCCCGTTGGCGTGGCTGGAGCAACACCTGACCCCGCTGCTCAAGAACTTGGCGGCTGACACCCAAGCTTTTGTCCTGTGGACCTGGCAACACCGCCACACCTTGAACTTGAACCTTGAGACTGACCTGCCCGCAGCCCTCCGCTCTATCGTGCCGCTCGTCTGGGAGACCCTGGGCCTCTTCCACCGCTCCTCCAGCTTGGCCGAGTCCCTGCACAGTTGGCTGCGCCCCCACTTACAGACTCACCGGGGCATGCCCCAATGGTTACTACCCTTGCTCCAACTCTTCTGGAACCACCACCAGTTTGAACGGGGCAAGCGCAGCGGCTCTAGCCCCCTGGAGTTGGCTGGTGTGTCGGATGCTCTTTCTCTTGCGGAGGTGTTAGACCAGTTGTTCCCACCCACGACGGCTACCCAGCCAGGATAATTTATTTTTTAAGGTACCAAAAGTGTCAACCTATTTCAGCCCGTAATTGAACCATCCCGATATAACGATTGAAAATTATCGCCTCTTTGAGAAGTTTCAGATGGAGGGATTGACTCAAATCAATCTTTTAGTAGGGGCGAATAATAGTGGCAAAAGTAGTTTGCTTGAGGCTATCTACCTTTTAGTTGCGCATGAGAATCCTATGGCTGTTCTTGATGTGCTCGAAAACAGAGGTGAATTTATTGAAGCAACAATGAATGATCCTGGTGAGATTTACCATATTGCCGAAATTTTTAGAGGATATCAATTTCAAAAAGATCACAAAGTTGTTATTGCCAGTCAAAAAGATAAACAGATGTCTCTGGAATATACCTATCTCGATTATGAGATGTCTTGGCCTAATAAAGATGAAGGTGAAGATATTGTAGGAATAAGATTTAGAGAACCAGGCAAAGCCGATGTTGTGGGTAGTTTTGATTTGGAGGAAGAGGAAGGACTAACCCGTTCATATTCTGGTGATGCGTTTCGCTTTCGAATGGATACTGATGATTATTTTGTCACTACGGAAAGACTTGGCCTCCGTAAGATAACTAAATTGTGGAATCAGGTCGTTTTGACCCCTAAAGAAGATATAGTTTTAGATACTCTTCGTATTCTGGAACCAAACCTGGAACGAATTGCTTTATTAAACCAAACTACCCCGGCAATGAGTGTTCAGCTAAAAATAAAGGGTAATGCTAGACCTGTGCCTCTCGGCAGCATGGGCGATGGTATGTACCGAATTTTCGCCCTTGCCCTATCATTAGTTAACTGCGAAAATGGCGCACTTTTCGTTGATGAAATTGATACTGGCCTGCATTATAAGGCCTTGGTTAAGATGTGGCGATTGGTCATTGAAACGGCTAAAAGATTAAATGCGCAGGTCTTTGCTACTACCCATAGCTGGGATTGTTTGGTCGCATTTCACAAAGCTTTGAATAAGACAGAGGAAACCGATCTTGGTTCAGTGTTCCGGTTGGAGCGCAAAAACGGACAAATTGATTACGTGGCTTACACCGGCGAAGAGTTAGCCGTTGCTGTCAAACACGATATTGAGATGCGGTAATGAGCCGTAAATCCAATAAAAATTCCCATCTCCTTGTCGAAGGAAAAAATGATCAGCATGTCATCTGGGCTTTGTGTGAAATGCATCAAGTGCCTGAAACCTTTGATGTGATTGTGCCAGGAGCAGTGGATGATGTTGAGAATGGTAAGATCAAAGGAGGTGGAATTGGCGCACTTCTGGAAGATATACCGATTCGTCTTAAAGAGCCGGGTTTACAATCTCTGGGGATAATTATAGATGCCGACGAAGATGTTCAAGCCAGATGGAATAGTATTCGAGATCGCTTGCAAAGAGTTGGTTATGAAGTTCCCGCGCAGCCTGTTCAGAATGGCTTTATTCTCGCTTTACCCAATCGCCCCCAGGTTGGTTTATGGGTCATGCCCGATAATCAACTGCCAGGGATGCTGGAAGATTTTGTAAGCCACCTTATTCCGCCGAAAGACCGTCTCAAGCCTATTGCCGAAAAAACGTTTCAATCTATCGAAAAAAAGAAGTTGAACCTGTACCGATCCCATCGTTCAAAAGCCCTCATCCATACCTGGCTGGCCTGGCAGGAAATGCCCGGTATGCCGATGGGCCAGGCCATCACGGCCCAGGTTTTGCTCCATAACCAACCTTTGGCCAATCGCTTTGTGGATTGGCTGAAAAACCTGTTTGACTCATAACCCCTATGTCGGATCAAAATCCAATTCGATTAGCCTTAATTGGTGCTGGTATCTTTGCCCGCGATGTCCACCTGCCGGCCCTGCAAGCGCTGAACGACACTTTTGAAATTGTCGCCGTTTACAGCCGCTCGCAGGCCAATGCGGCGGCGCTGGCAGCGCGATTACCAGGTCAGGTGGAAGCCACCGCTGACCTGCCAGCCCTATTGGCCCGCGACGACATCGAAGCGGTCAATATCATCCTGCCGATTGAGGTGATGCCAGAGGTGGTTGAATTGGCGCTGCGCTCCGGCAAGCATGTCATCAGTGAAAAACCGCTGGCCCCCGATGTGGCCACCGGGCGGCGTCTGGTGGAACTCCATGCTCAGAACAGCGGGCAAATCTGGCTGGTGGGCGAGAACTGGCGCTACGAGGATGCTTTTGAACAGGCGGCGGCTATTGTCCACAGCGGCGAGCTTGGCCGCCCGCTGCTGTGCCATTGGGTGGTCTACAACCCCATCAACCCCGATAACAAATACTATCACACTCCCTGGCGGCGCTCCGGCGGCTATCCGGGCGGCTTTTTGCTGGATGTTGGGGTGCATCATGTAGCCGTCCTGCGCTGGCTGCTGGGTGAAATCAGCCGGGTCAGCGCCGTAACCGGCCAAATCCGGGCCGACCTGCCCCCGGCCGATATTTTGAGCGCCACGCTTGAGTTTGAAAGCGGCGTCAGCGGAGTCTACCTGGCTACCTATGCGATCAACGCGCCCTGGCCGCCGGAGTTGGTCATTACCGGTGAACACGGCTCGCTGCGCGTCCATCGCCAGGGGCTAGAAGTGACAAGCAATGGCCTGACCCGCAGCGTGCCGGTCACACCACATCAGGGGGTCAAAAAAGAACTGGCTGCCTTTGCTGCCGCTATTCGCCGGGGCAAGCCGCACCGGAACAATCCGCCGCAATGTCTACAAGATGTCGCCGTGGTGGAGGCCATGTTGCGCTCGGCGGAAATGGGGCGTCACATTGCGCCGGAACGGATTATTTTGTTTGGCTATAGATAAAAGCCAGGGTGCGGATATAGTTGACCAGGTGCCAACGTTCTTCTTCGCTGAGGGTGGCCTTAAACGCAGGCATTCCGGCCGCCGGAAAACCTGAAGAGATCCACTCAAAAAATTGCCCATCGCTATAATTACCCGGTACGGTGAGCGCCGAAAGATCGGCCGGGGGAACCATGAGAGTCGGACTCAGCGATCCGTCGCCTTTACCCGAGGGGCCATGACACTCTAAACAATTGCTTTCATAAAGCGCCTGCCCGGCAGCAATTGAGCCTGTATCAGCAGGCACGGGGTTCACAATTTCAGCTTTGAGTGGAGTTGGCGTATCAGCCACCTGCTCAGCGACAAGTGAACGGGTCGCTGTTTCAGTTGTCTCGGTGGTGGGGGTGCGGAAAGAGGTAGCCAGACCGGCCACAGTCAGGGCCAGAGCCGGGATGGCCGCAAAGGCAACTACCTGAGAGCGGGTTTTACTGAGACGGCTAAACGCAAAGAAATAAGCCAAAGCCTCTATAATGAGCAGTAAGCCATTCACCTGATGCCACGAGTAAGTTGGGGGTGGAGCCACTGCTGAAACTATATCAAACTCAAAATTGGCAAAGGAGTCAAAGCGATCCTCGCGCCGGATGGAAGCCTGCACCTGCCACAAGTCGGGCAGGCTGAAGTAAGCTCCGCTGGCTGTATATTGCCCGTTGCCCTGTCCGGTCAATTTTACCTCACTGGGGGCCAGGTCTGCTTTCTTGGGCAAAAAGCGAAGCTCAACTTCTTTTGTATTTTCGACCGGTTGTCCATTGGCCGTCAGGTAGACCGTAAAGGTGTTAAATCCTACCCGCCCCGGCGCGATATTAAGCGCCACCTCCAGATCATCAACCTCGGTGGAAGCGTTAAGCCCAAAAGCAGACGTAAGTTGTGGCGGAGGCTGGGCTGTCAACACCCCTACACTGAGTAGCAAAATTACCCCAAGCGCAGCCTCACTGCTAACCAGCCGGCGAAAGCGGGTCAGGAGTGAGCTACCCTCTTGCGTTTGAACGGCCACCCGCTGCATTGCCGGCTTGATTATCCCCAGGTTAACTGCGCCCAGCGCCAGCATCGGCAGAGCGATGGCAAGTTTAACCAGGAGGGTTTGGCCGTAGAGGGTTTCGGTCAGGGCAGTTAGCGTGCCAATCCGCAAAACAGCCGCATAAAGCCCACTCAGAATCAGCAGGCCAACACTAAGTAAAGCCAGGGCTGAAAAACGGGAAATCAGACCAGCCGCCAGCTGAGTCCGCAGACTGGTATCAAATCCGCGAACTGCCCATAAGGCTGTCACAAAAGCTAACAAACCCCCTATCCAGGCCGAAGCCGCTATCAAATGCAGCCAATCCGTCAAGACAGGTAAAAACGGTGTAGCTTCGGTAGCAGCATGGCTGCCGAGGCTGATCGTCAGTAAGAGCAGTAACGACACGCCGGCTATTAGCCACTGATTGCGGAGGGTTGGGTCTGTTCTTAATTTTAAACCTTGAGGCCCCAGAAATTTTAAAAACTCAGGCGACTTATCCGAGTTTGGGCTACTTTTGGCAAGTTTAGGTTGAGCGCCTGGATTGGTCAATAAAGAGGGCTTCCCGGCTATTTTGGGCGTCGCTCGCCCGCGCTCACGCCGGCGGCGGCCCACAGGATTATTTGGAGACTCATCTCGCCGGATTGTTGCTCGCAACAAACCAACCAGAATCAAGGCCAGAGTCAGGCGAATAATCCAGAGCGCGCCATAACGAGTCGTAAACAGAACTTGAGTAACCTCAGGACTCCAGGGCGCGGCCACTACCTCCCCCACCACTTGCCCGGCTTGAAGCAGAAGACTCCAGCCCTGGCCCACCATCAGACTGATCAAGGCAATGGTTATCAGGCGTCGCCAGGGTAATTGGTCGGCCAGAGGTTCATCCGCCTTGGTCGGGCTGGCCGCACAAACAGGCGACCATACCGTTAAAAAAAAGAGGATTGTCCCGGTCAGAATGGCGGTCGAGAGATAAAGGAGCCAACGGGCGATTGCTTCGCCCAACGGGAGTTCTATCTCTTGGCTCACCTGGGTTGTGGCGATCAAGGCGGCCGCGTTTTCAGCGCCAACGGCAAAGGAAAATGTGCCGTTGAGGATATGACCATCCACCGCGGAGAGCACCTGCCACGAGACGGTATAGATGCCGTTAGGGAGGGGACGGAGCGAGACGAGAAGGTGGGTGGGATCCGTCAAATCCACTTTCGAGTCGCCGGAATCCACCTGCGCTCCAGCGGCATCAAGAACACGGATGCTGCTGAAAGCGGGTTCGAGCGTTTCACTAAAAAAGAGTTCAACCTGGGTCGGCGGGCTGTCAAGAACTGCATTAGCAGTGGGCAGAGAGCTTAACAGTTCTGCATGGGCCCAAACCGGAGTCACTGCCACCATCAACAAGCTAAATAATGCCAGGCCAAAAAATAAAAAACGAGGTTTCATAAGCTCTGTTAGCAGGTAAAATGCGAGGAAAAGAAAAATTCTAACCGATTTCTGATGATGTTCTAATGAAATTTTATCCCCTTTAAATAAAAAACTGTGCTAAAATAGCCCCTAATACAAAATTAATACAAGATTAAAAAGAGAGCCAATCTGCGTGCTTCGCGGGCTACAGATTGGCTTTCCAAACACAACCTACCTTAAATCTGCTATCGCTAAAGATAGGCCTTTAGTATTTTAAAGGCGCCGAATTATTTGTCAATTCTGGCCCCCTATTTGGCTTATCCATAAGCGAATGGGGGCTTTTTTATTTCTATTTTTATCCCCCAATTTTATTTTCAAATAAAGAAGCCAATCTGCGTGCTTTCGCGGGCTACAGATTAGCTTTTCAAACACAACCTAACTTATCTGCCTTGATAAAGGTGGGCCATTTTATATTTTCAAGCGGCCGGATCATTGATCGCAGCGGGCTTCTTGTTTGGCTTACCCATGTCAAGCAGGAAGCCTTTTTGTTTTCTCAAAAGAGGCGAACGATTAGCCCATCCCTTTTCATTTTTTTAGCAAAACTCTAGTCTGAAAGGAGAAATCAAAAAAATGAGGGAGCAAAACCATACTCACTTTACAGGAGGGAGAAAAATCATGCGCTCAAAGTTGTTCTTGGTGGCCTGTTTACTTATGGCTCTCATGGCCTCTACCGTCGCCCTGATCGCTCTGGCCGAGCACGGGCCGGCCGGCAGCCATTTGGCCGTGGTCGGTCCGGTTAGCCCTACTAACGGTTACCCGGTCTGGTATCGAGATGCCAACGGGCTGACCCTGGAACTTTGTCTCGACACCAATGGGTTGTGTCTGGCAGCGCCCCCTAACCCCAACCAGCCTGTCTCATTTCCCAATAATTTCCCGGATGAGGCTTTCTGGTGGGCCGCCGATTCTTCGATGACTACACCCGGCGGCGATGCCTTGCTGGTGTTGGCGACCGAAGCGGCCTTTGTGGGTGATGTTGAGCCTGGCGGCCAAATCGCCTTTGGGCGGGTGCGTATCCGGGTTGATATAACCCAGGGGGGGACCTACACCGTCACCCATCCCTTTGGTCAGGATGTGTTTGAGGATGTTGCGCCCGGAACCAGGGCGATCAATATGACCGACGACATCGGCAACTTAACCGGCGGCAACGGCGATTTCGGCGAAGTGCTGAATAGTCGAATTGGGCCTTTTCTGACCTGGGACAATACTGCACCAGCGCCGCCCAACGGCTATATCGGCGACGCAGCGACCCCTCATCAGGTTATAGGCAGCGTCTTCATTGATCCATTGACCTCTCAACCCCAAAATTTCTTCCGCATCGAAGGGCCGGTCGGCAGCTTTACCGGCAGCCCCGATACCGCCGCCTGTCCGGCCACAGCCGGTCCTGACCCCATAGCCACCACCGACTGTATTCAGACAAACCTCTTTGTCGTCCAGGGTAAAATTTCCATCATTGCCGGGGTTGAGGTCAAGAAAGCCGTTTACACCACCGATGGTTCCAACGGTAGTGTAGATGTATTTGCCATCTCCGAGCCTTTCGAGGCTATCTATGCCGGTGGTGGGCAAACCGTGAGTGGCGGCGGGCTAAACGTTACGGCTTTAAATGGAGACAGTGCCGGGCGATATTTTGCTCGCCTTGATTACGCCGGGACCAGGCCGGTTACCCTCACCGTTACCAATGTGGGCGATAACCCGCCCACACAAGTGGTGGTTAATCTGGTTGATCAGGTTACAGTTACCAGAGCCGAATTCAATACCAGCGACGGCAGCCTGGAAATTGAAGCCGACTCTAGCGATGACTCTGGCGCTTCTCCCACTCTGGAAGCGTTTCGTGAGGATGGCACAACCTCTTTGGGTACTTTGACCGGGGGCAGTTTAACCGTAGCCCTGGCTGTTCCGCCGGCTCAGGTGGTGGTTAAATCTTCTGCCGGCGGCTCTGATGTTGAGCAGGTTATCATTGTTGGCACCGGCAACCCGGCTGTTCCGGTAACTGCTGAGGCCGGTCCGCCTCAAGCGGTGGTTCAGGGAGTTACGGTCACGGTAGATGGCTCCAATTCAACCGGAACACCGCCCTTAACCTTTGCCTGGGCGCAAGTGGCTGGTCCGGCAACAATTTCAGGACTGCCCACCGGCCCCAGCGCCGATTCCACCGTTAGCTTTACGGCGCCTGCCTCAGCCGGAACCTATACCCTGGAATTGACCGTAACCGGCCCCACCGGTACGGATACGGACACGGTGGATATTGAGGTCTTGCCGCTCAATCCACCGCTGGCCAACGCCGGCCCGGATCAGAGTGTGACGCAAGGTTCGCTTGTCACGCTGGATGGCTCAGCTTCTACAGACGCCGCTACCTTTAGTTGGACCCAGGTTGGCGGTACGCCAACGGTGACCCTTAATGGGGCCAATACCGCGAATCCCACCTTTACCTTCCCGAATGCCGATACCACCTTGACCTTTGAGCTAACCGTGACCGGCCCGGGGGGTGGACCTTCTACCGACCAGGTGAGTATAACCTCGGTAGATGATGTTCTTACCGTAACCCGCGCCCGCTTTAGAACTAGCTCCACCGAGTGGCGTATCGAGGGAACTGCGACTGTTACCGGCACTAACGTCATCACCATTTACACCGGCTCAGTGATACCCGGCCCTGTGCTGGGCACCGCCGCAGTAGATCCGCTGGATGGCGTCTGGCGCTTCAGACAAAGACCATCGCCCACACCTGGCTCAGCCACGATCAGTATCGAGTCTCATACCGGCGGCCAACTATTGGCTGTGCCTGTTCAAATAAATTAGAAGTGGCTAATGACTGCACCCGTCTGGCGGGGGAACGCCGGATGGGCTCAGACACCCGGAGTTTTGAGGAATTAACGCAAACTCCGGGTGTCTGAGGGGGCAAAAAAGAAGCTAACCTGCGTGCTTCGCGGGCTACAGGTTAGCTTGCCAAACACAACCTAACGCTATCTGCTTCGATAAAGCGTAGGCCACAACTTGAGTAGATAACCTCGAGGGGTAGAAAATCTCGAATTTGGTAGCGCCACACAGCATGTCGCAGTTGAGATTATCTAAATTTTAGTCGGGATTTTGATCAAAAAGATACGCAGCCAACCTTAAAAATTTGGGCAAAAACCCTATCACTCTATTAATACCGCTGAAAACAGAAAAAATACATCCCAAACCTTAAAGAATATGGCAAGGAGCAAACCTCATGACAGCTACTTCCGCTCAACAGAACCGGCATGCCGCAGCACAACAAGTTCAATCCGCCTGGCGGCGTTCTATCCTCCCCACCTTGACCCTTATGGTGGCGCTGGGAACGGTTGTGCTTGGCGCAGCGCTGGTGGCTCAGATGTGGCTCAGCCGTATTTTAACGGCGGCTCCCGGCCAGGATGCGCAAGTGGGTGGTTTAACGTTTCGAGTTGAGAATTTTGAGTGGGTGGCGCATGACCACAGCGGCGATGATCCTACACAAAGCCAAACTTCCAGCGGCGATAACGCCCACCCCGCCGGGCAAGGCTTCCCGATGCCGGCCAGCATGATGCCGGGCGCGCCTGAGGCCGGCAACCAGCGGCTCCAGGTGCAATTTACTTTACAAAACTTAACCAAGCGCCCCTACTCGTATGGACCACAAGAATTTCGCCTTGTTGCGGCCAATGGCGACTCGTGGGCGCCGCAGCCCAATGAGGCCTTTCGGCCCGGCAAGTTGGGGCCTGGGCAGGCGCTTGATGCCGCTCTCTTCTTTGATGTGGCCGAAACCAGTGCGAACCTGGCTTTAGTATTAGAGCGCAATGGTGAGCGGGTACAGGTGTTTATTGGCGATCCTGGTAGCCATCCGCATTGAGCTAAATATAGTTGAGATGCAGACTGAGGGTTTGTCACCTTGTTTCATCGCTTTGATGAAACAATAGCGGGAGAGGAGACAGTCTAATGAAAACCGGCTTAAACTCAGCCTTTAATAAAGCCGCAATTTTACGGCGAATTGGTGAGGTGTTGTCATTAGCTACGTTGCTGGCCTTCAGTGCAGCCGTCTGGCAGCACGTGGTCCACTATTACATCCACACCATCAGCAGCGACAGCCTGATGGCTCACCTGCCTTATATTGCCGGTGATAGCGTGTTGGCTTTTTGGCCGGCCCTTGTCGCCGTGATCGTCGGTTCCTGGCTGGCCGCTCGACTGAACCACCCCCACGAGACTCGTCCCGACGAGATAGCGCCCTCCGGGTGGGTCCATCTCTTCCAACGGGCGGCTCTCATCTCCATATTTTTCATGCTGCTCATAATACCCCTGGCCTGGTTAGGTACCTTCATTAACGACATGCTGGGTATAACTTACCCGCTGCTCCACAGCCACATTTCAACCGAGCCGTTAGGTGGCGTGTTGGATAGCATGCGTAATGCCTTTGTGAGCCAGGTGATTAGTTTACCCTTGCTCCTGGTCAGCCTGGCTGCCCTGGCCCGGCGACATGGTGAGCAAACAGACCGCCCCCGGCCCCTGCCGGTCTCATGGCTGCGCCGCCTGGCTGCCCTGCCGATTATGGGTATCTGCGCTCTGTTGATGACAGGGGTGATCGGCTGGCAAGCGGTTATGGCTGCCGGTTGGGCGGCATCGCCGCAACTTGTCCCGACTGCCTTTAACAACGCTTGCGCTAACGGCGGTACAGTCCGATCTTACAATGTCTCGGCTATTCCGGTCAATATCACTCTCAACCGTTTTGGCGACCACGATCCTGGCTCCTTTATGTATGTTCTGGACGAAAACATTGCTGCCGTGCGCGCTCAGGAGGCTTCCCGCCAGGTTTCTATTGGTTTACGCAAAGACCCCATCCAGCCGTTGGCGATTCGGGTTAACATGGGCGAATGTTTGGAAATCCGTTTTACCAACCGCTTGAGTTTTGAAACATCGTTCCATATTCAGGGTTTGCCCTACGATGTAAGCAGCGCCGCCGGCCGGGTGGGCCAAAATGCAAACTCTTTTGCCGCTCCCAATCAATCTATCACCTATCGCTGGCCCATCCCCACCGAAATTGAAGCCGAAGGCGCTTATTATGTCCGCCCCCATGGGGCCAGCCGGCAGGTGATTGCCCATGGTTTATTTGGAGCCGTCATCGTCGAACCGAGCGGCGCCCAATACCTGGACCCGGAGACCGGCGCTCCCCTCACCGGCAGCAATTGGGAAGCGATTATCGTTGACCCGAACGGGCCTGATTTTCGGGAATTTGTGCTTATTTATCACGAAGTGGGCGACGAAGATTTTAGACCGCTCGACGCCGGCGGCGATAAACTGCCCCGGATAGACCCCAACACCGACTCTTACCGGCCGGCTTCGCGGGCCATCAACTACCGCAGCGAACCTTTCGGCAATCGCCTGCGACTTTTGGGCAATAATTTCAGCGAGAAATCCCTGAGCTACAGTTCCTACATGTTCGGCGACCCGGCCACACCTATGCCTCGCTCTTACCTGGGCGAGCCGACCAAGACGCGTTTGATGCATGGCGGCAGCGAGATGGCCCATGTCCATCACCTGCACGGCGGCGGCGACCGCTGGCCCGAAAATCCGCGGGCCGGAACCAACATCTTTGCCATTGGGCTGCAAAAGTTGCCGCCGGCGTCTACCTCATCTAATCGGTTGGACTCGCAAGCTATTGATCCCGGCTCCAGCTTTAATCTGGAGCACGAGTGCGGCGCGGGCGGCTGCCAACAAATTGTCGGTGATTACCTGTTCCACTGTCACATCGGCCATCACTACGTCAGCGGCATGTGGAGCTTCTGGCGGGTTTTTGATACCGAACAGCCAGATTTGGCCTACCTGCCGGATCGAAGCCCCGTGCCCCAGGCAGTCAACTCGTTGGGGTTGATTGGACAGGTGGTCGAGGGTAAAACGTTTGTACCCCGAGTCAACCTGACCGATCCTGACACCCAATTAGCCGTCGAAGATTGGGTCGAGAACAAACTGCCCCCGCAAGGTGTGCCCCTGGATGCCGAAGACGCGACCGTATGGAACTGGCAGTTGGTTTACGTCAACGGCGACCAAACCCAGCCCCTTTACTTCGGCGAGCCGGAAACAACGCGGGTTTGGCCCAACTATACCTCACCCACCCCCGGCCAGCGCCCGGAGATCAGGTTTAACCCGACCAATGGCCGCTACGCCTGGCCTTTATTGCGCCCTCACCTGGGGCAGCGCCCGCCCTTCTCCGGCAACGGCCATACCGGCGCGCCCTGGGCCGGCGAAGATGCTACGGCCAGCCGGCCCGATGGAATGTGTCCGACTTCAGCGCCCAACCATCGCTACTATCCCATTACGGCCATAGATTTACCTATCCGGGTCACGGATGAACGGGTAGATGACAACGGCATGCTGTTTGTCTTGACCGAGGATAAAGCGGCCGTCCGCAGCGGGGCTAAACCGGCCCAACCGCTGGCCATCCGCTCCAACGTGGGCGATTGTGTCCAAATCCTCTTTACCAGTGAGCAAGAGGATGATAATCATGGCGGGCATGCCAAAGTCAACATGCACACCCACTTTGTCCAATTCGACCCCCAGGCGTCGGATGGGGTTATTACCGGCCTGTCCTATGAGCAGTCCATCCGGCCGTACGCCTCCGAAAACCGCATTATGACGGTTGCCTCTGCCCCCGGCGCTACCAGCGTGACCGTTACGCACGTTAACCGTCTCCGGGTTGGCATCTTCATCGGGGTGGGCCTGGGCGACCCCGAGGCCGAAGTGCGCCGTATTACCGCCATCAATGGCACAACCTTGACCTTTGATCAACCTCTGGAGAGCGCCCACCCGGCCGGAGCGGCGGTGGGAGTTGAATTTATGCGCTACCGCTGGTACTCCGATGTAGATTCCGGCACCATCTTCTGGCACGACCATGTTGACTTCAAAACCTGGAGCCACGGCCTGTTTTCGGTTCATATTATCGAACCCGCCGGTTCAACTTACCACGATCCCCAAACCGGGGTCGAAGTGCGTAGCGGCACGGTGGTAGATATTCATACCAATGGCTCCGCTGGCGCTGGTCAGACGGGTAGTTTCCGGGAGTTTGTCGTCTTTCTGCACAACACTAACCCGGCTACCGGAGAAGAGGCGGGCAGCACCATCAACCTGCGGGCCGAACCCTTTGACCGGCGCGGAGGTGATCCCTCTTTGCTCTTCTCTTCAGTCAAACATGGCGACCCGCTAACCCCGGTCTTCCGGGCCTACGTGGGCGATCCGGTAATGTTCCGGGGGATGGGCGTAGTAGAGCGTATGGGGGCGTTCCGGGTGACGGGCCACCGCTTCTACGAGGAGCGGTTTACCACGGACTCAGCTTTGATTGATACCATGAGTATTGACATCTCCGAGCGTGAAGATGTACTCCTCGATGGCGGGGCCGGCGGCCCCCTGGGCTTGCCCGGCGACTATCTGTACTACAGCACCATCGCCCGCGACTTTGCCGGCGGGGCCTGGGGCATTATGCGGGTTCATGATACGGTTCGGAGTGATCTGAGGCCACTACCCGGCCATACGCCCCCTGGCGGCTCCGGTTTTCCCCAGCAAACTTTTACCGGCGGCAACCCGGTGAAATCTACCGATCCGGGCAATGTTTGCCCCGGCAGCGCCGCTGTCCGCTCCTACAATGTCTCGATTTTCCGCCAGCCGATTCCCTTCCAAACCAGCAGCGGCAGCGGTCCTGGGACCGACTCCAATGGCGTAATCTACGCCCTAACCGAACTGGAACAGGATATTGTCGAGGGTTTAATCCGGCCCTACCCCCTGGTTCTGCGGGTCAATGTGGGGGAGTGCCTGGAAATTAATCTGACCAATCATCTCAGCGAACGCGCCTCCATCAACCTGGGCAAGCTTCTGTTCGACCCGCAGGGGTCTTACGGCGCAGCCGTTGGCTTTAATGCCGATTCGACCGTGGGTCCCGGCGAGAAGCGCCTGTATCGCTTCTATGCCGACAAGATGCTGGATACGAACATTATGCTGGACCTGGCCGATCCCGAACTGGGCGCGCGCGGCGCATTTGGCGCAGTGATTGTCGAACCGGAGGGAGCGGTTTGGCGTAACTACGGCGCAGGCACCATCATCGAGGGGGAAACCCACGCCGACATCATCCTACCTAATGGCGAAGCCTTCCGCGAGTATGTGGCCCTGATTCAAGATGAAGACCCGCGCATCGGCCAAAGCATCATGCCTTACCCGGTTGATGTGGAGGGTTTTGCCGGTATCAACTACACCGCCCATCCTCTGGCCGAGCGCCTGGATGTTGACCCCAACCGGGCCAATGTCTTCAACAGCCAAGTTCACGGCGACCCGCTAACCCTCGACGAAGCTTACGTCGGCGACGCTATGATTTATCGCTACGCCCAGCCCTGGGGTGAGCAGGATCATATCATGGCCGTGGAAGGTCACCGCTGGCCGGCGGAGCCTACTTTACCCGGCGCAAGCCAGATTGGCGCCCAGGCCATCCTGCCGGGTGAAACCTTTGACGCCGTTATAAGAGATGGGGCCGGCAGCGGGATGACCGGCGGCGGCGATTATCTTTACGTGGATTTGCGGCAGCCGTTCCAGGAAGCCGGGATGTGGGGCATTATGCGCACCCACGCTCTCTCACAGACCAACCTGCTGAGGCTGCCCACCTCCGGCGAAGCTGTTGCCCCGGTACCCGGCAATGATCGCATTATCACCAGCACGGCGGTGATGACCCTCAATGTGGCCTCGAATGATAAAGACGCCGACGGAACGGTTGAACCGGCTTCGGTCGCCATTGTAACCCAGCCCCTCAGCGGCACGATCACCAACAATGGCGACGGCAGTGTAACCTACCGCCGGAATCCGGGTATCAGCGGCCGCGATAGCTTCCAATACACCATCGCCGATAATGATGGCTTGGTTTCGCTCCCGGCTACGGTTTTTATCAACCTTCCTGGCCTGGGAGGGGGCGCTCCCCTGGCCCGCAACGACGCCGCTACCACCGGCATAAATATGCCGGTGAATATCAATATCCTGGCCAACGACGTTGATCTGGATGGTCTCATTGACCCGGCCACGTTGACCATTGTTGATACGCCCGATCATGGCGGGCTGGCTATTCTTGTTGACCATACCGTAACCTATACGCCGACTACTGCTTTCACCGGGACCGATACCTTTGCTTATACCGTCGCCGACGATATGGGCCTGGTTTCAAACGTGGCGACAGCCACCATCACCGTCAACGGCGGCGCAATCACCATCATCAAAGAAGCCAACGACAATGTGACTGCTTTCAACTTTACCTTCAACGGCGCGCCGTTCTCCGCGCCGCTGAAGAATGGGGAGTCGGCTGTGTTCGACGGCCTGACCACCGGCGTCTACACGGTAACTGAAATTATCGTCCCCGGTTGGGAAGTGGCCGGTATTAGCTGCACCAACGGGATTGAACTGGGTGCGCTGGCTCACTTGAATGAAGTAGCCATCAACCTGACAGCCGGTCAGCGGGTAACCTGTACTTTTACCAATGCCAAAATCCCACCGCCCCCACCGCTGACCACCATCCCGGTGCCGGAACCGCCCAACCTCTTTGAGTATGTCAAAGATAAACAGGCGGCCATTGAACTGGGTAAAGCGTTGTTTTGGGATATGCAGGTGGGCAGTGACAATCAGATGGCCTGCGCGAGCTGTCACTTTGGGGCCGGCGCAGACAACCGGCTGACCAATCAGATCAACCCAGGGGTCAATGGCGTTTTTGAGGTCGGCAGACCAAACTATACCCTGCAACCGGAAGATTTCCCCTTCTATAAGTTAGCCGACCCGTTTGACCGAAATTCAACCGTTTTACGCGATAGCGATGATAGAGGTTCTTCGAGCGGGGTCTTCCAGACCAATTTCAATGATGTTGACCCCAACAGCGGCGAAGATAACTGCGATGATGTGTTCGATACCGTTTTTCATACGGGCGATTCAACCGTGCGGCGGGTCGAGCCACGCAATGCCCCGACAGCCATCAATGCTGTTTTCAACCATCGCAACTTCTGGGATGGTCGGGCCAATTTTGTCTTCAACGGAGTTAGTCCATTTGGGCCGCACGACCCGAACGCTTACATCTATGTCATTCAAAATGGCCTGGTGGTCACCCAAACAGCGCGCATCCCCTTTGCCAGCCTGGCTTCCCAGGCCGTTGGCCCGCCCGGCAGCGCCTTTGAGATGTCGTGCGGCAACCGGCCTTTTGCCAAAATCGGCCAAAAGCTCATCCACCGCCGGCCGCTGGCGCTGCAAGAGGTTCACCCTCAAGATAGCGTGCTGGGTGATCTGGCCCATCCTTCCGGCCAGGGACTTGCTACGACCTATGAGGAGATGGTCAAGGCAGCTTTCCTGGACAAATATTGGGACTCCGGCGAAACTGTTAACGGCCACAGCGTTATGGAGGCCAACTTCTCCCTCTTCTTCGGCCTGGCTGTCCAACTCTATGAGGCCACCCTCGTCTCCGATCAAACCCCTTACGACAAGTTTGCGGCAGGAGATCAGAATGCGCTCACGGCCCAGCAACAGCGCGGCTTGCAGGTCTTCCTGGGCGAAGGCAAATGTATCGCCTGCCATAAAGGGGCAGAATTTACCGGCGCGACCGTGTCTAACATAAAGTCGCAAACTGAAGGCGAAGGGCAGATTGAAGCAATGGTCATGGGCGATGGCCTGCCCGCCATTTATGACAACGGCTTTTATAATGTTGGCGTGACCCGTACTGAGGATGATCTGGGTGTGGGCAGCCAGGACCCCTTTGGCAATCCGCTGTCGTTTAGCCGGCAGTGCAGCTCTGGCAACAACGTTGATTCTATCAATTGTCCTATCCTGTCCAATCCCAACCAGCGCGTGGCGGTGGATGGCGCTTTCAAAACGCCGACCCTGCGTAATGTGGAGTTAACGGCCCCCTACTTCCATAACGGCAGCATGGCTACTCTGGAGCAGGTGGTGGAGTTCTACATTCGCGGCGGCAACTTCCATGAGCACAATCTTGACAATCTGGACCCGGACATCACTATTCTGCCGCTCTCGCCCGATGACCGGGCCGCTCTGGTGGCCTTTTTAAAGGCATTGACTGATGACCGCGTCCGCAATGAGAAAGCGCCTTTTGATCACCCCCAACTGCTCCTGACTAACGGACAGGAGGGTGATGATATTGCCGTGAACGATGATGGCGATGGCGAAGCGGTGGACGAAGTTTTAGAACTTCCGGCCACCGGCGTTGACGGCGGTCTCAAGCTTGAACCGTACATTCTGATTCATCCCCAGGTTGAAGTTATCAAGCGGGTAGATAAACCCCAAATCGAGCCAGGTGAGACGGTAACGTTTACCATCGCTGCCAAAAACACCGGCGATACCCGGCTGGAAAAAGTGTCTGTCAGCGACAGCTTACCCAGTTGCGCCCTTGCCGGCCCAAGCGGCGATGGCTGGGCCGACAACGTTCTGGATGTCGGCGAGACCTGGACCTATACCTGCTCGGTAACGTTGCTTGAAGATGCTCAAAGTACCGCTTCGGTGACGGCCCAGGACAAATTGAAACATCCGGTTGGCGGCAGCGGCAGCACCTTTGTTGATGTCGTTGATCCAGACATTGATATTGTCAAAACGGCCAGCGCCAGCCAGGTTCAGGCCGGCGATATAGTGACCTACACTTACGAGGTCAGCACCTTTGGCAGCAGCGACCCGCTGATTAACATCTCGGTTGTTGATGACAAGTGCGCCCCGGTGACTTACGCTGGGGGGGACGCTTACAACATCGGCGTGCTGGAATTTAGCGAAATCTGGCTATACACATGCAGCACTACTCTCACCCAAGATACGCTTAATACGGCCAGGGTCGTAGGGTACACTCCGTCTGGCGCTCAACTGACCTGGAGCGACACCGCTTTTGTTAAGGTGGATGCCAGCAACTCGGCCATAACCCTGCAAAAAACGGCCTATCCAATCAGTCTCCGTGCCGGCGAGCAGGCCAGCTACACCTATCTGGTGAGCAACCCCGGCAGCGAAGTTCTCAGCAATATCATCTTGTCGGATGATAAGTGCAGCCCGGTGAGCTTTGATTTGGGCGACGGCAACAGTAATAACAGCCTGGATCCGGGGGAAACCTGGCGCTATAGTTGCCGCGCCGTGCTAACCGAAGACACACTCAACACAGCCGTTGTTACTGCCACAAACTCTTTCAACAGCGTCGTGCAGGATCAGGATACGGCCTTTGTGGAGGTCACCCCCATCCACCCGGCTATTCAAGTGGCGAAGACGGCCAGCCCAACTTCGGCCTATGCCGGCAGCCCGATTACCTACATGTATTATGTAACCAATCCCGGCGACGACCCGCTGAGTCAAATCAGGGTGACGGACGACAAGTGCAGCAGTATCAGCTCTATCTTCGACGGCGATCTTGACGATGACCACCGGCTGGATCCAGGCGAAACCTGGACCTACACCTGCAACATGCTCCTGTACGAAGATACGGTTAATCTGGCAACGGCAACCGGCCTCAGTTCGCTCCACCAGGAGGTAATTGACACGGCTACCGCCGCAGTAACCATTCTCAGGCCGCAGCTTCTGCTTGAAAAAGAAGCAGCCGAGCCGGTTATCTACTGGGGTGACGAGGCCAGCTACACTTATCGGGTGGTCAACACGGGCAATGATCCGCTGACCGGAATTGAGGTGACGGACGACAAGTGTACTGAGGTCAACCTGGCCGATGACGGCAACGGCAATAGTGTGCTGGAGCCGGATGAAAGCTGGCGTTACACCTGTCGCACCCGGTTGACCAGCGATACAACCAATACCGCCGCTGCCACTGGCTCAGACTCGAACAGTCATCCGGTTCGCTCGAATACGGCGACTGCCACCGTCGAGGTCGTTGATCCTAACATTGACATCTTCAAAACGGCCAGCGCCACCGAAGTAGCGGCGGGCGAAGTTGTCACCTACACCTACGAGGTCAGCCTCTTCATGGGCGACGACCCCCTGACCGATATAAGCGTGGTTGACGACAAATGCGCCCCGCTCACCTATGTGGACGGCGACGATGGTGATGAAATCCTGGAGAGGCGGGAGGTGTGGGAGTATACCTGTAGCGCCGCCCTGTTCACCGATACCGTCAACACGGCCCTGGTCAGCGGCGTTGATGTATTGGGCAACTCCACAGATTGGGACGACTCGGTGCTGGTTAAGGTGATAGGCGCGCCCAGCCCGGCGCTGACCCTGACCAAAACGGCCAGCCAGACCGTCATCTATAAAGGGGATGAGGCAACCTACACCTATCAAGTAAGCAACACCGGCAACGACCCGTTGACAGAGGTAGTGTTGAGCGATGATAAGTGTACCGGCGTAACCCAACTCGGCGGCGACGCCAACCTGATTGGCGTTCTGGAGGCGGGTGAAATCTGGGAGTACATTTGCCGTACCCCCTTAAGCCAGGATACCCTCAATACCGCTACCGCGTCGGCCCGCAGCAGTTCGCTAAACGTTACATTGACCGCCACAGCGACGGCTACGGTAGATGTCATTGATCCTGATATTGACATCCTCAAAAAAGCAAGCCGGCCTGCGGTGGCCGAAGGCGAGGAGGTCAGCTATACCTATGAGGTCAGCCTCTTCACCAGCGATGACCCCTTAAGCAACATCACAGTTGTGGATGATAAGTGTGCCCCGGTCACCTATATGGCCGGCGATACCAACGCGGATGAGATTTTGGATACGACTGAATTGTGGAAATACAGTTGCAGCACGGCGCTGTATACCGATACGCTCAACACCGCTCTGGTTACCGGGGTTGACGCCCTGGGTAATCAGGTGGACTGGGATGACTCGGCCTTTGTCAAGGTCATCGTTGATCAGTATACCCCGGCGCTGACCCTCAACAAAACAGCCGATGCCGTCTCTATTTTTAGCGGCCAGCAGGCGAGCTACACTTACGAACTTCGTAATACAGGCAATGATCCGCTGAAGAGTGTGGTTGTAGCGGATGATAAGTGCGCTCCGGTAGCTTATGTAACAGGCGACGCCGATACGGATGAGATGCTGGACCTGAATGAACGCTGGACGTACACCTGTAGTACGGCTCTGACCGAGAGCACCACAAATACAGGCACAGCGCGGGCTATCGGTTTGCACGGCGGCCTGGTCGAAGCAAACGATACCGCGTATGTTGAGGTCATCACCCTTCATCCGGCGATCCAGATTGAGAAGACGGCTTATCCGACCACAGCCTATGCCGGTAGTGCTGTCTCTTATCTGTACTATGTCTCCAATCCTGGCGACGACCCGCTCGGCCAGATCAACGTGGCCGACGACAAATGCCAGGTGGTGAATTCGGTTTATGACGGCGACCTTGACGACGACCACCTGCTCGACCCCGGCGAGGTTTGGACCTTTACCTGTACCATGCTTTTATATGAGGATACCACTAACATCGCCACCGTTAGCGGCATGAGTTCGCTCAATAACCCGGTCACGGCAATGGATATGGCCACGGTTACCATCATCAATCCACAACTGACCTTGCGCAAACGCGCTGAGGAGACGATGATTTACCTCGGTGACGAAGCGGTTTACAGCTACGAAGTCAGCAATCCGGGGAACAACCCCTTAAGCGACGTTGTGGTTGAGGATGACCAGTGCGCTGATGTAAGCTACGTCTTTGGCGACGATGGCGACCAGAAGCTGGAACCGGGCGAAACCTGGAAGTTCAGTTGCCGGGACACGCTAACGCAGGATACCCTCAATACGGCCAAAGCTAGCGCCAAAGACACGCAAGGGCGGGCTGTCCATTCGGCGGTAGATACGGCCTTTGTTGAGGTTATCAACCCCAATATAGATGTCTTCAAAGAGGCCAGCGCCACCCAGGTAGCGGCCGGCGAAGTTGTCACTTACACTTACGAGGTCAGCCTCTTTGCCAGCCACGATCCTTTAACCGATATTGAGGTTAAGGATGACAAGTGCGCTGATGTCAACTACCTGAGCGGTGATGACAATGACGATGTGCTGGAATTTGGCGAAAAATGGCTGTACTCATGCAGCATGCCGCTGACCGAAACGACCACTAACCTCGTCACCGCCAGCGGGGTGGACGAATTGAACCACCGGGTTGAATGGGAGGATGAGGTCACGGTTGAGGTGACTGAACACACTCCGGCCCTGACCCTGGTCAAGCAGGCCGACCCGGCTATCAGCTATGCCAATGAACCTATCACCTTTACCTTCCAGGTGAGCAACACCGGCAATGTCCCGCTGACAGAGGTAGATGTGCTGGACGAGCAGTGCAGCCCGGAAACTTACACCGGCGGCGACCTGAACACCAACAACGTGCTCGACCTGGCCGAAACTTGGAGCTACACCTGCACCGCCACCTTCAGCGACGATACGATCAATGTTGCCACCGCTGTAGCTAAAGACTCGCTGGGAGACGCCATTCAGTCAAACGAGGCCACCGCTGCGGTTGATGTTATCCACCCGGCTATCCAGGTTAAGAAGACTGCCGATGTGGACAGCATCGAGCCGGGTGGGGTGGTAATCTACACCTATGATGTGCGGGCAACCGGCGACGACCCGCTGCAGCAAGTAGCGGTTGAAGATGACAAGTGCAGCCCGGTTGTTAAAATTGGCGGCGACGTTGGCGATGTAAACGGCGTTCTGGACTTGAACGAGACCTGGACTTACACCTGTATAACCACCTTGACGGAGAGCACCACCAATACCGCGACCGCCACAGGCATCGACTCGCTGGGTCGCCAGGCGCAGGCGCAGGCTACGGCTTATGTAGAGGTGATCGAAGTAGTGGCCCCGCCCGAAATTACCGTTCAGAAGGACAACGACGCTAACGGCGATGCTGCCTTCTCCGACAACGAGCAGGCCCCGGCGGGCGGCGCTACTGTACCCTTCCGAGTTATCATTAACAATACGGGCAAGTCGGATGTGACCATCAACAAGATTGCCGACACTGTTCACGATCTGACCGGCTCTGGCTGCGCGGTATTGGTGGGAACGACTCTGGCGGCTGACGCTTCTGTAACCTGCTACTTCGACGGCGTCATTACCAGCCAGGACAACCTGGTAGAAGTCAATGAGGTAGCCGTGACGGCCAGCAACAGCAAAGGCGACAGCGTGACCACCTCTGATACTTCAACGGTCACGACGCCCGATCTGCTGCCGGCGATCACAATGACGGCCAAGTCTGACCCAACCAGTGTTGTTGCGCCTGGCGGTAGGGTTAAATTTACAATTGTCGTCACCAATACCAGCGCCGAAGCGGTCATGCTGAACACCTTAAGCGATGCCCCCTACTACGATAGTTTACAGGCTAAAGGTGACTGTGCCATCGGCGGTCCTATCGCCGCGGGTGGAACCTACAGTTGTTCCTTCAAACGTAAGGTCTCCGGTTCTGCGGGTAGCAGTGAGATTCATCACTTCTCGGTTAGTGTAACCGATGATGAAGGCAATCAGGCCAACACTGCCACTGAGGTGACAGTTGCAATCACAGGCGACGGCCAGGACAAAACCCCGCCTGTTACCAGCGCAAGTGTGAACGGTGTCGTCAACCCCGGCTGCGCCAGTGACTGCTATGCCAATAGCGCCACTATCAGCCTGAGTGTGGATGAGCCGGCGACAACTCAATATCGCCTCAAGGGTTTTGGCGGTAAGTTTGGCCCGTGGCAAACCTACAGTGG
This sequence comes from Anaerolineales bacterium, assembly GCA_015075405.1. Taxonomy (GTDB): domain Bacteria; phylum Chloroflexota; class Anaerolineae; order 4572-78; family J111; genus DSQQ01. Next base: position 185,649 of record JABTUK010000004.1, read on the forward strand.
TCTTTTCGCCGTCACCGGCGAGGGCGTCAACACTATCGAGTTCTTCTCGACTGATGTGAAAGGAAACGTCGAAGCTACCCAATCCATCCAGGTCTCGGTGAGTAACTTCCAATCTTCTGCCGTCCTCGACGAATTTAATCGGGCTGAGGGGTGGCTAGGCCCACTCTGGTCTGGAGCCTCCGGTAAGCGCCAGTTCCATATCGTGGATCAACAAGTTGATGTCCGAGAGGGCGGACTGATCTACTGGCAAAGCCATGGCCCATTGGGAACCAGCCAGGAAGCCTTTGTCACCCTGGCCAAAGTGGATCCGAAGGGGCGCGAACAGGCCCTGCTCCTCAAAATCCAGGGCGAGAACCAGCCCAGTTGGACCAAGGGTGTCATTGAGGTGCTTTATGATGCCAAAGCCAATCGCGGCAATGGCGCAGTGCGGGTTGAAACCTACCGGCCCGGCAGATTCAAATGGTCCTCGTACGCCAATATCCCGGTCACGTTCCAGAATGGCGACCAGCTTGGGGCGCGGGTGCTTGACAATGGAGAGGTCAGGATCTTCAAGAACTGTGTCCTGATCGGCATTGTCAAACTCGATAAGGCTGATCGAGAGTTCTTCAACAACAAGGGGGGACGAATCGGACTGGGCTTCGTTGATGCAAACAAGGCTGTCTTCGATAACTTTGGGGGAAGTAACCTGGGCTTGCTTTTAAGCATTGCCGGGTTTGAGAGTGTCGAGACCACCGATGTTGCCGTTGAGATCATAAAAGATATACCGCCCGATGCCGCCGTAGATGAAAAGGATCAGACGACGATTTTCTTGCCGCTGATCGTCAAGTAGGCATTAGTGGATCCAAATTTTCCGTAGGGTGGCATCCCTATGCCGCCCGCCGACGCATAGGGATGCGCCAGCTACGGTGAAAAATTGGATCTACTGAGCATAAATAACCGGGTTCGCTAAAAAAGTACGCATGGGTATTACACCCATGCGTACTTTTTTTGTTACTACTCAGGCTTATGTACAAAGCTTTTAAAAATTCGCTTGCCTTAGATAAATTTTCCCTTTATACTCTTATAGAGGGTTCATCACGCATGGGGTACCGGCTGAATAATCTTAGTCTATGGTCCAAAATGGCCATCATAATTAGTTTAGGCTTTGCCACCCTCTGTGTTGCCTTTTTATTTTTAGGCGAGCAGGCCCTGGAGGACAGCGCTGATCGAATCCGGAGTGAACGCCTGGTTATTGCCCAAATGGCCGCCGGCGAAATTGATGATGTATTTCAACGGGCTATTGATGAGTTGGAACAGGCCGGTCACTTTATTAAACCGGGCGACCTCAATGCGAGTCAATCGCACGAGATTGGGCATTTTGATTTGGGTGTTACCCTGCTTGATCCGGCCGGACATGTCATCGCCTGTTATCCCTCTGATCTTTGCGCGGAAGGCGCTGATTTGAGCAAGTTACCGGATGTGGCTCAAGCTTTGCGGCAGCGGAAAGTTACCATTTCTGATCCTGCCATTGAGCCGCACCGCAGCCGCCCCATCATAGCCATTTCGGTTCCTACCTTTGAAGAAGATCAATTTACCGGCCTGATGAGGGGGGTGATTGACCTGGAAGGACCGGCGATCCTGACCCCGCTCCAACGGGCGGCCAAACTGGATCAAAGCGGCCATGCCGTCCTGGTAGATCGAAGCGGACGAGTTTTGGCCAGTACTCTCCACCTGCCGTTTTTAACCCATGGGGAGCATTTTGAATTTTATCGGCAAGCCCTGGCCGATGGAAAACCCATAACCGGGATAACCCCCTTCGAGTTGCAAAATGTCTCTGGTGAAACGTTTGGAGAATTACATTTGATGGCCTTTGTGCCCCTGGAGAGTATGCCCTTGGGTGTGGCGGCTGGCGGCGATGAGGATGTGGCCTTTGCCGGGGTCCGGCGGCTGCGATTTGGTCTGGCTATGCTCAGTATTGTTGCCCTAATTCTGGCCTGGGCAGCGACTTTAATTGGCACACGCTGGTTGGTGCAGCCGATTCATCAGCTAACCGAAGCGGCCCGCCGTATTGCCGATGGAAATCTTGATACACCCCTCCAGATAAAAGTTAGCGGCGCAATTGGAGTTTTAGGGGCGGCTCTGGAACAGGTGCGCCAACAACTCCTCAGTAACATTACCGAACTGGCTGCCTTGAATAAGACGCTTGAAAATCAGATGGTGGAACAAGCGGAGGCCCTACAACATCAGGAGTCTATGCTTACCCGCTTTGACGAAACTATTCGCACCCCCTTAGCCCTTAAAGAAATGTTAGGGCAAATCTTAAAACAAACCTGCGCCGCGAGTCGGGTTGAGCAGGGCGTCCTCTTTCTGTATGCGGAAGATATGACGACCTTGCAGGAGGTGGTTGTTCAGAATGTAGAACCGCAGTGGCTTGAGGCTCTGAAGCCATTGGCGGATCAAGCGGCCGCCGAACACAAAGCCGTTTTTGTAGCAAAATTGCCGGCCCTGGTTGAACCGGCAGGAAATGAGGAACGGGGTGTTTCCGCGTTGGCTATTCCATTGGTGCTCGATGAGGATATCTTGGGGGCGTTTGTTCTGGCCGATAACCATCAGCAGATATTCTCACCGAAACAGCTAACCCTTTTAGCCACCATTGCCAGCCAGACGGCCTTGATTGTGCGCAATGACCAGCTTTATGCCCGTGTAGAACAGCAGGCCATTTTGGAAGAAAGAAGCCGCCTGGCCAGAGAAATCCACGATGGGGTGGTGCAAACTTTGGGCTTTCTCAAGATGCAGTTAAACCGCATGCAGCACTGGGCGCAAACGGACAACTTTACCAGGTTAACCAAAGAAATATCCAACCTGAACGTGATTGTGGAAGAGGCTTATGGCGAAGCGCGTGATGCTATCGCCGGCTTAAGTGTGGGGCTAAACGCTGATGACAATTTGGAAGACATCTTGACCGAATATGCGCAAAGTTTTTCAGCCCGTTATGGGCTACAGGTTAAGCTAAATGTTACAGGCAATCGTAATCGTCTTCGTCCGCCCACAATTTTGCACTTGTTTCGTATTGCCCAAGAAGGATTAACCAATATTCGTAAGCATGCCCAAACCAAGCAGGCCTGGATCAATTTGGATTATCAGCCAGATAAATTAGCCTTGACTATCAGTGACAACGGGAAGGGGTTTGATGCGCAATTGATCCAGGAGACTAGTTATAGAGGAATACAGGTTATGCAAGAACGAGCTAAAAGCCTGGGCGGGCAGTTATCCATTTCGGCCCGATTACCTCAAGGCACAACCGTCAGCATCACTGTCCCAAACCCGTACCTGGAAAAATATGAGAAGAATTATCTTGATAGCCCTGTGGCAACCCAGGTTGCTGATGCGCCAACAAAAAATCGTACCCCCCGGAGACAATTTCCATGAAAACCATCCGTGTATTGGTGGCAGATGATCACCCGCTGTATCGGCGCGGCTTGGTTGATTTGTTAGAGGAAGTACCGGGGATTGAAGTGGTCGGTGAAGCAACCAATGGCTTGCAGGCAGTTAAGCTGGTTGAGCAAGTAAAGCCGGATTTGGTGTTAATGGATGTCGTTATGCCAGAGGGGGGCGGCATACTGGCTACCAGACGAATCTGCCAGGACCAACCGCAAGTTAAGGTGCTCATGTTGACAGTTTCAGAGGGGAATGAAACCCTGTTTGAGGCCCTGGCTGCCGGCGCCAGCGGCTATTTGCTCAAAGAAATTGAGCCTGATGATCTAATTCAGGCCATTGAGCAGGTGATGCGCGGTCAGGCCCCTATGTCCCCAGCTATCGCCGCCAAGGTGTTACAACGCTTCCGCTATGAACCTTTGGGTGAAGAAGACAATCTGGCAGAGGAACCGCCCCCGCTTACCTCGCGTGAGGTGGAAATCATTGGTTTGCTGGCTCAAGGCTTGACCAATCAAGAAATTGCCCGGCGATTGGTAGTGGCTACAACCACCATCAAAACACATATTCACAATCTGCTTCGTAAAACCCGCACCCATAACCGGGCTGAACTGGTGGCCTGGGGGATGCAGGCGGGATTGATTGATATCTCTACCCAAACTAAAGACAGCTAAAAGAATTACACCTTTCCACCTCATTCGCAAAAAAGATTAAAAAAGGGTGTAATCCTTTTTGGAGATTTGGCTGTGAAATAATTCTCAAAAATTCATCCATTTGAGCTATAGACACAGACCTATTTTTCTGTTACTATTTTTCTGTATAAAAAGCCTATCTTTATCAGACCGATGAGATAGGTTGTGTTTGAAAGCTAACCTACAGCCCGCGAAGCACATAGGTTAGCTTTTTTCTTTTAATTAGCCGCATCCTGAAGCTGATATAGCTCATAATAATAGCCTTTTAGGTTCAGGAGTTCAGGATGCGTCCCCCGTTCCACAATTTCCCCATTTTTCAAAACCAAGATTTGGTCAAAATCCTTGATGGCCGCCAGGTGATGAGCAATGACCAGGGTGGTTTTATCTTGTTGCAGACAGTTGAGAGCTTCTTGCACCTGAGCCTCAGATTCGGCATCGAGCGCCGAGGTCGGCTCATCCAGGATCAGAATCGAGGGTTGTTTGACCAGGGCGCGAGCAATGGCGATGCGCTGCCGTTGTCCGCCTGACAGGGTACAGCCCATCTCGCCGACGACGGTATTATAACCCTCTGACAGGGCCATAATAAAGTCGTGGGCCTGGGCCTGCCGCGCGGCTATCTCAATTTCAGCCAGAGTCGCTTCCGGTTTGCCATAAGCAATATTCTCCCTGATCGTTGCCCCAAAGAGGGTCGAATCCTGAAGCACCAGGCCAATCTGGCGGCGCAGAGATTGGCGTTGATATTCTTTGAGATTGACCCCATCAATCATAATGGCCCCCTGTTGGGGGTCATACAGGCGCAGAATCAGGCTGGCAATGGATGACTTGCCGGCGCCCGAAGCGCCCACCAGGGCCACCCGTTGGCCGGGAGCGATGGTAAAAGAGATATGGCGCAGAATGGTTTGATCCTCTTCATACCGAAAAGAAACATTTTTGAAGACAATTTCGCCCCGCAGTTTACCAGCGATAGTTACATGCCGGGCATCTTGAATTTCTGGCTCCACGTCCAGCAACTCGGCAATCCGTTGGGCGCTGACCATGGCTTTGGATAGCTTGGTCGAAAGTTTAACCAAGTCTCGAACCGGCTTGTAGATACTTTTGACGTAAGCCACAAAAACCAACACTTCACCGGGACTCATAGAGCCGGTTAGACTTTGCCAGGCGCCCACCAAGATTACCATCGAGAGGCCAATCGCGCTGATAATCGTCACACTCCGAGTTACGGCCGCGTCCAGCCGGGCGATTTGGATTCCCTCGGTCAAGTTTTCGGCGTTTGCCTGCTTGAAGCGAGTCGCTTCATAACCCTCCCGCCCAAAAGCCTGCACCACCATGATCGCGCTCAGGATGTCGCTGAGTTGCGAGGCGATTTTGCCCTCTTTCTTGCGCTGCTGGCGGACAGAATCTTTTAGTTTTTGTTGAAGGTGAATAAAGATAATGAGCAGCGCCGGAAACGTGAGCAGCACGATCAGACTCAACTGCCAGTTGACCCAGAACATCACGATAAACATCCCGATCAGGGTTAAGAAGTTAGTCAGAAGTTCAAGAAGCGACTCGGTGAAGACTTCTTTCAAGATGTTGGTATCGCTGGCAACCTTGGTTAATAATTCACCGCGCCTGGCTCGCTGGTGAAAGGATAAAGAGAGCCGTTGTAAATGCGAGAATAGCTCGGTGCGCAGGGTGTAGACCAATTGATAGCCAATGCGCGAGGTCAGATAAATCTGAAAATATGAGAAACTACTGCTCAGAATGGCAATCAAGGCGATACAGCCCACCATCACCGGCAGCAACAGCGTTTTCCAATTTTGAAAATTAACGCTTAAAAGATAGGGTAAATTTGGGTCCAGGCTAAGCGATAAGGCCGGCGCCTGTCCATTGTGAAAAATTGGTTCCAAAAAAGATAAAAATTCGGGCAAAGGATGGTCTAATAGAATATAGTCAAAAATAATCTTCAAGGGCCAGGGGCTTAGTAGCTCCATGAGGGTATAACCCAACATCGAAAGGGCAGCTAATCCCAGCCCCCCCTTCATCCGGCGCAGATAGTTGATAAGGATTTGCCGGAAGCGCCGGGGTGATTGGCTTGGCTTTGGGGGGTGAACTTCCAGCGTTGTGGTTTGACCTAACTGATAGGAGGCAGTTTTGAGCGAAGTTAATTTAGAAACGCGCTGCATCGTCTATACGTCCTTTCGTTTTTGGCTTGATTAACTCCAGGCTCTATACCAGTCGGCCCATAAGCCAAAAAGTTACGCGGTTAGGATAAGTTCTTGACCCTGATGGGCCGAGGCCATGATCTCCGGGGTAAGTAGCTGCTGCAAGCCTTGAAACGTATGAAACTGGACGTTGGAATATTGGGTCAGGCAAGCCAGCAGCCAATCCAGAAAGGAGAACGCCTCATCATCCATAACCTTGTGGTGCAGCAAAAGGCCAATGGGATTGAGTTTGTCTAATTGTTGGATCAGGGTTTTTATGATTTCGGTGGGAGGTTTCAGAGCCGGATCGCCCTGCCAGCGGAAGAGATCCAGAGTCGTGGAAATCTCCTGGAAACGATAACCTTTGACCGGCTGTTGGTCCCAATCCTTTGACAGAACTTTAAATTCTAATTGATCGAGAGCGGCAAAGGTAGCCGCTGCGCAGCGATTCCAGGGCGGGGTAAAGACGGGATAAAACCGCTCGCCAAAGATATCTTCAAGCAGCCTCTTGCCCTGCGAAATATCCGCAAGTTGCTGGTCAAAAGTACGGCTGATCCCAAATTCACACTTTCGCCCTTCATTTTCGTGGTTATGATGCTGCCAACCATGTTGATTCAACTCAAGCAGATGGGGCAGGTAACGCTTGTAAGCCTTAAGCAATTTGATCGCCGCTGGAGTCAACCGGCCCGGAATAATCTCCAGATTAAGAGGAGTGCCCCGCGAGAAGGAAATATCCAACAGGTGGCGCAGGCTCTCTTCGTCCTCGTCAATATCATCATCGCGCAAAAAAATATGAACCCTCCGGGCCCCAGTTTGCAGCCGTTCCAGGGAAGCTCTCAGTTCAGACTCCAAATTTTTGAAAAAGGGTAACTGCTCAGCCATGTCATTTCGACCGCAGGGAGAAATCCCCGATACTTTACTTTTACAGGTTGTGCCCTGGGGATTTCTCGCTCCTTCGTCGCTCGAAATGACATGAGCCTGAGTGATAACGAAAAAGGATTGGCTCTGAGAAGACCATGTTTTCGGAAATCGCTGCGATTTAGAAAGGGACATATTCTTTTCTTGAAGCAGGTTGGTCAAAAAAGCAGCAGTCTTCTTAACGCCGCTCATGTCCAGGGTGGCTGGAGTTGGTTCGGTTCTAAGTTGCTGCACGATTTTTTCCGCCAGACGGAGCGGTTGTAATTCATCCGGGCGGATGACGCTGACCAGGCCAAGCTGCTCTAACTTATCGGCTCGAAGCGTCTGCTCGTTGTTGTCGCCGCCGGTAAAGGGCCACACCATGGCCCGGACGCCGGTTGAGAGGATGTCCATGCAGGTGTTGTAACCAGCCATACTAATGGAAAGGTCTGCCTGACGCAAAAAGTCGAGAAAGTGGGTGGTATACTGGCGCAGGATGATGTGCGGTTTATCTGCCGCCAAAGCCTGTAATTGCAAAAACTGTTCAGCGGGCAAATAGGGGCCGCCAAAAATTAACATCCGATGGGGCAAGGCAGCATAGATAAGGTCGCTGGCTTCGATAGCATTGACCAACAACTCATAGCCGACTCGCCCCCCGCCAATGCTGACCAGGATGAGAGGCTCGTCGTTTTTGACAGGTTTTGCAAAATCTGTCAGGTCTTCGACGCTGGCTGCGAGGTCAGGCGTCCCCTGGACAACGTAGCCGGTGTATTTGATGTCAACATTGAGCTCGTGGACCCTGGCAAAGGTTTCCTCCAGCCGTTGAAAACTGGGATCGGCGTGGATGAACAGGGCATCAAAATAGCGGTTCATCAAGGCGCAAACCTGCGCTTCATAGCGGGCCTGATCTGGCCGGCTGATCAGAATATCGCGCAGGCTGCAAACCACTTTGACGGCGCTGCCTTTGAGGCGAATGCGGGCCAGCAGTGGAATTAATTCAAAGGCAAACTTTTTCCGGCCAAAGGGGAAAAGCTCGATGATAACCACATCCGGTTGAAAACGTTCGAATTCGGCCAGCAGACGCCGAACCCGCGCCTGTTGAATCTCGGCCAGGCTTTGCCCGTCCACCCCCTGAATCTCTTTGAAAGCGGCATCCGATTTGAGCGGGGGCAGATTCACCACTTCCACCGAGTCGGGGAACTCAAAACCGGGGATCATCTCTCCACCGTTCAAAAAGCAAACCTGGAACTCTTTCAAACCTCGGATCAGGGCCATACTGCGCATAAAATGGCCCATCCCCAACACATGTTGGCAATAAAACATCACCTTTTTCATGGCGTCACCCTTCTTTACTAAAGACAAGCGCCTCTGGTTGCGCTAATGTCATAATCCGCTGAACAACCTGTTCCAAATCCGGTTTTTGTTGGCGATAGAAGCGATACGCCTTGGTCATAAATTGCAGCCGCAGATGCCAGCGCAAACGATCCAGAGACCAATCGCCGCTGGCCCGTATCCGGTACGCTTCAACCAGGGTGGTTGCCATCTGCTTGACCATGTCCGGCTCGAAATGATGGAAATGCAAATCCACAATGAAATTAGCCAGGTCTTGCATGGGATCACCCAGCGCAAATTCATCAAAATCAAAAAAGACAATCCTACCCTCAGACGCCAGCAACTGGCGAAGGTGAAAATCGCCATAGATGAGCCGTTCCGGCGTCACAACCAAAGCAGGCGCGCTTTCTTCCAAATCCCGCAGAAGTGTTCCCAGCGGTTCTCTGAACATCGGGCAAGCATGCCCTAACTTGTCTATCTTGGCCCGGATTTCGATCAGATGGTCGTTGAGCGTTTTTCTAGCCGGGCTGACCAGATCACTTTGGTGCAGGCTAACCAGCCCATGAGCGACTGCTTCCAGTAAAGCCTGGTAGTTCGTCCGGTTGATTAAGCTAATGAGCGGCGTCCCCGGCTGGCTGGCTTGCCAGATGGTCTTGATCTTGTCGTCGTACCCCAGGGGTTGGGCGACGATGAAACCATCCTGCTCGGCCAATGATTTTTGCCATAAATATTCCATGCGCCGATAAATCTCTCGCCCTTCATCAGCTTTGAACGTTTTGCCAAAAAGGTGCAACGCCTGGCTTGAGATCTTTGCTTGTAGCCGGTAACGAGTGGTACAGCGCTGCTCAGGATAATAATGGATAACTTCTACCTCAACCCGGCCAAGATTTTTGGGGGTATTGAAGCCAGCCGGCAGGCGATGATAGGGTAAATGGCGGATAACCCGCTGCGGCTCGATCACCTCCACCAAATGCAGCAATTGCGGATCGTTGGGAAAAGCCCAGACGACCAAATCCAGTTCAGGCAGATGAACCAGCGGCCGGCCAAAGCGGGGTAAGGTCAGCGAGGGGACTGCGGCCCGGCGAAACTCCTCTCGACTGCGATCTTCAAGGCAGGCTTTGGCATACAAAAGCTGCTGGCCTTGTTCCTGACTTCGTGAATCGGTGATGCTCAATTGATAGCAAGCGCACAGAAAGGATTTGCCGCGAGAGCGGGCTTTCAAGTAGGTTTTATAGCGGCTCCATAAAAGCTGGCAGTCATTAATCAGCCAATCACCCCGGTCAAACTCGGGTAAATGCTGTTGGAAGATCAGCCGCATCCGGGCCGGGTCGGTGAAAAGTTCAAACTCTTGCATCTTATTCGGCCACCAGATAAAAGGGAAGCTGTTCTGCGCTGATGCTATCAGCCAGGTCAATCAAATCGTCCAGCAGATCAAGCCGGCCGCTTTTTAAACGGGTTACACAACGAAAGGCGCGCTCATTGATCAGCGCCGCAGCCGTATACCAATTGAGCGCGAACCTGGACATGGGCCAGGGAACATTTTGTTCATACTGTTGGCAGAAGGCGTCAATGAATTGCCAGATAAGCGGCGTGGGCATTGCCATGAACAACCCCCAATACAACAAACCGGCGCTAAAGCTGCCCACATCTTGCCAGGGAGAGCCGTGGCAAAGGTTGTCTAGATCAATCAGGGCCACTTGTTCACCCTCAACAAAAAAGTTTTTGAGGTGCAAATCGCCATGCAGCGTGGCCACCGGCTGAGGCCCTAACTGTTCGGCCTGGTCGAGCAGGCGCTCAACCAGGATGTCTAGCTTTTTCTGGCCGGCCGGCCTGACTTGCCGGAGCAGTTGTTTCATCTCCTGCAATTTGGTGAGCCAGTCACTCAAATGGCTTGATTTGGCGCAGGCAACCTGGGTTTGATGGAACTCGGCCAGGGCTACGGCGGCTCGGCTCAACAGGTTGAGGAACGGAGGACTGCTCAAATCTTGCGCCAACAAGGTCTGACCGGGCAACTCCACTTGCCAGAGCATTTTCAGGTGAGGCTGGTAGGCCAACGGTTGGGCCAGGCGCAACCGCCCTTCCTGCCGGCGCTTGCTGACCCACAATTGCTCCATAAGTTGATATGTTTCTTCACCGGCGCGGTTATAGTAAGTTTTTCCATAGAGGACAAGCGATAGTTTTTCCCCCGTTTGTTTCTGGCCCAACTGAAGCTGAACGCGGCTGGTGCAGGTATGTTCGGGAACATAATGAACTAAACGCTGGGCCAACTCGGTAATTTGCCACTGGTTGCCAAAATTAGCCGCCACCACCTCCGACAAGACTTCTTGCTGCAAGTAAGTCTGATCCATCAGTTTGGGCAAAGCATCAAGTTTGCGATCATTAGGAAAGACCCACACAACCATCTCAAGCCCCGGCAGATAGAGCAGGGGGGGGCCAAATTTGGGCGTCACCAGAGATGGCGTCCGGGCTTTGATAAAATGGGCATATCCGCTGCCCCTTTCATAAATCCGGCCACATAAAATTTGGTCGCTGTCCTGCTGGGTCAGGGTGTCGTGAATGGTTAATTGATAACAGATCAGACAGTTTTGGCCGGGTTTATACTTAATCCGTTCAATCTGGCAGGCGCGGATTTGAAATCGGCCAGTGGATAATGCGGCCTCACCCCCCGGCGCAATCCCGGCAAAAAGCGCTTGCTCAAAGATAGACCGCATGGCCGCAATATCCAACGCCGCCGCCAGTTGGGGTAAGGTTTTATCCTGGGGAATTTCTAAGGTGAGGCTCATCGTTTATCCTTGATAAGATGCCAAATGTCATTATCGGCCTCAGAGATTTCTCCCTTCGGTCGAAATGACATACTTGAGTAGTTACGGTTTGCACTCGGTTGGGTTTGCAAATTGAGCGTATTTCCGGCTGCATCCTGTCGCAGCAACAATAGTGAGCCACTGTAGGTAAAATCGGCCCAGGTATATTCTCGGCGTAAAGCAGGGTCAGCCTTAAAATAATAATCTTTAAACCTGCGGCCATTCGCGGCGATAGTAATACACAGGGCAAACGCTTCGGAGGGCGGACAAACCCGGCTGCCCCATGTAACGGGTATTTCTGCCACTGAAATCTCCGGTCGTTCAGCGTGATAGGGATGAAGGACGGTATGATAAACGGCATTGGCGGCTTGACGCGCCAGGCTGACCACCGGCGCGGACTGTTTGACGCCGTATGTCCGCGAGATAAACCCTTCTTCTATACCAGGCTTAATGTCCGGGCTAAAGGCTTGCGCCAGCACCAGATGAGGCGCATACACCAGCAAGGTGTCACGCTCAACCGTCAATTCGGCCTTTTGGTCAGCCTGATCGGACAGATGAAAACGTAAATCATAATGATGGACTTCCGGGGCCAGCAAAATATCGGAGATAAGCCAGTACTCCGGCCAGACAAAAAAGATTTGGCGCTCATGAACAACGTCATACTCAAAGCTGTGGGCAACCCCATGCAAAAAGTCGAAGGCAGCGCAGCTCATAAATGCCTTGAGTTCTCGTTTAGGCTCCGGCCCCCTGACCTTGAAGCGAGTTTTATGAAAAGCGTAGCGGGTTTGATTTTGGTTATCCACCAGTACCGTGTTGTGCGCCGCCGTGCCGCGAAACAGCGCCCGCCAATTCGTCTCTCCTGATTCGTCATAGGTGTAGCGGCCAGGGTCTACAATCAAGGATTGGCCGTAGGCTGCCAACTCAAAGCTCAACAGGTCAAAATGGCCGTGGTTGCCCGCGCCCAGCGGCCCGCAATCAAAGATAAGATACTGCTCGTCGGTAAAGGCGTTGCGCCCATTGCCCCAGCCGCTGCGTAAAATGTAATAGCCGCTGACCGGGAACGCCTTTGAGCGGCAGGCCGGCGGGCGGCCTTGTTGGCCTTGCGTCGCCACATACAGCATCGCTTCGTCGCCATAAAGTTGATACCCTTGCGCCAACAAGTCAAGAAAACTGCGCGAATCACCATCGCTCAAAGAAGGAATCCAGCCATCCGGTTTATGAACATACATGGCAAAATCGAGCGCCCGCTTCAGCAGGGTATCCATCTCCGCTGGCATAGGAATGTGATTGAGCAAGGCCAGCCGTCGAATATTGAGATAATTTTTCAAAACCAGGTGATGATAATCGGTTGATAATTCACACTGAACCCCATCGGCCAACAAGTCGGTCTGCATATTCTTCAGTAATTCCTGCCGCGAGAACTCGAGCCATTCCGCTGCCCCATCCAGCTCAGGAAAAACCACTGCCGCCAGGAAAAGAGCGTATAACTCAATGGTGCGGTGATTGCGAGCCGGAGTCAGATTTTGGCGCAGGTGACAGAGTTGCCGATGAAGTGAAATTAAAAACTTCAGATAAAATTCCGGCGACACCTGGGGGACCGGCTCCAGGGTAACAAAATAGTAGTGAGCAAAAATCCAGTTTTGGATCCGCCGGCCGGCCACATCGCTGGATAGAAAATCCAACGGTACTGTGTCAATCCAGCTCGAAGTCAACTCAAGCCATTTCTCTACATAGCAAGCTACTTTGGTACTTTGATAAACAGCGCCCAGGCCAACGGCATAATAAAATTTGTGCAGCAGAATCAACCATTCCTTATCCCGACTGGGGTTGATGGTCCAATCAAAGGGAGTGGGCAACTGATAACGCTCGTGGTTAAAATCAAAACAGTTGGCTAAAATCCCCTCGATTTTCTCTGGCCTGGTCTGTTCCGAGTCGAGTACAGGAAAATAGTGAATGTCTGCCCTGGCTTGATAATAGGCCAGGATTTGCTCCGGCGTCCAGGTGTTATAAGGGGGTTGGAAAATCGGACTTGAATAAGCTGGATTCATCCGGCGTAGCTCTCTAGCCCGGCTGATTTATCGCCGGGCGGGGTACTGTTACGGTCAAGTCGTTGACCGGCGCAACCTGGCTCTCGCTCTGATCAGGCTGCGCTTCAAGAGAGGCCGTGAAGAGCGCCTTGAGCGCCAGCGTGGTTTTAGTTGAGTCAAACAAACGGCAAACTTTGGCCCGCGCCGCCTCACCCAACTGCCGGCGCAGCGCCGGATTTGCCAGCAGTTCGGCCAGGGCTGCGGCCAGGGCTGCGGCGTTTTGTTGAGGTACTAATAAGCCGTCCACCCGGTCTTCAATCAACTCAGGGATACCTGAAATAGGGGTTGCCACCACCGGAATGCCCATAGCCATCGTTTCAACCAAAACATTGGGGATACCATCGCGGTCGCCGGTGTGGGTAATCTGGCAAGGCAGGCTAAAGATGGTACATTCCTGGTAAATTTGTCTCAGCTCTTCCTGGGTTACGGCTTCACCCAGATGAACACAGTCCTCAAGTTGTAGCTTTTTGACCAACTGCTTAATAACCTCCAGGTGTTCCTCGGCCTCGCCAATAATCCGGCATTGAAATTCAAGCCCCCTATCTTTCAGCAGCCGGCAGGCTTCAACCAGATAGGCAAACCCCTTTTTCTCGACAAAACGGCCCACCGAGAGGATGAGCGGCGTTTTCGAAGCGTCATCCTGGGGTTTTCTGAGCGCAAAAAGGGTGGTATCCAGGCCGTGATAAATGGTGTGGATGGGCGCGCCTTCGGGGCAGAGGTGTTGCATGTAAAGGCGATTGGCGTCGGTGCAGGTGGCCACAAACTGGGCCTTCTTTATTTTTGTCTGAAGCAGGTCGCCTGGGTTCAATTTTGGCAGGTAAACATCCTTGGCGTGGGCGGTAAAACTAAAAGGCAGGCCGGTCAGTTGGCTGACAAACATGGTGATGGTGGTTGAGCCATGGCAGAAGTGACCATGCAAATGGCGAATGTGGCCGCGCTCCAAAACTTTCAGGGCAATATAGCCGGCCCGCAGAAAATCTTTGAAGAAAACCTTTTTAAGTTCAGACCAGAAGCCGGAACGATATTTGAGACTCAGATGGCAGGCGTACAGGAAGGTTTGAACATAAGCTCTGGGCCGCAGCCGTAACAACCGCAGATGGCTGCCGCTAAAGCGGGGCAAATTAGCCCGCAACCAAACCGAGAAGGGGCTATCGCCGGTCGAGGCCAGTTCGGGCAGGTAGGTGATGCCTGCTTTAATTTTAGCCACAACAGCCTGGCTCTTGGCCTCTTCGGACTTCTTTACCGAAAAGAGGTGTAAGTTCAGGCCCATCGTTTCCAGCAGGTATATTTCGTTGCTGATAAATGTTTCAGACAGGCGGGGATAACCTTTCAGGATATACCCAATCTCGTCCTTTTGCTCCATTGCTAGAATCTCCCTTTTTGGGGTAAGTCTGGTTATAAATCTCTCCCAGGAAGCGACAAAATTGTTCAGCGCAGTATCCCAGTTCAAAATCACGTTCCACCTGTGCTCGGCCATTTTGGCCCAGTTTTTCGCAAAAAGTGGGGTAAGCAGCCAGCCATTCCAGGACGTATGTCAGGGCCGGCGCAACCCCGGCTGGAACTAAAAACCCAGAACGGGCAGATTTGACCGCGTTCCTGATTGCGCCGACATTACAGGCGACAACCGGGCGGCCGCAAGCCATCGCTTCCAGAACCACGTTTGGCAGCCCATCCCGGTCGCCAGTTCGGTCTACAATCGAGGGCACGACTACCACGTGAGCAGCGGCATAGGCTTCCGGCAGTTCCGTATGGGTCATCCCCCCGCACAATTCGACCTGGTTTGTCAGGCCATGGGTGTGGATTAGAGCCGCCAGCCGGCTGCGCTCAGGGCCGTCGCCGATGATCCGCAGGTGGAACGGAACTGAAAGTTGGGCTACAGCCCGGATAAGCACATCAAACCCCTTCTTTTCTACCAACCGGCCTACAGCCAGGAGTCGCAAGGGTTCAGCCGGTGGTAGTGGACGCGGGTAGAAGCGGCGGCTATCAACCCCGTGCGGGATGAGGTGAACAGCCGCCCCCGTCTTTTTAAATTCCCCGGCCACATCGGAATTACAGGCAACCACACAGGCGGCCTCGCGGGCGCGCCGGGCCAGTTCAGCCGGAGCAACCTTGCGGGCGTCACGGGCGTGGGCGCTGAAGCCGTAGGGTAGATTTAGTTGCCGGGCCGCATGCGCCGCCACCTCCGCCGGGGTATGGGCGAAGTAGGCGTGAATACCGGCCAGCGGACGGCCGCCCAAAAATTCAACCAGGGCGGCAGCTTGTTCAGCCGGGCTGCCAGCCGGTAAAAGCTGAACCCGGTCGAGGAGTCGGGCGCAATCGGGGTGGGGTGGCTGGCCGTCGCCGGGTTTGGTGGCGAAGACAGCCGCCAGCATACCCCGCGCCTCAAGCGCCAGCAACTCGTTCAAGGCAAAGGTTTCCGAGCGGCGCGGAAAGCCGCTCACGACAAGCGCAATGCCACCGTGACTCATCTGGCCTTCCCCTTGAGCAGCGTTCGCGTGCGCTCCTTGATGCGGGACAACCCACCCAAATCAATGGGCGGCATCGGCGTTGGCCCCTGCTCGACGGCAGCTTGTACCTTTGCCATCAAACCGGCGGGGGTGAGTTCCTCCGACTCAATAATGTCGAAGAAGCCCAGCCCAGCGAATAATCGCGCCCGGATCAGTTGTTCGTAAACCGGCTTCTCACGCGGTATCAGAATCGTGCGCCGGCCAAAGGAGAGCAACTCGCACACGGTGTTATAGCCGGCCATCGAAATCACCACGTCGGCTTTGGCGTAGCGAGGGGTGAGATCTGCCTCAAAATCACGGAACTTGACATCCGACAATTGACCATACCGCTCCAGCAAGGCGCTGCGCCGGGAGTCGGGCATCTGCGGGCCAAAGATGATTGTTGAACGCAAAGCAACCCGGCGGGGCAAATCAATCAAGCCCTCCAGATAGGTTTCGATGATATCGCCGCCATCGCCGCCGCCGCCGGTTGTGACCAGGACACGGGGCGGCCCGCCCTCCCGAAGTCTCACCTCTATGGGCCGCTGGAGGTAGCCACAAAAATGGGTCTTACAGGCAACCACATCGGGGAAGGCATACTCTTTAATCGGATTGAAGATGGCCGGCACGCCGTAGATCCAAACTTCGTCATAATACCGCTCGATGATTTCAAAATCGCGGGCGCGTTTCAACGATTGCTGTGTGCGCGCCGGCTCATCGAGAATATCGCGAATGCCGAGGATTAACCTGGTCGAGCGTCCGCGCTGGCGTAATTCTTCAATCGTGCCAAGTAGCTCACCATCCACGCCGCCTGGCCGCTTATCCACAATCATCAGGTCTGGGTTGAAGCCGAGGATAGAGTTATTGAGGATAGCCTGCCGGGTTTGTTTGGTTTCAGCCGGCCAATCCTGGAGGAAGCGGGGTTCGTAATGGTCTGCCTCCGTGCGGTCCAGGCAGGGTAACTTGATGTAGTCAATTCCGGCGGGGATGCGAAAGGAATGAATAACCGGGGAGCCGGTGACAATAAGGATGGCTGCGCCGACAAATTCTTCTTTCAGGGCCTCCGCTAGCAGCAGCGTCCGGCGGATGTTACCCAGCCCAAAGGTATCGTGCGAATACAATAAAATCTTGGGTGCGGCCAAACGAGACGCCGCCCTGACCGTCTCAGGTGGGGCTACCCAAGTGATAGGTAATGGCTCGGCTAATGTATTCATTGTCGCCAGTTCTCCTTGTTACGCACTGTATGTATAACTAATGCGCCAGTGCTGGCTAAAAAATACATCAGTTTTATCCAAATCCTGTTTGCTTCGCTCTAAGCTACTCAGGATGTGCTTACAAACCGAAAATCATCCTGAGTAGGGCGTAAGCCCGTATCGAAGGGTGATTTTTGGCTTTCTATCGCACCCTTCGATACGCCCCTCGCTTCGCTCAGGGCTACTCAGGGTGCGATATTGAGATTATCAGGCTGCGCCAGTTCGTCAATCGGCGTTATTAGCTACGCAACTTGCGCCCATGAGACCTTGCCCTTTATCGGGCAAGTCACCACTCTGGAGGCGTTCCAGGCTGGCCCCGATGTCCAGGAGACCCCGGCCTAAGCGACCCTTAAAATCTGGATTCATCTCATCCAGCGACTGACCGGTTCCGCCGATCAGCATCGCCACCTGCCGGGCATTCAATGACGGCGCGGCGCTGTGGATGAGGGCCGCCTGACCTGCTGCAAAGGGGGCAGCCATCGAGGTGCCGCTCCATGTAGCATAACCACTCGCCGCAAAGGTGCTGTAGATGCCCTCTCCGGGCGCAGCGAAAGCAACCCAGCCGCCAAAGTTAGCGAAGTCTGACTTTTTGTGTTCCGGCCCAACAGAGGTAATGGCCAGGGCGCATTTGGTAGCGCCCGGATACTGCTCCGCTTCACTGTTCAAGTTTCCGGCAGCGGCAACGACGACCGCGCCGTTGAGCGTGGCTTCTCGGATTGCCTCTTTGAGCAACTCTGACTTCTCCGGCTGGCCCAGACTCAGGTTAAGCACATGCGCGTCGTGCTCAACCGCATAAATGATGGCCTCGGCCAGGGTGAAAACATTGCCAAACCCATTCCGGTCAAGCACCCGCAGCGGCATTATTTTAGACTCAGGGGCAACAAGGTGGATGATTCCGGCCACATGGGTGCCATGACCACCCAATTCGTCCGGGTGCAACAAGTTGCCGTTGTCGTCCACGCCGCCAAATTCGTCATTGGGCGTCGAGTCGTCGTCCACAAAATCATAGCCAGTGTCGGTCAAACTGGCGACCAGCGCCGGGTGATCCAGTTGCACCCCGGTATCGAGGACGGCGACAACCGTCCCTGCGCCGTGACTGATGGCCTGGGCGCGGGCTAAATTCAGTAATTCGACGGCATATTGCTGCGGGTAAGGGGTGTTATCTTGCCCGCCCCAGCCGCCTGACCGGCGGGGGTTGGCTTCCGGCGCGCCATTGATGAAATTCAATTCAGCAAAGAGCAGCCGCGTGTCGGTTTCCATCGCATCTACTACATCTTTAGCTTCTTGACCTGGCGGCGTTTGGAGCAAGTAGATGCCGCTGAGACGCAGCAGCGTTTTGAGCGTAACGGTACCGTAAGCGGCGTTGATATCGTCAATGGTGACGTTAGCCGCCGGATTCAATTTAACAATGACTTCACCGGCCTTGGCGGCGGCTTCTTCCTCTTTAGCCTGAACAGAGTTGGGCCAGCCAACACTTTCTGACCAGAGCCAGAGCGTCATCGGCAATAAAACCATAAGGATTAAACGATTCCATAATTTTTGGAGACTCATCGAATTTACCCCCTTTGAAGAGCTAAATTTTAGAGTATTTCCCGCTTGACGTGGATTGCTCCCGTCGGATTGACAAATCCGACGGCTTTGGACCTGGATTTGTCAATCCAGGCCGAGCTTACCCACGCTATGTGGGAAATACTGAAATTTTAACGCTGTCCAATCAACACAAAAGGCGCCCAATAGTACGGATGGGGATGGCGGGCTTTGAGAGCAAGTTGAGCAGCGCGTAGCGCCGCTGCCCGCCCCAACCCGTTGCCCAACTGTTCGTACCAGGCGGCCATCAACGCGGCGGTCGTGTCATCCTGAACTAGCCATAGACTGACGACAAGGGTGGCTGTCCCGGCCCCTAAAAAAGCGCGGGTCAAGCCCATAATTTCATCACCGGCGAAAACTTGGCTGCGCCCCGACTCGCAGGCGCTCAATGTCACCAGGGCGTCGCTGAGATCAAACTGCATGACATCGGCCGCCGTCAGCCAGCCATCGCCCAATTTTAGAGCGGAAAACATCGGATTGTCGGCGCGGAACAAACCGTGACAGGCCAAATGGAGAATGTTGCAACTGATCGTTTTAGCCTGTAGAACGCCCAGCGTAGCTTGCGCGTCGGTGTATACCTCGGCCTGGTCAAGAAATTGAGCCACTGCTCCGGCTTCGGCTGCCACGGCCGGAATGAGCGGATCTGAGACGCCAAAGACCAACGCTGAACCTGACCGTTGGGGCGCTCGCTGATGGCCCAAAGCAAACACAGTGGCGCTGGGTGCGTAAGAAATCTCGAAGCGTTCCAGCAGATACTGCTCGCCGTCAAACAGGGCATGGAAGGGGATCTGGTGCAGCAGGCCATGGGGCACAATGACCAGTTTGTGGGGTTGACCCGTTATCGCCTCGGCCGCTTCAGCCAAAGGCGTCTCAAGCGGCTCTATCAGCAGCGTGTAAAGCGAGGTCAATAAACGCCGGGCCGATTGCTCTAATTGGTTGAGGTGTTGGTTGACAAAGGTTGGCCCGGCCCGAAAACGGTTCCATTGAATCGCCAATCGCTGCAATAAGCGCTGCACCTCTGTTATCGAACCGAGCCGCCGCACCAGCCGCAGCTGTCCCTGGACATTGACAAAAGCCATGATTTCATCATCACAGGTATAGTAACTTAACAAAATAATATCGGGCGGGAGTTGCGCCTGAATAGCTTCCAGAGATAAAGGGGGTTCAAATGGATTGATAGTTGGAGCCGCGCTGGCTGCTTGCAGACGCAAACGGCTGATCTCTTGTTCCAGTTCGGCGGCTCGTGTTTGAAGATTCGATCCAAGAAGCTTGGACTTAGATTCGCCGCCAAAATCGAGTAATTTATTATATACACCATTGAGGTCGGCTTGAAGGTTCTGCAAGCGTGAGGCTAATTCGGGATCTAACTGCCTGACTTCCTTGGGGTCAATCATGCCGGTCATCAACTCGACCAATGTGCGCGATTTGGCTCGTTCCGCCGTGTAGAAGGCCCGCTGGATATTCGTTTCGTCGGCGTGAGCCAGATATAATTGGATAAGATTTTCATAGGCAGCCATCTTATCCCGCAAAAAGGAGGCGCGCATCACTTCTGCGGTCAAGGTGCTGCGCCACTGTTCGATCTGCTCTAGCGCGGCCTCAAGCAAGGTCTGCGCCTCTACCATGCGGCCTTGATGCCAACGCACGGCGCCAAGCCGCTGATTCAAGCGATACCGTAAGTGTGGCAGCATCAGGTTACCGGACAACTGCTGCGCCATAAGTAAATGCTGCTCGGCCGCAGCTAAGTCTGGCAGGAGCAAGTCGGCCAGGCGGAGATGCGCTGAAATTTGCTGCATCGGCCACTCGTTGGCCGAGATAAGCTCCAGCGCCTGGCGGATTGTGGTCAAGGCGGCTTCCCGCTCACCCTGCGCGGCCAGAATTTCTGCCTGTTCCAGCTTCACCCCAGACAAAAAAGGCAGGTCGCCGGCTGTATTGAACAGAGTGGCCGCCTCCGCCAGAACCGGCTCGGCTTCTCCAAACTTTGATTGGGCGACCAGCGTCAAAGCCATTCCCCGCAGCGCCCTGGCTCGTTCATGGGTCATTCCGGCGTTTTGCAATAAGCCCTCAACCTCACGGTAGGCGGCCAACGCCTCTGGATAGAGGTTGAGCGCCAGATAGGTCTCAGCCGTGTCGAGCAACAACACGTGTTCGTCGGCGGGCGCCTCAAGCGATTCAAACAAGCGGCGAGCTTGCTCGAACGCGCTCAGACTGCGGGTATAATGGCCCAGCAACAACCGGGCATTGCCTGTGTTAATGAGAGCCTGGGCGCGTAACAAGGTCAGATTGGCTTCAACGCCGATAGTAGCCGCCAATTCAAAGGCGGTTAGCGCCTCGCTGCCTCGGCCCAGGTTCAAGAGCACGACCCCCCGATTCAGACTGATCTCACCCAAGTATTTGGTCAGGCCGAGGTCACGGTAATACATTTCAGCAGTCGCATAGGCGGCCAGCGCTTCGTCGTAACGGCCGGTGAGTTCGTAAGCAATACCGCAGTTTTGATGAGTCAACGCCGTCAGCAGTTCACGTTCCTCTGATCGTTCAGCATGTTTGTCTGTGCTGTGAAGGCCGTTTAAGACAACTTGACCGGCGCTGAGCGCCTCCTGAGAACGTCCCAATTCGTTGAGAACCGTCATCAGCCCAATATTGGTGCGTAAAGCCTCCAGGGTTTGGCCAAGGCCGATATAACCTCGACGGGCCGCTTCGATGAGTTCGAGCGCCTGGTCGAATTCAGCTTCGATGGCATAGGTTTGGGCGCGGAGATAGGCGGCCTGCGGCACGACGGCGGGCGCTCCGGCCCGCTCCGCCAGTTCAGCGCAAATAAGGCTCAAGCGGCGGGCCTGACCGGGGGCGGTGGGGACAAACTGGGCAGCCCTCTGGAGCAACTGAGTTAAACCGGCGGCGTCAAGCAAATCAGCCGCATGCAAAAAAGCCGCACGCTGCTCTAGCGTCGGCAAGGTGAGCAGATTTTCCACAATTTCGGCGTCGAGGCTAACGGCTTGGCTCACATGCTTAACTCAATGGGCTTTATCAAGATTTCAATTTCAGCAGCGCTCAAGATCAACTCATAGACGCCGGTTGGAACTGCTTCAAAGGAAAATTCGCCCAACTCGTCGCTGGTGGTCAAGCCTATTTCGACCGCGCCGCGCAACAATTGAACACTGAAAACCTCAGGCGAGGCACTGCTGCTCAGAAAGATTTGGCCGTTGACATCCAAACGCTGGTCATAGGGGCGTGGCTGAATATTTAAGGCGACATCAGCCAGATCAGAGGTATAGATGAGTTGGCGCACGGCAGCCTGGGTACCGGCAGCGCGCAGGCCGGCTGCCAACGGTTGCGCCTGGCTGTCGAAAGTCAGGGCGGCTATGAGGCGTTGCAAAAAATCAGGTCGGGGATGATTCTGGGTGTAGTCGACAAAGTGTTGGACTAATAGTTCGTGTACCTGGGCTGGTGGCGAGGCCAGAACGGTCGTGGCGCTGATCTCGGTAAATGCCTGTAGCCAGGCAATCATGGCCCGCGTCTCCTCATCGGCAGCGACCACTTGGGCGGCAATGCTGGCGGCTTCAGCCTCGGTCAGCCTGTTTTCAAGCCAATCAACCAGGCGGGCAAAAGAGAGTTCGGTTGATTTTGACATGTAATCTATCTCCGTGGGGTAAACCTATAATTTTCGCAAGTCTCACCCTATAAATGCGCCCAAATCGGTCAAAAAATACACGAATTTTGTTAGGAGTTACACCTTCCCTGTCATTTCGAGACCGAAGGTCGAGAAATCCTCAAGGCGCAACACATAAAAGTAAGGTATCGGGGATTTCTCCCTTCGGTCGAAATGACATGCCTGAGTAGTTACCAATCCACGCTCCTTAACTTTTCTGCAAAATCTGGCGCAGACGCTCCAGGCAGCGCGCCCGTGTCGGCCCAACACTACCGACAGGTATCTCAAGGTCGGCCGCCACCTCCGCGTAAGAAGGCTGCTGAGGGTCAAAATAGAGCGCCTGGAGGAGACGGCGGCAGCGTCCACCAATTCGAGTCAAGCCGTAATCTAGCCATTCCAACAACTCCCAACGACTCATAAAATCGGAGGCGGCCTGGCCCTGGAATGACTCACTTTCGGTCAAATCCTCAGCCTCATTGACGCTTTCGCGGCGACGCCGTTCGAGCAAACGCCAGGTATGGCGGCGGGCAACCGTAGCTAACCATGCCCCCAAATGGCTATCTTCGTCCAACTTATCCAGGCTTCGCAACAATATGGTAAAAGTCAATTGGGTGATATCGGCGGCATCATCGTGAGAAAGTCCATAGTTCAAGGGAATAGAAAAGACCAGGCGTTCATATTTGTTCAGCAAGGCTTCCCAGGCTTGCGGATTACCTTTTTGACAGCCGCGCAGCAGAACTTGATCCACTGAACGCTGGTCAACTTCTAACTCGGTTTGCTTGAAAGGGGCGACAAGGGGGGGCGGCAGCGCCATTTGTGGTTGGTTATCTTTAGGGTTGATCTCTATAAGCAACACAACATCAGTTGTGTCTTGCGCTTTTGTCATTTTTCCCCCTGCCGTTTGAAGAAGCAAAATTTGGTTTGGCGATCTGGAAGAAAGGTTACAGCCCTTCTTCTTGGCTCAAACTATTCGGCTCTCTTGAGTTTGCATCCTTACATGTCGAGCCAATCTTAAAATAGTTACGCGCCAAACCTTAAAAGACGCACCCAAAGAAATTTCAAACCTCTCCAACGGCATGAGGTTCTTATCGTCCCCAAGCTCTTAGTTCATAGCCGGTGATATCTGCCTGGGGGGACTCGATACAGATGTCAAAATCTAGGGTGGTATCTCCCACTATTTCGGTGAGATCGGCCTGGTAATCGTCGCCAAAACCAAGCATATTACCCTGATCATCATATAAGATGGCGGCGATAACCAGATATTCCTCCAAATCACCGCCCCGATTGGCTAATGCGCCTTCCAGACAATAACTGTCATCTTCATCCCGTCCGTTCACGTCCACAAACTCAAAATCACTTTGACGAGGCGCGCTGTCATGAGGAGTGGATTTAGCCCATAACTCGAAATTGGCGGCGCTTTGAATATTGTTCACCCTTAGTTCAAAAGGCACTCGTCCTCCCGGTGGGATAATCTCAAGGGGGGCATAATCGGTGGTACTGGTTTGATCGGCGATGATCTGGCCTTGATCGTCAAAGAAAGTGCCGCTGACGTAAGAAAGCTCTTGAGCAGAGCCGGTATCATTAACCATTTCCCCATAAAGCCGCAGGCCCTCATCCGAGCCAGCGTAAACCCGGGTCGAGGCAAATGACCATCCCGCCGTGCGAGAATTGGGGGCTGCAGTGGGCAGTGTGACCCTGGTCGGGGTGGCGGTCGGTTCGGGGATGGGCCGTTGCGCCCTGGGGGGAACGGGAGTAGGGGTTAGGGTTGGCGCTGGGGTGGCTGTGGCAACCGAAGCGACATTAGCAGGGGTAGGGGTGGCGGCGGAGAGATTGTTGTCAAGCATGGGGGTCGGGGTAGTGGTTGGCGTAGACTGGTTGGCAATCTCGGCGTTGGCATCCACCGCCGGGTCAATCAATGCTGATAAAGGAGCCGCAGGTGTATCATTATATTGAATGAGCGCCGGGGCGTAGGTGGCGACAACGCCAGGCGCTTCACCACCGACATCCTCGACCGCAGCGACAGCTACCGCGCCGGCCTGAGAGGTGGGGGTGAGGGTTGGCAGGGGAGTCCTGGTTAGGGTAGGCAGGCGGTTGAGCATGACCGGGCCATCAGCGCGGCCAAAGCCGCAAGCCAACGTAGCCAGGACCAAGATAAAAGGTACTATCCATAAGGGCCATTGGCCCGGATAGGAGGCATCCTTAAATTGTTTCACGGGTTTACCCCTCGATTTATGAACTTTCTTGACCATTCCACCCAGTTTGACTAATGGAAAAGAATGGCGAATGGGCGAATGGCGAAGGATGATTCTGATTCGCCATTCGCCATTCGCAAATTTCGCAATGCGGAAACAACTTAACCAAAACCTAGTTGAGCTTGATCGAAACCCCTTCCACCTTAGCCCCACCTGTGGATTCTACGCTGATAGTATTGCTGCTATCAGGCGCAACGGCTGAGTTGCGCTGGTCGAACGTCCATGCGCCGGTTGCGCTCACTTCGGCCGTGCCAATGACCGTACCCCCTGTAGTCGAGCCAACATAGATGGTGATCGTATTACCCGGCCCCGGCGTCGAACTGGTTCCTTCGACGATCCAGCGCTTCTTGCCTGCCCGGAATTCGGCCCGTGTAACTGTGACCGTTTCCGTAGCCGGTGGCGGCGGCGCTGGCGAGGTGATGTTGACCGTCACACTGGCCGAGCCGGTTTGGCCGCCGCTATCCGTGACCGAGGCGGTCAGGTGATGAGTTCCCACTCCGAGCGTGGTCAGGGACAGGGAACCGCCCGTGCCCAGCGCCCCGGCCACATCCGAACTCCAGGCGATGCTGCCGCTCAGGTCGCCCTCTTCGGCATCGGTGGCTGAGCCGGACAGGCTGACCGTTGCGCCTTCCTCAAAGGAAGCTCCTTCTGCCGGTGAGCTGAGGGTAACGACCGGCGCGGTATTGGCCGGCGTCGTCGTTGGTGTTGGAGTCGGCGTGGGGGTTGGCGTTGCGGCTGGAGCCGTGATGGTCACGCTGACGGTAGCCGAACCGGACAGGCCGCCGTCATCCGTTACCAGAGCACTGAGCTGGTGTGTTCCAACAACCAGCGTATCGAGCGATAGGGAACCGCCTGTGCCCAGCGCCCCGGCCACATCCGAACTCCAGGTGATGCTACTGCTCAGGTCGCCCTGTTCCGCATCGGTGGCTGTGGCCGCCAGACTCACCGTAGCGCCTTGCTCAAAGGTGGCTCCACCGGCCGGTGAAGTAATGGTGAGAGCCGGGGCGGTATTGGTCGGCGTCACCGGAGCAGCCGTAATGGTCACTGTGACCATCGCTGAACCGGATAGGTTGGCAATATCCGTGACCGATGCAGTCACCCGATGCGTGCCCACCCCCAGAGTTGTCAGCGACAGAGAACTGCCTACGCCAAGAGTGCCGGAAAGGTCAGAGGTCCAGGTGATGCCGGCCGATAGGTCGCCCTGTTCGGTATCGGTAGCTGTAGCCGTGAAGTTGATCGGCGCGCCTGCGGTAGTGGATGTTCCATCGGCCGGTGAGGTGATGGTCAAAACAGGCGGTGTGTTGCCGGTGGGCGCCGGGAGTACATTACCGCTTGGTATGGCCAGATTGATGCCATCTACATAGTTGCCGGACAGGCCCCAGGCGCTGCCGTCGAAGTAGAGGGTTGAGTCGAAAGCGCAGGTTGTGTTACTGCCCGTCGCCGGGGATTTGCAGATGAAGGCATCCTCCCCTACGCCGGAGACGTTGCTCACGGCAAAAGCGCCGACAGTGGTCAGGTAGATGTCGCCATTATCGGCCACGTCGGCCCCGCTCACATCCTCGGCAGCGTCGGCCAGACCCACATCGGAGCCATCAAAGTACATGGCCCAGGTGCCGCTGCTGTAGTTGCCTGCCGTCGCCGGGGTGAAGGCGATCAAATCCGCATCCACACCGGAAGCGCCGTTGACGCTGAAGCTGGCGGTGGTTGAAACCAACAGCCGGCCATCCGCCAGAAGTTCAATCGCATCCACATCTTCACCGCTGGTGGTCAGTTGAGCGTTGGCCCCCTTGAAAAACAAGGTGAAAGCGCCGGCCGTAGTCTCGCCCAATGAGGTTGCATCGAATTGCACGATGTCGGAATCGTCAACTGTGCCCAGACTGCCCAGCGTGAGTGGATTGTCAAAAGACATCAGAATGGTATCGGCATCCACAAAGTAGAAGCCGTCCACATCCACCCCGCCGACGCCCACATCGGAACCGTCGAAGACCATGCTGAAGCTGCTGCCGTCAAAGTGGAGGATGTCTTCGTCGCTGACCCCGCTCAGGTTGCCCACCGTCCCATTCGAGACCACCGACAGGTACAACGGGTTAGGCGGCGGAGCGTTGACCGTAACCGCTACCGTCGCGCTGGCGCTGCCGCCGTTGCCATCGGAGATGGTATAGCTAAAGCTGTCGGCCCCGGTGAAGCCCGCATTGGGGGTGTAAACAACATTCATGCCGTTGACAATAGCCGTTCCGTTGGCCGGGCTGGTAACGGCAGCGACGGTCAGCGGGTTGTTATCCGGGTCGCTGTCATTGGTCAGGACAGGGATGGTAACGGCGCTATCCCGCATGGTTGTAGCCGTGTCATTTTGGGCCAACGGCTGCTGGTTGGCCCCTGGAACAGGCAGCGGTAACAGGTGTGGCTGCACAGCAGGATAGACCCGCATGAGACCCCACAAGCCGGCCTCGGTAAAGGGAGCGCGCACATCGCCATAGAGATAATCGCCGCCGCTCAGAATGCCGCCGCCGCCGCCGTCAATGCACCAGGCTTCGTAAGCTTCGCCGGGCAACAGTTTGCGGGCGCTGGTTTCCGCCGCGCCGGGCATATAGGGTTCCAGCGGGAAACGGTGGCCTTCCATACCAAAAACATGGTCTTGTTCGCCCCAGGGCAGCGCCACCCGGTAGCGAATAGGATCGCCGGCATACACTTCAAACAGATTGGCCGGGTCGCCGTGAGTTTGGCTGTCGAACACTTTGGCGGGATCGGAGTTGGCGCTGAGGCGCGCCTCGAGCGGATTGGCCCGGTAGTTGATAGCGGCAAACCCTTCCACTTCGACGTGATAGGGCATGGTGTTCTGCCCCAGCCGCTCATCTTCATCCTGGAACAGCATCACATCTTCGCGGAAAACAGTATTGGTTGAGATAATGTCGGCGTGTGTGCCGGACAGGACGGGATTGCCGGTGTATGGATCACGGTAAACCGAACCGGCCGGCTCGACAATGACCGCGCCAAATGCGCCGCGCGCGCCCAATTGCGGATGGGCCAGGTTGAGCATGATGCTGGTGCCCAATTCACGGTCGGCGTAGAAGCGGTACACTCGCCGCTGGTTGGGAGCCACGGTCGAATCGGCATTATAACCAATCGCCGCCCCATAGGAACCTTGCGGGTCAAACAGCAGTTCGCCCAGGTTGAGCGAGGCCCGCTCGCCCAGATGATTGGTCAGGCCAATCTCCAGACACTCTCCGGCGTTGACCCGTAGCACCAGCGGCTCGGTGGGCTTTTGCCCGCTGAGGATGGCCTGCTCATCGGCGGCCAGGGCATACATCACCCCACCCGAGTCGGTTCCACCGCCGCTGGTAAAGTAAGTAATATCCGTTTCAAAGATTGTCGTTTCATACGAGCGTACCGTGGCCCCGGTGGGACAGACATTGCCTGGGCCGGAGGCGGCAACCGGGTTGCCGCCGGTGAAGCTTTGCTGCGGAAAACCGCCCGAACCGGAAGCCGGGGTATGGCCGGGTAAGGGTTTGAGGCTAGATTGTTGTTTATCAAATACCCTAAAGATGCCCCAGGCCCCGCCGACAAAATCTCGGCCAACGGTGCTGTAGTACAGGTAGTCGCCGGGTTTGCCTGCCGGCCCGCCAGCCCCACCTTCCAGAATCAGGTCAATATGATCAGAAATACCCAGGGCAATCGTATCGGATGATTCCGCCCCGCCGGCAAAACGCTCCTCGCGCCAGCGGTGGCCGGTGACGCGCAAGCCGCCGACCTTTTCCACCGCGCCCATGCCGCGAAAAACTACCGGGTCGCCCAGATAAGCCCTGAGCAGTGGGGTGGCTGGGTCGCCAAATTTGACCGAGGAGAAGACCAGGGATGGGTCATTGCCACGCCGGTCGAACGGTTCAGCCCGCAGGTTGATGGTGCTGCCGGCTTCAACCCCGGTGCTCGGGTTGCCGTTGTGGATAAAGATCATGAATTCGCGGAAGCTGCCCGACTCGCCCCAGCCGGCACTGTTGGAGGTGTGAATATCCACGACGGTGCCGCTACGAACCTCGGCCCCGGTGACCGGGTCGTGGTAGGTTGAACCGGCCGGTTCGATGATGTGGGTAGCAAACAGCCCGTGATACCAGTCGTGGAAGGTGACATGGGCGTGCCAGAAGATAGTGCCGGAGTCAACATCAGAGAACCACAAGGATTGCGCAAACTCCACACCAACGGCCTGGCCAGAGGCGTGGACATTGACTAACGGCTGATCCAGGGTGATGGTTGTGCCGTTGATGCTCTTGATTTTGCGGATTTCAGTGCAGGGCCGCGATGATTGGTTGGGGCTGGAGGTCGGCTGACCGGAGGCGTTGCACATGCCCTGGCCCAAGCCGATACCGATAAAGATGCCCGGTCGCAGCCGGTTGACCTGACTGACCCGGATGGTCGTTGCGCCAACACTGGTGGCTTTGGTCAGGGTGCGGTTTTCGCTGGTGTAGGGCCGGACGGACTGCTCAAAAGACATCCCGGTGATGACCCCGTCGGAGGCCTGTGGGTCAAACTGCACAAAGTGAGTGTGCATGTTAACTTTAGCGTGGCCCAAATGTTTAGCATCTTCCTGCTCGCTGGTTAAGAGCATGCGGACGCAGTCGCCCACGTTAGAGCGAATAGTCAGGGGTTGGGCCGGTTTTTGTCCGGCCCGCACGGCGGCTTTGTCCTCATTGAGCACAAAGATCATGCCGTCCGGGTCAACCTTATCCTTGGTCACTTGAATTGGCAGATCAATAGCGGTAATGGGATAGTAACGGGTTTGGGTTGAGGGCACCACTTGATTGGTTGGGCACAGACCATCCGGGCGCTCCGCCGAGCCGTTTTCACCCAGCCAGGGCGCACCGGTGTGGCCGTTAGGCGCGAAGGGCGGCCGCTGGCCCAGGTGAGGCCGCATCAACGGGAAGGCGTAGCGGCCGTTGAGCGGGTTAAATTTTATTTCCGGCCGCTGGCCCGGTGTGGGCGATTGGTAGTTGGCCCAGACCGCGGTGGTTTCAGGCTCGCCCAGGTAGAGGGGTTGGGTTGGGTCATTGTTGACGTAAACCAACTGCCAGTTCCAAACGGTCGAATCCTCATCGTCCAGGGGCACGCCCTGCGGCGGCAGTTGCGCCTCGACCCAATCTTCCAGGGCACGTTGGGCGTTGGGGTTGGTCAGGCTGGCGCGGGGTACCAGGGTTTTGCCCTCAACCATCCGGCCGATTAAACCCAAAGAGTTGACCGCCTGCGGCGCTGCCGGGCGATCCGGAATGCGGGCCAGGTCGGGCTGGGCGGTGTCAAACACCCGCCAGAAAGACCACATGCCCGCCACGTAGTGGGGGCCGATATGGCAGTGGAACAGGAAATCACCGGCCGATTGCTGGCAGCCGCCCGCGCCGCACTCGTGCTCCAGGCTAAAGCTGGTGGTGGGGCCGATGGTTTGCGAGTCGAGCCGGATGGACTGAGCGTTTTGCACCGGGGTCTTGCGCAGGCCGCCGCCCAGGTCGGAGTCGTCGGCGTGGGGGTTTTGCCGCCAGCGGTCGCCGCCGCCGTGCAGGTGATGGACGTGGAACAGTTCGCTGCCGCCGTGCAGCAAGCGAGTTTTGGACGGTTCACCGAGGTAAGATCGCGGTATCGGGGTGGTCGGGTCGCCAAACATATAGGAGCCGTAAGCCTGCGACTTGTCCCCTTTGAGCAGCATGCGGTTGCGGAACGGTTCGCTGCGGTAGTTTAGCCCACGCGAACCCGGCTTATAGGAATTGGTGGTATCGTCTATGATGGGCAACTGGTTGTTGTTTTTATCCAGAACGCGGTAATCGTCGTCGCCAATTTCGTGATAGAAAATGACAAATTCGCGGAAATTGATCCCATGTGGGTCAACGATGATGGCCTCCCAATTGCTGCCATTTAGCGGCTGGCCGGTTTCTGGGTCCAGGTATTGAGAATCCCTGGGTTCGATTACAACAGCCCCAAACAAGCCGTGCGTGGTTTGCTGGCGGCTCAGGCCGTGGCTGCGGAAGTAATAAGCGCCCTCAACCTCCGGGGCGGTGGGGATGGGAAAACGATAGGTCACGCTTTGGCCGGGCGCGGCAAAGGAGTTGCTGTTTTTGCCCACCTTGCCGGCGGCGCTATCCACCGTGTAGGGCAGGCCGCTGATGTTGAGCGAGGTGGCGCTGCTCAGGCGGTTGGTGAAGTGAATGACCAGACAATCGCCCAAATTGGCCCGGATGACCAAGGGCTGGATGGGGTCTTTACGCAGGCCAATCGAAACCGTGCGTGAAGCTTCTTGGGCGCGCACGGCGGGAATATTTTCATCCAGGGTGTACATAAAGCCGTCGGGGTCATGGTCGCCAAAGCGGTTGAGGGTGATGTCAACCTTAATGGCAGAAACATTGTAGACTCGCTGCGGGCCGCCACAACTGTTATCTAGCGCAATCGGGACTGGTAAGGGGGCCGCTCCCAGACCGGCGGCCTGGGCCGCTTGCCAGCCTGCAGCCAGGACAAACAGAGTGGTCAGAATGATGGTCGGCAAGGCCGAGATCGGGGGCAGCCAGGAGGCGGATGATCGCCCGGGCCGGCGGGGAGTCATTTTGGATCGGCGCGGCCAGGTCAGACCGGCTAAAGCCAGCAGAACTAAAGGCAAGGTAAAAGCCTGGCCCACCAGGGTGTCGCGTAAGCGATAGAGCATACCGCTGTAGCCTTCAGCCAGTTCTTGGCCGTGCTGGTGGCCAAACACGCTGATCCCGACCGGAATCAATGTCGGGTCAATGAGGCTGCCCAAGCTGACCAGCGGGAGCATGAGCAAGACAAAAATAACCGAGATGAGGGCCGCTCGCTGGAGGAGGTTAGGCCAAGTGTTCTGTTGGCTCACGCCCAGCCGCCGGGCCAACCCCAGGCCGCTCAATACGGCCGCCAGAGCCGGCAGCAAGGCCAGCAGACCATCCCCCAGAATGTGTCGCAGGTGGCCGGTCAAACTGTCGGCGCTGACGCTGAGAATATAAAAATGAACAAAGTGCTGCCAGGCCACTACGCCAAAGGCTAACAACACAGCCAATAGGAGCGCCTGCCCGCTTTGCTGTAGAAAAGCGGCTCGTTCCGGTGGCGAAAACAGTTGAGTTTTCATAAGTTTATCTTCCCTCCCTAAATTTAATGAACCTACAGATTGATCGAAAAATAAATTCAAGGTAAACCCCTCCCTGTTTTTGGTCTAAGCTATTTCTCTACGGCCCCTGGGCAGTTAGCCACTGGATATAGTTAACCATTTGACCTCACTTTCTGAGGAAGCAAAAGATGCCCAGCCCCAACCCGGCCAGGCCGGAGACAAGGCCACCGAGAGCCAGCCAGCGGGTAAAGGTTACGGTTGCCTGGAGACTCTGGTTCTCATTTTGCAGAATAGTTAATTGCTGGCTCAGCTCGGGTAGTGAGGCGATGGTGGTTGGGAATTGATAATCAGCCGCCGGTTCCACTTCTTCAATCTCAGCGGTAACGTTGACCTCTTGCTCTTCAATTTTGCCGCTCAACTGAACGGTGTAGACGCCTCTGACCGTAGGGATAAAACTGGCGGCATACTCGCCCGGCTGGCCGCCGAGGAGATGGCTCAATTGCAAGGGGCGGGTCTGTCCGCCGACGGTGACGGCGATTTCCAAAGTATTAAGGCCGGCGACCGGTTCATGGGTCTGGCTGTTGATTACTTTCAGATAAACCGCGTTGTGCTCGCCCAGCAAGGGCGGCTCGTTGACCCAGCCCAACACCAGTTCATACGGGCCGGCTTCTATGCCCCCGTGAGCCAAGGCCGGCGCCGCCGTCCCGAAACTCAACCCCAGTAAGCTTAAGCCAAAAAGGGATATAATCAGTTCAAGATAAGTTCGTTTCAAAATTTCTATCCTCCTCGAAAATACCCCCCTCAATCCCCCCGTAACGGGAGGAGGCTGTTTAACCCCCTCCCCCGCTGCGGGGGAGGGTTGGGGTGGGGGTTGGTGGTATGCCGTAAGCTTATGAACACTCCTGCTGGTTTATTTCTGTAAAGTCCGCAAGTAAGCTACGATGTCGAATAGGGCCTGGTCGTCGAGGGCGGGGTTGCCGCCTTTGGGCGGCATAGCCACCCCGGTTGTATTCAAGGGATCGCTGACATCACGGCCGGCTTTGATAAAGGCGACCAAATCGGCGTTGCTTGCGCCAGCTACAAATTGGCTGGCGACCAGATTTTTACCCAAGCCCGGAAACCCTTCAGCCCCAGGGGCGTGACAGGCGATACACGTGTCCATAAATAGAATTTGGCCTCGGGCCGGGTCTCCCTGGATTGGGGCAACCTGGGCAGCTTGGTCAGTTTGCGTACTGTTATTGAGGTTTCCAGTATGGTCGTGGTCGGGGTCAGTCATTGGAACGCGCACCAGACTACCGCCTCGATTCCAGACCAGAAAAAGGTTGGCGGCGGCTTCGTCAATATCAAAAGACAGAGCCGTGTTAAGGGCCTGGCCCGGCTGCACCGTAACGTTCAGGAAGGAGGTGTTGTCTTGCGGTTTCCACGAATGGTTGTTGCTTGCTTCCAGCCGAAATTCGTCAGGCCCAAAACTGCGGGGCAGGCTGCCCTCGTTGCGCAGCATTAATTCAATATGGAGCCGCTGCTGGCCGTTTTCGGGCATGCCCGGCATCATACTGGCCGGCATAGGGAACTGCTGCCCCTGGTCCGCATTTTGTCCATTTGAGCCGGCAGAATTTTGGTTAACATTGACCCCTGGAGGCGGGGGCGCATCTTCGTGCTCGTGTACCAGCCAGGCCGCGCTTTCTACTCGCAGCACCAGGCCATCGGCCTGAATGTCCTGCCCTATGGCGGCCAGCGGGGTGCGGGTTAACAGCATGGGGATGGCCATGCCCAGCCCCAACAAGCTGGCGGCCAGAGCAACCAACGTCAGAATCTGGACGAAGCCGGAATTTGTCTGAGGAGACGATAGTTGTTCAGTTTTGATGGGCCGCTGCTGCGGCGTCAGCGTTGTGGTCATACAGGGTGGCTCCTTATAATTTTTAAGGTTGGGAATGTATTTTTCCCCACCAGAAGTTACATTTATTGAGTGAGTGACATTACGCTACTTGGTTTTTTAATAAAAAAGGCCCTCTGTTCGGTTCCAAAGCCAAACAGAGAGCCTGATTTTTAGAGAAAACAGGCTCCTGTTCGATGGAGATAGACCAAACAAAGAGCCTGATAAAGTAATATCAAGCAACTTTAAAATAAAAAGTCTATCTTTATCCCGACAGAATAAGGTTTGGTTGTGTTGGCAAAATAGCCATTCCGTAGCCCGCGAAGCACTGAGAATGGCTATGGTTAATTCAAAAAACTAATGTGTAAACGACAAAACCAGCAGCCCAATGGTCAACCCGGCCAGGACAACCGCAATCGTTAAGCCGGTAAATCCTATCAACCCCCACAAGTCGGGGTACATGTCAGGTTGTTTGGTGACAATGCGTTTTCTCATTTTACCTCTCGCACAGGTTAGCAACAGGTTCGAGATGTTTGACGATAATCACCCAGGTAAGGAAGCAAATGATTGTCTCAGACCGCGGTCCGGCCTTTGCCGCTGATAAGGATAAATACAGGTAATACTGTAACGGATGGTATGCAAGCACCGTTCGGCCCGGTTCGGATGAACAGCATTACGGCAAATCAGGGAGTTTTGCTCATCATCTGTGCCGGAAGTCAAGAGGGTGGATATTCTATCCCCTATCTCGAAGCCGCCCCCCTGGCAGTTGGGATTGCTGCAAGGCAAGCGCTCTGGATAATCAGGTGGGATATAAGTTATGCGTTCTTTCCGGTATAAAACACGCCCCGTTGTAGTTTTGGAGCGGCCCTCTTCTTGCCAGGTTAAGACGATAAAAACAGTTCTTTTAGATGTCATGATGCGCTCCTTACACTTGATGGCTATTGAACAATTAAATCCAGGCCGGGTTCAAACCGCACCCAATCCCCGTTGGCCCCCTGACATTCGGCTTTGCTGGAAAAGCAAATAGATAGCCACAGCTTATGTTGGCCGGGTGTGGAAAAAACCAAATCGTCTTCATAGGTAACAGGCTTGCCGGCCTCGATCTGGCTGTTGTCGCCAATTGTTTGGAAATCACCGGAATCGGGGATTAAGCCCAAGATACCAATCGGCTTGACGCCGCCCTCGATGTTGGTCGCCTCGACTTTGACAAAAACCTTTTCGCCGACAGCATACACACTTTTGTTATCGCGCAAGGCAAGTTTGGCGATCACCCCGTTCTGCGCTCCTGGGGTAGGCTCGACCACCGGCGGTGCTGACGGGGTAGGCAAATCAGAAGGTGATGAAGAGACAGGCTCAGGGGTCGGGGCCGGCAGGGTAGACCGTAAATTTTGACCTTCAACCGTCGGGGTCAGGGTGGGCAGACGGATGACCACTTCTGAGGGGGGGCGCGATGATAAAGAGGAACAGGCTAACATCAACATAATCAGGATGATATTCAGCATGATCCAGGAATGTCTGGGGCGCTGGATTGCCCCCTGATAATTTATTGAAGAGATCAAACGCTTTTGAGGTTTCATTGTTCTCAGATGAGAAACGTAGTTTTTGGCAGAGGGATGGACATACCTTAAGTGACGGTATGTCCATTCCCCCTGAAAAACTTGCTTTTTAGATCATAGGTAACTACTCAGCCATGTCATTTCGACCGAAGGGAGAAATCCCTAATGTTTATGTGCCCTTGCGGGGATTTCTCGGCTTACGGCCTCGAAATGACATGGGGGCTGAGTAGTAACGATCATAGATTGTTACCGGCGCACCTATTTGACTCGGGCTACAAACAGATTAGATACACCCCCGCCGCTCGATACCGCTCGCAGGCTGGGATTCTGCCCAATAGGAGCAGGGCCGGTGGTTGTCTGGAGCCGCCAGGTACCGGCTGCCGCCACTTGCGCCGTGCCGATAACTTGCAGAACGTTGCCCGTACCTGGGTCAACCTGGGAAATGGTGATGGTATTCCCCGGCACTGAGCCTGTGCCATCAATCCGCCAGCGGTTATTGCCTGAAGCAAATTCGGCCTTGGTGATAGAAACCGTATCCGCTGCCGCCACCGTGATGGTGAGCGAGGCCGAACCGGTATCGCCGTTGTTATCCGTAGCCGAAGCCGTGATGGTATGCGTTCCGGGCGAGAGCACCGCTGCGAAGGAAGCCCCCGTGCCAATTTGGCCGGCTACATCAGAGGTCCAAACCAGATTGGCGCTCACATCCCCATCTTCAACATCGGCGGCGGTTGCGGCAAAGTCAATCGAAGCGCCGAAGGCGAAAGCCGCTCCATCTACCGGAGTTGTGATGCTCACGGTAGGCACGTTATTGGCCGGCGAATTGACCACGACGGTGATAGAGGCCGAGCCGGTATCAGCGCCATCTGAAGCCGAGGCGGTAATGGTATGCGTGCCTAGCGACAGCCCATTGACCACCAGGGGACTGCCAGTGCCGAGCGGCCCATCTATATCAGAACTCCATTCGATGGCCCCGACCGGCGACGGGCCGTCAGTATCGGTGGCGGTAGCCTCGAAACTAATCGAGTCGCCTACGGTGACAGCAGTCCCGTCTGTTGGTGCAGTGATGGCGACCGACGGGGGCGTATTGCCGGTAGGTGTGGTGATGTTTAAAGTGATGGTGGCGACGCCGGTCAGTCCGCCGGGGTCGGTAACCGAAGCGGTGATGGTGTGCGCTCCGAGCGAGAGATCATTCCGGGAGAAGGAAGCCCCGGCGCCAATCTGACCATCTATATTGGAGCTCCAGATGAGACTGGCGCTCACATCGTCCGGCCCATCCGTGGCAGTACCGGCAAAGTTAACGGTATCTCCGACCAGGGCGAGCGTTCCATCCGCAGGCGAGGTGATGCTCACCGTAGGGGCGGCGTTGGCGGTGACATTGACCGTGATGCTGGCCTGGCCGGTCAGGCCGCCGCTATCCACCACCGCCGCGGTAATCTGATGCGTTCCATCCGAGAGAACGGCGGAGATAGCCGCCCCATTGCCAAGCGGCCCATCTACATCAGAGGTCCAGACCAGGTTGGCGCTCAACCCGGCTTCTTCGGCATCATTAACCGTGCCGCTGAAAGCGATGGATGTGCCGCTGGCGAAGTTAGCCCCATCACTGGGCGTATCAATGGTTACGCTGGGGGCAGTATTGCCTGGACCAGTGGCCGCCGTAACCAGTTTGCCGACGACAGCGAACTGATCGGTTTGGGTAACATTGTTGCCAGCCCCGCCGGCATCCGGCCCTTCAATACGGAAGAAGTTGGTGCCAAAGGGGCTGCCGGTGACGGTGTGGGGAGTCGCCCCATCACCAATATAGCCGGCCGGCGGCGCCGGCGCGGTCTGATCCCACACCAGGAAAGGCCCGGCCATCTGGTTGAAGACGCCGTTGAACCCGCCATCCGTACCCAGGTCATTGGTAATATTGATGCCACCCGTTCCATCGGCGGGCAATACCTCAACCCCATAGGGATGGGTGATGGTATAAACTGCGCCGGGAACCAGCCCATCAACGCGCAGGCGCAGCCGGGCAAAGGTAATCTGGTCACCCGCAGCTGGAGCGCCGTTGGCAAAACCACCTTCCAGGGCCAGCGTCAGCAGCGCGTCGCCGCCCCCGGTTGGGGTAATGGCATCGGCCGACCAGTAGAAGACTTCATTCGGGAAGTTGTCGGGGAAGGTAAAGGGCGGCGCTGTGGGCAAGCCACAGCGGGCCTGACTGTTCAGACACAGTTCCAGCACCAGCGGATTCTGATTAACCGTCACCGTGCCCTCATTTGAAGTTGCGCCGGCGTTATCCCGCACCGTGTAAGTAAAGCTGTCGGTCGGTTGGAGCGGGGTTGAATCTTGATACCATACCGGGAAGCCGTGAGTTGGATGAACCGGCCCAACCGCCACCGGCGACGTGCCGCTGTTGGTGTTGGGGGTAAAGAGGATAGCGCCCGTGCTGGGGTTAACACTGACCGTCCCGCCGTTCTGAGTTGGCCCAACAACCACAGTGGTTGGATCAACCAGGCCATCGGGGTCATTGTCGTTAGCCAGGACGTTGATGGTTACGGGAATCACCCCCGTGGTGGCGGCATTATCATTAGCCGTAGTGGGCGGAGTGTTGCCACCCGCAGCCACAACAGTGACAACAACGGAATCGGAACTACCCAGGCCGCCGCTGTCGCTGACTGAGGCCACAATGGTGTGAACACCCACGGAAAGCACAGTTGAGAAAGTAGCCCCGGTTCCGATCTCGTTATCTAGCGAGGAAGTCCAAATTAGACTCGCATCCAGATTTCCATCTTCGGGGTCGGTAGCCGTGCCGGTGAAAGTGACCGAGGTCCCCTCCACCACAGAAAGACCGTCGAGCGGTTCAATGATGTTTACGCTTGGGTTGAGGTTGGCCGGGTTAAAGTCGCTGCCAACCACGGTGACCGGCTCTTCGGCCAGGCCGCCCCGGCTGGAGCCGACGACAACCTTGACTGGAGGAACCGTCATGACGTTTGAAAAGGTATCGCCGGGGGCGGCGGTACCCAAGACAACGCCGCCATCCCCTCGAATGGTCAGGGTGGGGACAGAGTCTTCGTCGCTTGATCGGGCCACCACCTCTAAGGTGTTGGTATCGGCGTTATATTCAGCCCTGTTGATGGTGACAACATCCACCACGGTCACGGTGGAAACACTCGGCGGATTATCGCCCAGGTTGGTAACGGTGATGGTAGCCGGAGGAGATGACGAACCGTCGAAGCCCAGCCGGGCAAAATAGCGCCCGTTCCCGTCCCCTTCCATATCGGTGGGCGCGAGGCCCGCGCCGGTAACCCGGAGGATCGCGCCGGCCTCGGTGAAGGCGTAAACATTGAGCGACTCTGGGCCTGGTCCGGTGCTGTTTTTGTAAGTCGCCAGAGATGCGCCCGTCCCGGTATTGGTTCTGATTTTACCCGAAATCAGAAACAAGTCGGTTTCGATGCAGTCTGTGGTGGAAGTGGGGCTGGCCCCCAGAAACGGATTGGCGCACAGAAAAGGGCTGCCTGTAAAGGCGTTGTCCGGCCCCTCGATGCGGAAGAAATTGGTGTTGAAGGGGCTGCCGGTCACTCTATGTTCCACAATCGGGTCGCCGATAAAACCGGGGGCTAAATCGGGATCTCCCGGAAAGGTGTCCCAGGTTAAAAATGGCCCAATTCGGCTGTTTAACGCGCCGGTAAAATCGCCCGGCGCGCCAATGCCGATATCTTCGGTGAAGTTGATGGCTTTTACGCCGGCCGCAACGCCAGGGTGAACATCCTGGCCATAGGGATGGGTGACGGTGTAGGTTCCGCCAACGTCAAGATCAACCCGATAGCGGATGCGGCCAAAACTGACCTGGTCGCCCGGCACTACCGGCCCGTTGGCAAAGGCCGCTTCCAGGGCCAAGACCAGGCCGGCCCCGCCGCCGGAGCCATTTGTTTCCAGCAGAGCATCGGCAGACCACCAGAAGGCCTCATCGGGGAAGTTGGTGGGAACAATGGGCGGCTGGTTAGGATCAAAGGGATCGCCCGGAAGGGGGGCAAAATTACACAATGGATTGGCAAAATCTACACACAGTTCCAGGGCCAAACCGTTGGCGTCTTTGTACCAGAGCGGGAAGCCGTTGTCGGGGTTAATCGGCCCAACCGTGGTTAAACCGCCCGCCGCTGAAGTGGCATAAACACTAACAAGTAACAATAAAATAACCCCTAACAAAAGAGGTATTACTTTTGACTTTGCTTGCATACTTTTCCTCCCTAAATTAATAAAAACGGATTTTGAAAATAGATGGTGATACCCCAGCCTTATTAATGATCTTCTTCCTCCCCCCTTAGGTTCCCAAGATTGTTCTCACGCATCTGCTTAAGTGTTATCAAAAAAAATGACTCGCCGGGCGAGTCACAACCTTTCCTTATTTTTCCCAATTTACCGGGAAATAAAAATGCTCTCTGCTTGGTTCCAAGGCCAAACAGGGAGCATGATTTTTTTTCAGAAAAAAGCCCCATGTTCGGCGAAGATAGCCCCAACAAAGAGCCTGATTGTAAGCATTATCAAGCCACTTCAGGCAATGAAGAAGCCTATCTTTATCCCGACAGAATAAGGTTTGGTTGTGTTTGAAAGAACCAACCCGCAGCCCGCGTAGCACCAGGTTGGTTACAAATTAACTAATCTCTATCGCATCCTGAACAGCACGGAACTCGTCCTGAGCTTGCCGAAGGGCGAGGGGAGCGCATATCGAAGGGTGCGATTTAAAAAAAATCCGAACTCGGGTTATGGATGTCGAGGTTTTGGTGGCCTGGATGGGATAGGAATATAGTATTACAGTACACTTTAAAGTAAAAGGGGCAATTTACTGAACATTGCCCCTGACATAAACTACTATTTTTTCCGACAAATGTCTGATAACAATTTCGGACATTTGTCGGATGCGCTCAATTGGGATGACCCCCGACGATTAAGATAACGACTAATGCGCCACCCGATACTCATCGCCAATGCAAAAATACTCGACCATAGCCAGGCCGGACGATTGATTGGAAGGGAATAGCCCGTTTCAGGTAAGAAAGCCACAGGCAAAGCGGAGGTTGGCGTCACAGCCGCAATCGCGGCAAGCGTGGGCGACGGCAAGAGGCTGGGCGTGGGGGAGAAGTGTGGTTGGGTTGGCGACGACCGAGTGGGTTCGGGTGTATCCGGTGGTTTGGGTGTTTTGGTGGCGGCGGGCGTTTTGGTGGCGGTTGGCGTTGGCGTAAGGGTAGACGGCGGCGCGGTAACGGGACCGAGGGCCAATCCGGCCGGATAGCCATAAGAAACTACCGGACCAAAGCCATAAATATAAGCTCCAAACGGGTCGCTGCTGGAAAGGTGGTGCGCTCCGACTGTTAGCGGCAGGGTTGCGCCGGAATAGGAGCCGGCGCCGATAGGGCTAAAGAGAGCTGAGTCTACCGGCGCACCATCGAGAGTTAGGGTCCCCAAGGCGCTGGTTGGGATGATAACATTGGCAAAATTGGCCGGATAACCGGAAGGAACCACAAAATCATAAGCAAATAAGAATTGAGTGTTGGCGGCAACCAGAATCATAAACGGATCGCTGGAGACGCTGCTACAGTTTTGGCCTTTGGCAAATTGAGCCACCAACGCCGGGGCGGAAGTAGAGATAATCACCGGGGAAGTAAGGGCTATTTCTTGCACTTGGCCCTGATTAAGGTTAGTCACTGTAACCCCGTCAACCAACACGTTAGTGCCGTTTTGGCTGGCCACCACCCGCAAAAAATTGTCCCCTTGTTGCTGAGCCAGCGGAAACACATTAAATTCCTGGCCCCAGGTTGAACTGGGCGGCAACTGCTCGACAAGGTGATCACAAAAACCGCAACCGGCATCAGGCAAGGAGACACAGCGATTGCCCGCGAAGACGGCCACAGGTTGGGTAGCTTGGATAACCGTTCCGGTCAAATCTCCGCCCACCGAGTTGGTCTGCAAAGTATAGGTTTGGAGCGCATCCAGGGTAATAGTATAGGGGATTCCTGCCGGATGGAGGCCAATATCAACACTGGGAATGATGGTAACATCCGTCCCATCCGCCGGGGCGACGATAGCAATCTCCGCCGGCCCCACCCCCGGCAAACCGGCCCCAAATAAAGTATCGGGCCAGGACATGACAATATACTCGCTGCCCAAGACATCCACCGGCAGGGCCAGGTAGGCGTCATTGCTGGTAACCGGTTCGCCGGGATTGAGCAGATAAAGCGCGATTTCCTGATCTGCCGTAACCCGAATACCCAGGTTGGCAATCACCTCGCTCCCTTGCACTTCCGCCCCCAAGGGTAAATCTACCCTGGCCGAGCTATTGGCTGTGACATTAAAGGGCTGGCTAAAACCAAGACCGGGTATCTCGACCAGGCCGGTGGCGTCTACGGCGCTCGCGATCAGCAGGTCAGCCCCGGTCCCATCTTCCAGGTTATCGGTGTAAACAATAACAAATTCGGCTCCTAAACTATCGTTGGCTTGAGCTGAAACCCATAAGATTTCTCTCTCGGAGCCAACAATCAAGGTAAAGATGGTAAACAAGATTAAGGCAAATAATTTCCCTCCGCTTACTCGGCTCATGTTATTCCCCTCCCACTGCCAAAACTGCCTGGTTCTAAAATATTACGTCCTGCTCAAGAGAGGAATGGACAATCATCGGCAGATTGCTTCCGACATTTGTCGCTATTTTTTCAGACTTTTGTCTGATGGCATTTATACATTTAACCCATGAGGTGT
The DNA here is from genome assembly GCA_015075405.1 of Anaerolineales bacterium. GTDB lineage: Bacteria > Chloroflexota > Anaerolineae > 4572-78 > J111 > DSQQ01. The sequence continues at coordinate 227,518 of JABTUK010000004.1, forward strand.
TATAATTGTCATTGGGCTATTGACGAATCACCTGGTTTTAACTTTTTTCTAATGATTTTTATATGATCTTCCCATGAAGGCCGGTTATATTTAATTATTAATATTATTTTCAGCAAGCAACATTGTCTCCAATAAAGCCCGGCCGAAAAATATTTACCAATTTTGAGAGTCAAAACTTATTAGAAGTTTGAGCCGTCGTTGGCCTGGTAAGGTGGGTGATTGGCATAACGTTATGGGGGGGTAACGGGATGTCGGTGTGGGCCGAAAAATTCCCAAATCGTTTTAGCCTGGCGCAACGATTTATGATCGCCAGCTTCGTTATTATGGTGAGCGGTGTCGTTGGTATTGGCATTTGGGTTGGGCAGCAAATTGAGGATGGGGTGGTCCACCGTACCGCCGCGACGACCGCGCTTTATGTAGACAGTTTTATCTCCCCGCTTCTTCAGGAACTCGGCCAAGCCGAATCGATATCCCCTAAGCATGCGCAAATGTTGAATCAACTATTGCATGATACTCCCTTGGGCCAACAAATTGTTGTGTTTAAAATTTGGGATAAAACAGGCCGGATTCTTTACAGCACCAATCCAGCTACAGTTGGCCAGGTTTTTTCCATTGAGGAGAGATTGGCGCTGTCTTTAGAAGGTGAAGTAACTTCCCGGATCAGCACTCTGGAAGATGAAGAAAATGAGCTCGACCGAGAAATTCGGGAGCGGCTTTTGGAGATTTACAGCCCTGTGCGTTTGAGCGGCACCAATCAAGTCATCGCCGCAGCCGAGTTTTATCATACCGTAGATGGGCTACAGCAAGAGATCAACGCCGCCCAAACACGGAGTTGGTTGGTAATTGGGGTGGTTATGCTGGTGATGTATATCCTCATGGCTTTGTTTGTAAAAGGGACCAGCACGACTATTGCCCGGCAGCAGGTGGCCTTGAACGCGCAGGTAGCTCAATTGACCGACCTTTTGAACCAGAATGGAGAACTTCACGAACGGGTGCGCCGCGCCTCGGCCAGCATTGCAACGCTCAACGAGCGCTTTTTCCGGCGGATTAGCGCCGAACTGCACGATGGCCCGGCTCAAGATTTGAGCCTGGCTGTGCTGGGATTGGGCGAAATTATCAAGCGCAATAATAATGTGTGTAGCTTGGCTTTAACAGAGGGCGCCCCATGTGGGCAGCAATTGAATGTAATCCAGACCTCCTTACAACAAGCGCTGAAAGATATGCGGGCTATCGCCGCCGGTTTGGGCCTCCCCCAGTTGCAAGAGCTAAACTTGACCGAAACGGTTATCCGAGTGGCGCGCGCCCATGAACGCCGCACCGGAACCAAAGTAACTCTGTCGCTGGATAATTTGCCTGAGCAGTCCCCTTTAGCGGTTAAAATTACACTTTATCGGTTTATCCAGGAGGCGTTGAACAATGCCTATCGCCATGCCGGTGGCGCAGGCCAGCAAGTCCGGGCGCTTACCGAAGGGGGATATTTGAAGATTGAAGTTGCCGATCAGGGTTTAGGTTTTGATGTAAAACAGGCTCTTAATGGGGACGAGCATCTGGGATTAGCCGGGATGCGGGAGCGAGTAGAGAGCCAGGGGGGACTTTTTCAAATCGAGAGTGAAGCCGGGCGGGGAACCAAAGTAATGGCCCGCCTTTCATTTCAGACGGCGGATGGTAATAACTATGAGCGATAAAATTCAAGTGGTCCTTGTAGATGATCATCCCTTATTTAGACAGGGGGTAGCCTCTGTTCTGGGGGCTGAACCGGATATTGAAGTTGTGGGCCAGGGGGCCACGGCTGATGACGCCGTCCGCCTGGCTCGTGATCTGCTACCCGACATTATCATGTTAGATATTGACATGCCAGAGCATGGCCTCAACGCGGCGCGAATCATCGCCAATGAGTGTCCGGTAGTCAAGATTATCATCCTAACCGTCTCCGAGGAAGACGATCACCTGGTAGCAGCGCTCAAAGCTGGGGCACGGGCCTATGTCCTTAAAGGTGTGGCAGCCTCTGAATTGGTTGGTATTTTGCGGGCAGTTTGGGCTGGCCAGAGTTATGTGCCACCTATCTTGGCCGCCAGCCTTATCTTAGAGATGAGCGAGGCCGCGTCGCGCGAACCGTTACCGGCCAGCCCGCTGGATGAACTAACCGAACGGGAACGCCAAATTCTCGAACAACTCGCCGCCGGGCTGAGTAACAAAGAAATTGGGCAGCAACTGCACCTGACTGAAAAAACTGTCAGGCATTATATGACCAATATCTTGCAGAAGCTTCAAGTTCGTAACCGGGTTGAAGCTGCCCTGATAGCTCAAAAAGATAACTGGATCAGCGCAAAAGTTACAAATTTACCCGTTGGTCGTCGTCCGGCTAGACTGTCATAACCATTTGCCCGACAAATGCTTGATTCTCAATTCAGTAGCTACAAAGCCATACAAGGAGGCCTTGCAATGATGGCGCAAGAACCAAAGATGTCAAGGCTTTGCTTCGTGCTGCCCGACTATTTATGACCACTCATCAATTAGCCCTTAAGTACGGCTTATAAAATTACCCCAAATCGGGTAAAATAGGGCCGATGAAGACCTTGCCACGTCTCATAGCCCTGTTTGGCCTCGTTTTCAGCCTGGGGGTTGGTTTCTCTGTGCTGCTGATGTTATCGGTCCAGGCTAAAGCTCCCATTACCAGCCTGGATGCCAGCCCCCCGATTTTCCCCGACAACCCCTTGTTAGCTCCGGCTCAGGGAGCCATCCTGGCCGATTTTAGACCCGGTTTTGATTGGGCCGATGGGGTTGACCCGGAAGGCAGCCCTATCAGCTACACGTTGGTTATCACCGGTCCGGTGGAAACCCTGGTTGTAACCACCACCGACTCGCATTTTATCCCCACCACTTATCTGGCCAATGGTTTTTTTAGCTGGACGGTGCGGACGGTTGACGCCGCCGGTAACGCCAGCGCTTATCAGCCGCCGTTTACCTTCACCATCCAGGCCACCTGGCAGGGGTATCTGCCCATTGTCATGAAAGCCCCGCCGCCGGTTTGCCCAATCACCTCCGAGGCCGTCTACAGCCTGATCCCGGTAGACAACCCGCCCGCCGACCATCCCGATTATCTGCACGGCGATCTGAATTTGTCGCTGCGGGGCTACAATCTTACCACCGGTGCGACCGGCCTGGTGGACTACAGCGGCAGCACCGATTCCGGCGCGCCCCAATTGGCCGGTCTGTTTGAGCCAAATAAATTTCCGGGGATCAATGCGGTCTATCGAGTCAATAGTTGGAATTGGGCCTGCGGCGCGCACGGCTGCCCTGACCCGGCCATTACCAACCCGCCGGTCACTTTAATAAGCCTAAGAATTACACCCGGCGAGCCCATTTATATCCCGGAACGCAGCGCCGACATTTACGGCGGCGGCTATAAAGCATTGGTACTCTATGCAGAAGAGCAGCGGATTACCCTGGGCTACGTCCGCCAGGATACCGTGGCGAATGGCTACGCTGTACACCTGGAAAATATCTGCGTTGACCCCAACCTGCTGGCGCTTTACCAGAGCCGGGTTAAAGCGGACGGCATGCGGATTACGCCGATTGCGCTGCCGGCCCTCCGCAACAATCAAGCCCTCGGCACGGCGCTGAGCGACGAAATCGGCGTAGCGATTAGAGACCGTGGCGCGTTTATGGACCCCCGCTCACGCAAGGATTGGTGGAAGGGGTATTAAGAAGGGAAGACTGGAGGATTGGAAGGTTGGAAGAAATTTATCCTTTTCCATTCTTCTAACCTTCCAGTCTTCCATTTTTTATCTTCCCCCCTCAAACATTATAATTCCACCACCATGAAATTAAGCCCACACCTTTTGCTAAACGCCTACAGCCAGGGGATTTTCCCTATGGCCGATGAGGATGGCGCGATTTATTGGTACGACCCCGATCCGCGCGCGATTATTCCCCTGGACAATTTTCACGTTCCTCGTTCGCTGATGCGGACGATTCGGCGGGGCCAATTTGAAGTACGGGTGGATACGGCCTTTCGCACGGTGATGAAAGCCTGCGCCGAGCCGGCTCCAGGGCGGGATATCACCTGGATCAACCAGGAAATTATTACGGCCTATAGCGAGTTGCATGCTTTGGGTTTTGCCCACAGCGTCGAATGTTGGCGGGCCGGCGAATTGGTGGGCGGGCTGTATGGGGTGAGCCTGGGCGGTCTTTTTGCCGGCGAAAGTATGTTCAGCCGGGCCACTGACGCCAGCAAAGTGGCCCTGGTGTACCTGGTCGAGCGGCTGCGACGGGGCGGTTTTGTCTTGTTGGACACCCAATTTATGACCGACCACCTTCGGCGCTTTGGGGCCGTCGAAATTCCCCGTATAGAGTACCAGGCCCGGCTGGTGCACGCCCTCAAACGCCGGGCGCGGTTTTGATACAACGTCGAGGCTGAACTAGAGTTGGGTAAAGGCTCGTTCTGGCAAAGTGTCATCTGTCATAAAAACAGATGACAGATGGCACTGGTTTCTTTGGTGGGCTTGATATAAGATTTATGGTGAGGTGAGTCTGTCGTAAGAAAAATTGTATGAGTTGGCGTGTGTGACGATGATGTCGTAGCATTATCATCTTCATTGTCCTGGCCTCTCTTTGTGGTGCAAAGGCATCAATTAAGTCACTAAAACACGTGACTCGATTGGCGCCTTTTTTAATTTTGCAAGCCTGGGAATTGTAAAAACGGGCTTGACCAACCAGGAGGGCAACCCATGAACCAATTTCACATTATCGTTATTGGAGGTGGGGGGACCGGCGCAGCAGTGCTGCACGATTTGACCCAGCGGGGTTTTAAGGCCACCTTGCTGGAGAGAGGAGAATTAACTTCGGGCACAACAGGACGGCATCATGGTTTACTCCACAGCGGCGGCCGGTATGCCGTCAAAGATCAAGAGTCGGCAATTGAATGTATTCAGGAAAATCTCATCCTCCGTAAGATTGCCCCGGAGTCCATGGAACTCAACGAGGGTTTATTTGTGGCAATTACGGAAGAGGATGAAAGCTATGCCGAGGCTTTTCTGGCCGGCTGCGAAGCGTGTGGTATCTCCACCCATGTTTTAACCCCGAAGCAAGCCCTTGATTTGGAACCCAATCTAAACCCTCACTTGCGTCTGGCGGTGCAGGTTCCTGATGGAACAATTGATGCTTGGCGCTTGCCGCTGCACTTTTTTGCTACAGCCAAGCACCGGGGCGCAGATATCCGCACTTACTCAGAGGTGATTGGTTTCCTCAAAAACGCCGGGATTGTCGGCGGTGTGCGTGTACTGGATCACAAAACCAACCAGGAATATGATTTAAAGGCTGATATAGTTGTTAACGCCTCTGGGGCCTGGGCTGAAAAGGTGACGGCCATGGCCGAGGCTGAGGTGCCGGTGCGGCCTTCGCCGGGCGTAATGGTGGCTGTCCAGGGTCGCTATCACAACATGGTTCTCAACCGCCTGCATGCTTCTGGTGACGGCGATATTATCGTCCCGCAGCGTAACCTGTCAATTATCGGCACAACCTCGTGGATTGTCGAAGACCCCGATAGGCCCGGTCTGCCCGAAGATCATATTCAATTGATGTTCAAAAATGGGGCAGAGATGGTGCCGGCGATCAAAGATGCTCCCTTCCGGGCGGCCTGGTCGGCGGTGCGACCGTTGATCGGCAGCAAGGGCGCAGACGAAGGCCGCGAGTTGAGCCGCACTTTCAAATGCTTTGACCACAAAGAGCGAGATAACGTCGAGGGGTTGGTGACTATTTGTGGCGGCAAGGCCACTACTCTGCGCGGTATGGCCGAAACAACCGTGAATGTGGTCTGCCAAAAATTGGGTCTGGACATTCCCTGTCGCACCAAAGACGAAGTGTTGCTGCCTTACCGGGCCTATTACAACTGAGGGAGGCGCTTATGTCGGAGAAAATCGTTCGTTTCAAAGTATTCAGGTATAAACCGGGCGCTATTGATCCCCCCCGTTATGACATTTTTGAGATACCCGTCGGGTTTCGCACCACGATTTTGGATGCTCTGGAGACCATTCGGGTGGAACATGACTCCAGCCTGATGTACCGCCACTCCTGCCACCATGCTTCGTGTGGAACCTGCGCCTACAAAATTAATGGCCGGGAAGCTCTGGGCTGCGTGACCAATGTGCTGGAATTGAACACTGACGAGGTAGTCATCGAACCCATGGAGGGGCTGCCCCCGATTGTTGACCTGGTGGTGGATATGGCCTCTTTCTTCCGAGATTTCTCACCCGATTGGACATATCTCCGTGAAAGTGAGTGGTATCCCCAGGCAGCAACCCCGGAAGGGGTGGCCCACTACATGCGCTTTGAGAACTGCATCGAATGTGGCGCATGCGTGTCGGCCTGCCCGGTAGCCGCCCTGCGTAATTTTTACCTGGGACCGGCTGTGCTGACAGCCATTAACCGGGAAGTGAGCAAAAACGGTGGAGAAAAAACAACTCTGCTCGAGCTGGCCGGCAGCGAACAGGGCGTCTGGCAGTGCCATAGCGCCTATGAATGTAGCGCCGTCTGCCCCGCCGATGTTAATCCGGCTGGACATATTATGGAACTGCGCCGCCGGTTCATTCTGCAAAAGATGAAGAATCTGTTGGGGGGAAGGAGGTTGTGATGGAAAAAGCAATTGGAGTCAGGGCAGGGGGACTTAACTTTGTGGCACGACGCTGGGTCTTGCCCTTCAAACGCACCCTGGGTACCTGGGCTTTTGTCTTCAATCGCTGGTCGGGTGTTTTTTTAGCCATTTATCTGTATGTTCACCTGGGGATTCTAACCAGCCTTGCTTTCAGCCCTGATGCTTACAATCAGTTTTTGGTGATTGCCCGATCACCGCTGGGGTTGGCCTTTGATGTGGGGCTAATTGTGCTGCTGTTGTATCACGGTTTGAACGGCCTGCGCCTTATCTATGCTACCCTGGCCGGGAGAATTGAACAGCACGAAGTTCAATTTTGGCTGGTGGTAACGGTCACTTTAGTGGTGACCCTGTACAGTGCGGCGCTTATCTTTTCATTTGAGTGAAAGGAGGATATAGCCATGCCAGACCTTGAAATAAAACCACAAGCACGCTCGTCATTGGCCTGGATTGGACAGGCAGTTTCGGGTGTTTTACTCATGGTTATTCTGCTGCTTCACATGTATTTCCAGCATTTTGAGGGTCAGGGGCTATTGAATGCCGGTCAGGTGGTTGTCCACGTTTCATCGGCCAGCATTTTTTTCCTGGAAATTCTATTTGTGATTGTGGTGACTTACCATGCCCTGCTTGGGGTTCGAGCGGTTATTTTTGATTTCAATCTTGGCGAGTCCACCCGACGAACTATCTCGGTAGGACTGACTGTTTTGGGGATAGTCACAGCCGCGTATGGGATAATGCTGGCCATACTGATCCAAACGCAGATTCTAGCATGAATTGATCGAACGATGACACCTCAACGGCTGTAAAGGATTTGTTTGTCATTTGGAAGCAGGAGGTAAAAATGTATGATTTAATCATTGCCGGGGGTGGGCCGGCGGGCTTAAGCGCAGCCATATACGCCCACCGTAAACATTTAAAGTTCTTGTTGGTCAGCGAAAATTTGGGCGGCAAAACCAGCTATGAGTTCAGTTTGCCCAATGCAGAGATACATCAGATTGTGCGCGGTGTTGAAATGGTGGACAGATTTCGGGGTGAGTTAGAATATCTACATCCTGCCCGTCACACAGCGTCCGTGGTCAGTATTGATAAAAAGGACAACCTTTTTACCGTTAATGTGACTGACGGTACGGAATTGACCGCCAAAAGTGTCATCTACGCGACCGGTTCTCAAATCAAACAGTTAAAGGTACCAGGAGAGCAGGATTTTATTGGGCGAGGGCTTAGTTATTCGGCTGTTAGCTATGCCCCCCTTATGGTAGAAAAACAGGTGATTGTCATTGGCGATGGGCTTTTGGCGCTGCGGGCCGCGGCCGAATTAACCCAAGTCGCCGCGACAGTAAATCTAATGATGCCCAGTCGCGGGGCGTTGAATACATTACTGGGCCAAAAGCTAATCCATAGTATGAAGGTTGTTCTGTGGATAGGTTATAAAGTTGAAGCGATTCTGGGGGATTACTTTGCCCGGTGTGTGCGTTTAGAAGACCCCGAAGGTGAATACGTGGATGTTAACGCCGATTGCATCTTCATCGAATTGGGCTTGTTGCCAAATTCTGGCCCGGTAAAAAATCTGGTTGAACTGGATGAACAAGAACGGGTGATTGTGGACAATCGAAATCGAACCAGTTGCCCTGGCTTGTTTGCTGCCGGAGATGTAACCAACGTTTATGCCGAACAGGTTTTGGTTGCCGTAGGCGAAGGGGTTAAATCGGCTTTAAGCGCTTACGAATACTTGCTTGTTCAATAAAAGATTAGCCCAGGGTTAGCCTTGTCCCGCAGCAGCCCGAACGCAGTCCAAATCGTAGCCTGCTTCTAACTGGCTAAAAATTTCGCCGGCGCGGTTCAGGTGGGTGAGCCGCGCCGGATCATTTACGGCCAAATGCCGCCCGATTTAGTAATGTGAATCAGCGCCACCTCCCCTGCGCTGACCCCCATCCGTAAGGTCAAACGGGCCTCATCGTCCGCCTGGTAATCTCGCAGGGCAGCCTGGATAGCCAAGGCGCAGGCGGCTGCCCGTAGAGTAACAGCAGGCAACCCAACCTCATTTTCCACCGGCCACACGGCGGTGAGACCATCGCCGGCAAACTTGGCCACATCGCCGCCATAGGCGGTAATGAGATCAATCATTTGGCCAAAGTAGGCGTTCAGAGAACGGGTCAGGGTTTCCGCTCCCACCGGGCCTTTTTGAGCTAATCGTTCGGTCAGGGCGGTGAAGCCAGAAATGTCGGCAAAAAGAACTGCCGCAGGAAAGCGTTCGGAGAATGGGGTAACGGTTGGCGCGGGGTTATTGGCCAGACGCTGGGCAATCAGGGCCGGCACATAGCTCATGAGGGTTTCAACGTGGGCCGGCTGAAGTCGCGTTTTGCCCACTCGCAAAGCCGAGATTGGGCCGCGGCCTATCTGCAAGGCTTGTTGAGTAACATTCCCCGTAAGAACGGCTGGCAACTGGCCGAAACGGTCGGGGCGACGACGCCCTATGGCATCCAACAATTTGTGTACCGGGCCAAGTGGAACCCGGACGACATCCGGGATGATCTGCGAGCCTACGTGGTCGAACACCTGAGCGACCCGGAGGCCGTGTTCGTCATAGACGAAAGCGGCTTTGTCAAAGAGGGGGCGCACTCGGTTGGGGTGCAGGTGCAATATTGCGGCACGGTGGGCCGGACGGCCAACTGTCAGATCGGGGTGTTTTTGGCCTATGCCAGTGCCAAAGGGGCGACTTTTCTGGATCGGGCCTTGTACCTGCCCGAAAGTTGGGCCAATGACCGGGAACGTTGCCGCAAGGTCGGCGTCCCGGAGGAGGTGGAATTTGCCACCAAGCCAGAGTTGGCCCGGCAGATGCTCCAGCGAGCGGTCGAGGCGGGCGTTCTGACGGCCTGGGTCACCGGCGATAGTGTCTATGGCGGCCATTCTGGGTTACGCAATTGGCTGGAAGCCAGGCCGCTGGGCTATGTCCTGGCCCTGTCGCCCAAAGATACCCTCATCAATCTCCAATGGTGGCCGCAACGGGTCAGTACCTGGCTGGCTGACTTGCCGAGCGAGGGTTGGACCCGCCCAAGCACCGGGGTCGGTAGCAAAGGGCCTCACCTGTATGACTGGTTACGCTTGCCTTTGTATGCCCCCCCGTTGTGGGCTGGAAACGCTGGTTGTTGCTGCGCCGCAGCCTGAGCGATCCAACCCAAGTCACGCCTTATGTCTGTTTTGCCCCGGCTGAGACCTCGTTAGAAGAACTGGTCCGGGTGGCTGGCGCCCGCTGGACGGTCGAAAGCGGTTTTGAAAGCACCAAACAAGAAATCAGTCTGGACGAGTACGAAGTCCGCACCTATCAGGGCTGGTATCGTCACATCACTCTGGCCTGCCTGGCTCACGCTTTCCTGACCGTCCTGCGGACGCACGGCTTGGACCCGCTGACCGAAACCGAAAAAAAACGGAGAGTGCCCCCCAACCGAGTTCCCTGGCGACCTTCAAAGCCAGGCGGGGGCTTATCTCCCCCTGACCGTGCCCGAAATTCGGCGGCGGCTGTGGCGACTATGGCTGGCCCGGCTGCCTTCGCCCGATTTTGTCTACGGCTGGTCGCGCTGGCGCCGACGCCATCAAGCCATCGCTTGCTTCTACCACTATCAACGGCGCTTGTTAAAGAATTCTAGTTGACTTATTTATTTTTACAACTGTAATATTCATCCGGCTAACGCCTGCGGTTTAGCCGATTGCGGGCCAGCACGGGTAGTGCCATTTTACACCAACTTCGCCAGCAAGACAAGGTTGGTCGGGTAAGGGGGTAGGGCAATCGCATACTCTATAGATATTCAGATAATGTTTTGGGTAGGGGCACGGCCTTGCGCCTGCCCCACCAGGGGCGACCGCAAGGGTACGCCCCTACAGATTCAAAATGTTTTTCTGAACATCTATAAAACGCTCTCCGAGCTGTCTCATCTCTACCCAAACGGTTGTCCTCAAATTGTTCCGTATGATATAATATCCGGCAATGAAATTCGTGGGAACTCGTAGGAACTCAAGGGAACTCAGGCAGTTCCTACGAGTTCCCATGAGTTCCTCTAGTTCCTATTTTCAGAGGAGTGTTCATGAGGGTGGGCATGCCACCGATAATGAAAATTCGCCCTCACCCTAACCCTCTCCCACCGGGAGGGGACTCTTGGCTTTCTCCCTCTCCCAAAGGGCGAGGGGTTGGGGGTGAGGGCTATTTACGAAGGAGCAACCATTGACACCGAATCGCGGCACACTCTCAACCAAGATACCCTCTCAAGAATTGACCCAAACCCTAAATCAGGCGGCAACCTTAGCTAAGGGCAATAATATCCCCTTGATAACCCCCGAAATTTTACTTCTGGCAATGATCAAAACGCCCGAAGCTGGAGCCAGACAGTTGTTGCAACAGTTCAGCCAGGAGCGGGGTTTTAACTGGGGCGATTTTGAGCGCGACGTGGAGCGGGCGGTGAGCGACCAGCGCTGGCTGCGCGGGGCCAATGCCGATCTCAAAGATGCCCGCTTTGACTTTATAACCAGCGCCGGTGAGCGTGTCCCTCTGAGCGAAAAAATGCTGATCGTGCTGGACGAGGGTCTGACCCTGGCCAACCAGCAGGGTCAGACTGAGTGTGGCACTATCCAGGCCTTAACAGTTATGGCCGGCCTGGGAACGCGGGGTGAACTGGCCTTGCGTAAACGCGGTATCACTCCTCAAGCGATTCAAGAGGAATTAAATCCGGCTGCCGTGCCGATTGAGCAGGCCGTTCCGGCCAAAAACCGGCCGGCCGCACTGGCAATTTATCCCCGCCAGGATTTGCTCTTGAAGCTGGTCAGCCGGCTGACCATGGCCGGCAAACGCCACGTCATTTTGGTCGGGTCAACCGGTGTCGGTAAGCGATCGCTGGTGTTGGCCTTGCGGCAGTTAATCGCCGAAGGCAAAGGGCCGGCTGGGCTGAAAAGCGTCGTCCAAATCAGCGAGCCGGCCTTATTGGCCAATCCGGTTGAAGCGGTGCAGGGTGCGGTTCGTCAGGCGCAGGGTGGTGTTTTGTTTGTGCCTGATATCGCCCGCTTTTTTGGCGGTCTGCGGGCCGATTTTCGTGAAGATGCCTGCAATGAACTCTACAAGGCTTTCTTTAGCGATACTGTCACCGTCATCGGTACCGCCACCCCCGAACGGTTCAACGAGCGGCTCAACAAAGCCACAATAGTGCTAGAACACAGCCAGGTTTTGCAGGTGCCCCCCGCCACCCAGGAAGAAACCATCGAAATTCTCAAAGCCCAGCGGCCCAGCCTGGAAGCGGATTACCAGCTCACTATTTCTGAGGCCACCCTGGCCGAAGCGGCTCGGCTGGCGGGGCGTTACTACACCGTGCGGCCTTTGCCCAGCGGCGCGGTTCATCTGCTGCATCAAGCCTGCGCTATGATGCGCATGAACCCCAAAATGAACCCAGACGCCCCGGTAAAAAATGATAACCAGCTCGACCCGGATGATGTGATGATTGCCACCAGTCTGCTCACCGGCGTTCCTGTGACCAACCTGGGCGCAGATGAGCGCGACCGTTATTTGAATATGTTTGACCATCTGCGCCAGCGCATCATCGGCCAGAGCGAAGCCATCCTGGCCCTCAGTCGAGCGGTCAAAATGGCGCGGGTCGGTCTAAAAGACCCCAAGCGGCCCATCGGTACTTTTCTCTTTTTGGGGCCAACCGGCGTGGGCAAAACTGAATTGGCCAAAGCCCTGGCCGAGTTTATGTTTGGGACCGAAGAAGCGCTGCTTACCTTTGATATGAGCGAATTTATGGATGAGTCCTCGGTCAACCGGCTGATTGGTTCGCCGCCGGGGTATGTGGACAGCCAGGCCGGCGGCCAACTCACGGAGGCGGTCAAAAAACGGCCTTACAGCGTTATTCTCTTTGATGAGGTGGAAAAGGCCAGCCTCAAAGTTTTTGATGTGTTTCTCCAGGTGATGGACGAGGGCCGGCTGACCAGCGGCCAGGGCGAAACGGTCCCTTTTAGCGAGTGCGTAATCATTATGACCAGCAACATGGGCGGGCGCTATCTGGCCGACCTTCAACTCAGCCCGGAGGCGGCGCGAGAAATGGCCGAGGCTGCCGTCAAGGAACATTTCAGGCCGGAGTTCCTCAACCGGCTGGATGAAATTATCTACTTCCATTCACTCAGCCAGGATGACCTGCGCCAAATTCTGGATTTGCTGCTCCGCAAAGAAGAAAAGCTCATGGCCGGCCGCCAGTTGCGCCTGGAAATGACCGAGGGGGCCAAAAACTGGCTACTCAACCAGAACGACCACCCCGAATGGGGCGCGCGCCCCCTGCGCCGGCTGATCCAAAAACATATCCGCGAACCCATGGCCGATTTTCTGCTCAAAGAAGATCTACCCGCCGGCACGACCGTTAAACTCCAGGTAAAAGGCAAAAAGCTGGAATTTAAAAAATTGTGAATAATGAATAGTGAATCGTGAGCGGAAGACAGATATAATTATGGGTCTCCAGGATTTCGTGGGGTTTGGACCTGATACGTGATACGTGATGGCCCTAAACACGTGTCACACATCACTTTGCCGCTCCCCCCTGAATTCCAAAAAAGCCATAATTATTTCATTCACAATTCACAATTATAAGCTCACAAAGGTGTGAACCGTGGACCCCTCCAACCTGAACGTCGAAAAGATAACCTACATCCGCAGCGAATCCGAATTTAACCGGGCCAAGGTTAAAGGCTTTCTGGAAATGATGATGGGCCTGATTACCGGCCACAATATGCACCTGCTTTCGTTTGATGATGTCATCAAAAAGCTCAATTTGAAACAGTCAATTTATCAGGGTGTACAGGAGATTCCGGTTAAAAATATTGTGGGCAGTACGGGCCGCTACGAAGATTTTACCCGCCATTTTTTGCCCCGCAGCAGCAATGAGCGTGAAAAAGAACGCTGGCGCAATATCTACACCCTGGCTGAAACCGGCAAGGGCTTTCCGCCGATTGATGTTTACAAAATTGACCAGGTTTACTTTGTCAAAGACGGCAACCACCGCGTTTCGGTGGCGCGGGCGTTGGGTTGGGAGAGTATCCAGGCCCATGTGACCGAACTGCCTACCTCGATTTCCCTCAGCCCGGATGTTGAGCCGGATGAACTGCTGATAAAAGAAGAATGTGCCTACTTTTTAGAAAAAACGCAGCTTGACAAAACCCGTCCTGAGGCCAAACAGCACATTGATTTTTCTGAGCCGTCGGGCTATGAGCGCCTGCTGCGGCATATCGAACTGCATCGCTACCTGCTGGAAAAAGAGCGCGGCCAGCCGCTGGCCGATAACCCGGACCTGGCCTTTCATCTAGCCGCTGTGGATTGGTACGATCATGTTTATCTGCCCCTGATTGAAACCGTCCGGCAGATGGGGGTCATCAAACATTTCCCCGGCCGCTCCGAAAGTGATTTGTATATGTGGCTCATTCGGCATCAGAACACCTTGCGGGAGCAGCACAACCTGGAGAAAATAGAGCTGCCTGAGACCGTAACAGAGTTTCTCCATTCGATTGAAGACTCAGCAGATTAACTCTCTCTTGATCCCCTTGGCCCGATAACTGGAGAGTATGCCCAAGATGTAGAGAAAGGGCCGTATGCTCCTCAACCTTATTTTTACTCCCATCTTGGCAAAATCGCTGGTCGGTGCTAGATTAAAGGTATTTTACTGTGCTTATTCTAAATTTATGTCTATATGGAGGATGCACAAATGCAGAAAGTGACTTACGCAACCTTATCGGCTGATAATGAGGAATTGCAATCAGCCTTTGACGAGGCGATTGCCACTGTGAAGACAAAATGGCTGGGCTTGGAAATCCCTATGTTCATTGATGGGGAAAAAGCCTATGCCGACGAGAAGTTTGAGGATTATAGCCCCATTGACACCAGTTTGCTGCTATGCCGGGCGCAGCAGGGCACACGGGAGCACGCCAAAGCGGCCATTACTGCGGCCAGGGCTGCTTTTGAGGGCTGGCGCAAGACGCCCTGGCAAGAGCGGGTCGCCAAACTGCGCGAAATCGCCGAGCGTATCAGCGACAACAGCCTGGAATTGAGCGCGTTGATGATTCTGGAAGTGGGCAAAAACCGGCTGGAGGCGCTGGGCGAGGTCGAAGAGACCGCCGATTTACTGCGCTATTACGCCGACTCGATGGAGAAAAACCGGGGCTTTGTCAACGAGTTGGGCAAATTGAACCCGGATGACCCAAAAGAGAAAAATATCAGTGTTCTGCGCCCTTACGGGGTGTGGGTGGTCATTTCGCCCTTCAACTTCCCGATGGCGCTCTCGGCGGCCCCTATTGCCGCGGCCCTGGTGACGGGCAATACAGTAGTCTTTAAAGGCGCGTCGGATACGGCTTACACCGGCTGGAAAACGGCCGAACTGTTTGCCGAAGCCGGTTTGCCGCCGGGGGTGTTCAACTACGTCAGCGGGCCAGGCCGGACGGTGGGCCAGGAGTTGCAGGACAACCCCGATGTGGACGGTTGGACCTTCACCGGCTCGTATGATGTTGGGATGAATGTATTCAAGAAAGGGACTGAAGGCCGTTACCCCCGCCCGGCGATCATTGAGATGGGCGGCAAAAACCCAACCATTGTCTCCAAAACGGCGGATATTAATAAAGCGGCGATGGGGGTGATGCGCTCGGCCTTTGGGCTGGATGGGCAAAAGTGCTCGGCCTGCTCGCGGGTGTATGTCCAGGAAGAGGTCTACGAACCGTTCAAGGCCAAGCTGGTTGAATTGACCCAAAAGATCAAAATTGGCGACCCGACCGAGCGCGACACCTATATGGGGACCGTTATCAACAAAAGCGCCTACGAGGACTATCAACGGTTTATGGCAAAAGCGCGGGCCGATGGTCGGGTGATTGCCGGCGGTAAGGTGCTGACCGAGGGCGCGTTTGCCAAAGGCTACTTTGTCGAGCCGGCCATTATTGAAGGGCTGCCGGAGGATCACGAACTGGTCAAAAATGAGCTATTTTTGCCCATTTTGCACCTGGCTAAAGTGAAAACGCTGGACGAAGCCATGCAGAAGGCCAATAATACGGACTACGGTCTGACCGCCGGTTTCTTTGGCGAGGATGAAAAAGAGGTGGAGTGGTTCTTCGACAATATTCAGGCGGGCACTACCTATTCTAACCGGGCCGCCGGAGCGACGACCGGGGCCTGGCCGGGCATTCAGGTGTTTGGCGGCTGGAAGGGCAGCGGTTCCAGCGGCAAGGGTATCGGCGGGTTGTATACCCTGGCCCTTTATATGCACGAGCAAAGCCGGACGATTATTGGCTAAGACCTGTTTCCCCTATTTCCCACTTGGCATGGGTACTCGTGGCGAAACTGAGTTTCGCCACGCAATTGGGTGTCCAAACTGAGTTTGGACACCAGCCACAAATTTGCTCTGTCAAGACCCCAGCCTGGGCTGGGGTCTTTTGTTTGCCGGTGGGTAATAGGTGACTTCTGGGCAGCAAGAGTAATGACTTTTGGCTCTATGGGGGGCCAGGGTTGTAGTGTATGCTATTAAAGCCGGCTACCTCATTTTTAGGAATTGTCCATTTGGCCCTCTTTGACTCGTTGTAATTCCGCCAGAGTCTTGTTATAATGGAGTACCCGGCATATTTAGGGATAGAGACAAGCGATGAAATTTTGGAAAAAAAGTCTGATGGCCCGGCTGGTGATATACTTTTTGTTGTTATCACTGGCTACAGTGGGCCTGGTCGGCTTTATTGCTTTCAGACAAGCCCGTGAAGCCTTAAAGGAGTCTGTTTTCAACCGGCTCAAGGCTGTGGCGACGTTGAAAGAAGACGAATTAAATCGCTGGGTAACCGATCAACTGCGCGATGTGGTTTTTATTGCCCAGATTCCACTGCTCAAAGAACAGGGAGAATCGCTTTTTGCCCTGAATGAGACTGACCCTAACTATCAAACCATCTACGATAACCTGACTCGATATTTAATCTCGATTATTGCCAGCAAACCGGGTTTGCAAGAGATATTTATGCTCGATCCGGCGGGCCGGGTGGTTATCTCTACCAATAGAAGGCACGTGGGAGAGGATCGGTCGGGCGAATATTATTTTTTACGGGGTCAGGAGTTAATTTTTCCGGCCAGCACCTTTGTCCA
Source organism: Anaerolineales bacterium (assembly GCA_015075405.1). Classification (GTDB taxonomy): domain Bacteria; phylum Chloroflexota; class Anaerolineae; order 4572-78; family J111; genus DSQQ01. The sequence continues at coordinate 244,296 of JABTUK010000004.1, forward strand.
GAATGTCTACATCTCACCGGTAACAAATAAACCTGCTATGACCATTGTGGTGCCCTTTTTTGGGAAATCGGGGCAGCGGCTGGGGATATTGGCGGCTCACCTGTACCTGGAACGGATGGACCGAATTATCCTCAATCGTACCGGCCTGGGTGAAAGCGGCGAAACCTATCTGGTGGATAAAACTTACACCTTTGTCTCAGAAGCCCGCTTTAGAAGCCAGCAAATAGAATTTCCGCAGGGGATTCACACGGTGGGAATTGACGCCGCTGTGGCTGGTATTGACAGCTTTGGGCTGTATGAGAATTACGAAGGGATTCCGGTTATTGGCGTTTATCGCTGGCTGGATGATCGCGAGATGGCCTTGCTGGCCGAAATGCGCCAGGATGAAGCCTTTGCCCCGGCCCAGGAGCTGGCGCAGATCATTCTGTTGGTCGGATTGGTCTCGGCGGCCATTCTAGCTGTCGGCGTTTACCTGTTGGCTCGCCAGATTACCCGGCCTATTTTAGCTATGGCTCAAACGGCCAGTCAGGTGGCGGCCGGTAATCTCACCTTGACCACCCCGGTGATGACCGAAGATGAATTGGGCGCTTTGGGCCATGCCTTCAACCAGATGACCGAGCAGTTGCGCGACCTGTATGAAAGCCTGGAAGAACGCCTGCGGACGGTGGTTTCCAATGCCCCGATTGTCTTGTTTGCTTTAGACAAAGAAGGGCGTTTCACCCTGTCAGAGGGAAAGGGGCTGGAAGCGCTTGAGGTTCAAAGCGACCAGATAGTGGGTCTATCAATATATGATGTATACCGTGAGGTTCCCCAAATTTTAGAAAATGTAGAACGGGCCTTAGCCGGCGAGTCCTTTTACAGCACCGTTCAAGTGCAAGGGGTGGTGTTTGAAAGTTGGTATGCGCCGTTGTATGACCAACATGACGACATTAAGGGCGTCATCGGCGTTGCCACCGATATTACCGAGCGTAAAAAGGTAGAGGCAGAACTGCAAGAAGCCAAGGAAGCCGCCGAAGCGGCCAATCGAGCCAAGAGTCAATTTTTAGCCAATATGAGCCATGAGTTACGCACCCCGCTGAACGCCATCATCGGGTACAGCGAGATGCTGCGTGAAGAAGCCGAAGAACGCGGCTACCAGGAGTTTACCCCTGATTTGCAGAAAATCAGCACAGCCGGCAAACATTTACTGGCTCTCATCCGAGAGATTCTGGACCTGTCAAAGATTGAAGCGGGCAAGATGAGTCTCTACCTGGAAACGTTTGATGTATCCAGTTTGATTGAGGATGTGGTCATTACCGTCCAACCGCTGATTGCCCAAAACGGCAACCGCTTAAGCGTCAACTGCGCCAACAATCTGGGGGTGATGCGTTCGGACCTGACCAAAGTACGCCAGATGTTGATGAATCTCCTGAGTAATGCGGCTAAATTTACCGAGAATGGCGTTATCACCCTGGCCGTGGAAAGACAGGGTGATAAGGTGACTGGGGAACAAGACGACGAGCAGTTAAATTTTTATCTTCTCCCCTTTGCCCCCCCGCCCCAAATCATCTTTCGGGTGAGCGATACCGGCATTGGCATGACTTCGGAACAGATGCAATCATTGTTCCAGGCTTTTACCCAGGCTGATGCTTCAACCACCCGTAGATATGGCGGTACCGGCCTGGGCCTGGTTATCAGCCGCCGCTTTTGTCAATTGTTGGGCGGAGATATTAGCGTCGAAAGCACCTTGGGGCAAGGTTCAACTTTTACCATCCGGTTGCCGGCCATTGTCTCCGAAGCCAAAAATGAAGCCCACGCCGTCAAAATCTAACTGCCCGCAATGAAGAGGTAATTATGTTAGACTCATCTCCCCCGAACACACCGCTAAAATTCTTGATTTTGCTGATGGTTTTCAGCCTGGCGCTGCCGGGCTGTCTGCCGCAAATTGAGCCATCACCGAGTAAAGATAGCGGCTCAGCCGAAACAGCCAGCCAACCCACCGATACCCAACTCAGCATTTTTCATTACTTCAACGACACCCTGGGCCGGAACTCGATGGACAAGGTCATTGCTCAATTTCAAAAGGAATACCCTGATATCGAACCGCTGCGCAATCCGATGGATCACGAAGCCTACAAGGTCACTATTCCGGCCCTGTTAGCCGGCGAGAACCAGCCGGATGTATTTTCTTACTGGGCCGGGGCGCGGGTGCAGTTTGTGGTGGAGGCGAACTATTTGCAGCCAATTGATGACTTGTGGGCGGCCAATAAGCTGGACGAAGTCTTCCCGCCCAGCATTGCCGCCGGGGCCACTTATAACGGCCAGAAATACTTTATGCCGATTGGCTATCATTACGTTGCTTTCTTCTATAACAAGCAGCTTTTTGATACGGTCGGCGCAGCCCCGCCAACCACCTGGGATGAGTTAAAAAGTGTGGCGGCCAAATTCAAGCAGGCCGGCATCCCGGCCTTCGCTTTAGGCTCGCGCGAACGCTGGCCGGCCCAATTTTGGTTTGATTATTTGATTCTGCGCACGGCGGGGCCGGCCTATCGGGCGGAACTCATGGCCGGTAAAAAATCTTACACCGACCCCGAAGTGGTGCGGGCGCTGGAACTTTGGAAAGAACTGGTTGAGGCCAACTATTTCTACCCCGATGCCAACGCCTACGATTGGGCCGAGGCGGCTGATGCCGTCGCGCGGGGTCAAGCGGCCATGACCTTGATGGGCACCTGGATTACCGGCTATTACAAAGACAATGCTGCCTTTGAGCCGGAAAAGGATTATGATTATTTTGCCTTTCCTACGGTAGACCCGGGCGTGCCGGTCGCCGCGCTGGGTCCGATTGATGGGTTTGTTATGGCCAAAGGAGCGCTTCATCCCACTGCCGCCCGCCAGTTTTTAACCTTTCTGGCATCAACGGAACCTCAACTTATCTGGACTCAAGGGCAAGGGGCCTTGCCGCCCAGCAGCAAAGTAGACCCGACCGGCTATGACCCCTTGATTCAGCGCGTCTTAAAAGATGTGGCCCAGGCCGACACGTTTGCTTTTAATTATGATTTAGCCACTCCGCCGCCGATGGCCGAAGCCGGTCTGAATGCCTTCTCAGAATTTATGACTCGCCCTGATAACTATATGAACATCTTGCAAAAAACCGAAGATAGCCGGCTGGAACTTTTTAAGCAGTAGAAGTATCTTCTCAATATGTAGGGGCGAACCCTTGCGGTCACCCCATAGGGCAGGCGCAAGGCCGTGCCCCTACCCCGAATTATTGAGTAGAAGATAATTTTGGAGAATCGCATGCCGCTACTTCAATCCGTCATAACTCGCTGGCGGAAGTTAAGTATCACCTATAAATTTGCCCTGGCTTTTAGCTTGTTTTTGGTCTTGATTATGCTAGTGGCGCTGGCCAGCTTCTGGGCTTTACGGGCCGTCCGCCAACAGACGGAAACAACGCTTGTCACCAGTATGCAGACTCAGCAGTTGGTTTTGGAAATGGCGGGCGCTTTGCAATCGGCCCGCCGTATCGAGAAGGAGTTTTTTTTGCGCCGGATGGAGTCAGGCTTGACCCGTTCCGGCCAAAGCGCAATTTGGGCGCATCAACGACAAATTCAAATAGTGGTTACCGGCAGCGCTAAATTACAAAAACTAACGGCCAATGCCAATATCAGCGCTGCTTTACAGAGAAACAGCACCAGTCTGGCCGATTATATCCCCCTGGTTAAGCTGTATGCCGCCAATTTTGAGGAAGCCGTGGGGCTGGTCGTCGAGTTAGAAGCTCGGGATACCGGCGTTTTGGCTCGTCTGGAGCAGCAGGCGACTTTGTTACAGAACACCATCGAGGAAGTTGACGATCCGGTTTTAGCCGGCCTCTATTGGCAAATGCGGACTTCTGAAAAGGAATATCTGCTGACCCGCCAGGTTTCCCGGCTGGCCGCCGCCCGCCAATTGATCGCTCCGTTGCGTGAAGCAATTGACCTGTCGCCCCAATGGGACTCCGCCCAAAAGAAACTAGCCCTGGAGTATTTGGCAACCTATGAGTCAATTGCCCAGGAGTTGCTAACCCAGGATAACCAGATTCGGAACCTGCGCAGCGGCTTTGATTTACAAGCAACAGCGTTGGAACCCATTTTTAACCAGTTGATTGCCCTGGCTGAGACCGAAGTAGAACAGGCTCGCCAGCAAATTACCTTGACTAACCGTGCGGTCACAGCATTTTTAACCGGAGCTGTCCTGGCGGCGGTGGTGTTGGCAGCTCTGATTGGTTTGCTCCTTAACCACAGTATCACCCGTAATGTGCTCAAGTTAAAAAATACAGCGCTGGAACTACAACAAGGCCACCTGGAGGCGCGGGTGGATATGCAGCGCGGGGACGAGTTAGGCCAGTTGGCTGAGGCCTTTAATGCCATGGCCGGACGAATTAACGAATTGGTGGGGAGTTTGGAAACCCAGGCCGCAGTTGCTCAAACACGTTTATTTGAAGCCATCGAGAGTATGCCCGCCGGTTTTTCGTTGTACGATGTCAACGACCGCCTGGTGCTTTGCAACAGCAAATATCGTGATATGTGGGCCGAGAACGCCGATCTGATTGTGCCCGGTGTTTACTTTGAAGATCTGGTTCGCACGGCAGCTGAACGAGGCCATTATCCCGAAGCCGCCGGCTGGGTAGACGAGTGGGTCCGTCAGCGGGTCGAGCAGCACCGCAACCCGCAAGGCCCCATGGAACGACTGCTGAATAATGGCGTCTGGCTGCAAATTAGTGAGTACAAAACGCACGATGGCGGCATTGCGGCCATCTTAATTGATATTACCGAGCGCAAATGGTCCGAAAAAGTGCGGGCGGCGATGTACCGGGTTTCCGAAGCGGCTAACTCGGCTCAAAAACTGGAAGAACTTTTTCTGGTCATTCACAGTGTTGTCGGCGGCATGATCCCCGCCCGGAATTTTTACATTGCTTTGTACGACCCTGTTGCAGAAACTTTGTCTTATCCCTATTTTTTGGATGAGTACGATGAACCTCCGGCTGGCCCAGAACCCCTTGGCAAAGGGTTGACCGCCTATGTGCTGCGGACCGAACAACCGCTTTTAGCCTCACCCGAAGTGCTTCAAGAGTTAATCGGCCGGGGTGAGGTAGAGCCGGTAGGCGCTTTGCCCGTTGACTGGCTGGGCGTCCCCTTGAGGGCCAATGATAAGACCATTGGGGTGATTGTTGTGCAATCCTACAATGAAAATGTGCGCCTGGGAGAAGAAGAGTTAAATGTTCTTATGCTGGCCTCAACCCAGGTAGCAGCGGCGATTGAACGCAAGCGGGCAGAAGAAGCGCTGCGGGCATCCGAGGCCCGTTATAAAATCCTGTTCGATGCCGCGCCGGTGGGAATCTTTACCAAAGACCGGGCCGGTTATTATACCAGCGCCAATGATGACCTGCTGCAATATTGGTCGCAGAATCCGGTCGGCTTTCGGGATGCCGATTTGCTGCCGCCCGATATTGCCGCCGGATTGCGTCTGGCCGACGTGCAGGTGATGGAAGCGAATGAGGAACTGACCCTGGAAGAAGAGATGGAAACCCCCCAGGGCCGGCGCACAGTTCTCTCGCGCAAAACGCCGCTGCACGATGCCGACGGCAATGTGGTGGGTATTTTAGGTATCAGCCTGGATATTACCCAGCGCAAACAAGCCGAAACCGATTTGCAGAAAGCCAAAGAGGCGGCAGAAACCGCCAACCGGGCCAAAAGTCAATTTCTGGCCAATATGAGCCACGAACTACGGACGCCGCTCAACGCCATCATCGGTTACAGCGAAATGTTGCAGGAGGAAGCCGAGGAATTGGGCCAGGCTCATTTCACGGCTGACCTGGAAAAAATTCACGCTGCCGGCAAGCATTTATTAGCCCTGATTAATGATATCCTCGACCTTTCTAAAATTGAAGCAGGCCGGATGGAGCTTCATCTCGAGACGTTTGAAGTGGCTAAGGTTATTCAGGAAGTGGCGCTGACGGTCAAACCGCTGGTTGAGAAAAACAATAATGTTTTGGAGGTTCACAGTTCCGCCGAGCTTGGCTCCATGCGAGCTGACCTGACCAAAATGAGACAATCCCTCTTTAACCTGTTGAGCAATGCCAGCAAATTTACCCAGCAAGGCGTCATCACCCTCAGCGTGGAAAGGATGAAGGATGAAGGCGGAAGGCTGAAATTAAAAGAGGTAATTCATCCTTCACGCGAAGCGTTCATTCTTCATCCTTCCCAAGATTGGTTAGTGTTCACCATCAGCGATACCGGCATTGGCATGAGTCCAGATCAAATAGATAAACTGTTTGAGGCATTTGTGCAGGCGGATGCTTCGACCACCCGCAAGTATGGCGGCACCGGCCTGGGGCTGGCGATTACCCGGCGGTTTTGCCAGATGATGGGCGGCGATATTGCCGTGCAAAGTGTGGCCGGCCAGGGGTCAACTTTTACCATCTGGCTGCCGGCTGAGGTGGCTGAATCGAAACCGGAAGTGACAGGCCCGTTGTTTCCTACAGATGAATTCAACCGGGGTTTGAGCCGGTCAAAGCCGGTTGAAGCTACCACTATTTTGGTCATTGACGATGACCCCGCCGTGCATGACCTCATGCGTCGTTTTTTGAGCAAAGAAGGGTTTTGGGTCGAGACGGCCAGCAGCGGTGAAGCGGGCCTGGCCCTGGCCCGCCGCCTCAAGCCTGCTGCGATTACGCTGGATGTGATGATGCCGGGCATGGACGGCTGGGCTGTGCTGACCGCGCTCAAAGCAGACCCGGAGCTGGCCCATATTCCGGTGATTATGCTGACCATGGTGGACGACAAAAATTTCGGCTATGCGCTGGGGGCGGCGGAGTATTTGACCAAACCCATTGACCGGGGGCGGTTGTCGGCCCTGTTGGGTAAGTATCGCTGCGAATCGCCGCGCTGCTCGGTGCTGCTGGTTGAGGATGATGTCACCACGCGGGAAATGATGCGCCGCATGCTGGAAAAAGAGGGTTGGACCGTAGCCGAAGCCGAGAATGGGCGTGAGGGTCTGGCCCGGATGGCCGCAAGCGAGCCGCAGTTAATTTTACTGGATTTGATGATGCCGGAGATGGATGGCTTTGAATTTTTGACCGAACTCCGGCAAAACGCTGCCTGGCGAACGATTCCCGTTGTGGTCATTACAGCCATGGACCTGACCCCGGAGGATCGGCAGCGCTTAAACGGTTCTGTGACCCAAATTTTACAGAAGGGGGCTTACAGCCGCGATGAATTGCTGGAGGAAGTGCGGCAGTTGGTGCTGAGTTGTCTTCAGACAGAGTTGGCCGGGCCGATGTCATAAAGCGCAACCGGTAGGGCAGGTGAAGGGTTTCTGATTTTTCTAAAGATATTCTCACCATTTCCATGTTTAATTTATATTTTCTTATGTTATTTTGTTTGGGTCAAAATAGTTTAGGCCAGGGTAAATTAAAAATATGAAACGAGTTTTTAACCCCGCCGTTGCATTGATGAATCGGCTCAAATATCCTCAGAAGTTTCTGCTCATCAGCCTGCTTTTCATTCTGCCCCTGGCCCTGGTGATGTTCCAATTTATTCTCCAAATTAATTCTCGGATTGATTTTGCTCAAAAAGAAATATACGGCAACGCCTATCTGCGTTCGATGCGCCAATTGCTAGAACACACCTTGCAGCGCCGATTACTGATCCACGAATATTTGGGTGGTAACACCGCTCTTGAGGTTGATCTGCAAAAGAGTCAAGCCCAGATTGACGCGGATTTTGAGGCGCTGGAAGCAGTCAACCGGAAATTTGGCCAGACCTTACAGACAACAACCAAATTTCGGGTGCTTCAGGCCAGTTGGCAAAATTTGCGCATTAACGAGCTGGGCCAGGATAAGCAGGTCAGCGATGACCTGTATGCAAAATTCATTGCCGATATTCGGGCCTTGATTTCCCTGGTGGGCGATACCTCCAATCTGATCCTCGACCCTGACCTTGACAGTTACTATTTAATGGATGCCATTCTCCTCAAACTCCCCGAAAATCAGGACTTGCTGGCTGAGACGGGCTTGTTAGGCCAACAAGTTGCCCAACAACAAAACCTCACCCCCGATGAAAAAGCCCAATTAATTGTTTTGGGTGGCCTGGTTCAGTCTAATGTAAATACCACCCGCAATGGCTTAGGAGTAGCTTTCCAGAATAATCCGGCTCAAAACCTGGAGCCAACCCTGATTGGTCCTCTCCAGCAATTTGTGACCATCAATGAGGTATTTTTAGAAACGCTTAATCGAGATATTGTCAACTCACAGCAGTTAAAAATTACTCCTGAGGTTTACACTACCCTGAATAGCACAGCCCTGGAAGCGAGCTTTAAGCTGTGGGATCAAACCGTAGTGGCGTTGGATGGTCTGCTACAAGCCCGCATTGACGGCTTTACCCGCAGTAAGTATTTAGTGAGTGGAGTCACAGTTTTGGGCTTGGTTTTGGTGGCTTACTTGTGGGTTGGTTTTTACCTGGCGGTCATGCGTACCGTTTCCAACCTTGATGAAGTATCAAAGCGTATGGTCAACGGCGAAATGACCAGGATGGTTACTCTGGAAAACCGGGACGAATTGGGTCAGGTAGCCACCTCTTTCAATCAAATTGCCAGCGCCCTGGTTTTGGCCAGTACCCAACGTCAGGCAGTCCTGGATAATGCTGCCGATGGTATAATTACTACCGACGAACAGTTTATCATTGAGTCTTTAAACCCGGCGGCTGAACAAATCTTCGGGTATCAAGCGGCTGAGGCCATTGGCCAACCCATTACGATGCTTATTCCTGAAGCCTCTCAATCGAGGCAGGAGGGCCAGCTATTTGATAAAAATCGTTGGCTTGAGCAGAAGGACGCTGGGATAGCCCAGGAAATCGAAGGAGTGGGACGGCATAAAAACGGCAAATATTTTCCCCTGGAGTTATCTCTCAGCCAGATGCGGCTGGGGGAGCAGCAACACTTTATTGGCATTTTGCGCGACATCACCGAGCGCAAACGAGCCGCCGAAGAACTGGCCCTGGCCCGCGACCAGGCGCTGGAAGCCAACCGGGCCAAGTCGGTCTTTTTGGCTAACATGAGCCATGAACTCCGCACACCCCTCAACGCCATTATTGGCTACAGCGAGATGTTGCAGGAAGAGCTGGAGGATTTGGGCCAGGATGAGTTTGTGCCCGATTTGCAGAAAATCAACTCGGCGGGTAAACATTTATTAGCCCTTATCAGCGATATTCTGGATCTTTCCAAAATCGAGGCCGGCCGGATGGACCTCTTTTTGGAGAGTTTTGCGGTGGCTCCGGTCATTAAAGATGTGGTAACTACCATTCAACCGCTAATCCAGAAAAATAACAACACCCTCGAAGTTCACTGCGCCGAAGATGTCGGCCTGATGCACGCTGACTTGACCAAAGTGCGGCAAATTATTTTTAACCTCTTAAGTAATGCCAGCAAGTTTACCGAGCGGGGGACCATCACCCTCATGGTCGAAAGACGAAAGGCGCAAAGCGGAGCGATAAAAGTGGAAAATGAACTTCATCCTTCCGCCTTCAGCCCTCATCCTTCCCAGGAGTGGCTGATTTTTGGGGTCAGCGATACCGGCATTGGCATGACCTCTGAACAAATGGAGAACCTGTTTCAGGAATTTACCCAAGCCGATGCCTCGACCACCCGCAAATATGGCGGCACAGGGCTGGGGCTGACCATTAGCCGTCGTTTTTGCCATATGATGGGCGGCGAGATCGAGGTGGAAAGTGAGCCGGGGCATGGTTCGACCTTTACGGTGTGGCTGCCGGCGCAGGTGCTTGAACCTAAAGTTGACGAACCAAAGCTTGAGATTGAATATATCGGTGGGGTCGGGCCGGTGGACGGTTCGGACCTGGTGCTGGTGATTGACGACGACCCGGTGGTCCGTGACTTGATGCAGCGTTTTTTGGTTAAAGAGGGCTTCCGAGTTCAATTGGCGGCTAACGGGGAGATTGGGCTGCACCTGGCAAAAGAACTGCGTCCCGCCGCCATTACCCTGGATGTGATGATGCCGGGCATGGATGGCTGGGCCGTACTCACCGCCCTCAAAGCTGATCCCGACCTGGCCGATATTCCGGTGGTGATGCTGACCATGGTCGATGAGAAAAACCTGGGCTATGCCCTGGGCGCGTCGGATTACCTGACCAAACCCATCGAGCGAAACCGTTTGCTGACCGTTCTCAATAAATATCGCTGCCACCAGCCGGAATGTCCCGTCCTGCTGGTCGAAGACGACCCCTTGACCCGCGAGATGATGCGCCGGATTTTGGAGAAAGAAGGCTGGCAGGTGGTCGAGGCCGGCAATGGACGGGTCGCTTTGGAGAAAGTGGCTGAGTGTCGCCCGGAGGTTATTCTGCTTGATTTAATGATGCCGGAGATGGATGGCTTTCAATTTCTGGCCCAGCTTCGCCAGGAGTTTCAGGGGCTAAATATTCCGGTGGTGGTGGTGACAGCGATGAATTTGTCGGAGCTGGAACGCCAGCAGCTTAACGGCTCGGTGACGCAGATTCTGCAAAAAGGGGCTTACAGCCGCGAAGAGCTATTGAAACAGGTGCGTGATTTAGTGGCAACGTCTATCCAACCGGCCTCAGGTGGAAAATGAATTGGCGATTATGGAAATTGGAGTCCAAAGCTTGCTTTGACCTTTTCCAAAGCAAGCTTTGGACTCCATCCTCAACTGATTTGGGGCAGCAGTTATGACCAAGCGCCAACCCAAAGACCAGGCCTTGCATCAGCAAAATGAATATCTTGAAGCCTTGCATGAAACTACGCTGGCTTTGATGAATCGGCTGGATTTGGCCGATTTCCTGCAAACCCTGGTCACCAGGGCGGCCCAACTGCTGGGAACAGAGCACGGTTATGTGAGCCTGGTCGAGCCGGAGCGGGGCGGGGTTGAAATCAAGGTTGGAATTGGCTTGTTCCGTCACTACCTGGGCTATACCTCTATGCCGGGCGAAGGGTTAACCGGAAAAGTATGGCAAACCGGGCAATTGGTGATCGTGGACAATTATGATCGTTGGGCCGAACGCTCCCTCCATTTTGATTACAATGTGGTTGGAGCAGTGGTGGGCCTGCCGCTCAAATCGGCGGGGGAGGTGGTAGGGGTGCTGGGCGTTGCTTGTCCGCCTGACTCGCCCCGGCAATTTGACCGGCGTGAGGTGGAGTTGTTGGACCGTTTTGCCCAACTGGCCTCAATTGCGCTCGATAACGCTCGGTTGTATACTGCAATGCAGCGCGAATTAAGCCAACGCCAGCAGGCAGTTGAAGCCCTCCAGGAAAGCGAACTGCGCTATCGCCGCTTGATTGAACTTTCGCCGGAGATGATTGCTGTTCACAGTGAAGGGCGTTTTGTTTACATAAACCCGGCTGGGCTGAATCTGCTGGGGGCTAAATCGCTGGAAGAGTTGGTAGACCGGCCCATTTTGGATATTGTCCACCCCGATTACCGTGAATTGGTTTCGCTGCGGGTGCGAAAAATGCAGGAAGAAGGGGCGCAGGTCAATCTTCTTGAAGAAAAGTACCTCCGGCTGGATGGACAGATCATTGATGTTGAGGTTACAGCCACGCCAATAACCTACGCCGGCAAACCGGCGGTGCAGACCGTGGTTAGAGATGTTACCCAGCGCAAACGGACTGAAACAGAACTGCAAAGGGCTAAAGAGACGGCGGAGGCGGCCAATCGGGCCAAAAGCCAATTTTTGGCTAATATGAGCCACGAGCTTAGAACACCGCTTAATGCGATTATCGGCTACAGTAGCTTGCTGCGCGAAGAAGCCGAGGAGGCGGGGCCGGCTGAATTTATCCCTGATCTCAAAAAAATCCATACAGCCGCCACCCATCTGCTGCAAATCATTAATGATGTCCTCGATCTGTCCAAACTCGAAGCCGGCCAATTAGAACTTCATCAAGAGAGTTTCGATTTGGGCACGTTGGTTAGCAATGTGGTCACGACCATTAAACCCCTGGTTGAGCAAAAAGGGAATACTTTGGAGGTGCGCTGCCCCGACCACCTGGGCGCTCTGTATACCGATCAGGTCAGGCTGCGCCAGGTGCTACTCTATCTGCTTAGCAACGCGGCCAAGTTTACCGAGAATGGGGTGATTACGCTCACCGTTGAAAGGATGAACGCTTTGCGTGAAGGCGGAAGGATGAAAAAAGAGGGTAAAAATTTCATCCTTCATCCTTCGGACTTCATCCTTTTCAAAGTGTCCGATACGGGCATCGGGATAACGTCAAACCAAGTAGATCATATCTTTCAGGCTTTTACCCAAGCTGATGTTTCGACCACTCGCAAATATGGCGGTGCTGGGCTGGGCTTGGTTATCAGCCAGCGGCTTTGCCAGATGATGGGTGGCGAAATTACAGTGCAGAGCGAGCCAGGACGTGGTTCAACCTTTACCGTTCGTCTTCCGGTTGTAGCTGCGCCGGGCCAGGTCTGAACCAAAGACCGGCAATGGGCGTCAAACGATGGTAAAAATATTGCTTGTTGAAGATAATGAAACAAATCGGGATATGTTATCCCGGCGTCTGGCCCGCAAAGGTTACGAGGTGATTATTGCCGTGGATGGCGCTGAAGGAATCAGCGCCGCCCGGCAGCAAACCCCCGATTTGATCCTGATGGACATGAGCCTGCCGGTGTTGGACGGTTGGGAAGCGACCCGCCAGCTCAAAGGTGAGGTCGCCACCCGTCATATTCCCATTATTGCCCTCACCGCCCACGCCATGGCCGGCGACCGAGAAAAAGCAATCGAGGCCGGTTGTGATGAGTACGAGACAAAGCCGGTTGAGTTTCAACGCCTCCTGAGCAAGATCGAAGCGCTTTTGAATGGAAACCCCGGCAGTTACAAAGAAAGCTTTCAGCCGTGATCGAACAGGTAACTCCTGACTCAGCAACAACTACAGAAACACCGCCAGGCGGCTTGCTGCTGGTGGTTGACGACAACGAAATGAATCGTGATATGCTGTCGCGCCGGCTGCTGCGGCAGGGCCATCAGGTTGAAATGGCCACCAATGGCCGCGAGGCGCTGGCCATGATCGAGAGCCACACGTTTGACCTGGTGCTGCTCGACATTATGATGCCGGAGATGAATGGCTATGAAGTGTTGGAGTATGTCAAAAGCGACCCGCTGCTGCGGCACATCCCGGTGATTATGATTACCGCCGTAGACGAAATCGAGAGTGTGGTCCGCTGTATTGAATTAGGGGCCGACGATTACCTGCCTAAACCGTTTAACCCGATTTTGTTAAAAGCCCGGATCAATGCTTCGTTAGAAAAAAAGCGGCTGCGCGACCAGCAAGTAGCCTACACCCACCAGCTCGACCTGGAGAATAGGCGTAAATCGGATGAGCTGGAACAAGCCCGCCAGATCCAGCTTTCGATGCTGCCCACTGCGCCGCCTGTCATTCCTTACCTGGAGATTGCCGCCCAACAAAAAACCGCCTCTGAGGTGGGCGGTGATTACTATGATTTTTTCCCCCAGCCCAATGGCAAACTTTTTGTGGCTATCGGCGATGCCACCGGTCATGGCGTTGGTTCCGGCTTGATGGTCGCTATGACCAAAGCCTCCCTGATGGCCACGGAGGAAGCCGAACTGACCGATCTGATCAAAAAAATCAACCGGGTGCTCACCCGGATTGATCTGGGCCGGCAGCTTAATATGTCGCTCATGGTTTTGGAGATTACGCCCTTGCCAAATGGCAGCGTCACCGTCCGAGCCAGCGGCGGTGGTATTCCGCCTATTTATGTGCTGCGTCCCGGCGGTATGGCCGAAGAAGTGTTGATTTCCGGCTTGCCTCTCGGCGTGATGGAAGAAGCCAACTACACCCTGACCGAGTTTACCCTAAATCCCCCTGACACTATGCTCTTGATGTCCGACGGTTTGCCGGAGATTTTTAATACCCGGCGCGAATTACTCGGCTTTAAACAGCTCAAGAGCGCCCTCCACCAGTTTGATGTGACCCGCTTAAGCGCCGAACAGATTTTGGAGCAAGTGATGGCAGTCGGTGATGGGTGGGCCGCCGGCTACCCGCTTCAGGATGATGTTACCCTGGTGACAATGAAGGTGAAATAACACACGTGTTGCGTCTTGCGTCTTGCGTAACCTCAACGGAACACGCAACACGCAAGACGTAATTTTCTGGAACGGCTTAATCTCCAATCTCTAATCTCTAATCTCCAATCTCCAAGCTGCTAATCTCCAGCCACTGCTCCCCCGGTCCGTCCAGCAGGCCGTAGTTGAAACGCCCCCACGGTGTAGCCACCATAAACTGATTATCCAGCCACAGCACAAAACCCAGCGGTCCCCGCGGCGGGGTGGCGCAGGCCAGCACGGTTTGGCCGTCCACCTCAAAACGGGCGCTTTTTTTCTGCCAGTCAAGGTGGTAAGTGTGCCACTCGGTCATCTCCGCCGGCGCCAGCGCTTCGCTGACGTGGATAGCTTTTTGGCCGATGGGCCAGAAGGTGCGATACAACGGGCCGATATTCATCAGCGGCACAGCCAGGGGCGCGGTTGGCAGGAGGGCAAAAAAGGGCCAGCGGCCGGCGTCGAGGGTGGCGGCTTTCCAACCGTAGCCCGGTGTATGCAGATCGAGTTTCATGTTAGAAGGCGGCGAACTGTAAAAAAACCAGATCACGCGGGGCAAAGCCGGCCAGCGCCAGCCGGTCATCATAAAGGGGTCGTTCCAAAAGCCGAAGCCGGCCGTGCCTTTTAATTCTCCCGCCGGATGCGAAAACCGCGCTCGCACGGTCATCTGCACGGGGGGCCGCCACAAAAAATCGCGCCGGGCCAGGGTTTGATAATCATCAATCTGGGCGTCGGTGTACTGGGTGGCGAGGGTGTCGGTTGTGACCAGGCGGAGGGTGTCGCCGCTAAATTGGAGCGAGCCGCTGCCTTTGATGAAGGGGCGCCAGGGGGCCGGCAGCAGAGCCTGGGCGGAAAAGTCGTTGAGGGTTATTTTCAACTCACAACTGCCTGCCCCGAATGAAGGCGATGAAATCGAGATCCCCCGGCGAATGGCCCGCCTCGCTCAAAGCGACGGCGGCCTCCCCCCGAAATTGGGCGCCGTGATTGACCACGTGGGCCAGAATGTGCCACAAAATCGTTTCCTGGGGCGCACCCTTGGTGGTAGCGTAACCCACCGGCTGAGCAAGCGCCGCATCCGTCAGCCGGTCGAGATAGCGGCGCATAGCCTTTTCTTCTTCGGCCCAGCGCTGCCGCAGGGCCTCCAGCGTCGGGAATTCGCTTTCGTCCGGCAGGGCTGTAGGCGAGACTCCTTCCTGGCAGCGCAGCCGCCAGATAACTTCTGCCGCCAGAATATGCGCCAGCGCCCCCCAAATACTGCCGTGGCTGAGCCGGGCCGGGGCGGTAAGCTGGTCCTGACCAAGCTGAGCCGCCGCGTTAAGCACACGGGCATTGGCCCAGTAGTTGTAGTCAAAGAGGGTTAAAATATTAGATTTGTTCATCGCATCACCCCCCGCACTGCACCGGCAGGCCGTTCCACTCGGCCGAGGCTTTGAGCGCGTCCCACAGCCGGGCCATGCGCAGGCCAACCTCCGGCGGGCACGGATTTTCTAATTGACCGGCCCGCACGGCCAGAAATTGCTGCCACACCCCCAGCGAGGGCGGGCAGGCCACCCGGCGCAAAAAGCGGCGGCCGGGCCGTTGCAGCCGCAGGTAGCCGCCCCAAACCCCCACTTGCAGAATGCCCTGGCTGCAAAAAACCCGTATGTCCGACCCATAAGGCGAAGAGGCGTCGCCGCAGCCGTTCAGTGTGACCAACCCGCCCGACTTGAGCCGGCCGATGGCCGCGGCCAAAATATCCACCGGCGTGCCGCACCGGTCGAACCAGGCGGCCACCTCGACAAAATCCTCCCCGGCCAAATCGGCCACCGTGTTGAGCAGGTGCGCCCCGGTATCGAACATAAAACCGCCGCCGGAGAGGGCCGGGTTTTGCCGCCACGTGCCAACGGTCAACGCCCGCCAATCTTGCCAGACCAGGCCGTTGATGGTGAGAATCGAACCCAACTGGCCGGAGCGGAGCAGTTGCACGGCAGCCCGAATTTCGGGGGAGAGGCTGCCCGGAAAGGCGACCACCAGCAGCCTTCCCGTTTGATTCCGGGTTTCGATCAGGCTGTGCGCTTCGGCGGCGTTCATAACCATCGGCTTTTCCAGCAGCACATCCAGGCCGGCTTTCAGGCAGGCAACCGTCTGATCGTGGTGGAAGGCATGGGGAGTGATAATAAAAGCAGCATCCAGTTGATCGCCAAAATCGGCCAAGACCGCTTCCAGGCTGGCGCGGGTAGGGGGTGGTTCCAGCTCCGCCTCCCGGAATTTTTGAACAGCTTGTTCCAGCATGGCCGGATTAGGATCGCACAACACGGCTACCCTGGTAGTGTCCAACTGCTGCAACATCTGCTCTAAATGATAGCGAGCCATATTGCCACAGCCAATGAGAGCGGTGCGGACGAAGTGGGTCATAGCTTCTCCTGAAAATGGGGTTCTATATAAAACGTAGTGCGTGGTGCGTAGACATTAATCACGCACCACGGACCACGCACCACGTTAACGGTCAGCGGTCGTTTTGCCGCAGCAGCCGCATCCCATTCAAAGTGACCAGCAGCGAGGCCCCCATATCGGCGAAAACAGCCATCCATAGGGTGGCAACGCCGAAGAAAGCAGCCAGCAGAAAAACCGCCTTGATGATAAGGGCAAACCAGATGTTGAAGCGAATCGTCCGCACGGCCCGCCGGCCCAGGCGAATGGCTGCCGGCAGTTGGGTCAGGTCGTCGGCCATGAGGGCCACATCGGCGGTTTCGAGCGCTTGAGCCGTGCCACCTGCCCCCATTGCAATACCCACCGTTGCCGCAGCCAGGGCCGGCGCATCGTTGACCCCATCGCCCACCATGGCCACCATATCCCCGTGCACAGCCATCAACTCGCGGATAGCCGAAACCTTATCGGCCGGCATCAACCCGGCCCGGACCTCGTCAACGTCCAACTGGCGGCCAATCGCTTCAGCGACCGTAGGGTTATCGCCGGTGAGCATGACGGTATGGGTCACGCCCGTTTTTCTGAGGACTCCCACCGTGGTCTGACTGGTATGGCGGGGTGGGTCACTGACCGCCAGATAGCCGCGCAGCGTTTCATTCTCGCGGACCAGGATGGTGGTTTGGCCGTGCGCTTCGGCGTTGCCCACCAGGCCACAAAATTCGCGCAGACAGGCGTCATCATCGTGCAGCAGGGTATGGCTGCCAATGGTGACCAGCCGGCCGCCCACCTGTCCTTGCACCCCCTGACCGGGGAGTGTTTTGACTCCGGTGGCAGCCAGGGCAGGCAGAGCGCGGGTTTCGGCGGCGGCGGTGACGGCGCGGGCCAGCGGATGGGTGCTGTAACGCTCGACGGCGGCGGCCAGGGCCAGCATGTCATCGCAGTGGGCACATTCGGCCATCAGGTCGTGCTGGCGGGCCTCGACACAGCAGCGGTCAATACAGGCCAGGTTGACTAACTCCGGGCGACCCTGGGTTAAGGTGCCGGTTTTGTCAAAAGCGATGACTTTGACCTGGCCCAAAGCTTCCAGATAAGCTCCGCCTTTGATCAACACGCCTCGCCGGGCGGCGGCGGCAATCGCACTGACCACCGCCACCGGGGTGGCAATGACCAGGGCGCAGGGGCAGGCGATGACCAGCATGGTCAGGGCGCGGTAGAGCCAGCCATGTTCTACCCCCCCCCAGCCCCCCCCGTTTACGAGGGGGGAGAAAGGGGGGTCGAAAAAGGGCTGTCCAAAGAGCAGCGGCGGCAGAACAGCCATCAAGCCCGCGCCGACTACCACCAGCGGGGTGTAAACACGGGCAAACTTATCCACAAAACGTTGGGTCGGCGTCTTTTGGCTTTGGGCTTCTTCAACCAGATGGATCAGGCGGGAAAGGGTGTTATCGGCGGCCAGCCGCGTCACCTCAATTTCCAATACGCCGTCGCCATTAATCGTTCCGGCAAACACTTCTGCGCCTTGACTCTTTTCCACCGGCACGCTTTCGCCGGTGATGGGGGCTTGATTGACCGCCGATTGGCCGCTGACGACCTGACCATCCATCGGAATGCGCTCGCTCGGCTTGACCAGAATGCGGTCGCCTACGGCCAGTCGCGCTACCGGCACCCGTTCTTCGTGCAGCCCGCACCAGGGACAGGGGCCGCTTTGGTAAGGCCCGGAGCCGTCGGGCAGCTCGCGTCCGCGGCAGCCCTGGCAATCTATACATGGCTGGAGGACAATCGCTTCCGCCGGGGCCAATTGGGTCAAACTGCGGATGCTGTCACGGGCGCGTTCCATCGTATATCCTTCCAACGCCTCGCCCAGGCTGAAGAGCACAATCACCGTAGCCGCTTCGCCGTACTCGCCAATGGCAAAAGCGCCGACAGCCGCCAGGCACATCAGCACGTTCATATCCAGGCCCTGCCCGCTGCGAATGGCCGCCCAGCCGGCCCTGGCCGGAAAGTAGAGGCCGAAAAGCCCGCCGATAAAGAAGAGGGCAGGGGCGAGAAGGAGCAGGGGAGCAGGGGAGCTAAATAGAAAATTCTCCCCTGCCGGGAGAAGCCCTTCAAGGATAAAGGCAGCCGTGATAAACGCTGCGCCGATGAGGGTGAAGGTGTTGCGGGGTTGGCGCAGCAGGGCCACTAGCTGCTGGCGGCGGGTGCGGGGTTGATAGACCTCGTCGGGTGGAGCGATGTTGTACCCTAAATTTTGAATCCGTTTGACAACCTGAGCCTCGTCAGCGCCAGCAGTGATGACCTCCATTTTGGCGGTGGTAAAATTCACCTGGCAGGCTTCAACCCCGGCCAGATTGGCCACCCCTTTTTCCAGCTTGAGGGCGCAGTCGGCGCAGTCCATACCGGTAATGCGCAGTTGGAGTTTTTCGGTCATTCTTTTACCCTTTAATCAAGTTCAAACCGTGTTGCGTCTTGCGTCTTCCGTTTATTTTACGCAAGACGCAACACGTTATTTATGTTCAACATGCTCCCGCCCTCGCAAAAACAAATCCCGGATGTGTTCGTCATCCAGGGCATAATAAACCATGCGTCCTTCCTTATGGCTTTTGACCAGCCGCATATCGCGCATCAGGCGTAACTGGTGTGACACGGCGCTCTGGGTCATGCCCAGGGTAGCCGCCAGATCACAGACACACAGTTCGGTATACAGCAAAATCGAGATAATGCGCACACGGGTGGGGTCGGCCAGGGCGCTAAAAGTGTCGGCCAGACGGGTCGCGGCCAAGCCGTCCAGCAGGACTTGTTCGGCCTGTCTGACTTTGTCTTCGTCAATAATCGTTTCAGCGCAGCGGTCGCTTGATGGGGAACGGGCCATGCTCTCTTACAACGTATGAGTGATTACTCATATAATACCTCAAAAAAAGAGGGCTGTCAACCGGGGTATAACTCACCCTCTTTGGTTAAGTGATTGTCCAAAAATAAGTTCCCTCAAGTTCCTACGAGTTCCCAGGGAACTAAGGGAACTCAGAGCCGAAGGCCCCCTGTGGGTAGGAACTTAAAACGAGAAGTAAATTTAGACGTTTACTAAGCCAGTTGCCCTTTGACTTTCTCCCAGCGAAACTCTTCAATCGTCTCTGGCCGGTCAAAGAAATACTCTTCCAGGTACGGCTCGATTTCCATGCGCCAGACATCTTCGATTTCGTCGGCCAGGGTGGGGCGCAGAAAAAAGGTGACGCCGACTTCATAATGGCGGTCGGCAATGGCGTTATTCAACTTTTGCAGCAGGCTGACCAGCTTCTCGACCGGGAAGCCGGTGGATTGGTGGTAACGGCGTAACAAATCGTAGTTGGGGTAGAGGGCAATAAAGGCGAAGCGCCGGCGTAGGGCGTGATCCACCAGGGCAATGGAGCGGTCGGCGGTGTTCATGGTGCCGATGAGCCGCACATTGGCCGGAATTTTGAAATTGCCGCCCCCGGCCAGTGGAATGGTTTGCTCCCGGTACTCCAGTAGGTACATCAACTCGCCAAAGACCCGGCTCAGATTGGCCCGGTTGATTTCGTCAATGATCAGCACGCAGGTATCCTGTCGTGTTGCCGCCCGTTGGCAAAACTCCAAAAAACGTCCCGGTTTCATGGGATAGGTTAGATGATCGCCTTGGCTTTCGGGCCGGATGCCCTGGATAAAATCCTCGTAGGCGTAGGCCGGGTGAAACTGGACCAGTTCCCAAAAACCATCCCCCCCGCCGATCAAATGCTGCGCCAGCTTCTCGGCCACAAACGTTTTACCCGTCCCCGGCGGCCCGTACAAAACCGCTTGCCCCTTCCGCTCGATAGCCCTGACCCAGCGGCCCAGTTCGGCTTCATCAAGGGCGGCGTCGGCGGCGAGTTGGGGGAGGGGGTAGGGCAAGGATGAAGGATGAAGGATGAAGGATGAAGAGATGGAGTCTGTCTCATTGTTATCTTCTTCAATTGTTCTGATTTTACGGCTAAAACCTTCATTGAGTAATTTTGTGCGTTTTTCTAAGTCGAATAACGCTTCGGCAATCTCCGAAACATGATAACGATCCCGCCAAGGGCAGCGACTATAGTTTTTGAAGCGTTTGGCAAGGTAATCAATTGTATTTTTATAAGCTACTTGAAGTTCTCCCGTTAATGGGTTAATCATATCAATTGAGAAACTATATTCGCGAATATCTGGCTCATCGCTTTTTTGCGCATAATTGTATGTCTCAAAATCTCGATCTAAGCCTACTTGATTAGCAATCAACGGAATACTAACTCTTTTTGGCGAGTTTAGTTTTCGAAAGCTCAAAATTGCCCAATTTCCCAGATCAAGGCGAAGAACATTATGACTATGGGTAAAAGTGATAGCAAAACGTTGGTCATTAAGATCATTGATTCCAAGTTGTGTAATTGTATCCCGCATAAAGTCAAAGACCCATTCTGCTTCTGCTCGATCTACAAAAATTTTGGAAAAAGGTTTAGCCAATTTTTTTTCGGCGTCGTATGAAATGTCTTGCTGTTCCTGATCCAAGTTCATGTCGGTTATCCTTTCCAGTAGATATTCTGGTTGAATTTCTCCTTCCGCCTCCCCGCCTCCTCGCCTCCTCGCCTCCCACTCTTCGCCTCCTCGCGTCTCCGCCTCCCACTCCACCTCATACTCTTCCCTTTCCTCGCTCAAATCCTGATAAAACGCCGTCAGATGCCGCTCGTAGCGCAGTTCCGGCTCGGTCAGCAGCCCGGCGAAAAGCTGCTCCCGTTGTTCCGGCTTGAACAAAGCTTCGGCGATTTCGGGGTTGTGGCGCTGCCAGTGGACGGCGCGTTTCCAGGTGGAAAATTTTTGGGCAATAAAATCAAGGGTGGTCAGGTAGGCGGTTTGTAACTCGCTGGGCATGGGGCGAATGAGGTCCAGAGGCAGGTGGTAGCTGCGGACTTCCGGCTCGCTTTCCTTGCGGGCGAAGGGGAAAAAGGTGAAACGCTCATCCCAGGTAACCAGCGAGGCCAGCAGAGCCAGGTCAACTCGATAGGGTAGACCTGACAGGTTTTCGCGTAGCGTATCTGTCAGGTCTTTGGAAACTACGCCTGATCCATGAAAGCCCAGCACCAGCCAGCCGCCAAAATTGAGATGCAGCCCCGCTCGCCCGGAGCGCCGGGCCAGGGTGATGGCAAAGCGAGGGTCATAAGCCCCTTGAATCCCCAATTGTTTCGCCGTATCCCGCAGCAGGTCAAAAGCCCAATCAGCCTCAGCCCGGTCTGTAAAAATCTGGGCAAAGGGTTCGGCTAACGGAGAAGACAATTGCGCCAACCATACCTCCTGTGGCAGAGATTGGAGATTAGAGATTGGAGATTATTTAATCTCCAATCTCTTAATATTATAACTTCAAACTCTATTTATGTCATCCGCGTAACCGTCGCCAGGGAAACGCACTGGCTGATGCGCTGCCGCTGCCCGGCCTTCGCCCGACCTTACCCTTTGTCATCACCTATCAGTTCCTTTCATGTCCAACCTGTTCGGCCAAAGTGGCTTATGCTAACCTCGACAGATGATGGTTTTCATTTCGGCCATAGAGATACAGTTTGGCGTGTGATGCGTGATGCGTGACTTTTTACACATTACACATCACGTATCACTTTTATCAACTGACCGGAATGAAACCAAGATCACCTGAACAAATTGACCTGATACTTCTAACCGCAGAGAGGAGCTACCCATGTTGACCATCCCTTCATCCCTTCAATCAAAATCCAGCCATCAAAAACTGATCTTGAAACTTCTGGTGTTACTACTGTTGACTCTGTCGGTCTGGCAGATTAGCGTATTTGAAGCCAGAGCTGCTACACCCCACCGGGAACCTCCGAGTGCGCCGGTATATGTGCCGCTCGCTTTGGGCCAGCTTGAGCAGACCGCTGTCCTGACCGCTTCAACCGGGCTGACGACTTCCGCCGCCGTTTGCCCCACCGTCGAGTCAGGCTGGCTGGACGCCTATCAAGGCCAGGTGGTCAGCGAACTTTTCCAAACAGTGGCCCAGGTAGCCGGGACGATTGAGCCGGAGGCGCAGTTCACCGAGCGGGTCAACGTCCTCCTACTCGGCAGCGACAGCCGCCCCGGCGAAAAATTTGGCCGCACCGACACTATGATTTTGGTAACGGTAGACCCGCAGGCCAAAACGGCCGGCATACTCTCGATTCCGCGTGATTTGTGGGTCAATGTTCCGGGCTACGGCGAGATGCGGCTCAATCAAGCCCATCGCACCGGCGGCGTTGAGAAATATCCCGGCGGCGGCCCCGCTCTGGCTGTAGCAACCATCGAGGCGAACCTGGGTGTGCCGATTGATTTTTATGTACTGGTTGATTTTGAGGGGTTCCAGCAGGTTGTAGATACCCTGGGCGGGATTGCCTTGTGCGTACCCGAAGCTATTGACGCGGCGGCTTATTACGGCTACACCCCGGAGTATGTCAACCCGGAGGAATATTACAGCTTTGTCCCGGTTTCGGTGGTTGACCCCACTGTGGCAGCGCCCACCGCCACACCCGGCGCGGCGGAAGAGACGGTTGAGCAGAACCGGGGCTACGAATTTCTCTACATCGAGCCGGGCTGGCACACCCTGGATGGCGCCACCGCGCTCACCTATGCCCGCAGCCGGGCCTCCATCACCGCCGATTTTGCTCGGGTGCAGCGCCAGCAAGCCGTGTTGTTAGCCATCAAAGCCAAAGCGCTACAGATGAACGCCGTGCTCCGCCTGCCGGAATTGTGGCAAACCCTGGGCCAGACCGTGCAGACAGATTTGACCCTGAGCCAGGCCCTCCAATTGGCCCAACTGGCCTATGAGATTGACCCGACCCAGATTCAAACGGCTGCCATCAGCCACGATCAAACCATGAGTTATCGCACGGCCAGCGGGGCGTCGGTGTTACTGCCTCGGCGGGAAGAGATCAAAACTCTGGTTACGGCAATGTTCGGCGCGTCCAACCCAACAGCGCCACTGACCCAGCCTGAGGTTGAACAGGTTAAGTTGGCCCAAACCCTGCCCGGAATTGGCGGTTAGGCGGGTAATGTAGCCATGTCATTTCGACCGCAGGGAGAAATCCCCGATTTAGTATACATCTAAATTTACCTCCCATTTTGAGTTCCTACGAGTTCCTTTAGTTCCCTGGGACTCGTAGGAACTTGGGGGAACTTATTTTTGGACAATCACTTACTTTTACGGGTTGCGCTCTGGGGACGCTTCGCGGCGACCTTCGGTCTCGAAACCTGTCCTGAGAACTTCATGAGCCTGTCGAAGGGGGCTTGTCGAAGGATGACATGAGCCTGAGTGGTAACCTAACTTGATAATATTTGCCGGATACAGTATCATCCTGGTGGTATTAACCTATTGTGATTAAGGAACAAAGGATGTTCTTTACCCCCCTTCCTCCGTTCATACCGGCAGTTGTGGCTACACCCGTCTCAGCAGACTCAAATTTGAGGAGCCAGCACGCCCTCGTGCGGCTCCGCGCTTGTGGAGCACGGGGGCGTGCCCGCTTGGCGTCCTCGAAATGGATCTACCGAGGCTACTTTGTTGCGCTAACGACAGATTTTCTGGGCGTGCTTGAGAGCCAGTGATGAGCCACTCACCGCGTGTCGGTTTTAATATCTCTCCGTCAGAGCCATATTGGGTCCAGGTCCGTGAGGCGGCCTTGCAACGCGCCCAGGAGTTGGGTCTCGATCTCATTCCGCTCAATGCCGAAGATTACCCTCAAACCTTGACCGACGAAGACCAGATGACCCTGGTTGAGGAAATATTAGGCCAGGACCTTGACGCCATCGCCGGCTGGGAGTTTCCCCATGCGCCGGCTTACCAGCTTTTGCAAGCCGGTGTGCCGATCATTCATCCGGCTGAGTTAACCATTTCTCACCCTCTATTCGTCTCACCCTCAGGCTTATATGAAGTTGCCCAGCTATTAGGCAGCTATCTGGCCGAGCGGCTTGGCGGGCAGGGTAACGTGGTCCTCATTGGCGGGGCATTGGAAGATGTCTGGGGCGATGACGGCAGCAGCCGGATGGAAGGGTTGACCCATGCTTTCCAAAAGTATCCTGCTATTCATCTGAAACATATCTTCTGTGGCTGGCAGTACCAGGAGGCGTATGCCCACATCTATGGGGTTACCCAACAAATCACCCCACCCATCCATGCGGTCGTTGGCCTTTCGGATCCGCTGGCCCTGGCCGGACGAGATGTGGGGCTGGCCCAGGGTTGGGTAGATGAGCAGACGCTGATTGCCGGGATTAATGGCGACCCACTCGCTTTAACCGCTATTGCCCAGGGCAGCATGACGGCTACCGTAGAAATTTCGACCACCGACCTGGGCTACACAGTGATGGATTGGGCCTGGCAGGCCGCTCAGCGCCAACCCTTACCCGACCATTTCTCTTACCAATTCAAATTGGTCACGGCCCAGAACGTGGCCGAAGTAGCCGCCCAGAAACTCATTTCTCTGGCCAACCTGCCGCATCGGCTGGTCGGCCTGCGCCGGCGAGAGCAGCAAAAACGGCTCCTGCAACTGGAAACCAGCATCGGAATCAGCCGGCAGATTGGCTCCATTTTGCAACGCAGCCAGCTATCGCACGAAATTGCGCGTCTCATTTCCGCTAATTATGGCTATGATCAGGCCCTGATTTTTCTGTGGCGCGAGCAAGAACAGGTGTTGGCCCTGGATCAACTCGAGCCGAGTCAGACAACCCCGCTCGCCGTTCCCCTGTCCGAAGCCGGGGCCTTGGGCCAGGCGTTACAGGATAACAAAGTCATCTTCATTCCAGACGTGAGCCGGAGTGCCCGCTTTACACCCGATCCCCGCTGGCCTGATGTTGTCTCGCGGGCGATTGTGCCGATCCACCTGGGCAGTCAGGTTATCGGGGTGCTGGACCTGCGCAGCCATCGCTCCAGGCACACCACCCGGCACGAATTGGTGGGCTTACAATCGCTGGCCGATCAGCTTGGTATTGCTATTCGTAACGCCGAACTTTACGGCGAAGCCGTAGAAGCCCGTCACCGCGCCGAAAAAGCGGAGCAGCTTAAAACTCGCCTGTTGGCCAACGTTAGCCACGAGCTACGCACCCCGCTCAACGTCATCCTCGGTTACAGCGCGGCGGCTTTAGCCCTGCCCAATCCCTATAAAACCGACCTGCCCGTAGGGCTGCGGCATGACCTTAACCAGATTTACCACAGCGGCGAGCACCTGCTCCGCCTGATCAACGACTTACTCGATCTCTCCCGAGCTGAAATTGGTGAGCTTGATCTTTTTCCTGAACCGATTCAGCCCCGCTCCTTTCTGGAAGAGGTCTTTCGCAGTCTGGCCGATAGCCTGCCGGCTTCGCCTCATGTGGCCTGGCATCTCCAGCTACCGGACCGGCTGCCGCTCATGCAGGCCGACCCGGTGCGGCTGCGCCAAATTTTGCTGAATCTGTTAAGCAATGCTCACAAGTTCACCCGGCACGGCCAGATCACGTTGGGGACCGAGGTGCTGCCGCCGCATCTCCACCTCTGGGTTCAGGACACGGGTGAAGGGATTCCAATTGACCTCCAGGAGCGCATCTTTGAGCCATTCGCTACCAGCGTGCAGACAAACCAACGCCGCGAGGGCGTTGGTTTGGGCTTGAGCATCACCCGCCGTTTAGTCGCCCTGCATGGCGGCACGCTGACCCTGGAAAGCCAGCCCGGCCAGGGCAGCACCTTCCATGTGTACCTGCCGCTGCCCAGCCTCAGTGGTCAAATCACAGTCATACCCTCCTCTGCTCAGCCGACCTTGCTGGTCATTGCCCCCGATCGGGAGACCCCTGCCCCCATCATCGAGTTGTGCCAGCGCCAGCATTGGGCCATCCGCCATGTGTGGGCCGGCGACGATTTGGCGGACTTGCTGGCAACTGTGCAGCCGGCGGCG
The DNA here is from genome assembly GCA_015075405.1 of Anaerolineales bacterium. Taxonomy (GTDB): domain Bacteria; phylum Chloroflexota; class Anaerolineae; order 4572-78; family J111; genus DSQQ01. The sequence continues at coordinate 270,706 of JABTUK010000004.1, forward strand.
CTGGCCTGGGACTTGGCCCAGGCCCACCTGAGTGATTGGACATTGATTCAGCACATCCGCAGCCTGCCCCAGTTATGCCAGTTGCCTTTTATTCTCTACGGTGGAGCGCCGCCCGCCAAATCTGACGCTGCGGTGGGTTTGACCAACTTCCTGGTCAAACCTCTGCATGGAGAAACACTCCTCGAAATGATTAATGCCATGCGCCCCTCCCCGGCCATTGGTCCGGTGCTGATTGTCGAAGATGATCCCCAAGCTCTGGCGCTTTTTAGCAACCTGGCCGCCAGCGCCCTGCCCGGCTATGCTATTCGCACGGCAGCGAGCGGCAAAGCCGCGCTGGCTCTCATGGCCCAGGAGCCGCCCAGTTTAGTTATCCTGGATCTGATGATGCCGGAGGTAGATGGCTTTACAGTCCTGGAGCAAATGCGCGCCCAGCCTCAAACGCGGCGTGTGCCTGTTGTGGTCATCACCGGCAAAGTGCTGTCGTTTGAGGACATCCGCCGCCTGGATTATGCCCTGGTGACTTTCCAGAGTAAAGACATCATGGCGCCCGATGAGACCAGCGCCTCGCTTCACCGGGCGCTCACTACCGCCGAAACCCTCCCCCAGCAGACAAGTATGGTGGTCAAACACGCTGTTGCTTATCTCCACCAAAACTATAACTCCCCCATCTCTCGCCAGGAACTCGCGGCTGCGGTCGGCGTGAGCAAAGATTATCTCAGCCACATTTTTCACCAGGAGCTGGGTATCTCTCCCTGGGAATATTTGAATCGCTACCGGATCAAGCAGGCTAAATCGCTCTTGCTCAATAGCAACGAGAGCGTCATGAATATTGCCGCCCAGGTGGGTTTTAACGATTTGTCCTACTTCAACCGGGTGTTTCATAAACATGTCGGCTGTTCGCCGCGGGCGTTTCGAGAACAATAAATAGCAGTATTGTCCAAAAGCCTCGCGTTATTGTCCAAGACAATACCCCCCTTTTGCTGTAAATTTCCCGTAAAGCAACCGAAACCAAAATACCCATTTCGCTGCAACGTTACGTACCGAAAATCTTTGTGGTTTTGTTTGAGTTACTTTGTAGCAGGTTCCAATGTCGAAACCAACCCAGGCAGTTCTGATCATCGAGAACGACTTGGCAACAGCCGAAATGTATCAGCGTACCCTCAGCCAGTACTACCAGGTCTTCACCACCACCCTTGAACAGGATATCCTGGCCTTGGTGAGCGCGAACACCTTGCATACCGTTGTGCTTGAGCCTGGCCCGCTCAATGGTCGAGGGTGGGCTTTGTTAGCCGAATTGCAGCGACACCCCGGCGCGCGCGCCGTCCCGATTATTATCTGCACCTCGCAGGATAGACGGCGGCTTGGCATGGAGATGGACGTAGCCGCTTATCTGGTTAAACCGGTTCTGCCGGACACCTTGCTAAAAATGGTGCGTCGGCTCACCCGCAAGGATGACCGAGAGGCATGATAAGTATCAGGTGTCACGTGCCAGGTGTCAGGTCAAGATTTTCATTGTGGGTGGCGTGCCGTCAGGTTCGTAACGACTCCTAAGAAAATAAAGACGCGATGAGGCGTGAGGCGATGAGGCGAAAGATTCTTCGCGTCCTCGCGTCCTCGCCTCACTTTCATGAGTAACTTTTAGTAACCAAACAAAGGGAGAAAGAATATGGCTATCACTGCTGAAGCTATTGAGGCTCAAGTCCAACCAAGGCGGTTAAATCCCTGGCTGAAAAGCGAAACCTGGTTTGCTTTCCTCTTTATCTTGCCCAGTATGATTGGGTTCATCCTCTTTTATGCGGTTCCAGCCATTCGAGGGCTGTTTATCAGCTTCACCAACTGGGATCTGCTGACCCCACCCCAGGTGATTGGCCTGGCTAATTACCAAAGATTAATCACCGATGCGGCTTTTTGGAAAGCTTTATTGGTAACCCTTAACTATGTCGTCATCAATATCTTTATCCAAACGGTGTTGGCTATTCTTATTGCCGTATTGATGGACCGTCTGACCAAATCCATTTTTGTGCGCGGGGTGCTGATTTTGCCTTACCTCTTTTCTAACGTAGTGGTGGCCCTGCTTTGGCTGTGGATGCTTGACCCCACGTTGGGGATTGTGAACGTCTTTTTGGAATTTATCGGCATTGGCCGCCAGCCGTTTCTCGGCGCGCCCAGTCAGGCCATAGCCAGTGTGGCCGGTATCAACATTTGGCGGCACATGGGCTACACCGCGCTGCTGGTCTTTGCCGGACTGCAAACTATTCCCAAAGATGTTTATGAAGCCGGGGCGATTGACGGGGCTTCTGAATTACGGATGTTTTGGAATATTACGCTGCCTTTGCTCAGGCCCGTTTTGGTGTTTGTGTTGGTCACAACCATCATCGGTTCATTTCAGGTGTTTGATACCATTGCCATCACCACCCAGGGCGGTCCGGCCCAGGCCACCCGCGTGATTATGTGGTACATTTTTGAATTTGCCTTTGATCGCTTCAACATGGGTTACGCTACTACCATCTCTATCGGCCTTTTCTTCATTCTGATCCTCGTCACCCTGGTCCAAATGCGGGTGTTAAGAGCCGGGGAGTCTGATTTATAAATGAGAAATTAGAAACCAGGAAGTGGCATAGCTTATTTCTTTTGCCAACTCGTTCTCATAACTCAGTTGGGAACGAGTTAACAAATATTAACTGTGTTAGTTAAAGGAGTGTTCACGTCTGGGTACACCACCAATAACGAAAGTCTTGACCTGACACCTGGCCCGTGACACCCACCCCTTCGGGTGCGCCGAAGGGCGTGACACTTATTTACAAAGGAGTGCTGACAATGACGACACAAACCGCAACGATGCCTGGCTCGGCTGCCCGTCCAAAACTAAAATGGGGCCGGATTGCTGCCTGGTCGGTAATGATTTTGCTGATCTTTATCACCCTCTTTCCCTTCTGGTGGGTGGTGCGTACCTCCCTTTCCACCCAAAAGTTACTTTTGAGCAATACCACCTCTCTGCTGCCGGTGGGGTTTACCACCGACAACTTTGCCCGGGTCTTGGGCCTGCTCAGCACCGAAGAAGCGGTAGCCGCCGGAGGGTCGGGCCAGGCCATCAATTTTCTCCAGTTTTTACGTAACTCCTTTATTGTGACCACGCTGCTGGTGCTGGGCCAAATCTTTTTTAGCTCCCTGGCGGCCTATGCCTTTGCCCGGCTCCAGTTTCCACTGCGCGACAAAATCTTTTTCATTTATCTGACGGCCTTAATGGTACCGGGTATCGTTACCCTGATTCCAAACTTTATCCTGATTCGTAACCTCGGTTGGCTGGATACCTTTCAAGGCATCATTGCGCCTAAATTTTTGATGACGCCTTTTGCCGTCTTCTTTCTGCGCCAATTTTTCCTCACCGTCAACCGCGAGGTGGAGGAGGCGGCTAAAATAGATGGGGCCAGCCTGTTTGGCGTCTTCTGGCGCGTTGTTTTACCCATCAGTATCGCCCCTTTGACCACGCTGGCTATTCTCACCTTTCTTACCGAGTGGAATGACTATTTGTGGCCGTTCCTGGTGGGCAAAGATGAAAGCGTTCGCGTCTTGACCGTCGCCCTGGGCATCTTCCGCAGCCAAACGCCGCAAGGCGCGCCCGATTGGGGCGGGTTGATGGCCGGAGCCATCGTCACCATGATCCCTACCCTGATCCTTTTCGGCCTGGCCGGACGCAAGGCCATCGACTCTATCCAGTTCAGTGGGATTAAATAAGAGTGTTCACAAACTTGGGGCACGCCACCCTGATGAAACAGGAGCAGTAAATAGTCGTCAGTAGTCAGTAATCAGTCAATCTGTTCACTACTGGCTACTGACGACTGATTACTGTTTGCGAAGGAGGCAATATAGGAGAACCAAAAACTTTACGCATCAATTTTTAACTGTTTAATCATAAACCTTAAAGAAAAGGAGAAGAATCCATGAAGATGCACAAACGCTTTATTTTTATCATCACCTTGCTGGCTGCAGTCAGCCTGATGTTAGCAGCCTGTGGCGGCGCGGCCGCCCCGGCAACAGGTGGCGGCGAGGCCGCAAGCAGCGGCGGCGAGGCCGCGGCCCCCAGCGGTGAAGCGGTCGAAATCCGCTACGCCTTATGGGATTCGGCTCAGCAGCCGGCCTATGAAGCTTGCGCCGTGGAGTTTCAGAAGGGCAAGCCCAACATCAAGGTCAAAATTGAGCAGAGCGGTTGGGATGACTATTGGAGTGGTATCCAGACCGGGATGGTAGCCGGCAATGCCCCCGATGTTTTCACCAACCACCTGGCCAAATACCCCGAATTTGCTTCCAAAAATCAAATTGTAGATATCCAACCGCTGGTTGAGCGCGATAAAGTGCCTACCGACATCTACATCGGCGATCTGGCTGAGTTGTGGACCCGTGAAGGCAAACGCTACGGTTTACCCAAAGACTGGGATACCATCGCCATCTTCTACAACAAAAAGATGCTGGCCGATGCCGGCATTGACCCCAAAGTGATGGAAGATTGGACCTGGAATCCCAAAGACGGCGGCACCTTTGAAGAGGTTATTGCCAAACTGACCCTTGACGAGAACGGCAACAACGGCCTCAGCCCAGATTTTGATAAAACCAAGGTCAAGCAGTATGGTTTTATTCACCAGGGCCAGGGCAGCGGCTATGGTCAAACCCAATGGAGTTTCCTGGCCGCCAGCACCGGCTTTAAGTTCCAGGATGAACTGTGGGGGACCAAATTCCATTACGATGATCCCAGACTGGCCGAAACGCTCGCCTGGTACGCCGGTCTCATGCAAAAAGGCTACGCGCCTGCCTATCCCGATGTAAAGAGCCTGGGCGGTGGGGCCATGTTCCAGGGCGGCAAAGGGGCGATGACCAGTGAGGGCTCCTGGAATATCGCCAATTATGTCAAAAACTCCGATTTTGAGATAGGCTTTGGCCTGCTGCCGGTTGGCCCTGAGGGGCGCAAGAGCATGTTCAACGGCCTGGCCGACTCCATCTTTGTTGGTAGCAAGCACCAGGAAGAAGCCTGGGAGTGGATCAAGTTTATGGGGTCGCCGGCCTGTCAAAACATTGTCGGCGGATACGCGGTGGTCTTTCCGGCCATCCAATCCGGGGTAGATAAGGCCCTGGAAGCTCACAAACAAAAAGGGCTTGACGTCAGCGCCTTCACCCAAGAAGCGATGGACCCCAAGGGCACCTTCCTCTTCCCGGTGGCTGACCATGCCTCTGAGATTAGCACGATTATGACCCAGGTTGAAGAGAAAATTTACCTGGGCGAGACCACCGATGTGGCGGCGGCTTTGAAACAAGCCAATGATGAAGTGAACGCCCTCTTTCAATAGATTTCCCGGTTAACCTGGCGGCTGTCCTGTCCCCTCCAGGATAGCCCCAGGTATTTTTCTCTTCCCTCCTTTGCTTGGGGGTGCGCCCAGGCTGCTAAAGCGCACCCCCTCTTTAAAACTATGGAAGTTCAAGCCCCTTATGGGCGGCCATAAACGGGCGCGAGGCCCTATGCTACAGAAGTGAGCAGGTTCAGCGAGTTTTCAGAGATGCTGTATCCATCAATTTTCCGGTGGGGCCTGATATTACTGCTAGTACTGCCGGCCTGTCAGACTCAGCCGGCTGCCCCCCCCTCGAAAGTGGAGAACCCGGTTCCGGTGCAGGTGAGCCAGTCGGTTCTGACCAAACCGGCCTCCTGCGCCGATACATTTGTGACCCATACCCTGGATTACACCACCACTGCCCGCAGCGAACCTATCCGCTTGTTTGAAAGCAACGGCTCCGGCGTAGCCATTGGCGATCTCGATGGCGATGGCCGGCTGGACCTGGCCTTTGCCAACCTGGGTGGGGCCAATACCATCCTGTGGAACGAGGGCAATCTGACCTTTCGCCCCGAAGCCCTGGACGATACTGACTCACGGGCAGTGAACATGGTGGATGTTGACGGCGACAACCGGCTGGATATTGTTTTTACCCACCGCACCGCTGGGCTGAGCTACTGGCGCAATACCGGCTCAGGCGGCTTTGTCCGCGAAACACTGCCCGGCGTATACCAATTGGCCTACGCCATGGCCTGGGGCGATTTGAACGGCGACAACGCCCTGGACCTGGTCACCGGCTCTTATGACGCCGAGTTGAACCAGGAACTTGGCAACACTTTTCTGTTTAGCGCCGGAGCCGGCATCTTTTATTATGAGCAACAGGCCGGAAAGTTCATCCCTCAGCGGTTGGCCAAAGAGGCCCAATCGCTCGCCATCATCCTGCCTGATCTTAACGCCGATGGCCGGCCTGACATTCTGGTGGGCAACGATTTTGACATGCGAGATGCGGCCTGGCTGCGCGAGGGCGTGGGCTGGACGGCCACAAATCCCTTTGCGGCGACCTCTCACAGCACCATGAGCTACGACACGGGCGATACCGACAATGACGGCGCCCCGGAAATCGCCTCGGTTGATATGAAACCGTATGGCGTCGAGGTCAAGACGCTGGTTTCGTGGCTGCCGATGATGGCCACAATGCCGCAACAGCACGAGGCCGATGACCCGCAGGTGATGGAAAATGTGCTGCAAGTGCGCCATGCCCAGGGCGAATTTACCAATGAGGCCCTTTCACGAGGATTGGATGCGACCGGCTGGAGCTGGTCGGCCAAATTTGGTGATTTGGACAACGACGGCTTTCTGGATTTTTACGTGGTTAACGGTATGATTGCCTACGAGCTATTTCACCATCTGCCCAGCGACGAACTGGTTGAGCAAAATCAGGCGCTACGCAACCTGGGCGATGGCAATTTTGCCCCGGCCCCCGGCTGGAATCTCGGCTCCACCGCCAGCGGGCGCGGCATGAGCATGGCCGACCTGGATAATGACGGCGATCTGGATATTGTGGTCAACAATTTGCGCTCCCCGGCCCAACTGTTTGAAAACCAACTCTGCGGCGGCTCCGGCCTGGAAGTCGAGTTGAATTGGCCGGGCAGCGGCAATACGCGGGCGTTGGGCGGGCTGCTTATTTTGCATACCAGCGCCGGCAGCTTTACCCGCGATGTTCGGGCCGGCAGCGGCTATCTGTCGGGCGATCCGGCCAGGGTCCACTTCGGCCTTCCGGCTGGGGCCACGCCGCAACGCCTCGATATTCGCTGGCCTGATGGGAAGGTTTCATACGTAGATGCTCTGACCCCCCAGATGTTATTGGCGATCAAGCGGTAATTTTACTACTCAACCGCACCCTGAGTAGCCCTGAGTGTAACGAAGGGCGTATCGAAGGGTGCAAATGGGGTTATGGGCTATGTCGAAAAAGGATTGTTAATATGGCCTTGCTCGTCTTGGCTTATCCAGAAATCTCACCAAGCGATTACCAGTGGATACAAGCATTTCGTAAAACTCATGATCAACTATTTTTTGAGGTAGTCGAACCACATTTTACACTGGTTTTTCCCGTAACTAATTGGGCAAGTGAGTCTTTTATTGCAGAAATCAAAAAACAAGCCCAGGGTATACGCCCCCTCAAATTTTGTATTCGTTGCGCCACCGTCAATAAGGACAGTTTCAGCGAATACATGCGAAAAATAGGTATGAAAATCGCGCGCAATCCCTTACCGGACCCTCCCTGGTTACAAGTGGTTGGTATTTTAGAAAACTCTGGCTAGGAGATAAGCATGAACTCCTCTACTTTTAACCGCTTTCCCCTATTGACCTTGCTGCATCCCCGTGAGCAATCGGGCCTGATGGCCGGAGCGTTGGCCGCCGGCCTGGCCGTCGGCTGGTGGGGCATGAACCGGCTCGACTGGCCGCTCTGGATTGCTACGGCAACGGTGTTAGCTTTCCTGCTCACTTCCAGCGTGTTAAAATGGCAAGCTGACCAGCGCCGCTATGGCCCTACGGCGATGGGTGTCAGCGCCCTGGTGGTGCTGCAAGGCTTCCACGCCGTCGAGCATATCGTTCAGTGGTTCCAGTACTATACGCTGAATTGGAGTCTGCGCGCCTCCACCGGCCTCCTCTCCCCGGCCAATGCCGAGTGGGTCCACTTTGTCTGGAATTGGTTGGTTGTGCTGATTGTGATTCTGCTGATTTGGGGTGGGCTGCGCAATCGTTGGGCCTGGCTGCTGCTCATCTGGGGGCTGGCTCACGGGATGGAACACACTTATATGTTTGTGCGCCACCTGGAGGTGCTCGACGAACTGCACCGGCTGGGTATTACCACCATCACCGCCCAGGGTTTGCCGGGGGTGCTGGGGCGCGATGGCTGGCTGGCGCTGAGCAGCATCACCCGCGGCACGTTTATTGCCCGTATCCCCGGCTTGACCACAGCCACCCGGCTCGATGTTCATTTCTGGTGGAATATCGGGGAGACCACCTGGCTCATCCTGGCCGCTAACACCTTTATGCGCGACATCCTGGCAGACCGGGGGCGACGCTTTGGGTCGTCGGTAAGGTCAGGGCTAACAATATGACAAACGTGTTGCGTCTTGGAGATCTTTTGGTAATTGGCGCAGATGCTTCAGCCAGGTCCGCCGAGCGTTGAAACGCCCGGCTACCTCAGGTGAAAGCCGGCTGAAGCAGGCTGGTAGCCGGTTTTAAGCGGCTTCCACTTACAGTAGCCGGGGGCTTCCAGCCCTCGGCGGGCGGCGCTAACCTAATATTTGGAATTACCGAATCTCTCTCCTATGTAAAAAAACGGAAGACGCAAGACGAATGTTTGACACACTTTTCAGATAGGCTTTGAGTGGTTCGACAAGGGATAATATGATCCATTTTAACCCGGAAACAAAAACTTTTAACTTGCTGCTCAAGAGCAGCTATTACGCCTTTCAAGCCGACGCCGAAAACTGCCTGGTTCACCTGGGCTGGGGACCCCGGCCGGGGGGCACGAATGAAGAGTTCCTGCTTACGGGCAAGTCAGGCTATGAAACTTCGGACGTGGAGGCGTTTGAACGCCAAACTCGGCGCGACGAACTGATAACCTTTGGCGATGTCAGCTATCACGAAGTCTCCCTCAAGGTCAATTTTTCCACCCTGCCGGAGACGCTCAACCCCGGTGAGTTCCCGCACCTGCCCATCCGGGATGTCCGCTTGCGCTATGCCGGGCACGAGATTGTCACCACCGCCCAACCCGGCCTGGCCCCCACCCACGGCCAGCCGCCGGCCAAATCCGACATCCGTGAGACTCTACGGGTCTTTTTGCAAGACCCCGTTCAGCCTTTTCGAGTGGTTTTGTGCTATCGCCTGACCCCCGAACACGACATCATCGAGCGCTGGTGCGAGTTGGAAAATCTGGGCCAGGAGCTTATCACCATCGAGGTGTGCAGCTTTGCCACCCTCCACCTGCCCAACGGGACCTGCGAATTGACCAGCGTAACCGGGGCCTGGGGCCGAGAATTTACCCCCCAGCGCGAGCGGTTGCCCCTGGGCCTGCGAATTTTGGAAAGCCGGACGGTGCAAACCAGCCACGCCGCCAACCCCTTCTTTTTGCTCAACCGGCCTGGCCAGGCCTGGGAAGAAAGCGGCGTCGTCTACTTTGGCCTGCTGGCTTACAGCGGCAACTGGCGCATCGCCGTCGAGCAGTTATCCTCTTTAGATGTCAGGATTCACGCCGGTTACAACCCCTTCGACTTTGAATTGAAGCTGGCCCCACACCAGCGACATGTTACGCCGGCCCTGGTCTGCGGCCTCAGCTGCGACGGCTGGGGCGGGGCCAGCCGTCGCAGCCACGCTTTCACCCGCGAGCGGGTGCTGCCCCGTCCAGAACGAGACTCCTCCGTTCGCCCGGTGTTGTACAACAGTTGGGAAGCGACCTATTTCGATTTGAGCGTGGCCGGACAAATCGAGCTGGCCCGCAAAGCCGCCGCCATCGGCGTGGAGTTGTTCTGCGTTGACGATGGCTGGTTTGGAGCCAGGCGAACTGATCACGCCGGTTTGGGTGACTGGGTGGTTAGCCCCGCTGTTTTCCCGGAAGGGCTAGACCCCTTGATCGCGGAAGTCAACCGTCTGGGCATGAAATTTGGCCTGTGGGTTGAGCCGGAGATGATTAACCCCGACTCCGACCTCTACCGCCAACACCCGGATTGGGTTTTGCATTTTCCGGGCCGCCCGCGCACCGAAGCCCGCCACCAACTCATCCTCGATTTTGGCCGGACAGAGGTGGTTGAGTATATTTTCCAGGCGCTCGACCGCCTGCTGGCCCAGTATCCGATTGAATTTTTCAAGTGGGATATGAATCGCTATGCCCGCGAACCCGGCTCGGTGGCCGGCAAAGATATCTGGCGCAAACACGTCGAAGGGGTCTATACCATCATGGACCGGCTGCGCCAAAAATATCCCAAGCTGGATATTCAAAGCTGCTCCGGCGGCGGCGGCCGGATTGACCTGGGTATCCTGGCCCGCACCGATCAGGTCTGGACCAGCGATAATACCGACGCCCTGGACCGGATTCGGATTCAAGAGGGCTACAGCCTGGCTTACCCGGCCCGCTGCATGGAAGCCTGGGTGACGCATGCCCACAACCACCAGACGGGCCGCATCAGCCCGTTGAGCCTCCGCTTTGATGTGGCCATGCGCGGCGCTTTGGGCATTGGGGCCAGTTTGAACGAGCTTGACGAGACGGAGTTGGCCGAGTACGCCAGTTACATCGCTTTTTACAAGCGGATTCGTCACGTTATTCAAGACGGCGACTTGTATCGCCTGCAACGCCTGGAAGAGTACGGCGCGTCGGTCATTCAATATGTTTTGCCCAATGGCCGAGAAGCGGTTTATTCTATAGCGGTGCGCGAGCACCAGATGGGCTGGTTTAGACCCCCCACACCTCTCAAAGGTTTGGACCCCGCCGCCGCTTATGTTGTCCTCGACCGGCATGGGGCCGAGGTTTATCGCGCCAGTGGTTATGAGTTGATGACGCAAGGGATCCGTGGAGATGCGGGTCAAGGCGTGGCTTACAGCCGCACCTTGTATGTGAAACAGATATGAGAGCATTCGGAAACCCCAGAGGCAACCTTGCCACCGACTCTCGTCCGGCGATGAAGTCGCCGGACTATACAACAACGCCCGATTAATCGGGCTTAAGCCGGGTTGACCCGGCGCTGTTTCCTAGCCCTGGTATTCATGCCAGGGCGGGCAAGTCAGACGAAATAGTTTTCGAATGCTCTCAGATATGACTTACGCCCTTCAAAGCGAAAGGAACTACGCATGAACACCTTCAATCCAACCGACCATCCTCACCGGCGCTACAACCCCCTGACCGGCGAATGGGTGCTAGTTTCGCCCCATCGCACCAAGCGGCCCTGGCAGGGCCAGGTGGAGCGGCCGCCACAGGAAACTCGCCCGGCTTATGATCCTCAATGCTACCTCTGTCCGGGGAACAGCCGCGCCGGTGGCCTCCAAAATCCCCCTTATGACAGCACCTTTGTCTTTACCAACGATTTTTCGGCCCTGCTGCCCGACACCCCCCCGGCGGCCATCGCCTCGCATCCCCTGCTGCGAACCGAGAGCGAGTCGGGTATTTGTCGCGTCATCTGTTTTTCCCCCCGCCACGATTTGACCCTGCCGGAGATGGCCGTCGAAGATATCCGCCATGTCATTGACGTTTGGGCCGAGCAGGTGACGGAATTGGGTAAACAGTATCGCTGGGTCCAGGTTTTTGAAAATAAAGGGGCAATTATGGGCTGTTCTAATCCCCATCCCCACGGCCAAATTTGGGCCGGCAGCGCCCTGCCCAACGAACCGGCCAAAGAGGAGCGCCAACAGCGGGTCTATTTTGAGGAGCGCAAGCTGCCGTTGCTGGTTGATTACGCCGACATCGAGTCAATTCTGCGCGAGCGAATTGTGGTTGAAAACAAAGATTGGGTGGCGGTTGTGCCTTACTGGGCTGTCTGGCCTTTTGAAACTTTGTTATTACCCCGCCGTCACGTTTTGCGCCTGCCCGACCTGACCGACTCGGAGCGAGACGCCCTGGCCGACATCCTCAAGCGGCTGCTGACCAGATACGACAACCTCTTCGAGGTCTCGTTCCCCTATTCAATGGGCTGGCATGGCGCACCCACTGATGACGGTGATTATTCTCATTGGCAGCTCCACGCCCATTTTTATCCGCCTTTGTTGCGCTCGGCGACGGTCAAAAAGTTCATGGTCGGTTATGAAATGCTGGGCGAAGCTCAGCGCGATTTGACCGCGGAACAGGCGGCAGACCGGCTGCGGAGCGCGCCGGAAGTTCACTACAAAAACATCAAAGATTAAAACACGGAAGGATTATAACGAATGCCCAAAATTGTCTTCATCGGTGCAGGTAGTACCGTTTTTGCCAAAAATTTACTGGGGGATATTCTCCATTACCCCGACCTTGCCCAGTCAACCATCAGCCTGTTTGATATTAATGAAAAACGGCTGCGCGAATCCGAGGCGGTGGCCCGGCGTGTCAGCCAGATTTTGAATGTTTCGCCCACAATTGAAACCACCACCCAGCGCCGGGCGGCCCTGGATGGGGCTGATTACGCCATTGCCATGTTTCAGGTGGGCGGCTACCAGCCCAGCACGGTCATTGATTTTGAAATCCCTCAAAAGTATGGCCTGCGTCAAACTATCGGCGACACGTTGGGTATCGGCGGGATTATGCGCGGCCTGCGGACCATTCCGGTGCTGCTGGATATGTGTCGCGAGATGGAAGAACTCTGCCCCGACGTCACTTTTCTCAATTACGTCAACCCGATGGCTATGAACTGCTGGGCCATCCACCGGGGCAGCAAAATTAAAACGGTGGGTTTGTGTCACAGCGTCCCGCACACCGCCGCCGACCTGGCCGAGGATATCGGCGTACCGATTGAAGAGATCAACTATCTGGTGGCCGGCATCAATCATGTGGCCTTTTATCTGAAATTTGAACGCAACGGCGAAGACCTGTATCCGCTGATTCGCCGGGTGTTGGAAGAAGGCCGCGTGCCGGAGTGGAACCGGGTACGCTATGAAGCCTTCAAGCGTTTGGGCTACTTTGTCACCGAGTCGAGCGAGCATTTCAGCGAGTATGTGCCCTGGTTTATCAAACGCGACCGGCCCGATCTCATCGAGAAATTCAACATTCCCCTGGACGAGTATTTGGGCCGCTGCCAGGCCCAGATCAAAGCCTGGGAGTTTGCCCAGAAAGCGCAGGAGGACCCGGAACGCTACTCGGTGGAGGCGCTGCGACGCGAACTGGCGGGTATTCCCATGATGCCGCAATCGCGTGAGTGGACGATTGGGGCATTGGAGACAATGAATGAAGTCAAACCCAGCGTGGAATATGGTTCCGGTATCATCCACAGCCTGGAAACCGGCCAGCCGAGGGTGGTTTACGGCAATGTGCCCAACCAGGGGCTAATTGACAACCTGCCCCAGGGCTGCTGCGTCGAGGCGCCCTGCCTGGTGGACAAAAATGGCCTCCAGCCGACCCGTATCGGCAGCTTGCCGCCGCACCTGGCCGCTCTGATGCAGACCAATATCAATGTCCAGGCGTTAACTGTCGAAGCCGCCCTCACCCGCAAACGGGAGCACATTTACCACGCCGCCATGCTCGACCCGCACACCGCCGCCGAGTTGGACTTGGAGCAGATTTGGAATCTGGTGGATGATTTGATTGAGGCGCACGGAGAGATGCTGCCGGAGTATCACTAAAAGTTTACCCATTTCAAACCTGTCAGGTCTGTCAGACCTGACAGGTTTTTCTATTGGGCAATCTGCTGCGCCAACTCCTGCACCGCCGCGATGGCGCTGGCTTCGTCAATCGTGAGCAACTGGCGCTGCTGCATGACCGTCCGCCCGCGAATAAGCGCCGTCGCCACGTCGTCGCGCCCGACGGCGTAGATCAGATGAGAATAAACATCGTAACGGGGAACAAGGTGGGGCCGGCTGAGGTCAATCAAAATAATATCAGCCTCCTTGCCGGCCGCCAGCGAGCCGATTTTGTCGCCCAGACCCAGCGCTATGGCCGCATCGCAGGTGACCATTTTGACCACCTCCTGCGCCGAAAGCAGGGTGGGATTTTGCTGGACACCTTTGTGCAGCACCGCCGCCAGACGCATAGCCGCCCACATATCCAGGTCGTTGCTGCTGACCGGGCCATCCGTGCCGAGGGTAGTCTGCACCCCGGCTTGGCGCATCTGCGGCAGCGGCGCTATACCCGAACCCAGCTTGAGGTTCGACATAGGACAGTGAGCTACGACCGTCTGCCGTTGAGCCAACAGCTCAATTTCATCCCCGCGCAGGTGGACGCAGTGGGCCAGCACGGTCCGCTCGGTCAGCATACCCAGAGCATCCAGGTGACGCGGCGGGCTTTGCCCATAACGTTCACTCACTGTTGTTACCTCTTTGGCTGTCTCCGAGGCATGGGTCGTCAGCAGCACGCCAAATTCGTCGGCCAGCGCCTGGGCCTCCTGCAAATATTGGGGTGAAACGGTGTAGGTGCTGTGAGGGGTCACACAGGGGGTGATGAGCGGGTCGTGTTGATACTGCTGCAAAAATTCCCGCCCGCGGGCGGTGCGCTGCTCGACCGGAATCTTGTCCGGCTCGGCCAAATCAAAATAAACCGGGCCGGTCATCAGCCGGAAACCGGCCGCCTGGGCCACCTGGGCCGACACTTCGGGAAACCAGAACATATCCAGAGCGGTGGTTGTCCCGCTGCGAATCATCTCCGCCTGGGCCAGTTGCGCCCCGAACTGCACCGTGTCGGGCCGCAGAAATTTACGCTCGGCCACCCACAGCCGTTCGAGCCAGGGTTCCAGGGCCAGATCGTCCACCAGCCCCCGGAAAAGCGCGTCGGCGGCGTGGGTGTGGGTGTTGATCAGGCCGGGCATAACCAATTGGCCCGTCGCGTCAATGATCTCGGTGGCAGGGCCGATAAACCCACTCAAACTGCCGGACGCGCCCGCCGCCACAATTTTAGCCCCCACAATCGCCACTGCCCCGTCGTCTATCAGGCTGAGCTGATCGTCCATCGTCACGACCAAGCCGTGCATGATGAGTTTATCGGCGGGTTGCATCAGATATTACCTCGATAGTGTGGTATTTCCACGATGCTCTTAATAGTGAGCTTAGAAGATTCCTCCCTACGGTCGGAATGACAGGAACGGGTAGCAATCGTAAATCGTAAATCGTAAATCAATAGGGCGTATCGCCCCCATCCACATTGATCGCCTGCCCGCGAATAATCGTGGCCTGCTCGGATAATAAAAAAGCGACCACCCGCCCCACCTCGATGGGCTGGACGTGGCGGTTCATCTGGTGGGGTTTCATCGTTTTGACCAGTTCGTGCGGATCGCCGCCGATGCGCCGGGTGAGCCATTCGGCCACACCCAACAGCATAGGGGTGTCTACTCCGCCGGGACAAACGGCATTGACGTTGATGTTGTGCTCGGCCCACTCCAGCGAGAGCGAACGGGTCAAGTTGATCACCGCCGCTTTGCTGGCATTGTAGGCAGCCATGTTGCGGTAGCCCACCTTGCCGGCGTTGGAAGCGATATTAACAATCGCGCCGCCTGTGCCTTGAGCAATCATCTGTTTAGCCGCCAATTGGCAGCACACAAAGAGGCCTTGCGTATTAACCTCGAACTGAAAGGCCCAATCTTCTTCGCTCATATCAAGGGCGCTGTCCATTTTGACTACCCCGGCATTGTTAACCC
Source organism: Anaerolineales bacterium (assembly GCA_015075405.1). Lineage (GTDB taxonomy): Bacteria > Chloroflexota > Anaerolineae > 4572-78 > J111 > DSQQ01. The sequence goes on from JABTUK010000004.1 coordinate 286,334, forward strand.
AGCCATCGAGCCGGCCAAAGGCAGCAACAGCCTGCTGGATGGCGCTGCTCATTTCCTGAGCGTCAAGCACATCGGCAATCAGGGGCAGGGTGTGCTGCCCGCTGGCTTCGACCAGTTGGGCCGTTTCCTGCACCGTCTCCAGCCGCAAATCGCTGACCACCACCTGCGCCCCGGCCTCGGCCACCGCCTGAGCAATTCCCCGACCCATGCCCTGCCCGGCCCCGGTGACGAAAATGACTTTGTCTTTGAGAAGCATAAATTTCTCCTAAACTTGTCATAAAGCGTGATGCGTGATGCGTGATGCGTAATAATTCACGTTTCACGCATCACGTTAAAATATCTGCTTGGTCATCACCCCGCCATCCACCCGCAAATTGGCCCCGGTGATCCAGCGGGCGGCGGGGGAGGCCAGAAAGAGACAGGCGTCGGCCACGTCGTCGGGCATACCCAGGCGGCCCAGCGGGGCGGCTTTCAAAAATCGCTCGACGCCCTCCGGCCAGGCTTGCTCGATGCCTTCGCGCCAGATCAGGCCGGGCGAAACCGAGTTCACCCGGATACCGTAGAGGCCCAATTCATTGGCCGCCGCCGCCGTGTGCATCACCACCCCACCTTTGGCCGCGTTGTAGTGGCTGTGCATAGGGGCCGGATTCTCCGCTTCAATCGAGGCGATGTTGATAATGGCTCCGCCTCCCCCTTGCGCCATCATCTGTTTGGCCGCCGCCTGGGTACAAAGAAAAGTGCTGCGCAGGTTGGAATTGACCACCTCATCCCACTCGGCTTCGCTCATCTCCACCAGACTGACAAGAGGATACAACCCGGCGTTGTTGATTAATACGTCCAGCCGGCCAAAGGCTTCAACCGTTTGGCTGATCAGCGCTTCGACTTCGGCTTTTTGGGTCACATCGGCCCGGATGGCTATCGCCCGGCCTCCGCCAGCCTCGATTTGAGCGACAACCGCCTGCGCCCCGGCAGCGTTAAAACGATAATTGACCACCACCGCCGCGCCGGCCTCGGCAAAGCGGAGGGCAATGCCTGCCCCCAGCCCACCGCTGCTGCCGGTGACCAGGGCGACTTTGCCGGTGAAGTCGAGGAGGGTATGAGGAGAGGGTATACTCATGGGTTACTCCTTAAATCTCAGATTGTCTCTACTTAAAGCAATCTTCTTTCACAAGCATCAGTAGATCCAATTTTTCACCGTAGCTGGCGCATCCCTATGCGTCAGCGGGCGGCATAGGGATGCCACCCTACAGGAAATTTGGATCCACTGAGCATAGTTACGATTTGATGCAGTGTTCTAAATAGTTTTTGGTTATCCAGACACATATTATTACCTCACCATCAAATATCCGCCGGCCAGCAGCAGAACTACCGCCGCTAGCCGCCAACCATCAATAGGTCGAACCTCAACCCCAAACCAGCCGAACTGGTCAATCAGCATGCCCATGACCAATTGCCCGACGATGATCAAGGTTACGGCGGTCGTCGCGCCCAGGCGGGGCAGGGTATGAGTAAGGGTGAGATAAAGTATCAGGCCAAACACGCCCGAGCCAAGCATATACCAGGGCAAACCGCGCCAGTTTTGAATTGTTTCGCCGCCGCGAGCCGCCAGCAGCAGGCCCGACAGAATCGCTCCGCTGATGTGGACAATAAAACTGCTGGCCGAACTGCCCACCCGCTGGCTCATGGCCCCGGCAATCGGCCCCTGCAGACCAACGGAAACCCCGCCGAGCAAACCGATCAGGATGGTCAATACAATTTCGAGCATGGAGAAAACCTTTCTGATGAGGAAGGTGGGTGATGCGTGATACGTGATGCGTAAAACGCTTTGTATCACGCATCACGTATCACGCATCAAAAGTCTTAAAGTCGCCTGCATGAACAAAAATCTGGCTTATTATACCGTCATTCTGCGCCGCCGCCGACGTTGAGCCTCGATGATGAATAGGCTGACCAGTGTGACCACATAAGGAACCATGCCGGTGAACTGCGACGGCATTTGCAGCCCTTGCAGCCGAAACCCAATCGAGTCGGCCAGGCCAAAGAGGAGGCTGGCGGCAAAAACACCCAGTGGATGCGCCTGGCCGAACATGACCGCGACCACCGCAATCCAGCCCCGCCCGGCGCTCATGTTTTCCACAAAGAGGGTCACATTGCCCAGCGAAAGCTGCGCCCCGGCCAGCCCGCACAGCGCCCCGGAGAGCAGCACCGCCAGGTAGCGCAGGGCCGTCACATTGACCCCCAGCGTGGCCGCCGCTTCGGGGTGCTCGCCGACGCCGCGCATGCGCAGTCCCAAAGCGTGCCGGAAAAGCAACAACTGCATGCCTACCACCAGCAGCCAGGACAGATAAATTAGCCAACTATGCCCCGATAACAGCGGGCCTAAAATCGGCAGGGTTTCTATGCCAGGCAGGTCAATTTTTCCCAACCCCTGGATGCTGGGATCCTGAAATGCTCCCTTGACTCCAAAAATGGTTCGCAGCAAAAAAACGGTCAATCCCGCCGCCAGCAAATTGAGGGCGATGCCCAGCACAATCATATCGCCGCGCAGGGTGATGGCGAATAGGGCAAATATGGCTGCCAGGGCCGCTCCCGCCAGAGCCGCCGCCAGCACCCCTCCGACCGCGCTGCCGGCATAATAACTGCCGACCACCGCCGCAAACGCGCCGGTCAGCATCAATCCTTCCAGGGCAATATTAAAGACGCCCACCCGCTCGCAAATCAGCCCGCCCAATGCCGCCAGCAAAATGGGCGTCACAAAGCGGAAGGTGGAGTTGAGTAGGGTCGCGTCGAAGATATTGAGAAAGTCGGTCATAGGTTTCATCGTGGTGCGTGGTGCGTGGTGCGTGGAATACTTTACGCACTACGCACCACGCACCACGTTTCCTTACTCTTTACTTTCCTCTGCCCCACCATCGCCAAAATGAAACCGTTGGCGGGCGGCGACCAGCAGGATAATCAGGGCTTGCAGCACCCGCGATAACTCACGCGGGACTTCGGTGGCTCGTTCCAGGGCAAAGCCGCCCGTCTGCACCGCCGAGAAGAACAGCCCGGCCAGCAGCACGCCCAGCGGGTTCGAGCCGGACAGGAGCGCGGTCATCAGGCCGACCCAGGCATACAGGGGCGAGGTCAGCGCGTCGTCAATGTAACGCTGGTGGACCCCCAACACCTCAATCGCCCCGACGATGCCGGCAATCGCCCCGCTGGTAAACATAACCCGGTAGCTCAGGCGGCGCAGGTCTACCCCGCCGTAGCGCACAAAATTGGCGTTCAGCCCAGCCATACGCATCTCATAGCCTACCACCGTGCGATTAATGATAAACGCGGCCAGCAGAGCCAACCCCAGGGTGATGAAGATACCAGCGTGTAGCCGGCCATCCTGGCTCAGCGGCGGCAAGTTGACCGCGGCCGGGACCATGTAGGTTTGGGCCATGCCGGAAGGGACATCGCGGAAGGGGTGGGTGGTTAAGTAGGAGGCAAAAAAACGAGCCGGATAGTTCATCAACAAAGTGCTGATGAGTAAGGGCACGTTAAAGCGAAACTGAAAAAAGGCAGCCAGCCAGGCATATAATCCGGCGACCAGCGCCGCCGCCACAAAAGCGACCAGCATCAACAGCGGGGCGGGCAGCGGGATGTAAATGGCCACCAGGGCTGCGGTTAGCGCGCCAAGAACCAGTTGGCCCTCGCCGCCCAGGTTGAAAAAGCCGGCTCTAAAAGCCACTGCGGCTGTCAAGCCCATGCCCACAATCGGCGCAGCCCGGCTTAAGGTCGAGGCGAGATTCTGTCCCCCCACCGCCCCTTCGAGCATAGCCCAATACGCTTCCAGGGGGTTGTGCCCGGTGATGAGCATAATCACCGCCCCAATCAGCACCGCCCCCAGAATAGCCAGCAGGGGCGCTTGCAGCGTATTAATAATAGGTCGCATCGTGGCGGAGAAAGGGAGAGCGGCTTTTGGTTGCATCTAAATCTTTTCTAATTTCTCAATTCTTATTTCTAATTTTCTCACCGCCGGCCATCAGCAGGCCCAATTTAGCTTCGCTGGCTTCTGCTGCGGCCAACTCACCGGCAATCCGCCCCTCAAACATCACCAGAATCCGGTCGGCCAGGCTCATGATTTCGCTCAATTCCGCCGAGACCAGCAAAATGGCGTTGCCTTCGCTGCGGTAGTTGAGCAGGTGTTGATGGATAAATTCAATCGAGCCGACATCCACCCCGCGCGTCGGCTGTTCGGCAATGAGCAACCGGCCGTGATGCGCAAATTCACGGGCAATCACCACCTTCTGCAAGTTGCCGCCCGACAGATTGGCGGCCGGTTCGGTCGGCCTGGCGACTTTGATGGCGTATTGTTTAATCAGGCGGACGGCGTGCTCGGCCAGACCCCTCAACGACAGCAAGCCGCGCCGTGACAAACCCGGCTGCTTTTGAAAGCCCATCAATAGATTATCAGCCACGCTGGCCGCCACCGCCAATCCAACCCGGCTGCGATCTTCCGGGATGTAAGCTTGCCCGGCTGCGCGCCGCCCGGCCACTGTAGCCTGGCTGACCTCCCGCTTTTCCAGCCTAATTCGACCCACCGCCAGCGGACGCAGCCCGGTGATGGCCTCGATTAACTCGGTTTGCCCGTTGCCGGCCACCCCAGCGATGCCGACAATTTCACCGGCCCGGACCTGAAACGAGACATCTCGAACTACAGCCCGGCCGGTCTCGTCCTCCACGGCCAGATTTTCTACGGCCAAAACCGTCTCGCCCAGTTGGACCGGCGGCTTGTTGACCACCAACATCACCTCGCGGCCCACCATATAACGGCTGATTTCTTCGGGTGACGTTGCGGCGGTACGCAGTGTGGCCGTGACCCGCCCGTCGCGCAGTACGGTCGCGTTATCGGACAGGCTCATCACTTCGTGCAGCTTGTGGGTAATAAAAATGATGGTTTTGCCCTGGCCGGCCAGACCGCGCAAAATGGCAAATAACCCGTCCCGTTCCTGGGGGGTCAACACGGCGGTCGGCTCGTCCAAAATCAAAATCTCGGCCTGGCGGTAGAGCGTTTTCAAAATCTCGACCCGCTGGCGAACGCCCACCGGCAACCGACCCACTTTCGCCGCCGGATCAACCTGCAAGCTGTACTGCCGGGCAATTTCGGCCACTTTTTGCCGGGCGGTTTGGCGGTCTACAAAACCGGCGCGGGTCGGCTCCGCCCCGTAGATGACATTTTCGCTCACGGTCAGCGAGGGAAAGAGCATAAAGTGCTGGTGGACCATGCCCAGGCCGGCCCGGATGGCGTCGTGCGGGGAGTGAAAGGTCTGTTTCTGGCTGTGAATATAAATTTCGCCGGCATCGGGTTGGTAGAGGCCGTACAAAATCCGCATCAGCGTAGTTTTGCCGGCCCCGTTTTCGCCAACCAAGGCCCGGATTTCGCCCGGTTCGACGGCCAGATCAATCTGATCGTTGGCCAGCACGCCGGGAAACCGTTTGACAATGCCGCGCAGTTCGAGGGCGTAAGGCATGGGAGTAGGAAGTAGGTAGTAGGTAGTAGGTAGTAGGTAGTAAGGGGATTTTTACCCCCTACTACCTACTCCTTACTACCTACTACTGTTTAAACATGGGGTCTTCGATTTTGATTTCGCCGCTGATGATCTTGTCCTGGATGCCCTTGATGGTTTCAATCAGCTCCTTGTGCTTCATGATTTCGCATTGGCTGTCTTCGGGCTTGTCGGTAGTCAAGGCGACCAGGCCGATGCCTTTCTCGGCCAAACCATAAGCGAGAAAATTTTCTTTTGAGCCGGCCATAATCTTGTCCACCGATTCGACAATGGCCGTATCCACCCGCTTGATCAGATTCTCGACCACCTGGCCAGGGGCAGAGGGACACTGGTTCACATCCACGCCGTAGGTAAAGAAGCCTTTTTCTTTGGCGGCCTCAAAGATGCCAAAGTTGCTGGCCGCGCCGGCGGCAAAGATATGGTCCACGCCATCGGCAGCCATGGCTAAAGCCTGTTCTTTGGCCCGGGCCGGGTCGGAAAAGGCGCTGACATCGCTGCCAACCCACAGGGTTGACGTTTCAATATCGGGCTTGACATATTTGGCCCCTTCGGCAAAGCCGTCGGTATAGCGGTGCAGGAAGGGAATATCCAGGGCGCTGATGGCCCCAACCTTGCCCGTTTCGGTTAACGAGGCGGCAATCGCGCCGATGAGAAAAGCCGCTTCATATTCCTTGAACACAGCGCAGTGAACATTGGCCGGAGGGTTTTCGATGCACTGATCTACAATCAGAAATTGGGTGTCGGGGGCTTCGGCGGCGACTTTGGGGATGATGTCGTTGAACTCAAAGCCGAGGACGATCACAATATTGGCCCCGTCGTTAATGGCGGCCCGCACGTTCTCCTCGCGGGTGGTTGGGTCTTCGCTTTCTAACACTTTGGTCTGCGCCCCGTGTTTGTCGCCGGCCAGTTCCAGGCCAGTCTGACCCATAATCAAAAAGTCGTTGACGCCCAGCGGGGTGGGGGAGACGTAGACAAATTTTAAGGGTTTGTCGCTTTCCGGGGCGGCCGCTTCCTCGGTTGCCGCCGGGGCGGCGGCCTGTTGTCCGCAGCCTAAAGTCGCAACGATCACCATGAGCAATACCAACAGTTTCATCAGGTTTTTCATATCGCTTCTCCTCTTTAATAATAAACTTACACAATTGGCTAAAATCATGTCATTCCGACCGCAGGGAGGAATCTTCATTACCGCAGTAAAAATATTATGGTGAGCAGGAAGATTTCTCGCTGGCGCTCGAAATGACATGCCAGGAATCGGGCATATTCAATCGTGACAAACTTACGCAATTCCGCACTAATTTTTACCGAACCCGCGCCGCAATCCTGTCGGCAAAATCTGGGTATTGTTTAATCAATTCATCCCGGTCACCCAGTTCAAAACCGGCCCATTCAAAACCGGGGGCCATCGTCGTGCCGATCAAGGCAAAGCCGTGTTGACCTCCGGGAGCCAGGCGTGTCCCCTGCCAGACCTGCCGCGCAGCCAGCTTTTGCGGCCGTTGGCCCGCTGCCAGGTCGTTACCCAGTAAAAACAGTTCGCCCGACCCGTTGGGATATAATAACAGCATTTCCAGCGGGTCACCGTAGTAAAAATGGTAAATCTCATCGGTGTCCAGGCGGTGCATAGCCGAGAAATCAGCAGGGGTGAGCAGGGCATAAATGGCTGTGCCCAAAACTCGCTCTTGCTCGTACCGGGCCGGCAGGGCAGCGGGGGGGATGGTTTCGGATGAACGGTAGGTCAGATGGAAGAAGCCGCCCTCATGGGGCAGCGGTTCGAGTTGGAGCAGATCAATCACTTCTTGAGCGGTCAGCATTTAAGGAAGAAGGGTCGCAGTCTCAATTTCATCGGCCAGCGGCCCCAAACCCGATCCCAGGATAAGACCGATGGAGGACTGGTGACTGGTTTGGCTTTGAATGAAATCGGCCGCCTGTTTAATTTCGGCGTAAGTAAAAAAATCCGGCGATTGAGTCGTCATTCTCTATTTGACTCGATGGATGTTGGAGACTGGCACGGTTTGGGGCATAACTATAAAACTGTTTTCCTAAAACGCAAGTTACAAATGGAGGTTTGTATCTACTCACCGCACCCTTCGATACAGCCTTTGGCCCACTCAGGCTGCGGTGAGTAGCATCCTTGTAGCTCGGAGCGAAGTGCAGAGCGTATCAAAAGGTGCTATTTGATGAGTAGTTACGATATCTCAATCTCGACCTGAATTTAGTGACTACCGTTAGCGACTTCATTCCGTTTTAGGTATAATCTGGCTCGTGCGCTTCCACAGAGACATTATTTTCCCTATTCTGCTGGCAATAGTCTATTTTTCGATTGTTTACTTCGCCGTAGCTGCCCTTGTGCCTGGTATCGCCCTGCAAGCTGGCTTGTTAGCAATAATTCTGGCTATGTCGGCTTATCTCTTTTTGCGGGCAACGGGCAGTGATGAAACAGGCGTACTCATTGGGATACTCATAACACTACCCTTTACCTGTTTTGCAGCGGGGGTCATATGGTGGATAATGCGATTATTGGGCTTTTGGAGGGATTAACGCAGGGTATAGAGCAGGACCAATGCCGCCCCAATGATGAGCACAAAAGCAGTAATATCGGCGGCTCGCTTGCCTTCAGGAGTCTTGGGCCGCGCCCAATGGCCTAGCTCAGTTATAAATTGAGTGATGGGAGTTTTTGATACTTTCATACCACTATTGTACCCCCAGCGTCGGGAGGTTGTCAAAATTAATAAAATTTCGGATGATTTGACCCCAGGAGGTTCGTCATGTTTATCGTTCACGTACAGGCGCATGTTAAACCTGAGTTTGTAGACGCCTTTCGCCAGGCAACGATTGAAAATGCCCGCAACAGCGTGCAGGAGCCGGGCATTGCCCGCTTTGATGTGGTGCAGCAATTGGATGATCCCCACCGCTTCGTGCTGGTCGAGGTCTACCGCACCCCGGATGACCCGGCCAAACATAAAGAAACGGCCCACTACAAAAAATGGGCCGAAACCGTCGCCCCCATGATGGCCGAGCCGCGCAGCAGTATCAAGTATGCCAATGTCTACCCTGATGAAGCAGGCTGGGGATGAATACGACCGCAGACCGCCGACGGCAGACCGCTGTATTCATCTCCTCATAACGTGAAATCTCCTCTCTGAAGTATCGGAGTGGGGCTGGCAGCGGTCGGCGGTCTCCAGGAGGTTGAGAATGAACTTTGAATTTGCCACTGCAACGCAAATTATTTTTGGGCCGGGTACGTTCAAGCAGGTGGGTTCGCTGGCAAGCGAGATGGGCCGGAAGGCGCTGGTTGTTGCCAGTTCAACCGAACGAGCCAATCCCCTGCTGGCTGCTTTGACGGCGCATGGGGTTGAGACAACTCTTTTCGCCAACGCCGGTGAACCGACGATTGAACTTGTCCAGCAGGGCACGCAGCAGGCCAGGGTCGAAAAGGCAGACATGGTCATCGGGTTTGGCGGCGGCAGCGCGATGGACACGGCCAAAGCGGTTGCGATTTTACTGACCAACCCCGGCGAACCGCTGGATTACCTGGAAGTGATTGGCCGAGGCCAGGTGTTGAGCCAACCCGGTGTGCCCTGTATCGCCATTCCCACCACCGCCGGAACCGGCAGCGAGGTGACGCGCAATGCAGTGTTGGGTGCGCCCGAACATCGAGTCAAGGTCAGTTTGCGCAGCCCGCACATGCTACCCCGCTTGGCAATTGTTGACCCGGAGCTAACCTACAGCCTGCCCCCGGCGCTCACTGCCAGCACCGGCCTGGACGCGCTGACCCAAAACCTGGAACCCTTTGTCTCAAACAAAGCCAACCCGCTGACCGATGCGCTGACACGGGAGGGCATGCGCCGGGCAGCCCGTTCGCTGCGCCGGGCCTACGAGCAGGGCGGCGACTCAGCGGCCCGCGAAGATATGGCCTTAGCCAGTCTTTTTGGCGGGCTGGCCCTGGCTAATGCCAAACTGGGCGTCGTTCACGGCTTTGCCGGTGTGCTGGGCGGGATGTTCCCTGCGCCGCATGGCGCAGTGTGCGCGGTCTTGCTGCCGCCGGTGATGGCGGTCAATGCGCAGGCGCTCCAAGAAAGACAGCCTGACGGCGAGTTTCTGCGGCGCTATGATGAAGTGGCTCAAATTCTGACAGGCAGCCCCAAAGCGACGGCCGGCGATGGCGTGGCCTGGGTTGAGGAGTTAGGCCGAACTTTGCGTGTTCCCGGCCTGGGAACCTATGGTTTGACGTCGGCTGATTTCCCTGCTGTCATCGAAAAAACGGCGGTCGCCAGCAGCACCCAGGGCAATCCGATCAAATTGACTTCGGCGGAGTTGCAGGAGGTCCTCAATCGGGCCTTGTGACTTGGAGCTTTTGAGATAAAGACGTAGAATATTTAACGTAGTGCGTGGTGCGTGTTCGTTTTATTTCTACGGAATACACTCTACGCAACGTATTTTTACCTGTTTTTGGAAACCACTTGTTCAAGAGAGGAATTTTATGGGCAAAAGTAAAGTTGCCGTTCTCCGAACGTCGCCCCGAACGGTTCTGGCCGATTATCATCAATTGATGAATCTGGCCGGGTATCAAGATGTTATCGCCAAAGATGCCGATACCGCGTTAAAAGTCAATATTTCATGGCACTTCTTTTTTCCAGGCAGTTCGACCACGCCCTGGCAGCTTGAAGGCGTCATCCGGGCACTGAAGCAGGATGGCTACAACCCCGATTTGATCCACGCTTGCCACAACCGCACTGTCGTCATTGACGCCCATTTTGGCGAAAGGGAAAACAAGCAAATTAACGTGGTCGAGGCGCATGGGCTGCGCAATATTCATCTCTATGAAGGGGAAGAATGGATTCATATCCGTGATGCGGTGGGAGACTTGACCGATAAATTTACCTGCCTTAACGAGGTTTATCCCAAGGGTTTCCATATCCCCAAACGCTTTATCGGCGAGAACATTATCCATTTGCCCACCGTCAAAACCCATATCTTTACCACCACCACCGGCGCGATGAAAAACGCCTTTGGCGGGCTGCTGAATGAACACCGCCACTGGACTCACCCGGTTATCCACGAAACCCTGGTAGATTTGCTGATGATCCAGAAGAAAATCCACCGGGGGGTTTTTGCGGTTATGGACGGTACCTTTGCCGGTGATGGCCCTGGCCCACGCTGCATGATGCCCTACGTAAAAAATGTCATTTTGGCCAGCGCCGATCAAGTAGCCATTGACGCGATCGCCGCTAAAATGATGGGCCTGGACCCGCTCTCGATCAAGTTTATCCGCATGGCCCACGAGCTGGGCTTAGGCTGCGGCGACCCACGCGAAATCGAAATTGTGGGCGATCAAGAAGCGGCGGCGATGAATTGGCATTTTGATGGGCCGTTCAAAAAGATGACTTTTGCTTCACGTATGCAGCACAAGATTTATTGGGGACCGCTCAAAAAACCCATCGAGTGGTCGCTGAAAACGGTGCTCGCTCCCTGGTCCTATGCTGCCAGCGTGGTTTATCACGATAGTTTCTGGTATCCGGTCATTGCCAAAAAGCGTATGAACCAGGTGCTTGATAGCAACTGGGGACACCTCTTCCGCAATTGGGAGAAACTGACCCCCGATGCCCAGGGCTTTCCTTCGGTTGGCGCCGACCCCGCCGAACTCAAACGCACCGGCCTAAGAGCGTTGTGGCGTTCCTTTGGTATTTTAGGGACCACCCTCAAAGAAGCCCCTGAATTTGACACTCACCGCCGGCAGCAATCGGCTCACTAAAACAGGCAGAAAGCGTCCGGAAACTCCCCCAGGCATCCTTGCTACCGACGCTCGTCCGGCGATGAAGTCGCCGGACTATGCCACAGCGCCCGATTAATCGGGCTAAAGCCGGGTTGACCCGGCACTGTTCCTTAGCCCTGGCATTCATGCCGGGGCGGGCCAGCCAGACAAAACAGTTTGCGAACGCTTTCAGGCAAAATAAAAAAGGAGAGGCAGATCACTGATCTGCCTCTCCTTTTTTATTCTTTCTCATCTTGTTCCCAAACTGAGTTTGGGAACAAGATGAGAATTAAGCCATTAACGCTTCAAAAGCCGAGCGTTCGACGGTTTCATATTCCAGCAGCGCTCCGGCCAGAGCTTCCAGCTTGCGCTCTTGCTCAAGCACAATGTCTTTGGCCCGTTGATAGGCCGTTTCCAGGATGTGGCGGATTTCGTGGTCAATGGCCTGGGCCATTTCCTCACTGTAATTGCGAATTTCGCCCAAACTGCCCAGGTAAGGATTGCCTTGCTCCTCGCCGAAGGTGCGCAGGCCCAATTTCTGGCTAAAGCCAAAGCGGGTGACCATGGCCCGCGCCAGTTTGGTGGCCCGCTCCAAGTCGTTGGCTGCGCCGGTGGTGATGCGTTTGAAGATAATCTCCTCGGCGGCCCGGCCACCCAGCAAGCCCACAATTTCGTCCTCAAAGGCTTCGCGGCTGCGCAGGTACTTATCCCCTTCGGGTAAAGGCATGGTGTAACCCAAGGCCATCCCCCGCGAGATAATGCTCACTTTATGCACCGGGTCGCTGTTTTCCAGGTTGTGCATCACTACGGCGTGGCCGGCCTCGTGGTAAGCGACCACTTTGCGCTCGTAATCGCTAAGGATTTTGCCCTGGCGTTCCGGCCCGGCAATAATCCGTTCCATCGCATCCTGAAATTCTGGCCGGCCAATGCTGTTCAAATTCCGGCGGGCGGCCAGAATGGCGGCTTCGTTGACCAAATTTTCCAGGTCGGCCCCAACAAAGCCGGGGGTCAATTTAGCCAAATCGGAAATAGAAATATCGGCGGCCAACGGTTTGCCTTTGGTATGAACTTCCAGAATGGCTTCACGACCAGTCACATCGGGCCGGTCCAAAATAACCTTGCGGTCAAAACGGCCGGGACGCAGCAGGGCCGGGTCAAGAATGTCGGGCCGGTTGGTTGAGGCCATTACAATTACATTGGTGTCGGTGGTAAAACCGTCCATTTCAACCAGGATTTGGTTGAGGGTTTGTTCGCGTTCGTCGTTGCCGCTGCCCATGCTGGCCCCACGCTGGCGGCCCACAGCGTCAATTTCATCCACAAAGACTACGGCGGGGGCTTGCTCTCTGGCTCGTTTGAACAGGTCGCGCACGCGGGCGGCTCCCACGCCGACAAACATCTCGACAAACTCAGAGCCGGAAATGCTAAAGAAGGGAACGCCGGCCTCGCCGGCGACGGCTTTAGCCAGGAGGGTTTTGCCCGTTCCCGGAGGTCCAGCCATTAAGACACCTTTGGGAATGCGCGCGCCTAATTTGGCAAATTTTGCCGGTTCCTTCAAAAATTCAATAATTTCCTGTAATTCTAATTTGGCCTGGTCGGCCCCGGCCACATCACGGAAAGTTACCTGGGGTAGAGCAGGTTTGGATTTAGCATCTTTGTCATTGGTGTTGGAGATGACTCGTGGATTGCTGCGCCCCATATTGCCAAAATTGTAGCCGGAGCCGCTCTGACCCTGCGGTTGGCGCGAATTGCGGAAAATAAAGAAAGTTATCAAGCCAACAACCGCCAAAACAGACAAGATGCCCGTTGGATTGAAGTTAGTGGTTGGTTCCTCGACGATAATCGGCAGGTCTTTTAAGGCTTCACTAGGAACACCGAGAAGTTTAAGGGTTTCCACCGCGCTAATATTCGACTCTTTGCGTACGGTAATTTTGCTGCCATCCGTTTTTGTCGCGGTAAGGGTATCGCCGCGCACGGTGAGGATTTTCACTTCACCCGCAGTTACCGCACTGACAATTTGCGGCAAGGTAGCAGCTACGGAGGTTTGATTTGGCGAAGCAGATTGCTGATTTTTCGGTAAGAAGTAGTAGAGTAAAGCAACAAGGCCGACAATGGCCACAGCAACGGCAATCCAGCGGTAATGGGCCGGCAGCTTGCGTTCTTTACGTTTGGAATGGTTGTCAGAATTCATGAGGCAAAATCTCCGTTAAAAATGGTTTCTTCCATAACTTTTTAGGTTTTAAGCCCTTGAAAAGGACAGAGGTAGGTGTTAAAGACACCCACCTCTGCCATAGCGGTGAAATTTATGATGTATATTGTGCGGCGCAATTCTAACATACACTAAAAATGCGTGGCCCAAAAGTAGCAAAAGTCACAAATATTTGGGGTAAAAGGTACTCACTAGTTTTCCCTAAAGTACTTTTTGAGGGCCGCAACTGTTTACGATTGTAGCCGGGAATGTGTTTGAGCTAAAGAGTACTTTTTGGTCACTGAGATGATATTTGCGCTATCCATCACAAATAGAAAAAATAGCAGGGTTGTGAGGAAATTACAAGCGTAAGGGGGGGTGCAGCCCCTCATTTATCCAACTTTGGGCAAACCTGGTTTAAAATTGGGCTAAAGTTTGGGAATTTGGGAGATATTTTCAATAGGGATTAAATTTGGCGCGTTTGTAGGCAGGCGGTGTATAATTGCCGGTCGAAACGGGTCTATTGAAAAATTGACCCGCCGGGAGGGTTTGCCATCGGTACAATTCAATCGTCCCATGTGGCAGTGGCAGTAATAGCACTGGGGATTGCGTTAGTGGGCTGGTATCAATTTTCACCGGCGGCGCCGGCCTCGGTTGAACCAACCCTTGCTCTGCCGACGGCCACGCCTTCAGCCAGAGCGACGCTGTCAGCCAAAGCGACGGCCACGCCGACCTTGCGCTCCACCGCTACGCCCACCCCAAAAAAGACCACCGCTGTTCCCACCGCCACGCCGACCCCCGGACCAGTCGTCCATGTGGTGCGCTCCGGGGAAATGCTGCTGGCTATCGCCGCCAACTACGATACCTCCGTTGAAAAAATTATGATGGTCAATGAGATCACCGACCCCACGACGATCCAGATTGGCCAGAAATTGCTCATCCCGGTCACAGCCACCCCGGCTCGTAAAGAAACTCCTCGCCCCACCCCCACCCTGGTTTTTCATATTATTGAACCGGGGGATACCTTATTGGCCCTAGCCCTCCATTACGATACGACTGTTGAGGCGCTGGCGGCGGCCAATTGGATTACCGATCCCAGTGGTCTGCAATTAGGCCAAAAGTTGCTGATCCCTGGCAAAGATGGCGAACTGCCGGACCCCATCTTGTGGGCGCCGACGGCAGTCCACGAGGTGGCGAGCGGCGACACCATCCTGGCGCTAGCTGAGGAATACGGCTCCAGTGTTGAAGATATTCTGGCGCTCAACCCGGCCCTGGAGCCAAGCGCGCTACAAATCGGCCAGCAAGTTGCTATCCCCTTGACCCGCCAGCGACCGCGCTCGGGGGGCAGCCAGTCTCCTGCGGCGGAATTTGTGGCTGTGCCGGCGCTCACCGAGGCAGACCTGGCGGCGCTCAAAAAAGGCTCGCCCAGCCTGGTCGGCCTGGAGCAAAGCATGGTCGAGCAAGTCAATGCTAAACGCCGGGCTGAGGGGCTGGCTCCCTACAGGGTAGATGAGCAGTTGACCCTGATGGCCTGGGGTCAGGCCCAGGATATGGTTAAACGGGGCTATTTTAGCCACGTTACCCCCGAAGGTCGCACCCTGCGAGATCGCTTTCAGGCGCGCGGGTTGGCGACTAATTGGGTGGGCGAGAATATTTATCTGAGCGTCAAGCCGGCCAATCAAGCTGTGGCGGCGGCGGTAGGCTGGTTTATGGGCGACGCGCCTCATCGCCGCAATCTGCTGCATGCTAATTTCAACCGGATTGGGGTGGGCGTAGCTCAAGAGGCAAACGGCTGGTATACCTTTGTGCTGGTTTTTGCAGGAGATTAAGACCGGCGTGAAAAAATTGAACCCCCGTGACATCATTGATCATGTGCCGGCCTATTGGTGGACTTGGCTGGCCCTGACCCTGGCTTTAATCGGCCTAGTCGCCTGGGTCCAGTTTAATCTGGCTCCGCCTCCAATGCCG
Source organism: Anaerolineales bacterium (assembly GCA_015075405.1). Classification (GTDB taxonomy): domain Bacteria; phylum Chloroflexota; class Anaerolineae; order 4572-78; family J111; genus DSQQ01. Next base: position 301,773 of record JABTUK010000004.1, read on the forward strand.
ACCCCCGTGGCCAGCATCATTCTACCCACCCGTCGCGCTACGCCCCAGCCAACGGCAACCTTGACTATTGAACCGCTAGGTAACTTTGTCGAAATCGCCATTCTGGAGATGACGCCGGCCCCTGAAGCGACAGCTACTCCCAAGCCGACCGCTACCCCCACCCCGATTTTTGTGTTTCATGAAGTCCAATCCGGTGAAACGCTGATTTCGATTGCCGCCGAGTACGGCATTTCCACCGAAGCTTTATTGGCTGCCAATAATATCCGTGACCCGGCCAATTTGGAAGTGGGGCAAGATTTGCTGATTCCGCCCCAAGAAGGGCTGCGGGTTCCGGTGGTGCCGCATACCGTGGTTGCGGGTGACTCGTTGTTGAGTATTGCGGCCAAGTATGGCTCCAGCGTCAAAAAGATTCTGGCGGCCAACCCTCACTTGCAGGCCGATGATGAGTTGCCGGTCGGCGAGGCCATTGCCGTGCCGGTGGTTTTCACCGAACCCAAGCCGGTCGCTCCGGCGCAGGGATCGGATGAGCCGGTTTATTACACCATCGTTGAGGGCGATACGCCTCTGGCTATTGCCTACGAATACGAGATACCGGTCGAACTGCTGCTGGCGGCCAATGAGATTACCGACCCGACCCGGCTGCAAGTTGGCGATCAACTCTTGATTCCCCCCAGCGAAGGTTTGACTCAGGGGGTGCCAATTATCCTGTACGATTTGACCGAAGGGGATACATTGCTCGGCCTGGCTGCCAAATTTGGCTCCAGCGTCAAGGATATTTTGGCGGTTAATCCCGAATTGATACCCTCTTCGTTGGAAGTGGGTCAAACGGTGGCTATTCCGGTCATCTTTGCCCCGCCGCGACCCACCCCCTCCCCCCAGCAGCCCAGAGCGACGCCCGTTCCGATGGCTCCACCACCCAGCCTGGTGGAAATGGAGCAGCAAATGGTGGCCGGGGTCAATGCCCAGCGAGAAGCCGCCGGACTGCCGCCGTACCAGGTTGACCAGGAGATTGCCGCGCTGGCCCTGAGCCATGCCCAGGATATGGTCGTCCGGGGCTACTTTGGACACACCACCCCTGAAGGAAACACCCTGCAAGATCGCTTTTTTGAAGCAGAGATTGACGTTGCCAATGTCGGTGAGGATATCCAGCGCAACACCCGCCCGGCGAATGAAACGGTTGAATTTGCCCTGAACTGGTTTATGAACAGCCGCCCGCACCGGGCCAATATTCTCCACCCTCACCACAACCGCATCGGTGTGGGCATCGTTGAAGGGCCGCCGGGCTGGTATACCTACGTGCTGGTGTTTGCGGAGAGGTGAAACGTGATGCGTGATTGGTACCTTGTAACGGGCTATTTTGAATTTATTTTTTACGAGGAGTCTAGCCATGCCCAAGCAACAAATCTCAACTAAAAAAGGTGCGGCCCCCGGCGGCGCTTACTCGCAAGGTCTAAAGGTGGGGGAATTTGTTTTTGTCTCCGGTCAGGGGCCGTTTGATCCCGAAACCGGCCAGATGGTTGGAGAGACGATTGAGGAGCAGACCGCCCGCACCCTGGAAAATATCAAAGCGATTTTGGAAGCAGCCGGGGCGACGATGGCCGATGTAGTCAAAGTATCGGCCCACCTGAGCGATCTCGGTATGTTTGACCGCTACAACAAAGTCTACGCCCGCTACTTTCCCGATCCCAAACCTACTCGTACCACCGTTGGCAGCCAGTTACCGCAGACGATGCTGGTAGAGATTGACGCCATTGCCTATATTGGCAAAAAGTAGAAAGACGGACAGGGTATGAATAGCCCTCAGCCTGCCTAACTTGCATTACCACAAAAATTGGCGAAAATTAGTTGCGCAAGTATCAGCAGATCCAATTTTTCATCGTAGCTGGCGCATCCCTATGCGTCAGCGGGCGGCATAGGGATGCCACCCTACGGAAATTTGGATCTACTGAGTATTAGCAGTAATCAGTAGTCAATAATGAAAATGCTGGATGGGGGGGCGGCAAGGCAGCAAGGTTGCACCCCGCATAAATTCCCCGTTTACTGTCTACCGTCTACTATTTTTAGGAGTAATCTATGAGTGAAGCAGTTGCTGCGGTTCCGCCGCGGCTGCAAGAAATTGTTGAAGAGTTTGGTGAAGCAGAGGGTCAGGAAAAATTAGAATTATTGCTGGAATATTCGGAAAAAATGGCCCCGCTGCCCGACTGGCTGAATAAAGAAACCAACATGGAACAGGTCCACGAGTGTATGACCCCGGTGTTTGTCCATGCCGAACAGGAGAACGGCGGGATGACTTTTTATTTCGATGTCCCGCCCGAATCACCCACCGTCCGCGGTTACGCCGCTATTTTGGGTGAAGGGCTGCACGGGTCGCCGCCGGAGCAGATTGTTACCATCCCCAGCGATTTTTACCTGCAAATGGGGCTGCACAAAGTGCTATCGCAGCAGCGTCTACGCGGTATCACCGCCATTCTGGCCTACCTCAAACGCCTGGCGAGAGAGAGAATCAAAGGAACTGAGGGAACTCATAGGAACTGAGGGGACTTATTTTTTTCCAGTTCCCTCAGTTCCCTCAGTTCCTTTTTGAACGTAAAGTTCTTCTATGACCCAACAAACCTCAACCCAGATTCTTTATCCTTTCTCCGCCGTAGTGGGCCAGGAAGCGATGCAGTTGGCTTTGCTGCTGAATGCGATCAACCCGGCTATTGGCGGGGTGCTTATTCGTGGGCAAAAAGGCACGGCCAAATCAACGGCGGCGCGCTCCCTGGCCGCCCTGCTCCCGCCCGCTGATACAAACGACCTGGTCATCCAGGTGCGGACAAACGACGGTCACGAAGCCATACCCTTCTCCCGCCCCGCCCCCGCCTCCCTCTTTGTGGAATTGCCTGTCGGGGCCAGCGATGACCGGGTGGTGGGGACGTTGGACATCGAGCACGCTCTGCGGGCCGGTCAGCGTCGTTTTGAGCCGGGACTGCTGGCTCAGGCTCACGGCGGCATTTTGTATGTAGATGAGGTCAATCTGCTGGCCGACCACATTGTGGATGTGCTGCTCGACGCGGCGGCATCGGGCATCAATACGGTGGAGCGAGAAGGCATTAGTGTCAGCCATCCGGCCCGGTTTATTCTGGTCGGTACGATGAATCCCGAAGAGGGCGATTTACGCCCGCAGCTATTGGACCGCTTTGGTCTGGCTGTCGAAGTGGTGGGTCAACCGGAACCGGCCACACGGGCCGAGATTGTCCGCCGCCGGATTGCCTTTGAAGCCAACCCGGCCGATTTCTATGCCCGCTTTGCCGAGGCGGAAGCGCAGTTGCGCCGGCGCATTGTCGAAGGGAGAGCTTTGTTATCTCAAGTAACCCTGAGCGACGGCCTGCTGGAGTTGATTACGCACATCTGCGCCGGCAGCGGTGTGGACGGTCTGCGCGCCGATATTACCATCTATAAAACTGCCCTGACGCTGGCCGCCTGGGAAGGCCGCCGCCAGGTTACGGTTGAAGATGTCCGCCGCTCCGCCGAATTGGCCTTGCTCCACCGTCGCCGCCGCCAGCCCTTCGAGGAACCGGGGCTTGACCAGCAGCAGTTGGATGAGTTGATCCAGCAGCATCAGCAGGGGAGCAGGGGAGCAGAGGAGCAGGGGGGCAGAGGAGAGAAAGAAAATACCTCAAGTGATGACTCGGAGGATGAGTGAGTCTGACAACTCAAAAGACTCTCAGCCGTCCCCGGTCTCCGGTCCCTGGTCGGCGCAGTCTGACCAAACCTTTACTCCCGGCGACTCCTTCGCTGTTCGCAAAATAGCTCCTGCTGCCACCCGAAGGCAGCCTCAGCCGGGCCGGGGCCGGCGCAGTCAAACAACCGCCGTCAATCAAGGGGGACATTACATTCGCGCCGCCGTGCCGCAGGGCAGTGTGCGAGATGTAGCCGTAGATGCGACGTTACGGGCGGCTGCCCTCCGCCGAGCGCGGGGAGGAGAGGACGCGAGGCGTAATGAGTCCCAAATCCTCGCCTCCTCGCCTCCTCGCCTCATCATCCCCACCGATCTGCGCGTCAAAATCCGCCGCGCTCGCACCGGCAACCTCATCCTGTTTGTGGTGGATGCGTCTGGCTCAATGGGGGCGCGGCAGCGCATGGTGGCGGTTAAAGGGGCGGTGTTAAGCCTGCTGCTGGACGCCTACCAGAAACGGGATCGGGTGGGTCTGATTGCCTTTCGCGGTCAAGGGGCAGAGTTGCTCGTCCCCCCAACCAATTCTGTAGAATTGGCCGAACAGCGCTTGCGCCAGATGCCCACCGGCGGGCGCACTCCTCTCGCCGCCGGACTGCAACTGGCTGAACGGGTCTTGAGCAGTTATCTCCAACGAGATGCAGCTCTGACCCCACTGCTGGTGTTGGTTACGGATGGCCGCTCGAATGTCGGTTCTCCGGCCCAACTTCGCCACGCGACGCTGGCCATGGCCCAAAAGCGTCTGGCGGCGTTGGTGCTGGACAGCGAGCAGGGGTTTGTCCGTTTGGGCGCAGCCAAAGAGATCGCCGCCTGGTTGGAAGCAGAGTATTTGCCGTTGGAAGCGCTGCGGGCGGGCGTTATTGCCGGGCAGGTACGGCAGAGATTAAACCAGTCGCGCCATCCTTGATATTTGACATCCCTTTTGTCTTTTGCTAAACTGCTGGCCTCAACAATTAAATATAAGCCGATAAAGGTGCGCCCATCGCTCGGAGGCGTGGCGCACGCAACTGCGTGGGGGAAGACCGGTGCAAGTCCGGCGCTGTCCCGCAACGGTAAGGAGTAAGGAGTAAGGAGTAAGGAGTAAGGAGTAAGGGGATTAATCCCCCTTACTTCCTACTTCCTACTTCCTACTTCCTCATCCAAGCCCGAATACCCGCCTTTATCTTCGCTTGTGTTCTACCTTCGTGGAGAAAGGGGGCCAGGTATGTAATCTTTGCATACTCCCCGCCATTTGGCGGGTTTTTTGTTGCTAGGCGGCTCTCTCGAAGAGTCGCTTTTTTTGTTTAATTTCTAAAAGGAGATCATTAACCGATGGAACAAAATGAAATCAAGGCTATTTTATCAAAATTAGACGAAATTCTGCCGGAATTGGCCGACGCTTAGATGCCGAAGATTATAAACTTACACTAAAAAGGAGTTTTCCATGAAACACAAAACAATTACTTTATTTATTTCACTTGCTCTCCTCCTGACTCTGCTCTCACCTCTGGCGGCGGCACCGCCGCTCCAGGAAGGGGGCCAGGATTACTTTATTCAAGCCGACGACTGGTTGAGCAAACTGGCCGAGAAATTCTACGGTGCCCCGCTAGCCTACCCGGCTATTGTCGAAGCCACCAACGCCAAGGCCGCCGAGGATACCAGTTATACCGTTATTACCAACCCCGATGTGATTGAAGTTGGGCAGAAGTTATTTTTGCCGGCTGCGGCCGAGGCCAGTTCATTGCTGGCTCAATCAGCCGCGCCGGCGTCTCTGAGCCACGAAACGGTAACGGTAGCTTTGAACTTTTCACCTCCCAGTCTTGACCCAACAACTGGGGTGGTTTCGTGGAACACCCTCCAACTTGGGTTGGGTGAGACCTTAGCCCGGCTCAATCGCAACGGCATGGTTGAACCCTGGCTGGCTGAGTCGTGGCAGCAGCTCAATGACCTGGAATGGGAGATAAAACTGCGGCCCGACGTCACTTTTCATGATGGCAAACCGGTCACTGCCGAAGCAGTGAAAGCTTCGCTGGAATACAGTATCGAAAAGCTGCCGGCGGCGGCCTCTTTGCTCAAAGCTGAAACGATTAGCGCAACCGATCCAACGACGATACAGATTAAAACAACTGAGCCTAACCCTTCTCTGGGGTCGCTCCTGGCCCACTATAACCTGGTCATTTTTGATGCCGAACTGGCCAAAACACAGCCGGAGCAGTTTGCCGCAAAACCCAATATGACCGGTCCCTTCGTTGCCGCTGCTTTTCAAAAAGACAGCAGCCTGATCCTGACCCGTAACCCGACCTATTGGGGCCAGCCGGCTCAGGTGGAACAGGTTGAGGTGCAGTTCATTGTTGACGCCAACACCCGCACCAACGCCTTATTGAGCGGCCAGGTAGATATGGCTTATCAAATTCCCCCCGAAGCGGTCGAGACAGTTCAACAGGCGGGCAAACTGGTCAAATCTATCTCCACCGGCTATCAATATTTCATCATTCTTAACGTCCAGTTACCGCAATTTGCCGAAAAGGAGGTCCGCCAGGCCCTCAGCCAGGCGGTTGATCGGACTGCTATCAGCCAGCAGGTTCTCCTGGGCAAAGCCGAACCCGCTACCGGCCCGATTTCGCTCATTTTTCCCTTTGCTCTGAAAGAAGGTTACGGCTATGACCCGGCTCAAGCCAACACCTTGCTCGATCAAGCCGGCTGGGTAAAAGGGGAAGATGGCATCCGGGCCAAGGGCGATCAGCGGCTGGCTTTCACCCTGCTAACTTACCCGCAGCGGCCCGAATTGGCCCAAATTGGAGTTGTTCTGCAAGCGCAGTTGGCCGAAGTAGGCGTAGCCGTCGAACTGCGCTCGACCGACCAGATCAATGATGCCATTAAGGCCCCTGATTTTCAGGCAGCTTTGTATGCCAACAACACCGCTCCCACCGGCGATCCGGGTGTTTTTCTCAACAACTGGTACAGCCCCAAAGGCAGTTCCAACTGGGTCGGCTACGACAATCCCGAAATTACAGGGCTACTTGACCAACTTAACCTGACTACCGACCCGACTCGCCGTACCGAGTTGGCTTCAGAAATCCAGCAGCTTGTTTTGGAAGATGCACCCCATATCTTCCTGGTGGTGCCTCAGTTTAATATCGGCCTGGGCGAACGGCTCAAAAATTATGAACCCTTCCCCAGCGATTACTACATCATTGACAATCAGCTTCAGGTGAGTCAATAAACTATGAAATTCAGCGGGCGCAGGGCAGAGGCAGCAAGTATCGTCGTGGCCGTCGTTAACAGGCTACTCACGCTGTTTATTCTTTCCCTGCTTGCTTTTGCCCTGGCCCGGCTGGCTCCCGGCGACCCGGCAGCCTTGATCCTGCGTTCAAGCGGTGAAGAACCCAGCCCGGCGGCCATCGAAGCGTTGCAGGTCCAGCTAGGGCTTAACCGAAGCTGGCCGGAGCAGTACCTCATCTGGGGGTGGCGGCTGGTGTGCTGCCTGGATTTGGGTATCTCTTTTAATGGCGGCGGCCGGGTTGCGGCTGAATTTTTAGCCCGCTTACCGGCGACTTTAACCTTAACTGCCGCTGCGGCGATTATCACGATTGTCCTCAGTCTGGGCGGGGGCCTGCTGAGCGCCTGGCAGCGGCGAAGCTGGCTAGATTGGGCCGCCTGGTTAACGGCCATGCTGGGGGCATCGCTGCCGGGGTATTGGCTGGGGCTGCTTCTGGCCTATTTTTTTGGAGTCTACTTGGGCTGGCTGCCGGTTTCGGGCTACGGGCAGTGGCAGCAGCTTGTTTTACCGGCCCTTTCCCTGGCCCTGATTGTCTCAGCCACGCAGATTCAGCTATTTCGGGCGCGCTTATTAACGGCTCTGGCGGAACCTCATATCCTCACCGCCCAGGCTAAAGGACTGTCGCGCCGGCAGGTTTTGCTGTGTCATGCCTTACCGCGAGCTATCGGGCCGAATATTCAAGCCCTGGGTCTCAGCATTGGACAGATGCTGGCCGGCTCAGCCATCATCGAGACCATTTTCGCCTGGCCGGGAGTGGGCCGTTTAGCCGTGGAGAGCGTCTTGCGGCGAGATTACCCTATGATCCAGGCCTATGTGTTGCTGATCGGTTTTATCTTTATCCTGATAACCTTTTTGACCGACCTGGCGCATGCCTGGTGCGATCCTTTGGCTCGCCTATCGCTCAGAGGGGAGATAGACTATGAGACTTGAACTTGACTGGTCGCCGGCCTCGACAAGCCAGGCCACCGTCACCACAGGATGGTTCAAACGATGGTCGTCAAGGTTAGTCCTGCTGGCTTCCGGCCTGATGCTGGCCGGTCTAGTTGGGGTAGCCCTCTTCCCCGGCCTGTTTGCGCCGCACGATCCCAATCAGGTGCGGCTGGAACTGAAATTAAGCAGCCCGTCAGCCACCTATCCGCTGGGGACCGACCAATTTGGCCGCTGCAATCTTTCTCGCCTGGTCTTTGGGGCTAGAGCCACCCTGGGCGCGTCAAGCGTCATTCTGGGAGTGACCACGCTGGTGAGCCTTTCTATAGCTGCCGCCACTTTATTCGGGCCAGCATTCTTGCGCGTGTTCTTTTTACGGCTTTTGGATTTGGGCCTGGCCCTGCCAACTTTGGTGGTGGCGATTGCCGTCGTCAGTATCCTGGGGCCGGGTCTCTTCAATGCCATTGTGGCCCTGGCTGTGACCATGTGGGCTGCCCCGGCCCGGCTGGTGCGGGGGCTGCTGCTTGACGAAATCCAGGCCCAGCATATCTTCGCTGCCAGAGCAATAGGTGTTCCGCCACTACGACTCTTTTTCCAGCATATTCTTACCGGGTTGACCGGGCGGCTGGCGGTGGTTTTTTCGCTTTACTTTGGGCAAATCATTCTGGCTTTATCAGCTTTATCATTTCTGGGGCTTGGCCCGCAGCCGCCCAGCCCCGAATGGGGTGCCATGTTCAACGAGGGCCGCTCGCAATTTTTTATCTCTCCGTTCCTGATGATCTTGCCCGGCGTGGCTATCGTTATGGTCGTAGGAGCCTGTAATTTATTGGCTGAAGCCCTTGCCCAAATTTGAAAGTTTGTAGGGGATAATTGAACTGTGAACAAAACTATTGCCGTGGCTCGTGATGAAGCCTTCTGCCTGACCTATGAGGATAAGCTGGATTGGCTGGCTGCTGCCGGGGTTGAGGTGGCCTTTTTTAGCCCGCTGCGTGACCCGGCTTTGCCCAGGGGTATCAGTGCTGTTTTCCTGAGCGGCGGCTGGCCCGAACTTTATCCCCGTTACCTGTCGGCCAATCGCCGTTTGCGCCGGGCGCTGCTGGGCGCTTATCGCCAGGGCTTGCCGATTTACGCCGAGTGCGGCGGCCTGATGTATTTGACCGAAAGCTTGGTTGACCAGCAGGGCGGCGAACACCCCATGCTCGGTTTGCTGCCGGGGCGCTCGGTAATGACCCGGCAATTGGCCCTGGGCTACTATCTGGCCCGCGCCGTCGCCAACTCCTGGCTCTTTCCTGCCGGCGAGTTGGTGCGCGGCCACAAATTTCATTTCTCAATCTGGACCGGCCGCCCGGCCCATCTATCCCCGGCTTACTACTTATTGCCGCCCAGCGGTCGGAGCGAGCCGGTTGTCGAAGGCGTTTGCCAGGAAGGGTTGTGGGCCTCTTATCTTAGCCCGCAGGTGGTGAGCCGCCCAGACTGGCTTGGCCGTTTGATAGGAGTGAATGTTGACCCGATACATTGCGCCGGAAGCATTAATTGATGAGCTGAACGAGGTTGTAGAGCGGCACAACAGGATGGTCGCCGACTTTTTGCGCTGTTTGAGCTTATCCGCCCGGCAACTGGCCCTCTGGCGCAAAAAGGCCGAACAGTTTGACGCGCTGCTGGAGGAGAGCAACCGCCTGCTGGCCCTGGCGCAAAACGCCCAGGCCTGGCGTGATGAAAACGAGCATTTGTGGCAGGTTATTGCCGCATTGGACGCCGAACTACGCCATTACGAAACTGTCACGGCTGCGCCTGCCGACTTTGCGGCCCTGTGGCGGCTTTATCAAGCCCAGGATCAACATGGCCGCTCCGACCCGGCCACTGTTACCTACCCGGTCGAAATGCTTATCTGGCACAGGCAAGGAATTTGAGACTTATGCGTGATAATACGCCTCAAACCACCCCTTATACCCGCCATATCTTTATCTGCACCGGCCGCTATTGCGATCCCACCGGCCAGGCCCGCCAGCTTTACCGCGCCCTAATGGTCGTGTTGGATGATTTGGGCATTTATAACAACCCTCGCCGGGTCAAACGGGGTGAAACACCCTGCCTGGGCGTGTGCATGGGCGGGCCGCTCGTGGTCGTTTACCCTGATGGGATTTGGTATCATCACGTAGACGAAGCCCTGCTCAAGCGGATTGTGGACGAACACTTGCGGCAAAATAAACCGGTTGAAGAGAGGATTTTTTATCGCTTGAATTCAGAAAATCAGGAAAAGGATGGTAAATGAAACCTGCCGGTACGTTTGATCGGGCAGTTGCGCTGAAAGGCCAGGTGACCGGCCCCATTACCCTGATATTTCAATTGTTTGCCGGAGAACAATCCCTGATAACCCATCAGGATTTGGCCAATACCCTGGGCCGCTACAGTACGAGCCTGGCCTTGTGGCAGGCGAACCATCTCCGGCGTAACCAGGGAACGGTGCTCATGTTTGTGGATGAACCGTGTCTGGGGTTCTTGAAGCCCAACCTGGCCCCCGCTACCAGAGCTTATTTGTTACGGGTGCTGAAAGAACTTCTGGTTGGGCTGCGGGTGGCCGGGGTCGTCACCGGGTTGCATTGTTGCGCCTATCCTTCTCTGGCCATACTGAATGAGGTTCAACCCGATATCTTCTCTTTTGATGCTTTTGAAGGATTGGAGGCTTTCTGCGCCAGTCCTGAAGCTAAACTATTCCTCGAGCACGGCGGGCAGGTGGCCTTTGGCTTGATCCCAACCTCCCGTAACCTGTCTGCATTTCACCCTGAAATGCAATTTTATCGCTGGACGTTAGCGGCCGAACCCTTACCGGACCTGGGTGAGCTGGCCCGGCGCTCGCTGGTGACGGCTACCTGTGGCCTGGGTTTATTGGATGAGCCGGCGGCTCGAACCTCCTTTCAAGCAACCCATCACTTATCCCGTTTCTTCAAGCTGGCTGTGCCGGACCTCCTGTATCATCATATCTAAATGAGGAAAGGAAAAAATCATCTATGTTAACTCATAACCTCGGCTACCCTCGTATCGGCAGCCAGCGGGAACTCAAAAAAGCCTGTGAACCGGCTGGATATGGAAAACCGCCGTTGCTCGGCTCTGATCCACCGGCCAGCGGTGCAGCAGCGGCTTGGCGCTGTCCACCCCGATGATTTCAAACGGCGCAGCCCTTTTGCCATCCGCCAGGAAAAACAGCAGGCGGTTTTCAAACTGCCCTTGTTTCCTACGACCACCATCGGCTCTTTTCCCCAAACTGACCAGGTGCGCCGGCTCCGCCTCCGTCTCAAAAAAGGAGACCTCAGCCCGGAACGTTACGAGGTCGCCATTCGCCTGGAAATTGAGCAGGCCATTATCCTAACCAGATTGGCCCCGGCGTCTATGACATCCATTCGCCGCGCATCCCCACCGAAGCGGAAATGATCGGCCTGTTGCGTAGAGCTATGGCTGTGCTGCCGGCCCGCAATCTGTGGGTTAACCCCGACTGCGGCCTGAAAACCCGCCAATGGCTTGAGACCCAGGCCGCCCTGGCTCAGATGGTCGCCGCGGCCAAAGCGCTGCGGACAGAGGAGGCGCGGTGAGAGGGTGAGGAAACGCCAAATGCATTAGAAAGAAAGCTCTATATGGATTTCAAGGACGTCAATTACCCGGCTTATAGCCCGACGGAAGCATCGGGCTGAGAGGGCAAAGGACGTTAAAACGCCCTACAATAGCGGATTTTAGCTCAAATGGGCTTCGCTCTTTGAGCGCGACGGCTTCAGTCTCGCGCCTATATGGTAGCTCCTTGAAACGCATCATAAGCCTAAAAGAAAGTGTAAAAAAGCGCGATGAGGCAGCTAAGTACAGCTTTGCATTAGTTCGCAGCGAATTTTTCTTCAAGTTTGGTGACCGTGTAAGACCACTGAATAGTGCCTAAACAATGAGATTCTTGCACACAAAACAAGAATATTAAGTCTGAACTTGGACATTACTCGCCAAGCCAGGGATAACCACTATCTCCCGGAGTTTCAGGGCCATACTGACGACCTGGCGGCCAAAGTCGGTCAGATAATATTTGTAGCGCTGGCCGACCTTCTTGATCAAATGGTGTGCCCGCAGCCGGGCTAGCAGGCGGGTGATCTGAGCCGAGTTTTTGTCGGGGAGCAAGGGCTGGAGGGCTTTGTTGGTGAACCCAGTGATGAAAAACTCACCGCGCAACAGGGTGCGAAACAATGAGGCATCCTCTTCAGCGAAGAGATTAAAACCCTTGTAGCGGTGCTCGTTTTCGGTCTGAGTTTCAGCCAACTGGTGCAGCTGGGCGACTCCAACTTCGGGGGTTTCGATGGCCGAGATGAACTTGAGATAACGCTGGTTGGCGGCCTGCAATAGTTCTTGTAAAGCGGGCAGGCTGTAGATGCTTTTCTTCAGCGGGGCCCATTTCCGACTAGTCGAACCATCGCGATGGTGGACTTGGCGGTACTGTCGAAAAAAGGAAACATCGGCCACACTGGTTTCGATGCGCAGGATGAGGTTGAACTTGTCGTACATTTTGATCGCGACCGGTCCCATCTGGTGTTTAATCCGCCGACCCAACCAGCGGTGGTTATAACGGCTGCCGGCCTCGCCCTGGTAGTTGCCGTGCAACTTGCGACCCAAAAAGGTGGCAATATCGGCGGGTTGGACCGCCTGAATAAGGGCAGCCAACAGCAGTGGGAAAAAGGCTTGTAGGGTTTGGGTTGACTTGAAAATTAAGTCGGTGGCGTACTCGGCTTGCAGAATGCTCCAGTGGTACTGAAGGCCAAGTTTAGTCACAACCGGGCAGTAGGCTTGGGCCAACTGATCCAACTTGGCCTGGAAATTTTCCAGATTGAACTGAGCCGCTAACTGGTTGGCCCGCTCGGAATCGGCAATGTGTACAAAAGCGTTGTCGCGCTGTTCAAAGGCAATCTTGTGCTGCGCCAATTGGCTGGCTAACCAGTTATGACCGTTGAAATAGAACTGGAGCCCGAAAGGACACCAAGTCGGGACCCGCAGGTAACATAAACCCAGTTCTTCATCGATGAAATAGAAATAGTAATGCAAACATTTACCCGAACTGCTTTTCACATAGGTCTTGCCCTTCGTCTTATCGTGCCAGGGCCGGTAGGCCGGACAGCGCTCCATCGCGGCGAAAATATGGACCAACCCCGGCTGCGGCCCCCGCTTCCTCAAGATGGCCTGGATGCGGTCTTCTTTGCGAAATGCCTGGCTCTTGCGGATGAACTCAATCTCGACCTGGTTCTCCACCGCGATGGCCTCCGCTCGCTGTCGAATTTCATCCCGCAGCGAGACGGCAAACTGACCATAGTTAAAAATGCGAAGGTTATGATTGTACAAATATTTCGTCATCCCTTGAGCATAACACAGCGGCTGCAGATTGCCCCTGATAATCACCCGGTCATAGCAGTTCAATACACCGACCATCTCAGCCGCATATTTTTCGGAAAGCAGGGGTGTGCCCATCGCTCAACTCCTTATCTCAGTTCAGGGTTGAGCCAATATACACCCTTGTGTCTGTTATTCAAAACCTATTTGGTTCCGGCTTGTCCGGGTTAGGTTTAGCCGAGAGATTATGATGAGCACATTTCCGCTGCGACCCGGTTATCGCTCCAGTCAGGATGGTCAGCACAGGTTACAATTATCCTGGCTCGTTGCACTTCCGCCGCGGGGCTTTTGCGGGCGGCCACCACTTCCTTCAAGAATTTGCGCTGCTTTTCATCTACCTCGACTTGATAGGTTTTTTTTCGTCCGGCCATTGAGGTTCTCCTTGATCGCTTTATTTCTCAAGGATACCTCTTTTTTATCCATTATGTCAATTCGTTATGATTTTATGCAAAGCTGTACTTAGCCAATGCGGATTTTGTGGTACCGCCGGACGAGCTTAACTTTTGTGAAGACTGTGGGATCACCTGCACCGGAAATATCTGGTATTTTAGCCTATCTCAACCGGCTTTCCTCCTTATTGTTTGTCTTAACCCTGATTGAGGATCAGCAGGAGGACATAAAAGTGCCCACATACAGTAAAGATGTCTCATCAATATAAATTTGACAGCTCTACTGGCCAGACTAAACTGATGAGCATCTGGAACCAAGGCCCTAAGAAATCTACCCAAAACAGGAGCCGATAATGTCCCACCATGACCGCCTGCTTGAATTTTATCAGACTGGCCCCGTGCCCTGGGATCTACCCGACCCGCCGCCGGAAGTGCTGGCTTTTGTGCCGACCCTGCCCGTTGGCCGGGCGCTTGACCTGGGCTGCGGCCTGGGCCGGGCCGCGTTATATATGGCCCGCCTGGGCTGGCAGGTAGATGGGGTTGATTTTATCGCCCAGGCGTTGAGCGAAGCTACCCACCGGGCTACTCAGGCCGGACTGGCCAATAAAATCCACTTTCATCTCGGTCCAGTCACCCGGCTTGATTTCTTGATTGGTCCTTATGATTTTGCGCTGGATGTCGGCTGTGCCCATAGCTTTGAGTTGGATGAACTGCGGGCCTATCACCGTGAACTGCTGCGACTGCTCAAACCGGGCGCTCCTTACCTCCTCTTTGCTCATCTGAACAAAGATGAAGCTGAACAGGACCCGGAGGCGCGGTGCTGGCTGGATGAGGCCGACCTATATCAGGTTTTTGCCGAGGGCTTTACCTTGGAAAGGGTTGAGTATGGCCAGACCCAGGTGGGCGACCAGGCCCCCTGGCGCTCGGCTTGGTTCTGGTTCAGGCGAGCCTGACTTGCCTTTCTGCTTTGACGTTATATAATACGTTCCTATGTACAGGACAAAAATTTCAAAGAGAACAGGAAATCATCCATTTTGAGTTGAATGTCAAAAACGATGGAGCGCAAGTGGTCTAATCCGTAGCGAAATAAGCTTTTGGCCAAACGTCCATGCTTTTTGAGTTTGAGTGGCTCCTGTTGATGTAACCACTCACCGACCTTAAACGCCCAGACGGTGGCTAAAGCCAGGAGAGCCAGGAGTTTGTTAATGCTTTCGCCCTCAGTCAAATGGGTTTCTTCGAGGCGAAAGCCTCTGGATTTGAGAATGCCAAACAGGGTTTCGATGTTCCACCTGCGAGCATAATCGTCCAGAGCCCGCTCTGGGGTTTGGTTGGTCACAATGAGCAGGTATTCATCCTCAAGTCGGAGCCCAATCAAGTATAACGGCTGCCCCAAAACGAAGCGTTTGCGGGACAAGACCAACTGTTCGCCGACCGTCAGATGTTGAAATATAGCCATCACCGGGATTTGACCCTGTTTACCGGCAACTTGGAAGTTCTGGCGGATGCGGATACGGAATAAAAGCTGCTTTTGACGGAGATACTTGAACCACTTCTGACCGACAAACTCCCGGTCAGCCACCAAACAAGCGATACATCTCTGGCCAAAGGTGGCGATGAACTTCTCCAGCAAGGCGATCCGTTCGGCAGTGTTGGAGTTACCTTTCTTATCCAAAAAGTGCCAGTAGATCGGGAAGGCAACGCCGTTATAGACAATGACCAACACCAGCAAGTTGAGGGAATATTGACCAAACTGCCAATTCGTCCGATCCAGGCTCAAGGTATACCCGTCGGCCGGCCTGGGCAACAGAGACACCATCAGTTTGGCCATAACATCGTAGTCCAGTTCAAACCCGGCAAAAAAGCGTTGCAAGCGACGATAATTTGAGCTGACTTTCGCCTTGGGATTGAGGGCGGTGGCAATTTCAGTTAAATTAACCGTTTTGACTTTCAGTAAGGCGATCAGAAACATCGCCAAGAAACTCAGCCGAGCCCCGTGCCACGATAAATGACCGCTGAGTACACTTTTGAGTTGTAGGATATGAAACACGGATTATTCTCCTCTTGATCGATTTCAAATCCTACATCTTACTGGTTTTGCTCCTTGATCCAAATTCAGTGCCTGAATCTTTTGTCGCGTACAAAGAATACGTTCATTATTTTAAGAGACTCAACTGAGGCGCTCGCTGCCCCGGATGGCGCGAGCGGTAACGGCGAAGCCGGTGCAAGTCCGGCGCTGTCCCGTAACTGTAAAGTCAGTAGCCAGTAGTTAGTAGTCAGTAGTCAGAAAAAATATTCTGATTACTCCCTACTCCCTACTCCCTACTCCCTATCTGACTGAGCCAGGTCGCCCGCCTCTGTTGGCTTATTACAACCTCGCGGAAGGGAGTAAAAGCATGGCTTACCGTCAAGTATCTCCCCATTTATCTCTCCATTCTAGTTTTGAAGCTACCCGACCCAAGGGTTATTTCAGGTCGGGTTTTTCATTTTCTGTTGACCCTGCTTCTGTGCTCCTCCCGTTGGGCCGCGCTGTATGGGCGTAAGGAGGCTGAGGCCATGATCTGATAACACCAATTTAGTAGGCGATAGCGACAGGTATTTGATGGAAATATCTTTTATCGGTCATCTATTCTCAGTAGATCCAATTTTTGAGGAGTGAGACACGCCTACGTGCCGAACGGAGCCGCACGTGGGCGTGCTGGCTCCTCAAACTGGATCTACAGATTCTCAATCTCCAATTCATGAGAACCAAAGAGGTTATGATGAAAATCAATCAATTTAACTCAATTCAGTGGCCTAGAGTAGGGTGGGCCTTTCTTGCCCTAATGCTGTTAGGCGGGCAGGTCGCCTGGGCCAAACCGCAGGCTATGCACATTATGGAAGGCTTTCTACCGCCAGTCTGGTGCGTGCTCTGGTTTGCCGTAGCCATCCCCTTTTGGATAATGGGCTTCCGCCATATCAGCCAACTGGTCGCGGTGAAGCCGGAAACACGGCTGCTGTTGGGCCTGGCCGGAGCCTTTGCCTTTGTCTTGAGCGCCCTCAAAATCCCCAGCGTCACCGGCTCCAGCAGCCACCCGACCGGCACCGGTTTGGGGGCGATCCTGTTTGGACCGGCGGTGATGAGTGTGCTGGGCGGAATTGTTCTGCTGTTTCAGGCCTTGCTGCTGGCGCATGGCGGTTTGACCACCCTCGGCGCCAATGCTGTTAGTATGGCCATTGCCGGGCCGCTGGTAGCCTGGGTAATCTGGCAAGTGCTAAAAAATCGAGCACCGCTGTGGCTAACCGTGTTTCTGGCGGCCGCCCTGGCCGATTTGGTCACCTACGGAGTAACTTCGCTGCAACTGGCCTTGGCCTACCCCGATCCGGTGGGTGGGGTAATGGCTTCACTGCTTAAATTTGGAGCAATTTTTGCTGTGACTCAGATTCCCCTGGCCATCAGTGAAGGTATCCTGACCGTCATCATCTTTAATGCCCTGCGTAGTAATGCGCCGGTGGAGTTGCAAACTCTGGGCGTCAAAGCGGCTTAAAAGGATATAACCATGACACAAAATATTTCAACCTCAACCAAAAGTAGCCAAATCAATACTTGGTTATTAATTGCCGTAGTTGTACTTTTAGCCGTGGCGCCTCTGTTTCTTCACCCGGACTCCGAGTTTGGCGGGGCAGATGGTGCTGCCGAAGAGGTTATTACCGAAGTTGCCCCAGGAACCGAACCTTGGTTTGAACCCTTCTGGTCGCCTCCCGGCGGTGAAACTGAAAGTTTGCTTTTTGCCTTGCAAGCGGCGCTAGGGGCGGGGTTTGTCGGCTACTTTTTTGGCCTCAAGCGAGGTGAAAAGCAAGCTGAACGCAAAGCCACCCTGGTAGATCCAAAAGTGTAAGCCAGAATTGCATGCACATTATTGACCAGTACGCCTACGCCAATCGCATCCGCGCGGTTGACCCCGGACAGAAGGCAGCCATCGCCGGCCTGGCCCTGCTGTTATGTCTGGCCTTGAACCGGCCAGTGGTCGGCCTGTTGGCCCTGCTGTGGATGTGGGGACTGACCACATTTTGGGCGGGGTTACCGCCGCGCACCTTTGGCCGAGTAATTTTGGCCGAAGGCTTTTTTTTGCTGCTGTCGGTGTTGGGCATTTTGGTCAGCTTCAACCTCAGCCCGCCGGTGACAAGCTGGCGCTGGCAGGTGGGCGAATTATGGCTCAGCAGCAGCCCGGCGGCAGTGAACACAGCCCTGCATCTGGTCACGCGTTCGCTGGGAGCAGCGGCGGCAATGAACTTTCTGGCGTTGACCACCCCGCTGGTTGATTTGGTTGACCTGCTGCGCCGGCTGCGCTGCCCGCTGCTGCTGATTGATCTGATGACTCTGATCTATCGTTTTATTTTTGTGCTGCTGGAAAGCCTCAACGAGATGTATACGGCCCAGGCCAGCCGGCTGGGCTATGTTAATTTTCGGCGGGGCATTATGAGCGCCGGGTTGTTGGGGAGTCAACTTTTTATTGATGCCTATCGCCGCAGCCAGCGCCTACAGGTCGCCCTGGAAAGTCGGGGCTACGCCGGCGATTTGAAGGTGCTGCCGACCTCGTATCAGTTTGACCGGCGACTGTGGGGCTTGGGGATGGGCATGACGGCCAGCCTGCTGCTGGTTTGGGGGTGGTTTCGATGAGTCTGCTTGAATTGGACGATCTGCACTATGGCTATCCGGGCCAGCCGCGTCTGGCTCTGCAAGGGGTCAATTTAAGCCTGCCAGCCGGGGTAAAAGTGGCTTTGTTGGGGCGCAACGGTTCCGGCAAATCTACCTTGATTCTGCATTGTAACGGAATTTTACAGCCCAATCGGGGCGTGGTGCGGTTTGCCGGGCGCACGGTGACGTATCAACGGGCCGCGCTGCTGGAACTGCGCCGTCAGGTGGGGGTTATTTTTCAAAACCCAGACGACCAACTTTTTAGCGCCAGTGTGGCCCAGGATATTAGTTTTGGACCGCTCAACCTGGGGCTGAACCAAACCGACACTCGGCGGCGCGTTCAGGCGGTGGCCGAACTGTGCGAGATTACCGACCTGCTGGAGCGGCCCACCCATGCTTTGAGCGGCGGCGAGAAAGCGCGGGTAGCCCTGGCTGGAGTGCTGGCCATGGAACCGGCCCTGCTGATTGCCGATGAAGTGACCGCCAATCTCGATCCCTGGATGCGCCGCCAGCTTTTTACCATTTTTCAGCGGTTGGTGGCTCAGGGCAAAACGATTGTTTTAGCCACCCACGATGTTGAATTTGCCCGCTATTGGGCCGATATGGTGGTGGTGATGGAGGCCGGGCGGGTGATTGCCGCCGATACCCCAGAACGTATTTTTGCTAACCAGTCCTTGATGGTGCAGACGGGCTTGGGCCAACCCTGGTATTTACCCTTTGCCCATGCTTAAAAATTTAGCCGGAGGAGCGTGACCGGGTATGGCCGAACACTCACACGAGGGACACGACCACCAACACCCTGATCCTCATGCGGATGAGCACGATCATGGAGGTGGCGCTCACGGTCACACTCATGGCATCGTTGACCCCTCGATCATCTCCACCGAACGCGGCATCTGGGCCATCAAATGGTCCTTCATTGGCTTATTTATTACCGCCCTGCTCCAGATTGTGGTAGTTTTCTTCACCGGGAGCGTGGCCCTGCTGGCCGATACCATCCACAACCTGGGCGATGCGGCCACCGCCGTGCCCTTGTGGATTGCCTTTAACCTGGCTAAACGACCCCCCAGCCGCCGTTTTACCTATGGCTACGGCCGGGTCGAAGATCTGGCCGGGGTGTTCATCGTCGCTATTATTCTGTTCAGCGCGGGGGTGGCCGGTTATGAGTCCATCCAGCGCTTTTTTAACCCGCAGCCGGTCCAGTATCTGTGGGCGGTCATCGCGGCCTCGCTGATTGGGTTTGCCGGCAACGAAGCGGTGGCCTTTTTTCGCATCAAGGTAGGCAAAGATATCGGCAGTGCAGCCCTCGTCGCCGATGGCTACCACGCCCGCACCGATGGTTTGACCAGCTTGGCAGTGCTGTTGGGGGCAGTCGGGGTGTGGCTGGGCTATCCTCTAGCTGATCCGATTATTGGGTTGCTCATCACGGTGGCGATTCTGCAAATTGTATGGCAATCGAGCAAGGTGATTTTTACCCGGCTGCTGGATGGCGTCGAGCCGGAAGTGGTGGATGAGATCGGGCACGCAGCGGTCACGTGGCTGGAGTCGAAGATGTAACGGAGGTGCGGGTCAGATGGTTGGGCCACCGGCTGCACGCGGAGATTAATATCGCGGTCGGGCCGGAGCTTTTGGTGGAAGCGGGGCACAAAATCGCCCTGGCCACCCGGCACGAACTGCTCCACCATTTAAAGTATCTCTCCGGCGTCACCATTCACGTAGATCCGGCCACCGCTTCGGGCGAGGCGCATCATCACATTGATGAGCACGCCCACGACAATTTGCCGCTCCATTCGCATTAATGAGGTGAGTTTACATCGCCCTCCAGGGATGAAATTAAGCCGGAGATTGGAGATTAAAACTAATCTCTAATCTTCAACTCTGTTTTCGCAGGATCAGTGGATCCAAATTTGAGGAGCCAGCACGCCCACGTGCGGCGGTATTCGGTACGTGGGTGTGCCCGCTTCGGGTCCTCGGAAAAGTGGATCTACTGAGGATAGATTGTTTTGGCTTTTTGACAACCTATTATAACTTAGATATACTCCGGTTAATGCTGCGGAGAAATTATCTCCTCAAGGTAAATTTTTATCAGCGTGATGCGTCCAATAAATGGAGCGCACGTTCACAACAGGCCGTTGTTCGATGATTCAATCCACGCTCAACTTTAATATGTGTTGTTGTTCCTGTCTGTTGCGGAGGTGGGGGATACACCAGTAACGCAGGACAACCTGCGAACCAATGCCCGCCACACTCCGCTTGATTAATCGGTTGGGTGGGCAAAGATTGCGTTACCTGTACGCTACAGCGCCACCGGGCCACACCAGTGACGCTGTTTTTATTTTCAAATTCGCTCCTTCGATATGCTCTTCGCTTCGCTCAGAGCTACTCAGGATGCGACGAAATAAGTTACTTCAAATCAGGAAAGGGTAAAGATAAGAAAAAATGAAGATTGCAAATGATGTAACCGAGTTGGTGGGTAACACGCCGTTGGTGCGGATTCGCAAATTGACCGCCGGGGCTGTCGCCGATGTAGTGGCCAAGCTGGAATTTTATAACCCCGCCCACAGCGTCAAAGACCGCATTGGCCTTTCGATGATCGAGGCAGCGGAGCAGGCCGGCTTGATCAAGCCGGACACGATTATTTTGGAGCCGACCAGCGGCAACACCGGCATTGGCCTGGCCTTTGTCTGCGCGGCGCGGGGTTACAAATGCACCCTGGTCATGCCGGAGACTATGAGCAAGGAGCGGCGCGCCCTGCTGCGGGCCTACGGGGCTGAGTTGATCTTGACCCCCGGCAGTGAAGGTATGGGCGGCGCAATCCGCACCGCCGAGGAGATGGCTGCTGCCGACTCGCGCTATTTTATTCCGCAGCAGTTCAAAAACCCAGCCAACCCCGAAATCCACCGCAAAACCACCGCCGAAGAAATCTGGCGCGACACCGACGGCAAAGTTGACATCCTGGTATCGGGCATTGGCACCGGCGGCACCATCACCGGCGTGGGCGAGGTCATCAAAAGCCGCAAACCGTCATTCCAGGCCATTGCAGTGGAGCCGGAAGCTTCGCCGGTGCTGTCGGGCGGGCAAAAAGGGCCGCATCCCATTCAGGGCATCGGGGCCGGCTTTGTGCCGGATGTGCTCAATACCGAAATTTACGACGAAGTGATTCGGGTCAAAAATGACGACGCGTTTGACATCGCCCGGCGCATGGCCCGCGAAGAGGGGCTGCTGGTTGGCATTTCTTCCGGCGCAGCCACCTGGGCCGCGTTGCAGGTAGCTCGCCGGCCCGAAAACGAGGGCAAGCTCATTGTGGTAATTATCCCATCCTTTGGGGAGCGCTACCTGAGCACCCCCTTGTTTGCCGGCCTGGCTGATTAAGAAGAGGGAGATTGGAGATTAATTAATCTCTAATCTCCAATCTCTATTCTCAGGAGTCCAAAGCTTGCTTTGGCCAAGGTTTACACTCCTGTCTGGAGGTGGAACGATGTTCAAAACCATCCGCAACGATATTCAATCCGTCTTTGACCGTGACCCGGCGGCGCGCAGCTCGCTGGAAATTTTGCTGTGTTATCCGGGACTGCATGCGGTCTGGGGCCACCGGCTGACCCATTGGCTGTGGATGAGGGGGGCCAAACTACTGGCTCGCTGGCTGTCGCAAATTATGCGCAGCCTGACCGGCATCGAAATCCACCCCGGCGCTACCATCGGCCCGCGCTTTTTTATAGATCACGGCATGGGCATTGTTATCGGCGAAACCGCTGAGATTGGCGCTGACGTAACCTTGTACCACGGGGTGACGTTGGGCGGCACAAGCTGGCAAAAGGGCAAGCGCCACCCCACCCTGGGTAACGGAGTCGTGGTCGGGGCGGGGGCTAAAATCCTGGGACCGATCACGGTGGGCGACAACAGCCGAATTGGGGCCAATGCGGTGGTAGTCAAGCCGGTGCCGCCTGACTCGCTGGTGGTCGGCGTGCCGGGTGAAATTGTCAAGCGTAGCAAGCCGCGCCCGGCCCAACTCAAGCCGGACCTGGAGCACGGCGCGCTGCCGGATGTCATCGGCGATTCACTGGTGGCGTTAATGGCGCGGGTCGAGCAGTTGGAGCGGCATTTGTCAAATGGCCACGGCTTGATGCCCTCACCTTACACCCAGGATCATGGCATCTGGCGCGGTGAGGATTTTTCGATTTGAGGCGAATTGAAAAATCTCACCTCCTGGTTCTAATTCTTGGAAGGCTAAGGCTGAGTCTAAGGCTGAGAAAGAAAATCGAGCGTGATTTGATTATTTTCTTAGCCTTAGCCTCGAAAGAGAATTACTTCGGGCGGTGAGTAGAAATCAAAAACTTTTTCAATCAAAAGGGAGATCACATTCATGTCAAGCAACGAAACTGAAGAACGTCAATTGGGCTTTGCCACCCGCCAGCTTCATGCGGGCCAGCAGCCAGACCCGACCACCGGCTCGCGGGCGGTACCTATTTATCAAACTACCTCGTATGTGTTCAAAGATACGGAGCATGCCGCCCGGTTGTTCGCCTTGCAGGAATTTGGCAATATCTACACCCGCATCATGAACCCAACCAGCGATGTGTTTGAGCAGCGCGTGGCTAATTTGGAAGGCGGCGTTGGGGCGCTGGCGGCCAGTTCCGGCCACGCCGCGCAGACAATGGCCATTCTGGCCCTGTGCAATGCCGGCGATCATATTGTCTCGGCCTCGACGCTGTATGGAGGCACGTTCAATCAGTTCAATTACACCTTCCCGCGTATAGGCATCGAAGTGACCTTTGTGGACCCCAAAGATCCGGAGAATTTCCGTAAAGCCATTCGTGATAATACCAAAATTCTTTACGGCGAAACCCTGGGCAACCCACTGATTAACGTTTTTCCGTTTGAAGAAGTGGCCGCCATTGGCCGCGAGTACGGCATCCCGATTATGATAGATAACACCTTTGCCACGCCGTATCTGTGCCGGCCTTTCGAGTGGGGGGCCAACATTGTGGTCCACTCGACCACTAAGTTTATCGGCGGCCACGGCACGGCCATCGGCGGGATGATTGTGGATGGCGGCAATTTTGAATGGGCCAATAACCCCCGCTTCCCTAACTTTAACACCCCAGATGACAGCTACCACGGCCTGGTTTATTCCAACCTGGGCGCCATGGCCTTTATCCTCAAAACGCGGGTGCAAATTTTGCGCGACATCGGCGCGTGCCAGACGCCGATGAATTCATTTCTCTTCTTGCAAGGGCTGGAAACCCTGAATCTACGGATGGAACGCCACAACAAAAATACTCAGGCTGTGGCCGAATTTTTAGAGGGTCATAAGCGAGTCAAATGGGTTACTTATCCCGGCCTGGAGAGTCACCCCGATTACGCGGCCGCCAAAAAATACATGCCGTTAGGCGCGGGCGCAATTCTTGGCTTTGGCATTGACGGCGGCCTGGAGGCCGGACGCAACTTTATCAACAACCTCAAGCTCTTTAGCCACCTGGCTAACGTCGGCGACGCCAAGAGCTTGGCTATTCACCCGGCCAGCACCACCCACAGCCAGCTCAACCCGGATGAGCAAGAAATCGCCGGGGTGACACCGGATTTTGTGCGCCTGAGCGTTGGCCTGGAGGATATCGAAGATATTCTGTGGGATTTGGAGCAGGCTTTAGCCAAAGCCTAAATAAAAAGTAAGCCTCAGTGGATCCAAATTTTCCGTAGGGTGGCATCCCTATGCCGCTCGCTGACGCATAGGGATGCGCCAGCTACGGTGAAAAATTGGATCTGCTGAGCCTAGTTGTCCTGTGGCGACTTGGGGTGCATAATATTGTGATGGGTAAAACGTAATGGTTCTGCGGGGAAAACCTTTTTCGCCTTGAATCATTACGTTTTACGTTTTACGCAAAATTGTGTTACAACGGGGTCAAACTATGGATTTAGCCAATTCAGTCGGTTTGGTTGAACGCAAATATTTTACTTTTGCCCAGGATGTGCCCATGCGGCTGGACAGCGGCGAAACACTCGGGCCGATTACATTGGCTTACGAAACGTATGGCCGGCTCAACAGCGACCGCAGCAACGCCATCCTGATTCTGCATGCGTTGTCGGGCGACGCCCATGCCGCCGGCTATCATTCGCTGGCAAATTACAAGGCCGGCTGGTGGGACGACTGCATTGGGCCGGGTAAAGCCTTTGATACCAACAAATATTTCGTCGTCTGTTCCAATGTCATCGGCGGCTGTCAGGGTTCGACCGGCCCCAGCTCGTTGAATCCGGCCACCGGCAAACCCTACGGCTTGAGCTTCCCGGTGGTCACCATTGCCGATATGGTCCGCGCCCAGCGCCACCTGATGGATTACCTGGGCATCGAAAAGTGGCTGGCCGTGGCCGGCGGCAGTATGGGTGGCATGCAGGTGCTGCAATGGACCGTCAGCTACCCGGAGCGGGTCCGGGCGGCGCTGCCCCTGGCGACGACGGCGCGTCACTCGCCTATGCTTATCGCCTTCAGCGAGGTGGGGCGGCAGGCCATTTACGCCGACCCCAACTGGAACGGCGGCGACTACTATGATAACGCCCGGCCCAACGCCGGCCTGGCCGTAGCCCGCATGGTCGGTCACATCACCTATCTCAGCGAAGAATCTATGCACCACAAGTTTGGCCGGCGGCTGCAAGAACGGGAACGCTTTGGCTATGATTTTAATACCGATTTTGCGGTAGAAGGCTATCTTCGCTACAATGGCAACCGTTTTACCGAGCGGTTCGATGCCAACAGCTATCTCTATGTCACCAAAGCGATGGACTACTTTGACCTGAGCAATGATTACGGCAGCCTGACCGACGCTTTTGCCAAAAGCGCCGATGTGACCTATCTGGTGGTCTCGTTTACCTCGGACTGGCTTTACCCAACTTATCACTCTAAAGAGTTGGTCAGCGGCCTCACGGCGATTGGGGCGGATGTTACCTATTGCAATCTCAAATCTAGCTGGGGTCATGATGCTTTCTTGCTGGAAGTTGAAACCATGACCGGCCTGATTTCCGATTTCCTGGAACGCATCGTTCGGGAGCACAAAATCCAACTACCACCCGAAGTCACCCCGGCGGCTAAACCGGCGCTCGATTTTTCGATTTAACAGATTTACACAGTTGAAGAAAACTTAAGCAAAATTTAACCACAGAGGCACAGAGATTTTTTATTATTTTCTCTGCGTCTCTGTGTCTCTGCGGTGAAGTTTTCTTCATCGCT
This sequence comes from Anaerolineales bacterium, assembly GCA_015075405.1. Lineage (GTDB taxonomy): Bacteria > Chloroflexota > Anaerolineae > 4572-78 > J111 > DSQQ01. Next base: position 327,366 of record JABTUK010000004.1, read on the forward strand.
AATTAAGTGCGTAATCTATTTTAATCTCCAATCTCAGATCTCCTTTTACTCGCAGGAGTAGCGACTCATCACCGTGAAGACAACGACTCTTGAAACATCCACCTTAACCCATCGCCCTGACCTGTTGGCGATTGCCGAACTCATTCAACCGAAAGAAAAAGTGCTCGATTTGGGCTGCGGCGACGGCACCCTGCTCCGTTATTTGTTGGACACCTATCAGATTACCGGCCGGGGGGTTGAACTGTCTGAGGAAGGCGTGTTGGCCTGTGTCAGCAAGGGCTTGAGCGTGCGCCAGGGCAATCTCCAGGAAGGTTTGGGCGATTATCCCAATGGCTCCTTCAATACCGTTATTTTGAGCCAAACGCTGCCCTATCTGGACGACCCGGCTTTTATCATCCGCGAGATGCTACGCGTGGGTCAGCGGGTTATCATCAGTTTTCCCAACTGGGGCCACTGGCGCTGCCGTCTGAGCCTGCTGCTGACGGGCCGCACCCCGGTAGCGCCGGGTCTGCCCCAAACCTGGGACGCCCCGCCCCGCGCCCGCCCGCTATCGGTGCGAGATTTTGGTGAATTTTGTGCCCGCCAGCAGATTCGGATTACCACCGAAATTTATCTGCAAGGTTCGCGTCGAATTCCCGCCCGCTTTGACAAAAACCTGCGGGCCACAACGGCCATTTTTGAGTTGAAATAATTTGACTTTTTCGCGTTTATCGCCATACTCTTACCCATCAATCCTATAGCCAGTGAAGTTGCGCCCCTCGGCGCAATGGGGGAAGTCCGGTGCAAATCCGGCGCTGTCCCGCAACGGTAAGGAGCAGGCAGTAGGTAGTAGGGAGTAGGTAGTAAGGGGAATTTCCCTTACTCCTTACTCCTTACTCCCTACTCCTTAGCCCAAGCCCGATTACCCAACTTCACCTTTGCTTGTGTTCTACCTTCGCGGACAGGAGGCCGAGCGTGAAATATTCTATTTCAAACGCTCCCCGCCCGCTGGCGGGTTTTTTGTGCCCGGCTGGGCCGGCAGAAGAACAAGAAACGCATGAAATTAGCAGTTTTGGCCGATATTCATGGCAATTACCAGGCTTTGCAAGCAGTGACAGCCCATGTCGAACAATGGCAGCCCGACCAGGTGGTGGTGGCCGGCGATATTGTCAATCGCGGGCCGCGCTCGCGCGACTGTTTGCGTTTTGTGCAGCACAAACAGCAGACGCAAGGCTGGCTAACGGTGCGGGGTAATCACGAAGATTACATTATCGGCCAGGCCCAACCCGACTGCCCCCGCAGTGGCGTGCTTTTTGAAATGCACCGCAACACCTATTGGACCTACCAGCAGCTCAATGGCGACGTGGCCGCGCTGATGACCATGCCTTTTCAGCTTGATTTATCCGCGCCTGATGGCAGCAAGATTACCGTTATGCATGCCTCTACCCAGGGTACGCGCAAGGGTATCTTTATAGATACTCCCGACGAGGAACTACGCCAAAAAATTGTCGCCACTTCAGCCCTGTTTTGTGTTGGACACACCCACCTGCCCCTGATTCGACACCTCGACCAGACTTTGGTGGTCAATGCGGGGGCGGTTGGCCTGCCTTTCGACGGCGACCCGCGCGCCGGCTATGCCCAGGTAGAGTGGCAGTCCGGTAGCTGGTCAGCCGAAATTATCCGGCTCGATTACGACCGCCGGCAGGCCGAACAGGATTTTTTCGAAAGCGGCTTTATGCGTGACAGCGGCCCCCTCGCCCCGGTCATTTTGGATGAATTTCGCCGCGCCCGTTCCCATCTCTATCAATGGACGGCATGGTATCAAGCCCGAATTCTGGCCGGTGAGATGAGCGTGGAAGATTCAACCCTGGAGTATATGGCAAGCTTGAAATTGGAAAAAAGATAAAAACGTGGTTAAACCTTTGAGTTATCCAACAAACTCCGTCAAATCCGCATCCACCGCCCGTATCAGCCGGACCGAAGCGTACCGGCTGATACGGGCGGTTGGCCAGGAACTGCTGGCCTTAATGCAACAAGCTTCGGCTCTACGTGATGCCTATCATGGGCGCACTGTTACCTACTCGCGCAAAGTCTTCATCCCGCTGACCAACCTCTGCCGCGATAAGTGCGCCTATTGCACCTTTGCTCAGGCGCCCAACTCTCCCCGCGCCAAAACTTTAACCCCGGAAGAGGTGTTGCAGATCGCTCGCCAGGGAGCAGCGGCGGGCTGCAAAGAAGCCCTCTTTTCGCTGGGTGAAAAACCGGAAGATCTGCATCCGTTGGCCCGGCGTCACCTGGCGGCGCTGGGCTATAGCAGCACCCATGAATATTTGCAGGCCATGTGTCGTCTGGTCTTTACCGAAACTGGGCTGATTCCTCACGCCAACCCCGGTGTGATGAGCCGGGCTGAAATGGCGGCCCTGCGCCCCTGGAACGGCAGTATGGGCATGATGCTGGAAAATGTCAGTCCCCGGCTCATGGAACCGAGCCAGGCCCACTTTGGCTGCGTGGGCAAAGCCCCCCGGGCGCGCCTGGAAACACTGGCCCACGCCGGAGAGTTGAAAGTGCCTTTTACCACCGGCATCCTCATCGGCATTGGTGAAACACCGGAAGAGCGAGTGGACAGCCTTTTTGCCATCGCTGATATGCGCACCCGCTACGGCCAGATTCAGGAGGTCATCATCCAGAATTTTCGGCGTAAGTCCGACATCCGCTTTCGGGACAAAGATGAACCAAGCGTATTGGATATGCTCCGTACTATTGCCGTGGCCCGGCTCATCCTGGGCGGGGCGATGAACCTCCAGGCTCCGCCCAATCTCACCCCCGATGCCTACGGTCTGTACTTGCTGGCCGGCATTAACGATTGGGGCGGCGTCTCACCCGTCACCGCCGATCACATCAACCCCGAAGCCGCCTGGCCTAAAATTGCCGAACTGCGGGCCGTTACCGCCGAGGCCGGTTTTGAACTGCGCGAGCGTTTGACTATCTATCCTGAATATCTAACTCAGCGCCCTGATTTTGTTGAACCCCACCTTTACGCCCACGCCCGACAGTGGGTGGATGAGCAGGGGTTAGTCAAGCGGGAATGGACTTTCCAAAATTAATTCGAGGATTTTTATGGTTAATGAATTTGCCACACCTCAATTAGATCAACTTCTATGTAGCGTCAGCAAACCGGTGGGTTGTATTTTGGACAAGGCTCTGGCCGATCAAGAAATCAGCGTTTCCGATGCTCTGGTGCTGTTCCAAACGCGAGGGCTTGACCTGCTGGCCTTGACTGCCACCGCCGACGAGCTGCGCCGCCGTCAGGTCGGTGAGCGGATTACCTATGTTAAAGTCCGCAACATTAACTTTACCAATGTTTGCTACACTGCTTGTAAGTTCTGCGCTTTTGGCCGCCCGGAAAAAGACGCCGAGGCTTATACCTTCAACCTCGAAGAAGTCGTCCAACAGGCGGTTGAAGCCTGGAATTGGGGCTGCACCGAGATTTGTATGCAAGGTGGGTTGAACCCCAAATTGGGCGGTGACATTTACCTGCGCCTGGTGCGAGCCATCAAAACTGCTCTGCCCAACCTGCATCTGCATGCCTTCTCTCCGTTTGAAATTCAATATGCCAGCCAACTGACCGGCAAACCGCCGGAATATGTGCTGCGCGAGCTAAAAGAGGCGGGGCTGGGCAGTATCCCCGGCACGGCCGCCGAGATTCTGGACACGGACATTCGCCAGGTTTTGACCAAAAACAAACTCAGCGCCGCAGCCTGGATCGAGATTATCAAAACCGCCCATCGGGTGGGGCTGCCTTCTACCGCCACCATTATGTACGGCCACGTGGACGCCCCCCATCACTGGGCCAACCACCTGGCCCTGATCCGCCAGATTCAGCGCGAAACCGGCGGCTTCACCGAATTTGTCCCCCTGGGTTTCATCCACCAGAACACCCGCCTTTACACCGAAGGTCAAGCGAGACCCGGACCCACCGGCCCGGAGCATCTCAAGATGCACGCCGTTGCTCGGTTGATGTTGGGGCAAGATATCCCCAACCTGCAAGTCAGTTGGGTTAAATTAGGGCCGGCCATGAGCCAGATGTGCCTGAGCGCCGGGGCTAATGATTTTGGCGGCACCCTCATCAATGAGCGGATCAGCCGCATGGCCGGCGCTACTTCGGGCCAATATATGCCACCCGAAGAATTTGAACGGCTGATTCTAGATTTAGGGCGCATTCCAGCGCAGCGAACCACGCTTTACCACATTTTGCGCGAAGGCCAGCGCCACTACAACCCGGCCAGGCCACAAACCATGCGTTCCTTTGAGGCGAGCCAACCGATTCAATCGGTTATGGTAACGACTCAACCATGTCATTTCGAGGCCGTAGGCCGAGAAATCTATGGAGCGCCACAGCAGTGTTAGGGATTTCTCCCTTCGGTCGAAATGACATGCCTGCGCAGTTACAAAAAAGGATAACTCATGTATCAAACTACAGACAACCTTTTGTTGATCGGCCACGGCAGCCGCGACGCCGAAGCCATCACCGAATATCAGCAATTTGCCGAAAAGCTGGCCGACTCGCTGGCCCTGCCGGTCTACCCCTGCTTTCTGGAGTTTGCCGACCCGCCCATTGTGGACGGGATTCGCGCCTGCGTTGAGGCCGGGGCGCGGCAGGTGGTCGCCCTGCCGCTTTTCCTGGGGCCGGCCGGACACCAAAAAAATGACGTGCCGGCTATTCTCAACTGGGCCAAAACTCAGTGGCCCCAAGTCGGGTTTAAATACGGCGTGCCGCTGGGAGCGCAGCCGCAGATTATCTCCGTTCTGGCCCAACGCGCCGCCGAAGCCATCGCCGCCAGCTCAGCCGCTATTCCCGCCGCCGAGACGGCTCTACTACTGGTTGGACGGGGCAGCCGCGACCCCGACAGCAACTCTGAGGTGTATAAAATTGGCCGGATGCTTTGGGAGGGCCGGAGCTACGGTTGGGTAGAAAGCGCTTTTTACAGCCTGACCCAACCCGATATTCCGACCGCCCTGGAACGCTGTATCCGTTTGGGGGCGCGGCGGGTGGTGGTGCTGCCTTATTTACTCTTCACCGGCGCTATTTGCCGGCGCACCGGCGACCAGGCGCGAGCCGTCCAGGCCCGTCACCCCGACGTCGAAATTCTGGTGGCCGAACACCTGAGTCTTCATCCCGAAATCATCGAGGCAGTCCGCTACCGCTACCAGGAAGTGGTCGAAGGCACGGCCACGATGACTTGCGATTTGTGCAAGTATCGGCACCGCTTTGCCGGTTTTGAGGACGAACACGGCCTGCCCCAAACCTCCGATCATCACCACGGCTTGCGCGGTGTACCGCACACCCACGGGCCGCACGGTTACAGTTATGAGCAAGCTTTGGAAACTCTCTTACCGCCCCGTTATCAAAACGGCCAGAAAGCCAGCCCCGTGCCAATGGCTGCCGCTCCTCTGAAATATGATGTTGCCGGACAGGTTGCCTGGGACGAAATCTGGGCCGATTTTTGCGACCTGGCTCTGGCCGGCGGCCCGCCCCATCGTGGAGAGCTGCTGGAGCCGGTTTTGCCCGAAGTTGTCGCGGCCAATCCGCAGGGGTACGAAAAAGTTCTGGCAGAACTGGAACGGGGTCTGCGTTTGGTCACGGGATTGGCAGTTGTGCCCAGCAAATCCCTTGGTTGGATTGGTTTGCAATGCGCCAGTGAAGCGATGGCGCTGTGGCTGCTGCGAGCCATCGTCGTCGAAAATATCTGTGTGCGCCGGGAAGGGCAAACGCTCTTTTTGCCTGCCGGGCCGGACTTTCGGCTGGAATATGAAATCAAAAATGTGATTACCGTCGCCGCCAAAACCCACCATTACTGGTCGGAGCATATTATGGCAGGCGGCGCATGACTGATTATATCCAATCGCCCGTCGCCATCGCCGCCGATTCCTTTGCCATCATCCGGTCTGAGCTGCGAGCCGCAGGGTATCAACTTGAGCCTCCCCTGGCCGCTGTGATAGAACGCATCATTCACAGCACCGCCGACTTTGATTTTGCCAAAATCACCCAGACCAGCCCTGGCGCAGTCGAAGCCGGACTGCGCGCGCTGCGCTCCGGTTGCTCCGTCATCACCGATGTGCGGATGGTGCAAGTGGGGATTAGTACGGCTCGGCTGGCGGCCCTGGGCGGAAACTTGCACTGCTTTGTCGCCGACGACTTGACCCGCCAGCGCGCCGAAGCTGCTGGAGTGACGCGCAGCGCGATGGGTATCCGTCTGGCTGCTGAACAAGGTCTTCTCGGAAACAGCGTCATTGCCATCGGCAACGCACCGACTGCCTTGTATGAAGTTATTCGTTGCATCGAAGCAGGATTTCGCCCGGCTCTGGTGATTGGCGTCCCGGTAGGTTTTGTCAGTACCGCTGAGAGCAAGGAAGCGTTGCAGCAGGTAACGGCTGTCCCCTGGCTTGTCACAACGGGCCGCAAAGGCGGCTCAACCGTGGCCGTAGCGATTGTCAATGCGCTCCTGCGTCTGGCAGCCGGTGGCTCCAATCTGGACGTGGATTGAAAGAGGGGGGCGAGGACGCGAAGGGGCGAGGACACGGGAGGCGAAAAGACCTATCATCGCCTCCTCGCCTCACGCGCCATCGCCTCATCCAGAGATAATGCCAATCGAAAATCGAAAATCGAAAATCGAAAATCGAAAATATCCTGTTCCGCCGCGCCGCCGGGATGGTCAGCGGGTCGGCTACACCACCGGCAGCAACGCCGCCGCCGCCGCTAAGGCCGCCACGTTGGCCCTGCTGACCGGCCGCTGGCCCGAAACCGTTACCATTACCCTGCCCCTTGGCGAAACGGCGACGATGACGCCGGTCGAGCAGCAATTGGTGATAAATGACCGGAGACAGGAGACAGGAGACCGGGAAGGAGCGCCGGTCCTCGGTCTCCCGTCTCCGGTCGGCGAAGCCTACTGCTGCATGGTCAAAGACGCGGGCGACGACCCTGACGTGACTCACGGTGCGCTCATTTGCGCCCGCGTGCGTTGGACGGAAAAGCCCGGCCTGAGCCTCGAAGGGGGCGAGGGGGTGGGCCGCGTCACCTTGCCGGGTCTGGGTCTGGAGGTCGGTGGGCCGGCTATCAACCCGGTGCCCCGCCGCCAGATTCGGGATAACGTGGCCGATGCCGTGCGGGAGGCCCATCCAGATGAGCCGGATTTTTTGGACAGGTACGGCCTGGAGGTCACCATCAGTGTGCCAGAGGGGGCCGGATTGGCGAAAAAGACGCTCAACGCCCGGTTGGGGATTGTGGACGGAATCAGTATTTTGGGCACCACCGGTAAGGTTTTCCCCTACAGCACGGCGGCCTGGCGGGCTAGCGTCATCCAGGCGGTGGAGGTGGCGGCCAAAAACAGCGTGGAAAAAGTGGTCCTGGCGACCGGCAATCGGTCCGAAAGCTATGCCATGCAGATTTTTCCCGAACTGCCCGAAGTCGCTTTTGTCGAGTTGAGCGTTTTTACCGGGGATGCCCTCAAAACGTGTGTGGCGCATGGGGTCAAATCGGTGGTGTTTGTGGGCATGATGGGCAAGATGGTCAAGACCGCCCAGGGCCACATGACCACCCACGTGGCCGGCAACCAGGTGGATTTCAATTTTCTGGCCCAGGTCTGCCGCGACAGCGGCGCGCCCCCCGAATTGACTGAAGCGGTCGCGGCGGCGAATACGGGCCGTCATTTTTTAGAGTTGTGCCAGCAGTGGAATTTTTATACCCCAGTGCAGCGGGTGGCGGATTTGGCTCTGGCCAGTTGTCAGAAATTCGTCAGCGATAACGGCGGACGAATGGCCCTGGAAGTCATCCTGGTAGATTTTGACGGGACCATACTGGCCCGCGCCGCTGGCGGTCAAACCGGCCCCACCGAATCCCCAGCGGCCGATGCCACTCCCCTAATCCAGCGCCTCAGCGCCGATCCGATCCACTCGTACGATGACGAATCATTAATGGGGAAAAGAGGCGAGGGAGAGTGAGGCGAGGAGGCGAGGAGGCGAAGAGGCGAAGAAGAAGAGAAGCCCAGGGGAAATGTAGCGAGGCTTCATCACCTACCCCCATCCGGGGAGTGCAGACCCAGCCAGAAGGAGGCGCAGAAGATGACTTTTCGGTATGAGTCGTTGGAGGTGTGGCCTTTGGCTTTGGAATATGTAGATGCCTGTTTTGTCGTGGCTGACGCTTTACCGCAGCGGGTTCAGTTTTCGATAGGAGAACAGTTGCGCCGGGCCGCCATCTCGATTATAGCCAATATTGCCGAAGGCTCCGGCAAGGCAACCTCACGCTCTGAAGGCAATTTTTATGATATTGCGCGTGGCTCTGTAGCTGAAACTGTGGGGCTTCTGGCTTTATGCCAGCGGCGAAATTACCTGTTATCTGACCGGCATCAGCGGATGTATAATCGAGCCAATGTCGTCTCGGCTATGCTCTGGGGTTTAATCAAGGCTAACGATCATCAAATCGGCGAAACTCAGGTCTTGTATCAAGCCGACAATCATTCTTTGGATGATATTCTGAATTCTTCATCCTCTTCGCCTCTCCTCGCCTCCCGCGTCCTCGCCTCCTCGCCCCCCGCGTCCTCGCACCCTCGCCTCCTCATCGTTGGTTTGACCGGCACCGGCGCAGACAGCCTCCCCCCGGCTCTCGTCGCCCGGATTGCGGCGGCTGATCTGCTGGTGGGTGGACAGCGGCATCTGAGCTACTTTCCCGATTTTGCAGGCGAAAAGTTGGCAATTGCCGCCGATATGGAAGCGGTCGCGCGGCGATTACAACAGGCTTTGGCGGCGGGTGAGCAGGCAGTGGTCCTGGCTTCCGGCGACCCGCTGTGCTACGGCATCGGCGCAACGCTGCGGCGTTATTTTCCGGCTGAAGCTTTAGAAATCATTCCCGCACCGACAGCCTTTCAGCTTGCCTTTGCCGCCCTGGCCGAACCCTGGGCCGGGGCCGCGCTGTTGAGCGCCCACGCCCGGCCGCTGGCAGCGGTGGTCAGTGGGGTACTGGCCGCGCCCAAAGCCGCCATTCTGACCGACCCGCAGCAACACACTCCGGCAGTGGTAGCCGAGGCTTTGTTAGCCGCCGGATTGCCGCCCGATACACCCTGTGCCATCTGCGAAAATTTGGGCAGTCCCGCCCAGCGCATTGTCCGCACCGTGTTAGGCCACATGAGCGAGGAAACGTATGCGCCGTTGAATGTGTTGGTGGTGTGGCGACACGAAGCGGGCGAGGAGGCGAGGACGCGAGGAGAAGATATTACTTTCATCGCCCCTTCGCCTCACCTGTCATCGCCTCATCCCCCCGGCTTGCCCGACGACGCCTTCTCAACCTCGGCCGGGCAAATTACCAAGCGCGAGATTCGGCTGCTGGCATTGGCCGAATTAGCCTTAAGATCGGGAGAAGTTTTGTGGGACATCGGCGCGGGGAGTGGGGCGGTCAGCATTGAAGCGGCGCGGTCGCAGCCGGAGGCGACTGTTTATGCTGTCGAGAAGCGAGCCGAGTTGGGCCGGCATTTTCAGGAAAATTTGCGCCGTTTTCCGGCAGCCAATCTTCATCGGGTCGAGGGGGTGGCCCCAGAGGCCACCCACGATTGGCCCGATCCACACGCCGTTTTTGTCGGCGGTAGCGATAAAAAATTACCCGAAATTATTGAAACAGCCCGGCAGCGACTTCATCGCGGGGGGCGGCTGGTCATCAACCTGGCGACCCTGGAAAATCTGTACACTGCCCGTGCCTGCTTGCCCGCCGCCCGCGTCACTCAGGTGCAAATCAGCCGAGGAACGCCCATTCTGGACATGCTCCGTTTTGAAGCGCTCAACCCGGTTTTTATGGTCACTTGGCGAAAGTGAGACGAGGACGCGAGGACTCGTGAGGCGAGAGGAGAGACGAAGATTGAAGATAGTAGATGATAGATAGAAGATAGAAGATAGACTATCCTCCATCCTCTATCTTCTATTCTCTATCTTCTATCCTCCATTCTTCGCCTCCTCGCGTCCCCGTCTCATCGCCTCATCTGAAGAAAGGATGCTACATTGACTACTCCCCACCTCACCGCCGTTGGCCTCGGCCCCGGCGACCCCGAATTGATTACCCTCAAAGGGCTGCGGGCAATTGAAGCCGCCAGCCTTATTTTTACGCCGCGCAGCCAGGATGGTGAGCAAAGTTTGGCCCTGCGGATTGCCCAACCCTGGCTGCATCCGGAGCGCCAGCAGGTGGTCGAACTGGCCCTGCCGATGACCCGCAATCCGGCCCAACTGGTGACAGCCTGGCAGGCCGCCGCCGACCAGATTGCCCACAGCCTGACCGCTTTGGGGCAGGACAACCCGCGCGGGGTTTATCTCTTGCTGGGCGACCCGCTGCTCTACGGCACGTTCACCTATATCTGGGGTGAGCTGGCCGCCCGCCATCCGCACATTGGGATCGAAATTGTCCCCGGCGTCACCTCGTTTGCCGCCGCCGCCGCCCGCGCTCAATTTCTGCTCAGCGCCACCTCCGACCGGGTGGCGATTTTGCCGGCCAGCTACGAAACGGACGCTGCTGAACTCCGACGGCTGCTAACTGACTATGAAACGGTCATCCTGCTCAAAGTGGGTCCGGTGCTGCCACAGATGTTGGCGGCGGTTGAGGAGTTGGGCCTGCTGGACTCGACCCTCTACGCCGAGCGCGTCGGCATGCCGGAGGAACTGATCGCCGTTGGGCCAGAAGTTCGCCTGCTGCATCATCAGCGGCGGCCATATTTATCCCTGCTGATTGTGCGGGGCGGGAGAGAGGGCGGGATGAGGTGAAGAAAAAATGACAAAAATACGTCAAGAAGCCGTTACAGCTAATCTCCTCGCCTCCTCGCCTCCTCGATTCCTCGCTTCACCGGGCACGGTTTATTTCATCGGCGCGGGGCCGGGCGCGCCTGACTTGATTACGGTGCGTGGGCGCGATCTGATTGCCCAGGCCGATTTGATGCTCTATGCCGACAGTCTGGTGGAAGAAAGTGTGGCTGGTCTGGCCCGCAAACCGGAGGCTCAGATTGTTGGCTCATCCGGCCTGCATCTGGACCAGATTTTGACCCTGATGGTTGAAACGGCTCAGCGCGGGGGCGTGGTCGCTCGCGTTCACAGCGGCGATCCGGCCCTATATGGGGCAACGCATGAGCAGATGGCCCATCTGGAAGATCACCACATCCCTTACGAAGTTGTGCCGGGAGTGACCGCCGCCTTTGCCGCAGCGGCCCGGCTCAAAGTCGAACTGACCATCCCCGACCTGGTCCAGACGATCATTCTGACCCGCACCGCCGGGCGAACTACCATGCCGGCGCGGGAGGATTTGCGGAGCCTGGCTGCGGCCGGGGCTTCGCTGGCAATTTATCTGAGCATCAGCCGCATCCGCCATGTGGTGGATGATTTGCTGGCCAGCGGCGGCTATCAGCCGGAAACGCCGGTGGCCGTGTTCCATAAAGTGACCTGGCCCGACGAAAGTTATCTACTCGGCACGCTGGCCGATATTGCTGAAAAGGTTCGGGCGGCAGGCTATACCAAACACGCCCTGATTTTGGTTAGCCCGGCTTTGGAAGCCAGCCTGAAAGGGGCTGAACGCCGCACCAGCAGCCATCTCTACGACAAGAGTTACACCCACCGCTTTCGCCGGGCCGAAGATTTCAAGCGGGACAAGGAACGCCAGGAAGCCGAGTCTCTTCCCCCAGGGGTGGTGGCCGGGGAGAAACATCTCGGCAGCGCCCCCTCTCGCAGTGGAGCCATGGTGATCGCCGTAACCCGCCGGGGGAGTCAACTGGCGGTCAGGCTGGCGGCTGATTTCAAAGTCGATCTCGCTGTGCCAGATAAATTTTCCCAAGAGATTAGAGATTGGAGATTAATGGCTGGAGTTGAAGAGAATCTCCAATCTCCAATCTCCAATCTCTACTCCGGCTCTACTCTGGCCGAGGTGCAGCGCTGCTGGCCTCGGTACAATCACCTGATTCTGGTGATGCCGACCGGTGTTGCTGTCCGGGCTATTGCCCCCCTGTTAGGCCATAAAGCCAGCGACCCGGCGGTAGTCTGCCTGGATGAAGCCGGGCAGTCGGTCATTCCCTTGTTGGGAGGGCATCAGGCCGGCGCCAATGAACTGGCCCGGCAGATTGCGACCCTCACCGGCGGTTATGCCGCTATCACCACCGCCAGCGAGGTGCAGGGCAAACCGGCGCTCGATCTCCCTCCTCAGCTAGAGGGGAGGCGCTGGCAGATTGACTCGGCCAGCGCCCTGACTCACGCCAGCGCCTGCCTGGTTAATGACGAAATGGTAGGCATCTACCTTGATCCCGCCCTGGCCTCCCTGCGCCCACAATTGACCGCCTGGCTGGGTGAAATTGACAACCTGACCTGGGTTGAAACGCTGGATGAGTTGGATGTGGACGCCTACGCCGCCGGACTCATCATCAGTCATCGGGTTCTGGCCGACCATTATCAGCATTTGCAGCATAAATGTGTGCTCTATCGGCCCCCGGTTTTAGTGATGGGTTTGGGCTGTAAACGGGATGTGCCGGCAGCCGAACTGGGCGAGGCGTTGAAAACGACTCTGACCGAAACTAACCTGGCTCTCGAATCAGCGGCGGCGCTGGCGACAGTGGATCTTAAGGCCGACGAGCCGGGCTTGCAAGACCTGGCTCGTCAATTGGATTTGCCCTTGCGCATTGTGGAAAGCGCCCGCCTGGGCTTGTTGGAACCGGCTCAGTTCAGTCCCAGCGCGGCCCAGGCCAAATTTGACCTGCCCGGCGTGGCCGAACCATGCGCCCTGCTGGTCGCCGGGGGTGAGTTGATTGTGCCCAAACGCAGCTTTGCCCGCTGCACTGTCGCTGTGGCTCTGAAAGGATGAAGGCGGAAGGATGAAGGATGAAATAATAAAGCCGGAAGACAAAAAACCTAAGACACGAGGACGCGAGGAGGCGAGGACGCGGGAAGATTCTCTTTCGCCTCCTCGCCTCCTCGCCTCACGCCCTACGCCCCACCCCCTCCTCTCCCTCATCGGCATCGGCCCCGGCGATTTGCAGCAGATGACCCTGGCGGCCCATGCCTCTCTGCGCGCCGCCGAAATTGTCATCGGCTACGAGGTTTACATCGAGCTGGTGCGGCCTATGCTGCGGCCAGAGCAACAAATCGTCATCAGTCCTATCGGCAGCGAAATGGAACGGGCGCAGCAGGCCGTTGATTTGGCGATTTCAGGGCGGCACGTAGCTCTAATTAGCAGCGGCGATATCGGGATTTACGCTATGGCCAGTCCGGTGTTCGAGGTTCTGCGCCAGCGAGGCTGGTCGGGGCAAGAACCGGAAGTGGAGGTCTTCCCCGGTATCAGCGCGGTACAGGCTGCCGCCGCCCGGCTGGGCGCGCCGTTGGGGCACGATTTTTGTACCATCAGCCTGAGCGATCTTCTGACGCCCTGGCCGGTCATCGAGCGGCGGCTGCAAGCGGCCGCCTGGGGTGATTTTGTGGTGGCCTTTTATAATCCCCGCAGTCAGAAGCGGGATTGGCAGCTATTGCGCGCTGTCGAAATTCTGTTAGCTTACCGTCCGGCGACTACGCCGGTGGCTGTTGTCCATCATGTGACCCGGCCCGAAGAACGGATTGACCTGACCACGCTGGGCGAGTTGCAGCCGGCCCAGGTGGATATGTTTACCCTGGTTCTGGTCGGCAACAGCCAGAGCTACGTTTTGGCCGGGCATGTGGTGACGCCGCGCGGGTATGGAGAGGCGAAGAGGCGAGGAGACGAAGATGCGGGACGCGAGGAGACGAAAGAGAATCCTCCCGCGTCCTCGCCTCACATCTCCTCGCCTCCCCCCGGCGCAGATGTTTATCCAGTATCCCTGATTAATATGTCTGGTCAGCAGGCGCTCGTCGTCGGCGGGGGGCCGGTGGGGGAGCGGAAGGCGCGGGGGGTGTTGGCAGCGGGGGGGGCGGTCCGCTTGATTAGCCCGGAGGCAACCCCACAACTGCAAGCCTGGGCTGAGGCCGGGCAGATTCAGTGGGAACGGCGGCCCTTTCAGCCGGGTGATGTGACGGGGGTGGGCCTGGTTTTCGCCGCCACCAATCAGCGGGCAGTCAACGCCCAGGTAGCCGCTGAAGCTCACCAATTGGGCCTGCTGCGCAATGTGGCCGATCAGCCGGGCGAAGGCAATTTTCATGTCCCAGCCGTGCATCGCCAGCCGGGGCTGGTGGTGGCGGTGAGCAGCCTGGGCGAAAGTCCCATTAAAGCCAGGCAGGTGCGGGATCAGATTGCCGGCTGGCTGCGGGATGAGGGCTGAGGCGATGAGGCGTGAGGCGAAGACGCGAGGAAGATTCTCTTTCGCCTCATCGCCTCACTGCTCCTCGCCTCATGTTGGCTAAAATTTTTGTGGGAGTATTTCATGACAGGTAAAGCATATCTAGTAGGCGGGGGGCCGGGCCGGGCTGATCTGATCACCGTGCGGGGTTTGAATTTATTGCGCCGGGCCGAGGTGGTGTTATACGACCGCTTGATTGCTCAAGAATTGCTGCAAGAGGTTCCGCCGGAGGCCGAGTTAATTTTTGTCGGCAAGGGACCGGACCGGCACATGATGACGCAGACGCAAATCAACCAGCTCCTGGTGGAACGGGTCAAGGCCGGCAAGCAGGTGGTTCGCCTGAAAGGGGGCGACCCCTTTGTTTTTGGTCGGGGTGGGGAAGAGGTGCTGGCCCTGGCCGAAGCAGGTCTCTGTTTTGAGATTGTGCCGGGAGTTTCCTCGGTGCTGGCCGCGCCGGCCTATGCCGGGATTCCGGTGACCCACCGGGGATTGGTGACTTCATTTGCCGTTGTTACCGGCCATGAGGACCCAACCAAGCCGGAGAGCGCCACCGATTGGGCTGCCTTGGCCCGTATTCCCACCCTTATCCTGCTAATGGCGGTCAAACATATTGCCGACATCTGTGCCGAGTTGATCAGGGCCGGCCGCGCTGCCGATACTCCAGCCGCGATCATCAGTTGGGCCACCACCGACTACCAGCGGGTGCTGCGGACAACGCTGACCGCTCTGCCGGAGGCTATCGCCAGCCATAAGCTGCCCACCCCAGCCGTCATCGTGATTGGCGAAGTGGCACTACTGGCCGACCAACTGGCCTGGTTTCAGCCTGATGGGGATGCCTCGGGCTTTGCGCCGATTGAAGAATAGTGACTTGCAATTGAGTCCTGGCTGATTGGGCCAGAAAGCCTCGCGCAAAGTCGCCAAGAACGTCAAGAAAACCTCTAAAAATCTTTGCGCCTTTGCGTCTTGGCGAGAGACATAGGGCTACGGCTTGGGCCAGTAGGGGTTGATATAAATCCCTTTGTTACAATCGCGCTGGCAGATCCAATCGGCGTTAATCACCGTTTCGTCGGGGTAAACAATCTTGACCAGGTGATTTTCCGAGAGACGGGTCATGTGTTTACACTGGGCGTCGAAACCGTCGTCAAAATGGGGGCAATCGTAGGTGACAACTGTCAGAGTCCACCAGCCGGCGGCGTCGGTGGGGTTGGTCAGGATAATATCCCACTGGCCGGTTCGCTGGTCGGGATACCACCGGCTTGGCCCACTGGGATGGGAGACCACACTCCAGGTACCATTATCGGCCAGTACGCTGAAGCCATTGACCGGCCGGCCCTCGGTATCCTTAAAAACGCCCTTAAAGTGAACAATGGCTTCGTTGCCCGAAGCGCTCCAGGCCGTCGGCATAAATTGGTCTTTTGTGGGTGATAGTTTGGCAGGTAGGGGTAGGGTAGGTTCGGCTGCTTCGCGTAAGTTCTCCAAGGGACCGGCTAGTTGGGTCAGCGGGGCGTAAATCCAGGCCGCTCCATCCCCCCGCGGATAAGGAATTTTCAGCCACGAGCCGTCTTTGTTGCGCCGCAAAGCGGGGGCTGAGGTCAGCGGCGAGACAAACCCCACCGGGCCGTACCGCAGGCCGGGGCCGGCAAAAACGTTCATTTTTTGCACTGTCGTCACCATCACCGCGTCGGCAGCGGCGTCTGGATCAGGGGCGATACGGCCGGGAGCATTGTACCAATCGCACAGGTCTATCTTTGCGGTTGTCTTTCCGCTTTTTACCTGGAAGGGGCGAGGCCGATGATCGGTGCAGGCAGCCTCCAGGCCGCATGGAACCGCCTCGGAATAAACTCCAGCCACCTCTGTGCCGACAGTCAGGGCGTAGGCGATGTATTCGCCCGGTGGAACATCCAGAATGTAACGGGGCCGGTGCGGGGGAATTTCTTGCTTGACCAACGCCCCGGTAGCGGTGTTTTCCAGATAGAGCATTATCGGCGGGTTTTTGTCGCCGGGGTAACAGACGGAGCCTCTGACCGTACCTGGCGCTGCTGCGGGGGTGGGGCGGGCCGGTGTTGGAGGCGTTGGTGGGAGAGTTGGGGTTGGAGGAGGGGCTGTTGGAGTAGTGGATGGAGAGGGAGGTAAGGTTGGAGAGGGGTCGCCAGCCAGGGTTGTGTAGTCGCACCCACCCATGAAAGTGAGCAGGCAGAGCGCCAGCCCACCAATCATCAGTTTCGTGCTCAGTAATTTATCTTCAGTCATCAATCCCGGCATTATAGCACAAATCATGGTTATTGACAGTCTATCCACTGTATGTTATAGTCGGAGAATAAATGGTCTTACCAACTGACCAATTAAGAGAGGTGAGGTGCAACCTATGAAACTTGTCAGATTTACCCTCGGCGAAGGCGCTCGACTGGGCATAATCCACGAAAATGGCGTGATTGACCTGACCCGCGCCAGCGACGGCCATCTACCCGCCGATATGCTAACCTTTCTCCAGCAAGGCGAAGCCGCCCTGGAGCTGGCCCGGCAGTTCGAACACAGCACTCCACCTGATTTGGCTTTGAGTGAGGTCAAACTGCTGGCCCCCATTGCCAACCCCTCCAAAGTGGTGGCCATTGGCTTAAACTATATGGACCATTGCCGCGAGCAAAAGGTTGAGCCGCCCAAAGCGCCGCTCATTTTTTCCAAATTTTCAACCGCCATCATTGGCCCAGGCGAGGCCATTCGCTGGGACCCGGCTTTAACCAGCCAGGTGGATTTTGAGGCCGAATTGGCGGTGGTTATGGGCCGGACGGCCCGCAATGTGACCGAAGCCGAAGCCCTGGATTACGTGGCCGGCTATACCATCTGCCACGATGTGAGCGCGCGCGACTTGCAATTTAGCGACGGCCAATGGATACGGGGCAAATCGCTTGATACCTTCTGCCCGCTGGGGCCGTACCTGGTAACGACTGACGAAGTTCCCGACCCACATGCCCTGGCGATTCGCTGCACGGTCAATGAGACGGTTCTGCAAAACTCGAACACCTCCGAGATGATTTTCCGCATCCCTTATTTGATTGCTTACATTACCCGGGCTTTCACCCTGCTACCCGGCGATGTGATTACCACCGGCACGCCCGACGGCGTGGGTGTTTTCCGTAAGCCCAAAATCTTTTTGAAAGATGGCGACGTTGTCACCATTGAAATCGAGGGACTGGGCCAATTGACCAATCCTTGCCAGGAAGAACGCTAATGATGAGCGCCGAAACGTTCCTCATCACCGGCTCGATGGGCTGCATTGGGGCCTGGGTTTTGCGTAATCTGGTCGCTGAAGGGGTGCGGGTGATTGCCACCGACCTGACCACCGACCCGGTTCGTCCCAGGCTGATTATGACCCCGGAACAACTGGCCCGCATTTCCTTTGTTCAACTTGATATTACCGATTTGAAGGCGCTGCAAACGTTGATCGAACAAGAACAGGTGACTCATATCATTCACCTGGCCGGCTTGCAGGTTCCCTTCTGCCGGGCCAATCCAGCCCTGGGGGCGCGAGTCAATGTGGTGGGGACGGTCAACATCTTTGAGGCGGTTCGTCACGCCCAGGGCCAGGTGCGCGGCCTCAGCTATGCCAGTTCCGTTGCCGTTTTAGGGCCGGACCACCTCTACCCGGAGCGGCCCGTTGCCGATAATGTTCCGTTGTATCCCAACAGCTTGTATGGCGTCTACAAACAGGCCAACGAGGAGACCGCTCGCATCTACTGGCAGGATTGGCAGGTTGGCAGCGTGGGGCTGCGGCCTTATGTTGTCTACGGGGTAGGCCGGGATCAGGGGCTGACCTCCGGCATCGCCAAAGCGATTCTGGCGGCAGCGGCAGAGCGGCCTTACGAAATCAAATTTGGCGGCCCGGTGGCCCTCCAGTATGCCGACGACGTCGCCCGTATGTTTATCGGCGCGGCGCGGGCCGAACATGCCGGGGCGGCCGTCTGCAATGTGCGCAACGAGGTAACAACCGTATCCGAGTTTCTTAGCGTCCTGCAAACCGAAGCGCCCGGCCATCATGTCACCTCTACCGCCGGTAATTCGTTACCCTTCCCCGCCGATTTGGATGACGCTGGCCTGCGTCTAATCCTGGGCGACATTCCCCATACCCCTTTGCCTGAGGCAATTCGGGCGACCCTCGAAATTTTTAATCCCCTTTTAGCCAAAAACCGGCTCGATTTAGGCCAACTCGATTCGTAATGGCATCGGGTTGGTGAACCAAACCGCCTCTTTAATCACGAATAGCGCAAATGGACGAATGTTCCGAATAGTTTGACGGAAAATTCGTCCTATTTGTCTATTCGAGTCATTCGTGATTAAATGTCCCCTCACAAGTGTCTTGGATTAATTTACACAAATATGTATTTGGGCTAAACCGTAAAAACAGTTATACTGTCAGGCTACAGCCCATTCTTTTTTCAATGTCATTAAGTTAAGCAGCCCTTCGACAAACTCAGGACGCAGCATCCTGAGTAGGTGAGCGCAGCGAACCGTATCGAAGGGTGCTGCGCCACGAGAGAGTCGTCGCCAACTCGCACCCTTCGATACGCGCTCCACTTCGTTCCGCGCTACTCAGGATGCTTAACTTAACGACATTGGTTCGTTTATAGAAAGGTGTCAATGACTCCAAAAGAGTACCAATATCTGGGTAAAGGTCGCCGGCTGGTCGAGGGTCTCGACAAAGTAACCGGCCGAGCGCGTTATGCGGGTGATGTTGTCCTGCCGGGAATGTTGCATGCCCGGCCTCTCCTCAGCCCTTACGCTCACGCCAAAATTGTCTCAATTGACAAATCCGCCGCCGCGTGTATGCCCGGCGTAGTCGCCGTTTTAACTGCTGACGACTTGCCAACCAGGGACCGGGTGATGGCTTCGCGTAACAGTGCTGTACTGGCTAAAGAACGGGTCTTGTTTCGCGGCCAGCCGGTGGCGGTGGTGGTCGGCGAAACCCCGGCGGCTGCCCAGGATGGCGCCGACGCGGTTGCGATTGAATACGAACCGCTGCCGGTGGTGGCCGATATGCTGCAAGCGATGGCCCCCGACGCGCCCCTCATCTGGCCGGAGGGACTGCCCCGCGCTGAGTCCGACCTGACCGCTGCTCACGCTGCCGTTGAAACCGAGGCGGAAACGCTGGCCCGCACCCCTTCCAATGTTCACGCCGAAGACCATTTCAAACGGGGCGATGTGGTCCAGGGCTTCCGCGAGGCGGATGTTATCATCGAGCGGACCTATACCAGCCCCATCGTGCATCAAACCTACATGGAGCCGCATGCCGCCGTAGCCGAGCCGGACCCATACCGGGGCAGTGTGACCATTTATACCGGCACCCAGGGTCAATTTATGGTCCGCGATGAAGTGGCCCGGATTTTAGGTCTGCCCAAGAGCAAGGTGCGGATTGTGCCGCAAACGCTGGGCGGCGGCTTTGGGGCCAAATATGGCATCATCGAGCCACTGGTGGGAGCTGTTGCCTTGACCTTGCAGCGGCCCGTTCGCCTGGCCCTGACCCGCTCCGAAGATTTTCTGACCACCACACCCTCTCCAGCCTGCCGCATCGAGTTAAAAATCGGGGCCAAAAAGGATGGCGCACTCACCGCGATTCAGGCGCGGGTGTTGTTGGATAACGGCGTTTTTGCCTTTGCTCTGGGCGGGATTGCCGCCACGCTGCTGGGCGGCTATTACAAATGTTCCCACGTTCAAATTGATTTTTATGAAGTGCTGACCAACAAACCCCAGGCGGGGGCCTATCGTGCGCCCACCGCGCCCCAGGCCACCTTTGCCCTGGAATCGCACATGGATGAATTGGCCCGCGCTTTGCAGCTTGACCCACTGGAGTTGCGGCTGAAAAACGCTGCCGAAACCGGCGACCCCACCGGAACCGGCGAAATCTGGCCGGATATGGGCCTGAAAGTGGTGCTGGAAACGCTGAAAGAGCATCCGGCCTGGCAAAACCGGGTTACCGGCCCTAATGAGGGCATTGGCCTGGCCGTTGGCGGTTGGCCTTGCTTTATGACGCCTTCTTCGGCTATTTGCCGGGTTGACAGCGACGGCACAGTTCGCCTGCACCTGGGGTCGGTAGATATCTCCGGGGTGAACAGCAGCCTGGTGCTGGTGGCCGCCGAAGTTCTGGGCGTTTCGCCCGACCAGATTGAGCTAATTCAGGGCGATACGGTGACCGGACCGTATGGGGCGCACAGCGGCGGCAGCCAGACCACATACAGCATGTCCGGCGCGGTGGCCAACGCCGCTGCGGAGGCCAAACGTAAATTGCTGGAACTGGCCTCCGACCACTTCGAGGCCAGGGCTGAAGACCTGGAAATCAGAAACGGGCTGGTGCAGGTCAAGGGTGTGCCGGGCCACACGGTTTCGCTGGGCGAATTGGTCGAAGTTGCTCAGACCAAAGGCGGCGGGCCGGGGCCAATTGTCGGCGAAGGGCACGCGGCGGTGGAGCAGAACGCGCCGGCTTTTACGGTTCACCTGGCTAAAGTCAGGGTAGACCCGGAGACGGGTCAGGTGACGCCCATTCAATATGTGGTGGTTCAGGATGTCGGCTTTGCCCTCAACCCGCTGATGGTCGAAGGGCAGATTCACGGCGGGGCGGTGCAAAGCCTCGGCTGGGCGCTGCAAGAGGCCATGCTGTACGATGACGAAGGCCAACTGCTGACCGGCAGCTTGATGGATTACGCCGTGCCCAAGTTTGACAGCGTGCCCGGCATCGAGGCGGTTTTGGTCAACAATCCTTCTCCGCTGGGGCCTTTCGGGGCGCGCGGCGTCGGCGAGCCGCCGATTACCGCCGGGCCGGCGGCCATCGCCAATGCCATCCGTGATGCCGTCGGGGTGCGCCTTACGGACCTGCCCCTCCGCAGTGAGCGAGTGTGGCAGGCGTTGCAAGAGAAGCGTGAGGCGTGAGGCGTGAAACGTCTTGCGTCTTGCGTAACATAAACGAAAGACGCAAGATTTTTCGACTTAATCAAGGGCTATCTACCTATGTCAACCGGAAACATAAATTTTGTTGAAGCAGCCCCGGCGGGAGTCATCCCCCTGGCAGAAGTGGCAATCCGGCTGCACCCCAATGATAATGTAGCGATTGCCAAAGTAAATTTGCAGCCTGGCACAGTGCTGGAGGTTGGCCCAACCGCCCAGTCGGACCAGGTACGAGTCCAACGCTTTATTGCCAGCGGCCACAAAATCGCGCTGGCGGAGATTGGGATGGGGGAAGTGGTGCGCCGCTACGGGCAGGCGATTGGTTTTGCTACCCGGCCGATTGCGGCCGGCGAGCATGTCCACACCCACAATTTGGGTGCGCAGGAGTTTGCCCGCGATTACGCTTTTGGCGTGGACGCGCAGCCGGTGACTTTTGTGCCGGAAAATGAGCGGCGCACGTTTCTGGGCTTCCGGCGGGCTGATGGGCGGGTTGGGACGCGCAACATGATTGCTGTTATCGCCTCGGTCAACTGTTCGGCCCATACCTGCCGCGAAATTGCCCATTATTTTACCCCGGAGCGGTTAGCGGCCTACCCTAATGTGGATGGCGTGATTGCTCTGACGCACGGCTCCGGCTGCGCCAACCGGGTCGGCGGGCCGGATTATGTGTTGCTCCAACGGACGCTGGCCGGGATGACCCGCCATCCCAATATTGGCGCGTCTATCCTGGTCGGCCTGGGCTGCGAAACCAATCAAATTGCCGATTTGGTGGAGAATTACGGCCTGAGTACACAAAATGGACAGACAGGGCCGGCGCAGTGGCGGCCCAGTTTGGTGATTCAAGATTTGGGCGGTATCCGCAAAACGGTTCGGGCCGGTATTGAGGCCGTCGAAGCGCTGCTGCCGCAGGTCAACGCGGTTGGGCGGACGTCCCAGCCCATCTCCGAATTGATGCTGGCCCTGCAATGCGGCGGCAGCGATGGTTGGTCGGGGGTGACGGCCAATCCGGTCTTGGGGCTGGTGGTGGATGAACTGGTCCGGCAAGGCGGCGCGGCGGTGCTGGCCGAAACTCCGGAGATTTACGGGGCCGAACATCTGCTGACCCGGCGGGCCAGCAGCCCGGAAGTGGGCCAAAAACTGGTGGCCAAAGTGCGCTGGTGGGAAGAGTATGCCCGGCGCATGGGGGTCGAGATTGATAACAACCCCAGTCACGGCAACAAGGCCGGCGGATTGACCACCATTTATGAGAAGTCGTTGGGGGCGGTAGCCAAAGGTGGCAGCACGCCGTTGATGGATGTCTACGATTATGCCGAGCCGGTGACGGCGCGCGGCTTGACCTTTATGGACACGCCCGGTTACGACCCGGTTTCGGTGACGGGCCAGGTGGCCGGGGGCTGCAATATGGTGCTGTTTACCACCGGGCGCGGCTCGGTCTTTGGCTTTAAGCCTGCGCCCAGCCTCAAAATTGCCACCAACTCGGCCACTTATGAGCGCATGCTTGACGATATGGATGTCAACGCTGGGCGCGTCCTATCCGGCGCAAGCCTGGACGAAGTAGCAGTGGAGTTGTTTGAACTGATGATTGCCGTCGCCTCCGGTCAGCCTTCCAAAAGCGAAGCTCAAGGCGTAGGCGAGGCGGAGTTCAACCCCTGGAGTATCGGGGGGACGTTGTGAGAGAGTGAGGCGAGGAGGCGAGGACGCGAAGAAGAATTTCGCGTCCTCGCCTCACGCCTCCTCGCATCTTTATTTTGAGGAGAGAGATGAAAATATCTGCACAAGACTGGAAAAAGTTCGCCCTGATGTGGCCGGTGCTGTTATTGCTGATGGGCTGCCAATTCAGGCCGGTTACGCCGGCCCGAACTCAAATTGCCTTTATGTCGAACCGCGACGGCAATTTTGAGGTTTATTTGATGGAGCGGGACGGCAGTGGCTTGGTCAATTTGACCAACAATGAGAGTAATGACGGCGTGCCCATCTGGTCGGCCCGGAACAAAAGCTTTTCTTTCATCACCGCCCGCGATGGTGAAAATCGCCTGTCGGTCTACCGCATGGATGCGGACGGCGGTAACCAGGCGGCCCTGTCAAAAGAACTATCGGTAGATGGTGTGCCGCCGGTCTGGTCGCCGACCGGGGAGTGGATTGCTTTTGGCAGCGGCGGCGAGGAAAATGCTGAAGTTTATTTAATAGACTCAAGCGGGGAAAAGTTGGTTAACTTGACCAACAATCCGGCCCAGGATAATTTTAGCACCTGGTCGCCCGATGGCCAGACGGTCCTATTCACCTCGGACCGGGATGGCACGGTGAATATCTATGCCGTCAGTGCGCAAGGGGGTGAGGCCAGGGCGTTAACCGGCCCGGAATCGGCCAATGGCCGGCCCGATTGGTCGCCCAATGGCGGCTTGATTGCCTTTATGTCGGATCGGGATGGGGATGTGGAAATATATCTAATGGACTCGACCGGCCAGAGTCTTACCCGTTTGACCAACCAGCCGGGTTTTGATGGATTTCCGGTCTGGTCGCCCGATGGCAAGAAGATTGCTTTTGTCTCCGCCCGTGATGGCAATGCCGAAATTTACGTGATGAACGCCGACGGCAGCAACCCGCAGAATTTGACCAACAGCCCCAGCCAGGAGTCGGTCCAGGGCGATCTGGCCTGGTCGCCCGACGGCAAGCAACTTTTGTTTCACTCTGATTCAGATGGAAACATGGATGTTTACGTGATGAACGCCGACGGCAGCAACCCGCAGAATTTGACCAAGAACCCGGCCACGGATTTCGCCTCAATCTGGGTGCGCTAGTTAGCGTCGCTGAAAATAACTTGGGTGTGACCAAAGTGAGTTTTAGAGACAACTTTGTAAACCGTAAAACGTGAAGCGTAAGGTTTTTTTGGCAGAAATCATTACGTTTTACGCTTTGCGTTTTATGATAAATCAGGTTTACAACTCATTTTAGTCACACCCAAATAACTTAAAGGTGAAGTTATGCTCTCAGGAAGCAGTCATCGTATCCAAAGCCCCCATCGAGCCGGCATTTTCCGGCAACTCCCCGTTGGCCCCATTCAAACCAATTGTTACATTGCCGGCTGCGAAGAAACCAAAGAGGGTGTGGTGATTGACCCTGGCGAAGAAGCCGAGCGTATTTTGGCTGAGGTCAAGGCGTTGGGGGTAACCATCAAGTATGTTTTGAATACCCACGCCCATTTCGATCACATTCTGGCCAATGGCCCGCTGGTCAAAGCGACCGGCGCGCCCCTGGCTCTGCACCCTCTGGACCTGCCGCTGTTGCGCCAAAATGGCGGAGCCGGCCTTTTTGGCCTCGATGCCCCACCCAGCCCGGAGCCTGATTTGCTGCTGGCCGAAGGCGATACCATCTCATTTGGAACCTATACCTTCCAGGTGCTTTTTACTCCCGGCCACACTCCCGGCCATGTCTCCTTTTATGAAGCCAGCGCCGGAATTATCTTTGATGGCGACGTGCTTTTTGCCAGCGGCATTGGCCGCACCGACCTGCCCGGCGGCGACTACGAAACCCTCATGGCCAGCATCAACCATAAGTTGATGACTCTGCCCGATGAAACCGTTGTTTGCTCCGGCCACGGCCCGGTAACAACCGTTGGACGGGAGCGGGCCAGCAATCCCTGGCTGTAAATAAACCTAACCGGCCCAAAAAATTTTAACTTGACAAACCTCTCAAATCGCCATACAATACCCTTGCAAATAGTTGCAATAGTATCCCTACGTAACAGAAAATAATAAAAGGAGAGGTTTGGTCATGTTATTGTCGCCCGTTTTCCCCGATTGGTGGCAGGGGGTTGCGCGTGATCCGGCGCTGCACATCCCCGATGGTTTTTTGAGTGTTCTCATTTCGATTGTTTTCTGGGCTATTACCGTAATGCTGTTGGCGGCTTCGGTGCGCCAAACACGCGGCCAGCTTGGCGAACGCCAGATTCCTTTGATGGGCATTATGGCTGCGTTTATCTTTGCGGCCCAGATGCTCAACTTTCCGGTGGCCGGAGGCACTTCAGGCCATATGTTGGGCGGGGCGTTAGCCGCGATTGTTTTGGGACCGTGGGCAGGCATGTTGGTTATGGCCAGCGTGATTGCCCTGCAAGCCCTGCTGTTTCAGGATGGCGGCCTGCTGGTCATGGGGGCTAACATCTTTAATATGGGGCTGCTCACGGCTTTGATCGGCTACGGTCTCTATCGCTCTGTGGCCGGGCAGGGCCAGAGCGTGCGGCTGGCGGTAGCGGGGATAGCGGCCTGGCTCTCCGTAATGGCCGGCGCGCTGATGACCTCGCTGCAATTGGGCTTTAGCGGCACTTCCCCCTTTGGCATCGTTTTGCCGGCGATGCTGGGCGTCCATGCCTTGATTGGCCTGGGTGAAGCGCTCATCACGGTTGCTGCGCTGACCTTTATCATGCGGACTCGCCCTGACCTCTTGGGCGAACAGGCGGTCAGAGCGCGGGGTGGCGCGGGCTGGGCCGTTGCCGGTTTGGTCATTGCTTTGGCGGTTGTTTTCTTTTCGCCCCTGGCCTCAGCCGACCCGGATGGTCTGGAGCGTGTGGCCGAAGATATAGGCTTTCTGGCGCAAGGCCAGGATGCCCCTTATACTATTCTGCCTGATTATACTATTCCCTTTTTGGGCGAAACGGCCGTATCTACCATTGTGGCCGGATTGGTCGGCGCGTTGATAGTGGCGGCTATTGCTTATGGGGTGGGCCGCTGGTTGTCCGGTTCGACGGCGCAGCCGGCCGCTAAAGCCGGCGGGCAGCCAGCTTCGCGCTGATGCACGCCAATACGTTTGATCGTTACGAAGCCAGAGAGAGCCTGATCCATCGTCTTGACCCTCGGGTAAAGGTGGTGGTGACGGTTCTCTTTATTCTTTCCAATGTACTGTTGCCGGATGGGACCTGGCTGGCTTTTTTGTTTTCCTGGGGGGTTGTGCTGCTGGCGACCGGCATGGCCGGCCTGGAATTTAACTATACCCTCAAACGTTCATTTGTCGCCTTGCCCTTTGTGTTGCCGGCCATTACGGTCATGTTCACCTTGCCCGGCCAACCCCTCCTGACCCTCCCGCTTGGTTCCTGGGATTTAACAGTTACCGATGCCGGATTGATTCGCTTTCTCAGCATCGTTATTCGCAGTTGGTTGTCGGTGCAGATGGCGATTTTGCTGACCGCGGCCACCCAGTTTCCCGATTTGATGCACGCCCTGCGCCATCTGCATGTGCCCCAAATTCTAATTGCCGTCATCTCCTTTATGTATCGCTACCTCTTTGTATTGGCCGACGAAGTGATGCGCCTGCTCCGCGCCCGCGAATCTCGCAGCGCCCGCCTGCCCGGCTATCGCAGCGGCGGCTCAATTCCCTGGCGGGCGCGGGTTGCCGGGAATATGGCCGGCCAGCTTTTTGTGCGCAGCTACGAGCGCAGCGACCGGGTTTACAATGCCATGCTGGCCCGCGGTTATGACGGTCAATTCCTCACCTTGAATCCGCACGTTATGCGGCCCAACGATTGGTTAATCGGTGGGGTGGTGGTCATCCTTTTGCTCATTATACAACTCATTGGCCGCCTTTGATTTGGGTGTGTTCAACTTCAGTTAGAAATGGAGTCCAAAGCTTGCTTTGGCTTTTCCAAACCCAGGTTTGGACTCCAATTTTATTCCGGCAGAAAAATCTTACCCATGAATTTGAGGATAGGACTCTGGTGATGCCTGTTATTCATAAATCCGCTCCAATCGTTATTAACCTGACTTCGCCGGCAGCCGCTAACGGTAGTCAAGTCGGAAGTGCGGTGACGCTGGCCGTCGAAAATTTGTCCTTTCACTACCCTGATGGACACCTGGCCTTAAAAGGAGTGTCGCTGAAAATAACCCAGGGGGAAAAGGTGGCCCTGGTGGGGCCAAATGGGGCAGGCAAAAGTACGCTGATGCTGCATCTGAACGGTATTTTGGGCCATGACAGCCCGATTCAGGTGGCGGGACTGGCCCTGAGCAAAGCCAATTTAGCCTTGATTCGGGCCAAGGTGGGACTAGTTTTCCAAAACCCCGATGACCAGTTGTTTTCACCGACCGTCTTTGAGGATGTGGCTTTTGGTCCGCTGCACATGGGCCTGCCCGAAGTCGAGGTGCGGGCGCGGGTTGCGCGTGCGCTGGAGCAGGTGCGCATGAGCCACTACGCCGAGCGATTGTCGCACCATCTTAGTGTGGGCGAGAAGAAGCGTATTGCCATTGCGACGGTCTTGGCCATGGACCCGGAAATCTTAGTGCTGGATGAGCCTTCGGCCGGGCTGGACCCCCGCGCCCGCCGGTCGTTGATTAATTTACTGCGCGAACTGCCTCTAACCATGCTTGTCTCCACCCACGATATGCTGATGGTGCGCGAGTTGTTCCCCCGCATGATTATTATGGATGAGGGACGGGTGGTGGCTGATGGTCCGACTGAAATCCTCCTGGATGATGTGGGCCTGCTCGAAGCTCATGGCCTTGAGCGGCCTTAGTAAACATCTAAAATTTACTTCCCGTTTTGAGTTCCTACGAGTTCCCAGGGAACTAAGGGAACTCGTAGGAACTTGGGGGAACTTATTTTTGGACAATCACTCAGTCCTTCTTGGCTCAAAATTCTGGGCAAAACCCACACAAAAATAGACAATACATTGACAAATTATAGAAAATATGCTATACTAGCTTATGATTATTATGAGCTGCAAAATAAGAGAGCGAATGTATGGCATTTTATCTGGGCTTTAAAGAAATCTGGCGCAACAAGGGGCGTTTTTTGCTCATCAGTCTGGTGATAGCCTTGATCACCACCCTGGTGTTATTTATTGCCGCCCTGGCCGAAGGCTTGGGTCTGGGCAACCGGGAGTATATCGAAAAGCTCAACGCTGAGTTGTTGTTGTACCAGGAAGATGTGGATTTCTCCATTCCTTCTAGCCGGGTAGGGCGTTCCGAGTTGAACAATGTGGCGCGGGTGCCGGGGGTCAGTGCGGTTGGGCCGATTGGCTTCAGCAACACTTCGCTTATTTTGCCGGGACAGGAACCGCTCGATACGTCGCTGATTGGGGTGGAACCAGGCAAACCGGGCGCGCCGCCGGTGCTGGCAGGGCAGGCCTTACAAAGCCGGCGGGCCAAAGAAGCGGTGATTGACCAAAATGTGGTGGCCAAAACCGGCCTCAAAGTGGGCGATACCTTTACCATCAAAACTATTCAGGGTACCGAAGAACAATTCTACACTTTAACGGTGACCGGCATCAGCGACAGCCGCCGTTACTCCATCCAACCCTCGATTTTTGTGCCCATTCTGGCCTGGGAAGAAATTAAACCCAAAGCCACACCAGAAAGCGACCCCGACCGGGAATTTATCTTCAATGTGATCGCCGTCAAACTGCAAGACCCGGCCAGCCGGGAAATTATGGCCGAGCGGATCGAACAGCAGGTGAGTAATCTGGAGACCGCTGATCTCAAAACCGCTTATGAGAATACGCCCGGCTACGGGCCGCAGCAAAGCACCCTGAGCACGCAGCGCACCTTTACCCTGTTGATCGGTATCCTGGTAATTGGCGGTTTTTTCCAGATTCAAACCCTGCAAAAGGTGGCTCAGATTGGGGTGCTCAAGGCCATTGGGGCGTCGAATCTAACGGTAGCGACGGCGGCTATGCTGCAAATTATCACTGTCACCGTGTTAGGAATTGCGATTGGGTCGCTGGGCACGCTGGGGTTGTCGCTGGCGCTCAGTTCTATCAGCGCGATTGCCTTTACCCCCACCGCCGTAGCCACAGCGATTATTACCCTTTTGTTAATTGGTCCACTGGGGGGATTGGTGTCCATCAGAGTCTTGCTGCGGGTTGAACCTCTGCGGGCGTTGGGATTGGGAGCATAGACACTTATGCTTTTACATCGAAAATTGTCGATCCTTTTTGCGAATGGCGAATGGCCAATGATGATTCTGATTCGCCATTCGCCCATTCGTCATTCTTTTTCAAGCGCAGTCTTGAAAAAAACTTAGTAACTTGTTATAGTTTTGGAGAGGTATATGGCTGTTGTTCTGGAAACACAAGCGGTCAGCAAAATCTATAAAAGCGATCATACCACGGTCAAGGCGGTAGATGAAGTCTCGTTAACCGTTCAATCCGGGGAGTTTATTGCCCTGGTTGGGCCAAGCGGCTCCGGCAAAACGACCATGCTGGCCATGCTGGCCGCCCTGTTGAACCCCAGCAGCGGCGCGATTATCATTGACGGCCACAACCTGGCTGAGATGAAGGAGAGCGAGCGCACGCGTTTCCGCCGCGAGAAAATTGGCTTCACTTTTCAGCAGAACAACCTGCTGCCATTTTTGAGCGCCCGCGAAAATGTAGAGCTGATGCTGCGGCTGAACAACAGTTTCCAAAAGCAGGGCCGAGAGCGGGCCAGAGAGCTGTTGACCCGGCTGGGGTTGGGCGACCGCCTGGACAATTTACCCAGCCAGCTTTCCGGTGGGCAGCAGCAGCGGGTGGCTATTGCCCGCGCCCTTATCCACAATCCCAATCTGGTCCTGGCCGACGAACCAACCGCCAACCTGGATACCGAACGGGCCTTTCAGGTGGTGGAGACCTTTGCCGAATTGATTCATGAGCACAATCGGGCCGGGATTATGGTTACGCACGATTTACGTATGTGTCACTACGTAGATAAGGTGGTGCAGATGCTCGATGGCAGAATCGAGCGTATTATCGAAGATAAGGCCGAGATTGAGGCGCTGGCCGGCGCCCGTCTTGGGCCAAACCTAAACCTAGAAACGCCTGTTATACCGGTTAAGGAAAAGAGTAAGCCGGGAAAGGGTTGGGAAAATGGCCGGTTAATCCAGCCGGCCAACCCTTCTCCGTTTTCGATTGTTTAATCTCCCAAACAAATGCCCAAGCCACGGGCGGTTTGCACCAGGTCGCCGTTGTGGGGGACACGTTTCTGCCGGGCCACCACTTTCCACACTTCTGTAGCTTCGATGGAGGTGCCGCGCAGGGAGACCATTGTGCCGGTACGTCCCTGGGCAATCAGGTGAACCGCCTCAGCCCCAAAGCGGGTACACAAGACCCGGTCGGTGGCCGTGGGCGAGCCGCCCCGTTGGAGGTGTCCCAATACCACTTCGCGCACGTCGTGGTTGCACGTGCCCTCAAGCTCGGTGACCAACCAACGGGCAATGCCTCCCAGTCGAAGCATGCCGCCATTTTCTTGAGTTTCACGATAGATGGCCTCACCACCTACCGGCCGGGCGCCTTCGGCCACAACCACCAGAGTAAATTTGGCTTTCAGGGTATTGTCACGCCACTCGATTTGTTTGAGGATAGACTCCACGGTAAAAGGGATTTCGGGAATGAGGATGACATGCGCCCCACTGCCGATACCGGCATAGAGAGCAATCCAGCCCGTGTCACGGCCCATCACCTCGACAACCATGACCCGGTTGTGACTGGCCGCAGTGGTACGCAGATTGTCAATGGCATTGGTGGCCGTGGTCAGGGCGGTGTCAAAACCAAAGGTATAATCCGTGCCCAATAAATCGTTATCAATCGTCTTGGGCACGCTGACAATCGGCAGGCCGCGTTTTTCCAACTCGTGACTAATGCGCAGGGTACCGTCCCCCCCAATGGCCACCAGGGCGTCAATCCCTTGATTTTTACAGAATTGAACGGCCTGATCGGCGATGGTTGGATCGGCCAACTCCTCCGGGCGTTCCTCTGAAAAGACAAAATGTCCTCGGTTGGTAGTGCCCAGAATGGTCCCCCCCAACTGCAAGATACTGATAACTTGCTCCAGGCTGAGGGGAGTGAGCTTGGTTTCATCTAATAATCCCTCAAAACCATCATTAATGCCCACGACTTCCCAACCATATTGCCGGGTGGCGGTGATGACCACCGCTCGAATAACCGCATTCAACCCAGGGGCATCGCCGCCGCTGGTCAAAATACCTATTTTTTTGATTTTATTGGTTGTCATAAAACCCCCCTTTTAGAAATGGCATAAAAAAGGCGAGGCGGACCGGAAGGAAATCAGGCGTGCTAATTTGACCTTGCCGACCTGCCTCGCCCCAATGCGGACGTGCCAGGCAAATGCTGTTGTCTTATTCAGCTTGGGCCATAGTATACACTCAACTCAAAAATTTAGCTACCAAATTGGGGGCAAAAATGCCGGAGGCGATAGCTTCGACCTCGCCGGTGAGCCTGACCCGCCATTGTTGGTCAATTTCAACTTGGGCTGCGCCGCCGGCCATCTGCACCTCAACCGGGCTGTCACACTGGCCGGTTTTGACTGCCGCTCCGGCCGCCGCGCAGGAGGAAGTGCCGGAGGCCAGGGTATAGCCCGCGCCGCGCTCCCAGATTTCGATTTGCAGGGTGTGGCGGTCCACCACCCGCGCAAACTGGACATTGGTGCGCTCCGGGAAAAGGGCATCCCCCTCGATGGCGGGGCCGGCGGCGCGGGCCGCCGCCTCGGAAACCTCCTCGGTAAAAATCACACAATGCGGGTTGCCAATGGTGACGGCAGTAATTTGATAATCGCGTCCGGCCAGCCTGACCGCCTCATTGACCACCTCTCGCGCCGGGCCGCTGACCGGAATATCATGGCTGTGGAAGGAGAGCCGGCCCATAGCAATGGTCAGCGTCTGGGCTGCCGCATCCTTCACCTCGACGGTGACTACTTCCCCGCCAATCCCAATCTCAAAAACCCAGTTCTGCGCATAGCCCTGATCCCACAAATAACGGGCAAAAATTCGCAGGCCGTTGCCGCTTTTGCCCGACTCGCTGCCATCCGGATTGAAAAAGCGCATCTGGCGCGGGTGGGGCCCGCCGGGGAGGGGACCGTAACAAACCCCATCTGCGCCCAGGCCAAAATGGCGGTCGCAGATATGGCGGATAGTCGCCGGGGTCAGAGGAAAAGCAAAGCGGGCCGGGTCAATCACTACCATATCATTGCCGAGCGCCTGATATTTGTAAAAGTGAGCGTTCATCCAGTGCTATCCAGAAAAGATTTCGCCAGGATTAGTGCCTTAGCAGTTGAATCATTGTACATCGAACAAGAACTTTGCCACGAATTGCACGAATTAACACGAATAAATTTAGTGAAATTCGTGTCATTCGTGGCGAAAAATCCGATTTGGTTCCAGCTTTTCAGGGGATTAGGAGATAAATTTTTTATCATAAAATCCCCAAATCTGTCGTGTTCGCTAAGGTGTTGTACAAACGGCTCGACCATAATAGCAGCCCGCCCGGTGATAAATCAGCCGGGCTAGAGAACTACGCCGGATGAATCCGGCTTATCCAAGCCCGATTTATCGGGCGCTGTTACGTAGCCGGGGTGATTTATCCCCCGGCGGCTTTCGGCATAAGGTGCAACCTGTTAGCGAACACGACATAAAATCCCCAAATCTCCTAATCCCGGCTCTAAGTTTTAATTTCGTAACGATTTTTGGACGCTGTTGCCGTAAAATAGCAGTAACAATTGGATTTAGTGAGTAATCACGCCGGGGCGTGGTTCAATGGAAAGAAGGTTACAATGTTAGGCAATTCTGATTTCATTATGCGTCAAGAACAGTATCAAGACCTGCTGCGGGAAGCCAGGCAAGAACGTCTGCTTCAAACCGATGGGATTAAACAACCCCATCCCTCTCAATTATTTGGCTGGTTGACTCGCCTGCTGCGGACAAAAACAAGCCAGCCCAAGCATCTACCTCGTTTGAAAAGGGCAGCTTTATGAATGTAAACAGTTTGGTGGTAAAAGCGGCGGGAGTCATCAAGACTTTCCGCCGCTTTTTATTTGTCTAAACTCGTTACGTGTTTTTTGTTGTAACGTTATTCGTAACGAAAACTGAACGGTGGTAGGCTAAACTGTCGGTATAAGTTAATCACTCACAACAACTCAGGGAGGTGTTTTATGCAAGCAGCGATTTCTACCCCGGCCGCTCACGTGAGCTACCCGGCTTTACCATCCACCGAAGTTTCAACCGGCCCGAACGGTTGGGGCTACCGGTTAGCCGGGTTGGTTTTATTCGTGAGTATCTTATTTACTGGAGCCGACCCTTTGTACGGTCAGACCATGCCCGCTATAAGCGCTATTCTGATTAATCTCTGGGTGAGCATAGGTCTCCTTTTTAAGAATAAGCACGCGCGCTGGGCAGCGCTGGCTCGCGCCGCCATTGGCGTGTTGATTTGGCCTATTTTTTTCTTTATCGCAAACGACCCTTTGACAACCATTCTGCTGATTGTGGTCAATGGGGGCTTCTATGTTCCGGTATTACTTTTGCTCACCGGCCAGAGTAAAGTTTGGCGGCTAGTCAGTGGGATGGGAATCTTTCTCGTCTTTGGTCTGGGCCTCTACGGTTTACTACTATCGCTGACTTTGTTTGCCCCGTATGTGTTGTATTAGAGCCGATTTGGAGCTTAAAATCTTGAGGTCAATCTGAGGAGTGCTATGAAACCTGTGAAAACCCTGGTCTATAAACCTGCCCCCGACCGTTTACAGACTCGCCAAATCTGGGGCGCATGGGTCGCCCTCAGCGGCGGCGGCCTGGGTTGTCTCGTTTTTCTGTTGGGCTTGCTTTTGTTTAAAGCAACGGCAAACTGGTTGCTGGGCCTGACGATTTCGGCTGGCGCTTTGATGGGAGCGGTTGCCTTTATCTCAGACGGTCTGTCACTGGCCTTGAGCGGCCGCCGCGACGAGGTACAACTCAGACCCGACGCGCTTGCCTACACTCACGGCCCGCGCGCAACCATTCTGCCTCTGGCAGAAATCACCCGCCTGGAGAGTCGCTGGGCGCAGGGGTGGCGCGGGCGGGGTCATTGGGCCTTGGTAATTGTGGACCGCTTCGGCCAGGCCATCGAACTCGATATTCCCTGTGGGCATTCCCCGGCTCCTTTCGAGGTGCGCCCGTTGCTGCGAGACCTGTTTTCTCGTCTGCCCGGTCCGGTTGAGGTAGATTTGCGGCTGCAAAACTATGTGGCTACCGGGCAGATGAAATGGTGAAAAATTTGGACGTCAACAGATGAAGGATAGAACGGCTGCCAGGGTATTAGGTAATTTACAAATCCGTTCGCTTTGACATAGCCCGCACATTGGCGGCGATTTCCTCGACTTTAATTTTCGTATAGCCTCGCGTTGTTTTGGGATCTTGATGCCCTAAAGCTTCCTGAACCAGAGCTAAATTGCCGGTAAACTCCAGTAGTCCATTAGCAAAATAGTGTCGGAGCGAATGAGGGGAGAGACTAAAACGCCGGGCAATGTCGGCTTGTTCAGCCAATTGATCAAATAAATACTGAACTGAACGTGTAGTCAGCGGGAAACGGGCTTCGGGCCGAACCGAACGATCGTGCCGGCAGAAAAGGGGATGGACCGCCACCTGCACCAGCAACGACTCATCTTGGCGGTCGGTCAGGTAGGATTGAATCGCCGTCCAGGCTTCGTCATCAAAAGCTACAAAACGAGTTTTACGTCCCTTGCCTGTTACCCAAGCCCCCCGGCGGCTATCATCTAAATCGCCCCGCTTCAAACTAACCAGTTCACCCACCCTCATTCCCGACGATTTGAGAGCCAAAATAATGGCTAAATTCCGCCGCCAAACTAAGGTCAAGCGGCGGCGGTAAGCTGGTGGAGCGTCGGCCTCAATAGCCGGCGGCAGGCGAGCCGCATTAACCAATGCTTCGATAATCTCCTGGCTGGGGATTTTTTGGGTCACCGGCTTATTTTTGACACGTGTGGCCTGGGCTAACTCTTCCTTGATCCGGTTATATTCAGCGTAATCAAAGGCAGGCAAGCGTTTCCGCAGCACCAAAAAGCGGACAAAGCGGGTCACAGCCAATAAATAGAGCGCCCGAGTACTTTCGGCGAGAGGGGTGGGAACGGTATAGACATTGCGTTGGTATGTTTGCTTAAGCAGCCAAGCTGGCAATTCTTGAAGCATCTCAGGAGTCAAATCGGCGATTGGGCAGTCATCGGTCCAGCTTTGAGTTTGTTGGAGATAATTTTTGAGTTGGGCCAACCCTTGATAATAAGTACGGGCGGTGTGGGATGATTGACCGCCCCCTGCCGTTTTAAGAAAAATCTCGCGCTCACTATCCAGAGTTGGTTGAGGCAGAGCATCCGAATTGTTTCCAGAATTATTACTCATCTCTTTCTCCTATGATGGTTCATATTAGGCGTCTTATCAGAACCATTATATCACAGAGATCAAACTTAAACAAGAACCCCTTTGGGTTCAAGATTTCCTTTCAATTGACCATTCAACTTGTTTAAGAGTTAGGCTGTTGGCTAAACAAAATTTCCGTAGGACGGCATCCCTATACCGTCCTACGGAAATTTTAGCGTGCGCTTGGTATACCTTATTAGAGATTTTTTGGCTTTTGCTCTTGAGATGAAAAATATGGTTGGGTGTATACTATACGAAGGTGTACTCCCCTGCCCTAACAATTGACCGCTCTTTCCCCCCGTGATAGAATTGCCGGAGATTAGAGGTTGGAGATTGGAGATCAGAGATTAAATCTCCAATCTCTTAAAAAGGACGGATCAATGGAGATCACCCAGCAAGAATTGGCTTATCTCAAGCTGCTGGCCAAGCAGTATCCCACCATCCAGGCGGCGGCCACTGAGATCATCAATCTCAACGCTATTCTCAACTTGCCTAAAGGGACGGAACATTTTGTCTCGGACATTCACGGCGAGTACGAGGCTTTTCTGCATGTGCTGCGCAATGGCTCCGGCTCGATCAAACGCAAAATCGAAGAGATTTTCGCCGATACCCTGCCGGCCAGAGAGAAGCGCAGCCTGATTACTCTCATTTATTACCCGGAGCAAAAAATTCCCCTTATCCTCAAAACGGTCGAAGATGAAGATGAGTGGTACCGGTTGACTCTGTTCCGGCTGATCAAAATGTGCCGGGTGGTCTCTTCCAAGTATACCCGTTCCAAAGTGCGCAAAGCCCTGCCACCGGCTTTTGCCTACATTATCGAAGAGCTGCTGCACGAGCAGGAGAGCGGTTACAACAAGCAAGAGTATTACCAGAGCATTATCCAGACTATCATCGCCACTGGTCGGGCCAGAGATTTTATCATCGCGCTGTGCAAACTCATCCAGCGTTTGGTGATTGACCGGCTGCACGTCATCGGCGATGTGTTTGACCGGGGGCCGGGACCACACTTCATCATGGACGCATTGATGGAGTACCATGCGGTTGACTTTCAGTGGGGTAATCACGATATTGTCTGGATGGGAGCAGCGGCGGGTAGCGGAGCCTGCATTGCTAATGTTATCCGCAATGCCCTGCGTTATGGCACGGTTGAGACGCTGGAAAACGGCTATGCCATTAATTTGCTGCCGCTGGCTTCCCTGGCGGTTGAGGTTTACGGTGATGACCCCTGCCAACATTTTCGGCCCAAACCCTTCCGCACCGAGGATTATACTGAAAACGAATTGCAACTCATGTCGCAGATGCACAAGGCGATTACTATTATCCAGCTTAAACTTGAGGCGGAAATTATTATGCGCCGGCCTCACTATTTGATGGAAGATCGTCTTTTGTTAGACAAAATTGATTATACGAAGGGTACAGTTTATCTGGAAGGACAGACCTATCCCCTGCAAGATACCCTCTTCCCCACCATCAACCCAACTTGCCCTTATGACCTGACCGAACAAGAGCAGAACGTGGTGGAACGGCTCAAACAGTCTTTTATTCACAGCGAACGGCTGCAAAAACATATTCGCTTTCTGTATGCGCGCGGCAGTATGTACCTGGTTTACAACGACAATCTGCTCTACCACGGCTGTATTGCTATGAATGAGGATGGTTCTTTTAAGGCATTCAAAGTCGAGGGGCAGGAGTTTGCCGCCAAAGCTTTTATGGATCGGGCCGACCGGTTGGCCCGGCAGGGTTACTTTGCCGACGACCCAGAGCAGCGGCAGTATGGCCAGGATGCCATGTGGTATTTGTGGAGCGGAGCGCAATCGCCGCTCTTTGGCAAACACAAAATGTCTACCTTTGAGCGCTACTTTATCGCCGACAAGTCCACCCACGACGAGAAGATGAATCCCTACTACGCCTTTCGCGATCAGGAAGAGACAGCCCGGCGCATCCTGCAAGAGTTTGGCCTGGATCCCGACACGGCTCATATCGTCAACGGACACGTGCCGGTTAAGGTCAAAAAGGGCGAGCGGCCCATCAAAGCCGGTGGGCGGCTGTTTGTGATTGACGGCGGTTTTGCCAAAGCCTACCAGGCCAAAACCGGCATTGCCGGCTATACCTTGATCTCCAATTCTTATGGTTTGCTCCTGGCCGCGCACGACCCCTTTGAATCCACCCCAAAAGCTATCGAGGAAGAACAAGACATCCTCTCCAAAATCGAGATTGTGGAAACCAATAATACACGTATCCGGGTTAAAGATACCGACCTGGGCCGGGAGATGCAGCAGCAGATTGAGGATTTGCAGCGGCTTTTGCGCGCTTATCGGGTAGGCTTGATCAAAGAGACATAACATGCTCACTTATAAACAAGTTCGCCAGCATCATCTGGAACGCTTAAACAAGTCATCCACACGTGGCCCACAAATTGTGGTGTCAGGCTTTGCCATCATCATCCTGATTGGGACGATTCTGCTGACTTTACCCATTGCTACGGAAAATCGCGGAGGGTTGTCCTGGATTGAGGCCCTCTTTACCGCTACCTCAGCTACCACAGTAACAGGATTAACGGTAGTCAATACCAAAAACACTTTCTCGCTGTTTGGTGAAATTGTCATTTTGATTTTGATTCAGGTGGGGGGCGTCGGCTTTATTACCCTGTCGGTGGTGCTTTTTCGATTGATTGGCCGGCGGGTGAGCATTTATGAACGTAGTTTGCTAAGCCAGACGTTAGGTGTTGGCGCAAGTGAAGGCATTGTCCGCTTAACCTTAACCGTTCTGTTTATTACCCTGACCATCGAATTTATCGGCGCCCTTATTTTGTTTATGCAGTGGGTTCAAATTATGGCCTGGCCGCAAGCGGCCTATTTCTCCATTTTTCATGCGGTGTCGGCCTTTTGTAACGCCGGGTTTGATCTATTCGATGGGGTTGAGGACGCAATTTTACAAGCCACACGGATGAATCCGATCAGTGTAATTAATCTGGGGGTGCTTATAACTATTGGCGGTTTGGGCATTACAGCAGTGTACGATCTCATTGTCTGGCCCCGTGCGCGACACCTGTCGCTCCATACGCGCCTTATTCTCCCCATGACCTTCTTTTTATTGGTTATTGGCACCATGCTGCTGCTACTCGATGAAACCTTTGTGGCCGGACATGCCCTCGCCAATACTTCTTGGGGCGAGCGGTGGTTGCTGGCGGCTTTTTCCATAGTTTCCAGCCGCACCGCCGGTGTTACTCTGGTCCCTATGGCCGATTTGGGTCAGGCCAGCCAACTTGTTATTTTAGTGTGGATGTTTATTGGCGGCGCTCCGGCCTCAATGGGGGGCGGGGTGGGGTTGACAACTGTGGCGGTGGTGCTGATCACGCTTGCTTCAAATGTGCGTGGCTATCAGGATGTCCGCTTTTTGGAGCGAACTTTACCCACAGAAACAATTTTTAAGGCTGTGGCCATTATTACCGTATCCACCGCACTGGTTATTAGTGTGACGCTCTTGCTGATCTTGTTGGGAGAAGGGGAGTTGTTTCCGATTGCTTTTGAAGTGGTCAGCGCCTTTTCAAACACGGGTTATACGCTGGGCATTACCGAAAGTTTTGACCCGTTGGGTAGAATTATTCTAGCCTTTACTATGTTCTGGGGACGATTGGGACCGTTAACG
The DNA here is from genome assembly GCA_015075405.1 of Anaerolineales bacterium. Classification (GTDB taxonomy): domain Bacteria; phylum Chloroflexota; class Anaerolineae; order 4572-78; family J111; genus DSQQ01. Next base: position 366,383 of record JABTUK010000004.1, read on the forward strand.
CTGGTAGTGGCCCTGGCGCAACGAGACCGTAAAAGCCTGATCCGTTATCCTGAAGAAAAAATCATTATTGGCTAGAATTGTGTTAATGAAACCAGGAGTTTGATGAATGGCGAGTCAAAATAAGTCATCGTGGTCGCAATGGATTTGGCGTAATTTAAAGGCATTGACCCCCTTCAAAACAGGCCGGGAACTGGCGCGACGAATCAATGGCAATAGTGACAACAAAGAATTTATTGTCATTGGTCTGGGCCGTTTTGGCACAAGCCTGGCCATGACCTTAAATGCTTACAACCACCAAGTCCTGGCCCTTGACCTGGATATGAAAAGAGTTCAACATGTCTCGCAGGTGTTGCCCCATGTATATCAATTAGACGCCACCAATATTGACGCCCTGCGCGAAATTGGCGTTGAGGCATTTGATACCGGGGTGGTTTGTATTGGCACTGATTTTGAGGCCAATCTCTTGGCGACGGTTAACCTACAGAAACTGGGCGTACGTCGCGTGATCACCAAAGCACGAACGGTTACCCAGCAGGATATTCTATCGAAAGTAGGGGCGAGTGAGGTGGTTTTGCCGGAACACGAAGCCGGGGTGCGGCTGGCGCGTCGTCTATCAGCCATTGATTTTGTGGATTTTATGGAGTTGAGTGAAGATAAGGGGGTGGTAGAAATTATTACACCCCGACGCCTCGTCGGCAAATCGCTCAGAGAGTCACAGATACGCCAGCAATACGGGCTGGCGGTGGTGGCTATTCGGCGGGAAGGGGATGTGATTATCTCGCCCCGCGCCGAGGAAGTGATCAAAGAAAATGACATCCTGGTAGTGTTGGGCCGGATTGCCAACTGCGAGAAACTGCGCGAGGAACCGCTTTTCACAGCCAGCCCTTAAGATAAGGCTGGCGTCACAATGTTCAACTTAGTAAACGTCTAAAATTTACTTCCCGTTTTGAGTTCCTACGAGTTCCTTTAGTTCCCTGGGAACTCGTAGGAACTTGGGGGAACTTATTTTTGGACAATCTCTTATGTTCGCTTACCTTATCAATCAAAAAGGGTTCAACCGTGACCGAAACATTCACCGTAGTCAATAGCACACTGGATATGGTAGACCAGTTGGAAACCATCCAGCGAGCCAGCTTTCCCAACCTGTCCGAAGCAGAAATTATGACCGCCGCACACTATGCCGCCCAGATCAAACGCTTCCCGGAGGGTCAATTGGCCATACTCAACGAGGCCGGGCGGGCCGTAGCCTGCTCCACCGATTTCCGCACCCGTGTAGATTTTGACCACTTTGAACATCGTTACATTGATGCGGTGGATCACAACTGGTTGGGCAATCACGACCCGCAGGGTGATTGGTTGTATGGGGCCGACATCGGCGTGCTGCCGGAGTACCGGCGGCGGGGCCTGGCAACCATGCTTTACCGGGCCAGACATGACTTGATTCGCCGCTTAAATTTAAAGGGACACGTGGCCGGAGGAATGCTGAAAGGGTACGGCCAGCACAAAGATAAGTTGTCGGTTGAAGATTACGTGGCTAAAGTTATCGCTGGGGAACTGTTTGACCCCACCCTGAGCATCCAGCTCAAACGCGGCTTCACCGTCCACGGCATCATCCAGAACTACGTAGACGATCCCTCATGTGATGGGAAAGCAGCATTTATTGTTTGGTATAATCCTGAGTATCGTGAAGCTTAAAAATGAACCGCGTTGACCGCTTAATGGCCTATCTGCTCCTGTTTCAAAGCCGGGGGCTGATGCGGGCGCAGGATTTTGCCGGAGAATTTGAGATCAGCGAGCGCACGGTTTACCGGGATATTCAGGCGCTGTGCGAAGTTGGGGTGCCGATTGTGGCTATGCCCGGTGAGGGCTACCGGCTGATGGAAGGCTACTATCTGCCGCCCATTTCCTTTTCCGCGGATGAAGCCCGCTCGCTTTACCTGGCTATTTCGATGCTGGTCGGGCTGACCACTCCCGGCCCAACCCAACGGGCAGCCTCGTCGGCTCTCGAAAAAATCCGGGCGGTTCTGCCCGAAGCAACCCTGCGCCAGGTGGAGGCGCTGCAAAGCGTCATTCGGTTTTATGCTTTTCCCCGTCCTTCCCTCACCTTTGACGACAAAACTTTTCTGACCCTCCACGAGGCCATCCAGCAGCGCAAAATTGTCCGGCTGCATTATCACGCCTTTAGCAACGAAATCACCGAACGGGATGTGGAGCCGCTGGAACTGGCCTATTTTGATAACACCTGGATTCTTTCCGGCTACTGCCGTCTGCGCCAGGGGCCGCGCCACTTTCGGCTGGATCGGATTGACCGGCTAGTGCTGCGAGATGAACAATTTAAGCCGCGTGAACTTGGTTCACACCAACAATCTCCCGGCCAGGAACGCCAGACTGTTGTAGTTCGATTTGATCCTGCCGTGACCCGCTGGGTACGCGAGCGGCAGCATTTTAACCTGGTCGAAGCGCGGGATGAGGGCGTCATGGTGTACCGGCCCAGCTCCTTTGAGCAAATCGAAGGCTGGTTGTTGAGTTGGGGCGACAAGATGGAGGTGTTGGAACCGGCCGAACTGCGGGAGCGGCTGGCAGCGACGGCAGCTCGTATTCTAGCGCAGCATCAACCCGAGAGACCGGAGACCGAAGATCGGCCGCTTCGTACAACTTTGCCTTAGTTCGTGATGAAATCAAGGCGAATCATGTCATTCCGACCGCAGGGAGGAATCTTCTTCCCCGCCGCCTAAACTTCCAGGCAAGGACCAAGATTTCTCGCTGGCGCTCGAAATGACATGGAGACGGACAGTTACCTATCCCCCAAATTCCCCGTCTACCGTTTACTGTCTATCTTATTCACCAAGATAACCCCAAAGCCGTTGTCAAAAACCCAATATAAGGCGCAGCCTGGCGACAAATCCCGGTATAGCGATCTATAAAATCAGGCGCGCAGGCCTCAGCTTCGGTGAACGTGACCGAAGCAATAAAATCTTTACGTTTCAAATCCTCGACAAAAGGGTGCTCCGGGGCGTAGCCTTTGGGCGGGTTTTTGAGCGACTCGCCGCCGGTGGTAAAGGTTGCCAAAAATGTTTCATCCCGGCTCACTCGCTGCCACCGCTCCGGCTGCGTCACAATCGCATCGCGGATTTTAGCCAGGGTTGGGGCATCGGGCTGCCAGATACCTACTCCGGCAAAAACACCATCCGGCTCCAGGTGCAGGTAAAAACCCGGCGCGTGAGCGTCCTTGCCCACTTCGTGCCGAAAATGGACTCCGGCTGCTGTTTTGTAAGGACTCTTATCTTTAGAAAAACGAATATCACGGTTGATGCGGAACAGCGAGCCGCCCGTTTTGCGGGCATCGGCCACGTAATGCGGGCTGATTTCGGCCAGGCGCAGGCCAAAATCGCTGATGAATCCCAGCAGCGGCTCGCGCACGCACTTTTCATAGCGCTGTTTATTGACCTCAAACCATTCGCGAGTATTGTTGGCCTTTAGTTCTCTGAAAAAAGTAAAAAGTTCTGGTGTAATGTATTGAGTCATCGGTTCCCCTCTAAAATAGAGTAAACAGTGATCAGTCACCAGTAATCAGTTAAACTGTTTACTGATTACCACTCACTGATAACTGGCTGCTACGGCAAAACCAAGTTGTCCGCCTCGTCGAAGCCCCAAAAAGGATTCCAGGCGACTTCCCACAAGTGGCCGTCAGGGTCGGCAAAGTAGCCGCTGTAACCGCCCCAAAACACATTTTCAGCCTGCTTGACAATCGTCGCCCCCAGGCGCTCGACGGTTTGCAGCACTTCATCAACCTCTTCCCGGCTCTTGGTATTGTACGCCAGGGTGATCCTGGCAAAACCGCTCCCTTCCGGGCTGACCCGCGCATCTTCGGCCAGTTTGTCACACGGATAAAGACCCAGCACCACCCCTCCCAACGGGAAAAAGGCCACCTCATCCTGGCTGGCGCTCGACGGCTGCCAGCCCAAGCCTTCCTGGTAAAATTTCAAGGCGCGTTCAAAATCTTTGACGCCTAAGGTGACAAGGTTCAGTTTGGGTCTCATGATTTACCTCAATTGAGCGACTTCAGCATAACGAAAACAATCTACCACGTGATCGTTGACCAATCCCACTGCCTGCATAAAGGCATAACAGATTGTCGGCCCGACAAAATTGAACCCGCGCCGGCGCAAATCTTTGCTCAACGCCTCCGACTCGGGCGTTTGCGGGGGCACTTCGGCCAGACTGGCCCATTGATTTTGGCGCGGCTGGCCGCCGACAAAGCGCCACAGGTAAGCGTCAAAGCTGCCAAATTCCTGCTGTACGGACAGAAAAGCGCGGGCATTTTGCGCGGCCGCCTCGATTTTACGGCGGTTGCGGACGATTCCGGCATTGCCCAACAGTTCCTCAAACTTGGCCGGGCCGTAGCTGGCAACCCGCTCCGGTTCAAAGTTATCAAAAGCCTGGCGATAGTTATCGCGTTTATACAGAATCGTACTCCAGCTCAGCCCGGCCTGCGCTCCTTCGAGGATGAGCATTTCAAAAAGCTGGCGGTCATCATGAACGGGTACGCCCCATTCGTGGTCATGATAGGCAATGTAGAGCGGATCGGAGCCGGTCCAGGCGCATCGTTGAATCACGGTCATCATACTCCCTGGAAAATAACTGTTATGTCACTGCGAGCCGCAGGCGAAGCAGTCGCCTACCCCGGAGGGGGAGATTGCTTCGGCCTACGGCCTCGCAATGACATTTTCATTGTCGGTTAAAATTTTTCTAATTGGTCAAAGGCCGGCCAAGCACGCGGAGGATGTGATTATCGGGGGTGCGAAATAGAAAAGTGCGGCCAAAGGGCATATCGTGTGGTTCACTGACCATTTCCACACCGGCCGTTTGATATTGGGCATAAGCCGCGTCAACATCGGCTACCATAAAAGCGGTATCGAAGGGTTGGGTCACTCCCTCTTGTTCAAAGCCATTAATCAGGCCCAGAATTGCCCCACCCTCAGTAGTAAACTGGCTGTAAATGTTGGGGATGCTCTCTTTTTCATCCAGCCTTAACCCTAATTTTTGGGTGTAGAACTCTGTGGCCGTGGGAATATCTTTCACCACCAGCCCAAGCCAAGCCATTTGTTGAATCATTTTGTTACCTCCATTGTTATCAGTAGTTTGAATTGAATTTATGCTTTTACTTTAGCATAACACTACTGACAACAGTATGTCAGGAGGTTTTGGCGCTTTTTGGGTTTTTACATATGACCGGTCTTCATATAGCGTAAATGCCAGCTTAAGGACTCTTCGAGCAAGTGAGGTGTATGTTTGCCAGGAGATAACTTTAGGGCACGCTCGTAATATTCGCGCAAGACGGGCCGATAATCGGGATGGGCGCACTTTTCGATTATCTGGACGGCGCGCTGTTTGGGCGAAAGGCCGCGCAAATCGGCCAGACCTTGTTCGGTTACCAGCACCTGAACATCGTGCTCGGTGTGGTCTACGTGGGAAACCATGGGCACAATGGCCGAAATAGCCCCATTTTTGGCCGTCGAAGGGGTCATAAAAATTGAAAGGTAGGCATTGCGGGCAAAGTCACCGGAACCGCCGATACCATTCATGACGCTTGTGCCCATGATATGAGTTGAATTGACATTACCATAGATATCGGCTTCAATCAACCCATTCATAGCCAAACAACCCAGCCGCCGGATGACCTCTGGGTGGTTACTGATCCCCTGGGCGCGAAGGATAATCCGCTGGCGGTATTCGTCAATATTTTGGTTAAATTCGGCCAGCGAGTTTGGACTAAATGCTAAACCCGTAGCTGAAGCGCTTAACAGTTTACCAGAACGGAGCATATCTAGCATACCATCCTGGATTACTTCGGTATAAGCAGTCATGTTATTGAAAGGACCTTCATTCAGACCGGCCAACACAGCGTTGGCAATATTGCCCACCCCCGACTGGAGAGGTAACAAATTTTCGGGCAGCCGGCCTTTTTTGATTTCATAGCTAAAAAACTCTAGAATGTGGCCGGCAATCCGCCATGAGGTTTCGTTGGGGGGTGTAAAGGGTGTGTTATAATCAGGCGCGTTTGTTTCTACAATTGCCACAATCTTGTCGGGACAGCAGCGCAAATAAGGGATGCCAATCCGGTCATCCGATTTGGTAATCGGGATGGGCTGGCGTCCAGGGGGGCGGCGAGTGTAGTAATAAATGTCGTGCATGCCCTCCATTTTTTCGCTCTGCCAGGAGTTGACTTCCAGAATAACTTTATCAGCCTGGTCGAGCCAGGTTTTGTTATTGCCGACAGAAGTAGAGGGTACTAACCGGCAATCGTCCAGAATACTGGTCACCTCCACCACAGCAAAATCCAACTTGCCCAAAAAACCAAAACTAACAAATTGAGGCACATGACTGAGATGCAGGTCAATATACTCCATCTGGCCTTTGTTAATCCGCTCACGCGAGGCCGGATCCGATTGATAAGGCAGGCGCAATTCAATGCCATCGGCCTTGGCGAGCGCCCCGTCCAGTTCCGGAGCCGTCGAAGCGCCGGTCCAAACCTCGATCTTAAAGTCCTGGCCGGCCTGGTGAGCCTGCATAATCCGCTGAGCCAAGGCTAACGGAACATCCTTGGGATACCCTGAGCCGGTAAACCCACTCATCCCCACTGAGGCTCCTAATGGAATCAATGCCGCAGCCTCTTCGCTACTCATCACCTTACTGTGTAAAGTTTTATCGTATATTCTTGATTGATTTGACATTGTCTGTTGTTCCTTCTAATTTTACTTGAAATTATCGTCCCTTATGACAATCTATCGAAATGAAGAGTTGGCTTTCCACCTTGAATGAACGCTTTTCCGAATCAAAAAATTGGGCATCCCGCTGATGAGATGCCCAACATTGATACAAGGGTTGCCAAAGTCCGAGTCGTAGTAAAAGGATAAGCGAGGGTGTCGCCTAGTGAAGAACACCCTTGATGTTGACATCATATAATAAAAACCCGGCCAGGGATAGTGATAGAAGTCACAAAAAAACTGTTCAAAAGTCACTTGAACCATTAAGCAGATTATAACACGGCCCCAAAACCCCCAAAAATTAGGGGTCACAAAACTAAAAATCTGTGGTATGCTTAGCGCAGTAATAGTTTCCTCCCTCCTTCTCATCGGTCTTCTCCTTAACCTCACCCCCGGCTGATATTTTCATCAGCCGGGGGCACTTCTTTTAAATCGCTATTTGCAACTTATTTGGCCTGTGGTATTCTTCCGGCTATGAGCAGCAAACGCTATCCTATTCCTGCCGGAGAAACCCGGATTGAACTACAGGTCAAGAATTCGCGTTTTATCGGTCGGGCCGGCTACACCCCCAGCGTAGCAGAGGCCAAAACATTTATTGAAAAGGTCAAAGCCGAAGAACCCGGCTGCACTCACGCCGTTTATGCTTTTGCCGTAGGGCACGGCGCAGCCGTGACTCACGGCATGAGCGACGCCGGTGAGCCGAGCGGCACCGCCGGACGCCCGGCCCTGGCTGTGGTCAAAGGCAGCGGGCTAGGAGATGTGACAGTTGTGATTGTGCGCTACTTTGGTGGGACCAAATTAGGCACAGGCGGACTGGTCAAAGCCTACACCGAAACAGCTCAGGCTATACTGGCCGCGTTACCCGTGACCGAAAAGGTCGAACGGCGCTCGGTCAAGGTAACCATTGCTTATGCCTTTTATGAGCAGGTCAAGCGGCTGGTTGAGGCTTATCAAGGTCAGGTTGAGACAGAAGAGTTTGCCACAGATGTAACTTTAAAACTTACCTTCACTACGGACGAGTTGCCCCTTTTTCAAGCGGCGCTGGCTGAAACCAGCCACGGGCAAGCGCTGGCCGAAATAGTGAACCTGTGAGGGTTGCTTTGACAACCCTCACCGCCTGGATTATCATACCAGGCACGCCCACGCGCCAAACGGAGCCGCACGTGGGCGCGCTGGCTCCTCAAATTTGGTTCTACTGATGCTTTCAAACCATCTCGAGGCCAATTATGACAAGCCTTTTAGATAATATTCGGGTGATTGATGTCACCCAGGCGCTGGCCGGTCCCTACTGCACCATGCTTCTGGGGGATATGGGCGCGGATGTCATCAAAGTTGAAACGCCGGGTGTGGGCGACCAGAGCCGGGGCTGGGGACCGCCTTTTGTCGAGGGTGAGAGTACCTATTATTTAAGTATCAATCGTAATAAGCGCAGCCTGACGCTCGACATCAAATCCCCTGAGGGGCAAAAGGTGTTGCACCAGCTTGTCGCCAGCGCCGATGTATTTGTCTGCAATATTCCCAAGGAATCGTCACGTCAGCGGGCCGGGGTGGATGTGGCTACGCTGCAAGCCCTGAATCCACGTTTGATTTACTGCTTGATTAGCGGTTACGGCAGCACCGGCCCCTACGCCGAGCGCCCCGGCTACGATTTGATTGCTCAGGGCGAAGCTGGCTTGATGAGTGTGACCGGCGAACCTGACGGCGAACCTATACGTTACCCTATTCCCATCGCCGATATTACCACTGGCTTGTACTCGACCATTGGTATTTTGGCGTCACTGTTCAACCGCGAGCGCACCGGGCAGGGACAGGCCCTGGATATGACTCTTATGGAAAGCCAATCGGCCTGGCTGACAATGCTGGCTTCGGCGCTGCTCAACGGCGGCCAGGAGCCACAACGTTTGGGCAATTTGCATCCTAATATTGTGCCCTATCAGGTTTTTAAGACGAAGGATAAATATATTATTTTGACGGTCGGCACCGAAAAACTGTGGCAGGCTTTTTGCCAGTCGTTGGGCTTGGAGTATTTGAAAACCGACCCGCGCTTCGCCACCAACAAAGATCGGGCCAAAAACCGGGCCGAGTTGATTCCCATTTTGGATGAATTGTTCTCGGCCCAAACCGCCGATTATTGGCTGGAGAAGCTCAAAGATACCGGCATTCCCACCGGCCCCATCAATACCATTGCCGATACCCTGGCCCATCCCCAGCACCGGGCGCGTCATTTTATTGTCGAATTGGAGCATCCGCTGATTGGCGTGGTCAAATCTATGGGCAACCCGGTCAATCTTTCGGCCACGCCGGTAAGTTATCGCCTGGCCCCGCCTACCCTGGGCCAGCATACCGGCGAAGTGCTGGCCGGGTTGGGTTACGATGAAGCCACCATTGCCCAATTTCGTGAGCAAGGCGTAGTTTAGACAGTTACCAGTTATCAGTTATCAGTTATCGGTTATCAGTGGATAGCTTAACTGATCACTGATTACTGATTACTGATTACTGGTTACCGACCACTGACCACTGATTACTATTTTCGGAGGAGTTCACCATGAGTGAAGAAGAAAAAATCGTTGTGACCATTAAGCGTAAAGACCGGACGATGGTCTTTCCGGTGAATGAGCGGGATAAGTTGCGCGACATCCTGAAAGACCGCATCTGGTGGGACAGGCGCAGCAACCGATGGGCCGGGCGCGGCGATGTGGAGGAGTTGAAAGAAATTCTGGAGGGACAGGGCTACGAGGTAAAGTTAATTGGACCTAAATAAAAAAAACCGGGACAGATGTCCCGGTTTTTTGCGTGATAAGGCTTACTCCTCGCCTTCTTCTTTCTTCTCTTTGGCTCCGGTGAGAACTTCCGGCTCGGCGCCGACAGGCGCTTCCTCTTCCAACGCCTCTTCCAGGCGCGGCGGTTCAACCTTGGCCACCATTGACTCGGGGTCAGACAGGATGGCAATGGAGTTGGGCACGACCAAATCGGCCACGGTTAGCATACTGTCAAGTTCTGTCAACCCTTCGATATTGACCTCGATGGCCGAAATCAAATCGGCCGGTAAACATTCAATTTCTACTTCCGATAGGCCATGCACTAAAATACCGTTCAAATCCTTCACCGCAGGCGAAACGCCGACAAAGACCAGCGGTACCTGGGCGGTCACTTTCTCGCGCATATTAACGGCGTAAAAGTCCACATGCAGCACACTGCGTTTAATAGCATCTATTTGAATATCGCGGGCCAGGGTCATGCGCGGTTTTTTGCTGCCAATCTGCAAGGCAATAAGCTGGTGGGTGCCGGCCTGGGCCAGCACTTTGCGCAGCACTTTAGCCTCGATTTGAATAGGGTCGGCTTCAACCCCTTTGCCGTAAACTACGGCGGGCACAAGACCTTGCCGGCGCAACTGCCCCAGACCTTTGCCGGTGGTTTGACGAGCTTCTGCTTTTAATTCAAGGGCTTCCATATAATTTTTTACTCCTTCATCCATTGCTGGAGCGGTTGGACAAGAAACCGTGACCAGTTAGCGTAATTTACAAATTTGATTAAAATCTGCGCACAAAATAAAATCGCCCCCGATGTGGACGATTTTATCCAAACAACCGTGCTATTTTAATAATGAAGGCTGCTTTCGTCAAATCTATGCGGGTTTGATGAAGACTCTTATCCCGGTTCGCCTGAAATTATGGCGGAAAATTTTAAGGTTCAACCTATTTACAATTTTAACCTCTTGGTATAATACTAGAGCTATGAGAGTTCACCCAAACTCGCTCATCTCGGTTGAAGAGGCGCTCGGTCTTATTTTAGAAAAGATTACCCCCGTTGAAGCCGAAGTTGTTCCCTTAAGCCAAAGCTTCAATCGTGTTTTAGCCCAGGCAGTGATAGCCCAGGTTAACGTGCCGCCCTTTGCCAATTCGGCTATGGATGGTTATGCTGTTGTGGCGGCTGACTGCGCCAGGGCCAGCCGAGAGAATCCGGTTCGGCTCACCGTAATTGACAACGTTCCGGCAGGCGCAACGCCGACCAAAAAGGTAGTCCCGCACACGGCGATTCGGATTATGACCGGCGCGCCGCTGCCGGAAGGGGCGGATGCTGTGGTTCGCTTTGAGGAAACCAGCGAGTATTCTCCCCAGGCTTCCTCTTTGGCCGGTAACGAGGTGCTGATTTATCAGGCGGCCGCCTCCGGTGATAACGTGCGACCTGCCGGGGAAGATATCAGAGCCGGTCAGACCCTTTTGGAACCGGGCCGCCGCCTGCGGCCCCAGGACATCGGCGTGCTGGCCGCCATTGGCCAGGCCGAGGTGCGGGTCCACCGGCGGCCGCGGGTAGCTGTTTTAGCCACCGGCGACGAGTTGGTAGATGTGGCTGAGCCTATCAAACCGGGCCAAATTCGCAACTCTAACGGCTATACCCAGGCGGCGATGGTGGAAAAATACGGCGGCGAACCCGTAAGGCTGGGCATTGCCCGCGACACAGTTGAAGATTTGACCGCTAAAATCCGGGCTGGCCTGGCCCAAAACGTGGACCTGTTTTTAACCTCCGCCGGGGTATCGGTGGGTGATTTTGATATGGTCAAAAAGGTTCTGGCGGCCGAAGGTGAAATGCAGTTCTGGCAGGTTGCCATCAAGCCGGGCAAACCCCTGGCTTTTGGGCTGTTGCGCCGCCAAAGCGAGGCCGGTCAGGACGTACCCCTGATTGGTTTGCCGGGCAATCCGGTGGCGGCCATGGTGGCTTTTGAAGTTTTTGCCCGCCCGGCTATTTTGAAATTGGGTGGACACCGCTCCTATGCCAAAACTAGCGTCCGCGCCTGTCTGGATGAGGCGATTGAGAACAGTGGACGGCGGCACTACATGCGCGGCTTGGTCCACCTGGAGCCGGATGGCTATCATGTGACCACCCGAGGCAGTGGGGTACAGGTGCAAGGTTCAGGCATTTTAACTTCGATGGTCTGGGCAAACGGCCTGGTAGTGGCGCCGGAACATATCACCCAGCTACCTGCCGGGGCCACAGTTGAAGTTTGGATACTTGACTGACCACCCAAATTGACTAAACTTTGTTAGGAAAATTAACAGGTAACAAGGTTGCAGGGTAGCAAGTAATAGATTACAGAATAACCTGCTACTTGCTACCCTGTCACTTGACTGAGAGAGAATAAAAATGACTAAAACCATGAGTAAAACTCGAAGAACTTCCCGACCCACATCGGCCAGAACGGCGTCTGGTTCTTCCATTTCCCCACTGATGATTGGTATTGTTATTGGTATCGTTGTTCTGGTAGTGGGAGGATTAATTGTACTGGGTAATCTCGGTAATCAACCGGCTGCGGTAGACGTTAGTAAATATCCGGTTCTGGGCGAAGCTACAGCGCCGGTAACATTGTTGGGGTATTCTGATTATCGCTGCCCGCACTGCCGGGATTTTGATCTGGAAAAGCTGCCTCAAATAGAGGCTGAATACATTAACACCGGCAAAGTTAAATATGTAGTGGCCCCGTTTCATCTATGGCCGGAAACAACAATACTGACCGAAGCGGCTATGTGCGCCGGAGATCAAGGTAAATTTTTTGAGTACGGCCAAAAACTGTTCGAGAACCAGGACACCCTGGGTTTGACGCCTAGCTACTTAGCCGATCTGGCCGAAAGTACGGGGTTGAATCGAAACACTTTTTCCGAGTGCCTGGCTAACGGTACGCACAAAAACCTGGTTGACGAGGCAACCCGCGCCGCGCTCAACCGAGGCGTCACCTCAACCCCAACTTTTTTTATCAACAATCAACGGGTGAATGGCAATGTACCCTTTGAAGAATTTAAAAGTATTTTCGAGCGGGAGTTAGCCAAAGCCCAATGAGCACCATTACCGCCCGGTTAAAGTTGGTCACGCTGGATTGGCTGACTTTACTGATGATTTTGTTGACGATGGCCGGTTTGGGGGTATCGGGTTATCTCATGTGGGGTTACACTGTGCCCGGCGCAACCCTGTCCTGCGGCGCTTCGAGCGGGTGTGAAACGGTCAAGAACAGCATCTACGCTAATTTGGCCGGGATCCCTTTACCACTTTTGGGGTTGGTTTCCTATGCAGCCCTGTTAGTTTTACTGGCCTTGCAAGGGCAGCCGGTTATCAGGGGGCGAGGTTGGGTTCCGTATGTAGCCCTGTCTATATTTGGCGTTTCTCTGGCCGGCGTGTTATATTCGGCCTACTTGACCTACATTGAGTTATTTGTTATTGATGCGATTTGCCGCTGGTGTGTCGCCTCGGCGATTATCATGGTCGCCATTTTTGTTCTATCAGTTTTCAACTTACGCAATAATCAATCTTACTATACCGAGAGGTAATCATGGCTACAAAAATTATTTGCCGGGCAAGCGATTGTATCTTCTGGGAAGACAAAATTTGCACTTCCGAAGAGATTATCTACGATCCAGAGGAGGGCTGTCTGACCTATGAAGTGTTGGACGATCTGGTTGATCTGAGCGAGGATGAAGAGGAATGGGAGGACGACGAGTTGATTGACGACGACGACGAGGATGAAGAGCTGGCCTGGGACGACGACGAGGATGAAGATCTCTTCCTCGACGATGATATCGAAGCTGAAGAAGACGACCGGGATTGGAGACTCTAAGCCGATTTTACGCGCTAATCACCCTAGCCCAACCTAAAATAGTTGCTCCGAGCCAGCGGCCCTTTTTGCCCTGGCTCGTTTTTTACCGATTTTATAGGACAAACTAAAGTTTGTCCTATAACTTATGCAACAGGAAAGTTAAATGACCCAACAACAAGCCGATATTTTGCTAACCCATGGCTACGTGGTAACCATGGATGATTCCATGCGCCTCTACCCCGACGGCGCGGTTGCTATCAAGGATAATCTCATTAGCGCAGTGGGGCCGGTGGCCGAACTTGAAGCCGCTTTTGAGGCCGATACTGTCATTGACTGCCAGAACTGCATCATCAGCCCCGGCCTGATCAATGCCCACACCCACGCCTCGATGACCCTGCTGCGCGGGCTGGCCGACGATTTGCGGCTGGATGTGTGGCTGTACGGCTACATGATGCCGGTAGAGCGGGAATTTGTGGACCATAACTTCAGCTACACCGGCGCGCTTTTGGCCTGCGCCGAGATGATCCGCTCCGGCGTGACGACCTTCTGCGATATGTACTACCACGAAAGCGAAGTCGCCCGGGCCACTGCCGAGGCGGGCATGCGGGCTATTTTAGCCCAAACGATCCTCAAATTTCCGTCGCCCGACGCCACCAACTACGACGAAAGCCTAGAATACTGCCGCCGCTTCATCGAGCAGTGGCTTGGCCATCCCCTGATTATTCCGGCGGTGGGACCCCACGCCCCCTATACCGCTACCCCGGACATGCTGCGCAACAGTGTGGCCCTGGCGACCGAATACGACGTGCCACTGCACATCCATCTGGCCGAAACAACTCTGGAACAGGACGCCAGCCGCCAGCACTACGGCGTTCCAGTGATACCCTGGGTGGAAAAGTATGATCTGTTCAAGGCCAAAGTCATCGCCGCCCACTGCGTTCACGTGGACGAAAGCGAGATGCGGACGCTGCACCAGTATCGGGCCGGGGTGGCCCACTGCCCCAGCAGCAACTTAAAGTTGGCCAGCGGCGTCGCCCCCGTGCAAAAAATGGTCAATCTGGGGCTGCATGTCGGCCTGGGCACGGATGGACCGGCCTCCAACAACGATCTCGATATGTTCGAGGAGACCCGTCTGGCGGCCTTTCTGCAAAAGGGCGTCTTTGGCGACCCAACCCTGCTGCCGGCCAAAACCGCCTGGGCCTTGGCCACCAGCGAGGGGGCCAAGGCGCTGCACATTGCCCACCTGACCGGCTCGCTGGAGCCGGGCAAGCGGGCCGACATTGCCGTTATTTCGGCCAGGGCCACCCATCAACTACCCTACTTTGCCCGCGACCCGGAGGCCATCTATGCCCAGCTTGTCTACGCGGCCAAATCTACCGATGTGCGGGATGTGCTGGTAGACGGCAAAATTTTGATGCGCGAGCGCCAACTGCTGACGCTGGACGAAGCCGAAATTATTGACGAAGCCAAACGGATTGCCCGCCGCATTGACGCTTTTCTGATTGCCCGCGAAGGTAGTCTCCTGTCCAAGCTGCTGGCCATCAGCGCCGATTTTATTCCCCAGGAAACCTACGAAATTCAGGTGAAGGCGCGTCTGCCTGAATTGATCGAGGTGAGTGCGATTCTAAAGGCGGCGGGGATTGACATCCAGCGCAGTTCCGTCCGCGACCAGTACGACACCTACTTTTTCTTTGAAGATAAAGAGGCCGGGCGACTGCGCTTCCGCGAGGATGAAGTGCGCGACGAACGCGGGGATTTAAAGGAGACTTTTTATACCATGACCTTGATGGGGCCGAGCAGCGAGAAGGAGTTTGAAAACTCAATTGTGCTGACCCGCGCCCGCTACACCGCCTCGGCCAGTCACAGCCTGCGTTTTTACCGGGAGTATTTCAAACCTGCCGCCGAACGGGAGGTATCCAAGCACCGCCAGCGCTGGCACATTATCTATCAAGAAACCGACCTGGCCATTAATTTGGATGTACTCTCCAGCCCGGAGCCAAACAGCTTTTACCTGGAAATCAAAAGCCGGACGTGGTCAGCCAAAGATGCCACCCGTAAGGCCGAGTTAATTGGGGAGTTATTGGAGAAATTTGGGGTACAGCGCGAGGATCAGTTTAAGGTAGATTACCTTGACCTGGCTTCATAAGGCTCTATTCCTGAGCATACCCTAGCCAGCGCAACTCATCCTCCTTTTGCCGCCACTTGGGCCGCACTTTGACCCATAGCTCCAAATAAACCTGGCTGCCAACCAACTCTTCGATGGGGGGCCGGGCAAGCTGCCCAATCTTTTTGAGCGATTTGCCCTTTTCGCCGATAACAATGCCCTTCTGCGAGTCCCGCTCGATAATCAAATCGGCGCTGATGTAGGTCATGGTTTCGCTGCGGGGTTTGAACTCGCGCACCTGTACTGCCAGGGCATGCGGCACTTCCTGACGCAGCACCTTTAAGGCAGCCTCACGAATAAATTCGGCGGCGATAAAGCGGGTTTGCTGATCGGTGACTTGCTCTTCGGGGAAGTAACGCGGGCCAAATGGCAGATGCTCGATAATCCGGCGCAGCAGTTCGGCCTGATTGTCGCCCCGGATGGCGGAGAGGGTCAGCCAGTCGGCGGCGGGGTAGAGGTCTAAAAAAGGCTGGGCCAGGTCAGCGCCGGGAGCGGTGGGCAATAAATCCACCTTGTTCAGAGCCAGGAGCACCGGCGAGGACTCCCGGTTTTGACATAGCGCCTGAGCGACCAGTTCATCTTCCTCCGTAGGCGGCTCAGAGGCATCCACCAGCCAGACAATCACATCGGCGTCGGGAATGGCGGCCAGGGCAGCTTCAACCAAAAACTGGCCCAGTTTGTGCTGCGGTTGGTGAATCCCCGGGGTGTCTATAAAAATCACCTGGGCCGGGGGCAGATCCGGCTCGGTTTCGGGCGAGGTGGTCAAAATGCCTAAAAGCTGGTTGCGGGTGGTTTGGGGTTTGGGGCTGACAATGGCAATCTTTTGGCCCAGCAGCCGGTTGAGCAAGGTGGATTTGCCCACGTTGGGCCGGCCCACCACCGCCACATAACCGGAGCGATGATCGGCAGGCAGGGTCTCATCCAGCATTTCCCCTTCATCGTCGAGCGCATCATCATCAAAACCGGCGGGCCAATCGGGGTGGTTAGTCATCGTAGAAATTATTAACCTGGGGTCGGAGTTTTCTAAATCGCACCCTTCGATACCCCCTCGCTTCGCTCTGGGCTACTCAGGATGCGATTATAGACTGAAGACCAACATTCAACTTTCAACTTGCCAACCTTTCAACGGATCAGTTCTCCCGGAAGCGTTTTTCCAAATCTTCCAACATCATCGCCGCTTCAACCAGTTTATCCAGGGGATTGTCGTCTCCACGAAAATAGCGGTAATCGCAGGGCATAATATCCAAAGTGCTGACCAAATCGGCGTGGTTGCTGCGAATAATCATTTCGGAGGTATGGTACCATTTAGCCAGTTGTTCGATGGTAGTTTCCTGGAAGTTTACTTTACGCACGGTATAGTCCAAAGCGGCTGCCCAGGCATCCGGCTGGCTCAAATCGAGATAGCGTTTGCCAATTGTCACCCGGTACTCCACCCACATCTGGATGGCCGCACCGACCACCTCCAGACGCATGCCCTGTTTGGGCATGATATTGGTCAGACGGGTTTCCACGGGGTCCAGGGCATTGCTAAAGAGGGCTTCAAAACGGTTGACCAGCGTTTTGTCTTTCTCGGTGCGGATATAATCGGCCAGGGCGTGCAGCATAAGTTCATAATCGCCCATACGCACCTGGGCGCGGGCCAGATTGAGATGATAATCCGGTTCAGCCTCATCCAGGCGCACTGCCTCCTGAAACAGAGTAATGGCGCTTTCCATTTCCCAACGCTCGTAATGTTCCAGGCCGGTGCGATTGAGCGACTGGGCGCGTAATTTATCGGTAGTGGACACGAATCTGGTGTTCATGCTGGTAACGCTTCCCTCTTAATAAAGTTGGAGGTTGGAAGGTTAAAAGTTGAAAGTTTAACCTTCTGTTGGATTCATTAACTTTGAATATCAAAACTCCCTATCGCCCGGCTGAACCGGGGGCGGTTAGGGCTTCGCCGGGTTCAGTCGCTTTCACTTCGGCGGCTAACTGTTCTTCGGCCAGCAGCTTTTTGAGCGCGGCAATCGAGACTTCCAGCATACTCAAATCCGGCTCGCGGGTGGTCATGCCCTGCAACGCCAGACCCGGCGCAATCAGCAACTTCATAATTGGGTTTTTCTGGTGTGCCGCGCTGAACTTGAGAAACTCATAAGCAATCCCGGCAATCACGGGAATCAGCACAATCCGGGAGGCAATTTTGAGCCACAGCGGTGGGTCGCCCACCAGGGCAAACACAAAAATAGAGATGACCATCACAATCAACAAAAAAGCCGTGCCGCAGCGGGGGTGGACAATACTGCATTGGGCCACTTTTTCCGGTACCAGTTCCACGCCCTGCTCATAGGCGTTGATGGCCTTGTGCTCTGCGCCATGATAGCCAAAAACCCGCTTGATCTCCGCCAAAAAGCCAATGCCCCAGACGTAGCCCAGGAAAAGCGCCAGCCGGACCACCCCTTCGATAAGGTGCTGGACCAAAATAGACACATCCACAAACTGCTTGATTAAGCTAATCAACAGCAGCGGGCTGACAAAAAAGATGGCAATCGCCAGCAGCAGCGAAAAGGCTACTGTGCCCCAGGCTACCGGCCCGGAAAATTCCGCCTCCTCTTCGCCCATAGCTACCTCAGCTGAGAACATCAGGGTCCGCATGCCCAGCACCAGGGCGTCCCACAGCAGGGTAAAACCGCGCAAAAAGGGCACTTTATTGATAAAACTTGAATAAATCCGCGGGTTGAGCGGCTCGCTGTGCAGCACAATTTCGCCTTTAGGGTTGCGTACCGCCACTGCCATATGCTTGCGGCCACGCATCATCACCCCTTCGATTACCGCCTGGCCACCATAGTTAAAAGGTTTGCTCATGAACTCCTCTGTTTGTACCGATGACCCCCACCTACCACCCGTAATTTTCCTGACTGTTTGTTAATTTTACCTTACCCGGCCAATCTGGACAAGACAAGATACATACTATTTTTGCGAAGCTATCGTCAGCCAATTACCCCCAAAAATTGGGCTGTTTTTCTGTTCAATCATGGTGTACTATATGTTTATAAACCTATCCAATCACGCTATGATTAAAGCTAACTGAGAAAGGAATTTTTCTTCAATGTCCGAAATGCCAGCTTTTGCCACGATGAAAGACCGGCTCTTTAGCCTTCTTGATCGTTACCCCGAAGAGATGCGGGAAATTGTGCTGACCAGTGAGGATCAAGCCAATGTCAGTGCGGCTGCTTTCTTTGTCCAGGAGGTAGCTCATCTGCCCGATATGAAGGGGCTAGAGAAAGCGGAAGTTATTCTGGCCTACATCGAAACCATTTGGATGGCTGGTTTTGAGGCCGGGCGTACCCAGAACGCCAGACTTTAAAACCTCCAAGAAGTTGTCCCCTGCTAGTAATTACTAACAACAAAAAGCCGCCTCCAACAGACGGTTTTTTGTTGTTTTTATCATCTGCCAGTTTAAGCCGGGCTTGCCTAAAGACACGGCTCTATGGTATAACCTTATCCAACTCAGCCTGATCGGATTTTTCTCTGCATGTCAATCTCTCAAAACAAACTCAACCACTTTTTAACTATTGTCCTGACCTTACTGGGCCTGTTGGCAGTCACCGCCTCCACTCCCGACCTTATCTCGGCCAAACCGGGCGCGATTCCCCGGCAAAAAGTCGGCATCCCGGCTGTGGCCTGGTCGCGCGGCATCGGCGTCCCTTTTGAAGAGGCCGGCCACCCCTACGAACCCAGCACCAAAATTGACGACGGTCCCTGGGCCGGCGTCCCTCTGGGCGGTTTGGGCGCGGGCGCGATTGGCCGCACCTATCGCGGCGATTTCGCCCGCTGGCATCTGGACATCGGCAGCCACCGCTTCGAGAGTCTGCCGGCCAACCAGTTCTCGGTTTTTGTGGCTCAGGGCGGCCAGAGCCAGGCCCACGTGCTGGCCCCGCTGCAACCTTCCATTTTGCCAGAGTGGAACTGGGATATGCCGGTGGGCGCGGGCACGTATTACGCCCTTTTTCCCAAAGCCTGGTATGTGTATGAGTGGGACGCCCTGCCGGTCAAGTTGACCCAAAAGCAGTTCTCACCGATTATCCCCGGCAATTACCAGCTTAGCAGCTATCCGGTCGGCATCTTCGAGTGGACCATCGAAAACCCCACCGCCGAGCCGTTGAACCTGGGCCTGATGTTTTCCTGGCAAAATATGGTCGGCTGGGGCTGGGGGAAAGACCTCGAAGGCGGCAACTACAATCAAGCTGTTCAGCAGGACGGCCTGAGCGGCATCGTCTTTACCCGGCCCGGCGAAGCTGTCAGTGAAGAGTGGGATGGTTCCTTTGCCATCGTCGCTCCGCGGCAGCCAGGGGTGACGGTCAGCTACCGCTCGCGCTTCTCGCTGACGGCGGGCCGCGACACCTGGGCCGATTTTGCCGCCGACGGCGGGCTGGAAAATGTGGACGACCCCACCCCGGCCCAACCCTCGGAGCAGCTTGCCGGGGCGCTGGCCGTCACCGTAACTTTGAAACCGGGCGAAACCAAAACCATTCCTTTTGCCCTGGCCTGGGATCTACCTATTACCCAATTCGGTGCGGGGAGCAAGTGGTACAAACGTTACACCCAGTTTTATGGAACCAGTGGGCGCAACGCCTGGGCCATCGCCGCCGATGCCCTGGCCAACTATCCCGCTTGGGAGAGCGCCATTGACACCTGGCAGCAGCCTATCCTGGAGGACACTGTGGCCCGGCCAGAGTGGTACAAAACTGCGCTATTCAACGAGTTATATTATCTGGTGGATGGCGGCACGGTCTGGGAAAATGGGCGTGTCGGCGGGCCGCCCCCGACCGATGGCCTGGGCGGGTTTGCCTACCTGGAGTCCGCCGATTACCTCCATTACAACACCTTCGACGTGCATTATTACGCCTCGTTTGCCCTGGCCCAGTTATGGCCGGAACTGCAAAAGCGGCTGATGCGCGATGTCGCCGCCCTGATCCCCCAGGGCGACCCGGCCAACACCCACCAGATTCAAGCCACCGGGGCGACCGTCCCGCGCAAGGCGCCGGGCGCTGTGCCCCATGATCTTGGCTCACCGCAAGAGGACCCGTGGGTACAGATCAATTCTTTCAACTGGCAGGACAGCAACACCTGGAAAGACCTCAACAGCAAGTTTGTATTGCAACTCTGGCGCGATTACACCTTTAGCGGCGACTTGGCCCTGCTGCGCGAACTGTGGCCGGCGGCAACCCAGGCCCTCGATTACCTGCATCAATTCGACCGCGACGGCGACGGCCTGCCCGAACATGACGGCGTCCCCGACCAAACTTACGACACCTGGACCATGAGTGGGCCAAGCGCCTACGGCGGCAGTTTGTGGCTGGCGGCATTAGAAGCAGCCATCAGAATGGGTGAAATTGTGGGCGATACGGAGCGCGTGGCCCAGTACCAGGGCTGGCTGGACAGCGGCAAAGCCGCCTTTGAAAGCAAGTTGTGGACCGGCCAATACTACAAATTCGATGGCGGCAGCAGCCCCCACTCTGATAGCATCATGGCCGACCAACTGGCCGGGCAATGGTACGCCGACGCCACCGGCCTGCCGCCCATCGTCCCGCCGGAACATACCGAAACGGCCCTCAAAACCATCTACGATTTCAATGTCCGCCGATTTGCCGATGGCGGCATGGGCGCGGTCAACGGCATGCGGCCCGATGGCACGGTGGATGTGTCCAGCAACCAATCACAAGAGGTCTGGACTGGGGTGACGTATGCCCTGGCCGCTTCGATGCTTCAGCACGGCATGATCGAGGAGGGCTGGTGGACGGCCTGGGGGGTGTACAATGTGACCTACAACGGCGGCTTCTGGTTCCGCACCCCCGAAGCCTACCGCAGCGACCGCAGCTACCGGGCCGGCATATACATGCGCCCGCTGAGCATCTGGGCCATTGAACACGCCCTACAAGCCCGCAGCGCCGAACCTCTCCCCGCCGGAGCCGAGGCCATCAGCCTGACCACTGCCGACGGGGTAGCCCTGGCGGCCCATTATTACGCCCCCGCTGCCGAGTCCACGCCGGGGGTGCTGCTGTTGCACCAGCGCGGCGGGCGCAAGGAAAATTGGGCTTCGTTTGCTCAATTGTTGCAAAAAAGCGGCTACGCGGTGGTGGCGGTGGATTTTCGCGGACACGGCCAGAGCAAGGGCGTGGTCAACTGGTTGGGGGCCGATCAGGATGTGCTCACCGCCTTCAATTATCTCAAAGAGAGGCCGGAGGTTGATCCACAGCGATTGGCGATCATTGGGGCCAGCATTGGCACTCAGGAAGCCATCACCTTTGCCGCCGCCCACCCCGACGAGGTGCGCGGGGTAGCCATGCTTTCAACCTTTGCCAGCGGCGAGATCGAGCGGGCCATCCAAAGCTACCCCGGCCCCATCCTGCTGGCCGCCACCGAAGGCGACACAGCCGCCACCCAGGTGACTCGCGATCTGGCTCAGCTTGTCCCCAAAGCCGAGGTCTTTATCCTCAAGAACAGTGACCGCCACGGCACCCAAATGCTGCGTAGCCCGCTGAATATTGAAGCTATTTTGATGGATTGGGTCGAAAGGGTTAATAGCCCGCAGCCGGATGTCGGGAACACTGATCATCCCTGATTTTTTGGCTGTCATAGTTTAGTTAAGTGTCAAACGCATCCTGAGTAGGCTGAAGCGAAGCGGAAGCTGTATCGAAGGGTGCGAACTGTAATTCTTTAAGGTACTGGTCCGACGGACACAAACAGAGTTTGATTGGCCTGGGCCGGCAAATTAAACGGGGCGCTGACGCTCAGCAGCGACCCGCCCGGCCCTTGGGTTAGCGCCCAGCGAAACGGGCCTGTGCCAAAATCTTTAGCCGCTACCCACCAGCGCCGATTGCCCTCGGCCAGCGGACCGCGCCAGCCTTCGACATCGCGCCAGTTGCCGGCGCTGTCCTGCCATTGGACCACGCTCCAGCCCCCTGCTGCCGCCAACTGCGTTTGCAGTTCGATGTAAGCGCCAACCGGCTTATCCGAGCCGCTGTCGCCGTCGTCATCTCCCTGCTGGCCCCGCCCTGGCGGATCACGCGGCGGCAGCGTTGGCCCGGCCTGGGCCAGCCCTGGCCCCAACACCAGCCCTATCAGCGTGGCTACGAGCAACAACCACAGAATACTTTTTAGCCAGGTTTCGTTTTTCCTCATCGTTTAGCCCTCAGTCAGCGCTCAGCTCAGCTTAGTGTAATTCCATTCTACTCAGTTATTCTCTGTCTGGCAACCCCTCTGGCGATGGCGTACCGGACTGAGCGGCGGTCGCCGGCCCACTGGCGGCAGTCGAAAGGACCGGCCCGAAGAGGTTGTTGGCCTCATTGCTCTCCCGCACCGCGCCGAAAGTGGTGCTGAAATCAACTGAGTCAACCAGTCCAAACACATTAGCTCCCACCGGCAGCGGTGGAGCGCTGCTAAACTGAGGGAAGTAGAAGGCATCGCCGCTGGTCAGGGTTAAGCTCTCGCCGGGGTCGAGCGGCAGGCCCACCCCCTGGATACCCCACACCTGGCCGCGGCTGGCGATGTCTTGCCAGCGTTTGTTGACCGTTGGCGTCGAAGTCGGGTTGAAATAGACATCCACCCAGAAAGCATCCACCACCGGCGCATTGCCCTGATTTCTGATGACCAGGGTCACGCCGCTACTACTGGCGCTCAGGCTGTCAATCACCAAATCGGGGGCTGTCACAGAATTACGGACAATAAGCGGTAAAAAGATCGGGCTGACCGGCGGGACATCATTATCCAGGTTGACCACAGCGACAGGTCCCGGCGTCTGGTTATCATAAAGGGGATCACTGCTGGCGGTGGGACCCATCTGAACTGAGTAACTAATGTCGCCATCCAGATCGGGGTCATCTACCCCGGTAACGGTGACGGTTTGCGGCACATTCCAATCCAGCGTGGTAAAGTTCAGGCTGGCGGGGCTAACAGTGCCTTCGGTGGTGTCGGTACTGCTAATGGGCACGGTGACGGTGGCCGTAGGCTGGCTGGTCAAACGGATGGTAAAGGTAGCTGTAAGACCATCCTCGCTGGTATCGCCGCTGATGGCGGAGACAATGAAGCCGGCGGTATCGTCGTCCAGGTTGGTCACATTGACATCGGCGGGATTGGCCCCGGCCCCGTTGTAATCGGGGTCGCTGCTGGTGGGGTTGTTGGTGATGATGCTATAGGGCTGGTCGCCGTCGTCCACGTCGTCATTCACGCCGGTTACGGTGACGGTTTGGGGGCTATTCCAGTCGAGTGTGGTGAAATTGAGCGAGGCCGGGCTGACCGTACCTTCGGTCGTGTCTCCGCTGGTTAAGGTCAGGGTGACGCCGGCGGTTGGTTCAGTATTGAGACGCACGGTAAAGGTGGCCGCGCCGCCGGTCTCGGTGGTGGTTAGGCCGCTGGTGGGGGTGATGGTGAAGCCAGGCACATCATCGTCGTTGACAGTGACGACGACATCGGCCGGATTGAAGGTGTTGTTGTAGGTTGGGTCGGTACTGCTGGTGAGGCCGGTTTGAACGGTACAGGGCTGTGGCCCATCGGAAACCACGTCGTCTACTGCTGTCACCGTAACCGGTGCGCCGGTAGCCCAGTTGCTGCTATCCAGGCTGGCCGAAGCCGGGACGGTACATTCCGTCGTATCCGTCGAAGTCAGGCTAATGGTGACGGTAGCGGTTGGCTGGCTGGTCAGGGCAATGGTGAAGACGCCCGTTGTATTCGGTTCGCTGATGGTCAGCACCGTCGGTGTGACTGTGACCCCGGCGCTGTCGTCATTGATGATGGTGCTGCTGGCCGGGCTGCCGGAGATAGTGCCTGTACCGGAGGCGTTGGTGCCGCTGGCGTTGGATAGGCTGACGGTGACGGTTTCATTGGGTTCAACAATGAAATCGCCCAGAACATCCAGTGTAACTTGAGTTTGGGTAACACCTGCGCCAAAGACGATAGTCGGCCCGGCCGGAACGATGTTGTTATAGTCCACGCCGTTGGTAGCCGTGCCGCCCAGAGAGAAGTCAACGGTACTCGACCGGGTGATGTCGCCGGTGCGGGTCAGGGTGAAGCTGATCGGCGTGGCGCCGGTATTGCCCTCAGTCACACTGGCTTGGCTGGCAGCCAGGGTGTAGGCAATGTCGTTGTCGGTAATATTGGCAGTGACATCGGCAATTGTGGTCCCATCGTAGCCGCCGCCGCTGGCGCTGTGGGTTATCGTCTGGCTGTGGTCGCCTTCGACTGCCGTATCGTCGGTAGCAGTGACGGTAACGATCTGTGGGGTGAGCGCGCTCGGATTAGCCGGGAAGGTCAAATTGGCGATGGGGTTGATTTGACTGCCGGTATTAACAGTGACCGTGACGGTAGCTGTTGGAATGGTATCGAGCTGGATGGTATAGGTGTCGGTAATGCCCCCTTCGGTCACGGTGGTACTACCCCCCGCCTCGATGACCGTCACGCCCCGTGTGTCGTTGTCGGTGATGGTCAGGGTAGCGGTGGAAGTTGCGCCCAGAGTATAGCCCGACCCGGCGTTGAGATTGAGTTGGACCGTCTCGCCGTCGTCGTCAATTTGGTCATCTACCGGCACAACGGTGATGACGCCGCTGCTCTGTCCGGCGGCGATAGTGAAACTTGATCCGGTCAGGCTGCTGATGTTGGTTCCGGCGGTCAGACTGTAGTCGGCGGACAAAGTGGCGGTTGAGCCGGTCAAATTGTAATTAATCGTCAGCCCGCCCACCGGGGCCGGATTGTCCAGGGAGATAGTGAAGCTGCCATTGGTTGGGCCGGTTTCACTGGGCGTGGTTCCGGCAGCGATGCTCACAGCGGGCAAATCAAGGGGGGTACAGGTGGGGTCGTTGGCCGCGGGCGTGGTTGGGTCGTCGGTCACAATGGTGGCAAAGTTGGTCCCGGAGATCGTCGCCTGGTTGCAGACCTGGGTTGCCCCCGCCGAAAGGGAGGTCGTGATGGCCGCCCGAAAGGTGATGGTCACTACTTTACCGGGCGGCAGGTCGCCGATGTTGATGACCGGCCCCTGGGCGTGAGCGGGCTGCGGCAGGACGAAACTCAGACCAAAAAACAATAGCCCGGTCGTGATAAGAGTCAGAAATGTGATGTTGATTAGACGGTAAACTGGAAAAGCTACTGATTTGGACATGAGAATTTCCCCCTTTGTCCCCTAGCCTGGCCTAATGGCGCTACTGCGGAAACTCTGGCTCAAGTGAAAATGGCCTCGTAACGCATCCCGGCCTGGTCTGGTCCGATGGGCACCAGAAACAGGTCAAGCGCGCCCATGACCTTGTGCTCAAGCGGGTAGATTTGCTGCGGCAGCACAATCTGCCGGGGACCTCGGAAAATAAGCGAGAAGGCGCGCCGCCGCCCCGGAGCAGCTTCGCCCAATTCGGTCACTTCAATCAACTCTGTCTCCAACGGTTCCATTCCTTCCAGACGGATGCGGAAGGGCTGGTGCAGATAGGCCGCAAAATCGGCGCTGGTCAATTTATCGAGCATGCTCTCTTCCTTAGTGATTGTCCAAAAATAAGTTCCCCCAAATTCCTACGAGTTCCCAGGGAACTACCTTAAGGGGCCTTCGGCTCAAGGAACTCGTAGGAATTCAAAACCGGAAGTAAATTTTAGACGTTTACTTACCACCCCTCAAGGGTTTTCGCCAAGCGCCCTTTCAGGGTCTAAACACACCTAAGTTCGGGGAGGAAAGACCCCCTGCAAAGCGATACAGAAATAAAAGGTAAGGTAGGGCTGCAAGTTGTTATGCGGCGCATCGCCGCCCACCGGCGCGAGAGCCTCTGGCGCTAACTGGACAATATTCTGGTTGGTCACAGTTTGGTACAACGAGGCTCCCACCGATCGGGCTAAGGCTTCGCCGGCCGGGGCCGAATCTTCACCCGGTTGGCCGGTGGCGTTGAGCGCGTGGCTATGGGCCGGAATCTCCGACTCGAGCAGCGTGACCGTCTCGCTGCCCCCTGTTTCGCCCAGATCATGCAGGGACAGACCGGGGCCCTGGCCCGGATGCATGGGGGCTCGGCCTTGCAGATCGGGTAGGGCAAAGTTGCTTTTGCCATTACCGCCATAGGTGGTACCCAGGAGCGAGAACAGGGCCGTGTTTTGAGACAACGGCAGCAACTGGCCGTCACACCAGGCCCAGCCTTTGGGCGCAAAATTGAAAGGAAAAATACGAATTTCGGCGACAAAAGGATCAGCCATGATATACCTCCTACGTTGGCGACGGGAAGATCCCGAAGAGTGAAATGATAAAATTGATACACAAGTACGGCTGGAAATTGGTATGCGGCTGGCTGCCCCCGACCGGCGACACCGCGTTCGGGCTAAAGGGCGTATTGGCCGAGGCGGCGAAATAGGGCGTGTAGCTGGGCGTCTGCGCCAACACATTCCCGACCGCATTGGCGGACGAGGCGTTGTTGGCCGAGGCCAGCAGCGGGTGGCTGTGGGCCGGAATCTGGCTAACGGTCAGCGTGATCTCCTCGGCCCCGCCCGTTTCCGCCAGGATGAAGCCGTTGCCCTGGTGAACGGGGATGCGCCCCCGCAAATCGGGCAGGGCAAAGGTGCTTTGCCCATCCCCGCCATAAGTTGTGCCGATCAATTGGAACAGCGTCTCATTCTCCGAAATGGGCAGGAGTTGGCCTTCGCAAAACATCCAGCCGGCGGGGGCAAAGTTGCCGGCAAACATTCTAATTTCACCCACATAAGGTTGCGCCATGGGTTTCTCCTTAGTTTGGTGAGGGGAAGATGCCCTGGAGGGCGATACAAAAACTTAGGGTTAGAAATGGCTGCATATTGAGATGCGCCTGGCTGCCGCCCACATTGGCAATGGAACTGGGAGTCAGCGCCACCAGCCCATCGGCAGGCCGGTATGACGAGTTCAAGGGACTCGCCAGCAGGTTACCGGCCGGGGCGGGCGTGTTGCCGGCAGCGGACGAGGCGTTGACCATATGGCTGTGCTGCGGCAACTCGCTGATGGACAGCGTATGCGCCTGCTCGCCGCCGCGCTCGCCCAGGGTATGCCCGCTGCCGACGTGGATCGGCGTCCGCGCCCGTAAGTCCGGCAGGGCGAAGTTGACCCGCCCATCCCCGCCGAAAGTGGTGCCTAACAGAGAAAAAAGGGCCTGGTTCTGATTGATCGGCAGGAGCTGACCGTTGCACAAGGCCCAACCCTTCGGCGCAAACACAAAGCTCATAATCCTGATTTCCGATAAAAATGGTTCTGCCATAAGACCTCCTTATTGTTTTATGGGTTGATAGAATGATACAGCATCGCCCAAAAAAACCTCGCCTGAAACAGAGTTTCAAGCTCACTCTTGCTCCCAAACCAGAACTTGGGAGCAAGAGAAAATACTAGGGGATACTAGAGCAAAAGCCCGCGGCAACTGTAGTAATGGTGCCAAAAGTAGTGATCCTATTACTGGGGATACCGGGGTTGCCTGCGGCCAGGCCGGCTGCCCCACCTTCGAGCCTATGAACGGCGGTGTTACCTTGGCTGACGCTCAACAAGCAGGGGGACTCAGCCCCACCTAAAGTACAGTTCACAGCGCCGGGGTGGGTGGCAGTATTGCCCGTAATCCGTGAACACCCCGTGCTGGCATTGCGAACTCGCACCCGAATGGCGTCGAGCGCCCCGCTAAGCACGGATACAGTGTTATCTGTAACCGCGATTTGACAGAATCCGGTAGCGCCGGTGTTTTGTCCGGCATCAAGTTGAATACCAAAATCCAGTCCAACATTGCTAACTGTATTATTATCAACATTGACATTGAGGGTTGAGTTGGCAGCCTGAACTAACCGAATACCAATACCACTGACCCCTGCTCCTCGATTGATAACGCTATTGTTCCTGACCTGCCCGTTCATCGTCGAGGTGTTGCCGGCAAAAACATTGATACCCGTGTTCAGCAGCGATTGATCGGTGCTGCCGTCGGGCGTGCCGACTCTGTTATTATCTATATCGTACGTGACCTGAGCGGAACTGTCAGCCGTGATATTGATACCGATATTGCCGTCGTTGGGCGACCCCCGCGTGATAATATTGTTCGAGACGGTGATGTTGAGTTGAGAAGTGCCGCTACCGTTGCAGTTGATCGTATCCGTTCGATTACCGCTGAAATTATTGTTATTGACAACAATGGTCATATTGGCTGAACTCTGCGACTCGCAACGAAAGCCAATGTTACCAGAGACGGAGCTGTTGTTTTGAATGTTATTGTTCGAGATATTAAACGAGGTGAGTGCCGTGCTGCTGCTGTTCTCAACCCGCACATTGTCTTCAATCGCGCCGCTAATGACCGATTCAAAGATCGAGTTTGAACCACCAAAGACATTATCGAAGATCACGCTTCCTTCGCGGGTGGGTGTGTCATCACCGTTAGCCCCGTTGACGGTACTGTATTGCAGCACAAAGTTGGTGATATTGGTACCACGGATGCCGTAATTCTGGTGATCGTTCAATTGCATGCGGCGTAGAGTGATACCCGAGGCGTTGTTCAGAAAAACGCCGGCGCCGACGGTACCGCTGCCATTGCTGCCCCCGTCATTCTTATTGGCAATGACGCCGCCGCTGCCATTGCCTCCCCTGCTTGTATTGGCGCCATCGCCGTTAACGGTGAAGCTACCATTTGTGTCTTGAATAATGATGCCTGTGGCAGACCCGCCGCTCGACGTCACCGAAGTTAGGGTCATGCCGAGCGTTGTCAACCCGGCCGGCCCGTCAAGGTTGATGGCTGTCGCGGTGCCTGTGTCCACCGGCCCCGACGTGCTGTTGAGCGTCCCATCGGCATTGGTGGCGACAATCCCCTGAACATTGTTGGTAAAGATGCTGACATTGCCCAGGCTGTAAGTCCCTGTTCCGCCCGTGATGGTCACAGCTTGGTTGGTTATGCGGCTGCCGCTCGTGCCCAGCGTCAAGTTGGCAAAGCTGACATTGCCGTTGGCATTGTTGATATTGACCCCAGTGCTACTGGCTCCGCCGGTCACTGTGCCGGTGGTGAAGTTGATGGCGCCGCCGGTCGTGTTTTGCACCTCAACCACGCGCTGGGCATTGTTTTGGGTAACGTTGCCAGCGTAGGTGATGGTGGCGTTGCCGCCGTTCACATTGAAGGCTGTACCCGTCGCCCCACTTAATGCCCCGCTGCCCAGGTTGGCCGTGCCGCTCACGCTGACCAGGTTGACGTTGTTTGCGCCGCTGGTGGAGGTGACGCCATTGAAGGTGGCGTTGAGCGTGCCGTTATTCAGGTCCAGGGCGCGGCCGGCCCCGGTGAGGGTGGTGTCAAGAACGGTCAGCGTGCCGAAGTTCGTGCCACTGATATCGTTAGCCGTCGTGTCTCCGACGGTCAGGCCGCGAATGGTGTTGCCGCTGCCCAGAGCGATCGCGGTCGCTGCACTGTTCAGCAGCACAATCGTGCCGTTACCGCTGTTGGTGACAGGCAGAGGAAAGCTGTCGGCGGGGACGGTCAACCCGGTAGCCGCCGCCAGAGTAACCGTTGCATCCTGGCCGATGAGTCGCTGCCCGTTGAGCAGGGTGACCCCGCCGGTGTAGGCGGTGGCGCTCTCGTACAAGAAGATATGGTCGTTAGCCGCCGGGTTGTTACCTGCGCCATCGTTATCGGCCTGGAAGGTGGCCAGGGTATTGTAGGGTGTGTTCAGCCGGCCATCGCCGCCCCCGCCGGCGTTATTGTTAACAAACCAGATCATCCCGGCGACGGTCAAATTGACGGTAGCGGTATCGCTGCCGGCGGCATTGCCGATGGTGTAGGTGAAGCTGTCGCTGCCCTCAAAACCGACCGGCGGGGTGTAGCTGAAGGTGCCGGTCGAGGTAATGACCCCCACCGTGCCGCCCTGGGCGCTGGTCGCGCCGAAGGCGGTGATGCTCAGCCCTGGCCCCTGGTCGTTGGTCAGGACACTGAAATTGGTGCTGTTGGTCGTGCTGATCCCGACATTGCCGATGATTTGGGGCGCGTAGGTGTCGTCAATCGCGTCGGGGGCTATGCCGAAGGTGAAGCTGTAATCGGCAAGCATGTTATCGGGCGGATCGTTGGCGTCCACGTCGCTAATCTGACCAGCCAGCACGGTGACGGTGCAAACCACGCCGGGCGGCAGATTGACGGTCGGGTCGAGCACGGCGCTGGTCGAAGGGGACGTGCTGGCCAGGCTGAAGGCTACGGGTGAACCGTTGGGGCAGGCTAAGGTGAAGGATGAAGCAGTATAGGCGACGCTCTCGCTGAAGGTGACGGTGATATTGGTCGTCGCCGTTATCCCGGTGGCCCCGCTGATGGGGCTGGTGCTGACCACGCTGGGCGGGGCATCCACAATCAGGCTGACCAAGCCATCGCCAGGTCCAACCGGATTTTGCAGACGGTAGAAGAAGGTAAAGACGCCTTGAAAACCAACCGCCGGGGTGAAGTCGAAGCTGCCGTTGGCGTTGACCGTCAACGAACCGCCCGCCGGAATGGGTACGGTGCTGCCCGCCGCGTTAGTGGTGACCGCACCACCCAACGAGCCGCCGCCGAAGGAGGTGATACCCGACACCGCCGGGTTGAGGCCGGGGTAGTCATTGGCGAAGGTGTCGGTCAGGCCATCGGGCACGTTGAGGGTAAGCGGGTTGGTGATGGCGTTGTAGTTATCGTCAAAAGCGATGGGCGAGATACTGACCAGGCCAAGCTGGTCGGTGTTAGGGTCCAAGGTATCGCTAAAAATGAGGCCGGTATTGGTTGTGACGCCATTATTGGTAATGACGATGGTGTAGGAGAGCACATCGCCGGGGTCAGCCTGGTTGTCGCCGTCGCTGTCGGTGGACAGAGTGTAGCTTTTGGTAGCGGTGATGGCGAGGGAGGGCGCTAAGGGAACTGATAGGAACTTGGAGGGACTGGAGGGGGTTATCAATTCCCCTGAGTTCCCCTGAGTTCCCCTGAGTTCCCCTGAGTTCCTTCCAGTTCCGGCATAAACAGGCCAGACCCACCAGAGGGTCAGGATAGCCAGCCCGACAACAGCGAGATATTTGCTGAATAGGCGAGTTTGGAGGATGTTAGTCATACCCGCTTCTCCTTTGCAGATGGTGATAGAAGTCCGGGTTGTTTACTCAAGGCGAACTCGGCGTCCATTTCAGAAAGAAGTAGACGCCCTTATCCAGCGTCTTGATAAACCCCAAGCGTTCATACAGGCGCAAGGCTTGATTAAATTTCTCTACATGAATGGTGACCACCTGGCCTGCCTGGGCCGCTTCGGCCAGCAGGTCTTTGAGTAAGGCGGTGCCAATCCCGGTATTACGAAATTGTGACAGAAGGGCAATATCAATAATGCGGATTTCATGGCTCCAGCGGGCCAGGTAGAGCCGACCGATGGGCTGCTCGTTGAGCAGAATAACCTGAAAGTTGGCTCCTGCGTACACATCCTGGTAATACTGATGCTGAGCGTTGAATTGCATACGCAAAAAGGCTTTCTGCTGGTCTTCTGTCCAGTCTACCAGAGCCATTTCCTCGGCCCTGGTACTGGCATAAACCTCATAGAGAAAGCTTTCATCATCGGGACCGATTGGCCGAAAGGTTAAAGCTTGATGCATCTTTGCCCGAAAAGCTCTAATATTTGGTAACGCTTCGCTACGATGACTATAAACTACAACTGTTCGGAAACTGGCTCAGAAAGTGTTCGGAAAATATTATTTTAGGCAGAAATAAAAGGAAGATAGAGGGCTGTAGAAGCCTGGCGATTTGTCGTGCGCCAGATTCTTCCGTCCGGTGAGGTCAGCCAGAAATTGTAGCTTTGAAAACCAAGGTGGGCAAATAGCCCCTCCTCTTCTTCAGAAAGCTCTAAAACTGGACAATCCGGGCCAAAATTAGCGGTTTGTTGCCAGGTTTGGCCATTGTCAAGGGACTCAAAAATTTTCCCCTCCAAAGTTCCTTTAAAAATTTTGCCGTTCGTTTGAGCCTGCGCCTTTGTGGGTAGGCTCATTTTTATCAATCCAGTTAAGGATAGGGTAGCTAGTCCGGTTAGAAAATCTCGTCGTTTCATAGTTCTCGCTCTTGATGATGTTTGAGTAGGTAAAAGGTTGATGAGGACTGGAATGATTACCAATTCTTGGTGATTTTTACTGTCTCGATTTGAATAAGTTGCTGTATCCTCCTAAAAAATAAAGTATTGACAAACTCTAAAAGAAAACGAGGCATTTCAGGTTCAACGATATTGCCTTCCAGTATAACATCACTTCGTTTGAAATCGGTTTGAAAAAAAATTATTATTTGTATAGATAGACCTCACTGGCGAAACAGAGTTTCGCTTGTCATCTCGTTCCCAAACTCTAGTTTGGGAACGAGATTGCCCGGCAAACTTTGTTTGCCCTTGGTTACTTCTTTATCAAGCCGGGGAAACAGAGTTTCCCGGTCATCTCGTGCCCGCGCTTGCGTCTGGTTTGGGTGCGAGTAAACAACGAGAGTTACCCGGCACGCGAAGCGTCCGTTTGCCCTTTGTTACTTCCCTATCATGGTACTGAGGGAAGTAAACACGTGCCCGCAGCGACGACTGTGAGAGTCCCCAGTACCTCCGTCGTCGAGCCAGGATTTCGGCAGGACAAGACCGACGCCGGAGCTCCGGGACAGCTTGCGCTTCCCTCCAGGTCGTAAGTGGCGGGGGTAACCTGTCGGGCACGGATGCCGAAAACACCCATTGGCGTTCCATTGGGAAAGGTCACAGTGTTGCTACCGATGTTGGCGCAAGCGTCGGAGGATTGGCGTGATTGGACTACAAGCCCGGCGACGCCATTGACGTTGTCTCCCACAGCAACTGTGTTATTTGTAACCGTCGCGTGAAAAGCGGGGCTTGTGTTCGTATCGGGCGTATCCACCAGAATGCCCCGTGCTACCCCGGAGGTCGAGTTGTTGATGACGGTGTTACCGTCAATTCGCACTCTTGCTTGCGAGAACTGGCCGACGGTGCTGGTCAGGAACGCGATGATGCCGTGATTGGTGGCCGTGGTCGGTTGATTGACAATGTTGTTGAGGATCGAAGCATTTAAGAGAGAGGAAGCCGTAGCATTGCCGGGGGTCTGGCCCACAAAAATCCCCACACCGCCATAGTTATTGATGCGGTTGTTGCTGATCATCGCGGTCAGGTCGCCATTGCTGCCATTCGATAAGATGAAACCCTCATTGCCTTGATCAAACCGGCGCGTCCAGCTCTCGTCAATGGTGGCGGTGATCGAGGAATTGTCATTGGCTGCAATCTGGACTGGCTGTGACTTGTTGTCACGGAAGAGGCAGCGATCAATAACGATGGTGGCGACAGCTGTACCTTGCATCTCAATCAGGATTCCGTCACTGCCAAGAGGTACCGAGTTCTCCTCAATGATACAATCGGCCACATCATCCGCCGGGCTGTTCGGGTTGGCCCCCTCGCTAACCACGCTTGTCCCGTCAATGGTCAGAGACATCGAGCCGCTCTGGTTGTAGAACTCCAGGTTGTGCTCGATTCCACCGCTGATCCGGGTATTGCGGATGAGACCAGTACCCTGGAGGCCGTTAGTTCCGCTGGGGTTTGTCACCCCAAAGTTAATTGGTCCCTCTACCGGAGCACTGTTCGTGCCGATGACGCCGTTGATAACGCTGTTGGTAAGGGTGAAGCCGTTGACGCTGCGCCCGGTGATCGCTGAGTTCTGGAAATCGTTTAACTGCATCCAGTTCAGTGAGACATTACTGGTACTGTTGAGATAAATGCCAATGCCACTGGTGGTGGAGTTATCGGCTCCCTGTTTATTGGCAATTGTGCCGCCGCTCCCGGCTGTCCCAGTACCAGTAACGGTGAGACCACCGCTTGAGCCGGTGCTGTCGAGTACAATGCCATTGGCCGTGGCCGTGTCATTTGAGGTAATGCTACGGAAGGTCAAACCACTGACGCCGATGATGGTGTTGGCCACATTCAACGCTGTACCGGTGGTACTGTCAATGGTGTTGGGGTTAACACCACTCGTTACATTGACTGTGCCGCCGCCGGTGGCACTGAAGCCGGTGGCACTGGTGGTGTCAATGTTCAAACCGCCATTACCGAAGTTGACCGTGCCGCCGCCATTATTTGTATCCAGCGTCACGGCTTGGCTTGCGCCGGTATTCAGGTTCTTGGTTGGACTGTTGAAGTTGATCGTGCCGCCGTTGCTGTTGGCCACCCGAATGCCTGACGCGGTGGAGATGATCGAGCCGGTATCGAATGTGTATGTGCCACCATCGTGATTGTTTATATCAATCACAAAGCCGGTGTTGTCGCTAATGCTGCCACTGTACGTCCCGGCAGCGTTACTACCATTGATATTGAACGCCGTCCCGCTGGGATTGGTGATCGTCGCTCCCGTCCCGAAGTTGAATGTACCGCTTGAGCCGTTCAGGATATCCACGCCCGCATCACCGCCGTTGAGCGTGGTTGGGCCGTTGAAGTTGTACACGCCATCGGCGTTGTCGAACTGCAAGCCCGTGCCGCTGGTCGCGTTCAGCGTGCCGGTCTGGAAAGTCAGCGTGCCGCTGCTGTGACCGCCGGATACGCTGACCAGGGCCGCGTTGCTGGCCTGGCTGACATTGCCGTTATAAGTGGCCGAGACATTGCCGCCATTGATCACAAACGCATCGCTGCTGGCCCCGCTCAACGCGCCGCTGCCCAGGTTGGCTGTGCCGTTCACGCTGACCAAGTTGACATTATTGGTTCCGCTGGTCGAGGTCAGGCCGTCAAGAGTAGCGTTGAACGTACCGTTATTCAAGTTCAAAGCGCGGCCTGTGCCGTTCAAAGTGGTCTCGGTCACGGTCAGCGTGCCAAAGTTGGCGCCGGTGATGTCGCTGCCGGTGGCTGAGGTGTTGCCAATGGTCAGGCCCCGCAGGGTGTTGCCCGCTTCCAGGGTGAGGCAGTCGCCCGCCGCGTTGCTCAGCGTGGGGTCGGCGCCGGAGAAAGCAGGCAGGCTGCTGCCGCTGACCGGGGTAACGCCGCTGATGGCCTGCAAGGTCGAGGAAGCGCCGTCGCCAATCACCGTCTGGTTATTGAGCAAAGTCAGGCCGCAGGTGTAGCTGCCGTCGGCAATGAAGATAAAATCGCCCGTATTGTCGGAGGCCACGGCGTCAAAGCTGCCCACACCGGTCAGCAGGTTGAAGGGCCGGGCCTGGGTGCCGTTGCCACCTGCGGCTGCACTAGCGTCCACAAACCAGATCAGGGCTTGATTTTGAATGGTCAGAGTGACAGTGGCGGTGTCGCCGCCGGTGATAGTGTAAAAAAAGGCGTCATTGACACTGCGCTGGTCCGGAGGTGGACTAAAGGTGAAGGTCCCGTCGGCGTTCAGAATAACTGTGCCGCCCAGCCCGGTGGTAATGCTGTTGACCCCGTTGGGAACGGCGCCGTTGGCCGTGCCCAGCGTGCCACCAAAGCCGGTGATGGTCACACTGGTCGGGTCGTCGTTAGCCCGCACCGTGCCGGTCGTCGTTCCGCTGGAGACCAGGGTTAAATGAGGCGTCACCGCAAAACTGTCGTCGTTGGCGGTAGGCGCTACCTGGAAGCTGAAACTGAAGTTGTCGCCTTCAAGGCCGTTGTTGTCACCGTCCAGTTGGTTGGGCGGGTCGTTAGCGTCGCTGTCGGTAACATTAGCCGCCAAGACGGTTACGGTACAGGTCGCCAGGCCGGGCAGGTTGGCGGTCGGGTCGAGGGTAAAGGTGTTGACCCCACTGACCGGCAAGGCCGGAGTAAAGCTGACCGCCCCCGCGCCGCAATCCAGGGTAATGCCTCCGGCAGCAATGGCGACGTTTTCGGAGAAGTTGACGGTGATGTTGCTGGCCCCGTTGACATTGGTCGCCGCGTTGACCGGGCTGGTGGTGGTTACGGTTGGCGGGGCGTCAACGGTAATAGTGACCAGCCCATCGGAGGGGCCGAGGCTGTTTTGCAGCCGGTAAAAGAAGCCAAAAACACCTTGAAAGCCGGCGGGTGGGGTAAAATCAAGGCTGCCATTGGCGTTGACGGTCAGCGAACCACCCACGCCGAAAGTGACGGTGCTACCGGCAGCGTTAGCCCCGGCATCGCCGCTGAGCGAGCCGCCGCCAAAGGAGGAAATGCCACTGGCTGCCGGATTCTGGCCGGGGTAGTCGTCGGCAAATAAGTCGGTGGGACCATCAGGTACATTCAGGCTGGCAGGGTTGGCGCTGGCGTTGTAGGCATTATCAAAGGCCAGCGGCGAAACACTGGCCGAGCCAAGCAGGTCGGTGTTGGCGTCGAGGGTATCACTCAAGATCAGGCCGGTAGCCGCAGCGCCACTGCTGTTGATAACAACCGTGTACGAAAGCACATCGCCGGGGTCGGCCTGGGTATCGCTGTCGGCATCCGTAGCCAGGACATCGGTTTTGGTCGCAGTGAGGTTAGCTGTAGCGGCGAGGGGGATTAAAGAAAAGTTGTCAAGCGCCAGGCCGTCGTCGCTGCCGGAAGCGTCCGGGTCGGTCCAGCGCAGCCAAAAGTTAGCGCCGTTGGCAATACTCAGGCCGGTAATGGTGGCATTGGGCACAGCCCGGTTGGCCGGACTGTTGCCATCTCTGGTCCCAGCGGCGCCGCTGGTGTTGGGAGTGATAAAGTCGAGGGGGTTGGCGGCGGTCCAGGTTCCGGTCGTCAGACTGGTGGCAGTCGTGCTGTATTCAAAGTCAAGCTGGTCGGTTCGTCCGGCTGTGCCCAGCCGCCACATCTCACCCACGTAGACAATCTTAAGGCTGTTGATGGCAACGCCGGTATTGTTGGTAAAGCAGACCCCTATAACCGGGTCCAAAGTACCGCTGCTCAGCCCGCCAAAAGCGCGCTCATTATTACCCGTTGCCCCATAGCTGTAGGTATCGCTGATGTTGCTGCCGCCATCATCGGCTCCATACTGCTCGTTATCTCGTACCCCGCCGCCGGTTTCGGTTAAATTCCAGCCGACAGGCAGAGTCGAGGTAGCATTGGCAGTGCCGCCCGTGGCCAGGGTATCAAAATTTTGGTTGTAGGGCGCGCCCAGGCTGACCAGGCTGGCGCAGCCGTCGGCGCGGGCAGGAGGGGCGGACAACAGCCAGGTGAAACTGGTAACCAGGGCAAAAATCAACAAGCAGCGGAGAAAGTTGAGCATCGGTCGCTCCTCAGAAAATTGTAATCAGTCGTCAGTCAATGTCATTAAGTTAAGGCCGTAGCATAGGGCCTCGTGCCCGCCCACAAGGGGCTAAACTACACTAACTTAACGACATTGAGTCGTCAGTAGCCACTAGTCAAAATAACATTTTCATTCTTAGGGGGTATCGCAATGACATTTTCATCGTCGTTGTCGTCCCAGAAGGACTGCCCGACTCCCTTAATAACAAAAACCGCATCTCGCAACCAAGCCGAAGCTTGTTACGGGCGCGGTCTCAGGTATGAGTCAGGGCGGTGTAACCACTCCAAGAGGCAAACTGTATTTTCCTTAATTCAGCAGCATCTGGTTGGGGATAATTGTTACCAACTTATCACGAGATGGTCACTTTGTCAACGGGTTATTTTTACTACCATACCATATCCTGGTTTGAAAACCTCCTCTGTCCTCCAAGCATTCGCTAAAGACTCAGCAAATACGCGGAAGCTGCTCACCAATTTGCATAGGGATGACGCGGGCGCCGCCAATGCCGGTGCGAGCGACCAGCATACCCGGATGCTGCTCAACCACTCGTCCGATGATGGCCGCGCGCCGGCCTAAAGGATGCTGGCGCATCGCCTCAAAAATGGCTTCGGCGCTGCCGGCAGGCACAATCGCCAGGAGTTTACCCTCATTGGCCACAAAAATGGGGTCCATCCCCAGCAGTTCACAGGCAGAGCGCACCGCCGAATTGACCGGCAGTTTGTTTTCGTCTATCTGGATGCCCACTTGAGAGGTTTGGGCAATTTCGTTGAGCGAAGAAGCCACCCCGCCGCGCGTGGGGTCGCGCAGCACGTGGATGGTGGGGGAGGCCGCCAGCATTGCTGCGACCAGGCCGTTGAGGGCTGCCGTATCGCTTTCAATCGTAGTTTCAAACTCCAGACCCTCGCGCACACTCATAATGGCCATGCCGTGATCGCCGATCGTGCCGCTCAGGATGACCACATCGCCCGGTTTGGCCCGCTGCGGCCCAATCTCAATTCCCTCGGGAACCAGCCCGATGCCGCTGGTATTGATGTAAACGCCGTCGCCGTGCCCTTTGTCTACCACTTTGGTGTCGCCGGTCACCAGGACCACCCCTGCCGCCTGAGCCGCCGCAGCCATGCTGTCCACAATCCGGCCCAGCGTTTCGATGGGCAGCCCTTCTTCCAAAATAAAGCCGGCGCTGAGATAGAGCGGCCTGGCCCCGCTCATGCTAATATCGTTGATGGTCCCATTGACCGCCAGTTCGCCGATGTTGCCGCCGGGGAAAAAGAGCGGCCGGACCACAAAGGAGTCGGTGGACATCGCCAGGCGGGTTCCATTGACCCCGATAATGGAAGAATCGCCCAGGTTTTGCAGCATCTCATTACGAAAGGCCGGCAGGAAGAGGTGTTCGATTAGTTCGGCGGACAGCTTGCCGCCCCCGCCGTGGCCCAAAACGATGTTGGGGTGGTCGCGCAGGGGCAAGGGGCAGCTCCAGCCTTCAAAGTTCAGATTGTTGGTCATAGTTCCTCACGTTAAACGTTGAACGTTGGAAGAGAGCATTCGGAAACCCCAGAGGCAACCTTGCCAGCGGCGCTCGTCCGGCGATGAAGTCGCCGGACTACCTGCGGCAGCGCCCGATTAATCGGGCTAAAGCCGGGTTGACCCGGC
The DNA here is from genome assembly GCA_015075405.1 of Anaerolineales bacterium. Taxonomy (GTDB): domain Bacteria; phylum Chloroflexota; class Anaerolineae; order 4572-78; family J111; genus DSQQ01. The sequence continues at coordinate 405,661 of JABTUK010000004.1, forward strand.
GTTGTTTACTAGCCCTGGCATTCATGCCGGGGCGGGCAAGTCAGACGAGATAGTTTCCGAACGCTCTCTGGAACGTTAAACGGCAGTAGCAACCAGCGACTCCAGCGAAATAAAGCGGCCATATTGATAATAGGCCGCGCATGCGCCTTCGCTGGAGACCATCGTCGCGCCCAGGGGGTTACGCGGGGTACATTCTTTGCCAAAGGCCGGGCACTCGTTGGGTTTGATTAGCCCTTGCAGTACCTCGCCGCTGCGGCACAGCGGCGACTCCTGGGTGTGGATGTCGTTCATGGTGAAGCGTTTGGCCGCGTCAAATTCGGCATAAGCCTGGCTCAACTCCCAACCACTGTCGGGGATTTCGCCAATGCCACGCCATTTGCGATGCGAAACCACAAACACATCTTGCAGCATCTTTTGCGCCCCCAAATTACCCTCGCGCCGGACGGCTCGCTCGTAGGCATTTTCCACTTCACCCCGCCCGGCTTCCAACTGGATCACCGCCCGGCGAATGCCTTCCAGCACATCCAGCGGCTCAAAACCGGTGACGACAATCGGCACGTGATATTTTTCGGCCAGCGGCTCGTACTGCCAGTAGCCCATCACGCTGCACACATGCCCCGCCGCCAGAAACGCCTGTACCCGGTTGGTGGGTGAACTCATGAGCGCCTCGATGGCCGGTGGGACGAGGACGTGCGAAACCAGCATCGAGAAGTTTCTGAGGCCCTGCTGTTTGGCCTGGAAAACGGCCATGGCATTGGCCGGCGCAGTGGTTTCAAAACCAATGCCGAAAAAGACCACCTCTCGGTCCGGGTTTTCGCGGGCAATTTTCACTGCGTCCAGAGGGGAGTAGACGATGCGCACATCGCCGCCTTCGCTTTTGACTCGAAACAGGTCTTTGTCGCTGCCCGGCACCCGCAGCATATCGCCAAAGGAACAGAAGATGACCCCCGGCAGCGACGCAATCGCCAACGCTTTATCAATAATCTCCAGCGGCGTCACACAGACGGGACAGCCCGGCCCATGGATTAGCTCGATGGTATCCGGCAGCAGTTGGTCAATCCCGTTGCGGATGATTGAATGGGTTTGCCCGCCACAGACTTCCATCATCACCCACTTGCGGGTAGCCGCTTGGCGAATATCTTCCAGCAGCTTGTGGGCCAATTCAGGGTCGCGGAATTCGTCTAAATATTTCATCATTACCTCCTGAAAATAAAGATGCGATGACACGTGAGGCGAGGACGCGAAGAATTTCGTCGCCTCCTCGCCTCATCGCGTCACTTCCCCCGGTCTTCGGTCATGATTCTTCTGCTGCCAATTCTTCATCCAACACACCCATCTCATGGAAGAGGGCCAGGGTTTCTTTGGCCGACTCTTCATCCAGCTTGGTAATGGCAAAGCCAACGTGGACAATGGTGTAATCGCCTACCTCCAGTTCGGGCAAATAGGCCAGACAGACTTCTTTCTGAATACCGTCAAAGTCCACTTTGCCCATACGCGCGCCGTGCTGTTCATAAATTTCCAGGATTTTTCCGGGAATACCTAGACACATAGATTCAACCTCCGTAAAAAAATAGTAATCAGTAACCAGTAGTCAGTAGTCAGATAGATTTTGCGCCCCTCGCCTTTATCCCTCCGATGATAGCCTGACCTAAGGCCAGCCCGCCGTCATTGGGAGGAACGCGGCGATGGGTTAAAACAGTAAAATTGTGGGCTTGCAGTTGCCGGGTCGCCAGATCGAGTAGGGTTGTATTTTGAAACACCCCTCCGCTTAGAGCCACCCGGTTCAGGCCGGTCTGCCGGCGTTGGCGCAAACTTACCTGTAGAATCAAATCGGCGACAGCAAGATGAAGTTTAGCCGCAATCACCGCCGTCGGGACTTGAGCCAGCACATCGGCGGCAACTGCGCGAATGACCGGCGCGGCATCAAATAGGTTCTCCTCAATAGCGAAGGTGTAGCCTTCTTTAATCCCAGGTGCGGCCAGCGCTTCAAACTCGATAGCCGCTTGAGCCTCATAGGTAACGGTGTGCCGCACTCCGGCCAGGGAGGCTACGGCATCAAACAAACGCCCAAAACTGCTGGTCGGCACACTATTGAAGCCGGTCTCCAATTGATGCTTCATCACCCGCCGTTCAACCACCGGACAGGCCGCCACGCAGGGCAGCCGTTCATCCCAATCCACGCCGGCGGCCCACAACTGAGCCAGCGCCAGGCGATAGGGCCGCTTCACCGCTGCATCTCCTCCGGCGAGCGGGGTGTACTTCAAATGGGCCACCCGTTCAAAGGTCTGATAATCGGCAATAAAGACCTCGCCGCCCCAAATCGCGCCGTCGGTTCCATAGCCTGTCCCGTCGAAGCTGAAACCGATGACCGGCTCCGCCCCATCGAGCTGATGTTCAGCCATCACCGCCGCGATGTGAGCATGATGATGCTGCACGAAGACCAAAGAGCAGGGGTGCAGGGGTGCAGGGGTGCAGGGGTGCGATTCTTCTCTGCTTCTCCCCCGCTCCTCCGCTCCCCTGCTCCCCTGCTGTTCTTGCGCCCAGCGGGTCGAAAGGTAGCCGGGGTGCATATCGCAGGCAATCAATTCCGGCTCAACCCGGAATATGTGCTTAAAATGGGCCACCGCCTGGTCAAAAGCAGCCAGCGTTTCCAAATTTTCCATATCGCCGATGTGCTGGCTCATAAAAGCGTAATCGTCTTTGGTCAGGCAAAAGGTGCTTTTTAATTCACCACCGACGGCCAGGGTTGGGGGCAAGTTGAAGGGTAATTTGACCGGAAAAGGCGCGTAGCCACGCGACCGGCGCAGCGGCAGTTCCGCGCCCCGAAACATCCGCACCACCGAATCGTCGCAGCGGGCGTGGATGTTGCGGTTGTGGAACAGGAACGCATCGGCCAGGGTAGACAGACGCTCGCGGGCCTCGGCGTTATCTTTGACGATGGGTTCGTCGGAATGGTTGGCCGAGGTCATGATAAAGACCGGAGACCGGAGACCGGAGACCGGAGGGTGGCTTGAGGTAAGAAGCAGGTAGTGCAAAGGGGTGTAAGGCAGCATGACGCCGATGGCGTTGTTGCCGGGAGCGATGAAATCTGACAAGGGCGAGCCTGGCTTTTTACGCAGGAGCAAAATGGGCCGTTCTTTGCTTGACAGAAGCGTTTCTTCCTCAGCGGAGAGTTCAGCGAATTGACGGACGGTTTCTACATCGAGGGCCATTACGGCAAAGGGTTTGTCCACTCGGCCTTTGCGCTGGCGCAGGGTTTGTACAGCCTGGTCGCTGCTGGCGTCGCAGGCCAGGTGAAAGCCGCCCAATCCTTTAACGGCGACAATCTGGCCTGCGGCAAGAAGTTGCTGCGCGGTTTGGAGGGCAGCGTCACCGATTGGAGATTGGAGATTGGAGACATCGTGCCCGTTGGGTATTGGAGATTGGTTGAGTTCTAGCCAAATCTGCGGCCCGCAGACGGGGCAGGCGTTGGGCTGGGCGTGAAAGCGCCGGTCGAGCGGGTTTTCGTATTCGGCCCGGCAGTCGGGGCACATGGGAAAGCCGGCCATGGTGGTGTAGGGCCGGTCGTAGGGGATGTTCTGGATAATGGTAAAACGCGGGCCACAGTTGGTACAGTTGATGAAGGGGTAGCGGTAACGGCGGTCCTGGGGGTCGAACAGCTCGCGCAGGCAGTCGGCGCACAGGCAAATATCGGGCGAAATCAAGGTATTGGCCGAAGCTTCGTCCTGGCTGTGGACGATGGTAAAAGCGGAATCGCCCTGAACCGGCCTGGCTTCGACCACCACTCGCTCGATATGCGCCAGCGGCGGGGCCTGGTTGACCAAATCGCGCTGAAAAGCAGCCAACTCCGCCTCCGGCCCTTCGACTTCGATGAACACACCGCCACTGTGGTTGCCGACAAAGCCGGTCAGGCCGTGCCGCGCCGCCAGCCCGTAGACAAAAGGCCGGAAGCCGACCCCCTGGACCACGCCGGTAACGGTCAAGCGTTGACGTTCAAGACGTTGAACATCGGTAATAATCATTCAATCCATATCTTTCACTTTGCAGAGGCCGGAATAAAAGAGGTTGGGGATTTTCCCCTGGCAGAATGAAGCCCCCCATTGCGCAGTTAGAGTTTAATGCAAATGATTTGGCAAAAATAGTGACAACCTTCGCCATTTCACCGTGACATGTATCATTTGCTTCAATTTAAAGATAGCCCTGTTTAGCTGACTTGCCAAATCATCACCCGGTTATTGCCGGAGTCGGCGATGGCCAGCAACCCATTGCGCAGATGGAGTCCGTAAGGCCAGCATAAGGTATCTCGCTCGACCGTCTGCCAGCGATTTTCGCCATTGGCCATAAAATCGGGCTGGCCGATAACCGCCTCAGCCGGGTGAAAACAACCTTTGGCCGGTGGATTCCGCCAGAAAAGCACCCGATTGTTGGCCGTGTCGGCCACAGCCAGCGTTTCGCCGGCCAGGCTGAGGGCGTAGGGAAAACGAAGCGCCTGCGGCCCCTGCTTGCCGTAAGGCCATTCGGCGGCCTGATTGAAATCAGGCTGGCCCAAGACCAGTTCGGCGGGACGGTCGGCCAGGAGCGGCAGGGACCAGCCCAGCACGCGGTGATTGCCGGCGTCGGCGATGTAAAGCGTCTCGGCGTTGCCCGTTACCGCATGCGGCCAGCGGAAGGTGTTGGCGGCCACGCCGGTTCCCCGGTTTTCCAGCCCCAAGTCCGGCGCATCCTGGCCCAAAATTACATCGGGCGGCTGTTCCGGTTCAGGTAGACCGGCCCAGCCCAGCACCCGGCGGTTGCCGGTGTCGGTCACATAAAACCAGCCGTTGACGTACCCCAGCCCGAAAGGCCAGTACAACCCCAGGGCGCTCACCTCACCGCCCCGATTTTTGTCCACTTCACTCAGGTTGGCCTGGCCTAAAACATAATCGGGCGCAACATCCGGCGTCGAAGGCACTTCATGCCAGACCAAAACCCGGTGGTTCCAGGCGTCGGCCACAACCAAACGACCCTCAATAACGGCTACGCCGGTGGGCAAATGCAGCCCTTTTTCCGGGCCGCGCCCGGCGGCGTTAGCGCCTTCGGTGTAAAAATCGGGCTGACCCAAGACGATGTCGGCGGGTTGTTGGTCACAGGTCGGAAGCTGCTGCCAAATCAAAAGGCGATGGTTGCCGGTATCGGCCACAATTAGCCGCTGGTCATCCATAAAGACGCCTCGCGGGGCGTACATCTGCGCCGGCGTGGGCGCGGCGTCGGGCAGAGCCAATCCGCCCAGCGAATAAGCTCCCAGCCAGAACAGTGGTTCCATCAGCCCGGACGCACCCAAACCACACCGTCTTCCACCCGCAGCGGAAAAGGTTCCAGTTGGGCCTGGGGCGCGGTGAAACATTCGCCGGTACGGGCATCGTAGCAGAAGCCGTGCCAGGGACAGGTCAAGGTGCCGGCTTCGGCGTCCAAAATACCGCCGTCGAGGGGCAGCGCCTGATGGGCGCATTGGTTGCGATAGGCCGACAACTGCTGGCCCAACTTGACGATGATGATGCTGGTATCCGGGGTATCCAGACGGTAGGGGCGGCTTTCGGAGAGGTCGGCCAGGTTTGGCCCTTTAATCCAGCCGGCTTCTTTGGGCTGCACGCCGATAGCTTCCAAAGGGATGATGGTCGGGCCAGGCTCGTTGGGCAACACTTCGATGTGCTTGATTTCGGGCACATGCTCGCGCAGCGATTCTTCCACTCCATTGCGTAGGGTCACGGCGGACATCGAGCAGCCATTACAAGCTCCGTGCAATTTCACAAAAACGGTCTCGCCGTTGACATTGACCAGTTCGACATCCCCGCCGTGCGACTGCATGTAGGGGCGAACCATGTCAATCACCCGGCTGACGCGGGTGGGCAGGTCGGCCCGCACCAGGCCGTGCATGGCAAACAGGGCATAGACGCTTGGTTCGTCTACCAGTTCAAACAATAGTTCTTTGCCACGCGGGTCGGCTTTGAGCCGCTGGATGATTTTGGTCAGGCCAACCTTGTGGAAGGCTTCGACGGCGCTTTTGAGGGCCAGCGCTTTGGCCTGGCCGGCCTCGTCCAGGGTGCGGACTTCGTTAACGGCCTGGTCCACCCGCTCGGCCAGGGTTTCAAACTCGTCAACTAAAACAGTTGTATTTCCCATCATCGCAACTCCCCTAACCGGGATAAGCTGGAACCCGAAATTTTAAACCACAGAGGCACAAAGACACAGAGAAAAACTAAAAAAACTCTGAGCCTCTGCGTCTCTGTGGTAAAATTCTTTGCCCAAAAACAACTGGCTCATCGTTAGGCACTACTCATACAAGCTGGCTTGCTGTTCCAGAAATTCCTCGGTTTTGCGCCGCAGCAAGTCAGCGAAAGCTTCTCTGGCCATAGCAACCAGCATTTTTTCGATGCTGCCGGCGTTGGGCGCGGAAATGGTTTGTTGGGCCAAACTCTGCAAAATAAAACAAGCCCCGGCAGTGTTGTCGAGTAAAAAATCCTGAAAAATGGCCTCGGCGAATTGGTTCAGCCAGATACCCTCGCCCTGCGGGTCTTGCCGCAGTTTACGCAGCGCGTTCTCAGCGCCTTCGTTGCGCTGGATGAGGCGCTCGACGTAGCGATCAACCGCCGTCAGCAGCAAGAAATCAAATTGCTGACGTTGATACAGTTCCATTTTGTTTCTCCGCCCTGGCCTGCTGCTGGGCGGCTTTGACCTCGGCCAGCAAATCGTTGACAGACAGAGCTGCCTCACTTTCACCCTGAGCCTGGAAAAGCCTCCGCGCCTCTTCGAGCTTCGGCGCCGCGTGAACAAAAATACCCAGGTGGGCCAAGGCGTTACCCTGATTGGCCAGCACACGGGCATAACCCACCGGGTCGCTTTCCGGGCGGCGCACAGCCAAAATCTCTTCATACAACTCGACGGCTTGGGCCAGATTCTCTTCCGGATGGGCCGAGGGCAAATATTGATAGGCGTTGGCCAGGTTGAGTTGGGCGCTGGCCCACTGCTCCGGGTGGGTTTCGGGGGTGTAAACCTTGAGGGCCTCGCGCAATGATTGAACGGCAATGCCCATCCGCAACTGGTCGCTGGCTTCTTGCAGCGGCATGGCCAGATAGGCCAGGGCCAGGTTGGTCTGGGCCAGGGCATAAGCTTCGGGCTGGGCCTCGCGGGTCAGCACGCTCAGCGCCTTTTGATAACACTTGGCCGCTTCGAGCAGGGGACCACGCCGCCCCTGGGCCATATCCTGGTAAACAATGCCTAAATTAAGCCACAGTTCGGCCCGTGTTTCCGCCAGGTCCGCTGATTCAAGCAAGCGGATGGCTTCCTGGTACTGCTGAATGAGCGCCGGACCAGGCCCCAAAAAGTTGTATTTGGTTTCGGCCAGTGTACCAAGCAACTGGGCAGCGAACACCGGGGAACTCGGTCGAGCGGCCTGGACCGCTTCGGCCAGCAACCCGATTGCCCTCTCGCCGCCGCCCTGTTCCAAAGCGTGGGTGGCTTGCGCCATTAAAACAAAGGCCAGGCGCTCGGCTTGAGTCTCACCGCGCTCCGGTGGAATAGCCAGGTATCCCAGCGTGTAGGCGACCACATCGAGCAGGTGACGCAAATCACCCGTAAACTCACTGCTTAAGGCAAGATATTGAACCGGGTCGGGCCGGAGGACAAAGCGGTTGAAGGCCGCTTCGGGACTGGCGTCGCCGGCGAGGGCTTCGTAAGCAGCGTCGGTTTCGCCGGCCAGAGCAAGCTCGAAGAAGCGCAAGGCTGGGGGCCAATTGTGCGGAGTTTGACCTTGCAATAAAGCGCCCTGAACAGCCTCGATGCCCGGCACGGCCGGCAGCAATAAATAGCCCGCCGGCAAAGGAAAAATACCAATCGGTTGGGGGGTAACGGATAATTGCGCCATCAATTAAAAACCCAGGGGAGGTTGTGACAAATCTTTGCTTGCGCCGCGTTCAATCCAGTGCGCGGCAATTTCGGCCAGCCGTTTTTTGGGGTAAGCCTGAATTCGATGGCGCACGGTTTGGATATTTTCCGGCTCATTCGGCTCCCAAAAGCCGACTTCCAGATAAACCACCCAGCGACCGTTTTCTTCTTCAACCGTAGCCACCACCCAAACGGCGTTTTCGGTTGGAAAGCCACTCCCAGATTCATCGTCCATTAAATCGCTAAGGCCACCCGCAGCGCGCCGTGGGCTTCGTCCCAAAAGGCCGGGTAGGAACCCGGCGGCGTCTGCGGCGGCAGTTGCTCCCAGATTAAGACGCTGCGGTCTCCCTGGAGATTATACTGCTTCAACAGCAATCCGCCAGCCGACGCCCCCCGCAAGGGCAGCAGCCACATTTCGGGCGGCTTGACCAACACCACCATAACATCTTCCGGGAAGTAACGCTCAGCGATGGCAGCAGGCAGCCGCAGGTAGCCCTGTTCGGTCAGTTCAATTTCCACCCGCAGCCATCAACTCCAACTCAGCGGTCAATCTTTGGACCAAATTTTCCATTGCAACCCGTACCGGCCGGCTCAACTCGTCGCCAAATTCCAGGTTTTCCGCTTCAATCAAGTAGACTGTAATCCGAGATGGATATTCCTCTTTCAACAGCCAGCGGCCAAAAGCCAGGGCGTGGTCCCAGCGAAAGGCATGCAAATTGAGGCCGGTGATGGGCGGCAATTGAGCCAATTCCTCGCCGGGAACCTGATAGAGCGTTCCCGGCGGCTGGCCAGTCCGGCAGGCATCTACGATAATCACGTGGCCGGCCCCGCGCATCTTGAAGGCGACATCCATGCCAGCCGTGCCGCCATCGGCCAGGCGCACGCCAGGCGGGACGCCTCTTTCGGCCAGCACCCGCACCAAAATCGGCCCAACAGCGTCGTCGCCGCGCAGGAGATTGCCACAACCGATAATCAAAGTATCCATCATTTGGTCAACAAAATAGTTCCTTCATCGCACCCTTCGATACGACCTCGCTTCGCCCTTCGACAAGCTCAGGACGTAGCTTCGGTCTACTCAGGGTGCGATGAGTAAAAAATCATCCTGAGTAGGGCGTCAGCCCGTATCGAAGGGTGATTTTTCATAATAAAAATCTAACACGACATCCCATTGACCTGGAACTTGGACAGCTCTTTGCCGGTTTTGGCGTCGTAGGCGTGGACGGTACAGACCAGACATGAGTCGAAGCTGCGAGCGACGTGGCCCAGTTCGACCGGGTCTTCCATATCGGCAATTTGCGAGCCGATAAAGGCTTGCTCCATCGGGCCATGCACCTTGTTGCCGTCCTGCGGGCCAATGTTCCAGGCCGTCGGCGTGACCACCTGATAATTCTCGATCTTGCCGTTTTTAATCACAATCCAGTCCGACAGCGAGCCGCGGGCGGCTTCGGTGGAGCCAAAGCCCCGGCCTTCTTCGTGCTCGACCGGCTTGATGTAAAACTTTTCATGCAGGTTGACCTGGTTGAGCCAGCCTTTGACCAGCTTGAAATATTTGGCGGCTTCGTGCATGCGAGCCATTACCCGGACCAACACGCTGGGGCCGACGGTTTGAATGGCGTCGAGGAAGAGCGGGTCGTAATCCTGATAATCTCTGGCCCCAGGCCGACCGGCAATGACCTGGCGCGACAGCGGGCCGGCTTCCAGCGGAATATAGCCTTTGCCGGGCACTTCGTAGCGGGGCGATTTGGCCCAGCTATATTTGCCCTGCTTGCGGCCTTCTGCTGGGTCAACGGGTTCGGTCACACCGTCAAAGGGATGGAGCGCGCCCGCGCCGCGGAAGAAGGAGTTGGTGTGGTCTTCGCGCACCCGGGCCTGGTCGAAATCGTGAAACGCCTCGCCGTCGTAGACGCCGGAGCGCGTAATCAAGGCGTTGTTGCGGCCTTCAATGGTTGGAAATTGATACTCCTCCGGGTTGAAAAAGGTCCCGGTGGCCAGAAACGCACCCGCGCCCTGCCCAAATTTGTCCAGGCCCACTTCACGGGCAAAGCGAATAAAGAAGCCGCAGTCGGAATTGTAATGGTTCTCGTTTTCTTCCACCCAGGCCAGAACATCGTTCCAGGTCTTATTTTCCAGCCAGCGGTCAATCGAACCGCCCAGCCACTGCTTTTCCAGCCAGGCGTCGGCCCACCAATCGAGGATGGCGATAGAGCGGGTCACTTCGGAGAGGGTCGGGGCGCACATGACCCCGCCGGGAATCATAAAGCTGGAGTGGGGCCACTGCCCGCCAAACATGGCGTACACTTCCACCGGCTTGCTTGACCAGGTGACGCCGGTTTCGTAGCTGGTCCCCACAAAGGGGGCAAAGCGGCGCACCGCTTCATCATAACCGGCGGCTTTGGCGTAGTTTTTGTTAATCAGGTCAATGGCAAACAGGGCGTAAAACCAGCGCGGGATACTTTGCAGGGTCTCACAACCCTGGGCAATATTACGAATCAGGGTGGCATTGGCCGGCATTTCGGTGCGCCAGGCCGTATCCAAAGCGTAGGCCGCTTTGTAAAGGTGGCTGCCGCCGCAAATGCCGCAAATACGCGGGGTGACAATCAGGCCGGCCTGCGGGTCTTTGCCCTTCAAAATAATTTCAAAACCACGGAACATGCTGGCTTCGGTCCAGGCATCGGTGACGACGCCATCTTCCACGGCCACGCGCAAATCCAAATCGCCTTCAACACGCCCCAGGGGGCTAATGGTCATATTTTTAACAGCCATTGTTATACTCCTCGTAAAATACGTGTCAATGTGTCAGGTGTCAGGTGTCAGGTGTCAGGTGTCAAGGATGCCGCATGACACCTGACACTTTTACACTTGACACTTAAATATTACACCACAAACATATCTTCCTTAGCCCACTGCGGGGAGGCGACGCGGGCGGCGGCGGCGTGAGCCATGTAGGTGATGTGGTCGGTGCCGTTGGGCACTTCTTTGGGCACGGAGCCGCTGACTTTCTGAGTTTTAAAGACGGTGCCGGGCTTGAGGTCGAAGAAGGGAAATTCCGGTTCGGTGCAGCCGGTGCAGGGCATACCGGCCCGAGTTTTGGACGATTGGCGATTCCACAGGATGCGGTTGCAGGGCGAGTGGGTCAGCGGGCCGCGGCAGCCCATCTCATAGAAGAGGCAGCCGGTGCGCGTCCCCTGGCCGAACTCTTTGGTGGCCTGTTTGTATTCAAAGAATTGAACACGGGTGCAGCCGGTTTGAGTGAACGTTTTGAAGAAGGTTTGGGGCCGTTGCAGATGGTCAAGGGCAATATCGCCGGCGCGGCCGCTGGCAACGGCCACCAGAATTTGGGTGACCCAATCGGGGTGAGCCGGGCAGCCGGGAATGTTGATGACCGGCAGGCCCATTTTGGAGCGGAAATTAGCGCCCAGGTAGCCGCCGTGCTCACGTTTGAGGTATTGCAGCCCGACCGAGTCGGTGGGGTTGGGCGCGGTGGCCGGAATGCCGCCCCAGCAGGCGCAGTCGCCCAGGGCGACCACGATTTGGGCCTGGCTGGCCAGTTCAGTCACCCAATCTTTCATGGGCCGCTCGGCGAACATGTTGTAGCGGCCGGTGTTGTTTGGCCCTTGAATGACCGTGCCCTCAAAAACGAAGATGTCCAGCGGCCTGGCCCCGGTAGCGCAATCCACAAATATCTTTTTGGCCTGTTCGCCCAATTCCATGCCCAGCGAGGGATGCCACAGGACATCAATCCCAAAGTCCGTTACCAAGTCTACCGCGCTTGGCTCTTCGGCGTTGAGAAACGACATGGTATTGCCGCTGCACGCCCCACCCTGTAACCACAATAGTGTTGCCATTAATGTTTTCCTCCTTAAATAAAATTGATATAACTGCTCAACCATGTCATTTCGACCGCAGGGAGAAATCCCTAGAGCCTATGTGGCGATCCAGAGATTTCTCGGCCTTTGGCCTCGAAATGACATGGGGGGAGCAGATACAAATTGATTATGATGGCCTATCTATGGCCTGGCCAAAGCGTTTGCCAAACTCAACTAAAAAGCCCAGAGCGCGTTGGACATCGGGGTCTTGCAGCGCCCGGAATGCGCCCATCAGGCCAATTGGCTTGGGTTCAACCTGGTTGGCCTCGTAGCTGTCCACCAGAGCATTACCGGCTTGACCGACAATGCCGACTGTTTTAGGCGCAAAGACGCCGGAATTCATGAGCGCCTCAAACTCTCTGGAGGTCAGGATAGTTTCCAGCCGGGTGGCGACATCGGTCAAGGCGGGCAGCATGGACGTGATTTGAGGCAGCATGTTGACCAATTGCGGCAGCATCGCCGCCAATTGCGGCAAAGCCAGGGCTAAGTTTTCCAGCAATTTAGGCTCGTTGGCCGGGGCCAGCCCGCGAATCTCATGCACGCCGTTGGCGACGCTGTCAATGACGGTGTCGCTGCGCTGCAAAAAGCCGTCAAGAGAGGTCAACATAAAGGCGGCCAAACCCAGGTTGTCTAAAAGTTTATCCAGAGCTTCAGAGGTATCAGGGTCGTCAAGACGGCGAGTTAATTCCAGCAAGCGGGGCAATGAATGAGTCAATTGGGGCAGCGCATCCACCAGCTCCGGTAAGGACTCGGAGAGCGCCGCTGCCGTCTTGGAGACATCCAGATTGCCGAGAGGCGCGGCAGTTCGCATTTCCTGAATCCCGTCGGCGACGCTCTCGATGACGGTGTCGCTGCGCTGCAAAAAACCATCAAGAGAGTTCAGCGTAAAGGCGACCAGTTCAATCTTGTTCAAAATTTGGTCAAGGGCCTGGGATGTGTCTGGGTCATCGAGACGCCGGGTTAATTCCAGGAGGCGGGGCAAGGTGTGGGTAATTTGGGGCAGCGCATCTATCAGCGGGGGCAGCGACTCGGCCATCACGGCGGCTGTTTTTTGCATGTCCAGGTTGCTGGCCGGAACCGCCGTCCGCAAATCGTGAACCCCGGCCGAAACGTTATCCATAATTTCATCGCCCCGGCGCAAAAAGCCATCCAGTGAATTGACGGTGAGGGCGATAACATCCAGCTTATCAAGAATTTGCAGCAAAATTTCGGCGGTGTGGGGGTCGCTTAAACGCTGGTGCAGGCGCTCTTGAGGGGTAGCTAAGGCAACACCGTTGGTCATTTTTCCTCCTTGAATCTTTTTCGCCAACTTTGGCGGCAAGCAAGTGTTAAAGGGTTTCTACTTTCTATAAGCCCTGATTCTTACGTTGATTGACCAAAAAATCAAGCCACTCTTTCATGCCCTGCCCGGTTTTGGCCGACGTTTCCAGGATAGGGACACCCGGACAAACTGCCTGAATATTGGCGTGAGCTTCGGCCCGATTGAATTCGGCGGCAACAGCCAAATCAAGTTTGGTGATAACGGCCAGGTTGGCCGAATTGAACATGGGCGGATACTTCAGAGGCTTGTCTTCCCCTTCCGTCACCGACAGCAGCACCACGCGCATGGCCTCGCCCAAATCATAGTTGGAAGGGCAGACCAGATTGCCCACATTCTCGATAAACAGGAAATCCAACGTGGCTAAATCCCAGCCTTCCAGGTGGCTGGCAATCATCTGGGCTTCCAGATGACACATCCCGGCAGTGACAATTTGGCGCACCGGCGCGCCGCTGCGGGCTAATCGGCGGGCGTCGTTCTCGGTAGCCAAATCACCCACCAGGGCGGCCACACCAAAGCCTGCTTCAACCAGCATGCTCAGGGTGCGCTCCAGAAAGGTGGTTTTGCCCGTGCCGGGGCTGGAAACCAGGTTGACCCCATAAACGCCGGCAGTTTCAAAACGGCGGCGCAGGTCTTGGGCCAGACGCTCGTTTTTGTCCAGAAGGCCCTGGTGAATGTCCAACGTGCGAGAAGTCACTCGGAATACTCCAAAGAGACGATTTCCAACTCTTTGCCCTGCACAATGCGGGCGCTTGGCTGGTTGCATTTGGGGCAGCGAAATTGCTGGATGCCGGGCAACTGGCTTTCAACTTCACACTGCGGGCAATACAGGATGACGGGCAGTTCTTCAATATCCAGGCGCGACCCGGCCAGGATGGTGTTTTCAATCACTACGTCGTAACTGAACAAGAGAGCCTCTTTGACCACGCCGGACAGCGCGCCCAGGCGTAAGCGGACAGCCTCAACTTTTTTGGCCTTGACTTCCAGGGCGGCCTGGCTGGCAATTTCAACCAGGCTATGGGCGATGGATAATTCGTGCATCGGCAGAGTAAACTACCATAGCCTGTCATTTCGAGGCCAGAGACCGAGAAATCCCTGGGGTTTGGCGGGTCAGACGATTACTGAGGGATTTCTCGCTCCTGTCGTCGCTCAAAATGACATGTAGTCCGATAGATTTCGGGAATCTGGATGAGAAGGGGGGTTGATTTTCAGATTATATGAGGAACAGCAGGGGTTTTCAATAGCAGAAAATATGTATTTTTTAACCCTGGTTACTTCAAAACAGCAACCGGAGTTATTTTAGGAGTGTTCACGAATCTAGGACAGGCTACCAATAATGAAAAAGTAGCAAGGTAGCAGAGTAGCAGAGACGCATTACCCCTGTCTACCGTCTACTGTCTACCGTCTACTTTTTTCTTAAGAGGAAGAATTGAGCGAGTCAGGCGGGCGTTTGAGGATAATCAGACCGCGTTTTACGGCCAGGCGGACCAGTTCCATCTGGTTGCGGACACCCATTTTTTGTAGAATATTGGCCCGGTGGCGGTTGGCCGTATGCGGGCTAATAGACATAATCTCGGCGATTTCGGTGGTGGTGTGGCCTTCGGCGATGAGTTGCAGCACTTCATGCTCGCGGGAGGTCAAAGGTGAGGCGATGGGTTCCATCTGTTGGTCTATTTGGGCCAGGTCAATTGCGGCGCTGACAAAACGCTGACCCTTGCTGATGGCCGTCAGCGCCTCAAACAACTCGTCATCCATCGAGTGCTTGAGAATGTAACCGTTGACGCCATCCTGCAAAGCCTGAACCACAAACTCCTGATCGTCGTACATGGACAGGACGAGGATTTTTAGTTTGGGGTGCTTGTGGCGTAGGCGGCGAACGGCTTCCAGGCCATTGAGGCGGGGCATAGATAGATCGAGGATCATAATTTGGGCCGGGGTTTGATCGGCGCATTGCAAGGCTTCTTCGCCATTTTGGGCCTCGCAAACCACCTGATAGTGGCCTTCCATTTGCAGCAAGGCGGCCAGGCCACGCCGCACAATATTGTGGTCATCGGCCAAAATAACGCTGATTGGATTGCCCTTGCCCATCGGTTATCCCCTTAAAAATAAGCGTGCCGGAGTCCAAAAGCGCAGCTTTTGCACCAGAATTCAAAAGCTGCGCTTTTGGACTCCACTTTCGTTACTCCCGACCGAAGACGGCGCTTCAAGCTGATCGCCCCCTATCTCTGGCGGCAGCGGAATCGTCGCCGTAATCGTTGTCCCCGCGCCGGGTGTTGATTCAACGGTAAAGGCGCCGGCCACCATAATAACCCTTTCCCTCATTCCCAGCAAACCGAGTCCAGTCTGAGATATTTCTTTAAGGTCAAATCCCCGCCCGTCATCCCGCACTATCAGGTGGACCTGCCGCTCAGCGGCGGTCAGACTAATCCAAACCTGGCGGGCCTGGGCGTGGCGCAGGACGTTGGTCAAAGCCTCTTGCACCAACCGATAACAAACAGTCTCGACTTCCTGGGGCAAGCGGCGGGTCAGATTGCCCGTCTCGAAGTGGAAAAGCAAATCCGCCCGTTCCTGAAAGTCGCTGATACAACGGTTCAGCGCCACTTCCAGGCCCAACTCATCCAAAATAGGCGGGCGGAGGGTTTGAGCAATCTCTTTCAGGCGAGTCGTGGCTTCGTTCACCTGGCGGCGGAGGCGGTCTACTTCTTCGCGCAGGCTGGGAATTTCGGGCGGGATTTTGCGGGCCAGCACTTGCAAGCCAAATTTAATCCCGATGAGGGCCTGCCCGGCTTCGTCATGCAGTTCGCGGGCGATGCGCCGCCGTTCCTCTTCCAGCAGGGTCAGGTGTTGGGCCGCCAGCGCCTGCATCTGCCCGCGCTGGATTTTCAGTTCTTCCAGCAAGCGGGCGTTATAAATGGCAATGGCGCTGGAATTGGTCAGCGAGGTCAAAAAGTTGGCGTCGGACCAGGTGAACGGCTCGCGCCCGCTTCCCTTGTTATGCAGTTCGACAAAGCCCAGGACCTCTTCACGGGCATCCATAATGGGGACACACAGGGCATTTTTTACCCCAAAGGCGGCCAGCATGTCCTGCTGGGCCAACTTGTCATGGCTGTAATCATTGGTCAGATAGGGGCACTGGTTGATAAAAACCCAGCCGGGTGTGCCCGCCTCTTCAAGAGGCAGCCAGTGGGCCTCAAATTCGTGCCAGCCGCCGGCCCGCCAGTAACCCTGAGTTACAATGCCCGTTTCCGTCACCAGGCCGGTGATTCCGGCATCTGCGCCCAGAAATCCGGCGGCGTGTTCGACCAATTGGCGGGTCAACGCTTCCGGTTCCAGCCGCTTATTCAAACTGGCGCTGAAGGTCAGCAGACTTTCAAATGAGGTAATCCAGCGTTCCATCTGGTCGAACAGTTGGGCGCGTTCCAGGCCCGGCGCGGCCTGGAGGGCGATGGTTTGGACCAGGGTGACATCTTTTTCGGTAAAGGGCAGGCTTTGGCGGGGCCGGTGGGCTTCAATCACGCCCAGGGCAAACCCCTGGTGATTAAGAATAGGGACTGCCAGCACCGACCGGTCCGGGGACTCGGAAGCACTGGGGATATTTGAACCTAAATAGGGTCGTTTGTAAATCAAAACCCAGCCGGCCACGCCCTCGCCGGGCTGAAAGCGCAAATTGACCGGCTGGATGCGCCCATTTTGAGCCACCTGGTCAAACACCACCGCCTCATCGGCCACCGTCCCGACCATGACTCGCTCGGCTTTCAGCAGTTCGGCCAGGTGTTCGGCCAACTGGCGGGTCAGTTCAACCCGGTTCGGCTCGTCCACAATGGTCCGCGCCACAGTTCGCAATAGAGCCATCTGGCGGGCCAAATCCTGGTTCTCGCGCCTCAGCCGCTCATTCTCGCGGCTGAGGTGATTGAGTTGTTCTGGCAAAGGGGGTGGTTCGCTCATGCAGTTTCGGCCGGACAAGGGATGCGTTCATTTTAGTCCATCGGGCTGAAAGCGCCAAGCGCAGAGAATAAAAGAGAAAATTTCAGCTTATACAGCCACTCCAAGCCGCGCTAACACCCGATCCACCCGCTGCAATGTTTTCTCCCGGCCCAGAATAGCCAACGTTTCAAACAGCGGTGGGGCGACCATTTTACCGCAGACAGCAACCCGAATCGGCTGGAACATCTGGCCCGGTTTTATGCCCAGCGTTTGCGCTTCGGCGCGAAGGGCTTGATCGAGCGCATCATGGCTGAAATCGGTTTGAGCCAGGATGGCGCGAGCAGCCTGTAGAATTTTGGGCACATCGGCCAGGCTCATTTTTTGCGGGATTAGCAGGTTCAGGTCGTAGTCGGGCAGTTGGTCTACAAAAAAGAAGTCTACCCATTGGGGCGCATCGCTGAGGACGGTCAACCGTTCCCGGATGAGCGGGGTGATTTTGAGCATGGTTTCGCGGTCGGCGTTGATGCCGGCAGCGGTCACAAAAGGCAGCACGCGATCCGTTAAATTTTCAATTGGCAGATCACGGATGTAAAGGCCATTAAAGTGGTCAAGTTTGTCGTAGTTCCAGGCCGCCGGGGAAGGGTTGACCCGTTCCAGAGTAAAGCGCTCGATCAATTCCTCCCGGCTCATGATTTCGGTTTTGTCATCATAGCTCCAGCCTAGCAGGGCCAGATAATTAACCATGGCTTCGGGCAGATAGCCCTTCTCCTCAAAGGTACGCACAAAGACGGGCAGCAGCCGGCCATCGGGGGCGCGCTCTTCCCGTTTGCTCATTTTACCTTTGCCGGTCGGGTTGAGAATCAGCGGTAAGTGAGCCATGTGAGGCGGCTGCCAATCAAAGGCGTTATAGAGGTGGATGTGCAGCGGCAGACTATTGACCCACTCATCGCCGCGCAGGACGTGGCTAATCTCCATCAGGTGGTCGTCCACAATGTTGGCCAGATGATAGGTCGGAATGCCGTCGGATTTCATCATGACCGCGTCTTGTAGATGGGCATTTTGGAAGGTAATATCGCCCCGGATAAGATCATGCACCGTGATTTCGCCATCGAGCGGCAGCTTGAGGCGGATGGTGTGACTTTCACCCGCAGCCACACGTCGAGCGGCCTCGGCCGGGTCAAGATTACGGCAGAAGCGATCATAGCCGGACGATAACCCCTGTTTCTGGCGCTCTTGCGAGGCGGCTTCGAGCCGTTCCGGGGTACAGAAGCAAGGATAAGCCCGGCTCTGCTCGACCAGTTGACGACAATAGTTTTGATAAATATCCAGCCGTTCGGTTTGAACATAGGGGCCGTAGTCTCCGCCGACTTGCGGGCCTTCATCCCACTCCAGGCCCAAATAGCGCAGTCCATTGAGCAGCCAGGTCAGCGCGTCGGGATTGTAACGTTTCTGGTCGGTATCTTCGATACGTAAAATAAACGTTCCCTTATGGTGGCGGGCGAAGAGATAATTAAAAAGAGCCGTGCGCGCCCCCCCCACATGAAAATCGCCGGTGGGGCTGGGGGCATAGCGGACGCGTACCGGGCCGGAAGAGGTTGTCATTAATTTTCATCCTTCAAGGAATGGCGAATAGGTGAATGGCGAATTTTCATTTACTGATTCGCTGATGCTTCGTGATCAAATAGAGCTTTGATATGAGGCAAATTTAAATACCAAACAGAGAGAATTACCCCGCCAAGATAGGGAACAAGATTAAAAGCCAGGCTGCCGGGGGTATAATCATTGTTTGCCCACGGTGTGCCAGAAGTAAGCAAAGCTACAACGTAAAAAATAGCCCAGACTGCGATACAAACCATAAACAGGATTCGGCCCCAATGACGCCGGGTCCACAAGCCGTAGACACAGGCAGCAAAGGCCAGAGCCAGGAGCGCATTGAGGATAAAAATAACCCAAACCTGACCCTGGCTGACATTCTCATTACCTGATCCTACCACAGCCGATAAAAGCACCAGTCGGGCCAATGCCACCAAAACCAGCACCAGCGCCCAAAGCCCCAAAATTAAAATACCCCAGCTTCCCCACCGCCGCTCCACAAATGCAGACAACTCGCCCATCAGACCTCCTCGAAATCGAGAGCCTTACGGCGCATCAAGACGCTTTGCACCAGCCCGAGTGAAATTAAAAAGGCGATTAAAGAGCTGCCGCCATAGCTAACAAAGGGTAAGGGTGTACCCGTGACCGGCAGCAACCCCAAATTGACCCCCAGATTGACAAACGACTGAAAAAAGATCACCGCCGCCACGCCGATGCAGATCAGCCGGCCAAAGGGGTCGCCGGTTAAATCGGAGGCCCGGATAATCCGCCAGATGAGGGCCAGGATGAGCGCAAATAGCAGGAGCGAACCCAACAGCCCCAGTTCCTCGCCAATGACTGAAAAAATGAAATCGGTGTGACGGACCCGCAAAAAGTGAAGCTGGTTTTGCGTGCCGATGCTGAAACCTTTGCCCAACATGCCCCCAGAGCCGATGCTGATCAGAGCCTGTTGGATATTATAATAAGCATCCGGGTCACTCTGCGGGTCGAGGAACAACAAAAGCCGGTCTCGCTGATAATCGGCCATGGTCAGCCAGACTATCGGGCTGGCAATGACTCCCGCCAACCCCAACAGCCCGACATGAAACCAATGCACCCCGGCCATCAAGGCCATGATAAACCAGACAACTGCCACAATAATCGTTGTGCCCAGATCGGGTTGCAGATAAATAAGAATAATCGGTGGGACTACGATCATCAGCGAGAAGAGCAAATTCCGTAACTTATCCATTTGCCCATCTCGGTCAGCCAGAATTTTGGCCGTTACGATTACCACCACAATTTTAGCAATCTCGCTGGGCTGAACCGGAAAGAGGCGGAAGTCGAGCCAGCGCAGGGTGCCGGCGGTTAATTCGGCGGCGATAAACAGGGTTGCCAGCAGGCCCAACATGACCACATAGAGCAATTTGTAAAACGACGCATACCAACGATAATCAATCGCTGCGACCACCACCAGCAAAACCAGGCCAATTCCTGCGCGCGTCAACTGGGTCTGCCACAAATCGCGCAAATCCTCCTGATTTTGATTGGCGCTGTAAATCATAATCACGCCGTATAAAATTAATAATGCTGCCAGTCCAACCAGCACCAGGTCGAACTGCCGCCAAATTCTGCGATCCATTTACTTCTGCCGCGCTCCAACCACCGGAATATTGGCCGTCAGGCGGCTTTGGCGGGCGTTCTGAGTAAGCGAAATTTCCATGCCATCTCGGTCAATTTCCACATATTTTGAAATCACTTTAATCAACTCGTCTTTCAACTCATTCATCTTTTCCGAAGACAAATTGACCCGATCCTGGACCAAAACCAGGCGCAGGCGATCTTTGGCAATATCCCGACTCGACGGTTCTCCTCGCCCCAGCAGCCGATTGAGCAGATGCATAAGCCCGACTCCCGCGCCCTACGACGCTTTGAAAAGTTTTGTAAGCCGCTTAATGAATGAGTTACCTTCTTCGAGGTTCAGGAAGGGAACTTCTTCGCCGGTGAGACGCCGGGCAATATTGCGATAGGCCTGCCCCGACAGCGCTCCATTTTCCATGACCACCGGCCGTCCCTTGTTGGTCGAGACAATAATTGCCTCGTCGTCGGGGACAATGCCAATCAAGTTAATCGCCAAAATATCCATCACATCACTGGTATTGAGCATATCGCCGCGTTTGATCATGTCAAGGCGCAGCCGATTGACAATCAAATCGGCCGGACCTTTCTCTTCCGCCTCGATCAAGCCAATAATCCGGTCGGCGTCGCGCACCGCCGATACTTCGGGCGTGGTCACAATCACCACTTTATCGGCGGGAGCGACCGCGTTTTTAAAGCCCTGCTCTATCCCGGCCGGCGAATCAATCAGAATAAAATCAAAATCGGGCCGCAACTGCTTGCAAACCTCAATCATATCCCCCGGCGTTACCGCCGTTTTATCGCGGGATTGGGCCGCCGGTATCAAGTACAACTCTTCCAGCCGCTTATCTTTAATCATAGCCTGGCGCAGCCGGCACGTCCCTTCGACCACATCCACCAGGTCATAGACAATCCGGTTTTCCAGCCCCATGACCACGTCCAGGTTACGCAGGCCAATGTCGGCGTCAATCGCTACAACCTTTTTACCCTGCGCCGCCAGAGCCGTACTCAAATTAGCGGTGGTTGTGGTTTTGCCCACGCCACCCTTGCCCGAAGTTATGGTTATAACGACTGCGCTCATAGTCTCTTCCCGATTTCTAGGTTTTTAATTGCTCAGCCATGTCATTTCGACCCGCGAAGCGGGTCGAAATCCCCGACACCTTACTTTTACGTGTTGTGCCCTTGGGATTTCTCGCTTCCCTTTGGGTCGCTCGAAATGACATGAGCTTGAGTAGTAACTTTTAATTTACGATACGACTCAACGAATGGCGAATAGCGAAAATAAATCATTCGCCATTCGCCTATTCTTCTTACTTCCACGGCTCGGCCACAATTTGACCATCCTGCACCGAGGCCATTTCCGGCACAAGGTCATGCTCGGTGTCATCTGCGGGCGAACGGGTAATGTAATCACCGATGCGAAGTTGGGTAGGCGACAATTGCAGGGCGCAAACCACAGCATTTTTATCGCCGCCGGTTCCGGCGTGAACCGTACCCCGCAGTCGTCCCCAGATCACCACACTGCCTCCCGCTCGAATCTCCGCCCCTGGATTCACATCGCCAATAACCACCACATGCCCCGGATGATGCACCACCTGCCCGGAGCGAAGGGTGCGCTGTACCAGCATTGCATCTCCCTGGCCCACCGGCGCAGCGGTAACAGGCACAGTCGCCGGTCTAACGGACAGGCTCAGGCTGGTTTCCAGGCCCAATTGAACGGCCGCTTCCTGAGTGTCGGGCGACTCGCTCTCCACGGCCCATAGGGTCACATTATGGCGGTTAAGGGTTTGACCAATTTGCTCCAATTCCTGGAGCGTTAACTGCCGTGAGCCAACTGCCAGACCCACTCGGCCCCCTTTAAAGAAAGATGCTTTTTCGCCCAGGCGCTGCTCCAATTCGTCAATCAACCCCGGCCACGCTCCTGCGCCCAGGGTGATAATCAGGCCGTCACTGGTGCCTTTAATGTTAATGCGGTCACTCGACATCGGAGGTCTCGTTTGTTGTTGAGAGATTAGAGATTGGAGATTGGAGATTACTTTATTTTAATCTCCAATCTCTAATCTCCAGGATTTTTTAATTCTCGGCTACGGGAGTGCCCGCCGCTGGTTGAGCCTTAAATTCTACCAGATAGCGCAGACCATTGCCAATTTCCAACGACAGTGACGGCGCGCCGGCATAATCGGGCAAACGCAAGGCCCAGTTAGAGGCCAGGTTCTGGTCGAGTTCGGTGTAATCAAATTGACCGGTCAGGCCCGACCTGATTTGAGCCACCACCTGGCCACTCGCCAGCACCTCAACCAGAACATCGGGCACACCCTGACCTGCGGCATCGAGCACAAAACCGGAAACACTGGCTTTGTCGCTGCTCCAGGTGTCGGTACCCAGCAGGCGCACGCTGAAGGTTGTTTCGGGCAAAATTGCCGGGAGCGTCTCCTCCTCTTCTTCCGGTTTGGCTTTTTCCTCTTCTTCCGGGATGTTGAAGTAGTAGCGTAATATTTTGTTGGTTATCGGGACCGCTACTTCCGACCCTTCGAGGGCAGCCCCACCGCCATACACAAATACAATGGTGGCAATGGTTGGATTGTTGCTGGGCGCATAAGAGGCAAACCAGGCGTGGCTGGTTTTAACCCGGCCATCCCGATCCAGGCATTGGGGATAGCGGTCGCAAAACTCGGCGGTACCGGTCTTGCCGGAGGCAATAATCCCCGGCACATCAAATTGATCGTGGGCCGTGCCGGCCTCCCAGGCAATAACATCGCGCAGACCTTCGTGGATCAGCGCCATAAATTCAGGGTCAATCGAAAGTTTGCGGATGACCTGCGGCTCATTTACTTTCACCACATTATCGTCGGCATCCAAAATCTCTTTGACCAGATAAGGCCGGTAAAGTGTCCCTCCGTTGGCAATAGCCGCATAAGCGTTAACCATTTGCAGCGGCGTAACCAGCACAAACCCCTGACCGATGGACATATTATAAGTATCGCCGGTCAGCCAAGTTTCGGCATAGTTGAGCCGTTTCCATTTTTGGTTGGGCACCAGCCCGCCGACCTCGCCGGGAATGTCAATGCCGGTCGGCTTGCCCAGGCCGAACATTTCGGCGTATCTGCCCAGCCGCTCCAGGCCCAGGCCCTCATATTCGGTGGGATAGTAACCCCCGCCGACCTGATAAAAGTAAACGTCGCAGGAAAAAGCCAGGGCCGCCACCAGATTGACCGGCCCGTGGCCGGTGCGCAGCCAACAGTAAAATGGTTGAGCCAAATCAAGATTGTCAGGCTCAAATTGGTTGGGCAGATAGAGGGTGCCTTCGTCAACAAAGATGGTATCTGAGTAAACAGCCCGTTCTTGCAGCGCCCCTGCCGCCGGAATAATCTTGAAGGTAGAGCCGGGCGGATACAGGCCGGCAATGGCATGGTTGACCAGCGGCGTCCAGGGATTTTCGCTCAAAAGCGACAGTTCTCTGGCCGAAATTCCCCGGGCAAAACTGTTATTATCAAAACTGGGCAGCGAAACCATGGCCAAAATTTCACCCGTTTGCGGATTCATGGCAATTGCCACACCCTGGTTAGAGCCGACTTCATCCATCTGTTCCTGCAAGGCTTCAGCGGTAGCTTGTTGCAGGCCCAAATCAATAGTGAGGCGTAGGTTATGACCGGGCTTGACTTCAATATTTTCGCTGACCGTTCTGATCTTCTGGCCCGTTACATCCACCTCGATGCTTTCCAGACCTTTGACGCCGTGCAGCCAGGTCTCATAACTCGCTTCAAGTCCGGCCAGGCCAGTGCTATCGGTCAATTCATAACCCTGGCTTGCATAGTCAGGGAATTGTTCCGCCGGGATCGGTCCGACATAACCGAGCAGGTGGCTCAGCAGTTCGCCGTATAAATAATCGCGGGTGGGTGAGGCTTCAATCGAGACTCCGGGCAGATTGATGCGCTCTTCTTCAATTTTAGCCACAATCACCGGGTCAACATCGGTAGCAACGGTAACCGGCAAAAAGGGGGCCAGAACACGGTTTTGGTTGGCGGCGTCGCGGAGGCCCAGCGGCGCATTGGCTAACTGGCGGCTGCGCGGATTGATAATTTGCCGGGACAGTTGCCGGTTGAACTGGTGATGGGTAATGGCTTGAAAGTAGCCATTATTCGCGCCGACCACCGGCTCGATCTGGGTGGTGATGGGCAAATTGAGCAGTTCCGACAGGCGGGCAAACACTTTAGCCTCGGCGGTTGGGTCTTCCGGCAGGTAGGCTGGAACGATGACCACGTTGTAGGTAGGCCGGTTACGCACCAGTAGATCGCCATTACGATCATAAATCACACCCCGCGCTGCCGGAACCTGATTCAAACGAAAGCGATTGGCATCGGCCAGCGCTTTATAGGTTTCACCCTGCACCACCTGCAAGTTCCACAGTTGGGTGGCCAAGACCATAAAGGCGAACAAGGCCATCCCCCGGAAGAGGTAGCTACGCAAGCGAATTTGAAAGTCGGTCATGGCCGTAAATTATACAATAGAAGCGGGATTTTAGAAACTAGAATGAAAGAGGTTGCGGATTCAGCCAGCGATTGAGCAAATACAGGAGAGGAAAAACAATTAACATCGCCGCAGTATTAAAAAGAGCCACCGGCACCAGAATAAAAGAGAGGGCTTCATTCCAAATGACAGGCCGGCCTAACAAATTTAAAATCAACAAGGCCAGGCCATTAAAAAGTATGCTCAAGGGAAAGGTAAGGCTGAGGGGCAAAATGATGCTGCTGCCAAAGAGCCGCCCATGAAACAAACTGGTGATATACTCCGCCGCCAGCATCGCCAATGTAAAAAGGCCAAACGGGCCGCCGGAGAGCAAATCCAGGCTCAAGCCGCCGATCAAAGCCCAGCCAAACCCTTCGCCCAGACCCCGTAAAATCGTCCAGCCGATCACCAGCACCAAGACCAGGTCGGGGTGAACGCCGTTTATTTTGATATAGGGGGACAGGGTAGATTGCAGCAAGGTGGCGCTAATCAGAATCGCCGGAGGAATAAGGCTCTTAATTCTCCGCCTCCTGTGCTCTTAGGATTTCGGCCTCAAAATCAATTGGCTGGAAGGAGGTGATAATGAGCATGGTTTCCAGCTTACCAAAGTCAACGGTGGGGCGGATACGAGCGGTTTGAAACATATCCTGGTCCCGCTTGACCACTTCCGTCACCTGGCCGATGACCAACTTATCGGGAAAATTGCCACCCAGGCCGGAGGTGAGCACAATATCGCCGGGGTTAACTTTAGCATCCTGCGGGATTCGCTCCATAATCAGCGTACCGTCAATGTTACCGCGCACCAGGCCGGTGACTCGACTGTTCTGAATAAGGGCATTGACCGCGCTGGCCGGGTCAATCAACATCAGCACTTGTGCCAGGTTGGGACCTACCGCCGTCACCCGCCCGACGAGACCCCGGTCGGTGATGACCGGCATATTTTCGGCGATGCCATCACGCGCGCCAACATTTACATACACAAAGTAGAGCAGGTTGGTTGGGTCAACGCCGATACTGCGGCCTATAACAGTGGTCGTTTGGTAACTAAATTGGAGGTTGCTGCGGGTGTAATTGAGCAGTTGGCGCAAAAGTTCATTCTCTCGTTCCAACTCGCGGAGACGAACATTGTCCACCATCAGTTTGTTGTTAAGCGCTTCCAACTCGGCATTTCTGGCTTGCAGAAGTTGTAGGCTCTGGCTTTGCTCCAACCGACCTGAGACGTTTTGAGCCACCCCCGTGGTTACTTCCTGAAGGGGAGCCAGCGCAGTTTGCGCAAAGGTTCGCACCCTGGTCATGTACCCCAGCCGGTCCAGGGCAAACCCCAAAAAAAGCAGGGCCAGGATGAGGCCAATAAAAAGCGGTCGGTTTTTTGCTGCTGTCATACTTCTCAATGTAGCAGGTAACAAGGTAGCAGGAAAGCGTTCCGCAATTTATACCCTGCTACTTTACCACCTTGCTACTTTGCTACCTGTTACGGCCTATGGTTGGTGCTGCCCCGTTGGAGCGAGGTCAATACTTTGGCGTATTTGTCGTAACTCTCTAACACCTGACCCGCGCCGCGAGCCACGCAGGTCAAAGGATCATCGGCGATATAGACCCGCATCTTGGTTTCTTCCGACAACCGCTCGGCCAAACCCTGCAATAACCCGCCGCCGCCGGCCAGGGCGATCCCGCCTTCCATCAAGTCGGCAATCAATTCGGGCGGTGTTTCATCCAGGGTGTCACGGACTGCATCCACAATCACCGAGAGCGAGTCACTTAAAGCCTCGCGGATTTCCACACTCGACACCTCGACCGAGTCGGGCAAGCCGGTAATCAGGTTGCGCCCGCGCAGGGCAATTATCTGTTCCTCCGGCAGAGGATAAGCCGACCCGATGGTAATCTTGGCCCGCTCCGCCATACGCTGACCAATCAGCAGATTGTACTTTTGGCGGGCGTAATTGATAATCGCCTCGTCCATCTCGTCGCCGGCCACCCGAATTGAGCGGCTGACGACAATCCCCCCCAGCGAGAAGACGGCCACCTCGGTGGTACCGCCGCCGATGTCAATGACCATACTACCCAACGGCTCGGTAATCGGCAGTCCGGCCCCAATCGCTGCCGCTACCGGCTCTTCGATAATCTGGGCGTCACGGGCGCGGGCATTACGGGCCGCATCGTAGACCGCCCGTTTTTCAACTTCGGTCACACCGCTGGGAATGCCGACGACCACACGCGGCGCATAAAAGGGGGTCGGAATGAGGGTTTGCTCGTGGACTTTTTTAATAAAATAGCGCAGCATGGCCTCGGTGATTTCAAATTCAGAAATCACGCCATCGCGCAGGGGACGAATAGCCACAATATTGGCCGGCGTCCGGCCGACCATTTCTTTGGCGTCAACGCCAATAGCCAATGGTTTCTTTGTTTTTTTATCAATGGCTACAACCGAAGGCTCATTAATAACAATGCCCTTACCTCTAACATAAACCAGGGTGTTGGCTGTTCCCAAATCAATGCCAACATCAAGAGAAAAGAGCCCCAATAACGCATCTAAAGGGCCTGCCACTTAAAATTCTCCTTCCAAATCACATAACAATAGGCAGGCCCATCTACTTTCGTCGCCTGCCTATGCCAACGCAATTATACCACAATCATTGCTTTGCACAAACAAGTATGGGAACACACACGAAATTAAGGATCATAGTTTAACCTAATTGGGAGAGTGGAGATCCAATCTCTAATCTCCAATCTCCCCTCCTGCCGTGAATTGAGGAAGCTATTTCGTGCTCATTCTCATAAAAGTCATTAGTCAAAAAGTGCCGTTGACAGATTTTAAGGAATGTAATATCATCTTAAATAAGTACGCTATCCTGACGAATATGCTTGAAAAATGAGCCAAACCCTCAAGTGCGACAAATGCAAATTTGAAAACCCCTCCACCCACACCTTTTGCGGCAACTGCGGCGAAAGATTAACCCCCAACAACAACCCCACACCCTCACTCATCAGCGCCCCCATCGAAGGTGAGCGCCGGCAGGTGACAATTATTTTTGCCGATATTTCCGGCTTTACCGCCCTCAACGATGCCGCCAAAAGTCCGGCTGAGGTTGAACAGGTGGTCCGGCTGATTAACCTGTGTTTGCAAGAACTCAGCGAGGCCATTTACGAATTCGACGGCCAGATTGACAAATACATCGGCGATGCGATTATGGCCGTTTTTGGCGCGCCCAAAGCCCATGAGGATGACCCCGAACGGGCGCTGCGGGCGGCGCTGGCCATGCAGGAACGCCTGGAAAAATTTAACCGCAACCCACCCAGCCCTCTACCCGAACCGCTTGGCATCCACATGGGCATCAATACTGGGACGGTCATTGCCGGCGATATTGGGGCCGACCGCAACCGCTCCTACACCGTTATGGGCGATGCGGTAAACGTAGCCTCTCGCTTAGAGCATGTCTCGGAGCGGGGCGAAATCCTCATTAGCGAAGCCACCTATAACCTCACCAACCGCCTGTTTGTGTTTGAAGAACGGGAGGCGGTGGCGGTTAAAGGCAAAAGTGAACCCCTTAAAATTTACCAGTTGAAGAGCGCCAAGGATTTAAGCCAGACTCAGCGAGGCTTGAGCGGCATGGAAGCCCCGGTGATTGGCCGCGAAGATGATTTGAAGGAGCTGTTGCATTTCAATCAGCGCTTGCAGGAGCATCGGGGCGGGATTGTGGTCTTGGCCGGGGATGCTGGCCTGGGCAAGTCGCGCCTGGTGCGAGAGTTCAGAAAACAGGTTGACGCGCTGGCTGATGACAAGACCAAACCACTCTGGCTGCTGGGGCGCGGCCTGTCGTATCGCCAATCTTTTACCAACCGGCTGTTTGTAGAGATTCTCAAAACTTATCTCGACCTGCCCGAAAATGCCGATGAAAGCCTGACCAAACTGCGTCTGGAGGCCATGGGTGAGGAGATGTTTGGCCCGCGCAAAAACGAGGTAATTCCTTACCTGGCGACTCTGCTGGGGATCAAACCTGATGAAGAAGTTGCCACCAGCCTGCCGGTTGACCCGGAGTTTTTGCAGCAGCGCACTTTCCTGGCTATGGGCGAGTGGGTTGAAGTTCTGGTCAAGAAACGCTCTTTGATTATGGTCTTTGAAGACCTGCATTGGGCCGATCCCAGTTCGGTCAAATTGATTCAATACCTGTTGACCCTGACCGTTTACAACCCAGTCCTGATGATTTGCGTCACCCGCCCAGAACGAGACAGTGCTTTTTGGGACATCAAAGCTCAGAGCAGCCAGCATTACACCGATAATTACAAGGAAGTGGTGCTATGGCCCCTGACCGACGAGGAAAGCCGCCAGGTTATCAAACACCTGCTCAAGCTTGAGCAGATCCCCAAAAGTTTGGAGACTCTGCTGCTCAACCGCGCCGCCGGCAACCCGCTCTTTTTAGAAGAACTGCTGCGCAGTTTAATTGAAGAAGGCGTTATCCAGCCCACCGAAGATGGCCGTTGGCAGATTACCCGCGCTGTCACCGAGATAGATATCCCCACCACCCTGCAAGGCGTCTTGACCGCCCGTATTGACCGGCTGGAAGACTCGGTCAAACGGGTGCTTCAAGTGGCGGCTGTGGTCGGTCGAGTTTTCCCCCGTTTTGTCCTGACCCCTATCGTCGGTAACGCTGAAATCGTGGAGAAAGCGCTGACCCAACTGGAAGCCGCCGACCTGATCGAAGTCCACAGCCACGGCACGCAGCCTGAATATCGCTTTAAGCATGTTCTGACCCACGAGACAGCTTACAACAGTATGTTGAACCAGCAGCGCAAGATTATTCACGGCCAAATTGGCGATCATATGTCCCGGCTCTACTGGCAGTTGGGCGAAGAGTACGCTGCGATTGTAGCCGATCACTATTACAAAAGTGAAAACTGGCCGCGAGCCTTGCGCTACTTCCAGCGCGCGGCAGAGGCGGCCATTCAATCATTTGCCAATCAGCAGGCGGTTGAATTTTACAACCAGGCCCTTGAGGTGGCCGATAAATTGGGGGCTGCGGCCGACCAGCCGGCGCTGCTGGCTATCTATGAAGGTCGAGCCAAAATTCTCACCCGCCTGGGCGTCCCACAGCAGGCAATTGCCGATTATGAGGCGATGCTGGCGAAAGCCAAAGAATTGAACGATGACTCGGCCCAGATGCGCGCTTTGAATGGGATTGGCTCGCTGCATGCCAGCCATTATGACTTCTCACAGGCCGCCGAATTTTTCAAAGAAGCGCTCGCAGTGGCCCGCCGCCTGGGCGACGAACAGGGCATAGCCGATACCTTGAGCCAACTGGGTAATTTCTATTACAGCCTGGGTAAATTGGAGCTGGGGGTCAAATGTTACCAGGAAGCCCTTGAGTTAAGCCAGAAACTGGGCGATGAAAGCCGCCAGGTTGAGGCGGAAGACGGTCTGGCCAAAATCATGCTGGAGCAGGGCGAAATTAGCGCCAGCCTGGATCGTTACAAACAAATTGTCAACACCCGCCGCCGCCTGGGCTACCGCAGCGGCTTGATGAACTCGCTGGCTTCGCTGCTGATGGCTCAAACTTTTTCGGCCGATTACCGGGGGGCGCAGGAAACAGCCGAGGAAGTGCTGGAACTGCATCGCAAATCCGGCGACTTTTACCGGGTGCCTTTTATTAAATATTATCAAGCCTTTGGCCAGCTTTTCCACGGTGAATGGGATAAGGCCGGCGAGAATCTAAAAGAAGGGCTGCGTTTAGCTCATGAGCAGCGTCAGAAATCGCTGCAAGCGCTGGGCATGGCCTGGTTGGGTTACTATTATTTAACCGTCGGCCTGGATGAAGCGGGACTACAGCAAGCCCAGGAGAGCATGCGCCTGGCCGAGGAGCTTGGCTCTCCGCTTTATGTGATGCGGGCGCAAGCTATTTTAGGCACGGCCTATCGTCACCTCGACCAGCTTGAAGCAGCGGTTCAAGAGCTGGAAAGCGTTCATAAAATGGCGCAGAGCATGGACTTTGTGCCCGATGAGGTCATGACGCTCTATCAATTGGTCAGAGCTTATATGGATACCCATGAATGGGCTAAAGCCGAAGCAAGTTTGGGCCGCCTTTCGACCCTGGCCCAGGCCAGCGACATGAAGGAATTTATGGCCCGCGCCCAATGGCTGCAATCGCTGCTGGATATTCACCACAAACGCTACGGGGCTGCGCTTGACGCGCTGATTAATGCTTCTGATTTGGCTGAGCAGATTGACAGCCGCTTGAGCCAATATATCATCCAAATTCAAAAATCTTATGTCTATCACCTTTCGGGTAATTCGCCGGCTTCGAGAGACGCAATCACCTACGCTCAAAAAATTCAAAAACGCCTCCTCGAAACGCTGCCCGACGAGTCTACCCGCCAGGCATTTCTCGACAATGCTCACTCGAAACATCTCCAGGAAATGGTTGAGGCCAACGCCAGCAGCCAGGTCAAAGTAAAGAGCATAGTCGGGGATGCGGTGCAGTGATTGCCAGCCTGGTTCAAAAAATCACCGAATTCTGTCAAAAAAATAACCTCCTGGCCCAGCACGACCACGTTGTGCTGGGCGTTTCAGGCGGCCCTGACTCGCTTTGTCTCCTGGATGTGTTGGAAACGCTGCGTCCCACCTTTGATTTAACCTTAACCATCGCTCACGTCAACCATCAATTACGCGGAGCCGACTCGCAGACCGACGAAGCCTTTGTGCGAACGGTAGCCGCTCAGCGCCAGTTGCCCCTTTTTGTCGAAAGCGTTGATGTGGCGGCCATTGCCGCGCAGCGCAAGCAATCCCTGGAAGAAGCGGCCCGCCAGCTTCGCTACGCTTTTTTGGGGCGAGTGGCTCATCAGGTTAAAGCCACTAAAATTGCCGTCGGTCACCATGCCGACGACCAGGTAGAAACAGTTCTCATGCACTTTTTGCGGGGAACCGGCCTGGCCGGGCTGCGCGGCATGCTGCCTTTAACTGATCTGGCTCAATTACGGCTGACTCCCAACGACTTCCCTTCTTCATCCTTCATCCTTCATCCTTTATCCTTCCGCCTCATTCGCCCTCTGCTTGAAACATCACGGCGCGAAATCGAAGCCTACTGCCAAGCACGCAAGCTCGAACCCAGACAGGATTTTTCCAATCAGGATACCACTTTTTTCCGCAACCGGCTGCGCCATGAGTTGATTCCTCAGCTTGAAACCTACAATCCCAACATTCGCCAAATCCTGCAACGCACGGCCAAAGTTATGGCCGCCGAAGCCGAATTTCTACAGGAGCAGGTGGCCCTGGCCTGGCAAATAGTTATCCACAGCGAGTCGACAGAGAAAATCGAGATAGATTTAGCTGCCTGGCGGAACCTGCCCCTGGCCCTGAAACGCTCAACCTTGCGCCACGCCGTTCAAACCCTGCGACGCAGTCTGCGGGACATCAATTTTGAACATATCGAGACAGCCGTGAACCTGATTGAAAAAGGAAGCGTGGGCGCTAAAGCGACCCTGCCGCAAGGATTAATGCTCACCCT
This sequence comes from Anaerolineales bacterium, assembly GCA_015075405.1. Taxonomy (GTDB): domain Bacteria; phylum Chloroflexota; class Anaerolineae; order 4572-78; family J111; genus DSQQ01. The sequence goes on from JABTUK010000004.1 coordinate 437,901, forward strand.
GGACTATCAGACCTTTGTCATTGCGCCTGAGGATATTCCCCTTGACTCCACCCTACCCGACCAGCCCTATCTCCGGCAGCCTCAAGCCTTAGCCCTAAATCTGCCCGGCGTGACCCCTCTACCCGATACCAACTGGCAGCTAAGAGCAATTTTCCTACAGCCGGATCAGGTTCAACTCGACCAACTGAATCAAGCTGACCGCTGGGAAGCATACCTGGATGCCGATATTGTTGGCCCCCAGCCCGTCTTGCGCCCCCGCCGCCCCGGCGATATCTTTGCCCCGCTGGGCCTGGGCGGACACCGCCAAAAAGTGAATGAATTTATGATCAATAGAAAAATTCCAGCCGGCTGGCGTCAATTTGTCCCTCTCCTGGTGGCCGCCGGACAAGTTTTGTGGGTCTGTGGGTATAGTCCTGATGAACGCGCCCGCCTCCGTCCGGCCACCCGGCGCGTGCTGCACCTCAAATTTGAGCCTCAGTGAATTGGCGTTAACGTAAAATCTTCTTAAAATTTGACCTCTCGAAAAGTCATTAATGCTGTTGCGAGACAACCTGGCTTCGAGTATAATGAGCGTTCCCCCAACTGGGGACCTCGGGGAGGAAGGATTCATGACCATGCATGTTTTGCTAATTGAAAACAGTAGTCTCGACCAATCCGAGTCACTACTCGCCAATCTAACCGAGCAGGGTTATGAAGTAGCTGTCTCGGCCACACCTGAAGCGGCGCTGGAAACCACCAAAACTCTGTGGCCTAATCTGATTGTCTTTAATTCTGCCAATACACTCTTTAATTTGGCCAGCTTTCAACTGGCGCTGGATCAAACAAAGCTGAATGTGCCTTATGTGGTGGTTGGCGACAAGAATCTGGCCGGCGACACCAGCTCCGAGACGATTGTGGTGGCCCCCGGCAAAACCCAACAGCTCAGTCAGGGCTTAAAAAAGGCCGCTTCCAACCAAAAAAACAGATTTATACGCGTGCCCGGCCTGACTCTCGATTGTTACAAGCATCAGATGCTGCGACATGGGAAGGTCTATAATTTAACGCCCAAAGAGTTTAAGCTGCTGTTTCTACTGGTCAGTCATCATGACCAGGTTTTGAGCCGCAAAACCATTATGCAAGAGGTCTGGGAAACCGATTATCTGGGCGATACTCGCACCCTGGATGTGCATATCCGCTGGATCCGCGAAAAAATTGAAGATAACCCCAGCCGGCCGCAGCGCTTAATCACCATTCGCGGCACCGGCTACCGTTTTATCCTCACCCCTGAATAAATAGTGAAACCGGGCCAGTTTTGCTTTTTACTGCTGATAGTTCTGCTTGTTCTTGCCAGTTGCGGTGACAGCCGGCCACCCAACCAGCCCGATTTTCAACCCATTCGCCCCGACGCCACCGCTGCGCCAACGGTTGCCTCTCCAATAGCTGCCCAGCCTACCTCCGCCATCCCTGCGGGGGTGGCGTTGAGCACGTTTACCCACTCCAGCCAGCGGTTTAGCATCAGTTATCCCGAAACCTGGCAGCCTTTTGAACGACCGGACGGGGTTGTTTTTATTGATCCGGGCGACGCCGCCGGGTATGGCATCTTCTTCAACGATGCTGGCCAGGTTTACTCGAAAAAGGATCTGAACCAATACCTGGTCACCTTTGTGGCTAAAAATTTTGTAGACCAGGATGCCGATTTTGCCCCCATCAGCCAGGAGCAGCAGGCCGACGGCTCGATTGTGGCTCAATTTTCCTCCAAAGACCCCAATCTGGGCCAGGCCATCAGCGAGGTGCGCGTCTCCCAAAAGGAGACCATTGTGTTTGTGTTGTATCTGAGCGCCACTGAAGCCCAGTGGCAGGTTTCGCAGGACCAGCTTCATCGTCTGGCCGAGACCTTCACCATCCTCGATACCGCTCCGGCCACCAGCGCCCCCCCCACCGATGAGCCGCCCGAATGGGTCTTGGCCGGTCCCCTCAACAGCACCTTCGGCTTTTTCTACCCCGACGATTGGGAAATTCTGCGGCAGGATGAAACCTCGGTGGCGGTGGGCATGCCCGAAACCGACTTAGTGTTTGAAGCCACCGTTGCCGATGCGCCAACGGCCAAAGACAACGCCGAAGCCGCCCAGAAAGCCGCTCAAAAGTACGCTGACCAGTTAAAAAAAGATTACAAAGACGTTCAGACCCGACCCGTCGAAAAGTTTCAGCTTGACCAAATGACCGATGGCGCGACCGTTGATTTCCTCTACACCACCGCCGACGGCACAGCCAAAGCCGGTTCGATTATCACGGCGGTCAGCGAGGGCAAACTGTACCAGGTGATTTTCTCTTCCTCTGCCGAGTTTTACCAGGGCGCGTTGCAGTGGTTCAACCCCATGTACAAGAGTTTCAAAATCCTGCCAGTCGAAGATGTCATTCTTGAAGATAAACCCGAATAAATGGAGAGTTTGAGGGACGCACCCACCTACGAGCGCATTTATGCCCTGGCCCGCCTGATTCCGCCCGGCCAGGTAGCCACCTACGGCCAGCTTGCGGCCATGGTCGGCAGTTGCACTGCCCGTATGGTCGGCTATGCCATGGCCGCCCTACCCCACGATACGGATGTACCCTGGCAGCGGGTGATCAACCGGCAGGGCAAAATCAGCCTGCGCGCCGGCAGCAACGGCGGCGCGTTACAGCGCCAGCTTTTGGAAGCAGAGGGGGTTCAGTTTGATCCCGAAACCGAAAAGGTTGATTTTGACCAGGTCGGCTGGGCTGGGCCGGATTGGGCATGGTTAGAGCAGAATGGGTTTCAGCCTGGGCCGGTGTGGGGGAGGCGGAGTGAAGAATAAACAAACCAAGACCGCAGCCTTAAACAAATGTTAGTTCCCATTGGCGAGCGCGTTCCTTCCACGCTTCGACATACTTCGGCCAATTGCGTAAGGTTTCCGGGTCAAAATCTGCCCCGTTGGGCCAAACGAGCGTTTGCACTTCGGGGTCAAGTTGTACCTGATTAAATAAGGCTAAATCTCGCAAAGGCTTATAGAGTTCCCCGGCCAAAATCGGCTGGAAATTTATGGTCTGGGTTGTATCATCGTCAAAGTAGATTTTTAGGGTATAGGGCGCAACAATTTCAAATGATTGAACGCGATAAATTGGGTGCGACATTTTTCCCTTCCTTACTTGAGAGGCTCAATAGGCAACGGTGGTTGGCTGGCTTGCAGCCGTTCCCAAGCAGCCAATAATTCAACTTGATGCAATTCAGCCCAGGCTTCAACCAAACGGCGTTGACGCTTTGGCAGTGTTCCCGACAACATATCCACAGGCTCAATACTGTAAACAGCTACCTCATTTTGATGGTAGGCGTGAAAATGAGGCGCATGGTGAGGCGCATCAAACTCTGCATACATCCGAATAATTATCCCAAAAAACCGACTCAGCTCTGGCATACGTTTATTTTACCAAAAGTCATTGCCAAGTCATAATCGTTATTGTTTGAGAGCGATTTGAGGGAGTTCTCATTTCGGCGGCCCAATGCCGTGTATAACCGATAACGATGAAAAAAATTCGGCTGGGCCGGGCCGGATTGGGCGTGGCTGGAGCAGAACGGGTTTCAGCCTGGGCCGGTATGGGGAAGGGGGAAGACTCACTGAAAGGATGAAGGATAACATTAATGCCAAAGCTGTTAGCTTCGCCAATATCCTATCGGCTCACCCGTTTCCTCCCAGATGCCATTATGCCAATAAATCCACTTATGAGTTGCTCCTTGTCCAAATAAGTGAAGGTATTCCCACCCCACAAATACAAAGGCTTCCGTCTTATTTCTGCTTGGCCGTGTTATCACGATAGATGAGCGTGGATGCTCTGTATTCGCAAAGGGTAAATAAAATAATACAGTATTCACCAATCCCTTTAATTTTTTATCAACGGCTGTATCAATATCTGAAGCGGTATCTGAACACTCTTTTACCTTTAGCAAGTTATTTGCAACTTGTTCAAAACACCAAGCTTCAATAGGTTGTATTTGACACCGAGTTTCAGGAGCAATTCTCCCAATTCCAAATCTTAAACTTGCTGCCTTGAGTTTTTGGGAAAAGGGAATGGGCCAAGTCTTTGAGAATACTGTAGCCCAAAGTCGAGCGTCATCCTGTTCTGATAATATTTGTTCTACTCCATAAAATTGGAGGATAGAGACTGCCTCATCAAAACTCATTCCTTGCTGATTTTGGTTTGGGTCTGATGAATACATTCGCGCCTCCCTTGCCAGTATTTTATTGGTCAAAATATATCCGGCTGAGGCTTTGGATTAACAAAAATATAGGCAGCAGTAGAGTCATTCCCTTGCATATAGCATTCGTACCCGTCCTCGTAAAGCCACAATCTTTCTTTTTCTTTTTCAGGTAAAGCCTCAATTAACCTGCAAGAACCTGCCCCTAATGCTAAACCTCGAATAAACTCCAAAGCCTTTTCGGAGTCACCTTCAGCTTTCATTTCCAGAATAATCCCATTGGCGAACGTCGAATACAAGGCTATCAATTCATTTTGGGTAATTGATGACAAATCCAAAAATTCTGGTTCAGGTATTTTATTATTTTCTGGATACTCCCAGTCAATGGTTATGAGACGTAATCTCATAAGTGTTTATACCCGGGGAGAAAAGGGGGTTACTCAGGATCTCCCAGTCCAATTATACACGCCGCCGCACTACTTCTTTACCCAATCCCAACTTGCGCAGTACCTGCAACTCATCCGGCAGCGGGTCTTGCCACAACCACTCCACCCGCAGCCAAAACCCAACGATACTGAAATTGTGATAATCGCCCATTCGCTCATTCGCTCATTCCGTCCGGCAGCGATTGACCAACCGCCCCACCCCATCAATCTCGACCGCCATGACATCGCCATGTTTCAAGAAAACCGGCGGCTCGCGGTATGCCCCGACGCCGTCGGGGGTGCCGGTCAGGAGGATGTCGCCGGGGAGCAAGGTGAAGGCCTGCGACAGGTACGAAATGAGATAGGCCACGCTGAAGATCATCTTGCCGGTGTGGCTATCCTGCATGGTCTGGCCGTTGACCAGGCAGCGAATGGGCAAATCCTGGGGATCGGGTACTTCATTCGCTGTGACCAGCCAGGGGCCAAGCGGGCAAAAGGTGTCCAGCGATTTGCCCCGCACCCACTGCCCATCGCCTTTTTGCAAATCGCGGGCGGTCACATCGTTGGCGCAGGTGTAGCCAAACACATAATCCAGCGCCTCGGCTTCTGCGACCCGGCGGGCCGTTTTGCCGATGATAACCGCCAGTTCGGCTTCAAAATCAATCTTGTCGGAGAGCGCCGGGTTCCAGGTGACCTCAGCGCCCGGCCCGATAATCGTAGTCGGGAACTTGGCAAACAGGAGCGGCCGTTCCGGGATGGCGCTTTTGGACTCCTGGGCGTGTTCGGTGTAATTCCGGCCAATCGCCATAATTTTGGAAGGGCTGGTCAGCGGCGCGGCTAATTTTTCGATGGCAAACGATAACGGCTCACCCATAGCCTCCTGCGCCTGCGCTAAACCCGCTTCGCCCGCTTGAATCAGACCCAACATTCCGCCCGGAAAATCGAAGGGGATAATCCGGTCATCTTCCACCCGGCCCAGGCGTTGATCGTTTAAGGTGACAAGTTTCATCGAATATACTCCTGCCAAAAGAGGCGATGACTCGTGAGGCGAGGAGACGAGGAATCTCTTCGCGTCTTCGCCTCCTCGCCTCATTCAATGATAATAAAGAAGGCCAGGCAAAAACCTGGCCCAAGTAACAATTCTGTTGAGAAACCCTCGATTATGCCGCTTTATCCAGCGACACCCCAATAGGCCGGCCAAACTCATCATACAATTCCGGCCTGGCTTCGCCGCGAATGACCGCCGCGCCGATAATGCACTTGCGAATATCTTTGCGCGAGGGGATTTCGTACATCACATCCAGCAGCGCTTCTTCGATGATGGCCCGCAGCCCGCGCGCCCCGGTTTTGTACTTGAGGGCCAACGCCGCTGCAATCGAGAGGGCCTCGGCGGTAAAGACCAATTCAACCTCATCCAGGGCAAAAAGATGCTGAAACTGCTTGACCACCGCATTGCGCGGGCCGGTCAAAATCTGCATCAGGGCGGCGTGGCCTAGCGGCTCAACAGTGACAATCACCGGCAGCCGGCCCACAAATTCGGGGATAAGGCCGTAGGCCAGCAAATCGTCAGGAGTCACCTGGGCTAATAACTGCGCCGTGTAAAGGACGCTCTCTTCGTCTTTGGCAATGGTTTGGGCCTCTTTGGAGAGAGGCGTCACTTCCTGCAAGTGACCAATTTGCGGTTTGACCGGCGCCGGCTGCTCGAATTTGCGCCGGGCCTGCTCGCGGGTAAAGCCCATCCGGCCCTTGACCCCCAGCCGCTCCTCGACATTTTTATCCAAATTATCAAAAGCGCCGCCGCAGATAAAGAGAATGTTGGAGGTGTCTATCTGGATAAAATCCTGGTGGGGATGCTTGCGCCCGCCCTGCGGCGGCACATTGGCCTGCACCCCTTCGATAATTTTGAGCAAGGCTTGCTGCACCCCTTCGCCGGACACGTCGCGGGTAATCGAAGGATTATCGCCCGATTTGCGGGCGGCTTTGTCAATCTCGTCAATATAGATAATGCCCTGCTGCGCCCGCTCGATGTCGTAATCCGCCGCCTGAATTAAGCGCAGCAAAATGTTTTCGACATCCTCGCCGACGTAACCGGCTTCGGTCAGCGCCGTCGCATCCACAATGCAAAACGGCACGTCCAGAATCCGGGCCAACGTTTGGGCCAATAAGGTTTTACCGCACCCTGTTGGCCCAATCAGCAAAATATTACTCTTTTGCAATTCTACTTCGGCATCTTTTTTACTGGCCTGAGTATGCCGATTGATCCGCTTGTAATGGTTGTAAACCGCGACCGACAGAACTTTTTTGGCTCGATCCTGGCCCACCACCCATTCATTCAACTGCTCATAAATTTCTTTGGGCGAAAGAATGTGATTCTGCTGAAACTTTGCCTCCGGCGAGGAAGGGGTATCTTCCTCCAGGATGTCCCGGCACAAGTCCACGCACTCATCACAGATAAACACCTGATCCGGTCCGGCGATGAGCCGGTTAACCTCGTCCTGTGACCGCTTGCAGAATGAGCAAATTTGAATGTCGGAGCGGAACCTACTGACCATTTACATTATCGCCCTTTTTGGAGTCGCCTTTTTTAGAGTCATCTTCCATTCTGACGGCTGGCGGTTCACCCAAAATGTCGTCCACCAGACCGTACTCCTTGGCCATGTGGGCATCCATCCAGCGATCCCGTTCAAAGTCGTCGGCAATGCGCTCGACCGGCTGGCCGGTGTGCTTGCTGATGATGTTGAACAGCAAATCCTGCTGGCGCTTCATTTCACGGTACTGAATTTCCACATCGGTGGTGTAGCCCTGCGCGCCGCCGCCGGCCTGATGCATGTGGATGGTGGCGTGAGGCAAAGCATAACGCTGGCCGTGCGCGCCCGCCGCCAACAGCACCGTGCCCATACTGGCGGTGACGCCGACAGCAAAGGTGCTGATCGGGGCCTGAATTTGCTGCATGGTATCGTAAATAGCCAGGCCGGCGTAGATAATCCCACCGGGGCAGTTAATGTACATCTGAATTTCCCGCTCCGGGTCTTCCCGGTTCAAGAAAAGCAGTTGGGCCACAATCAGGTTAGCCACCTGGTCATTGATGGGCGTGCCCAGGAAGATGATCCGCTCTTTTAACAGGAGCGAATAAATATCGTAAGCCCGCTCACCGCGCCCGGTGCTTTCGATGACCATCGGGATTACGGCTTGGGGAAAATTGGAAACCATCGTGTCTAAAACTCCTTTCGTGCTACCATTAAACCTTGTACCAAACTCGTTCCCAAACTTAGTGATTGTCCAAAAATAAGTTCCCCCAAGTTCCTACGAGGTCCCAGGGAACTAAGGGAACTCATAGGAACTCAAAACGGGAAGTAAATTCTAGACGTTTACTTAGTTTGGAAACCAGATTAGGATTATTAAGCCTTACTTGTGACTGTTTCTGGTGACTCATCGGCGGCCTCGTCAACTTCGTCGTCGGCGCTGACGGCTGGACTCTCGGCAACCGGCTCCTCTACCACTGCTTCATCACTCGCGGGAGCCGGCTCAGTGCTGGTTTCGCCCTCGGCGGGAGTTTCCTCCACATCGAGGTCAGAGGCTTCACCCTTGGCGATGACTCCCAAGCGCTGCATCACTTTGCTGGACAGCAAATCATTGGTGATTGAACCCTGGCGGGCTTCCGCAGCCAGAAGCGACTGCCACATGCGGTCGCCGCCGCCATACATGTCGGCCATCAATTTAGCCTGTTCCAGCACTTCCATCTGGCTCACTTCCAGCTTTTCCAGCTCGGCCACTTTGCTCATAACCAGGCCCCGTTTTAATTGTTTAACCACATTCTCGCGCAATTCTTCGCGCAATTCTTCTTTTGTTTTCTTTTGGACTCGCAAAGCCGCATCCAGGGTCAGGTTGGCTTGTTTGAGGTGGTGTTCATAATGCTCAATTTCGTGATCTATCTGCTCTTCTTCGAGGGCGGCCGGCCACTCAATTTTTTCGGCATTTTCGATGATTTGGTCCAACGCCTGCGAGCCTAGCTCAAAATTGTTCATCCGCTCGCGGCTTTGCCGGATATCCTCGCGGATTTTGTCCTTCAAGGCGTCCAGCGTTTCGTAATCACCCACCTGTTTGGCAAATTCGTCATCCAACGGGTCGAGTTCTTTGACTTTCACCCCGCTCACTTCGACCTCAAAGGTAATCTCTTTGCCGGCGTATTGTTCATTCTGATAATCTTCGGGATAGGTGATGGAGAAGATTTTGCTCTGACCGGCGCTCAAGCCCAACAGAGGCGTGGTCAGATCGGGCCGCCAATTCCTTTGATCATCATCGTCATCATCATCATCATCATCGTCATCATCATCATCATCATCATCATCATCATCGTCGTCATCATCGTCATCATCATCTTCTTCGTCGTCGTCCAAATCTTCATCCTCTTCAAACTCGTCATCGTCATCTTCCTCGTCGTCATCGTCATCTTCTTCATCAACCGGCTTTAACTCATATTCGACTGCCTGGTGGTCGGACAAAACCGTATCACCATCCTTCTCGGTCACGGTCATCGAAATCAAATCGCCTATTTCGGCCGGGCGCTCAACCGGCACCCAGGTAGCGTGCTGCTCCTGCAACCGCTGCAGCGCCTCCTCGACATCCTGCTCAGTCACTTCAACCGCTTTGGCTTCAAGCCGGGTGTCGCGATAATTGCCCAACTCGACGACAGGTTTGGTCGGCACCTTGATCTTAATTTTCAGAGCCGGGGACCATTCGACGCTATCGAGTTGGATTTGAGCAAAGGGGGTCAACTTGACGTCGGCCATGCCCTCTTTGACCAAATCTTCAACCGATTGTTCCAGGGCTTCGCTCTGAATAGCTTCAATTCCAAAACGGCGCACAATCACATTATAAGGCGCTTTACCCGGCCGGAAACCGGGGATTTTAACCTCGCGGGCAATGCGTTGAGCCGCTTTTTTCAGCATTTTTTCTTGCTGTTCCGGCTCGACCTCGACCGTCAGCAAGGTTTCACAGCGTTCTAATTCTTCAGTTGTTACCTTCACCGGGGATAAACCTCAACTTTTATTAAAGATGTGAAGTTCATCATAGCATAAATACTATAGAAAGCAACTCAATTGGGAACTTTGTCAGCAGTGGCATGCAGATAATTCAATGATACCTTATGTTAACAGTTTTTGCAAGGGCGCTCTTTTATTTCCCCACCGTGAGGCGAGGAGGCGAAAAACTTCTCGCCTCACGAGTCATCGCCTCATTTTTATTCCTGGGTATGTTGACGATAGTCGCCCACCCATAGTATAGTGCAGCAAAGCAGAGTCAGTTACCAGTCATCAGTAGCCAGTGACCAATATCACTGATAACTGTTCACTGACCACTGATAACTGTTCACTTTCCTCAAGGGAGATCAAGTATGATCCTGACCGTAACACCCAATGCCGCCGTGGATCGAGTCATCTTTATTGACGAGTTCCAGCCCGGCACGGCCATGAGAGCCACTCGGATGATCCACAGTGTTGGGGGCAAAGGCTGTGACAGCTCGGTGGCGCTGCGGACCTTTGAAATAGATACCCTGGCCCTCACTTTTGTGGCCGGCCCGCACGGCAAACTTTTAGCCAGTTTGTTAGATAACTATGGGATTCGCCACGATCTGATTTGGCTGGAAGGCGACACCCGTATCGTCCATGTTTTTCTGGAAACAAAACACCACCGCACCAGCCTGGTCACGGCCGGAACGCTGCCTATTCCCCCCGCAGGCTTCGCTCAACTGGTTGAGCGTTATCAACATCATCTGCCCCAGGCCGACTGGGTGGTTGCCGCCGGTTCACTGGCCCCCGGCCTGCCGCCTACTTTCTACCAAACTATGGTCGAGTTGGCGCGGGCGGCCCAGGTTCCAATCTTGATTGACGCCTTCGGCCCGCCGGTTCTGGCCGCTCTCTCCACCCCGCCGGATATTCTTAAAGTGAATCAGGTTGAATTTGAAAAGACCTTTGGCCTCAGCGCCAACAGCCTGGCCGAATTACAAATCCTGGCCCAAGCCGTACGCGAACGAGAAAAGCTGCCGGCGTTGGTGCTCACCTGCGGCGAAGCGGGGATTTTGGCGCTGACCCCGGAGGGCGTATTTTTAGCGACCGCCCCGCTCCAGCAGGCGGTCAATACGGCCGGCGCGGGTGATACAGCCTCCGCCATGCTGGCCTGGCGCTTGTCTTTGGGCGAGGGCTGGCCCGAAGCACTGCGTTGGGCGGCTGCCGGGGGCGCGGCCTGCGTCCTCACCGAAGGCACCGCCGACAGCCGCCGGCCCGATATCGAGCGGTTGTTGCCGCAAGTGGAAGTGCAGCAACTATGACCGCCCACGGCCGCCGGCAGACCACTGAAAATCCTGATGCGTGATACGTGATGCGTGATTAGGGTGATTACACGTCACGCATCACGTTGCTACTGCCTCGGAATCCCGAAAGAGCAAATTTTTTCTTACGGCGGTCGGCGGTCATTTTAGCTGGTAATCCCAGCCAAAATCAACGCTCTGGCTGTCCTCAGCGCCGGCGATGACGGTGACGCTGGCCCTATCAGCCGCCGGAAAGGTCCACGCACCGGGAAGTAAAAACGTGGCATTTGGCTCGGTCAGGGGGTCAATGGAGACGCAGTGCGGCCCGGCTTGCAGATTGTCAAAGCGGTATGTACCGTCGGGGCCGGTGGTGGTGGTGGAGAAAACAAAATTGTTGCCGGGACATTCGCCCACGCTGAGCTTGACCTGCACTCCGGCCAAGCCGAGTTCGCCGGTGTTAAACAACCCGTCGGCCTGGTAGAAGCCGCTGCTGCTATCCAAAACGCAATTTCCTTCAAGTGAGCCGTTTTCCCGCAGCTGGCAAAAATCCTCCCAAACTACCCCGCCAATACTCGCTGCCGAGGGGGTGGTGGGGGTGGCCGCGCCGCCGACCACAATTTGGACATAAAAGGGATAATCCCCCCGGCTGCCAAACAGCATCCCGCTGCCGTTCTGCAATTTCCACTCTCCACGATAAATCCCCGGCGTGGCCGGCCCGACCAGCGCCAATGACAGCTCAATTTCGCCGCCGGGCTGAACCGGCTGCGGCAGGGGGGTTGGTCCTTGCCCCCCCATCGGCTCACCGCCGGTAAAGACCAGGGCATAGTTGGCTCCCCAGATACAGGTTCCGGTGTTGCGTATCCGCCAGATTTTGACAAACGGCGCACCGGGCGCCACCGGCGTATTATCAGGGATGGTCACATCGGCCACATAAGCGGCCTGGTCAATACAGGCGGTGGGGCCGGGCGGTATTTGGTCAAACTGGTCATCCCAGCCAAAATCGGCGCTTTTGGTTTCACCAGGCCCCAGCATAACTTCTGTACGGCCTATACCGGGCGCAGGATAAGTCCACGCTCCCGGCAGCAATAACGACAAATTTGGCTCAACCTGGGTCTCGATGGCAACGCAGTACGGCCCCGGCTCCAAATTGCCAAAGCTGTAAAAACCATTGGCATCGGTGGTGGTTTGAACGGCATAAACATTGACGCTGGCGCAGCCGCCCCGGCTGAGCGTCACTTGCGCTCCCACAATCCGGGCTTCGCCATTGCTATAAGTGCCATCGGCGCGATAACTGCCCCGCCCATCGGGGATGCAGCCAGCCGAGGGTGCGCCGTTCGCCAGCAACCGGCAAAAATCGGCCCAAACAACACCCTCGATTGACCCGTTTGCCGGGCTGGGCAGCGGGCTTGGACTGGCGGTAGGCGAAGCTACTGGTTCTGGGGTAGCTGTGGCCGGGGCTGGATTGTCATCACTCCATTGAAAGGTGGTGCTCACACTGTTGGACCCGCGGACGGTTACGGTGTAAGCGCCCGGCGCTAAATTTGACCCATCGAGCGGGAGCACCTGTTCAAAGGCCTGGAGTTGAGCGATACAGCCGGCATTGGGCTGGCGGATGGTGAATATCGTCGCTATAAAAGTGCTGCCGCTGCGCTCCTGGCTGATGCGTTCGATGGTGACGCAGCCATCCGGCAATTTGCCCTTGACCCGCACATTGACCCGCATGGGCAAAGACTCCGGCAGCAACACTTCGACGGTATCAATGATTGCTTCATTGTTGGGCGCGGGATCCGGAGCATTGGCAATCACGGTCGAACCTTCTGCGCCAATGGGCGGCAGGGTTGTGGCAGTGGCCGGCGGGGCTTCCTGGGTGGCTGTCAATCCTTGCGGCAGCGAGGGGAGCATATCACCGGTACAGGCAATCAGAAACAGGGCCGGCAAAGCCAGACTGACTATTCTTTTGAGGTAAAGGCTAACCCTAGCCATGCTGCCTCCTGGCGAAAATAGCGATTGGAGATTGGAGATTGGATTTAATCTCCAATCTCTAATCTCCAACTGAACACCCCTTTATGAGACCGGCAAGCGGTAGTAATCATAGGCGGTGACGGTGCGAAAGCCACATTGCTGGTACAAGGACAGGGCGCGCTCGTTCTCACAGGCCACTTCGAGCACTACCTGAGGGTGATGCTCGGCGGCCAACTGTTCAAGGATAAGGGTCAGCACCGTTTTACCGTAGCCCTGGCCGCGATACTCCGGCCAGATACAGAAGCCGGAAATATAGGTTTCGGTTTCATTGCTCCAGACATTGATTTTGCCAATTTTCAGCGGGCCGAGGGCCACCAACCAGACTCGTCGCTGCGGGTCGGTTATATCTTGGGCCAGCCAGCGTTGAGCTGCCTCGGGCGAAACCCCAAAACAGATTTCGTCCAGACGCACCAGCTCTGGAATATCCTCCGGGCGGGCAGGCTGGAGTTGCAGCGCAGATACATTGGGGCGGAACGCCACCGGCTCTTGCCAGCGCATTTTGTACTCGGAAAATTCATAGTTCGCCCCCAGAGAGCGCATGCAGGCTTTTCCCGGAGCCGAACCCTGCTCACAAATAAAGAGCATTTCGGGAATGTTGCGGGCTTTGAGTTCTTCTCTGGCCAGAGACAACAACCGTTTGAAAATACCCTGGCGGCGATAAACGGGATGGGTCATGGCGCTGATTTCGGCTTCGCGTTGATTGAAGCTGTACATCGCCAGGTGTCCAACTATCTGCCCCTCCGTGCAGGCCAAAAAATCGTTGCTTTGCTCTTTGGGCCGATCTCGCAGGGTCATCCAATTCAGTTTCATGGTGAGCGATTCAAATTGATTGCAAACGCTTTCCAACTGTTGAATCTGGGCTAATTGACCCTCATTCAAACCATAACTTTGTTCAAAGGTTAGGCGCATTGGCGGCTCCAACAAGTCGCAGGGTAGCAGGGTCGCAGAGTAACAAGTAGCAGGGTAACAGGTAGCAGAAAAATGCTACCCTGCTACCTGCCACTTGCTACCTGTTACTTGCTACCCTGTTTTTGGCAATAGACTTTCTAAATCTCACTATTATATTACGCCTTGCGGGTCAATTGTCAACCCAATTTTGAATATGGTATAATAGTTCAATCAATTATTTATCAGGAGGAAGAGGCAAACTGAGGTGGGGCGCAAATTGAAGTTTGTTCTTTCAGATTTGCACCTGGGGGCGGGGCCTCAAAAACGCACCTATCTGGAAGAATTTGCAATTGACAATAAATTGGCCCGCTTTTTGCAGCAAATCAGGCAAGAAAGCGATGGCGAGCAGCGCGAAATCGAGCTAATTATTAACGGCGATTTATTTGAGTTTCTCCAAGTTCCGGCCGTAGACAACTACGACTCTGCCATCGCTTACGCCGGCGACCTCTATCTCGACTCTTCCGAGGCTGCCTCCTTGAAACGTCTTAACTTGATTGCCGCCGCTCACCCGGAGGTTTTTAACGCGCTGTCGGACTTTATCCGGGTTGAAACCCCGCAGCGCCGCATTACCATAATCAAAGGCAACCACGATGTTAGTTTGTATTGGTCAGGGGTGAAAGCCCGGCTGCGGGAGATATTGGGCGCTTCCGGGGCGCGCTCCTCGCTGCTGCTTTTTGCCGAAGAGTTTGTCAGCCGCGAGAAAATTTATGTCGAGCACGGCCATCAGCGCGCCGAAAAGATGAACAGCTATCACGATTTTCTGGATCCGCGCCAGCCCACCGATTTGAGCCAGCTTTTTTACCCGGCCGGCTCCCGCTTTGCGATTGACATTTTTAACGATCTGGGCCGGGAATACTGGTTTTTTGATTTTGTCAAACCCATGACCGCCCTCATCTGGTACGCTTTGTCGGAGGATTTTGATTTTGCGGCGCGGATGCTGGCCCGTTTTATTCGTCATACCCCCGCCCTGGTGTTGAGTGATTTTACGCCGGACGAGACAGTTATACTGGCCGACAATCCCTGGCTGGAAGATTTGGAAAACAGCGAAACCCGGCGCAGTCTGGCCGACCGTTACGCCGCCGAGGCGGACTTTCGCCAACAGTTTCACCGCCAGATGCAAGCCTATCTGAATGACGCGACCGCCATTGGCCGGGATACCTTCCCGCCGCCTGCGGAAATTGCAACGGACCCCCTGGCCATAGGCCAGGCCGACCAGAGGCAGCAGCAATCCGCCCTGCGCCGCGCCGCCGAAGAGATTGCCCGTGAGCAGGGGGCCAGGGTGGTTTTGTTTGGGCACACCCACTGTCCCACCCAGGAAACTTTGGAAACCGGCGGAATTTATCTCAATACTGGCTGCTGGCTGCCCAGCCTGTGTGGCGTATCCCCCGAAATTTGGCGGGGGTTATTTGATGGTTCCCGTCGGCTCACCGACCTAAAATTTCGTCTGCCCTATGCCCGCGTAGATTATGATGAGGAAAATAACCCCAACGCGCAACTGCTCTTTTTTGCCGAAGAGGACGACCTGCCCGATTCCCAGCCTGAAGAGTCATCAAAGCGCAAACAGCGCAGTTTTCTGGGGAAAAGATTTGCCTGGTTTACTAAAATCTTGACTATAGCTAATAATCAATGGTTAACGGTGGATTGAAATGACCCTTGAACTGAACCAGGTCGCTCCCCAGGTCAAAGCGATGGGGCAGAATTTAGACAAACAAATTACTGCCCGCCGAGAAGCGGCGGCTGAGGCGCGCCGGCTTCTCCGCCAGTTCTCCACCGAATTTACCACCCTGGCCGACCGCATCACCCGCGCCGAGAAGGTTCAGGCCAAGCAGCGCTTCGACTGGGTAGGCGCAGCCCCCACCGCCGAAGCCCTGGCCCAGGCTTATCCGCTGCCGCCCTGCCCGGAGCAAGTCACCGTTATCGCCAGCGACGGCTCGCAAATTTTGCCCGACCGCCACGCCATCACCCTTTATTATCTGATCAACGTGGGCAGTATCGTCTACCGGCATGGCTCTCTGCGCAAACCTGAAACTTACAGTCCCACTCCGCTGCTGTGTTATGATCCAGAGGATTTGTTCGACGCCCAAGGCCAATTGATCTCCCCCGGCGAAGTCAATGTCAAGCGGGACATAGCCGAAGTAGCGGTATTAACCGATCTGGCGGCCCGGCATGCGCCAGCCAATTCTGAACCTGTTGTGGCTTTGATTGACGGTCAGTTGACCCTGCGGGTCATTGATCTGCCCTTCGACCAGCAGCAGCAGCGCCAGGACGAGTATATCGAGATGCTCAATCGCTTGCGCGAATCGGGGGCCTTAACGGCCGGCTACATTGACCGCCCTCGTAGCGCATTTGTCGTGGCTCTATTGCACCTGGCCTCACTTCCCGAAGACGGCATTACCGACGAGGCCCTGCGCCAAAATCCCTTTCGCCACCTGACCGATACCGATCTATTCGACTTTTTGGAGCCGGGTGAGCGCAGCGCCATTTTTGCGGTGAAAGCCAAAGGCGCTGAGAAATACACCTATGCCGGTCACGGCATTCACTTTTTCTACCTGAATGTCGGCCTCAGCGCCGCTGCGCCCAACCGGGTGCGGGTCGAAATTCCGGCCTGGCTGGTCAATAATCCCCCCGGCCTGAACTGCCTACACGCGGCTATTGTCCGCCAGGCCCGGCTGACCGGCGGCTACCCCTATGTGCTGGCCCGCGCCCACGAATTAGCCATCATCTCCACCGAGGAACGCCAGGCCGTCGAGATGATGCTGGCTGTGGAGATGCGCCGGCAAGGATTAGCGCCCAGCCTGTCGGCCAAGCAGTACAACAAAACGCTGTTAGCCGGTCGAGAGAGTTTCCGCTTATGAGCACTGCCCTGCCTGTCGGTTGGGTGCTGCGTTCCAGCACCGTTGGCTTTGCCGTCGGCTGTCGGATACTCCAACCCAGCACGCCCCATTTTGGTGATCTGGTCAAAGTGCCGCTGCCGGATGGCTTGACCATTTTTGGCTTGATTTATGATGTCCAGGTGCGTGATGACCCGGCAGTGCGCCAGTTGATTCTGGCCGGCGAAATGGAACCCGAAGCGATTATGGATCAACGCGAGAACCGGCTGGTGCCGATTGAGTTGAGCGTGTTGGTCGTCGGCTACCAGCGTCAGGGCCAGCCGCCGGTGCAGGGTCTACCGCCCCAACCGCCGATCAGCCTGGACACGCTGACCCTGTGCGACGAGGCCGATATTCGCGCCTTTACCCAGGGGTTAGATTACCTGCGGCTGGTACTGAACGCCGCCCAAATTCCCAGCGATGAACTGCTTATCGCCAACCTGAACCGGGCCGCCGTCGTCCGCCCGCTCGAAAACCGCCGCCAATTTCTGCTCGACGCCGGACGCGAACTGGCCCGCCTGCTCAGCTTCGATCTGGTAAGGCTGGATGGGATATTAAGGCGAATAAAACCGTGAAGAGGGTAGTAGGTAGTAAGTAGTAAGTAGTAGGGGCAGTTTTCTTACTCCTTACTACCTACTACCTACTACCTACTACCTGCTACCTGCCATGCAATACACACCCGAACAACTCCGCCAACTTATCCAGAGTAGTCGCGGCCCGGTGTGGCTGGCTAACAGCGACCTCAGCGAGGCTGATTTGGCCGGAGCCAATTTGGAAAAGGCTCATCTGCTGCGGGCCAATTTGAGCCGGGCCAATTTGAGCCGGGCTAACTTGCGCCGGGCTGCTCTGAATTACGCCACGCTCACAGAAACCCGCTTGAGCCAGGCCGATTTGAGCCACGCCGCTTTGAGCGGGGCCACTCTTTATAACGCGGATTTGGCCGCAGCCCAATTGATCGAGACGGACCTGAGCCGGTCTAATCTCAGCGGGGCGAATTTAAGCCGGGCGAATTTAACGGGCGCCAACATCAGCGAGTCAAATTTGAGCGAGGCTAACCTCAGCGGGGCCAATTTGAGCGGAGCCAATCTCAGCGAGGCCAACCTGAGCAAAGCCAACCTTGCCGGAACTAATCTCAGCGGCGCTATCATTCGCGAGGCCAATTTAAGCGGGGCCAATCTTGAGGGCGCTAACCTGGAAGGCGCTGATCTTGAATTTGCGATTATGCCGGATGGGACAGTGGTGGATTAAACGCCTTTTATGATATAGCTATGGTAGCTAAAATGAGCAAACCGGATGTTCAGCAATACCTTGATCTCGCCCATGATGATCTTCGGGCTGCATCTGATAATCTGAATTTGGGGCATCTACGTGTGGCAATTTCGCGTGCTTATTATGCCATGTTTTATGCAAGTACAGCACTTTTGGGAAGTCAAAGGATATGGCGCAGCAAGCATCAAGGAGTTATTGCGGCATTGGGTGAATATTTTGTTAAGCCTGGATTGATTGAAGCAGAATATGGTCGCATTTTTAGCGATGCCTTTCACGCTCGGTTGGATAGTGACTACACCGCTTATCCTTCTCCAGACATTGATACTGCCCAACAAATGGTCGAAAAAGCGCAAATCTTTGTGGAACGTGTGACACAACTCTTGGCAGAAATTGAGGCTGATGATAAGGCAAATGACACCCCTAATGAATAACCTAACGTCTCAGGAGGCAGCAGCATTACAAGCCTACACCACAATGCTGCGAACTCGCTTTAAAGATCAATTAGTTGAAGTACTGCTCTTTGGCTCTAAAGCGCGAGGGGACATTCATCCCGGTTCGGATATTGATGTATTGGTTCTTTTGGCTAAACCCGATGCCCAGGCGCTTAGTGATGCTCGCGCTTTCGGTTTCGATGTTTTGCTCTCTCATAATATTTTTCTATCCATCCGGGTTATGAGCCAACAACAATGGCAAGAGTTAGCGGCTATGGATAGCCTCTTTTATCGCAATGTAACAAAAGATGGCCTTTCGCTGTTACCGGCTCTGGCTTGAGGATTAAACCACTGGCGCTCCTAATGCCCCCAACTAAATTCATCATCCTGACCACCCTCGCTTTTTTCCTCTGTGGCGGACTGGCCTTTGCCGGCGGCCTCGGCCTGGGCTTTGGCCTGGGCGACGCGCTCAAACCCACGCCCACCGCCACCCCACAACCCACGCCCGAACCTACCCCCGTCGCCGCGTATGAGCCGGTCGAGCGGCCTGCGCCCCGCGAGGAGTTGGCCCTCGAAGAGGATTTTAGCGGCCAAAGCTGGGAGGTCTTTACCGACGGCGACCACCGCAAAGGGTATGAAGACGAGCACTATTTTATTGCCGTCGAGTCGGCGGACTATAGTTTTTGGTCGGTCGCCGGGAGGAGCTTTGCCGATTTGGTGTTGGAGGTGGAGACTCAGCAAGTGGACGGCCCCGACAACAACGATTACGGCGTTATTTTGCGCTATCAGGATGACGATAACTTTTACAGCTTCGAAATCAGCGGCGACGGCTACTACACCTTCGGCAAGTCGGTGGAGGGGCAGTTTTTCAGCATCATCCCCTGGCGGGAAAGTGCGGCGATCAATTTAGGCCAGGCGGCCAACGTGCTGCGGGTCGAAGCGGTGGGCCGGGATTTTACCTTTTACATCAACGATGAATTGGTTGACGCCGCCATTGACGCCCAATTCAGCCAGGGCGACATTGGGCTGCTGGTCGGCACGTACGAGGAAGCCGGGACGCACGTCAGTTTTGATAATTTGAAGGTGTGGGAGGTGGAGTAAAACGTGTCAAGTTGTCAGGTATCAGGTGTCAAGTGTCAGGTGTCAAGCATTCGTGACAACTTAAGCTAAAGAAAAATTTGTCAAATTCAGCGCCAGCAGTAAAGTTGGCGCCATGAAGACAAAAAAACCGAGAAATCCAGATCATGTTCGGCCTCGGCGTCAACCGGGGCCAAGTGATGAGGTCATTGCCGGGCAACTGGCTGACCTGCTCACGCCGTTGCTTCACAACCAAATGAGCCTGTATCGCCAGTTAGACCTGCGCAGCCGGATATTGGGACTGCCCTTGATGGTGGCTGCCGTATTGACCTTACTGTGGCGGCAAGTTCCTTCGGTTCACGAGTTGACCCGACTACTGGCCCGCGAAGACTTGTTGTGGTGTCGGGCGGTGCGGGTGTCCCAACAAGCCTTGAGTAAACGTTTCCTGGTCTTTCCGGCTGAACTGTTCGAGCGGGTGCTCAAAGACTTGTTGCCGTTGTTGCGAGAGCGGTGGCAAGCCCGACCGAAACGACCGGTTCCTTTGGCAGTTAAGGTCGCTCAACAGAGCTTTAAGCATATCTGGATTGTCGATGGCTCCACTTTGGAGGCCCTGTTTCGCAAGTTAGACAGCTTGCAAGATGTGCCGCTGGGGCAGTTAGCCGGCAAAATCGGCACGGTTATTGACCTGGTGACCCGCTTTCCGGTCGAGATTTGGTATCGGGAAGGGGCCAAAGATCACGATACCAATTTTATGACGGAGATCGTGGCCTTGATCAAGACCAGCCAGCCGTTGTTACTGTTTGACCGAGGTTTCTACGACTTCAGTTTCTTTGCCCAGGTCATTGACACCGGTGCTCACTTCATCACCCGGCTCAAGAGCAACGCCAGCTTTCGGGTGGAGCGGGTGCTGAGTCACACAACCGAGGTCATTGACAGCCTGATTGTGTTAGGGGGTGGCCCCAATGGTCAACCGCTCCTGCACTTACGGTTGGTGCAGGTCAAAGTGGGCCGGGTCTGGTATGGCTATCTCACCTCGGTGCTTGATCCCGCCGTGCTGCCGCCCTACGTCGTGGCCGACCTGTACCGCCGTCGTTGGCGGATCGAAGAAGCATTTAACACCACCAAACGCTTGTTGGGGCTGGCCTACTTGTGGACCGGCTCGATTAACGGCGTGCTGCTGCAAGTCTGGGCTACCTGGCTCTTTTACGCGGTTCTGGTTGATTTGGGCGATGCTGTGGCCGATGAAATGGGTGTCCCCTTTGACCGAATTTCGTTGGAAATGTTGTACCGGGGCTTATATCACTTCACCCAGGCGCGGGCCAAAGGCAAAGCCACTGACCCGGTCAAGTACTTTGCTGACCCGGAAAACCAGGATTTAGGTGTTGTTAAGGTTTTGCGTAAGCCGCCAACTAAACTTGATTTGTCACCTTACCCAATTTGACTTTTTGGGCATTTCCTTAAGTTGTCACCGATGGTGTCAAGTGTTCAAGTTGATAAACTCTAGTACGTGACACATGACACTTAAACACGTGACACTTAAACACGTGACACGTTTTATTTTTGTTGCCCATAAATCTGCTGCATACCGAGGGGAATTTGAATTCCCTCTTGCTCAAAAGCGGTTTTGATGCGTTTGACGGCGGCATCCAGAGCAACGAAGTAGCTAGTTTCGCTGACATCAATCCAAAAATAGAGCGTCACTCTGATGGCCGAATCGCCAAATTCATTAAAAACCACCTGGGGCGCGGGATCTTTTTTGACGCCGGGTAATTCAGCCGCCACCGTTTGCAGGGTGTCATCCACTTTTTGCAGATCAGACTCATAAGCGACGCCGACGGTGAGACTGATGCGGCGCTGGTCAATTTTGGAATAATTGGTGATGGGGTTGCCATAAACGTCGGCATTGGGGATAATAACCAGCAGCCCGTCCCAGGTGCGCACAGTGGTCGAGCGAATCTCGATGTTGGTCACAACCCCACCATAACCGTTGACTTCGACCGAGTCGCCAATGCTAAAGGGCTGCTGGATCAGCAGGAGAATCCCGGCGATAAAGTTTTGGGCAATATCTTGCAGGGCAAAGCCAACGGTAAAGCCGACAATACCCAACCCGGCCACAAAGCCGGTGACATCAAAATTAACCTGCGACAAGGCCCAGATGAGGCCAAAAACAATGATGGTCCACTGGCTGATGCGGGTTAGCAGCAGCGTAACCTCGGCGTTGGCCTGGCGGCGTTTGAGCGCGGCCTGCGCCAGGTTGGCCCCCAACCGGCTAACCCATAAGGTGACCAGAAAAATGATGATGGCGACCACCAAATTAGGAATAAACTCGACGGCATGATTGAGAATTCGCTCGACAGAAGGGCTAAAATCGTAATTCATAAAATATCCTGAAAGTTGGGCAAGTGGAAGGTTGGAAGGTTGGCTAAAAAACTCCAGCCTTCCAGTCTTCCAGTTTTTACACGGCAATACACCAGCGCATTATAAAATAGAAGGCAGAATTTAAGGAAAATCGTTATGGCAGATGAACCTATCAGCGAACTGGATTTATTTTTCCCTCGGCCCACCCGCGAACTGGGCATGGTCATCAGCGGTTCGCTCAGCAAAGGGTTGGAGGTCAAGCTGGCTTCCAACGCTCCGGTGGAGGAAATGGCCGTGGGCCGCTACATCACCATCGAAGGGGCCAAGCTCAAATTCTTTGGCATGATTACCGACGTTGTTCTGGACAACACCAACCCCCAAATCGAAAAAACGCCGCCGGATGTGGAGGATGACTTTCTGCGCGAAGTGCATATCGGGGCCAGCGTCTTTGGCCGGATTCACGTCGCGCCTATGCTGGTGCTGGATAAAAGCGCCGACCAGCCCCGCCCGGTCAAAACCATCCCCGGCCACTTTTCCAAAGTGCGCCTGGCCACCGAGGAAGATGTCAACATGGTCTTCGGCCAGGAAGATGAGCAGCATTTTCACATCGGCGAGCCGCTGGATATGGCTGATGTGCAGGTTAACCTGGATTTGCAGCGCATGGTCGAGCGCAGCGTTGGTGTGTTTGGCAAAAGCGGCACCGGCAAAAGCTTTCTCACCCGGCTGCTGCTGGCCGGGGTCATCCAGCGCAACGCCGCCGTCAGCCTCATCTTCGACATGCACAACGAATACGGTTGGGAAGGCCAGAGCGAAGGCCGGACCAAAGTGAAAGGCTTGAAACAGCTTTTTGGCAATCATCGCGTCGCCATTTTTACCCTCGACGAAGAATCAACCAAGCGCCGCCAGGTCCGGCCCGATTATGTGGTTGTGCTCGACTGGTCGGACATCCAGCCGGAAGATTTGGAGACGCTGCGTGACACGCTCGACCTGAGCGACAATATGCTGGCTGCGGCCTACACCTTGCGCCGCAGTTGGGGCCGGGGCTGGATCAAGCAACTGCTCAACGCCGACAAAGGCGAAATGGATGCGCTGGTCGAGGGCAGCACCCTCAATCGTTCCAGTCTCGACGCCCTCAGCCGCCGCCTGGAACGGCTGACCCGCTTTGACTTTATCCGCGACAGTTGGAAAGGCGACTCGGCCCAGAGCATCATCGAATATCTGGACCGGGGCCTCAACGTGGTGTTGGAATTTGGACGCTACGGCAACTCGCTGGAAGCCTACATTTTGGTGGCTAACTATCTGACCCGCCGCATCCACCAGATGTACATCGAGCGGGTGGAGAGCGCCCTGGGCGACAAAGCCAAAGAGCCGCCCCAACTGATGATTGTGATTGAAGAGGCCCACAAATTCCTCGATCCGCAGATTGCCCGCCAGACCATCTTTGGCACCATTGCCCGCGAACTGCGCAAATACAATGTCACCCTGCTAATTGTAGACCAGCGCCCGTCCGGCATTGACGAAGAGGTGATGAGCCAGATTGGCACCCGCGTGACCGCCCTGCTGGACAACGAGCGCGACATCAACGCCGTATTGACCGGTGTTTCCGGCGCAAGCGCGCTGCGCGAGGTACTGGCCCGCCTCGATACCAAGCAGCAAGCCTTGATTATGGGCCACGCCGTGCCCATGCCCGTCGTCATCCAGACCCGCACCTACGACGCCGATTTTTATGCGGCCATGGGCTTCCGCGATTCCGCCGAGTTAAAGGCCAGCCGGCCCGAACGGGTCAATTTATTACGCGGAGAAGTGGAAAAAGGGATAGATTAAGGGTCAATAGTCAATAGTTAATGAGAAAGTAGTTCATTGACCATTGACTGTTGACTGTTGAACATTGCCGATTGATTGCCCTTCCTTGCCACACGCCCTCTTGTCGGATATAATTCTATCCGATGTAAGCGTTGAAACATGAATTGTTTGAACGCCAAGCTTTTTGGAGTATAAGTTGTCCAACCCATTTGAACCACAAAGTACCCATAATCCCGCTGATGGGGAGGGGTTTGACCCTCATCCACCAACAAATCCCTCTCAGCCTGTTGATGATCCATCACCCACCCCGGCGATTTCAGCCGAACCAGACCTGGCTTTCAAAACATCGGATGCCGCCCCGGATTTAGCCAGCCTCCTGGCTTCCCCCCGCCCCGACGACGCCGCTGACGCGCCGGCCTCGACCAGTTCGCCGGTTTACCGGGTTTCCCCGGCTGAACCCGATTGGTCCGGTTACACCCTGCCGCCTTTAGAAGATGCCCCCCCCGCCGAAGAGAAACCTTCTGGCTGGAAAACCGCCTGGGCCGTAATCCGCGAGGTGGGCGAGACCATTATTCTGACCCTGATTATTTTCTTTTTAATCCAAACGGTCATCCGCAACTTTCGAGTGGTTGGCACCAGTATGGTAGACAACCTGCACGATGGCCAATATCTGATTATTGACAAACTCAGTTACAACTCCTTTGTAACAGATGTTTTGAAGATGGGTGGGCCGCAGCGAGGCGATGTGATTGTGTTTGAGCCGCCTAACCGGCCCGGCGAAGATTACGTGAAGCGCATCATCGGCCTGCCGGGGGAGACGGTGGAAATTAAGGCCGGTCAGGTTTTTATTAACGGCCAGCCTTTGGCCGAACCTTTCCAACCCACGCCGGGTACGTACACAATGCCTAACGCGGTTACAGTCCCGGAAGGGCAAATTTTTGTTTTGGGTGATAACCGTAACAATTCAAACGACTCGCACAATTGGGGAACCCTGCCGCTTGAGAATATTGTCGGACGGGCATGGCTGTCGTACTGGCCGCCCAGCGAGTGGGGGGTGATTCCGCGCGACGCGCCGACCGAGCAGGCCACCCTGAAGCATGTTTTGAATGAGTTGGTTCCCAGCGCCAACGCCGATAATAATTAACGTGGTACGTGGTGCGTAGTGCGTTTTATGTTCACGCACCGCGCACCACGCACCACGAATATCAGGTTTGTTAATTTTTCAAGGTCTTAATCACCACCCATGTCTAAGCCCATTATCACGGTAGATGATATTCGTGCGGCTGCGCCGGGGAGTGTGCTGCCTATACCGGCAGGGGCTATCGTCACCGACTTGGCCCGCGAAGTCGCTCGAGCTAACCAGATCAGCCTGGTCACAAGCGATCATCTGACTTCGACCTCGTCAACCAACGGCCCTGGCCCGGTTATTGCTATCGGGGCCGATCATGGCCCTTCGTTTCCGATGAAAGAGGCGCTCAAACCCTATCTGGCCGAATTGGGTTACACCGTATTAGATTGCGGCACATACACGCCCGACGCGGTAGATTATCCCGATATTGCTTACGCCGTAGCCAAACAAGTCGCCAACGGCACAGCCTGGCGCGGGATTGTGATTGATGGGGCCGGGATTGGTTCCAGCATGGCCGCCAACAAAGTACCGGGGATTCGGGCGGCGTTGTGTTATAATGAGGCCATGGCCCGCAACAGCCGGGAGCACAACGACGCTAATGTGCTAACGATGGGGGCCGGGATGATCGGGCTGAATTTGGCCCGGCAAATTGTCGAAACCTGGCTCAAAACGGAGTTCGGCGGAGGCCGGCACCAGCGCCGGGTCAATAAAATTGTTGAAATTGAACAACGTTTTTTGAAAGGCTAAAATGACCACCTTGGATAATGCCACGATCAGTCGGTTGGTCGAGACTATCAGCCAGGAAATTTTACGAGTCACTAATGGGCAGAGTAGCGAATCAACTGCGCCACCCACCTTTGACTCCTGCCAGGATTGCCTGGGCCAGTGCGCCCAAAAATGTCCCGAAAAAATTATGGCGGCCATCCAGGCCGGGGCGGAACGGTTTACCGCCGGCCTGGGTATCAACGGGGTTAAAGCCGAGTTGGCCCACTTGATTGACCACACTCTGCTTAAACCCGAAGCAACCGTCCAGCAAATTGCCCAACTGTGCCATGAGGCTCTATTGTATAATTTTGCCTCGGTTTGTATCAATCCCGCTCATGTCAAACTGGCCGCCCAACTGCTGCAAAATTCGGAGGTCAAAGTTTGCACGGTGGTCGGTTTTCCGTTGGGGGCCACCTCAACCGAGGCCAAAGTTTTTGAAACTTTGCAAGCCCTGAACGACGGGGCCACTGAAATTGATATGGTCATCAATATTGGGGCGCTCAAAGGCGGCGACGACGCCCTGGTGGAACGTGATATTGCTGCCGTCGTAAAGACCGTTCACCAGCATGGGGCGCTGTGCAAAGTTATCATCGAAACAGCGCTGCTGACAAATGATGAAAAAGTTCGCGCCTGCCAACTGGCTAAACAAGCCGGCGCAGATTTTGTCAAAACTTCAACTGGGTTCAGTAGTGGGGGAGCTACCATCGAGGATGTCGCTTTGATGCGGCAGACCGTGGGGCCACAGGTGGGGGTTAAAGCTTCAGGCGGCATCAGAACGCTGGCCGAAGCGCAACGCATGATTTCGGCGGGGGCTACCCGGCTGGGGGTCAGTGCGGGTGTAAAAATTATCCAAGAGGCGCAGTCACTATGAGTACATGCCCAGTCTGCCATACAGGTCGCTTACAAAAACGCTCGATGGCTTTTGTAGAGTGGCATGGCCGGTATCTTTTGGTTGTAAACCGCATGCCGGCTATGGTTTGCGAAGTTTGCCAGGAACGAGTCTACGACTACGACGCCATCGAGATTCTGCAAAAGCTGTTGTGGTCTAACCCTCCTAATCAAAACCGAGCCGTCTCCAGTAGAAATTCGTGAAACGTGATGGGGTTGAATTGTAACTAAAAAAAGTTTCGTCTTGCGTCTTGCCTGACACAAAATGATGGAACACGTAAGACGTAAGACGCAAAATTGTTACTTTTTACCCTTTTGCGACAAGCTCTATCAGAAAATACCATCATTACCGGGGATTTTATGTTAATTGCCAGAGTTGTCGGTTCAGCCGTAGCAACCATCAAGGACGAAAAGCTAAATGGAACCAAACTGTTGGTGGTGCGTGAGGCCAATGCCCGCGGCGAGCCGACCGGCAAGCCGCTGGTGGCGATTGATACCGTAGACGCGGGGGTAGGTGATGTGGTTCTGATTGCCAGCGGCTCCTCAGCCCGCCAAACCTCTCTCACCAAAGATCGCCCGGTTGATGCGGTCATTATGGCCCTCCTGGACAGTCTTGAAGTGGATGGGGAAATTACGTTTAGGAAATCGTAGGAAGTGTCAAGTATTTAAGTGTCAGGTGTCATGTATAGGAGTTTACAAAACACTTGACACCTGATACTTGATACCTGACACTGAAGGTTTTTAGATGCTATTAGGCAAAATTGTCGGGACGGCGGTTGCCACCATCAAAACGCCGGAACTGGCGGGGGTAAAACTGCTGGTAGTCCAGTTGGTGAACAAACAACTTGAACCCATCGGCAATTTACAGGTCGCCGCCGATGCCACCCAGGCCGGCTATGGCGACATTGTTTTTATGGTTCGCGCCCGCGAAGCGGCGATGGCCCTGGAAAACAGTTTTGTCCCGGTTGACCTGGCGGCTATCGGCGTGGTAGATACCGTTGATGTGGATGCATCTATCAAAAATTTTGAACTGCCGCGAGGGTATACTCAGTTTGCGTGAAGATGGCAGGGTAACAAAGTAACAAGGTAGCAGGTAGCAAACTGCTACCCTGCTACTTGCTACTTGTTTTTGGAGTTGATAATTGGTCATTGCTAAAGTTGTGGGTACAGTCGTCTCAACTATTAAACATCCGGCCTATCACGGGTACAAATTACAATTGGTGCAGCCGCTTAACCTGCCGCATGAGTCGCCGGAAGAAACCTTTTTGGCTCTGGACAACGCCCACGCCGGCATTGGGGATACGGTTTTGGTGATGCGCGAAGGCAACTCGGCCCGACAAATTATGCAAATCGAGGAGGCTCCCGTCATCTCGATGATTGTTGGCATTTTAGACTCGGTGGACATCGCCGGGTGACAGAAAGGAAATTCTTATGACGGTTCATCGAATTTCCACCAGTTCCACCGGGGCTACGGGCCGCGTAACCGCCGATTTTTTCACCGGCAGCTATCGTTTCTCGGCCAGCGTACTGGTTTACAAGCGGCGGCTGGCCGATGTGTTGGGCGACCGCATCACCGATTATTTGGACCTGGTGGACATTTACGTTTCGCGGATCAATCATCCCGGTGAAATTGTGGCGACATACCAAAAGGGATCGCTGGTGAAAAGCGAAATCAACTTTATTCTGCTCTCCAGCGAAGTGGAAGGCACTTCCAAAGAACGTTTTTATGTGCCCAATCGGGTCAGTTTGCCTATTTTTGTCACCGTGCCTTCGTTTGAAATACAGGGCAAATTTCAGTGGATGGGCGATTTGGAAATCAAAAAAATCTTCGCTTCCGACACTCATAAATTTTTGCCTATTTTGGATGCCCGCAGCACCAATGCCCATTTCCCCAAAGTCACCTTTGAAGGGCCGATTGTTCTGGTTAACAAATCCAAAATAGAACTGATTTGTATTGGCGATGCCGGCTAACCTTGGGTGAGTTATGGCTAACATTCTGGTTGTTGACGACGATAAAAATATTCTACGCCTGTTGGAATTTAGCCTTAAACGGGCCGGCCATACCGTCACGATTTGTGATGACGGCGTTCAGGGTCTGGCTCAAGTAAAAGCCCAATCGCCAGACTTAATTGTAGCCGATGTAATGATGCCCAAGATGACCGGCTACGACTTTTGCAAACAGATTCGCACCAACCTGGGCCTGACCGAACTACCCATTATTATGTTCTCGGCCCGCTTTCAGCCAATTGATAAACAAACGGCGCTGGACGCCGGAGCGACCGATTACCTGTCTAAAAACACCTCGCCCGATGTGCTGATTGCCCGCATCAATGAACTTTTGCCGGCCCGACCAGCCGGGCCAACCACCCAGGCCACGCTCGGTTTATTTAGTTTGCGGGGGGGTACGGGCGTGACCACGCTGGCGGTCAATTTAGCCCTGGCCCTGGCGTTAACCAAAAAAGCGCCGACCGCCCTGGTAGACCTGGCCCCGCTGGGCGGACACGCCGCCCTGATGTTGGGGCTGCGGCCCACCAGCAGCGTGGCCGATGCCCTGTTTGCCTCCCAAGATGATGTTGCCCTGGAAACGGTCAAACCTCACTTGATTCAGCACGCCAGCGGCGTGCAACTGCTGGCTTCGGCGCTCAACTATGATCACCTGCTCTATCTGGGCGACAAGCGGCTGGAACAACTGGTTACAACCCTTAAATTGAGCTTTGCTTACACTATCCTGGATATTCCGCCGCTACTGGAACCTCGCTCCGGGGCGCTGCTGCAATCATTTGATAAAATAGGGCTGGTTCTGGCCCCAGATATGCCCTCGCTGCAATCGGTAGCGGTCGCGCTCCAGGGCTTGGTTCGGCTGGGCGTGGCCGAAAACAAAATTGTGGTGATTATCAATAACATTTTGCCCCAGGGCGGCCTGCCTTTAGAAATTATTCAAAAAACCCTCAAGCGCCCAGTTCTAGCCAGCATTCCCTACGAAGTGGAAATGGTCAAAGCCGTCAACAGCGGCAAACCGCTGCTCTTAAGCAGTCCCCAATCTCCTGCCGCTGCCGCCATAGCCAAACTGGCTAATTCCCTGCTTGGATAACCTAACATGACCTTAGCCCTTTTTTCTCCTAGAGAACAGTCGTTACGCGAAGAAATTGTCTTGGTCGGCAAGTTAATGTATGAACGCGGTCTCATTGTGGCGACCGACGGCAACATTTCGGCCCGGCTGGACGACAACACCATCCTCATTACCCCCAGCGGTTTGTGCAAAGGCTTGATGACGCCCGACCAGTTGATTACCATTGATATGGCCGGCCGCAAAGTGGGCCAGGAGACTGCGGCCAATAAAGACCTCAAGCCCACCTCCGAAATCACCATGCACCTGGAAGCCTTCAAACAGCGGCCCGACGTGCAGGCGGTCGTTCACGCCCACCCGCCTCACGCCATCGCTCTGAGCATCGCCGGCATCTCGCTGGCCGATTGTATGCTGCCGGAAGCCATTGTGTTTTTGGGCCTGACGCCGACCACCCCCTATGCCACCCCTTCGAGCGAGGAGAACGCCCGCGCCATCCGCGAGGTGATTGCCGGCCATGATGCCCTGGTATTGCAGCGGCACGGCAGTCTGACCGTCGGCAGCAGCCCGCTCAATGCCTTTTACCGCACCGAGACCTTGGAGCAGATTGCCCGCATTACTTACATGTTAAACCAACTGGGCGGCGGCCAACCCTTACCGGCCTTTCAAGTAGAAAAACTCATCCAGACCCGCCAGGTGTGGGGCCTGGCCCGCGCCGCCGACGCCGCCGACTTTTGCGAAAAGTGCGGCGTGTGTCACATCGAGGGGGAACATACCCCACCGTCAGAGTCCGGGCTAAAAGTTGTATCTACTCCAACTACCTCAAGTATCAATGGCTCAACCGCTGATTTAGTTCAGCTAATCACCGAGAGGGTCATGCGGGAACTAAAGCGATAACTTGCGGAGAAATCAATTCCATTTCTCTCTTCAATTATTAAACCTTAGTTTGCCCAAAATCGGCTCTGATGGTATATTACCCCCCGTTGTCCTAGCACAGCACCTCACTTCGCCCTCGTCGTCTAGAGGACTAGGACACAGCCCTTTCAAGGCTGCGACACGGGTTCGAATCCCGTCGAGGGCACAGATGTTGAGTCGAACTTAAGCCTGCCATGATGGTGGGCTTTTGTGTTTTGGGGGGGCATCGGCCGCATCTGGGGACCAGATCAGCCCAACTACAATCCCTCTCCCAGGTAGACGACTGCTTCGCCTGTGGTTCGCAGTGACCTGACAGTTATTTTCGAGGGAGGAAACAATGGAAAAAATCACATCGCCTGATGGGACAGCGATTGCCTGCTATCGCCGGGGGGCGGGGCCGCCGCTGGTTTTGGTGCATGGCAGCGGTGCAGCCAATGCGCTGGCCTGGACTCCGGTTCTTGCTTGGGGGATAGACCTCACAGGTACGCGGCGCGAAAACCTATGAAGTCTGCCCGGTTAATCCGGCAGGATGTAGGCGCAGTCTTCAAGCAGGCGCAGCCTGACTTCGTGGCCCGGTGGATGGATAACCGTGTGGCGCGGGTCGGCGTTGCTGATGGAGAGGGAGTGGCCGGCCACCTCGATATCGTACTCGACCACGCTACCCAGGTAAGAGGCCCAGCGGACGACGCCCGCGTACTGCCCGCCCTGCTCGACCACCTGAACGGCTTCGGGACGGATAACCATTTTAACCGCCTGGCCGGCTTGCAAGGTTCGATCCGGTTTGGGTAGGGTCAACACCTGGCCCAACGCCTTGATTGTCACACTGTTACCGTTGAGGCTTTGTACCACAGCCGGGACAAAGTTAGCCCGGCCAATAAAATCGGCCACAAAGGTGGTACGAGGGTGGCGATAAATCTCGGTGGGCGGACCGATTTGCTCAATCCGGCCCCGGTTCATGACCACAATCCGGTCCGACAGCGTCATCGCTTCCACCTGATCGTGGGTTACATAAACGCTGGTAATCCCTAGCGTCTGCTGAATGCGCCGGATTTCGGTGCGCATCACTTCCCGCAGCTTGGCGTCGAGGTTAGAGAGCGGCTCGTCCATCAACAGCACCTTGGGTTCCATGACCAGGGCGCGGGCCAGGGCGACCCGCTGCTGCTGCCCGCCGGAGAGGGCGTTAGGAGCGCGATTCTCCAGGCCGGTCAATTCGGTCAGCTCCAGCACCCGGCGGACCTTCTGTTTAATGCTCTCGCCGGAAAGACGGCGTATCTTGAGGCCGTAGGCGATGTTCTCAAAGACGTTCAAATGGGGGAAGATGGCGTAGCTTTGAAAGACCATGGCCATATCGCGCTGGTTGGGCGGCTGCTGGTTAATGGTTTCGCCGTCGAGCACAATCTTACCGCTGGTGGGGAACTCAAAGCCGGCAATCAGGCGCAAGGTGGTGGTTTTGCCGCAGCCAGACGGACCCAGCAGGGTGATAAACTCGCCCTCTTCGATGCTGATAGTGGCATTGTCTACCGCGCGGACAATCCCCTCGCCGCCGCGCCCGGCAAACTCTTTGACCAGATTTTCAAGTAAGAGAAAACTCACAAAACACTCCTAAGAATCAGCGAATGGCGAATGGCGAATGTCTATTATTCGCCATTCGCTCATTCGCCATTCATTTATATATTCAAATCTACCCGTTTGCCCGCGCTGCCCAGGGTGCGGCCCAGGATTAGATAAGTCAGGCCGATGGCTACCAGGACAATGGCCACCAGGATGACCGAGTAGGCGGCGGCTAGGCTCAGTCCGCCTTGCTCGACTGCGCTGAGTATCTCAACGGTGAGGATGCGCCACTTGGGGGTGGAGAGGAAGATAATGGCCGAGAGGCTGGTCATGTGGCGAGCAAAGCTAAAGATAAGGCCGGCGATAAAGGCGGGCAAAATGAGCGGCAGGGTGATGCGTCGGAAGGTATACTGGGCGTCTGCGCCCAGGTTGGCCGAGGCTTCTTCAATGGAGGGGTCAATCTGCTGTAAGGCCGCTACCCCCGCCCGCACCGAGGCCGGCAAGCTGCGCACGGCATAGGCAAAGATGATAATATAAGAGGTACCGACCAAGGCCAGCGGCTGCTCCCCCGCCCACGACAGGGCCGTGCTGACGCCAAGCAGCAATAAGGCCACGTAAAGCCTGACCCGCGCCCCCACCTGCCCCACAATAAAGAGGCCGGCGAAAACAAAAGTCAAGCCCATAAGGGCGTTGGTGGGCTGCAACACCACTCCAATCTGGTCGGCCAGGCTACTAATAATCCGAGGCCAGTAAACACCCTCTAACCCACGCCCCCAAATAGTCATGCTTTGCAGCCAATAGCCAGCCCAACTGTGCAGGGCCAGATACAGGGCCATCACCAGCAGCGTCCCGCCGACCAGCCAGCGTTTAGCGGCGGGCGTCCCCCAGGCAGCCAGCGCCGCCGCCACCGCCAGCAGGGCGGCCAGGAGATAGTGCCACTCGGCAAAGCTGAGCCAGGCCGTCGAGCCGGCCTCACCGGGGAGCAAAGTCAAGGCATAACCAGCCAGCGCCCCACCCAGGATGACCAGCAGGCGTCCGGGCCAGCTTTTGGCGCTGGCCGAACTGAAATACAGCGCCAGCGCCGTATAAACCAACAGCAGCGCCCACCAGGGGGCCTGGATAAAGGCGATAATATAGCCAATACCCAAAATCGTGCCGGGGACCGCGCCGCCCAGGTTAGAGAAGAAGTCCAGCGCCTCTTTGCCGGAGAACGTTTTGCGGATGACCAGGAAGGCCACCAGCATGCCGATTAAGCCAGCCACCGGCGTGGCAATGGCCGATAAAAAGGTGGTATCAATAATAGCTTCCAGGCCCCGGCTGAGGGCCAGGCCAAAATGCTGCCAATTTAAGGAGTAATCAATGCCCCACAGGCGCGTGGCCGAACCAACCAGAATAGAAGCATACAGGCCCAGCACCAACAGCAGGGTCAAAACGCTGATGGTAATAAAAGTCCAGCGGATAAGCGGCTCTTTGACCGTCAACTGCCCGCCCGCCGGTTTGCCGGTAACGGAGATGTAGGAGCGGCGGCTGACCCAATAGTTCTGCACCAAAAAGAGGGTCAGGGTGGGGATTAAGAGGACCAGCGACAGGGCTGCCCCTTTTTGCTGGTTGAACTCGCCGTTCACGGCCAGGAAGATTTCGGCGGACAGGACGGTGGTGTTGCCGGAGATAAGCAGCGGATTGCCCAGGTCGGCCAGGGATTCGACAAACAGGAGCAGGAACGACCCGGCCAAACCAGGGATAAGTAACGGCAGGGTGACGGTGCGGAAGATGTGGAACTTACTGGCCCCCATACTCAGCGCAGCTTCCTCCAGGGCCGGATTCAGCCGCTCCAGCATGGCCCGGATAATAAGGTAGGCCACCGAAAAAAAGGTGACCACCTGCACAAAGACCAGCCCGTCTAACCCGTAAATATCGTTGACTCCAACGGCAAAGTTAATCCCCAGGATTTGACGGGTAATCAGCCCGTTGCGGCCAAACAGCAGGATGGCCGCGATAGCGATGGCAAAGGGCGGCGAAATGGTCGGCAGCAGGGTAACAATGTGAAAGAGACGGGGAAAGGGAATATTGCAGCGGACGACGGTGTAGGCAAAGACAAAGCCCAGCAGCGTCCCCAGCCCGGCTGAGGCCAGGCCCATAATCATGGTATCGCGCAGCACATTCCAGGAGTGGGTGCGGTAGACCGGGTCAAAGTAACGGGTAAAGTATTCCAGGCTAAAGCTTCCTCGCGCAGCCTCGCCGCCGCTGGCAGGCGTAAAGAACCCCTGCCAGATTACCTCCAGCAGGGGTAATAAGACAAACAGAAAAACAAAGATGGTGGTAATGAGCAGCCCGGCCATCAGGATATTGTCCTGGGCAATCAGACGAAATTCGTTGAGGCGGCGGATAAGGTTGGCCTGGAGCGCGTTCTGGCTAACCTGGGGGCGGTTTAAGGGGACTGATTCTTGCATGACAATTGGTTATCCTCTGATTTGGCCGCTGGGAGAGGGGCGTGAAACGTAATAGACAACCCGGCTTTTTACCTTTCCGCCGCTGACACCCTTCGATACGCCCACTCCCTCCGGTCGGGGCTACTCAGGATGCCAGCGGCGGAAAATCACCCCTCGATACACGCTGACGCGCACTCAGGGTGATTTTCCACCACCGGGAGTACCTTCAGTTAAATAACTGCTCGTCTCACGCTTTAATTAAAAGCTTATTCCTTCAAAGCGTCGGCGTTGGCGATTTCGTTGGTAAAGCGGTCTACAAAAGCGGTTTTGTTGCTGCCGCAGTAATCAAAGTCGTAATTGATCAGGTTGACTTCCAGCAGTTCCGGTCGAGAAGCTTCCGCGCCGATGACGGTGGGAGCCTGGAAGGCGTTGTATTTGGGGCCAAGTTCCTGAGCCGCCGGGGTCAAGGCCCAGTCAATCCACAATTTGGCCAGGTCTGGGTGCTGCGCGCCCTTGACGATGGCCGTCCCGCCGATTTCATAGCCGGTGCCTTCGGCCGGGAAAGTCAATTGCAGAGGCAACCCCTTTTCAATCTGGTTGACAATATCGTGCGAGAAGACCACACTAACTGCCGCTTCGCCGTTGCCGACAAAGTTGGCCGGGGCCGCGCCGCTCTTGGTAAATTGCAGCACATTACCGGCAAAAGCTCGCATATATTCCCAGCCGGCCTCTTCCCCCTTCAATTGCAGAATGGTACACAGGGCGGTATACGACGTACCCGAACTGGAGGGGTGAGCAATCATGATCTGCCCTTTCCATTCCGGTTTGATCAGGTCATCCCAGGAGGTGGGCGCAGCCAGGCCGGGGTTGGCTTCCAGGTAGTTGAGGTTGGTGCCAAAGCCCAGCGTGCCGATATAAATGCCAAACCAGCTATTATCGGCCGCTTTCATCACCTGGGGATCACGCAAATTGACCGCGTTAGGCGAGTCATACGCTTCCAGTAGACCTTCTGCGGCAGCAGCGATGTAGCTGTCAATGGGACCGCCCCACCAGACATCAAACTGGGGATTGGCGGCTTCGTTGCGCAGGCGGGTCAGCGATTCGCCGCTGGAGAGACGGACATAGTTGACCACCAGACCGGGATAGATTTTGTTGAACTCGGCAATCTGGCCTTCGCACCATTCTACCTGGACTACGCACAGCACATTTAACTCGCCGGTGATATCGGCAGAGCCGGCGGTGGAGGCGGCAGCCCGCTCGGCGGCAAATTCCTCAAAGAATTGGGCGGCTTCGGCCTCGTCGGGGATCCATAACTTTTGACCCACCTCAATCACGTTGGGGTTGGGAATCTCAACAAAACTGTCGTCTTCGGCGGCCTTGGCGTTGGTTGCTTTCCAGATGACCGGCCAGGCCAGCACGTCGCCGTAATTCTTTTCGGCCAGTTTGCTTAACCAATCGTCGGCCTGGACGGTATACTCCTGGCCGCCGCCCTGGGGCAGCGGGCCGGCGGCGCTGGCCATGCCGGCCAGGGCACTGAACAATAATACAATCAATAAGGTTAAACTAAGCGTTTTCTTCATACAATCCTCCTTTGGAATTGAGACTATAATTTTTTGAACTGCTGCTTAGTTCGGCTGCACCGGGCCGTCAAACTGCCTGGGCAAAACCAAAACAGGCCACACTACCACGGCAAAGTTGGCAGAGTGACCTGTTTATCATCACTTGAATGGTTGAACAGAGGTACTATCGAAAAAAGGAGAGGCTTTTTAACCAATCGCTTGCCGAGCATCGTTGCTCACCTATCACTGCTTCTTAATTCATCATTTTCAGGATGGCGACATCACTACTGTTACACTACGCACAAGATAACATGCTCCCTCAGAATTGTCAATGTTAAGCGCATTTTAGCAGCAATTCCAAATTTTTGACGAGTTTATTTACAGCCCACATTCAGAGCAAGACTCGTAGAATAAAAGGATAATTTATCCTTAAATTCTGTCAATCCTGCTCTAAATTGTAGCCCTCAACTACAAAATTCGCTCATTGTTTTATGTCTACCAAAAATTTGAAACGCCCCCGCATTTCAAGACAGTTTTAAGCGGTTGTTAAATTGATGTTAAAAATAGTTAACAATAATCCGTAGGCAGTTCCAAGATTTAAATTAACCAAAACGTGTTGCGTCTGGCTTGCGTGCCTGTGGCGGCGTGTTCCGTCTACTTTATCTCACGCAAGACGTAAGACGCAACACGAATATTGATCGAGTGACTATTTTCTTGGAAATACGTTATAGCGACCAATAATCCAAAATCTCGTGTAACCCCACGGCCTCTGGTCGGGTTGCAACATACTCCACCACAGCCTTCACGCCGGGCGTGGCATTGATTGGCGCGGCGGGCTGGCCTACCAGCCGCAAAAAGTCAATATCCCCGGCGGAGTCGCCCACGCCGCCCATGTCGGCCAGGGTGATGCCGGTCACCTCTGACAGCCAGCGCAGCCCGGTTCCTTTATCAATACCAGCGGGATGGACATTCAACGCCATAGAAGCCTGAGTCACCACAAATTCGCCAGAGATGTCTGCTACAATCGCTTCGACTTCGGGAATTAAATCGGTGGTCGTCAAAGGAGGATGAGCAAACAGGGTATAACAGACGCTTTTGCCGGGCTGCCAGTAGGCCCGTCCCGGCTGCACCACCGCCTGATCGAGTCGTTCAACCACCAGTCGCAGCCGGGCCAGATGGTCCGCAGTTAAGGCAGGCGTAAGCTGGAATTGATAGGTTTGGGGAAAGTAAAGCCCCGCCCCGCTTTCGTACAGGGCCGGCTGCCAGCCCTCGATGGCCTGCATCACCGCTTCGACATAGGGGGAGGGCCGGCCGGTGTTGAGGGTCACAGCGGGTACGGCTTCGCCCTGGCGGGCGCGGCGGTTCAGGCCGGCCAGCCGGGCGAACAGGCTCAGCTCAAACGGGTGGGCCTCGCCAGTGGAAAGAACGCCATCAATATCGAGCACAATGAGTTTCATGAGGGATTGTCGAGTTAACCTTTCTGCATTAAACTTAGTAAAAGGCAAAAATGATGGTACAATATCTGCGAAAGTTCCATTCTTTGCCCCCAATTGTAACGTAACATTTTTAATCTACCAATTAAATCAACAACGAAAAGGAGTGTCGAACGATGAAATCAAGACTTGCCGGTGGTATTCCCCTATTTTTTACCCTGATTGTGGTGGTCATTGTAGCGGTGATTCTGCTGGTCTTTTCCAGCCAGTTCTACTACCTGTTTGAGCGGGTGGAAGAGCAGGAGGTGGGCGTTCAATTTGAAAGTGGTCGCATTGTTGGCATCGTTGGGCCGGGCGTTTACAGCGATTTTGGCTTCTATGTCGAATTGACCAAGATTTCCAGCCAGGCCATCCCTTTTACCATTGAAGATCAGGAGATTATCACCAAAGACAAACAGCGCATCGGGCTGGTGGTCAGCGGCGATATTTTCAGACCTAACATTGCCCAGAAAGACATTTTGCAGGACAAATGGGCTGAGTACCGCAACATTTTCCTCGACGATGCACTGGCGCAGGCCCGGGTGCAAGCGCTGGCCCAACAAGCGATGAAAGTCTGTGTAGGCGACCGAAACTTTGACGATAATGTGGTGGGGACGGCCCGCGACGAACTGCGAAACTGTATTGACAGCGAATTGAGCGATCTGGCGGCCAACTTTGGCCTGCAAATTGAAAACGTGGTGGTGCCAAACGTCATTCTCTCGCCCGAAGTGCAGGCGGCGCTGGATGCGATTGTGCAAAGCCGGCTGGAAACCGAAAAGGCGGCCCAGGACAAGCTGCGGGCCAACGCCCAGGCCGAAGCGGAGCAGGCTCGCCAGGAAGGTGAAATCCGGGTGCAGCAGAGCCGGATTCAAGAGGAAACCAAGCAGCAGACTATTTTAGCCCAACTGGAGCAGGAGAAGATTCTGGCCCAAAAGGCCGTCATCGAAGCCCAAAAAGCCAATGAGTTGGCTCAGGTGGAGGCGCAGCAGGCCATCATCGAGGCCGAAAAAGCCAATGAGCTGCTCGCCGCCCAAAAGGATTTGGAAATCAACCAGGCCAATGCCGCCGCCGCCGCCGAAAAAGCCAAGGCCGATTTGGCCAACCAGTTAGTCCTGGCCGAACTGTATGGGGATAACCCCGGCTATCTGGAACTGCAAAAAATTCAGGCCAATGCCAACGCCCTCAAAGCCACCGACAAGATCATCTTCACCCCCGAAGGCACTGTGCCCAACCTGGTCATCCCCGGTCCCGGCATCGTGCCCACAGTTGATACTTCACCAGCCCCCGCTGCCGCCGGTCCCGCCGAGGTAGAGAGCGGGGAAAGTGGAGGACAGTAGATGGTAGATAGAAGATAGTAGATAGTAGATAGTAGATAGTAAATAGGAGATGGTAAATAGATATGCATTTACAAGAACTCTATCCTCTATCCTCAATCCTCTATCTTCTATCTTCGCCTCTTCGCCTCACGCCGTCTCGTCTCATCACCTCACTCGCTGGCTTTTTTTGCGAGGGCTGGGGCTAGTTTACTTCACCGCCTTTGTCTCTTTGTGGGTCCAATTGAGCGGTCTTATCGGCAGCCGGGGCATTTTACCCGCTGCCGATTTTTTAACAGCAGTCTATTCTCAACTTGGGGCGCAAAGTTATTATTATCTGCCCACTCTGTTCTGGCTGAATACCAGCGATACCTTTTTACACCTGGTCTGCGGCGGTGGCGCGCTATTGTCGCTGCTGCTGATTGTTGGGATAGCGCCCGGCCCGATTTTGCTGCTGCTGTGGGCCTTTTATCTCTCGTTGATGGTAGGGGGACAGGATTTTCTGGCTTTTCAGTGGGATAATTTGCTGCTGGAAACCGGCTTCCTGGCGATATTTTTCGCGCCCTGGCAGTTCTGGCCCAAGCTCATCCACGAGTCGCCGCCCGCGCCGGTCTGGTTGTGGCTGTTACGCTGGCTATTGTTCAAGCTCATGTTTAGCTCCGGCGCGGTCAAGCTGCTCAGCGGCGACCCGACCTGGCGCGATTTGACGGCGCTCAATTATCACTACGAAACCCAACCCCTGCCGGCCTGGACAAGTTGGTATGCCCACCAACTGCCGGCATGGTTTCAAAAAAGTTCGGTGGTGGGCATGTTCGTCATTGAGCTGATTGTCCCCTTTCTCATTTTTGCCCCGCGCCGGCTGCGGTTTATCGGCTGTGCTGCCCTGGTAGCCTTGCAACTGTTCATCATCCTGACCGGCAACTTTGCTTTTTTCAACTGGCTGACCATCGTACTGTGTCTATTACTCCTCGACGACGCCTTTTGGCGGCGCTGGCTGCCCCACCGTCTGACTGCTCAAATTCCCAACGCCTTTTCGGCCTCAGCGGAAATAGGACGCGGATCGCACGGATGGAACGGATTTTTAGCCTGGTTTTATCCGCTCGATCCGGCCAATCCGCGTCCCATCCTTTTGGTGAGAATGCAGCAAATTTTATCACTGGCGCTGGCGGTGCTTATCTTTCTGTTGAGCAGCGCACATCTGGTCCGACTGGTAGCGCCGCTGCCCCGGCCTGTCCAGCAGGCGTTAGTCTGGATTGCGCCATTTCGCAGCATTAACAGCTACGGTCTTTTCGCTGTCATGACCACCACCCGGCCCGAAATCATCATCGAAGGCAGCAATGACGGTGAAAGCTGGCAGGCGTATGAGTTCAAATGGAAACCGGGCGACCCGCTGCGCCGGCCCACCTTTGTGGCCCCGCACCAACCCCGCCTGGATTGGCAGATGTGGTTTGCTGCCCTGGATACCTACCAAAACAATCCCTGGTTGATTAATTTGATGCTGCGCCTGCTCGAAGGCTCGCCGGAGGTGCTGGCCCTGCTGGATCATAATCCCTTCCCTGATGCGCCGCCGCGCACCATCCGGGCTATGCTCTACCTCTACCGCTTCACCGATTTCAATACAGCTCAACCCAACAGCGCGTGGTGGCAGCGCGAGCAGCGCTTGCAGTACGCGCCAGTGTTATCACGAGCCAGCCAATAGCCTCTCTAGCCCCATTGTGCTACAATAACAAGCGGAGGTTGCAGATGAGCGTAAAAACAATTAAGCAATCAGAACCATCAATGCGTATTAGCAAACAACGGCCTCTTCACTCCGGCGACCGGCTCTCGCGGGCCGAATTCGAGCGGCGTTATCAAGCCCATCCAGAAAACAGAAAAGCTGAGCTCGTTGAAGGAGTTGTATACGTGTCATCACCTATCCGTTATGAACAACATGCAAATCCTCATTTCTATATTATCGGCTGGTTGGCTACATATTTGGCTGCAACACCCGGCGTGAGAGGTGGCGATAATGCCACGGTGCGCTTGGATCTCGAAAATGAGCCTCAACCTGATGCTCTTTTGCGCCTGGAACCAGCCCTGGGAGGGCAATCCACTATCACTGAAGATGATTATCTGGAAGGCGCGCCTGAATTGATTGTAGAAGTAGCTGCCAGCAGCGCTAGTTATGACCTGTACGATAAACGCCGAGCCTACGCCCGCAACGGCGTACGCGAATATATCGTAGCCCAGACGTATGAGCAGCGAATTGATTGGTTTGTCTTGCGTGAGGGGGTATATGAGATGCTTCAGCCCGACGAGCAGGGCCTCCTACGCAGCGAGGTTTTCCCCGGTTTGTGGCTGCAACCGGCAGCCCTGTGGGCCGGCGATTTAGCAACGATGCTGGCCGTATTGCAAGAGGGCTTGGCTTCCCCGGAACACGTGGCGTTTGTGGAGCAACTGAAGGCTAAAATGACCGCCGACCGCTGAAACAACAAGGCGAGAGGCGAGGACGCGAGGACACGTTTCTTCGCCTCACCCCTCCTCGCCTCCTCGCCTCATTTCTCCTGCATCACTTCCACCTCGGTCCAATCAATCATCCGTCGCCGATCAATATTTTGGGGTCAGCCCCATTTTTATCGGCCTGGTCTTGTTGACCTTTTTGCAGATAATAGCCATTTTGGTCCAGTTGTGTTATAATAGCCGAACTTTTTTCTCCAAGGAGCGCCGATGCCTTACATTCAACTCAAAACCCCCATCCCCGGCCCTAAAAGCCAGGAACTCTTAGCCCGCCGGGCGGCAGCGGTGAGCGCCGCCTTGTACCAATCCGTACCCATTGCCTATGCCCGCGCCTCCGGCTCGCTGGTGGAGGATGTGGACGGCAATATCCTGCTCGACCTGGTCGGTGGGATTGGGGCGCTGGCCGTGGGCCACGCTCCGGCGGCGGTCAGCCAGGCCATCCAGGCCCAGGCCGAAAAGTATATCCACGTCTGCCCGATTGTGGCCAACTACGAACCTTATATCGAAGTCTGCGAGCAGCTCAACGCCATTACTCCCGGCGACTATCCAAAGAAAACCTTGCTGGCTAACGGCGGAGCCGAGGCGGTCGAGAACGCGGTCAAGCTGGCCCGCGCCTACACCAAACGCCCGGCCATTATCTGCTTTGAAGGCGGCTACCACGGGCGGACCAACCTGACTATGAGCCTGACCAGCAAGTACGGTCTGTTCAAAAAAGGCTTTGGCCCCTTTGCCCCGGAAATTTACCGCCTGCCTCTGCCCAACCTCTACCGCACCCCGCCGGGCATGAGCCAGGAGGGTTATCTGGAGTGGAGCATCTGGAATTTGGAGAACGCTCTGATTGCCCAGGTAGACCCCAGCGCCATCGCCGCCATCCTGATCGAGCCGATCATCGGCGAGGGCGGCTTCATCCCCGTGCCCACGCCTTTTCTGCAAAAAATCCGCGAGATTTGCGACCGGCACAACATTGTCATGATTGCCGACGAAATCCAGTGCGGCTTTGGCCGCAGCGGCAAGCTCTTTGCCATCGAGTACACCGGCATCGTACCCGATCTGATTATTACTGCCAAGTCACTGGCCGCGGGCACGCCGCTGAGCGCCGTCACCGGGCGAGCGGAGATTCTGGACGCGCCCCATCTGGGCGGCGTCGGCAGCACCTACGGCGGCAATCCCCTGGCCTGTGTGGCCGCCCTGGCAGCGATCAAACTGATCAACCGGCCCGAAACCCTGGCCAACGCGGCCCAGATTGAAAACAAGGTCCGCGCCACCTTCGAGCCGTTGCAAGCCGAAATCCCCGTGCTGGGCGATATTCGCGGGCGCGGGGCCATGATGGCCCTGGAGTTTGTCAAAGACCCCATTACCAAAGAGCCGTGGCCTGAGTTTGTGATCAGCGTGATTCAGAAATGTACGGCTAAAGGGGTGCTGTTACTACGGGCAGGGCTGTACAGCAACTGCATCCGCCTGCTGCCGCAGTTGGATATTCCCCCTGACCAGTTGCATGAAGGGCTGGAGATTATGGCCGGGGCGATGGTG
This sequence comes from Anaerolineales bacterium, assembly GCA_015075405.1. GTDB lineage: Bacteria > Chloroflexota > Anaerolineae > 4572-78 > J111 > DSQQ01. The sequence continues at coordinate 480,705 of JABTUK010000004.1, forward strand.
GAAACGTATCAGGAGATGGGTAAGTAGGCTAGAAGAGAGGCAGTATTGTTAATCGCTTAGAAGATTGGAGGAACATGTCATTTCGACCGCAGGGAGAAATCTTCTTCAGTCGGAACTACTTGGTCTTCCACCTTGAGGATTTCTCGGCCTCCGGCCTCGAAATGACAGATTCTGGGGCAAACCCTAAAGGTCTTGAAGTCCTTTAGGGTTTGCTTTTTCACAACTACTTCCCCCCCTGCTCGGGAGTGTGCTGGGTCAAGCTGAACCAGTTGCCGCAGCCATCCCGGAACAGGGCCTCGAGGCCGTAGAACTCCTGGGTTGGCGGCTTCAGGAACTCAATTCCCTTCGCTTTTAAAGCTTCATACGTCTTTTGACAATCCTCAGTGGACCAGACTCCGCCGCCCAGGGCGTTTTGCTCCAGCAAACCACGCACAGCCTGGGCCTGTTCCTCGCCAAACATAGGCGGCTTGGGTTCGGCCAGCACAATTTCCAGGCCGGGTTGCTCCGGTGGAGTCACGGTCAGCCAGCGAAAGCCGTTCTCCATGGTCATATCGGTGTGGACCTTGCAGCCGAGTTTGTTGACGTAAATATCATACGCCTTGTTTTGATCCAGCACATACAGCGTCAAATGGGTTATTTTGGTAATCATAACCTTCTTCCTTTCCTCTGCTCATAAAAGTGTTTGATTGAGTCTCACTGCCGCCGACGACAGTCCCAGTTTAGCACAAGCGTTCTAGCTTTGCTTCTTCAAAATTGCTCTTTTTGGGCATAACCTAACACTAAACTGGACAAGTGAAAATTTCGCGCCAAGACGCTAAGAACGCCAAGAAACATAAAATCTTTGCGACTTTGCGACTCAGCGTGAACTATTCAGAGTTTAATCGTTGGGGTTACTGGCCTGGGGAGATAATTGATACATCGTGCAAAAACAGCCGGGGATAAACTTGTAGGGTGTGCGGCGCTGTTCCCACACCCGCGCCCGGTAGACCGAAGGCGGCCAACCGACCGTTTTGTGGAACAGGCTGCTAAACGACCCCATACTCTCAAAGCCAACGGCAAAGCAGATATCTGTGACCGACGCGGTGCTGTTAGCCAGCAGATATTTGGCCTGCTCCAGCCGCTTGCGGGTAAGGTATTGGTGTGGGGTTTCGTAGAAGTGGCGTTGAAAAAGCCGGATAAAATGGTAGCGGGATAAATGAGCCTGCCGGGCCAAATCGTCCAGCGACCACGGCTCGGCAAATTGCTCGTTCAGCAAGGCCCGTACTCTCTCAAGCTGATCGCGTGTACTCATAAGGTTATTTAACCACCCCCTGAGTTTGCCGTCAAATTAGGGGCAATCGTCCTATCGTGAGTTAAAATCTCTTCCATATGGACACTCTTCAAAACTAGCTGAAATAGGTTAGACTCCTCTATCTTCACTGGCCATGCTCGCTGGCTGCAATAACTATTTGGCTTAAGATTTGCCGGGTTACTTCTGCTTCGGTTTCAGCGTCGAATAAAGCTATTTCTAAGCGGTAAACGCCGGGTTTGGCTTCAGCCGGTACGGTCAGCAGCCAGGGGTCCTGGACAATTTGCCCCGGCTGCCACCCGGTAGAAGGGTAGCCGCTCCGCACCGGGCGGCCCAGCCAGTAAGCCGCTTCCTGCCCTGCTTGATCCAACAGCCGCAGCAGAATCACATAATCGTGGCTGACCGAGGTCAAGGCTTGCCAATAAAGCGTAACCCACAGGTTGGCCCCCGGCGGCACCCTTTCCAATTCCAGGTTATACCCAATCAGAGCCAAATCATTGTTAACAGCCAGCCGGAATGGAGATGGTGGTTGAAAGGTAGCAGGGTAACTTTTGGCAATGTCCACCTGAATAGGTTTTGTATCCTCAGGCAGTTCAAAGTAACCGATAATTTCACCGCTGTCGGTGCGAAAGCCGAATTGCAGAAAATAATCACCGGGCGGCATGCCCACCGGCAGAGTCAACGGGGCTTCGCTTTCGACAATAGACTCGCCGGTTTGATTGGCTGCTTCAAAGCCGGGGCGCGGCTGGGCGATAGCCTCAGCCCAAACGTAACCATCTACATCTACCAGGCGCACAAAAAAACGGTCGGTTGCCAATTGTCCTTCGTTGCGCCAAAAGAGGGCCAGTGGCAGGGTTTCACCTGCTGCGATTTCTACCTCACCCCCTGTCCTGCAAGGAGAGGAGGATAGACACAGGTTGTAACCAAAGAGCGTCCCCCGCCCTTCGAGTTTGTGTCCGCCGCCGTAATACTGCCCCGCCGGGCCGGGATAAAGCCAGGCATACTCCAAACCATGTAGGGTAACGGTATGCACGGGTTTCTGGCGGTTCAGATAACTGATAATGGCCGGGTCGTGTTTACCGCGCTGCAACTGAGAAATGTAGATCGAGACATAATCGGCCTGCATCCAGCGCCCATCCAGGTTGTCGAGGGCAATAGTTTTACCCCGGTAAAGGGGTCTAATTTTTGTAGAGTTGGCCGTAGCAACCTTTAAATTCTCGACCCCCGGCAGGGTGTTCAAGTGAGCCGCAACCAAATCAAGCCCCTCGCCGCCAATGCCGACCGGCAAAATTTGGGCCGCCTGCTCGATGCCGCCCAGGAGCGGATTCCAATAAGTATAATAGTAGGGATGATGAGGTAGGGTCAACGCAGCCTGCCCTCCCAAAACAAGCAAGGCTGCCAGCCAGGCCCAGGTTTTGATTTTGGCTTGCAAGGGTCGAATTTGGGCCGATGAAACCCCCTCTGTGGTTAGCCAGCGCCAGGCAGCAACCAACCCTATGGCAGCCATAATATTGAGGGCAGGCAGCATAGGGATAACATAACGATCAAACTTGAGTTCCGAAAAGGTGATCAGGATCAGGTAGGGGATCAGATAAAACAGCATAATCCCCACAGCCAGTTTGACCGGACGCGACAGCCAGCGGGTCGGCCAGGTTACAACCAACAAGGCCAGCCCCAGCCACAACGCCGGGCCGGTACGGTACAACAAAACCACCGGATAAAATGATGGGCCAAGTTCCTTATAGTCAAGCAGGACGCCCCAGAAAAATGTGCCACTGCCCCCACCCTCCCCTTCAACAGCACGAAAAGCTACATAATCATACATTTCTCGAAGCGTTGCAACCGGCTCAATCCATAATGCCGGCCAGAGAAGCCACACGGCCAAAAGGAACGCCCCCATCCAGAGCAAAAGTGATCGTAAACCCTTCATGAGGTACTGACTGTTTGCTGTCAGCGGCTTTTGCTGCCCCGACGATGTTGAATGGGCCTCTTTTATGCCTGTATCACGTCGGCCTCCCCAAAATGGGGTACTGACGACCACCAATAACTCAATGGGCAACAACGCCACCGCCGAAACTTTGCTCAAAAAGGCCATTCCAGTTAAAACGCCAATTAAAATGAGGTAACGAAGACGAGGCTGGGCTAAGTAAAAGAGCAAAGCCAGCAAGGCTAACGTACTCAGGCTAGTCAACATACCCTCAGTCCGTACGGCCCGGGACTCGGTTAACAAGAAAGGATCAAAAGCCAACAGAAAACCAGCCAGCCAGGCCACTCCGCTGCCAAATATCTGCCTCACCAGGAGCACCTGTAAAACGAGGATAAGGGTGTTTGCTATGCCAACCGCCTGACGTTTATAAGCGAGAGTCTCGATACTGGGGTCTGCCCCCACCGCCGCGGGCCAATCGCTAAAACCGTTCAGGCCGAACTTCGCCCAGCTTCCAATTGTTTCTACCCACATTAAAGTCACACCCGGATGTCCGGCGTGGTAAGTTTGGGCCAGATCGCCGTTGGCCAAAGCCTGGGTAAACTTGGCTGAACCTTCCAGCCAATAGAATTCATCGGGCCCCACAAAAACATCCAGGCTGAGCACACGCGGCCAGAGCGCCAGGACAAAAATAACGGCAGCTAAGACCAGGGGGGACTGCCATAGAGATTGCGCCGACAAACGGGGCAAGACGCCCGTAGAAGAACTAACTTGAGTAGACATACTTAGGATCGCGAATTAAATAGCTTCTGCAATCTCGTTCCCAAACTGAGTTTGGGAACGAGATTGCACTTGAGTAGACATAATTTAATTAATCGGTAAAGTTTCCAGAAAAACAGAATTTTCGCCGCCAGCCACCCTCAGCCGTTCGCCCGTGGCCGGATCATACATCCCGACAATCAGCCGGTAATCGCCGGGGGCAAGGTTGTTAAATTCAATGAGATGCCGGTCGGCAATGACCTCGCCTACGGCCCAGTCAGGGGTGGAAATAGCGCCTTCGGCGGGCAGCCCATCGTGCTGGGCGACAACCTGTCCCTCAGCATTAAGCAAATGAGCAAACACGGTATAGGATGCCGCTAACTTTTGGCCTGCCTGCCAATACAGGGTTAAACGCAGCCGGCCTCCGCCGGTCAGCGGCTCCGTAGACAGGTCATAACCAAGCAGGGTAACTTGTTCGCCAAGCTGAACATTAACCGAGTTAGGCAGCGCCGGAATCTCGAAACGCTGGGGGCGTTTGAGAACCGTTACCGGTCCCAGCTTTGTCTGGCCCGCCTGGGCTTCGGTTGCCGCATCAAAGAGGGTGACTTGCAAAGTATAGTCACCGGGGACGACGGCGGCGGGCAGTTCCAGTTGCCAGGGATCGCGAACTGATTCACCCACACTCCAGGCCGAGGTTGGATAACCGCTAAAAACGGGACGTCCCAGCCAATAAGCGGCTTCCTGGCCGTGCTGATCGAGCAGTTGAATCGCCATCACATAATCCTGCTTCAAATGATCCCCGGCCTGCCAATAGAGGCTCAGCCAGGTGGGCCGGCTAAGAAACAGAGTGTTCTGAGGCAGGTCAAAACCCAGCAGAAACAACTGGGGGGCGACTTCTTGCTCAATCCGTTGGGTTATAGATAGATCAACTTGAGGGATACTGGCCGGTTTGGTCACAGTAACTTGGCTGCCTTCATTGGCCAGAGAGAAAACACCCAGCGTCTCCTGCCGTGCCTGGTCAAAAACGCCGGCACGCAGAAAGTAAGTTCCGGGCGGTGTGCCAACGGGTATGGTCAGGCCGGCATGACTTTCAACAATATATTTATCGGTCTGAGCGGCTCGTTCAAAAGCGGGCAGGGGTGTGGCGGTCGTCTCAGCCCAGACGTACTGGTTAGCATCCACCAATTGCAGAAAGAAATCATCCGCCGGGGTCATTCCTTGATTTTGCCAATAGAATTTGGCGGTTATTGTCTGACCAGGCGCGGCCTGCCTCTGGCTTAAATCGTAGCCCAGGAGCGTCGCCTTGCCGGCCAGCGTGCTTGGCCCGGCAAAATATTGAGCGCGCGGCCCCTCGTAAATCCACAGATAATCCACACCCTCGATTTTGACGACATGATCGAGTTTTAGGTGGGCTAAGTAGTCGGCCATATATGGTTCGAGCTTCTCGCGTTGCAGATGATAGCGGCGCAGGATAATGTAATCGGCCTGAATCCAGGGCTGCTCCGGCACCCAGCGAATGGTTTGCCCTTTAAAAATTTGGGTAAAGCCGCGGGTGCTGCGGGTGGCTACCCGCAGTTGGGCTGCATTGGGTTTACTATTCAAGTAATCGGCCCCGGCGCTCAAATCCAAATCCCACCCCACCTGTAAACTGTCGCCGGCCCATAGATCGCCCAGTACCAGCGGATTCCAATAGAAATAGTAATAAGGATGGACCGGTAAGATAGTCGCCATCTGGACCAGCAGCATCGCCGCCACTGCGCCCACGGCGGCTCGCTCAGGCCGGATACGGTTTAACCAACGCCGGCCCCAGTTTTGCCCCAGCCAGACCCAGCCGATGGCTGCCACCACATCCAACACCGGAAAAATGGGTAGTAAATACCAGTCTCGCTTGAGAGTGCCAATGGTCATCAGGAGGCCATAGATCAGCGCAAAAAGGAGCAGCAGCACGGTCAATAGAGGTTGGTGGCCCCCCATAAGGGCCGGAAAGAACTGCCACTGCCGGCCGGGTTTGGAGCGACGGAAATAGGTCTGCCCCAGATAGCCAAAGGCCGCTACCAAGCCCAGAACAGCCAGCGGGGTAACGCGTAAAATATAAACCACCGGATAGTACAAAGGCAGAAGCTGGTCGGTGTAAAGCTGGCCGAAAAAGAAGTTCTCACGGCCACTAACCCCTACGTCAGATACAAAAGCAGCCACATGACCCAACGCCTGAAGCGGCGCAACCCACATGGCCGGCCATAAGAGCCAGAATGTGGCTATTGCTAAAACAATCCAACTCAGCCAGACGGCGGCTAACGGCTTGATAAAATCGAAATGAAGCAGGGACCCCCAGAGAGGGGTGGACTGCTTGTCCCCCTCTTGAAATTCCTGCCACTTGAAATATCCCAGCAGAATCAGCGCGGCGAGACCGGCCCAGCCAATCAGGCTAATGGCTGAGATTTTTGTCAGCAGGGCCAGGCCGGCCATGAGGCCGGAGAAAAACAAATAGGAGCGGTGTCCATAAAGCCAGTAGTTCAAATAGGCCAGAATGGCCAGCAAGGCCAGGCTGGCTAGCAGCCCTTCACCCCGCGAGGTACGAGAGTCGGCCAGGAAAAAAGGGTCCAGCGCCAATAATATTGCGGCCGTCAGCGCAACCCAGCGTCCATACAGCCGGTGCAGCAGGCGATAGGCCAGAATGATAGCCAGGATATTAAAAATGATCAGGGGCATGCGCCGCTGGATCAATAAATCAAGGGTCGGTTCAAGCTGGAAATCAGGCCAGGTGGCTAATGCGGTAGCCTGGACTCCATTAAACCAGGCCCATCCATACTTTAAGCCCATCACCAGGGAGTGGCTGAGAAAAATAGTAATACTGGGATTACCTGGGCCTACAATTGTCCCTGTCCAGTTGCCCTGGAGCAAAGCCATAAAAAAGTCGTGTGACCAGGTCCAGTAATGGGTTTCATCGTGAGCCAGAAAGGCATTCAGCGAAGTTAACCGGGGCAGAGCGGCCAGCAGCAGTACACCGCCCAATACCAGCCACTCAACCCAGTTCTTTGTATCTTCTCTCAGCCCTGGCGAGACTACTTTTGGCTTGAGTTGTTCAAACGGAACGATTCGCATCTAACCCATTTCTATGGCAAAATAGTTGCCTGTTTTCAGGCAGGCCGTGGCCGAACCCATACTTTGCCATGCCTTAGATAATTGCACAAATTTTTCAGGGATGATATGCCGCGACGGATGCTCTTGATTTTATTTGGCCTGGCCACAGGGCTGCTGCTGATAGAAGGCTGCCTGCGTTTGTTGGGCGATTTTTTACCCGAAGGGCTGCGCTATCGGGCCGGCCTGTCTCGCTTTCACGCCCAGATGGATGGCATCTACGTACCTGATCCTTACCTGTGGCATAAAAGTGTAGCGGGGATTGATCGCACCATTACCGGCCATCCTGACTACGATTTTCGCGTGCAAACCAATGCCCTGGGCTATGACGGGATTGGTTTTCGGGATGACGGCATCAACGACTCCTCACCCATTATCGCCCTCGGCGACTCTTTTACCTGGGGCGACGGCATAGACAATGATAAAATTTGGGTCGAACGCTTAGAAACCGAAAGCGGGCGTGACGTGGTCAACCTGGGCATGAGCGGTTACGGTTCCCAGCAAATTCTTCGTCTGCTGCAAACCTATGGCCTGCCGCTCAAACCCCGGCTGATTTTATGGGGTTTCTTTCCCAACGATTTTAACGACTCCGGCCACTTTGCCTGGCGCGAAGAAACCGGCCGTTTGGCCAAACAGGCCCCTGAGCCAAAACCCTGGACAGAGACGCTCGACCGGGAACTGCGCATTTATTCGGTGGCCTATACCTGGCTGGTCAGCCCCTTTGAAGAGCCGGACGACAATGAAGAGTATGAACGCCTGTACTACACCGACAACACCCTTAACCTGAGCTTTGTCTTGCGTTCTTATTGGGGCAAGCGCCTCGACCCCAGCGACAAATATACCGGGCCGGGCCTGGTTTATACCCAGCAAGCCCTGGCCGAAGCTCAGACGGCGGCCGGCCAGCTCAACGCCGAATTGGTAGTGCTGCTTTTTCCCTCAAAAGAACAAGTCTATTGGCCTATCGTTTCAACCCTGGCAGACAACGCGGCTGATTTTAAGGTCAATTGGCCGCACGATGAGGTCAAAGCCTGGTGCCAGGCCAACGGTGTACGCTACCTTGATTTGACTCCTGTTTTTGCCGCCCATGCCGCCCAGGGTGAGCAGCTTTACTACCGTTTTGACGCTCACTGGAACGAGGCCGGACACAAACTGGCCGCTCAAACCATCCGCCAATATCTGGCCGAAAATACGCCCTTCCTGGCTGCGTCTGAATAACTGCCTCCGATGGCTCTTTCCACTGCTTCAACACAAAACAATCAGCGCCAGCGTTGGCTAAATTTCAGATTGATTTTGCTGTGGATCATTATGATCGCTGTGGTCATGCTGCCGCGCCTGCTCAATCTGGATCTGTTTGTTGGCCCAGACGAACTGGCCGAATTGGGTCGCAATAATAACTTCGCCCTGGCCCTGGCCAGAGGCGACCTGCCGGGAACGCTGGTCGGAGACGGCAAACCCTCGGTGACGCTGATGTGGATCAATACTATCGGGGTGACCGGCCAATGGTTATGGGGGCAACTGAGCGGCAGTCCGCGCCCGTTTGAACAAGTTGTCGCTCCGGAGCGCCCTTTTTCCGTCTGGCCGGAACGGCGGCTGTTCCTGGCCCTGGTCAGTGGCTTGCAGATTTTAGCCGCGTGGCCGCTGCTGCGCCGTCTCTGGAGTGAGCAAATTGCCACCGTAGCCGTAGGCTTGATGGGGCTGGAACCATTATTGCTGGCCTTTACCCGCATGATCCGGGGCGACGCCTTGCTGGCCGGCTTTATGATCCTGTCGCTGCTGGGGGCACTGGCCTTTCTGAAAACCGGCCAACAGCGCTACAATTGGCTCTCCGGCGCTATGGCCGGACTGGCCGGGTTGACCAAACTCTCCGGCGGAGCGATTGTAATAGCAGTAGCCCTGCTGTATGGTGTTGCCCTCCTAAAAAAGACGGAAGACGGAAGACGGAAGACGGAAGTTAAATTTTCATCCTTCATCCTTCCTCCTTCCTCCTTCCTCATCTGGCTTCTTGCTGCCGCTGTTGCTTTCTTTGGCCTCTGGCCGGCCTGGTGGTTTCGACCCGGAGAGACATTCGACTTGTTGTGGCATAAGGGGCTTTTCCATGCGGTTGAAGCAGCCAGCGGGCAGGCCGACCTTTATTTTTGGGGCGCAGTCCATCCCGCCGGGCCGGGGCCGTGGTTTTACCTCGTGCTGGCCGGACTGCGGTTGACGCCCTGGCTGATTTTGGGGAGTTTGATCGCCCTGGGCCGCTGGCTCTGGTTAACCCTACGCGGGCGCGCTCCCCTGGATTTGAACATGGTGGGCTTGCTGCTCTACCTGGGGGTCTATGGTCTGGTCATCACCCTCCCCAGTCAAAAAATTGACCGCTTTTTCACGCCTATTATCCCCGCCCTGGCTATTTTGACCGCTATCGAAATTGCTCGTATAACTTTATGCCTATCCGAAAAACTAAATCGCCACCCGAAATCAGCAGACAAAACGCCTCACGCTTCACGCATCACGCATTACACACCACGTTTCCTCTATCTCTCTCTTATCCTTATCGCTCTGGCTCTTCTCTGGCATATCAGCCGCTACCATCCCCTCTACTCGACCTATTTCAACCCGTTGAGTGGCTCGCCGCAGTTCTGGAAATGGGCCTTGCCCATCGGTCACGGCGAGGGAGTCAACAGCGCCTTAATCCACTTGGCCGGTCAGGGTGACATGTCACAAAAGACGCTGGTTTGTGGGACAAATTTGCCGCGCTGCGAACCCTTTTTCAGCGGAAAATTATTACCCCAGGAAGACCTGCGCTCTGGGGCCTGGTTCAAAGCCGATTATGTGTTGTGGCATGTTGACGAGGAGCAAATGGGGGTTTTTCCCGCCGAAGTCCTGGCCTATCTGCGCCGCCAACCGCAAATCTATGTGGCTCACTATCACGGCCTCGACTATTCCTGGCTGCATACAATCCCTAAACCTGCTTTTCTGGCTTCCAGAGCCAGGCTGGAAGGCGTTGCCCGGCTTTTTGGCTACGACGCCGCGGGCCAGGATTTGAGCCGGCTGGCGCCGGGGGATGCGATCAAGTTGCATATCTATTGGCAAAATGAGGGCCAGGCTCATCAGCAGCAGTTTTGGTGGCGGGTGGTGGATCATTCCGGCTATGTTTGGAGCGAGGCCGTAACCCAGCCACTGCCTGATTTTGCAGCCGAAGCCGTTAAAAAAGGGGCAGTTGTGGAAGGAACAGTCAAATTGACCCTGCCGCCCGATCTGCTTCCCGGCCCTTATGCCTTGCAGGCCGGCTTTGCCAACAAGGCAGGAGAAGTGGGCCAATTTCCGCTTCCAGCCATCGGAAGCAGGTTGACCGTTACCGGCATACCGGCTGGTTCAACCCAGCCCGGCCAGAGTGTGGATTACTTGATCGCTCCGGGGCTGCGCCTGCGAGGGTTTGATCTCTCCAGCGAGGAGGCGACTCCCGGCGACTCGTTGTGGCTGACTCTGCATTGGCAGGGCGTTGAGATGATGCCCCAGGATTATACGCTCACCCTGCGCCTCATTGACTCAAACGGGCAGGCGGTGATGGCGTGGGCTGGACTTCCACCCGTATCCGCTGTGTACCCCACCTCCACCTGGTCGGCTAACAGTTATGTGCGTGGTCCCCATCTGCTGTCGCTGCCAACAGGCTTGGCTCCGGGACAATATAAGTTTGATCTGGCTTTGACGGGGGCGGCAGAATCCATTCAATTGGGTGAGGTCAACGTAGTGACCCGTAAGGCTGTTTTCGACCCGCCGCCGGTGCAATTTTCGGCTGATGTTGCTTTTGGCGACGTAGCTACCCTGCTGGGCTATGATCTGGCCGGCACTCTGTCGCCAGAGGGGGCGCGTGTGGCAGTAACGCTTTACTGGCAAGCTCAAAGGAAAACAGCCCAGCCTTATCAAGTGAAGCTGCGCCTGGTGGATGGCCGCAGCGGCTCCCTGCTGGCGGAGCAGACAGCCGAACCGGCCCAGGGCGTTGCGCCCACCAGCGAGTGGCAAACCGGAGAAATTATCACCGACCGGCATGAGCTGACAATTGCCAGCAGCCAACCCACTTCGGTAAATCTGGAAATCCAAATGTTGGCCAATACCCTCCAGCCGGTACCCTTAGCCGACGGCCAGCCGTTGTTGCTTGTGCCGGAGGTGCAGCAGAAAGTGTCCTGGCGCACCCAATAGTTTCCGTATAATTTATTGGACTATCAGGGTAGTTAATAAGAGCGCATTTTCGCCCGACGAATCATTGATCAGAGGCAGGCGCTCTAACGATTGCGGATTATAAAAGCCAATCAGCAAATCATACGGGCCGGGGGGTAAATCGGTTGGGACAGAAAATTGCTGCGTATCGGTGAAAGATTGACCCGGCTGCCACAGGTGCGTTGGATAGCTTCCACCAAGGGGTTGATAATCGAACTGAGCCACTCTATGACCGGCCTGATTCCGCACATGTAAAAACACACTGTAATCATCTGAAATGTGCTTAAACACCGACCAAAAAAGCGTTAAGCTCACCGGAGCGCCGGACGTCACTGCTGTGGCAGGATTTATATTGTAGCCTTGCAGCATAATTTTTTCAGAAAAATTGGCCGTGAGGGTATGCTCAATATCGGGCAAAGATAACACCTTAACCAATTGTTCGGTTGATTGTAATTTGGCCGAGCTATCCTGATGATTGGGCTGGTTTTTTGCGGCTACTTTCAAAGCATCCTCAACTGCGTCGCTCTGGTGAGTGGCTGCGGCCAGGGGCGCAATCATTAAGCTGTAGGTAAATTGTTGATCCGGCAGTACCGTAGTAGCGCGGATAAGACGCAAAGCCTGAGCTAAATTGCCCAGGTAGGCGGGCTGTTGCTCGGTTAAAAGTAAGTAGCTGCGACCAAAGCGATTAAATTCCGTTCCCCAACCGTCCAGTTTTTCCAAGTTAGCCTCTTCAGGAACATCCCAAACTAAAACCCAAACCCGGCCCGCCCGGCTGGCCATACCGGCATTGAGCTGAGGCAAAAGCTGATAAACCAGCCCATAGCCGGTTACGATTTCAGCCGCCACCGGCAGGCCGGCCTTACGCCAGTAATTGAGGGTACGGGTGCAGTCATCTTCGGCCTCAAAATCAGCATCGCGCCAGGGGTGCCAGTAACGTTGGCAAACGATCAAGTCGTTTGGGGTGGAACTGCGGCGCAGCCAGTTAGCCGCCAACTGCCAGTTACCATTGGCCTCGGTTTGATAAAACTCTCTAAGCGTCAAAAACCAAAAGACGGCCAGCGCAACCAGAAAGACCAACCCCAGGCTAATCGGCGGCCAGGTTTTGGCAGACTGGTGGTACCCCGCCTTGACAATGGCCCAGGCAATCAAGATGAGCAGCGGAGGCAGGGTGTACCCCAGGTAGTGGGGCCTGGCCCAAAGATCGGGCATGATTTGGGTCAACACGCCAAGTTCCAGAAAGGGCAGTACCGTCCAGGCCAGCAGAATTAAAACAGCAAGCCGCTTCCGCGCAGCAAGCCCCAGCCCCACGCCAATGACGACCAATGCCAGAAACGGATAGACGCTATACTGACCAAACCTACCTCGCTCCAGGCCATTATACCAGCGCAGATTTGTCCAGAGCGAGGCAGCCGAGTCCGGACGCTGCGTCCAGACGACCCCGGCTAAAGGAGCATTACCGGCCTCAACATTTTGAACCACTTTTTGCCAGACCGGCCAGTAAACGATGGCGAGGATCATGGCGGCAATAGCCAGGCCAACGATGAGCCTTACCCACCCACGCCGGCCTGATTGGCCGGATTGCTGTCCCCAGCCCCACCTTAGACCAACCAGAAAAATCGAGTTAACAATGGCAAAACTGGTAAAGAGGTGGGTATACATAGCAGCGGCGCTGACCAGCCCAAAAGCAATGCCATAGCCCCATTTGTGGGTGCGAAAGGTCAACATCGCTAAAAGAAAAACGAACAAAGCTAACGACAAAACGCCACTATAGCCTCTAAAAGCGTGAGCATAAAAAATGGCGTAGGGAGAAACAGCCAAAAGCAAGGCGCTTATTTGGCCAACCTGTCTGCCAAAAAAATATTGGGCAATTTTATAGATAAAAACAATCCCTAAAACTGACAGGCACAGCGCCGGCCAACGCAGGCTAAACAGGCTATCTCCCAGTACCAGGATCGAGGCTCGGCTCAGGATCAGGGCCAGGGCCGGCGTATTCAACACGACATCGGTGACCATAATTTTTTCAAAAGAGTTGCTCACCCAACGATGGTACTCTGTGCTTTCGTCGTTGCTGATGGCCACATCACCCAACCCGTAAACCCTTAAAGCAAAACCCAGGAGTAGAATTAGCGTTAAACAGAAATAGCCGTTTTTCTTGGAGCAGGAAAATGGGAAGGGCATAATTTAGTTTATCTCGAGTTGTCCCACACGATAACTATCTGAAGCATCACTCAGGGGTAAACGCAAGCCGCTATCGGGCTGATAAAGACCCACCACCAATTGATAGAGGCCGGTGGGTAAATCCGGCGGCAAAACCAGTGCATGGCTATCCTCAATGCTTTCGCCCGGCTGCCACCAGGGAACAGGATAAGCCCCGGCGCGGGGCAAAGCATCATTTTGGGCAACAATTTGGCCCTGTTCGTCCAGCAGGTGGGCAAAAACTATATAATTCTCGCTTACTGCCTGGTTTGTAGTCCAGAAAAGATTGACCAAAAGCGTTTCACCGGGCCGCGCCGGCGGCGACGAAAGGCTGTAACCCTGCAAAGCCAGCCCATTTTGCCAGACGGCAATGACCGGGATAACGCCGGCGAGATTGGGTTCCCGCTCTGGGGGAATCGTAAACCGGGCGATAACCTGGCCCAGTTCCTCTCCGGCGGCATTGGTTGGACGCAGCGGGACTTCGCTTCCGTCCTGCAAGCCGACTTCAATTTGGGCTGCCAGCGGACGTTCCAACTCGGCGGCCAGGGTGAATAGATGTTGAGTCGAAATTACTTCACCCTCAACCCGTCCAGCGGTGATTAAATCAGCATCTACCCGGCCCAAATTGAGGCTGCGACTATCGGCCAATTGGACGGTCAGCCGCAGCGGGTCCGATCCATTTTTAAGCAACTGCCAGTAGAGAGCCACTTTAACTTCCTGGCCGGGCTGCGGCAACGGCGGGTCAAGTTGATAAGCCAGCAGTTTGAGCCGGTCGTCATAGCTCCGGTCCAAACGCAGCGCGTCAGGAGGCAGGCTGCTGGCGGCGACAGCTTCCAGCCGAGCTTGTTCCGGCGTATCGGTGACTTCACCGGAAGGACTGATGGTTGCCGCCTGCCAGCCTTGAGGAAAAATAAACGGCTCCGGCTTATCCCCTTGTTTTTTAGGGGCGATCAGGGCAAATTCGACATGGTAGATTCCCGGCGGCAGCTCTACAAGCGCCGGAGCGCACAAGCTCTCAAGATAGCTTCCTCGCGTTTGCATCCGGCTGATAAAGGGTGTGTCGGGCGAACAGACCACCCATTCGGTTTGGGCCGTCTCTCCCTGTAATCGAGCTACCAGACTCCGCTCTGGCTGTACCAGCCCCAAATTTTCCCAGAACAGGCGTAGTTGACCGTCTTTCTCCCAGCGATAGCCCAATAAAGCCGCCTGGTCGGGAAAAACGCTTACCTGGGGGTCGGCAGGAGTGGTGAAAGGGATCGGGTAAACCCAGGCATAATCAATGCCGGCAATGGTGATCACTTTCTCCGGGGAACGGGCCTGGAAGTAGTCAATAAAGCCGGGGCTGGGTTCCTGGCGGCGCTGCACCTGTTGAATGTACAGCACCACGTAATCGGCCTGGGTCCAACGGCCATCTGGCAAGAGCGAAATCTGTTCGCCCTTAAAGCCGAGCATATTATGGGTAAAGCGTGAGGCGACGACCAGATCACGGCTGTTGGGTTTGGCGGCCAGGTACTCGCCAACCTGGTCCATGCCCTCACCCCAGCCAATACGCATAGTACGAACCGCCGTCGCCCCTCCGCCCAACAGGGGATTGAAATAGGAGTAATAATAGGGATGGTGCGGCAGGATCGTGACCAGTTGGATGATGAGCAGTCCCCCTAACAAGGTCCAGCCCAGATAGGGAGTAGGGAGTAAGGAATAGGAAGTAAGAAGGGATATTTTGCTTTCCAATCGTTTTTTGAGCCAATCCCATAGAAAGACCAGTCCTATACCGGCCAGAATATCCACACTCAGGAAGATGGGTAATAGATAGCGGTCTTGTTTGTGGCTACCGAGACTCATAGCGAAAGTGTACGTAAGCATATAAATCAGGAGAATAAAACTGGCTTTGCGGTTGAAGGCTTGAGCAGCGTCACCCGCCATCGGCTTTGAAACAAGACGGCCGGCATAAAAAAAGAGGCCCAGAAGCGTTGCCGGCGTGATACGCATTAGAAACGCAAAGGGGTAGAAAATGAGGCCGGGGTCGGCATCGGCATAGGTTTGGCCCATAAAAAAAAGGTTGACCCCCTCAGCGCCGACCTTGCGCGTGGTGTAATGGTAGACCAGGCTCAGCGTCTCCACCGGGCTGACCCACATCGCCGGCCAAAGGAGAACCCAGGTCAAACCGGCAGCAACGGCCCACAGCAGGCCAAATTTAATAAGAAGGGAGTAGGGAGTAGGAAGTAAAAAGTAGGGTGTCGCTTTTTTGCTGCCTACTTCAGACTCTCTACGACTATAAATAAAAAGCCCAATCAAAGCTATCGCCGGCAGGATGGCCAACGCCTGGATTTTGGTCAAAAAACTAAGTCCACCCAAAATGCCGGAGATAATCACGTAACGCCAGCGAGGCCGGCGATAGTAGAAAATGAGCGCCAGAATCGAGAGGGTGATCAAGCCGGTCAGGACAGCTTCAGCTCGGTTAACTCTTGAGTCGCTCAAATAAAATGGGTCAAGGGCAACCAGCACCGCGCTCACCAGGGCAGTTCGTCGGCCAAAGAGCCGCCAAACTGCCCCGATAACCCCTAAAGCCAGCAAAGTATTGAGCAGCACTATCGGCAGGCGCTGCTGGTATAAAAAAGCTGATCGCTCCCACTCGTGCAGAATCAGGTAGAGACCGGCATCGCCAATCCATTGACCGGCCACAATGGAACGCCGGGCGGCTTCCAGTAAAATCCAGATGCTTTCAGCCCAGATGGGCACAATGCCGGGATAGCCATCGCCCACCAGGGTTCCAGCCAAATCACCCCGGCTAAGGGCCGAGACAAAATCTTCGGCCCAATGCCAGCGGTCGGCTTCATCTACAATCAGGTATTGGTTGAGCCGGGTAAATCGCGGCAGGGAGACCAGCAAAATAATAGCCAGAAGCAGGAGTAGGTTTTGCAGCCGAGAGAACATCAGTTTGAAACACGCTCGAAGGGTAGGGTCACAGCCGTGACTTCCACAATGTTTTGCCCTTCCACCCCACCCACAACAGGCAGCCGCTCCAGGGTTTGAGGATTATACAAGCCGGCCAGAAGTTTGTAATGGCCCGGCGGCGTAGTGGGGTCGAGTGAAATTTGGAAGGCGTCAACAATCCACTCGTCCTCATCCCACTGCGTGGTGGGCAGTTCGCTCCCGGCCAGATGCGGCGTGCGGTCGGCCTGGCCCCAGATGTGGCCCGTCTCATCTACCACGTGGGCAAAGGTAGTGTAAGGCTGGGGAATCGGCTGGCGAGCCTGCCACAAAAACTGAACCTCAAGCTGCTCTCCCTCTTGGCCGTTGGCCGGAGCGGAAAGCGTCACATTCGCGCCGCCAAAATTGATGATATTACCGAAATTCACCGCAGCCGTAAATTGCGCCGGCGGTTTATCCAGTTGGCGCACCGGCAAGGTCCCAGCCAGAAACGATTGTTCTTGGCCCGCCGGCATGTCACGAGAGACCCAGAGTTGATAATCACCGCGCCCAATATCGGCGGGTATGGGCAAAACGTAATGGCCTTCGACGGGTGAAGGGCCGCCGGCATCTAGAAGAGAACCGACGTCTTCAGTCCAGATATGGTCTGCCTCATCCCTCAACTGCACTCGAACTGTTTGCCCGGCCTGGTTGGGGCCGACCCCACCCCAAACCAGGGTCAGATTCGCCGGCTGGCCGGGTTGGGCAGCGGGTTTGTCCAAGCGGTAGCCGCGCAAAATCAGGCCATCGCTAAACACGGCCTCGTGGACCTCCCGCAACTGCGGCCCCGGATAGAGCCAGGCATAATCCACCCCCGCCAGCCGAACCACGTGCTCCGGCCTTCGGGCGGCGAAATAGGGCCAAAACTCTGGAAAAGGGTTACGGTTTTGAATCTGGCGCAGGTAGATGAGGATATAGTCGGCTTCGTCGTCGTAGTGGGCTTTGGTGTAGCGCCCCTGGTAGAAAGGCACAAAGGTATCCCACAGGCTGGTGGCGACAGTCAAATCGGCGACGTTGGGTTTTTGATTTAGATAATAGGCCATGTGATCCAGCCCCTCGCCTGCGCCCACTTTGATCAGGCGAGGCGCCAGCCACGGACCAGCCACCAGCGGGTTCAAATAATTGAAGTAGTAGGGAAAGTAGAACGCTCCAAGAATAACCTGAACCGCCAGCAGCAGCCCGCTACCCAGAATAACCGCTTGGCGGCTGGAGAGCCGGGTTGCGTCGGCCGGTTTGAGGCTCAATTTCTCTATCAGGCTGACAATCCCGACCGCCGCCAAGACATACAATCCCGGAAAGGTGGGCAGGGCGTAGCGCAGGTCGCGGGTATCGGCGGGGATCAGCAGGAGATAAAACATGACCACAAAAATCGCCAACCATTTGACGGTCCACATGGTCGGCGGCGCAGAGGCCGCGGATAACTCTCGCGGCGATTTGAACCAGCCCCATTTAACTCCTGCGATAAAACCGATTAAGCCCAGCCACAGTGGCAGGGTACTCTTGAAAATCCAGTTGACCGGATAAAACAGAAAGCCCAACTGCGGCACCGGATTGTCAGGATAGGGCAGCAGTGAGGGCGAGGGGTCATCCAGGCTTTCAAAGCCGCTGCCGGAGTGAAAAAAGACCAGTTGCAGGGTTTCCACCGGCGCAGCCCACAGCGCCGGCCAGACGGCCACCACCGTAACCAACGCCACCCCTCCAAAAATAATCCCCTCGGTTACGGCCTGCCGCCACTCCACCCAACCACGCGGCCAGCCGCTTGCAAACAGAAGAAAGAAGGCCACAAAAACAAACAAATAGAGCGCCGTCGGTTTGGTCGCCAGGGCCAGTCCGCCCCACACTCCCGCCAGCAACAGCCAGCCCATAGACCAGACCCTAAAGGTCTTAAAGACCTTTAGGGTTTGCCCTCCGCTGCGCCGGCGATAATACAACAGCGTCAGAAGCGATAAATTAATGGCCACACAAACGGTCAGGTCGTTATGGACCAACCGTGATAGGCCCATAAAAAATGGGTCGAAGGCCAGCAGTAACGCGGCCAGCAAGCCGATGAATGGTTCAACGAGTTGGCGTAATAATAAGTAGAAAGCCACCACAAACAAACTCGCCAGTAAAACAAAGGCAAGACGAGTCCAGGCATAAAAGCCCAGGCTAATTCTTTCGGTTTTTTCGGGCACCAGGGCCAGATAATCACTCAAATTGCCAGCAGGGTGGTCGGCGTCCAGCCAATATTTGGCGGTCAGCCCCAGGCCGCCCAGCCACATGACCGGCACGCCGGAAGCAAAAGTTTCGCCCACATCCGGCGTTGCGGCTTCGGCGCTGGCCTGAGCAAAGTCGCCGGTCAGCACAGCCCGCCAAAAGTAAGCCGAGCGGTACACCCAACGAGCCTCATCTATGGCCACAAAAGAATCCAGCCCTATCAGCCGCGGGGTTAAAACCACCACAAACAGGATCAGGCTGGTCAGCCAGACGGGTAGATTTTTTTGACCCAGCAGAGTGGTCTCCACTTGTTTCCCCATGCTTGATACTTTACTCGTTACTACTCAAGCTCATGTCATTTCGAGACCGAAGGTCGACGCGAAGCGTCCCCAGGGCACAACATGTACAAAGTAAGACACCGGGGGATTTCTCCCTGCGGTCGAAATGACATGATTGAGCAGTTCCCTTTACTCCACTCGAATCAATGGGTCTTTCTCAGAAATCGCAAATTCGGCCACAGTCGCGCCACCCTCATTTTGTAACGCGGCAGCAAAACGGTAATCACCTACAGGTAGATCAGCCGGAAGAATTAATTGTCCGGGCCACTCGACAAGGCTGCCGGCCTGCCACTCGCCTTGCCGGGGCAGCGAACGCCAGCTTCCGTAATTTGTGCCCGCTGCGGGATCGGCCAAAGATACCTGGAGGCTTGTTTTTTCGGGCAGCGGACCGAGCACCCGCAGAAACAGGGTCACTGTCGCTTCCTTTCCCGGCGACAATTGGACCTGACGGGCCGCTTTGTCGCCTGTAATCTTATAAGCCAACAACTGGGCCACGCCTTCGATTTTGGGGCCGCCGCTGGCGCTCTGAGCGGCGGGCGCTTTGTAAACCTCAACCCAGTTGACGCCGTTCTGCTCCGATAGGCTGCCCAACGGCCCCACCTTGACCGTGAAGACCGGTTCACCGGCCCGAAAGTAGTTAATCAGTTCCGGGTAGGGTTTCTGGCGCTGCCATTGATTGATGTAAAAAACCACGTAATCGGCGGCAAGCTGGCCCCGGCCATCATCGGAAAAACTGGTTTGCTGCCCGGCAAAATAAAGCTGAAAAAGGTCGCTGTACCAGCTTGAGACGGTCAGCGTTTCGGCTTGGGGCAGACGGTTCAAATAGGCGGCGGCCTGTTCCAGCCCTTCACCCCAGCCCACCGGAACCTGTTGGGCGGCCTGTCCAACCCCACCCAGCAGCGGATTATAGTACGTAAGATAATAGGGCGCGGCCAAAATAGCAAACATGAGGTGAAGGATAACCAGCCCCGCCAGCAGCGGCGCAGCCAGCCGGCGCAGCCAGACAACATTCAGCCGGTTCTGCCAGACCCACCCAAACCCCTGCGCGGCCAGAAAAAGCAGCGGCGGAATAACAGCGATGACATAACGATCCAATTTTTTGGGGCTGAGATTGGCCAGCAGGATAATAAAGACGATAAACCCCCAATTAATCAGAGCAACTTTTAACTCAGATGATTTAAGCGTTGAGTTTTTCCTGAATATCGTCACCACGAGCCAGATCAGATTCAGGACCAAGCCGGCCATCGCCACCGGCGTCAGGCGAAAGGCAACGGCATACGGATAAAACCAGGGGCCGGGATCGTCGAGAACCTGGCCCATAAAAAAAGCGTCGTGGCCCTCGCCCAATTCACCCACTTCAAACGAGTCAATATACATTTGCTGCAACGTGGCCGCCGGGGCGACCCACAGGGCCGGCCAGAGCAGGACTACTACCGCCAGGGCAATGACTCCCCACAGCGCCAGCGCCTCCATCCAGCGGCGCACGGCGGCTCTTCCGCGTTTGGGCCAGTCAAAAGCCAGCGCGACCAGCCCCAACCCGCCGATAAACAAGCCAAGGATCGGCGCGGGCAGTTTGGTCAGCAGGGCCAGGCCGGCGAACACCGCCGAAAGGATGAAGGATGAAGGCGGAAGGCGGAAGGATTCTTGGAGTCTTTCGGTCTTCATTCCATTTAAGAAGGAGAGCAGGGAGAGGAACATCAACACAGCGGTAATGGCATCGCCGTTGAGAATGCGGGAATGAGCGATAAAGAAGGGATCAAAGGCCAGCAGCAGCGCGGTTAACAGAGCCACCGGCCCGGCCACCAGCTTGCGGCCTAACCCATAAACGCCCGCAATCCCCAGCGAGGTCAGCAGCACCGGGGTGAGCCGCAGCCAGCCGATGGAGTCAGGTAAATGTTCCACTTGCGTTTGGACACATTGAGCCAGGTTGGGGCCGGGCAGGCAGAGACTCCACAGGGTCAAGGCCCCGCCCCAGGCCAGGGTGACGCCCGGAAAAAAGTGCCAGTAGGTTTGGGCCAGGTCGCCCGAAGTTAAGGCCAGTAAAAACTGCGCCGCGCCTTCGGCCCATTTGACCTCGTCAATGGTCAGAAATCCGCCCAGGGCGTAGAGGCGGGGGAGGAGGGCGGCAAGAAAAACTAGAATCATAGTACGTGGTGCGTGGTGCGTGGTGCGTGATACGTGAGGCGTGATACGTGAGGCGTGATACGTGAGGCGTGATACGTTCATGGCGCCACCAGCGGCCCGAGGATAAGGGCATTTTCACCGGAGGCGTCGCCTTGCAACGGTAGGCGTTCCAGGGTGTCGGGGCGATACAGGCCGACATAGAGGTTGTAGCTGCCGGGGGGTAAGTCTGCGGGCAGGGGCAGCCAGACGGCTTCTTGAACGACCACTCCGGCGGGCCAGCTTGAAGTGGGGACTAGGCCCTGGTAGGGTTGGTGATCGGCGCTGGCCAGGGTGTTATTGGTCGCATCGCGGAGCTGGACAAAGATGGCGTAATCTTCGACGGGCGCAGTCTGAGCCTGCCAAACCAGGGTCAGCGGTACGCGCTCACCGGGCGAGGCTTCGCCGGGCAGGGTATAGCCGTGAAAAAGAATTTGTCCGTCAAAATCGGCTGCCAACGGTGTGGCCGGACGCGGGTCGGTGGTGATTTTGGCAAAGTACAAATCATCTTCGCCGTAATGAAATCGGCCCAGATAGTTTTGCTTCACCCAATCCATATAATCCGGTAAATACTGGGTAATCCGGTTGGAAACAGCAGCGACCAATTGGCAATCGGCTTGGTCGCTGATAGCAATGAGTTCCGCGGTGGTTAAAGCCCCGGATTCGAGGCGATTGGTCGAGACTTCGGCCAGGGATGGAGGAGACATGCGCCCGCTCCAATAAAGCAGCGGCATATCATCGGAAATCAGGCAATCCCCCGGCGCGGTCACGTTTTCGATAAAGGCCAGCGCCTCCACTTCGTCCGGCGGCGGCTGCGGAACCGCTGCTTTAGCCTGAAACATCGTAACTGCCGCCGGAATCTGCCAGGCGTAGAGGCCAAGCAGCAAAACAAACCCAATCCCGGCCACCATTTTAGACTGCCCTTTCGGGCGTGGATTTTGGACTGCCCTTTCGGGCGTGGATTTTGGGGAGATTATTAAATCGTAAATCGTAAATCCCAAATCGCAAATGGTGATGCCGCCCAAAATCGCCAGCGGTGGAATGAGAATCAGAAAATGCTTGTAGCGGATAGGGTTGTGAAAGGCCAGCATTGCCAGCGCCAACCCCAACCAGCCCAGCAGCAACCAGCGGCCCGGCTGCCGGCGCGCCCAGGCTGTTCCCAAACCCAGCAGACCCAGCACCACCAGCACCGTATCCTCCTGAACAAACATCATGCTGCGCTCATAACGCGGCGGCCAGAAAGCTTCAGCTTCGGTGGCGGCCGCCCTGGCCCCCAGGCGTTGAGCCACCACTTGCTGCGCCAGCGACTCGACATTAAAGGCAGAAATCAGAACGAAAGCCGGCAGCAGCAGGGCGAGGCCCCAAATGAACAGGTCGGTGAGGAGGGATGGGAAGCGTGAGGCGTGAGGCAAGGAGGCGAGGAGGCGAGAGGTGTTATCATTATAATAATGCCACCGGGCCAGTAAAATTAAAGGGATCAGGAGGGCGACGAAGGGGGATAAAAGTTTGGTCAGCAGGCTGGCGGACAGGCACAGGCCGGACAGGATCAGCAAAATTCGTCGCCGGGGGGTGGAGTTGTCAACCTCATCAGCGGCCAGCCAGGCCAGCCAAATGGCCCACACCGACCAGGCGACCGAGGGAAACTCGGCCAGGATGGCCCGCGACGGTTCTACCAACACCGGCGAGGACAGAGTCAGGAAGGCAGCGGCGAGACCGGCCAGGTCTCCGGCCAATCTCCGCGCCAGCAGCGCAATCCCAACCGTGCCAAACAAAGTATAAAGCACACTAAACCAGCGTTGCGCCGCTTCGGAAGGCCAGAGCTGCCAGACAGTATTGATCGCCAGAGGGTAAAGGGGCGGGTAAGTAATGTAAACCTCGGTATAGGGCTGGTACCCGGCTGAAAGCAAGCGCAGCCACATGAGGTGAATCCCTTCATCCGGCGAAAGAGGAAAGCTGGTTAGAAGATAAGCCCGAAGAATTACCGCTACCAGGATAAGGATGAGCAAACCCGGCCAGAAAGGATTGACCCGTTGAATTGTGGGGTTGGTCGGTTGAGATGACAAATTTTTTACTTAAACCCGCTGATTTTATAAACATTTAGAGCCTATCCGAATAACCCCGTAGGTGACGCATCCCCATGCGTCACCGGCTGGCATAGGGATGCCAACCTACCCTTTTTCGGCTCTTACTGCTTGGCGGCTATTTCGGGCAAGGCCATTAGTTGTTCATACAAAACATCGGCCACATATTGATTGCCTTTGACGGTATAATGCCCGGCTGCGCCCTGGTAATCAATCTCTCCCTTTTGGATAAAGAGAGAGTCCAATTCTCCGGCGGGCAAACCTTTAAAAGTGTCAACCAGATCAAGCAACGGCACACTTTGCCGTTCTGCCGCTGTGTGAATCACTTGCCGCCAGTGATCTAAATCATCATCTGTAAAATCCTGGCCGGGCAGATAAACCAGCACCAGGGTGCTATTTTTAGCCTGGTTGAGCTTTATCAGGTCTGCCAATATTTTGGCAGCAACCACTTCCGGCGAACTTTCCCCGGCGGCCGGCTGGTCAGCCGAGGCGGTCCCCGGTTCTGGCAGGAAGAATGAGCGTAAAAGTTGGGTTGATTTTAGATCGTCAATCGCTTCCCGATTTTGGGTGAGCCAGGGCAGGTAGAAGGATCGCCAGGGGACCGGCACATTGGTCACCAGCAAAGTATCGTTTTGTACCTTTAAAAGCGGTTTGGCATATCCATTAAATTCGTCGCGCTGCATACGCTTGAAATCGGTGGTGATAAAAGCAAACAGGTGGATATCGTGTTCCAATTTCTGACCATCTCGCTTGTACCAGAGGTAAGCCTGGTCAACCCCATAGCCGCCCTGTCCCATATTAACCGTTTCCAGGCGCTCGTCTCTGGCGGCCAGCAGTTGGCACCAGGTGTGGTCGTTGTCAACCCCATAGCCAAAGGTAAAAGAGTCGCCTGAGCAGATGATCCTCAGCTTGTTATCAGGCGGCTCCGGGTTAAAATCCTGCTTATTGCGGAAACCCTGACTGTTGGTCTGTAAATAAACGCCGGGACCATACATATCGGCCAGGTAGAGGTTGGGGGTATTTACCCAGCCCAGTAGTTCATCATACTGGGTGTGCCGTCTTTCGGCCAGGGCTTGGTTGGCCGTAACCTCTTTAAAGAAAAGGATAAAACTGGCTATTCCTTCACACAAGGCCAGGAGCAGCAGCACTGCCGCGATATTAAAAGTGAACCACAGCCCTACCTTACGGACTCTGTCTGAAACGTTCATAAATTATGAAGCGCTTTCAATCTTTTATTCGACTTGCATTATATCTGTGGCGCTGATAGGGGCAAGTTCAAGAATTTTGGGTTTGGTTGGCGGGGGGATTGCCAGATCGGGTCAGGTGTAGTAGGATAGGCCCTGGTCTATACCCAACGCATTTCAAAATTTCCGTAGCTGACGCATCCCCATGCGTCAGCGGACGGCATAGGGATGCCCTCGTACGGGAATTTTAGCGTGCGCTTAGTATAATGAGACGACATCCCTCAATAATTTACCAAAGTTGATGCGCACAAGCGACTTTACCCTGGCTGCGTTTTTAGCCCTGCTTTTGTTTGGCATTTATATGCTCACCTTCGATGGGACTCTGCACAGCACAGATGGTCTTTCTATGCTCGCCGTGGCCGAAAATATAGTCAAACATGGTCGCTTTGACACACGCCAATTGGAAAATTGGGAAAATGTTTTTTTGGGGATCAATAACCAACCTTTTACCAAGTACCCCCTTGGCCCCACCTTACTGATGCTCCCGTTTGTCGCCCTGGCTTTGGTTATGCCTCAATTAGGCTTGATCCAAACCACGCTGGTGTTGATGCCTTTAGCCACTGCCTTAACCGCCCCTTACGTTTATTTAAGCGCCCGGCGACTGGGTTACGCGCCCAAAACAGGTATCGTTCTAACCCTGCTGGCCGGTTTAGCCACAATGGCCTGGCCGCGCACCCGTGATTTGGTCGCCGATCCCCTCATCCTCTGGAGTTTTACCGCAGCGTTTTACTACGCCTTAGCCTATCGCCAGGAAGGGCGCCGGCGCGATGCGGCGCTGCTGGGCTTGACGTTAAGCCTGGCCGTGCTACATAAAGTGACCAATCTTGTGGTTGTGCCCTTTTTCTTCTGGTACATAACCGCTCCGGCGGGCCGCCTGTTTGATTTGAAATCCCTCAAAAAACACGGGCCGGCTCTGGCTGTTGCCGGGGCCGGTTGGGCCACCTGCCTGCTTATCATCGGCGGCTATAACCTGATCCGCTTCAACAGCCTGGTCGAAACGGGGTACGAAAGGCTCTTTACCACCCCCCTCTGGCTTGGCTTTAGCGGTTTTCTCATCAGCCCTTATAAAAGCATCTTCTTATACACGCCCTTACTTATTTTAATCCCTTTTAGCCTTAAATCAGCCTGGCGACGGCAGCGGCATGAAGTAGTATTTATCCTGGCCTTGCTCTTGAGCCAGATGCTTCTCTTTGGGGCCTGGCACGATTGGGGCGGCGGCGAAAGTTGGGGGCCGCGATTCCTGATGCCGCTGCACAGTCTGCTCTTACTGCTCCTGTTACCTTTCATCGCGCGGGCGCTTCAACCGGGCCAGTGGGGCCGGCAAATGAGCCTTATCTTTTTTAGTGGGCTGAGTCTATGGCTTCAACTCGTGGCGATTTCGGCCCGCGATTACGTCTATCTTGACGCCAAAAATTACTGGACTCCCCCGCCCAGCCCCTCGCTGTGGGGTGAACTCAGTGGGGCCAGGCCCGACCAGTGGCCGATTTGGGGCCATTGGCTGCGCTTTGAGGTGGGCAACATTCCGGTCATCTGGCGCTGGCAGTGGGGCGAGATCAGTCACTTTGATGAGTTGACCCTTCTGGCGGCCTTGCTCATTGTAACTTTGGCTTTGGTGGGGATAGGCTTAACTTATGGGGGTCAAGCCACAAAATTACTCGCTTTCCAGAAACCTGTTCTGGGGAGCGCCTGGCTGGTGGCGCTTGGCTGTGTCGCCGTCATGCTGATACGCAGCTACCATGACCCTCATGCTATTGAAGAACCTGAGGAAACCGACGAATACTGGCCGGCCTACAGCGCCCTGATGGCCGACCTGCCCGGGCTGACGACGAAGCAAGACGCCGTTATTTTCACCGACAGCCGCTATGACTTTTACCTGTTCAATACCGACAAATCATTAGCGCAGCGATTTATGGTCGCCAATCCGAAGCAAACCCAGGTTTTAGAAGTTATACCCCACTTGATCCAGGCACAGACCAGAGCAGGTCGCATCTGGTTGGTCACTGACCCGCTTGACAACGGGCAACTTGCCTACACTACCGAAATATGGCTGCGCGCCCACGCCCGCCCCAAAAACACCTATGTCTTTGGCAACAGTGTCCGGCTGACTGCCTTTGAGCCGCTACCCTCGGCTGCTCCCTGGCCCGGCATCCCGCCCCAACCCCAACTGGCCGGATTGGTTAAACCGGGCAATTACAAATTCAATCGCATTGCCGGCTTGTTGGGCTGGAACTGGCCCAGCCTCGATCCGGCCAAACCCTCTGTCCTGGAAACAGGCCAAACCTACCCTTTTGAGCTTTACTGGATTTACCTGGGCAAAGCGCCGGAGGACACATTTTTTGTCCGTCTGCTCGACTCCACCGGCCAAACTGCCATCCAGGTTTTGTTACCCAACAAAAGCGACCATAACTTGACCCTGGGGCAACTGGTGATTGAGCAAAGTGAAATCTCTATCCCGGCCAAATTTGCCCCCGGCCTGTATCAACTCCAGCTTGGTTTCTCAACCGCTGCTGTGGCGGCCGGCGAATTAATTTTTGATCTCCCCATCGAGCCAACTACTATTAAAATTATCAACGGCCGAGGCTAATGTCACTCACCCCACCCCCATCAACCGCCGGGGCCTGCTGGTCGTCCGTTTTGTGGGCGCGGACCAGGGCCAGCGACTCCGGCGCAATCAAGCCCTCGGCGGCGGCGTGGGCGGCGGCAAACTCACTGTCGGGGACCAGGACCAGTTGGCAGTCGAGCTTTTGCACCTCAGCGATCAGGGCATCAATGGCGGCAATCCGGGCCGGGTCGGGGTTGACGCTGCGGATATAAATCACCCGGATGCGGCGGGGATACTTTTTGACAATCTCGCGGTAAATCTCGGGGTCCTGCTGGCCGCTGTCGCCAATCAGGATAAAAGGTAAATCGGGGTAGAGTTGGAGCAGCGGTTCAATTTTGCTCAGTTTGTGGGCATAATGGTCGCCCGCCGAGAAAAGTGAGCGGCCGCCGTAATCACGCAGCAGAATTGGCCCGACCGGAATCTGGTGGAGGGTCATAAACTCCAACAGTAAATTATACAAATTCCAGGGGCTGCTGGAAACATAAAAAATGGGGTTGCGCTCGCTGCCGCCCGCGCCCTGGCGCAAAGCCTGGTAAAAACCGGCTACGCCCTTAAAGGGCACGCGGGTGCGCTCGTTGCGCAGCAAGACAATCAACAGCATTTGCAACTTGTTAACCGCGTTGGACCAGACAATGGTATCGTCAATATCGCTGATCACCCCAAAGCGGGCGCTCGCCGGCGGGACCAGCACCTGCCCGGTCGCCTTAACCGGTTGGCCGCTCTGGTCCAGGTAATCGGGCAGTTCCAGCGCCACCTGGTACCACTCACCATCCGCCAACGGCTGCGGCGGCTCAAGCTCCAAGTGAAAGTACCCCTCCCGGTCGGTGACCTCCTCCTGCTCGACGCCCTGAAAGCGGGCCAGCAGCCGCGCGCCGCCCACCTCGTCGCTTTCAAAGCGTTTGAACATATTGAGCAGATTTTCCAGGGGCGAGTCTACTTCGTCTAGGGGGATAAAGCCTTCATCTTCCAGCACCCGCCCACTCAGATACAGTCGGGTGGGGCTGCCGTAGCCCAGGTACGGGCTGATGATGATCGGGTCGCGGGCCGCCCCCCGCCGCCAGTGCAGCACCCAGTCATCGGCCTGCCCGGCGATTTCTTTTAGCTTGTCGCGCCAACGATTGAATGACTCCATCGGCTAGAACCCTCGCTTTCTTCGGATTATAAAACTTCTTGGGGGGAGTTTCAAGCATGGCGAGAGGATTTCAAAGCCGGATGAGTCTCGCCAGCGACCCCATTGCCTCCACTCCAAAAAAATCAGACCCAGACTCGCCGGGGTAATACCCATTATTTTATTCAGGTCATTGACCGCGATTTTTACCTTGTTTGGAATAATATTAATAAGAAAAATGGTTATTATTTTAATTATTCTTTATTTCTGATATAATACAGAATATCTATTGAATTAACAGGTGATCTATGATACAATATTCATCAAATAACACTTTGGATGATTTAGATAAAGCGATCTTGCAACTCCTGCAAACGGCAGGCCGGATCAGCAATGTGGAGTTGGCCAATCAGATCAACCTATCGCCACCCGCCATCCATGCCCGCCTCAAGCGCCTGGAACAGCGAGGCTACATTCGCCAATACGTGGCCCTGCTTGACCGGGAAAAATTTGGCTACGATATGCTCTGCTTTATCGAGGTCAGTCTACAGTTGCACCAGTCAGAGCAAGTGGAAAATTTTCGCCAGCTTATGCAGCAGATGCCGGAAGTGCTGGAGTGTCATCACGTCACCGGCGAATATGATTATCTGTTAAAGATAGTTGTCCGCAACCGGGCGGAGTTAGAGCGTTTTGTGGTCAAGCGATTGACCCCGATCCCCGGCATCGCCCGTATCCACACCAGCCTGGTACTGTCTGAAGTCAAACAGACCACCGCCCTGCCTCTGGGGTAATAGTTATTGTAAATACTGATCAGCCAAACCAACGCTTTCCTGTGAGGCTAAGGCTGAGGCTAAGAACGAAGATTATACCTATTCGTCCTACTTAGCCTTAGACTCAGCCTCAGCCTAAAAAAGTACAGGCAAGCAATGAATAGATACAAAACTTTATTGGGAGGCAATGATGACTCACGCAATTCCACAAACAATGGGCCAACAATTTGGCCGCCGTTCCTGGGCCGAACCGTGGAAAATCAAAATGGTCGAGCCGCTGCGGATGATCAGCCGGGCTGAACGGCAGCGGGCCATGACCGAAGCAGGTTACAATACCTTTCTGCTCCGCTCCGAAGATGTTTACATTGATCTGCTGACCGACAGCGGCACCAGCGCCATGAGCGACCGCCAGTGGGCCGGGATGATGCTGGGCGACGAAGCCTATGCCGGCAGCCGCAACTTTTATCACCTGGAAGAGACGGTGCAAAAGTATTACGGCTATCGCTATCTGGTCCCCACCCACCAGGGGCGCGGGGCCGAGCACTTGATCAGTAAGGCGCTGATCAAACCCGGCGACACTATTCCCGGCAATATGTATTTCACCACCACTCGGCTGCATCAAGAACTGGCCGGCGGCACGTTTGTGGATGTGATTATTGACGAAGCCCACGACCCGGCCAACCTGCATCCCTTCAAAGGCAATGTGGATTTGAACAAACTGGAAGCGCTGATCAAACGGGTCGGGGCGGACAAAATTCCTTATGTCAGCCTGGCCGGAACGGTCAATATGGCCGGGGGGCAGCCGGTGAGCATGGCCAATGTGCGGCTGCTGCGAGAACTGTGCAATCATTACGGCCTGCGGCTCTATCTCGACGCCACCCGTATGGTCGAGAATGCCTTTTTCATCCAGGAACGCGAAGCGGGCTATGCTGACAAGCCGGTAGCCGCCATCCTGAAAGAGTTTTGCAGTTATACCGACGGGGCCTGGATGAGCGCCAAAAAGGATCACCTGGTCAACATCGGCGGCTGGCTGGCCGTCAACCACGAGGATGTCTTTGAAACTGCGAGCAATCTGGTGGTCGTGTATGAGGGGCTGCACACCTATGGCGGCATGGCCGGGCGCGACATGGAAGCTGTAGCCATTGGCATCGAAGAGGCGGTTCAGGATGACCATATTCGCTCGCGGATTGGCCAGGTGCGCTACCTGGGCGAGCTGCTCACCGATTGGGGTATCCCCATTGTCCAGCCGATGGGCGGGCATGCCATTTTTGTGGACGCCAAACGCTTCTATCCTCATATTCCACAGCAGCAATTTCCGGCCCAAACCCTGGCCGCCGAACTTTACCTGGACTCCGGCATTCGAGCCATGGAGCGGGGCGTGGTCAGCGCCGGGCGCGATCCGGCAACCGGCGACCACCGCTACCCGGCCCTGGAACTGGTCCGCCTGACCATCCCCCGCCGGGTCTACACCCAGGCCCACATGGATGTCACCGCCGAAGCGGTCAAGGCCGTCTACGATGCCCGCGAGCAGACGCGCGGCTTGCGCATGGTGTATGAACCAAAATATTTACGCTTTTTCCAGGCCCGCTTTGAACGGATTGAGTGAAGCAGTGACCAGTCATCAGTAAGCAGTGACCAGTCATCAGTCAGCAGTCTTTAACTGACCACTGATCACTGATCACTGATTACTGACCACCATTTTTTGGAGGAACGACGATGATCCCCAAACGAATGAACGAATTTTTGCGCGATGTCTTGTCTGAGCGCACCTGGCGCAACCGTTTGCGCCGGGATGGCCCTATTGCCTTCATGGAATTTGGCCCGCTGGATGTAGACCGGCTCAAACACCTGGGCATCGAAGTTGACCGGCTGGGACCTCATCTGTTCGTCTGTATCTGGGATGAGGAAAGTCCCCTGGAAGTAGGCGGCTATCTGGTTGTTGATAACCTGGCCATGGGCCGCCCGGCCATGGGCGGCATTCGCATGCTGCCCGATGTTACCCCGGCCGCCATTCACAACCTGGCCCGCGGCATGACCCTTAAAAATGCAGCCGCCAAACTGCCCTATGGCGGCGGCAAGAGCGGTATTGTGGCCTCCCGTGATCTGTCGCTGGCAGAGCACACCGAGGTCATCCACCGTTTTGCCCGGCTGATTTACCGCTATCGCCACATCTATCTGCCCGGCCCGGATGTCGGCACGAACGACGCCGATATGAAAACCATCGCCATTGCCAACGGCCTGGACCACGCTTTGTCCAAACCGGCCGATATGGGCGGCAATCGCATTGATCAACTGGGTGCAGCGGCCGGTGGGGTAGTGGTGGCCGTTGATACCCTGCTGCAAGAACTCGACCGTTTGCGCGTTTTACCCCAATTTGCTAACCTAAAAATACCGTCTCGAGCCGAATTGACGGTGCTCATTCAGGGTTTTGGGGCCGTGGGCACACACGTGGCTCGGCTGTTGACCACAGGCGACCCGGCAAACGCGGCGCAGGTGGTCGGGCTTAGTGATGAAAGCGGCTATCTTTACGATGAAGCCGGCTTGCCCATCCCTGAACTGCTCCAAATTCAGCGCGAGCAGGGCCTGGCCGTTCGCCCCTTCTTTCTGGAACGGCTGCTCAATAACCGAACGCTGGCGTCTCGCCTCAAATTTTCTACGGCCGGCAACGATTTGCTGCGCGAATCGGCCTTTTGTTTTGTCCCGGCTGCCCCGATTGCCAATTATCTGGATGTTGACCCTGCCTCGAACCCGACGATAACCGTTGACCGCATGGGGGCCTGGTCTATGATTGTGGAAGGGGCCAACACTTACTCACCCGACCCGGCTCGCAAGGCCGCCCGCGCCCGGATGGAACGCACGGTTTACTGGCAAAAAGGGGTGCTCATTGCCACCGATTTTCTGGTCAATTCCGGTGGGGTCATCTTTGCCGCCCAGGAACACCTGATCAAAACACCCGAACATCTCAAAATTCCCCCGGCCATGTTGGGCGACCGGGCCGCCGTTGAACGCTGGCTGGCCGAGCATCAGCCCGAATTTGCCGCGCTGGCCGAACGGCGGCGGCTGGCCGGTGAAGCCCAACGAAATGAAGTTATCCGGCGCAATATGGTGGAATTGATTGATTACCTCATCGCCGACCCGGACCTGCTCCCCTGTGAAGCCGCCGAGAAAATCAGCATCAACCGCATCGCTTCCAGCGAGCGAGATCGCACCGTAGCCGACATTATGGAACCCATCGCCACCATTCTGGAAAGCGAGACCGTGCGAGAGGCGGCCAAGCTGCTCATCTCCGAACCGGGCGATATTCTGGCTGTGGTTTCGGCCCAGGGCGAGCTGACCGGCGTTATCACCGATTGGAACGTGACCGAGGCCTCGGCCACCGCCTGCGCCGCGGATAGCCCCATCGGCGAAATTATGACCCGCGAGGTCATCACCGCCCGGCCAACCGACAGCATTTTGGACGTGGTGCGTAAACTGGAGCATCACGAAATCTCAGCCATGCCGGTAGTGACCGAACAAGGCGTCATCGGCGTCGTCAGCAGCGATATTCTGGCCCGGCGCACGCTCTATCGCCTGCTGCAAGCGCAAAGCAACTGATACCTGGGTAGTTTCAAGATTTAAATAAATCAAACGTGTTGCGTCTTGCCTCTCGTGTAAAAAACGGAAGACGCAACACGCAAGACGAAGATGTGACGAGTTGTTTTCTTGGAAATGTCTTAATATTGACTATGGAGGCACATATGTCTGAACGCAAAAAGGTTACTTTACCCTATCTTTTCGATAAAGTAGCTGGCGGTGACCCCATCACGATGCTGACCTGTTACGACTACCCGACGGCCTATTTTCAAGAACAGGCCGGGGTGGAGATGATTTTGGTGGGCGATAGTTTAGGGATGACCATGCTGGGCTACGACAGCACCCTGCCGGTGACAATGGAGGATATGATCCGGCATGCCCAGGCGGTGCGGCGTGGTTCGCCCAATGCCTGGTTGATTGGGGATATGCCCTACATGAGCTACCAGCCCAGCGTTGAAAAAGCCATTAGCAATGCCGGCCGCTTTATGGCCGAGGCCGGCTGCGACGCCATCAAATTGGAAGGCGGGGTTGAAATGGCCGAGCGCGTGGCCGGCATCGTTAAATCCGGCATCCCGGCCATGGGGCATCTGGGGCTGACCCCGCAAAGCGCCAGCGCGCTGGGTGGTTTTCACGTCCAGGGCAGGAGCGCCCTGCAAGCTAAAAAGATTATTGATGACGCCAAGGCCCTGGAGGAAGCCGGCGTTTTTGCCATCCTCCTGGAAATGGTGCCGGACCGGGTTTGCCAGCTCATCACCGCGCGGGCCAAGACCTGCTTTATCATCAGCCTGGGTTCCGGCCCGCATGCTCACGGCCAATTGTTGATTTATCACGATATGTTCGGTCTCTACCCCAAATTCAAACCCAAGATGGCCAAGGTTTTTGGCAACGCCGGCGAGGTCATCCTCAACGGTCTGAAACAGTATGTCCAGGAGGTGGGGGGCAAAACCTTCCCCGCCCCGGAGAACTATTTTACCATGAAGGATGAAGAGTACGCCGAACTGTCCGCCCTGCTCGAAAAAGGAGGCCAGCCATGAATCCTGATATCCGCGAGAGATTAAAAATTCCCGCCGACCGGCTGGAGGCCATAAACGCCTTCTTGCTCAACCCGGAGATGCGGGTCATTAATGATTTGTTGGCCGTAGTTGAAAAATACGGCCAGCCGGAGGAGATTAACGCCAAAGCCGCCGCCGCTCGGCAACTCCCGGCCCTGCTCAAACGAGTCAAAGAAACCCGGCCAGAGTACCTGGCCGAGTTGGAGTGGCTGGCCGCCCGGCGAGACGAGGGCGCCTTCATCAGCATTGCCGACTACCGCCGCCGGGTGCTGGGCCAGCAAGCCGAAGCCATGACCTTTAAGGATGATTTTGCCGTAACCCTGGAAATTAGCGCCTGCCAATATTTCCCCTGGGTCATCGAGGCGGCCAAACGCGCGCTTGAGCGCCGCGAGTTGATGCCGGCTCGTTTTATCAAAGTCCGCAAAATGAAAGAGCAGGAAGCCGATGGCGACCTGCCGGCCATGGCGGCGGCTATGGAAATCATTGGGGCCAGTTACGTTGACACCCTGGACACCAAAGGTACCGATGGGGCTAATATCCATCTGGGTGGCCCGGAAACCATCACCGGCTACTTTGGCGGGATCGGCCAGCCCAATGACTATGCCCTAAAATGGCTGGACGAATTTCTGTACTATTACACCCAGTACGGGGTCCGGCAGGTGCTCAACATCAATCCGGGCACAGTTTTGCTGGGCTATTTGCTGCACCGCCTCGGCGTAGATATAGAATTTAAGATTTCGGTCTTTATGGGTAATGATAACCCCTATGCCGCCCTGTGGACCCTCATCGGGGCCAAACTCTTTGCCCGCGACGACGGGACCTCCCCGTTGATTGGCTTTAACTGGAGCAACTCGGTCAATAACCAGACCATCGAACTGACGGCCCAATTTCGCCGCGAACTTGGTTTTGAGGAGGTAGTGCGTTTTGAACACCACATCACCGAAACTTGGAAGAGCATTGTCCGCCAGCCCTACCAGCGCCGGGGCGACCTGCTGGAACTGGCCGGCCACATCGCCAACATTTCGGCCAAGCATGAAGGCGGCGACCCGGAAATTGAACTCAAACGGTCGCACCCCTCCGATATCTTTGATTACTTTCGGAGCAAGGCAGAGATCAGCGCCAGCGGCGACTGGGAGGCGTTGACCACGAATTTTTTAGACAAATTTGACGCCGTCAATAATACTGCCTGGGCCTTGACCGAACGAGGCTTGTCTTTTATCGCCGCGCCCAAACTGCACCGTTAAGCTGAACGGAGTGAACATGAGCCAAGCCCCCTTACACGACGACGAATTTGAACTGTACGACCTGGCGGTCGTAGTGGAGAAGATCGAAGGACATTGCACCTGCAATATGAGCGCAGGAGATTGTTTTTATTTGCGCGGCGGCAAGCTCTCGCTGCCGGAGGGACAGGACTTTTGCCTGTATGCGCTACAGGCGGCTATCCCGCTGCTGCCGGCCAAACAGCGCCGCAATCACCCCGCCGATTGGATGGAAACGGACGCCCGCGTGGTCTGCCCCGACCCGGCCTGCCGTCTGATCATGCGGATTGACCGGGTGAGCCAGCGGACACTACGCCACGATGAGGTGAGTCCGATTGCCTGGGAAAACGTTGAACGTTAAACGTTAAAACGTTATTAGCGAAAATGAGGCAAAACCTGCTCGCCCAGCAGGTGGACGGCGGCCAGGCGATCTGGTCCCAGGGGTGGACCAAAGCTGAGATGGTCCACCCCGGCCTCGACCAGCGGCTGCAAACGGGCAATTAAATCTTGTGGATTGCCCACCACCCCGATCTGCAACATCCGGTCATCCACCAGGCCGATGGCCTGCTCCAGATCAGCTTCGACCATGACCGCCCGTTCAAGGGGGGCGAAATCCTCACGGGTTAACTCCAGCCGTTGCAAAATCAAGGGGCTGAGAGTGTGGCCGTAATAGGCCACCTTTTCGGCCAGGGCGTGCCGGGCCGCGGCCCGGTCTTCGGCCAGCGAGACCCAGATACAGGCGGGGATATCGAGCGGGGGCAGAGCAGGGCTGCGGGCCTGCCGGCCTTCATCCAGATAGGGTTTAACCCCAAAGTAGTGCTCCGGCGGAAAGAGCAGCGGCAAAACCCCGTCGGCCAGCTCGCCGGCCAGGTGGAGCATGCCCGGCCCCATCGCCCCCAGGTAAATGGGGGTAACACGGGGAGCGGCAAAACGTAGATAGGCTTCGCCGCTCCAGCGCAGAAATTGGCCCTTTATTTCGGCCCGCTCTCCGGCCAGCAGCGCCCGGATGGCGATGATGGTTTCACGCATAGCAGCCAGGGGTTGGCGGTGGGCCAGATCAATCCACTTCAAAAAGTCGGCGGCTCCTGCGGCCAACCCCAGATTGAAGCGGCAGCCGGACAGCTCATCTAATGTAGCGGCCAGCATGGCTATTTCGCTGGGGTGGAGAGTGTAGGGGTTGAGGATACAAGTGCCGATTTCGATGGTTTGAGTTGCGGCAGCCACACTCGACAGGATAACCGGGGCGCTGCGCAAGAACAAATCGTTGCTGACCCAGAACTGGTCAAAACCGTGCAGTTCGGCTACCTGGGCCAGGGTGACATATTCAGAGAGCAATAAATCGTTGTTGAGGCGCAGGCTAAAGCGCATGCGTTGACCCGACGATGGCTTCGGCCTCGATTTCCACCAGGTACTCATCGCCAATCAACTGGGCCTGGATGAGGGTATTGGCCGGGCGAATAGCCCCAAAACGCTCGCCGTGGACCAGAGCCACCGACTCCCAATCGGCGGCGTGGCGCACATAAACGCGGGTGCGGACGACATCGCTCAACGCGCCGCCCAGTTGAACGATGGCTTTTTCAATCTTGTCTAAAATGAAGCGGGTCTGGGCCGCCGCGTCGCCCGCACCAACTACGCCCTCAGGGCCGGTGGCGGTTGTGCCGGAGACCAGGATGCGGTCGCCCACTCGTACCGCGCGGGCATAGCCGGCCAAATCTTCCCAATGAGTACCGCTGCCAACCGAAGTTCGGTGAAGTTTTGAAGTCATGGGGCCTCCGTAGGGGAATGGCGAATGAACGAATGGCGAATAAGCGAATGGCGAATAAGTGTGGAAAGTATACCTATTCAGGCCGGGCAAGTCAATCTAAAGCTACTTTGGGAGGAGTATTCACGAACCTGTGGCACGCCACCGACAATGAAAATTGTTAACTGATACGTGACACTTGACACCTGACACTTACTTTCGAAGGAGTGAGGCACGCCCACGTGCCGAACACCGCCGCACGTGGGCGTGCTGGCTCCTCAAATTTGGATCCACTGAGACTATTTTGGATAGTTAGGCAACTCCAAGAAAATAATTACTCAATATTCGTGTTGCGTGTTGCGTGAGGTAAAGCAGACGGAACACGCAAGACGCAACACGTTTTGGTTAATTTAAATCTTGGAACTGCCTTATACCTGGACCACCACAATGGTCAGGTCGTCATGCGGCTCAATATCGCCAGTAAAGCGGGCGACTTCGGCCAGCAGGTGGGCCAGCATAGCGGCGGCCCTTGTTTTAGGGCCGCTGGCAACCGCCTGCTCCAGCCGGTCGAAGCTAAAGAGTTCCCCGGCGGCGTTGGTCGCTTCAATCAGGCCGTCGCTGGTGAAAACGATGACATCACCGGGGTTGAGGGTAAAGGTGGCTTCGGTGTAGCCCATGTCGGCGCCCAAACCCACACCCAGGGGCAGACCGCCCACTTCAACCCATTCAACCCGGCCATCGGCCCGGCCAATCAGAGGGGTAACACAACCGGCATTGGCAACACGCAAGTTGCCAGTGGGTTGATTAGGCCCTGGCGGGGTGATCTCGGCATAGCAGAGGGCGCAGTTTTGGAGGGTGGTTTTGGTGTAAGGGATCAAAGCCAGGTCAAGTTCAGCCAACAAACTACTGGGCCTAAAAGAGTGCCCCATAATAGATTGCAGCGCGGTAAGGCTGGCCGCCATCAACAGGGCAGCCGGCATGCCCTTACCCGACACATCCCCCACAGCAATAGCAAAGGATGAAGGCTGAGGGATGAAGGCAGAAGGATAAGCTTCATCCTTCACGCGAAGCGTTCCGCCTTCATCCTTTTGAAAGGCGTGATAGGCATAAAAGTCACCGCCCACTTCGCGGGCCGGAACGGTGTAACAAACCATGTCCAGGCCGGACCAACTGGGGTGGCCGATGGGCAGGAGGCTTTGCTGAATTTTCTGGGCCAGGGTTAATTCTTCCTGCAAGCGGTTGGTCAGCTCTTGTAACTGTTTGTTGGTAATTTTTAGTTGTTCTTCGGCCTGTTTGCGTT
This sequence comes from Anaerolineales bacterium, assembly GCA_015075405.1. Lineage (GTDB taxonomy): Bacteria > Chloroflexota > Anaerolineae > 4572-78 > J111 > DSQQ01. The sequence continues at coordinate 518,604 of JABTUK010000004.1, forward strand.
CGGTGATGTCGCTGACCACGCCGTAGATAATTCTGGCAGAGCCATCTTGCTGGCTACGGCCGCTATCGCGGACCCAAATGGTGCGGCCATCGGCTCGAACCAGGCGGTATTCCACCTCGCTATTCTGGCCCATCATCAGTTTGGCGGCCTGGACCGCAGCCATAGCCCGGTCTTCCGGGTGAATAATCTGGGTGGGCCAGAACAGCCAATCGTCCAAAAATTTTTCTCTGGGGTAGCCGGTCAGGCCGATGATGTGGGGCGAGAGATAAAGGTTGATTGGGTAGCCGTCTGCGGTGACGCGGGTCACATAGACGTGATCGCTGATGGAAGAAACCACTTCGCGGAAGCGCTCTTCGCTGGATTGCAGGGCGTCTTCGGCCTGGCGGCGCTCGGTTAAGTCAATGCCGGTATTGAGGATATATTCAATCGCGCCTTTAGCGTCGGTTAAAATAGTATTAGACCAGGAGATAAGCCGCCGCTGGCCCTCTTTGGTGACCCATTCATTCTCGTATCGTTTGGGCGGCTGGTTTAACCAGAGGGCCTCAAATTCGGCTTTGATCGGCTCTATCTCTTCGGGCGGCAAGAATATATCCCACCAGAATTTGCCCCTGACTTCTTCAAAGGTATAGCCGGTTGTCTGTTCGCAAGCCCGGTTAAAACGCACAATCCGGCCATGCCGGTTAAGCACCAGCACCAGCGCCCCGGCGGTATCCAGCACCGCCGAGATAAAATTGCGCTCACGTTTGAGAGCGCGGACCCGCTCGATACTTTCCTGACGGAGTTGATCGTACAGCCGGGCATTTTTAAGAGCGATGGCGGCCTGGCTAACAAAAGCCTGCAGGCGCTCTACATCGTCCGGTTTAAAGTGAAAGGGCATAGCGCTGTTCAGGTTTAAGAACCCAATCAGCCGGTTTTGAATGTACAGGGGAGCGCCCAGGTAAGATTTAATCCAGCCCGCATCCGGCTTTTCGACCCAGGTGGCATCCTGCTCTACGGCGGGAATAACCAGGGGCAGGCCGGTTTCCTGGATGCGGCGCAGAGTGGGGGTATCGGCAATTTTAAGGCTGACCACCCGGGCATTGTTATCGCTGTCAAAGTTGGCATAGCCGCGCCGTCGAAAAACGCGGGCTTCGTCGGCTTCAATGAGCATAACGGAGGTGGCATCGTGGGGGATGAGGTGGCGGACTTCATCGAGGATACGGTCGAGGATTTCACTATGATCAAGGGTGCTGGTCAGGGTTGTGCCCGATTGGTAGAGCATTTCAGCCTGAAGGCGCTGCTGTTGTTCATCGGTCAAACGGCGTTCCAGTTCGGCTTCATACTGTTCATACCCTTTGACCAAACTTTCCAATTCGGCCAGGCGCTGATTAAGTTGCTCCCCGGTCAAATCAAGGGACGGGATATTTTTGCGCATACTGTTTGCATTGAGTTAAATTTATTATAACACACCTACCCTACAAGATACCACAAATCCTGGCAAGGTAAAAGTTACCAATGTCACTAAATCCGACGCGCACAAGTCACCTGTTTATTTTCCCTTAAGTCACTTTTAGTGATTGCCCAGAAATAACTTTGCATCTGCCAGGAGCTTAGTTATTAGAGATTAAATAATCTCCAATCTCCTATGAGGTTTGCCAAAAATTAAGGTTGATGATAAGCTGACTCGTTATGAATAATCTGATTGGCCTTCGTTGTGAAGATAAAAATCAATGGGAGCGGCGTGCGCCGCTCACGCCCACCCACCTGGCCCGCTTGATCCAGCAGCAGCAAATCGAGTTTTTGGTGCAGCCTTCTCCTATCCGCGCCTTTCCCGACGCTGGCTATGCCGCCGCCGGGGCTACGGTGCAAGAAGATCTTTCGGCGGCCCAGATAATCCTGGCAATTAAGGAAATTCCGGTTGAGTTGCTTGAGCGGGGTAAAACTTACCTCTTTTTCTCGCACACCATCAAAGGCCAGCCGCATAACATGCCCTTGCTGCGCCGCCTGTTGGAATTGGATTGCCAGTTAATTGACTACGAGCGGGTAGTGGACGAGCAGAACCGCCGGTTGATTTTCTTTGGCCAGCACGCGGGGTTAGCCGGGATGATTGACACCCTGCGCGCCTTGGGGCAGCGTTTGGCCTGGGAGGGTTGGGCCACTCCCCTGGCCGATATTCGGCCTACCTACACGTATGCTGACCTGTTTGCCGCCCAGAGCGACCTACGGCTTATCGGCCAGCGCCTCATCGAAGAGGGTTGGCCGCTGGAACTGACGCCATTGGTGATTGGGCTGGCCGGGTACGGCAACGTCTCGCGGGGCGCGCAGGCTATTCTCGACCTGCTGCCCACTCGCCAGATTAGCCCTGGCGAGTTGTTAACTTTAGCTGAACAAGAAGACCTGGACCGCAATATTATTTACAAAGTTGTTTTCAAAGAAGAAGACACGGTCGAGCCGCTGGTCGAGGGCCAACCGTTCGATTTGCCGGAATTTTTTCAACACCCGGAACGATATCGCTCCAGGTTTGAGCAGTATTTGCCCCACCTGACGGTACTGGTCAACTGCATCTATTGGGACGCCCGCTATCCCCGCCTGCTGACCAAAGCCATCGCCCGCCAGCTTTACGGCGGCGACGCGCCGCCCAAACTGCGCGTCATTGGCGACATTAGCTGCGACATCGAGGGCGGTATTGAGGTGACGGTCAAAGCCACCGAACCGGACGCGCCTACCTTTGTCTGGGACCCGGCCACTGATACGGCGCTGGACGGCGTCGCCGGGCAGGGGCCGGTGATTATGGCCGTAGACAACCTGCCCTGCGAGCTGCCGGTCGAAGCCTCTACCAGCTTCAGCGAAGCCTTATTACCCTTCATTCCCGCCCTGGCCGCCTGCGATTTTACGGTGGATTTTGAACAGTGTACTTTGCCCCCGGAACTCAAGCGAGCCACCATTGTCTATCACGGTGAGTTGACGCCGAATTATCGGTATTTAGAAAAATTCATTTAGTCTGACCGGGGACCGGAGACGGGCGACCGGGGTAACTATTGCCGGTCTTCGGTCCTCGGTCTCCGGTCATTTCTTTAGACAGGAGTGTTCAACGATGAAACGAGTCCTTATTCTCGGCGCGGGGCTGGTGACCGGCCCGATGGTGCGCTATTTGCTTGATAAAGGGTATCATGTCACCGTCGCCAGCCGCACCGTCTCCAAAGCCCAGGATTTGATTGGCGGCCACCCCAACGGCGAAGCCATCGCCTACGACATTGAGAGCGATGCCGGCCAGGCCCGGCTGAATGAACTGGTCAGCCAGCATGACCTAGCGGTAAGCATGCTGCCCTATCTTCACCACCCGGCAGTGGCCAAAGCCTGCATTGCCAACCGCAAGCCCATGGTCACGACCTCTTACGTCAGCCCGGCCATGCGCGAGTTGGATGCGGCGACCAGAGAAGCCGGGATTGTTATCCTCAACGAGGTGGGTGTAGACCCTGGCATTGACCACATGTCGGCCATGCAAATTATCCACAAAGTGCAACATGCGGGCGGACATGTAGACGGCTTCATGTCTTACTGCGGCGGCCTGCCCGCGCCGGAAGCCAACAACAACCCCTTTGGCTACAAATTCTCCTGGAGTCCGCGTGGGGTGCTGCTGGCAGCGCGCAATGCGGCCCATTACCTGCTCAACGGGCAGAAGGTCAACGTGCCCGGCCAGGAACTTTTCACCCACTACTGGCCGCTCGACGTGGAGGGGTTGGGCCAGTTTGAAGCCTATCCCAACCGGGACTCGATGCCCTACCTCGAAGTCTACGGCATTGGGGATGCGGCCACGATGTACCGGGGCACACTGCGTAATCAGGGTTGGTGCGAGGTGCTGTATAAAATCGCCGCGCTTGGCTTTCTGGATGACCAGCCCAGAGAGGCAGCGGGCAAAACTTATGCTCAATTTGTGCGTGACCTGCTGCCGGGCGAAGTGACCCAAACTGGGGATATCAAAACTGACGTAGCGACGAGTCTCAAGGTTGAACGGGACAGCCCGGTTATCAAAAATCTCGATTGGCTGGGGTTATTTGATGAAAAACCTATTGACGCGCCGGGGGGCAAAATCTCGCCGCTGGATTTGATGACCAAAGTGATGCTGGAGCGGATGCAGTACGCCGAGGGCGAGCGAGATTTGATTATCCTGGTCCATCACTTCAACGCCAGCTACCCCGACGGCAAAAAAGAAAAGATTTCTTCCACCCTGATTGCTTTCGGTGAGCCAAACGGTGACACGGCCATGGCCCGCACCGTCAGCCTGCCGGCGGCCATCGGCGTGGATTTGATCCTCAGCGGGCAAATCAAAGCCACCGGCATCCAGACGCCGGTCACGCCGGATTGGTACGAGCCGATTCTGGCCGAGTTGAAAGAGTTGGGTATTGAGTGTATAGAGCGGGTAGAAGCGGCATGATGATTCGCCCCGCCACTCCCACCGACGCGGAAGCTGTCGGCCAATTGATGGCCGAATCTGCCGACTATTTACGCGCCCTGGGCGATACCACCGATTTTCGATTTACCGCTGAAACCTATGTGCGCGACGGCTTTGGGCCAAACCCGGCTTTTTCCGGCCTCGTTGCTGAAGTGGATGGGGAGGTGGTGGGGCATTTGCTCTACCATTTTGGCTATGATACCGACCGGGCCATGCGCCTGCTGGACGTAATTGACCTGATGGTGCGCGAGAACCGGCGTGGCCAGGGCATTGGCAAAGCCTTAATGTTCAAAGCCGCCGAAATCGGCCGTGAGGCCGGAGCCAGCGAGCTGGTTTGGGCTGTCTATAAACCCAACAAATCAGCCGCCGAGTTTTATGAACGGCTGGGGGCGGAGTACATCGAAGATCTGCGCTTTATGCGCTGGAACATAAAGGATTTTAGATTTACGATTTACGATTGAATCGTGGAGTCTGGCTCAGTTGATTTTTGGCTATCTCCACCTTATGGTGTGTAAAAAGCCACGACAGCCTGAGCCTGGCGAATGACCATTTCGCGCAGTTCCGGCGGTTCCAGCACCTCGATCTGCGGGCCGCAACCCAAGAGGTAAACACAGGCTTCTTCCATTACATCAAACTGCATGGAGGCTTTTTGCCAACCATCGGCTTCGGGCGGGCCAAGCGGCTCAATGCGAGCAAAACGGGCAATGGCCCGCAGCCAGGGCAAAATAGTAGGGTCAAGCCGAACCGTCACCGGGTAACGGGGCAGGTTCGCCACAAACTCGGCCGATGACTGGGCCCAATAGGCTGCCAGATCAAAATCGGGTGGGCGGACAACCTGTTCATCGGTCACAGTGGCCTCCTGCACCCGTGAAACACGGTAAGTCCGTACTTCCCCAGCCACGGCTCCCACCAGATACCAAACACTGCCTTTAGCCACCAGCCCCAGCGGGTCAACCACACGTTCCACATTTTCTCCAGCCCCCCGTTGATAAATTAAGCGCAATTTCCGTTCCTGCCACAGCGCTTCCTGCAAAGCGGGCAAGGCCGACAAATCTTCCTTTGTTTGATGCCAGCCGGTCACATCAATGTGAATCCGCTGGCGAATATACTCGGCGTTGCGCCGCTGCATAGCCGGCAGCGAGGCCAGCAGTTTGATCACGGCAGCATCAGCGGCTTTGTCCAGTCCCAAATCGGCCAGCACATGGGCCGGCTGGTTGAGGAAAAGAGCCTGTACCTCGGTCAAGTTGAGGCCGGTCAGGTTGGTTTGGTAATCTTCCAGCAGTTCCCAGCCGCCCCCCTGACCGCGCTCGGCCACCACCGGAATCCCCGCCCCACTCAGGGCATCCATATCGCGGTAAATCGTCCGCTCCGACACCTCCAGCCGTTCAGCTAATTCCCGCGCCGTTACCCGTCGGTTGACTTGTAAGGTTAGCATGATTGAAAGCAATCGGTCTGCTCGCATTTAAAAATTCTCTCTATACTAAGCGCACGCTAAAATTTCCGTAGGACGGCATCCCTATGCCGTCCGCTGACGCATGGGGATGCGTCAGCGGACGGAAATTTTGAAATGCGTTGGGTATATAAGGAATAGAGTCTATCATAAATACATGACAAAAGCTGTCAAGAAACTTAAGGTATAATAGGAAGGTTTATAAAATAAACGTTTCAGTTTAAAGGAGATAAAAGATGTTAAATTCAACCCAATTATCCAGACAAAACAATTTAGTCCCTCAACCGGGACGGCCTCATATACCAGACTATGGCATCCCGGCCAGCATCGAAGGGACGTTGCCCTGGAATCACGTAGAGGAACGGATGACAAAAGCGCGCAATTACTGGGTGGGAACAGTAGGACCGGAGGGGCGTCCCCATGTTGTGCCGACCTGGGGTGTTTGGGTAGAAGGGACACTTTATTTCGGCGGTGGACCAGACACGCGTTGGTCACGCAACCTGGCGGCGAACCCGCACGTGGCAGTCCATCTGGAAAGCGGCGACGATGTGGTCATTTTGGAGGGGACAGTAGGGCGGATTACCGATCCAACTCAGCCAATTGTCACCCGGATTGATGATGCTTATGAAGCTAAGTACCAGATGCGTCACGGTGTACCGTTCTGGGTATTAAGGCCGAGAGTAGCCTTCGCCTGGAGTCGCTTCCCCGATAATGCGACTCGCTGGCGTTTCGAGGCGGTGGAATGAGTTGAGGATTGTGGAAATGGGAGTCCAAAGCAAGCTTTGGACTCCGTTTCTAACAAATATGCAACACACCTGAAAAATTTTATCTGGCGGCGGTCTGCCGTCCGCTGTCAGCGGTCGTATTTTCGCGCAGCCCATTTGTCATATCCCAAAAATTTAGTATGATTGTGCCCAACATGCGCCCGCCCCCCGAAGGAGAGATCGAGCAATGAAAGCCTTACTCATGTTCGCGCATTGGATTGACGGCTTGACCGAACGTGTCGGCGGGCTGGCTAACTGGATTGTCATCATCGTCGTTGTGGTGGGCTTTTATAATGTGGTGGCCCGCTACCTGGGCCGCTTTGTGGGCATGCGCTTATCCTCCAATATTTTTATCGAACTACAGTGGTACCTCTTTTCGCTGATCTTTTTCTTCGGTTTTGCTTATATCCTCAAACACGGAGTCAACGTTCGGGTTGACTTTTTGTACACCAACTGGAGCGAAAAACAGAAAGCCTGGGTAGACTTTCTGGGCACGCTGCTCTTTCTCATTCCCCTGTGCCTCATCGGCATTTATGTTACCTACAACCCGGTCATGACCTCGTGGGGGCGGCTGCCCAACGGCAATTGGGGAACATGGGAAGTATCGCCTGACCCCGAAGGTTTACCCCGCGCGCCCATCAAAACGATGATTATTGTGGCCTTTGCCCTGTTGTTGTTACAAAGTGTGGCTCAAGCCATCAAGCATTGGGCCGTAATTCAGGGCCGCACCGAAATTGCCGACCAAATCAGAGCCGAAGTCGAAGGCATAGAGTGAGGGAGGAAACCGATGGGGTATGAGTGGTTAGCTTTGGCCATGTTTGCCGGCTTTGTCCTCATTTTAATGAGCGGCTACCCGGTGGCCTTTTCCTTTGCCGGAACCGCCATTGTCTTCGGTCTGATCGGTTTAGCCGTTGACGCCTTTGATCTCAGGCGGCTGCTGCTGCTGCCCAATGTCTGGTTCGGCACCATGTCTAACTTTACGCTGCTGGCCATTCCCTATTTTATCTTTCTGGGTTCGGTTTTGGAGAAATCGGGTTTGGCCGAAGAGTTGCTGGAAACGGTGGGTATTTTACTGGGGCCGCTACGGGGAGGGTTGGCCTTAACCGTGGTGGTCGTGGGCACGCTTTTAGCGGCCACCACTGGAGTTGTGGCCGCGACCATTATCGTCATGGGGATGCTTACCTTGCCGGTGATGCTCCGGTATGGCTATGATAAACAACTGGCTTCCGGGGTAATTGTAGCCTCTGGCACCATGGCCCAGATGATCCCGCCGAGTCTGGTGCTGGTCTTGTTAAGCGACCAGATTGGTGTTTCGGTCGGCGATCTCTTTTTGGGGGCAGTGATCCCCGGCCTGCTGCTCTCCGGCGCGTATGGCCTGTATGTGCTGGTGGTGGCCTATCTACAACCTCATAAAGCCCCCCCCCTCCCCCCCGAAGCTCGGACTTTGCGTGGTATGGCCCTGTTTCTGAAGACTCTCCACGCGGTTTTTCCGCCCATTCTCCTGATCCTGGCGGTGTTGGGCAGCATCTTCTTTGGGGTGGCTACACCGACCGAAGCGGGCACGGTGGGCGCAGTAGGGGCCTGTCTGCTAGCCGCCCTGAACCGGAGATTGAGCTGGACTTTGATCAAAGATGCCGCCCACGCTACAGCGCGGGTAACAGCACTGGTGGTGATGATTCTGTTCTGCGCTTCCCTGTTCAGTCTGGTTTTTGATGCGCTCGGCGGCAAGCGCTACATCACCGATTTGCTGGTCAATATGCCAGGCGGCTTTCTCAGTTTTATGATTGTCAGCAATATTGTAGTTTTTTTGCTGGGCATTCCGCTGGAATTTACCGAAATCTGTTTTATTGTCATGCCCCTCTTTGTGCCGGCGGCTACGGCCTTGAACGTGGATTTGGTCTGGTTTGCCATTGTGATGGCCATCAATTTACAAACGGCTTTTATCTCACCGCCGGTTGGCTTTTCGCTGTTCTATTTACAAAGCGCCGCGCCCAAAGAGGTCAGCACGGCCGATATTCACAAAAGCGCCCTTCCCTTTGTCGTCATACAAGTTATTGTTTTGTTAATTATAATAATATATCCCCAAACGGTGCGTTGGTTGGTTGATCTCTCGTTTAAGTAAAATAAAAACCCCGGCTGTGACGCCGGGGTTTTTGAGTTATTACGAGGTTGTGGCAGTAAGCTTGCCGTGGATAAAGCGGGCCATCCCGCCTTCGTTAATATCGTGCCAGGCGTAGATGCCGTCACGGAATATTTTCCACTCTTCATAAACCGTTTTGAAATCAGCATCCTTGGCCGCTAATTCATCATACAATTCAAAAGAGGCTTCCTCGGCGGCGGTCATAATTTCGTCACTATAGGGCGTCAGCGTTACATCACCTGTTTCTAACAAGCGTTTAAGCGCCTCATTATTACGAGCATCGTAGCGGGCCAGCATGGTCATATTGGCCTGGTAGGCAGCTGTTTCGACGGCTGCTTTATAAACGTCGGGCAGCACTTCCCACTCGGCCAGGTTGATTTGCACTTCCAAGGTTGGGCCTGGCTCCCACCAGCCCGGATAGTAATAAAAGCCGGTGGCTTTGTGCAGACCCAACTTCTCATCATCGTAAGGACCAACCCACTCGGCGGCATCAATGGCCCCGGTTTGCAAAGCCTGGAAGATTTCACCGCCGGGCAACGTTTGGACCGTCACCCCTAATTTGGTCATGACCTGGCCGCCCAACCCCGGAATACGCATCTTTAACCCTTCCAAATCGGCTACGGTGCTGATTTCTTTGCGGAACCAGCCGCCCATCTGGACCCCGGTATTGCCGGCCGGAAATTGGATCACCCCGAATTTTTCGGCGTACAATTCCTGTAGCATGGCCAACCCGCCGCCTTCATACAGCCATGCATTTTGTTGCTGAGCATTCAAACCAAAAGGCAGAGCCGTTCCAAAGGCAGTGATGGGGCTTTTACCCACATAATAGTAAGAAGCCGTGTGGCCACACGGGACCGCCCCCTGCTCGACCACATTGAGCACTTCCAGGCCCGGCGCAATTTCGCCGGCAGCCCGCGGGGTAATCACAAACTTCCCACTGGTCAAAGCCGCCAAAGCTTCCGCAAACACCGTCGCCCCGCCGAAAATCGTATCGAGGGCGACCGGCCAACTGGTGGCCATATCCCACTCGATAACCGGCAGGTCGGCGTCTTGAGCCGAGGCCACAATATCGGCGGCCCTGGGGTGAGCCAAAAAACTGGCAGCACCGGCCACCCCGGCGATGGACGCCTTCTTCAAAAAATCTCTGCGATGAAACTTTTCCATACTTTCCTCCTTGATAATTTAAACGACTTTGTTTTGGATATAGCCTGGACGCCTCAATTATAACACATAAAATTTTTGAATGACAAAAAATATTTTACTTTTCAACAAGCTTGATGTAACCTTGAAGCCCTACCAAAAGGGTCGCAAGGTAGCAAGGTCGCAGAGAAGGCCCCCTGGGATAAGTTTTGGCGGTCGGCTGTCGACTGTCAGCGGTCTATTTTATCAAGGAGCAGCGATGATAAACCTTCAAATAGCTCTTGAACGCTTGCCGCGCTTGTCGTTGGCCCAGTTACCCACACCCTTGCAGCTCGCCCCCCGGCTGTCGGAAGCGCTGGGCGGGCCAACCATTTATTTCAAGCGCGATGACCTGACCGGCATGCCCCTGGGCGGCAACAAGACCCGTATGTTCGAGTATGTTTTGCCGCGCGCCCTGGCCGCCGGAGCCGACTGCGTGGTGGCCGGAGCCGCCATCCAATCCAACTACTGCCGCCAACTCACCGCCGCCTGCGCCCAGGTGGGCCTGGAGGTTCATCTGGTGCTGCGCTCCGTCCGGCCCGATGTCGAACAGACGCCCCAGGGAAATTTTCTACTCGACCTGCTGATGGGCGCGCATGTGTACCTGGTCGAAAATATGGGCTGGCCGGAGCAGATTGAAAAAATTTACCAATTGGCCGATGAGCTACGGGCACAAGGCCGCCAGCCTTACGTCGCCCGCGCGGCCAACCAGGCCGACATCGGCCTCGACGCCGCAGCCTACACCCGCTGCGCCCTGGAACTGCACCAGCAGTTGGCCGAACAAAATATTAAACCGGATTACCTCTATGTGGCCGCTGCCGATACTACCCAGGGCGGCCTGTTGCTGGGCGCCAAAGCACTGGGCGAAACCTATAAAATAGTCGGCCTCAATCCATTGGGACGCTCGGCCTTTGGTGGTCCTCCCGCCGCCGAACTGATTCTGCACTCCGCGCAAAAAGCTGCCGAAGAGTTGGGGCTATCCGTAGAAATAAGTCCTGCTGATGTTATCAGCTACGACGATTATGTGGGCGAGGGTTACGCCGCACCTACTCCGGCCGGCCTGGAAGCGATTCGTCTCGTCGCCTCAACCGAGGGGATTCTGCTGGACCCGGTCTACACCGGCAAAGCCATGGCCGGGCTGATTAACCATATCAAACAGGGGTTGCTGAAACCTGAGGACACTGTCATCTTTCTGCATACGGGCGGTTATCTGGCCTTGTTTGCCTACCAGCACTATTTCGATTTTCGGGGACGGATTACCCATTTGTGAAATATCCAGGACTTTAACTGCTTTGAGACAGTTCCAGGCCAAAACGTCTTGCGTCTTGCGTGATGTAAAGCGGACGCAACACGCAACACGCAAGACGCAACACGATTATTGAAGTTTTCCTGGAACTGCCTTACCCTTCCAGTAGCAGGGTTTCCGGGTCTTCGATCAACTCTTTGAGCCGCACCAAAAACTGCACGGCTTCGCGCCCATCCACAATGCGGTGGTCATAACTGAGGGCCACATACATCATCGGGCGGATGACGACCTGCTCATTTAGAGCAATCGGCCGTTTCTCTATTTTGTGCAGTCCCAAAATACCCACCTGCGGCGGGTTGAGAATAGGCGTGCTGAGCAATGACCCGTACACGCCGCCATTGGTGATGGAAAACGTTCCTCCCCGCAAATCTTCGAGCGAGAGCGTGCCGCTTTGCGCCTTTTCCACGTACTGCCCAATCATCTGCTCGATTTCGGCAAAGGTCAACCGGTCGGCCTCGCGGATGACCGGCACCACCAAGCCCCCTTCCGCTCCAATGGCCATGCCGATATCGTAATAATGCTTGACAATAATCTCATCGCCCTCTATTTCGGCATTGAGCAGCGGAAACTGCTTTAACGCGCCCACAGTGGCTTTGACAAAAAAGGACATAAAGCCCAGTTTAATCCCATGCCGCTTCTGAAAAGTTTCCTGGCGGCGCTGGCGCAGTTCCATAACTGCGCTGATATCAATCTCGTTGAAGGTGGTCAGCATGGCCGCCGTGTGCTGGGCCTCGACCAGGCGTTGAGCAATAGTCCGCCGCCGCCGCGACATCCGCACCCGTTCCTCCCGTCTGGCGCGATCCCCCGTTGGCGTGGGCAAAACATCCGGCGTTTTGGCCGCCGGCTTAGCCTCAACTGCCGCCTCTCGCTGCCCCTCCTTAGCCTCAGCCTTAGCCTTAGTCGTATCCTGAGCTTGTCGAAGGGCCTCTTTCTGCCCATCCAAATACCGCTCGACATCCCTTTTGGTAATCCGCTCCTCAGCTTCCTGATGCGGAATTTGAGCCAGGTCGAGGCCGGCGCTTTGGGCCATGCGTTTAGCCAGCGGTGTTGCCTTTTCGGCCTCACCGGCTGAAGAGGGCGGTTTAGCCGGGGGCGATTCTTTTTCCGGGGGGGTCCCTTTTGCCACAGGCGAGGGTGGTGCGGTCCCTGCCGGCGCGGCTTCGATGACGCCCAGCACGTCACCAATCTGCACATCTTCACCTTCCTGGCGCCTGATACTGGCCAGGATACCGGCCTGGGCCGCCGGCACTTCCAGGTTGACTTTATCGGTTTCCAGTTCCACCACTGCTTCCCCCAGGCTAACCGGCTCGCCCTGCTGTTTCAGCCAGCGGGATACCGTCGCCTCGACAATGGATTCGCCCAATTCAGGCACGACAATTTCAACCGCCATCACGCTTCCTCCAAAATTATGGTCTCTTCTTCGGTTATCTTTTCGACGCTAAAGGCCTGCTCAACCAGCGATTCCTGGTTGACCGTGTGCCAGGCCGACCAGCCTTCGGCGGGGCTGGAACTGGCGGGACGGCCCAGGTAATACAGCGGCCAGCGCCCACCCAAAAGCCGGTCCAGATAGGAGTGGGCAAAACGCCAGGCCCCCATGTTGCGCGGTTCCTCCTGTAGCCAGACCACCTCTTCCAAGCGGGGATAGCTATTCAACACCTCGGCAATTTCGGTGATGGGGAAGGGAGCAATCTGTTCCAACCGCACCAGGGCCACCGCCGGGTTTTGCTGGCGCGGCTCGCTGGTCGCCAAATCAACAAATACTTTACCGCTGCATAAAATGAGGCGGTGAACCTGCTCGGCCTGCGCCTGCGGGTCAAGCAGTACCGGCTGCCAGCGCCCCTCGGCCAGTTCGCGTGGGGTTGAAGCCACTAGGGGGTGGCGGAGCAGGCTTTTGGGCGTCATCACAATCAGCGGCAGCGGGTCAGTTTGCAGCAAAGCCGCCTGTCGCCGCAGCAAATGAAAATATTGGGCCGCTGTGGTGCAGTTAGCCAGGCGCATATTGGTCTCCGCGGCCATTTGCAAAAAGCGCTCCGGTCGCCCGGTCGAGTGATCCGGCCCCTGCCCTTCGTAACCGTGCGGCAACAACACCACCAACGAGGGCGTCTGGCCCCACTTGGCGCGGGCAGAAGTGATAAACTCATCTACAATGGTTTGCGCCCCGTTGATAAAATCGCCGTACTGCGCCTCCCAGATAACCAAGCGTTCCGGGGCCTGCGCATTGTAACCGTATTCAAAGCCCAGCGCTGCCGCTTCGGAGAGGGGGCTGTTGCGGGCCTCAAAAGCAGCTTTGGCCTGGGGCAATGCCTGGAGCGGGGTGAAGGTCTGGCCGGTTTCAACATCGTGAAAAACCAGATGGCGCTGGCTAAAGGTGCCCCGCTCGACATCCTGACCGGTCATGCGAATCGCCACCCCATCGGCCAGGATGGAAGCCAGGGCCAGCAGTTCGGCCGTCGCCCAATCTATTGTCGCCTCGTCGGGGTTGGCAAAGGCTTCGCGGCGGCGTTTGAGAGGCCGCTGCATTTTGGGATGGAGGTTGAAATTGGGCGGCAGTTGCAGCAGCGCCGTGTTCAGGTGGTCCAGCTTCTTTAAAGAGAGACTTGTTTTAACCGCACGGGCTGCCCCCGGCGGCGGGGCTGCGGGTGGCATTTCGGCCAGGTCGGTAGTTGGCTCCAAAGAATCCAGTGTTTCCTGCAATTCGGCCATGCGTTCCTGGACGCGCTGCTCCGGCCAGGCGGGATCAATCAGGCCGCGCTGCACCAGGGTGTTGGCCCACCGCGCCCGGACGGTAGGATGCTGCTCGATTTTTTGATACATGCGCGGCTGGGTAAAGCCGGGTTCATCCCCTTCGTTATGGCCGTAGCGGCGGTAGCCCACCAGGTCAATCAGAAAATCCCTGGCAAATTTGTGGCGGTAGGCGCAGGCCAGCCGGGCCACTTCGACACAGGCCTCCGGGTCGTCGGCGTTAACGTGGACAATGGGGATTTTGAACCCTTTGGCCAAATCGCTGGCGTACAGGGTGCTGCGGGCTTCGCCGGGCAAGGTGGTATAGCCCAACTGGTTATTGGCAATGATGTGAATAGTGCCCCCGGTGCGATAGCCCGGCAGGCGGGACAGATTGAGGGTTTCGGCCACAATGCCTTGACCGGGAAAGGCGGCGTCACCGTGAATCAGGACGGGCAGGGAGATGGTAGGGTTGAAATGGGGCTGGCCGGGCTTGTTGACCTGCGTATCCGAGGCCCGCGCCATGCCCTCGACCACCGGATTGATGGCTTCCAGGTGGCTGGGGTTGGGCGGGATGGCCACCACCAAATCCACCGGGCGACCATCACTCACCGCCCGGCGCGCGCCCAGGTGATACTTCACATCGCCGGTCCAGCCCAAATCCTCGCGGATAATAAAACGGCGGCCCCGCAGCGGGTCTTTAAACTCAGCCAAAATCTGGCTGTAGGGCTTATTGAGGGTGTGGGCTAACACATTCAGCCGGCCCCGGTGAGCCATCCCAATGAGAATGTTGAAAATACCATCCTCTGCCGCCGCGCCGATAATCTCATCCAGAATGGGCACCAGCATATCCAGCCCCTCGATGGAAAAACGGGTTTTGCCAGGGAAGGTTCGGTTTAAAAATTGTTCAAAGGCCTCCACCTGGGTCAACCGTTCCAACAAAGCCTGGGGGTTAATTGGGTCTTGGGGTGGGCGAAATTGGCCGGATTCGGCGGCGTGACGCAGCCAGTCACGTTCTTCCGGTTCCCGCACATGATCGTAATCGTAACCAATAGTGGTGGAGTAGACCCGGCGCAGGCCCTCGATGGCTTCCCAGGCGTTGCCGGCTTTTTCGGCAATCGGGCCACCAATGGGGCTGGCCGGCAGCCGGCGCAGTTCCGCTTCGGTCAGGCCGTGCGCCGCCGGGTCGAGCGACGGGTCGCCGAGGGGAGCGCCGCCCAGCGGGTCAAGCTGAGCGGCCAAGTGACCGTACTCGCGAATGGCCTGGGCCAGCCTGACTGCCCCAACAATTTTATCCATGTTGTCAGTTGCCAGACCGGTTACGCCATCTTCGGCGGGCGGCGTCCACTGCTTAAAGTAAGCCCGCGTGGCGGGGTCTACCGCCTCTGGATTCTGTTGGTAACGCTCGTATAGCTCTAAAATGTAACCGGCGTTAGGTCCGTGAAAGTCGTGCAAAGTATTCATAGAGGTATCATTATTGTTGTAAGTATCAGTGTCCAGAAAAATTCTTTCGCGAAGATCAGGGTAACAGGGTAGCAAGGTAGCAAGGTAGCAAAACTGCTACTTGCTACCTGTTTTAACGACGAATACTTTTCTGGAACACGATTACAGAATGAATTTAAGTTAGTATATTACCTCTAAATCTCTTTTTTTCATACTCGCTCAGGTGATTTTGCTTGCCTTTTTGTCCACAAAATATTTTATTTGTGACATTTGTCACTACTCAGCACAGGCTATTTTAGCTATACTATTTATAGTGGACTTTGTGACCAGCCTGGCTAAAGTGCATTACAACCGAGCATCGTCCAGGGTCGCGCCACGAGGATAGTACGATTCCACTTACGTTCTACCTCTCTCCTGCCCCAAAACAGCTTCAGTTTCGCTCCAATAATCACTCCCTAGCCTCTTCCTTTAAGCTTCCCTTGTTCCTATCCTTAACGATTACCTTTGTTCGTCAATGGACGTCAAAATATTGAACGGAATAAAGGAGGTACACCGCGAAAAAAGTAAACCTCAGCAGTAAGGCCTAAACAGGTTATTAAAATTTATTATCAAAGGAGATAAACCGTGACTGAGCATAGCTTTTATAAAGTTATTGAAGTGGTCGGCACTAGTAGAACATCGTGGGAAGATGCGGCCAAGTCGGCGATGATGGCCGTGGCCCAATCCGTCCGCAATCTACGGGTGGCCGAGGTGAAAGAATTTGATCTGAAGTTGGAAGAAAAGGAGGTAATTTACCGAGTCAAGTTGGATGTCTCCTTCAAGATCGAAGGACACGAAGTCTAAGTAATTGTCCAAAAATAAGTTCCTCCAAGTTCCTACGAGTTCCCAGGGAACTAAGTGATCGTCTAAAAATAAGTTCCCCCAAGTTCCCCCAAGTTCCGAGGGAACTAAGGGAACTGATAGGAACTTAAAACGGGAAGTAATTTTTGGATGCTTATTAAGTGCAGCCTCGCTCCAGTGCCCGACTCCACGCCGGCCAGTTAGGCGATATACTGACCGTCGCCTGAGTTTTTCCTCTCCGCCTCCCGACTAAAACAGTCCTAACCACCTTCTGGTTGGGACTGTTTGCTTTTCCGGCTACTCCAGACCTGACAGGGATATTGCGCGAAAACCTGGGAGGTCTAGCTTGACAATAATGGTACAATAAAAGTATCTCACCTGGGAGAAACCGCATGACCACCCCCTTGAAACATTACCTGGCGACCATCGAAGCCGCGCTCAAGGCCGGCAACGCCACCGAGCACACCCACCGCCCGGCCCTGAAAGCCCTGCTGGAAAGCATGGATTTGGGCCTGACCGCCACCAACGAACCCAAGCGGATTGCCTGCGGCGCGCCCGATTATATCCTGACCCGCAACAATTTGATCGTCGGCTATATCGAGGCCAAAGACGTGGGCAAATCGCTGGCCGAGACGGAGCGGAGCGAGCAGCTTAAGCGCTACCGCCGCGCCCTGGATAATCTGGTGCTGACCGATTACCTGGAATTTCGCTGGTACGTGGGCGGCGAACTGCGCCAGGAGGCCCGGCTGGCCCAGCCGCAGCCGGGCGGCAAGCTCAAGCCGGGCAAAGACAGTCTGGCCGCCGTCGAGAGTTTGCTGCAAGCCTTTCTGGCCCACCAACCGCAGGGCATCAACACCCCCAAAGACTTAGCCGAGCGCCTGGCCCGCCTGACCCACATCATCCGCGATATTATTGTGACCGCCTTTGAGACCGGCCAGGCCTCGCCGCTGCTGCAAGGCTGGCGCGAGGCCTTTGCCAAAGTGCTGATTGCCGACCTGAGCCTGCCGGAACGGACGCCCGACTTTGCCGATATGTTTGCCCAAACCCTGGCCTACGGCCTGTTTACGGCGCGGGTCATGGACCCTACGCCGGTCACCTTTACCCGCCAGAAAGCCCAGTACCTCATCCCCAAATCCAACCCCTTCCTGCGCGATTTCTTTATCCAGATCAGCGGGCCGCAGCTTGACGACGAACCTTTTGCCAGCTTTGTGGACGACCTGGTGAACCTGCTGGCCCACACCGATATGGCCGCCGTGCTGGCCGACTTTGGCCGGCGCACCCGCCAGGAAGACCCGGTGGTGCATTTTTACGAAACTTTTCTGGCCGCTTACGACCCCCGCCTGCGCGAAGCGCGGGGCGTCTACTACACCCCGGAGCCGGTGGTCAGCTATATTGTCCGCTCGGTGGACGCCTTGCTCAAAAGCCGCTTCGACTGTCCGCAGGGCCTGGCCGACAGCAGCCAAATCACCATCCCCAACTACGACCCCGGCTTGAAGGTGAAGGGCAAAAACGAGACCCGCAAAACCATTGAAAGCCACAAAGTGCTGGTGCTCGACCCGGCGACCGGCACGGGCACCTTTCTCTATGCCGTGATTGACCACATCCGCCAGCAGTTTATGCAGCAGGACAACGCCGGCCTGTGGCCCGGCTACGTCAAGAACCACCTGCTGCCGCGCCTGTTTGGCTTTGAACTGCTGATGGCTCCCTACGCCGTAGCCCACTTTAAACTGAGCTTGCAACTGGCCGGGCGCGACCTGCCGGAGCCGCTGCGCCAGCAATGGGCTTACCTGCCCGCCGGTGGGGAACGGCTGGGCGTCTACCTGACCAACGCTTTAGAGGAGCCGCACGAAATGACCGGTCTGCCCCTCTTTACCCAGTGGGTGGCCGACGAAACCAACGCCGCCAATGAGGTCAAGCGCCACCTGCCGGTGCTGGTGGTCATGGGCAACCCGCCCTATTCCGGCCACAGCGCCAACAAAAGCGCCTGGATTGACGGCCTGCTGCACGGCAAGCTGCCCGACGGCGGCAAGACCGGCAGCTATTACGAGGTGGACGGCCAGCCGTTGGGCGAGAAAAACCCCAAGTGGCTGCAAGACGACTACGTAAAATTCCTGCGCTTTGGACAGTGGCGGATTGAGCGGAGCGGGCAGGGCATCCTGGCCTTTATCAGCAACAACGGCTACCTGGACAACCCTACCTTTCGTGGCATGCGTCAAGCGTTGATGCAGAGTTTTTCTGAGATTTACATTTTGAATCTGCACGGCAACGCCAAAAAGAAAGAAACCGCCCCCGACGGCGGCAAAGATGAGAACGTGTTTGACATTCAACAGGGGGTGGGGATTGGCATTTTTGTCAAACAGCCCGGCAAAACAGGCCCGGCCCAGGTCTACCACGCCGACCTGTGGGGTGTGCGGGCTAAGAAATACGAACAGCTTTTTGAACAGGATGTAACCGTAACCGGATGGCAGCCGCTTAACCCACAAGCGCCTTTTTACCTGTTTACGCCGCAGAACGTGGATTTGCTGGCCGAGTACAACCAGGGCTGGAAGCTGACCGACATTTTTCCCACAAACTCGGTAGGTATTGTCACCGCCCGCGATAGATTGACCATTCACTGGACAAGAGATGAAATCTGGCAAACAGTCAACGACTTTGCCGGACTATCGGTAGAAGAGGCTCGGACGAGGTATGATTTAGGCCAAGATGCCCGTGATTGGAAAGTTCATCTGGCTCAGGCTGATGTCACAGGCAGCGGGCCAACTCCGGCCAAAATCACTCCAATCCTATATCGCCCGTTTGATGTTCGATTTACCTACTACACCGGACGAACCAAAGGCTTCCACTGTATGCCCCGTCCAGAAGTAATGCGCAACATGTTGAATGGCGATAATTTAGGATTAATCTTTATGCGTCAAGTTGCCTTGAATGATAGCTATTCCCATTTTGGAGTAAGCAAGGTATTAGTAGACAATCGAGCTTTTTATAGTAATAAAGGTATCATGAGTTACGCGCCTCTCTACCTCTACCCGACCGGCGAGACGGGTAAGCAAAAGGGGGCGGCGTTCAACTTAGACCTGACAGGTCTTCAAGACCTGTCAGGTCTGGCAGCGGGCGGCGGCTGGCCGCCGGATGCGGCGCACGGCGGGCGCACGCCCAATCTCAACCCGGCGTTTGTTAAGGCGCTGGGGGAGAAGTTGGGGTTAACCTTCCAACCGGTTCAGACCTTTGAGGTTTTAGAAACCTCAAAGGTCTTTGGCCCGGAAGACATCTTCCACTACATCTACGCCCTTTTCCACAGCCCCACCTACCGCAGCCGCTACGCCGAGTTTCTGAAGATAGATTTCCCCCGCGTGCCGCTGACCTCGAATGTGGGCCTGTTCCGCACGCTGGGCCGGTTGGGGCGGGAGTTGGTCGGGCTGCACCTGCTTGACTTCTCCCTCCCCCTAAGAGGGGGAGGGCCGGGGAGGGGGTCAGAAGGTGAGGTTCGCTATCCGGTGACCGGGGATAACCGGGTGGAGAAAGGCTACCCCAAGTACACCCCACCGCTGGGGGAGCAGCCGGGGCGAGTCTACCTGAACAAAAGCCAATACTTCGAGGGCGTCGCGCCGGAGGTGTGGGGCTTCTACGTGGGCGGCTATCAAGTGCTGGAGAAGTGGCTCAAGGACCGCCAGGGGCGGCAGCTCAGCTATGACGAGCTAACCCACTACCGGCAAATCGTCGCCGCCCTGGGCCGGACGATAGAGCTGATGGCAGAGATTGACAGCGCCATTCCGCAGTGGCCGCTGGCTTGAACCTTCCTGGGGACGGAAACGCTCACCCGGTTGCCACCGCAATAAAGGGCAGATTTCTCAGCTTTTCATCCAAATCCAGGCCATAACCAAAAACAAATTTATCGGGGATGGTGAAGCCAATGTAATCTACCGGGATATTAACCCGGCGGCGCTCGATCTTGTCGAGCAGGGCGCACAGCTTGAGGCTGGCCGGCTGGCGGGCGTTGAGAATGTTGGTGATATAGGTTAGGGTATGGCCAGTGTCTACAATGTCCTCGATAATCAGAACGCTCCGGCCCTTGATCGGCTTATCCAAATCTTTGAGAATCCGCACCACCCCGGTCGACTCGCGGACTTCTTTGCCGTAGCTTGAAACGGCCAGAAAATCAATCTCGTGAGGGATCGAGAGCTGGCGCATCAGGTCGGTTAGAAACAACACCCCGCCTTTCAAAATGCACAGCAGCAGCAAATCCTGCCCGGCGTAATCGGCGGAGATTTGCTGGCCCAGTTCCTTGATCCGGGCCTGGAGCTGCGTTTCGCTGATTAAAGTTTCGTAGGGGATGTTTGTTAGATCGTCTGTCACTGTTTTTTCTCCTTCATCATTCAAGCAATCTGCGCGCCCTGCGTTTCGACATAAACGGCATAGACCGACTGCCCGGCGGTCATAAACAGGCGGTTTCGTTTGAGGCCGCCAAAACAGAGATTGGAGCATGGTTCCGGCAGGTGAATCCGGCCAATCAGATCGCCGTTAGGGGCAAAAATATGCACGCCGTCGTAGCCTTCGCCGCCCCAGCCGGCGCTGGCCCACAAATTACCGTCCACATCGCAGCGGATGCCGTCGGCCAGGCCGGGGGACATATCGGCAAAGACACGGCCATTGACCAGGCGGGAATTGTCCACAACATCATAAAGCAGGATGTGGCGCGGGTGGCCGGGCTTATGGCTGGCCCCGGTATCCACCAGGTAGAGCCGGGTATAATCGGGTGAAAAACAGAGGCCGTTGGGCCGCTCCGGCTGGTCGGTCACCACGGTGGCTTCGCCGGTGAGGGGATTGAGTCGGTAGACCTGCGTTGGCAGTTCAAACTCAGCCTGGTGGCCTTCGTAATTCATCAAAATGCCGTAGCCGGGGTCGGTGAACCAGATGTGACCATCAGGGTGGACCACCACATCGTTGGGCGCGTTGAGCGGTTTGCCTTCAAAACTGTCCATCAAGACGGTAATCGTGCCGTCATATTCGGTTCGTGTCACCCGGCGGGTGTCATGCTCGCAGGTAATCAGGCGGCCCTGCCCATCGCGGGTGTTGCCGTTGCTATAGTTTGAAGGGCTGCGAAAGACGCTGATTTCGCCCGTTTCTTCCAGCCAGCGCAGCATGCGGTTGTTGGGGATGTCGCTCCAGAGCAGGTAACGGCCATCGCCAAACCAGACCGGGCCTTCGGTCCAGCGCCCGCCGGTGAAAATCCGTTCCAGGGCCGCACTGCCCAGCCGGTAGCGGTCAAAACGGGGGTCGAGGCTCTCGATGCGCGGGTCTGGGTAACGAACAATTTCTTGGTTCCAGGGTTCAGTAGATAGTTTCATAATGGTTTAACTCCATCAAAATGTGTTGCGTCTTGTGTCTTGCGTGCTCAGTCATGTCATCCTTCGACTTCGCTCAGGACAGGTTTCGAGCGACGTTAGGAGCGAGAAATCTTCAAAATCTAGATTTGCAAACAACAGCCTCAGAGATTTCTCGGCTTTCAGCCTCGAAATGACATGAGGGGTGAGCAGTCACTTGGACCTACTTTTTCAACTGGCAATCAGGGGCACCGCCAGCAGCGCCAGCAGCACGCCGATGCCCTGCCACAGCACCAATCGCTCCTTCAATATCGAGAGGGCCAGGATGACCGTTGTGGCCGGATAGAGCGAGGCCAATGCTCCGGCCACATCCAGACGGCCGGCCTGCTCGGCCAGGGCAAAAAAGGCGTTTCCGCCCGCATCCATTGCGCCGGTTAAGATAATTAAAGGCAGGATAGAACGATCCGGCAGAGCCAACTTTTGACCCGCCCCCACCGCCATCAGCATCGCCATAATCGAGGCCGAGCGCGCCGCCACCAGCGGCCAGAAAACGGCGTTTTGCTCTACCTGGGCAATCCCCAACAAAAATCCGCCAAAACATAAGCCTGCGGCAATCGCCAGGCCCAGACCAGCGGGCCGGCCTTGCAGGTTTTGAGGCCGGGAAATAAACCAAATCCCCACCACCGCCAGCACAAATCCCCCCAGGCGAGGCAGTCCGGGTACGCCCTGTGTCATCGCGCCGACGGCCACCGGCAGGCTGGCCGAGAGCACTGCCGCCACCGGCGCAGCGATGCCCATCTGCCCGATGGCCATGGCTCGATACAGCGCCATCAGGCCCACCAGCCCGATCAGCCCGGCCAATGCGCCCCAGCCCACATCGGCCAGCGAGGGCAGCTTTTCGCCCCAAATCAGGGCCAGCAAAACCAGCAGAATCAGCCCCGCCACTTGCGACAGCAACGTAACGGTCAGCACCGAAACCCGCCGGGTGGCCAGGCCGCCGCTAAAATCCCCTACCCCCCACGTGGCCGCCGAAGCCAGGCCAAAAATAACAGCACCGAATTCAGGTCCGTTAAGCATAAAAGTTGACTCTCCTTGTGAAATGGACCAGGGACCGAGGACGGGTGACCGGGGTTGCCGGTCTCCGGTCCTCGGTCTCCGGTCAGCAACCCTGCCACACCGGCGGGCGTTTCTCGATGAAGGCGGCCATCCCTTCTTTTTGGTCCTGGGTGGCAAAGAGCATGGCAAAGGAGCGCCGCTCGGCCAGCAGGCCCTCGCTCAAGGGCATTTCAAAAGCGCGATTGATGGCCTCTTTAGCCAATTGCACCGCCACCGGCGGCCGGGCAGCGATTTCGGCGGCCAGGCGCATGGCTTCATCCAGAACGCTCTCGACCGGGACCACCCGGTTGACCAGGCCATACCGCAGGGCCTCTTCGGCGCTGAGATGGCGGTTGTTGAGCACCATCTCCATGGCCACGGCTTTGCCCACGGCCAGGGTCAGGCGCTGGGTGCCGCCCGCGCCCGGAATAACGCCGATGGTGATCTCCGGCTGGCCGAACTTGGCCGACTCCGAGGCTATAATCATATCGCAAGCCATGGCTAACTCGCAGCCGCCGCCCAGGCACCAGCCGCTCACAGCCGCAATCAAGGGCTTGCGCAGGGATTGCAGCCGGTCCCAATAATCCAGAAAAGGCGCGTTCAACATCTCCACCACTGAGGCATTTGCCATCTGCTTGATGTCCGCCCCGGCGGCAAAGGCCCGCTCGTCGCCGGTCAGCACCAGGCAGCCAATGCCTTCATCCGCATCGAATAGTTGCAGGGCAGCCACAATCTCAATCATCGTTGGGGTGTTGAGGGCGTTCCTGGCCTGGGGCCGGTTGATCTGGACCAGCCCTACCCGTCCCTCACAACGGGTCAGGATGTTCTCGTAACTTTGATTAACCATATTGGGTCTCCTCGAAAATAGTAGACAGTAGACAGTAGACGGTAGACAGGGAATTTCTGCGACCTTGCGACCTCCCCCCTTCGGGTGTCCCCGAAGGGGGGAAAGGGCGTGCTACTCTGCTACGTTTAAATAGCTTTCACAATATTAATCAAGGCTTCGATGGCCCGGCGCTGGCGCTGGGGGTCGGGGGTGAAGGTCAGCGAGTTGGCGTTGTGGCCGGGGATTATGCGCAAGTGGGCGTTTAGCTCGATTTGGGCCGCATTGACCCGGCACTGCTCCCAGACAAAACGAGTCACGGTACGTTGGAGCGCACCGCCGCGATATTGAGGCAGATTGACGGCCAGCCGGTCCAAAAAGTAGGCTTGATCGGGATCAAAGCCCTGGTCCATAAAAGCCTGGATCAGGCCGGCTTCGTAAGCGGGACAACTCCGGCCATCAATGGTGCCAAGCGCCACGCCAAAACTCCGGTCGTAACGCGCTCCATGCAAATCCAGCACCAGACGAATGGAATGGTCTTGCAACAGTTTGGCCAGCGTCCGTTTGTAATCGCAGTCATCGTCGTAGTTAGGGTCGGGCCGGATGCGGCGCACGGTGTAAAGGGCATGCGCCCCGGTGTGGCTGGCCAGCACGTGAGCCAACGCGGCGGTAAAGCCATCCTGGAACTTCCAGTCATTCCCCCGCCAGTGGCATGCTCCATGCGGGGCCGAAATGAGCACCGGCCGCCCGCCGGGCTGATAGCGAAATGCGGCCTGGCCCGGCAGCGGGTCATCGCCGTAACGAACCTGCGTGGCTTCAAACTGGCCGATTTGCCCCGTCCAATCTATGCCCATCCCTCGCCTCATTGCCAAGATGGGCCTATCGTACCACAATCTTGGTTGGATTCCAATTCCTTCAGCCGGGCTTCTATTTTTGCGCCGCCAAGACAATGGTTAAAATCATTTGGGAGTAACTGCTCAGGTATCATGTCATTTCGACGAGCCTGCGAGGAGAAATCTTCCAGGTTGATGCCTGAATAGCCTACGAGCGGGGAAGATTTCTCGGCCTACGGCCGCGAAACCTGTCCTGAGCTTGTCGAAGGATGACATGCCTGAGTTGTTACATTTGGGGTATAAAAGGTCCGGCGTGGTTGAACTGCCCAAAAATTTACTTTGGGGCTTTTGTGGTATAATTGTTACCGTTCAGCCCAACTACCTCAAACCCCTTGGAGAACGACTGATGAAATGGACCGGTCCAACCTTCTGCCTGCTCCTCCTGGCCCTGCTGAGCGCCTGCTCCGGCGCCCCTGATCTCTCCATGGTGATGGAAGCGACGGCCACTCCGGCTAAACCTAATCCTACCCTCAATATCTTCAGCCAAGATGATGCGCTTGACCAGGCGACCCTGGACAATTTTGAAAGCCAGTTTGGCCTTAAGGTCAATTATGCTACTTTCGCCAGCGATGCCAGCGGCCTGGCCGATATTCGCACCGGCCTGGCCAATTATGATCTGGTGGTGTTGAGCGATACTCTGGTCGGGACACTGCGATCAAATGGCTTATTTGCCCCCCTCAATCAGGAGAATATTCCCAATTTGAAGAATCTTGATCCGGCTTTTGCCAACCCCTTGTATGATCCGGGCAACCGCTACTGCGTTCCCTATCAGTGGGGGACGATGGGATTGGGTTATCGCCGGCAGGGGGCGGAACAGAACTCACCCGGCTGGGCCGACTTTTTCGAGGCCAATACATCTCCCCGGCTGGGCCTCCCGGACGACAGCCGTCTCTCGCTGGCGGCGGCCCTGTTGTATCTGGGTTACAGCCCCAACACCACCGATGAACTTGAAATTGCCCAGGCCCGCCAACTTTTGGAAAACCATGCCGGCCAAATAGTGGTTTACCCTCCGGCGAGCGGTTCCACGTTGTTAGCCGGCGGTCAGGTGGATTTTCTTTTTGCCCGCAGCGGGACTATTTTTGCGCTGCGAGACCGTGACCCCACGCTTGAATACGCTATCCCCCTCGAAGGCGCGCCTATGTGGGTTGATAATCTCTGCTTGCTGAGAGGCGCGGACCAGCCCAAACTGGCCGAAACGTTTATCAATTACATCCTGGAAGCGCCGGTGAGCGCGGGCTTAACCCAGGCCACTCATAATAGTTTGACCAACAGCGCGGCTCTGACGCTCCTCAAAGAGACCCACCGGCCTGATCCCCTGCTCTATCCCGATGCCGACACGCGCCAGCGACTCTTTTCGCTGGTAAACATCGGCCCGGCTTCCGCCCAGCATTACGATCAAATTTGGGCTGAACTGACCAACAGCTTTGAGAAGGCGGAGACAAACTGATTTAGAGATGCGAACTCGAATTTTCTCACAACACGCCACCTCCATCCGTACCCTATTAGGTTTGGGTTTTGGGTTAATCCTGGTCTTAAACCTCATCAGCGCCATTATTGGCTATCTGACGCTGCGCAATTTACAAACCGGCGTGCAAATAACCCTGGATGAGGCGACCCGTGTGCGCGAGCTGAGTTTGGAGGTTGAGAACGAATTTTTGCTGGCCAGGGCCAACGAAGCCAGTTTTTTAACGGGCTGGCGCTCCCTGGGCTTCGACACCGCCGTAGCCAGCTACGTTACCGCTAATCAGAGCAGTCTGGCCCGCGCCCGGAGCAAATTGAATGAAATTGATACCCTGGTGCAGGCCGCCGGCGACATGGAATTGACCCGCTTAACCCAGGAAACCAATGAACTACGTCCTCTGCTGCAACATTATGA
The DNA here is from genome assembly GCA_015075405.1 of Anaerolineales bacterium. Lineage (GTDB taxonomy): Bacteria > Chloroflexota > Anaerolineae > 4572-78 > J111 > DSQQ01. The sequence continues at coordinate 544,887 of JABTUK010000004.1, forward strand.
AACCACCTTTTCGGTCACGGTGCTCAAAATCGAGGAACGCAGCCGGGCCGATGGGTTAGAAAATGTGCTGCAAAACCAGCTTGACCAGTTGCAAACAGCCGCGGCGCAGGCCCCCGATGTCCGCCTGGCCGAGTTGGTCCGCCACATCCGCAACCACGAACGCGACTATCTTAACACAGGCAGCCAGCAATACGTGGATAATGTCCAACTGGCCGGCAACAAGTTTCGAGCCTGGGCCAGAAGTTATGGCGCGACCAACCCGGAGGTCGCCTCTACCGCAGCGGATCTTGAGCAACGCATCCAGACCTACCTGGCTGCTTTCAAACAACTGGTAGCCCTGGATCGGGCCGTGGAAACCAATACCACCATTTTCCGTGATTTAACCATGGACATCAACCGGGTTTCGGAACATATCGGGGCAGAAAGTCAAACCGGCGTTGCCCGCGCCCGCCAGCAGCTGGAAATGATTAACCGCCAAAGCACGACCGCTTTAATTGTTACCAGCGCGCTGGCCTTCAGCCTGGCTGTTCTGGCCGCCCTCTTTCTGACCCGCCGCATCATTCGCCCGCTCACCCAGTTGAGTGAAGCTGCCCAACAAATTGGGCAGGGCAATCTGGACCCGGTAGTACAGGTTAGGGGGCATGATGAATTTGCCACCCTGGCCAATGTCTTCAACCAGATGACGGCTCAACTACGAGACTTGATCGGCTCCCTGGAAGAACGGGTGGCTGAACGAACCGAGCGGCTAGAAATCATTGCCACCCTGGGCGAGCGGCTGAATGCCATCCTCGACCTGGAAGGTTTGTTGGTGGAGATTATCAACCAGATTAAAGACCGTTTTGGCTACGCCTCGGCCTACATCTATCTTCTCGATGACTTATCCCTGGCCGACGAAAACGAACAACCCAAATGGTTGGCGCTGGCCGCCAGCTCTGGCGAGGCTGGTCCCTGGATCAAAAACCTGGGCCATCGTATCCCGGTGACCCATTCGGCCAGCCTGATCGCTCGCGCCGCCCACACCGGCGAGATTATCCACAGCAGCGATGTCAGCGAAACTTACGCCGGGCTGGGGCAGACCACCCCCTGGCTGCCGGAAATTTATGCTGAACTCGATGTGCCGATTACGTTGGGGCCGGAGGAGCGGGTAATTGGGGTGCTGGGCGTCCAGCAACTTCAATCGAGTGGCCTGGACGAAAGCGATGCCAGCCTGCTGCGCTCGTTAGCCAACCGCATTGCCGTAGCCATCGAGAACGCCCGGCTGTTCAAAGCAGCCCAGGAAGAGTTAGCCGTCCGCAAACGCGCCGAAGCCGACTTGGCCCTGGCCCGCGACCAGGCCATCGAAGCGAGCCGGGCCAAGAGCCAATTCCTGGCCAACATGAGTCACGAACTGCGGACCCCCTTGAACGCTATCATCGGCTACAGCGAGATGCTGCAAGAAGAGGCGACAGACCTGGCTCAGCCTGATTTGATCCCCGATTTAGAAAAGATTCAAGCGGCCGGCAAGCAACTGCTGGGGTTGATTAACGACATTCTGGATTTGTCGAAGATTGAGGCCGGCAAGATGACGATTTACCCCGAAACCTTTGACATTGCCACCATGGTGCGGGATGTCGTCGTTACCATGCAGCCGCTGGTCGCCAAGAAAGGCAATCAACTGGTCGTTAACTGCCCCGATAACCTCAGCTCGATGGTAGCCGATTTGACCAAGGTGCGGCAATCGCTCTTTAATTTGCTCAGCAATGCCGCCAAGTTTACGGAAAACGGGCTGATTACGCTTTCCGTTGAAAGGATGAAGGATGAAGGCGGAAGGCGGAATGAAGAGGATGGAAATTTCATCCTTCATCCCTCCGCCTTCATCCTTTTCAAAGTTTCCGACACGGGAATTGGCATGTCCGACGAGCAGATGGACCGGCTCTTTGAGGCCTTTACCCAGGCCGACGCCTCGACCACGCGCCGGTATGGGGGCACCGGCCTGGGGCTGGCCATCACCCAACGTTTCATCCAGATGATGGGCGGCCAGATTACCGTAGACAGCGAGCCGGGCCAGGGTTCTACTTTTACCGTCCGGCTGCCGGTGGTCTATCAGCCGCCAGAGGGTGAGACTGGTCCAATCGAGCCGGTTGGCGACGAAGCCCAGTCCGAGCCTAACGGCCAGGCCACCATCCTTGTGATTGACGACGACCCTTCGGTGCGCGACTTGATGCGGCGCTTTTTTCAAAAAGAAGGCTTTCGGGTGGTGAGCGCCGCCGGGGGCGAAGAAGGGCTGCGGCTGGCCCGCGCCACCCAGCCCGATGTGATTACCCTGGATGTAATTATGCCGGGGGTAGATGGCTGGGCCGTCTTGACCACCCTAAAAGCCGAAGCGGCGCTGGCCGACATTCCGGTGATAATGGTAACCATTGTCAACGACAAAAGCCTGGGGTATACCCTGGGCGCGTCGGACTACATGACCAAGCCCATCGAGCGGGAGCGGCTGTTGGCGCTGCTGGAGAAGTACCGGCCTATTTCCGACGACGAAACCGGAATAGTAACACCCCTGATTTTGACGGTAGACGACGATGCCGATATGCGGGATATGATCCGCCGCACCCTGGAAAAACAGGGCTGGCAGGTGAGTGAAGCGGATAACGGTCAGGCCGGGTTAGAACGGATTGCGGCGCAGCAACCGGATGTGATTCTGTTGGATTTGATGATGCCCAAGATGGATGGCTTCGACTTTGTGGCGGCGCTACGCCAGAATGAAGCGGGACGAGCTATCCCAATCGTGGTGGTTACGGCCAAGGAGATTACCCCCGCCGAGCGGCAGCGGCTCAACAGCCATGTTGAAAAAATCCTGCAAAAAGGCACTTTCAGCCGCGAACAGTTGTTGGCCGAGGTGCGGGATTTGGTAACAGCTTCGCTTCGCCAGCGGTAGATAATTATAGGGCTTACGCAGTCATGTCATTTCGAGCGACGAAGGAGCGAGAAATCTTCTAAGCCGTGGTTTGCAGACAACAGTCTCAAAGATTTCTCGGCCTCTGGCCTCGAAATGACATGAGGCGTGAGTAGTTACAATTATTCTAAAGTCTCTAGGGTGACTTTGGTGACCGGCATACGAATGCTTTGGGGCACGGTTGCGCCCGCCAGCAGCTTAACGGCGGCATTGAGGACGATTTCGCCGGTTTGGGCCGGCGAGGTGTCCACCGTGCCGCGATAGTAACTGCCCGCCTTGATTAAATCCCTGGCTTTGGCTTCAGCGTCAATCCCCACAATAATGGTGCTGGCCGGGTCTTTGCCGGCAGCTTGCAGGGCGGTTAAAGCGCCGTAGGCTCCGGCATCGTTGATGCTGACCACCACCTCGATGTTAGGGTGCTGCTCCAGCGCCGCAATCATGGATTTGAGGCCGTTTTCGGTGGTGCCGCCCAGAAACCGCCCCACAACAGTAGCTTCCGGCGCTTTGGCCTGCATACATTTCTCGATGTTGTCGGCCCGGATAACAATTTCAGGTAGTTCGGGATAATCCAGAATAGCCACCTGCGCCTGACCGTTCTTTTCCCTGGCAATCAAATCGCCGGCAATCTCGCCGGCAGCGCAGCCGAGCACCGTATTGGAGTCGGCCTCACCGCCGATGGAAATGCCCCGTACAGGTAAGGCCGCCCCGGACACCAGCACAAAAAATACCCCGGCTGCCTCCGCATCTCTCACCGCCGGTTCAACCACCTTGGGGTCGAGCGCGCATAAAATAATCACCTTGGCCCCTTTGGCCACAAAATTCCTGATCCCCGCCACCTGCTTTTCAACCTGAACTTCGGAGTCAAAGATAGCCGCCTTTAATTCCAGCGCGTCGGCCCTGGCTTTGGCCGAGTTAGCTACGGTGGCGTGATACTCCGTATTCATGGTACAGGTAACAATACCAATAAAACTCTCTTTACCCAGCCGCGATTGGGCGATATTAATTTCTAGCTGCGTGGGCGTCAAATCTTCCGCCGTGCCCAGTTTATCGGTCAGGAGTGTCGGCTCAGCAGGAGCCTCTGTGGCAGGGGTATCCGGCAGTGCGGCAGGGAGAGATTGGGTACAAGCCGTCAGTAAAAGCGCTAAAAAAAATAAGATGGTGAGATATTTCATCGGACAAACAGCGTATTATTGATCATCATCAAACCCTCAAACACGGCTGATTTGATGGCCTCATCCCCGGAAAATTCGCCCAAGAGGGCATATTCGCCGCCGGAAAGGGTATAAACCTCAACCGAACGGAGATGAGGGTTGGCAATCCAATATTCGGGCACGCCGGCCTGCTCATAAGCCTGAAATTTAATGTAGCGGTCCAGGCGAACGCTGCTGGGTGACAGGACTTCGACAATGAGATCAGGCGGCCCGGCAAAGAATTGGATTTCGCCGGCGGGCCAGCGCTCAGCTTTGACAAAAAAAATGTCGGGCTGCACCGGGCGGGTGGTTTCGGACAGATGAATCTCAAAAGGAGCAGGTAACACTTGGCCTAGCTTGTATTCTATCACAAAATTAGCCATTTGCCGCGCAATTTCCAAAACAGTGAATTGATGGACAGAACTCGGTGCGTTGGCCATGTACAGCACTCCTTCGATAATTTCGTAACGCTGCCCATCATCGGGCAGGCGGAGATAATCGTCATAAGTCCACTGACCTGGCGCGGGCCAATCCTGGGTGGGGGTCAACGTAGCTTCTAACATTCAGTCCTCTCCATTCAACCTCAATTCATCCATAAAACCATTATGCCATTTCGAGGATGGTTTGTCCAACCCGTTGCTCTTATTGATTCATCCACTCTTGTCGAGTAAAATTGAAAATAAGAATAGAAAGCTAAACGGGAGGCGTCTATGTTTGCCAAACAGAGCCATTCTTACACCCCGGCAGAATACCTGGCTCTTGAGGAAAAAGCCGAGTACAAAAGCGAGTATTTCCAGGGAAAAATTGTGGCTATGGCCGGCGCTTCCCTTAACCACAGCCGGATTGTGAGAAACCTGTCGGCGCTGTTCAACCAGGCCTTTGCCGCCAAACCCTGTGAAGTTTTTACTACCGACGTGCGGCTGTGGATCGAAAAGCGAAACTTTTTTACCTATCCCGATGTCATCGTGGTCTGCGGCGAACCCCAGTTTTTCAAAGATAGAACCGACACCATCACCAACCCCCAAATCATTATCGAAGTGCTCTCCAAATCCACCGCCGAGTATGATCGCAGCGATAAATTCCACGCCTATTGGACTCTGGACAGCTTTGCAGAATATGTCTTGGTTGACCAGTACCGGATGCAGGTGGAATATTTTCGGCGGGTCAGCGGCAAGCAGTGGGAATTGCAGGTTTTCACTCGATTGGATGAATTTCTCAGCCTGAAATCTATTGAGGTCAAGCTGCCCCTGGAGCAGATTTACCAGCGGGTTAACTGGGAAGAAGTTTCTCAAGACTCGGCGGCTGGTTTATAATCGGGCGACTGGTGCCGAAAATAGGCATTATAAAGCTCGGCGTAATGGCCGCCCTGCCGCAGCAATTCCTGGTGGCTGCCCTGCTCGATGATGCGGCCCTTTTGCAGCACCAAAATCCGGTCCACCGAGCGAACCGTAGACAGCCGGTGGGCAATCAGGATGGAGGTAGTGGATTTGAGAATCAAATCCATCGCCTCCTGAATTTGAAACTCGGTGAAGGGGTCCACGCTGGCGGTAGCCTCATCCAGAATAAAAATGGAGGGCTGCTGGGCCAGCACCCGCGTTAAAGCCACCAACTGCCGCTGGCCCATCGAAAGGCGCGCCCCCCGCTCACCGACGTTGGTTTGCAGGCCCTCCGGCAGCGTTTCGAGCCACTCACCACGCCCAATCCGGCGGGCCACCGCTTCAATTTCCGCATCAGTTAATTCGGGCCGGGCGTAGCGAATGTTGTCGGCTACGGCGCCGGAAAACAAAAACGGCGCTTGCGAAACAAGTCCCAACTGGCGGCGGTAGCTGGTCAAATCAAGGGTGCGGATGTCCTGCCCATCTACACAAATCTGGCCCCCCTGAAATTCATAAAAGCGGGTGATGAGTTTGACCAGGCTGCTTTTGCCCGCTCCAGTGTGGCCCACCAAAGCTACACTCTCGCCCGGCTTGATCCGCAGCGAGAAATCGTCCAGTACTTGTTCCTGTTTACTGTAACGGAATTTGACCCGCTCGAACTCGATTTCGCCGCGCAAACGGTTGACCGGCTGGCTGCCGGTTTGCCGCACCACCGGCTGGGCGTCAATCAAGGCAAAAACCCGCTCGGAGGCCGACAGGCCGGATTGAAACTGGCTCCAAAAGGAGGACAGGTTGATCACCGGAAACCAGAAGCGGTCCACGCTCTGCATAAACAGATACCAGGCCCCAATCGTCACCAGACCCGTCCCCACCGAGATGCCGCCCCAATAGAGCAGCGCCGCTGTGCCAAAGCTGGAGAGAACACTCAACACCGGGAACACGTTGGACAATACGAAACCTCGCCGCAAGTTAACCTGATACGACTGCTGGTTGACTTGGCTGAAGGAGTGGTAAATGGCCGCTTCCTGGCGAAAGTTTTTGGCAATGCCGATGCCGGTAACGGTCTCCTGGATGGCGGCGTTAACGTCCGCCAGCACCCGAAAGCCTTTCCGGGTGACAAACCGGGCCGCCTGCCGAAAGCCCATCGTCAACAGGCCGATAAACGGGGTCAGCGCCAACAGGATCAGGGTCAACTGCCAGGAGATGTTGAGCAAAAAGACCAGCAGCACCAGCACCAGGAGCACCTGCGTCACCAGGTCGCTGGTCAGTTGGACCACCTGGGCAAACTCCTGGGTATCCGAGGTGATGCGGCTGATAGTCCGGCCCGACTCGAACTCATCGAAGAAAGCCAAATCGTGATGGATGGCCGCGCTAAAGGCATCGCGGCGCAGTTGCGACACCACATCGCCGATGAGCCGGGCCATCAAGCGCCGCCACATCCAGTTAGCCAGCCATATCCCCACCCCGGAGGCGGCCAAAAAACCGACCAGCCCCCCAATGAGCCAAGTGGACGGCTGCCCCTCCAGCGCTTCTACGCCCCTAGAAATAATGAGCGGCTGGGCCGCCCCGGCCAGCGAGACAATGCTGACAAACACGGTAATCAGCGCCAGCCGCCGCCGGTAGCGGCCAAAATAGCCGGCAATTCGCCGGAACAGTTCACGGTCGGTATAGGTGCGGTCGTAAGCTTCAGTATCTAAGCCACTAAAAACGGACATGGTTAAAGTATATAAAGTTGTTCTATAACTCGACTAAAGTTCTTAATCACCCTCTAACTCCCTGCGTTGCCTCTCCAATTCTTCAACTTCCTGTTCTATTTGTGTTATCTCTATGGTGATTTTTGGATCAGTAAAGATGCCTCCGGCAGCTTTTTGCATTCTGAGTTCATGCAAACGAGCATGATGTTCCATGATCAATTTTCTGATATTATCCAGGGGAGATGGATTGAGTAAAGGTTCAATTTCTTCCGAAGTATCGGCTAAAATATCGGTCAAGGCCCGCTGGTACAGCCGATTCCGAATTTTACATTGGCCTTCAATCCCTTTGATAATCCCCATCAACGCCAATTTCATTTGCGAACGTAGATACCCCGGCGCAAAGCTGACGATATTCCCATCGGCAATTCGTTTGATATATTCCTTTAGCACTTTGTTACGGCTGAAAGCAAAAACGTGAGGCAGATGATTGCTATCCTCGCGGCAAAATTTATCAATGAGTAAATCCACAGTAACGGTAGTTAACTCTTGGCCTACCAATTCTCGACAGAGCCAGTGGGTCAAGTAAGGTTGTCCATCCGTCCAATAATGGATATGTTCAGCCAATAATGTTTGCGCCTCAGACGAATCGGTTAGATACATCGTGAGCAGCCGGGTCTGCTCCACATTAAAATCTTCCAGATGAACTTGCTGGGCCACGTTGAAAGGGGAGATATTCTCATCTCCTATAAGCGCCCGGTCATTATAGGCTCCGGCCAAAATAAAAGAGAGATACTCAAAAGCAGGCTGAATGGGACGATGAATATGAGCACTACGCATAGCTGAGAAAAAATTAGTAGCCCAATCCGACGACGCTCCCCCAATTTCATCTAAAACAATGACAACTTTACGATTGGCTTGACCGGCAAGCTCAGCCAAGTCACTTAAAAAATTAAACCACTCCCGACCATTTTTAGGGGTGAGTAATTTTTCTACATCGGGGATGGCTTTTAGCTGAAGAAGGATTCTGTCAATCAGGTATGTGTACCAGGTTATCTCGTCAATTTGCTTTGAGGGCAGAATCTCCATTGAAAAATAAGCAAATACATAATTATCATTTTTGAAACGGTCAATGAGCCGATAAATGAGGCTGGTCTTACCCTGCTGGCGGGTTTCAATCAGTTTCAAATAATCCATTCGGCGTATATATTCGTAGGCTTGCTCGTCAGCCTTACGTTCCACATAAACAGGCAGTTTGGGTGAAAGTGGCCCGCCGACTTGAAAAGGGGGATTGCTCATCTAAGCCCACTCCATCGCATCAATTTCCTCTAAGGTCTTGTCGCCGTGTGTCCGGTAATCTTCGACATACTGTTCCAATAAATCCGCGGTAGCGATGGCTCCCGACTGGTTAATGACCAAGGAAATAGCTGACACAGCAAAAGTATAGCCTTGAGAGGTATGGTTCAGGATAGAACGCAGGTCAACCAAACGGCGCAGGGCAGCATTAAGTTCACGAGCGGAGGGGTCAAGGCCCAATTCTTGCCGCAACACGTGGCGAATGGCAGCCAGATTGGATATTTGACCCGCCTTAGCCAACATTATCGTAAGAATATGCTCCAAAATGGTAGCCTGACTGAGATAAGTATTTAGGAAATCATCCCGTTGAAAAGCAGGATTATTTACCACCCCTTCAACGTCATCCAATGTTAATTTACGGTCATTTCTGGTATCCAATATTTCAATCAATTGCTGACACAGACGTTGCACAATGTTGGGGTGCCCTGACGTAAATTCGTAGATACGTCGAACAATCCGGGGGTCATAAATAATTTCCAATTTCTCCAAAGGTTGGGTGATTAATTTTTCAACATTCTCAAAGTTGAGACGGCCAATCAAAATATCATTGGTAAAATTAAACAGAGGACTCCGGCTATCCTGCATACTCTCTCGCAGTTGGCGCTCACCGATAAGGATAATCCGCAAATAGCCGGTGTTAGCGGCTGCCCTTAGTTGATTGAATATGGGCCAGCCCAGTTTGCGGTCAAAGGGCACCAATTTATCAGCTTCATCTAACAACAGGGCCACAGGTCTGTCAAGCGGGCCAGCCGCTAACAAATCTCCAATAGTAGCCGGGACCTGGGTCGGGCGGGTAGGCTGCCAATTGTCCAACCTGATGGCAAGAAACTGTTCCGGGTTGAAGATAAAAGAAATATCTTGATAGAGCGCATAAAAATTCGCTGCCGGTAGATAATCGGTGTGCAATCTTTGGGCAATGGAGGTTTTGCCAATTCGCCGCCCGCCGGTAATGGCGAAAGATTGATGCGGCAGGTGATCTCTAATCCGTCGCAGTTCATTTTCCCGGCCAAAAAACATATTTTCAGGCGTTGGCCCGTTAATCACAAATGGAGAAACCGCTTTAAGATTCACCTGCTTCAGGACAGTTCTTCTGATCTCATCTAAAGGGCTATCCGTCTTGAGCCAGGAACTAATTTCGGCATAAGTCAAAACGATAATATCGCACGCCTGAGAACGTTTAAAGTTTCTATCCAATTTTAATTGGATTTGTTGGGCATGGTTGCTATCTGAGAAAAGAACTAACAAGGCAATATTGGCATGATGCTGATTTCTAACGAGGTGATACACACCCTCGATTTCAGCCAGGGTCGGTTGGGGATACTGAGCCGCGCAAAGCAACAATTTGCCGGGTAGATTAAGGCCTTCAAAGGCGCTGCCAACATTAATTTTGTAACCGACAATTCGATTGTATCTTGAAGCGGGTTGAGGAGTGGAAACCGGTCCTACTCCCAAAACGTCTTCAAGTGTCTGAGCAAATATTGCCCACTGAGAGGCAAAGGTATCAATATCGCTATTTAGACAATCTCTTAAAGTATCCCAAGCTCCATTCAAAGCCTTGAGCTGGGGCCAATAGCGATACATTAAACAGGATTTATCAGCATTATAAATAAGATCATAGGTGGTTTTAGCCTCAAAAACCTTAAGCGCTTCTCGCCTTTTTGACTCAGGAATCAAATCTAAGTCATCAAGATAAACGTAATTTTGTTTCAGCAATTTTCTATTGATGTAATCATCCCAGGTTTCTGATTGCTTTGTATCTAATTGTCGTGGCACAGAAATTTGCAGTGAAGGAGCAATTTTAGCATAAGCAGTTGGATTAATCTCTCTAATTAATACCAACAATTGGCCAAGTAATTCAAGGTTAACGCAATACTCAATAAGTAATTGGACTTTATCTTGAAAAGTTATTTTAGTAAAGAAGCTATTAAAGACAGTTCTGAAGTGATCATAACAGAAGGTTGTCAGTGTTTCGTCGTTGAAAGTCGTTAGAATCAACTTTCGAATGGCAGAAACATTATAACCTTCGGTAACAATCTTACCTGGTTCAATCAAAACATCACGTCCTGCAATTATCGAACCGTGAATATCCCCATCTACATCACCAATAATTATGCTGCTCTCACTTTTTTCAGAATAAGGCAGATGTATTGCATATCTGGCTGGATTTAGCTGTTGAGCCAATGCTAGAAGTCTTTCAAATAAAGCTTTTCTCTCTGCATATTCAATAAGCCGGTCGATAATTTCGGCTTTACCAGTGTGGCCAGCCAATTCGTCGTAAACTGGTCTAAAAGCTGGCATATCAAAGCATAAGCGGCGAAGTTCTTCGTCTGTAAATCCTTCAGTGAGTAAACTTCGAATATTTTTTAAGTTATACCTTTCAGCCATATAATTTTTCCCCTTCTTACCCGGCAACCTTATTTCCTTTTACTCAAGGATCGTAGAAATTTCTATAGAGACACGAGATATATTACCATAGAATTAACAAAATATCATCGTTGATGTTTTGTTTCATGTTTCGTATTTGGCAAAAATATTCCGATAAGCTTCCGACTCCCGCAGCAGCGTCTCATGATCGCCGACCATTGCCACGCGGCCTTTCCGCAGCACCACAATCAAATCGGCCCAGCGAATTTGAGAGAGGCGGTGGGTGATGAGCAGGGTGGTACGGCCTTCGGCGGCTTTTTCGATGGCCCGCTGGATTTTGTCTTCGGTGGCGCTGTCAATGGCGCTGGTCGAGTCGTCCAGGATGAGGATGCGCGGATTGGTCAGAAAAGCGCGGGCCAGGGCCAACCGTTGGCGCTGCCCGCCAGACAGAGTTACCCCTCGCTCGCCCACAACCGTCTCGTAGCCATCCTCAAAATTCATAATAAAATCGTGGGCCTGGGCTGCTTGGGCTGCCGCTTCGATCTCCTCACGGCTGGCCTGGGGACAGCCAAAGGCGATATTTTCGGCAATGGTCCGCGAAAAAAGGTAAATGTCCTGCTCGATGATCGAGATTTGTTGGCGTAGCGCCTCCAAATTCCAGTCCCGGACATTGACCCCGCCAATGATAAGCTGGCCGCCGGTCACATCGTAAGTCCGGTTGATCAGCTTGGCGATGGTACTTTTACCCGCGCCGGTCTGCCCGACAATGGCCACCGTCTGGCCCGGCTCAACCTTGAAACTGACATCGCTCAGGGCCGGGCTGCCGCCATTGTAGCTAAAGGTGACATGCTCAAAACGGATGCTGCCGTCCAGCGGCCCTTCGTAGCCGCCGACATTTTGATCCAACTCGGTCTGGGTGTTCAGCAATTCCAACACCCGCCGGGCGCTGGAGAGGCCCGACGATACCTGTGAATAGGCAAACTGGGCGGCAAAGGTGGGAAATTGAAAGAGGATCAACATGGCGTTAAAAGCCACCACCTGGCCCACCTCAAGCTGGCCTTGCTGGTACAAAACCAGGCTGTGCAGCAGCCCGGCGGCTTGCAGCAGCCCTAACAGCAGCAATGGGAAAAATTTAGCCTCCACATCGCCCTGGCCCACAAAAGCATTGCGCCAGCGGACCAGCGCCGCCTCAAAACGATTGATCTCTCTGGTCTCCTGAGCTGCTCCTTTGACTGTTTCAATCCCGTCAATCGCCTCGGCCAGCGTGGCGTTCAACCGGCCAAATTCCTGGCGCACGGCCTCGGTGGCCGGGCGCAGGCGGCCCAGGTAGCCGCGTAATAAAAAAATGTAGACCAACACGTAAAGGGTGGGCACCAGCAGCAGTTGCAGGCTGATGGAGGGAACCAGGATAAAGGGGGCGATGATAAAGTTGGCCGAACCGATCACCAGGTTCATCCCCGGATTGAACAGCATATTGATCTCGCGGACATCATTGGTGGCGCGAGCCATCAAATCGCCGGTGGCCTGGCTGTCGTGGAATGACATGCTTTTGCCGATTAGGCTCAGGTACAACTCGTCGCGGGTATCGCGTTCCACCCGCTGGCCGATGATCTCGCTGCAAAAGTTGCGACCCAGCATCAGCACCCCCCGGATAAGCTGCGAGCCGATGAGCGAGAGTGCTACCCAACCGAGCGCGCTGTAATCCGGCGAGCGGGTCATCAACTCAAACGCCTGACCGATATACAGCGCCACCACCCCGGCCCCCAGCCCATTACCCAGCGCCCCGATGAACACCCCCAAAATTAACAGCTTGTGGCGCAGGGCATGCGACAAAATCCAGCGCACCGGCCCCCGCCGGTCCGACTGCCAGGCGCGGGTGATGGAAAATTCAGCGGCAGCGGGTCTCGTTAGTTCAGAAACAGTTGAGGCGGACATAGGGCATCCTTTGTGGAAACGTTACTACTCAGGCTCATGTCATTTCGAGACCGAAGGTCGAGAAATCTGTAAAAGTAAGGTATCGGGGATTTCTCCCTGCGGTCGAAATGACATGGCTGAGCAGTTACCAATTTTCAACGGCCAATTGTCAATGGACAATTAACGAAGGGATGATAGACTTGCCAGGGGGCTTTGTCAAAGGCAGAGGAAAGGCATTGGGCAGAGGGTTATTTATGGAGTTCCGGGATTTAAATCAGCCAAAACGTCTTCCGTGTTGCGTCTTGCGTAATGTAAACGGAAGACGCAAGACGCAACACGGATTTCTTGGAACTACATTACTGAACCGTAACCGTCACCTGTTTGTCCACACTGGAACCGTCTTTACGGACCACGTGCAGCGTATAAGTGGTTGTCGCCGGCGGGCACTCTCGCCGGTTCCCTTCCCCGGTCACGGGTGCGCTATTCAGATATACTTCCCTGACGTTTTCCACCCTCCAATTCAAAACCACACATTCGCCTGTCGTCAAGGTAAAACGATCCGGTTGAAAGACAATGGAGTCCGGCACAGCGGTTGGCGGCAGCGATCCTTCGGCCCCGGCCAGGTTGTCAATAAAGATGGTCCCGCTGCCGCTAAAATCGTCTGAACCATCGTCAAGCACGAGGGCTTGAAAGGTGAGAGGGTAATCTACGGTGTTATTGCCGGGGTCGCCAATAGGGCCGGCTGGCCAGGGTTGGTTGGGGCTGATAAAGGCGGTCATTTGCTGCCAGCCGGTGTGTTTGACCTGCCCAAAGGAAAACTGCCAGGTTTCTCCGGCGCTGTCTTTGACCCACAAATTCAAAAAGTGTCCGGCTCCATCGCCGTTGACCCAGGCCGTAATCTGGTTGGGCCGACCGCCCAAAGGCTGCGACCACAAAAAGACAACGTAATCATTGTTGGGGGTAGAAAATTTGTAATCGAGCCGTCCGGCGTAGTCACCGGCGTAGGCGTCGGCGGTAGACCGTTCAAAAGTCCCATTGGGTTCGTCGCCCCGCCGCCAGGTTGAAGGGGTTTCAAAATCGTTAAAGGTTCCGCGGGGGGACTGCGCGGCAAGCTGGGCTGCCTGGGCAGCTTGAGCCTGAGCCGTAGCGGTGGCCTGAGTTGCGGCCGTTTGAGTAGCCTCGGCCAGTGCTGTCGCAGTGCCAACAGCGGCGGTTTCGGCTTGGGCCTGAGCGGTGGCAGTTTCGGCCTCTGCGGCCTGAGTTATTGCCTGGGCGGCGGCTGTCTCTGTGGCGCTGGCTTGTTGGGTTGCCGCCGCTGCGGTCGCAGCTTCTTGGGCCGCTGCGGTCACAGTGGCTCCAACGGCCTGCTGCACCCCGGCGATGAGTTCCGCCTCGCGGGCTTGCTGCGCGGCCGTGGCTTCGGCCACAGCCGTGGCTGCCTGGGCGGTTTGGGTGGGGCCGGTTGCAGCGTCGGCTGCGGCCGCCTGGGCTACGGCTGTTTCGGTGACCTGGGCAGCAGCGACAGCGGTTTGGGTGGCTTCGATCACCAGAGCAGTCGCCGTGATGTTGACATTAGCCACCTGCGATTGGGCTTCTTGAGGGGCAACCCGACTCCGGCTGTAAAAAAACGCGCCCACCGCCAGGGCGACCAACAACAGCAATAGAAACAACCCGCCGATGATCGCCAGGGGGGCCAAGGATTGTTTCTGGACGGGCGGCGGTTGAAGTACCGTTAGCGGGGGCTGGATCGGGGGCACGGTGGCCCCAACCGGAGGCAGTGGCCCTGACGGCGGTTTTTCTTTGACCGGGAAATGCTCGATGGTCGGGTCAATTTCTTTGATTTGCGGACGCGGGGCGATAATTGTTAGCGGTAGATACTCTTCACCGGGAGCCAGGCCCGTGGCCTCGCGCAGCGCCGCCGCCAACTCCCCGGCCCGCTGGTAGCGATTGGCCGGCTCTTTGCTCATCGCCTTGAGAATGACCTGTTCGATACTTTTGGGTAAATCGGGCACAATCTGGCTGGGAGGCGGGACAGGTTCGCTGATGTGTTTGAGGATGACCACAAAGGGAGTATCGGCGTCAAACGGGACCGCGCCGGTGACAATTTCATAGAGCATGACGCCCAGGGAATAAATATCACTGCGCTCGTCGCCGTGCTGGCCCTGGCCCTGCTCCGGCGACATGTAGGCCGGCGTGCCCGACAAGGCCCCGGTTTGGGTATACTGCGTCCCGCCGATAATCCGGGTGATGCCAAAATCGGTCAGGACCACCTGCCCCTGCTGGTTGATCATGACATTGGCCGGTTTGAGATCGCGGTGGATCATCTGGCGGGCGTGGGCATAATCAATGGCGCTGCAAAGAGGAATAAAAATACGGGCAATTTCCTTGAGGCTGAAGGGCCGGCCCGCCTCTTGACGCGCCTGTAGCTCATCTTTGAGGGTCGGGCCATCAATAAACTCCATGGCCATAAAGGAGATGTCGTCTTCCCGGTCAAAATCAAAGGCCTGGACAATATTCGGATGGCGCAGCTTACCAATCGCTAGAGCCTCGCGCTCAAAGCGGGCCACAAAATTCTTTTCCTCGACCATGTGGCTGTGCAGCACTTTGATACCGACGTAGCGGTTCAGGCCCGGCTGGTAAGCCTTGTACACTTCGGCCATGCCGCCGCGCCCCAAACGGGCCACAATTCGATATTTACCCAATGTTTTGCCGACCAGATTTGCCATAGTTCCCCGAAGCAATACGGTAAAATATGGCTCATTATAACACAGAAAGGGGTCGCTTGGATAATGGGTAGGACTTTTGGAGGGGATCGGATAGATTGGCGGATAAGTATATGACTTGGGGTACCTCTACCCGGCAAAGCCGGGTCGTACCAAGCCCCGGTCATGGCTAAGGAGCAGGTGATGGCCCAGGCCAGCTTCTAAAATCCGTTGAATCTGCTGCGCAAAAAAATCAAGGGGCTAAATAACGCAATTTGACCGAATTTCACTGCTTAAAATAAGTGAAACTTGGTGAAAATGACCAAAATTGCAGTCGGTTTTAGCTGGTATTCGTTCTAATTTGACATAATTGCCATTTTTCTCTGAGTCCAGTCGTTAATTGATTCAAAAGCTTATGAGAGTGGTGTTCTCTTGTTGAGTTATTGGGTAGATTATCCGCAGAACTATACCTGGCTGGCGGTGTTCACCCGGTCATGAGACTAACCGAGCGAACACCGCCAGAATCAGATAACGGCTGGCTAATTTCTCAAAACGAGAGAAGATGTGCCGCTGCTTTCTTTAAGGCTCCAGCGGCACAACCAAAAAATCCACGAATGTGATGTCGAAATTGAGGCCAAAAGGGACTTGGTTCCCCCACCTTGAAGCTTGAAATGTTTAACGAGAGATTTTGAAAAGAAACCGGCCTCGTTTCAATACCAAACCAACTGCAACCAGGCTGAGGCCCAGCGCCGCTATCAACCCGCCAATCCAATTGTTTGCGGATAAATCGCCGCCGGAGGTGGGTAGGGTGGCCGGAGCGGGTTCGGCGGCAGGGGCGGACTCAGCCGGAGCAGAAGCAGCCGGGGCTGGGGCCGCCGGTTCGGGTAAGGGCGTACCGGCCATACCGGTCAGCCCGTCATATTTGACCACCTGACCGGAGCCGGGTGCGCCGATGCCGTTAAGGGTAACATAAGCATCGCCCGCCGTATTGAAGTCAATTGAGGTGGGGAAAGATAAGCCGCTCATAACCACCTCTGAGGCATCACCTTCTTTGACCCGAATAATCGCGCCGCTGTTGGGGACTGGACCTTGTTCGGTAAATTGGCCGATTTGCACGGCGTACAGGTTGCCATCGGGGCCGGCGCGGAGGTCGGTTAGCATGGTCAGGCCGGTGGCGTAATCGCTCACCTGCCCGTCCAAAGTTACTTTAACCACTTTGGCCGAGCCGGGCAGGAATGGGAAACCGGGTAAAAAGGAGACATAAGCACTGCCGTCGGGGCCAAAAGCAACACCGGTGGGGACCGGGTCTGACTCCATCGCGCCGCCGCGGGCATCGTTGGGCAGTGGACTGGGCACGCCGTCAAAAACCGCGACGACCTCAACCTCGCCGCTGGCCAGGTCTACTTTCAATAAATCGTTGGCTCCAGCATCCGTCACCCACAAATTGCCGTCAGGCCCGGCGGCCAGGCCATAGGGGTGCGCTTCTTTGATGAAACCGCCCGGGTTCTGGCTGGTTTCCAGCTCCCACAAATTAGCCACTTCGCTCACCTGGCCGTTTTCAATCTTGACTACCGTAGCCATATTGGGCGCGGCATCGGCGCCAGCCGATTCAATCCAGAAGCCGCTGGTGGCATAGAGGGTGTCATTGAGTAAAGCCAGCCGGGCGCCGCCTGTTGCTTCCATGCCCTGTAAAATCGAGGGGAGATTAACCACCACGCTCTGGGTTCCATCAGGGGCTACTTGAACTACCTGCGTGGTATCGCCCAGTTTGGCCGTAACGGCTTCGCCGGTCATCGGGTCGGTGCCGGGCAGTTCCGTCTCACCGCCCATGCCCGAATCAATCACCCAAACACTCCCATCGGGGGCTACCAGCACACCCATTGGACCGTTTAAACCCGTTGCTACGGGGGTTCCACCCTCCTGGGCATGGCTGATTCCGGCAGCCAGACCTAAGATTAAAACGAGGCTAACTGTTAATACTACTTTTCTCATGCAATATCTCCTTTTGATATTAGATAAAGTGTATAAAACTCAGGCCTTCTATTTTATTGTCAAATCATCATAAACCCTACCCCTTCTCCAAAGCAAATTTACTTTTGTTGCAGTAACAGTTGCACCAGGGCGTCAACATCGCTTTCACTCAGGTGGCCGTAAGCGGGCATGTGGTGGGCAGTGTGTTCATAGCCCGGCGCCAGGTAAGCCTTGGGAGTGATAATGCTCTCGTGGATGTACTCCGCGGCGGTTGTGGCTGTGCCGGTGTAATGGGCGTCATGGATACGTTGTTCCGCTGTAAGGCCAAGACCGTTGTGGGAAGGGCCAAACTGACCCGCAGTAGCGGCGGCGTCAAGCTGGTGGCACAGGCCGCAGTACTGTTGTTTATACACTTCCAAACCGTGCTCAACCTGGGCCGAAGTATCGGCGCTGGTAGCAGTAGGGGGTGGGGGGGTGGGAGTTGAGGTCGAGGTCTGGGTTGGCGCAGGCGTGGCGCTCGGCAGCGGCGTGGAGGTTGATGTTACGGCGGGAGATGTGGCAGAGGTTAAGGTGAATGTGGGCGCAGGGGTAGAAGTACGAGTGACAGTCAACGTTGAGACCGAGGTCGTCGAAACTGGCCTGAGCCTCGTGGCCGTTTGGCCTGCCGTCGCGGTTAAATTTTGCCCATTCGCCGACGAGGCGCAGCCAATGCTCAAGCTCATCAACAAACCCACTAACAGTTGTGAAAAGTGTTTCATAATAACATAACGTTTAGTTGAGATAATCATAGTATACCTTGATTCAATTATCGAAACAGCCCAAAAACTGTCCATTTTTTGCTCATTTCCAGGGATTTTTAGCAAGTTTTAGAACCTGCGGGATGATTACTGGGCCATCAGATCAATTAAGGTGGGATAGACCAGGTCTATTTTTTGTTTGGGATGAGCCGGATCAACCAGGTCGTGATCCAGGCCCAACTCGGCGGCAAATTCGTAAGTCTCCAGCGGCTCATAGCCCGTCTGCTGCCAGGCGGCGACTAATTCGGCGGTCATCTGATTGTCAACGGCATCGTCGTTAGCGTTCGTAATCACCACCATCGCGCCGGCAGCGGGTGGTTGACCGGCGTTGTTACGCACGGCCGCACTGAGTTGGAGAATCTGGCTGAGCGCTCGTGTGGCATTTTGGGGGTAAACCTGGGGCGGATTGGGCGCCTTGGTCTGCAACTGATCATCCTGCCACAGAAAAACGTTGGGCAAGATGTTGAACAGATTGATCGCTGGGGTGTTCAGGGCAGTCGGGATCGCTTGCGGCCCAAAGAAGGGGGCGATCAACACGGCCCGTTCGATATCAGCCCGCTGTTGAGCCGCCCAGCCAGCCAGAACAGCACCGGTTGACATACCGGCTACGGTGACATGCTCACCCAAACCCTGGGCAATATCTACTGCTTCGGTAACGTGGACCACCAGTTCATCGGCGGTGAGGTTGGCCTGATCGGGGGTCAGCACATCGGCCAAGCCATGGTGGGGCATACGCGGGATGATAACGTTATAACCCTGCTCGTAAAAAATGGTCCCCACCTGGGCAAACTGGGCCGGGCAGTTGCGATAGCCGTGCAGCAGCAGCAGCACCCGTTCGACTCGCTGGCCGTGGGTCATCATCTGCGTCGCGCAGCCGGGAGATAAAGCCAGGCCTTTATCTTTGGCTTGCAGCGCCTCCAGCCGGACGATGGCTTCGCTGTAGCTCCGGGCCGGGTTGAGTTGAGCCCCCGGCTGGTAGTTGATCGGCCAGTACAATGCCAGGAGGACAACACCCAGCAGCAGCAAAACCGCCAACAGGGTCGCCTGCCCAAAAAGCCGCTTACGCTCTCTTTTTTGATCGGTAAATCGAACCTGAACGGCAGCCATCGGATAACGCCTCCTCCAGTTATATTTACCTTAGTTTCCCCCTAAAGCGTCGCCGGAACGTTACGGGCAGCGTTACGAAGGCGATAGAGAGAAGTATAAACAAAATAATAACTCAGTCAATGCCGGGCCAGGAAGAACTTGAAGCTTTAAGGAGAACAACACGCTTGACATTTTCCAGAACTGCCCTATACTTTCGATAAATTAGCCCGTCGGCTGATTGACCTCATCTTTAATGTTAGCCTCGCTGCTGCCGGTTTTTCAAGAGGCTAAGACACCCTTTCATCTCCAAAAAAGTTCAAACGGTTTCTCACCAATCTGCGCGGCGGGGCGCAACGATGGTAAAACGTAACGGTTTTTTATCTCGTTCCCAAACTGAGTTTGGGAACGAGATAAAACGTGAAATGTGTCACGTTTCAAACTTTAAATAGAGGAAGTACGCCGATGACCCTGCCCACCGAAACACCCTACGAAATCTCTTGCCAGCATGTCTGGAAAGTATTTGGTCCTCACCCCGAACGCATCGCCCCGATGCTCGAATCCAACCGCTCTAAAAAAGATATTCTGGCCGAAACCGGCCATGTGGTCGCCGTCAAAGATGTCAGCTTCGATGTGCGCAAGGGCGAAATCTTTGTGGTCATGGGGCTGTCGGGCAGCGGTAAATCTACCCTGGTCCGCTGCATCTCACGCCTGATCGAGCCGACCAAAGGCAAAATCCTCATGAACGGCCAGGATGTGGTGGCCATGGATGAAAAGCAACTGCGCGAGCTGCGCCGCCACAAAATCAGCATGGTCTTTCAACACTTTGGGCTGTTTCCGCACCGGCGGGTGCTGGATAATGTGAGCTACGGCCTGGAAATTCAGGGAGTGGAGCTGGCCAAACGGCGCGAGCGGGCCAGGCAAATTTTGGACCTGGTTGGGCTATCTGGCTGGGAGCGCCATTACCCCGGCGAGTTGAGCGGCGGCATGCAGCAGCGGGTCGGCATTGCCCGCGCTCTGGCCGCCGACCCGGAGATTATGCTGTTTGACGAACCTTTCAGTGCGCTTGACCCGCTCATCCGCCGCGAAATGCAGGATGAGCTGATCAAGCTGGAAAAAGAGATGCGCAAAACCATTATCTTTATCACCCACGACTTTCTGGAGGCCATCAAACTGGGCCACCATATTGCCATCATGAAGGATGGCGAGATTGTCCAGCAGGGCACGCCGGAAGAACTGGTGCTGCACCCGGTCAACAGTTACGTGCGCGAGTTTACCAAAGATGTCCCGCGCGCCAAAGTGCTGACCGCCGGGATCATTGCCCAGGATAACGACCAGTTGGTGGTACTGGATACGGACGATATGGGCACGGTCTTGTCGGTGATGCAGGTCAAGGGCAGCACCACCGCCTTTGTTAAAGGAGCGGAGGGCCGCTACCTGGGGGTGCTATCGTTAGAGGATGTGGCCGGGGCCAAAGCGGGCCAGGCCGGGGTGAGTTCCATGCTCAACAACTTTCCGGTAGTTTACAGCGATACCAAGCTGGAAGAGCTGATCCCCTTGACTGTCACCACCGATGCCCCCTTCCCGGTGGTGGACAAAGCCCACAAGCTGCTGGGCGCGGTGGATCGCACCGCCGTGATGATGGCCGTCGGTGGGAAAGAGCAGGCACAGGGTAATGGATAAAGATGACCGAAGACGGAAGACCGATGACCGGGTATTTGTCCTCGGTCTCCCGTCCCCGGTCTATTTTCGGAGGAGCAGAACATGGTCAATTTGCAACGCCTGAACAGCTATTTTGAACTGCGCAAACGGGATTGGTGGATTTTGGGCGCAGCCGTTGCCCTCATTCTGCTGGTGCTGGCGCTCAATGTCATGCCGTTTGAAATCGGCGCTTTTCCCGCCGAGTGGAACCTGGGGCTGCGCCAGCCCATTGACGCCCTGCAAAGCTGGATCATCGGCAACCGGGCCACCAGCCCGCTCTTTGTCTATTTTTTTGATCCCCTCAGCGATGCGATTGACATTGGCATCCGGGCCATCGAAGGCTTTTTGTTGTGGCTGCCCTGGCCGGTCTTGCTGGCCGGAATTTTTCTGTTGGGGCAGAAATTGGGCGGGCTGCGCCTGGCGTTGCTTTCGCTGCTGGGGTTTTTATATATGGGGCTGATTGGGTTGTGGGAAGAGAGCATGCAAACCCTGGCCCTGATGGGCGTCTCGGTCATTATTGCCCTGCTTATCGGCATTCCTTTGGGTATTTTGGCGGCGCGCTTCCCCCGTTTTGAGGCTTTTCTGCGGCCCATTCTCGACGCCATGCAAACAATGCCGGCCTTTGTCTACCTGATCCCGGTGCTGCTGCTTTTTGGGGTGGCCCGTGTGCCCAGCGTGGTGGCGACGGTGATTTATGCCCTGCCGCCGGCCATTCGCCTGACCTGCCTGGGCATTCAGCAAGTCCCGGCGGCCACCATCGAGGCAGCAACGGCTTTTGGTTCGACCAAACGGCAAATTCTTTTAAAAGTACAGCTACCCCTGGCCATGCCGGCCATTATTGTCGGGATCAACCAGACGATTATGATGGCCCTCGGCATTGTCGTGATCGCCGCTTTGATTGGGGCCGGCGGTTTGGGACGCGAGGTGTTGGTGGCCTTGCAGCGCCTCCAGGTGGGCCAGGGCCTGGAAGCAGGTCTAGCGATTGTGTTTATGGCCATCGTCCTGGATCGGCTCAGCCAGGCAGCCAGTAAAACCGAATTTGCCAGCCGGCCGCAGCAGGACCACGACTTTAAACTATTTCCGACCAAACTGGCCCGGTTTGATCTGATCTGGTCATTGGAAAAGGGCCTGGATAAACTCTATGCCGCCTTCACCAGCCTGACCAAAGCGATTGCTACCGGTCTGGCCGCCGTAATTAGCCCGCTGGCCCGCGCCCTGGGCCAAAAAAATGCCGCCGAAACCATCCCCGGCCTGCTGCGAACCTACGCCTTTGGGTTGACCGCGCTCCTGTTTTTGTTGCTCCTGCTGCTGGTGTGCAATTTTGTTCCCGGCATGCGCCAATTTCCTGAATCGTGGCACGTCTCACTGCGGGGGCCGGTAGATGCGGCCGTAGCCTGGTCGCGTGACAATCTCTATCGCATCGGCGATTTGCCCATTGGCACCGGTCCACTGAGCGATTTTATGACCCTTTACCTGCTCAACCCACTGCGGCTCTTTCTCCAGCAAGTGCTGCCCTGGGTTATTGTCATCCTGGCCGTCGCCCTGCTGGCCCAGGCCACGGTCGGCTGGCGGCTGGCCCTGTTTACGGCCATTGGCATGTTTGTGATTGGCCTGTTGGGGATGTGGGAGCACGCCATGGATACCCTGAGCCAAACCGCCGTCGCGGTGGTGGTCGCCTTGATCATTGCCATTCCGGTGGGCATTCTGGCTTCGCGCAGCGATACGTTGGCCGCCTTCCTGCGCCCCGTTTTGGATACGCTGCAAACAATCCCTCCTTTTATTTATCTGGTTCCGGTGATCATGCTGTTCAATGTCGGGCGGGTGCCGGGGATTATTGCCTCGGTGCTGTACGCGCTGCCCCCGGCCATCCGGCTGACCAACCTGGGCATCCGCGAAGTGCCGGGCCAAACCATCGAAGCGGCCCGCGCCTTTGGCTCCACCCCGGCGCAGATGTTGTTCAAAGTGCAGCTACCCCTGGCCCTGCCCTCGATTATGGTCGGGGTTAACCAGACGATTATGATGGTGCTGTCCATGGTTATTATCGCCGGGCTGGTTGGCGGCGGCGGGCTGGGCCTGGAAACCGTTATCGGCCTGGCTAAAAACCAAACCGGGCGCGGCGTCGAGGCCGGGCTGGCCATCGTCATTTTAGCTATTGTGATTGACCGGATTACTCAAGCCTGGGGCAAGAAGCAGCAGGCCGGCGGACAGGGACATTAGAAAGGCTAAGGCTGAGGCTAAGGCTAAGAAAAACCGCTTAGCCTCAGCCTTAGCCTTTAATCCCCCATACACGTCCCCAGCCGCCGGGCGCTGTCGAGCCAGGGGTGGTCGAGCGGTACGGTTTTGCGCTTGCCAACCACCTCTTCCAGGGGCACCGGCTCAGCACCCTCGCCTCGCGCGGCCACCATCACCCCGGAGACGCCGTCGTTAATCAGAGTGGCGCAGGCTGTCCCCAGACGGCTTGCCAGCAGCCGATCCCCCGCCGAGGGGGTCCCGCCGCGCTGAACGTGCCCCAGAATCGTTACCCGCGACTCCAGGCCGGTCAGTTCTTCCAACTGCTGTGACAGGCGGATAGTCCCATTGGCCTGCCGAGCGATAATCTCGGCCAACTCGGCAGAGGCCTTTTTCTTCTCTTCTTTCTTTTTGGCGTTGGCTTTCTTTTCCGCGGCTGCCTGGAGCAGGGCGGCATCTTCTTTGGACTTAGCCCCCTCGGAGATGGCAATAATGCTAAAGCCTTTGTCGCTGTGGCTGCGGCGGCGAATGGCTTCGGCCACTTTGTGGATGTCGTAGGGAATTTCGGGGATCAAAATCACATCCGCTCCGCCGGCAATACCGGCTCCCAGGGCCAACCAGCCGGCGTTGTGTCCCATCAACTCGACCACAATAATCCGGTGATGGCTGTGGGCGGTGCTGTGCAACCGGTCAATGGCCTCGGTGGCAATGCCCAAGGCGGTATCAAACCCAAAGGTAATATCGGTTTTGGCGACGTCGTTGTCAATGGTTTTGGGCAGCGTCACAATATTTAGCCCTTTTTTGAGCAGGGTCAGCGCGTTTTTTTGAGTTCCCCCCCCGCCCAAACAGACCAGGGCATCCAATTGGTGTTTGCGATAATTTTCCACCATCAAATCGGTCATATCCAACATCTGGCCGGCCATCGGCATTTTTTCAGGCTTGTCGCGGCTGGTGCCCAGAATGGTCCCGCCGATGGTCAAAATACCGGACAAAGCCGGGCCATCCAGGCGCACCGTTCGATTTTCCATCAAGCCGCGGAAGCCGTCGCGGAAGCCGATCACTTGCATGCCAAATGAGGTTTGGGCGGCTTTACCAATGCCACGAATAGCCGCATTCAGGCCGGGGCTATCGCCGCCGGCAGTCAAAATTCCGATAAATTTGGTCATACGTCCCTCCTAAGAAAATAGTAGACGGTAGACAGTAGACGGTAGACAGGGGTAATACATTCCTGCTAGCTGCTACCTCGCTACCTTTTCATTATCGTAGTGTGCTCAGGCTCGTGAACACTCCTGTGATAATATCATGTCACTGCGAGCCGCAGGCGAAACGGTCTCCTACCCCAGAGAGGGGGATTGCTTGGGCCTAAGGCCTGGCAATGACCCTGGTTCAAAAACAAAACCCTCAGTACCGGTTCGGTCTGAGGGTTTTTAAAACTACTCACTTTAATAGGCTAAACTGTGCGGACAAGCTTAGGGTAACCAGGCTTTCCACTTATCTTCATTCTTGCCCAGCCAATCGCGGGCGGCCTCTTCAGCCGTCTTGCCGTTAGTATCCACATCGGCAATCATCACTACTTGGTCGTCGGTGGAGTAGTTCATTTTAGAAAGCAATTGATAAGCATCAGGCGCTTTGTTTTTCAAGTCGGCCCACACAATTTTGAACAAAACGTCGGTGGGATAATCGCAGTCCACGCCGCCGGCTTCAGCTTTGGCGTAGCACTCTTCGGTGTTTTCGGGCAGAGTCACATTGGTCAAATCGTATTTGGCAAAAGCGGAGTGGGGTTTGTAGAAGTAAATCAAGATAGGTTCTTTGCGGCTGTAAACACTGTCAACCGCGGCCAGAATGGCCTGCTCGGAACCGGCATAGACTACTTGAAAATTCAAATCCAGGTTTTTGATAATCTGCTCGTCATACTGCACCCAGCTTGGGTCGCCGCCCAGAAATTGGCCCTTGTCGCCGGTTTCAGCGGTTTTGAACAAGGCCGCATTGGCCGGGTCTTTGAAGCCTTCCCAGGTCGCCAATTCGGGATGTTCTTCTAGCATGTAAGTGGGAATATACCAGCCAATCTTGCCGACCACCCCCAGTTCACCGGCCTTTTCGACCACCTTTTGATCGTCAATATACTGTTTGACATTCTCGGCGTGCCCCGAAGGCCACACTTCCAGGCTGGCCGACAGGTCGCCGGTGGCCAGGGCCGGCCATTGGGCGTTTTCGTCAATGGTTACGTTTTCGACGGTATAGCCGAGTTGTTCTTGCAGCAGAATTTTGGCGACAGCCACATTGACCAATGAACCGGTCCAGGGATTTTCGGCCAGCTTGATGGTGATTTTTTCACCGCTGGGCGCACTGGGCGCGGGCTGCTCGGCTTCTGCTTCCGCAGGCGCAGCTTCTTCCTGAGCGGGCGCGGCTTCCTCTTTGGCCGGTTCTGCTGCGGGTTGAGCGCCCCCACAGGCAGCCATTACCAGCACTATCACCGCCAGCAGCATGGTCAAAAATAGCCCCTTGAGATACTTTTTGTTCATCATCTCCTCCTTAGATAAATTTTAATAGATTGATTATAACTGCTCAACCATGTCATCCATTCGACAAGCTCAGAACAGGTTTCGACCGTAGGGAGAAATCCCCGATACCTTATTTTTCGTGTTGCACCCTGGGGATTTCTCGACCCTTCGGCTTCGCTCAGGGCAAGCTCTTCGGTCTCGAAATGACATAAGCCTCGATTGACAGTTGCCCTTTACCTGGGGCGAGTATAACACCGACCCCCACGACTGTCAAACAATTTGACATTCACCCGAATTTTACTATACTCTGGACACTTCATATATTACTAATATATCAGCCCAGTCGCAAATTTAGATAGTTAAGTTTTTACGATGCTGCCTGCAACGCTACTCACTGCTTCGCGCCAGCGGCGAGTTAATCACGACTCGCGCAGCGAAGCGGCCTACCGGATTATCAAAGAAAAAATTGTCACCCTGGCACTGCCCCCAGCCAGCTTGCTCAACGAAGCTGAGCTGATGGCTGAATTGGGCCTGGGCCGCACACCCGTTCGTGAGGCCCTGCAACGCCTGGCCCTGGAAAACTTGGTCATCATTTTGCCACGTCGGGGCACCATTGTGGCCGATTTGAACATGAGCGACTTGCAGAAAATCTTTGAGATGCGCCTCGAATTGGAAGTTTACACCGTTAGGCTGGCCGCCGAGCGAGCCACCCCGGCCCAGGTGGCCGAGATGGAAGCGCTCCTGGCTAACTCCGACGAAATCATCCGGCAGGGCGATTATTACCAACTCATGCGCCTCGATCACCAGGCTCACCAGTTGCTGGCTCAGGCGGCCCACAATGAATTTTTAGCCGAAACTTTGGAGCGATTGTACACCCATGGGCTGCGTTTGTGGTACATTTCGCTCCACAAAGTTAGCCGTCTATCCGAAGCCATTGCCGAACACCGGGATATTATTGCCGCCATCAAAGCGGGGGATGGGCAACGCGCCGCCGAAATCATGCGGACGCACATCACCGACTTCCAAACCCAATTAACTGCTGCGTTGTAGTATCAAGTGTCAAGTGTCAAGTGTCAAGTGTCAAGTAAAACGTGACACCTGACACTTTAACACTTGACACCTTAATTAAGGAGCAACCGATGACTGATCGAGAACGTCGTTCGAGCCGCCGAGAGGAACGGCGGGCGCGGGCCGGAACCCAGCCTGTCAGCGCGGTCAAACCGCTGGTTAACAGGCTGCCTCTGACCGAAGTGTTGTCCCCCGAAGGCGTCGAGACCATTCACCGCGCTTCGATGCGCCTGCTGCAAGACCCCGGCATCCTGGTGATTGACTACCCGCCCGCCCGCGAAACCTTTAAGGCCAACGGCGCTAAAGTTGAAGGCGAGTTGGTACGGATTGACGAAGACACTCTGCTGCACTTTGTCCGCCAGGCTCCGGCCACCTTTATCCAACTGGCCCGCAACCCGGCCAACAGTTTGAACTTTGGCGGGCGCACCACCATTTTTGCCCCGGTGTACGGCCCGCCTTTTGTCGGCGATTACGACCGGGGCCGCCGCGAAGCCACCCTCGAAGATTTTCGCAACTTTGCCAAACTGACCTACATGGCCCAGCACCTGCATCACAATGGCGGCACGCTGGTTGAGCCAAACGATATTGACGTGAAAGAGCGCCACCTCGACATGCTGCTGGCCCATATTACCCTCAGCGATAAATGCTTTATGGGCAGCGTGACCCACTCTGAAAATGCCCGCGACACCGTTATCATGTCGGAAATTCTGTTTGGGGCGGAGGTTATCCGCGAAAATCCGGCTACGCTTTCCCTCATCAACGCCTCCAGTCCCCTGCGCTTCGACGACCGCATGTTTGGGGCGCTGGAAGTTTATGCTAAAGCCAAACAAGCGGTGCTGGTTACGCCCTTCCTTATCGCCGGGGCAATGTCGCCCAGCACGATGGCGGCTACACTGGCCCAGCAAAATGCGGAGGCCCTTTTTGGCATCTGCTATGCCCAGATGCTCAACCCCGGCACGCCCTGCATTTACGGTTCGTTTCTAGCTAATATTGACATGCGCAGCGGCGCGCCCTGCTTTGGCACCCCTGAAAATGCCCTGGCTCTGTACGCCGGGGCGCAGATGGCTCGTCACTATAACCTGCCCTATCGCTCTGGCGGCAATTTTACTGCCTCGCGCATCCCCGACGCCCAGGCCGGCTACGAGTCCGCCAGTACCTTCTGGCCGACCGTCCAGGCGGGGGTCAATTTTGTGCTGCACGCCGCCGGCTGGCTGGAAGGCGGGCTGATTGCCGGCTATGAAAAGTTCATCCTCGATCTGGAAATGTGCGGCATGATGGCTCGCTACGTCAACGGCGTCGGCCTGACCGAGGATGATTTCGCCTGGGACGCCTACGCCGAAGTCGGGCCGGGGCAGCACTTTCTGGGGGCGCAGCACACCATGCGCCATTACGAAACCGCGTTTTACCAGCACACCGTTTTTAATATGGACAATTACGAAAAGTGGGAAGAAGAAGGCAAGCAGGACACCTACAAACGGGCCAACGCCGTCTGGAAGCGCATGCTCAAAGAGTACGAAGCCCCCACCCTCGACCCGGCTATCGCCGAGGAACTGACCGCCTTTGCCGAACACCGCCGCGCCGAAATTCGCGCCGGCAAGCCACGAACTGAGTGGAAGAGATAACAGTAGTCAGTAATCAGATTTTTTTCTGGCTACTGACTACTGACTACTCCCCATCTTTGATTTAATCTTGAGGAGCTACGATCATGAACATCCGCAGTTTTGAAATTCCAACCGTGATGAAACATGGCCTGGGGGCCATCAATGCCCTGGCCGACGAAGCCAAAGCACTGGGGATGAAACGTCCCCTGATTGTCACCGACCCCGGCGTGGTCAAAGCAGGCTTGCTTGACCGGACGATCAAGCCCTTGCAGGCGGCCAATCTGGACTACGTTGTGTTTGATAAAGTCGTTCCCAACCCGCCGATTGCCCTGGTGAATGAGGCAGCAGACATCTACCAGCGCGAGGATTGCGACGGCCTGATTGGGCTAGGCGGCGGCAGTTCGATGGATACGGCCAAATCTGTGGGCGTAGTAGCGGCTAACGGCGGCTCTATTCTAAATTACGAATGGGCCAGCCCGCAGCCGATCAAAAAACGCATCCCGCCGACCATCTGTATCCCGACCACCGCCGGCACCGGCAGCGAAGTCACCCTCTGGGCCGTCATCACCGACCCGGAGCGCAAAATCAAATTTAATGTGGGGGGGACGGCCCTGATTGGGGCCTGGCTGGCCCTGATTGACCCGGAATTGACCTTTGACCTGCCGCCGGCTGTTACCGCCGCCACCGGCATGGATGCCCTGGCCCACGCCATCGAATGTTACACCTGCGCCTACGCCCAGCCGCTGCCCGACTCAGTGGCGCTACTGGCCATGGAGTACGTGGGCGAGTATTTGCGGGTCGCGTTTGCCCAGGGCCGCAACGCCGAGGCCCGCTACAAAATGAGTATGGCCGCCATGCTGGGCGCGCTGGCCTACGGCGCCGAAAGCGCCGGGGCGGCTCATGCCATGAGCCAATCCGCCGGGGGCGTTCACAATGTGCCGCACGGCGCACTGACCGGGCGGCTGCTCGGCCCGGTGATGGAGTACAACTACCTGGGCGAGCCGCATAAATTCGCTCGGATTGCCCAGGCTCTCGGCGAGGATACACGCGGCTTAAGCGTCTGGCAGGCGGCAGAAAAGGCGGTCGAGGCGGTCATGCGCTTGACGGAGGATGTCGAACTGCCCACCCTGCAAGCACTGGGCTTCCATGAAGACGAAATCCCGATGCTGGCCGAGATTGCCTTCCAGGACCCGCAGACCATCGGCAACCCGCGTGATTTGAGCGTGCAGAGCTATGTGCAGATTTGGCGGCGCACTTTTGAGATGGGGAAAAAATAATAACCTAAAGTTCGGAGTTTTCTAAAATGTCGAACTCCGGTTAATAATTCTTCCGATAAAGACCAACGTAAGGAGGATATTATGCAAGCAGACGCAATTATCATCGGAGCGGGCGTCATTGGCTGTGCCACCGCTTTTGAACTGGCCAAGCGAGGCTACAAAACCCTCAATATTGACAAAAACAGTGATGCCGGGGCCGGCTCAACCATCAACTCCTGCGCCATTGTGCGGGCGCACTACTCCACCTGGGACGGGGTGGCTCTGGCTTTTGAGGGCTTTAAATATTGGCACAATTACGAAAGCTGGCTGGGCGTTAAAGATGAACGCGGCATGGCTCGCTTTATGAACTGTGGCACCCTGCTGCTCAAGAGCAAAGGCCACACCTGGCAAAAAGTGCTGGAGCTTTATCGTGAGATTGGGGTTGAGTACGAAGAGTGGGACGCGACAACCCTGAGGCAGCGTATGCCCATCTACGCCCTGGGCGAATTTTGGCCGCCCAGCCGCCCCGAAGCGGGCGAGGCTTTCTGGAAAGAGCCGGAGCATGAGCTTGAAGGCGCTATCTTTACCCCCGGCTCCGGCTATGTCAACGATCCGCAACTGGCTACCCACAATATGATGGTGGCCACGCAGAGTCAAGGCGGTCAGTTCCTTTTTAATAAAGAAGTGGTCGAAATTCGGCAGGAGGGCGGCAGGATGGTAGGCGTCACCTTGAACGATGGGGCTAAAATTGACGCGCCCATTGTGGTCAATGTGGCCGGGCCGCACTCTTTTATCATCAATCGCCTGGCCGGAGTCGAAGAGAGTATGAACATCAAAACCCGGCCCCTGCGCCACGAAGTCCACCATGTCCCCTCGCCCGAAGGCTTTAATTTTGAAAAGGACGGCAAACACACCTCCGACGGCGACAACGCCATCTACTTCCGGCCCGAAGCCGGCAACGCCATCCTGGTCGGCAGCGAAGACCCGGAGTGCGACGTTAAAGAGTGGGTTGACCACCCCGACGAGTACAACCGCACCATCACCGACGCCCAATGGAAAGCCCAGGTTTACCGGCTGGCCCGGCGCATTCCTGACCTGCCCATCCCCAACCAGCCGCGCGGCATTGTTGACCTGTACGACGTTTCCACCGACTGGCTGCCCATTTACGACAAATCAGACCTGGGCGGCTTTTATATGGCCATTGGCACCAGCGGCCACGAATTCAAAAACGCGCCGCCGGTCGGCTACATGATGTCGGAGCTGATTCACCGGGTTGAAAACGGCCAGAACCACGACACCGACCCGGTCAAATATAAAGCCGTTTACACCGGGCTGGAGTTGAATATCGGCTTTTATTCCCGCAACCGGCAAATCAACCCGGAGAGCAGCTTTTCGGTCAATGGGTGATGGCTGTTTACAAACAGTAATCAGTAGCCAGTAGCCAGATGTTTTATCTGATTACTGACTACTTTCATCGAAGGAGGCAAGCCAATGAATCAAACTGACCCCCTCCTCCAACCCTTTCAACTGAAGCATTTAAAACTAAAAAACCGCATCCTCAGCACCAGCCACGAACCTTCTTATGCCGAGGAGGCCAAACCCAAACTGCGCTACCAGCTTTATCAGGAAGAAAAAGCCAAAGGCGGCGTGGCTTTGACCATGTTTGGCGGTTCGGCCAACATTGCCCCAGATTCGCCGGCCGCTTTTGGGCAGATTTATGTGGGGGATGACTCGATCATCCCTTATTTTCAGCAAATGGCCGAACGCATCCACCGTCACGGTGCGGCGCTGATGTGCCAGATTACCCACATGGGCCGGCGCACCTACTGGGATACCGAGAACTGGCTGCCGACCATTGCCCCCTCCTGCGTCCGCGAGCCGGCCCATCGCTCTTTTCCCAAAGAGATGGAACTGGCCGACATCAAACGGGTGGTCAAAGCTTACGGCGCCGCGGCCCGCCGCTGTAAAGAGGGTGGCCTTGATGGGGTGGAAATCGAATCCTACGGCCACCTGTTCGACAGCTTTTGGACGCCGCTGGTCAACCGGCGGGTTGACGAGTACGGCGGCAGCTTGGACAATCGCATGCGCTTCAGCCTGGAAGTCCTGGCCGAAATCCGCCAGCAAGTGGGCGATGATTTTATCGTCGGCATCCGCATGTCCGGCGATGAAAGCGTCGAAGGGGGCCTGACTTTTGCCGACTGCACCGAAATTGCCCGCCGCCTGGTAGCTACCGGCATGCTGGATTTTATTAATGTCGTCAAAGGCTATATCGCCACCGACGAAGCCCTGTCGCACGTGATCCCCAATATGGGCACGCCCAGCGCGCCGCATCTGTCGCTGGCCGCCGCCCTCAGAGAAGAAATTGATATCCCCCTTTTCCACGCCGCTCGCATTGCCGATGTCGCCACCGCCCGCCATGCGGTTGGGGTGGGGATTGTGGATATGGTCGGCATGACCCGCGCCCACATGGCCGACCCCTACATCGTCGCCAAAATCGAGCGGGGCGAGGAAAACCAGATCCGGCCCTGTGTGGGCATGGGTTACTGTATTGACCGCATTTACATTGGCCGCGAAGCGTTGTGCATTCACAACCCGGCCACCGGCCGCGAAGAAACCATGCCCCATATCATCCCCGAAACCAGCGGCCAGCCGCGCCGGGTGGTGGTGGTGGGCGCCGGGCCGGGCGGCTTGGAAGCGGCCCGCGTCTGCGCCGAGCGCGGCCATCGGGTGACGCTGTTTGAGGCCAACCGCGAACCGGGCGGTCAGGTACAAATTGCTGCCCGCGCCCCGCGCCGCCAGGAGATTATCGGCATTATCGGCTGGCTTTACCAGCAGATCAAACGGCTGGGGGTGAATGTCCGGTTGAACCATTATGCCCAGGCCGCCGATGTGCTGGCCGAGCAGCCGGAGGTGGTTATTATCGCCACCGGTGGGCTGCCAAACACCGAATTTTTGTCCAGCGGGGCTGATTTGGTGACCAGTTCCTGGGACATTTTGAGCGGCTATGTCAAACCCGCCTCCCAGGTGTTATTCTTCGATGACCACGGCAACTATGAAGGCTACTCCTGCGTCGAGTTTCTGGCCGAAAACGGCGCGCAAGTGGAGTTGGTTACACCAGACCGGATGGTAGCCCAGGAAATCGGCGGCACCAGCTACCCGGCCTATTTGAAGACGTTTTATGATCGGGGCGTTACCCTGACCCTGAACCATCGTCTCAGCCGCGTGTCGCGGCAAGGCAATAAACTGGTGGCTGCGCTTTTTAATGAATACAACAAAACCACCGTCGAGCGGGTGGTAGATCAAGTGGTGGTTGAGCATGGCACGCTGCCGGTGGCCGATTTATACTTTGAGTTGAAAGACGGCTCCTCCAACTGGGGCGAAGTAGACATCGAAGCGTTGATCGCCGGGCGGCCGCAAACGCTGATCAACAACCCGGTCGGGACGTACCAGTTGTTCCGCATCGGCGATGCCGTGTCCAGCCGCAACATCCACGCCGCCATTTACGATGCGCTCAGATTGTGCAAAGACCTTTAATCACAGGAGTACCAAATGCCAGAACGTCGCACCCCATTTTACGATTACCATCTGCGCGCCGCCGGCCAACTGGTCAAAGGCGGCGGTGACTTTATGTTCCCCCTCTCCTACACCTCGCCGGTGGAGGAGCACCTCAACACCCGCACCAATGTGGGCATGCAAGACCTCTCGACGATGGGCGAGGTAGACATCAAAGGGCCGGGCGCGGAACGGCTAATCAATCATTTATTGGTCAACGAAATTCGCGATATGGAGCCGGGCCAGGTGCGCTACTCGACCATGTGCAACGAGTTCGGCGGGGTGGTGGACGATATTACCGTTTACAAATTCCACGACGAGCATTTTATGATTGTGACCAGCTCCGGCCCGCGCAAAAAAACCGCCCGCTGGATTGCCGACCATGCCCTCGGCACAGGCGCCTATGTGACCGACATCACCGCCTCGGTGGCCCTGCCGGTGGTGCAGGGGCCGCGCTCACGGGCTTTTCTCAAAACCGTCGCCAAAGACGCCGACCTGGACTCGCTCAAATTTTTCCGTTTTGTCCGGGCGACCATCAACGGCACGGAACTGCTGCTCTCCCGCTCCGGCTACACCGGCGAACTGGGTTTTGAACTCTATACCCCCGCCGAAGAGGCCGGCGCGCTGTGGGAGTACCTGTTGCAAACCGGGCGGGCCTTTGGCCTGCTGCCTTACGGCGTAGCAGCCATGCAAAGCCTGCGTTTGGAAAAGGCGCTCGTCCTCTACGGCAACGACGTTAATGAAAATTACACCCCTTTCCACGTCGGGCTGGATGGCTGGATTCGTTTCGACAAGCGCGATTTTATCGGGCGCGAGGCCCTGCTGCGGGTGCAGGACCAGGGCTTGACCGAGCGCTGGGTCGGCCTGACTCTCGACAGCCCGCTGCCGGCCTCCTACCGCGATAAAATCTACGCCGTGCGTGATGTGGGCACATTCCGCGAAAAGATGTTCAGCGGCAGCGAGGCCCAGGGGTACAAACAAACCGTTACCCCCGGCGCGGAAGTGGGTTACATCACCTACAGCGCCCGCGGCCACTCGGTCGGCAAAATGTTGGCTATGGCTTACGTCCGCACCGAATATACCTGGCCCGGCTGCAACCTGGTGGTAGATATCGGCGGACGGTTGACCCTGGCCAAAGTCACACCGACTCCTTTCTTCGACCCGCAGGGAGCGCGCATGCGGGCTAAACCGCAGGATGACGCCCTGCTGGCTGCGCCTCAGCCGGTCGCCGCCCCGCCTCCACCGCCCGCCGACGCCCCACCGCGCCCGCCCGAAGAAGACGCGCCGCCGCCGGACGGGTCAGGAGAAACCAGGCCGGATTCCGCTGAAGGTGAAGAAAAAAGCTCTCGCCGGGGGTCAAAGTGATTAATCGGAATCCGCTGACCCGCCGTTACAATGCGATTGTGTTGGGGGTAGGGGCGATGGGCAGCGCCACCTGCTACGAGTTAGCCAAACGCGGCCGGCGAGTGCTGGGGCTGGAACAGTACGATGTGCCCCACAACCTGGGTTCCTCGCACGGCCACACCCGCATTATCCGCCTGGCCTATTACGAGCACCCTTCTTATGTGATGCTGCTGCGCCGGGCGTATGAACTCTGGCGCGAGATTCAGGCCCGCGTGGGCGAGCAGTTGCTGCGCATCACCGGCTCGATTGACGCCGGCCCGGCCGATAGTTGGGTCTTTAAAGGGTCGTGGCAATCGTGCCTGGAACACGATTTGCCCCACGAGGTATTGACCGGCCGGGAGCTGAACGAGCGTTTCCCCGGCTATCAACTCTCGCCCGAAACGATGGCCGTGCTGCAGCCCGACGGCGGCTTTTTGGCCCCGGAGCGCTGCATTGTGGCCTACGTCAATGCCGCCACCGCTCTGGGCGCGGAAATTCATGGCCGCGAGAAGGTGCTGGAGTGGCAGCCCTTGAGCGATGGCGGGGTGCGCGTCACCACCAGCCGCGATGTTTACGAGGCCGACCGGCTGGTGATTACTGCCGGGGCCTGGGATGCCCACATCCTGGACTTTTTGCAAGGGCTGGCCGTGCCGGAACGACAGGTTTTGGCCTGGCTCCAACCCCTCCGCCCGGAGTTGTTCACCCTGACCAATTTCCCGGTCTTTAACCTGCTCGTCCCCGAAGGCCGTTACTATGGCTTTCCGGTGTTTGGCATCCCTGGTTTTAAGTTTGGCAAGTACCATCACTTTGAGGAGCAGGGCATGCCGGACCAGCTTGACCGCGACCCGCACGATTACGACGAAGCCATGCTGCGCGAGTTTGCCGACCGTTACTTCCCGCAAGGTTCCGGCCCAACCATGTCGCTGGCCTCCTGCATGTTCACCAACTCGCCCGACAAGCACTTTATTATTGATCTGCACCCCAGCTTTCCCCAGGTCTCGTTTGCCTCAGCCTGCTCCGGCCACGGCTTCAAATTTGTCAGCGTCGTCGGTGAAATCCTGGCCGATTTGGCCGAGCGCGGCGAAACTCGCCACAATATTGAGTTTTTCCGGCTGGACCGCTTCACTGGACATGACCGGAGACCAGAGACGGGAGACCGGCACTCTATGCCCCCCCGGTCCCCGGTCCCCGGTCCCCGGTCCCTCTCCGGCGGTCACTTTGATGATCGCATCTCCACGTTAGCCGAGACGGGCAAGGGGGCCATCCGGCCGTTTTGGTAATCTGTCCGTCGTCTCGCCGGGTTTTGTGGTAAAACGAAAGGGTGGATTTCAAGTTTGCCAAGCCCAGTTTTAATCGCAATCTCCCAGGCGCTGGCCGCACTCAAGAAAAGTTCGGTATCTCCGGCAACAATGAAGTTACGCGCGGTTTGTGACAATCGAGGGTCATCCAGATTCCACCACAGAAAAGTATGGGTATCGAGGATTGCTCTCACATCTAAAATTCCGGCAGCGGCGCGTCAAAGTCGGGCGCAATGATCACTTGGCCGGCATCATTGCCGGGAACACGGCGAGGGGGCGCTTCGACGATGGACGAAAGAAGGGCAATGGGCTGTGCGACAGAAATTCAAAACCCTCACCACTCAACTTGGTCCGCGCCCCAGTTTGCAAAACTGGTTTTTTCTCACCCTGGGCGCATTTCTCCAAATTCTCAATGTGGACATTTTTCTGGCCCCGGCCCAGCTCTCCCCTGGCGGTGTGACTGGCCTGGCCATCATCGTCAATCACTTCACCGGCTGGCCGATTGGCATGATTATGATGGCCTTGAATATCCCGATGCTGTTCCTGGGCTATCGTTACCTGGGTGGCTTTCGCTTTCTGGTCAATACGCTGTACGTGGTGCTGCTGATTAACCTGGGCGTGGATTTTATGGCTCGCTGGCTGCCACGCGGCATCACCGACGATGTGCTGCTCAACGCCCTATACGGAGCCGTGCTGGGCGGAATTGCCACCGGCCTGATTTATCGCGGGCGCGGCACCACCGCCGGGTCGGGGGTGATTTCGCGGGTGTTGCAGATGAAAACGGGGATTCCCATCAGCCAGCTTTACATCATAACCGATGGGGGTATCATTCTGCTGGCCGGGCTGGTTTTTGGCTGGGAGAAAGCTTTGTATGCGCTGCTGGCTCTGTTTTTGTGGGGCGTGGTAGCCGATTACGTGCTGGAAGGCCCCAGCGTGGTCCGAACCGTCTTCATTGTTACCGACATGGCGGAGGAAGTCGCCCAGGCGCTGCTGACCCGCTTACAAATTGGGGTGACAGCCTGGCCGGCTCAGGGCAAATTTACCCACACCGAGCATACCGTGCTCTTTTGTAGCGTCAACCGGCCCGAAGTGAATGAACTCCGGGCTATCGTCACCGAGGTTGACCCTCACGCTTTTGTAGTCATCGGCCACGGCCACCAGGCCAGCGGGGGCGTACTGCGCCCGGTCTCCCCCAAAGCAGCCAAAAAGTAGCCCAACTCTTTTATCAAAATTTTGCCTCTTGACAAAACAGGAAAAATAGAGTATTCTAGTTTTAGGTGTATATACACCTAATGAGAGTAATTTATGAACAACCTCGATTTAGCTCAATGCCAGCGATGTGCTGGTTTTAATCTCCGCCGGGCTACCCGGGCCATTAGCCGGCTATATGATGAAATTTTACGGCCCAGTGGTCTGCAAGCTACCCAGTATAGCCTGCTGGTCACCATTGCCGTGGCCGGGCCGGCCCCCATCAACCAGATCGCTGATCTCCAGGTGATGGACCGGACCACCCTGACCCGTAACCTCAAACCTCTCGAAAAAAAGGGGTTGATTGAAATCACGCCGGGTGAAGATCAGCGCACCCGATTAGTCGCCCTAACTGATTTAGGCCAGGAAACTCTGGCCCAGATGTTTCCTCTATGGCAGCAGGCTCACACTCGAGTTACTGAAATGTTAGGTACAGATCGGTTCAATTCTCTGCTGGGAGATTTGTCTGCCATTGTAGAATTGGCCGGTTAAATATATTTTTTACCAATTAAGTGTATATACACTTAATATTGGGACCTGCCAAAAACTCAGGCAACTTCAAGAAAATTATTCAAGAAAGGAATCTAACATTGGACTCACCAAAAGTTATCTTAATCACCGGCAGCAGCAGTGGCTTGGACCGTTTAACGGCGGAAACACTGGCCCGAAGAGGACATAGAGTTTTTGCTTCGATGCCGGCAGAGGACCGGCCCTTACGGTCAGTGGTAGCGCAAGGGGCGATAGTGGAGAATTTCAATATATTGAACAAGGTAACGGGCCAACTACAGCGTGGGGTTATGGAACGATTTGGCCTGGTCGAGTCAGCCTCATGACAACCTTAAACGAACATCCTACCGTTAAACAGTTTTGGGAGATCCAGGAAAGGCAGGCCATTTTGGCCCGCCCGACTCAACTTGAAGCCGCCTGGCTGCGCCAGCTTTGTCTCGACGCCGGCGCGGATGATGTGGGTTTTGTGGAGATTGACCGGCCAGAGATTGCCAGTCAGCGCGATGAAATCCTGAGCGTTTTTCCGCAAACGAAAACACTGATCAGTTTTGTCTGCCGCATGAATCGCGAGCCGATCCGCAACCCGGCCCGATCTCTGGCCAATCTGGAATTTCACCATACCGGCGATCATGTTACCGATGTGGGTCATAAGATTGTGGCCGCTTTAGAACAGCAAGGGATTCGGGCCTTGAATTCGGCGGCGGGCTTTCCGATGGAAATGGATCGCTTTGGTAAAGCCTGGGTTGTTTCCCATAAACCTGTGGCTGTGGCCGCCGGGCTGGGGCAGATGGGCATCCATCGTAATGTTATCCACCCCAAGTTTGGTAATTTTATTCTGCTGGGCACCATTTTGCTGGAAGCAGAGGTAACGGCTTCCAACCAGCCGATCAACTATAACCCCTGCCTGGAGTGCAAACTGTGTGTAGCTGCCTGTCCGGTTGGGGCGATTGGAGCGGATGGTCATTTTAATTTCTCGGCCTGCTACACTCACAACTACCGCGAATTTATGGGTGGGTTTATTAATTGGGTGGAGAATATTGCCGACAGTAAAAACGCACAGGATTACCACCGCAAAGTGAGCCATGCCGAGTCGCAGTCTATGTGGCAGAGTCTTTCTTTTGGGGCTAACTATAAAGCGGCTTATTGTATGGCGGTCTGCCCGGCGGGCGAGGATGTCATCAGCCCCTTTCTGACCGATCGGAAAGGGTATTTACAGGGAGTGGTCAAGCCGCTGCAGGAAAAGCAGGAGACTATTTTTGTAGTTCCCGGCTCCGACGCCGAAGCGTATGTGAGCCAGCGTTTCCCCCACAAACAGATCAAACGGGTGGGGAATGGTCTGCGCCCCCGCTCTATCGGTCACTTTCTGCGAGGGCTGCCGATTGCCTTTCAACGTGGACAGGCTGCCGGTCTCGACGCCACCTATCACTTTACTTTTACCGGTGATGAAAACATCCGGGCTACAGTGATCATCCGAGACAAAACCATCAAGGTGCAGGATGGACACGTAGGCACCGCCAACCTGCACCTCACCGCGGACAGCCGAACCTGGCTCAAATATCTGGCCAAGGAACAGCACATCATCTGGGGGCTACTGCGCCGAAAAATTCGAATTAAGGGATCACCCCGGTTGCTGCTGGCATTTGGACGCTGTTTTCCCTCGTAAAGCCGGGGCTTTGGTTAACGGCCTCGCCACCAATCCTTGCGCACGCGGGGGTCCATAAACTTGCCGGTGTCGCGGATGGCTACCTGAATTTCGACGCCGCGAGCGCGGCCAAGCGGCTGGAAGGGTTTCAGGGCCGGGAGTTGTCGCCGGCCTGCGGCGTTCATTTGATTGTACAGAGCTTGCAGCTTTGGCTCAACGCAAATCCCTTCGATTTGGATGGCGTAGCCGTTAACCACACTGTCTTCGCCGGTGTACTTGAGGGTAATCCGGTTGGGGTCGGCATAGAGCACCAGCACTTGATACCCCTGGCCGATATCGTAGCCGGCATTGGGCACATGGATGATTTCGCCTGGTTCGGTTTCAAAGCCGGCCAACGTGACCTCGTAATCGGTGATCGGTTCGCCGCGTTTGCCAGGGCTGGGCAGCGGCTCCCAATTCCACTTATTGACGCTGTAAACGCTGGTCAATATGCCGGTGCGCTTGTCGGCAAAGAGGCCGGCCAACTGCGGAGCGCGATGATCGGTGGCCCCGGACATGTCAATTAAACTGAGCTTGCCGGCGGTAGGTGAATAGCCACGCAGGGCCAAGTTGAGGTCGGCGTGCTTATCGGCGGGACGGTCGGCGGGCGGGCCGACGATGGGCAGCGTGCCGTAGCTGACGTTGGGGATCGGGGCGCAAGGGTCTACTGTTGGCGCAGGCGTGGGCGGTGGTGTGGGAGCGGGCGGCGTTGTTGGCGCGGGAGCGGGTGGCGGAGTTACAGGAGCCGGCGGTGGGGGCGGCGCAACTGGAGCAGGAGCGGGTGAAGGTGTTGGTGCAGGCGCGGGAGCCGGAGCAGGGGCAGATGGAGGCGTGGGCGCAGGGGTAGGTGCAGCGAGCGGGGGGATAATCAGAACTTGCCCCACCCAGATGTGTCCCGGGTCGCTGAGGTTGTTGGCCTGTTGGATGAGCGGGTATTTGTAAGGGTCGCCATACATGGCGCGGGCAATTTTGCCCAGGGTGTCACCCCGCTGAACGGTGTAGGAGGTTGGCTGGCCGCCCGATCCCCCTTGAGCATAAGTGGCAATCAGGTCGGCCAACACCTGTTCCAGCGTTTTGCCCTCCCGTTGAGCGCGGCCCAAAACAGCCTGGTAGGTAGGATCGTCCAGATTAAAACTGAAGTTTCTGACGGTCATTAAAAGTGCCTCCCCCGTAACATTATGTCAGGTTTGTTCCCATTATACCATACTCTTAAGAAAAGAGGAATCGATAAGCGGTGGTCTGTAGGGCAAACGCATCTACTATTTATCTCTCCAATTTGTTAGGTTTCGTTATTATGTTCCACAGTGATGACGACATTTTCTTTTTAACCTCCAGCCTATTTAGTCCTGAAACTGCCCTTTTCATAAAGCGGCAATCGCCAGAGCCAGATTACGCCGCAGGTCGGGATGATTGAAACGCGCCCAGGCCTGGGGGAAAGTCTCTAGCAACCGCTGGCGCTCCTCTAGCTTGGCTTCTAGATAACCGGCCAGCTGGGTGGGACTTTGCCGCTCGGTCAAGGGCAGATGCGCCTGATTTTGATCCCACTCGGCCAGCAGGTCACGCAACGAGTGGCTGGCCACCTCGGCATCGTTCAACTCTCCCAGGTGGTCTTGTAACACCTTGACCGCCTCAATTACCCGCTCGCCTTCCTCACCCAAAATTTCGATAAAAAACTCCAGGGCGTAACGGAGTTGCTTAAAGGTGATGCGGAGTTGATGTAACATCTCCGGGGTCGCTTTTTCCAGCTTTGTTTCATAGGCATGCACCGCCTCATAGCGATCATAGATCAAACCGGGAACCAGGTAGCGCAATTGGTAAGGCACAGGCTTATCGTCGGAGATAGGTTTAGCGCCCAACCCCGGTGTGGTCACAAATTTCAGAAAATCTTTTTTGAAGCGGCGATATTGCTTACTGTCCAGATAAGCCAGCATCTCTTGGCGAGCCTGCTCTCGTTTGGCCGACCAGGTTTCCAGCAAAAGCTGCAAGCCAGTTTGCTCGTTTTCGGGCAGAATCTGCTGGTACTGCTGTAATTTATCTATAAACACATCCAGGTCGCGCACCCGGCCCAAAACCAGAGCAGTGGCACGCAGGCCGGCCAACAGCGGCTTGACTGCCTTTGACCGAAAGCCGCCGCCGAAGACCTGAAAAGCAGCCCGCATCCGCCGCGTCGCCACCCGCATGTCGTGCAACGCCTCAATGTCGCTGCCCTGGCGAGTGCCCGGCTCGTGGCTCAACATACGGCCAAAGTGGAAACTCAAGACTTTGCGACCCGCTTCGGCCAGAGAGTCTGTGGGTTGCATACCAATGGCATCTGCTATTGGATATTCGAGCTTGGCTTTGCCCTGGCCTCGTTTCTTCTCTTTTTTAGCTTTCTTGGCCTTGGCTGGCTTGGGAGCAGTTTGAACTTTTTCTTCCATTTCTGTTTCTGTCACCAGGGTCAGTACCGGGTCGGCGGTGAATATTTCTTCAGGAAAGATACCCAATCGTTTTTTAGCAAACTCCTTTTGCCAGCGCTGGACGGTTTTAGGGGTCAAATTCACTTCTCTGGCAATCTTAGCCGCTGAACTCCCCCCATCCGTCATTAAAATGATCACGGCGCGCTTGCTCAACAACTCCGCCGCGCCATCAGCAATTTTTTCTAAAAGCGACTTTTCTTGGCCGGACAGCTTATCACCCATTGGTTTACCCTCCCCTTAGCCAGGTAAAACTAAAAGCTCCTCGAATCTGCGCTATCTTTAAGTTCGAGGAGCCTGTTTGCCTAAACGATTCCAATATTTTTGGTGGTAAACTAAAATTTTAGGGTAAGACGTCAAAATCGGCAAATTCAAACTAAAAGATTTGTGGTTTTTTTCACTAATTTTACCTAACTTTACCGGAGAACATAGAATGGTCACACCTTGAAGTCAGGCTGAACCCGCTGCCAGGACCCCTCATCGAGCTTCACCTCCACCGAGCCAATCGGCGCAGGGCAACTGCCCCAAATTATTGACTATATTTGGAATAATGGTAAATTCTACAGTTGATTTTGTAATTTTACCCTATAAATTTAGATAAGAACTCTTTAAATTAGCTTCCCCAATCTTGTTCTCAAACTGAGTTTGGGAACAAGATTGGGGGTGAATTTTATCAGATGTCTGTTTTTCTGCCTGCCGAAATTTGTTATCTACTGCTTTTTCCGCTGCGGTTTAACCCCCCGGTGGGACAGGCCAGGCCGTTGCCTGTTCTTCAGCAAAAGGACGCGCCCTATTTTTTTGACCTGGATATTGCATTTTTGGCCCTGGGTGAGCGCCAGGTTGAGGTTGAAGGTGTGCCGGTTTCGGTGCGGTTGCAAACGCTCGATGAGCAGGTCTGGCTGGCCGAGTGCCGCTATCAATTGGCCGATTTGCTGGACGATGGAGCGCTGTTGCAACGGCAAGCCATTCAAATGAAACTCAAAGAGGATTTTCGGCAAGAAACAAGTTACAGCGGCGCGTTTGTCGAAGAGTATACGATTGTTCTGCTGCGCCAGGTGGAATTAACCCCGGACGAATTTGTGGACAGCCATGCCCGCATGTTAGCCCGCTGGCTGCGGGCCATGCCCAAGCCGCCCACCGAAATCGAGGTAAACCAAATTTTAGGCTCACGGGCGCGTTATTCGCAGCGTGATTTGACGGTGGTAGATTGGGGCGGGGCGCTGATTATTGCCGAAGAGGGTGATTTTCAATCGGATATTGAACTGTTGAAGATTGGTAATTACCAGTTATTACGCTACCGGCTGCTGGACCGGGTGATCGAACGAAATTTACAGAGTCTGCGCCAGCTTGTCACCCGCACCTGGCCCTGGTTATCCGGCGAGTCCCGCACCTTGCAGAAAGTGGTGGAGCAGCGGCTAACCCTGCTGCTGGATTTTGAAAAGATTGATCAATCGCTGCTGTTGATTGGCGACTGGTATTCGGCTCAGGTGTATCGTCTGATTGTCGAGCAGTTTTTTCTGACGGATTGGAAAAATGTGGTCCGGCTAAAACTTGATAGCCTGGCGGCAATTGACGAGATTGTGCGCCAAAACCTGGCCTTTTCCTGGCGGCGCTTGCTCGATTTGATTCAATTGGTCGGTTGGCTTGTTTTGCTAATCGGCTATTTTATTTTGTTCTTGGCCAACCTGGGGTAATTTTACACTTTTAGTTCATCATTGATTAGTTTAGCAACCCCACCACAAACCGGGCCAGCTGATCCGCCCCATTGGGTTCATGCCGTTCCACACGCGGCAAGGCCAGCAGTTCCGGCAGCCGTGACAGCCATTTCCCGCTTTCAAATTGCGCGGCGGTAATCGCCACACTATTCATGCGCTGGCTAACATAACCGGCTAATTTCTCAGACTCGCGGAAATGGGGCCGGGGAATATAACCAAAGGGGATACCGGCGTGATATGCTTCGGCCAGGGTACTGTAACCCAGTTTGCCAATCACCGCATCTACGGCATTGACCAGATCGGGATGATAAAATTCTGAATGATGGGGCAGGAGGGCCAGGTTGTCTCGCCTTTCCACCCGCTCGCTTCCGCCGGGGATAATAAAATAAATATCCGCTTGGCCGGCCAGGCGGCCCAGAAACGTGTTGTAATCCCAGGGAATCCCGCCCATTGTTAAGAGCACTACTTTAGCCTGAGCCGGTAAGTCCAGCTTTTGGCGAATCTCCTCCGCCGGGGTCCGGCTGCGGCGGCTCACCGGGGCGGTGGTCAGATGGACCGGCTGAGGCTGGCAAACCGGCTCGGTTTGGATATGGTAATCAGCAGCCGCAAACCAGGCTCGCAAATCGCTGATATAAGGACTCAGACGGGCTTCATCAGCCAGGTAGCCTTCGTAAATCCAATCCCAGGTAAAATTTTCAACCAACACTGCCGGCAAACCGGCTGCTTTGGCCACGGCAATTCCCAGGGGCGCAATGTCACAGATGACCAACCGGCAGCGCAATTGTTTCAACTGACCGGCTAACCCTTCAACCTGAACCTGGTCAAAGGGCAAAAAATTTGCCAAACGGCGCAAGGTTTCGGGTATGTCTTCGACCAGCGAGGTTTTTTGGGCCAGACCCACATCCGACATCAACGCATGATAACCAAAACTGCCGCCCAGCGAGTCTTGAAAAAACCAGGGAGGCGCCTGAGTAAAGATTTCAAACCGGACTGTGGGAATGTATTGGCGCAGCGCAGCCATGGCCGCCGCTGATCGGGCGGCGTGACCATAGCCGTGGGGGGAAACGAAGTAAGCCAAACGGGGTTCAGTCATATTCCTTTTCTGTCCTAGTATACTCAGTGGATCCAAATTTCCCGTAGGGTGGCATCCCTATGCCACCCGCTGACGCATAGGGATGCGCCAGCTACGGTGAAAAATTGGATCTACTGATACTCAATACATTCAACTTTTGCTCAAAAGGGATTGCCAAATCCCCGTTTTGGCCCGGATTTGGCAATCCGGGGTGAACAAATCACCGCATCCTGAGTAGGCCGAAACGAAGTGGAGGCCGTATCGAAGGGTGCGGTAAGTAGTTACC
This sequence comes from Anaerolineales bacterium, assembly GCA_015075405.1. Taxonomy (GTDB): domain Bacteria; phylum Chloroflexota; class Anaerolineae; order 4572-78; family J111; genus DSQQ01. The sequence goes on from JABTUK010000004.1 coordinate 589,814, forward strand.
TTATTAGCTATGTTTGCGGTGGCCATAATGCTCTCCACCATCAACCCTGATAGTCTCGCCACTGATGTAGTCGGCCTCGATCAAAAACTTGACGGCCTGGGCCACATCTTCCGCCGACCCCCAGCGGTTGAGCAAGGTTCGGGCGGCCACATTTTCAATTTGCTTCGGACTGTAATCCGAGGGCGGCAGGACCGGGCCGGGAGCAACAGCATTGACCCGGATGGTTGGCCCCAGCTCAAGGGCAGATTGGCGGGTCAAGGCTAACAAGGCCGACTTGGCGACAGCATGCGCCGTAAAATTGGGCCAGGCTTCCCAGGCCGATAAATCAACAATATTCACAATAGCCCCCCCGCCTCGCTCCAGCATCATCGGCGCAAAGGCATTGGTTACATAATAAGGACCATTCACCCCGGTACCAATGATCCGCTCCCACGGTCCAATATCCTCGCTGGGAAAAGGGCTTTTCTCCCAACGGTCGGCGCTATTGATTAAAATATCAACTCCCTCAAACCAAATTTTAACCTGCCCGACCATGGCCTTAACCTGGTTGTAATCGGCAATATTTGCCTGGATAATTAGCGGCTTGGCCCCTAAAGCGCGAACTTCCTCGGCGGTAGCTTCGGCTTGAGCGGCCGAGGTATGATAATTTATCACCACATTGGCCCCGGCTCTGGCCAGCATCAGGGTAATCGCTTTGCCCACGCGGTGGGCCCCGCCGGTTACAAGAGCGACTTTGTTCTTTATGTCCATCTGTTTCTGCTTTTTATCCTCCCCAAAAATTAAAGGCTAATTATAACTGAGATTGATAAGGAGAGCGAGTCAATCTTAGACTGCCATTTGAGAAAAATTTCTTAAAATATGCCAATTTGGGGATTGTCAGCAAGCCTTATAACTGGTATACTGAATAGAGCATTCCACAGTTATCGAGTGAAAACCGTGCGAACCATCAGCTACAGCGAGGCCATTCGCGAGGCCCTGGCCGAAGAAATGAGCCGGGACCCACGTGTTTTTATTTTGGGTGAGGATGTAGGCGCTTTTGGCGGCGTTTTTGGGGTGACGCAAGGCTTGTTTGCCGAATTTGGCCCGGAGCGAGTTCGCGACACACCTATTTCCGAAGCAGCCCTGGTGGGCGCAGCTTTAGGCGCGGCCCTGGTCGGCATGCGTCCTGTGGCCGAAATTATGTTTGGCGACTTTGTCACTGTGGCCATGGATCAATTAGTCAATCAGGCAGCCAAAGCGCGCTATATGAGCGGCGGCAAGGCACAAGTACCGCTAACCATTCGGGTGGCAACCGGCGCACCCGGCAGTGCGGCCGCTCAGCACAGCCAATCGGTAGAAGGTTGGTTTTTGAATGTGCCGGGGTTAAAAATTGTTATCCCCGCCACCCCTTATGATGCCAAAGGCTTGCTTAAAACAGCCATCCGGGGCGAAGACCCCGTTTTGTTTTTTGAGCACAAAATGCTCTACGCCGCCAAAGGCGAAGTACCCGATACGGAAGAAGATTATGTAATTCCTTTTGGTCAGGCGGTTATCCGTCGGGCCGGGAGTGATATAACCCTCATTGCCTTGGGGAGCATGGTTCAACCTGCCCTCACCGCCGCCGAGCAACTGGCGGCCAACAGCATCTCGGTTGAGGTGATTGACCCGCGAACATTAGTGCCTTTTGATAAAGAAACCATTCTTGCCTCTGTTCAAAAAACAGGCCGGGTGGTTATTGTCCACGAGGCCCACCGGCGCGGTGGTCCCGGGGCGGAAATTGCGGCCATGATTGCGGAAGAGGCTGTCCAATGGCTCGACAGCCCGATTGTGCGCGTTGCCGCCAAAAATGTGCCGTTACCTTACAGTCCTATCCTGGAAGAATACGTTTTACCTTCTGTTAGTGATATTGTTCAGGCCGTTTCAAATATAGCAACTTACCGGCTGTAGCCTCATTGCCGAGACAAGACATACTAATTTATGAAGACACAACTAACCGATCTCAAATTACCAACCTCTGTCTGGCAATCTCTGCACAAGATTGATAACCTGCTGGGCCGCCCCTTAGCCTGGCCCAAACGGCTGGAAGAAATTAATAACATTTTACTCGAAACCCTGGAAGTTGATGCTATCTGGCTGTTAACCATTAAACCTCTTCCGCCGACTGCCTGCGGGGTGATGAGCACGCCCCTGGCCATTGCGCCCAACGCCCAGGTTTGCCTGGTTGATAAGGCCCCTCCCTTAGCCAATGACTGGTCCGGTCACAACAGCTTGTTGGGCCGGGTTATTGCCAACAAAAAACCTTACTTTGTGCAGCCACGCCCCCCAACCCAAGAAGTTCACGAAAATGGGCAAACCGACTCTGACCTGGGGGATGTATTTTTTGGCGCGTTCAATGCCATTCCCTCAGCCATCATTCCCCTGGTAGCAACCGATAAGCCTATTGGGGCGCTGGTTGTGGGCAGCCAGGACCTGGGCAAAGTGCCCCTGCCCGATGAAGCGCAGAATTTACTGGTTTACCTGGGCAGCCATCTTGGCTCTCATTTGCAAAACACCTACCTGGTCGAGCGTTCACGACGGCATGCCAGCGCCTTGATGACTCTCAATCAAATTGCCTACGCCATCACTTCGAGCATGGACCTTGACGAGGTGCTCCGCCGGACGATGGCCGGGATCAACGAAATTTTAGAAGTTGAAGCCGGTTCTATCCTTTTAGTAGATGAACAGACAGAAGAACTGTACTTTAAAATCACCCTGCGCGGCGAAAACCAACAAGTTACTTCATTTCGCCTGAACCGCGGCGAGGGTATTGCCGGTTGGGTAGTAGTGAACAACCAGCCCACCATTTCCAATAATGTCCGCACCGACAAACGTTTTTGTCATGTTATTGACGATGCCATCGGCTTTACGACCAATACGGTTTTGTGTGTCCCCCTGGTGGTCCAGGGCAAAGCTATCGGGGCGGTTGAAGTTATTAATAAACGGAGCGGCCCCTTTGACAGTGATGATTTAGAACTGCTGGTCTCAATGGCCGCCTCGGTAGGCATTGCGCTGGAAAACGCCAGTTTGTACGATGACGTCCAGGAGCGAGCTTATCACAAAGAAATGATCAACCAGATCATTGCTGCGGTCAATGCCGGTCACGGCTTAGCTGATACCGCCAAAATTATCTTTGAACAATTCCGGCGTTTCCTGTCTTTTGATCATATGAGCGTTTCTCTGCTGGATGGTTCTAAAGAACTCCTGCGCCAGTGGACGTTTAGTGAGTATGGTTCAATTGAGCGGACCAGAAGCCCTCTGCCCTTAAAAGGTTCGGCCCTGGCCCACTTGATTGAAAAAGGCGAGGCTATTACTTACACCAATATCTCCAAGAGCGGTAATCAAAAGCCTTTTCATGACGATATTATCCTGTTGGAAGATGACGTTAAATCAAAACTGTCTATCTTGTTGACTACCCAAAAAGGGCCTTTTGGCAGTCTCAATCTTGGCCGTCGCCGGCCCGAACCTTATACCCCCCATGATTTAAATTTGCTAGAACAACTTATTGCCCAGGTGGCGGTAGCCATTGAAAAAGCGCGTTTAATTGATGTGCTGGAACAACGCACCACCGAACTGCAAATGCTCAACCATTTGGGTGAAATGCTGGCTTCAACCACCGACATTAGCCTTATCCTGGACACCGCCCTCAGCATGCTGCCTCGCCTGGTGCCGGGTGATATTCAGGGGGTTATTGTGTCTGGAGAAGAAGGCTGCTATTTGGGGGTGGCTGTACCCTTTGGTTTCAACAAGATTGATGAAACCATCAAAAATATTTTTGACATCTTCACCGAAATGAATGAGGGCCAGCCGCCCAAAGAACTTATTTCAACCAAAAGTATTCCCGGCAATATACCGGTGCCGGGTGATTGGAAACCGGTCTCGGTATTTTCTCTGCCCATTATCACCCGCCGTGGCCTGTTGGGCCTGATTTATATGGCTTCGGGCCGGGAAGAGAACCTGAGCGACGATTTACTGCGCATCTTCTCGCTGATTGTTTCACAAATTTCGGCCGCTGTGGAAAATGCTTTGCTCTTTCACCAGGTTGAGCAGGAGCGCGCTCGCCTGGCCGCCATCCTGATTAGCAGCACCGATGCCGTGCTGGTGGTTAATCGCAATGGCCGGGTTGTTTTGGATAACCCGGCCGCCTGGGAAGTGATGGGAGTCGAAACGTCGCAAAGCAACAAACTACTGCAAGAAAGCACCCAAAACCAAACTCTGATTTCGCTGTTTGAAAGCGCCATGCAGGGCGAACGGCCTACCGGCGAAATTCGCTTGATGGATGGACGCACATTTTATGCTAACCTTTCGCCGGTTTCCGCCGGCGAAGCGGGGGTGATTGGCTGGGTGGCCACCATGCAGGATGTCAGCCACTTTAAGGAATTGAATGAATTAAAGAATGATTTTGTTAACGCCGTTTCTCATGATTTGCGCTCACCGCTTTCCGGTATTCTGATTGCCACCCACCTTGTGCCGCAAATTGGGCCTATCACCGATCAGCAGCAGGAGTTACTGACCACCGTCGAAGAGCGGGTGCGGAGTATGAGCGCGCTCATTGACGATCTGCTGGATGTGGGCAAAATCGAGGCCGGCATTGATATCGAGATGGAACCCACGCCCGTTACACCCATTCTGGTTGAAACCCTTAACGCCTTTGCCCCGCAAGCCCAGGATAAGTTTATTCAACTCAACAGCCAGTTAGAAAAAGAACTGCCGCTGACCATTGCTAACACTACTCGCCTGCGCCAGGTGTTGAACAATTTGGTAGGTAATGCTATTAAATATACACCCAACCACGGCCAGGTCACGGTTAAAGCCTTTCGGCACGAAGACGAGATTAGAGTGCAGGTGATGGATACCGGCATGGGCATTCCCGCCGCCGACCAACCCCATATTTTTGAAAAGTTTTACCGGGTGCGCGGCGACCATGTGTCCACTATCAAGGGCACAGGGCTGGGATTGGCGCTGGTTAAGGGTATTATTGAAAAACACCAGGGCCGGGTCTGGTTGGAAAGTGTTTTTGGCGAAGGCAGCACTTTTACGGTGGCGCTGCCGGTTTACACAGATATTGATTTTTAAGAGTTTTGATCTTCAAAATCGGGAATCTCGATAATTCAGGAAGATTGGAAGGCTGGAAGACTGGCTTTGCCACCCTCTGAATGGGTGAGTATTTACCAGTCCAGTCATCCAAAAAGTATCTCCATTGCCCCCATTATGCTAGATAAGTCTCGCGGCGAACTCGAAGCTGAATTTAGCAAGGCCATGATCAAATTTGAAAAAGAGCATCTGGGCCGCGGCCCGGTAGATACCCGCACTTTTTTTCTGAATGATATGATTATTGTCCGGCTGCGCGGCATTTTAACCCCCGCCGAAGCCAAACTGGCTGAAAGCCGCGAAGGCCAGGCCTTAGTCAAAGAAACACGCCGCCAGCTCTTTGAGATTTCCCGCCCCCTGATTGAAGAAATTGTTGAGTCGGTCGTGGGCTGCAAATTGGTCAGCCTCCATACCGATATGAGCACCAAAACCGGAGAGCGCGTCGTTGTGCTAACTGTGGACGTTAACCTCGACGGACAGTTTCGTAAAAGCAGCCTCCGCCGCTAAAGTAACTCCCCTGCTTCCCCCAGCACGGTAGACAATCTAAATTTTTAGGCTATTATAAAACCGCAAATTCTATCCTCAGTGGATCCAATTTTTCACCGTAGCTGGCGCATCCCTATGCGTCAGCGGGCGGCATAGGGATGCCACCCTACGGGAAATTTGGATCTACTGATCCTTGCCGTTTTTAGGCACAACTGAGTTTCAAAATGGCGATTCGCGTGTCTGAAACGAGCAAAATATTACGATGGGGGCAGCATGAAATCAAGAACCGCAAGGAAAAGACCCAATTTAACCAAACCTAAAAACAATGATCCTCTGAGCAATAATATCCACCTGCTGGGAGACCTGCTGGGAGAAATCATCCGTGAGCAGCAAGGAGATCGGGTTTTTGAGCAAGTCGAACAGATTCGGGCGCTGTCCAGAGAATGGCGCAACCTTGACTCGCTCAGTGGGGTGGGCAAATTGGCTCAGGTGTGCGAAAATTTAGAACCGGAATTAGCGGTCCCAACCCTGAAAGCATTTACTACCTACTTTCATCTGGTCAACCTGGCCGAAGAGCACGAGCAGGTACGAGTTTTGCGAGCCAGAGAAAGCCGGGAAAAAATTCGTCCTGTCGCCGACTCGATTGCCGAAGCGGTCAATATCTTACATCTGCAGGGGGTGTCCCCAGAAAAAATGCAGGGGTTGTTAAATCAACTTTGTGTAGAAATTATTTTCACCGCCCATCCCACCGAGTCCAAACGCCGCTCTATTCTGGGCCGGCTGCGAACCATCAGCCAGCTCCTGGACCGGCTCGACAACTACAAGCTTCTGCCCCGTGAAGAAGAACAAGTTCTGGCTGATTTACGTACCCAAATCACTTTGTTGTGGTTAACCAACGACGTCCGTTTGCACCAACCGACCGTACTGGATGAGGTCAGACACGGCTTGTGGTACTTCTCGGAAACTTTGTTTGAGATCACCCCAGAAATATATCGCTCGCTTGAGCAGGCTTTGGCGAGGACTTATCGCGGCTACACCTTTCAAGTTCCCACCTTTCTGCGTTTCGGTTCGTGGATTGGCGGCGACCGCGACGGCAACCCCAATGTCACCGCCGCCGTCACCGCCGGAACTTTTCCTTTACATCAAGAAGCCATTCAAAAGTATCTGGGCCAGACCCTCAACAATTTCTTTGGCGAATTCAGTCTGGCCGAACCTCATGCCAAGCTAACCTCAAGGTTGGAAAATTTTATCACCGAACAAGGTAAGCGCTATCCAAAACTAGCCCAGGCGCTGGTCAAACGTCATGCCAATGAACCCTATCGCCAGGCTTTGAGCTTTATCGCCCACCGGCTGGGTCAGCCCACGCTGCCGGACAAGTTTTTGGAAACGGCTGAAACACGGCGTTCTACCCCCCGCTTACTTTACAACTCTGGCGCAGAACTTGACGCCGATTTGCGGCAGGTGGTCGAAAGCTTGAAAAACGCCCGAGAGACTCGACCACTAGCCCAGCGCTTTGATCTCCTCATGCGCCAGGTTGAAACGTTTGGACTACACACGGCTGCTCTGGATATTCGCCAGCACAGCAACGAGCATGAAGCAATTATAACCGCCTTATTGCAGCAAGCCGGCCTGGCCGGCGATTATGCTACCCTGCCAGAACACGACAAAATCTCTTTGCTCAACGGGCTGTTACAGAAAGGAACCTTTCCCAAGATCAGCCCGGTCGGATTGCCGCCGCTGGCCGCCGACACCCTGGAGTTGTTTAAACTGCTGGCCAAAGTCTACGCCACCGACCCGGCTGCCCTGGGCTGCTATATGATCAGCATGGCCCATCAAGCCAGTGACATCCTGGAAGTGCTCTGGCTGGCCGGGCTGGTAGGACTTTACCGGCCTCAGGAAAAAGTGAGTGCGCTTGATATTGCCCCCCTCTTTGAAACCATCGCCGACCTGGAACAGGCCCCGACCGTCCTGGAAGCCTTGTTTAACACCTCGGCCTATTATAACCACCTTAGAGCGCGCTCCTATCGCCAACTGATCCAGCTTGGCTACTCCGACAGCACCAAAGACGGCGGCTATTTAACCGCCAACTGGTCGCTCTATCAAGCCCAACGCACCCTTGTAGCTCTGGCCCGGCGCTACGGAATACAGGTGACGTTTTTCCACGGGCGCGGCGGCGCTATTGGCCGTGGCGGTGGGCCAACCCACCGGGTTATCAAAGGGCTGCCGCCGGAAACTATGAACGGGCGGATTCGAATGACCGAGCAAGGTGAGGTAATTTTTGATCGTTTTGGCCACCCGGCCATCGCCCGGCGCTATCTGGAGCAGGTGATTGGAGCGGTCTTGCAGGTGGGCGCGATTCAGGCCGATACCACTCCAGGCGAATGGGAAACGGTGCTGCAAACGTTGTCGGCCAGCGCCTACCGCGTTTATCGCCAGCTTATTTTTGAAACCCCCAAATTTCTGGATTACTTTCACCAGGCCACCCCCATTGATGTGATCACCGAATTAACTATTGGTTCCCGCCCCGCCCGGCGCAGCGCTTCGGCCCGCATTGAAGATTTGCGGGCCATTCCCTGGGTCTTCGCCTGGATGCAAAGCCGCCACACCCTGCCCGGCTGGTATGGGTTGGGCAGCGCTTTAACCCATTACACCTGGGAAACGCCCAACGGCCTGGCGACCTTGCAAACCATGTACCAAAAATGGCCCTTCTTCAAATCGGTGCTCGATAATGCCCAGATGGCCCTGCTCAAGGCCGATATGGCCATTGCCGCCCGCTATGCTCAACTGGTCAGCGACCAGCAGTTGGGCCAGCACGTCTTCAGCCGCATCGCCGCCGAACATACCCAAACCGAACAAATTCTCCTGGCTGTAACCCAGCACAAAAGGCTGCTGGATAACGAAAAAGTGCTGCAACGCGCTATTCAGTTACGCAATCCTTATGTAGACCCCCTGAGCCTGATCCAGGTGGGCCTGCTGCGGCAGTTTCGGGCTTTGCCCCGCAAAGAGAGCGCCCAGCGAAAAATTATTCTGGATGGGCTGCGTTTGAGTATTGTCGGTATTGCCGCCGGTTTGAAAAACACCGGGTAAAATTCCTTGACACGCCATCATTAACATGTTATAATTGGTCCGAATTTAAGTAAATTACCTCGGCGGACAAGACAAAGAGTTATTTTCCATCCTCTGGAAAACTGGTTGTCAGGTAGGCCGGCATTTCTCCTAGCTGAGATTCTTGAGAAATGCCGGTTTTTTATTTTTACAGGAGAATCACTATGAACGAAGCAGTCCATCATTATATCCGCGCCAAAAACATTGACTCTTTTCAAAAACTCCGTCTCCTGCTCTTCCTGTATCAGAATCCGCGCCTAAAAGTCACCAGCCAGGAACTGGCTCACCGGCTCCACCTCGGCGACACCCTGCTCATCGAAACCCTTCTGGCCGACTTGCACCAGGCGGGTTTGGTCATTCAAATGGGCATTTATTACCAATTAGCGGATGAACCTGAAGTTAGATTCCAACTACAACAGCTCGCCAGTGCTTTTGAGCACCCTGTTACCCGCCAGGAGCTGCTTAAGCAGGTTAAACCTACCCCCATCCCTCGGTCCCATCCAGAGACGGGATTTCAACGGCGTTGGTTGTTTGAATTAAGTAGCCAGTAGCTCATAGATTACTGGACAATATATTGACAATTTTAATTCAAAACCTTGACAAATCAGAAAAATGTGATATAATCTGTTCAAAATAAAAAAGTATTTCTCTCGGTGGACAGCGCAAAGAGTAGTATCCTGCAACAGGAAATGACTGGTTGTTAAGTAGGCCGATGCTAAAACCCTTTTATGGGCCAGGTATCGGCTTTTTTGTTGACTTCACCGGGAAATACCATCAAATATAACCCTGATTGGGAGGAGTTAAAACAATGCAAATCTGGAATACCTTCAAAGTAACCTTACTTTTGGCCGCTCTGACCGGCCTATTTATTGTGGTTGGCTCGGCGGTGGGCGGGCAAACAGGCATGGTCATTGCCTTTGGCCTGGCGGTCCTTATGAACATGGGGGCCTGGTGGTTCTCCGATAAAATTGCCCTGAAAATGAGCGGCGCGCGCGAGGTCAGCCCCACCGAAGCGCCGACCCTGCATCACCTGGTTGATCATCTGGCCGAACGGGCCAACCTGCCCAAACCGGCTGTCTACATCATTGACAACGATACACCCAACGCTTTTGCCACCGGACGCAGCCCCCGCCACAGTGCTGTTGCGGTTACCAGTGGCATTATGCGGCTGCTGAGCCAGGATGAACTGGCCGGCGTGATTGCCCACGAGTTGGCCCACATCAAAAACCGCGATACCCTCATCTCAAGCATTGCTGCTACCGTCGCCGGGGCAATCACCATGCTGGCGGATATGGCCACCTGGGCCATGATTTTTGGCGGTTTTGGCGGCTCCGAGGACGAGGAAGAAGGCGGCGGCCTGGGCGAGTTGGCCGGCAGTTTGGTCTTCATCATCGTCGCCCCCCTGGCCGCGCTGCTGATCCAGATGGCTATCTCTCGCTCCCGCGAATTTAGCGCCGACGCTGCCGGGGCGCGCATTCTGGGTGACTCGCACCCCCTGGCAAACGCGCTGGAAAAGTTGGAGCGAAGCGTTGACCGGCAGCCAATGGAGGTCAACCCGGCCACCTCACCCCTGTATATCATCAACCCGCTGCGCGGCGGGGGGCTGTTGGGATTGTTCCGCACCCACCCCGATACCGCGCAACGAATTGCCCGGCTGAGGGCCATGAAAATGGTCCAATTGGCTCAGGCTTACAACTAACCTACAACAAAGGGGCAAGTCACTGGCTTGCCCCTCCGTTTAGAAAAGGGAAAACAGATTATGAGTCATCTCAAACGCAAACGTACCCGCCTGCTGGATCGGATAAAACGCTGGTTTATGGTTGGTATAATTCTACTGGTTATCTTTTCAATACTGATGGTCGAGATTAGCTATATCTTCATGTAACACATTGAATAAGGAAAATGGTAATTGCTCAGGCATGTCATTTCGACCGGAGGGAAAAATCCCCAACTCCTTACTTTTAATTGTTGCGTCCTGGGGATTTCTCGCTCCCCCTGGCGGGTCGCTCGAAACCTGTCCTGAGAACTTCCTGAGCTTGTCGAAGGGCTTGTCGAAGGATGACATGAGCCTGAGTGGTAACGGAAAATGTCTGAATCATCTAACCAACCTTCCTGGTATAAACTCGAATCCCCCGCAGTACTCTCTCACCTGGGCAGCGACGCCACCCACGGCCTGTCTGAAGCCGAAGCCGCGCGCCGCCTGACCCAGTATGGCCCAAATGAATTAATCGAACAGGGGGCCAAAAGTCCGTGGCGCATCCTGTGGGAACAGTTCACCGCCACGATGGTCGTCATTTTGATTATCGCGTCACTGTCATTGATGTGGCCGGTCATCGGGTGGATTTGGATGAGGACCTGCGCCACCACGCCCCGGCCCTGGATCAGAACCCGACCTCCCCCGTGCCGAGCCAGCCTATCCCTATGCGTCTGCTGCTGGCCGGCGGGGCGCTGCGCAACGATGCCCTGCTCAAAGCCGATAACGGCCCAAGCGGTCCCTTCCACGCCATCGGCGACCCAACCGAAGGGGCGCTGGTAGTGGCGGCGCAAGGTTGCCTGATATTGATTGCTCACTCCCCCCGGCTATGCTATAATCCGCCCACTTTCACCAGGAGACAGGCATGAAAATTGCTTTAGACGCCATGGGCGGCGACCACGCCCCGGCAGCGGCCGTCCATGCCGCCGTCTGGGCCGCGCGGGATTTTGGGTTGACCGTCCAATTGGTGGGCCAGTCCGCAGCGATTGAGGCCGAACTGGCCCACCATAAAACCGCCGGCCTGGACCTGCCCATCATCCCCGCCAGCCAGGTTATCGAAATGCATGAGCACCCGGCCACCGCCGTCAAAAGCAAAAAGGACGCCTCGATGGTGGTGGGCATGAACCTGGTGAAGAGGGGGGAAAGTGCGGCTTTTGTCAGCGCCGGCAATTCGGGTGGGGTACTGGCAGCGGCGCTGTTTGGCCTGGGCCGCATCAAGGGTATTAAGCGCCCGGCCCTCAGTGTGATTTTCCCCAATACTTCGCCACAAGGATACTGTTTTTTGTTGGATGTGGGAGCCAATACCGACGCTCGCCCGGAATACCTGCTGCAATTTGCGCTGATGGGCCACCACTACGCTAGCGAAGTATTGAATATGGCCAACCCGCGCATCGGGCTGCTGTCTACCGGCGAAGAAGAAGATAAAGGCAGCATGCTGGTTCAGGAAGTCACCCCGCTGCTAAAAGCCAGCCCGCTTAACTTCATCGGCAATGTCGAAGGTAAAGATGTTCCGGCGGGTCTGGCCGACGTGGTGGTGACCGACGGCTTTACCGGCAATGTTTTTATCAAAGGGGCCGAGGGAGTGGCTTCGATGATTGTCAAACAGTTGGAACGTGAAATCAAAGCCAGGCCGCTGGCTGTCCTCGGCGCTTTGCTGGCTCGCCCGGCCTTTCGCGCCCTCAAAGCCAGACTGGATTATCGGGAGTACGGCGGTGGGCCGCTGTTGGGCGTCAACGGGGTGGTTATTATTGCCCACGGTCGCTCCGATGCCTACGCCATCCGCAACGCTATTCGCGTGGCCAAACAGGCCGCCGAAAAGAATATTGTCGGCGTGATTGAACGAGGGCTAAACGAGTCAGCAATAGACCAGCCGGCCCGCGAGGCTGTGGGGTAATCGAAAACGGACATCCAACACCCAATACCGGATATTCAACTCCATAAATCAAATAACCATAATCGGGTGGTCATCACCGGCATCGGCGCGATTACGCCCATCGGCCATACCGCCGCCGAAACCTGGGAAAACTTAGTTAAAGGCCAATCGGGCCTGGCGACCATCACCCTCTTTGACGCAGCCCACCTGCCGACCCGCTTTGCCGGAGAGGTCAAAGATTTTCAGCCGCAGGCCTATATTCCGGCCAAAGAGGCCAAACGCATGGCCCGCTGCTCTCATTTTGCCATTGCCACCGCCGTGCAGGCCGTTGAAGATGCCGGTCTGCCATACCCATTTACTGACGACCTGGCCGAACGGAGCGGGGCGCTGGTCGGCACGGCGATGGGTGGGTTTGACCGGGCCGAAGATGGCTTACGCGACTATCTAGAACGCGGTTTGGGCAAGGTTAGCCCGTTTTCCCTTCCGGCGGCTCTGCCCAATTTGTCAACTTTTCATATCTGCGTTAAGCTGAATGCTCAAGGTTACAGCAACACCACCAGCACCGCCTGCGCCGCCGGAACCATGGCCCTTGCCGAAGCCGCCGAAGTGATCCGGCGTGGGCGCTGCGATGTGATGATTGCCGGCGGCGTCGAAGCCACAATTGTCGAGACCACCCTGGCCGGTTTTAGCGCCATGCGCGCCCTTTCGACGCGCAACGACGACCCGGCCCACGCCTGCCGCCCTTTTGAGGCCAGCCGCGACGGTTTTGTGGTGGGCGAAGGGGGGGCCATGTTTATTTTGGAGCGATTGGAGCATGCCCTGGCCCGGCGGGCCAGGATTTACGCCGAACTCCTGGGCAGCGCCCACTCATCCGACACCTATCACATCGCCGCCCCCGACCCGGACTCGCGGGGGGCCATTCGAGCCATGCGCTGGGCGCTGGCTGATGCCGGGGTCAGCCCGCTGGAAGTGGATTACATCAACGCCCACGGCCCCGGCACGCCCCTGGGCGATACGGCGGAGACGAAAGCCATCAAGTCGCTTTTTGGAGAGCATGCTTACAACATCCCGATCAGTTCGACCAAAAGCATGATCGGACATTCGTTTGGCGCTGCCGGGGCTATCGAAGCCCTGGCCTGTGTGAAAGCCATCGAAACCGGGGTGATTCACCCCACCATTAACTATCAAACGCCTGATCCAACCTGTGACCTGGATTACGTGCCCAACCAGTCCCGCCGGCATCAAGTGCAGGTGGCGCTGTCCAACTCGTTTGGTTTGGGCGGCCAGAACTCCTGTTTGGTTTTGGGCAAATACAAGGACAAGGCATGAGGGTTTACACCAACAACCAATTGATTACCAGCCGGGCCAAGTGGGCCAGGCGGATTGCCCCGCTGACCATGTTTTTTCTCATCGGCGGCCTGATTACTAACTTTATGAGTATGAGTCAACCCCAATATTTCCAGCCGACCCTGATTCTGTTGGCCCTGGGTTTTGTTTTCGCCACCGCCAGCTCACACTTAGTCAATCGCTGGGTGCGCGAGCCGCGCGCCGACCAGGTCTTGAGCGCCACCCTCAAAAAATTTGGCAATGATTTTGCCCTGTTCAACTACACGGCCCCACCGCCGCACGTGCTGCTAACGCCCAGCCGGCTATACGCCATCGTTGTTAAAAATCAGGATGGGCAGATTACAGTCAACGGCCGCCGCTTTTCGCGCAAATTTACCTGGTCCCGCTTCTTTCGCTTCTTTGCCGATGAGGGCCTGGGTTCCCCGGCAGCCGAGGCTGAAAATCGTGTGGACAAGTTGGCGAAATTTTTGCGCCAAAATCTGGACGAGGCAGACCTGCCTGAGATTAAACCTTTAATCATCTTTACTCACAAAGATGTGGAATTGGTAGTAGAAAATGCCGATATTCCGGTAATGCGGACCAATGAGCTTAAAACGTACCTGCGCGATCAGGAAAAAAGCCGGGCCATTTCCGCACCCCAACGCCACAAGCTCAGCCAGCTTCTGGCCGGGCAAGTGGAGGAAGCGAAGGAGTAGGGGAGGCGAAGAGGCGAGGAGGCGAATCGCTTCGCCTCACAAATATACTCAGTAGATCCAAATTTCTGTAGGACGGCATCCCTATGCCGTCCGCAAAGGCATGGGGATGCCTTTGCTACGGCCAAAAATTGGATCCACTGATACTGACTACTGGTTACTATTTTCAGAGAGGAGCTAACCCATGCCACTTGTTCATCAACGCTACAATGAACGGTTTGTGCAAAATGCCAAAACCAGCAGCGAGCCGCTAACCCCGGAGGCTAAATTCGGCGTCCGGGTGGTCAAGGCCGATGTGGCCGAAGGCGAAACTTACTGGCGGTTAGTAGGGGTGCATCACCTTTTGCCCGAAGAAAATGTGAGCAAACATAACATTTACATCGAAGCGTTGGATGAGCAGGGCAACCGCCTGCGCAATCCGATTGCCTGGGCCGGCTGGACCTGGGAAGGCCGGCGGCCCAACGAACGGGCCGATCCGGTTCCTTTAGATAAACCCGCCAATGAAACGGCGGGCGATATTGCCATCCACTTTGGCCAAAAAGCCTCCGTTTGGATCAAAGGGCTGGGCCGCGACGCCAACGACAAGAGCGACCGGGTGGAAAATTTGCACACCGCCCACCCCGATGAACCACTGCCCGATGGCCGGCTACTCAACACCCTGGGCCATCATTCGTTTTACGTGGTCTTTCAGCGCACTCGCAAAACGAGCGCCGCCGTGCCCGATGGGGTCATCACCGGCCGGGTAGAAGGAGGCCAGGGCCGGCGGGTCAGATTGGTTCAAAATAATCAGGCCGTGGCCGAACAGGCATTGGATGCTAACCTGGCCTTTCGCTTTGCCAACCTGCCGGCCGGTGTGTACCGGCTGGAAATCCTGGGCGCCAATCTGGCTCAGGATAATGTGACTCTTAGCCCCAGCAACAAAACCGTTAATCTCAACCTGACCCTGGCCCCAACGCCACCTCCAACCGTGACTCCACCCCCACCGCCGCCAACGGTCACACCGCCGCCAGTTGTAACCCAGCCGCCACCCCCGGTGGCCCCGCCCCCCCCTGTGACTCAGCCGCCGGTTGTGGCCCAGCCGACTACTCCACCGGCCACGACAAAAACCATCAGCTATTACCTGCTCTTAGGCCCAACCGGCAGCCGCGGCCGCCAAACCAACCTGCTGCTGGCCGCCAATTATATTTTGACCTTCTCGCCTACTGTCGGCTTTAGCGTAGCCGAGGCCAAACAGGCCCGCCAGGTCACCATCATCGGCGAAGGCATTAGCGCCGCCGACCAGCAGGCCATCCAAAGCGCCGGGGCGCAGGTTGAAGTGTTAACCGGCGATCCTTATACCCTCGAAGCCAAATTAAACGAGCGGATTCGCAGTGGGCGCGGCTTTGGCGGATAAGTGGAAGGCTGGAGGGATGGAAGGCTGGAAAAAAGGGATCTTTGAGAAGGTTAACCTGATAAGACTATGGGAGCTTAGAAGATTATTCTCCAGCTCCCTTGAGTTCCAATGAGTTCCTTGCTTCAGCGCCGCTCATTCTTAGTGGAATATATCATCGCCGCCGGTCTGCTGGCGTTGGCAACCGGCGGCTTTTTCTGGCAAATCCTCTTCACCTCCGCTGCCTGGCAGCCGGCCGGTGGAGGCGATTTGGCCCCGTTTTTGTTCCCCAATTACACCTTTGCCGCCCAAAACCTGAAGCAGGGCGTAATTCCCCTCTGGAACCCGCACCTGTATACCGGGGCGCCCTTTGCCGCCGATATTCAATCCGGCCTATTTTATCCGGTTAATCTGCTGGTCTTTTTGCTTGTGCCGCAATTAACCTACGAATGGCTGGAATACCTGGCTGTTTTCCACTTCTGGCTGGCCGGAGCGACCATGTATCTGTGCCTGCGGCTGCTGGGGCCGGGTGATGGGGGTCAGGAAGTCGAAGTCCTCCAAAACGCGCTCCACGCCTCACGCTCCACGCCTCACGCCTCACGCCTCACGCCCCTTCCCGCCTTTGCCGGGGCGCTGGCCTTTCAATTCAGCGATCTGTTTATCGTCCATTTTGGCAACCTGAACATGATCGCCGTGGCGGCCTGGCTGCCGCTTATTTTTTTGCTGTTTCAACGCAGTCTCCACCAAAAAAGCCTGGGCCTGGCCGCCGCCAGCGGCGCTGTTCTGGCGATAGCCACTCTGGCCGGGCACATCCAGATTACCCTCTTCATTCTGCTCACCCTGGGCCTCTATACCCTCTGGGACTTACGATTTACGATTTACGATTTACGATTTACGATTTATAAATCTCCTAACTCACAGCCCCATTTTGCCAGACCCAACTCTAATTTCTTATTTCTTTTTTCTAATTTCCATCTTCCATCCTCTATCCGCTATCCTCTATCCTCTATCCTCCTCACCCTCCTCGTCACCATCGGTCTATCCGCCCTGCTGCTCTTCCCGGCCTATGAAATGAGCCGCTACACGCCCCGCGCCGAGCTGCCTTATACCGAAGCAGCGCGATACTCGCTGCACCCGGCCCAACTGATTGGCCTGCTGATCCCCAACTACTTTGGCCGCGACCCGGCGCTGCACTGGGGGCCATGGGACCGGGTTGAAACCGGCTATATCGGCCTGCTGCCGCTGCTGCTGGCTTTGATTGGGGCGCTGTTTTATTCGGGCAAAATAAAAGGTTTTTTTATCGGCCTCGGCCTGGTAGCTCTGCTGCTGGCCCTGGGCGGCTACAGCCTGCTGCACGGCTGGCTTTATGCCCTGGCTCCCGGTTTCAATCAACTGCGCGCCCCGGCCCGCTTTATCCTGCTGCTGGATTTTAGCCTGGCCGCCCTGGCCGCCGCCGGCCTCCAGGCCCTCTTACACCCCCTCAGTCCGGCTGCGACCGCGCAATTGGGCAAACTGCTGCGGGTGCTGGCCTGGAGCCTGGGCGGGCTGATTGTCGTCGCTGCCCCGTTGAGCTATTTTGCCCTGCTGGTCACGCAAGACCGCGACCCGGCTATCTTCAATCGAGCCATCGCCGCTGTGACCGGCGTAGCCACGTTTGCCGTTTTTGCTATCGCTGCGCTGGTCCTGCTTTATTTGATTTATAACCGTTGGTTACGCGAATACCAGGCCGGAGTAGTGGCTATCGCCTTGATTGCGCTCGATCTCTTCACCCTGGGCTACAACGTGGATGTCGGCCATACCAATCCGGTCAAAGGCTTTGAGCATCCGGCGGCCCTGGCTTTTCTGCGGAGCGACCCCGGCCTCTACCGGATCGAAGTGACCACCGATATCTGGCACGCCTGGCAGCCCAATACGGCCCTGCTGTATGGCCTGTATGATGTCTGGGGTTTGTACAATCCGCTCACCCTGGCCGGCCCGACCCTCTACTGGGAAGGCGCGCCGCCGCGTAGCACCGGCCGCTATAATTTTCTGGGGGTCAAGTACATCATCGCCAGCAAAGCCGGCGCGCCCGCCGACGGCAACATCGTCCCTGTGTTTGACGGCGACCCGGAGATCAATATTTATCTCAATCAAAACGCCCTGGCCCGCGCCTTGTTCGTCACACAGGCTACCATTGTCCCGCATCACGACGCCGCCTGGCAAGCCCTCCGCGCCGACGATTTTGACCCCGCCGCCACCGTCATCCTCGAAGCCGACCAGTACCCCGCCTCCCCGCCTCCTCGCCTCCTCGCCTCCTCGCCTCCCCGCCTCCCCGCCTCCCTCTCCTTCCTTAACTACTCCCTCCACACCATCACCCTCGCCGTCGAAACCAACCAGCCCGGCTACCTGGTGCTGCCCGACGCCTACTACCCCGGCTGGCAAGCCGTCGTTGACAGCCAGCCCGAACCGATCTGGCGGGCCAACTACGCCTTCCGCGCCGTCTATGTGCCGGAGGGCCGGCACACGGTTCAGTTTGTGTTTGATCCGCTAATTTGGAAAGTCGGCCTGGCGGTCAGCGGAGTAACGCTGCTGAGTTTGTTGGGTTGGGCTGGCTGGGTTTGGTGGAAACAGCGCTAACACCAAGACTAACCCTCTGCGCGCCTTAACCGACCCCCTTTTTGAGGTTTACAATGCCACCCACCACTTAACCTAACGAGGGTTACATTCACCTGCTGCATTTGCGGGCTAGATGGTATCCACCCCTATCATGCACTTCAGATAATCCCTTCGATCCAGTCTGTTATGACCCCTTTTTGTTACCTGGCCCCAAAATAACCCACGGGGTCAGTAACCAAGGGAAAAATGCTGATGCATTACCACCTTCACCGAAATTGGGGTGGAGAGGGCCTCTCAATACTTGTACGTCAGACGATTTTTTCCAAGCTCCTGGATATGCAGAAGGAGTCGCCACAAGTGGAGCTTTGGGCTTGATTGTTACTGGCGTAAAAGGTGAAGAAGTCCTTTATGATTTTGCCACCATGGAACGTGGAGTATTTCAATATAGGGATATGCCATTAGTAGACCCTAATCTCGCTCCTTATACTCCTGGTTTTACTACTGCTGCAATCGATTATTCTACAATGGTTTATCATATTGCGGTGGTGACAACCGGCACTATTATAACCTACGCTTTCTACACCTTCTCTGCCTCTCACCTACCGGCCAATCATTTGATGATGTTGACCATTCCCTTTGTTATTTACGGTATTTTCCGTTATTTGTATGTCATCCATGCGCAAGGCAACGGCGGCGCGCCCGATGAGGTACTCCTCACCGACCGGCCTCTCCAGATCAGCATCGCCCTGTTTGGACTGACGGTGATCGCTATTTTGTATTGGTTATAGCCGGTTCATGGACATTCAGCTCCGGCACATTTTAGTAAAGTTTTTTTTGACAAGGGGGGGGGCGGGATTTATAATGCCGCTGGTGGACTTAGTTAGGAATAAGATGAACACTTTGGACAATCCAGACCGTAGTAATAACTGCCGTCTCCTCGTTTAACCCCGACGTCGCACCTGCCGGGTGCATTCGCCGCTGTTAAGCGGAAGGGATGTGATTCAACCGGGAGGTGACCGTGCGGCGCTTTCGCTTTAGCCCTGCTCTGCCCCAAAACCCACCTTTTACGCTCGGCGATGGCCTGATCCTGCTGGGCCTGGCCACGCTGTTGTACGTGGGCGCGCGTTTGGCTTTTAACACTCCGGCGGTCATTGCCGGACCGAAGATTTCCCTCTCAGCGTGGGCGATCCCCTGGTATGCCCTCCTTTCTATTGGACGCATGGCGGCGGCTTATTTCCTCTCCCTGGTATTCAGCCTGTTTTACGGCTACGCCGCTGCGCGGAACCGCACCGCCCGCATGGTTCTGATGCCCTTGCTGGATGTTTTGCAAAGCGTGCCTATTCTTTCCTTCTTACCGGTTGTGCTGCTCAGTTTCACGGCCATCCTGCCGGAGACCTGTGCCGCCGAACTCGCCGCCATTGTCCTGATCTTCACCTCCCAGGCGTGGAATATGACCTTCGGTTTTTACCAGTCCATGTCCACTATCCCCATGGAACTGCATGAAGCTGCGGCTACTTTTCGCTTTGACTCCTGGCTCCGCTTCAAAACGCTGGAACTGCCCTTCGCGGCCATTGGGCTGTTGTGGAACAGCATCATGAGTTGGTCGGGTGGCTGGTTTTTCCTGGAACACCTTTGTTGGTATCAATCAAACCGAGAAATTATTAGACCTGCAACAGATCATCAAAGCTTACGAGCGCGGCTCCAAGCAGTTTGTAGCTGTGCAAGACGTGAATTTGAGCCTCAAGGCGGGGGAGTTTGTCTGTCTGCTTGGCCCCTCAGGATGTGGTAAATCTACCCTCTTGCGGATCATCACCGGCCTGAACACGGCCACCGCCGGGACAGTGTTCTACCGGGGGCAACCGCTTAAGGGGGTCAATCCCTATGCTACGATTGTCTTTCAGACCTTTGCCCTGTACCCCTGGCTGACTGTGCAGGAAAATGTAGAAATTGCCCTCAAAGCCCGAAGCGTCCCGCCGGTCGAACGCACCGAACGGGCCTTGAAGTTAATTGATGTGGTGGGCCTGGACGGCTTCGAATCGGCCTACCCGCGTGAGTTGTCCGGCGGGATGCGCCAAAAAGTCGGCTTTGCCCGCGCTATGGCCGTTGAGCCGGAACTGTTGTGTTTGGACGAGCCTTTCTCCGCCCTGGACGTCCTTTCCGCCGAAGCCCTGCGTGGGGAATTGATGGAGTTGTGGCTCAATAAGGCCATTCCGACCAAAGCGATTTTGATGGTCACGCACAATATCGAGGAAGCGGTGCTCATGGCCGACCGGATTGTGGTGATGGGCAAAAATCCCGGTCACATCGTCACCGAACTGGCTGTCCCTTTGCACCATCCGCGTCACCGCAAAGACACCGCATTCCAGGCTCTTGTGGATAAAGTCTATGCGGCTGTGGCCGGCCAGACCAAACCCGAGCCGGAGGCGCTTGGCACAGCGCCCGGACAGCCCGGCTTGACCCGGCCTTTGCCTCACGCCAGGCTCAATGCGATGGCCGGTTTGCTGGAAAAACTATCGGAGGAAGGGGGACGGGTTGACCTTTATCGCATGGGCAGTGAGTTGGTCTTGGAACTGGACGACCTTTTGCCCCTGGTAGAAGCCGCCGAACTGCTCAGTTTCCTCACGGTGCGGGAGGGGGACTTACTGCTGACGCCTCTGGGTGAAGCTTACGCTCAGGCCAGCATTCTGGCCCGTAAAGAAATTATCGCCGGGCGGGTTTTACGGTTGCCGGTCATCGGCTGGATCTACGAGACACTCCAGCGCGATGATGACCAACGAGTGGCCTGGAATTATTTTCACGATGAACTTCAGGCCGACTTTGGCGATTTCACCGAACAACAGTTGGACCTGGCGATTAGTTGGGGACGGCACGCCGAACTCTTTGCCTATGATGACGGCGCCGGCGAGTTGTATCTGGAGAGTTGAGAGAGCGAAGGAGAGGATTTGACCGGCAGCCACACCCGCACCGTCGTACCCTGGCCGGGTTGGCTGGCAAGCTCAAACCGGCCGCCCAGTTTTTCCGTTCGTTCCCGCATGGAGTGCAAGCCCAGACGGCCGGAAAAGGAGGCTTGCGGGTCAAATCCCTGGCCGTCATCTTTGATCTCCAGGGTCAACCCGTCCGCCTGAACCAGCGCCAATTCAACCTGGCTGGCCCTGGCATGTTTGACGATATTATGGGTGGCTTCCTGGGCAATGCGATAGAGCCCCTCTTTGACAGTTAGCGGGACCTGAGGTTCCTCACCAAAATGAGTTATAATCTTCAACTTGTGGCGCGTTTGCAGGGCTTCACCTTGTTTGCGGAGGGCAGCGACCAGGCCTTCGGCTTCTAAAACCTCAGGCCGCAGTTCAAAAATGAGCGCCCGCATTTCGCTCAGGCCGGCCTCGGCCAGATTCATAATGTAATCCAAAGGCTCCGCTAATTTGCCGGGATCGCGGTCGAGCTGCAGCCGAGCCGTGCGCGTGCCCAGAGCGATCCCATACAGCGCCTGCGAAACCGAGTCGTGTAACTCGCGGGCCAGATGCCGCCGCTCCTCCAGTGAGGCCAATACCTGAGCCTGTTCGTACAGGCGGGCATTCTCAAGGACTTGAGGCGTGTCGGCCAGCGTTCAACAAAGCGGCCCGCTGGGTCTGGGCCGGCATACACCAGCACGCCGAGGGACTCCCCATCAATTAGGTCAAATATAGCGGCATCGTCGAACTCGACCACCCGGCGAAGCTGCTCCAGAATGCGATTCAGCAGTGTCTTCAAGTCAAGCGTCTCACTCAAATCACGGGAGACCTGGAGCAGTGTTTCCAGCTCTCAGGTGCGGGCGACGACCCGCTGTTCGAGCAGTTGCCGCGCCTGCACGCGCTCGGTCACATCGCGCAGAGCGACGAGCAGGGAGGGCTGGCCGAGATAGGTGATGATGGTCCCGCGCGCCTCCAGGTAAATTATTGACCCGTCGGGGCGGGTCAGAAACCTCTCCCAGCGATGCTGGCCTGTCTGCCAGATCTGCTCGACGTACGGTTGGCCACGGCGCAACTCTGGACAGGTCGTGAGTTGGCCGCAGGGCAACTGCGCCCCTGGGAACGCTATCTGCCTGACCGAACCGCTGGGTTGGCCTCCCCCAGCCAGGTCCAGCGAGACTGGGAACGGATTATTCGCCAGATTGGGATGCCTGCCCAGCCGCCCAAACGCCGGGGTAAAGCGCCGGGTCGGGCTAAAGGAGTCAAACCAGGGCGGCGTGACCGCGTACCAGTGGTCAAAAAATCGCCCAGAAGCCGCCAAACATCGCTTCAACCGGTCTAAACAGCTTGTTAAAGTTCAAATTCAGGACTGTTCTAACCAACCATTGTCGACTTGGTCATTAGTCATTGTTCAAAGTCCAAGATAAAAGAACAGTGTTAGATCTGTAGCCATGTTTTTATCAGCCTTCAAGGCTGTCGGTCACCAGAACCTCGACGGTCAGGATCATGGCCGCAATGGAGGCGGCGTTTTCCAACGCGCTGCGGGTAACCTGGGTTGGGTCAATGATACCCGCCTGAACCATGTCTTGATACTGCTCCAATACTACGTTGTAACCAATCCGGTCATTCCGTTCAGCTTGCTGCCGGCAACGCACATTTGCCACGATCACGGCCCCTTCCAGGCCTGCATTGCGGGCAATAAGACGCAGCGGCTCTTCCAAAGCTCGGCGCACGATATTCACCGCCGCAGCTTCATCAAGGTTCTGAGGGGTCATCCTGGCCAGGGCACAGGCGGTATTAAGGAGCGCGATGCCGCCGCCCGGGACAATCCCTGCCTTAACCGCAGACCGAGTGGCGCTCAGGGCGTCTTGAACCCGCTGTTTCTTCTCTTTGAGTTCGACCCCACTGGCTGCTCCAACCTTAATGATGGCGATACTGCCGGTCAGGGCAGCCAACCGCTGTTGCAGTTTTTCTTTATCGTAGCCATTGGTTGAGTGTTCAATCTCGGCTTTGAGCTGGCTGATCCGTGCTTTAAGAACTTCGGCCTTGCCGTACCCACCCATCAGGATGGTCTCATCTTTGCCGACTACCACCCTGGCGCAACAGCCCAGGTCGGCTAAGGTGGCTAACTGGGGCCTGCGGCCCATGTCCTCGCTCACGACCGTGCCTCCGGTGAGAATGGCTATATCCTGAAGCATGGCTTTACGCTGCTCGCCAAAACCGGGGGCTTTTACGGCCACCAAGTTCAAGGTTCCTTGCAGCTTATTGAGCACCAGGGTCGTCAGGGCTTCCCCCTCCACATCATCGGCAATCACCAGGAGGTTACGGTTACTAAGCCGGACCAGCTTCTCCAGGAGAGGCGTTAAGTCGTTGGCGCGATTAATCTTCTGACCAGAGAGCAGCAGATAGGGTTCCTCAAGCACGGTGATCATCTCTTCGGCATGGGTGATAAAAAAAGGAGAAAGATACCCCCGATCAAACTGCATCCCTTCCACATATTCGGTTTCAAGGTTCAGCCCCCGGCCATCCTCGATAGTCACCACACCGTCCGGGCCGACTTTGTCCAGCACGGCGGCGATCAGTTCCCCAATCTCCCGATCCTGCGCGGCGATGGCGGCCACATTAGCCATCTCGGCCCGGCTACAAATGGGGCGCGCCTGCGCTTTGAGGGCGGCGGATACAAGCGTCGTCGCTTTTTCTATGCCTCGCTTCAAGAGCATGGGGTTGGCTCCAGCCGCCATATTCTTCAAGCCTTCGCTGACCATAGTATGCGCCAGTACGATCGTGGTTGTCGTGCCATCACCGGCCATCTCATTGGTCTTAACAGCAGTTTCCTTGAGCAGTTGAGCGCCCATATTCTCAAAGGGATTTGTCCAGGCCATCTCTTTAGCCACCGTCACCCCATCGTGGGTGATGAGGGGCGCTCCCCACTTTTGGTCCAGGGCAACATTACGCCCTTTAGGGCCAAGCGTGATGGCTACAGCCTGGGCCATTTTATCCATTCCGGCTTTCAGACGGCGGCGTGCCTCGTCTCGAAAAATCAGTTGTTTGGCCATCCTCGTTTTTGCTCCCGGTGCTTTACAGTGCTGACCTTTTTAGAGATACAAAATCAAGCAGTATTTATTTGAGCTGCCCGAAACTGATCAAGCGGCCCTGGTCCTCATCCCACAAGCTTAAAAAAATGGTCTTGAAACTCGACCCCAGGGTCAAAACCACCACCTGTTGGAACAAAGGGTTTTCTTCGTGACACTTTTGCAAAAGATAATTGGGAATCCGGGGGCTGAGATGGTGGATGTGATGAAAGCCGATATTGCCGGTGAACCATTGTAACACCCGGGGCAGTTTGTAGTATGAACTCCCCCTCAGGGCGGCCAGGGTATAATCCCACTCATCTTCTTTGGCCCAATAGGTGTCCTCAAACTGGTGCTGGACAAAGAACAACCAGGTTCCTAAGGTAGCCGCCAAAAGGGTAATGGGTAATTGAACCAGTAAAAAAGCCTTAAAGCCGATGGTTAAACTCAGTCCCGTGATCGTTACGGCCAGGGCCAGATTAGTCCACCATACACTGGCACGCTCTCTTTTCCAGGATTTGGATTCGGGATGGGGGAAGCGATACAAGACTAAAAAGAGTACGACCGGGGCCAGGACAAATAGGAACAATGGATGGCGATACAAGCGATATTTGAGCCGCCCCCATGGGGACTGCTGTAAATACTCTTTGACGGTCATTGTGTAAATATCGCCGATGCCACGATGTTCCAGGTTGCCGGCCGAGGCGTGGTGAATGGCGTGGCTCTTGCGCCAGTAATAGTAGGGGGTTAAAGTCAGCAAGCCGCAGACAGAGCCAAGATAATCATTGGCTTGCCTGGATTTGAAAAAAGAGCCATGCCCGCAGTCGTGTTGGATAATGAAGATTCGCACCAGTAACCCGGCAGTGGGCAGAGCCAGGATCAGGGTCAGCCAGTAGCCATAATCCAGGCTGAGGACCATTAAATACCATAGCAGGAAAAAGGGAATAAAGGTGTTGACCGCTTGCCCGACGCTTCGCCAGGGGGGTGAGGTTTGGTATTTACCGATCAGGGCCGCCCAGGTTGTTTTGTCTGGTTTGGTGGAATTATCAAGATATAGCTCTTTTGTTGAAAATGTCGTCATTAGTTCTCCTTGAAGATGGGTCAGATTTGATCGCTTCATGGCTGTTTAGATGTTGTCCATGGCCACCAACAAACCGTAATAGGCGTCGGTGGCCAGATTTTCATGACTCCCTCGCAGAGCCATGACCTGGACGCGCAATTCAGACTCATCGCCGAATGTAGTCACATCATTAATCCGCCGTTGTAAGGGGCGAGGGGCTGGGGCAGTCGTTTCTAGTTCGTTTTCGATCAATACAGTGGCCAGATCAATGGTAACAGATTGAGTCGAGCCAGTATGACGCCCGAGCCATTGTTGCAATGGCAGGAAGTCACTAGACCTCATTACCTGGGGCATGACTTGTTCGATAAGCTTGACCAGATCAATCGTTATCTTACTCATGGGGCAAGTTTCGATTCCGCTTGCCGGGTGGAGAAAAACTGCAAAGCACTGCCCCGGCTCATGGTGCTCTTGTGTTCCTTGCTCCGGTTCCATTCCTCCATATAGGCAATCAAATCAAGCCACACCCTGAAAGTTGGTTTGTCGGTCGCCAATAACGCGGCCTGGTCGTAGACTTGCCTGGCCTGCGGCTCCGTTTCGGCTGAAACATACTCAAAAGCCAGTTCAATCAGCCTTAAGTTATTTTCTTGCATCGTTTCATCGCTCCAAATCTTAATTTTAATGTCGTCAATGTCCTGGTTAAGGTTGGTCATAGTAGCCCGCCAGCAATTCCAAATTTGCTCCCAGGGGATTGCCAAATCCCCGTTAGTGGCCCTGGATTTGGCAATCCAGGGCGAGCATTTAACACGAGCGCTATGCCAAAATCGCTATATTTGGAATTGCTGGTAGCCCGCTGGTCGCGTTGTCAGCAACAAGGGTATGACCCCAGCACGATACCTCCTTAATTTCTGTTGGGTTAAGTCCTCAACGGAGAATTTCGCCGAAATGATCCCCCTGAACAATGTGATAGACAATTTTTATCCTCATATCTCTGTCCTCGCAAGCCGAGATAAAATGGCTCACTGTCGCCCTGGTGGTTTCATCACTCACCAGGGCATAGGTGGAGGCTCCATTTAGCCCCCTTTTTACGATAAGTCCACTCTCGACCAAATCTTCCAACTCCTGCTCAATCACTGCCACCGTTCGGCCAACATATCTGGCAATGTTTTCGGCGGTATCAAGGGTGTCCCAGTTGGCAGCGAAGAGCCTCAGCAAGTCCCACTTGATGAAGGAATTGACGTTTGTTTTGATAAAGTCAAGTAAAACCGGCTCCACATCAGCCATCAACCGCGTTACAAAGGCGGGGTTCCGGTCAGCAGGAGGTGACTGCCTCATGATTGGCTGGCTTTCCCACGGCTGATAGCCTCAGTTGCAGTCTGCTTCCCTTTTTCCAGCACCTCCTGGCCTTTTTCTTGCCAGACAGCAACCTGCTCCTGAGCACGCTGACCAGCTTCGGTGAGGCTTTTGGCAACCTCCTCTTTTAGCTCAAGACTTTTATCTTTGATTTGGCCGCGGGCCTCTTCACCGGATTGCGGGGTCAGCAGTAAAGCTAAGCCTGCCCCGACCACTCCTCCCGCCATCAAACCGACAAAAAATAATGACCCACTGTTTTGTTTTGACATGGTTACTTGCTCCTTAAATCCTTAAATACGATTATGGTTTGAGAATTCCAGAGTTCTCTTTCTGCTCTTTCTTGTCTCTTTTAGCCTGCTTTTTTTCCTTCATGGTTTTAGCTGGCTTTTTCTTGTCTTTCTTTTTACTATTTTGATTCTTACTCACGCTTTTTTCTCCTTAAAAAAGTGTAATTGTGTCTTACAACGTGAAAATCCAGCTATTTTCGATATGTTTGATGTTACAGTTCGTGCGGAGCATGTTCTCTGGTCAACAGCCTGACGAATGACATAATCCGAACTATAAGGGCGCTCAGGTCGAAGTGGGATCAGTTTAGATGATAGGGGAGATTATCATTATAAATGATCCGAGTTCTGAAAACTATCAGCAGAACTCTGATTTCTGTGTAGGGCTTAGACTACTTCCCTTGTAGGTATTTGCCTACAATTTGGTAGGGGGCATGGGAGCGGGGGAATTACTCAATCAATCTGTTCTCAATAGCATACCGCATCAACTCGGCGTTGCTTTTCAAATCCAGCTTTTCCATGAGGCGGGTACGGTAGGTGCTAACGGTTTTGGCGCTCAGGGATAGTTCCTCGGCAATTTCGGCGAGCGTTTTGCCGCTGGCCATCAGTTGCATCACCTGGAATTCGCGGTCGGATAACGTTTCGTGCCGGGGCCGGTCGGAGGCTGCATCCAGCGGCAGCCGGACGGTCACAGTCGTCCCCTGGCCCGGCGTTCCGTGAAAGTGAACCTCACCCGTTTGCAGCCTGGCCCGCTCCTGCATGCCCAGCATATCATTATGGGTCTCCAGGATTTCGTGGGGTTTGGACCTGATACGTGATGCGTGATGACCCTAATTACGTGTCACGCATCATGCATCACTTTGCCGCTACCCCCTGAATTCCAAAAGAGCCATCATTATTATAGCCCAAAGCAGTCTAAAAAGATATTAAAGACGAACAGATAGCTGCGCGGCTTCGTCTTACGGCCTCGCCACGCGGTTTTCATCGTTGGCGAGGTGAACACTTTCAGGCTTTGGCGCCAGTAATTGTCGTGCCTCGGCCACATGCGATGCTTCGCCAATTAATCCGACCACATCGCCCGGCTGGAGGACCGTGGCCGATTTGGGGTTAGCAATAACTTGCTGGTCACGCAGAATGGCAATAACCGATGCCTCGGTCTTGGCGCGAATATTGGCCTCGATGAGGGCCTGACCGGCCAGGGGGCTGGCGTTGTCCACCAGAACCCAGGCAATTTCCAATCCGCGCACACTGCGCAACAATTGGTCAAGCACTCGGTGTTCCTCGTGGGTTGAGATGGCCGGGTCGTATTGGTCGTGCCGCACCGCGTCGGCATACTGCTGCACCTCCAGCAGGGGATAGCCCAGGGCCAGCAGGGTGTGGCGCAGCACTTCCAGCCCGCCCTCCAGCTCCGGGTGAATGACATCGCGCGCCCCCGCATTGACCAGCCGCATCATGCCCGACTGGGTGGCGGCGCGGGCAATAATGGGCAACTGCGGAGCAATATCTTTAGCCGAGGCGATGATGATTTCGGCGGCGGCCTCATCGGGCACTGTCACCACCAGGGCGCGGGCGCGCTCCAGGCCGGTGTGGGTCAGCACTTCAGAATTGGCTGCATCGCCAAACAGGGTGGGGATGCCCTGCTGTTCGAACTCGGCGACCCGCCCGCCATCCATCTCTACCACCAGCCGGGGAACTCCCAGGTGGCCCAGGACGGTGACAATATGCTCGCCGACCCGGCCATAACCCACCACCACCACATGATCGGTCAGCTTTTCCGCCGGCGGCTGAGGGGTGGGGCCATGGCGGTCGAGTAATCGCCATAAAGCCGGCAGCCGTTGCAGAAACGCCTCCACGGGGGGAATAGCGCGGAACATCAAGGGGTTGACCATGATGGACAAAAGCGCTCCGGCCAGAATCAGCGAATACTGATCCTGGCTTAGAATACCCAAGGAAACGCCGGCCTGCCCGACAATAAAAGAAAATTCACCAATCTGGCTGAGGCCCGCCGCCACCACCAGGGCTGTGTGGGCCGGCCGAGGGAAAAAGGCGCTCAACAAGACGGTAAAGACAAACTTACCCAGGACAATGAGCGCGGTCAGGGCCAGCGCATGCCCGGCATTAGCAATCAGGTAATTGAGATTGACCAGCATACCGACCGAGACAAAAAAGAGCACCGCAAACGTCTCGCGGAAGGGCAGGATTTCTGCGCCCACCTGGTGGCTGACCGCGGACTCGCCTAAAACCACTCCGGCCAGAAATGCGCCCAGCGCCAGCGAGACGCCAAAGAGTTCGGCCGAGCCAACCGCCGTGCCCAGGGCAATGGTCACTACCGTCAAAATAAACAACTCCCGCGAGCGGGTGCGGGCAATGCGAGTGAGCAGCCACGGGGCAAAACGCGACCCGGCCAACAGCATCAAGCCCACAAAAACGGCGGCGCTGAGCAGGGCGCTGCTGACAGTCAGCCAGGCATTGCCCGTATCCCTGGCAAACAGGGCCGGCATAAACACCAGGATGATGACCGTGGCCAGGTCTTCGAGCACCAGCCAGCCGACGGCGACCTGACCGTGCGGGGTGTTGAGCAGCCCCTGGTCCATCAATCCGCGCAGCAGAACCACTGTGCTGGCAATGGAAATAGCCAACCCCAGCACCAGCCCCGCCGGAACCGACCAGCCCCACAGTTGGGCCAGGCCAAAGCCCAGCCCGGTAGTGATGAGCATCTGGGCCACCGCGCCGGGGACAGCCGTATCGCGGACGGTCCACAGGTCACGAAAGGAGAAGTGCAGCCCCACCCCAAACATCAAAAAAATCACACCCAATTCGGCCAACTGGCTGATGGTTTCAATATCGCCAACAAAGCCCGGCGTGAAAGGCCCAATCGCTACCCCTGCCGCCAGATAACCGACAATCGTCGGCAACCCAATCCACCGGGCCAGCAGGCCGCCAATAAAGGCAGCCACCAACGCCGCTGCAATGTTAATCAATAAGGGGAGTTCATGATGCACTACCTATCTCCTCTGTTAACATGCTATACTAAGCGCACGTTAAAATTTCCGTAGGACGGCATCCCTATGCCGTCCGCTGACGCATGGGGATGCGTCAGCTACGGAAATTTTGAAATGCGTTGGGTATACAACAAGAACGTTTGGATAGCTAATATCCCATCGGTCAGAACTTCAAGCCTCAACCAGTTCAAGCCGGTCGGCTATAACTGTGCCCAGGTAATTGGCCAGATATTCTCCGGCCATTGAGTAGGGTAAAATCACCTCATTCGCTCCGGCATGTTTTAATTCGCGGACCTGCTCGGGTAAATCGGCGGTGGCAATAACGGTGGCGTTGGGGGCCAGGGTTCGGCAGGTTTTGACCAGGGCCAGGTTGTTGATTCCTTTCAACAACACATCGGGAATGGTCGAGATAATCACCTCAGCCTCCCGTAGATGGGCGTGTTCCAACGTATCCAGGTGGCTGATGTCGCCAAAGATGCCGACCACTTGCCGGCTTTGCAGCTCGCGCAACGCCTCGACGTTAAAATCCATTACCAGAATCTTATCAAGCAGGTGCGGGTACTGCTCCGACAGCGTTTCGACCAGGGATTGCGCGCCGCGATGATAACCCAGAATGACAATGGGATAGGCCGAGTGTTCACCCGCCTCGGAGTGAACTGCACCCCGGCCAGGCAAACGAAAACGCTCCAACAAATGCTCAACCTGATGGTAGATTTGGTAATTATACTTGATCAGATATGATGAAATAATGGAGGTAAAAACCATCGTGTAAATCAAAATGGCAAAGGTCAATTCCTGGATATGCCCCAGCCCCAACCCAATCGAAGCCACCACCAGAGAAAATTCACTTAACTGGGCCAGATTTAAGGACGAGATAAAAGCGGTTCGCAGGCTGGCTCCGGTTTTCAGAGCCAGCGGGAGAATACTGACCATGCGGGAGATGATAATAAATACGGTCAAGCCCAGGCTGGCCAGGATGACCGTACTTTCGGGGGCGATAATTTCCATCCCCAGCGAGACAAAGAACAGGGTCAGAAAGAAATCGCGCAGGGGTAGGGTTTTTGCGGTAACGTGAATACTGTAGGGAAAGGTTGAAATCGAAACCCCGGCAATCAAAGCTCCCATTTCTTTGGACAGACCGATCACACCAGCCGCCCCGGCTACCAGGGCCGCCCAGCCGATGGAGACGGACACCACCATCTCCGGCGATTTGGAGATAGACTCAAAGATATTTTTCAGGATGTACTTACTAACCAGAAAGCCGGCGCCTACCAGCAGCACGCTTTTGAGGATAGCCAGGCCGATAATGCTGACCTGGAAATTGTTGAAATTGGGTTGAAGCGCCAAGATGACAATGGCCCACAGGTCTTGAATGATTAAAATGCCAACCGACAACTTGCCATGCAGCGTATCGAGTTCAAATTTGTCGTTGAGCGACTTGATGACAATCGCCGTACTGCTCAAGGCGCACAGCAGGGCTACATACAAGACATCCAGGCCGCCCTGGCCGCTGTTAACCCCGGAGAAAGAGAAAACAGCCAGCCCCAACAAAACACAGATAACAAACTGGCCGATACCGACCACAGCCAGCCGCTTACCAGAGGTGATAAGCGAACTCAAATCTAATTCCAGGCCGATGATGAACAGAAGCAGGATCAGGCCGATTTCAGAGATGATCTCGATGTTCTCCGGCTCGATTACCAGCGGCGGGCCAATTTGCGGCCCGACGATGACCCCGGCAATCAGGTAGCCCAGAATAATGGGCTGTTTTAACTTGTGGGTGATGAGGCCAATGATCGTGGCCACCACAACCACAATGCCAATATCTTCGATGAGTCCGTGCATACAATCCCCCCTTTAGCTGACGGCCCTATAAAGTTTTCTAATGTTGGTGTAAGCAGTTGGCCTTGTTTGAAATTTTCGATATTATAGACAGGGGATCGGTTAGCACAAACTCACAACAAACAGTCTCACTGGATCCAATTTTCGAGGAGTGAGGCATCCCTAGATGCCAAACGGAGCCGCATCTGAGGATGCTGGCTAAACAATAAAGGGTTCGGGTGAATAAGGGGGCTGCTCTGAAGAGGCCAGATACAGCGCGGCATGGGCCACTTCGTCAACCATAACCAGCCGGCCCATTGGCTCTTTAGCCTCATAAGCCTGCCGGGCTGCTTGAGCATCAGTTTCCTGGGCGAACAAATGGCGCAGAATTGGTGTGTCTACTGCCGTAGGGCAGATGGCCCAGACCCGGATATTTTCGCGGGCGTAATCGGCGGCCAGGGTACGGCTGAGCATGACGACCCCGCCTTTAGTGGCGCTGTAAATAGCGCTGCCCGGCCAGCCGCGCAGCCCGGCAATCGAGCCAAGATTCAGGATGGCGCCGCCGCCGGCCCGTTTTAAGAGCGGAACCGCATATTTACAGGCCCAGAATACGCCCGATAGATTGACCGCCACCGCCCGGTCCCACAACGCCTCGTCAACCTCTTCGATTCGACCCCGTCCGGCAATACCCGCCGAATTAACCAGGACATCCAGCCGGCCATACTGTTTTTCGACTTGCGTCAGCACCGCTCGAATCTGGTCCCGCTGCGTCACATCTACCTGAAAAAAGAAGGCGGTTCCACCGTCAGCTCCAATCAGATTGACGGTTTCCTGCCCTGCTTCCAGCGCCAGATCGGCCACGGCTGTCTGCGCTCCTTCAGCGGCAAAGCGCAAGGCGATAGCCCGGCCAATGCCGCTGCCCCCGCCAATGATTAAGGCAACTTTGTCTTTCAGCCGCATCGGTTTCTGCCTTTAGCCCTCTGACAGCCCCAGCAGCCGCGCCCCGTTGCGACTCAGTAGGTTTTTCTGCGCTTCTGGCTTGAGCGGCAGCGCCTTAAATTCGACCAGGGCCTGGCCCAACGAGCGGCTGGGATAACAGGAGGAATAGAGCATCCGATAGGCCAGATAGCTGTTGGCCGCTTTGACGTAATCCTCCGCGCCAGGCATATTGGGAATATACATATAAAATTCCGGCATCAGGTAAACATTGGGACAGCGCATGGCGACCGCGCAGATTTGGAGCGTCCAGGGCCAGGAGGCATGCCCGATGATCAAGGTCAATTCGGGCAAATCAAAGGCTACTTTCTGAATGTGAATGGGCAGGGAATAGGTCATGTCCGGGCCAATGTAATGGCTGCTGGTAATAACTACCGGCACACCCAAATCGCGGCAAGTCTCATAAATGGGATAGATTGTTTCATCGTCATCGTGCAGGGGTGGACTGCTCCAACCTGGCAGCATGGCGATGCCCCGACAACCCAGCGTCTCGATACAGCGGCGGACCTCATCCACCGCCCCCGGTTCGCGGGGGTCAATACCGCCAAAGCCGACAAAACGGCCGGGATATCGCTGCACT
This sequence comes from Anaerolineales bacterium, assembly GCA_015075405.1. GTDB lineage: Bacteria > Chloroflexota > Anaerolineae > 4572-78 > J111 > DSQQ01. The sequence continues at coordinate 623,249 of JABTUK010000004.1, forward strand.
AATTCAGCAATATCATCATTGCTGGCGCTGCGGCCAGTCGGGCCGGTACGCTGCCCGGTGATAACGGCCAGGTCAATCCCAGCTTCGTCCATCTCCTGCACAAACAGCTCGATGGACTGCTGCTCAAACGAAGGCGGGGTAATTCGACCTACGGCGAAAGGATTGCCGGTGACCGGGTCTTCGACGGCAGGGCGAGGCCGGAAGAAGTGTATCCCCAAAAAGCTTTTATAGGGTGGCTGGACGCGAAAATCAATGATCATCACTATGTCCTACAACGTCCCGGATGTCCACAAATCGGCCCCGCCGCCGACATAGAGATGCTGTCCGGTAATGAATTCGGCTTCGTCGCTGGCAAAGAACAGCACCGCGCAGGCCACATCGGCGGGTGTGCCCAGGCGGGGAATAGGATTCTTGGCTGCTTTTTGCAAGTCCTGCTCCTGCTCCTCTTTAGGCATCCCCAGAAAAAGCGGCGTGACCACTAGGGTGGGCGAAACACAGTTGGCGGTAATGCCGTACTTGCCCAATTCAATCGCCAGACTGCGGGTCAGGCTGACCACCCCGCCTTTGGAAGCAGCATAATTGGCCAGACCGCGCCCACCCAGCCAAGAGCGCGAGGCAATGTTGACAATCCGGCCATACCCCTGCTTTTTCATCACCCGGACGGCGTTCTGGCAGCAGAGGTATTGAGATTTCAGATTGACGGTCAGGATTTTGTCCCAGGTGGCCTCGCTCATTTCGTCAATTTCCACTTCCGGGGCAATGATCCCGGCGTTATTGACTAGAATATCAATTCGGCCAAACGAGTCGGGCACCTTTTGACACAATGCGGCCACACTTTCGGCGCTACTGACATCGGTTTTGACTCCCAACGCCGCGCCACCGCTGGCTGTAATCTCGCCGGTTACGCGCTCCAGCCCGGTTGGGCTGATGTCGGCAATACAAACCTTCGCCCCAGCGTGAGCCAGCGCTTTGGCAATCCCCTCGCCGATACCACTGCCGCCGCCGGTGACAATCGCTACTCTGTCTCTAACGGTCACAATCTAATCCTCTCTTGATGAAGCGAGGAGGCGAGGAGGCGATGAGGCGAAAGAAGTTCCGCTTCATCGCCTCCCTTTTCCTCGCCTCACCTCTCAAACCACGCCAATCTTCCCGGCAAAGGCATTGGCCTTGATTCCGCGAGCACTGATGACATCCAGCACCACCCCGGCCTCCGGCACGCGAATCTCTTCCAGCAGGCGGCCATCGAAATCAAGAACACGGGCAAAAACAGCATCTTTTTCAATCCAATCACCGACGGTGACGGCGGGTTGATAAAGTCCTAGCTGGGTGGTCTTGAGGATTACCCCGTGATTGAGTTTAATGGATTGGCCGGCCCAGGGGACCGGCTGGCCCGGCTTGATGCCCAGGAATTTTAGAGCATTTTGGAGCGAATTGTAGACTGCCGAGATGTGCCGTTCTTCGCGCAGGCCGCGCCCGCCCGCTTCGAGGGTGACGGCGGGGCGGCCGCTCTTGACCGCTTCCGCTGCACCCGTACCGCTGCCCAAAACCGTACCGTAGGCGTCGGTCACTTCTACAAAGGGGAAGCCGAGGGCCAGGGCGAAGTCGAGCGTTTTTTGGTCCAGGTCGGGCTGGCCGGCTTTGTGGGTGATAATGAACAGGTCAATCGCTTCGTCAAATTCGCCGCCGTGGCTGTCAATCACATAATCGGCTTGGCTGATGACCTCCTGGGTGATGGTGTAGGCAATGACCTCGGTCAGCGTGCCGTCGGCCTTGCCGGGCCAAACCCGGTTGAGGTTCTTGCCGTCAATGGGATTGGTGTATTGGGTGTGGCTGCACAGAGCCATCACGTCTGCCGCCAGGACCACATACACCTTGCCCGAAAGCTCAGTCGGGTCCAGCGACTCCCAGAAACGCGCCACCCCGTCGTGGGCAGCATATTCGGTGGCGTGAACCGCCCCAATCACAGCCAGGGTTGGGCCGGGGTTCTGGCCCTCGACAATCCCGACCGGGACGAAGGTTTCAAAGTTGTTGTGTTTATCTATCACCGGGAATTTAACAAAGGTTTTGCTTGGCATATAGTTTTTTCTCCTCGAAAATATAGCTTTGCCGGAGTCCCAAAAGCTATGCTTTTGGACTCCATTTTCATCAGGGGTGACGCTCTAAGCCGGTCTGCCCACAGGGGGTCTTTGGCTCTGACCTGCGTCCGGGAGTCTGAGTCAGAAGGCGCACAGAATTCAGGCGGCTGCTTCGGCCACTGGTAGCAATTCGAGGGTGGTGCCCAGGTATTCCATCACCCGCCCCTGCTCAGTTTTGACTACGTGATAAAAACTGATCGGCGCGCCGACCCGCTCGCCGGTGGGGCTAAAATTGATAAGGCCACTGACCCCCTGATAATCCCGCAAACTGCGAACCTCGGCCAGGATGCGGCGGCGGTCTGGTCCCCCGGCCCGGCGCAGGGCCTCGGCGATGATCATAACGGCGTCGTAAGCTTCGGGGCTGTACGTGCTGTCCTCAGGGTAACGGGCGACGTAAGCCTGTCGAAAGGCTGCCGCGCTGGGCAGTCGTCGGAAATCGGCCCCGGAATAGGTATGGTAGGCTTCGGCCTCCGGCTCGCCTCCACCCAATGGAAAAGCGGTCTTCATGGCGTCGGTACCCAAGAAGGGAACTTTTAACCCGGCTTGGCGCAGCCCGCCCGAAATGAGCAGCCCTTCGCGCGGATGCACGGCGCAGAAAACCAGCTCCGGTTGGGCAGCCACAGTGGCCCGAATGAGATCGCTAAAATCGTCGCCACCATTGGGATATTTCTGCCGCCCGGCAATCTGGCCGCCCAACTTCTCGTATTCACGGGCGAAAATGTCAGAAGTAGTAGTTGCCCAGGCATCATCCGCATGGATAATCGCCGCGCGGCCCGCTTTGAGATAGCCGTAAGCCATGCGGGCCAGTTCGCCGCCCTGGCCGTTCTCGTTGGCCACCAGCCGGAAAAAAGTCTGGTAGCCGCGCTGGCACAGATCAGGATGAGAGGCGCAGGGGCTGACCTGAACCAAACCAGCGTCATGGTAAATTGAGGCACTGGCAAACGCTTCGCTGCTGCCCATCGGCCCGACCACACCGATGATGCTCGGATCGGCCACAATCTCTCTGGCAAATTTTTCGGTTGTCGCCGTATCGCCAAAATCATCAAAAATTTTCCAATCCAGGTGTATCGGCAGGCTGGCGTCATTTTTGAGTTCGTCTATGGCAATCTGCGCGCCTCGATAGATAGGATTTTCCTCCGCCGGTCGCTGCGGGCGGGTCGAGATGGAAAAGGCAATAATGGCTGTTGGTTTTTTATTTGACATATTTAACTCCTGAGAAAATATTCACGGATCGTTTCTCCCACTTTCTCAACTTCCTGCCGCGATAGCTCAGGAATAGTGGGCAGGCACAGCAGTTCGCGGGCTACCTGTTCTGTTTGGGGAAAGTCACCCGGACGGTAGCCCAGATACCCGTAGGCCGGCTGGAGGTGCAGCGGCGGCACGTAGTTCAAGCCACTCCAGATGCCGGCCCCGGCCAGGTAACGCATCAAGCCGTCGCGCCGGGGCGACCGGATCACAAAGACCCGAAATGCCGGCTCGGTCTCCGGCGTGTCCTGGGGTAAAAATAGGTGTGTCGGCTCCAAATCGGCCAGCATTTCGCGGTAGAGGCCGGCATTCTCCCGCCGGCGCCGGACCCACTCGTCCAGGTAGCGCAGCTTGACCCGCAGCACGGCGGCTTGCAACTCATCCAGGCGGGCATTAAACCCTTCGGCCTCGTATTCAAACTGCGCGCCGATCTCTCCCCGCTCGATGGCTTTCAGGCTGGCCAGATCAAAGCCGTAGCTGCTCCACATCCGCACCTGCTGAGCCAAAGCGGCATCATTGGTAACTACTATACCGGCTTTGCCAAAGGCTCCCAGGATTTTGCCGGGACTGAAGCTGAAACAGCCTAACGTCCCCCAACTTCCCACCGGTCGCCCTCGATAGGTCGCGCCCACGGCCAGGGCTGCATCTTCGATCACCGGGAGGTTGTGCCTGGTGGCAATTTCCAGGACCGGCTGCATCGCGGCCGGGTTGCCGTACATATGAACTGCAATTACAGCCCGTGTTCGCGGCGTGATCGCAGCGGCCAACGGGTCGGGATCGAGGTTGTAGGTGCGTGGGTGAATGTCCACCCAAACCAACCGGGCATCCGCCTGCGTCACCGGCGCAGAGGCCGAGATGTCCACCTGAGGCGTCGAAATCACCTCATCGCCGGGTTGAAGGTTCAAAGCTTTTAAGGCCAGCAGCACCGCCGCACTGCCAGAACTAACGCCTACAGCGTACTTGACCCCCATGTATGCGGCAAACTCTGCCTCAAAGGCTTCGACTTCCGGACCAGGGGTAAACACCGCCCGCCGGATGACGCCGGCCACGGCCTGGTCCAGTTCGGTTTGGATCGCCGCGTGCTGCTGGGTCAGCCGCGAGCCGGGAATGATAAAGTTCTGGGTCAACATGGTCTTAACTCCGCTTGTTGCGCGGGTCGAAAAACTCGTTGATGCCATCGCCGATGTAGTTGGCCGCGGCGGCAGTCAAAACCAGGGCGATGCCGGGAAAGAAAACCAGCCACCAGGCCGTGTCAAGGTAGGCCCGACCCTCGGCCATCATGTTGCCCCAAGTGGGTGTGGGTGGTTGCGCGCCCATGCCCAGAAACCCCAGCGACGACTCGTAAATGATCACCTTGCCCAATTCAAACGAGGCGATGACAATGAGCGGTCGGGCCACATTGGGCAAAATGTGATAGACCAGAATCCGCAGGGTGGGGCAACCAAGGCAGCGGGCGGCTTCGATAAACTCGCGCTGGCGCAGGCTCAGGGTTGAAGCGCGCACGGTACGGGCAAAAACGGGCCAACCGGTGACGATAAAGACGATAATGACGTTGGTAATACTCGGCCCCAACAGGGCCACAATTGCCAGGGCCAGCAGAATCAAAGGCAGAGCCAGTTGCAAATCGGCCAGGCGCATAATAATGTCGTCAAAATAGCCGCCGTAAAAACCAGAGATAAGGCCCAAGACTACCCCCACCACGCCGGCCCCGGCTACCGCCACCAAACCAATGCCCAGCGACAGCCGGGCAGCCAGGGTGACACGGGTCAGGATGTCGCGCCCCAGTTGGTCCGTGCCCAACAGGTGTGACCGGCCCTCTTTATCTACCCAACCCGGCGACTGGAGCCGCCCGCGCAAATCCTGGCGGTAAGGGTCAAACGGGGAGATGAGCGGGACCAGCAGCGCCACCGCGATGATCAACAGCAAAATCGTTGCGCCAACCAGGGGCAGCGCCGCCCGCCGCAAAAAGCGGACCGTCTGGTTCGGTCGCCTTTGCAGCCAGGGAGAAACCTGATCGGCCGGCTTGAGTGGACCAGCCAGGTCACGGCTTGGGTTAACCGCCATGCAAATCCTTTCTGCTCCAGGGAATGGGTTTTATCATTGATAACGAATGCGCGGATCCAGGATAGAGTAGGCCAAGTCAACCAGTAAATTGATGCTGATAAAGATCAGCGCCGATACCAAAACCACCGCCTGCACCACTGGGTAATCCCGATCAGACAAAGCATTGACCGCCAGTTGGCCCACCCCCGGCCAGCCAAAAACCGTTTCAGTTACCACCGCTCCGCCAAGCAGCGCCCCGGTTTGCAGCCCCAGGATGGTCACAATGGGCAGCAGGGCGTTGCGCAGGGCGTGTCGAAAAACCACCGGCGAGAGAGCAAAGCCTTTAGCGTAAGCTGTGCGAATATAATCCTGGCGCAGCACCTCGATAAAACTGGTGCGGGTGATGCGAATGATCAGACCGGCCAGAAATGGGGCCAGCGAACAGGCCGGCAAAACCAGATGCTGCCAGTCACCGTAACCGGAGGTGGGCAGCAAACGCCAGCGCAGGGCTATAAAAGAGATGAGCGTCAGGCCCAGCCAGAAGCTGGGGATAGATTGGCCCAGTAAGGCTAAAAAAAGGGCCAGGTTATCGAACAGGCTGCCGGGCCGGAGCGCAGCCAGAATACCGACCGGTAGGCCGATGACAACAGCCAAAAAGAGCGCCACCGCCGTCAGCAGCAGGGTGGCGGGCAGAGCCAGCCCGATCAACTCGACGGTTGGGCGCACGGCCCGGATGGATGTACCCAAATCGCCCTGGAGCGCCCGCCCGATAAAACTGAGATACTGCTCCGGCAACGAGCGGTCCAGCCCTATGCGCGCCCGCACAGCCGCGATCTGCTCATCCGAAGCCTGCTCACCCAGCATCAGGCGTACCGGGTCGCCGGGGGTGATGTGGATGAGCAGGAAGACCACGAGCGAGGCCAGAAACAACAATGGCAAGGCTTGCAGGGTCCGGCGTAAGAGGTAATTAAAGCTCATAACCTATTCTCATGCTCGGCGAGGGTCTGTGACTCTCGCCGAGCGGCATGGAACTACTGGGCAAAATAGGCATCGTTGAAGAAGAAGAATTCGTCGGGCCGGGCGGAAAAGCCTTTCAGGTTGCTGCTGATGCCGAGGACTTCTTTGGGAATATACATGAAGATGAAGGGAGCATCATCCCAGACAATACCCTGAGTTTCGTTGAGTAAGCTATCCAGTTGAGCCGGATCGTTGGTCAGGGCAGCTTTGGAAATCAACTCATCTACGGCGGGATTGGCGTAAGAGGTGCGCGATTCGGTGTTTTCCGATTTGAAGAGGAAGGTGAGCATCAGCACCGGGTCCAGCGCGTCGGCGGACCAGCCCTGGAAGAAGGCATCAAACGGCGACTCTTTGCCTTTGCGGTTTTCGGTGTTGAAGGTGGCCCATTCGCCCTGCTCAAACTTCACATTGATACCCACATCCTGCATATAGGCGGCAATGGCCTGGCCCACCTGGTCGTCGTTGGGGTAGCGCCCCGCGCCGAGAGCAAAGATAATCTCCTCGCCAGCGTAACCGGCTTCGGTCAAAAGCTGCTTGGCCTTTTCAGGGTCATAGGGATAAGCCAGATCGCTGCGGGCGCTGCGCAGAGAAGGCGGCAGTGGACTTTTGGCGACCACGGCGATGTCCTGGAGGATAGTGTCCACGATAGTTTGTTTGTCAATGGCGTAGTTGAGGGCCTGGCGCACTTTGGGGTTGTCCAGTGGGGGGCGGTCGTTGCGCATGGACACATAGACCAGCCGGGCGGTCGGCGCGGTGGTCACCGTCGCGGTGTCCGAGTCATTAATCTGGGCCAGCATTTCCGGCGAAACGGCGTTGATCATCTGCACTTCGCCGGCCAACAGAGCAGCCAGACGGGTGCCGGCTTCGGGGATAATCCGGGCGGTCACACGTTTGAAGTTGCTCTTGTCGCCCCAGTAGTCGTCGTTGCGCTCCATTACAAACTGCCGGCTGGGGGTAAATTCGACAAATTTATAAGGGCCGGTGCCATTGGGGCGGGTGTCCATTTCCGGGGTTTCGGCGTATTGGGGGTCTACCATGTCCAGCAAAGTCAAGCGCCAGAGCAGGCTGGGGGTGGGAGCAACGGTAACGATGTCTACAGTGTAATCGTCAATCACTTTGGCCTCTTTGACCAGGTCTACCAGGGCAAAGTTCATCCAGGCCGGGAAGTTGGGATCCAACACCTTGTCCAGACTGTATTTGACTGCCTCGGCGTTGAAGGGATTGCCATTGTGGAAGGTGACGCCCTGGCGCAGTTTGAAACGCATGGTCGTATCGTCTACCTGTTCCCAGGACTCGGCCAGGAGGGGATAAAGCTGCATACCGTCGTCAAACCAGACCAGCGGTTCGTAAATGTGGCGCAGTAAGCTAAAACTGGCCGCCGAACCTTCCTTGCGGATGTCGAGCGCGCCAATATCCTGGGCAATCGCTACAACCAGTTCTTGGTCGCTGGAGGCGGCCTGCGCAGCGGCGGATTGCTGTAGCATGGCCTCGACCTCGCCGGTGGCCGGAATGCACAGCTTCCAGCCGGGTTCGATGACATTGACATTATCAATCATGGCATAACTGTTATCGGCAGCGGCTTTGGCATTGGTAGCGTCGGCAATGGCCTGGTAGGCGGTCACATCGCCATAAACCTTTTCGGCAATCTTCGAGAGCCAGTCATCAGCCTGAACCACCACATCACTTTCGCAGGCAATCTCACTCTGGGCCAGCACTTGCAGGGGCGACAGGCTCAGGATGAGCGACAATAGCATCATCAGACTGATAATATTGATTATTTTTTTCATCAGTAGTCTCCTCCATTGAAACTATAAATGATTTACAACGACATCATTTTCAATTTTTACCGGCAACCTCGAGTCAGACTAAGGTTAGGCCATAAACAAATCCTTTCTATTTTGCCTCAACCGAGATGGTTTTGTGGGACGCTTGACTGCCTGAATAATAAAACACCGGATAGGACTTAACAAGACCCAAGCGTATCACTTTGGGGATCAATCCGTATCAAAACGCGCCCGGAGGCCAGGGCCTATTTCTGAAAAACAGGTATGACTTCTGTCGCAAACCGCTCCAACTGCGCCAGGATATCCCCGGCGGTTTGGTGTTTGAAATAGCAGATCAAATATTCCAGCCCGGCCCCGGCATAAGCTCCGATGCGCTCGATGATCGCCGCCGTTGAGCCGGCGATGGGCCAGACATTATTATCCTCGGCCGCCGGGCTATGACCCGCCATGGCAATGTGACCGCGCATGCTGACAGTGAGGTGACGCTCGCCGGCCCAGTGACGTAGTTTAGCCACGCCCTCGGCCAATGTCTCTGGTTCCAGATTGGTCGGATGCCAGCCATCACCCCATTGGACCGCCCGGCGAATCGCCGCCTCGGATTTGCCCCCGACATAGATGGGGACACCTCCGGCCTGGATAGGCTTTGGCTCAAAGGTGGTATCGCTGAAATTGATCCACTGACCAGCAAAGGCGGGCTGGGCTTCAGTCCAAAGGGTGTGGATTACCTGGAGCCACTCATCGGCGATGCGCCCGCGCTGCCTGAAATCGGTTCGCAAAAAGCGGTATTCCTCCTCGATCCAGCCCACGCCAACCCCCAACAGCGCCCGCCCGCCGGAGAGTTGATCAATCGCCGCCATCTGCTTGGCCACCAGGATCGGGTCGCGCTGCGGCAGGACGATGACCGATGTCGCCAGGGCAACCCGTTGCGTAACACCGGCCAGATAGCCCAGCGTCACCAGGGCTTCGATCAAATTGCCATACGGCTGGCCGTATTTCCGGGGAACCAGAAGGTGATCGGTGGTCCAGACCGAGTCATAACCGGCGGCTTCGGCGGCCTGGGCCACCTGGAGAATCGCCTGGGGCGAAGTTGCCAAGCCATAGTTGGGCAAACAAAGCCCGAATTTCATTATGTTACCCTTGCCACTGTTAACGGAACGCCGGTCAGCGTCGCCCGAACAATGCCGGTTTCATGAAACATGTCGGAAGTGTGCTGGGCCGGGAAGGGTTTGAGCTGCCCGCCGGTGTCGCTCCAGAAGTAGACGCCGGCCAGCTCAGCAATGACGGTTTTGAGTTCATCCGCCGATAACTGCCAGGTATCGCGCAAATCAGACACATTGAGCGCCCCTTCGCGGCACATCCAATCATAACCCTGGTAAGCCAGCGGCGACATCAGGACCCGCTCCGGGTAGGCAATCAGGGCAATCATTTTATCGGCCCCCTCTTGCAGCTCGTGGACAATGGGCGGCAGTTCGGCTTCGGTTGGTTCGTCGGGCAGCGGTTCGACAGTCAACTGGCCGGAAGCGATAGCGCGGAGCAGTGTTTTCCACTCGACCTGTGTGCCGTGATCTTTCAGGCGGCGCAGAATGAGCCGGTACAGGCCGGTCATCCCGACCTGATGAATCAACGAGGCCATAATCCGGTCGAAGGGGGGCGTCTCATAGAGGTCGGTATTGATTTCCTGTAAAAAGGTCCGGTAAAGCTGGATCGGAACCAGATCCCGGTTTTTGTGATAATAGATCAGGTAGGCCAGAAAATTGGCGCAGCCCTCGTCAAAGAAGCGGAAGTAGTCACCGGGATGGTCATCGCTGCCCAGGCCGAGGTGGTGGACATTTTCGTGCAGCGTCGCCATCTCGACCACGCCCGGCATCATGTGGCGGCGCAGATAGTAGACCCCTTCCGGGTAGCCTTCGCGCGGCCCACCCGGCACGTTGGACGAGGCGAACCAGTTGGCGTCCTGAGCCGGCGCCGGGTATTGATCCACCACGTAAGGCGAGCGCTGCCGCCACGACAGTTTCAGCCGGCCAGGATAATACTCTTTGACCACGTCGTAATAGGCTTCAATCGTACCCATCACATCAAAACCCGACAGGTCTGTTGTTTGCAGAAATTGAAGCGCCTTTTCGACATCTTGGGTCAGCAGTTGCAGAAACGCTTTATCCTGCCCGCGCGCCTGGCGCTCTTGCTCCCGGTAGCGCGCCAACTTCTCAGCGAGACGAACCAGCGTGTCAGCACTGAAGTCGGCCTCGGTCAGCGGGAAATACTGCTGAAAGAGCGAGCGCGGGTAAAGAGCCACAGGCGACGATAATAGGGCATAATTAAAAGCTGCTTTTTCGGAAATTTTCATTGAAGGTCTCCTTAAAATTAGACCGGAGACCGGGGACGGGAGACGGCAGTTTACCTTAACTAGCCGGTCTTCGGTCTCCGGTCAGCTTAATGGAATGGAACCAGCATCAACGCCTGTTGCGGCGGGCTGAACCACTCGCAGCCGGTGGCGGTGACCAGGATTTCTTCTTCCAGGCTGATGTAACCAAACTCGGAGCGGACGCCCAGTTCCAGAGTAAAAACGCCGTTTTCGGCAATTTGGCTGTAGGGCTTGTTCCCATACCGTTCCCAGCGCGGGTAAAAGCCCATCCCGCCGTCGTGGGCGTAACGGCCAACGGAGTGCCCCAAAGCATGAGGATATTCGGGATAGCCGGCCTTGACCAGGTATTCGCGGGCCACGGCGTCCACCTCCCAGCCCTGCACGCCAGGCCGCACAAAATCTGCCGCCGCTTGAATGGCCCCGACCACCGCCTCGAATATTTTGACCACTTCCGGCGGCGCTTTAGTTTCTCCCTCCCGCAAAAAATACCAGACCCGCTGGTGGTCCGAGCAGTAGCCATTGACCTTAACCCCAAAATCCATGTTGAGGGTATATCCCGGCGCGGTCTTTTCATCCGATGCGCCGACGTGCCCCCAGGGCGAATTGGGGCCGGCGTTCAAACCAGGGCAAAAGTCGGCCTCCCAGGAGGTTTCGACGCCGCGCTGCCGGGTCTGCTCATGCGCAAATTGGTGAATCTCTTTCTCCGACAGGCCGGGCCGGAGCCACTCCCCGGTTGCCTCAAAGATTTCCATGGCGATGTCATTGGCCCGGCGCATTCGGTTCAATTCCTGAGACGTTTTACGCCCGCGCCAGGCATCCACAAACGCTTCGGCTGAAACCAGCCGGTCCAACCAGGGCGTTCCCCGCAGATACTCTTGCAGGTTGAGGAACATGCCGTAAGTTAGCCCGTCGGCGCTGACATCGCTGCGGCTGTAGTTGAGGCCGATGGTACGGGGATTAAGCCGGGTCAGCACCCGGACCAGTTCGTCGCGGATGGATTGAGTGTAGGGAATCACCTCATCAAACAGACGCAGCCGGCGGATGGCTTCGTCGTCGCCCTGACCGGCAATGGCAATCCGCTGTCCGCCCCGGCCAAATACAAAAGCAGCTTCCCAGACTGCGTTCAAAGGGCCAAGCAGTTTGATCACCGGGTCGGTGTGCTCGGCCGTTTCCCGCACAAACACCAGCCAGGCATCAAGCTCAAACTCGGCCAAAAGCTGATCGGCTTGCTTTATTTTTTCCTGATAGACATCCATAGTTCTTCCTTTTGTTTCAAAGGCTAAGGCTTAGCCTTAGCCTCAGCCTCAGCCTTCTTAAAGCCGCATATGCGGGTCGAGGGCATCGCGCAGGGCGTCGCCCATAAAATTGATACACAGGATGGTGATAAAGATCATCACCCCCGGAAAGATTGCCAGCCAGGGTGCGGACCAGATCAAATCTTGGGCGTTTTTGAGCATGTTGCCCCAACTGGGCAGCGGCGGCTGAATGCCCAGGCCGAGGTAGCTGATGGCTGTTTCGGTCAGGATAGCTTCGCCCACGGTCAGGGTGGCGGTAACGACGACCGGAGCGATGGCGTTGGGCAGGATATGGCCCCACATGATCCGCACATTTTTAACGCCCAGACAGCGGGCCGCCATCACAAAATCCTGTTCTTTCAAGGACAGAAAAAGGGCGCGCATAACCCGGGCAATGATCATCCAGTTGAGAAAGCCGATAGACAGAATAATGGTCGGCAGGGTAGAGCCGAGAAAGACGGTCAGGGCGATAATCAGAAAGATGCCGGGGATGCTCAACATGGCATCGGTGAAGCGCATAATCGCCCCATCGGCCAGGCCGCCAAAGTAACCGGCCACCGCGCCCAATAGAACGCCGACCACGATGGACACGACCATCGCCAGTAAACCAATCGCCAGTGAAATCTGGCCGCCATAGATGATGCGGGCGAAGATGTCACGCCCCACCTGGTCGGTGCCGAACCAGTGCTCGGCGCTGGGCGGCTGGTTGATGACCAGGGGATCGGGCCGGAAAGCGGCGTCGCGTGGCACAAACAACAGCGGCCCCAGCGTTACAGCAGCGACAACTACCAGCAAGGCCAGCGTGGCCATCACCCCGGCCCGGTGACGCAAAAAGCGCCGTCCGGCCAACTGCCACAAACCGGGCGGGTTTTTCTCGATGCGCGACGGCCTGGGACGATCCAGCGCCAGAACTTGTCCGATTTCTTTCACGATGCGTCTTGGAGGCGGATGCGTGGGTCAATAAAAGCGTATGAAATATCGGCGATGAGGTTGCACAGCACCACCAGAATGGAAATCAACACCAGAATACCCATGAGCACCGGGTAATCTACCCACACAGCGTGTTCCCAATACATACGGCCCATACCTGGCCAGGCAAAAACCTGCTCCACAATCAACGCCCCACCGAAGAGAAAGGGAATATCCAACAAAACCAGGGTCAGCAGGGGAATGAGCGCATTTTTGAGGGCATGCCGCCCTACGACCACATGGCCGGCCAACCCTTTGGCGTGGGCCGTGCGAACGTAATCCTGGTTGAGCACTTCCAGCATGCTGGAGCGTAAATAGCGGCTGTAACGGGCGATGGAGTTGAGCGACAGCACCGCTACAGGCAAAATCAGGTGCCTTAGCAATTCCAGCAGCGACGGCTCGCCGCGAATGGGATACATGCCGGCGGCGGGCAGCGAAGGCAACCCCCACTCTTTGAATTTGACCGCAAAGATGATAATCAGCATCAAGCCGAACCAGAAGCCGGGCATGGAATAACCGAAGAAGGAGATGCCGGTGACAAGATAATCGCCCATGGAATATTTGTGAGTAGCGGCATAAATGCCCAGCGCCACCGATACGACGACAGTGAAGACAAACGCCGTGACCATCAGGATGAGGGTATTGGGCAAGCGCTGGATGATCATGACCAGCACATCCTGGTGAGTTAGAAAGGACTGGCCCCAGTTGCCGGTAACGATATTGCGCAGCCAGTACAGATACTGCACGTAGACCGGCTTATCAAAGCCATAAGTTTTCTCCAGGCGGGCCAGGTCTTCGGCGGTGATGCTGGGGTTGGAGGCGTAAACCGCCATCGGATCGCCGGAAGCATGCAGCAGAAAAAAGGTGATGAGGGTAATCCCCAGCAGCACCGGGATTGAAATCAACATTCGACGGATGATATAACGGGCCATAGCCGCCTCAAAAAGGAAAAAGAAACCTAACTACTCAGCCATGTCATTTCGACCGAAGGGAGAAATCTCCGAGGCCGATGTAGCGCTATAAGGATTTCTCGGCCTACGGCCTCGAAATGATATGAGGGGCTGAGCGTAAAGAAACTAACCCAAGAAATGGAGTCCAAACCTCGGTTTGGAATAGCCAAAGCAAGCTTTGGACTCCGGAATGAATTTTACTCTGCTACCGACCACTCGTGGTAGTTGTAGTGGTGCCAGCCAAAAACGGTCGGCTTTAGCCCCTGGACGCGATTATTGTAGGCAATGATGTTCAGGGTGTCATAGGTGTAGAGGGTCACGTACTGGTCATAGATTAGCTTTTGGGCTTCTTTGATGCAGGCCACCCGCTTATCCGGGTCAAGTTCGGTCACAGAACATTCAAGGGCTTCGTCAACCGCCGGGTCGGAAAAGCCCCAGGAGTTGGTGCCGGCCGGGTTTGTTTCACAATCTTTGATGGTGCTGGTCAAAAAGAAGTCGGACCACTCGGCGGTGATGTCAATGCCGGGCGGGAAGTTGGTGAAGCCCATCATATCAAAGGCGCTTTTGCCAAAGATGCCGTCGTCGGCGCAGCTACCGTAGAGGGTGGCCGCCGGATAGTTGTCAATGATCATCTCGGCCCCAATATCGGCCAGATTTTGCTGAAAAAAGACCTGCATATTCTCGCGGATGGGGTCGCCGGTGGTCATGGAATGTTTGAAGCTCAGGCGAAGGCCATCCTTTTCCCGAATTCCGTCGGCCCCAACCGTCCAGCCAGCTTCATCCAGCAACTTTTTGGCCCCTTCGGGGTCGTAAGGAACGGGCTTGAGTTCTTCATTAAACCAAGCGGTGTTGTCCAGCTCCGTTACGGCTACCTGACCATAACCTTGCAGAATCTTGTCCACGACGGTAAAGCGATCCATACCCATGCTCAAGGCTTTGCGCACGTTGAGGTCGGAGAAGATGGGATGAGTCTTGGTCAGGTCTTTGGGATCACGCAGATTGAAGTAATAGCGCTCGATGGCCACGCCGGGGATGGCCGAAACGGTCAGGTTTTCGATCTGCTCCATTTCGGGAATCTGGTTTTCGGGCAGCTCGTAGCCCAAGTCCACATCGCCGGTGCGCAGCAGAGCGATCAAGGTATTGATGTCGGGCACAAACTTGAAGATAATGCTTTCCAGTTTAGCCGGGATGGGGGCGTCGGGGTTAGCCACCACCACCAGGCGATCACCCGGAATCCACTCTTTGAACATAAACGGACCATTGCCAATCGGTTTGCGGGCAAATTCGCTGTTGCCGGGGTCGGGCACACCTTCCAGGGCGTGTTTGGGCAGAATGGGCAGGGCCAGTGTGGTTGGGGCAAACGGGGCATAAGGCTCATTCATATTGATGATAACAGTTAGCTCGTCGGGGGTGTCAATGGAGCCAATCTTATTCCAACCCGCGGTGGTCTGGGCTTTGGTATCGGGATTCATAATGAACTCCCAGGTAAACTTAAAGTCCGCCGAGGTAACCGGCTGGCCGTCATGCCATTTGAAACCCTCTTTGAATTTGAGGGTGTAGGTTTTGCCGTCCTCGGAGATGCCGCCGTTTTCCAGGGTTGGCACTTCGGCTAACATTTCCGGGACTAGCTCATCCTTATCATTCAAAGCCAGTGGCGCATAATACATGGCGTAAATAATCGCATAAGTGTGGGCCTGGTAGAAGATTGGCCCGATCAAACCTTTCGGTTCCTGCCACTCGCCAACCACAACCGTTCCGCTGAAATTGCCCGCCGGGGCGGCTTCCGCAGCCGGTTCTTCCGTCGCCGCCGGTTTAGCCACGGCGGCTTCGGTCGCCGGTGCTTCGGTGTCTGTCGGCGCGGACGCTTCTTCCGGTGCTTCGGTCGCTGCCGGGGCGGTTACTTCCGGGGTGGCGGCTGGGCTACATGCCCCTCCCAGCATTGCCAGGGCCAGAATAACCAGCCAGATCAAGAATTGAGACTTAAATTTTGCTGCCATCTTTTGACTCCTCCTGCTTTTTTTGGTTCAACGTTTGACGTACTCCTCCAATTCCAGACTATACGCTAATCGCGATTCACCTCCTTTCGCAGCGGATATTATACTGGAACAGCCCACCCTCTTGACAAGGACTATTAGGGTCAACTTATGATACTCAGTGGATCCAATTTTCGAGGAGTGCGGCACGCCTACGTGCCGCACGGAGCCGCACGTGGGCGTGCTGGCTCCTCAAATTTGGATCTACTGATACTGACAGTATCAGCCAGACGAGGGTAAGAAAAAGGCTCCTGACCGTTGCCGGTCAGGAGCTAAGAGGTAGAGTACTTGAAAAATAAGAACCCAAATCCTTGTCCAATTTTGCTCCATCGTCCGGTTAGGTGTTACAATAGGCTCAAGCATAAGTCTAGCGACTCCACTCTCTCACCCCGTTATAACGACCGGAACTCGGCGGAACCTGGGGGCTTAGAAGTTCCCATCGCTTCCGTCCCGTTCTTGAAGCGCTAACTTAATGACCTTGAAAGCTTGATCCAATTGAACTCTAAACGACGTAGCGGGCTGAAGGGCACGCTCAATGACGAGTTAAAATCCTACCCGCTGTCATCAGTGACCGCTAAGGTGGGTTTTTTTATTTTACCGGCAGAATAAGAACAAAGTTCATTACTTGTGGCGTACCGTCAGCGCCACAAACGTTATTCTGACTTCTGATTTCTGGCTACTGACTACTACTTCACAGGAGGTGATGAATGCAATTTGCGGACCTCTTGGGTTCCGAAGCGTTAACCTTTGACGATGTCTTACTGGTCCCCGGCTTTGCCGAAGTGCTGCCATCTGAGGTAGACCTCAGCGCCCGCCTGCACGAAAAGCTGGCCCTCAACATCCCCGTCCTCTCAGCGGCCATGGACACCGTCAGCGAGGCCCGGCTGGCCATTGCCTTGGCCCGCCAAGGCGGGCTGGGGGTGATCCACCGCAACCTCAGCCCGACCGAGCAAGCCGCCGAGGTAGACAAGGTCAAACGCTCCGAGGCCGGCATGATCGTAGACCCGATCACCCTCGGCCCCGAGGCCACCCTGGCCGAAGCGGAAGCGATCATGTCACGCTACCACATTTCCGGCGTACCTATCACCGACGCGGGCCGGCTGGTCGGCATCTTGACCAACCGTGATGTTCGCTTTGCCACCGATCCAACCGCGCCGATTCGCGTCTATATGACCTCGACCGGGCTAATCACCGCCCCCGTCGGCACCTCGCTCGATGAGGCCAAAGCCATCCTGCACCGCCACCGCATCGAAAAGCTGCCCCTGGTGGACGAAGCCTTCCACCTGCGCGGGCTGATTACCTACAAAGACATCCTCAAAAAGCGCGACTTCCCCAACCAGGCCACCGACAGCCGGGGCCGTCTGCTGGTGGCGGCAGCAGTTGGCGTGGGCGACGACCTGGACGAGCGGCTGGAGCGGCTGCTCGATGCTGGGGTAGACGCCCTGGCCGTAGATACCGCCCACGGCCACTCGGCCAGCGTGCTGCGGGCCATCCGGCGGATCAAGCTCATAACCCCGCAAACGCCGGTTCTGGCCGGCAACGTTGTCACCGCCGAGGGTACGGCGGCCTTGATCGAAGCCGGGGCCGATGTCATCAAGGTCGGCGTGGGGGCCGGTTCCATCTGCACCACCCGCATTGTGGCCGGTATCGGCGTGCCGCAGATTACGGCCATTGCCGCCTGCGCTCGGGCCGCCCAACCCAAAGGCATCCCCATTATCGCCGATGGCGGCATCAAATATTCGGGCGATATTGTCAAGGCCCTGGCCGCCGGGGCCAACGCGGTCATGTTAGGGTCGCTCCTGGCCGGGCTGGAAGAATCGCCCGGCGAGCTGGTCATCTACGAAGGCCGGCGCTTTAAGGAATATCGCGGTATGGGGTCGCTGGGGGCTATGAAAGGCCGGGCCAGAGATCGCTACGCCTCCGGGCAAAACCCCGAAAGCGGGGGCAAAGTGGTGCCCGAAGGCATCGAAGGCCAGATGCCCTACAAAGGGCCGCTGGCCGATTACATGGTTCAACTGATGGGCGGTCTGCGCTCCGGTATGGGTTACGTCGGCGCGGCCAGTCTGCCCTTGCTGCGCCAGCAGGCCAAATTTGTGCGCATCACCAACGCCGGGCTAATCGAAAGCCACCCCCACAGCGTCATTGTCACCAAAGAAGCGCCGAATTACCAGGTACGGAGCAGGGAGTAGGAAGTAGGGAGTAAGGAGTAGGGAGTAAGGCAAGGCGGAGTCTCATCGCATCCTGAGTAGCCTTGAACGTAGTGAAAGGCGTATCGAAGGGTGCGATATTAGTCAGGAGAAAATAATCTTTCCATGATCTACCGGGTCGAAGTTTCCACCAAACCAGAGTTCCCCGACGCGCGCGGCGAAGCGATCCGGCAGCAGGCCGGGGCGCTGGGGGTTGAAAACCTGCACGCCGTCGCCGTAACCGATCTCTACTTTCTGCAAGGCGACCTGGACGAGCCAACCGTCCAGCGTCTCGTCAACGCCCTGCTCCACGACCCCGTCATCGAACAAGCTACCTGGCAGCCGATCCATCCCCTCACTGAAAACAATCTCCCAATCTCCAATCTCCAATCTCTAATCTCTAACCCCCAACCCCCGTTCACCCTCGAAGTCACCCTCCTCCCCGGCGTCACCGACAGCGTGGCCGAAAGCCTGCTCGAAGGCAGCCATCTGCTGGGGCTGACCGGGCTGGCCGCAGCCGCCACCGGCAAACGCTACACCCTCTCCGGCCCGCTGGACGAACCGAGCGCCCGGCGCATCGCTGACCGATTACTGGTCAACGAGGTCATCCAGACCTATACCCTCAACCAGTTTATCGCCCCGCCCTTTATTCAGAGTCACCCCGACCCCGACGGAACGGCCCAGGTCGAGATCATCCCCCTGACCGAGGCGACTGAAACCGAACTGGAGCAACTCAGCGCCGCCCGGCGGCTGTCGCTCGATCTGGCCGAAATGCAGGCCATCCAGCGCTATTACCGCCAGGAAGGCCGCGAACCCAGCGACGTTGAACTGGAAATGCTGGCCCAAACCTGGTCCGAACACTGCGTCCACAAAACCTTCAAGGCCGTCATCACCTATGAAGAAAAGGATGAAGGCGGAAGGATGAAGGCGGAAGGAGAAACCATTCATCCTTCATCCTTCATCCTTCATCCTTCCCAAATTGACGGCCTGCTCAACACCTACATCCGCGCCGCCACCGAGCGAGTCAACAAGCCCTGGGTGCGCTCGGCTTTTGTAGACAACGCCGGGGTGATTGCTTTTGACGAAAATTTTGACCTGGCCTTCAAGGTAGAAACCCACAACCACCCCTCGGCCCTGGAGCCGTTTGGCGGGGCCAATACCGGCGTCGGCGGGGTGGTGCGTGATATTATCGGCGTCAGCGCCCGGCCCATCGCTAACACCGATGTCCTCTGCTTCGGCCCGCCCGATTTGCCGCTGGCCGACCTGCCTGCCGGGGTGCTGCACCCGCGCCGCATCGCCGCCGGAGTTACCGCCGGCATCGAAGATTACGGCAACAAGATGGGCATTCCGACCGTCAACGGGGCGGTGCTGTATGATCCCGGCTACACCGCCAACCCGCTGGTCTTTTGCGGCTGCCTGGGGCTGGTCCCGCGTGGAGCGCACGTCACCCAACCCAACCGCGGGGACCGGGTGGTGGTCATCGGCGGGCGCACCGGACGGGATGGGCTGCGAGGTGCGACCTTCTCCTCGATGGAAATGACCCACGAAACGGGCGCAGTCGCCGGCAGCGCCGTCCAAATCGGCCACCCCATCCATGAAAAACAGACCCTCGAAGCGGTGCTGCTGGCCCGCGCCGAAGGCTTGTACACCGCCATTACCGACTGCGGGGCCGGCGGCCTGTCCTCGGCCATTGGCGAGATGGCCCAGGAATTGGGGGCCGTCATCCACCTGGAACGGGTCCCGCTCAAATACCCCGGTCTCAAACCCTGGGAAATCTGGCTGAGCGAAGCCCAGGAGCGTATGGTTCTGGCCGTGCCCCCGGCGGCCTGGCCGCGCTTGCAGGCCATCTGCCAGGGCTTGGACATCGAAGCGACCGACCTGGGCGTTTTCAGCGGCAACGGCTGCCTGGAGCTGTGGTATCACCAGCAGCAGGTGGGCCGGCTGGCGGTCGAATTTTTGCACCACGGCCTGCCTCGGCGTCACCTCCGGGCTGTCTGGAGCGCCCCGGCCCCTTCCGAGGTGGATCATCCCTGTCCCCCCGATTTAACTGCCGACCTGCTAGACCTGCTGGCCCGTCCCGACACCCGCAGCAAAGAGTCTATTGTCCGCCAGTACGATCACGAAGTGCAGGGCGGCAGCGTGGTCAAACCTTTTGTCGGCGCGGGGGGCGTTGGCCCCGGCGATGCGGCGGTGGTTGCCCCGCTCGATGCCTTGCGCGACTTGCCGCCGGGTGCGCCGGTGCGCGGAGTAGCTCTGTCCGCCGGCATCAATCCGGCTTATGGCCGGCTGGACCCCTATGCTATGGCCTGGGCGGCGATAGACGAGGCCATGCGCAATTGTGTAGCCGTGGGGGCCGACCCCGACCAGGTAGCCCTGCTGGACAATTTCTGCTGGGGCAACCCCAAGCTGCCCGACCGGCTGGGCAGTTTGGTCCGCTGTGCCCAGGGCTGCTACGACGCGGCGGTGGCTTATAACGCCCCCTTTATCTCCGGCAAAGACAGCCTGAACAACGAATACACCGGGGCCGACGGCCAGAAGCACGCTATCCCCGGCACCCTGCTCATCTCGGCGGTAGGGATTGTGCCGGATGTGGCCCGCACCGTCACCTCGGATCTGAAGCAGCCCGGTAACCGGCTGTACCTGCTCGGCCTGACCGGGGCCGAACTGGGCGGCTCGGCCTACTACCAGCAGCACGGGCTGGCCGGCGGGCAGGTTCCGCAGCCGCCCGCAACCGGGCTGGAAACCTTCCGGGCGCTGCACCGGGCTATCAGCGCCGGACTGGTCCGCGCCTGCCATGACTGCTCCGAAGGTGGGCTGGCCGTCGCTGCGGCGGAGATGGCCCTGGGCGGTGGGCTGGGGCTGGAATTGAATCTGGGGGATGTGTCCCGCACCCCTGGCCTCGACCGGGCCGACGAGTTGGCATTTAGCGAATCCCTGGGCCGGTTTGTGGTCGAGGTTGCGCCGGACGATGCGCCTGCTTTTGAGGCGTCGCTGGCAGGGTTGCCGCTGGCCCACGTGGGTACTGTTCGAGCAGATGACCGCCTGCTTTTTTATGGCCCGGACCACCAGCCGGTCATTGAAACTGATTTAGTGGCCATCGGGCACGCCTGGCGAGGGCATTTATAGATGAAACCCAAAGTTCTAATCCTTCACGCCACCGGCTCTAACCGCGACCGCGACGTGGCCTGGGCCTGCGAGCTGGCCGGCGGCCTGCCGGAGATTGTCCACATCAACAGTCTGGTGGCCGGCGAGCGGCGGCTGGGCGATTACCAGATGCTAGTCCTGCCCGGCGGCTTTTCCTACGGCGACGACCTGGGCGCGGGCAAGCTGTGGGCGGTGGCCCTGCGCCACCGGCTGGCCGGCGAGGTGGCCGCCTTTATCGCCGCCGGGCGGCCGGTGCTGGGCATTTGCAACGGGTTCCAGGCTTTGGTCAAGGCGGGGCTGCTGCCGGGCGGCGGCGAACCGGCTCACGGCTCGACCGCCAACGCCACCCTCACCCGTAACGCTTCGGCCCAGTTCGAGTGCCGCTGGGTCTATTTGCAGCCGCAGCCCGACAGCCCGTGCGTCTTCACCCGCGGTTTGAGCGAACCGATTTACTGCCCCGTCGCCCACGGCGAAGGCCGCTTTGTGGCCCGCGATGCCGCCACCCTCTCCGAAATCGAAGCCAGGGGCGGCCTTGCCCTGCGTTATGTGGACGCGCAAGGCCAGCCGGCGGATTATCCCTGGAATCCCAACGGCTCTCAGGCCGGGATTGCCGGGGTTTGCAATCCCAGCGGCACCATCCTGGGGCTAATGCCCCACCCGGAAAACCATCTCATCCCGCCGCAGCATCCCCAATATCATCGCGGCCAGCGCGGCCTGTCGGGTCTGCCGCTGTTTGAGAATGGGATTCGTTACGCCGGAGAGCTTTGAAAAGGATGAAGGCGGAAGGATGAAGGATGAAATTTTTTCCGCCTTCATCCTTCATCCTTCATCCTTTCCAGAGAGGTGAGCCGATGCTGTCCATCGAAGAATTGATTGCCGCCATCCCCCACGCCCTGCTGCGGGTGGATTTGCCGGGGTTGGGACCTCGGTTGGAAGGCAAAGTACGCGATATTTACCTGGCCGGAGAGCAGCGGGTCTTAATCACCACCGACCGGGTTTCGGCCTTTGACCGGGTGCTGGGGGCCATTCCGTACAAGGGCCAGGTGCTCAACCAGCTTAGCGCCTGGTGGTTTGAGCAGCTCGCGCCCCTCGCTGCCAACCATGTGGTGGCCGTGCCCGACCCCAATGTGACCATCGCCCGTGAAGCCGAGGCCCTGCCGGTCGAGGTGATTGTGCGCGGCTATCTCACCGGCGTCACCTCTACCTCGCTCTGGACACTCTACAGCCAGGGAGTCGCACGGCCCTATGGCCTGGAACTGCCACCGGGCCTGGCTAAAAACGACCCCCTGCCCGAACCGGTCATCACCCCGACCACCAAAGCCACCGGCGGCGCGCACGACGAGCGCCTGACCTGCGCCGAGGTGGTCGAGCGGAGGCTGGTTGCGCCCGACCTGTGGGCCGAGGTCCAGCGCATCGCCCTGGCCGTTTTCAAACAGGGCCAGGCCATCGCCCGGCAGGCCGGCCTCATCCTGGTAGATACCAAGTACGAATTTGGCCTGATTGACGGCCAGCCGGCCCTGATTGACGAAGTCCACACCCCCGACTCCAGCCGCTACTGGCAGGTTGAGGGATACGAGGCGGCGCGGTCGGCGGGCGAGGAGCCGGAGAATTTTGACAAGGAATTTCTGCGCCTGTGGTTTGCGCAGCAGGGCTACCGGGGCGAGGGCCAGCCGCCCCCCATGCCGCCCGAATTTGTGGCCCAGGTTGCCCAGCGCTACATCGCTGCCTACGAGCGGCTGACCGGCCAGGCGTTTGTTCCCGGTGTGCAGCCGGCCGCGGAGCGAATACAGCAAACATGGCGCAAAGGCTTATAAGGCTTTTCAAAGACAATAAATCGTCAGTTCTCGTGGGGCGTGGTGCGTGGCACATTTACCTTACGCACCACGCACCACGTATTTAAGGTCTTGATTTGCCGGAAGGAGGTTTGAATGACAGACAACTGGCCCCCGGACGATGACCGATTAGACCGTCCCCGCGAAGCCTGCGGTGTTTTCGGCATTTACGCGCCCGGCAGCGATGTGGCCCGGCTGACCTTTTTTGCCCTTTACGCCTTGCAGCATCGCGGGCAGGAAAGCGCCGGTATCGCCAGCAGCGACGGCCGGATGGCCTATCTGCACAAGGGCATGGGCCTGGTGGCGCAGGTATTTAATGAAGAAAACCTGGCCCCCTTAAAGGGCCACCTGGCTATCGGCCAAAATCGCTACTCGACCACCGGCTCGTCGCACATTCGCAACGCCCAACCCTATCTGATTGAAACCATTTACGGCCCGTTGGGGGTGGGACACAACGGCAACCTGACCAACGCCCTGACCCTGCGCCGGCGGCTGCTGGAGCGCGGCGTCGGCCTGACCTCCTCCAGCGACAGCGAGGTGATTACCCAAATGTTGGCCGCGCCGCCGCCGACGCCCGGCTATTACAAGCCCGATTGGGAAGAGCGAATCATGGCCTTCATGGCCCAGGCCGAAGGGGCCTACTCGTTGGTTATCCTGACCCGCGACGCGGTGTTTGCCGTGCGCGACCCGTTGGGCCTGCGCCCGCTCTGCCTGGGCCAGCTTAGCGGTCACAGGGGATATGTCGTCGCCTCCGAGTCGTGCGCCCTGGGGACTATTGGCGCGGAGTACGTGCGCGAGGTCCGCCCCGGCGAGATTGTCCGGCTGGACCGGGAGGGACTGCGCAGCCGGCAGGGCCGGCAGGCCGGTACGCCGGGGGCCTTGTGCGTGTTTGAATATGTCTATTTCGCCCGGCCTGACAGCATGCTCGAAGAGCAGATTGTCCACCGGGTGCGCCAGCGGTTGGGCGCGGAACTGGCCCGCGAAGCGCCGGTCCAGGCCGATGTGGTGGTCGGCGTACCCGACTCGGCCACCCCAGCGGCCATTGGCTACGCCCAGGCCTCGGGCATCCCCTACAGCGAGGGTCTGACCAAGAATCGCTACATTGGCCGGACCTTTATTCAGCCGGATGACCAACTTCGCAAGTCGGGCATTCACCTCAAGTATAATCCGCTCACGGCCAACCTGGCCGGTAAACGGGTGGTGTTGATTGACGATTCGATTGTGCGCGGCAATACGGCCGGGCCGTTGGTCCGGCTGTTACGCGAAGGCGGCGCAACTGAGGTCCATCTGCGGGTCTCGTCTCCGCCGGTGCGCCATCCCTGCTTTATGGGGGTAGATATGGCTACCCACGAGGAGTTGATTGCCCACCGCAAGTCGGTCGAGTCGATTCAGGCCCATATCGGGGCTGACAGCCTGGCTTTTCTCTCTCACGAGGGCATGATGCGGGCAGTCCGGCAGGCTCAGGCCGAAGCCAGTTCGGTGGAAACGGATCAAACCTGCGGCCATTGCAGCGCCTGCTTCACCGGCCAATATCCCGTTCATCTGGACGAGTGGTGGCTGCACAAAGAGCACGAAAAGCTGATTTTTGAGGATATGTGGGGATAAGATGACCGCCGACGAGTGAGGAAGATGGAGTCCAAAGCTTGCTTTGGCTTTTCCAAACCAAGGTTTGGACTCCATTACTTTTGTGATCAGTGGTTGTGAGGTACAGATGACTCAACCGATCAACATCCTTGTCATTGGCCGGGGCGGGCGGGAACATGCCCTGGCCTGGAAGTTGGCTCAATCGCCGCGAGTGGCTAAAGTTTGGGTGGCGCCGGGCAACGGCGGCACGGCCCAGAGCCGGACCGGAGCCGCCCCCATCGCCAATGCCCCCTTGTCCGAAAGCGACGCAGCCGGGCTGGTGAATTTTGCGCGGCGGGAGCAAATCGGGCTGGCGGTGGTCGGCCCAGAAGCGCCGCTGGCCGCTGGACTGGTAGATACCTTCCAGGCCGCCGGACTGCCCTGTTTTGGCCCCAGCCGGGCGGCGGCCCAGATCGAAGCTTCCAAAGCCTTCGCCAAGGCGTTTATGACTCGCCATCACCTTCCAACCGGGCGCTATGCCGTTTTTAGCGAGCTGCCGCCGGCCCTGGCTCACCTGCGGGCGGTGGATTATCCGGTGGTCATCAAGGCATCGGGGCTGGCGGCGGGCAAAGGCGTTATTGTGCCGGACTCGCCGGAGGAAGCCGAGGAAGCCCTGCGCCAGATTATCGCTGAGAAGGTTTTCGGCGCAGCAGGCGATGAGGTTTTGATCGAGGAACGGTTGACGGGGCCGGAGGTCTCGATTCTGGCCTTTTGCGATGGCCGCACCGTCGTCCCCATGCCAGCGGCCCAGGACCACAAACGCATCTTCGACGGCGACGCCGGGCCGAATACAGGCGGGATGGGCGCTTATGCCCCTGCCCCGCTGGTCACATCCGCCCTGCTCGACGAAGTGGCGCAGACCATATTGCAGCCGGCCGTGGACGGTCTGCGGAACGAAGGCAGGCCGTATGTGGGCGTCCTGTACGCCGGATTGATGCTGACCAAGACCGGGCCGCAGGTGTTGGAGTTCAACTGCCGCCTGGGCGACCCCGAAACCGAGGCCATTCTGCCCCTGCTGCAAAGCGACCTGGCCGCAATCTTCCAGGCCTGTTTGGACGGCACATTAGGTCAGATCGAGGTGGCGTGGCGGGCCGGGGCGGCGGCAACGGTAGTGGCTTCGTCGGAGGGGTATCCGGGCAGTTATCCCACCGGGCGGGAAATCACCGGCCTGGCCGAAGCCGAAGCACTGGAGCGGGTAGCAGTCTTTCACGCCGGCACTCGCCAGACCGAGACCGGCCAATTAGTTACAGATGGGGGGCGGGTGCTGGCTGTGACCGGCTGGGGTGATACCCTACGCGACGCGCTGAGTCAAGCTTACGCCGGACTGGAGCGGATTCATTTTGAAGGCATGCATTTCCGGCGGGATATTGGGGCTAAGGCGGTGAACGATGAAACCCATCAGCTATCGTGAGGCCGGGGTAGATATTGAGGCCGGGGCGCGAGCGGTTCAACTGATGAAAGCGGCAGTCCAGGCCACCTATGGCCCCGAAGTATTGGCCGGGATTGGCGCGTTTGGCGGCTTGTTTGAGGCGTCGGCCTTGCAGGGCATGAACGCGCCGGTGCTGGTCGCCTCAACAGATGGGGTAGGGACCAAGACCAAAATCGCCGCCGCGCTGGGCCGGTTTGAGACTATTGGGGTTGATCTGGTCAACCACTGCGTCAACGATATTTTGGTGCAGGGGGCGCGGCCGCTCTTTTTTCTGGATTACATCGCCGCCAGCCGGCT
Source organism: Anaerolineales bacterium (assembly GCA_015075405.1). Taxonomy (GTDB): domain Bacteria; phylum Chloroflexota; class Anaerolineae; order 4572-78; family J111; genus DSQQ01. Next base: position 649,593 of record JABTUK010000004.1, read on the forward strand.
CAACCCGGAGATGGTGGCGCAGGTGGTCGGCGGGCTGGCAGCGGCCTGCCGGGCGGTCGGCTGCGCCCTGTTGGGCGGCGAAACCGCCGAAATGCCGGGGGTCTACGAACCCAACGAGTTTGATCTGGTGGGTACGATTGTTGGCGTGGTGGAGCGCCAGCAGATTATTGACGGCCAAACAATTGTCCCCGGCGATGCCATTATCGGCCTGGCTTCGACGGGGCTGCACACCAACGGCTACTCCCTGGCCCGGCGGGTTTTCGAGGGCTGGGATTTGCAGGCCGCTGTGCCCGAATTGGGGCAGCCATTAGGCGAAGTGTTGCTGGCCCCACACCGAACTTATCTGGCCGAGGTACGACAACTTTGGACAAATGGGATCACCATTAAAGGAATGGCTCACATCACTGGCGGGGGATTGATAGATAACCCGCCGCGCATCTTGCCGGCGGGGGCCGCCGTTCGCTTACAGCGGGGAAGCTGGCCCATCCCGCCCATTTTTCGCCTGATCCAGCGGGAAGGTGACATCGAGGAAGAAGAGATGGCCCGAACGTTTAATCTTGGCCTGGGGATGCTGGTCATGGTGTCCGTTGAGGAGGTTGATTCGGCGCTGCGCTTATTAGGCAACGGGGTCTGGCGAGTAGGGGAGATCATTTCAGCCAATGGCGGAGCGGTGGTCCAAATTGGGTGACGAAGACTCCGTGAAACGCTTGGCAGTTTTTATCTCCGGCAACGGCTCCAACTTGCAGGCCATCATTGACGCCATTCAGGATGGTCAATTGGCCGCCCGGATCGAGCTGGTGGTTTCCAATCGCCGGGAGGCTTATGGCCTGATACGGGCCAAAGAAGTCAATATTCCAACCCTCTATTTTCCGCTGAGACCCTATCTCGAGTCCGGCCAATCACGAGAACAGTATGACGCCGCCTTGGCCGAGCGAGTGGCCGCCTACCAGCCCGATCTGATTGTGCTGGCCGGCTGGATGCATGTGCTCAGCGCGGCTTTTCTGGATCGTTTTCCGCAGCGGGTGCTGAATCTGCATCCGGCTTTGCCCGGCTGCTTCCCCGGCGCCCACGCCATCGAGCGGGCCTATGCCGCTTTTCAACGGGGCGAAATTGACCACACCGGGATTATGGTTCATTGGGTGGTACCGGAGATTGACGCCGGCCCGGTTATTGCTACAGCAGAAGTGCCCATTTATTCCGCTGACAGCCTGGCTACCCTCGAAAGCCGGGTTCACACCGCCGAGCATCACCTGCTGGTCGAGGCCATCAGAAAAGTGAGCGACCCCCGTCTTACCCGGTAAAATTTAACCTCTATATCGGTCATGAGGCTGGAAGGTTGAAAGTTAGCAGTTCGGCTACCACAGTTTCCAGGGGGTTTGTCGCCTCGATTTGGCTCAAAATCTCGGTAAGAGGAGTATCGGTCAAGCGGGCCAGAATTTGCTCGGCTCTGGCCCGCATCTGCGGCTCACCGGCAGGATGGTTTAACGCCGGGATTAAAACCTCCAAAGCGCGCTGTTTATGGCCTTGCTGGACCAGCAGCAGGGCCATACTGATCAAACCATCAACAATGAGGGGCTGATAGTGAAATTCTCGGGCCAGCTTTAAACCGGCCCGGAGGTAACGCTTGGCCTGGTAAACTTTCCCCAGAGACACATTAAGCCGGCCCAAGTTAAGCCAGGCGGTGGCCGTCCCGGCCAGGTCGCCATTGCCCTGAGCAATCAGCAGGCTTTCCTCATACTGCCGGTTGGCTTCGTCATATTCGCCCAACATTTCGTGGATTTCGCCCAACCAGGCCAGCGACATGCGGATCATCACCCGGTCATCTATCATTCTTTGGAAGGTCAACCCTTCTCGCAGCAGCGGAATAGCCTGGCTGTAGTTGCCGGTCTGGATGGAAAAACCGCCCAAAAAGCTGTAATTCAAGGCGATGGCCCGTGGGTTGCCGGCTTGCCAGTAGTGAGATATGCCCCGGTCAATCACCGGCTTGGCCTCATCGAACCGGCCCATTCTGGTTAAGATAATACCGAGGGTACCCAGGGCGGAGCCGAGTTCAAAGTGATTACCCCCGTTCTGCTGATAAACGGCCAGGCTCTCTTCGAGCAGTTGCCTGGCGGCGGCGTATTGGCCCAACAGCATCAGGACAATACCCAAATGATGGAGGCCGCGCCCGGTTTCCAGGTAATCCTGAAACTGGCGAGCCAGGCTCAAGCCTTGTTCAAGGTGTTGTTGCGCCTGGTCCAGGCGGGCCAAACGCATACAAAACCAGCCCTGCCGGATAAGGAGTTGAGCCAACAACTGCCGCTGCCCCGCGTCGGGGTGCTGGCTGGGCCTGGCGGCCTGGCAGTGAGCCAGGGCGTCTACAGCTTGCCGAAATATTTCCTCGCCTTCGTAAAACCAGCCTTTGATCTCGTAAAAGATCCAGGCGCTTTCCAATGACTGCCCGATGAGGTCGAACCTGTTTTGAACGACAGCCCAATGCCAGGCCGCCCGCACATTTTCAAGCTCGGCGGTCACTTCGGCCAGGGCCTCAACCTGTTTTTTACCTTCCAATGGCGACTGTTGGTCTTTAAGAAAGGCGGCATAAAATTCGGCATGTCTGGCCGCGGCCGTTTGACTGGCGCTATCCTGGCCTGATTTTTCAGCCGTATAGCGCCGCAGCAGATCATGCCACTCATAACGGCCCTGAGCATTTCCGCTTAACCATGATTTGTCAACCAGCCGCACCAGGGTGGATAAGGCTGCCCCGGCAACTTGCTCAGCCGCCGCAGCTTTGAACCCACCCTTAAAAACCGATAACTGGCCCAGAATCTGCTGTTCTTCCGGGGTGAGTAACTGCCAGGAATGGTCGAAAACTGCTTCGATGCTGCGTTGCCGGGGCAGTGCGTTGTGGGCCGAACTTTGCAAAAAGGCCAGATTGTCTTCGATTTCAGCCGCAATCTGCCGGCAAGACATCACCCTAATCCAGGCCGAGGCCAATTGAATAGCCAGCGGCAGCCCTTCAACCAGGCGGCAAATCCGGCCAATTTCGGCCAATTCTGCCTCGGTTGGGGTAAAACCGCTTTGTACACGGCTGGCATTTTGCCGAAAGAGCTGCACCGCGCTGCTGCCAGCCACAACCTCGGCGGCCTGGGTTGCTTCGGGTACGAGCAACCCCTTTACCTGAAAAAGCCACTCCTCTTCCAGATTGAGCCGCTCCCGCGAAGTGACCATAATCTTCACCTCCGGGGCAGTCTCTAAAATATGGCTGAGCAGAGCCAGGCCGGCGGCGGAGTGGTTTTCGCTTGTGTTGCGGGGCAGCATTTGGGTCCCCAATTCAGGGGAGGAGGGTTGAGCAGCGAGCAAATGCTCAAAATTATCAAGCAGCAGCAAAATTTCTCGCTCGCGCAGGGCATTGAGCAACTGCGCCTGGGGATCGTTGACGCCGTGCAGCGAGAGATGAACCGCCTCGGCGATAGCCCAAACCAGAAAATCGGCTGAAGGTAGGTCGGTCAGAGGCACAAAGCAGACCCCGTGCAGCAGAACCGGCTGCTGCTGGCGGGCTACTTCGAGGGCCAGGCGGGTTTTGCCAATTCCTCCCGGCCCTACCAGCGTGACCAGCCGGCAGTGGGGATTAGCCAGGTAAGCATTGAGCTGCTGTAATTCGATTTTTCGACCGACAAAGGGCGTAACCTGATCCGGCAGGTTGTTGCTGCTGAAGGCGCGGGCCGCTTTGATTCGCTGGTATAGCTGGTTGGTTTCGGGCGTGGGTTCCAACCCCAATTCTTCAGCCAGCAACCGGCGGAATTGTTGATACCGCCTTAACGCTTCATTGGGTTGGCCGCAGCGAACCAACAGCCCCATCACCTGCCGCTGCGCTGCTTCATCATAGGGATCAAGATGCAGCAGCTTTTCAGCCTGACGCAAGCCTTGTTGATAGTCGCCGGCAGCCCGATGGTGCGCGGCCAGGCAGTGCAGCCCCAGGCTGGCCTGGCGTTTGAGCTGTTCCCGCCGGAAAAGCGCCCAGGCTTCAAATTCACGCCCTTCGCGCAAAGAAAAACCGGCCAGAAAGTCACCTTGATAAAGGTCAAGGTTGCTCTGTAATCGTGGGGCCGTTTCCGGGGAGAGCGGCATGGAGGTCGAAAGCTGCGGTTGAAGCTGGCGCTGTTCGTTTTCAAATTCGGCCACATCCAGCCAGTAATCAGCGGCATGATTAAAAGCCAGCGTCTCGCGGGTGATGACCAGGTACTCATCCAGTTCGCGGCGTAACGAGGTTAGAATGGTGCGTAGATTGGTCAGCCCTTGTTTTTGGGTTCGTTCGCCCCACAACAGATCGGGCAGGGTTTCGCGGGGGATGGGCTGGTGATGGCAAACCAGATATATCAAAAGCGCCTCCGCCGCCCGTGAGGGTAATCGGCTGAGCGGCCGGCCATCTACCTCGATAGCCACATGGCCTAACAGTCGAATGATGAGTTTTTGATTCATCGGCTGCCGGTAAACGGGTTTGCAATGCCCTTATTTTGGCCTGGGGATAATCTTTATTCTAAGCGTTTTCTGAGCGTTTTGCAAGTATCATAAAAAAGCATCTTGAAAATTCGGTTCACCTCTCTGAAGAGTCAGTAAATAGGGAGGAAATTTACCTGTACTCAACTTCTCTTTTCCACTATAGTAGCCTTGTAAAAGGCTCACCCCTCCTTCTTCCTTCACCGTCCAGAAAAAATTAATAATCTTGAATATACGGAGGTAAAGATGCTCAATTTAATTCAAGCCAGGCCTTCGGCTAGGCCCAGGACAATGGCCGGGGCCAGCCTGACGATTGTGGTACTGCTGGCTGTGCTAATCCTGATAGCTCCACCTGTCCAGGCCGCCACTATCACCGTCAACACCACCACCGACGAAAACAATAACGATGGCGACTGCTCGCTGCGGGAGGCGATTATCGCCGCCAATACTGATACCGCTGTAGATGCATGCCTGGCCGGCAGCGGGGCCGATACCATCAGCCTGCCGGCGGGCAACTACCTCCTGACTATTAGCGGCCGCAATGAAAACGCCGCCCAAACCGGCGACCTTGACCTCAGCGCCGATTTGACCATCAGTGGGGCCGGTCAGACAATGACCATTATAGATGCCGGTACGCTGGACCGAGTCTTCCACATTGGAGTCAGTAGTACCGTCGAAATCTCCGGGGTGACTATCGCCGGGGGGCGGATTACCGCCAATTTTGGCGGCGGCGTCTTTGTGAACAATGGCAGCACCTTGACCCTCACCGACAGCCAGGTGATTGGCAATAGCGCTGCCAGCGGGGGTGGTGGTATCTACGTGAGTGATAGCGCCTTGACTCTGGTCAACAGCCGGGTATCTAGCAACAGCACTACCAGTGATGGCGGGGGCATCTATGCTGACGTGAGCACTGTAATCCTTACCGGCAGCCTGGTGGACCTCAACAAAGCTACCAGCGGCGGCGGTATCTACACCGGCAGTGGTACTTTGACTTTGACCAACAGCCAGATAGTGAGCAATAGCGCCAGCTACAGCGGCGGCGGGATTTATGACAGTGCCAGCACTTTGACTCTGACCAACAGCCGGATAAGCGGCAACCAGGGCGGTTATTCTGGCGGCGGGATCAATGCAGGAACCGGCAATTTAACCTTGCTCAATAGCCAGGTGGATGGCAACACCGTGGACGGGACCGGCGGCGGTATCTACCTTAGCCTCGGTACAGCGACCATCACCAACACTCTGGTCAGCACCAATACCAGCGGCTTTGCCGGGGGAGGAATTTCCAGCGGCAGCGCGTTGACCCTGGTTAACAGCACCATTAGCGGCAACAGCAGCGTAAACAATGGCGGCGGCCTTGATATTCGGATCGGGACTACCAAACTGTATAACGTCACCCTGGCCAACAACACCGCCGACTCGGATAGCGACAACGACGGCGACGGCGGCGGGGCCTACATCTTCAGCCCCGACGGTACACTCATTGCCACCCACAGCATTATTGGCGGAAATATTGACGGCAGCACCGCGAGTAATCAACACCCCGACTGTTCCGGCGCCTTAACCGGGGCAGGCTATAACCTGATCGAGAACATCATCGGCTGCACCCTGGCCGGCGACCTGACCGGGAATATTGCCGGCCTCAGCCCCACCCTCGGCCCACTGCAAAACAACGACGGCCCCACGTTTACCCACGCCCTGCTGGTGGGCAGTCCGGCCATTGACGCCGGGAATCCAGCCGGTTGTTCAGACCCGGCCGGCCTGCCTTTAACCACCGATCAGCGCGGATTTTTTCGCCCGGCGGATGGGGACGGTAACTTTATCAGCCGGTGTGATTTGGGCGCGTATGAGTTCAACTCGTCCGCCGACCCTGCGCCAACATCCAATCCGATTTACCTGCCGATCATCCATCGCTGAGCTATTTTTTAAGGAGGTTTAAGATGGCTTCAATACCAAATTCGGAAATTATTGAGGGTTCCTGGTCAGATGTCTCCGAGGACACCCGGGACGATTTGCCTCGTCCGCCCAGCCGGCTGCGCGCTATCCTGAGCCGGGCGGTGATGGTATATCTGGGCTTGTTTTTGGGGATTAGCCTGCTGTTATCCTTGCTAGGGGTTAACCCCCTGACGCACGGTGGCCTGATACCTCAGTGTTTGCTGGTCTATGTGGGCCTGAGCCTGTTGTTGGCCCTGGCCCAAACTGAGACCAATCTGATTGATGAACAGGTGCGCTCTCGGTTGGCTTTGTATACCCACTGGCCCCGGCCTGAGCGGGCGGCTAAAAGAGAGCATAATCTTGATTAACCGGCCAGTTTAAAACCTATTCACAGAGGAGTAGAAAATGTTACCATCAACCCCATTTTATAAACTTATACCTATCTCCAGGCGGCTTAGATTAGCCGGCATGCTCGCGTTGTTACTCACCACGCTTCTGACTCCCACCGCCAGCGCTGCACTGGTCAACCAAAAAATCAGCGCCACGATGCCCGCTTTGGGAGATGTCGTCTCGGCCCTCATCAGCCCGGATGGGCAGTATGTGGTCTACTCCGCCGACCAGGATTTGGACGAGGTGTTTGAACTGTACAGCGCCAAACTCGATGGCAGTGCTGCGCCGGTCAAACTCAACAGCCCGCTGGCCGGGGGTAAAGATGTGGTTAATTTCCAAATTAGCCCCGACAGCAGCCGGGTAGTTTACCTGGCCGATCAAGACACCAACAATAAGCTTGAGTTGTACAGTGTGCCCCTCGGCGGCGGCGCTAATGTCAAACTCAATGGGACGTTGGCGACAGGCGGGGATGTTGAAGAATTTTCCTGGCGCATCAGTGCGGATAGTAGCCGGGTGGTTTACCTGGCGGACCAGGATACCAACGATGTGATTGAACTGTATGGTGTGCCTTTGGGCGGCGGCAGCGTTGTTAAGCTCAACATTTCTCTGGTAAGCGGTGGTAATGTCACCGGCTTTCAAATCAGCCCCAACAGCAGCCGGGTAGTCTACCTGGCCGACCGGCTGACCGATGAAGTGTATGAACTCCACAGTGTGCCGATAGGCGGCGGCATTACCAACAAGCTCAACGCCACGCCGGTCAGCGGCGGGGATGTGCTTGATTTCCAAATTAGCCCCGACAGCAGCCGGGTGGTTATACTGGGTGATTTGCTGGCCGATGAGGTGTTTGAACTGGAGAGTGTTTTGCTACAAGGCGGTAGCCCAGTCAAAATCAGCGGTACGTTGGTTACTGGTGGAGATGTGATTCAATTCCAGATTAGTCCGGATAGCAGCCGGGTGGTCTATCAGGCCGACCAGGATACCGACGGGGTGAATGAACTCTACAGCGTCTTATTGGGTGGGGGCAGCCTGGTCAAACTCAATAGTACGCTGGTTAGTGGCGGGGTTGTCTACTACGGCGCCTTCCTCATCAGCCCCGACAGCAGCCGGGTAGTCTACAATGCCGACCAGGATACCGATAACGTATCCGAACTCTACAGTGTACCGTTAGCTGGCGGCAGTTCTGTCAAACTCAATGGCCCTTTCGATAACACCAGGGATGTCTACAGCAACTTCCAAATCAGCCCCGACAGCAGTCGAGTTGTTTATCGGGCCGACCAAGACACCGATAACCTGGAGGAATTTTATAGCGTGCCGTTGGGTGGGGGCAGCTTCGTCAAACTCAACGGTCCGCTAGTTAGCGGCGGCCATGTCCTCTCCATCTTCCAAATCAGCCCCGACAGCGGCCGGATGATTTACCTGGCCGACCAGGAAACCGATGAGGTGTTTGAATTGTACAGTGTACCGCTGACCGGCGGCAACGTAGATAAACTCAATCCTCCGCTTGTTGAAGGTGGTAATGTTTCCACTGATATCCATATTAGCCCAGACAGTAGCCAGGTGGTCTACCTGGCCGACCAGGAAACCGATGAGGTGTTTGAGCTTTTTGTTACCGCTGGTACGACCTCCGCGCCGTCTACAGAGCCAATTTATCTACCGCTGATTGTGCGGCAGTAGCCGTCATCTCAATAAACTAATCATAAATGTCAGGCAGCGAGTCGAGGCTTCAACCAAAGCCTCGACTCCCCCCTACACAACACCGAGAGTTTGCAAAGACAGATAAATCCTTGTCCCATTTTCTTATTCAGCCAACCTCTCTTATAATAACTTAATGCTCTGGCTGCCTGACCAAGACGCCTTGACCCAACTCGCTCGCGCCCGCCGGCGACGCTGGCAGTGGCGCGTGGCTTATTGCCTCGTGTTTCTGTTTCTACTGTTTGGTCTGGGCGAGGCAGCGACCCCACCCCAGGGCGCGCTGTTGGTTGAACTGGAAGCCATTACCACTCCTCACCGCTTTGATTTTGTAGACTGGGAATCCCAGAATCTGGCGGCCGAATTGCAGCGGCGCTGGCAGCCTCCGGCATTGCCCGAATCTGTTACAACGCAGCAAGCCTTAATCCAAGCCTTTCTCCGGCAAGAAGAACAATTACTGGCCGTAAAAGGTGAACTGGCCCGGAGCCACGCCACCCGTACCACCACCTCACCCGATACCAATGCCCTGGCTGAAAAATTGGGTCAGATTCACCGGACCCAGAGCAAAATCAAAACCCAGGTCGAATTGTTATTAGCCCAACAAATCGAGGCAGTTTTACACGATGAAGGCTTTACCATCGCCGGAGCCGTCTTTCCTCCGGTTGCCTTCCGCCTGATAGACCCGCCCACCGCCCTGATTCTCTCTCCCCGTGACCGGATTCAGAACCAATATTTTGTGGCCTTGCAGCCGGGCCTGACTTCACAGCAGCGAGCCGAAATCGAGAGCGCACTCGACCAACGGGGTGATATTTCCAGCTACATCACCGATATCGGCGGATTGGGCAGTTACCCCACCATGGTCATCCAGCACGCATTTCTGCCTTACCTGCTTGATACCATTGCCCACGAATGGACCCATAACTACCTCTTTACTTTCCCCACCGCCATCGCCTGGAGCTACCAGACCGACCCCCATCTGACCACCATCAACGAAACCACCGCCTCGCTGGTGGGTGCTGAGATCAGCCGCAAGGTTATCACCCGCTTTTATCCTGATTGGCTGGACCAACTCCCTGCCATCAATCGCGCCGGCGAGGCCGCCCTGGCCAAACCTTCCGAGTTCCACCTGGCGATGCGCCGCATCCGCCAGGAAGTGGATCGGCTGCTGGCCGCCGGTGAAATTGAGGCCGCCGAAGCCTACATGGAAACGGAACGGCTCAAACTGGTCGAACAGGGCTACCCTCTACGCAAACTCAACCAGGCTTACTTTGCCTTTCATGGCTCTTATGCCCTCAGTCCCGGCTCCATTGACCCCACCGGTCCCCAAATTCGCCAGCTTCGCGCCGCCAGCCCCTCTCTCAAAAGCTTCCTGGATCGAGTCGGTTGGCTCAACAGTTCCGCAGATTACGCCGCCTGGCTGGTCGAAGCCGGGCTGAATTAGACACAGTTTTGTTCGCTCCAAGCCGGTCTGCGACCGGCGTTCGGGGGTCAGAGCCAAAGGCCCCCCTGTGGGCAGACCCTCTCTGAGCTTACAATTTTGACAGAATTTGACAACCCATCTCCTTTGTGTTATTGTCCATCCCTAATTACATAGCAGTAGCGGCGCCCAATGGCCCGGATGTCTTGGGCGCGCCTCGGCGTAGGGAAAGACCGGTTTCAGTCCGGCGCTGTCCCGCAACGGTAACATCCAATTTTAGATTTACGATTTTAGATTTTGGATTAAAGGGGGTAGCTCATCTTACTCAATCTGAAATCCAAAATCCAAAATGGATGAAGCCCGACCACCTGCCGCTACCTTCTTTCGTAGCCACCTACGCGGAATAGGGGGGTCGGAACCAGAGTTAGCATGGTTACTCTGTCTACTACCCGCCGCCTGGCGGGTTTTGTTTTTACCAGGAATATGGCTATGCCCCGTTCAAAACTAGCCGAATTGTCACCCGTAGCCCACGGCGCGCTCGATTATGCTGAGCTGGCCCGCCTGGGTTTGAAACCAGATGAGCTGAATGACTTCAGCGCCAACAGCAACCCCTATGGGCCGCACCCAGCCGTGTTGGCCGCCTTAGCGGACGCACTACAAGCCGACCGGTTGGCTCGCTATCCTGATCGCGACTGTCTGGCTTTACGAGCAGCGCTGGCCGCTGTAGATGAAACACCACCGGAAACAATTCTACCCGGCAACGGCGCGACCGAACTGATCCATCTGATCGCCCTGGCCATGGTCAAGCCGGGTAGCCGCCAGGTGGTGATTGGTCCCACCTTTGGCCAGTATGCCCACGCCATTCGACTGGCCGGCGGAGAGGTGATTGAATACCGCCCTCCCGTTTCTACCCCCCCCCTGCGCCTCGAGGCCGAGGCTGTCGCTACCGCTTTGCGCCGCTGGCAACCCGCCGGCGTCTGGCTGTGCAATCCCAACAACCCCACCGGCCAACAGTGGAACGCCGCCGAACTGGCTCATCTGCGCGCCGCCACGCCCGAAGCGGTGTGGATAGTGGATGAGTCGTATCGCTATTTTACCGCCGTCCCCACGCCCCTGACCGGCTGGAGCGGGGACGAAAATCTAATCCTGCTTCGTTCGCTGACCAAAGATCAGGCGTTGGCCGGGTTGCGCCTGGGTTATGTCATCGCCGCCCTGGCGGTGATCACCGCGCTGCGGGCGGCACAGCCCACCTGGAGCGTCAATACTTTGGCCCAGGTGGCGGGCGTCGCCGCTTTGCAGCCGGAGGTTTTGGCCTGGCGCGATGACACTCTAACCTCGCTGCACCGGCATGCGGCAAAACTGTGGGCCGGTCTGACGGAATGGGGCTACCCGGTTTTGCCCACAGCTACACCTTATGCCTTAGTCCAGGTGGCCGATGCTGCCAGGTGGCGGGAACGGCTGCTGTTCCAGGGGGTGCAGGTGCGAGATTGCGCCTCCTTTGGGCTGCCGCAGTACGCCCGTATTGCCGCTCGCCGGCCTGAAGAAAACAAACGATTACTGAGCGCGGTCAAGAATTTGGTAGAAACAAAACAATTCTAAAGTTGCTCACGGATAGGGGAAGAAAATCAAAAAATCTGTGTTTATCCGTGAGCTAACCCATTTTAAGAAAGGTCAATTTATGTTACAACAAACTATCGCCGCTATCACTCCCCTTGATGAAAAAAGCATGGCCGCCGCCCGCGACCGTCAGGCCGAATTGACCAAGCCAGCCGGGGCGTTGGGGCGGTTAGAGACGCTCTCGATCCAATTGGCCGGCATCACCGGCCGGCTCGACCCGCCGCTGACCGAGCGGGCTGTTATTGTCGCTGCCGGCGACCACGGCGTGACCGCCGAAGGCGTCAGCGCCTATCCGGCTGCGGTGACGCCGCAAATGGTGCTGAACTTTCTCAACGGCGGAGCAGCGATCAACGTGCTGGCCCGCCAGGCCGGAGCGCGGGTGGTGGTTCTCGATGCCGGCGTGGCGGCTGATCCTTTCCTCAGCCACCCGCACCTGATCAGCCACAAAATTGGCCTCGGCACGGCCAATTTTACCCAGGGGCCGGCCATGACCCGCGATCAAGCAGTCGAGGCGGTCGAGGCCGGCATTGCCGCCGTCGCCAGGGAGTATGAGCGCGGACTGCACCTGGTCGGCACGGGTGATATGGGCATTGGCAATACCACGCCTTCCAGCGCCATCTGCGCGGTCTTGACCAAAGCTTCTGTCGCTGAAGTGACCGGGCGCGGCACCGGGATTGACGAGGCGACCCGGCGGCATAAAATCGCCGTGATCGAACGGGCCTTGGCCGTCAATCAGCCTGACCCAAACGATGCGCTGGATGTGTTGACCAAAGTCGGCGGCTTTGAAATCGGGGCAATTGCCGGGATTATCCTGGGGGCCGCCGCCCGCCGGATTCCGGTGCTGGTGGATGGTTTTATCTCCACCGCCGGGGCGCTGCTGGCCGCCGGGCTGGCTCCCCTCAGCCGCCACTACATGCTGGCCGCCCATCGCTCGGTTGAGCCGGGACACCGCCTGATGCAAGAACACCTGGACTTGCAGCCCATCTTTCAACTGGATTTGCGCCTGGGCGAAGGGACCGGCGCGGCCCTAGCTATGCCTGTCGTGGCCTCCGCTATGGCGATTCTCAACGAAATGGCAACCTTTAGCAGCGCCAATGTGAGCCAAAAAGAGGGATGACCGCCCAAATTCTGATTGCCGGGGTCAGTTCGGGGGTGGGAAAAACGACCATTACCCTGGGCTTGATTGCCGCTTTGAGGCGGCGCGGCCTGCGGGTGCAGCCGTTCAAGGCCGGTCCCGATTACATTGACCCAACCTACCACACCCTGGCCGCAGGCCGACCCTGCCGGAACATTGACACCTGGATGGTCCCTCCTGACCGCGCCCTGGAACTGTATGACCGGGCCAGCCAAACCACCGATATGGCCGTTATCGAAGGGGTGATGGGGGTGTTTGATGGTTATAATTACAGCGATGAGGAGGGCAGCACTGCCCAAATTGCCAAGCTGGTCGGTGCGCCGGTGCTGCTGGTGTTGGATGTCGGCAAAATGGCCCGCTCGGCGGCGGCGCTGGCGCGGGGGTATGCGCAGTTTGACCCGGATTTGAAGCTGGCCGGGTTTATTCTCAACCGCTGCGGCTCCGAAAGCCACTACATGGGGGTCAAGCAAGCGGTTGAGAACGCCACCGGCCTGCCAGTTCTCGGCTGGCTGCCCAAAAACGCCGAACTCCACATCCCGGAGCGACACCTGGGCCTGGTCCCGACCGACGAACGCGGCGAGTTGAGCGGCTTTATCGCCCGCGCCGCCGACCTGATTGAACAGTATTTTGAGGTGGAGCAAATCATTGTCAAGGCGGAAGGCCGCGGAGCGAGGCGAAAGGATGAAATCTTTTCTCTTTCCAATTTCAGTTCTAGTAGTAATGAAGGAGTCCAAAGCAAAGCTTTGGACTCCAGGGTTGTTATTGCGGTAGCGCGTGATGCGGCCTTTAGTTTTTATTATGAGGATAATTTATCTTTCTTGCGCGAAAGCGGAGCCGAGGTTGTCTTTTTCAGTCCACAGCACGATGCTGCTCTGCCGGAAGGCACAGCCGGTCTCTACTTTGGCGGCGGCTTTCCCGAAATTTATGCCCGCCAGTTGGCCGCCAACAAACCGCTGCTGGCGGCGCTGCGCCAGGCCCACGCCGCTGGCATGCCCATCTACGCCGAGTGCGGCGGCTTTATGTACCTGACCGAAGGCATCATTGACCTTGAGGGTGAATTTCACCCGCTGGTGGGACTGATACCGGGCATCACCCGCATGCAGCCGCGCCTGGTCAGTTTAGGCTACCGTCTGGTCGAATCGCCCCCTGGCGGCAATTTCTTGCTGCCGCCAGGAGTCACCACGCGCGGCCACGAATTTCATTGGAGCACCTGGGAGGTAAAGGATGAAGGCGGAAGGATGAAGGATGAAAGGTCAGATATTTCATCCTTCATCCTTCATCCTTCATCCTTCATCTCCCCCGCCTGGCATATCCGGCCTCGGCAGGGGGATGGGGAGAGTCAACCTACCGGCTATGCTCATGGCAATTTGGTTGCATCTTATGTACACTTGCATTTTGGGCATAACCCTGATCTGGCTTACAACTTTGCGCAAGCCTGCCGGCAATGGCTGGACAGCCGGTGACAATGAGCAACTCCGTGATTACCGTAACTATGCCCGGCACCTGCGGCGAGTTGATCCAGGGCTGGTCGGATGAATGGAGCGAACCGGTTCTGGTCTCATGCCCGGTGGGGTTATACAGCCGCATCAGCGTCGAACTACAACCTGATCAGCCGGGAATAGCGGTGAATGAGCCAGGTCACTCTACCAAAATCCGCCAGGCGGCCCGGTTGGTATTGGATTACCTGGAGCGGTCGGGCTGGGGGGTCACGATAACCCGGACCAGCCAGTTGATTCCGGGGCGGGGCATGGCTTCCAGCACCGCTGACGTGGTCGGGGTGATCGCGGGGCTGGCTCAGGCCGTAGGCCGGTCGCTGACAACGACGGAACTGGTTCGGCTGGCCTGCCGGATTGAACCGTCTGACAGCACGATGTTGGCCGGGTTGGCTCTGTTAGCTTATCGTGGCAGCGGCCAGTTTTGTGAGTTGGGATTGCCCCCGGCCCTGCCCCTGCTCATGCTTGATCCCGGCGGCACGGTTGACACTCTGACCTACAACGCTCAGCTTGACCTGATGCTGGTACGCCAACTCGGCCCCACCACCCGCGCCGCCCTGGAATTGTTGCATGAGGGGCTGCACCGGGCGGACGCTGCGGCCATCGGCGCTGCCGCCACCCTGAGCGCCCTCAGCTATCAAAAGGTGAGCTACAACCCCCTGGTTGAGCAAGCCCGCGAGTGGGCTACAGCCACCCAGTCATTGGGGTTGGTCCGCGCCCATAGCGGCAGTGTCGTCGGTCTGCTCTATCCGCCTCAAACCGACCTGGCAGGCCCCGGTCACTGGCTGGCGGCTCGCTTTGAGGGTGTGATTACCCCGACACATCTGACCGGCGGCGGCTGTCAATTGGAGCAACCCTCGTCAAGCTTGCTTTGTGAAGGAGTGTTTACGAGCCAGAGCACGCCACCGGCAATGAAAAGGTAGCAAGGTAACAGGTAGCAGGAATGTATTACCCCTGTCTACCGTCTACTGTCTACCGTTTACTATTTTCTCAGGAGTCTTATGACGGCCAAAACCTTGATGATTATGGGAACTCACTCCAACGCCGGCAAGTCTATCCTGGTGACGGCGCTGTGCCGTATTTTTGCCCAGGAAGGCTACCGCGTTGCTCCCTTCAAGGCCCAAAATATGGCTTTGAACGCAGGCGTTACCCCCGAAGGTCACGAAATCGGCCGGGCCACCATCGCCCAAGCCGAAGCCGCCGGTCTGCCCGCGCACGTGGATATGAACCCGGTCCTGCTCAAACCCGAAGGCCACCGGCGCAGCCAGGTGGTTTTAAATGGCCGCCATCACACCCACATTGAGGCCGACAACTGGCTGAGTCTCAAATCCATATTGTGGCCGCACGTGACGGCGGCCCTGGAACGGCTGCGGGCGAGGACCGACTTGGTCATCATCGAAGGGGCCGGCAGCCCTGCCGAAATCAACTTGAAGGAGGGGGATATTGTCAACATGCGGGTGGCGCGACACATCCAGTCGCCCACTTTGCTGGTTGGCGATATTGACCGGGGCGGGGTATTTGCCGCGCTGGTCGGCACGATGGTGCTGCTGGAGCCGGAGGAGCGCGCTCTGGTCAAGGGCTTTATCATCAATAAGTTTCGGGGCGATGTGAGTCTGCTGGGTGACGGTCTGGCGATGCTGCAAACCCGAGCGTTTAACACCCCCACCCTGGGCGTCATCCCCTTTCTGCCGGAGATTGGCGTGGCGGCGGAGGACTCGGTGGCGTTGGAGGAGACGGGGACGCGGGGACGCGAGGACGCGAGGACGCGAGGACGCGAGACGCTTGAGGTTGATATTGCCGTTATTCGGCTGCCGTGTATTTCTAATTTTGATGATTTTGACCCGCTGGCGGCGGAGCCGGGAGTCCGGGTGCGCTTTGTCGAGCGGGTGGGTGATTTGGGCCAGCCGGCGGCGATTATTTTGCCGGGCAGCAAAATGACCCTGGCCGATCTGGCCTGGCTGCGTCAAACGGGCCTGGCCGACCGGGTGGTGGCTCTGGCCGGGGCCGGTACGCCGATAATCGGTATTTGCGGCGGTTATCAAATGTTGGGCCGTTTGCTGTGTGACCCGGACGGCGTGGAAGCGGAAGCGGGAACAAAAGCGGCTGGCCTGGGACTGCTGCCGGTGGAAACCGTTTTTGCCGGCGACAAGCGCACGGTGCAGGTTCAGGCCACACTTCAGGCCAAAAGCGGCCCATTCACGGCGCTGCAAGGCGCTCCTATTGCGGGTTATGAAATTCACATGGGCCGCAGTCACTATCTCGACTCAGACCCGGCCAGCCTGTGCCACATTGGTCCTCCCGGCCAGGGACACGCCGACGGCGCATTGGCCGCCGAAGGGTGTATCTGGGGGACCTATCTGCACGGGTTGTTTGACAATGACGCTCTGCGCCAGGCATGGCTCGGCAGCCTGGGCTGGCAAGGCAGCAGCCAGCCCTTCAACCGGCAACTGGCTTACAACCGCCTGGCGGCCCACGTCCGCGCCCATGTGGATATGGCGGCGCTGCGGCAAATCATTTGGGGCCAGTGATGAAGGATGACCAATAAAATCTTTCCGCCTTCATCCTTCATCCTTCATCCTTAACTATGACGCGAGCGCTTATTATTCTACTGGCTCTTTTGATAGATCTTACCTTTGGCGACCCGCCCAACCGCTTTCATCCTTTGTTGCTGATGGGTAAGTGGCTCAATGGAGGCCGCCGGTTGGCTCCGTCCCACCATCGCTTCTGGTTCGGCGCAATCTGGACACTGGCAGGAGCACTGTTATTTGCGCTACCCTTTTGGAAGGGGGAAGGCGGAACGCTTCGAGTGAAGGGTGAAGATAAAAAATTTCATCCTTTATCCTTCATCCTTCATCCTTTCTTTCTCAAGCCCATTTTCGCCTATCGCAACCTGCGGCGGGCGGTGCTGAGTGTCGGGGCGGCGCTGGCGGAGCAGAATTTGACCGAGGCGCGGCGGCTGTTGAGCTGGCATTTGGTCAGCCGTAACACCGGCGATTTGAGCGCCGCTGAAGTGGCCGGGGCCGCCATCGAGTCGCTGGCGGAGAATCTAACCGACAGTCTGACCGCGCCCCTGCTAGCTTATACCGGCGGCGGCTTGCGGGCGGCCTGGGCCTACCGCTTTATCAATACCGCCGACGCCATGTGGGGCTATCGCACTCCCGAATTTGAGCAGTTGGGCAAATTTCCGGCCCGGCTGGACGATGTCCTTAACTGGCTGCCGGCCCGCTTGACCGGCTGGCTACTGGTCGCTGCCGCCTGGTTCACCCGTGAAAACGCCGCCAATGCCGCCCGAACCATGCTGGCCGACCACAGCCGCACCGCCAGCCCCAACTCCGGCTGGACCATGAGCGCCATGGCCGGGGCGCTGGAGGTCACACTGGACAAGCGCGGGGTGTATCAGTTAACCGGGGGCCAGGGCCGGCTGGATGTGACCACCCTCAAGCGAGCTGTCCGTGTGGCCGATGTGGGCACGGGGTTGATTGTGACTGTAGCAATCTTGACCGCGCTGGTGGTTCAAGGTAAAAAGTAATCAGTAATCAGTGAGCAGTGACCAGTAATCAGTCTGACTACTGACTACTGATTACCGGTTACTCTCTTCAAAGGGGTCTTCAAATATGAGTGACACTCAATCCAACGCACCCTCATCGCGGGCTTATGGGCGGCACGTTTTTATCTGCGTTCACGGCAACTGCGCCGAGCCGGAGGCAGGCGAGCGGCTGCACCAGCGCTTTGGCGAGTTGAACCGGGAATATGGCCTGAACAAACTGCGCAACCCGGAGCGGGTCAAGTGCAGCATGGCCGACTGCCTGGGCATTTGCAGCGGCGGGCCGGTGGTGGTCGTCTACCCGGAGGGCATTTGGTATCACCATGTAGACGAAGCCCGCCTGGAACGCATCTACCGGGAACACATTCTGGGCGGCCAGCCGGTCGAAGAGTACATTTTTCATCGCCTGTATCCGCCAGGACAGGAGCCGGGGTATCCGCCGCAGGTGCGAGGGGAACAGGGAGGCGACGAGGCGAGGACGCGAAGCGAAACTGGCGAGGAAACGAAGCCAAAACCTCTCGCCTCATCGCCTCACGAGTCCTCGCCTCCCGACGCCGAAGCAGTCCGGGCGGCGGCGCGGCGGGCCAAAAAGAAGAAGGGGCTGGTGATTGTCAATACCGGCAATGGCAAAGGCAAAACTACGGCGGCGCTAGGGGTGATGACTCGCGCCTGGGGCCGCAAAATGCGCATTGGCGTGCTGCAATTTCTTAAAAATGAAAACGCCCGTTTTGGCGAGATCAAGGCGGCAGAACAGATGGGCGGAATTGACTGGCTCTCCACCGGCGACGGCTGGACCTGGACCAGCCAGGCCATGGACGAAACCGAGGCCAGGGCCAGGCACGGCTGGCAGATTGCCCAGGCACGGATTGTCAGCGGCGAGTACGATTTGCTCATTCTGGATGAGTTCACCTATCCGCTGCACTACGGCTGGCTGGACACGGCGGCCGTCATCGAGTGGCTGCAAGCCAACAAGCCGCCCATGCTCCACCTGATTATCACGGGGCGGTATGCGCCCCAAGCATTGATAGATTACGCCGATCTGGTTACAGAGATGCGAGCCATCAAGCACCCCCTCAGCGAACAGGGCATCCGGGCGCAGGCGGGGATCGAATATTAATGGATTCTTTCTTCTCCCCCCGCCGAGGCCGACGCGTGATGATCTGTGTGCGGGGCCAGTGCGCCGAGTCGAACCGGGGCCGGCAGTTGGAACAATTATTACTCGACCTGATCGAGCGGCACGGCCTGGCCGACCCGGACCACCCGCAGTACGTTTCTTGCACCGTGACCAACTGCCTGGGCGTCTGCGCCGATGGCCCGGTGATGATTATCCACCCGGAAGCCGTCAAATATCATCACGTTACCCCGGCGGCGCTGGAGCGCATTTTTCAACAGCATTTGCTGGGCAACCGGCCGGTGGAGGAGTTAATTGTGCGGGAAGCGCCGGTTAAATCTATCCTGAAGAACATACAACGTAAAGACTGGCCTTGATTTTCATTTTGGCCAGTCGAAAAGTGATACGTGATGCGTGATGCGTAAGAAGTCACGCATCACGCATCACGTATCATCACCAAACCGTATCTTTGTAGCCTAAACAAACGTCACGTTTTACACAGATTGATTCGATTGGAAGAACTCACCTATGTCTGACTCAAACCCTGTTCGCCGCGAGCGTAATTATGTGGTTCGGCCCGATGGCAAACCGATCAATGTCCCGCGCAACCGCGGCCAGCTTTTTGTGTGCGAAACCGGCTGCTGCTGCGGCCATACGGAGCGCGGCTTTGCCCCGGTGCCGCACGATCTCTACTACACCGAATGGGAACGACGCAAGCTGCGAAACAAGGTCCATCTGAACCACGCCGGCTGTTTGGGGCCGTGCGCTTTGGCTAATGTGGCGATGCTGCTCTTCGATGGCCGGCCGATCTGGTTTCACTCGCTCAATGCCGAGCGGCTCATCCTGGCTATCTTCGACTACATCGAGGCCATGCTGGCCGCCGACCGCTATTTGCCACCGCCGCCGATATTGGCCCAGCATGTTTTTAACGGCTTTGCCTGGGATGGAGGCGAGGAGACGAGGAGGCGAGGAGGCGAAGAGACAATCGCTTCCTCGCCTCACGAGTCATCGCCTCAACTGGCAGAAGTATTAACCTTGAGTGAACTGGGCATTCTCTTCCTCACCCACGCCGAAACCGACCTTTTGACCCTGAGCCGGGCTGCGGCTGAACTGCCGTCCGATTTTCCGCCGGTGCGCGGCCTTAACCTGAGCGGGCTGCCCACCACCGCCCATGTGGACGAGTTTCTTCGCACCGAACTGGCCGGCATCCAGGTAATTGTTCTGCGCTCGCTGGGCGGGCGGCAGGGCTTTATGCACGGCTTCGACCGGCTAGCGCAGGCCGCCAAGCGCCAGGGTAAAGATTTGATCTGTATCCCTGGCACCGAGGGCCTGGACCCGGAGTTGACCGCCCACAGCACCGTGCCGGTTCCGGTGATTCACGATGTTTACCGCTATCTGCACTTTGGCGGCGTGGAAAATATGCGCCAGATGCTCCACTTCCTGGCCGATCACCTTCTGGCCGGCGGCTGGGGCTATGATCTGCCGGTCGAGCAGCCGAGGCACGGGGTGTATCGAGGCGAGAAAACGAGGAGGCGAGGAAGCGAAGAGACAATCGCCTCCTCGCCTCACAAGCCCTCGCCTCCTCCCACCATCGGTATTCTCTTTTACCGCAGCCATTGGCTCAGCGGCAATACCGATTTTATTGATGCGCTGATCGAGGCCATCGAAGCTGGGGGCGGGCGGGCGCTGCCGGTTTTTACCAATTCGCTCAAAGAGAGAGGCGAAGAGGCGAAGAGGCGAAGAGGCGAGGAAGAGGGACAGCGACGGCGAGACGAGGATTTAATCGCCTCCTCGCCTCACGAGTCATCGCCTCCCGCTGCTTTTCGTTATTTCTACGACGATGACGGCCAACTTCTGGTAGACGCGGTTATTTCGACCATCTCTTTCGCCATGGGCGGCGTCAACCCGGATGGGCCGACCAGCGCCGGCTGGAACGTGGCCGCGTTAGAAGCGCTGGGCGTGCCGGTGCTGCAAGCCATTAGCAGCAGCATGAGCGAAGAAGAGTGGCGCTTGAACCAGCGCGGTCTGCGCCCTCTCGACGTGGCTATGAACGTCGCCCTGCCAGAGTTCGATGGGCGGATCATCACCGTGCCGATTAGCTTCAAAGGGGACGCGAGGGGGCGAGGAGGCGAGGAGGCGGAGCATGCTCCGGGCTGCTCAGGTTCAACTTGCAATTGTAATTATAAAAACGCCTCACGCCTCACGCCTCACGCCTCACGCTACGTCCCCATCTCCGACCGGGTTGAGGCCGTCGCCAAACTGGCCCTCCGTTTCGCAGCGCTGCGGCGCAAGCCCAACGCCGACAAGCGGATTGTCTTTATGCTGACCAACTCCCCCGGCAAAGCCGACCGCATCGGCAATGCGGTGGGGTTGGACACACCGGCCTCGTTGATGCGTCTGTTCGAGCGGATGCAAGCAGCCGGCTACCGCATCGAAAATGTGCCCGAAAGCGGCGATGCCCTGCTGCACGAGCTGATTGATCGCTGCTCTTACGATGTCGAGCGCCTGACCGAAAGCCAACTGGCCCGCGCCGCTGGCCGCGTGCCCATTCCGACCTATGCCCACTGGTTTGAGCAACTAACCGCCTCCCAGCAAACCCGCATGCAGCAGCAGTGGCAAGCCCCGCCGGGTGAAGCCTATGTCCACTACCCAACAAAGGATGAAGGCAGAAGGATGAAGGATGAAAAATCTTCTTTTCCGCCTTCATCCCTCATCCTTCATCCTTTCATCGCTCTCGCTGGGCTGGACCTGGGCAACGTTTTTGTCGCTTTGCAGCCACCGCGCGGGTACAATATGGACCCCGACGCTATCTACCACACGCCAGAACTGCCGCCGACGCACAACTATTACGCCCTGTACAAGTGGCTGGCGATGCCGCAAGCCGAAGGCGGCTGGGGCGCGGATGCGATTGTCCACATGGGCAAGCACGGCACGCTGGAATGGCTGCCCGGCAAAGGCGTCGGCTTGAGCCTGGATTGTTACCCCGACGCTTTTCTGGCCGACCTGCCGCTGATCTATCCCTTTATCATCAACAACCCCGGCGAGGGGGCGCAGGCCAAGCGCCGCGCTCACGCCGCCATCATAGATCACATGATCCCGCCCATGACCAGCGCCGAGGTCTACGGTGAGCTGGCCCTGCTGACCCAACTGGTGGACGAATATTACCAGGTTGAGCAGATGGACCCGGCCAAGCTGCCGCTGATCCAGCAGCAAATCTGGCAGTTGATGCAAAAGGCCAACCTCGACCGGGACATCGCCGAGATGATGCGCTTTGTGGACCACGGCGACCACGCCCACGAGTGGGACGGCTCCTACACCGACGACGGCACCCCGCTGACTCTGGCCGAAATGAATGCGACCGACTTTTCGCATCTGCTGGAGGACATTGACGGCTACCTGTGCGAACTCGGCAGCCTGCAAATACGGGATGGCCTGCACATCCTGGGCCACATCCCCGAGGGCGAGCAGTTGTGCAGTTTGCTGCGCGCTTTGACCCGCATCCCCAACGGCGATATTCCCAGTCTGCGGGCCGAAATTGCCGCCTGGCTGGGGTTTGAGCTGGATGAGCTGCTGGCGAACAGAGGACAGCGAATGGCGAATGGCGAATGGCGATTTACCATTGGGGAGTTAAGCCGTGTCTGTGTTACGCATGCCGATGCCATTGATTTAATTGACGAGTTAAGTCTGCGCTTGCTGCAACAGCTTGAAGCCGCCAATTTTGACCCCTCTAAAATTGATGCAGCCATTGACTCTGTCCTCGGCAGCCCTCACGCACCACGCACCACGCACCACGCACCACAATCAGAAATCGTAAATCGTAAATCGAAAATCGTAAATATCCTGACTTTCATCTCCCTCACCCTCGTTCCCCTCATCCGGCGTAACGGCGATGAGATTGACAACCTGCTCCACGCGCTCGACGGGCGCTATGTGCCGGCGGGTCCTGCCGGCGCGCCAACGCGGGGGATGGCCCATATTTTACCGACCGGGCGCAACTTTTACGCGGTTGACCCGCAGGCCATTCCCAGCCAGGCGGCCTGGCGAGTTGGGGGGCAACTGGCCGATGAGCTGATTGCCCGCTACCAGGCCGAGGAGCAGGTCTATCCTGAGAGCGTCGGCCTGAGCATCTGGGGGACCAGCGCCATGCGCACCCACGGCGACGACATTGCCCAATGCCTGGCCCTGCTGGGCGTTCGCCCGGTGTGGCAGGTCGAGAGCCGGCGGGTGATGGATGTGGCGGTCATCCCGCTGGCCGAATTGGGCCGCCCCCGGATTGACGTGCTCATGCGCATCAGCGGCTTTTTCCGGGATGCCTTTCCGCAGTTGATTGAATTGATGGATAAAGCTGTCCAACTGGTGGCCGCCCTCGACGAGCCGACCGACCAGAATTTTGTCCGCAAGCACTATCTGCACGATTTGGCGGCGCAAATTGCCGCCGGTCGCGCCGATGCTGAGGCGGGGCGGCGAGCCACCTTCCGTATTTTTGGCAGCAAGCCGGGCGCGTATGGAGCCGGGATTTTGCCGCTGATCCACGCTCAAAACTGGCAGGATGAGGCCGACCTGGCCCAGGCTTACGTCAACTGGGGCGGCTACGCTTATGGGCGGCAGGTTTACGGCGACGACGCGCGCGGGGAGTTCAAAACGATGCTGAGCGGGGTGCAGGTGGCGGTCAAAAATCAGGACAACCGCGAGCACGATATTTTTGACAGCGACGATTACCTGCAATATCACGGCGGCATGATCGCTACCATCCGGGCCTTGAACGGGCGCAATCCCAAGAGTTATTTTGGCGATAACAGCAACCCGGAGCGGGCTGAGGTTCGCACCTTGCAGCACGAAGCCCACCGGGTTTTCCGCAGCCGGGTGGTCAACCCCAAGTGGATTGCCAGCATCCAGCGGCACGGCTACAAAGGCGCGCTGGAACTAGCCGCCACCGTAGATTATCTCTTTGGCTACGACGCCACCGCCCAGGTGGTTGACGATTGGATGTACGAGCAAACGGCCCAAACCTACGCCCTCGACCCGGCCATGCAGGAATTTTTCCGCCAGAGCAATCCCTGGGCGCTGCAAAGCATCAGCGAGCGGCTGCTCGAAGCGGCCCAGCGCGGCATGTGGGCCGCAGCCAACCCGGAAACCCTGGCGCGGCTGCGCCAGATTTATTTGGAGGTAGATGGGGATTTGGAGGGAAGAGATGGGTAAATTTATTCTGCTTTTGTCTCAATTATTTGCCGTTTTTCGGGTATGAGGGCAATTAAACCGCGCAAGGCTCTATTTACTGCTTCTGAATCAGGAAAATATTCCCGCACATCTGGTTCTAGTAAAACTGCCCCTTCTTCGAGGGTGAAATATTGGACAGTGACCGTTCCATCCGACTCATAAATTTTAACAGTATGCCCCTCACGGTAGGTTTGGTAATGCTTACCCCGTACACCCCCACTAAAATCATACTCAGGCAGCATATCATTATCTTCTAAGCTATTAGGTTTATTAATTTTCTTGTTCATAAGTTTTCCGCTCTACATTCGTTGCTTTTCGGCAACTAATAATCCGAATATTCGATCCTCGCTCTGTATAAACGACAACCAAAATTTGTCCTTTGGCTGACAACCCAATATCTATGTAACGATCTTCGTCACCGGAATGTTCAGGATCAGCTATCGTGATGGAAAAAGGGTCATCGAAAACTGTTTTAGCTTCCTCAAAGCTGATATTATGTTTTCTCAGATTTTCTATAGCTTTTTCCCTGTGCCATTCAAAGGTTAATGCCATTAAATATCCTCTTGCATTTCATCACTCTGTCTTGGCTTATCATAATCCTACCATATTTAATAGGATTTGACCAGATGGCCGAAGACCCGCTTCAAAACGAACAACTTATTTCTTTAGTGGAAGCAGCAGAGTATCGCCCAACGCGGCATGTAGGCCGAAGCCGCCCCGGAGACGCTGGAACGGCTGCGGCAGATTTATTTGGAGGTGGATGGGGATTTGGAGGGAAGAGAGGGGTAAAAAAGCACTAAGTTATTACACAGAGAGACACGGAGCAGCCGCTGAGCTTCACAGAGGAATTTTTAGCATTTCTCGGCGTGCCTCTGTGGAGTTTCTGCCTAGCTCTGTGTTCCTTTTTGGCTCTGGTTCATACAGGCTTAGGGTCTATGTTGGTGGGCTTCCATGTAACTGTCTTCTCATACCAATGTAAAATAACCACCATCTACTGCATGAAATATTCTATTTACAGCATTATTTTTGTATTTGCCGTCTATCATTGGCCTTTCACACATCAGCCATTCAATATCTGTCCCTACAGCAACATAAATCATACCATATCTACCAAGCCCTGTCCCTGTTTCTAAGTTAGGGTTTTCGTTCTCTCCACCATCTAACCCACCCCGTAATTGGTAATTTTCGTTACGGAGGTTGCGCAATTCTGTAGGTAAATCGAGTTTCAAATCAAAGCGGTGTTTTTTTTCAACTTGTTCATTAACTGAATTCCAGCGAGAGTGTAAAAAAGAACCATCCTGTAATTGAATTAATTCATCTTCCCATGAACTATCAAAAGCACCAGCCGTCACAACACAAACACCTACAAAATCAGAGGACGAACAAGATTTCTCAATAATGGCTTGGAAAATACTTGCTTCTTGAAAATCTACTATATATCTTAATAACTCATCGAGTTCTTCTTGTTCCTGGGGTGTAAGGTCTTCACGAGAAAAATTTTCCGACCTACCAAAAAAATATTCTAATCTATTCCACCCTGACCAGCTTTTGGGCGGGTCTTTTGGTTCATACGGAAGACTCATCTTTACTCACCATTTCAATACTACAGCCTGGATTTTAACAGACCACTTGCCTTCTCAAATACCCCAGCACCGCCTGCAAATGAGCATCCAGCGGCGCTTCCAGTTCGATAGTCTCGCCGGTGCGGGGGTGCTGGAAGCGCAGCCGCCAGGCGTGGAGAAACTGGCGCTTGAGGCCGAGGACATTCTTTTTGCGGCCATAGACCGTATCGCCCACCACCGGGCATTTGAGCCAGGCCAGGTGGACTCGAATCTGGTGGGTCCGGCCGGTTTCCAGGCCGATTTCCAGCAAACTGTACTGCTCAAAATCTTCAAGCACCCGGTAGTGGGTGCGGGCCGGTTTGCCGTCGGCGCGGGGGGCCATCTTCTGGCGAAAGCGGGGGTCGCGGCCCAGGGGGACTTCAATAATGCCTTCGGGGGCTTCGGGCCGGCCAAACACCAGGGCCAGGTAAGTTTTTTCGATGGTTCTGGCTTTGAACTGCTGCTGCAAGCGGCGCAGCGCCGGCGGGGTGCGGGCGACCATAATCAAG
The DNA here is from genome assembly GCA_015075405.1 of Anaerolineales bacterium. Classification (GTDB taxonomy): domain Bacteria; phylum Chloroflexota; class Anaerolineae; order 4572-78; family J111; genus DSQQ01. The sequence continues at coordinate 675,727 of JABTUK010000004.1, forward strand.
CCCGACGTGTCGCGGTCGAGCCGGTGGACAATGCCGGGCCGGCCAGAGGAGTCAGTCTCGCTCTCAGACAGCGCGGCCAGATCGGGGTAGCGGGCCAGCAGGGCGTTGACCAGCGTGCCGCTCTCGTGGCCGTGAGCCGGGTGGACGACCATCCCGGCGGGCTTGTTGATGACCACCAGGTCGTCGTCTTCATAAATCACTGCCAGAGGCGTTGTTTCCGGCTGCGGCGCGTCCGGTTCGGGCGTGGGCAGATAAACGGTGATCACCTCGCCCGGTTGAACGGCGCTGCTGGGCCGAACCGTCTGACCGGCGACGAGCACCTGTCCCTGGCGGATCAACTTTTGAAGCTGCGAGCGAGAAAGTTGGGGCAAAGCCTGTGCCAGCCACTGGTCCAGCCGAGGGGCGGGTTGGTCAACCTGGAGCTGAAGGGGTTGGATTGAAGACATAGCGCAGCAGGGGAGCGGGGGACTGCCGAGCGCGGAGCGCCCGGCGGGGGGGCAGGGGAGCTAAGAAAACTTCTCCTCTGCTCCTCTGCCCCTCTGCGCCCCTGCTACTTGTGTTGGCGGGCTTTTTCGAGGGCGTAAACGGCCATGCTGGAGTGAGACCCACCGGCCTGCTTAAAGGCGCGGCGGCGCTGCAAGATGCGGTGATCGTGCAGCAGTTTGACCGGCAAGGCCCAGCGGTCAATGTGGGCGGTTGAACGCAGCCGAAAACCAAAAACTAATTGGCGCACTCGACGGCCCAATCCGGCTGCTTTTTGGCTGTAACGGGTCAGCTTGTTTAAAATGGTCCGGCGCACATCCGACTGGTTCATACATTTCCTCCTTCGGACAGGTTGGGCGTTTTTTCAACCTGGGCCAAAGAATCTTCTTCGCTCCACAGAAAATAGGCCAAAATTGTCACCCCCAGCACAATAGACATATCGGCAATGTTGAAGATGGGCCAAAAGCCAATATCCACAAAATCAACCACGTAACCGCGGGTAATCCGGTCAACCAGATTGCCCAGCGCGCCGCCCAGTTGCAACCCCAAACTCACCCGCACCCAGATATTGTAAGTGGGCAAATGGTGGTAGAAGATGACAATGGCAGCCACGACCACTACCGCAATCACCATAAAAATTCCGCCCAACTGCGGAAACATCCCAAAGGCCGCGCCGGTATTGGTGACAAAGGTAAACTGAAAGATTTTGGCCAAAGCCGGAAAAAAAGTCCACGAGCTTTGCTGAGGAATGTTTTGAACTACCCAAACCTTGGTCGCCTGATCCAGGATAAAAACAACAGCCGCAATGCCAAGAATGACCGGCAGAGCAAAACGATTTTTGGGGGTAAGCGTTGACGGGTGATTAATGAGACTTTGCTCCTGAAAAATGGTAGAAGATAGACGGTACATTGTTAGACAAGGTTTTGTGCGACTTTGCTACCCTGCTACCTTTTTTATATTTTACCTCATACCGAACCAATCTGCAACAATCTTTTATTCCTACTCCTGACCTTTGGTTTTTACAATTCTCGCTCCACCGTGTTACAATCGAACCAAGTCACTACTCAGTCTCATGTCATTTCGAGACCGAAGGTCGAGAAATCTCCAGAGCACAACGGTTAAAGGCAATGCCTTGGGGATTTCTCCCTGCGGTCGAAATGACATGCCCAAGCAGTTACCGAGCCAGATTAAATACAAATTTGAGAGCCGCTTTGAATAATCCCACCCATCGTATCTCCGTGCGCCCACCGCTGTGGGCCCTGGCGCTGTATCTTGTCTTGCCTTTTTTAGCCTTTCCCGAAATTATTTTCGGCGGGCAGACCCTCTACCGCACCGATATTAGCTGGATCCATTATCCCGGCCACATCTTTATGGCCGCCGAGTGGCTGGCCGGGCGCGTACCCTTGTGGGACCCGTACCGCCAGGGCGGCGTCCCCATGCTGGCCGAGCCGCAAATTGGGGTGCTTTACCCGCTGCGCGCCCTCTTTTTGAGCAACCTATCCCCCTCGCTCGAATTATCGCTGTTTATTTTGATGCACCTCACCCTGGCCGCACTGTTTACGTTTGTGCTGGCCCGCTCGCTGGGGCTGAGCCAGTCCGCGGCAACCCTGGCCGGGTTGGTTTTTGGCTTTGGCGGCTTTTTGATGGCCCAGGTCTCCAATCTCAACATCATGAGCGCCGCTGCCTGGCTGCCTTTGATTCTGTGGGCGGTGATGCAGGCCATCCAACGGCGAAGCTGGCTGGCGGGGCTACTGGCCGGCATTCCCCTGGCGCTGCAAATTTATACGGCTCACTCGCAGGTTGTGTTTTACACCCTGGTCATTATTGCCGCCTATGGGCTGTACCGGCTCAGCGCCGACTTCTTTTTGGGCGCGGCGGAGCAGCGCCGAAACTGGCGTTTTGCCGGACACACCGGGCTGTTAGTGACCGCCAGCATCGTCTGCGGCCTGCTTCTGGCGGCCCCGCAACTGCTGCCCTCCGCCGAAATGCTGCAATTTACCCTGCGCTCGCAGAACCAGGGGTTAGACCTCCTGGTGGAAAACTCGCTGCCTCCGCTCATGTGGCTCAATCTGCTTTTGCCCGGCGCGTTTGGCAACAATGTGGTTGGCTTCAAAGGGGGCGACCCCTTTCAAGAGGTTTTTATTTACGCCGGTTTTCTGCCGTTGCTGCTGGCAACAAAGGGCTTGCTAAACCACTCCCGGCGCGATCACCGCTTTTTTGTGGGACTGCTGGCAGGCGCAGCCCTGCTGGCCCTTGGGGGAAATACGCCGCTTTATGAATACATCATTCAATACCTGCCTGGTTTTGATATTTTTCGTATCCCGGCCCGCTGGCTGATGGCGGTCAACCTGGCCCTGGCGGTGCTGGCCGGTCTGGGCCTGGACGCGCTGCTGGAAAAAGGGCTATCACGGCGGACGTTGACAATATTCGTGGGGGTTGGGTTACTGTTCGCAGCGGGCCTGATTTTGGGCTGGTTTTTTAGAAACGATTTATTAGCCTGGAGTGAGTTGTTGAGCGAGCCTTATCGTAAACTCGCCGCCGCGCTGTTTAGCAAAAGCTTTGTCCCCGACCCCATCTATCAGCAGCGCCTGCTGCTGCGCTGGGCTTTTGGCTTGAACACCCCTGCCTTTTTGTTGTTAGCCAACCTGGGGGTGGCCGCGCTTTTAGGTGGCCTCTATGCGACCCAACACATAACCGGCCCGGTTTTCGCCCGGCTGACCCTCCTGGCAGTCACCCTCGATTTGTTGCTTACGGGCGGAACGGCCATCAATCCGGTCAGGCCGGAGGAGCGCTGGCAGGAGTTGTCGGGCGGGGCCAAGTATGTGCTGGAGCGGGTCGGCCAGGCCAGAGTCTTCCCCTTGGGCGTCAGCAGCGAGGATGCCGCCGTCCACAGCCTGGGCCAATATTTCCCCTCGGCCTATCGGGTGTACAGCGCCAGCGGTTACAGTTCACCCTTAAAGCTGGCCCGTTATGAAACCTTTCTGGACGAGGCCGACCCGGTGCAGGCGCTGCAAATCCTGGGCGTCCGTTATCTGCTCACCCGCGGGCAGATGGGCGCAGATGTGGCCGCCACCTATCCCCTGGTCCACCGCGATGCCGACTCGGTTGTCTACGAAAATGAAAATTGGCTGCCGCGGGCTTTTGTCGTACACCAGGCGCTAGGGGCAGCCAGTCCGGAGGAGGCGCTGGCGCACTTTAAACTCCGCAAAGTTGACCCGCGCCACACGGTTATCCTCGAAGCCGAAACCCCTTTTCCATTGCCAGAGAAACCCTCCTCGACAGCCGCAAGCACGGCCAAAATTATCCGGGAAAACTCTCAAGTGGTTGAGATTGAAGCAAATCTGGCCGCCGCTGGCTATGTAGTTTTGCTGGACACCTTCTACCCCGGCTGGGTCGCCACTGTTGACGGTCAACCTGCGCCAATCTTTCGGGCCGACTACCTGGGACGGGCTGTTTTTGCTCCTGCCGGGTCGCATACCATCCGGTTTGAATACCGACCCTGGTCATTTCGAGCAGGCCTGGGGTTGGCAGTGGGCGCGATGGTAGTTTTAGGGATGACTGCTTTTTGGTCATATCGCCAAAAATATTAAACCTAAAGTATTGACAAAAATCTTTTTTCGTCGTAAGATAAAGTTGTCATACAACCATACAATATTACCTTTTACGATGTTAAAACGCAGCCCTTCCCTGACCGAACAGGCCAAATCTTATATCAAACAACGCATTCTCAACGAAGGGTTTGAGGCTGGCCGAATTCCTTCGGAAACCGACCTGGCCAACGAGTTGGGGGTGAGCCGCACCACCATCCGGGATGCCCTCAGCCGGCTGGAACTGGAAGGGGTTATCTATCGCAAGCAGGGCGCAGGGACCTTTGTCAACGAAGCCGGCTTGCAGCTCAAAACCCGGCTGGAGGAAATTTGGGCCTACGAGGCCATGCTCGAAGCGCACGGCTACAGCCCATCCACCCGCATCATCAGCATCGAGCAGCAGCCGGCCCCCGCCTCCATTGCTCAAGACCTCAACCTGCCCGCGGACGCGCCGGTAGTAACCATCCAGAAACTTTTTCTGGCCGACGAGCAGCCGGTTATTTTGACCATCAACCACCTGCCGGTCGAACTTATCACCTCTCCCTACACCCGCGCCGATTTCAATCTGCCCATGTACCAATTTCTGCCCCAGTTTTGCCAGCAGCACCTGGCCTACTACCTGAGCGAAATTGTGCCCTTGAACGCCCCAGCCGAACTGGCCGAAATTTTGCATATCCAGCCACACAAAGCTCTGCTCTGCTTTGATGAAATCGGCTACAACCAGGATAACCTACCCATCCTCAAAGCCTACTCTTACTTCAGAGACGATTTACTTCGCCTGCGTTTAATCCGGCGGGAAACGTAGGGCGTGCCAAGTGCCAGGTATCAGGTGTCAAGTAAACGTGACACCTGACACTTCTTAACGCCTCATATCATTTTTAAAAGGAGTGTTTTTATGACTGACTCACAACTAACCCAAAAATTACACCAGGAGGTCGAACAGCGGCGCGAAACGATTATCCAGTTTTTGCGCGATATTTGCGCCATCCCCAGCATGGACAGCCAGATTGGCCCGGTCGGCGAGCGCGTGGCCGAGGAGATGCGCAAACTCGGCTTCGACGAAGTCCGTTTCGACAAGATGGGCAACATCTTTGGCCGGGTTGGACACGGCCCGACCGTGATTGTCTATGACAGCCACATTGATACCGTCGGCGTCGGCGACCCGGCTGCCTGGCAGTGGGACCCCTTCAAAGGCAAAATCGAGGACGGGATTTTCTACGCTCGCGGCGCTTGTGACGAAAAAGGCTCGACGCCGGGCATGATCTACGGCATTGCCCTGGCCCGTGATTTGGGCCTGTTCTCGCCCGACGAGTACACCCTCTACTACTTTGGCAACATGGAAGAATGGTGCGACGGCATTGCCCCCCACAGCTTTGCCGAGGCCGACCCCAAAGTGCGGCCCGATTTTGTGGTCATCGGCGAGCCGACCAAAATGCAGGTCTATCGCGGCCACAAAGGGCGGCTGGAGATGAAAATCACGGCCAAAGGTAAAAGCGCCCACGCCGCCTCCAATCACCTGGGCGACAACGCCATCTACAAGATGCTGCCCATCATCGAAGCCATCAGCAAATTGGAACCCGAATTGGGCGACCACGAATTTCTGGGACACGGCAAAATTACGGTCAGTGATATGAAGGTCAGTACCCCCTCCATTAACGCCGTGCCCGACGAATGTACCATCTTTATTGACCGGCGTATGACCTTTGGCGAGAGCAAAGAGGCTGTCAAAGCCCAGTTGGAAGCGCTCATTCCGGCTGACCAGAAAGACAAAATCAAGCTGGAAGAACTGTTCTACGATGAACCCAGCTACACCGGCTTTGTTTTCCCGGTAGACAAATACTTCCCGGCCTGGGCCTTTGAAGAAAACCATCCCCTGGTGGTGGCCGGGCAGAAAACCCGCCAGGCTATCGGCCTGCCCGACGCGCCCAGCGGCAAGTGGAACTTCAGCACCAACGGCATCTACTGGGCCGGCAAAGCGGAAATTCCCTCCATCGGCTTTGGCCCCGGCGACGAAGTGACCGCCCACACCACCGAAGACAGTGTCTCGCTGGAAGATGTGGTCAAAGCGACGGAGTTCTATGCCCTGCTGCCGGCCATGCTAAAGCAAGGCTAAAGAAGGCTGAGGCTAAGGCTAAGGCTGAGAGTGAGGGCTGCTTTTCTTAGCCTTAGACTCAGCCTTAGCCTCTTACGGAGTACACAATGGCCTACGAAGATTTTACCGAAATGCCGGTTTGGAAAGCAGCGTTTAATCTGCTGCTGGATGTTTATAAAGTTACCAAAAGTTATCCGGCAGATGAACGCTTCGGTTTAACTTCAGATACCAGGCGGTCGGCCAACTCCATTGTTCACAATATTGCCGAAGGTTTTGGACGTTTCGAAGCCAAGGATAAAACCCGGTTCTACAAAGTTTCAAGAGGTAGCGCTTATGAACTGATGAGCCAAATTCTTGTAGCTCAGGCTTTATCATATACGGATGAAGCCATAAAGAACCAACTCATTCAGCAATGCCGAAAGATCATCAACGATCTCAATTCTCTTATCAAAACGTTGGAAAAAGGCTAAGGTCAAGGCTGAGGCTAAGTGTATTCTTAGCCTTAGCCTCAGCCTTAGCCTCTCATTAAAAAGGAGACACAACCATGCAAACTAACTTACGCGGTCGAGACATGATCACGACCCAGGAATGGACTCGCGACGAAATTGATACCGTTATTGATCTGGCGCTGGACCTGAAACGGGCCCGCGCGGTTGGCCGCGACCACGCTTATCTGCGCGACAAAGCCCTGGCCATGCTCTTTTTCTTTACCAGCACCCGCACCCGCGCCAGCTTCGAGGCGGGCATTGCCCAACTCGGCGGCCACGGCGCGTTTATTGACAGCGACACCACCCAGATTAGCCACGGCGACACGGCCAAAGAAATCGGCGAAATTTACGGCCGCTACTTCGACGGCATTGCCATCCGCCAATGCGATTGGGGCTTTGGCAACAAATACATCCGCGAGGTGGCTGAGGCCAGCCGCGTCCCGGTGCTGAACATGCAGTGCGACGTTTATCACCCCTTCCAGATTTTGGCCGACCTGCTGACCATCATCGAGAAAAAGGGCGACCCGCGCGGCAAAACCATCGCCGTGAGCTATGCTTATGCCAGCAGCTACCAAAAACCACTCAGCGTGCCCCAAAGCTTGATTCTGCTGATGACCCGCTACGGTATGAATGTCCGCCTGGTTCATCCACCGGAGTTCAAACTGATGCCAGATATTGTGCAGCAGGCCAAAGACAATGCCCGCAAACACAACGGCAGTTTTGAAGTGATGGACGACATGGACGCCGGCTTCAAAGACGCCGACATCCTCTACCCCAAAAGCTGGGGCTGCTGGATGACCACCGAAGATGTGCAAGAGAGCGTCCAGATTGGCAAAAAGTATTCCAGTTGGATCACCGACGAGCGGCGCATGGCTCTGGCCAAGCCCGACGCCATCTACATGCACTGCCTGCCCGCCGACCGCAACATCGAAGTGACCGACGGGGTGATTGACGGCCCGCAATCGGTGGTCTACGATGAAGCCGAAAATCGCCTGCATGTACAAAAAGCGGTCATGGCCCTGACGATGAGCTAAATGGAATAGGTAGTAAGTAGTAGGCAGTAAGGGATTATTTCTTACCCCTACCCCCTACCCCCTACCCCCTACGACCTACTACCTACTACCTACTACCTACTACGGAGGATTTTATGAGCAGCAAAGTAGCTGTAATTGCAATCGGCGGCAATTCACTCATCAAAGATAAGCAGCACCAAACCGTTGCAGATCAATATCAGGCGGCCAAAGAAACCTGCGCCCATATTGCCGCGATGATCAAAAATGGCTGGAATGTGGTGATTGGGCATGGCAACGGGCCACAGGTCGGCTTTATTCTGCGCCGGTCTGAACTGGCCGCCCACGAACTGCACGAAATCCCGCTAGATGTCTGCGGGGCCGATAGCCAGGGGGCCATTGGCTACGCCTTGCAGCAAAATCTCTACAACTACTTTCGTGAGTTAGGCATCCAAAAGCAAGTCGCCACCATCGTGACTCAGGTCGAGGTGAGCCGCGATGACCCGGCCTTTCAAAACCCCACTAAACCCATCGGCTCGTTCATGGACAGCGCCCAGGCCGAGCGCCGCCGTCAGGAGGGCTGGAGTGTAGTCGAGGATGCCGGGCGCGGCTGGCGGCGGGTGGTGGCCTCACCGCTGCCCATGCGGATTGTCGAAGAGGCCGTCATTAAACAGTTGATTGCTGCCGGGGTGATTGTCATTGCCGTCGGCGGCGGAGGTATCCCGGTGGTGGCCGATGAAGCCGGCAACTTAAAAGGGATTGCGGCGGTGATTGATAAAGATTACGCCTCATCGCTGCTGGCCAGCAGCATCAACGCCGATTTGTTCATCATCAGCACGGCAGTGGAGAAGGTGGCCCTCAACTTTGGCAAGCCCGACCAGCAGTGGCTCGACCAGCTAACCCTGGCCCAGGCTAAAACCTACTTGGCCGAAGGCGGACACTTTGCCAAAGGCAGCATGGCCCCCAAAATTCAGGCCGTGGTCAACTTTTTGGAACGGGGCGGCAAAGAAGCTATCATCACCAATCCCGAAAATCTGGAACGGGCGCTGGCCGGGGAAACCGGCACACACATCACAAAATAATTTACGATTTACGATTAGCGATTTACGATTAAACCCTTAGGGCAAAAATCGTAAATCTGAAATCGTAAATCTGAAATTGTAAATCTATGGATCACATTCTCCACCTTAAATGTCTTATCTGCGGCAAAACCTATCGCCCGGATGAAATTGATTATGTTTGCCCCGACCACGGCAACGAAGGCATTGTAGATGTCCAGTATGACTATGAGCCCATCGGGCAACGGCTCAACCGGGATGAGCTGCGCCGCTCCACCGATTTCACCATCTGGCGTTATAAGCCGCTGCTGCCCATCGAACCAGATGCTCCGGTACCGCCGCTCACCGTCGGCTGGACGCCGCTGTACTACGCCGAGCGGCTGGCTGCCGAGTTGGGTCTGCGCCACCTGTGGGTCAAAGATGATGGCCGTCTGCCGACGGCCTCCTTCAAAGACCGGGCCAGCGCCATTGCTGTGGTCAAGGCCCAGGAGAAAGGAGCCAAAGTAGTCACCACGGCCAGCACCGGCAACGCGGCGGCGGCGTTGAGCGGTCTGTGCGCCAGCGTCAAGCAGCCCAATGTTATCTTTGTGCCGGAAACCGCGCCCCAGGCCAAAATTGCCCAACTGCTCACCTTTGGCTCAACAGTGATGCTGGTCAAAGGCACGTATGACGACGCCTTTGAATTGTGCATGCAAGCCGCCCAGACCTACGGCTGGTACAATCGCAATACCGGCTACAACCCCTACATGAGCGAGGGCAAAAAGACGGTCAGCTTTGAAATCTGTGAGCAACTGGGCTGGCAAGCGCCCGACCGAATTTTTGTCAGCGTGGGCGACGGCTGCATCATCGGCGGGGTCCACAAAGGCTTGAAAGATTTGCTGGCCTTGGGCTGGATTGACCGCATGCCCAAACTCATGGGCATCCAGGCCGAAGGCAGCGCCTATTTGTATCAGGCCTGGCAGAATGGCGAAGATGTGTTGACCAAGCCGCCCATCACTGCCCAAACCATCGCTGATAGCATCAGCGCCGGCCTGCCTCGCGACCGCCTCAAGGCGATGGCAGCGGTGAAAGAAACCGGCGGCGCTTATTTGACCGTCAGCGACGAGGAAATCCTGGCCGCCATTCCGGCCCTGGCCCGCGGCTGCGGCGTCTTTGCCGAACCGGCCGGGGCAGCCGCCTACGCCGGACTGCTTAAGGCCATCAGCCAGGGATTGGTCAGCCCGGAGGAGCGCATTGTCGTCATCAACACCGGCAGCGGTCTCAAAGATGTCGCCAGCGCCATGAAAGCCGTTGATTTGGTGGGCACGCGGCCCCACCGCGTTGTCCCCACCCTTGATGACCTCAAGCGAGTTATCGAAGAAGAATTGTGAACCCATCCATGTATCTACCTCATTAACCATTCACAATTCACCATTCACAATTAGAAAGGCAAAACCATGATTGATTTAACCATCAACTCCGACCGTCTCGCCAGAGCGGTACAGCGAGCCAAAGAGCGCAATATTATTATCCCGACCCTCAAACAACAGCAGAAGCCCAAGCTGATTCCCGCGGCCATTGCCGCCAAACTCAAAAATGTGGGCCTGTGGGACCTCAACCCGCTCAACCTGTTCCGCATCACCTGGCACAACGAGCCAACGCCCAGCGGCGGCGGCTTTGGCGGGGTCAACTTTGTCGAGTTTCCCAAAGCCTTGACCGGCGTCGAAGCCCGGATTCTGGCCCCGGTCGGCAAATGGTTTCCCACCGGGGCGCACAAAGTAGGGGCGGCCTTTGGCTGCCTGGTTCCGCGCCTGGTCACCGGCCAGTTCGACCCGACCACCCAGAAGGCGGTCTGGCCGTCAACCGGCAACTACTGCCGGGGCGGAGCCTATGACTCGGCCTTGTTGGCCTGCCAGTCTATCGCCATTTTGCCCGAAGGTATGAGCCAGGAACGATTCAACTGGCTGGCCTCGGTGGCCGGGGAGATTATCAAAACGCCGGGCAGCGAGAGCAACGTCAAAGAGATTTTTGATAAATGCTGGGAACTGCGAAATTCGGGCCAGGATTTGATGATTTTCAACCAGTTTGAGGAGTTTGGCAATTATCTGTGGCATTATGAAGTGACCGGCGCGGCCATGCTCGAAGTGCTGGAACAGCAGATGGGGCCAAAAGACAACTATCGCGGCTTCATTTCGGCCACCGGTTCAGCGGGGACGATTGCCACCGGCGACCGGCTGAAAAAGCATTTCCCCACCAGCAAAATTGTGGCCAGCGAGGCCCTGCAATGCCCCACCCTGCTCAACAACGGTTTTGGGGCGCACCGCATCGAGGGCATTGGCGATAAGCACGTGCCCTGGATTCACAACGTCAAAAACACCGATATGGTGGTCGCCATTGACGACGAAGCTACGGTCAGCCTGATTCGTCTATTCAATGAATCGGCCGGCAAAAAGTATCTGGCCGGGCGCGGCGTGTCCGAAGAACTTATTGCCCGGCTGCCTTGGCTGGGTATCTCCGGCGTAGGTAATTTGCTATCGGCCATCAAGTTTGCCAAGTATTATGAGCTGGGCGAAAACGACGTGGTTTTGACCGTTTTGACCGACTCGATGGAGATGTACGGCAGCCGGCTGCAAGAGCTAACCCAGGAACGGGGCGATTTTAGCGAATTGGACGCCGCCGCCGCTTATCACCAATATTTGATGGGCGTGACCATTGATTACGTGCAAGAGCTAACCTACTACGAGCGCAAGCGTATCCACAACCTGAAGTATTACACCTGGGTTGAGCAGCAGGGCAAAACCTACGAGGAAATTCAGGCCCAATGGTATGACCCCACCTATTGGTCTGATATTCCTGGTCACGCCGAGCAAATTGACGCCCTGATTGAAGAGTTTAATGCCCAGACTGGACTACTCAAAGGGTAGCTGCTCAACCTTCATGTCATTTCGAGGCCGTAGGCCGAGAAATCCCTACAGTGCTGCACAGGCATTAGAGATTTCTCCCTTCGGTCGAAATGACATGCCTGAGTAGTTGTGTTATTTTTAGAGATTGGGGATTAGCAATCTCCAATCTCCAATCTCCCCTCCCAGATATTTGCGCAATTGCGGCAACTATGGCAGAGTCACGCCCCATGAGATACTCTTTTTGCCCCAAGTGCGCTAACCAACTCACCCTTCAAATCATTGACCAGTACGAGCGGCTGGTCTGCTCTGGTTGTGGTTTTGTATTTTATCAAAATTCCAAACCCTGTGCCGGCGCGCTCATTTTGGATGGGCGAAAGTTGCTCCTGGTCAAACGGGCCGAGGAGCCGTTCAAAGGGTATTGGGATATCCCCGGCGGCTTCCTGGAAGCGGGCGAGCATCCCGAAGCCGGCGCTGTACGGGAAATCCTCGAAGAGACCGGCCTGCATATTCAATTGGACCGGCTGCTGGGCATCTTTATGGATGTCTATACCACCACCGGCGACCCGACGCTCAACCTTTTCTATACGGCGACCGTCATCGGCGGCGAAGCCCGCGCCGGCAGTGATGCCAACGGCTTGCAGTGGTTTGATCTCGATGCTTTGCCGGAGCAGATTGCGTTCAGATCGGCCCATGAAGTCCTGGCCTTGCTGCGGAACGGGCATCCTAAAAATGCAAATACCTTCTAACCCCAACCCAACTGGCGTACCTACAAACCAAAAAAATGCCTCCTCAGGGCTTCGGCGTTTGAAGGCGCTCGGTCTTAGACTCGGCTTGGTGGGGTTGGGTCTCCTTGTGGGCTTGATCGCCGCCGAGTTGGGGGTGCGGTATTTCCTGGGTCGCCCCTATACCAACGATAACGGCGACCTGTGGACCTGCGACCGGCTGCTTGGCTGGCGGGGCAAAAGTCAAACGTCAACCCCCATCAATACCGAAGGCTATGTGCATAAATTCGTCAGAAATTCGGCGGGGATGCATGATGGAGAGCATGCCTTAAGCAAAGAAAAGGGAGTTTTTAGAATTTTAGTTATCGGCGACTCTTTTGTTGAAGCGCGTCAGGTTGAAGAAAGAGAGACGAGCGCCAGTATTCTGGAAGCAACTTTGAACGCCCGTGCGCCCGCCGGGGTTCGCTATGAGGTCATTAGCGCCGGCGCCAGCGCCTGGGCGCCAGCCCAGGAGTTGATCTATTTCCGCAGCGAAGGGCAGTTTTACCAACCCGACCTGGTGCTGGGGTTTTGGTATCCGGCCAACGATTTGATGGACCTTTTGCCCGATCATCGGATGACCTTTGAGGGAACAAATTGCTACTCGCCCTATTTTGCCATCTGTAACGGCCAGTTTGACCCCGAACCCTGGTTCTCGGCCCCCGGTCTCGCGCCAACCCAGGCCAGTTGTTTTGCCCCCAAAAAAGCGGTAGCCAGCCTGTTAAACCGTGTCTATTTCAACTCGCGGCTATACCAGCATCTGGAACCCCTGCTCATGAAATACCAACCCCGAGTCAAATACGCTTTTAATTTTTCACCCTGGCTTGATCGTCCTGACCCAACTTTGGCTTATGCCTATCAAGTAACTGATGGGGTTTATGCCGAGCTGGCTGGTGAAGCCAGGCAAGCAGGCGCAAAAACAGCTCTGGTGATTGTGCCCCTCAAAGAAGCGCTTTACTACGAACTTGACCAAACCAGCCGCCTGGAAATCGAGGCCCATTATCCAGAGCTAAAGGGAGCAAACCCTCGCCTGCCAAACCAAAAGTTGATGGAGTTGATGGCCGCCAGAGATATTTTAGTCCTGGATCTTCAACCTCTTTTTTTAGCGCACCTTAAAAGCGGCGGTGGGGTTTTGTATGGCGATGTGGACTCCCATTGGAACCGGCCCGGCAATCAGTTGGTGGGTGAACTCATCGCCCGGTGGCTCATCGAACAGCAACTTGTCCCGGCCAGCCCGTCCCTATCTGCACAATAATCAGCTCATCACAATTTGCTTATGAACGATCATCCCTTTCCAACTCAGTTAATTCAGGAGTTGCGTCAAGCCGGACATATTGCTATCTTGACCGGAGCCGGTATCTCCGCGGAAAGCGGCGTACCCACTTTCCGCGATGCTCAAACCGGCCTGTGGGCCAGATACAGTCCAGAGGAATTGGCAACGCCGCAGGCTTTTCGGCGCAACCCGCGTCTGGTCTGGGAGTGGTACGCCTGGCGGCGCGAATTGGTGGCCAAGGCCGAACCAAACCCCGGCCATTTAGCCTTAGCCCAGCTTGAAGCTTATTTTACTGCCCGCAATGGCCGTTTTACCCTGATTACCCAAAATGTAGATGGTTTACACCAACGAGCCGGCAGCCAGAACGTGATTGAACTGCACGGCAACATCAATCGGACCAAATGTTTTGAAGAAGAGGTTATTGTCGAAGCCTGGCCGCCGACTGATGATGTTCCACCTGCATGCCCTTACTGCGGCGGCTACCTCCGGCCTGATGTGGTCTGGTTTGGCGAAAATTTGCCGGCTGCTGCTCTGGTTGCCGCTTCGACGGCGGCCCAAATGTGTGATGTTTTTCTGTCTATAGGTACCTCCGGTCTGGTTCAGCCCGCGGCCTCTCTGCCCTATCTAGCCCTCCGTCACGGCGCTGTCGTCGTCGAGATTAACCCGGATGAGACCTCCCTCACCGCTCAGGCAACTTATGTCTTCAATGGCCCTGCCGGACAGGTTCTGCCGGTTCTCTGGCAGGCACTAACTCTAAATTCTTAATTTTGGATAGTTATGATTGATTATACGAAGTTCGATCCCGCCAATCCCCCACCCCCACTGATGACCGGCGAACCCGGCTCATTTGCTCACTTTACGATGACCACTCGTTTTCCGGCCATCCTGCAAAATGTTCTCACCGACCACGCCGGGCAATATCCCGCCAGCATTGTGGCAGCGCTGCAAAGCCTGTATGACGAATTGACCCAAAACCAACCTGTTCGTCCCCTGGAAACAACCGCCCCCGACGGTCCCGATTGGTCCGAAGCCTGGCAGTCCTACCAGGGCCGAACCTGGCTGGATGTGCCCTGGTATTTTGCCGAAGCTTTTATTTACCGGCGGCTGTTGGAAGCGACAGGGTATTTTGGAGGAGACAAGGAGGCGAAGAGGCGAGGAGGCGAGACTGAGGAGCAAGGGCGAGAGAGCATCTCCGGTTCCCCGTCTTCGGTCCCCGGTCTATCTTCAGGGAACAACTCCGAGGCAAAAAAGTGGATTGGCGTTGATCCATTTCTGCCGCGCAAGCAGGTCGAGTTGGAGAGCGCAACCACCTGGGCAGTAGCAGCCGCGGCTCTCAGCCACGCGCCCGATGGCTCTGCCGAGAGTTTGGCGGCGCTGCTGCACCATTGTCTGTGGGGCAACCGGGCTGATTTGAGTTACACCAAAGTGGCCGAATTAGCCGGAGGCAAAATTGTCGTCACCAGCGAGCAGGCCAATTTGCTGGTGGACGATACCGAGGCGGTGCTGGAATACTTGCAGGGGAGCAGGGGAGCAGGGGAGCAGGGGGGAGCAGTTCAATCTCCCCTGCCCCCCCGCCCCCTTGCGCCTCTGCCCAAGTTCGACGGTCGGATTGACTTTATCTGTGACAACGCCGGCACCGAACTGCTGCTGGATTTAGTGCTGGTGGATTTTCTGCTCAGGTTTGGGTGGGCTGAGTGCATCACCATGCACGTCAAGGCCCACCCCACCTTTGTCTCGGATGCTATCCCGGCCGACATCGAGCTGACTCTGGCCGCGCTGAAATCACGCGACGTCCCCGAATTTTCGGCGCTGGCCGAGCGGCTGGAAAGGTTTGCAGAACAGCAGCGCTGGCGGATACAGTCCGACCTGTTTTGGAACAGCAGCCATTTTTTCTGGGAAATTCCGCCACATTTGCAGGCCGAACTAGCCCAAACCAGTCTGGTCATTCTCAAAGGCGACGCCAACTACCGCCGCCTGCTGGGCGACAGCCGCTGGCCGACGACCGTACCCCTGGCCGACGCCGTGCCTTATTTTCCCGCGCCGTTTGTCTGCCTGCGCACCATGAAATCAGACCCGGTGGTGGGGTTGCAGCCCGGCCAGGCCGAGCAGCTTGACCAGGAAGATGCCGCCTGGCGGGTCAATGGCAAACGGGGGCTGATTCAGTTTTTGAAACGTGAGAGTAACTTATAAAAGCAGCAATGAAAAACGAGGAGGTTAAAGTATACTTTAACCTCCTCGTTTTTATTTCAGCAAAAGCTCACAGTTATGACATAAACGGCAAAAATCGTTGGTACGCCTCACTCCAGGCCTGAGTCTCTTCCGGCTGGTAGATTTCGACCGGGAAGGATTTGCGCACCAGCGCCCGGCCCTCGCGCAGCGAGCTAATCTGCCCGGCGGCCAGCAGTTGCATCAAAACGTTGCCGGCAGCGGTCGCTTCAACCGGGCCAGCCACTACCGGCTGCCCGGTGGCGTTGGCCGCAAACTGGTTGAGCAGGCGGTTTTGCGACCCCCCACCGACAATATGCACGGTTGTGACCGGCCGACCGGTCAATTCCTCGGTTTTTTCGATGACCCAGCGATATTTAAAGGCCAGGCTTTCCAGGGCGCAGCGGATAAAGCCGCCTTTGCTGTCGGGCGGGGTTTGGCCGGTGCGGAGGCAAAAGTCGCGGATGCGGGCCGGCATATCGCCCGGCGCAAAGAATGAGGCGTCGTCGGGTTCCACCAGGGCGGCAAAAGGCGCAGCCTGGGCGGCCAGTTCGGCCAGCTCGGCATAGGAGTGTTCCTGGCCCTGCTGCGCCCAGGTGCGGCGGCACTCTTGCACCAGCCACAAGCCCATCACATTTTTCAACAGACGAATAGTGTTTTCCACTCCGCCTTCATTGGTAAAGTTGTAGGCCAAACTCTGCGGGGTAATGACCGGGCTGGTGGTCTCCACCCCCACCAGCGACCACGTGCCGGAACTGATGTAGGCAAAACTGTTTTCAGCCTCCTCGGCCACCGGCACTGCCGCCACCGCGCTGGCTGTATCGTGTGAACCAGGGGCGATGACGGAAATGGTCCGGCTGACCCCGACTTCGTCGGCCACGCCGGGCAGCAAATGGCCCAACTCAGTGCCGGGCTGGACAATGGCCGGGAAGATGTGGGTGGGCAGCCCCAGCTTTTCCAGCAGCGGGTAAGCCCAGGTCCCCCGGCGGGGGTCAAAGCATTGGCTGGTGGTGGCGTCGGTGTATTCACAGGCCCGCCGGCCGGTCAGCCAGTAGTTGAACAGGTCGGGCATCATCAGCAAACTGGAGGCGACTTCGAGTTTGGGCGATTTATGCAGCGACATGGACAGCAGTTGGTACAATGAATTGAGCTGTAGAAACTGGATGCCGGTCTGCTCAAAAATCTCCTCACGCGGAACGATTTCAAACGCTTTCTCTACCATCCCATCGTTGCGGCTGTCGCGGTAGTGGTGCGGATTGCCTATCAGATGGCCGGCCCGGTCGAGCAAGGCAAAGTCAACGCCCCAGGTATCCAGGCCCAATGAAGTCACCTGGCTGCCACTGTCGGCATAGGCCCTGGCTAAGCCGTGCTTTATTTCGGTATAGAGACTCAGCACATTCCAGTACATGCCGGTTGGCAAGCGCACCGGGCCGTTGGGAAAGCGATGAACTGCCTCCAGCGACAATTTATCTCCATCGAAGCGCCCCAATATCGCCCGGCCACTTTCCGCTCCCAGGTCAAAGGCAATAAAATTAGCAGTTTTGGTCATAATAGTATCCTTTCAGGTAGACGGTAAACAGTAGACGGTAGACGGGGAAAGAGTCTCCATCCCCCCTTGAGTTGAGCAGGAGACAATCAAAATAATCAAACCGGGTAAACATGGACAGCAGTCAAGGGAAACTTCCCCCTGTTTACTGTCTACGCCCTTCGGCGCACCCGAAGGGGTGCCGTCTACTGTCTACTACCATACAACGGCCCAAAATTGGCGCAGGCCCGAAAATCGGCCCCTTCCAAATCTCGTGTGCCAAAAGCGGCCCAGGTGCTTGGTCTGAAAATGCGCTCTTCCGGCACGTTGTGCATATAAACCGGGATGCGCAGCATCGAGGCCAGGGTAATCAGGTCAGACCCGATGTGACCGTAGCTGATGGAGCCGTGGTTCGCGCCCCAGTTGTTCATCACCGTATAAACATCGCGGAAGGGGCCGCTGCCGGTCAGCGTAGGCGTAAACCAGGTGGTCGGCCAGGTGGGATTGGTGCGCTCGTCCAGCACTTCGTGAACCTCGCGGGGCAGGTCAACCGTGTAACCTTCGGCAATTTGCAGCGCCGGACCGAGACCCTTGATCAGATTGATGCGGCACATCGTCACCGGCATGTCACCCCGAGTCAGAAAGCGGGTAGACCAACCACCGCCCCGGAAGTATTCCACCATCGAGGTGTGCCAGGTGGTGGCCTTCAAACAGGCGGCCGCCTCCTCCGGCGTAATCTCCCAAAACGGTTTCATCACCGGCTGGCCGTCTTTTGACTGTTGGCCGGCCCCATCTAATGCCGCCGGGCCGGAATTAATCAGGTGGAGAATTCCGCCCTCCGCCCGGCCGGTTAAGGTGTAGCCGGTGACTCGTTTGACCGACTCGGCGCTCCAGTAGGTTCGCACATCGGCAAAAATTTGGGCAGTACCCGTAAGCAGATGGCCCAGGAGCATGGAGATGCCGTTGAGGTGGTCGTTTTCGGTAGCCACAATGAAGGGCTGGCGAATGCCGTTCCAATCAAAGGAGGAGCAGAGAATGGCTTCCATAAAGTCGCCGTTGGGGAAATGGTCGGTCCACTGGCGCTGCCCTTGAAAGCCGCTGGCGATGGCATTGTGGCCCAGCGCCTCTTCGCCAAAACCCAGTTCAGCCAGGCGCGGATTGCCAATCATCAAATCGCGGGCAATCAGCGCCATTTTGACCGAGGTTTCCCACGATTTATCCTTTTGCTGGCGGCTGTGCTGTTTATCGGGCGGGTTATAATCTTTGCCCTCCTGGCAATTGGCTTTGACCCAGGCCAGCGCCCGCTGAAATTCTTCGGGGTCGTAGATACCTTCTTCAATACGGCGGGTAAACTCGCTCATATCCACGCTTTCGGAGCGCATACCCAAATAGCTTTCCAAAAAAGCCGGGTCAACAATCGAGCCGGCAATGCCCATCGAAGTGCCGCCCATGCCCAGGTACGACTTGCCGCGCATGGTCGCTACGGCCAGCCCGGCGCGAGTAAATTGCAATAGTCGCTCGGCCACATCGGCCGGAATGGAAGTGTCGCCCGCATCCTGCACCTCATGCCCGTAGATGCTGAAAGCCGGCAGTCCTTTCTGACTGTGACCGGCCAGCACTGCCGCCAGATAGACCGCGCCGGGCCGCTCGGTGCCGTTGAAGCCCCAGACGGCTTTGGGAATGAGCGGGTCGGTGTCCATCGTTTCTGCGCCGTAACACCAGCAGGGGGTGACGGTAATCGAGAGGCCAACGCCCTCTTTCTTGAACTTTTCGGCGCAGCGAGCCGCCTCTGCCACCCGGCCAATGGTGCTGTCGGCGATAACACACTCGACCGGCAGGCCGTTTGGGTGGCGCAGATTCTCGCTGATGAGCCGAGCGACGCCTCTGGCCATGGCCATCGTCTGCTCCTCCAACGATTCACGGACGCCGCCCAGCCGGCCGTCAATGGTCGGGCGGATGCCGACTTTAGGCATATCACCGACGAGCCGGTTGGTGGGAGCAGTCATTTTTAAATTTTGAACATTTGTCATAATATACTCCTTAAGGATGAATTGGCGCAAAAGGTTTGAGGCTGAGTGGGGTTAAGTATAAAAATGAGGAGAAAGTTCCTCGATTGAAACATACCTGCCGGCCTGTCGCAGAATAGCCCGGCAAGTCCCTGTATCTTTCTCCTTCGAGATGTAACACGATGGCTTCACGTAAATTCTGAGTTACCTCATCCAACGTTGAACCCTGGGTAACAACTGGCAACTCCATACATTCAGCCATGTAACCGGACTCTTCACCCTAGTAAATAACTACTTTGATTGTATAAATCACAAATCACCCTCCTCTGATTGCTCATCTCTGATGGCTTGGACAAGTTTTTGAACACGTATCTTCTCGTCTGCTGACAAATCTTCCTTTTTCACTTTGTCATAAATTGTAACGAGCCAAACCGTATCTTCGATCGCCCAATAGTAGATTACCCCATAGCCCCCGCGTTTACCTTTCCCTTTGGATTTCATCCGAGCCTTCCGGGCGCCTCCAGTACCAGGGATAATCGGATGAGCCTCAGCTTCAAATGTCCCTAAAAAAACCTCAAGGTCGGCGCGTAGATTAGGGTTGTGCTTACGTAGCGTCTTTAAATTATGGTTGAACCAATCGGTGAAAACGAAGCGATAACGCATCAAGGTTCGTTAAATACAGCATCCAAATGTTCAGTTAACTCTTCGACTGTGCTGACCTCAGTGACACGCCCTAACATGATATCCTGTAACCCCACAGTCAAGTGATCGCCCAAAGTTAAATTTTCAGGACTAACATCATCCAGCACAATTACCAGTAATGTCGCATTTTCGGGCAAGTTAGCTTCCTCCAGAAGTTGAATTTGACCCTCACGCACAGTTGCCTTTAACGTTGGATACATTGTTTCACCCCTATCTTTCTGCCAGAAAGTTCGATGAGTAGATTATACATTCTTGACTTCTGATGCCCAACTGAAGTTTATTTGCCGCCTACCTCAATCATCACTTTGGTAAACTTGCCGGGAGCCATATCCCAATAAAAGAGACAGCTTCCATACTGATTATCTTTCCACAGAAGCGACCATCTGGTTGATTTTTTCTGCCATCACTTTAGCTTCGTCCGGCGTCAAGGCCCCAGCTTCCAAATCGAAGTGAAACTCACCGCCCGGCGGCAGCACTTTGAGGTTGCCTTTGGCTTTCTCGGCGGTGTAGCCTTCCGGCTCGGCGGTGGCGGGCAGAATGATGCCCAGGCAATCCTGGTCGGCGGTACGGCTGATCCAGCGGACGCCGTGATCCAGTTCCGCCGGGCGATGGCTGATAAAATCGGCGGCCCCATCGGGGTGAAGCTGCATACTGTGCGCCCAACCGGCCTCGTCGGCCAGATAGTCCACAAAAAAGACCACTTCCGGGTCAAAGGCCAGGTCGGGGTTGAGAACATTATGTTTTTCCGGCTGAGCTTCCAACTCCTGCAAAAATTCCCGGTACCCCGCCGGGGGATGGATATGGCCGGGAATACTGCTGCGGACACGCACGTGGGCCGGGTCACAAGGGGCGCTGTAAACCAGCCGGCCATAATCTACCGGGCGGAAATTGACGTGGGCCAGGTACATCAATTCCATTGGCGAGCGTTTCAGGTTTTTGACCGTCAGCGAGATGGCTATTTTGCTGGAATTGGCATAAAGTTTGACCACCGGGCTGGCGATATAATTATGATTAAAGGCGACGGTATGCTGGTAGATTCCCGTCAAACCCAAATAGGGGCCGCGCTCATCCTGACCGATGAGCAGTTGGGCAGTCTGGTAGGGGGCGTTGGGCAGTTCACCGTGCAGCGGATGGCTGTCTGCCTCGGTGGGGACGCCCATGGCCGTAGCCCCACAATGCACCAAAAACCCGCCATAAGTGTTCAGGTAAATCGTAGTGGGGTTAGGCTGGTCAAACATAGATTTCATCGTCAAGGTTCGTCCGTAAAATTCGGCGTGCCAGATTTGCTGCCCTTGAAACGGCAGCAGCGTAATTTGGCCTACCTGATTGACCAGCCGCAGCCCGCAAACGCCGCTGTCATAAAGAAAAGTAGAGGCCGTCAGGCCGGCAAAGTCGGCCAATTTTTTTTCGGCTTCACGAAAAAAATAAGGTTGTAAATTGATGGTGGTTTCCCAGGACATATTTCCTCTCTTAAGGCTGATCTTAAGGCTGAGGCTGAGATCAAACCTGCCTTAGCTTTAGAGTCTCAGTGGATCCAAATTTGAGAAGCCAGCACGCCCACGTGCGGCTTCGTTCGGCGCGTGGGCGTGCCCGCTTCGCGTCCTCGGAAAATTGGATCTACTGAGTCTCAATCTTACTTTATCGGGTCTCCAGGATTTCGTGGGGTTTGGACCTGATACGTGATGCGTGATGACCCTAATTACGTGTCACGCATCACGCATCACTTTGCCGCTACCCCCTGAATTCCAAAAGAGTCACTTTATCTTCTTACTAAACTAAGCAGGAACAGTAAAACAATGGCCCCAACAAAGGCGACAATTAACGAGCCGACAAAGCCATAAGCGGCCAAGCCCAGAATCCCAAACAACCAGCCGCCGAGGAGCGCGCCGATCACCCCAATGATGAGGTTGCCAATCAAGCCGAAGCCCCGTCCCCGAAATACCTGTCCGGCCAACCAACCGGCGATTAAACCAATAACCAAAAACCAGATAAGATTTTCCACGATTTACTGACTCCTTTTGATGAATTGCAATAGGTTGCACCGTCACAGCATTGCCAATTTGCGAATGACGAATGGGAATCAGAACCATCATTCGCCATTCGCTCATTCACCATTCGCTCATTCGCCATTCTTTTCCAATCTCTCATCTCCAATCCCCGCTTTCGCCAGGCGTTCCGCCACATTTGGCCCAATCAGCCGGTCAATCATAGCGTCCTCAATATTCTCGGCCCGCAGGCGGGGAATAATTTGGTCAAGCAGCGCCGCCAGCCCCGGCTGGCCCTGATAGTGCCGCCACCTGGCACTGGCAGCCATGTCCAGACCGATGGCAATACTTCGCCCCCAGCCCTGCCGGACCATCTCTGTCAGCAGCGGCCAGACCCCCTTCTCCGGTTTATAGGCGGGGCGAATAAAGGTATCATAGCCCAACAGCACCCCGGCCTGAGCTAATTCCCGGTGCAGCCCTAAATCGGGGCGTTTGTCCATGTGGCAAAAATAGAGCCGCCGGCTGGACACCCCCCGGTCTTCAAAAAAGAGGGGCAGCGCCTCGACATTCTGGCCCTCTTCGGTGTGGAACAGCAGCGGCGCGCCGGTTTGACGGGCCGCTTCGGCGGCGGCTTCCAGCAGCACCCGATTCTGTTCTTTGAACGTGCCATCGTAACCCACCTTGATGGCCGTAGCCGGAACTGCCCCATCCGTCTCGCGCATGCC
The DNA here is from genome assembly GCA_015075405.1 of Anaerolineales bacterium. Taxonomy (GTDB): domain Bacteria; phylum Chloroflexota; class Anaerolineae; order 4572-78; family J111; genus DSQQ01. Next base: position 698,509 of record JABTUK010000004.1, read on the forward strand.
GCCGACGATTTCTTCCATAAAATAAGCCGCGGCTTCTTCTTCAGAAGCCGACCAGAGCCAGTAGCCGGAGGGATAATAACGCTGGAGATGGTAGCCGGTGACAGCCGTAATATAAAGTTGAGCCGCCTCGGCCAGTTTGACCAGCATACGGGCATCGCGTCCACAGCCACCCGGCTGGCAGTCAATAATGGTGTCGCCGCCCGCCGAGCGAAAATCCTTCAGTTCGGCCTCGATAAGGCGGGCGTTGTCCAGAACCAGGCGAGCGTCGGGTTTTACCCCCTCCGGCGGACTAATCCAGACATGGCCGTGTCCATCGGCCACTTTGATATTTTCAACGGGAATCAACCCGGTGACGGTTTGGATTTGCATAATACTTGCAAGGAACTGAGGGAACTAAGGGAACTTATAGGGATTTAAGTTCCTTCAGTTCCTTTAGTTGCATCAAGCCCCTGTATTAAAATACTTTACTCTGAAACGTGAGCCTCGGCCAGCATATCGTAAATCGGGGTCAAGGCGTGGTAAGCGGCCTCAAAGATGGGGTAAAGTTTAGCATAAGTGGCTTGAGTTGCCGAGTCTGGCTCGATCACCTCAACCACCTCATTCATCGTTTTTGCCATTGAAAAATCGGGGTAGAGGCCCACGCCGACTCCGCCGGCCAGGGCTGCGCCCATCGAAGTGGCTTCTTCCAAAATAGCCAGGCGCTGCACCGGCAGGCCGTAAATATCGGCCATTATTTTGTTCCAAAAACGTCCCCGCGCCCCGCCGCCAATAATCCGCATGGCCTGGATAGCCGCTCCTTGCCCGGTGAAAGCGTCGAGGATAACCCGCAGGTTCATGGTAATGCCTTCCAAAACTGCTCTTACCATATCAGCCCGGTTGTGGCGCACGGTCAGGCCGATAAAGCCGCCTCGAGCGCGGGGATTCCAACGCGGGCTGCGCTCACCCAGCAGATAGGGCAGAAACAACAGCCCCTTGGCTCCCGGCGGCGATTTTTCGGCGTTGAGATTCAGCAGCTCGTAAGGGTTGACCCCCAACGCGGCCGCAGCCTGTAGTTCGAGAGCGCCCAGTTGGTCGCGCGCCCATTGATAGGAAGCGCCGGCCGCCTGCATTGTGCCACAGGGACTGAACATGCTGGGCACTAAGTGGGCAAAACAGAAAGTTTTTTGTTCCGGGTCGTAGATAGGCTTGCTGGTCGCCAGGGCAATCCAGGAAGAACTGCCCACATAATTATAGGCGTCACCCTCAGCCACCACCCCGGCCCCGGCGGCGGCGCACAAACCGTCGCCGGCCCCTATCACCACCGGCGTACCCGCGGCGACGCCCACTTCGGCAGCAACCTCGGCCCGCACTTCGCCCACCACATCAATCGAGCGGCGCAGGCTGGGCAGTTGGTCCCGGTCGAGTTGAGCCGCCTCCAGAAGTCGCTCCGACCAATCGCCCCGCTCCAGATGATACAGATTGGTGCTGGAAGCATCGGAATGGTCGGTCACAAATTCACCGGTCAGGCGGGCAACCATGGCGTCTTTGGCCTGGACAAATTTGTGGGTGGCCCGAAAAATATCGGGCTGGTGGTCGCGCAGCCATAAAATTTTACAGATGGTATAGGAGGCGCTGAGACGATGGCCGGTAATATGGTAAAGTTCGTCGGGGGAAACGCGCTCGCTCAGCCATTTTTCTTGGGCCACCGCGCGCTGGTCGGCCCAAATGATGGCTTTACGCAGCGGCCGGGCCGATTTATCCAGCGGCACACAGCCCATCATCTGGCCGCTGAAGACAATACAGGCAATTTCGGCGGGCCCAACCTGAGCCTGGCTCAATAACTTATGGGTCGAGGTACAGACGGCCTGCCACCAATCTTCCGGGTTTTGTTCGGCCCAGCCGGTTTGGGTATATTCGACGGAGTAACCGGCGAAAGCGCTGCTGACCAAATGGCCGGCGGCATCGTAAAGCGTAGCCTTGTTGCCGGTCGTGCCGAGATCGTGCGCCAAGATGAATTGTTTTTGTGACACAGACGCTCCGGATTTTGGATTACTGCTCAGCCCCCATGTCATTTCGAGGCTGTAGGCCGAGAAATCCTTACATCGCTACATCGGCCTCGGAGATTTCTCCCTTCGGTCGAAATGACATAGCTGAGTAGTTCCATTTTGGATTTGTGATTTTTAATCTAAAATCGGCCCTAAAAGGGGGCTGTCCTTTTGTTTTTGGACAGCCCCCTTTCTTATCTCAGGTTAGATGCTGTTGATTAATCGTAGAGGAGCGGCTTCATTTCCTCGGAGTCAATATTGCTCTTGTCGTACCATTTGAAGCCAGTATCAATTGACTTGGGCAGGGTTTCACCGTTGAGGGCCTTGACCGCAGCCTCAACACACTTGTAGCCAATGCCAACAGGATCCTGGGTGATGGCTCCGGCTACGATTCCAGCCCGGATTTCATCCTTCAACTGCTTGCCGGCATCGTACCCGATCATCACAATCTGGCCTTCCTTGCCCAGCTCTTTGACGCCGTTCATAACACCCTTCATTGAGCCTTCATTGGCGCCAAAGTAACCCTTGAGGTTTGGATGGGCCTGGATAACAGCCTTGGCAATGTCGGTAGACTTTTGCGGGTCGCCGCCACCATACTGGGTATCAACAATCTTAATATTTGGATATTTGGCTGTAATCTGGTCGGTGAAGCCCTTGACGCGGTCAATACCGGTGCGGCTGGTCTGGTCGTGGGCAATGATAGCCACTTCACCCTCACCGCCGATAAGTTCCGCCATTTTGTCAGCGGCATAAGCCGCCGCTGCGAGGTTGTCGGTGGCGGCGGTGGTGACCGGGATGTCGCTGTCAACGCCGGAGTCAAAGCCAACCACCGGAATATTGGCTGCCTTGGCTCTCTCCAAGAGTGGAACAACAGCTTTGCTATCCAGGGCGGCTAAACAGATAGCTGCGGGTTTCTTGTCGAGCGCCGCTTGCAGCATTTCGATCTGCTTATCAACCTGTGACTCGCTTTCGGGGCCTTCGAAAGTGATGTCTACGTTGAGGTCCTTGGCTGCCTGCTCGGAGCCCATCTTAACCGCCTGCCAGAACTGGTGCTGGAAGCCCTTGGAAATCACCGGGATGTAGGGCTTCCCCTCGGCTGGCGCCGCACTCTCACCGCCGGATGTCTGAGCTGGAGCCGCCGGTTGAGCGCCACAGGCGGCTACCAGGAGTGAGGTTACAAGCAGCAAGCCTAAGAACAAAAATAGTTGTTTGGTTTTCATTACAAATCTCCTCTTCATTGAAAAAAATTGAATTTTTGTTAAGCTCCTGTTGGAGCAGTTAACCGATTATTTTTGGCGGCGGCGGATGATATCCAGGTACACGGCCAGAATAAGGATGACGCCGGTAATGACTATCTGCCACTCTTGCGGCACCGACAGGATGCGCAGCCCGTTATTCAACGTGCTAATAATGAATGCGCCGATGACAGTGCCCAGGATGGTACCTTCGCCACCACTCAAGGAGGTGCCGCCAATCACTGCTGCCGCAATTGCATCCAATTCATAACCCTGCCCCAAAGAAGGCTGGGCCGAATTAATCCGAGCGGAAACCACAACGCCGGCCAGGCCCGCAAAAAGACCGCAAAGCGTGTACACGGCAATCTTCCAGGTGTTGGTATTGACCCCGGAGAGACGCGTTGCTTCCTCATTGCTGCCCAGGGCAAAGGTATACCGGCCTAAAATTGTCTTGGTGAGAATCAGGCTGGCAACAATAGCCGCGCCGAATAAAATCAATACTGCGTTTGGAATTTCAAGTCCAGGAATGACAGCCCCCGTAATCGAACCCATAGCCATCATTCGGTAAGCCGGTGACTCATCGAAATAAATGGGTTTCAAGCCCGAAATAACCAGGGCAAGCCCCTTGGCTACATATAACATGCCTAGCGTAGCCACAAAGGGAGGCATCTTCAGCCGGGCAATGATCCAACCGTTGACAAAGCCGCACAGCATGCCTGTTACCAGGCCAGCCAACACCCCCACGGGAACCGGCAGTCCCCAGAAGGTGATGAAGACGCCCGCAATGACCGAACACAAGGTCATAACCGTGCCAATAGATAAATCAATGCCCCCGGTGATAATGACAAAAGTGACCCCCAAAGCCAGCAGACCATTAACAGCAGTGGACAGAAAGATGCCGATGATATTATCGAATTGAAAAAAGTAGGGGGAGGCCAATGAAAATACGACAAACAAAAGAATTAAAGCGCCGAACGCCAGCAAGCGCTGCATTGCATCCGATCGGAACAGGGATTTTTTGGGGGCAATTGTAGTTTCCATATTTAAGCACCCTCGACTTTACTATAGATTAGAGTAGGCCCATTAGCATTAACGATGCCCCCGCGTTGGGTGGCGTAAGTCATGATCTTTTCTTGAGTAGCCTCGGCGCTGTCCAGCTCGCCGGTGATGCGGCCTTCACACATCACCACGATGCGATGGCTCATGCGCAGAATTTCAGGCAGTTCCGAGGAAATCATAATAATTGATTTGCCCTGACGGGCTAAATCGTTGAGCAAGTGATAAATCTCGCTCTTGGCCCCCACATCAATGCCGCGTGTTGGCTCATCAAAGATGAGGATGTCGGTATCGGCGGTGAGCCACTTGCCGATAACCACCTTCTGCTGGTTGCCGCCCGAAAGATTCTTAACCTGCTGCTGCAAACTGGGTGTTTTGATGGAAAGCGCCTTGACAAAATGCTCGGCGGTGGAGCGAGTTTTGGACTCTTGGACCCACCCAAATGATCTTAAGAATTTTTTAAAGGAAGCCAGGACAACATTCGTTTCTACATCCATGCCCAGGGCCAGGCCGTAGCGTTTGCGGTCCTCGGATAAGTAGCCAATCCCATACTTAACCGCATCGAGTGGGCTTTTGATTTGAACTTTTTTGCCCTGAATATAAATTTCCCCGGAGTCAATGGGGTCAGCCCCAAAAATAGCCCGCGCTACCTCGGTGCGCCCGGCCCCCATCAGCCCGGCAAAGCCCAGAATTTCGCCGCGTTTGAGCTTGAAGTTAATATCTTTAAGGGCGCGGCCCCGGTTGAGATTCTTAACCTCCAGGACAGTTTCTTGATGGGTATCTTCGGGAACTTCGGGGGCGGACTCATAAATGGTGCGGCCGACCATCATGCTGATAATCTTGTCTATCGTTGTTTCCGGGGTGAGAACGGTATCAATATAGCGCCCGTCACGCATCACCGTAATCCGGTCGGAGATTTGCTTTAGCTCTTCGAGGCGGTGCGAGATATGAATAATGCCGACGCCCTTATCCCGAAGCTCACGAATAATGCGAAAAAGTTCGGCTATTTCCGCCTCGGTTAAAGCAGCGGTTGGCTCGTCCATAATCAGCACTTCGGAATTGAAGGATAGGGCTTTGGCAATTTCAACCATCTGCTGTTTGGCTACCGTTAAATCGGCCACTTTGGTGCGTGGGTCCAACTTGAGATGCATCATATCCAGCAAATCTTGGGTTTTTTTATTGATATCTTTTTCTTCCAAAAAAATACCCATCTGGCGCGGCTCACGGCCAATAAAGATGTTTTGGGCCACGGTGAGATGGGGCATCAGGTTGAGTTCTTGATGAATCATACTGATACCCAAAAGCTGGGCTGCTCTGGGATTGGGAATCTCAACTTCTCGGCCTTTATAGAGAATACGCCCGGCATCTTTTTTATAGATACCGGAGAGTATTTTCATCATGGTAGATTTGCCGGCCCCGTTTTCACCCACCAGGGCATGCACCTCACCGGCCCAAAGTTCAAACCGGCACTGGTTAAGCGCGTGGACACCCGGAAAGCTCTTGTCTATCCCTTCCATTAAAACTAAAGTTTCAGCCATAGGTTAATCCCCTAACTTGTCAAAGCAACCTATTTCTTTTCAAGAAGACTACATTTCAACGGTCAAGTTTAAAGAACTATGTTTTACGTTTAATAATTGCCGGCACGATTCTCTAATCACTAATTGCACGGGCAACGGAACCGGCGTTTCAAAAGGCTGATGACTGATAAGCTTCAGCAACAATTTGGCCGCGCATTGGCCCAGTTCATAAGTGGGCTGGCGGACCACTGTTAGTGACGGTACAAAAAGCGGCGCCCAGTCGTGATCGTCAAAACTAACCAGCGAGATGTTCTCTGGGCAGCGCAACTTTCTTTGGCGCATGGCCTGCAAAGTACCCAAGGTCATTTGGTTATTGGTTACAAAAAGGGCCGTAGGACGGTCGGGCAGATCTAACAGTTTTTGCAGGGCCAGAAAGGCGCTCGGCGTCATTTGGAGGTTGGTAATAGAGTCCAGCGGGGGCAATTCCGTCAGAGAGAGCTGATTTTTGTGAAATCGAGGGTCGGCCCGAACAATCAGGGCCTCGTCAATAGGCAGGCCGGCTTCTTGCAAGGCCTGCTTATAGCCTTCAACGCGCATGGCCAGGGTAGAAATGGTTTCCAGGCCGGTCAAAATTCCAATCCGGCGATGGCCCAACTCAATTAAATAACGAGTAGCCTGGTAGGCCCCATTTTTGTTATCAACTTCAACCAGGGGAGCAGTGATACCGGGCGCGCTGCGATCCAGCAGGACAATAGGCACTTCAGCCTCAGCCATACGGATCAGCCGCCCGGAGTGGGTGCCGGTTGGGGCAATAATTAAGCCGTCAATTTGGTGGGCAAATAACAGGCGTAGATATTCATCTTCACGGGCGGGGTCTTCATCGGTGTTGCAGAAAATGGTGTGGTAGCCGTGATGATTAAACTCATCTTCAACCCCTCGGGCCACAGCGGTAAAAAAGGGGTTGGTGATATCAGAAATGATGAGACCAATGGTTTGGGTGGATTTGGTGGCCAGGCCACGGGCGATGGTGCTGGGGTGATAATTGAGGAGTTCAACAGCCTCTAAAACCCGGCGGCGAGTTTCTTCGCTCACAAAGCGGGTCTGGTTAATTACATGCGAGACGGTGGCGGTAGAAACTCCCGCTCGATCAGCTACGTCTCTAATATTTACTCTAGCCATTTAGAAACTACATCCTCGTAGCACAGTGATTAACACTTTACGTAACCGCTTACGTAAGCGGTTACTTCTCAGAGAGTAACACAAAAAATCCCGCTTGTCAAGAACGAATCTATTATTTTTGAGCTACCAACCTTAAAACTTTTAACCTTGTCACTACAGAAACTTAGTCTCCAAATCTTTAACCGCTTCTTCGCTGATCGGCTTTAGTTCCCCTATTCGTAATGAATTGACCAAAGCTTTGGCGCTAAAATCAGCCACTTCAAGCCGGTCAAAAGCCTGTAACACGTTGGCTCCTGTCGTCAACACCACGTCATTTTGCACCAAGATGACCGGGGTCTCCTTAGACAGCACCGCTGAAACAGCTTCAGGCGTGGTATAAAGCTGCTCGTAAGGGATGATGGGGATGTTTCTCAAGAGAATATAACTTTCGGGGATGGTCCGGGTATCAAATTGTCGGGCCGCCACACTATAGGCCAAAACATTGGGCGATTGCGCCGAGATAATACAGCCCACCTCAGGATGGTCCCGATAAATGATTTGATGCAATAAGACCGACCGGCTAGGCAGTTTATGCTGCTCCCGCCGGCCTTCTTTGATCAGCACCACATCTTCAACCCCTAAATATTTCCGGTCAACGCCGTAGGGCGTAATCAAAAAGGATTGCGGGTCAACTCTGGCCGATAAAGTACCCTCGGTACTGGTCATCAAGCGATGCTCATAAGCCCGGTGGACAATTTGGACCATCTGCTTACGCAGTTCTCGTTCCCGGCTGCTGGCCGATGCCGGGCTAAACTCAGGCCAGCGGTTGTCACGCCCATAAAACAGTTCGATTTGGGCATCGCTGAGAGACTGGACCGGCCCCAATCCACTGGCCTGAATGAGGGTACGGGCGCAAAAATCGAGCGTTTCCAACCGCTGGAAAGCTTCCAGCAGATCGGCCCCGCCGGTTACCACACCATGATTTTCCAGCAAAATAACGTTAAAGCCCTGGGCAAAGGTAGCGGCGATGTTTTCGCCTAACTCCCAGGTGCCTGGTGTGGCGTAGGGGGCAAAACCGACTGCCCCGCAGACATGATAAGCTTGCGGAATAATCCGCGGATTGGGTATCTGGCCGACAATACTAAAAGAAACCAGCGCCGGAGGATGAGCATGGGCAATCGCGCGAATGTCAGGCCGGCGTTCATAAATGGTGCGGTGAAAAGGGTACTCTGAGGAAGGGGCATGCTTGCCTTCGGCCTGGTGATCAGGTTTGACGCAAACAATATCTTCGGGCGTCAACCGGCCCTTATCAATCCCGGCCGGGGTAATCCAAAGATCGCCATTGTCATCCAAAATGGAGAGATTGCCGCCAGAGGTGGTGGTCATCCCATTGCCATATATCCGTTCCATCAGGGTAACAATTTGATCGCGCGGAGGCAATAATGAAAATTTCATCGGTTTTCCCTTTCGGCCCCCTTCCACCCAATCCGAATTAGCGCCTTAGAAATAGAATCCTTGCCCATCGAGCAAGAAAATCTCACGCAAAGTCGCCAAGAACGCCAAGAAAAAATTATTAAAAACCTTTGCGTCTTTGCGCCTTTGCGAGAGAACTCTTTTGACTCTGGCTTGTCCAGGTTAGGGACAAGAAGGCTGGAATTTTATGGCAGCATCAGCTCCAGAAACTCTTGCTCGGCTTCAAGCGTCCACTCCCGGCCATCTTTCAATTTAGCATAGACGGTGGGCAGCTTGTCTTTCAACTCGGCCAGCGGCGTCAGTGGAAACTCTTTGATGTGCGGAAAGATAACAATTTTACCGGGGAACGTGGCATCGCGCACGGCGTAATACCCGGCGCGGGCCGCTTCGAGCGAGCCAACCGCCGCTACCGTGTGGTTGGGCGACAGCCGTCCGCTTTCCACCTGATCCAGCATCAGCCGCAGATCGGCAATGGTTGAGCCGGAATGGCCGATAATCCGAATCCCGCGCTGGCAGACCAGGTTCAGGTCCAATGTGACCATCGTGCCCCGTTTCAAACCGGCAAAAACATTCATCATCCCGCCCTGAGCCAGATAATTGGACGCATCGGCCACGGCGGCCACCGAAGGAGCCAGCACAATAATATCGTCAAAGCCCTCGCCGGCTACCTCGGCCAGCCGCTCCTGGTAATCTTCGGCGTCGGCGCTGAGGCAAATAAAATCTATGTTTTTGGCGACGGCCCTGGCCCCAAATTCATGCTCAATCGTGCCCAGCCGATGCCAGGTCAAGGCGGTGCAGAGCAGAGTGGTCGGGGGATTGTCCATTTGCAGCGTCCGTTGGACGTGCATGTGGCCCATCGGCCCACCCGCGCCGACCAGCCAGGTTTTGCCGCCAGCCTTCAACTCAGAGCGCACCGGCTGGCGGCTGTAAACCCCGGCAATATCAGGGCCAGCCCCACCGATATACAGAGAGCGATGGTAGTGAACCTGGCCAATATCTACCTGCACGGGTCGAGGCAGGGGGGTATCGGTGACGATGGCGATAATGCCAAAGTGAGCCAGGTGGGGCGCTACCGCTTCGATTAAATTCGGGTCGGGACCCAGCACAATGATGTCGTCAAAAGCGGGCGGCAGCGGGTCAAGGAATAGACCGCCCGGCTCGTGCCGCAGCCGATCATCTTCCAGTTTCAGCCGGTCCAACGGAATCTCGATCACCTCGATTTGCCAGCGGGCGGCCTGTTCGCGCAGCCGGGCGGCGAAGACTTCCGGCACATGGGTCAAGGCCAGCCGGGCCGGATGATTCTGCTCATCCATCCCAGCGCTAAAAAAATAATCGTCTCTGCTGTCAGGCGTGCCGATCAGCCAGGTGAAACCGCCCCGTTTCAGCCCGGTGCGATAGGTTTGGTTATAGGTGGCAATCACACAGGCCCACGGCTCGGCCAGGGCGCTCTCGGCGTAGCCTGTTTCCGGCTGGACGGGCAGCAGATAATTGCCGTCGTCGCCTTTGAGCACCCGGTCATCAATCACGCTGTACTGCGACATGCCGCCCTGGAGCATATAGCCGTAAGCCAGGTTGACCCCGTTGACGTAGATTTCAGCTTGAACGATAAACCGCTGCCCGATCTTATACTGGTCGCGCAAATTCTCGCCAACTCCGACGACGGTTAAGGTCACTTCGTGGCCCAGGACCACCGGCTCTTTTTTCATATCGCGAAAGATGCGGGGATGCTCCTCGCCGGCGTTGATCACCTTGATGTCAGAAAAACAAATCCCGCAGGCATCGTGCCGCACCAGGAGTTCATCTGGGCCGTAGGTTGGGACCTCTACCGTAATGGGCCGGCCATCCTGGCCCAGATTGTCAAAGCCTGCGCCGTACAAAGGCCACAGGCGATTTTCCCGGCCCAACTCGGCGGCCCGGCGGTATGTGTTTAATTTATCCCCCATGTAAATTGGTTCCCCCTTGAGAAGACTATGAGGCCGGGATTGGGGGATGGCACTGGGTTCACTTAATGGGAAGAAGGAGAATGGAACACAGAGCACACGGAGAAGACACAAAGTTCACCGAGAAACTCTGCGGTCTCTGTGCCTTCTTTGTGCCCTCTGTGTTAAAATCCCATCTTGTAGACCCAGGGCCTTGGGGGATTAAAAATAGAAAAAATCCCCAAATCCCCCAATCCCGGCGAAAGATTTTAAGGACCAGTCACACCGGCGGCGGTCGGCGGTCAGCGGTCGGCGGTCGAACTAGCGCATCTCCTGGCCGCCGGTCACATTGATGGCCTGACCGGTCATATAACTGGCCTGATCCGAAGCTAGAAAAACGACCACGTTGCAGACATCCTCGTAGGTGCAGCCGCGTTTCATCGGCACCTGGTCTACGTATTTCTGGCGGACCTCGGCTTCGGTGATGCCCCATTTTTTGGCGTACTGGCTGTAGAGCGAATTGACCCACAGCGGCGAGTCGAGCAAATTGCCGGGACAGACCGCGTTGACCCGCACCCCAAACTCGGCCAGATCGAGGGCAATGCTCTGGGTCAGGCCAATCCCGCCAAATTTACTGGCCGCGTAAGCCGAATTTTTAAAGCTGCCCTTTTTGCCGGATTTGGAGTTGATTTGAATAATCGCGCCTTTGCCCTGCGCTTTCATCGGCCGGGCGGCGTGTTTGGCAGTGAGAAAGTAGCCAAACAGGTTGACATTCATCACCACCCGCCATTTTTCCGCCGGAAATTCGGTGATCTCCTCAGCGATGAGCACCCCGGCATTGGATACGGCGATGTCCAGTCGGCCAAATTTCGCCAGGGTTTGGGCCACCAGTGCTTCTACCTGAGCTTCATCAGTCACATCCACCTTGACCGCCAGAGTTTGGCGGTCTGTGGTCGCTGCAATCTCGGCGGCGGTAGCAGCGGCGGCTTCCTCGTTCAAATCGGCCACGACCACGTGACAGCCTTCGGCAGCAAGGCGCTGGCAAATCGCCTGGCCTAATCCCTGCGCCCCGCCGGTGACGAGGGCGATGCGATCTTGTAGTAATTTAGTCATATACCTCCAAATATAAGCAGGGGTGCAGGGGAGCAGAGGCGCAGGGGAGAAAATTCTCCTCTGCCCCCCTGCACCCCCGCTCCCCTGCTGCTCCTACGGTAGCATCAGCTTCAAAAACTCTTCCTCTGCCTCGACCGTCCACTCGTGGCCGTCTTTTAACTTGGCATAGACAGTAGGCAGTTTCTCTTTCAAGTCCGGCAAAGCGGTCAGCGGAAAATCCTTGATTTGGGGGAAGATGACCACCTTGCCCGGAAATTTGGCGTCACGCACGGCCAGGTAGCCCTCTTTGGCCGCCTCAAGCGAGCCAATCGCCGCCACCGAGCGGTTGGGCGAAAGATGACCCGCTTCGGTTTCGCGCAGCATCAAGCGCAAATCTTCAATCGTTGAGGCGGTGTGGCCGATAAAACGCTTATTGTCCAGGTAGACGCCGCTCAAATCGAGTGTGACCATTGTGCCGCGCTTGACCCCGGCAAAAATATTCATCACTCCATCAGGGGCCAAGTGAAGCGCGGAATCGCTGATCACCGCCGGAACGGGCACCAACCCGATAATATCATCAAAACCACTGCCGGCCAATTCAGCCAGCTTCTGCCGATAATCAGGGTCCTGAACGCATAGGCAGACAAAGTGGATGCCCTTAGCACGGGCCTCCGCCCCCAACATATCCTCCAGCGCGTCCAAACGCTCCTGAACCAAATCGGTACAGAGAAGCAGCGCCGGCGGCTGGGGCAGTTGGACGGCTCGCTGCACGTGCATCTGGCCCATCGGCCCGCCCGCGCCCACAAACCACGTTTTGCCGCCCGGCTTTAATTCCGCCCGTACTTGATGATCGCTGTAGGCCCGCGAAATATCCGGCCCCGGCCCGCCGACATACGTCCAGCGGTTGTAATGCACCCGGCCCATATCCACCTGTACCGGTCGCGGCAGCGGCGTATCGGCCATCAGGGCGACGATCCCAAAATCGGCCAGGTAGGGACTGGCGGCTTCAATCAGGTCAGGGTCAGGGCCAAGAATGATAATATCGTCAAAGGCCAGCGCCCCACCCGGCGCTTCGGCCTGGATCGCGGCCAACGAACTTTCCTGCACTTCGATCCCCAGCGACGCGGCCTGTTCCTTCAAGCGGTTGGCTAAGGTCGCCGGTGGATTGGTTAAAACGATGCGTTGAGGATGAGCTTTCGCCTCGAAACCGGCGCTAAAGAAATAGTCAGTTCTGGCGGCGGCGGTCCCGATGATCCAGGCAGTGCCGCCGGGTTTGAGGCCGGTACGGTAGCGGAGGTGATAAGCGGCAATCACACAGGCCCACGGTTCGGCCAGGGCGCTTTCGGCGTAACCTGTTTGCGGCTGAACCGGGATGAGATAGTTACCGTCATCGCCGTTGAGGATGCGCTGATCAATCACATTGTACTGCGACATACCGCCCTGGATCATATAGCCGTAAGCGTAGTTGACCCCGTGATAATAAATGTCGGCCTGAATAATAAGGCGGTCGCCTACCTTGTACTGATCACGCAGATTTTCGCCCACGCCGACGACGGTCATCGCTACCTCATGACCCAGCACCACTGGCTCTTTTTTCATATCCCGGAAAATGCGCGGATGCTGCTCACCGGCATTGATAACCTTAATGTCGGAGAAGCAAATCCCACAGGCATCGTGGCGGACTAATAACTCATCGGGGCCGTAAGAGGGAATCTCTGCGGTGATTGGCTGGCCATTCCGGCCCAGATTTTCAAAACCTGCGCCATAGAGCGGCCACAGACGGTTCGTGTTTGAGATTTCGGTGGCCTGGCGAAAGCGGCTTAATTTGTCAGACATAATTGTTTCCTTATGATGTGTTAGGTTAAAAGTTTCATTTTCAAAAGTTCCCCCTGATTATTATATCTCTTTAACTTTACCTATTTGGATAGGATAGTTCGACAACGCCACATTTTTCGGGAAAAATTTTGACCCCACCACCTATTTTTTCCGGCGTTCGCCCGGCGATGAACTCGCCGGGCTACCCAACTGCGCCCGATTAATCGGGCTACTTCATCCCAAGACTTTAGTCCGATTTATCGGATGCCGTTATTTAGCCCTGCGATTCATCGCGGGGCGGGCTATATCGGCAGATCGGGGTAAAATGATATTGTCAAGATGGTCATAAAAGCGACAAAATATCTGCCGGGTTTGCAGCCGTATTTACTTGCGACAGTCTAGCTCGACCCACCGCGCCCGGTTCGACCCGCCGGCCCAAGGCAGCATAAAATTCGTTGCGCTCGCGGCGGCTCGGTAAATGGATCTCGGCCCAATCGCTTTGATAACCCAGCCCCAGCGCCCGCTGGGCTATAGTATGGCCGTAAATGAAATAAGCGCCATCCAGAAACGCCGCTCGTACCGGGGCCAGTTCCGGCGCATCGAAATCGTCCAGCCACTTTTGGCCGTAGGCGTTCATCTCGGTGCCAATGTTCAAAGGCAAATCCAGTTTTTGGGCCAGTTCGACCACCTCGTACAGCTTTTGCAGCTTGACCCGTTTCTGGTCGGGGTCGGCAATATTCCAATTGCGGTCGGGGATAATATTCAAAGCGACCGCGCCTTTGTCAATCAGCAGGGCCAGTAATTCCTCGATGGCCTGCTCACCCGCCGACAGGCCATCCAGCCAGGCCGCGCAGGGCAGCGCGCCGCAGGCAATAATGAACTGGTGAAACTCCTCGACGTTGGGAAAGGTCTGCGGACCCGGCTGAACATAGCCCACGCCGCCTTTTTTCATCAATTTGGCCCGGATTGTATTTTGAAATTTGGGTTTATCTCCTATCTGGGCTGTGATCTGATCAAGCGGCAGGTTGAGCTTATCGGCCCAAAAAGCCGCCGGGTCGGGCGCGCCCCGTTCGGCGGCCTGGGTGTAAGCTTGCAGCATGTGCCGTTCGGTAGCGTTGCCGCGTGGGGTGAGCGGTAAAACGTCTTGTTCATAATCAACACTGACCGGCGACAGGTAGGCGTTGATGCAGGCGACCATATCCTTGTTCCGCGCTTCGGCCCGGCGGCGCATATCGGCCAGGATGGGGGCGACAGACGCCGGGGCCTGGCTTGAGGTAAAACCGATACCCATATGATAATACACCCCCGGCTCACCCGGCGAGTTGATCTCGCGGCTGGCAAATTCGGGGATAAAAACTCTTGTTTCGATGCCGGCGCTGCCGCGCACTCCAACTCGGTCGCAGGCGGTCAGAAACTCCTCCACCGCGTCCAGCACATCGAAATCCACACTGCCCAACAGCTTGATCCCCCGCCGCCGGGCCTGCCAGGCCAGCGAGGTGGGCGAATGACCGTAGCCGTTGAACGAAAAAAAGGTGTGGCAGTGCATGTTGGCCACTTCGGCCAGAGGGGGCAGTTCGATCTCGCCCTCTTGGGCCAGGGCCAGTAGTTCCTGCAAAGCTTCGGTACGGACAGTGGGGTTGAAGTCGTTTAGTTGTGATTCAAGGGTGGTAACTTTTTGGTTTGTAGTCATAATCCCTCATCATGAGGCGAGGAGAAGTGAGGCGAAGAGGCGAAAGGCTTAAAAAGTCTCATCTCCTCGCGTCCTCGCGTCCTCACCCCCTCGCCTCATCCTTTGCCAATCACCCGCTGGCGGTAATGTTCGTCGGGGCGGGTATGGATGCGGTCAACGGCCTGGGGAGTCATAAAGCAAGGGCCGCCCATGGCGTAAGCGCCCACCAAAATCCGAGCCGCTTTGACGGCCATGGCCGTAATATTTTCGACCTGCTGGGCAGTGGGAGCCAGGGCAATAAAGCCGTGATTTTGCATGTAAATGGTTTTGGGCCGCTCGCCGTAGGTGTCAATATAGGCGTTGATGCGGCGATACACCTCGCGGGCCAGGGGCAGACCGGGGTCCACATAGGGAATCAACACCGGGGCCGGGCCGCACAGGACGACTTCATCGGGGAAGAGACGGCCGCTCAGGGCGGTTTCAAAAACAGCGGAACAGGTAATCATGTTGATGGCGGTCGGGTGGGTGTGACCGACAAAATTGACCCCGGCCAATTTGAGACACATGGCATGCAGCGCCGTTTCAACCGAGGGATGCCCTTTGGCCTGCGGGTCTACTTTGGCCGCTGCGAGAGTCTGTTTGACTTGTTCGTCGCTCAAATCGGGGCCGTCGAGCATCGCTAAAATAGGTTCAAAATAAACCTGGACAAACCCTTCGGGACCAACGGTGCGCAGTTCGGTCCCGCTAGCTTTGACCCAAAAGGTGTTATCGTCAACTTTAACCGAGGTATTACCCTCGCCTAAAATCACATAGTCATTGTGGGGATTGCCGAGATTATTAGAGAGGGTAATGAGTTGGGCAAGGAGTTCAGTCGTCATTTTTAATCAGGATCTGGGTGTGGCGCACAGTTTACCTGTGCGCCACACCCGATTTCAAACGGATACTTTAGAATTTGAAGTTGTCAATATTGCTGGCGTCGAAGGTGAAGGGCAGGCCAAGCACCAGCTCGCCATTTTCGTCAATGGTGTATTCGCCCAGCTTGCCGGCGGTGAAGGTGTCGCCGGGCTTGCCTTCGATCTGGCCGCTGGCGATGGCGTGCAGGGTGTAGATAGCCAGGTAGCCAAAGTCTTCGGGGTTCCAGAGAGCAAAGGCCGGTGAAGCGCCGCTCTTGACATAGTCGCGCATCTGGCTGGGCAGGCCCAGACCGGTGACAACCACTTTGCCAATCATGTTCTGGTCTTGAACCGCGCGGGCCGAGGCCGCAATACCGACGGTGGTCGGGGCGATAATAGCCTTCAGGTCGGGATAGGTCTTCATCAGGCCCAACGCTTCGTTGTAGCTCTTCTCGTCGTCGTCGTCGCCGTAAACGGTCGCCACCAGTTCAATGTTGGCATACTCCGGCTTGGTCAGTTCATCATTCATCCACTTGATCCACTCGTTCTGGTTAGGGGCGGTGGAGGTAGCGCTGAGAATGGCGATTTGGCCCTCGCCGCCAATGAGTTCGGAAACCAGAGCGATCTGGCTGCGGCCAATGCCTTCGCCGGTGGCCTGATTGATGTGGACGGTGCGGCCGCCGGGAGCGATTGCCGCATCCCAGGTGACAACGGGAATACCGGCATCAATGGCTGCCTTCCCAGTGGGTACCAGGGCATCGGAGTCATTGGCAGAGATGGCCAGGCCATCCACCTTTTGAGCAATCAGCGAGTTGAGCAGTTGGATTTGCTCGGTCGCATCGGCGGTAGCTGAGCCTTGGTAGGTCACGGTCACGCCCAGTTCGGCGGCGGCGGCTTGAGCGCCAACGTTAGCGCCATCAAAGTAGGGGTTGCCCAGATTTTTGGGCACCAGCACATAGTTGGCCCCACCCGCCGGAGCTTCAGCCGGAGCAGCTTCGGCGGCCGGTGCGGCTGTAGCGCCACCCATCATCGCTTGAGCATCTTCGGCGCTGGGAATGCAGAGTTTCCAGCCGGGTTCAATTAAGTCGGCGTTGGCAATGGTAGCATAGCTGCTGTCAGTGGCAGCGGCAGCATTGGTCGCCTCAAAAATAGCCGGGTAAGCCAATACATCGCCGTAGAATTTGTCGGCCAGCTTGCTTAGCCAGTCGTCGGCCTGGACGCTGTAATCTTCATCACAGGCTACAGCCTCTTGGGCCAGGGCCATGCTTGCTGTAGGAACCAGCAAGGCTACCAACAACAGAATGGATAGAATTTTACTGAAATTTTTAAGCATTTTCGATTCTCCTCAATTGATTTTAGATTTTGGATTTTGGATTTTGGATTACAGTTTTTTGCATAGACGCTCCTCTAAATAGTTATCAGTAATCAGTGTGTCAGTGAACAGTTTGATTGATCACTGGTTACTGTATCAACTGGCTTCGGCGGTCAATGGTCAGCCGTCGGCGGTCCTCTTACTTCACACAGCGAAAGCCAAGATCATCATTGGCCGAGTCGGGCGCGGCCGCCGAGCGATTGCTGGCGCGAGCCTGCGGCTCGTCGTCAAACCAGCCGCCGCCGCGCGTCACTTTTAGCTCATCGCTGTAGAATTCATCCACATAACTGCTGCCGGGGTAGCCCTGGTAGGGGTCGGCCGTCCATTCCCAAACATTACCGGCCATGTCCTCTACTCCGTAGGGGCTGGCCCCGCCGGGGAAGCTGCCCACCGCCACTGTACCACGAATACCGCTGGCTTTCAAATTGGCTTTGCCGGCGTCAAAGGTGTTGCCCCAGGGGAAAAGATTACCCTGCTCGCCGCGGGCAGCCTTCTCCCACTCTTGCTCGGTGGGCAGGCGCTTGCCCAGCCAGGCGCAAAAAGCCTGGGCGTCATTCCAGGTAACCCGAACCACTGGATGATTGCCACGTCCTTCGGCCTCAGTCCGCCAGCTTTTCTTGCTGCTCCTCTTTTCCGGCTCGGTCTGGTAGCCGGTGGCATTGACAAACAGGGTAAAATCGTCGTTGGTTACTTCAAAGCGGTCAATCTGATAGGCGGGTAATTCTATCGTCTGAGCCGGACTTTCATTTGGCTCGGTCTCATCGCTGCCAAAGATAAAAGGACCGGCGGGAATCTCAATCATCTCCTCAATCGGCTTGGGCGGTTCGGTGGGGGTTGGGGTGACCGGCGGGGCCTCGCTGGTTTGGTCGGTAGTTGGGGCCGGCGTCGCCGTCGGCAGCGGCGTGGGCGAGGGGCGCGGCGTGGGTGTGGGCGGCAAAGAAACCGGTGTGGGCGTCGGTTTCAACACGACGGCGGGCAATGGTGTGGCCGTCGGCGGAGCCGGCGTTGGTTCGGGCGTGACCAACACCAGGTTGCGTGACCATGAAAAGAAACCACCAAAGAGCAAAGCCACCACCAGGGCTACGACGCTGCCCAGCACTGCGCCCCGGCTCAGCTTGAAGCCGCCGCCGAGGGACCGGCCCAGCCGAGGCAGAAAAATTGCCAGAATCAGCAGCAGGCCGATGACAATACCCTGGACCTGCCCCTGGATGTTAACCAGACTCATGCCAAAACGGAGGATGCCAATCAGGACCAGCGACAGCACTGCGCCGACCATCGTGCCGGTGCCGCCGGAGATGTCAACCCCACCCAGCACCGTAGCCGTAATTACGTCCAGTTCCAGTCCTGTGCCGATGTCGGGCCGGGTGCTGCCAAAGCGGGCCGCCAACACAATCCCGGCCAGGGCGGCCATAAAGCCGGACAGGGTAAAAATAATAAGTTTAATCCGGTCAACCGGCACGCCGGAGTACCGGCAGGCTTCTTCGTTGCTGCCGATGGCATATAACTGGCGGCCAAAGGCAGTTTTGTGCAGCACCAGGCCAAAAACCAGCGCCAGCACACCAAACAGGAGCATCGAAAAGGGCACCGGCGTACCACCTATCTTGCCCTGGCCCAAGTAGGTAAAGGCTGCCGGGTAGCCGCGCGCCGCCTGGTCGCCCAGCAGCACATAGGCAATCCCCCGGTAAAGGGCAAACGTCGCCAGGGTGACCACCAGTACCGGCAGTTTGATGCGGGTAATCAGCAGGCCATTGACCAGCCCGGCCAGCGTGCCCAGCAGCAGGGCCGCGCCGGCCGCCAACCAGATATTGACGCCCAGGTTGAACAGCCAACCCATAAATGAGGCCGACATGCCCAGCGTCGAGGCGACGGCTAAATCAACACTGCCGGTGGTGATGATGATAAAGGTCATGGGCAGCATCATCAGGCCCAACTCCATAAAGTCGGAAGCCGTTCTGAACAGGTTGGTGGCCTCCAAAAAGAAAGGTGAAATCAGGCTATTAACAAAGCTAACAACGACAATCAGAATGACCAAAAACCATTCCCAGCGCAGCAGCGACGCGGCCAGCGAACGAGGTGGGGTCGAGAGCAGACGGGCGGGCGCTTCGGGCGCGCCTTCGGGTTTGGAGACTAAAGGAGTTGTCATGCGGTTTTCCTCACAGTCAGGGTGCGCTGGACGCGGCGCAAAATAAGGGAGTCAACGACAACGGCCAGCAAAATCAACAAGCCCTGCGCCGCCAACTGCCAGAACGGCGAAATCCGCACCAGGGTCAAAGCGTTGTTGATGATGCCCAACAAGAACGCGCCCAACAACACTCCGGTCACTGTGCCGCTGCCGCCAAAAATATTGACCCCGCCCACCACCGAGGCTGCTACCGTTTGCAGCTCAAAACCGAGGGCAGTGTTGGTTTGGGCCGACTCAAAGCGCGAAGCCCACAACACCCCGGCCAGACCGCTCAACAGGCCGGACAGCAGGTAAACCATAAAAATAATGCGCTGCACCCGAATACCGGCTACCTCAGCCGCCGCCGGATTGCTGCCGACAGCGTAAATATCGCGGCCCAGGCGGGTGTAATTGAGAAAATAGTAAATAATAGCCGCCACCACCAGGGCAAAAATAACCAGATTGGGCAGGCCCAGCGGCGTGCCTTTTGAGAGCAGTTTGAACGGCTGCGGCAGTTCAAAGGCGTTGATCCAGGTGCCCTGGCTGTACATAAACACTGCCCCCCGGTAGATGCTCAATGTGCCCAGAGTGGCGATAATCGGCGGGACCTTGCCGACCGTAATCAACAGGCCGTTAAAGCTGCCCAGCACCGCACCGAGGGCCATGCCCAGCCCCACCGCCAGCACCGGCGAAAGCTCCGGGTTGGCCTTGATGGTAAAGGCAACCATCATCGCCACCAGGCCAATCATCGAGCTAACCGACAAATCAATACCGCGGGTGATGATGACCATCGTCTGGCCGAGGGCGACAATTGCCAGGATGGAGATATTGAGCAAAATATCGCGGAAATTATCAAAGCTCAAAAAGGCGGAGCCGCTGCGCAGGCTGACCAAAATCACCAGCAGAACAATAAAAACAACAATGCCCGACTCGCGCGAGGCGGCCAGGGTAAACCAAAGGCTGGGTTTCTCAGCTTTGAGGGTTTGTGTGGTCATAACATCATCCCTGAATTGAATTGACGGCTTGGGTGGCCGCTACCATAATTTTTTCCTGGGTGGCCTCGGCCCGGCTGAACTGGCCGGTCAGGTGGCCTTCACGCATCACCAGAATGCGGTCGCTCATGCCCAGCACTTCCGGCAGCTCCGACGAAATCATCAAAATCGCCATACCCTGCGCCGCCAATTGGCTCATCAGGCCGTGTACCGCCGCCTTGGTGCCGACATCAATGCCGCGCGTCGGCTCATCCAGAATGAGAATACGCGGCTGGGTGTTCAACCACTTGGCCAGCACCACCTTTTGCTGGTTGCCGCCCGAAAGCTCGCGCGCCTTTTGCCAGATACCGGCGGCTTTGACTTCCAGTTTCAACGCGGCCT
The DNA here is from genome assembly GCA_015075405.1 of Anaerolineales bacterium. Taxonomy (GTDB): domain Bacteria; phylum Chloroflexota; class Anaerolineae; order 4572-78; family J111; genus DSQQ01. Next base: position 719,266 of record JABTUK010000004.1, read on the forward strand.
GCCGGGCATTTTGCCGCTCTTTGCTGTAATCCATCCAGCCGGCGTGGGCAAACTCCGCCAGAATGGGCAGGGTGATGTTATCACAAATGGCCATGGGCAGCACCAGGCCGTGATGCTGCCGGTCCTCCGGCACGTAGGCCAGCCCCAGACTCATGGCCTGCTGGGGGCTGGTAATGTGGACCGGCTGGCCGTTGATTTTGATGGCGCCACCGGTGGCCGGGGCAATCCCAAAAATGGCGCGGGCCACATCGGTGCGCCCCGCGCCCACCAGCCCGGCCATGCCCAGGATTTCGCCCTGGCGCAGCTCAAAGGAGATATTCTGAAAAACACCCGCCCGGCTCAAATTTTCGACCTGCAAAACCGTTGGACCGGGTTCAACCGCCACTTTGGGGAATAGATCGTTCAGGGTTCGACCGACCATCAATTGGATTAGCCGGTCTGTAGTCACCTCCGACATAGACCGGGTGTCCACATAAGCGCCGTCGCGCAGCACCGTCACCCGGTCGGCTAACTCCAGTAGTTCTTCCAGACGGTGAGAGATAAAAACAATGGCCGTGCCCGCTTCGCGCAGTTGGCGGGTGATGCGGAACAGGTCGGCCACTTCGGCCAGAGTCAGCGACGAGGTTGGCTCGTCCATAATCAATATTTTGGCGTGGATAGACAGCGCCCGCGCAATTTCGACCATCTGCTGCTGGGCCACGCTCAGGTTGCGGGCCTTTGTTTTGGGGTCGAGCTGCACCCCCAATGAACTGAGCAGGGCGGTGGCTTCGCGGTACATGTCGCCCCAGGCCACCTGCCCGCCGGTTTTGGTCGGCTGGCGGCCGACAAAAATGTTCTCGGCGATGTCCAAATCGGGGAAGAGGCTTGGCTCCTGGTAGATAGCAGCAATGCCCCGCTGGCGGGCTTCGAGAGGATTGGCAAAGGTCACGGCCTGGCCGTTGAGCCGAATTTCGCCGGTATCCGGTTGGTGGACCCCGGTGATAATTTTAATCAAGGTGGACTTGCCCGCCCCGTTTTCGCCCAGCAGGGCATGCACTTCGCCAAGTTGCAGGTCAAACCGCACATCCCGCAGCGCATGCACCCCGGCGAAGGATTTACTAATGTGGGTCATTTCAAGGATTGGGTTGTTGGCCATAATAAGTGTTATTTCTACTGCGTTATAGATTTGGCGAGAGGAGATTGGAGATTGGAGATTTTTAACCCTGAATCGCCAATCGTTAATCTACTTCGTAAATACGACCGGGGACCGGGGACAGAAGACCGGGAGATAGCAAGTAGCCGGTCCTCAGTCTCCGGCCTCCGGTCATCGTCGGCGAAAGATTTTTATTAGCGGTGGCGCGCCGCAGACTCATGAACACTCCTCTTAAACTACACCACCACCACCTCGACCTGCCGCTGCCGGATCTGGTAAACCATTTCCTGAGGCACATCAGAGTCGGTGATGAGCATGTCCAGTTGATCCAGGGGGGCAAAGGTAGCGGCGGCCACATTGCCCCATTTACGCGAGTCAACCAGGCCGACCACCCGGCGGCAGCGGGCGACCATCGCCGCCTTCATGGTGACTTCGTTGAGATTGACATCGGTCAGACCTTCTTCGACCGTCAGGCCGCGCGCCCCAAAAAAACCCAGTTGCACATTGACCCCCGCCAGCAGGTCATCCTGCATCCGGCCAATGAGCGAGATGGACTCGCGGCGCAAATTACCGCCGGGCAAGATGACCTGAATCTGCGGTGCGTCGAGCAGACTGAGGGCAGCCTTAAGGCCGTTGGTGATAACGGTGAGTTCCGATAAATTTTTGAGATAGGGGATGACCGCTTGAGCAGTGGTGCTGGCGTCGAGGATAATGGTGTCGCCGGCGCTAACCAGCCGGGCGGCGGCCTGGCCGATGCGCGCTTTTTGGGCTGAATACTGCTGCTGCCGCACGTCGAAGGAAAATTCGGGCATGGCGCTGGTGGCTACCGCCCGGCCGCGAGTGCGCAGCAAGAAACCCTGTTCGCTCAAAGCTTGTAAATCCTGACGGATGGTGACTTCGGACACGTCGAAGCGGGCGCTCAAGTCCAAAACAGAAAGCTGGCCTTCCTGCTCCAAAACTGCCAGAATATCTTTTCTTCGTTCAGCCAGGCGATGTTCTTTGCCCACCGGCCACCTCAGCGTAGCTTTCGGAATATCTCACAAAACAAAAGTTTCGTAAGAAATCGAAACTATTATAGGGCAAAAAAATATAAGTGTCAAATGGAGGAAGAGTGAACAGTTACCAGTGAGCAGTAATCAGTCAATATCGTTAAGTTAAGCATCCTGAGCAGGTGAGCGAAGCGAACCGTATCGAAGGGTGCTCTCCAGTCTTAACTTACCAACATCTCAAACGCTGCGTACTCCGGGGGAATTTCGAGACCCTTCCAGCAAAGCTCGTATCCGAGCCACATCCTGGTGCTGGACCGCGATATCCAAATCGGCGTGAGGCCGGGTTTGTTCGCCGAGCAAAGCATCAACCCCCAGCCGTCATCCAGATAAACATCAATCTGGTGCTGGTTGAAAAGCTGGATGATCTCAACGACATCGTTCGCCGTCATTCTCGTTACTCAGATGAACTACCCTCACTTCTACTTTGCTTTATTTCAGAGATAATCTCATCTAAGGTAAGGTCGCCAAACAAGGCTTCACGTTCTTCAAGGTAATTACCATATCCGACCGTAAACTGACCCAAAAAGCGAACTGTATTAACGATACCCAACTTTTGATACAATATTTTTATAGCTTCATGGGTTATTTCAGCTAATGGCTTTGTCTCTACGACCATCTCTCAATTTCCTCAATTAACTCCATGGATACGGTAACACACGATACGCCAATCCTGACTCCTACTACGACCGAACTCCTCTGGACCGGCGAGCAGACGATGACTTTGCAGGGCATACCACCGATTGCACAACCGACCCCACCATATGTTCTTTCATTAGATATTCACATAGCAAATAGAATCTTTGGTATCCCTATCCAGAAAATATTTTCGTACTGATTTGTTGATATATTTATCCCAAATTTCTGGAGCCGCACGATCCCCGATAAATTCCTTTAGAATTATCTCCTGTATCGTCCCATCAGTCCGCCTTTTGAATGTTGAAGGCCCTGGCAACCAAGTCTTAATTTCATATACTGCCTTCACTATTCCTTCATTTATGCTAAACACATACTCGGCTTTTCTCCCTTTTTCATCAACCCTCAACCTCTCTCGTGTTGCATTATACAGCCCTCTGGATGACCGAAATATCTTGTCAACTGGAACAAGAATAGCCGGTTCTTCAATTTCTATTTCCTGACAATACAGAGAAGTTATTTCGTCTATATTCATCCGCCCATAGATACCTGCCTGCCACCCACGAACCTTGTTGGTCAAGTTTTCACTTTTTATTCCAATCAAATCTACCCATTTGCTGAGACTGCGCTCAGCAAAAACAGCCCTGCGGGCATTTGACAAGATTGAAGTATTTTGATTAAGCTCACTTCATCAGCGAGATGAAGGAGAGGATACAATGGTTGACCAGTTGAGCGCAGCCTACGCCGATTATTTGCAGGGGAGTTATGATTGCCCAGACCGGATTGTCCTGACCGCCTACCATCGGCTGGCCTCCTCGGCGGGCGGCTTTCGTTACTGGTGGCGACGGCTGTATGGCAGCGATGAGAACCTGGACAAAACGCATCTGATCCGATTGTCGGGTCGGTTCCATCGGCGGGTCAAAGCTTACGCGAACAAACACGACATTCCAGTGCTGGAGGGTCCATTAGAGGAGCGTAAACATGACTTGGCTGAACAATACAAACCAGACGACCCAGCTTTTGTCGGGCTGTTTCTGATCATCATCAGTCGGGCATCGGGAGCAGTCTGGGATGTCAAACGTAGCCCAGAGGGTCGAGTTCACAGTTTGAGCAAGCATTATCGGATGATCAACCACATTTTCTTTCACATCATGGACCCGGAATGGGGCCACGTCACCCTCCGTATTAGCAGCCATCCGCCGTTCGCGGCGATGGTTATTCTCAATGGGCACGAATATCTGGCTCGTCAGGCCCATCAGGCCGGGCGAACTCTGGAACTGACAAGCAACTGTTTTAGCGATATAATGACCGCCGCAGACTTGACCTGGCTTGCAGAGACCTCGTGGGAGCTACCCACCAAAGGGCAACTGGGTCAGGTCTGCCACCGCTGGCTCAACAGTTGTCTCCATTTTGCCCTGCCCGAAAGCGAACGACTGCGGAGTGGTTTCGAATACCGTTGTTCGTTGTTTCAGGTGGAGTACTCGCGCAACCTGCTGTTTCGGCGTCCGGCTCAAATGGAGCAGGTGTTCGAAGCCCTGATTGATCGGACCCGCGCTCGACTGGACCTTAGGCAGATCATGACCATCTTTGGCCGCAAGCGCCGGCCTCACTTCAAAGGCAGTCCTAAGGGCCGCCGGCTCAAACTAGAACGAAACCTCGAGCGACCTGAGTACGACTTGACCATTTTCAGGCTCCATTTTGCTCCCTTGACCCTCAAGTTGTACACCAAAGGCGAGGCTGTTCTCCGGGCTGAAGTGATGCTGCATAACGCCCGCGCCTGGTCTGGTCCCCGCCGCCTGGATCAATTTCCTGAACTGATCGTCCAGTTCCAGCAAATCCTGGAGCGCTTTCTCAACCAACTCTATGCCCTGGATCAAGCCTTTGTGGCCGATGACACCCTGGATACCTTAGGCCAGCGGGGTCAGGTCGGTTCAACCCCCACCGCGGGTCTGGACCTCAACCAGCCTCGGCTGCGGGCCGTACTCCAAGCCGTGCTTGCTTTAGCCATAACGCCGGGAGGCTTCAGCGTCTCCCAATTAGCCCAGCAGGTCCGGGACCTGTTAGGCTGGCCCGAAAGTCAGTATCAGCCTCGCCACGCGGCTTACGATCTCAAAAAACTGCGCGGCAAAAACTGGGTCCACAAAATTGGTTCAGCCCGCCGCTATCAAGTCGAAACCAGCGCTCTTAAAATCATGGCTGCCTTACTGACTTTACGCGAGAAGGTCATTAAACCCGTTTTAGCCAGCGTGACCAAGCCCAAAAGCGAACCCAATCCCCAGCCTCAGACTGACCTTGATCTTCAATATGGTAAAGTGCAAACCGAGATGCGGGCTTTACTCCTCATCCTCGGTGTCGCTGTTTAAATAACCTTTTTATCGACAATCTTTTGTCGATGTCAGTACTACAAGTGACTATAACAATTGCCTCGATTTTTCTTGCCTCATCATCATCCAATCCATGAACCAAAATTTCGATTTTCGGCTCCTGGCCTCGACCACGAATTTCGTTTATCTTGACTATCTTATCTGAGCCCGTCTCATCATTTAAGTGAGCAAAAACTCGATTTCCACGACCTTTACCTACATAAAATATTTCATTGGTAGCTGGGTCAAGATACAAATATACGTAGCATTTTAAATTTTCAATCACCTCTGGAGAAAACTTGGTTATCATATTTCAACTTGTCTCTTTTTAGCCGCCCAACACCAATCAAGCCGCCTGCGTCTCCTTCAACTCCGCCAGCAACTGCTTGGCCAGCCGCACGCACGAGCTGGCATCGGGGGCGTAACCGTCCGCGCCGACGACCTCGCAGTACTCCTGCGTGACCGGCGCGCCGCCAACCATGATTTTGACTTTGTCGCGCAGGCCGGCTTCTTTGAAGGCTTCGATGTTCTTTTTGAACATGGGCATGGTCGTGGTCAAAAAGGCGCTCATGCCCACAATTTCGGCTTTGTGCTCGATGACCGCCTCGATGTACTTCTCCGGCGGGCAGTTGACGCCCAGATCAACCACCTTGAAACCGGCTCCTTCGAGCATAATGTTGCACAAATTCTTGCCAATATCGTGGATATCCCCTTTGACCGTAGCCATCACAAACGTGCCAATCTGGACATTGGCGTTTGACAGCAGCAGCGGCTTGAGAATGTCCATTGCCCCCTGCATGGCGCGGGCGGCAATCAACATTTCCGGCACAAAATACTCGCCCTGTTCAAACAGCCGGCCCACTTCTTCCAGGGCCGGGATGAGCGCGTCGAAGAGCATGCTCAGCGGCTCCATGCCCAATTCCAGCCCCTCCTTGACCAGCGCCTTGACCGGCTCGGCGTTGCCGTCGAGGGTGTTTTCGTACAACCCATCTAAAATTTCTTCCTGGCGGCTCATTGAATGTTATCCACTCCTAAAATAAAGATGCGATGACACGTGACGCGAGGAGGCGAGGATGCAAAGCGCTTCGCGTCCTCGTGTCCTCGCCTCCTCGCCTCATTTTCATTCCCTGCTACCCTGCGACTCTGCTACCCTGTTAGTGTACCACACTCCCCTCCCGAATGGCAGTGGAAGAGATGTCCATGCGAAAATCGGGGATTTCTTCAAACAATTCACGATAGCCCTGGGGCAGTTCCAAATCTTGCAAGGTGAGAAAGTGATGGCCGCGCAAGCGCCCGGCCACTAAAAAGTGGCAGCCGGCCGTGCGTAACTGCTTGAGCGAAGCCTGCATTTCAGCCGGGTCATTGTGGTAAAAGCGCGGGTCAATCAGCCGCTCGACCGTATCTATGCCCAGCACAAAAACGCTGTGCGGAAAAACTTTGGCCTTCTGGCTAAACAGCGGGGCGCGAGACAGCACAATCGTGCCCAGACCGGCAAACTGGGCCACCCGCAGCCGCGCTTCCTCCAAACTGATCGGCGCTTTATCAGCATTGGTCAGCGACAGCTCGAAATAGACTTCCTGGCCCAAAATCTGGGCGGCCACCTTGGCTAACCGTTGATGGGCGCTGTGCAAAGGGTTAAACGAGCCGGGCAGCAGAGCTACATGCGGCAAAATTTCGCCGGTGGTCATCCGGCCATCGGGGGCGACGGCCACCCACTCCACCTCATTGGCCAGAAGCCGGGCCACCAGATCAATCGGTTCAAAATATTCCACAAAGGCTTCATCGCCCAGCAAGGTCGGCGCAGGCAGGCCAGTCACGCCGCAGACGCCGGCCACCGCCCGCAGAATGAGCAGACTGACCAGGTTTTCCTCCTGCTGGCGGGTCCGCCGGCCTTTGCACAGGGTCAGGGCATACGACGTGACACCGTGCGCATCACACACCGCTACACAACAGCGGTGATCGCCCCGTTTGGCCCGGTCGGTGGCGATGGTGGCAGTCGAGCCAATCCCGGCCACCGGCGTGTCCAGCGGGACCAGTTGGCGCGCCCGGATATAGGCTTTGGTGGCCATGGCCCGCGCCACCAACGGCGAGGTAAACTGCTCCGGCTTGAAGCCGATCAGGTTGATCAGCGACGAGGCGACGTAACGATCGGTCGCTTCCAGCACCGTCCGAGATGAGCCGGCCACCCCGTGCAGCCAGGCCAGCGCCTGCGCCCCGGCCCCGGCAAATTCAATCACCACCTTTTCCGGTGCGGCGTGAACGGCTTTGATGGCTTGTTCCAGGTCGGCAAGGGTTAAATCCATTTACTTCTTTTCAGCTTTGGCTTTTTCCCTATTTTTAGCTTGCTGCTCAGCCTTAGCCTTCGCCTGGTTTTCCTCATATTCGGCCAGCATCGTCTTAACCTCTTCGGCCACGCCGTCCAGGTCGGCCTGCATCTGGCTAATCGAAACCTTGTTGATCGCCCGGCAAGTCGGACAGATAGCCTGGTAGTAGTTGGGATTTTTCTTCTTTAGTTTGCCCAACTCGAAGCCCACAAAAACCGGGTCCAACTCGAAACGGCGCTTGCATTTGAAGCAGGTATGGTTGATCAAAGTAACCTCCCCAGTTACAAGAATACATAGTGAAACGTGGTGCGTGGTGCGTGGTGCGTAAAAAACGGACCACGCACTACGCACCACGCTTTATAAACCATTCACAGGTAACTTGACCAGACACTCCAAGCTACCCAATATGAACAGCATTGTACCGCACCCGTTTCAACTCGTCAATTGTATTAAATTTTGAGGTATTCAGGATGATTTTCGGCTTATGTTCGAATCACGCCGTGTTCAAGCAACCAACTCACGGCTTCGTAAACGGCTTGTAATGAGGTGTAACGGGGCCGCTAGTCGAGCAGCCGCTGCGCCTTGGCAATGCTGCAACAAGGGCTGTGAGCGATATGATCCCACGTAGCCGCCGCTTCCTCCGGGGAAACGGCGGTTTTCCACTCTTCCCAGGGCAAATATCGCAAGTTAGCCGGTTGACCAAACCAGGCCGCCATGGACTCGGCATAGCCGCGCAGCGTCAGCGCCGCCGGGGAGACCACATGAAAACTCTCGCCAATAGCCACACTGCGATTGGCAATGGCCTGCATAAAAGCCTGGGCCACATCATCGGCATGGATATGATGGACCAGGGCTGTACAGTTCTATGAAATATTGAAAAACAAGGTGTTCTATGGTAATCTGAAGGGCTAAAACTGCCATAGGAGTTCACCCAATGTTAGAAAGTTTCTTATTTAAGGTCAAAGACCAGCGACGCAAGCAAGGGCGACGGTATGAATTGGGACATATCCTGCTTTTTAGTTAGTGTCTTTTAATTTTCGCAAAATCTGTTGTCTTGCATAAAATCGTGCCCCCCAAGGGCATTGCAGAAAGTCATACCCCCTGCGGCCTAGCGGCAGGGAGGCACATTAGCAAGGGTAACATGAGTTGGCGGGTCGGCAACTCGGCCAGGGCCACCGGTAAGCCGGTCAACGCCTCGATACTTAAGCCCTGGGCAGCCAGTTGGACCGGAGCCAGTTCGGGACCAGGCAAGCGGCGGTGAGGCTCGGGTCTGATCTGGGTAAAGACGAATTCACGCGCTGACACCTGGAAGTGAATGCTACCGGTGCTGGCTAACACGATGACTTGCTTGCCTTTGGGATTGCCGTCGAAGAAGCGCACTCGGGCCAGGCGCCCCGGGTTTCGCCCGGCATTTTCCACCATCTGGATCAGCTCGATGTGGAAACCTTCCACCATAGCCCGATCCACCTCAATTATCTGCTCCGCAGTGAGATAAGGCAGGTCGTGAGGGTAAACAGGAATCGTTATCTAAGCAATCTCGTTTTGGGTTATTAGAGCTTACCTACCTGCCAATAATTGCTGAAAGGCCTCGGCCAAGGCTGGAGCACCGGGCCAGCCAGGTACATTACTCCGAACTTGGCCGGCCGCATCGAACAAGACAAACGTCGGCGTCGCCCTAATCCCATAGCGTTGCAGCGCCGCCCGGCTCTCGGCATGGTCCACATTCAAACGCACAAATTTTACTCTTCCGGCATATTCCTGGCCCAAAGTTACTACTTCTGGTTTGATCTGCTGGCACACGTGGCACCAATCGGCATGGAACCAGACCAGCGTCGGCTGTCCGGCTTGTCCGGTTTCAGCCAGGGACAGGCCGGCTACATCCGTAGGTGGGCCAAGATATTGGGTTTCAGGGTCGGCTGCGTCAACGGGCGCATCCCCAATGCCTGCTTGATCAGGATGGCTGTTAGCGCCAGCTATTGGCAAAGCGGAAACGTCGCTCTGCGCAGCCGCCGAGATAACTTCCTGATTTTGGCTCGGTCCCAAAACTTGAGCCATCCCCACAGCCAGCAAACCAATGATTAGTACTCCAACAATGATCATTACCCAACGGCCGGTGGAATGGGCTTGGGCTTTCCCATTCCGTCGCTTAGATTGCTTTTTTTGCGTTGTTACCGCCATACTGTCTCCTTTACTGGCAACGGTGAGTAGCATCCCGCCTATTATATCCGCTTGTGTCGGGTGGTTCTGTAAGATAGCTCACCAAACTCTATTTTTGGGCCGGGGTAGTTCAAGCGGTACTGCCAGTTTTGCCGCTTAGTCGTCTCTCGAAGCTTTTTCCGAGCTGCTTCGACAAGGGGACTCGGCTGACAGTGTAGGACAACTTACTGAGCCTACAGTCATCATCCCTTATGATTAAAGTATAGGATAACCATCGTTTGATCGTATCAGTTGTACTAAAGGTGAACAAAGATGTTTCGACGAGAAAGAGCCAATACTCACTCTCAGCCGGATCCACGCCCCATATGGCAATTGCTGTTAGCTGAGCAGACAGGCCAATTTCCACCCCTTACTTGTGCGGAATGGCAAGCGCTGCTTGAATTTCTGAGTGATCTGGTAGATGAAGGTTGCGAGTCCGACGCGCTATTCTACCGGCTGAGGCAATGCTTGGCTCAGGTGCGCAAGTGTGGATCCGATGTTTTGAGCTGCCCATGGCCGTCGCCAGGTATTTAATTTTTTGTTTTCAGCGGCGTACAGATATAGGGACTGCGTAGTTCCTGTCCAAGCTTCCGGTTAAAATCATGACAGCAAACCAACAGTTCACTTTATTCTGAAGATTTTAGATCCATACTCCAAGCCCCGCCGCCGCACCATACAATATAGGCCGCTACAGCAATCGAAACCAATGGAATAATCGGCTCTTCCGGCTGCAAGGGAAATAAATCCGGATTATCAACTACAAGATGGACATATGTAGCTACAAGCATCATATTGATGACCACCAGACTGCCAATGCGAGAAAACAACCCCAATAGCAAGAATACACCAACTACAACTTCCGTAACGGGCACAAACCAAACATTGAATGTATAAAAGGGGATATTAGCTGCCAATAGCTGGCCGGAAAAAGCCTCTCCGAGCATCGGCACAAAAAGCTTCATTAGGCCGGTCATCACAAACAATCCACCTAAAAGCAGGCGCAAAATGCCCAGAATTCTATCATCCTTGGTGTTACGAATTACTTTTAGCAGAATTTTAACTTTTTCTGTACCACTGCTGTCATATGCTAATTTATTTAAGGCATTCATTGTTTATTCTCTCCTACATTTTACAGGGTTAGATTCAATCTATAGCCTATGCCTCTCTATCATACCTCTTCAGTTTAAGAGGAAATGTAAGGAAAATTTGTAGTAGTCAGAAGGATATCAGAATTACCTGTGCGCCCGCCCCGCGATAAATCGCAGGGCTATCAAACAACGCCCGATAAATCGGGCTAAAAGTAAGCTATTAAGCCGGATTCATCCGGCGTAGTTCAATAGCGCGGCGATTTATCGCCGTGCGAATATCTCTGATATCATCTTGACCCCTACAAAATGTAAGGAAAATTACTGGAATAAAGCTTGTTTACGAGGTACAGGTATGCTAAACTGACTTTATGACCCGATCCCTGAGTGACACCCTGCTGGCAACGAAACTTCATCCGCCACCACTGCGGCGCGATTTTGTTCCCCGCCAACGGCTTACGGCAAAACTGAATCGTATCCTGGAGTCTAAACTTACACTGATCACCGCGCCGGCCGGGTTTGGCAAAACGACCCTGATCCGGGAGTGGGTCGAGCATTACGGTCATCCGGCAGCCTGGCTGTCGCTAGACGCGCAGGATAACAGCCCGGTTCGATTTTTATTATACCTGATCCATGCCTTCCGCCAGATCGAACCGGCGCTTGGCAGCGAGGCGCTGGGGTTGCTAAATTCCAGCCACCTGCCTCAGCTTTCAACAGTGCTGACCCACTTGACCAATGATCTGGCGGCAACTTCTGCTCCCCGCATTATCATCTTAGATGACTATCACGTGATTGAGGATCAAACCATCCATCAAGCGATGGACTTTCTCCTTGCCCATGGGCCGGCTCACACGCATTTGGTTATCGCCAGCCGCAGCCAGCCGTCCCTCAGCCTGGCACGCCTGCGCGGACAAGCTCAACTGCTCGAACTGAATTCGGCGGATTTGCGTTTTACTGCCGTCGAAGTGGAACAATTTCTCAAGCAAGTGATGCAGCTCGATCTGTCGCCGGCTGAGCGGATAACCCTGGAAATGCGCACCGAAGGCTGGATTGCCGGCCTGCAATTGGCTGGGCTGTCGCTGCAAGGGCAGGAAAACAAGTCGGCGTTTATCGCCTCCTTCAGTGGGGACGACCGGCATATTGGCGATTATCTATTCGAGGAAGTGCTGCAACACCAATCGGATCAGATACAGCGTTTCTTATTATTCACCTCGGTGGCCGACAACCTGTGTGGCAGCTTATGCGATGCCATCCTGGGTGAAAGCGGCAGCCAGACGATGCTGGAACGGCTGGACGATCTGCGCTTGTTCATTGCGCCGCTGGACCAGCAACGCCAATGGTATCGCTATCACCCTCTTTTTGGTGAATTATTGCGTCATCAGTTGCGCCGGACGCAAGCCGAACAAATTCCCCTGCTGCACCGGCGGGCCAGCATGTGGTTTGAGCAGCATGACCGGCTTGAGGAGGCTATTGGGCATGGGCTAATGGCTCAGGATTTTGAGCGCACGGCTGGCCTGATCGAAGCGGCCTTCCAACGCCGAGATTGGATTCACCGCGAGATGCGCCGCCTGCTGGCCTGGTTCGAGGCGCTGCCGGAAACCGCGACCCAGGTCCGGCCTAAATTGAAACTCAGCTACGCCTGGTTGCTGTTTGAAATCTTTGCGGACCAATGGAACCGGATCGAAGCCCTTTTGCGAAGCGTTGAGACGGTCCTGACCGCGTCAGGTTCGGCATCGGAGCAGGATACTCGGGCTATGCTGGCCGAGGTGGATTTGTTGCGGGCCAATCATGCCCGGCAGGCCGGTGAACCGGCTCGCGTGATCGAGCTGTGCCAGCAGGCGCTTGGCCGGCTGTCGGATGATGAAACCTACCGGCGCAGTGGTATCATCGCCCATCTGGCCTCCGCTTACGAAGGGCTGGGTCAAATGGCCCAGGCTAACCAGATTTACACCGAAAGTATACGCCTGTGCCGCGCTGCCAATAATGTTGACGGCCTGCTGTTTGCCGCTGCCCGCTTGATGGAAGTCCTCACCGTGAGCGGGCAACTTCGCCAGGCCGAGAGGGTCTTTGGTCAGATGCAGGACTTTGCCGCTAAACGGACCGGGCCTGATATGGGGCTGGTTTACATCAACATCGGCGAGGTTTATCGCGAGCAAAATCGGCTTGAGCAGGCGAAAACCTATCTTAAGCAGGGTCTTGAGCTGTGCCGCCCGTTTGAAGCCTGGCATATGGGCGTCGCCTCCGGCGTTATTAGTCTAGCGCGGCTGTTGGCGGCTGAAGGTTTCCACGAGCAAGCCCTGAAGACCTTGTTGGAAATAGAGAAACAATCCGCGCCGGTGACCCCCCTCGAACAGGCTCGCCTGGAATCAATGCGGGCCAGGCTACACCTGGCGCAGGGTGACTATCGAGCCGCCGCGCATTGGGCCAGGCGTAGCGGTTTATCCGGTTCTGATGAGGTTGATTATGCCCACGAGTTTGATTATCTCACCCTCGTGCGGGTGTTGATCGCCCAGGCTGCGCTTGAGGCGCAGGGGATTCACCCGGTGAGTCTGGCGACTGACCCGCTTCAAGATGCGGACAATTTGCTGGATCACCTGTACCATGCGGCTCAATCTGGGGGAAGACTGGGGCGCATCATTGAGCTTTATATGTTGCAAGCACTGACGCACGCGCTACGACACGATACAACCGAGGCGATGCAGCGCCTGGAAGAAGCCCTTAACCTGGCCGAGCCTGAAGGATATGTCCGCCTCTTTGCCGATGAAGGCCGGCCACTTTATCAGCTTTTGACCCGGTTATCAACCAAACCCCTATTAATAGTCTCGGCTGATTATATGAACATGGTGCTGGCGGCATTTCCTCCATCCCCACCTCAAGCTGTCCAGCCGGGTAGCCTGCCCGGAAGCACCCTGACCGAGCGTGAACTCAAAACCCTACGCTTGCTGGCGACTGAGCTTGCCATCGAGGCGATTGCCGTTGAGATGATCGTTTCAGTCAGCACCGTGCGGACCTACGCCAAACGTATCTACAGCAAGCTCGACGTTCACAGCCGGGCCGAAGCGGTTTATCGCGCCAAAGAACTGAAACTCCTCTAAACAGTAGCCAGTAGCCAGTAGTCAGTAGTCAGATATTTTTGTCTTGCTTTGTGTCAATAGTTTGTGACGCTTCGTCTGACCCTTTCTATTTCTCCCCAAACTGTCCCTACAACTGTCCCAATTTGGGGACGACAAACACCCCTGCCCTCAAGTATACTGAGGCTAAATCAAGGCTGTGATCTAAATCATTCAATCAAGGAGAAAAATCATGAGCAACAAAGTTAACTGGTTTGAAATCCCCGCGGCCAATATGGAACGGGCCATCAAATTTTACAGCGAGGTTTTCCAGCAAGAAATGAAAGTATTTGAAGTGGATGAACAGCGCACGGTAGCGCTGCTGCCTCCCGGCGCGGGGATGGCAGAGGACATTGAACCGTTTGGCACGCTTTTGCAGATGGCCAACTTCGAACCGAGCGATAAAGGGACGATTGTCTATTTCGACCCGGTGGACAATCTAGATATGGCGCTAAAGCGCGTGGAAACAGCGGGCGGCAAAGTCACTTTCCCCAAGTTCCGCATTGGGAACGGCTACCTGGCTACCTTTATGGACAGCGAAGGTAACACCGTTGGACTGCTTGAGTGGGATAAGGCCTACCCATTTGCTGAGACTGCACTCAGCAAAAACAGCCCTGCGGGCATTTGACAAGATTGAAGTATTTTGATTAAGCTCACTTCATCAGCGAGATGAAGGAGAGGATACAATGGTTGACCAGTTGAGCGCAGCCTACGCCGATTATTTGCAGGGGAGTTATGATTGCCCAGACCGGATTGTCCTGACCGCCTACCATCGGCTGGCCTCCTCGGCGGGCGGCTTTCGTTACTGGTGGCGACGGCTGTATGGCAGCGATGAGAACCTGGACAAAACGCATCTGATCCGATTGTCGGGTCGGTTCCATCGGCGGGTCAAAGCTTACGCGAACAAACACGACATTCCAGTGCTGGAGGGTCCATTAGAGGAGCGTAAACATGACTTGGCTGAACAATACAAACCAGACGACCCAGCTTTTGTCGGGCTGTTTCTGATCATCATCAGTCGGGCATCGGGAGCAGTCTGGGATGTCAAACGTAGCCCAGAGGGTCGAGTTCACAGTTTGAGCAAGCATTATCGGATGATCAACCACATTTTCTTTCACATCATGGACCCGGAATGGGGCCACGTCACCCTCCGTATTAGCAGCCATCCGCCGTTCGCGGCGATGGTTATTCTCAATGGGCACGAATATCTGGCTCGTCAGGCCCATCAGGCCGGGCGAACTCTGGAACTGACAAGCAACTGTTTTAGCGATATAATGACCGCCGCAGACTTGACCTGGCTTGCAGAGACCTCGTGGGAGCTACCCACCAAAGGGCAACTGGGTCAGGTCTGCCACCGCTGGCTCAACAGTTGTCTCCATTTTGCCCTGCCCGAAAGCGAACGACTGCGGAGTGGTTTCGAATACCGTTGTTCGTTGTTTCAGGTGGAGTACTCGCGCAACCTGCTGTTTCGGCGTCCGGCTCAAATGGAGCAGGTGTTCGAAGCCCTGATTGATCGGACCCGCGCTCGACTGGACCTTAGGCAGATCATGACCATCTTTGGCCGCAAGCGCCGGCCTCACTTCAAAGGCAGTCCTAAGGGCCGCCGGCTCAAACTAGAACGAAACCTCGAGCGACCTGAGTACGACTTGACCATTTTCAGGCTCCATTTTGCTCCCTTGACCCTCAAGTTGTACACCAAAGGCGAGGCTGTTCTCCGGGCTGAAGTGATGCTGCATAACGCCCGCGCCTGGTCTGGTCCCCGCCGCCTGGATCAATTTCCTGAACTGATCGTCCAGTTCCAGCAAATCCTGGAGCGCTTTCTCAACCAACTCTATGCCCTGGATCAAGCCTTTGTGGCCGATGACACCCTGGATACCTTAGGCCAGCGGGGTCAGGTCGGTTCAACCCCCACCGCGGGTCTGGACCTCAACCAGCCTCGGCTGCGGGCCGTACTCCAAGCCGTGCTTGCTTTAGCCATAACGCCGGGAGGCTTCAGCGTCTCCCAATTAGCCCAGCAGGTCCGGGACCTGTTAGGCTGGCCCGAAAGTCAGTATCAGCCTCGCCACGCGGCTTACGATCTCAAAAAACTGCGCGGCAAAAACTGGGTCCACAAAATTGGTTCAGCCCGCCGCTATCAAGTCGAAACCAGCGCTCTTAAAATCATGGCTGCCTTACTGACTTTACGCGAGAAGGTCATTAAACCCGTTTTAGCCAGCGTGACCAAGCCCAAAAGCGAACCCAATCCCCAGCCTCAGACTGACCTTGATCTTCAATATGGTAAAGTGCAAACCGAGATGCGGGCTTTACTCCTCATCCTCGGTGTCGCTGTTTAAATAACCTTTTTATCGACAATCTTTTGTCGATGTCAGTACTACAAGTGACTAAATGAAGACGCAATCTATCATGAAAGTATATGCACATAAAATTGGCGCAGTGTTTTACATTCTATGGGGTCTTCTTCACATTGCGGGAGGAGTTGTGTTGCTTCAGCAGCTTGCAGCCGATGGGGCGACGAAGGCTTTGGCGACTATCGGCTCGGCTGTTCCCCCCGTTGATTTGCCGATAATCTCCGGAGGTGTGACCGCCGCCGTTTTAGCCTACTACGCCTGGAATATTCTCTGTATCGGCCTTTTGGTGTTGGTTGTGGGGGTCAGGCTAAACTGGAACAATAGCCGCATGGGTTATTGGCTCAACCTGGCTGTCGTTGGCGCTGTTGATCTTGGCTTGATCTTTACATTATTAGCGCCCGGCTATATGGCCTTAGCCGATGGGGGTTTGGGGTTGGCGCTGTGGTTACCAGCGGCCATTTTTAGCACCATCGGTTTGCTTCATCATCATCCGCAGCGGGCCGGGCAAGACGTGCCGGCTTAAGCCTCATTCGAAATCAATTCTGGAAGTTGATCGTAACGCTTGACAGGAATCCTGTCAAGCGTTATTGTTCAGCTTGAGATAAGAAGTCCTACCGATCAACAATTAAGGAAAAAGTAAATGGCTAAAAAGAGCATCAAGCGGTGCGCACCGGAAGAATTACTGGTAGGAGTGTCGCCTCAAATCCAGGAATTGGTTACCCAGTTGCGCCAACTGATCCGCACCATTGTGCCTACGGTTGAGGAGGCAGGTTATCCCGGCTGGAAATTGATTGGCTACCGGCATAAGCGTTATTTCTGCTTTATTGCCCCCAAAATAGATCACGTTCAGTTTGGTTTTGAGCATGGCCGCACTTTACCCGACCCCACTGGGCTACTTGAAGGAACAGGCAAGCAGGTGCGTTACGTGACGCTTCATCCTGACAAAAACCTGCCGCTCGTCCCCCTCCAAGAGCTGATCGGAATTGCGGCTTTGAGAGCAGAACTTGAATAAACGCTGGGGCTGGGCTGGCCAGATCAAGTCAAAACCTGGCCCAGCCGCCCCAGTAGACTACTGATAGAATTGTCGGTTCCCACCCTTTCGGCCAATGGCTAGCCTGCCGTTTTTAGAAGGGGTATCCCTGCACCCCTTGCAAACCTTTCAAACAGGCGATTTCGCCGGTATGGGTATGCACATTAAAGATCAAGACGCCCAAAAACCAACTGAGGGTCTGCTGGCCAAAGCCTATGGCCGTAAGGTCAAGGGAGCGATCCAAATCCTCGTCTGAGAGCGAAGCGAGATAACCATCGCTGGCCTCATAAACCGCCTCGGCATAGCTGCGCAGCGTATCCAGATCAACTTGTACCCTCCCAGCCCATTCATGCCAGGGAGGCGCTTGCGGGGGGAGTTCGCTCACGCCCACCTTGCCGGCCCAGGTTGAGGCCAGTAAAGGCGCAGCCCCTTTCAACAAACCATTAATTAAGAAATCTTCCGAGATGAGGACGTGGGCGTAATTGGCGCTTAACGGCTGGGCCTTACCGGGAGGCGTCCAGTGGGCCATTTCTGAGGTGACGCCTTGCATCGTTCCTTCCAAAAACTCGTGGCCCGTTTTGAACTGCTGGCGCAGAAGCGCAACGCTTTTATTTTGGGTTGACATTAAATAGACCTCCTTGGATAAAGTAAAAGTTATCGACAACGATTGGGGCTAATAATTGTAGTTTATCTCACCTGATACTAACATTCCAGACCAAAAAATGCTCACTTTTTGGTCACCTTTCTAATCCCTCGATGGGCTGCATAGCGTTTAGGTCTATAGTATTCAAACCCTCGCCGTTAAGCCTGATGGCGATGGCCCGAACGGGATGCGTGGAGCAGCCGCTAACCGGAGTGGCTACCGTGGATACCCCCGCTAACTTAGGGGCTAAATTTACTGCACCGGCAGAGGTAAAAGCTCAATCTCATACTTGCTGAAGATTGCCGCCACTCTGGCCATGTCAGGCGGCCCACCCGCCGGTAGAGCACCTAACTCTTCAAAGAACTTTTCAAAGTTTGCCCCCGGGATGACTGTCCACACAGTCGTGCCGGGCTTGGAGCCGGCATTGCGGAAGGCGTGCGCAATGGAGCGGGGGAAATGAATCACCGCGCCTGCTTTGGCCTGATAAGTTTGCTCCCCTAACTGGATTTCATACTCCCCTTCAACGACCTGAATCACTTCATCCTCATTTTTGTGAACGTGTGGCGGGATACCGTGTCCGGGCGGGGTCACCAATTCAAAAACGTAGTAGGTCCCCTGAGTCTCCTGCTCGGTCAACTTAAGGGTGACGGCGTGGCCCAACACGTTCATCTTGCGACCCTGGCCTGATTGAATCACAGTTGCTTCTTTGCTTTGGGTTGACATTTTTTAGCTCCTTAATTGTGTGTATAATGGAATTGTTTATCCTGGTCTTATCATATCCGGCCGGCGTGTCAAAAGCGTTAAAACGAGGCGTCGGGCCGTTAAATTTCCAGTAGGACGATGAGCCAATTACGCCTTTCGCTGCTTGGCCCACCTCAAGTTTGGGCCGATGATACGCCGTTAACCTTCGCCACGCGCAAAGCCCTGGCCCTGCTTATTTACCTGGTCGTCGAAGGTGGCTCGCAGCCCCGCGATAAGTTGCTGGCGTTGCTATGGTCGGACAGCGGGCCGGAACGGGGGCGAGGGGTCCTACGCACCACCCTGGCCTACCTGCGCCGCGCCCTCGACGCTTCGACTACCCTCAACAGCGCCGCCTATTTGATGACCGAGGCCGATACCATCGCCTTTAATTTCAAAGCTGACTACAACCTGGACCTCCATCAGGTGGAATTGGCCTTGCAATCAGACCAGCCAGCTTTGTTAGAACAGGTTGCCTCCCTCTATCGGGGCGACTTTTTGGCGGGTTTTTCCATGCTCGATGCGCCGGGCTTTGACGAGTGGGCCAGTGTACAGCGTGAAACCTGGCATCGCCGGATGAGCGCCATTTTTGAGCAGTTATCGCAGCGGCAGGCCGAGGAGCGGCACTTTGAAGCCGGGCTTGCGACCGCCGCTTGCTGGGTAGCGCACGACCCGCTCAATGAGGCCGCCCATCGCCGGCTGATGCAATTGTACGCTCTGAAAGGCGACCGAACCGCGGCCCTGCAAGCCTATGCTGCCTGCCAGACAACCCTGAAAATGGAACTGTCCATCGAGCCATCGGCGGAGACCAAAAAACTGGTTGAGCAGATCCGTAAGCAGGAGTTTAGATTGCCGATTTCAGATTTTGGACAGCGTGCCCAGTGGGTATTGAAGACCCTTTGTACGCGACAAAAGATTCAGGCACTGAATTTGGATCAAGGAGCAAAACCAGTAAGATGTAGGATTTGAAATCGATCAAGAGGAGAATAATCCGTGTTTCATATCCTACAACTCAAAAGTGTACTCAGCGGTCATTTATCGTGGCACGGGGCTCGGCTGAGTTTCTTGGCGATGTTTCTGATCGCCTTACTGAAAGTCAAAACGGTTAATTTAACTGAAATTGCCACCGCCCTCAATCCCAAGGCGAAAGTCAGCTCAAATTATCGTCGCTTGCAACGCTTTTTTGCCGGGTTTGAACTGGACTACGATGTTATGGCCAAACTGATGGTGTCTCTGTTGCCCAGGCCGGCCGACGGGTATACCTTGAGCCTGGATCGGACGAATTGGCAGTTTGGTCAATATTCCCTCAACTTGCTGGTGTTGGTCATTGTCTATAACGGCGTTGCCTTCCCGATCTACTGGCACTTTTTGGATAAGAAAGGTAACTCCAACACTGCCGAACGGATCGCCTTGCTGGAGAAGTTCATCGCCACCTTTGGCCAGAGATGTATCGCTTGTTTGGTGGCTGACCGGGAGTTTGTCGGTCAGAAGTGGTTCAAGTATCTCCGTCAAAAGCAGCTTTTATTCCGTATCCGCATCCGCCAGAACTTCCAAGTTGCCGGTAAACAGGGTCAAATCCCGGTGATGGCTATATTTCAACATCTGACGGTCGGCGAACAGTTGGTCTTGTCCCGCAAACGCTTCGTTTTGGGGCAGCCGTTATACTTGATTGGGCTCCGACTTGAGGATGAATACCTGCTCATTGTGACCAACCAAACCCCAGAGCGGGCTCTGGACGATTATGCTCGCAGGTGGAACATCGAAACCCTGTTTGGCATTCTCAAATCCAGAGGCTTTCGCCTCGAAGAAACCCATTTGACTGAGGGCGAAAGCATTAACAAACTCCTGGCTCTCCTGGCTTTAGCCACCGTCTGGGCGTTTAAGGTCGGTGAGTGGTTACATCAACAGGAGCCACTCAAACTCAAAAAGCATGGACGTTTGGCCAAAAGCTTATTTCGCTACGGATTAGACCACTTGCGCTCCATCGTTTTTGACATTCAACTCAAAATGGATGATTTCCTGTTCTCTTTGAAATTTTTGTCCTGTACATAGTTGAAGACCAATAAATCGAAAATTCAACCTCTTCCTTTTGTGGGCCGCTCTGCTGAATATGCTCAACTGGGGGCGACCTATCAAACCGTCTGTCAGGGTCAGCCCCGGGTAGTCCTCATCGAGGGTGAGGCCGGGATTGGCAAAACTCGCCTGGCCACCGAATTTCTCAACTGGCTCATCTTCCACGGGGCCGATGTGCTGCGGGGGCGAGCTTTCGAGGCCGGCGGCCGTCTGGCCTATCAGCCCATCACTGAGATGATCCGGGAACGGATTGAGCAAGAAAATGCGCCCGATGACCTCCTCGGCGACGTCTGGTTAGCCGAATTGAGCCGCCTGCTGCCGGAACTACGCGAGCGCTATCCTGATCTACCACCCCCCACGGCTGACGAAACCCTGGCTCAGGCCCGCCTGCTAGAGGCGCTGGCCCGGCTCGGTCAGGCCATGGCTGCCCGTCGCCCGCTGGTTTGGTTTATTGATGATGCGCAGTGGGCCGATGTGGCTTCGCTGGACACATTGAGTTACCTGGGCCGCGTCTGGGCCGAGCGAAATGTAGTGGTGCTGCTGCTTTTCAGTATTCGCACCGAAGCTTTGCTGGCGTCCCCAGCTCTGAACGAATGGCTCGTCGCCCTGGCCCGTGCTGCACCGCTGACCCGGCTCAATCTGGGACCGTTGACAGCGGCCGAAACCCAGCAATTGGTGGAAACCTTGCAGGGAGGTAGGGAGGCAGGGGAGCAGAGGAGTAGAAGAGTGGGGGAGCAAGGGGGGCAAGAAAACCAGTTCTCCCCTGCTCAATTCGCCGATTGGCTCTTCGCTGAAACAGCCGGTCAGCCCTTCTATATCTCTGAAACCCTCAAGATGCTCCAGGAGCAGGGAACGCTCCGCGCCCAGGCTGACCCGGCGGGCCACTGGCTGATTGATCCGGCCGGGAATTTGCCCCCGGTCCCGGCTAAAGGTCAAACCGCTGCCTCGCTCATCCCGTCCGGGGTGCGGCAAATCATCCTGGCTCGGCTTAACCGGTTGTTGCCCAATGCGGCCGCCTTATTGACCGCCGCAGCGGTGATGGGCCGCCCGTGTCGTTTTGAACGCCTGTCTCAAGTGGCCGGCCTGGCCGAAAATGAGAGCCTGCTGGCTTTAGATGAACTACTGCTAGGTCGCTTACTCCTGGAGACCCACCAGACAGCCCGCCCATATGCGCTGGCCCACGATAAGATTCGAGATGTGGTCTACACCGAGGCCGGCGCGGCCCGGCGACAGGTTTACCATCGGCGGGCCTTTGCCGCCCTGGAAGCTCGCTCTGCGCCGGCGAGCGAATTGGCCCATCATGCCCTGGCTGCCCAGCTGATCGAACCGGCCTTTCGCTACAGCCTGGCCGCTGGGGATGAAGCAATGGCCCTCTTTGCCGTCCGAGACGCGGTGGCTCACTACGAGCAAGCTTTGACTCTGGCAACTGTAGACTTGAGTCCACAAAACAGGCAGAACCAAATCTCAAATCTCAAACATCTCTACCTGCAATTGGGCCGGGCCTACGAGTTGACCAATGTGTGGGATAAAGCCCGTACGATGTACGAGACGTTGCTTACCCTGGCCCAAGAAGTCAATCTGCCTGAGGCTGAGTGTGCCGCCTTGAATCGCCTGGCGACCCTAGCAGCTCAAATCAACTATGATATTGATCAGGCGACTGCGTTTTTACAGCGGGCTATCCGGGTGGCTGAAGGCTGTGGCGACCCGGTGGCGCTGGCCGAAGCAGAATGGAACCTGGCCCAAATCAGGGTTTACATCTGGGATATCGAAGGGTCCATGCTTCACGCCCAGCGAGCGCTGGCCTTGGCTCGCCAATTAGATTTGCCGGAACTGACCGGGCGTAGCTTGACGGTGCTGGGGTTTGCCGAGAACGGCGCGGCCCGATGGGTGGAGAGCGAAAGCCATTACCAGGAAGCTCGCCACCTGTATGCGGCGCTGGGTAATCGGGCTTTAGAGGCAGAGAGTTTATGTGGTATCGCTCGCGCCAGAGCCAACCTCGGTCAGCCTTATACGGCAATTGACCTGGCCCGGACTGCCCATACCCTCAACTTGGAGAGCGACAATGCCTGGGGTCAGGCCGTCAGCGCGCTCAATCTGGGTTTTGTTTTGCTTGAGGCGAACGAATGGAGTGAGGCGCTGGCTGTGGCCAAAACGGGTGTAGGGTTCGCCCAGGCTGTCAGCGGCTTTGCCCCCTTACCGATCCTCAATCTGACCGTCCTGGGCAATACTTACCGGGCTATGCTGGCCCTGGAGGCGGCCCAGGCAGCTCACCGCGAGGCCATTGCCATCAGCGAGTCCCGGCCTCACCAGCCTTTGCTCAGGATGACGGCCAGTGAGATGTGTGTGGATTGCGGCCTGGGGGGAGATTGGGAGGCGGCCTATCGCTACGCCCGCCAATCGCTGGCGGCCCACAATCATAGCTTGCTGCACGGTGGGCTGTACCACTGGTACGTGACCGAGGCGCTGTTACGGGGAGGCGACCTGACGCTGGCGCGAACCGATGCGCAGCGTTTTGGCCGGCAATTTGGCCACAGCCGGCGCTACCAGATGCCCTACCGGCGTTGTCTGGCTGTTTTAGCGAAGTGGGAAGGGGATATAGGGCAGGCCATCGAGCATTTGACCATCGCTAACACCCTGGCCGAAGAAATGGACCTGCCGGGAGAGCAGTGGCAAATCCTGGCGGCGCTGGGGGAGTTGTACCGGTCAAGCGGCCAACAGACGAAGGTAGATGAGATGGTTGAGCGAGCGGCGGAGATCGTGCGGGTCCTCGCCGGCACAATTGACGACGAAGAATTGCAGACAGGTTTTTTGAGGGGCGCGCAAAGTTGGTTCGCCCATCTGGATGGCAGGCCGCAGCCTATTTAAGAGCACCGGGGGAACATATTGGCCAGAGGAAAGATAGGTACGATCAGTCTGCTCAATCTTTACACTGTGAAGCGGGAAATGGATCGAAACGCAATTGCGACCCAGGCTTCTAAAGGTGTGTCACTTCGCCTGTATCTGTTTGGGCGCCTTCAGCTGGAGGATGCCCAGAGAGCCATTTCTTTGCCGACTCGCAAAGTTGAAGCGCTCCTGGCCTATCTCGCCCTACATCCCAAAGTCCATACCCGCGAAAAGCTGGCTTAGGAGCTGGACTTCTAACGGGCCATCTACGCAGCAAGTGCCGCCCGCACTTCTGGTAAATCGAGAAACGAGGCCTGAAGTTCAGCAGACCCCAGGTGTTCAGCCAAAAAGTTTATCTCTGCCTGGGCGAGTTCCCATAGTTGGGCTGCGGCAGTCCTATCTTCAGTGGCTTCGGCCCGGGCCGCGAGAATTTTCCAGAGGATGCGCCGATGGCCGATCTCGGCGGCCACGGCTTGGGCCGCTGCAAAAGTTGCTTCTGCTTCGGCAACCTGCCCCTGTCCCAGTAGGATCCGACCTTTGAGATGAAGCGCCTGTGATAGTACAAGCTTCACCGCCAACTGATTGGCAAAGGCAATGACCGGCTCAATTTTGATGAGGGCTGCTTCTGCTCTCCCTAAGGCAAGCTCAATTTCTACCTCGGTGAGGTAGAGCGCTCCGATATAAACACTGGAAAGTACAGTTATCGGGTCTATTTCGCCAATGACAGCAAATATTTGCTGGGCGCGTGGTACATCACCAGACAAGAGAAAAATTTTGGCTTGCATGGCCAGTAAGCCTTGTCTGATGACAGGCGGTAATCCCAGGGCAGCGTCGAGGGCGACGGCCGTATGCTCCATGGTCAGGTTTAAGTCGCCAGCCTCAAAATAGGCGCAGCCCAGACTGTAGTGTAGACCTGTGAACATGAACCTCATCTTGTTCATGCCTTCAATTTGTAGGGCTGCGCCCATCTCTCTAATTGCCCGCCCAAATTCACCTTGTTCTAAATGAACTTTACCCCTGATATCGGCCACTCCGCCCAAAACATGCAAGTTACTGATGGACTCGGCAATAGTCTGACATTCCGCCATAAGTGAGAGGGCTTCGTCAAACTCACCCAAGATATAATGAATAAAACCAGATTGTACATAAGAACCGGCCAGCATCGGCAGATTGCCTGCTTCTCGAAATAGCGCTCTGGCTTCTTGGGCGACGGCTTTGGCCGGCTCAAGTTGGGCTAAGGCGACATAAATGGACTGTAAATCATTCAATGTCACCGCCACCTGATCCTGTAGACCCAACTGGCGGGACAGGGCCAGAGCGGTTTCGCCATATGCCAGGGCGCGTTCATTATCACTCGCCTGATTGCGGTATATGAGCATTTGCATCAGGTTCCAGTTGATTTTGGCCTGAGCTGCCAGGTCGTCTAGCTCTTGGGCCAAGGTCAACCCCTTCTCAGCCACCGCTTCGGCCTCGGCTGGGTCAAAAACCGGGGTTGGATTTGAACGGATGGCGCCGATGACCACCAAAGCGGCCAATAACATGGGCTTATCCTGACGTTCAACGGCGGCGGCGTCTAGTTCCTGATAGTTTTCCAGGGCCTTATCGTGAAACCCCAGATGCTCCAGCGCCCGACCCCGCTTGAGATAAAGGTTGGTCAGCTTCTCTACTGATAAATAGCTGCGAGCGCCCAAGGCCAGAGCTTTGTCATAAAAGGCCACAGCTTCGGTATCGGCGTACAACTGGGCTGCGGCATCGCCGGCGGCAACGCTGTATTGAAAGGCCGCTTCGCCGGCTCCGGCGGCCAGGGCGTGGTAAGCCAGCCGGGCGGGTGCTGCCCCGGCCAACACGGTCATCGCCCGGCGATGGAGTAGGCGCTTTCGGGCCGTGCTCGTCTCTTCATAAAGCACGGTCCGCATCAAATCGTGGACAATCAAGTAGGTCGGGGTAAATTCCTCTCTCTCCAAGAGTAAGCGTCTACCCACTAATTCTTCCAAGGCCTCTACACCGGCCATTTCATCGACCGCAGACAGTTCGCAAAGCTGCTCGAAGGTAGCCTCCTGCCCCAACACGGCAGCGCTGGTGAGTAACGCTTTGGCCGTTGGGGTCAGCCGGGCCAGACGATCCAAAATGGCCTGGCGAACTGAGGTGGGGATAATCCGCAAAAACGGAAAGCGCCCGCTGGTCTCACCGGCTAAGGTGCGCCACATCAACCCCTTTGTCCCAGCATCGGTTTGCCCTGGAACCAACACCTTTTGCTCCAGCAAGGCTTTGAGCGTCTCCGCGACGAAAAAGGGATGCCCACCCGTTTCGGTATGGAGCGCCTCGGCAAAGGCGTCGAGTTTTAGGGGGACCGGGCCAGTGTCGTCTGAAATATCGGGCGGTTGTGACGACTTGAGGTGATCAGCCTGTAAATCGGTTATCAAGGCCAGGGTGTTTTCACGAGTTAGATAATGAAGTTCGAGCCGGGTGACGGTTACATCCGATTTGAGGCGGGCGAGCCAGTTTTGTAAATCGGAGGTTGTCGCGAACGCTTCATTACGGGCGCTAAGAAGAAGCAAGATTGGCGTTCGGGTCTCATTCCAGCGTGATAGGGCAAATTGAAGCGCATCCAGCGAGGCGAGGTCGGCCCACTGGGCATCGTCAAGAAAGAGTAGCAGGGGGGCACGCCGGGCCAACACCTGTCCCAAGCGGGTGATGGCTTCAAACAGCCGGGTCTGGGCCGTGGCCTCATCCGGCTGCGGTTGGGCTAAATCGGGGTAGCGATCCCGGAGTTCAGGCAGCAGGCGACTCAACTCGGCCAGCCAAATATCAGACAGGAGATCATCCGGGGCGTTTTCCCGAGCCAGGCGAGAACGGAGGCATTGGACGAGGGGTTGGTAGGGCAGCCGCCCCCCGGCCTCGAAGGCCCGGCCTGACAAAATATCCGCGCCCTGCGCCGTGGCCCAGGTGAGAAACTCCGTCGCCAGCCGGGTTTTGCCGATACCGGCTTCACCCGCCAACAGCGCCACCTGGACTTGTCCCCGGCTGGTCTGATTAAAGATGGCTCGTAAACGATGAAACTCATGGGTACGGCCCACAAAGGTTAAATCGGCAGGCGCCCGAGCCGGGGTGGGCGGGTTCGGCAGCCGCTGCGGCGCGGCGCTGGTTCGGATTCGGGCCGCGAGGGCTTCGATCTCCGGCGACGGAACAGCTCCAAATTCATCAACCAGCATCGTTTGGTAGTCGGCATAAGTTTGGAGGGCTGCGGTCCGATTATTGTTGGCAAAATAAAGCTGCATCAAGCGAGAGGCGGCAGCCTCGCTAAAGGGGTCGTGGCCCTGCCAACGGGTGGCCGTTTCGAGGCCATTGGCCAGATCGCCCCGCTCAAAATAACCCTGGGAAAGCGTCTCAAATAATCGACTGACCCGGCCATGCCAGAACTCCCGCTGCAAACTGGCCCAATCGTCGAAAGTGGGGGTATCGGGCAGGGTAAAGCCCTCCAAAAAATCCCCGCGATAACGATCTACCGCCCTTTGGAGTTGCCCGATAAATTGATCGCCGGCTTTCTGGTTGGCTGCCCGCTCCAGCGTATTCATCGCCTCTTGCAGAAGATGGAGGTCGAAATCAACATCGAGGGTGGCGTCAAAGCCCAACCCCTGCCGCTCAACGATCAGATAAGCGCCGCCAAAGGTGTCTATCGCCTCCCTTAGATGAAACAGGCTGGTACGCAGCATCCCACGCCCCCGGCCGGTATCGCTTTCGGGCCAAAAGAGGGCTGTCAATTTTTCACGAGGGTGTTGACCGGCTTCCGTAGCCAGATAAATCAGCAAAGCCAGAGCCTTCCGCGTCCGAAAGGCGAGGAGCTGGTTGTCGTAATAAATCTCCGGTGGACCGAAAAATGATAATTTTAGGCGCTTCATTTTTGAATTTGTTTTGTTGTCCACGCTTTTGTCAACGTTCTTTCAACGTTGGGTGACTACAATGGCGATTAAGTATCAGTTACAGCGTCGGCGACTCATTATATAGTAAGACAACGACAATGTCAGATACGTATCGCGTTTATTCGGACGTATAACAAATTACCCATATTAATAGAAAAAGGAGCGTAATCATGACCGCAGATAATAAAGCCGTAGCCATGCGTTGGCAGAACATGTGGTACCCACAGACAGACTTAAGCGATTTGGAAGAATTTATCGCCGCTGATTTTGTATCGCACAGTATGCCGCCCGGAATAGCCCCAGGCATCGCTGGCGTCAGACAATGGGTGAGCATCTTTCATAACGCTTTTCCTGATATGGATGGCGGGGTTGACCAGGTGGTTGTTGAAGGGAACAAAGTAGCGGTTCGGTTTATTGGAACGGGCACGCATCAGGGCGACTTGTTCGGCATCCCGCCGACCGGTAAGCCGATCAGGACAACGGGGATCAACATCTTCCGCCTCGAGGCTGGCAAAATTGTCGAACATTGGAACAACGCCGACGACCTGGGGGTGTTGCAGCAACTTGGCGTGATCCCATCATAACCCTATTTTCCAGGAGTACGACCAAAGCTATGCCTTCGGCAGCACCGAGAATAAAAATTAACCGAAGGCGTAGGAGTCCAGAACTTGCTCTGGTAGGCCAAAGCAAGCTTTGGACTCCACCTATCTATTTTCCAGGAGGCATGAATTATGACTGAAACAGGTAAAGCTAGAATAACCGGGCTGTATCATGTTGGCTTACACGCTAAAAATCCAACCCAAATGGCGGCGTTCTATCGTGATGTGATCGGGATGCAAATTGTCAGCAACGTCGACCACCCGATAGCCCGGATGATTTTTTTGAGCAGTCGTCCCCATGAAGAAGCCCACGAGCTCGTCTTCACCTCGAACCCTGAGCTGGCCCACGTCGCCTTCAAGGTTGAGACGTTGGCCGATCTACGGGCGTTTTACCAACAGATTGTCGAGATGGGCCTGCCGATCAAGACGGCCTACAACCACGGGGCGTCGCTCGCTTTTTATTTTCATGATCCCGAAGGCAACCTGATTGAAATCTACTGGCCCACCAATTTAGCCTCTAGACAGCCCGACAGTTATCCCATTGATCTGAGCTTGTCGGAAACAACTTTGCGGGAAATCATAGCGGACCATGCGGCCCAGGCAGAAGCGGTCCAGCCGGAAACAAACCCTATATAATCAATCTTTTATCATAAAAAGGAGATAATCCCATGTCAGCAGAAAATAAAGCGAAAGTTCAACAGATTTATGAAGTGATTAATGCCAACACTCTGGACGATCTGGATGCCTTGATCGCCGTTGATGTGAATGATCACAACCCCACCCCTGGCGTAGCCCCCGGTCTGGCCGGCACCAAACAGACCTTGAGTATGTATCACGCTGTCTTTTCCGACTTACGGGTAACGGCTGAAGATATAATTGCCGAGGGGAATAAGGTGGTGGTTCGCTTGGCCGTGAAAGGCACCCATACCGGCGAGTTTATGGGCCTGCCGCCAACCGGCAAACAGGTGACAATGAACGGGATTGAAATGTTTCGCCTGGCCAATGGCAAGATTGTGGAACGCTGGGCCGAGTTTGATATGATGAGTTTGATGCAGCAGCTTGGGGTGATGGGGTAATCAATAACCGATTAGGGGGAATCTTCAAATGAAGAAAGTATTGAAATGGCTTGGCCTGGGGCTGGCCGGCCTGGTCGGATTGATCATCATTGCTGTGGTCGTCGTCATTGTGGTTAGCAGCCAGCGGGTCAATGCCACGTATGACATTGCCGTTGAACCTGTTGAAATTCCAGATGACGAAGAAGCTGTGACCTGGGGCGAGCATGTGGCCATTATACGGGGCTGCACCGATTGCCACACCAAAAATCTGGCGGGCGGAACCTTGATCGACGAGCCGGCCATTGGACAAATCAACCCCAGTAACCTGACATCCGGTGCAGGGGGGATTGGGGGGAGTTATACCGATACCGATTGGATCCGGGCTATTCGGCATGGGGTGGGGCCGGATGGGAAGCCGTTGATCTTTATGCCCTCGCAGGAATTTTATTTCTTGAGCGACAAGGATTTAGGGGCCTTAATTGCCTATCTCAAAACCGTCCCGCCCGTTGATAACCAACCCCCGGCCATTACCATTGGCCCGCTCGGCCGGGTGCTGTTTCTGGCCGGGCAGCTTGATCTGGTCCCGGCTGAAAAGATTGATCACGAGGCACCCCGTCCGGTTGGTGCAGACCCAGGCGTGACGGCAGCATATGGTGAATATCTGGCCGTGGGCTGTACCGGTTGCCATGGGCCTAGTTTCTCCGGCGGCCCCATCCCCGGCGTCCCGCCCGATTGGCCTGCGGCAGCCAACCTGACTCCCGGAGGGGACCTGGCCAATTGGAACGAGCAAGCGTTTATTGAGACCCTGCGTACAGGACTCACCCCTGAGGAGAAGCAGCTTAACGCTCAATATATGCCCTGGCCGACCTACAGCCAGATGACAGATGACGAATTAAAAGCAGTCTGGCTCTATCTGCAATCACTGCCGGCCAAGGAAACCGGGAATCGGTAAACGGATGCTGAATGACGAAAATAATTAAAGATCGCTTATCCGTTTATTTTACATACTGGCGTGAATGATTTATCCTTTTCTCCGGAAAGGAGATAGACCATCTCAGGCAGATGTCGGGTTGCGCAATATCAAAACTCAGTGGATCCAAATTTAAGGAGCCAGCACGCCCACGTGCGGCGGCGTTCGGCACGTAGGCGTGCCTCACTCCTCGAAAATTGGATCTACTGAGTATGCTCATCGTTTCTGATTAACTGTAAGCCACATTACAGCTAAATTCCAGGTTCACGTCTAGAATAAGCATTATAAGGTTCTTTACCTTGATGGACAATGTGAAACCACACTAAATCAAATTGAAGCCAAGAAAGGATTATTTGCGATGACCAAAGCCATCTGGAACGGAGTTGTCTTAGCCGACAGTGACAAAACCGTTGTGGTGGAAGGCAACCACTACTTTCCGCCCGAATCAATTAATCGGCACTATTTTCAAGCCAGTGAAACCCATACCGTATGCCCCTGGAAAGGGGTTGCCAGCTATTATGATGTTGCGGTAGAGGGCCAGGTGAACCGAAACGCAGCCTGGTATTATCCTGACCCCAAGCCAGCAGCCAATAATATCAAGGGATATATTGCCTTTTGGAAGGGGGTCAAAGTAGAATCAGAACAGGAAAAAGCACGCCCTGGCCTGTTCGAGCGGTTTTGGAAATGATGATATGGTGACTATTGGCGACCCAGCCCCGGAGACAAACCTAAAAACGAGCAGAGGTGAGACGGTTTCCCTGGCGGAGACATGGCGAAGCGGGCGTCACGCGCTGCTCATCTTTCTGCGCCACCTGGGCTGACTGCCCTGCCGAGACCACGTGACGCAGTTGCGTCCGTATTATGACGACATCAGAGCTTTGAACACCGAGGTTATCGTTATCTCCTTTGAAACCGGGTATTGGCTGCAGGTGTGGCTGGCTGAGATGGAAGCGCCCTTCCCGCTGCTGTTAGACCCCGCCCGTAAAGCCTATCAAGCCTACGGGTTAGAGCGGTCCCTGCTGCGCTCGTGGGGTCCAAAGAACCTGTGGTATTACCTCAAAGCGCGACTAACAGGACGCCAGGTTCACCGTACCGGGGCCGACACCAGCCAATTGGGCGGCGACTTCATTGTTGACGCCAGCGGAATCGTGCGCCTGGCCCATCGCAGCCAAGAGCCGACCGACCGTCCCCCAGCAGCCGATTTGCTGGCGGCGCTCAAGCAACTGCAAGGGTAATAAATTCAGCGTTCGCAGACCCAAGTCTGTAAGCCTCCTTACATCAATAAAAGCGCAACGATGATATTTTTTTATCGCTGCGTTTTTTGTGGCAGATTTAAGGGTTTTGTAAGAAAACGGGATTACTCTATCTACAAGACTCAATTTGGAAAAGAGAAAGTAGTTTATGGCCGACAAGCCCTATGAATCTTCTGTAACCCCATCATTTCTCCAGAGAAACTGGCAAAAACTTATCGCCCTGCTGTTTTGGGGCATTCTCCTGGGAGGGTATGCCTGGTACTACACCAGCCACAACCTGACCCCCTTAAAAGCCGTCCAGCAAATTGTTGACCTCCTCCAGACGCCCTCTGGCCCGCTGCTCTACATTTTGATCTATGCCCTGCGCCCCCTGATCTTTTTCTCGACCATTGTGCTCACGGTTACCGCCGGGGCTGTCTTTGGGGCCGGCTCGGCCCTGAATTTTGCCCTGGCCGTCATCTACACCGTGATTGGCTCGAACATCTCGGCCATGCTGGCTTATTTCATCGGGCGATATTTTGGCCAGGGCCTTTTGCAGGAAAGTGAAGGCAGCCCGGCCAATGGGATACAGAAGTATGCCAGCCGCCTGCGCCGCAACAGTTTTGAAACCGTCATGATCATGCGCTTCATCTTTTTGCCGTATGACCTGGTGAATTATCTGTGCGGCTTTTTGCGGATCAACTGGCAGCCGTTTCTGCTGGCCACCGCGCTCGGCTCTATTCCCGGCACCATCGCTTTTATCGCTTTTGGGGCGTCGGTTGACCTGTCGCAGCTTGAAACCCAGGGCTTACCCCCACCCAACCCATGGGTTCTCGGCTTTGGGGTAGTGATTATGGGGGTCAGTATTGCCATCTCCCGTTATTTAAAGAAGCGCGAAGCAAACCAGGCCAGCTCAGAAAATCAAGATGAGCAGGAGCAGACGAATGTCCTCAACACCAGCATTTCTTAAGCACAGCCAATTAGTTCAGGCGTTAAGTCAAAACGGCCAGGGGGTGCAGGTTTTACCGGCAGATGAATATAACGCCACCCTGGTGGCCAACGCTCACCCCCCCGATTGGCAAAATCCCACACCGGCCCCCATTTACAACCTGGTGGTCATCGGCGGCGGCTCGGCGGGGTTACTGGCGGCGGTAGCGGCGGCCGGGTTGGGGGCCAAAGTAGCCGTCATCGAGCGACATTTGTTGGGCGGCGACTGTTTGAATACCGGCTGTGTCCCTTCCAAAACGATTATCCGCTCGGCCAAAGCGCTGGGCGACCTGAGTCTGGCCGCCGAACTGGGCCTCGAGATACCAGCGGGAGCCAAAGCCGACTTTGGCGCGGTGATGGCGCGGATGCGCCGGATTCGGGCCGGACTCAGTTATCACGATTCGGCGCAGCGTTTTGCAGATGAAGGGGTGGATGTCTTTCTGGGCGAAGGCCGCTTTAGCGACCGCAACAGCGTCGAAGTGGCCGGAGCGACCCTTAAGTTCAAAAAAGCAGTCGTGGCCACCGGCAGCCGGGCGGTCGCGCCACCCATCGAGGGCCTGGCCGAGGCCGGCTATCTAACCAACGAAACCTTCTTCTCTCTGACCGAGCGGCCTGACCGGCTGGCGGTGATTGGGGCCGGCCCCATCGGCAGCGAACTGGCCCAGGCCATGCAGCGGCTGGGCTGCCAGGTGACCGTGTTCGATATCTTGCCCCAGGTGCTCGGTCGTGAGGATCGAGACGCGGCTCACTTGGTCGAGCAGGCCATGCGGCGCGATGGCGTGGAGTTTGTGCTGGAAGCCAAGTTGAAGCGAGTGGTCAGGCAGGGACAGGTCAAGCTTATCTATTTTGAACAGCATGGGCAGGAACAATCGGTCACGGCGGACGAAATCCTGGTTGCCGCCGGGCGAGCGCCCAATGTCGAAGGGCTAAACCTCGAAGCGGCCGGGGTGGCCTACACCAAAAAAGGGATCGAGGTCAACGACTATCTGCAATCGAGCAATCCCAACATCTACGCCGCCGGCGATGTCGGCCTGAAATACCAGTTTACCCATACCGCCGACGCCTCGGCCCGGCTGGTGCTGCAAAACGCCCTCTTTTTGGGCCGCAAAAAGGTGAGCGCGCTGACCATTCCCTGGTGTACCTACACCGACCCGGAGGTGGCTCACGTGGGCCTCTATCCCGCCGAGGCGGAGGCCGCCGGGATGGCTATTGAGACCTTTGTCCAGCCCTTCAGCAAGGTGGACCGGGCCATTGCCGATGGCGAAGAGGCCGGCTTTGTCAAAATCCACGTCAAAAAAGGCAGCGACCGGATTGTCGGCGCGACAATTGTGGCCCGCCACGCCGGGGAAATCATCAGCGAAATTACCACGGCTATGGTCGGCGGGGTGGGCTTGAAGACCCTGGCCCAGGTGATCCATCCCTATCCTACCCAGGCCGAGGCTATTCGCAAGGTGGCCGACGCCTACAACCGCACCCGCCTGACCCCAACGGTGAAGGGGCTGTTTTCGCGCTGGTTCGCCTTCAATCGGGCTTTGCCTTGAATCCTAATTTCTAGCTCATCTCGCACCCTTCGATACGCGCTTCGCGCTACTCAGGATGCGATAACACCTTATTCTGAATAGAGGAGGAGATACTGATGAATAACTACCGTTTCACCACACCTTTGGTTTTTCTTTTGTTCACTATTTTATCGCTGCTGCTGACCAACTGCGCTGCGGCGGCGGTTGGGTCAGAAACCTCAAGCGATGTGGTCATTTCGGTTCCGGCGGCCCAGGCCGAAACTGCGCCCGAAGGCGCGACCGCGCCGCCCGGTTACGAGGCCAAAAACTGGGCCGACATTGTGACCGAAGCCAAAGGCCAAACGGTCAACTGGTACATGTGGGGCGGCCAGGAGAATATCAACACCTGGGTCACCGGCTTTGTCGCCGAGAATGTCAAAAAACAGTATGGTGTGACTCTCAACATGGTACCCATCGCCGATACGGTCGAGGCGGTCAACAAGGTGCTGGGCGAAAAAGAGGCGGGGCAAGATACTGCCGGCTCGGTTGACCTGATCTGGATCAACGGCGAGAATTTCCGCACCCTGCGCCAGGCCGATCTGCTCTACGGCCCCTGGGCGCGCTATTTGCCCAACACCGGCTACGTCAATTGGGATGATCCCAGCGTCAGCACCGATCTTGGCCTGCCGGTCAGTGGTTACGAGTCGCCTTATGGCAAGGCCCAGTTTGTGATGATCTATGACAGCGCCAAAGTGGCCCAGCCGCCGGCCACCCTTGACGGCCTGATCGAGTGGATCAAGGCCAACCCCGGCAAGTTCACCTATCCCGCTCCGCCCGACTTTACCGGCACAGCCTTCATCATGCACCTGTGTTATGCCGCCGCCGGCGGCCACGAACAATTTTTGCGAGAGTTTGACCAGACCCTATTTGACGATAAATTCGCCCGGTGTTGGAAGACCCTCAACGAGATCGAACCTTTCCTCTGGCGCAAGGGGCAAACTTATCCCGAAAGTCACGCCCGCCAACAAGATTTGTTTGCCAATGGGGAAGTTTATTTCGATATGGCCTACAACCCGGCGGAAGCATCCAGTCTGGTCGAAGCCGGAAAATTCCCCCAAACCACCCGCACCTTTATTTTCGACAGCGGGACCATTGCCAATACCCATTATGTCGCTATTCCCTACAACTCGCCGCATAAAGCTGGAGCGATGGTCGTGGCGAACTTCCTGCTTTCGCCCGAAGCGCAGCACAGCAAAGCCGACCCGGCCAACTGGGGCGACTTCCCGGCCATCGAGGTTTCCCGGCTGCCCGAAAGCTGGCAGCAACAGTTTGCCGCTTTGCCGCGTGGCGTCGCCACCCTGCCGGATGAAACGCTGGCCGCGCGCCGTCTGCCCGAACTTCAGGCCACCTGGCGGGTGGCTGCCGAGAAAGCGTGGGAGGAGAACGTACTGAAACAGTAATGGAAAACCGGTCCTTAGCCAGACCCCTCGCTTCCCATCTGCCTCCGTCGCAGTCGCCGGCCATCCCCTGGCGGCTGTGGCTGGAGCGGCTTCAGATCATCGTGATGCTGGCCCCCGCCCTGGCGGTTATTGGGGGCCTGTTTATGGGTGGGTTGGGCCTGGCTCTGTTACAGAGCTTTGGCTATTTACCTTTGATTGGGCGTAACGAACCGTCGCTTGCGGCTTATCATCATATTTTTGGCCAGGAAGCTTTTTATCGCTCCCTCTGGCTAACCTGCTGGATTGCCCTGACTTCAACCGCCCAGTCCACCCTGCTGGCTATCCTATGCGCCCTGGCGCTGCGGCGTATCGCCCGGGGACAACGTTGGCTCAACTTTCTATTTCAGCTCAACATTCCGATTCCGCACCTGGTGGGCGCGATTGGCATTTTATTTCTTTTCTCTCAGAGCGGCTGGCTAGCCCGGTTGGCCTATCTGGCCCAACTCATCGATGAGCCGGCTGATTTCCCGGCCCTGGTTTTTGACCCCTATGCCTTCGGCATCATTTTGGAATACGTGTGGAAGGAAACTTGTTTTATCGGGGTCATTCTACTGGCCGTTTTACAATCGCTTGGTGAAGATTATGAGGATGTGGCCCGCACCCTGGGCGCGAACCGCTGGCAGCGCTTTCGTTACGTGCTGCTGCCCCTGCTGCGGCGAGGGATTCTGTCCACCTCGGTGTTGGTCTTTGCCTTTAGTTTTGGGGCCTTTGAGGTCCCGTTATTACTCGGCCAGCGTTATCCTTCGGCGCTGCCGGTGCTGGCCTATCGCTACTATACCGATGCTGACCTGAACGCTCGCGCCGAAGCGATGGCTTTGAGTGTCATTATTGCTGTCGCCATTACGGTGCTGGTGTATGTTTATCTGAAATTGGCCGGGCGCGAGACTTAGTAAACGTCTAAAATTTACTTCCCATTTTGAGTTCCTACGAGTTCCTTTAGTTCCCTGGGAACTCGTAGGAACTTGGGGGAACTTATTTTTGGACAATCACTTAATCTATGCAAACCTATTCGCATTTTCTGATGACCGCCGTGCTCAACGACGGCTTGAAATCTCGCGGCCTGCCGGTTCACACCAAAGCGTTGCTGTTTGGCTCATTTATGCCGGATGTGCCTTTGTTTTTGTTGACCCTGGGCTATGTTGCCTATCGCGCCTGGATTGACCCACGCCTACCGGGCGAGCACATTTTTGGCCCGCGGTACGACAATCTCTATTTTCACCATCCGTTGTGGATAACAGGTCATAATCTGTTCCACGCGCCTGTGCTGATTGCTTTGATGCTGGGGGTAGGTTATTATCTGGGCCTGCGCCAACAAAAAAAGTGGGGCGTGGCTCTCTTTTGGTTTGCTGTGGCCTGCGGCTTTCACTCCCTGGTGGATATTTTTACCCATCACGATGACGGCCCCCTGCTCTTTTTTCCGTTCAACTGGGACTACCGTTTCTCTGCCCCGATTAGCTACTGGGATTCTCGCTACGGCGGCCGGATTTTTGCACCGCTTGAACATCTGCTAGACCTGGCTATTTTGGTTTATTTTGCCGTTGCCTGGGCTTTGCGCCGTAAATTATTGAAAGGCAAGGAGACAATCTGAAGTCCATGCGCACTCATTCGCATCTTTTGATGACCGCCGTCCTCAACGACGGCTTGAAATCTATCCATGTGCCGGTTCACCCCCGGGCGCTGCTGCTCGGTTCTATCCTGCCGGATCTGCCTCTGTTGGTCTTGACCCTGGGTTTTCTGGCCCGGCGTTCCTGGTCCGGTGTGCCCGCCGCCGCTGACCCCATTTGTGGCCCGCATTTTAACGATCTCTATTTTCACCACCCATTTTGGATAGCTGCGCATAATCTGCTTCACGCCCCCCTGCTGATTGGATTACTGGCCTGGCTGGGATACCATCCTGGCCTGCGCCGGCAAAAAAAGGGGGGATTGGCCCTGTTTTGGTTTGCTCTGGCCTGCGGCTTTCACGCCTTGATTGATATCATAACTCACAACAATGACGGCCCCCTGCTCCTTTTCCCCTTCAACTGGCGCTATCGTTTTCCTGCGCCGGTGAGTTATTGGGACGCTGAACACGGAGGCAAAAATTTTACTTTATTTGAACGTTTGCTGGATTTTGCTGCGGCAGTTTATTTGGCGGTAGCCTGGAGGCGACGCCGCCGCTCATTCAAGGCTAAGGAGATGAGGTGACGGTTAAGTTGGGGCGCTGGGAATATATCTTGAACCGGCTGCTGGTCATCAGTTTGGTCGGTGGTCTGTTATTGCC
This sequence comes from Anaerolineales bacterium, assembly GCA_015075405.1. GTDB lineage: Bacteria > Chloroflexota > Anaerolineae > 4572-78 > J111 > DSQQ01. Next base: position 756,894 of record JABTUK010000004.1, read on the forward strand.
ATTCGTCCCACTGCTGATCTGGTCTTTTAGCCAGCGTTGGTACTTCCCGGCCCTGCTGCCAACCGAGTGGGGGTGGCGCGCCTGGCAATACGTCTTTGCGCCCGGCTCACGGGTGCTGCCGGCATTGGGGTATAGCACCTTCGTCGGCCTGGCGGTAACCGGGCTGTCGGCGCTGATCGGTATTCCGGCAGGGCGAGCCTTGGGCTTGCGCCACTTTCGAGGCAAACGACTGGTAGAGTTTTTGATTCTGGCCCCCATCATCGTCCCGACCCTGGCCGCAGCAATGGGTATCCACGTGGCGTTTATCCGCTATGGTCTGGCCGACTCGCTGCTGGGGGTGATCCTGGTCCATCTCATTCCGGTTGTCCCTTATATGACCTTGATTATGAGCAGTGTCTTTGCCAATTACAGCCCCGAATACGAGGAACAGGCCCGCACCCTGGGCGCCAGGCCGCTCCAGGTTTTCATCTATGTCACCTGGCCGGCAATTTGGCCGGGCGTGTTGGTGGGCAGCCTGTTCGCCTTTGTCATTTCCTGGAGCCAATACGTGCTAACGCTGATTATCGGCGGTGGGCAGGTCATTACGCTGCCAATGTTGCTTTTTGCCTTTGCCAACAGTGGCGACAACCCGATCACCGCCGCCTTGAGCCTGGTCTTTATCGCCCCGGCGCTGCTGTTTTTGATGATTACAGCCCGCTACCTGACCGGCAGGAATGCTGCTCTGGACGGATTTGGAAAATTGTAGAAGATGACGCAAGTAAACCTGATTCATCTCAGCAAAATTTATGAGGGAACTGATGTTCCGGCGCTTCAGGACCTATCTCTGGAGTTGGCTTCGGGACGAATCACAGCCGTTTTGGGGCCATCGGGCTGTGGTAAAACAACCCTCTTGAAGCTCATCGCCGGGCTGCTCTACCCCAGCCAGGGCGATATCATCTTCGATGGCCAATCGGTATTACCTATCCCGGCGGAACGGCGAGGCGCGGTGATGGTCTTCCAAAACCATCTTCTCTTTCCGTATCTATCGGTGGCTGAAAATGTAGGCTTTGGCTTGAAGATGCAGGGGGTTGACCGGCAGACCATCCGCCGCCGGGTAGCCGAGATGTTGGGACTGGTCCAGTTGCCAGGTTATGAAGAACGCCGTCCCCGCCAGCTTTCCGGCGGACAGCAGCAGCGAGTCGCCCTGGCCCGCGCCTTGATTGTCCAGCCGCGAGTCCTGCTGCTGGATGAACCGCTGTCTAACCTGGATGCCCACCTGCGCAACGACATGCAGGACCTGATTCTAGAAGTCCAGCGGCGGCTTGGCCTGACAACCATTATTGTCACGCACGATCAGGTCACGGCGACGACCCTGGCCGACCAGATTGGCCTCATGTTTGATGGGCGCCTGCACCAATTTGGCCGGCCGCAAGCCTTTTACGAACGCCCGGTCAGCGTGCGGGTGGCCCGTTTCTTTGGGGGCGCCAACTTTGTGCCCGGAATTAAACACGAAGCCCAGGTCGAGACCGCGCTGGGTATTTTTCATTGTCCCGCTGCTGCCAGCCACCCAGATGGCCCGGTAACCCTGACCATCCGTCCGGAACATCTGCAACTGAGTCAAAATGGGATCAGGCAAAATGGGGTCGAAGCCACGGTTCAAAGTTGTCTTTACCTGGGGCTGAATACGCGCTTCAAAGTCCAGACAGCCCAAACCTTGATCCCTTTGGAGATTGTGACCAGTACAACCCACCTGGAGCAGTTCAGTAAGGGCCAACGAGTCACCCTCCACTTTCCACCGGACAAAATCTGGCTGACTCCCCCGGAGCAGCCAAAATGAGGACGTTCCATGCTTGATAATGCGCTGCGACATTTCAAAGATCGTTTATTAGATCCGCTGGCTCGCCGTTTGCCGAAAGCTGCGCCTATCGCTATCACGTTGATAGCCCTGGTGGTGGGGCTGGTTGGAATTATCCTGCTCACCCAGCAATATTATTGTTGGGGCCTGATTTGCTGGCTGCTGAATCGTCTTCTGGACGGCCTGGATGGCGCAGTGGCTCGCGTCCACCAGCGGCAGAGCGATTGGGGCGGCTATGTAGACATTCTGAGCGATTATGTCGTTTATGCCGGGTTTCCGGCGGCGTTGGTGATAGGGACTCCTTCCAGCGGCGGCTATCTCTGCCTGGCCTTTTTATTGGCCTGCTTTTACGTCAATACCGCCTCGTGGATGTATCTGGCCGCTATTTTGGAAAAACGTAAACATGGAGCCATAGCCAGGGGTGAATTGACTACCATTACTATGCCGGCCGGTTTGATTGGAGGGACGGAAACCATTGTTTTCTACAGCTTGTTTCTGCTCTGGCCGCTCCACCTGGTTCCGTTGTATCTCCTGATGGCCGGGCTGGTGCTGGTCACAGTCGGTCAACGTTTGGTCTGGGCCAGCCGGCATTTGAGGGAGACAGAAATTTCTTATGAAAATAGCGAACACGCAAAGCGATCAGTCGTCAGTCGTCAGTCGTCACGCGAAGCGATCAGTAGTCAGTAGTCGGTTTTACGGATAACTGATAACTGATGACTGTTCACTGATTACTTTTAATTACAGTGGGCGAAACATTATGGCGCAAAATACTAACAATAAATATGATGTGGCTATCATCGGGTCGGGGATCGGCGGTTCGACGTTGGGCGCGATTCTGGCCCGGAATGGCATGAAAGTCGTCATCTTTGAGGGAGGCGTCCATCCCAAGTTTGCCGTGGGCGAATCAATGATTCTGGAAACATCGGAAACCATGCGGGCCATTGCCGAGTTTTTTGATGTGCCCGAAGTGGCCTATTTCAGTTCGGAGAACTACTTTTCTTACATTGGCACATCGCACGGGGTCAAACGCCATTTCAGTTACCTGCACCATACTCCCGGCCAGGAACATGACCTGTCCAAGACGCTGCAGGCGGTGATCCCCAAAGAACCGCACGGTCACGAAATGCACCTCTACCGCCAGGACAGCGACTACTACCTGACCGCCATCGCCGTCGCTTATGGCGCGACTGTGTTGCAGAACACCCCGGTCCGTGATATTAACGTTGGTCCTGACGGCGTCGAAGTCATCACCGCCGAAGGACGCCGCTTTGAGGCCGACTATGTGGTAGATGCCGGAGGGTTTCGTTCCATCCTGGCCGATAAATTTGATCTGCGTGATTTCGACCTGCGTACACACGCCCGCTCCATTTTTACCCATATGATCAACGTGCCCTGCTACAACGATATCGGCGCCTCCCGGCAAACGTACGGCCTGCCCTTTCGTCTTTCGGAGGGGACGCTGCATCACATCTTTGAGGGCGGCTGGTTATGGGTCATTCCCTTCAACAACCATCCCCAATCTACCAATCCCCTATGCAGCGTGGGCTTGCAGCTTGACCCCCGCCTGTATCCGCAGCGAGATGACCTCAGCCCCGAAGAGGAATTTTTTGATTTCATCCAGCGTTTTCCGAGTGTGTGCGCTCAATTCAAGGAGGCCAGAGCCGTACGCAACTGGGTTCGCACTGGCCGGCTGCAATATTCCTCCAAACGGATTGTGGGCGACAGATTTTGTCTATTGGGTCACGCCGCCGGCTTCATTGACCCGCTTTTTTCCAAAGGATTGTACAATACCATGATGAGCGTGGCGGTGCTGTCCCACCTGCTGCTGGAAGCCCATCAAAGCGGCGACTACTCAGCCGCACATTTCCGGCCATTGGAGGAAACCACCCTGAGTTTTGTCCGCACCAACGACCGCTTGATTGCCAACTCCTACAAATCATTTGCCAATTATAAGCTGTGGTCCGTTTATGCGGTGTTGTGGTTGTTGGGAGCTTATACGGAATTGGTCAGGCTGAACAGCATTCGCGCCCAGGCCAAAGATAGACAGGAATACTTTCTGCTGACGCGGGGGTTGAAGCTGGCCGGCGGCGGCTTTGCCGAATTCGAATTGCTGGCCGACAAAATTGATACCATCATCGAAACCGTCAACCCAGCCAATGAGACTGAGGTGGATCAAGCCGTGGCCGAGATCAAGGCGCTCTTTGGCGCGATTGACTGGATGCCCATTCCCTTTAGAGAGGTGCTGGCCGGGAAGAACCATTTACCGGCCAACAAGCTCAAACTGCGCCTGTTCAAGCCTCAAGGTGGGTTCATGGGCAAGGGCGCTTACCGGGCGCATTTCTTTGGTAATCACTCAATGGCGGCGTTGGTACGGGTATTCCTGCGCGAGAAATTCAAATATTCAACGCTGTCTTTGAGATTGAGAAGAAAAGTCACCCGGGCAGCTACCGGGAAAATAGCAAGTTATTCCTAGCTTGCTGAAATGCTTTTTATAAGGGTCTGGCCCGGAATGGCCCTAAGGCGGTTGAGGAGTTTCGCCGGGCGTTTGGTTAAAAGCTGATAAAGGGGACACGCGATGCGACGAACAATTCCGATCGGCATAGGAATGCTGCTGGGGGTCATGATCGGGGGACTACTTTTTCTCTTGATTAAAAGTGGCGTACTTCCGCGGCTAACCCAGGCTGAAACCCTTCCCCCAGTGATGGCGACGGTCAACGGTGTGGCCATTACCCGAGAGATGGTTGAAAAGGAAATCACCGTCAGCCGCTTCAATGTCGCCAGTCCCCTGTCGCCTTTAACCGGGGCTGATTTGGACCGGGCGACTGACGAAGCCCTCAACCAACTCATCACTCGACAATTGGTGATGCAGGCAGCCAGCCGTCAAAATTTTGTTCTGGATGAAGCGGTGATCGAAAGCCGGGTTGAATTGTTGTTTGGGGCCAATGGGGATCAGGCCTTAGACGCTGCGCTGCGTCAAGCCGGCGCTACTCACGCCGATTTGACCTGGTGGGTGCGGGAACTGACTACCGTTGAAGTGTTTACGATCAAGGTGATTATGGCCGGGGCAGCGCCGGAGGAGCGGCAGCAAGTTTACAATGACTGGCTCAATGCCCAACGAACTGCCGCCGACATCAAAACCTATTTGCATGGCCAGGAGCAAGGCTTGCTAGCTCAAATGGGTGGACCTGCCCCCGATTTCACCCTAACTAACCTCGTCGGGCAACCGATTTCTCTCTATGATTATAAGGGCAAAGTCGTCCTCATTAATTTTTGGGCCACCTGGTGTCCCTCCTGCCTCAGCGAAATGCCCGATTACGAGCAGGTTTATCAGCAACACGGCGGGCCGGCGGGCGATTTTGTGGTCTTGGGGGTCAATTTGCAGGAAGGCCAAACCCAGGTTAAGGATTATGCCAGCGGCCTGGGTTTAACCTTTCCTGTCCTGCTCGATGAGGATGGCGGTGTCACCACCCGGCAGTACCAGGTGACCGGGATGCCGGGTAGTTTCATCATTGACCGGCAAGGTGTCATTTTTTACCGGCATGTTGGTCCAATGAGCGCCGAGACCTTACAGGCCAAGCTGGCGGAACTGGGGTTATAAGCCAAGCAGTCCGGCCAGGTGGTTGGGGCGAAGACCAAGTCGGAACAGCGTGGGGAGAACCAGCCAGAGGAGGGCAGCCTTCAAAATATGACGCCCCCGGAATTTAGCCGGGGCAATGGTTATGGCTTCAGGCAAATAAACAGTTGGCCCATAGCTTTCCATCCGCCGGACCAGGTCGCAATCGGCCAAAAGATCATAGGGCCGGAAGCCACCTAAAGCCTGAAAGACTTCCCGGCGAATAAAAATGCCGCTGTGACCGTCATAGTGGCCCATGTATCGTTGCCGTTTGAGCTGGTGCGCCAGCCAGCGGGTGAAAGGGGTGTCTTTATCAAATCTAAGATGAAAATTGCCGCCAATCGTTTGCGGTAATACCTGCAGGTTTCGCTCTATCGCTAGCAGGGCGTTTGGCGGCAGACGGCTGCCGGGCCAGAGAAATAAAAGCACCTCGCCGCGGGCCGCAGCGGCGCCGGCATTGAGCAAGGATCCACCCCGCGCGTCAAGCAGCGGGACAATTTTGACCTGGCCCTTGACCAGACCTAGGGTATTATCGGTACTGCCTCCATCTACGACAATTACTTCGAAGTCACCGGGTTGCTCCGCCAGGTGAGCCAGAGTCGTCGCGATAACTTCCGCATTATTTGAGGTTGGGATAATAATGGAAATTAGCATGCAGCGGCCACAACTCCAATTGGCTTATAGGTTTGCCTTTTGTTTCACGGGAGGGGAAGTTCGCTTTTTGAGGTTGAGCCAACCGAGATGAATTTTACTCGCTGCCTCAATTTTTGACAATCGTCAGCCAGCCACGTGATTATTCCGCCGCAATCTGCTCCAGCCCCACCGGGTCGAGGATGTCAATCTGTTTGCGGCTAATCTCAATCAAATGCCGGGCCTTAAAGTCGTTCAGGGTTTGGGTGGCAGTCTCACGGTAGGTGCCGATGGCCTCGGCCAAATCCTGATGGGTATAGCCCTGGATGCTGCGGCTCTGCTCTTCGCTTAAGCGCAGCAGCAAGGCGGCCATCCGAGCCGGGATACTCTTGAAGGCCATATCTTCCAGCCGGGCTTCGGCTTTGTTGAGCCGGTCGGCCATCACTTTCATAAAGCGGAGGGCGACCGCCGGTTTGCTGAGAATCAATCGTTCTACGTCGTGGCGGCTCATCACACACAGCAGACAATCTTCAACACCAGACGATCCAGGTAAGTAAGGATGATTACAAAAATGTATGGCGACTGGGTTAGCCGTCATAAACCGTCGTATCCGGTCGAAAGGCGGCCCAGGCAAACCAGAACTGTACGTGGCTCAAGACCGGTTGAAGCTGCTTGCCGGCCAACTCTCCCTTGATCGCCCGGCCAAAGACATCCCATTCACTGCCGGTTTCATTATCGGTGATGACGCCGTCTTTATAGCTAAACGTTAGGGCTTGGCCATCTACCTCCGGGCTGAACATAGCGGCTGAACCAACTTCTTTCGACTCCGCAATCTCGCCCTGATCCAATGCCGACACCTGGCCTGGCTCATAAAAGATAATAATCTTCTGCCCTTCAAAGGTATCTTCAATTACACCCCTTTTCGGCGATGACGGATGGGGGTAGGCCGTCGCATTTTACCGGAGAAAACGCCCAGGACCTCGCTCAGTGGCCGGCAGGCGTGGATCAGGGACGCCCAAAACAGGAATGGCAGGGGTGAGGTCATCAGCCGACATAGGATTTTGACCGTGGCGACGCCCGCTGCTGGACAGCACCGTACCATTGGGGTAAGCGGCTTTGAAATCCTTCCAGGCGACCAGTTGGGCTGAGATCATCAAGCTGCGTGCCGGTGAGGTCGCCCACAATGGCCTCGCCGGTAAATTGCTGCCACCAGGACAGGGGTTTGTTGTCCCGGCCATAATCAAGTCACTGTTACGCAGGTTGCCGGAACGCCAAAGCGTAATACCTCGCCATTGACCTCCCTTTTGAAGACGACGGCCATTACAGGCAGCGGGCAAAGGTGACGGCCACCGGCATACCGGCAATCTCGTCATTGGCAATCTCGTGGCGGGTCAGAATAGCCAGCGGATAGGGCTTTGGCCTCATCCCCGATGGCCAGGGCAATCACCGGCTGCGCATCCACCAACCACTCGTCACCTTTGGCAATGGGCTCAAAGGTCGGGTTATCAATGGGTGGGATGCCGTCTGGGGGTGGGCCGCCGGAGAGAATGTCGCTGTAGTCGCCGCTATGCTGACAGAAGTTGGTTTTGAGGCCGCTGGTAGGCTCAACGATTTCCGCCCCGACATATCTGGCCAGGTTTTCTGCCGTCCAGACGTCTGAGGTGAATCTTATGTTGATCCCGTTGAAGGGGTCGGCACAATCGGCGGGATGATTGTCAGGGTCAGCGGCTGTTGCTGACTCGGTTTGGACGTTGCTTTCAGAGGTAGTATTGCAAATTGTGTGTAAAAACCTGATTCCCTTGAGAGGGATGAGCAAATTACACAACTTTCGACATACCGCCTTCAGCACCTCTATGGCTTTATCGCAGGCTTAGGCCCCCGCATGGCGGATGATTTACTGGAGCTGGTGACCGCCTGGCAGCCGGAGGTGATTGTCCGCGATCCGCTTGAATTTGGCGGCTACATTGCCGCCGAGTATAGCGGCGTGCCTCACGCGACCGTTATGTGGGCTTTTTACATTACGCCCAAGCCAGTTGAAGGAGGCAAAGCCGTTTTAGAACTGCGCCAACGGTACGGGCTGCCGGCTGATCCCAACCTGGATAGCCTGGACCGTTACCTGCTACATTCCGCAGACCCTGCTCTTACCCCACTGCGCCGCGATCATTTTCCACGGCGGCTATAACTCCCTGCTCTGGGCGATGTGGCACGGCCTGCCGATGGTCATTATCCCGCAGGACGGAGGCGATCAACTCATCACCGCTCAGCGCTGCGCCGAGGTGGGGCTGGGGATTATGGTCGAGGAAACGCCTCCCACAGCCGAGGCAGTCCGCAGCGCCGTCAAAACCGTTCTTGAGCAGCCGGATTACCGGTTCGGCGCACAGCAATTTCAGCAGGAAATCAAGGCCCTTCCGCCGCTCTCCGAGGCGGTGAAACGTCTGGAGATCCTGGCTCGAATCCAAGCACCGCAGATTAATTTGGTTGTCCTTCATCCAACCCCCCAGCCCTCCAATCTTCCAGAATCATTACCGATTTTGAAAATCAAACCTCATTAGAGCCGCATTGTAACAAAAAAGGATTTCCCTATTAAGAAAGACGGTTTGATTAAAAATTTTTGACAAGCCTTAAAGCCATGTCTATAATAACCATCCCCGACGCCTGAGAGAATACTGTTTACATTCCATATTTCCATTCCTGCTTCGCCGTTTCAACTGTCTAACTTTAAAAACAATAAATTTATAGAAATAAGGAGAGTTTAGTTATGGCTTTTGAATTACCTGCTCTGCCCTATGCTTCTAATGCGTTGGAACCGCATATTGATGCCCGGACGATGGAAATTCATCACGGCAAGCATCACCAGGCCTATATTAACAATTTGAATACGGCCCTGGAAGGTCACGCTGATTTGCAGAGTAAAAGTATTGAGGATTTGATCAAAGGCTTAGGCGCTGTTCCTGAAAATATCCGCACGGCGGTCCGCAATAACGGTGGCGGTCATCTCAACCACTCGATGTTCTGGCAGCTTATGAGCGCCGGCGGCGGTGGTGAGCCAGGCGGCGATTTGGGCGCAGCCATCAACTCCACGTTTGGTTCCTTTGCCAGCTTCAAAGAGCAGTTTGCCAAAGCTGGGGTGGGCCGCTTTGGCAGCGGCTGGGCCTGGCTGGTGGTCAACGGCGGCAAGCTGGAAGTGGTCTCTACCGCTAACCAGGATAACCCGCTCATGGGCAAAGCCATTGCCGGCTGCGAGGGCACCCCCATCCTGGGCCTTGACGTGTGGGAGCATGCCTATTATCTCAACTACCAAAACCGCCGGCCCGATTACATCGCCGCCTGGTGGAATGTGGTCAACTGGGATCAAGTCGCCAAAAATTTCGCCGCGGCGAAATAGGTTGCTTTACCCAAGTAGATGATTTGATAGCCGGGTCAATATTGACCCGGCTATTTTTTTGGCAGAGTCAAGCTCCCTGGTCAAATTAGGCTTAAAGGCTGTTGACAATTTTTGGCGATGGGACTAAAATGGCCTTGTGAAATTTGTACTCAACAAAAATGAGCGAGTACATTAAAGTTGCCCAAACTCACCAACTGCCTTCGGGTAAAGGCATGTTGGTTAAAGCCAAAGGGCATGAGATTGCGCTGTTCAATGTGGAGGGCGAATTTTATGCCATCAGTAACCGCTGTCCCCACAGCACCGGCCCCTTGGCAGAAGGGCGGTTGTTTGGTCGTATTGTCACCTGTCCCTGGCATGGCGCCCAGTTTGATGTAACAACGGGACAATATTGTGGAGGCCAGGCGGTTAAGGCAGTCGCCACTTACCCTGTTCACGTCGAAGGTCACTCCATTTTTATCGAAATAAATTAGCTCCACTACATTCAAAAAAATCTAGGAGGATTTTAATGACACACGTAATTACTGCGCTTTGCACCCGCGAGGGCGACTGTGTTGAAGTCTGCCCCGTAGACTGCATCATCCCCGGCCCAAAAGGCGACCCGGAGTGGGGCGCGTTATTCTGGATTGACCCTGATACCTGTATTGACTGCGGCGCGTGCGTCCCGGTCTGCCCCCCCGAAGCCATTTTCCCTGAAGAAGATGTTCCAGCCGAATACGAGGCTGATATTGCCCGCAATGCGGCCTACTTTACCGAAGGTCCCGGCTATTGGGATTACGATTTAGACGAACAACGCCATTAAGCCTGATTCTGGCCCAGCCTAATATATAAAAAAAGCGGACTGCGCTGCCTCAGCGAGCCGCTTTTTATTTCCACTGAACCGAGGTGTCTCTGTGTCAAACCCCATGCCCAGCCGAGCGATGGTGATTATGGCCCACCCCGATGACCCCGAATTTTTTAGCGGCGGACTGATTGCGTTGTGGTGCGCCGCCGGGGTTGAAGTGATCTATCTTATTTTGACCAATGGCAATAAAGGCAGTGATGACCCCACCTTCACCCCGGAAAAATTGGTCGCTGTCCGCCAGCAGGAACAGCAGGCTGCGGCCACTATTTTGGGGGTTAAAGAGGTTATCTTTTTTGACGAGCCAGATGGTGAACTCCAGCCCACCCTTAATTTACGCAAACGAGTGGTGGCCGAAATCCGCCGCTTTCAGCCCGAAGCCATCATCACCCTCGACCCGACCCGCTACTTTTATCAAGGCCTGTATATCAACCACGCCGACCATCGCGCCGCCGGCGAGGTAGCCATTGATGCTGTTTTCCCCGCCGCCCGCAACCGCATGTACCACCCCGAACTGCTGTATGACGGCCTGGAGCCGCACGCCGTTAAAGAAGTCTACCTGGCCGGCTCGTTGCAGCCCAACCGCTGGGTAGATATTACCACCGTCCTCGACGCCAAGCTCAAAGCCATTCAATGCCACACCAGCCAAATTAAAGACCTGGAGGCCGTTATCAAACGGGTGACAGAACGCACCCAGGCCGTTGATATGTATGGCCGCCCAGTTAACCGTGAAGAGTTTTATGTGATCACGTTAACTTAAAAACGTGTTGCGTGTTGCGTCTTGCCTAATAAAAACGGAAGACGCAAGACGCAACACGAATCTTAAGTGATTGTTTTCCCAAAAAACTACCTCCTCCAGAATATGACAATTGACCACCCATAAAGTGACACATAGCACTACTAGCTCGGCGTACCTCGGTGTATCTTTAACTTGCCAATAAAATGCGCTAATAAGGTAACAGAGTAGCAGAACTTATCTGACTACTGGCATCTGATTACTGACATCTGATTACTGATTACTATTTTCACAGGAGGACCAATGGAATACCGCATTGAAACCGATACAATGGGCCAGATTGAAGTGCCCACCAATAAATATTATGGCGCCCAAACGGCGCGCTCGCTGATTCACTTCAAAATTGGGCACGACCGCTTCCCCCGCGAGATGATCCGGGCGCTGGGCATTCTCAAAAAAGCAGCCGCGCTGACCAATAAAGAGTTGTACCCGGCCTTTGCCGAAAAAGCCGATTTGATTGTCCGCGCCGCCGATGAAGTGATTGAAGGCAAGCTGGATGAGCATTTTCCCCTCTCTATCTGGCAAACCGGCAGCGGCACCCAGACCAATATGAACGCCAACGAGGTAATTTCCAACCGGGCCATCGAAATGGCCGGCGGGGTCATGGGCAGCAAAAAACCCATCCACCCCAACGACGATGTCAACAAAGCCCAATCCTCCAACGACACCTTCCCGACCGCCATGCACATCGCCGCCGCCGAGGAGATCAACCGCCGCCTGCTGCCGATGGTCAAACAGCTCCGCGACACCCTGGCCGCCAAATCGGACGAGTTCAAAGATATCATCAAAATTGGCCGGACTCACTTGATGGACGCCGTTCCCTTGACTCTGGGCCAGGAATTTTCCGGCTACGTCCAGCAGCTTGATAATGATCTCAAACGGATCGAGTTGGCCCTGGATGGGCTGTACGAACTGGCCTTGGGCGGCACGGCGGTGGGCACGGGCCTCAACACCCACCCCCAATTTGCCGTCAAGGCGGCAGCGCACATTGCCCAACTGACCGGCCTGCCCTTCCGCACTGCCCCCAACAAATTTGAGTCCCTGGCCGGCCACGATGCGGTTGTCTTTGCCAGCGGCGCAATGAAAACCCTGGCCGCCTCGCTCAACAAAATCGCCAACGATGTCCGCTGGCTGGCCTCTGGTCCCCGCTGTGGTATCGGTGAACTGATCATCCCCGAAAACGAACCGGGTAGTTCGATTATGCCCGGCAAAGTCAACCCGACCCAATCCGAGGCTATGACCATGGTTTGCGCCCAGGTGATGGGCAACGATGTCGCCGTCAACATCGGCGGCATGTCGGGCAATTTTGAATTAAACGTCTTTAAGCCGGTCATGATCTTCAACCTGCTCAACTCCGTCCGCCTGCTGGCCGATGCCTGCGAGTCGTTCAACGAGCACTGCGCCGTTGGCATCGAGGCCAATAAGACGGTGATTCAGGGCTATCTCAATACCTCGCTCATGCTGGTCACTGCCCTTAACCCGCACATCGGCTACGATAATGCGGCCAAAGTGGCCAAAAAAGCCCACGCCGAAAACAAAACGCTGCGCGAAGTAGCGGTTGAACTCGGCCTGCTGACCGGCGAAAAGTTTGATGAGGTCGTCCGCCCCGAAAAAATGATCGGGCCGGAATAAGCCCCAGGCAACACCTGACCCTGATTTTCAAGGAGCCGGCATCTCCCCGATGCGGCTCCTTTTTTATAACGACGAAACTTTTTCAAAACTCAGCCATGCCCTCGCGGAGTATCCCCTAAAAAATTGACGGCTTTCCGGCACAGAGGTATATTGCCTAAAAAAAGGGGGGAGGGTGATGGGAAGGATGCATGATGTCGTTGTGATTGGGGCCGGGCCGGGCGGCTCGGCGGCGGGCTATTATCTGGCTAAACAAGGGCTGGATGTGCTGCTGCTGGACAAAGCCGGCTTTCCCCGCGATAAAACCTGCGGTGATGGCCTGACTCCCCGCGCCCTCACGGTTTTGGAAGATATGGGGCTGTTGAACGAACTGCTGCCGGCCGGCTGCCGTCTTAACCGGGTGGAGATTGCCTCCGCCGCCGGCCAAACCGTCACCGCCCCTTTTCCCGGCAAAAATGGCCGGCCCGGTTACACCCTGATTGTCCCCCGCCTCACCTTGGATGACACCCTGCGCCGCCATGCCATCACCCATGGCGCTCAGTTTCAGAGCCAGGTCCGCGTCATCGGGGTAACGGCTAACGGTAAGGGGGTCGAAGTGACAGGTAAACGTCCGGGAGGCTCCTTTTCGGCTACGGCGCGGGTGGCCATTGTGGCCACCGGGGCCAGCGTGCCGCTGTTGCAACAAATGGGTTTGCTCAAAAAAATGCCGGTAGCGGCCCTGGCGGCCAGGGCCTATTTTGAGGAAGTCAAAGGGTTAACCGACGCCATGCAGTTGAGTTTTGCCGGGGTGCCGCTGCCCGGCTACGGCTGGATTTTTCCTCTGCCCCACGGCGCAGCCAATATCGGCGCGGGTATTTTTCCCTGGGGTTGGGCCGGACGTTGGATGTCGCGCAACACCCGCCAGGCCTTTGACAGCTTCATCCAGACGCCCCAGTTACGAGAAATGTTAGCCGGAGCGCGCCAGGTCGGGCCGGTCAAAGGGTATCCATTACGGATGGATTTTCTCACCGCGCCCACCTACGCCGAGCGAACCCTGCTGGTGGGCGAGGCCGCCGGGCTGGTCAACCCCCTCACCGGCGAGGGCATAGACTATGCTCTGGAATCCGGCAAAGTGGCCGCCGAACACCTGCTGCGCCTTTTTGCTGCCACTGATTTTTCGCTGCCGCGCCTGGCCGATTATGACCGCCTGCTGCGGCAGCGTTTTCAACGTCTGTTCCGGGTCTGTAGTTTGACCCGTAATCTGTTTGTCAACCCCCTGCTCATCAACCCCATGGTCCGCCTGGCTGCCCGCCGCCCCGACCTCAAAATGGTGCTCATCAGGATTGCTTTTGGCGAACAAAACACGCTCGAAAATATTACCGTCCGGCGGGTGCTGCGCCGGGTCTTTGCCGGGTGAAGCAGCTTAAACTGTTGTTATAGTTCTCCAGAAAAGTTTTCGTCACCGAAACAGGTAGCAAAAAGGTGGCAATATCGGCGGGTTGGACCGCCTGAATGAGGGCAGCCAGCAGCAGTGGGAAAAAGGTTTGCAGCGTTTGCGGCGTTTTGAAAATCAAGTCGGTGGCGTACTCGGCTTGCAGAAGGCTCCAGTGGTATTGGAGACCGAGTTGGTTCACCACCGGGCAGTAGGCTTGGGCCAACTGATCCAGTTTGGCCTGCAGGCTTTCCATTCCTCATTTCAGGTCAGGGTTGAGCCAATATACACCCTTTACCTTGTTCTTCAAAACCTGTTTGGTTCCGGCTTGTCCGGGTTAGAAGAGTTCCAGACGGAGCGGGATGAGAAAAATCGAGTCTTCCGGCTGCTGGTCGGCCATGTCGAGGGCGAATTTGATCTCTTCCTGCACGTAGCCGGCGCGGGTCAGGCCGGCCTGAGAGAGGCAGACGATGACCACATCGCTGGCGGCGACGGCTTTGGGGATTTCTTTTTGCCATTTCTGGCCGGGCAACAAATCTTCTTCGTCCAGCCAGGGTTCAAAACCGTCGGCGCGGAGGCGGTGGTACAGGTCGCGTACGGCCGGTCTGTCGGCGGCGGTGTGGCAGAGGAAGACACGAAGAGGCGAAGAAGCGGTGAGGCGAGGAGGCGAGGAGGAAGACATAGGCGAAGACACGGGGACGCGAGGAGGCGAGGAGGCGGGAGGGGGAACAGTGGCGGGGTCACGCAGGGCGCTCAGGTAGGAGAGGGGTGGGTCCGAGTCGGAGGGAGGTGGGTCGTCTTTAAAGTAGGGTTGGTGGGCCTTGAATTGGGCGGGGTTGGTTTCTTCGGCCCAGGCGAGGAGGAGGTCGAGCTTAAATCTTTGGTGGGCGTATTCCAGCAGCAGGCGCACCAGTTCGGCTTTGCCGGTGTTTTGGGCCAGTTGGTCGTAAACCGGCCTGAAATCGGGCGTGTCGAAACAGAAGTCGCGCAGTTCGGCGTCGCTGAAGCCTTCCTTGAGCAGGGTACGGATGTTGATCAGGTTGTATTGTTTGCCCATCAGTTTTTCTATTTATGAAGTATCATGCTTTATGTATAGGCCAGTGGGTCTATTCGGGTCAAAGAAGTAAGTGCTTCAAAATCTTTATCAGCGCTGATTACCTGAAAAATACTATTATTTTGCATTGTCGCTGCATGGATAGCATCCCGTGGCTTTACTCCGGCAGCACGATAAGTCTCAAACAAATCAATAGCCAAACCAATATCACGCTCTGTGATCGGCAGAATAGTGAGAGGATATTTCATAATATCACGACAAAGTTGAATACCCTTGTCAGACAGTTTGATATGACTGTAACGATAAAGCAATTCCTGCAAAACCTCGGTATTAATTGCGGCTGGTAGAATGCCATTTTCCACATCCGTTAAGATGCGCACACAAACATCTTTATAAGAATGGGGTCCACCAGCGGCATACATAAAGACATTGACATCAAGAAAAACAACCTCAGCCATTATTCCGACCGCCCTGCTTCAATCTCCTGTTCCATCTGTTCCCAGTCAGCTACAGGCAAATTCATAGCCGCGATACGGTCAGTAAGGGGAGTAGCAGAAGTTTTTGGTTTTAGTACAATTCCCTCTTCAGTAAACTCGATGATAACTTCTGTTTCATGTGAAGTTGTCAAACCCAAGGCGTCGAGAACTTGTTGAGGTAAAGTAATCCGCCCGGCTTGATCAATGGTAATAGTTTGTGTTAGCATTTTCACCCCGAATTTTATACTACCACCCATTTGACAGCTTGATACCTGCCATTATTATAATCTTAATTACACTATTTCACAAGGGATTTTTGAGCGATGAACCTGACCCAAGCAACCGACCTGCCGCTGATGGTGGACCTGCACGGCCTGAAACTGGCCTTTCAAACACCCGATGCACCGCTGCGGGAGCGCTTCGAGGAAGTTTACGGCCATTTGCCCCAGGCCAACGGGGCGGAGAGCGATATTTTTATCGGCTGGCACATTCACAAGCTGCCCAGTGCGCCGCCCCCGCCGCCGGGGATGCCGGTGCTAAGCGAAGGGCCGCTGGTTGGCTACTACGGGCAAGGGTCGCTGGTGGCTATCCGCATGCCGAAATACGGCCTGATTACGGTAGATTTGGACCAGCAGCGGCTGGTCGGCGCTGTTACCCGCAATACGCTGGAGGCTTACGGCGCGTTCGAGGATGTGCTGTTGATTTCGCTGGCCCCACTCTATCGGCGGCGGGGCTGGTTTCCGCTGCACGCCTTCGCCGCGCTTGCGCCCGGCGGCAAGGTCGCGCTGATTACCGGGGCCATGGGCGCGGGCAAAACGACGACCGGCCTGGCCTTGTTGAGCGCCGGCTGGAAACTGCTCAGCAACGACTCGCCGCTGTTAAGCCTGCGCCCCGATGGACAGGTAGACGTGCTAGCTTATCCGGGCCGGCTGAGCGCGTTTGACGACTCGCTGGCGCGATTTGAGGGGCTGCGGAGGTTTGTGGGGGAGGCTGAGGCTAAGGCTGAGGTAAAGACGTTTGATTTGTTGGCTCCGAGTGGGCCACAGAAGCGGGTGTTTCGGGCGGAGGAGGCGTTTGTCGAGCCGTGGGCGGCCAAGGGGCGGGCGGGCGGAATTTTCTTGCCGCAGGTCATTCCCGGATTGGACCAGAGTGAATTGGTCGAAGTCAGCCCCAAGGAGGCGCTGTTGCAGCTTGTGCCCCAGGCCATCGAAGGCTGGGATAAAGCGGCTATTGGGCAGACACTGCGCCTGCTGGGCAAGCTGGTTGAGCAAGCGCCATGCTATCAGTTGAAATTGTCGCCGCAGGTGGAGCAATTGCCGGCGCTGATTGCGGGTGGGATGGGCTAACAGGGCATGTTCAAAGTCATTAAAAATCGCATCCCGAGTAGCCAGAGCGTAGCGGCGGCGTATCGAAGGGTGCAGATAAGGGAACTTTGAATATGCCCTGGGTAAGTTCAATTTGGGTCTTGACAGAAACTTTAATTTATAGTACAATTTTTGTATCGTAAAATTACGATAAATAACGTAGCCAATGACGGCAACTCAATTCCCAACGGTAGTCCCACCCGCTTGCTGTACCCTGGAGATTTCTGGTATAGAGCAAGAGCGGCTGGTCAAGATGTTCAAAGCCTTGGGCAATCCCACCCGCTTTGAAATTATGAAATTCCTGGTTGTGCGTCCCGGCTGCATTACCGGTGACATCGTTGAGTTTTTACCCATCGCTCAGGCGACGGTATCGCAGCATTTGAAGGTGCTGCGCGAGGCGGGCTGGATTAGCGGCATCACCGAAGGGCCAGCCGTGTGCTACTGGCTGAACGAAGAGAATATTGCCTGGTTCAAAGCCAGGGTGGGCGAGATTTTTTAGCCAGCGACGGATCAGTTGAAGGAAGTAATCCCGACAAGCTGATCCGTAAATTTTCTCAAACCCTATCGTTTTTTTACGATGCAACAAGAGGAGAGTTATGTTGAAATCAAATTTAAGGAGAATTACACTATGTTATCCAATCACGGAGGTAGAGCTAAAAACTCACACCCTGATTTAAGATTATTTTTTAATCCAATTTATCGTAATTATACAATATAAAGGAACCCAACCAATGTTTGACCCGATTTTAGCCATCGTCCAATTTATGCTCGATGCTTTTTTACACGTCTGGCCCTACCTCTTGATTACTATTCCCCTGGCAGTAGCTGTTCAGATGTCCGGCGCATCAAAGTACATCAGCCGTGCCTTTGCCGCTCAACCTCTTGTCGCCATTTTCCTGGCAACCGCCGTCGGCGCCTTCAGCCCTTTCTGTTCTTGTGGCGTCATCCCCGTCGTAGCGACCCTGTTGATCGGCGGAGTGCCACTCGCCCCAGTGATGGCCTTCTGGATTGCTTCCCCCTCGATGGATCCTGAAGTTTTTTTCTTGAGTGTGGCGACCATCGGCTGGGAGTTGGCCGTGTGGCGGCTGGGAGCCACCCTCCTGCTTAGTTTGAGCGCCGGCTTTATCACCCACTTCGTCAGTCAGCAAGGTTGGTTGGGCGCAGAAATCCTGCGTAGCCGGAAACCCACCTCTGTCCAAAGTTATCGGACGTTGTTAAAAGAAGGCTGGCAAAATCTCAAGAAGCGATTGACGGTCTCACCAGTGTTAAGTTTTGCTGCCGGCAACGCGGCGCTCGCAACCGAAGGGACTTGCTGCGGCAATACAGCCGAAATTACTTTAACCGATAGCTGGCAGCCTACAAGTTCCCTGTCGGTTTCGAGTTGTAGTTCCTCCGGGTGCGGTACTCCCAACATTCCGGCGGCTGAAAGCAGTTGCAGCCTCAAACCAACCTCATTCCGCCAACGCCTGCTCAGCGAAACCGGGAGCGCAAGCTTAATGGTAGCCAAATTTATGGCCCTGGCCTTCTTTTTGGAGGCCTTGATTATCCTGTATATTCCTTCCGAGTGGATTGCCGGTCTCCTGGGCCAGCAGAATCAGTGGGCCATCTTAATGGCCGCTCTGATCGGGGTGCCGGTCTACACCACCGAATTGACCGCCCTGCCCATGGTCAGTGGCCTGTTGGCGCAGGGAATGAACCCCGGCGCAGCCCTGGCTTTTCTGATTGCCGGACCGACGACCACCCTTCCGGCAATGGCCGCGGTCTGGGGTTTGACCACCCGGCGCGTCTTTTTCCTCTACCTTTCCTTTGTGCTGTTCGGAGCGATGGTGTTCGGGCATGTATATCGTCTCTTTACATGGCTAGTCGGCTGAAAGAATGATAAAAATAGCTCAATCCACCGGGGAAATTTGCGTCCTTTTTTCACAGTTTCCGTCTATTTAGGCATAGGCCATTCACTGTTTTGAGTGCGCACGGTCATCGTAGACTTGACCTGGTGATGGGCGGATTGGTGACCAATGACAGCCTGGAGGTAATGCGACACCTCATTCAACAAAGCAGAAGTGGCCCGGCTGCCCCCGGCCAGCCGTTTAGCTCATTGGAAGCGGATTTGACCGAACGGCTGGGGTCATGGGCGCGGCGTTGGGAGGGAGGCCATCGTCCCAGCTAGGAATGTAGCAGAATTTTAGCTACAGGACCGGGCTGGCTTAACAATCTTTCAAAACACGCTTGCCCCTCGCTGAGCGGCGCTTTCATAAGCCAGGGATCAATCTGGATATGACCGGCAGCCAACCATTTGAACGCTTTCTCAAAATCCAGCGGGGCATAAGCAAAGCTGCCCTCGATCCGCACTTCTTTACGGATAACATCATTGCCCTGGATCTCGCTGTCGGCCGCGTGCAGACCAACGAGGATGACTCGTCCGCCTCGGGCCACAGCATCAATACACTGCCGCCGGGTGACGGTCAAGCCGACAGCGTCAATAGCCGCATCAACGCCATAGCCGTCCGTAGCGGCCTGGGTGATGGCAACAACATCATCGGTCAGCGGGTTTAGCACTCGCAGCCCAACCTGCTCGGCAATGGCCCGCCGATCCGGGTCGGTATCGGTAGCAAAAATTTGGGCCACCCCAAAGGTCTGGGCCACCTGCGCCACCAGCAGCCCAATCGGACCGAGACCCGTGACCAGGAGTGTGCTTCCCGGCGCGCAGCCGGCCAGCCGGACCGCTCTGACGGCGCAGCCTACGGGTTCGGCCAGGGCGGCATGTTCGAGGCTCATGGACGGAGGCAGGGCATAGACCAGGGCGGCCGGGGCCTTGACCAGATCGGCATAGCTGCCGGGCCGGTGAATGCCCAGGATTTCCCGGCTACGGCACAGATTGAAGCGGCCGGCCAGGCAAGACCGACACCAGCCGCAGTGGATTAAGGGATTAACTGTGACCGGCTGGCCGACCGCCAACCCCGGCTTGTGTTGAGCCACATTTGAACCCAGGCCGGCAATTTCGCCCGAAAACTCGTGACCCATCACCAAAGGGGGCTTGCGCAAGCTGTTTTCACCCAGGTAGCCCCCCAACTCCGAGCCGCAAATGCCGGAGTAGGCCACTTTGATCAAAACTTCATCCGGTCCTGGCAGCGGTTCCGGCATCTCGCGCATATTTAATTGGCGTGGACCTTCATAGACTAAGGCTTTCATCAGCAGATTCCTTTTTTGCTTACTTATTTTTCCTATGATACTGAGTTCAAAGAGTTCGTCAATAGTTTGGGGTCAGTTTGCCAGGGTGTTCTCTCTATCTCCGTTGCCCCATGGGCGTAGATGCCCATGCCGAACCGCCGAATAGGGCCTCCTTGAAGTTTTATGCTAAAATGAGCCGTCAAGGATTCGCCGGAGGAAATGCAAGCGATGACCAAAAAGTGGCAGGACTGGATCGGCGGCATCGCGGCCCAAAACAAATTGGTTCAAACCGGGAAACGGTTAAGCTTCGACGGTAAAGTGGTCAGGCCCAGTGGGGTTGTTACCGACGGCCCGTACACCGAAGTTAAAGAATCAATCGGCGGCTATATGTTTGTCAAGGCTGAATCTTCAGAGGAAGCGATTGAAATGGCCCAAGGCTGTCCCATTTTAATGACCGCCGGCAATGTAGAAATCAGAGAAACCATTCAAGCATAAGGCAAAGGATAAACTTCAATAGGCTCCCGGCCTGGCGGGAGCCTTTATCTTATGACCCAGCAACAAGAACTTATCCCTCATCTATTCAGAACTGAATACCGGAAAATTGTGTCGGTCCTGTGCCGACATTTTGGCTTTGACCAAATCGAAACGGCGGAAGATATTGCTGGCGACACCTTTCTGACGGCCTCGGAAACATGGGGACTGCAAGGGATCCCCCCGAATCCGACGGCGTGGCTTTACCATGTAGCCAAAAATAAGGCCAGGAATTATTTGCAGCGCGGTTCGATTTTGGAAAACAAAGTCATGCCTACCTTAACCCACTCCACTTCCGAATTTCAAGAAGAAGAAATTGATCTGTCCCCCCAAAACATCAACGACAGCCAATTGCAGATGATGTTTGCCGTTTGCCATCCGGCTATTTCGGCGGAGGCCCAAATCGGCTTGTCGCTGCGGATTCTATGCGGCTTCGGCATCGAGGAAATTGCTGCTGCTTTTTTAACCAACAAAGAGACCATCAATAAGCGCTTGTACCGGGCCAAAGAAAAACTCCGGCAGGAACAAATTAAAATTGAGCTGCCCGACGCTTCTGAAATCGAGAACCGCCTGGAAACCGTCTTAACCACCCTTTATTTGCTGTTCAACGAAGGCTATTATTCGGCCAGTCAAAACAAAATACTGCGCAAAGAGTTGTGCTTTGAAGCGATGCGGCTGTGTTATATGCTGGTTGAAAATAAAGAGACTAATAAGCCACAGGTGAATGCGCTGCTGTCGCTGATGTGTTTTCAGGCTTCCCGATTTGAGGCGCGGCAGACTGAAAGCGGCGAACCTATCTTGTACGCCGACCAGGATACTAGCCTGTGGGATAGCGATTTGATCCGCCGGGGCGAATATTTTCTTGATTGCTCGGCCAGCGGCAACAAACTGTCAAAGTATCATCTGGAAGCAGCGATTGCCTATTGGCACACCCACCAAAAAGACACCCCGGAAAAGTGGGAAAATATTTTGCAGCTCTACAACCAACTGCTACAGCTAGAATATTCACCCATCGCCGCCCTGAACCGAACCTATGCCCTGGCCAAAGCAAACGGTAAAGAAGAAGCCATCATCGAAGCCGAAAAATTAAAATTAAGCGACAACCACTTTTACTTTACCCTGCTCGGCGAGCTTTACACCGGCATTGACAACGACAAAGCCAGACAAAATTTTCAAAAAGCTTTTTCCCTCGCCAAGACCCAGACCGACAAACAGACCATCCAAAAGAAAATTGCCAGGCTTTGACCTCATTCTACTTTCATTCTTTTTCCGTGGACGGCAAAAGCGAGATAAAGCGTAAATTTTTCTGAACATGTCCAATTTTTGTTGGTTCATTTGTTATATTAGTGTAAATCAACTATTCAAAAACACTTAGTAAATATCTAAAATTTACTTCCCGTTTTGAGTTCCTACGAGTTCCCTTAGCTCCCTGGGAACTCGTAGGAACTGGGGGGAACTTATTTTTGGACAATCACTTAGACCGAAGGAGACCAAAATGAAAGAATTCTTATTACTTTTCAGAAACGATTACGAGGCTATGCCTCAGAGGGATAATCCAGAAGAATGGCAGGCCGCGGCGAAAAAATGGCAGGACTGGATTGGGGGCATAGCAGCGCAAAACAGATGGGTGGCTACCGGGCAGCGATTAAGCCCTGGTGGTAAAGTTGTGAGGACAAACGGGGTTATCACCGACGGGCCGTACACCGAAATCAAAGAAACGCTCATCAGCTATTGCGCAATTAAGGCAGAGACGATTGAAGAGGCAGCCGAATTGGCGATAGGTTGTCCCATACTAACCGTGGGTGGAACCGTGGAAGTTAGAGAGATCAGTGTTTGGTAAGTAGAACAAAAGGAGAAAATAATATGGAAAAAGTAAAAAAAGTTGCGCAGAGCACTGCGAGCGGCAAGAGGGCCAAGGGATTCACGGACGAGGAACGAGCTGCGATGAAGGAGCGCGCCCAAGAGCTGAAGGCGGAAGCGCGCGCGAACAAGGACAAGGCAGCCGGGGAAAGCGCCGTGCTGGCGAAGATCGCCGAGATGCCGGAACCGGAGCGCACCATGGCCCAGCGGCTCCATGAGATCATCAAAGACAGCGCGCCAACCCTCTCACCGAAAACCTGGTACGGGATGCCTGCGTATGCCAGGGACGGCAAGGTTGTCTGCTTCTTCCAAAGCGCGGAGAAGTTCAACTCGAGGTACGCGACATTCGGCTTCAGCGACGAGGCGAACCTCGACGAAGGCGCCATGTGGCCGACCTCCTTCGCGCTGAAGGAGTTGTCCGCCGTCGAAGAGGCAAGGATCGTCGCGCTTGTGAAAAAAGCGGTGAGCTGAGAACTGAACTCGCCAGTGGGGGCCGCCGTAGGGCGAGATCGTTGGTCGGGATGAGTCATTCCAGTCTCCGGGGTGGGATGCTGCTTTTTCCAGGGAGAGGACAAATGAGTTGGAGTATGCTTGAAGAGAAAAACCCTGAACTGGCAGCCTTTGGGGCCGCCCGGCTGCATGGTCAGGTGGCCTATCTGGCTACCGTGCGTAAGGATGGCTCACCTCGGGTCCATCCCCTGACCCCGATTATTGGGCAAGGTCATCTGTTTGTGTTTATGGAGCCAACCTCGCCGAAAGGCCATGACCTGCGTCGAGATGGACGCTACGCCCTGCACTGTGCTGTGAGTGATACCAGCGGGGCCAGCGGTGAGTTTAGTGTCACAGGGCAAGCTCAATTGATTGAAAACCCCGAACTACGCGCTCTGGCCGTGCAATTGGCGCCTTACTCCCCAGCTGAGCGATATATTTTGTTTGAGTTCAGCCTTGAAAGCGCCGCCTCGACGGTGTATGAAGGGGAACGCACCATCCGCCAACGCTGGCGGCGGGATGATTAATTGGTCTGAGTGTATTCAACCTCAAAGACTCGATCTAGCTGAGTTCTGTGTAGCATCTCTCGCAAGTGACAATCGGGGTTACGCAGCCTGATTTCAAAATCTCGCCCAATGAAATTTTTATAGATCAGGCAAAGAAAATCCACTCCATACGAGTCGAGGTCTTGAATGGAGGTCAAGTCAATAATCAACTTGTGACCATCAATTTTGGTCAATATTTGTAGAATCAGTGGGTGTTCATCCCCCCCTACAAAGCTGACATCTTCTAGCGCAGGAGCAGCCAACTCTAACAACCAAACACTGTCCAGTTCTCGTGTTAGCCGTGTCATTAGCCGATTTGTAGAGGCGAGACTCATTGCTATTTTAGCCTGTGGGGTGCTAAGGTACTTTAGTGCCCCTACAGTATATCAAACAAAGCTCCTTCTCTACAGATACAAAAGCCATACAAAACTCGTACAGATTGAGAAATTTTACACTAACTCATAACTTCGATACACCTTTCACTATCAAGGCTACTCAGGGTGTGATAATAAACCAAAAATCACCCTTCGATACGAGCTAACGCTTTACTCAGGATGATTTTTGGTAAAAAGTCGATCTCAGGCTATTACTCTAGGTTGTGGTTGGATTGGACGGGATAACCGGCTTGCGCCAGGCGGCGCTTGGCAAAAGCCAACCGTTCGGGATCGTTCCCCTCAACCGTTAGTATGTGCCTTGCGGGGTCGCCGCGCAACAGGCGCACGCCCTTAATGTCTCGCAGCGCCTCGGTGATGCGGCTCAGGCAGTGGTGGCAGTGATAGTCGGGCACGACCCAGTTGACAGTTCGCATACTTTATCCTCAATCCTATTTTTAGGAAGCTCCAAGGCTTAAATCATCCAAACAGATTTGACCGGCGTGATGCGTGAAACGTGATACGTGAGGATTTTTCGCCTAGAATCATCACGCATCACGTTTCACGTTTCACAGATTTTGGCTAATTATTTTCTTAGAGTTGCCTTATCCCGCTTTAAACGGCAGACAAGGCTCGCTGGTGCAATGATTGATCTCGATGGTGAGATGGGTAAGGTCTTCAAACCCTTGTAAGAGTTTTTTGTAATGTTCAGTGGGCCGGGGGTAGTGGGTGACAATTGAAATGATGGCAGCGACATGGTCGGGAGCAAGCTGCCAGACGTGTAAATCGGCTACCCGGTTATCCGCATCGGCCTCGATGGAGGCGCGAATGGCCGAAATCGTTTCCTCGCTGACATCGCTATCGAGTAGAATTTTGCTGGTGTCGCGCAGCAGATCGTAAGACCAGCGGCTAATCACAATCGCCCCTACAATGCCCATCACCGAGTCCAACCAAATCCAGCCCAACGACTGGCCGACCAGCAGGGCAAATATCGCCAGGAGCGAAGTCATTGCATCGGCCAGCACATGCAAATAGGCCGCTCGCAAGTTATGATCGTGGTGATGGTCGTGATGATGATGGTCGTGATGATGATGGTCATGGTCGCGCAAAAGATAGGCGCTGCCCAAATTGACCATCAACCCAATCACGGCAACCCCCATCGCCTCGGTAAACTGGATGGTGCGAGCAACAAACATACTTTGAATGGCTTCCATTCCCATCAGGACGGCGACGACGACCAAAGCTACGGCGCTGGCAAAGCCTCCCAACGCGCCCACTTTGCCGGTGCCAAAGCTATAGCGGGGATTATCGGCGTGGCGGCGGGCGTAACGGTAAGCCAGCAGGGTGATACCCAGGGCGGCAACGTGCGTCCCCATATGCCAACCGTCGGCCAGGAGGGCCATGGAGCCAAAAGTTAGCCCCGCCGCTATTTCGACCACCATCATCAGCGCCGTCAAAATGACAACCAGGCGGGTATTCTTTTCGCCGTGCCCCTGGTCAACGCTAAAGTGGTGGGTGTGCTGCCAGTGGTCCAGAGTGTGAATATGCATAACAATCCTCGATATTTAACAGTTTCTGGTCCGGTGCCGGGGCGGGTAGCTTGGCCCCGAACCGTGATGAGGCCAATCAGCGTCCGCCGAGCGTTGAAACGCCCGGCTAATTTACCGGCTAATTTAGATGAAAGCCGGCTGAAGCAGGCTAAACGTGCCCCTTTGAGCCGGTTTTGAACCGGTTTTCACCTACTGTAGCCGGGGGCTTCCAGCTCTCGGCGGACGCCACGATTTAATGCGGTGCTGCCCTGGGGGGGCAAAAAATAACTTTTTTGCACGCCGTTGGTCATGATGATACAGCTGCCTTTGGCCGGGCAAGCGACGCAGCCGGAGGCGGTCGGGTTAATTTCTAAAAGGCGCTGGCTTCGCACCAGGGTTTGCAGCATGCCGTCCAGGGCGCTGGCTTCAACTTCCAGCTTGCGGCTTAACTCGTCTACACAGAGAGGACCGGCAGCCTGTTGGAACTCGGCCAATATTTGTCGCAGCATCAGCCCCACCCCAGAAAGCGGCCGCTCTGATAAAGCAGCACTGCCAGCAGCCAGGCCAACCCAAACTGGTATAAGCCTGAAACCCACATCCATTTCCAGCCAAATTCAGCCTTGATGGCCCCCAAGGTAGCCACACACGGGGTATAGACCAGCACAAAGACTAAGAAAGCCAGGGCCGCCAGGGGGGTGAAACTGGTTGTCAGCGCCACTCCTAACGCCGTATCGGCTTCTTGAGGTTCGGCTTCGACCAGGTTGACGCCGGGAATGAGGCTGAGCAAGGTTTTGCCGGCGTCAACAGTGGCTGCGCCAAAACCAACGATAATCTCGCCAATATCTTCGCCAAAAGTAGCCGCTGAGGTCTTTTCTTCTGCTTCCGCCTCGCCCACATAAATCTGGGCCATGGTGCTAACCACCACTTCTTTGGCGATGAAGCCGGTCATGAGCGAGCCGGCCGCTTCCCACTTGTCAAAGCCGGCCGGGGCAAAAATGGGCGAGGCGGCAGCGCTGACATGGCCAAACAGGCTGTCGCGGGGGTTGTCAACACCCCAGGGCAGGTTCATCAAAAACCAGAGCACAATAGACACACTCAGGATTACCGTGCCGGCTTTGTAGACAAACTCTTTGCTCTTTTCCCAGGTATGGATAAATAACCCTTTGAGCGTGGGCATACGATAGGGGGGCAGTTCGAGGGCAAACATATTATCCGGGCTGTTTTTGAGAATCGTCCGGCTGAAGGCCCAGCCAACGACCGCCGCCAGCACAATCCCAGCCACATAAAGGCCGGTAATCAGCAGGCCGCCCTGCTGTGGAAAGAAGGCCATCCCAAAGACCACATACACCGGCAGACGGGCCGAGCAGGACATCAACGGGACCAGCAAGCCGGTGGCAATCCGGTCGCGCTCGTTTTCCAAGGTACGGGTGGCATAGATGGCCGGCACGGCGCAGCCAAACCCCAAGATCAAGGGGATAAAGCTTTTACCATGCAGCCCGGTGAAGCTCATCAGTTTGTCCATCACAAAGGCGACCCGCGCCAGATAGCCGGAGTCTTCGAGCAGAGTCAGAAAGAAGTAAAGCACAAACAGGCCGGGCAAAAAGACCAGTACGCCGCCCACCCCGGCCACTACTCCATCCAGCACCAATGACTGCAGCCAGTCCGGGGCCATAAACAGAGTCAACAGCCCTTCAATCCAGCGGCTTACCGGCCCGGCGATAACCCCGTCCACCCAATCCAGGTAAGGGGCCGACACATCCACGACCAGCTTGAACATGACATACATGACCAGCAGGAACAGGGGCAGCCCCAGGACCCGGTTGGTCACAACCCGGTCAATGCGGTCGGTCAAGGTGTAGCGGTTGGCCTGTGATTTGTCCACCACTTGACGGGTCAGCCCGTGAATAAAACCGTAGCGAGCATCGGCCAGGGCAATATCCACACTGTCGCCGTAGATATTCTCGATACGAGCGCTGCTCTGGCGGGCCTGGGTGATAAGCTGCGCGCCGCCTGGCGTGCGCTCGACCTGGGTTACTAAATCAGCCTCGCCTTCCAGCAGCTTCAAGGCCAGCCAGCGCGCATTGAAGGTGCGGGTCAGGTTGGCCTGCTGTTGGACCAACAGGGTTAAATGTTCAATTTCAGCTTCGAGTTCTTTACCATAGTTGATTTTGAAATCAACCGGCTTTAAGACCAGAGGGTTAACGGACATGATTTCTCTCCTGTTCAGGCGGCCAGTTTTAGTTTTGGCCGGTGGGGTTTGACCAGACCAACCATCGTTTCCAACAGCTTATCAATCCCCTGGCCCCTATTGCCTACAGTTTCCACCACCGGGATGTGGCCCAATAAGGCCGACAACTGCTCCTGGTCAATCCGAATGCCGCGGGTGCGGGCAATATCTACCACGTTCAGGGCGATCATGAGCGGTGTACCCAGCTCCAACAGTTGCGTGGTCAGGTAAAGGTTGCGTTCCAGGTTGCTGGCGTCAACCACGTTGATGACCACATCGGGCCGTTCGTACACAATGTAATCGCGGGTAATGACTTCTTCGGGCGAGTAGGCGCTGAGGCTGTATGTGCCGGGCAGGTCAACTACCTGGCAGGTCAACCCCTGGTAGCGAAAGACGCCCTCTTTTTTTTCCACCGTTTTGCCCGGCCAGTTGCCGACATGTTGGCGAGCGCCGGTTAGCGCATTAAAGAGGCTGGTTTTGCCGGCGTTGGGGTTGCCGGCCAGGGCTATCGTTAAGTCGGTCATCGTTTGAAGCCTTTCGGTTAAGCGTGGGGGTGAACCTCGATATTGGCGGCGTCGCACCGGCGCAGCGAGAGGTGATACCCTTTGATAGTAAATTCCACCGGGTCGCCCAACGGCGCGACCCGTTCGACCATAATGGTCTCTCCGCGCACCAGCCCTAGCTCCAACAAACGGCGGCGCGCGGCCGTTCGACCGCCGACACGGACAATGATACCGGATTGGCCGGGGGTTAGGGTGTTCAGGGGCGTGGTTGGTTGATGATTGGTCTGAAATTGGGTTGGGTCCATGGTTAAATTCTCCATATCTGATATAGGTGTCCAGAAAAATTCCTTCCCAACAATCCAGGTAGCCGGGTAGCAAAGTAGCAATTTGTTACCTGCTACCCTGCTACTTGCTACCTGTTTCAGTGACGAGAACTTTTCTGGAGAACTATAATTAATTCATCATGGTTACATCAATCGCCGCCGCTATCGGTTTTGATAAAGATAGGGCCTGACCGGCGATGTCGAGCAGCAAAGCGCCGTCAGCCGCTACAGCCAACGTGGTTATGGCAACGCCGGGGCACAAGCCATAACCACGCAGAAAGTTTTTGACCGGCTCATCCGCATTGAGGCGGCTGACCTGGCCCTTCTCGCCGGCAGCTAAGGCCGTCAACGGCCGCACCGAGCGCTCCGGGAGAGGCTGATCATCGTAGGGAATGAGTTGATTCTGAGGGGTGAGGGTTGGATGGCCCAGAAAGACAGCTAGCCGTTCGGCCAGGTCATCCGGGGTGACGTGTTCAAAGCGGCAGGCCATCTCATCGGCTTCAAGGGGGTCAATACCCAACTTTTCGGCAAAAAAAACTTCCCATAACCGCCGGTTGCGCAAAACCCGGCGAGCCAGGGTTTCAGCCTTAGCGGTCAGGCTGACTCCGCGATAGGGTTCATACTCAATCAGCCCCTTATCCACCAGCCGCCGGCACATCTCGTTGGCCGAGACCGGCGAAACAGCCAGCTCTTGAGCCAGCACTGGGATAGGGACAGGCTGTCCCTCCCTTCGCAGCAAGGCGATTCGGAGCAAGTACATCTCGATGCTTTCACTCATGGTTTTGTCGTCTAAGTTATGGTGCGCCATAACAAAATTGCTTTATGTAATAAGGGAAACCTTATAGGGAATTATGGCATACAAGCCAGCCCCCGCCTAGTGACAAATATCACCAGAAAAGCAGGCAAGTGTCACCTCGAGTTTTAATCACGGTTAAAGGTAAGTTGAAATGAGGTTAAAATTGGCCTGTTTCTTACCTGTGACCCTATTTTCCTTTTTCAACTACCCTTACTATAATACCTGAAACAGGAGAGCTAGGGGCTATGAGCATCCAGCAAAGTCCATTAAAAAATAGGCCACCGCCTCGCCAAACCCTTTTCCACTTTGATGGCCTGTTATTGGCCTATTTGTTGGTCGGTTGGTCGCTTATTTTTTCGGCGGCTACCTGGGGATTACAACCCAATGAACAAAAATGGCTGCGGATAGGGTTGATATCCCAGGCTAAGGCTGATTACAGTGTTATTAATGCTAGCCGGCCGCGTCTGGCCCCCATTAAACCCAAAGTAATCGAAGTGGTTAGACAAGAGCAGGAAATATTCGAACCTCCGACTCGATTGCCCACTCCTACGGCCACCCCTTCAGACAACCTCATTACCCTGTTAACAGACATGCTCATACCACCTACCTTGACCAGTATTCCGCTGCCGGCGCCAACCACTACACCGCTCGCGGTAGTCACCCCGACCGCTACCCCAACAAATACACCTTTATTGCCAAGCACCCCCACCGCAACGCCGACAAAAATACCCTCCCGAACTCCCACCCCAACCAACACCGCTGTAGCGGAGGACACCATAACCCCAACGACAACGGGTACACCCTTGACGGTGAATACCCCCACCCCCACCGTAACCGAAACATCCCTGCCGGTGGACACCCCGACGCCAACGGGAACACCCTTGTTGATAGAGACGCCAACTGCAACGCTGACAAGAGCGCCATCTCCCACTGCCACTGTAACCGACACGCCCTCCCCGACTGTAACGGAGACACCCATCTCAGGGGACACCTCTACTCCCACAGCGACCGATTCGGCCACCCTGACGGCAACGGCTGCCCTGACCCCAACCGTAACCGCTACCCTGCTGCCAGAAGACACGCCGACGCCAACAGCAACCAATACCCCGACCAATACGCCAATCCCCACGGCAACTGATACCCCCGTGCCGGTCAGCACCCCTACGCCAACAACAACCGATACCCCGACAAACACGCCACCCCCTACGGCAACCAATACCCCGGTGGATACGGCTACGCCAACGCCGACGGATATTCCAACGGCGACGTCCACTCCTTAAATCAAAACGGCTGCTGTGGCACATTTCATAAGTATTTGACGAAAAAACCAGGTTGTAATACTATGAAGATGGTAAGGTCACATTCATACTCAGTGGCTCCAAATTTGAGGAGCCAGCACGCCCACGTGCGGCGGTGTTCGGCACGTGGGCGTGCCTCACTCCTCGAAAATTGGATCTACTGATACTACTTATAAGGTAGTCTCTACATCAGGTGACGCAGTGCTGCGTAGCCAAGCTACAGATATATCCCCGCCCAATCAAAACATTCCCAGCATTAATACGCTCAGCGTATTCGCAAAACCCTAAAAGGAATAATTCCTCATGAACGTTTATGGCAAACATTATCGCACCATTTGGCTCAAGGAAGATGACCCCCAAACCGTCCAAATTATCGAACAACGCCTGCTGCCCCACCAATTTGTTATTGAAGACCTGACTACGGTGGACGAAGTAGCCCGGGCCATCAAAGAGATGCACGTGCGCGGCGCAGGCTTGATTGGCGCGACAGCCGGCTATGGCATGTACATTGCTGCCTTACACGCGCCCCGCGACTCCACTACCGCTTTTATGACCAGTCTGACCGCTGCCGGCGAAACGTTGAAAGCCACCCGACCTACGGCGGTCAACCTGGAGTGGGCGGTAGAGCGCCAGCTTGAAGCTATTGAAGCTGCCGGCGACGACATTGAAGAGAAAATTGAAACAGCTTTACGGATGGCCCAGACCATTGCCGATGAGGACGCCGAATTTTGCCGGCGCATTGGCGAACACGGTAAGGCCATTATCCAGGAAATCAGCCAGCGCAAACAGGGCGAGACGGTCAACATCCTGACCCATTGCAACGCCGGCTGGCTGGCCTTTGTTGATTACGGCACAGCCACTGCCCCCATCTACGCCGCCTTCAATGAAGGTATCAAAGTCCACGTCTGGGTAGATGAAACCCGCCCGCAAAACCAGGGCGCTCGCCTGACCGCCTGGGAACTGAACCAGCATGGTGTGCCCCACACCGTCATTGCCGATAATGTTGGCGGCCACCTGATGCAGCACGGCCTGGTAGATATGGTTATCACCGGCACCGACCGCACCCTTTACACCGGCGATGTGGCCAACAAAATTGGCACCTATCTCAAAGCCCTGGCCGCCAAAGACAATGATGTTCCCTTCTACGTGGCCCTGCCCTCGTCCACCTTCGATTGGAAGATGCGGGACGGGGTCAAGGAAATCCCCATCGAGCAGCGCGACGCGACGGAAGTGAAGTACATGGGCGGTTTGCACGAGGGCGAAATCAAATCGGTGCTGTTGACGCCGGCCGATAGTCCCGCCGCCAACTATGCTTTTGATGTTACCCCGGCCCGCCTGGTCACCGGCCTCATCACCGAACGCGGCATCTGCGCGGCCTCCGAAGAAGGAATACTGGGGTTGTATCCCGAAAAGAAACAGTGAAAAGGTAGCAAGGTCGCAGAGTCGCAGAGTCTCATGATTTCCCTGTCTACCGTCTACCGTCTACTGTCTACTATTTTTAGGAGTTACGATGGCCTACCAACCTCTGGACGTTCACAGCGTCATTGACTATATCAAAAACCGCCCGTCAATGGAACAAATCTTTCCGAAAGAGGCGCTCCTTTCGGCCAAAGAAGTGGGCGATGGTAACTTAAACCTGGTTTTTATCATCCAGAATCAAAACAATCCGCAGCAGGCGGCGGTGCTCAAGCAGGCCTTGCCCTATCTGCGGGTGGCCGGCGACTCCTGGCCGCTCACCCGCGAACGGATGCGCTTTGAAACGCAGGCCCTGCTCAAATACAACGAACTGGCCCCCGGCCTGGTCCCCCTGGTGTACGACTCGGACGACGAGATGTCGCTGGTGATCATGGAGTACCTGGGCCGGCACGAGATTATGCGTAAACCGTTGGTAGCGCGCAAGCGCTTTCCCAAGTTTGTTGACCACATCACCACTTTCCTGGTCAATTCTCTCTTTTACACTTCTGACCTCTACCTGACTGGCCTGGAAAAGAAGGAACTGCAAAAGCAGTTCATCAACCCGCACCTGTGCAAAATTCAGGAAGATTTTGTTTACACCAACCCTTACATGGAGTCACCGGAAAACAAGTGGAATCCGCTGCTGGACCGAGAAGTGCAAGCGGTGCGGGCCAACGCCACCCTAAAACTGGCCATCGCCGAAATGAAAGAAGCCTACATGACCCACGCCGAAGCCCTGATCCACAGCGACCTGCACACCGGCTCGATCATGCTCAACGAAGAAGAAACGAAGGTGATTGACCCCGAGTTTGGCTTCTACGGGCCGATGGCCTATGACATCGGCGCGATCTTGCAAAACCTGATTCTCAATTACCTTTCCCACTTCGCCCACACCCACGACCGAACTGAACGAGAAAGCTATCAGGCTTACCTGCTGGAGATGGTCCGCGACATCTGGAACGAATTTGCCCGCAAGTTTGACCAGACCTGGGCCGAAAATAACCGGGGCGAGTTGGTCCCCGCCAAATATTGGGATTTCCCCGGCGGCGCTGATGCCTTTGCCGAATATCGCCACCGTTATCTACTGCGGCTGCTGCAAGAAACGACCGGTCACGGCGGAACTAAATTCTTGCGGCGGATGATGGGCATTGTCACCGTCTGGGACATTTCCAGCATTGCCGACCCGCACCAACGGGCCATAGCCGAGCGATTAGCCATTCGCATTGGCGCCCGCTGGGTGCTGGAACGCCGCCAGGTCAACAGCATTGACGATTTAATTGGTATAGTCCGGGAAGAGACCGAAGATGTTCAGGTATACTAAGCGCACGCTAAAATTTCCGTAGGACGGCATCCCTATGCCGTCCGCTAACGCATGGGGATGCGTCAGCTACGGAAATTTTGAAATGCGTTGGGTATATAAGGATAGAGACTAAGCGGACAGGCGGACCCAACCTTAGGAGGAATTTCTATGTCTCAACCACTCGATGAACAAAGTGTGCTTGATTATATTCGCCAGACCGATTTGCTGGCGACTATTTTTGCCAACGAGACAACGCTGCGCAGCGCGCCCATCGCTGAAGGCAACGTTAACCTGCTGTTCCGGGTATCCAGCGAGCGCGACCCCGGCAAGTCGGTGTTGGTTAAGCAGGCGCTGCCCTACGCCTGGCGCTACCCAGATTTCAAGATGCCGGTGGATCGCCAGCGAATCGAGCACGGCATTCTGGAGGTCGAAGCCCGCTACTGCCCTGATCAGGTTCCCCAGGTTTATCTGTATGACCCAGAGAAGCATGTCCTGGTCATCGAGGATTTGAACCGGCATTTGGTGATGCGCGAAGGGCTGATGCAGCAAAAACGTTACCCGCTTGTGGCCCAACACCTGGGTCTGTTTATGGCCCGCACGCTGTTTTACACCTCGGACCTGTACCTGTCATCGGCGGATAAAAAGGCGCTGGCGCCTCAATTTATCAATCCTGTCTTGCGCAAAGTGCAGGAGGATTTGGTCTTTACCGAGCCGTACCTGGATCATCCCAATAACCGCTGGACTAAGTTGCTCGACCCGCAGGTGGCGCAAATCCACGCCGACGACGAGCTACGCAGCGAAGTGTTCATGTTGAAAGAAGCCTACATGACCCACGCCCAGGCCCTCATCCACAACGATCTGCACACCGGCTCGATTATGCTCAACGAAACGGAAACAAAGGTGATTGACCCCGAATTTGGCTTCTTCGGCCCCATCGGTCACGATGTCGGCTCCTACCTGTCAAACCTGGTATTAGGCTATGCCGCCCAGGAATACCACGCCCAGGACCCGGCCGAGCGGGCCGACTACCGCCGCTGGTTGCTAGAGCTTATCCGCGATACCTGGAACATTTTTGAAACGGAGTTTTTTACGCTGTGGGAAAACGAAGGCAACGGTGATTGGCCGTCGCCGCTGTTCCGCCGCAAGTACATGCGCCAACTGTTGCAAGATACGGCCGGGTTCGGCGCAGCGGAGATGATGCGCCGCTTGATTGGCCTGGCCCACGTCCACGATTTCTGGACCATTCCTGATGATGCCACCCGCGCCGCTGCCGAAAGCCTGGCCCTCAATGTGGCCCGATCCTGGCTCATGCAGCGCCATACCCTCACCTCCATAGATGAACTGGTCGAGATGGTGACCGCGGCCAGGCCGACTGACTTTATGTAAACAGAAAATTGGATCCTGACGGGAATGGCTTTGCTTGCGAGGATTTGGAAAAGTAAAGCATCCATCGGAGGAATATACACACAGCAATTTGAGGCCGCCGCCGAGTCTAACGGCAGCCTCAACCCCGCAGAGAAGGCGATAATGGGCCTGCTGCGCCAATATCTGGCTGAAAAAGAAACCTAATCTTCCCTTCTCGAAACTCTCTGCCACAACGCCTGTAATTTATCGGTTAAGCTGCGCTCCGGGGGCAGCGCAGCGATTGCTTTTTTCAGCGCCGCCTGGAAGGAATCGGGAATATCGGTCCGGTCTTCAACTAGGTCGGCCAGGCGTTTTAACTCTTTGGCCGGTAATTTAGCCACATAATCATTCAGATGAGCCAGGGTGGCCGGGGCATCCAGCTCCAGCAAGGCTTCAGCCAGTTCGGCCATATTTTCAGCGCCGGTAGCCAGATACAGCTCCAAAAAGATGTCCTCTTTGCCCCGGCTGAGCAAATTCAACGGGTCGAGCAGTTTTAGGGTGAGCGCGGTTTCGGCAAACTGGCGATAGGCCGCTTCATCGGCCTGCTCCAGGGCTTGGGGCAAACGCTGGCGCGGGTTGCGCCAATAGGCCAGGAAAAGAGGCAGCAGCGGGTGCTCGGTGTCAGCCAACACTTTTTCCAAAGCTTTGAGTTCGTCGCCGGGCGGTTCTTTGAAAGCAGTCTCGGCATAACTGTCATAAAGCGCGTTCAGGAGTTGGGCTAAGGTAAAACCCCGGCGCAGGTAATTATAAAGCGTCAGTCCGGGCGTCTGCCGGTAAAGTTGATCGGCCGCTCGCTGGACCAAAGCCGGCGGCAATTGTTCCCCAACCTCGCGCCGCAGGCGGGCCTGCACTGCCGCCGGGTTGACCTCCAACACCGCTTCGATAACCTCACCGGGGGCAGTTGCCACCAGCGACTCTTGATAATCACGCCCATCCAACCACTCGGCCAGGGCAAAAGCCCGATCACGCTGCCGGGCCAATTGATCCAAACGGCCGGCTGAGATATACGCCACCGCCCAGCGCTCGTAGGCTGTTTCCGGCTGCCCCGGCTCTTCCCATCGCGCCTGTCGTGCCCCGCCATCCACCAGGGCAAATCTGGCGCTGGCCGGCGGCTCCGGCAGGCCGACGGCCCAGAAATAGGTAGCCACCAGGTTGCAGCGATAAAAGTAGGTATCAAACGCGCAGCGCGGACGCAGGATCGTCGGCGCGGCCAGAAAAGAGGCGGCCAGTGCGCTTTCAATCTCGGCCGGTTGGCCGGTAAGGGTAATGGCCTCCCGATTCTGGGTTTGCCGCTCAACCCGCAGGGCCAGCAGGGCCAGCTTGGTCAATTCGGCCGGCGACCAAGTTCGGGCGGCTTCAAGCTGCGCCGTCGAAGCAGCAGGAATTTGCAAAGTGACTGCCGGAATGTCGCCGTTTTGAAAATTACCCCGACTCAAGGCTTCTTTCACGCTGGTAATGAAGTGGAAATGTTGGAAAACCCGAAACGGGTCGGCTTCAAACTGGGCCAGGCTTTCCGGGGAAAAAATCAAACTATGGGCCAGGTAGCGCCCCTTCCGCCCAAACTGGTCGGGATCGGGCAGGGCCACAATTTGGGCGATGACGCCTTTGCCGCTGGAGGTGCTGAAAAAGAGATGTTTAACCGGCTCTACCTGCGACGGAAAATAAAGCAGGCGGCTCTCCATCTCCTCGACCTCGGCCGGAGTTAAACCGGCCTTGGAGTAAAAAAGGGTTTGAAATCCGCCCTGCCGGTGGGGCGACTGCTCTTTCTCGACGTTGCTGTAAATGTGCTGCCAGGCTTGGATGGTGGGCATAAGAACTCCTGTAGAAGAAAGGAACTCATAGGAACTAAGTAAACGTCTAAAATTTACTTCCCATTTTGAGTTCCTACAAGTTCCTTTAGTTCCCTGGGAACTCGTAGGAACTTGGGGGAACTTATTTTTGGACAATCACTAAGGGAACTCTGGGAACTGATGGGTTTCTTTAAGTTCCTTCAGTTCCCTTAATTCCCTGTCAAGACTCATTCAATATAGCGGACCTTCTCCCTATCCGCCAGGTACCACTCCCCTCGCCGGATGAGGCGAAAACCAAAGTAGGGCAGGCGCTCGTCGGGGCGGAGGGGTTTGACTTCGTCGGCCAGCGGGTCCCACAAATTGGGCTGAAAGTCGGGGCGCGGCGACCCCAGCCCAACCCAGCCCTGGCCCCGCCGCGCCCACTCGACCAGCCCGCCGCGCATGAGCGACAGGTCGAGCATGAGGTTGCCGGGCATCTGCCTGATCTGGTGGGCCACAAAAGCGCCCAGGGGGGTGCCGGCCAATTCCACCCCCAAATCGTGCCGGGGCAGGGACATCCTTCTGAAGGCGTTATAGATAGCCCGCCACTCTTTGACGGTGGGCAGGCCCAATCCTTCGCCCAACCAGGCCGCAAACGCCTGGGCTTCTTTGGGCAAAATCCCGGTCACAAAGAGCCGTTCCGGCTCAGCGGTTAAAAGTTCAGCCGGGGAAACAGCCGGGTTCAAAGCCAGCAGCTTTTGATAACGGGCTTCTTCGAGCGGGCCGGACGCGGCCACAAACTGTTCAAACTGTAGTTTGGTCACCGGCAGCAGGTGGACTTCCAGTCCCACTTCTTCTACGGCGATTAGGGGAAAATTGGTTCGATCAAAGGTGAGGAGCATGGGTGATTACGCCAAATGTGTGTTCTAGAATCCGCAGCGTATTTTCCGACAACTGGCAGTCCGGCCCAATCATACAGGTCATCTGCGAATAACGCGGCTTACGATAGGGGTCGGTATCATTGCCGACCTGTATAGCAAAACGCTCTGCGTCTTGATCGGCAGCGTGGATAATTTCAACTCGGTCGAAATCAAACAGGCCAGGACGAGTCAACCAGTTGACCCGCAGGCTGCTCTTCTGCCGCAGTTGCTGCTCAGGCCAGACGGTATCCAAAACGGCGACCACCCGCTTAACCCCTTCTAAAAACTCCCGGCTCTGGCGGCAAGCGCGGCAGCTATAGTAAGTAAAAGAGACGCCCCAGGGTAAGTTAACTGAGTGAGCGTCAAAGCGCGTTAAACAGCGAGGACACAAAAGTTGAGCCAGACGCCCGGCGAAACGAAGGGTTGTTTCCTGCTCGATATAGGTCAGTAACTCCAAGGCGATGGCGCGTAAAGGATGGGCCTCGTCGGCGGCAAGGCGACTCAATGGCTCTGCAGCTTCTCCACCGAGGGCGACTAACATCTGCCGGGCTGCAAAGTAATCGGCCCAATTGCGGCTTTGTAAGGCCGCAATCAGTGAATCAGGGTGGTCAGGTTCAGTCATATAACGCTGTTCCTTTACCACAAAGACCCTACAGGTCTAAAAGATCTGTAGGGCTGGTTGACTGACTTAATTTAACCTTGTAAATTAACCACCGAGAGCGCAGAGTCCGCCGAGAAATTTATAAAAATCTCT
This sequence comes from Anaerolineales bacterium, assembly GCA_015075405.1. GTDB lineage: Bacteria > Chloroflexota > Anaerolineae > 4572-78 > J111 > DSQQ01. The sequence continues at coordinate 795,166 of JABTUK010000004.1, forward strand.
GCGTTTTCGGCGTCCTCTGCGGTGAAATATTAAATCTTTCAGTCAATCAGGTAGGGTCTGATGAGAACTCTAATCCGTCCCGGACAGCCAATTCAACCAGCGCTGCCACAGCCGCTCCGAGCCAGAGAACGATTTTTCCATACCCCACAGCAGCGGGTCGAGAATGCGGCGGGGGGCAATGGCGACAGGCAGACGGCCGTCGCTGGTCCCGCTGCCCAAAGCGGAAATAATAGAGAAGTTGACGCTTTTAAAGTTGGCCTCGGCGGCGTTGACAAATTCGTAGGCGTGCAATTCCTGCTCGGTAAAGGCCAGCAGCCGCTCCGAAACCTTGTGCATGCGCTCGATATAGTTTTTGGTCCGCACCAGGTCCTCAATGGAGCCCTTGACCAGGTAAGCGCGCAAATCTTCCCAATTGGGGCTAAAGCGGGCCGCCAACTGGTCGGCTTTGGTGTAGACTACCACCAAATCCTGCTCCTCGGTCTTGCCGCCCAACTCGCGCATGCCGACAATGTAGGTATTGAGCAGCTTTTGCATCCCGGAGCGCGGGTCTTCCAGGTCGGGTACGCTGACCAGCAACATCGCTGCTTTAGCCCGGCGCACAAACCCGGCAAATTGGACCAGTTGGGTTGGCTTTTCAAAACACTCGCCGCCGGTATCAAAAAAGAGCAGGGTGCAATCCGGCTGGATGGGCACGCCGTCCACCCGGATCATGGTCGGACGGGGGAAGTTTTTGGGCGTCGAGTCGGGCAGCGCGCCGCCCTCCAGCAGCCGGACATTGCCGTAAACGGTATCCAAGCTGTCTTCGTTCAGACCCATCGTAAAAAAGTCGGGCCAATCGCGGGCCAGGCTAAGCTTTTTCAAGGTGTAGAAGAGGGCGGCAAAATAAACGGTTTTACCGTGCTGGCGAAAGCCGGTGGCGCTGATGACCACCGGCGGGTACTGGCGGTAATCCTGTACGTACAGCGCCGGAGCCGGCTCTTTGCAATCAGAGCAAAGATAAAGGGTAGCCAGGCTGCCGCTTGGTTTGGTTGGTTTGAATTTGGTATCGGCCAGACAGAAAGGGCATAGCATACGAAAATCCTTGTTTGGAGATAAAGGTCGCAGGGTAGCAGGTAGCAAGGTAGCAGGTAACAGGTAGCAGGTAACAGGTAGCAAAGTAGCAGATTTGCTACTTTGCTACCTTGCTACTTTGCTACCTTGCTACTTTGCTACCTTGCTACTTTGCAACTCTGCTACTTGTTTTAACAGCGAAAACTTTTCTGGAACACTACCTTCAACTGTATTCGAGAATATTATAAATGTCAACCGTACCAAATGGGTTATAATTTGAGTACAAAAAATTGTAGTTCAGCGTATAATTTGGGCAAATCTCTGTAATACTTTATCAGCGGCGGCGTAATTACTAATACATTCGGGGCATAAACGACGGCAGACCGCAGGCTACTGACCGCCGTCTGCCGTCGGCGGTCGGCGGTCTGGCCCCGGCAGAAATCCGTCCATGTTGCAGGGATTGTCTTTATGAATCAAACTCTGGCTTTGCCAAACGAGGCTGGCTTGGCGACCCAATCAAGCACCGACGCGGCGGCATTTGCCGCCATCTATGACCACTATTTTGCCCGCGTTTACAACTATATTCGCTATCGGGTGCAGGACGCCGATATAACCGATGATCTGACCGCCCAGGTTTTTGAGCGGGCGCTGCTGCGCATCGGCCAGTACCAGCAGGATAAAGCGCCGCTGGCGGCCTGGCTGTTTACCATTGCCCGTAACATCGTCAATGATCACTTCCGGGCCGCCAAACGGCGGCGCTGGCTGTCGCTGGACATCTTACGCGAATGGAGCAGCAACGACCCGCCGCCCGGCGACGTGGTAGCCGACAACGATATGCAAGACAAATTACTGGCGGCGGTGGCTGGCCTGGGCAGCCGGGAGCGCGACCTGATCGGCCTTAAATTTGCCGCCGGCCTAACCAATCGAGCTATTGCCCAACTGACTGGCCTGAGCGAGAGCAATGTCGGGATTATTTTATTTCGCACGGTGCGGCGATTGCGGGTTGAACTGGAAGCGCAGGGGGTAGAGCGATGAAACAGCGAGAAGTGGCTGATCGTTTTAGTAGTGATGTAGATAACTTATTACGCGAAAGTGGTCTAACCGGGCCAAAACCCGACTCGGCGGAGTATGAAGCAGCGCTCGATCTGGCCCACAAGCTGGCAGCCGCCGATTTTAGTCAACAGAGCAAAATCCGCTACTCCCTGCGGCGGCGGCTGTTGAACCGGATGGACGCCGGTCCGGTCACAACGGCGGAGATACCCGGTCCCTGGGGTCGCATCCAACAACTTTTCAAAGCGGGCCAAAGTTCCTTCCGGCCTTTTAACCCCAAATTTGTCCGGGCCGCGTTGATGAGTCTGGCGCTTGTCTGCGGCTTGATCGTCTTGCTTTCGCTGTCGGGGCTGCCTCTGCGCCAGAAAATGATGGAGGTGCTGGCCCAGGTGTTGGCTTATCTGCCTGTTGAGGGAGAAGTTTCGCCCCATCTCCTGACGCCGCGCTGGCAGTTTCGGGGTGAGGGCGGCATCAGTACGCCGCCGGTGGCTGTCGCCGGCCTGATCTACGCTGGCGGTAATAACGGCGATTTGTACGCGCTGGACGCCCAGACCGGCCAGGAAGTATGGCGCTTCAAAACGGGGGGGGAGATCAACCTGGCCCCGGCCGTAACCGAAGCGATGGTCTATGTCGTCAGTGATGACAGCTATTTGTACGCCCTGGATCGCCGCAGCGGGTTGGAATTATGGCGGACGCAAAAGGGCAGCCGCTTTTCTTTTGGGCCGCTCCTCACCGCCGGCCTGGTGCTGGTTGGCGCTGAGGATGGTTCCCTTTATGCCCTCGAAGCTGAGACGGCCCAGGAAATATGGCAGTTCAGGGCAGGCAATGTCATTTTGCCGCAAGCATCGGTGGCTGGAGAGACTCTCTATGTGGGCAGCCAGGATCATTATCTGTACGCGCTCGACGTGGAAACCGGCCGGGAAAAATGGCGCTTCGACGCCGGCAACTGGCTCTCCAGCCCGCCGGTTGAAGTGGCCGGAATGGTTTACGTGGGTAGTCACAGCGAAAATCTGTACGTTCTCGAGGCCGCTACGGGCCGGGAACTGCGGCGCTACCCGCTGGGCCTGGCCGTGCGAACTTCGGCCACGCTGGCCGATGGGGTGATCTATTTTGGCAGCTATGACGGCTATCTCCACGCCATCGAGGGGGCGACGGGTGAAGAAAAGTGGCGTTTCAGCCTGGGCAAACAGACCCGTTCCGCCCCGCTGGTGGTGGAGGGCGTCGTTTATATCGGCAGCGGCGATGGTTATTTGTACGAGGTGGATATTCGCACCGGCCAGGAAATAGCCCACTATGGCATAGACAGCCAGATTTATACTGCCCCGGCTGTTCTCGACGAGACCATCTATTTTGTCAGCGGCAAAGGAGACCTCTATGCGGCGCAAAAAACGCCCCTGCCCCCCGCAGACACGCCGCCGGAAACCCGGAATTTGAATGCAGGCGAGTCGCCCGGTTTTCAATTTACCCCCGGCGGATGGTATGTCATGGGCCAGGCCGAAGCCATTCATTTCCGGGGCCGGATTGTGGATGGGGCCGGCCAGCCGGTCAACGGGATCAGTATCCAGGCCGATAACGGCTCGCTGCAGACACTGTCTGCGCCCAGCGGCCCCAACCGCTGGCAGCCCTCGGTCCAGGCCGGGGAGTGGGAAATCGCCATCCCGCCGGATCAGGCTAAAACCGGCTGGTGGTGGCTGACCGTTGTTCGGGATGACTGTGTGGCCGGCGGAGCAGAGTTTGAGCCGCAGTGCCGGGATGTGACCCGGCTTTCGGAAAGCGTCAAGGTGGAAGTGGTTTACCCGGCTGAAATGGTCATCAATGCCGATTGGACCTGTCAATGGGACTGCCAGAATCCGGGGGTCAAGAAATGATTACCCTACTTCGGCTTGGCAGTTTCAGCGGGTCCAATTTTCGAGGAGTGAGGCACGCCTACGTGCCGACTGCGAAGCGTGTCGCACGAGGGTGTGCTGGCCCCTCAAATTTAGAGCTACTGGGCTTTGTACGCGACAAAAGATTCAGGCACTGAATTTGGATCAAGGAGCAAAACCAGTAAGATGTAGGATTTGAAATCGATCAAGAGGAGAATAATCCGTGTTTCATATCCTACAACTCAAAAGTGTACTCAGCGGTCATTTATCGTGGCACGGGGCTCGGCTGAGTTTCTTGGCGATGTTTCTGATCGCCTTACTGAAAGTCAAAACGGTTAATTTAACTGAAATTGCCACCGCCCTCAATCCCAAGGCGAAAGTCAGCTCAAATTATCGTCGCTTGCAACGCTTTTTTGCCGGGTTTGAACTGGACTACGATGTTATGGCCAAACTGATGGTGTCTCTGTTGCCCAGGCCGGCCGACGGGTATACCTTGAGCCTGGATCGGACGAATTGGCAGTTTGGTCAATATTCCCTCAACTTGCTGGTGTTGGTCATTGTCTATAACGGCGTTGCCTTCCCGATCTACTGGCACTTTTTGGATAAGAAAGGTAACTCCAACACTGCCGAACGGATCGCCTTGCTGGAGAAGTTCATCGCCACCTTTGGCCAGAGATGTATCGCTTGTTTGGTGGCTGACCGGGAGTTTGTCGGTCAGAAGTGGTTCAAGTATCTCCGTCAAAAGCAGCTTTTATTCCGTATCCGCATCCGCCAGAACTTCCAAGTTGCCGGTAAACAGGGTCAAATCCCGGTGATGGCTATATTTCAACATCTGACGGTCGGCGAACAGTTGGTCTTGTCCCGCAAACGCTTCGTTTTGGGGCAGCCGTTATACTTGATTGGGCTCCGACTTGAGGATGAATACCTGCTCATTGTGACCAACCAAACCCCAGAGCGGGCTCTGGACGATTATGCTCGCAGGTGGAACATCGAAACCCTGTTTGGCATTCTCAAATCCAGAGGCTTTCGCCTCGAAGAAACCCATTTGACTGAGGGCGAAAGCATTAACAAACTCCTGGCTCTCCTGGCTTTAGCCACCGTCTGGGCGTTTAAGGTCGGTGAGTGGTTACATCAACAGGAGCCACTCAAACTCAAAAAGCATGGACGTTTGGCCAAAAGCTTATTTCGCTACGGATTAGACCACTTGCGCTCCATCGTTTTTGACATTCAACTCAAAATGGATGATTTCCTGTTCTCTTTGAAATTTTTGTCCTGTACATAGGCTACTGGGTTTAATCGCTCTGCTGGCGCTTTTGCTAAGCTGCCGGGTTCCAACACCGGCTGCCTCTGTCACCCCAACACCACCTATAGAACTTACTCCCCCGGCTGCGTTCCTCCCGGCCCACTGCCCGCCCGCCTGCGCCGGAGTCGACCTGCGTGGGCGTGATCTGCGTCAGGCCAATCTGGCCGGGGCTGACTTACGCGGGGCCGACCTATCGGGCGCTGATCTGCAACAGGCCGATCTGCGCGGCGCTGATTTGACCGGAGCCACTCTGACCGGCGCAGATGCTCATGGCGCTGACCTGCGCCAATCGCTGCTGGCCCACTCCGATTGGCGCGGGGCCAATACGCTGAATGTCAACCTGGCCGGGGTGAGCCTGAAGGGACTGGCGATCAAGGTGGATGAAACCACCCGCTTTGATTACAAATGGTACGTGGTGTGGGCGGCGGTCAACGGCCTGGCCCGGCGTTGGAATCTGCGGGGGGCCGATTTGGTTGGAGCCAATCTGGATGGAGCGGATTTGCGCGAGGCGGATTTGGTGGGGGCCAACTTTGAGGGGGCCAGCCTGGTTGAGGCGCAGTTGAGCCGGGCCAATCTTCATGCGGCGCATCTGGCCGGGGTATCGCTCAAGCAGGCGGATTTACGCAAAGCCAATTTGCAGGCCGCCGAACTCAGCCGGACCGATTTGAGCAGCGCGTTTTTGATAGATGCCAACCTGTTTGAGGCCGACCTGCGCGGCGCTGATCTGACCGGCGCGGATTTGCTGCGGGCTGATCTCATTGAGGCGCACGGGGCCGGGGCTAACCTTTCTCAGGCCAACTTACAAACGGTTGATTTACGTCAAACCGACCTGACCGGGGCTAATCTGACTGAAACCGACTTGAGCGGAGCTAATTTACGCGAAACCAACCTGAGCCAGACCGACCTGCGGCAAACCGAGCTGCAAGACGCCACGCTGCACGAGGTCATCATTGACGAGGGGACTCAACTCGCGCCCAAATGGCGGCTGGTCTGGGAGATTCTCCAGCAGGGTGCGCCGGGGCGTAATTTGCGCGGGCTTGATTTGAGCCACGTCAATTTGAGCTATACTAATCTGGCAGGGGCTGATTTGAGCGGCGCAGACCTGAGCGGCTCGAATATTCATGGCGCCAATCTTGCCGGGATCAACCTGTTTCAGACTAATCTCAGCAAAGCTTACCTGGCTGCCACTGATTTGACCAAAGCAGACCTGCGCGAGACGAATTTGCATCAAGCTAATCTACAGGGAAGCATGCTTTACCAGGCTAATCTGCAAGGGGCCAACCTGTATGGTCTCAATCTGGATTATGCCAGTTTGGAAGAAGCTAATTTACAGCAGGCCGACCTAACACAGGCCCATCTGGAAGATACGCAACTTCCGCGAGCCGACCTGCGCGGGGCTAACCTGAGTGGGGCCAAACTGAGTGGAACAAACCTGGAGCGGGCCAATCTGCAAGACGCCAACTTGAGCCAGGCCAGCTTGCTGGGCGGAGTTTATCTGCATGAGGCCGATTTGCGCGGGGCTGACCTATCCGGCAGCACCCTTGAATACACCATCCTGACCGGCGCGGATTTACGGGGGGCTAATTTGGGGAGTGTTCGGTGGAGAAACGTTTCACTGCAAAGCGCCATCGTTGATGAGCAAACTATTCTCGCTGACAAATGGCGGCTGATCTGGCAAATCCTCAACCAGCCGGCGGCGCAGCGAGACCTGCGTGGGACCGATTTGAGCCAGGCCGATTTGAGCCAGGCCGACCTGCGCGAAGCGGATCTGAGCGGCGCTAATCTGAGCGAGAGTAATTTGTACGAGGCGAAGCTGCAAAAGGCCAACCTGCGCGGGGCTGACGTCCGCCTGACTAACTTCAACGGCGCTGATTTGAGCGAAATCGAACTGTCTGAGGTAAACTGGCCCAACATTTCCCTCATCAGCGTCCGGCTGTTTGCGGCCAACTTGCGTGGGGCTGTTCTGAATCAGGCCGTCTTTGATCACTCCGACCTGCGCCGGGCCAATTTGAGCGAGGCTGCTCTGAACGGGGCCAGTTTCTACGGGGTCAATCTCAGGCGCGCTGATTTGAGTGAAGCCAAGCTGGTCAACGTGATTCTGTGGGATGCAAATTTGAGTAACGCCAACCTCAGCGGGGCTGATTTGCGCCGGGCCAACCTGATCCGGGCCAATTTGAGCGGGGCTAACCTGGCCGGAGCCAACCTCAGCGGGGCTGATTTGACAGATGCGATCATGCCCGAGGGTTGGCAGGATGTGGCGGCAGCGTACTAAAATAGTACCTCTCCCGCACCAGCGATATTATAAATAAGAAGGTTATCGAATGCGAAATTTTGTAATCTTTTTTTTCAGTTTCCTCTTGCTGGCCAACCTGGCGTTGCAGTTAGCATTCACACCGGCTCCACCAAATAGCTCTCAATCGGCCTCAACCCCGCAACCAGACCCAACCCCAGGCATCAATTATCTTTTCAGCGGCACACAACTCAGTTCCTTGCCGCAGCAGGTCAGTTTTACCTATCAAGGGCTAGCCGCCGACATAACCGGCGAAATCCAACTGATTCGACCTTACAGCGGTGGCCCTACCGGCCCTTCACCCGATATAGCCTACCCCACCCATCTTAGATTCTATTTTAACGATTTCACCTCCATTTCACCCAGCCAGAGTGGGTGGAAACCTCACCTGCGAATTTATCCGGTCAATGACTATCGCTCAATCTATGGAGCAGACCCCCTCCAACAAGCCACCCCTACTATCAATAACATCATTGACCGACTGCAAGTGATTCTGGTTAATCGCCCCTCTACCTTTGAGGATGACATCCCTTTTTTGCCACCCCAGCACAATGCCCAGATTTTCAAAGCGCAAATCAAATATCTGGATTTTAAAAATGGGTCCGGAATTCGGTTTATTACACAGCATGCTCTTGGCGGTCCCATTAGTAATCAGTTTATCTTTTACTCTTTTCAAGGTTTGACCTCTGACGGCCAATACTATGTAGCCTTATTCTATCCGGTTTCAACCCAAATCCTGGCAAATATGGATAATGGATCGTCGTTTAACACTCTGGCTGACTTTCAAAGTCACGTTCAAGAAACTACCCAACGGCTGAACGCACTCTCAGCAAACAATTTTACTCCTAACCTGAGGCTGCTGGATGAATTGACCCAATCATTGCAAATCATCCCAACCCCATAACTTGAATCGAGAAGGAATTATGAAAATTTTAGGGATGGTGCTTATGGCCGCCGTGCTCATTAGGGTCGTTTACACTCTCTTAATGGTCCGGCCTGGCGAGGTTGCAACGCCGAATCCAACGGCCTCTCCCCAACCAGCCACACCCACCTCTATGGCAATTCAACCAGCCGTATCCTCAACCGGGGTGATTTACTTTATTAAATATAACAGGAATAACTATGCCACGATTGAGACGGCAGAGTTTTATAAAATTAACCCAGATGGAACCAACCTGACCTTGCTCTATGCTTTCCCCACCGACGCTAGCATAGAGAGTTTCTTTATTTCTCCCAATGGGCAAAAAATTGTCTACAGCACTGTCCCCGAAGATGATATTTACGTCATCAGCACCCAAGACGGCCAGCCGGTCAACCTGACCAACACCCCAGACTGGCCGGAAAGTAACCCAATCTGGTCGCCCGACGGTCAACAGATTGTTTTTGAACGGCGTTATTCTAAGCAAAGTTCCCCCGCCGACCCAAAGCTTGACATTTCTGATATCTATCTGATGAACGCTAACAGCACCAACCAGATTAATCTTACCCATAATCTACCCCGACAGTATAGTTACCGGGCCAGATGGTCGCCGGATGGGCAAGACCTGGCCTTCACTACGTCCAAAATAGAAGATGATTTATTTGTCGCCGATCTGTATGTCATGAATATTGCCTGTGCCAGTCTATCTTCAGGGTGCGACGCTGAACTGGTCAATCTGACGGCCAATCTGGCCGATGACCCTATGAATTACGAATGGTCAACCGATAGCCGGCAACTTACTATTTCTACCTGGTTAAATGTTGATACTTATAGAGTGAATAGAGATGGTACTGCTTTGGTTCATCTGGAGTTGCCCCGCTTGCCTGATTATCAATACTTTGGCAATCTGCGCGAGTCCCCGGATGGGCAGCATGTGGCCCTGTGTGGCTACACCGGCACGTCTTGCACCTTATTTGTGATGAATGTGGATGGTACAGCCTTAACCCAACTCAGCGACAGCCCGTTAGAAGTCACTCACATCACCTGGGCGCCGGATGGGCAGCAGCTTGTTTTTACGGCTGCCTCCCAGATAGTTACCGCCAATCGGTCCATGCATGCGCTTTATAGGGTCAATATGACTACCCTCAAGCTCACCCGCCTGACCGACGCCAAGTTCGAGTTTGGTCTTATTCGCTGGTGGTCTCCATCGGGAATCAGATCTACTTCTGTAGAATCAACTCCAACCCCGATGGCTTTTCAACCCCAATTCGGTACTTCTTTAATCAGCGCAAGAAATGAATTAGTACAATTGCTCAAAAACATTCATGATCCGTATAAAATAGACCCCGGTGGATGTTATATTATCAGCAATAATCAAGACTCCTATGATGAAGCTTTGAAAAAAATGACGGTAATCTTACTTACCCATCCACTTGCTCAATCATTTAATTTGAATGAATTGGAAGATGTGTTTTTCAGTGTAGCTGGATTTCGTGTAACTTTCATTTCTGGCAGTGAGAAGGCCGTGCTTATTTCTCTGCCTGATAATCGCGATTGTCCGTCTGGAAGCCATTATCAGGCCCCAGACACTATTTATGTGGTTGATCGAGCCGGAACTATCTGGGAGATTGGTCAACAAGTGCTGCTACGGGACTTCTGGTGGATAGAAGAGCGTTGGGTTCTTCTTATCGAGCGCAAATTAGATACTTCTAGTGGTCCAACACCCTGGAGTATTTGGCAGGTTGGGCAAACAAATGGCAACTGGGGACTCGATGTTAACTATCAATTTACGCCAGACCCTTACAATTTCAGTCCGCCACCGATACAATTTGAGAACGGTTATAAAACCATGATCGTCAATCTTGATTACTGGTATGAAACCGATCCCTGTGAATTTTCCGAGGCGTTCAAAGCTGCCTATAAACACGGAGATTGGAAGGCAAGAAAAACCTATCAATTGCTGGATGACGAATATTATTTGACCGATTTTCAAATTCTTGATTTTGTAGTGTATAACAGGGATACCGATCAGGTAGCAATAGTTACCTGGCAAGATTATTGCCTTAACTAAACTCAGCGCACAGAAATTCGATTGTCTGTCTTTGTAGAGGTACAAAATGATCCGTCAGATCATCCAAAGTGTGGTTAGCGCTATGGTCTGGTTAAGTTTTATAGCAACGGTCATCGCCGCTGCGCCCCCTCCCCAGGCATCTACGGGTGACGTGTATATTGTCCAGGCTGAGGACTGGTTGAGCAAAATTGCTGAGAAATATTACGGCGACATCCTGGCCTATCCGGCCATTGTGGCCGCAACCAACGCCAAAGCCAGTTCGGATGCGAGTTTTGCTTATATTACCAACCCCGATTTCATTGAAGTAGGGCAAAAGCTGTGGATTCCGGCTGACCATTCTACCTTTAGCTCAACTGCCCCGGCCCAAGAAATTTTAACGCCGGTAGCCGAATTGAACTTCCTCGGCGCGACCTTTCTGGCTTTTAGCTCGGATGACCAATTGTTGGCCCTGGGTAATTTGCAAGAAATCCAGGTTTGGAACACCCAGATCTGGCAACTCGGCTGGAGTGCGCCCATAGCCGACGGCCTTGAAAGTGTGGCCCAGGTTGCCTTCAGCCCCGACAGCCAACGTTTAGCCCTGGTAGGTGATGCGGGTTATGCCAACGGTAGGGCTTATCTGTGGGAGGCCAACACCGGCCAACTGCTAAACCAGTTGCATTACGACCGTCAGGTATGGAGCCTTGATTTTAGCGCCGATAGCCATCTCTGGGCGACCGGCAGCCTTGATGGTAAAGTAATTTTAGCCGATGCCGTTAACGGCCAGCCGATCAAAGAGTTCAATCATGGTTTGGGGGTGCAGAATTTGGCCCTTAGTCCCACCGGCCCCTGGCTGGCCGTCATGTTAAATCAAGATTGGGGGCCGGCCCAGGTGATGGTCTGGGATACTTTGACTGAGGAGCAGCGTTCCCTGGCTGAGTTCCGATTGTGGGCCTACTCCAATGTAGCCTTCAGCCCCGATGGCCAATGGCTGGCAGCAGGACTGGCCGGCGATGAGCGAGTGGTAGCCATCTGGCAAACTCAAACCTGGCCGGAAGTGGCGCGCCTGGATGTCAAAGGAGGAATTATTGACCAACTTGAGTTCAGTTCGGATGGGCGTTTGTTGGCCGGGCTGGAGTCGTTCGATGAGCGCAGCAAGCGAATTTGGGTCTGGGAAGTACCCGGCTGGCGCTTGGTTTCAAAAATGGAATTACCCAATGTAAGCCTGAACCTGGCTCCCAGCCCCATCTGCGCCGGCCCGTGTAACCGCTGGCTGACCTTCGGACTGAAACAGGGAACAGAACAGCCCCCGACCTATGAGGTCCAACTATGGGATGTGGTGAGCGGGGCTTTCGTGGCCCAGATGCCCTTCACCTACCAGCTCGTGTTCAGTCACAATGGTCAACGTATTGCAACGGGGGGTGAGGTGGTGAAAGTATGGGAGTTAGTTGGGGAAAAATAAAAAAACCGTGTTACTGCTCAGAGTCATGTCATTTCGAGACCGAAGGTCGAGAAATCCCCAGGACGCAACATATATAAAGTAAGGTCGTAGAGGATTTCTCCCTACGGTCGAAATGACATGGCTGAGCAATTACAACTACGTTACGCCTCAGTCTCACATCATTTCGAGGTGGAAGTCTGGAAAATTAGGCCCAAAACAGGGAACTTTTTTCTAACCTCAAACGTCATAATACAGGTATCCAGAAAAATCCTTTCTCAATGATCAAGGTAGCAGGATAGCAATGTAGCAGATTTGCTACTTTGCCACCTTGTTACCCGTTAATTATTGTTCATTAACAGTTAAATAAGGCAGGAGGTAGTTATGCTCAAACACAGTCGTTTCTTCATTGTTGGGTTGGTTCTGACCTGGTTGCTAACCGGCACAGCCCTGGCCCAGGATGTTACGCCCCAGCACACCGATCCCGGTTGGCAGGTGGCTTATTGGAACAATATGAATCTCAGCGGGCCGCCGGTCTTGCAGCGCACCGATACCAATCTCGATTTTAATTGGGGGACCGGCGCTCCAGCTTCCGGCGTTAACGCCGACCAATTCTCGGCCCGCTGGACCCGCTACATTGATGTGCCGCCGGGCAATTACACCATCACCGTCGTGGCCGACGACGGCGTCCGGCTGTGGATTGACGAGCAGTTGCTGATTGACCAGTGGCGCGAACAATCGGCCACAACCTACAGCGCCCAGACGTACCTGGGGTCGGGCCACCATCTGGTGCGGGTGGAATATTTTGATCGCTTTGGCGATGCGGTGATTCGGGTTTCGTACAGCCAGGGCAGCCAGCCGCCGCCACCCCCACCCCAACCCATCTATAATTGGCGCGGCGAATATTTTAATAACAAATCGCTCAGCGGCCCGCCGGTAGTGGTCAGAGACGAACCGAGGGTGGATTTCTCCTGGGGCGGCGGCTCACCCGCGCCGGGAGTGATTGACGCGGATGGTTTCTCGGCCCGCTGGAGCCAGTCGCTCAACCTGCCCCCCGGCAACTATCGCTTCACCATCACCGTTGACGACGGGGCGCGCCTCTTTGTCAACGGCCATCTGCTGATTGACGCCTGGAAAGACCAATCGCCGCGCAACTATGTGGGCGATATTTATCTGCCAGGCGGCTCGATTACGGTTCAAATGGAGTATTATGAGAATACCGGCGGAGCCGTGGCCCGGCTGGCCTGGAACTCTGGCAGCCAGCCGCCACCGCCCCCACCACCGCCCCCAACCACTGACGCCTACGGGTTTGTTACCGCTTACAAGCTCAATGTCCGCTCCGGTCCCAGCCTCTACTATCCGGTTATGGGCTGGCTGTATCGAGGCGAGCAGGTCCGGCTGGTAGGCCGCAACAGCGCCGGCACATGGTTCAAAGTAGAAGCGGCGTATAATTTCCGGGGCTGGGTGAATGCCTATTATGTGCGGAGTAACATTCCGCCTTATAATTTGCCCATCGCCGAATATTAAAAAATAAAAAATGCGGAGTGCAAAAGCTAAGCTTTTGCACTCCGCAAAAGAAACTTTATAACGGGTTGCAGCGAAAGCTTACTGTTTCGCCGTTGCTAACCGGTCAAATATTTCACGGACGTCCTCGCCCCGGAAACGAGCGACATGATCCGTCGGCGGGAGCGGCTCTTCATAGAAAAAGCTCGGCAAGTCGTCATCTTGAGGGTTGAAGCCGGCCTGTTGGTTAAATTCCCACTCCAATTTCAAGGTTTCCCGGCCCAGCTCAAAAAAGAAGTCGCCGGTAAGCTGCGTCCCCAGAGCATCATTGATGGCGTTAGCAATAAACTCCGTCTGCGCGTTGGTCACAGAACGGCCAAAAATGCACAGTCCGACCGAGTCGGTGGCGGCGGAAAGAATCTGCTCGCGCAGGCTGGCGTTGATAATCTCATCCGGGGTCATCGAGCGGGTTTTTAAACGGGGCGCGTTGCCGGTGGTATGGTCGGCCCCCTGGGCGGTGACCATCATACTGATGCCGGTCACTTCGATCACGCGGGGGTCATAGGCGCTGATGGCCTGCTTTTTGATAACGGGCACTCGCTTGACGCCGTAGTGCTGACCCACCCTGGCCGTACCCTGCGCCCACAACTTGCCTTCGGGCGTGCCCGCGCCAATTTTCTCAAGCGCCGATTTCATCCAGACCACATCGCCAAAGGAGGCCAAACCCGCTTCCATCAACACAGCCAGGGTCGCCCCGGTTTCGATGGTGTCAATCCCCAGGTCATTGGCGGTGGCGTTCAGCGCGGCCAAGTCGTCGGGGTCGCCAATGCCGCAGTTGGTGCCCAACAGGCCCAGGGTTTCGTATTCCACCGGCGAAACCACTTCTTTGCCGTTCTCGTCAAAATAAACATTGCTGCACTGGATGACGCAGCCGGGCATGCAGGCGTGGGTCTGGCTGCCGCCGCGAGCCTTGTTCAGATTGCCGATATATTCGGCCCCCATCTTGAAGACCTCGCCGGCCCCGGTATCGGCAAACTGGCCACCGCTAAAGTTGCGCACCGGCAGGCCGCCCATGTAGTTGGTTACATCGCCCATGCCCATTGTGCCCAGGGCATTGTAAAAATTCATCACAATCGAATCGGCCTGCAACTTTTGGGCATAGGTGCGGATATTACCCATACTTTTTTTACGGTCGTGTAGCAGCGGAATTTTGTCCAGGTCCACCACAATGGCCTTGACCCGTTTGCTGCCCATGACCGCGCCCACGCCGCCGCGCGCCGACAACCGCGAAGGCCGCCCGTCGCTGTCGCTAAAGGCGATCCCGGCCAGCAAGCCCTGATACTCGCCCACCGGCCCGCAAATCCCCAGGGCCACTTTTTTGCCGTAGCGCTCGTACAGCAAATCGGCTGCGGCAAAATTACCTTTTTGCAGATAGGGGGTGGCATCGTCAAAACTGATGGAACCGTCCTTTTTTAGATGAATGACTATCCACTCGTCGGCTGCGCCGTACAGGGTAAACCCGGCCAGGTTGAGTTGGCCCAGAGCGTAGCTAAAGGTTCCTCCCCCGTTTGACTCTTTGATGCCGCCGGTCAAGGGGCTTTTGCAGCCGACGCTGGTGCGGTTGGCATTGGAAAAGCTGGTCCCGGCTAAAGGCCCGGCTGAAAAAATAAGCGGGTTTTCGGGCGACAGCGGCTCGACTTGAGCCAATCCCTTTTCAACAAATGTTTTGGCAATCAGGTAACGCCCGGCTTTGGCAATGGCTTCGCCGCGCAGTTCTTCCTTTTCTACCGTTTTTGTATTTAGATTGATGTGCAAATATGTGCGCATACTTTTTCCCCCTACTTTACTTCTATTTTTCACCGGCCAGGATGGTCTCAATGGCCTGCAACTCTGCGGCGCTTAACTCTACCCTATCCAGGGCAGCTACCAACTCCTCGATCTGGCTGACCCGGCTAGCCCCGATCAGAGCCGAGGTGACGCCTTGATGGCGCAGCACCCAGGCCACGGCCAGTTGAGCCAGACTTTGTCCCCTCGCCTGGGCAACGGCCTGGAGCTTCCGCACTTTGGTCAGCCGATCTTCGGCCACTCGATCACCCCAATGCAGTTGGCCCTCATACTTGGCCGAGCGGGACTCGACCGGGATGCCGTCTAAATATTTATCGGTCAAAATGCCCTGGGCCAGCGGCGAGAAACAAATACAGCCGATGCCTTCTTCGGCCAGCGCGTCGAGCAGTCCGTCTTCAATCCAACGGTCAAACATATTGTAGCGCGGCTGGTGAATCAGGCAAGGTGTGCCCAATTCTCGCAGAATCCGGGCGGCCTGGCGCGTTTGCTCAGGGGTGTAGGTGGAGATGCCGACATACAGCGCCCGGCCACTGCGCACAATAAAATCCAACGCGCCCAGGGTTTCTTCCAGGGGGGTGTTGGGGTCGGGCCGGTGACTGTAAAAGATGTCCACGTAATCCAGCCCCATGCGCTTCAAACTCTGGTCGCAACTGGCTACCAGGTACTTGCGCGACCCCCATTCGCCGTAGGGGCCGGGCCACATGAGGTAGCCGGCCTTGCTGGAGATGACCAGTTCATCCCGGTACGGCGCAAAATCCTGGCGAAAGATCCGGCCAAAATTCTCTTCCGCCGAACCGGGCGGTGGACCGTAGTTATTGGCCAGGTCGAAGTGGGTAATGCCCAGATCAAAGGCCCGGCGGAGCATAGCCCGCCCATTCTCCAGCGGGTCCACCCCGCCGAAGTTGTACCACAACCCCAGCGAAATCGCCGGTAATTGCAGTCCACTGCGGCCAGAACGACGGTATTGCATCGCATCATAACGAGTGTTAGACGGTAAGTAAGCCAATGTAGTCTCCTTTGAGTACAGTGATCACTGTTTTTATGAGAAGCTTCATTCTACTTTCAATCCTGGGAATGGACAAGTTATCAGACCATTGTCTTAGACTATCGTAACAGCCCGGTTGATTGTACCTTCAGCCGGGCTGTTCTTTTTGGCGTTTGGACTGCTTGCCGTTATAATAATTTTTATAAAGTTTTTGATAAAAATTCAGTACCCTAAAGATCTGTGAGAGCTTTAGGGTCTTACCTACATAAATGAAACAAAATTACCGTACCATTGACCAAGCTAAAAAAATATTAAGCCAGGAAGAGGGGACCATCCTCAAGAATTGGGGGGGCAAGCTGCCGGTGGCCCTGGTTTGGCCCAACAGCTACCGCGTGGGCATGAGCAGTCTGGCCCTGCACAGCCTGTACCGCCTGTTTAACGACGAACCCGACGTGGTCTGCGAGCGGGTCTTTTTGGGCTTTCAGCAGCTTCCGCAGCGCGACGAGCCGCTGCTGTCGTTGGAATCGCAGCGGCCGCTGGACGAATTTGCGGCCATCGCCTTCACCATCTCCTACGAGATGGACTATTTTAACGTGGTCCAGATGCTGCGCCAGGCCGGGTTTCCCCTCTTTGCCGCCGAGCGCGATGAAAACTGGCCCCTGCTGATTGCCGGCGGTCCGGCTGTCTACACCAACCCGGAGCCGCTGGCCGAGATTTTTGACGCTTTTGCTATTGGCGAAGGCGAGGCGATTGTTCCCCCGCTGATTGACGCCCTGTGGGAGATTAATCAGGCTCCGCGCGCCGAAGCCTACGCCCGGCTGGCCCAGGTGGACGGTATGTACGTCCCGGCGCTCCATCACGATGGCCCGGTCCCCCGCGTCTGGGTTAAAGACATCGAAACCCGGCCAACCGTGACCCAGATTTACACGCCTAACACCGAGTTTGGCGACCGCACCCTGATCGAAATTGCGCGCGGCTGCGGGCGGGGCTGCCGCTTCTGCATGGCCGGCTACGTCTACCGGCCCATGCGCGAAATGCATCTGGATACCGTGCTGGCGGCTGCGCGGCACGGCCTCAAACACCGTGACCGGATTGGGTTGGTCAGCGCCGCCGTCAGCGACCATAGCTGGATTGACCAGATCGCCATCGAGCTGCGCAAAATGGGCGCGCGGCTGACGGCCTCCTCCATGCGGGTGGACCCAATCAGCGAGCCGCTGATCAAAGGGTTGGCCGAAAGCGGCAACCAAACCCTGACCATCGCCCCCGAAGCGGGCAGTGTGCGTATGCGCAAAGTCATCAACAAGCCCCAGGCCGACGCCCAAATCCTGCATGCAGTTGAGTTGGCCGCCAAGTACAACTTTCCACAATTAAAGATGTACTTTATGGTCGGCCAGCCGACGGAGACCGAGGAGGATGTCGAGGCGATTGCCCAAATGGTGCTGGCGGCGCGGCAGGTTTTCCCGCGCAACATCGCCATCAACGCCACGCCCTACGTACCCAAGAGCCATACCGCCTTCCAATGGGCGGCCATGCTGCCGGTCGAGGCCCTGGAAACGCGCATCAAATATTTGCAAGACCGGCTTAACCCCAACGGCGTCACCGTCCGCAGCGACAGCGCCGCCTGGGCCGCCGTCGAAGGGACGCTGGCTCGCGGCGACCGGCGGCTGGGCCGGGTGCTGGCCCGCATGCGCAAAGTCAACCTGCGCGAGTGGGCACACGCCCTGGAAGCCGAAGGTTTGAGCCAGGACGATTACCTGCGCGAGCGCCGCCTGGACGAGAAACTGCCCTGGGAATCGGTCACAACCGGGGTGAGTAAAGCCTTTTTCACCTGGGATTTGCGCCGCGCCCTGCGCGACGATTTGACCCCGGCCTGCCCTCCCGCTGGTTGCCTCAAATGCAACGCCTGCGACGAGGAGTGGGCCTTGCGCCCCAACCATCAAGCCGTCCTCGGCCCCAATCTGGGGGCATATGGGGACAACTTTATTCCGCTGGAGATGTAAGAAAGGACGCGAGGCGACGTGAGGCGACGAGGCGGGGAAATTCTTCGCGGCCTCGCCTCACGCCTCCTCGCCTCTTTTTTCAGGAGAAGCTATGTCCACCACCATCGCCCATTACCAAAACTTCACCGGCGCGAAGGCCGATAAGTTTTACAAGGCCACCTTGTTTACCGGCCAACATTTAATGATTGGCCTCAACTGCCTGGAGCCAGGACAGGCGCAGTCCGTCCACCAGCACGGCGATCAGGATAAGTTCTATTTTGTTATCGAAGGGGTTGGCCTGTTCACCGTCGGGGAAGAGGTGACGGAGGCCGGGCCAGGTCACGTCGTCTGGGCCGCTGCCGGGATGCCGCACGGCGTCGAAAATCGGGGGACGGAACGCTTGACCCTCTTGATGGGCATAGCCCCCGCGCCCTCATAGCCCCCGTGTAATCGCTCAAGGACGGTCTGCGACCGCCGTTTGCCCAGCCAGACTACCCTACCAGGGTAGTCTTTTTATTATTACCCTACGCCCCCCATGCGACGGTTTGGCGACAGTTCACCATCACTCTGATCGCCCGAAATCAATTGCCTCGCTAACCAGCACCACCGCGCAAAATCTTCTATAATCGTAACTACTTCGTAACTATTCAGCTATGTCATTTCGAGCGACGTTAGGAGCGAGAAATCTTCTAAGCCGTGGTTTGCAGACAACGGTCTCAAAGATTTCTCGGCTTTCAGCCTCGAAATGACATGAGGGGTGTGACATTTTATAAACTTGTAAAACCGAGGGAACAAAAACGCAGGTCACTGCGTCTAATAAGGGAACAACTATTACAACCATTGCGCTGCGCAGATACCCGGTTTCTAACTTGAAACTGGGCGTCTTCCCTGCATAGATGTAGCAGGTCATAACAGACGCTAGAAGGATACTAAGATGAGGATCCACGATTTATTTAGCCAATTTCAACAAAGCTCCTGGACAACCAAACTGATTATCGGCCTGTTTGGGCTAATTTGGACCATCGTGCTGGTGGCTCTGCTGGGCTTGGGTGTTCTCTTTTTTGCCAGCTCCAGCCAGGCCTTACAGCCGACCCCCGGCGGCGCCGCGCCGAGCCTGGTTTTAGACCCGGCTACCGGCTCAGCCGGCAGTTCAGTCACAGTGCGTGGCGAAGGCTGGCAGCCCGGCAGTATGGTGCTGCTGTATCTGGCGGCAACCAGTAACACCACACCCGACTACGCCCTGGCCAGCGCCATCGTTGATGGCACAGGCCGCTTTACCGCCCCCTTGATTATCCCGGCGGATGAGCTATGGCGCAGCCCCGGTACCGCCACGGTCCTGGCCCGCAGCAACGACAGCGGCCTGTCGGCCCAGGCGACGCTGACCCTATCGGGCGAGGTGGGGAGTTTGCCCAGCAGCACCCCGACGGCAACAATCAGCCCGACCCCGGCGGCTTCGCCCACAGCCAGCGCCACCCCGCAGCCGGGCGCGCCCCTGGCTACAATGGTGGCTGACCTGAATGTGCGCGGTGGCCCCGGCACGAACTATCCGGTCCTGGGGCTGCTGAAGGCTGGTCAAACCGCCGAAATCACCGGACGCAGCGCCGACGGCGGCTGGTGGCAGATCAAGTTTTCCGGCGTGGCCGGCGAGCGCGGCTGGCTCTCGGCCCAATATGTTACGGCCCAGAACGCCGGTAATGTGCCGACCGTGCAGGCTCCGCCCGTGCCCACCCCGGCCCCGGCGACTGCCACACCAACGGCAACGCCTGTGCCGCCTACCGCCACCCCGGTGATTATCACCGATTGGCGCGGCGAGTATTACAGCAACCCGAACCTGAGCGGCAGCCCGGCCCTGGTCCGCAACGATGTCGCAGTCAACTTTAATTGGGGCGCGGGCGCACCGGCGGGGGGTCTGCCGGCCGATAACTTCTCGGTTCGCTGGACCCGCAGTCTCAGCTTCCCGTCCGGCCAGTATCGCTTCTGGCTGCTGGTAGACGACGGGGTGCGGGTTTGGGTAGATAACCAGCTTATCCTGGACCAATGGCGCGATAGCTCCCCAACCACCTACACCGCCGAGGCCCGGCTGTCCGAAGGGACGCATCATGTGCGGGTTGAGTATTACGAGCGCAGTGGCGGGGCGCAAATTGACCTGCATTGGCAGCGGTTAAGCGAGCAGGGCAACCAGAAACCGCAAGCCCATGCCGGCGGTCCCTACGTGGTAGACGAAGGCAGCCAGGTGAATTTGAACGCCAACAAATCCAACGACCCGGATGGCAAGATTGTGAAGTACGAGTGGGATTTCGACTTTGACGGCGACAATTTCAACACCGACAGCACCGACAAGAACCCGGCCGCCCGGTACAACGACGGCCCGGCCAGCTTCACCGTGGCCCTGCGAGTGACCGATAACCGGGGCGCCAGCCAGATCGCCACCAGCCGGGTCACGGTGCTGAGCCTGGTTCCGCGTGTAGCAGCGGGTGGGCCTTATAGCGGCCAGACCGGCAGCCCGCTTACCTTTAGCGGCACGGCCACCGACCCCAGCCCGGTAGACCAATCCAGCCTGAGCTATCGCTGGGAGTTTGGCGACGGCGCGACGGCCAACGGTCCGACCGTGAGCCACAGTTATGCCGGAGCCGGCAGTTACACCGCCCGGCTGGTCGTGACCGATAAGGACGGAGCGCAGGCCGCCGCGACCGCCGTGGTGCAGGTCAGTGCGGCTAACCAGGCCCCGGTCGCCGTTATCAGCGGCCCAACGGGCGGCCTGGTGGGCCAGACGTTGGACTTTAGCGGCGCGGCCTCGCGTGATACGGACGGCAGTCTGACCGGCTATGCCTGGAACTTTGGCGATGGGGCTACAGCCAGCGGGGTGAATGTGAGCCACAACTACGGCCAGGCCGGGACGTATGAAGTCAGCTTGACCGTGACCGACAATGGTGGGCTGACTGGCCGCTCGACTGTGACCGTGCAGGTGCAGGCCAATAACCAGCAGCCGCCTGTAGCCGTGATCGAAGGGCCGGCCACGGGCCTGATGGGAGAGGTTATCATGTTTGATGGCCGCGATTCCAGCGACGAAGATGGCCGGATTGTCAGCCATGCCTGGGACTTTGGCGATGGGACAGGCGGCGAGGGCCGGCGGGTGGAACACACTTACACCACGCCGGGAACCTATCAGGTGATTTTAACAGTAACAGACAACGACGGCCTGACCGCCCAGGCGACCCTGGCCGTACTGATTGACGAGCCGGTGCAGGTGCAACTACCGCCCAACGTCAGCCTGGTCGCTCCGGCGGCCGGGCTGGTTGGGGAGGCGCTGAGTTTCGACGCCAGCGGTTCCAACGACCCGGACGGTCAGATTGTGGACTACACCTGGAACTTTGGCGACGGGGTGATCCAGAGCGGCCTGCTCATCACCTCGACCCACAGCTACAGCCAGCCCGGTGTTTACACCGCCACCCTGACCCTCACCGACGACCAGGGCTTGATCAACAGCACCTTGCAGGCTATAACCATCAATTAAATAGCCCAGTTGCTTTTGGTAAGCTCTGAAGAAAAGTAAACTATTCAGAAGAAGGGAGTCCAGAGCTTGCTTTGGACTCCCTCTCCCCCTGAAATTAAACCCAAACCCGTCTATTTGGACTTGACCATATCAGGATTGGGGCTATTATAGACCTAACTTTTGACAGCAAAATTAGGCGGGGACTTCACACCACTGATCGAAATTCAAGGCATTTCCAAACGCTTTCCCGGCGTGGTGGCCAACGATGACCTTTGGCTGACCATCTGCGGCGGCGAAATCCATACGATTCTGGGCGAGAACGGCGCGGGCAAATCTACCCTGATGAACATTCTGGCCGGGATGCTCCGGCCCGACCAGGGCCGGCTGCGTATCAACGGCCGGGAGGTCACGCTTGAGTCACCTCAGGCGGCGCTCAGGCACGGTATTGGCACGGTTTATCAGCACTTCACCCTGGTACCCAATCTGTCGGTCATCGAGAACGTGATCCTGGGCCTTGATCTGGGCTTTGCGCTCAATTTAGGCCGGGCTGAACAGCGGCTCAAATCGTTATGGGGTGATTTCGGTCTGGTTGTTTCGCCCCGGACGGAGGTGCGTTACCTTTCGCTGGGACAACAGCAGCGGGTCGAGATCATCAAAACCCTGTTTCGCGGTTCGCAAGTGTTGCTGCTCGACGAGCCTACTTCTGTGCTGACCCCGCCGGAAGTGCGGGAACTCTTTGCGATTCTCAGCCAATTAAAAACCAGGGGGATCGGCATCGTTTTTATTACCCATAAGCTAGACGAAGCGCTGGACATCAGCGACCGCATCACCATTTTGCGCGAGGGGAAGAAGGTCGGCGCGTTTGGCCCGGACGACCTGGCGCAGCGAGAACGGGGGGTATTGACCGGGCAGATTGTGGCGGCGATGTTCGGCGGGCCGGCTCCGGCCCATCTGGCCGGCGCTGGCCGCTCCCTTCAAAAATTAGGGCCGCCCCTCTGTACTTTGAGCCAGATTACCGCGCTGGATGATCGCGGCGCGCCGGCGGTGCAGGGGGTCAGTCTCCAGCTTCAGGCCGGCGAGATTTTTGGCATTGCCGGGGTGGATGGCAACGGCCAAAAGGAGTTGGGGGAAGTTCTGGCCGGGCAGCGGCCGGTGATCCAGGGGCAGGTGATGCTGGCTGGGGTTAATCTGACCAACCGGGGGGTGACGGCAGCGGCGCAGGCCGGCAGCGGCTATGTGACCGACGACCGGCTGGGCGAGGCGAGTGTTCCCAGTTTGAGCGTGGCCGAAAACGCGGTGCTGAAGGTTTTCAATCAGCCGCCTTTCTCCCGCTGGACGGTGTTGAACCGGGCGGTGATTGCCAGCCATACGCGGAGACTGATCCGCCAATTCAAGATCAAAACGCCGGGGCCGGAGGCGCGGTTGAGCACCCTTTCCGGGGGTAATATTCAAAAATTGTTACTCGCCCGCGAGTTGGCCCGGCAGCCAAAATTGCTCATCTGCAACAAGCCCACCCAAGGGCTGGATGCGCTGACGGCTGAATCTATTTTGCAAACACTGCGCCTCCAGGCCGATCAAGGAATGGCAGTGCTGCTCATTTCCTCGGAACTGGATGAAATTTTGGAGGTGAGCGACCGGATCGGGGTGATGGTCAAAGGCCGTCTGGTTGGGGTGGTCTCCCGCGGCGAGGCCAGCCTGGAGAAACTGGGCCGTTTGATGCTGGGGCTGCCAGATGCATGAGCGGGTTTGGCTCCGTCTTTTTGTCCCTGTCCTTAGCTCGATTCTGGCGGTGGTTGCCGCTTTTTTGTGCGGCGCGCTTTTTCTATGGCTGACCGGCAAGGACCCCGGCCAGGCTTACACCATCCTGGTCAGCCGGGGGCTGGGCAGTGCCCTGGGCATCACCGAAACGCTGATCAAAATGGCTCCGCTGCTGCTGGTCAGCGCCGGCCTGCTGATTGCGCTCAAAGCCAGCGTTTGGAACATTGGCATTGACGGCCAGTTTTTGATTGGAGCCAGCCTGGCCGGTATTTTGGCGCCGCGCCTGGCCGGGGGAGTGCCCCTGGTAGGGCTGCTCCTTATTTGCGCCGGGGCAGCCTTTATCGGTGGGGCAGTATGGGGGCTGGCCCCGGCGGTGCTCAAGGTTCGCTACGGCCTCAACGAGATTATCACCACAATCATGATGAATTACGTTGCCATTTACCTGACCAGTTGGCTGGTGAAAGGGCCATTCAGCGATCCGGCGGTCGTTGCGCCCCAGATGCCGACTATTCCACCCGAATTTAGGCTGCCGTTTCTGCCTTTTACCCGGATTCATATCGGCCTGCTGGTGGGGCTGCTCGCGGTGCTGCTGATCTATTTGATGTTTCGCTACGGCGCAACCGGCCTGGCCTTGACCATTCTGGGCCGCAGCCGGAAAGCCGCTTTGCATGCGGGTCTGCCGGTCAACCGGTTGGTTGCCCTGGCGCTGTTGTTGAGCGCCGGGATGGCCGGTCTGGCCGGGGCCAACGATGTCCTGGGGGTCAAGGGTTTGTTCCAGGGCGAATGGAACCCCATGTACGGCCTGACCGCCTTTGCCCTGGTTTTTCTGGCCCGGCTCAACGGTCTGCTGGTCATTCCGTTTGCCTATTTCTTTGCCTTTTTGCTTTTTGGCGGCGAGGTGATGGCCCGCACCGCCCGCATCCCGGCCTATTTTGTGCCGCTGCTGGAAGGCTTGATGCTGCTCTTTTTTGCCGTCAGTACCTATCTTGAACGCCGCTACCTGCGCGGGCTGGAGCCATGACCGCCGCCCAGTGGCAAATTTTTATCACGGCCCTGTTGAGCGCCGGGCTGATTGCCGCCGTGCCGCTGCTGCTGGCCGCTCTGGGTGAAACCTTTGCCGAGCGGGCCGGGCTGCTGAACCTGGGACTGGAGGGCATGCTGCTCAGCGGCGCTTTTGCCGGGTTTTATGTGGCCCTCACCACCCAAAGCATGGTCGCCGGGCTGGCTGCCGGCACAGCCACCGGCCTGCTGTTGGGCCTGTTGTTTGGCTTTTTGGCGATTAGCTTGCGGGTAGACCAGGTTATTATCGGTTTGGGCATCACCCTTGTGGCCGAAGGGGCCACCGGCTTTCTTTTCCGCGATTTTTACGGCCAGCAATTTCCCACCTTGAGCTTCAGCGCGGCCAAAGTAGCGGTTCCCTGGTTGAGCGACCTGCCCATTCTGGGGCCGGCCCTGTTTAACCAGCAGCCGCTTGTTTATCTGGCCTGGCTGCTGGTGGCCGGCTGCGCCTTTTTGCTGGGCCACACCCGTTTTGGCCTTGAGGTGCGGGCCGCCGGCGAAAGTCCTCTGGCCGCCGATGCGGCCGGAGTCAATGTGGCCCGGACGCGTTACCTGGCGATCATGATTGGCGGGGTCATGGCCGGGCTGGGCGGCGCGTTTCTGTCGGTGGGCGACCTCAACTTTTTTGTGCCGGGGATGACGCTGGGCCAGGGCTTTATCGCCATTGCGATTGCCATGCTGGGCAAATGGCAACCCTACCGAGTATTTTTGGGGGCGCTGCTCTTTGGAACGCTGCGCTCGCTGTCCACCGGCCTGCAAATTATTGGGGTGGACCTGCGGCCAGAATTTGTCCTGATGCTGCCTTACGTCGGGATTATTGTCGCTCTGATTGTTCTGGCCGGGCGGACTCAACTCCCGGCGGCGTTGGGCCTGCCTTATGAGCGGGGTCAGCGGTAATGGATTGAATACTTGGAGCGCAAAAGCTAAGTAAACGTCTAAAATTTACTTCCCGTTTTGAGTTCCTACGAGTTCCTTTAGTTCCCTGGGAACTCGTAGGAACTTGGGGGAACTTATTTTTGGACAATCACTCAGCTTTTGCGCTCCCGAAAAGCCATACTCAGTGGATCCAAATTTGAGGAGCCAGCACGCCCACGTGCGGCGGTGTTCGGCACGTGGGCGTGCCCGCTTCGCGTCCTCGAAAAATTGGATCTACTGATACTCAGGAGGAGACTACACCCGTGAAGTATCTTATCTATCTTTGGCTTGTCATTTTAATGCTCAGCTTGGCCGCCTGCCAGGCGGCGACGCCCACCCCTGCTGAGACCCCGGCGGCGACAACGGAAGCTGCCGCCGGCACAGGAGCAAAAGTGGAGAAAGTGGCGGTACTGCTGCCGGCCAGCCAAACCGACCAGGGCTGGAACCAGCAGGCCGCCGACGCGATGACCCAGGTGCAGCAAAAACTGGGCTTTGAGCTGGAAGTGGCCGAAAACCTGGGCTATGACGACATCACCCCGGTGCTGCGCGACCTGGCCGAGCGCGACTTTGATTTGCTCATCTGCCACGCCAGCGGCTACCAGACCGTCTGCCCGGAGTTTGCCCAGCAGACGAAGATCAACGTGGCCGTTGTCGAAAACCCAGGCGCGGTGGGTCCGTATGTGGCCGATGTCGAAACCCAGGCTCAGGAGGTGGCCTACCTGGCCGGGATTTTGGCGGCTAAATTGTCGGCCAGCAAAAAAGTCGGTATTGTCGTCTCCGGTGAGCCGCCGACCTGGAATTTTATGACCATCGGTTTTGCCGAGGGGGTCAAAGCGACCGATCCGGCGGTCGAAATAATTTACAGTGTGATTGGCGAGGCGGCCTATGAAGACGCCGCTGGAGCCAAACGAGTGACCGAGTCGCAACTGGCGGCCGGCGCAGACATCATCTTTGGTATGGGCGACGGCGCTTCGTTTGGCATGCTGCAAGCCATTCAGGAGCACAATGCGGCAGGCGGCAAAGCCCGCTTTATTGACGTTATCGGTGACAAGAGCGCCGATTATAAGGATGTCTTGCTAACCTCGGTCGTGTTCGATTACACCGGCGTTTACGAAGCGATGATTGGCGACATCGAGGCCGGTAATTTTGGCAAAGAGTACCGTATGGATGTGGCCGGCGGCGGCGTCCGGCTGCTCGATTTGCCGGCTGATGTTCCGGCTGATGTGGCGGCGGCGGTCGAGCAGGCCAGGCAGGATATTGTCAGCGGTAAAATCAAGGTTTCAGCCATCGGCGACGCGGAAGCAATGCGAGCGCGGTTGGATGAGTTGAATCAGTAAAGTAATTCCAAGACAGTTATTCAATCCGTCTTGCGTGTTGCGTCTTGCGTAATCTAAACGGAAGACGTAAGACGCAAGACAATGGCATGTATCTTCTCGAAATAAAATTTTTCTGGAGACGATAACAATGATGAACTGGCCTGTGATGAATCTATCCGGCGGTCCGGTCGAAATGACCAGCCGCACCCTGCGCGATATGGCCCGTCCGATGATGTATCATTATGACCCGGCCTTTATCGAGTTTTTTGACCACACCTGCCAACTGCTGCAACAAGTTTATCGGACCAAGTATGATGTGGTCATTATGCAGAGCGAGGCGGTGCTGGGACTGGAAGCCGCCGCCGCTTGTTTGATTTCGCCGGGCGATAAGGTTTTGAACCTGGTTTCCGGGGTCTACGGCAAATTTTACCAGGATTTTATTGAAAAGTATGGCGGCGTCACCATCGAGGTCGCCGTTCCTTACAACGAGGCCGTGGACCCCGACGACGTGCGCCGGGCGCTGCGCGATAACCCCGGCATCAAATTTCTGTCGGTGGTCCATTCCGAGACGCCTTCCGGCACGGTCAACCCGGTCAAAGAAATCGGGGCCATCGCCAAAGAGTTCGGGGTGATTACTATTGTAGATACCGTGTCCGGGTTGGCCGGAGAGGTGCTCAGCCCGGAGGAGTGGGGCATGGATGTAGCCATTGCCGGGCCACAAAAATGCCTGGGGGGGCCGCCCGGTTTGTCATTAATGGCCATCAGCCCCGCCGCCTGGCAGGCCATGGAAAACCGCCCGGCCCCGGTGCGGGGAACGTTTCTGTCTATTCTGGATTGGAAAACCACCTGGCTGGAGCAGCGCCGCTTCCCCTATACGCCCTCGGTGAGCGATGTCTACGGCCTGGAGTCGGTTTTGACCCAGGCGCTGGAGGAAGGCATTGAGCAGGTTGCGGCTCGGCATGCCACGATTGCCCGCGCCTGCCGGGCCGGGGTCAAAGCGTTGGGGTTGGAGTTATGGCCCGCTCGTGAAGAAATTGCCGCCCCGGCCGTCACGGCCATCAAGCTGCCGCCAGGGCTGGTTGACGCCCACCTGCGCCGGCACATCCGCCAGCGCTATGGGATCATGATTTCGGGCGGGTACGGCGAGTTATTGGGCCAGCTTTTCCGGCTGGGGCATATGGGCCAGGCCGCCCACCCAACCTACCTGGCGGCGCAACTGGCTATTCTGGAACGCAGCCTGGCCGACCTGGGCTATCCGGTCCAGTGGGGCGCCGGCGTCGGCGCGGCGATGGCGGCCCTGGAAGGTTGGGGGGATTAACGGCGAGGCTCAGTGGATGCAATTTCCGAGGAGTGCGGCACGCCCACGTGCCACACGGAGCCGCACGTGGGCGTGCTGGCTCCTCAAATTTGGGTCTACTGAGGCTGCACGTGCAATTGGTTGAGAACCTGACTGACCCCAGCGGCGGAACCGGCAATTTCAGCGGCTATGGGCCCAGCGGTTTCTTATCTCTGCCAGAACTTGCTCCTGCGAGTCTGAATGAAGGGTATTCGCATCCTCAACTATTATACTCATACTTGTCTCCTCGTTATTGTTAAAATTAAAGCCCGATTTTGGCCTGACCCTGACAGGGTGAGATCAACAAAACCGGGCTTTTCCCTATAATGCGCTCTGAACTAGGCCCCAGCGTTGAGCCTGAGGTCAACCATTTTGGCTAAATCAGGTTCCTGCAGTCTGAAACAGTCTCTTTTACGCTTTAGCTTTTTGATTGATACCAGTCTTAAGGAGACCGCCTTCGGCCAACGAGGTTAGTTTTTTGTCAGCCGCGCCCTCTTCGTCAAGCGTTTGCTGCAATAACTTTTCGGCATTTTTGTAGCCAAGTTCTTTAGCATAGGTGCGAACTGCACCATAGCCGGCCATTTCGTAATGCTCTACACGCTGCGCCGCAGCGATAAGCGCCGCATCCCTAACCATCGCATCGGCGGGCGTGGAAATAATTTCTTCCCCTTCTTCGATGAGACCAGCCATCGCCGGGCAGTGTTCCCCGGTGGGGCGAACCCCAACCTCATTAAAGACCTGCTCCAGCCGATGTAAGTGTTCCCGCGACTGCTCTAAGTGCTGCTGGAAGGCAGTCTTGAGCGCAGGTGAAGAAGCCGCGTTAGCCATTTTTGGCAGAGCCGTTATAACCCCGCATCGTATAAATCTTTCAGTTGGTCCACAAACAAATCCTGTAATGAACTAAGAAACATCATAAGCCTCCTCTACGATTAGGCCAAGCCAGTTGTGAACAGTTTAACCGTTTCGGCCCGTTTTATATTTACTGACCCTATCACTATACCATGCCGGCCCTTTTACGCCTACACTAACTTGGGCGATTTAGATGTTACCGATTTGGGCTATTTTAAACTTATAGAAACCCTGTTCGTTACCTTACACCTTGAAAATTTCTCTTGCAAAGGCGCAAAGGACGCAAAGTTTTCAAGCTTGCTTTACTTTGCGTCTTGGCGACTTTGCCTGAACTTTGCTCACCGAAAATAGTCAGGGGCAGAATGGTGAAGAAATCACGAATGACTTAGGGTTGAGGTATCTTCGAGGGCCAAGGTGATGGCCTGCTCCAAAGGCATGCGCTGGCCTTCGATCCAGGCTGCTGAGGCTGTAGCATCCCTCAGCCCGTGTTCAGTGGCTTTGAGGTAGAAAAGATCGGTGGTGTTAAAAGTTACACCCAGCCTGTCGCGTAAAGCGGTGGCGGCCGACCATAAGGGAATAGCCCGGTTGGGTTGTCCCTGTTCGGCGGCCAGCACAGCTAGCTCTTGTAAACATTCGGCTATCTCCATTTGATTGCCCAGTTTGTCGAACCATTGCAAGGCTTCGCCAAAGCGCCTGGCGGCTAACGGCAAATCGCCCTGAAAGAAGGCTAAACGGCCCAGGGCATTAAGGCACATGGCGACACCCCGCCAATGGGGAACAGACTCAAGCAGCCGTAATCCTTCTTCCAGGTAGACGGCCGCCTCCTGATAATACCCATAATCCACGCGCAAGCGGCCGGCGCTGTAAAGCGAGAGACCAATCCTGGTAGGGTCTCCACCCCGGCGCAAGAGCGATAAACTTTCGGCGTAATAAGCTTTGGCTGGCTCAAAATCACCGCTAAACCAGGCGATGTCTCCCAGGGAATCCAGAGCATTCGCCAGTCCCGACTCATCGCCCAATTGCCGGAAGAGGGTGACGCTCTCCTGCAAAATGCCGGCAGCCCGTGAGAGGTCGCCTAACTGCCACACCAGCCAGGCGAACATGCTCAGGGCGCACGCCCGGATGGCCGGCGCAACCGAGTTACCCGCCGCCATGACGTGTTCTAACCAGCGATAACCCTCACGCAAATGGCCCCGTCCGTGCCAGTAGCGATCTAAAGCCGAAGCCAGTTGTAATCCCTGTTCCACTCGTACGGGCGCTGCTCCCGGCGCAAATGACCAGGTCAATGCCGCCCGAATATTATCGTGCTCTTGCTCGATCAGGTTGTACCAGTCTGCCTGGTGAGGCCCCAAAAGCTGCGTTTCCGCTTCTTGGGCCAGGGTCACAAAGTAGGTCAGGTGGCGGCGGCAACTGTCCTCCTCCTGGCCAGAGCTTTTTAATTTGTCGTAAGCGTACTGCCGGATCAGTTCATGCAGGTTATAACGACCCGCCTCCAGCCGCTGCAAAAGCGAACGACTTTCCAACTTTGAGAGCAGCATCAATCCAGCCCCGGCCACCCGTTCGGCGGCTTCACGCCGGAATCCGCCGGCAAAAACGGACAACCGCTGTAATGTCTGTTGTTCATCCGGGGTAAGGAGCCGCCAGGAGTAATCAAAAGCAGCCCGCAAACTGCGATGTCGCTCCGGTACATCGCGGGCGGAGCTGGTTAAAAAATCCAGGTTAGATTCAATCTCTTGCGCAATTTCAACACAAGAGAGCAGGCGTACCCAGGCGGCGGCCAGCTCAATCCCCAAAGGCAGCCCTTCGAGCAAGCGGCAGAGGTGAGCCACCGCCACCCGATCTTCCGGCGTCAGCGTAAAATTGGCCTTAACCCGTCTGGCCCGTTCCACAAACAGGGCAATGGCGCTGTAGCCTGACTCCTCCTCGGACTCATCGGCGGGCGGTACGGGCAAACCTGACACCTGAAAAACCCACTCCCCTTGCAAATTCAATCGCTCACGAGACGTGACCAAAAGTTTTACTCCGGGGGCCTGGCTCAAAATCTCAATCAGTAAATCCAGCCCGGTCTCGCTAACCTGGGTCGGGTTGGGCAAGAGTTGTTCAAAGTTGTCCAGCGTTAGCAGCAGCGACTTCGTACGCAGGTAGTGAAGCAGTTGGCTCTGCGGGTCGGCCAGGCCGGAAAAAGTCAAGCCAATTGCATGGGCAATCGCCGGGGCAATAAACTCGGCGGCGCTAACCGGGGCCAGGGAAACAAAATAAGCGCCATCGGCCAGGTGTTGGCGCTGTTGGGCGGCCGTTTCCAGGGCCAGCCGCGTTTTGCCGATGCCGCCGGGGCCAATCAGGGTCAACAGCCGGCAGTCAGGCTGGCCCAAAAGTTGAGCTAAAGCCGCTAATTCACGCTCTCGGCCAATCAGTGGGGTGGGCGGGGTGGGCAGGTTGAAGGTTGTGTGTTGGAAAGTTGGAAGGTTGGAGGTTGGAGGGGGGGGTGAGTTGACTGAGCGAGGCGGTGGGGAATCAACGTTCAACGTTCCAACATTCAACGGTTTAACGTTTTGCAGATGGCTAATATTCAGGTCGGCGCGGGCTACTTTGAGAAAGGTGGGCCGGTCTTCCGGGGCAATCTCCAGGCAGCCGGCCAGAAGTTCGGCCAACTGTTGCGAGGGACGGCGTTCATCATCTTCAATTTTGCGAATGGCCGAAACCGAGCAGCCGGCGCACCCGGCCAGCGCCTCGCGGGTCAAATCTAGGGTGCGGCGGCGCTGTCGCAGCCACAGGCCAAAGGAGGAAGGAGGCTCCATATCTGAAAAAACTGCTCCTCAAACCAAACTAAAAATACTCGATAGAGCTATTTTGTGCTAAAATCCTATCAGACACTCGCAAATCAGGCAATTGGAATGACCAAACATATTTTGCTGGTAGATGACGATGCTTTGCTGCGGCGCAGCCTGGCCTTTAACCTGGAGCAGGCTGGCTACCGTCCCAGCACGGCGGCCAACGCTGAAGACGCTCTCAGTTTGGCCCGACGTGACCCACCCGATTTAATTCTGCTGGATATTGGCCTACCGGGGATGGATGGTCTCGATGCGCTGCGTAATTTTCAACAGCAGGCGGCGACGCCGATTATTTTTGTCAGCGCTCGCCGCCGCGAAGTAGACCAGGCTTTGGGCCTAGAATTGGGCGCAGACGATTACGTTACCAAACCGTTTGACCTGAATGTGCTGCTGGCCCGGATCAAAGCTGTTCTGCGCCGGGCCGAACGCTCGGCGCAGCCACCCGCAGAGCCAGCCCTGCTGCAAGTTGGCGACCTGATGATTGATCCGGCTGCCCATATTGTCACCCTGGCCGGCCAGCCGGTTGATTTATCCCCCCGGGAATTTGCCCTGCTCCATGCCCTGGCGCTGTCCGCCGGGCGGGTGGTCTCTACAGATGAGTTGCTGGCTCGTGTGTGGGGGGCTGAGTACAGCGGCGAGATGCAGGCGGTCTACGTTCACATTCGCTGGCTGCGGGAAAAGTTGGAAGCAGACCCCCAGCATCCCCGCCGGATTGTTACCGTGCGAGGAATCGGTTACAAATTAGAGCCACAAAAATGATGCGCAGCCTGCGGACCCGCCTCATTTTGAGCCATGTTTTGCCTCTACTGGTGATTGTGCCGCTGGTTGGCGTTGCCCTGGTCTATGTGCTGGAAACACAAGTATTGCTGGCCAATCTGTCTGAAGAATTGACTCGCCAGGCCACCTTGACCGCTGACCTGGCCGGTGATCACCCTGATATCTGGCAAAACAGCGACAGTGCTCGTTCATTTGTAACCCGCTTTAGCGCTCATCACCAATCTCAGGTGATGCTGTTAGACCCCGCCGGTAAATTATTAGCCTCCAGCAATAGCGATGACCAGGAGCGCCTGGGCCAGACGTTAGAACTGACCCATTTAACCCAGGTTTTGGCCGGTCAAAACAGCGTGCGAATCAACTACAGCCAAAACAGTCAGGTCGAAATTGCCGAAGTATTGGCCCCGGTCGTCGGCCCCAATCAAAAAGTTGTGGGTATTGTCCGGCTGACTCATCAATTAGCCAATGTGTTTGAACAATTTTTACGCCTGCGCTATTTGATTGCCGGGGTGTTGGTGATTGAGCTGTTGCTGGGGGCACTGGTCGGTCTGATTCTGGCCCTTGACCTGGAAAACTCGTTACGCCACGTGACCGGAGCGATCCTGGGGGTAGCCTACGGACGAGAATTAGCCACTTTACCGGAGCAAGGACCGGAGGAGATTCGCCAATTGCTGCGGGCCTTCAATATCCTGAGCGAGCGGCTGCGCATGCTTGAAGAAGCGCGCCGGCGTTTGCTGGCTAACCTGGTCCACGAAGTTGGGCGACCAATGGGTGCGTTGCAATCGGCCATCCAGGCGCTGCTTAACGGGGCTGACCGGGACGAGGCATTTCGCCGGGAATTGTTGGTGGGTATGGAGGCCGAAGTGGAACGGATGCATCCTCTGCTCAACAATCTAACCGAACTGCACGACCGGATTCTCGGCGCCCTTGAACTTACTTATCGTTCTACTACCTTGAGCGAGTGGCTGCCCCCCACTATCGCTCCCTGGCGGGAAGCCGCGCAGGCCAAAGGGTTGCGCTGGCAGGCGGCTATCCCTTCATCGTTGCCTGTTTTGGAGGTTGACCCGGATCGGCTGGCCCAGGTGATCGGTAATCTATTGAGCAATGCCATCAAATATACTCCGCCAGGCGGGGCCGTCTCATTTGAGGCCGGTTTGGAGAATGACAGGGTTTGGTTGCGGGTCTGCGATACCGGCCCTGGTATCATCGAAGAAGAACAGCAGCGAATTTTTGAGCCGTTTTATCGCAGCCAGCCCAACCGGCGTTTTCCTCAAGGCATGGGCTTGGGGTTGACGATCGCTCAAGATTTGATCATTGCTCACGGGGGCAAGTTAGAGGTAGACAGCCGGCCTGGTCAGGGGAGTCGCTTCACTGTCTGGCTGCCAAAATCACGTGCGATAGAGCCATAGATTTTATCTTTATTCTGTATAATCCGGGCCGTGCTCAGCCGCGTCTTTCTCTGTTTGCCCGCCTTTCACAGCCCGGCTAAATTCGCGCACAGCCTGGCCCAGGGCAGTTCCGGCCCCGGCCAACCGCCCCGGCCCGAAAATAATCAAGACAATGACTAAAATAATAAGCCATTCCGGCAAGCCAATTTCAGGCATCTTCTGCTCCTGGCAGCAAAAGGGGGCGGCTGCAAGGCTGCCCCGGATTAAATTTATAGGATTATGAAACCGGCGTCGCTGGCTGTTTGGCCAGGGTGATGGTTACCTCTACCGACTTGCTCTCGCGCAGCACAGTTAGGGTTACTTTCTGCCCCGGCTCGGACTGCCGGATAAACTTCTGCAAATCGGTCATGGTTTTCACCGGCTGTCCATCCACGGCGGTGATAATGTCGCCGCCCAGATTGATCGGTTCACCGCCGATGGTGGTCGGTTTGTAGCTGCCGCGCAGGCCGGCTTCATCCGCCGGGCTGTTAACTTCTACTTGCTCCACCAGCACACCTTTTTGATCAGCCGGAAGATCCAGCTTTTCGGCAATAGCGGGCGAAAGATTCAACCCCTGAATGCCCAGCCAAACTCCGCCTTTGACCTCCGGCTTGGACTGGCCGCGCTGGGTGTCTGCTGTAGGTCGCGCGGCCAGGGTGGCGCTGACTGTTTCCTCTTTGCCGTCACGCCAGACTGTCAGCTTAACCGTCTGGCCAATCTCAGTTGAACCGGCCAGGTAGGCTACCAGATCATCAAAATCTTGCACCGGCTGGCCGTTGATCGCCGTAACCACATCACCACCGACCCGTACCGGCTGGCCTTCGATTTGCACCTCTCGGTCGCTGCCGCGCAAACCGGCCTGGTCCGCCGGGCTGCCCGGGGTGACGTCAATCACCAGAGCGCCCCGTTGTGCTGCTTTGAGGTCCATTGCTTGAGCCAAATCCGGATTCAACGAAGTTCCGCTCAGGCCCAGCCAGGGATGCTCGTATTTACCCGACTTGATCAGCTCAGGCACAACCTTCTGGACAATGTTGGCCGGAATGGCAAAGCCAATCCCGGCATTGGCCCGCACCGGCGACTCGATAGCTGCTGTGACTCCGATCACCTGCCCTTGATCATTGACCAAGACGCCGCCGGAGTTGCCGGGGTTGATGGGGGCATCGGTCTGGATGATATCGGGGATGGTGTAGCTGGGCGCGGGGGCCAAGCTCTGCGCATCGCTCGAACCTACCGGCAACTGCCGCCCCAGGGCGCTGACAATGCCAACGGTCATGGTATTTTCCAGGGTGAAAGGATTGCCAATGGCTACGGCCAACTGCCCGACTTTAACCTGGCTGGAGTCGGTTACTTCAACCGGTTGCAAACGCTCGGCCGGGACATCTACTTTAAGCACGGCCAGGTCGCTGTCGGGGTCGGTCCCCACCGCTTCGGCTTCGGCGCTACTGCCATCGGCAAACGTGACCCGGATTTTATCGGCGCCATCCACCACATGGTTATTCGTTACAATATGACCTTCCTTGTCCCACACAAAGCCGGAGCCGGCCCCGTGACGATATTGTTCCTGGGGCAACTGCTGCTGTGGAAAACCCGGATTTTGGGGGTCGCCAAAGAAGAAAGGAAAGGCGGGAAAACCGGGCATCTGGGTTAGGGGGATGTCGCTAGCCTTCTGGCTCACCTGGATGCTGACCACCGCGGGGTTAACTTTGGTGTAGATATTTTCCAACGCGCCTTCCACAGCGGCAACAGCCTCGACCGAAGCCGGGGCAGAGACGGCGATGGGCTTGGCCTGGTTTGATTTCAACAAAGTCAATGGCGTTGATTCCAGCGATACCAGGGGCGCACCGCTGCACCCCGACAAGGCCAATGTAGCCAGCAATGAAGGAATGATAATTAAGTTTGTTCTCTTGTTCCACATAGTAAACCTCTTTAGTTTAGATAATGATTATTATTGCACCAGCAGAAATATCTCCAGGGCAAATGCTACAAAAATACCCAACGAAAAGATGGCTAACAGCAGCAGGCCCAAACGCAGGTAGTCGGGGGTCTCAAAGAAATCGCGGATACTGGTCTGCCGCTGGCTGAGTAAAAGTCCCCAGGCCAGCAACCCGAACAGCAGCCCGGTCATAATGATGAGAAGCAGCGGCGCTGCTTGTAGAGAGGGCATAATGCCTTCCATTTCTTTGCATTAGGCGGCCCGTTTGAGCTGCGCCAACTTTCTATATCAACAGCATATCATATCGAACGCCTGCTTGTCTTTAAGGTCAGCTTATCTCAACCTTAAGCCAACCTTAAATCAGTCTCAGTAGATCCAATTTTCCGAGGACGCGAAGCGGGCACGCCCACGTGCCGAACACCGCCGCACGTGGGCGTGCTGGCCCCTCAAATTTGGATCCACTGAGTCTAATAAAAATGTAGGACAAGCTGTCCACTTGTCCTGCATTTTATTTAGGGGAAGATTTATGTTGAAGCTGGCGTAGGTTAGGGGTGTGGCTCAGCCGAGCCGGGTGGCAGCCCCAGGTGAGACTGCCTGGTCACCAACTGCTAATGATTGACTGAATGATAATAAACTGCCAGGAACCAACCGTATTGGACACCCAGTCCGAAACCTGTTGGCCAAAAGTCAACCGTTCTTCGACCAACTCGTTGACATTTTCGACGGGTGGATGTTGGTGCAAGAACGGGGCTGGAAAATACAGTTTTTTCATCGCCGGTCCCCCTCTTGTGACAAATTTTTGGGTTTCATTTTACCCCATTTTGGACCGCAAAAAAGCCTGACCCCCAATGAGAGGTCAGGCTCAAAGTTAATTAGAGTTTATCGGAAATACAAATACCTCTCGCCAAGGCGCAAAGAACGCCAAGTTTTTAAGAGAAAAAACCTTTGCGACTTTGCGTCTTGGCGTGAAAAAAGTTATTTCCGATAATGTATAGGTTTTTTCCAAGACTGCGCTTGGAAAAGAATGGCGAATGGGCGAATGGCGAATCAGAATCATCATTCGCCATTCGCCATTCGCAAAAAGGATCGACAATTTTTTGTCGCTGTGAATGCCTAAGTGCCTATTGAGTAAACTACTTGGCCGCAGCGATGATATCTAATTCCACGCCCAACGCTTCTAATTTCTTGCCCATGTTTTCCAGAACCTGGCTGATGTGTTGCGGCTCAACCTGTTCACCGGCAATCAGTTTGTCAGCCAGCGTTCGCAGTTCTTTAACCAGCGTTTCATTGCCCGCTTCTATGCGAGAACCGGCCCGGCTAAGCGCCTGTTCCAGATGATTGGCCGCCGCTTGCAATTCATAACCCATTTCTTTTGAGTTATTATTAAGCCGGACTGTGACCGTTTGCTTGGCCGCAACCGAGGCGGTATCGGCTTGAGCAGGCATCTTGTCAATCGCCTGACCAAGCTGCTCCAACTCCTGGCCAATCTCGTTGATTGACTGTTGAGCGTTATCTGCGCCGGGATATTTGCCGGCAATCAAGCCGTCGGCCAGGTCCTGCAGCGCATCGTGAGAGGCAGCAGCGGGTTGCTTCATTTCAGTCTGCGCCTGCTCCAAATACCGCGTCGCCGCTCGAAGTTCGTAACCGGCCTCAGTCAGATTTTTTTGATCCAGGGCAGCAGTTGCCTTCAAGTAATGATGCTGGCCTAGAGCCTGATAGGCCCGCATGAAAGCCTGGTCCAGCCCCACAGTTGAAGTGACTTTGCCCTCGCGCACTTGTCGAGCCAGCTTTTCCAGGTTAGTCATGGCATTTTCCAGCCCGGTTCGAGTCTCACCTGTAGCCCGGCTCTTTTCCAATCGCAGAAAGCCGACAGCTTTAAAGATTTCATCGGCCGCTGTGTTGGTATCTTTCCGCTCAAAAGCCGCCCGCGCCTGCCCCAGGTGGACAATCGGCCATTCCACCAGCGACGTCGACTCCGCTGCACTGATGCCGGCCCGGCGATAGGCGATATCGGTATCATAGGCTTTGTATAAGGCTGTATTAAACTCTTCCAACTTGGTCAGCTTGCCTTGCTCCACCTCGCCAGCCCGCTTCTCCAGATCACTCACGCTGGTTTGGAAAGCCGCTTGACCGGCTTTATCGGTCAGTTTGGTCCCTTCTTCCTTCATAAAGGTTGCAGCCTGACGCAGTTCCTGGGCTGCTTTAGGATAATCTTTGTCCACAAAGGCCTGGTGCGCCAGTTGGAGGTGTTCGCTCATTTTGTCAACCACCGGAATAAAGGTGTGATCGTCAATAACCAACCAGGGCATATTGACCTGAACCAAAATTTCCCCACCAAGCCGCTCGATTTCCTGGTTGACTTGGGCCAGGGCCTGGGTTATCTCTTTGCTTTCCACCTGTCCACCGGCGATGAGCTTATCGGCCAGGGCATTCATATCTTTGACGTCAAAAGTTTTGACCTCTTCAATTTTGTAGCCAGCCTGGGTGAGCGCCTGTTCCAGATGATAGACGGCAGCCTTGAGTTCATAACCGGCCTCTTTGGTTTCATCTCTGGCGATGGCCTCTTCGGCCCGCAGGCGGTGGTGATAGGCCAGGGCATGTTCAGCCCGGCTGAAAGCCTGGTCGAGTTCGGCCTGGGCTAATTGGTTGCCCGCAGCCGCGTCGGCGGCCAGGACTTCCAACCGGTCTATCGCCGCCTGGAGGACAGCTTTAGCCGACTCCTTAGATGCAGCCGCTTCGATTTTCAAAAAAGCCAACGCCTTGTGGATTTCGGCTGCGGCAGTCGTGTTATCTTTGGTCTTGAAAGCTTCGGCAGCCTGGCGAAGGTGCATGGCCGGTTTCTCAACCAGGGGAGAAAGTTCCGCTGCGGTCAGATGAACCAAACGATGCTCAATATCTACCCGGTAGGCCTGGGCAAAGATTTTATCCAGTTCATCCACTGAGGTGATTTTCTCTTGCTCCACCTGGTCAGCCAGTTTGGTCAGCCCATCCGCTGCGACGGCGCGGGCCTCAACATCGGCGGGCGAGCCGGGGCCTTGTTCTTCCTGCTGCAAAAACTCCGCCCCCTGGCGTATTTCCTGGGCCGCGCCTGAGTTGTCTTTATTCATAAAATCCAGACGTGCCGTCATGAGATGCTGGCCCAACTGGTCAACAACCGGCAGCCATAACTCTCTTTCGGCGATAAGCCAGGCATCACCCGGCGAGATAGGAGATTCCTGGCCCGTTTTGGCCTGCACGGTAGAGGTGACTACTGCCGAACTGCCCAGCAGCAGCGATGAGGTTGTGCCTGGTCCGTGCCCGCCGGCAGCCAAAGCGTAACCGGTATTAACCAATGTGGCGGTGAGGAGGGCCGCCGTCAACCCGAGTTGTTTGTAGGATATTCTCTTGTCAGACATAGTTTTCTCCGTTCTTCCTCATTGAGCGCCGGAAGAATTGAGCGCACTAAGAATTTTTATCATTGGCTGTAGTATATCGCCAAAACAAGATCGTTGTCTTTAACCGGAACTAAAGATAAGCTTAAGGCGACTTTAAATGATTTTTTAGCAGCTACTCCAAACCTTACAGGTTTTCGCGCAGCGTACCTGCAAGGTCTGCACGAAGCAAGAAACAGCGTGTTTCTTGGGGGTGGGCAGAAATAGGATATAGTTCCGAAGTTTAAACTTCCCTTAAGCTTCCCTTGAGCCGGCCTTAAAGACAGAGTAGCGCAGGGGATGTTACAATTTTGAGGACAAAATACTCAGTAGATCCAAATTTCCTGTAGGGTGGCATCCCTATGCCGCCCGCTGACGCATAGGGATGCGCCAGCTACGGTAAAAAATTGGATCTACTGATACTGTTTTATTGAGAAGCAGCGGAGGCTCATAATGAATGAGGGCAATGAGGGATCAAAGAAAAAGGCAAACTCAAAATTAACAGTCGTTGAAGCCTTGTTGACGGCCTGGGAAACCGGCAATCTCAGCCAAACGGTCAGCTTGTTAACCGACGATTTTAAGGCGACTGGGGCAGCCCCGTATCCTTTAACCAGAGAGGACTTTGTGATGTTCCAGCGAGTTCATAACGAAGCCTTTCCTGATTGGACCTTTAATGTCAGCAACATCGAGGTGGAAGATGATAAAATTTATGTTACCTGTCGCATCAAGGCCACCCACACCGGCATCTATGATCTATCAAAATTGAGTTTGGTCTTTCAATCTATCCAGCCCACCGGCAAAAGTTGGCCCTGGTCGGTTGAGCGCATGACCTACACGGTAAAAAACGGCAAGGTCAGTAATCTCAGGATTGATACCGTTTCAGACAACTGGATCAAGGGGATTGTAGACTGGCTGGGGATCAAACTGCCTATCTCAACCGTGTAAATTTTGAGATAGTTCAAGGAACAAGCAATGTACGCCACCAAAAACTGGTCCAAAAACTTGAAGAAAAATTGGAAAATTTGGCTCGTCTTACTATTGATGGTCTTGACTCTGGTCGCACGGGGGGCCGGGTCTGTCGCCCGATCAGGAGCACGGATCACCCCCTTGCCTCAGTCAACAGCAACAAGCAAAGCCAACTAAGCCAATCCCTTTTTGGCAAAAGGCCAGCCGCCATCAATCATAACTTGGACCATGGGATTGCGTTTGATGTCTACTCCAAAAATCGGACAATAATTGAAGGTTTTCTCGCCTGCGTAGGTATACTTTTGTGTAATAGATGATGGCGAGATGCTTATGAGAAACAAATCATGTCAGCAGTTCGTAGCCCGTTGTTGGCCGGCCCTATGCTTGACGGTTATGCTTTTGGTCGCATGCTCCCCCACCGAGATGCCCACCGTCGCCCCTGTCGTGACCGGCTTGACCGCCACGCCAACCACGCCCGCCGCTGCCACCACCGTAGTTTTTGCGCCGGGAACCTCCCCGCCGCGTACCCCTACCCCAACCCGACTGACTGCCAGCCCTACCCCTACGCCCCAATCTGACTCTTTTACTAGTGAGGGAGATACGCTGCCGTCGCTCTCACCCCTGCCTTTGCCAACTTCCGGCACGCCTGCCGCCGTTTTTGTGGTCCCGTGTAGGGTAGGGTCTACCTCGCTTCCGCTGCGCAGCGGTCCCGGCCCCAATTACGATACTATCAAAACCCTAGCCGCGGGCACATCGCTTGTTGCCCTTAAATACACGGCCAGTGGGTCGTGGCTGCTGGTTGAAACAACCCAGCACGAGGCCGGTTGGGTGAATACAACGGCTGTTTCTTGCCGGGGAGATTTGTCGCGCCTACCCATTGCCCAGGGCGTTGGTGAAGCAGCGCCTCCTGCTTTTTCTCCAACAGCCGGGCCAACCCCAACCAGCCTACTCCGGCCCGCTGTCCCCACGCCAACGCCTACGGCAATAGCCAGTCCAACCCTGCCTGCTCCCTCTGGGGCCGCCTGGCGCGGTGAGTATTATGATAACCCTAACCTGGCCGGTCAGCCGGTTCTGGTCCGCGATGACCCGACGCTTGAGTTTACCTGGGGACCGAACAGCCCCGGCCCTAACGTACCTGCCGACAACTTCTCGGCGCGCTGGACCCGTCCTTTTGAGTTTGCCGAAGAGGGCGACTATCGCTTTTGGGCTGACGTGGATGATGGAGTCAAGCTTTATCTGGATGGCTGGTTGATTATTGACGAGTGGAATACCAACCCCTACGTTCTCCACTCGGGCAGTTTTGCCGACATCAAGCCGGGGGTGCATACCCTTATGGTCGAATTTTTCGAGGCCGGGGGAGATGCTCACATCCGGGTCTGGTTCGAGAAGACCGTTGTTTCGGGGGATAAATGGGTGGGCGAATACTTTAACAACCCCGACTTTCGCAGTCCCCCGGTCCTGATTCGAGAGGATGATGACATTGATTTCGATTGGGATGACGACGAGCCGGCTCCGGGCATGCCCGATGATAACTTCTCGGTGCGCTGGCAAAGAACGGTGGCGCTGCCCGCCGGGGATTATAACTTTGAGGCCACGATAGCAGAGGAAGATTGGGTTAAGGTATATCTGGATGATTGGCCGATTCTTGAGGAAGACTCCGACGACGGCGGCACCGCGACTGGCTCTTTTGACGATGTAGGCGCGGGCATGCACACCATCAGGGTAGAGTATCGGGACTTTTCAGAGGAAGCCCGTATCGAAATAGATTGGGAACGAGACGATTGATGAAGATGAAGAAATATTGATACTGTATGCCTTATTCCACCCTGACCAAGCTCACTAAAGCTACCAATCCCAGCAGGAACTTTGCTTCGTTCATATCACCTCAGGGTTAGCCCATTTTCAGACTGCCAGCATACTCATTTAGTGATACTCCGCAAAATTGGTTCAAAATTACCGAACCGATTTCCAAATTTGGAATTGCTGTTCAGCAAGCCCCCAGTTTGACTTAGATAATAAATTATTGTATTATGTGTCTCACTTTTTATATTATCGTCACAAGAGTGAGGTATTTCTAGCTGCCGGTTGACTAATCCGCATTGTTACTCATTTTTCTGTCTCAACAATTTTGGTGATAAAGTCAGCGGTGTAAGGCTCTATCAGTTGGCGGTAATTGTCAAAGAGGTGTCGGGCGCTAAAGCCAATCCAATCGGGGGGAAGCAGCGCCGTAGGTAGGTGAGGATCTTTGCGAGGAAAAGGCTGGAAAGCGTTGGTCACTCGAAAGTGGTAAACAAAACACGCTTCAGGGGATGTTCGCAGTTCCTCCTTACTTTTAGCCAGGCAGGTCTCGTACTGGGGCTGGTAATGGGCCACAAACTGGCGATACTCGACTTCCAACTCCAGCAAATTCCAGCAGCGCTGCACCAATTCTTCAGTGGAAGATGTGCCCAGGTAACGACTGGAGAATAAATCTACATAATTTCGCACGCCTAATTCGGCAAAGATGCCGTTCAATTCCGCCGTTCGGTCATGCGGTGAGACCCAAGTAGCCGGGGCCAGGCGACCGAACCCCAGCCAGGTAAGTTGTTGTCGCAGGCTATGGCGAAGCTTGCGTTTCTTTTCAGGTAATGAGTAGATGACCAAGTGCCATTGACCATCCCAATCGGCCAAGGGCACTTCAAAAATGCGCTGCTTGCCATGCTCTAATAGGGATTGTCCGCGCGGCGTCAGGGAGTAATAGCTGCGCCGGCCATTCTTACCCGCCTTTAGCCACCCTTTCCGCACCATTCGCGATAGGGTAGAGCGGGTAGCCCGCTCACTAAGCTCCAGTAAGCTGGTCAGGTAGAGTAGATCAGTGGTCCAGATGGCGCCGCCACGTGGCATGATGTATTCACCAAACAGGGTAAAAATGAGAAATTGGGTACTGGAAGGGCGTTCAATGGGCCTGATGATGGTGGGCCTCCTCTGAAAACAGCGTTTTAACGTTCAAGCGTTGAACGTTAAATATTTTCATCATCACTGGTATGCCGTCAGGTTCGTGACGACTCCTTAGGAAATAGTGAATAGTTAACTGGCAACCGTGGATTGAACCACAATTTTGCCACAAATTAAACGAATTTCCAATAAATAACGTATTGGCTGATTAGCAGATTTGATATTGCAGGCAACGGTGCGGAGGGCGCCAAGGGGGGCGAAAGATGCGCTTGCACGATTTCCTGGACTATCAAGCCCGTGAGCGGGCCGAGGCCGATTTTGCTATCCAGGGCAATCGGCGCATAAGTTACGGTAAGGCGTTGGCAGAAACCCATCGCTGGGCCAATGCCTTGGTTAGCGCCGGGCTACAGCCTGGTGACCGGATTGCCATTCTTTCCAAGAACAGCATCGAATATATTCTCCTCTACCTGGCCGCCTCCAAGGCCGGCCTTGTCTCTGTCCCCCTCAACTACCGGCTGGCCCCGGCCGAGTGGCGCTATATCCTCAACGATGCCGGGGCAAAAATAGTTTTCGCTGCCGGCGAGTACCCTCAAGCCATAAACCCAATTCGCAACGAATTGACCACAGTGGAACGCTTTGTCGCTATTGACGGCCCCAACGCTGCCGGCTGGGAAGATTTTCAAGGCTGGATGGCCGGCCAGCCGACCACGCCTCCACCCTCTCTGGTCACTACCGACCACGATCTCTTCCAACTTTATACCAGTGGCACCACCGGCCGCCCCAAAGGGGCCATGCTGACCCACCGGGCGGTGACCACCCATTTTATGCAAATGGGGCTGGCCCATGATATCCGGCCCGGCGAGCGGCTGTTGCTGGTCGCGCCGCTCTTTCATGTGGCCGGTTTAAATGCGGGCGCTTTCCCGTGCCTGGCTGTGGGGGGCTGTCTGTACATTCAGGCGGACTTCAAGCCGGTCGAGGTCGTCCGGGCGCTCAGTGAGGAACATATTGCCATCGCCATTCTGGTCCCGGCGATGATCCAGGCTTGTCTCACCGGCGTACCCGATGTGGCCGAACGCCATTACCCCGACCTGCGCCTGATTCATTACGGCGCATCCCCCATTGCCGAACAAACTCTACGCCGAGCGATGGAAGTTTTCGGCTGCGAGTTCAGCCAGGGCTATGGCATGACCGAGATGAGTGCGGCCATCACTATCCTTTCCACAGCCGACCACCGGCGCGCCCTGGCCGAGAAACCGGAGCTGCTCCTGTCTGCGGGGCGGCCCATCCTGGGAACGGAAGTG
Source organism: Anaerolineales bacterium (assembly GCA_015075405.1). GTDB lineage: Bacteria > Chloroflexota > Anaerolineae > 4572-78 > J111 > DSQQ01. Next base: position 839,742 of record JABTUK010000004.1, read on the forward strand.
CGCATTGTTGACTCCAACGATAACCCGCTGCCCCATGGAGTCGTCGGCGAAGTGATTGCCCGTGGGCCGCAGATGATGAAAGGTTACTGGAACCAGGACGAGGCCAGCGCAATGGCCCTACGCGGCGGCTGGATGCGCACCGGCGATGCCGGCATGCTGGATGATGAAGGGTATCTTTACATTCAGGACCGGATTAAAGACATGATCGTGTCTGGTGGAGAAAACGTCTATCCCCGTGTTGTGGAAGAGGTCTTATACCAGCATCCGGCTATTGCCGAAGCCGCCGTGATCGGCGTGCCGGATGAGCGCTGGGGAGAGACAGTCAAAGCCATTGTGGTGTTGCGGCAGGGAATGACAGCCACCGCCGAGGAGATCATGGAGTTCTGCCGGGGTAAAGTGGGCGGCTTCGAGCGGCCACGCTCGGTAGATTTCATCGAAGCGTTACCGCGCACGCCCAGCGGCAAAGTGCTCAAGCGCGTGCTGCGCGAGCCTTACTGGGCGGGCCAACAGCGGCGGGTGGCTGGAGTATAAAAAAATTGTGAATTGTCAATTGTGAATTTTCATTCACCCTTCACCATTAATCGAGGTTATTATGCGCGCTATTGATGTCCATGTCCACGTCCCGGCCCCGCCGGGCCATCCGGCGGCTGCCGAAATCGAAAGTATGGCGGCCTACTTTAAGTATGGAACGTTGCCTCGCACCCCCGAAGAGATGTATGAGAAATACCAGGCCCAGGACCTGTTCGGCGTTATCTTTGACATTGATGCCGAGACCACCAGCGGCGTCCCCTATATGGGCAACGACTGGGTCGCCAGCGTTGCCCGGCAATACGCTGATCGCTTCATCGGCTTTGCCTCAGTGGACCCCTGGAAGGGGATGATGGCTATCCAGGAGCTAGAAAGGTCCGTGACCGAGTTGGGACTGCGAGGGCTTAAGCTGCACCCCACCACTCAAGCCTTTTTCCCCAATGACACCCGTTTCTACCCGCTGTGGAAAAAGTGCGCCGAGTTGGGCATCCCCATTCTCTTCCATACCGGGCAAACCGGCGTGGGGGCCGGTAAACCCGGCGGCGGCGGCTACAAGCTCAAATATGCTCAGCCCATCCCCTATATTGACGACATCGCCGCCGATTTTCCTGACCTGACCATCATTATGGCCCATCCAGCCGTCCCCTGGCAGGAAGAGCAACTCTCAGTGGCGGTGCATAAAGCCAATGTTTATATTGATTTGTCCGGCTGGTCACCCAAGTATTTCCGGCCCGTGCTAACCCAATACGCCACCACCCTCCTACAAGATAAGGTCCTCTTCGGCTCCGATTACCCGGCGCTTCAGCCTGAGCGCTGGCTCAGGGATTTTGAGAGTCTGGAGATAAAGGAGGAGGTGCGCCAAAAAATTCTGCTCGAAAACGCTCGCAAGCTGCTCAAGCTGTGAAGAGTTACTTCACCAACAGCAACAATTCATAACTTTTCTGTTACTACTCAGACCCATGTCATTTCGAGCGACGCCAGGAGCGAGAAATCCCCAGAGCACAACACGTAAAAGTAAGGTATCGGAGATTTCTCCCTGCGGTCGAAATGACATGGCTGAGCAGTTACTCTTTTCTTAATAAGGGGGACAAAATGAACATTAAACGTTTCACCGGTTATGAATTCATTCAGGGCGTCGTGCTGACCATTGTCCTGTTGGCAGCGACAGCCTGCGGCGCAACCGCTCCAACAGCCCAGGCCCCGGCGCCAACCGAGGCAGCCGCACCTACTGAAGCGGCAGCAGCCCCGGCAACCGAAGAAGCAGCCGCGCCGACCGAGGCCCCGGCAGAGGCAGCAGCGTCCACCGAAGAGGCGGCTCCGGCCGTCGAAGGGGCGGGCAAGCCGATCGTGATCGCTGTCACGACGGATCTTGGCACAATCGAGGGACAAAGTTCACTCAACTCGGTTATGATGGCCGTCGAGGAGATTAATGCCGCCGGCGGCGTAAATCTCGGCGGCGAGATGCAGCCGTTCGAGGTGGTATCTACCGACACGCGCGATGGATCGCCAGACGTTCCGGTGGACGATGCCTTGCAGTCCATGGAACGATTGATTCTGGAAGAGAAACCGGCCGCAATTGTGGTCGGCAACCTCCGCTCCGAAGTGTTGATCGCGGCCATGGATCTGATGGCAAAATACAAGCTGCCCTACCTTGGCTCGATCGCTGCCTCGCCAGCGATGCAGCAGAAAGTCACCGAAGATTATGACACCTATAAGTACGTCTTCCGCGTCGGCTTGAACGGGCCGGGCGTCGGCATGTATCTGACCCAGGCAATGGGCTTCTTGAACCAGCAATTCGACTTCAAGCGCGCCTACATCGTTCACCAGGATGTGGCCTGGGCCAAAGGTACCGCCGATGGCCTGGAAAAGTGGTTCCAGGGCAACGGCTGGGAGGTGGTCGGCAAAGATCCCTATCCAACCGGCGCGACAGAGTTCACGCCATCGCTTAACCAGGCAATCCAGGGTGAGGCTGACGTGATTGTGCCCATCTTCGATATGCCATCGTCCGGGATTCTGTTGAAGCAGGCCAAGGCCATGCAAGCGCCGGCGCTCTTCGCCGGTTTCATCAGTCCGGTGGCTCCGCCAGGGGCCTGGGACACCTTCGAGGGCGAGGTAGATGGTATGGTTAATCTGTCGTTCGAGATCGGCAACCTGCCGGTGAAAGCTGTGCCTGCTTCGGCCGAATACTTCAACAAGTACGGCAAGAAATATGGCCCGGAGGCGCTGACTACGCTCGGTGGACATGCGCCCGCGCCCTCCTACGACAGCGTTTATGTCCTCAAAGAGGCTATCGAGCGCGCCGGCTCACTCGAAGGTGATGCGCTGGTGAAGGCGCTGGAAGCGACGGATTATGAAGGCGTCATGGGGCGCATCCGCTTTGGTAAAGATCATCAGGTGGTTTTTGGTCTCGATCCCAAGGAAACGGCCCTGGGCGCGGTGTTCCAGTGGCAAGATGGACAGCGGGTGCCGGTTTTCCCGCCGGCCATCGCCGAAGGCGAGATCAAGTTGCCGAGCCAATAAGTATCCATTATGACGATATTGATCTATGGCCTGGTGAACAGCGTCATCCTGATCCTGGCCGCGCTGGGTTTTAGCCTCACCTTTGGCTTGAGCCGGGTGGCTAATTTTGCGCATGGCGGGCTGTATCTCTTCGCCGGGCTGGCGGCGTGGTTGTTACGCAACCGGCTCGGTCTGCCTTACGGCGCTGCCATCCTGGTGGCAATCCTTTTAACCGGTCTTTTAGGCGCGCTGATCTATCGCTTCATCTTGCAGCGGGTGCGCGGGATCGAACTGGCCGAGGTGATCGCCACGTTTGCGATGGGGGTCGCCATCATCGAAACTTTCCGCTCGTTGGGGTTTGTTACCTTTGATTATAATCTCCCCCCCTTCGTCAAGGGGGGCACACGAATCTTGGGCGTGGCCATTGATTATCAGCGGCTTTTCATCATCGGGGTTGGCTTGCTGCTGGCAATCTTACTGTGGCTGTTTACGCATCACACCAAGATTGGCCTGGCGTTGCGCGGCATCGCCCAAGATGAACACACGGCGCTGGCGTTTGGCATCGAATCGGACTGGGCGGCCATGCTCAGCGTGGCTATCGGCTCGGGACTAACGGCAGTTGCGGCGCTAACGACCCTGCCGCTGGGTATCATTTCGATCAACTTGGGGTACGAAGTGCTGCTGATTGCTGTCGCCGTAGCGGTATTGGGCGGCCTGGAAAGTACCGTGGGCCTGGTAGTTGGCGGATTGATTCTGGGGTATTCGCAGGTGATCGCGGCCGATGTGCTGGGAACCCAGTGGCAGGCGGTGGTCTATCTGCTGGCGATTGTCCTGGTGCTGGCCGTCCGGCCAGCGGGTTTGTTCGGCAAATCCAAAGAACTGGAGGAGCGGGTCTGAGATGAGCGCGACCTATCGAAAAGAACGGTTGGATCGAGGCATCAAAGCCCGCTCGGACGACATCTTTGCCCTGGCCTCCTATCGTGAGTTGCTGTACCTGATCGGGCCGAGCGCTTTGCTGATCGGCGGTCTGCTCATCTTTCCTTTACTGGGCAACCTCATCGGCCTGTCGTGGTTGAACGTGATGGTGATTGCCTGCAATATTGCGCTGCTGGCGCTGTCGTGGGATTTGCTGGCGTCCGTCGGATTGGTGTCGTTGGGGCAGGCGATGTTCTTCGGCGTCGGCGGCTACATCGCCGGCTACCTCAACGATGCGTTCGCTCTACCGCCGCTGCTAACAATCCCGCTGGGCACGATCCTCGGCGCGCTGATCTGCACGGCGATTCTCTATCCGGTCTTGAGATTGCGCGGCATCTACTTCGCCCTCATCACGTTGACGCTGCCGCTCCTGTTCCAGCGTGTAATCGAAGCAACCCGAATATTTGGCGGTACCGAGGGACTCAGCTCGCTCGACCCGCTGCCGGGGATAACCGTCGTGCTCTACATCGCCATCGCGGCCGTGCTCATCACGTTGTTTGGCTTCCGCCGCCTGATCAACAGCGATTATGGCCTGGTGTTGAAGGCTATCCGAGATAACGACCGCTCGGTGATGGCGGCGGGCATCAACATCCAATGGTACAAAGCGCAGGCCGTCTTTATTGCCGCGCTGCCGGCGGCGTTTGCGGGGGCGCTGTTAACGCATCAACTTCAGTTTGTGGGCATACCGGTCTTCACCGCCAACTACTCCATTCTGCCGCTGGCCAGCGCAACGGTTGGCGGTGTGGGCGGCTTTGCCGGGGCCATGCTCGGTGCATTTATCCTGGTGCCGATCTCGGAACTTTTTCGCGGCTTTGGCACGTGGCGGGTGGTGGTCTACTCGGTTATTCTCGTCGTCTTTATCGTTGGCCTGCCTGAAGGCATCTTTCACTACTTGCAGCGCCGGTATCATCAATTTGAGCGGAGGGTATCTTTAGAAAATGTCCAGAATTAACTTTCTCTTTTAAGATCCTATGAGTTCCTTTAGGCGCCTGGGAACTCGCCCACAGGGGGACTTTGGCTCTGGGAACTTGAGGGAACTTCTTTTTGGACAATCGCTTAGAAGGTGGCAAATGACTATTCCTATTTTAGCAGTTGACCGTCTGAGCAAAAGCTTCGGCGGGATCGGCGCGGTCTACGAGGTTGGGTTCGAGTTGGAAGCGGGCAGCGCGCTGGGCATTATCGGCCCAAATGGTTCCGGGAAGACAACGTTGGTTAATCTTATCACCGGCTTTGTGCCGCCGACTTCTGGGCGCGTCTTTTTCAAAGGGCAAGAGATCACCCGGCTGGAGCCGCATAAGCGGGTTGGGCTGGGGATTGCCCGCAGTTTTCAGATGGTCCGGCCGTTCTACAATTTGCCCACCTTCAAGAACCTGATCATTCCTTTGTATTCACCGCGGGTGCGGAGCATCAAAGGCGGCGGGTATGGCAACCGGGATGAGGTGGCGATTCATCTCCTGGAAGAAGTCGGGTTTGAGCGCGATTCACCCGTGCCGTACAAGACGGCCAGAAATCTTCCGCACGGCTATTTGAAGCGATTGGAACTGGCCCGCTGTCTCGCGCTCGAACCGGAATTGCTTATCCTGGACGAACTGTTCTCCGGCATGAGCCTGTCCGAAATCGCCAGCTTGCTGCCTCTCATCGAGAAAATTCGGGAGCAGGGGACAACATTGATTATGGTGGAGCACCGGCTGCGTGAACTCTTTCGCGTGGTCAAGAAAGTGATCGTGTTGAACTTCGGCCAAAAAATCGCCGAGGGGTCGCCGTCTGAAGTAGTCGAGCTGGAAAGCGTGCGAAAAGCATACCTGGGAACGGAAATTCAAGGATGAACGCTTCGCGTGAGGGATGAAGGATGAAATTTTTGTCTTTCTTTCATCCTTCCGCCTTCATCCTTCATCCTTTGATTGGGGTTAGTTTAGATGCTTGAGGTGAAGAATCTCTCGGTATATTATGAAAATGCGCTCGCCTTGAACGGTTTGAGTCTTGAGGTAAACCAGGGCGAAATCGTCGGCGTATTCGGCTCGAACAGCGCCGGTAAAACGACGCTGATGAATACCATTGCCGGCCTGACCCTTGACTTGAAAACCAAAGAAGAGCGCAAGGGTGGCGAACGGATCACCGTCCACGGGGAGTTGAAATTTCAGGGAGAAGATATCCTCACAGCCAAACCCAGCGAGCGGGTGAAAAAAGGCATTGTCCTGTCCCGCGAACGGCATCCCGTTTTCCGCGATAGCTCGGTGGAGGAGAATTTGAAAATCAGCGGCTTCTTGCGCCCCGCCGGCGAGGTCAAAGAGCGCATGAGCCAGGCTTACGCCATCTTTCCGCACCTGACCCGCCTAAAGCGGCGAAAAGGCGGCCTGTTGAGCGGCGGCGAGCAGCAAATGCTTGCCATTGGCATGGCCTTTGTAGCCCACCCCCGCCTGTTATTACTCGATGAGCCGCTGTTGGGCTTAAGCCCTTTGCTGCAAGCCGACATCGTGCGGGCCATGCGCGACATCCGCGAGCAGGGTATTACCGTTCTGGTAGCCGAGCAGTACGCCCGCCCTATCTTTCCGGCGATTGATCGCGGCTATATCATCGAGAACGGCACGCTGATCTTAACCGGCACAGGGCCAGAGTTGATGGACAATCCCGAAGTCCGGTCGGCGTATTTCGGGGTGTAGATATGGAATCCATCTATCACCTTTTTGAAAGCAAGGCGAAGCAAGTCCCCACTAAAACCAGCCTGGTCTATTTGGGGAAGGAATATAGCTTTGCCGAGTTGCTCGACACGATTGATCGTGTCGCCGGGGCGCTGGCCCATTTGGGCCTTAAAAAGGGCGATAGGGCTATTCTCTATCTGCCCAATTGCCCGCAGTGGGTTATCGCCTGGTTTGCCTTGCAAAAGCTCGGCGCGGTCGCGGTTCCGATCACCCCCTACTATGGGCCAGGTGACCTGGAGTATATTGCCAACGACAGCGGCGCTGAAACTATCTTTTGCCTGGACACTAACTTCGGCTATGTGACGCGGATTCTTGCTGAGACGAGGCTCAGACGGGTGATCGTGACCACGATGGTTGATGTCTTGCCCCTATGGAAGCGAGTGCTGGGCAAAGCGTTGAACAAGGTACCCGAGGGAACAATCCACCTCGATGAGAACACATTGAGGTTTGGCCGGCTGTTGCAGCAGCGGGGCGAGTCTTGCGTCCGCTGCGAGCCGTCTGCCGGCGATGAGCTGGCCGACATCCTTTATACGGGTGGCACAACCGGAGAACCCAAAGGCGTACCGATTTCTTACGGGTCCTTCCTGGCCGCGGTGCATGAGCAAAGGCGTAACAGCCAAGCTTTGATTCCGTTGGGCCAGGATGTGGTAATTCAGGGTGCGCCGCTTTACCACATTCTCGGCCAGGTCATCGGCGTGGGGGCGCTGCTGAACGGGGAGCAGCTTATTCTGTTACCGCGCCTCAACCTCGATGCTATGTTCGACCACATTCAACGCTACCGGGCGACCACCTTCTTCGGCGTGCCGGGGATATACCGCATGATTCTGGACCATGATCGGGTGGACCAGTACGATTTAAGTTCACTCAAATACTGTTTCTCAGGCGGCGATGTGCTGCCCGGCGAGGTGGCCCGGCGTTGGGAAAGGAAATTCGATCAGGCGATCTACCAGGGTTATGGCACAACGGAAACGTGTGGCGGCATTTCGCTGACGCCAGTGGGTCAGCCGTTTCCCGCCGGCACAGTGGGCAAGATTGCCCGCCACCAGCAGGTCATGATCGTCAACCCCGATTCGCTCGAACCCATGCCTGCCGGCGAGCCGGGCGAGGTCCTGGTTTCTTCGCAGCACATGGTTGGCGCTTATTGGAACAAGCCCGCAGAAACAGCGCGCTTCTTTGTGCAGCGCAACGGCCGGCTATGGTACCGCACCGGCGACATTGCTCGTCTCGATGCTGAGGGTTGGCTCTTTTATCAGGATCGCTCGGTGGATGTGATCAAACACAAAGGCTATCGTATCGCCGCATCGCGCCTTGAAGCGGTTTTGCAAGAGCATCCCGCCGTGATCGCCTCTTGCGTCGTCGGCATTCCCGATTCAAATGTTGGCGAAAGAATCAAAGCGTTCGTCGTCCTCAACAAGGACGTGAAGGGCGTTACCGCCTACGATCTCATCTCCTGGTGCCGTGAGCGGCTGGCCCCCTACGAGGCGCCGCACTATATCGAATTTCGAGATATGCTGCCCAAATCAAAAGTTGGCAAACTGCTACGACGGGAGCTGCGGGCAGAAGAGCAAAGGAAGATGAATGCTCGATAAAGGAACTAGGTTTTTTCCAAGACTGTGCTTGGAAAAGAATGGCGAATGGGCGAATGATGATTCTGATTCGCCATTCGCAAAAAGGATCGACAATTTTTTGTCGATGTGAATGCCTAAGTGCCTAACATAAACTACCGTACGCCACCAATAATGAAAAGGTAGCAAGGTAGCAAGGTTGTCTTAACCCCTGTCTACCGTCTACCGTCTACCGTCTACTATTTTCTCAGGAGAACAATTTATGTCTTACAAACCACGAGGTCTCACCTTCGACCAATTTAACGTCGGTGATGTCTATGTCTGCCAGGGACGCACTGTCACCGAGGCGGATGTCGTCAATTTTGCCGGGATATCGGGCGACTATAACCCACTGCACATCAATGAAGAATACGGCAAGTCCACCCCCTTTGGCGGGCGCATTGCCCACGGCGTCCTGGTGCTGGCGATAGCCACCGGCCAGATTAACCAGACCGGACTTTTCGAGGGAACGACGCTGGCCTTGTTACAGCAAACCATCAAGTACACGGGCGTAGTTAAATTTGGCGATACGATTCACCTGGAATTTAAGATCGCTGAGAAAAAGGAAACCTCGAAACCGGATCGGGGCATCTTGACCCTTGAAAATAAGATCGTGAACCAACACGGTCAAACCGTTATCGAAGTGCAAGAGGTGGTGATGGTCAAGCGAGGAGAAGCATGAAACTTCAAGACAAAGTAGCTATTGTTACTGGGAGTGGCAGCGGCATTGGCCGGGCAACGGCGCTGCGCCTGGCGAAAGAGGGCGCCGCTGTGGTTGTCTGCGATTTGAATCAGGCGGGTATAGATGAAACGGTTGAACTTGTCGGCGCTCAGGGTGGTCACGCCATCGGGGTAGCCGGGAATGTTGCGGATCGGGCTGAGGCCCAGAGTATTGTTGACGCTGCCCTCGATAAGTTTGGGCGGCTCGATATTCTCATCAACAACGCCGGCATCTCGCGTGACGCTCTGACGGTTCGGGTCAAAGATGACGAAATCAAGATGATGTCGGATGAGCAGTGGGATGCGGTGCTGACCGTCAATCTCAAGGGAACCTGGCTGATGTCGCAACTGGCAGCCGTGCCGATGATGAAGCAGAAATATGGCCGGGTGGTCAATACCGCCTCGATCGCGGTGCTGGGCAACGTAGGGCAAGCCAACTATGCTGCTTCTAAAGCCGGGGTGATTGGCCTGACCCGCACGCTGGCGCTCGAATGGGCGCGGTTCAACATCGCCGTGAATTGTGTAGCGCCGGGCGGCGTCAACACGCCCATGACCGCCACGATTCCAGAAAAGATTCTGACGGCGGTTGTGGAGCGGATTCCCTTCAAACGGATGGCCGAGCCGGAAGAGATTGCCGCAGTCCATGCCTTCCTGGCCAGCGACGACGCCAGCTACATTACCGGCCAAGTGATTTGGGTAGATGGCGGCGTGACCCTTGGAGCGTAGTTTAAGGTATGATTGCTTTCGACCTGACCGATGAACAACGTGAAATGCGAAACCTGGCTCATCGCTTCGCCGAGCAGGAGATTCGGCCCATTGCCGCCGAGTACGACGAGCGTGAAGAAGTGCCCTGGGACATTATCCGCAAGGCGGTGCAGTCGGGCTTTACTTCTTATTATATTCCCGAAATCTATGGTGGGGGTGGTATTACCGACACTGTAACCCACTGCCTGGTGGACGAGGAACTTTTTTGGGGCTGCGCCGGGGTAGGAACCATCATCGGCGGCGTCAGTTTGTGCGCGACACCGATCATCCTGGCTGGCAGCGAGGCTCAGAAAGAAAAGTATCTCTCCCGCTTTTGTGACCCCAGCCAGCCGGTTCTGGGGGCCTTTGCTCTGACCGAACCCCAGGCTGGCTCCGACCCCGCCAGCCTGACCACTTATGCTCGCCGCGAGAGCGATTATTATGTGATTAATGGGGCCAAAACCTTTATCACTAATGGCGGCATTGCCGATATCTATGTAATTTTTGCTACGGTAGACCCCCGCAAAGGCCGACAGGGCATCACCGCCTTTATTGCTGAAAAGGGGTGGCCGGGACTAATAGCGGGTAAAAAAGAGCAAAAGATGGGTATTCGCGCCTCACACACAGCGACCCTGACCTTTGAGGAACTGCGGCTGCCCCTGGAAAATCGCCTGGGTCAAGAGGGCGAGGGCTTCAAAATTGCCATGAAAACCTTTGAAACCACCCGTACCCATACGGCGATTGGCGCAGTTGGCCTGGCCCGCGCTGCCTATGAATATGCGTTGCAGTATTCCCAGGAGCGGATCCAATTTGGGCAGCCCATTTTTCAGCATCAGGCCATCTCCTTTATGCTGGCCGACATGGCCATGCAAATTGATGCCGCCCGTTTGCTGTGCTGGCGCGCCGCCTATCTGGCCGACCAGGGTATTTATGCCACCAAAGAGGCCAGCATGGCCAAAGCCTTCGCCGCCGATGTTGCCATGCGAGTAACCACCGATGCCGTGCAAATTCTGGGTGGCTACGGTTATATCCGCGACTACCCTGTAGAAAAGTGGATGCGCGACGCCAAAATCATGCAAATCTACGAGGGCACGGCCCAAATCCAACGCCACATCATTGCCCAACATTTAGCGAAAAAATAGAATCCGAACTCAGGTTACTCTAATAATCCCGCCGCTCTGGCCCTGGCCAAAACTCCTTCTGCGGCGCGCATCACCGGGAGGTCAACCATTTTGCCGTCCAACTCAAAAGCCCCGGCCCCGGCGGCCTGGTGCGCTTCAAAAGCCTGCGCCAGCCGCAGGGCTTGTTCAATTTCCTGGGGCGAAGGGGCAAAAACGCGATTGATAATTTCAATCTGGTTGGGGTGAATGGCCGTTTTACCGGCAAAGCCTAACTGCCGGGCAAAACGACATTCCTCTTCCAGGCCGGCCATATCGGTCAGGTCTACAAAAACCATATCAATTGCCTGTAAACCAAAAGCAGCCGCCGCCGTAATCACCGCGCTGCGCGCATAAAACACCTCCCAGCCCGCCGCAGTCCGTTGAGCGCCCAAACTGCTGGCCAAGTCTTCTGCCCCAAAAACTAGCGCTTCCAAACGGGGACTGGCCTGGGCAATTTGCCCCACATTCATCACGCCTCGCGCCGTCTCGATCATCGCCAGCAGTCGGACCGAGTTGGCCGGCCAGCCGTACTCGATTTCAGCTTGAGCGAGATAATCACTGGTTATGCGAATATGTTCGGGGGTTTCGACTTTGGGCACTACGTAACCATCCGGACGGGCCTCTATCGTCTCCAGAAGGTCATCAGCCGGCAGACCTTCCAGGGCAACCGGAGAAGGACTTGAAAACGGATTAATCCGCACCAACCGCTCGCGGCGGCCAAAGTCGAGCGTGGTCAAGGCTTCAACAACGGTCTGGCGCGCTGCCTCTTTGCGGTTAAAGGCGACCCCATCTTCCAAATCCAGAATCAGGCTGTCCACGTTAATTTGGACGCCTTTATTAATTTTGCGCATGCTGTCGCCGGGCATAAACAGCATCGAGCGCCGCAAACGCGGGGGCAACTCGACGGGGACAGAACTAAGGCCAGGGATACGTTTTTTCACCAGCGCCGTGCGTTCAACCTGGATCACCATAACCCCATGCTGATTGCGCCCCGTATGGCGAAAGCGCACAATCCCCTGATCCGGCTTGGAGTTGGACTCCCGTTTGCTAATAATCTCAGTTTCCACATAAAGGGTATCCCCGTGAAATAAAGGGTGGGGGTGCTGAACATTTTCATAACCCAGGTTAGCTACCAGTGTGCCTTCGGTCAGGTCGGGCACGGATAAGCCGACAGCCACCCCCAGGGTAAAAAGCCCGTTGACAATACGCTGTCCAAATTGCGTGTGGCGGGCAAAATCTTCGTTCAGGTGCAGCGGCTGGCTGTTCATGGTCAGGCTGGTGAACAAGACATTATCCATCTCGGTGATGGTCCGACCCTGGTTGTGTTTTATCACCGCGCCGACTTCAAAATCTTCAAAATATTTACCGGCCATAGTTACTCCTCTAAAACGGTAGACAGTAGACGGTAGACGGTAGACGGGGGAATTAATGCGACCCTGCTACCCTGCTACTCTGCGACCTTGCAACCCTGCTACCCTTCCAACTCAATATCAAACTCGCCAATCAAAATATGAGGTGAGGCGGTTTCGACCTCAATATCAAAACGCCGGCCCCAGCGCAAGAGGCTGAAGAGAAACTCCAGCCAGGCCCGTTCGAGGTCAGACAGACCTTTTTCAGCCAACCCCGTTTCAACCCAGGCCAGATCGGCCAGGCTGGTTCGGGCGACAGGTTGGTGACACAGCCGGGCCAGGTCAGACGCCCACAGCCGCACGGTTTGATCGTAGCCGGCGCTGGCCAACCACTGCCCATCCGGGCTGATAGCCAGGCGGGTGACCCATTCACTATGGCCGGTGAGCGTTTGCAGTAGTTTGCCTTCGGGCACACGCCACAAGCGCACCGTTTGATCCAGGCTGGCGCTGGCTAACAACCAGCCGCCGGTGTCGCCCGGCAGGGGCAGCGGGCTAAGGGCCAGGCCGACCACGGCATCGGTGTGACCAGCCAGCGTTTTGAGGAGCTTGCCGTCGGGCAAACGCCACAAGCGAATAGTTTTATCCAGGCTGCCACTGGCTAACAATAAATTGTCGGGGCTAATCGCCAGGCCATTGACCGAGGCGCTGTGGCCGGTCAGCGTTTGCTGAAGCGTTCTCTCCGGCACACGCCACAGCCGAATCGTTTGATCTCGACCGGCGCTGGCCAGCAGCCGCCCATCCGGGCTAAAAGCCAGGTGGATAATCAGGTTGGTATGACCGGCCAGGGTTTTGGTCGTCTGGCCTTTAGGCAAAGCCCACAGCCGCACCGTCTGGTCGCTGGCAGCGCTGGCTAACCAGTGACCATCGGGACTGATGGCCAGGGCGTTGACTGCTCCGGCGGCGGCCTGCCAGGTTTGCAGGGGCAGACCATCGGGCAGCCGCCACAGCCGCAAACTGTTGTCATCACTGCCGCTGACCAATAAGCGCCCATCCGGGCTGACGGCGACGCCCCAGACTTCGCCGGTGTGGCCGGCCAGGGTTTTGAGGCTCTCGCCGCCGGGCAGCCGCCACAACCGCAGCGAGTGATCTTCGCTGGCGCTGACCAACATCTGGCCGTCGGGGCTGATGGCGACATCATGGACCGCGCCGGTGTGTCCACTCAGAGTCGCCTGGCTGCGGGTCGAACTGCCCAGGCTCAATCCGGCGGGGCTGCACTTTTCGGCCAGGCGCCAAAGTTCGGCAAAGGCCCTTTGTTCCTCCGGGGCATGAGCGGGCTGCCAGCCGGCTTCGGCCAGCCGACGCAACAAGGGCGCGCTCCAAACCGCCGGGGCGGCCTGAGCCAGCCGCCACATTTCGCTCCAGGCTTGTTCCTGCGACAGCAAGGCCAGCACCACGCCCCACTCGCTGCCGGTCATTTCGACCAGGCGGCGGCGCTGGCGGCCTCCGGCCAGCACCTCGACAAAATCGGCTCGCCCACTGCGGCGGGTCAGGTCGGTGATGCGCCGTTGCAGCCACTCATTGCCCACCTGGTAAGCTGTGCGCAGCAAACTGCGGTCAAAATCAAGGGCTTCGTATTTGTCCCACTGCTCGCTCAGCAGATAAAACAGGGCGCGCTGCTGCGGATCGAGGGGAGTGTAGGAGACAGTCAGAGCCAGTTCCCGTACCAACGGCTGGTCCGTTTCGATCACCCGGCGGAAGAACTCGGCCTGGGCTGCCGGATTTTTGAGCTGTTGAAAGGCCAGGCGGGCGTTATGAGCCACCGTCGGGTCAGGATCGGCGCAGGCGCGTAATAATAATTCGATGATCGCTGCGCCCGCTGGCTCGAACAACTCCAGCCGGCCTGTTTTTAGGGCAGTCAGCCAATACAGCCACTCCGGTTCCGTTGCTACCCAGCCGGTCCTTTCCAGCCAGTCGCCCAGGCCAGCGTGGCGGGTATTGTTCCAGACGGTCCACACGGCGTCACGGCCAGCCGGATCGGTCAGGTGAGCCAATCCGGCCAGCACTCCTGTTTGCGCAGCTTCGTTGTCCAGGCGGGTCACAGCCTCGGTCAGCGCGCGGATCATATCGGGAGAGGAAGTGCGGGTCAACTCCTGAGTGAGGCTGGTGACGGCTTGCTGGATTTGATCGTCGCTCACGAAGACCCATCCATTTAGGGGATATACAATCGGGGAACGCCTAAATATAATTCGGCGTTGCTTAAAATTTGAGCAATACTTTCGGCGCATGCCTGGCAATAAACAGAATCGTTCAGGACACCTTCAGGTTTGCTAATTGTGATCACGGGCACTGATTGCTCATTGACCAATCTACCAAGAACGGCATGCAATGACGCTTCTCCATCTTTTGCGCTGCGATTACCGGTGAGCAAATAGTAACCATGGGCTTGACAGGTTTGCCAAACTTCCTCATCGCTTGTATTGGCCGGCAACTGAACATCGCCAAAAAACAAAATCTCAATATCCAACTGTTCAACATAACCCAATCGCCGCAAGCGATACATGATGGCTCTGATTTGCCGCTCGCAATTGTGATCACTTAACAGGGTTATCATCCGCCTGTTCCGGCTCGATTTACTGGTTCTCTGGGGGCTGATAAGAAGTTTTTGACTCGCGAACCATGGACATTTCTTGAGCTTTCAAGGCTATCTCTTTTTGTCTGGCCCGGGCCAGCGTCTCTTCTTGAGCCTGCTGGATTTTAATTTGGCTCAGTTCAGCTTCCAAAGCAGTCTGATGTTGTTCAATATATTTAAGCGCCACTTCTACTTGACGGAAAGTTAAGTTGCAAATTTCGGCTATTTCTTCCGCTGAAGCGCCCTGATTGAGATAGTCCAGAACATCATAAACCATTACCCGGCTGTCGCTGATGCGGGGGCCAATTTCTGTTTCAAGGATCCAGTATTGGCGGGGAGTGGCCCATCGTTTACGGGCTAAACTATCAAAAGCGGCCTGGTACTTTTCGTAAACGCTGCGCAAGGAGCGAAAAGCCTCTTCAGCTTCGGCTTTGGATAAACCTTCTTCCATCAATAGGGCAACATAACTTTTTTCGTCGTTTAAATCCAACAAATCCGTAAATTGGTTCATTGAGTCCTCCTCACTCCTGGACCGCCGACAATAGACAGTTGACCACAGCCAGGGATATCCATCAAGCCAAGCTTATGTTGCTGATTTTACCCCGCCGAAAGAGAAAGGTCAATCAGGGCTGCGATTTGAGGTCAAGCTGCAACGGCACAAAACGCTGCTCGGCCTCGCGGGTTTCCTGGAAGGAGGCCGACTGCGCCCGGCCTTCACGCAGCCAATCGCGCAGGGCGTTGATGGTTTCGCGCTGCGAAACGGAGAGGGGAACCTGCCGCTGCAAGGCAGTTGAGATGTCGTCGGTGGTGAATTCGCGCTCGGCGTTGAAACCGAAGTACATGGCATCAATGATGGCCTGCTCCAACTCCGCACCGACGTAGCCTTCGGACTCGCGGGCCAATCGGGCCGGGTCAAAATCCTGGGGGACACGACCTCTTTTGCGCAGGTGGACGGTCAGGATTTCCTGTCGTTCTTCCAGAGTAGGCAGGTCGAGGAAAAAGATTTCGTCAAAGCGGCCTTTGCGGAGCAGTTCGGGTGGTAGGCTGGCAATGTCGTTGGCCGTAGCGACCACAAAACAAGGGGCGGTCTTCTCCTGCATCCAGGTCAGAATCGTACCAAAGACACGGGCGCTGGTCCCGCTGTCCAGCCCGCCGTGAGCCAGCCCTTTTTCCATCTCGTCAATCCAGACAATACAGGGCGCGACCGTTTCGGCCAGTTGCAGCGCCCGCCGCGCCCGCGCCTCCGACTCACCGACGAGGCTGCCAAAGAGCGCGCCAATATCCAAGCGCAGCAGAGGCAGCCGCCACAGCCCGCCGATCATCTTGGCCGTGAGGCTCTTGCCGGTGCCGGGGATACCAATCAGGGCGATGCCTTTGGGCGCGGGCAGGCCATAGTTTCGGGCTTCCTGAGTAAACGCTTTCTCACGCAGCCGTAACCATTCCTTGAGCACGCCCAGGCCGCCGACATCATCGGGCGTTTCGTGGGTGGCGTAAAATTCCAGGGCTTCACTCTCGCGGATGATCTGCTTTTTTTCCTCGGTGACGAGGTCAATATCCCGGTCGTCCAGCAGTCCATCACGGACAATAGCTTTGGCAAAAACCCGTTGGGCCTGGGCAGTGGTCAGGCCCAAGGCCGCCTGGACCAGTTTTTCGCGACCCAGCGGGGTCAGGTTGACCTTGACCCCCGGTGTTTGGGTAAGCTGGTTGAGCACCGTTTCCAATTCGGGCGCGTTGGGCAGCGGGAACTCAACCACCACCACTTCATCTTTCAATTCTTCCGGGATTTTATCGGCCGGGGCGGTGATAATGATGGATTTTTTGGTAAACTTGAGACGCTGGACCACGCTGCGCAATTTGCGCTTGATTTGGGGATTGTCCCACAGTTCGTGGAAATCCTTGAGCACAAAGGTAGTATTATCCTCGGCTTTGTCAATCTGCTCCAGGGCGGTTTTGGGATCGGGGGCAGATGGGGCGGAACCCGTCCCGCTGAGAAGCTGAAAGCCTTCGGCCACATCCCAGGTCAAACAGCGCCGGCGCGACTGGTCACAAACAACTTTTAGGCTTTGCAGCGCTCGCTCTTCCTCAGGGGTGACCAGCACCAGCAGGGTGAAACGCGCTCGCAGGTATAAGTCCAGTTCTTGCTCGATGGTCATGCGGAGACTCCTATATTTGTGCTCTCAGTATACCCGAAGATACGTTTCCGTGCATGCGCGACCCTAGCAACGGGTGCGTTCGGATTTGGGGGCAAGTTTCTCAAAATCGCACCCTTCGATACGCGCTCTACTCCGTTTCGCGCTACTCAGGATGCGATTTTGACTGACAATTGGTCTTGATAGCGTCCTAAGTAGCCCTGAGCAGCGCGAAGGGCGTATCGAAGGGTGCTATTTCCCAAAATCTGAACGCCCTAACCGCCGGATGACGCCGAAACAGGGGCCAGGTGAGGTTGACGGCCATTGGAGGCCACCCCATCTTCCTGCTGGCGAAATTGGCTCATATACAAGTCATAATAAAAGCCTTGCCGGGCCAGCAGTTCGGCGTGGGTACCGCGCTCAACGATTTCGCCTTGGTTGAGAACCAACACCTGATCGGCATTGCGGATGGTGCTGAGGCGGTGGGCGATGACAAAACTGGTACGGCCATGCAACAGTTCATCCAGCGCCGTTTGGATCAGCCGCTCGGTGCGGGTATCTACGCTGGAGGTGGCCTCATCTAAAATAAGGATGCGCGGATTGGCCAGAGCAGTCCGGGCGATGGCCAGTAGTTGGCGCTGACCCTGGCTCAAGCCGCTGCCGCGCTCGCCCAGCACGGTCTGGTAGCCTGCGGGCAGCCGCTCGATAAACTCATCAGCCCGGGCCAATTTGGCCGCCGCCATTACCTCTTCGTCGCTGGCCGAGGGCCGGCCAAAGCGAATATTTTCCATCACCGTATCACTGAACAAAAAGGTATCCTGCAACACCACCCCTATCTGCTGGCGCAGACTGGCCGCGCTGACGTCGCGCACGTCAATGCCGTCAATCAAAACAGCGCCGCCGGTCACATCGTAAAAACGGGGCAGCAGGTTGATAATAGTGGTTTTGCCGGCCCCGGTTGGCCCAACAATAGCAATGGTCTGCCCCGGCTCGACGGTCAGATTCACGTTTTTCAGCACCGGCTCGTCGGGTTTGTAGGCGGCGGAGACATTAATCAATTCGACCCGGCCCCGAATGGGTGGCATAGGCGGGGCGTCCGCCTGATCCTGCACCTGCGGTACCTCGTCGAGCAGGTCAAAAATCCGCTCCCCACCGGCAACAGCATTTTGAACATTGGCCCACAGCATCGAAATTTGCTGGATCGGATGGTTAAAACGCTGCACGTAAGTGAGGAAGGTGATGACCACCCCCAGCGAGAGCGCGCTGCCGAACAGGGTTTCGCCGGCCAGCAGCACCCACCCCCCGACTCCGGCTACCAGCGCCAGGGCCAGATAACCCAAGGCTTCCAGGGTGGGCGACAGGGCGCTGGTAAAAACTACGGCCCGAATATTGGCGTCGCGGTTGGCGGCATTGGTCTGCCGGAAGTTTTCGATGTTTTCCTCGGCCCGGTTAAAGGCCTGCACCTCGCGCACCGCCGAGATGCTCTCCTGGAGTTCGGCGTTGATGCTGCCCATTTCGGCGCGGGTGCGGCGAAAGGCTTTGCGGGCCTGGTCCGAAAACCAGAGCGTCGCCCCAATCATCAGGGGCGCCACGGTCAGGCTGACCAGGGCGTAAGGCACATTTTTGACCAGCATGTTGTAGGCAATCCAGCCAATGAGCAGCACCCCGCTGAAAACGTTGAGCAAGGCAAAGTTGAAAGCCTGACCAATCGTTTCCGAGTCGTTGGTAATCCGGCTCATCAAATCGCCGACTTCGTTTTCGGCATAGTAACCCAACGAGAGGCGATGCAGATGTTGAAAAACATCCTCACGCATCGCCCGCAGCACATGCTGGCCAACCCACGACATCACGTAGAAAGTCGCCCCGGTCAAAATTGAGCCGAGTATGTACAAACCAACAATCCAGCCGATCAAACCGCCCAGGCCGGCCAGTTTTTGCTGGCTGCTCAGACTGCTCATATCGGTTTCGTACCAGCAGTTGCGGGCAGAATTGCTGTCCAGGTTTTCTGCGCCGAGGACAGCGGCAGTTGGCTGGCTGAGGTAACAATCAACCGCCTGGCCGATCAGTTCCGGCCCCACCACCTGGGCCCAGGTAGCGATAACTATTAACAAAACAGCCAGGGCTAACATTAGCCAGTAGGGTTTGAAATAATGCCCAAACCGAATCAGCGTTTCGCCGACATTTCTGGGTTTGATATTCTCCTGACTCATAATCCGGCGTAAGCCGTCTTGTCCACCAAACATACTCTCTCTCCAAAAATTTAATTGTCACCTAAAAACAACTTTACCGGAGATTGGAGATTCATACTAACAATCTCTAATCCTGATTAACCGACTAATTTAACCCTTGCGGCTCAAATTAACCGCAGAGAGCGCCGAGGCCGCCGAGAGATTAATAAAAAATTCTCTGCGTTCTTTGCGCCCTCAGCGGTGAAATAATAAATCTGTCAGTCAATCAGATCTCCAATCTCTAATCTCTTATCCCACTGAAACCGGCTCTGCCTCTTGACTGGCCGCAACGGCATCGTCCACCAACTGCGAGTTGTAAATCTCGGCGTAGAGGGGGCTGTTTTCCAGCAGGTCGGCATGGCGGCCGCGAGCGACCACCGCGCCTTTGTCCAGCACTAAAATCTGATCGGCTTTGAGCACGGTACTGATACGCTGAGCGATGACAAAGCTGGTCCGGCCTTGCATTAGGTGATCGAGGGCGCGCTGAATTTGGGCTTCCGTAGCCAGGTCAACACTGCTGGTCGAGTCGTCCAGGATCAACAGGCGCGGGTTGAGCAGCAGGGCGCGGGCGATAGCCAGCCGTTGTTTTTGGCCGCCGCTGAGCGTGCTGCCTCGCTCGCCGACCGGCGTATCATAGCCCTGCGGAAAAGCCATAATAAAGTCATGCGCCGCTGCCGCCTGGGCCGCCTCGATGATCTCGTCCAGCGAAGCTTCCGGCTTACCAAAAGCAATGTTCTCGCGGATAGTCCCGCTGAAGAGGGTTGTTTCCTGCAAAACAATCCCAATTTGGGAACGCAGCGAATCGAGGGTGACATCCCGCACGTCGTAGCCGTCAATCCGCACTGACCCTGCGGAAGCGTCGTAAAAACGAGGGATCAGGTTGATGATAGTTGTCTTGCCGGAGCCGGTCGCCCCCAACAGAGCGACGGTTTGGCCCGGCTCAGCTTCAAAACTCACCTCGCGCAGCACCGGCTCGCCGCTGTTGAAGTAGCGGAAGGTCACTTTATCAAAGGTAACTTGCCCCTGGAGGGGCGGCAGAGTGATGGCGTCGGGTTTGTCGGCCACCTCGCTTTTAGCGTCCAGAATCTCAAAAATGCGTTCAGCCGAAGCCGAAGCCTGGCCCATCTGGCTAATGATAATACCAAATTGGGCCAGCGGCATAAACAGGTAGATCAGGTAGAGGCTGAACTCCTGCCATTCCCCCAGGGTAAGCGTACCACTGATAATCTGCCGCCCACCGAAATAGAGCACCGCCGCTTGCCCCAGGTTAGCCATCAGGAACATGAGCGGGAACAAAAGGGCAAAGAGCCGGGTAACGGCAATTTGCTGCTTCATCACCGCGTCGGCGGCCTGATTAAATTTAGCCTGCTCGCTCGGCTCGCGGGCAAAGGCTTTGATCACTTTGATGCCGGCCATGTTCTCCTGCAAAATGGTATTGAGGGCCGACAGTTTGGCTTGCACCAAGCCAAACAATGGCTGGCTGACCGAGCCAAAATACATAAAAAAGGCCATTGTGAGCGGCAGGATGGGCAAGACGACCAGGGCCAGCCAGACATTGGTGGTGAACAGCAGCAGCAGCGTTCCCCCCAGCAGCAAAAAAGCCTGTACCAGGAACATCAAGCCCTGGCCGATAAAGAGCCGCACCTTTTCCACGTCGTCGGTGGCCCGGACCATCAATTGGCCGGTGCGGTTGCGGTCGTGATAGGAGAAGGACAGGCGTTGAATTTTGGCAAACAAATCGTTGCGCAGATCAAAAGCCACCCCCTGCGAATTACGCTCGGCGGTGAAGACCTGTAGAAAGGCGAATAAGCCGCGCATAACCGCAAAAATGACCACGGCTATAACAGCGATGATGAGACTATTTTGAGCCGCTTCCCGGCCGGCAAACGCCTGCTCTTGATTCAATAGGGCGCTGGTGATGGTGTCAATAATTTGTCCTACCAGGCGGGGCACAGCTAACTGGGAGAGGGTGGCAATCAGCAAGAATAGATAGGGTAAAACGGCTGTATATTTGTAGCGGGCCAGATAGACAACA
This sequence comes from Anaerolineales bacterium, assembly GCA_015075405.1. Lineage (GTDB taxonomy): Bacteria > Chloroflexota > Anaerolineae > 4572-78 > J111 > DSQQ01. The sequence continues at coordinate 861,041 of JABTUK010000004.1, forward strand.
GCCCGTTTCAACCCGGCATAATGGGGCCGCGCCGGGCGGCCTGATGCGTTTACCAAAAGATTACCTCCAGAAAAAGTTGGCGGCTATTTCAGGCTGGGGTCCCAATCCCGTGCCGCGGCGGTCAAATCGGCCAGGGCGGTTCCGATCTGGACTTGCTGATCGGGGGTCAGGGCTGTGGTCAAATCTTCCAGCCAACGGCGGCGGGCCTCAAAACCCTGTTCAATCAGGGCGCGGCCCGCGGCGGTCAGAGCAACCTGCTTGACCCGCCGGTCCACTGCATCTTCGGTGCGGATGAGCAGCCCTTGTTCCACCAGACGCTGGATCATCTGGCTGGTGGCAGCGTTGGTAATACCGAGATGGTCGCCCACATCAGAGATGCCACAGGCGCCGCGATGATATAGCTGCATCAGGGTATTGAGCTGGGTCAAAGACAGGCCGTTGGCTTTGATGAAGTGGAAAAAGTCGTGCATGGAGCGGCGCATAAAAATCTCCGCCCATTCGTGCAAGGCCGCTGAAAATTGGGGATTAGCCGACATGGTTAAGTCCGTCAATTAGTTAAGTGGACTTAACTATATCAGGCGCTTGAACATTTTGCAAATATTTTCTTTTGGAATACTCGAAAGGCTAAGAAATAGGAAGCACAGCCTTCCTCTTATTTCTTATCTCTTATTTATTCTTCCTCTTGACCCGAACCCGCTTTTAGTCTACCATAACTAGCAGGATAACCTCATGGATCACTCTTTCTTACGGCTGCATCAATTTTTACCAAAAAGCCGGGCCAATGGGCCGGGGTTGCGGGCGGTACTGTGGGTGCAGGGCTGCTCGCTGGGCTGTGCGGGCTGCTTTAATCCCCAGACGCACGCCTTCGAGGGAGGAGAGTTAGTCTCGATAGATAGCCTGATGACTCAACTGGTTGCTCTGCAAGACAGCATCGAAGGGCTGACCCTCAGCGGCGGCGAACCATTGCAGCAGCGTTTGCCTTTACTCAAGCTGCTGCGGCGGGTGCGCCAGGAAACTCACCTGACCACTTTGCTTTTGAGCGGTTTCACCTGGGCCGAAATTCAGCAGATGCCAGAAGCAGCCGAACTGCTGGCCTACCTGGATGTGTTGATTGCCGGCCGCTACGAAGCCGGGCAGCATCTGGCCCGCGATTTGCGCGGGTCAGCCAACAAAACCGTCCACTTTCTCACCCCGCGCTATAATTTGAGCGATCTGCAAGCGGCGCCGGCGGCGGAAGTCATCATTACCACAACGGGCGAAGTACTGGTCAGTGGGATTGATCCGCCCAGGTGGACTCGCTGAGCAGGAGCAGCGATGAGTGTCAAACGCTATTCCAATATCATCGGCTTTGACGATGCGCCCTTTACCCCTGCCACAGTGGGTCCGGTCCAAGTGGTCGGCACTGTTTACACGGGTCTGTACCTGACCGGTGTAGTGATGGGTGAAGTAACGAAAGATGGCTCTGATGCAGCCGAAAAGCTAGCTCATCTGGTGACTGCCTCTCGCTTTGCCGAACATATTCAGATGGTGATGCTACAGGGGATCGCCTTGGGCGGGTTCAACGTGGTGGATGTCGCCGATTTACATGACCGGCTGGGCATGCCGGTCCTGGTGGTATCCCGCAAATTACCCGATTTGGCGGCAGTGCGGAACGCCCTACTCACGCGGGTGCCAGAAGGCGAGCAAAAGTGGGCTTTGATCGAGCGGTTGGGGCCGTTGGAAGCGGCTGGCCGGGTCTACATCCAGCGGGCCGGCCTCACCTTTGTCGAAGCCGAAGCCGTTATCCAGCGTTTCACCGTTCACGGCCACATTCCTGAGCCGCTGCGAGTGGCCCACCTTATCGCCGGGGCGCTGGTCAATGGGCAGAGCCGGGGCAGGGCATGACTGTGAAACGTGAGGCGTGATGCGTTAGAATTTTAGGCATAAAACTATTAAACAGGTAGCAAGGTAGCATGTAGCAGGTCATAGTTTGTGCTACCTTGCTACCTGCTACCTTGATGGTTGAGAAAGAATTTTTCTGGACATCCGTATCACACCTCTCTACCAAACGTCCATTTGTTTAAAAGCCTCGGCATAGGTTAACCCGACCGGTTGACCGTGCCCCCGGTCGAGGTCTTTCATCCATTCCAAATTCTCCAAACCCTGGGGGAACTGGCTGCGGTGCGCCAGGCAGGCGGCCAGCTTGGTTTCATAAACATCCATCACATCTACAAAAATATCGGGCGAGCGGTCGGTGGAAAAGAGGAAGATGCGCTGCAAGCAGCCCAAACCCGCGCCCGGCTCATTGAGCTGTTCAGGCCGGTAGAGCGGCATTTTGGAGGGCATGTAGGCATCCAAGGCCGCCTGACCCGCGGCCCGATGGTCGGGGTGAATCTGGCCGGGCCAAAACGGGTCGAAAGTCCACAGGGTATCGGCCTGGGTCAGCCGGTACAGCCGGGCGATTTGAGCGCGCAGTTCCAGATCAGGCAGTAATTCGCCATCGTGGCGGCCCAGGTTGTGGGTTTCTTCAATGCCCAGGATGCGGGCGGCTTCGTCGGTTTCGGCCAGACGGGTGGTGGCCAGGGCCAAGCGCATCACATTCGTTTCCTGGGTACCGATATCACCCAGAGTGCAGTTGACCGAAAACACTTTGACTCCACGCTGGACCAATAAAGCAATCGTGCCGCCGCACATGGTTTCCAAATCGTCAGGGTGAGCGGCCACCACAATCAGACGCTGCGCATCGGCAAAGGCTTCGATTCCTTTTAGCTCGGTCGTCATTCTCCATCCTCCGTATGACCGCCGAAATTGATCGCCTGCAAGAACGCTACATATTTCGACATATCATTCCTTGCTGAATCTCACTGGCGTCTACCACTCAACCAGCTTCCAGATTTCCGGCTGAGGCGCGCCGGTTTCCGCGCCGATTTCGGCAAAGATGGTCACGGCTTGCTTGAGATGGGCCATCGCCGGTTCGGTTTGACCGGCGGCGTGGAACAGGTCGGCCAGGTTGTTGTGTAAGGCCGCCTCGCGGTGGCGGTCGCCCTGCGACACACACAAGGCCAGGGCTGTTTCAGTCAGGGTGATGGCTCGCTCGATTCTATTGCTGGCGCTGCAAGCCAGGGCCAGGTTATTGAGAGCCGCAATCCGGGCGGTAGGGTCGCCCAGGGCCTCGGCCATGGCCAAGCTTTGTTCAAGATGCTGGCAAGCCAGGTCGGAGTCGCTCTGGCTGCGGGCCAGAATCCCCAAAATATTATGCACCTGCGCCAGCGCCTGGGTATCGCCGGCGCTCTCAGCCAATTCCCTGGCCCGTTGAGCCAGGTTTAGGGCTTTGGTGGCCTGGCCGTGATGATGAGCGGTCAAACTCCAATCCGCATAGAGGCGGGCGCTTTCGCCGGGTTGACCAGACTCTTTCTCAGCAGCCAGGGCCGCCTGGAAATAACTTTCGGCCAATTCCCACTCACCGCGCCGGTGATGGACATTGCCCAACTTGTGCTCAATCCGGGCCGAAGCTGAGGCGGAGAGGCGAGGAGGCGAGGAGGCGATGTTTGTTTCATCTCCTCCTGGCTTCGCCTGCGCCGAGGCGTTTTCCAATAAGGCGGCCGCCGTTTCGTAGCTGGTCAGCGCGGCGCTGTACTCGCCCAGCAGGGTATGCAAATCACCAATGGCCTCATGGAGAACGGCCGCTTCAGGATGCCCCAGGGCCAGCGCAGCTTGAAAATGGGCCAACGCCTCGGCATTGGCGTACAGGCTGCGGGCATGCTCCCCGGCCAATTTGAAATATTCGGCCGCTTCGCCGTCCTGGCCTGTACGCCGGTAATGATAGGCAATCTGCCCGGCCAACGCGCCCAGGTCTTGCCGTCCCCGCGTCCGGCCAATTAGGGCTTCGGCCACGCGGCGGTGTAACAAACGCCGCCGGGTCAGACTGGCCTCTTCGTAAACCAGGGTGCGTAGTTTCTCATGGCTAAAGTCGTAGGTCAAACTCCGGTCTCCGCTCCCGTTAACTTCGGCCACCAAGCCTTGTTCAATCAACGCCTCCAGCGCGGTGACAATTTCCTCGTCGCTGCGGCCACTGGCGGCGCGCAGGGTGTCAAAATCAAAAGAACGACCAATAACGGCGGCGGTGGTGAGTAGTTGCCAGCCGGTTTCGCTTACCCCGGCCAGGCGTGATTGCAGCAGCCCGCGCACGCCGCCAGGCATGGTCCAATCGTCGCCGCCAATGGACTCGCCCCCTTTCGCTAACACGATCAAGTATTCCACCAAAAAGAAAGGCAATCCTTCGGTTTCGGCATACAAGCGCGATTCTAAACCTGGAGCGATCTCGCTCACCAGTTCGGCTACTGCGGTTTGGTTGAGGCGGGGTAAAGTCAAGAGTGTGACCGGCCCCGCTCGCTGCGCTTCGGTGAGCAATTGCTGCAATCGCGGCACAGCGCTTTCACTGCGCCAGGTGAAAATCAGGCACAGAGGTCGCCCGCGCAGCCGCCGCACCAGATAGGTTAACAGATCTAATGAGGCTGCATCAGCCCAATGCAAATCGTCAAAAAGAATGACGCCGGGCTGAGGGCCGCGACACAAAGCCAGCAAGAGTTGCAGTATACCCTCAAAAAAGCGGCTCTGCGCGCCAGGGCTGTCGAGAGGCGGTGCAGCCGGCAGCCCTGGACGTAGGGTGGCCAGTTCCGGCAGCAGCCGGACGGCCTCGCTCAACCAGTGATCGGGCGCCTCGGCCAATTGGGCTGCCAGGTGGGATTGGCTCAATGCTGAGCGCAGCCCTTCGATAAAGAGACTGTAGGCAAGATTCGTTTCGCCCGCGTAGCAGCGAGCCGTGAGCGTGACGCTGCCCTGAGCCTGGGCGTGCGCCAGAAATTCCTCGGCCAGGCGAGTTTTGCCGATACCGGCCTCGCCTTGCAGAATAACCACATGGCCCTGACTGCTGGCAGCGCAGGCGTTGAGCAGAGCGGCCCATTCGGCCGCGCGGCCTACCAGCGGATAATCAAAGGAACGAGGCCGGGCCGCCGGAACAGTCGTCACTGCCAATGGAACAGGCGCAGGCGACTCTCCGGGGGTCGGGGTGGGCGGCGTAGGCAAGCGGTTTTCCTGGATGGCGGTGTAAAGCTGGGTCGTCTCATCCAGGGGCGGTACGCCCAACTCTTGATCCATAATCCGCACACACTCACGGTACTGGCGCAGGGCCGCGCCTCGCTCCCCGGCCCAGGCGAACAGGCGCATCAATTCGCGGTGAGCCTGCTCGTGCAGCGGGTCCAGGGCCAACCAGCGCCGGGCATAAGTAATGGCCTGGTCAAATTGATGGTTCAAGGTATGACAGCGAACCAAACTTTCTAAGGCGCCGGCCAGCTCGCGGCGCAGGCTTTCGCTCTGAAAATATTGCCACTCGTCAAAATCAGGGCTGTCACGCAGGGTGAAGCCGGCCAGAAAATCATCACGATAAAGGGCGGCGGCCTCAGTCAGAGGCGTCAGGCAGTCAGGACAGATTGTATCTACAGGGTGGTCATGGCTGCGGCAGGCAGCCAGGCGGCGCTGAAACTCGGCCACGTCCAGCCAGATATTTGCCTCCGGCCGCAAGCCGATAGTTTCGCGGTCAACTTCCAGCCACTCCCCGGCCAGGGCTTTGTTCAAGGCCGACAAGGTGCGACGTAAGGCCCCCCGCGCATGGGTTTGGTCATAATCGGGCCAAAGCAAAGTAGCCAGCGCATCGCGGCTGTGGCTCTGGCGGGTGACAGCCAGATAAGCCATCAAGGCAATAGCCTTACGGGTATCCACTTCAACCGGCTGGCCGTCACGCTCCAGGCGTGGGGAACCTAGCAAAAAAAGAGTTAATTGGGGCATAATAAGTTCTCACGTTTTAAGTTTTACGTTGAACGTTTAACATTCAACGAATGAGAGGATTTTACTCCAAAGTGGACAAAAACGCAACGAAGTTGACTCGACAGGGGAAGTCGTAACGATAGCAAAGAAGGGAACTAAAGGAACTCATAGGAACTAAAGGAACTGAAGGGGGTGTCAAATTCCTGGAGTTCCGTTATTTCCCTCAGTTCCTTCAGTTCCCTCAGGTCCTCGCCCGGCTGCGGGCATAATGCCGCCGGGCTTTGGCCCGATTGCCGCAATCTTTCATATCGCACCAGCGGCGGGTGTGATTGCGGCTGGTATCCAGGAACAGCCAGCTACAGGTGTCGCCGGCGCACTCGCGGACCTGCTCCCGTTCTACAGAGGTAAGTAGTTCGGCGGCGGAGCGAACCACCGGCCACAGCATGGCGTCCAGGGCTGTTTCAGGGGTGGACCAACTCCAGCTAAACCCGTCTGGGCCTGACTTAACTTGCAACCGAGCCAGAGCCTTGCTCAGGGCCGTATTCAAAACGGCCAGGTCCGCCGCCGGCACTGCCTCGGCCCTGGCGTTGGCCGAAAAAATCCGGTAAATGGCCTCACGCAAGCTAATCGCCTCGGCCAATACCTGAGCCGCTTCCATCGGGCGGCGCTCGGCTTCACGGGCCAGGTGGTCGGCCTGAGTCTCGTCCAGCAGACCGGCATGCAGACTCCAAGCCAGCAGATCGTTGTAAGTATTTAAATATTCACGTTGACGGTCGGGCCGCCGCCCACCGATAGTATTGGCAAAATTGAGGCAGTCTCGCCCGCCTGATAAATAGGGGTCGTGTTGATAAGGTTCTAATTTGGCTGCCATTGTGCTCAAGTCCTAAGTTTGCTCTAACCAGTAAAAAGTTATTGACAGGTTAGAATATCCGTGCTATAATTCTAACCACTATAATAAGTGTAGCAGGTTATAAAGCATTGTCAAGCAAAACTAAGGGAGCAAAAGGAGAAAACCTATGATCCATCCTCTGGTTCTACAGTTGCGTTTCACCCGCAGCGAATTCAAACGCGCCCTGACCGGGTTGAGCGATGCCGATGCGCGCCGGCGAATTATGCCCATGAACTGTATCAGTTGGAATATTGGGCACATGGCCTGGCAGGAACAGCGCTACTGGTTGTGGCGCGGGCAGGGACAAATTTTATTGCCTCAGCTTAATGACCTGTTTGCCTACGGCGCTCCGGCCAGTACCCCTCCGCTCGACGAAATGTGGGCTGCCTGGCAAACTATTGTCAACGCGGCCGATCCCTGGCTTGATACTTTACGAACCGAGAACCTGTACGAGCCAATTATCATTGACGGCGCGCCCAGTGGCTACATCTTTGGCACTCTACTCCAGCGGGTGATCTATCACTATTGGTATCACACCGGCGAGAATATGGGCATCCGGCAGCAGTTGGGGCACACTGACCTGCCGGAGTTTGTGGGCGATATTGATACCGCAGCGCCGTATCGGCCGGAAGATAACATGTAACAGGGTAACAAGGTTGCAGGGGGCATTACCCCTGACTACTGTCTACTGACTACCGTCTACTGTTTTCTTAAGGAGAGAAATGTGATGAATGATGAACCGATTCCCCAAAACAAAGCAGAGCTATTGACCCGCATTGCCGAGAGCCGAACCGCCCTGGAACAGGCTCTCAGCCGGTTGAGCGAGGCCCAACTAACGGCCAAAGCCGCCTCTGGCTGGACCATCAAAGATCACCTGGCTCACCTGGCCGCCTGGGAAGCCGGTATTGCCGCCTTGTTACAGCGCCAGCCGCGCTGGGCGGCCATGGGCCTGGACGAAGCGACGATAGCTCAACACGAGATGGACGATTGGAACGAGATAATTTATCAGCAAAACCGGAATCGTTCGCTGGTCGAGGTACAACAGTATTTTGAGGAGAGTCACCAACAGCTTTTGGCGGCGCTGGACCGGCTTGCGGAGGAAGAGTTGTTCAAATCCTACGCTTACTTTGCAGGCGGTAAAACTGAAGAAGATGACACTCGACCGATTATCGGCTGGATTATCGGCAACACCTACGAACATTACGACGAGCACCAGGGCTGGATTGAAGCGGCGTTGGGAGGGAACGTGAGGCGTGAAGCGTGAGGCGAGCAGAGCAGGTTTGACAAAATTTATCCGTGTTAATCGGTCGAATCCGTGTCATCCGTGTTCTATTTTTAGCCACAATGAAAAAGCACAATCATAGTGTTAAACTCTGGAGCCGTTTACGATGCTAACGATTTTGCTGCAAGAAACGCCCCCTGTCCCTTTTGATTTTGAAGCTACGGCGCGCGCTCACGGCTGGGCGGCGCTGCGCCCGTTCGAGTGGGATACGGCCAGTCTGACTCTGACGCGAGTCCACCGGCTGGATAGCGGCCAGGTGGTCCGCCTGCGTTTGAGCGAGGGCCGGGTCAACGGCTCGGCCCCGTTTGTTGAGATCAGGGTGGAAACGGTCGAGCCGCTGACCGCTGCCGAAGAGGTCGAAATTCGCCGGGCGGTGCGGCGGATGCTGCGCCTGGACGAGGATTTGAGCGAATTTTATGAGTTGTGCGCTCAAAACGGAGGCTGGTCGCTGCGGGTGAAGCCGGGTGGGGGCCGGCTGCTGCGCTGCCCGACCTTGTTTGAAGACATCGTTTACACCCTCTGCACCACCAATATCACCTGGGCGGGCACTAAGCGGCTGGTGGAACGGCTGACCGAGCGGCTGGGCGAGCCGTTTCCGGGCCAGGCGGAGTGGCGAGCCTTTCCGACCCCCGCCGCCATCGCCGCCGCTGGCCCGGATTTTTTACGCCAAGAAATCCGGCTGGGCTATCGCAGCGGCTACATGGCCGACCTGGCCGCAGCCGTAGCCGAGGGCCGGCTTGATTTAGCCGGCCTGGAAGACCCCTCTCTACCTACCCCCGAATTACTGCGGCGGCTGCGCCAACTCAAAGGCGTCGGCCCGTATGCGGCGGCCACCCTGCTGATGATTTTGGGCCGCTACGAACATCTGGCAATTGATACCGAACTGGTCGGCCATGTGTCCAAAAAGTATTTTAGCGGCCAGCCCACCAGCGAAGCCGAGATGCGGGCCATCTACGCTCCCTGGGGCAAGTGGCAGTATCTCGCTTACTGGTTCGACCCACCCGTGACCGACCGCTGACGGCCGGCCGCCGACCACCGCCGAAGGGATTTCTTACGGCGGTCGGCGGTCCGTGGTCGGCGGTCTATTTATTAAGGAGGCGCCATGATCGCCAGAATCTGGCACGGCATCACCCCGGCGGAAAAAGCCGAGGCTTATCTTGATTTTCTCAACCAATCCGGCGTGCGCGACTACCGGGCCACGCCGGGCAATCGCGGCGTGTATGTCCTGCGCCGCATCGAGGGGGAGGTGGCCCATTTCACCCTGATCTCGCTGTGGGACTCAATGGAAGCGGTCAAAGGGTTTGCCGGCCCGCAGCCGGAGATCGCTCACTATTACCCCGAAGATCAGGATTTTCTGCTGGAGTTCGAGCCGACGGTGACGCATCATGAGGTGCTGGTAGGTCACGCTTAAAGCGTGACCTACTCTCCGGGGGAAACGTAATACACCCCCGGCGCGTCGGCGGCTTCCAGCCAGTAATCCAGCTCGCTCTGGATGGCCTGGACGCGGGGGATGTGATAGGGGTCAAACTCCGGCGCGTGGGGCGAGGGGACCAGGCCGCCGCTAACCTCGACGGCGGCCTGGTAGGTGTACAGCTTATCCTCATACAACCCGCCGACCAGCAGGCGTTCATCTTCGGGATAAGCCCCAAAGGGAACCGATAACGAGACCACTTCATAACCGGGCAATAGTTCTTCCAGGCCGGCCTGGCTCAGGGCCAACTGCCGCTTGATTTCCTCCGCTTCGCTCTCGGCCAGGTTGGCGTGGCTGATGGTGTGGCTGCCCACCTCCATGCCCCACTCGATCAGCATGCGCAGCTTTTGTTGGGCCAGCTCCGGCTGGCCAAAGAGAATCCGCTCCGGGGCATCCACCGCTTGCAGCACAAAAAAAGTCGCCCGCAGCGGCCAGTCGGCCGGGTGGGCGGCGTAGAAATCGAGCAGAATGCCGACCGCGCAGGCCGGGTCAACGCTGCCGTCGGGCAGGAGCCGGAACTGCTCGATGGAAGAGTCGTCAAAGGTCAGCACTACCGGCCGTTTGCCCGCCGGAACCATGCTCAGGTCGCCTGCCGCCAGGTCGCGCAGGTTGACCGGGTAGTAACCCGCCGTCCACAGCCGCTCCAGGTCGGCCCGGAAGTTGGCCGGGGTACGCTGCCAGCGTTCTTCCGGCTCCCCAATCAAGTGATATTCCAGCACCAATACCTGCCCCTGGGGATTGGGCGGGTAGACCGGCTGGGCGCTGACCAGAGCTTCGGCAGTGTATTTGACGCGCGGGTCCCACAACAACCAGCCCCGCCCGCCGGCCTGACGCGCTCCCTCCATTTGCCGCCGGATGTCCGCCGGGGTGTAAGTCCGCCCATCGAAGGCATAATCCGAGAAATCCTGAATCCAGGGCCGCACCTCCAGGGTTGGGTTGGCCGCTTTGAGCCGCTCGACGGCTTTCAAGGTGCTTTTGTTGACAATTTCGTAGGGGAAAGCAACAGCCTGGCGGTATTCCGGCAAGCCGGGCAGACCATCGGCAAAGGTGGAAGGGTAGAGCATAGGCGACAGAACATCCAGATAGAGGGCCAGGGTCTCGATCTGCTGGCCGATGTTCATATCGTCCTCGCGCCAGGTGGTGTAGCCAAACACATCAGCGGCCACCTTGACCGGGTAGGGGGCCAGCGCTGCCCTGGCTTTGCCCAAAAAGCCGCTGATGGCGGCCAGCCGGTTCTCCTGGGTATTCTCGACGGCAAAGGTGGCCCGGCTGATCTGCCCGTCGGTCGGAAAGCGGACGTAGTCAAACTGAATTTCGTCAAAACCCAGCCCCGCCGCCTCGACAGCCAGGGCAATATTATAATCCCACACTTCCTCACGCGAGGGGTCTACCCAGCCCAGGCCCTCCCGGTCGTGCCAGACGCCGCCGCTGGCGGAATCAAGCACCGCCCACTCCGGGTGAGCCGCTGCCAGCGGGTCGTCTTTGAAGACCACGATGCGGGCAATGGTGTAAATATTTCGTTCCTTGAACCACTGCATCCAGGCCGCCCAATCCCGGATCATCGGGCGGTTGCCCGCGCCAATATCGAGCGCGGTTTGGACGGTGCTGCTGTAGGGCAGCCAGCCAAAATCCCCTTTGACATCCATAACGATGGCGTTTAGCTCGGTGGTTTCCAGCAATTCCTGGACACGGGCGCGGTGGGTGTCGGACCCCATGCCGTAGTAAGTGATGTACAGCCCTTTGATGTAGCCGGTGGAGCGGAGTTCGGTGGTGTAAGGCAGCGTCCCACTGACAACCGCTGTTTGCCTATTTGAGATCAGTGGGTGGTCCATAGTCTGCCCTACGACCAAAGGGAACGCCGCATAGGTCGGCGGCTGGTGGGCCAGAACGGGCAGGGCCAATCCTAGGCCCCACCCCCAAGTAAGTAATCCAATCAAGAACCAGGTTCTAATGGGCCAGGGTTTCAATGCGGTTCCTCCAGGGAGACAGTTTGTAGGTGTTGGCTATCAAGGTACTGCCATATAATACAACCAATCTCCGCCAACCTTCATTCCACCAAACCATGTCATTTCGACCGGAGCGAAGCGGAGGGAGAAATCCTTGTTACCTCGTCTGACAAGAGCAGGGTGGGAGATTTCTCGCTCCTAACGTCGCTCGAAATGACATGCTTGAGTAGTTACAGCTTTACCACATTTGTTGTAGCCTGTCTACGCTTGGTGTGGATAAGCGACGGGCTGAAAACAATGCTTTTGAGGCAGAATCGCTCCACGTCTGGCTGGTTACAGTTTCGGCCAATTGTGGTATTTTGATTGTGCCAATAGAGATTGCAGGACATAAACGCCGGTTTCATTAACCCCGTTCAACCACTCAATGCAACAAATGGCGCGGAAATTCGTAAATAATGGTAACTTAAGAAAAAAGGGGATACACTATGGGCGTCATTTGGCATAAAATCTGGAGCGACATCTGGCACAACAAAGGCCGCACGGCACAGGTCGTGCTGATCATTGCCATGGGCGCGTTTGCCATCGGCATGATTATCACCGCCAGCGAAGGGGTCAGCGTTCGCCTGGGCCAGGTCTGGCAAGCCTCGTCGCCGGCCATGATTAACCTGTGGACCGACCCCGGCATAGACGACGAGCAGTTGACCGCCCTGAAAAGCATTCAGGGGGTGCAGGACGTTGAGGGCTACCTCTCGACCAATATCGAATACCGGCTCAATCCGGCTGACCTCTGGACGCCCGGCGGCCTGATTGCCCGCGCCGACTATGAGGATCAAACTTTTGCTACGCTGGAACTGCTCAGCGGCCGCTGGCCCACGCGCAAGCATGTGGCCGTCGAAAAGGGCGCGGACAGTTATTTCAACATTCAGCCGGGCCAGAAAGTTTACTTCCGCATTGACGACAAAGAATACACTGTGCAGGTAGACGGGCTGGTTTACAACGCTTTTCTCCAACCGCCCGGTTTTGGCGGCAAAGCCCAATTTTACGCCAGCCGCGATACCTTTGCCAACCTGACCGGCGAAGAGAATTTTAATCAAATTCTGGCCGCTGCGCCCAACTATGATGAAACGTCCGTCAAAGGGCTGGCCGACCGAATGCAGCGCCAATTGGAAAAGTTGGATGTGGATACCGGCGGGGCCGCTCCTGTAGACGGCGACAACCGGGTGTTGGACCCCGGCCAGCATTTCTTGCAAAGTACGCTGGACGCCATTTTTCTTATCCTGGGAGTCATGGGCGGGCTGGCCCTGATTTTGGGCTTGCTGCTGGTTTACAACACCATTACCGCGGTTGTCGGCCAGCAAGTGACCCAGATTGGGGTGATGAAAGCCATCGGGGCCGGAACCGGCCAGATTTTGCTCATCTACTTTAGTGGGGTGCTGATTTATGGGGTGCTGGCCTTACTCGTCGCCGTGCCGCTGGGGGCGCTGGGGGCGCAGCAGTTCAATAACTTCCTGTTATACTTTTTTAATGTTGACCCTGGCCCCTTCGCCTTTTCCTCGACGGCGGTTATAACCCAGGCGGCTATCGCCTTGCTGGCCCCGCTGCTGGCGGCGTTGGTTCCCATCATCGCCGGGGCGCGGATCACCGTGCGCGAAGCCATCAGCACGTATGGCCTGGGCGGCGGCGACGGCTGGCTGGAGCGAACCTTAGCTAAAGTGCAGCGGCTCTCCCGGCTAGTCTTGTTGACCCTCAACAATACCTTTCGTAACCGGGGCCGGGTTATCATCACCCAACTAGCCCTGGTGGGCAGCGGCCTGATCTTTATGATGATTATGACTGTGCAGGACTCGGTGGCCTATACCTTTGGCGATGTCCTTTTCTCGATCCTCCGTTTCAACGTTAACCTGCAATTTGAGGAGCCGGAACGAATCAAGGAAGTGGAAGGACTGCTCCAGGGTTATCCGGGCGTGACGAATGTGGAAATGTGGGGCATCACCAGCGCCAAAATCCGGCCCGCCGGCCAGGCCGAGTCAAACGCCGACCTCAGCGCCGATGTCTTGGGCGTGCCGCTGCCGACCGACCTGTATGGGCCGCAACTGCGGGCCGGGCGCTGGCTCAGGCCGGATGACACCAACGCGGTAGTGCTGAACCAGAAATTGGCCGAAGATGCCGGGCTGAAGCTGGGCGATTGGGTGACTTTTGATTTTGGCAATCACGGCGAAGTCCGGTGGCAGGTGGTCGGCCTGATCTTTGACCCCATCATTACCACTTCGGCCAACGTGTCGCGCCCGGTGTTGCTGCGGGCTACCGACAGTGTGAATAAAGCGAGCACGGTCTGGATTCAAACCGAGCGCACCGACGCCGCCGGAGAAGCCGAAATGGCTAAAGATTTACGCGCTTTCTTTGATGCGCACGAGCTAAAATTGAACCCCCAGGGGTTGTTTGCCGGCGAAGATACGGCCAGCGCCGTGACCGCCCAAATCCTCAGCAATTTTGGCATCATCATCAAGATGCTGGCGGCTATGGCCGTGATTATCGCCCTGGTAGGCAGTATTGCCCTGAGCGGGGTGCTCTCGCTCAATGTGCGGGAACGCACCCGCGAGATCGGGGTGATGCGGGCCATTGGCGCTTCGTCGTGGAGAATCGCCGGGCTGTTCATCGGTGAGGGGTTGGTGTTGGGCTTGTTGAGCTGGCTGATTGCCCTGCCGTTGAGCCTGCCGGCCGGTTATCTGATGACCCAGGCCCTGGGCGCGGCCATTAACGGCGAAATCGTCTTTCACTACACTCCGATGGGGGCTGTGTATTGGCTGGCTATCATCACTGTTTTAGCCATTGCCGCCAGTTGGCTGCCCGCACAGGGGGCCACCCGCGTCAGCGTGCGCGAGAGTTTGGCTTATCAGTAGTTCTACAATGTCACATTTTTGTGTAAAACATTTTGACCCCATCACCTGCTGTTTCTCGGCGTCCGCCCGGCGATGAATCTCCGGACTACAAAGCTGCGTCCGATCAATCGGGCTACACCGCCAAACTTTAGTCCGATTGATCGGACGCCGTTACATAGCCCTGCGATTCATCGCGGGGCGGGTTATACGGGCAGATCAGGGTTGATGAGCTAGAAGACTACAACGCCACCACGCCCGTAATCGTATCGTCGTCGCCAAAATCCACCAGCTTTTCGCCCCGTTTGCGCCGATCGGCCAGCGGGATGGTGTCCAGGGCCAGCCGGTGGCGCAATCCCTTGGCCGAAAGCACATCGCCGGCTTTGGCCTGACCGGAGGCAATGGTCGCGGCGGCCACTTTGCCGGTTGGCTTCACAATCTCCAAACTCTGCACGCCCTGGCCGCCCCGACCTTGCAGTGGAAAATCGGTCAGCGGGACGCGCTTGACAAAACCGGTCTGGCTGACCACGATGACCTGCGTTTTTTCATCCGGCTCGATGACCGCGCCGGCCACCAGGCTGTCATCCTTGCCCACCTTAATCCCGGTTACGCCCCGCGCCGAACCTGTTGCCTGCGGGTTAACTTCGCTGGCGCTAAAGCGGATGGCCTTGCCCCCGGCGGTGAAGAACATTACCTCGGCCTTGTCGCTGCCAACCCCGGCCAGCAAAACTTCATCCTTCTCGGCCAGCCCCATCACCGTCGCCCACGACGCTTCACTCATGCTCAAATCTTCCACTTTGGTTCGTTTGATTTGGCCGCTGCGTGTACCGAGGGTCAGGTAAGCATCAGAGGTTAAGACCCCGCCGCCGATCAAATACTCGCCTTTGGTCAAGCCCAGGTCGGCAAAGCTGGCCTCGGTGGGGACTCGTCCCACCGGCGCTCGCCAGGCTCGCCCTCGATTGGAAACAAGCAGCAGGCTGTCCTGCGGCTGCAATAAAAGCTGCTGAAGCTGGGCCTCAACCGCCTTGGCCGACGCCCCGGCTTTAACTCGGTAAGCAAAACTTTCGGCCTCGGCGCGGAGGGCACCTCGCGTGGTAATGGCGACCACCTGCGGTTTGTCCACCTGGCTCAGTTCGGCCTCGGTGGTGGCGGCTAAGCCGGCGGCCTGATCTTCCCGCTCGACAATGACCGTCCGGCGTGGGGTAGCGAATTTATTCTTGAGGGCCGTCGTCTCCTCGACCACCACTTCCAACCGTTTGGCTTCCGAACCGAGCAAAGCTCTGAGCACCTTGATCCGCGCCCATAACTCGCGCCCTTCGTCTTTGAGCTTGGTGCGCTCCAGGGCCGCCAGCCGGCTCAGTTGCATGGCTAAAATCGCTTTGGCCTGGGCCTCGCTGAATTTGAACTGCTTGATCAGGTTTTCGCGGGCCGTCTCGGCGTCCTTCGATTTGCGGATGGTGGCAATCACCTGGTCAATTTGGTCCAACGCCTTGAGCAAGCCCTCGACCACATGCAGCCGGGCCTCGCGCTCGGCCAATTCGTGGCGGCTGCGCCGCTCGATGACGACGAGCCGGTGGCTGACAAACTGCGCCAGCATCTCCCGCAGCGACAGCAGCTTGGGCACCGCTTCGCCCTCGCCGTCGTCCACCAGGGCCAGGCTGGTCACGCCAAAGGTCTGGCGAAGCTGCGAGTAGGCCAGCAGCGACTCCAGCACCCGGCGCGGGTCGGCCCCACGCGCCACCTCGATGACCACCCGCATGCCGGTATAGTCCGACTCGTCGCGCAGGTCCGTCACCCCGGCGATGCGTCCTTCCCGCACCTCTTTGGCAATCTTCTCCAGGACGGTGCTTTTTTGCACAGCGTAAGGCAGTTCCGACACCACAATGTCGGCCTTGCCGCCCCTGGTCTGCTCGATGTTCACCCGCGCCTGGGTCACAATCCGGCCCCGGCCCGTTTCATAGGCCGCCCGAATCGTATCCACCACGCTGCTGTCAGAGCCGTTGCTGCCGGCTTCGACCCGGTAGCGGTAAATCAACCCGCCGGTCGGAAAGTCGGGACCGGGGATGAATTTTAGCAGTTGGTCTACTTTGATATTATCACGTTCTGCCCAGTGCTGGGCCACGTAGACCAAGGCATCGGCCACCTCGCCGACGTTGTGCGGCGGAATGTTGGTAGCCATGCCGACCGCCACCCCGGACGAACCGTTTATCAACAGATTCGGCAGCACGGTCGGCAGGATAACCGGCTCTTGCAGCGAGCCGTCAAAGTTATCGGTCCAATTGACCGTGTCACGCTCGATGTCCTGGGTTAGTAATTCGGCAATTTGCGACAGGCGGGCTTCGGTGTAACGCATGGCGGCGGCGGTATCGCCGTCCACGCTGCCAAAGTTGCCCTGCCCATCCACCAGCGGCTCGCGCAGCGAGAAATCCTGGGCCATGCGCACCAGCGCCCCATAGACTGAGGCATCGCCGTGCGGGTGGTACTTGCCCAGCACCTCGCCAACCACGCGGGCCGATTTGCGGTAGGGTTTGTTCCAGGCCAGGCCCATATCGTGCATGGCGTAAAGAATGCGCCGCTGGACCGGCTTCAGCCCGTCCTCGACCCGCGGCAGGGCGCGATCCACAATGGTTTCGACGGCGTAATCAAAATAAGCTCGTTCCAGATCAGTCGTCAGTTCAACCGTTTTCATTCGTCTTCCTCTCCATTTTTGGCTGCTTCGTCGCCGTTGCCGTTCCAATCCGCTTCTTCGCCGGCCCATTTCTGGAGCAGCCAATGTTTGCGCGGCCCCACATCCGACGACATCAGCACCGACATAATCTGCCCGGCCTGGTGCGCATCTTCCACCACTACTTGCAGCAGATGCTCGTTGAGCACCGGGTTAGCCCCTTCGGCTTTGTTGAGGGCAAAGACGGTTTCGCGCAGTTGGGTCGGGTTCATTTCGCCCAAACCTTTGTAGCGCTGGATGGTCACGCCTTCCCGCCCCCACTTCTTCATAATACTGTCGCGCTCGTCCTCTGAGTAAGCGTAGCGGGTCTCTTTGCCCTTGCGTAGTTGATACAGCGGCGCGACGGCCACAAACAATTTGCCGGCCTGCACCAGCGGCTTGAGATGCCGCCAGAACAGCGTATGTAATAAAGTACGGATATGCGAACCATCCACGTCAGCGTCGGTTAAAATGGCCACGCCGCCGTAACGCATATCTTCCGCTTTAAAGTCCGCGCCCATGCCCCCGCCGATAGCCGCTACAATGGACTTGACCTCCGTGTTGGACAGAACCTTTGTCACCGGGATGCGCTCGGTGTTGAGAATCTTGCCGCGCAGCGGCATAATCGCGTGATAGCGCCGGTCGCGGCCCTGCTTGGCGCTGCCGCCGGCGCTGTCGCCTTCCACCAGAAACAGCATAGTCTGCTCGACCGGCGTGCCGCGAGTCACATCGGCCAGCTTGCCGGGCAGTTCCGATACCTCCAAAGCCGATTTGCGGATGACCAGTTGGCGGGCCGCTTTGGCCGCTTCTCGCCCGCGCTGGGCGGCCAAAGCCTGATTGATAATGATTTTGCCGACCGGGATATTTTTGTTCAGAAAAGCTAACAAATTTTCATAAGTCACGGAGGTGGCGACCCCCTGCGCTTCGGTGGTGGTCAGCGTTTCTTTGGTCTGGCTGGAAAACTGGGGCGTTTTGGTCATGGTCACATTGATGATGGCGGTCAGCCCCAGCAGCAAATCCTCGCCACGAATATTGCCGTCTTTGAGCAGCTTTTTGTCGGCCCCAAACTGGTTGACCGCTTTGGTCAAACCGGCCTGAAAGCCGCGCACCGCCGTCCCGCCCTGCGGGGTGGGAATGGAGTTGACAAAGCTGTAAAGGGCCGTTTCTTCGCCGGCATACTGCATGACCACTTCCAGGCTAATCGAGCCGTCGTCGCTGCTGCCTTTGAACTGAATGGGTTTGTGCAGCGTGTCCAGCCCTTCGTTCAGGGCGGCCATATAATCGAGCAGGCCTTTTTGGGAGAAAAAGACCCGGTTTTTGTGCTCTTTCTTGGGGCCGCGTTCATCGTGCAGTTCGATGCGCACGCCGGGGTGCAGGTGGGCTACCTGTTCCAAACGATTGGCCAGCCGGTTGAAGTCCCACGGCACGTTTTTGTCGGGCCGGGGCCAATCCAGGTCGGGATCAAACCAGGGCCGGTACGGCCGGAAATGGAGCGAGGTCCCCGTGCCCAGCCTGGAGTCGGCCTTGACCTTCACGGTCTTCTGGCCCACTTTTAGCTCGGTCAGCAGGCCGCTTTTGCGGTCTATCACCAGGCTGGTCTCGGCATTGATTTCGCCGATCACCTGCTGCGGGTCAGGCTGGACAATTTGCACCCCGCCCACCGGCTTGCCGCCATTCTCGAAGCGCTGGCGGTAGATGACGCCGTTGCGCCGCACCTCGACCACCAGCCACTCCGAAAAAGCGTTGGTCGCTTTGACGCCAATCCCGTGCAGCCCGCCCGACCCGCTGAGGTAGGCGTCCTGCTGGCCGTCCTCGCGGAACTTGCCGCCGGCATGCAGCACGGTCAGCACTTCGGTCAGGGCCGACATTTTTACGTCGGGTTTGTACTCCACCGGGATACCACGGGCGTTGTCTCGCACGCCGGCTGAACCGTCGCCGTACAGCATGACCTGGATGGTGTCGCCGTGCCCGTTGAGAATCTCGTCAACGGCGTTGTCAATCGGCTCCATCAGCAGATGGTGCAGCCCGTAGACGCCGTTGTTACCAATATACATACCCGGCAAGCGGCGGATGGCCTCCAACCCTTCCAGGCGTTTGATATGTTCGGCGCTGTAAGTCGTTGTTGTTGCCACAGAGTTCTCCTCAAAAAGTAGACGGTAGACAGTAGACGGTAGACGGGGGCCTACCTTTTGATTATAGTCCTCCAGAAAAGTTTTCGCTAGAGGCAAAGTAGCAAGGTAGCATGTAGCAGCCTGCTACTTGCTACTTTGCTACCTGATTTCAGGGAAAAACTTTTATAGACATCTATATGTATACCATCGTGAATACACCTAAATTGTAGCACGAATGTTCTTGATTTGTCAATCGTTTCCGGCCCATTTGAGGTTTGCGCCTTTGATTGAGCTTGTGTTAAGATGAGGGCGGAGGAAACCATGACTGATCAACTTTTCACTTTAGGCGTAAACTATTGGCCTCGGCGCAAAGCCATGTTCTGGTGGTCAGATTTTGATGCGGGCGAGGTTAAGGAAGAATTTGCTATCATCAAAGAAGTGGGGATGAATCTGGTCCGTATCTTTTTGCTGTGGGAAGACTGGCAGCCCACGCCGGATACGGTCAGCCCCCAGGCCCTCACCCACTTTGAAACCGTCTGCCAAACAGCGGCTGACCTGGGGCTGTCGCTGGATGTCACCTTTTTTACCGGCCATATGAGCGGGCCTTCGTGGACTCCACCATGGATGTTGTATCGAGACCAGCCGATGCCGGTTGGGGTTAGACAGGTCGTGAGCCAGGGGCAGATTGTAGATTGTGGTTATGCCAATCCCTACACCGATCCCACCGTAATCGCCGCCTCGGAACTGCTGCTGAAAACAGTCGTCGCCCGTTTCAAAGACCATCCGGCCATTGGCTTATGGAATTTGGGCAATGAGCCTGATCTGTTTGCCCGCCCGCCCGATGCAGCGACCGGCAAAGCCTGGGTCCGGCGCATGACCCGCTTAATTCGTGAACTTGACCCGATTCACCCCATCACCTGCGGACTGCACCTGCCCAGCCTGACCGAAGACAACGGCCTGCGCATCCACGATGTTTTTGGCGAAGTGGATGTGCCGGTTATCCACGGCTACCCCATGTACACCGATTGGGCCAAAGGGCCGCTCGATTCTGATTTTGTGCCCTTTTTATGCGCGTTGGTCACTGCCCTATGTGGCAAGCCGACGCTCATGGAAGAGTTCGGCGGCTGTACCGAAGCCCCCGGCAAGCCTTCATCAATCTGGCAGTGGACGGCCTACGGCCAGCCCCGCGAGCAGTTTATGGCCTCCGAAGAGGATTTTGCGGCCTACATTGCCGAAGTTTTACCCAAGCTGGTCGAGGTTGGCGCATTGGGGGCGATGCTGTGGTGTTACGCCGACTACATTCCTGCGCTGTACGATCGCCCGCCCTGCCTCGAAGCCCGGCACGAGCGCTTTTTTGGTCTGGTCCGGCCCGACGGCTCGCTCAAGCCTCACGCCGAGGTAATCAAACGCTTTGCCGTCACCCGGCCAAAAGTCCAACCGGCCCGGCGTCCGGTCACGCTCGACATCTCGTCGGAAGTTTACTATCAAGACCCCCTGACTCACGCCATACGCCTCTATCGGGCCTTTCTAGGGGAAGCATAAGGGTGTGAGAAACAGAGTCCAAAGCAAGCTTTGGACTCCAATTTGTGGCATCGTCAACTCTTTGAAACACATCCGCATCATAAAGCCGCGCGTTTTCAACCTCGAAAAAGCAAGCCGCAGATATTCCTGACGTTTCTGCGCTTGTTTTTCGTTTTACCACTTTTCTCGTATTTACAAACCCCTCTAATCGTGGTATCCTTTCCGGGCATGATTCCAGTAGGATCAAAATTACTTGGGATGGGTGATGTTGGCTGAAACAGTGCGTTTGTCAGGTTCTCATTTTTATGGTAGCAGCGCTGTGCAGGTCTATGAAGACCCGGAAGTACGGCGACTGCAACATCAGGTTAAATTTTTGCTGCAAGAACTGACCGCATTACAAGGGGTCAAAAGCGATATCGAGCAACAAATCCAGATGCTCCACACCCGCCATCACCAGGAACTAAGACCCCTGGTGGTCGAACTGTTAGAACTGCGCCAAAATGGACGGCAGAAAACCGATGAGCCAACGCCAGAGCTGCCCGAAGCCGACGTTCAAGACGAACCTGGGCCGGAAGCAGAAAGCGCCCTGGTTGAACGATCCAAACTTTCCCCGGCGGACCAGCGCGCCCTCAAAGAGATGTTTCGCCAGGCCAGCAAACTCTGCCACCCCGATTTGGTCATTGAAGAATTCAAAGCCGAAGCCGGCCTCATCTTTATTGAATTAAAAACCGCCTACGAGCAGCAAGATTTGGCGCGGGTTGAAGAAATCCTGCACATGCTGGAGCGGGGTGAAAAACTGACCCACCAGCCGGTGTTGAGCCGCAGCAAAGACAAACTGCGGGCCGAAGTTCGCTACTTGCGCCGCCGGATCGAGGCGCTGCGGCAGCAAATTGCCACTCTCAAACAGTCCAACCCCTACAAGAAGCTCATCAATATTGACGATTGGGATGATTATTTTGATGAACTCAAAGGCGAGCTACAGCGTAAAATCAACCGGCTGAGACGGAAGAGACAGCCGGTCAAGGGAATGTAACGCGAAACTGGCCTGTCAGGAAGAAACCTTCCCCACCGGGTTAAAATAAGGAGGGATAAAAAGAATAAAGCCTCTTCTCACACGGCAAGGTCTGCTTCGCTGTGATGGGAAGGAAAGGTGAGGGTAAAGATGGTCCCCTGCCCCGGCTGGCTCTGCACGGCCAGGGTTCCCTGTTGGGCCTGGGCCAGTTCGCTGGCAATGGCCAGGCCCAGGCCGGCGCCGGGGCCGCTGCGGGCTTCGTCGCCGCGATAGAAACGGTCGAAGATATGGGGCAGGTGGGCCGGGCTGATCCCCGGACCGTTGTCGCCCACCTCGATGGCGACATGGCCGTTATTAATCGCTGTGGTTAAAGTCACGGTGGTTTCAGGCGGAGTATGTTTGAAAGCGTTGTCAAGCAAAATCAACAAGACCTGCTTGAGGGCATCGTTGTTACCCACCACGGTGGTATCGGCTACAGGCCGGTAGTGAATAGTCCGGTGCGGAGCTAACAGTTTGACCTGCTGGTACACGTCGTCCAGCAGCGCTTTGAGCGCGACCGGCTCCTGGGGCAGGGGCCGTCCGGCGTCGGCGCGGGCCAGCACCAACAGATCGTTGACCAGCCGCATTAACCGCTCGGTCTCGTCTACCATATCGGCCAGAATGTCCGCCCGATCTTCACGGCTAATCGGCGGCTGGCGTTGGAGCAGGCCAATATTACCACGCAGGGTGGTCAACGGGGTGCGCAGTTCATGCGAGGCGTCGGCCACCAGGCGGCGCTGGGCCTGCAATGTTTCTTCAACCTGCATATAGGCGGCCTGAAGCTGAGCCAACATATCGTTGAACGTCGTGGCTAACTGGCCGATTTCGTCGTTGGGGCCGGTGTGGTCTACCCGTCGGTTAAAATCCTGCTCCGCGCCGATGGTTTGAGCCGTCTGGCGCAAGCGGTTGATCGGACGCAGGGTTAAACCGGCCAACAACCAGCCGCCGCCAAAGGCCACAATCACCGCGGCGATACTGCCAATGCTCAAGATTTGGCCCAGCGTATTCAAATTCTGATCCTGCCCGGCCAGCGAGCCGGCCATTTGCAAAATAAGCGGGATACCATCCTCCGAGACGAAAGGCTGGTTGTGGATCAATAGCCGCTCTGAGTCAACAAGGGTGATCTCCACCCAGGTTTCGCCGCGCCGGGCGGCTTGCAAGCCTTCATCGCTCAGCGGCAGCACCAGCGATTCATCCAGTTGGGGCGATTGGTTCAGCACGTCGCCATCCAGGGTGCGGATTTGCAGAAAGGTGCCCAATTTGGCCGGCGTTGGCAGTTTGAACATCTTGCCGATCGGCCGGTGGGTCAGCGGTCCCTCAATCAGGTATTCGGCCCCCACAGCCAGGGTCTTCTTGGAGCTATTGAGGCTGGCCTGAGCTTGGGTTACATAAATAATCAGGCTGAAAGCCACCAGGGTCAGGGCCAGGATGAGGCTGTAGAGCAGGGTCAGCCGCAGGCGGATAGACATGTTAGCCCTCCCGCAGCACATAGCCAACCCCGCGCACGGTATGGATCAGACGCGGTTCGCCGTTGGCTTCAATTTTTTTACGCAGATAGCCCACGTAAACCTCCAGCACATTGTCTTCGCCGCCAAAGTCGTAGCTCCAGATCTCTTCCAGAATCCGGTCGCGCACCAGCACCTGGCGTGGATAGCGCATAAACAAATGCAGCAGTTCAAACTCTTTGGGCGTCAGCTCAAACTGGCGGCTGCCGCGCCGGGTTTCGCGAGTGACCGGGTCGAGCGAGAGGTCGGCGTAGGTCAGGGTTGTTTCGGTCAGGGTGAACTTAGCCCGCCGCAACAGCGCCCGCAGTCGGGCCAACAGTTCAGAAGGGGCAAACGGCTTGACCAGATAATCATCGGCCCCCTGATCCAGGCCAACTACCCGATCTTCAATCGCATCGCGCGCGGTCAGCATCAACACCGGAATATCGGCCCGCTCGACGCGCAGCCGTTTCAGCAGTTCCAGACCGTCCAGTTCGGGCATCATCCAATCGAGCACAATCAGATCGGGCGACTGTGTTTCCATTTTAGCCAGCGCCTCCCGGCCCGTGCTGGCGGTGATAACCGCAAATCCTTCATACACCAGGGTGCGGCGCACCATCTTAAGTAATTTCTGATCGTCGTCGGCGACCAAGATTGTAGCAGCCATGTCCATCCTCAAACAAAACGCTTGCTGAAATTATAGCGATACCGATGATTTCTGTCTATCCCCTCAATGGTAGTATTCCACATCTAGCTGAGGAAATACTGAGTAGAAGCTGAAAAAACACTAAGAAAACCCTCAGGCTCATAAAATCTGCCAAAGTTTTCCATAAATTCTCCATAATTGAGGGGGATAATTGACTCAGGAGAAGTTCTCAGCATCTTCTCAGGAATCTCTTGGTTAATTTTTAGGTAGAGTAGTTAGAATAGGCGTATTGGTCCAAGAGGCGATGAGGCGAGAAAAATTTTCGCCTCACGCGTCATCGCATCATCATTGCAGCTTTGAAAAATCCGGGGGAAGAATGTCTCTTAAATTTTTGCCGACACGCTTTATTTTGGTTTTAACTGCGAGTTTGACCATCCTGGTGGTGAGTAGTCAACTGTTTTCAGCCACGCCGCTGGCCGCGCAGGAGGAAACCACAACCCAGACCACCCTTGTTTCACTGGAGCGGCCCTTTCAACTGCCCTTTGCCGAGCCGCCCGGTCCTGACACCTGGCTGCCGGCCCAGCCTTACGGCAACACTACTGGGGCGTACCGGCAGCGTTTTACCACGTATGGCGCGTCGGGCGGCATCCACTTTGGGGTAGATTTATCCGCCCCGTGCGGCACCGAAGCGGTGGCAATGGCCGATGGCATCGTTTTTGCGATAGATGGACCGTTTGGCTCACCCCCGCACAACCTGATGATAGACCACCCCCAATTGGGCTATGCTTCGATGTACGGCCATCTGCTGCAAGCCCCCGATCTGCTGCCGGGGCAGGTGGTCAAACAGGGCCAGGTTGTCGCCCTGACCGGCGATACCGCCGAAACATGCTACGGGCGGCCCCATTTGCACCTGGAAATCCGCGATCTGAGCCATGTGACCAAGTACAATCCGGCCCTACTTATCAATGCCAACTGGCACAACCTTAACTTAATCGGCAGCACGTCCCGCGACTTTGCCCGCAACCTGGAAGCGCCGCGCCAGTGGCAATCGCTGTATGACCAGCCTGAAGCCCGCACCGGCGGCCCGATCATCAATGATTTTGCCTATGTCTGGCCGTTTGACTGGCGCAAAAAGGAAAGCACCCTGTCGCTCACGCCGCTTAGCCTGGTAGTTTCTGCTTCAACTGAAGCCCAACCCACCCAACCCGGTCCGCTGGCTACCTCGCCCGCAGGCCGCCAGATTATGGGCGGCGACTGCTGCACCCAACCCTATTGGAATAAAGATTCAAACCAGGTGCGCTTTCTCGACCGGCCCGATGCAAACAGCCCGCTCGGTATTTGGGGCGTGGACGCAAGCCAACCCGAAGCAGGTCCGCAATTCATCACCGAGCGTTTGGGCATTTACAGCCCTAACAACGCCTATCTCGCCTACCCCGACCAGAGCAAAGGGGTGACGGTCATCGAGCGCCTGGCCGACGGTCAAACCTGGGAAATTGACACCCAGGAACGCAGCCCCAATTTTACCCCCGACAGCCAAGGCATCATGTGGACGGCTTATGACGACGACGCCCCCAGCGACAACCGCGAGGAAACCATCTGGCTGGCTAAGGTTGACGGCAGCAATCCGCGTGTTCTGCTCAAAGACCGCCGCAGTGATCCTGTCACCTGGCTGGCCGATGACAAACTGCTCATGGTCCGGCGGGTTCCCGGCAGTTCCGACCAAACCTTGTTTACGCTGTCTCTCACCGATGGCCGCCAGACCGAACTGCTCCAGCTTCCCCAGATGCGCAGCCTGGCCTTGAGCAACGACCGGCGGTATCTGGTTTATTATGTCAGTCTGCAATCGGACAGCAGCAAAAATGGGACCTGGCTGCTGGATTTGCAAAGCGCCAAACCGCAGCCTAAAAAATTGCCGTTTTTTGGCGCGTACCGCTGGCGCGACAATGAACGCCTGATCTACGTACCCCTGGACCCCAATGCCAGCGAGCATACCTTCTTTGAATACAACGCCCGTACCGGCCAAAGCCGGCCCCTTTTTCCAGGCGGAACCGGGCTAACCATTGCCAACAATGATTGGCGTATCTCCCCCGATGGGACCAAGATTGTCCTGGTAGCCGCCAGCGGCGTTAAGCTGGATGGTCTCTGGGTGCTTGACATTAAGAATTAAACTCAAGTTGCCACCTTTCCGCCGCAGGCATCCTGAGTAGCCCTGCGACCGAAGGGAGTGGGTGTATCGAAGGGTGTCTGTGGCGGAAAATCACCCTTCGATACGCGCTGATGCGCACTCAGGATGATTTTCCACCGCTGGGCGGTAACTTGAGATAAGATTAAAGAGAAAGTATAGGCAGCTAAAAGTATGATCTCTACCGCTCAACCCTTCATCGAAATCGAAGCGATGACCAAGATTTATCAGATGGGCGATATCCAGGTTCACGCCCTACGCGGAGTCACCCTGACGGTGCAGCCGGGTGAGTATATGGCGATTATGGGCGCCAGCGGGTCGGGCAAAAGCACGCTGATGAATATGATCGGCCTGCTCGACCGGCCAACAACAGGCAGTTATAAAATCCGGGGCGTCGAAGCGAGCCAGATGAGCAAAGACCGGCTGGCCGACCTACGCAATAAAGAAATTGGCTTTGTTTTTCAGCAGTTCAATTTGCTGCCCCGCGTCAGCGCCCGTCGCCAGGTGGAGCTGCCGCTTTTTTATGCCGGTCTCTCCGGCCGCAAAAGCCGTGAACGGGCCATGGCCGCGCTGGAACGGGTTGGCCTGGCCGACCGGTCCCATCATCGCCCCGACGAATTGTCGGGCGGACAGCAGCAGCGGGTGGCCATCGCCCGCGCTCTGGTCAACCAGCCCGGCTTGCTGCTGGCCGATGAACCCACTGGCGCCCTCGATACCAAAACCGGGGCGGAAGTGTTAGCCCTGTTTGAGGAGTTACACACCCAGGGAATGACCATCATCCTCATCACCCACGATCCCAACGTGGCCCGGCGAGCCAAACGGGTTGTGACCTTGAGCGACGGCCTGGTAATCAGCGATCAGTCCAATGGGCATCAGGCCGTTCAACACGCCGTGGAGCTGGTCTATGAAAGTCATTAAATATTTTCAGGTAGCCCTCGAAAGCATTACCGCCCACAAGCTGCGGGCCATTCTGACCATGCTCGGTATCATTATCGGGGTGGCGGCCGTGCTGGTTACGATGGGCATTGGGCGAGGAGCGGCAGCCAATATCACCAGCCGGATTCAAAGCCAGGGGACCAATCTGCTCTCGATCAGCCCGGGGGCCAGCAGCAGCGGCGGCGTCAGCGGCGAGAGTGGCTCGGCCGGCACCCTGACCATCGCCGATGCTCACACGCTGATGAACCGGGCGCTGCATCCGGCGGTGGAAATGGTAGCTCCAGAATACGGGGCAAATGCGCAATTGGTGTACGGCAGCAAAAACAGCCGCAGTCAAGTAACCGGTGTAACGACCGCCCAGGTGACGGTACGTAATCTGACGGTCGCTTCGGGCCGCTTTCTAACCGAGGAGGAAATCCAAAATCAAAGCCAGGTCGTTGTGCTCGGTTCGGAATTGGCCGGCGATCTGTTTGAAGCCGAGAACCCGGTCGGGCTGAGTGTGCGGATCAATGCCCAGCCGTTTCAGGTGGTCGGCGTGTTGGCCAGGAGCGGCGGCTTTGGCCGCAACACCCCCGACGAGCAGGCCTATGTGCCCATTGGCCTGGCCCAGGGCCGCTTGTTCAACGCGCCGCGCTACCGAGGTGAGTATACCGTCACCGCCATCAGCGTCCAGGCGGCCTCAGCCGAGCAAGTGGACGCGGCCCAGCGGCAAATCGAAACGACCCTGCGCCTGCGCCACAACTTAAAAGCTAATGTGGACAACGATTTTAACATCTTCAACCAGGCCTCACTGCTAGAAACCGCCTCTGACATTGCTCAAACGCTGACCGTTTTTCTGGGGGCAATTGGGGCCGTTAGTTTGATTGTCGGCGGGATTGGGATTATGAACATTATGCTGGTGTCCGTTACCGAGCGCACCCGCGAAATCGGGCTACGCAAAGCCATCGGCGCGCACGATCACGACATCCTGCTGCAATTTCTGGTCGAAGCGCTGGTACTGTGCTTTCTGGGCGGGCTGATTGGGGTGGGCCTGGCCTTTGGTCTGGCCGCCCTCTTTGCCCAGATTCCCAGCTTTACTTTTACCGTTCTGATTCAACCCGATGCCCTGATGCTGGCCCTGGGCTTTAGCCTGCTCAGCGGCCTGATTTTTGGCATTTACCCGGCCCTGCGCGCCACCCGCCTCGACCCCATCGAAGCCCTGCGCTCTGAATAGGAGATATAGATGAAAAGCAAGAAACTCTGGATTTCTTTGATTATCCTGCTCATAATGGGCGGAGCGGCCTTCTTTTTTCGGGATTCTTTGACCGCGTTGAGCGGTAGAAGCGGCAGCCGGGCGCAGGCCCAGGGCAACCAGCCTGAGGCGGCCAAACAAACCGTAGCCATCCGCCCGGCGACCGACATCAATCAGGTCAGCGCCGCCGGCAACATCGCTCTGTCCAGCCAGCAGGTGGCCGTGCTTCAAGCGGAAGGCGTGGTCAAGGAAGTGACGGTTAAACCGGGCGACACAGTCAAACAGGGGGATATTCTGGTGGTACTGGATGCGACCACGCTGGAACGAGCGGTGGAACGGGCCAAATTGAGCCTGGCGGTGAGCCAGAATCAATTGGCCCAACTCCAGGAACCGGCCTCAGAGGCCGACATCGCTGCTGCCCAGGCAAACTTGGCCGCCAGCAAACAAGCCCTGGCCGAACTGCGAGCCGGCCCCACCCCCACCGAACTGGAAGCCGCCCAGATTGCGCTCGCTGCCGCCCAGGAAAGTTATCAAGAGTTAGTAAGCGGCTACAGCGAAGCCGAGTTGACCCAGATGGGCGCGGAACTGCACAAAGCTTATCTGACCTTGCAGCAGGCCCAAGAAGCTTACAACAAAATTGCCTATCGCGGCGATGCCGGTCAAACTCAGCAGGCGATGGATTTGCAAACCGCCACCATTGACTACGACACAGCCAAAGCCGCCTTTGATATTGCCAGCGAACCGGCCTCAGCCGCCGACATCCAAACCGCTTTGAAGAGCATCAAAGATGCCCAGGTTCAACTGGAGGCGCTTAAGGCCACCCGGGCGGAGATAGACTCCGCAGAAGCGCAGGTAATGGAGGCCGAGGCCAGCCTGGCCGCACTGCTCGAAGGCCCCAGCCAGGCCGAACTCGAAGCCGCCGAGTTAGCCATTGCCCAGAGCCAGCTCGATCTGGACGAAGCGCAAGCCAATCTGGCGCAGGCTTATCTGCGCGCCCCAACCGCTGGCTCGATTCTCTCGGTAGGCGTCGAAGTGGGCCAGCAGGCCACCAGCGGCCTTTCGGCTATCACCCTGGCCGACCTGACCAAGCTGGAACTACCGGTCTACGTGGCCGAAGTGGACATCAGCAAGGTCAAATTGGGCCAGCCGGTCAGTCTCAAGGTAGACGCCCTACCCGACCGGACCTTCAGCGGTGAAGTCAGCCGGATTGCGCCCACCAGCGCCGCCGATAGCGGAGTAGTCAATTACGAGGTCACGATTCAACTGAAAGATTTAAAATCAGAAGACGGCGTGCTGCCCGGTATGACCGCGGTAGCGACGACACAGGGCGACAGCGCCGAGAACACCTGGCTGGTGCCCAGCAACTCACTGGTTGAGTTTGAGGGTGAAACTACGGTTGTGGTGATGCGCGACGGGCAGGAACGCCGGGTGACGGTGACGCCGGGCACGTCGCAAGGAGAGTGGACGGTGGTGCAGTCCGCCGAATTACAATCCGGCGACGAGGTTGTGGGCGAGGTCTCCTCATTTCTGAATGAGGATAACGGCCCCGGCGGCTTCCGGGGTCCTTTTGGCCCACCGCCTCGATAAATATCAGTCCTCTTACGTCATTTCGAGGCTGAAAGCCGAGAAATCCTTGAGATCGTCGTTTGCAAACATGGGTTTGGAGGATTTCTCGCTCCCAACGTCGCTCGAAATGACATGGGTGTGACCAAAATGAGTTGACGGTGGCAGGAAGTGGAGTCCAAACCTTGGTTTGGGGAAGCCAAAGCAAGCTTTGGACTCCATTTCCAACTCAAATTAAACACACCCAAATGACATAAATGGGTAGCCACAAATTTTTTAAATCAAATCCGTGTGAATCTGTGTAAATCCGTGAGCTATTCCTTATCCCGAAGGTGGTAAATACGAGGTAACAATGATGCGTAAAGCTTTTCACCCACTTCAGCCAATAGTGGCGCTGGCCCTGCTGCTTCTCCTGGCTGGCACAATCTTTGTGCCCCAGGCCGCCGCCCAGGATGGCAGTTCACCGCAGTTAACGGTCCTCGCTCCGGCGCTTCATATTCGCAGCGGCCCGGCTGTCCACTATCCACCTTTCGACACTTTGACTCAGGGAACAACGGTCGGCATTATCGGCTACAACGCCGAGACCGGCTGGTGGCAAGTGGTTTCGAGATTTGGCAGCCCCGGTTGGGTCAGCGGCGATGCTGCGCTGGTCACTGTGAACGAGGCGGCAGTGGCGGCCTATATTTTCCCCGCCGCACCCCAAACTATCTCGCCTGCCTTCCAGCCCCTTCCTGCGGTTGGCATCATCGTCTTTCAGACAGCCAGTGGCGGCCCCATCTACGCTATCAATCAAGATGGTAGCAACCTGCGTTATCTGACCACTGGCCTGGACCCAGCCCTCTCCCCCGATGGGCAGTGGGTCGCCTTTACTCGCTGGGACAATCCCCAAATCGGCGCTTTGGGCAGTTTGTGGCTGATTAATGTTGACGGCAGCGGTGAGCGGCGGGTGATGGAAGGGGTCCACCAGCCAAAATCTCCCACCTGGTCGCCCGATGGCACGCAAGTAATTTTGACCATGACCTACGGCGAACATTTGACCACCACCCGCAAATGCAGCGGTCAGCGGCCCCCGCGCGGCGCTACCGATATAACGGTGAAGGTTGAAGGCAAAGATGACGTGGTGTATTGTTACACCCTCTTGCCTGATCCGTATTGGGGCTTGCGGCGGGTCAACGTCGCTTCCGGGCAGTTTGAAGACTTGAATTACGACACTGATTCTATCTCCCCCACCTGGGACCCGGCCAACCCGGCCCGGCTGGTTTACGATGGCGGCTGGGGGCTGGTCAGCCTGGATTTGAGCCAGGGCAAAAGCGCGCTGCTGACCACCGATACACAGGACCGTTCGCCCGTTTTCTCCCCCGATGGCAGCAAGATTGCCGTTACCTACCGCCAGGATGACCACTGGGAAATCCACGTTCTGAACGCCTGGTGCGCCAGCCCGGCAGCAGAGTGCGCCGGTGGGCGTGTCCGGCTGACCGAGTCCTCGTATTTGACCTGGGTGCAGCAGGAACTCAACGGCCAAATGCCACGTTCTTACAATAATGCCTCCCCCGCCTGGTCGCCCGACGGCTCGCAAATTGCCTTTTTGACCGACCGGACCGGCCAGTGGGAAATCTGGGTAATGGATGCGGTCTGCGCCGGCCCCGATACTGGCTGTGGCAGCAACCAGCGGCTGCTGTTTCCCGCCGGAACTCTGGCCGGGATTCCACTGCAATACAATGGGGTAGATGAGCGGGTTTTGTCGTGGCGCTGAGTTTGAACTCTCAGCCTTTTCTCAGGCTCCTTTTAAGGAATTTTTAAGCTTGTAGCTTACCATTACCGGCATAACCGTCTATTTCATAAAAATAGAAAAGATGTGTTCAATTTCAGTTGGAGAAGGAGTCCAAAGCTTGCTTTGGTGTTTCCAACGCAGTTGGAGAAGGAGTCCAAAGCTTGCTTTGGTGTTTCCAACGCAGTTTGGACGCATCCAATCTACCAAAGGGGGGATTATGAAAACGCTCAACACCTTTCAAAAGTATTTTGTTGAAGAGTTCTATGATGATTACCGGGAGGGGTTGCTAAGCCGCCGGGCTTTTATCCGGCGGCTGGTCTTTATCACCGGCAGTATGGCCGCCGCCGCCGCTACCATGAGCGCCCTGGGCTGCGCGCCCGCCGAGGTACCCGACCCGACCGAGCCGGTTCCGCCGCCGGAACCAACGGCCACCACCGCTCCGGCTGCCCCCGCTGCTACCTCAGAGCCGGCAGCCGGCAGCGCGCAAGGGGAAGCAGTACCGGACGCTAAAAGCCCGCTCTCCGTTCCCGAAGGCGACCCGGCGGTTAACGCCAGCGATATTACCCTGGAAAGCCAGGGCGCTCAAATCAGCGGTTATCTGGCCCGGCCTGCCGCTGCTGGAACCTATGCAGCCATTCTTGTCTGTCATGAGAATCGGGGCTTGACCCCGCACATCCGGGATGTGGCCCGTCGCTTTGCCAAAGCGGGCTATGTGGCCCTGGCGCTTGACCTGCTCTCCCGCGAAGGCGGCACGGCCAGCCTGGACCGAGATGAGGTTCCCGGTCTGCTAACCGATGCCGGTCCTGAACGGCACGTAGGCGATTTTACAACCGCCTTTACCCATCTCCAAGGATTGGAGGGAGTAGACGGCCAGCGCATCGGCATGACCGGTTTCTGTTTTGGCGGCGGCATCACCTGGCGCTGCGCCACCGCCCTCCCCGACCTCAAAGCCGCTGTGCCCTTTTACGGGCCGGCCCCCGAACTGGAGCAGGTCCCCAACATTAAAGCAGCGGTGCTGGGTGTTTACGCCGAACAGGATGAACGCATCAATGCCGGCATAGAACCTCTACAGCAGGCATTGGTTGAAGCCAATATCACCCACGAAATCAAAATTTATCCGGGGGTCAATCATGCCTTCCACAACGATACCGGCGAGCGCTACAACGAAACCCAGGCCACTCAAGCCTGGAACGATATGCTGGCCTGGTTTGAAACCCATCTGAGGCAGGTTTAGCGGTCCCCTTTGAAATTGATCGGGGACCGAAGACTGAAGACAGATGACAAATACCCGGTCTTCGGCCCCCGGTCTCCGGTCGCCGCCAGCAAAATTTTCATACTCCATGTTGTTGTCCCATTAGAACTGTCCGACCCTTCTTCGTAAATAATAAACAATGAAAAAATTTAGCTCAAAAGTAATCGCAACGCTTTACCCACTCGGACCAGGATTGGCCTTTAGTTTGGTCCTGCTCATTCTAGCGGCGTGCGGCGGTAGGCCCGTCGTTGAGGCAACGCCTACTTCCCCGCTCGAGGCAACTCAAGCAGTGGAAGTCGTTTTGGTCGTGGCGACCAGTTCCAGCACTCCCACGCCCCGGCCAACCAACACCGCCACCACAACCCCAACCACCACCCAGACCCCGACCCCCACTAACACCCCCAGCCCCACCGTAACATCTACCCCAACGCCAACCCCCACGCCCACTCACCCCTTGATGATCCAATTTATGCGCCAGCAGGATTATCCAGGCAGCGAGATCACTATTGAAGAAACGCTGGAAGCGGGGGTCAATTATGATCGCTATCTGGTTTCCTACCTGTCCGAAGGGAACAAAATCTACGCTTTGCTGACCATTCCCCAGGGTGAAAAACCGGCCAGCGGTTGGCCGGTGGTCATTTTCAATCATGGCTACATTCCCCCAGCCCAGTACCGCACCACCGAGCGTTACGTGGCCTATGTGGACGCCTTCGCCCGCAACGGCTACATTGTCTTTCGCTCCGATTATCGGGGGCACGGCAACTCCGAAGGCGAGGCAACCGGCGGCTACGGCTCGCCGGCCTATACCATTGATGTCTTAAACGCGGTGGCGGCGGTCAAAACTTTGCCGGAAACGGACCCCAACCGGATTGGCATGTGGGGCCATTCGATGGGCGGGCAGATTACGCTGCGGGCCATGGTTACGACTTCCGAGATTAAGGCCGGGGTCATTTGGGCCGGGGTGGTTGCCTCGTATCCTGATATGCTGGAGCGCTGGCGTCGCCGCAGTGAAAGCAGTAGTGAGGCCACACCCACCCCCGACCCCACCAATCCACGCCGGCGTTGGCGGCAGGAGTTGGTTGAAACCTACGGCTCGCCGGAAGAAAACCCGGAGTTTTGGGCCTCTATCTCGCCCAACTCTTACCTGAGCGACCTGTCTGGACCCATTCAACTGCATCACGGCACGGCGGATGACTCGGTTCCGGTCGAATTTTCGGAAACATTGCAGGCTGAAATGGAAGCCGCCGGCCAGCCGGTTGAACTTTATCTATACGAGAATGACAATCACAACATCTCCAACAGCTTTGAAACAGCGATGGAACGGTCCATTCAGTTTTTTGATAAGTATGTCAAGGGCAGCGACGCTGTTGGATCCTGAGGAAGAAGGGAAATAGTTTAGAAATCCGGCAAGTTTTATTGACAGGAATTACACGGTGGACCTGAGCAGGTCATTTCGACCGAAGGGAGAAATCCCTACTGGCTCGTCTGGCAAGCGGAGTGTTGAGAAGATTTCTCGCTCCTTCGTCGCTCGAAATGACATGAGATTGTGACCCGCCGGTTTTTGGACTATAATGGCTTTACCTATTTTTAGGAGGAAAGCCATGCGAGTTGATCTGGCTTATGGTCAAACCGGCCTGACGGTTGAACTGCCCGCTACCGCCGACATTGTTTCCGCCCGTTTTGTGCCGGGTCTGCCCGACGAGGCGGCTGCTCTACGCGCGGCCTTGCGCCAGCCGGTAGGTTCCGCCCCGCTGGCGGCGAAAGTCAAACCGGGTGATAAGGTGGTCATTGCCCACAGCGACATCACCCGCGCTACCCCCAACGACCGCATTTTGCCCGTCCTCCTGACCGAACTGGCCGAGGCCGGCATCGCCCGGCAGGATATTACCCTGCTCAATGCCCTGGGCACCCATCGCCAGCAGACCGAAGCGGAGCTGCGAACCATGCTGGGCGAGGCGATTGTGGATAATTACCGCTGCCTCCAGCACGATGCTTACGACGACTCCATCCTGGTTTCGCTGGGCCACACCTCGTTTGGCTACCCGGTGCGGATCAACCGCCATTTTATGGAAGCGGATGTGCGGATTTTGACTGGCTTTATCGAACCGCACTTTTTCGCCGGCTTTAGCGGCGGCCCCAAAGGCGTCCTGCCGGCCCTGGCCGGGGCCGAAAGCGTGCTGACCAACCACGGGCGCGAGATGATTGCCCATCCCCAGGCTACCTGGGGCATCACCACCGGCAACCCCATCTGGGAAGAGATGCGCGAAGTGGCCCTGCGGACCAACCCCACCTTTTTGCTCAATGTGACCCTCAACAACCGCCGCGAAATTACCGGCGTGTTTGCCGGTGAGATGCTGGCGGCCCATGCGGCCGGCTGCGCCTTTGTGCGGGAGCAGGCCATGGTCAAGGTGGCCGACCCGTATGATATTGTAATTACCACCAACAGCGGCTACCCGCTCGATCAGAATCTTTACCAGGCGGTCAAGGGTATGAGTGCGGCCAACCAGATTGTGCGCGATGGCGGCGCGATTATTGTGGCCGCTGCCTGCGCCGATGGCCTGCCCAATCACGGCTTGTACGCCCAGTTACTAGCCGAGGCCGGTTCGCCCCAGGGTGTGCTGGACATGCTGGCCCGGCCCGGCTTTAGCCAGCAGGATCAGTGGCAGGTGCAGATTCAGGCCATGATCCAACTGCGGGCCGAGGTGCATGTCTACAGCGACGGGCTGACCGACGCCCAAATCAGCGGGGCGCTCTTTACCCCCTGCCGCAGCATCGAGCGGACGGTGGCCTGTTTGCAGGACAGGTACGGCCTGCGTACCCGCCTCTGCGCCATCCCCGACGGGCCGCAAGCGATTGCGTATGTTAGCCCCGTTTGAGGTTCAAGGTCGCAAGGTCGCAGAGTCGCACAAGATTTTTCCGGCGGTCAGTGATCCCTCAAGGGGAGATGAAGCGTTCTCAGTCGCCGGCGGTCTACTTTTGGAGGCGTGCTCACGAACCTGTGGCCCCACCTCTCATGAAAATCTAGACGTGACACCTGACACGTGACACCTGACACGTGACACCTGACACGTGACACTTATTTTTAATGGAGTGATACCAATGGCCCAAGACACTTTATACAAAGAATGTCCTCTCTGTACCCAGGGCAGCGTAGGGCGGGCAGAGGGTGGGGCAACCTATCGCTGCGCGCAGTGCGGGTTAACCTTGAAAGAGCGCTCGCTGCTGGGGCTGTTCAAAAAGGGAAACTTTGCCGTGGCCGATTTTGGCGAAGGCGATTATACCCTGGCCCGGCGGTCGCTTAAAGATATAACCCTGCCGCCTGACGCTTTGAAAATTACCCTGGGGAATGTTTATACTGACCCGCAGTTGGCGGCCATTGCTGCCGGCTCCCTGGACTTATTACGCCCGGTCAGAACGGTGCTGGCCCAAGTGATTCTGGAGCAGCTTAACGAAGTCTGCCATCTCCAGGTCAATGGGCTGCGCCGGGGGCACGGCCAACCTCTGCCGGAGGGTGGCCATTATCAGCCGCTCCAACCCGTCCCCAGGGAGGGCATGGCCTGGCAGGATCAGGGCAACTTGTTTTGCACCAACCAGCGCCTGGTCTTTCCCAGCGACAGCTTTACCTTTATTCGCATGGATCGAAAATTGACCGGGCTGCAGGCCTTCACTGATGGCATAGGCATCCAGCGCAAAGGGGAGGCGTATGCCACCTATTTTGTCGGCTGCTACCCCCACGAAGCGGCTTTGGTGGCTGCTTACGTTCTGGCCAAGCTGCCGGCGCTACAACCGGCTGCGGAGGCGCAGGGCTGAGTTTGACAGTAGGGTGCTTCT
The DNA here is from genome assembly GCA_015075405.1 of Anaerolineales bacterium. Classification (GTDB taxonomy): domain Bacteria; phylum Chloroflexota; class Anaerolineae; order 4572-78; family J111; genus DSQQ01. Next base: position 897,590 of record JABTUK010000004.1, read on the forward strand.
TTTTTATCCCTACCCTCAGGTTTAGCTTAATTTTTCCCTCACTCCCTGTTCAGTCCGCTTCATTTCGGTCATAATAGGGCGAAGCATCTCCTGGACGCTGGTTCACAAATCTTGCAGGAGATAAAAGCTGTCTGCCACCGAAGAGGCAAGGATCAGCGCGCTGGTGAAGAAAGCGGTGAGCTGAGGACTGATCTCGCCACTGGCCCCCACCCTGGGTCGGATTGTTCATTCGCAATTTCCTGCCGCGTTATCCGCAGCCCGAAGCGGATACGATCGAAAACTTGCCATAAAAGTAGGATCCTGATCGGGTCGAGACAAGCTCACTACCAGGGGTGAAATCATCCAGAAGCCGGAACCACGTTGCAGGGCGCATCCACCGCTTCGACCAGGCCGGCGTGCTGGCGGGCGGTTTTGATCAGGGCGGTAAAGAGGGGATGGGGCCGGGTGGGGCGGCTTTTGAATTCGGGGTGGAATTGGCTGCCCAACATAAAGGGATGGTCTTTGATCTCGGAAATCTCGACCAGCCGGCCATCGGGCGAAAGGCCGCTTAAAACCAGGCCAGCCTGGCCCAAAACCTCGCGGTATTCGTTGTTAAACTCAAAGCGGTGGCGGTGGCGCTCGGTGACCATTTCCGCCTGATACGCCTGAGCCGCCGCCGTTCCGGCCAACAGGCGGCAGGGATAACTGCCCAGGCGCATGGTCCCGCCCAGATCGGCAATATCGCGCTGATCGGGCATGAGGTCAATCACCGGGTAGGGGGTGGTCGGGTTAAACTCGGTCGAGTTGGGGGCGTCGCTTTCGTACACGTCACGGGCCAGTTCGATGACCATGACCTGCATACCCAGGCACAGTCCCAGGTAAGGCACGCCCCGCACCCGCGCGAATTTAGCGGCAATGATTTTGCCTTCGATGCCGCGCTCGCCAAAACCGCCGGGCACCACAATCCCATTCACCCCCTCCAACCGGTCGAGGCCGCGCCCCTTCTCCAGGTCTTCCGAGGCGATCCACTCGATTTTAACCTCGCAGTCCTGGGCGGTGGCGGCATGCTTTAGGGCTTCGTAGACGCTGATGTAGGCATCTTCCAGGTCAATATATTTGCCCACAATCCCGATGGTCACCGGCGGTTTGGGCTTTTTGATGTGCTCGACCATCTTGCGCCATTCGGCCAGGTCGGCCGGGGCGCAGGCCAGATGGAGCCGCTCGCAGATAAAGTCGGCTACCCCGGTCTTCTCCAAAATCAAGGGGACTTCGTAAATGGTCTCGACGGTGGTCAAGGGGACGACGGCTTGTTTTTCCACATCGCAGAAGAGGGCAATCTTTTCCCGCAGATCATCCGGCACGGGCAAGTCGGCCCGGCAGACAATCATATCGGGCTGGATGCCGATGCCGCGCAGTTCGCGCACGCTGTGCTGGGTGGGCTTGGTTTTTAGCTCGTTGGTGGCGTTCAGGTGGGGCAGCAAGGTCACGTGGATATAAAAGGTGTTGTCGCGTCCCGCGTCTTTGCGCATCTGGCGGATGGCCTCTAAAAAAGGCAGGCTCTCGATATCGCCTACGGTGCCGCCCACCTCAACAATAACAATATCAGCCCCGGTTTCGCGGGCCACATGGGTGATACTGGCCTTGATCTGGTTGGTGACATGGGGGATGACCTGGATAGTTTTGCCCAGGTAATCGCCGCGCCGCTCGCGGTTGATCACCTGTTGGTACACCTGGCCGCTGGTCAGGTTGCTGGCACGAGACAAATTTTCGTCAATAAAACGCTCGTAAGCCCCCAAATCCAGGTCGGTTTCGGCCCCGTCTTCCAGCACAAACACTTCGCCGTGCTCGTAGGGACTCATTGTGCCGGGGTCAACATTGAGATAAGGGTCCAGCTTTTGCACGGTCACAGACAGCCCCCGACTTTTTAGAAGCCGGCCAATCGAAGCGGCTGCCACCCCTTTGCCCAGAGAAGATACCACCCCGCCGGTACAGAAAATATATTTGGTCATTATTAGCCTCCTCCTCAGGCTAAGCCCTGCCCCCCTGGAACAGGGCCAACACTAAAAAATAAAGTCCCCAAGAGGGACCCTCTTGGGGACGGTTGATTAGCGCCATCAATAAAATTTGGAAGTTTCCGTGTTGGGTACACGGACTGATATTATAACTTATGGAGGCGGAATCACACAAAATTCAGGCAGCATCTTGGCCTGGTTGTGAATTTCTCCCGTAAGTTATTATTTTTGACAGTTTAAACAGGCGTGATATAATCAATTCCCACGTGATTTTGCTCACTCATTAACCCAATCGTGTTTGGCCCCTTTTGCCACCCTAGCTCAATTGGCAGAGCAGCTCTTTCGTAAAGAGCAGGTTGTCGGTTCAAGTCCGACGGGTGGCTTTTTTGTTGCCCCGGCTTGGCGCCTCAGTGGTGGAGTTTTCTAAATCGCACCCCCTTCGACAAGCTCAGGACGCAGCTTCGATACGCCTTTCACTCCGTTCAAGGCTACTCAGGATGCGATGTTTTAAGCCGAAAATCATCCTGAGTAGGGCGGTAATAAAATCCCTGTAAGCGCGACAGCGGTATAAACTAAAAAGAGAGAGAGGATGACATTGACAGTGGTGGTCAGGCGGGGATGATGCAGATACAACTTAATGGCTGTGCCAAACAACGCCCAGACCGAGGTGGCGCAAAACGAAGTTGCCGCCAGCAAGAACGCGGCCAGGGCTAAGAGAGCCGCGTTATCGGTAATGGGCGCTAGAAAAGCAGTAAACAGGGTAAAGGCGTAAACCATCAGTTTGGGGTTCAACAGTTGCAGCAGCAGGCCGTGTCCAAAGCCCAGCGGCTTTGCCTCTTTTTCGGTAAAAGTATAGCTTGCCTTGAGTATCCCCACCGCCAGGTACAGAATATAGCCCGCACCGATAAAACGAAGCGTGGGTTCAAGGGCAGGAAAAATGTTTAGAAGGATGGTAGAAAGCCACCCGCTGAGCAGCATCATCAGAAAAACACCCACCGCCAGCCCCGTTTGATAGTTCAGCGTCTGTCTGTAGCCGTGCAGAACGCCGGTGGAAGCGGTGGAGATGTTGCTGGGGCCGGGGGTAAAGGTTGAAATAAGCACGTAAGACAGTAAAGAAAAGAGAGGGATAGACACGGTAACGTCTCCTTAGAAAATACGACCGGGGACCGGGGACGGGAGACCGGGGACCGATGACAAATACCCGGTCATCGGTCCCCGGTCTCCGGTCATCGCCGGCAAAGGACTTTCGGGCTGGTTAGCTTATCTAAGCTGTTGAGCGTATTGGCCTGGAGTCACCCCAATAATCTGCTTGAAGCGGCGGGTCAAGTGGCTTTGACTGCTAAATCCGACCTCAGCCGCCACCTGGGCCAGGGGCAGGCCGGCCTCGATGAGCCGTTGGGCGTGGCGAATCCGCACACTTTCCAGGTAGGTATAGGGCGGCATGCCCACTTCGGCCCGAAAAGCCCGCAGCAGATAGTAAGGGCTAAGCGAGACGTGTTCAGCCAGTTGGGTCAGGCTGATACCCTGGGCAAAACATTCGTCAATATAGTCGCGCGCCCGCCGGATGGCCCTTTGCTCTTGACCCAGTCGTTGTTCGGTAAAGCGGATATGGGCGTACTGTTTAATCAGTTGGGCCAGGGTCCAGGTAAAACGTGACTCACATTCCAGCCGACTCGCGCCTTGAGCCAGGGCAGTATGCAGGACTAAAATACTCTCCATTGTCTCGCGCTGGTCAACTCGAACCTCGGTGAAAAAGGGCAGGGCTTGATGGCGGCCGGTCAACTCAAGGGCCGCCGTTTGCATATGGGCCGCAGTGGGGTACAGAGAACGCATCTCGAAACCGTGCGCATCGGCTGCTTCTCCGGTGTGAACTGCGCCCGGATTTATCAAAATCACGCCCCCCGGTGGGGTGAAATGTTTAGCGCCCTGGTGGGTAAAAGATTGGCGGCCTCGCTCAATGAGACAGATAACATAATAATCATGGCTGTGGCGGGGATAGGTGTGCTGAATGTAGAAAGCCTGCAAAAGCCCCACCTCAAGCTGGGGGTTATGCCAGATTTTAGTCCATTCCTTAATTGGCATGATCCTTTCTTTCCAAATAAGGCAACTTACCAAGTGAAACCATTGTACCATACTTTAATTCCTGTTGTCTTGCAGGATATTGCCCTGTTCATTTGGGTGATAATTATCGGCATGCTAGAATACCGAAAGATCCACAACGTCGGATACCCAGGAATGTAGTCTCAGTGGATCCAATTTTCGAGGACGCAAAGCGGGCACGCCTACGTGCCAAACGAAGCCACACGTGGGCGTGCTGGCTCCTCAAATTTGGATCTACTGAGTCTTAAATAAATGAGGGTCTAGATTGCTCATTCCCACCTCCAGAACGCCTTTACTCAAGCTACAAGCTCAACTCGCCCGATTTCTCACCTCCGCCTGGTACACGCTACGCCGCCCCCAAACTACGGGCTGGCTGCTGGCAATTTGGTTAGGAGTGCTGGGCCTGGGCCTGATTATTCCCCAGCAAACCGGCCTTCTTCCCTCCGATACCGCCCGCGAAGCCTGGATTGCCAACCTGGCGCTGCCTGTCCAGCCCTGGGGGGAATTGCTTTATGCCCTGGGCCTGGCCCGCCTGTTCGACTCGCTGTGGTTCTGGCTGCCGCTGGGCCTGTTGCTGCTGAACAGCCTGATCGCCCTGGCCGATTACGGCCCCGGCTCGTGGCGACGCCTACAGCCGGAGATGCCCAGCCTGGGCTGGCAGCATCCCCTGGCCCGGCGGGCTGAACAATCGAGCCGTTTACCCGAAGCGCCCGATGCTTTTTTGGACCAATTAAGAGCGGCCTTGACCGCTCAGAGGTTTTATCTCTATCCCCCTCTGGAAACCGAGACCAAACTCCTGGGAGCGGTGCTGCGGCGCTGGGCCTGGCTAGGACCGCTTGTTTTTTATGTGGCGCTGCTTATCCTCATCGCCGCCGTGAGTCTCAGCCACACATTTTTGCAGCTTGACACCCTGACCTTGCGCCCCTTTGAACCCCAAACCAGCCGCTTGTTTCCCGGTGAATTTGAATTGAGACAGACTTTCTCCGCTCAACACATCAGCCAGGTAGGCTACTCAAGTGGAGGAAACGGCGAACCTGTTCAGCTCGATTGGCGGCTTTACCTGCCCACATTTTTTGATAACGCGCTGATCTGGCCGCGGGCGATGGACCCTGTTATCACTGTCGAAGCGCGTAATGAGGCCGGCGCCCTGCTGCGCTTGATTCCTTCTCAGGAGAATCTTTTTCCGGCAGAGCGGCTGCACCTGTCGCTGGGCGCGGACAATACGCCGGTCTACTTTCTAATACCAGCTACGGGGCTGGCCTTTCAAATTGTGCCCCATGCCACCGACCCACAATTTTTTGAAGTGCAGGTCCGGCGCGGCTCAGAGTCAGCCCCGGCCGAGAAGGTCGAAGCTCGGGCTGATCAACCCTTTGAAGTGAATGGGTTGACGCTAAAACTGACCCGCAATTCCAATGTGACGGTTGTGGTCTTACGCGATCCCGCTCTGCTTTTGTACGGCCTGGCCGGCGGATTAATGGGGATAGCCGCGATATTCACCTTCTGGCTGTCACCGGTTCAGGTGTGGTTCATTCCAGAGGTCAAAGGGCGAGGTGGGCAGCTTTACAGTGTGGTCGAGCGATTTGGCCGGGAGGCAGGGCTGCCCCTTTTCCTGGAGCTGATACTGTGGCCGGAAAAGAAAAGCAATGATAATAATGAGCTTAAGGGGTCAACTCCATGACAACTGTTTTGGTTACGGGAGGGGCCGGGTTTATCGGCTCGCATCTGGTTGAGGCGCTGCTGGCGCAGGGTGAACGGGTGCGGGTGCTGGATGACCTATCTACCGGGAAGCTAGAAAATCTGGCCGGGGTGATAGACCAAATCGAGTTTATCGAGGGTAGCGTGGTTGATGCGGCCACCGTCCGGCGGGCTGCCGAGGAGGTGGAGGTGGTATATCATCTGGCCGCTATCGCTTCGGTGCCCCAGTCTATGGCCGAGCCGGTGCAGACGGAGCTGGTCAATACGGTAGGGACGCTGAATTTGCTCCAAGCCGCTCAAGCGGCGGACACGCGCCGCGTCGTGTTGAGTTCTACCTGCGCTGTTTATGGCGACGAACCAACTCTGCCCAAGATTGAGATAATGCTGCCCCAGCCCAAATCCCCTTACGCCATCAGCAAGCTGGCCGCCGAGTATTACTGCCGGGTTTATTGCGAGTCTTTTGGGCTGGAGACAGTTGTTCTGCGTTATTTTAATGTTTTTGGGCCACGGCAGGACCCTTCCTCAGCCTATTCCGGGGTGATTTCTATTTTTGTGGATAAACTGGCGGCAGGCATAGCCCCCACTATCTTTGGCGATGGCCAGCAAACCCGCGATTTTGTGTTTGTACAGGATGTGGTACAGGCCAACATCCTAGCAGGGAATACACCTCAGGTCGCTGGGGGAACTTTCAATATCGGCACGGGCCGCCAGGTTACGGTGCAGCATTTATTTGAAACCCTGCGCGGTATTTTCGAGTGCGAGGTCACGCCTCTTTATGCTCCCGGCCGCAGCGGCGATGTTCTACACTCGTATGCGGATTCAAGCCAGGCGGCCCGGCTGCTCGGCTGGCAGGCTCAAGTGACGCTTGAGGCTGGCTTAAAACAGCTTGTCGAAAGTTACAAGCTCTAGTTTTTCATCGGGCAAGCTCCAAGATCAGCCAGCAACCGACCTACCCATCTTTCAGCCTTTCTCCTTCAACTATACCTCATGTGACTTTAGGGAAAGCAAAACAGGACTTTAGGCCCCGCCGAATTAGTGACTTTTGCCACTATGCTTTGGCGATGTAGCTGTTGTATGCTATAGCTACACTTCATCTTCCCACTCTCCTTCCCCTTAATAGCCCTTTGGTCATATTTGTTTTTTTGTTTTTATCATTTATAATTCAACTATTGAAATTCAATTTTTGAATTATAATTTCTGCAACATGGTGAAATCGTCAAAAAATTACGATCTGGAAATACTGAACCACATTGAAGAAAACCCCGATACCACCCAGGCCGATCTGGCTATCCAGCTAGGGGTGGCGGTGGGGAGTGTCAATTGGTATCTCAAGCGGTTGATTAACAAAGGCTATATTAAAGTAACCCAAATGCAGCGTCGCCGGCTGCGTTATCTGCTTACCCCCAAAGGCTTGGCCGAAAAGGCACATTTAACCACCTCTTTCATGCAAGCCTCGCTGCATTGGTACCGGGAAACACGAGAGAGTTCCAAAAGGCTGTTACAGGAAGTCCAACAAGCCGGATATGATACCGTTTGTATCGAGGGAGACGGGGATTTGGCGGAAATTATTTATCTAACCTGTCTGGAAGCGCACATCAAGGTGAAACGTCCGGTTGACCCGGCTTATCCGGTTTTTAAGATCGAGGGGTTGCAAACAAGGCTGGATTGGCCGGGAACGACCTTATCCTCATCCACCGGTTTTAAGGAGACTTTGGAATGAGTCAGGAAGTAGTTGTCGTCGGTTGCGGTTACTGGGGAAAGAATCTCGTTCGTAACTTTAAAGAACTCAACGCCCTGGCCATGGTATGCGAGGCAACAGAGAGCGGACGGGCGACAGCCGCAGCTTTAGCGCCCCACATTCCTATCATAGCCGAAATTGACCAGGCCCTTAAGACAGATATCCCCGCAGTTGTAATTGCTACCCCCGCAGAAACCCATTACCAATTAACCCAACGGGCGCTGGAAGCCGGCAAAGATGTGATGGTTGAAAAACCCCTCGCTCTAACTTATGAACAGGGCGCCCACCTGGTCAAGCTGGCCGAAGAACGAGGACGTATTCTAATGGTTGGACACGTGCTGGAGTATCACCCGGCAGTGGCGCAACTGCTGGCGCTGGTGCGGACCGGCGCGCTGGGCAAGGTTCACTATATTTACTCCAATCGCCTCAGTTTAGGCAAAGTGCGCCGTGAAGAGAATATCTTGTGGAGTTTTGCTCCTCATGATGTGGCGATTATTCTGCGATTAATGGGCGCTATGCCGTTTCAAGTAATCGCTTGCGGCGGCAGTTATATTCAACCTAACATTGCCGATGTTACCGTGACTAACTTACTGTTTGATAACGGCGTCCGCGCTCATATCCACGTTTCCTGGTTACATCCTTTTAAAGAACAACGTTTGGTCGTCATCGGCTCTCGTAAAATGGCAAGTTTTGATGACGTAGCCAAGAAACTGATCCTGTACGATCAACGAGTAGAAGTGCAAGAAGGACAGCCGGTTCCGGTGAAAGGTCAGGGCGAGGAAGTGGCCTTTAGTCAGGATGAACCGCTGCGTTTAGAATGCCGCGCCTTTTTAGAAGCCTTAAACACCCGTCATTCCCCTTTAACGGATGGTCGTAGCGGCTTACACGTGCTTGAAGTGCTCCAGGCGGCGCAGCGATCATTGGTAATGAACGGCGAGCCGGTAACGTTACCGATCAACAGCTTCAATAACAATCAAGGATAGGTTTTTCAATGAGCAATCAAAATTTCTTTGTCCACCCCAGCGCATACGTTGATGAACCTTGCGAGATTGGTCAAGATACCAAAATTTGGCATTTCTGTCATATTATGTCAGGTGTCCGGGTGGGGCGGGGGTGTAATATTGGCCAGAACGTGTTTATCGCAACTGATGTGATGGTTGGGAACAATGTCAAAATCCAAAACAACGTTTCCCTCTACACCGGCGTTATCATCGAGGATGATGTGTTTTTGGGGCCTTCGATGGTTTTCACCAATGTAATTAACCCACGCAGCCACGTTAATCGCCGGGGTGAATATCAAACCACCTTGGTCAAGCGTGGGGCTTCCATTGGAGCCAATGCCACTATCGTTTGCGGGATAACATTGGGGGAATACAGTTTTGTAGGAGCCGGTTCGGTAGTGACCAAAGATGTTCCGGCTTATGCCCTGGTTTACGGCAATCCGGCCCGAGTACGAGGTTGGATGTGTGAGTGTGGGATCAAATTGCCTTTCACCTCTCAGAGTGGAGATGAAATAGTAAGTTGTGAAAGTTGTAGTCATCGCTACCGCAAACAGCGAGGACTGGTTAAATCTGTAACTGAGGCCGAAACAGGTTTATGAAAATTGTCACCATTGTCGGAGCGCGTCCTCAATTCATCAAGTCTGCTCCGGTTAGCAAAATGTTGCGCCAAACCGGTTACCAGGAAATTTTGGTGCATACAGGCCAGCATTATGATTACAAAATGTCACAAGTTTTCTTTGAGGAATTAGGCATTCCTGAACCCGATGCCAATCTGGAAATTGGCTCAGGCCCGCATGGCTGGCAAACCGGGCAGATGCTTATTCGTTTAGAGGAGATTTTGCGGGCCGAAAAACCGGATTGGGTTTTGGTTTATGGAGATACCAATTCTACCCTAGCTGGGGCGGTGGCGGCGTGTAAATTGCAGCTTCCCATCGCTCATGTGGAAGCGGGGCTGCGCTCTTTTAATCGAGAAATGCCGGAAGAGCATAACCGGGTACTGACCGATCACTGCGCCGATTTGCTCTTCTGCCCCACTCAAACGGCGATTGATAACCTGGCCAAAGAAGGGATTACTGCCGGAGTGCATTGGGTAGGCGACACGATGTATGATGCTGTTTTGCAGTTCACCGAGGTGGCTAACCAACGCTCAACTATTTTGTCAGATTTGAAGTTGGCGTCAAAAGGTTATCTCTTGGCTACAATCCATCGTCCCTACAACACCGATATCCCTGAGAATTTGGTCAATATTTTGACCGCTTTTAAAGAAATCAACGAGCCAATTGTATTTCCTGTTCATCCTCGCACCCGCAAAAAGATAGCCGAATTGGATTGCAGGTTGAATGTGGAAGGTTTAATGTTGAACGTTAAGTTGATAGAGCCGGTTGGTTATTTGGATATGCTTGTCCTGGAGCAAAATGCCCGCCTGATTCTGACCGACTCGGGGGGGATGCAAAAAGAGGCTTTTTTCTTTGGTGTACCCTGTGTGACCCTGCGACCTGAGACAGAATGGGTAGAGACGGTTGAGGCAGGGTGGAATGTAGTGGTTGGCGCTAACAAGGCTCGAATTACAGCGGCAACAAAGGAATTTCGTCCGGCTGGGACACCGCCAGCGATCTTTGGTGATGGTCGGGCGGGTGAGCGGGTGATGAAGTTGATTGAAGGATGAAAATTTACTATCCTATCCTCAATTGTTACAGTCGGCGAGGCGGTCGCCCACCCCGTCTCTGCTTCAGAACGGTGCGTGCGCCTTTCGAGGCACACCGCTCCTCAATAGGTTGGCTGTTGTCAACAGCACTTCGGGTGAAGCTCGGTAAATACGCTTTGAGAGCTTGCCGGCTGCCGGGTTCGACCGGAGCTTGCCATTTATACATCGGTTGTTACCCCGTGCTCATAACTTATGGACTCTTACTCACATCTTTACCCTCCAACCTACCGTCCCCGCGTCAGCATATCCCTGGCATTACCCAGGGCGTTGGCTTTTCGGGGAATCCCACCCCACCTGGCATCCGGTTGGCACTTACTCAGGCAAGCTGAGAGCACAAATGGGGTTACTTCGTTCCAGCTATCCGTTTGATGTGCCCTTAAGGTCAAGCTATCCACCGGGTTTAACGGGGGTGAACCCTGGTCATCTAATAATATGCCAAGCCCCTATCCTGTCCCATTTTGGGCAAGCCCAGTCCACGTTGGCTTGTTCCGTCTTACGATGGTTCAGACGCTTGTTCGTTTTCCTACCCATAGGCACTTGCTGGCGGGGATGACCCGGTTGGACTCCGGGCGGACCCGCTTTTCATCCCGCTTCACGGATTGAGGACCAGTCGCTACCGTGGGGATGACGCTGTTCCCTGTTCACCAGGGGTTGGGGATTACACCCAACGTCGGATAGTTAGTTATTGAGATGTTTATTTCGTTTTCACATCTCCCTGCTCATCCCCCGACCAAGGGTCGGTTTCGAGCAAACGAATCGCACTCTTAGCAACAGGACCAAGAATAAAGGCACATTATAAGGATATCATAAGCGTGCTTAAGTATCTACGACAAATTGCCTCAGAAAGTATTGTTTATGGTTTATCAGGTGTTATTTTACGTTTTTTAACTATCTTTCTGGTGCCAATTTATACCCGCATCTTCACTCCTGAAGATTATGGCGTTTTAAGCTTAGTAACTTCTACCATATTAGTCGCCTCAACTCTTGCTACCTTAAGTTTGGATAGTGCAGCGCATCGCTGGTATTGGGAGACTGAAGAACTTAGAGATCGCAAATGTACCATAGCCACTTGGGTTTACTGCCATTTAGGAGTAACTCTAATATTTGCAGCAGTTATTTTTCTTTCTGCTTCTTGGCTAGGAAGGGTGATTGTAGGACGAGCGGATGCTGGTAAATATTTTCAGCTAGCAGCTTTCACTCTTCCGTTAAACGTTTTATGGATTGTAGCCAATAATTGGCTGCGTATGCAACGACGCCCCTGGTCAACCACTTTTCATGCATTAGCTAATGGTCTTTTGATCGTCTCGTTTACTTTTTTATTTGTAGTAGTTTTTCGGTGGGGATTAGAGGGTATTTTTAGCTCTCAAATTCTAGCATTCGGAGGAACTACTATACTATCCGGGATTATATTGGGCGGTTGGATTAATCCCAAACATTTTCATTGGGTACGTTTTCAAGAGATGTTTCATTATGCTTTACCACTTATTCCAGCTTCACTGGCGCTATGGGTAATTAGCTTCTCTGATCGATATTTTATCCAAATCTATACCTCCACCCACGAGGTAGGATTATATCAAGTAGGCAGTGTAATTGCTGCTCCTGTAGCAATAATGAGTAACGCATTTCAGCAAGCCTGGTGGCCATTTGCTCTGTCAATTTATAAACGTCCAGACGCCAAACAGGTTTATGCCAATGTTTTTCTGGCCTATATTTGGATTACTGCCCTAATTAGCACGGCTCTGGCGTTGTTCGCTCCAGAAGCCATTTGGGTGTTTGCAACAGAGCAGTATTTAGGAGCAAGCTCAGTAGTTGGTATATTAGCGTTGGGTTATGTAATGATGGGACTATATTATATAGCGTCTACAGGTCCTAATATAGTTAAAGCAACCACTTCAGTTGGCATAGTAACTGTGATAGCCGCAGGTTTGAATGTTCTTTTTAATTTTATATTAGTCCCTTATCTGGGAAAAGAAGGGTCAGCCCTGGCGACACTTTTATCTCAATCAGTTGTACCAGTTATTCTTTTTTATCGTTCGCAAAAGTTATATCCTGTTCCTTATCGCTTTATGGCTGGAGGCGCAATTTTTGTTTTGGCCTTTGTTTTAATTGCCATAGGAGGGTACCTACAATTTGACCAAATAATATGGGGAATTGTCTTTAAATTGATCCTGATGTCCCTCTTTGTCCCGGTTTTGTTTTTATTGCGTATTCTTACAATAGCTCAGGCCCGTCAAATTTTGAATATCAACTGGCGTAGCAGTCCAGTATCTGGAAATTAGTAAGCAATGGATAAGTCACCCAAAATTGCTATCATCTCATTTTCTCCCATTCACCGCGATGCCCGAGTACTCAGGCAAGTGTCCTATCTATCCAAGCATTTTTCAGTCACGGCAATTGGGTACGGGCAAATAAACTCTCCTAATGGGTCAACACAAATGTGGCCTATTCAACCCCCGCTAAAGGGGGGAGTAATTCGTAAGGCCAGTCTACTTACCCTACTTCTACTGGGCAAAGTGTTACCCAAGTGGGCCTACGAAACCTGGTATTGGAGCCAGTCACATCACCAGGCTGCTTTGCAATTATTACTCCAAAGTAATGCATCCTTCATTCACGCCAATGATTGGAACACGTTACCGGTTGCTGTGAAGGCCGCCGAGCAAACCGGCGCTCGCGTCATCCTCGATTTGCATGAATATGCTCCTTTAGAATTTGAAAGCCGCAGATTGTGGCGCCTATTTTATCAACCCATGGTTGATTACTTTTTGCGTCGGTACACCCAGCAGTGCGCCGCCTTTGTTACGGTTAATGAAACTATTGCCAACAGGTATACCAGCGAGTATGGCATCCAGCCAATTACGGTTATGAATGTGCCAAAGAGCGAACAATTGCCAGATTTCAGACCAACCGATCCTCACCATGTGCGGTTGGTCCATCACGGCGGCGCTAATCGTGATCGCAAGTTAGAATTGATGATCCAGGCTATTGCCCAAACCTCGCCATGTTATTCCTTACATTTTATGTTGATCGAAATTAACCCGGGCTACATAGCCGAGTTGCAAGCTCTGGCGGAGCATCTTGCCCCCGGGCGAGTCTTTTTTCACCAAACTGTCCCTCCTGCAGAAATTGTCAGCCGGCTGGCCGAGTTTGACCTGGGCATTTATCTTTTGCCTTTTGCCCACAATTTCAATAATTCGGTTGCGTTACCCAATAAGTTTTTCGATTTTATTACAGCCGGTCTGGCTTTGTGTATCGGCCCCTCTCCCGAAATGGTACGATTGACCGAACAGTATGGCTTCGGCATTGTTGCTTCCTCATTTGAGCCAGGAGAGGTGGCCTGGGTTTTAAATAACCTCAGTATAGCCGATATTGATCGAATGAAGTTAAAAGCTATCGAGGCGCGGCAAATCTTAAATGCCGATGTCGAACTGGGTAAGCTAGTAGCTCTATATCAAAAGTTATGGAGAGAGGCTTAAATGTGCGGTATTTGCGGCATTTGGCATGTTGATGGTCAATCAATAAATTCGGCGGCAGTTCACGATGCCACTGTCCGACTGCGCCATCGCGGCCCAGACGATGAAGGTTATCTGCTGGTCGATACAGCTTCCGGCTGCCAGGAAACCCGGCGTGGCCCGGATACATCTGCCGAATTGCTCATGCCGGAGATAAATGAGTCCAATCAACAAGCCTATAACCTGGCCTTTGGCTTCCGCCGTCTATCCATCCTCGATATTTCCCCGGCCGGCCACCAGCCAATGAGCAATGCCGATGGCTCCCTGTGGCTGATTTTTAATGGCGAAATCTATAACTACCTGGAATTACGGGCCGAACTTCAGGCGAAAGGCTACACCTTTAGAACAGCTACCGATACCGAGGTAATTCTGGCCGCGTACGACGCCTGGGGTGAAGCCTGCCTGGAACGCTTTAATGGCATGTGGGCCTTTGCGCTGTGGGATAATCGGCAACGTCGGCTGTTTTGTGCCCGTGACAGATTTGGTATCAAGCCGTTTTATTACTTCTGGGATAGAAATACCTTTGCTTTTGCTTCGGAAATTAAGGCCTTGTTGCTGTTAACCGGCCTTAAGCCGCGAGCCAATGAACCCATCATTTTCGACTACTTAAGTTCTGCAAATTTGGATCATACACCCGAAACCTTTTTTGCAGATATTTACCAACTGCCGCCCGCTCATTACCTGATATTGCAGAATAATCAACTGCACCTCCAGCGCTACTGGCACATCCCCCTCTCTCACCCGGCCGCTGAAATTGCTGATGATACCGGCTATGCTCAAAAATTTTACGAGCTGTTTGAAGATGCAGTGCGTCTGCATTTACGCAGTGATGTAGCCATTGGCACATGCCTCAGCGGCGGTCTCGACTCGTCGGCCATTGTGTATGTAGCCAATAAACTCCTCTTTGCCGACCAGGTTATCAATCTCGATCTTGTCGGTCAACAGCAAAAAACCTTTTCCTCATGCTTTGAGGATAAACGATTTGACGAGCGCCAATATATCCAGTACGTTCTGACAGAAACCGGAGCCGAGCCAAATTTTACCTTTCCCAGTCCAGTGGGGTTGCTTGAAGACCTGTCCCGGCTGATTTGGCATCAGGATGAACCCTTCGGTTCTACCAGTATCTACGCTCAATGGTGCGTGATGAAATTGGTAGCTGAACGCGGAGTCAAGGTGCTGCTGGATGGTCAGGGGGGCGATGAAATGCTGGCGGGTTATCACCCTTACTTCAATTATTATTGGGGCGCATTGGCTAAGCAGGGGCACTGGACGGAATTATGGAATGAATGGCAAGATTATCGGGCAATATATGGCACATCGACTTTTGAACTGCTAATACGAACGATGCGTCCTCACGTTCCAACCACGTTGCTTAATTGGCGACGACAACTGCGAAGAGGTAATTCGTTGGGGCTTAATCTTGATTTTATCAAGGCTCACCTTCACCGTGTTTATCAAACGCCTGATTATGGGGGTGACTTATTCCATAACTTTCTTTATCATGGACTGACTCGGATCAGCCTGCCTGGATTGTTACATTATGAGGATCGCAATTCTATGGCTCATTCGGTGGAAGCGCGAGTCCCCTTCCTCGATTATCGGTTAGTTGAATATGTTTTTTCTCTTCCCGCCAACCAAAAAATAAAGCATGGCCTGACTAAAGCGGTGATGCGTAATGCCCTCAAAGGTGTTCTCCCGGAAGCTATTCGTACTCGAACTGATAAGATGGGCTTTGTCACCCCAGAACGTGTCTGGTTAACCACAGCCCTCAATGATTGGCTTTATGACTTGGTGGATTCTCAGTCGTTCCGAGAGCGTGGTTACTTCGATGTTGATCAAATCCGGCAAGTCCTCAAGGAACACCAGCAGGGAAGCCGCGACTTAACTTTTCTGGCCTGGCGTTGGATTAATTTGGAGTTGTGGCTACGCCAAATGATAGATATTGATCCGGTTAGTGGAACATGATGTAGTCACAAAGGTGAGAGGATGCCGAAAAAATCAGCGCTTTTTATTTCCTACCTGTGTTCACCCAGAATCCCTGTGGCTTCTGAGCGCATATTGAAGTTCAAGAAATTCTTGCCGGAATTTGGTTATCATCCCTATGTTTTAAGCACGGAGATATTTGGAACGTTATCAAACGACGAAGAACGAGATATATACCGGGCCTTTAACCCTATTTCGCTTTACCTGGGAATTTTGAGCCTGTTGTTTTCTCGGCGAGATTCATCGGTTCAAAAAGCATCAACTCGAGCCGGAGGCGCACGTTTACAAGCGCTGATCCATTGGCTCCGCGAATGGGTCATCATACCCGACCAGGGCATAATTTGGCTGCCCTTTGCCATCTGGACAGGCTGGCGATTGATCCGGCGTAAAAAGATAGATGTCATTGTTTCTACCTCTGGCCCGGAAACCAATCACCTGGTCGGAGCCTGTTTATCTAAGTTGACAGGTAAGCCCTTAGTGATTGATTTTCGGGATGGTTGGTTATTTGAGCCGCTTCAGCCATACTTGCGCTACAATCGCTTTCGCCGGGCGGTAGATGGGCGGCTAGAATGGTGGGTAGTTTCACAAGCGCAGACGGTTATCACTGTTAGCGATCCGTTGACAGATTACTTCCGGCAAACTTACCATTTATCCACGGAACGTGCTTTAACGATTCGCAATGGCTATGATCCGGACAATTGGCGAGATGTTCAGCCGGCAGCACGAACCGAGGGCAAACTTCGCCTGGTCCATACCGGGGCTTTAAGCACCAGCCGGTTCAATCAAACTCCTCGCCCATTTCTCGAAGGGGTGGCTCGTTTACCGGACTTCCTGCGTTGCCAGCTTGAAGTGCTGTTGATTGGCGATATTCAGCCCGCCGAACAACAGGCTATTGTTGAGCTTGGACTGGCAGATGTGATTCAAACACTGCCGCCGGTGGCCCGAACTCAAAGCCTGGGCTACCAACTGTCGGCGGATGTACTGTTGTTAATGGTTGGCACAGACCTGAGTGTAGCAACCAGCAAACTGTATGAGTACCTGTATGCCCGCCGCCCCATCCTGGCGATTGGCCATCCCGACGCCGCCGCCTGCCGGATTGTGCAGTGCGCCCAGGCCGGCCTGGTGGTTGAATCAGAGGAATCGGAGGCTATCGCCGCGGCTCTCACTCGTTTATATGAACTCTGGCAAACCGGCGGATTAAACATTTACGGGCAGGGCGACATCAGCCCGTATGATCGCCGCCATTTAGCCGGCCAATTGGCCCAGGTGCTGGGCAAAATTGTGAATTGCCCACAGGGGGCCTTCGGCTCTGAATAGCCAATTATTAATTGTGAATGAAAAGTAGTTTTCTTTTGACTCATTCACCATTCACAATTCACTATTCACAATTAGTAGGATGGTTTTTACTCTAAATCCATGAACACTTTTACCGCCTCTCAGCCTATCCGCGTTCTCCACCTGGTTGCTTCCTCTCACGGGGGCGGGGCTACGCATGTGCGCGATCTGGCCCTGGGGTTAGCGCACCGGGGACATGTTGTTTCGGTGGCGATGCCGGAAGATGGTGGTATTGTTCATGCCGAGGATTTCATTGCCGGTGAGGTGATTTTTTATCCCCTGACCGGTAAGGGCCAAATCCGCGCTCTGGCCGGGCAGGTGGACATACTGCACTGTCACGGGGCGCGGGCGGCCTTTTGGGGCCGGTTAGCCACAATGGGCCTCGGGAAAAAACGGCCCAAGATTGTGTACAGCATTCATGGCCTCATGATTCCGCATTACCCCTGGCTGCGCCGTTTTCTGCTCGGCTGGCAGGAAAAAATCCAGGCCGGCCAGGTAGACCGGTATATCGCCGTGAGCCAGGCTGAACGAGAGTCGCTCCGCCGGGCTGGGCTGGGCAGAGAAGAAACGGTCAGCGTCGTTTGGTACGGCATCGAGGTTGAGAAATTTGAAAAAGCCGGCGTGGATCGAACGGACCTGCGGGCAAGTTTTGGCGTTGGCCCTGATGAAATTTTGCTAACTATGATTTGCCGTTTCTTCTGGCCGCGTGATTTTCCCACGCTGCTTCACGCCTTCCACCAGGCGGTTGAAAAAGTCCCCTATTTGCGCTTGCTGCTCGTTGGAGATGGCCCCTGGCGGCCCCAAATTGAGGCGTTGTTAGAGCAGTTACATTTGCAAGATCGCGTTATTTTGCCCGGCATGCGCGAAGATATAGCCAATCTCCTGCACGCCGCCGATATTTTCATGCTGACTTCAAAAGGCGGGGATGGCCTGCCCATTTCTATTTTAGAAGCCATGGCCGCCGCCCGCCCGGTGATTGCTACGGCTACCGACGGCATCCCCGAAGAAATTATCCACGGTGAAACCGGCTTACTCAGTCCCATCGGCCAGGCCGATGACCTGGCTGCGGCCATTATCAAGCTGGCTCAGGACCAGGCGCTCCGCCAGTCGATGGGGAAAGCCGGGCATCAGCGGGTCCAAACATGCTTTCAGCGCCAGCAAATGATTGACAAGGTTTCCAAGTTGTACCAGGAGTTGTTAGTGTCCGGCAAGTAATTTTCCGGATCCAAGTGCTCCATCCAGGAGAGGCAAGCGAGATATTGATGGAATACGTTAATTGTAATCTATGTGGCTGCTCACATTCCTCTCTACTTTTTACATCCAGGGATTACATTAGTCGAGAAGATTTTAATGTAGTGTATTGCAATAACTGTGGCCTGGCCTACACGAATCCGCGCCCTTCAATTCAAGAGATTGAAAGGTTTTACGGCCGTCACTACTATGGCAAGGATAATGCTCGCTTCAAAGGAATTTTTGAACTGTTAGTTCGTCTGTTCCGAAAACAACGAACGCACAGGCTTTTGAATCTCAAGAAATCAGGCCGCATCCTGGATATTGGCTGTGGGCGGGGACAGATGTTATACGAATTCAAAAAAAGGGGGTGGCAGACTTTTGGCACCGAGCTGACCGAGTCGAAGGCTCAGGCAGCCAGAGAAGAATTCGGCCTCGATGTGCTGACAGTTCCCCTTGAGGCTTGCGGCTTTGAAGATAATTTTTTTGATGTTGTTACTTTATGGCATGTTTTGGAACACTTACCTTATCCTCGTGAAACTCTGCGGGAAATAAACAGGGTCCTCAAAAAGGATGGATTTCTGGTTGTGGCCGTTCCCCATTTTGATAGTTGGGAAGCCAGGATTTTTAAGGGAAAGTGGTTCCACCTGGATGTGCCCCGGCACTACTACCATTTTTCCTTACAGACGCTCACCCAAATGTTGGCTATCACCGGTTTTAAGGTTAAATCACAGCATCACTTTTCCATTGAATATAATCCCTACGGCTTAATGCAGAGTTTACTTAACCAGGTCAGTGGTCAATCTAATTTCCTTTACAATCTTTTAAGCGCCGATTCGGATCGCTCTTTAAGCCAATCCAAAAGCATATTGTTGATGAATCTACTGTTAGTTCCTCCACTGGCTGTGAGCAGCTTGCCCCTGTCATATTTGGCTGCTTTGTTTCAAACCGGCGGGACAATAGAATTACTGGCGGGTAAGCAAAACGGATAAATGATTATGTACCGGGACAAAAAGGTTGTGGTTGTTATGCCGGCCTATAACGCCGAAAAAACCCTACTTCAGACTTATGAAGAGGTTATGGCCCAGGATTACGTGGACCTGATTATTCTGGTTGATGATGCCAGCCGTGATTACACCGCCACGATGGCCGAAAACTTGGCGAATGTGATTGTTTACCGGCATGAAGTCAATAAGGGCTATGGCGCAAACCAGAAAAGCTGTTATAAAATCGCCTTAAAAGAAGGCGCTGATATTGTGGTAATGGTTCATCCCGATTATCAATACACACCCTTACTTATCCCGGCCATGGTTTCAATGATTGGCAACAACCTGTATCATTGCGTCTTGGGATCACGAATTTTGGGAGGATATGCCCTGAAAGGGGGCATGCCCATCTGGAAATATATTAGCAACCGGTTTCTGACTTTTGTAGAGAATATTTTGCTGGGGGCAAAGTTATCTGAATATCACACCGGTTATCGGGCCTTCTCTAAGGAACTATTGGAGAAATTACCCCTTGACGTCAACTCTAATGATTTTGTGTTTGATAACCAGATGTTAGCCCAGATTATCTGGTTTGGCTACACCATTGCTGAGATAAGCTGTCCAACCAAATATTTTGGTGAGGCATCATCGATCAATGTAAAGCGGAGCATCTGGTACGGCCTGGGCTGCCTGGCGACCTCTACCGAATTTTTTCTGGCAAAGCTAAACTTGACTACTTCAAGGCGTTTTCCACCACTGTCGAACTCAAAGGAGATAGCCTGGCAATGATCTCACGCCCAAAGCTAAATCAAGGTATAACCTGGTTAATAGTATTCATTATGTTTGGGGTGCTTTGCCGATTTGGTCTATGGTTAAGGATCAGTTACGCCCCCTGGCTAACCGTGACCGGCGATGGGGTTGGTTACGAACAGATTGCCCGCAACCTTCTAGAGGGATATGGTTTCTCAATGGAGGCTGCGCCCCCTTACCTGCCCGATATGATCCGCACGCCGGGCTATCCCCTATTTATTGCCGCTATTTATTGGCTTTTTGGCTACCGGCCAGAAATGGTCACCCTGGCTCAAAATCTGCTCTCATTAGGACTATTGCTTATCGGTTACTTACTGGCCAAACGGCTGTTCGGCCCCAAAGCAGCTATGTTCGCTGCGGCACTCATGGCCCTGGACGTGGGGGGCATCATTCTGGCAAATGTGACCTTTACGGAAACATTGTTTATAATGCTATTTGTATCGGCCACTTATTGCTTGTTTAGAAGTTTTGACTCACCGCGCGGAATTGACTGGATGGCCGGGGCCGGTTTGCTGCTGGGTCTGGCCACCCTTGTTCGCCCGGCCTCGCTCTACCTGTTGATAGTGCTGCTACCCCTTATCTGGTGGATGATGCGCTATTCATGGCGAGAAAAGGGGATTAGAACGATTATTTTTGGGGCGGTCTTTTTGTTGATGCTGGCTCCCTGGTCGTATCGCAATTTTCGGGTTTTTGGCTCACCCAATATCACCCTGGCTGTACAATCGATAACCCTCAACATTCATGCCAGCTATATTCGGGCCGGGTTAAATCATACTACCCTAGCCGAAGAAGAGCCTCGTATTCCCGAGCAAGTGCGGCAAGAGCTAGGGGGGCGCACCGTTAGCGCCCTGGAGATGGATGAGTTAATTCGAGCCAAAGCCGTAGCCGAGATTATGCAGCATCCGGGGGAATATGTGCTTCTTTACCTTAAAAGTATAGGCTTGACCCTGTTGCTCCCCAACACCAATTTCCTGGCAAATGCGCTGGGCATCCTTAATCAGCCAACCGGCATCATTGCAGATATGCGTACTCGTAGCTTGACCGAGAATATACAAGTACTGTTAGAGTTTAGCGCTCATTACCTGGCTGGATCACCTGATCAGGCCTTGTTCTTTATAACTACAGTTATAGAAGTTTTGGTAACGTTCGTCACCCACGGACTGGCAGTGGTAGGAACGGTTATTGGTTTGAGATCTGAACGTCGAGCTTATATAGTATTACTTCTAGTCATTATCGCCTACTTTTTTATCATCACCGGTCCAATCGGTACGGGCCGCTACCGCTTGCCGGCCATGCCCTACTTGATGATGCTGGCCGGTTATGGGCTTGAGCAATTACAAACTTGGTTGCAAATGCGCCGGCGGCAAAAACTGCAGCCCGATTACTCGTACCCTCAATGAACATCCTTCATCTCTATAAAGATTACTACCCCGTCCTGGGTGGAATTGAAAATCACATCAAAATCCTGGCCGAAGCCCAGGCAGCCGCCGGGCATGAAGTAACGGTGTTAGTGTGCAACCCTGGCTTTAAAACCTGTCATAAAACTCTAAATGAAGTAAAAATTATTAAAGCCGGGCGACTCACTACCCAGGCTTCTATGCCCATCAGTCTCAGCCAGCCTTTGATTCTGGCCCGGCTACACCCCGATATTGTGCATATCCAGTCCCCCTATCCACTGGGTGAGGCTGCCAATTGGCTCATAGGCCGGGCCAGGGCTACCGTTATCTCTTATCAATCGGATATCGTTAAGCAGAAAACCCTTTTACGCTTTTATGGCCCAATTCTGCGCCAGGTATTACGCGCCGCCGATGGTATTATCACCAACAATCCCCGTTACCTGGAAAGCTCACCCTGGCTGCACCCGGTACGCCCTAAATGCCGGGTTATCCCCATCGGCATTAACCTCAACCGCTTTAATCCAGGCCCGCGTACTTCATCAGGCCCGCTCAAACTCCTCTTTGTGGGCCGGCTCCGTTATTACAAAGGGCTGGATACCCTCTTACACGCTTTAACTCAACTTCCACAAGTACATCTCACTATTGTGGGGATCGGCCCTATGCAGGCCCAGTGGCAGGCTTTAAGCCAGGAACTGGGCTTAAGTAGCCGGGTTAATTTTGCCGGTGAAATTGACGAGACTCATCTCCCTGATTATTATCACCAGGCCGATGTTTTTGTGTTACCCTCTAATGCCCGTTCAGAGGCTTATGGGATTGTACTTTTAGAAGCTATGGCCGCCGGATTACCCTGTGTTACCACCGAATTAGGCACCGGCACTTCCTGGATTGTGCAGGATGAAGTAACCGGTTTTGTAGTGCCTCCGCAAAATCCGGGGGCGTTGGCCCAGGCTATTGCCATGCTTGAAGCTAATAACACTTTGCGCCGCCGCATGGGTCAGGCCGGTCAGGTCCGCGTACAAGCCGAATTTTCACAGGAAATTATGGTCAGCAGGATTATGCAGTTCTATCAAGAATTGTTGACGTAGGCCTGTTAATTGGCTAATTTGACGCTTACAGCAGCGGGGGTTATCATAATAACCCGAGTTCGGGATAACCGGCAAAATTTTACTCGGACACAGATTTCACAGATAAACACAGATTTTTCTTTTAATCTTTTTGACATAATCCGTGAAATCTGTGTTTATCTGTGGAGTATTTCCTTATCCCGAACTGAGGTTAATAAGAACTATCCTATAACAAGGGAAAAATTCGTGAGAACAAGAGTTTCCACTTTTTGCGACAAAATTATCGAAGCCGGCTGGCTGGCCGCCGTTATCGTGGTCCCCCTTTACTTCAACATCTACTCAGCCCGCACTTTTGAGCCGGATAAAATCACGCTACTTCGCTCCATTGTCACCATAATGATCCTGGCCTGGCTCATCTCGGTGATTGAAAAAGGGGTGGGCGATTTAGGCGAAGCGGGCGCTTCCCTGGCTGACCACATGCGCCGCTGGCTTAAGATTCCTCTCTTTTTACCCACTGCCTTGCTCATCCTCATCTACTTGATTAGCACTATTTTTTCACTGTCGCCCCTGGTGAGTTTATGGGGTTCCTACCAACGCATGCAGGGCACGTATTCTATGCTGTCCTACATTGTGGTCTTCGCCCTCATTGCCGGTAATTTGCGCACCCGTGAACAGGTTGAACGGCTGGTGACGACCATAATTGTCACCAGTATCCCGATCAGCCTGTATGGGATTGTCCAAAAATATGGCCTGGACCCCTTGCCCTGGGCCGGCGATGTGACCAGCCGCGTGGCCGCCAATATGGGCAACGCCATCTTTGTCGCTTCTTATCTGATTATGGTCATTCCCCTCACCTTGATTCGCCTCATCGAGTCCATGACGGCAATCATCAAAGAAGAGCAGGCTTCCTGGGGCCATACCATCTTGGCCGCAGTTTATATTTTTGCCCTGGCGATCCAAATTATCACCATTGTTTTCAGCCAGAGCCGGGGACCGATGCTGGGTATTTTAGGGGCCAGTTTTGTGATGGGCTTGCTGATCCTCCTGCTTTTGCGCCAGCACCATCCTCAACGCAACCGCTTATCCCTGAAAGAAATTGGCCTGGGGCTAGGCGTGTTAGGCCCTTTAGGGTTTGCGGCAGCGGCGGGGGGTGGATTGGGTTTTTTAATCGGCCTGATTCTGCAAAATCTCCTGGCCGGCCTCAATTATCAGGCCGAGATGGTTCCGCTTTTGGGAGTGGCCATTGGCGTCTTGCTCGGCTTTTTTGGCTTTTATATTTTTATGGCCGCCAGCGATACCGGCTGGCGTTGGCTCTGGCTCAGTTGGTTTGGCCTGGCGGTGTTGGCTATCGCCTTTGTCGTTGCCTTGAATACTCGCGGGACGAGTCTGGACCCTTATCTTGATCCTATCCGCGGCCTGCCCTATATTGACCGCCTCAGCAATGTGATCGAAACCGAAGGCACCGGCAAGGTCCGTGTGCTCATCTGGGATGCCGCCATGCAGTTGGTCGCCCCGCATCCCCCCCTGGGTGTTCCCGGCGACGATGTCTCCCCGCCCGATACCTTTAATGCGATCAGGCCCCTGGTCGGCTATGGGCCGGAGTCCATGTTCAATGCCTTTGCCTATGTTTACCCCACCGAACTGGCCTATGTGGAAAACCGGGGCAGTTCCGCCGACCGTTCCCACAACGAAACGATGGACAGCCTGGTTATCACCGGCGTCTTGGGCTTTTTGGCTTTTTACTTCCTCATGGTCAGCCTGTTTTACTATGCTCTCCATTGGCTGGGCTGGACGCCTGACCGGGCAGCCAAACGACGCTTAATCATCTTTCTTGTCGGCGGTGGCCTGCTGGGAGCGATTACCGCTTATCTGGCCGATGGTGGCTTGACCTTTGTTCCTTTGGGCTTGCCGTTTGGACTGGTCGCAGGGGTGGTCATTCATCTACTTTGGCAGGGAGTGGTTTCGCAGCCCGAAACCTCACTAAGCCAGCCTCAAATCCCGGAGTATTCTCTGCTTTTGATTGGCCTTTTGGGCGCCTTAATCGGCCACTTCATCGAAGTCCACTTTGTTTTCTCCATTGCCGCCACTTACACCTACTTTTGGGTCTACGCCGGTTTGCTGGCCGCTTTAGCCCAAATAAGCGCGGCTGAAGCGGCGCAGCGCAGCCGCGAGGAAACGAAAGCGGCAGAACCCATCGTCATTGAAACCACTGCCGCCCCAGAACCGGCCCTTGAAACCCGGCGGCAGCGTAAAAACCGGGCGCGCAAAGCGGCGCTCGACAAAAGGCCCTCAATGGGAACCAGCCCCTACCCCAACCGAGGCCGCGAGGCGCTAAGCCGGGGGGTGGCGCTGGACACCTGGGTGGGCGGCCAAGGGTTGGTCATGGCCATTATTTTAATGATCTTGGCTTTCGACTTTTTTACCCCCCAATTTCAATTTACCGCCGGCGACCAGGACAGTCTAAGCCTGCTGTGGATGCTGGCCATTACCTGGCTGGTCGGTTTGGCCATTGCCCTCTCCGATTTAGCCGTCCGGCGCGCTCAAAGCGACAACCCCGTAAGCTGGTTTCGAGCCGTAGCGTTATATGCGGTTATTTCCTTGAGCTACTTTTTCTTCTACACCCTGGCCCACCAAATTCAATTTGGACAGCGCATCAATGTAGCCAGCCTTGCCGACGTGCTCAGGGCGGCGGAAGTTCTTACCAACGGTTTGGTCTTGTTTTATGTTTTTCTGTTCTTGTTGATGATTCTCTTTACCATTATCTTATCCTGGGGCCAAACCAAACGGCTGCCCTTTTGGCGCCCCGAAAATTGGTGGCTTTATCCCCCCCTGGTGGTGGCCGCTTTCACCGTAATCTGGTTCAAAAATGTGGACGTGGTTAAGGCCGATATTTATCTCAAAGAGGGGGAGCGCTTCCGCAGCAGCGGCCAATGGAACGAGGCCATTGCCCTGCACGAAAAAGGCCGTTCCATTGACAGCGACGAGGATTTCTACTACCTCATGTTAGCCCTGGATTACCAGTTGATGGCCCAGGACAGCCGGATTGACGAAGCGCAGCGGGCCAACGCCTGGCAAGAAGGCGAACGGATTGCCCTGGAAGCCCGCCGC
This sequence comes from Anaerolineales bacterium, assembly GCA_015075405.1. Lineage (GTDB taxonomy): Bacteria > Chloroflexota > Anaerolineae > 4572-78 > J111 > DSQQ01. The sequence continues at coordinate 923,242 of JABTUK010000004.1, forward strand.
ATCAACCCCTACAACCCCGACAACACCGGCAACATGGGCCGCTACTACTTCACCCTGGGCCAGGTTTTCGACCGCAATCGCTTTCAAGATGCTTTGAGTTTTTTTGAAAAAGCGACGATTCTGGCTCCATCTAACGTGATTTACCACAACCTGTGGGCCCAAACTTACTATATTTTAGCCGATTACCCTAAAGCGGTGGAACGCCTCGAAAAGTCGGTTTCGATTGACCCCAAATATCCACCCACTTGGGTTCTCCTGGGCGACACCTATGCCGCCATGCAAAATGTTGACGAAGCCTTCAAAGCCCACAGTCAGGCCGCCAAACTGGGCAGCGAGCTGTTTGATCCATTTGTAGATCAACGGTTTAGTTTCTATATTTCCGCCGGCAAAGCCGAAAACTTGATCGCCGCCCTCCAGCAGGCAGCCAAAGAGCGCCCCACCGATCCCACCCTCCTCTGGGCGATTGGGCACGTTTACAATCTACAGGGCAAGCCCGAACAAGCTGCCCCTTATCTTAAGCAAGCCGTCGCCATGGGCGACGAGTCCGATCGCACGCTCCGCGAGTTGGCTAATATCAATCTGGCTCTTAAGCAATACGATGGCGCCCTGCCGCTTTATCAACGCATCTTGCAAACCAACCCTGGCGATGTTGAAGCCAACAGCGCCCTGGCCTATATTTATGCCCAGCAGGGCCGCCTGGATGAAGCGATTCAGGCCAATCAACTGGTTTTGCAGCAAAAACCCAATGATTACGACAGCTTGAAAAATCTAGCCATTTTGTACCAGCAAAAGGAGCAGTGGCAAGAGGCGCTCAACGCGGCTAAACAGGCTCAAACGGTGGCCCCTGAGTCCGAGGCTACCAATTGGGAGCAGTTTATCAGCGACATCGAAAATCGTCTGGCTAACGCCGGATAAAATAGTCTCAGTAGATCAATTTTGAGGAGTGAGGCACGCCTACGTGCCGAACGGAGCTGCACGAGGGCGTGCTGGCTCCTCAAGTTTGGATCTACTGAGGCTATGTTTCAAATGAGTTATCGTTGCTAAAACTGGAGTCCAAAGCTTGCTTTGGCCCACTTTCAACTAAAACCACACCCGAAACTTTAGAGAGAAATTCCCCTATGTATAACCAACTCTTGACCAAAATTAAAGATAAATCTGCTCAGGTGGCGGTGATTGGCCTGGGCTACGTGGGTTTACCCCTGGCTACCGGGCTGGCTAAATGCGGCTATCGCATCACCGGCCTCGACGCCAGTGCGCCCAAGGTTGACTCGATTAATGCCGGACACAGTTATATCCCTGATGTGCCTTCCACCGACGTGGCCGATTTAGTCAATGCGGCTGCCCTCAACGCCACCACCGACTACGATACGCTGCGTGAGTTGGACATCATTTTTATCTGCGTCCCCACCCCCTTCGACTCGATGAAAGCGCCCGACCTGACCTTTGTGCGCCAGGCGGCGGCGGGCATCGCTCCCCGCTTGCGGGCCGGTCAACTGGTCGTACTGCAAAGCACCACCTATCCCGGCACCACCGAAGAAGTTGTCCAGCCCATCCTCGAAGAAAGCGGCTTGATAGCCGGGCAGGATTTCTTTCTGGCCTTCTCACCCGAGCGGATTGACCCCGGCCGCGCCGATTACACCGTCGAAAATACGCCCAAAGTCGTCGGCGGCATCAACCCGGAGTCGGCCAGCCTGGCCGGCGAATTGTTGGCTCGCCTGACCCCCCAGATTCATTACGTTTCTACCCCCCGCGCCGCCGAGATGACCAAGCTGTTGGAGAACATCTTTCGCAGCGTCAACATTGCTTTGGTCAACGAGTTGGCGGTGCTGTCGGAACGGATGGGGATTGATTTTTGGGAGGTGATCGAGGCGGCCAAAACCAAACCCTTTGGCTTTATGCCTTTCTACCCCAGCCCCGGCGTTGGTGGTCACTGTATTCCAGTTGACCCCTACTACCTTTCCTGGAAAGCCAGGGAGTACGATTTTTACACCCGCTTCATCGAACTGGCCGCCGAAGTCAACGGCGACATGCCTTATCACACCGTCGAACTGATTGGGCGGGTTTTGAATGGTGGTGGCAAAAGCTTGCGCGGAGCCAACGTGCTCATTCTCGGCGTGGCCTTTAAGCCCAACATTGACGACGCCCGCAACTCCCCCGCCGAGCGCGTTATCGAACTACTCATCCGTGAGGGGGCCAACGTTTCCTATCACGATCCCTACGTCCCGCAGTTCAAAGTTGGCGGCGATATTGTGCTCAAGGATAAACTTTCCCTGACCAATGTGCCCTTAACTGCGGCCAGCTTAAATCAGGCCGATTGTACAGTTATTATCACCGGGCATCGGGACATTGATTACAAATGGATCGTCAACGAGTCAAAAGTGGTTGTAGATACCGTCAACGCCACCCGCCACGTCATCGAGAACCGTGCTAAGATTGTCCGCCTCGGCGCACCGTTAAAAATGGAGTAGGGAGTAAGGAGTAGGCAGTAGGGGAGTTTTTCCCTTACTTCTTACTTCCTACTCCCTACTCCCAAATTTATATAAAGGAGATTTTTTGTGACAAAAAAACAATACAGCAAATACCCGGATATGGTCATTGACCCCAAAAAGACCTACAAGGCAACCATCAAAACAGATAAAGGCGACATTCAGCTCGACCTGTTTGCCGCCGATACGCCCAAAACAGTCAACAACTTTGTCTTTTTGGCCCGCGATGGTTTTTATAACGGGCTAACCTTTCACCGGGTCATTAACAATTTTATGGCCCAGGGCGGCGACCCCAACGGCGACGGGCGGGGCGGCCCCGGCTACAAATTTGAGGACGAAACCCGCGGCAACCCCCGTCAAAAACACGAAACCGGCAGCCTGAGCATGGCTAACGCCGGCCCCAACACCAACGGCTCGCAGTTCTTCATCTGCCACGGCCCGCAGCCCCACCTCGACGGCAAACACACCGTCTTTGGCAAAGTCACCTCCGGCCAGAACGTCGTCAATTCCCTCAAAAATGGGGATGTGATGAACGAGGTGATTATTACTGAAAGCTGAAACAAGGGAGTAAGGAGTAGGAAGTAGGGAGTAGGGGTTTATACTCCCTTGCTTTTTACTCCTTACCCACGTTCCCAAATCCCTGTTTGGCTTCTTATTTCTTATTTCTTACTTCTTTATCTGTGTCCATCTGTGTTCATCTGTGGACCCCCAGCTAACGCAGCTTATTTACCTGCTCCATAAAATTCTTCACCCGCTCAAAATCCACCGTCTGGGTCCAGTGGCCGTTGACCTTGAAGTACGAGCCGATAATCAACGCATCGGCCACCGCCAGGTAGCGATCTACATTGTCCACCGTCACCCCGGAACCGACCAGCACCGGGATTTTTACCCCTGCTTTGACCGCTTGCAGTTCCTCCAGGCTGGCTTCCTGCCCGGTCGCTACCCCGGTGATAATCACCCCATCGCTCAGGAAAAATTCGGCGGCGTGGGCCGTTTCGATAATATCCACATCGGCAGTCACGGCGTGGGCCGAGTGTTTTTTCTTGATGTCGGTCAGCACCAGGATATGTTCCGCCCCAATTTGCCGCCGGTAGCGCAGCACCTCGCCGGCGGAGGCGTCAATGTAGCCCTCATCGGCCACGTGGCCGAACACAAAGCCCTCGGCCCGGATGAAGTCCAACCCGGCAGCCAAGGCTACCGCCAATGCCTCTTTGTTGGCCCCGGCCAGTACCTGTACCCCACACGGCAGGCCCGTGGCATTTTTGACCTCGTAGCCGACCACCGCCATCGCCGCCGTAATCTCCGGCCCGACCTTTTTGTTCAGGTAGGGGATGTCGTGCATATTTTCAATCGCAATCGCATCGACCCCCGCCTCTTTGTACATCACCGCCTCCACTTTGGCCCTGGTGATGATGTCCAGCATTTGGCCGTGATGCTTCGGCGTGCCCGGCAGCGGCTCGACGTGGATCATGCCGATGATGGTTTTTTTGTCTTTCAGAAAATTACTCATGAGAAGTAGACCGTCCTCGCACCCGGTTGAGGCCGTTGAGCGCCGCCACGCGGTACGCTTCGGCCATCGTTGGGTAATTAAAAGTGGTATTGATAAAATACATTAAGGTGTTGGCTTCGCCCTTTTGGGCCAAAATAGCCTGGCCGATATGCACAATCTCTGATGCCTGCGAGCCAAAGCAGTGAACTCCCAGGATTGCCAGGGTTTCGCGGTGGAACAACAGTTTGAGCATGCCAACCGTCCGCCCGCTGATCTGGGCGCGAGCCAGGCTGCGGAACAACGAATGGCCGACCTCATAGGGCACTTTGGCCTCGGTTAGCTCCCGCTCGGTCAGGCCCACCGAACTGATTTCGGGGATGGTATAAATGCCGGTGGGAATATACTTGACCAGCAGTTCATCGCTTTTGCCATAAACAAGATGCTGCGCCGCAAAGCGGCCCTGGTCATAGGCCGCGCTGGCCAGGCTGGGATAGCCGACCACATCGCCGACGGCATAGATGTGCGGCTGGGCCGATTGGTAATTCTGGTTGACCACGATGTTGCCCCGGCTGTCGCGCTTCAGGTCAATCTCCTCCAGCCCCATGTTATCGGAGTTGCCGGTGCGCCCATTGGCCCATAACAGGTAATCACTGTGGATTTGCTTATTGGATTTGAGGTAAAGGGTCACGCCCTCATCATTCGCCTCGACCCGCTCGTACTCCTCATTGTGGCGGATGAGTACCCCATTTTCACGCAGGTGATAGCTCAGCGCGTCCACAATTTCATCGTCCAGAAAGGCCAGCAGCCGGTCGCGGGTATTGACCAAATTGACCTTGATCCGCAGCCCGCGAAAGATCGAGGCGTATTCGCAGCCGACAACCCCCGCCCCGTAAATGGTCATCGAGCGCGGCGTCACATTGAGACGCAGCACCGAGTCGCTGTCGAGGATGCGTGGATGGCTAAAATCCACATCGGGCGGGTGGTACGGCCTGGCTCCGGTGGCAATCACAAAGCCGGCCGCCGTGCTGGTGTGGATCAGCCCACTGGGCGCTTTGATAGCAAGGGTATGCGGGTCGGTAAAAGAAGCCCAGCCGTGCAGCACCGGCACTCCGTTGCGCTCATAAAAGCTCCGGCGCAGTTCCACCTGCTGGCCGATCACCGACGCCGCCGATTGTAGCAGCGCCGGATAATCCACCCGCCGAAAATCCCGCGTATCTTCCATCTGCTGGATGGCCTGGCGCAGCGCCTTGCTGGGAATTGTGGCTCGGTGGGTAGCGTTGCCGCCCACCAGCGGAAAATCATCCACCACCGCCACCCGCTTGCCGGCCTTGGCCGCCTGCATCGCCGCCCCCTCGCCGCCCGGCCCACTGCCAATCACGATCACATCGTAGTCGTAGGTCATTGAAGGTTTAATCCTCTTGGTCTTTTTATAGTTGCTCAAGCCAGTTTTTCCAGATCGTTACGGATAGCATATCCGTAACGGAGTATTTGCGGACTTATAAATTTTGATTTTCAAAAACGGTAATTATCGCCGGAAAGTTGGAAGGCTGGAAGGCTGGATAAAGCGGTATCCTATCTTCCAATCTTCCAGCCTTCCAGGTGTATTACTGGATTTGATCGTCAAAAACGATATATCTGTAACTACCTGGCCGAATACCGGTCTCCGCTCTCCCGCCTGTCCTGAGCAAAGCCGAAGGGTCCCCGGTCATTTTTTACACGTCTAAAGCCACTATTACCTCGAAGTCCAGCCCTGTGCTACAATATCATCCAGAAATCGTTAATCAGTATAATCTAAAGGAAGATTTTCGCCATAACCACCCTCACCCTTGAACTACCGGCTGAATTATACGAGGGTCTACGCCTGGAGTCAGAGCGCCGGGGTGAAACGATGCAAACCCTGGCCCAAAAGCTGCTGGCTGAACAGTTGACTCCGCCACCTACGGAGCGTGAGCAAGCCATCGCCGCTTTGCGCGCCGCCGGACTGCTGGCCGAACTCGGCCCGGAGGAAAAACAACGTGCCGCTCAAAGTACGGCAACGTTGGAAGAAGTGCGGGCTGCCCTTGATAGAGCCGGAGGCAAACCCCTCAGCGAGTTGATTTTAGAAATGCGCGGACCAAAGGAATGAGCTATCTCTATTCAACTGGCAACGGCCCTGGCAACAAACCAGGTCCTCACAGCCGCCGATCTCCCCGGTTTAACTTTTGTCGCCGCCGATGACGATCTGTTGGAGGCGGCTCAGAACGAGGGATTATCAGCGGCTAACCCCAATCACCATCATTAAAATACCTGAACAAATTATACTTGAAAAACAGATAGGGCGTCAATGTATCTTTGGCCTTGTTCCAAATTCCATGCTAAACTCCGCCCATGCAAATCTCGCCTCGCGTCGGGCTGTGCGCCGCCTGCCAACACGTCAAAGTCATTCAAAGCGCCAAAGGCAGCTTTTTTCTGCTGTGCGAACGGGCCAAAACCGATCCCCGTTTCAGTAAATATCCTGTTCTGCCGGTCCTGCACTGCCCCGGTTTTGAACCCCAGCCCGAAGAACCCCGCCCGCAGCAGTGACAGCTTTGGGTAGTTCCAAGTTTAACCCCTTTAGGCCGTGGTGCGTGGTACGTGGTGCGTAATGTAAATTTGCCACGCACCACGCACTACGCACCACAATTATAGAAGTTTTATTTTCTTGGAGTTACCTTAACCACCGGCCGTTTTAAGCCTTTTCTCAGGTACATTTAAGCCTTTTTTAACCTTTCTCCTCTATCCTGCAAAAGTTCTCATTCAACCACCGTTTGACAACTCACCCTGACTTGTTTATAGTCTCTGTATTCGTAGCAAAAAAGGAAGTTGGCCGGAAGAAGATTTTTTCTTTTCCTCCAATCCTCCAGCCTTCCATTCTTCTCCTCCAACTTCCCCTTAGCCGGGAGAAACATCCTTGCCTAAAAAATTTTTATTATCCCTGCTTCTGCCCCTGCTCTTTTTTTTGGGGCTGCCCGGCCCGGCGCTGGCCCAGGGACCGTTTGACCAGGCAGCCGAGATTGACTGGCAAGAGTTACGCACCGACAAATTCATCATCGTCTACGCCGACAGCGTCTCCGGCCTGGCCCGCTTCGACTGCTCCTGCGGCGTTGAAGAGGCTCAGCGTTACGCCGACTTTGTTGACGGCATTTACAGCGACCTCGTCGCCGTCTTTGGCCTCGAAATCAAAACCCCCATCAACCTGCGCCTCTTTCCCACCGAAGAAAGCTACTACGAAGTCAACCCGCTGGCCCGCCAACTGACCGGCGTCATCGCCCACGCCCTCAACAGCCGCGACGAAATCGCCATCGCCCTGCCTCGCACCGAACGCTTGACCGAAGAAGAAATCGTCAACAACATCCGCCACGAATTGACCCACTTCTTCGCCTCCTACCTATCCGACGGCAAATTGAAAGCCGGTTTTCAGGAGGGCATTGCCCAATACCTGGAAAAACCTACCGAGCGGGCCAACTACGACCCCGCTGTTTTAAAGCTGGCTTTTGAAGAGGGCCGCCTGCTGACCTGGTCCGAATTGGATGAAGCTGAGTCAGTCTACAGCGATCCGCAGGTGGCCTACCCGCAAAGCCTGTCCATTGTCTCATTCCTGGTTGACCGCTACAGCCTGCCCACCTTTATCGAATTTCTCAAAGCCAGCGGCACCGAGCCGGGCTTTCGCAGCGCCCTGCAAACCGCCTACGGCAAATCCGCCGACCAGCTTGAAACCGAGTGGCTGGCCTACCTGCCCGAATATTTCGACGGGCGCTGGCAAATCAACGCCATTTACAGCTACGACCTCAGCCGGGTGACGCAACTGGTCAACAAAGCGGCCTACAGCGATGCCGCCGCCGAGCTGGCCGAGATTGTGGCCCTGCTGGAGTCCACCAATCAGGTTGACACCCTGGCCGAAGCCGAAGCGCTGCTGGCCCGCGCTCATCAGGGCCAGGCCGCCGGGGCGCTGGCCGATGAGTCCCGCCAGGCGCTCCTGGCCGGCGACTATCCCCTGGCGATTGAAAAGGGCAACGCCGCCATCACCGCCTACGAGAGCCTAGGCTACCGCGAGCGCATCCCCGAAATTCAGGTTTACATCCACCGGGCCGAATTGGGCCAGAACGCGCTCGACCAACTGGGTCGAGGCGAAACCTTATTAAGCTCGTTCCGGTTTATGGAAGCCGAAGACGAACTGCAACAAGCAACCATTTTGCTTCAATCCCTGGGCAATCAGGCCGAAGCCGAACGCGGCCAATCGCTGCTGGTCAAATCGGCCTGGCAGCAAAGCTTACTGGCCTATCTTTTGTTGGCCGTGGGGGCGACCCTCCTCATTTTTAACGCCCTGCGCCGTCTGATTCAGCGCGTCAGCGCCAATCCGCTGGAAGTGGAGTTCACATGAGCCAATCCACTCCGCCTCCCTTGCTGCGCTCGCTGCAGCGGCTCCGTGGGGCCTTTTGGCGGCGGCGAGCCGCGCTATGGTTGGTGCGGGCCGTGTGGCTGGCGCTGCTGGTCCCTACGCTGTTTATGGCCGGTTATCTCTGGCTCGGCTGGCCGCCGGTGTGGTATTACTGGCTCAGCCCGATGCTGCTGGTCGGCTTTCTGGCCTTGTTATGGGCCTTGCGCCCCATCCGGCTAAAAAAAATGGCCGGGCGGCTCGACCGCCGCCTGGGGCTGCGCGCCCGTTTGATTACCGCCTTTGAAGTGGGCCAGGCCGCGCAAAGAACCAACCAGGCCGACAATTTGGTGGCGGAGCGCCTGTTGCAGGAAAGCGTCAATATTTTGATTGACCTACGCCGCCACATCCGCGCTTTGGGCCGGGGCTTCTGGCTGGAATTGCAGGCGCTGATTGCCGTAGCCGCGCTGCTGGCCGCGCTGCTGATGCTCGACGCGCTGACGCCGCAGCTTCCCAATGCAACGGTGGTGGAGCTTCCCGCCAGTTGGCAAGAGCCGAAAGCTGAAGCCGTCCTGCCGCCCGACGCAGAACTCTTCCCCCCGCCCTTTGCCCAGGAACCACAAATTCAGCGAGTTATGAGCCAGGAACAAACCCGGCAGGCGTTGGAAGCCCTGGCCGACGCACTGCGCGACCAGGCCGTGACCCGCTCCATTGCCGAAGCGCTGGATCGGGGCGATTTGAGCGGCGCGGCGGAAGGCTTGCGCCGCCTGGCCGACCAGTTGGGCGAGCTGTCGGAACAGGCTCGGGGCGAGTTGGGGCAGGCTATGCAAGAAGCAGCGGAAAGTATGGGCGAAAACGCGCCGGGCTTGACCGGCCCGCTGCAATCCGGCAGCAATGCCCTGGAGCAAAATGATGTCCGCGCCGCCCAGCAGGCGTTGGAAGCTTTGGCCGAAGCCATCGAGTCGGCCCAGGACGCGCCCCAGGAATCAGCCCAGGCCCAGCCCGAAGGTAGCGGCCAGCCCCAGGAGAACAGCGGCGAGCCGCAGCCGGGCGAGGGCCAGGAGGAGGCGCAGGCAGGTCAAATTCCAGCGGACCAGCCGCAGGAAGGGCAAGGCTCCGGCGCGGGCAGCGGCGAAGAAGGCGAGGGCGGCGACCAGCCCGCCAGTGAGGAGGAGCGGCTGGGCGTCGAAGGCCAGCCCTTGGAATTGGAGAGTGACCCAGAGTCGGAAGAGCGCGTGCTACAGCCCGCCGAACTCGACGCGGAGGCAGGCGACGAAACCGCCGAAGATTCGCCGTTTGCCCGCCAAACAACCCATGCCAGCGGCGACCTCGGCCCCGACCCGCTGGCCTATCCCTGGCAAAAACGGGATGTGATTCGCCGCTATTTTACGCCATGAACGACCGCCAACCGCCGCCAAAAAGATACGAGTATGTTCAATTTCAGTTGGAAATGGAGTCCAAAGCTTGCTTTGGCTTTTCCAAACCAAGGTTTGGACTCCAATTTCTACAATCAAAAGATGTGGTAGTCAACGGGGTTTCTAATGAAATGCTTTCGGCGGTCTGCCGTCGGTCGTCGGCGGTCACGCTTCGGCTTCGACCAGCCGCTTCAAATTCGCCAACCGCTTCTGGACGGTCATCCGGTTGCGGCCTAATTTTTGGGAGAGAAACATCAGCCAACCCTGGCCTTGAAAGGTGTGATCAATCCGCGCCGTACCTTGCTCAGTTGGCGTAATCGTCCAACGGCTGTCGCCGGCGATGCCCGTCGCCTGACCACGCCAGGTAATGCTTTTGCGCTGGGGGTCAAACTCCTTCACCGTGCCCAAGGCATCCAGGACCACCCCCGACCACGTTCTGACGGCCAGGATAAACTGCCAGCCCTGGCGGACCGGCCCCTCGGTGACAATTTTGATTTGCTGCGCCGGCGTGTACCATTCCGGCAGACGCTTTAAATCGGCCAGAACTTGCCAGGTTTGTTCCGGCGTGGCATTGACTTCAATAGATTCAGTGGCGCTATGCACAGGCTAACCCTCGATTTTGATTTGAACTCAGATTAATCAGAAACGTCAAAACTGACAAATTGAGTGAGAAATTATGGCTCCTATCGGCAAAGCAATTATCGGTTTCGGCGCAATTCGCTCATGTAGGTAAATAGGTGAAATGAGGTAGCATCAAAGTTCTCAAGAAGTCAGGAGTGACCCGTTTGAGATTATGAGACCACTCAAACATGGCCACATACTGAGCCAAGTTTTTTTGTGAACGCCGCGAAAGGGCCGTAGAAAGTTACGCAAGCCGGTCCAGATGCCTTCCATGGTGTTGCAATGGACTTCCCGGATACCATCACCATCGTCGTCCCGCGCCCATTCTTTCTGAGAGTGGCAGACCGTGCCGTGCCCCCGACCTGTTCCAGCGACCCGATTGTAGGCGTTACTCTCATCCGTGTAGAGGGTGGTGGTCGGCTCGGTCTTCTGTTCGACCTCAGGCTGAATGGTGGCTTGTTGGGTATCGTCACAGACCTCCAGTCGAATTTGACCAGCTTCACGCCCGACCACCCCAAACCGGAGGGCGGTCATTGGCCATCGTCCCTTTACCGGGTCGTTTGTTGGCTCGTCGGCGGGGGGTCATCAGGTCAACATGTTTGGTGCCTTTTCCCCGCATTTGGAACATTTCATCGGCTTCTGTCTCCTCATCAGTCAGAGCGGTGTCCGGTTTGTGTGCCAGTGCCAATTTTGAGCCGATGCCGGCGTTCCAACAGGGTTCATAGTCCACTTCAGTTCATCCGCTAAGTGGAGGTGGAAGTGCTTTGAGCCACCCCCCGCACGATCAGCACTATCTTCCGGCAGTCGTACTGGCTACCTTGCCAGACGGTGTCGGTGAAAAGATTAAAGACGTTGCCACAAATTCGACACCGGTAATCAAAAATGGGATCACGACGGCGGTCATGCGGTTTCTGGTCTGGCGGCAGGGCATGGCCCTGTTTACATTTCATCCCATCAGGATGGAGCGTTTTCAACAGAAAGTTGTAACTTTCTTGCTCATCCAGCAAATCAGTTAGGGGAAAGCGCATGGCCATTGTCCATCTCCTATTTATGACAAATTATGGTCAGAGTATACCATATTTCCCCTTTTCACCTAGAATCCTACATGAGCGGCGCAATTTTGATTATCGTCGGGCTGGTTATCTGGCTGGCGGGCGACAAACTGAGCTGGTTTGGCCGCCTCCCCGGCGACATCCGCATCGAGCGGCCCGGCTTTAGCTGCTTCTTTCCTATCACCACGATGATTATCGTCAGCCTTGTCTTGAGTATTGTGCTGTCGCTGCTGAGCCGGTTTTTTAAGTAGGGAGTAAGGAGCAAGAAGATTGCAGGTTATAACTATCCTTAAGACGCAACTATTAAGTAATTTTCAAGGAGAACATGTCATTTCGACCGAAGGGAGAAATCCCTAGAGTCTCACTTTGCCAGCGTACATCTCAGGGATTTCTCGTCGTTCCTCCTCAAAACCTGTCCTGAGAACTTCCTGAGCTTGTCGAAGGGCTTGTCGAAGGATGACATGGTTTTTGCTACAAGTTAAAAATGAAAACTCAGTAGATCCAATTTTCGAGGACGCGAAGCGGGCACGCCCACGTGCCGAACACCGCCGCACGTGGGCGTGCTAGCTCCTCAAATTTGGATCCACTAAAACTGCTTAAATCATTACATTATTACGCATCACGCATCACATCCATGCGCCTAAAAAACATCTTTAACCGTTCCCAAGAAACCAGCCTGCCGCTCTTTGATGAGGCTTTTTTGCGGCGGCTGGAGCGGCTCAGCTTTCGCACGGCTCCGGCCCTGCGCGGCTCTCCCCTGGGTGAGCGGCGCAGCCGCAACCTGCGCCCGGCCCTTGACTTCAGCGACCACCGGCCCTACTCCCACGGCGATGACCTGCGCCACGTGGATTGGAACGCCTATGGCCGCCATGAAGAATTATTTGTCAAGCTGGGCGAAGCCACCCAGAGCGTCAGCATCCACATTTTGCTCGATTGCAGTCGTTCGATGGGCTGGACTCCTTCCAGCAAATCGGCCAAACGACCGGCCAGTTACAGCAAATGGGATGCCGCCCGGCGGCTGGCCGGGGCGTTGGGCTATCTGGGCCTGGCCGGCGGCGAGCGGGTCGAAATTACGCCGTTTGGACACACCCTGGCCGAAGGCTTTGGCCCGACGGAAGGAAAACGGCGCGTCATTCCGGTGTTAAAATTTTTATCAAGAACCACCCCCCTGCCGCCTGCCAAAGGAGAAACCGGCGGCGGCCTGGTTGCCAGCCTCAACAGCTATGCCCGCAGCCACCCCGGCGGCGGGCTGCTGGTCCTTATTTCAGACTTGTTGGATACTGTTTCCCCCCAGCCCTCCCTTGAAAAAGAGGAGATAAAAGGTGGGGGTGAGTTGGCTGAGAGCCTGCGTTATCTCATCCCGCCGCGCTGGCAGGTGCTGGTTGTCCACCTGCTGACCGAGGAAGAAGTCCAGCCAACCTTGACCGGCGACTACGACCTGCGGGATACCGAAACCGAGGAAAGTTTGCCGTTTCATTTGAATGACGCGGTGCTTACCCAATACCGGCTGCGCGTCCGCACCTGGTGCGCCGAGTTACAATCGGCCTGCGCCCAGCGCGGGGCTACCTATGCCCGCGTTTTAGCCGAGTGGCCGCTGGAGCAGGCCGTAGTGCCCTACCTGCGCCAGCGAGGGGTCGTGTTATGAACTTTCTAATCTTAATCAGGGCAAGTCGGAACCAAAAAGCGTTCTCCCGCAAAGTCGCAAAGCCGCAAAGATTCTTAAAAAATTCTTCTTGGCGTTCTTGGCGGCTTTGCGAGCGATTTTTTCCGTTCCTATTGTCTCATTGGTTACGTCGGCGAGAGGTGCTCCGGTGACTTTTCTAGCTCAGGTTGCCGCCTGGGGGCTGCTGACCCTGCCCATCATTCTCATTCTGCACTTGCTGCGTAACCGGCGCGAGCAGCTTCCCATTTCCAGCTTGCGCTTATGGCGGGGCTTGCAGCAGAAAAAACACGGTTCGCTGCCGCGCAGTATTCCCCTCTCGGTGCTGCTGATGCTGCAACTACTCATTGCCACAGCCCTTACCCTGGCCCTGGCCCGGCCGGTCTTTTCCTTTCTGCTCGACCAACCGCGCCAGACAATTTTCATTTTAGATACCACCACCAGCATGGCCGCGGTGGACACCGGCTCCGGGCAGTCGGTTCGCCGGTTTGACGCCGCCCGGCAGACTGTCCGAAATACAATTCAGGCCCTCGGCCAGCGCGACGCTTTTGTTATCATTGGCCTCGGCCCGCAGCCCGAAGTGCTGCTGAGCGGCGAGGCCGAGCAAAAAACCCAGGCCCTTTTGGCCCTGGATAACCTGGTCCCCGGCGCAACCGGCGCTGACCTCCCAGCCGCCCTGACCCTGGCCAACGGCCTGCTCGACCCGAGCCGGCTCCAACAAATTATCGTCCTCACCGACGGCGCTTACACCGTTCCTTCCGAGTTGCTCCCCCCCATCTCCGCGCCTATTGACTGGCAAATTATCCCTTCCTCGCCTCCTCGCCTCTCCGCCCCTTCCAACCAAGCCCTGCTCAACGTCTCCAGCCGCACCCTGCCCGATGGCCGCCACCGTCTCTTCGCCAGAGTCATCAATTACAGTGACACCTCCGTCGCTCGAACCGTGCAGGTTTTTGCCGGGGAGCGCCTGTTTGACGAGACGGTAGTCCAACTCCAGCCGCAAGGAGAAAGCGCCCGCGTCTGGACTTTGCCCGCGCCGGTTGAAACAGCCAGAGTAACCCTGGTTGAGCCGGACAGTTTGCCCCTCGACAACGAGGCCGAAGTGCTGCTGTTGGAAACGACTCGCCAGCGGGTGCTGCTGGTTTCTGACACGCCCGACACCCTCTCCCGCGCCCTCAGCGCCCAACCGGGCATCGAACTGACCGTTGACACGCCTGCCGGCCGCCGTTACGACTCGGCTGATTTTGACCTGACCGTATTTGAAGGAGTGGGGCTGCCGCTTGATCTGACCGCCTGGCCCGCCGGCAATCTGTGGGTCGTCAACCCGCCTTTGGGCCACCCCCTCCTGCCCGCCGACAACTTTAGCCGCAATCTCCGCCCCGACCCGGCCACCGGCTCGACCCTGCTGGCCGGGGCTGACCTGTCCGGCGTTTACTTCAACCGGGTACTCCAGGTAACACTGCCGGAGTGGGCAGAGGTAGATTTACGGGCCTCTGCCGGCGGTCAACCGCTGATTTTCCACGGAACCACCCGCCGCAGCCAGATAGTCGTCTGGGCCTTTGATTTGGCCGCCAGCAATTTACCGGCCCGGCTGGCTTTGCCGCTGCTTACGGCCAACACCCTGCAAACGCTCCTCTCCCCAGCCCCGCAGCCGGTCGTTCCGCTAGGAGAACCGGTGGTCATCAATGGCAACTTCAGCATCGAAGTACCCGGCGGCCGCCGCCTGTCATCCCTGGAAGCTGAAGGGAGCAGCGGGATATTTACCCGGACCAAACTGCCGGGCCTCTACAAAATTTACAATGACCAGGGCGCTTTGGTGGCCGGCTTTGCCGTCCACGCCGGCTCAGCCCTGGAGTCAAACCTCGCCCCGCAGTTCCAACCTTCAACCTTCAACCTTCAACCTTCAACCTCCAACGCTCTGCCCCCCGAAATTGAGTATTACGAAATCTGGCCCTGGTTGGCTGGATTGGTGGTGACGGTGGTCATGCTGGAAGGATGGTTGGCATGGCGGAAATAATTCTGCAAAATCCCTGGGCGCTGCTGGCCCTGCCGCCGCTGTGGCTGCTGCTGCTGGCCTTTGCCTGGCGGCGGCGTTTCAAACCCTTCGGCGCATTTTTGCTGCGCCTGACCATTCTGGTGCTGGTGGTTGTGGCCCTGTCGCGGCCCGTTTTTGTGCCTCCGGCCACAGCCTCCGAAACAGAAACACCGGAGCGGCAGATATTGTTGGTAGACCAGTCGGCCAGCCTGGGCTTGGCCGGGCAGCAGGCGTTACGGGCCGAAGCGGTTCGATTGGCTCAAGAATCCTCCCAAACCGTCACCCTTTACTTTGCCGACCGGCCTTTTATCCTTGACCAATCGGCCCCACCCTTTGAAGGCAGCAGCGCCTCATTCGACCCGACTATTTCCAATCTCGCCTCGGCCTTGACCACCGGGCAACAGCTTCTCAATGGACAGCCGGGGCGGCTGGCGCTGCTGTCCGACGGGCTGGCTAATCAGGGCGACACCAACGAGGCCGTTACCCGGCTGGCCCGGCAGGACATCCCCGTAGATGTGCTGGTAACGGATGAAGCCGCTCGCCAAAGCTGGCGCGGCAGCCCGAACGAAGTTAGTTTGATTAAATTAACCGTGCCCCCGGCTCTGCGCCAGGGCGAAACTTATAACCTGGAAGTCACCTTGTACAGTTTGGCGACCGCGCAAGTAACCCTGAATGTAGCCCAGGGCGACGCGACGCTGGCCGAGGATGTGGTCAGCCTGGAACCTGGACCTAACCTGTTCACCTTTGAGGCGACGGCGGAAGAGACCGGCCCGCAAACGTTTGAGGCCGCCATCGCCCCGGCAGAAGGCGCCGATGCTCAGACCGCTAACAATAGGCTGGCTGCCTTCACCCAGGTTTACCTGCCGCCCCAGATTTTGGTAGTCAGCACCGAGGCCGGCCCAGCCGGTCAACTGGCTCTGCAACTGCGCCAGGCCGGCTTTGTGGTCGAGCGGGCAGAACCGGTTGACCTGCCAACTCGCCTATCGGAGTTGGACCCCTACGATGGCATTGTGCTGGCTAACGTGTCGGCCCGCGCCCTGGAATTGGAGCAGATGATTGCTCTCCAGGAATTTGTGCGCAGCCTGGGCCGGGGTCTGGTGATAACAGCCGGGCGCGACAGCTTTACCCTGGGCGCTTACGAAGACACTCCCCTGGCCGACCTGCTGCCGGTGACATTGGAACCGCCCCCCCGCGAAGAACGACCGCCCGTAGCCTTGCTGCTTATCATTGACCATTCCGGCAGTATGCTGGAAGTGAGCGAACCGGCCACCAAGCTGGCCATGGCCAAAGAGGCCGCCATCCGGGCCACTGATATTCTGGGGCCGCAGGATTTGATTGGGGTGTTGATGTTTGATAACACCTATGACTGGGTGGTGCCGTTCCAGCGGGTCAGCGACGGAGCCGAACTGCTGACCATTCAGCGCAACATCGCCACCATCCAGGGCGGCGGCGGCACGCGGATTTTGCAGGCGTTGAGCGTGGGTTTGCCCGAACTGGCCGCCCAGGAGGTTGGCAGCGCGGCCCGCCACGCCGTTTTGCTGACCGACGGCAAATCATTCGATGGGATTGAGGGTTTGGAAGCGTACGATATGGTGGTTGACGCGGCGCTGGAAGCAGATATTACCCTCTCCACCATTGCCATCGGCGCTGATTCTGACCAGGAGTTGTTGACCTATCTGGCCGAGCGGGGCCGGGGCCGCTACCACTATGCCGCCGTGCCGGATGAACTGCCGGAGTTGACCGTGGCCGAAAGCGACATTTTACGCAGCAATGCCATCCAGGAAGGGGAATTTCGGCCAACTGTATTTGCGCCCCATCCCATTTTGCGCGGCCTATTTAGCCCTAACCCCGAAGAAACGGAAGAACTGCCCGATTTGAGCGGCTACCTGGCTCAAACGCCCAAGCCACGCGCCGAAGTCGCCTTGCAAGCCGGGCCGGGCGACCCGGTGTTGAGTGTTTGGGGGTATGGCCTGGGCCGGGTGGCAGCCTGGACCTCTGATATTGGCGAAGAGTGGGCGACCGCCTGGCAGCGCTGGCCGGAAGCCAGCCGCTTCTGGGGCCAGGTGGTCGGCTATACCCTGCCCGCCCCGGGCCTGGGGCTGCTGCAACTTCAGGCAGACGTCGAGCCGGGCAGTGTGGTTGTTCTGACCGCCGAGGGCTTGACCGCCACCGGCCAGACGGTCGAATTGGCCCGCACTGAAGCCATCCTGACCACCCCGGCAGGCCGGGAAATCCCGGTCATGCTCCGCCAAATTGCGCCAGGCCGCTACCAGCAGCGCCTCCGCCTGCCCGACCCCGGCGCGTACCAGGTGACAGTAACGCAAGAGCGCGGCAACGAGCCGGAGGAGATGGCTACCACTGGCTTTATCGTCCCCTACCCCGCCGAATATGGTTTACCATTTGAAGGTACAGGCACACCGCTGCTCCAGCATATCGCCGAAGCGACAGGCGGGCGCACCTTCGCCCTGGGGGAGACGTTGCCGGTTGCCGGTTGCCGGTTGAAAGTTGAAGATTGCGCTGAAAATGTTTCAGAAGATGAAGGAGCAAACTCTTTCCTGGAAGAGTTGCAATCGAAAATCCAAAATCTGAAATCTGAAATCGAACTGTGGCCCTGGCTGCTGCTGGCGGCGCTCGTTTTATGGCCGATTGAAATTGCCTGGCGGCGCTGGGGCCGGCTGCGAATACAGTAGTAAACCGACTCGTGTTGCATGTTACGTCTTGCGTCTTACGTTTACGGCACACGCAAGACGCAAGACGTAAAATTGTTGATAATCGCATTACGATAATTCGTTAATAAAGGAATGGCTATGACCTCACCTTATCTTGAGCAGGAGTACCAAGCAAATACCAAAGGGGTTGAACCCCAAATCACCGTAGACGGCTTTCGCCAGACGGTAGCCGCCATCGAGCAGGAAGTGGCCAAAGTGATTGTGGGCCAGCAAACACTGGTCCGCCAATTATTACTGACCCTGCTGGGCGGCGGGAATGCTCTGCTGGAAGGCGCGCCGGGCCTGGGCAAAACGATGCTGGTTCAAACCCTGGCCGATGTTATCCACTGCGGCTTCAGCCGCATCCAATTCACCCCCGATTTGATGCCGGCGGATATTGTCGGCACGACGATGATTGCGGTGGATGAGAACAACCAGCGTTTCTTCCGCTTTGAGCCGGGGCCGATTTTTGCCAACATTGTCCTGGCCGACGAGATCAACCGGGCCACGCCCAAAACCCAATCGGCCCTGCTGGAAGCCATGCAGGAGCGCAAGGTGACGGTGGCTAAAACTACCTATCCCCTGGAACAACCCTTTTTTGTGCTGGCCACCCAAAACCCCATCGAAATGGAAGGCACCTACCCCCTGCCCGAAGCGCAGCTTGACCGCTTCTTTTTCCAGATTCAGGTGGATTTCCCCAACCACAGCGAGTTGATTGAAATTGCCAACCGCACCACCGGCGCGGACGAGTCACGCCCGGCTACGGTCGCCAGCGGGGCCACCATTGTGGCTATGCAGCGGCTGGTCCGGCAAGTACCCATTGCCAGCCATTTGACCGCCTACGCCGTCAGCTTGTTGGAGGCGACCCATCCCCAGCAAGGTACTGCGCCGGATTATGTTCGTCGCTTTGTGCGTTACGGGGCCAGCCCGCGCGGTTTGCAGGCGATGATTCTGGCCGCCAAAACGCTGGCTCTGATTGACAACCGCCACAATGTAGACCACCGCGACGTGCAGGCGGCCATGCTGCCGGCTTTACGCCACCGGCTGATTCTCAACTTTGAGGGCCAAGCCGAAGGCATCACCGCCGATGAAATTTTGCGGCAGGTCATCCAACGGGTGGCCTTGACCTAATCTCCCACAACTCAATCTGGACAAAGTGCTGTCCTTATGATAAACTCAATGCATACGAGTCAAACCAGAAAATTAAGTTCTGACTGGACCAGACTCAAGCGGAGACAACTGAGGACAAGCAAGATGGAGTATCGGGCACGAGTTTTATGTATTGACGACGAGCCTGGGGTGGTGGAGTTGGTTAGCCTGATTCTAAAATCCCAGAACATTCTGGTAGAAGGCGCGGAGGGCGGCACGGAGGGTCTGGCGATGATGCGTAAAAACCCGCCTGACGCAGTGCTGCTGGATATTATGATGCCTGAAATGGACGGCTGGGAAGTTTATAAACAGATGCGAGCCGACGAGACTCTAAAAAATGTCCCGGTGATCATTTTGACGGCCAGAAACAGCTCGTTTGAAGAGATAATTGCCCGCGAGCGGGCCGGCGTCAACGATTACGTAACCAAACCCTTTGTGCCTAACGACCTGAGAAGCAGCCTGTCCCGGATTTTGGGCCTGGCGACCAGTTAAACCAAAATGAACCAGAAAAAACATATCCTCTGCATTGAAGATGAACCTGAAATGATCGAATTGATGCGCCTGGTCCTGGAGCGGGAAGGCTTTGAGGTGACCGGCGCGGTAGGCGGCGAGCAAGGACTGGCGGCCATGCGCCAAACAAAGCCGGATTTGATCCTGCTCGACCTGATGATGCCCGGTATAGACGGCTGGGAAGTGTACCGGCAAATGCGCGCCGATAAAGAATTAATGGACATCCCGGTAGTTATTGTAACTGCCAAGGCCCAAAGTATTGACAAGGTACTGGGTTTGCAGGTAGCCAAAGTAGCCGATTATATCACCAAGCCGTTTGGTCCCAAGGATTTGATCAACAGCATCGCCAAGGTCCTGGCCAAACAAAAAACGGGTTCGTAAAGGTGATAACAGTCTCGATTGTCAACTCTTGTTTTCTCATTGACCATTCACAATTCACAATTATCAACTAATCCGCCCCCGTAGCTCAGTGGATAGAGCAACTGCCTTCTAAGCAGCAGCTCTAATTGGGGGGAAGCGATATGTTGATCTGACCGTTGCGGTTTTTTGTTTTCTATGCAGTTTCCAGGTGGAAACTGAAAACAATACGAAATCCCTCCTAACCCATTCGGGTCGGGTGTGATATACCCCCTCTCTCGACTATCTTGGCGGATGCGGAGAGAGTGGAGTAAACAAATGGTTGTTGGTTAACCTTGCGGTGGCTGACAACAAAAATAGACCGTTTCGCCCTTTTCGGGTGGGATGGTCTATTTTTTTTATTCCTCACTAATGAGGCGAATTAGCTCAGACGGGCTTTTACCGAGCACTTTGGCTAATTTTTTAATGGTACCAAAGCGCGTCCCCTCAGAAATCCCCTCATTCACAACTGTGCTAAATTGACTCCAAGACATATCTGCCTCACGAGCCAATCGTTCGAGAGTAGTTTTTCGTTGGGTCATCGTCTCCCGAGCTAATTCCTTTAGAGTTGTCCCAGCCACTATCATAAAGCCAACCTCCTTTCGTCAGGTTCAATAACATATTAACGGATTTTACTTGAAGTGTCAAGTAATCATACGGTTTTAGTTGAATGTTTTAAGGTTTATATTCTTGACAATATACGATATATCGTATATTATTAGTTTTAGTTAGTCCCCTGGCCCGACCCGTGTCAACCGCATCACCTTACCAAACGGCAACTGCACACTCGGCCCTTCCCGGCTGATGACCCGCCACGTTCCGCGTGGAAAAGGGACGATAATCGGCCCTGGGTGTTACCGTCAAAGTCCCAGGCAGAAGCGAAGGACAGGCATAGACGGCGGGCCGGGGGACCATTTTAACCAAGGAAGCTCTTATGAAACTATTAACCCTCTCCCTATCTGACCCCAAACCGGAGACGAAAAATGCCGAAACAAGATAGAACCAAACACCAACAACTCATCATTGCCAACTGGCTGACCATCGCCGCGGCAGCCTGGGACGGCTACCTCAACGCCGGCCGGGGCGCGATAGCCATTTATATGGACCTGACCCCTGAAGAAATAGCGCAAATTACCCCAGAGATGATGTCAGAGCTATCCCGGCCGGTGAAGCTGCCCGGCGACCTGCCGATGGTCTTTTTCCCCGACAAATTTGCCCGCAAAATTTGGGGCAAAGGCGGCTGGCCGCTGGCGGACCTGAAACGGATGGTTCTCAACTACATCCCGGCCCAGCAGGTCGTGGTCGCCTTCATGTACCGCGACGGTCACATAGACAGCTACCGGATCGCCCTGCCGGATGACCCACCCCCGCCTATAGCATACATGATGACGAAAGGAAGAATGAACTGATGGTTGCTATCTATTTTTCCCGCAATGCCGCCTTGAACGCGGTCCTGGTCAACCAGAACTTTACCGAGTTCGAGGACAAGCGCCGCTACTACACCTATGAGGGTGCGCTGATCATCTGCCGCAACGACCTGGTGCTGCCCGATTTACAGAACTGTACCGTAGACGCTCAGACCGGCTATGATCTGACTGTGGCCGGCTTCACCCTCGACGAGCAGCAGATCGGCCAGTGGCGGCCCAAGATCACCGTCTACCGTAAATTACAGGAAGGTAACAGGCAGGCCGCCATCCCGGTCGAGGGACCCATCACTTCCATGCGGTACGAGCTGCGGAAGAAAAAGAAATGACCAACTGCTGCAACCCCAAGCATCCCCAGGATAAACCGGAGCTGGCCGAGTTTGTCCTGACTGACCGAAATAACCAACCCCATTTTCTCTGTGACCTGTGCGCAACCATCCTCGATTCGCTGGGCAATCTCGATACCTTCATCGAGGAAATCGGCGAATGGGAACGACAAAATTTGAGTGTCGCCGAGTGGCAACGGCGGGACGCTGAAGCCTACGGCGATATGCTTTATGATCTATCTATTGGGACCTGAAAGGACACCTATGACCGATACTGAAGAAATCACCACAACCGAAAACAGCTTGACCCTGACTGTGGTCGAAGAAATGACCGAAACCGAAGCCCGGCTTCTGGTCGAAGAAATCAAGCAGGACATCTCGGCGGTTGGGGCGAAGCTCTTAGAGCTGCACGAGCGCCAAGGTTGGCGCGCCTTGGGCTACAGCTCCTGGCGCGAGTGTGTTACGGCTGAGTTCGAGTTCGGCCAATCCCACGTCTACCGGCTGCTCGACTTCGCTCGCATTGAGCGCAACCTTTCCCCAATTGGGGAAAACGGCTACCCCCTGCCGGCTGGTGAATCTGTCGCCCGGCCGCTGGCCACCCTTGAGGACCCTGACCTACAGCGGCAAGTGTGGCAGCAGGCGGTAGACACCGCCCCTGAAGGTCGGGTCACAGCCCGCCACGTTCAGACCATCGTGGACGAAGTGCGCGGCAATGCCCGCCCCACCCGGGTCCGCTGCCGCTACTGGCTCTGCTCCGGCGACGCCAACCGCGAAAACGGCTTTACCGTCCCGGCTGACACCCTGACCTGCACTCGCTGCGGCGCGGTTCATGAGCCGGGTATGGTCGGCCACCATCTTGCCCCCGGCGAGGAGGAACGGCTCAACGCCATCCACCAGGCTCGGGCGGCCGCCACACGCCAGCAAACGACCATCGAGGAATCGAGCGAGTTCACCTGTCCCCGCTGCGGCCAGCGGAGCGTCCGCGTCAACGGCCATGCCATGTGCCTAAACGAAGCCTGCGGCGCGGCCTGGGACACTCGCACTGCCTACGCCGATGAAATCGAGGCGCTGGACCTGGAGCTTCACGCCCGCCGGGCCGAACTGAAAGGCGAGGCGGTGACCATCATCAACCGGCTGCCGGTCGAGGCCCTGGAGATTTTCGCCGGGCTGCTGACCGACATCCGCCACAACTATCTGGCGGCGTCAGATGTCCCTGACGCCATTATCCCCGGTCTATAACCTGAAAGGAAATGTATGACTATCCACCAAGAAGCGAACCTGATTTTAGCCAGCCGCGACCTGGCCCGCGGCGCCCGTTACGCCAGTTTCGACGAGCTGGGGCTGCTGCCGGTCCCGGCTTCGACCGAAACCTGGCATCCCGTCCCCTACCAAACCCTGGTCACGCTGGCCAAAGAAGTCCTGGGCAACACCCTACCGGGCGACTACGAACTGATTGACGAGGGCTACGTGCTGGCCCAGAGCGGCAACCAGCTTTTTGGGGCGCTGACCTACAAAAGCGCCCAGCTCAACTTGCCCTTCGCCGCCGGCCTGCGCGGCTCGTACAACCAGACGCTCTCCGAGGCGGTCTGTCTCGGCGGCCGGGTAACGGTCTGCTCTAACCTGATGTTTTCGGGCCTGCTGCGGGTGGTCCGCAAGAGCACCAAGAATGTCATTGCCAACTTGCAGGATATGCTCTATGATGCGGCCCGCCAGGCGACCGGCCAGCACATCCAGATGGTGGGCGATATCGAAAAGCTCTACCGGGCGCGTCTGTCCGACCGCACGGCTTTCGAGATTATGGGCCGGGCTTACGGTGCGGGCCTGGTCGGCGAGCGCCAGCTTCCGGTGGTCAAAAAGGAGTGGCTAACGCCTTCCTTTGCGGACTTCAGCGGCCGCAACCAGTGGAGCCTCTACAACGCCTTTACCCACGCCCTGAAAACGACCCATCCTTCGGAGGTCATGAACCGGCTGGTAAACCTGCACAACTTCTTTATGGAGTAGGCGATGCAGCCCATCAAAGCACGGATTTCCCAGGAAATTAATGTCGCGGCCGTCCCCACCATTGCGGTGGGGACGGAGTTCACCGTCAGCCTGATCAAGCCCGTTGAGGGTTGGTCCCGCTGCGAGGGGTTGCCGGTTTACGCGGTCTGGAATTTTGAATACGAGTTGCTCGAAAGACCACGTCACCAATGCACCAATCCCCGCTGCGGGGCGATGTTCACGCTTACGGAAGGCGACCGCTGCCCGGTCTGCACCTATCCCATCAAGGAGGTTCCTATAACATAACCTGGCCGGATTGACAATGGTCTGCCTATTAAACTAAGACTAGCAAAAACGGTCAGGATATGCTAAGATTCATCTCAGCCTGTATCTACCTGGAGGATTTGTGAGCCAGATCACGAAACGCGAGTGGGAAGAATTAAACAACTTCTTTGTCACCATCCAACCCCCGGCCCAAAACGAGTTGTATGCTTCTGGCGATCATTATACCCTGTATTTGATGCTCAGGAGGATGGGCTTCCGGCCGCCCAGTGATGCTATGGAAGTCTATCGGATGGCCGAAGAAATTTTGGCGGAGGGCTATGAAGAATAAACAAGATTTTCTGGAACTCAACGTAGTGCCGGAAGGCAAAGAAGCCTGGCTGAATTATGAGGACTATCGGGAACTAGAACGGCTTTTTGAAGCGGTGGATGTACCCGGCCCAGGCAAACTTGACGACACCTATACTGCCCTCTACGACTTCCTGGTGCGAACAGCCGGCCTCAGCCTGCCAAGAGATAAAGCCGCCATCCACTTCAATGCCTTCACCCTGCTCAGGCGGGGTTATAAAATCGAGGAAATTACTGAAAGAGAGTACCGGGACCTTCTCCGCCTGATGGATGGCCTGGAACAACCCCACAAGACCGATATGGGCCTGCACGATACGGGCGGCCACCGGGATTTGTATAATTATCTCACCAAAACAATGGGCTTGCCTGTCCCGGCCGGACGCGGGCCGGTCTGGTATCGCGCCCAGGCTCTCATTGAAAAGCATCTTCAACAAGAAGCGGCTTAAGCAGCCAACCCTCCTAAACTCCCCCCAATTCCGCCAACGCCGCCGCCAGTTCAGCTTCTAACCCCTCACCCGGCTGGGCCAGCTTGATTTTCTCCAAAGCCACCCGGCGTTTGTAAACAATCGCCGCAAAACCCTGCTGCATTTGATTCCATTTTTGCTCTTGCAGCCGGAGCAGATCGGCGGGGGTCATCCCCGGCGCGGAAGTCTCCGAGTAGGCTTGGGCCTCGGCGTGGGTAACGACGAATCGGATCGGGTCCACTTCCTCCGGCTTGCCCAGCGTGCTCCATTCGAGCAGGCGAAAGGCAATGTTGCTGACCATCGCCACATAGAACAGTTCAGGCTCAAGGATTTTCAGCCCCATCACCGCTTGATTGGCCCAGTCATTCACTGTTTTCTCGGCCTCGGCCTTGAGCCGCGCCCCCCAGGCGGCCAGGTACTCCGGGCTGGCGGCAAAGGCGTCCAACTCGGCAAAAGTCGGTTGTTCATGCCCTGGTACATTCCACAGTAAGAAATAGTGGCACTCATGGCCCTCATCGTCAAGGGACTGGGCGACTTCAAAGTTAGTTCCAGGTTCAAAGTTCCCCCTGGCCTCGGGATATTTTGCTTTGATGATATCTGCGTAGCTAGGCATTTAAGCCTCCAGGGAAAGCAGGCCGAACAAGCCGGGGAAGTTGGCCGTGGTAATAAAACCACCGGACTGAATAAACCCCCACAGCTCAACATATTCACCACTACTTAAATAGACAAATCCAGAGAGGGTCTGAGCAGCATTGCCGGTATCACTCGGCTTTCTAACGTTTTGCTGCAATAAGATGGTGCTGCCGCCCTTGAGGATACGAATAATAAACTGGTTGTTGTTGACCGTTACATCGAAGTTCAGCATCCCGTAGACCATGTGCCAGCCGGTTCGAGCGGCGGTTAGCCTGGTTGAGCCATTCCAGTAGTTTGCAGTATTCCAGAGCGAACTTGAGAAAGGGATCGCGGTATGGGTGGCTGCGGCCAGGCTGTAGTCAGATGTTCGCTGCACGACTTGACCCGTTGCCTTGAGGTCAGCCGCAGCGAAGCCGCCCAGGTTATCCACTCGACATTCCGCGTGGAAGTTGTCAGACCCATCGTAGCCTCGTAGCCACCAGTGTGAGCCGGTCCAGTGAGTTTGAACACTGTAGTTGGAGTCGTTGTCTCGCCGGTAGAGCTTCGTCACGCCGGGCCGGTTGGTGCTGGTTTTCTGGAGATAGTTCGACAGATCGGGCGGCACAGAGTCAACCGGGATGAACAGCTCGCCATTTTCGGTGTATTCAAAGATATTCGTCTCAGGATTGTAGTGGACCCGGCGGGTTTCCCCGCCGAGTAACACGTGGGCCGCCCCGGCCACGTCCGCGACTTCCGCGTGAGCGGGTGAGCCGGCAACCAGGTTGATAAAGCGGCAGTTGGTTTGATAGGACAGCAGGGCAATCGTGCCGCCGCTGCCCAGGCTGTTGTCGTAAGCTGTCAGCTTGAGGTTGCCGGCCTGGATGATGTTGCCTTCCGTCGCCGAGATGTAGACCCGCAGCAGCCCATTTTGGGTGTCGTAATCGGTGAAATCTACGCCCACCCAGATCGGGAAGGCCGATGTGCCGCCACCCCCGGTTGAGTAGAAGGTGCCGGTTGAGCCGGTTCCCAGGACGGTGCGCGTTCCATTTTCCCATTTGACCAGGGCAATGGTGTCGGTCACGTTATCGGCCTCAACGGCGTACATGGTCCAGGCGTTGGTCCCGGTGTTTTTGACGAAAAAGCCCAAGCCGCTTTTGCCGTTTTCCTTGTGGAATAACCCGGCCTGGATCGTGCCGGCCTTGATGTCCACCCCCGGCTTGAAGCTGGCGTACCACTTGTTTTGGGTCGCTGCCTGCTCGATCTGGCCATAGCTAAAGGGTTTGTTCGGCTCGGCGGTGCGCTGGCCGGCGTAGACATGCCACTGGCCGAAGCTCTGTGAAATCGAGCTTACCGCCTGGTCCCAGGCCGCGCCGGTGTCGTTGAAATTGTTGGTGTTGTCGGGGTCAGCCTTGACGATTCTGAAATCGTCAAACAAAACCACCGTCGGCGACTGGCCCACGGCCATCAGCCGAATCCAGGCGATGTCGGCCCAGGTCGGTGTACCGTTGGTCAAAAATTGATTTTTCTTGACCCGCAGATAGTTCCAGCCTTCTACCAGGGCGCTGGCGTTCCAGGTGTAGCCATAGGAATGGCCGCCCGCCGCGTCGGGCATCCGAAACTCGACAATGATGTAGTTTAGCGTGGCCTTACTGGTGACATGCACAGCCAGCATCACAAAATCCTCATCATCAAAGCGCCCGCCCGCCGCCAGGTCCGTGCCGCTGACGCCATATTTGCCGGTGGTCAGGTTGCGGTAGAACATTTTGTATGAGCCAGGGCTGCCGCCCAGGACAGCCTGGAGCGCCCGTCGTCCTTCGACCCGATTTACGGTGTCGTAGGACGTGACCGGCGTGGGGTCAGAGGGGTTAATCGTCCAGGAGTCATTCTCAAAGTCCGACAGCAGCAGGAAGCTCAGGGTGTCCGTCTGGACGGCCGTGTAACCCCCGTAGCGGTCGAATTTGTCCTGCACCGTCGCCCCTGATTCCGAGGGAGTGGCCGCCATCCAGGCGCTGGGCCACCCGGCGTTGCCGGCCCAATCGTAGGGCGTCAGCCGGAAGTATTTGGTCACGCCGGTGGTCTGGCTAATCACACGCGGGAAGCTGGCATAGGTGGCATGGTCGTCCAGGGTGGTCGCATTTTGCCCGCCTGAGCCATCGGCCCGTTCCAAAACGTAGTGGCTGAAGCCAACGGACAGGTGCGAGGTATCCGCAGCGGCCAGGCTGATCGAGACGCTGCGAATGTCGGCCGTCGTAATCACGTTAGGCTGGGGTGGGGGGTTGGTATCCGTGACCCAACTCGACCAGCCGGCGTCCGAACCATCAAACCCGATGGCCCGGATTCTGAACCAGGCTACCCCTGTTTCAGCCAGGGTCGGTGTGGTCAGGGCCAGGCCCTGCCATTTGGTCGCGGCGCCCGTTCCGGCATCATCGGTCGCGCCCTGGACCTCGTAGCGGACCACGTTTTCCACAGCCGGCCAGGTCAGCACAAAGCCGCCGATTTCGGCCATATTCGCCGCCGGCGTGGGGATGGCCGGGGTGGGGTCATACGCCTGGCTGGTCCAGACGATGGCCGATTTATTCAGGCCGGAGTAATCCACCGCCTGCACCCCAAACCAATCACCCTCACTCGTGTAAGGGGCAATGAGTTCTAATTTATTGGTCCGGCCCACCTCCACTGCGTCCACGTC
This sequence comes from Anaerolineales bacterium, assembly GCA_015075405.1. Taxonomy (GTDB): domain Bacteria; phylum Chloroflexota; class Anaerolineae; order 4572-78; family J111; genus DSQQ01. The sequence continues at coordinate 951,275 of JABTUK010000004.1, forward strand.
GCTGGCCGAGGTGTTACGGAAGATAATAAACTCCTCGACATCGCTCGGGGCGCTGTGCTGCCATTTGAGATGGTGGCCGTCCGCCTGAAAGGTGTCACCGACCCAGGCCGGGTTAGCCGGCGGCGTTTCGTCCGTGACCCAATTACTGACATCCCCTTCCAGCAGCCCGTTACAGGCTTGCACGGCGAAGTAGCGGAACGGTTCCGCGATAGCATTATAAGTGGCCGTGTAGCTCAGCTTGCTGGAGGGCAGATCGGCCAGCAGCTCCGGCGCGTCGCCATCAGGGGTGTTGTTGGTGTAGACCAGGTATTTGGTGGCATTGGGAACGGCCGGCCAGGTGATGACCCAGCCGCCCGCCGTGGCCTTGACACTGACGGTCGGTTTGCCGGGCATCTTCATGCCTTTGCCGGCGTAGTTGACGCTCTCCGGATCGGCAAACTGCTCGAAATAAGCCTCGACCGTGACCTTGCTGACAGTGTGGCCCAGCCGAACCGGGTAGCCCGGCCGTAAATCTTCGGCTTTGATGCCATCGGTCAAGGCGACATCGCGGATAATGGTCCGGCTGCCAATGGGCTTGACATTGACGGTGTTGGTGAACACCTGGGTGATAACCGCGTCGTAAGGAAACGCGGCGTCAGCCCGCATGATTTCTTCGAGATTTTCAAGGATAGTTGGTTGGGCCATAACAATCGGTAGATAGATTCTGGATGGCTCACCACACGGCGCGGCTGCCACTTGTGGCAGAAACGCGGACAGGTTGAGCTGGGTGAATAGAACGACGACGTTTAGGATGGTCGAAATAGACCGTATCATTTGAATTTCTCCTTTGAGTATGAGGGGTTTTGGGTTGAAAGTGAAGGAGTAGTAAGTAGTAAGTAGTAGGTAGTAGGGGATTTATCCCTTACCCCTTACTACTTACTACCTACTCCCTACTCCCTAGATAACGACCGAGCGGCGGGTCGAAACCGTCATATCAGCCTGCGGGTCATCCTGGTCCATGCGGAAGGTGTGGGTCACATCATCCACCAGGTAATGGCCGGCGATATTTTGCTCATCAACAAAGACTTCGATTTTATCTTCCGGCTGCACCCGGTAGTCGGGCAGGCCGGTAAAGGTGGTTTGCACCTGGTCCTCGGCGGCGCGGATACACAAATTCCGCGCTTCCCGATAGCAAAATTCGCGGTGGAAAATGTCGGGAAACGACGCCTGCATAAAGCGCCGGCCCAGTTTCAGCAGGACCTCGCTGGCGTAGACCGCCCAGGTGTAAGCCCCGTCCACGCGGACGATGGAATAGAATCTATCGCTCAGCCTGACGGCTGACTGTTTGAGGGTGTCCTGCAGGGTGGGGCCGGTGTCGTGCGTTTCAAAGTAGCTCAGCTTCAGCGCCCCGGTGGGTTGAAACACGCCTTTCAAGGCCCGCTTGCCAATCATATTCTTGATCGCATCAAAGACCGTTTGGTTGACCTCCAGGGTCGAATTTTCCAGCACCTCGTACAGCTCCGGCACGTAAATCTGGGTAAAGGTGGCGCTGGATCCCACCGCATATAGACCGAAGTAAAGCCCGCCCTCGGTGCTGTCGCGGAAGTGACCGGCCTGCTGTCCGGCAATCCACATCGAGTAGATGTTCCCGCGGACAGTGACGCGGATGGGCAGCGGCCAGGTGTTGTGCAAGTAGAGCGGGAAAGGCGAGTATTCCCGCTCGGCGGTGACTTCCTGGCCGCTGGCATTGTAAACCCGCTTGACCAGGTAGGAAGTCACGGTTCCGCCAGCCCCCGGCAGCCCGCCGTTCACCACCAACCCCAGGCGCACGTGAGCGCCGGAGAGGGGTGCAGCCTGGTTGACCGCGCGGCAGATGACTCCACCCTCGCCGCCCATCGCCGAGAGGGACATCTTGAAATTGATAGTCAGGTTCTCCACCGGCGAGGTATAGGCTCGAACCGTGCCTGAGCCGGTCACGGGACCGGCCTCATTAACCAGGCTTCTAAACTCAGTGGGGGTAAACCCCTGCCAGCAGCGCCGGCGCAGCACTTCCTCCATCGGCCTATCCATCACCGCGTCAGTGGCCTTGATGTCCCAAAAATCAACGTAATTGTCGTATTTGGGAATGAGGTTGCGCCCGGTCGGGTTCTTGCTGGTGCCGTAGGCGTAGTAATAATCGTCCCATTGGATGCCGGCGTGGCCGCGCCCGCCAAAACCAAAGCGGCCCGCGCCAAAGCGCCCGGCTTTGTAGCTGAAGGCAAACTGCCACTGGCTCTTAGGTTGGCCGTCGCGCTGGGTCGGACGATAGAAGCAGTAAATTACCCCGCCCATGACGGTCATTTTCAGATCAGCCGGATAGCCCGGCGTCAGGCCGGTGGCGTCAATCCCGCCGGCGACGACCTTGTGAATCCACTTGCCGTTTTTGGCCCAATCCTTGTCGGAATCATCGTAGTCCGACTCGACCAGGTAGAGTTTGTTCGCGCCCAGGGCGTAGGGGTAGAAATCGCAGCGGTCGAAGTTCTCTTTCTTCCAGGTATCATCCGTGTGCGAACTGGCGCTGAACGGTTTGGAGCGGCCAATCCATTCCGGTGGGACTTGATCGTTGCTGTTGTAGGTCGTATTAGCTGTCGTCGAAGCCTCCCAGACAAAAGCGAACTTCTTGCCCATCTCGGCGGCGTGGCACATCAAATAAGCGGCGCAGGCCATCTGTTTGGGCTGGTTCACGATTGAGTTGCTGTAACTGTTCAGACGCCATTGCAGCGAGTTGATCATGGTGTTCGAGCGGACCACGGTGATATAGAGGTGCTGGTTGCGCCGGTCCCAAAAATGGAAGTTGCCGGCGTTGTTGACATCGCCGAAGCGGACGGTCGCCTCGATGCTGCCATCCACCATCGGGCTAAGGTCGGTCCAGGCCGCGTCATTCCACCACGTCCCCTTGTGCTGCGGCCGCTGGTCCAGCACCATACCGGGATAGCCCTTGCCCTGGTCGCCGCCGGTGTTGGCGTAAGGGAACGATTTGAGGCGGTAGGCCAGCCGCCCGTTCAGGCTGCTGTAGACGCCGCTGAACTCAGTGAATTTCGACGGCCATTCGAGTTTGACCGTCTCCCAGTAGCCGGCGTGGTTGCCGATGTGGATAATCGGGTCGGTTGGCTCGATCTCGACCGTGTTCTGCGGCAAAATCTCGCTCAATTCTTCGCTGCGGGGATCGAGCAGTCCCTTCTCGGCGCGGGCCGCGACTTTGGCCCGGTGGCTCTCTTGTTCCAGGCTAAAGGCGGGGGTGATCAGGTCCACCCGGCCCTGGCCCAGCGGGGTCAATTCTTCCGGTGTGCCGGCGTAGACTTTAACCAGGTGGCCGGCTTGCAGGGGGCTATCCGGTTGAAATAGAACACTGGCATCGGCTACGTCCAGGTCCACGTCCATGCCGTAGCGGTTGTTGGCCGTGACCTGCCAGCCGTCGCAGTAAAGCTCCAGGTCGGTCGGGGTCGGCACGGTGCAGAGCAGCGCCGCCGGGGGCGACTGATAGACCGAGCGCCAGCCCAGGGCGTAAATAAATTTCTGGCCGGCGTGGTTGAGGGCCACCAGCGAAGCGCAATTTAGCTCCTGCGGATCGCCCAGGTACTCATATTGGGTTAAAGCCTGGCCGGTGGCATCAAACACGGCATAAACCACCTCGCGCACCCGCGGCAGGCTCATGGCGGCTTCCAGTTGGTCGTAGTCGGAGGGTTCGACGTAGCGGGTCCAGACCAACACATTTTTGCCATCTATCTTGGAGCCGCGGGCGAACACGGCATAGTCCAGGCGCTCGTCCACGTAATCGGAGATGTCGGTTTCCAGGCCGCGCTCCCACTGGCCGTTGCTCCGGTCGTAAATGTAGCTCAGGATGCCCTGGTTGTGGGTGTCGTAGCCGTACCGCCGCCAGAAGGTGAAGCCGGCTGAGACGACGACCCGGTTATCGCCCAGGTCATTGGCGGCCAGGCCGCCGCAGGGCCGTTTGCCCCATTGGGCGATGATCTTCTGCGCCGAGGCCGCGCCCCACTCGTTGGGCGCCGCGCCGTAGGTGAGCTGGCTGTCGCGCACCAGGGCCGCCTCGTGCTGGTAGGGGTAAGGGAAGGTTGGCCCGTCTGACCAGGCCGAACCGTTCCAGGCGATGCGGTGGATGGTCGAGCCGTAGATAGGCTTGTGCCAACTGGCCTGACTGGCCTCGATCAACTCCGTCCGCAGGACAAAGACCTCGGTGTAGTTGCAACTGGCGATCTGCATCGAGGCCATGCTATAGGTGTCAGTCCCCAGGCTGGCGACCAAGGTTGTGCCGGTGACCAGCCCCCCACTCGTGTTGTAGTCGCGGTAATACAGGTTGCCGTTGGTATGGCAGAAAAAGACCCTGAAAAATGAGCCGGACCAGGCTACGGCAATCGAGCCGCCATTGGAGGCCGGCGTTGTCTCGACGTTGTTGTACCAGGCCGGGCGCATCAGCCCGCCCTGGCCGCTGCTGACCCACTTCGATTCCCAGTTTTCCGGGGTTTCCAGGTCCGCCCCTTTGATCACGGCGATATAGAGCACACCATCGAAAGGGTCACTCCACGAGCCCGATCTGGCGCGAAACAGCACATCCTCCCCACTCCCATTGGCGTTGGCCGCCTCGCAGGCGGCATGGCCGTGGGCGTACTGCTCGTATTTATTGGCCGACAGGCCGGAGATTTTGGGCGTCCATTCCGGCAGCCATCTTTCCACCGTCGCTTTGGCGGCGTGCCGGCGGGAGAGGGACCCCATTTCAGTCGTCAGGGTGGGGGAGAGGGTGATGGTCATTGCGCTTTGCCCGCCCCTGGGGGATCAGGCGTCGGTTCCAGGTCGTCCAGATAAATCATGGCCGGGTAATCAATCGTGATCCCGAAATCGCGGGCGATGGTCCGCAAGACCTCGATCAGCATGGTCAGGCTGTCCTCAGCCGATTCGGTCGCCGTGCCGGTCAGTTCGATCTTGAGCGGGATTCGTTTCTTAGGCATAAATTTTCACCATATTGACCGGCACGAAGAAAATGCCGTAGCACTCTCCCAGGATATTGGCCCCAACGCGCGGGCGGGGGATGATCGGCTTGAGGATGCCGACGGTGTGGGTCGTGATCCCATCATGCTCGACGTACTCGACGGTAGCTTTATTGGACGCGGCCAGCAGATCGGCAAAGGTCCCCCAGGTGGCATCAGGAAAGGGCGTGGCGATAAAGACGCGCAGCATTAAACTCCACTCCCGCGGCAGGCGCTCGCCGCCTGAGCCATCCGGCCGGGTGAAGTCCTGAATGATGGTCTTGCCGGTCAGGCCGACGCTGTACGTTTTCTGGCGTTTCCAGGTCGGTTTCCACGAGGCGTCATCCAGGTCGGAGACTTTGTACTTTTTGCCGTCGAGGGTGATGTAATCCATAGGACCACTCTAACCCAAAAGAGATTGAAAATTAAGAAGGGAGTAGGAAGTAGGGAGTAGGCAGTAGGGGGAAGAAACCCCTACTCCTTACTTCTCGCCGGGCTGCGCTCGGCAGTCCCTACTTCCTTTTTCCCCAATTGGGGAATTATTCATCCAGGAAGTGGTGAGCGGTTTTTTGCCACAGCCACAGCACCACCTGCCGCAGCGGGCCATAAGCCAGCTTGCGGCCGGTTACGGCCAGCAGCCGGGCGAGTTGATTTTTACGTTTCTTACTCATCGGTAAACCTGACTAAAATTGCTTTGATGCAGGAAGCCGGCTTTCTTCAGCCGCTCTGCGTCAATGAGAATGGTCCCGCCGCCATCCTGTAACTGAAGCAGGATGGCCGAGAGCAAGGCCACCACCTCAGCGCTGCCGGCGTCATCTTTCATGACCAGGGCCCCACCCTGCGGTACGACGTACTCGCCGCGATGGACGATGCCGGCCACTTCGCCGGGATCGCCGTCGCCGGTGTAACCGCCCCCGGCAAAGCCCTTCATGATGGGCGAACCGACATAGGGAGGCGGGGTTGACATCGGGCCGTCGGGCCGGTTATTAAGATTCATGCTCTGGAGGGGTGCTTGCGGCCCGGCCGGGTTGTTGGGCGTAGGCATCTGATCCCAAATACTCTTGGAACCGCTCAGGGCGGTTTGGTAGCGTTCCATGGCGTCGGCCAGCTCGCCGGCGGCGTCAGCCATTGCCTCAAGCTCCGGCTTGGCTTTTTTGGCCGCATCGTAGCCCATCGCCTGGTAGAAGGCGTAGAAATAGCTGGCGCTGGCGCTCTGCTGCTGCCAGCCGGCGATGACTTCATCCTCTTTGGCCCGCTGCCGGGCTAAATCCAGGTCATCGAGCGCCCACTGGTACTTGGTTTCCTGGATCTGGGTTTCCAGGGCATGCTGCTTGTCTTGCAGGGCCATGCCATCGAGGAACTGCTGCACCGTCAGGGCGTTTTGTTCCTGTTGTAAGGCAATTTGTTCCTCCAGCGAGGCCCGCCGCGCTTCGCGGTAGGCGCTGGCCATACTCTGCTGCTCCTGCCAGTAGGAGCGGCCCAGCTCCATCTGCTCCCGCTGGAGTTCGTTCATTTCCTCAAAGCGCCGCCGCTGTTCGGCCAGGTCCTCTTTGGCCCAGGTGTATTGGGTGCTGTTGCGGGCATCCTCCCGGTCAAACTCGGTCCGCTTGCGCTCATTAAGCGTACTCTGCCGCTCCATCTGCCGCCGGATATCCATCCGTTCCCGCCCGCTCGATGCGTAGCGTAAAGCCCGCTGCATATCCTCCATCTGCCAGCCGGCTTGCAGGTTAAAGCTCTCCCGGTTCCAGGCGGAATCCTCAAGCTGCCAACTGCGCTGCACGTCCATGCGAAATTCTTGCTTGTTGAAATCCTTGATCTGCCACTCGGTTTGCAGGTCAAAGATTTTCTTATTGATGGCATACTGCTTTTCGTAATAAGCCGACTGGACCCGGCTCTGTTTTTCTTCCCACTCGATAGCCTGGCGCTGCTGGCGAATGTTGAAGTCAAACAGCTTTTGCTGCATGCCAAAATCTTCAAGCTGGGATTTGCGCCGGAAATCCCAGAACTCTTTTTCCAGGTCAAGCTGCTGGCGCTGCCAGCCCAGTTCGGTTTCCTGGCGGCCGCCCTGCCACTGGAAGCCGCCTGTACCCAGGATAACGCTGCCCAGCTCGCGGGCGTTATCCTCGGCCCGCCGCCGGTTCTCAATCGCCCACATCGCCTCCTGGTTTTTGGGCAGCCAGGGTTTGTCCTGATCCATCAGGGCCATGTCGGGCTGGCCGGAAGCGTAGGCGGCCGCGGACCAATAGAATTGGTTACTCATGCTCCGCTGCTGCATCGAGCGGCCAATCTGGGCCTGGCTCATACCGCCGGCCAACAGGTCGTAGACCTTTTCGCTCATATCCCGGCGCTGCTGGGGGGTGAAATCCATCGCCTCGGCCAGCCCCTGTGTCATCGAGGCCGCCTGCAGCCGCTGCTGGCGTTCAAAGAGGCTGCCCTGCTGCACCCAGGCGCTCATCATCTTGGCCCCTTCCGTCCCCGGCGCGTAGCCGGAAACATCAATGGCCCGCTGGCGCAGGGAGCTGGATTGGCTGAGCGAGACGCCGGAGGTGTACGATTCGGCGATCTCTCTGGCCAGTTGTTCGGCAATGCCGGTCGCGCCCTCGATTTGGGCTTTGGTGATGCCCTGGTCCTCGGCGGCCATCTGGACCATCTGGCCCAGTTCCATCCGGTCAAAGGGCAGTTCCTCTTTACTGACGCCCAGCTGTTTGGCGACGGCATCCTCCATTTTTGTGACCCAGACCGGCAGCGGTTTGGTCACCGCCCCGGTATATTTGCCGACAGCCGTTCCCGCAGCATCGGCCGCTTCCTGGTTCCACAGGTCCCAGCCCATTGCCCCGGCCAGGCCGGTTTTGTCAGCCAGGCCGCGCAAGAGCCAACTGTTGGCCGGGTTGAACATACCGCCCCACATATCGCCGGTGTAGCCGGCTGATTCGTAGGCGGCCACGGTCAAATGTTTGCTCAAAGGCTGGGCTGCCCAGTCCAGGCCCAGCACATTGCCGCCGGCGTTCTGGCTGGCCAGGTACTCATTGAGGCCCAGACCCAGGCCCAGACCCAGACCCCCGGCCACGAGGCCGCCGCCGCTCCCCAACGCGGCCATTGAAGTGGCCGCCAAACCCGGCCCGCCGCCGGGCAGATAATACGGCGCGGCTTTGACCCCCAGCGCCGGCAGGAGTTTGCCAATCGCGCTCAGCGCCGGCCCGCCGACCATCTTCAGGCCCATCGCTGCTGTCAGGCCGGAGGTCAAATCAAAGCCTGCTGCGCCCAGGAAGCTGCCCGCGCCCTCGTTCTGACCTAAAAAGCCAGTCAGCCCTTTCCACAGGCCCATGGTGAGCGAGTTGTCCACGCCCTGCCCAAAGGCGGTTGTGGCCCGGCTCATATTGGCCTGGCTGGCCATCGCCGACAGGACCGATTGCGGCATCGAGCCAGCCCCTAACGCATAGTTGGCCTGGCCGAGCGCGGCCTGCTGCGCTAAATATTGATCGCGGGTTTGCAGCATGGGCATAAAGGCCATGTACTGCATCTGCTGGATGTTTTGAAATTCCCAAAACAGCCGCTGCGGACTGTAGCCTTCCTTCAGCTCGTTTAAGGCCATCTGGCCGTAGGTCAACGGGCGCTTGTTCAGGCCGGTAATGGCCCGCCCCTGCGGTTCGTGGATCAGGTCGCTTAAGGTCCGCTTTTCCATTTCCAGCCGGCCCAACTCTTTAGCCTGGCTCTTGATCTCGGCCCTGACCGCATCCATCTCGCCGCGCACGGTCCCGATATCGGCGGCCTTGCTTAAACGGGCCGCGCCGGACAGCTCTGCTTTTTCCTTGACCAATTCATCATGCCGGGCGGCCAGGGCAGTGTAGGTTGCTTTACGCTCCTTCAAGTCCTCACGGATAGCGGTGGTCTGCTGGCCGAGGGTGTCAATATGCTCCTTGATGTGCGGGGTCAGCGTCCCGATCTGGTCTTTCAGTTCGCCGATGCGGGTGTTGAGCGGGTCAAGCTGGTCCCACAGGCGCTGCGCCGTCCCCAGGTCGCCCCGCTGGAGGGCCTCGTCATACTGGCGCTTGAGTGGTACGGCGGCCTCGTAAGCCTGCTGGCGCTGGCTGGACCAGAGGGCCACCTGAGCCGCATCGTCGAAGGTCTGCATGCTGCTGCTGAAGGCATCGGCCTGGCCGCTGAACTTGGCCCGGTAAAATTCCTGGACATCAGCCAGCCGCCGATCAACTTGAGCCAGGCGGGCCGCCTGTTTATCGGCCTTCAGGCGCTGTTTATACTGCTCCTGGGCAAAGGGAACCGCTTCAGCCTGGCTCATCACGGCGGCCACATCGGGCCGCATCGAAGCCACGGCGGCCGGGGTCAGGTTTTTGAACTTCTCACTCGCTTCGTATTTGAGCCGGGCGGCGTGGGCCTGCGGCAAGACCTGACTGACAAAAGCCGGGTCAAAGTTGGGATGCGCCCCGCCCAGGTAGGTCGGTTCGCCTTTTTGATTGGTCAGGGGAACCGTCACGTTCCCCAATTGGGGAAATTCGGTGCTGAAGAAATCGTCAAACTCGCGGGCCAGGCGAAGTTGCTCCGGATCAACCCCCTGGTAAGCCAGGCCGTAGCGGTCCCAGGCTTTTATCTGGGTGTCGGTCAGCGACAGGCCCCGCTCGCGGACGTTGCGGTGCAGCTCCTCCAGCCGGCCAAAGAGGTAACGTTCGGCTTTTTGGGTGGACTCGTCGCCCTGGTTCATAGCGTAGATATTGTTGATCAAATCCTGCTGTTCGGCCTCGGTGAAGCCGCGAATGTTGTCCACCAAATCGGGATCGCCGTTGCCGTAGGTTTCGATCAGCCGGCGGAACTCGCTTTTTTGGGCGGTATTGATGCCCAGGCCGGCCAGGTCCACCAGCTCCTGCTGGTAAATGAGATTCTTGGACCGTTGCGCAATTTTGAAGATATCCGTCCCGCGCTGGCCGGCCAGTTTGAGGCTAGCGATCTGCTCGGCATTGGCGTCGTAGGGGTTAAAGCCTTGCAGCGCCCCGATCTGGTCAAAGATGTGGCGGTACTCGCCCATCATCTGCGGAGTCAATTTTGGCACGGTCACAATTTCCCGCGGCGGGTTCGCCGGTCCCGTTTGGGCCGGCTGCACCGGCGTGGTTGGCCCGACCGGGCCGGGCGGTGGCATGCCGGGCATATTCCCGCCACTCCCCGCTGGCGGTGGCCCGGCGGCGAGCTGGGCCAGTTTAGCCGCGCCGGCCCCGGTCAGCGGTGAATTAGGGATGGTCGCCCCCGGCCGCCCGCTGCCCCAAAAGCTGGTCCAGCCGGGAATGGCGTTATAGATATGCCCGTAGTTGGCGTGGGAAAAGACTTTGCCCTGCACCTGGGCGCTAATATTCTTGAGGAAATCGCCGATCCCGGTCCCGGCCGCGGCCAGTTGTTTGCGGGTGGCTAAATCTACCGCGCTGGACCGGACATCGAGCGGCTGGAAGTCAGCCGATAACCCGTACTCGCTGAGGAAAGCGTTCAGGGCATCCCGGTCCCCCTGGGCCGGGTTGGGTCCCAACGCCTGGCTGATGCGGTCGGTCATACGCCCGGTAATGTCGGTCGCGTACAGGCCCTTACCGCCGTTTTGGGGCGGGTTAGCCATCATCTTCTGAATATCGGCCTCGATAGCCTGCCCGACCAGCCGCCTGGCTTCGTCCAGAGAGCCGTTAAAGGCCCCTTGAGTGATCTCCTGGGCTATCTGACGTAAAGCGTCCGCAAATGTGCTGGTAGGGGCATTAGCATAACCCTGGTAGTCAATCAGGCCGCCTTTGGCCAGCATCACAGGCTGAGAGCCTTCGGGTGCGCCAGGCCCGAGCGAATCCTCGTCAAAGATTTTGACCCCGTTCCCAAGGTCGCGGGTTTTGCCTTCAGGGACCACGTATTCCCGCCCGGCCTCGCCGGCGACGATATCGCGCCCGTTCTGAGTTTTGCCAATGCGCGTGGCCCGATCCAGCACCCCGCCCTCGGCGAAGTACATCGGTTCATTGTAGCCTTCGCGCTCCCAGCGCTGCCGCTTCAACCGGCGGGCTTCTTCGTGGCCCAGTTCGGCCTGCCGCCACATTTCTTCTTCCTGGGCGGTGTAGGGCTTTTTGCCGCTGACAAAGTTCTCAAAATCCTGCCCGATTTCGCTTGCCCCGTTCAAGCCGCTGACTTCTTTGAAGCGGTCAAACAGCCGGCCCAGGCCGCCCAACAGCTTTTGCTTGCGGTTGAATTTCTCGCGGACCAGCGGCCCGGTGACTTCACTTTTGCCCAGTTCGTCCAGGGTCGGGACAAAGCTCTCGATGTCATCCTCGCCCCGGTCTTTGGCGTTAATCGCCATCATATCGCGGATACGGTCATAGTCCTGGTACCAGTCCCTCAGCATGGGGTTGTTGCGGCTGACGCTTTCATCCCGGCCGATCAATCGGCCCTCACGGTCATACTCGTAGCCGGTCATGTACTTCTGTATCAGCCGGCCCACATATTGGTAGAACTTCTGCCGGCGCTCGGGCGCCCAACTGGTATAAAATTTGCCGGGGGCTTTGTCCTTCTGCTCGTTGCCCGGTTCCAGCAGGTAAAACCAGTTGTTGTTCTCGCCGGCCAGCTCGGGGGCAAACTCATCCAGGATATATTTTTTGTAATCGGCCTTGAACTCATCCGACCCCAGACCCCTGGGGCCGCCGAAGTTGTACATATCGTTTTGCAGGACGTTGACGTACTCGCGCAGGTCGCCTCTGAACTTACTTTTGGGTCCTTCCAGCTTGGCCCGCATCTCCGGATCAAGCATGCCTACCTGGAGCTTCCGTTGCAGCCGGCCCGCGCCTTTCAGGGCGTTGCGGACGGCAAAGCCGCGCATCATCTGGGCCAGCACGCTGTCGCCGCTGGCAAAGGTTTCCAGGGCTTTGCGCTGGGCCTCGGTGGTCCGCAGCTTCTGGATAGAAACGCTGTCAAGTTCCTCCCAGGCCGGGAAGGTCCAATTGTCCTCGATCATCCTGGCCGTAGCCTCAATGTCGCCGCTCGAGCGGCTCATCATGGCCGCCATCTGCTCCGGCGTCATTTTAGCCTGCGTCCCTTCCCGGTCCATGGTCATGCGTTTGAGGATGGCCAGCAGCCCGGCCGCCCCAAACTGGCCGCGGTTGTCAAAGCGGATTTCGTCCTTGCTGAACTTCTTGCGGAAGCTGTAGTAAGTTCCCTGGCTTTCATCTTCGGCCCGCGAGGGGGAGAAGCTGCCGGTAAAGGCGTTGAAGCTGGTAAAGAAGCTGAACAAATCTTCTTCCGGGGAGTGAGTTTCGTAGTTGACCTTATCCAGCGGGTTCTGGTACATCCAGCCGCCGTACTGGCTGATCAGGCGTTTGGCCGCCAGCTTTTTAGCCAGGCCGATGCCGATGCGAATCGGGATGTTGTACGCCTGGCCGATCTGGCGGCTGTTGAGTTTATAATCTCTGAGCGTCCCGCCGGTCCAGCCCTCGGCCGTTTCGGTCCTGCCATCCAGCGCCAGGTCGCCCAGGGTCGGATCAAAGCCCAGCAGGTTACGTTGGGCTTTTTCGGGTGAGACGTTCAGTTTCTCGATCGCATCCTCATACTCGCCGGCGGCGTGGATTTTCGCGCCGGCGGTGATTTCCTCCGGGGTGGACAGCTTCAGGCCAAAGGCGTTGGCCAGCCCCTTCAGGACCGGGTAAACCTGCGATTCGTCGGAGTCGTTGTCGCCGCCCTGGCGCTGCACCTGGTGGGGATGGAAGATAATCGGATGGCCGGTCGTCGGGATGTCCAGCCCGGCGTCTTGCAAAATGTCCGGCGTCAGCATATTCAGAATCGCCCCAGTCTGGGCGATAGGGTCACTGGCCGGGTTACGGATGCCGCCAAAAAGGAGTTGGCCGGCTCTGGACAGCCTGTTCAGGGTAGCCCGGTTGGCCCGGCTGGGCTTCAGGCCAAACATCTGGAAGATATCCTCCCAACTGGCCGCGCCGGCGTTGCGCGGCAGGGCGTAATCCGAAGCGTGGACGTGGGTGCGGATCGTGGAACTACTGGTGCCAAACCAGCGTTTACGGGCCGAAGGCGAGGCCAGGAGTTCCTCCTGGGCGGCGATGATGTCTTTCATGCTTTTGGGCAGCCACTTGAGGAATTTCGCCAGGCCGCCCTGGTTGTCGGGCCGGGTTACTTCCCAGGCCCGCTTGAGCTGGTAATCGCCCTGGTTTTTGATTTTGCTGATCTTCTCGTTGGTTTCCTCGTCAATGTAGCCAAACTTTTCCAGCAAACCGGGATTGACCATATACGAGGACTGGTTATTGTCGCCCAGGCGGAAGATATACGAGTCGGTTCCCAGCGCCTCGGCATAGTAGCGCCGGATGGCCTCGGCCCCGGCTTCGTTCTTGAACTTTTTATAGGCCGCCTGCTGCTCGCTGTTGTAATCCTGCTCGGACAGGCCGGCCATACTCTGCGGCAGGATTTCAGCCAGGCGCTGCTCATAAAGGGCCTGCATGCCGGCCTGAGCCTCCTGATTGCCCAGCAGATCGCCCAGCAAATCCACCACCGGCGAGCCAGCTTCGTTCCAGCCGTGTCCTGAGGCTCCTCCTGAGCTTGTCGAAGGGCTTGTCGAAGGGCCGGGTTTGGTATTAAGCTGGTGCATCTCAAAGAGGGTGTTGTAGGCGTCGCGGCCCTCGTAGCCCAACTCGCGCAGGTACTCGCCCAGACCGGGATGATTGAGTTCCATGCTGCGCAGGATATCGTGGGATAGATTGCCCTGGTTCAACCTGGTCACGTCGGTGATGTATTTGACCCTGACCGGGGCCATAAAGCCGCTGGCCACCAGGTCGGCTTTATACATCGTCTCCGCGCCTTCAAACAGCGGGGCGACTTCCTCGTACTTGCCATCTTTGATGATGCCGGCGTCGAGATAGTTTTGCAGGGTGTCCTTATCAAAGACCCGGCCAGGCAGGATTTCGGTGCGCCGATTGCGCTCCTGGTAAAGCTGCCACACTTTGGCCAGGGCCTCGACCGACTCCATGGAGCTGGTGCGACCAGGGGCGGGAGTTTCGCCGTAAACCTCGCGCCAGTAGCTTTCAAATTCCTCGCGGGGCAGGGCATTGAGCATGGAGATATTGGCCACCACGCTATCTGAGGGCTTGTTCATAATCAGGTCATAATCCAGGCCCATATCCTCGCGGATATGCTTGTCTTGAGCCAGGTTCTTCCAGCCTTCCAGCTTCATGGCTGAAACGACGTTGGGCCGGTTGCCGAAGTAACCCTTGATCCGCAAAGCCTTGACCGGCTCGCCGTTTTCGCGCAGCGTATCCACAATCTCGTAGCCGGTGATCACCCCGGCCTCGTTGTTGCGCAGCACGTCCTTGCTGAAGCCGTTGGGGGCGCTGATTTTACCCCGGCCCTGTTTCAGCACCCGCGGCTTAAAGCCGCCCTTCGCCTCGTCCCACAAACCGGCCGCTTTGAGCACTTCCTGCTCGCTGTAGTTGGGGTCGAAACGGAGTTCAAATTTCTCCGGATTCTGCTCAAACGAACCAAAGACCCACGGGGCGTAGTTGGCGTCTTTCCACATCTGGCCTTCGGGGATGATCCCGCCCCGGTCCAGAATAAAGGCCTTGGCGATGTGGGCCGTTTCTGGCTCGGTCGCCCGCTGGCCCAAAATGTGCTGCGGGACTTCGGGGTAGGCCACGCCCAGGGCCGGGCCGGCCTGCCAGTATTTGCGGGTCAGCGACAGTTCATCCCGCTTCATCTGCTTGCCCTGGCTTTTCTGGCTGCCCCACTGCCGGCCGTCGCCCAAATCAATATTGCCGGCGATGTAGTTGCGGGCTTCGAGCGGATAGACCGAACCTTTGCTGACAACGGGCGTCAGCGGTGGTTCAGCGACTTCCGGCTGAAAGTAAGGATCGGTCGCCGGATAGTAATAGCCCTTATCCAGCCCTTCGGGGTAAGCCCACTGGCCCCACTCGTTTTTGGCCAGGGCCTCGGAATTTTCATCGCGGAACTGGCCGGCGTGGCTCAGGCGGGTGAAGTCGCCGGCATTGATCTGCCGCCAGATTTTTTTATTGTCAGGCTTGAGCTTGCCGTTGACATCCAGCAGGTCCAGGACGTTGAGCGGCCCTTTGGCGTTGCCGGTAAGCGGCGCTTTAGCCAGCGGCAAGGAAGCGGGCATCCCCTCGTCCTCATCCCAGTTGGGCGGCGGCGGGGGTATGTTCTCACTGCTGTCAAAGCCAAAATCATCACCGTCGTAAGCGTAATCGTCAGGCGGCGGGAGGAGGTCATCATTGTACCAGTCCGGTTCATTGGGGTCACCGAAAGCCGGCGGTTGGTTGGCTCTGGCCGCGCTGTGATTGGCGGCCATCGTTCGGATGGCGTCGCTCAGGCGCTCGGTCAGGCTGATCCCCTGACCGGGAAAGGCCAGGCGGTAGCCGCCGGCCCCGCGCCCGGTTTTGCTGATTAGGGGGACGCCGCTGGGGGTGGCGGTCAGGCGAAAAGGCTGGCCGACAAATTCGCCGTCTTTAACCACGCGAACCACGTGCCGCCCGCCTAAAGCGTCCGCCTCGAAGTCGGTTTGCAAACTCAAGCCCTGCGGTTCAAGCTCGCGGGTCAAATCGCCGATAATCTTATTGATCGAGGCGCTGTCACGGTTGGTCTCACGGTTATAGGTCGGTTGAGGGAAGATTCCACCGGGAAAGGGCGTTCCTTCTTTGCGCCCAATCTGGACGGCCGGATTAGCCCCGAAGTGCTTGACGTGGCCGCGGGCGTAGAGCATCTTGGCTTCGGCTTCGGACACCCCTAATTTTTCCCCAATTTGGGAAAAATCGAGGCCCTGCTGCTGCATTTTTACGGCCTGGCCCAGCGGGGTAAAATCACCGTGGATGGCTTTTTGTTGGTAATAGATACGCTTGACCATCTCCAGGGGCAGGCCCAGCGCCCCGGCCAGGCGCGGGATCGGCGTTCCCTGCCGGATCAGGCGATAAATCTGCTCCGGGCTGCTGTTGCGCTCGTAGGCGCGAGCCAGTTGCAGCGGGGTCAGTTCAGTCGAGACCTCTTTACGTTCCGGCGCGGGCGCTGTGTCCGGCAGCAAAGAACGCATCTGTTGGCGGTTGACCGTCACCCGGGGCGGCCCCGGCGGGGCCGGAAAAGAGGCAGCCGGAGGTTCTGGCGCGGCCGGTGCAGGCGCTTCCGGCAAGCCGGATAGTTCTGTTAAGGGCTTGGCAGGCTTGCGCTTCTTCTTTCCACGAGGGGAATCCTGTTTCTTGTACCCCTTCGGGTACTCGGAAGCGTCGTCGTCCCAGCCTCGCCGGACGCCCCTGGGGACACCCGTAGAGGTGCGAGAGCGGGGAGTTTGTTCCTCCCAATCATCATCCCAGTCAGCATCCCAGTTTTTTATTCTCGGCATTGTCTAAACCCCTAAAAGGTGGGCTTTTTGAATAAGCCAAACCAAGGTAAAATCAATTTGAAAGGAATTAACTTGTGACCCAACCACTCTCAGATCGTGACCGGGCGCTGCAAAAACTGCTCGGTAAAGAGGTACAGTTTCAACAGATCACGCCCGATATCTACCAGGGGCGCCTGATCAAGCAGGGTGATGAATACCTCCTTCTGGACAGGGGCGGGCGAGAAGTCGCCTCGTTTTACGGCCGGGAGGTAGTTCAAATCAAAGACCGGCTCATCATTGCTACTATCGAAGCGGAGGAAGATTTCTGGGAGGACGACGAGTACGAGGCGGTTGAGGATTACCCCCGCCAACCGCGCTACTTCCCCGAAGCATCCGAATTCGACGACGACGAGTGGTGGCCTTAATCCAGCAAACCACAAAAGTGGCTGAAACGCCACGTTTTTAACCACGAAAAATCAAAAACCCCCCCCTGAACTTTCAGGGGGGGGTTTTGATTTAATTTATTTAACCGAAAGGGAAAAACTATGGCTGAACCAAACGAAAAACAGTTCAATCCAAACACCGCCCGCCCGCTTCTGGGCTGCGTGGATGCCGAGACGGCCTTTGTCCAGACTGACTACCCCTATGGCCGGCGGTTACGCTGCCAGCGCCGGGTCTGGGTCGAAACCAAACCCCGGCATGGCATGCGCCTGGTCACCCAGACCTCCAACCCCAGACGGGCCGGCCTGGTCTGGAACGCGCCCCACCCCGAAACCTATCAGGACCTGATCGCCCTGTGGGTGGATGACAAAGGTTTTATCCAGACTGACAGCCTGAACAATCTCAGCTACCACGACCTGGCCGACCTGGACGCATGGGCCAGGCGCAATCAGGCATTTCTGGCCTCGGACAAGGTAGCCAGCCACAAGTTCGAGCAGGCTCGCCGCAAGCGGGCTGAGTACGAAGCGAGCCTGGAGCATGAACTCAAACACCCGGCTGACCTGGCCGCCTGATCTGCCCCTGACCCCCGAACCCAGGGTTCGGGGGTCAGTCCCCTTCGGTCCGGGTCCTGTGAATCACGGCCAGCCAGAAAAACAGATACAGCAGGTTAAACAGGAGGCTAAAACTGGCGTCGCCCATGACACCGGTACGCTCTGGGTAAGGGCCAGCGCCAGCCCGGCAGACAGACCCGATCCAGCCGTTCAGTGATAGCCAGGTGGGTCAACTTGCGGCAGGTATTAAACCGGCCTGGCTGCGCCAGCAGCCGGGCGGCATAGAAACCGCGATAAAATTCAACAGGTTGATACTCAGCCTGTTTGCGTTCTGCGCGCAGGACCAGCCAGGCCGTATACAGGTTGGTCAGGAGCAGCAGGATAACGACCAGGATTAACAATTGTTCATTTTCCACAGGAGACTCCTATGCGTCTTTCTTACTCAAACCCTCATCGGTTTCTCAGACCCGGCCACCCGGACCTCAAACGGGCCTGGGCCGCGCTCCCCGGCGGGCCGGTGGCGCTGCATCATAACGAGGTCTGGCAGTATATGGGGACGTGGTATCTCGGCGGGCGCTGGGTTCACCAGTTCCGCCACCGCTGCCATCCCCACACCGGCCAGCGATCCGTCCTCAATATCCCCGCCGGGCGCTTCACCGCCGCCTGGCTGAATTTCACTCAGCGGTGCTGGCCCTCTTTTTTGGCAAACATTTCGGCCTGCTGGCGGTTGATCTCGGCCAGCTTGCGCCGTTCAGCCTCGGCCTGGGCCGCCTCATCCTCGATGATCCTGAAACACATCAGCAGGATATGCGGCTGGCCCAGCAGGCTGCCCGGAAAGGGCAAACAGCGCCGGCGCTCGCACTCGTAATAAAGCGCCATTTCATACGGGACCGGGAGATTCTTACGGGCCTCCGGGTCGGTGGTCCGCTCCAGGGCCTTGACCTGATCCCGAAATTCCCTGAGCGCCTGGTTAAATTCCGCGTGGATTAGGAAGCCGCCACGCCGGCAACTTCTTCCCCCTCCGTCAGAGCTTCCTCGTCCTCATTTTCGTCAGGGACGCCGAAGCCCCAGCTCGGATTGACCCGCAGACACGCGCCGTAGATCGTCTCAGCCCATTCGGACCAGAGCCGGCCCCACTTGGACAGGAACTCCTCGAAGGTTCGCTCGCGGCCGGTGAACACGGGTTTGCCGGCCTCATCGGTGATATTGCAGTGGGTCATGGTCAAATACACATCAACGGCCATCCGTTTGCCAAAGGAGGTGAGTAAAAACTCCTCGCGGTACTGGCTGTCCGCGCCGCTTTCATCTTTTTCCCACATGCGTTTGATGGGCCGGGCCAGGAACTCCTGGCGCTTGAGGTTGGTGGCCTCGGTCGCCTGGCGAAACTTGACCACAATCGGGTCATCCGGTCCGACCATGCGTTCGGCATAGTGGGAATCAACGGTCAAACTGAATTCTTTTTCGGTTGGAGCAATCAACCTGGGCATTGGGCAAAATCCTTTCAAAATAAGTAGACGGTAGTAAGTAGACGGCAGACGGGGAAACCCCCCGTTTACCGTCTACAGTCTACCGTCTACCCTTTTGAAAATTAAGGACTTATATTTAGCGGGCCGCAGGCGCGGCCCAAAAGAAGAAGATTCCCCAATTGGGGAATCTTCTTGAATTTCACAGCTTTTTGACAATCCGGACGTACTCTGCGGCCGGGACCGGGCGGTAGCCCCGAAAGCGCAGCCACAGGCTCACGTAAATCCGGTGATAAAACTTAATCAGCCAGACCAGCCACTTAAGCAGTGGGGATGGCATAGGCGGTTTGCTCATTGTCCAGGATGAACTGGAAGTAATCTTCCGGGTCGCCGCTGTCAGCTTCCACCGCCGTGCCTTGCAACTGCATCTGGATCAGCTCATCACCGGCCAGTTGGGGCGGGCCGGCCATGCGCCAGCGCACCCGCGGGGCCACCACTTGCAGCCGCCAGGGGTAGGCAATGGTGTCGCTGATGTCGCAGGGCGATTGGACGGTCAGGACCGTGTTCTTGTAGGACAGGCAGGGGTTGATGACGGCTGAGGTCAAATCGCCGCCGTTAAAGGCATAGCGGTACAGTTCGGCGTCTTTCCACTTGTAGGTGGCCTCAAAGGACAGCGTCCGCATCTTGGGCGTGAAATCCTCGGCAAAGTAGGAATTGATAACTGCTTCCTCGTCAGGCGAGGTGGTGTTGTTTTGCAGCGTGACGCGGGCGTTGGTTAGAGGCAGCGGGTTGTTGCCGTTTAAGTCGGCGATGGTCAGGCCGCTCGCGGTCCCGGCCATCGGCATGGGCACGCTGTCAAAATTCTCGGCCACATCGGCCCAGGTCCAGCCGCTGGCCGGCGTGCCGGTCGTGGTCAGGCGCGGTTCGCGGCCCTGGAGGGCCAGTTCGGCCTGCACCGGCTGGCCGGGGGCCAGGGACAGGCTCAGGGCGCTCAGGATACAATCAATGCCCAGCTCGCCCACGGCCGCCGCCGGGGTTGCGCCGGGGATATAGCGCCGGGCCTGGAGGAAAGGCAGGAATTTGGAACCGCCGGCTGCGGCTAACGCCTGGCTGAAGGTGTGGCGGTTGACGCCCGCGCCGGGGGTGTCTACCAGCGTGGCTGCGCCGCCGGTGGCCGCCAGCAGAATCCAGCCAAAATCACCTTCTAAGCGGGGTTGCAGGCTGACCGAGCCGCCAAAGCCGGCGCTGGACAGATACAGTCCGGTCGGGTTGTTGTTGCCACCCATTTCGGGCCGGCTCATCTGTTCGTTGAGGATCGGGCCGATATTGGCGGCCAGGGTTTTGTAGCGGTAAAAAGGGCCGGCCGCGCCGCCCTTGAGACCGTTGATTTGGAAAGCGAGACCAAAAATCCCGCTCTGGCTAGAAATGCTCATAGTTTAAAGCTCCTTTTCGATAATAGGTTGATCTAGGTCGGGTGTGGGCGCACCCCTTCGGGTGTTTCCAGGGGTCACGGACTTCCGTTTGGCACAGCCGCAGTCGGCGCTGGTCGGCGCAGGCAGCCGTAGGGAGGCCGTGAATTGGGGGACAAGCCCGGCCAGGCGGACAAAACTTTCCCGGTTCTGGCGCAGGGCAAAGGCCCGGTTGCGCTCCTGCATCGCTTGCAGTTTGGCCGGATTGTGTTCCAGGGTATCCAGCAGCTTGCGCCAGGCAGCCGGATCGCGGCCCAGGAGCTGCACCCCGGTTGCGGCATCCAGGTCATAGTAGCCGGGTGCGTTGTGAGCCAGGATGGCCGTGCCTGTTTCCATCAGGGCCAGCGGCAGGGTCGGCGAGTTGATCGCGCCGGGCAGGCTCGGTAACAGCAGCACGTCGCAGCGGGCGGCAAAGCCGGCCCACTCACTCGTTACTTCCGCGTCCAGGCCGGCCAGCGCCTCGCCAAAGAGCAAAATCTCCCGGTCCAGCGCTTTGAGCAGCTTCAGGTGATGCAGGTTGTTCATCTCCATTTCCGGCGAGTGGTTGAGCAGCCCGATGGTAAAGCCTTCTGTCTTTTCCCCCGCCGGGAGCTTCTCACCTGGCAGGGGAGAAAAATGACCAAACGGCAGGGCCACCACCGGCGAGCGGGGCAGAACCTGCTGCACCGCCTGGGCCAGCGCCTGGCTGTCGGTCACGATCAAACTGGCCCCGGCCAGAGCTTCACGCACACACTCCGTCCGGCGGTGATAGATACGGGTCGCGTTAGTGATGTCGCGGGTCAAATCCACCAGGTCGAAGGGTTCAGGTTCAACTGGGTTGGCGTGGACCTTGCGCCCGCCAAAGACTTCGTGGATTCCAGTTTGCGGGTAGAGCATACTACGGAAAAAGGCGTCCATTAGCCCGGTCCCTCCATATAGGCTTCAAATTGCAGCCACATCTTGCCCCGGTAGAAGGTTTCGCCTTCCGAGCCGGCCGGGGTCAGCCGGCGCTTCTTGACCGCGTTCATCGAGCGGACCAGGTGGCAGCCAAAATCATCGGCTCGTTGCAGCTTGCCAAACGGCCCATTCGGGACCAGGCCGGCCTCGAAGATGGCCCGCTGGATGCGGTCCAGCATAATCCGGCTCGATTCAAAGGCCACTTTACGGTTAATCCCCAGCTCGTTATAAAACAGGGTAAAGAAGATCGTGAACCGTAAATTAAAGTAGTGGCCGCCGCCCAGCTCCAGCATAGACTTGTTGGAAGTGGTATTAAACTGGCGGCCGGGTTCGGTGATCTCCTCATCGGCCCAGCCGTCCGGGTCGTCGGGGTCATTCGGGCAGATGTAACAGGATAGGCCGCTGTCGGCGAAATCCTCGCTCTTGGGGCCGATCTCGACCAGGCGCAGCCGGGTCGGGTCGTTTTTCTTCAGCCCCTTTTGCTGCTCGTTAATGATCTCCACGACGGTCTGCATCAGGTTGATACTCAGGTTGTTCATAAGCCAGGGAGTAGGAAGTAGGGAGTAGGGATTAAGGGGTTTCTTCCCTCCCTACTTCCTACTTCTTACTCCATACTCCTTATTGCCTAAAATCCACGTCATCATCCGAGTGCATAGCGATGATGGAATTGAACCGCTCCTCCAGCCACTTGGCCACCGGCAGAAACGGGCTTTGCTGCGGGTTGCCGGCGTCCTGCTTGCCGATGAATTTGCGGTATCTGGCATCGGCGGCCATTTCGCGGGTGATGGCCTGCATCGCCGTATAGATGGCGCAGGCTTCATCGGCCCAGACCGGAATCTCCACCCTGGAGTCGTTATTTTTCACGGCCGGGTAGTAGGCGTCGTAAGCCATGAGCCAGGTCTGCGGCCTGGCGCCCAGGAGGATCATTTTGCCCTCGTAGATGGCGTAGCCCAGGGCAGCCGGGTTATAAAATTTTTCCTCGATGGCCAGGCGCGGAAGCTGCTGCTTGTTGGGTAGGACCACCAGGCGCGGCCGGTAGAAATCTTCCGGCAGGACCACCTGCACCTCGTCGGTCCCGCTTTCGCGCAGCGTATCCTCGGCGGTGTAAACCAGGTGTTTGTGCAGCGGCTTCATGGTGGACAGCCTGATCTGGGCATTGTTCCACCAGGCCCGCAGGTCCTCCGGATCGTACCGGCGGGTCTTGTCAGACCCGGCCGGCACTTCATCCTTCAAAAGCGCGGTGATGATCGGTTCGACCTCTTTCCAGCGTCTCATAGTAAGGATGAAGGATGAAGGCGGAAGGATGAAATGAAGAATTTTCTTCTTCTTTCTTCCTTCATCCTTCATCCTTCATATTTCATCCTTTCTTACGGGTTCACCCCAACGCCCCAGCGCGGCGAGCGGCCGGCAGAGAACATCGTCCGGAACACTTCGGGCCGGAACACTTGCTGCTGGTAGTAGCCGTCCCAGGCGAAGCGCCAGATGGCTTGCAGGTCGTCAATGGCGCTTGGCTCAACAAAGTTGATCGGTTCGGCCACGGCGTTGATGACGCCTTCGGGGCCGGCAATGTAGGTCGAGGGGTGAATGTGTTCGGCCTTGGTCACGAATGACCCTTGCGGGAACTCGTAGAACAGCGGTTTGTCCAGCTTGATGCGGCTGTTGGCCACATCCACCTCGACGATCCGGCGCAGCTTGGCCGTGCCTTCGCGGTAGTCCACACCATTCAGGACGCCTTTGCCATCGGCCGGGGCCTGGGCAAAGCGGCGGGTGTGGATGGTGACCATATCGTTTACTTTGAAGTCGGTGATCACGCCGGTCCCCAGGCCGCTCAGTTCAATGTAGTTCTTGACGCCGGAGCTGACCGGCTGGCCGACCTGGTAGACGCCGTCCACCAGTTGATCGGTCGCGCCGTCGGCAGCGTTGTACGCCTCGGCGGTCGCCATCTGGACGACGATGGTCCCGCAGTTCCACAGGACGTTGCGGCGGGCGGCGATGAAGCGGACGTTATCGAAGCTGCCTACTTCATAGCGCAGGGCCATTTCGGGATTGGCGTATTTGACCACATCAATCCACTGGCCGCCGATGGCGCGGACCTGCTCGATGATTTCGCGGATCACCGAAGGCGTGGTCACGCACAAAAGAGTGCCCACGCTGTTACCGAGGGGACTGGAAGCCATCGGCACATCTTCGTAGGTCAAATCCATCCAGATGTCGCGGTTCTCAACCAGGTTGTAGACGCCTTTGTTGGTCGCCTGGCTGATCTGGCCGAAGTTGGCGACATTCGTTGGGTCGGAGAAATGAACGCGCGGGCCGGCCAGGTAAGCATTGCGGCTCTGGATGTCTAGGTTGATGGTGACCGACTGGCCCAGCATGGTCCGCGCCATCGGGATCAGGCCGGCCTGACCCCGGTAGAGGTAGGCTTGCACGGCTGAATCATACTTATGTGCCGTGACCTTATCGCCATAGTGCTGGAAGCGAATGGACTGGCTAAAGGCGTCGGTGTAGTTGGATTTCAACCAGATTTGGCGCATCCCGATGGGTTCAATCCCGCCGGGTTCCATGTCGAACACACCCTTGACGGTCATGCTCTCCGGGATCGAGCCGTTGCCATTACGCATGACGACGGTGGTGGCCACCAGAGCGCGATAGAGGCTGTTGGTGCGATAGCGTTCTTGCAAGGCCATTTGGATGGCCGGATTTTTGAGCGACTCCCACTTGTACCACATATTGTCGGAGTACGCTCCTGGCCCGGTGGACGCATCAAGCGCGTTCGTCAGGCCAAACGGATTGGTTAAACTGGTAGGCATTGAAGTTTGCTCCTTCTATAAATGATTTGGGTTAGTTTGGCCTTCGACACTCGTCTCGGGCTGGGTTTGTGGGAGCAAATCTTCAAGGGAGTAAGGAGTAAGTAGTAGGGAGTAGGGGGACTTCTTCCCTACTACCTACTACCTACTACCTACTCCCTAATTCTGCTGCTTGGCGTTGTCGCCAAACTGAGCGCCTACGATCACCTCATAAAGCGCGGCCCGGCGGCTCATAGATTCCGAGTCGGTCGCGTTGAGCAGGCTCTGGTACTCGGCAAAGGCCACTTTCGGGTCGGTCGGCAGGCTGCCGCCCGGTTTACTGCCGGCGACGTTCCCGGCCGGGTTGGTCCCGCCGGCGCGATAGGCGTCTAAGGTCTGGTTGGCCTGGGCCTGGAACGTGCCGGCCAGCCGGTCGAGAATCTGCTTTTGCTTTTCAACATCAGGGTCGGTTTTTATCCCGTCAATGATGCCGATCAGGTTGTGATACTTCTGTTCGGCGGCGATGAGCTTGAACAGGCCCAGTTCTTGCTCCAGGCTGGTTTTGTCTCCGCTCAGCGCCGAATGAGCCTGGTTGAGCTGGTCAAATTTGGTGGTCCAGTTGGTCAGTTCGCCGGTTTGGGTCTGGATGGTCTGCTGCGCGGCGGCCAGTTGGGCCTCCAGGTCAGTCACTTTGCTGGTAAGCTGGCCGTTGGCCGTTTTAAAGGCGCCGGTCGCGCCTTCCAGTTCCTTGATTTTGTTGTCGCGCTCGGTTAGCGCGGCTTTGGCCTGTTCAAGTTGGGCCGAAAGCTGAGTCAGCTTCTCGGTCAGTTGAGAGAGACTGCCGAGGGTATTGTCCCCGACGTGGGTGTTGGTTTCGTCGGACATTTGGGTAAACTCCTTTAGTTATTTGCCATTATTTTTACTGCGCCCACCTTTAGCCTGGGCGTTGTTGGTGCGGTCCTTGGGCTTGGCCTTGTCCCGCTGCATATCCAGTTTATTTTTGTGTTCGGCCTGCTGCATCGAGCAATCCATATTCTTGTCGGCCTGTTCGTCGCCCATCTCGGCCTGCTGTTCGGCCATCTCCATCTGCCGCTCCTGCGCCTTTTGCTGGTCGGCTTCGATGCGCTCCATCTCCTCGGCCAGTTCGTCGGCCCCATCCATGCGGCGGATCGCCGTTTCCTGGCTGATGGTCGGAATGTTACCGGACAGGCGCTGCACTATTTCGCTGACTAGCTCCATCCGGTCCTGTGGCAGCATCGGCGGCCAGTGGGTTTTATGACCGACCAGAATGGCCTCAATCGCTTCGGGCGAGGCGGCAAAGCCGATGCTCTCCACCGCGTTCAGATTCTGGCCAATGGCTCGCTTGGAGAGGGCCATGACGTAGGTCAGATACCCGATCTGCTTGAGCGCCAGCGAAGCGTTGAGCCGGTAGTGCGCCCCGACATTCATCGCCGGCCACATCATATAGTGAAGCGTTAGCGCGCTCCGCACCGAAGCATCGGTGCGCCCGTAGCCCACGTTGGGCAAATTAGTATGCTCGCGGATCAACTCCGGCAGTTTGTCAGCCACCAGGGCAATCATGGCCTCGGACAAATCCGCGCCTTCCAGCCGGCCAATTTCCGGCTCGATGCCGCTGCCGGGCTGGCCCATCCCCAAATCAATCCAGGCGTTGCGGGCTTGGTCGAACCCGGCCGCGCCTTTCGGCCGGCCTTTGACCCACGGCTGCTGGTGCATAGCGTCGGCCAAGCCTTCGTTGAGGTGCGCCAGGTTGTTATTGAGTTCCTTCATCCCGCCCACGAGTCCGGGGACCAGGCTCTCTCCTTCAAACTCGCCCACTCTGAGGCGGGGGGCGTAGACGTAGGGGATGACCTTCACCCCTAGCACCGGATCAAGGAAAGGATTCGGGCCGCCCATTTTGGCTCCATCCGGCCAACGGCCAATTTCGCCGTCTACGGTAATCTCGTATTCGTTCTCGTCCCAATGTTCCTTGATCGTGCAAAATTCCCGCTCGGTATCTTTGAAAGGCGATGGAGTGACCCTATAGCGGGTGATGGCCGTTGGCCGGGGGACCTGGTGAATGACATCAATCGCCACCAGGCGGTTGTAGTCATTGCCATCCCAGACCGGGAAGCAGGCCCGCGGGTCCACACTGAAATATCTGATCGGCCAGCGTTTACGGGTTGGCGTCCAGGCAACGTTCCAGTACATGCCGCCAAAAATTTGCTGAAAGAGGGCTTGCTCCAGCAGCAGCGTGTCGCCGCTGTTGAGGTGCCACATCATGTTGAGGTCGCGGGTGATTTCCTCACCCAGCGCCTTATCTACTCCGTAGGCGTTGGAGATGCCAAAGCGGACAATCCGATCCGTAAACTGGCCGAGTAACAAAGCCGCGTGATTGATCACCGCCGGGCGGACGATGTTTAGCTTCAGGGGATAGATATCCAACCCGTTCGCTTTCCGATTGAGGCTGTAGCCTTTATAGTGCGCCCACCAGGAGTTATAATTGCCGTGAGTCTCACTCCAGTAGCCGTTGGGATGTTCCTCGGGCGCCAACCTCAAGGGCTGGTCGGCAAAGAGTTCCAGCGGGACGACCTGGGTGTTGTAATCAATCGCGTGTGCCATACGCTCAGGATAAAGAAAAAGAATTTGAAAAACCAGAGATTTCCGGGCCTGTCCTGAAGAATTGAAGGGTGGAAAATGAAAAAGGCCCACAAAGGGCCTTTTTTGATTCGTATATTAATAGAGAATATTAGAATAGTTCTGATAATATGAGTTATATGAAACAAAATCGCCCGCCGATAAGCTCATCGGCGGGCGATCCCTTTTTAGGAGCAAAATGTCAGAATTTCAACCGCGCTATCAAATTGGGGATGCACTCTACTTCCGCTACGTCCCCTATGACTTCATCAACCCCCACACCGGCGAACTGATCGTTCAGACTCCCGAAATCCCGGCGACGATCCTCAGCATCGCCCACAATTTCAATCACGATATTGAGATTGGGCCGGGCTGTTACCTGCCGCGGGCGCCACGCACTGATTGGGTTGGCTTTTTCTACTTCGTGCAAATTGACCAGGAAGAAGCCGCTGCGTTGGAATTGGCTCTGACTTATCCTAAAGGCTCGCCACTAACGGTAGAGGTTATCAAGGAAAACCAAATTACGGGAGAAAGGATTGTCTTTTAGCCCGGAAGATAAATACCCGCCGTGCGGGGCGTCAGCACCCTCTGACGGGCGTCATGGGCCGAGGCCATCACTACCGGCGTCTCTGGTTGGTACTCCTCGGTGTATTCTTCCCACTGGTACATTCTCAGAAAATAGGCGGCCATCATCAATACAGCCACAATGTCTTGGGGTAACTTGTTATCCTCAGCCAGTTTGTAGGTCAGAAGTTGCCCCCGGATGCCCTGGATATAAGGCCAGCGGATCAACTGCCGCTCCACCAGACGCATGGCCGTCACCAGCATCCCCTTTTTGTCGCCGGAGAAATTCATCCCGGCGGCTTGTATCCCCCGGTCCAGCAGCACCTGCTCGTTCCAAAGTTTTTGCGTCCCGGTGCTGTCTATCAGCGCATCAATGGGCCGGTACTTGCGATAAGCGTACTCATAGGCGGTCAAAAAATTGTCGTAGGTCCCGTTGCCGTAGACCCACTTGAAATAAACTAACGTTGCTCGCTGTCTGGGAAAATCGGTAATGTCCAGCACCCAAATCACGCCGGCATTTCGCCGCGGTGGGTTATCGCTGCCGGGATCGCCGATGAGCAGGTAATTCCGGCCCTTTTTGGCCTCGCTGGGCATCTCCCAGTGGACGCAGCCTGCACCGGGATTCTCCTCGTAAGCCCACTCCGGCGTAGGCACTTCTTTCTCCAGCAGGTGGTACTGGGCGTGGCGGTTGAGACTCCAATCCTCGCAGGCCGTGACCGAATGAACGTGAAAATGCTCCCCGCTGCCTTCGGGTTTCTTCCCCTCCAGCATCATCTCCCACTGATCTTTAGGAATAACCAGCTTGAAACTGTCAATGTCCTCTTTAGAGAGGTTATCCTCGGACTTGATGACCATCGAGAGGAAATACTCCGGCTGTTCAAACATCCGGTCCATTCTCTCCCACAGCCAGGGCGGGGCGACTTCGTAGTTGGCCGTGATGCAGGATAGCCGGCGTTGCCGAGGCCGCTCGCGGCCGTTCTTCATACTGACCGTGCCACGCAAGCGGGAGATGAGCATCGTCAGCAGCCACGAGCCGTCAATCAGCACACCGCACTCGTCCACATTGGCCGCGTCCAGACTAACCCCTTGAATCCGCTCGGCGTCATCGGCGGCGCTCATAAACCAGAGGGTTGATTCGCCGATGCCGTTGTGTTTCAAAATGATCCGGGGATAGGGCCGCTCAGCGTACTTGTAGATGAACTTCTCAAAAGGTTTATCCGCCGCTTCGGCCAGGATGGCCCGATATTGCAGGGTCGATTGCCAGGCAGTAGGGGCCACGTTCATATACTCGTAGCCGGGGGTCATGGCAGCAAACGCCGCATAGGATAGGCCCGCACCCACTGTTTTGCCGCTGCCCACACCCCCGACGCACGTTAACTGGGTCTGCCGGGCGTGGTGCCAGTAGAACTGCCATTCCCGCAACTCACGCCCGCCAAAGTAGTATTTGATAAACCAGTTGATCCCGATGCCATCGGTGGGATTACAGGCGCGTTTGAAGATTTCGATGTCAGCGGGAGTCAACTGGTAAGGTCGAGCCATGGTCAGATCAAGAGGAATTGTTCACCCACCGGCTTTATGGTCAGGACGTGGCCGTACAGGGCTTCCCCCTGATCATGGTCGGTGAGGATATAGGATTCGGGGCAGTGAAACCGGGCGCTGCAGGCGGCCATGATCTCGCTTACGGTTTTAAGACCTGCCTGAGTTTGAAGCTGGTGATGCTCTGCCGCCAGAATGGGCCGGCCATTATCCAGCGCCAGGGCGTAGATAAGCGTTCGATTCATAGATAAAACCTCTGCCGGTCGGGTTTCAGGCCGGTGGTGGCGGCCAGATAGCTGAAGGTGGCTACTTCTTTGTCCTTCTTCCACTGGACCAGTTGGCTGATCAGTTGATAGGCCAGGGTATCGGCCAACTGACCCCAGCGGGCCGGCCCCAACCCCAGGACCTCGTTAGGGTCGTAATGACCTTCAAACTGCAGCAGTTCCTGGTGGTAGGCCCCATCTTTGCGATAGGAGGCCAGCACCACCAGGCTGCAAGCGCACTCATTGCATTCCAGGGAGATCAAAGCCGGGACCTGGGCATCGAGGCAGAGCCGGCCGCGAGCGGCCAGTTCCAGACCGCCAAACAGGCGCAAAGTGGCGTAGTGATACGTCTGTTCGGTCAGCAGTTGCAGGTAGCTCTGCAAGGTGCGCGAAACATTCGGCCTAGGCACTCTTGGCTGCCTTCTTCTTGGCTGAGACGGGTGCAGCAGCGGGGGCCGCCTCGGTCGAGACTTCCACGCCGCTGTACTTCTCTGGATTCACTTCGGCCAGCTTGGCCAGCAATTCATTCCGCCTGGCATCCAGCGGGCGCAGCGCATCCTCGACGCGGGCCAGTTCTGAAAGCAGGACCAGCTCAGGGCTGTCGCCCATAAAGATTGAGCCATCGGCCATACGGTCGCCAGGCTTCAGGCGAGGGCGT
The DNA here is from genome assembly GCA_015075405.1 of Anaerolineales bacterium. Lineage (GTDB taxonomy): Bacteria > Chloroflexota > Anaerolineae > 4572-78 > J111 > DSQQ01. The sequence goes on from JABTUK010000004.1 coordinate 980,917, forward strand.
TCCTTGGTGGGGTCGCCCTGCGGTCCCCACATCGTCTGGTCAGAGTAAAAGGGCAGCATTATCTATCCCCCCAGACAATAAACTGGACATTGCCGGTGCGGGTGTCGTCCTTGCTGATTTTGATGGTCTGCATCTCAGCCTGGGCAATGGCCATATTGCCCTCGGCCATCTTGATCGGCGTGGCCGCACCATCAATGACCAGCTCCAGGTTGATCTCGCTCTGGAGGGCAATGCCGCGAATGGTCGAGAGGCCGACCACAAACGGGTCCACAATGGCCGGGGTGGTCACGTTGGTCCCCTTCACGCACAGGGTAAAGCTGCTGCTGGAAGCATCCAGCCAGTAATCGCCTTCCACTTTGCCGGTGATCTCGTAGCTGGAGATAAATTCCCGGTCCACGACGGTCGCGCCGCCATCCACAATCTTGATCGTTGAGGCAACTTCAACAGTGATAGCCATAAAAGTAGTTCCTTTCTGGAAGGATGAAGGCGGAAGGATGAAGGCGGAAATCGCCTTTTTTCATCCTTCATCCCTCATCCTTCATCCTTTTTTCTATCCACTCTATGACAAAAAATTTTGAAAATTAAGCAGTGAACTTGCCAAGCTCGCGTTGGGGCGCTCTGGAACGCGCCGCCGTGCCTTTACCGCCTCACTGGTCCGCACGTTAATCCTACCAGTAGAGAGCAACCCTATGCACCGAGGGCTAAACATCAGGGCCGGGTTTGAGCTGGCCGCCCGTTGCCGCTATCGGCATCCCCTGTGGGAAAATTGCAGGCCAGCACTTTAATCAAATCAATCCCCCTGTGGGGATATACAAGGTTATGAGGTGAATGATGTCTAAACAATCTATTCCTACCTGGCTCAAACGAAACAACGGTTGGGGTGGCCCCTACGAGAAGATCGTCGAGGCCGCGCTTCACCACGCCCAACACGGCGAGTATCCCAATATCGCCTTTGAAGGCACTACCCTGGAGCTGGTTACAGCTATCTACGTCGAACACGCCAAGAGAGCCGGGGCGCTTGATGGGCTGTATCTGACCTGGCGCAACGTGGCCGATAAAATGGCGAACTCGCTTGACCTTCAGCCGGACGACGTGCTGCTGATCCCCGGCTTCGGCCTGGGTGCGCTGTACGACGCGGCCCGGCGCATCCAGCCCGAGTTACGCATTGTCAGCGTCGAGTGTCAGAACTGGCTGGTCCAGATCGCCGAGGCCGTCGGTATCTCGCTCATCAAGGGGGATTTTCTGGGCGGCGTCAGCCTGCCGCTAAAGGTCAATAAGGTTCTGTGCAACCCGCCGATGGGCCGGCTGTGGGGCTATAACAAGGTCGAGGCCGACTTCCTGGCCGCTATCGCCCGCCACACCCAGCCCGGCGATTTGGTAGCCATCCTGCTGCCGGGCGAGCCGGGCTACTGGTGGGAGAAGCTGCCTAATGCCCACAAGCCGCTTAATGACCTGTTCGAGATTCAGGAGGAGGAGTTGGTGGCCAACCCGGCCGCACCCAAGTCTATCACCTGCACCCGCTACCTATTAGAGAGGGTCTAAATGGACAACGAGAAAGACTACGAGGAAATGACAGAGGCGGAAGTGGACGAAAGGAGGGCTTTATGAGTATCAGTGACACAATTCGCGCCCGCATCGAGCGCGAAATGAATCGAAAAAATAGCCTGGTTCACCTGCAACGGATCGGCAAGGTTGCCGGCAAACCGGCTCAGGAGTTTAAACCCGGCGAGTTTATGATGTGGAACTTTGGCGGCGTCTCGCGGGTTGAAGGTGTGGTTAAGGAAACACCAACCTACATCACCTTCAATATCTCCTGGCCCGGCAAGGGTAATAGCTGGAACGACCGCAGCGAGGATATCCGCCGGCTGAAGAAAACCCGGCTGGTCGCTATCGCCAGCGCAAAGTTTGTCCTGGCCGCAACCAGGGACATTCCAGCCGAGTGGGGGATTACTCCAGTAGCTGCGCGGCCTCCTGACCCCGACAGATCCTAACGTGGCCTGGCGCGAAGTCTGCCAGGCGCACCACGCACCCCCTGCCTGTGACTGAGAGAGAGTAGTCCCCTGGTGTTTTTCAGCACCCCCCCCAAAAATTTTGGGCAAGCCCCGAAGGAAAAATTCAACCCCGGATGTGCGAGCGGCTAACGGGTAGAGTGCAATTCTCATTTTAGGAACTACCCCCTGGTGAGGCTTTTCTTATAAGCCTCCCAGGGGGGATACCCCTCCCCCCCCTGGTCTGGTTCTAGTGGAAGGTTTCTTATTACCTTCTCACCAAACTCACTTTACACCCACGAAAGGACTTTCCCAATGGCTACCCGGAAACCCCAAAACGAAATCGTCGTCGCGCTGACCAAAGACCGCAATGATTGCATCATCGTGACCCTGTTCGATGTTCACGGCGATGCAATGAAAACGAAGGTTGCCGAAGCCGGCTTTGAAGGCACGAAGTTTGCCGGCAAAGAGGCTATCAAACGCTCCGGTGCTATCGTCCAGTTAATGAAGAAACTGAACGTTGCCAAGAAGCACTTCGTCGCCAACGGCCACAACTATTGGTCTTGCACCGTCGAAGGCTTAGCCTGAGAAAGCGGCCTACTCGCAAGAGTAGGCTGCTTTTTTTCACCGCTTATCGTCCCAAAGCGTCCCATTGTGTCCCACGTGGATGAATTGGGTCGGCCATCACAAGGCAGCGAGCTAGATTTTTTTTTCAATGCCAATGTGTGTTGGGATGTCACTTTTTCCCTTGCGCGACCCCTTGCGATGTGACCAAATTGGTCTATGATAGTGATTATGGACCGCCGGCTCTTTGAGCTATCGGCTCTCTCGCTCTCTCGGAATGGGTCAAGGCGGAAGGCTTCTTATTGAATCCTTCTCTCTCTCTATATCTAACTTATTCTCTCAAGGATTTATCCCGTGTCTGAAATCAATACTTTTAATTTCCCCTTTGCACCCAATGAGGACCAACTCCTCTTAATCGGTCAACAGATACTGAGTGACTTTCCCGCCTATCAGGAGAAAGTCATCAGTCGCAACAATAACAAGTTTGTCCCCCTAGCCCACCAACCGGCTTTTCTCCAATTGGGGAAAAGCCGGTTTTTATTTATCACACTCTCTTACCCACGAAAGGATTATCTGATGTCTGAACAGCGTGCTTTCTGCTTTACTCACCCTGACTTCACAGGGGTTGAGCGTATCGGCTGGTATCGGGAAGCCTTGACCTTCGCTGTTGTTGTCAGGTTCAGTGATGGTGTTGAAATCAAAGGCTCATTATCCGGCGCTGGCTTTCAAGCACTCTACAACCACGTCGAGCCAGCCCGCATCCCCTGGATAGAGCTATGCCCTTACTGTAAGGACCGGCCCGGCTTTCATCGCTGGACTACCGATGGCGATGTTATCACGATTTGCCGTGACTGTGCCGAGGTCGAGGAGTTCTAAGGCTTAATCTAATCGTCTCTGCCTGAATCTAATTCCCTTCCACGTGGAAGGGTTTAGGTAGATAAATTCTTATAGGCCGTCCCTCTGTGGGGCGGCCTTTTCATTTACAGAAAGGAATCCCTATGTCTCCCAACATCAACCTCTCTAAAGTCAAAACCATCGGCGTCGAAGGTGACACCCTGTACGTCTGGTACAAATCCGGCGTGTTTCGTAGGTTTCAGAACGTAGACCTGGACCTGCTCAAAGAGCGAGCCAACCAGACCAACCGGACGATACACGGCCTGAACGACCAACCTCAACCCCCTGATGGCGCTATCTGGTGCGATTGGTGCGGCGAGCGACCGGCCCTACCCGGCGAACCGTGCGAGCATTGCCGGAAACTCGGCGCTGAGCCTGAGCATCTTGAGGAGCAGACCGGCCAGACCGAATCCCCCAACGCCCTGGTAGCAATGCTCGGCCTCTCCCCTGAGCAGGCCAAACACCTCGAAGGCGCTGACCGGCTCAACTTCTGGCGCAATGGCAGCCTGAACGTCCAGATCCAGCACGGCAGCCGGGGCGTCAAGGTAGCCTGCCCCAAAGCAGTTGTAACTGATGCAGACCTGGTGATGTTCTTCCTCTCCTGGGGCTGGCAGCAACTTGGCGACAAGCTCTACTTCAAGCCCAACGGGGCCTCGCTGGTCCGACTGTAGTAATCGCTCTTACCCAATCCTGGCTGTCCTGGCCGGGATTGGGTGAGGGTAAGGTTTTTCTTATTTTAATCAATTTCACTTACGAAAGGACACTCTCATGAAACCCCAAGCCAAACCCCAACCCAAGCTCACCTTTGAAAGCAAAATCACCACCCCCAAGCTGTCCCCCAAGCCCGGCGTTGACGAACTTGGCAAGTGGTACTGTGACCAATGTGGCGGCGGCAATCCCGACAGCCGTATGTTCTGCCAGTGGTGCTAAGATGGCACTCACATTAATCCGCCCCGGCGAAAAACTCGTATTCTCCACGCGCTGGTTCGATAAAGAAGCCGACCAATCCGACAACCCTCGCCCGGCTGAAGTGGCGATTGAAATTGTCATCCACGAACGACGCGATGAACGATTAGAAGCCCTAGCCCAGCGCCCCACCTTGGTCAACTTCCTCAAAAGCGAAGCCCGCTCGCGGGTTTACGCTTAAGTTTCAACCCATTCGGCGTTACCCTGCATCTGAGGGTAACGCCGATCTTTTTTTTTGGAGGATTACCCGATGAAGAATCAAGCTCAAAAACTCGATTTAATAGACCGCGTTATCAACGCGATGGTCACCGCCCAGCTCAAGGAAATGGAGCAAAAGCTCAGGCCTGCTCAGGCTCAGACTGAGCAGCTTGAAAAACGGTATGGGAAAGGGCGGCGCTCCTAGCCCCACGGCAGGGGTTACAGTGTAGTTTTTCTTATTTTTAAATCAGGCTCTCACTTAGCCAGTGAAGGGCCTCACACAATGAAAGGATGTAAACTATGGCTTCCGGATATTCAAAACTCCTCCTTCTTGGTAATCTTGGCAGCGACCCTGAAATGCGTTATATCGGCAATGGTCAGCCCGTCACTAATTTCAGCCTGGCCGTCAACAACACCTGGACCGATAAGCAAACCGGCGAGGTTGTTGAAAACACCGCCTGGTATCGCATTTCCGTCTGGGGCGCTCAGGCCGAAACCTGCAATCGCTACCTCTCCAAAGGCCGCCAAATCCTCGTCGAAGGCCAACTGACCTTTGACAAAGAAACCGGCGGTCCGCGCATCTGGCAGGACCAGAACGGCAAAGCACGGGCCTCCTTCGAGGTCAAAGCCTTTGATGTCCGCTTCCTGGGCAGCGCCAACGGTAACGGCAACGGCTCTACCACCAGCTCCAACCAGATGGCCGGTGTCGAAGAACTGACTGAGGACGAAATTCCGTTCTAGTCGCAATCTGAAAAAGCGTGAGGGGCATCACCCCTCACGCTTTTTTTTTGAACGCTTATCCCCCCTGTCTCCAAATTCCTTTTTTTTCAAAGATCAAATGTTGGCCCTTCGGCTGGATTAAGTTGCCGATACTCTGCGATCAGGTCTATCAGCCGCTTTTCCCAACTCTCCTTATTCCATTTCGGATGGGTCAAATACCCCGCCGGCGCAGCTCGCCGGCTACCTCCAGTAAATCCTCGCCTGTAGCCTGCTTAAGAGCGGCCATCTCTAACCAGGCTGCCCCCAAAAGACAAGCCTGGCTCAGTTCGATTGTTCTTTAATTTTCCATTGTCCTGTCCTTTTCCCCAAGAGCGCTTTCTCCTTGAGACACCCGAAGGGGTGCGCCTCCCCTGGCCCTCGCCCTTCGGCGCACCGGAAGCGGTGTGGCCCACCCGTAGGGGTGTGGGGGATTGGGGAAATCCAAAAGCCTGCGCTGTCCCCCACACGGGGCCGGCGTAGGCTTTTTCTTTTTAGCCCATTACATCACGAAAGGAGATTTCTCATGTCACACTATCATACCATCATTCACACCGACGGCGGCTGTTCGCCCAATCCCGGCGAGGGCGCTTACGTCGCCATCCTGCAAAACGGCGACCGTGCTGCCTGTGTGCGCGGCTACGCGCCCTATGCCACCAATCAACAGATGGAACTTGCGGCGGCCATCGCCGGTCTATCGGCGCTCAAATCTACCAAGATTCCAGTCCAGGTCTACACCGACAGCCAATATGTCCAGGCTGGAGCCAGCGCCTGGATCAACGGCTGGCGTCGAAATGGCTGGAAAAACCGCCAAGGCGAACTGCTGGCTAATGTCGAGCTTTGGCAGGAACTTGACCAGTTGATGAACCGATTCGTCATCAGTTGGCACAAGGTGGATGGTCACGCCGGCGTCGAGTTTAACATCAAGGCCGATCACCTGGTAGGCGACACCCGCCAGGCACGTGGCATTGCCAGTCGCTATCAAATCACCGACATCCCCACCATTGAATCTACCTGGCAGTTTGAAGCATTTCAAAAAAGCAACGTCAATCCCCTCGTCGCTCAAATGCGCAAGGATCTGGCCGGCCTGCTCGACCCGAACCTATCCACTGATATAACCACCTCTTTAGCCAACCTTCAAGCCAAACTGCGAAAGGAGTAACATGACAATCCAAATTCTGTCCAACGAAACGCACGTTCACATCGCCGTGGTGAGCGGCGCGGGTGAAATCACCGGCTGGCAGTTTATGCCGTTTTACACCCTGGCTGATCTGTATCCGCAGCGGGTGCAGTGGATGCTGAACCGCACCGCGCTGACCCGACCCGATGCCGAAGAAACCTTGCGGAATGTTAGAGTCTTCACCGGCACGGTGTTCCTGAAGCTGAGCGAAACCGAGGAGCAGGATATTCAGGACGGTAAAACCGACCTGATTGACGCGCCGATCCGCGTGACCTTCCCCAACGGCGCGACCGAAACCTACACCCTCAACTCGCTCTGGTCCTCGGCGACTAAGAGCCAAACCCTGACCGGCTACAGCCGCGAGATCAATTCGGCTTTACGCAAAATCTTCAACTATGCCGAAAGCGGCGTCAGGGCTGGCCGGGGAACGCGCGGCGGCTTTGCGAATGGCAAGGTCAAAGATTATCCCGTTCGCTTCGTCCCGATGGGGACCAATCTGGTGTTTGCGCCAAATGTTGAGAAACCGATGGGCGATGGCGAGTTTATCATTCGCGCCAGTGATGCGGCGGTCCTGCGCCGGGCGCTGGTCTGCAAACCGTTCAGCCTGGAACAGTGGCGTTTCAGCACCCAGATCGCCAGCCAGGTGAAGCACCCCTTTGACAAAGAAGGCGTGATTTATGAACTCCTGCCCCACGTCGCTCAGGGCATTGAGCGCATCAATGACCATTCCGAGTTTATCGCCCACGCTTTCAAATTCGGGATGAAGGAAGAATCCCGCGAGCGGCTGCTGGAACTGGCCGACCAGATGTATGACCATCCCGATCTGAATCTCAGCCTATCCCCTGACAAAGCCCGAACCATCTTCGATACCATCACCACCGGCCGGCCCAAATCGGTCCAGGGCTTCATCGCCATCGCCGGCCCGGCGGAAGGAACGGCCATCTTCCCCTCGAAGGCTGAGCGTTTCATCAAAAGTGAGCTGTACCTCCTGGCTCGCTATCCGGTCAATAACAGCCGCTGTATTATGCCTGTCATCGCTGTGCAGGAAGGACCGGTTTCTGACTTCCTGAACCGCGTTGAACAGTTTCAAGGCACACTCTTTGGAAAGGCGGAAATCAGAAGGATGAAGGATGAAACAGAAGATTCCGCCTTCATCCTTCATCCTTCATCCTTCACCTTTATGGCCGTCGGGCAGTTCATCGTGGTTCCTGATGAGTGCTTCCCAGCCGGCCACGAAGATGTCAAAATCCTGGCCTGCTCCAAGAACATCAAAGCCCTTTCCACGTGGAAATCAGCGGCTGAGGTGAAGGAGACTCAGAACGGCGAATGGCTGATGCTTTACACCGGCTACATCAGCGTTTGCCAGTGGGCACATATGCTCAATGCGGTGATGGTTGATCCCGAAGTATGGAAAGAGGCCAACGGCGATTTTGATTTTGATGAGGGGGAAGCTGTCCCTGAGAGCGAATTCCCGCTGACCTTTGAAGCCTTCAGGCGAGAATGGTTCAACACTGCCGGCCTGGCTGTCTCAAAGCTGCCCAAAATCTACACCTTCGATGAGCCAACTACTTCCCGCACCAAAACCCTGGTGGACACCCTGGCCGGCGCAATGGCTGTCGGGATGGCCGCCAACATCAACCTGCTGATCCTGAATACTGACCCTCGAAAGTGGAGCGATGTGGCTACCCGAATCAGTTCGGACGCCTACTTCTACTCGCAGATGGTAGGGAAGGGCTACATCGTCGAAGCCTACCCGGCCGAAATGGTCAACTGGATGATGGAGATTTGCGAATGTGGAGAAGATGAGGCCAAACAGGTCATCAGAATGTTCTACGTCCTGAGCTTCTTTATCCAGTGCGGCGTAGATGGTTTTAAGACCAATCTCGACAACATCGGCGGGATGAAGTCACTCACCAAAGAAATTCGCCGCATCTGGAAAATCTTGACCGAGGAGCTGGTCGTCTCCACCCGGCTGATTGATTACAACCCCAAGAAATCGCTGACGGCGCTGCGCGACCGCGACCACTTGCCGAGCTTCGAGCCGGATGAAGAAACCTTCGGCATCTCCGAAACCCTGATGAAGTACGCGGTCAACGGCTTCGCCTGGGAGGGCCTGCCCTATCGGCTGGAACTGCCGGAGTATCTCTACCTGGGTTCGCTCCCTGATAGCTTCAAGTTCTACGCCATCGGTCCGCGCACCGGCGAAGAACTGGAAGCCTGCCGTCTGCTCCGCAAAATCTGCCGCGACGAACTGGCCCGGCGCTCGATGATGACGCCGGCTGATTGGGTGCTGTTTGCTGAGAAGTTCTGGACGCCCATCCTGGTGGATTTCCAGGCCAACGCTCGCATCATCCTGCGCTACGACCGCACCGTTGGCCTCGACGGCAAAGCCATCTATTCGGTGGCCAAGGAACGCAAGTTCCCCACGCTCGCCGGCATTAGCTGGGAACGGATCGCCCACCTGTTATGGTTCGCCTTTCACGACACCGGCGGTAAATCGGTGGGTTCGGCCGTGCCGCTGTTCTGGGCCGAGCCGCTTAGAGAGCACCTGTTCGATATCCTGAAGTACCAACCCGGCCGGCTGGATCTGAAAGACGAGTTTCGCCAGGTGGTGGTTGGGGTGGATAAAGCCGGCATCGAGCGCGGCGTCACCTACGTGGTGGATGTGCGCATCGAGCGGGTGCTTGAGGAAATCGCGCTCGATGGCGAGACGCTGATCGCCGAACGCAGCCGGAACTACATCGAGTTCCCTGATGGCCGCTACATCATGTTCCCTAAAGATGGCCCGCTACTGGGCGGCGCTCGCTTCAGCCTGACCATTACCCGCGAGGGTTCGCGGGACGTGGGCCATTTCATCAGGGCTATTCCAGTCGAGGGCGTAGACCTGGCCGAGCGCCTGGCGACCCTCGCTGCCCGGCTCTAGGCTCCCATTGGGGGGGAGAGAATCGTTCTCTCCCCCCGTGGGGGTTCAGGTGCAGTTATTCTTATGGTTTTCTATTGGGGCTTTCTTTGCCCGGCCATAAGGGTTTCTGTAGATATTTTCTTTTGTTCTCTGGCCGGGACAGGCTTCCGACTTGGCGGCTTGCAAGTGCCGGAGAACTTAATCACAGTCTTGAAAGGAGACTACATTATGGCTCGCACAGAATCCAACTCAACCGAATCTTTGCTCTCTGCTAAAGTCGCTGCTGCCCACGCCCGCCGCGAAGCACTCAAGGGTATGGGAACGGCCAACGTCCTGCCGACCACCTACTACGCCCCGACCCGCCCCCAAACCGAGGACTTGCTGGTGGCCCTCGTCGCTGATGCCGATTGGCGCAATGAAATCGAGCAGGAAGAAGCCTCCGGCAACACTGTGTTCGTGTTCCGCAAGCGCAATCTGACCGTTGGCGAACAGCCGACCATTATCCGCTACGGCTATAGCGCCCAGGTGGAGGACATCGTGTTGACCGTTACCGGCGCCGCCCTGCCCAACGGCTTCAGCCTGGATGGCGTCAAGCCCCACGAAATCGTGACCGCCGAAAAAGCCAACGACAAGCGGAAAGCCGCTGTCAAGGCTGACAAGAAACGCGCCGACGCCTTTGCCAAGTTGGGCTTTTAATCTATTTCAATGTAAAAGCGGCCTTCCACGTGGAAGGCCGCTTTTTTTTTTGCGGCTTATGCTGATTCCCCAATTGGGGAATCAGGGCTAACGCCCTGCTGTAATGGCTTCTCTCCTCTTTGCCGCCAGATAGCGGGCCTAACGGCCCTCTGGATGGCGCTGGCGGGCTGATTTTTGCCCTGGCTGCGTTCCCCGCCGATTTTTGGCCCTAACGGGCTGCGCTGTGAGGGTCAGTCTCCCTGACCCGCTCGGCGTTGGCGATGCAGCCGTACAGGCTGATAAACAGGCGGTCCAGGTCCACCAGATCGCCATCTTCGCCGGGTCCCTGCTGCCGGCGCTGCCCCAGGGCCGCGCTCATGGTCATTAATTGATCACGCAAATCGCGGGCATCGCCCTGGTGAACGGCATGGCCGTCACAAAATCTGATTGGGATTGGGTAATCTTCTTCCCACAGGATGAAGCCGGCCAGGTCATCGAGCCGCCGGTGCGCGGCCTCAGTCCATTCGTCTACGTGGTGAGGGGTTAGCATGGTTCAGATCTCCTTTTCCAGGTCCTCGATCTCGATGAGTAACTCCGGCGGCGCATCAATCCCCAGCATCGCCTGACGCTCCTTGAGTTTGAACAGGCGGCGATGCTTAGCCAGCAGTTCGGCCTGCGTCCCCTCTAAAATGAGTGTATCGTGCTGACGCGAAGCGTGCCGTGACGCGGTGGCCAACAATTCTCGCATGCGCCGGTACAGCTTCATCGTGCTGACCGGCTTCTGAAAAAAGGCGTCTGCCCCGCGCGCGGCGGCTTCCTGCCGGGTGCGTTTGTCGCCATAGGCGGAGACTACGATCACCGGGAGGCAGGAAGCGACCTTGCGGATGGCCTCCAGCACGACCAGGCCGCCCACACCGGGCAGGCGGAGGTCGAGCAGGACTAGATCGGGCAGCGGGCCGGCCAGCTTTTCAACCGCGGCCAGGCCATCGCTGACGATTTCAAACTCGAATTGAGCCGCTGGCGCGTAAAGCTCCAGCAGCTCTCGAATCATAAAGGCATTTTGATCTTCAATTATTAAGATTTTCGCGGCCATCAAGTACCGCCGTGAATCGGTTTAGCTCCTGCACGGCCGTGGCGAGCTGGCTGCGCAGGTCAATGATTTGTTCTTTGAGCTGCAAAATCTCGTCGCTCAATCTTCGATTTTCTTCGATCAGCGTTTGTCGTTCCTGCCTGAGTTCGGCCCGGTCGCGCCGGGCCTCCCAGGATAAAACCCAGGCGATGATGCCCCCACCGACATAGGCCGCCAGCAGAAGAAAACCAAAGATCAGGAATAGGGACATATCGGTGACGGGCATCTTTGTAAGGATGAAGGCGGAAGGCGGAAGGATGAACAAAAAATTCTTCCTTTCATCCTTCATCCCTCATCCTTCCTCCTTTCTTATGACGCGCTTAAGACCAGGTTGCCCAGGGTCACGTGCGCTTTGTCCAACTCCACCGGGCCGCTCGGTCCCAGCAGGTCTACCACACTCAGGCCGTTGCCGGAACCTGAGATGTCGAAGAACCCAAAGTTGGTAGCCGCGTAGATCGGTGCGGTCCCGCCGGCTTTGTACTGCAAGCCGTAGGCCAGGGTAGCCAGGGTTGAGCCGCTGAAGTATTCCTTGGTCCCGGCAGTGTCATCCTCAACGATCAGGCCGCTGACCAGGTCCCACTCGCGGCGGTACTGATTGGTCAGATTTTCAAGAAACAGCACGTCCTCGTCCACCACAATGCCCTCACCCTCGGTCGGGTCCAGGCTGATAATGCTCAAGTCGTTGTTAGCTAGCAAATTTTGAAACTTGCGCTCGCTGACCAGGCGGAACTGCTCGTTCACGGCCACGGCAGCCACGTCAAATGCCATCAAGGCGAAGATAAGGATGTGGCGCAGCTCGCCGACAAAGACCACGTTCGCGTCTTTGGCCCAGGCAGTGGCAGCCGTGCGCCCGTTCGTTGCGGCTCCAATCGCTGTGGAGGCGAAAGAGATGTGGTCCACCATTAGATAAAATTTGGATTGTAGTTTGCGGCGATCCATTGATGCCATAAGTAGAACCTCCTGTATATGAAAAGAATGAAGTAGGGAGTAGGGAGTAAGGAGTAGGGGAAAAACCCCCTTACTTCTTACTCCTTACTCCATACTCCCAATCTTACCAAGAGAAATCTTCAAAACCCATAGTTGGAAAGATAGTTTTTCAAATCTTTTCCGGTTACGATGGTTGTGGGTTTTGTGGGAGCATCATTGGGCGGTCGCGGAGGCTGCGTCCTGAGCTAGTCGAAGGGCCTAACGGTCCCAGCATTGGGGCGTTAGCCCCGCGGCCAGACCCGAAAATTCAGTAATTTTCCCCAATTGGGAAAGGGCGACTCGAATCGAGTCGCCTTTTTTATTGTCCACGGAGGCCTATGACCCGAGATGAAGCATTAGCTTTGGGCCGGCCGGAGGGCGGCAAAGCGGTCAAAACCAAGACTCCCCCGGACACCTGTCCCCGCTGCGGTCGGTCAATGGCTGGCCGGACGTGGCACAGCTATTTAGGCCACCTGGGGCTGCACGGGCTGGCCAATAACTACTTTGGTGGCGATATGCGGGCCGCCCAAAAACGACTTCAACAAAACGGCCTGGCTCGACAGGATCCATTTCCCGGAAACGGAGCGTGGCCCAGATACCGCCCGATGACCGGGCAGGAAGTCCCCCGCTGCGGGGAGAAAGAGGATAAAGATGCAGTTATCGTTTTTTGAGGTCCCCCCGGTTGATATAGCCCTACCGCAGACAGCGGCAGCGCAAACAGCGGTCAATGGGGGGAACAATGCAACAAAACCCGACTTGGATTATCACATCACTCTCGCCGATCCCATCGGCTCAGGCGGCCAGATAACCAAGGTTCGTCAAAATCTGGAAATTATTGGTTTGCTCCGGCGGTTGAAAGAAGAAAAGCGACAGGCGACGCCGGAGGAACAAAAACAGTTGGTGCTTTACACCGGCTGGGGCCACACGGCCCAACCGTTCCACCCTAAGCCGAAGGGTAACTGGCTCAAACTTCAGGAAGAAATGCGGCCACTCTTTACCGATGAGGAATGGGCCGCCGCCAGCTTTTCAACTATCAATGCCCACTACACCAGCCCAGAAGTCATTCGCTGGAAGTGGCAGGTCATCGAGCGCCTGGGTTTCAAAGGCGGGCGCATCCTGGAACCGGCTTTAGGTGCGGGCCACTACTTCGGCCTGATGCCGGAGGCCATCAAAACCAAGAGCCAGCTTTGGGGCTGCGAGCTGGATCTCTTGACCGGCGCAGTCGCTAAACAGCTTTACCCCTCGGCCAATATCCACGTGGGCGGCTTTGAGACAGCCCCCTACGAGTCCGAGTTCTTCGATCTGATCATCTCGAACGTTCCTTTTGCCGATCTGCGTGTTCACGATCCGGCAATTTTTCACGCGCAGCGTGGACGCGGCCATCTAGCCGACGTGGGCCTGCACAATTACTACTTCATCAAGGCTCTGGAACTGGCCCGGCCGGGCGGACTGATTGCCTTTATCACCAGCCGCTTCACCATGGACAGCCTGGAGTCAAAGGTGCGGGCACATATCGCCGAACACGCGCTTTTGCTAGGCGCTGTCCGGCTGCCGGTACAGGCCTTCAAAAAGAACGCGCACACGGAAGTGACGACCGATATTATTTTCCTGCTGAAGCATGATGAGCGGGTGCTACGCGGCCCAGATTGGGTAAACACCGTGAGCAAGGGGGATTATCGCCTCAATGAATACTATGAGGCGCATCTGCCAATGATGATCGGCGAGATGAAACTGGAAGGCGGCCGCTATGAGGATGCTTACGAGTGCGTCGTCCCCAAGAATTTCGACTTGGTGGCCGGCTTGAACCGCATTTTGGCATTGCCAACCTTGCCTAACGACATCTACCTGCCAGCAGTACCCCGGCCTCGCCGGCAGATGGTGGTAGAGTTGCTGACATTTGAGAATCCCCCGACCGACTCCTGGATTAGACCCGGCTCGTATGCGATGGATGACTACTACCGCATCTGGCAGAAAACCAAACAGGGTTGGCAGCGGGCTGACCTAGATGGACGCCAGCTTTCGCGGGTGCGTGGCCTCATCGAAGTCCGCGATGCCTTCTACCGGGTCCTCAAGGCCAATGTGGATTTTATCTCCGCTGAGCAGCTCATCGCCGCTCAGCGCGAGCTGGGGATCGTCTACCGCCGCTTCGTCGCCCGGTGGGGCTATCTCCACGAACCGGCCAACCGGGCCGCCTTCGGCGACGATGTGGACAGCGACAATATCCTGGCCCTGGAACGCTGGGACCCGTTTGAGCGCAAGGCCGAAAAAGCGGCCATCTTTAGCGAGCGGTTACTTGAGCCGGAAACCCGGCCTGAGAAGGCCGATACACCGATGGATGCCCTGATCATCGCCTTACGCGAGACCGGCGGGGTCTATCTGCCGCGAATGATGGAACTGACCGGGCTGCGGGAAGAAGAATTGATCGAGGCGCTCCAGGGCAAGATTTACTTCGACCCTGACGCCAACCTCTGGGTAACCGCCGACGATTACCTCAGCGGCAATATCCGCCAGAAGCTGGCTCGCGCCGAGCACATGCAGCGGCTGTTCGAGGAAGAACGGACCAACTCCCTGCCCAACCCCTATGATGGTAATGTCCTGGCGCTCAAGGAAGTCCTGCCCCGCGACGTGGGGCCGAAAGACATCTTTGTGCAGCTTGGCTCGCCGTGGGTCCCCCAGGACATCTACGAGGAGTTTATCATGGACCGGCTGTTTAATGACTACCGCCATACCCAGGGCAGCATCAAGCCGCGCTATATCCGCGAGTTGGGTTTCTGGCGGCTGGACCTGTCCGCAGCGGCCCGGCTGCGCCAGAGCAGCGAAAACCAGCAGATGTGGGGGACGCGCCGCATCGAGGGCGTGGACCTGATTGAGAAATGTATGAACGGCCAGCAGGCGACCATCTACGACACCTGGACAGATGACGCCGGCCGGGAGCGCAAAATGGTCAACCAGCAGGATACGCTGGTGGCCAGGGCCAAACAGCAGGACATCCGCAATGCGTTTGATAAGTGGGTCTGGACCAGCGAACAGCGCACCGAGCGGTTGGTCAGGATTTACAACGAAAAGTTTAACAGTACCCTGCCCCGCAAGTTCGACGGCACGCCGCTGCACTTCCCCGGCATGAACCCGGCCATTGTCCTGCGCCAGATTCAGCGAGACGTCATCTGGCGCGGCTTGCAAAGCCAATCGCTGATGATCGCTCACGCCGTTGGCTTTGGCAAAACCTACAGCCTGACGGCGCTGACCATGCGCCTGCGCCAAACCCAGCTGCGCCGGCGGATTATGATCGTGGTCAAACGGGCCACGTTTCGCCAGTTCGTAGACTCCTTTCGCGAAGCCTACCCGCTGGCTAAAATCTCACCCATCGCTTCCGGCCAGGCCCCCGGCCAGCGCCGGCGGCAGCTCGCCCGCATCGCTACCGAGGATTACGACGTCATCATCACCACCCACCCGGTTTTCTACCAGATACCGCTCAAGCCGGCCACGCGGGCCAAGTTTATGCAGCAGCAGATTGACGAGATCGAACGGGCGCTGATGTACGCCAACGACCGGATCACAACCAAGGAGCTGCAAAAAGCCAAGAAACGAATGGAGACCAAACTCAGGAAAGCGATGGAGAAAGGCGCGTCCCATGACGAAAACGCGCTCTACTTCGAGGATTTGGGCCTTGATGCCCTGCTGGTGGACGAAAGCGGGGCTTACAAGAACCTCTGGTTCGCGTCGGTGATGACCCGCATCTCCGGCGTGGGCGGCTCCGAGTCGGGCCGGGCCTATGATATGTTCCTCAAAATCCGCTATCTTCAGCAGCGGGATGCGTTTATCACCTTCGCCACTGGCACGCCGGTCGAAAACTCGATCAGCGAGGTCTGGGTCATGATGCAGTACCTCATGCCCGACCGGCTGCGCGAGCTGGGCCTGCACCACTTCGACGCCTGGGCCGCAACCTTTGGCAAGGTGGTCACCGGCGTCGAGATGAAACCTGATGGCTCCGGCTTCCGCATGGCCTCGCGCTTCGCCAACTTCAACAACCTGGTGCAGCTCAAGCGGCTGTGGCGCGAGGTGGCCGATACCCAGATGGACGGTTCTAAAGCGGGCATCGAGCGCCCGCAGATCGCCACCGGCAAGGCCATCGGCATCCAGGCTGAGCCCTACCCCGAACTGAAGAAAATCGTGCGCACCCTGGCCAACCGGGCCAATAACCTGGGCGACGTGGACCCGCATATAGACAACATCCTCAAGATTATGAGCGATGCGGATAAGGCGTCGCTCGATGCGCGGCTGCTGGGCGAGTTTCCGGTAGTCGGGACCGACGGTAAGAAAACCGGCGAGACCATCCACGTCACCTGGGACTATCCCGGCAGCAAGGTCAACCTGTGCGCCGACCAGGTAGCCCAAATCTATCACGACACCAGGGCAGCCGAACTGCCGGGTCTGCCCGGCTGGCATCCCCTGACCCAGCTCATCTTTCTGGACACCTCGACCCCCAAGACCGGCCAGTGGTCTGTCTATGAGGACCTGAAGCAAAAGCTGATCGCCCGCGGCGTCAAAGCCGAGCATATCGCCTTCGCCCAGGATTACGGCGACGACGACAAGAAAGCCAAGCTGGCCGCGGCCCTCAATGCCGGCAAGATTCGGGTGGCCATCGGCCACACCGAGATCATGGGCATCGGGCTGAACTGCCAGCGCCTGCTGGTAGCCTTGCATCACCTGGATTGCCCCTGGAAACCGGCCTGGATCGAGCAGCGCGAAGGGCGCATCTACCGCCAGGGCAACCTGGTCCCGGTCATCTCCATCTACCGCTACGTCATGGCCGAGAGCTTCGATGTTTACCGCTGGCAGACGGTCGAGCGCAAGTATGGCTTCATCGTCCAGTTCAACTCGGACGACCTGACGGTAAACTCCATCGAGGATCCCGGCATGGCCGTCCTGTCGGCGCGGGAAATGACCGCGCTGGCCACCGGCAACCCGGCGATTATTCGCCAGGTGGAACTGCAAACCCGGCTGCATATCCTGGACGCCCAAAAGCGGGCCTTTGATGATGCGCAGTACCAGAACCGGGGCCGCCTGCGCCGGCTGCAAAGCGAGCGGGAAACCGAGCAGGCCAAAGCCACGCGCCGCCAGGCGCTGTTGGAACGGGTCGCGGCTGAGGGTCTGGAAGCAGCCGAAAAGATGGGCGCGGCGCTGTACGATCTATGCTACCCGCACGGCGAAACCCAGACCGGCCAGCCGGTCAAAGTGGGCGAAATCTACGGCATAGATATCTGGTACGAGGGCAAGCCGGTCAGGGAGAAGGTCCAGCCCAAGGTGGACCGCAACTTCTGGGGCGCGGCTGAAAGCGCTCCGCTGGAGAAGCCCGCCCAGGAGCAGGAAGCGACTGAAGGCGAAGCTCCGGTCGAAGAAACCAAGCCGGCCGAGCCGCCCAAGCCCCGCTACGAAATGGAAATCCTGCTGCACAGCGACGAGTACGGGCTTCAGCACCGCTACGACCTGTATATCGCCGAGGAGACCCGCGTCGAGCGAAACGCCAAATACCTGCGGCACGTCTTTGAAATGGACGTGCCGGACAACCTGCGCCGAATCGAGGCCAAGGCCGCTGATTTGGACCACCAGATCAACGAAACCCAGCGCATGCTGGCCGCGCCCTTTGAGCATGCCAGCGAAATCGCGGCCATCGAGGCCGAACTGGCCGGGGTCGAGCAGGACATCCGCGACACCCTGGGCGAACCGGATGAAGCCGAAAACCGCCAGGCGGCCCGGGTGGAACTGCCGGAAGGGCAGGAAATTGACCTGTCTGAACTGTTCGATCCGGAGGAGGATTTGGAAACCGAGGATGAAATGATGTGATAAAGTGGGCAGGGGCAGAGGACAGCTTCAGTCCTGGCAGATACATAAGAGACGGTTTAAGTCCGTCCTTCTGCCAAACGGACCTACAGGGATTGATGAAGATGTGGAATAGTCAATCTCCGCGTTCCACGGCGAAGTAGGACCGGCCCACTTTCTCCCCAATTGGGGAAAAAGCCGGAGGGGATAACCCTCCGGCTTTTCCAGAAAGGAATTGCAATGATCACCATGAATGAATTACTGCCATTTACAGCCCGTTTTAAACTCACGGAGGTGCTAGAGTGGGAAACAATGCCGGGCGTAACTATTCGTGAAACGCTCATTAAAAAGGCAAATGACCTTATTTTCAGCCAGTATGGTCTTGACACTTTGACCGAGTTGGAAATGTTAGACTATGACGACCGGCTTACTCACCAAATCCACGTGGAAGAAGGTGATGGTTACATGGTCGAGGGGGATGAAGAAACGGTCTATCACGACCCATTCATCGTCGTTACCTTCTCTGACCGGGGCGAGACTTCGGACCCGCTGCCTGAAATCACTCCCCCTGACCCCAAGCCAACGTCGGGGTGCCGCATAATACTGGCCCTGGCTTAATCTCAAAGAAAGGAGGTATCACCCTATGGCAAGACAGCCCTACAAACCCATCGCCACGCTTGCCCAGCTACAGGCCGCCGAACGCGACTTAAAGGCCCTGCCCAATTGGCAGGAGATCGGCGACCTTATGCGGAAGCACAACCAGGTCGGCTACAAAGCAATGGCGTATCTGCTGCAAGGCAAAACCGCCGAGGAACTGAAAGCGGGCGAATAACAAGCTATTCGGCGTCTACGATGTCGCCGCCCTCAAGTTGCCCAAACTGGGGCTGACCGTTGCCCTGGTAGATAAAGTTCATATCCCCTTTGACAAAAATCTGCTTGAACTGAGCGCCTTCCAGGTAATCCTCGGCCTCTTTACTCTCGTTCTGGTCCGGCGCGGCCAGCGCCTGGACCGGGACGACAGTCGAGAGCAGCTTGATGGCCTTGATCATATCGCCGGCCTTGACCTCCATCGAGGGATCGGCATTGGCCGGGCGCTGGCCCAGGGCCAGGGACACCAGGCCCTGGTAAATGTCGCGGTAGCGGGGAATGACAATTTCCTGAATGGCGCTGGACATCTGGGCGGCTAACGCCGCTTTGTGTGGCTCAAGCGCCCCATCTTTGACCCAACGATACCAGGTTGTGGTGCCGATGCCCACCTCGCGGCAGGCGCTCTCAATGCTGTGAGCGCGGCCGTTGGCATCCTTGCCGTGAAAGAGCAGGTTGAGCACCTGGCTCATGAGGTATTCGTCCTGGCAGACTTGCAGACCATCAGGGGTTAAGGTGAGTTCGTCCATACTGTCAGGGTAACAAAAAGCGGCTTGAAAATCCAACCTGGATTTTCAGCCGCTTTTGCGGTTTGATGAAAGAAAGCCGGCTTGAGGCCTGCACTGATTTAATTGGGTCTTAATGCCCCTGGGGCTTGATTGTCTACTACGCCAGATAGGTCCCATCGGCCGGCTTAAATCATTATACACCGGAGACTATATAAACACCACATGGACACCATTCTCAACCCTGTTGCCGTTCCCGGCTGGAAAGAACTCCTGGCTGAACACCCGACCCGCGCCCGGGTTCTGCAAGCCCTGACCAATCTCGAACTGGGTTACTACTTTGGCCTGAAGCCAGCCTTGCCCACGCGCAAGGCCATCCTGGCCGAAGCCATCCGGCTGGGCGCGGACATTTCGCCCAGCTCGCAGCAGACGGTGCAGCGCCACCTCGATGAACTGGCCGAAAGCGGCCACGTCATCAAAGTCGAAAAGGGCAAATCGCCCTGGCGCAGCCGCTACCTGCTGCTGCCGGCCCTCAAAGGATAAGGCGATGTATTTCTCTATGCCCTATCTGCCCGAAGCCTCGGTCAACCACTCCCACATGCGGAGCCGCTCGACCGGCCGGCCGATCAAGAAACCCGAAGCCAAAAAATGGCAGATGGTCCTGGCCGCGCAGGTCCGCACCTGGGCCGATGAGCGGCGTATTGTTCTGCCGTCGGGCGGCCACGTCGTTATCTGGCTGACCGCCGAGTTCCCCAAACAGGGAGGAACGCGCCCAAACCCCGACAACTTTCTAAAAATAGCCCAGGATGCCATCGCCGAGGGCCTGGGGACCGACGACGATGTTTACCCCTTCTATGCCCGCGTGAAAACGGCGGTTTATAACCAGCCGCCCCACCAGGGTAATCTGCACTACGAGGTTCTGATCAATGCCCAAGAAGAAAATTCAACTCCCTGACCATTACCTGTGTTTCAATGGCGATGGGACCAAAGCCGTCGCCGCCGCCAAAGCGGACACGCTCAAAGCCGCCAAGCAGTATGTCGGCTATTTCCATGCGGAAGAAATCCCGGAGGATGCCCGTAAACGGGCCGGGCTGGTGTATGGCGTTGCTTTACAATTGAACCAGAAACATAAAGAAATCCTTGACAGTGTGGAAGCCTCCTTGATGGTGGATGTCGCCAACCACGCTCTCTTTAGCGATTTTCAAACCATCGAGCTATGGATGAACGCCCACAATATCCGCCAGTCGGCGGCGGCCATCTCCCGCTGCCGGACGCTGGCCGAGGTCATCATCCCCTGGTGCGTCGAGAATGAGGTATTGCCCGGCTGCGAGAGCCAGCGCGAGGTTGAGCAGTGGTTTATGGGTCTCAACCCCGAAGCCCGTTCCACGGTCAACCGGGTTGGTCACGTCGCCCCGATCATCAGGAAAATCGCCGCCAGCGAGGAGATGCAGACTGAGCGCAAGGTCGAGGAAGTCCGCAATATCCTCGGTCTGGTGGCCAATCCCCAGGTGCAAAACGATGAGCTAATGCTGTTTGCCCGCAAGTATTACCACGATAAGGCCCTCGGCTCTTATCGGTTACTGGCCGATGGCTCGGTTGAAGTTACCCTGCGCCTGGAAGATGTGGAGCAGTTTGAATATCTCAAAGACAAACGGCTCAAGAGCTATGTAAGTTGGAGTTATGAAGGAGAAAAGTGATGCCCCCTACTGAAACCAAGCAGAAAGAAACCACCGCCGAGCCAACCCCACCTTACATCAACCTGCCCTGCGGCTGTAAGATCGTGCAGTTCAACCACCACGGCATTAAGGTCCATTACTGCGCCCGCCACACCACGCACTTCTTTTCGCCCCGCTTCGATGGAACGGATGTCATCTACTTCGTGACGGAGGATCAGCGGCCATGACGACGCCTCGGAGTATCCAGGGGGGTACCAGGGTCCAGGACCCGCATAATGTCGAGGCTGAACAGGCGTTTCTTGGCTCTATCCTGAGTGAACCCGCAACGATCAGCCGGGCCGGCCGTTTGGTTCGCCCGGCTGATTTTTTTGAGGCCCGCCATAGTCTCATCTTTCAGGCTATGCTCGACCTGGATAAAGCCGAAACGCCGCTGGACCTGGTGACCTTGGGCGAGCAGCTCGGCCCTCAACTGGCCGACGTGGGCGGCATGGCCTACCTGATGCAAATCAAGCATGACGCCCCCTGGTCGGGCAACCTTGACTTTTACGCGGCCATCATTCGCAAATATGCCCGGCTGCGCCGGCTGATAGGCGGCTGCGGCCGGATCGTGCGCCTGGCGCAACGGGCCGCATTAAATGCGACCGTCGCCGGCGAGGCCCTGGCCCTGGCCGAGCAAACCCTGCTGGCCCTGGTCAAAGAGCAGCGCCTTTACAGCGTCCGGCCCATTGGCGACCTGGTGAGCGCCTACTTCGAGAAGATCGAGACGTATCCTGGCGCGTTCAACCTGGCCACCGGCCTGGCGGCGCTGGATGCCCTCTGTGGCGGCTGGCAGCCGGGCGAGCTGGTCTATCTGGCCGGTGAGCCGGGAACGCTCAAAACGACCCTGGTGCTGAAACTGCTCAAGAGCCTGGCCGGGCGCAAGGCGGCCCTGTTTTCCATGGAGTCCTCAAACCTGGCCCTGGTCCAGCGGCTGCTGGCCAGTGAAACCGGCGTCAGGCCGGACCTGCTGCGAACCGGTGACATCGAGCGCGATCTGCCGGCGCTGCAATCTGCCGGCAGCCGCCTGGCTGAGTTGGGCCTGTACGTGGACGATACCCCCGGCCTGCTCCTGTCGGAACTGCGCAGTAAGGCCCGCTGGCTTCATTATCTGTGGGGATTAGATTTGATTGTGGTCAACTATCTCCAGTTGCTGCGAAGCGACCAGAAGCACGACAGCCGCGAGGAGGAACTGGCCGCGATCAGCCGCGCCTTGAAGGCGTTAGCCCGCGAGTTGCGCCTGCCGCTTTTGGCCGTGTTCAGATTCGACCCGGCTGCCGATGATCGGGCGATGCAGGCGGAGGCTGACATCATCTGGTGGTTAAAGCGGTCGGGTAATCATTTGACCCTGACCCAAACGCGCTGGCGGGATGGTCCCGAGGGCGCGGCGTTTGAACTAATTTATGACCCTGTGAGACAGGAGTTTAGTGAGCCGGCAAAGGAGGCGTATGGCTCAATCCAAACAATTCAATCACGAGCGCAACCTCGAAAACACCAAAGACGAATGGCTGACCCCGCCGCCAATTCTCCAGGCGCTGGGACCGTTTGACCTGGACCCCTGCGCCCCGGTGCAGCGGCCGTGGGATATGGCTAAGCATCACTACACCATCCTGGACGATGGGACCCGCCTGCCCTGGTTTGGCCGGAGCTTTGTCAACCCACCTTACGGCGAAAAGGCCAGGCCATTTATGCAGCGTATGGCCGAGCACAACCGTGGGATAGCCCTCTTATTCGCCCGAACCGAAACCGGCTTATTCTTTGACATCGGCAAGATATGGGCATCGGCTTCGGCGATGCTGTTCATTGAGGGCCGGCTGCGTTTTTATAATGTGGACGGAACTCAGGCCAAAGACAGCGCCGGTGCGCCCTCGGTTCTGATTGCCTACGGCCCGGCTGACGCCGAAGCCTTGCGAGAGAGCGATATTCCCGGCATGTACATCCCCCGCCGTGACTGGATCAGACTTCCACAAAGGCGGGTCGAACAAATTAGCTTATTTTAGGAGACCTAGTGGTATGAATTACGCTCCCCGGCCGCCGGTCAAACCGGCCAAAGGGGGGTCTCAACTAGCGATGTTTTAGGAGGTTAGAATGCAGTTTCCCAAAGTGATTTTGATGATGTCGAGCAGGCAGGCCTGGTTTCTGTACTACCTGCTCAAAGTGGTGCCGGGTGGAACCGCGAAGCAGCTGCGGACCAGCCTGGGTCATCTGCTGGAGGCGCTCCCGAAGCAGGATCGCCAGGTAATCGGAAAGTGAGGTTGTGATGTTTCCACCGGATGAGTGGCTGGAACTGTTGAATTTTTACCTGATTGTGAACAGCGGCGGTAAGCTGACCCTGGATGATTTCGGCGATGTCGAACTGCAAGCGGCCTGGCTGGAACATCCGGGGACGGCTTACACGGATATGGACCCGGCCGCTGTGAAATTGGTGCTGGAATTTGAAGCAAAAGCGCAAGATACTGAGGGCAAAAAAGAAAGGATGAAGGATGAAGGCGGAAGGATGAAAATTTCTTCGCTTCATCCTTCATCCTTCTGATTTCATCCTTTTGAAACGGAGTATCCCAATGGCCCTGTATCAATACCAATGCTCGGAGTGTCAGGAGACGTTTGAGAAGTTTGTCAGCGTCGAAAAGCGCGATGAGGCTCAGGCCTGTCCCAACGGCCACCCCAAAGGCCGCCGGCTCATGGCCGCCGTGAAATTCCAGATGGAAGACCGCCGCCAGTCCTTTCGCAAGGCGATGAGTAAAACGCCGGGCAAGCATTTTACATAGGGGAAAATACAAAAACCCCTGCTGGTTAACCAGGGGTTTTTGCGCGTCCCGCTCTCTTACCCAGAGAGGGTACATCCATTCTAACAAGTCTTGTTACCCCTGTCAAGTGACCCATGCCCCACACAACGCTTCGGAGTCCCCGAAGGGGGACCACCACCCCACCGGCTGTCATCACCAAAGTCGGCCGCGAACAGCACGGCTATCCGCTTAAAAAGGCCCGCTGTGCCTGGTGCGGTCAGCCGGGCGCGACCGACCCCCATCACTGGCTGCTGAAGCGCAGCGCGGCGGTCCACCCCAAGATACTGCACGACCCGCGCAATATCGCCCTGGTCCATCACGCCTGTCACGATCTCTACGGTCAAACCGAGGCGATGGTCCAGCGCTGTTACCATCACAAAATCAAAAAACTATTTTATTCACCCGGCCGGCCCACCCTGTCGGGCCGGCCCTATGACATCGCCGGCTGGATCGCGGTCCTGCGGGCGCGGCAATTGCTGCGCCACGCCCCGGTCCTGCCGGTGCTGGATGAAAAAGAGGAAAAATTATATGCACCAGAAGATCAAACAATTGAGGGAAGCGAGAAACGACCTGAGCTATCACCAGCGTGAGCTGGACGAAGCCCAGACCCAGGTCAGAACATTGGAACCCGAAGTCAACCGGCTTGTCCACGAAGTCGCCGACCGGCTGATTGTGGACGAGCAAGGCCAACCCATTGACGGTGGGATTTACTGGTTTTCCCACATGGCGATTGTCCGCGTTGGCTCCATTGTCAGCCTGATTCCCATGCAGACCCTGGACGAAGAAAAGGTCTTTTCTGCACCCCAGGCTGAAAAGGAAGCGGTCCCTGAGCCAGCCCTTAACGGCCGGGGAGGATAACATGATTGACATACTCCCTCTCTATCAGGCCATGGCCGCGCTGCGGCAGAACATCGCCGATATGCAGGCGAATCTGGGCCGGCTGGAGGTTTACGTGCAGGATGTCGAGAAAAGCCTGCGGGCCGAGGATGACGACGAGCCGGACCTGCTCTATATCGTCCTGGCCAGCGGCCTGGAAATTTATCACGTCCTGCACGACGATTGTATCTCGCCTAATTGGTACACGGTGGACCCTGACAATAATGATTTGGATTTCGATAACGGCAGCGGAACTCAGTTTGATATTCGAGACATCGCCAGTGCAGCTCACCCTGTTCAGCTAGAGGGACACCCCGCGTTACTGAATTACGCCGTCCAGCAGGGTTGGCTGACCGAAGAAGGCTTAAAACTCCCAAATCTTACCTGAACCTTACCAACCTTTACCCGAAGCCCCTTCCACGCGGAAGGGGTTTTTTGATTCCATAAAAGGAGGTTTATGCCACCCCTGATTGAATATCCGGCTTGGCTGATCCAGGTCAACCAAGTCCTGGCTAAGCTAACCAATAACATCTTAAGCGCCGAAGATTTTGACTATCCCTGGATTGAGGCATTTCTCAAAAACCAAGAGCCGGCAGAAGCCGCCAAGGCGGCCTTGGAAGCCGATGGCTTCATCATTGAAAAACTGCCTGCACCGGCAATGCTGCTAAAAGGAGTAAATAATGAACCGCGTCGTTGAATCATCTTTGCCCTACCTGGCCCGGCCCGCCACCCGCATCGAGCAGAATCCCCTGCCGGACCTGTCCGACCAGGAACTGCTGGCCCTGCTCATCGGCGGGGCTTACGCCTCCTCCGATGCCGGATTGCTGCTTCAGGCCATCGGCGGCAACCTGAAACTGCTTTATACCGCCTCTCTGGACGAACTGGCCAAGAGCTACTCCGGCGTGGGCTATAACACCGCCAAACGGCTCAAAGCCGCCCTGGAGTTGGGACGGCGGCTGACTACCCCCGGAGCGCGGGACCAACTGACCTGCTCCCAGGACAGTGCTGACTACTTCACCCGGATGGGCCTGCCGCTGTGCGACCAGGAAGAATTGTGGGCGGTGGGCCTGGACATCAAGAACCGGGTCCTGAACCTGGCCAAAGTTTACCGGGGGAACGTCAATAGTTCGATCATTCGTACAGGTGAGGTTCTGCGCGACGCCGTACGCCACAACGCTGCGGCAGTGATCATCGCCCACAACCATCCCTCTGGCGATCCCACTCCCTCGCCGGAAGATGCCCAAACCACGCGCTCCTTGCGCGAAGCCGCAGCCCTGTTGGGGATTGACCTGTTGGACCATCTGATTATCTGCCCTGGCCGTTGGGTCTCGCTCAAGGAGCGCAGCCTGGGCTTCGATAGATAATGTCTCTTGTTTGAAAAACAAGACAATTGTTCGTCAAAATGGGTGACTTCTGTCACTGACATAACCCTGACAAATAGGTTATAATGCCGGGTGTGATGCAGGGATGCGGAAAAATCACCCTTGAATTGGACGAACGTGAGGCGATGCTGCTGTTTGGGATGATCTACGAGAAAACTCGCGGCCTGCCCCAAGGGCTGAAAGCGCATCACGATTGGCGGAAAATTCTGGTCCAACTGGCGGACAGCCTGCTTGGTGTATATCGGTCGTAGACCCTGGAAGGATCTGGGGAATGGATGAGTTTGAGACGCTGCTGAACGAGATCAGCAGCCGCCGGGCGCAGCAGTCGCCCGGCCCTGAACCTACCAATTATGAGAAGTTTTTAGAGGCCATTCTGCGGGGCAAACATCCCCCCTATTGTGAGTTGATCTGGAACGGCGAAGCCTTCCATATCGTCTTGCAGCTCCACTTTCAGAAAGCCCCGCAGATTGCGCCGATGCTGAGCCAGGATAGCCAGGTGTACCGCCGTGAAGCCTACAACCGCTTCCGCAAAGTTAGCCCGGCTCATCAGCCCATGATGCACATTCGAGTCACAGTCAAGAACTGGCTGCCGATCACGGCTGAAGTTACGGTCAAGCCGGAAGCGGCCGGCATCTTCCGCTTGGGGACAGCCCAGCTCAACGAATTTCAGAATTCTTGATAGCCTGGCGTATCCCCGGAGGGGGAAAAACCCCTAATTTTTAGGCTGGTAAAATTCCCCAATTGGGGAAATAATAACCTTGTGTATCCCTGCAGGGGGATATAAACAATCGCAACCAGAACACCGACCTGTTTTACTTGATCTAGCTCCAGAGCGAAGAACGCGCGGAGTAACCCTTAGTGGGTTGCTTCGCGCGTTTTTGTTCGCGCTTCGCGCACCCGAAGGGGTGTGCCTGGGAAGGAGATGACCACCAAATGACCTTGACCTTTACCACTACCCGTCAATGCCAACGCTGCCACGGCACCGACAACCTACGACTGCTTGATTCCGTCAACGTCTGGAATGAGACCATGCCCAATCCGCAGCAGGTCAATATCTACATCTGTGTGGACCGCCAAGCCTGCTCTGAACGGGTCAACGAGGCCAGTCATTTTGTCAAAGAGGACCAGTTATGGACCAACTACCGCCAGGAATGCCGGCCGCGCCGTTATACCCCCGCAAATATTGGAATGACGGTCATCGCCTGACCTTTGCCATCGCCCAGGCCCTGTTTCAACAGGCTGGGATGACCCTGGAAAAAGGCCGCAAGGACTTCCCCGAAGGTCTTAAATCCGGCTACATCATCAACCGTGAATGGCGCTTTACCAGCCTGCTCAAAGCAATCAAATTGATCGAGGAACAAAAGCCGAAAAAGGCCAAGAAACCTTGCCGGCGTTATCAGTTCAAAAATCAAAATAAGGAGTAACTATGATCCGCAAAACCCTGGAAGTTTCCATCTCGAAGGAGGAGATTCGAACCGTGGATGAAAGCGGGACGAAAGCCTCGACCTGGGTCAAGATCGGCCAAACTGTCGAGCTGGAAGAAGGCGACCTTCCCGATATGTGCATCAAGGCACTACGGGCTGAAATCCAGCCAGAAGTGGACGCCTGGCTGCTCGACCAGGGCGGCCTAATACTGCCGCCAAGTGCCGCCGCACCGGAGAAAGAGGAAATCCCCGAAATTGAGAACAGCCTGAGCGAGCTGTTCCCCGATGTTGAAATCCAAGTCACGGATGTCACCGCAGAATCTGCTGGCAAAGATGTTATCGTTCTATAGACCATCGGTGACAACTTAAGGAAATGCCCAAAAAGTCAAATTGGGTAAGGTGACAAATCAAGTTTAGTTGGCGGCTTACGCAAAACCTTAACAACACCTAAATCCTGGTTTTCCGGGTCAGCAAAGTACTTGACCGGGTCAGTGGCTTTGCCTTTGGCCCGCGCCTGGGTGAAGTGATATAAGCCCCGGTACAACATTTCCAACGAAATTCGGTCAAAGGGGACACCCATTTCATCGGCCACAGCATCGCCCAAATCAACCAGAACCGCGTAAAAGAGCCAGGTAGCCCAGACTTGCAGCAGCACGCCGTTAATCGAGCCGGTCCACAAGTAGGCCAGCCCCAACAAGCGTTTGGTGGTGTTAAATGCTTCTTCGATCCGCCAACGACGGCGGTACAGGTCGGCCACGACGTAGGGCGGCAGCACGGCGGGATCAAGCACCGAGGTGAGATAGCCATACCAGACCCGGCCCACTTTGACCTGCACCAACCGTAAGTGCAGGAGCGGTTGACCATTGGGGCCACCCCCTAACACAATCAGGCTGTCAATGACCTCGGTTGTGTGACTCAGCACCCGCTCCACCCGAAAGCTGGCGTTGCTCTTGAGCCGGGTGATGAAGTGAGCACCGGTGTCAATGACCTGGGCAAAGAAACTGAAGTCGTAGAAACCTCGGTCAAACAGTAACAACGGCTGGCTGGTCTTGATCAAGGCCACGATCTCCGTCATAAAATTGGTATCGTGATCTTTGGCCCCTTCCCGATACCAAATCTCGACCGGAAAGCGGGTCACCAGGTCAATAACCGTGCCGATTTTGCCGGCTAACTGCCCCAGCGGCACATCTTGCAAGCTGTCTAACTTGCGAAACAGGGCCTCCAAAGTGGAGCCATCGACAATCCAGATATGCTTAAAGCTCTGTTGAGCGACCTTAACTGCCAAAGGAACCGGTCGTTTCGGTCGGGCTTGCCACCGCTCTCGCAACAACGGCAACAAGTCTTTGAGCACCCGCTCGAACAGTTCAGCCGGAAAGACCAGGAAACGTTTACTCAAGGCTTGTTGGGACACCCGCACCGCCCGACACCACAACAAGTCTTCGCGGGCCAGTAGTCGGGTCAACTCGTGAACCGAAGGAACTTGCCGCCACAGTAAGGTCAATACGGCAGCCACCATCAAGGGCAGTCCCAATATCCGGCTGCGCAGGTCTAACTGGCGATACAGGCTCATTTGGTTGTGAAGCAACGGCGTGAGCAGGTCAGCCAGTTGCCCGGCAATGACCTCATCACTTGGCCCCGGTTGACGCCGAGGCCGAACATGATCTGGATTTCTCGGTTTTTTTGTCTTCATGGCGCCAACTTTACTGCTGGCGCTGAATTTGACAAATTTTTCTTTAGCTTAAGTTGTCACGAATGCTATAGACAAAAGGAGTTTACCCTATGGCTCGACAAGTAGCAGCCCTGCCCATCGGAGGCAAATATCCGAAACCCCTGATCCACTGCACCGGCCGGCCCGAAACCGGCAAAACGCAGTTAGCCATCTCGTTTGCCCTGTGGCTGGCCGGGATGACCGGCAAAGAAAAGGTCTATGTCTGGCCCACGGATGGCCGGGAACACGAGTACGCCCAGGTCATCGGCACGGCCCATACCCTGGCCCCGGCAGCCAACCCGCTGGATGTTTCGGCAGTGCAGGATGAAATCAACGCCGATCTGCGCAAGGGCGAGTTGAAAGAGGTGGGTATGTTCAGCGTGGACACCGTGACCCACATCTATCGCCAGGCGTCCAGCAGCAACCAGCTCAAAGGCATGACCGGCCAGGGATCGAGCGGTCACGCCCTCAAAGCGGTGACGATGATGAACGTCATCACGGTCGTCATGGCGGTCAACCTGCCGGCGTTTGTGATCACCCACGTCTACGACAAGAGCGACCACAAGAACCTGGAAAAGAAAGAGGAACGCGACTCAATCTCCAGCACCGAAGAACTACGCTGGAAGCTGGCCTTTAATCTGAAAATTGAAACCGGCAAGGACGAGAAAGGGTACTTTGTGGTCGTCCGCGAGTGCCGTGAGCGACCGGGCCTGAAGCCCTTTATGCTGCGCGACACCGAAGGCGGGCTGTTCCGCACGATGCCGGAGCGGATAATGCGGGCGCTTTACGAACGGGAGCGGCCGGCCGATGAACCCAAAGGCTGGAAAGATTTCGGCCTGCACAAGCCCTTCCCCGACCAGGGCGAGCAGTTCAAAAAGAACGCGATGCGCGAGATGATGAACTACTTCGTCGAAGTGGAGCCGGGCGTTCGGATTTATCCCTTCGGCGATCCGAAAGCGGCCAGGAGCAAAAAGAACGGCGACCCCGGCATCAACGGTGCGGCCAACCACGCCCAGAACGCCTACACTCAGGTGACCAAGGAGTACACGGCTGCCGGCGGCAAGAATTTGGGCGAGCTGACCGTGAAACTGAAGGAGTACACCGAGGCGAAGGTCCAAAAGATGGTGGAGGAATACCAGCTCAAACACCGCGAGCCGGAAGCTCCCCCGCCCCCGGTGGACGAGCCGGCCGCTGCGCCGGTACAGACCGGCCTCGGCCTGGATGTTCCCACGACCACGGAAACAGCCGGCAACGGCTACGGCGGCGGCGCCCTTTAAGTCAAAGTAGACTCATACAAAACTCATACAAAACTCGAACAGTTTGAGTTTTATATGAGTACCCATCAAAAAGCCCCTTCCGCGTGGAAGGGGCTTTTGTAATGATGATTGTCAATTCAGCCAAGATATGTTATCATTGTGAGAATTAGTACAAAAGCCCCGTTGTGAGCGGGGCTTGGCCCGGATCAGGTGTGTGTGCCACCAGCCCGGTTTGTATGTGCATGGTAGCATATTTGCGCCGCCTGGTCAAAGGGCGGCGCTTTTTGTTTAAAACTATCATTATCAGGCAATCCTGATGAAATTTTAAGGTTCGGTGGCGGCGCGTGAACCACCGAGCGTTAACCGGAAAGGGTACCCGAAGGTGGCTTTCTTTATAGGATAAATTAGTACTTCTCTACCTGATTCACCACTTAAGATTTTCTTGTTCTCCAATTATATCTGGGTTTAATGGCTAATGCTGGCACCCAAAGGAGGGTGACAATGAAAAGGCAAGGGGTCAGGTTATTTACTATTCTTTCGGGCGTGATTTTATTAGCTCTTCTCTTGCCGGACGAATTACCGCCTCCCGCAGTTCTGGCCCACCCGGCCACCGCCCCGCTACAAAATATTATCGCTGTGGTCGGCGGAGGGTTTCACACCTGCGCCCTGACCAGCGGGCGCGGGGTCAAGTGCTGGGGCTACAACGAGTACGGGCAACTGGGCGACGGCACGACTAGCTATCGCCCGACGCCGGTAGCCGTGACCGGCCTGGGCAGCGGGGTCACAGATCTAGCCGCGGGGTATTATCATACTTGCGCCCTGACCAGTGGGGGTGGGGTCAAATGCTGGGGCTACAACTCCTATGGACAACTGGGCGACGGCACGACCACCAATCGCCTAATTCCGGTAGCCGTAACCGGCCTGGGCAGTGGGGTCACGGCTCTAGCCACCGGGTCGAATCACACCTGTGCCCTGACCAGTGGGGGCGGGGTCAAGTGCTGGGGCTTCAACCAGTGGGGACAACTGGGCGACGGCACGACGACCCAACGCCTAACGCCCGTAGACGTGATCGGCCTGGGCAGTAGTGTCACAGCTGTGGCTGTTGGGGAGGACCAAACCTGTGCGTTGACTAGCGGGGGTGGGGTCAAGTGCTGGGGTTACAACATCGTCGGAGAACTTGGCGACGGCACGACGATCCAACGCCTGATGCCGGTAGCCGTGATCGGCTTGAGCAGTGGGGTGACCGCCTTGACTGTCAACGGGGAGCATACCTGCGTTCTGATCACCGGGGGTGGGGTCAAGTGCTGGGGCTACAACTCCTACGGGCAACTGGGCGATGGCACGACCACCAATCGCTACACCTCGGTGGACGTAATTGGCCTGGGCAGTGGGGCCACCAGTGTGGCCGCCGGGC
Organism: Anaerolineales bacterium; assembly: GCA_015075405.1. Classification (GTDB taxonomy): domain Bacteria; phylum Chloroflexota; class Anaerolineae; order 4572-78; family J111; genus DSQQ01. The sequence continues at coordinate 1,012,883 of JABTUK010000004.1, forward strand.
CTCTTCACACCTGTGCCCTGATCAGCGCGGGCGGGGTCAAGTGCTGGGGTAACAACAGTGTCGGGCAACTGGGCGACGGCACGACCACGGATCGCTGGACACCGGTGGACGTGGTTGACGACGTGACAGGTTATATTATCTCTGGCCGGGTGACCGATAACGCTGGCAGTTCTATCGCCGGGGTGGCTATCTCGGCAGACGGGAGTATTAGTACCACCTCAAATGGCAACGGTGATTACACTTTCAGCGGGTTGGCGGGCGGGACGTATACGCTTACGCCATCCAAAAATGGTTACACTTTTTCTCCTGCATCGCGCACAATCAGTGTTCCGCCGGATGCCACTGGAAAGAATTTCAATGGTTATGACAAGCCGCCAATTGTTTTTGTGCATGGTTGGACCGGGTTTCCATTTCCGCTATGGGGATCTTGCGAATGGCCCAATCCGGATGCCTATTTTGAGTCAATAGATAATGATCTACATGCATCTGGCTACTATACTGCCTACGCTGAACTTGAGACCTCGCGATGCTATACGCCGCATCTTGTGGACAATGTAACGCGTCTTCGCAACGCCATACTTCAAGCCAAGACAGCTACAAATCAGCCAAAAGTAATTCTCATTGCTCATAGTATGGGTGGGCTGGTTAGCCGCGCTTACATTGAGAGTCCAGACTACCCTGGTGATGTGGCATCTCTATTTACTTTTGGTAGCCCCCACCTCGGTCTATCTCCCGGCTTATTAACTTTTCTAGTTCTTTCTGCTAAGTATTTATCCCTCGGTTACTACTGTAAATACAATCAACCTGCCGTTTGTGATTTCTCGGATACAGGGATGTCTTCTTTCAACAAATCCCACTTGCCCTGGACAGCTAAACGGACATCTGAGGTGGACTACCATCTTATTAGTGGAAATGCCCCATTCTGGCTTCGCAATACCTTGGGCCAGTTTACGGATGAATTAATTGATGGGATTGCTTTTGGACCGGACGATGGGATTACTGCAACCGGTAGTGGGATTGGGTTAGGTCTGTCGGGCACGTTTGATCGCTTTATAACCGACGAAAATCACAATGTTTTTGGGATAGAAGATGGGACTAATAAAGGTCATTATTTTGGGGATGGTTCAATTACGGGCTGAAATAGGTTGACACTTTTGGTACCTTAAAAAATAAATTAGACTGGCTGGGTGGCCGCCCTGGGCGGGAACAGTTGGTCCAACACCTCCGCCAGAGAAGGGGCATCCGGCACACCGGCCAACTCCAGAGGGCTGTGGTCGGCTCGCTTGCCCCGTTCAAACTCGTGGTGGTTCCAGAAGAGTTGGAGCAGCGGCAGTAACCACTGGGGCATCCCCCGGTGAACCTGTAAATGGGGACGCAGCCAACTGTGCAAAGACTCAGCCAAGCTGGAGGAGCGATGGAACAGGCCCAGGGTCTCCCAGACAACTGGCACGACGGAGCGCAGGGTCTCTGAGAAGTCCGTCTCGAAGTTCAAAGCCAAGGTGTGACGATGCTGCCAGGTCCACAGGACAAACGCTTGGGTGTCAGCAGCCACGTTCTTAAGCACGGGAGCCAGTTGTTGCTCCAGCCACTCCAAGGGAGCCAGCAGTTCGGGTAGCTTCTGCTGGAGATCGTCGGCGAAGGCCGTAATATCAGCCTGGCCCAGTTCCTTGAGCAGGCCGACGGCCGTTTCCAGCGTAGCTTTGGTTTTGACCGCTGAGACGAGGTGATGGGTGGGGGTGAGGGGTTCCAAAGCGTGACGAACTTCAGCCAGCAGCCAAGACCAGGAGTCGAAGGTCACAATGGCCTGGGCTTCCTCGACCTGAGCCTGAGGCAAGGGCACCTTGATCTTGAGCCGACGACCACAGCGACGCCGGAGTCCGCGTGCTTCCAGATCAGCTCGGCGGGCTCGTTCGGTCGTCTCTATGGCTCGGTAGGCGGCTCCTTCCAGTCGCCGGGTCAGGCGTTGGGCCTCTTGCAGGAGGTGAAACAGGTCGGGCCGCAAGGGCACCGCCAGTTTGGCTTCCCGCACCCCAGCCCGTAGCCCAGTCCCACCGTCACAGGCCAGATCTTGGAACTGGATACCGCGTTCGACCAAATCCAGGTAGGTCAGCCCCCAGGTCGTTCCATCGCGGGACGCCGCCGGGGTCAGGTTCAGCACCAGGAACGAGCGCCCGTCCACCAAGGTCAGGCACGGTTTCCGTCCTTGGAAGATTTCGTCCGCCTCACCCAGGATCGGCAGCGGCACGGTCAGGGCCAGGTTGTAGGCCCTAGCCTGGGCCCCCGCCCCAGTCAGCGTCTGGCTGACGTAGCCCACCGAACGGCTGACGCCCAGGATCAGGTTCAGGCCCAACCGGATGTCACGCACACTTCCCGTCAGCATGGGTAGGAGCGCAATCGTGCGGTCGATGAACCCCTTGTCCACTGTGAGGCGGGTCACCTGCGCCGGCCGACCGGCCTCGCCAGCTTGCAAGGCTGCGACGATGGCCTCCCACGCCCCCTTGCGAAGCTCGTACAATCTCGCGCGAGAGATCCCATACAAGCGGGCCAGTTCGGAAACCAGCCCCCATGGGCGATCAGGCCAAGATACGAGCATCTGCAACACCGCCTCCGTCCGTTGCTCCAGGGTAAATTCGGGAACACGATACGCTGCCATCAGAACCTCCTGTCAACATGGAGTACCGCTGGCTTCTATCATCCCCGAATCGGTCGCTGAAGGCAAGTCTGTGAAATTGTTAATGTGTCAACTTATTTTTGAACCATCCCTTATTTTGATAGCTATTTCTACGTCCGCGAAAATCGCGAAAAAAGTACAAGCTTTACCCAATGTCTCAAAAAGATATTAATTGACAAAACCAGCGCTGCATGTGGTACCGTTAGCACGCAGCAGGTTGTAGTACAAGACGTCCCTCAACCATCTGCTCGTACCCCTTTTAAGTACGGTACGTTGCTACCAGGACAACCTGTTGCTCCTACTTTCTTAATAGAAGGTGGTCCGACCTTGTTCGCTACTTATGGGCAAACAGGTACATTAACGGTCACCCTAGTTGATCCAAATGGTGTAGTGATTAATCCAGCATACGCTGCTAATAACCCCAATATTGTCACCTATAGTGCAGATACCAATGTAGCCACTTATAATTTTTCTAATGCTACATCTGGACAGTGGCAATTGCAGTTGCAGGGAAGTAATATCCCTGCTGGCGGCACTACTTATGTTACCTTTGCCGCTTTTGATAGCAATTTGACCTTGACAGGTAACACCGATGAAGATCAGTACACACCTGGAGCTAAGGCTACAATTGTTGCTACACTGTCAGGTTCTCCAAGTAGTGCCACAGTAACCGCAACCATTCTGGATGCCAATGGTGCAACACAATCTATCAATTTGTCTTCTATAGGTGGGGGAAACTATCAGGCGACTTACTTAGTGCCAAATGTGCTGGGTTATGTTGAGGTACGTCTAGTAGCCACTGGCACTACAGCAAGTGGCGCTTCCTTTGAGCGGGGCGAGAGTCTGATTTTTCTGATTTCATCAGACAATAGTAATGAAATTTATTTACCTATTATCTTGAAAAAATAACTGCTTTTCAACCCTTCCCCGTGGAAGGGGACTTGGCTATTTCTCTCTCCTTCAAAGCCGTTTCATACGCGGCCCGCAGCCGCTTGAACTCATCAGGATCGCCTCCCGCGTCAGGATGATGAATTTTTGCCAGCGCCCGGTAAGCGTTGACAATCTCGGCCTGGCTCGCCGTCTGGCTGACGCCCAACACCTCCCACCACTCATTGCCGCTGCCCAGGAGCAACATATTTGGGTCGAGCGGCGCTTCCAGTGCGGCAAAGATCCGGTCAAACAGGTCTTGATGTTTGACCTCGGTGTAATTGACCCCATACGCCTCCCCGATTCGGTAGGTGTACTCTATCGCCAACTGAGCCGCCCGTAAATTGTCTAAAAAATGCGACCACTGCCGGCACTCTGAAACGTAGCGTTTGCCGTTACGATCAAAGTAGATACGAACGGCAGGGTCGCCGCCCAGCAAATCGTAATCTACCCGCAGCGAAGTGGCCTGCAATTTGATGATTGTGGCCCGCAGGTCGCGGTAAATGGTTTGCTCCGTCGCATCAAAGCGGCGGGTTGGTTTTTTCTGCCTCATTCTGCTCACCTTTGTCCTCTACAGGCTGGTAGCCTCGTTTGATTTTGCGCCGGATGAGCCGCTCGGCCAACTGCTCGGCCTCGGCGGCTGAGGCGCACGGGTTGATTTTGTGCTGCTGCGCTCCCCCAATCCGGCCCCACACGCGGACCACGGCGAAAGGGTCCAGCAGGGAAGGCCCGGCTTCGACCAGATAAAAGCGGGCTTCATTTCGGGCAGGATTAACCCGGTGCAGTAACATCAGCCGCTCACGAACTGCTGGTGCCATTTGCTGTCAGCACGACCGACTCTGGAAGTTGGCTCTGCCTGGCTTTTGAGCCAGAACAAAAGCGCTTGTGCGCATTGAGAGCGGCTTGAGTGCCAAAGGTGCGGTTGCAGCCGTCGCATGCAAGCTGGCTCTGGGATTGCCCGGCTAGTTGTGCTGGCTCCAGTGCGGCTGGAGTGCTGGCTTGAGCTGGCTCTACTAACCGTTCTCTTCGTTCTAAGCGGCGCTGAGCTAGCTCTTGCTGCTTGTGCTGCCATTCGCGCTCTGCTCGTTCCGCTTCATAGCGGCGCTCAGCCTCTCGCTCCTGCCGCTCAAATTCCGCTTCCTGCAAACGCTGCAAACGAAGCTGGCGCTCAGCCTCCTGCTGTCGTTCGTAAGCCTCGGCTTCAAGTCTACGCTGTTCGAGCCAGGCTGCTTTGTCAGTTTGCCAGGTTTCCACCCGGTTCTGGTACTCGCGCAGTTCGTGGCCCAAGGTCAGCGAAACGAAAGCTAATGCCGCCAGCGGACCCAGCGCCAGGGTTAAGAGCATCCAGGTATTGAGGCTCTCGCCGGCAACGGCGGCGGCCTGGATGTAGTTGTACGTGCCGGAAACCATCAGGCTGATGCCCACGGCAACCCAGGTGTACCAGACATGGGGCCGCTTGATTAAAGCCAGGGCCTCGATGATCAACCCGGCTTCAATCAGTGTCGCCGCGAAGAACGCCTGCGGGCCGCTGGCGACTTTGAGAAAGGCGTGAAAGGCGGCCAGCCATAAGGCCAGCAGCCCGAAACTGGCCAGGCCGGCCAGTAAATAAAGCTGCACCGGCTCAGTTGGCCGGGGGTGGGGATAAATTTTATTCATCGTGCCCTCACTTGTTTTTACTTGTATAAACCTGCTCGAACTTGATCGAACTTGTTAAACTTGTACGAACTTGTACTAGCTGGAAATTTCCTGCAAGTGGCCCCAGCGCTTTTTGGCCTCCTCGACGGTGGAGTAAGGCGGGTAGCGCATCTCACCTCCCTTGCCCTGCCAGCGGTTGATGATCAAACGACGGCTCAACAGAATGTGCATCACCGAAGTGTAATCGGGCAGGGGCCAGCGCGGGCGGGCGTCGCGGGTAAAATACAGCCGGCTAAAAATCTGATTGGCGCTCAAGTCGCCATAGCGGACCTGCTGCTGCCGCCGCCAGGTCACCCGACAAAATTCCAGCAGCCGGCCCTCGGTGATCATTGAGACCATGCCTTCTTCCCAAAAGACAAACTCAATTTTGGCTTCGGGCTTGTATTTGATGACCCGGGCCGGCTTGCCGCCAAAGATCCAGCCGCCCGGCGGGGCCTTGGGCTGGGGCATAATCCAGACGGCCAGGTTCTCGAACAGGGATGACCCACCGCCGGGGTAGGCTGGGCGAGCGCGGGCGGGGGGACGAGCCAGGTGGACTACCCGCGCCCCCAGATAAAAGCCAAAAGGGATGGCCGGGATGCCAAACCCGGCCAGGACGGGCAGTAAATAGTCCGTCTCCGGCAGGATGCCGTAGTGGACAGCGGCCAGCATCGCCCCTTCTCCGGCGATGGTGAAAAAGGTGGCGCTGCCCAGGTAGGCTTTGGTGATTTCCGGCAGGTTAGTTTTCATCGGCCCCCCTTTTCAGGTAGGGCCTTTTTTGCTATTATTTTTGCAGCCATCAATAGATACCTCCTGCGTATCTGTTTTTGGTCAGGCCCGGGGAGCGCGGTCAGAGGCGCGATCCGGGCCGTTTATTTTTCCACGTGGAAATAGAGATAAATATCCAGGATTTAAAGAGATTTAAAAGAATTAATTAATCACCTGTCAAAATGACAGGGAGACCCCCTGATCTCCCTGTCATTTTGACAGTTAGAATCAAGTGTCATTTTGACAGGGAGACACCCCCTCTCACTGTCATTTTGACAGGGAGACACTCCTCTGCTCTACCTGTCATTTTGACAGGGAGACACCTGCCGTTTGAGCATCTCCTCATCGGCCGGGGTCAAAGGGTCATCCAATCGAACCCGCCAGATATTCTTCTCGTTGACCGTGCCGCTTTGGGTTTTTGAGTAACGGCGTTTGGTTCCGATACGAGTAATAAATTTGGCGGCGTGTTCGTGTTTCAGTAAGCGCCAAAAGGTGCTTTCACTCACACCAATCGCTGCCGCTAACTCTGGGGCCGTTGCCTCAACCACGTCGCGTCTAATCTCACCCGTTTTCCAGTCCCAACTGCATCTTGTTCGCATCTCCCAGATCAGTAACCACAGTTCCGGCCCCAACAGCGGCAGCCATTGTTGATGGAAGTAGCGGCTGCAGTAATGCTGCTTATCCGGCTGGACAATGGCGTTGTAGGCATCCCGGTACGTGCCGGTGAAGAACAGTTCCGGCTGATAGCCGCTGTTTTCGGCCACGCGGAATTCAACCGGTATCTTTCGTCCAAAAACAGTCTCCACGGCCAGCTCGACGGTAGAGCGTAATCGGTTGTCCAGCCAATCCTGGCCGAAGCTGCTGGGCGTTGCCACGATCAAGCGCCCCTCCACTTCCTCGGCGCTCGTGTTTTCAAGCCAGGTTTGAAACGTTGCTTTGGTCATTTGATGTTGAAGCAGCTTCAACACCTCAGACCAAAGATTTGCTGTCGTCATATCATTCCTGAGGCGAAACTGTTTTGAGTGTCAGGTTCCCCTTTAGAAATTTGCGCTGATCGTTGACCATGAGTTTGATTTTGTTGGCGCGTACGAGTAATTCCCGAACTAACTCCATCATTTCCGGGGTATCTACTTTCTCGGCCAGCAGCAGGCACAAATCCTCCTGGGTGTTGGCGACCGCAGATAATTCCTCTAAAAAATCAGTATCCACGTTACTAATAGCTCTGGTCATCCATTATCTCCCGAATCTCCTGGCGGATGGATTCCGAATTGGTCGTTTCGGTATTGATGTCTAAAAACACGGTCACAGCGCCGGCTGTGCCAAAACCGGTCAGGATAATAAGCCAGGTATACAAATCAGCCATCTTTAACCAGATCAGCGGCAAGACTGGGAGAAGAACCAACAACACCCCCATCGTGGTCCGCGCTCGTTCCCGCCGGATCCAGCGTTTATGAAACTTGCGATAGGCCAGCCAGTCCAGCCCGGCCACGGCGATGATGTAGGTGAGAAATACGAGCAAAGTAGTTCTTGGTTCAGACATATTTAGCTCCCTTTTGTCACAAACGATTATTTTTCCTCTAAAATGAAATCGGCACCTTAACAGACGCAAAGGCTGCCCGGTCGAGTGTTATGGAATCATCAGCACGCCGTAAGCCATCTCAAAAAATCACTTTATTAGAGCTTGATAGGAGAGACTTATGACGACCAATCTTGTTTTTGTGGTGCTTGAACCAACCTTGGATTATTACTTTGACCAGTTTATTCGGATTAAAAGAGCAACTCGCCGTCCACGTACTGTCGAGTGGTATACAAATACGTACCGCTATTACAAAGCCGCCAGTGCCGACTTGGGGCCAGATTGGCCGCCGACCCCAGCACACAGCCTGGCTTTTTTCAAGATGTTCACCCAACACGATCTGGCTGACGCTAGCCGCAGTAACTATTTCCGAGGCGTACGCGCCTTTTTTAACTGGCTGGTGAAAATGGGCCATTTGGACCGCAACCCCCTGCTCCTCGTGGGCCAGGTAAAAGCACCTCGCCCCCTGCCCAAATCCCCCGACGAAGAAGAAGTCGCCGAATTGTTGAAAACGGTCAGCGATTTCATCCGCGAGGACAAAAAACACCGGAGCTGGCAGAGCACCCGTGACTTGGCTATGTTCAGTGTGGCTCTGGACACAGGAGCCAGGCTGAACGAACTGGTTGCCATGAGCATGCCTGACCTGAGTCTGAAAAGAAAGCAAATTCAAGTCTTTAGCTGGAAGGATAGAGAGGGGCGGGTACTGACCCTGAGCGATGAGACGATAGCCGATTTGACCCCTTGGTACGACCTGCGGCGTAAAATGAAACCACCCAAGACGTTGAAGTCGCTGTGGCTCAGCAACTACCAGAACAAGGGACTGCGTCCCTTGACCGGCAACGGCATCGCCCAACGGCTGCGCTACTGGCTTAAAAAAGCCGATATACCCCATTTCAGTATGAACCAAATGCGGCACGCCTTCGCCGTATTTAGTTTGCGGAATGGAGCCGACCTGATAGATATTCGAGACCAAATGGGTCATGCCAACCTTAAGACGACCGCCATTTACCTGGAGGTGGTGAACAAGGGTCGGGGCGAACGTCACCAAAAAACCAGCCCGCGCAAAAATTTGCCTTTTGACTCTTGTAAATGATTGTGATAGCATGCTAATCAACTAAATAGAAAGACCGCTGCGTAACCGCAGCGGTCAGATCAAAAATTGCCCCCGTAGCTCAGTGGATAGAGCAACTGCCTTCTAAGCAGTGGGCCGCCCGTTCGAGTCGGGCCGGGGGTGCTCATAATAATTGAAGAGACAAAGCCCCATCTTTAGTTGATGGGGCTTTGTGTTTCCAAGCTTGATAAATCGAGGCTCAGTTTGGCGGGTAATAAAATCATAGCAGATTGACCTTCTCCCCGTTTAGTAGACATAAAGGAAATCGAGTATACTAAACACCGAGGGAAGAATAACTAAAACCTTATTTTTGAATACATTTGAGTTAAAAATTTACTTCTGAGAAACTACCACATTAAATCACTTGCCATAAACCGTGAAGGACAGTACAATTCCTTCCACCCAAACTATTTCGGAGGCCGCCTTGAACAAAAACCCGCAAATCGAGTCCATTGACCAGGTGCAGGAAACCTTAAAACAGCAGCTTTACATCGCCGACCGGAGCCTGGCGACCGCTATTTTTCTGGCCTTGAAGCTGGGCAAGCCGCTCTTTCTGGAAGGCGAAGCCGGGGTGGGCAAAACCGAAATTGCCAAGGTACTGGCGGCCATGCTCAACCGCCAGCTCATCCGGCTGCAATGTTACGAGGGACTGGACGTGAACACCGCCGTGTACGAGTGGAACTACACCCGCCAGATGCTCGAAATTCGCCTCCTCGAAGCTGCCGGACGGGTGGACGAACAAACGGCCCTGCGTAAAATCTTTGGCCCGGAATTTCTGCTCAAACGGCCGCTGCTGCAAGCCATCGAGCAGGTCAACGGCATCGAGCCGGTGCTGCTGGTGGATGAACTCGACCGGGCCGACGAGGAGTTTGAAGCCTTCCTGCTGGAAATTTTGTCGGATTTCCAGGTGACGGTACCGGAAATCGGGACCATCAAAGCCGCGCAGCCGCCGGTGGTTGTCATCACCTCCAACCGCACCCGCGAAATCCACGACGCCCTTAAGCGGCGCTGCCTGTACCACTGGATTGATTACCCTTCCTTTGAAAAAGAGTATGGCATTGTGCTGGCCAAAGTGCCCCAGGCGCCGGAACGGCTGGCCCGCGAAGTGGTCCATTTTGTGCAGGAACTGCGCGGCGAAGATTTGTACAAACTCCCCGGCGTGGCCGAAACCCTCGACTGGATTGCCGCCCTGGTCGCCCTGGACCGCGAGGATTTGAGCGACGAGGTCATCAACGACACCCTGGGTGTTCTGCTCAAATACCAGGATGACATCCAACACGTTCAAGGCGCGGTGGCGCAGCGCATTATGGCCAACGCCAAGAACCGATGATAGAAGATAGTAGATAGTGGATAGTAGATGGAAGATAGACTCAGGAAATCCAATTTTCCGAGGACGCGCAGCGGGCACGCCCACGTGCCGCACACCGCCGCACGTGGGCGTGCTGGCTCCTCAAATTTGGATCCACTAAAACTGTTATTCTATCTTCTATCCTCTATCTTCTATCCTCCATCCTCACCCCCAGGTTACTGAATGAAAACTGCCAAAGCCATCATTACTCCCGATAGCCCGGATATCTCCCTCGCGCCGCTGGGGCCGGGGCACGGTCATCTACTGCGCAATATGGTCCTATTTGGGCGCATGCTCCGGGCGATGGGGATCAAGGTGACGCCTACCCAAATTCTGGATTTGGTGGACGGCTTACAGCACATTGATATGCGCCGCCGCGAGGATTTCAAAAATACAGCTCAAACCATTCTGGTCAGCCGCTTTGAGCACCTGGAACTGTTCGACCGCGCCTTTGATCTCTTCTGGCAAGCCCGCGACGAAACCGAATTGTTGGAGATGGACCTGGGTACGCTGCGCCGAAAACCACCCCAACCCAAACCGGAAGATTTGGAGCCGGTGGAGCCGGGCGCAAAAGGGGACGGCTCGGAGCGGGAGACGGAAAACCCCATTATAGACACCGTCTACACCTACAGCGCCCGCGAAGTGCTGCGCCAGAAAGATTTTGCCGATCTAACCCCAGACGAACTGCAAGAAATCAAACACCTGATGCAGGCCATGGTCTGGGAACTGGAGCAGCGCCGCACCCGCCGCCGCGTCCGCGCTCAGCACGGGGTCTACCCCGACATGCGCCGCACCTTTCGCCAAAATCTGCGCTTTGGCGGCGAGCCGCTGCAACTGACCTGGCGGCGGCGCAAGCTCAAACGCCGGCCGCTGGTGGTCATTTGCGATATCAGCGGCTCGATGGAGCGCTATTCGCGGGTGCTGCTCAAATTTATTTACGCCATCAGCAACGGCCTGGAAAAGGTGGAGGCGTTTGTCTTCAGCACCCGCCTGACCCGCATTACCCACCATCTCAAAAATAAAGATATTGACGCCGCCCTCGACCAAGCGACCTTAGCTATTCACGATTGGGCCGGCGGGACGCGCATCGGTGAGTCGTTAAAAATGTTCAACTACGAGTGGGGCCGGCGGGTGCTGGGCCAGGGGGCGATTGTGCTGCTCATCAGCGATGGTTGGGACCGGGGCGATATTGACCTGCTGGAGCGCGAGATGAACCGGCTGCAACTAAGCTGTCACCGCCTGATCTGGCTGAACCCCCTGCTCGGCTCGGAAAATTACGAGCCGCTGACGCGGGGCATCCAAACCGCGCTGCCTTACATTGACGACTTCATGCCGGTTCACAATTTGCAAAGCCTGGAACAGTTGGGCAGTCTGCTGGAACGGCTGAGCGAGTATCGCCCGGAGCGGCGGCAGCATATAACAAAGATTAACTCAATTGCCTGACCCTACGGATGCGATTATTAGGTTGAAAATAGTCAAACCTTCATCAACCTGATCCCATCAGCCACAACCCAGCCGGCGCTATTGCTCCGTCGGGAAATCTGCACAGAAACGGTATCGTTTGCCCGCAGCAGAAAGCTGCCGAGGGGATACCAGATGGGCGTACCGGGCAAAGCCAGGGTGCGCCGAGTTCTGAGACGGCGCTCATTTTGAATTAATCGCTCATATTGGATTAGGGTGCGTGTCTTGGGCCTGACTGGCCTGTTGGTGATAACACGCCGCTTCATCCCGCAAGCAGGTAAAGGCTTGGCTTTTTGCAGTTGGAGGTTGGCTAATAGACCGGGATAATTGACCCTTACTTCACTTTCTCTCCGGCCCACGGGTCCCAAATAGCGTATTTGCCTTCGCTGGTAGCGGTGACCAGCAGCGAGGAATCTTCCCAAAAAGCCACGCTAATGATTGAGCCGCCGTCACTCTCAAGGCGATGAATTTCCTGCCAGGTAGAGGTATCCCACACACGCGTCGTTTCATCATCACCGCCGGTGGCCAGCAGCCGGCCGTCGGGCGAGAAGACCACATAGCGGATGGTGTTGGTGTGCCCGCCCAATCGCGCAATAGGCCGGCCCGTGCTCAAATCCCACACTACGGTGGTCCCGCTGACATCGGATGAAGCCAGGTAGGCGGCGTTCTCGTTCAAGCTGAATTTACTGATTTCAGCCGTATGGCCGCCGCTGAGGGTGATGGAACGGCCGCTCATGGTGTCGGTCAGCTTGATGGCCGTGCCGGTTGGGTCTACGGCCAGGTACAGCCGCCCGTTGAGCGGCAGCGAGGTGGTGATGACCGCATCTTTAAGCACGGCCTCGGCCCGCAGCAAGCCGGTGTAGATACCCAGGCCAATCACCACCGCTGTGGTCAGGATAAAGAGGCCCAAGGCAACAACGGTCCAGCGCAGCCGTTTCGCGGCTTTGGCCTGAGCCTCGGCCCGTTGGCGCTGGGCTTCGGCCAGGGCTTCGGCCTGTTGTAACTTTTGGGCCTGCTGGGCCGATTCTCTGGCTTGCTGCGCAGCCTGGCTGGCCTCGATAAATTTTTTAACAAAGCCTAGTTTACCTAGCTCAGGGCGGTTAGAATTTATGACCTCGCGTAACAGTTGGCCTTCCAATAATTTCGCCGGGTCTTCCCCAGCGGCGGCCCAGGCTTCGGCCATCTGTATAACTAACGGCTGCCGGACGCGCCACTCTCGATTAGATTGCAAAATTGGCTCAATAAAACGGTCATGCACCAGCTCATACCAGATGCCCCCCGCTCGACTTTCGGTGCGAAGCACAAACTGGTTAACCAGGAAATCCGCAGTAGCGGTCGCAATACCGGCGGTGGCTTCTTTGCCGCGATAAACGCTACCGCGCGTGCCGGCCTCGGTAATCAGCTTACGCTCAAACCAGTCGCGCAGCTCCGGCTCGGATTGAGCGGTGGCGGTGATAGCTTTCGCCAGCGCCTGCTCGTAAAAATCGGCCAGGGCGCGGTCAACATTGCCGAGTTCCTGCAAATCACGTGGGGTGATATCGCCGGCAGGGCGCCCTCTGAGATTTTCCCACAGTTGATAACAAACTACCTGCAACTGCACCGGCTCGACAAACTGGCCGAGGGAATGACCGCCGACCACCGACCGCGGACCGCCGGAGGCTTCAAGAGCGACAGCCGGCGCAAGGTCAGCGGTTGGGACAAGTTGGGTCTGTACCTTGATCTGGCGCAGATTATCTATCAGGCTTTCGGCCACGCCGGGGGCAAAAGGACGACCCGCCTGGGCTGCCGGTTTTTGGACCGCTTCCAGGGCGGCGGCATAGTCCATGCGCTGCATGTAAAAGCGGGCGCGCATTTTGCCGGTCAACAGTGAGGCATAAGGCTCAATCGCCGCCAGGTAATCCTCGCGGAAGGTCAACACCACCCACAGCAGCGGATTGTCGGCCATAGCCCGGTCGAGTTGGCGAAAGAAATCTTCGCGTTCCGGCCAACGGGCCGGATGGGTGGTAATCAACTCCTCAAACTGGTCAATAATCAACACATGCGGCGTTTCGACATAACCCTCAGCCTCAGCCCTGGCCTCCGCTTCATAACGATAATGCTGTCCATCGTCGCTGACCAGCCCGGCCAGAAAATCGGTCAGGGGCAGGCGCAGGAAACGTTGGGGGTCGCTGCGGCTTTGATCGAGGCTGAGCATCAAGTTGAAAACAAAAACATTGCCCACCCCGCCGACCCCCTGGGGTAGTTCGCCGCTGACTCGGCCTGTGGGTAAAACTGCATAACCATTCTGGCGCAGGTGAGGCATCAAGCGGGCATTAATCAATGAGCTTTTGCCCGCGCCAGATTGGGCATAAAACAGGGTCAGCCGTTCCGAGACCACCAGCGAAAAAAGATCACGCGCTTCGCGCTCCCGGCCAAAAAAGCGGTCGCCATCCTGCTGGGTAAAAGTGCGCGGTCCAACGTAGGGATTATCGTTAGTAAGAGTCATTGTTTTCAGCACCCCTCAGCGCCTTAGTAGTTTCCCCCCATTATACCATCAATTTGAACTCCCACCCACTTTGATTTATACTTGCCCCTTGTGGCTAACCCTGATCATCTGGCCCTGGCCCGGCGCTATGCCGCCGGGGAACGCGGTTTTCGCCTGGAACTGCTGGATTTATCTGGTGCAGATTTGAGCGGCCTGGATTTTTCCGAGGCCTGGCTGCGCGATACCAATTTCAGCGGGGCGCTGCTGTGCGGCTGCCGTTTCGCCGGCGCACCCATGCCGGGGACAAATTTCAGCGGGGCCGACCTGAGCGGGGCCGACCTGCATGGGGCGATTGCCGCCGGGGCTGTTTTTCGGCGGGCGATTTTGGTGGAGGCCAGCCTGCGCTCGGCGGATTTGTACGGGGCCGATTTGACCGAAGCCGATTTGACCCGCGCCGACCTGAGCGGGGCTGACCTGTCGCTGATTCAGGCAGTGGGCGCTGTGTTCGCCGGGGCGAATCTGGCCCGCGCCATTCTTTTTAAGGCCAAGCTCACCCAGGCCGACCTGCGCGAGACCAATCTGGCCCAGGCGGAAAACGTCAGCAGCGCCACCTTTGAAGAGGCACTTTTGCCGCCCGATTATCAGCCGGTCAACAATCCCCGGCGGTTAAGGGTTGCGAGGGGGTTTTGGGGGAAACGTGATACGTGATACGTGACGCGTGATACGTAAGGTTTTTCACGCATCACGCATCACGTATCATCTCATTCAATAGTTCAATTTTGAACAGGAGGTACGCGGCTATGGCCGGTCCCGTTGACTTTCCTACCTTACAATGGGCGCGGAAGATGAGCGCTCTGGTGCCTGCTTTGGCCGCTCTGGCTCCGGCGGATTTGCGCAAGCTGAGCAGTTTTTTGGACAAGCTGGCCGGCCTGCGCGAGCAGGAGGGCGAACTGTCGGAGCAGCAGGTGCAGGTGATTATGCAGGGGCTGCGCGGCAAAGAATTGGTGAGGTTAGAAAAGGAAAAAGGCGGCGTGTTGGTCGAGTTCACGGGCGGTGGTTTTGAGTACGAGCGATTCCTGGTCCGCGCTGACGGAAAAGTGCCGAACAGCCGTTATGAAACAAAGAAGACCGCCGACCGCTGACCGGGTAACTCTACCCTAGATTGTAATGAGCCCAATCGGCGTCCGCCGAGCGTTGAAACGCCCGGCTCATCCAGGTGAAAGCCCGCTGAAGCAGGCTAAAAGCGCCCCTTTGAGCCGCTTTTGAACCGGCTTTTATCTGCTGTAGCCGGGGGCTTTCAGCCCTCGACGGACGTCACAATTGAGGTGCTACCACCGACCAAGGAAATTTCCATGACAGAAATATGGCTTGACGAAACGTTTGATGCTCCAAATTTTGACCCGCGCTTGCAATGGTTTCACGCGCCGCAAAAGTGGTCTATCCAACCGGATGGCTCGGTGCTGCGGGTCGAGCCGGAGGCCAAAACCGATTACTGGCAGAAAACCCATTACGGCTTTGCGGCCGACAACGGCCATTTCTTGTTTACCGAGGTGGCCGGCGATTTTATTTTGAGCACCCAGGTCCGCTTTCGACCGGCGCATCAATATGATCAGGCCGGGCTGATGGTCCGGCTTTCGGCGGACTGCTGGCTGAAAACCTCGGTCGAGTTTGAGCCGGACGGCCCGGCTCGATTGGGCGCGGTGGTGACTAACTTTGGCTATTCTGACTGGTCTACCCAAAATTTTAGCGGTAACGAGGTGTTGCTGCGCGTCCGGCGGGAAGGCAGTGATTATACGGTTGAGTATGCCGAGGCAGCCAACCCGGCTGAAGCACAGTGGACTCAGATCCGCCTGGCCCATTTGCACGACGATGGAAGCGGTGCGGTGCAGGCTGGACTGTATGCGTGCAGCCCTATCGGCGCAGGCTACATCGCTGAGTTTGATTTTTTGAAAGTAGAGAAGGGCAGGGTTGGAAGGTCGGAGAGCTGATCATTCTCCAGCCTTCCATGCTTCCAACCTTCCAGAAAAAATATGCAAGACCACGAAATTCACGAAACTATTGCTATTTTGCGCGAATGCGCCCGGCAGTGGCAGCCGGGGTTGGTGGACGACATGGCCCGCGTCGAACCCAACCCCTACCACATCTTAATCACTACGGTGCTCAGCCTGCGCACCAAAGATACTATGACTGCTCAGGTGGCTCCGCGCCTGTTTGCCCTGGCCGATAATCCCCACGAAATGGTCCGCCTGACCCCCGAAAAAATTGCCGAAACGATTTATCCGGTCGGTTTTTATCGCACCAAAGCCAAAAACATTATTGACATTTCCCAAAGGTTAATTGACGAGTACGGCGGCCAGGTTCCGGCGGACCTCGACGCGCTGCTCAAGCTGCCCGGCGTGGGCCGGAAAACCGCCAACCTGGTACTGACTGCCGGCTACAACCTGCCCGGCATCTGTGTGGATACCCACGTCCACCGGATTTCCAACCGCTGGGGCTACGTCCACACCAAAACCCCCGAAGAAACCGAATTTGCGCTGCGGGCCAAGCTGCCGCCGGAATATTGGATTGAGTACAACGGCCTATTGGTCAGCATGGGCCAGACTATTTGCCACCCTACCTCGCCCTGGTGCAGTAAATGCCCGGTTATTCAATTCTGCGCACGGGTCGGCGTGACGCGCAGCCGATAAGAAAGACAGTTTTTTAGGTATCTGCTTACCAGCCAAACTATGCTTCCTTCCAAAGGCTAAGGCTAAGGCTGAGGCTAAGAATGAAAGCCACATTTGCTTTACCCTCTTAGCCTTAGCCTCAGCCTTAGACTCGTACTAAATAGTTTTGTTGGTGAACAGATACGTTTTTAATGTTTTTGTGCTTTGTTCAGGCTAAGAGTAAAATGAAAACAGGGGGACAAATCAAACTTGTCGCCGTTTCTGAAAGGAAAAAATTATGAACAAGAAGAGCATCAAAGATATTGATGTAAAAGGCAAACGCGCCTTGGTGCGGGTGGATTTTAACGTGCCGATGGAAAACGGCCAGGTCACCGACGACCGCCGGATTCAAGCGGCTCTGCCGACGATCAACTATCTACTCGATCACGGGGCCGGGGTGATCTTGATGAGCCACCTGGGCCGGCCAAAAGGCGAGCGCAACCTTAAGTATTCGCTGGGGCCGGTGGCGGCCAAATTGCAGGAATTGTTAGGCCGGCCGGTCAAAAAGCTGGACGACTGCGTGGGCCAGGAAGTCGAAGCGGCCTGCAAAGCGATGCAGCCGGGCGAGGTGATCCTGCTGGAAAACACCCGCTTTTACAAAGAGGAAGAGAAAAACGAGCCGGCCTTTGCGGCCAAACTGGCCGCCCTGGGCGACATTTACGTTAACGACGCTTTTGGCAGCGCCCACCGCGCTCACGCCTCAACCGAAGGCGTGACCAAGACGCTACGCCCGGCTGTGGCCGGTTTTCTGATGGAAAAGGAGCTGGAATATTTGGGGAAAGCTCTGGCCAACCCCGAACAGCCCTTTTTAGCCATTATGGGCGGGGCCAAAATCTCCGACAAGATTGCGGTGATCGAGAATTTGCTATCAAAAGTGGACTCGCTGCTCATCGGCGGGGGGATGGCTAATACCTTTTTTGTAGCCCAGGGTCATAACGTCGGCAAATCGCTGGTGGAAGCTGAGGCCGTGGACACGGCCAAGAAGCTGCTGGCCGAGCACGCCGAAAAATTGGTGCTGCCGGTTGACTGTGTGGTTGCGACCGAGTTCAAGGCCGACGCCGAAGCCAAAGTTGTACCGGTGGATGAAGTCCCGGCCGATTGGATGATCCTCGATATTGGCCCGGCCACAATTGCCCACTTTTCCAACCGGCTGGCGGCGGCCAAAACGGTGGTCTGGAATGGACCGATGGGTGTGTTTGAGTTTCCCCGCTTTGCCGAAGGGACCTTTGCCATCGCCAAAGCGTTGGCCGGGCTAAAAGGCGCCACCACCATCATCGGTGGCGGCGACAGCGCGGCGGCAGCCGAGCAGTCCGGCCTGGCCGATCAAATGAGCCATATTTCCACCGGCGGGGGGGCCAGCCTGGAGTTTTTGGAAGGGATCGAACTGCCGGGGGTGGCGGCGCTGGACGATAAATAAGGCCAAAGACTTAAAATTTACGGTCCACAGATGGACACAGATGTTCACAGATAATTTTTTAAAAGATTATCTGAGTTTATCTGTGTCATCTGTGGATTTTTTATTGGGGTTGATCCGTCGGCTCCGGCGTCCAGGTGGGGATGGGAGTAGGCGGAGAATTGGGGCTGGGGCAATACTCTGGTCGCAAGCCGTACCAGGCGGGGTTGTAGCCGGAGCTGTCAATTTCGAGGGCTTTTAACAGCCAGGGTATGGCCTCGTTACACTGGGGATTATCCAGAAAGGCGTAAGCCAGGCCCAGTTGGTAGTAATACTCAATGGGGGCCAGGCTTTTTTCCTCGAATTTAATGTTGACCTGCGCCCGGCCGTCGGCCTGAGGCTGGAAAAAGCCGACGCTGTCGGTGCGGTTGGGCCAGAAGGAGACCTTAATTTCGTAAGGGGTGGTTTGCGGCTGCGGCAGCTTTTGAAGGTCAAGGAAAAGATTGCCGCTGGTCGGGTCGAGGGTCGCCGTGCCGCTGGATTGGCTAAAAACCTGGGTCGCGGTCAGCGACTCGGTGGGGCCGAGCAGGAGGGTTTCGCCCTTGATGGATTGGGCAATCAAATCGGCGCACGACTGTTCCGTTTCGATGGCGGGCGCAGTGGCGTAGTTGACCGGCTGAAGTTGGGCGACAAAGTTGAGGCCGTCAGCGCGGCTAAAACGCCCGCGTAGGATAGGCCGTGAGGTGGGGCCAGTCAAGGTTTGGGTTTCGGTGTGGATTTCCACCTGGCGGACCCGGCGCAGCAGTTCGCCTTCGGCCAGTTCGATAGCTTTGGGGAAGTACTCAATCGCGTTCTCGAAGTTCTGGCGGGTGTAGTAAACAGTGGCCAGATGGCCCCAGGCGCTTTCTTTACGGAAGGGGTTAACATAGTTGGGATCAACGCCCAGGCTTTGTTCTAGGGCGTTGATGGCCCGGACGTAATCGCCATTCAGGTAATAGGTCCAACCCAGCAGGTCGTACCCTTCAGGGTCAAAGGGGCTTAATTTGATAGCTTTTTTAAAGCGTTCGGCGGCAGTCTCATAATCGCCCAGGCTGTTTTGATAGATGCGGCCCGCATCCACATAAAGCGGGGCCAGATTGGGGGCCAGGGTAATGGCGTTATCATAAAATTTTACGGCTTCCGGGTAGCGGCCCTGCACTTCCAGCGCATAGCCCATGTTGTGGTGAGCGTCCATACTTTGAAAGTTCAAATCCAGGGCCTTTTGGGCGTTCTCCTGAGCGGCCCGCCAATTGCCGGTATCGGCGTAAATTTCTGACAGAAAGGCATAACCTTCGGCATAGGTGGGGTATAGCTCGGTGGCGCAGCCGCACACGTCAAACGCTTCGGCATAACGCGCCTCCCAATCAAGGGCGCGGCAGTAGTGAGCCAGGTTTTCGGGGCTGTTCGGGTTGAGAGCTACGGCTTGCGCCGCCTGGTCGAGAGCGCGGCCGGTATCGCGGGTAAAAATCAGCAGGCGCGATTGGCGCATATACGGCACATCATGGGTCGGGTCAATCTCGATGGCCTGTTGGTAGGCGGCAATGGCTTCATTAAGTTTGCCCTGGGCAAAATAGGCGTCGCCGTCGCCCACATACAGCACAGCGGGACGGGTCGGTGTGGGGGTTGGCGCAAACTGCTGGGCCAGGGTGGGCGTCTCGATGTTGAAGTAACCCACATAAATGCCCATCAGCAACACCAATATCCCCAGCATCCCGACCAGGAGGGTATACAAAAGAAACGTTAAAAGCGCACCGCGCTTTTTTTCTTGAGGGCGGTAGTACATAACTTAATTGTGAATGGCGAATGGCGAATGGCGAATTGTGAACGGTCATTAATAATTCACACCGCAAGGGTATCCCTTTGGGACAATTCACAATTCACACTTTTATTCCGGCTGCTTCGGTCAGAATTTCGCGGGCGCTGTCGCGGGTGCTCTGGCTCAAAGCGCCGAGCATTTGGGCCAGTTCTTCTACCCGCTGGTCCCCCACCAGCGTTTCCACGCCGGTTTGGGTCCGCGCGTCGCGGACTTGTTTGGTGACATGATAGTGGGTATCGCCGTATCCGGCAATTTGAGGGAGGTGAGTAACGCAGAGGACTTGGTGCTGGCCCTCGTGGGAAAGTTCCCACAATTTCCGGCCCACCACACCGCCAATCCGCCCGCCGATACCCTGGTCAATTTCGTCAAAGATCAGGGTCGGGGTTTCGTCGGCGACGGCCAGCACGGTTTTGAGGGCCAGCATGACCCGGCTGGTTTCGCCGCCGGAGGCTACTTTGATCAGGGGTTTGAGCGGTTCGCCGGGGTTAGGGGCAATCAAAAATTCAACCCGGTCAATGCCGCGCTCGTCGCAGGCCAGCGTTTTGAGACCTTGCTCCGTTTCAACATAGACGCCGTGCGGGTCGTCGCTCCAGGTTAGCTCGACGGCAAAATCGGCTTTGGCCATGCCCAGATCGGCCAACTGCGCCACCACACCCTGAGCCAATGTTTGACCAGCAGCCCGCCGCGCCTCTGACAGGGCCAGGGCCAGTTGACCGATAGTGCGCCGGTGCGCTTCTTCGAGCTGGCGTAGTTCTTCGATCCGCTCTTCGCTGTGGCTGATTTGATTCAACTCCGCCTGCGCCCGCTGGCCAAACTCGATGATTTCTTCAATCGAGTTGCCGTATTTGCGCTTGAGGCTAAAAATCAGGCCCAGCCGCTCTTCGACCTCTTGCAAGCGGGTCGGGTCAAAATCAATGTTTTCGTTGTAGTCGCGCAGGGCGCCGGCCAGTTCTTCCAATTGATAGGTAAGCGTATCAACCTGCTGCTGCTGCTCTTCCAGGCTGGGGTCCAGCTTGACCAGATTGCCGATGGCCCGGGCGGCCTGGGCCAGCAAATCGCCCGCCGAGGGCTGCTCGTCGTCGCTGCCCTCCAACAGTAAGCGATAAGCTTCGCCGGCAAACTGGCCGAGTTGTTCGGCGTTAGCCAGGCGGTTGCGCTCGATGGTCAATTCTGCCTCTTCGCCCGGTTTTAATTTGGCCGCCCCGATCTCTTCCACCTGGAAGG
Source organism: Anaerolineales bacterium (assembly GCA_015075405.1). GTDB lineage: Bacteria > Chloroflexota > Anaerolineae > 4572-78 > J111 > DSQQ01. The sequence continues at coordinate 1,034,060 of JABTUK010000004.1, forward strand.
AGAGTTGATCGATCCGCCGAGCCAACTGCTGTTCGTCGCGCTGCAAATCGGCCAATTCCTGGCGCACCCGGCGCAATTGGCGCACCTCGGCGGCCAGGGCCTCGCGCTGCTCTTCCAACCCGGCGTAGCGGTCCAGAAAAACCTGGTGCTGGCGCACCTGCATCAGGCTGAGGTGTTCGCTCTGGCCGTGAATGTCAATCAGCACCCCGGCGATTTCCTCTAAAATACTCAAATTGACGGTACTGCCGTTGACCCGGCAAAAGTTTCGGCCGGTGCTGCGCAGCTCGCGGCCCAGCACCAGGGTATCCGGTTCCTCGCCTTCCAATCCTTCGCGCTCAAGGATGGGGTTAATGATGGCTTGCAGCCCGTTTGACAGGCGAAAAACACCTTCCACCCGCGCCCGGTCGCACTCGGCCCGGACAAAAGAGGTGTCGGCCCGCCCGCCCAGCAGCATGCTCACGGCGTCAATGATAATGGATTTGCCCGCGCCGGTCTCGCCGGTGAGGACATTAAAGCCTGGGTGAAAGCTCAGGCTCAGCTTATCAATAATCGCAAAATCGGCAATGTTTAATTCGATGAGCACGGTAAAAAACCTCGGTCACGTCTTGCGTCTTGCGTCTTCCGTTTTTATTACGCAAGACGCAAGACAAATATGGAGCAACTTATTTTCTTCAAACTCCCCAACTGCAACTTTAGGCCAATTTTTACGTAGTGAGTATAGCACAGGTGTTCGGGCTTCGTCAAACAAGTGGGAAGCGCCTAATGAGTTTTGAATTTCAAAATCGGTAATAGCTCGGAAGGTTGGAAGGCTGAAGGACTGGATAACAGGTAGTATCCAACCTTCCAACCTTCCAGGCTTTATCAAATTGCTTGCAATCAAATATGATTAAGATTTTTGGCTGCATACCCGGCTAAGTGACTGGTGATTACTCACAAGTGAAATCCTGATGGGGAAAAGGAGAGATAGCTAAGAAAGTTAGGGTAACCAGGGTTTGAATAAGGGCACTGAGGCCGCGTAAAACCAGATAAGGGCCATCCAAGTCATTAGTCACTTGTAGTACTGACATCGACAAAAGATTGTCGATAAAAAGGTTATTTAAACAGCGACACCGAGGATGAGGAGTAAAGCCCGCATCTCGGTTTGCACTTTACCATATTGCAGATCAAGGTCAGTCTGAGGCTGGGGATTGGGTTCGCTTTTGGGCTTGGTCACGCTGGCTAAAACGGGTTTAATGACCTTCTCGCGTAAAGTCAGTAAGGCAGCCATGATTTTAAGAGCGCTGGTTTCGACTTGATAGCGGCGGGCTGAACCAATTTTGTGGGCCCAGTTTTTTGCCGCGCAGTTTTTTGAGATCGTAAGCCGCGTGGCGAGGCTGATACTGACTTTCGGGCCAGCCTAACAGGTCCCGGACTGCTGGGCTAATTGGGGACGCTGAAGCCTCCCGGCGTTATGGCTAAAGCAAGCACGGCTTGAGTACGGCCCGCAGCCGAGGCTGGTTGGTCAGACCCGCGGTGGGGTTGAACCGACCTGACCCCGCTGGCCTAAGGTATCCAGGGTGTCATCGGTACAAAGGCTTGGCCCAGGGCATAGAGTTGGTTGAAAGCGCCAAGTTTGCTGGAACTGGACGATCAGTTCAGGAAATTGATCCAGGCGGCGGGGGCTGACCAGGCGCGGGCGTTATGCAGCATCACTTCAGCCCGGAGAACAGCCTCTCGCTTTGGTGTACAACTGAGGGTCAAGGGGCAAAATGGGCTGAAAATGGTCAAGTCGTACTCAGGTCGCTCGAGGTTTCGTTCGAGCCGAGCCGGCGGCCTTTGGACTTGCCTTTGAAGTGAGGGCGGCGCTTGCGGCCAAAGATCGTCATAATCTGCTGGAGGTCCCAGCCGGGAACGGCCCGATCAATCAGGCTTCAAATACTTGCTCCATTTGAGCCGGACGCTGAAACAGCAGGTTGCGCGAATACTCGACTTGGAACGAGGGAATAACGGTATTCAAAGCCACTGCGGGCGCTCGGGTTCAGGCAGGGCAAAATGCAGACAGCTACCAGCCAGCGTTGGCAGACTTGACCCAGTTGCCCTTTGGTGGGTGGCTCACGAGGGGTCTCAGAAGCCAGGTCAAGTCTGCGGCGGTCATTATATCGCTAAAACAGTTGCTTGTCAGTTCAGAGTTCGCCCGGCTGATGGGCCTGACGAGCCAGATATTCGTGCCCATTGAGAATAACCATCGCCGCAAACGGGGATGGCTGCTGATACGGATAGTGATATGGCCCCATTCCGGGTCTATCAGATGAAAGAAAATGTGGTTGATCGAGCGATAATGCCGGGTCAAACCGTGAACTCGACCGTCCGAGGTCCGTTTTACGTCCCAAACCACTCCGGAGGCCCGGCTAATGATGACCAGAAACAGACCGACAAACGCCGGGTCTTGCGGTTTGTATTGTTCGGCCACGTCATCTTACGCTCGGCTAATGGACCTCCAGGACTGGAATCTGATGTTTATCAGCGTAAGCTTTGACCCGCCGATGGAGCCGACCCGATAATCGGATCAGATGCGTTTTGTCCAGGTTCTCATCGCTGCCATATACCGACGCCACCAGTACCGAAAGCCACCGCCGAGGAGGCCAGCCGATGGTAGGCCGTCAGGACAATCCGATCTGGACAGTCATAGCTTCCTGTAAATAAGTGGCGTAGGCTGCGCTCAACTGGTCAACCATTGTCTTCTCCTTCATCTTGTTGATGAAGTGAGCTTAATCAATTTTACCTTAACCTTGTCAAATGCGTTTTGTTGAGCGTTGTCTCAGCAAATGGGTAGACATTATCGGAAATAAAATACCTCTCCCAAGGCGCGCAAAGAACGCCAAGTTTTAAGAGAAAACCTTTGCGACTTTGCGTCTTGGCGTGAAAAGTTATTTCCGATAATGTCTCACCCATTTGCTGAGACTGCGCTCAGCAAAACAGCCCTGCGCATTTGACAAGATTGAAGTATTTTGATTAAGCTCACTTCATCAGCGAGATGAAGGAGAGGATACAATGGTTGACCAGTTGAGCGCAGCCACGCCGATTATTTGCAGGGAGTTATGATTGCAGACCGGATTGTCCTGACCGCCTACCATCGGCTGGCCTCCTCGGCGGGCGGCTTTCGTTACTGGTGGCGACGGCTGTATGGCAGCGATGAGAACCTGGACAAACGCATCTGATCCGATTGTCGGGTCGGTTCCATCGGCGGGTCAAAGCTTACGCGAACAAACACGACATTCCAGTGCTTGAGGGTCCCATTAGAGGAGCGTAAACATGACGGCTGAACAATACAAACCAGACGACCCAGCTTTGTCGGGCTGTTTCTGATCATCATCAGTCGGGCATCGGGAGCAGTCTGGGATGTCAAACGTAGCCCAGAGGGTCGAGTTCACAGTTTGAGCAAGCATTATCGGATGATCAACCACATTTTCTTTCACATCATGGACCCGGAATGTGGGCCACGTCACCCTCCGTATCAGCAGCCATCCCCGTGCGCGGCGATGGTTATTCTCAATGGGCACGAATATCTGGTCGTCAGGCCCATCAGCCGGGCGAACTCTGAACTGACAAGCAACTGTTTTAGCGATACGAATAATGACCGCCGCAGACTTGACCTGGCTTGCAGAGACCGTGGAGCTACCCACCAAAGGGCAACTGGGTCAGGTCTGCCACCGCTGGCTCAACAGTTGTCTCCATTTTGCCCTGCCCGAAAGCGAACGACTGCGGAGTGGTTCTGAATACCGTTGTTCGTTGTTTCAGGTGGAGTACTCGCGCAACCTGCTGTTTCGGCGTCCGGCTCAAATGGAGCAGGTGTTCTGAAGCCCTGATTGATCGGACCCGCGCTCGACTGGACCTTAGGCAGATCGATGACCATCTTTGGCCGCAAGCGCCGGCCTCACTTCAAAGGCAGTCCTAAGGGCCGCCGGCTCAAACTAGAACGAAACCCTCGAGCGACCTGAGTACGACTTGACCATTTTCAGCCCATTTGCTCCCTTGACCTCGTTGTTGTACACCAAAGGCGAGGCTGTTCTCGGGCTGAAGTGATGCTGCATAACGCCCGCGCCTGGTCTGGCCCCGCCGCCTGGATCAATTTCCTGAACTGATCGTCCAGTTCCAGCAAATCCTGGATGCTTTCTCAATCAACTGGCTGCCCTGGACCAAGCTTTGTACCGATGACACCTGGATACCTTAGGCCAGCGGGTCAGGTCGGTTCAACCCCACCGCGGGTCTGGGACCTCAACCAGCCTCGGCTGCGGGCCGTACAAGCCGTGCTTGCTTTAGCCATAACACCGGGAGGCTTCAGCGTCTCCCAATTAGCCCGCAGCAGGTCTGGGACCTGTTAGGCTGGCCCGAAAGTCAGTAGCATCAGCCTCGCCACGCGGCTTACGATCTCAAAAACTGCGCGGCAAAACTGGGCCCACAAAATTGGTTCAGCCTGCCGCTATCAAGTCGAAACCAGCGCTCTTAAAACTATGGCTGCCTTACTGACTTTACGCGAGAAGGTCATTAAACCCGTTTTAGCCAGCGTGACCAAGCCCAAAAGCGAACCCAATCCCCAGCCTCAGACTGACCTTGATCTTCAATATGGTAAAGTGCAAACCGAGATGCGGGCTTTACTCCTCATCCTCGGTGTCGCTGTTTAAATAACCTTTTTATCGACAATCTTTTGTCGATGTCAGTACTACAAGTGACTAGAGGTGAATAATGGAAATCAATTGTCATTACCTTGGTGAAATCTCATTTGGGCGGCTGGCGTAAGAATTAGGCATTACGACTTGGGAGTTGAGTCACTTGCTGGAAGAACGAGGCTGGCCTATCTATAGATGTTCAGAAAAACATTTTGAATCTGTAGGGGCGTACCCTTGCGGTCGCCCCTGGTGGGGCAGGCGCAAGGCCGTGCCCCTACCCAAAACATTATCTGAATATCTATATAACCTTCCTTCGGCTGTATAACGGACAAATGAACCTGATCAAACACCCCATCCAAGACACAGAACCGGACTGGTTGGCGGAGTGAAAGAATATTTGACTTTAGACATAGTTCAAATGCTCAAAAAGTTGGGCTGTGTTTGACGGCTTAAAAACGCCTGTTGCTTGGCGGCCAGGGTTTTTAGCAACGCCGCAAAAGCCTCGGCAAAGGCAGTGACCCCTTCCGTTTGCAGCGTTTCGGTCAACGTGTTGTAATCAATCCCCAGCGCTTCGATTCGGGCCATAATTTCCAGGGCTTCGTCAACGGCTTGGGTCAGGCGAGCCTCGGCTCGGCCATGCGCTTTGAAGGCGGCCATGGTGGCCGGGGGCATGGTGTTGACGGTGTCAGGGCCGCTGAGTTCTTCGACGTAAAACACATCTCGGTAGGCAGGGTTTTTGACGCCGGTGCTGGCCCACAGCGGCCGCTGGACTCTGGCCCCCCTGTCCGCCAGGGTCTTGAAGCGGTCGCTGCCAAAGACAGTTTGAAAGCGGCGATAGGCGGCTTTGGCGTTGGCTACCCCCATTTTGCCCCGCAGGCTCAGGGCTTCAGCCGTGCCAATCGCGGCCAGGGCCTGGTCAAAAATGGTATCCACCCGGCTGACGAAGAAAGAAGCAACCGAGATCACCTGGCTCAAATCGCCCCCGGCGGCCGCCAGTTTTTCCAACCCGGCCAGATAGGCTTCGGCCACGTTGTCGTAATGTTGCAGCGAAAACATCAGGGTGACATTGACGCTGATGCCTTCGCCAATCAAGGTGGTGATGGCCGGTAAGCCAGCCGGAGTGGCCGGGATTTTGATGAGCACATTGGGGCGATTAAGCGCCTGCCGCAGCCGCCGGCCCTCCTCGATAGACGCGCCGGTATCGTGAGCCAGGAAGGGGGAGACTTCCAGGCTGGCGTACCCATCTGCGCCGTGGGTACGCTCGTAAACGGGCCGCAGCAAGTCGGCGGCAGCCTGGATGTCGGCCAGGGCCAGGGTTTCGTAAAGGGTGATAGGTTCGGCCTGGGGGTCGCTAGACAGTAACCCGGCCAGGGCCTCATCATAGTCGGCGCTCTGGGCCATGGCCTTGTTAAAAATGGTTGGATTGGACGTTAATCCGGTTAAACTATCTTCGGCAATTTTCCGGGCAATGTCGCCGTTGGTTAAGAGCGAGCGTTGCACGTTGTCGTACCAAATTGACTGGCCCAACGCGGCCAGTTGGTTGAGTGGATTGAGGGTCATCCTTCATTTTCCTTTCTTCTTAACCTTTGACCGACCCGGCCAACAACCCCTGAATGAAGAAGCGGCCCAGGAAAATATAAATCAGGGCAGTGGGCAGAGCCGCCAGCACAGCCCCGGCCATGACCACGTTCCAGTCTACCGAGAAGGAGCCGGATAGATTGTTAAGGGCAATTGTTACGGGTTGAGCCGCCGGATTGGGTACAACCGTCACGCCAAACAGGAAGTCATTCCAGATATTGGTAAACTGAAAAATACCCACCACCACAAAGGCCGGGATAGACAGGGGCAGCATAATCCGGGTGAAGGTGGTCATCAGGCCGGCCCCATCTACCCGCGCCGCTTCCAGCAGTTCGGTGGGCACCCCGGCAAAGTAATTGCGAAAAATCAAGGTGGTGATGGGTAGGCCGTAAACAACATGCACCAAAATCAGGCCGGGTATGGTACCGTAGACCTTAATCCCCTGGAGAAATTGAACCAGCGGGATCAGAATACTCTGGTAGGGAATAAAAAAGCCAAACAGCATCCAGGTGAACAATACATCCGATCCTCGGAATTTCCATTTGGCAAACAAATAGCCATTGATCGCGCCGATCAAAGAGGAAAGGATGGTCGCCGGGACCACCATGACCAAACTGTTGACCATATTCGGTCGCAATCGTTCCCAGGCCCCAATAAAGCCGCCGCCGGACAGGCTTTGCGGCAAGTTCCACATCGTGGATAGACTGACGCCTTGAGCCTCCTTTAAGCCGTTGGCCACCATCACGTAGACCGGCAGCAGATAAAAAATCATCGCCAGCGCCAGCACGAACAGGATGAGCCACTGGCCGGGTGTTCTCGGCAGCGCCTCCCTAAAATTTCTGAGCAGGTGTGTTTGGGCAGCCATCAGGTGGTCTCCTCTCGTAAGCTACGGACCAGGTAAGGAATAATGACCAAAGCCACCAGGACTAACATTACAATGGAAGCCGCCGCGCCCATGTTGTAGCGGGTGGCTTTGAAGGTAGTTTCAAAGACAAAGATGGCCGGCACGTCGGTGGCAAAGCCCGGCCCCACGCCGGACATGGTAAAAACCAGGTCAAAAATCTTGAGCGACACGTGCAGCAGAATGATGGCCACGCTGATGGTGACCGGTTTCAGAATGGGAATGATGACGTGCCGGTAGACTTGCCACTCGGTCGCCCCGTCAATGCGAGCCGCCTCCCGAATTTCGTGGGAAATGGTCGCCATGCCGCCCAGGTACATAGCCATGATAAAGCCCGACAGTTGCCAGGTGGCGGCAATAGCCACCGGAATCAGGGCCATAGGAATGCCCAGCTTCATTTGCAGCCCGCCGGCAGCCGGCCAGATTTGGGCCAGCAGGTCGTTGAGCGGCAGCGCGACATTGGGATCGGTAATCCAGCCCGGTTTGAGCGGCCCCAGCCCCAACTGGGCCAATAAGGCATTGATTCCTAAAATGTCGAAGAAGAGATTAACCCCTGTTTCCGGGTTGAAAATCCAGCGCCAGGCCACCCCCGTCACCACAAACGAGAGGGCATAAGGAAACAGAAAGACATTCCGAAAGACGGCGCCGGCAAAAATCTGGCGATCCAGCAGAATCGCCAGCGACAGCCCCAGCGCGATAGCCAGGGCCATAAACAGCAGGGTAAAAACCACCGTGTTGCGCAGGTCGGCCTGAAAGCGGGGCATGCTGAACATCTCGACATAGGTTTGATAGACGGGTTCGCGCAGGCTCAAATCCCGTTTGAGGGTGCGCCAGTTGGACAGGGAAATGTACAGGGTGCTGCTGATGAAGAAGTAGACGAAAATAGCGATAACGATGAGCGAAGGGAGCAGCAATAGAAACGATTGGCGGCGCTCAGGCAGGAAGCGCCGCCGCTGAGTTGACGCCGCTCCAACCTGCTGGGCGGTTGAGATATTGGTCTCTACAGGTATAGCTGACATTGCTCCACCTTTTTTAGACTGAACGGGGGAGGCGAACAGGTTATTGTCTCTGTTCGCCTCCTGCCCCTATTTACTTGGCTTGATTACTGGCTAAAACCGGATGCCTGAGCCGCCTGAGCCAGAGCGGTGGCCAGGGCGTCCACGTTTTTGTCTACCACAAACACCGTCACTGCATCATTGAGGGCCTGCTGGAAGTCGGCCGGGGCCGCTGAGCCGTGGACGACGGTTGGCACCAGGGCATCCTGGGCAAAGGAGTCCATGGACCAGTTGTGATACGGCCCAAACTTGGCCCGGTCGCAGTCCGTCCGGGCGCAAATTGATCCCTTCAATGGATTGAACGCCTCCTGAGCTTCCTTGCTGCCCATCACCCGCAGCCAGTTTTTGGTCCCTACCTCGTTGGGCGCACCCTTGGCCAACACAAAGCCATCGGCCACGATGACAAAAGAGCCGGCCGTGCCGGGGTGACTAACCCACCCAAAATCCACGTTGTCCTTCAATTTGGCATTGACAAACTCACCATAAGCCCAATCGCCCATCGAGTTGAAAGCGCACTTGCCTTCAATCAAAGCTTTGACCGCCTGATCCCAGGACAGGGCCGAGTGGTCGTCATTCTGATAATCCAACATTTTGCCGTAAACTTCCATCGCCTTCTTGACTTCTGGGCTGTCGAACTTGACCGAGCCATTCCACAAACCCAGGTACTTCTCCGGGCCAAGCACGCCCAGCAACGTATTCTCAAACAGTTCAGCGGTAGCCCAGATGCCGGAGTCACCCACGCACAGCGGGGTGACGCCCGCCGCTTGGAGTTTATCGGCAATCTCAAAGAATTCATCCACGCCCATCTTGTCGCCGACGGTGACGCCGTTCTGTTCAAGCAGTTTCTGGTTGTACCAGAAGCCGTTGCCGCGATGCACCCCGACCGTCACCTGGTAGACTTCGCCGTCTTTGCTCATCAGGTCGGTTAAAGCTTTGGGCATCACGTCGAACAAGCCCTGCTCTTGGTAGATATCTGTAACCGGCTGGACAAAATCAGCGGCGACATACTGGTCGAGCAGTTCGTGGCCCGGATGCACCTGCCAGGTATCGGGCGGCGTGCCGCCGGCCAGCCGGGTTTGCAGCACCGCCCGCGCCGCCGAACCGCCCCCACCCGCCACCGTCGCATTGACGATTTCGGCAGCGGGGTTGCTGGCGTTGTAGGCCTTGAACAAGGCGTCCAGCGCCGCCGCTTCTCCGCCGGAAGTCCACCACGAAAATACCTCCAGTTTGCCGGTAGCCGGTCCTTCCGGCGTTAAATTCGCTGCCGCACCTTCGGCCGGTTTTTCTGCGGCTGCCTCGGCGGGGGCCGCCGCTTCTTCAGTCGGGGCGGCTGGGGCCTCTTCTTTGACTGCGGGCGCTTCAGTGGGAGCCGGCTTTTCTTTCTCCGCCGAGGCCGCCGGGGCGGATGCTGCCGCGCCGCAGGCGGTCAACGAGAGCACCAAAATTAGTAGCAAACTTAAACTTAACCAGAAATGGAATCGCCTTTGAGTGGCCATTTTTCTTCTCCTTTGATTATTCTCGACAAATTTTTTATTAACGGTATAATGAAAAAAGCACGGCCAAAGAGCAATTGCTCAGACGCAAAAATGCGCTGAGATGCTCTAAACCGCTGCTGCCTCGGAGGGGATACCGCTTACTCGCCAAAGTCAATCGGTATCTCCTCCCTTTTTCCTCTCACTAATCTATCCGGCTATCATAGTTTTTATGTAACCATTTTAACCTCCTTGAATATGCTGACGGCGCAGGGTTTCGGCCGCTTCGGAGCTATCAGCAATGAAAGGGGATGACAGATACAAAACCTCTCCGCCCAATTTCTGGGCCAATTGGCGGGCCAATGCGGCGCTGTCCATTTCCTGGAAAGCAAAAGGCATGCTGCCCATCGCCTGAGTAACCTGAATTTTCGCCCGGAAGGTTGGGCTAATACTATTGACCACATGGTAGGTCGAACTGCCCAGGCAAATGGCCAGGGTCATGCCATCTTGCCGGATGCGTTCCAGGTAGCGTGCGCCCAGTTGACCCAGGCGTTGTAAAAGGGGGGTGTGGTGGTGGTAAGTGGTTTGGAGAACCAAAGCTTCTTTCAGGCCAAAGCGTTGTCGCACTGCCTCTTCAAGACTTTTTGCGCGGGTTGCCGGCCAATCAACCTTAATTTGAACCACCTGGTTAGCCTTGGCCTGTTTGAGTAGACGATAGATTTTGATCCGCGAGAGGCTCAACTCAGCGCCAGCCTCAGTCTGAGTCATATCCTGCTCATAATACATTGAGGCCACTTGGGCCAGCAGTTCGTGGTAGCCCTCGTCCATCTTGTTCGTCAAGAACCTTTGATATGTGCAAATGCACACTCGATGTACATTTGCACCAAGTATAACATGCAATTTGATGGGTGTCAAGGGGCAATGGACTAAAAACCCCGCCTCAATTGGACAAAAACCCCCTTGACGACCAAAATAGGGTACGAACAACCTGATTTTTTCTTCGTGACCCTTAATGCAAAGAAATAATTCACAATTCACTATTCACTATTCATTATTCACCATTCTCCTCCTCTCCCTGGCCCTCAACCTCTATGCCCTCTCTGCCGAAAACCTGTGGGAAGATGAAATCTTCACGGCCATCTTTGCCAGCCAGTCTCCTGTCCAACTCATCGAGTGGACCAAAGACGACATCCATCCCCCACTCTACTACCTCATCGCCGGAGCCTTTACCCGCCTGACCGTTCCCCCCGACGCAGCGCCTACCCCCGCCTCCGATTGGCTATGGCGTTTTCCATCAGTTATCGCCGGCGTTCTCACCGTAGCCGTAACCTATAAATTAGCAGGGCAAGTACCAAGTGTCAGGTGTCAGGTGTCACGCATCACGCATCATTCACCACGCACCACGCACCACGCCTCACGCATCACGCACCACGTTTCCCATGTCGCCGCGCTTCTCCTGGCCCTCGCGCCTATCGCTATCAAATACAGCCAGGAAGCTCGCATGCACGCCCTGTTTATGTTTATCTCAGCCTTCTCGACCTGGCTGCTCTTCCGCGCCCTGGCTCGACCCAACCAATGGCCGCGCTGGCTGGCCTATGCCCTGGCGACAACGGCCAACATCTACACCATGTACTTTGGCTTCCTGATTTTAGCCGCCCAAACCAGCCTCATGCTATTTACGATTTACGATTTACGATTTACGATTTACGCCTCACGCCTCACGCCTCACGCCTCACGCTTCTTCGGCTTCGCCGCCTCCGTCGCTCTTGCCTGCCTGCTCTACCTCCCTTGGTGGCCGGTGCTGTTTGCTATTTTGCAGAAACGGGCGGCGGTGGGTGCGATTGAAGGGGGTGTTGGTTCGCCGCTGGCGTTTGTGCCGGGCGTGGTCCGCGCTCTGGGTCCGCTGCCGGAGCCGGTCGCCTGGGGATTCTTGGGGCTGTTCCTTATCGGTGTAATTTTGTTGGCCCGCCGCGCCTGGCCGGTCGCCGCGTTTGCCGCCCTCTGGCTGGCCCTGCCGGTCGCCCTGCCGATTGTATTGGGCGACCCCCGCGCTTTGCAATTTCGCTACGCTTTTGTGCTGCCGGTATATTTGGCGGTGATTGGCTATGCCGTCGTCAGAATCAGCAAATGGGCGAATGAGCGAATGGTGAGTAAATCGCGAAGTGTGGCAAAACTTGAACAACAATCTAATCTACAACCTTCACCCTCCAACCCTCCAACCCTCCAACCCTCCAACCTTCCAACCCTCCAACCTTCCAACCTGTTAACTTACTCTATCTGGCTTCTGGCTACTCTCTCCTTCATCGCCACACTGGGCATTTACGGCCAAACCAAGCCTGATTGGCGCGGCGCGGCGGCTTATCTGGATGAACACGCCGGCCCCAACGACCTGATCTTGATCGGCCCACTGTGGGACGAGGGCCGTTTTATTGATTACTACTATCGCGGGCAGGCCCAACTTTTGACACCAGCGGCATTGCTGACTAATATTGAAGGCCGCGCCGAAACCCTGCGGACCACTGGCGGACGGGTCTGGGCGGTCAATCGCTTCAAACCGGCCGAGTCGCCCGCCGTGAAGCAGCTTGTTTTTCCCGGCGGGGTCGTCGTCTCGGCCCCGCAGCTTGCCATTTACGAGCCGGCCATTTTGGCCGAGGCGGCGCTCGATTTGGCCCATCAGGCCGTGGATGCCGCTTATCCCTGGGCCGCCGAGATGGAAGCGCAAGGTGTACTCAACCCCGACCCACGCACGGCCAGGGCTGCCGCCTTACGCACCTGGGGTGATGCGCTGGTGGCAGCGGGCCGGCCCCAAGAAGCAATTGAACCCTACCAAACGGCGGTAGACAGCTTTCCGGGGTGGCCTAGTGGTTGGAAAGCTTTGGCAGAAACGCAGGAGGCGCTGGGCAATCTCGCGGCGGCGGCGGAAGCTTATCGTCAGGCGGTAGTTTACAATCCCAAGTGGCACGGCCCTGCCGCCGACGAAGCCGCTGCTTTGGTGGCCGCCGGTCAGTGGACCGAAGCGGTAGAGAAGTATCATCAGATTATCGAGGCAAAGTAACAGGGTAGCAGAGTAGCAGAGTTACAGGGTCGCAGGGTCGCAGGGTAGCAGAAAATTACCTGCTACCTGCTACCCTGCGACCTTGCTACCTTGCGACCCTGATACCCTGTAGCATGAATCGTAAACAAATTCTCAACATCCTAAAAGTAGTTATCAGCCTGGGGTTGCTTACTTTTATCTTTAGCAGCCTCGATATGGACGCCTTTTTCGGGACTGTGAGCCGGGCGAATCCGTGGTGGCTGCTGGCGGCGCTGGCAATGATGATGCTGGGTGTCGTGATTCGCGCCTATCGCTGGCAAATATTACTGGCAGCAATTGGCGTCATTGTGCCATTGGCCGAATTGACCAACATTTACTTTATCGGTTTTCTATTCAACAACCTGTTACCCAGCGGCCTGGGCGGCGACGCTATGCGCATGGTCGAACTCAGCCGCCACAGCGAGCGCGTCTCCGATGCCGTGACCAGTGTGGTGGTGGACCGCTTTTTGGGGCTGTCGGCGCTGCAAGCGATTGCCCTGCTCGCCTTACTGGCCGATTGGGGCGAAGTCCCCCCGGCGGTAGCCTATTTCACCATCGCTATTTTTCTGGGCGGGCTGGTCATTGGCTATTTATTGATCAACCGGCCACTCTACGCGACCCTACGAGCGCGGGTGGGCTTGTTTCGCCGCCTGAGCGATATTAAAATGATCGGCAATCTGGCCGAATCGTTCCAACGTTACCCCATCGGGGCGCTGGGCCGAGCCTACCTGGTATCGTTTTTGTTCAATTTGTCACTCATTGCCATGAACGTTTTTATCGGTATAGCTTTGGCCGCGCCGGTGAGCCTGGTCCAATATGCGGTCTTTGTGCCGATTACCTCGCTGGTGCTGCTGTTACCGATCAGTTTTGCCGGGCTGGGCGTGCGCGAAGAGACCTATCGCCGTTTGTTCAGCCAGGTGGGGGTATCGCCGGAAATTGCCGTAGCGATGTCGCTGCTGGTTTACGTTTTTGGGAACATCTGTACCGGCTTGATTGGCGGGGTGATTTATTTGCTGCGCGGGGCGCGCGGCGTGGTTTCAGAGAAAGGATCATAATTGTGATAGTTCAAGCCTCCTCAATGCTGAATGAGGATTTGTCTTATGAGCCAGATGGCGCGACGCCGAAGCCGCCGCAGTTGAGCATTGTCCTGCCCATTTACAACGAAGCGGAGAGTTTGCCCCATTTGTTAGAAGAATTGGTCCCGGCGCTGGAAGCAACCGGGCGCACCTTTGAGATTATCTGTGTGGACGACGGCAGCCGCGATAACAGCTTTGGGGAACTGCAAAAACTGCGCGCTCAGGATGCGCGCGTGCGGGTGGTTCGCTTTCGGCGCAACTTTGGGCAAACGGCCGCGTTTGCCGCCGGTTTTGACCGGGCGCGGGGCGAGGTGGTCATTACCATGGATGCCGATTTGCAAAACGACCCGACGGATATTCCGCAATTGCTGGCCAAAATTGACGAGGGTTACGATGTGGTCAGCGGTTGGCGGGTGAAACGCTGGCAGGAGGGTTTCTCGGCTTTTCTGACCCGCAAAGTCCCTTCGGCCACGGCCAACTGGCTCATTTCAAAAGGTACGGGGGTCAGGCTGCATGACTACGGCTGCGCCCTGAAGGCTTACCGTAGCGATGTGATCAAAAGCATCAATTTATACGGCGATTTGCACCGCTTTATTCCGGCCATTGCCAGTTATTACGGCGTCAGCGTGGTCGAAGTGCCGGTCAACTACCGTTCGCGCCAATTTGGGCGCAGTAAATACGGCATTAGCCGTATCACCCGTGTCATTCTCGACTTGCTGACGGTGCGTTTTCTACTGAGCTACTCCACCCGGCCTATCCAGATTTTTGGTTTGATGGGCCTGGGGTCGTTGGCTTTGGGTGTTCTCATCGGCGTCTATCTCACCTTTGTGAAGCTAGTCTACTTTGAAAACCTGGTTGACCGGCCGCTCCTGCTGCTGGCGATTCTGCTGGTGATGGTGGGGGTGCAGTTTATCACCATGGGACTGCTGGGCGAAATGATTTCCCGCACTTACCACGAAAGCCAAAACAAGCCCATTTATACCGTGCGCGAGGAGTTGGGGTAACGCCGACCACCGACGGTTGACCACTGCTGGAAAAATTCCAAACCGTGTTGCGTCTCGCTTGCGTGCCTGCTCATAGGGACCTTCGGCTCTGGCGGCGTGTTCCGTTCATTTGTCGTTACTACGATCTGTAGGGTCATTTACGCCGCGATGTACTACAAACAGGTTTCTCAAACAAAGGTTTGTAGAAATTTTTGAAAAAGCGGTGAAAAAATCACGGTTTGACCGGCAGAGTCTTTCAGAACAACCCCTTTAGCGGTCAAACTGCTCAACGGCTGCCAGGCGTCGGGCTGGACATCGTGGTTGATCAGTTTAAGCAGCACATCCTGCTCCTGAGCTTCCAGGCTGTTCCATATTTTCCGGCACTCGCCGGCTACAGCGTCATAGCTCAACAACTGTTGAAACTGCGAGTCTTCATGATGGGGCAGCGAGTGTTTGAGCATAATCTTGAAAACGGTGGTAATCAAGCCGCCGTGTCCCCCACTAGCTTTGACAACCAGCGCGTTTTGCTGCGGCGTCAGTTCTACCTCATAGCGCCTTGATAATTCGGCCAGCATAAATTGGGTATCGTTGGCATTGTAAGGTTTCAGCCCCAGGATGTTCGAGGCCAACAATTCGTAAAAGGGTTCGCCTTGGTCGAAAAACCCTTCCCGAATGGCTGTGGGCATGCGATGCGCCGCCATAATATAACTGAGGTGATATTTAAACTCGTCCCGCAACCAGCGTAGATTCTTAAAAAATTGATAATCAAGCTTGCGGGCGATAGGTTCAAATTCATCAAACAATAAAACGATATGCAAAATTTTTAAGTGCTTGAAAAGGTAGCGAAATGCCGTCTCCAGGTAACGTGGGGCCAGAATGTGACTCTCCGACAAGGCCACTTTTTCATGCAATCCCCGCAAAAAATCAATTGCTTCTTGCGGCTGCTGGTTATCTTCGGCCCACTTCTCTAAATTGTATAAAACAAGTTCATACAGATAAAAGGCCGACAGTTCATCCACCAGGGCATTGGTATCGGCCCAAATAAAGGCATAATTTTCCGGCTGGTCGGGCAAGTATTTTTGCTGCGTCTCCTTATTTTGGAGACAGCGGAAAAGATTGGATTTACCGGTGCCGCTCATCCCCACAATGAAGCACGACTCGCCTTTGGCAATTCGCTCCATCATCAGCGGAATGATCTCTTGGCGATAATCTGGCGGAAACTTGCGCCCAATACGCTCCTGAAATGATGGGTTGCTCATAAGACTCTCCTCCGAAAGATAGTGAACAGTCATCAGTGGTCAGTTATCAGTCAATGTCATGAAGTTAGCAGCACCCTTCGATACGCGCTCCACTTCGTTTCACGCTACAAGGATGCTCAGTGGATCCAATTTTCGAGGAGTGAGGCACGCCCACGTGCCGAACGGAGCTGCACGTAGGCGTGCTGGCTCCTCAAATTTGGATCTACTGATGCTGCTTTTCACTGACTCCCTACTCATTTACATCTAGTCTAAACCCAACCCCACGCACCGTTTTGATGTAGCGCGGTGTCTGGGGATCAGGCTCAATTTTTTCGCGCAGACTCTTGACCACCGCATCCAGGCGAAAATCGGGAATTTTGCCCAGTTGGCGATGATCCTCTTGCGGGTACAGATGACGCAGCAGATCAAGGCGGCGGCAGTTCTGGCCTTGATGCCGATACAGAAAATCAAGCAACTGGGCCGGCAGCCCCGGCAAATGGATCTCTCGACCTTCAATCCGGCAGATTTGTTGTTGGGCGTCAAACTGAAAAAGAGGCCGGTCCTGGGCTGCGGTTTGCGGCATAAAAGTGGTAAAGAGGGTTGAAAACAGGCGCGGCTCCTGCGTGGGTTCGGCCACAAGGAGACCTTTGCGGATTAATTTGTCTGTAATCACCCCGCCATCTGGTCCCGTCTCCCCTTGACCCGTCTCGACAAATCTTACCAGCCACGCTCTTTCGCTGGAAGTGAGGCCAGACCAGATTTTGCCACACTCGTCTTTCACCTCTGCATCGTAAAACAGGAGCGACCAGTCTGGCAGGCGGCCTTCTTTTATGGCCGGCAGCGCCTTGCCAAAAATCACTCTGATTAACCCGCCATGTCCACCGGATAAATCAAAAACCTGGGCCGTGTATTGAACCGGCCAATCTACCCGCTGGCGCAGACTCAGGCGTTCCAGCATCAGTTCGGTTCCCGGCAGGTCATAGGGCTTCAGGCCCAAAATATGGGTTTGAAAAAGCTCGACAAACGCCTCAACCTCCGGTGTTACCGGCAGCACGTCCTCCAAATCCCGGCGCAAAAAAAGTAAATAGGATAGACTATACTTGTTTTTATCGCGCAGCGCCCGCAAATTGGCCCAGGTGCGCTGGCTCAACTGCGGGTAAATCAGCTCAAATTCATCCAGCAAAAAAACAACTCGCAGCCCCTTGACTTGACACAGCCAATGCAGGGCCTGTTCCAAACAGCGTTGGGCGTTGAGCGCATCATCAGGGCGACGGGCTGCCTTTTCGTGCCATTCCTCCAAGCGAGTCACAACCTCTGCCGGCAGATTGGCGCTCTGGCTGTGGAAGGACAGGCGATACAGCAGCAGTTCCAGAAAGTTCCACTCGGTAATCGCGGCCAGATCATTGCTGTCCACCAGAACCACTAAAATTTCTCTTTTATCCGCTCCCAGATGCGCTGCTTGAATATCTGCCTGCTGTAAACAGCGTACCAGGTTCGACTTGCCCACACTGGCTACCCCCACCACTGCCGCCGACTCGCCGGCCTGCATGAGCCGCATAAGCTGGGCGACCAAGTGATAACGAAAAGTTAAGGGCAAGGGAGTGTGGTCCATCTTATCTCATTAACAATTCACAATTAATCCGGCCTCATTATACCATACAAACGGCGCAGGCGAGATAAAATTCTAATTTTTCTCTAAAAAATCTCTAAATTGATTTCAAGAAGATATGATAAGATACAATTGCCGATGAAGTTAACTTTAATAACGAAAGGGGAAAACAATGGGACGCTCATTAACTGTCAGAGTAATGGAGATGTTGGGGTTTCGGCATGTGCCCGATAAGATGGTCCAGGTTATTGAACGAAATGGCCGTTTTCATCGCACCTCAACTCGCACTTTTGTCCGGCACTGGCCCTTTATTGAAAGTTTTGGCCCTCAAGTCAAAACCGGACTCCACATGATTGAACATACCTGTAAGAATGTCCTCTGTCATGACGGTGTTTTACACAACATCACAGTGAGCGCCAAAGTTTTCTTCGATGTCGAGAAGGTGCATCCGGCTTTTATGCCGATTGTGGTTCAACTGCCTGACACAATTGTGAAAAGCAGAGTTCAATCCATCGTAGATATGACCTTGCGGGAAGAAGTTGCCCAGGTAGAATCTACCCAACTGCTGCTGCCAAAAGTGATCCAGCAAATTAACGAAGCTATCAAGCAGCGGTTAACGAAGGACCTGAAAAATTTTGGCTGCGTCTTACCTTCTGATTTTATTGAGGACACGCTTTACATTAAAGAAATTTTGCCGCCCGACCGGCTGCACGAAACCAGAGTTGAAGCTACCAATATCTCTGAAACGGTTGAGCACCTGGCCGACCTGCCCCAAGATGAGATTCGACAGGCAATTTTTACTCACTTTTATAGAGACATGGGAACCAAACCCCTCCAGGTAAGGGCGATGAATGTACCCGATGCCCTCAAACCTGATGAAGCCGAACCGGACAAGAAATTTCCAGTCCTGCGCCAGCCAACGGGCCGAGTATACGACAATTAATCCGGGTCTTACAAACTTTATTTGCTACAAAACAAACAGCCGTCAACTTGTGTTGACGGCTGTGCTTTATTACTCCACCCCCAGCAACTCCACCTCAAAAATCAAGGTGGCGTTCGGAGGGATGACCCCGCCGGCGCCGCTTTCGCCGTAGGCCAAATCTGCCGGGATGACCAGTTGACGCTTGCCGCCAACCTTCATCGAAGCGACACCTTCATCCCAACCGGGAATGACCTGCCCGGCTCCCACCGGAAAACTGAACGGTTCGCCCCGCAGCAGCGAGCTGTCAAACATCGTGCCGTCTTCGAGCCAGCCGGTGTAATGAACAGTAGCCACTTGCCCTGTCTCCGGCGCGGCCCCGCTGCCTTCCTTAAAGTCATAATATTTCAAACCGCTTTCGGTGGTAGTGTAGTCAGCCTCATCCACCGCGGTGGGCGCTTCCGGCGGTGGGGGTGGCCCCGGCTCAGCCGAAACCAACTCCACATCAAAGTTGAGCGTAGCATTGGGCGGGATGACCCCGCCAGCGCCACTTTCGCCATAGGCCAGGTCGGGCGGAATAATCAGGCGAGCTTTGCCGCCCACTTTCATCAAACCAATGCCTTCATCCCAACCGGGGATAACCTGCCCTCGGCCCAACACAAACTCAATCGGCTCACCCCGGTCAACCGAGCTGTCGAATTTGGTCCCATCTTCCAACGTGCCGGTATAATGCACTTTAACCAAATCGCCAGGGTTGGGCGTCTCCCCGGTTCCTTCCTCAACCACCACATATTGCAAACCGCTGTCGGTGGTGATAACATCCTCATCGGCTGGCTGCTGCGCGGGGGCGGTAGTCGCTTCAGCCGCCGGTTCTTTGGTGGCTGCCGTCGCTGCTTCAGTGGGCGCGGCTTCGACCACTGCTGGGGTAGCGGTCGAAACCGCGGCCGCTGGCGCTTCAGCAGTCGCTTGCTGGAAGCTGTTGCAGCCGGCCACCAGCAGCCCGGCTAATATCAGACTCGATACTTGAAACTTCATTATTTTCTTACTTCTCCTTTTATTTTTGCCCGGACAAAATAAAATCGAGGCGCAAGCCGGAAAATTTGAAACCACCCCCGACTCACTGCCTCGACGCCATACTTTGCCGGTAGTTAATCTTCAGCAGATACATCATACCGGAAAACGGGAGATTATCAAAAGCGGAGATTTCATTTGAAACGATAATCGCTTTGCCAAGCATAACAACGTAGTCTAAAATTTGCGGCTATGAAATTCTACCCCCGGCGCTCGGCTCTACCCCTGCTGATCCTGTGGCTGGCGTTTAGCCTGCGCCTCTATCACCTTGATTTTCAAAGCATCTGGTGGGATGAAGGCCACAGCATTTTTGTGGCTGCGCAGCCCATTCCCCAAATTCCCACCCTCCCGGCGATGGACGTTCATCCCCCGGCCTATTTTATCCTGCTCCACTTGTGGCTGGCCCTCACCGGCCAAAGCGAATTTGCCCTGCGCTTCCTGTCCGTCGTATTCAGCCTGCTCACCGTCGCCTTACTATACCGTTTCGCTCATACAATTTCATACTCCCGCTCTCACCCCTGCACCCCTGCTCCTCCGCTCCCCTGCTCCGTTGCCTCCCTCCTCGCCGCACTGTCTCCCCTGTATGTTGCCTACGCCCAGGAAGTCCGCAGTTACGCGATGATTACCTTCCTGGCTCTGGCCAGTACCTTTACTTTGTGGCACATCCTCTTTTCCGACCGGGGACCGGGGACCGGAGACCGGCGCTGGTTTATTGCTGCCTATATCATTCTCACCGCCGCTTGCCTCTACACCCACTACTTCACCCTTTTTTTGCTGCTCTTTCACAACCTGGCCTGGCTGATTTGGGTACTCAGCCAAAACAGGGCTGCTCGGCTCATCACCTGGATTATTTCTCAAGCAAGTATTCTGCTGCTGTTTGTGCCCCAGCTTTTTCTGGCGCTGCGCCAAATCACCAGCTACAGCAACCCCAACCTGATCCCCCCCAGCCTGAGCGACTTCATCCTCCGCAGTTGGCAAGCCTACACCGTCGGCCTGACCCTTGACCCCCAACCCGCCGCTTGGGGCATGGCAGCTATCGCAATAATCTTTATCCTTATCATATCATTTCAACTAATCCAAAATCTACCCCAACCCTCCAACCCTCCAACCTTCCAACCTTCCAACCTTCCAACTCTCCTCTTCCTCCTCGGCTGGTTCCTCATTCCCCTCACCGCCTGCTTTCTCATCCTCCAGCGCCAACCCTCTTTTGAACCCCGCTACCTCATCCTCGTCACCCCGGCACTGTTCCTAATACTGGGGTCGGGGGTCGGGGGTCAGGGGTCAAGTGTCAAGTGTCAAGTGTCAGGTTTTACGCACCACGCACCACGCACCACGCTTCACGCTTCACGCCTCACGCTTTTCGCCATCTTCCTCTTTGCCCTCCACAGCTACTACACCAACGAAACCTACTTCAAAGATGACTCAGCGGGTGTGGCGGACTGGTTGGCCGTCGAAACCACCGCCGACGATCTGGTCTATGTGGATGTGCCTCACCCGTTCCACTACTACGCGGCCAGGGGAAATATTGTCGCACCGACCCGCTACCTCTTTGTAGACATCCACACCGCCGCCGACACCCTCACCCGTGAAGCCGCCGGGCGCAACCGTCTCTTTTGGATAACCTGGCGCGGCAGCGATACCGACCCGCGCGGAGTCATCCCTTTCCTAGCGCAAAAGTACGGCCAGCGCCTGGGCCAGCGTGATTTTCGGGGCTACCACGTCGAATGGTTCAGCTTGCCGCAGGCGGGGGCCGGTTTTAGCCTGCCTGCCGACCTGCCGCCGGTTAACGCCGCCTTTGGCGATGTGTTACGGTTAGATGGCGCGGCCTTTGGCGGCTATCCCCCGGCGAGCGAGACCACCCCAATCACACATCCGGCCTGGGCCACCCTTCACTTTACCCTGCTGCGTGACACCGACGTTGATTACAAAGTCTCCCTCCGCCTGCGCGGCGAAGATGGCCGTCTGGTTGCCCAAGTAGACAAAGACCTGCTCAATGACCGCCACTTTCGCACCTCGGCCTGGCCGCTCACCGACCCGGCCCTGAATGGAGCGATCAACGTCTACACCCTCCCCCTGGCCGCCGATACGCCGCCTGGCTCGTATCGCCTGGAGGTTGTGGTTTACAACGCCCAGCCGCCCTTCCCCAGTGAGGGCGTCAGTGGGGTTGAAAGTGAGGATGGCGCGGCGGCAGTGCTTGGTCACATTACCATAATTCCTTAAGACACGGAAAGTATGGTAAAATTAAAGCAGCCTGGAGAAAGGAGATATGAATAATGGTCACTAAAACGGTTGATGCTGCGCCTACTGCCCCCTTCCATCGTCCTCGCTTCCCTCGACAGGGCGATTGGACTTATGAAGATTGGCTCAACTTTCCCGATGATGGTTGGAAGTATGAAATTATTGATGGAGTGTTATACATAGCCCCCCCACCAGCAATTAATCATCAAAGGTCGTCCTTTAAACTTGCCAGAATGATGGCAGATTACGCGGAAAATAACAACTTGGGCGAAGTATTAGAAGCTCCATGTGGCGTCCGGCTACCTGGCCAACCTGTCCCTATCGAGCCGGATATTTTCTTTGTTAAAAAAGAACGGGCCGGGATCATTGGTAATCAATACGTTGAGGGCGCTCCCGATCTGGCCGTCGAGATTCTTTCTCCGTCTAATGCCAACTATGATCGCGAGACTAAATTCAAGCTATATCAGGCAGCTGGCGTGCCTGAGCATTGGTTGGTAGATTATGAAGCTAAAACAATTGAGATTTTTAACCTTGCCCAGGGCGTTTACACTCTGACCGGAAAGTATACGGGCAGCGATACAGCGGCATCCAGGCAACTCCCTGGCTTTGAGGTGGTTGTCGGAACTCTTTTCAATTTCAGTAAATCACAATTTTATGAGGAGTGAGGCACGCCTACGTGCCGAACGGAGCAGCACGAGGGCGTGCTAGCTCCTCAATTCGTGATTTACTGAATTTTTGAGATTTTGCGGGAGTCGAGCAACTTATGGACCCATTGGCTACCGAAGAAAACCAAATCCGCCCTCTTGTCGAGCAGCTTTATGAAAGCGAAGGCCTCACCGACGCCATGACCGATGAAGCGGCCAGGCTGTTGCTACACTGGGGTGAGCAGCAGCTCCAAAATCTGGCCCACCTTCAGCTCAGCCAGACTGACCTGCAAGAAGCTGCGTATGCTTTGCAGCGGGCGATGCGCACCGTCAACCACCTGATGGAACAGCGCCGCGATTTTTCCGACGCAGCCATGATTGAACATCTCATCAAACTGGTGGAGCAGGTCATCAGCCTGACCCTCATCGCCCACCGAGCCATAACTCCTGGAGCGAGCTATGACCAAGAAACGTGAGTTAACATCCAAAAAACAAGCCGGCCAGTCTAGTTTCGCCCCGCTGCTGGCTGCGCCTGTTTTCTTACTGATGCTGCTGGGGCTTCTTTACACGGGCGACCGGCTGGGTTTGATAAAGGTTGACTGGAAGACCTTGTTCAGCCAGGAATTTGTAGAAGAGGTTGCTACCGTCCTGATCACGCCCACCCCTGGCTCGACCTCAGTCGCGACAACTCTCCCGGCGACGGCCACGCCAGCCACCAGCCGAAACTGGAACTACAAACTCTACTTCACCACCCCGGTTTACCCGGATAAGCCGGCCACCCGCACCGAAACCATCATGCAAGCCCTGATCGGTGTAATCAACGGGGCGCAGCGCAGCCTGGATGTGGCCGTTTACGAACTTGATCTTGACCCTGTGGGCGATGCCCTGCTGGCGGCCCAAAAGCGAGGCGTGGCCGTCCGAATTGTCACCGACAGCGACTCTTTAGCCGAAGATGAAACCCTGATCCGCCTGAATAAAGCCGGGGTGCCGCTTGTGCCGGATAACCGCAAGCCGATCATGCACAACAAATTTGTGGTCGTAGATGGTCAAGCCGTCTGGACCGGCTCGTGGAACTTTACCGGCAACGATACTTTCCGCAACAACAACCACGCCATTTACATCCAATCGCCCCAATTGGCTCAGAATTATGCCCTTGAATTTGAAGAGATGTTCACCAAAAAAGAATTTGGCCCCACCTCCCTCTCAAAAACGCTGAGTCCCCGCCTGCAATTTGGCAAAACCATTGTCGAAACCTGCTTTGCCCCCGAAGATGAATGTGCTGCTCAACTGACCGTGCTTATCCGCCGCGCCCAGCAAAGTATTCGCTTTATGGCCTTTTCCTTCACCCACACCGGCATCGCCGACGCTATCATTGATCGGGCCAAAGCCGGGGTGACGGTGCAAGGGGTCTTTGAAACGCGCGGCTCAGAAACGGAAGCCAGCCAACTCAAACGGCTGAAACGGCAAAAGCTGGACGTGTGGCAGGACGGCAACCCTTACACCCTGCATCACAAAGTCTTTATTATTGACGACAGCATCACGGTGTTTGGCTCTTTTAATTTTACCGATAATGCCGACCAATCTAACGACGAAAATATGCTGATTATTCAAAATAGCAATCTTGCCAGCCAATTCCTGGCCGAGTTCAACCGGGTTTATGAGCAGGCCAAGAATCCACCCAAGTAATGCCGTTTAAACTCCATCTGTCCCATCTCGTCCGCTCGACCATGATTCTAATGGCCGCGTTCCTGGTCAACAAGGGCTTAGCCATCGGACGGCAGGTGGTGATTGCCCGCGCTTTCGGCACCGGCGGCGATTACGATGCCTTTGTGGCCGCCTTTCGCCTGCCCGATATTCTGTTCATGCTCATCTCCGGCGGCGCGTTGGCCACCGCCTTTATCCCTATCCTCAGCGAGCGGCTGACCCTGCATCCCCCCGGCGACCCCGCCGGCTGGCGGTTGACCAGCGCCACCCTCAACACCATGCTGCTGGTCACTACGGCGGCGGCGGCGTTGATTGCCCTCGTGGCCCTGCCGCTGGTGGAATGGCTCATTGCCCCCGGCTTCCCCCCCGAAACGCAGCAGCTTACGGCCAACCTGATGCGGCTGGCCCTGATTTCCACCCTTATTTTCAGCGTCAGCGGTTTGGCCGGGGGGGTGCTGCACGTTCACCAGCACTTTTTGCTACCCGCGCTGGCTCCCATTATTTACAATTTGGGTCTGATCGCCGGGGCGCTCTTTCTTGCGCCGAACCTGGGGGTGTACGGGCTGATGTGGGGCGCAGTGGCCGGGGCCGCCGGCCATCTGTTGATCCAGGTTCCGGGCCTCATCCGCTACCGCCTGCGCTATTACCCCGATCTCGGTTGGGGCGATCCGGGATTGCGCCAGGTCATCCGGCTGCTGGGGCCGCGCATTTTAACCCTGGGCGTAATCCAGGTGAATTTTTTGATTATTTTTAATCTGGCCTCCCGCCTGGGCCAGGGCAGCGTCTCGGCTCTCGATTATGGCTGGGATCTGATGCAGATGCCCCAAACCATCATCGGCTCGGCCATTGGCATTGTCTTATTCCCGACCATGGCCGAATTGGCCGCTCGAAGCGACCGGGCCGGACTGCGCCGCACCGTCGAACAGGCTTTGCGGGTCATCTTGGCCCTTTCCATTCCGGCCACCGTCGGGTTGATTGTTCTGGGGCGGCCATTGATTCAACTGATGTTTGAACGGGGGGAGTTTGGGCCGGATTCGACGGCGGCGGTGTATCAATCGCTGCAATTTTGGGCGCTGGCGCTGGTGGCTCACTGCGCCCTGGAGGTGGTTAACCGCCTTTTTTATGCTCAAAAAGATACGACCACCCCGCTGATCGGCGCGGTGGTGGGCATGCTGGTCAATGGTGGGCTGGCATTGCTGCTTTATCGAGTGCTCGACGCTGGCGGCTTGGCCCTCTCCAACGCAGTCGCAGTGACAATTGAGGTTTTGGTTTTATTGGCGATTGCCAACCAGCGCATGGCCGGGGTCGAAATCAGGCCGCTGCTCAGCACCCTGGCTCGCACCGCCCTGGCCGCCGGGGCGATGGGGGCAGCGGTTCTGTCCTTTACCGCGCTTTTCCCGGTATTGTCACCCCTTTTGGGTGCCGCTGCCGGCGGCGTCCTGGGTTTGCTGGTTTATGTTGTGGCTGGGCTGCTGCTGGGTTTAGAGGAACTTCGCGCCGTTCCCCGGCTTATCCGGCGCTAGAAAAAGACCGCCGACCACTGACAGCCGACCGCCGCCAGAAACAAGTTTTTTCGGCGGTCGGCGGTCAGTCGCCTGCCCTGAGTTTATCGAATGGGTCGGCGGTCATTTTAGGCGACTAAACACTTCAATTTGTCAATCAGCTCATTGGGCATGAAAGGCTTATTGAGAAAACTATCGCACATTTTGCGAAAAGCGGTGGTCCTGGCATCGCGCGCGCCGCTGCTGCTCACACCGATAATCCGGGTTCGGCTAGATATTTCCTCACGCCGCAGTGACTCTACCAACTCGAAACCATCCATTTTGGGCATCATCAAATCGGTAATAATCACATCGGGTAGATTTTGCCGGGCCAGCCGCAGCCCTTCTTCTCCATTGTAAGCCGTTATAATTTGGGTAGAAGGGGTTACTACCCGGGCCAGAACTTGCAGCATCACGCTTAGGATGAGGGGATCGTCGTCTACTACGAGGATAGAAGTTAGGTTTACCATAGTATTCTTCCTGAAAGTGAATAGCTGTCTTTAGCGTGACAGGGTTTATCTATTACTATAACACCGTTTGGTTTGAATTCAGTTTGAAAAGCCAAATTTAGCCAGCTTTTTTTGACTTAAAACTATAATCCAACGGCTTGCCAGCGCTTGCGCCAAAATTTTGTCCTTCTTTCCGCCCGTATTACAATGTCTCGGTGAAATTTAACCCACTTTTGAGCCAACTCATCTTCCTGCTGGGAACTGCTATTTGCCTGGCTGCCTGCGAACTGGCGGCCCCGCCGCCGCCCACCGCCACCCCTCTGCCCACACCAACCCTACCGCCCCTGGCTTTGGCCGTTGATGTGCGCGAGGAT
Organism: Anaerolineales bacterium; assembly: GCA_015075405.1. Classification (GTDB taxonomy): domain Bacteria; phylum Chloroflexota; class Anaerolineae; order 4572-78; family J111; genus DSQQ01. The sequence goes on from JABTUK010000004.1 coordinate 1,060,631, forward strand.
GCCATTATCGTCCCTATTCCCATTGACCCACCCAGCTTCAACGCCTACCTCAACGATACTGGCTACGAAGCCCTGGTGGGCGAGCTGGTCTATGGCGCGCTGGCCGAAGTTGGCCCCGACGGCAATTACTACCCGGAACTGGCCGCCGACCTGCCCACTCTGGCCAACGGCGGCCTGAGCGAAGACGGCTTGACCGTCACCTGGCGGCTGCGCCCTGGCATATTATGGAGCGACGGCCAGCCTTTTACCTCAAGCGATGTGGCTTACACCTGGCAGTCGTTCAAAGACAGCCGTATTTGGGCCCCCGGTTTTGACCTGATTGATGCAGTAGAAACGCCCGACCCGCTGACGGCAGTCGTCCACTACCGCCAGTTTTACCCCAACTACCTGCTGCAATTTGGCGGCAACGGGACCGGCGTTTTTCCGGCCCACCACTGCGGCCCCACCAACCAAATGCTCTTTTGGGACTGCAACTTCGAGCCGGTCAGCACCGGCCCCTTTGTGCTGGATCAATGGCTGCGCGGGGTGCGTCTAACCTTTGCCCCCAACCCCAACTACTTTGTCCCCGACCGGCCTCTGGCCAAACAACTGGTCTTTGAGATTCAGTCCGACCCCGATTTTCGCCGCCGCAATTTGGAACGAGGCAACGCCCACCTCGATTTGTGGCCCGAAGACCCGGCCTTAACCTTTATGGAAAACAATGAGAATGTGACCGTTTTTGTCACCAATCCGGCCCGCTTTGTGCTCCGTCTGGTGCCCAATCTCAGCGCCTTTGGCAGCGCCGACCCCGCCAAACCTCATCCCGTATTAGCCAACCCCAAGATGCGCGAAGCCATTCGCGCCGCTATTGATGTCAACCGCCTTAATGAAGAAGCCTTCCTGGGCCGAGCCATCCCCACCGACACCGAATTATCTCAACTGGGCTGCCAACTGGCCCCGACTACCTTCAACCCTGGCGTGTCCATCGCCTTGATCGAAGAAGCCGGCTGGCGGCTGACCAACCCTGATGACCCCATTCGCTACTGCCAGGGCTGTGGTACGGCTGAAGATGGCACGCCGCTGGTGTTGAAAAGTTACATTTACGAGGAATTTGGAGAACAACTTGTCACTGCTCACCGCTTGATCGAAGAGATGCTGTTGGAAGTCGGCATCAAGTTAGAGCGCCAGGTGGTCGAGGGCCGGCAGTTGTGGAACACCTGGGAAAACAACGGCATCGAGCTGCGCGGCAATTTTGACCTGGATTTGTGGGATGATGGCTATTACGGGGTTGACCCCACCCTCTACATGGCCGACTACTTTGACCCGCGCACCATCCCCACCCGCGACAATCCCATCGCCGGCCTCAACGTCAGCCGCTATCGCAACCCCACCCTCAGCGGCATTTTTGATGCCCTGCGCAGCCCGCTGCCCACCAACCGCCGCCGGACCTTGCTGTGTGAATTAGCTACCATCCTCCAGCAAGACCTGCCCCACATGCCCCTACTGGCCCTACCCGACCGCTACGGCATTAACCTCAACCTGCAGGGCGTCCAGCCGCACATTTACGATACCGTCACCTGGAACGCCGCCGAATGGCAGTTACTCACCCCGCCCCAGGAGTGAAAAAAGGTAGCAGGTAGCAAGGTAACAGAGTCGAATAAATTTCCTGTCTACTGTCTACCGTTTACTATTTTTGAGGAGCAACGATGCTGAACCAAGCCAAAGCCTTATCCCAAGAACTGATTCGCCTCCGGCGGGATTTTCACCACCACCCGGAACTGGGTTTTCAAGAAGTACGGACAGCCAGAGTAGTGGCCGAAACCTTGCAAGAAATTGGCGGGATGACCATCCGCACCGGCGTGGGCAAAACCGGCGTTGTCGCCGACCTGGGCACAGGTAGCGGGCCGACCATCGCCATCCGGGCCGATATGGACGCTTTGCCCATTTTGGAAAAAACTGAGGCTGAATATGCCTCGATTAATCCGGGGGTGATGCACGCCTGCGGCCACGACGCTCACACCGCGATCCTGCTGGGTGTGGCTCACTTGCTCAAAGATACCTTTGCCCAGAACAACCTGCAAGGCAACGTGCGCTTCCTCTTTCAGCCCGCCGAAGAGGTTGCGGACAGCGAAGGCATTAGCGGCGCGCCCCGCATGATCGAGGATGGCGCGCTGGAAGGGGTGGATGCCATTATTGCTTTACACATGGATTCAACCTCGCCCTGCAGCACAGTTTCCATCCAGTGCGGCTGGAGTTCCGCCGCCGCCGATACCTTCGACGCCTGGCTCACCGGCACTGGCGGGCACGGCGCGTTTCCTCACCTCAACACCGATCCGTTATGGATGCTGGCCCCGGTGCTGATGGCCTTGCACGGGATTGTCGCTCGCCGGGTTGACCCGCTCAAGGCAGCCGTGGTCAGCCTGGGCCAGGTGCATGCCGGCAAAGCCAGCAATGTCATTCCCGGCGAGGTTTACCTGCAAGGCACGCTCCGCAGTTTCGACCCGGAGGTGCGCGAGCAGTTAATCGTTGAGGTGGAACGGGCTTTAGAATTGACCCGCTCTCTGGGCGGGGACTATCGTTTGAAAATCGAACGAGGTTATCCCGCCGGTTGGAATGATCCAACAGTAACAAACTGGTTGTCCAGCGTCAGCGCCGATTTGTTAGGGGCTGAACAAGTCAAACCGGAGTGTATGAGCATGGGGGCTGAAGATTTTGCCTTTATGGGTCAAAAAGCGCCCGGCGCGATGATTATGGTCGGCGCGGCCAAAGCGGATGGTCTGGTGCGCAACCATCACACCGACATTTTTGATATTGACGAACAAGCGCTGCCCATTGGCGCAGCCATCCTGGCCGAAACCGCCCGCCGCTTCCTGGCCGGAGAGCTGAGTCTGGGCCAGTAAGATATACCTGCATTTGTATCCTTTTTGACCGCCCGGCGGTGGTGATTAAGATTACTCAATGGTATGATAACGCTTAACCAAAACCCTAAAGGTCTTGAAGACCTTTAGGGTTTACCAAGGATGTGGCATGGAAGGCCCCAACCCCATTGACCTGACTCAATTTATCTATCCTCTGCTCATTTTTATAGGGATTACCCTGACCCTGGCTATCCTGCTGATTGCCTGGATTGTCTGGCGCGTTCGGCGGATTAACCTGCCGCCCAACGCCGATTGGATCACAGCCATACGCGCCACCCCTTTGGTGGTGGTACTGGCGCTGGATTTGCTGGATTTCAGCCTTGACTTTCTCTCCGCCCCCTTTGCCTGGATTCTCTTGAGCTACCTGGGCCTCAAACCGCTCCGGACCATCACCACCGTTGAGAGCCTTATCCCCGGCACCCAATTTCTACCGACCATGACCGCCGCCTGGATCGCCGCCCGCTTTATGAGAAACAATTGAGCCTGGCCTCTACTGGAGATACCCCCTCGCACTTTACGCCGTTTCCCCTTTGAGGTAAAATCCCAGGCGATGAAACCAGTAAACAGTAGCCAGTAAACAGTAATCAGTCTGACTACTGACTACTGTTTACTGTTTACCACCTTTCGAGGAGTTATTATGCAAACACCTGTTGCTACCAAAACCAACGTCATTGACGTAACCGAACAAACCTTTGCCGTCGAGGTTCTGGAACGATCCAAAACCACGCCGGTGGTGGTGGACTTTTGGGCGCCCTGGTGCGGCCCATGCCGCATGTTGGGGCCAACCCTGGAAAAACTGGCCGCCGAGTTCAACGGCGCCTTTATTCTGGCCAAAGTGAACGTGGATGAAAATCAGCGGCTGGCTATGCAGTTTCGGGTGCAAGGTATTCCGGCGGTCAAAGCCTTTTACAACGGCAAAGTCGCTGGTGAATTTACCGGGGCACAGCCCGAACCCCAGGTGCGTAAATTTATCCAGGGTCTCGTTCCCTCCCAGGCTGATTTATTGGCCCGGCAGGGATACGAGTGGGAAATGAGCAACCAACTGGCGATGGCCGTGACCAATTATCAGGCCGCTCTGGCCGAACAACCAGACCATTACCCGGCCATGGTCGGTTTGGGCCGAACCTTGCTGCGGCAGGGCCAAGTTGAAGCCGCCCTGGCTACCCTGAACGGAATTCCCGCCGGTATCCCAGAGCGCGCTGCCGCCGATGCCTTGATCGCCACGGCTCAATTCCAGCAGCATGCCAACGGCCACAGCGAAGCAGATTTACGCGCCGCCCTCACTGCCGACCCTAAAGATGTTGCCAGCCGTTACGCCCTGGCCAGCCTGCTGGCCAGCCAGCAACGCTACATCGAAGCCCTGGATGAATTCCTGGAGGTGGTCCGCCGCAACCGCAAATACAACGACGACGGCGCGCGTAAGGCGATGCTGGCTCTCTTTACCACCCTCGGCGAGGACAATGAACTGACCCGCACCTATCGCCAGAAGTTGGCGAATGTTCTATTTTAAAGACGACCGGGGACCGGAGACGGGAGACGGGGAATCTTTGCCCGTTCTCGATCTTCGGTTCTCGGTCAGATAATGACAATGGAATTTCGCCAAGTCACCCTTGAAACCTGTCCTGACGCCACCGGCGCGGTCGTGGCGATTGATGTGGTCCGGGCCTTTACGACCGCCGCCTATGCTTTTGCCGCCGGAGCCGGCGAGATTATCCTGGCTGGTACGGTGGAGGAAGCTCTGGCCCTGCGCGAACAATTTCCCGGCACATTCCTCATGGGTGAGGTGGATGGTCTGCCGATTTCCGAGTTTGATTTTGGCAACTCGCCCACCGAAATAGCCGGACTCGACCTGGCCGGGCGGCGGTTGATCCAGCGGACAACGGCAGGGACGCAGGGCGTGGTCCGCAGCACAAAGGCGGACCTGCTGCTGGCCGGCAGCTTGGTCTGCGCCGGAGCGACAGCCCGTTATCTGCGGCAGGCTCAGCCGGAAACGGTGACATTTGTGATAACAGGAATTTTGTTGGGGCGCGACGGCGATGAGGATATCGCCTGTGCCGACTATTTAACGGCGCTGCTGCGCGGCGAGCAACCTGACATCGCCCCCTTTATCCAGCGTGTATACAAATCAACCACCGGCCGCCTCTTCACCGACCCGGCCCACCCCGAATTTTCCGAGGCGGACCTGGCCCGCTGCGTCGAGGTGGATCGCTTCGATTTTGCCATGGTCGTTGAGCGGCGCGATGGGCTGTGGCTGCTAAAGCCGGTGAGGGTATAGTATGGGCTTGCGTCAATTCGTCACGATTTAGCGTACTCGGTTTCTGGTATGTCATTTCGAGCGCCAGCGAGAAATCTCCGTGCTCGCTATCGAATTTTAGACAGCGGAGGAGATTCCTCCCTACGGTCGGAATGACACTACTCCGGCGAGACAGCGCAGCGAAAACCCACATTATTATAAAACTGAAAATCTCCGTCCAGCCGGGAAAGGCAGTTGGCTACACTGGCGTCATTCATCCATGAAGCGCCGCGCAGCACCCGAAAGCCCTGCGCCTCCCGGCTTTCCCGCCCATCATTGGGGTCGTAGGGGAAAGGGTAAAACAGGCTGTTGGTCCACTCCCAGACATTGCCAACCATGTCAATCACCCCTTCCGGGGTGTCCCCGGCGGGAGAAAAAGCGCCTACGGGACTGGTCTCGTGTAAGCCGGCTTCTTTACAGTTGCAATAATCGGCGGCAAACTCATTGCCCCAGGCATAGCGCCGGCCTGTAAAGCCGCGCGCGGCGCGCTCCCACTCGGCCTCGGTCGGCAGGCGTTTGCCGGCCCAGGCGGCATACGCCATGGCGTCGGCCCAGGTGACCAGCACCACCGGATGGTCGGCTTTGCCTGCCGGGTAGGTACGGGTCTGCGGGTCCCAGTTATAACCCTGGGTATCACACCAACTGACCTGGTAATTGGGCACAGTGTGACCGGTCGCGTCTACAAACTTTTTGTATTCGGCATTGGTCACCGGCCAGCGGTCAAGATAAAAATCAGCCACAAAAACCTGGTGCTGGGGTTGGTGATGGGGGTTGCCGTCGTTGCTGCCCATTGTAAAAGCGCCGCCGGAAATAAACACCATCTCCTTGTCGTCATTAGGCCAGACAATAACGGAAGTGCTGGTTGGGTTAGATGCAGGGACAGGTTGCTGAGTCATAATCATCCACCTCTTTTAAACCATAATATCATAGGCCAGAACACAGCCGCCCAGCCAGATATGATCGCCGGGTTTTAGGGCGACCGCCTGGCCGAGCAGCAGCATTTCGCCGTTAAGCCGGGTGCCAAAGCCGCTGCCCAGGTCTTCCACATAAGGCAAGCCATTTCGCCAGGTGATAACGGCGTGCCGGCGCGACACCCGAACCGCCACCTCGCCCATAGAGTTCAGATCAAGTTCGGGGATAAAATCAACATAGCGATCTGAACGCCCGATGGTGATCTCCTGAGGCGGCGCGATGAGGAATTGTTCACCATTGGGGGTCATCAGAATATGCTGAAGCTGCGGGTTGGCGGAGACAATCAGCCGTTCTACCGGCACTGCCTCGTAATAAAACCGCACATTCCCCAGAGTAATCTGGTCGCCATGCTGCAGTGGACGCGAAGGGCTGAATTGAATCTGTTCGCCGTTGAGGAACACGCCGTGGCGGCTGCCCAGGTCTTCGATGGTGTGCTGTCCATTCTGGCCGACGATTTTGGCGTGCCGGCGTGAAATAACACGGGCGCCGGAATCTTCATAAGCCAGGTCAACATCGGGTGGCAGGCCCAGGTTGGGATCAAACCGGCCCAAAACCAATTCGCCGGTGACAGGCAGGGCAATATGGCGATTGCTAGAACTGAGGACCAACCAATAGGGTCTGCCTTGAGGGGCCGTCGCCTTTTTGCTGGGTAAATTTTTGGGCAGTGCTTCGACCATCCCAATAACGTCGGGCCGCGTTTCATCCATCATCGGGGCAGTCCAGGCCGGCTTTTCGGCCAGGTGGCCCAGCGACGACGTTTCCCAGCGCGAGTCAGGTTGACTGGGGGATTGGGGCGGCTTTTGCTTGGCGGCTGGCGGAGGCTCTGCCGCAGCAGATGAAACCGGTCGCAGATAGTCGGGCCTTTTCGGTGCGGATTGAGGCGGGGAAGGGGGGGGGCCTTCTTTGGCCTCCCGGATTTGGCGCAACCGGCGGGCTAACATGGACTCTTCTTGCCCCGAATTTTTTCTGGCCCGTTCCTCGTCTGCTTTGATCAGAAGACAATTGATTTGCAACAGTCCCCAAGTAGCATGCGTATCCGTCCGCGCCGCAAAGGCGTTGCGAACCATGGCCTTGATACTTGGAGAGTTGTCGCTCTGATCAATACAACGGTTTCGAATGGGGCATTTGCGGCAATCATATTTGAACATTGCCTGTTACCCTTCCCTACTTCAAGTATAGCACCGGGTAGATGGGCTGTCAACGGGTAAAAGTTCTATAAATTCAACGCTTCTCCCCAAATTGACAAAGTCCGATCAATAAATTATAGTCGTGCCAAAGCTGATTTCTGTTAAAGTTGTTACCGAAGGGGAACGTTATGCTGCAAATTTGCCGCTTTTTTCAACCTACCATTGGCTCCCGCCTGGGAGCGCTGCTCGACGCGCAGGTTTACGATCTGACCGCCACCGGCCGGCCTGCCTTTGCTTCGTTCAATGCCTGGCTGAGTTGGGCCGGACAGCAAGGAGCAGCCCAGGTTGCCGCTACTTTAGCCGATGCAACCGCCAACCTCACTCCGGTTTATGCCTGGGCCGACTTGCAGCATCAACCCGACCCCACCCGACCGCATCTCTTGCCGCCTTTGGATGCTCAGGAGGTTTGGGCGGCAGGCGTAACCTATTTACGTAGCCGCGAGGCCCGTGAAGAAGAGTCAAACAAAATTGGCGTTTATGATCGGGTTTATGAGGCAGAACGGCCTGAAATCTTTCTCAAAGCGACGCCCCATCGGGTGGTTGGTCCGCACGATTTTATCCGCGTCCGGGCCGACGCGCATTGGACTGTGCCTGAGCCGGAGTTGACGGTACTGCTCAGCCCCAATTTACAGATTGTCGGCTACACCGCCGGCAATGATGTCTCTTCGCGTGACATCGAAGGCGAGAACCCGTTGTATCTGCCCCAGGCCAAAATCTACAGCCGCAGTTGCGCCCTGGGGCCGGTCGTCACCCTGGCCGCCGACCTGAGCGGCCCGGCGGAAATCGAATTGGCTGTCCAGCGCGCCGGGGAAACCATTTTTGCCGGCCAGACCAGCACCGCCCAAATGAAGCGCCCCATCAGCGATCTGGTCGCTTACCTGGGGCGCGAAAACGAATTTCCTCACGGCGTCTTCCTGATGACCGGCACCGGCCTCGTCCCGCCCGACGATTACACCCTCCAGGCGGGGGATGTGGTCGAAATTACTATCGAGCGGATTGGGCAATTGGTTAATCCGGTGCAGTAATTGCTGACTCTAACCATAAACCCGAGTTCGAAGTCTGCCTTACTGCACCCTTCGATACGCCCACTCCCTTCGGTCGCAGGGCTACTCAGGATGCAGTAAAGCAAAAATCATCCTGAGTAGGGCGATAGCCCGTATCGAAGCTGCGTCCTGAGCCTGTCGAAGGGGGTGATTTTTTGCTGATAAGCGCAAACTTACATCATAAGACACTTTTTAACGCCTCAAGGCTGATATTGGCCCCGCACAAAACAATGACCACGTTTTGAGCGCGGAATCGGTTGGCTGTTTTGAGATAAGCCGCCACTGCCACGCCCGCCGCCCCTTCGACCAGGAGGTGTTGGCTTTCGATGATCAGGCGCATGGCGGCTTTGATCTCGTCCTCGCTGACCAGCACAAACTCATCCACCAGCTTTTGGCACAAGGCAAAGGTGATCGCCCCCGGCTCGATGCCCCCGGCGCTGCCATCCGACAGGGTGGGCAGCGACTCCATTTCAACAATCTGACCGGCCTTGACCGACTCGGCCATCACCGGCGAATTTTCCGGCAAACAGCCGATGATGTTGACCTGCGGATTGATGGCTTTGAGATACCCGGCAATACCGCTAATGAGTCCGCCCCCGCCGACGGTGACAAAAACGGCGTCAATCCGTTCCAGTTGCCGGGCCAGTTCGACCCCAATCGTGCCCTGCCCGGCGATGATCTGCTCGTCGTTGTAGGGCGAAATATAAACCAGGCCGCGCTGATTAGCATAGTCGCGGGCGTAGAGTTCGGTCAGGCCGCTGTCATGGCCGTAATGATGAACCTGCGCCCCCAAGCGCCGGATCATTTCGACTTTGACCGGCGAGGCGTTCTCCGGCACAAAAATCTGGCCGGGCAGCCCCAGCCGCTTGAGACCGTAGGCCACCGCCGCCCCGTGATTGCCCGAAGAGGCCGTCACAATCCCCTGGGCGCGTTCCTCCGGGCTGAGGCTGAGCAGCTTGTTCATCGCCCCGCGCAGTTTGAACGAACCCGTATATTGCAGATTTTCCAGTTTGAGATAAACACTGCTTTGGCCCATTTCGCTCAGAGCCAGGGCGTGATCCAGCGGCGTTTCGCGGATGTAGGGGCGGATTCGTTGTTCCGCTTGAGTCGACTCAATGTAGAAATCCATACGTACCTTTCAACGTACCCAATAAATAACAGCCACCACCACCCCAATAACTACCACAATCCAGCGCAGCACGGAGGGTTTGATTCTACCGGCCAGCTTTCCCCCCAGAACGCCGCCCAACAGCGCGCCAACGGCCATGACCAGCGCGGCTGACCAGACCACCTGCCCGGAAAACAGAAAGAAGATTGCAGCAGCAATATTGACGCTAAACGCGACAGCTTGTTTCAAGCCGTTGAGCCGGGTCAGCGAGTCATCCAGAGTCACCCCCAGCGCGGCCAGTATAATCACGCTCAAACCTGCGCCGAAATAGCCGCCGTAAATGGCCGCCAGGCCCGTCGGCAGCATGGCCCATGTTTCGGACAGAGTCGAGCCGGTATGGTGGGATCGGCGCACCAGCCAGGCCCGCACCGGGTCTTGCACCGCCAGCAAAGCCGAGGCCAGCAGAATCAAAAAGGGGACCAGCGCCCGAAAAACGCGCTCGCCCGTGTTGAGCAGCAAAATGCCGCCGATAACTCCCCCAATCACCCCCATCGGCAGTAACAGCCACAGCCGCCGTTTTTGTCCCTGCAAATCCTTTTTCTGGGCCAGGGTCGCGCCCAGGTAGCCGGGACACAGCGCCACCGTGTTGGTCACATTGGCCGTTACCGCCGGAACCCCGACCGCCGTCAGCATGGGGAAGGTAATCAGCGTACCGCCGCCGGCCAGGGCGTTCACCGCTCCAGCGGCGACGGCCGCCAGACCGATCAGGACAAATTCCAATCCACTGAGCATAACTACTGGGTAGTAAAACCTCCGTCAATGACAATTCCCGTGCCGGTAATGTACGCAGCCTCATCGGAGGCCAGAAACGCTGCCAGGGCCGCCACCTCTTCGGGTTTACCCAGGCGTCTCAGCGGTGTGGCAGTAATCAAATTGCCAATGGCGCTTTTGTCGTCTATACCGAGCGCCGGGGTATCAATGGGGCCGGGCAAAATCGCCACCACCCGAATTTCTGGGGCCAATTCCAGGGCCAGGGCGCGGGTCAAAGACAGCACGCCGCCTTTGGCCGCCTGATAAGCGATAAAATTACGTATCCCAATAATGCTATGCACCGAGGCGGTGTTCAAGATCACGCCGCCGCCGCGCCCCCGCAAATGGGGCACGGCCAATTTGCTGGCCAAAAAGACCGGGCGCAAAGTCACATCTAGGGTGCGCTGCCAGTTGTCAACCGTTGTGTCCAGGAGGGGTTTAGCCTCGGTCCAGTAGGCGTTGTTATGCAAAATATCCAGCCCGCCATACGTCTTGACCGCAAAAGCGACCATCTCTTCCAGATCAGCCTCCTGGCCCACATTGGTAGCGATAAAAGCAGCCTCGCCGCCCTCACGCTTCACCTGTTCGACGGTCTGTTCTCCCCCGGCGGCATTAATATCGGCCACCACTACCCTGGCCCCTTCCTGAGCAAAACGCAGCGCCGTCGCCCGGCCAATCCCCGACGCTGCCCCGGTGATGATCGCAACTTTATCGGCTAGTCTCATAAACCCTCCTCGAAAGAGACGATGGCACGTGAGGCGAGGAGAAGAGAGGATAAAGTAGGTATCCTCGCGTCCTCGCCTCACCTGTCCTCGCGTCCTCTTCGCCTCACTCAAAGTTAATCATACATTTGATCGTCTCCGGCGAGGCCAACAGTTGGTCAAACAAGGTTGGCCCTTCGCTGAGGCTGGCCCGCCGGTTGATAAGCTGCCCCGTAGGAATCCGACCATCGGCCAGCAGGCGCAGCGAACGCTGAAAATCCTCGTCGTTCATGCCGTAGGAACCAATCACTCGCAGTTCGCGGGTCACAATGGCCTGCATGTCCACTTCGATCAGGCGTTGGTTGTTGCCAATCCAAACTACAGTGCCGTTGTTGCGGGTTACTTCCAGGCTTTGCTGGGCGGTGGCGCTGATCCCGACGGCCTCAAATGCAAGATCAACCCCGCCGCCGTTGGTAAACTCGTTAACCACCTGGCGGGCGTTCTGCTGGGTGGGGTTGATGGTGACTTGCGCTCCCAACTCGCGGGCTAATTCCAGCCGGGCGTCGCTGGTATCGCTGACGGCAATCCGGCTCAGCCCGGTTAGTTTGAGCACGGCCAGGGTCAGCAGTCCAATCGGCCCCGCCCCGACCACCAGGGCTGTATCGTAGGGCCGGATATGGGCCAGACTGACCGCATGGACCGCCACCGACAGCGGCTCGGCCAGCGCCCCATCTTCATAGGATAAGATGTCGGGCAGTTGAAACAGGTTAGAAGCCGGCCAGGTGACATATTCGGCATACGCGCCGGGGACATTCATCCCCATCAAACGCCGCTTTTCGCACACATTGCGCCGCCCGGCCAAACATTGAGGACAGACCCCGCAGAACTCCACCGGCTGGATGGCCACCCGGCTGCCAAGGGGCAAACCCTTTACTGTCGCCCCCACCTCAACCACCTCCGCCGTAACCTCGTGGCCCATAATCAGCGGCGGAACGCGCCGGCCGCTCTGGCCGGTATAGCCATGCAGGTCCGACCCGCAAACGCCCACAGATTTAACCTTCAACAGCACACCGTCAGGCCGGTCAATGGCCGGCGTCGGCACGTCGAGCAATTGCTGCTCTTTGATGGCAGTAAACACCAATGCTTTCATAACTCCTCACCTCTTTCCAGACTTTATCCCTTCACCCCCCCGCCAACCAACCAGCCGCCGTCAATGACAATGGTTTGCCCGGTAATATAATCGGCGGCATCAGAAGCCAGCAGCACCGTCGCCCCGGCCAGGTCAGACGGAATACCGGGCCGGCCCAACGGAATAACGCTGACGGCGCTGTCGTACAGTTCCTCTTGAGAAAAAACAGCGTCCGTCATAGCCGTCCAAAAGCGGCCCGGCGCAAGGGCATTAACATTGATTCTGTGTTTAGCCCACTCGACTGCCAGAGCGCGAGTCAACTGGCGCATGCCACCCTTGCTAATCGCATAAAGGGCAATATTAGGTACCACGATTTCAAATGATAACGAACCGAGATTGATAATTTTGCCTTTGCCCTGCGCCTGCATCACTCTGGCTGCCTCCTGGCAGGCAAAAAAGACGCTTTTGAGATTGACTGCCATGAGGCGATCCCAGTCGGCTTCGGTAAAGGTGTCCACCGGCTGGCGGATGTTGATCCCGGCCCCGTTGACTAGGATATCCAACCGGCCAAAATGCGCTGCCGTTTGCTGCACCGCCGCCCGCACCGCTTCCACCTCACTGACATCGGTCGGCACAATCAGCGCCTGCCGGCCCGTTGCCCGGACCAGTTCAGCCGCTCCCTCAAGCTGCTCCACGGTCCGCGCTGCCAAGGCAACGTCAGCGCCGGCGTGCGCCAGGGCCAGGGCCATGCCCAACCCCAGGCCACGACTGCCCCCCGTTACCAGAGCGACTCGGCCATCCAGCCGCAGACTGGGCATTTCAAACTCATTATCCTGGGGTTGTCGTCTGGGATCATTCATCATTAAATTATTCATAACTGCTCAGCCCTCATGTCATTTCGAGGCCTACGGCCTCGAAATCCCTACAGTGCTACATCGGCCTCGGAGATTTCTCCCTTCGGTCGAAATGACATGGCTGAGTAGTTATTCTTCTGAAATAGGGTAGATTATAGCAGTCATCAATTGGGCTTTCACTGCCTACAGAGGTTCAACAGCGCATAAAATACGCCATTTGCTTTAAAAAAGCCAATTTCTCGACGCGCCAAAGGGGGATGACAAATAAAAAAAGTCTTTTTGGCGATGACCTACTCTCCCAGAGGGTCGCCCCTCAAGTACCATCGGCGCTGGCGGGCTTAACTGCCGGGTTCGGGATGGGACCGGGTGTACCCCCGCCGCTAGAATCACCAAAAAGACTTCTTTTTCAAAGGATGAAATATGAAGGATGAAGGATGAAAAGGAGAAGAATGTTTCATCCTTCATCCCTCCGCCTTCAGCCTTAGAACGGTAGCCCGCTAAAGACCGAACAGAACGAGTTCATTCGTGAACCAAGTCAAACACTTGAGAAAAGATTAAGCCTTCGGCCATTAGTATGGCTTAGCTGCGGACATTGCTGCCCTTCCACACGCCACCTATCTACTGGTCGTCTCCCAGCGGCCTCTCCCGGATTAACCGGATGGTAAATTCATCTTGAGGCAAGTTTCCCACTTAGATGCTTTCAGCGGTTATCTCTGCCCGACGTAGCTACCCAGCACTGCTCCTGGCGGAACAACTGGCACACCAGCGGTCGGTCCATCCCGGTCCTCTCGTACTAGGGACAGCCCCTCTCAATTTACCTGCGCCCACAGCGGATAGAGACCGACCTGTCTCACGACGGTCTGAACCCAGCTCGCGTACCGCTTTAACGGGCGAACAGCCCGACCCTTGGGACCTACTCCAGCCCCAGGATGCGACGAGCCGACATCGAGGTGCCGAGCCTCGCCGTCGATGTGAACTCTTGGGCGAGACCAGCCTGTTATCCCCGGGGTAGCTTTTATCCGGTAAGCCACGGCCCTTCCACTCGGAACCGTGGGATCACTAAGCCCGACTTTCGTCTCTGCTCGACTTGTGGGTCTTGCAGTCAAGCTCCCTTATGCCTTTGCACTCTGCGGCTGGTTTCCATTCAGCCTGAGGGAACCTTTGGGCGCCTCCGCTACTCTTTAGGAGGCGACCGCCCCAGTCAAACTGCCTACCTGACACTGTCTGGTTGCCGGGTCACGGCTAACCGTTAGGGCCAAGACTTGACCAGGCTGGTATTTCAACGGCGGCTCCACCGATCCTGGCGGACCAGCTTCTCAGCCTCCCAGCTATCCTACACAAGTCAAGCCCTAACTCAATATCAAGCTACAGTAAAGCTCCACGGGGTCTTTTTGTCCTGCTGCGGGTGTGCGCATCTTCACGCATAGTTCAATTTCACCGGGTCTCTCGTTGAGACAGTGCTCCACTTTACGCTTTTCGTGCGGGTCGGAACTTACCCGACAAGGAATTTCGCTACCTTAGGGGACCGTTATAGTTACGGCCGCCGTTCACCGGGGCTTCAATTGGAGACTTGCACTCCTCTTAACCTTCGGCACTGGGCGGGCGTCAGCCCGTATACGTCCGCTTACGCGTTGGCACAGACCTGTGTTTTTGTTAAACAGTCGATAGAGCCATTTCTCTGCGACCCCAGCCAGCTCCATAAGTTCTCACTTCACCGGCCAGGGCGATCCTTCTCCCGAAGTTACGGATCTATTTTGCCTAGTTCCTTAACGAGAGTTTCCCCGATCGCCTTGGTATTTTCTACCCGTCTACCTGTGTCGGTTTGCGGTACGGTCGCCAAATTTCATCGCTTAGAGGCTTTTCTTGTCAGTGGGGCTTAACCACTTCTGGCCTTACGGCCCGCTTACAACCGCTCAAGTTCCCCCCGCGGATTTCCCTACGAGGCTCATCACCCTACCGGTTCAGCACCGGGACGTCCATCACCCGGCTGGTCTACCCTCCTGCGTCCCCCCATCGCTCCATTTGGCGGTACAGGATTATTAACCTGTTGTCCATCGCCTACGCTTCTCAGCCTCGGCTTAGGCCCGACTAACCCGACGCGGATTAACCTTCCGTCGGAAACCTTAGACATACGGCGAACATGGTTCTCACATGTTTTTCGCTACTCATGCCGACATTCGCACTTCTGTAGGCCGCAAGCTGTCCTTCCGGTCAGCACTGTTTTCTTTTCTCCTACAGAACGCTCCCCTACCGCTCGGTAGTAAGTAGTAGGCAGTAGGTAGTAAGGGGGGGTCTTTTCTCCCTACTACCTACTCCATACTACCTACTACCAAACTCGTAGCTTCGGTGGATGACTTTAGCCCCGTTATATTTTCGGCGCAAGACCACTAGGCCAGTGAGCTATTACGCACTCTTTAAAGGGTGGCTGCTTCTAAGCCAACCTCCTGGATGTCTCAGTAGTCTCACATCCTTTCCCACTTAGTCATCACTTGGGGACCTTAGCTGACGATCTGGGCTCTTTCCCTCTCGACCACGGATCTCATCATTCGCGGTCCGACTCCCGTGCTCTCAAATCTCGGCATTCGGAGTTTGGTTTGGTTTGGTAAGTCAGAGACCCCCTAGCCAATCCAGTGCTCTACCTCCCAGATTAAACACACGAGCTGGCTAAAGCTATTTTGGGAGAACAAGCTATCTCCGAGTTCGTTGGCATTTCACACTAACCACAGTTCATCGGAACACTTTACAACGTATACCCGTTCGGTCCTCCACGAGACATTACTCTCGCTTCAACCTGACCATGGTTAGCTCACCCGGTTTCGTGTCTACTCCCTGCGACTTGCCGCCCTATTCAGACTCGCTTTCGCTACGGCTCCGGCTGTCGCTGCCTTAACCTTGCCACAGAAAGTAACTCGTCGGCTCATTCTCAAAAGGCACGCCGTCACTTCTTTCTGCTTCCAAACAGACATTGGGCTCCGACTGATTGTAGGTACACGGTTTCAGATTCTATTTCACTCCGCTCACCGCGGTTCTTTTCACCTTTCCCTCACGGTACTTGTTCACTATCGGTCGTCAAGAGTATTTAGCCTTGGGGAGTGGACTCCCCGGTTTCCCACAGGATTAGCGTGCCCCGTGGTACTCAGGATACCCGGCCCTCATCAGTTCGTTTTCGCGTGCGGGACTGTCACCCTCTACGGTCTATCTTTTCAGTACAATTCCGCTAACAAACTCATAATTGTTGCCAGGTCCCTACAACCCCTGCTGCACAAGTACAGCAGTTTGGGCTTTTCCGCGTTCGCTCGCTACTACTAGCAGAATACTCTCTTTTCCTCGGGCTACTTAGATGTTTCAGTTCACCCGGTTCCCTTCCACTGGCCTATTTTATTCAACCAGGGATAGTTGAGGATTAGCTCAACTGGGTTTCCCCATTCGGACATCTCCGGCTATAACACCTGCTGACGGTTCCCCGGAGCTTTTCGCAGTCAACCACGTCCTTCGTCGGCTCTTGACGCCAAGGCATCCCCCGTGCACCCTTTGTAGCTTAATCACACGTGTTCGCTTTGGTTCATTGAACTACACTCGTTCTATTCAGTTTTTAACGTGCTACCTCAACGATTGCTCGCTGAAAAGTGTTTACCAACCTTTAGTTGATACCCACTCCTCAACACCCAATCCCCCCCAGACACAAAAAAACCCGGCACATCACCGGGTTCGTAAAATTCCCTTTGTTATGCCTTTCAAAAACTATGGAGTTTTCGAAGATAAAGATAGATACATATAATTTATCTTGTCCAACCTATTAATTGAGCTACATCTTACTGCTACTCAATCAACCTGTCAAATCATCTCTATGGAGATGAGGGGATTCGAACCCCTGACCTCCTCCGTGCAAGGGAGGCGCTCTCCCAGCTGAGCTACATCCCCGCTCTTAAGGGATGAAGGATGAAGGATGAAAGATGAATTATCTTTCATCCTTCATCCTTCCGCCTTCATCCTTCCCTCTGGTGGGCCTGAGTAGACTCGAACTACTGACCTTCCCCTTATCAGAGGGATGCTCTAACCGACTGAGCTACAGGCCCAGAACTTTCTTGAATTCTTAACCCTTAACAACTAAAGAGTGACAGCAAGCAGAGGGAGAGAGTATTAAATCAAGGTCCCTATAATTAGGGCATTAACCTTGGGATATTAGAAGTAACCAATTCTGACTACTCCAGGTCTCCCTAGAAAGGAGGTGATCCAGCCGCAGCTTCCGCTACAGCTACCTTGTTACGACTTCATCCCAGTCACCAGTCCCACCTTAGGCAGCTCCTCTTACGGTTGGGTCACCGACTTCAGGTGTTACCGACTCCCATGATGTGACGGGCGGTGTGTACAAGGCCCGGGAACGCATTCACCGCACTATGGCTGACGCGCGGTTACTAGCAACTCCACCTTCATGCAGTCGAGTTGCAGACTGCAATCTGAACTGAGACCGGCTTTTGGGATTAGCGCCACCTTGCGGTGTGGCAACCTATTGTACCGGCCATTGTAGCGTGTGTGTAGCCCTGGATATAAAGACCATGCTGACTTGACGTCATCCCCACCTTCCTCCGGTTTGATACCAGCAGTCTCGTTAGACACTTGTAACTAACGACGAGGGTTGCGCTCGTTGCGGGACTTAACCCAACATCTCACGACACGAGCTGACGACAGCCATGCAGCACCTGTAAAGGCTCCCCGAAGGGTCGCTTGGCTTTCACCGCGCTACTACCTCTATGTCAAACCCAGGTAAGGTTCTTCGCGTATCATCGAATTAAACCACACGCTCCGCTGCTTGTGCGGGCCCCCGTCAATTCCTTTGAGTTTTAACCTTGCGGCCGTAGTCCCCAGGCGGGATACTTAACGCGTTGGCTTCGGCACAGAAGGGGTTAATGACCTCCTACACCTAGTATCCATCGTTTACAGCGTGGACTACCGGGGTATCTAATCCCGTTCGCTCCCCACGCTTTCGCATCTCAGTGTCAGGCACGAACCAGAGAGCCGCTTTCGCCACTGGTGTTCCTCCCGATATCTACGCATTCCACCACTACACCGGGAATTCCGCTCTCCTCTTCCATCCTCTAGCTTGCCAGTTTTGAATGACCTCTCCCAGTTAAGCCAGGAGCTTTCACATCCAACTTGTCAAGCCACCTACATGCGCTTTACGCCCAGTAAATCCGGATAACGCTTGTCCCCTACGTTTTACCGCGGCTGCTGGCACGTAGTTAGCCGGAACTTATTCCTGGGGTACCGTCATTATCTTCCCCCAGAAAAGGATTTTACAACCCGAAGGCCTTCGTCATCCACGCGGCGTTGCTGAGTCAGGCTTCCGCCCATTGCTCAATATTCCTCACTGCTGCCTCCCGTAGGAGTAGGGACCGTTTCTCAGTTCCCTTGTGGGGGGTCACGCTCTCACGCCCCCTAGCCGTCTTCGCCTTGGTGAGCCTTTACCTCACCAACTAGCTGATAGCCCGCAGGCCCCTCCCAAAGCATTCCGTAGAACTTTAGTCTAAAGCGTCTAAACCTTTAGACATCTGGGGTATTAGCTCCTCTTTCGAGGAGTTGTCCCCCTCTTCAGGGCAGGTCACCAACGTGTTACTCACCCGTTCGCCACTAGAGGTCTACCGAAATAAACCTCCCGTTCGACTTGCATGTGTTAGGCACGCCGCCAGCGTTCATCCTGAGCCAGGATCAAACTCTCCGTATTATTTCACAGCTTACCACTGTGTCTTCTCTACGTGAGCCTCTCTCTTGCTCCCTTACTGTCACTCTTTATTTGTTAAGGTGCTGTCGCAGTTGTTTGGACAAGCAAACGCCGACATATCTTACCTCAATGCCGGCGGAGACGCAAAATCTTATAGATTAAATAACCACTTCTGGGTCGTCTCTACTAGACTTGCTTCTCCTCCTTGATTGTCACCGAACTTCCTACCCCACTGGTAGACGAGTTCTTGTCAGTTCCGCTTACAGAATACTAAATATAATCTGTAATTATTAGAACGACATTAGAATTATGAACCAGATTTTACTACACTGATTGTTTTTTGGCAAATTTACTTTGGCAAAAAAACCAACCTCAAATTCCCTCTTGACGCTATCGCACATCTGTGCTAATGTTGAGTTATGTTGAGGCAATCTATCTCGCTGACTCCAACCGAAGCCCGGGTTTTGGCCCAGTGTTCGCTGCACTACTACTTTTTGCAGCAGGCTGCCCCTCCGGCCGACCCTACCCAGGCCACCTTGGATGAGACCATCCGCGAAGCGATTCAAGCCTTGCACGCCGCTGGCGGCCCCGCGCGTATGTCGCTGGAACAATGTCTGGCTGAGGTTGCTCACCAACCAGCAGCGCAGCCTATCATCGAGCGGTATTATCGCCGCCTGAGTCAAGATTGGCGGCAAATGATCGCCGGAAACGAAACCCTGGAACTCAAAATTTCCATTGGCGGAATACCTGTTGTCCTGCACGGCACGGTGGATCGCCTGGATAAGACCTCGGATGGCGGCATTTTAGCCATTCTGTTCCGCACCGAACCCGGCCCCCCGCCCGACGCCGACGCTTTGCGCCAGGATCACGGCATGACAATGATTCACGCCCTGGTAGCGGCCAACTACCCAACCAAACGGCCCGTTCGCTTGCAGGAACTTTGGCTGCAACTCGATCAAAACATCACTATCGAACTGAGTGAAGACGAGTACCGCCAAAATCTGGTCCATCTGCGTGAACCCATCCAGGCTTTGGCCCGTGGCCAGGTGAGGGCCAGACCCGGCCTGCACTGCGAACTTTGCCCTTTTAAACTACGCGGCTGCCCGGTGTATGCCCACGAGCAAAACGACGCTGATGATTTGGCCGCAGCCCCACCTGCGAGTAAGATTAATCCCCGCCAGTGGATTTTTAAAATTTGAAGATTAGTGGCCAGTAGTCAATAGCCAGTAGCCAGAATTATTTTCTGATTACTGATTACTGGCTACTGGCTACTCCCACAGGGAGTATGGACAGAAGACATTTTATACGCGGCGCAGGCTTTCTCGGCTTTCTGGCTTTTTTGCAAGCCTGTCGCCTGGCTAATTTGGGGCGTGTTTCGGATATTTCGACCTCCTCGCCGGTCAGCACAGCCACACCCTTACCCACCTTTACCGCTACGCCAACCGGTACGCCCTTTATCACCCCCACTACCTCAACACCCACCTCAACCAGCCAACCCGCCGAAGCAACTTCCACCCCCAGGCCTACCGGCGAGACTACGCCGACGCCAACACCCACCCCCACACCGACCCCTTACCCGCCCGGTCCACCCAGTAAATTGGGCCTTTTTTTGACTCGCTATGATGCCAAAGCATTGGAAATTATCGCCAAAGGCAAGCCAGCCCTGGTAAAAACGTTAGAATTCGACGGCAATTTTGTCAAGGGCATTAAGGACTCATCACCCACCACCACCGTGGTGGCCCGCATGTTTCTGGAACAGCACAACCTGGATACCGACCCGGCCCCGCTGGTCCAGGCTTTTGTGGAAAAACTACTCCCCCTGGCTACCGACCCGCTACGCATGGCTGGGATTGACGCCTGGGAAGCCTACAACGAGCCGGTGGCCGATACCGTAGACAAAATGAAACGGCTGGCCGATTTTGAAGCCGAGCGGACCCGCATCCTGGCCGAAAATGGACTGCGCTCGGTGGTGGGCAACTTTGGGGCCGGTCAACCGCCGCTGGAACTGTGGCCGGAGTTCAAGCCCGCGCTCGAGGCAATTCGTCAATACAACGGCTACCTGGGCTTGCACGAATACTCAGCCCCGGTGATGCAGTTTCGCTCCGGCGGATTGCAATTGGAGGGCGAACCGGAGCAGGGTGATGAAGGCTGGCTGACCTTGCGCTACCGTAAAGTCTACCGGCATCAACTCATTCCCCTGGGTTTTGGCGATATCCCAACCCTCATCACCGAATGTGGCGTAGATGGCCTGGTCCAACCCCGGCCCGGCCCTGCCGACGCGCACGGCTGGCAGGATTTTATGGATACCTGGCGGGCCAATGGCCTGCGCGATGATCCCCCCGGCGTGTACATGGACCAACTGATCTGGTACGATCAAAATTTGCAGCAGGATGACTATGTCAAAGGGGCGGCCATCTTCCTGGCCGGCTCGAATGACTCGCGCTGGGATACCTACGACATCTTAGGCCCTAATGCCGGGCGAATGGGCGATCTTTTGCAGCAATACCTGGAAGTCCACCCACCCCAGGCGTGAGGATAGAGGAAGGTAGATGGTAGATAGAAGATAGAAGATTGAGGATGGCGGTTTTTTATTCGCTCATTCGCCATTCGTTCATTCGCCATTCACCTCTCCCCCCATTTTGGGCCTGGATTCTTTTGTGCTAAAATACAGCGAATTTTCGCCTGGCCTCACAGGGTGTTGGACCTTCCACGGGTTGATTGTTTCCGACCTGCCGGATACAATATTGCTTATCTGAGGCAACCGATTGCCTCTAAAATTCCTCACTTATAAAAAGGAGCAGCCATGAGCAATAATACCTTAACCATTACGGATAATCGTACCGGTAAAACCTATGAGGTTCCGATCGAGTATGATACTATCCACGCGACAGATTTGCGCAAAATCAAAGTTAACCCCGATGATTTTGGCCTAATGGCTTACGACCCCGCCTATATGAACACCGCCGCCTGTAAAAGTTCCATCACCTATATTGACGGTGATAAAGGTATCTTGCGCTATCGCGGCTATCCCATTGAACAGTTGGCCGAAAAGAGCACGTACCTGGAAGTGTCCTACCTTATTTTGTACGGAGAGTTGCCAACCAAAGAGCAATTGGAGTATTGGGAAAACCGGATTTTGCGCCACACCTTTATTCATGAGAATTTGGTGCAACTGATTCGCGCCTTTCGCTACGATGCTCACCCGATGGGTATTTTAATCAGCGCGGTTTCGGCTATGTCTACTCTCTACCCCGAAGCCAAACATGTGCGTGACCCGCATGTACGCGAGAAACAAATCTGGCGGATTATTGGCAAACTGCCCACCATCGCCGCGTTTGCCTACCGCCATCGCATTGGCCGGCCCTTCAACTACCCCGATAGTTCGATGAGCTACACCGCCAACTTATTGTATATGCTTGATTATATGAACCAGCGCGACTACGAGGTGCATCCGGCGCTGGCCCGAGCCATGGATGTCCTGTTTATCCTCCACGCCGACCATGAGCAGAACTGCTCCACTTCGGTCATGCGAGCGGTGGGCTCCAGCCTGGCCGACCCCTATAGCGCTCTCTCGGCGGCAGCGGCAGCACTGTACGGCCCCTTGCACGGCGGAGCCAATGAGGCTGTCCTACTGATGCTGAACGAAATCGGCACAGTGGCCAACGTGCCAGCTTATATCGAGCGGGTTAAAAAAGGCGAAGTCCGGCTGATGGGGTTTGGACATCGGGTTTACAAAAATTATGATCCCCGCGCCAGTATTATCAAAAAGGTCGCCTACGAAGTGTTCGAAGTGACCGGCAGCAATGTTTTGCTCGATGTGGCGCTTGAACTGGAACGGATTGCTTTGCAGGACGATTATTTTATCTCCCGCAAACTGTACCCCAACGTAGATTTTTACAGCGGCATTATCTATCACACCTTGCGCTTCCCCATGGATATGTTCCCCTTCCTCTTTGCTATTCCCCGCGCCTCGGGCTGGCTGGCCCAATGGATGGAAATGCTGGACGATCCTGAGCAAAAAATTGCCCGCCCCCGCCAGATTTACCTGGGCGCAGACGAGCGAGATTACGTTCCACTTGAAGAGCGCAAGTAACCGACCAATGGAGATGATAGTATGACTGAAATTAAAGCTGGCCTGGAAGATATAGTGGTTGGCCAGCAAGATATTTGTTTTATTGATGGCGACAAAGGCGAACTGGTTTATCGCGGTTACCATATTGATGAACTGGCCCCCTACGCCACCTTTGAGGAAATTGTATATCTGTTGTGGCACGGCAAACTGCCCAACCAAAAGGAGTTGGCCCAGTTAAACGACCGGCTGGTGGCCCGGCGCAGCTTAAATGAGGATCATTTAAAGTTGATCCGTTCTATGCCTTCAAACGCCCGCCCCATGTCGGTCTGCCGCACCGGGGTGTCGCAGATTGGCCTGTACGACCCGGAAAAATTGACCTTTGATAAAGAAACCAGCCTGCTCAAAGCCGACGATATTCTAGCCAAAACGCCCACCATCATGGCCACATTTGACCGTTACCGGCGAGGGTTGCGTCCCATCCCTCCCCGTGAAGATTTGAGCCACGCCGCCAATTTCTTGTGGATGCTCAACGGCAAAGAGCCGACCCGCGAAGCCGAGAAGGCGCTCGACCTCTATCTGGTGCTGCTGGCCGAACACGATTACAACGCCTCGACCTTTGCCTGCCGAGTCACAGCCTCAACCTGGGCGGGTATGTATTCGGCTGTGGTCAGTGGCATTGGCGCCCTGAGCGGCCACGCTCACGGCGGCGCCGTTCAAGAAGCGATGGAACAATTTCAAGAGATCGGCAACGTCAATAATGTAGAGCCGTGGTTTGAAGGCTGTTTGAACAGCAAAAAGCGGATTATGGGCATAGGCCACCGGGTTTACAAGGCGCTTGATCCCCGCGCCCCGCACCTGCGGGCCAGAGTCGAAGCCCTGGCCGGCCAATCGGAAAATCGCAAGTGGTTTGACATCGCCGCCAAACTGGAGGAGATCACCGGCCAACATCCCTTCTTTCAGGAGCGCAAGCTGTACCCAAATGTGGATTACTATTCAGCTCCCTTGCTCCACATGCTGGGCCTGGAAAACGACATGTTCACGCCCATGTTTGCCCTCAGTCGCATTGCCGGTTGGTGCGCCCACATCATGGCTCAATACGCCGATAACCGCCTGATCCGCCCCCGCGCCGATTATGTCGGCCCCAAAGGGTTGAAATGGACCCCGTTGGAGGATCGGTAATTGTCACAACCTGATGAAGTTTGATTTTCAAAACTGGTAATAATCAAAAAGACGGGAAGCATAGAAGGCTGGCTTGAGAAGTATCCGACCTTCTATGCTTCCAGCCTTCCAACTTGCGAAGGAAAGGACGAGCCAACGATAGTTATGGTTGGCTCGTTTTTATTTGGTCCCAGGTGCTATCTTGCGGGTCGGGTCATTTTTGTTTTTACCATTGGTAGTTGTGGCATAATACTCCACGCTGACGCGAGTCACCACAAAAAATCCCCCCAATTTTTGACCCTCTAATTTACCCTTCCTAACAAGCCGGCTCACCGTCTCCTGGCTCATCCCCAAAAGAACGGCCGCTTCTCTGGTGCTGAGTAATTCGTCGCGCACAATTTACCCCCATCGCTCAAAGATAGGACCACTATACACCATAATGTCTTACTGGTCAAGAGTTTGATAACTTGCCTTATTTATGCTATAATAGTTATCAAGAGTTTGACCAGTAAATAAGGGTAGCAAAGTCGCAGAGTCGCAAAAGATACTCACCCTGACTACTGACTACTGTCTACCGTCTACTATTTTTAAGGAGGTAACAATGGCTCAAACCATTACCGGCGCCAAGCAAATTCAGCGCAAGAGCCGAAGCCATATCGTCCGCCAGGTTAGGTCAAACTGGTATAAAGTCACCAGCGGTGAAACGGGCCGCACCTACGATGTCAATCTGGGCCTCAACGGCGGGACCTGTACTTGTAAGTGGGGCCGGGAGCGGCCCGACCAGGACCGGCGCTCGGCCTGTAGTCACGTGATTGCTGCTATGAACTTCCGGGCCGCCCAGAAAGGCCGGCGTGTCTCGGCCTGGGCCAGGCCCGAAGACGCCGAACGGCAGCACCGTCCTACCCTGCCCATCGGTGATGGGGTGATTTTGACCAGTCGGGTCAAGTGGAAGGTCAATGGCTTTAAGACTCGCCCCAAGCCGGGCGGACAGCAAAGAAAAAGCCGTGCTCATTAGCCAGCACGGCTTTTTCTTTGGCAGTTTGTTAAGCTGCAACGATTTCAGAAGTGGGGATGACCCCTAATTTCGTTCATTTTACGTCCCCGTATTTTTGCCCTCCTTTTGCCCTCCTTTTACCCTATCTTTACGCTTAATTGATGGAACTTCAAGCGATTAAGAGCTAAACTATGCGGAAATTACCAGAAACCTGGACATCACATCTCATACCCATATTGGAGTCAGAACAGTGGGAGACGCAACCATCAGTATCATCTTCAACCTTATCTACTTGGTTTTTTGGATCGCCGTCATCAAGAAAATGCGCAGACAACTCGATAAAGACACACCACCCTTGACCTCGTTAAACAACTTTTCACAACTTCTCGGTCAATGGTATAGTTATATCCTCCGTTTAGGTAATGGCAAGTGGGCTTAATGAGCCTACGCGATTTAACTATTTGCCCAAAGTAAAAAGCCAGTTCATTTTGATGAACTGGCTTCGGGAAAGGCCAAAATACACCGCGCTAAGGCAGAGCGAAATGCCTCACCCCTCATCACCCCTCAACGGCTGCCGGCCGGCAAAACCGGCGTCAACATCGTGCCAAAATTTAATTTCCGGCTCATTGTACTGCCAGCACAAATAAACCTGCCGGCCATGTATAATGGCCGGAAAATCAACCAAACCCTGTTCCAACCCCTTCAACTCGCAGCCGTAGCCCTGTAATTCGGTCATTAACTTTTCAAACTGTTTGAACAGTTCCAGCAGTTCGCCGGCTTTGCGGCTGCCGCCGTTGCCCACCGCCTTTTCCAAAACCGGCCACACATCGGGCCGCAGCGCCAGCGCCTCCTGGCGGATGGCCTGCATCCCTTCCATAATTACCCTGATGCGCGGCAGCAAAGCGTTGGCTTCGGCCACTGTAAAGATTTTGGTCATATGGCTCTCAAAAAAAATCGCCCCCACAAAAAATCTGTGAGGGCGATAAGTTGGCATTAGTTTAGTGACTACAGGGCGTGCCTTGCTCGCCGGCGGCGGTGCGGAACGAACTGCCACAGGCACAGGATTGCACAGCGTTAGGATTCTCGATGCGGAAGCCGCCGCCCATCAGGCTGTCAATGTAGTCAATTTCGGCCCCATCCAGGTATTGAATACTGCCCATATCCACCACTACCTTGACCCCATTCACATCAAATTCCTGGTCGCCAAATTCGGCCCCTTCCGAAAAGGTCATGCCATAAGAAAGACCGGAGCAGCCGCCCCCGGAAACGAACACGCGCAGGGCGTGATTGTTTAATCCTTTTTCAGTCATAATGCCTTGCAGCTTCTCGGCCGCCGATGAAGTTAACGTAATCATTCATGCCTCCTAAAGTGTGTATAACAGCTTGATTAAGTTGATCTTGCTGAAGATTAAAGTTATTTTACTGAGGCGAGGGGATTTTGTCAATATTTATTATTTGGTGATTACCCACAAATAGGCAAAGGGTAGAAAAAGCTTCGTCTCTATGGTAAGCTAATAGTCAACCAAAACCAAAGTTTAGCCAGGAGACGAAGCTAATGATAGATATAGCCCCAAAAGCAATACTTTACAAATAAGGTGATGAGACAGCTCTTGAGGTATACTTTTTGATTGACAAGATCAAAAAAGAACCAAAGGAGAGCTACCCCATCGGATACAGATTCCGCGAGATAGAAGCAGAAAGCAAGTTTAGCCAGGAGTTGAGCCTGCCCATGATTGAAAGGATCGTTCCTCAAGCCACGCTAGCGGCGGCGTTGGCGGCGGAAGGGCGGTTCACGGAACAAGAGCGGAAGTTGAACTTGCTGGTTACAGTTCTGTTAGTGATTATGATGAACCTGTACGCGGCCGATTCTATCGGGGCTGTACTGGAAAAGATGGCCCAAGGCTTACGCTACATCTGGCCGGACCCGGACTATCAGGTGCCCAACGCCAGTGCGGTGAGCTATCGTCGGTATCAAGTGGGTGCTCGGCCCGTGGTGGTCCTGTTTCATCAAGTCTGCCAGCCCTTAGCCGAGCCGGACACGCCCGGGGCCTTTTTGTTTGGCCTGCGCCTGATGGCTCTGGATGGCACGACCGAGGATGTCGCCGATACTCCGGCCAATGAAGCCGCCTTTGGCCGACACCAGAGTGATCGAGGCCCAAGTGCCTTTCCCCAGGTCAAAGGGGTGTATCTGGTCGAGTGCGGAACCCACGCCATTGTTGATGCGTTGGAATAGACAGGAAGCTCGAAGGAGCATTAAGACGGTAAACTGGGGTAAGCTGAAGTAGTCCTAATCCAATTCAGGAAAGGCAAGCGGGGTGGTTGTCACCCTGTTTGTCTTTTCTCTTTTTAAGGGTTCAGCCTTTGGCCTGGCCTCCGTCTGCGCCCCCGGCTGGTCTTAATTATGCCCTACCTCAGCACTGCTGTCAGCAATACTTTCCTTAAGGTTGCTTGACACAAAAGTCTGTACTTTCTGCTACCCCCCCTCCAACTAATATTTCAATTCTATAGGTTCCCTCTGCAAAAGTTCCTGTTTTTTCCGGCTGGACAAAACTGTAAAAATATCCCTTAATATCTTCTCCTGTCTGTTGAAAAACTAACTCATCCTCATAGAACCAATAAATCTCTATATCAACAGGTTGAATAGTCTCTAGTTAGATAACCACAAACAAAAATCGATTTCACTTTGGATGAAAAAACTTCAGCATTTTCTATGCTCTTTCCAGATCCATCCACACCTTTGCAAGCCGATAAATATCCTCAAGCTCTTTTTCGTACTTCGAGTTTATTAACCCAATTTTTTCAAGAAGCAATTTGGCTTGATCCATATTTGGTGACTGTACCATTCCTTATACTCTCTCCTCCACCAACCTTCGCAGCGCCTCCCACTGCTCCCGCACAGCGGACTCACCCGTTCCGCCGAGGCTGGTGCGCCGGTCGGCGGCGCGGTTGAAGGTGAGCCAGGAGTGAACATCACGCTCAAAGAGGGGGCTGAACTGCTGGTAGGCGGCCAGGGGGAAAGAGAAAAGGGGCTGGTCCAGTTCGATAGCCTTGCGGACGATTTCGCCGACCAGATGATGGGCCTGGCGGAAGGGCAGCCCTTTGCTGACCAGGTAATCGGCCAGTTCGGTGGCCAGCATGGCGCTGTCCATCGAGTCGTAAATGCGGGAAGCGTCCACGGTCAGGGTGGCGACCACCCCGGCGGCGATGGGCAGAGACATCAGCAGCGTGTCTACGGTATCGAAGAGCGGTTCTTTGTCTTCCTGCATGTCCTTGTCGTAGGTCGAGGGCAGACCCTTGAGCATGGTCAGCAGGCCGGTCAGGTGGCCGACCACCCGCCCGGTTTTGCCCCGGATCAGTTCCAACGAGTCGGCGTTTTTCTTTTGCGGCATCAGGCTGGAGCCGGTCGAATAGGCATCGGCGATGGTCACAAAGCCAAATTCGCGGCTGCTGTAGATAATTAAATCCTCAGCCAGACGGCTGAGGTGCATCTGGGTGATGGCCGCCCAACTCAGAAATTCCACCAAATAATCGCGGTCGCCCACGGCGTCCATACTGTTGGCCGAAATAGCGGCAAAGCCCAACGCCTCGGCCAGAAAGGGGCGGTCAATACCCAAGGGATTGCCGGCCAACGCGCCGCTGCCCAACGGCAGCACATCCACCCGTTGGGTCAGGTCGTCCAACCGCTCCCTATCGCGCTGAAGCATCCAGCCGTAGCTGAGCAGCCAGTGAGAAAAACGGACCGGCTGGGCCTGCTGCAAGTGGGTGTAGCCGGGCATAATCACGTTGAAATACTCGTCGGCTTTGGCGATGATGGCCTGCTGCAACTTGACCACTTCGGCCCGCAGTTGCGCTATCTGCCGTTTGAGCCAGAGGCGGGTGTCGGTGGCGGCCTGGTCGTTGCGAGAGCGGCCGGTGTGCAGCTTGCCCGCCACCTCGCCGACCAGCTCACCCAGGCGGCGCTCGACGGCGGTGTGGATGTCTTCGTCACTGGCCTTGAGTTCAAAGCGGTTCTGGGCAAACTCGGCTCGCACTTGATCCAGGCCATCCTGCAATATGTCGGCCTCTTCTTCGGTGATGACCCCGGCGCGGGCCAGCGCCCTGGCATAAGCCATACTACCGTCCAAATCGGCTTCCCACAGCCGCACGTCAAAATAGATGCTGTCGTTGAATTGGTGCATCAGCGGGGTCATACCTTCGCTAAAGCGCCCACCCCAAAGTTGAGTCATTGTCGCTCCTGAAAAGGAGACGGTAGACAGTAGACGGTAGACGGGGTAAGAATCTCTCCCCGTCTACTGTCTGCCGTCTACCGTCTACCGAATTAATCTCGTTTGAACTTACTGTAATCCGGCTCTTCGTGCCGCCCGCGGCGGACGCCTTCGATGTCGAGCATGGCCTGGACTTTCATCGGCAGGCCAAAGAGCTTGATAAAGCCTTCGGCGTCCTGCTGGTTGTACACATCCTCTTCGCCAAAGGTGGCGTAATCTTCGCGGTAGAGGCTGTAGGGTGACTTGCGCCCGACCAGCATGATGTGGCCTTTGTACAGTTTCAGCCGCACCGTGCCGGTCATGTGGCGCTGCGTGACGGCTACAAAGGCATCCAGCGCCTCGCGCAAGGGGGTGTACCACTGGCCGTTGTAAACCAGTTCGGCGTATTTGTGGGCAATCAACTCCTTATAATGCAGCGTTTGCTTGTCCAGGCAAAGCTGCTCCAGGCCCTGGTGGGCTTCCACCAAAATCGAACCGCCGGGTGTTTCGTACACACCGTGGCTCTTCATACCGACCAGCCGATTTTCGACCAGGTCTACCCGGCCCACGCCGTGCCGCCCGCCGATTTCGTTGAGGCTGGTCAGGAGGCTGATGGGTCCCTTGGCCTCGCCGTTGAGCCGTTTGGGGATGCCTTCCTGAAAATCAATTTCGACATACTCCGGCTTGTCGGGCGCGTCCTGGGGGTCTACCGTCATCTGGTACATGGCCCGCTCCGGCTCGATCCAGGGGTCTTCCAGAATGCCGCCTTCGTGGCTGAGATGCCAGATGTTGCGGTCGCGGCTGTAGATGGATTTGACCGTGGCCGAGACCGGCACGTTAAATTCGGCGGCGTAGTCGAGGGCATCCTCACGGGAGCGGATGTCCCACTCACGCCAGGGGGCGATGACCCGCAGGCGCGGGTTGAGGGCTTGATAGGTCAACTCAAAACGTACCTGGTCGTTGCCCTTGCCAGTAGCCCCGTGCGAGACGGCATCGGCCCCTTCGAGTTCGGCAATTTCGACCTGCCGCCGGGCAATCAAGGGGCGGGCAAAGCTGGTACCCAGCAGGTACTTGCGCTCGTAAATTGCCCCGGCCCGGATGGTCGGGAAGATGTACTGGGCAATAAATTCCTCGCGCAAATCTTCGACGTAACATTTGCTGGCCCCAGAGGCTAACGCTTTGGCTTCCAGGCCGTCCAATTCCTCCTCCTGCCCCAGGTTGGCGCACATGCAAATCACCTCGCAGCCGTAATTGTTACGCAGCCAGGGCACAATCACGCTGGTATCCAGCCCGCCAGAGTAGGCCAGCACCACTTTTTTCACCCGGGGCCGGTCAGCTTTGCCAGCAGGCGCATCCAGGTTGAGAGTGTGATCTTTTTTCTTTTTATCTTTATCTTTTGCCATGATTTCTCCAGGTAAGTTATATGGATTTTAAGTAAGGGTGAAACAGGGTAGCAAGGTAGCAGGGTAGCAAGGTTGCAAAGCTGCTACCCTGCTACTTGCTACCCTGCGACTCTGCTACCTGTTACGTTCTGCGCCTAAAATCATCCAGCCGGCGGATGAGCGAAGCGGCCAGACTGGTCAGACCGATAATTTCGGTGGCGGTGATGGGTTTGATTTCTTCATCCTCGGTCACGTTGGCCGGAGCTGTAACCAATAAATAGGCGGCGCCAGCGCCCAAAATCGCGCCGATGAGCGCACCCAGGGCTAACACCTGTTTCTTTTTTGCATCCAATTCCATAAATGTACCCCTTCTATTTTTAGTTTGGGCTAACGGGCGGATTATAGTACACAATGAGCAAATTGTGAAGTGTTACCCAAATAGCTTTTTGGTAAAAAAGCTTGCCACATTATCTCTGATCTGTTATAGTTGGCGCCCCACAAATTTTTCCACAACTCCAGAACCCGCAAGGTCTGCTGCGCGGGACTTTGAGGGTCTTTATAACTAACCTTGGGAGGTATAAACTATGACTCTTCAACCCAAACGCACGGTCAATGAATTAAAAGAACTGCGCGCCTTGACCGGCGACGAAAATGGCGCGCAGCGGGTCTGCTGGACCGATACCTGGGCCAAAGCGCGGGCCTGGATGCGCGACAAGCTGGCCGAACTGCCGGTTGAGATAACCATAGACGAGGCCGGCAACCAGTGGGCTACCCTGAAAGGAAAGTCCGACAAAGCTATGCTTATCGGTGGGCATATTGACTCAGTGCCCAACGGGGGCTGGCTCGACGGCTGTTTGAATGTGCTGGCCGGGCTGGAAGTGCTGCGCCGCATCGCCAGCGAAGGCACACCACCGGTCACAGTGCGGCTGGTGGATTGGGCCGACGAAGAGGGGGCCCGTTTTGGACGCAGCCTCTTCGGTTCCAGCGCCGCTTCCGGCACACTTAATCCCGACGAAGTGCGCGGCCTGACCGACCGCGACGGCATCAAATGGCCCGACGCTCTGGCTCAACACGGTGTGGACCTCGACCGGGCCAGAGAAGCGGGCAAGCAACTGGCCAATGCCGCCGCCTACCTGGAACTGCATATCGAGCAGGGGCCGGTGCTGGAAAGTCTCAATTTGCCTTTGGGCGTGGTCCTTGGCACGTTTGGAGTGGAGCGGCATCGCATCACCTGGCGGGGGCAGGCAGCCCATGCCGGTTCAACCCCCATGGACAAACGCCGCGATGCCCTGGCCGGAGCAGCCAAGCTGGCCCTGGAAATTAGGCCCATTGCTCAACGCATTGGCGACGGCGCGGTTTGCACCTCCGGTGGGGTGGTTTGCAAGCCGGGGATTGTCACTTCCGTTGTCGAGACGGCGGAGCAGTTGCTCGACCAGCGCCACCTGGATGCGACCAAGTTGGCCTCGATGCTGGACGAAGCCAAGGCGGCCAGCCAACGCTTTGCCGCAGAGGAAAACATTTCGGTGGAATGGGAACGGCTGTGGCAAATCGAACCGATTCTGTTCCATCCGCAACTTATCGAATTTGCCGACGAGGCCATCCGTGAAACCTGCGGCGTATCCCACCGGCTGCCCAGTGGCCCGCTGCACGACGCCGCCGAAGTGGCTCGCGCCGGAGTGCCGACGATCATGCTTTTTGCGCAAAGCCTGCGCGGCTTGTCGCACACCAAAGTTGAAGACACCCAAGAAGAACATCTGGAACTCTCAGTCCAGGCTCTCGACCGGCTGGCGAGCAAGACGATGGCCTGGCTGGCTGAGGGTGAATAGGCGAATGGCGAATGAGCGAATAGATATTTCGCCATTCGCTCATTCACCATTCACAATTACTTCGGGGACGCTATGGAAACCTTGATGAAAGATTACGGCTGGGTGGGATTGGGCCTGATTGCCGCGCTCAGTGCGGCAGGTGTAACCCTCTTCGGCAGCATTGGGCTGGAAAAGGTTAACCCTACCCTGGCCACAACCTTGCGCTCGATTATTATGATGCTGACCCTGGTTATCGTTTCGTTGTTTAGCGGGCAGTTACAAACATTGTGGCAGGGCGGCAGCAACATGGATACGCGGGCCTGGGTCTTCATCGGCCTGGCCGGTTTATCTGGGGCTATCTCCTGGCTGGCCTATTTTGCCGCGCTGCAATTGGGCGTCGCCAGCAAGATTTCGGCGCTCGACCGCCTGAGTGTGGCCTTCATCTTTGTCCTGAGTATCTTTTTTCTGGGCGAACGCCACAGTTGGCAAGGCTGGCTGGGGCTGGGGTTGTTGGTCTCCGGGGTGTATTTGATTGCGGCCGATTAAATGAAACTGCCCCTTATCCGCGAAGCCCGGCCGGAGGACGCTGAACAACTCCTGGCCAACCTCCGGCGGCTCATTGCCGAGCCGGATATGAACATTCCCCTGGCCCCCGGCGAATTCAACCTGACCCTGGAGGAAGAACGCCAGGTTCTGGCCGATTACGCCGCCGCTGTTAATTCGATTTTTCTGGTGGCCGAGGTTGACGGGGAAATCATCGGAGCATTAAACCTCAAGGGCGGGACGCGCCAGGCAACCCGCCATACCGCCGTGCTGGGCCTGTCGGTCAGTCAAGCGTGGCGCGGCCAGGGGGTCGGCAGCGCCCTCATGAGCCAGGCAATTGCCTGGGCCAGGCAAACCGGGGTGGTGAACCGGCTTGAGCTTTACGTTTATGCTCGCAATCAGGCCGCCATTGCCCTTTATGGCAAGTTTGGCTTTGAGATCGAAGGGCAGCGGCGGCGGGCCATTTACCAAAACGGCGAATATCTCGATGATTTGCTCATGGCCCTACTCCTGTGAGCATAACTTTCTGGGAGCGCAAAAGCCAAGCTTTTGCGCTCCAATCAGGTAATTAGTTCCTGCGGCAAGTGTTCGACCCAGTTCCAATAGCGAAAATCAATCCGACCATCCTCGCGGAAATCAATGCGGGAGATGGCCGTATTAAATTTGTAGTAAAAAACGTGCGGGCTGGGCGACTGGTAAAGCAAGGCTTTAATCAAAGCGTCAATAAAGCCCCCGTGCGAAACCAGAGCAATACGTTCCTCGCTGGCTGCCTGAGCACGCAAGGCCGTAGCGACCCTGATGGCCCGGCTGTGGCAGCCCGGCCAATCCTCGCAGCCGCCGGTCCACCAGCCTTCCTCGGTAACAAGTTCCGGCATGATATAGCCGGGAAACTCGGCGGCAATTTCTGAGCGAGTTTTGCCGGGGTAGCCCACCGGCTCTCTATTTTCGCCTTCCTCCAAATAAATGCCGCCGTGTTCGTGAATATCCAACCAAATTTCGGGCGTCAGTCCCAAAGCCTGGCTCACCGGCAGCGCGGTTTGCAAGGCGCGATGCATGGCGCTGCAATAGAGTTTGGTGATGTTGTAACCGCGCCGCCGCTGGCTGGCCGTTGCTTCCACCGAAGTCCAATGAGATAGTTCGGGGTTTTTGCCGCTCGCCAGGTGTTCGGCCAACAGCCGGGCCTGGCGATGGCCCAGTTCCGTCAGCGGCGGATCACTCACCCGCTCAAAATGCTCGCGCTCCGGCGGCAGGGCGTTGTTAAACGATTGGGCGTGTCGAATGAGAAAGAGTTTCATGTTGGTCAATCTCCTTGCTGCTCAGAATTATACACTTTCCCAATGCCCCCGCCAATAACTTTGTGCAGCCCTGCATCTTGTGGCATAATGCAACTAAATTAAATCAGCAAACAGATTAGCAAATTAACTTCAGGAAACCCTTATGGACACCTTCACTCTGTTATTATTCATCGCCGGTCTGGTTTTGCTTATTGGCGGCGCCGAAATACTGCTGCGCGGCGCTACTCGTCTAGCCGCAGCGTTGGGTATCTCACCCCTGGTTATTGGGCTAACCGTTGTTGCCTTTGGCACCAGTTCGCCGGAGCTGGCCGTAACCATCCAATCGGCCTGGGCCGGCCAGGGCGATATTGCTCTGGGTAACGTCGTTGGCAGCAACATCTGCAATGTTCTGCTTATCCTCGGTCTTTCAGCCTTGATTACGCCGCTAGTTGTATTACAGAAGTTGATCTGGCTGGATGTGCCGCTAATGATTGGCCTCTCCTTTTTAATGCTGCTCATGGGGCTGGATGGTTTCATCGGCCGCTTTGATGGCGCTATCCTGTTTACGGGAATCATTATCTATACCGTCTGGTCAATCAGGCAAAGCCGCCGGGAAAGCCGCCAGGTCAAACAGGAATATACCCAGGAGTATGGTTCTGAACCGAGTCAATCACCCCGGCAGTTACTATTGTATGTTGGGTTGGTGATAGCTGGCCTGATTTTGCTCACTCTCGGCTCCAACTGGC
Source organism: Anaerolineales bacterium (assembly GCA_015075405.1). GTDB lineage: Bacteria > Chloroflexota > Anaerolineae > 4572-78 > J111 > DSQQ01. Next base: position 1,095,562 of record JABTUK010000004.1, read on the forward strand.
TGGTTGAGGGGGCTATTGCCCTGGCCAGAACTTTGGGCGTGAGTGAACTGCTTATTGGCTTGACGATTATCGCCGTTGGCACCTCGCTGCCCGAAGTAGCGGCCTCGGTGATGGCCAGCCTGAAAGGAGAGCGGGATATTGCCGTCGGCAATGTCATTGGCAGTAATATCTTTAATATTCTATCGGTGCTGGGTCTGACCAGCCTGGTTACGCCCGGTGGGGTCAATGTGCCGGAAACGGCGCTCCATTTTGATATTCCGGTTATGATTGCTACGGCGGTGGCATGTTTGCCTATTTTCTTTAGTGGTCACAAGATAGCCCGCTGGGAAGGGGGTCTACTCTTTGGCTATTACCTGGCCTACACCCTCTACCTCATATTAAAGGCAACCAACAACACCATTTTGCCTGCCTTTACCGCCGCTATGGTTTACTTTATCATCCCGCTCACCTTTATCACGTTGGTGGTTGTCGCCGCGCGCGCGGCGCGAACAAATCGCCAGCCAGCAGCGCCAGGATAACTTTCTTGAAAATCTTTTATACCGACCACTTTGTTCTGCCACTGCCGCCAGAGCATCGTTTCCCCATGCAAAAATATGCCTTGTTACGGCAGCGCGTGGTCGAATCTGGCCTGATTGCCCCGGAAAATATGCGCGTCCCTCCCGCCGCCAGCGATGCCGAAATCATCCGCGCCCACGACTCGGACTACCTGCGCCGGGTGCAGCACGGCCTGTTGACTCCCCAGGAAATCCGGCGGATTGGCTTTCCCTGGTCGCCGGAGATGGTCGAGCGCTCCCGCCGCTCTGCCGGGGCCACCATCGCCGCCTGCCGGGCCGCGCTGGAAGATGGCTTTGCGGCCAATCTGGCCGGAGGCACGCATCACGCTTTCCATGACATGGGCCAGGGTTTTTGCGTTTTTAACGACAGCGCCATTGCTGCACGGGCCATGCAGGCCGAAGGCCGGGCGCAGCGCGTCATCATCATTGATTGTGACGTGCATCAAGGCAACGGCACCGCCTCGATCCTGGCCGATGACCCAACTATCTTCACTTTCTCCATTCACGGCGCAAAAAACTTTCCTTTTCACAAAGAGCGCAGCGACCTGGATGTTGAGCTTGAAGATGGCGCCGCCGACGCCGCGTATCTGGCCGCGTTGGAGAAAGGGTTGAAACAGGCGTTGGCCCTGGCCCAGGCCGATCTGGCGATTTATCTGGCCGGGGCCGATCCCTTTGTGGGCGACCGGCTGGGCCGCCTGGCCCTGACCAAAGCGGGCCTGGCCGAACGGGACCGGCTGGTGTTTGATTACTGCCAGGCGGCAGGTCTGCCCCTGGCTATCACCATGTCCGGCGGCTACGCGCCACAGATTGAGGATATTGTGGATATTCATTTTCAGACTATTCGGGCGGCGGTGGAACGGCAAGGGCAGAGGATCGTGGATAGAAGATGGAAGATAGAGGATAGAAGATAGAAGATAGAAGATAGAGGATAGAGGGTGGAAGATGGTGGAGGATGGAGGGTTGTAAAGGTGGAAATTAGAGATTTGCGGGCTGAGGATGAGGAGCTTATTCAACAGGTGGCGGCGATGCTGCTGGCGGCTTTCAAAGAGATGGCTCCCGAGGCGTGGCCGGATATGGAGTCGGCTTTAGAGGAAGTGCGAGAGTCATTTGGCCGGGATAGGCTCAGCCGGGTGGCGGTGGATGAGGCCGGGACGGCGCTCGGGTGGGTGGGCGGCATTCGCCAGTATGACGGGCATGTGTGGGAACTGCATCCGCTGGTGGTGCGGCCCGATTGCCAGCGCCAGGGTATCGGGCGGGCGTTGGTGACCGATCTGGAAGCGCAGGTGCGGGAACAGGGCGCATTGACCCTATGGCTGGGCACAGATGATGAAACCGGTATGACCACCCTGGCCGGCGTCAATCTCTATCCTAATGTGTGGGAGCATGTGGCCCAAATTAAAAATCCAGGCGGCCATCCCTACGAATTTTACCAAAAGCTCGGCTTTGTCATTGTCGGGGTAATGCCCGATGCCAACGGCTGGGGCAAACCCGACATTTTTATGGCTAAATCCATACGACCGCTGATCACCGACGGCTGACCGCAGCCTCTATCGGCGGTCGGCGGTCTTTTTTTACCAGCATAGGTAAAGGAGCAATCACAATGGCTGCGCAATCCAAAAAATCTATTGGTGTGTTGACCAGCGGCGGCGATGCCCCTGGCATGAATGCGGCCGTGCGGGCCGTGGTTCGCACCGCACTGGCGCGCGGTGTAGAAGTTTACGCCATCCGAGAAGGGTATCAGGGGATGGTAGACGGCGGCAATCAAATCGTCCCCATGAACTGGGACTCGGTGGGCAGCATTTTGCAGCAAGGCGGCACAGTTATTGGCACGGCTCGCTGCGCTGCTTTCCGTACCCGCGAAGGGCGGCGGCAGGCGGCCCGTAATCTGCTCAAACGCAAAATTGACGGGCTGGTAGTGGTCGGCGGGGATGGCAGCCTGACCGGGGCTGATACCTTTCGGCGGGAGTGGCCGGGGCTGCTGGCGGAAATGGTTACGCTGGGCGAAATTACCCAAAAAGTGGCCGACCAGCACCCCAGCCTGGCCATTGTCGGCCTGGTTGGCTCGATTGACAATGATATGTTCGGCACAGATATGACCATTGGCGCTGACACCTCGTTACACCGCATCACCGAGGCGCTTGACGCCCTGAGTAGCACTGCCGCCAGTCACCAACGGACGTTCGTGGTGGAGGTGATGGGGCGTAGGTGCGGCTACCTGGCCCTGATGGGAGCTATCGCCGGCGGGGCTGATTGGGTGTTGATCCCGGAAAGCCCGCCCGATGTAGATAACTGGGAAGATAAAATGTGCGCAGTGCTCAAGGCCGGACGCGACATAGGCGGCCGGCGCGACAGCATCGTTATTGTGGCTGAAGGAGCGCAAGACCGGAAGGGCCGGCCCATCAGCAGCCAGTATGTCCAAATGGTTTTGGAGGAAAAATTGGGCGAGGATGCCCGTGTGACTATTTTGGGACACGTCCAGCGCGGCGGCGCGCCCAGCGCTTTTGATCGCAACCTGAGCACGATGATGGGTTATGCTGCCGTGGACACACTGTTAACGGTGCAGGCGGACACAGAGCCACAATTGATCGGGATTCGCGGCAATCGCATTGTCCACTCACCGCTGATGGATGCCGTGCGCCAAACCCAGGCGGTCAACGAGGCCATTACAGCCAACGATTACGAAACGGCGATGGCGCTGCGCGGCAGCAGCTTTCAGGATGCTTTTCGCACCTTACGGACCATGATCCGGGCAGCGCCGCATCCCCCCAAACCCGGCCACAAACGGCTTCGCCTGGCAGTGATCCATTCCGGTGGGCCGGCGCCGGGGATGAACCCGGCAGTTCGAGTGGCTGTCCGGTTGGGGCTGGATCACGGCCACCAGATGTTGGGCGTCCAACACGGATTCAAGGGGCTGATTGCCGGCGATATTAAAGAGTTGGACTGGATGAGCGTCAACGGCTGGGCCACGCGCGGCGGGGCTGAATTGGGCACCAACCGCTTTGTGCCGGAGGGAAGCGACTTTTACGCCATTGCCCGCAGCATCGAAACCCACAAGATTGACGGGCTGCTGATGATCGGCGGTTGGACCGGCTATCAATCGGCCCACGAGCTTTTTAACCGACGGGTCAACTTTCCGGCTTTTAATATTCCTATGGTCTGCCTGCCGGCCTCGATTGACAACGATTTACCCGGCTCGGAGTTGAGCATCGGCGCGGACACGGCCTTGAATAATATTGTCGAAGCGATTGACAAAATCAAGCAGTCGGCGGTGGCTTCGCAGCGCTGTTTTGTGGTGGAAGTGATGGGCCGCTACTGCGGCTACCTGGCCCTGATGAGCGGCATGGCCACCGGCGCGGAGCGGGTTTATCTGAATGAAGAGGGTATCAGCCTGGCCGATCTGCAAGCTGATTTGACCCGGCTGGTGGCGGGGTTTGAACGGGGCCGGCGGCTGGCCTTGCTGATCCGCAACGAGTACGCCAACCCCCTTTATACCACCGGCTTCCTGTGCTCGCTGTTTGAAGAGGAAAGCAAAGAGTTGTTTGACGTGCGCCAGGCCATCCTGGGCCACCTGCAGCAGGGCGGCGACCCCTCGCCATTTGACCGGATTCAAGCCACCCGTCTGGCGACCCGGTGTATCGAATATCTCATCGAACAGGCCGAGGAGACAACTCCGGCGGCGTCATTCATCGGCTTGCAAGCCGGGCAGGTGAAGTTTTTCAGCCTGGAAGACCTGCCGCGCCTGCTCGACACCGTTCACCGCCGGCCCAAGGAGCAGTGGTGGATGGAACTGCGGCCGATTGTCCGGCTGCTGTCGCAGCCAGGGCCGGAGGTGGGGTAACTTTGTTGGGGTCCAGAGAGCTGAACTTTGGCCCCCCCGCTTCGCGTCCTCTAAAATTGTGATTTGCTGAATTGGCGCTTTGGAACAAGCCGTACAAATTATGTCATTTCGAGCGGCGCGAGGAGCGAGAAATCCCCAGAACACAAAACGTAGGAGATTTCTCCCTGCGGTCGAAACCTGTCCTGAGCATGTCGAAGGGTGACATGGCTGAGCAGTTACCTTGGCAATGTATATAGGGAAAAAGATCTCCCTGATAAAGCTTTTTAAACCATCACCCCTCGCTCCACCCCCTGGCCCGCTCGACGGCGCGCTGCCAGTGAGCGTAGGCAGCATCGCGCTGGTCGGTGGAGAGGCGCGGCTCAAAGGTGCTGTAGTCGCCGGGGATGGGCGGCAGGTCGGACAGGGTAGGCCAGACCCCAGCAGACAGGCCGGCCAGCAGAGCTGCGGCGCGGGCCGTTGTTTCGGTGAAGGTGGGCCGGATGAGAGGGATACCCAACTGGTCGGCCATGATCTGGCAAATTTCGTTGCTGGCCGCCACGCCGCCGCCCAGTTTTAACTGCTCGACACGCAGGCCGGTTTCGCTTTTGATGGCCTCCAAAATCCCCCGCACTTGAAAAGCCAGAGCCTCGACAAAGGCGCGGACGATATGAGCGCGGGTGGTGCCCAGAGTCATCCCCAGAATTGTGCCGCGCGCAGTGGTATCGTTGTAGGGCACAAAGAGGCCGGTAAACGCCGGGACAAAGACCACCCCCGCCGAATCCGGCACAGAAGCCGCCAGCGGCCCGACTTCGGTGTGATGATCTATCAAGCGAGCGTGCTCATGCATCCAACGAATCGCCGAACCGGTAGCGGCGGTTTCGGCCTCCAGACAGTAAGTGTGGACGACTTTGGATTGGAGATTGGAGACATTGTGCCCTTGTGGTATTGGAGATTGGAGATTCCCGGTCTCCGGTCTCCGGTCTCCGGTCTCCCCCAGTGACCACGCGAAGTAAGTATTAACCACATCGGAGTCAGGGGCGTGACTGCCCAGGCAGACATTGACAAACGAGGCGGTGCCGAGGGTACATTCGGCGTCGCCGGGGCGGCGGCAGTCGTAGCCAAAAAGGGCCGCCTGCTGATCACCAATCATGGTCAAAACCGGAACAGTGGAGTCAGCGAGGCGCAATTCACCAAAGTTGTGCGCCGTGGGGACAGCTTGGGGGAGAGGAGCAAGGGGGATGCCCAGTCTATCCAGCCACTCATCCCAGTAACGTTCAGCCCGGAAGTCATACAAGCCCATAGCCTGAACCAAAGAGTAATCCATAAAGTGACCGGCGGGCTGGCCCATCGCCGCCAGCAGCCAGGCCGCGGAGAAACCGATGCGGGTATGTTCCAGGCGAGCGGCCGCAGCGACCACCGGATCATAACGCATGCGCCAGGCCAGGTGCATCGAGGAGCTGTAGGGGCCGGGAAAAGTACCCAGGCGGCGGCGGCGCTGGTCGGCCTGCGGCCATGCGGCCAGTTCGGTGATGAGGGGCAGGGTGCGCAAATCTTGCCAGACGATAGCGTTGGCAATGGGCCGGCGGGTGCGATCATCCCAGATGAAATCGGTGTTGCGTTGGCAGGCGATACCACAGGCGGCAAGCTGATCGGGCCGGCAGCCGGCGCTGTCCAGAGCTTCGGTGATGACCTCGGCGACGCCGGCGACGACTACATCCGGGTCCTGCTCCACCCAGCCAGCTTGGGGATAGAGCCGGGCCAGGGGACGATAACCGTAGCCGCGCACCTGGCCGGCTTCATCCAGAATTAAGGCGCGGCTACCGCTGGTGCCCTGGTCAAGGCCGAGGAGGAAGGGTTTGGTTGGCATAGAGGCAAGACTCTCCCATAGATTTGACCGAAGACCGGGGACGGGAGACCGGGTCTGGTCCAAGATATTGTGTTACTAACCCCGTCGGAGGCAATGTGGCAACAACTTCACCAGCTTTGGCGGCTAAGTTTAGCCGGATTTTCTCCTCTGGCAACAAACGGGCGCAGCCGCAGGGTGAAATGGTAGCTGCCGGGCTGCACCAGGTATTGGGGCAATACGCCCGGCCCGCAACTGGCCCCGCCCAGGCCGCACTGGCGATAATCCAGGTTGAGGATGACCTCAGGGCGAGGGGTCAGCTCGTTAAGATGGAACGCCTGGTAAAGATCGTTGGCGGTGTAATGGCTGGCGCTGGCTTCCAGCGGAGTCACACCACTGGCCAGCAGCCCGACGCCGGCCTGGTTGGTCAGGGTTAGCCAGCGGACCTCGGTTTTGTTGCCGTTTTCCTGGGGCATGACATAGGGCACGTACTGTTCAGCTACGGTGCTGTGGTACAAACCTACTACTGCGCTGGTGTCGCGGTCAATGTAATTTTCATGGGGACCGCGCCCGAACCAGGTGAAACTTTCAAAACCGGCGGGCAGTTGCATGGTCAGACCCACTCGCGGCAGGGTAGTCAGTTTGAGATTGGCCTCAACCGTATTTTCTATGACTACATCGCCGCTGCCATAAACGGTGATGGTTTGTTGATGGGTGACTTCGTCGGGGCAGCCGGGGGCCTGACCAATCAGCCAGGCGGTCAGGCGGACAACCTGGGGCTGCGGCTGCTCGATGGCGATGCGCTCAGGTTGGAAGGCCAGCCGATCCAGCCCGGCTTGCAGCCATTGGTACAGCATTTTGTCCTGGCGGTCGGGCCATAGTTTGAAGCCATCGTTGTCGGTGGCGGCTCGCCAGAGGTTGAGCCTCGGTCCTTCGACCAGAAGAGGTTGGTCCTGGTAGGTGAAGCTGGCGATACGTCCCGCCCCCCGATCAAACACCAGCTCAAAATCCGGACCGCTGATGCTGGCTCGTTCACCGCTTTGGGTGAGCGTCAAAGCGGGCATTTGTTCCGGGGTAAGTTTCAGCGGCAACGGTGCGGCGAACGGCAGCTTGAACTGCTCCCAGGCGACTTCGTGGCCTTTATCGGCCCAGAGGGTAGCTGCGGCCAGGAAGAAGCGAACGGTCAGAAAACACTCTGCGCCCGGCGGCAGGTTCGGCTGTGACAGGGTTAGTTTGACCTGCTGGCTGCTCTGGGGAGGAATATTCAGAACGGGCAGGTCGCCCTGTTGCACGGTTTCACCATCAACCGCCACTTCCCAGGTTCCCTTGAAGCTGCTCAAATCGGTGAAGTATTGCTTGTTGGTAATTTCGATCAGGCCGGCGGTCAGATCAATCGCCTTGACGCCAATCGGCTGCAACACTTTTTTATACTCATACAAGGCCGGATGGGGGGTGCGGTCAGGCCCAACCAGGCCGTTGAGACAGAAGTTGCCGTCGTTGATTTCGTCGCCAAAGTCGCCGCCATAGGCCCAGTATTCGCGGTTCTGGCTGTCAACTTGACGGATACCCTGATCCACCCAATCCCAGATGAAGCCGCCTTGCAAGCCGGGGTAGGTTTCGATGGCCTCCCAATATTCTTTGAGGTTGCCGGTGCTGTTGCCCATCGAGTGGGCATACTCGCACATAATCAGGGGGCGAGTGTTGGCCGGGTCCTGGGCGTAGGCGATGATGTGGTCAACGGAGGGGTACATCGGGGAAACAACATCGGTGGCCAGGAAGCCCTGCCGCCAGCCGAGCCGCCGGCCCGTTTCTTGCTCCTGGCCGGGGATATGCTCATCGGCCTGAACGGGCATTTCGGTAGCGTTCAAGAGGGCCGAGTATTGGGAGATAGCGCCCTCGTAATGCAGAGGGCGGCTGGGGTCATAGCCGCGAATCCAGCCGGCCATAGCGTCGTGGTTAGGGCCGTAGCCGCTCTCATTGCCCAGCGACCAAAAGATGACACAGGGGTGGTTTTTGTCCCGCTCGACTAGGCGCTGACCGCGGTCCATAAAGGCATAGGTCCACTGCGGGTCGTGGGCGAGTTTGTTGTAAAGGGCGTGACATTCCAGGTCGGCTTCGTCAATCACGTACAGGCCGTATTGGTCGCACAGATCGTACCAGCGGGTATCGTTGGGGTAGTGGCTGGTGCGGACGGCATTGAGATTGAACTGTTTCATCAGCTTGATGTCGGTCAGTAGGGTTTCTGCGGGCACGGCGCGGCCCAGCCGGTCGTGAAAGTCGTGACGATTGACGCCTTTGAGCAGCACCGGCTGGCCGTTGATTAAAATTTCGCGGCCTTTGATTTCGACCTGGCGGAAGCCGATTTTGCAGCTTTCGGCCTCGATGGTTTCACCGGCGGCATTTTTGAGCGAGAGGACCAGGGTGTAGAGATAGGGATTTTCCGCCGACCAGAGCTGGGGCTGAGCGACCGTCTGAACCAGATTGACTCGGGTGGGGTTCCAATCGGATACAATGACCGGCCGGGAGATGGGTTGGTCAAAAACGGCTCGACCTTCGGCGTCGTAGAGCTGCATATCTACCCAATAATCGGCGGGAGCGGGGTCAAAGGCGCTCGATTTGCCCCGGTAAACGGTAGGCGCTTCCCGCTCGTAGAAGTTGACCGTAGCCTGAACTTTGAGGGTGGCAGCCTGGAAATCGGGGGTCAACTCGGTGCGGGCAAAGAAGTCGAAAATATGAACTTTGGGCGTGGCGTACAGGTAAACATCGCGGAAGATGCCGGCCAGCCGCCAGTAATCCTGGTCTTCGATATAACTGGCGTCGGACCAGCGGATGACCATGACCGCCAGGGTGTTGGAGCCGGGTTGCAGGTAAGGGGTCAGGTCAAATTCAGCGGGCATGCGCGAACCTTTGCTAAAGCCGATGGGCTGCCCGTTGAGCCACAGGTAAAAGGCCGACTCAACGCCGTCGAAACAGATGAAGACCTGCCGCCCTTGCCAACCAGCGGGTAGGGTGAAGGTGTGGCGGTAAAGGCCGGTGGGGTTGTCGGCGGGGACATGCGGGGGGTTGGCCGGGAAGGGCATTTTGACGTTGGTGTAGATGGGTTTATCGTAGCCCTGCATCATCCAGTGGCCGGGCACGGTCAGCTCGGCCCAGGCGGTAACGTCAAAATCGGGCTGATAAAAGCCGTCAGGGGCGGCGGCAGGCTTGGCGACGAGTTGAAATTTCCACTGCCCGTTGAGCAGCAAAAAGTAGGGCGACTCGTCGCGGCGGCAGGTTAGGGCGCTAGTTTCATCGGGGTAGGGAATCAGGGTGGCGTGGGCCGGTAACTTGTTGATGCCGACCACCTGCGGGTTTTCCCAATCTGGGAGAGAGAGGTTGTTCATTGAAAATATTCTTTCTGCGCATGTGAGAATTTAAGACAAGTGATGCGTGATGCGTGAGGATTACGTATCACGCATCATTTATTTACTTGAACCGAGCGTTAAACCCTGAATAAAGTAACGTTGCAGAAAAACGAACACAATCAGGGTGGGTATGGTGGCTAACAAGGCGCCGGCGGTGATGACCGGCCAATCGGTATTGAACTGCCCGCGCAAAGTGGCCAGACCGGCAGTGACCGGGCGCAGGGTGTCGGAGCGGAGCAGGATGATGGCCCACAGATAATCGTTGAAGACCCAGGTAAATTCCAGCGTCGCCAGCGCGGCCAGGGCGGGCAGAGTCAAAGGGAGAATGATTTGCCAGTAAATGCGAAACTCGCTGCAACCGTCAACACGGGCGGCGTCTAAAATCTCATGGGGTACGGTGCGCATGAAATTACGCAGCACAAAGGTGCAGAAACCCAACTGAAAGGCGGTGTGGATCAGGATCAGGCCGGCATAGGTGTCAAACAGGCCGAGCGCATTGGTCAGGCGGAAAACCGGCAGCATCAGAATTTGAAAGGGCAGCATCGTTCCGGCTACATACATGAAGTAAAGAAAGAGATTGCCCCTAAAGCGAAAACGAGCCAGAGCATAGGCCGACAGCGACGATAAGAACAACATGCCCACCAGAGCCGGCAGGGTGATGATAAAACTGTTCAATAAATAGCGGGAGACCCGCGCATTTGTCCAGGCAGTGATAAAGTTATCCAGCACCAATTGGCTGGGCAGACTCCAGAAGCCATTGAGGGTGATGTCGTCCATGGTCCGAAATGAAGTAATCAAGGCGGCAATAACGGGCAACAGCCACAGCAAGGTCAGCAGGGTTAAGCCGATATATTTCAGCGCCTCCAGCCAGCGGCTTTGGGTTTGAGATAGGCCCGTAACCGATTTGGATTCAGTAAAACTACTCATTATGGCCTCCAATGAAAACAGTAGACAGTAGACGGTAGACGGTAGGCAGGGGATTATGCGACTCTGCTACTTTGCACCCCTGCAACCCTGTGACCTTGCTACACTTCATTATTGGTGGTGCGCTTCTAATATTCCAGCTCATCTTTGACCGTCCGTGACAGGTAAAAACCGATGAAGACCAGGCTGATGGCAAACAAGACTACGGCAATGGCTGCGCCATAACCCATGCGGTAGTTGTTGAAGGCTTCCATGTACATGAAATTAGCCAAAACCTGGGTGCTCTGCCCGCCGCGAGTCATGATCGAGACCAGATCAAAGGCCCGCAGGGAGTCAATGATGGAGATGACGGCGATGATGGTTGTCACCGGGGCCAGCAGGGGCAAAACCACGTGGCGGAATAAATTCCAGCGGTTGGCCCCATCCACCAGGGCGGCGTCAATTAAGCTGGGGTCAATATTCTTCAACCCGGCCAGGTAGAGGACCATCACATAGCCTACCTGCCGCCAGACAGCAGCGGCGATGACGCACCAAATCGCCAATTCGCGGTCGCCCAGCCAGCCCGGTGGGTCCTCCACGCCGACGCCGGTGAGGAAAGCATTGATCAAGCCGAGGCGGGGGTTATAAAGCCAGGCCCAAATCAACCCAATCACCGGCAGCGACAGCACCAGCGGGGCATAAATGCTGACCTTGTAAAAACGGCCGCCGCGCATGTCGGTGTTGAAGATGAGGGCCATGCCCAGGCCCAGGGTGGTCGGCACAGTGATAAAAACCACCAACCAGCGCAGGTTGTTGGTCAGGGCCTCGGTGAAGGTACGGTCGCGCTGAAAAAGCCGGACAAAATTTTGCAAGCCAATAAAATTGGGGGTTGAAATTCCATCCCAATCTGTCAGACTCAGGTACACGGTATACAAGGTTGGCCCAATAATCCAAACCAGATATAACAGTAGGGCCGGAAGCAGGAACAGGTAAGGAATTGCCTTTGGGGGAATTAAAGGTCTGGTAATCGTGTCGCTTGACGGCCTGACACGGCCCGCTTGCCCCATTGCAGGTTTATCTGTGGTTTGCATGCCTTACTCCTCCTTTGACAAAGGCCAGGAAACAATAAAGACATAGGAATTTGAGGGAACTCAGGGAAACTAAAGATAAGTTCCCCTGAGTTCCTATGAGCTCCTACGCTTCGAAGCGACTTGATTTACTCAGTTCCTTCTTCTAAAATTCGCTGGCGCTCTGCTTCCAAATCTTCCAAAATTTGATCAATGCTGGAGGGGTCATCCCAGAAGCGCATAAAGCCGTCCATGCCCGCTTCGGCCATGGGTGGGGTGGTATCGCGGTCGTAGAATTGGGCGATGAAGTCGGCGGATTGGATCAGCTTGATCCCTTTTTGGGTAGCTTCGGGGGCTTGGGAGATGTCCACATCGGTGCGGGTGGGCAGGCGTTTGAGTTCGTCAAAGAGGCGTTGCTGGATTTCCTTGGACCCCAGGTGAGCCAGGAACTGCATGCCGGCCTCGGGATTTTTGGCGTTAGCGGCCATAAAGAAACCATCGGTGGGAGCGTCCTCGCCGACAGGCACATCCGGGTTGATGATGGGGAATTGGAAAAAGTCGAGGTCGTTTTCGGCCTCATCCGGGTAAGAGTCGACAATGAACGCGCCCATCAAATACATGGCCGCCTCACCCTGCACCATCGGGTCAACCGCTTCCTGCCAGTCGAAGGCAGCCGGGTCTTCGATGAAACATTTATGGTCGAGCAACTCTGCCCAGTGCTCAAAAACTTTCTTTACCCGCTCGTCAGTGTAGGGCACTTTGAGGTCGGTCAGGTCAATGTGGAATTCAGGCCCATTGACGCGCATGTTCAAATAATCAAACCAGGCCGCCGCCGGCCATTTGAAGCGCGCCCCAATGGTAATTGGGGCGACGCCGTTGGCGTTCAGCTTGTCGCAAGCATCCAGCAGCTCAGCCCAAGTTGCCGGCGGTTGGGCGATGCCGGCTTCTTCAAACAGGGAGGGCCGGTAGTAGATGGCCCACCAATAATAGGAGGTTGGCACAAAATATTTCTTGTCGTTGTAGGTGGCCAGGGCTTGGAAGCCGGGGGCGTAGGCATCGTCAAACTTGTTCTCTTCCCACATAGAGGAAACATCCAAGATTAGCCCTTTGTCAATGAAGAAGCGGGCGCGGTTGCCGGCAAACCAGTCCAGCACGTCGGGGGCCGGGTCAGCCGTCAGGTAAGCGCGCAAGGCTTGCTTGAAGTCCTCGTGGGCAATGATGGACATATCCACCGGCACATCGGGGTGCTGCGCGTTCCAATCAGCCACAACCGACTCGATGAACTTGCGCGGCTCCGGGTCGCTCTGGTATGAATTGTAGAGGACAGGCGAAACAGCCTTGACCACCTCTTTTTCGACCTCTTTTTCAACTTCAACCGTCTGTATTACCTCAACGGTTTGCACCACCTCAACGGTTTCAACCACGGTGACTTCTTTTTCCACCTCTTTTTCCACCACCACCGTTTCTACTTTGGTGATGGTTTCAGGGGTAGGGGCTGCGCCGCAAGCAGCCATCACGGCCAGGACGACGACGCTGGTCAAAAGCGCCAATGCTTTAAAGAAGAACTTATTCATTTTTCTCACTCCTTTGACATTATGAAAAATTTTTTATTGGGAGGACAGTTTGTTACCTTTGGTTTACTTCCAGGCGGCTGAACATCACCCCCTTTACAAATAGGTTTTTCGGAGTGCAAAAGCTAAGCTTTTGCACTCCGAATTTACGATGACTGGCGCACAATTAATTCGGCGGGCAAAACAACTTCAGGAGATTCAATCGGCTCGCCGTCAATGAGCTTAAAAAGCATTTGCGCCGCTACCCGGCCCACTTGCACCCCAGAAAGGCGTACGGTTGTTAAAGGCGGGCTAAAATCGGCAGCGGCAGGAATATCGTCAAAGCCCACCACCGCTATATCCTCCGGTACGCGCAAACCGGCCGATTTTAGCTTCCAGATAGCGCCCATGGCCATACGGTCGTTAAAAGCAAAAATAGCCGTAGGGGGGTTAGACAAAGCCAGTAGCTTTTCTGTAGCCCGTTGTCCACTGGGCCGAGTGTAATCACCATAAACCATCAAACAGGGATCAAAAATAATACCGGCCTCGGCCAGAGCTTCCATGTAGCCGGTTAGCCGTTCCTGAGTTGCGCCGACCGCGCCAATCGGGGGGCCATTGATAATGCCTATCCGGCGATGCCCTTTTTGGAGCAGGTGCCGGGTGGCTTCGCCCGCGCCGCGCCGGTCATCGGCATGCACAAAATACTTGCGGGTGTGGCTCAGATCGTAGCCCAGGCTTACATAAAAATAGTTATTGTGATTGAGCAATTGATTACCGGCTGCTCCGGCGGCCGTTTCAACCACCAGCGCCCCATCCGCTACCTGATTGCGCACAAATCGCTCGTAAGCTTCCAGACCGTTATCAGAACCGGCGGCTGTGGACAGCAGCAAGTTGTAGCCGCGGGCGTTAGCTTCGGCGTCAATACTGCTAATTTGGGCCAGCAAATTGGGGTCTCTAAAGAGGTAATCAGCATCATAAGGAACAATGAGGCCAATGATATTGGAACGGCGGCGAGCCAGACTTCTGGCCGCCAGATTGGGGCGAAAATTGAGGGTTTCAATCGCGTGCTGCACCTGGCGACGAGTTTTTTCAGTCACATTCGCCTGGTTATTGATAACCCGCGAGACAGTTTGGTATGAAACACCGGCCTGAGCTGCAACATCTTTAATTGTGACCCGCTTCTTCGACCCGGTCACAGCGTCATCCTACTTTATCAAAATTGAATTGAAGAAAAGGAGAAATTAAATATTGTGAACGTTCACAATGTGAACGTTCACAATTTAACACAGAAAAAAATGTTTGTCAAATCTTCATTTGCTCATTTTATCCACTCCGTTGCAGTATCCCCGACTTTATGTTATGATGGTAATAAAGCTATAGATATTCAGATAATGTTTTGGGTAGGGGCACGGCCTTGCGCCTGCCCCACCAGGGGCGACCGCAAGGGTACGCCCCTACAGATTCAAAATGTTTTTCTGAACATCTATAGAAACGTATAAAAAGGAATTGGCTATGGCGCTTTTCCCTGCATTAGCTTTACTGTTATTGGGTCTGGCAATTGGTTTTGTCGTAGCCTGGATGATTGGCGTTTTTAACGTCGGCGTCTCCACGGGCTTGTTTATTGGCCTGCTGTTACTCATTGCCGGGGCAATTGTGGGCTTTGTCAGCGAGTGGTTGATTGACGAAGCTTATCGCAAAAACCGCGAGTTGCAGCGGCAACTGCGCGAGGCAGCCCCGGCCAGCCCCCCGGTCATCCAGATAGCCATGCCCGACCGGCTACCGTTGGCTGAACCAGACGGAACTGCTGTTACCTATCGCCTCAACCCAGGCGAACAGAGTCACACTACTGCGGCGGAGGCGCTAACCGACTTTCTGCGCCAGCGTGACGAAGAACTGCGCGAAATCCGCCGGCAACTGACCGCCACCGATATTGAAATAGAGACCATACGGAAAGAGTTTGAAAGCTACCAGCGCAGCCATCCCGACAATTTGACCGTCATCAAAGGGATAGGTCCGGTTTACCAATGGAAACTGCGCGATGTGGGGATTAATACTTACAAACAACTGGCCAGCGCCGACCCAGACCAGGTGCGGCGGATGCTCGACATCAAGAAGTGGCAGCGGGTCAATATTGAGGCCTGGGTCGAGCAGGCCCGCGACTGGGCGCAACGAGGCCCATAAATGGAAGATGACCTCTGGCAAGAGGAGCAAATCAAAAAGAAAAAGCGTTTGATACTGGTGCTGCTGTTGACTCTCCTGGTAGTTACAGCCGGGGCGGCCGCCTTGCTAGAACCATCTACTCCTGCTACCATAGCCGCGCTAGAAACATCGCCTGCCCCCCCTGAACAAGCTGCTACACCCATCGCCGCTACCTTTACCATTACTCCTTCGCCCCCCCCGGTTCAGGGAGATGAATGGACTCAGCCTACATTACCGGTCTCTGGTTACTCTGAGACTCCTTCTCCGGTTGTTCCCGCCGAAAATGGTAGTGAAGCAAACAGTCATAACCTTACCTCCACGACTGAGGGCCAGCAAGAATCTCAGGTTAGACCTACTCCCACTCAACCAAGCCTCACCCCTTCCCCAAGCAATGAAGGCAAGGAAGCAACTCCTGAACTTGAACTAAATCCAACAGTAATGACTCCCCCCCAGGCCAGCACTTCGATAGCCGAAGCGCCGCCCTCAGTGAACCCCGTCGAAGCAAATGACAATCTGGCCGCTACACCTGCACAGGAAAGTGAAACGCCGATGACTACCAGTAAGGCTACTCCCGTCCCTACCGAAATCAGCAAGAGAATTAACGAAAGCTGGGACATTTTGGATGGAAGGTATATCAGTACCGCCGAGGCCATAACCGCTTTGCTAACCCACTCATCTAGCCTGTCTGAAACAATGGCGGTTGTTCCTCCCGATGGACTCCCTGTGACCGGGATCATTTCCCGGCGCGGGATGAACTGGGGCGCTGTGGTCATCGTTGTTCTGCTGCTAGGGGCAGGTGTTATCGCACTGCTTTATCCCCCGATAGATCAAAAATAGACCTGGCAAATCCTTAAAATTGTTCCACGCTTCTTGACATTTCGATCGGGTATGTGTATATTAGATGTGTAATTACTATACATACTACAGGGTATAATTATGAAACGCGCTCAAATTATTCTGGAAGAATGGCAGCATGAATGGCTGGCTCAAGAAGCAGAACGACAAGCTCTTAGTATGTCGGCCCTGCTGCGGCAGCTTCTCACCGAAGCTATCGAGCGCCGCCAGACTCAAGGCTGGGCCGATGATCCCTTGTGGGGCATCATCGGCCTCGGCGAAGGCCCCCATGATGGCATCACCAGCGAAAACCTGGATAAGTTTCTCTATCGCACCGACTGGCAGGATCGTCCGCTGTTAAAGGTGGCTGAAAATAATGACAGTGATAGCTGACACCAGTGGTTTATACGCCCTGGTAGACCGTAACGACCCTCATCACAGCCGGGCAGCAAACTTTCTAAAAGCGCAGGCGGGGGTTGGAAGTTTGCTGCTCTCTAACCATGTTTTTGATGAAACCATGACCCTGGTCAAAGCCCGGCTGGGGATGCAGGTAGCCTTACAATTGGGGCTACGGCTGCGCAACAGCCGCTTTGTAGAGATGGTGATTTTCTCAGCGGCGGAAGAACAGGAGACGTGGCGAGTTTTTAGCCACTATACCGATAAGGAGTGGAGTTACACCGATTGTGCCTGCCTGATCCTGGCTCGTCAGCGCAATATTCAGCAAGCTTTCAGTTTTGACCATCACTTCGCTCAGATGAACTTGGTGAAAGTGCCTTGACCCTGTTTTGGAGAAGATTTTCAGGCAGACTGGCGCAGCCGGGTCAAATCATCACGGCGGGCCAGGATACGCTGGAGCAGCCCCACCAGCAGTGCGGTGCGGGGGACAATACTGGCCTGTTCGATATACTCATCCGGGCCGTGATCCAGGCCGCCAACTGGCCCCAGCCCATCGAGCACGGGCACATCCAATGCTGAAATCATATTCGCATCCGACGCCCCGCCCGTAACCGCATCTTTGACTTCAAAGCCCAACTCCTGGGCAGCCTCCTGAGCAAGTTTAACCAAAAAGCCGGTAGCCTGAGTTTTCGCCATCGGAAAATAGCTAAAGCCGCCCTGGATTTGTACCTGGGTACCCGGTACCGTAGTCTGGCCGTTCAAACCGGCAATGGCGTGTCGAATAGCTGCCACCCCGGCCAGGTCAACCGCCCGGACATCTACTTCCAATTCGGCATATTCCGGGACTACATTGTGCTGGGTGCCGCCGCTGATAACTCCTGTGTTGACCGTCACACCCGGAGCAATACCGTTCAATTTCTGGAAGGCAATCACCTGATGGGCCATCTCCAGAACGGCATTGGCCCCCTTTTCCGGCTCGACGCCCGCGTGCGCAGCCTTGCCTTTCACCCGCACCGTATAAACGCCCGCCCCTTTACGGGCGCTGACAATATCGCCGTTCATGCGGGCTGCCTCCAGCACCAGCGCCGCGTCCATCTGCTGGACCACCGGGGTATACAGGGTCCGTGATACAGGCGAGCCTAACTCTTCTTCGCTGTTGAAAAAGAAGACCAGTTCGGAAAAATCATCAAAGCCGGCTGTTTGCAGCGCGCGCATGGCATACATACCCACCAGCAGGCCGCCTTTCATATCGCAAACGCCCGGCCCCATAATCTTTGGACCTGCAAAGCGCATAGGCCGGCTGGCCGCCGTGCCGTCGGGATAAACCGTATCGAGATGGCCAATGAGCATAATCCGGCCTGCGCCGCGCCCTCGCAGCCGAGCCAGCCAGCAGTCGCCGTAATCGCTTAAGGGAAAGCGCTGCACCTCCCAATCCCAGGCCCGGCAGCGGCGCTCAATCCATCGCCCCACCTGATCTACTCCAGCTTTATTTTCGGTCCCACAATCGAGATTGACCAGGGCGGCTAAATCCGCCAGATAATCAGTTAAACTTGAATTTAGGAATGAATTTATTGTTTTCATCGTTAGCAAACTCGTTAGATTAAAAACGGTATAGTATCTTTCCTGGCGTTGCTTGTCAATATTCCGATTTCCCACATTTCACTTGACAATTTGACATAAACCTAATAATCTTATGACAAGTGATTTTTCAGAACCACATACCGAAGCGGTAGCGTCACGGGTAAAATATTATTCTGACTACTGATTACTGATTACTGACTACTGGTTACTATCTCCGCGGGAGGGGAAATGAAACGTCTGCTTATTGCTGCCTGTATTGCCACCTTTGTTCTGCTGGGTCTTGCCAGCCGGCCCGCTTTTGCCTACGGTGAAACGTACGTGGTTCAGCCCGGCGACACCTTGTTCACCATTGCTGCCCGCTACGGTCTCAGTGTAAATGACCTGGCTGTAGCCAATGGATTAAGCAGGGGGTATTGGGTTTATGCCGGCCAGCAGTTGATTATTCCCACCTCGTCACCATTTCTTGAGCCACCCACTTTCAACGGACCGGCTAATCCGGTGATTGAGCCTCGTTTTGTCAATTTTGCCCCACCCCCTGCCGAGAGAATAGCCCCGCCAGGAAGCTATACCGTTCAGCCGGGTGATACGCTTTACAGCATCGCCGCTCGTTACGGCATCAATCTGGCCGATTTACAAGCCGCCAATTGGCTGGCCGCCCCCAATGCCCCGATCCGAGCCGGGCAGCAGTTAGTCATCCCGGCATCGCCTATCCCCTCGTTCCTGAACCAGCCCGCTTTGCCTGCTCCGCCTCGCTGGCAGACTCAAAACTGGACTCCTTACCCGGAGCAGCCTCCCGCCTTCTACCAGCCAGCCCCACCTTACGCCTACCCCGGCTGGTCCGGCAGGCCCAATCCCGCCAGCGAGCGCTGGATTGATGTGGATTTATCCCAGCAGGGTCTGACCGCTTACGAGGGGCGAACGCCGGTTTTTCGCACCCGCATTTCCAGCGGGCTGCCCCAATATCCCACCGTTGTTGGCGACTTTTCCATTTACGTCAAATACGAGTCAGCCGATATGTCCGGCGGCGCGGGCGACGACGAATATTTTTTACCGGCCGTGCCTTATGTGATGTATTTCCACGGCAACTACGGCCTACATGGCACCTACTGGCACAACAATTTCGGCCAGCCGATGAGCCACGGCTGCGTCAACCTGCCCACCGATGCCGCGCAATGGTTGTTTAACTGGGCCCCGATTGGTACAAGAGTAGTCACCCACTATTAACCTTCAAGAGCGTAGTGCGTGGTGGGTAGTGCGTAATGTAAACCTGCCACGTACTACGCACCACGCACCACAAAAACTAGCGTTTCTTTTTCTTGGAAAGTAACTTTTAGACTCAGTAGATCCAAATTTGAGGAGCCAGCACGCCCACGTGCGGCTCCGTGCGGCACGTGGGCGTGCCGCACTCCTCGAAAATTGGATCCACTGAGACTTCGCTTTTCAACTACAACTTTTCGTAGCCTCACTACAACGATTGAGCCTGACTCTCTCCTACAATAGATAGTAACAGCAGACCTTAAGCCGGATTTTCCCCGACTGCCGTCTACTGACTACCGTCTACTTATTTATACACAAGGAGAGTACGCAGATGTTTTTCCAATGGTTACCTACGTTGATGATTATAGCCGCCATTTTTCTTCTCGGCGGGCTGTTCTTGACCATGATTCTGGGCATTGTGGTCATTAACGAGCGGCAGGTCGGCATTGTGGTCAAAAAGTTTTCCAGCCGAGGACTGCCGCCCGGCCAATTGATTGCCCTGCACGGCGAGTCCGGCTACCAGGCCGACACCCTGGCTCCCGGCTGGCACTTTGGCTACTGGCCCTGGCAGTACACTGTGGTCAAAGCGCCCATCACCGTTGTGCCTCAAGGCGAAATTGCGCTGGTGGTGGCCGCCGATGGCTCGCCTATTCCGCCACAGCGCATCCTGGGCAAAGTGGTCGAGTGTGACAACTTTCAGGATGCCCGCCAATTCCTGGTCAACGGCGGCGAGAAAGGCCGGCAGCTTGGCTTGTTGACCGCCGGCACGTACCGCATCAACTCGGCCCAGGCTTACACCGTGCTCGACTTTCTGAGCGCCCGCAGTGAGCGCCAGGCCGAAGCGACCGAGCACATCCGGGCCGCCATTCGGGTCTACGATGTGCAGGCCATTGACACCCTTATCGGCGACATCCTGCCGCCGGCCGAGCTGATGCAGACCCAGACCGACCGCAAAATTGCCGAGGAGCAGCGCAAGACCTACGAGGTCCAGCAGGAAGCGCAGCAGCAGCGGCAGCAGCTTGTCCGCGAGACGGCCATGGCCGACATCCAGAACGACATGGTCAAGTCGGAGCAGGGGGTGCAAATTGCCGAGATGCAGGCCAACGCCCAAATCAAGCAGGCCACCGGCGCGGCGGAAGCGACCCGCCTCCAGGCCATGGGCGAAGCCGAAGCCATTCGGGCCATCGGCAACGCCAAAGCCGAAGCGCACCGAGCCGGTGTGCAGGCGCTGGGGTCTCAGGGTTACACCGCTTTGCAGCTCATGCAAATCGTCGGCGACCGCAACGTGCGGGTGGTGCCGGATGTGGCCGTCAACGGCAGCGGTCAGGCTGGATTGGTCGAGGGGATGCTGGGGCTGATGCTGCGGGGTCAAACCAATGGCAGCGCCAAGCCTGTGGTTAGTAAATAACCAAATAAAAAGGGCCAAAGCTATGCTTTAGCCTCCAATCAAAAAGGAGGGCGGATGATTATCCGCCCTCCTGCTTTGTTACCTCTGCAAATTACTGTATCGAAGCCTGATCGTTCAAAGTCGTCTCGCCGGTAGAGCCATCATAGGTCCCAACTTCCATAAAATCGGTCCCATCTTCATTCACTTGATAGACGGTCAGCACGGCAATGGCCTGATCGCCGTTTTCGTCCAGGTAAGTCTGCACCTGGGTGCCGATATAATGATTGGCCACAAAGGGCACAACCTTCTGCACCGCTTCGCCGTTATTGCCGGCAAAAATGATCGAGAGCATGGCGATATTGGCCGCGTCGTAGGCGTAGTTGGTAAAGGGGCCGGGTTCCGCGCCAAACTTCTCGGCGTAGGCGTCAATAAAGGGCTGGGTGTTAGGGTTAGCAATATTGGCCGACGACACCGAGGTAAATTTGACCGAGGCCAGGAAGGCCGCCTGATCGGGATCGGCCAGGATTTCAGGCGAGCGCAGGTTTTCCGCGCCCAACCAATCCACTGTGCCCAGCACCGGGTCTACCACCGCCTGCTGCAGCACTTTCTGGGCGTCGCCCAGGAAGCAGATGCACAGGAAAGCGGTCGTACCACCGCTGGAGAGCGTGGCAATCTCGGAACTCACTTTGGTCACTTCGCTGGAAAGATCGGTCGGTTCCGGCGCATACTTGACGGCCACCACTTCGCCCCCTCCGGCGGCCTGGAAGCGCTCGGTAAAGCTTTCGGCCAGGCCGTTGCCAAAGGGATCGTCCATGTGCAAAATGACGATGTTCTGGTAGCCGCGGGCAATGGCTACCCCCTCAAATGCCTGCGACTGGAACGTGTCGGGCGGCTGCATGACCCGGAAGATGTAATCATCGGGGATGGCGCCGGCCAAACCACTCGACGCCGGGGCGATGATGGTGATTTTATTGCTGTCGGCAAACTGCTTGGCCCCCAAAACTTCCGTCGTCGCCAGCGGGCCAACCACCACCTGCGCCCCGCTGGTCTGCACCACCGTCTGGATGGCTTTGGCCGCGCCGTCGGGCGTACCTTCGGTATCGGCGCTGGCGATGACAAAGCGCATGGGCCGGCCGGCCGCTTCCAACTGGGCGTTCATCTGCTCGACGGCCAATTCCACCCCTTCGCCAAAGGCCACACCGTACTCGCCCAGCGAGCCGGTAAAGGGCAGCACCACCCCCAAAGTGATCTCTTCCACTTCCCCCGCCTCGGGCGTTGTTTGGAGGACCGCCGCCTGGGTTTGCTCAACCGGCAGCGGCGCAGCCTGATAAGCCCCTGCCAGCAGCATCAGCAGGACCAAACCGATAGAGAACCACAACTTCCTTTTCATGTCTCTCTCCTTTTGATAAATATTTTATTTTTCCCCGACCAGGGGTAATTGATGGGGGCATAGTCTACTATAGTCGGGGGGCTTAAGCAAGTTATCAGCCAATCTCACCCCAAAAACCCGGTGTCATTTAAGGCAAAGCCACTTGTGAGCCATCGCCAATAGTGTATAATAGGGCCAACTCCCCGATGCTGAGGTAAATTTGCCCACCGTACTGTTAATTGACTCCCTGGTCCGGTCGCTCCAGGCCGGCAGCATGTACGCTCTGATGGCCCTGGGGCTGACGCTAACTTTGGCGGTCATCCGGCTGCCCAATTTTGCTCACTCCGAATTGATTACCCTCGGCGGGTATATTGCCTTAGTAACATCGCTGTGGCTGACGAACAGCCTGCCCCTGATGCTGGTTCTGGCCTTTATCGGCTCGGCCTTGATGGCCGTGGCCTGCCATCGCACGGTTTATCGCCCCTTGAGCAAAATCAACACCTCCACTTATACCATGATTTTGGCCTCGTTTGCGGTCGGCTTGATTTTACGCTATATCATCTTCCTCCTGGCCGACCGCTTTGACCTGTTTGATAAAAAGATTCAGGCGCCGCTGCAAGTGTGGTATCGCGGCCATAATCTCATCCTGACCAACCTCTTTTTCTGGGCCGTGCCGACGGCCATCCTGCTGATGGTTGCCCTGAGCCTGATCCTCAACTATACCACCCTGGGCCGCCAGATGCGCGCCCTGGCCGACAACTTTACCCTGGCCCGCGTGCTCGGTATCCCGGTCGAGCGAGTCCACGACCTGACCTGGGTGTTGGTCGGCGGGCTGGCTGGCGTGGCCGGGGCCTTTTGGGGGCTGTATACCTCGCTCAACCCGCTCTTAGGCTGGCTGGCGATCCTGTCTGTTTTTGCGGCGACGGTGCTGGGCGGCATGACCAGTTTTACCGGCACCGTGCTGGGCGCGTATGTCGTCGCCCTGTCCGAAAATACACTCATGCAGTTGCTCAACAGTTGGTTTGGCCTGGATTTTAGCTTTAAACCGGCCATCCCGTTTGTTATCATCATCATGGTGTTGCTGCTGCGGCCGCAGGGACTCACCGGCCTGAGCCTGAACCTGAGCGGCCCCAAACACATCAAAGAGAGTTCCAGAGAACTGGGCCGCGCGCCGAGTTCCCAATAACCTAAATTCTAAATTAGCTCGAAAATCACCCCCTTCGACAAGCTCAGGACATAGCTTCGATACGGGCTAACGCCCCGCTGCGCGTCAGGATGATTTTCAGCTTATGATCGCATCCTGAGTAGCTTTGAACGCAGTGAAAAGCGTATCGAAGGGTGCGATTTAGAATAGATTTCTCTGAGCCTAATGTTAATCTAATGAACATTGATTTTCTTTCCACCGTCATCGCCCTAACCACGTTTTTCGGCATATCGGCCCTGATGGCCCTCAGCCTTAACCTGGAATACGGTGTGGCCGGCATTCCCAATTTTGGCAAGGCCCTGTTTGTGTCCATCGGCGCTTATACCGCCGGGATCACCTATACCCGCCTGCTGCCGCTGCTGGCCGGCCAGGAAACGATCCCCGCCTGTGGCAAAACGATGGCTGCAGCCCTGCAACTGCGCAGCGACATCCTGAACACACAGCCGGGCATTGGCTGGCTCAACTTTGGACTTACCCTACTCATCACTGCTGTAATCGGCGGGCTGATTGGCTATCTGGCCTCGTACCCGGCCCTGCGTTTGAAAGAAGAATGGTACCTGGCCCTGGTTTTGTTGGTGGGCAGCGAGATTGTCCGCATTGTGGTGCGTGGCTACGAGCCGATCATCTGCGCCAGCAACGGTGTGGCCGGGGTGGGCCAGCCCTTTGGCTGGCTGGATAACCCCACCCTGTCCTCGGCCTTATTTGCCGGGCTGGTCCTGCTTATCACCGCAGTAGTTTATTTTTATTGCGAAAAGCTAATCCGCTCACCTTATGGCCGCCTGCTCAAAGCCATCCGCGAAAATGACCGGGTGGCGCTCAGCCTGGGCAAGCGGGCGCCGGTCATTCGCGGCGGGGTCATGTTCATTGGCTCGGCTATTGCGGCCGTGGCCGGGGTGCTGTTTGCCACCAATCTCGGTTTTGTCAGCGCCAACGATTACGTCGTCACCTTGACCCTCGACGTCTGGGTGATGGTGGTCTTCGGCGGCCTGGGCAATAATCGTGGGGCGCTGCTGGGGGCGCTGGTTGTCACCATTTTGGACCGCCTGACCTCTATCGCCGCCATCCAACTCAATGCCCTGGGTTATGAATTGGAATTTAACTACGTGCGTTATATCATCTTTGGGCTGATCCTATTGCTGATGCTGCGCTTCCGCCCGCAGGGTCTCCTGCCGGAGCGGTCGGAAACCACCCAGGCCCACGAGGTGGTACGGGCGTGACGCGAAGAGACGAGGAGGCGAAGAGGCGATGACCCGTTCTTTTCTTCGCCTCCTCGCCTCACCCGTCCTCGCCTCTTTAAAGGACAAGGCTTATGTCGTTTGAGCAAACAAAACTGATCCTGCTGATTATTGGGCTAACCCTCATCTCCGGCCTGGCGGACGCCCAGGGAGCCATTCACGCGGCCAAAATCTGGCAGGGCGACAAGTTGATCTGGGCCGAAGTGGGCAAAGCGATGTTGGGCTTTACCATCGGTATCAGCACCTTTTTTATCGTCATCAAGTACATGAACGCATTGGGCATCGTCGCGCCTGAGATTCAAACCATTACCTGGTTCAGCATGATGATTGTCGGGGTGGCGCTGTTCAGCGGCGCGTTTTTCACCTGGCAGTGGACCGAGCAGGCGGTCGCCGTCGGCGTGCTGGCGGGCATCGGCTGGTTGCTGTTTCGGACGGGCGGGTAAGTTCAAATGGTTGATCTGCTCAAACTTGAACACGTTAGCAAAAGTTTTGAAAGCCTGCTGGCCGTCAACGAGGTTTCGTTCAGCGTTGAACCGGGCCAGGTGGTCGGCCTAATTGGGCCGAACGGCAGCGGCAAATCCACCCTGCTCAGTCTGATTGCGGGCACGTTATCCGCCGACAGTGGGCGCATCACCTTCGACGGGCAGGACATCACCCACCGCTCCGCCGACCAGATTTTTCAACTCGGCCTGGTGCGCAGCTTTCAAGACCCGTCGCTCTTTTTTCGGATGACGGTGCTGGATAATTCGCTGCTGCCGGTCAAGCATCAAACCGGCGAGAATCCGGTTCGCGCCCCCTTCCACCGGCTGTGGAGCGGCCAGGAAAGCAATTTAGCCGCCGCCGCCGGCAAAACCCTGGCTGAACTGCAACTGAGCCAACATTACACTGCCCGCGCCTCCGACCTGTCCGGCGGGCAGATGAAACTGCTCGAATTGGGCCGCAGCCTGATGGGTGAACCCAAATTGTTACTACTGGACGAGCCGACGGCCGGGGTGGCTCCCAAACTGGCCTACACCATCTTCGAGGAGATCAAGCGGCTGCGCCAGAGTTTGGGCCTAACCTTTGTCATTGTCGAGCACCGGCTGGAAATCCTGTTCGACTTTGTAGACACCGTATTTGTAATGCACGCCGGCAGCCTCCTGGCTCACGGTACACCCGCCGAAATCTCGGCCAATGCAGAGGTGCGGGAGATTTATTTTGGAGAGTGAGCAGGGGAGCAGAGGCGCGGGGGAGCAGGGGAGAAAAATCACCCCTGCACCTCTGCTCCCCTGCACCCCTGCTGGTATCCCTCGGAGCCAATATTGAGTTTACTTGCGATTAACAACCTCACTGCCGGTTACGGCAAATTAGAGGTGCTGCACGGAGTCAGCCTGGCGGTTGAGCCGGGGCAGTTTGTAGCCATTCTGGGGCCAAACGGCAGCGGCAAAAGTACGCTGGTCAAATCGGTGTTTGGGCTGACCCGCATCTTTGGCGGCTTGATCTTGATGGAGAACAACTCACTGGCCGGCCTGCCGACGGAGCAAATCGGCGGGCATGGCCTGGCCTACATCCCGCAGCGGGAAAATGTATTTACCGGCATGACCATTCGGGATAACTTGCTGCTGGCTGTCCGCAAGTTGGATAAAACCGCCACCGAACAGGCGTTGAACGAAGTCTACCAACTTTTCCCTATTCTCGAACAGCGACGCAACCAGCGGGCCGGGCGCCTTAGCGGCGGCGAGCGCCAGATGTTAGCCATTGCCCTGGGCTGGCTCTCCCGCCCCCGGCTCATGCTGCTCGATGAACCCAGCGCCGGTTTGTCGCCCCTGTTTGTCAAGGAAATTTTTCGCGTTCTTCAGCAGCTATGCGCCAGCGGCTTAACCCTGGCCGTGGTCGAACAAAACGCCCGCAGCGTCTTGCGTTGGTGCGATTACGCCTATGTGCTGCGCGAGGGTCAGGTGGCCTTTCAGGGCACGGCGGCGGACATCCTGGCCGATGAGGAGACGGTGAAGAATTACCTGGGGGTTGGGCGGATTCAGCAATAGGAGGTTTGGAAGGCTGGAAGGCTGGAATTTTTATCCAACCTTCCAACCCTCCAGTCTTCCAATTTTCACGGAGGTAGAGGTGACTCGTCACTCGATAAGCATTGCTTTTCAAACCAACAAACCCCTCAGCGCCTACGGTCCATTGGCCGAAGCGGCGGAAAATTATGGCTTTGATGGCGTCAGCGTCTACAACGATATGCTCTACCAACCGGCCTGGCTGCCGCTGTTGGAGATGGCTCGCCAGACCCGCCGGGTGCGGCTGGGCGTGGCCGCGGCCAACCCTTTTACTTGCCATCCGCTGACCATGGCCGGCAATATCGCCTTGATTGACGAAGCTTCGCAAGGGCGGGCCACCCTGGGCCTGGCACGCGGCGGCTGGCTCGACTTTGTGGGTCTCGAGCCGGCCCGCCCGGTGACGGCTCTGCGCGAGGCTTTTGGCTGCATCCGCCACTTATTGAGCGGCTCCAAAGACCCGTTTCCCGGCGAAATCTTCCCCCTGGCCGGGGGCGAATCGCTGCGCTGGCCGGTCTACCGGCCCGATATTCCTTTTTTATTAGGTACGTGGGGCAGCAAAACTATCCACGCTTGTTTGCCCTACATCAGCGAAATCAAGATCGGCGGAACGGCCAATCCGGGCGTCATCCCTCAAATCCAGCAGGCTGTGAATGAGGCGGCCCAACGGGGTGGGCGCCATCCGGCTGAAGTGAGTCTGGCCGTCGGCGCGGTGACGGTAGTGGCTGAGGACGGTTCGGCAGCGCGCCGGTTGGCCCGGCAGGAGGCCGCCCTCTATATATCTATTATTGCCCAACTCGATCACGGCCTGGGTATCGAGCCGGAATTATTGAGCCGGATCAATGAAGCCTCGGCCAGATACGATTATGAGCGGGTAGGGAGCTATATTTCGGATGAACTGCTGCGCCGGCTGGCGTTTGCCGGAACGCCGGATGAGGTGGCGGCCCAGGCGATTGAGTTATTTGAGGCCGGGGCAGGTCGGGTGGAGTTTGGCACCCCGCACGGCCTGGATGAAACAGAGGGGGTTCGTTTGCTGGGCGAGCGAGTTCTGCCGGCCCTCAGAGATAGTAGACAGTAGACAGGGGTAATATAGCCCTCCAGAAAAGTTTTCACCACTGAAACAGGTAGCAAGTAGCAGGGTAGCAGGTTATAGTTTGTGCTACCTTGCTACCTGCTACCTTGATGGTTGAGAAAGAATTTTTCTGGACATCTATAAATTCCTGCGGCCTTGCAACTTTGCGACCCTGCAACCCTGCGCCCCTGCCAAAATTTGACTTTACCGACCACTTTGAGTACAGTCTCCCCTCAGACAAGTTAGTTCTGGCTCCTCGGCCGCGCGGACTAAATAAGTCCGGGCGGCGTTTGTTTTCGGAGCTAACCGTGTCTAGATAAGCCGAAAAAATTTATCAAGAGAAGGTAAACAAAATGACAGATACAAAGCTAACTGTGGTTGATGGCATGGTAGTCAGCCTGGATTATACCCTGACCTTGGATGACGGAGATGTGATTGACACCTCTGATGGACGTGAGGCGTTGCAGTTTCTCCAGGGCCAGGGGCAGATTATCCCCGGCCTGGAGCAGGCGATCTACGGCATGAGCATTGGCGAAGAAAAGGATGTCGAGGTAGCCCCCGGCGATGGATATGGCGAGACCGACCCCGACGCTTATCAGATGGTCCCGCACGATCTCTTCCCGGCTGATATGGAATTGAGCGAGGGCATGGGTCTGCGGATGCGCGATGAATCCGGCCGGCCGTTGGAAGCGTTTGTGGCCGGGATTAGTCCCGAGGGCGTTTTGCTTGATTTCAACCACCCTCTGGCCGGCGAAACCCTCTTCTTCCACGTCAAGATTGCCGACCTGCGGCCAGGAACCAGCGAGGAACTGGCCCACGGCCATGCGCATGGTTGATAGAACCTGGTTCTGTTGATATTTGCCGATTTCGCACGCTGAGTGCCTCAAGGCGTATCGAAGCGTGCGAAATCAGCCCGAAAACGCACCCTGAGTAGGCGACAGCCATATCGAAGGGTGCGTTTTCGGAGTCAGTTGATGAAATGTCAACAGAATCTAGCTTTGGGTACTGAGTTTGAAATTTGGTATCAGGCAGACACCTCAACCAGGTTGGGTTGAGGCTGATCGAACGCGGACTGAGCAGCCAGGGGCAGGGTGAAGGTAAAGATGCTGCCCTGGTGATACTGGCTTTCAACCCAGATGGAGCCGCCGTACTTTTCGATGATGGATTTGCAGATAGCCAGGCCCAAGCCGGTCCCCTGGATGTCGGCCCGGTCATCGGTTTTAACCCGGTAGAATTTATCAAACACAAAAGGTAAATCGGCAGGTGGAATGCCCAGGCCGTTATCTTCCACTTTGAGCAAGACCAGATTATCGTGAAACTGAACCATCACCAAAATCTGGCCCTCCGCCGGGGTATATTTGAGGGCGTTCCCGGCCAGGTTGCCAATAACTTGTTTCAGGCGTAGTTGACTGCCCACCACCGGCGCTGGTCGGCCAGGCCCGCGATAAATGAGCTGCTGGCGCTGACCGGCCGCCTGCTCTTGCAATTCGGCCACCAGTTCGCTGGCTAACCGATCCAGGTCAACCACCGTTGTTTCCAAATCCAGGCCGGCTTCAATCCGGCTCAAATCCAGTAAATCGGTCACCAGAGTGGCAATATGATCGGTGGCTTTGACAATCCGGTTCATAAAAAGATTTTGTTGTTCATTCAAATCGCCGGCCATTTCTAGCATTTGGGCGTATGATTTGACCGACGTCAGCGGGGCGCGTAGATCGTGCGAGACGGTGGAGACAAAATCGGACTTCATGCGATCCAATTCTTTGAAGTGGGTGATGTCTTGCATGATAACCGCCTGCCCCACCTCGGGGATGGGGGTCAGGGCGGCGTAAAAGACACGCCCATCGGCCAGAGGAATCTCGCGTCTGTGGCTGTCCCCGGTTGTGGGGGCCGAAGCAATCAGCTCCAGCAGCGCCTCGTTGTGGACCAGTTCGCTCAAAGGCCGGCCCTCGGCCACCACCACGCCCAGGCCAAAGGCGCGGCGGAAGGCGGTGTTGGCCACAATAATTCGGTCATCCCGCCCGGTCATGACTACCACCGGTTCGGCGATCTCGCTTAGCACGGTGGCCAGTTTGGCCCGTTCACTCTCGGCCTGGTTAAACAGCTTGGCATTCTCAACCGAAATGGCGGCGTAGTCGGCCAGGGCTGAGAGCAGGCGTAGGTCATGGTTGGTAAAATCACGTTTCTGCTGGCGGTTGTCTACGCTTAACACCCCACTCACCCGGCCCTTAATCCGCAGCGGCACATACATCACCGAGCGAACCAGATACGAGGTTTTGATCTTGGTCAAATCGGCCCCGCTGAGCACCAGCGGCTGGCCGCTGGTAATCACCTCGCCGGCCAGGCTGTCTTCCACCCGCAGCCGGAAAGAGCGGGCCATCCGCTCATCAATTCCACGCGCCGCCACCATATATAATTCGTTGGTTTTGTCGTCAATCAGTAGCAGCGACCCTTCTTCAGCGTTAATCAGGTACACCGCCGCTTCGACCAGCCGGGAGAGCAGCTTATCCTGATCGAGCAGGGAGGTGACTGATTTACCAATGCCAAAGAGAGTGTTCAACTCTTTGAGACGCTGCTCAAGCTGCTGGTTGGATTTTACCAACCGCTCGGTTAATAAATCCCGTTCGCGCCGCAGCCGGGCCTCAGCCAGGGCACGCTCGATGGACTGGAGCATTTCTGAAATTTGAAAGGGTTTGAGGACGTAATCTTTCACACCCAGCCGAAACGACTGCACCGCCAGCGTTTCCGAGCCGTGAAAGGTCATCATAATGACTGGGATATTGGCCTGATGTTCGTTAAGCGCTTCCAGCACTTCCATACCGCTCATTTTGGGCATGTTGTTGTCCAGCAGAATCAGATCGGGATGCTGGTTAAGGGCCAGTTTTAAGCCCGCTTCGCCATCGCGAGCAACAAGAACCTGGTAGCCATTGGGCTTTAAGACATAATCTTTTAGAAATTCGACGTTTTGATGGGAATCGTCAACAACCAGCACACATTCGTTGGCCATGAAAGGAAATCCTTAGAGCAAGCAAGCTTATTGAAAGAGCGAGAATTAGTTAAATTTTGTCGTGTTCGCTAAGGTGTTGTACAAACGGCTCGACCATAATAGCAGCCCGCCCGGTGATAAATCAGCCGGGCTAGAGAACTACGCCGGATGAATCCGGCTTATCCAAGCCCGATTTATCGGGCGCTGTTACGTAGCCGGGGTGATTTATCCCCCGGCGGCTTTCGGCATAATGTGCAACCTGTTAGCGAACACGACAGAATTAGTAAAATTTTACCACAAGCCCATGCCGCAATAAATAGGAATTTAGTGGCAACTTTAGAGCTATGGTGAGAATACTCAAAACTAAATTTTAGATTATAATAGCTGACAATGATTAAATTAAAAGGAAAAACCGCTTGCGATTTCTAAATTTTTCGCGTTGGGGTTGGTGGCTATGGCTAGGCGCAACGACCAGTTGGTTGTTGTGGATGACTCTGCATCCAGATGGATACTTCACCCCCAAACAGGTCAATTGGATACCTCTGAGTGAACATGGCTGGGCACTGACCTGTCTTATTCAAAATAGTTGTGTTTCTCAACGCCGTGCCCTATGGTTTTTGCTCATTGACGTGATCGGTAATGTTATCGTTTTTATACCAGTGGGCTTTGGTCTGGCTGGCGTGCTGCATCAAACCAGTTTATGCTCAACCTTCCGACTGGCAACGTTGGGTGGATTTGGCCTGAGTCTCCTCATCGAGTTGAGCCAACTGGCTATCCCTTCCCGCAGTACCGATGTGGATGACCTAATTTTTAACACCCTGGGCGCAGCCATAGGCGCTTTAGGGTTTGTCCTGCTCCGGCAAAGCGGAGAGGGCAAGTTAACAAAGACAGCGGGTGACAGTTAGGTTAACCGAGCGTATATATTAGGACTCAGCTTATCAGGAGATTAACATTACATGACCAACATCCGGTACTCGATTGTAGCGCCCTGTTACAATGAAGAAGGCAACCTCCACGAACTCCACCGGCGCATTACCGAGGTAATGGACCGAACCAACGAGCCGTGGGAATTGGTGCTCATCAACGATGGCAGCCGCGACCGCACCCGTGAACTAATGCAGGAACTACACGCCCGTGATCAACGGGTTCATTACATTGATTTTGCCCGCAACTTTGGCCACCAACTGGCTGTGACTGCCGGGATGGATTACGCCCAGGGTGAGGCCATTATTTTGATTGACGCCGACTTGCAGGATCCGCCCGAACTGATCCTGGAAATGATCCAAAAGTGGAAAGAGGGCTACAAAGTGGTCTACGCCATCCGCAGCGAGCGCAAGGGCGAGACCTGGTTTAAGCTGTTTACGGCCAAACTATTCTACCGCCTCATTTACCGTATCACCGATGTGAATATCCCCCTGGATACCGGCGATTTCCGGCTGATGGACCGCCAGGTGATAGACACGATGAAACAGATGCGCGAGCGCCACCGCTTTATCCGAGGCATGACCAGTTGGGTCGGCTTTGCCCAGACCGGCGTTTATTACGTGCGCCAGGAGCGTTTTGCCGGGGAAACCAGCTACCCGCTGCGCAAAATGCTTAAGTTTGCCAGCGATGCCATTACCGGCTTTAGTTATCTGCCCCTGCAATTGGCTACCTATCTGGGTTTTATAGTAGCGGCTTTGAGCGGCCTGGGGATGCTGGCCGTTATCATCGCCCGGCTCTATGGCAACCAGGCCTTTTTCGGCCAGGCCACCACTTTGGTCATGGTGCTGTTCCTGGGAGGGATTCAACTTATTTGCCTGGGCATTATCGGCGAATATTTGGGCCGTATTTATGATGAGGTTAAAGCGCGGCCCCTGTATGTGGTCAACCAGGCCGTTGGTTTTGAAAAGACTCCGGAGATGCCTGAAAAGGTTAGGGTTTGATCCGCCGGTGGATGGAGCAGAAAGGTGTTAATTCACCCCGACGACCGGGTGTTAGTGGCCGTTATGAACAAGCGGGCCGATTGGCAGCGAGTCCAGGCCGAAGGCTGGTACCGCCTGCCGGTCAAACATGCCCCGGAGGGAACGCCCCACTTCGATTGGCTGGCCTTTTACTTTACCAGCGCCTTTGGTGCGGATAAATGGGCGGTTCACTACTACGCCCGTATCGAAGGCCACGAACTGCTGACCCGCCGCGACCTGCTCCCCGCCGAACCGGGCCATAAACGGGCCGGGGACTGGTACTATAAATTAACCATCGGCGCGCTCCAGTATAAGCTGCCGCCCATTGTTTCCCACAACTGGCGGCGCATCACCTTTATCGTTACCAGCGGCGACCGTTTTGAAGCCGCCGAAGAGATCAACGATTTGTTTGAGCATAAGTCGCCGGCGGGCCGGCTGTATGTAACCCTGCGTGAAGCCGGCTTTCACCCCGAACGGGATTGGCCTCTCCGTGAAAGGGGCGTAACCTACCGGGTTGACCTGGCCCTGCCCCTGGACAATAAGCAGGGTTGGCTGCCCATTGTACTGGCCGCCCCTGACCTGCCCGCTCCGCCCCAAGCCCTTCGCTTTGCCCCCGACAGCGACCCCACCGACTGCGCCCGGATTATCCGCCAAAGGCTGGCCGAAAGCGGGGGTTAGTAAACGCCTAAAATTTACTTCCCGTTTTGAGTTCCTACGAGTTCCCAGGGAACTTGTAGGAATTTTGGGGAATTTGTTTTTGGACAATCCACTTAGGGTGTGCAGCTTCGGCCAGAATCAGAACAGTTTTAACTGAAAGCTCTCTTTTTCCTGGGCCGCTTTTCGGGCGGCCATTTTCTTGATTTCTTTCAGGGCATTTTCAATATCGTTCAAAAAGGGCGAGGGTTGATTTTGATACTTTTGCCCAAACAAAAATCGGGTTTTGGCGTGGGTCAGGATAAGTCTTTGTTTAGCCCGCGTCATCCCCACATAAAACAGGCGGCGTTCTTCCTCTACATCAAAGGTTTTGCCGGGCATCTGATACGGCAGCAAATTCTCCTCGCAGCCGGCCATAAACACCACCGGAAATTCCAGGCCCTTGGATGCATGCAAGGTCATTAACGTGACCCGATCCGCGCGCGGGTCGTAAACATCGGTTTCCTTTTGCAAAGCGACCGACTCCAAAAAGTCTGCCAGCCGGGTGGTAAAAGGGATAGCAAAGCGGACAAGCTGCTGAAGACGCGCTTCACTTTTCTCATCCCATTGACGCTGCGGCCCGACAAACTGCCGAACAGACTCGATCAATCCGGCTACAGTGAGTGAATCGGCGCTGTTTTTGAGATTGCTCAAAAATGGCTTAAGCTGTTTAATCCGCTTCGACGGCCACCTGCTCTCAAGCTGAAAGGCCGTGTCGGGGTTATAGATAAACCATAAACAGGCCAACAGTTCTTTGACTTCTTTATGTTCGTAAAAGGGGGTCTGGCCTACGGTTTGGTAGGGAATGCCGGAGCGATCAAAGGCTTCGATCAGGGGCAGGCTTTGCGCTCCCAGCCGGTAAAGCACGGCGAAATCGGCAAAAGAGCGGCCGGCAGCGCTGTCTTCACTTTGCACCCGGCCGCTATCCAAGGAAAAGTAACTCAGTCCGCCAACCATCTTTTCGATCTCATGAACAACATACTCCGCCTCGGCTTTCTCCGTCGGCGCTTGATAAACCTCGATTCGGGTTGGGTCAATGACGTCGGACCAGAGTTCGAGCGCCTGTCGCTCCGGGGCTTTAGCGATAACCTGGCGCGAAGCATCCAGAATAAGCTGGGTAGAGCGATAATTCTGACTCAACGGGAGGGTTTTGGCCCCCGGAAAATCCTGCGCAAAGGTGAGGAAATAGGCCCGGTCGGCCCCGCGAAAGCCGTAGATGGCCTGAGCCGGATCGCCGATAACGCACAGGTTGGTCTCCGGCCCGGCCAACAGCCGCAGCAGGCGATACTGGGCCAGGTTGAGATCCTGATATTCATCCACCGAAATCCAGCGGAAACGGGCTTGGTAGCTTTGTTGAACGTCGGGAAAAGCTTCAAGCAGTTCCACCGCCCGCAGGATTAAATCGTCAAAATCCAGCACTTGATTTTTCCACAACGCCATTTCATAAGCCTGGTAAATCCGGCCCAACTCTGGGCCGTACCGAACTGGCAATTCCGGCGACTCGGGTCTCAAGAGTTGATTTTTGGCCGCCGAAATTTGCTCCAAAACCTGCTGCTGCTCCGATTTACTCAAATCGGGCAAACTCTGCTGGAGCATGGTTTGCCGGTCCTCCTCGCTGCCGATTAAAAAGTTGGGGGCAAGGTTTAACCGCTGCCCGGCTTCCCGCAGCATCAATGCGCCGAAGGCGTGGAAGGTTTTGATGACAATCTGGCCGGCGACAGCCTCACCCAGCAGGGCCGTCAGGCGCGAGGCCATCTCGGCGGCGGCTTTGTTGGTAAAGGTAATAGCCAGAATTTGTTCGGCGGCGACGCCTTGCTCAAGGATGAGGTGAGCAATCCGGTAAGTGAGGGTGCGGGTTTTACCCGTCCCCGGCCCGGCGACGATGATCAGCGGCGCATCCGTACATTCTGCCGCCTCGCGTTGTTGGGGATTGAGACCAGCCAGGATGGTTTCGCCTGGTGGTGCGGCGGGGCTGGCAAAAGGCTGCGCCTCGGAAATAGTTTTCGGCTGGCTGAATAAATCGGCCTGTTTCCATTCAAAAGCGGTCGCACTCTCTTTGAGCAGCATTGATTTGGGTGAGGCGGCGGCCAAGTCTGGCTCAGCTTTAGCCCGTTCAACAGCAGGCCCAAGCAAATGCAACTGGGCCGAAAAAGCGGCCCGCTCTTGCGCCTCAAATAATTTAATCACGCCGTACTCACCGTCATAGCCGCCGGCAATGCTCACTTCGCCCTGGCGCATGCGGCGGACGCCTTCGGCCAGGAGCGGCCCGCCCGCTCGTTCGATCTCCTCCAGGGGCAAGTCTTGCAAAATTGCCAGTTCGGGCCCCAGTTTGCTCAGCAGGTCGTGGTAACGCTGAACGGCCTGTTTGGAGGCCGCGCCCACGCCCAACACTTCGGCCAGCACTTCCGGCAGCGGAATCAAACTCTGGAAACGCTGCGGGCGAGGTGGTTTCTTGCCTTCGGGCCGGTCGGCCAACATTTCGACCCGGTGCATCACCCCCACCGTAACCGGCTTGCCGCAGACCGAACAAAGCCCTTGTTGGGCCAGGGTGGTCTGCGGATGCCAGCGGATTTCGCACTTGCGGTGTCCGTCGTAATGATATTTGCCTTCTTCAGGGAAAAACTCGACGGTGCCCAGGAATTTGGTAGGCTCGCCCGTTTTTAAGGCTTCAAAAATGGCTGGATAAGATAGTTCCGTCTCGAATTGATTGGCTTCGCGGGCCAACTTTTGGGGTGAGTGAGCGTCGGAGTTGGAAACAAGGGTGTAACGGTCCAGGGCCGACACCCGCCAGTTCATGGGCGGGTCCGACGACAGACCGGTTTCCAGGGCAAAGATGTGCGGGGTCAAATCGTCAAAACATTCCTCAACCGAGTCAAACCCGGACTTTGAGCCAAGCAGGGCAAACCAGGGTGTCCAGATGTGGGCCGGGATGAGGTAATTCTGCGGGTCAATGGTGAGGATCAGTTCCAGCAGGTCACGCGAGTCCAGGCCCAGGATGGGCCGGCCATCGGAGCGGATATTGCCAATCCTTTCCAACGCGGCCTGAATTTTTTCCATAGCCTCAAAGGTGGGGGCAAAGATGACATTGTGAATCTTGCGGACCTGCTCATGCTTTTTGTAAATACTGCTGATTTCGCCGGCTAGTATAAAGCGCACCGGAGCGTGGCAGGCCGGGAACACCTGGCTCTGGATCGCTTTGGCAATCTCATCTTTAAGCCGGAATAGGCCCTCTTCCGCCGGTTCCAGCTTTTGCTTCATCTCTTGCAGCCAGCCGGGGTGAGCAATATCGCCTGTACCAACCACGTGGACTCCCTTGAGCTGCGCCCACTTTGACAGGTGTTCCAGGGTTAAATCTTTACTGGTGGCCCGCGAATAATGGGAATGAAGATGTACATCGGCCACAAATTTCATCGGCACTCCTCCCAATTACTCTGCCTGCTGGTTCCCAAACTCAGTTTGGGAACTGGCAGGCAGAGAGCACTGGCCCTTATTTTAACCAGCGCCGCCGTCTTTGCCAATAAAATCGAGCCGAATTTGCTGCCTTCTTTTATGCCGCGCTACTCGGCAAATTAATCAAGATGACCCCGCCAACAGCTAACAAGATGCCGACACCCTGGACCAGGGTCAGCGTCTCCCGAAATATGAAAATGCCGGCCAAAAGCACCACCAGGGCATAAAAGACTGTTTGCAAGCTGCCCACTACGCTCAGTTCCCACCCGGCTACGAACATGTAGGTAAAGAACAGAATTTGGAACAGGTACAACAGCATGGCCCCCATCATCCAGGGACTCTGAAAAGCCCGGTGCAAGCTGCCCTGGTCCGAGGCTTTTTTGAGAAAAGCGTCGGCTACGGCTACAGCAATAACCGCCAGAACAATGAGCAAAATTTGCAGCAGTTTTGGCATGCGTCTCTCCTAATTCTTGATTTCCCTGACTCGCACTTCGGCGTTGATCTCCAATTGGCCCAAGGCTTTGGCGACGGAAATACGGTGATGCCCATCGCGCACAAAGTAGATGTCGCCTACCTGAATTAATTCGACCGGCGGCAGGGCGACTCCTAACTGTTGGGCGGCGGCCACACCCAGCCAGCGGCTTTTCAGATGATCGCGCCGGGGGTAAAAATTACGATCAAAGTCATGGCAGCGACCCTGGCTGCCCTGTATCCGCTCAATCGGCACAAGCTGCCAACCGGTGGAGTAGCAACTGCCGACGTTTTGAGTGGCGGTCGCCTCGGCCAGGGTGAGCAGATGGCTGGGCTGCCCGGTCAGGCTGGCCCAAATCCGGCTTAAGCAGCCTGACAGCCAAGCTCGCCCGTAGAGTTGCCGGGCCGCCCGGCTGGCTCGCTGAGCGGTTGCACTATGATCGCAGTTAAATCCGGTTGATGCTGCCTGAAGATAATAAAGCATCCTTGCCTCCGTGTCCTGCCGGCCTCTAACGGGCTGGCGCTAACTTATAAAATTATCGTTGGCTCAGGTAGGATAAAGATGCTGAGGGTAAGGGTGGGGTGAAGTTGTTTTACAACCCCACTATAGCCGAAAAAAAGAGGCAAGCCCAGGTAATCTGCCTCCCAATTACCTGACTCTTTGAGGAGGTTGCGAGGAGTTTAAGCGGTAAGCCTTTACAACTTAAATCAACCAAAACTTATTGCGTCTTGCGTCTTCCGTCGCATAAACGGAAGTCGCAAGACGCAATACAGAGCGAATAACTATTTGCTTGAAATTACCAAAATCAGGGATCAAGGACATAACCCAAACCGCGGACGGTTTTGAGCATGTCAGCGTCGGGTTTGACTTCGCGGAGTTTGTGGCGCAGATTGCTGATGGCCCGGTCGAGGGCTTCGGCAT
Source organism: Anaerolineales bacterium (assembly GCA_015075405.1). GTDB lineage: Bacteria > Chloroflexota > Anaerolineae > 4572-78 > J111 > DSQQ01. Next base: position 1,133,732 of record JABTUK010000004.1, read on the forward strand.
CCAGGCCGGGGTCATAATCACGGCCCCATAGGGCTTCGGCGCAGCTTTCGCGGGTGCAAACCGCGCCGGCCTGCTGGTACAGGTGCAGCAGCAGCCGGAATTGGGCCGGGGTTAAATCGAGCGGCTTTTTATCCAGGCTAAAGAGCATGGCCCGTTCATCATAACGCAACTGGCCGGTAACAAAATCGGTCGGGTCGGCATCCACAAAAACCAGCAAGGGGGCCGGTTGGCTCAAACCAATTTGATCCTCATCCTGGAGCACATGCGGTTCGCGCAGGCGGCGACCATTGACAAACGTGCCGTTGGCGCTATGGAGGTCATGCAGCAAATAACGCGGGCCGTTCCGCTCGATTCGGGCATGGAGCCGAGAGACGGCTTTGGAGTCAACCACAATATCACATTGGGGAGCACGCCCAATTGTTGAAATCTCTTTGGCTAGATAGCACCGAGCCGGCTGGATAACGGCTTCTTTGCCCGGAAAGGCCAGCAGCATGGAAGGCGCGATATATTTTTCAGCTTCCGGGGGCGCAGTTTCATCCATAGCTTCCCTGAAAGTTCTAGTCTGACTCGTCGGAATCTTGCCCAATTAACTTCTTGGCCAGCTTTTGGTAGGCTTTAGCCCCTTTATGGTTGCTGGCAAAATCGGTCATGGCGCGGTTGGCCAAGCTCGCTTCGGCAAAGCGAATGCTCTTGTGGACGACAATATCAAAAACCTTGTCGCCAAAAACAGCCCGAATTTCTTCCAATACTTCGCGGGAATGAATCGTCCCGGTCGAATACATAGTGGCTAAAATGCCGGTCAGTTCCAGCTCGGGGTTGAGGCGTTCTTTGATGCGGACAATGTTATCCAGCAAATCGCGCAAAACACGCATGGCCAGATACTCGGTTTGTAAGGGGACAATCACCCCATCGCTGGCGCAAAAGGCGTTAATGGTGAGCAGGCCCAAGCTGGGCGGGCAGTCAATTAAGATAAAATCATACCAGCCATCCAGCGGCTCCAGCACCCCGCGCAGCACCAACTCGCGCCGCAGTTCGGGGATCAGCTCGATTTCGGCGGCAGCCAGGTGATTATCGGCCGGGATCAGATCGAGGTAGGTTTGGGCCGGATAGATGGCCCGGTTAACCGGCAGTTCATCCGGGTTCATCAGCAGATCATACACTGTATGCTCCACCCCATTGATGTTGATCCCCAATCCGGCGGAGAGCGCCCCCTGCGGGTCCAGGTCTACCACCAGCGTCTTTTTTTTCATTTGGGCCAGGGCCACCCCCAAATTGATAACGGTCGTTGTTTTGCCGACCCCCCCTTTTTGATTGGCAATAGCGATGGTTTGGGTCATAACGCTCCTCCACTCCCAGAATTTATTCGGTTTTGTCCTGCTCTAAAGGCGGCATGGTGGCAACCAGTTCGGTCAAGCGGGCATAATCTACGGCGCCGCGGCTGCGCGGCGCGTATTCAAAAATCGTTTTGCCTACGCCCGGCGCTTCGGAGAGTTTGGTGTCTACCCGAATGGGTAAGGTGACGCGGTCGCCAAATGTTTTTTCCAGGGCGGCCAGCACGCGCGGGCTAACCTGGCGGCGCGGATCGAAAAAAGTTGGGATAATGAGCCGGATGGTCGCCCCTTTGCCCAACATGCGGTTGATGGATTTGAGATATTCCAAAAACTGCTGCGCCCCGGCCAGGGCCAGCAGTTCCATCGAGACCGGGATAAAAACCTCGTCCACATAGGCCATCGCATTCACCGTTAGCAGCGAAACCGACGGGGCGCAATCCATCAACAGATATTCATAACCATTCAGCCCGGCAAAGAGTTCGGCAAAAATCTCTTCGCGGGCCATTTCCAGCACCATGCGCTGCTGCGCTTTGAACAGGGCCAGGCTGCTGGGCAGCATATCCAGGTTGGGTCGAGCCGGCACAATGCACTCTTCCGCCTTAGCCTTGCGGATCAGCACATCGGCCAGCGACTTTTGGTACTGGCTTATGCCCAGGGCAATGGCCACATTGGCCTGCGTGTCCGTATCAATCAGCAGCACCCGGTGGCCCCGCAGGGCCAGCGCCGCCCCCAAACTCACACAGGTGGTCGTTTTGCCAATTCCACCCTTAAACCCGACAATCGCTATTTTGCGCATGTCAACAGCAGTTGCCTCTTGAAAAAAAACTATTGGGTTACGTTAAGTCGTTGACCCTTAATAGTATATCTCGACTTTATGTTATGGTCAACTATTTTTACGGGAGTAAGGAGTAGGGGATACGAGTCAATGTTTAGCTGTGATGGTGACAAACGGAGTGAGCATAAGCTGGCCGTTGGTATCTTTGCGGCCATCGGAGAAGGTGAGGGGCAGGCGTTGGCCGGTGGGTTGGTGGTAAAGACCGACTGCCAGGCGGTATTGACCAGGCGAAAGCGCAGCAGGGAGGGGCAGCAGATGAGAATCAAGGATGCGCTCGCTGGGGGTCCAAATAGTGGTAGGATAAGTATTGTTGACCGGCTGAGCGTCACTTCCCGCGACTTGTTTGCCTTCGGCGTCGAGTAAATGGATAAAAATGGTGTAATCCAGCGACGGGGCGGTAAGCGCATGCCACAGCAAATTGACCTGAAGCGATTCCCCGGCAGCCACTTGCAGCGGCTCGATGGTGTAGGCCAGCAGTTGAGCCACCTCGCCAAACGTCGCTTCTTGTCCTTGTTGCGAGGGCAGAGACGCAGGGGCGGGCAGCGGCATTTTCAAAGGACCGATAAAAAAGGTGTCCGGCGAGTCGCTCTGGCCTTCGGTCAGCGGGAGGCGTTGGCCGCTGGCCGGATTGAACAGCGCCACCGCCAGCCAGTAGCGGCCCGGCGGCGGCGAGTCGAGCAGCCGGATGGACTGTTGGGCAGCAACGGTATCCAGGCCGGGCCGCCAAAAGGAGGTCGGATAGGCCCAATCGTTGGGCCGGGCGGTCCCATCGCCCCACACCCGGCGGTTGTCGTCAACCAACTGTAGAATGACCTCAAACTCATCGGGCATCGGGCTGTTGGCCTGCCAGTAAAGCGTGACCGGCAGGGTCTCTGCGGTTGGGTCAAGTGTGGTCGGGTAGGTTGCGCCAGCCAATTGAGCCGGGCCAAACGTTGCCGTCAACGAGCGGGTGGGCTGCTGCAAAAAGCGGGCGGGGTCGGTGGACAGCGGAGCCAGGCGAGCGACCTGTTCTCCCCGTAGGGTGCGAATGGCCTGGGTTGAGTCGCCGGTCAGGGCGGTTTGAATGAGACGCTGGCCTTCAACCGTCAATGGGGGCAGGATAACGGCGGTCTGCCCCTGCAAGCGCACCCAAACGCTGTCTCGTTCATTTTTCTCCGGCGAAATGACCAGGGCCGAGCCAGTGGGGGGGGCCGACAGCGCCGCCTCACGCCGGAAAGCGTCGCTCAGGTAGAACAGTAAAGGCTGGTCGTTGTAGCGGACCAGGGGAAGATAGATGGGCCGGGCAGGATCGGCGTAAGTCAGAACTGCGTCACGAATCGCCACCGCGCCGTAATCGTAAATCCCCTGCGTTACCGGCAGCCGCGGCCATTCAATAAAATAGGCCGAGAAGGTGAAGGGAATGGTGGCGAGGACGAGGAGGAAGGGGAGGGCGTGAGGCGTGAGGTGTGAGGCGTGAGGCGTGAGGTGTGAGGTGTGAGGCATCAAACGTGACACGTGACACGTGACACGTGAAACATAGGCGAAGCCGAGGGCGACCAAGATAGCAGTGGCGGGTAAGGCGACAATCATCCGCAAGGGGTGAGGGGCTTCGATGGCGATGACGGACGGGAAGATGCCAATGAGCCACCACAGGGCGACCAGGCGATAGAAGAAATTACGCCAGTTTTTGAAGGCGCTAATGAGACCAAGCAATAAGAAGGGGGTCAGCCAGGGGGCCAGGCCGGGGGCGCCGGGCAGTCCAAAGATAGCGTTAGGGCTGCCGGTGCAGCAGAAAAAACCGAGCACCCGCAACAAGTTGCGCCCCAATTCGGCCAGCACTGCCGCCGGGGTATCGAGATAAGCCCAAACCATCACCGAGGCCGCGCGGGCGCTAAATTGAGCCGGATGGGTGGCAAAATACCACAGCAGCGGTGCAGCGATCAAGAGGGCGGGCACGGCGAGCAACATGAAACGTGAAGCGTGAGGCGTGAGGCGTGAAGCGTGAGGCGTGAGGCGTGAGGCGTGAGGCGTGGTGCGTAGGAAAAGTTCGGGCAGCCAGGCAAGTAGCAAAATGAGGGGCAGCAGGCGGGCGGCGGAGTAGGTGTGGAAACTCAGGCCCAAAAACAGGCCGGACAGAACAAACCAGCGTTTCTGGCTGCTGCTCCAGCCTTTGAGAAAAAACCAAAAGACCAGCACTACCAACAGCGGCACCGTCAGCGGGCGCTGGTCGCCCCGGCTGATGGCAATATGCCAGGGCGAAACAGCCAGGATGAGTCCAGCCAGGGCAGCGAACCAAATTATGAATTGTGAATGTTTAGTTGAATTATCATCCGCCCCACTTCGCGGCGATTCGCCCCTCGTAAATCGTAAATCGTAAATCGTAAATCGTAAATCGTAAATGAACGCAAATAGGCAAACCACATTCAGCAGGCTGATGATGGCGAGTTGGAGACGAAAGGCAAAGGGGTTCGGGCCGAACAGCCAGATGAAGGGGATGAGCAGATAAACCAGCAGCGCTTCACGCCCACCGTTGGTTGGAAAAAAGAGGACCGGGCCGCCGCGCTGCATGAAGCGGATGGCGTCGAGGCCGTTAATCGCCGGGTCGAAAAAAAGGCCCAGGGGGTGGCTGGCTAACTCATAAAAGCGAAAGAAGGAGGCAGTCAAGGCAACGCCGAGAAAGGCCAGCCAGAGGCTAAAGCTTGAATTTTTGCTGTTCGCTTTTGGTTTGATGGCGGTTCCTCACAGATATGCCGATCTTTCCCGATTATAACGCCATGCTGCCAACTATAAAAGTGAATTACCTTTTTGCGGAGAGCGGAGGGAGAAATCCCCAGGGCCTCGTCTTGCAAGTGTAGGGTCGAGAAGATTTCTCGCTCCTTTGTCGCTCGAAATGACATGACGACTGCGTAAGTCCTGTAAAATGAAGCGTGAAAAGGGACAAGGACCAGGTACGCTTCGCCTCCTCACCTCACAAGTCATCGCATCTTGTCTTAGCAACCGACAAATGGCGATCCACCATTCCACCCGGCGATTCATGCGACCCTCTGTCTTGACAACGCGACAAAAGTCGCTATAATACACCTTAAGTAGAACAAGTGTGCTATTATGCCTGAATTGACCACCAAAGGACGAATTACCAAATTATTGGGCAAGTACCAGTTGACCACCGGCCAGCGACTCACCCCGCGCCGGCTGGCCCATCTAGCCGGCGTGCCCAAAGATTTAGTCTACCGGCTCGACGCCGGCCTGGCCCGCTATGTGGAGTTGGAGGCTTTGGCTCGCCTGTGCCAGGTTTTAGGCTGCCGGGTAGACGAAATTTTAATCTGGGATGGTCTCCCGGAAGACCCAACCAACGGAGCATCGAATGCCGAGTTTAACCAATCCTTTTGACCTGCTGCCCGCCAATATTTTTAATATTTTCAGCACCCAGGGACAGGGCGGCTTGCAGCGCCACTACATGGCTATTTTGCTGCGCCTCTACGAATTGGCCGAATTCAACCGTTTTGGCCTGACCCGCGAGGTGGTCGTTGCCGACATTGTCGAGTATTTGACCAAAGAAGGGTTGGACTCGCTGCCCCAGGCGCTGCCGGATAACGGCGACGAACCGCTGCCCGGCACCATCCAGGAATACGCCAGTTGGATGTTACGCCGCCTGGTCGAAGTCGGCTGGCTGGAGCGAGAACAGCAGGCCGATTACACCGAGTTTATCATTTTGCCCGATTACGCCTTTACCCTGCTGGAAGCCCTGCGGACCATCCAGCAGCAGAAACCGCGCGAATACACCGGCCAGCTTTATGCCGCCCACCAGCTTATTACCCACCAGAGCGAAAACTTCTCTCCGGCCCTGGCCCTGACCCAGGCTTACGAGAATGTGCGCCAGGTGGTGCGCGGCCTGAATGAGTTGAACCAAAACATCCGCCGTTACATCGAGCGGGTCAGCCGCAACCAGTCGGTGGCCGAACTGCTGCGCTTGCAGTACGACGAATACAGCCAGGCGCTCGGCCCGGCCTATCACGCCCTCAAAACCTCCGACCACGTTTCGCGCTACCGGCGCGACATCATCGGCCAGTTGCAAAGCTGGCAACTTGACGCCGCCTGGCTCGACGCCACCGCCGCCGAGTTGGCCACTCAGGGCCGCCTCTCCCCCGCCCAGGCCGCCGACGAAATCAACCACTATCTGCGCTTTATCATCGGCCAACTGGAAAGCCTGGACCCGCTGCTGGAAGAAATTGACCGGCGGCACAGCCAATATTTGCGCACCTCGCTGCGCCAGATTCGCTACCAACTGGTCAGCGCCGACGGCAGCTTCAAAGACCGGCTGACCTCTCTGGCCCGCGACCTGGCCGCCCTACAGGCCGAGGGCGAAAGCTGGCTGCCGGAAGAAGCGCCGTCGTTCCAAACCGTCGCCGCCGAGCAGCCGGATGTCCACAGTTTTTACACCCTGCCCCAGCGTCGCGCTCCCTTCACCCCTCAGCCCGTGGTCCTGCCTCTGCTCGACCCTACCACCGCTCGCACTCTGCACGCCGCTACCTTGCAGCAGTTGGGCGCAGCCATTACTCCGGCCAAGATTCAGGCTTTTGTCGGTCAATTTTTCAACGGCCACCGCGTCCTCCACCTCAACGATCTCCCCCCCGATACCTTCGCTACCCCCGCCGACCTACCATGGCTGATTTACACGGTGGCCTACGGCAACCATCCCGAAGTGAATTACAACCTGGAACCCCTCGACGGCGAGCCGGTCGAATTGGGGCCGGTGCGGGTTATGCCGTTTCAGTTGGTGAAACGATGAAGCGAGGAGAGGTGAGGCGAGGAGGCGAAAAATCTCTTTCCTCGCCTCCTCGCCATGTCGCTGCTTCGGAGTTGGGCTGTATAATATACCCAACGCATTTCAAAATTTCCGTAGCTGACACATCCCCATGCGTCAGCGGACGGCATAGGGATGCCGTCCTACGGAAATTTTAGCGTGCGCTTAGTATATAAAGCGTTGTTTGAAAGGAGTAAGTCAATGCCTTCACCTTTTCCGGGGATGAATCCCTATTTAGAAGGCGCTGATATCTGGGAAGATTTTCATGCCAACCTGGCCATGGAAATTCAGGCTCAGTTAGCGCCACAATTGAGACCCAACTATATTGCTGCTTTGACGCCCATGGTGACGTATGAAGAGGTAGCCATTGAAGAGGTCCGGCGGGTCAAACCGGATGTAGGCATAGTACAAGTTGACTACCGCTCGACCGGGCAAGAGGCAGTAGCCATTGCTCCTGCCCCACTAGTGGGCCAAGTTCCCATTGAAACTCCGGTCAGGTCGCAAAGTCTGGAAATTCGCGCTGTCAAACACGGAACGTTGATCACAGCAATTGAGATTCTATCGCCGGTGAACAAGCGGATTGGACATAAAGCTTTTGAGCAATACCGGCTCAAACGGCGCAATCTCATGGATATTGGGATTCATGTCCTGGAAATTGATTTGCTTCGAGGCGGCAGTCGTCCTCCTCTGACCACACCCCTCCCAGATGCGCCCTATTTTATTTTTTTGACTCGCCGAGAACGATATCCAACGGTCGAAATCTGGCCGCTGCCGCTAACCCAACCCTTGCCCATTGTCCCCGTACCCCTGGCCGCGCCCAACCCGGATGTATCACTTGATTTGGGCCGCGCCTTGCAGCTTATTTATGATCGAGCTGCCTATGAACTGCGAATTGATTATACGCAGCCGCCGCCCCCCCCTGACCTATCGCCCGATGACTCTGCCTGGTTGGTCCAACACCTCCATGAAGTAGGATTGCGCCCATGATGAGCTTTGCTGCCGAAACCATCCTCGAAACCACCGGCCTGCCGGAAAAAGCCAGGCGCGACATCCCGCGGGTGATGAACCGGCTGCTGGGCCAGACCTTTTTGTATCAGGACAGCGAGACCGACAAGGACGATTATTACTTTACCCACCGCCACCGGCCCATTTTTACCACGCTGCTGGCCCTGGCCGGTTTCACCTTACTGCACGACGACTACCACCGCATCTTTCAGGTGGTCTCCGATTTTAGCTACTGCCACCAGCGCTTCAAGCTCGACGAGTCGCTGATGATCGTGGTGCTGCGCAAGCTCTACGAAGAGCAGGTCGAGCAGCTCAGCCTGGCCGCCGATCCGGTGGTGACCATTGGCGAGGTACGTGAAGAGTACCGCACCATCACCGGCAAAGAGCGCGATTTGGGCGTGGGTCAGTACGAAGCCATCCTCAGCCGCCTGCGCCGCCTGGGCCTGATCGAACCCCTCGACGGCCGCTCCCTTGACGCCCGTGAGAGCGAAGCCCGCCTCCGCCTGCGCGGCTCGGTCAAGATGATCCTGCCGGTGCAAACGGCGGAGGAAATGGAAGCCTGGCTGCGGAGGTATCGGGCAGCAGAGCCGGGGAATGATTCAGCAGATGGCGTCGAATAATTGCTATATCGTAAAGTTTAAAGAGCAGGAGGAATAGCATGACAATCGCAGAAATTCTTCAATCCGTGCAATTCGTGGTGGACCAAGAAGGCAAACCTACCGCAGCGATTCTTGATATGAGCGCGTGGGAGACATTTTTGTCCGTATTGGAGGATGCAGAAGACATCAAGCTGGTGCGGGAAAGAATGGCGAATTGGCGTACTAAAGAAGGTTGGACAGCTTGGGAAGATTTCAAGGCAGAGTCAACTAGCTCATGAAGTATCATCTTTGGATCAATGACGAAGCAAAAAGCGAAATCGGCAGATTGCCAGGTCACATCCGCCAGCGAATCCGCCAGGCTATTCAAGATTTAGCGACTGCCCCACGTCCAGATAACAGCCTACAAATGATGCCGCCAGAGAAGTTTGAACTGGAACTACGACGAATTCGCCTGGAAAAATGGCGCGTGATTTATATTATTGACGAGGAATGGTCAGAAATTGGTATTTTGGCTGTTCGCAAGCGCCCTCCCTACGATTATAAAGACCTGCCAGACTTATTGGAAGGATTGGCAGAATAGGACGGTCTCTATGAAACAACTCACCCGCATCCGCCTCATCAACTGGCACCTGTTTGAAAACACCACCGTGACCTGCCAGGGGACAACGTACTTCATTGGCGTCAACGGGGTGGGCAAATCCACCATCCTCGACGCGGTGCAGTTTGCCCTGGTCGGCGGGCAACGCGAGGTCAAATTCAACCAGGCGGCGATGGCCGGCAGCCAGCGCACCCTGACCAGCTATGTCCGGGGCGAACTGGGCGCCGAAGGCCAGCGCTTCCTGCGCGGTGACGCCACCGCCGTGGTCGCTCTGGAATTTCGCAACCCGGATAACAGCTACTTTGTCCACGGCGCGGTCATTGACGCCTATCAAGATGGCCGCTCGCCCGATGTGACTTACTTCATTGTCAACGGCGCGCCGCTCAACGACAACTGGTTCTTTCGCACCGAAGGCCAGCTTTTCGACAGCCGGGCTTTCCGCCGCCACCTGGAGCATTTTGCCCTGCCCGACCCGCAGGCCCGCGCCCAGCTTTTTACCCGGCTGGAAGATTACCGCTTTCACCTGCTCAACCGGCTGGGCCAACTCAAAGAAACCTTCACCGCCAAAATTGTCAAGGGCCTGGCCTTTAGCCCGCTGACCAACATCCGCGACTTTGCGCATAACTACCTGCTTGACGAAAACCTGGTGGATGTCAAAACCCTGCGCGAACAGTTGGAAACCATGCGCCACTTCGAAAGCCTGGCCGCCGACATCCGCCAGCGCATCGAAAGCCTCAACCAGATCGAAGAACAGGATCAGGAACGGCGCACCCAGCGCCGCCTGCGCCTGACCAACGGCTACCTCCGCCGCTACGCCCAGAGCGACGCCTATCTGGCCGACCTCAAAAAATTTCGACTGGAGCGCGACGAGAAGACCATCCAGCTCAGCCGCCTGGAATTGCAGCGCGAGGCCTTGAGCGAGCAGTTCCAGCACGCCACCAACGCCCTCATCGAGGCCCAAATCGCCCTGCGCACCGACGCCACCGCCGCCCGCGACAAAGCCTTGCGCGAGGAAATTGCCCAACTGGAAGCTGAACTGTCTACCCTGCGCCAGCAGGAAACCCTTCTCCAGCAAACCCTGGCCCGCGAACACGCCGACGCCCAACGCCTCCAAACCTTTCTTCTGGCCGACGGCTTAGAAATACCCACCTCGTTACAAGATTTTGTCAATGAAGACGCCTCACGCTTCACGCCTCACGCTTCACGCTTCACGCCTCACGCCTCACGTCTCTCCCACCTTCAAACCGACCTCCAAACCCTCGGCCACACTTACGCCGAACAGATGGCCTTGCTGCAAAACGAGAGCCGCCAGCTTCGCCAGGAGGCCGAGCAGCTTCAGCAGGAAATCCATAAACTTCGCACCGGCGACCGCGCCGTTGGCTACGACACCGCCGCCCCGGAATCGAGCCGGTTGCGCCGCCTGCTGCGGGCCGAACTCGGCCTCAGCGCCGACGAGGTAATTCCGCTCTATGAGGCGTTGCGCGTACCTGATGAAGCCTGGCAAAACGCCGTCGAAGGCATTCTGGGCCGGACCCGCTTCGATTTGCTGGTACCGCCCGAACATTACGACGCGGCCATGCGCCTCTACCGCCAGCGCCGCGAGAAGGACAACTTGCACGGGGTCGGCCTGCCCGACGCCGACCGCATCTTAAAAAACGCCCGCCTGCCACTGCCCAACAGTCTAGCTATTGAAGTCGAAACCACTCACCCGGCGGCCCGCGCCTTTGTGGATTTGCTGCTGGGCGGCTATGTTAAATGCGACACCCTCGAAGACCTGCGCGACCACCGCACCGCTGTCACCCGTGACTGCTTTGTGCGCCGCAACTTCACCAGCAGCCACATGGATCCGCGCCATTACCAGCGCTGGTTCATCGGCGAGCGGGCCACCCCCCGCCAGATTGAACAGCGCGAGGAGCAACTGACCGTCATCGGCCGCAAGCTGGCCGAACTGCAAACGCGCGACACGGCCCTGCGCGAACGACTGGCTCTGACCCGCGACAAGGTCCTGGGCTACGTCGAATTGGCCCGCGATTTGGACCTGCTGGCTCATCGGCCCGAACGAGAGACCCGGCTGGCCGCCTGCCGCACCGAACTGGCCGGCCTCGACACCCAATCCTTGACCACCCTCCAGGCCCAGGTGCAAACCTGCCAGGCTGAAGTAGACCGGCTGCAAAAGGCGGTGGAAACGTCAGGCGAAAGTATCGGCGGCTTGAAGAATCGCCTTGATACCTTGACCCAGGAATTTTTGCCCGGTCTAGAGCGCCAGGCAGACGAGGCCGTGCAGGAAGCCCGTGCTTTTCTGGTTTTGGAAGAGGCGGAAGAGCTGCTCGAAGACCTGCAAAAAGAGTATGAGCGCCGCCGCCAGCGCCAGCCGCTGGAAACGGTGCTGGAAAACGCCACCCGCTACGAAAGCGACTACCAGAACGCCGAAACCCGCAGCCGCGACCGGCTGCGCGAGGCCAAACAGCGCTACAGCCTGACCTATCAATTTGGCTACGACGGCGATGAGGACGCCGCCCGTTACGTGCGCGAGCGCGACCGCTACGTTGAATCGGAGCTGCCGCAGTATGAAGCCCGCATCGCCGAACAGCGGGCTATGGCCGAGCACGAACTGGTCGAAAACTTTATCCACCGCCTGCGGGAGCAAATCGAAGACGCCCGCCAGCAGTTGGGCTACCTCAACACCACTTTGTCGGCGCTGCGTTTTGGCGGCGAGCGGTTTGAATTCATCACCCGCCCGGAGCCGTCGCTGCGCCAGGTTTACGACATGATTATGGACAGCCAGGCCATCCTGGGCGAGTCGCTCTTTGAATCCGGCTTTCGCCAGCGCCACCAGGCCGGCTGGGATTTATTGTTCGAGCGGCTAACCGCCGGCCCCGACGAAGCTTTGACCGAACTGCGCGAACTACAGGATTACCGCAACTACCTGCAATACGACATCCGCATCCACTACCCCAACGGCGACCGCGCCCTGCTCAGTCAAATCAACGCCAAGAAGTCGGGCGGCGAAACGACCACGCCCTTTTATGTGGCTATGGCCGCTTCCTTTGCCCAGGCTTACCGCCTCAACCAGCCCCGCCCCTCCGATACCATCCGCCTGGCCCTCTTCGATGAGGCTTTTGGTAAAATGGACACTGCCCGCACCGCCAGCGCCCTACAGTTTATGGTAGACAACCAGCTCCAGGTTCTCCTGGCTACCCCACCCGACAAAGCCGCCGGGCTATTGCCTCACGTCAACGCCGTCCGCACCGTCGTCCGCCAGAACAATCATGCTTTTGTGATCGAGATTGATAAGACGGAGATGCTGAAAGAGTTGGAGGAGGGAATTAAAACAAAAAATAAAGAACTTGTTTCCTGACCTCTGTCGAGACATGGTATAATGCACACGACATAATTTCTATGTAGAAATGGCAAAATAATGAGCACAAACGATCAGGAAATATATAGGCCGAACAGAATTCATCGTTTTGGCTTAACCCATTTCAAAGCTTTCAACGAAACTGCTTTTTTGCCTATTCAACCAATTACAGTCTTGGCTGGGTTGAACAGTAGCGGCAAAAGTTCAGTGATAGATGCACTTTTGTTACTCAAACAGACTTTGCTTGCGGAGAAACGGGTAGCTGAACGCATTGTTTTAGATTGGACCGGGCCTTTCTTTGAGGTAGATCTCTTTAGCGAGATAGTTTATGATAAGGATTTTGATGGTGATTTTACTATTATTTTTGAAATCTTCTATTCAGTTCATTCGCGCCATCTACGAAATGAGTATATCAAAGCTAATCTTCCGTCTAACGTAAGTCACTTTTTTGTTCGGGTAGACTTTAGATTTGGATACTTTAAACACTCGGATGAGCAGCACATACAGCCCGATATCCTTTTGACAGCTTTCTCAGAAATAGATAAAGAGCCATTTATCAAACTCCGTATTGTTTCAAGCCCTTGGATTGAAATTGCAGAACTTTATAATTCGAAGAACGAAATTATAAAAAATGCAGATCTAGATTCAGCCATTGACTTCAGTTACTTTCTACCCGTTTGGGAAGAACGAGAAAATTTGATAACTTCCACCGAAGAAAAAGAACGATTTGAAATCTATACGGTCTACCGTGATCTATTTCAACCGGCTATTCAAACAATCCAAGATGAACTTTTGTATCATCTTAAATATTTAGGGCCTCTGAGAGAAGCTCCACAGCGCAACTATCGGCAAAAACATTTACGTGGGGATGATGTAGGAGCCAAAGGTGAAGACGCGGTTTTACTACTGCAACGATATTGGACAAGACAGGTGGAGTTTGTCGAACTACCGCAAGATAAGGATAAAATTGTGTCCTGGGAAAAACTCCGTCCGGTTAAGATGTCCCTTGGTCAAGCGGTCAATGAAGCCTTACACTGGTTGGGTATGCAAAAATTGAAACCTCAAGAATATTCTGGTTCTGTTCAAGCTAATTTTATGACCCTCTCTAACGAAAACACCTGGGTCACTATCGCTGATGTTGGTTTTGGAGTTAGCCAAATTTTACCTGTACTTACTCACGGCCTGTTAAGTGATACGGACAGTTTGTTAGTTTTCGAGCAGCCGGAAATTCATCTTCATCCTCGCGCTCAGGCTCGGTTGGGGGAATTGCTTGTTTGCCTGGCTCGAACCGGCCGAAGAATTATTATTGAGACTCATAGCGATCATCTGATTAATCGCTTGCGCCGGGTTGTGGCTGAGGATTTAAGTGATCAATTGTCTGATTTAGTCAGTATTGTCTTTGTACAGCCTCCCCATCTCAAGGAAGGAGCTAAATTAGAACCTCTTCGGGTTAATGAAGAAGGTATAATAGAAAATTGGCCCCCTGGTTTCTTGGCCGAAACTGCCGAGGACTCCAAGGCTATTGTCAAAGCTCAAATCAGAAAACGTCAGACCTCCTCATCTCACTAACAGGGATACCGATTTTATGACTCTGTTGGTAATGGCCGACTTGGAAATGTTAGTCTGTGACAAAACGCTATTTAACACCTATGATGAGCGCTTTTATCAACGGTTTTTGACTATAACCGACACTTACGAAACATGGGTTCATGAACAAAACGCTGGTTGGCTGTTCTCCAATGAATTAATAGATCAATTATGGTTAGCCTACCCCTGGGGCGCTCAGATTCATGAACAAACCGATCTTCTCATCATCTTTTCGACGTGGCTTGAACGTACAAATAAGCGTGTTGTTATATCACCCGGTCTTAACACTTTAAGTCTCGAACCAGCTATTCATGCAAATTATGCAGACAGGGATTATCCAGATTTAGTAATAGAGTGGCTCAATGTATTGGCTCGAAATATAGAGATTGATTTGAGTCAGACCCTTATCTTTTCTTTCGCTGGAAAACCAGACCATGTCACTCTAATTGACTCAAGCAGTAATACCTCTCAAGCTTTTCCGTTAGTTAGAAATGAAGGAGATTGGCGGGCTGCTTTGGCCCAAGGCAATTTGTGGCTCCGACATCAACTTCCCAGAGCAGGTGATCACCCCTATATCCCCGCTGCTCCTTATAAACCCGGAGATGCAGATTTTCCCCGTGAGTTTTATCCCCCTCGCAAAACTGTTGGCTTTAAAGACAACCAGGGCCGGCTTTGGATTCCCGACACAGAACGCGGACAACGACATTGGGATGTTCAATGTCTCCCTTACGACCGAGATAATTATTTCAAGGTCACTCCAGATGGACGACTTCTGGGTAACAAGCCACCTTGTTAAAACATGCCCATCTCCTTCACCCCCACCTCCGACGTTGCCGCCATCCTCAATTCCCTGCTCGACATCTTCGAGCGGCGGGATGGCGCTCCCAAGCAGGCGGTGCGCGTCCGGCTGGATGACCTGACGGCGAAACTCAGCGGCTACTACAGCCAGATTGACCCGCTTCCCCGTGTTACGGCCAATGAGCAGTTTACTCAATTGGAGCAGCAGGGTTGGCTGCGGCTGGCCTGGCAGCCGGGGCAAACCGGCCACCTGCTCGAGACCGTCACCCTCAACCCCAACCAGGTTGACCCCCTTTACACCCTGCTGGAGCGCCAGCCCATCGCCGAGCAGCGCCGCCGTTTGCGCGACCTGCTGCTGGGCAACCGCTTCCGGCTGACCGGCTGGCAGGAGCGGGCGGTGCAGGACTGTCTGGCCCAACTCAAAGCCGGCAAATCACCCGCCCCCTTCAGCTTGACCAACGAAGCCTGGAATCAAGACCTGCTGACCACCCTCATCGCCCTGCCCAGTGAAGAAACCCAAGAAGAAACGCCTTACCGGGTGTTTAGCGTCCGCGTTTTCAACGACAGCAAACGCTTTGAACTCCTCAAAGATACGGTCGCCCGGCTGGCCCGCGCCCACCAGCCGGCCTGGCGCGACCTGTCGCCCCAGGAAACCCTGCGCGAGTTGGGGCTGGTTGCCAACCCCGGCCATCTGTACCTCTATGGCCCCTGGCAGTTGGTAGACGCCGAGGGGCAGGCTACGTCCCTGGCCGAATTTTATCCCTCTGTCGGTATCCCGGTGGCAATGGCGGCCCAGGTGCGGCGGGCGGTGATAGACGCTCCCCGCCTGGTCTGTATCGAAAACCTGGCCTCGTTTTATGAATTTATCCGCTACGAGGGCCAGGGGCAGGCGGCCCTCTGTTTGTGGGGCAACCCTTCTCCGGCCACCCGCCACCTGCTGCGCTGCTTGCCGCCGGAGCTACCCCTTTTTGCCTGGGCCGATCTTGATTATGGCGGGCTGAATATTCTGGCTCACCTCCGCCAGCAAGTCTCACCGGCTTTTGTCCCTTACCACATGGATGAGGCCACGCTTGAGGCCCACGCCCGCTATGCTCACCCTCTCTCCCCCGCCGACGAGCGCAATCTGGCCCGCCTGCGCCGTCACCCTGCCCTGGCCGATATGACCAGCCTGATTGACCACATGCTCCAGCGCGGCCTCAAATTGGAACAGGAAGCGGTCAGCTTGGGCGTTGCTCCCTTGTCACACTAAACGATGCTTTTTTGTTTGAATATACTGTAACTCTCAGTCATGTCATTTCGACCGAAGGGAGAAATCCCCGATACCTACTTTTACATATCGCGCCCTGGGGATTTCTCGCTCCTTCGTCGCTCGAAATGACATGGCCGGCTTAATTCCGACAATGGCCTTTGAATACGTCCACCAAAAGTTGCGTAGTTCTGATATATTAATAATATATCAGTATCCATTTTAACCACAATTCACCCTATACAGTCAAAGGAGACGCAAATGGCGCTATGAACCTTTTTTCAAAAAACCAGGCGGGCAGGCAGGTTATCCTGGCGGCGGCCGGGCATGGCCCCAGGTTGACTCTAAGTGATTGTCCAAAAATAAGTTCCCCCAAGTTCCTATGAGTTCCCAGGGAACTACCTTAAGGGGCCTTTGGCTCAGGGAACTCATAGGAACTCAAAATGAGAAGTAAATTTTAGACGTTTACTAACCATGAAGTAAAGGAGAAATGCAATGAGTACCTTCCCTCAACAGGCAAACGTGGTGGTTATCGGCGCGGGCATTGTGGGCAACAGTATGGCCTATCATCTGGCCCGGCTGGGCTGGAAAGACATTGTGCTGTTAGATAAGGGGCCGCTGCCCAATCCGGGCGGCTCCACCGGCCACGCTTCCAATTTCATCTTTTTGGTGGACCACTCCAAGGAGATGACCAAATTCACCCTGGATAGCGTGCAGCAGTACCGGGAGTTAGACGTATTTATCCAGAGCGGCGGCATCGAGGTGGCCCGCACCACCGAGCGGGTCGAAGAACTCAAACGCCGCCTGGCCTCGGCCAAATCATGGGGCATCGAATCCGAGCTGATTTCACCGGCCCAGGCCAAAGAGCTTGTTCCTTACCTTAACAGCGAGATTATCCTCGGCGGTTTTTACACCCCCGGCGTCGGCACCGTGGACTCGCTGCGGGCCGGCACGCTGATGCGCGAGCAGGCCCAGGCGATGGGGGCGCTGACCGTTTTTCCCAACACCGAAATCACCGGCATTGAAACCAAAAACGGGCGGGTCAAGGCCATCCGCACCACGCGGGGCGACATCCAGACGGAGACCATTGTGATTGCCTGCGGCATCTGGAGTCCGCGCCTGGCCCGCATGGCCGGGGCCAATATCCCGCTCACCCCGGCCGTGCATCAGATGATTAGCGTCGGTCCGGTGCCGCTCTTTGCCACAACCGTCGGCGAGATCGAGTATCCCATTATCCGTGATATGGATGTCAACGGCTATGAGCGCCAGCACGGCAGTGATTTGGAAGTTGGCTCTTACGACCACCGCCCCATCTTGATGGAGCCGGACGAAATTCCCTCCATCGAGCAGGCCGCCCTGTCGCCCACCGAAATGCCCTTTACCCAGGAAGATTTCGACCCCTCGCTGGAACGCGCCCTGGAACTCATCCCCGACATCCTGGGCGACGAGCAGGTGGGTATTCGCTACGCCATCAATGGCCTGCTCTCGCTGACCCCCGACGGCTTCCCCATCCTGGGCGAAACGCCCGAAGTCAAGGGGCTGTGGTCGGTGGCCGCCGTCTGGATTAAAGAAGCGCCCGGCATCGCCCGCGCCGTAGCCGAGTGGATGACCACCGGCGAGCCGGAGATTGACCCCGGCGGCTCCGATATTGCCCGCTTCTACGACCATCACCAGACCAAATTCCACATCCAGGCCCGCACCAGCGAAGCCTTTAACAAAACCTACGGCATTGTCCACCCCCGCGAGCAGTGGGCCTCGAACCGCAACGTGCGGGTCAGCCCCTTTTTCGAGCGGGAGAAGGCCCTGGGCGCGGTCTTTTTCGAGACGGCCGGCTGGGAGCGGCCGCAGTGGTACGAGTCAAACGCTAAACTGCTGGCCGATTACGGCGAGCGGGTCATGCCGCGCAAGGTCGAGTGGGACAGTCGCTGGTGGTCGCCTATCATCAACGCCGAACACCTGGCCCTGCGCGAGCGGGTGGGCATGGTAGACCTGTCGGCCTTTGCCATTTTCGACATCACCGGCCCCGGCGCGCTGGCTTACATGCAAACAATGGCCGTCGCCCAGATGGACGTGCCGGTGGGCCGGGTGGTCTACACCCCCTTGCTCAACACCGCCGGCGGCATCAAGGCCGACCTGACCGTGATGCGGCTGGGCGACCAGCACTTCCGGGTGGTGACGGGCGGCTTCGACGGCATGCGCGATAAGAAATGGTTTATGGACCACCTGCCTGCCGATGGCTCGGCCCAACTGGCCGACCTGACCTCGGCCTGGGCGACCCTGGGCGTGTGGGGGCCGCAGGCGCGGAACCTGGTCCAGGCGGCGACCGACCACGACATGTCGCACGCGGCTTTTCCCTTTGCCACCTGCCAGTGGGTAGATTTTGGTTCGGTGCGGGCGCTGGCCTCGCGTATTTCTTATGTGGGCGAACTGGGCTGGGAGATTTACGTGCCGTTTGAGCAGGGCGGCCGGCTGTGGGACCGCTTGTGGGAGGCCGGGCAGCAGTTCGGCGTAGCGCCGGTGGGCATTGGGGTCTATGGCACCACGGCCCGGCTGGAGAAGTGCTATCGCGCTTACGGCAACGAATTGGAGCAGGAGTATAACCTGGTCGAGGCAGGCATGGCCCGGCCTTCGGTCAAGCCGCAGGAGTTCATCGGCAAAGCCGCTTATCTCAAGCAGCGCGCCGTAGCGCCCGCTGCCATTCTTTGCACCCTGACCGTTGACGACAACACCGCCAAATCGGGCTTTAAGCGGCACATGATGGGCCGCGAACCCATCCTCACCCCCAGCGGCCAGCCGTTCGAAGACGCGCATGGCCGCCGCTCGTATGTGACCAGCGCCGGTTCCGGGCCGTCGGTGGGCAAGACGATTTTGATGAGCTACCTGCCGCCCGAATATGCCAAAGTCGGTACCAAACTGGCGGTGGAGTATTTTGCCGAACAGTACCCGGTCACCGTCGCGGTGGTGGGCAGCACACCGCTGTTTGACCCTGAAAATAAGCGGATGAAAGGGTAGGTCAGTAGTCAGTAGTCAGTAGTCAGTAGTCAGATAGTTCACTGATAACTGATTACTGTTCACTGATAACTGATTACTGTTCACTAAAATAAGGTGAGGACCATGAATATTCTTGTTTGTATCAAACGTGTTCCGGCGACGGGGGGTAAAATTACGCTGACGCCGGATGAGCAGGAAATAGATACCCGCTATCTGGGGTTCACCATCAGCCCGCACGAGGAGTGCGCGGTGGAAGAAGCGATTCGCCTGGTGGAAGCGCATGGCGGGGCAGTCACCGTGCTGACCCTCGGCCCCGCCGCCGCCGAGGAGCAACTGCGTGATGCTATGGCGATGGGGGTCGAGCGGGCGGTGCTGCTGGAAACGGATGGCCGCGAGTGGGACCCCGGCGCCACCGCGGCGGCCATTATCAAGGCCATTGGCGCCGGCGGCGTGGATTACGACCTGCTGCTCTTGGGCAACGAAGCAGCCGATACGGGCGATTATCAGGTGGCGGTCCGGGTGGCACACCTGCTCGATTGGCCGTGTCTCAGCGGAGTCAAAGCGTTGGAGATAAAAAATGGGCGGGTGACGGCCAAACGCGAGGTGACCGGTGGCTGGGAAATCTACGAAGCGCCGCTGCCGGTGGTGGTAACGGTCAAGGAGGGGATTAATCTGCCCCGCTATCCCTCGCTGCCGGGCCGGCTGAAAGCCAAAAAGAAGCCCGTCGAGCGCAACCAGCCGGCCTGGCCCGGCAATGGATTGGAAAAGGTGCGGCTCAAGCTGCCCTTTGAGCAGGGCCGGCAGGTTGAAATTCTGGGCCAGGGGGTCGAGGCCGCGCCCAAAGCAATTGAAATTTTCCAGAAATTGGGGGTGCTGTAGCCATGATTATCGGCTTGATTGAACACGACCGGGGGATACTGAATGACCTATCGTTACAGATGCTCACCCTGGGGCGTCGCCTGGCCGCCCAGTTGAATTTGCCCCTCCAGGCTGTCCTGATTGGGGCAGACGCCCAACCGTTGGCCGAGCGCCTGCCGGCGTATGGCGTGGCGGTGGTCCATCTGGCGCAGCACGAACGGCTGGACGATTACGCCCCGGAAGCCTGGGCGCAGAGCATGGTCGAGTTGATGGGTTCGCTGGAGCCGCAAGTGGTGCTGGCCGCGGGCAGCGAACGCGGCAACGAGGTGATGGCCCACGTCGCCAGCCGGGTCAATTTGCCCCTGGCCGCCAACTGCACCGAGGCCCAACCCGGCGAACCTTTTTTGGTGACGCGGCTGCGCTGGGGCGGCAGTCTATTGGAAGAAGCCCGCCTCAGCGGGTCGGTGAAACTGCTCACCCTAGCTCCTCACACGTTTGCCGCCGAAACCACGGCCTCTACGGGCGAATTGACCATCAACACTTTCACGCCCAGCCTCAGCAATAAAGATTTCCGGGTGCGGGTGCTGGAACGGGTGGAGACGGCTGAGGGCAAAATCTCGCTGGCGGCGGCCAAAGTGGTGGTCGGCGGCGGGCGCGGAGTGGGCAGCGCCGAAGGCTTCCGGACGCTGGAAGAGTTAGCCGAGCTGTTGGGCGGCGCGGTCGGCTGCTCGCGGGCCGTGACCAGCCTGGGCTGGCGGCCTCACGCCGATCAGATTGGCCAGACCGGCACCCGGATTGCGCCAGACCTTTACATTGCCTGTGGGGTGAGCGGGGCCATTCAGCATATGGTCGGAGCCAAAGGGGCCAAGCGGCTGCTGGCCATCAACACCGACCCGGAAGCGCCGATTGTGGCGAAAGCCGATTACGCCATTATCGGCGACCTGCATGCGGTGCTTCCGGCTCTATCGGCCGAGATAAAGAGGAAAAGGTCATAGCTGCTGTTTCCCCTTTAATATTTCACCGCAGAGAACGCAGAAAACGCAGAGATTTTGTAACTGCTCAGCCATGTCATTTCGACCGCAGGGAGAAATCCCTGATACTTTATTCTTACGTGTTGCGTCTTGGAGATTTCTCGACCCTTCGGCTTCGCTCAGGGCAGGCTCTTCGGTCTCGAAACCTGTCCCACCCCTTCGGGTGCGTCGAAGGGCGTGAGCTTACCGAATGAATGATATGAGCCTGAGTAGTAACAAATTGGGATTTTAGGTGTTGTTATGTGAGTTCTTCCTCAAGGTCGGGGATTTGATAATCTAACGACTGGTGCCGAAAATAGGTGTTGTACAACTCGGCGTAATGGCCGCCTTGCGCCATCAGGCCGGCATGATGCCCCTCTTCGACAATCTGGCCGTGGTCCATCACAATAATCCGGTCGGCGGTTTTGACGGTGGAGAGGCGGTGAGCGATGACAATGGCGGTACGGTCGCGCATCACCACTTCCAGGCCCTCCTGGATTTGGGCTTCGGTAAAGGGGTCCACACTGGCGGTGGCTTCATCCAGGATAAAGATGGCCGGGTTTTTGAGCAGAACGCGGGCCAGGGCGACCAACTGCCGCTGGCCCAACGACAGATTGGCCCCGCGCTCGCCCACATCGGTTTCCAGGCCGTGCGGCAAATCGCCCAGCCAATCACCGCCGCTGATGCCCAGGGCCGCCTGGCGCACCTCGTCATCGCTGGCGCCGGGCCGGCCATAGCGGATGTTCTCGGCCACGCTGGTGGAAAAGAGAAAAGGCGTCTGTGTAACCAGGCCAATATGCCGGCGGTACTGCCGCAAATCCAGGCGGCGAATATCGCGGCCATCCAGCAGGATTTGGCCGCTTTGAAATTCATAAAAGCGGGTTAGCAGCTTGATGATGCTGCTCTTGCCCGCGCCGGTGTGGCCCACCAGGGCCATCGTTTCCTGCGGGGCAATGGTCAGCGAAAAGTCGGGCAGGACGATTTCGTTGAGGTTGTAGCTGAAGTGGACGCGGTGGAACTGGACCTCGCCCGCCAAATCCTTGCCATCCAGGGGCAGCGGAATGGGCGGCGAGATTTGAACCACCTTCGGCTCGGCGTCAATCAGGGCAAAAACCCGCTCGGCAGCGGACAGGCCGTCTTGAAACTGGCTCCAAAAAGAGGCAATGCCCAACAGTGGAAACCAGAAAAAACCGACCGACTGCATAAATAAGTACCACTCACCGGGGCTGACCAGCCCGCTGCGGCTGGTCAAGCCGCCCGCGTAAATCAACAGCCCAATGCCAATCCCGGAAGATGCGCCGACAATGGGAAAGATGGTGTTCAGGGTCAAACCGCGCCGCAGCCCGGCCCGGTAGCCCTGCTCATTGTTGTCGCTAAAGGTCGTGTAGATGGCCTGCTCCTGGCGAAAACTTTTGGCCACCATAATCCCGCTGATAGACTCTTGAATCTGGGCGTTGATGGTCGCCGTCACCCGCCGGGCGTCGAGGGTGACGCGCCGGGCAATCCGCCGGAAACTGAGAGCCAGCGCCACCGCGACCGGGGCAAAGGCCAGCAGCACCAGGGTCAGCCAGACATTGATGGTCAACAGCCAGCCGGCCAGCAGCAGCACCAGCAGCACCTGGCTAATCAGGTTGGTAGAGAGCGTGACCACCTCGGAGAAATCCTGGGTGTCGGAGGTAATCCGGCTGACCATTTTGCCCGAGGGGTGCTCGTCAAAAAAAGAAAGGTCGTGCTCGATGGTGGCCCCAAAAACATCCTGGCGCAGCTTGAGCACCACACTGCCGACCACCCGCGCCACCAGCCGCTGCTGAATAAAGTTGAAACCCCAGGCCGCCGCCCCCAAGAGAAACACGCCGCCCGCCAACAGCGCCATCGCCCCGGTCGTTGGGGTCTGCACCAAAATATCCAAGGCGCGAGCAATGAGAATGGGACTGCCCGTTCCCGCGGCCGCGCTCAAAGTAATTGCGATAGCAATCACCACCATCTGGGCCATGTAAGGCCGAAAGTAGCCCAAAATCCGGCGCAATAATTCCTTATCGCCATAAGTTCGATCATAAGCCTCGGTATCGAGGCCGTTCATGATGAAGCCCATAATTCTCCGGTAGTAGGTAGTAGGGGGTAGGGGGTAGGGGATAGGGGGTATTATTTGCGGTGTTCGATGCTGGCGATGAGGCCGTTAAGCAGGCGGCCTACGGTTTCAGCTTGAGCCATAAGGTCTTGATTGGAGTTGATGCAATCCAAATCTTTGGACAGGATAAAAAAGTATTTGAGTTCTTCCAGTGAACCTTCAGCTATGTTGTAGAAGCGGATTTTCTCAGGAAGCCCGCGTCGTTTGAACCCCTCGGCAATGTTCGCCGGGATGGAAACTGCCGCCCGCCGCATTTGTGACACCAGCCCAAACCGCTCCTCACCCGGAAACTCTTTCGTCACCCGATAAACCATCAACACCAACCTGTGCGCCTCCTGCCAAACCTCTAACTGCTGAAAGTGAACAGCTTTCCCCATTCTTTCCTCCCTTACTACCTACTACCTACTGCCTACTCCTCATATCTGGCAAATATCCGCCTATAGTCCTGGCTCCGGGCCATAAGCTCCTCGTGCGTACCCTGGTCTACCAACTCACCCCGGCGCAGAACCAGGATGTGGTCGGCC
The DNA here is from genome assembly GCA_015075405.1 of Anaerolineales bacterium. Taxonomy (GTDB): domain Bacteria; phylum Chloroflexota; class Anaerolineae; order 4572-78; family J111; genus DSQQ01. Next base: position 1,157,383 of record JABTUK010000004.1, read on the forward strand.
CAGCGGATTTGGCTGAGGCGGTGGGTGATGAGAAAGGTAGTCCGCTCGCGGCTGATGCGGCGCATGGCCCGCTGTATCTGGTCTTCGGTGGCGCTGTCAACGGCGCTGGTGCTGTCGTCGAGGATGAGGATGGCCGGGTTGGTCAAAAAGGCGCGGGCGATGGCAATACGCTGGCGCTGGCCGCCGGAGAGGGTGACGCCGCGCTCACCGACTTCGGTCGCATAACCCTGGTTGAAATTAGCAATAAAATCGTGGGCCTGGGCCTGGCGGGCAGCCTGCTCGATGGCCTGCGGGGTGGCGCCAGCGCAACCAAAGGCGATGTTCTCGGCCAGGGTGCGGGAAAAGAGAAAAACATCCTGCTCGATGGTGGAAATCTGTGAGCGCAGCGACTCCAGGTTCCAGGCGCGCACGTCCACCCCGTCAACACAGACCTGGCCGCTGTCTGCATCAAAAATGCGGTTGATCAGGCGGGTCAAAGTGGTTTTGCCGGAACCGGTCTGGCCGACAAGGGCCACCGTCTGGCCGGGTTTTACTTTGAAGCTGATATTTTTAAGCACCGGAGTGCTGTTGTAACTGTAGCTAACATTGTCAAAAACCACCTCACCCTGCATGGGCCGGCTGACCCCGGCTTCATTTTGGTCGAGTTCGGTTTCGGTGTTGATGATGGTCAAAATCCGCTCGGCGCTGGCCAGGCCCAATTGAACCAGGTTAAAGGAAAAAATGGAGATAAAGGTGACAAAACGAAACACACCCATCAGGCCCATAAACGTGACCACCTGGCCCAGGCTCAATTGTCCGGCCCGCCACAACCACAGAGCGTGGAAAAAACCCATCGCCCAGGCCAGGCTAAACATCAACATGGGCAGGTAGCGAGCCTGGATTTCACCCTGACGCACAAAGTATTGGCGGAAGATGCGGGCGTTCTGGATAAATTTGTCCCACTCGTACCGCTCCTGCACGTTAGCTTTGACCGTTTCGATGCCACTGATGGCTTCGGCCAGGCCGGCGTTCATGCGGCCAAACTGCTCGCGCATGGCAATACTGACCGGCTTGAGCTGGCGGCTGTAGTCAATGATGGTGATGGTGAACAGCGCCAGGAACAGCACGGGGGCCAAGAGCAGGTCGAGGCGCAGCCGGGCAATGAGAATCATCGGCGCGATTGCGCCCATCAGCGAGTCAATGATGAGGCTCAAACCGGGGCTGAACATCATATTCAGGGCGCGGACATCGTTGGTGGCGCGGGCCATAATATCGCCCACCCGCTGGCGGCCGTGAAAGGTCTGGCTTTTGCCCAGCAGGTTGATATAGAGTTCGGCCCGCGCGTCGCGCTCGATGCGTTGAGCCAGGAACTCACCGCAGTAATTGCGGGCCAGGCCGGTCAAGCCCTGGCCCAGGGCCACGCCGGCCGCGCCCAAGGCCAGCCCCAACAGCGCCGAAACGGGCCAATCGGGCGTGGTAATCAGGTCAAAGGCCCGGCCGACAAAAACCTGCACATAGCTGTAAAACAGGTTATTGGCCAGCGCCGCCGCCAGCATGGCCAGCGGGAAAAAGGGATAGCGCAGCACATGCGACATCAGCCAGCGGGACGGGCTGCTGCGGTTGTAAAGATACTCGCCGGCTACGGTAAACTCTTTTTTAGACATCACCCTAAACAAAAAACCTACCGGGACGCGGTAGGTTCACGGTTACAATTTTGCTTTTTTAACTGAGTTCGAGGTTTTCATCACCGCATCCTGAGTAGCTTTGAGCGAAGCGAAAGGCGTATCGAAGGGTGCGGCGACAAGGCAAAAATCACCCTTCGATACGGGCTAACGCCCTACTCAGGATGATTTTTGCCAATAATTCCGAACCGAGTTTCTTTAATTTCCAGCAACTATAGCACGGCGTTCTCATTTCGGTCAAATCACAGGATACCAACCCTCTTTTTTAACCTGCCCAACCCTCCGGTTGAAAACCCAACCCCCAAACCTATCTTTTGCCAGATTAAAACTCGGGCAAAGTGGTCTAAACTGAACGATATTCAAGGTTGTAAGTCAACATTACAAAATATTCAGAAACCGTCCCGCCCAACCACGCCGTACCCCCACCCTTCCCTCCCCCTCAGAGGGGGAGGGTTAGGGAGGGGGTACGGCGGTCGGCGGTCTATTTACCAGGAGGTTATGATGGCTCTCGACAACATCCTATTAATGATGGCAACGGAGCGGCATAAAGATATGCTGCGCGAAGCCGAAACAGAACGGCTGTTGCAAACTCTTAAACAGCAGCAGCCAGGCAATTGGAGGACAAAAATGAAACACACAATTTTATACTTATCGTTGATCATCGGGTTGCTGGCATTGGGGTTAACCCTCAGCATCCAACCCGCCGTCGCCAGTGTTGGCGACCCGGCCCCGGTAGAGGCTGCTCCGACCTATCATGGGGGGCAGCATGAAGAGCAGGCGGCGGCCAAAGCTTGTTTCAAATATGATCCTTATCTTTGTTACAATTATCAAAACGAGGGCCAACCCTTGCCGGCGCTCAAGGTTGAGCCAGAGGTGACTCCGTTGATGGGCAACCTGGGCAGCTTCCACCATCCCATCACCACCGACTCGGAATTGGCCCAGCGTTATTTTAATCAAGGCTTGATGCTGGCCTACGGCTTTAATCACGAGCTGGCCATCCAATCTTTCAAGGATGCGCTCAAGCTTGACCCGGAGTGCGCGATGTGCTACTGGGGCATTGCCTACGCCCTTGGCCCCAACATCAACGCAGCGATGGAAGACGCCGCCGTACCCGAAGCCTACGCTGCCGTGCAGCAGGCCCAGAAGCTGGCCGCTCAAGCCAGCCCGGTCGAGCAGGCTTACATCAAGGCTCTGGCCCAGCGCTACAGCGCCGAGCCGGTGGAGGATCGCAGCGCTTTGGATAAAGCTTATGCCGACGCCATGCGCCAGGTGGCCCGACAATATTTCTACGATGCTGACGCCATGACCCTCTTTGCCGAGGCGCTGATGGACCTGACGCCCTGGAATTACTGGACCAAAGACGGCCAGCCCACAGAGTATACTAAAGAGATCGTGGCTACCCTTGAAACAGCGCTGAAGATCAATCCTAACCACGCCGGGGCCAATCACTTCTATATCCACGCCGTCGAAGCCTCGCTGACGCCGGAACTGGCCCTGCCCAGCGCCGAGCGGCTGGAAGGCGCAGTCCCCGGCGCGGGTCACCTGGTGCATATGCCGGCCCACATTTACTGGCGCACCGGCCGCTACCACGACGCTTACCGGATCAACGAAGACGCTGTCCATTCCGACGAGCGCACCGTCGGCGGCAAACCCGATCAGGGGGCGCATACGCTCTATTCGCTGCTGTACTACCCGCACAACATCCACTTCCTGATGGCCGCCGGCCAGATGGAAGGGCGCAGCCAGGACGCCATCGCCGCCGCCCGCCGCGTAGCCGCCGACATCCCCGCCAGCGCCTACGAAGAAGTGACGGCGATGGAAGATTTTATGCCGCTGCCGCTCTTTGCCCTGGTCCGTTTCGGCCAGTGGGAGACCATTCTGCAAGAGCCGCAGCCCGATGCTAAATTCCAGTATGCCACCGGCATCTGGCACTGGGCGCGGGGATTGGCCTACACCCGCCAGGGGGAATTTGACAAGGCTGCCGCCGAGTATGAGCAGTTGACGGCCATTGCTCAAACCGAGGCCATCCAAAACCTGACCCTTTATTCCTTTGCCCAGGCTTCGACGATGTTGGACATCGCCACCCACATCCTAGCCGGGGAACTGGCCGGGGCGCAAGGCGATGCTGGCAAGATGATTGCCGAATTGGAAAAGGCGGTGGAGATTCAGGACAACCTGCACTACATCGAGCCGCCGGCCTGGCATTACCCGGTGCGACACAACCTGGGCGCGGCTCTACTGCAACTGGGACGGGCGGAAGAGGCGGAGGCTGTCTATCGGGAAGACCTGCGCCAATACCCCAACAACGGCTGGTCACTGTTTGGCCTGGCCGAGAGCCTGGAAGCGCAGGGCAAAACTGCCGAGGCGGCCCAAGTCCAGCAGCAGTTTGAACAAGCCTGGCAGTACGCCGATGTTACGCTGACCACGTCGCGCTTCTAAACTTACAGCACTGGCCCGGTTCGCATCCTGAGTAGCCCCGACCGAAGGGAGCGGGCGTATCGAAGGGTGCGAACTGCCTTACCCAAAACCCTGTCAGGTCTGCCCGACCTGACAGGATTTTCTAAAAACTTTGCAGCGACCAGACTCCAACCACCAGGCACAAGCTGCCAATCGCAAAGGGCACGGTCAGCACTTCCCCCAAAAACAGCACGCCAATTAGAATCGAGAAAAATGGGGTGGCAATCCCGGCGAAACCGGCCAGCGAGGCGCTGTACTGGTTAATCATATAAAACACCAGCCAGAAAATCGCTACCGGCCCGCACAAAGCCGCCACCGTTACCCCGGCCCAGCCCTGCCAGGCGTAGCGGGAAAAGGTCGGGAAGCCGTCAAAGTAGAAGGCCAATGGGGCAATTAAGATCAGGCTGGCCATAACCTGGCCGCCGGCCACCACAAAGACATTCTCCTGGCGCAGGCGTAGGCGGGTGTAAATGACCCCCAAGGCCGACGAAAATGAGGCAAAAATAATCAACGCCTGGCCGAGCCAGCCCTGCGCGGAGGGTTCGGCCAGGCCGGTGCTATTGCTCAGCAGCAGAATCGTCGCCCCGGCTACGGCAATAGCCGCACCGACGATTTTAAGCGGGGTCAATTTTTCATCGGCCAACAGAAAGTGAGCCATGACCAGGGTAAAAATGGGGGTGGTATTGAGCAGGACGGCTGAAATCGAGCCGGACACAAACCTCAAGCCGGTGGCCAGAGCCACAAAAGGCAAACCTATGTTCAACAGACTTATCAGGACCATATCGGTGACGCCGCGAGCATGCCAGTGATAGTTGGGCCTTAAAAAATAGAAAATGCCCCCAAATACCGTCGAGGCGATGGTCAATCGGAGCGTGGTAACGGTAAAAGGGGGCATATAAGTGGTCGCCGTGTCAATCCCGGCAATGGTCAGGCTGGCCAGAAAGCCAATCAGCACAATGAGACCAATCTTTTTCATAGCGAATTGTTGAGAGACTCAGTGGATCCAAATTTGAGGAGCCAGCACGCCCACGTGCGGCGGTGTTCGGCACGTGGGCGTGCCCGTTCGCGTCCTCGGAAAATTGGATCTACTGAGACTGCTCTTATCTTACCTGTCCAAACAATTGACCACCACTTCACCCTCTTTGAGAACCAATTTCACCTCGCGCAGGGCCGAAATATTCTCTAAGGGGTTCTGTGGGACGGCAATCAGGTCGGCCAGCTTGCCCGGCTCAATCGTACCCAGGCGATCAGCCGCGCCGCACATTTCCGCCGGGTTGCGAGTGGAGGCAATCAGGGCCTGAGCCGGAGAAAAACCGGCCTTGACCACCCACTCGATTTCGGGGATGGCTGTTTCGGCAATGGGGTTCAAATCTGCCCCGTTGACAATTTTAACCCCCGCCCTGACCGCCCGTTCAAAGGAGCGGCGGTGCAGCTCCGCCCCGGCCAGCGCCCGCTGGATCGAGTATTCCGGCCATTCCCAGCGGCGCATGTAGGCTTCGTCCTGGGTCACTGACAACGTGGGGCAGTAATAGACGCCATACTCGGCCATCAACTCGCAGGCCTCGTCGTCCAATTCGTAGCCATGCTCGATGCAGTCCAGGCCGGCCCGCACCCCGATTTTGGCCGCTTCGGAGCAGCCGGTGTGAGCGGTGATTTTCAGCCCCTTGTTATGGGCCACCTCACAAGCCGCTTCCATCTCCGCCTCCGACATCTGGACTTCGTACATGCTCTCGCGCGAACCGGCAATCCCGCCGGTAATAAAGAGCTTAAGCCAATCTACCCCCATTTTGATACAGCGCCGGGCCGCCTTACGAATTTCTTCCGGGCCGTCGGCCTCAATAAATTCTTGCAGATAGAGGGTATCAATTCTGCCGGTAGCCCCGTGCCCACCGGTTATGCGAATAGCCGGGCCGGCGCAAAACAGTCGGGGGCCGAACAGTCGCTTGTCGTCGTAACCCTTTTTCCACAGCCCGCTCGGCTGACGATTGGCATACGTTTCCCGCAGGGCCACGTCAATAAAATTGGCCTCGGAAACCGCCCGCAGCGCCGTTACCCCAACCCGCAGGGCGGCTGAGGTATTGCGGACGGCCAACAGGGTCCGCTCCGCTTCGGTGTGAAAGTAGGAAACTCGCTGCGGGTCGGGGATCATCAGGCTGGGGTGGCAGTGGACATCCCACAGGCCGGGTAAGAGATATGCGCCGCCCAAATCAAGCACATCTGCGCCGGGGGGCGGCTCGCCCGTCGGGTCAATCTTTTCAATCCGGCCTTCATTAATAACGACGGTCGCCGCAAAAGGTTGCAGCGCGTCACCAACGCAGTCAATCACCGAACAGCGGGTCAGATAAAGTTTCATGGTCAAATCCTTTCTCAACGAGCGGAGTATAGACCCGATTAAATCAACCAGCCAAACGAGCAACCAACAATGGGTTCTTCTTATGGGAACGAAAAAGGTGGTGGGGCTTATTATAGAGCACCCAGGAAGATGTTTACAAGGCTCCACCTGGGGTCAATTTTTGATACAGGCAGTATCAGTCGAGTTAGGTAACCTGAATTCGGAGTTTCGGTAAATCGCACCCTTCGATACGCGCTTCACTTCGTTTTGCGCTACTCAGGATGCAATAGAGAACCGAAAATCATCCTGAGTAGCCCCGACCAGAGGGAGTGGGCGTATCGAAGCTGCGTCCTGAGAACTTCCTGAGCTTGTCGAAGGGCTTGTCGAAGGGGGTGATTTTCGAGCTAATTTTGAACTCAGGTTACGAAGGGTCTACGTTTCACGACGCCGGAGCTAAAAGCAGCGCCGGAATGAGGCAGACCGTCGGCGCCACACAGATGAAGATTGAGGCCACGACCAGGCCAATCACGGCCAGCACGGCGGTGTTCGCGCTTTTTTCCTGCTGCGCCAATTGAGGCAAGGCTTCCGGCAGAGGCGGTGCGCCGGCTTTGGCCGCTAAAACTGCCTCCGGCCAGGTTTCGGGTTGGTGAATCGAGAAACGTTCCTCGCGCCCGTTATCAAAGGTGAGTTGCAGCACCTTGAAGTTAAACAGGCCGTACACGCCCGGCTCCACCCGGCTGAGGTTGTACAGCGGCAGCGACATCTGGTAACCAAAGCCGGCCTTGAAAATAAGCCGCTGACTGGTCAGCCACAGCTTGCCGTTGGAACTACCGCCCTTGAGACCCCGCTGGTAATAGCGGGTGGCCGGACTTTCTTTGATGATGGTTTCGCCGGGTAAAAATTCCGGCGTCATGCTGAGTCGCATAGTTGTTCCTCTCTATTGTCAATAATCGGTGGGCAGTGATCAGTTATTAGTAATCAGTGACCGGTGATCAGTGTTTACTGTTTACTGTTTACTGTTTACTGATTACTGATTACTGATTACTGATCAGGCTATCGTCACCCACCCGGTTCGATTTCGGTGACTTCGCCAAAGAAATCTACGTAGGCCAGATAGCGACCTTCGGCCTGGTAGGTCAGCCAGCGCTCGTACTCAAAAGACTCGCTGTAGGGCTGGCCTCCCTGGTCTACAAAGTAGACCTCATACTTCTCGGTGCGCTGACCGACCCGCTCATTTTCGGCCAGGGTATATTCGGGCCAATAAGCATCGTGATCCTGACCCGAAGCTTTTTCGGTGCGGTCCAGCACCCATTTCTCGATTTCATAGGTATACCAGGTTTGATAGACCGGCTCATCCCGATAGACCGGGTCCTGATAGGTTTCGTGGTGACATTCCTCTCTGTAAACGGGTCGGGTGCACTGCTTATCCGCAAAAAAGCCGTTGCCCTTATCTATTTTGCCGCAGGTGTAGGTCTCAGTGCCGACCTGTTTATCCTCGCAGACTTCCCGCGTTTTGGTCTCGTAATGATCCACCACCTCATCGTAATGGTGGATTTTCTGCTCCGAGGCGAGTTCTCGCCCACCGGCCGGGATGGCCCAATCCCCTTCCTCAACCGTGCGGTAAGCCTCGATGGGGATGGTGCGTTCCCAGGCGACGCCGGTCACGGTCAGCTCGACTTCATAGGTTTTGAAGCTGATGTAGCTCATCACCCCGCACAACAACAGCAGCACGACCACAACAGCGCCCAGGCAGCCCAACAGCGGTTTCCATTTTGATTTGGGTTTGGGTTGAGCCTTAACTACCGGCTCTGGCCGGGTGTTGTCGCCATAAGCGGGGGCTTGATCTTCTTCGTATTCGGTGATGAGTTGGGTGGGGGTATCGGCGTCGCGGGGGGCGCTGCAATGCTGACAGCTTGTCTGGCTGGCCCGATTTGATGAATCGCAGTACTGGCAAATCCAATCGGCGTCCGCTTCGGCCAGTTTCAAGAGTTTCTGGTCGGTCACTTCGGCTTCGTTCTCGACCAGATAAAATTTAACCCCTTCCGGGCGGGACCGCCCGCAGCCGGTGCAGGTGGTGTGCCGTCCTAAAATTCCGGTGGCGCCGCAAAAGGTACAATCCCAGCGGCCTTCGCGAATGGCCATGTTCGATACGCTCCTCGTGAAAATAGAGATTGGAGATTGGAGATTGGGGTTGATCTCTCATCTCGTTCAGGTGATTTACGGTCATGATTCTTCGGAATTTAGGGGGCAGTAGTGACGTGATGCGTGATACGTGAGCACTTTCATCACGCATCACGCATCACGTATCAGGTCCAAACCTCATTCAATTCTGAAGAACTGCAATTCTTATATTTTCAATTTAACTGAGGAGCGTCTTGAAATCGTTACAGAATGCGTTACTACCTGGATCAGCCCGACTCTTCCGGCCCGACCGGGACGAAGCGGAACATGCCGTACTGGGCCTTGTACATATTAAAATCATCCGTCTGGCGAATAATTTGCCACATGCGGCTGGCCATGGCCTCCAGCGCCGGCCACCAGGCGGGGTCGGCGGCCAGGTTGCGCAGTTCGTGCGGGTCGGCGGACAGGTCATACAACTCATCGTTGTCAAAACCGTTGAAAACGTATTTGAGGTTATCCTGCCACAGAACCCGCTGAGTGTAATAGAAACGCTGGCCGTGACATTCGGCAAAGGCTTCCGAAACCCAGGGGCCAGGCTCCGCTTGCAGCAGCGGCAGCAGCGAGCGGCCATGGCATGGGAACGCCACCCCGGCGGCCAGTTGGGTCAGGGTCGGCCCCACATCCAGCGAGCTGACAATTGACTCGACCATGCGCCCCGCCGGAACACCCGGCCCGCTGAGGATGAGCGGAATCCGGTAGGCTTCCTCAAAAGCGGGGATACCCTTGAGAAAGAGCCGGTGCGCGCCGGCATAGTCGCCGTGGTCCGAGGTGAAGACGATGAGGGTATTGTCGGCCTGACCGGTCTCGGCCAGCACGGCCAGCAGCCGCCCGATCAGGTCATCCACCAGCGAGCAGTAGGCGTAGTAGCAGACAATGGCCTGAGCAAAGTGGGGCCAATCCAACTGCCGCCAGACCTGCTGGATGCGCCGGTAGATGGTGGGCCGGTCGGTTAAAGGGTCATCAAAGCTGGCCGGGCGGGGAATGTCGGCCAGGTTATAGCGGGCGTAGTAGGCGGCAGGCACCACGTAAGGGTCGTGCGGCGCTTCGGTGCTGAGGAAAAGCGCCCAGGGACGACCGGGATTTTGGGCGGCCTGGCGCAAAAAGGCGATGCCATTCTGGTAAAGAAGATATTCGGGGATGGACTCAAGGGGGTCATCACTCACGCCGCATAGCAGAAAATCTTTGTAACCCTTCTGCTGTACCGTCACTCGCTGCCGTAAGGGGCCGCCGCGTTCCACCAAACCCTGGAGCTGGTGGTACTGCTCAACGTCGTAGCTTTCAAAACCAAAGTTTTCCAGGTGGTTGGTCCGCTCGATATGCCACTTGCCCATGTAGACGGTGTGGTAGCCGGCCTGCTGCAGAGTGTGGCTCCAAAAGGGCAAGTTTGGTTTCAACTCAGCCCGGTAAGATTCGACGGCGTGGGTCACGTCTACCATGCCGTGACTGTGCGGCAGCAGTCCCGTCATCAGGCTGGCCCGGCTGGGCGAGCAGATGGGATTGGGGGCGTAGCAGCGGCTAAAGCGAGTGCCACCCGCCGCCAGTTGATCCAGATAAGGCATCTGGCAGGGGTTGTTCGGGTCGAGCGTTGCAGCTTGCTGCTGGTCAGTGATTAAGACAAGCAAATTAGGTCGGGTCATACGGCGGCAATGACTCCAGGGGCTTTATCAGCCAGGCGCTCCAATACCTCGATGCAGTAGATCAGGGCACGGGGCAGGTGGAAGGGGTCTTTGACCGGCAGCGCCACCGTTTCAGTGAATTTGCGGCCCTGGCGGTCCAGCTTCTGGGTCCACTCGCCGTAGGGCGTCACCGGATAGTGGCTGAAGGCATAGTTGTGAACCCTCGCAAACCAGTCCAAACACCACTTTTCTTTTGAAAGCTCATAGGCCAGCAACAGGGCGTACAGAGCTTCGGTGTGAGGCCACCAGATTTTTGAGTCGGCAAATTTCCACCAGGGCGTCCCCCCGGCGGCGTCACGGGCCAGCAACAGGCCGCCATATTCGTCATCCCAGCCGAGTTCGACATGCCATTTGATAGTTTCAATCGCCCGTCGGATGCGTTCAGCATCGCCAAAACGGCGAAAGATGTGCATCATAAACCACATAGACTCAATAGCATGACCGGGTACAATCGCCCGGCCCTGGGGCGAGTCAAGTAGCGAGCCATCCAGATAGGTAAACTCGTACAGTAATTTTTGCTCAGGCCGCCGATAGACATCCATTACTTCACGGGCATGATAGAGACCGGCTTCGATAATATCTTGGCGGTTTAGGAAGCGGCCCAACTGGTGAAACACCAACGAGAAGATCATCGAAATACCGTGCGCTTTGACCCCTGCGGGCAGCGGATATGGCTCGGTGTTATAAGAGCCGGGCCGGGCCAGGCGGCGCTGGACATTCTCGTAAGTTTCCAGGGCCAGATCAATCGCTGCCGAGTCGCCGGTGGCGCGGGCAAATTCGGTCAGGCCGTACATAGCAAAACCGTCGGCGTAGATGCTGGTGGCGCCCTGTAAAATTTGTCCGGCCTGGTTAACACAGAAAACCCACTGTCCCTGCTCGTCCCGGCCATACTTTTTGGCAAAGTCGAAGATGTGCCGGGCTACGTCGAGCCATTCTTGCCTGGCCTCGATTCTATTGTACAGGGCAGAGAAGGTCCAAATGGCCCGCAGTTGCGACCACATGTACTTGTCCGTACTGAGCACCTGCCCGTCATCCGAAATACAGGTCAGGATGCCGCCGTTGGGCCAATCAATGGCGTGGGTCAACCAAAAGGGCACGACTCGTTCCAGCAGTTCGGCCCGGTAAAGGGCCAACAAATCAACGAAGCGGGGGGTGATGCGCATGAGGGATTCTTTCAAATTATTCTCACCGGCGTGATGCGTGATGCGTGATGCGTAAGAAATCTTGCCTGGAATCATCACGTATCACGCATTACGTATCACAGATTTTGGATAATTATTTTCTTAGAGTTGCCTTAAACCAGTTTCGCCGCCTCGGCCTCGGCTTCGGCCCAGGTTTTGCAGATTTTCTTGTGGATGACGCCGGTTTTGATATGATCGAGCGACTCGGGCAGCGGGCCGTCCCAGAGCAGGCAAATCTTCTTTTTCTCGGCAATTTCGTAGCGAGCCACAAAGTTCTGCATTTCAGGGTTGCCAAACTGAATGGCGGTGACGCCGGGGGTATCGGTCATGTGCTCATAGAACTGGTTGCCTTTGCCGCAGAAGTGGAGCAGCCCACCCTGGGTGGACTGGTAGGCTTCGGCGTTGTAAGGCTTGACAAATTCCGCGTACATCCTGCCCGACATCATCACCGCCGAGTCGTCGGACATACGGCCGCCGCCCTGAATACGGTAAGAGAAGGAGTAGCCCACCTCCATCGGTTCGTTCATCAACTGCTTGTGCCGGCGGATTACGGCCAAATACAGATCGGTGGAGAAGCGCAACAGGCGATGCACTAACTCCGGTTGATCATTGACCAGATAGTAAACATTCACCCCGGCGATGTTGACCGCCGTGTTGAACGGTCCCTGGGCGTCGGGGCAGCCGATGCGGACGGTCTGGCTGAGCTTGGGATAGGGGGCCAGCATCTCGCGGAAGTAGGCTTCGGTTTCCCAGACCCGCGCCGCGACGCCGCTGTTCATATCGGGCAGACCCCGCTCCAGGATGGCTTCAATCTCGGCGACGGTCTGAACCGCTTCGGCCCAGGGCATGTTATCCTGATCCTGCCAGTAGGGGCAGCCGACCATGCTGGCCAGCAGGATCAAGCCATAATTGGCCCGGATGGTGTAGGCGCGATCATCTTTGAGCAGCGCGCCTTCGTAGGCGCGGGTCAACTCCGAGACCAGCATCTTGGCCGGGTCGCGGTACGTTTCGCTGTAGGGAATCCGCAGCCAGCCGGGCGGAAAGTCGTGCTGGTGGTGGCCCCAATCATCGCGCACGGTGATGATGGTCGGACGGCGATCCACCGGCTCAAATCGCCAGGCTGCGCTCTGGCGGGCCTCGGCGGCCTGCGCATGGGCCACGTCAATCAGCGCTTCCAGTTTTTCCAGATACGGTTCGGGGTTAAAATCAGATTTGATCATCTTGTCTCCCCATCTTTTTACCCGGCCCGATTTAAGCCGGCTGCTGCTCCTTCAATTCGGCCAGCAGTTGCTTGGCCAACCGCACGCACGAACTGGCATCGGGGGCATACCCATCCGCGCCGACGACCTCGCAGTACTCCTGCGTTACCGGCGCACCGCCGACCATAATTCTGACTTTGTCACGCAGACCGGCTTCTTTGAAGGCTTCGATGTTCTTCTTGAACATGGGCATGGTCGTGGTCAAGAAGGCGCTCATCCCCACGATTTGGGCTTTGTGCTCGATCACCGCTTCGATATATTTTTCCGGCGAGCAGTTGACCCCCAGATCCACCACCCGGAACCCCGCCCCTTCGAGCATGATGTTGCACAGGTTCTTGCCAATGTCGTGAATATCCCCCTTGACCGTGCCCATCACATAGGTCCCGATTTGGATGTCGGCATTTGACAGCAGCAGCGGCTTGAGGATGTCCATCGCCCCCTGCATAGCCCGCGCGGCAATCAACATTTCCGGCACAAAATACTCGCCTTGCTCAAACAAGCGGCCCACCTCTTCCAAAGCCGGGATGAGGGCGTCGAAGAGCAAGTTGAGCGGGTCCATGCCCAACGCCAGTCCTTCCTGGGTCAGCGCTTTGACCGGCTCGGCGTTGCCATCGAGGGTGTTTTCGTACAATCCATCCAGTATTTCTTCCTGTCGACTCATCGCAACTGTGACTCCTTAGAAAATAGTGTCATGTGTCATGTGTCAAGTGTTATAGGTGTCCAGAAAAATTCTTTCTCAACCATCAAGGTAGCAAGTAGCAAAGTAGCACAAACTTATGACCTGCTACCTGCTACCTTGCTACCTGTTTTAGTGGCGAAAACTTTTCTGGAACACTATATGTAAAAATTTTCATTATCGGTGGCGTGCGGGCCGCGCATGAACACTCCTCTTTAATTAACTGGGGCTAAGACCGGCGCTGTCCAGGTTTGAGCGGCGGCCAGCATAGCATCCAAACTGGCGGCGGGCGTGTCCGGCGACACGCCACCGCCCACCGAAAGAATCATCCCCCCGCCCGGCGCGGCTTTGTCCAGGCAGGCTTTGGCCGATTCTACCACCGCCTGGGGAGTTCCCCGCACGGCTATTTCCAGGGGCGGCACGTTGCCCATCAAGGCCACGCGATGGCCCATTTGGGCTTTGACGGCAGCGATGTCGGCTTTGTGGGAAAAATTAAAAACATCAAAGTTGGCTTCGGCCAGGGCCGGATAGAGATGGGCGCAGGGCGTGTCGTTGTGATAGACGCGGATGAGGCCCTCAAATTCATCAAAAATGCGGCGCAGATGCGGCTCCACAAACTCGGTGTAGTGATTGACGGAGATCATGCCCACGATGTCATCCAGCAGCATAATCCCTTCCGGCTGGCGGATTTGCTTGAGTTGGGCGTGCAGCCAGCGAATAATGGTGGTAGTCAGGGTGTCCAAAAAGCGGCTGATTTCTTTGGGGTGGGTAATCAGCCCGGTCATCAAATCGGAGATGCCCATGATCCAGCCGGCTGTGACCATGGGGCCGCGGGCCGCGACCATGTTGATGCCCAACCCTTCCGCTTGCAGCCGTTCTTCGGCGTGTTTGTACAGCCGCAGCACCAGGGGCATAAAGCCATCTTCATAAGGGTCGGCGGCGGGCGCATCGGCCCAGAGGGCAATATCGGTCGTGACCGGCTCGATGGAGGGCGGACGGTCCTCGTGAAAATGAACCCGCGCCCCAAAGGCCGACGGTTCGGCGGCCATGCCGTATTCGACCCAAAAGCCGGGTATCCAAACCGCTTCGGGAAAGCGGTCCAGCAAATCCTTGTGGATTTTCAGCCACAGGTCCGGCAGCAAAAAGAAATCCAACGTATGGACCCCGGCATAGCCGGGCAGCCAGGGACTATCCACAATAAAAGCGACCGGAACCCGGTCCGGTTCCTGCAGACGGGCGGCTTGTTTAAAGCGCTGCCAGGGTGTGGTCATGCTCTCATTCCCCCTTGTTTTAAAGTGACTTCCATCATGTTTACAATCCTGTTCAAATATTGAGGGTTGACGGACTGGAGAGTGGAAGTAATTTTCCAATCCTCCAGCCCTCCATCCTCCTTGAGATTACTGAGCTTGGAAATTAAGACTCAGTGGATCCAAATTTGAGGAGCCAGCACGCCCACGTGCGGCGGTGTTCGGCACGTGGGCGTGCCCGCTGCGCGTCCTCGAAAATTGGATCTACTGAGACTCATTGGAACCACCCACCCCTAGACCGACCAGTTGTAGCTCGCGGGCGCGGTGACAACTGACGAAATGCTGCGGCGTAATTTCCTCCAGGGGGGGCGGGTCGGTGCGGCACCGGTCTATCACATGCGGACAACGTGGGTGGAAATAGCAGCCGGAGGGCGGGTTGGCCGGGCTGGGGACTTCGCCTTTGAGCGGGGTCATGCGCGAGCGCACTCGCGGGTCGGCCACCGGCACCGCCGACAACAGGGCCGCCGTGTAGGGATGGCGGGGGGCGTTAAAGATTTCTTCGGTCGGGGCCATCTCCACAATTTTGCCGACGTACATCACCGCCACCCGGTCGCTGATGTGGTTGACCACGCTCAAATCGTGGGCCACAAAAAGATAGGTCAGGTGGAGCCGCTGCTGCAATTCGAGCAGCAGGTTTAACACCTGGGCCTGTACCGATACGTCCAGCGCCGAAACCGGCTCATCGGCCACCACCAGGCGGGGATGCAGGGCCAAGGCGCGGGCGATAACGATGCGCTGGCGCTGGCCGCCGCTAAAAGCGTGTGGATAGCGGCGCATATATTCGGGCCGCAGCCCCACCAGGCCCAGGATTTCGGCCACCCGCTCGGTGCGCTCGCGGCTGTTGGTCACGCCGTTGACCAGCAGTGGCTCGCCAACAATGTCGAGCAGGGTCATGCGCGGGTTGAGCGAGGCGAAGGGGTCCTGGAAAATCATCTGCATCTCCCGCCGCAAGGGGCGAATCTCCGCTCCAGACAGGGCGGCGATGTCCACCAGGCGGTTGTCTTGGGTATGAAAACGAATCTGGCCGCTGGTCGGGTCAATGGCCCGCAGGATGCAGCGGGCGGTGGTCGTTTTGCCGCAGCCGCTTTCGCCCACCAGCCCCAGCGTTTCGCCCTCGTTGACGTAAAAGCTGACGTCGTCCACCGCGCGGACGTAGCCGACCGTTTTTCTCAGAAAGCCCTTTCTGATAGGAAAATATTTTTTCAGGTTGTTGACTTCCAGAAGTTTCTGGCCGTTTGCAGTTGTAATCACTACTGTTACCTCGGTATAGTTATGTAATCCGAGTTCAAAATTAGCTCGAAAATCACCCCCTTCGACAAGCTCAGGACGCCGCTTCGATACGGGCTAACGCCCGCTTCGCGTCAGGATGATTTTCGGCTCGTATATCGCATCCTGAGTAGCCCTGAGCAAAGCGAGGGGCGTATCGAAGGGTGCGATTATAAAAACTCCAAACTCAGACATATAACATGATACATTTTGCATCGTTAGACCTGATCAGCCACCGCGTGGTATAAAAAGCAACTGACGGATTGCCGCTCATTGACCGGCTGCACTTCGGGCGTGTGCTGGTCGCACGTGCCCGGCATGAAGTCGGGGCAGCGCGGGTAGAAAGGGCAGCCCGGCGGGCGGTTGAACGGGTGCGGAATCGAGCCTTCGATGGTGGGCAGTGGGGTGCGCGATGTAGCCCGAATGCTGGGAATGGATTTGAGCAGCGCTTTGGTGTACGGATGTTTGGGAGCGTGAAAAATATCGTCTACCGGCCCGGTTTCCATCACCCGGCCCAGATACATCACCACCACGTAATCGGCAATCTGGGCAATCACGCCCAAATCGTGGGTGATGAAAATGATGGCCATATTGTGCTGCTGCTGCAAGGAGCGGAGCAGATTGAGCACCTGGGCCTGGGTGGTTACGTCAATGGCCGTCGTCGGCTCGTCGGCGATGAGCAGGCGGGGATTGCACGACAGGGCCATGGCAATCATGGCTCGCTGGCGCAGCCCGCCGCTGAGTTCCCAGGAATAGGCGTTGAGGCGCTGCTCCGGGCTGGGCACCCCCACCTCACGCAGCCGCTCGATAGCAATCTGCTCGGCCTCTTTTTTGCCGACCGGCTGGTGCAGCAAAATCGTCTCGATAATCTGATTGCCGATGGTATGGACCGGGCTGAAGGAGGCCATCGGCTCCTGCGGAATCAGGGCGATCTCGCCGCCGCGAATCGAGCGCATTTCCTGACCGTGCGCATCCAACTCGACCAGATTAATTGCCTCAGCGCCGCCGCTGCCGTTTCCGCCAGATTGCCGGCGCAACAAAATCTCCCCGCCCACAATCCGGCCCGGCTTTTCGATAATCCGCAAAATGGATTTGATGGCGACACTCTTGCCGCAGCCGCTCTCGCCGACAATGCCGACCACCTGGCCGGGGTGGACGTCAAAGCTGACGCCATCCACCGCTTTGACCACGCCTTCGTCGAGGATAAAGTGGGTTTGCAAGTTGCGCACGGAGAGATAAGGTTGAGATTCTTCCATAAGTATCCTTTAATACGGGAGATTGGAGATTGGAGATTAATCGTTGTTAGAATCGAGTCCGAACATGTCATTTCGAGCGACGAAGGAGCGAGAAATCCATTCGGAGTCACTATTGAGCCTGGATTCAAGGATTCCTCGTTCCACTCGGAATGACATGGGTAATTCATCTTTTATTTCCACTAAAATTTAATCTCCAATCTCCAATCTCTAACTATACGGATCGGCGGCATCGCGCAGGCCATCGCCCAGGATGTTGAGCGAGAGAACGGTGATAATCACGGCCAGGCCGGGTAAGAGTAGCCAGGGGGCCAGGGCGATGGATTGTAGATTTTGGGCCTCTTGCAGCAGCACCCCCCAACTGATGGCCGGCGGACGCAGTCCCAGGCCCAAAAAACTCAGGAACGTCTCGTTGATAATCATGGCCGGAATGGCCAGGGTGCTGACGGCAATGATGTGGCTGGTCATGGTCGGGACCATGTGGCGAAAGATGATGCGTAACTGGCTGCACCCGGCCAGCCGGGCAGCGACCACAAAATCCTCTTCACGCAGAGCCAGGAAACGCCCGCGCACTTCGCGGCCCAGGGTGGTCCAGCCGATGAGCGAGAGAATAATGGTAATGGCAAAATAGACTTGCTGCACCGTCCACTCTTTGGGCAGCGAGGCGGTCAGGGCCATCCAGATGGGAATGGGCGGCAGCGATTGCAGCAGTTCGATCAGCCGTTGGATAATCAGGTCAATAATGCCGCCAAAGTAGCCGGAGATGCCGCCCAGCAGAATCCCCAGAAAAATGCTCATCACCACCGCCACCAGGCCAATGGACAGGGAGACCCGCGTGCCGTGCATCAGCCGCGACCACTGATCGCGGCCCAGCCGGTCGGTGCCCAACAGATGAATATTGCCCACGCCTTCCGGGGTGGCGGCCCCCAGCAGATGGATGTCGGTGGGGATCAGGCCAAAAATCTTATAGGGATAGCCCTGGGCAAAAAAGCGCACCGGCAGCCGTTTCGACTCGTCAATCTGCCACTCCATGCGCAGGGTTTTGCTGTTGCGCGCCCCTTCGACGCCGTACACAAACGGGCTAAAGCCGTCTTCACTGAAGAAATAGACCCGCTGCACCGGGATAAAGGATTGGGTGCCGCCGGTCAATTGCGGGTCTTGCAGGCTGAAGAAATCGGGGAAGAGGCCGACAATGACGATGACGCTGATAATACCGGCGCAAATGACGGCCAGCCGGTGTTTTTTGAAGCGCCACCAGACCAGCTTCCAGTTGGGGGCGACGTAAAGGGCCTCGGCCTTATCGGGGGGGATGGCAAGAGTACCGATACCGGCCATCGGGACGGGCGTTTCAGCCGGGGCAGGCGGGGGAACAGCTTGAGGGTCGGTGCGGGTGGACATGCCTTACGCCTCCTCCATGCGAATGCGCGGGTCGAGCCAGGCCAGCAAAATATCAGACAGCAGCGTGCCGATAATGGCCAGACAGCAGAAGATGAGAATGATAATGCCGGCCAGGTACATATCCTGTCCAATCAAGGCCCGCAGCAGGAGCGGGCCGATGGTGGGCAGATTCATCACCGTAGCTACAACGACGCTGCCGGAAAAAATATAGGGTAGATACCAGCCGATGGTACTGATCAGCGGATTAATCGCCAGCCGGACCGGGTATTTGAGCACCAGCTTCCATTCCGGCAGCCCTTTGGCGCGGGCCATCTCCATGTAGGGCTTTTTGAGTTCGTCCAGCAGATTGGCCCGGACAATGCGGGCCAGCCGGGCGGTGCCGTCCATACCCAAAATGACCATGGGCAGCCAGATGTGGGCCAGCAAATCCAGCACCCGGCCCCAGCTCCAGGGCGCATCCACATACTGCGAGGAGAACAGCCCGGTAACGCTGATGCCAAAGTAGGAAAAGGCCAGCCACATCAGCACCAGGGCGGTCATAAAACTGGGCGTGGCCACGCCGATGTAATTAAAGATGGTAAAGAAATAATCTAAAAATGAGTACTGATGGGTGGCCGAGAAAATGCCGATGGGGATGGCCACAGCCCAGGTGAAGAGAAAGGTGAACAGGCCCAGCAGCACCGTCAGCAGCAGGCGTTCCCCAATCAATTCGGCGTTGGGCCGCTTCCAGTCGAGCGATACACCCAGGTTGCCCTGCAGAATGTTGCCGACCCAGCGGAAATATTGAATGTGCATGGGCTGGTCCAGGCCGTACTGCTGGCGCAGGGCGTCAATCTGGGTCTGGTCCATGGAGGAGCCGGATGCGGCCAGGTCGGCCAGGTAACTGGTCAAAAAGTCGCCGGGCGGAGCCTGGATTAGAGCAAAAGACATGACCGAAAAGATAAAGACCAGGAAAGGTAAAAGCAGCAGCCGCTTGATGATGTATTGGAGCATTAAATCAACCTCTCAGGCCATGTCATTTCGAGGCCGAAGGCCGAGAAATCCCCTTGGCTACCTTAGAGATTTCTCCCCGCTGCGCGGGTCGAAATGACATGGCTGGATAGTTTTAGCTATTACTGCTTGTAACTGCCCTCATGTCATTTCGAGGCCGAAAGGCCGAGAAATCTCTGGGACCGTAGTCTGCAAACTACAGACGAGGAGATTTCTCGCTCCTAACGTCGCTCGAAATGACATGGCTGAGTAGTTATTGCGCAAAGAAATACTGTTCCGGGCGGGTGTTGCCGGGCGTGCGCAGCGGCCAGTCGTTACCGGCGCTGCTGGGCACGTTACGCAGGTTGTCGTTGACCACAACTACACCTTGCACCATCGGCGTCAGGCCGACTGTGCCCATTTCCCACACGTTGTCGGCCCACAGCCGGAACAACTCCTGGGCCAGTTGAATTTGCCGGCCTCGGTTCACGGTTTTGGCCTCGTCAATAATCTCGACGATGCGGGCGATGTCGGGCGGCGGTTCCAGCCCTTCGGCCCCATTGGTGCGGTACCACTGCCCGTGCAGTTGGGCAAAGGCGATGGTCGGGCTGCTGCGCGGGTCCATCTTGGGCTGGCCGGTGAAGGGGAAGCCGGTGGTATCTTCGTTCCAGATTTCCATCATCAGGTCATTGGAATCGCGCAGTTGGAAGTGCAAAGCGCGCTCGCGGATTTCCACGTGGGCGCGAACACCCACCTGGCCCCACTGCTGCACGGCCAATTGTCCCACATCCGGCCAGGGGCCAAAAGCGGGCACAATCGAGAGTTCCAGGTCCAGCCGCTCGCCGTTGGGCAGGGTGCGGAAGCCTTCGCTGTCGCGCCCGGTCAGGCCCAGCTCATCCAGCATTTGGTTGGCCAGGTCGGGGTCATACTCGGTGTACTTGTAGGCGTACTCGTCGCCGGGGTAGTAGGGATGGTTGGGCGCGGGCACAG
The DNA here is from genome assembly GCA_015075405.1 of Anaerolineales bacterium. Classification (GTDB taxonomy): domain Bacteria; phylum Chloroflexota; class Anaerolineae; order 4572-78; family J111; genus DSQQ01. Next base: position 1,177,989 of record JABTUK010000004.1, read on the forward strand.
GCTGGCGGGCTTCGCCCAGCCCCAGAAAGGCCAACTCTTTGATTTCCTCGCGGTTGAGGGCATGAGAAAGCGCAATGCGGAAGTTTTTGTTGCGCAGCAGATCGCCGATGGCCGGGTTGGCCTGGTAGGTTTGGCTAAAGGTGATGGCCGCATCGGAGCCGCCAAAGGTAGACCAGGTAATGATGCGATAGTTGCTGGTAGCTTCGTTCTCAACCAGCACCGGATAATTTAACATGTTGATATGGCGGGCCTGCATGTCAAACTCGCCGGCAATCGCGGCCAGGTTAAGGGCCTGGGCGTCGGCGTAGAAGGTGAAGCGAACCGCGTCCAGGTAAGGCAGTTGGTTGCCGGCCGGGTCAACGCCGATGTAATAGGGGTTGCGTTTGAGGGTAAAGACCGGGTCGGACACGCTGGAATTATCGGGCACCCAGGCGGCCATGGTCGGGCGCTCGGGGTTGAGGGTGGCAAAAACCTTGTTGGAAAACAGTTCGACCCAGGTGTTAAAGCCGGCCTCGCTGACCTTTTGCTGCAATTCCGCCTCGGCAACGTAGTTGGGGTGGAACTGCTGCATATAATGAGCCGGGACAAAGGATAAGTTGTTGAGCGCGCCGTCGGCCCCATCTTTGTTCGCCAATTCCAACAAGAGGGTGGTGTTAGGCTGCTTGTAGGTCCAGCGCACGGCGGTGTCGCTCACCTTTTCGACCAGGGCGGTCGTGCCGTCCTTGTTCAGCATCCAGCCAGATACTTTGGGGGTCAGGTCGGTATTAAGCAGGATATCGTTGTACCAGAACATAATGTCGTCGGCGGTGAAGGGCTGGCCGTCGGACCATTTGGCCCCCCGGCGCAGGCGAATTGTCCAGGAAGTAAAATCGGCGTTGGACTCCCAACCGGCGGCGATGTGGGGGATGACCTGGCTGCCATCGGGCGCGTTGCGGACCAGGGCATCGTAGACCACGCGGACGTAGTTGTTGGCGTCAGCCGGCCCCAGAAAGGCGCGGCGCAGGGTGCCGCCGTACTGCCCGATTTGCTCAACCACCGGGATGATCAGCGGCTCCTGGGGCAGGCGTTCCTGCACCGGCGGCAGTTCGCCCGCGGCCACCATTTCAGCCAGCATGGGCGCTTCGCTGTACAGCCCTTCCGGCAGGTTGCCAATCAGAAAGGCGTTGGCTTCTTCGGGGGTGGGCAGATAGATGACCGAGCCTGGCTCGACCACGTTGGGGTCTTCGATCAGGGTCAGGCTGTCATCATCCGCCGCCTTGAGGTTGTTGTAATACACAATGGCAGTGTAGGCCAGCGGATCGCCGTACTGCTTCTCGGCAATTTTGCCCAGCGTGTCGTCGGCCTGGACGGTGTAATTTCGCCCGGTTTGCTGCGGCGGCGCGGCGGCCACCGTAGCCGGGATGAGCAGCGCCAGCAGCAGCAGCAGGCATATTAGATAAGATAATCTTTTCATTTTGGATACCCTTTCTCCTTTTACTTGTATGTATTCTTCGTTGAATGAGGGTGACAGGTCAGGCATTGACCTATGAGTACAGGGGTGGATTAGATAAATTGATTTTATATGTTGCTTCTCCTCCTTTCTTTAATGGGGTTCATGAAATGATTTCTAGTTGACATCCAATCAGCAACTCAACCCATATCGTACTATGGTTAATAAATCTGCCCTTCATTTAATTCAAAAACTCTTAAAGTCTTCTTTAATCTATTTTCATCGCAAAAACTCTTAATATCTGACCATGTAAGATAGCCATAAGAATGCACATTCCACTCCGGATAATCAACCAGACTAACTTGAGCAAGTTCATCTTTGAAAAATCTATCCAAAGTAGCTGATACTTCTGGCACTATAGCAACGTAATAAGTGGCTTCGAGATAGCTAGTTAGTCGCTGAACAGCTTTCATTACCACAGGATTTGTCCCAATCTTTCTTATCGTCTTTTTTGAAGAGTTTTTTGGAAACTTAATACCGCTTTGTAAAGTTAAAATCCCATCCTGACGCAAACAAGACACCATCCGGACTTTATAATATAACTGAGTAAAAAGGTTGGAGGACTGTTTAGAGGAAACCTCTGTTAAACCTGTGCCAATTATAAATTTTCTAAATTCATCCTTAATTGTCCATTGATTAGCCTGCGATCGCTTAATTTTAGCTTCCATAAATATTGAAATTTTATGTCGTCCTGTGTTGATAAGAGCCAAAACATCAGCATCACCGAAGTCAGAGAAAGATTGCTCAATTAGTATCTCGGCTTCAAAAACAGGAAATATTATCTCATTTAGGAAGGGAAATCGTACTCGTGATAGAAGGGTTTGAAGCAAAGACTCCGATGCTGTCGAATATGTGATTTCGTAAAATAAGGCATTAATGATTCCTCTTTCTGAATATCCAACTGTTTCCATATCACAATTATTTGAACCAAAGAGTATCTTCCACAATGGAACTACAACTTCCCCGCCGACTCCCCATCCAAATACAAGCGAGCGTGCGACACCTGCCGCAGAATCGAGCCGGGACGGTCTTCGCTGATGGGTTCGGTCAGGCAGGCGCGGACGGCTTCGGCTTTGCGAGCCTCCGGCACGATGCACAAAACCTGTTTCGGAGCCAGCAGGGCCGGGATGGTCAGGGTGATGGCGTGGGTCGGGACTTCATCCAGAGCGTTAAAATGTCCCTCGCCGACCTGCTGGCGGCGGCTGGCTTCGGCCAGTTCGACCACCTTGACCCAAACCGGGTCGTTGAACAGGGCGTAGGGCGGATCGTTGAAGGCGATGTGCCCGTTCTCGCCCCAGCCCAGGGCGACCATATCGGCGGGGTGGGTGCGTAATAAGCTTTCGTACTCGCGGCAGATAGCTTCTTCGTGGCCCTGCTGGCCGGAAACCGGGTAAAAGGCTTTGACCGTGACAAAATCGAGAAAGTGGCGCTGCAAAAAGAGAGGGAAACTGGCCGGGTGGTGGGGGTCGAGGCCGAGGTACTCGTCCATATGAAAGACGCTGACGCGCAGCCAGTCAATCCCCGGCAAATTCCGCAAGCTCTCCAAAAAAGTCAACTGCGAGTTGCCGGTGGCCAGGATGACGTTGGCTTCGCCCCTGGCGGCAATCGCCTGGGTGATGATGTCGCGGGCATCGAAGGCGGCAGCCTGGCCCATCTCCTGATTGCTGCGGTAGATGGCAACGGGAAGCTGCTCATATTGCGTTGTTTTAAGTGGTTCGATGGGGTTCACGGTCATTCACCTGGGTAAAATATAGTCGAAAGCGTTTGGAATTTGTTTTGTTTGGCTGGCCCGCCCCGGCATGAATGCCAGGGCTAAGGAACAGCGCCGGGTCAACCCGGCTTTAGCCCGATTAATCGGGCGCTGCGGCATAGTCCGGCGACTTCATCGCCGGACGAGCGCCGGTAGCAAGGGTGTCTGTGGGAGTTTCCGAACGCTCTCAGTCATTATAGTCCGCCTCACTCGACTCGCGCACAATCAAGGAACAGGGCAAAAGCACCTGCTCCGAGGGCCGGTGCGGTTCGGCCAGGCGAGTCAAGAGCATTTCGATAGCGCGCTGGCCGGCCTCGATAATCGGCACGCCGACGGTGGTCAGGGCCGGGTTGAGAAAAGTGCAAAATGGCTGGTTGTCGGTGCCAATGACGGCCACATCCTGGGGCACGCGCAGCCCGACGCGCTGGAGGGTCCGCAAAACTACTGCGGCGACGATGTCATTGGAAGCAAGAATCGCCGTCGGCGGGGGCGAGACCGCCAGCAGGCGCCGGGTGGCCTGAACCCACGTTTCCGGGGAGGCTTCAAAATCGGCCAGTTGCACGTAATCTTCATTGTATTCCAGGCCGTGCTGTTGCAGCGCCCGGCGATACCCTTCCAGCCGTTCGGTGGAACTGCGCCGGCTGGCCGGGCCGCGCAGCAGGGCAATACGGCTGTGCCCGTGTTGGACCAGGTAGGTCACAGCGGCAATAGTCCCACCTACGTTATCCCAATGAATCTGATCGAAGTTCAGGGGGTGAGTCAAGGTGCGATTAATAATGACAATCGGCGGCGCGGAGAGCGGCAGCCGGGTGAGATATTCGTCGTCAACGTAGAGCGAGGTGGAGAGGAAGATGATGCCGTCAACTTGTTTTTCTAACAGCAAATTGACGGCCTGTTGTTCGTCGGCCAGGTTTTGGGCGCTGCAAAGCAGCACATTGTAGCCCGCGTTACGGGCGATCGGTTCGATAAAATGGAGCGCCTGGAGAAATAAAGGGGTTTCAATCTCGGCGATGATGAGGCCGATGGTGGCCGTTTGGCTGGTGACGAGACTGCGCGCCACCCGGCTGGGGCGGTAATTGAGCGAATGAATCGCTTCCTGAATACGCAGAAGCGTCGGTTCAGCCATGGCTTCGGTGCGCTGGTTGAGCGCGTTGGACACCGTCGTGACTGACACTCCTGCGGCTTGAGCCACATCCTTGATCGTGACTCGTTTGGCTGGTCGCTGCCGAGATAGGGACCCCATTGTTGCCCTGATTTATCTGGATGAAACGTTACACTAAAACGTTACACCTAGAATAACATGGTTTTAGGTGGCTGTCAAAATAGATATTCGGAAAAAATTTTCGCCATTGAAACAGGTAGCAAGTAGCAAGGTAGCAGGGTAGCAAGTAGCAAGCCTGCTACCTGCTACTTGCTACCTGCTACTTGCTACCTGCTACTTTCTTACAGATGATAGGCCCGTTTAGCCAACCCGTAGGCCAGTTCGTGAACCATCTCCTGGCCCTCAGCCTCGTCCACAATCCCCTGGACCACCAGACCGGCCACCCAGTTGCTGGCGGCCCGCCGCCATAAATCGTGCCGGGCGGGGATGGAGGGAAAGGCGCGGGTGTCGTCGTTGAAGCCGACGGTGTTGTACAGGCCGGCGGTTTCCATGACCTGGTCAAAGAAACGGCGCAGGCCGTTGAGGCTGTCGTGGAACCACCAGGGCGGGCCGAGTTTGACCGCCGGGTAGTGGCCGGCCAAGGGGGCCAGTTCGCGGGCATAAGTGGTTTCATCCAGGTTGAACAGGATCAGGGTCAGGCCGGTCTCGTTGCCGTATTTGCGCAGCAGCGGGGCCAGGTTACGGGTAAATTCGCTGGTGATGGGGATATCGGCCCCCATATCCAACCCAAAGCGTTCAAAGATATGGGGGTTGTGGTTGCGGTAGGAGCCGATATGAAGCTGCATGACCAGGCCATCGTCAAGGCTCATGCGGGCCATTTCGATGAGCATGTGGCCGGTAAAGCGCTGCGCGTCTTCGGCGGTGGCGTTGCCCTTGAGGGCGCGCTGATAAATGGTTTCCGCTTCGCCCGGCGAAAGCTCCGCCGTGGTGGCGGTCAAGGCGGCGTGGTCGGTGGCGGTGGCGCCCATTGTTTTGAAGTAAGCGCGGCGATTTTCCAACGCCTGAATGTAGCGGGCATAGTTATCAACCGTTATGCCCGACGCCTCGCTCAGCCGGTCAAGCTGCGGCCGCCAGTCAGGATGGTCCAAATTAACGACGGCATCAGGGCGGAAGGTCGGCAAAATCCGGCCCGACCAGCCCGACTCCCGAATGGCCTGATGCTGTTCCAATGGGTCGGTGGCGGCGTCGGTGGTGCAGAGCACTTCGACATTAAAGCGTTCAAAGAGCAGGCGCGGCTTAAAATCGGGGGCGCTCAGCCGGGCAGAAATTTGATCGTAGATTTCCTGGGCGTTCGCGCCGGTCAACTTTTCGGTCACGCCAAACAGGTCGTGCAGTTCATGGTTGAGCCACATGCCGGTGGGCGTCCCCCGGAAGAGGTGGAAATTCTCGGCAAAAATTTGCCAAATTTTGCGGTGGTCCGCTTCCACGTCGCCACCGTCGCGCCGCGGGATACCGAGCGCTTCCATCGGGATACCCTGCGAGTAGAGCATCCGAAAAATGTAATGATCGGGGATGAGGAACAGTTCGGTAGGTGAGCCGAAGGTGTAATCAGGGTCGGCAAACAATTTGGGGTTAACGTGACCGTGGGGGCAAATCAACGGCAGATGGGCTACGGGTTCATAAAGCCGGGCGGCAATTTCCTTTTGCCGAGAATCGGGGCCGAAATAGCGGTCCTGGGGTAAAAACGAATCACTCATGGTCGGTCGCTCCTTTGCGATAAAATTAGTCAGAATGGCAGAGCAGTCAAACTATTAGCTCCCCTACTTTAACAAAAAATAGGGCACGCAAAGTCGCAAAGTCGCAAAGAATTTTATTAAGACTTGGCGTCTTTGCGTCTTGGCGTGAGAGAAATTTGGTCGAGTCTAATGAACTCGAACTATTTTAACACGGAGCAACCCGGTCTCAAAACAAGCGCAAAGACTCAGTATCCGAGGACGCGCAGCGGGCACGCCCACGTGCCGAACACCGCCGCACGTGGGCGTGCTGGCTCCTCAAACTTGTATCCACTGAGGCTCATGTTGTATTTTGTGGCGAGGAGTGGCGGTCCAGCCCCTGATCTTCCCAGGAGAGAGGATCATCGAGCGGTTCCAGGTGGGTAAAGACGGTGGTATTGGGCAAAGCTCCGCGCACTTCGGCTTCAATCTGTTCCAGGAGTTTGTGACCGTGCTCAACGGTCCAGAGGCCGGGCACAAGCACATGAAAAGAGACAAAGCGGCGCGCGCCGGATTGGCGGGTCCGCAGAGCATGGATTTCGAGACCATTCTGCTGGTACTCGTCAAGTACGGATTGCACGGTAGCCAACTCATCGGCGGGCAGAGCGGTGTCCATCAGCCCCAACACCGAAGCCCGAACAATGCGGACGCCTGACCAGATAATATTCGCGGCCACCACCAGCGCCACCAGGGGATCAAGGAAGGCCCAACCGGTCAGGGCAACCACACTAACCCCGCCCAGAACGCCAATTGACGTCCAGACGTCGGTTAACAAGTGGCGGGCGTTGGCTTCCAGGGTAATCGAGTTGTGCCGCCGGCCGGCCCGGAGCAAAATCAGGGCCACACCGAGGTTGATGAGCGAAGCGGCCACAGATACCCCCAGGCCCAGGCCCACCTGTTCCAACGGCTGGGGGTCAAACAAGCGCTGAATGGCGGTATAGCCGATGCTCACCGCCGCCACCAGGATGAGGGTTCCTTCAACCCCGCTGGAAAAATATTCGGCTTTGCTGTGACCATAAGCGTGGTCTTCGTCGGCGGGCCGGGCGGCAACCGTGAGCATAGCCAGGGCGATTATCGCGCCGGCCAGGTTGACCAGCGACTCGAGCGCATCCGACAGCAGCCCCACGGAGCCGGTCAAGAAGTAGGCCAGCGTCTTCAAACCAATGGTCAGCAGGGCCGCCCCAATGGATAACCAGGCGAAACGAGTCAGGGATGATGGGTTCATAAATGGTCCTACCTTAATTTATGGTCCTCCAGAAAAGTTTTCGCCAGAGGCAAAGTAGTAAGTAGCAGCCTGTTACAGGCTACCTTGCTACCTGATTACAGGAAAAACTTTTATGGACATCTATATGTAAATGACTCATTATAGAATAATGATGATTTGTGATAGAATTTAACCTATTCTTTGGTTATTGTCCACTATCAAGCGGGGTCAATTTCATGGATGATAAAAATTTACTTGACGCAAACCTGGTCGAGTCTGTCTCCAGCCAACCTGCCCCCTTTTTGCCAGCTCCCTCTGTCCGTAAAATTGCCCGTGCCGCCCGTGCGGTGTGGAGTAATGTCCGATTCGATAAAATCATCATCTTTATCGCCAGCATCTTCCTCTTTATCCTGGCAATTATGTTGATGAAGGAAGGCGCGCGCGGCTTGACCTTTTTGGTGCGCGACACGTTTGCGGTGACGAACCCTTTCAACAGCCTGGGGTTTGGCTGGTTGTTTGCTTACGTGATTATGAGCGGCTCGCCGGTGGCCGCGGTTTCGCTAACCTTTTTTGATGCCGGGGTCATTGATAAGTTAAGCGCCTTTACCATGATTACCGGCTCTCGCCTGGGAGCCAGTTTTATTGTGCTCTTTCTTGGGTTTATCTATGTTTTGCGCGGCCGCAACCGGGTGTCCAGCCTGAGTATGGGCTTATTATCGCTGACCGTCACGGGTTCAACCTATCTGGTTAGTTTGCTGGTGGGCCTCAGTATCTTTCAAACCGGAGTTCTCGACCAGGTTCAGCTTCGCTCCGGGGCTATCCTTAACTCGGTAACTGATTTGATCTTTGACCCCATTGTACGATTGTTTGTGACTTATCTGCCCGGCTGGGGCCTTTTTGCTGCTGGCCTGGGCCTGATCATGCTCAGCTTTAGCTTGTTTGATCGCTGCCTGCCCCACATGAGCATCAAAGAAAGCCAGGTTGGGCGAATTTCGCGCCTGGTTTACCGGCCCTGGGTAATGTTTTTGATGGGGGCCGGGGTTACTCTGATTTCGATGTCGGTAAGCATCTCGCTCAGCATCCTCATCCCTTTGAGCAATCGCGGCTTTGTCCGCCGCGAGAACGTTATTCCTTATATTATGGGGGCCAATATCACCACCTTTGTGGATACGCTTCTGGCCGCCGTTTTGCTTGATAATCCGCCGGCCTTCACCATCGTTTTGGTTGAGATGGTCAGTATTACCCTGGTCTCCACCGTTATTTTGACCCTGGGTTACCATCACTATGAACGGGCGATGCTTGATTTTGTCAACTGGATTACGGCCAAAAAACGCAACCTGGCCGTCTTTATGGCAATTATTTTTGTCGTACCCATCATTCTTGTTCTGGTTTAGGAGGAATATTTTGATACGTCTACTGATCGCGACCGCCGGTTTGCACCAATCCGAAACAACGTTACTTCTGAGCACCCAGCTTGCGCGCCGGGCGGGCATTATCCCGACCGTGTTAACGGTGGTCAAGAGTGAAAACAACCGGGGGCGGGCCGCGCCTATTTTAGCTCATGCCTGTCAAATGGTGGGGCCAGAAATTTCAAACCTTCAAACAAAAGTGCGGGTGGGACAGCCCGCCGAAGAGATTATTCGCGAAGCCGAAGAGGGCCATTATGATCTGATTGTTATGGGCGAGAAGCGGGATTACGACCTGATGACCCGCTTACTGGGTTCAACTGCCAAGCGGGTTATTGAGCATGCCCCCTGCCCGGTCATTATTGCCAAGGGTAAGATAGGCCCTATTCACCGCATCCTGCTCTGTGACAGCGGGGCCGAGAGCGTCTCGCTGCTCAATCGCTTCATCGCCCGGCTGCCCGCTTTGGTGGAGGGTGATATCGAAATCACCGTTTTGCATGTCATGTCGCAAATGACCGCCGGCCCTGGCGTGCGCGGCAAGCAGTTACGGGCCAGCGCCGAAGAACTTATCCAGGAACGTACCCCCGAGGGCGAAATTCTGGAACAGGATGTGCAAATTCTGCAAAAATCAAACTTACAGCCTCAGCCAAAAGTGCGGCACGGCCTGGTTGTAAATGAAATCCTGGCCGAAGCGCAAGGCGGCGACTACGATTTGGTGGTGATCGGCGCGCACCGGGGCGCGGGCTGGGAACGGCTCTTACTTGACGACCTGGCCCAACAAATCATCGAGCAGATGGATCGGCCGGTGTTGGTGGTCCGGTGACGCCGCCAGATAGTAGCTTTCCCCGGCGCAGGCCCGACACAGAATTTGTCCATATTCGCCCGGCTCGCCCGGATTTTGAGGGGATAGATGTCATTAGAGTTCCGGTTCGGCGGGGACAACCGGCCTGATAGATGCGTCGGCCACTTTCCGGCGGCGGAACAAAAAATAGCTGCCCAGACCGAGAAGCGCAATCCCCACCAGGACGCCGCTAAAGTTGCTGATGAACTCGCTCAGCGCCTCCCATTGGCTGCTGAAGGCATAGCCAAGACCTCCAAATAACAACAACCAGGTTGTCTCCCCGGCCAGAACATAGGCCCCGAAACGGGAGAGGGGATAGCCGGTGCTGCCGGCCACTAAGTTGGTAGGAATTGCCAGAGGGGTTAGGAGCCAGCGGGTCAAATAGACGGCAATACCGCCCCGCTGGCGCAGGTTAAGTTCGGCTTTTTGCCAGGCGGGGGCGCGGCCAAAGCGCCGGATAATCGGTCCTCGGGCAAAGCGGCCCATACCATAACTCAGCAGGTCGCCCAGGGTAGCGCCGAGCAGAGCCAAAATGATGGCTCCGTAAGGGTCGAGCACGCCCTGCCGGATAAACGCTCCTGCCGCCAAAACCAGGAAGGTAGCCGGCAGCGGGACGCCCATGGCCCCTAACAACAGGGCCACAAAGAGCATCGAAGGGCCGTAGATAACGGTCCAGCTTAACAGCGTGTCAGAAAGGTCGCTCAGCGAAAAGTCCACTACTTATCCTCGTAATTAGCCAGGGCTGTTTCGATGGTCTTGATGAGCCGGCGCGGCCCACCTTCGTAGTGAGTCACATCGGCCAGGTCGCGCAAAGGCATAACTGGGTGATTATGGCTGGCGTCAAGCCCAAGCTGCTGGAGCAGATAATCCTCCGGCACGCCGGTGCTGTTGGCAATATAGCGCACCGTCATCCAGGGGCGGATATCCGTTAGCCCGGTAGCCACCGGATTTTCGCGGTAGTCCAGAATGGCCTGGGCTACCTTGTCCACAATCACCGGTTCTGCCCCGTTTTGTGGCTGCTCAGACTCATACTTCCGATTCAGGCGCCCCAGGATATCATTGCTGTTGCGTTCGGTGTAGGGGATGTTGAGCTGGTCAAAGATGTATTCCTCAGGCACGGCGTAAGCCACGCTGACATAGCGAATGGTCATCCAGCCGCGAATCGCGTCAACACTGGCTACGCCCCGATCCAACCCCTGCTCGCGGATGTACTGTATCTGGCGGTAGGAGTGGAAGGCCCGCGTTCCAAAAAAAATTGTCACAACCAGCCCGATGATAATAAACAGGGCGGCCAGGACAGTTCGATTCGATAAGGTTTTGATCATCTTTTCTTTCAAGGTAATGGTTGTCTGTCCATGACTCTGAGACATCTATACCCTCGATTCTACCCCTCAATTATGCAAAAACAGGTCAGAACTTATGGAGAGTTTATGGAGATTGCAAAAAAGTTCAACTTTGGTCCCTGGAACAACGAATAATTCAAATCCTTGAAATTGGAGTCCAAACCTTGGTTTGGAAAAGCCAAAGCAAGCTTTGGACTCCAGCCGAAATTGAACACACCCAAATCATTAAAAAAGCCCGATGAGCGTATATTTAACTCATCGGGTTTCTGTGGCCCTGCGTGACTTATTTTTTGCCAAACGCAGTTTTTTATACTCAGAGGCGTCCAACTTTCAAGGACGCGAAGCGGGCACGCCCACGTACCGACTGCGAAGCGTGCCGCACGTGGGCGTGCTGGCTCCTCAAGTTTGGATCTACTGCTTTTTTTCTATCCCAACAATTTCTAAAAATACGCCAGGTCGAATTTTTCCCGACAGAAATGAGCAAAGACTAACTCAGACTTCTTCACCCAGCCGGCCTTCGCAGGGGATGCCATCCCAATCAATCGCGGCAAACCGCATCAGCCGGTAGACCTCGTCTTGCAGAGCCACTTCCGGGTCGGTCACCCCCAGTTCGGCGTAGCGTTTCAGGTGATCACTTAGCCGGGCCGCCAGAGCCTCGGCAAAGGGCCGAAACGCGCCCAGGGTATCGGCCTCGATCAGCCGGGCCAGATGAACGCTAGCGCAGGGGTCGCCCTGCTCCAGGTAAACAGCCATTGTTTTGGCCTCTTGTTCTAAATTGATTTTTATTCCTTCCATAAACATAGTTTATCTTTCCTTTCTAACCAATCCAAAAGCAAACAATCGTTCCTCCCTACCACTCTCCCGATTCCAAATAATCATTAATGGCGCGGGCCGCAATTTTGCCCTGGCCCATCGCCAAGATAACTGTAGCCCCACCCGTAGCCACATCGCCGCCGGCAAAGACGCCTCGTTTTGAAGTTTTCATGGTGGTCGAGTCGACCTTAATAACATCACCACGCCCTGTTTCCAACCCCGTCGTGGTTTTGGGAATCAAGGGGTTGGGGCTTTGCCCGATGGCAATGACCACAATGTCCGCCGGAATGAGGAAATTAGAGTCCGGCACCGGCACCGGCCGGCGGCGGCCCGAAGCGTCGGGTTCACCCAACTCGTTGCGTAAGCACTCGATCTCCTTGACCCAGCCGTTGCTGTCGCTGCGCAGAGCCACCGGGGTAACCAGCAAATTAAGCTGAACGCCCTCTTGAACAGCGTGGTGAATCTCTTCCTCGCGGCAAGGCATCTCTTCCCGTGAGCGGCGATAGACAATCAGCGACTCCTCAGCGCCCAGGCGTAGGGCGGTACGGGCCGCATCCATCGCCACATTACCGCCGCCGATGGTCGCCACCCGCCGGCCCTGGGCAATCGGGGTATCGTATTCGGGGAAGCGGTAAGCCTTCATCAGATTGGCCCGGGTCAGGTACTCGTTGGCCGAGTAGACTCCGTTCAAATTTTCGCCGGGAATATTCAAAAACCAGGGTAGCCCGGCCCCCGTGCCCAGAAACACGGCATCGAACTCCTCCAGCAGCTCATCCACCGTGGCCGCTGTGCCAACCACAAAATCTTTGACCAGCTTGACCCCCATGTGGCAAATATATTCCACCTCGCGCCGGACAATGGCTTTGGGTAATCGAAATTCGGGGATGCCGTAAACCAGCACGCCCCCGGCTTCGTGCAGGGCTTCAAAAATGGTCACGTGGTGGCCCTGTTTGGCCAGGTCGGCGGCCACGGTCAGGCCCGCCGGCCCGGAACCGACAATCGCTACTTTTTTGCCGGTAGGTGGGGGCAGTTCGGGAATCTCCGGCGGTCCCTGGGCGGCTTCCCAATCGGCCACAAAGCGTTCGAGCCGGCCAATCGAAACCGCTTCATATTTTTTGCACAGGGCGCAACTGCCCTCGCACTGTGATTCTTGCGGGCAGACCCGGCCGGTCACTGCCGGCAGAGCGTTTGTTTCCTTAATTAAATTGATCGCCCCTCGAAAGTCACCTTCAGCCACCAGGGCCAGAAAACCAGGAATATTGATCCCCACCGGACAGCCGCTCATACAGCCGGGCCGTTTGCACATCAAGCAGCGTTGGGCTTCGGCGATGGCCTGTTCAGCGGTGTAACCAAAAGCAACCTCGTCGTAATTCTTGATGCGCTCCAACGGGATTTGTTCTGGCATCGGTGTTTTGTGTGGAATAATTTGTTTGGGCATACGCGCTTACACCTTCAATCGAATTTACGATTTCAGATTTACGATTTACGATTAGAAGGGCTAAACCTCAGCCCCAATCGTAAATCCAAAATCGTAAATCGTAAATGGTTTTATTTTTCCGCCGATTCCGTCTCCGGCCCCAGGTAGGCTTTGCGACGGGCCAATAACAACTCCCAATCCACCTCGTGGGCGTCAAAATCGGGGCCGTCCACACAGGCAAAGCGCGTTTTCCCGCCGACCGCTACCCGGCACGCCCCGCACATACCCGTGCCATCAATCATAATTGGATTGAGGCTGACAATGGTTTTGACTTCAAAGGGCCGGGTTGTCTCGGACATTTGGTACATCATAAAGGTGCAGCCCAGGGCAATCACCCGGTCCACCTGCTCCCCGGCGGCCAGCATGCGCTCTACCCTATTGGGATAGCCCTCTTTTTCACCCAGCGAACCATCGCGGGTGGCAATTAACACTTCATCGCTCACCGCCGTCAACCGGTCGAGCCAGTAGAGCAGGAATTTACTGCGCCCCTCGATAAAGGAAATAACGCGATTGCCTTTTTCCTTCAAAGCGCGGGCCACCGGGTAGATACTGCCGATGCCGTAACAGCCGCCGGCGCACAACACCGTGCCCCACTGCTCTATTTCCAACGCCCGGCCCAGCGGACCAACAAAGGTTGGCAGCACCTGGCCCGGTTTAAGCTTGCCCAATTTGTAGGTAGATGTGCCCACCTGCATAAACACACAACTGACCAGCCCTGCTTCCCGGTCCCAATCGGCCACGGTCAGGGGAATCCGCTCGCCATGCTCGTCGGCCCGGACAATCACAAATTGGCCCGGCTGAATTTTAGCCGCTACCGCCGGGGCGTGGACCGTCAGCAGTTGCAAATTGGGTACCAGCGGCTCACGCTTGACCACGGTCGCCTGCTGGGGTTCAAACAAGTCGTGACCGGCTGATTTTGCTGGGGTTCCATTTACCGTTGTCATCATTTATTTCCCCCATTTTCTAAGGTTTCCACCCGGACCGCATAAGCCTTGGCGCTTGGATTCAGAGTGGGGAAGAGCGCCGAACTGCTCACCCGGTTAAAGCTGATAAAGGCTGTCCCTTCCGGCAGCGAACCATCTTTGGCCTGGACAAGATACTCGGCGCTGCCGTAAGGCGAGATGACTTTGGCCAGCCGGCCATCGCCAATCCCCAGGCGTACGGCGTCATCCGGGTTAAGGTGCAGAATTTCTTCTTGCTTGATCAGGTTCATACCATCTACCTGTTCGGTGAGACAAACGCCGCGATAGTATAATAAATTATGCTCGGTGAGCAGGGTCAGGGGGAAGGCGTCGCTGGTGCAGGGCAGATTTTCTTCCAGGTTGAAAAGACTGGGCTGGACCGGCGAAACCGGCTCAAAACGCCGAACATGACCGGCTAAATGAAGCCTGTCATAGTTGGCTCCAGCGTAGGCGGGCACAACCGCCGCAATTTCGGCCATGACCGCCGCCGCCGAGGGGTAAAACCACCTGGCCCCCATCCGTTGAGCCACATTGCTCACGATGACCCAGCCGGGTTGCGCTAACTTGAACGGCGGAATGGCCTGATGAAGCCGCTGCACCCGACCTTCCAGGTTGGTCAATGTGCCATCCTGCTCGGCAAAGGTGGCGGCGGGCAACACCACATGGGCATATTGCATCGCTTCTGTTTCAACAATATCCTGTACCAGTAGAAACTCCAGGTTGGCCAATTCTGGCAATGGTGGTACCTCGCCGGCCAGCCAGAGGGCCTTGATCTGGCCTTGTTTGATCCCCTGCGCGATCCCTTCATAACTTAAACCCGTCCGGTCGCCAAGCTTGACATGCCAATGGGTCTCGAAGACACCCCGCGCTTCCGGATCGGCTACCGCCGCATAGCCCGGCAGCAAAGCCGGATGAACCCCCATATCGTGACTGCCGACAAAGTTGCCTTCGCCGGCCACGCCGATAACCCCCGCGCCCAGAGCCAGGGCCAGGCTGCGAATGGCCTTGATGGTGTCTACGGCGGTTGGGTAATGAGTCACGCCGGAGCCATAAATGATGACGGTGCGCCCCGCCCGCTGCTCGGTCAATAATTGAACCGCTTTTATTACCTCTATGGGAGCTACCCCGGTGCGAACAGTCACCTGCTGCAAATCCAACGAATTGAACGTTGAACTTTCAACGTTCAACGCTTTCATCATCCAGGCCAACAGCAGATAATCCGTCCCGGCTTTGGGCTGCAGCCAGACCTCGGCTTTTTTAGCCAGTTCGGTCTGGCGGGTGTCAAAGGTCAGCAGCGCAGCGCCCCGGCTTAACGCATGGCGAATTTCCAGGTCCAAAATGGGATGAGACTCTTTGAGATTCGCCCCAATCACCACAATACAATCGGCCTCGCGCACCTCGTGGATGGCTGGACCGTCAATATCCCTGAGCGTGTTGGCTAATTCTAAAGCGTTGGCCCCGTCGGGGAAACCGGCGGCCAGGGCAATGTTATGACTGCCCATCACCGTCCGGGTAAATTTTTGCAGCAGATAGTTCTCTTCATTCGTGGCCCCCGCCGAGGCTACCGCGGCGAACGAGTCGCCCTGATAAGAGCCGAGGCGTTCGGCCACCACGGCCAGCGCCTCTTCCCAGGAGGTCTCAACCAACCGGCCGTTGCGCCGCACCAGAGGCGCTTTCAGCCGGGTGGGATGATGAACCACATCTACCACCCCAAAGCGACCACGTGAGCAAAGCTGCCCGTCATTGGTCGGGCCATCGGCCAGACCGACCGTGCGAATGAGCTTGTTGTTTTTGACCTGGGCCTGCACCGAGCAGCCTACCGAGCAGTAGGGACAAATGCTGGAGACGGTCGAGGTGGGAACGCCCTCCCACTTGGCCCGCTTATCGGCCAGCGCCCCAGTGGGGCAGACATCCACGCACGAGCCGCAAAATTCGCAGTTGGTATCCAGGTGAGAGTTGCCAAAAGCCGTCCCCACAATGGTATGCTGCCCGCGATTGACAAAAGCCAGCGCCCCTATATGGCGCACTTCCTGGCAGACGCGGACACAGCGCCCGCACAAAATACACAGGTTATAATCCCGGTCAAAAAAGGGGTCATCCTGCTCCACCGGCAGGCCGCGATAGCTGATGGGGTAAGGCAAGTCGCGCACCTCCAGGTAATCCACCAGCTTTTGCAGTTCGCACGTGCCGTTAGAAGGGCAGTACTGGCAGCCCGTTGTTACCGCCGCCTTGCGAATAGTGCCGCAGTGAAACAGGCCGCAGTCAACCTTGCAGACCAGGCAGGTGTAGGGATGTTCCGACAGAATCAAAGCCAGAATTTCGCGCCGTAAATTTTGCGCAGCTTCGGTTTCGGTGCGGACGACCATGCCTTCAGCCACCGGCACGGTACAGGCCGAGGGATAACCGCGCATCTGCTCAACCTCGACCACACACATGCGGCACGCGCCCGCCGGTCGAAGTTGGGGTAAATAACACAAGGTGGGGATATAGATACCGCGAGCCTGGGCTGCTTGCAGCACCGTCATCCCTGGTTCAGCCTTGACCTCAAGCCCGTTGATTGTAAGTGAGATAGACATGGTTCCTCCCCTGGTCTCAATTCACCACGATGGCGTGGTAATTGCAGCTATCGTAACATGCGCCGCAGCGGATACACAGCTTGGGGTCAATGGTGTGCGGTTCCTTTTTGTTGCCGCTGATGGCGTTGACCGGACACATGCGGGCGCACAAAGTGCAGCCGTTGCACTCGTCGGTAATTTGGTAGGTAATCAAAGCCGGACAGACCGCCGCCGGGCAGCGATGCTCGACAATATGGGCCAGATACTCATCGCGGAAATAGCGCAAGGTGGTCAGCACCGGGTTGGGCGCAGTCTGGCCCAGGCCGCACAGCGAGCCATCTTTGACCACGTGGGCCAGCGTTTCCAGCCGGTCCAAATCGGCCAGCGTGCCTTGCCCGGCTTTGATCCGCTCCAAAATTTCGCGCATGCGGCTGATACCCACCCGGCAGGGCGGGCATTTGCCGCACGATTCGGCCTGGGTGAAAGACAGGAAATAGGAAGCGATGTCAACCGCGCAGTTACGCTCGTCCATCACCACCATGCCGCCTGAACCCATGATTGAACCGGCGGCTTGCAGCGACTCGTAATCTACGGGCGTATCCAGCATGCTGGCCGGGATACAGCCGCCCGACGGCCCGCCGGTCTGCACCATCTTAAATTGGTGGCCCTCGTGAATCCCGCCGCCGATGTCAAAAATAAGCTCGCGTAGGGTGGTCCCCAGCGGCACCTCGACCAGGCCGGTGTTGTTGACCTTGCCGGTCAAGGCAAACGTTTTGGTGCCTTTGCTTCTTTCCGTGCCAATCGAGGCGTACCATGCCCAGCCGCAGCGGATAATCAGCGGGACCGTAGCCAACGTTTCCACATTGTTGAGCGTGGTGGGCTGGTCCCACAAACCCTTCTGGGCCGGGAAGGGGGGGCGAGGCCGGGGCATGCCGCGCTGGCCCTCGATGGATTGCATCAGGGCCGTTTCCTCGCCGCAGACAAACGCGCCCGCGCCCAGGCGAATATCAATATCAAAACTGAAGCCGCTCTCAAAAATATTCTTGCCCAACAGGCCGCGCTCGCGGGCGGCCTCGATGCCCCGGCGAATACGCTCCACCGCCAAGGGATACTCGGCCCGGACATAAATGAACCCTTGCTCCGCGCCGACAGCGTACCCGGCAATAGCCAACCCTTCCAGAACCGCGTGGGGGTCGCCTTCCAACAGTGAGCGATTCATGAATGCGCCGGGATCGCCCTCATCGGCATTGCAGATAACATATTTGGGCTGGTTAGGCGACTGGCGGGCCAAGGCCCATTTGCGGCCGGCGGGAAAGCCGGCGCCGCCGCGCCCGCGCAGCCCGGCCTTGATAACCGTGTCAATCACTTCCTCCGGGGTCAGTTCGGTCAAGGCCAGACGCAGCGCCCGGTAGCCCTCCCGATCCAGATAATGATCAATACTTTCGGGGTCAATCAGGCCGCAGTTGTGAAGCACCACCCGCTGCTGCTTACCATAAAAACTCATCTCGTGCCAGCTTGCGGCAATAGCGGCGGTGGCCGGGTCGCGGTACAGCAGCCGCTCGACTCGCCGCCCACCCAACACATGCTCTTCGACAATCGTCTGGACATCGCGCGGCTTGACCCGGATGTAAAAAGTTTCGCCCGGATGGACAACCATAATCGGGCCTTGCTCGCAAAAGCCAAAACAGCCGGTGCGCCGCACCTCAACCTGGCCGGCCAGACCGTGCTTGTCCAGCGCCTCGGTTAGGGCCTGGCGCAGTTCCGCGCTGGCCGATGACATACAGCCTGTCCCCATACACACTGCAATCCAGGGGCGTTCTTTAGGCTGAACTTGTGACCCAAGGCGTGGCAGGACCAAATCTATTTGCTGGCTCATCGCTGCGCCTCCCCCTTTTTGCCATTGTATTGGCTTAATAATTTTTGGGCTTTGGTTGAGGTTGACCGGCCATGCACATCTTTATCTACCACCACCACCGGGGCCAAAGCGCAGCAGCCGAAGCAGGCCACCCGTTCCAGGCTGAAATGTCCATCGGGGGTGGTTTCCCCGGCCTTGATTTTGAGCTGGCGCTCGATCAGCTCCAGAATCCGGCCGCTGCCGCGCACATGGCAGGCGGTGCCTAAACAAACCTTGACGGTATGCAGGCCTGGCTTGGTAAAACGGAATTGGGAGTAAAAAGAAGCGACGCCAAAGATTTCCCCTGGCGCCACTTGAGTAAAACTGCTAATTTGGTCTACCACCGCCGGCGAGATATAGCCATACTGTTCCTGTACCTCTTGCAGGATAGGAATGAGAAAACCACGATCTTCCCGAGGGTAGCGAATTAAAATATGTTCAATCTGCTCGGCCATGACAACCTCGTATTCGGCTTCGAAGAGAGTGTGATTTATTTGGTTAGCTGTAACTACTCAGTCATGTCATTTCGACCGAAGGGAGAAATCTCCGAGGCCGATGTATCGCTGTAGAGATTTCTCGGCCTATGGTCTCGAAATGACATGAGGGCTGAGCAGTTACGGTTAGCTAAAACTTCTGCTGAGATTAACTGTAAGGGGGGCTTTTAAATAAAAGGCTTATCTTCCCCCTATTGGATAAATTATAAATGGAAAATAACCGGGGGTAATAGTGATATGTGTCACCAATTCTTGTGACAAGTTTCACTTATTTTCAAAAACCTCTCGGAGTTCGTTTCCGCCGGGTAAATTGGCGACTAATGAAGATTAGGTAAACAGGAACACAGAGTTTCACAGAGGCGGCACAGAGAAGCACAGAGAAATCTCGGTGAATCTCTGCGTCTTCTCAGTGTAAATACAGCGTCAATTAAGTTTTCTTATATTTTGATGGTTGAAAAACTTTCGTTTACTTTGCTTACACTGTAGTAAATTTTTACCCAACTATTTCTTGAGTTCCGTAAGTCACCATTACAGCCTCAGTAGATCCAAATTTGAGGAGCCAGCACGCCCACGTGCGGCTCCGCTCGGCACGTGGGCGTGCCTCACTCCTCGAAAATTGGATCCACTGAGCCTATCACTTAACCTTGACGAAGTGCCGGCTCTTGAGGGGACATTCGCAGATTGACCTTGCAGAACGGTTTGAAAAAGGCCAAGAGCTTGACGAAGTGCCGGCTCTTGAGGAGATGTTCGCAGAGTGAATACCGCTTTCCGACCTTAATTTCGGAAGATGTGTGGCTGTAGCACCAGTTCAAGCCCCGTTAGCGACTCCGCCCAATATTTGGGTTCTCTAACCAATTGCCCGGACACAGTTTCCTCTTCTTCCGGGAGCATGACCTGGGTTAAATCGTAGTCGCCGAGTTCAAGGGCATACGTGCGTGAATTCAGGGCCAACGTCTCGCGCAGAAGCACCTGATCGCCCGCCTGGTAAGCCGGGCCGGGTTCAACGCGGATAAAGGCGGCCTTTTTGTCAAAGTGGAACTGGTTCAGGTTGACCAGCGGTTCATTGGCCGGACATTCCCAGTCATAAAAGATGAGCGAAGGCAGCAACTGGCCCACCTGATCGTACAGGCTCACCCGCAGCCGATAGCTGCTGTCGGGGTTAGGATTGGTGACAATCATCACCGCTTCAGCCCGTCCGGCAAAGCCATGATGATTAAACAAGATCGCATCCAAATCCACATCGGCGGCGATGGCCGGGTCAACCGCGATGGTATCGGTGAAGCCGGGTCTGACCTGGTTCAACAGCCGAATATGGTCGCCGATACGGTATTCCAGGCCGGGCCGGACCACCACCCGACCGGCCCGATCGGCCACTCCTCGCCAGTGCAAATCGTAGAAGGAGCGCCGGTGAGACAGGTCGTGGTCGGCCAGGATGCAGCAGGGAAAACGATCGTCCACTTTTTCATATAGCTCCACAAAAAGATGTGACATTTTAACCTCCTTAACCGGTTAAGGTTTTATCATCTAATTTTTATAGATGTTCAGAAAAATTCTTTCTCAACCATCAAGGTAGCAGGTAGCAAGGTAGCACAAACTATGACCTGCTACCTTGCTACCTATTGTAGTGGCGAAAACTTTTCTGGAGTACTATACTATCAAGATATTTCATCTCTCGTTCTTCAGCCAATGGCTTTCAGCACCCGCAATGCTCGTAGCGTCACCCATTTGTTGGGTTGTTTCTTTGGTCCAAAATCCACCCAGGTCTTGCCGGCATAGTCATATTCCAACAACCAACGTCCCTGCCCATCTTGCTTGTCACGGATAAAGGTCAGAGCGTTCGCCAGACGGGGATCGTCGCCATAACCCAAGCCGGCCAGCACCTCAACGTTTTGCAGCAGGTCGGTAACATAGAACACCGGAAAGCCAAATTTCCACCAGTTGCCGCTCGGTTTGTCGCTGTAACCGGCGGGATAATCCGCCACTGCCGGGTCGGCGATGAAAAGAAAGTCCACCCCCTGCCGGATGGCGCGTTCAATCAGGGGCGTGCGCCGTTCCCGCGGCCAGCGGCTGAAGGCTTGCATCACTTTGACCGCGCCCCAGGCGCAAGGCAGTTTGTTATTTGAACCGCAGGCGAACACCGGGCCGCACTTGCCGGCGTAGTACCGCACGGCGGCCTGCCGATTTTCAGACGCAGCCACCCCCTCCCCGGTGACGCTGCGGGCCATCCATTCAAAAGCCGACTCCAGACGGGGATCATCACAGCCCAACTCAACCAGCGCCCAGCACAGGTTGCCCTGCAGGCAATCTGCTGTCCCCGACGGCGCACCCGAAGCGGTGAATTGCCCGCCCGCTGTCAGAGCATGTTCCAGCAGATAGGCGCAGGCCCGCGCAATCCGTTCGTCCTGAGCGGCTGATGCGCCCAGTTGAGCCAGCATAATCACCGCCCAAACGGTAGAACGATACTTTGGGTTGTAACCCGGGCCAGGTTTAACCCAGTAGCCGGCTGGATTCATCGCGGCCAAAATAGCGGCGATGGGGCCTTGTATGTGGGCCGCTCGCCGGGCAGCAACCAGTTCTGGATCGTTTTCCGGGCAGTCCAGCAGGTGGCGCAGGGTCAGGTAACGCACTCCAGGCGAGTCAGGCTCTAACAACCAGGCTAACGAGTCTCCTTTGAGTTGATCTTGCCAGGACACAGATGCCTCCCGTCATTGTCTTACCAGTATCATTAGATCCAATTTTCCGAGGACGCGAAGCGGGCACGCCCACGTGCTGAACACCGCCGCACGTGGGCGTGCTGGCCCCTCAAATTTGGATCCACTGAGACTCATGAACAATACTCTAAAAATACAGTCACTTTGGCGTATCCTGATAATCATCCCTTAGCGCCAAAATGCGCCAGGTCAAGCCTCGCCGTTTGAGCCAGCGATGAATCACATACAAAAACAAGTTCAAGGCGATGAGCAGCACCAGCAAGTTTTCAGTCAGCCCCATGCCGGCCCAGGCGCTAACCAGCAGCAGTCGCAGCATGTCATCCCCGGCCCGGTCTGTGTAACCGTGAGCCTGCCCCGCCAGTGACGCTCTTGCCAACACCAGGCACAGGCCAAAGAGGGATAGAGTCGCCAGGCCGTCAAACAGGCAGTTTTGCCGGCCGGATGACAAAATACAGGCATACTGCCGGTTGAGGAGAAATAAGATTAAGGCGGCTAACCCTACCAGGCCAAAGATGCTGAGCGCCAGCCAGCCCTGAATGCGCCGGAACTTGTCCCCTCCACCCCAGATAATGAGCATGCCAATTAATGGCAGTCCCATCGAACTTATTCTCAGCCACGTCGCCAGCACCATCTACCTGTCCTTATATAACCACCGGCAAGGCCTGTTAATGTTTTGCCTCACATTCCAGCACTTGAGAGATGACTGAATCTAAGACAGGGTCCACCTGGATTTTGCGGGCGCTTGGTTGGTCGCCTACTTGCCGCTGGGCCAGGTTTTTGACGGCCTCGGTTAGCCAGGTTACGGCCAAATCCGGGGACACTTTGCCGGTGTCAATCACCAGATCAAAGTCATCAATGGTATCCCAACGCACACCATACCAAGATTCAACAAAAACGGTCCGCGCTTTATCGTTTTCTTTGACCAGGATTTCGGCTTTGATCGCCTCGGTGATGCCCTGCTGCGCCATGACCCGGCTAACCCTGAGCGGAAAGGGAGCCTTTATACGCACATTTAACACATCGGCCAGGCCATCCAAAACGGCAAAGCTGCCCCGCCCCAGAATGACCACATTGCCATGCTGAGCCAGAGCCTGGATAACCTGATTGAGGAATTTCACCATTGTTGATTTCAGCATGTCGTAGCGAGACCAAAACCCTGCCCCAGACTCATAGGCCTCCTCAAATTGGACAAAGCCATACTGATTGAGCACTTTTTCTATCAGCGCTTTGTCTACAAAATGATAGCCCAGCTTTTGCGCCACTTTTTGGCCCAGGTAAGTTCCCTCGCTGCCCAATTCTCTGGAAATTGTCAAGACGGCCATGGTTGTGACCTCCTCTCTACTTTTTTGGTAACTAGCCATCAGTCCAAATGGCCTTGTGACCGCTGACGGCAGACCGCCGACCGCCGGAATTTGTCCTATAACTCATCTTTTCGGCGGTCAGCGGTCGGTGGTTATTGGTTTTTTTCGACTCTGACAGAAGTTGTTTGACCGCTGCCGATAAGATTGTCACTCAGGTTAGGGTCATCCCAGGTGAATGTTTCACAAGGTGGCGTAAAACCGCCATGCATACACAAAACGGCGCGCGCATTCTGACCTACTCTCAGCGACGAGATCGAATCATTAGGCAGCCCGATCTGGTCCGGGTTGGCATAATCGCCGAGAATCTTCACCTCACAGGGTGGCTGGTAATCAAAATTCAGGAAAAGCGCAACTTCATTTGGTCCAGGGACGCAGGCAGTTCGCCTTTCCACTCGGATGGAAGTGACCTGGTCATTGCCAATAACATTGTTGCTCAAATCAGGATCGTTCTGAGTGAAACTTTCACAGGGGCTGGTCAGAGATCCATGCATGCAAAGATAGGCTCGCACATTACTGCCAACTTTTAAGGCAGAGATAGAGTCATTAGGCAAATAGGTCTGTTCGGCGGTGTAGTAATTACCCACTGGCAGCGTTACCCAGGCCCCACCATAGTTGAAATCAACAAAGACTATCACTTCATCAGGAGATGGTCCCAATATAGGCGGAGCCTGGGGTGGAACTGATTGGGCGCTGCGCACGCTGCCGTATAAACATTGCTGAATCTCGTACCTGTTAGCGGCATATTCCTGGCCATATTGCACATAGTAGTCAACATAGTCCTGTAGCGCAGCTTGTTCCGAGAGGATGTACGCTCGATATTGACCCTCCACCATTTCCGCAGGCTCGCGCTCAACGTAAGCAGTCAGGTACATCAACGCCTGTAGCCATTGTTTGTTGGCTTGATACCTTCTAACCTTTTCCAAAAGATCTCGGTCAGACTTTTTATAGGAAGCCGGAGAAGCGCTGACAGGTACAAAGGTCAACGTCAAAACAGCCAGGGCTAAAAGTAAGAGGAGGCAATGTCCACCCCAACTTATTAATTTATTCCTCCGTTTCACGGTAATCCTCCTCCCACATCAGAACTTGTATCTTTATTCCGGCGTCTACGGACTGGCTGGTGTGGGTAGCTCAGAAGCAGGGGGTAACGGGGTAAGAAAGGCTTCGGGGGGCAGGGTTGTGCCTTGCGGTTCTACAGGCCGTGCTATCGGCGTTTCCCGACCCGTTAGATAAGTGGGGACATCTTGCACTTCATATAGATCGCGGTCCATAATGGTGGCGAACATCAAGATCACGCCAAAAATAACAAGTACAATCCCTGGAGAAGCGCTTCTTAATGAGAGATCAAGCGTTGTCCACTTGCTTGCGATCTCTAACGGGGGTTCGCGCAGTTTCCCAAGCACAAACGAAGCCCCCACAAAAGCCAGAATCATGCCTGTCATAAAACCCAGATAGCGTACCCATAAACCCGACATCAACAGAACACTGGCCTGATGATAGCGGCGCTCCACCACATAGGCTTCCATTTTGGCCAGTATCTCCAAACGGCGGGCAACGAGCTGGTCATTAAATGTTTCGGCGTTAGCGATTAGAATTTCTCCGGAAGAAGGGTTGAGATCAAGACCAGGAAATTGCAGGATACTCTGATGCAAATAGGTCATTTGCTGGTAAGTAGCCACAAAAAAGAATATACTCAGGCCAACCAGCAAACCGACCATTATAGGCAAAAGGCGTTCCTGCCATCTCTGAGGTGTTCTCTCGATTCGCGGTTGGCCTGGCTTATTCTCTTGAACAATTGGTTCAGCCGAACTTACCTCTTTTAACATAAGACCTCTTTTCTACCACAATAAAGAGTCCTCTCTAACGGCTAACGCTAATCACCGACTGTGTATTATTCCAGCCGCGCCGACAGATAGCCGACCAAATCCTGAAGCGAGACCAACTTCCCGTAATCGGCCTCCGGCACTTCCACCCCCACCTCCTCATTCAAACCAATCAGAAATTGCAGAAAGTCGAAGGAGTCGATATCCAGAGTCGCCCGGATATCCTCAGTCGGGGCCAGGCTGTTAAAATCCGCCTCCGGGGCAATCCGTTTCAACAGCTTGAAAATTGTTTCTTTGAGTTGGGTTTCGGTCATTGTCATCGTAGTCATCATGAACCACCTTTCTATAAAAAAGGAACTAAAGGAACTGAGGGAACTCGTGGGAACTTGGGGAACTCTTTCTTGAATCATAACCAAGTTCCTTCAGTTCCTACGAGTTCCCTTCTTCTATAATTTCTCCGGCTCCTGCAACTGCCGGTTCAATATATCCAAAAACTGGCCGCCGCGATGGCCGTCGGTGGCGCGATGATCCCCGGCCAGGGTGGCCGTCAGCACCGGGCGAATCCCGAACATGCCGTTTTCCACCCAGGGCTGCTCGCTGATTTTGCCAAAGCCAACCAGGGCTACCTGCGGCGGGTAAATAACGCCGTAGACTTTTTCCACGCCCAGGTCGCCCAGGCTGGTCAGGGTGATGGTCGCATCGCTCAGGTCGGAACTGCGCAATTTGCCGGCCCGTGTGCGGGTGATGATGTCCCGCACATCCACCATCAGCTCATCCAGCGTCTTCAAATCGGCCTGGTGGATAGCCGGTGTGACCAGTCCCCCCTGCCGCAGCGAGATGGCAAAGCCGATATTGATCGCTTCCTGGGGCTGGGGTTGGTCGTCCACCCAAAAACCGTTCAGTTCAGGTACTTCAACCAGCGCTTTAGCCACCGCTTTGATCAACAACACCACCGGCAGCAGCCGGTCTTTGATGGAGCGTTTCTGATTTTCCGCTTCCAGCCAACGCAGCGCCCGGCTCATGTCAACCCGCGTTTCCAGATAGTAGTGCGGAATCTCGCGGTTGGAACGAGCCATGGCCGCTGCAATCGCCCGGCGCATACCGGCTTGAAAATCGGGCGGTGTGGGCCGGGGGGCGACAGGTTCAGTGGGGGGCGGTGGGGCCGAGGTGACAACCGGCGCGGCGGCTGGCGGGGCGATCACCGGAATTTCAGGCTTTGGCTCGACCACTTTGGCCTTCAACTCGGCCGCGGCTCGCTCCACGTCAACCCGCTCGATGGTTCCGTGCGGGCCGGTTCCCTTGACCGTGCTTAAATCAAGGCCAAATTCGCCGGCCAGTTTGCGGGCCAGCGGCGACACCCGCAGCCGTTCCCCCGGCGCGGCAGCGGGCACAGGGGCCGCGGGCGGTCGCTCGATTTCAGGGACAGCCTTTAAGACCGGAGCCGCCATTGCCGGGGCCGCCACCGCTTCCGGCGCGCCTACGGCCCGAATTAAGGCCAGCACCGTGCCCACCGGCGCCTTTTGCCAGGGCTGGATCAAAATTTGCTCCACCACCCCATCCTCAAAAACCTCGATATCAATAATCCCTTTGTCCGTTTCCACTTCGGCGATGACATCGCCCTTTTTGACCGGGTCGCCGGGTTTGACTTTCCATTCCACCAGCGTCCCGGCATCCATATCAGCGCCCAAACTGGGCATACAAAATTCACTCATAGGTTCCTCGCTGTCTTTATTGGAAGATTGGAGGATTGGAAGATTGGAGGTCTGGACATTAATCCAACCTTCCACCCTTCCAGCCCTCCTTCCATAATTTCATGGCGCAGTACCGCTGCACATCCTTTTGACAGTCGCCACAATTGTCTCCACCTGCGGCAGGGCCGCCTGCTCCAGGTGTTTGGCGTAAGGCATGGGCGCCTCGGCGCTGCAGATGCGCTCCACCGGCGCGTCCAGCTCATAAAACGCCTGCTCCATAATCCGGGCGCTTACCTCCGCCGCGATGCTGCCGCTGCGCCAACCTTCATCCACAATCAGGGCGCGATGGGTTTTAGCCACCGAGGCCAGGAAGGTCGCCTCATCCAGCGGGCGGAGAGTACGCAGGTCAATCACTTCCGCCTCGATGCCCTCCTGGGCCAGGAGGCCGGCGGCTTCCAACGCCTTGAACAGGCTGGCGCTGTAAGTGATAAGGGTGATATCGCGCCCCTCGCGGCGCACCCGCGCCCGGTCAATATCCACCGGCCCAGCGTTGGCCGGTAGCTGGCCCTCCATATTGTAGAGGGTGTTGTTCTCAAAGATCAGCACCGGGTCCGGGTCTTCCAGGGCCGTCCAGAGCATGCCCCGCGCGTCTTCCACTGTGGCCGGGGTCAGCACCTTGATGCCGGGGATATGGGCGTACCAACCTTCCAGGCTGTGAGCGTGCTGGGCCGCCAACTGCCGGCCCGCGCCGGTGGCCATGCGAATGACCAGCGGTACGTTGAACGCCCCACCCGACATATGCAGAATCGTCGCGGCGTTGTTGAGAATCTGGTCGCTCGCCAGCAGGCTAAAGTTGACCGTCATCACCTCGACAATGGGCCGCATCCCCCCCATCGCCGCGCCGATGCCCGCCCCCACAAAGGCCGACTCCGACAGCGGCGTGTCGCGGATGCGCTCCGGGCCAAACTCTTGCAGCAAGCCTTTGCTCACCGCAAAGCAGCCGCCGTAGCGCCCCACATCCTCGCCCATCAGAAAAACCCGCTCATCCTGCCGCATCGCCTCCCGTATCGCCTCGCGCATCGCCTCCCGATAGGTTGTTTGGATCATTTGCTTGCCATTGCTGCTCATACTGACCTCCGTTCAAAGCAGGAACTGAGGGAACTGGTGGGAACTAACGGAACTGAAGGGGGTTTGATTACCCCTAAGTTCCTTCAATTCCATAAGTTCCTTCAGTTCCTTTTTTCCGAGTAAACAAACCGGGTCAAATCCTCGACCGGCTCCCAGGTTCCGGCCTCGGCAAATTCCACCGCCGCCTCGATTTCAAGCGTTACTTCCCGCTCGATTTCCTCCAGGTCTTCCGCGCCCAGCAGGCCGCGCTCTTTGAGGTAGCGGGTAAAGGTGACAATCGGGTCGCGCTGCTTCCACTCCTCCACCTCCTCTTTGCTGCGGTACAGTTCGGTGTCGAAGGCGGAGTGGCCGCGGAAGCGATAAGTCCGACATTCCAGGAAGAAGGGACCCTGGCCGCTGCGAACATATTCCGCTGCCTCTTTGGCCGCCGCCTCGACGGCCAGCACCTCCATCCCGTCAACGGCAGCGGCGGGCATGGCGTAACCCGCGGCCTTTTTGGTCAGGTCGGTTTCGGCCTGGGCGTAGCGCAGGGCCGTGCCCATAGCGTACAGATTGTTCTCGCAGACAAACAACACCGGCGCATGCCACAGCGAAGCCAGATTCATCGTCTCGTGAAACTCACCTTCGGCCACCGCCCCATCGCCAAAATAACAGCAGGTGAGCTGCGGCCGGTGGCGCATCTGGTCGGCCAGGGCCAGGCCCAGGGCCAGCGGCAGCCCCCCGCCGACAATGGCATTGCCGCCGCAGAAGCGAGTCTCTTTGTCAAACAAGTGCATCGAACCGCCCCGCCCCCGGCTGCACCCCTCCTGCTTGCCGTACATCTCGGCCATAATCGTCGCCGCCGGCACGCCGCGCGCTAGCGCCTGGCCGTGTTCGCGGTAAGTAGCGACAATGTTATCCTCCGCTTGCAAAGCCTCATTGACCCCCACCGCCACCGCCTCCTCGCCGATGTACAGGTGCAAAAAGCCGCGAATCTTCATCGCCCCATACAGTTCGGCGCATTTCTCCTCCAACCGGCGGATGCGCAGCATCTGCCGCAGCAGGTGCAGGCCATGGGGCCGGTCAGTCTGGAGTTCGGCTTGTTTGGTTGGTTTCTTTTTGGATGGTTCTAACAGTATTTTTTTCATTTTTTACTCACTCCCTTCCAGCGTCGAAACATCGCCCTCCGCCAGGCCCAACTCGCGGGCCTTGAGCAGGCGGCGCATGATTTTGCCGCTGCGGGTTTTGGGCAGGTTTTGATTGAATTCGATTTCTTTGGGCGCGACCGCCGACCCCAACTTCTGGCGGGCAAAGCCGATGATGTCCAACTTCAGTTCTTCACTCGGCTCGAAGCCGGGCTTGAGCGAGACAAAGGCTTTGACCAGCTCGCCAATCAGCGGGTCGGGCTTGCCGATGACGCCGGCTTCGGCCACCGCTCGATGTTCCAGCAGGGCGCTTTCTACCTCAAACGGGCCGACCATGTGGCCGGAGGTTTTGATGATGTCGTCCGCCCGGCCAATAAACCAGAAGTAGCCGTCGGCGTCGCGCCGGGCCAGGTCGCCGGTGATGTACCAGCCGCCTTTAAAGCATTTCTGGTAGCGCTCTTCGTCGTTCAGATAGCCCCGGAACATCGAAGGCCAGCCGGGTTTGAGGGCCAAATCGCCTTCAACGCACGGCTCCTCGACCACCTCGACCGAGCCGTTGACTTTATGCACAATCGCCGCCTCGATGCCGGGCAGCGGGCGGCCCATCGAGCCGGGCCGGACTTCCATCGCGGCAAAGTTGGCAATCATAATCCCGCCGGTTTCGGTTTGCCACCAGTTATCGTGGATGGGCAGACCCAATGCTTGCAGGCCCCAGGTCACAGCTTCGGGGTTGAGCGGCTCGCCGACGCTGTGGATCAGCCGCAGATGGCGCAGATCGTACTCTTTGCGCGGCTCAATACCCAGCCGCATCAAGCGGCGGATGGCCGTCGGGGCGGTGTACCAAACCGTCACCTTTTGCTCTTGCAGAATCTTGCACCAGCGTTCGGCGTCAAAATCGGCCTCGTCAATGATGTTGGTCACGCCATGGGCCAGCGGGGCGATCATACCGTAGGAGATGCCGGTCACCCAGCCGGGGTCGGCGGTACACCAGAAAATGTCGCCGGGGTGCAGGTCCAGCACATATTTGCCGGTCATGTAATGGGTCAGAATGGCTTTGTGAACGTGAATCGCGCCTTTGGGCATGCCGGTGGTGCCGCTGGTAAAATGCAGCACGGCCATGTCTTCGGGGTCGGTCGGGGGGATGGTGAAATCAGGCGAAGCCTGGGCCATCAGCTTGGGCAGGGAGAGCAGGTCTGCCTCATGCTCCGGCAGGTCGGTCAGCAGGACATGTTGGAGGTGGGGCAAACGTTTACGCAAATCGGCAATCTTCTGCTGATACTGCCGCCGGGTGGTGACCAGCACTTTGGCCTCGCCCAGGTGCATGCGCTGATAAATCGGCTCCGGGCCAAACGCGGAGAAGAGCGGACAAAAAACGCTGACATTTTTCAGCGTCCCCAATGCGGTCAGATACAGTTCGGGGATGCGCCCGGCCAGCACAAAAACGCGCTCGCTTCTACGGACGCCCAACGCGCGCAGCGCATTGGCAAAACGATTGCTCTGGGCTTTCAAGTCGGCGTAGGAAAAATCGCGCCTTGTTCCATCCCGGCCCAACCAGCGCAGGGCCAATTGGTCGCGGCGCGGGCCGTCGGCGTGGCGGTCAACGGCCTCATGGGCAATATTCAGCCCACGCCCCTCCGGCAGCTCGTCGAGTTCGCGCCAGATGTCCGTCCATGAGAAAGTCTGATAGGTCTGCTCGTAATCCAGCAGATTTGGCTGCACCGCCCAGTTTGAAAATGATTTTTTGATAGGTTTCCAGTCCATATCTTCCTCCGTTGGTCCATAAAAAGTTACACCGCCCGCAAACATCGAACAGAGAAGATAAATTGAACTGAACCACAAGTTCAGAGGGTTTGGTTGGCTCGCGCTCGTTCTGACAAGAGGGTGAGCACGTTAAACAAGGGATGGAAGATTTTGAAGAGGTAGAGCTGGAAATCAAGGGGAAACTGGAGGGGGTAGAGCAGCGCTTAGAGCTAAACCTGCCATAGCGAGACTCTCCTGTATTAAAACCAGCAGTTACGTAGAATCTGCCATAAATAGTATACCGTAAAAGTCGCTGACAAGTCTAGTGACAAATGTCACAAACCCTGGGAACATTGTTCTTTAAGTTTTAACTAATTGTGACAAATGTCACCAGCCATGAGGATAAAGTTCACTTTTTATTACCCGGCAATAGGCTTATAGTAGAGTTAGGGTTTATGGACATCATGGCTGCTTGGGTTCCGGGCAGGTTTTCCCCATCAAAATAGACCCGCCTCCTTTCCTCCGTACTTTCATCAATCACCTTACCTGCCGAAAATGGAACCTAATCAGGCCCGCTAAATTGGCCAATGGGGGCCAAAAAAGGAAGGGTAAAATATCATGAAACGTCTACTGCGAATGTTAGGGTGGTTGTTTAGTCTCCGGTTTGCTCCTGCCTATCTCTTTATTCCGGTTCTACATTCAAAACACGCTCGGCCAGATAAGAAGCATATCGCCTCTTAAACCTCAACCCCTCCCTCTACCAAAACCGCTCGCTCAACCGCTAAGCGTGATGAGCTATTCTAAGGCAAAAACTTTTGGTAATTAAAGGAGACGGGAGATGAATAGAAGCTTGGGTCGCAAAGACAGGCTAATCAAAGAAAAACGACACGACGTTTACCAAGAAAGCAACAAATGGCCGGAACCAACGCTTTGCAGCGCGTGCGGCGCTTTGTTTGTCAATGGGCGCTGGACGTGGCAAGAAGCGCCGGCGACAGTCTACCAGGCGGTTTGTCCGGCCTGCCGGCGGATTTCTGACCGTTTGCCGGCGGGATATGTGGAGGTCAAAGGACAATTTTTTGAAGAACACCGGGCTGAAATATTGAATCTGATCCGCAATATTGAAAAACAAGAGAAAGACGAACACCCTCTGGAAAGAATTATGGCTATTTCAACCGAAAGCGGTTTTCCGGTTGTAACCACAACGGGCCTTCATCTGGCTCGCCGGATTGGCGAAGCCCTGGCCCGGGCCTATAAAGGCCAGCTATCTTTTCATTACCCTGAGGCCGAAGAAAGCATCAGGGTCCACTGGCAGCGGCAATAAATCGGCTTAAGGGAGGTAAAATATGACAACCCAGACTGAGTTAAGATTACTCACGGCGCTGCGAGGTATGCACGCCCTCCAGAAAATGGAGACAGGCCATATCAAAAAGCTGGCCGCTCTGGCCAGCGAGATGCAATTTGCCAAAGATCAGATCATCTACCGTAGCGGTGATCCGGGTGAGGCCATCTACTTTATTGAAGAGGGTGAAGTAGTCATAGAAATGACCCAGCCCGACAACCCTAACCCGATGCTGATGTATACCGTCGGGCCGGGCCACCTGTTCGGCTGGTCAGCCCTGTTTCCCACCCGGCGGAAACAGGCCAGGGCGCGGGCTGTAACGCCGGCCCGCGTTATCGCCATCAATGCGGCCGGCCTGCGAGCAGCTTTCCGCTCAGATCAGAGTCTGGAAAATGCCATGATCCAACAGGTGAATGAAGTCATCGCCGACCGGCTGGCGGCCATCCGGCAGCAACTGGCCAACACTATCCAATTAGAGGCGAAGGTGAAGTGATCACCCTTCCATCAGAAGCAACCAGGCCGGAGACTGCCTCACCCCTGGCAATCATTCATCAAAAAGAAACCGAGTTGCAGCGCCGGCTTGAGGCGGCTCGCCGGCAAGCCGAGGTTGACCTCCAGGCGGCGCGCCAGGAAGCCAGGCAGAGAATCGCTCAAGTGGAGGAGGCCGGCCGGGCCGAAGCTAGAGCTATGTTTGAACAAGGACTGGCAGCGACGCAGCAAGAAATTGAAGCGATTCTAACCGCGGCCCAGACCGAAGCCGCGACCCTTCAGCAGCGGGTCGCGCCTCATCTGGATGACGCCGCCGCTCAGATTGCGCGGCTGGTCCTGACGAACCATGTCATTTCGAGGAGGAACGACGAGAAATCCCTGAGATATACACTGGCAAAGTGAGTCTGGAGGGATTTCTCCCTTCGGTCGAAATGACATGCTCTCCTTGAAAATAACATCTTAATTTTGAAAATTACTTAGCTCTGGAAGGAGAGCAATTTCTATGTTGCTGGCAATGGCCAAGGTGCAGATCATTGGCGTAAAACAGCGCCAGGATAAAACGGTTCAAATTCTCCAGCAATTAGGGGCTGTTCAAATTGACCCGTGGAGCGACCGGCGGAGCGGGCCGCAGCAGCAGTTGACGTTGAGCGACCAGCTTATAAAGCTGCGCGAGCGCCTGGCTTATGCGGCTACCCGAATCGACTCCTTTCTGACCGTGCTGCCGGTGGTTGAGACCTCCCCCGCCGAGGCTGATACTGACGCCTCGCTCTCTCCTGAGGAACTCCTGGCTGCGGTCGAAGCAGACCTGGCTGAGATTGGCCCGCAAATCCAAACGCTGGTCACCCGCCAGGATCAACTTGAGCAGCAATTGAGTTCGCTGGTTCGCTACGAGACTACCTTGCGGCAGTTGCTTCCGGTAACGCCGGTTCTGGTTGATTTGGAACGCTATGCGGTGAGCGCGGTCTGGGTAGAGCAGCGCTACCAGCCGGTGCTGACTGCCTTAAGCCAACAACTGGACGAACTGACCGGCGGTTTATGCGAAGTTATAACCCGCCAGATCAACCCAGATGTGATCGTAGCGCTGCTTATCTTCCCCAAAAGCCAAACTCAGGCCATCAATGAATTGCTGGGACGAGAAAATATTTCCCAGCTACGCCTGCCGCCCAATCTGGCCGGCCAATCACTGGACCAAACGCTGGCCACCATTCGGCAGCAGCAACAGGCCATTCCCCTGGAATTAGCTACCATCAAAGCGCAGCAAGTAGCCCTGGCCCGCGCCTGGCGTGTCCGGCTACTCACCTGGCAAGGTTTACTGCGAGATCACCTGGCTGCCCTGGAAGTGCGCCGTCAGTTTGGCCAGACCGAATATACCTTTGTGATTGAAGGTTGGATTCCCGAAACCCGTCTGGCCGAACTGCAAACGACCCTGGAGAACGAGGTGGGCCAGGAAGTGTTGGTGGTCAAACTGCCGCTGTCGGCTGAAGCGCAAGAGACGGCCCCGGTCATGTTTCACAATCCGCGGCTGGTCACGCCGTTTGAGTCGCTGTTGGGGCTGCTGTCTCTGCCGCGCTACGGCGAATTGGACCCGACCCCGTTGATGGCCCTTTTCTTTCCCCTCTTTTTTGGCATGATTCTGGGCGATGTGGCCTATGGCGCGGTCTTGCTGGGTTTGATGCTCTATCTGCGCCGCCGTTTCAAAGATCGCCCCACCTTACGCGCCCTGGCCGAGGCGCTCAGCCTGGCGGCGGGCTGGAGCATTATTTTTGGCTTTTTGTACGGCGAATTTTTGGGCACGCTGGGCGAAGCGGTCGGCCTTCACCCAATCTGGTTTGATCGCGGACACAACGCCCCCGCCTTATTTCTGATTACCATTGGCCTGGGGGCAGGGCACGTGGTCTTGGGTTTGTGTTTGGGTTTGTGGGCCGGTCTGCGACGGCGCAGCCGGCATATCATCGCCGAAAAGTCGGCCATGCTGGTTGCCCTGGCGGCTATCTTTGTGCTGGTCGCCACTCTGGCCGACTATTTGCCCGACGCCTTTTTCACCCCGGCCATCGCCTTGCTGGTAATCGGCGTGGCCGTGCTTATTTACAGCCTGGGCAAACTGGGCATCCTGTTGGGGCCGCTGGAACTGCTGGGACTGGTCGGCAATATTCTATCGTATTTGCGGATTGCGGCGATTGGCCTGTCGTCGGTCTACCTGGCCCAGGTCGCCAATGAACTGGCCGGTCTGGGGGGCAATTTACTGGTCGGCCTGATTATTGCCGGCTTGTTGCATGCTCTAAACCTGATTCTGGGAACCTTTAGCCCGACCATTCAATCCTTGCGGTTACATTACGTGGAGTTTTTCAGCAAATTCTACCAGGGCGGAGGCCAGCCCTTCCGCCCGTTTCAACGCTCGCAAATCACAAGGTAATCCCGAAAGGAGATCGCTTTTATGGACACAGGTTTAATCGCCATCGGGGCCGGACTCGCGCTGGGGTTGGCCGCCATCGGCACGGGTTACGCTCAGGGACGCATCGGTTCAGCCGGAGTCGGCGCGATTGCCGAAAAGCCGGAACTGCTCGGCAATATCATTTTGCTGGTCGCCATCCCCGAAACGGTCCTGATTCTGGGTTTCGCCGTCGCCGCCATGATTATCCTACTATTGTAGTTACTGCTCAGGCTCATGTCATTTCGAGACCGAAGGTCGAGAAATCTTCGAGGCGCAACCTATGAAAGTAAGGTGTCAGGGATTTCTCCCTGCGGTCGAAATGACATGGCTGAGTAGTTACCTATTGTAAAGCTTGAGCAGCTATGTCTCTGGAACATATTTTGCAGGCTTTAGAAGCTGAGACTGACCAACAAATTGCTGAGATTGAACGGGCTGGTCAGGATGAAATTGAACAGGTCCGGGTTGAGGCTGAGGCTGAGGCTGAGAAGATACGTCAGAAGCATCTGTCTACCAACCAGATATTGCTTCAGGTTGAGCGCACCCGGCGGCTCAACCGGGCCAAACAGGAAGCCTCGCAACAGGTGTTGCAGGCTCGTGAAAAACTCATCACCGCAGCTCTGGCTGCTACCAGGCAGCATCTGGCCGCCCTGACCGCTGCTGAAACCTATCCCCCCCTGTTGCGGCAGTTGACCGAGGAAAGTGTGGCGACGCTGGGTAAAACCCAACCGCTCTGCCTGCATGTGCGAAAAACCGATGTTGAGCTGATGAACCGGATTGCGCAGGAGTTGGAACTTTCAGCCACAGTGATCGGCGATTTGACAGGCGACTCGTCCGAGCCGAATCCTTGTTTGGGCGGTCTGGCTGTCAGCACGGTGGATAACCGCATCAGCTTGACCAACACGCTTGAAGCCAGACTTCAGCGCGTGGCCCAACTTTATCGCGCCCAGATTGCCGAGATCATTTTCGACGGGCGGCAGGAGGATTAAGGCTGTGACGGGCGAGTATGATTACGGCAACGCTCGCCTGCGGGCGAAGCGCAGCCGCTTGCTCAAGGAGGCCGACTATACCACCTTGCTGGCTAAAAATAATATCGAAGAGTTTGTTACAGCCTTGGCCGAGACGCCCTACAAAGAGGATGTCGAACTGGCCCTGACCCGGCTGAGCGGCGTTCGCTGCGTTTTTGAAGCCGTGCGCGCCAACCTGACCCGGACCTTGCGTCAAGTTCATAGTTTTTTTGAGGGCGAACCCCGCCGGTTGATTGAGTTGCTATTTCGCCGCTGGGACCGGCACAATCTGCTGGCGATTCTGCGGGGCCAAAGTCAAGAGGCCGCGCCGGAGCAGGTTTTGCCGGCCCTGATTCCGGTGGGCCAACTTGACGAGGTTTCGCTGCGGGAGTTGGCCCGCCAACCCGGCCTCCGGGCCGTGATCGAGTTGATGACGGTCTGGCAGTTGCCCTATGCCAGGGCGCTGCGCCAGGTAGAGCCGCGCAGCGGCGCCCGGCCCGATCTCGATCAACTCGAACTGGCTTTGAATCGCTTTCACTTTGCTTCGCTGCGAGAGGCAGTGAGCCAGGGTAATGGCAATAAGGCCATCCTGCTTGAACATCTCCAAACTGAAATTGACCGGCTGAACCTGATGACCTGCCTGCGCCTAACCCACCAGCCTGAGTTGATGCCTTTGATCCAGCAGCGCTATAACACCGCCGACATCCAGCCCTTGTTGATTGAACCCGGCGGGCGGCTGTCCACCCAGCGGTTAGTCGAGTTGGTTTCCCAGGCAGGCGGGCTGGAAAGCCTGGTGCGCGGCTTGAAGGATACCCGTTATGGACCGGCCCTGGAAACCGCCTGGCAGCGCTATCAAACGGGGACGGGCGAGTTGTCCATTTTTGAACGGGAGTTGGAACGGTGGCACATCAAACGGCTGGCCCAGTTATTCATCAATCAGCCCTTGAGCATCGCTATCCCGCTGGGTTACATGACCTGGAAGGAAAATGAGGTAGCTAATCTGCGCCTTATTGCTCAGGCAGTGGCTTTGGGGTTGAATCGGGAGGAAGTGCGGGCCGAGTTAATTTTGGGGTAATTGTAATGGGACGTTTAATGGTCATCACCACCCCCGACCTGGTTTCAGGCTTTCAGTTGGCCGGGGTAGAAACCTTTGCCGTAGAAGATGTTGAAGCGGCGGAAGAAATGTTGCAACAACTGCTGACCGGCGGAGAGGCCAGCTTGATCGTCGTGCAACGGGCGCTGTTAGAGGTGATGAATCCCCGGCTGCAGCGCCAGGCCGAAGCCAGCTACCAGCCGGTGGTCATGGCGATTCCCGGCGGCCTGCCGACCCTGACCAGAGGTGAGCGCCGCCGTCACGTCTCGGCCCTCCTCCGGCGGGCCATCGGTTTTCAAATTACGTTTGGCGGCGAGCAGTCAGCAGGTAGCAAGTAGCAGATGTTAATGAAGCTTTCTAAATCGCACCCCCTTCGACAGGCTCAGGACGCAGCTTCGATATGCCCGTCGCTTCGCTCAGGGCTACTCAGGATGCGATTATAACCGAAAATCATCGTGAGTGGGGCATTAAATCTTAGAAACATAATGTTAAATTCAAAATCTCAAACGGGCACTATTATTCGCATTGCCGGCCCCGTTGTCGTAGCCCAGGGATTGAGCGGCGTCTGCCTGTACGATGTGGTCCACGTCGGCCAGATGCGGCTGGTGGGCGAAGTAATCCGCCTGGCCACTGACCTGGCTACCATCCAGGTTTATGAAGATACCGGCGGGCTGCGGGTGGGTGAGCCGGTGGTCAGCACCGGCGGCCCCTTCACCGTGGAATTGGGGCCGGGGCTGCTCGGCTCGATCTTCGACGGCGTCCAGCGCCCCCTGCCGGTGCTGCGCCAGCAGCAAGGTGACTTCATCGCCCGCGGTGGGATCGCTCCTGCCCT
This sequence comes from Anaerolineales bacterium, assembly GCA_015075405.1. Taxonomy (GTDB): domain Bacteria; phylum Chloroflexota; class Anaerolineae; order 4572-78; family J111; genus DSQQ01. Next base: position 1,215,854 of record JABTUK010000004.1, read on the forward strand.
TGACCGGCAGAAAAAGTGGATTTTTGAACCACGAGTCCAGGTTGGCGACCGGGTAGACGAGGGCGATCTGTTGGGCGTCGTGGCCGAAACGCCCCACCTGAAACACCATATTTTGGTTCCGCCCGGCCTTAGCGGGGTGATTGAGGAGATTTATAGCGGGTCGTATACGGTTGAGCAAACAGTGGCCAGTCTACAGATGGAACGCGAAACGCACCCGTTGACCTTGCTCCAACGCTGGCCGGCCCGCCAACCCCGCCCCCACCGGGGCAAACTCGATCCCACCGAACCGCTGATCACCGGCCAGCGGGTGGTAGATACATTTTTTCCGGTCAGCAAAGGCGGCACAGCCATCATCCCCGGCGGTTTTGGCACCGGCAAAACCGTGCTGGAGCAAACCCTGGCCAAGTGGGCCGACGCCGACATCATCGTTTACGTCGGCTGCGGCGAGCGCGGCAACGAGATGACCGACGTGCTGGAAGAATTTCCCAAATTGGAAGACCCCTATACCGGCGGGGCGCTCATGGAACGCACGATTCTGGTCGCCAACACCTCGAATATGCCGGTTGCGGCCCGCGAAGCCAGCATCTACACCGGCATTGCCATGGCCGAATATTTCCGCGATATGGGCTATGATGTCGCGCTGCTGGCCGATTCGACCTCGCGCTGGGGTGAGGCCCTGCGCGAGGTCTCCGGCCGGCTGGAAGAAATGCCCGGCGAGGAAGGCTACCCGGCCTATCTGCTCAGCCGCCTGGCCGAATTTTACGAGCGAGCCGGGCGGGTTGTTTGTCTGGGAAAAGGACCTGAACCAAGCAGAGGGGCAGAGGAGCACACCCCTTCGGGTGCGCCGAAGGGCGGAGGGAGCAGGGGTGATTTGCTCTCCTCTGCCCCCCTGCCCCCCCGCTCCCCTGCCCGAATTGGCTCAGTCACACTCATCGGGGCGGTTTCACCCCCCGGCGGTGATTTCTCCGAGCCGATGACTCAAAATTCGCTACGGGTGACCGGCGCTTTCTGGGGGCTGGATACCGACCTGGCCCGGCGGCGGCACTTTCCGGCTATCAACTGGATCAACAGCTATTCCCAGTACAAGCTAAACGACTGGTTCAATCAGCAGGTGGCCGAAGAGTGGGCCGGCCAGAGACAGCGCGCCCGCGCCTTGCTCCAGCGGGAGGCCGAACTGCAGGAAATTGTCCAACTGGTGGGAACAGACGCCCTGGCCGAAATCGAGAAAGGGGACCTGGCCGTGGGCCGGCTGCTGCGCGAAGATTTCCTTCGGCAGTCAGCCATCGGGGACGACGCCTTTTGCCCGCTGGAGAAAACCTACTGGCTGCTCAAAGTCATCCTGTCCTTTTACGATTACATCGCCGAAGCGCTCCGGCAGGGCACGCCGTTGGAGCAAGTGCTGGCCCATCCGGCGGTGGATCAAATTGGCCGGATGAAAGAATGGCCGCCCGATACGGCGGCAAGTCGAGCGCAGGAACTTTTAAAAGCAGTAGACGGTAGACACACTTAATACAGCTTTGCCTGAGTCCGTGACGAAATCAAGGCGGGCAGACACTTCGCAGAAATCATGTCATTCCGACCGCAGGGAGGAATCTTCGCTACCGCTGCCTAAAATGTTATGGCGAGCAAGAAGATTTCTCGCTGGCGCTCGAAATGACATTTCAGAAACCGGGTATGTCAAATCGTGACGAATTACGCAATCCTGTACTTAGCGGATGGTAAACGGAGAAAAATTCCCCGTCTACCGTCTACCGTCTACCGTCTACCGATGGAGATGTATGGCTGAACCCAATGTAACCACCCTTCCCCTCTACACCATTGACTACCGCACCCTGTCCTATGCCTCCGGGCCGCTCCTGTTTGTGGAAAACGTGCATGGGGTTGGCTACGGCGAAATTGTCGAACTGCGCGGCGCAGATGGACAGGTGCGGCGCGGGCAGGTGCTGGAGATTGACCGGGGCCGGGCGGTGGTGCAGGTTTTTGTCGGCACGCGCGGCCTGGACCTGGAAAAAACTGAGGCCCGTTTCAGCGGCGATGTGGCCCGCATGGGCGTGTCGTTGGAGATGCTGGGCCGCACCTTCAATGGCTCCGGCGAACCGATAGACGGCGGCCCGCCGCTCATCCCCGAACTGCGGCTGGACATCAACGGCCAGCCGATCAATCCCTGGGCGCGGGATCACCCGGCGGAGTTCATCCAGACCGGCATCTCGACTATTGACGGTCTGAACACCCTGGTGCGCGGCCAAAAGCTGCCCATCTTCTCCGGTTTTGGCCTGCCCGGCGGCGAGCTGGCGGCCCAAATCGCGGCTCAGGCCCAGGTCAAAACGGGCGAGGAATTTGCCGTTGTCTTTGCCGCCATCGGCATTCCCTATCACGAAGCGGCGGTTTTTCGACGCAGTTTTGAAGCCAGCAACACCCTGGAGCGTACCGTCCTGTTTCTCAACCTGGCCAATGACCCGACCATCGAGCGGCTGCTCACCCCACGCGTGGCCCTGACCACCGCCGAGTATCTGGCCTTTCGCCACGACTATCATGTTCTGGCTATCATTACGGATATGACCAACTACGCCGAGGCTCTGCGCGAGGTTTCGGCGGCGCGGGAGGAAGTCCCAGGGCGGCGCGGCTACCCCGGCTACCTTTACACCGACCTGGCCTCGCTCTACGAGCGGGCGGGCCGGCTCAAAGGTCAAAAAGGTTCGATCACCCAACTGCTCATCCTGACCATGCCCGACGACGACATCACCCACCCCATCCCCGACCTGACCGGATACATCACCGAGGGGCAGATTGTGCTCTCGCGCGACCTGCACCGCAAAGGCGTCTACCCGCCCATTGATGTGCTGCCCTGCCTGTCGCGCTTGATGAACGCCGGCATCGGCCCCGGCAAAACACGGGCCGACCATCGCCAGGTGGCCGATCAACTCTACGCCTTTTACGCCGAAGGCTGCGATCTGCGCCGGCTGGTGGCCATTGTCGGCGAGACGGCCTTGAGTGAGGAAGACCGCCGCCGCCTGACATTTGCCGAGCAGTTTGAACAAGAGTTTATCAACCAGGGCCAAACCAATCGCCCCATCGAAGAGACTTTCGCCATCGCCTGGAAACTGCTGCGCTTGCTACCGTCCCGTGAACTGAAACGAATCAAAACAGAGTTTATAGAGCAATACTATGAGGATACGGTAGACAGTAGACGGTAGACAGGGGTTTTTTCCCCGTCTACCGTCTACTGTCTACTGTCTACCTGGCTTATGGAACAAATTCGGGCGACCCGCGCCCAACTGCTGGCCAAGAAGAAACAGATCCTCCTGGCGCGCCAGGGACGAGACCTGCTGAAACAGAAGCGCAACGCCTTGCTGAAGGAATTGATGCGCCTGGCTGAACAGGTGGTACGCAGCAGCGATGAGCTAGAGCAGAGCGTCGGCGAGGCAGTGGCGGCGCTGGCCCTGGCCCAGGCGTTGGATGGACCGGAAGCCGTCCAATCGGCGGCTTTGGCGGCCCGCGGGCAAATTTCGCTGACGGTCAATGTGACCAACATCATGGGCGTTTTGACCCCGGTCATTGAGCAAAAGAGCCTGGTTCGGGGACCGCTTGATCGGGGCTACAGCCTGAACAGTGTGTCGAGCCGGGTCGAGGCGGCGGCGGAGGCGTTTGAGAGCCAGCTTGAACTGATTATCGAACTGGCTTCCAGCGAGATGCGCCTGCGCCGCCTGGCCGAAGAAATTGGCCGCACCACCCGGCGGGTCAATGCCCTGGAGAATGTGCTCATCCCTCGCCTGGAGTCCCAGCGCAACTACATTCAAATGGTACTGGAGGAGCGCGAGCGGGAAGACCTGTTTCGGCTCAAGCGGGTCAAGCTAAAATTGGAACGACGCGCCAGAGCTTGATTGAACTTGGACCGAGTTGCATAGATTCGTCATGATTTAACGTGCCTGGTTCCAGCATGTCATCCTTCGGCTTCGCTCAGGACAGGTTTCGAGCGCCAGCGAGAAATCTGTGTCCTTGCCTAAAAGTTGAGCCAACGGTAAAGAAGATTCCTCTCTCCGGTCGGAATGACATGACGTTTTCAGGGGTATTAGCGAATTTTTGCCGGTTAGATGACGGAGTGAAAAAGCTTAAGCTTTTTCACTCCGCACAAAATTCTCGGCCATAATTTTGTCCAGCGTAGCGACAAAGAAATCGGCGTTTTCGGCATTGAAGACCAGCGGCGGCTTGATTTTCAAGACGTTGTGATAAGGGCCGTCGGTGCTGACCAAAATACCATGATCGCGCATGCGATTGGCGATGTACGAGGCTTCCGCGCCGGCGGGTTCTAGCGTGTAGCGGTCCAACACCAACTCGATGCCGATGAACAACCCCAGCCCGCGCACATCCCCGATGAGCGGATGCCGGTCCATCAACCCGCGCAGCCCGGCCAGCAGCCGCTCACCGACAGCCAGGGCATTGGCTTGCAACCCTTCCTCGGCAATCACGTCGAGGACGGCCAGGCCGATGGCGCACGAAACCGGGTTGCCGCCAAAGGTATTGAAATATTCCATCCCATTATCAAATGAGGCCGCAATCTCCGGCGTGGTGATGACCGCCGCCAGCGGATGCCCATTGCCAATCGGTTTACCCAGGGTGATAATATCGGGCACAACCCCCTGGGTTTCAAAGGCCCAAAAATGAGTCCCGACCCGGCCAAAACCAACCTGCACCTCGTCGGCAATGCAGACGCCGCCGGCAGCGCGCACGTGCTGATAAACCGCCGGCAGATAGCCGGGCGGGAGGACAATCTGACCCCCGCAGCTTAGAATCGATTCACAAATGAACGCGCCCACCTGCTGACCGCACCCCTGAATTTGCTCGATGGCTTCCGCCACGTGTTGAGCATATTTTTCGCCTGCCTGCGGGTCGGCCTGCTTGTAGGGACCGCGATAAACATCGGGCATCGCCACTTTGTGGACGTGAGCCGGCGCGCCCGCGCCGCCTGGCCCGTCGAATTTATAGGAACTGATTTCGATCAGGCTGCTGGTGTTGCCGTGGTAGCCTACGTCTACCACAATCGTATCTTTCTGCCGGGTGTGAGTGCGGGCCAGGCGCAGAGCCAGTTCGTTGGCCTCGCTGCCGGAGCAGACAAAATAGCAGACTTGCAGCGGTTCAGGCAGTGTGGCGCAGAGCCGCTCGGCGTAGCGAACCAGGCTTTCGTGCAGATAACGGGTGTTGGTGTTCAGCACCGCCATCTGCGCCTGCCCGGCTTTGACAACTCGCGGGTGGTTGTGCCCCACGTGGGGCACGTTATTGACCGCGTCGAGATAGGGCTGACCCTCCTCATCGTAAAGGTACTGCTGGTAACCGCGCACAATCTTGAGCGGCCGGCGATAGGAAACACTCAGATTCTTGCCCAGATGCTGCCGCCTCACCTTCAAAATTTGTTCGATACTCATGGCCGGCTCATCTTTAGCAGAAAGCGCGGGTATCTGGGTTATCAAATTGGGATCAGGGCTGAGGCTCAGCCACAACTCCCGCTGGCTGGGACGGGCCACGCCGGGAAATTCGCCGCTGCGGCCCAGCAGGTCGGTGATGATTTGAAAATGGAGATGCGGCGGCCAGCCGCCATTGACCGTAGAATCGCCAATGGTGGCAATCTGATCGCCTTTTTTGACCGGCCTACCTACGGACAATCCTGCCAGTGAGTCCGCGCTGAGATGACCGTACAGCGTGAAAAAGGTCAAGCCATCTACCATCGTGTGTTGCATGATAATCGTCGGACCGTAATCGAGTGGGCCGGCATTGTTAGCAAAGCTATGGACAACGCCATCCAGAGGGGCGTAAACCGGCGAGCCGGCCGCCATAAACAGATCGAGGCCGGTATGGACGGTGCGCCATTCGGGGCCGTTGTCGCTGTCCGCTTTGAACAGCTCGCTGGTGTAAATCGGGCGGGCCTCGTTGTATTGGCCGATACCGACACGAGTGTTGGCCACGCTCAAGTGGTTGAAAAGTTTTCGGGTAAAACTGGTTACATCGGCAAAGTCGGCTGAGTTGCCCAATTCCAGGCTGCCCACACTCAAATCGAAAACGACCGGAGTTTCCAGGCTCAAATCAGGTTCAACCAGCCGTCCGATTTGGTCGCGGTTGGTTGTGAGCCAGGCTGTCACCGCCGAAGTATGGGGACAGGGGGGCAGCCCGCACGCCTGCCGGAACATGTAATGAGCCAATTGAGGTGGAGTCGCGGCCAATGTTTCCAGCAAAGCCCAGGCGGGCCGTTCGCTGATGACCAGATAAGGGTTGTCCGGCTCCACCTGCCGCTGGTAGGCCGAATTGGTCACGGTGAGGCAGAGACGAGTGCAAATGAGCGGGAAAAGCACGGCCAGTTCCGCTTCTGTCAGAGGGAAGGCCGCGTGATAACCGGCGATGACGTGGGCCGCCGCAGCGAGCGGATCTGCCTTGTCCATCATGGCGTAAGCCAAGGCAATCGCCAATTCGCAAATGGTCTGAGTTTCCACCAAATCGCCAAAATCAATCACCCCGATCACATGGCGTTCGTAGGGGTCGCCGGGGCCAACCAGGATATTGTAATCGTTGGCATCGTTATAGATGACGCCGGTGCGTAGGATGGGTAAGGCAGGCACAACCTGAGTTTCAAATTGGGCCAGCATCCCTTCGACGATAGCGCGCCGGGCCGGCGGGGTGATATGGTGGATATAATCTCGAATCCAGGCAGCGTGGGGCAAATCCCACTTCAGGGTACGGCGGGCGGCCGGGTGGCTGAAATCTTGCAGCGCGCCGTCAATTGTCCCCAGCACCCGGCCTAAACTGTGGAGCAGTGTTGGCGTATGAGGGTTCACGTGCGCAAAAAGCTGGCCCGGCACATAGGTCAATAAACGCATCAGATGGGCCGCGCCGTCGCCATTGGTGATAGTCACAATCGAATCGTTGGTGAGACTGTGGCACACCCGCGAGAGCGACAAATCAGGAGCATGGCCGGCCAGATGCTCCAAAACCTCATTTTGGAGTTCGAGCAGGGTGCGCTCCTCAGTCGCGTTGGCAATTTTGAGCACAAATTCCTGGCTGGTGTCGGCTTTAAGATAAAAATTCTGGTCGCGCTCACTGGGGAGAGGCTGAGCGGCAGCGTTCAGGCCATAATACTCACGGGCGAGGTAGCTCGCTTCTTCTGTGGTAAAGGTAGGAAATTCATATTTAACGGTTATCATAGGTTAGCCTTTTCAAAAATTAGGGGATACCCGGCCCGCTCTCCCCTTGAAGTCGGAACTGCTCAAGCCGTACGAAGCTCGTAATTTTACCTGTCAACCCTTTCTTGCGCCAAAATCAAGAAGACGCCTGATGGAAATTTTGCCGCTTAGATAAAATTATTGATCACTATCTGAAACGCACCGCTTTCATATACGAAATAGCTTTGAGTGAAATTTTGCCGCTTAGATAGAAAAATAAGAAATTTTGTCGTTTAGATAATAAAAACAATAGATCATGTCATTCCTCCCTGCGGGAGGAATCTTCATTGCCTGTGCCTAAAATGTTATGGCGAGCGAGAGGATTTCTCGCTGGCGCTCGAAATGACATGCCAGAACCGGGCATTTACGCAATCCTATGCTTAACGAAATTTTGTCGTTTAGGTAAAACCGGCTAAGCTAGACTGTCCGTTTGTTCTGCTAACTCCGCCAGCTTATTGGAAAAATTGCCGGTTAGATCGTTAGCCCTTAAACGAAATTTTGCCGCTTAGATACCTGAACTGAAGCCACTTTTATTACCTCTCCCCTACCCTACTAGCCTGTCTCACTATTTTTTAGAAATGACCCTATAGCCGGATAAACTTGACTACCACTCTTCATCTTAGCGAAGAGAAGAGAAGAGAAGTAATACGAAAATTTGCCGTTTAGATAAGTATCCTCAGCAGCTCCCATTTTTGTGGAGTAAAGCAGCTACGCGCCAAATAAGGACGGCCTGGAATGTACTGCTCTGCAAGTTTGAGTCCCCTGAGCCTAAACTCAGACAAACCGGAATCAAAAAGGTTTTGCCACGAATTACACGAATTTTCACTAAATTTTTTCGTGTTAATTCGCGCAATTCGTGGCAAAGTTCTTGCTCGCTGTACAAGGATTTCATTATCCAGGCACTAAATTACTATCGCATGACACACGAAATTTTGTCGGATAGGTGACACCCCCTCCCCTCCCCTACCAGGGTGTCTCTCTTTTTTTAAGAAAAAACGGTGTTTTGGGGATTAAATCAAGCTTCGCGGATAGGCCACTGCAATTTTTTAGCTTGGATTTTTAGGTCTGGAAGGGGGATTTGGAACAGGTGAACAGTTAACCGACTTGTTCAGGCAAAGCAAAGCGCACCCGGATCGGTTCACCCGCAACGCTGGTCAAAGCGGCTTCGATTGTTTTAATCAGCCGGTTTTCTAGCCAATCCTTGGCAAAGGCGCTCTTGGCGTCAATCACAAATTCACGATCCCGGTAGTCAAGCACTTCGGTTGGCTTGAGCCAGGTATCGAAGGTTTGTTTGGTCATCTGCCGTTGGAGATGAGCCAGGGCGTCGCTCCATAGATTTCGAGCCAAGTCGCGGGCGGGGTCGCCCGATGCTGCGATTGGCTGGGAATCTAACTGTCCCTGTTCAGCCTGTAGCTGGGCAGAGAGAGGCTGCGCCAGTAAGTATCTTGTTTCAATTGGCTCCAGGTTAGCATAAATATCGGCCCAACTCACAAAAGTTTCTATCAACTCCGAGGGAATGGCAGTCGAGAGGGGCTGTCCTTCTCGCAAAGCGGCGGCTGTTGTCTCAAACAGGGACCAGGTAGCGTCATCCAGCCGGGCGAAGGCTACAAACTCCGCAGGCGGCGGGTCATTTGCCAGTAGTCGTTTAATTACATAAGCCTGCGGATCGGTCAAGTTAGTTTGAGTTTCAGCATAGAGAAACCAAGCTCCGACTCTGACGACGGTCATATCAGGGTTAGCTAACAGTTTGCTGCGAGCCGGTTCCTGAATAGATAAATCATCGAGCACTGTCGCTAAAGCTGATGATTTAGTAACAGCAGCAGATTGTATTGGCTGTTCTTGTATTTTTTCAAGTTCAGAAAGTATTTGAGAAGAGTCTTTTAAATTTGCGGCATTTTTTCCGATAGCTGCCCCGTCATGTTGCGGCATTTTTTCTACCGAATCGTTTTCTAAGCGACTTTCTTTCGGCTCACTGGACGGCATTTTTTCGGGTACCTGGCCGTAAGCGAAATTCTGCCGGTTAGAGAGCCGGTCCAGAATCGGGAACAAATTGAGCTGTCCATTTTCGCTATTTTGGCCGTAATAGTCGGCCTGGACTCGTTGGCGGAGGGTTTGGGCGACCTGTTCCTGGTCAGCCGGGGTTAAGGGTTCGTCTACCATGCGCACCCGGTACAAAGTGGGCTTGTTGCGCGGTTCCGAGCCAGTGGCGGCTTCATCGGCGCCAGGTGTAGTGAAAAAAAACGCCGCATACGGATTATCCATCAGGTTGGCCAGGTTGCGCGGGGTTTGGTTAATAGCAGCCGCCAGCTCTTTTTTATAAAGAGATAGAGTGTCGCGCAGTTCACCACTGGCCTCATCCCAATAGCAGTGACGCCGCAGATAAATGACTACCCAGGCCAGGGCGTGTCCTAGCAAACGCACCCACTCCAGCCGAAAATACTGCCAGCCGACATGAATTTTATTGGGCTGAACAATCAGATTGTATAGTTCGGCGCAGCGCTGATCTAGTTTGACCAGCCGGGCATCGGCGCCCAAGCGGGTCAAGTCAAGCCCCAGCGTATCGGCTACAATTTCCAAAACGGAGCGGCGTGGCAGATCGTCTGGAATAGGTCCTGTATAAGAAATTTTGTCGGTCAGGTGAGGCATGGCTACCAGCGTGTCCAGCGCTGAAAGGGTGGCTGTCAGCGGCTCGGCATCAGCCGGAGCCAGTTCCCGAATCAGCGCAGCCAGGCCAAGCTGGTGGCGCGGCGAAAGCGGTTCGTCAAGAAGTAGTTGGTAACGATTCTTGTCCCGGACTTTTTTGCCGATTTGAGTGCGATACTGGTAGCGATGGCTGATCTCGATCACAAACCATGAACTGTACGGTTTTTTGAAACATCGCTCGATGGTGCGTTCATCCAGCGCCGTTTCGCGGCTCAGAGTGGCTTTATCTACGATGCACCAATCGCGCCGGCGATTCCAAAAACATTGCTGGCGCAGGCCAACAACCAGCCAGGCCAGAGATGGCCCCAGCAGCGGCACCCACTCGTCAATGAAATAGCGGCTGACCACGAAGCGAAAGTCGGGCCGGGTAGTCGCATTATAGAGAGTGTTGTACACTCCTTGGAGGTGAAGTAATTTGTCTTCGCCGGGCATACGGCCTCTGGGTTGCGAGAATTGGCGCTGCTCGCAACTTTAAAAAGCGCTAACGCCCCTTGACAAAAAATCCACATCCTGCTATGATAAGGATGCGTTTGACATAAGGAGGCGCTAAAGCGCAACTCATCCTTCCCCACTTAAGGGGCTGACGCAAGTGAGAGATGGCACTCTCACTCAAAACCTAAGTATTATTCCGACAGCGATAAGAGACTTGATGGCACAAGTCTCTTTTGCTTTATAGCGACATTGGCGGTATCGCTATAAAGTACTCTTCAGGCGCAGCTTGGCGGGCTGGGCCTGAAAAGTCTGTCTTTTAAGGACTCAAACTCATGTGGGTCAATTCAGTCATCATTCTTCAATCCTGTTAAAAATTACCCTTTAGCTTAACCAGACTAAATGGTTGGCTGGCAAAAAAAGACGCCTAGCCAGCTAACTGGCAGGCGTCGCAACCCCACTGTTGATGGTCCCTTCAAGAACTCAGCCCTCGCGCCGAAAATTGTAGCACGATGCTTGCAAAAAATTAAACCTTATGTTATGCTTGCAAATAACTGAATTCTCTTCGGGCGGGTTGCGGCCCGCCCCAGGCCGCTGGTGTTGGCAGCACCGGCGGCTTTTTCATTTAATCCTCATGCGCCTTTCGGCGGGCAAGCTTTACCTTATAATGACACCTGGTTGGGTTGATCGTGAAATTTTTCCTGCCTGGCTGTTTCCAATTGTTGCTGTTTTTGCTGGCGAACCAGGGCGGCGCAGGCTTTGCTGTGGTACTTTTGGCGCGGGTGAGTAGGCACAAAACGGACGGAGCAGCCAGGGGCGGCGCATCGCCGGGCTATACCTAGAATGACGGTTCCAGGGGGCAGGTCGTTCACAGCGAGCAGACCGTTCATCTCTACTGCCTGAATCTCATTCATTCCATCCAGCCGAGCAGCCAGGATGTTCAGTGCTTTAGTCAGGACCTTATTTGTCGAGAAGCCAGCATACTGTTTGATGATGCTGTGCAAGAATTTTCCTGTCCAGGGCCGGCTGCGCCCGACAATTTGGCTCAAGTCGCCGGCCAGTTCACTCAAATTGGCCAACGTAATTTGAGGGCCGTACAGCACTTGATAAACCTCTAACAATAACTCTCGCGTCGTCTGCATATTTTGCCGCCTTGCGTTGTCCAGAAGCCGTCCAGAAAAAGGATTTGACTCCATTCTACTCTCTTTTAACGCTTTGGCAAGTTGTCATTATGTAAATTCCAGGTTCGTTTTTGAGGTATTTTCTTTATGACTGCTTACTTGCTTTGGTTACTATATATCGTCACCGCGTCCAGAATCGCATCAATCCGCTCGCGCAGATCGCGTAGGTCTTCGACGACTTCCGCATAATGGGTCGTTGTGGCCAGGTTTTGAGTCAAGTCAATGAGATCAGGTTCTTCGAGTTTGGTTAAGAAGCGCAAAGCGCTTTGGACTTTGCTGCGAAACTGTTCTGCTCCGGGCGAGCGGTGGGCAGCGGGCGGCGATTTACGCATCGGAGTGGAGCCAGTCTTATCCTGCGCCCCGGCCTGATGTAGCAGTTCGGCCACTAACGCTTCGGTCGAAGCGACAAGTGGTTGGCTGGCCTCGCCGTCCTCTTCTTGAGCTTCACGCCAGCGGATCAGTTGTTGCAGAGCCTTGATTTGTAAATCAGGGCGTCCTTTGAGCTTTTGGGTGATGGGACGGATCATGCGTTCACTAAGACCATGTTCTGCCACCAAGTTTTGGGCTTCTGTCCCCAATTCCAGCACTCCGGTAACAAAAATGCGATACCGTTTGGAGATGTCGAGCGCTTCTTCAACTTGGCCCCACGGCACCAGGGCTGGCCCAGGAGGTGAACCATGGTTCACCTGGGTGCTCTCTATATTTTCGTTTAAAGGTGAACCATGGTTCACCCCGGAAAGTTCATATCGCAGCGCCCACAAACCGCGCGCTTTCTCAACGGCATTGATATCCTCACGCATGAGGTTTTCGATGAGCTGATGGGCGCGGACGCTGATCCCGGCCTGAACAACAAAAGCCTTGATCTGGCCAGGTTCGACAACTTCTACTCCTTCCTGAATCGTTCGGCTCTCCAGGCTGAGCAGAACATGAGACCAATATCGCCGTTCTCCGGTGACAATCACATAGGTCACGCCGGGGGGTAGAGTCTCCTCGACCCGCGCCTGACGGACAGTGATGGGGTTGATTAATCCATGCTGAGCAATACTGGCGGCCAGCCGGCGCAATTCGCGGATCGAGCGTTGAGCGGCGATGTTCTCACTTACCTCAGCCTGCTTCAGCCAGGCCCGCAGAGCTTCGGTAGGGGTCAATTGACCGGCAGCTAACGCTTCACTCAAGCCTGACGGCAATAGTTGGCGCGGCTGGCTGGGGTCGGGCCGGATTTCCTCCAGGGGAAGGGTGCGCTGAGGTCCCTCCGGGATCGGGCTGGCTGTTTCTTCGGCGGCAATTCCGTAAGGGTCAATCTGGCCAAAAAGGGTTTGGCTCAGGCTGGTTTTCTTTTTAGCCACGGCGAATTACCTCCTTAAGCAAGTGGGCAAAAGCGCGAGCGCTTTCGCCGCGGCCATCATAGGCAAAAATATCCTGACCGGCGGCATGGGCCTCACCGATGCTGACCCGGCGCGGAATGGTCGGCAGTAACAATTCGCCGAAGGATTCAGCCAGTTGATCCTGGGTATCACGGGTTAGCGCCGTGCGGTCAACCATGGTGGGAATCACCCCACTGATACGCAGGGCCGGGTTGGCCCGTTTGACCATTTCAATGGTGCGCTGCAACAGCCGCAGTCCGATAAGTGGGAAAAAACCGGGTTCGACCGGAATGATAACCTCGCTGGCGGCCATCAGACCGTTAACGGTCAGCAGACCCAGGCTGGGCGGGCAGTCAATCACTACGAAATGATAACGATCCAGAATGGGTTCCAGGGCCTGCCGCAGTTTGCGTTCTCGTTCAAAAGCAGGCACCAGTTCCAACTCAGCGGCGGCTAGCTCCAGATGGGCCGGCAAGACATCGAGTGATGCCTCGGGGCTCCGCTCGCTGGCATCCAGTTTTACAGTTTTAATAACTTGTTCGGCCTCGGCATTACCCATGATCACTTCATAGACGGTATCTGCGCCGGGCTGGCGTGGTCCGGCGGCAAAGGCAACCCCTAAAAATACAGCGGTAGCGTTAGCCTGGGGGTCGGCGTCAATCAGCAGCACTCGTTTCCCATTGTCTACCCCACGGGCCAGTCCGGCTGCCAGGTTAACAGCCGTAGTCGTCTTGCCGGTGCCGCCTTTTTGATTAGCAATGGCAATCACTCGTGTCATAGTGTGGAAATCTCCCTTGTTTTGTTCTTCTACTACCTCAGATCAATGCCAATTGAGGCGGTTCGCCTGAACTATACTAAGCGCAGGCTAAAATTTCCGTAGGACGGCATCCCTATGCCGTCCGCTGACGCATGGGGATGCGTCAGCTACGGAAATTTTGAAATGCCTTGGGTATAAGTGCGGAAGGCGGTGGAGCGTGAGCTAGACTTCTTAGTCTGTGGAGTATCAGTTCGTTCCGGGTAGCCTACACACTTAGCATTTTTATTATAACACCATTTTTCCCAAACCATGTATAATTGAGTTCAAGTTTAGAGAGAAGCGGGCTTCAGAAAGGCATCTTCCTTATCTATATTTTGCGGGTTGCCCCACAACTACTAAAACCTCTGCCGGAAGCAGGACTTGAGTTATGGCATACTTTCACGTCGGAAGAAGGGCGGCGCTCCAGGGGAACTAAGGAATGCCAACTCGTAGTGACAGCGGACGAAAGCAGGAAGAATTAGGTTGCCGGAAGGAGCAGCTCAAGACTCTAGGGGCCAATGGAGATGCTGTCGTTGGTGTCGGGTTACAGATAAAATTGTCTTGCTAATTCTCTGAAGGGTCTGGCTCAGTTGAGGCAGTTTCGTCCGAGGTGGGAGGAGATAACAGGGGCGGCGTCATCGTTAGCTCTGCCGATTCCGAAGCAGTGCTCAGAATCGCATCAATCTGCTCGCGCAAAATACGCAAATCAATCATTACATCCGCATAGTCGCCCCGTTGCAATGCTCTGGCTAACTCAACCCGATCAGTCTTTTTTAGACGGTTCAGAAAGTCCAATGTCTCGCGCACTTTGTCTCGAAAGCGAATCACCGGCGCCGACGAGACTGAACGTGACCGTTTAGGCGCTGCTGGTTCAGGCGTTTGTGTTTCCGTTTGAACTAATTCATCAATAAGTAATTTATCAACGAACTCTTTAATTGAAGCAACAATAGGCTGTCCCGGACTTTCCTCTTCCTCACTGTTTTGCCATTCGATTAGTTGCTCTAATGCTTTGAGTTGTAAATCCGGCTTGTTTTTAAGTTTTTGCGTAATAGGGCGAATAGTCATTTCGGCTAGGTTGTACCCGGCTACCAACGATTGGGCGTCTTCGCTTAAATTAAGGACCGAAGTAACAAAAATTCGATAGCGTTTGGAGATTCCCAGGGCTTCCTCAACCCTGGCCCAGGGCACGAGCTGAGGTGAACTATAGTTCACCTCAGTTTCGGAGGAGGGTGGTGAACTATTGTCCTCAGCTTCCACCTGAGTAGAAGGGGGTGAACTATAGTTCACCCCCGATAATTCATAACGCAACGCCCACATCCCTTGTGCCCGCTCAATGGCATTAAGGTCTTCACGGAGCAAATTTTCAATAAGCTGATAAGCTCTAATACTAATACCTGGAGGTGCTAGTGTAACTTTTATTTCATCAGGATTGGTAACAGTCTGTCCGGCCTGAATTTGCCGGCCTTGACTGAGCAAGTAAACGTGTGCCCAATAACGACGTTCGCCGGTAACGATCAAATAAGTGATTCCCGGAGGAACTGTTTCATCAGAACCGGGGAGACGCACAGAAATGGGGCTGATGAGACCATGTTGAGCAATACTGTCGGCCAGGCGTTTCAACTCGCGGACATTTTGTCGTAAAGCGACTTCCACCGTTTCAGCTTCGGCCCGCCGCAGCCATTCCTCCATAGCAGCAGTGGGGGATAAACTTCCCTGCGTAACAGCAATAATCAAATCATCGGGAAGCAGCCGTCGGGGTTGGCCCGGATCAGGCAGGATGGCCTCCAGGCGCGCAACCGCTTGCCCCAATGTGTCTGCTTGATTTAAAGAGGCTACATTACTCAAATCAGATTTTCGCTTAGCCATGGAATGCGACCGTTCTCAGGATATATCAGGAATTATAGCAGAACTTTCTAAAATATAGAACTTTATGTCATCCTACTGTACTCAAAAGAGGTTGATTAAAAGAGGTTTTGAAGCTTGCAAAAAGAATATACCCAGTAAATCGGAATAAACCGGGTTTAGTGTTTCATATTTAACACTCGTTTTATGTCAACATAAAGTCCGAACTGAAAGGTCAGATACGTTAAGTATGGAACCGGCTTTCAATCTTAAATATAGGAGAGGTAAAGACATTATTTCAGACAAAAGGGTAAGATAACCAAAAAATTTATAACAATTCGTCTTTTCCCCACAAATATTTAGAATTATGAAGAAATATAACACATTATGCTTTACCGAAAATGCTAACTTTTGTCTGTCTAAAGTGAAAAATTGAGGTATAATTTCACCTCATTAAATTTTTGAGATAGGGGGATCAATCATGGAATTGCGCGGTTTACATCACGTCACTGCGGTGACGGGTCAAGCCCAGGCCAACGTGAATTTTTATACCCAGGTGCTGGGGATGCGTCTGGTCAAAAAGACGGTTAATCAAGACGATGTGTCGGCTTATCATCTTTTCTACGGTGATGAGGTCGGTAATCCGGGGACCGAACTGACTTTTTTTGAATGGCCTCGCCTGGGGCCTAATCAAAACGGACCGGGCAGCATTGCCAAAACCTGGCTGCGTGTGCCGAGCCTGGCGGCGTTGGAGTGGTGGTCGGAACGTTTGGACCAGCGCGGAATTATCCATCAGGGGATTACCAACTTTAACGGACGGGCGGTGATCTATCTGACTGACCCGGAAGGGCAGGAACTTGCTCTGGTTGATGATGGCGGCGCGCCGGGTGGAACGCCCTGGTCCAAGAGTCCGGCGCCGGCGGAGCACGCGATTCGGGGTCTGTTCGCCTCGACGCTGATTGTGCCGCAACTAAAACCAACGGCGTTTGTTCTGACTGAAATTATGGGGTATCAGACTGTTGCCGAGGTTGCTTCGGCCAACCCCTCCGGCGAACGGATGGTCGTTTTTGCGCTTGACCAGGGTGGGGCAGGGAAAGAGCTTTATGTGGTCGAGCAAATCCATGCACCCTTTGGGCAGCTTGGTATCGGAGGCGTTCATCATATCGCCTTCCGAACCCCCAACGGCGACGAACAAATTGAGTGGATGGAACGCCTACATCGTTCTGGCCTGCGAACTTCAGGGCTGGTGGATCGTTACTACTTCCAGTCGCTCTATTTTCGTATCCCCGGCGGTATCCTCTTTGAAATTGCGACTGATGGGCCGGGTTTCGCCACCGACGAACCTGCTGAGCATTTGGGTGAACGGCTGGCCCTGCCGCCATTTTTGGAACCCCGCCGCGCCCAAATCGAAGCGGGCCTCACCCCGGTTCAGTTACCTCAAACACAAGCATGAGGGATTTATATCTGCTCAGGCATGTCATTTCGACCGTAGGGAGAAATCTCCAAGACCTTACTTTTAACAGTTACGTCCAGGGGATTTCTCGACCTTTGGTCTCGAAATGACATGAGATAGACTTCCAATTCAAAATCTGAATGTGCCCTCCTCAAATATTGACAAGCAGCTTAGTCTATGCTATATTTTGGGCTACTATACAGAATTTGGTTCTGTATGGCGAACCTACCTCTTGGGGCAACCCTCTGCTGCTGAAGCATGACCTATTTCGATCCCCGGCAGAGAGCGTCTTTCTACTTCAATTTCAGATTAATTTTTCTTCTCTCGAAACCGTTGAACTTGAATTCGGCTCAAGGGTTTATTGAGAGCACGAATTTAGAGTTATGGCCTCGTTAGTCTCAGCCGTTGATCGGGCAATTCAGATTCTAAAAGCATTTGAAGCGGACAAGGATGAGTATAGCCTAACCGAACTTTGCAGCCTGTTAAACCTTAACAAGAGCACGGCCCACGATATTCTCAATACCCTGTGCCAACATCAATGCCTGCTGCGCGACGCTCAATCCCGCAAGTATCGGTTGGGGCCAACCCTGATTCGATTGGGGCATCTGGCCCATGAGCAAATGGATATTCGCCGGATTGCCCGGCCCTATATGGAAGCTTTGATGCGCCAAACGTCCAAATCGGTGCTGTTGGGTACATTTTATAACGACCAGATTACGGTGATTGACAAGGTTGATCCGGTCGGCACATTGCATGTGTCGGCGGCTATCGGCCAGCAGATTCCTTTTGCGGCCAGTTCTTTTGGTAAAGTGTTTTTGGCCTGGAAAAGCGAGGCCGAGGTTGACAAACTGCTGGCCGAGCGTGGCCTAACCGCTTTTACCCCAGCTTCGATTGTGGACCCAGCCGCCTACAAAGCCGAGTTGGCTAAGGTTCGACAGCAGGGCTATGCCATTGACGACCAGGAAGAGTATTTGTTGGGAGTCAAAGCCCTCTCGGTGCCGCTGCGGGATTTTCAGGGCGTGGCTGCGGCGCTGACCATTGCCGGCTTCACCTCACGCAGCAGCAATCAACCCAGCCAGGCCACCATCTTGGCCATTACCAGGGCAGCCGTCGAAATATCGCAGCAGTTGGGCGCGCCGGAGTGTTGAAAAATTAATTCTCGCACCAGAGATTTGGGCGCGAGGATCGTGGATTATGTAGATAAACAAGGAGGTTTATGATGACTCACCTCGAGGCTAATTCTATCCCGACCCTCTTAGACGAGTTTGATCCTTTTAATCTGGTTGACCCTTTCCCCTTTTATGTCAAAGCGCGTAGCGAGGCGCCCATTTTCTACAGCCCGGAACTGAATTACTGGGTTGTGACCCGCTACGAAGACATCAAAGCCGTCTTTAAAGATTTAACCACCTTTTCCTCTGAAATAACCGGCAAACCGCTCGTCCCGTTCAGCCCGGCGGTGCAGAAAGTGCTCGATGAGGGCGAATTTGCCGTTTCATCGGGCATTTCGGGCATGATGCCGCCCGATCATACCCGTATCCGTAGTTTTATCAACAAGGGCTTGACCCCGCGCCGGATTGAAAAGCTGGAAGAACCAATTCGGCGGCGGACCAACGAACTGATTGACCTCTTCAGCAACGATGGCCGGGCCGATCTGGTACGACAGTTGACCTATGATTTGCCGGCGTTGGTCGTCTTTATGCTGCTGGGCGTTCCCGACGAGGATGTGCTCTATGTCAAACAATGGGCGGCCAGCCGTATTGCCATTACCTGGGGCGACCTGACCGAGGAAGAACGCATCTGGCACGCCCATCAAATGGTCAAATATTGGCGTTACTGCCTTGATTTGATCGAGAAGCGTTTTGTCGAACCGCGCGATGACCTGCCCAGCGATCTGGTCCGCATCTATCAGGAAGGCGACCGCTCGATTTCCAAACACGAAATGGGCCGGGTTTGTTACGCCATGCTTTTTGCCGGCCACGAAACCACCAGCAATTTACTGGCCGAAGGCATTAAAACGCTGCTGACCCATCGCGATAAATGGGCCGAACTGTGCGCCACCCCATCTCTCATCCCCGAAGCCGTAGAAGAGGTGTTGCGCTACTGCCCCTCCATCTTTGCCTGGCGGCGGCTGGTGAAAAAGCCGACCACGCTGGCCGGGGTAGACCTGCCGGAAGGAGCGCAATTACTACTGGTGCTCGGTTCAGCCAATCGGGATGAGGTATGTTTCCACGCCGGAGAAACCTTCGATATTCACCGCGAGAACGCCAAACATCATTTGACCTTTGGCCACGGGGTCAAGTATTGCCTGGGCGCGCCTCTGGCCCGCCTGGAAGGGCGCGTCGTTTTGGAAGAGTTGACCCGCCGCTTGCCGTCGCTCCGCTTAGCGCCTGATCAAACCTTTGAATATGTGCCCAACACTTCATTCCGCGGCCCCAGCCATGTCTGGGTCGAGTGGGATGTGGCCTGATCAATTCTGTTATTTATGGACACACTTAACCTGTTCATTCATGGCCGCGCCGTCCCTTCGACTGACTCCGCCGCGATTCCGGTGCTGAATAAAGCGACCGGAGAAACCATCGCCCTGGTAGCGGAAAGCACCCCGGACGATGTCTCCGCCGCCCTGGAGTCGGCCCAAACTGCCTTTGGCGAGTGGCGACAAAAACCTGCTCATGACCGGGCCAAACTCATGCGCCGGGCGGCTGAGGCTATTCGGGTAGAAGCGGAGAGCCTGGTTCACCTGCTTACCCTCGAAGTCGGTAAACCGCGAGCCGGCGCTCAACGCGAAGTCGAGGCCGCGGCGACGCTGCTGGAGTTTTTCGCCGAGGAAGGGCTGCGCATTCGGGGTGAAATCCCGCAGCTCAATCTGGCTGATGAGCGCATCTTTATTGTCAAAGAGCCAGTGGGGGTGGTTGTCGCCATTGTGCCCTCCAACTACCCGCTGATTCTGCTCAGTTGGAAATTGGGCGCGGCCCTGGCGGCCGGTTGTACTGTTGTCGCCAAACCTTCGGAAGATACTCCGCTGGCGACCCTTCGCCTGGCCGAAATCTTAGCCGAAGCCGTCCTGCCGCCGGGGACGTTTAATGTACTCACCGGTTACGGCCATACGGTGGGCCGGGCGCTGGTCGAGCATCCGATTCCGCGCAAAGTTGCCTTCACCGGCGGCGTGGAGACCGGCAAGAAAATCGCGGCTCTGGCCACGCAAACCAACAAACGAGTCACGCTGGAATTGGGCGGCCAGTGCCCGGCGTTGATCGGGGCTGAGGCTGATCTCGATGTGGCCGCGCCGGCTTTGCTCAAGCACAGCTTTGATAATGCCGGGCAGTATTGCTACCGCATCAACCGCATGTACGCCCAGGCCGAGATTTACGACGAATTTTTGGCGCGTCTGAAGGCCGGCGCCGAGAAGCTGAAAGTGGGGCCGGCCAGCGACCCCACCAGCTTTATGGGACCGCTGGTCAATGGGCGGCTGTTCGACAAAAGTATGAGCCATATTCAGGACGCCCTGGAACGTGGGGCGAAACTCGTCAGCGGCGGGCAGCGGCTCAGCGGGCCGGATTACGCGGGCGGCTATTTTTTGCCGCCCACCATTCTGGCCGAAGCGGACCATTCGATGCGGGTGATGACCGAAGAGACATTCGGCCCGGTTGTCGGGGTGATGAAGGTCGCCTCGCTGGAAGAAGCCATTAGTCACGCCAATAACAGTCGCTACGGCCTGGCGGCTTACATCTTCACCAAAGATGTCGCCCAGGCCCTGCGCGCCGCCGAGCGGATAGAGGTCGGCTCAGTCTGGATCAATAACATCCACCGTTCCTACAACGAAGCGCCCTTTGGCGGCTTTAAAGAAAGCGGCCTGGGGCGCGAGAAGTCGCACTATGGCCTGGACGAGTATTTGGAGTTAAAGACGATTTATCTGTCCCTGTAGTGGGACAAGACCTCAGCCCTCTGCACCCAACCCCACCACATAAGCCCGTAGCAGCCCCATAAAACTTTCGTCGCGGTCAAGCGCCAGGCCAAAGCCACCTGCCAATTCAAGGGTGGTAAAGCCGTGAGCAATGCTGCGCAGCCCCCGGATGGCATGGATCGCGCTCTCCTCATCCAGACCGTACGGTTCGAGTACGGCCAGGAGTACCTCGATAATCGTCTGGCTCACCTGCTGCATTTCGATGTCGTCGGGAGCGGGGGCGCGGACACTGGCTGTGTACACACCTGGATGCTCCAACACATAGCGGCGATACGCCTGGCCGACGGCAATCAAGGCCGCCCCGCCCGCTTTGCCAATCGCCGCCCGGCTGATCCGTTCCAAGAGCTGCCGTTGGCCCAGCAGGGCCAGCTCTCGCCGGAGGTCAGCCAGACCATCCACGTGATTGTACAACGAGGGCAGGCGCACGCCGAGCCGGGCCGCCACCTGGGCCAGCGTCAACGCTTCCAGCCCAGCCTGGTCGGCCAGTTCGGCGGCTGTGGCTACGACCTGCTGCCGGTCAATCCCCACGCTACGCGCCATAGGGTTGCACCTCGCCCAACTGGCGCGCAGTGACCACGATGGCTTGATCCATTTCAGTCAACGGTTGTTCGAGAACTTCGCCGTGGCCTACGGCCAGCCGCGACGGTTGCAGGGCGCGAAGTTGGCGCGCGCTGGCCAATGCCAGCGGGCGAGACCAGGTTGCCAGCGCCGGGAAAGGAAACAAGAGGCGGATAGTGCCTGACACGGCCACCCCGGCGCGGGTCTGAAAAGCGTCCCCGGCGATAAGCGAACCGTCACGCGGGTCGAACAGGGCGATGTGGCCTGGCGTATGGCCGGGGGCGCTGATTACCTGGAGCGAACCGACCTGATCGCCATCGTACAGCAGCCGGCTGGGCCGGGTTTTTACGGTTTGATAACTGCCGCGCAGTTTTAACTGTGGCTCACCGGGGTCAAGGCTCATATCCCCGCTTAAAAAGCGGGCGTCGCGGGCAGAAATCAACACTTCGGCCTCAGGCAGTTGTTGGCGCAGCGCATCGAGCGAGCCGATGTGATCGCCATGAGCGTGGGTCAGCACAATCCGCCGGATGGCTAACCCTTCCTTTTGCGCTGCCGCGAGGAAAGCCCCGGCGCTGCCCGGCAGCCCGGTATCAATCAGGGTCAAACCATCGTCTTCGCGCACCAGATAGCAGTTGACCGGAAACAGGCGCGGCAAGCGGGTCAATTGAATTAAATAGGTTCCGTGAGTTGTGACTCGCATGAGAGACTCCTTAAGAGGCGATGACTCGTGAGGCGATGAGGCGAAGAATTTCCTCGCCTCACTTTCACGCTGCACCGTATCCATGTTGCAGTAATTATAACTAATATAATTAGATTATAAACTAATATGATTAGTTTGTCAAGACCCTTTTTGGGAGAAATTTTCAATCCTGGCCTAACTATGGGGTATTTCGCTTTTGGGCAAGTAGAATAGGCCGCATCCTGAGTGATTTGAGCGGAGCGAAAATCGTATCGAAGGATGCAGGCCAGACGAGGCATCTTGGCTAACCCGCACCCCCTTCGGCAAGCTCAGGACGCAGCTTCGATACACGCTCCACTCCGTTTCGCGTTAATCAGGCTGCGTCCTGAGGCTCTCCTGAGCTTGTCGAAGGGCGAAGTCGAAGGGATGCTGGTCTAAAAATTCGCCCCCAAACGGAAATGCTTCCGGCCTAACTTTGGATAGGTGCGTTCTTTGCATAATTGTGTTAAACTATAGAGGTCAGAAAAACATCCACCTTCGCTGCGATACCGAAGCTATTCACATCATTATCAAGGAGATACCCCCCATGACCGATACCCCCCTCCCGCCAGCCGCCGAACCACCTGTTCCTGCCTCGGCGCCGGCGGAACCATCCCTGCCCGACCTGTTGAACAATTTGACTCATTCAGATGCGGCTACTCGCCTGGAAACTATCCAGCAGCTTGGCGGCTTAAAGACCGCCGACAAATCGGCCTTACGCGCCCTGGAAAAAGCTGCCGCCCAGGACGACGATCCTGGGGTGCGTGAAGCGGCTTTACTGGCTCTAGCTGCGCCGCTGTACCGCACCCTCCAACAGCAAGACAGCCGGCTGTCGCTGCCCCTCCGCCGCTCGATTCTGGCCGAAATCGAGCGTTGGAGCGCCGATGGACTGCTGCCTGCTCACCTGGCTCGCCTGCTACAGCAGCGCTACAATTTTGACCAGTTGGGGCTGGCCCCCGCGGCCGCTCCGGCTCCAGTCCCCGCCGGACCGCGCCCCACGTTGACCCAGGTGCTGCTGAGTGAAACGACAATCAAAGTGGCGCTGTACCTGGGCGCTTTTTTTGTGGTGGCCGCTGCCTTTATTCTGGCGGCTATTTTCGATATCCTGCGGCTGCCTATCCTCGGCCTGGCGACGGTCGGCTTTCTGGGCGCAGCGTTGGCCTTAAAACGGCGGCTGCCGACGGCCAGTTTTGTCCTGTTCACCGTCTTTTCTTTTTTGCTGCCCATTGATGCGGCTGTTTTGCTGGATATGATTGATCCGGGCGAGACTCTAACCTGGATTTACTGGATTGCCGTCGCCGGGTTCCTCACTTTGGTCTGGGCCGGCGGCACGTTCCTCTACCAGTCTCGTTTGTTCAGTTTGCTGGCGCTGGCCGCCGGTAGCCTGGCGATGCTGCTGATCGGGCGCTGGCTGGACCGCTCCCCTCATCTGGACCTGCTTTTGCTTGAACTGCCGCTTCTGGCTGCCTTGGGCGCGACCATCCTGCTGACTCGCTGGCGCGACCGGCGTTTCTCGCTGCCTTTGTTTATCCTGGCCCAATTGCAGCAAATCGTGCTGTTGGGATTGTCGGGCATTTTGGTGTTGGTGTCTCTGGTGGACCAGGATTTGCCGCAGCCGGCCTGGTGGCTGGCGATTGCCTTCACCTGGCTGCTGGCGGCCCTTTTTTATGCGGCCAGCCAGCGCCTGACCGCTTTTGTGCTGTTTCCGCCGCTGGCGGTCGCCGCGCTTGCGCCGGTTCCCTTATTTTTGAGCGGCGTTTTTTCACCCACCTGGCAGGCGGTGATGATTGTCGCCTGGGTGTGGGGTACGGCCCTGGCCCTAGGCGGGGAGGGCTTGAGCCGGGTCCGCCAGCCGAGCCTGTCCCTTTACAGCCTGTGGCTGGTGATTGGTTCGGCCGGGCTGTATTTGCTGGCGGCAGTGGGTGGACTGGCCGACCGGGTCGCTTTTGGCATTGGCTACCTGGTTGGGACGGCAATAGTCTACCTGGCGCTGACCCTGGTCCGGCCGCGGGCCTGGCTGTGGAGCGCCAGCCTTCTGGCGGCAACCGGGGCCTATCTGGCCGTCTTTTTGCTGCCCAGCCTGGAACCTTATGACTTCTACCCCGGTTTTATTCTCCTCTGGCCGGCGCTGGCCTGGCTCAGTTTGAGTTTGGCGCTGCGGCGCGCTTTTAACGCTCATCCGCGCTGGCATTTGCCGCCGCTGGTTTTAGGCGGTCTGGTCGGGGCGGCCGCCCTTTCGATTTTGCTCACCACCGGCTCTGACGAACCGGGCCGGGCCGCCGTAGGTCTGCTGATCATAGCCGGTTTTGCCGCGCTGTTTAGTTTAATTGACCGCCAACCCTTCATTGCTTTTGGGGCTACTGCCGGCCTGGCCCTGGCGCTCGGCTTTGCCTTGATCTGGGGGGAACAAGAACAATGGGTTCTGCCTCTGGTCGGGCTGGCGGCGCTCTACTATTTGAGCGGCCTGGCCGACGTCTGGCTGAGCCGCCTGGGAAGGTGGGCCGGGGTACTGCGCTTGAGTGGGTTGGGATTGGGCACACTGGTGGCGTTGAGCGGACCGATCCAGGGGGGCGCGGGCGGGGTGATCGGCCCGGCCCTGGTAGCGACTTTTTTTGCGATTGAAGCCTTTCGCCTGCGCCAGGTCTGGTTGGGCCTGCCGGCCAACCTGCTTTACCTGGTGGCCTATTTCACCCTGCTGCTGGAACTGGATGTAGATCAGCCCCAGTTTTACTCGATTGGGGCGGCCCTGCTGGGCTTTGTGATGCACTACTTCCTGACCCGCAGCGGCAGCAAGTGGGCCGCCTTCATAACCGGCCTGCTGTCGCAGTTCATTTTGCTGGGGACCAGCTATGTCCAGATGTTTTCGACCGAAAAGCTCCTTTACTTTTTTATCCTGTTCGCCCAGGCCATTGTCGTGCTGGTCTACGGCTTGGTCATCCGCTCGCGCAGCCTGGTGCTGGCCCCCATTGTTTTTGTGGTGCTGGGCGTTATTACCGTCGCCCTGAGCGTGCTGGCCGGCATCCCGGCCCTGATCCTGGTCGGCTGCACCGGCTTGCTGCTGCTGCTGCTGGGCATCGCCGCGCTGGTGATGCGGGAGAAGATTCTGGTCGTCACCAATCGGTTGGGGGAGAGGTTTAGCGGTTGGCAGGCTTGAGAAATTTAGTGGTGAGTAATCCTGCAATGTCACACTAGACAAATGTTCTACCCGATCCAACCCTGATTTACCGATGTAGCCCACCACGCGATAAATCGCAGGGCTATTTAACAGCGTCCGATCAATCGGACTAAAGCCTTTAGGTGACATAGCCCGATTGATCGGACGCCGTTTTGTAGTCCGGCGAGTTCACCGCCGGGCGAGTGCCGGGAAACAGCGGATAGGGGAGCAAAAAATTTTACATAAAAATGTGACATTGTAGAAATAATTACCTCCCCTTTGGCCGGCGACCAAACGCAGGTTTTAGCTTAATTTTCCCCTCACCCTCTGTTCAGTTGACCTCATTTCGGGTATAATGGGCCTAACCCTTCCGCGCCATCTGACCGCAAAGGCAGGTCGGGCCAGCCTTCATTCTCCAAACCAGCCTGCGCCGAGGCTTAGTTAAACGGGGATTATCGGCGGCTCGCTCACCGGTAGGTAATGGTACTCCCTGGCGACGTCGGGCGTCATTCAGCCTTCTGCGCCTGAGCCGCGCCGCATGAACCCCTTATTAAGTTAGGCGCGTAAACATCCATCATCAATTAGTATCAAGTAGATCACATAGTTATGATCCATTACATGCCAAAGGAGGGTATATGAGTCTTAGCAAGTTGAGATGGACATTAGATGAGCGACTGTACAATGCACCCGACCCCATGTCAGTAGCTCGAGACGTTCTTAATAATATAGGCAATCGGGTACAACTATTAGAACTATTGAGATCAATTCTGAGCGATGAGAGTCTAGCTAATCAAATTGCATCATGTTCTTGTGAGCACCCCAATGGATTTGACAAAATAAATCTGATTAACTCAGATAATCAAGCATACAAATTACGAATGCATATATGGTGGCACGATCATATTGTTAGAAGACCGGAAGATGTCCACAATCATTCTTGGGACTTCAGTTCTATAATCCTTATGGGTTCGTTACGATCCCAAGAGTATCAAATTTCCGAGACAGGTGTAGACAAGTATCAATATGTTTACAATGTGAAACCCTTTGACCCTGTAGTTGAGTATGTAGGGAAAAGTAAACTCAGGTGCATATTCGATGATATCTTAATGCCCGGAAACTGTTACACATTGTCGCATAGGGTCTTACATCGAGTCACAAGAAACTCTTCTCATACTACAGTTACGTTAGTTGTTCAGGGACGATTTCTATCTGACAAGTCAAGCATTTATGCAGACCAACCCTTACAGATACAAAACAGTGGCAAATTACCTATGAGGTGGTTCAGCATCACGGATTTGCAAGAAAGGCTCAAAAAATTGTCAGAGCTTTGCGAGTCAGATATAGTATCGAGCCATATTATCTGACCAAAGCCATCAATGGGCCGTACTCCTAACAACCTAGACTCATATTAAGCATAAATGCAAGCAACCCAAGCTGAGTTGAAATTGGCTGTCGCGTACTTGAGACTGGTGCTGAATTTGCGCATCGTGACACTTAACCATTAAACCATGCATGTTAGCTCGAGTCTAAAAATCAAGTGCGGACTCAAAATCGGCTATAATTTCGTTTGACACTATGAGGTACTACACAGGCCGGTCCATCATGGATTATATCAGGATTGTCGAGTTTTTAAGGCTTTGTGCAGTGTAACTTTCATCTGGATTGCTCTCATGCTACTCCATTGACACCGATTACAGGTAAAACCACCAGTATAGGACCCGCTGGAAAGGCATTCCTTGGACACAAACCAGCTAAGTAATTCCAGCTAAGTCTGGTGACAGAGCGAGGTAAAAAGTGAAGAAAAAAATTCGACATAACACATTCAGCACCTTATTTGGTGAACTTGCTAGTTTGTCTCGATTTCTATTTGCATTGATTGCACTGGCAGTTGGAGCAATAGTCATGATGTTAGCATTTGTGATCGCATTTGATCCTGCGGTTCGAGATCCTTCCATTCTCAACTGGCAAGGCGCAATTGGACAAGAAATCCTTATAGCCATTGGTACCTCTATACTGTCCTCAACAGTCTTCTATTGGATTTATTCCAGAACTGCGGAAGAAAGAGTACTGAAAGAGATAAGTGCAAATGCGTCAGAGGCCGCCACGGAATATACTCTTGGGTTATTTCAGGAGAGATTTGAACGTATGCTGCCAACTAAAGTATATCCTGCTACAGATGTCCCTGTGGCGGAATTCGATCATGACTTTGATATGTTTCTCAAAGATTCGAAAATCTACAAATTCAAGGGAGACACCGCTAATTTCACCACTTTCAGGCTCACTACTCTGTGTGAACAAGGTTATCCGGTAGACAAGGATATCACCCTACTACTGATTGACCCTGTAAGAGATGATCTCATTGAGGGGAGGGCGAAAGGCGAACTAAGTGGAACCCGCAGGGCTTATAGTAAGTTACAGCTAACAGAAGTAATGCATGAGACACGACTCAGCATCTTCGTTGCAATGATATCGCTATTCGATATATGCCATGCGATTAAAGTAGAATTGGCTTTTCACCAAGAACATTCGTTCTTTCGTACAGAACTTCTTGACGGAGCTCTATTCCTGACATACTACCTAGGAGGACCTTTCCAAGGCACTTACTTATACTCTCAAGCCACTTTCCCATATATAGCATACCTTCAGAACTTCCGTCAGAATTACGCGACTTCAAAGTATCGTATTACTTTCGACAGCCCAATGACAGAGAACGATCTGAGCAAGCACTTAACAGAATTAGGGTGCAAGCTAAGTATCGAAGAGCTACGGCAGCGGAAAGAAGAACGCTTCGCGAAATACAGGCAGATGATTCGCTATTAAGAGGATGGCATTACAGCCACATAAGTAGGTTCTCCAAAAGAACCTTGAAAAAATGTTTAGCAAGCTAATTTGAACCATGCTAAAAAATATAAAGAAAGACATAATGTGCATTGTGGGCACCAGGCCGGAGTTAATTCGCTTCTATCCAGTACTGTTTACCTTACTTAAACATCCGTACGTTCAACTCCAGTTTATTCATACCGGTCAGCATTATTCTTTCAATATGGACAGGATTTTTTTTAATCAACTACATTTGCCTAATCCAGATCTCAAATTGGACGTAGGACTTAATACTCAGGCGAAACAACTTTCAAAAATTATTGATAAAATGGAACAGGTCATCCATAGATTTAAGCCTGAAATCGTTGCTGTGTGGGGAGACACTACTTCAAGCTTGGCTGCTACTTTAGCTACGGTTAAAAGTGATATTCCGGTAGCCCATATTGAGGCTGGTTATCGCAGCTTCGATCAACGGATGGCTGAAGAAACCAATCGGATTTTAATTGATCACTGTGCAGATCTACTGTTCCCTTTTTGTTCAGTTTCGCAAACTAATCTCTGTCAAGAGCGGGTATCAGGTAAAATTGTTCAAGTCGGGAATCCTTTGTTAGACATTTTTTGGGAAAAAGCTCCCCATTACCCTCTGACCGGAATTTTGGAACAACTCGAGATTCGTGGTCGACACATTTTGGTTACTTGTCACCGAGCAGAGAATGTTGATAATCCGGAGATCTTGGCTCGGATTGTTAAAGATCTTGTCAGTCTGAAAGATTTTTTGGTCATATTTCCTGCACATCCTCGAACTGTCAATAATCTCAAACAATATCATCTCTGGTCGGAATTGTATCGTTCACATATAATCATAATTGAGCCAGTGGGCTATGAAGAAATGCTGGATTTAATCCAATCAAGCTTTTTGATTGTTACTGACTCAGGCGGTTTACAGGTGGAGGCCTTCTTTGCCAAGAAGCCTTGTATTACTATTCGTCGCAGCACTGAGTGGGTACTCACGGTTACTTTAGGTGTCAATTTTCTGGTTGATCCTGAGACCCAAAGTTTGCTTCCTGTGGTTGAGTCTATCAGTAATCACTATCAACAGGTGCTTACCGGTTTCCGGGGTAATCCTTATGGAACTGGACAAGGTAGCCGGGAAGTAGTTGAAGCCTTATTAAATTTTTTGCAGTAATTGAGTTTATGGTAGGAATTCTGCCTCAGATTTTTCGAATTCGCCAACAAACTCTCATAGAATTATTAATCATTGTTGAGTTAAGGCAGTTCCAAGATTTAAATTAATCAAAACGTGTTGCGTCTTGCGTGTTCCGTCTGCTTTACCTCACGCAAGACGCAACACGTAAGACGAATATTGAGTAATTATTTTCTTGGAGTTGCCTAAGACTAATTACTTTTACTGGCTGTCTAAAAATTAGGAACGGTTTGTCTGCGATCGAGACGACGTAACATCAGGCGAATAGAAGCGATATAAACGTCACTCTCACTGGTTTGGGTTAGGCGTTCATATTCTTTGCTTAAGATACGGTTCCGCCCCAGCCAGGCAAAGATTCGTTCCACAATCCAGCGTTTGGGCAAAACCACGTACCCAGCGACAAGTACAATGCGGTTACTCCGGTCCCTAATTTGTAACCCCATTCCGCCGAGTTAACTCGGCCCATGATCCCGTTACGGATTCAAATCCGTAACGATCTAAAGTATCGTTATCACTGCTGCAAAACAATCGGCATCGCTGGCGGACCCTGTTGCAGCAAAGCCTGAAATAACCGGCTCAACCCCCTGGGTGCGAAAAGTTCCTGCGACTGCTCCATGTCGGCGGGATGCCACCAGCGGAAGCCGGCAAAAGCGGCCTGTTCGACTGCGGTAGGCAAATGGCGGTGGGTCGGCTCGAAGCGGGCCACCCGGATCAGGTAATAGCGCTCTCGCTGCAAAATAACCTGGCCGTCCCAGGTGAATTGGTGTTCGCGCTGCCACACCTCCGGCCCGATGTCGTAATCGGTCAAGCCGGTTTCCTCAAAGATTTCGCGCTTCAAACTCATCAGCGGCGACTCGCCGGGGTCCATTCCGCCGCCGGGCGTCAGCCAGAAGGCCCGTTTTGATTGGGGCTCGACAAATTTGATCAGCAGCAGCTCGTCTTGAGGGCTAATCAGCAAGGCCCGCACGGCTCGGCGTTCAATCACGGCAAACCTCCTCGAAAATAGTAGACAGTAGACGGTAGACGGTAGACAGGGGGCTTTATGATTGAGAGCGTTCGATAACTCCAAAATTATCTCCGCTACGCCACCCGCCGAGCGTTGAAACGCCCGGCTACCAGAGGTGGAAGCCGGCTGAAGCAGGCTAATGAACCGCTTTTAAGCGGTTTTCACCTGGCGTAGCCGGGGCTTCCAGCCCTCGGCGGGCAGCGATGAATTACCGAATAGTCTCGGCTCTCTTATTCTTCGCCCCTGCACCCCTGCGCCTCTGCACCCCTGCACCTCTCAAACCCCCAACAACGCTTTCGCCACCGTCACGGCCTGGCTGGCGTCGGCGGCAAAGCCGTCAGCGCCGGCTTGATCCGCAAACTCCTGGGTCAGCGGCGCACCGCCGATGATGATCTTGATCTGGTCACGCACGCCGGCTTCGGCCAGTTTTTGGATGGTCATGGGGATGTTGACCATCGTCGTGGTCAGCAGGGCCGACATGCCGACAAGCTGCGCGCCCTCGCGGACGGCCTGGATGAACTTCTCCGGCGGGGTGTTCACCCCCAGGTCTACCACCTCAAAGCCGGCCCCTTGCAGCATCATGATGACCATATTTTTGCCGATGTCGTGAATGTCGCTCTGCACCGTGCCAATAGCCGCTTTGGCAATGGGCTTGATCTCGCTTTTGACCAGCAGCGGCTTCAGGATGTCCAACCCAGCCTGCATGGCGTTGGCGGCCACCAGCATTTCCGGCACAAAACAGGAGCCGCTTTCAAACTGCCGCCCGACCTCGCGCATGGCCGGGATCATGCCATCGTACAGAATCACCTCGGGGGCAAGCTGTACCGCCAGCAGTTCCGGCACCACCTCTTGCACGATGCTGCGGTCGCCGTCAATGACGGCGTTGTACAGGTCGTCCAGCAGCGCTTCGGTCTCATCTACTGCCGCTGTCGTTTCAGAAATCACTGTAGCTGGCTGCGCGGCTTGGGTTGTCTCCGACCAGGCTGCTGATGTTTCGTCGGGGTGGTAGGTCCGCAGGTCAAGCTCGTACATCGCCAACACGTTAGCCAGCGGCGTGTCGGATTGGATATGGTGCGAGCTGGCCAGGATATAACCGCCCTGCCGCCCCAACACCTGGACGCGCTCGCGGACCTCGCGGCGCACATCCTCGACGGTTCCACGCGGCAGGGTTTTGATGATGTCCAGCCCGCCGTGAAAACTGAGCCGGTCGCCAAATTCGGCCTTCAGACGCGGCGGCTCCATGCCTTTGGCGTCGGCCTGGACGGGGTTGAGCAGATCAATCCCCAACTCAATCAATTCTGGGATGAGCGGATAAATAGCTCCATCACAGTGGTACATAACGGCGAGGTTGTGTTTTTTAGCCAGCTCGACCAGTTGGGCGTGGCGAGGCCGGATGTAGTCGCGCCACATCTCTTGCGAAATCATCAGCGAGGTTTGGGTGGCTACGTCGTCATAGAAATAGACCATATCCAGCCGGTCGCCGACCAGGTCCAAAACCCGGCGAGTGATTTCAACCGAAATCTCGGTCAGCCGGTCCATAATGTACAGCGGGATAGCCGGATTGATGACCAAATCCATCAAAAATTCCTGCAAGCCGCGCAGTTGCCAGGCCGTTTCAAAAATCGAGCCGATGCGAAAACGGAGATGATACTCCTGGTGCGCGTCCAACTGGCGGATAAGGCCGGGCAGCGGGCTGAAATCCCACCAATCGGGGTCGGGCCAGGGATAGCGTTTAAGCTCTTCCAGCGAGGTGGCGCTTTTGAGCGGCCAACCGGCAAATTCTTCATACGCGCCGGTGGGGTTTTTGACAATACGGATGTGATGGCCGAATGGTCCAAACATATCGCCGTTGGGCAGCCGCTGCCGCCACATGCGGTTGGGTAGAGAGCGGCTGAGCGAACTCCACCAGTCAACCTGGGCCTGCGGGCGCAAGACCGAAGCAGGCGGGTTAAAAAATTGGTCGTAGGAAAAGAGGCGGCAGTCCACTTCAAAATGGCGCAGAATAGCTTCCCAGGTCGGGTCGAAAAAGTCGGCCTCCGTTAGCGGCTGAGGGGTTAGCCCCAGATGGTGGACCAGCCGCTCCCAAATCTCCGGGGTCGCCAGAAAGTCCACCGGCGTCCGGTCGGGCTGCTGATGGTTGAGCGCGGTTTTGACCCGCTCGCGGGGGGTAGGGGGTGTGGTCATGGTGTAGGTGTTGTTCTCCTGAGAAAATAGCCCTCACCCCCAACCCCTCTCCCATCGGGAGAGGGGAGTCGCGCCAGCGACGGGGTGAGGGCTTTTCGTCGCGGGTGGCGTGCTTTGGCTTGTGAACACTTCTTTGTAAATAAGGACGCGGTGAGGCGAGGAGGCGAAGCCCTTCGCGTCCTCGCGTCCTCGTGTCCTCGCCTCATGTTTTAGCATACAATTCATCCACCTGAGCGCGGTAGCCCAGCGCAGGGATGACGCCTAGCTTGGTGCAGGCAATCGCCCCGGCGCAGTTGGCATACTTGACGGCTTCCGCCAGGCTGCGGCCTTCGGCCAGGGCGACAGCCAAACCGGCGTTGAAAGCGTCGCCGGCGCCGGTGGTATCTACCACCTCAACCGCCACACCGGGCACGGGGGTGGTCTGGTCGCCGGTGAGGATGAGCGCGCCTTTTTCGCCCATCGTTACAATCAAGTTGCCCACGCCATGCCGGCGCAGTTGAGCCGCCAGCTCGACGGTGGGGGTGGGGTCGTTGGGGGCCAGGCCCAGCAGGATACGCAGTTCGGTTTCGTTGGGCGTCAGGTAGTCTACCTGCTTGAGCACCCTGTCGTCAAGTTTGGTCGCCGGCGCGGGATTCAGAATGGTCCGCACGCCATGTTTTTTGCCCAATTCCAAACCACGCGCCGCCGCCGCGACCGGAATTTCGAGGACCGCCATCACGATATTGCTGCGGGCAATTTGCGCTTCGGCCCCATCCACAAAAGCGGCATCTAGCAGCTTGTTGGCCGACATGTCCAGAATAATGCCGTTTTCGCCGGTCGGGTTGAGAATAATAAAGCCGACGCCGGTCGCCATTTGAGTGGTTTTCCAGAGGTGGGTGGTGTTAACGCCCTCCTGGGCGTACAGGTCGGTGGCAATTTCACCCAATTTGTCGTCGCCGATAATGCCGACAAAATGAGCGTCAGCGCCCAGCCGGGCTGCGCCGACCGCCTGGTTCGACCCTTTGCCGCCCGGCCCCATATCAAAATCGGAACCGACGAGGGTTTCGCCAAAGACAGGCATGTGGCTGGTGCGAATGGTCAACCCAACGGCAAAACTGCCGACGACGGTGATAACAGGTTGAGTCATAATGCTGCGCTCCTTTGAAAATGGACCGGGGACGGGAGACCTGAAACGGGTGACAATACCCGGTCCTCGGTCATTACCGGTAATGACATTTTCATCAACTGATTACTGATTACTGATTACTGATTACTGCTCACGGATTGCTGCTCATCGTGCCTCAACCCTATTCTTTCGGCCTTGCTGATCATGGCTTCGGCCACCCGGCGAATCTCGGCCCGCTCAGCGTCGGTGGCTTTCGCCACTTCGAGCGCCACTAGCTGGTCGCAGCGCTGGCGGATACTCTCCAGGTCGGGGATGCGCTCCGGCGCGGCTTCACGCAGGGTTTCGTGCCAGCGCTTGCCGTAATAGGCGTGGATAGTTTCATCGGCCCAATCAAAATCCATATCATGCTGGCTCATACGATCCTTATACGAGGCGAAAGCCTGGGTCCGCTTGGGTTTTTTGCCGATGTTTTTGGTTTCAAAATAGTGCAGCATGCCCAGCCGGATAATCGGCTCCTGGCCGCGGGCGCTGTCGAAGATATACGTGCCCAGAGGGATTTCTGGGGGCGTAAAGCCCCAGGCGCTCAGGCGCTCGTAACCCATGCGGGCGTGACGGGCTTCATCGTAGGTCCAGCGGGAGGTATCGTAGATAAATTCCCAATCCAAATCATTGGCAAAAGCATGCAAAATTGCTCCACCCGTTTCAACGGCCCAGACTTCGTTAAAGTGACTGACCGCGCTGCGCAACTGCAAGCGCAGCCCCTCGCCGTACGGGAAGTTGGGGTCAATCACGTCGGGCCAGTAGTAGTGGCAGAGATGAAATCTGGCATCACGAGCCGGAATTTCAGCCAGTTGGAAATCACGCCGGCCGGGTAATTTGATAGGCTCGGCCAGGTTCAGTGGGGCCTTGGTGGATACACCACCCAGGGCAATCAACTGCTCGCTCAGCGCCGACACCCAGGCCATCGCTTCCTGGCGGCGCTCGGGCGCGGCGGCCAGCATATCGTTGGCAAAACGGCCCAATTGGGCAATCTGTTCAGCTTTCTCCTGTAGGGCCAGCCGCAGATAACGCAAAATGGGACCATCGACCAATTCGTCGGCATAATCCAGATAATCCTGATAGGCGGCCAGCATGGCCGGTTTGAACAGGTGGGCCAGGCTCAGAATAAATGCTTCGGCGCTGGGGGCGTTGATTGCTTCATCAAAGAGTTCAATCAGCGATTTGTCCTCGCCGATGTCCAGCATCCGGCTGGGATACCGCAGTTCAAACACCCGCTCGCGCCAAATGTGGGCAGTCATGGCATCTTGCCAGAAAAAGCGCGGCAGCGTCACCTTGACCTCAAAGGGAGCAACACCGGCAATCCAGGCCGCTTGGCTCAACACCAGCGAGCGCTCACACAGGTAGTAGCGCTTCAAAACAGTCGCCGCGTCAAGGCGCATCAATCGGGCGCGCGGGTGCAGCCCGGGCAGATAGACCTGATTTTGGATCGTCATTGTAACACTCCTCCAAAAATAGTATCAGTAGATCCAAATTTGAGGAGCCAGCACGCCCCCGTGCGGCGATGTTCGGCACGTGGGCGTGCCTCACTCCTCGAAAATTGGATTTCTACTGAGTATATCTATTTTGGCGTAAGCATGAAAATACGCAAAAACACTCCAACCGGCAGTGGGTTGGAGTGTTCAATGTGTGTCACCGACAACCTTTGTCTGCTTTTTGATTGGAGATGAAATAATCTCCAATCTCTAATCTCGTAAACCGCAAAGTTATTCTTGGACGACTCCTAAATAGGCAGCCTCGAACCGGCTCAGCTTACTCGCCAGCAGCGGGGTTGCCAGCAGAATTAGCCCAATAAAGGCCATTGCCCCGCCGAATGGGGCGACATAGGTGACAAACCATGCAGCCACCATAAACAGCACGCCAAGAACCTCGATAGCCCGGCGACCCGCCCGCGGCAGCGAGGTGATCAGTTCCGGCGCTTGAAAGGTGATGCTTAAGGCCGAAAAGACCAACAGCGGTCCAAAAACAAACACAACAATTTTGAAAATTTCGTACAACATAGATTACTCCTTGATTTTTTGGCAATAAAAAAGAGCACTCTGCGCCGCAGTGCGCTCTTATTGTGTGAATTTTATCACAATATTGCCGATTTGTCAACCCTTTTGAGAAATATCTTGGGCAGTTCCAAAAAAATAGTTATTCAATTCGTGTTACGTGTTGCGTCTTGCGTGTTTCGTTTGCCTTTACGCAAGACGCAACACGTTTTGACTGATTTAAATTTTGGAAGAACCTTACTAAAGTCATTTTAAATTTTGACAAACGCCTCAGAGTTAGCTAAAATCGTTTGAAAGCTAACGTTAGAACTCTAACGATTGGGCTTCCGAAAGTTCCTTCCTCACCTGATTGGCCCACCTCACTTGCGATGCTGCGCCTCAAACCGCAATGGGCCACTAAAACCTGGATCAACTTGAATGTTTGAAAATAATCTGAGAACGTAGGAGTTCTTTGTGCCTTTAGCGGATGATTTGCTGCCTGAAGAAATTGACGTCATGCAACGCGCGTCGGATTTGCCGGTGAATTTTTTGGCCATGGCCGTTTTGGCCAATATCTGGCGAGCGTCACAGGTATTTCGGCTGCGTATGGAGCGGACGGTGCTGCGCGAGTTTGAGTTAACCTGGGCCAGTTTCTCGACGCTGTTTATTGTCTGGATTTGGGGGCCGATTGAAACCCGTGACATTGCCAAATCGCAAAACATCACACGGGCCACCGTGACCAGTATCGTCACGCTCTTGGAAGAGCGGGGCTTGTGTTTGCGGCGGCAAAGCACCCTTGACCGTCGGCTGGTCCTGGTCGAGTTGACCCCGGCCGGTGAGACCTTGATCAAGCACGTCTTTCCCCGTTTTAACCGGGGCGAAGCCGAAATTGCCTCCAGTTTGAGCCAGGAAGAGCAGGAAACCCTGGCTCACCTGCTGCGCAAAGTGATCAGCGGGGCCAAAAAGGGCCTGGCGATGGATGGGCTGGCCCAAAATTCTAGCCAATCCACCAATGGCCGGGTTTAGATTAGAGCCTATCCGAATAACCCCGTAGGTGACGCATCCATATACGTCACCGGCTGGTTCCTGCTTTCAGTGGAGTCGTTATGAATCTGTGGTACACATCCAGCGACGAACAACCCTCACCCCCAACCCCTCTCCCAAAGGGGGAGAGGGGTTGGGGGTGAGGGTTGTTTTCAAAGGACAAGCGCATGGCTGAAATAGTGATTGCCGGTATTCGTATATCCCCCGATCACTTTATCAACGGGGAACGGGTTGCCTCGGCCCAAACTTTTGAGGATATCAGCCCGATTGACCAATCGCTGCTGGGCCATATCTCCGCCGGTAGTTCGGCAGAAGTTGATGCGGCGGCGTTGGCGGCGCGGCAGGCCTTTCCGACCTGGGCGGCGCTTGGCCCGCAGGGGCGGGGAGTCTACCTGCGCCGGCTGGCCGAGGTGATCGAGCGCCGGGTGGAAGATTTAGCCATCGTCGAAACCACCGACAACGGCTCGCTGCTCGAAGCCAGCCGGCTGCGGGTGATGAAGCGCGGGGCGCACAACATCCGCTACTTTGCCGAGTACGCCGAAAAGCTGCAAGGCGAAGAGTGGGACACGCCTCCGGCCAATGCCCACAATCGGGTTGTTTACCACCCCGCCGGCGTAACCGCGCTGATTACGCCCTGGAACGCGCCCTTTATGCTGTCTACCTGGAAGGTTGGCCCGGCCCTGGCCGCGGGTAATACAGTAGTGCTAAAACCGCCGGAGTGGGCCCCGCTGACCTGCTCGCTGCTGGCCGACTTTGCCGCCGAAGCCGGTTTGCCGCCGGGTGTGTTCAACGTGGTCCAGGGCATCGGCGAGGAAGCCGGGGCGGCTCTGGTGGCCCATCCGGGGGTGCGGCGCATCTCCTTTACCGGCTCGGTGGAGACCGCCCAGAAGATTGGCGCGGCGGCGGCCCGGAATTTGACCCCGGTCAGCTTTGAGTTGGGCGGCAAATCGCCCCTGGTTGTCTTTGCCGACGCCGATTTGGAGCTGGCCCTGCGGAATATGCTGGAGCAGTATGACAATGCCGGGCAGGTCTGCCTGGCCGGGACGCGCTTGCTGGTGGAGGAAACGGTGGCTGATGACCTGTTGGAGCGAATGAAAACCGGGGCCGGCCAGCTTCGGCTGGGCGACCCGCGCGACCCCCAAACCCAGGTCGGCCCGCTGATTCACCCCCAACACCTGAAACGGGTGGATGGCTTTGTCCAACGGGCTATCCAGGAGGGGGCGCGGCTGGTCTACGGCGGCCGGGTCTCGCCCCAACTGGGCGGGCTGTATTACGAGCCGACCCTCTTTGTTGACCCTCCCGCCGGAGCCGAGATTCTGCAAAAGGAAGTGTTTGGCCCGGTGCTGACCCTGCAAACGTTCAAGGACGAAGCCGAAGCGATTGCCCTGGCCAATAACACCCCTTATGGTCTGGCGGCCACCATTTTTACCCAAAACGAGGCGCGGGCGCGGCGGGTGGCCGAAGCCATTGAAGCCGGCCTGGTCTGGGTAAACTGTTTTTATGTGCGCGACCTGGCCCAGCCCTTCGGCGGGGCCAAACAATCGGGGATTGGCCGGGAAGGCGGTAAATGGAGTTTTGATTTCTACTGTGAGTTGAAGAATATTACGCATCGGCATAATACGTTTGTATAAAGCACCTCCAAGAATGTGATGCGTGAGCGTTTTTGCCTAAAATCATCACGCATCACGATTCACGCATCACGCGGTCAAATTTGTTTGGATGATTTAAAATCTTGGAACATTCTAAACAGTATGAGCAAGAACAAGGATGTTTTTGAACAATCGCAAAATGACCCCCCGCTGGCGGCCTGGTTTCTTGGCCCCAAAGCCGAGCATGGCGATGTCTTTTTCAACCTGCTGACCTACATTTTCCAGGATTACATTCATTGGCGGCGCAATTACTTCCCCACCGATCCGGTGGTCATCAGCCGGGAACGCCGCCGCGACCACGAACAGTGGCAGGACCGGCTCAACGCTCAGCTTGACACCATTCTCAATAACCTCAAAGCCGATTATCCGGTTTACTCCCCCCGCTACCTGGCCCACATGACCTCAGAGACGACTATGCCCAGCCTACTTGGCTATTTTGCCGGGATGTTGTACAACTCCAACAACGTTACCGACGAAGCGGCCCCGGTTACGGTGCGGCTGGAATTGGAAGTAGGCCGGATGGTGGCCGAAATGTTGGGCTACCAGCCACACAAAGCCTGGGCGCACATCTGCTCCGGTGGCACCATTGCCAACCTGGAAGCGTTGTGGGTGGCCCGCATGGTTCAATTTGTGCCCTTTATCGGGCGCGATTACTGCCAGACCCACCGGCTTGATTTCACCGTTAAAACGGCCAACGGGCAGCAGGCCCGCCTGGGCGATTTGAGCGACCACGAACTCATCGGGCTGCGGCCCAACGAGGCCATTTTCATCATCCGTAAACTGGCCCGCTACGAAGTTGAAGTTTTGGGCCGGGAGCAGGCGGCAGTGCTGGACGCCCTCAACCGCTTTGTCCGTGCCAGCGATTACAACGTTAAGCTGCGCGGCTTCGACGCCGTGAGCCGCAAACTGGGCATGCGCCCACTGATTTTTGTCTCGGCGGCGGCCCACTACTCCCTCAAGAAAACGGCCAATGTCCTGGGCTACGGCGAAGATGCGGTGCGCCTGGCGCCCGTCACCTTCCGTTTCCGCTTGGATGTGGAGGCTCTGCAAGAGATGTTGCGCAATTTAACCGAGCGGGAGTACATCGCGGCGGTGGTGGGAGTGGTCGGCACCACCGAAGAAGGGGCAGTTGACCCCATCCACCAGATTATTGCCGCCCGCGACCTGCGGGCGCAAAGCGTCAACCAATCCTTTTGGCTGCATCTCGATGCGGCCTGGGGCGGCTACCTGCGCAGCATTTTCTGTGGCCACCCAGAAGTGGAACGGAGCGGTTATACCCTGAACGAAACCTGCGCCCGCTACGTGGCAGCGATTAATGCCGTCGAAACCCTGCCGGCCAACTTTTGGCGCGAACCGGCGACCACACCCACTTTGGTAGATCAGCGAATCACCTGGGATAACCCTGATGTCTACAAAGCCTTTATCGCTATGCCCGAAGCCGATTCGATTGCCATAGACCCGCACAAGATGGGCTATGTGCCCTATCCTGCCGGCGTGGTTGCTTTCAAAAACGGGCTGGTGACGGAATTGATGACCCAGCGGGCGCAATATATCTCCGACGAGCCGGAGGGAATCAAGGCCATTGACCGCTTGACTGAAATCAAGGCGGTTGGGCCATATATTTTGGAAGGGTCCAAACCCGGCGCGGCGGCCACGGCCTGCTGGCTGGCCCACACTACCATTCCGCTCACTATCCATGGACACGGCAAACTTGTCCGCACCAGTGTACTCAACGCCAAAAGGTTGTTCTGGTATTTGCAGCATCACCGCAAAAACTTTGCTGCCATTGACGCGGCCTGCGGCTTTACCGCTCCCCGCAAAAACCGCTTTGGCCACCCCTTTACCTTTATCCCGCTGTTCAATCCAGATACCAATATTGTCTGTTTTGTAGTCCGGCCAATGGCCTGGAAAGCCAACAAGCTGGTCCCTGCCGATATTTCCTTGCGTTGGATCAATGAACTCAACCGGCGTATCCGCAACGAGTTAGATATTCCCAAAGCCGGCCGGGGCACGCAGTTGCCCTATGCCAAAGAATATTTTGTTTCGATCACCGTGTTTGAAAAACAACAGTATACCAACCAATCGCTCCAATTTGTGCTTAACACCCTGCATCTCTCATCCGAAGAATATGACCAGTACGGCCTGGTGGTGCTGCGCTCGACGGTGATGAACCCGCTTTATTACACGGCCCAACAGGAAGGCATAGATTACCTGGCCGGCTTTGTCAAACACCTGCACAAAGCGGCCCGTTTTGTCATCGGGCAGGTCTACGAGTTGATGGAACAATAAACCCCAGGCATTTTTGCCGGGATTAGGGGATGAGGGGATTATTTTTTAACTAAAATCCCCAAATCTCCTAATCCCGGCCAAGAAATTACAACAGATGGAGGTCTAAATGACTCTACAAGGCTATACCGCTCCCCTTTCGCCGGATGGCCGGGCCAGCCTGGTGCCGCCGCCGCCCTGGCATTACTCCGGCGATTTTTTGATTGTGGAGTACCGCACCAATCCTGACAATGTCATTGCCCTGCTGCCGCCCGAACTCGAACCGGCGGACGACCCCGGCGCGGTCTGCGCCATGTTTGCCGATTGGCAGTCCTGCTCCGCCGATTTTCACGAACTGGTTGACCCAATCCAATCGCAATACAAAGAGTTTATGCTGATTGTCGGCTGCAAATACCAGGGCCAGCCGGCCAGCCGCTGCGTTTATATCTGGGTGGACAAAGATTTTTCGATGTATCGGGGCTGGATTCAGGGTTTCCCCAAAAAGCTCGGCTCGATTCACCTGACCCGCCTCTTTCCGGTGGGCCAGGGCACGCCTCGCCTGGAGCCGGGGGCGCGCTTTGGGGCCACCTGCGCGGCCAATGACCGCCAAATTGCCCGCGCTGTTGTCACCTTGCGCGAAATTTCCAAAACCGGCCCCACCGTCAACGGGCCGCCCATGTACAACACCCGTCATTTCCCTGCTGCCAGCGGCCTGCATCCCACCATTTTTGAGCTGGTGCGAGCGGGCGGTTACGACCGAGAGGTAAGCGACATCTGGGAAGGCGAAGCTGAACTGCGTTTGTACGATGACACCCTGGAAGATTTGCAGGCCATCGCCCCCCGTGAGATTATCAAAGGCTTTCGCTTCAGTTTCGGCTACAGTGTAGATGGCGTAACCGTGCTGGCGCAGCACAACGAGGAGGCCGAGCGATGAAACATGCCCGAATTTTGCATGCAGGCCAGCCGGTGTGGGGCATCGTCGAGGGCAGCCAGATCAAACTGGAGAACAGCGATACGGTTGGCGTTGACCAGGCTCGCTACCTGCCGCCGGTGACGCCCTCCAAGATTATTGCTACCCATCTGACCTATCGCAGCCGCTGCGTGGAGTACAAGATGGCCCGCCTGCCCGAATATCCGGCTTATTTTTTACAGCCGCCCTCGGCTCTGTCCTATCATAAAGCGCCGGTGGCTCGACCGGCCGGCTGCCGCTTTTTGAATTACGAAGGCGAAATTGTGGTGGTTATTGGCCGGCGGTGCAGCAATATCCGGGTGGAAGAAGCCCTGGATTACGTACAGGGGTATTCAATTGCCAACGATTGGGGCATCCACGATTTTCGCCACGCCGACCGGGGGGCGATGCTGCGGGTCAAAGGGCAGGACGGCTTTTGCCCCATCGGCCCGTTCCTGGTGGATGCCGCCGACGTAGACCCCAACGATTTGACCCTGCGGACCTATGTCAACGGGCAGATGGTGCAGGAAGGCCATACCGGCAGCGATTTGATGTTCTCCTTTGCCTATCAAATCGCGGACCTGGCCCGCCTGATTACCCTGGAGCCGGGCGATGTGCTGCTCACCGGCACGCCGGCCCACTCGCGCCCGGTGGAAATTGGCGATGTGGTGGCGGTGGAAGTGAGTGGGATTGGTCGCCTGGAAAATACGGTGGTGGAACTCGACCGGGATTTGGCGGCGGTGGGGATTCAGCCCGCTGTGACCGCGGCCACGCTGCACGTCGCCCTGGCCATGCCGGAGGATGAAGCCGAGCGGCGGGTGGGGGAATATCAGTAGTCAGTAGTCAGTAGTCAGTAGTCAGTAGTCAGAAAGACAGTTCACTGATAACTGGTCACTGATAACTGATTACCGATCACTATCTTCAAGGAGCAATTAGTATGGCTAACAAATTATGTATGAACCTCCACCATGCCTCACTGCTAGTGGCTGATGTGGACGAGGCCTTTGCCCGTTATGAAAAGTTATTAGGCATGCACGGCGAAAAGATGGACGGCTACGCCCTGATGCGCTGCATGCATGAGGATTTTTGCCTGATTTTGAAACCGGCCGGCGACCAAAAACCGTTCCTCGATTACGTGGCCTATGAGCTTGAGCCGGGGTTGACATTGGCCGAGGCTCGCCGCGAGATTGAGGCGCGGGGTGAAAGGGTGACAGAAATTGACGTGCCACTGCGCGAGTCCGGCTTGCTGCTAAACGACCCCGACGGCAACCGGGTGGTGCTGGTGGAACGCCGCCGGCCCAAAGACCCCCGCTCGCCGGTGATGATCCCTACAGACCGGATCCCCGGTTTTCATCCCCGCCGCCTGGGGCATGTCAACTACCTCACCGAAAACGTCAAGCGCCAGTATGATTGGTATACCCAAATTCTGGGTTTCA
The DNA here is from genome assembly GCA_015075405.1 of Anaerolineales bacterium. Lineage (GTDB taxonomy): Bacteria > Chloroflexota > Anaerolineae > 4572-78 > J111 > DSQQ01. Next base: position 1,258,910 of record JABTUK010000004.1, read on the forward strand.
AGCTGACCGATTGGATTGGCGAGGCCGGGCTGTGGCTGCATATTGACCCGCGCCATCACGTGCTGGCTTTTTTGGAGAAAGGCTACAACCATATTCATCACCTGGCTTTTGAATTGGTGGATTTTGGGCAGATGCGGGCCGGGCTGGATCACATTGCCCGCTATGGCCGCCATGTGACCTGGGGGCCGGTGCGACACGGCATGGCCCAAAACCTGGCCAGCTATTGGCGTATGTGGGAAGAGGAGCACTTCATCGAGTTTTACTGCGATATGCAGGTGTTGGATGCCGACCACGAGCCGTTTGTCCACCCCGATGACCCCTATGCCTCCAACACCTGGGGCATTCTGCCGCCGCGTACCTATTTTATGTTTACGCCTGAAGCGATTCAAATGGAGCGTGATCAGGTGTATGCTTACTTGATGCCGTAAATGAGGCGAGGACGCGATGAGGCGAAGAAGTGTAAATGGGTCATCGACATGACAAGGGGTTACGCGGTGGGCTTAAGCATGTCATTTCGACCGGAGGGAGAAATCCCTACCGGCTCGTCTTGTAAGCGGAGTTTTGAGGGATTTCTCGCTCCTTTGTCGCTCGAAATGACATGACTGTTATTTTCTAAGGAGCAATCTATGAACTAACTGACCAAAGCTCAAAGCTACAAAAGGGGAGGCTCATTTATTATTAGCTAGAGGGAGAAAAAGGTATGACGACCACATCAAATTCAACCAATGCTGCATCCACCCATTTAGCCGAGGGCGCTTTGGGTTTTCCCGAAGCCCTGGCGACTGCGGTGGGATTGATTATTGCTTCGTCGGTGCTGTTAACTGCCACCCAGGGCTTTGGCGTCGGCGGCTGGGTTTTTGCCCTGGCCATTGTAGTGGCCTACATTCTCATGATGTGCCAATCGGCCAGCTTTGCCGAAGCCGCCGGAATTTTGCCAACTTCAGGGGCGGTGTATGATTATGTGGCCGCCGGGATGGGCCGTTTTTGGGCTATCACCGGCACGCTGGCCGCCTATATGCTGGTGCATATTTTTGCCGGTACCGCCGAAGTATCGGCAGTGGGTCTGTTTGCCCAGGTAAACTTCGATTTTCTGGCTAATTTGCCGGCTGAGAGTACCTGGATCATCGGCACGGTTTTGGTCGGTATTTTTATGGTGGTCAACTTGCTCGGCATTAACGTTTATGGGCGGGTTGAGGTTGTTATGACGGCAGTTATGTGGCTAACCCTCACCCTCTTTGGGCTGCTTGGGGTGTTGAAAGCAACGCAATCGGGCATCAGCGGCTACTTTGGCGAGTCTATGGTCGGGGTTGATGTAACTGCTGTGCTGGTTATGACCGGTCTGGCGATGTTTCTATTTGTAGGCGTGGAGTATGTGACTCCGCTCGCGCCTGAGCTAAAAAACCCGCACCAAAATATCCCCAGAGCTATGTACCTGGGCGTCACCCTGGTTGCGGTGGCGATGTTTGTGTACGGGGCCGGCATTGCCCGCCAGGTTCAAAACGTCGAATTGGAGCCGGGGGTGATGTTGTTTGATACCCCCTTGCCCATCCCCGCTTTTGGCGAAGCTATTATGGGGGGCTTTGGCAAATTGTGGTTGGGTATCGCCGCCCTGTTAGCCGGAACCGCCACGATCAATACGTTGATTGCCGGTATCCCCCGGATTCTGTACGGTATGGCCAAAGATGGCACGCTGCCTTCTTCCTTTGCTTACCTGCACCCGCGTTACAAAACACCCTGGATTGGTATTTTCTTTGTCGCCATTATCCCTATTATCGGCTCCATCTGGATTCGCGGGGATATTGGTAGTATTATCGCCTTTATTTTGGCGGCGGTTTGCGCCTGGATATTTGGCTATATCCTGGTCAATATCTCGGTGGTGGTTTTACGGATGAAGCGACCCGATCTGAAGCGGCCTTACAAAACGCCCCTCTACCCCCTCCCGCAGATTGTGGCCACGGTTGGGATGCTCATCACCATCTGGTACATCACCCCCCCATTTTTGACCCCCGACCAGATTTACCTGCCTTTTTTGGTGATGCTGCTGGTTTGCGCCGGTTTTGCTTTGATCTGGACCTACGGCGTGCAGCAGATTAACCCTTGGGTTCGGATTGAACCGGAAACCCTTATTGCCGAAGAAGGTTTAACGGTTGATGATTAATTGGCGCGCCTGGAGCCAAAAACCTCCCCGCTCGTACCAGCCGGGGAGGTTGCTCAACCATGTGGCCCGCGAGTTTAAGCAGTTTCAATGCTTTCCGCGCGCCCTGCCTCAGGCTCAATTTGTAGCGCCCGACAGCAGCCTGACCTTTGAGGCCAGCGAGTGGATCGAGAAAAACTTTCTGGGCCACACCGTCCTGATCGAATTTGAGTACCGGGTTGAAGGCAGCGCCCCTGGTCAGGCTGAAATTCAACTGGCGCACACCGGCCATCTGCGGCGCAGCGGCATCTCTGGCCGGGTAAAATCCGGCGGCGCAGCGGCCCAGGCGGTTATCAACCAACTGGTGACAGACGAGGCGTTTGCGCAAGCCATCTTGCCGCTCGACTTTCAACAGTTTTATCTGATCCAGGATGAGCGCGGCTGGCGAGCCGCCACCAGGCAGGTCGGCGCAGCCTGGATTGCCATGGCCTTTCCGCCGGTGCGGCGCTATGTGCCACTGGGCCAGGACCAGGTTGCAGCTTTGGTGGCAACTTTTAAGCGACTCCAACAAATGTTAGGCTAACTGTAACTGCTCAGCCATGTCATTTCGACCGCAGGGAGAAATCCCCGACACCTTACTTTTATATGTTGCGCCTTGGGGATTTCTCGCTCCCGCTTCGCGGATCGCTCGAAACTTGTCCTGAGCTTGTCGAATGGATGACATGAATCTGAGTGTAACGACTAACTTATGGTAACGCCCAAAATACTCTTGATTCTCAGCGAAAACTGGACCCTTACTTCACCGCGTCATTTGCGGGCGCTGGTGGAGTGGGCCGTCATCGCCGAAGAGAGCGGCATTGATGGGGTCATGCTCAGCGAACACATTGCGCTTGGCCCCAGCGCCGGGGCGCTGGGCCGCATGGCGAACCCGCGCATGTACGCCCTGCCCGGCAATCAAGACCCGGCCACGCCCTGGCCCAATTCGCTGTTGTTACTCAGCGCCATCGCCGCCCGAACCAGCAAAATCCGCCTGTTTGCCGGGGCGATTATCGCCCCCCTGCGCCACCCGGTAGATTTGGCCAAACAATTAGCCACGCTCGACCTACTGGCCGAGGGCCGGCTCATCGTTCAGCCGACGGTAAGCTGGCACAAAGACGAATACGACGCCCTGGGCGTCCCTTTTGAGCAGCGCGGCCACCTGCTCGATGAGCATCTGGCGGCCTGGCAAACCCTCTGGCGCGACACGCCGGCTTCGTTTGAGGGCCGGTATTACCGCTTTCAAGATGTCTACCTCGAACCCAAGCCCTACCGTCCGGGAGGGCCGGCGCTGTGGTTTGGCGGACAGGCTTTGCACGATGCTTTGATTCGGCGGCTGGTCAGATACGGGCAGGGCTTTCACCCGCTCGGCCCGCCCAAGCCAGAGGAGTTGGAACGGTTAGCCGCCGCAATGCAAGCCGCCGGGCGTGACATGCGCGAGTTGGAGCTAATCGGTGGGATTCGGGCCAGTTTCCCGGATGATGACAGTCCGGCCAATCTCGCTGAAGCGCTGGAGTCGATCCCGCCCCAATTGGCCCAGGGTTACACAACCATTTGCGTCAAGCCCAATCAATTTATTGATGATGCCGGAGAGATGCGTGCGTTTTGTGAAAGGCTCGTGCAAGCTTTTGCCAGATTTGGTGGGTAAGACAATTGTTAGGGCGCTAGTCCATTGAGATGTCAGAGACGACTTTGGCACAATCAACATTAAAGGAGGAATTGATGACTGATCACCATTCTACCAAAACATCAACCGGTCACGAATTATCCGAAAGCTCCTATTTGGATAGCCACTTTGAGGCGATGAAACCGGAGTATGAAGCGATGATCCGCTCAGTGGGCATCAAATCAGGCTGGAATGTATTGGATGCGGGGTGTGGTGGAGGGAGCTTCCTCCCGCTTCTGGCCGAACTGGTTGGCTCAAGGGGGCATATTTGTGCGATTGACCTGGCTCCTGAAAACATCGAGCGGGTTGATTCCCTGGTAGAAAACAAACAATTTCCTTGTTCCATAGAAACCAGGGTGGGCAATCTGACCTCATTACCTTACGAAGATAATCGCTTCGATGTTGTTTGGTGTGCCAATATTACCCAATATTTGACTGATGATGAGCTAGGCAACATGTTAGCTGAGTTTCATCGGGTTGTACGGCCCGGAGGACTTGTGGCCGTGAAGGAGTTTGACTTGACGGTTAATTTATTCTCTCCTTTTGACCAAACAATGATCTGGCGCCTCTATGACGCGGCTCGGCATCATATTCCCCCAATGCAGGGAGGATTACGGACTTTTCAACTAGCGACGTGGCTCAAGCAAGCTGGGCTGATCAATGTCGGCTTCAAATCGTTTCTCAGTGAACGGAAAGCACCGTTACGCCCAATTGAGCGAGCGTTTATCAGTACGATACTCCAGGCCCACCCTCAAGCGGCTGAAAGCGTTGATCTATCAGAGCAAGATAGGGTGGTCTGGCGCGGGTTGGCAAACTTTGACTCGCCTGACCATATCTTGAAGCACCCTGATTTCTATTTTCGAGAAGGTCACATTGTCGTAGTGGGGCAAGCACCGGAAAATTAACCTTTGTTTCAACGCCTGGTTTATGTAGTTTATTGGTTGGTTGCCAATTATAAACCAACCTGCGCCCTAACAAATCAATATGTCCACCTTGAACTGACCCACAGGATGCTTCGCTTAAGTTCAGGCGGCTATAAAAAGCCCGTTCAAACGGACTGGTTGGACCGTACTTTTAGTGAAGTTTATGGCTTCGAGCCGGTTTCTAGCCGACTTCCTGTATCAGTCCAGAATTTCAATTCGGGGCGACTCCAATGATATTATTTTGAGGTGATTTTTATGACCCCTGCTGAATTTCGCCGGGCCGGTTATCAAGTGATTGACCGGATTGCGGCCTATCGTGAGCGCATTGCCAATCTGCCGGTTTTGTCGCGGCTCAAACCGGGCGAACTGCGCGCCCAGTTACCGGCCTCTCCGCCCGCTCAAGCGGAACAGTTTGAAGCCATTCTGGCCGACCTGGACCACATCATCATGCCCGGCCTGTCCCACTGGCAGCACCCCCGCTTCTTTGGCTATTTTCCGGCCAATGCCACCCTGGCCTCGGCCCTGGGCGACTTTCTCAGCACCGGGCTGGGCCAGCTTGGGTTGAACTGGCAGTCCAGCCCCGCCCTGACCGAACTGGAAGAGGCGATGACCGACTGGCTGCGCCAGATGGTCGGCCTCTCGGAAAACTGGCACGGCGTTATCCAGGATACCGCCTCTACTTCCACCCTGGTAGCCTTGCTGTGCGCCCGCGAACATACCAGCAGCTACAGTTTGTCTCGCGGCGGTTTGCAAGCCGAGGAACGCCCCTTAATCATCTATACGTCGGCCCAAAGCCACAGTTCGGTCGAGAAGGCGGCCCTGCTGGCCGGCTTTGGCCGGGCCAATCTGCGCCTGATTGACACCGACGAGGCTCACGCCATGCGCCCCGACCTGCTGGCCGAGGCTGCGCAGGCTGACCTGGCCGCAGGAGCGCGGCCCTGCGCGGTCGTCGCCACCACCGGCACCACCGCCACGACGGCCCTTGACCCCATCGAGGCCGTTGCCGCCGTTTGCCGGGAGCACAGGCTGTGGCTGCACGTGGATGCGGCCATGGCCGGCTCGGCTATGATTCTGCCGGAGTGTCGCTGGATGTGGCAGGGCATCGAGGCGGCGGACTCGCTGGGGCTGAACCCCCACAAGTGGCTGGGGGTGGCCTTTGATTCGTCGCTCTTTTATGTGCGCGACCCGCAGCATCTGGTGCGGGTTATGTCCACCAATCCCAGCTATCTACAAACGGCGGCCGACACGCAGGCCAAAAACTACCGTGATTGGGGCATCCCGCTGGGCCGGCGTTTCCGGGCGCTCAAACTGTGGTTTTTAATCCGGCTGGAAGGAGTCGAGGGGCTGCAAGCGCGGCTGCGCCGTGACATTGCCAATGCTCGCTGGTTGGCCGAACAGGTAGACGCCACACCCGGTTGGACTCGCCTGGCCCCGGTCCCGCTGCAAACCGTCTGCCTGCGCCACGAACCGCCGGGGCTGACCGGCGAGGCGCTCGACGCTCACACCCTCAAGTGGGTCGGCCAGATCAATGCCTCCGGCGCGGCCTACCTTACCCCGGCGGTGTTGAACGGCCGCTGGATGGTCCGCGTCTCCATCGGCGCGGAACCAACCGAGCGGCAGGATGTCGAGGCCCTGTGGGGGCTGATGCAAGAAGTAACGCAGGCAAAAAGTTGATGGGGTAAAGAGCAGAATCTTCGGAATGAGTAACTACTCAGGCATCATGTCATTTCGACGAGCCTGCGAGGAGAAATCTTCCAGGTTGGTGCTTGAATAGCCTGCGAGTGGGGTAGATTTCTCGGCCTACGGCCTCGAAATGACATGCCTGAGTAGTAACAATATTTCTAAATTCTGTAGATTCCGCTCTGAATCAGGCCATTTTCAATACCAACTGCATAAGTCCTCTAAGAAGGTAAAGGCAAAAGGTAAATTGTAGCAATGATTGCTGATATTAATTATCCAGGAGGAGAGTAATTATGACCGCATACAAACGAATTCGCGCCCTTTTCCCCGATCATCTCGGCCTGGCCCGAGGCAAATATTTACCCAGTCATCATGCCGAGCGGGGGGCGCGGCATTGCATTACCATGTTTGCCCTGGCTTACGACCGGACGATGGTTCCCGCTCCCGGCGCGATGCTGCTGGAGGGACTGCCGGATTGCGAGCTGATGTTCTCGATGGAGGAAGTCCGGCCCTGTTGGGAAGCCAATACCGGGGTCGTCGTCGGCGATTTGTACTTCCGGGGCGAACCGCTGGCTATTTCTGCCCGCCACGCCCTGCGCCGGGCCATCGCCGATTGGGAACACATGGGTTATCGGATCAAGGTTGGGATTGAACTGGAAGCCTATATTTTGCAGCCCGACGGGCAGGGCGGCTGGACCGAGTGGAACACGCCGGGCGCTTACGTTTACGGCACCGGCTGGGCGGTTGACCCGATTGGGCTGTTTGACGAAATTATGGAGACGGCGGATCGCTGCGGGTTGCCGGTCGAATCGATCAATTCTGAGTACGACACGCCCCAGTTCGAGCTGACCCTGGCCTTCAAAGATGCCCTGCAAGCCGTGGACGACATTTTTTTGTTCAAAGTCATGGCCCGCGAGATTGCCGCCCGGCATGGGCTGCTGCTGACCTACTTGGGCAAACCGTTCGAGGGTCGCAGCGGCAGCGGCTTTCATACCAATTTCTCCTTGCAAGATGAGCATGGGCGTAATGTTTTTGACGATCCCAAAGCAGCCGATGGCCTGTCGGAATTGGCCCATCAATGTATCGCTGGGGTGATTGAACACCATGAGGGCATGACCGCGTTGTGCGCCTCCACCGTGAATGCCTACAAGCGGCTGCGGCCGGGTCAATTGGCCGGTTATTGGGCCAACTGGGGCTACGACCACCGCGGCGTTACCTTGCGCGTCCCCACTGATCGCGGCAGCGCCACCCGCCTGGAACATCGCATGAGCGACGGCGCGGCCAATCCATACCTGGTGGTGGCGGCGGTGTTGCAGGCGGCCCGTCTCGGCGTGGTCAACAAGCTGACTCCGCCTCCGGCTGAGGAGCTGGATTGTCTCGAAAACCAGAGCACCGACCGCCACACCCCCGACGACTTGAACCAGGCTCTCAACGCCCTGGAAGCCGACACCGCCCTGGTCGAAGCCGTGGGCAGCGACTTGGTAGCAAATTTTGTCGCCGTCAAGCGGGCCGAGTGGGACAAGTTTGTTTCGGCGGTTACGGATTGGGAACGGAACTATTATTTGCCGTTCCTGTAATGAGGAGGCGAGGAGGCGAGGACATGTGAGGCGGAGAATATCCTCGCGTCCTCGCCTCACGCCTCATCGCGTCTTTATAAAGGAGAACCATTATGCTGACATCGCAAACCGAAATTAATCTGGGCGAAGCCTTTGCCGACATCACCGACCCCGAAACTTATCTGAACGGCGTGCCGCATGCGACCTTCAAACGCTTGCGCGATGAAGACCCGGTCAGTTGGTGGGACGAAAAAGAGGGGTCGGGCTTCTGGGCCGTTACTCGTTACGATGACCTGCTGTATGTCAGCCATAACCCGCGCCTGTTTTCCAGCGCGCGAGGCATCCGGCTGGAAGAGATGGATGACGAGGAACTGGCGGCCCGCCAGACCTTAATGGAAATGGACCCGCCCGAACATACTGCTTATCGCCGTCTGGTTCAAGCCCCTTTTCTGCCGCGTGAAGTAGCCGCTTATGAAGAAGACATCCGGCTGCTGGCGCGAGCAGTGATTGATGAGGTGCAAGGTCAAAATGAGTTTGATTTTGTCGAGGCTATCGCCCGAAAACTCCCCATGCGTATGTTGGGCAAGCTGCTGGGCGTGCCCGACAGTGACGGTCCCTGGCTGGTCAGTCGCGGCGATGCCCTCATCGGCAACACCGATCCGGAATTTACCAGTTATCCGGTGGGCCTGGTGGATACCGATGCTTACCGTTTGATGCCGTTCCGCAGCCCGGTCAGCCTGGAACTGTTTGAGTATGCGGCTGAGCAAGCCCGGCAGCGCCGCGAGCATCCCACCGATGATGTGATCTCTATGCTGTTAATGCCCAAGCGAGACGGCGAACCGCTGTCTGAGCACCAGTTCAAAAACTTTTTTGCCTTAATGGTGGCCGCCGGAAACGATACCACCCGTTACACTACGGTTGCCGGCCTGCACGCTTTGCTGGAGCATCCCGACCAGTTGGCCGAACTGCGCGATACCCCGGCCCTCATGCCTACCGCCGTCGAAGAGATGCTGCGCTGGGGCAGCGTGACCATGCACTTTCGGCGCACAGCCACGCAGGATACCGAATTGGCCGGCAAGCAGATCAAGGCGGGGGATAAAGTGGTCATCTGGTTTGTCTCGGCTGATTTTGATGAGCGGCAGTTTCCCGACCCTTATCGCTTTGACATCAAACGCCAGCCCAATGACCACGTGGCCTTTGGCCTCAAAAGCCCCCACAAATGTATTGGCGAGCACCTGGCGCGGGTGGAAATCAAAGTGCTTTTTGAAGAGCTGCTGCCGCGCCTGACCGATGTCCGACTGAACGGCCCCATCGAGCGGCTGCGCTCTAACTTTATCACCGGGATCAAACATCTGCCTTTAAAGGTAAGTTGGGCTTAACCACTCAAGCGTATGTCATTGCGAGGCCGTAGGCCGAAGCAATCCCCGCTCCGAGGTGGGAGATTGCTTCGCCTGCGGCTCGCTAGTGACACGAACCAGACTATTTTTAGGGGAGCAGGTGAAATTAGCCATTCTCAACGCCTTGCCAGGCCCATACATTTTTGAGGGCGAACCTTCGGATGGGGAGAAATTTGTGCGCCTGTTTGGCGCAATTGATCCCGCCATTACATGCCAGATTTATGATGCTACGGCAGGTGAACTGCCCGACACACCTGCCGTGGCTGATGCTTTTCTGATCACCGGCAGCCCAGCCGGCGTGTACGATGGCGAGCCGTGGATTGCGCCTTTGGAAGAATTTGTCCGGCAGGCGTATGCCGGCCAGAAAAAATTGGTCGGCATCTGTTTTGGGCATCAATTGTTAGCCCAGGCGTTGGGCGGACGGGTTGAAAAATCGGAGAAAGGTTGGGTTTTGGGCCTGCGTTCCTTTGAAATCCAGCATCAGGCCGACTGGCTGACCCCGGCTGCTTCGCGTTGCTCGCTCTATTTTGTCAATCAGGATCAGGTGGTGGCGCTGCCGCCCGGCGCGGCTGTTATTGGCGGCAACGACTTTTGCCCCTATACTATCTATGCCCTTAAAAATCAGGTTCTGGGGATTCAGGCCCACATCGAACAGAGCCGGCGCTTTATGCGGCTGGTCATTGATTATCTTGAACCCCGCGCCCCGGCGGCGCTGCGGGCCGAAGCCCATCGCTCGTTGGAGCAGGCCCTGCCGGATGATCGCCTTGTGGCCCGCTGGGTTGTTAATTTTCTAATGAGTTTTGATGACCAAATTCGGTAATGTGTTGGAAGGCTGGAGGGTTGGAAGGTTGGAAAGTCTCTTTATCCAGTCCTCCGGTCTTCCAACCTTCCAGTCTCGTTACCAATTTTGAATTCAAATTCCATAAGGATGATTGCAAAGATGACCTCATTATCTCCACCGTTGATTGGCGTGACCACTTATGGCCGCAACCCCGAAAATCGTTTCATTCTGCCCGCCGAATATGTGGACGGCGTGCGCCGCGCCGGGGGTATCCCCCTGTTGATCCCGCCGGGCGAGGCCCAGCTTGAAAAATTGCTCCCCCACCTCGACGGTTTGATTCTGACCGGCGGCGGCGACATGGACCCAGCGTTGTACGGCGGCCAAACTCACGAAACGATTTACAGCATTGACCCGGAGCGGGACCGCAGCGAGTTGGCTATTGCCAATCGAGTGCTCGAAAGTAACTTACCCACGCTGGGCATCTGCCGGGGGCTGCAAGTGCTCAATGTAGCCCTGGGCGGAACGCTGATCGAACACTTGCCGGATGTGGTGGGCGACGAGGTGGCCCACAGGGAGTTACCGCATGGCCCCATCCCGCACCCTATCCAGATTCAAGCCGGCTCGCGCCTGGCCGAGATTACCCAAAGCGAACAGGTTCAGACGGCCTCCTGGCATCACCAGGCCCTCAAGCAGGTTGCGCCGGGTCTCAAAGTAGTTGCTTTGGCCCCCGATGGGACCATCGAAGCGGTTGAACTGCCCAGTCACCCCTGGCTGATTGCCGTGCAGTGGCATCCCGAACTGACCGCCGCCAACGACGTTAGCCAGCAGCGCCTATTCGATGCGTTGGTAGAAGCGGCGCGGGCATCAGGTTCTCGCCGTTGATGAAACAGTGACCAGTAAACTAGCGACCCTACAGTATAATTTTAAGGTTGGCTGCGAGCCTTTTTCCCAAAATCTGCGACATGTTAAAGTAAACTATCATGATGAATGATCAACAGTTGCTCGCCCAGGCGAAACAACTCGACCCGGCCGCCCTGCGCGCCCTGCATCAACGATTTTACGAGCCGGTGGCTCGCTATATTAGGTTTAAAGTGGGCGACCCCCACACGGTAGAGGATTTATCCGGCGAGGTCTTTGTCCGGGTAATTCAAGGCTTAAAACGAGGTCAGGCCTGGCAGGACTCGCCCCAGGGCTGGATTATGGGCATTGCCCGCCACGTGGTAGCCGATTACTATCGCCAGCGCGAACGGATGTCCGAGGTGGAGCTGAGCGACGGTTTGGCGGCAGCGGTTGAAACGAGTCCGGCCCATCAGGCCGCGCTCAACGAACGCAAACGGCTGCTGGAGCAGGCCATCCAGCAGTTGGGCGACGAGCAGCGCGATGTCATTTTGCTGCGTTTTATGGAAGGGATTGACATCCAGGGGGTGGCCAAAGCGATTAACAAAACACCGGGGGCGGTCAAAGCCTTGCAGTACCGGGCCTTACGCGCCCTGGCCGAATTGATGCAGGACTTTTCGTTAGAAGGCGCCCTGAGCGAAGAATGACAATGAACGACAACGAGACGACTAAGGTAGATGACAAATTAGAAGACGCTTTGGCGCTACTGGCCGCCGGTATTCCCGTAGACGATATCCTGGCCGAAGCCGGCGCTGATGCCGAGTGGCTGCGCCCACTTTTGGCCCTTGCTACCGAAGTAGGAGAATTGCAAGCGGCTGTCCCGCTGCCTTCGCCGGAGGCCAGCCTACAGCGGATGCTGGCCTATGGCCGCGAACTGGCCGTTACAACTACACCGGCGACTCCGGTACAGCAGAATGGGTTAACCACTCTGGTTGCTTTTTTGAGCCGTAGCTGGCTGCCCCGGCTGGCGGCGGGTTTGGCTTCGGCTTTCCTGCTGGTACTTCTATTGGGGGGGATGGTGACGGTCTTGGCGCAGCGGAGTTTGCCCGGACAACCGTTGTACGGTTTGAAACGAGCCGTTGAAAATGCGCGTCTTAACCTGACCTTCAACCCGGAGTCTCGCGCTCAACTGCTTGAAACTTACAATCAACAGCGCCAGACCGAAGCAAAATTGCTACTGCAACAAAACGAGGTAGCGACGGTCAGTTTTTGGGGCGTCGTTCAAGCGGTCAGCGAAACCTCATTAACCCTCGCCGACTTCACTGTACAGTTGACTCCCCAAACCCGGCTCAACGGAACCCTGGCCGCCGGCGCTCGTGTCGAAGTTGAAGCCTTAACCCAACCGCCCGACCATCTGACCGCCCTGACCATCACCGTAATTGAACTCGCCCCGCCGACGCCTACCCCCTTGCCGTCGCCAACTTCCACCCCCAGCCCAACACCCACCGCCTCGCCAACGGCAACGGCTACCCCTACTCGCAGCCTGTCCAGCGATACCGACATTTTAATATTGCCCACGTTTACCCCCACCGCCACCCCTACACCTACGCCAACCCATACGCCAACCCTGCCCCCCCCGCCGCCAACGGCAACCCCGGTTCCCCCCCCGCCCCCCGCCCCCGGTGATGATAATACCAATGGAGGCGCTGGCGATAATAGCAATGAAAATGAGGGCGGCGACAACAGCAGCAACGATAACTCCGGCGGGGATGACTCTGGCGGCGGCGACAATTCCAACAGCGATGACTCCGGCGGCAACGACAATTCTGGCGGTGGTAATGATAACTCCGGGGGCGGTGATGATAACTCTGGCCATGGCAGTTCTAATAGCGGCCGCTCCGGCGGCGGCGATGATGATAATAAAGATGATGATGATTGATAATCGGGACAAAGATTGAATGAAAGATCGGCGTGGCCAGTAACCCGCTTTATAGCTGTTGAATAAAGCCCTTATTTGACAATTTATAAGAGTTGTCTTATAATCGAGTTAGTAAGTTAATTTAACTTACTAACTCGATTTCTGTTTCTTGATTTTGAGATTCTCTTGATTTTGACAGGCTTTTTCTTTCGTGGTATGCTGCTTTCTTGCAGAAAGAAAGTATCTCGGTCCAGATTGCTACCTGGGTTTGAAAAGTAATTTGACAGCGGCCTGGATTAGCAGTATAGTGGGGGGCAGGGGTCATTTGACCAATTTGGCTACTTTCCTGATCGCGCATCCTTCTCCTCACCTAACTTTCTAAAACCTGGCCTGGTCTGGCCGGGCTGCTGCTGTAGCAACGCTCCATGTGCTGTTAAAGAGTTGACAATGAGGTTGACATTTGGACAGCTTTATTTTTACCCTTCCCTATTTGCGCTTCACCCAATGTGTCAGCTTGGCTTAAAAAAATAACTCCTGTAGCTTTACGCCTTATTGCTTCCTATAATGAGCGGGCGTTGAAGTAAATTTATTTTAATTCTTATTAAAAGAAAGAGGAGAGATTGCTATGAAACGCAAAGATGAGGAGTTTCTGATCCAGGAGCTGCTGCGGTCTCAGCTCAGGCGAGGCGAGATCAGCCGCCGCCAATTTTTGCAAAATATGATTGTGGCCGGCATGGGCCTGGGTGGGGTTAGCGTTCTGTCGTCCTGTGGCGGTGCTGCCCCCACGGCTGCGCCGGCTCAGCAAGAAGCGGCTGCTCCGGCCACCGAAGCGCCCAAAGAGGAAGCCCCTGCTGCCGCCTCTGGCGCCCGCCCCCTGACCCCCACCTTTTATCAATGGATTGTTGACCTGCACCCTGGCCTGAAAGCGGTTAATGAGTCCTTTGCTGATCTGAACTTTCAAATTGCGCCGGTGGCCGGGTTTGATGTGGCCCGCTTTGTGGCCGAAGGCAAAAATAAAGAGAGCACCTGGGATGTTTATGTGGGCATGACCCCCTTTGTGGAGATGGCCGCGCTGATCAAAGCCGATGTGATCGAGCCGTGGGACAACTACATCCCCAAAGATGTGCTCGATGACATCATCCCCTCCATCCGGGAAGAATGTACCGTAGACGGCAAGTTGTATTCGTGGCCGTTCCTGCTCGACATCATTGTGCAAGGCTACAACACCTCAATCACCAGCAAGGCCGGTCTGCCCGACACGCCCCCGGCGGATTGGGATGAGTATCTGGCTAACTCCAAAGCCGTTCTCGATTCTGGTGCGGCCCGCTATGGCTGTACTTTCGACGCGCACGGCTGGCGCTCGCTGTGCCCCATTACCCACAGTATCAGCACCGATGTCTATTACATGCTCGATGGGGATGCCAGCGGCGTGCCCTTGTTTGATTTCACCAGCGAACCGGCGCTCCAGGCGCTTGAAATCATGAAGCAAATGCTCGACCTCTCCTCGGCTAACGCGTTACAGCCCGGCAGTACTGATGGCGGCGTCAACCAGACGCCGGATGAGGTGGCTTTCGCCGCGCAGCAGGTCGCCTACTACATCAAGTACCAGAACGCGCCGCTGCGCATGGCCGGCACCTGGACCGATCCGGCGGCGTTGCGCCTGGGGGCGCTGCCCAAGGCCAAAGGCGGGGCCGGCTCAACCGTGTTCTGGACGACGGGCGCGTGCCTGTTCAAGTGGGGCCAGAACAAAGAGAAGGCCGCCGAGTATATGAAGGCGCTCACTTACGATGCCCAAATCTGGAAAGACTCGATTGCCGGCAGCTCCTCCGGCCATCCGGGCCAGTTGCCGCCGTTCCTGTCGGTCAACGAAGCCCTACAAAAGGAAAATGCCGACTGGTTCCAGAAGGAAACCTGGGTGCCGTTGATCTTTGAGCAGTTGAAGGTAGCCAAGGCCATCCCGAACCATGCCTTTGGTTTGCAGCAGTTCATTCTCGCCCAACCCATTTGGGAGAAGTATCTCAAGGGTGAGTCCACCGATGCCAAAGCAGTCATGCAAGAAGCCAAAGATGCTGTGGCCGCGGAAGTAAAGAAAGCCGGCTAAGTAGAAGATAGTAGATGGTAGATAGAAGGTAGTAGATAGTTCTATTCACTATCTACTATCTACTTATTTTACGAGGAGGATGATGGCGACAACCTTCCCCACAACGGTAGCCCGATCCCACCGGCGTTGGCAGGAGCTAAAGCATAGCGTCAATTGGCTTTATCTGCTGCCCGCGCTCTTTTTCTTTATCGGTTACCAGTTGTATCCGCTGCTGCAAGTTCTTTATATTAGCTTCACCGATTATCGCTATTTGCGCCCGGACCCGCCCAATTTTGTTGGCCTGGAAAATTTCAGTAATGCCCTGGCCGATCCCATTTTTTGGACCGGCTTGTGGCGGGCGGCCATTTTTACGGCTATTTTTCTGCCCGGCGTCATTTTTATTCCTCTTTTTGTAGCCATCCTGGTAGACCGGGTGCAACATGCTACCCTATCAACCCTGTACCGGCTGATTCTGCTGATTCCGGCGGTTATCCCCGGCCCAATGATCTTTGTCCTCTGGCGTTGGTTGTATGATTTTGAAGTCGGGCCAATTAACGTTATCCTGATCAATTATCTGCACTTATTTGATTATCGTAACGCGCCGCAGTGGGTAGGGGATTCCCCGCTGACCCTGCCGGCGGTGGCGATCATGGAATGGTGGTGGGGGCTGGGCTATCACACCATGTTTTTCCTGGCCGGCCTGGCCGCCATTCCCAAAGAACTGTTTGAGTCGGCCCGTGTGGATGGGGCCAACGAGTGGCAGATGTTCTGGCACGTTACCCTGCCCCGGCTGCGGCCCATTTTTTTGATTCTGGTGGTGCTGCGCTTTGGCTCGGCCATGGCTGTGATTGACGAATTTTTGATTATGGGCGGCTTTAATCGCTCGATGCCCACTTACACCTGGACCGTTTACATGTGGCATCTGGGCTTCCAATTGGGGGATTGGCCGCAAGGGTACGCCGCGGCGATCGGCTGGATTGGCGCGATTAGCATGCTGGTGGTGGTGGCGGCCTTATTTTATATTTTCCGCAACCAGGATTAATTTTGTCGGATAAACTATAGTTTGTCCCTTGGGCTATAGCCTCCAAATGAGGAGAGTTTACGATGGATTTAACTCGCTCGATTGACTCGATCCAGGTGCGCGAAGCGGCCCCGGTTATGCCCCGCCGGCCCCGGCTGCGATTGGGAACCATTCTGCTGCATGCCACGATTATCTTTTTCTGCTTGATCATTATTTTGCCCATTCTCTGGGTTTTTTTGATGTCCATTAAATCCATCCCCGACGCTTACACCGGCAAGTTATGGCCCGACCAGTTCGACTTTAGCCATTATAATTATGTCTTTGAACATATTCCCAGTTTTTGGAATAATTTTACCAACAGCATCATCGTTACCTCAGCTACGGTGTTTCTGACCAGCGTTTGCGCGATCCTGGCCGGTTATGCCCTGGTTCATTTGCGGCTGCCCGGCAGCGCCCTGATGGTAAGTTTGCTGGTCGGGACCCTCTTCTTTCCCACCCGGCTGGTCTCGCTGATCGGTATTT
Source organism: Anaerolineales bacterium (assembly GCA_015075405.1). Taxonomy (GTDB): domain Bacteria; phylum Chloroflexota; class Anaerolineae; order 4572-78; family J111; genus DSQQ01. The sequence goes on from JABTUK010000004.1 coordinate 1,275,461, forward strand.
TTGAAATTCAGCATGCGGTTGGCCTGCTCAACACCCGGATTGGTCTCATTCTACCCTACGTCACCTTGAATTTGGCCATCAGTATTTTGACCATGCGCAGCATTTTTGAACAAATTTCACCCGAAATCGCCGACGCCGCCCGCATTGATGGGGCCAGTTCGTGGCGCATCTTTTATGAAATTATGCTGCCGCTGATTGTCAACGGCATTGTGGTGCTGGTCATCGTCAACTTTGTAACCGCCTGGGGCGAGTATCTCCTGGCCGTCACCTTGACCAATGACCAATCGGTGCGTACCCTGCCAGTGGTGCTGGCCACCACCTTCGGCGGCTTCGGCGAGTGGGCCTGGCCGCGCATTGCCGCGGTTTATATCATGGCCATCCTGCCCGGCTTGATTGGCTTTGCCATCGCCCAGCGCTGGTACATGAAGGGCCTGACCGAAGGGGCCTTAAAACTGTAATAAAACCAATAGTCAAACTTTGCTGAGGCGAGGAGGCGAGGAAATCTTCGTCTCCTCGCCTTTTTTAACCAAAAACCAGCGATCAGTTATCAGTGAACAGTGATCAGTGATCAGTTATCAGTAAACGGTGATCAGTCAACAGACAAATTACTGGCTACTGATTACTGACAACTGATTACTGACAACTGATCACTGTCCTCACGGAGAAGAGCATGACTGCCAAAATTCGAGTAGGCGTGGCCGGGGCCGGCTTTATTGGAGTGGTGCATGCCCGGGCTTACCGACAAATACCCCAGGTCGAACTGATCGGCATTGCCGACCCGGCGGCAGAGCGAGCCGAACCACTGGCCCGCGAATTGGGCTGCGCCCGCTTTGATGATTACGAGGCGCTGCTCAAAGCCGGCCTTGACGTGATGAGCGTCTGTCTGCCGCCCCGGCTGCACCTGCCGGCGGCGGAAGCGGCGGCCCAGGCCGGCGTTCACATCCTGATGGAAAAACCCATCACCCGCACCCTGGAAGAAGCCGACCAGATGCTCACCCTTTGTCGGGATGCCGGAGTGTACCTGATGACCGGCTTCACCCACCATTTTTACCCAGAGATGCGTGAAGCCAAACATTTGATCGAGAGCGGGGTCATCGGCCAACCGCTAACGGTGCTGGACTCGATGTCTATCAGCCACAGCCTGGTGCTGCCCTGGTACCGCGACAAAGAAATTGCCGGGGGCGGCGTCTTTATGTGCAATGCGGTACATGGGTTTGATCGGGTCAGTTGGGTGCTGGGCCAGCAGGTGGCGGCGGTCGCGGCGTTGATTGAGCCGCCCCAGGTTACTCACGCCGAAGATTACGGCTCGGTGCTGGCCCGTTTTGAGGGTGGAGCGCAGGGCACCTTTTTCCAGCATTGGGGGCCGTATCGCACCGTAAGCTGCGAAATGCAGGTCTACGGCGAAACCGGCATGCTCCACGTCCGCTCGTGGGACTCGCTGGAACTGTTCACCACCGGCAAACGTACCGTCCAGCAGTTTTACCACCCCGACGCCGGCCTGTCGGAGCGGGTGATGGTCGGCATGGTGGCCGAACTAACGGAGATGGTCGAAGCGGTGCGTGAAGGCCGCCAACCCGAACCTTCGGGCGAAGCGGGCCGGACCTCGGTGGCGCTGGTCCTGGCGACCTACAAGGCGGCGGAAACGAGTCAATGGGTTGAATTGTGATAAAAGCATCTGTGTTCATCTGTGGACCGAGGAATAGCCAATGTATGACCTCTTAATCACCGGCGGCCGCCTCATTGACGGCGCGGGTACGCCCTGGTATTGGGCCGATGTCGCCGTGCAGGGCGACCGGATTGTAGCCTCAGGCGCGTTGGCTGGCGCGGCGGCCAAGCGGATAATTAAAGCCGAGGGCCGGATTGTCTGCCCCGGTTTTATTGATATGCACACCCACTCCGATTTGTACCCACTGTACAACCCACTGATGGAGTGCAAAATTCGCCAAGGCGTCACCACCGACGTGGTCGGCCACGATGGGTTGGGCCTGGCTCCGGTCACGCCGAAAACGGCGGCGATGCTGCGCGAACAACTGGCCGGTTGGAACGGCCGGCCCAATCTTGACTGGGATTGGAGCACCATCACCACCTACCTGGATCGCTTTGAGCAGAAAGTGGCGCTCAACGTGGCGACGCATGTGTCACACGGCACGGTGCGCATGGCGGTGATGGGCATGGAGAATCGGCCGCCCACCGCTGAGGAATTACACCGGATGCAGCAATTAATTGACCAGGGCATGCGCGAGGGCGCGATTGGCCTCTCGACCGGCCTGACCTATGCCCCGGCCATGTTTGCCAGCGATGATGAGGTGGTCGAGTTGTGCAAAGCTCTACGGCCCTACAACGGTTTTTACTGCCCGCACCATCGCAACTACGGTATGACCGCCCTGCAAGCCTATTACGACTCGATTGAGATTGGCCGCCGGGCGGGTGTGCCGGTTCACCTGACCCATTGCCACCTGGGCTATGCTATCAACAAAGGCCGCGCCCCGGAACTGCTGGCCGCCATTGACCAGGCCCGCGCTGAGGGCGTCGAGGTGACAATGGATACCTATCCTTATCTGGCCGGCAATACCTACCTGCACGCCTTTCTGCCCACCTGGATGCACGAAGGCGGCGCCGAAGCAACCCTGGCCCGGCTGAAATCGCCCGATTTGCAGGCGCGGCTGCGCTATGAAATGGAAGTGACCGGCTCCGATGGCTTCAGCGGCGTGCCGATGGGCTGGGAGATGCTCCAAATTGGCGGGATCATGGGCGAGCACGACCCCGCGCTGGTGGGCATGGTTTTGCCTGAGGCGGCAGCCAGGGCCGGGCAAAGCCCTTACGAATTTTTTATTGACCTGCTCATCCAGACCCGCCTGGGTGTTTCCTGTTTGGCCCACATTGGCAACGAGGAAAACGTGCAGACCATTTTGCAGCATCCGGCCCACGTCGTCGGCAGCGATGGTATTCTGGTTGGCGGGCGGCCGCACCCGCGCGGTTGGGGGACGCATGTAAAATTTTTGGCCCACTATGTGCGCGATATGGGCCTGTTGAGCTGGGAAGAAGGCATCCGCAAGATGACCTCGGCCACCGCCCGGCGCATCGGCTGCCTGGAGCGCGGCCTCATCCGGCCCGGCTTTATGGCCGACCTGGTCGTTTTCGACCCCGACGCGCTGCGCGACACTGCCACCTACGAGAACCCCATCAGCTATCCCGAAGGCGTCCATTTTGTGGCCGTCAATGGGGTTTTGGTTGTGGATGATAGCCAAACAACCGGGGCGACTCCTGGCCGCGCTCTACGCGAGCCGTGGGGTCGCAAACCGGAGCGGATGACTGAACTTGTTTAGAGAGAACACTCGGAAACCCCAAAGGTGACCTTGCCAGCGGCATTCGTCCGGCGATGAAGTCGCCGGACTAAAAAATAGCGCCTGATCAATCGGGCTAAAGCCGGGTTGACCCGGCGTGGTTCTCTAGCCCTGGCATTCATGCCGGGGCGGGCCAGTTAGACGAATAGTGTCCGAACTTTAAATCAATCAATCGTCTTGCGTCTTGCGCGGAACACGGAAGACGCAACACGCAAGACGAATTAAGAAACTTCGTTGGAACTACTAAAAAGGAAGAATTAAACCATGTCTTTTGAAGCAAAACTCCAAGAAATGGGCTACACCCTCGAACCCGTCGAATTGAACGCCGGGCGGTTGATGCACGCCAAGCGAACGGGCAACCTCATCTACACCTCCGGCCAGGTGTCGAACTGGGGCGGCAAAGCCATCAAGGGCAAAGTGGGCCGGGATGTGTCGGTAGAGGAGGGGTACGAGGCTGCCCGGTTTTCCACGCTGAACGCCCTGGCCGCTATCAAAACCGTGGCCGGCAGCCTGGATAACGTGGTGCAGGTGGTCAAAGTGCTGGGTATGGTCAATGTGGCCCCCGATTTTGACGATACCCCGGCAGTCATTCACGGCTGCAGCGATTTCCTGATCGAACTGTTTGGCGAGGCTGGCCGCCACGCCCGCAGCGCGGTCGGCATGACCATTCCGCACAACTGGGCGGTCGAGATTGAAATCATTGTCGAGGTCAAATGAACCGGCCTGCGCTTTACAAATAGGGTAGTTCAGCTTACAGTATATAGGAGTGAATCCCAGAAAAATCTGGTGAAACATATCGCCAAATCACCAGGCTCTTATTCAACAAGGAGGTTGAGCTATGAAAACAGTGCGTCAACTTTTACAAACAAAAGGCACGGAGGTCTGGTCTATTGGCCCGGAGGCGCTGGTCATCGAGGCGTTAAAAGTGATGGCCGAAAAAGGGGTGGGGGCGCTGGTCGTGCTCGACGCCGGGCGCGTGGTCGGCATTCTCTCGGAGCGGGATTATGCCCGCAAAGTGAGCCTGTTGGGGAAGTCCTCCAAAACCACGCCGGTGCGCGAGATCATGACCGAAAAAGTGGTCTTTGTCCGCCCCGAGCAAACGGTTGAGGATTGCATGGCCCTGATGACCAGCAAGCGCATCCGCCACCTGCCGGTGATGGATGGCGACAGGCTGATCGGCGTCATTTCCATCGGCGATGTGGTCAAAGAGGTTATCTCCCATCAGGAATTTCTGATTGGGCAGTTGGAAAATTATATCACCGGCCGATGAAGCCGCCGATTATCGGCCTTGATTTTGAAATGGATGCGCGCGGCGTACGGCAGGAAATCTGGCTTTAGCGATGACCCTTATCCCGCGTTGGCGTGTGCCGCGTATGCCCCCAAGTTGGGATACACAAACTGACCCGGCAACCTGGGACTGGGCTGATGTGCCTTCACTCCCACTTTTCATCCTGGCCGATGGCAGTGGTCCGGCGACACAGCAGACCGTTGCCCGTGTTTGCTTTGATTCTCAGGCGTTGTACGTTCGATACGATTGCGACGACCACGATATTTGGGGCACGTATACGCAGCGCGATGAGGCCATTTACGACGAAGAGGTGGTCGAGATTTTTATTGGCCCCGGCGAAGCCGACCCGGTGCGCTATTTCGAGTTTGAGGTGAGTCCCAACGAAGTGCTGCTCGATGCCCGCATTTACAACCCCACCTCGCAGCGGACCGACCTGCAACTGGACATTCCATGGAACTGTCCGGGGATTCGCTGGCGGGCCGGTCGAGACGACGCAGCCCGGCACTGGTGGGCCGTGCTGGTCATTCCCTGGGCGGCGGTAGCCCCGCCGGGTGATTTGCCCCCGGTCTGGCGAGCCAACTTTTACCGTATCGAGCGTCCCCGTGATGCCGCGCCGGAATTTAGCTGCTGGTCGCCGACCATGACCGACCCGGCGGATTTTCATAAGCCAGCCTATTTTGGAATCTTGGAATTGGAGGGAGTATGACCCAACTCAGCGACATCATTCCCGCCGAGGCTCGGTTAGAAAAGGTATATGAGGGCTGCGCCTTTGCCGAAGGGCCGGCGGCCGATGCCGAGGGCAACGTCTACTTCTCGGACTGCCCCAACAATCGCATTCTGGTCTACCGGCCGGCTACGGGTAGAACGGAGGTCTGGCAGGAGCCGAGCGAGCGGGCCAACGGCATGAACTTTGATGACCAGGGCCGGCTGGTGGTCTGCTGCGATGGCAAGGATGGCGGGGCGCGAGCGGTGCGCCGCTACGAGCCGGACGGAACGATTACCACCCTGGCTTCCCATTACAACGGCAAAAAGCTCAACGCGCCTAACGATTTGTGCTTCGACCGGCAGGGCCGCATCTACTTTACCGACCCGCGCTACGGTTATCGCGGGGATTTGGAACAGGATTGCATGGCCGTCTACCGCATCGAGTTAGACGGTTCGCTGACCCGTGTTATTGACGATATGCAGTTTCCCAACGGCATCCTCATCACCCCCGACAACCGCACTCTTTACCTGGTGGATCACAACCCCGACCCCGGCGGAGCGCGCTTCCTGCTGGCCTACGATCTGGCGGCGGATGGTACATGGCAGCGGCGGGGGGTACTGTACGATCACGGTATGGGTTACGGCGGCGACGGCATGGTTTTGGACATTGCCGGCAATATTTATTTGACCGCAGGGGAGGGTGAAAAAGCCGGTATCTACATCTTTTCGCCCGACGGTAGTTTTTTGGGTACAATTCCCCTGCCGGAAATACCAGGCAACTGCACTTTCGGTGGGCCGGATTTGCGCACCCTGTATATTGCCGCCTCCAGTTCGCTCTATCGGATTAAATTGGCAATTCCAGGGCAACTGGCCTATCCTCCTCTACACCCTTGATAGTGACGCGCTTAGGAGTAAGCAGTCATCAGTGGTCAGTAATCAGTGATATACCGATAACCGATAACTGCTTACTGATAACTGCTTACTGATAACTGCTTACTGATAACTGCTTACTGATAACTGCTTACTGGTCATTCATTACTGTCAACTGTTCACGAATACTCCGTTATTAATTCCTGGAGGTCTACCTATGTCTGTTGAGTATAAAAAAATTATGGTTCCCCTGGATGGCTCCACTCTGGCCGCCCAGGCTTTGCCCCATGCCCTGGCCCTGGTCGAACTACATCAGGCCGAAATGATCCTCTTTCGGGTAGTCCAAGAGGCTCACTTTGTGGAAGAGTTTGTCACCGAGGGCAAGATACAGGTGGATCAACGCCAGGAATATTGGCTTAATGAGGCTACTACTGCTCTGGGCGAACTGGCGGCTGAGCTGAAATTACGCCAACTCAAGGTGACGCCGGTGGTCGAAGTGGGGCTGCCGGCGGAGGCGATTATTGATTATGCCCGCCAGCATGAGGTTTCGCTGATTGTGATGAGCACGCACGGACGGACCGGGCTGGCGCGTTGGGTCTACGGCAGCGTGGCCGACAAGGTTTTACGCGGCGCGCCGTGTCCCGTTTTGTTGGTTCGAGCAGTAGTATGAGGCGAGGAGGCGAGGACAACATCATGATTACAGGCAGCCGGCTGGCCGAGTGGTTGAGTCAAATGGTCCAGATTCCCAGCGTCTCGCCCGATCAGGCCGGTCCACGGGCCGGGGTTCCGGGCGAAGGTCGTCTGGCCGAGGCGGTGGCCCGCTGGTTCCAGAGTCTGGGTGGTGAAGTACAGCAGGAAGAGGTGATACCGGGCCGCCCCAATATTTATGGTCTTTGGCGCAATAGCCACAGTGACCGCTGGCTGGCGGTAGATATCCATATGGATACGGTCAGCGTCGAGCAAATGAGCGGCGACCCTTTCAGCGGGCGCATTGCCGATGGCCGGGTGTACGGGCGGGGGGCGGTGGATACCAAAGCCACCCTGGCCATCGTTCTGACCTTGCTGGAAGCTGCGCAGCAAACCGGCCAGACCTTGCCGGCTAACCTGTTGATTGCCGCTACGGTGGACGAAGAAACCCAGTTTCGGGGCGCGCCGGCCTTTGCCCGCTGGGTGCGCCGGCAGCAATTACCACTCGACCAACTGGCAGTGGCTGAACCGACCATGTGCGCGCCCGTTTACGGCCATAAAGGGGTAACTCGCCTGGAATTTGAAGTTCAGGGAAAATCTGTACATTCTTCCCAGCCACACCTGGGCCAGAATGCCATTACCGCCGCCGCTCACCTCATTCTGGCTCTGGATGAGGAACACCGGCGTCTCCAAACTCTTGCTCCCTCTCCCTCAGAGGGAGAGGGTGGGGGAGAGGGTGGGGGTCTTGGTTTACCCACCCTGACCGTCACCATCATCCACGGTGGAACCGGCGAAAACCTGGTCCCCAACGCCTGCCAACTTCTGGTAGACCGGCGGATTGTGGCCGGAGAAAAGCCGGTGGAAGTAGCCGCTGCCCTGGAACAGTTGGCCCGGCAAGCCTGTCCCCTGCCGGTGACAATGGAGGTAGGGCTGCGCGTGGGCGCTTTTTTGCAAGCCCCCGACACCCCCTGGCTGCGCCAACTGGCCGAGTGGTCGGGCCAGAAGCCAACGGTCGCGCCCTATGGCACCAATGCTTCGGCTTATGAGGGTCTGGCCCGTGAATGTGTGGTTATCGGCCCCGGCTCGATTGACCAGGCCCACGGCGCGGAGGAATGGGTTACTATCGCTGAATTGGAAAAAATGGCTGGTATTTACGCCAAATGGTGGGGACTGCGATTTTAGATTTTAGGTTTTGGATTGATGATGATCGAAACGAAACTTAGCAAATCGAAAATCGTAAATCGTAAATCGAAAATCCGCGTGGGTGTGGTCGGCCTGGGTAGTTTTGGCCGGCTGCATGCCCTGACCCTGACCGGATTGGCCGAAGCCGAGTTGGTGGCGCTGGTGGATCAGCGGGAAGCCAGTCTGGCCGACCTCAAGGAGAGCCTGCCGGGGGTACGTGGCTGGACCGATCTGGGTGAGGCTCTGCGCGAAGCGGAAGCCGAGGCCTGGATCATCGCCACCCGCACCGAATCGCATGTGCCCCTGGCCGAACAAATTCTGACCAGTGGGGCGCATGTATTGATCGAAAAACCGCTGGCCGAGAGTTTAGCGGCGGCACGGCGGCTGGGGCCGTTGGCAGCGGCCAACCCTAACCGGGTGATGCTGGGCCACTTGCTGTTGTTTGCCGCCGAGTTCCGCCAATTGTTGCAAGAAGTCCGGCAGCGTGGGCCGTTAATTCATTTTCACCTCAGCCGGCATCGTCCCAGCACTACCTGGGATATTTATCGGGAGACACCCTTCCGGCTGCTGATGGTGCATGACCTGTACCTGGCCTTTGCCTTAATGGAGGGCCAGGAACCGGCTCGCCTGACCGGACGGCTGCACCGGCGTGAGGGGGGCGGTTTCGACCTGGCGCGGGCCGAATTGGAGTGGGCCAATGGAACCTGGGGGTCGCTCACGGCTTCATACCTGACCCCGCCTGGCATGGGCAGCGATGGCTTTGACCGAATTGAAGTGTTTGGGCAGGGCTGGGCCGCCCGGCTGCGGCTGAATCCGCAGCCTTTGGAACTGTGGGGTGAGCGAGCCGAGTGGCCGCTGTCCTTGAATATTTACGCCGATCCGGCGGCGCCTGCCGGCTGGCTGGCCGAGGAACTGCGGCACTTCTGCCGGGTGGTAGCGGGCCAAGCCGAGCCGCCTTTGGGGGCGTGGTATGAAGATGGACTGCAAATTCAGAGTTGGCTGGAACGGCTGGAAGGGGAAGCCATAGCATAAGCATGAGCAGTGAACCGGTAAAATCCAGCTATAACACCTGGGGGACTCGTCGAGCGCAGGCCGCTATTGAATTTGATTGGCCCATTTTTTTTACCGGTTTGGGCTTGTTGGGCTTGTTTCTCCTGTTTTTGGGCGCTATCCAATTTTCCACGCCCAACTTATCCAGCACCGATGGTTACTTTCACATCAAGTTTGCCGAGATCATGCGCGACCAGGGGCTGCGGCCTCCCTTTCCCTGGCTGCCCCTCACGATTCTGAATCCCCAGGATTACGCCGATCATCATTTTTTGTTTCACGTGTTGCTCATCCCCTTTACCTATGGCGATTTGCGGGTGGGGGCCAAGTGGACCGGGGTTATCTTTCCGGCCCTGGCTTTTTGGACCGGCTGGCTGTTTTTGCGGGGGCAGCGGGTGCGCTATGCCGCCTTGTGGGCGGTTGGGTTTCTGGCTGTGTCCGAGGCGTTTCTGTACCGGCTGAGTATGCCCCGGGTGCAGGCGGTATCGCTCTTAATGATGATCCTGGTTCTGCACGTGGTCTTAACGGGGCGGGAGCGCTGGCTCTTCCCCCTGACCTTTACTTATGTCTGGCTGTACGACGGCTTTCCATTCATTATTCTTATTGTGGGCTGTTATACCCTCAGCCGCTGGCTGCTGGAAGGCCGGCTGCGGCTGTGGCCGCTGGTCTACGTGGGGCTGGGGGTCGGACTGGGCCTGCTAATTAACCCCTATTTTCCGCAATACATCATTTTTATTTACCACCATATGCTGCCCAAACTTACCGAAAGCAGCAGCGCCAGCGTGGGTAACGAGTGGTACCCTTACCAAACCTGGACCCTGGTCGAAAATTCGGGGCCGTCGCTGCTGGTCATGGCGGCGGGAGCGGTGGCTCTGGGGTTGAGCCAGCGCCGTATGAGCACCCAGACCGGTACGCTTTTGCTGGTCGCGCTGCTGTTTGGTTTTCTGCTCTTAAAATCGCGGCGTTTTATCGAGTACTACCCCGCCTTTGCTTTGCTGTTTTGCGCCTCGGCCTGGAACGCCGTGCTGGCAGAGGTGCGGCCGGCCAAACCCTGGTTAGACAAAGCCGCGCCGGTGCTGCTGGCGCTGTTACTGCTGCCGGCGCTGCTCTACAATTACCGGGAGGCCCGCGAAAGCATCGAGGACACCAACCCCTATCAGCGTTACGCCGAGGCCTCGGCCTGGCTCATTGCCAATACCCCCCCCGGCAGTTTGTTATGCCAGACTGATTGGGACGATTTTAGCCAGTTGTTTTTCTATAACACCCACAATACCTATACTCTGGGCCTCGACCCAACCTACATGGAGTCGTACCGGCGGGAGATGTACGAACTGTGGCGCAACATTGGCCGGGGCCGGGTCGCCCAACCCAGCCAACCGATGGTCCATGTTTTTGGCTGCCCCTATGTGCTGACCGACCTCGATCACGAAAACTTTCTCGACGAGGCCGCCGCTGACCCCAATCTGGAAGAAGTGTACCGCGATGAATACGCGGTGATTTTCCGGCTGCGCGACTCGGCGGCCGTGGGCTATAAGTAATTTTGAGGAGGCAGCGATTGTGATATATATTTCTTATGAAGTAAACTCAGAGGAAAGAGCATCTGTTATTGTAAAGTCCACCTCATTATGAATAATGAAACTCCACGAGATATTTACATTCCCCCCGGCGGGCCGCCCCAGACAACCGGCCCCAGCCGCGAGATTTATGCTCGCATGGGCGAGGAAAACATCTTCAAAATGATGGAAGATTTCTATCGAGAGTTGGAGAAATCGTCCCTGCGGCCTTTGTTTCCTGCCAACATGATAGTTGCTTCGCAGAAATCGGCGGCCTTTTTTGTGGGGCTGTTGGGCGGGCCGCCGCTGTATCATCAGCGTTACGGCCCGCCGATGATGCGCGCCCGGCACATAAATTTTCCCATTGACGAAAGCGCTCGCCAGGAGTGGCTGGCCTGCTTTGACCGGGTGTTGGCGGAGGCTGTCCAAAAGTATAACTTTCCGGCGGAACATCTGGAAGGATTCCGTAGTTTTTTACGCGACTTTTCCGGCTGGATGGTCAATACTGCCTGAGCTAACTACCCTGCCAGCCACCTGACCTCGTACGGGGCCAGGCTGAGACGCAGGGATTGACCTTCAACTGCCATCTCCTCATCCGTAAACAGATCACGCCATGCCCTTTTTGTAGCCAGAAATGGCCGGTCAATTTCGGCTTGCTGTGGCTGGGCCGAGATGTTGTGCAGGCACAACACCCGTTCCGTCCCCTCCGGCGAAACTCGCAGCAGGCAGAATAGGGCCGGGTTGCCGCTGAGAATGTGCTGCTCACCGTTGGGGTGAAAGGCGCGCTGCCCGGCCCGGACTTGTAAAAGCTGGCGGTAACGCCGAAAAACTCGGCTCGCCCGGCTGGCCGGATCATTCAGAGCCGCTTCCAGTTCGTGGCGCGGCCATTTCTGACGGTTGATGGTCCGCGCCCGGCCTGTTTCGGCCAGGCCCGCATAATTGTTTGATGACCCCACCAGGCTGTGAACATAAATTCCCGGCACGCCGACCAGGGCCAGCATAATCGCCTGCGAAGCGATGAAACGATCGATTTTCAGTTCTTCCGGCTCATGACTGTTCGGATCAGACAGGGCATCAAACAGGGTAATATTCAGTTCATAGGCGCTCTGGCTGCCGTCGGGGTTGTTTTTGTAACTGACCTGCCCGCCGTGGGCCAGGGTTTTGTCAACTAAGGTTTGGATTTGCTCGCGGCTGAGAATCCCTTCCGCCGGCCTGACCCCAATGCCATCGTGAGAAGCAATGAAATTGAAAAAGGTAGCCGTTTCGGGCAGCTTTTCCAGGCTCGACGCCCACTGTTGCAGAATTTGGGCATTGCTGGCATGAAAGGTATGCAAAATCAGCGGGGCCAGGGAGAACTGGTAAACCATCTGCGCTTCGTTGCGGCCATCGCCAAAATAAGAAATGTTCTCGGCGTGGGGCACATTGGTTTCGGTGATGAGCAAGACATGGGGCGCTACGGCATCCAAGATGGAGCGAAAGAGCTGGATAATCCGGTGGGTTTGGGACAGGTGGATACAGGCAGTGCCGATTTCTTTCCACATAAAAGCAATCGCATCCAAACGGATGAACTCAGCCCCTTGCGCCACGTAAAATAACAGCGCGTCAATAATTTCCAGCAAAACCGCCGGATTTTTATAGTTGAGATCAATTTGGTCGGCGCTAAAGGTTGTCCAGACATGCTGGGTTCCGCCCGGTGTTTCAAACGGAGTCAGCAGGGGCAGCGTGCGCGGGCGAGTGACCAGGCTTAAATCGGTGCTTGGATCTATGGAGATAAAGTAATCCACATATTGGGGGTCGCCGGCCAAAAACCTCTGGAACCAATGGCTGTGGGCAGAAATGTGGTTAATCACTGCATCGAACATGAGCCGGAAATGCTGGCGGAGCAGAGCTATATCAGCCCAATCGCCCAACGCCGGGTCAACCTTCATATAATCAATAACCGAAAAACCATCGTCTGAGGAATAGGGGTAAAAGGGCAAAATGTGAACGCTGCTGACAACATCCTGAAGATATGAAGTTAGCACTTCGGCCAGGCTTTGTAAGGTAGGTTTGCCCGATTCCTGGATCTGATCGCCGTAGGTAATCAGGAGGGAGTCTTTTTCGCTGACGCGCTCGCGGGGAGCAATGGGTTGACTCAAGTGAGGATGCTTTTGGCGAAAATCAACCAGCCTGGCTTGGATCTGCTCAAAAATCAGCGGCGCAATTTCTGCCCCATAAACAAAGCTGAGGTGCGCTTGTATTTGTTGTTCCACAGTAATCATGGCCTATTATTACTCCTTTGTAAGATGTTTTTGATTGATGTATAATATTTACATCTTTGCGGCAAAGGCTATATTATGGCGAAAGCATCGAAACGTGTCAATGTTACTTTTCCGGTAACGCTGTTGGAAGAACTTCGCACTCATGTGCCTCGACGGGAACGAAATGAATTTATTGTTGAAGCAACTGAGAAATTGCTCAAACAAATTCGGCTCAAAAAAGTGTTGGAGGATTTACGACGAGAGCCGGCTTGGTCTGATGAAGACCACCCGGATTTGATGACGGTTGAAGATGTCAATCACTATGTTCGTCAATTAAGAGAAACAGCCCTACCGCGATCTTGGGATGAAATTGTGAATGAGGCAGAACAAAGTGGCTAATTACTTGCTTGATACTAATGTCATCATTCTAGCCTTGCGGAGCGCCGCCTATGCGCTTAATTTTTTGGATAGGTTTAATCAGACCCAGGAACAAGCTTATATTTCGGTTGTCACTCGTACTGAAATCTTGGCGGGAATGCGTCCCCACGAAGAACAACGGACAATGGCTTTACTGGAGTCACTCACCAGTATGCTGGTTAATGAAGTTATTGCCGACAAAGCCGGCCGCCTGATCTACCAATATGCCCGCCAAGGGGTTCAACTTTCGTTCCCCGACGCGCAAATTGCGGCGACGGCTTTGCATTATAATCTTACCCTGGTGACAACCAACACCAAACATTTTCCCATGCCGCAGTTAGCCCTTCATTCTCTCCAGTAGGCGCATGCTTTTAGCCAAAGGAATGAAAAACCAATGTCGCAAATATACAAATCCTACTATCCATCCGAAATCGGCCTGCTGGAGATAATCGGCACGGCGGAGAGCATCAGGGCGATTGAGTTTGTTGATAAGGAAGAAGGAGATCAGGCGATTGAACCGGCTGACCCGCCGCCCGCAGTAGCCGCTTGCCTGGCTCAACTGGATGAGTATTTCAAAGGCGAACGGCGCAACTTCTCGCTGAACCTCAAGCCGGACGGGACAGCCTTTCAGCAAGCTGTCTGGCAGCAGTTGACGGCAATTCCGTATGGCCAGACGACTTCGTATCTGGATATTGCGCGGCAAGTAGGCAACGAGAAGGCTGTTCGGGCCGTCGGCGCAGCCAATGGACAAAACCCGATTGTGATTGTCGTTCCCTGTCACCGTGTTGTGGGCAGCAACGGCCAATTGACCGGTTACGGCGGCGGCTTGTGGCGCAAGGCCTGGCTGTTGGAGCATGAAAAAAGGTTCAGCAGCCCGCAGATGGCCTTGTTTTGATACCCCTACGGTTATTGTAACATTTCTGGCCTGGATTGACAACCACCTTTTGATAAGGTTGTGGCTCTTTTGGAATTCAGGGGGTAGCGGTAAAGTGATGCGTGACACGTGATTAGGGTCATCACGCATCACGTATTACGTATCAGGTCCAAACCCCACGAAATCCTGGAGCCCCAAGGTTGTTTTGGTTGGCGCGGTTCCCCCCATTTTGGTTTTTTGCCGCATCGGCAAAAATTGTTAAATTTAAGAAGGGAAGTGGCAAATGAGGGGTAAAGGCATGCGAATTGGATTTATCTCAACCCGGCTTAATGGGACGGATGGCGTATCGTTGGAGGTGGAAAAGTGGGCCACAGTACTTCGGCGAATGGGCCATGAAATTTTTTATTGCGCCGGCGAATTGGGCGGCTATGCTCTGGGCGGCTGTTTGATCCCCCAGCTTCATTTTGAGCATCAGTCTATCATTAACTTCACCCGGCGCGCTTTTGCCGAGGGAGTTGGCGGCCAGGAAGTTGACAAACTGGTGGATGAAATTTATGCCATGGCCGATGAAATTCGGGCGCCGTTGCGCCATTTCATCCGTTCCAACCAGCTTGACTTAATCGTGGTCGAAAATGCGCTGACTATCCCCATGAATCTACCGCTGGGTATTACGCTGACCGGCCTGATTGCCGAATTGGGGATTCATACAATTGCCCACCATCACGATTTTTTTTGGGAACGGCAGCGCTACCAGAGTAACAATTTGTTGGACTTGCTTGACACGACCTTTCCGGCCAAACTGCCCACCATTCAGCATGTCACCATTAACACCATTGCCCAGCAGCGGTTAAAAAGCCGGCGGGGGATCGACTCGCTGGTCATTCCTAATGTTCACGATTTTGCCACCCCGCCCCCCGATCTTGACAGTTATAACGACGATTTGCGGGAGGTTCTCGGATTGACCGGGGAAGACTTGTTTATCCTACAGCCAACCCGTGTTATCCAGCGTAAGGGGATTGAAATGGCGCTGGAGTTGGTCCACCGCCTGGGATTGCCCCGGAACCACCTCTTTATCACCCACCGCACCAGCGACGAAGGTTTGGAGTATTGGTTGTGGCTGAAGCGCGAGGCCGGCCTGATGAAAGTAGACCTGCGCCTGATTGATCACATTATTGCCCCCACCCGGCTCAAAAGCAATGGCCACAAGATTTACTCGCTGTGGGACGCCTATCTTCACGCCGATTTGGTAACTTACCCCAGCACCTACGAGGGCTTTGGCAATGCCTTGTTGGAAGCAGTTTACTTCAAGCGGCTGACGGTGGTCAATCGCTACCCGGTTTATAATGCCGATATTGAACCGTTGGGCTTTGAATTTATTGAACTGGATGGCTTTGTGGACGATCAAGCCGTCCAAAAAACAAAGGAACTGCTGCGTGAACCGGAACAAGTTCAGGCGATGGTTGAAAAGAATTATGCCATTGCCCAGGAACATTTTTCGTTAGAAGTTTTGGAGTGTAAGTTACGAGATGTTATTGCCAATTTTTGAGAGAAACTTATGCAAATTGGGATCCTTCATTATGCTGCTCCTCCCACCGTAGGCGGGGTTGAGTTAACCATTTTTCACCACGCCCGCATCCTGACCGCGTTGGGGCATCAGGTAACGGTCGTGGCCGGTCAGGGTGATGCTTTTTTGCCACAGGTGACTTATAAGGCAGAACCGCTGGCCGGCTCGCGCAGCGAGGCAATTATAGCTGCGGGACGTTCTCTAGCGAAAGGTCACCATCCGGCCAATTTTGAGTCCCTGATAAGCCAAACCAAAACGGCTCTGCTAACCCACCTGGGCCACTGCGATGTAGTGATTGGGCACAACCTCTTCACCCTGCACAAAAATCTCATTTTGACCACCGCCGTCTACCGGCTCATCCAAACCGGCGAAGGTCCGCCCTGGGTAGCCTGGCACCACGATTTCGCCTGGCTGCGTCCGCAGTATCAACCGGAGTTGCATCCCGGCGAGCCGTGGGAATTGCTGCGCCGGCCCTGGCCTGGAGTATGCCACGTGACCGTCTCCGAGGCCCAGCAGGCTGATTTGGCCCGCCTGTACGGTCTGCCCCTTGAGGCCATCACCGTTATTTCGCCCGGCATCGAACCCACCGATTTTTATCGCTCCAGCCCCATTGTCAAACAGTTGCTCCAAAAGTGGAATTTACTGGAAGCTGACTGCGTTTTTTTGCTGCCGGCCCGCATTACCCGGCGCAAAAACATCGAGCTGGGTCTGCGCTGGCTGGCGGCCATTCGGGATTGTTCCGGCTGGGATGCCCGGCTGGTGGTAACGGGACCGCCGGGGCCGCACAATCCCACCAATGCTGCTTATCTGGAGCAACTATTGGGTTTAAGCCGGGAGCTTCAATTGGAGGAAGCTGTTCATTTTGCTTACCAGGCCAGTGAAAATTCTGACCAACCCCTGCTGTTGACCGATGGAGAGGTAGCCGAGTTTTATCAACTGGCCGATGCGCTGCTCTTTCCCAGCCGGCAGGAAGGCTTTGGTATCCCCATTTTAGAGGCGGCGCTGGTCCGGCTGCCTATCTTTGCCACCGATCTGCCTCCGTTTCGGGAGAGCGCGGGGCCGTGGGCCACACTTTTCGCGGCTGAGACACCTCCGCCAGAAGTTGCCCAAGTTATAGTTGAGAAATTAGAAACAGATCAAGCCTTCCAACTCCGCCAGCATACGCTCACCCGGTATACCTGGCAGAGTATTGTTGAGACCAAAATGTTACCGCTCCTGGCACAGGTTATATCGTCGTAACTGCTCAGCCCTATGTCATTTCGAGGCCGTAGGCCGAGAAATCCTTACAGCCCTACATAGGCATCAGAGATTTCTCCCTTCGGTCGAAATGACATGCCTCAGCAGTTACATATTGTCACAAAAAGAGGGAAAATGACGCCGCAAAACAATCCTGAACTTGTACGCCCAAATTCGTCGGAAACCGTCAAAAATCAAGGCTATCGTGTCGTTGTGCCTATTTTTAATGATGAACAAAATGAGTGGCTTGTTCGCCTGGGGCTTAACCTGGCTCGGGCCAAGCAGGGCCGGGTGATTCTGGTCGGAATTGTCTTAATTCCAGAGGGTGAGTCGTTAAGTATGGGCACTCTCCAGGCCCAGACCAGGCGAGCCACCCTGGACCGGCTGCGGGCCTATTTTGAGGGCCAGCCGATTCAGATCAAACCCCGTATTCGGGTGGTGTATGAACCGTGGCCTTCGTTAGCCAGAGTGGTGGCGCATGAGTTTGCCGACATTTTAGTTGTCCCCTGGGAAGATAAAGCCCATGGGTCGCTTTTAAACATAGACCTTGAAACGTTGGTTAACCAACTTAAATGCCATGTGGTTGTCACCGGTCCCAAAGCGCCCAGCCAGCCGGACCGCATTTTGATGCCGACTCGCGGCGGTAAGGAAGCGCCGCTGGCCCTGGAGGTAGCGCTCTCTTTAGCCAAAGCGGCTGGCGCTTCGATTACCCTGCTTCACGTTTCTGGCGGCCAGCAAGACCCGGCCAGTCAGAAGGTTTATGAGGAATTGGCCCGCATGAGTCAGGGCGACCCCTGGATCAAGCAAGAACTACGGGTGGAGGGCGACGCGGTGGTGGAGATTTTAAACCAGGCTGAGGAGCATGATTTGGTGATTATCGGCACAGGGGAAACCTCGGCCAGCAGCCAGCAGTCTGTGCTGGGGCCGGTTGCCAATCAGCTCAGACAAAAAGGTATCAAACCGCTGCTGGTGGTCAAAACTTATCAGCCGCCTCCGCTGAAGCAGTTAGCCAGTTGGCGGTGGGCCGACCCATTACCGACGACAACCACTTCGGTGATGGTGGATAAATGGTTTGCCGAGAATACTTTTAGCAGTGAGGAATTTGAAAATTTACCCCGGCTGGTCGCGGCCAAAGAAAAGCAAAACCTGACCATTAGCCTGGGTCTACCGGCGCTAAACGAGGAGGCAACTGTTGGCAGCGTTATCAAGGTTCTCCAGGATGCCTTAATGAAGGAATATCCGCTGCTGGACGAAATTGTTTTGATTGACTCCGGCTCCACCGATCGCACGGTTGAAATTGCCCAGGATTTAGGAGTGCCGATCTATCAACACGACGAAATTCTGCCGGAATACGGCGCTTATCGCGGTAAAGGTGAGGCTTTGTGGAAGAGTCTGCACGTGCTTCAAGGTGATCTCATCGCCTGGGTTGATACCGATATTGTCAATATTCATCCCCGTTTTGTTTACGGTATTCTGGGGCCGTTGCTCAGGCGGAATACGGTGCAATATGTCAAAGGTTTCTATCGGCGTCCCCTGCGGGTGGGTGACACGCTCCAGGCTGGGGGCGGCGGCCGGGTAACTGAATTGGTCGCCCGGCCCTTGTTTAACCTGTTCTACCCGGAACTTTCGGGCATTGTGCAGCCGCTGTCGGGCGAATATGCGGGCCGGCGAAAGGCCTTAGAGCAAATTCCTTTTTACATTGGCTATGGGGTAGAGACGGGTTTGCTGTTGGCGCTGGTAGAGCGCTACGGTATCAGCGGCATTGCTCAGGTAGACTTACGCCAGCGCATCCATCACAACCAGCCGCTTGGCGCGTTGAGCCGCATGGCCTTTGCTATTATCCAGGTTTTTATCGAACATCTGGAAAGCCGGGAGAAAGTGCAACTGCTGAGCGAAATCAACCGGACCATGAAAATTATTCGCCACGAAACCGAGTCTTATTACCTGGCAGAGCATGTTATCTCTGACCAGCGCCGGCCCCCTATCATCACTTTGCCGGAGTATCGGGCGGCGCATGGTATCACCGATTGGGACGAAGCAGAATTTCAACCGGCCTGAGCTAAATCTTGTTCCCACTGCCCGACTGTGCTACAATCGAAACCCAAACCTACACTTATTTAGAGGCATACCTATGGAAATCTTTCTGCTGCAAGCGCACTCGGGTTGGCGTTGGATTGTGCTGGTTTTGATTGTAATTACGGCTCTAAAAATGCTGGTTGGCTGGCTGGGCAAACAAAAGTGGACCCGCCTGGATAGCAATCTGCTTCTATACTCCCGAATTGCAATCTATATTCAAGTAGTATTGGGCCTGATTCTTTACCTGCTGCTGCAAAAGTGGAATGTGGGGATGGGCTTTACCGGCAGCCACGTCATTCCGGCGCTGCTGGCCGTGGGCGGGGTGGAGTTTGGCGCGGCGCGAGCCAGAAAATCGTCCGGCAGCAAAAAATTTATGTTTGGCTTTATTGGCTTTGTGATTGCTTTGATTTTGATTTACGGCGCGCTGGCAACCGTCGGTGGACTGTTCGCTTAAGTTTCCCAATCTCGTTCCCAAACTTAGTTTGGGAACGAGATTGGGACAGGCAGAGTTATTCACGGATTTAAGCGGGTAAAACTTTTAACGTTCAACGTTTTAACCTTCAACCCTGGTTGGCCGACAAATTTAAGTTTTGAAAGCGACCACCCATTTAGGTTTAGGTCGGGTTGCTTTGCGGCGTGAAGCCATGGCGGGTTCAGGGTCGGGAGCGGGGTCAAGCCAAAGGGCGGGCATACGGGGCCAACCACGGCGGAATTGTTGGCGTAACCAACTCCAACCGATTTTGAGATAACTCATGCCCCGGTCCCAGTGAGCATCCACCCAGCGACGGAGCTTGAGGCGAACCACACCCACGCCAACACTGGTAAAGTGAAGCGTGGCCACGGCCAGAACCAGAAACAATCGTTCCAGAGCAGCGGGCGTATCCAAACGGCTGGCCTCGACCTGAAAGCCATTGGATTTGTCATCGAGGAAATTTTCTTCCAGGTCAAAGCGCAAGCCGTACTCGTCAAAGGTAGTCAAGTCGGTATACTCATCGCTGACCAGTAACCACGGGTCTTGGTTGGGTTGGTCCAGTTGGGCTAAGGCCAGGTGACACGGCCCTAAGGCCACCCCCAGGAGATGGACCCGGTGGTAGAAATGGGCGGCTCCTTTGGCGGGGAGCAGTTGCCCGACCGGGACCACCCGGCGGTCAGGGAAATGGATTAAGGTATCAGCCGTCAGCCGAACCCGGTAATGCCACTGCTGCCGCCGCAGCCACTGGAACAGTTCTTGGTGGACGAAGCCTCGGTCGGCCAGGAAAATGACCTCCAGACCGGTCGGCAGACAAGCCGCCGCTTGATCCAGCACCCCGACATAGTCAGCATAGCCGACGGTCGCGCTGGCATGCCGCAGCACCCGCCAGGCCAAAGGAATAGCTCGCCCCCGATAGATCAGGGATACCCGGATCAAAACGAAAGGACTGCCGTGCAACACCGATACATCCAAAGCCACATACACCCGTCCCCTGGGCGACCAAGCCGTCAGCGCGGCTTGCACCAGCGGCGCATACAAGGCTTGGACCCGAATTTGGGCATTGTCCACCCACCGCTGGAAGCGCCGGGTGTGACTGGCGGCTTGGTGGGCCTGGCTCTTGACCGCTTCGCCCCAACTCGATAAACTGGCCTTCTGGCTCCAACACAGACCTACCACCGCCCAAGCCAGGGTCACCAAGCGGCGAATATCGCCCCAAGCGGATCGAGGCAGATGGAGCAGAAAAGTTTGCATCAGGGTACAAAACATTTGATGACTATCCGTCATATTACCTCCCGAATTTCTCTGGGAGGTTGTTTTACCGCAATCTTGGCTATTTATCCAGATTAAATTTGTCAGCCAAGCAGCCTTCAACCTTTTGCGCCCAGACCAGGTTGTAAATATCCTGCCAGATTTGAATTTCGATGCGCTGCAAGGGAAAACAGCTCAAGATTTTTAGCAATTGATCCTGGTTCCACGTTTTGCCTGGCATCAATCGGGCTTCCCAGCCAATCCGTTGGGTAGTCAATAGCCAGCCGCCCTGAGACTGTTTAGGGCTGGCAGGCTGTAGCACCCGGATTAGTTCAGCCAGGCCGCCGGTAGGGTTCGGCAGAAATTCCAGTGCTTCCATACAGGTGACGGTGGGAAAACTGCCGCTGGCAAAAGGTAAGGCCATCGCATCAGCCTGGACCAGACTAACGCGGTCAGTATGGGCAGCCAGGTCGCGGCGGGCCACGTCCAACATTTTTGAGGCGCGGTCCAGGCCAATGACGCGGCCTCGAAAAGAAGGTTGGCGCAGCAAATCGAGCGGGATCCGCCCGGTCCCGGTTGCCACATCGAGAATCGTCGCTTGCGGTTGATGGCGTAGTCGTTGGGCCAGCGGCTCGCCGACCCAAAAATCTTCCGCCTCCGGCTCGAAATCCTTGATTTTATTGTAGCGTTCAGCCGTCCAATCATACAGCAGGGCCACCAACGGTGCGCCCAGATAAGCGCCTTCGGCCACAATAAGCTGCCAGTACAGAATCAGGCCGATGAAAATGAGAAGGCTGATGACAATGATCCAGAAGAGCATTTGTGATGATGGAGTAACAAAGTAGCAGGTAGCAAGGTAGACTTATTGCTACCCTGCTACTTGCTACCTTGCTACTTACTACCCTGTACCCTGTTACCCTGCCGCCTGCCCCAACGACCAGCCGGCGACGAGGAGACTCAAAATCAGATAAAGTTGTGCTCTGGCTAAAAAATCGGCAGGCTGGCTGAATTTGGTTTTGATAACAAGCTGTCCGACCAGCAGCGCCCCCACCATCGCCGCCCCCGGCAGCCAGCGCAGCGCCAGCAGTAACAAAACGGCCGCAATTTGGCCCAAAAAGAAAAGAATTTCGGCCCGGTGATGCTGACCGGCCATGCGCAGCCCCCCCAGATAAGTGACCCAGTAACAAATCCCCAGGGCTAAATTCAGCGGGCCAAGATTTGACCAGACGACTGCGCCCATGACCCAGGGCAGCAACAACTGGACAATGGATTGCAGCCGCCCGCCATCCGGCGCTGCCAGGTTAGGTTGAGTTTGCCCAGACAGGATGATTAGACCTAAAGCCAACAAGGTTAGCCAGCCCAGGGTTGTGTTAAAGGAAAGGCTAATCAGCAAGGTCAGGCCGGCCACCAGGCCAAAGGCAACCAGGCGCTGCCCGGCATCCGGCCAAAACTGCCCGCGCCACCAGGCCGCATAACGACGCGCTTGTAATACCCAGCGCCCGGCCACCGAACCCGGCAGGGCGTAGGGCAAATAGAAACCTCGTGGGGTTGGGGGGGGCAACTGGGCCGGAAGCATCCGCCGCCAAATCCCTTGCTGCGCCGACAACTCCCACAACGCTCCTAGCAGTGGGTCCACCAGCAGCCATAAGGTCAGGACTTGAATCAGAGTAGCCAGCTTGAACTCTATCGCGCCGGTTGACAGCAGCCCGGCCAGCAGCGCCCAGCCCGGCCCCAGGCTCAGCCAGGAGCGCGCCGGAAATACGGTTAGATTAAGAATCGAGCCAAAAGGTGCTTGCATCTCAAAATGGGCGGCAAAATTTGAGGCTGTGGGCCTGAAGTGCCATAATTATAAGCATTGCATTATGCCAAACTTTGGCGAGTCTCACAAACCGGAAGGTTGGAAGGATGGAAGGTTGCACCTTAGTATAACCAGCTTTCCAACCTTACCAATCTTCCTAACTATTACGGTTGACTCTAAAATTTAACTATGTCCGAAACCGGCAATTATGTTCTTTTATTACACCTGCCCGCTGATGAAACCTTGACCATTGGCAAACTGGGCACGTTCGATTTTCCGGCGGGCTGGTATACTTACGTCGGCAGCGCCTTTGGCCCTGGGGGGGTGGCGGGCCGGCTCAAACACCATCTCCGGCCTACCGAGCGCCCGCACTGGCATATTGATTATCTGCGGCAGGCAGCCCAACTGCATGAAATCTGGGTCTCGCCCGGTCTGACCTCCTATGAGCGAGAATGGGCCGATTTGTTATTAGCCATTCCCGGCGCGACCCTCCTGATTGAAGGTTTTGGCGCGTCCGACTCCGACCGGGAAACCCACCTGTTTTATTTTGATGTGCGTCCCTCGTTGGAAGATTTTACCGTTGGCGTGCGGGCGCGTTTTCCGGCGGCGGCGGTGCTGCGCGCCTACACTAGCGAAGCGGCTGCGAATGGCGAATAGGCGAATGGCGAAGCTTGTTATTCGCCATTCGCTCATTCGCCATTCTACGGAGATAAAGGTTGAATCTTAGCGAGCAGGCTGATTTAAGGGGACAACTCCACTCAGCCGATGATACAGTCTGCGAGGCTGCCGCTGTGACCCTGGGCCAGCAGGGAGAAAGCGGGTTGGCTGTTTTGGCTGACTTGCTGGTTTCTGCGGAGCCGGACTTGCGCTTCTGGGCGGTGCGCGGTTTGTGGGCTAACGCTTCGCCCGAAGCGGTAACGCTGCTCATACAGACTCTATCCGATCAAGAGGAGATGGTGCGCAGCGGAGCAGCGCTGGCCCTGGGGGAGTTAAAAGCGGAGCCGGCCGTGCCGGGATTGGCTCACCTGCTGCGGGCCGATCCAACCGAAAGCGGCAGTCACGCCGCCGACGCCCTGGCTAAAATCGGTCTCCCTGCTGCCCCGGTTTTGATCGAGGCCCTGCAAGCTGAACAGCCCTGGGTGCGCGTCCGCGCCGCCAGAGCGTTGGTTCCTCTCGAAAGCAAGGCAGCCATTCCGTCCCTGTTCCACGCCCTCGACGACGACAGCTACATGGTTCGCCACCACGCCGAAGCCGCCCTGGCTCGCCTGGGCGTGGGGCAGATGGTTTATTTCCCGGTATAGCCCCAATAGAGCCACCCCCCAAACAGCACCACCGGCACAAGGCCAAGTAGCGGTATCACCACCAGGTCAAAAAGGTAACGACAACAAAATGGCTCTTGCGCAACCTCTGGGCAGGTATTACAATTAGTGATTGTCCAAAAATAAGTTCCCCCAAGTTCCTACAAGTTCCCAGGGAACTAAGGGAACTCAGAGCCGAAGGCCCCCTGTGGGTAGGAACTCAAAACGGGAAGTAAATTCTGGACGTTTACTTAGACCATCAAAGGTTGGAGGCAGAATAAAATGTTAAGTCCTAAAGACCTGTTTGATCTTTCTGGGTTTGCCCACCAGGAAATTTTTTCTACCTGCGAATTTGCCTGGCAGGCGCTCTCGAAAATAGAAAATTATATCAAGGAGCAGTTTGCTAAAGGATATGCCCCTGCCATCAATAGAGATGTTCCTCCGGGGGTGTTCATCGAGGGTGAAGTTTATATCGGTCCGGGCACAGTGATAGAACCGGGAACGCTCATTTATGGGCCAACGATTATTGGGGAGAACTGTGAGATCAGGCAGGGCGCTTATATTCGGGGTAATGTTATTTTGGGAAACAAGGCCATTGTGGGGCATGCCTCAGAAGTAAAAAACACCATTTTCCTGAACAATGCCCATGCGCCTCATTTTGCCTATGTCGGCGATAGTATTCTGGGTAATCAGGTTAATCTGGGCGCTGGAACTCGCCTGGCCAATATGCCCA
The DNA here is from genome assembly GCA_015075405.1 of Anaerolineales bacterium. Classification (GTDB taxonomy): domain Bacteria; phylum Chloroflexota; class Anaerolineae; order 4572-78; family J111; genus DSQQ01. The sequence continues at coordinate 1,300,093 of JABTUK010000004.1, forward strand.
TGTTTTCAGCCAAGGACCCTGTTACCTTGAAACGACCTACGATACGGATTCGTGTTGACGGGAAAGAGGTTGATACCGGCTTGAGCAAGCTGGGCGCCATCCTGGGTGATGAGGTCCAGACTGGGTGCAACACGGTGACTAATCCGGGCTGCATCGTGGGGCCAAGAACGCTGATTTACGCGCTTACATCGCTCAGGAGTGGCTATTACCCCGCCGACAGTATCATCAAGCTCCGCCAACAAACGGAAAAAGTGGTGCGAAAATAGGGGTTGGTTCAAATTCAGTAAATCACGAATTGAGGAGCCAGCACGCCCACGTGCGGCTCCGTTCGGCACGTAGGCGTGCCCGCTTCGCGTCCTCTAAAATTGTGATTTGCTGAAATTAACTTGATACAATTCATTGGTTCAACGACTTTTTACTATCCCGGACGCCTCGTGATTGCAGCGCGGCCTCGGCTTCGGCCAGGTGCGCTTCGGTGTTGATACCCAGCGTTTCGACCAGATCGGTCGTGGTCACAGCTTTGATCTGATGTCCTTGCTGAACGGCCATAGCCACCAAGTCCGTTAGATAATATTCCCCTTTAGGGCTTGCCTCAATTTTGGCCAGGTTAGGCCACAGCCAATCGGCCTGAATGCAGTAGACCCCTACATTTAGCTCCTTGATCGCTAATTGCGCCGGGGCGCAATCGGCTTCCTCCACAATGGCAATAACAGCCCCTTTTTCATCGCGGACGATCCGGCCAAAACCGCGAGGCTCCTCAGCAATAACGGTGAGCATGGTCAAGGGACCAGAGTTGCTGGCTTGCAAATCAATCAACTGGCGCAAAGTTGATGGGGTAAGCAGGGGCATGTCGCCGTATAGAATCAAGATATTGCCATGATGATCGCTTAAGAGAGTCTCTGCCTGGGCAACGGCATGCCCGGTGCCTAACTGCACCCGCTGTTCGGCGTAAAGAACACGGTTGCCGACACTTTGCTGAACCAAACCGGCTTGGTGGCCGACAACCAATACGATTTGAGTGGGGTTAAGTTGGCGTGCGGTTTGAAGCACATGCTCAATCAAAGGCTGCCCCTTCAAACGGTGCAACACTTTTGGCAAATCGGACTTCATCCGTGTGCCTTTACCGGCAGCCAGGATGATTACAGCCAAAGGAGGAGATATTGTCATGGCAGGCTCCTGGTGACTTTGAGAGTTGACCCGCCCCAGTTAGCCTGTGATGCCTTAAGCGCGACCATTTTCTACCCCTAATTTGGTTAACTCATTTTTTAACAGCAGCGACAATTCCGTTTTGATCCGCTCCATTTCTGCGGCGCTTTCACCTTCAGCCCGAAAGGTGAGCGCAGGTTGGGTATTCGATGGCCGGATTAAGCCCCACCCATGTTCAAATATGATTTTGGCCCCATCCATTGTATCAACTGAATGGGTGACTTGTAAGCGGTTAATAAGGCTCTGGATAACTTGGGCTTTAAGGTGATCTGGGCAGAAAATACGATAGTTAGGCGAGGTGTGATAGCGGGGTAAGTCGTCAATAAGGCTGGAAACCGATTGGTTGCTGGCAGAGATGTAATTGAGCAGTTTAACACTGGCTAGTAGCGCATCGTCAAAGCGAAATTCGTCGTCCAGACAAAAAATGTGCCCGGCTGTCTCGCCGCCCAGCGTAGCCCCTACTTCCCGCATCTTATCATGCACAAAAGCGTAGCCTACCGGCACAGGATAGGACTGCCCCCCGTGAGCCACAATATCATCAGCCAGGGCTTTGGTGGTAGAAACATCGTGAACTACTTTGAAGGGGCCTTGTTGAGCAGCTTGGCGAGCCAACAGCATCAGGATAATATCGCCCAAGTAGATGTCGCCTCGGTCGTCAACCAATACCACCCGGTCGCCGTCGCCGTCGTAGGCAAGGCCCAAATCGGCCCCTTCGGCCAACACCTGCGCCGATAGATCGGCCAGCGCGCCGGAGGCCGTCGGGTCGGGGCTGCGGTGGGGAAAGCGGCCGTCCGGCTCGCAGTAAAGTTCGCTCACCTGGCAGCCCAACTCGCGCAGCAGCCCGGCGACGATCAGCCCATTGGCCCCGTTGCCGCCGTCTACGACGATTTTCAAAACCTTTGAGGTCTTTAAGACCTCAAAGGTTTGTTGGGCCTGCGCTCTGAGGCGTTCCAGGTAAACGGGCAAAATATCAACCTGCTCTACAGACCCGAAGGGTTTGCCAAACCCTTCGGGTCTATTCACAGCCAGGCGGTAAATTTCCTGGATTTCGTGGTCGTACAGGGTGCGATCCCGGTTGCGCAGCTTGAGGCCGTTGTGTTCGGGCGGGTTATGGCTGGCAGTGACCATCACCCCGCCGCCGGCCCCATAAAAGTCGGTGGCAAAATTATGCGCCGGGGTGGGCGCCTGGCCCACGTCCATCACATGCAGTCCTGCTTGTAGCAAGCCTTCGACTAGTCCTCGGCTGATCCGGGGGGAACTGAGGCGGGCATCCCGGCCCACTACAATTTTTTCGCTGCCTTCCTGTTTGAAGAAAGCGCCGGTGGCCTGGCCGATGGCAACCACAACGTCATCGGCCAGGTCGCTGTCGGCAATGCCGCGAATACTAAACTCTCGAAAAATATTGGGATTAATGGGCATCTTTACACCTATAGTAACTGCTCAGCCCTCATGTCATTTCGAGGCCATAGGCCGAGAAATCCCCAAGGCGCTATATAGACATTAGGGATTTCTCCCTTCAGTCGAAATGACATGCCTGAACAGTTACCACCTATAGATAATTTGTCTTAAGCTATCAAACGAGCGGCCAATCCTTTGAGCGCGGTGGTCAGCGGGTGATCGGGGTAGCGCAGGGTAAAAATGTGGGCGCTGGCCAGGGCCATCAGCTCTTCGGAGTGAGGTAACACCGCAATAACTTCACAGCCAAAGGTCTTTTCGAGGGCGACCTTGACCGAGGGGAAGTTGTAGTCGGCCGGCACTTCATTGGCCACCACCAGCCGCTGCGGCGGCATGTCAATTTTATTAGCCAGGTCAACCATTACGCTGGTACCTTGATAGTCTTGTTTATCCAGGCGCAGGATAATCGCCATCGTTTGGGCGATGGAGATCGAGGCCAGCGTTTCGGCATTCAGGCCGGCGTGGGTATCGAGCAGAAGCGCGTCCGTACCCAATTTGTCCACCAATTCGTAACAACCATAGTTCAAAATACCGGCGTCATAGCCCTCGTGGACGATACGTTTGATATGGTTAAGGTTGCTGCTGGCGGGAATGAGCAGAACTTGCCCGCTGACGCTTCCGCCCAGGCGAGGGGTGACATCGTAAATGATTTGATTAATAGTACACTGGCCCCACAGATATTCGTTGAGCGAGTGGGTGATTTCGTTTTCGTCAAGGTGAAACAAAATATGCAGACTGGGCGACTCAAGATTGGTGTCGAGGACAACCACCCGTTTTCCTTCGGCTGCCAGGAGCGCAGCGATGTTGGCCGTCATGATAGATTTGCCGGTTCCCCGCCGAAAGGAGTGGATCGAAACAATTTTTGACATAATCGCTGCTCCCCAAGAATAGGAATGACCTGATTTTGGTTAACTGCCTTACGAACTGGCCTTATCGTCGGGGGCCGGGGAGTCAGGGGGGGGCGTACCACCGCTGCGGCGGCTGCGAATGGTGCGCGCTTTGGCCTGCAAATCCTGGAAGAAGTCGCTATCTACAATTTCGCTGACCTGCTTCTGGCGCTTGACCTCATCAATTTCGATCCGCAGTTGTTGAATCTCCTGTTTCAGGCTCTGTTCCCGGATGTAGGCTTCCAGGGCAGCCACAGCCAGGGATGAGTAGGATTCCATCATCTGCTGCAAATTCAAATCAAAGGGGATGATTTGATTGCTTTCTGGGTCCTGGGCATTGATCAGTTGGAGCACGCCGCGCACTTCACTCTGGCTGTTTTTGAGCGGGATGGTCAGGTAGGAAATGGAGCGATAGTCTGTCTTTTCATCAAAAACGCCGGGGCCGTACATGGTCAGAATATCGGGTTGGTAAGCATCAGCAATGTTGAGGGTCTGCCCAATCAGCGCGGCGTGAGCGGCCACACTCTGGTGCGCCGCGCCGGGGGTGGTCTGGTCGTCGTAGACCGGGAGGGTCATGGGCAGCCGGGAGAAAGTAATATCTTTATCTACGGTACCGCCCATGGCAATTTTCAACGAGTCATTGCGCACAATCACAAACTTCAAGCGGTCGCCATCTTTGAGATAAACGATGCCGGCGTCGGCGTGGCAGAACTTTTTGGCTTCCAGAAGCATATTTTCCAGGAGCCGGTTAAAGTTCTTTTCCGAAGCTAACTCGACGCCGATGGGGATGACCACATTCAGCAGGTCATCCGCCCGTTTTTTCTCCTTGCGTACTTGCCATAAAGTCTGGCGGAGTTGACCGGTCATACTATTGAAGGCGCCGGCCAGAATGCCGATTTCATCGCTCGACTCGACCCGCGCCTGGGCTTCGAGGTCGCCGCCTCTAATGCGTTCGGCCACACGGGTGAGCCGGCGCACCGGCCCGGCGATATTTTCGCGGAAGATGTAGGCCAGCAGCGCCCCAAAGACCAGCGAGGCTATGCCGCCAATCAGGGTTTGCTGGTTGGCGTTGAGCAGCCCTTTCCGGCCGGCATCCAATTCGCTCACCAGCCGATCCTGCTGATTTTCGGTAATTTCGGTCAGCAACCGCTGCATGGTTTCGGTGGCCGGGATGGTTTCGGTGCGGAACAGATAGAGGTCTTCGCGCCAGCGCGGTCCTTCCAGAATTTCAAAAATTCGGTCGGGCAGTTGCAGAAAATCTTCTCGATTTTGGGCAATCTCGGCAAAAATTACTTGCTGGTCGGGGGTTAATTGGGCTTTGTTGTCGGTCAGACGGTCCCAGGCAATCTGGTTGATATCAAAGTTGGCTTCGTATTCACCCCGGAAAATCCGGTTGCGAGTGGTCACATAGCCGCGCAAGCCGGAAAGTTGGGCTGCAAACGAGCCTTGAAAATTAGCCATATCTTTGAGCAGTTCTTGATTGTTGGTCGAAGCTTCCCGCTGGGCCTGCGTTTCGATGAGGGTTTGCACACCAATTAGCACAGCGCCGGCTTTCTTGACGCCTTCGGTGGCCAGCAGTTTGTAAGCCGGTTCTCGCTCTAACTGGTCGTCACGTAGTTCAAAAAGCTGCTCCGGCGAGTCGGCCCATTGGTCATAAATAGATTTGAGCTGGTTGAACCGATTACGGTCAGCCTCGTCCAAGTTGGTGGAGAGCCGGGTTAACTCGCTCAAATCGGCCTCAAAGTCCTGCCTGGAGTCGAGGTAGCTGGTCCGAAAATCCTGATCACCCAGGGCCAGATAGCCGCGCACATCGCCAATCATGCGCAGCAAGTCGGCCTGGGCAGCCGAGGCAGCCAAGGCTACCGGCGCCCGGAATTGAACCGTATTCTCGATGCTGGTGGTGGCCCGGCTGCTGCCGGAATAACTCACCACCACCCCCAGCAAGGTGATAACAACCAGAATGCCAAAGCCGATCAACAACCTGGCCCCAATCCTCAAATTTTTGATAAACCTGGCGCCGGGCAAACTGTTGATAAAGCGCGCAAGCGGGCTGCGGGTCTCGGCGTCGGCAGTGTTGGGTAAAGAAGGGTTAGAAACGGTCATTTCGAGACGAGCCTCCAATCTTTGATATTCCATAACTCAGCGTCCCACGGGGTGGGATCTACCCCGCTGAGGGCTGGATTGACCCCAATAACCCTGGCCCGGTGAACCAGCGGAATAATGGCGACATCCTCAATAATTTTGTCGTTCATTTGGATGAAGAGCCGGGTGCGCTTGTCGGGGTCAATTTCGGTAGTGGATTGCCGGTACAGGGCATCGTATTCCGGGTTTTGCCAGCGCCCCACGTTTTCCCCGGTCCAATTGTTGTGCTTTTGAGGGATTTGGTCCGTAGTCAAATACTCCATATAAGAGCCGGGATCGGGGTTAGGGTTGCCGTCGTTGTACATTTGCAGGTCGGCATAGAAGTGGTAGGCGGTGTTGGGATTGTTAGGGTCGCTGTCAAAAAAGCTGCCCGAGTCAATCACTTTGATTTCGACGTCAACCTTGATAGACCGCAACGCTCGCTGGATGATTCTTTGGGTTTCCTGGCGCAAGGGATTGGCCGAGGTTTGAAAGAGAACCTCCATTTCTTTGCCGTCTTTATCGCGCACACCGTTGTTATTGGTGTCAATCCAGCCGGCTTCATCCAGCAGGGCCGCAGCTTTCTCCAGGTTAAATTCAAATGACGTATTCGGGGAGTCATACTTGGCCGGCGAAACCAGAATATTGCTGGTCGGCTGAAACGCCGAACCATAGAGGGCGGCAATCGTTTCCCGGTCAATGGCGTAGGCAAAGGCCTGGCGCACTTTTATATCGCTGAAAAAAGGATGAGGGAAATCGAGGCTGGCGCGCTCGCCGTTAGGGGCAATGCGGTTGGGGTCGGTAAAGTTAAAATAAATTCGTTCGACAAAAGACTGCGGTACGGGGATGGCCTGGCCCTGGCCCTCAGCCTCCAGTTCGCTCAGCGTAGCGGCGTCCACCTGCAAATTCCAGGCAAAATCTACCTCGCCGGTTTGCAGGGCCAGGCGGGCCGCTTCTTTAACCGTACCGCCGCCCCGCAGTTCAACCCGGCTAAAGAAAGGTTTATCGGTCTCGCGGAAGAATGGGTTCGGTTCAAAAACTATTTTATTGGTATCAACCAATTCATTGCCCAGAAACAGCACTTCTTGAATTTTAATGCCTGGTGGCAGCACCCGGTACGGCCCGGTCCCAACCGGGAGAATGTTGGCCGGCGCTTCCGCGGCGTTAGGGCCGTTGTAGTCTTCAAAAATATGGCGGGGGATAATCATGCCGGTGGGGCCAACAAAGGGCAAAGACCAGGCCGGGTTGACATCGCTAAAATTAACTCTGACGGTGTAATCGTCAACAACTTCCACACTGGAAACCGTGCGGTAAACCCCGGCCGAACTGGCCCCCACAGCGGGGTTAGAAATAAACTGGTAGGTAAACAAAACATCATCGGCGGTGAAAGGTTCGCCGTCGGACCACTTGACATCCTGCTTTAATTTCCAGGTTACAGATTTGCCGTCTCCGGCCAGGTCGCCGTTGTCTAAACTGGGAATTTCTGCGGCCAGGAAGGGAACCAAGTTGCCCTCTTTGTCGAAAGAGGCCAGCGGTTCATAGGTAATCCGGCTGGCGCCCCAATCCTGCGAGGCCGAGGTGAGGTGAGGGTTGAGCGTACTGGGCGCTTGCCAGTAAAGTAATTTCAGCGTTTCGCCAGAGCCGCGCCCGGTTGGTTCGGCCGTAGAGGTTGGTTCTACAGGGGTCGAGGTCGGCGTGGTCTGTTGATAGGTCAGTGATTCAGCATTACAGGCGGCCAAAAATGCTGCCATTATCAACAAAATCGCCATAAGACCAACGGAGGTAAGGTTGGTCTTGCCCTCAAAGTTTTTATAGCCGTGTTTGAACATATCTTCTTCTCCTCAGGCGCTGGTTTAGGTCCAATCCCAGTAGTTAAAGCGCCACGCATGCCCCCTCACCGCTACGGCGGCCACATATCCGGGGGCCGGATGAAACGACCTCAGGAACCAGTGTGAAGCATCGGCTTCATCTTCGCGGATGCTCAACAGCCGGGCTGGTTCGCCGGGGACTAGGGATACACAAAATTGGTCTAACGGCCGGGCCAACCCGTCGCCGAGGGCCTTGAGATAGGCCTCTTTGCGCGTCCAGCCGTTGAAAAAAGCTTCTTGCCGCTGCTCTACCGGCAGCCCCAGCAGGGCGGCTTGCTCTGACGGGGCAAAAAATCGCTGAACAATTTGCTCCATATCGGCTATGGGCCGGATTTGCTCCACATCAACCCCAAGTTCCTGATTGGAGGCTAACACTATTACCATTAATCCGCCGGAGTGAGCCGGGTTGAAATAAAGCGGAGGCTCGGCGATGGGGTTTGTTAAAGCTGGCTTGCCCCGTGCGCCATAGCTAAACTGAAACTCACTCCCGTCACAGCCTAAATAACGGCCCAAAATGGTGCGTAGAATACCGCGTCCGACGATAAAGCGCTGCTGGTCCCGCTCAAAGTGAAAACGATTGGCCCGCAGTTGTTCATCAGAGGCCAGCAGCCTGGCGAATTGTGCTACCTGGGCCGCCGGTTGATCGAGCGCTGCCCGCCACACGTGAATCTCATCGGGGGCAAGCACCAAGTTTGCGGGCGGGGTCAACCAGGGCTGTTCAACTGTTACCAGCTTGCTCCTCCATTTTTTTACGCAAGCTCAGCGGTCGCATGTCGGTCCAAACTTCCTTGATATAGGCCAGACATTCTTCTTTGGAACCGCTTTTGCCGGCCTCGCGCCAGCCCAGGGGCAGTTCTCGCCCCGCCGGCCAGATGGAGTACTGCTCTTCGTGGTTGACCACAACTTGATAAAGGGTGGTGTCTTCGCTATCTTGACTCATTTGGCAACTCCGAAAGCAGTAATCAGTTAGCAGTAATCAGTTATCAGTTTACTGATGACTGACCCCTGTTCACTGATTACTGTTTTATCAACTCAGCTTCATTCAGACAAATTTTTAACTGCTCGGCCAAAACCTGGATATTCGGTTCGGCCAGCATGGTGTAGTGGTCGCCCGGCACAGGCCGGACGACTAGTGGTTCGGTTGAAAGCCGCTGCCAGTCCATCGCCGAATCAGGCATCTGTCCATGGGGATGCTGGGCGGCGGCAAACCACTCGCTGGCCTGGAATAGGACAATCCGGCCCTGATACACCTGCGGCACATAGCTCGACATGGCCTGGACGTTGGACTTAAATACCTGGAGCAGCCGGTGCAGTTGGGCCAGCTCTCCTTCTGGAAAGACCCGTTCCAACATCTGGGCGTGTTCTAAAATGTAGGGCAGTTTCTCGTGGGGGCCAAGCCGGCGGAAATCGTCGGGCAGGGGTGGTAGCTCTTTGGCGTAGCGGCTGCGCAGATGCCGCAGAAAATCTATCAGTAGTTGGGTTTCAAGTTCAGCCCCCACCGGTTGAGGTTCCGCGAGTAGGTGGTGTCCGGCCGGGTAGCGCGGGTCCGAGTCGGGCGTCCAGCTATCCAGCAGGGCCAGCAGGGCCACGGACTGGCCCTGGCGCTGCAACTGTTGCGCCATTTCAAAAGCCACAATGCCGCCCATGGACCAGCCGCCCAACCAATAGGGGCCTTCCGGCTGGACGGCGCGTACGGCGGCCAGGTATTCCGCAGCCATTTTTTTGAGGCGGGTTTCGGGAGGTTCCCCTTCATCGAGGTGAGCTACCTGCAAGCCATAAAAGGGCTGGTTCTCGCCCAGATAGCGAGCCAGCGCGATGTAGGTTAATACAGTCCCATCGGCGGGATGGACGCAGAAAAAAGGCTGTTTGGCGGCATCGCCGGCTTGAATTTTAACCAGCGGCGATTGGGACAGCGCATCCCCTTGCCGGCTTAGCGCAGCCGCCAGACGTTCAATCGTGCCCTCCTGAAAGAGCGTGGCCAGGGGAATGTCGCGGCCAAACCAGCGCTGAATCTGAGCGATGAGCCGCACCGCCAGCAGCGAGTGACCGCCCAGGTCAAAAAAGTTATCACGCACGCCGACTCGCTCCAAGCCCAGCATGTTGGCCCATAACTCAGCCAGCGCTTCCTCGATGTCGTTGCGTGGCGCCAGATAGGTCTCTTCAAAAGCCAAGTGCGCTGTATCGGGCAGGGGCAGGGCGCGGCGGTTTATTTTGCCGTTGGAGGTCAGGGGCAGTTTTTCCAGCAGCACAAAGGCGGTGGGCAGCATTGGTTCGGGCAGTTTTTCCTTCAAAAAGGCCCGTAGTTCGGTGCTGGTGGGGCTGTGGCCGGGGGTAGGGATCAGATAAGCCACCAGCCGCTTGTCGCCGGGGTGATCCTCGCGGGCCATCACCACCGTTCCTTTAACACCCGGATGCTGGCCCAAAAGCGCCTCGATCTCGCCTAACTCGATGCGAAAGCCGCGAATTTTTACCTGGTTGTCAATCCGCCCCAAAAACTCAATGGTTCCATCCGGCAGATAGCGGGCCAAATCGCCAGTCTTGTAAAGCCGCGAGGGGGCGGGGGGGCGGGGGAGCAGGGGTGAAAAATCTCCTCCGCTCCTCTGCTCCTCTGCTCCTCTGCGCCCCTGCTCTTTTACAAAGGGGTTGGTAACAAATCTCTCCGCCGTCAACTCCGGGCGATTGAGATAGCCACGGGCCACGCCCGCGCCTCCGATGTAAACTTCGCCGGGAACCCAGAGGGGGACAGGCTGCCGGGCTGCATCCAAAATATAAATTTGGGTATTGGCAATGGGCCGGCCCAGGGGCACGGTTGGCGGGGTGGGGTAAGCTGCCTCACCGGCTAAAGCCTGGGAAACCGGGTAAGTTAGCACGCCGACGGTTGTTTCCGTGGGGCCGTAATGATTGAAGATGCGGCAATCCGGGGCCAGGGCAGAAGCTCTTTTCACCAAATCCCAATGGCTGGTTTCGCCGCCCAAAATCAACCGCTGGCGAGGCATGATTTGTTCGGGCCGGGTGGAAGCAAAAAGAGCCGCCAGGTGCGAGGGAACCAATTTAAGGCAGTCAATCTGATAACGATGAAAATAAGCTGCCAGCGCGTCGGGGTCGGTGGCCCGTTCGTGGGTGATAATGTGCAGGCAGCCGCCCCCGCACAGGGCCGGAAAAATAACCGTATTGCCCAAATCGGCGGCAAAGGTGGAAACGGTGGCATAATTAGCCTCAGCCGGCAGCTCCAGCCGGGCGGTGATGCTGTGGATGTAATTGAGCAGGTGGCGATGCTCCACCATCACCCCTTTGGGCTGGCCGGTCGAGCCGGAGGTAAAAAGCGCATAGACCAGATGATGGCTTTGCACCGCGCTGAGCGGATTACCCTCCGGCTGCTGCGCCATTTGGGTCCAATCGGTATCCAGCGAAATAAGCCGAAGCTGCGGCGGCAGGTCGGGCAGGTGGTTTAGCAAGCGGCTCTGGGTGAGCAGCACCGGGACCTGGGTATCTTTGAGCAGAAAGGCCAGGCGTTCTTTGGGCAGGGTTGGGTCAAACGGCACATAAGCCCCTCCGGCCTTGAGAATGCCCAGCATGCCAACAATCATATCCAGCGACCGCTCGACAAAAATAGCCACCAGGGTATCGGGGCCGACGCCCAACGTTTGCAGGTAATGGGCCAACTGATTGGCCTTCCGGTTCAACTCGGCGTAGGTTAGCTCCTGGCCTTCAAACACCACTGCCGTGTGGTCGGGAACGCGCGCGGCCTGGGCTTCAAAAAGCTGGTGAATACAGCGGTCATCGGAAAAATCGGTTTCGGTGCAATTAAATTCAACCAGGAGTTGCTGCCGCTCGGCGGGGGTGAGCAGGTTTAACCTGCCTATCGCCGCCTCAGGTTGAGCCAGGGCGCTGGCTAATAGTTCGCCCAGTTGACCGGCCAGCCGTTCCATATCTGGCCGCTGGAATAAATTGGTGTCGTAATGCAGCTCTGCCGTCGTTCCATCGCTGCCTGGTATCACCACCAGTTTGGCCTTGAAGCGGTCCAGGCAGACATCTTGCCGTTCCATCGTAAATGTTACTTCGCCTGCTGTCACCGGGGCGGGGCGGGGAGCGACCTCAAGGCTGAACGGTAAAAACCCTGGCTCTGGCTTTCCCGTTTGCTCCCACTGGAAAAAGTCCTGCCACCGGTAAACCGTCTGTACAGCTCCGTTGAGTTGGACCAGCAACTCGGCAAAGGGCATGCTCTCTTCCAGGGTGGTGGAAACAGGCACATAGCGGGTCAGTGGCCCCAACGCTGCTTTCAATTCGTTGTGGGTGCGGCCATCCCCGGCGAGACCAACCAGTATCTCGGACTGGCCGCTGTACCGCCACAGAAGAATGTGCCAGCAACTTTGCCAGACAGCCCCCGCGGTGACAGCATACCTTCGGGCTACAGTTTCAAGCTGCTCGACCACCTCCGGCTTCAATCTGAGCGAGACTTTCTGGGGGACAAAGGCAGAGGCAGCCGGATATTCAAACGGCAATTTCAGATTGAGTCCGTCGGTCCAGGCTTGTTTGCGCCAGAAATCCTGGCCCGCAGCCATTTCAGCCGACTCCAGGAGTTCGTTTTGCCATTCGGCCAGGTCGGCGTATTGCAGCGGTTCGCCGGCTATAAAACCGCCGCGCAGACCGGCGGCATAAGCCTGACTGATTTCGTGTATTAAGTTAGCTAAAGTTGCAGCGTCGGCGCACAACGCCGGCAAACTCATGACAAGGATATGGTGGGTGGCGTTCAGCGTCACCCAGGCAACGCGCCATAGCGGTCCCCGGGCCAGGTCAAAAGGCTGTTGGCCGAAGTCGTCCCATAAGGTCTGAAGGCGGGCGGCCTGGGTTGAAAGGGGTTCATCTTGCCAGTTATAATGTTGAACCGAAAGGGATATGTCATCTCGCACAACCTGCAAGGGGATATCTAAACCGGCCGGCTGGTGAAATGTGGTCCGCAGGATTTCGTGCCGGTTGAGGACATTCTGCAAGGCCGCTGTTAACACCGCCGGTTTGACAGGACCTTCAACGCGCAGCATCGCCTGAGCGCGATAAAGCTGCGGCTGACCTGCTTGCTGGACGAACCACAAGTGTTTTTGTTGGGGCGAGAGTCGAAAACCCTCAATCACTTCTTTTGGCATCTCTGATTGAATGTTATCCTGGGTGGGTTGCGCCTGGCTAAGTAATTTGAGACCAGACTCTTTTTATTGTACCTTAAAATTCTGGAAAAAGATACTACCCATCAGACCTACCTCACCTTTAAGCCTCGGTTTGGGACAAAATCTGAATGGGTTTGCGTTTGGCCTGTTTTAATTTGAGCAGACTTAGCTGGCTTAAATCCGCCTCTTTTTCCCGCTGCAACTGTTGGTCGGCCTGGCGCAGCATCTCGACCAACTCATTTAGCCTGGCCTCCGGTTGAGCCACCAGCTTTGATAGGAGGGCTGTGAATTGTTCGCTCATGTGACGGATGGTGTCTGGCTCAAACAAGCCTATTTTGTATTCAAAATTGCCGGTCAATCCGGCCTCTGTTTCTATTAGTTCCAATTTTAAATCGTGGCGGACGGCGCCAAAATCAAGCTCTAAAGGTGTGGTGGCCAAGCCGGCTAAAGTCAATTTTTCCGCTGAGGCATTCTGTAGAACAAACATCACCTGAAAGAGGGGCATGCGGCTGGGGTCGCGCCGGGGCTGAAGCTTCTCGACCAGCTTTTCAAAGGGTAGGTCCTGATGAGCATACGCCCCCAACGCGGTTTCACGGACCCGGCCCAGCAATTCACGGAATGTCAGATTGCCCGACAGCCGCGTGCGCAGCACCAGAGTATTGACAAAAAAGCCAATCAACCCTTCGATTTCCGGTCGGGTGCGGTTAGCAATCGGCGTGCCCACCACCAGGTCATCCTGCCGGGTGTAGTGATAGAGTAGCACTTTAAAGGCGGCCAGGAGGGTCATAAAGGGTGTGGCTCCGGCCTGCTGGCTCAATGTCGTAATCGCTTCGGACAGCGAAGCGGGTAAGGTGAAAATATGACGCGCCCCGTCAAAATTTTGCGCCGGTGGGTGAGGATGGTCGGTGGGCAGGTCTATCACCGGGGGCGCACCGGCCAACTGCTGAGTCCAATAGGAAAGTTGCCGGGCCAGGGCTGCTCCTTGCAGCCATTGACGCTGCCAGGCCGCAAAATCGGCATATTGCAGCGATAGTTCAGCCAGGGGAGAGGGCTGCTGCTGAACAAAAGCCGCATAAAGCGCCGCCAGCTCGCGGAAGAAAACGCCTTCCGACCAGCCATCATAGATAATGTGGTGGAAGGTCAGCAGGAGAATATGCTCCGTTTCTGCCCGGCGTAGCAGCTTGGCCCGCAGGAGGGGGCCTTGCGCCAAATTGAAAGGCCGGCGAGCTTCACCCCGTAAAAATGAGAGAATATCCTCTGAGAGGGGGGGGGCTACAGCAACAGGTTGACTGTTGGTGAAATCTACTATGGACAAGCTGAAATCAACTTCTGCCGCCGGATGGATGACTTGATAGGGTTCACCCTCAACGGCGGCAAAGGTGGTCCGCAAAATTTCGTGGCGGCGGATAATCTCGGCCAGGCTTTGCTCCAGGGCGTTCCGGTCGAGCGGGCCGCTTAATCGAAAGACGAGGGGAATATTGTAGGCGCTGCTGCCGGGTTCCAACTGATCCAGAAACCAGAGCCGCTGCTGGGCAAAGGAAAGGGGGGGATGGCTGCCACGCTCGCCGGGGATGATTGGCTGCTGTTCCGGCAGAGCTTTGGCCGCCTCTTCCGGCCCAAATTCGCGCCCGGCTTCGGCCAGCATCGCGGTTAGCAATTCCGCTTGCCTGGCGATGGTGGGCGCTTCAAACAGGCTGCGCAGGGGCAGTTCGACCTGCAACCGGGCCTGGATGGCTGAGATGAGCCGAGTCGCCATAAGCGAATGGCCGCCCACCTCGAAAAAGTTATCGTAAATCCCCACCCGTTGAACCCGCAGCGCCTCAGCCCAGAGTTTGACCAGCAGTTCTTCCAGTGGGCTGCGCGGCTCGGCGTAAGAGTCAGCCAATTCGGGCCGGGTTGGCTCTGGCTCGGGCAGGGCGCGGCGGTCGAGTTTGCCGTTGGCGGTCAGAGGCAGTTTGTCCAGCAGCACAAAAGCTGAAGGGATCATGTAGTCGGGCAAACTCGCTTTGAGATGATGCCGCAGCTCCGGGACCAATTCGCGGTTGAATTTGATTTGCAGCGGGTTGTTGGTGTAAGTAGACCAGGGGCGAGGGGAGGTGAGGCGAGGAGAAGGGAGGCGAAGAGGCGAAGAAATAGGAGGAAAGGTAAACGCCGGATTGTTTTGGTAAAGGGTCACATCGAAACGATCTGCTGTGCCAGAGACAGAGGGAATGATGTCGGCCTGGTAGTCCAACTCAGCGGCCAGAGACCATACTTTTTCCGGCTCGAGGCCGGTTTGCGGCGGGATGGCCCGGATGAGCCGGCGAATTTCACCCGTAGTGGCTGGGCCATTGGTCTGGCGCAGCAAGGTCACGGTTTGGAGGTCGGCCAGGAGGCGGGCGTTGGGCACACGGCGTACAGTTAGATAGGGTGGCTGAGTTTCGGCTAGGTGTTGGGCCAAAGCAGCCAGAGTCAAACCATCGGTTTCCCAGTCCAGTTCCGGCGGCGAGTCACCCTCCTGGGTTGAGTCGGGCGAAGTTGAACCGACATGAAGCGTTACATCGTAGCGAAATTTGGTCAGCTCGTTGTGATAGCGGCCTCGTTTGAGTTGAATGTAGGCGCGGCTGATGGCGGGCAGTGGGTGGGACAAAGCTTCAAAAAAGGCCGGGTCAATCAACAGTTCGACCTCACGGGCCATGTGACGCTGCACCCGCTGTCGCAACTGCGCTGTCGGGAGCGCATCGGGCGCTTGATACAGTTGCACTGAGGCATAAAATGGCTCGGCCAGAGGCAGGCTGCGTACATCGCCGACAAAGATAAATCCGCCCGCCGCCACTGCCTTGGCTGCCCCGGCCAGCACCTCCAGCAGATATTCCACACGGGGGAAATATTGAACCACCGAGTTGAGAATGACCAGGTCAAATGAGCCTGGTTCGATCCCGCTGAAATCGTCAGCCGTGCGCTGTTGCAGCCTTACTTGAGGCAAGGCGCGTCCCGGCTGGGCTAACTGCTGTTCCAGGTCGCGCAGCGGCCCCGGCGAAAAGTCTGTGCCTAAATAGTCGTCACAATGGGGCGCAATCCGCAGCAGCAGCAGGCCGGTGCCGCAGCCGATTTCCAGCACCCGCCGGGGGCGCAGGGCCAAAATTCGCTCGACGGTCTGGTTGCGCCACTCTGCCATCTCTTCCGCCGGAATTGGCCCGCCGGTGTAGCTGCTTTCCCAGCCGACAATATTAAAGGTCGAGTCCTCGGTGGGCGCAGCCTGGTGGTAGAGCTGGTCATAGAGCGACTGCCATTGTTCCACCTGACGGACCTGCCATTGGGCTATTTGCTCCGCCGACCCCCGGTAGGCGGGATTTTGGACCACATAAGCCGCCAGCCGTTTCTGTCCAAACGAGTCCTCGTGGGCCACGACGACGCTCTCGCGTACCGCCGGATGCCGGCGTAGAGTGGCCTCGATCTCTTTAGGTTCAATGCGGAAGCCGCGAATTTTGACCTGGTCATCTACCCGGCCCACAAACTCCAGGGCGCCGTCGGGCAGAGCGCGGGCCAAATCGCCGGTCTTGTAAAGGATGAAGGCTGAAGGATGAGGGATGAAAAGGTTTTCTTCATCCTTCATCCTTCCGATTTCATCCTTCGGGACAAATCTCTCGGCGGTCAGGTCGGGCCGGCGCCAGTAGCCTCGGGCCAGATTGGGGCCGCCGAGGTAGAGTTCGCCGGGGTCGCCGGCGGGAACGGGCTGGAACTGTTGATCTAAGAGGTAAACTTCACTGTGGCGAATAGGCCGCCCAATAGGGACTTCCTGGCCGGAGAAAGCGGCCGGGATTTCGTAAAGGGTAGCGACGACGGTGGCTTCGGTGGGGCCGTAGGTATTGAAGAGTTGGGTTTGCGGCCCGACCTGGTTTCGCCAGGCGGCGACCTTTTCCGGCTGCGCTCGCTCGCCACCCAAAATGACCAGGCGCAGCGTGGGCGGCAGGCTCAAACCCTCGCCGACCACCCCGCTAACCAGTTCGTGCCAGAAGGCGGTCGGCAGAGACACGACGCTGATGGCCTGTTCCTGGCAAAAGCGCAGAAAAAGGGAGGCCGAGGCCAGCATAGCTTCGCTGCGTAAGACCAGCGTGGCCCCACAGGTCAACGTGGGGAATATTTCTTCAACGCTGATATCGAAGCTGACCGATGAAAATTGAAGCACCCGGTCGGTGGCTTGCAGGTGATATTGAAGCTGAGCGGTCTCACTGTAGCGGGCCAGGGCGTGATGCTCGATCATGACCCCTTTGGGCTGGCCGGTCGAGCCGGAGGTATACATGACATAGGCCAGGTTGGCCGGCGTGACCGAACTGGCGGGATTATCTTCGCTTTGTTGAGTAATAATATCCCAATCCGTATCAAGACAGATGACGGCGGCCTGGCTGTCCGGCAGGTTCAGTAGATCCAAATTTGAGGGGCCGGCACGCCCACGTGCGGCACGCTTCGCAGTCGGCACGTAGGCGTGCCCGCTTCGCGTCCTCGTAAAATTGGATCCACTGAGACTTGATTTTAGTTGTTCCTGGGTCAGAAGGACGCTTACCTGGGCATCGGCCAGCATGAAGGCCAGGCGGTCAGGGGGATAGGTAGGGTCAAGGGGAACATAAGCCGCGCCTGCTTTCAGCACCGCCAACAGCCCGATAATCATCTCCGGCGAGCGCTCGAGGCAAAGGCCGATGAGTCTCTCCGGCCCGGCCCCCAGTTTTTGCAGGTGATGGGCCAACTGGTTGGCGCGGCGATTCAAATCCCCATAGGTCAAAGGGGCAGCGTTGGGCGAAATAACCGCGATAGCTTCAGGGGTTCGAGCGGCCTGCGCTTCAAAAAGCTGGTGAATACAATCCATGCGGCTTCAATCAAACTTGTCGAACAGCTTGTGCAGTTCACGCGGGCGGGTGCGGGTCAAATCGGCCACGCGATCATTGGCTTCGCGCAAACGCTGGCTGAGTACATTGATAAGTTCCAGCGACAGGTCGGGGTACTGCCGGGCCAGGGCAATCAGCGGCTCACGGCGCAACCGCAGGGTCAGGGTATCTTGCAAAGCAATGGCCGCATCGGAGCGGGGACTGTTATCGAACAAGTTCATTTCGCCAAAATAGGAGTGGGCCTCGATGGTGGCCAGGCGGGCAAAAGAGCCTTTGCGTTTTTCCTGCTCAATGCCTACCCGCCCGCTGACAACCACGTACAACGCGCCGCCGGGGTCGCCGGCATTGAAGATACGGGCATCTTCTTCAAAAAGCTGTTCTTCGCAGACATTGGCCAGCACTTTGAGTTGGTCAATGGTCATCCCCTGGAAAAAGGGAACTTCCTTCAAAAAGATAATTTTTTCGATGGCGGAAAGCAAGAGTCCCTCCTCTTGAATGACGCTGGTAATGTACGAGCCGGCCATGATCCGTTTGGCAGCCCGCGCAGCCAGGCGGACATCTATTTGCGAGTCGGCAAAGGCCGTTTCAATCATGGTTTCAATTTCGGCCAGGCTGAAGGGCAGACCATTGTTTGTAGGTGAGGCCGGGGCAGCAGGTTCTTCGGGAGGAGGTTGAGGTTGGCCTTTCTCCATGATGGCTCCCAATAGGTCGGCGGGCCGGCTGCGACGGGGTTTAGCTTCTGCGGGCTGGTCAGGTTTGTCGCTGTTGGTTGACCCGATCAATGCGCCGAACAAATCGGCGGGCCGGCTGCGGCGCTGGCGCTCTATGGGCTGTGGCTCCGGGGCCGGTGGGGCCGGCTCCTCGGCGGCCAGGAGGTCCAATGGATTGGCCCGGCGGGGGCGGGCTGCTTTTGGTTCTTCCGGGGCGGGTTCGGTGGGACTGGCTGCTTCATTTGCAGTTGGGTCGGCCAACTCGGCCGCCCGTTGATTGACCACTTCGTGAATTTTGAGAATCCGGGGGGGAGGTCCGGCGGGCCGTTCCGGCAGGAAGGTAGCAGCCATTTCGCCCAGGGCCAGCGTCATCACCGCCCGAAACCAGGGGTCATCGGGATTGGTCAGCAGTTGTTTAACAGCCTCTACCGTTTGGGGGTGGGTCATTTCCCAGGTTTCGTGGCTAAGCTGTAACAACTGGGCCGGGATTAACCCCGGTTCAAACAAAGGGGCCATCAATTTGGCCGTTTGGGGGGTGGTCATGGCTTCGAGCGCCTCGGCGGCGTTGGCGCGGGTGCGGGCCGTTTCGCTCTCAAACGACTCGGCCACAATTTTAACCGCTTCTTTGCCGTGAATGGCGGTGAGTAGGTAAAAAATTTCATCCAAAAGTTGCTGATTTTGCTCGCGGATGGCGCTTTGCAAAATCCCCACGCTGGGAAATTGGCTGCAAGGGTCAAGCGCGGTCAGCAGGCCGTAGCTGCGATAGATTTCCAGCAGGTTGCCGGTGATGTGGGCCTCGACCAACGGCCCAAATTCGCGTTGGTTGATGCGGCTCAGGGCCATCGTTGCCATCTTGCGCAGCAGGGGGTTGGCCGAATTTAGGGCCGGATGCACGGTTGGGATGACCGCCTTGCCGGCGTGGGCCAGCACATCAACGGCGGTTGACCTGACCTGCGGACTGGGGTCGGTCAGGGCATTCAGCATCAGTTGGTAGGCGGCGGGGTTATGGATGCGGGCTAAAATGGTCAGCGCGGCCTGGCGGATACGTTCAACCGGGTCCTGGGCCAGCCGGTTCATTTTGTCCAGAACCAAGGTGATAATGGGGGCCGGTATTTTTTGAGAGAGGTAAGTTTCAACGGCCAGGGCCGCTTCCAGGCGGACTTCGTCGGCGGCGTCGGCCAGGCAGTCAAGCAGGGTATGGATAAAGCGCGGGTCGCCGGTTTGGTTGAGCACGCGCACCCCTCGCGCCCGCAGATGGGGGTCTTGATGCTTTAAAAATTCATCCAGGGTTTGGATGGCCGAAATTTGATATTCGGGATCGTTGGCGCGCAGCAGCGTAGGCAAAATTCTGGCCCTGACTTCGGTATCGGGATCGGTTAACAACTTGGCGGTCAGGGCCAGAAATTGTTTATCCTGCGAGTCGCTTAACTCTTCCAGCCCGGCAATGGCCGATTGGCGAACTCGACCATCTTCATCTTCCAGAAAATCAATGTAGAGCTGGCGCACCGGCTCGCCTACATAATCGGCGGCCACCACCACGTCGAGAATAGCAGCCCGGCTGCGCGGGTCGGTTGCGGCTTTGGCCGCTTGACTCAAGATAGAAATCGCCGCGCTGCCGCCAATCTGGCTGATGAGCTTGGCCATAAAAATGGTAAATTCGTGGTTGGTGCTTTCTTCCATTTTTTGGCGCAAGCTGTTAAGGGTGGCCGGGTCGGTTACGGTGAGGGGGGTTGCTTCCTGCAATAATAAGAAGGAAAAGTCCTCTTGCTCCAACATCTGGATCAAAGCGCGGGTGTACTGCTTGCGAATAACCAGGGTGCTGGCCAGATAAGCCACCGACAGCAGCAAAATCCCGGCGGAGAGGAACCAAACCGCCGAGGCAAAGGGCAACAGCAAGAGGAGGCCACCGCTGAGGCCACCCAGCGGCGCAACCAGGCCGCCGATAAAGGCTCGCGCCCGGCCTTTGACCCGCAGCGGCACGGCGTTGTAAAGTAGGCTGTCGGGCGGATTGCGAAAGGTGGAACGAAAAGCGTTCCGGTCGAAATAAGCCAGCGCGGCGGTGACCAGGCTGGGCCGCCAGGTGAGCGCGCCGCTGATGGCTAAATTGCCGATGGGAAAAATAAGGTTGGCATTGCCGACGCCAATCCAGCCGATAATCCGGCTGAGCAAAAAGAGCTGGATGGGCAGGGCAATCAAATTGGTTACACCGTTGAGGGCGCCGGTGTAATTGGAGATGGCCTGGGCCGTGCCTAACTCGGCCAGCAAAATCTGGCTGGTCCGAAATTCCAGGAAGGGGATGAGCACCATCAACAGCAGGGTCGAAACGGCCATCCACAGCAAAAAGCGGGATTGGGTGACATAGTGATAACCCTCGCGGATATTCTCCAGGTAGGAGGGGCGGCCCTGATTTTTGGCTTTACTGCCAGGGTTGATTTCGGCGGGTTGCTCTAAGGTGGCCTTATCCTCCTTAAAGAGATAGGGCATCAGCCCAATCAACACCATGACGATGATGATGGCGCTTGACCAGATGGTAATAATATTGGCCGGGTCCAGCCAGCGGTTCAGCAGGAACATGGTCAAACCGGCCAGAATCCCGCCGATGCGGCTGGCCGTGGCCAAAATGGGCACAATTCGTTTGGCCGATTGGGTATCGTAAAAGCTGTTGGTGAGGGTGTACCAGTGAACCAGGAAAATATCAGACAGGGGGACAAACATAATCAGGTAGAGTAACGGATAAGCGATGCGGTCCATGCCTTCGGCCAGTAGCAGGCGGCCGGCCACCACCCCCAGCAGCCCCAGGCCCAGAATCCCCAGGGCGACTTTGGTGTTGGCAATGCGGTCGGCAAAGGCGGTGTAAATGGCTGTTACCGGAACAGACGCCACCGCTACGGCGACAAAGACCCAGGGCAGATATTCTACGCCCACTTGCTGGAGAAAGGCTGCCTCAACAATGGTTTCACCCCAGGTTGCGCCGGTGATATAGATAAAAAAGATGAGGTACAGGTATAACAAACGGGGCCATTCGCCGGGGCGAATATTAAACAGTTTGCTGAATAAACGAGTCATAGCCGGTTTTGGGGCGTCTATCCATTCTCTTACAGTTCTCTGACACAAAAAAGGCTAAGGCTGAGGCTAAACAGAACAAAAAGGTTGACTTTGTTCTGCGCCTCGCCCCTTCGGGTGCGCCGAAGGGCGTAGCCTTAGCCTTAGCCTCAGCCTTCCCATAAAGTCGTCTAAGCCATCAGCTTGGCGGCAACTTGTTTGAGAGACTGCGTAACCCGGTGTTCCGGGTAGCGCAGCGCAAAAATCCCGGCGCTGGCCAGGGCCATCATCTCGTCGGAGTGAGGCAGAACGGCGGCAACTTCGCTGTTATAGGTCTCTTCGACCCGTTTTTGTACGTCGGCAAAGTTGAAAACCTCCGGCACTTTATTGACCAGCAGCAGCAGGCGCGGCACATTCAGCTTACGGGCCACCTCGACGGTGACGCCGGTGCCCTGATAATCTTGCTGGTCGGGCCGCAGGATGATGACCAAGGCATCGGAGATGGCGATAGATAGCAGGGTTTCCTCGTTGAGGCCGGGGTGGGTGTCAATCATCAGCACATCGAGATTCAGATTTTCCACCAAATCGTGGAAGCCATCATTGAGCAGGCCCACATCGTACCCTTCGCGCAGCACACGGGCAATCTCGCCGGCCTTGATGCTGGAGGGGATGAGGTAGATTTGGCCTTTGATGGCGCTGCCGAGGCGGGCAGTAACATCATGGGCGGTCTCCTCGATGGCGCATTTGCCCCATAGATAATCGTTTAAAGAATGGCGCATATCGTCTTCTTCCATCCCAAACAGGACGTGAATGCCGGGCGATTGGATATCGGTATCAATCACGCCCACCTTGAGACCCTGGGCGGCCAACAGTGCGGTAATGTTAGCGGTGGTATTCGATTTGCCTGTTCCACCCCGGAAAGAGTGGATAGAAATAATTTTAGACATAAATAGCTCCTAAGAAAATAGTAGACGGTAGACGGTAGACGGCAGACGGGGAAATTATATAACTCTGCTACTTGCTACCTTGCTACCTTTTCATTGTTAGTTTGTCTCAGGTTTGTCAACACGGCTTTGAAACATGTTTTACTCTCCTTTATCTTGTTCCAGGAGATTATCCAACGCCGACCAGACCCCGGTTGAGAGTTTTTTATCGGCTTTGCGGGCAAAGAAAGCTTTGTACCAAATTTCGCCGCTCACTTCAACCCGGCGGACTAACCCTTTTGCCACCAGATCATCCAAAACCGTCTGAGTTTCTTCGGGGGTTTGGTTCATCTCCTGGGCAATATCGGCCAGGCTCATCCCATTACGGCGGACAATTTTTTTGGCAATGGCGGCCAAGCCGGGGGGTAAGTCCAACAGATCAATCGGCGAAAGACCCTCTTGCCGTCCACGGGCGTCAAGTTCATCTTGCAAACGATCAAATAGTCCCATTAGTAAATCTCCGGCATTGGAATAGGCTCCGGCTGCGGCTTACAAACGCCACACCACAGCGCATCCGCTACAACAATGGTTTTGGGGGTTTGGGCGCGGCCCACGTAGACGGCCAGAATAACAGGCATTTGACTGTGGTGATTGGCGCAAACGCCCCGGCCACAGAACTTGCAAACGCCCATGGCCGTCTGGCCACACTGGTGACAAACCATATTCGCCTCCTTGTTTGATTTTGATAGCTTTACTGCTGTAGTCGAAATATCAGGCGTGGTTATAAGACAGACAAAAGCCGAAAGAAAAATTGATTCAACAAAGACACGGCATTGCAGGCGAAGAGAATATTGCCGTTGGCCTGTCTTTCTGGTGGATAATATTAAGACTACCGCAATCTACCCATTTAAGCAAATGATTATTTAATTTTTAGTTTTTCGCCAGGCTCAGACTTACCGGCGGGACAGGTTGGCTCAAGGCCGTTTGGGCAAATTGAGCCAGCCACTCCTCATAATTCCCGATTGCCTCCTGTGATTTTAATGTTTGAAGCAAGGTCTCAAGCGCAGGCTGGACGATCTCCCCAGCGGTGGTTAGGGCAGCTTGAGCCAGCTTTACGGCTGCCTCAGACTGGCCTTGCTGCGCCAACCGCCAGGCCCGTGCGCCCTCGGCCCACCCCTGCAACGTGGGGGTAAACTCAGTTTGGTCTAATCCCTCAAGTTGGCCTGTCAAAATAGCTTGCTTGCCACGGGCCTCAACACTGCCCAATTCAATCGCCTGGCTATAGGCGGCCGCGGCGGCTCGGTAGTCGCCCTGGAGGGCCAGCACATCCGCCCGACCTTCGGCGGCGGCGGCTCGCTCAGCCAGGGGAGCATTAGCCAGGTTCAGAACGCCGGCATAATACTCAGCCGCGCCGGCATACGCGCCCCGTTCTCTGGCTCTATCTCCGGCGCGACGCCCAAAGCGGGCTGCTTTTTCGATGGCCGCACCTTGGGTGTAATGATAAGCAATCAACTCTAAATTTTGCTCCGCCTCCGGCTGGCTCTCAACCAATCCGTCGGCAATTTTGGTGTGCCAGCGCTGCCGCTGCGAAAAACCCAGCGTAGTATAAATTGCCTCTTGCAGCAGGGGATGGCAAAATTGATAGCGGGTGGTCTGAACAGCGTTTAAAAAGAAAGCCTGAGTCGCCGTTTCAAGCGCCGCGCCAACTTCTGTTTCGCTCAGATGGGGCTGGCATAATTTTACCAGGCTGTCAACCTCAAAAACCTGGCCCAGCACGGCAGCGCGTTTCAGAACCTCCTGGTGCGGCAGGGGTAACTCGTCCAGCCGAGCCAACAGCAGCCCGTGCAGCGACAGCGGCAGGGCCGGCGCCCGGCCCGTCCAGCGGGCTTCGCCGCTCTGCCGGTCCAACAGAACCATATCAGCCTGTCTAAGCGCCTCGCACAGTTCGACCACATACAAAGGATTGCCACCCGCTCGCCCGCAAATCCAACCGGCCAGTGCCGCGTCCAGTTGGCGCGCTCCCAGGGTGCGTTGGGCCACCTCGACCAAAACTTCGGGTGGCAATTTATCCAGCGCTAGCGGCGTCACGGGGGTGAAAGCGGGCGACGTCTCCTGTCCGGTTAAGGCTAATAAAATAGGCAGGTGGGTAATTTGACGTAACAAGGCGCGCAGTAAGGCAGTGGAGTCGTGGTCCAGCCAATCAATATCTTCTAAAATGACCACCACCGGCTCGCGCGCGGCCAGCTTTTTTAACCATTCAAGCAGGGCGCGCGGCCCGCTGACTCGTTCCTCCAGCCTGGCCCACATGCTTTTTTCGGGGCGGCGGGGTTCGGCCAGACGGCTTTGTAACAAGTTTTGCAGGGAGGAAGGAGTCGCCTGAGGCGGCGGGTCGGCTTGAGTTTTGGCGCTGAGCAGACTCAACAAAGAGGGGGGGGGTGTGGTTGGGGCCGGTTGGCCGGCCACTGGACTGCTACCACTGCCCTTCAGGGAGTCCATCGCCGGCAGTCCTAGCAGATTGGCCAGAACTTTTTCTGAAGCTGTCAGGCCGAGAGAGTCTAATGCTTCGGCCAGGCGGACTCGCTGTAAACCGGGGTTGTAGCGCTCGTCGAGGTCGAGCCAGCCGGTCAACATATCGGTCCAGGGCAGGAGCGGGATGTGTTTGCCGTGCGGCTGGCAGCGCCCCACTAGCACGGTCAGGCCGCGCTGCCGGGCCATTTCGGCCAGGTGCGACATCAAAGTAGTTTTGCCCAGGCCGGTTTCGCCGCTCACCAGCCAGGCGCTGCCTTGTTTAGCCAAAGCGGTTGAGGTGAGCAGCAAGTTATCCAGAGCCAGCGCCAGTTGCGATGTTTCGGCTTCACGGTTCAACAGGGGCCGGGCTAAAGGTTGCAGCCGGGTGCCGCGCCGCATTTCGCGCACATTGACAATGACCACCGGCCCGTCAATGCCTTTAAGCGTGACCGGCGGCAGCGGGTCGCCCACAAAGGCCGACTGCGCTTTGGCCCAGATGTCGAAATCGAGGATGATCTGGCCGGGTTGGGCTTTGCTCATCAGTCGAGCCGCCCGGTTGACCGCCGGCCCGGCAATCACCGACTCGCGGCGATATTTGGCCCCGATCTCACCAGTAAAAATGAGGCCGTGAGTAATACCGCTGCATTGGCTGAGGGGCGGGTCGAGCTGAAATTCGCGGTTAATCTGGTCCAGGGCGCGGGTCAATTGCAGCGCCGCCGAAACAGCGTAGCTGGTCGTACCCTCGTGGGCGCGCGGCGTGCCAAAGGTGTTGACCAGGATAAAGCCTTCGCTCCAGGCGTCCACCTGGCTGATGACGCCTTCGTGCTGGTTGACAATCTCCTGGACGCGCACAAAAAGGCGTTGGAAGACCTTTGTCGCTAATTCCGGGCCATGTTCGATGGCCAGCCTTTCCAGGCCCACCAGGTTAACAAACTGCACCGCAACTGGGCGCAGTTCGGGCGGTAAACCGCGCTGGCGCTCGGTGTTGACCAGCCGGGCCAGCATGTCTTCGGGCAAGAAGGGGGCCAGCCGTTCGACTCGCTGTACCGTAATCTCCAATGTTTCCAACGCCTCGGCTACTGTCAGACCCAAGACACTTGAACCGCCGGAGCGGCGGGTTGGCAGCGAAATTTCGTAGTCGCCCAGCGCCTCGCCCCAATCGTCAATCACCAGCGAACCGTCGAGAGTGAAGTGAGCAGCGGCGATGGCGCGAGCCTGCTCACCCAACCTCACCTGCCCTGGTTCAGCTTCTTTTTCGGCGGCAGTGGCCCCAAAAATGCCCGGCCCGCTGATCAGTAGTTCCATGCGCCGGCTGTCGCCGGCAATGCCGGCATAGACCGGGCCGCGTTCAACCCCGGCGCTCATAGTCAGGCTGCACCGGCCAAACTCGGTTTCAAAGGAGGCAAAGGGGGTAATGGCCCGCTCCATACGCAGGGCGGCCCGCGTGGCTTGCAGCACATCTTCGCCGTGCGCTTTTTGGGGAAAATAAACCAGGGCCGCATCACCGACAAAAACCAGCAAGTCGCCCCCGGATGCAATCAGCGGGTCAAGCACTGCCGAGAAGAGGCTATTCATGATTTGGTTCATTGCTTCGTGGCCGCGGCCCTGGCCCTGTCGAGCCAAGAGTTCGGTCAGGGCGGTGAAGCCGGTCACATCGGCAAAAATGAAGGTTCCTGCCAACAGTTCCCCGTGCGGCTGGCCAGGCTTTGGGTTCCGCTCAAGCAGATAGCGGGGCATGTATTGAATTAAAACGCGATGAAGGGGATCAAGGGCGCGCACCGCCTTGAGCAATTCGGCGGCGATGGCCGGCTGCTGGTCATCATCAGCCTGGGCCAAATCGGGCGGCAACGACCGCAGTCCGTCAAATAAGTTAGCCGGAAGAAAGCGGGCCAGGCGCGGCAAAAGGGCAGACCAAATCAACTGGTAACTTTGTGGCTGACTCATCCTCTTGTCTTCCCTGGGGTGAGCTGGGCAGCACCGCTCACGGCGTATCCCTGATAGTAGATGTTACCAGTGTACCATAGCTTAAGCACTTGTCAATCGAAAAATCTATTTCATGGGAATATTATCCTAGCCTTTTTATCGCCCCTCGGCTTGGGAGATTGATTGGAGTTGATGAAAACCAACCAGTTTTTTTTGCTCTTCATCCCACAGGCTTAAAAAGATACTCTGAAAGCTGGTCCATAAGGTTAGAACGACCACTTGCTGGAACAGGGGATTTTCTTCGTGACATTGTTGCAGGCGGTAGTTAGGGATGCGGGGGCTGAGGTGGTGGATATGATGAAACCCAATATTACCGGTGAACCATTGCAGCACTTTGGGAAGCTGGTAGTATGAACTACCTTGCAGGGCCGCCAGAGTGTAATCCCAGTTGTTGTCGTTAGCATAATAGGTATCTTCAAATTGGTGCTGCACATAAAACAGCCAGGTACCCATTGTTGCAGCCAAAATGATGACGGGAAGTTGAATCAGCAAGAACGATTGGAAACCTATAGTCAGGCTCAAGCCAATAATAACCAGCGCCACGGCCAGATTAGTCCAATGAACACTGGCCCGTTCTCTCTTCCAGGATTTGGACTCGGCCAACGGAATGCGATGTAAAACGACAAAAAGAAAGGTAGGGGCAAAAACAAATAAAATCAGAGGGTGACGATACAGCCGATACTTTAACCGTCCCCACCAGGACTGCTGGAGATATTCCTTGACCGTCATGGTGTAAATATCACCCACCCCTCGATCCTCCAGACTGCCGGCCGAAGCATGGTGAATGGCGTGGCTTTTGCGCCAGTAATGGTAGGGAGTTAGCGTAATTACCCCGCAGATAGAGCCAAGCCAATCGTTGGCCTGGCGAGTGCTAAAAAATGAGCCATGCCCGCAGTCATGCTGGATAATAAAAATCCGCACTAATAAGCCGGCGGCCGGCAGAGCCAGAGCCAGCGTGAGCCAGTAGCTGTAGGTCAGGCTCAGATACATCAAGTACCAGACCACGCCAAAGGGAATAAAGGTGTTGACTACCTGCCAAATACTTTGCCAGGTGTTGGACGTTTGATACTTGCTGACAAGGGCGCTCCAGGACGCCGGATCGGGCATAGAATTGGATGGCAGACTAGAATTCAAGCGTAGCTCCTTTTATATTTTATTGTTTTGATAAGATGAGTTTAAAAACAGCGCGGAGAAAATCCCGCGCTGTTTAATTAGAGTAAGCTGTATGAGATGATGTTTAGTATCGCTGCCGGCGGTCTCGGTCTCCGCCGCGAGAGAACCCACCCCCGCGATTGCCGCCTCCCTGTCGTCCGCCGCTGCCACCGCGTCCGCCGCCACCCCCGCCGAAGGGAGTTCGCTCTTTGGGTGGGCGAGCTTCGCTAACGGTGATGCTGCGCTGGTTCAACTCCTGGCTGTTCAGCTGCTGAATGGCCTCCTGAGCCGCCTTTTCAGTCTCCATTTCAACGAAGCCAAAGCCTTTTGACTGTCCGGTCATGCGGTCGGTGATGAGGGCTACCGAAACTACCGGCCCGACCTGCGTGAACAACTTGTGCAAGTCGTCCTCGGTGGTGCTGTAACTTAAATTGCCAACATACAATTTTTTGGTCATGAGAGTCCTTTTCTAAAAACCATTGAAATAAAATAGATAGGTAAAGTTGTTCACCACCGGATGAAAAAAACGGCGACCAGATCTTCAAGAAGCTGGCCGCCGCTCAAAAACCGAACAGAAATATACTTTTTCCTATGCAAAAAGTATACCCTACCGCCTTATATTCGTCAATTTGCTCACAACTATCTTCTCGAGCGGTACCAAATGGCTACCTGAATCCCATAGCTGACGGTAAAAACAATCAGGCCGATAATAAAGAGCCAAAAGATGCGCTCGGGGCGAAGGACGGTGGCCAGGGTAACGGGAGGAATATCGGTCGAAAGTGTACTGCCTGCTATCGGCTCAGCCGCTTCGGTATCGCCAACGCCGGGATTGGGTAGAGCCGCTGCGAGAGCCGGAGCGTCGCCGGGGGCGGTCAGGTTGGCCTCTTGACTGTTCAGAGCGGTCAGTATTTCGGTGGTGGGGGTTGGGGTGAGCGTAGGAGGAGCTGGGGCCGCCTCTGCTGGCGCAGGAGCCTGAGTCTCAGGGGTAGGTGTGCCCGACTCGACGGGCGGCGGTTCGACTGGCGTTTCGGCGGGAAGGGTGGGTGTGGCGACCAGCGGGATTTGAACCACCCGTCCGTCCGGCGAGCCGGCCTCGATGACCAGCCGGGGCGCACCGCCGATGAAGCAGTCTGCCGGCCCATTACTACACGTTGCTCCCGGCAGGTCTATCGTGTAGATGCCATTTTCGGCAGTGATGGTCTGCTGATTGCCGGCCTCGTCTACCAGAAGCGCTTGGGGAGCAATAGCGTTCAGGTTAAAAGTAGTGGGCGTGGCGGCGGTGTTCCACAAAACCGTGGTGGTCTGGCCGCTGCGGTCCAGTGTTACCAGGTAGACATCCCCTAATTGCAGCCAGGAAGTTTTACCGACGCTGGCAAAATGCGTGCTGACGACTTGAAACGCGGTAAAGGCTGGCCGGCGCGAATTATCGGCGCGCAGCAGGCCATACGGTTCAACCGATTCCGGGTGGGGGTTGTCGTTACGCAGCTTATTGAAAGCAACCCGTTCTGCGCCGCCGGCCAGGGCCAGGGCAAAAGCCTGGATCACAAAAGCGCTTTGTTCGGTCAGCGTCACGTTGACCCCTGCCGGGCTGGAGAGCGGCTCTAAAGTATCGTCCGAGGGTGGGGCATTGGTTTCATTAAGCCAGATTGGTTTGCTGCCCAGGCCGTGGGCGTCGAGGATACTGCGCACATCGCTTAAAATCTCAAGCATCCGGCGCGGGTTGTAATACAAATGGTAGCTGGCCGCATCAAAGAAATGGTTATTGGCGGCAGCTTCTGGGTCGGTAGCCATGAGATCAAGCAGGCGGGTTAGATACTGCGGCTGGTTTCGTTCGCTGTCCCAGGTATAGGTTAGTCCGGCCAGATGGACCTGCATGGTCGGGTCCACACTCTTGATTTTAAAGTAAGCTTCCTTCAAAAGGCGATAATAATCCGCTTCGGTTCCGGCCCAGGTGTAACTGGGCGAAGTCGGGTCGGTGACATCCGGCTGATTCCAGATGATCCAATGCTTGACCCGTCCTTTGTATTGGGTGGCAATCTTGAAAACAAAGTCGCCCCAATATTCCGACGGGGGCACGGCGGTGGATGAGCCGCTCTCTGTCGCCCAGGCTGGTGTGCCGATCAACACGGCGGCTATCTCCCGTCCGGCAGCAACTTCAGCATCGAGCAGAGGGTCGGGGACATTGGTGGGTTTCCAGTCGGAGGGACCCGCGGGTTGGACCACATCCCAGCGGAAGAAAACGCGCGTCCAGCCTGCGCTGGCGGCGTTGGCTTCGCTGGTGTTGACAAAGCTATCTACCAGGCCAAAGCGAGGATCGAAGGGGGCCGGAGTGGCCGCCGGGGCCGGGTCTTGCGCTTGCGCTACCGCTGTAGGCCGGGCAAGTCCAAGCAGGCAAAAAAGGCTGGCATAAACGAGAAAATGAAGTCTTTTTCGCTTAGTCACAAACTAAGTTTACATAAAAGGAAGGATTTTGTAAAATTGAAATGCTCATTTTAGAGAGAAAGACCTCACAGGTTTTCAAAACCTGTGAGGTCTGCCCGCAATGCGGGCTACATCCTTCGTTTCAGCCTATGAATTTGCGTTTTGAGGTATTTGTGATATATTGCTTTTTCGCCAGATGGAGCCGGCAGTTGCGGCTCCATTCTTTCTGCTCTTGACCTGGATCAAGGGCAAATCCATAGAAAGGAGGTAACTGGCATGCGAGACTACGAACTTGCCTTTATCGTAATGCCAAATGTTGATGATAAGGGCGTCACCGCCGTGGTAGAGAAGGTTTCACAATTTGTGAAAGCTGTCCAGGGTGAGGTGACGTCGGTTGATGTGTGGGGCCGGCGCACGCTGGCCTATGCCATCAACAATCATCGCGAAGGCATCTACGTCCTCTTCCAGGCAAAGATGCCCCCCGCATCCCTCAACGAGTTAGAGCGCAACCTGAAATTGTCAGAGGAGATCATTCGTTATTTGCTGGTCAAGGCTGATAACTAATTTTTTTTGATAGTGTTATGGGATAGTAAAGGGATAAGCGAAAATGACAAGAGGATTGAACAAAGTAATGATCATTGGCAATATTGGGCGAGATCCTGAACTGCGTTACACGCCCTCTGGCAAACCGGTTACATCGTTTAGTTTGGCTTCCAGCCGTTCCTGGATTGCCCCCGATGGCGAACGCCGTGAAGAAACGGAGTGGTTCAATGTGGTTGCCTGGGGGAATCTGGCCGAAATTTGCAACCAGAAGCTGGCCAAAAGCCAGCAAGTTTATGTGGAAGGCCGGCTGCAAACCCGTAGTTGGGAAGATGACCGGGGTCAACGCCATTTTCGGACAGAAATTGTGGCCAACGAAATGATTATCTTGGGGCCAAGAGACAGAAACAACGCCAGGCATGACTATAATAATCATGAGGAAACGCTGGCGCTTGACTTAATGGATCCCGTAGATGTCGAAGAGCACAACCCATTTTGAGTAAGATATAATTTTGGAGATAACTATGGCTGATAAGGCTGCAAAAAATATAGACAACGCGGATAATTCGGTTGTTGATGATGTTGCTGCTCCTCCTCCCTCTGCGCCGGTGGGCGGGGGTGAGGAAAGACGGCCTGCCCGGAAGCCCGGTGGCAACACCGGTCAGCGGGGGGGGAGTGGTCAACAGTCGAGAGGCGGCTATCGGGGTGGACAATCCGATGCCGACGGAGGCCGAGGTGGCCCCGGCGGCAAACGGGGCGGCTATTTTCAGGGCCGCCGCCGGGTCTGCCCGATTAAATATGAAGAAGTAGATTGGAAAAACATGGATAGCCTACGCTATTTTGTCAGCGATGACGGCAGTATTCGTCCCCGCCGCAAAACGGGGGCCAATGCCAAATTGCAGCGCAAGGTGGCGGTAATGGTGAAACGCGCCCGGCACATGGCCTTGCTGCCCTACACCGGTGAGCATATCAGACTCTCCGGTAGCGGTAGAAGGTAGTATTTTTCCGAGCGATCCTATCGGCGCACGCGGGCGACCCTCCGGGGTCGCCCCTTTGTTGTTGAAGGAAAAAGGGGCGGACCTGGGGTTTGTCCCTGTTTGAAACCATTTTGTATTGTTGAGGATTGTTATGGCTAAACCGCAAACTCAGCCCGGTCGAACGCCGACCCGCAAGCAAATTGCGCTTTCTCGCCGGGAAAAAGAGCAGCTTCGTTTGATTTATATCGGCTTGGGGGTAGTGGCAGGCCTGATTCTAATTGTGC
This sequence comes from Anaerolineales bacterium, assembly GCA_015075405.1. Classification (GTDB taxonomy): domain Bacteria; phylum Chloroflexota; class Anaerolineae; order 4572-78; family J111; genus DSQQ01. The sequence goes on from JABTUK010000004.1 coordinate 1,332,191, forward strand.
TGGCCATTGGTCTATACCAAACCTATGTTCTTGAACCAAATTCTCCTGTAGCCAGCGTCAATGGGAACGAAATTTCGACGCGGGAATATCAAAACCGGGTTCGTTACGAGCGTTTTCTTTTAGATAACCAGATCCAACAGCTTTTGCAACAACAGGCGGCCCTGGCCCAACCGGGGAACGAACAGTTGGCTCAAATGTTGGGCCCGCAGTTTGAGCAAATGGCCCAACAGCTTCAGTTTCAGCGCTCGGCGGTAGACCGTCAGGCGCTTGAGAATATGATTGAGGATCGTCTGGTTGAAACGGAGGCCCAAAAAAGGGGCCTCACCGCTTCCCCCGAAGAAGTGACCGAGGCTATCAACCGGATTTTGGCGCAGCAGGCTGGCGGCTATACGGCGTTGGAAGTTACCGAAACGGCTACGGCTGCGGCAGAAGCTTCAGCCACCGCGGCGCTATGGACGCCCACCCCTACCTTTACCCCTTCACCAACCATTACCCCAACCGCAGTTTTAACGGCAACAGAAGCAGTGACACCTACAGCAACGCCGGCCAATACGCCTACCCCTGCGCCTACGCCCACCCTGGTGGTGCTTGATGAGAATACCCTCAAGACCAGTTATACCAATTGGCTGACAACGCTGGCTAACGCCACCGGTCTTGACGAAGCCCAGTACCGCCAGATTATCGGGGCCACTGTTTTAAAGGATAAATTGCAAAAAGCCATTGGGGATGAAACGCCCAAAATGGCCGAGCAGGCCCATGCCCGGCATATCCTGGTTGAAACTGAGGAAGAAGCCAAGCAAGTGATTGAACGTCTGAATAAGGGTGAAGATTTTGCCGCCCTGGCCGAAGAGTTGTCGAAGGATACGGGTAGTGGCGCGCAGGGTGGCGATTTAGGCTTTGTGCCGCGCGGGCGTTTTGTAGAAGTAGTAGATGAAGCTGTTTTTACCTTGCCTATCGGCCAGATCAGTGAACCTGTTCAGTCGGATTTTGGCTGGCACGTGATTGAAGTGCTGGAGCGCGAGGAACGCGAACTGTCGCCCACTGATTATCGCTCGGCGCAGCGTCAGGCTTATAACGATTGGCTAACCAAAGCTCGTGCCGCTGCCAATGTGCAGGATTTCTGGACTGCTCAAAAGGTTCCGCGAGACAATGGTCCTATTATCCCGACATTACCCGCCCCAGCCGCGCCTCAGTAAGACCAAAGTGGACCTGACCGCAAAATTCCACTTTTGCGTTGAAGGAATTTATGGTATAATTGGCTAACAATGTCTGCTTTCTTCAAAGGAGGCCACACAGCGGATGTACCCGCAAGGTAATAGAGTTGTCGAACTCAGAATTCCGAGCGAGTTGGGTTACGAAAAAATTGCCAGAGAGGCTGTGGCCACCGTTGCGCGTCGCCTCAATTTTGGTGAAGAAAAGATTGAGGATATAAAAACGGCTATCAGCGAAGCCTGTACCAATGCTATCCGCTATGGCGCGGGTTCAGATGCGCGGATGAAAGTCGTGGTGGTGCTTACCGCTGATGAAAATAAGCTCGACATTTTAATCAAAGACCCTGGCGCGGGGGGTACACCGCCGCTCGATGTCACCATTCCAGATATCAACGGTATGATTGAAGGTAAAGCCCGGTTTGGCGGAATGGGTTTGTATATCATCCGGGAGTTGGTAGACGAGGCCGGGTTTGTTCAGAGTGATGACGAGGATGAAGGCAACCAATTCCGGATGGTCATCTATCGCATGGATGATGGAGAAAATAAATCCGAGAAATTAGACTCGGATAATAAGGGAGGCCCTACCCCATGAGTGACGAGATCCAGGTCTCGGTTCGTACAGAGAACAGCGCTACAGTCATAGACCTGGTTGGCGATGTGACAACTTTTGCTGAAGAAGCGATCAACCAGGCCTATCAGAGCGCTTCGTCTGATGGCGCGACCAACATTATTTTTAACTTCCGCGAGAATGACTACATCAACAGCGCCGGTATTGCTATTCTCATCGGCGTTGTTACCGAAGCTCGCAAGCGCGACCAAAAATTGCTGATGACCGGCCTGAGCGCCCACTTCCAAAAGATTTTTAGGATGGTTGGGCTAACCCAATATGCCGATCTTTACCCCTCTGTTGAAGAAGCCCTGGCGTCGCTCAACGGAGATGGTACTGGTTCTTAACTGTTTTTTGCTATTATTAAAAAGCCACACACAGGTGTGGCTTTTTTGTTTTTATTAATCGGGTAATGCCTGAGCCAGAAAGCGCAGGGCATTGCCCCCCATAACCAGAGCGGCTTCGTTGGTTGAAAAGCCGTGGGCCAGCAGGGCTTGATAAAAATCGGGTAGGATAGTTACATCGGGCAGCGCGGGAGTAGCGCCGGGGCTGATATTCAAGGTGGCTAATTCTTGGGCGCTTAACTGCATGCCCGGCAGATAATTGGTAAAGTCTGGTCCCAGCGCCAGGTGTTCCACCCCCACTAGACCAGCAATGTGCTCTACCTGCTTGAGCAACCCCGGCAGCAAATCGCCCCCACCAGGAGTGACAAATTCAGGGTAGAAGTTAAGGCCGATTAAGCCGCCTCGCTCGGCCAGAGCTTTGATTTGAGCATCGCTGAGATTGCGATGATGAGGACAAACAGCCGCGCTGTTGGAATGGCTGGCCAGTACTGGTCCCCGGCTGTGTTCTAACGCCGACCAGAAGCCGGCTTCGTTCAGGTGCGAGACATCCAGGATAATCGGATAATCGGCCAGGCGGGCCACCAACTGCCGCCCCAGGTAGGTCAATCCTGCGCCGGTATCTTCGCCGCTGCCTTCGGCCAGGGCGTTGGCTCGATTCCAGGTGAGGCTCATCATCCGTAGCCCCACCTCGAAAAAGAGCCGGGTCAGGCTTATATCCCGGCCTATACCCTCGGCTCCTTCCATGGCTAACAAAACCCCAATTTTGTCGCTCTCCAAGACGCGGACCAAATCCGCTTTGGTTTTGATCACAGCAAAATAATCGCCGGCTTCGTCCAACTCCTGCAAAAAGGCATTGATAATCAAAAGGGTTTGGCGCAGGGCCGCTTCGGGCAAATTAATCGTGTCAAAGTAAATGGGCAATACTTGAATTTTGACTCCGCCTTGCCGGAGCGGCTCCAGGTGATGGGTCTCCAGGGTGTGGCGCTCGCCCTTAAACTCGCGGCGATGGGTCACATCGTACAATATGTCTCCGTGTAAATCAACGATGGGGGGAAGGGTCATATTGAGCACATCTGGATACCCCCACATCAAGCCGAGACCTGATTCTTCATAATTTCAGCCATGACCGTTGTGGCGTATGCCCCTGGCTGAAGCTCGAAGGAGACCCACAGCCCGTCATCCCACCACGCCCTGGCCTGTTTGAGGTTGATACGATAAGGACGGCGCGCGCCCTCCAGTTTCAGGCCGGGAAGTTTAAAGTCGTCAGGAGTTAACCCTTTAACCGCCAAGACAGTTCGCTCTCGCTGTCCTGGCTCGCTTTCCGCCATGAGGGTTTTAGGACCAAAGAGTGGCCCGGAGGGGCTGATTTCAAAACGGTCGGCCCGAGGCTGCTCCACAGCAGCGTCGCGCACGACAAAAGCAGCGCCTTTCCCATGAATGTAGGCTACATCGCCGTTTTCCAAACAATCCAGGCGGTCAAGCCGGTTCACCAGCAACTCGTTAAACAGTTGCGATTGAAACGCCGAGACAAAGAAACTTTTTAACTTGCCATCCAAAGCGTTAAAGGCAGCTTCAAGCTGGCCGCCTGTTTTAACGATGGCCGCCAGGACACGCCGTTCGTCGGGCAGGTTGTTGGGCCATTGGGCCAGGGCTTCACCCCAGCGCGCTTCATCTATGAGCTGCCGGGCAGCCTGGATGTGGGGCGCTTCGTGCGGTTGCGGGCGGCCCAGATAGTGAGCCACAAATTCGGCGGCATTTCGCCGCACCAACATTTCGCCCAGAACGTGGGTGTTCTCACGGTGGCCGAAGCGCTGCTCGCCAAAAAAGTTGGGCACGCCTTTTTGCCGTAAGACCGCCATCACTGCTTCGGCCTGGGGCAGCGCCTCCGGCGTCACCTGGCGTACCCGGATGACAAAACGATTGCCGGCCAGATGTCCTATTTTTAATTTGTTGTGATGGCGGTTCACCCGTAGGATTTTTATGTTGGGGATATTGAGCGCCGCGACCGCTTCCGGCGTCACCCGGTCAATAGATAAAGTTTGACGTGTTATCGCCTGAGCGTCTTTCAACCCGGCGTGTCCAATATCACCGGGCGAAATCCCGAGGGCGCGGGCAATCATTTTGATGGCGACATAGGTGGACAGCCCCCGCTTTTCAATTTCGACGTAAACGTGCTGGCCCTGGCCGGCGGGGGCATAAAGGGGGATTTCTTCAACAAAAAAGTCTTCGGGTTCAGCCTTGAGTTGACCTCCGATTCCAGGCAGGTCGGCGGTAAGGTAGGGTAAAATCATAAAATTAGGAGGGGTTATTTGGAAGCCTGGGCTTTCATATCGGCCATGAGATTAGCTGCATGTTTCTGGCAATCGGCAAAGCGGGGCCAGTTGGCGTCGCTCACTTCCATAGCCTCGGTGAATTTTTTGGACGCTTTTTTGATTAAATCCTGCACTTTGGGGTGGGTCAAGGGGACACCCGATTGAATTTGCGCCTGAATACTGGCAATATCACCCAAGCCTTCATAGTAGAGACGGTCGGCTTTTTTGTAGTCAGGAGCTGCCGGTTCATCTGGTTCCGCTAAGCCAACCGAGTCGCGAATAAATTCATCGGCTCCTTCAAGGAAGGGTTGGCTAAAAACAGTCCCATCGGGCAAAATAGTGCCATCCATTTTGGCGTCGGCCAGCTTGGCTTTCCACCACCACTTTCCCGGATCGGTGTTTTTGAGACAAGCGTTTTTTAAATTTGCGCCCTCAAAGTTAGCCGAAGCAATAATCGAGCCGGTTAAGTCAACCCCTTCTAAGTTGGCCCAGCGCAGGTCGGCGCCGCTCAAATCTACACCGCGCATAACTGCCCCTCTAAAATCGGCGCCCTTGAGATTGGCTTTGGCCAGGTTAGCGCCTTTAAAGTTAGCCCCGCGCAGGTTGGCGGCGCTAAAACTGGCTCGTTCCAAAATGGCTCGCTCAAAAGTGGCCCCCATTAAATTAGCGCCCTCAAAAATAATGCCGGCCAATCTGTTTTTGGCAAAATTACCAGGCGGGTCTACCGTAAAGCTTTTAAACTCACGATAACCACTTTTATACTGTCTAATAATATCTTCAGCCGTCTTCTTTTTCATTCGAAATGCTTCTCCGTCGGGTGGTGGTACTTTAGCAAAAAGAGTCTATTTCGATTATAACATTCCTGCATCGAAGTGCAAGTCATTCCTGACCAAAAGCCTAATATTTTCCCCGGAGTTTAATAGTGTGAATAATTCATTAACCTTTAAAACCGTTAACACCATTCTCTATTGCCAGAAATGGGCCGAAACCGTAGCCTTTTATAAACACAGCCTGGCCTTGCCTGTCTTGTTTGCTTCAGATTGGTTTGTAGAATTTGAGTTAGGCCCAGCAGCCCGGCTTAGCGTCGCCGACGAACGACGAGCCAAGATAAAAAGCAGTGGGGGGGCTGGCCTTACATTAACTTTGCAGGTGGAAAACGCCGACGCGACCTGGGCCGATTTACACACTCGCGGCGTGGAATTGGAACCGCTCCGAGACCATGCCTGGGGAGCGCGAGTCTTTTATTTTTATGATCCCGAAGGGCGCCGGCTGGAAATTTGGTCGGCTCTGAGGGAGAAAAGAGAAACCGGCAGGTAAGGGGGGGTACCTGCCGGTCTAAGGAGGAGAGTCAAAAGGTGTCGCCCTCTTGTCTCTGTCCGATGCTGCAAGCACAGTGTAACACGCTCTTGCCGCAAACGGTAGTGATGAATGTCACTAGAAGTTAATGACATTTGTCTGTTAGTGTTGGGATGGCGCCGGCTGGAAATTTGGTCGGCTCTGAGGGAGAAAAGAGAAACCGGCAGGTAAGGGGGGGTACCTGCCGGTCTAAGGAGGAGAGTCAAAAGGTGTCGCCCTCTTGTCTCTGTCCGATGCTGCAAGCACAGTGTAACACGCTCTTGCCGCAAACGGTAGTGATTTTTATCACTATTAGATAGTGACAAACGTCACATGGCTGATAATATTTTATCGGTTAAAGCCGTTGCTTAATTGGTGGTGGTGGAGTATACTACCTTTGCAATCAAAACTATAGGGAAACCAAATATATTCCGGTATGGAGAGGCGTTGCCGACGACACCTTTTCATGCCGGATTAACATATTTGGGTTTTTAGCTGATACAAGTGAAGTAGAGGTAACATTAATGGTTGCCGTTAAATCTGAAATTACCGCGCAAGATGCCGTAGAATTTGAGGGCTGGCTCAAGGCGATTGAGCCGGGGCGTTCAAAAATGGATATGGATCTTATTCGTCGGGCTTGTTTTGTGGCGCAACAGGCTCACCAGGGGCAAACACGAGCTTCGGGTGAGCCTTATTTTCAACACTCCCTGGCTGTAGCCAATATTCTGGCCGATTTGCGGTTGGATTCGGAAACCCTGGCGGCGGCAGTTCTGCATGATGTTTTGGAGGATACTCCTGTTACTCTGGAAGAACTCGAAACAGAATTTGGCTTGACCGTAGCCAAACTCGTTGATGGCGTCACCAAAATGGGCCAGATTCAAGAGTATCGAGGACAAGAAAGGAAAACAAAGAAGGAACGCGCCCAGGCTGAGAGTTTGCGCAAAATGTTGATTGCCATGGTGGATGATGTGCGGGTGGTGTTGATTAAATTGGCCGACCGGACTCATAATATGCGGACCCTGGTTCATCTGCGGGAGGACAAACGCCAACGGATTGCCAGGGAAACGCTGGATATCTTTGCCCCGTTGGCAAACCGGTTGGGTATCTGGCAAATTAAATGGGAATTGGAAGACCTTTCTTTTCGCTACCTTGAGCCGGAACTATACAAGCAAATTGCCAGTATGGTGGATGAGCGCCGGATTAACCGTGAGCAGTATATTAATCGCGTGGCTGAAAAGCTAAAGGCAGAATTACAGCTTAGAGGCATTGAAGCCGAGGTGACAGGCCGGCCCAAACATATCTATAGTATCTGGCGCAAGATGAAACGCAAAGGGGTTAACTTTGATCAAATTTATGATGTCCAGGCGGTGCGGGTTTTAGTAGATGAAATTGCCGATTGTTACGCCGTGTTAGGAATTGTGCATACACTCTGGCGGCCCGTTCCTGGCGAGTTTGACGATTATATTGCCACGCCCAAAGATAATTTGTATCGTTCGCTCCATACAGCGGTTTTTGGGCCAGAAGGCAAAACAATTGAGGTCCAGATTCGCACGCACGAAATGCACCAGGATGCCGAATTGGGTGTCGCGGCGCACTGGCGCTATAAAGAAGGGGCCAGGTCTAATCTTAATTTTGACCGCAAAGTGGCCTGGCTGCGCCAGTTGATGGAGTGGAAAGACGATGTGGCCGACGCCACCGAATTTATTGACCAGGTTAAGGCCGAAGTCTTTCAAGACCGGGTCCACGTGTTGACTCCGCAGGGAGACGCCATTGATTTACCAGCCGGGGCCACGCCGATTGATTTTGCCTACCATATCCATACCGAAATCGGCCACCGCTGCCGGGGCGCGAAAGTGAATGGCCGGATTGTGCCGCTGACTTACAAATTAAAGAACGGTGAACAGGTAGAAATTTTAACGGCCAAACGCGGCGGCCCCAGCCGGGATTGGATCAACAACCAGTTAGGCTATCTCAAAACGGCGCGGGCCAGGGCCAAAGTGCGGCAGTGGTTTAAGCGGCTTAATTATGAAGAAAACGTAACGCATGGCCGAACCATCCTGGATCGGGAGCTACACCGGCTGGGTGTGGCCGAGGTTAACCACGAAAAACTGGCCCGTGAATTTAATTACAGCAAGGTAGATGATTTTCTGGCCGCCATTGGCCGCGGCGATATTAACCCGTCGCATATTGTCAGCGCCATCAACGACATTATCGAGGCCACTCAGCCCAGGGAAGAAAAAGAACTGTACTCGCTGACTTCGCCGACCACCACTCCCACTTCTCCAACCGGCATTCGGATTCAAGGGGTCGGCAACCTTTTGACCAACTTGGCGCAGTGCTGCCGGCCCGTGCCTGGCGATGATGCGATTATCGGTTTTATCACCCGCGGCCGGGGGGTAACGATTCATCGCCGGGATTGTCCCAATGTTTTGCGGTTTAACGAGGAGGGGCGAGAGCGGTTGATTGAGGTGGATTGGGATACAAAGGGCGATGATACCTACCCGGTTGACATCGAGATTGACGCCTTTGATCGCCCCGGTCTGCTGCGCGATATTACGGCGGTGGTGGCCAATGAAAAAATCAATATTAGCTCCGTCAGCGTCATCACCCGTCGCCAGGAACTTAAGGCTAAGGTTTATGCCACCCTGGAAATTGCCAATATTGACCAACTGAGCCGCGTGCTGGCTCTGATTGCCCAACTTCCCAATATCATCGAAGTCAGACGTCGGAGGAAATAGATAAATGGAAACACAGGTGTACGATGTCGCCATCATCGGGGGAGGAATTGTTGGCCTGGCCACTGCCCTGGCCCTGACTTCTCAGCGAGCGCTGGGGCTGATTGTGTTGGAAACGGAAGACCGGCTGGCCGCCCATCAAACCGGCCACAACAGCGGGGTTATCCATTCGGGGTTGTACTATAAACCCGGTTCCTTGAAGGCGCGCAATTGCGTGGCCGGTCGAGAGGCGTTGTATCGCTTCTGCCAGGAGCACCAGATTGCGCATGACCGCTGCGGCAAAATTGTAGTAGCGACCCAGCCGGAGGAGCTGCCCCGGCTCAACAACCTAGAGGAACGGGGCCGGGCCAACGGCCTCAAGGGGCTGCGCCGGCTTGGCCCAGAGGAAATCAAAGCGTATGAACCACACGTAACCGGGCTGGCCGGCTTGTTGGTGCCGGAAACCGGCATTGTAGATTACCGGCAGGTGGCCGAAACTTACGCCCGCCTGGTTCGGCAAGCCGGGGGAACCATCCAGACCCAGACGCGCTTTCTGGGCTGCCACAGCCAGCCCAATGAACTGCGCCTGGAAACGACTCAGGGAGAAGTTCGCTGTCGTTATTTGATCAATTGTGGTGGGCTGCAATCGGATCGGGTGGCGCGCTTGTGTGGCGTTGAACCGGGTCTGCGGATTGTGCCTTTTCGGGGGGAATATTATGAGTTGGTCCCGGAACGGCAGTTTCTGGTTAAAAACCTGATTTATCCGGCGCCCGACCCGCAGTTCCCTTTTCTGGGGGTCCACTTTACGCGCATGATTCACGGCGGCGTCGAGGCCGGCCCCAACGCGGTTTTGGCCTTCAAACGAGAGGGCTATGATCGTTCCAGTTTCTCGCTGGCGGATACTTGGGATATTGCGACGTATAATGGCTTCTGGCGTCTGGCCAGCCGGCACTGGCGTATGAGTTTGGGCGAGTTTCATCGCTCCTATAGCAAACGCGCCTTTGTTAAGGCTTTGCAACGCTTGCTGCCGGAGCTGACAATGGACGATGTTCATCCGGCCGGAGCCGGGGTGCGCGCTCAGGCCCTGGAACCAAGCGGCGCGTTGGTAGACGATTTTCGGATTGTTGAAGCCAAACGCATGATTCACGTCCTAAATGCCCCTTCGCCCGCGGCCACCGCTTCACTCAGTATTGGGCAAACCATTGCCCAGATGGCTGAAACACAGTTTGATTTGTTGAGAAATTAACAGTATCGGTGGATCCAATTTTCGGGGAGTGCGGCACGCCCACGTGCCGCACGGAGCCGCACGTGGGCGTGCTGGCTCCTCAAATTTGGATCTACTGAGTATTGGTAAAGAAGCAAAAAATCCCGAAGGTCGTTTCCTTCGGGATTTTTTATTGAAACCACAAGCGAGGGCTTTTTAAGCAGAACTTTTAGTCAGACGGGCATCAAGCGACAGCAAGCCAGGTCCGGCCAGGGCAAAAAAGAGGCTGGCCGCCAGTAAGGTCAACACGAACTCATAGCCGCCATCGGAGACAAAAAAGCCGGCAGGTAAATGAACTGTTAATATGGCCACCAGCATATCACCGGCCAGCAACAAGGCCACATATCGAGTCCCCAGACCCAGCAGTAAGGCCAGGCCACCCAAAAGCTCCACCGCAATGACTACTACGGCGGCCACCATGGGCAGCGGGATACCGAGCGAACCAAAGAAACCGGCGGTACCGCCCAACCCGAACATCAATAGTTTCTGTCCACCGTGGACTAAAAAAACCAGGCCGACGACCACGCGGAGCACGACCAGGCCCCACTCTGCTAAAGTTTTGTTGTTTTGCCAATGCATGATTATTTTTTCCTCTTATTTGAATTTGTTTGGTAAATTTATGATTCTGAGCCTACTTCTTGGGCTACAAAATTTACGGTCACAGTCACACCGTCGGTTACTTCAAGAATCCCCAAAATTGAGGGCGGCTCAAAGCCATAATCCCGCATTAATAGATAGCTGGTGGCCGTACCGCTGAAGGTATTACCGTCCAGCCGGGCTGTTATATCGAAGGTTTGCGGCTTGGTAATATCCCGAACGGTCATATCGCCGGTAACTTGAAAGGAGACATCCTGGCCTTCCACGGCATCAGCCGGGAAATTCTCAATCGAGGTAGCTTTGAACACGGCATTAGGATAGGTGTTCGACTCCAGCCACTCATTGCGAATCCGCTCGTCGCGGCGAGCTTCATCGCTGGTGAGGGTGCGCAGGTCTACGGTGAATTGGTTATCGGCTAACTGGACTTTATAGCCAGTGATTGTCAATTGAAATTGACCTTCGATGGCGTTGGTGCGGCCAATGGGATTGACAATATTGACCGGCCGATTGAAAAACTCTTCCTGCACTTGATACATCGCTTCCGACTGTTCGGCTACAATCTGGAAAGTGCGTACCTGGGCATTGGTTTCAGCCGCTTCTGCTTCGGTTGTAGCCGGAGCCGCCGCTTCCTCAGTTGGCTCGGCGGGCGCTTCGGTAACTGCTGGAGCAGGGGCGGTTGGCTCCTCGGTTGCCGGGGTGGGGGTGGGCTGAGCCGGTTCTTCGGTCACTGCGGGCATGGGCGTGTTGGTTGGCGCGGCGGCCTCGCTGACCGGCTCCGCGGGCGCTTGTTCGGTGGCCCCGGCACAGCCGGCCAAAACAATTCCCGTAATGGCTACTATTAAAAAAATAGAAATAAAGCGTGACATAGTTTCTCCTTATTTTGATTATTCTTGTGAGATTTCAAAGCAAAAGCGCAAAGCTTAAAATTAACCTTTGCGCCTTTGCCCTGATGGTTAAATTGGGTCAATTCAGTTTTTAGGCTACAGACAGGACAAAATTGAACGAAGCCGCCTTACCATCGGTCACATCCTGGACATCCATCAGCAGTTCGGGCCTGAAAATACCATCGGTATCATTTCCTGGCTCATTTGGAAAATACATCTGGGTGGTCAAAACGGGCTGGTTAGGAGCCTGCACTTTGACGTGAATGTGGCGCGTCCGGCCAGGGTAGACTCCCGGCAGGATGGTTTCCAGGTAATAACGGCCCTGCTCGTCGGTAAATTGATGGCCGCGCAGCCGATAGCCGGCATTATCATACACACCGGCATCATCGCAGTGCCAGAAGTCCACCAGGGCTTGCGCCACCGGCTGGCAACCCGTCGAGAGGACAAAGCCGGTGACAACAAGCTTGGTTCCCGGCATATCCGGCTCAAGCAGCGAGTTGCGCTCCGGGGTGTTGGGGGTGTAATAGGGACCTTCGGTCTGCGCCGGGGTCGGGTCGTCATCATCGTCGCCGCAGGCGGGAGTGGGCTGCAGGGCGACCGACTGGGGAGTGTCGGTGGGGGCGGGTGTGGCCGTGTCTGCCGGGGCAGGTTCTGTCGGGGAAACCGTCGCGGGCGCAGCCAGAGTCTCGGTGGGACTGGCTGGGGTAGATGTTGGCGGCATGGGCGTTGGGGGGGCGCTGGTGGGCTGTGCGCTGGGGGTAACGTTGCTGACTTCCTGGGCAGCGCAGGCGGCCAACACCAGCGTGGCCGGCATCGCCAGAAAAGCGCGCAAAACTTCGCGCCGGGTTAGTGGGGTGGGTCTCTTCCTCTCCATCTTTTTACCTCTCACTTATTCATTAAAGTCAGAAGTCCCGCCTAATAGAGCGGGACTTCATTGACCACATACCGCAGATGATACAGACTTAAGTTAAAAATAGTCTGAGACAAAGCTGAAAATACCCTGAGAAAAGTTGAAAAAACTGTAGTAGCCAACAAGATATTAGACTCAAATATCTCACGCAAAGCCGCAAAGTCGCAAAGATTTTATTATTTTCTTGGCGTGCTTGGCGTCTTCGCGTGAGATTTTACGACCTGTGTGGTTCAACATCATCCTGACTACTACAGAAAAGTCGAAAAACTCTTCGCCGCTTACGCAGGCTGCGGGAGCAATGCTTCCTTATGCGCCAACAGAAAATCGCGGACGCTCTGAGGGGCGGCGCCGGTCAACTCGGCTACAGTGGTGGTGGCAACCCCCAGAAATCCCTGCGCCTTGGCTGTGTCGAAAGAGACCAGGGCCTCGGCATAGACCGGCGGCAGCCCGGCTCCGACCAGGATGTTTTGCATCACATCGGGGGTTACGCTGGCATAGCTGACCGGCCGGCCGCTGATTTCGCTCACAATTTGGGCCAGTTCAGAACAGGTTACAACGTTAGGACCGGTGATATCCAGCGTTACTCGTCCCGCTGGGGGAGCGGCGAGAACGGCGGCTGCGGCGCGGGCGCAATCTTCGCGGGTCACATAGCCCGTTCCACCATTGCCGGCAGCGTCTACAAGCTGGCCCATGGCTACGGCTTGGGGGAGACTCATCAACAGGACATCCGTGTAAACGTTGTTGCGGAGTACCGTCCAGTCGAGCGGGCTTTCGGCCAGGGCTTGCTCTGTGCCATAATGGCTATCGGCAAGGGTGATGGGCGTACCGGGTTCGGGCCGGGTGAGTGAAGTGTAGACCACGTGCTTGACCCCAGCTTTTACTGCCGCAGCGACGGCGGCGCGATGCTGGGCCAACCGGCGGCCCGGCTCGCCGACTGCGTCGGTGCTGATGAGCAGCAGCCGGTCCACCCCGGCGAAGGCGGTAGTGAGGGAGGCAGGGTCATCAAAATCAGCCCGGCGGACCTCGACGCCGCGGGCGGCCAGGTCGGCCAGTTTTTCAGGGTTTCGGGTGGCGGCAATCACGTGACCGGCTTTAGCTTCGAGTAACAGTTCGACGACGCGCCGGCCGAGTTGGCCCGAAGCGCCAGTGACCAGTAGATTGGGAGTATGAGATGCAGTCATTGTTAGATTTCTCCTGTGGTTAGAATGATAGAGTTAAGGTTGAAATTAAGATTTAACGGGCAACTTCGGCTTTGGGCGAAGCGCTTCTGGGCGCAATCGGCGCAACCTGCCAGCGGCCATAGGCCACAAAAGCGGCTAAAGCCAACAAGACAATATTCGGCACGATGAAACCAAACTCGCCGCGGCTGAGATGAAATCCAATTGCTAAAAACTGCACCAGGGCCAGGCCCGCCCCGGCCAGCGGGGTCAACTGCGGCTGGATGCGGGTCAGCGCCGGTAAAACCACGCCTAAACCACCGGCCAATTCCGCCAGCCCAATGAACCTGACCAACCAGGCCGGAATATCGCCGGGCCACACCATGCTTTGAGCCAGTTGATCAATCGGCATGGTCAATTTCATAAAGCCGGCCGCTAAAAAGGCCAAAGCCAGTAAAACTTGAACGATCCATAAAGCGTATTTCATTGTTTATCTCCTTTATGATGATAAAATTTTTATCGAACTGATTTTTTGCACCAGCGCCTTGGCTGGAGTATACCCACTGGACAGCAATTGGAGGCTGCGCCCATTTTCCAGCAGCAAGGTCGGATAAGCTTGGGCATAAGTGGCGGCTTGCCTGAAAGTTTCCTGGGTCAGGCGCTTCATCTCTTCGGAAGAGAAGTGGCTTAAGAAGGTCTCTTTATCTAGCCCCAGGACCTGGCAAATGCCGGCGTAGGTTTCAGCCTCATTCAAATTTTTGCCCTGCTGAAACCGGGCTGCCTGCACCTGGGCCGCAAAAGGAAAAAGTTGGTCCGGCCATAAAGTTCTGACCGTCACAATAGCCCGTGAAGGTGGCTCGCTGTCCAAAAGCAGGGCCGGGTTATCTAAAGAGGTGAAATAGGCCTCGCCAAAGACAGCACCCGTGGTTGTTTGAATGTGGCGGTCGTGCTGGCGAATGTAGCCGGCCATGCGCCCCTGGACCTGCGCATTCCGGCCAGCAAACATGCCGCCGGGTAAAAGATCAAACTCAAAATCTGAATTGTATTGTTCGTACACCTGTGAGATTGTCTGACTGTTGCCGTAGCACCAGCCACAGAGGGGGTCCATTACGTAGATGATCTTCATGGTCGTCCTTTGTTTATCTTGATGGTTGTAGTATAACCGGTCAGCGTCATCCGAGCGTGAACAAAACGTAAACAACCAGCGATGAATACTAATTTGTCGTAAAGACCAGCCCATTCTGAGACGGGTCGCGCACTAGTTGACCTGCCGGATGCTCTTCTACAGTTGCATTGGCGGCCTGGGCGCGGGCGATGACGGCGTCCACCTCTGCCTGCGTGGGCAGGTGAATGGTAAAGTAGCGCAAGCCAACCGACTCGGGTGGGGCGGGCGACGCGCCTTGTGTGCCCCAAATATTCACCCCAAGATGGTGATGATATCCGCCGGCTGAGAAAAACAGGGCGCTGTTCCAATCAATCATTAATTCAAACCCCAGCACATCCCGATAGAAAGTTAGCGTTTCCGGCAGGTTGCAGACGTGCAGGTGCATATGCCCAAGCACTGTTTGTGAGTGCAGACCCAGCCACAGCTCTGAAGATGAGGGCAGCTCAGACAAGATACCTTCAAAATCCAGGGGCAGGGTGTCGCTCTGGAGAGCGCCCTGGGCGTTACAGGGCCATTGCTCGCGGGGCCGGTCGCGATAAATTTCGATACCGTTGCCGTCGGGGTCACCCAGATACAGGGCTTCGCTGAACAGGTGATCGGAAGCGCCCTGCACCGGCGTGCGCGTTTCGGCCACCCGCTTGATGACTTGGGCCAACTCCTGTCGAGAAGGGACCAGGATGGCAAAGTGGTAAAGGCCGGTGGTGCAGCGATGACGGACAGCGCCGGGGCGTTCGGTCAAAGCCAGCAAATCGGGGCCGCCCGCGCCCAGATAGGCGGTATCGCCGGCGCAGCGGTGAAGCCGGAAGCCCAGCGCGGTTTGATAGTAGGCCAGTGAACGTTCCAGGTTGGAGACGGTCAAATGGACATACCCAAGCCGTAGATCAGCGGATAAAGTAGGCATAAATGATCCTCCCGGACAGCCGATTTGGAGATTAGAGATTGGAGATTAGAGTCTGAATCTCTAATCTCCAATCTCCAACTTCCCCTTGAATTGGGGAAATTGTTTAATCCACGATCCTAAGCTACAGCTTCCAGCACAGGCTCGGCTTCGGGCTGCTTCACCAATTCCAGCTCGATGCTGATGGTCACTTCTTCGCCCACCAACATGCCGCCGGTTTCGAGGGCCACGTTCCAGGTCAGACCCCACTCCTTGCGGTTGATTTTGGTCTGAGCGGTAAACCCGGCGTTGATGGTTCCCCACGGGCTTTTGGCCTGGCCGGCGTATTCCACATCCAGGGCCACTTCTTTGGTGATGTCCTTAATGGTCAAGTCGCCCACCAGCCGGACGTTCTGGCCGCCTACTTTCTCAACGCGCTTGCTTTTGAAACTAATGACTGGATATTTCTCAACATCAAAGAAGTCGGGCGATTTTAAATGACCATCGCGCTGGGCATCTTTGGTATTGATGCTGGCAGCTTGGATCTCGACTTCAATCTTCGACCGGGTTGGATCAGTTTCGTTAACTTCAAATGTGCCGTCGAATTCTTCAAAGCGACCGCGCGCGGTGCTGATCATCATATGGCGCACCGAAAAGTTGATACTGGAATGAGCTTTATCTAATTGCCAAGACATTGTGTAACTCCTTTTTGAGTGAAATTTATTTGATGTTCTCATCATAACAGGCCAGCGTAATCCGGGCGTGAACAAAACGTGAACATTTAATCCTGGGGATCGTGCATTAAATAACTTCCCAAATTCACAGGGGGACCAGAGATTAGAGATTGGAGATTATTTACCTGAATCTCCACTCTCTAATCTCCAATCTCAATAATCTCCACATTACTTCTTAACAATTTCTAAAAAAGTTTTTGTTACGATAGGGTCATCAAATGAAACACCCCATAAAAATCATTTTCACAAAAGTGAGTAGAAACATGACCCTGGTAAAGAATCAACTCAGTCAAACTAAAGTAAATCTCGCCATTGACGGCGGCATCTTCATCGGCTTTCTGGTGGCCGATAATCCCCATTTTACGGGTATGGCCATTCACGAGTGGCTGGGCATCGCCTTCGGTGCGGCCATTATCATGCACTTACTGCTGCATTGGCAGTGGCTTGTCGCCGTCACTCGGCGCTTTTTGTCTAATGTGCCGTGGCAGGCCCGCCTCAACTATATCTTGAACCTGTTCCTCTTCATTGATGTGACCATTATCATCTTGAGTGGGCTGATGATTTCGCGGGAGGCGCTACCCAGCTTGGGCCTCAGCCTGGCTTCGAGTGGGGCCTGGAAAGGTCTGCATCACCTTACCGCCAATTTATCGCTGGCGCTGATCGGGCTGCATGTGGCTCTCCATTGGCAGTGGATTGCCAACGCCGTCAAACGCTACGTTATTCAACCCCTCACTGGCCGGTCAGCTATGCAGCCGGGCCTGGTCGCCAAGCTTGATCGGAAAGAGGTCTAATTATGAAAATCTTCGGACGTATCTTCATCATTCTCGCTGCCGCCCTGGTGGTTGCTGGCGTAACAATAGCCCTGGTGGGGAGCGATACCGGCTCCTTTGAGGCCGAGGCTGAACGTGCCCCAGTGTTTCAGGAACAGGGTGACGCCGGCGAGGCCGTGGCCGCTGAGGAAATTTCCGGCAGACCCCCCCGGGAAGGACACGATGAGGCGAGTCTTTTTGGGATCATCGGCGTCTTGCAAAACCTGGTCATTATCGGTGTGATTGTGCTGGTGGTGACGCTGGGGGGACGCGCCTGGACAGCGCTTGCCAGATTTGGGGCTTGGCGTCATAATAGTTAAAAAGGTAACTACTTGCCCGTTCAAGGCTGAGGCTAAGGCTAAGGATGCAGGATAAATCTTAGCCTCAGCCTCAGCCTTTGATATTGCTACCGTTGAGCAGTTACTAAAAAAGAGGTTCGCTTCCGCGCATGGCCCAGACAATTCTAGTGGTTGACGATGAAAAAAAACTCCGCGATATGCTGCGGGTTTACCTGGAGCAGGAAGGCTACCAGGTGGTCGAAGCCGGCAATGGCCGCGAGGCATTGTATGTGGCTCGCTACGAAAAGCCAGATCTGATCATTCTCGATCTGATGATGCCGGAAATGAGCGGTCATGAATTTATGCGCGTCTTTACCAAAGAAGCGGATACACCGGTCATTATGTTGACCGCCAAAGTGGAGGACCAGGATAAGATTGTCGGGTTGGGCCTGGGGGCAGATGATTATGTAACTAAACCCTTTAACGTGCAGGAACTTATTGCCCGCGTGCGGACTGTGCTGCGGCGCATGCAAAAAGCCGCCGCTCAACCCGACCTGCTGCGGGCGTTTGATATTGTATTAGATCGGGCTGGCCGCACGCTTAAAGTGGGAGATCATTACGTGGACTTGACCCCCTCCGAATTTGAAATCCTGGCTATTCTGATGGCTGCGCCGGGCCGAGTTTTTTCCCGGCTCGATTTACTCGACCGGATGTCGGGCGATGCCTATGAAGGCTATGAACGCACCGTTGATGTCCACGTGCGCAATCTGCGGAGCAAAATCGAACCTGACCCGAAAAACCCCCGCTACGTGGAAACGGTGTATGGCGTCGGTTATCGTTTGGCCCAACGAGAGGCCAATAGTAGACAGTAGACGGTAAACAGTAGACAGGAAATTGTACTACTCTGCTACCTTGCTACCTTGCTACCTTTTCATTGTTTGTGTCTCTGGATTCTTAGCTATGCATTCCCTCACCTTAAAACTCACCCTGGCTTTCTTTGTTGTCGGCGTTATTGGCGCGGTGCTGGTGGCGGTGCTGGTCGGGCTGCGCACCCGTGTGGAATTTGACCGCTTTTTATCCGAACATGACCGGGACATTCTGTTGGAGGCATTAGAGGATTTTTACGCAACCCACGGAAGCTGGGCCGGAGTCAGCCAGGCCCTCGCCAGCGACCGGCGTCTGGCCTACTACAGTAGTAAAGTTGCTCTGCTTGACGCCCAACAAATCGTGGTCCTGGGGCATGACAACCTCTCGGTTGGAGAAAAAGTGCCCAACGCCAATTTGAGCGGCAGCGTACCGATCACCGTCAACGGCCAAACGGCCGGCTTTTTGTTGGTCACGTGGTGGGGTGATTCTTCGACGGGGCCACTCGACCCGCGCGACGCCGAAAGGTCTTTTTTGGAGCAAGTTAATTGGGCTGCCACCATCAGCGCCATTCTGGCGGCCCTGATTGCCCTTGTTTTGGGCCTGGCCCTGGCTCGCAATCTCACCCGGCCCCTTCACGAATTGACTGCGGCGACCAAAGCGATGGCCGGCGGCAAACTCGACCAGCGTGTAGCAGTGCGCTCGCGTGACGAAATTGGGGCTTTGGCCGTCTCGTTTAATCAGATGAGCGCCGACCTGGCCCGCGCCAGCCAACTTCGCCAACAGATGACCGCCGACCTGGCCCACGATCTACGAACCCCCCTGAGCATCCTGCGCGGCTACACCGAAGGGTTGAAAGATGAGCGACTCCAAGGTACAGCCGCCATTTACAACCTCATGCACGGTGAAGTTGAGCATTTGCAGCGGTTGGTTGAAGACTTGCGGGTGCTTTCGCTGGCCGACGCAGGCGAATTGCCCCTCAATCGCCGGGCCGTGGACCCCGCTGCGCTGATCGAGCGGACCGGGCTGGCTTATTTTGTCCAGGCCGAACAGCAAGGTTTGGCCTTGCGCATAGAAGCCGCCGAAAATTTGCCTTCCATTATGGTTGACACCGACCGCATGACCCAGGTTTTGAACAATCTGGTTTCGAATGCGCTGCGTCATACCAGCCAGGGCGAAGTGGTGCTGTCCGCGTCTGCCCAAAACCGGCAGGTTTATTTGAAAGTAAGCGATACCGGCAGCGGTATTGCCCCGGCTGATCTACCCTTTGTATTCGACCGCTTCTACCGGGCTGACAAATCGCGCCAGCGCACCGACGCCAATTCGTCCGGTTTGGGCCTGGCCATTGCCAAAGCCATCGTCGAGGGGCACGGTGGGACCATTACGGTGGCGTCCGAACCCGGACGCGGCACAAGCTTCACCATTATCCTACCCCCATTTCAGAATGGAAACTCATAGGAATTCAGCCCAAGTTCCCAGAAGTTCCCACGAGTTATTTTTGAACGAGTCAGCCTTCCGGCTTAATGATTTCAGCCTCAAGCCGGTTGACCTCTGCCAGCAGCAGATCATAGCCAGCCTGTTCGACTACAGAGCGGGCGGTGGCAAGATGGGGGCGCGCCTCGGCGGGAGGTAAAAGAGGAATGAGCCACAAGCGAATTTGGGTAGCCAGGTGGCGTAGATTTAATTCATCCGCTTGGGTCAGGGCTGAGGAAAGACAGTCAACGGCTAACTCACGCTGACCGCGCTGTTTGGCCACCAAGCCCAGGTTAGCGGTCAGACCGGCAATGCGTTCCTGGATGGAAAATTGTTGGGCCAGAGAGAGGCCCTCCTTAAAATGTTGTTCGGCGGCGGCCAGGTCATTTTGGGTCAGGGCAATTTCACCCAGCGTAGACCATAAGTAGGGCAAAAGGGATAGGACGCCTTTTTCTTGAGCCAGCGACAGGCCGCTGTGGGCATATTCGGCGGCAGCCGGATCACCGAGCAGGTGCAGGTGATAGGCCAGGTTATTATGGAACAGGATGTGTCCTCGCAGCATGGCCTCATCTTCCAGGCTGCGGGTAATCTCAAGCGCGTCCTGATAGTGTTTGATGGCCGCCGGTAGATCGCCGCGCCGGGCCAGAGCATTCCCTAACTCAAACTTGATTTGGTATAAAGCAACCACTCCCTCAGCCGGCTGAGACGCTCCATCGAGTTGGCGGAGCAAAGCCTCAGCTTTTTGGAGGTAAATGATAGCGCCGGCCGGGTCAGCGCCACTGTTAGAGAGGGCCATGCCGTAGAGATAAGCTGCATTAATGGCGTACTCTGGCCTGTTGGCGGCGCTGATTTCTTTGGCCAGGGCCAACACCTCGTCGAAACGGGTTTCCAGAACCAACGCCAGGCTCAGGTTCAAGTACAAAACGCCTTCATTGACCTGGCTGTGGCCCATTTTAGCCAGGTCGAGCGCGGCGCGGAGGACTTCGGCGGCCCGGCTGAACTGACTGGCATGCAAACAAACCTGGCCTAAAGCGGCCAAAATGGGTTGGCGTTGAGCCGGTTCAGCGAACGACTCAGACAAGGCCAAAGCTTGCTCAAAAAAAGTAACCGCCTCGCTCCAGGCGGCCAAATCAGAGGCCAGTTGTCCGGCGCGAAAAGCGTATTTAGCCGCTCGCTCCGGGACGCCACCCTCGGCGTAATGTTGGGCCAGCAATCCGGCCACTGAGTCCAGGCGGTGCTGGCTGTAGACAGCCTCCATCGCTTCGGCCACCCGGCGGTGGAATAGGCGGTGGCGCGGCTCACTGATTTCCTGAAAAGCTACCTCCATGGTCAGGTGATGGTCAAAGCGGTATAACGAGCCGGTCACAGGCTGGATGAGGCCCAGGGCTTGCAGCGTGTCCAGGCTGTCCAACACCGCCGCGTCTGACAAGGCAACGGCGTGAGCGACCACTTCAAACTCAAATTCGCGGCCAACGGCAACCGCCGCGTTCAACACCTGCCAATCGGCTTCGGAAAGTCGGGCCAGCCGGGCCTGGATCAAACTGTAAACCGTCGGCGGCACGATAGGCGCATCGGGCAGTGTGGCCAGGTTGAGCGTACCATCCGGCAGAAATAAGTTATTCTCGCGGGCGTAACGGTCCAGTTCGGCCAGGATAAAGGGATTGCCTTCCGAACCTTGGGCCAGCCAGTTGGCCAGGGGGCCGGCCTGGGTAGGGCTAAGCTGGTGGGCCAGGGCGGTAATCTCGGCGGGGGAGAGACGGTTGAGGGGAAGCCGTTCCAGGCGGCCCTCGCGGGTCAGGGCAGCCAAAAAAGTTGTCAGCGCCGAGCGTGGCTCAGCCGGGCGAGTGGTAGCTACAAAAATGATGGGCGCACTATTCTGACCAGCTTTACGAATTAAATAGTTCAGCAGCCCCAGGGTGGAGGAGTCGGCCCAATGCAGGTCGTCCAGAGCCAGCACCAGCGACAGTTGGCGGGCCAGGGCCAGCACAAATTGGCTCACCCCTTCCCACAGGCGAATCTCATCGGTGGCTTGGGTCACAGCCGCCGGATCGTGACCGGCAGGGGCTAATTCGGGCAGCAGGCGGGCCGCTTCGGTTTGCCAAACCAGCGGCAGCTTGAGATTAGGGCGCACCGTAGACCAATCACAATGCACTAATGCGCCCCGCAACGCCTCGATGATGGGGTGATACGGTAAGGTGGATTCTAGCTCGCGGGCCTGGCCGATCAGAATCAGGGCCGACTTTGGTTGGGTTTGAATAAACTGTTCCATCAAGCGCGATTTGCCAATGCCTGGCTCGCCTTCAATCAGGACAAGTTTGGAGGCAGCGGCCAGTTCGGCCAGTTTTTGCAGTTCCGCTTCACGCCCCACAAAGGGTAAAGCCTTAACCGCCGGGGTGAGACGCGGTTTCCCTTTCCCCAGCGTTAAGGGTGAGGGAACCGGCCAGATTTCGGGAGTGAGGGTATCGGTAATGATGGCGTCATAAATGGCGCGGGTTTCGTCCATGGGTGGGACGCCCATTTCGTCGGCCAGCAGTTGGCGAAAGCTTTCGTAGCGGCGAATAGCTCCGGCCCGGTCGCCGGCCAGGTAGTGCAAACGCAGGGCCAGGCGCTGCAAGTCCTCCTGCAACGAGTCGAAGGCCAGGGCCTGATCCAGCGTGTCCAGGCCAGCGCGATAATCCTGGCGGGCCTCATGCAACTGGCTCAAGCGGGTCAACCCGCCGACAGCCAAACGGCGATAACGCTCCCGCTCAATCATGGCCCAATCGTCAAACTCAGGCAGGTCGGGCAGGGTAAAGCCGCTCAGAAAATCACCCCGGTAGAAATCAAGCGTTTCTTTCAGCGATTGGAGATCAACAGAAGGGGTTGAGAGCTGAGCTTCAAACGTGCGCGTGTCAACCCAAACTTCTGGCGCGAGGGCCAGGGTGTCGTCATCTGTTAGCAGCAGCGCGCCGAAGATTTTACGCAGACCGTAAAGGGTGGCCCGCAGGTTTTGCTGCGCAGTTGAGCGCTCGTGGTCAGGCCAGAAGAAAGCCAGTAAATGATCCCTCGTGAGAGGAGTCGCGTGAGCAGCTACATAATAAATCAGCGCCCGGCTTTTGCGGCGCGTCATTGTCACCGGGCGCTGATCAAAACTAATTTGGGGTGCTCCGAATAGGCGAATGGCTAACATATCCGCCTATTTTAGCCGTTCCAGTAGCAAAGTGCAATCTTAGGCAATGCCAAGAAAATGAAGCGTCGGTGCTCGTGGTGCGTGGTGCGTAGTGCGTGAATTTGCCACGCACCACGTATTTGTGTCTTCACACGTAGGCCAAACTCTCCCGCACACTGACCTGGGTGGCGTTGCGGGCCGGTAAGATAGAGGCCAGGGCGGAGATGAGGAGAATAATCACCAGCCAGGTGAGTACGGCGCTAAAATCGTATTGGTAATCCAGGTTAGCATCAAACATAACTTGCCCCAGGGCATTAGCCAGGGAGCGAGCCACAATAAAGGACAGCGGCACGGCCAGCAGCCAGCTAAACAAGCCCTGCAAAATTCCTTCCAACACAAACATGCCCATAATTGTCCGGGAGCGGGCTCCAATAGCCCGCATCACCCCAATTTCCCGCGTTCGCTCGACCACGCCGATGGAGAGCGACCCCATCAGGCCAATCCCGCCGACCAGGGCGACGATGATGGCCAGGGCCAGCAGCATGGTCGTAGTGATGCTGAACTGGCTCTCGGCCTCTTCCCGATCCTGGATCATGGTACTGGCCTCAAAGTTGTTGATTTCCATTTCCCGATCCTCGAACATATTCTTGAGTTTCAGGAAGGTTGCTTCGATAGTTTCCGGGGTGCGATTGGCGGTGCGCACATGCAGCCGGGTACCTTCGTTGTATTGCTTGGTGGCGGCGGCCACGGCTTCTAGCGGGGCGTAAATGGGGGTGACGTCAAAGGGATCGTTAAAAATGAGCCGGTAGATGCCAATAACCTGCCATTCGGCATCGCCTAACTCAAACAGGTTCAGGGTCACGGTGTCGCCGACCTGAATGTGGTTATCATCGGCGGTGTCCTTATTGATAACGATCACCCGGCCATCGCCCGGCTGAAACCAGCGCCCGGCGATGATGAGGGGTTTGTACATCGCGCTGGCGGCGGGGATGCCGATAATATTTGTGCCAATCCCGGCCTCCTTAAGGCGCTGCCCCTGCTTCAAAATAGCCGCCGGAGTTTCATACCACAACTCGGCCTCGGCCACTTCGGGCGTTGAGCGCAGCATACTCAGCACCCGATTTTGGCGCTGCGGGTCATCAAAACCCAGGCGGATATCAAAACGCCGCCGGTTCAGGTCGGTATTCAGGGTGTACATCAGCGAAGCCGACAGACTCATCACAATCAGGAACATCGTCCCTGCGCCGACCAGAACCAGTTGGGTCAGGGCCAGCCGGCCTTTGCGCCGGAACATATTGCCCAGAGCGATGGCATAGGCTGAGGCGAGCAGCCGGTTGCCTATCCGCTCCACCGTCCGATCAAGCCAGTTGGAGCCGAAGTCGCCGCCAATCCCGTAGGTGGCGATGGCCGCCCGGACGGTCATGGCTGCGCCGGTGAGTACCGGCCACAGCGCCGCCAGGGCCGGGATAAGAGTGGCCGCCAGGGCTTGGTAGACAACCGCCCGGCTCGAAACTTGGAAGACCTCGTAATCAATGTTGAAGAGGTTCAAAAACCATTGAGTGATACTGAAAGCAACCCACGCGCCCAGCGGCAGGGAGATGAGAAAAGCCAGCAAGCCGTAAATCAGCACCGTGGCCAGATAAATTCTGAGAATCACCCCGGTGCTGCCGCCGATGGCCTTCATCATGCCAATTTGGTTAATTTGTTGGGTGATGAGGGCAGTCATGGTGTTAGTGACCAGGATGACGCTCATAATCAGCGAGATGACCGCCAAAATTTGCAAGACCAGGGTCAGGCCCTCCACAAAGATACGCCCAAAGTGCTCCTGCGGGTCCTGATAAAAGGTAAAGGCCACGCCCACCCTCTCTTTGCCCAGGCGTTCTTTTATCTCCGAGGCAATCTCACGGGCCAATTCGGGGCTGTAAGGTGTGACCCGCACCCTTAGCTGATTAAATTCTCCGGCGGGGATATTGAACCGTTCCAGCCCTTGCGCGTCGGTAAAGAACATGGCGTTCCCGCCAAACTGAGGCGGCTCGACCAGACCGGAACGGACTTTGCCGGTAATCGGCAGGGCACGGTCGGTTTTGTCCAGTTCAAAAATAACCTCGTCGCCGATGTTGATGCCGAAAAATTGGCTGGAGAGGCGCTCGATGGCCAGGTTATCTTTCTCCGGCCACGTTCCTTCTTTCAATTGCAGGGTATCGTAGGTTTGCTCCTCGTAATCAGCGCGCATTTCCAGCAGACCGGCCCGCCATTCACCCGTAGGGTCTGCCTTGAGCTTGTAGCGTATGGTCACGCTGTTCGAGACCGCAATATCCTCCACCCCGGCGATATTTTTCAGCCGGTCGGCGGTGTTCTGATCAATTCGCTCGGTCAGGGCCATCGTCACGTGCGAGGGCGTGATGGCCTGGTGCGCCTGATCCATGCCGGACAGCAATTGATCTACCATGCCAAAGACCGCGCCAATGGCAAACACCCCGGCGGCAATACTCAGCACCGCCAGCATGGTGCGAACTTTGTTGTGCCACAAATCAAACCAAACTTTGCGCCAGATAACGCTCATGGGTTACTCCTGTAAATAGACGCCGGAGGGTGATGCGTGATGCGTGATACGTGAAAACCTCACGCATCACGCATCACGTATCACTTTTACCCCAAACCGCCTTCCCAGAATTGGGTAAAGTTAGGCTGAGGGGTAATACCGAGCCGGCGGGCTTGCAAGGCTGCCTGAGTGCGGTTGCGCACGTTCAGCTTGCCAAAGATGTTGTAAACGTGCCGCTTGACCGTGCTCTCGGTGATATACAAACGCCGGCCAATTTCCCGGTTCGATGCGCCGGAGGTGAGCCATTGCAGCACTTCCTGTTCGCGTTCACTCAGTGATTCGATATACTTTTCCATCGTTTACTCCTTAAAAATAGTAGACAGCAGACGGTAGACAGTAGACGGGGAATTTATCTATCGGACTCCTACATAAGTGATTGTCCAAAAACAAGTTCCCCTAAGTTCCTACGAGTTCCCAAGGAACTTAAGGGAACTCGTAGGAACTCAAAACGGGAGGTAAATTTTAGACGTACACTATAGCTTTGAACTTTGCCCAGCATAACGTTCAATTGTGAACAAGTTGTGAAGGTGTGGTGAAGATGTTGCAGAGGCCGGTACTCAGGGGAGAAGCAATAACCATTTTGATCTTCCTTTTGCCTTTACGTTTTTGTTCTTTAAAAGTTGCAGAATTTTGGGATGGCGAAGCCATCTCCACTAAATGAGTGGATTCCATAACTGTTTCTCCGTTTGTCAGGAAGATTGGGATTTATTTGTAGGTTACGGTCAACGAACTGGCCTCGCCGCTCAAGACGATGCTGTAGCGATCCGGCGCGCGGTCGAAATCGGGCGTTTGCCAGGCTGATTTGCTGGCGAATTTGCGGCCCGCGACCTCGGCGGCATTGGTGTTGCCATAGATTTCCACCCGCAGCGGAACCTGCGCCGGACAGCGAAGCTTAACCGAGCTGGCAATGGCGTCGTAATGGATGGGCACATGCCCCCCCGGCCGATCCAGCGTAAGGACGATGTTGTTCATACTGCCGTGACTCTCCAGTCCAGTAAGCTGCACCTTACCGAGATTGATGATAAGGTTGGTCATGTGGCTGTGCATCTCTAGCTGCCAGGGAATGGCTGTATTGAGGCTGAACTCTGCCCGTGGATGATCCCCCTGCTGCTGACGCAGCCACTCACGCAGCGCGCCCAGTGAAAAGTAGTTGAAGCGGGCCGTGACTGTGTTCTCATCCACCCAAACACTGGGGAAGCTGTAAGTATAGCGGGCTTGGTAAAGGTCAGCGCCCAGGTTAGCGCTGTTGATAATGAAGTAGGCCGCGAGTGTATCTACAATCAATTTACCTTGCCCGGCTTCACCCAGCGGCGCTGAGGCTGTATATCCTTCGGTTTGGCTCACAGGTTCGCCATCATCGGCCGTCTGTTGAGCCGGTTGGCTTGAGTCCGGCTCAACGCCTGGCAGACCGGTCAACAGCCGTTCAGCTTCCTCCGGGCTAAGTTCGCCCTGGCGTACTTTGGTTAACAAATCCAGTAATTCTGCATCGCTCAGCCCCTTGCTGCCGGGCGATATTGAATCCATGATGTTGCTCATTGGTGTCTCCTTGAAAATTGATGCGATGAGACGTGAGGCGAGGAGGCGACGCGATTATTCGTCTCATCGTATCCTCGCCTCATCGTTGTAAAAATTCACGTCTAGGTGTCTACAAAGTGGCTACCCTGAAATTGTGAGCGCCCCCGTGAACAGTGATGGCGTAATAATCGCTGGCCTCGCGGAAGTTGGACGATTCCAGGCTGGTCATACTGCCGACAGCACCCAGAGTCTGGCTGTCGAGGGTTAGATTGGCCGCTCCGCCGTGGACGGTTAAGTGGGCCGCTGTACTAACTGGGCGTAAAATGATTAAATTGTGGACGCCGCCGTGGCAGTCCACCTTGACGCCCCCGTTCGGTTTCCCCAGCATCAGCTTAACGTCGCTGGCCCCGCTGTGAATGGTTAGCCTCCGTAGTTTGACTGCGCGCAAATCCAGATAGGATTGGGCCATGCCGCTGTGAATCTCAACTTGCCAGGGAATAGCCGCGTTCAAAGTCATCTCACTCTGGGGTGGATTGAAGCCATAACGCAGCCAGTTCAAAAGGCCAAAGCCGAAATCCCGATAACGCACTGTTACCGTGCCGCCATTGACTCGCACCACCGGGATGTGGCGTTCAAAACGGGCTGTAAAGAGCTGCTCAGGTAGGACTTCGGCTTGCAACGTCAAACCGGCTGCGCCTCGTTCAAAAACCAGCTTGCCATTAGCGATTTTACCGAGCGGCGCAGAAAAATTTTGCCCCTCAAGGGTCGCTTCTGCCGGCTGCTGTGCCTCGTGTTCGCCCGAAGCTGCGCCTAACAAAGCTTCGGCCTGGGCTACACTCAGCTCGCCAGATTGCACCCGGCGCAGAATATCCAGCATTTCATCATCCGTCAGCGCAGGAACGTCAAGATTATTAATAAGGTTAGTTGAATGGGTCATATTGTATCCTCTCAAAATAGTGATCAGTTATCAGTGACCAGTAAACAGTGATGACTGGCTACTGTTCACTGATCACCGATAACTGATTACTGCTCACTGCAAACCACGCAGCAACCTCATCGCCTCTTCGGGCGAAAGTTTGCCGGCGGCCAAATTGTCCAAAACCTGTTTGCGGGTGCGTGGCGCGTTGTTTTGGTCGTCGGGGGCGGGGTTGGGAGTTGGCTCCGTGGAGAGTGGTACCGGCGATTCAGCTTCAGGCTGTGGTTCGCCCCCCAAAGCCGTAATCACTTCATTCAAGCGGTGGCGTACTGTTGGGTATGATACCCCCAACTCGGCCTCCAGCCGGTTCAGTTTACCCTCACAGCGCACAAAAGCCAGCACAAAGTCGAGTTGGGCCGGACTCAACCGGGTGAGGGGGTGATGGAGTTCCGGTAGCGCAAAGTGGCCGTCGAAGGTGGTCCCGCAGGAGTCGCAGCTATACTGTTTGATGGTGGTAATATTGGCACTGCAAAACGGGCAGTGTTCCGCTAGTTGGATCATAAATTTACTCGCCTATTTGATTTTGCGATAGATGTCGCATATAATGCTTTTATAAACATCATTATAAATAAGATTATCAAGAAATTCAAGCGTCAAATTAAGAAAAATGATTTTTAAGCGACAAGAACTAAAAAATGTCTCATAAATTGTCCGAAAATCAGGACTTACGTATTGTGCGTACCCGTAGGATGCTGCGCGAGGCGATGATTGCCCTGGCTATTCAGAAGGGTTTTGCTAATGTCACTATCAATGACATTGTTGGATTGGCTATGGTTAACCGCGCCACCTTCTATCGTCATTATCAGGATAAGTATGACCTGGTGGAGAGTTATCTGGACGAGCTATACAGTGAATTGAACGCAGCCCCCACGCCGCCCCGCCCCGGCGAGCCAAATCCGGGCCTGGTCAAACTGTTCGAGCATATCCGCGAGAATGCGGCTTTTTACCGAGCCATGCTTGGTCCGCATGGTTATAACGGCTTTGGCGAGCGAATTCGCCGGCTGACCGAAGCCACCCTGCACGCGCGTTGGCAGGCTTCGCCTCTGGCCGAAGGGCGCAGCCAGATGCCCAGCCCTATGCTGCTAAGTTATCTATCGCACGCCAGTTATGGCGCGTTCGTCTGGTGGTTAGAGAGCGGATCGAACTATTCGCCGGAACAGATGGCCCGCTGGCTGCATCAATTGACACTGGCTGCTTTTCAGGCCGGCTAAAGGAGTTCTTTTATTTTGTAATTTGCTTTAACCAAGTTGTAGTCTGTTGTGATGAGTGATACAATAGGTTTACCTAAATTTATAAGTATCTTAATTTATATATATCTTATTTACTAAGTAAATTAGATTGTAAACTAAAGTGAGCGATTTGTCAAGTCCTTTACCGCAACGAACTGAATTAATTAATGCTCTCTATCAGGCTGGGCGCGAACTCAGCACGACAGCAGTGCTCTTCCACTCGGTGGTGGCGGAGCAGGTTGGGCTGAATGTGACCGAATGGAAATGTTTGGATATCCTTGAGTTGAGAGGCCCGCTCATGGCCGGAGAACTGGCTGAGTTGACCGGATTGACGACCGGCGCGATCACCGGGGTCATTGACCGGCTGGAGCAGGGTGGTTTTGTCCGGCGCGAGCGTGATCCCCATGACCGGCGTAAAGTAATTGTCCAGCCAACGGGGGAATATAAGCAGAGCATGGCTCAGGTTTTCAACTCTCTGATGCAGAGATATGCGGAGTTATTCGAGGCTTACAACGAACAGGAGCTTGTTTTCATCCTTGACTATCTCACCCGCAGCACTGCCGTTATGGCAGCAGAGATGATCAGGCTGCGGCGGGCAGCAAAGTTAGCCGAACGTTCCCAATCGAGGTGAGCAGTTTAGCCAGCAAGAGAGCAATATTAGGTTGATGGCACGATTAAATGGATGGCTTGAGGTACAAACTTTACGGCGACGGACTGCTGGCCAATAATTTCGCCGTCGGCCTGTACCGGTAGGGGGCGGTTGGTGGAAACCTCTACGGTGCATCTGGCGGTCAAATATTTAATGCGAGGATTACGCTGCTGCTGCCCCAACAGGGCAAAGCGAATGATTTTGAGATAGTCTAGCACCGTGCGAGCCTTGACAATACAAATATCAAGTTTGCCATCATCGGGACGAATATGAGGCCCCCAATAAAGCGGGTGCAGACCTACCGCCGCGATATTGGTAATAAAAATTGAGGCGGCCCGGACTCGCCGCCGCCGCCCATCAATAGAAAGATTAAAGCGGCAGGGTTGGTAGCCCAACCATTGTCTGAGGGCCGTCCAGAGGTAAGCAATTCGGCCAAAGCGACGTTTGGCTTCGCGTTCTGTTTTCTCAATGGTGACGGCAAACAAATCCATGCTAATGTGCAGTAGAAAGATTTGGTCATCGCCAATTTGCATCCCATCCAGGCACATCATCGTATGTTCACCCGTCAAGAGGGCGCAGGCAGTTTCTAGATTTAAGGGAATGTTTAATTCTTGAGCCAGGGTGTTAGTGGTGCCGACCGGCAGAATGCCCAGGGGGATTTTGCTGTGGACCATCGCATCCGCCACACTTGAAACGGTGCCATCTCCCCCGGCCGCCACCACCAATGAAAAATCTTGTTGCAATGCCTGGTGGACCATGCCGGCAATATTATCGTCAGCTTTTGTCTGGTGTAGCTCAAAGGCCCAATGATTACGCGTAAAATGCTGCTCAATGATGTCCTGGATGGCCTGGACGCTCAAAGTTCCGGCCACTGGGTTTAGTACAATGAAGGCCCGCCGGGTCTGGACAGGAAGGTAAACCATACCAGTTAACTTTGTTCGGTAAACTGTTTTAATACTTGAAAGTCATTTCTCAAGGTTGCTTCCTTGTCACGGGTATACAAAGCGACCGCCGGATGAAATAGGGGAACGACAGAGATGGGGCCGTATGAGGTTTGCGCTTGCAGTAACTTGCCGTGTAAAACGCTGATCTTTTGTCCCTGCTCCGGTAAATTGAATTGGTTCAAGACAAAATCCATGGCAAAACGGCCCAGCGTGGCGATAACCTGGGGCTGAATCAGTTCGATTTGGCGGAGCAAAAATGGCTGGTAAAGCTGAATTTCGGCGGGGGTAGGATCTCGATTTTCGGGAGGCCGATCCTTAACAATGTTGGTGATGTAAACAGCTTCCCGGTTCAGACCGATTGAACTAAGCAGGTCGTTCAAAAGGCGACCCGCCGCCCCGACAAAGGGCCGCCCCGTTTTGGCCTCGGTTTGACCTGGCGCTTCGCCGATAAACATAATCGCTGCGTGCGGACTCCCTTCGCCAAAGACCATCGCGTAATTATGGGCCTGACGGTACTCATACAGGGGCGACTCTCTTAAATTTCGAACTTCTTCGGCCATTTTTTCCAGGGCAGCGGTTCTGTTTTGGTCCATGCTTTGTGCCTCGTTTGGCGATATTGAGAAAAGGCCCTGCCAGCTTTAGCTGGCAGGGCTGCTTAATTTTAAGCTGGCAAGGAAGTATAGATTGTTTCGAGTTGAATGACAAGTAGTTTACTGCATCGAGAGTTCATTATCCCAATACTCACGGGCCTCATTGTCTTTCTCCTTCTTTTTTTGCAAATTAGCGACAATCCTTGCCTGGCTTGCCACATTACTGTCAAGCTCAGGAGGTGTCCGTTAGCAAAATGACAAATTACGTTCGAACTACCTGGACACACGCCATTTCATGCTGGATATGTCCACAAAAACCATATCATCACAAATTTACCTTTGGTCAACATCTGGCATAGTTTGTAAGAACATGCTACAATATTTCTTCAAAACCTGCTGACCTTATCAGCTACGCTACTTGAGGAGAAGAAAGCGTGCCTGTGCTAAATACTGAATTAACCAATACCGAAACAACCGAAACCGGGGCCGCCGCCCCCTCCAACTTCATTCGCGACATCGTCAACGAAGACAATCGCACCGGCAAATATGGGGGGCGAGTCCATACCCGTTTTCCCCCGGAGCCGAATGGCTACCTGCACATCGGCCATGCCAAATCTATCTGCCTCAATTTTGGTCTGGCCGAAGCTTACGGCGGCAAGTGCAACCTGCGCTTCGACGATACCAACCCGACCAAAGAAGAAGTCGAATATGTTGACTCAATTATGGCCGATGTCCGCTGGCTCGGTTTTGATTGGGCGGACCGGCTATTTTACGCCTCCGACTACTTCGACCAGCTCTATGAATGGGCTATCGAACTCATCAAAAAAGGCAAAGCCTATGTAGACAGTCTCAGCGCCGAGGAAATCCGCGCCTATCGCGGCACGCTGACCGAGCCGGGCAAAAATAGCCCCTATCGCAACCGCTCGGTTGAAGAGAATCTGGATTTGTTCCAACGCATGCGGGCCGGCGAGTTTCCCGACGGGGCGCATGTTTTACGGGCCAAAATTGACATGGCTTCCGGCAACTTAAATTTCCGTGACCCGGTCATGTACCGCATCCTCCATGCCACCCACCACCGCACCGGCGATAAGTGGCCCATCTACCCCATGTATGATTGGGCGCACGGCCAATCTGACTCCATCGAGGGTATTACCCACTCCATTTGCACCCTGGAATTTGAAGACCACCGCCCCCTGTACGATTGGTACATCCGCGAATTAGGTATTTACGCCCCACAGCAAATAGAGTTTGCCCGCCTCAACCTTACTTACACAGTGATGAGCAAGCGCAAACTCTTGCAGTTGGTCAAAGATGGGCATGTTCGGGGCTGGGATGACCCGCGTATGCCTACCCTGTCGGGCCTGCGCCGGCGTGGTTACACCCCCGAAGCAATTCGCAATTTCTGTGACGAAATCGGGGTAGCCAAAGCCAATAGCACTATTCAAATTGCTCGCCTGGAAAACGCCTTGCGCGATGATCTTAATAAACGTGCCCCGCGCGTGATGGCGGTGCTGCGGCCTTTGCGGGTAGTCATTGATAACTATCCCGAAGATTTGGTGGAAGAGATGGACGCGGTCAACAATCCCGAAGACCTCGGCATGGGCGCCCGCAAAGTGCCCTTCTCAAAGGTGCTGTACATCGAGCAGGATGATTTTCGGGAGGAACCACCGCCCAAATATTACCGTCTGTCCCCCGGCCGAGAAGTGCGGCTGCGCTACGGTTACTTCATCACTTGTACAGAGGTGGTCAAAGATCCCCAAACCGGCGAGGTTATTGAACTGCACTGCACTTATGACCCCCAGACGCGCGGCGGCGATAATCCCCCGGATGGGCGCAAAGTGAAAGCAACCTTGCACTGGGTTTCCGCCGCCCATGCTCTCCCCGCTGAAGTACGCCTGTACGATCATCTTTTCCTGAAACCCAATCCCGATGAGGTTGAAGAGGGGGCTGATTTTACGGTTAATTTGAATCCCAATTCACTAGAAGTTCTATCCTCTTGCTTTGTCGAGCCGAGTTTAGCCAGCGCCCGGCCGGGAGATCGCTATCAGTTTGAGCGCCAGGGTTACTTCTGCGTTGATTTGGACTCCACCCCTGAGGTACTGGTCTTCAACCGCACCGTAAAGTTAAAAGATAGCTGGGAAAAAATCGAGAAGACTCAGCAATCAGCAACATAACATTTGATTTTCAATCGTTTTTAGGGTAGAGTTTTGTTATACTCAGTGGATCCAAATTTCCCGTAGGGTGGCATCCCTATGCCGCCCGCTGACGCATAGGGATGCGCCAGCTACGGTGAAAAATTGGATCTACTGATACTATTTCTATACCATAATGAGAGGAGTCCCCGGTGATCGAAGTAGAAAAAAGAGAATTTGCTGAAACTGGTCTTCCCTTGCCAACTTCCGAGGATACGGCGGTTAAGCCTGTCCCAGAAACAAAAAGCAATGGTTCGCCCAACCCGTGGCTGCTGCTAGTGATCGGGTTGCTCGTGGGCGGTTTGGCCGGTTTTTATCTTTATCCATTGGTCATACCCGAAACCGTCATCAACGAGGGTCCATTGGCCGCAGTGGAAGAGTCTGATCAAATTAACAAGCCGGATCCCCATCAGGCCGTGATGCTGGCCGTGATCGCCGGGGCGCGCCATTTTCAAGGTGACGAGAATGCGCCCGTCACCCTCATCGAATTTGGTGATTTCAACTGCGGCTATTGCGCCAAATGGGCCCACGAAACGCTGCCGTTAATCAATGAGAAATATATCAAAACCGGTAAAGTGAGGATGGCTTACGTCCATTATCCCATTTTAGGTGATGACTCTATGACCGCCGCCGAGGGGGCCGAATGCGCATCTCAACAGGATAAATTCTGGGATTATCATAATACATTATATGTCCACCGAGGGATTGGTTTTACTCCGGCCAATTTAACCCAGTTGGCCACCGATTTGGGCCTGGATAAAGCAACCTTTGAACAATGCCTGGCTAATTTCCCAGATCGAACTTCTCTGGAAGAAGATATTCGTCTGGCCCAGGTTATGGGCGTACGGGGTACCCCCGCCTTTCTGGTAAACGGTGTTCCTTTAGCCGGAGCCTACCCCTATGAAGATTTTGAGCGGGTGATTGAAGGCATATTAGCAGGTCAATTCTAACCGTTATCATCTTTCTTGTTTCTTAACCCGGTTTCCAATTAAGAAAAAAGGGCTAACTATAAAGATTTACGTCAAATTTATTGATTAATTCAGTAAATTAGAGTAAAATGTGCATAGTTTCATCACTGATAAATCTTGAAGAAAGGAGGTAAATACACCATGTTGTTTCTCCCCCGCGAAGAAGGTCAAGGTCTCGTAGAATATGCGTTGATCCTGGTTCTTGTCGCCATCGTCGTTATCGCCATTCTGTTGCTGCTTGGCCCGGTTATTGGCAACACCTTTAGCAATATCGTTGGCAACCTCTAATTTTATTCATTTCCATGTTATTTTTTATATTTTTAAAAGCCGCTCAATCGAGCGGCTTTTCTTTTTATAGCAAAGCTTCCAGCTCTTCTACCTTTGTCACCGGCTGTTGACAGGCGAAGTGTTGGCATACGTAAGCAGTGGCCCGCCCATCTCGCTTGGGTCGGGCTTCAACTAATTCAGGCTGGCCGGTTGTTTGATTTTCGTCGGCGCAGGCTACAACTTGATTGGGCCGGTAGGGAATCAGAGTGGCATCCAATAGAGCTTTTGTATCCTCGCCGGCCAATGAGCCGATAATGGCGACTTCTTTCGGCGGGGCGATGGCAAATTCTAGCGCGCCTAACCAATGGGCGAAGGCTCCCGGATATTGACTCATCGGCCCTTGCAGTGAAACCAAAGCTTTAACAGCCGGCGTTTCATACCTGGCCTGGCCGGTGTAGGCCGCCAGCATCAGCAGCGTCCGCACGGCCATGCTGTTACCACAGGGAGTGGCATTGTCTTGCAAACTTTTGGGCCGGGTAACCAGTTGCTCATGGTCGTCGGCGGTATCGAAAAAGCCGCCGTTTTCTTCATCCTGAAAATGCGCCAGGACCACATCCATCAAGGCGCGGGCATGTTGAAACCAGCGCGGGTCGAAGGTGGTTTGGTACAGGGCGAGCAGACCGTCGGCATAAAAGGCGTAATCTTCAAGATTGCCCATTAGCTTGGCCTGCCCCGGCGTTTCTTTCCAGATGCGGAACAGCCGCCCCTCTTTCAACATTGTTGACAAAATAAATTCGGCGTTGCGGATAGCCACCTCTCTATAATCTGGGCGATTAAGGACCCGTGCTGCCTCAGCAAAAGCCGCCAACATCAGACCATTCCAGGCGGTGATAATTTTCTCGTCACGGCCCGGCTTGATTCGTTTTTCACGCTCGATAAATAATTTTTTCCGACCCCGGCTGAGAACATCCTCCAGTTGGTCAAGGGTTAGATTTAAATTCTGGGCGGCTTGCTCCAGGGGCGTGGGAAGATTGAGGATAGATTTGCCCTCGAAATTCCCCCCCGGTGTGACATCATAAGCCGCGCAGAAAATCCGGCCTTCTTCCTCGCCCAAAATCGCCTTAACCTCGGTGGGCGTCCAGAGAAAGAATTTACCTTCTTCACCCTCGCTGTCGGCATCCTGGGTGGAATAAAACCCGCCCCCGCGATGAGTCATTTCGCGGATAACGTAATCAAGGGTTTCTTCAACAATGCGGCGATAGAAAGGTTGACCGGTAAGCTGGTAGGTGTGCAGGTAAAGTCGAGCCAGGAGGGCGTTGTCATACAGCATTTTTTCAAAATGGGGTACCAGCCAGATGCTATCCACCGAGTAACGGTGAAAGCCGCCGCCAAGCTGGTCATACATGCCACCCTGGGCCATTTTGTGGAGGGTCAGCTCAACCATGTCCAGCGAACTGGCTCGTTTATGGCGATAATAGGAGCGCAATAAAAAATCGTACGTCATCGGCTGGGGAAACTTGGGGGCCTGGCTAAACCCGCCATTGGTCCAGTCGAAGGTGCGGCTCAGGGCTTGCAAGGCCAGTTCGGGCACGGCCGGGTCCAACGAACCCTCCCTTTGTAAGGCCAAGCCCATGCCCATGCGTGACAATAGCGCTGTCCCATTATTGTGGACATCGTCTTTTTGATGATGATAAACGTGGGCGATACTTTTTAGCACCTGTTCAAAGCTGGGCATGCCGTGACGAGACGTGGGCGGGAAGTAAGTGCCGCCGTAAAAAGGCACTCCTTCCGGGGTGAGAAAAACGCTCATCGGCCAGCCGCCGTGCCCGCTAATAGCCACCACCGCATCCATATAAATCGAGTCGAGGTCGGGCCGTTCTTCCCGGTCAACCTTGATATTGATAAAGTGTTCATTCATCAAGGCGGCAATTTGCTCGTTCTCAAAGCTTTCGTGTTCCATCACATGGCACCAGTGGCAGGCGGAATAGCCGATGCTCAGAAAAATGGGTTTGTCTTCGGTTTTGGCCTTGTGCAGCGCTTCTTCACCCCAGGGATACCAATCCACCGGATTGTTAGCGTGTTGCAGCAAATACGGACTACTTTCGTGGGCTAATCTATTCGGCACAACTACCTCCTTTTTTATAAAAATGACTATAAAAATTCGAGGGAAGTATAGCAGTAAAGAGGCGGGTTGTAAATTAAGGCTCATATTTGAGACTTTGCTGGTTTCGGGGTAAACTCCATAAGGATTAATTGTGAATGATTAATTGTGAATTGTGAATGATTTTTTTCATTGACAATTCACAATTCACAATTGACAATTCACAATTAGTGAGGTGCTATGGCTCGATTTGAATACATGATTTGCTCGTCGCAGTTGATGCGGGTTACCTTTGTCAATGGCCGCTGGCAAGGGGAGTTAGGCCCAGATTCACCGGGCGCCTTAGAAACCTGTCCTGATTTGTGGGAGTTTTTGCAGCGGGTTGGAAATAGCGGCTGGGAGTTGGTCTCGGTGACATCCGACCCGATGGAGGGAGAAGCTTTTCTAACAACATTATTTTTAAAACGAGAGAAGGTTTGATGAGAGGATTAAAACAGTTATTTTTGGGATGTAGTTTGGTGATTTTTATCACGGCCTGCGGGGCGGGCGAGGCCAGTAAGCTTGAGTTTACCCCTACCGCTGTAGTTCAAGCTGAGGCGACCCTTCCCGCCACACCTCTCCCCGCAACGGCGACTCCTGAGCCGCCGACTTCAACGCCTGCGCCCACTTCCGCGCCAACCGAGGCGTCAACCGCTCAAGCCATCGAACCCGCCCCACCCCCTGAAGAACCCATCCAGCCAACCACAGAGCCGGCGGAACCGAGCCTATTAGCCACTGATGAGCCGCTGTCCACGCAGGAACCGGAGCCGCCCACTCCCGCCCCCCCCGAAGCAGTGCTGCCGACCGATGAAGCCCTGCCGCCCACGGCCGAACTGCTGCCAGCCGAACTTCCGGCGGCTGTCGAAATGTTAGCCCTGGATGAGCTTGACCTCCAGTTTATTCCGCTGGTCAGCGGTTTTACCAAACCGCTCTACCTGACCCACGCCGGGGATGGCAGCGGCCGCCTGTTTGTTGTCGAGCAGGCTGGCCGGATTCTGGTGGTCAAGGCGGGTCAGGTCAATCCAGCGCCGTTCCTCGATATTGTGTCTATTGTTGGTTCTGATGCCAACGAACAGGGCTTATTGAGCATGGCCTTTCACCCAGATTATGCCAGCAATGGATTCTTTTTTGTCAATTACACCGACAAACAGGGCGATACGGTGATTGCCCGCTATAGCGTGTCCGATAACCCTGATACCGCCGACCCCAACAGCGCCAAGATTTTACTGACCATTGACCAGCCCTATGGCAATCACAACGGTGGGCAGCTTGCTTTTGGCCCCGACGGCTATCTTTACATTGGCATGGGCGATGGCGGTGCAGCCAACGACCCGCACAATAACGGCCAGAGTCTGAACGTGCTGCTGGGTAAAATTCTGCGGCTCGACGTGGACAACGGCGATCCTTACGGTATCCCGGCAGACAATCCCTTTGCGGCCAACGGTCAGGGTAGCCCCGAAATCTGGTCTTATGGCTGGCGCAACCCCTGGCGTTTCTCCTTTGACCGGGCAACCGACGATATGTATATTGCCGATGTGGGCCAAAATCAGTATGAGGAAGTTCATGTGGAGTTGGCCGGTACACCCGGCGGCCAGAATTACGGCTGGCGGATTATGGAGGGCAGTCACTGCTTTGAAGGTGACTGCGACCCGTCCAGCCAGGGGTTGGTACTGCCCATTGCCGAATACGATCACGGCCAGGGCTGTTCGGTGACGGGCGGCTATGTTTACCGGGGCAGCCAGTTTCCGGCGCTGAACGGTGTTTATTTTTACGGAGACTATTGTTCTGGCCTGATCTGGGGGCTGCGCCGGGAGGCTGACGGCAGTTGGTCTCAATCAGAACTGGTCTCCAGCGGTTACACTATTAGCTCTTTCGGCCAGGATGAGGCCGGCGAAGTTTATCTGGTCAACCACAGTAGCGGGGAGATTTTCCAGATAGGGAACTGAATTTTTGACTCTAAAGGTCTCAGAGACCTTTAGAGTCTTTTTCTTTTTACCACTTCCAACAAGGTGTTGTCTCATGTTCAACTCGAAACCGGCCGAAAACAGTATGATTCTCATAGTTATCAACACCACCAGTACCCTGGGCGTTTTGTTCGAATACCTGCGCGGGTTTGGTTTCAAAGTGATGGTGGCCAGCGACGGCGAAAGCGCCCTGTCCACAGTTGAACACATCAAACCTGACATCATTTTGTTGGATGTCGTCCTGCCCGGAATTGACGGCTTCGAGACCTGCCGCCGCCTGAAGGCCAGCGAAACCACTCGCCATATTCCGGTCATTTTCATTACCGCCCAGGCCAACACCGTGGACAAGGTACGGGGTTTTGCCCTCGGCGCGGTGGATTACATCACCCGACCGATTCAATCCGAAGAAGTGCTGGCCCGCCTGAAGACCCACCTGACCCTGCAACATTTACAACTGACCCTGGCCGAGCAGAACACGCGGCTGCAAGCAGAGATTGCCGAACGGGAGAAGTTGATTGAAGAGTTAGATGCTTTCTCCCACACCGTAGCCCATGACCTCAAAAACCCACTGGGGGTAACTATCAATTACGCCACCTTTTTGCAGAAATACTTTGACAAATTGTCTCCCGATGAGTTAAAAAATCGGCTGGATTTGATTGCCCGCAACGGCCAAAAAATGAATAACATCATTAATGAATTGCTGCTGCTGGCCAGCATCCGTACCGAGGAGATTGATTCTCAGCCGCTTGAGATGGCCGAAATTGTGGCCGAAGTCCAGAGCCGGTTGGCTTTTATGATTGAGGAGTACGAGGCCAAAGTGCTTACGCCGGAAACCGATTGGCCTGTTGCCTGGGGCTATGGTCCCTGGGTGGAAGAGGTTTGGACCAATTACCTGAGCAACGCCATCAAATATGGCGGGCAGCCGCCATGTGTGGAGTTAGGTAGTACCATCGTGGAGGGTGGCCTGGTTCAGTTTTGGGTGCGTGACAATGGGCGTGGCCTGACTCCAGTGGAGCAAAGCCAGTTATTTATCCCCTTCACCCGCCTTAGCCAGGCCAACGTCGAGGGGCATGGCCTGGGATTATCTATTGTTCAGCGGATTGTGGAGAAGTTAGGCGGCGCCGTCGGCGTTGAGAGCGAAGGCGTGCCAGGCCGGGGCAGCACCTTCAGTTTTACACTTCCCCAAAGTAACCCCAAAACCGAAAGTTGAGTTGCCACTGGGCCATTTGATTAAAATATTTTCATTAAAAATTCATTGGTTCTTCATTAACTGTAGCTATACTCTCCATTAAACGAGCCAGGAATTTTCCCAGTGACTGAAACAACTCAGACTCAGTGGGTCCAATTTTCGAGGAGTGAGGCGCGCCACGTGCCGAGCGGAGCCGCACGTGGGCGTGCTGGCTCCTCAAGTTTGGATCTACTGAGACTATCCTCAGAATCATTATCGTCCTCGACCAGGAGTCAATCTGATGGCAATCCAGTTATCCTTACCCCAAATTCTCATCAACCGTAACGTTTCGTTAGAAGAACGCATTCAGGGTACGCAAGCTGCTCGCGTTATTGGCGAGTTTGTTGGCACCAGCGCCCTCTTTCCTATTGTAGATGCCATTCGGGTAATTGCTACCGAAGG
Organism: Anaerolineales bacterium; assembly: GCA_015075405.1. Taxonomy (GTDB): domain Bacteria; phylum Chloroflexota; class Anaerolineae; order 4572-78; family J111; genus DSQQ01. The sequence continues at coordinate 1,372,540 of JABTUK010000004.1, forward strand.
CTGGCTTGAATATCTTAAGGAGCCGGCCCATTATATCTTATTTGGGGCTGCTTTTGCGCAAGCCTGGTTTTTGGGTACAGCCAAATCAGAGCGGTGGCAGCTAAGATTTATCGGCAATTTATTGGGTTTTGGCCTTTATGTACCTATTGATATGGTTATCGAAGGGTCTCATTTTTTTAGCCAGCCTTATCATTGGCTCTTTGGTAGTTTTAGTCTGCTTTTGGCTATCTTGAGCGCTCTACAGGTTATCACCAAGGAGTTGGCTTTCTGGCAAATTATAACCACCTTGCTGTTAAATATCTGTAAAATATCTCTCTTTCCGGCTATCTACTTGATTACTGAATTACAATTGGAACTATCTGCCCAATTGACGTTACAAATCTGGCAGGATTATCTAACTGCTGGCGGTCATCGCTTTATATTTTATGGAGCGCTCTTTTTTGGGATATTATTGGGGTTGACCGAAGCCCAGCGTCTCCATTATGCCGGGTTTTTACGAGATTTAGCCGGACAACTCAAACAGTATTCGGAGTGGAGTCTGGGGGCGGACTTAATCGCCAATTCGCTTGATAATCCTGACACCTTAGACTTGCGGCGAGTGGAACGAACTATCCTGTTCATGGATATTCGGGGATTTACGGCCTGGACTGAACAGACCAGCCCACAGCAGGCAGTCCAGATGCTCAATCAATATTACAATGCAGCCGAAGCGGTCATCAATAGGCATCAAGGCCATAAACCCAATTTTACGGCTGATGAAATTATGACTCGCTTTACTAATCCTCAATTGGCCCTAAACGCCGCCATTGATTTGCAGAAAACACTCAACCCATTGCTGGTTTCTTTTAATCTGGCGGTAGGGGTTGGTCTTCATACCGGCGAAGTGATTGAAGGTCTGCTGGGGTCGGACACTACCCGCAAATATGATATAATAGGAGATGTGGTTAATACGGCTAAACGATTAGAGTCGGCGGCTGGTCGAGGAGAAATTGTTATTTCAGCCGCAACCTATCATGCTTTGCCTCACCTATCTACCCCAGTAACGCCGCGCGCCCTGCAAGTTAAAGGCAAAGCTCAGGCGCTCCAGGTATTCGTTATCAACTCTGAAGTTCAATCAGGTTTTTAACCCATGCGTGTATTAATTGTCGAAGATGAAGCCCGAATTGCCCGCTTCTTAAAAAAAGGGTTAGAAGAAGAGAGTTATGCGGTGGATGTCGCCACCGACGGCTCGGCAGCGCTGGATTGGGTGGCCGGAGCCAGCTACGACCTGATCCTGTTAGATGTTATGCTGCCCGGCCTGAACGGTTTTGAAGTCTGCCGTATCTTGCGCCAGCGTGGCATTACCACCCCTATTTTGATGCTGACCGCCCGCGACGAGGTGGACGATCGGGTAACGGGCTTAGACGCCGGGGCGGATGATTATCTACCCAAGCCCTTTGCTTTTAAGGAATTATTGGCCCGGCTGCGGGCGCTCACCCGCCGGACAACCGCGGCTGCCACCCCGGAGACGGTATTGAAGCTGGCCGATTTGACTCTGGATACCATCACCCATCGAGCCAGGCGAGGCGAACGCGAGATCGAACTGACGGCCAAAGAATATGCCTTGCTGGAATACCTGCTACGGCACGCGCACCGTCCCCTCAGCCGCACCCTTATCCGTGAAAGTATTTGGGGCTACGATTACTACGGCGCATCCAACGTGGTGGATGTTTATGTGCGCCATTTGCGCCAAAAATTGGAGGCGCACGGAGAGCCGCCGCTCATTCACACGGTACGCGGGGTGGGCTACAAGGCCGACGAGGCCGAATGAACATTCGTCTTCGCCTGACCCTTTGGTATACGATTATCCTGGTGTTGATCCTGGTTGTTTTTGGCGCAGCCGTTTATATCGGGTTGAGCCGCAGTTTGATAGCTACCTTAGATAACCATTTGCAGCGTGAAGCCGGACAACTGATTGGCGGCATAAATTTTGAAACCGAGGATGAGCATGAAGATGACGAAGAGGACGAGCAAGAACACCGGAATCCCCAACTTTCATTGAGGTACCGGCCGGAAGAAGGTGTACTGTGGCGGGTGCTTGATGACCGGGGCCGGCCGTTGATTGACTCTGGTTATCTTGACGGTGTAGCCATAAACCCCAACCTTATCACTTCCGACTACGCTCGCTTTGAGTACACAACCCTGACCAGCGGTATCCCCCTCCGTCTTTACAGTGTACCTTTTGTCATCGAAGGCCGGGGGGCTGGAATCGTGCAGGTAGGTGAAAGTTATGCTCATATCCAGGAAGTTGAGCTGCGGTTGATCTGGCTACTGGGCCTGGGTGTTCCCTTTACCCTGCTGGCGTCCAGCGCCGGAGGCTGGTTTTTAGCCGGCCGCGCCCTCAATCCGATTGACCGGATAACCCGCGCTGCTCAACAGATTAGCGCCGACGACCTGCACCAGCGGCTCGACCTCAAACTGCCCAACGATGAAGTGGGGCGGCTGGCGGTCACGTTTGACCAGATGCTGGCCCGGCTGGAGGATGCCTTTGAACGACAAAAACGCTTTATTGCCGACGCCTCGCATGAACTGCGCACGCCGCTGACCATTCTCAAAGGCGATGTCGAAGTGGCGCTCCACCGCCCCCGCGCCGCCGCCGAATACCGAGAAACGCTGGAAATGGTCAATCAAACGGCCGACCGGCTCACCTCATTGGTCGAAGAGTTATTTTTGCTGGCCCGCGCCGACAATCAGCAGTACCCTTTACAGCTTGAGTCCTTCGACCTGTCGGAATTGCTCAAGCAGCAGGTAGCCGCGTTATCGCCTCGGGCGGCCAGCCATAATATCAGCTTGAGCCTAAACGCGCCGGATACTCTGCTTATGGTGGCCGACCCGGCTAAATTGACCCGCTTGTTCCTCAACTTGCTTGATAACGCCCTCAAATATTCTAACCCCGGCGATACGGTCAGCGTGACAGTTGTGACGCACAACGGCCAGGCCCGGATTGCCATCACCGATACCGGCCCCGGCATTGCCCCCGAACATCTGCCTCATTTGTTTGAGCGATTTTATCGGGTAGACAAAGCTCGCTCCCGCCAGGCTGCTGCCAACGATAAGGGAGGGACCGGGTTAGGTCTCGCCATTGCCGATTGGCTGGTGAAAGCGCACGGCGGCTGCATCGAAGTGGCCAGCCAGGTAGGCCAGGGCAGCACCTTTACTGTCTGGCTGCCCCTTAAACCGCCAGCCGCCGGTAAAAATTCCCGTTAACCCTCCGGCGAGAGTAGTTTCAGGCGTCCAAAGTACATTTTGGACGCCTGTTTTTATTTGGGTGTAACCCAATAAATAGGCGATGCCAGAAATTGGAGTCCAAAGCTTGCTTTGGACTCCATCTCTGAAATTAACACCCCACAACCAACGACCCATTGTAACTGCTCAAGCATGTCATTTCGACCGAAGGGAGAAATCTCTGATGCCTATATAACACTGTAAGGATTTTTCGGTCTACGGCCTCGAAACTTGTCCTGAGCATGCCGAAGGATGACATGAGGGCTGAGCAGTTGCCGCCCATTTATGAAAAAATTGTCATTAAGAGTTCACCAGTTTTTCATGGCTGCCCGTTACACTCAAGGACATAGGTTGAAATTACACCCTCACGAAATTGAAAGGAGTATTGACGATGAAATATTTAGGAGTCTGGCTGGCCGGCGGAGTTACGCTCATGGTTATTCTGGCGGTTGGCATTTTTAGTTTTTTGCCTCAGGAAACGCCGCCGCAACCGGCGGTGGTTGTGCCTGCCCCGCCCACAGCCGTGCAGCTTCAGGCAAATTTAGCCGAGCGTGAGGCCACTTATCAAAGCCAAATTAATCAACTTAACCAAACCCTGCAAGAGCGGCGGGCCACTTATCAGCAGCAGCTCCAGGAGATGAGCCTCCAATTAACGGCGGCGCAAAATCAGCTCCAGGAACTAAAGGCGCAGGAGCAGAACTTATTGGTCCAGGCTGCTCAACTCGAAACGACACGGGCCGAGCGCCTGGCGGCTTATCAAGCCCAGTTGGAACAAGCTCAGGCGCAAGCCAATACCCGCCATGCCCAATGGCAAGCCCAACTTAATGAGGCCCAAACCAAGCTGGCCGAAGCCCAAACGCAGTTGGGACAATAGTTAACGAAAAAGTCGCAGGGGTCATAAGGTCGCAGGTATCCCTGTTTACCGTCTACCGTCTACTGTCTACTATTTACGAGGAGATTTCTCATGAAACGAAGTGTAAGCTTAATTCTGGCCGGCGGATTGACGGCCCTGATTGGAATCACCATTTTTGTGCTCGGTTTTTCGGCTGTCATTACTCCCATCCAGGCCGGAGCTGACAATTTGATGGGAGTTGATGTGCCGATCCCCACACAAGCGCAACTCCCACAAGTAGATGTGGAAGCGACCGCCCAGGCTATTCAGTATCAAAATCAGCAGACCGAGAGCCAGGCCCTTATGCAAGAACGGGAAGCCGCCTTGCAGGCCCAAATCGAGCAGAGCCAGCAGGCTGTTAGCGAGTTGGATAACGTCTCGCAGGCCCAACTGGCCAAAATGCGGGCCGAATTAGTGGAGCTGAAAGCTCAAATTGACCAGGTCACGGCCAGTAATCAAGCCACACAAGCCCACGTGGAGCAACTCCAGCAGACCATTCAGAATGATGATACGGTCTATCAAAACCAACTGGCGACGCTCCAGGCCAATCTGACCCAGGCCGAGAATCAAATCAAACAGGAAACGGAAACGGTTTATGCCCAGTTGCAGGCTGCTTACGATCAAATTGCTCAACGCCAGGCAGCAGCGGCCCAGGCTGCGGCAGCTCAGGCGGCAGCTAGTAGTGGCAGCGGTGGAGGCGGGTCACACGATGACGATGACCACGAAGATAATGAGCGCGGTGACGATGATCATGAAGATGGTGACCACGGGGAAGGGGAGGATGACGATTAATAGACCCAATCCGCTATATCAAACCACTACTAATAGAGGGAAAGTACCCATGACCACCTTATCAAGGTTCACAAAATCACTGGCTAAACAATCATCTCCGGGTATGCTGACTCTCCTGGGTTTAGCCGGCCTGCTGACAGGATGCAACACCGCTCTGGCCCAGAATAACGACGCGCCAACGCCAACTCTGCCGATTTTACCAACCCTCCGGGCCACGCCGACGCCATTGGCCGCTCGCCCTGACCCTTCACCTCAGCCGACGGCGACCCTCTGGCCGACGATGACGCCCTGGCCCACCGCCACGCCCTGGCCGACTCCGGCAGCCTGGCAGCCTATCCTGGCCCCCTTACCAACTCTGGCCCCCCTACCCGTTGTTCCTCCCGGTCCGGTTCAGCCGGGTGGAGTCGGGCCGGTCAGTTATACGCCGCCGGATGGGGTGGATGTATTTGGCAATGTTCAGTTACGCTGGACTTACCATAGCCCGTTGGCTGAAGACGAGTTTTTCGATATCAAGATCAAACCCGCCGGCAGCAACGATTCGGCTTTTGTGGCCTGGTCAAAAACACCCGAATATATGCTTCAGCCCTGGAGCGGCTGGCAGCCGGGCCTCTACACCTGGCAAATTGGAATTGTCAAAGGTTATCTCGAAGGCGAAACCAAACATTTCATCGCCGACACCGGCCGCGACAGCCAACCCTTCCTGATCAAGTGGCAGGCCGCGGGTGGCGGTGGTGGTGGGGGCGGTGGTGGTGGGGGCAGCGGCGGCGGTGGTGGAAATTCGTCGGGTGGATCATAACTGTTTTGTAACTGCTCAGCCCTCATGTCATTTCGAGGCCGTAGGCCGAGAAGTCCCTACCGCTACATCGGCCTCAGAGATTTCTCCCTTTGGTCGAAATGACATGGCTGAGTAGTTACACTGTTTTTAACAAATAATATAAATGAAACACGCAAGACGCAACACGCTTTGATTAATTTAAATCGTGAAAACTCTAAAACTCAGAAGGAGCACAGCTATGTCAAAATATCGCAAACTCATTCTCCAAATTGTGGCCGGATTGGCCGTGATAGGTGTAATCGGTTTTATCGCCATCCAGTTTGTGCCGGTTGATAAAACGAACCCTCCGGTAATGAATGAACCCAAGTGGGATTCCCCCCAAACCCAGACCCTGGCCGAACGGGCTTGCTACGACTGTCACAGCAATCAAACCAAATGGCCCTGGTACTCTAATGTTGCCCCCGTTTCCTGGGTCTTAGCCCATAATGTGAAAGAGGGCCGCGCCAAGCTTAATTTTTCCGAGTGGGGTTTGAATAATGGCAGCGGTGGTGAAGTCAGAGGTGAAAATGAAGAAGCTGAGGAACATGAAGATAGAGAGGGTAGGGAAGGCGTCGAAGTAGATGAGATTGTCGAGACAGTCCAAGAAGGGGAAATGCCGCCTCAGGATTATGTAATTATGCACCCCGAAGCCCATCTGACCGAGGCCGAAATTCAAGCCTTGATTACTGGCTTGAAAGCTACCTTTGGCAGCGGCGCTGAAGGCGCCAGGCTCAAATGAGCCTTCTAAGCAATTTTCAGAATTAACCCACGAATTTTACATAAAAATATTCGACAGGATTTACAAAATTAACAGTGAAGATTTTGGATTTTGAAACAAACGGTGAGGAGGTTAACCAATGGAACCTAACCCCAATACTATTCAAATAACGTAGTTTAGCCCCTTGCGGGCGGGCACGAGGCCCTATACTACGGCCTTATTTGAAAAGTATTGAACCTAACCCCACTTTTTTCGACAAGGGAGATACAATAATGAACAAGTTACCTCATCAAATTATTCTCAGAGCCCTGGCCGCCGCTATGATCGTGGGTTTGGTTCTCTCGTTGGAGCTGATTACGGCCCCCCAAATAGTCCAACAGCAAAACACAAGGGGCCTGAGCATTGTGGTCCGCATGCCGCTTCACCTGACAAGTGATGAAAGCATCGAGGCGCTGGTCAATCGTTTTGCCGAACGGGGAGTGCAACGAGTCTGGGTTCAGATGAAGCAGGACGAAACCGATGAGTTTATTGCCGGCAGCCTCTTTTATCCCAGCAACCTTGCCCCGGTCGCGGCCGGCTTTGAAGATAACCGGCTTGGCCGCTTTATCGAGGCGCTGGCCGCGCACGGCATCGAGCCGCTGGCCTGGCTGCCGGTTTTGCACGACCGGCAAGCCTGGGAAATGCACCCGGACTGGCGCGCTGTTACGATTGCTAAGGATGGCAAGACCGTAGTTCAAGAAGATTGGCTCTGTCCTAACCACCCAGAAGTGGCGCAGTACCAGGCCGAAATTGCCCGCGAAGTGGTGGATCGCTTCCCCGCTCTCAAAGGGCTTTATCTCGACTTCATTCGCTACGACGACGACTTTTCCTGCGCCTGCCCCCTATGCTTGACTGAATTGGCAGAGCGGGTCAACTGGCAAGAACGCATGGGACGGCCGCTCGAGCCCGGCGATATACTCCGTGCGGCCGAAAAGAGTGATAGTTTATGGCAGGCCTGGACCGGCATGCGCGCCGAGAAAATTGTCTCTGTGGTTGACACAATCCGTGATGCCGTTGACGAGGCCCGTCCAGACTTTCACATGGGGGCCTTTGTGCTGCCCTTCAGCAGCGATTATTACGAGCTTAATACCCAATCCGGCCAGGACCTGGAGCGAATGTCCCAGGCCGGGCTGGACGAGATTGTTCTGATGGGCTACTGGGATGACTGGGAACTCAGTCCCTGGTGGGTCCGCCGCAGCCTAGAGACTGCGGACGATCTGGTGGGGGATAATGCTGACCTCACTTTTGTGCTCGATGGCGATATGGGGGTTCGGCGCACCCGCCTGACCCTGGAGGCTTTGGGCGATTGGGCTTCAGAGGCCGGTTGGTTTCACTATGGACATTGGTCGGATAGCGAGTTCGACCGGCTGCAGCGAGCCGTTGATGGTTTTTATCAAGAAGGGCCGATGCCCAGGCCGGATCAAGTGTCTGTGGTTATCCGCATAGACACCGAGCCAGACTACCAGCCCAGCTACGACGCCGTGAAACCGGAGATGATCGAGACACTTCTCACGCTTTTTGCAGAAGAAGAGGTAAAGGCTACGTTCATTACCGTCGGCAAGCTGGCCGAGTTGCAGCCAGATGTTTTGCGCCGGGCAGTTGAACAGGGGCACGAGATTGGCTCTCACGCCTATAACCATGAGCAGATCGACTCGCTCGCTCTGGATAAACAAATCGCCGCCGTTGACCACGGGCTGGACGCCCTGGGCGCTCTGGGGTTTCAGGTCTATGGTTTTGGCGCTCCGCGTAACAGCATCACCGATGAAGCGCGGGACCGCCTGATGGAATGGAACCTTGAATACGATGGCTCGGCTGCCTACGACCCCTTAAGCAGTTTCATGGATGTTCAATATGTAGGCCACTCGCAGGGTAAACAGGCCCGCATTTTGGTCATTCCTTTTATCATGCCCAACGATTGGGATGCCCGTTACGAGGCGGGTATATCCGCCCCTGAGATGCTCAAAGCCTGGCAGCAACGATTGGACCGAGTCATTGAACTGGGAGAACCCGTGTTCGTTCTTGACATTCACCAGTGGTCCGCCAGCCAACCCGACAATTTAACCGCGCTGCGCGACTTTATCCGTTATGTGAAGAGCCGCCCGGAGTGTCGCCTGGTCACCCTGCGGGAAGCGGCTCGCCATGCCCGTGAAGTGTTGGACCGCTATGAACTGCCCGCCCCCACCAGCGGCGACCAGAAACCTCCCTTACCAGCGCCGCAAGTTCAATTTGTAACAGGAGTACAGTAATGAGCCAGATATTTCGTCCCGTTGTTAATATTCTGCTTGGCCTGGGTTATATGTTCGGCCTGGTATTGGTTTGGCTTGGGTTGGAGGCGCTCACCATCGAGCGCGATGAGGTTATTTGGGGTCTCCTCCAGGTTGCCTGTGGGGTGATCCTGTGGGCTTTGCTTAACGGGGTGGGGCGCTGGTGGGTACGTTTCATTTTTCTACAGAAAGAAAGAGGGCAGGAGCTATGAACCAGATTTTCGATATACTGCCAGGACTATTCACCACCTTGATCGAACACCTCATTAAAGAGATGGCCCATTTCAATACCTGGTCGGGGGCCGGGGCGGAATTGATGGAATTCGGCGTCCTCTACCCGGCAGCAATGGCCTTGCTGTGGATTATATTCAGTTTCCTCTTTGTGCTGCGCCGCGAATGGCGACTGCCCTTTAACCGGGGGTTCAAGCCGTCTATAGCGGTGGTAGTCCCCGCTCATAATGAAGAGTTGGTCATTGCTCAAACCATCGAAGGACTGCTGGAGCAAACCTATCCGAACATGCAAATTCACATCGTCTCCGATGGCAGCACCGATGCCACCGTCGAGATCGCCCGCCGCTACCAGAGTCGAGGCGTTATCGTTCATGATCTCAAACCGAATCGTGGCAAGAGCAAAGCCCTGCAGCATGTCCTTGAGCATGTTAATACCGACCTGTTCATGGTGGTTGATGCCGATACCGTAGCCGACCCTGGGACTATGGGCCTCATGGTCCAGCAATTCATTGACCCCCATGTAGGCGCAGTCACCGGCCATCCTCGTGTAGGCAACGTGGTGAACCTGCTGACGGCCATCCAGGCCATGGAGTACGCTGTGATTGTTAGCCTGGCGAAACGCGCCGAGCAGTTCTGGGGCGGTCTCTATACAGTCAGCGGTGCGGCGGCCTGTTTTCGGACTGAGGCGCTGCGTCAAGTGGGAGGTTGGTCAGAGCGAACCGCCACCGAAGACATCGAAGTAAGCTGGCGGCTGCAAAAAGCCGGTTGGCTGCTGGCTTACGAACCGCGCGCCTTGTTCCGGGTACAGGCTCCGGTGCGCCTCGGTGCGTTGTACCGCCAGCGGCGGCGTTGGTCCCAGGGGATGGCGGAGGTACTGCGACTCCACTGGAACCTGGCCTTTACCAATAACGCGGCCCTTATTCCCATTGCGGTCCAGGTTTTAGCCACGGCCTTGTGGATGCTGTTGATGACGGTGTTCCTCCTGCAAACAGCCTTCTCTCTGCTGAACGGCAGTTTTGACCCTGGCGACCTTCTGAGATTGACCACCATCGAATGGTATCGCATCTTCTTCTGGACCTTTGGCCTCTTTGCTTTGCAGACCTTCAGTGCCTGTGTCTTTGATGGCGCCTATGAACGTGGCGTGTGGAGAATCTTTCCGTTGTTTGTCCTTTATCCACTTTATTACTGGCTGGTCGTCTATCCAAGCTTTTTGCTGGGCGCTGTTCGCGGACTGAGAACCGGCCCGGCGGGCCAATGGAAGCGCACTGAACGCACTGCTGCGCTGGCTTTGACCGACCTCAATTCAACTATTGGTTCGAGTTCAAATTAGTCCAAAAGGAGTCCTCCGTTTATGTCCATCAAACTGACAGCCATAGCCACATTAATCATTCTTATTTTGGGTAGTGCTGGTTTAACCCTCCGAGGGGGTATTTGGAATTTAACCGAGAGTCCAGGAACCGAAGCTGCGGCAGAGATAATAAACAATAGTCCAGACGATTTATCTGATCAATTCGCTCGCTCGACCTCTGCGCCAGATGTGGTCGAATCAGCCACAATTGCCTTGTTGCCTCCTGCCCAAAATATTTCAACTCCTACCCCCCTCCTTCTGCCAGAGACGGCCTCTACCTCTACCCCCGTCATCAATCCTACTCCGACCTCGACGCCAACCTCGTCGCCTACAGCCACCCGTTTGCCCTCAGCCACAGCTACCTCAACTCCGACGCCGGCGCCATCTCCTACAGCTACCAGCTTGCCTGCCACCCCAACACCCGCGCCAACTGTAACCCCGCAGGCCGGCATCAAATATGTGGTCATTATTAGTGTTGATGGCATGCGCCCGGATGCCCTGGCCCAGGCCGACACGCCTCATCTGGACAAACTTATTGCTCAGGGCGCTTACAGCGATCATGCTCAAACCATCTCGCTCAGCGAGACGCTGCCGGCCCACGCTTCGATGTTAAGCGGAATGTTAGCAGAAAAACACGGTATTCTTTGGGGAGTTCCCTACATTGGTTGGCCGGGCATGAACGGCCCCACCCTGTTCAATGTGGCTCACGACGCCGGTTTGAGTACAGCCATGGTCTTTGGTAAAGAAAAGATGAATTATCTGGTTTTGCCCAACTCGGTGGATAAACTCTTTGGGATTAATTCTGGCGATACCGAAATCAAAAATCAGGCTGTGACAATTATTCAAGCCGGTCTGCCCAACGTTCTTTTTGTTCACCTGCCGGATACCGACAGAGTAGGGCACATGTTTGGCTGGATGTCAGCCAACCAGTTACAATCCGTCACTTTTGCCGATAGTATGATTGGCGAGATTGTAACAGCGCTGGAAAACGGCGGATACATGCCCAACACGCTCCTGATTGTTACGGCGGATCATGGCGGTCATGGCAAATCAAACGGAGACGACTCGCCCGAGGACCGCACTATTCCCTGGCTGGCGGTTGGGCCGGGTATTCCGGCAGGTGTCACCCTGACCGGAAATATCAACATTTATGACACCGCCCCCACCGTTTTATACGCCTTAAATCTGCCCATCCCCGAAGTTTGGGACGGGCTGCCCATACTTGAAATCTTCCAGTAATTGACAAGAGAGCATTCGGACCCCCCCCCATGCAACCTTGCCGGCGGCGCTCGTCCGGCGATGAACTCGCCGGACTATTCAACAGCGCCCGATGAATCGGGCTTTAAGCCGGGTTGACCCGGCGCTGTTATCTAGCCCTGGCATTCATGCCGGGGCGATTCAGCAAAGCGAAAAAGTTTCCGAATGTTCTCAACAACCTTAACTGCAAATTCACAGGCCATAGAACTGCCGCTGATTTCAGCGGCAGTTCTTTTTATGGGTAAAAAGGGAGGGGCAATTTATGAAAAAATTGTCATTTTGGATTCATCAAAATACCACGTGCGGCTGGTATATTGGGGACATTGATTGAGGAACAAGCAGATGATGAGATTAACCACCCCAACTCAGCAGCCCTGGCGATGGACCGGTTATTCATTCAGGGCGATGAACACCAAAGTGCAAACCTGGCTCTACAGCCAGACAGACAGCGCCGTTCTGCTTGACGTGCAGCGCTTGTTCGCCAGCTTTGAAAAACGCCTGTCGCGTTTTGACCCGCAGAGCGAACTGTCTCGCCTCAATACCGCTGCCGGCGAAGCCTTTCAAGCCAGCCCCATTTTACTGGACGCGCTCGAAGCCGCCCTGTTAGCGGCCGAAGCGACCGGCGGCCTCTACGACCCGACCACGTTACCAGCGTTGGAACAGGCCGGATACGACCGCAGCTTTGAATATATCAACCAGGCGGCTCCGTCTACGCCCGTTTTGCCTGACAGCCGATTTGCCGCCAACCAACTTAATAGAATATCTCAGCCGAGCTATACCTATCGCTCGGTAACGCTCAATCGGGCCAAACGAGAAGTTTACAAACCGGCCGGTGTGCGCCTGGATTTAGGCGGGATGGGCAAAGGCTGGACAGTTGACCGCGCCGCCGATAAGCTGCACGGGTTGGGGCCGTTTCTGCTCAACGCCGGCGGTGACATTTTTGCCTATCATTCCCCACCCGGCCAAAAAGGTTGGGAGATAGACCTGGTCCATCCGCTACAGCCGGAGGCCAACATGGCCCGGTTACTGCTCCATCATCGCGCCCTGGCCACCTCGACCATCGCCAAACGGCGCTGGCAGCGCCAGGGGCAAACCATGCACCATCTAATTGACCCCCGCACCGGGCAGCCGGCCCAAACCGATGCCGTCTCGGTCTCGGTGGTGGCCGACCGGACAATGACGGCTGAAATTTACGCTAAAGTGGCTCTCATTTTGGGGGCCGAACTCGGACTGGCCTATTTGCAAAGCCTGCCCACGATTGAAGGCTTGATTTTTACCGCCGACTCGCAAATTCTGTTTACGCCGGGTCTGGCCCCCCTGCTGGAGCGGGTCGAGCCGGCAGGCTATCTCAACTGAAAGGAATACCTCGATGAGTATCCATGCAACCAAAATAAGCCCCAAACGAAAGCAACAAAAATTGACCGGCCCGGCCAAGGTTTCGATTGCCGCCCTGAGCCTACTGAGTTTTGTCGGTGGGTGGGATTTGTTGGCTCGGCTGGATCAAAGTAAAGAAGCCCAGGCCAGTGAGCCAACCCCCTTACCAACCGTTCAACCCAGCCCAACTCCCTGGCCCACGATTGCGCCCCTGGCTGGAATTCTACCTGTTCCAACGCTGGTCCCTACAAGCGCTACGTTTCAGTCGAGTATCTCTTTAAACTCAGCCGGGGCTAACACGACTGCTTTTCAGCCGGCGCCTATCCCGACGCTGGCCCCTCTGCCCACTCTGGCCCCATTGCCGGCTCTGCCAGTTCCGCCGCCTCCCCCGCCGCCTGCGCCCGCTCCTTCCAACGGTGGGGGGGGGCAACGCAGTGGCGGTTCATAACTTATCAATTTTTATCTGGAGATTTGAGCAATGATTAATCAATCTAAAATGTCACTTCAACCGAATTCTAAAACTGAGTTAGATCTGCTACTACTTGGGCTGGGGGTTATCGCCGGAGGGGTAGTAGCTTTGCTGGGATTGTGGCTCTGGCTGGATTACCGCAGCGACCCCACACACAGCCTGTTGGCTCTGATCAGCCTCAATCTGGCCGGCTGGCTGCCAGCAGATTGGCGCATCTGGCTGGGGCAGGAGGCCCATGTTCTGGGGCTGCCGCTCAGCGCCGATACCAAAGCCTATTGGTACATGGCTCGCGCTGGCGGCCTGGTCGGCTATCTCTTGCTGTGGCTCTCGGTGGTTTGGGGCCTGGTTATCAGCACCAAAATTACCGAGGGGCTGGTGTCAGCATCCCTGGCTTATGGCTTGCACGAGTTTCTTTCCTTGGGAACAATTCTTTTTACCGCCGGCCACGCTCTGGTACTGTTAGGCGACCGGTATATTGGTTTCAATATTTTTCATTTAGCCGTTCCTTTTTTGGCCCCTTATGAGCCGCTCTGGACTGGCTTGGGGACGATTGGCCTGTATTTGAGCGCGGCCTTGACCGGCAGCTTCTATCTGCGCAAACAGTTGGGCCAAAAAGTCTGGCGTGCCTTCCATTATCTCGCCTTTGTGGCTTATATCCTGGCCCTGGTTCACGGTCTCATGGCCGGCAGCGACAGCGGGCTGGGTATTGTGCAGGGGATGTATCTGGCTACCGGCGGCAGCGTTCTCTTTCTGGTTTACTATCGTCTTTTTACCCTCAAAGTTAAAACAGTTAAATCGGCGCGTTAATGGATTTCTGTTACCTATTTATTACAGAGACACAGAGTTCGCTGAACCGAGAATGGCGGTGGTGGCTGCGCTAAAGTATCATCTTGGCAATTTTGACCACTTAGGGAGTTCCAAAATTTAAATCACCCAAACAGATTTAACGGGCGTGATGTGATGAGTAAAGTGGAGACGATTTACTTTGACGACCTCAATATTGGGGACGAAATACCTTCCCACCGCCACTCCTCTCGTTTGCTTATCAAATTTCGGAATGCCTCATCTATTTTTTGGTTAACGTTGCCCTTCGGGTTTGGCCGGAATGGATTGAAGATAGAGCCACAAAGCGCTGAGTTCGGTATCGCTCATCTGGGCAAAGTTGGGCCAGGGCATGACCGTAGGATTTATTGTAGATCCATCGGGGCGGACGCCGGTGCGGATGGCCTGCACAAAATCGGCTTCGGTCCACGTGCCCAGGCCGGTTTCAGGGTTGGGGGTCAGGTTGGCCGGATAAGGCGGCTCGGCCGGAACGCCGGGAATTGCGCCGCCGGAGAGAGTCGGACCGTGACAGCCGACGCACGTTTGGGCCTGATAAGCCCCATACTCTACCGTAGCCGCCACTTCGACGGCGGCGGGACGAGGCGCGGCATGGTCTATGCGCTCGGCGGGTAGAACGGCTACCTGGTCGCTCGTTACCAACAGGGCTCGCCCCAGCGGCCCCAGGCGCTTCTCCGAAATTTCCATATCCACCGCCGGCAAGCTCTTGATGTAGGCAATGAGCGCCCCCAAATCTTTGTCGTTGATGGCGTTAAATTCCTGCGAAGGCATAATCCACAGCGGCTTGCCGTCAGGGCCAACCCCGTGGCGAATAGCCCGCACCCAGTCATCGTCGCTAAAACTACCAACGCGACCCCCCTGACCCGTGGTCAGATTGGCGGCATTAATACGCCCCAACAACGGATCGTCAATAAAATCACCCCCCGCGCCGTTGCTTTTGTGACAGTCACCGCAGCCACGGGTGGCAAAGAGCCGTTTCCCTTCGGCAATAGAGGCCGCATCGCTGGGGATGGCCACCGGCGTGACCTCAACTTGATAAAGCTTATTCAGCCGCACCTCACTCAGAAAAAATATCACTCCCAAGCTCAGTACGACAATTCCGAGCAGCCCAGCGGCAATCAGGCCCACCCACTTAAAGAACTTTTTCACGGCAACTTCCTCCACAATTAAATTTGTCAGTTGCCTTACAGTTTAGTGGGGGGGTGTCCGCTGGTCGTTACGGAAAACGTTACGGTGGACCGAACTGCTCAATTCTGCTCAAAACATCCGTTCTATTGAAGATGAAGGAAGATAATGATAAGATAGGCAAGCTACAAAATTCCCGAAGGTCGTTATTGCCCCAAGAGTTAGGTATGAACCAACCAAGAGAGCCACGCTTAAAGCTGGATGGTGTTTTCTTTCAGCCGGTGATTATTGGCAAGAAGCAGCCAGCGTAAGTGATTTTAAAAGGAGGCAAGTATGGAAATATCCTATCTGTCCCAAACCACGCTTCAAGCTTTGGACGTCACCCCCAACGAGGTGGTTGAAAGTATCGAGCGCCTGATACGCGGGCGGAGCCAGGGCCGGGCCTGGAACGCGCCGAAAGCCGTCATTCAGCCGCCCGATGGCCGCTACATGATGGCAACCCTGTCGGCAGCCGACGCCCCACCTTTTCTGGCGATGAAGTCTTTGATCTTCAATCCCCGCAATCGAGAACGGGGACTGCCTGACATCAATGCCGTGGTGACCCTGCTCGACAGCAACACTGGTGTTCCGTTAGCTGTCATAGATGGCAACTGGGTTACTGCTGTTCGCACCGCGGGGTTGAGCGCCGTTGTCGCCAGGCGGCTTGCCAGACCCGATGCTTCAGTCGCCGCCTTTATTGGCTGTGGAGTGCAAGCTCAGAGTCATTTGCAAACCTTCTCCGCGCTGTTTCCTTTGCAGGAAATCCGCGCGTTTGGGCGGGGAACCGCCAATAGAGATGCGTTATGCCTGGCGGCGGAAAAACTGGGCCTTGCGGCCATCGCCAGTGGCACAGCCCGCGAGGCCGTACACGAGGCCGATTTGGTCATCACTTCTGTTACGTTCTCGCCCCACCTTGTGCCCTTTCTCGATGCCCGCTGGTTGCAGCCAGGCGTGTTTGTCACCATGACGGATCAAGCAGCACCGTGGGTAGCCGACGGCATGCCTGCCTTCAATCGGATCGTCATAGACGATCTCGAACAGGAAGCGCAGATGCCCCAGCCTTTGGTTGATCCGGCATTGGTGGCCGGAGATCTGACCGGCTTGGTGAACGGTGCTATCCCTGGACGCCGCTCCGCCGATGAAAAGACTGCCTTCGTTTTTCGCGGGCTGGCCCTCGGAGATCTGGCCGTCGCGGCCCTCGCGTATCAGCGTGCTGTTCAGTCGGGCAAAGGCTCTCCCCTTACCTTTTCTTAGCACCCAACCGTTCCATCCCCAGGCTGTCGAGGGAACAGAGCATGTTCTCCACGTCGGCAGCTTCCAGCCCGGGGTTGGACCCATCCGGTCGGTAATCCAGACCGACTACTCGCCGCTGTGGCCGTGGTACACTCGACTCAAAATTATCCAATGGAGAATAACCCCCGATGAAATTTGATACTACCCTGCTCGCCACCGATTTGAGCCAGATACCGCAGTTGACCCGCCAGGTCGAGGCCCTCGGCTTCGACGGAATTTGGGTATCGGAGACAGCCCACGATGCCTTCTTGCCGTTGGTGCTGGTGGCCGAGCATAGCCAGAGGGTTACTCTGGGCACCAGCATCGCTGTGGCTTTTCCCCGCAGCCCGGCCATTCTGGCCTATATCGCCTGGGATTTAGCCAAATATTCGCAGGGCAGAACGGTGGTCGGTTTAGGTACGCAGGTAAAGGCTCATAATCAACGGAGGTTGGGGGTAAAGTGGGAGCAGCCGGTGGCCAAACTGCGTGAGGTCATTTTGGCGATGCGAGCCTTTTGGGACTGCTGGCAAAACGGAACCAAGCTCAACTTTCGGGGTGAGTTTTTCAAGTTGACCCTGATGACCCCCTTTTTCGATCCCGGCCCGCACGACTGGCCGGACATTCCAATTTACATCGCCGGGGTCAACCAACAGATGCTGCAACTGGCCGGTGAATTGTGCCAGGGCATCCACATTCATCCGCTGCACACCGCCCGCTATATCGAGGAATATGCCCTGCCCCATCTCGAAACAGGGCTGCAGAAGCGTGGACGGCAGCGAGGAGAGATCCAATTGTCCACCACCGCCTTCGTGGTGCCAACAGATGACGTCCAAAAAGCTAAAGAATATGAAGCCGGAGTGCGACAGCAAATTTCGTTTTATGCCAGCACTCCCTCCTACCGGATCGTCATGGAACTCCACGGCTGGAGCGACATTGCCGAGCGGTTGAGCCACCTGGCGTCTCGGGGCCAATGGGCCGAGATGCCCCACCTCATCACCGACGAGATGATGGCTGAGTTTGTAGTCAGTGGTACCTGGGCCGAACTGCCGGCCAAGATCAAGGCCAAGTACGCCGGTGGGCTGCTCGATCGGGTTAGCTACTACATCCCCTTTGTGCCTGGTGAAAATGAGGCTGGCTGGCGGGCGACGCTGGCTGGATTTCAGCAGGACTAACCGACTCTTACGTGGCTTAAGATTTTTGGCCACGAATTAAGGGTTTGGCCGAGATCATTTTTTATCAGGCGTAAGTTTAAGCAGTGATTTTGATCAGAATGATCGAGATGTTATCTTTACCCCCGGCAGCGTTGGCCGCCTCGACGAGGGCTTCGACGGCGCTGGCCGGGGTGGCTTCATGGGGTTGCAAAGCCGCCAAAAATTGTTCCTGGCTCAACATTTTCCAGAGACCATCGCTGCACAGTAACAGCCAATCGCCGGGAGTTACCGTTACTTCCTTAAAGGCCGGCTCCAGGGGTGACTCGTGCCCCACGGCTTTGATCAAAATATGACCTAAAGGGTGGTGTTCAGCCTGTTCCTCGGTAATCACACCGCTGGCTACCAGTTGAGCTACCCAGGAGTCATCGGCGGTCAGGCGAGTTATAGCGGCTTGATGAATCAAGTAAGCGCGCGCATCTCCGGCATGAGAGATGTAGGCCGTCGGCGGGCGCACTACGGCCACAACGATGGCCGCCCCCATCGGGCGATCCTGTTTGGCGGCCTGGGCCGCCTGCATCACCGTCTCGTTGGCCTCTTCCAGAGCCGCGCTCATGATTTCTTTGACTACCGCAGCAGTGGCATGTGTCTGTAACCGAGCCGTGATAAACTGGCCGGTGGTAGTCGCAGCCAGTTCACTGGCCAGTTCACCCGCATCCTGCCCGCCCATGCCATCGGCGACAACATAAACCTGGTTTGACTCATCGGTCCAGATATAATCCTGGTTATGCTTGGATACGCGCCCCACGTCGGTTTTGTGTGCGGAAATACTGGTCATTTTATATCCTCAGCATTTGTCTATTCAGCGCAAAGAAGTGGGGTGAGGGTCAACTTGAAACAACCCAGTCTAGCCCCAAGTATATCATTGATGGCCAGTCTTGACAATGGTCTTAAAGTCGCATTGGCGGTGTTCAGGTAAGCGTGGGCGAGTGACGTAACAAAAAAGCCATCCCTGGGGATGGCTGATAAAAATAGACAATTTCAATTGAATAAAAATTTACAAATTAGCGACCAGATTGCTGAAAACATTGCCAACGACGGGACCTACTATCAACAAGATTGCAATCACGACGACAGCAACCAAGACCAAAATCAACGCATATTCAACCAGGCCTTGCCCTTGTTCACGTGGCACAAATAACATCATTACCTCCTTTCTCTCCCCAATTTTAAAGCAAAAAGCTTTTGATTATTGTACCGGAATTTGGTTTGAATCTGGTTTGTAATGTTAAGACAAAGCCTGGAATGTTAATGATTGACCTATCGTTTGCGAATCTTTACTTCTATCTTGAGTTTACCTAATTGGAGAATGTCCCCGTCGTTGAGCACTTCGGGCAGGTAGGGATCAAGCCGCTTGCCATTGACAAAAGTGCCGTTGATACTGCCCATATCTTCGACCACGACCATGCCGCCCTGTTTGAGAATACGAGCGTGGCGACGAGACACCCCATGCGAGGCATCACTGTCGTCGCTCAGGTCTACCTCTGGAAAGACGCTTGCAGCAGCGTCTACCCGGCCCAAATGGGTAATGACGTTGAGGGGCATCTCGACTTCGCGCTGCCGGGGACCTATCTTTAGGCGGATTGCCAGAGACTCGCCGCCGCGTTGGAGCGAGCCGGCCAGACCATTGACAGCGCGATTTTCCTCCTCGCGCATTTCAACCGTATCTAAGGGATCAGTCTCCCGGCCGGTATTTTCCAGCAGATAATAGCCGCACTCACTACAAAAAATGGTATTATCCACATGGACAGTCTGACAAAACTGACATTTAATCATGACTAATCGCCTTGCTGAAAACTAAGAGAAATTATTAATGAGCAACAGCTTTTCTTACCTATAATATTACACCATATTCCTCAATATTAACAAGTCTGAATTTGAATCCAACGTGAATTTTGTGAGAAACCAGTTAGAAAGTAATCCCAATCTATACTTTCAACACACTTTCAATAATACCCAAAAAACCACGCGCAGCCGCGTATAACTGTTCAAGCTCAATATATTCGTCAATCACGTGGGCCTGGCCTTCGGCGGAGGGGCCAAAGCCAACAGTGGGGACGCCGGCCATCCCGGCGCTGTAGGCCGCATTGGTGCAGAAACGATAAGCGCCCAGGCTTGGATTTAACCCGGCCGCTCGCAGACCCGCCAACGCTCCCTGCGTAAAGGGATGGTCGGCGGCAAATTTCCAGGCCGGGAAGAATTTGGGATGGCGCAGCGTGGCCCCGGTGTAGGTGGTGTGCTCGCCCTGGGCAATGGCGACATTCACCCCGGTCAATTCGGGTAGCTGTTGGATAGAGCCTGTCACACTTTCGATAGTTTCACCGGCCAGCAGGCGGCGATCATAAGTGACCCGGCAGCGGCTGGGGATGACCGAATAGCCCGGATAGGGATCGGAGATGATGTCGGTCAGGGCCAGGATAGCCGGGCCGAGCAGTGGGTCGCTGGGCAAGGATAGTTCTTTGAGCGCTTGCACCGCCGGCAGCATCAGGTGAACCGCGTTCACCCCCAACTGCGGTGAGGAGGAATGAGCGGGCCGGCCAATGGTTTCCAGGTGAATTTCGGCGCGGCCCCGCCCGCCGTGGTTCAGGTTTAAATCGGTGGATTCGCCAATCACCACAAAATCGGGTTTGACCTCCTCCATCACCGTTTTTAGAGCGATGCCCTCCAGAACCTCCTCCATCACCGTCACACTGATAGCCACTCGTCCGGCCAGACGGCTGCGGTCAGCGGCCAGGGCGGCGTAAATCATGGCCGCCAGCGCGCCTTTCATATCCGACGTGCCGCGGCCATACATCCGGCCTCCTTCGATAACCGCGCCAAAGGGATCGTGCTGCCAGGGCACACCGGGGGCCACACCAACGGTATCGCCGTGCGTGTCGAGTAATAAGGTGGGGCCGGGCTGCGCCCCCTCGATCAGCCCGATCAGGCTGCCTTCGGCGTTGACCCAAACACGGTCAAAGCCCAGGCGGCGCATTTCACCGGCCAGCAGTTCGATCAGCGGCTTTTCCTCGCCGGGCGGGGTGCGCAGCCGGACCATTGCTTGCAGTAAAGCGGTTAGAGCGTCAAAATTGATGGACATCGTCAGCCTCCAAAGTGAACTCTTGCGGCCCTATCATACAATGCAATTTTTATTTGGACGAATTGTTGAAGTGTTGGTAAGATGAGGCGATGACTCGTGAGGCGAAGAGGCGAGAGATTTCTTCGCCTCTTCGCCTCCTCGCCTCTTTAAGAAGAAGCCAACAATGAAGAAAATCGGTATTCTCAACCAACCTATCTCAGCCGTGATTGCCGACTTGGGCCATCTGGATACGCTGGTCATTGCCGACGCCGGCCTGCCCATTCCGGCGGAAACCGAGCGGATTGACCTGGCTTTAACCCAAGGCATCCCCACTTTTCTTTTTCACTGCTGCCCAAGTTGAAGTTCAAATTCAACAGTCTTGGCCGGGATACCGCCCGAAAATTGCAGGTATTCAATGGTGGTTGAGGTGGGGATAAGAAACGCCAGCTAACCTCTCAGACGCATGCCGGGGGTATGCACTGCGTCAGGTTTAACGCCTCTGCTGCCCTGGGCGCAGCGGTACACTCTCTCAGACGCATGCCGGGGGTATGCACTGCGTCAGGGCTTACAGCACTTTATCCTTGGCCGCATTTTATCGCCCCAGTTCGGTCAAAGCCCGAACTTGCCGGCTAACATGTCTGAGTTAGAGGCCGTCCTGCGCATCGCGGCTTAAGTAGCTCCTTCAACCCGTTTTTCGGCCTTATCCGCCTTCGATTTTAGCGAAAGCGGCCGGTTTATCTTTTTGTTAAGTTATCAAAACTGCAAAAGTATAGGTACAGACATACCGATTGGGTGCGGCAATTGACCTTTAGCCCCAGCGGGGATGTTCTGATCAGCGTTAGCGATGACGCTACGATTCGCTTTTGGCGCGTTGAGAGTGGGGAATGTGAGCGAGTTTTGCATGGGCACACTATAGATGCTCAGATTATGATTTCCTATATCCTCTAATCCCTACCAATATTAGACCTATACTTAAAATTATCAACGCGCCGCCACTCACCCACGCCCCCAGCCATACCGAACGCGGCCTGAATTCAAACACCACCGTATGTTCCCCCTCCGGCACAGTCACCGAACGGAACATAATATTCACCGGCAAAATTTCGACCGGCTGGCCGTCAACCGTAGCCTGCCAGCCGGGGTAGTAAGCATCGCTCAAAACCAACCAGCCGGGCGAGTCAAGGCTGGCGACAATTTCGACCCGCTCCGGCTCGTATTTGACAATTGTGGCCTGGTCGTTGGCCGAAGGCTGTCCCACGCTGACCGGCCCAACCGGCTCGTCGCCCTGCCGCAGGCGGACCAGCATCGCTGCCGGATCGAAGGCAGGACTTTGCATGACGGCAATGGCCTCGTCGTCACTGCCGACCACCTCGGCTTGATGAACAATAAAAGCGCGAGGCAGCGCGGCCAGATTTTCGTAAATCTTGACATCGCCGGAGTGGACTTGCCGATAATCGCCCTCGGTGGTCAGGAGGACGGAGCGGCTGGTAATGGTCGGTTGGTGGATGAGGCTGAGGCCGCGCAGGACGAATTGGCCGGTGGGGAGGATGGCGGTGACAGAGATGGCGGTAATGCGGCGGCTGATGCGTGATGCGTGGTGCGTGGTGCTTGGTGCGTGGGGGAGTGGGTAAAGGGCAATATAATCTACCCCCGCGGCTTCGTAGGGCCAGGCGACGCCGATGGTGGCCTGGGGGTGGGCGGCGTCGGCGGGATAGTTGCCCTCGGCGGTGTCAGTTCCGGCCTTCAAGGTGATGGTGTGGCTGTCGCCTTCGATAAAGGTGAGGGTGACTTTTGCCACCGGCGTACCGGCGGGCAAATCGGCGGCGTTTTCGAGATGTGAGACGAGGCCAATGGCCGTAGCCGGGAAATCTGGCAAAGCTTCGCTTTGGACTCCTGTTTTCTTCGCCTCCTCGCCTCCTCGCCTCACTGTCTCACCCGCCGCCAGCCGCGCCGGAAACTGTAAATCATAAAAAATATCGTCAATCCAAACATCAAACTGCTTGTCGGTGATAATCCAGCGGGTGTTGAGCAGCGATAGCAGCCGGCCCGGTGGGACAAACCGCAGCTTTTCGCGCAGACGGCCATCTATCGAGAGGTCATCGGGGGGCAAAAAGAGTTTTTGCAGGGTGACAAACTGCTTGAGCGGCAGAATCCCGCCGTCGTAGCCGTCAACACTGTGCAGGCCGTAAACCAGCGGCAGATTGAAAAAAAGGACTTCTTTTTCTTTGGCGGCGACAATCAGGTTGTACAAAGCCTTCTCGGAGAGGCTGTCCCCAAAAATTTGGCGCAGCTCGGCCAGGTCGCCGGGGTCGTAGGTGATGCCGGATAGGCTGAGAAAGCGGCCCGGCGGTGCGGACTCGCGGGGCGGGTTGGCAGCCAGCAAAAAAGCCGGGGCATTACGCAGCGAGTGATAAGCCTGCGGAGCAGTCGGCTGGTTGTAGCTGAGGCTTTGGGCGGCAAGGAAGAGTTCGGAGAGGAGGATGATGAAGAGGAGGAGGATAGAGAGACGTGGTGCGTGATGCCTGATGCGTGATGCGTGATCCATAAATCGCAAATCGCAAATCGCAAATCGTAAATCGTAAATCGTGATGATGGCTAAAATTAACCAGGCGGCAAGGGTGATGAGAGGCGGCGTTCTCCAGAAGATTAAGCCGAGGATAAATAGAGTGGGTAAGGCAATGAGGATTAATCGCCACCGGCGAGCGCGCAGCCAGCGCCACGTGGCGGCCAGACGGTCGCGGGTTTGAGCAGGCGTGAGCAGCGCGTCAAGGCCAAAACCGGCCAGCAGGGCGATGCCAAAAGCATACAATAATAGCCAGCGGGCCGGAACGCGGAATAGAGCAAAGCCGGGAACCAGATAGTAAAGCAGGGCATACGGCCAGGCCAGGCTCAGCAGCAGGCCGCTGCCGGCCAGCCCCAAATAACGACGAGGTTCAGAGCGCCACAGGGCAGTCCAACCTCCCAGTAAGGCCAAAATCAGACCGCTGACGCCCACATAGGCCACCCATTCGCCAAAGGCATCGCCCAGAATCTGAGATAAATCCAGCCCCAATGGCGGCAAGAGACTGTAGTGCAACGTACCCGGCTGCAATCTAAAAGAAACGGCTTCCCGCAGGGTCAAGCCGCCGCCCCGAATAGACAGGCTGGATAGCTCGGCGGTGGGTAGGAGTTGGACCGCAGCCAGAGCAGCGGCGAGGAGAGAGGCGAGGGCGAGAGGGAGAAGATAAAACGTGAGGCGTGAGGCGTAGTGCGTGAGGCGTAGTGCGTGAGGCGTGAGGCGTGAGGCGTGAGGCGTGAGGCGTGAGGCGTGAGGCGTGAGGCGTAGTGCGTGAGGCGTGAGGCGTGAGGCGTAGTGCGTGAGGCGTAAATCGTAAATCGTAAATCGTAAATCGTAAATCGTAAATCGAAACAGGGCGTACAATCCCAGACCAAACAGCGAAATAAAGACTGTCTGAGCGTGGCCGGCCAGGAGGGTGAGGGCGATGACCAGGGCTAATAACAAAAACCAGAGCCAGCGGCGTGCTCGTTCCAGGCCGAAATCATACAGCAGAAAAAGCAGGGGCAGCCAGGCGGCGGCGTTGAGCTGGTTGATGTGTTCCACCTGCGCGCCGAGGTAGCCGCCGAAGGCAAAAATGACCGCCGCAGCCAGTGCGCCGGGCCAACTCAGGCGCACGGCTAAGCGGGCGTAGGCCAGCATCAGGCTTCCAGCCAGGGCAATGTGCAGCCCAATGGGCCAGGCGACCTGCCGGGGCGGGTCGAGCCACAGAAAAAGCCAGTTGAGCGGGTAAAACAGCCCCACCTGGCTGTTAGCTAAGAAGGGGACGCCCATAAACAGGTGCGGATTCCAGAGGGGCAGCCGGCCCTGGCGCAGGGCTTCGCTGGCGTAGGCTTTGTAGGGGTAAAAGTAGAGAAAGGTGTCCACCCCGGCCAGGATCAGGTTGGTCAGCAGGATTTTCCAGAAAAAGATGAAGGTCAGAACGATGAGGATAACGACGGCCAGCAGGCCGGTCAGACGGGGTTTGTTGGGTATCATCGCTGCCAGTATAGCACAGAAAGAAGGCTAAGGCTAAGGCTGAGGCTAAATAAACATCTAAAATCTACTTCCCGTTTTGAGTTCCTATGAGTTCCCTTAGTTCCCTGGGAACTCGTAGGAACTTGGGGGAACTTATTTTTGGACAATCACCAAGTAATCTTAGCCTTAGCCTCAGGCTCAGCCTTGAGTTCCGTCGGTTTTTGGTCAGAAATTGGGGAAACTTTTGTCCAATCTCCCTCGCCCAGATGGGTTATAGTGAAAGCATCTCAAATAAATCATCTTTTGTTAGCGAAAGGAGCTTTCACTATGAACGTCTTAAAAATCAAATCAGCTTTACCTATCGGAGTCTTGGGCACAACCGTCGCGGTGATGACCGTCTTTGGCTCAGGCCAGCCGGCCCTGAGCCGGGCGATGGAGGCCACGACCTGGTTTGACCGGCCCGCTGTCGGTGTGACCGCCGCCAGTTCGACTTTTGAAGCCGGCAGCCTGCTCGAAGGGCGCAACCAGTTTGTTTATTATGTTACCGCCTCTGGCAGCCGCCAGCCCCTCTATGACCACGATACTCTGGCCGCCTTTGGCTGGCAGGATGAAGCCGTCATCAGGGTCAAGGATGACATTTTGACCGGCATGCCGGTGGCCGATCCCTTGACCCGGCTGGTCGAGGATGAGCAGGGCAACCTGCACTGGGCGGCGCAAGGCCAGCTCTGGCAGGTCAACGAGTGGTGGTCGGCCATCGAGTCCCGGCTGTATGAGGGGTTGCCCGTGAGCCGCCTGGACAGTTCACTGGCCGAGACGCTGCCGGTTCGGCCGGGGCTGCCCAACGGGGCTTATCTGCGCCAGGGCGAGCGACTGTATTACTTTATAAACGGCAGCCTCATCCCGGCCGCGGCGGGCAGCGAAACGATGGAAGCCATTGACATCCCCGCCGAAGCGCTGACCCTTTACCCGCAACTGGAAGCGATGGACATCTTGTACACCCGCTTGAACGCGGAGACCTACCTGGCCAATATCCGGCGCGGCCCCGGCCTTGAGTATGAAATTCTGGGCACGGTTTCCAACCAGGAAGAGATTGTGGCCACTGGCCGGGCGGCTGACAGCTATTGGCTCCAGGTGACCTGGCAGGGGCAGATCGGCTGGCTGGCCGGGGATTTGATCCAGGATGGGGCCTTTATTCCCCTGCTCCCGACCGTCACCCCGGATGCCACCATCCCGCAGGCTGCCGCAGCCACATCCGCCCCTCAACAAGCCAGCCAGACCACGACGGTTGCCTCTGAAGGCGCGGCTGAAATCGGGGTGCAGTTGGTCCTCAACGGCACCTGGCCAGAAGTGGCGGGTCTGTGGGCCGGCCAACCGGCTGAGCGGGCCGGCTTAAAGATCGGCGATCTATTGACCGATCTGAACGGCCAGAGCCTATCCTACGTCAGCGCCAGCGAAGCGGCCCGCCAGTTGCGCGGCGAAGCCGGCAGCGCTGTGAGCCTGCGGGTCTACCGGCCCAGCACCGGCCAGTGGTTGGATTTCACGGTCAATCGAGCCGCTTTCAACCCGGCGACCAGCACCCTGTTGTGCGGTGAGGACCCTATCCGCGGCTTTGGGACCGTCTGGCGCAATCACCCCGAAGTTCGCCCACTGCTGGGCTGTACCTTCACCAACTTCCGCCAGGACGAGCACGCCACCCGCGCCGCCGTGCAAACCTTTGAACACGGCTGGATGCTCTGGCTGGAAACCGACACCGTGCTCAATGTGGACCCGATCTATGTCTTCTTTGAAGATGACGGCTCCTACGTCCGTTACGGCGACCAGCCCTTGACCGACGCCCACAAGTACGCCCCGACCGACCCCGGCTTCTTCAAAGTCGGCGACCGCTTCGCCAAAGTGTACGGCGAATACCTGGGGCCGCAGGGTCGAGCGCGGCTGGGCCGGGCCACCAATGAAGCCAGAGACAGCAAAGGCGCTTTCCAGGAATTTGTCAACGGCCGCATGTTCTGGGCCGGCGAGTCCGACACCATCTACATCATCTATCGCGGCTACTACGACTTCGACCACGACGGCAACTACACCTGGGAGCAGGGCTGGACGAGCTTTGAGGATAAGTTTGAGGGGTAGGGAGTAGGGGGTAGACAGTAGACGGTAGACGGTAGACAGGGTTTAGAAGGGTTTTGAGGCTGACAAAATGAAAAGAGCAGCGGAGATATTGCTCCCCTGCTCTTTTTGATTCGAGAAATATTTCTGGCTACTGACTGCTAACAATCTCATAGAGAATAATCGAAGGATACCCCGCCGGATTGTAAGCGCGGGTTAACTCCTTTAACTCCAACCCGACACCGGCCAGGGCCAGCCGGGCTTCGGTCTCGGACTGCCAGGAAGGGAAGGCGATCAGGTGGCCGGGTTTGGCTTTGGCAGCTAATGCCTGGGGCGAGGCCCAATATTGCAGATCGTACGGATAACCCCACAAGTAAAATCGCCAGTGGGTGCCCAGCCAGCGATGGTACAGGGTGTGATTAGCCCCGGCGTGGCCCTGCAAATAGGCCACCACCTGCTCGATGCCGCTGAGGGCCTGGCTGTGACTGCCCAGCGGAAAACGGCCATTGACCGCATCCTGCACCGGCTGCGCGAAGGTGACGGTCAGCAGGAGGGTCAGTGCCAAGCCATAAACGGGCGTAAAAAGGTTTCGCCAAGAATTTAACCACAGAGGCACAGAGATACAGAGAAAATTAAATTTAAAAAACCTCTGCGTCTCCGCGGCTCTGTGGTAAAAATTTATCCGGTTCTCAACTATCCGGGTCAAGATTAAGCCGGGCAGCCACAAAATTCGGGCCAGCAGCAAAGCCAAAAAAGGAATCAGCCCCAACAGGTAGCGATCCCAGACTTGAAAGGAAAACAGCGCGTGACCGAGGAGGAAGAGGAGAATAAATAATGTGAATATCCAGTCAGTTTGAGCAGGGGAGCACACTCCTTCGGGTGCGCCGAAGGGCGGAGAGAGCAGGGGAGCAGGGGAAGGAGGTTGGAAGGTTGGAAGGTTGCCCACGTTCTGTGCGCCCCCGGCGGGGTGTCTGTGACTCGAAGGTTGGAATTCATCCCCGGTCTTCGGTCTCCGGTCCCCGGTCGCATTGCCGGACCAAAACCCATACACTAACAGCACCGGCAGCCCTGCCCCAAAAATCCCATTCAGCACCGGCGAAGCCGTCCCGTATTGCAGCAGCTCAATAAAGCCCTCCCAGCGCTCGCCGAAGCTGGCTGCATCGCCGGCCAAGCCGCCGTAGTTGCTCAGGCTGTAGGTTAAAAAATCAGGGGCCTCGCTGCGGGTCAAGTTCCAAATAAGAACCAGCAGGAGGATGAACAAAAGGGCCAACGTGAAACGTGATACGTGAAACGTGATGTGTGATGCGTGAGGCGTAAATCGCAAATCGTAAATCAGGAGAGCCAGCACAAGCGGCACAAAGAACACGCCTTGCTGCTTGGTGGCGACAGCTAGGCCGGTCATTATTCCGGCCCAACCCGCTCGACCATGCGCCGCCGCCAGGCAGGCGGCCAGAACCAGTACGACCAGCAGCGGATCGGTGAAGGCGGTGGGGGCAAAAAGTAGGGTAAACGGCGACAGGGCCATCAGCCAGGCGGCAACCAGCCCCACAACTTCGCCGTACAACTTCCGCCCCAGCCCAAATGTCAGCAATACCGAAATTGCTGTTGCCAGCAGTGAGGGGATTCGCGCCGCTGTCTCGGTAGGGCCGAGCAGGCGCGTGGTCCCGGCGAGGATATACAGGAAGAGCGGCGGCTTGTCTACCGGTGTGTGGGCCAGCCAGGGGTCCGCGCCGGAAGCGATTTGCAAGGCCCATGTGGCATACAGGGCCTCGTCGTGGTGAAACCGCTGGTTAGCCAGCAGGTTGGCCGGCAGCAGAACAGCACTCACGGTGGCCAAACTCAGTAAAGTCACCCGCCAGCGTGACCAGGATTGCGCCAGATAGCGCAAGAATAAGGCACTGTGCTTTTTATCGTTTAGTCTTGAGAACGTACCGAAATATTGCAATCCGTAAGTACCCGCTCGCCTTAGCTTGACATTGTCCCCTCAAAGGACATTCTCGAACGGCTTGAGCGTAACACGATAATCAGCAGTAAGGGAATTAAGGCGACAATCAGGCCAATCCAGTTCATCGTAGTAAACCCAATGGCAGCAAAAATCAAACCGCCGCCTAGACTGCCCACCCCAGATGCTATGTTGACGACCACATCGGCGAGACCCTGAATTTTGCCTTTTTCGTGTGGTCGTAAAACATCGGTCAACAGGGTCGAGCCAGCGACGAAACAACAATTCCAACCGAGACCCAACAAAAACAGGGCTAACATCAGCCAGAATACCTCTATAGATAGGGGGGCCAATATACAGGAGACAATTAAAATTACACCTCCGGCAGTAATCATTTTAATACGTCCCAGGCGATCCACTAACCAGCCTACCAGGAAAGACAAGCCAAACATCCCCATCGTATGGGCCATTATCACCCACGAAACATCAGCAACGTCGTGGTGGTGACCGTGCATATGCACGGGTGTAATCGTCATTACCCAGACCATAGTGAGTTGCCCAAAAACCATCGCGCTTACAGCAATTTTGGCCCGGTGATCGCTAAAAATAATTTCCTGGAAGCTACGTCCGGCCTGTGATAAACGGTCTGGCATGGGTTCCTGAGCCGTTAACTGGCGAGCAATCTGCTGAGGATCAGGGCGCAGGAGGAAGTTGACGAGCAGCAAAGCCAGGCCCAGCAATACAGCCGCCAAAAACCAGGGACCGCTTAGCTCTGGTAGACCAGCTCTCTCGACCAGGCTCCCGGTCCACTTAATCATCCCCGGCCCGGTAATCGAGCCAACCGTTCCGGCCAGTACAATTAGGCTGATAGCCCTGGCTCGCTTATCGGCTACGTTTGCCTCTGCTGCGGCGTAACGCCCCAAATCATTGACCCCTTTGGCCAAACCAATCAAAAGTACACCAAGCAAAAAGATCAGCAGGCTCGCGTTGATTACGGCCAATCCAGCTACCACTGTGCCCAAAATGCCAAAAACATAACCTAATGCTAGGCCAGGTCGGCGTCCGGCTCGATCCATGAATCGTCCAATTGGGTAGGCAATGGCCGCCGCACCGACCAGCACCAACGTGGATGGGACGCCAGTCCATTGACTGTTGCCACCAGCCAATTCCACGGCAATGATTGAACCAACGGTGAAAACCATAATAAACGAGGCCGAAAAGAGGCTCTGCGTTGCGATAAGCGCCGCTGTTATTTTCCTGCTGGATTTCTCAAGATTGGTCACGAATACTTTATTCTTCTGTGGGGCAAATTGCTGAGTCATCTGAGCACTTCCTGTTTAGGGTTGTGACGTTCGATTGCTTCGCTGGTTAGCTGATTATCGTTTCTCATCCGTCCCCCCTTGTCACTTTTGGCATCGAATGACGAACTTTTATAACACTTATGGACAGCAAGTATAGTCGCCAGAGAAAACTGCGTCAAAACAGGGGGCGACTCCTGGGCATCAAAACCCAAGCTCTCGCTCTTTGAGTGAGACCCAACAATCTCTCCCAATAACGATATATCCGTGTTCATCTGTGAGCCAAATCCTTATCCCAAACTCAGGTTTTATCCACCCCGTCCAGCCCTTTGCCTACCAGTTTAGCGGACTCAACTTGTTGGCCGCCCGGCCTAACAGGGCCAGCCCATCCATCAACTCATCCGCGCCGGTGAATAGTCCCAATAAGCCTGCCCCCAAGGCCGGGTCGAAGCGTTGGGTCAGCAGCAGTTGGCCGGTGGGGTCGGCGATCTGGCGGACGCTGCACCGATGAAGCCGGAGCGACAAACGCCCGCCAGGGCGAGTGCCGGATTGTCGCAGGGCTAAAATGAGTTAGAAGAACCTCAAATAAGATTTTTTCTGACGGAGAATTTGACGAACCGAACATTTGTTCGTAAAATTATTGATATGGACATCCATCAAAAAGTCGAAATTTTGGGCAGGGCGGCGGCGCTGGATTGTGAAGGGCCGCCCGCCCTGACCCGTGAGCAGCGCAAGGCTCAATTTCTGGATCAGAGCCGAATTTATGTGACCCATCCTCAGCGCGGCAAAATTCCCGTGCTGCGGACGATGCAGACCAGTGCCTGCGAGCGCAATTGCTACTACTGTCCGTTTCAGGCCGGGCGCGATTATCGCCGCGTTTCCTTTAAGCCGGAAGAACTGGCCTCGGCTTTTGACCAGATGCAGCGCAAAAAGTTGGTGGACGGCCTGTTTTTGAGCAGCGGCATCATCGGCGGTGGGGTCAAAGCCATGGATCCCATGCTAGATACGGTCGAAATTCTTCGCCGCAAGTATGAATACTATGGCTACATCCATTTGAAGATTATGCCCGGCGCTGAGGCGGCCCAAATCGAGCGGGCGGCTCGCCTGGCCGACCGGCTCTCGATTAACCTGGAAGCCGCCAATGAGCAGCGGTTACTGGCCCTGGCCCCCAAAAAAGATTATTGGCAAGAATTATTACCGCCCCTGTATTGGGTCCACCAAAACCAGCATGTTTTAGCTCCCTGGGTTAAACGGCCCAGCCTCACCACCCAGTTTGTAGTTGGTCCGGCGGGGGAGTCCGACCAGGAATTACTGACGACGGTCCATACGCTTTATAAGGAGGCCAATTTAGCTCGCGCTTATTACTCGCCCTTCAACCCCATTCGCGGCACGGTTTTGGAAGATGCCCCCAAAACTCCACCCATACGGGAACATCGCTTGTACCAGGCCGATTGGCTGCTGCGTTTTTATGGCTTTGAGGTATCCGAACTGCCTTTTGACGCGCAGGGCCATTTACCTCTAGCCAGCGACCCCAAACTGGTTTGGGCCAAAACCCATTTGAGCCAGCGCCCCCTCGAAATCAATCGGGCCAGCCGGGCCGAACTGCTGCGCATCCCCGGTATTGGCCCCAAAACCGCCGAGGCAATTATGGCCGCTCGCCGGGTGGGCAAGTTGAGCGATCTGAGCCAACTCAAGCAACTTGGGGTGCAAACAGGTCGAGCCGCCCCTTTTATTTTGTTGAACGGTCGTCAAGCTGAGTATCAATTACAGTTGGCCGGGTTTTGAATAACTTGGTAGTTGTTCAGAAATAACTTTATACTTGTCCAGAATTTAGAGTCTATAGACGCTTTACGGTAAACTACTCAGCCCTCATGTCATTTCGAGGCTGAAAGCCGAGAAATCTTTGAGGCCGTTGTCTGCAAACTACGGATTAGGAGATTTCTCCCTTCGGTCGAAATGACATGCCTGAGCAGTTACGCTTTACGTAAAAAATCTCCAATCTCTAATCTCCAAATTTATGTAATTCGTGGCTAAAAAGAAGGGACGCTCTTTCCCAGGGAGCGTCCCTTTTTTCATAGCCCTATATTTAAGGAACAGACGAGTCTCTCACTGTCATAAATGAATGATTTTGACAGTAAGCCTGACTCAGTTTATACTAAAAGCCCCTACGCCAACAGTTCCCAAACATATCTTAATCTTCTCGAAGGGTTTTGATGAACATTCCAGAAACAGCCGAAACCTACGACGTAACCCAGTATGAGCGTCCTTCGGTTACAGTAGATGTAGTTATCTTTAGTATTCTGGATGAGCAGTTAAAAGTACTCCTGATTAAACGCAAAATTTGGCCTTTTGAGGGCATGTGGGCTATTCCCGGCGGTTTTGTCAAAATGGACGAAAGCCTGGAAGATGCCGCCTACCGCGAACTGGCTGAAGAAACCGGCGTCACCGGTGAGAGCGTCTACCTGGAACAACTTTATACCTTTGGCCAGCCGGACCGAGACCCACGCACTCGGGTGATAACGGTAACCTATTTTGCCCTGGTCAGCGCCGATAAAATTAACCCCCAGGCCGCTGACGATGCTGATGATGTTGGTTGGTTTTCGGTGTATCATTTGCCTCCGCTTGCTTTTGATCACGCCGAGATTTTGAATTATGCCTTAACTCGACTACGTTACAAACTGGAATACTCAGCCGTCGGCTTCCAGCTTTTGCCCGAAAAGTTTACCTTGCGTGAGTTGCAGGATGCATACGAGATTATTTTAGGGGCCAAGCTGGATAAAGGTAATTTCCGCAGCAAACTGCGCAAAACCCAGGTCGTCGAGATGGTTGACGGCTACCGTGACACCGGCGGGCGCCCTGCCCGCATGTATTCCTTTCGCGAAGACGCAGTGGCCGAAGTTAAAACCCGCCGTCTTTTTCCTTAACAAGTAGCAGGGTAGCAGAGTAGCAGAGTCACAGGGTAGCAAGCAGTTATCCTTGTAACCTGCGACCTCACCCCTTCGGGTGCGCCGAAGGGCGTGCGAGCTTGCAACCCTGCTACCCTGCTACCTTTAGCCAGGAGTCAACGATGAAAACTCTAGCCATTCTCATGGCCGGTGGGGCGGGAACTCGCCTGACTGTCTTATCAGACAAACGGGCCAAGCCAGCCGTACCCTTTGCCGGCAAATATCGCATCATTGATTTTACCCTGTCCAATTGCGTCAATTCCGGTATCTACGATATTGCGGTGCTAACCCAGTACCGGCCCCATTCGCTCAACGCGCATATCGGTATCGGCAAGCCATGGGATTTGGACCGGCAGCGCGGCGGCGTGGTCCTGCGCCAGCCCTATCAGGGCAGCAGCGCCGATCTGGATTGGTATCGCGGCACGGCCGATGCTGTTTTTCGCAACCTTGATTTTATCCAGGATAACCAGCCCGATTTGGTGCTTATTCTGTCCGGCGACCATATCTACAAAATGGATTACCGGCCCATGCTGGAGTATCACCAGACCAAAGGGGCCGATTTAACCGTTGGGGTGATGAACGTGCCCCTGGAAGAAACCGACCGCTTTGGCATCATGACCGTTAACCGCAACATGCGGGTGACAGAGTTTACCGAGAAACCCAAAGAGCGGGATAAAGGCACGTTGGCTTCAATGGGGATTTATGTTTTCACCACCGAGGTTCTTATCCGCCGGCTCTCCGAGGGCGGCCCCGAAGCCCCGCGCATTGATTTTGGCAAAGATGTCATCCCCAGCATGATTGCCGAGGACCGGGTTTACGCTTACCCGTTCGAGGGCTATTGGGTGGATGTGGGGACGATTCAATCCTTTTGGGAAACAAACCTGGCCTTAACCCGGCCCAACGGCAGCGACCTGCTCAACTTGCACGATCCTAATTGGGTCGTCCATACCCGCAGCGAGGAGCGCCCGCCGGTAAAATTAGGGCCGCAGGCGCAGGTGGTCAACAGCCTGATTTCCAATGGCTGTGTGATTCGCGGGCGGGTGGAGAACTCGGTTTTGTCGCCGGGCGTGTATGTTTCGCCGGGGGCGATTGTGCGCGAGTCGGTCATTATCAACGATACCTGGATTGGGCCAGGCGCTGTGATTGACCGGGCCATTGTGGATGAGAATGCCGTCATTGGCGCGGGTACGTTTGTTGGCTACGGCGATGATAACACGCCCAATCACCAAATGCCCGACCGTCTCAATACAGGCATTACGGTGGTAGGGTCGGGCGCGCACATTCCCAGCGGGTTGGTGATTGGCCGGAACGTGTTAATCCACAGCGAACGGCTGGAAGGCGACTTTCCGGCCGGCGTGACCGAAATCAGCAGCGGAGAAACGGTTTGAATAGGCGAATGAAGTATTATTCGCCATTCGCTCATTCGCCATTCTTTAGAGGTGACAACGCATGAAAACATTGGTTATGATTATGGCCGGCGGGGCCAGCGAAGATTTGAGCGTGCTCACGGCGGACCGGGCTGAACCGGCTATTCCCTTTGGCGGCAAATTTCGGATTATTGATTTTCCCCTATCCAATACGGTCAACTCCGGCCTCTATCGGGTGGCCCTGCTCACCCAGTATATGCCCCGCTCGCTGAACGACCATGTGGGCGTGGGCAAACCCTGGGATTTGGACCGGTCGCAGGGCGGGGTGCGTTTGCTCCAGCCCTACATCGGGCGGGGGCACAGCGGCTGGCAGCGCGGCACCGCCGACGCCGTCCGGCGCAACATGGATTTTGTCGAAGAGCAGCGGATTGATAACATCCTGATTCTGGCCGGCGACCATATTTACAAAATGGATTACCGGCCCATGCTGCGCTTTCACCAGCAAACCCAGGCGACTGTTACGGTCGGGGTGCGTCGAGTCAGCCCCTTTGAAACCCATCGCTTTGGGATTGTCAGCGTAGACAGCGATATGCGGGTAACCGGCTTCAAGGAAAAACCGCGCCGCTCCAAAGAAACCCTGGCTTCGATGGGGATTTATATTTTTGATTTTCAGGCCTTGCGCGAAATTTTGCGTGACGAGTCGTTGAATGATTTTGGCCGGGATGTGCTGCCGGCGATCATCAATCATCACAAAGTTTATGCTTACACCTTCGAGGGCTATTGGGCCGATGTCGGCACGCTGCAAGCCTATTGGGAAGCCAACATGTCGCTGCTGGCCGAAACGCCGGCCCTGGACCTGTACGACCCGCAGTGGGTTATCCACACCCGCAGTGAGGAGCAGCCACCGGTGCAAATTGGCTCGGATGCCTGGGTGGGTGGCAATCTGCTCTCTAATGGCTGCATTATTCACGGAATTGTGGAGCGCTCGGTGTTATCGCCGGGGGTGCGGGTTGCGCCGGGAGCAATTGTGCGCGATTCGGTTATTATGAACGATACGGTGATTAACGCCAACGCCAAAATCGAGCGGGCCATTGTTGACAAAGAAGTGTGGGTCGGCGAGGGCGCGGAAATTGGTTATGGGGTGGACAACGTGCCCAACCGCCGCCACCCAGAGCGGCTTAACACCGGCTTAACCGTTGTCGGCAAACGAGCGCGCATTCCGGCTGGGATTAAGATTGGACACAATGTGATTATCAACCCCAACATCAACGAAACCCACCTTCAAACCGATTTTATTGCCAGCGGCGAAACCATCTGAAAAGGGAGTCCAAAGCTTGCTTTGGCTTTTCCAACCTAAAGTTTAGACTCAGTAGACCCAAAATTGAGGAGTGAGGCACGCCCACGTGCCGAACGGAGCCGCACGTGGGCGTGCTGGCTCCTCAAATTTGGATCCACTGAGACCTCATTTTTGCTTGAAATGGGACAACTTTATCGAAAACTCTCCTTCAATTTAGCTTGAAGGGGAGTTTTTGGTTTAAAGTGATCATAACTTTCAATTGATTGACAGCCCTTAAAAAGATGATATACTATGGCAAAATCACCAGGCGGGAACATTGTTGCATAATACGCAACGATGAGGCGAGGAGGCGAAGAATTGAGGACAGAAGATAGAGGATAGTCCATCTACTATCTTCAATCGTTGTCCCACCTCCTCGCCTCACGAGTCATCGCATCTTTAAGGAGGAATTGTCCCTTGAGCAGCAAAGCAGCAGAGATTATCATTATTGGGGGTGGACTGTACGGCGCGAGCGTGGCTTACAATTTAGCCAAACACGGCGCAAAAAATGTGGTGGTGCTGGAAAGAAAATCTATCTGCGCCGGCGGCACGGCGAAATCATGCGCCATTGTCCGCACCCACTACTCGATTGAGGCCAATATGGTCCACGCCGTCGAAAGCCTCAAGATTTTTGCCAACTTCAATGAAATTGTCGGCGGCGACTGCGGCTGGCGGCGCACCGGCTACCTCATCCTCGGCCCGGAAGAGCATCGCCAGCCCATGGAAACGGTCTTTCGCCTACAAAACAAATACGACGTGGATACCCGCACCCTCACCCCTGCCGAAGCCCACGAAATTCATCCCCTGCTTCAATTTGAGGATGTCGGTGTGATAGGCTACGATACCCTGACCGGCTACTGTGACCCCTACCTGACCACCACCTCCTACGCCCAACGAGCCAAAGAGCTGGGCGTGACCATCCACACCGATACGCCGGTGACCGGCCTACGCCTCGGCAGGGCGGTCAAAACCGTGCAGACGCCCCATGGTGATTTTGAAGCTCCAACGGTTATTTTGCTGGCCGGACCGTGGACCAACGCCCTGACCAAAACCGTCGGCCTGGAGTTTCCTTACGTGATCAGCCGCCACAAAGTGATTACCCTCAAAATCAGCCAGCCTTATCAGGCCAACTGGCCCATCGTCAAAGATTTGACTACTCCCGACAAAATCTATTTCCGGCCCGAAACCGGCGGCGTGGTGCTGGTCGGCACCGGCGATCATGGCGACCCCATCGAGGATGCCGACACCCTGACCGATAACGTCGAGATGGAGCATGTTTCGCGTATTGACCGGCTTATTTCTAACCGCATGCCCGCCTTTGCCGAAGGAGAATACACTGCCGGCTGGACCGGCCCTTACGACATTACCTCTGACTGGAACCCGCTGGTTGGAGCGGTGCCGGGCTACGAAGGGGTTTATGTTGGCGTTGGCTTTAGCGGACATGGCTTCAAACTAGCCCCAACCATTGGCGAAGCCCTGGCCCAGACCGTGTTGGGACAGCCGCCGCGCGTAC
Source organism: Anaerolineales bacterium (assembly GCA_015075405.1). Lineage (GTDB taxonomy): Bacteria > Chloroflexota > Anaerolineae > 4572-78 > J111 > DSQQ01. The sequence goes on from JABTUK010000004.1 coordinate 1,410,057, forward strand.
CAATTGACATTTACTCGCTAACCCGCTTTGATGAGGGTCGAGTGCTGCACGGCGCTTACGGCATTGGCTCGATTTCGTAACCCTCTCATCGCCCGAGCGGGGTTAAATGAAAAGAACTCTTTGACAAAGCGCCCTTTTGCCTTTACCATATTCGGTAAACGGTAGGCAGCAGACAAAAAAATCCCCCGTCTACGCCCTTCGGCGCACCCGAAGGGGTGCTGTCTACCATCTACCGTCTACTTAACTATGGGAGGCAGCCATGATCAAAGCGCAACAGATTCAACACATCAGCATTCCCCGCCCGCCGGGGCCAGATTCCGCAGCCGTAGCCAGGGCTTTTTATAGCGGATTACTGGGCCTGGAAGAAGCGCCCGTGCCCAAATCCATTCAGCATCTGGACCTGGTCTGGTTTCGCCTGGGCACGATGGAACTTCACGTTTTTTCCGAAGAACCGCTTAACGACCCTTCGGGCCGCCACTACTGCCTGGTGGTCGAAGATTTGCCGGCAGCCTGGGATAAGCTGAAGGAAGCCGGTTACGTTCCCTGGGACACCATCGCCATCCCTGGGCGGCCCCGCTTCTTCTGCCGCGATCCTTTCGGCAATACCATTGAATTTATGACCATCGAGGGCAATTATCTGGAGTTGGAAGCGCAGGCGAATGGCCAGCATTGATTGGTCGATGGCCTGGCCGCCGACCACTATTGGGACGGTAAGGTTGGAAGCGCAGGCGAATGGCCAGCATTGATTGGTCACGCCTTGAGAGCACTTTGGCCGCAGCGCCAAAGGTGATAGCCGCCTGGGTCTTTGGTTCTGCCCAGAGCGGCCAGATTAAACCGGGCAGCGATGTGGACGTGGGCGTGCTGTTTGAGTCAAAACTCTCCCTGGCTGAACTGCTTGAGTTGACCGGCGTGTTGCAGCAGGTCGTTCCCTTTGCTGAAATTGATCTGGTTCCTCTCAACGAGGCCAACCCCATCCCTCGCTTTGAGGCCATCTCCGGGCGGGCCATCTTCTGCCGCGACGCCGGCCGCCGGGCCGAGTTTGCCTCGCTCACGGCACGGGAGTACGAGGATGAAATGGCCATGGTCGAGCGGTGGGTGAGGCAGGGTAGCAGGTAGCAGGGTAGCAAGAGAGTATTGCAAGAGGAGTGGGCGTTATGAGTATCGCGGAGATAGCTATTGAACAGAATGAGGTGATGACAAAGGCTAAAACAGCCATCCCGCCCCTAGAAAATGGCGACCGGCTGACCCAGCGCGAGTTTGAGCGGCGTTACAAGGCCATGCCGCAGCTCAAAAAAGCTGAACTGATCGAAGGAGTTGTTTATATGCCATCACCTGTCCGCGCCAGCCATGGTAGCACCCACGGAGATATTATGGGTTGGTTAGCTGTCTATCGTGCTGCTACTCCTGGAATCAGCTTGCACGATAATACAACAGTTCGTCTGGACGCCGATAACGAGGTTCAGCCGGATGCCCTTTTACGCCTCGAGGCGGCGTTGGGTGGAAACTCCCGTATCAGTGAGGATGATTACGTGGAAGGTTCCCCCGAATTGATTGTGGAAATTGCCGGCAGCAGCGCCTCGTATGATTTGCACGACAAGCTAAAAGTGTACCGCCGTAACGGGGTGCAGGAGTACCTTGTCTGGCAGGTTTTTGAAAAGCATCTGGATTGGTTTCAGTTAAGCGAAGAAGGCGAATATGTCCCGTTACCCCCTGACGAGGGCGGGGTTATCCACAGCCAACGCTTCCCCGGCCTGCGCCTGGCCGTTGCTCCCCTGTTGGCCGGCGATCTGGCCGCCCTGCTGGCCGAGTTGCAGCGTGGCCTGGCTACAGAGGCGCATCAGGCGTTCGTGGCGAGTTTGGGGAGTCGGACGGCGGGATGAAGGATAGGGTAATTTTCTGATGACGAAAGCGCAGGGGTATCTCTGCGCTTTCGTGTTTTTAGTGGATTGACTTTATAGGGGGCTGTCTCTATAATCGTAGCTGTAAGATTAGCTGAATATACCGGTTATTCTTGTTCATCCTCCTTACTTTATGCGCACTGTTGATACTCTAACCAACCTCCAAAAATTCCTGACCCTGCTCAACCCCTCGCTCAACCTCAACGAGATGCTGACCAATGTGGCCCGGCAATTGGTCGAGATGTTTGAGGTGGACCACAGCGGGGTGTTGTTTTTTGGCGAGGCAGATGTGGAAGGTTTGGTCATTGCCGAATACCCTCACCAGGGCGCGGTGGCCTTGAAAGTCCCCTTGACCGATTATCCCCTGGTAGAGCAGTTGAAGACTCAGCGAAAGCCCCTTCAGGTCTTGGATGCTCAGAATGACCCGCTGATGGGCAGCGCCCGGCCCACCATGCGCTTGCTGGGTATTCAATCTATTGTCATCATCCCCCTGGTGGTGCAGGATAAGCTGGTTGGCAGCTTGAGCCTGGATGCGGTGCGCCAGCCGCGTACCTTTACCCCGGCTGAATTAGAGTTGTGCGCCATCATCGGCAAGCAGATTGCAGTGGCCGTAGATTACACCGGCGCTCTCGAAACCGCCGAAGCTCACCGCCGCCAGGCCCAAACCCTGTACGAAGTCAACCGCGTCCTGAGCGAGTCGCTTGACCCCGACGAAATTTTGCCCCTCATTTTAGAGCAGCTTCACAAGGTCATCTCGGCCGATGGCAGTTCGATCCATTTACTCGGCGATGGCGGGGTGCAAATCGCGGCCTTTCGCGGGGCCCATCAACCGATCCAGATGCGCCAGACTGTTTCGCTCAACAGTTTGTGGGGCACACGGGCGGTGATAGAACAAAAAGCGCCGATGCTGCTGGGCGATACCCGCCTGCACGATCAATGGAAAACGTTTCCGGGCAGTCCGATCAGGTCGTGGATGGGCGTACCGCTGAGCGTCAGAGGCGAAGTAGTTGGTATTTTGAATATTGATGGTTACTCGCCCCACCAGTTTGACGAGACCCAGATCAACATTGCTCAGGCGTTTGCCAGCCAGGCGGCTGTTGCCATCCACAATGCTCGCCTGTACCGCCAGGCCGAAAAGCGGGCCGATTTGATGATGTCGGTGCAGGAGATTGGTCTGAGTATCGCCGTCTCTTTGGATTTGAAAGAAGTGCTGCGGGCTGTCGCCGCCGCTGTTTTAACCTTGTTGGAAGCCTGCCAGACCCGCATTTATCTTTATGACGCGCCGAGTGATACTTTTACCCTGGCCACCACTCTTGATGGGGCCGAGTCGGTCAAGATCCAGGTGATGCAGCCTCGCCGGGATGGCTTGACGGCCAGGGTGGCTCGTTCCGGCCGCTATATTGCCGTGCCGAATGTGCTGGAACATCCTCTTTACCAAAGTGATGCCGCCATGCACGGATTCCAGGCTATTATTGGTGCGCCGCTCAAAAAGGGGGAGGAGGTGCTGGGGGTGTTGAATGTCTTTTACGACCAGCCCCACACTTTTGCCTCGGATGAGTTAGATTTGCTGCACTTGCTGGCTACCCAGGCAGCTGTGGCCCTGGAAAATGCGCGTTTGTACGAGCTTGAAGTGAAACAGGTGGAGCAGGAGCTGAATATTGCCCGCCAGATTCAGCAGGGCTTCTTTCCTGAGCAGATTCCCACGCTGCCGGGCTGGGAACTTGCAGCCATCTGCCTGCCCGCCCGCGAAACCGGCGGCGATTTTTATGAGTTTGTCGAGCGCACAGATGCTACCCTGGGCCTGGTGGTGGGCGACGTGTCCGGCAAAAGTATCCAGGCGGCCATGTTGATGGCCGCCGCCCAAAGCCTGGTCAGCGCCAAAGGCTCGGATCACCGCTCGCCGGGCAAGGTGATGACCGAAACCAACCGCCTGCTGCGCAAAGACGTGCCCCCCGGCTCTTTTGTGGCGGTGTCGTATGCGCTTTTGTCTGCCGGCAGCGGCGAGGTTTATCTGAGCAACGGCGGCCAATTGGCCCCATTTCTCCTCCCTTCTCAAAGCGAGCCGATTCTGTTGATTGAAACGCCGGGCGACCATCTGCCCCTGGGGATCATCGCCGATATAACCTACGATGAATTGTCCATTTCCCTGGCCCCCGGCGACTCGCTCATCTTTTGCACCGATGGGTTGGTTGAACGCAAAGATGGGGCGGGACAGCTTTTCGGTTTTGAACGTATGCTGGCCGTGCTGGAGAGCCTGCGCGGCCAACCGCCCCAGGTGGTTCTGGAGGCCCTGCTGTCCGCCGCCGATACCTTCGCCAATGGTATCGGCCCGGCAGATGATGTGACTCTGGTGGTGGTGCGGCGAGTGGGGACGTAAAAGCATCCTCAAACGGGTAATACCCTCATTTCAGTGGAATCAGTAATTGAAACAGCTCTTGACGGTTAGAACCATCAGTGTTCATAACCCGGATTCGCTCGCTGGCTAAATAGGCTCACTGTTTATGTCATTGCGAGGCCGGAGGCCGGAGCCGCGTAGCGTCCACCCCGACGCGGACGCTACGCGGCTTCGCCGCTTTAGCGGCTCGCAATGACATGCCAGGGCTATATCGCGCAGCGTTCCACAGCGGCCAGCACCTCTTTCAGCACCGGCTTGCGGCTAAAGGTCAACACCTCACCTGCGGACACGGCCTCGAAAGTTCCTTCGGCCACGTTGGCGCTTTCGTAAACCAGCAGGATCAGGTCGGACCGCTGGGCCTGACGCACCTTGGCCAGCTTGCGACGCAGATAATCGGGCTGCCAGAAGCCGACAATTTCCAGCAGCGCCCGCCGGCCATCCTTGCGGTGGGTGAAGGAAAAGTCGGGGATCATGACCGTATCATCTACCAGAATCAGTTCATCTTCGCGGGCGAGTTCCCATTTCCGCTCTTTGTCACCATACTTTTCCTCAAACTCGGCCGCAAAATCCGCCTCAAGCTGGCTGTCGAATAAGCCGGAGCCTTTAAAGTGAGTCCGTAATTCGGTCTGGTCGTTTAAGGTGTAACGGTGCGGCTCGCGGCTGGGGATGTTGGGAAGCTGGATGTCGGCCTCCATCTGCCAATTCTGGCACAACAGCAGGGCGGGCATGAACTTGGCAAACTGTAAGCCGTAGCGAATGGTGGATTTAACAAACGGGGAAATCGGGCCGTAGAGGGTAATGTGATAACTCTTGTAGGGCACGCGAAGCGTGTCAGCTTGTCCAGGGGACAAACTAACGGTTTGGCCTACGATGGGCCGGATGGCATACATCAACTTAAACAACTTGATATACTTGAAGATGTCCTTGTAGCCATCTCCCACCACAATCCGCATTTCTCGCGCCCAGTAGAGCAGTCCCCGCGCCAGTTCTAAATTGTAGCGGGCAATCAAATCGCCGGGGGCGATAGCTTCGCCGGGATCGAGCAGGAGTTGCTCTTCGGCCAGGTCGGCGAAGAGGGCCGTTTCTATCTGTTCAACAGTGAGTTGGTAGGCGGCGGCGGTTTCGGCCAAGACCTGTTCGCGGGTGGCCTGGCTGAACAGATCGGGCTTGAAGGTGGTTGGCCCTTTTTGAAAAAGGGCGGCTCGCAGTTCAACCGGGTTGAGCAGGGGTTCGCTGCCAAAGGCGCAGCGGGCTTCCAGCACGGCGGCCAGCCCGCGTATCACCGGGTAATCCAGGCTGTCGCCTTCGTAATCGCGCAGGGCCTCGGCCAGCGCCCCCCGGCTGCGTCCCACGTGCCGGCGGAACAAGGCGATCAATTCAGCGGCGATGGTCAGATAGTGATAATCCGCTGGGATAGGCCGAGTCCAGACCTGGCCGTTGCGTATTTCCAGGCGGGGACGAATCAATTCGGCTTTAAGCATTGGCTCTCCTTAAGCTTGACTCTGCCTTAAAAAGGGCTGATTGTCCAATCGAGAAGTTAAGCTGAGTGGTTATAACTTCACCCCAGCCCCATTTCAAACAGGTTCTTGTCAAATATGGGCTATCATTCTAAAATAGAGGGGACGAGGAGAAGCATGACCCAGCCACATCTCGCTCAAACAGGCACCAAACCGGCCACTTTTACCTCTTTTGGCGCTTTGCTCAAATATCTGCGCCGGCGCGAGCGAATGACCCAGCGCGATCTCGCTCTGGCGGTGGGCTATACTGAAGCGCACCTCTGCCGCCTGGAAAAAAACCAGCGCCTGCCCGACCAGACCACAGTCGCAGCCTTGTTTGTGCCGGCCCTGCGTTTGGAACGCGAACCGGAGTGGACCGAGCGGCTGCTGCAACTGGCTACCACTTCCCGGCAGAAAAACCAGCCAGCGTCCGTGGCCCTGCCACCGGCATCGGGACAAGCGCCCAGTCTGCTCGAAGCGATTCCCCCGCTGCCGCCTTACCATGTGCCCCGCCCGGCCCTGTTTGCCCGGCTGCGCCAATACCTCACCACCGAACGGGGATTGGCTTTGTGCGGCCTGGCCGGTGTGGGCAAAACCACCCTGGCCGCCGCTTATGCCCGTGAACGTGCGCCCAGCGAACCTGTCTTTTGGTTAACTTTAACTCCCGGAATTACCGCCTCGGTTGAGGCAGTTATTCGCCGTCTGGCGCTGTTTCTTTTGGGGCAAGGCCAAACCCAGGTTAAACCCCTTATCCCCGCCACCTCTGATGATGCGCCCCCTATTCCCCTGGATCAACAGATTGTTCTTATTGGCACGGCCTTAGCCCAACAACCGGCCCTGTTGTGCTTCGACGACCTGCATGTGGCCCAGGAAGATGTCTCGATCCTGGCCTTGCTCCGCCACCTTCTCACCACCACTTCGGCGTCCCTCCTGTTGATTAGTCGTGAAGAGTTGTCGTTGCTGGGGCTGATGTCTCTGCGGCTGGCTGGCCTGGAACATGACGAGGGCTTGGCTCTGGTGGAGCGGTTGGTGACGCTCACACCGGGGGCCGATGCCCAGATTTATCCCTATGCGGAGCGGCTGCTTGATCGTACCGGCGGCAACCCCATGCTGCTGAAACTGGCTATCGGCCAAATCCACGATAACCTGACGGGGCCGGCTCGCTTTATAGATCACCTGGAAACTCAGCCGCAGGTGGCGGCCTATGTGCTTAAAACAGTTTTGCACGATCTTTCACCGGCGGCTACCTTTCTGACCGAGTTGCTCTCGGTTTTCCGCCAGCCGGTCAACCTGTATGATGAGCATTGGCCGGAGCTGCTTGAGGAGACCCCAGCCAGCCAGGATCAGAGCGCTATCGCCGAATTGCAGCGCCGCCACCTGATTGACCATCCAGCCCAGGCCGCCCTGCACCCGCTGGTGCGGGATCATGTCTATGCCACGTTGTCGGTCAGAGGGAGACATAAACGGCGCTTGCATCACCTGGCGGCGCGATGGTCTGAATTTATTGTGCGCGATGTGTTGGAAGCCGCCCATCATTACGCCAATGCCGGCCAATTAGCCCAGGCTGTCGAGGCCCTGACCGACCAGGTTGAAGCCTTGCTTAATCAGGGGCAGGCTTTCAATGCCGTGGCCCTGGTAGATGACATGCTGACCCAGCTTCAACAAAGCCCAAAAACGTTGGGCCACCAGGCAGTGGATAATTCGACCGACTTGATCCGGCAGTTGCTAACCATCCGAGGCGATCTGCTGGTGCATACTCTACGTACCGCCGAAGCCGAAGAAAATTATCGGCAAGCGTTGCTGTTAACAAATCAGCCGGAAGTATGGGCCAGTATTGTCCATCGCCTGGCCGGCTATTTGTTGCAGCATGGGCAAGGTCTTGAAGCGGCGCGCATGTGCAGTGAGGCGGCGGCCCTTGTGCCGAATCATACCCTGTTATTAGCCCAACTGGCCGCCATCGAAAGCGCTGCTCACGTCTCGGTGGGCGCTTGTGAAGAAGCAGAGCGTATGGCTAACCAGGCCCTGGCTCTGGCTAATGGGCTGCTGCCCATCATGCCCATCCTGGCCGAAGAAGTGCGGACGCGCGCTTACGGAACTTTAGCTGAGGCCCAGCGATATCAAAGCCGATCCCAGGCAGCCCTTGAGTCGTGGCAGCAGGCAATTGCCGCGGCGCGGCGGGCCGGATTGCGGCGATTGGAATATCGCTATCCGGGCAATATGGGCTTAATGTTGATCGAGTTGGGCCGCCTGGAGGAAGCTCTGCGCCTGTGCAGTGAAGCCCTGGCGGAACTGACTGCGATGGGCGACAGTTACGGCGCTGCTCAAGCTATGGCGGTCATTGCCGATGCCCATCATGTTCGAGGGGATCAAGCTATGGCTCTGGAGTTTACCAGGCAGGCCGGTGATCTCAGACGCCGCCTTGGCGACTTCTCCGGGGCAGCTATTTTTGAAAATCTACGGGTGTGGGCCTTGATTTTATCCGGGCGAATTGCCGAAGCGCTTGTTCTGGCAGAACATAATAAGCGTGAATTAGAAAAGTTGGGTTCAACCTGGTTGGCGGCCCCGGCTCTGGATAGCCTGAGCATTGTCCAAATGGTGGCGGGAGAGATAGAACAGGCCCAGGCAACCCTGCGTCAGGCATTTGCCATGCCTGATATTAGAGATAAGTGGATTCATCACTTTCTGTTTGATGATTTAGCTCTTTCCCAGGTAGCCAGCGGTGAGGTCAGCGAAGCCCAGCAAACGCTAGACCAAGCCCCGCCTCCGGTTGGGCTTTGGCAGGAAATGGACCGGCTGCTGGTGAGAGGCGTCATAGCTCTGGCGCAGGGGGATAGCGCTCTGGCTACTACCCTGATGACGACATTAAAAGAACGAGCCGCTGCTGTGGGCTTTCAGCTTTATGTCGAGCGCGCTACCCGACTGGCCGAGGCCATTCACACCCCTCCACCCCTGGCCGAACTACCCCGTTTTTTATGGGTTAATCCGGAATCGTTAGGCTAAAATCTTGGTGATGCAAACCTACCCCCAAATGAAATGTTTCCCCTGAGATTGCTGCATTCCTTAATTTAATTTTAATGGTATAATGTTTTTGCAACCTATCGCTACTAAAGCCTGCTAGAGGCGAGGTAGAGAAACACTCTAACTTTAGCCCGGCTCCTGGCTCACTGCTTCGCCTCGCCTCACCCGTCATCCCCTCTTTATTGTCGAAGGAATGTTTACAAACCTGTGGCACAACACAACAGTGAAAGTATGTTTCTGACTACTGGCTAGAGTCGAAGTCCCCTTGTGGGCTGACGACTGATGACTGTTTCCAAAGGAGGGACCATGAAAACATACACTTTCTTAAAAGCAACAGCCTTCACTTTAACCCTGGTTATGTTGATGCTCCTCAGGGCAGCGCCACCACCTGTTCAGTCCCAGGGCAGTGATGGGGAGGCAGTCCCGCCGCTGCCCGCCGGTCAGAATCTCAAGTTCACCCATCTCTCCATTGCCGATGGCCTCTCGCACTCTGACGTACGGGCTATTGTCCAGGATCAGCAAGGATTTATGTGGTTTGGTACGTGGCTGGGCGGCTTGAATCGCTATGATGGGTACACCTTTAAGGTCTACAAGCACAACCCCCAGGATGAACGCAGCCTCAGCAGCGATAATATCCGGAGGCTCTACGTTGACCACACCGGCGTTTTGTGGGTGAAGACAAACAGCCCGGGTCTTGATCGGTATGATCGGGAAACGGATGCCTTTGTTCACTACCGGCATCACCCGGATGATCCCACCAGTCTGCCCCATGATTTTGTGAAGGTCTTCTACGAAGACGAAGCCGGCACGCTGTGGGTGGGTACCCAAGGCGGGCTGAGCCGTTTCGATCGGACCAGTGGCACGTTTTTTACGTACAGATCTGATCCCAATGACCCCACCCACTTCGGCGAGATGGATATTCAGTCCATCGGTCTGGATAGGACAACCGGCTTGCTTTGGGTGGGGACACATGAAAAGGGAGTGTATGTGCTGGATCGATCAACCGGCCGTTTTACCCAATATACCAACGATCCCCATGATCCCGCCAGTCTGAGCCACGATGTCGTAAATCATATTTTTCAAGACCAGGCGGGCGACCTGTGGCTTTCCACGGTGGGCGGGTTGAATCGCTTTGATCCCACCACCCACACGTTTATTCGCTATCTCCATAACTCCCGGAATCCCAATAGCCTGAGCGATAATGTTGTGGTGAAGACGCATGAAGACCGGGCGGGGCGCTTTTGGGTGGTAACCAACTATGGCTTGAATCTGATGGATCGCACGGCCGGAACCTTTACCCGCTATCTGAATAACCCCAACAATCCCGACAGCCTGAGCAGCAACGCTATCAACTCTGGCGCGTTCTACGAAGATACCTCCGGCGCGCTGTGGATTGGCACAAGGTCCACCGGCGTCGATCGGCTGGCGGGTGAGGCGGCCAAATTCACCACTTATCACTACAACCCCCAAAATCCCAACAGCCTGGGCGGCAAGGCCATCACGTCGCTCTTTATCGGTTCCGCCGGCGAGCTGTGGATCGGCACGGAAAGCAGCTTGGATCGGTTTGATGGGCAGACCTTCACCCATTACGTCAACGATCCCCGTGATCCCGGCAGCCTCAACAACGGTCCAGAGCGGAGGGTGGCCCAGGATGCCCAGGGGGTGATCTGGACGGGCACCTACGGCGGCGGCTTGAGCCGCCTGGATGGGCAGCGCTTCACCCATTTTCGCCATGATCCGCAGAATCCCGATAGCCCGGCGATTGACAATATCAGTAGTATCGTTCCAGACCCCAAGGGAGGGCTGTGGCTTGGAGTCCACGGCAAGGGGTTGGATTATTTTGATGGGGAGCACTTTGCCCATTTTCCTCCGGATCCGACGAACCCCGCCGCTCTCCCGGACCCTTGGGTATTTCCCATACTGCTCGATCAGCACGGTATGCTCTGGATCACCACGGCCAGGATGGGGCTGGTCCGGCTTGACACAAATACGCAGCAGTTTACCACCTATCTCCTGGACCCGAGCCAACCGGGCAACCAGACCGTAAACTGGACGCAGGATATTTATTTCGACGGTACGGTAATGTGGGTTGCCTCGTCCATCGGGCTGTTCCGGTTTGATCCGGCGGCCGGCGCGTTTACCCGCCACTATACCGAAAAGGATGGCCTGGCGAACAATTCTGTGGTGGGGGTCTTGGGAGACGCGCAGGGCCACGTGTGGCTCAGTACCATAGCCGGCCTCTCCCGGTTCGACCCCCAGAGCGAAACCTTCCGCAACTATGATGTATTCGATGGCCTCCAGAGCAACGAATTCTCCATCACTTCCCGCGCCAAAGCGCCTGATGGACAACTATTTTTTGGCGGCGTCAACGGCTTCAATGCCTTCTATCCCGATAAACTGGTGGATAATCCAATTCCGCCACCAGTGCTGCTCACCGATTTTGAACTGTTTAACAAACCGGTTGAAATCGGCGGCACGGAATCGCCCCTCCAACAAGCCATCAATGTCGCGCCAGGCATCACCCTCCGCCACGACCAATCGGTCTTTCGCTTTCAGTTCGCGGCGCTCAACTACACTGCCCCACAGAAAAACCGGTATGCCTATAAGCTGGAAGGGTTCGATCAAGAGTGGCAGTATACCGATGCCACACGTCGTTTTGCCACCTACACCAATCTTGACCCCGGCAATTATACTTTTCGCGTTAAAGCCTCCAATAATGATGGGGTATGGAACGAAGAAGGGGTTTCACTTGGCCTCACAATCACGCCGCCCTGGTGGGAAACGTGGTGGTTCAGAAGCGTGGCTGTGCTGGTGGTAGTGGGCCTGGCCGCCGCCGGGTACAGCTATCGCGTGAGGAGCTTGCACCGGAGAACCGAGGAACTTGAGCTTCAAGTCGCCCAACGAACTCATGAACTGCAAATCGCCAAAGAAAAAGCTGAAGTAGCCAACCGGGCCAAAAGCGCCTTCCTGGCCAACATGAGCCACGAACTACGCACCCCGCTCAATGGTATTTTGGGGTATGCCGACATCCTCAAGCGGCGTGTGGGATATAGCGGTCCCTTGGTTGATGGGCTGGACATCATCCAACAGAGCGGCGAGCACCTGCTGACCCTGATCAACGATGTACTCGACCTGGCCAAGATCGAAGCCGGCAAGCTGGACCTTAACCCTACGCCGATCCACCTGCCCACCTTTTTACGCCAGATTACCGACATCATCCGCGCCCGGGCCGAGGCCAAAAACCTCTCCCTCAGCTATGAAGCCCTCTCTCCCTTGCCCGACACCGTCCTGGCCGACGAGAAGCGGCTGCGCCAGGTGCTGCTCAACCTGCTGGGCAACGCGGTCAAATTCACCGAGCAGGGAGGTGTGACGCTGCGCGTCACGGCAAAGGATGAAGGCGGAAGGATGAAGGATGAAGCGTGGGAGGCAGGTTTTCATCCTTCATCCTTCATCCTTCTGACTTTCGAAGTGGAGGATACCGGCCCCGGCATTCCCCCCGACCACCTGGAGCGCATCTTCCAGCCCTTTGAGCAGATCAGCGAGAGCGGCCGACAGGCCGAAGGAACCGGGTTGGGGCTGGCGATCAGCCAGCAGATTGCGCAACTGATGGGCGGCCAATTGGAGGTAAAAAGCCCTCTTGATGGGGGGCCGGGCAGCGCCTTCTGGTTTGAAGTCAGCCTGCCGGTGATAGAACGGGCCGCCGGGGAGCAGCCCCCCCCAATTTCCTGGCAGAATATCATCGGGTATGAGGGAGCGCGGCGTAAAGTGTTGGTGGTTGACGACAAGCTCTACAATCGTCTGCTGCTGGTAGATATGCTGGAGCCGTTGGGTTTTGAGGTGAGCATGGCCGGCGATGGACAAGAGGCGGTGGACAAGGCGCTGGCATGGCAGCCCGACGCGATCCTGATGGACTTGGTGATGCCGGTCAAAACTGGGATGGAGGCGACCCAGGAAATCCGGCAGCGCCCGGAGTTTCAGGCGAAGCGGCTGTGCATCATCGCCGTTTCGGCCAGTGTACTGGAAGCCGATCAAGAAAAAAGCCGGGTGGCTGGGTGTGACGCTTTTCTGCCCAAGCCTATTAAAAGGGAGACCTTGTTGGATATGTTGGCCACATTTCTCAAGTTAACCTGGGTTTACACTTCGCCAGAAGGTGAGGCTGAGGGTGACTTGCCTCTGCTCCCCCCACCCGCGGAAGAGTTGACCGCCTTGTATGAGTTAGCCAGAAGAGGACAAATCCTGGAAATTCAGCAGCAGGCGCTCGGCCTGGAAAAGATGGGCGAAGTCTACCTCCCCTTTGCTCGCAAGCTGCAAGACCTGGCCAGGGGGTTTGAAATTGACCAAATCAAAATTTTTGTCGAACAGTTTCTCCAGGGGAAAGCGCATGAGCACAGTTGAGACAAAACCCGGCGAAATCTTTGATACTCATAACCAGACCATTTTGATTGTTGACGACGAACCGGCCAACCTGGCCGTCGTGGTGGATTACCTGGCGAGCTATGGCTTTCAAATTAAGGTAGCCCGAACCGGGGAAAGCGGGCTTGAATTGGCCCAGCAGACCCAACCCGACCTGATCTTGTTGGACGTGATGCTGCCGGGCATTGACGGCCTGGAGACCTGCCGCCGCTTGCAAGCGGATGAACGAACCCGCGATATTCCCGTCATCTTTATGACGATTATGACCCGGGTAGAGGACAAGGTTAAGGGTTTTGAGGCAGGAGGTGTGGATTACATTACCAAACCCTTTCAATATGAAGAGATCCTGGCTCGGGTCACAACTCACCTGCGCCAGCGGTGGTTAACTCGCAGCCTGCAAGCCCAAAATGAGCAGTTGCAGCAAGCCCAGGCCGCCCTGCGCCAGGCCAACGAAGTTTTAGAGCTGCGGGTGGCCGAACGAACCACCGCGCTCACCGCCGAGCGGAACCTGCTGCGCACCCTTATTGACAACCTGCCCGATCTTATCTATGTCAAGAACACCGAGAGCCGGTTTGTGCTGCTCAACACCCCTCACATGCAACATTTGGGAGTCGCCAACCTGGACGACGTAGTGGGCAAGACCGATTTTGATTTTTATCCGCCCGATCTGGCCCAGAAATTCTACGCCGACGAGCAAGCCTTGATCCGTTTCAACCAACCGCTGCTCAACAAAGAAGAACCTAACCGAACCAGAGACACCAGCACTCGGCGCTGGATGCTGACGACGAAAGTCCCCTTGCGCGATGCCCAGGAACAGGTCATCGGTCTGGTGGGGATAAGCCGCGACATCACCGAGCGTAAACACCTGGAAGAGCAACTCCGCCAGGCCCAGAAAATGGAGTGTGTGGGCCGGCTGTCGGGCGGGGTGGCCCACGATTTCAACAACCTGCTGACTGCTATCGGCGGTTATACCGAACTGGTTCGTGATGCCCTCACCCCAACCCACCCGGCCTACCCTGACCTCGAAACCATCCACAGCGCCACGCAGCGAGCCAAGATTCTCGTTCGCCAATTGTTGACCTTCGCTCGCCAGCAGCCACTCGCGCCCCAAGTGCTCAACCTCAACGAGCTGATCCTCAACCTGGACAAGCTGCTGCGCCGGTTGATCAGCGAGCATATCGAGTTGGTCACACTGCCTTTCGCCGGTTTGGGCTATGTCCAGGCAGACCCCAATCAAATCGAGCAAGTGGTGGTCAACCTGGCCGTCAACGCCCGCGATGCCATGCCCACCGGCGGCGTCCTGACCATCGAAACGGCCAATGTCACCCTCGACGATGATTATGCCCACCAGCACGCAAACGTTAGTCCCGGCCCTTATGTGTTGCTGGCCGTGAGCGACACCGGAATTGGAATGTCCCCGGAGGTGCAGGCGCGCCTGTTTGAGCCGTTTTTTACCACCAAAGAGGTGGGCCAGGGGACCGGCCTGGGGCTGGCCACTTGTTACAGTATTGTCAAGCAGCACGGCGGGCACATCTGGATTTACAGTGAGGTGGGCCAGGGCACCACCGTCAAAATCTACCTGCCGCGCTTAACCGACAATACCATCCGGCAGCCAGCGGCTGAGGAGAGAGCCGCCATCCTGCCGCGGGGCGAGGAGACGGTGCTGCTGGTTGAGGATGAAGGGGCGGTGCGTCATTTTGTTGGGCGGGTATTACGCCGGTTAGGCTATACCGTGTTGGAAGCAACCAATGGCGAGGAGGCGCTCCAGGTGGCCGCCGAATATGAGGGGATGATCCATCTGCTGCTGACCGATATGGTGATGCCCCAAATGGGCGGCAAGGTGTTGGCAGACCGGTTGCAGCCCCGGCAGCCGGGTTTGAAAGTCTTGTTTGTGTCGGGCTATACCGATAGTGGGATTGTGCATCAGGGGGTGCTGGAGGCGGGGATTGCCTTCCTGCAAAAACCCTTCTCGCCGGAGCAGTTGGCCCGTAAGGTTCGGGAAGTGTTAGAGGCAAGGTAATCACTCAGCCATCAATGTTAGGCGCAGCTGACATGCACCGGGGGGATGCGTGCGTGCCAGGGGAGAGCTACTTCCAGGGCGCCGGCCAGGCGAATGAGCAGGTCTTCGCGGCCAAAGTGGGCCACAAACTGGATGCCGATAGGGAACCCGGAGTCGCTCTGGTACAGCGGTAGCGAAATGGCCGGCTGGCCGGTCAAATTAGCCAGCGGCAGATACATGTCCGATTGATCGCAGCGGCGGAAGAAGCCAATAAAATCCACATCTGTTACGTTTTGGCTGTACTTGCCAATAGGATCGCCCAATTGAGCAATAGTTGGGGTGAGTAATAAATCATAGCCCTGAAAAAAGTGGCCGACCTTACGCCGGATAGAGTTATAGACCCCCTCGGCGTGGGCAACCTGAGCCGCCGTTAATTCTTGAGCCATACGATAAAGAGAGAGTGTGACCGGCTCCAATGTCTCTTCATTGACCTGGCGTCCCAAGGCCGCCGCCGTTTCATCCAGCCAGACATCAAAACCCCAGGCCCAACCGACCCAAACGGCGTTGACAAACGTTTCGTAGTCATAGAGCGTTTCAACTTCGGTCAGTTCGTGGCCCATTGTTTCCAAATAGGCAACACTCTTTTCTAAAGCGGCCACAATTTCCGGGTGAACTTTTGTGCCGGGCTGCCAGGAGGTGCGGGTCCAGGCGATACGCAGTTTGCCGGGGGGCGCACCAACTTCGTGGAGATAGGGCCGCCGGGGCTGGACGATGATAAAGGGATCGCCGGGGGCCGGTTTTGACACAGCATCGAGCAAGGCCGCCGTGTCGCGAACCGTGCGGCTGACGGCAAATTCCGCCACCATGCCCAGCAAAGGATCGTTGATGCCCGGTCCCAGGCTGACCCGCCCCCGCGAGGGTTTCAGCCCGACCAGCCCGCAGACCGCCGCCGGAATCCGGATCGAACCGGCCCCATCGCTGGCATGAGCAATAGGGACAATGCCCGCGGCCACACTGGCCGCCGCGCCCCCACTCGAACCACCGGCCCGCGTGCTCAGGTTCCAGGGGCTGCGCGTCGCCCCGGTTAGCACCGATTCGGTGGTGCTGGATAAGCCCTGTTCCGGGGTGGTGGTGCGGCCTAGCAAACTTAACCCAGCCGCGCGAAATCGCTCAATCAGGAAGGCGTCGCGTTTAAGGATGCGTCCCCGGCACAAGCGGCTGCCTGCCTCCTGAACCGCTCCTTTTTCACCGGAACCAAGATCTTTGAGCAAAAACGGCGCCCCGGCAAAGGGGCCGCTGGGCAGATCATCAGCCCGCATGGCCTCAACACGATCAGCATAGGTTTGGATAACTGCATTTATTTGCGGGTTAACCTTTTCGACGGCGGCGACCATCAAGCGGCCCAATTCTTTGGCCGTTACCTCGCGCCGCCTGACCAACTCGGCCAGACCCAGGCCATCATACGCGGCGTACTCTGCCAGGTTCATGTCGTTATTCCTCAGATTCTCCCCCGCAGCCGGGGATCAAGATAATCTCGCAGGCCGTCACCGAGCAGGTTGAAACCGAGCACGGTTAGAGAGAGGGCCAGGCCAGGGAAGGTCATGTACCACCAGGCTTCGCGGACAAATTCGCGGGCGTCGGTCAGCATAACGCCCCACTCCGGCGAAGGCGGCTGCGCCCCCAGGCCCAGGAAGCTGAGCGACGAGGTGGAGAGGATCGCATAGCCAATGTCCAGGCTGACCTGAACCAGAATCAAGGGAATGACATTGGGCAGCACATGCCGGAAGATGATTTGCCAGCGCGGCACGCCGACCGCCTCGGCGGCGGTAATGTATTCCTGGTGGGCAATGGTCAACACCTGGGCGCGGACCAGACGGGCATACCAGGGCCAGTAGACCGTCGAGAGGGCAATCATGGTGTTGGTCAGGCTGCGGCCCAGGGTGGTGGCAATCGCCGCGGCAAAGACCAGGGCCGGGAAGGCCACAAAAAGATCGGTGATCCGCATCAAGACCTCATCGGTCGTGCCGCCAAAGAATCCGGCCACCGCTCCGACCAGCAGCCCAATGAAAACCGACACGCTCAGCACCACCAGGGCCACTTGCAGCGAAATACTCGCCCCGGCGACAACCCGGCTGAAGATGTCGCGGCCAAAGTTGTCGGTACCCATCCAATGTTGGGCCGAGGGCGGCGCAAAACGCTCCTTAAGGTTAGTCTTGGTGGTATCATACGGGGCCAGCGCCCCGCCAAACAGGCCCAGAAAAATGACCAGGGCGACAAAAAAGGCCCCCAGACCGTTCAGGGCGCTCTGGCCGAAGAAGCGGCGCGGCCAGGGCAGCTTTTGTAAGATGGGATATTTAACTGTAGTGAATGCGCGGGTCGAGCCAAGCATAGAGTAAATCCACCATTGTATTAACCAGGAGATAAACCAGGGCGATGACCAGCGTCACCCCCATGATGCCGTTGTAATCGGAACTGACAATGGATTGGGCCGAGTAGCGCCCCAAGCCCGGCCAGCTAAAGATCAGTTCCACCAGGAGCGTGCCGCCGAGCAGCAGGCCCAGTTGCAGCCCGCCGATGGTAATGACCGGCAGCATGGCGTTGCGTAGCGCGTGCCTCAGCGTCACAATGGATGGGGCCAGTCCTTTAGCGCGGGCAGTGCGGACATAATCCATGGCCATCACTTCCAGCATCGAGGTCCGAACCAGCCGCACAAAAACGGCGGTGGTGCTAAAACTGAGGACGACAGCCGGGAGGGTCAAATGGGCCAGGGCATCGCCAAAGGTTTTGAACTGGCCGCTGAGCAAGCTGTCCAGGGTGTACAGGCCGGTCAGAAAGGGCGGCGCGGCGACATCCTGGCTCAACCGTCCGCCCACCGGCAGCAGGGTCAAGCCGCTGTAGAAAACCAGTTGAGCCATCAACCCAACCCAGAAGGCCGGCAGAGCTAGACCGAGGGTGGCAAAAGTCCGCCCGGCATAGTCGGCGGCGGAATTGCGCCGCACAGCAGCAATTGTGCCAATGGGCACGCCCAAGGCTACGGCAATGAGCAGCGAGGCCACGGTGAGTTCGACCGTAGCGGGGAAGAAATCGCGCAGGTCTTCCGTCACCAGGCGGCGCGAACTGAAGGAGCGGCCTAAATCGCCGCGTAACAGGTCGCTCATATAGTGCAGGTACTGTTCCATCAGCGGGCGATCCAGGCCGTAATCCCTACGGATCACCTCCACCGCCTCGGCGCTGGCCCGCGGCCCGGCAATCAGGCGAGCCGGGTCGGTGGGGACCACGCGGGCCAGCACAAAGGTGATGAGCGAGATGCCCCAGATCACAAAGATGAGCAAAATAAGGCGGCGAATGAGAAAACGAAGCATGATAGGTCCGTTAGATCGTTCCTGAAAAACTCTTTTCTAAGCGTGGTGCGTGGTGCCTAAACTTAACAGACCACGCACTACGCACCACGCACCACGTTCTTATTCCGCCTTCCGGCTGAGCGACCAGTAATCGAAGGTGATGGCGTAGATGGCGTTATAGACGTGGCCTTCGATGTCTTTGCGGATGATGGTCCGTTCGAGCGGGTCTTCGACCCACAGGCCGGCCGGGTCATCTACGGTGATGATCTTTTGCACTTCGGCCCACATCTCCTTGAGTTTGGTCGGATCGGTTTCGGTGTAACCGGCGTCAATTAACTCGTCCACCCGCGGGTTGGAATAAAAGCCGGCATTGGCTCCAGCCGATCCCGATGCATCCGTGTGATAGAGAATCCAGGCTTCGTCGTAGGCATCGTTGAGGTTAGGCCACCAGGCGTACCACATCATATCGGGGCGCTGTTCGGGCGGTGTATCGCCGTAAAAGATGCCGTTGAAGCTGGAGATGTCCCGTTCTTCAACCTTCATCTTAACCCCAATTTGCTGGAGTTGGGCCTGGAGGATAGGGCCGACATCCTCGCCGCCAAAGCCAGGATAATAGGTAAAGCTGATTTCGTTGTCGTAGTTCCAACCGGCTTCGTCAAAGAGCGCCTTGGCCTTTTCGAGATCGGTTGGGTAAACAAAGACATTGGGGTCGTGATAGGCCAGGTTGCGCGGGAAGGGGCCGGCGGCCTGGCGGCCCACGCCTTTGCGGACCCCGTTGATATAGCCATCGTAGTCAAAGGCATACGAAATGGCCTGGCGGGTGCGGGGGTCTTTGAGCAGGCCGTGCGGATTATACAAAGCGTAATCAATCCGAATCTGGCCGACATCGCCGACATTAAACAGGCCGGCCTGTTCCAGGGCCAGCGTATCTTCCGGGTTGCTAAAGGGGGCCGAGATGTCAGCATCGCCTTTTTCCATAATCTGGCGTCTGGTCGAGGCTTCGGGGATGGGCTTGATAATGACCTTCTCGAAATGATTGGCCTGGGGCCAGCCGCGCCAGTAATCGGGGTTACGCACCAGGATAAATTCGTCGTTGGGGGCAAACTTTTCCAGCTTGTAAGGACCGCTGCCGACGGCGTGGGTGGTCAGCCATTCCTTGCCGGCGTCGCCGTTCTTTTCGTTATCTTTGAAGGCTTTGGGGCTGACAATGCCGGTTCCGTAGGCCGCCGCCAAACCCAGGTCAAACAGCGGCTGCGGCTCGGAGAAGGTGAACTGCAAGGTGTAGGGGTCAACTACCTTCATCACCTGGTCCGGTTCAGAGCCGATAAAACGGGCCAGGATAAAGGCGGCAGGCATTTTATTGACCAGGGTGCGGGCTATCGAGTCGTAAATGGCCTGGGCATCGCAGGTTGTGCCATCGTGGAATTTGACTCCCTGGCGAATCTTGAAGGTCCACTCGCTCTTATCGGCGTTGGTGGTCCAACTTTCGGCCAATACAGGTTCCACTTCGCTCACGCTGCTGCCTTTCAGGCGGACCAAGCCTTCATAAATCCCGCGCTGGACCACATTGTTAGCCACGTTGAGTGTTTGTCCGGGGTCCATATTGTCGGCGGTTTCGCTGTACAACACCACCAGCGTCTTGGGGTCGCGGTTGAGGCTCGCGCTGGCGGCCTCGGTGGTCGCGTTTTCTCCCTGGGCGCTGCCGGCGTCGCTACTGACGGTAGGCGGAGCCGACCCGCCGCTGCAAGCGCTCAACCACAGCGCACTCAAGACGGTCATGAGCAGCCACAAACGATAGAGTTTTGACATATCCTCTCCTTCAACTTATAAAAAAATGTTACTACTCAGTCTCATGTCATTTCGAGACTGAAGGTCGAGAAATCCCCAAGTCGCAACACGTAAAAGTAAGGTATCGGGGATTTCTCCCTGCGGTCGAAATGACATGGCTAAGAGTTACAAAAAAATCAGGAACTTGAGCCAAGCATATCACATTTGACCCGGCCAAAGTTGATATTTCTTGTCAACCCCATCAGGATAAATGGGGGGCATTATCGCACCCTTCGATACGCCCTTCGCTTCGCTCGTGGCTACTCAGGATGCGATTACGAAAACTCCGTACTCAGGCTTGATAGACAATTTTGCCCCCAACCATGGTCAAGGCCGCGCTTAACCCTTTGATAGCTTCTACCGGCATGGTCTCGATATTACCGGCTAGAAGAACCATGTCGGCCAGCATGCCCCGCCGGAGCTGCCCTTTCACCCCTTCCTGAAATTCGGCATAGGCGGCGTCGCGGGTGTAGGCGGCCAGGGTATCGGCCAGGCTTTGGGCCTGCTCCGGCAGGCCGGGCCCCCAGGGTTGGCGGGCCAGGGCAGCGTGGATACCCAGGTAAGGGTTCTGGCTGACAATCGGCCAATCGCTGCCAAAGACCAGCGGCGCGCCGCTGGCCCGCAGCGTTTGCCAGGGGAATGCGCAGCCCCAACGCGACTCGCCCACTTGTTTGGCCCACAACTGCCCCGGCACTGAGACCGTCTCGTGCAGCGGCTGCATCGAGGCAACCACGCCCAATTCGCGGAAGCGCGGCAGGTCAGCCGGGTGAAGTAGTTCGATATGCTCGATGCGGTGGCGGCTGTCGCGGCGGCCATTGGTGCGTTGCACCGTCTCATAACCATCCAGGGTGCGGCGAACGGCGCCGTCGCCAATAGCGTGGACGATGATTTGCAGCCCCAGGCGGTCGGCAGCCAGGGCCAAAGGGGTAAACTGCTCGGCTTCAAAGATAGCTTTGCCACAGTAGCCCGGCTGGCCGGCATAGGCTTCGAGCAGCAGAGCAGTGCCGGATTCAACCACACCGTCCATAAAGAACTTGACCCCGGTGCTGCGGACCTTATCGCTCAGATAGGCGTCACGCATGGCAATTGCTTCACTCAACGCTTCCGGCGGAGTGTCGGGGGTGACGCTGAAGGGAACATTGACCCGCAGGGTCAGTTCGCCAGCTTCTTCCAGGGCGGCATAGAAAGCCATCTCATCCAGGTTGCCGTTCATGTTGTGCACACTGGTCAAGCCGTAACGGGCCGCCTGGACCAATCCCTGACGCAGCAGTTCTTTCTGGCGGGCCGCATCCGGGAGGGGTGCTAACTCGTAGATGCGCCCAAATGCGCCCGGCTCGCGCAGTTCGCCCGTGGCCAGGCCATCCGCGCCCATCACGATTTCGCTGCCGGGACTGCACTCGGCCCCATGCAGCAGGCCGGCCAGTTCCAGGGCGCGCGTATTGGCAAACATAGTATGGTAATCAAAGGCCATCAGCGCCAGGGGGCGGTCGGCGATAATCGCATCGAGGTGGTGGCGGGTCAAGACCTGCTGTTCAGGCCCGATGGGGTAAATCAGCCCATTGCCCATAAGCCAGGAGCGATTCGGCTGGGCCTGGGCGTAGCTCTGCACTGCTTCGGTCAATTCGGCGTAGTTGGTCAGGGCCTCACCCTGGATGTTATCCAGCGTGAGCGACCCCCACAAAAGGTGAAAGTGGCTGTCAATCAGACCGGGCAGCAGGGTTCGGTCTCCGGCATCAATAACCTGGGTCTGCGGCCCGCGCCAGGCATCTGCTTCGGCGGTGGGGCCGACAAAGACAATCCGCTCTCCCTTTACGGCGACCGCTTCGGCGCGCGGCCTGGCCCGGTCCATGGTTAAGGCTTGGGCATGGGTAATAAGTACATCGGCGTGGTGGAACATCCGTATCCTTCCAAATCAGTAATTTAGCCATCAAGACCTGACATGTTAGAAGAATTTAACCACAGAGACGCAAATGCAAAAATTTTTAAAAACTCTGTACCTCTGTGCCTCTGTGGTAAAAGGCTCCCTGGTTCTGGCTTATTGCTAGGTATTAAGATGGTTGAACAGATGATGGGCAGCACCCCTGAGGCAAGCCTGATTTTAGCCGGCGCTTTGGAGAATAGGGGGTGGGCTTATTATAATCCGAATACTTTTTACCTGCTACTTTGGGAGGTGAGAAATGATGGACAGCCCTCATTACCAGCCACTGGACGCGATGGTTTATCCGCGTTTTTCCGGTATTCGCACCTTTATGCGCCTGCCTTAGCGGGTAATCTCGACCACCACCCCGGCTTCGGCCCAGTCGTACAACAGGGCGGCATTGTCGCTGCTGACCAGGATGCAGCCATAGGTAATCGGGTGGCCCAGGTCCTCGGTCCAGAGCAAGGTGGAACCGTTGCGGGTAGGGAAACCGTGAAAGCCGTTCATAAAGTCAGAGGTGGGGACCGGGCGATAAATGCCGATAAAGTGAGGCATCCACAGATTCCAGTTGGCGGCGTAGGCGTTGAGGCTGTGGCTTTGCGCCTGAAACACGCCCGGCGCAGTCGGACTTGAGGCAATGCCGGTGCTGGCCGGCCACTCCCATTTGACGGCGCCGTTTTCATACGCCCACAGCTTTTGCTGGCTCAAGCTGACCACAATCCGCTTGTGTTTCACAACCGGCAGCGGCAGCAGCACGTCCGGCGAGGGGATGGTCAGGAGTTGCCCCGGCCTTAAAGCGTTGCTTACCCCTGGATTGGCCTGCTGAATCCAGGGGTAAGGGATACCATAATCGTAGGCGATACTGGAAAAGGTTTCGCCCGGCTGGACAGTGTGCTGTTGTTCGCGGTGATAAACCCGCAGGCTTACCTCGGCTTGGCTGGCTCGCAGTGCCGCTTCCATGGACGCGACGGCTTCATCTGTATTAAGGGTTCGCACCGACCCCAACCCGGCGGCCTGGGTCGTCAGGAATGGCTCGACTTTTTCTTTAACCAGGGTCCATTTCAGCGGGGCAGCCCCGGCCGGGTCGAGACTAAAGCTAACCCAATCGCCCCACTGAGTC
This sequence comes from Anaerolineales bacterium, assembly GCA_015075405.1. Lineage (GTDB taxonomy): Bacteria > Chloroflexota > Anaerolineae > 4572-78 > J111 > DSQQ01. Next base: position 1,433,482 of record JABTUK010000004.1, read on the forward strand.
GGAGCGACCGTCCACTCGACGGTTTCATTGCTCACCGGGTCATAAGCTTGGATGATTAGGCTATGAGCCAGCAATTCATTCGCCTGGGCCGCAGCAGCGCTGGCGTTGGTGGTAGGCGGCTGGATAGCCATCAGGACCAGCGGCAGCCGGCCTTCATTCATCACCTGAGCTGGGTGCTGCCGCAACCAGCTCAGCGTGGCCGCCACGTCGAGGGCGCGTCCCACCGCAGGCGGGGTCACTTCGGCCCGGCCGGCCACCACTTTGAGACCGGCCGGCCGCGCCGGGACTTCAAACTGGGGGGCTAACTGGCGCAGCTTGGCCTCGGCCCGGACCGGGTCGAAACGCCAGACCGGGGCCACCTGTAGCCGGGTTCTGGCTTTGAAGGCCGCCTGCCAGGCCGCCCACGAGCGCCCCATCTGGTGGGCCGCCTGGGCAGTGGCCGCCGCATCCAGCGATAGACCCAGGTCCGCCGGGGGCGTCAGGATGGCCGTTCCACCGCCTTCCAGGGCAATGGTGCGCTCGGACTGTTGCAGCAGGGCGGTAACCTGGCCGATGGAATAGCCGCCCAGGTTCAGCCCCATGCTCTGCACGCCGGGCATAATCCGGTCGCTGCGGTAAAGCCAGAGTGCGCCCAGGCAAAGGACAACGACCAGGGCCAGCAGCGTTATAATTCCCCCACCCAGCAGCAGGAGCAGCCATCGGGATGGCGGTAAGGGACGCACCAGCGGGGCCGGCGGGTAAGCCGGGTTTGGGACGGTGGAGGCGGTAGGAGACGTCTTGCGATAGTGATAAATCTCCTCAACATCTTCAGGGTGGGCATTGAGGCTGGCTGCAAAGGCTGCCAGCTCCGGCGAATGATCCGCCATGCTTCCTCTCTTTCGCTCCCGCCCTCAGCGGTGGATTGACTTTAGACAATCGCACCCTTCGATACCCCTTTCACTGCGTTCAAGGCTACTCAGGATGCGATAGCGAAAATCATCCTGAGTAGGCCGAAGGCCGTATCGAAGGGTGATTTTCGAGCTAATCCCGAATTCAGGTTAGGACCGCCCTGACCTTTTGCAACAGGCTGTACAAGGTAAAGGGCTTTTGCAAAAAAGCGACGTCCTGATCCAACACATGGTGATGGGCAATGATGTCGTCGGTGTAGCCCGACATATACAACACCTTCAACCCGGCCCGGGTTGCGGCCACCTTTTGATACAAATCCCGGCCATTCATGTGGGGCATAATTACATCGGTCAGCAGCAGGTGGATTGGCCCTGCATACGCCAGGGCCAGGGCCAGACCCTGTTCAGGCTCCCCGGCTTCTAGCACCTGGTAACCATGCCCCAGCAGGGCATCCCTGACCAATTGGCGCACGCCAGGTTCATCCTCAACCAACATTATCGTTTCGGTCCCCGCCAGCGAACCCCCTTCTGCCGGCTCCGCTTTAGCCGTAGAGAGGGGCGCTGTGGTTAGCGGTAAATAAATTTTAAAGGTCGTGCCCTGGCCCGGTTCGCTGTAAACCCAGATATGGCCGCCGTGTTGTTTAACAATGCCAAACACCGTAGCCAGACCCAGGCCGGTTCCCTGTCCCTGGGTCTTGGTGGTAAAGAAAGGCTCAAAGATATGCTGCTGCGTGGCCATATCCATGCCGTGGCCGGTATCACTGACCGCCAGCATAACATGCGGCCCCGGCTTAACCCCGGCATGCCGAGCGGCATAAGCTTTATCCAGCGTCACCGAGGCGGTTTCAATCAGCAGCCTGCCGCCGTTGGGCATGGCGTCGCGGGCATTGACCACCAGGTTGAGCAGTACCTGCTCAAGCTGGACCTTATCGGCCCGGATGGTGGGCAGGCCGGGGGCCAGATGGGTTTCCAGGATAATATCTTCGCCGATGAGTCGGGTCAACATATGTTGAAACTCGGCGATAATCTCGTTGAGATCAAGCGAAGTGATCTCCAGCATCTGCTGCCGGCTAAAGGCCAGGATTTGCCGGGTCAGTTGGGCGGCCCGCTCGCCCGCGTTTTTGATCCGCTCAAGATCACGGCGCAGTTCGCTGTCGGGGTCTAATTTTAGCATGCCCAACTCGGTATAACCCACAATAGGCACCAGCAAATTGTTAAAATCATGGGCAATACCCCCGGCCAGACGGCCAATGGATTCCATCTTTTGGGCTTGGTAAATCTGGGCCAGAAGCTGCCGGTTTTCCGCCTCAAGCTGCTTGCGGGCGGTGACATCCTGCTTGATGGCAATGAAGTGGGTAATCTGGCCCGCTTCGTCAAGCAAGGGAGTGATGGTTTGTTCCTCGCTGTAAAGGCTGCCATCTTTGCGACGGTTGACCATTTCGCCCTGCCAGGACTGCCTGGCCATAATCGTCTGCCACAGATCGGCGTAAACGGCCGGGTCCTGTTGGCCGGATTTAACCAGATCGCGCGGGTTGCGACCCACGGCTTCGGCCGGTTCATAGCCTGTCAGCCGGGTAAAAGCCGGGTTAACCCATTGGATGATCCCGGCCCGGTCGGTAATGACAATGGCGTTAGCCGCTGCGGCCAGGGCCGCGCTTTGTAGCCGCAACTGGGCTTCGGCCCGGCGGTGTTCTTCAACCTGTTCGGCCAGCTCCAGAGCCAGGGAGATGTCCTCGGCCAGCTCGTCCAGCAGAGCCACTTCCCTGGCGTCAAAGAAGCCCGCTTCCCCGGCGTAGAGGGTGAACGTGCCGCGTGTAACGCCCCCAATCTTGAGCGGGAAAGCGGCCACCGCCCGGTAGCCCCGGCGCAGGGCGTCCTGCCGCCAGGGGACCATGCGCGTGTCCTGCGCGGTATCGTTGATGACCACATGCTTCCCGCTCAGAAAGGCGCTGCCCACCGGGCCGGCCCGCCGCGCTTTGTCGTCCAGGGCAATGTTGACCTTTTCCAGGTAATCGCCGGCCTCCCCGGCCTGGGCCACCACCTCGATTCGCCGGGTGACTTCGCTGGCCAGGCCGATCCAGGCCAGCCGAAACCCACCTTCTTCTACGGCAATGCGGCATGCCGCTTCAAACATGGCCTGCGGCTGGCGCAGGCGAACAATGGCCTGGTTGATGCCGCTGAGAACGGCGTAAGTGCGGTTGAGCCGTTGCAGCGCTGCCTCGGTCTGGAGGCGCTGGCTAATATCATGGGCCATGACCAGGGCCGCCGACCGCCCGTTGTAAGTCAGGGTATGGGAAGTGATGTCAACATCAATCACCGTCCCATCTTTAAGGCGGTGCCGCCATTGCCCGGAATGTTGCAGCGCGGGCCGCAGTTGGGCCACATTGGCCAGCAGGCGGGGCACATCTTCAACAGGGCGAATGGCCTTGAGGGTCATACCCAGGAATTCCTCCCGGCTATACCCGTATTTTTCTACCGCCGCCTCGTTGACATCCAGAAAGGCCAGTGTTTCCAGATCATAAATCCACATAGGCAGCGGGTGATGGTGAAATAGGAGCTGAAAGGTGGGTTCACTTGTCGGTAGAGGGGGGTCTATGCTTGCCACACTTGGGGCCTCCCTGTTATTAAGCTTATTCAATCTCTCTGAGCCGCCGGTTTCAGGTTCTTCCTCGTACCCGCCGGCAAAGTTATTACGGTAGACATTATACCATAAAATTATGGACTTAAGCTGTCATGTATGGCGAAGCCGTAGGCCGAAGTAATCCCCCTCTCCGGAGTAAGAGATTGCTTGGCTACGGCTCGCGGTGACAGGTTTCAGCCCGGATGGCTGCCACAAGGTTATAAACACTCCCGCTTAAACTGCCCGCACCTCCCTTCTCCTTCTCACCCCTTTGTGGTAGAACCTTGCAGTCTTATCACCCACATGAGCAATTTTTAAACCTCAAAAGATAACCCAAACAGGTATAGACACGAGCCAAATTAAACGCTATGATGAAGGAACGTGGGGCAACAGGATTCCGTTACAACCGGCGACAGGGGGAATGATGAGAGATAAAATCTTGATCGTTGATGCTGATCCTTTTATACTATCTATTATCAAGACAACCCTGGAATCGGCCGGGTATAAGGTCTACACTGCTCTTGACGGCGAGAGTGCCCTGGAGCAGTTCCATTATCGCCGGCCCGACTTGATGATTGTAGATATTTGGTTAAGCCGGTGCTGCCTAAAGTCCTCAAAAATCAGGTCGAATTGACCTTAAAGCCACAACCCACCCTTTTACCCCGGCCGGTGCACCCTTTGCCCCTGGCCGAGCCGGTGGCCGAATACGCCTAAACATAAATCGCACCCTTCGATAGGCCGCTCTACCTCGTTTCGCGGCTACTCAGGATGCGATAATAGCCCCTTACATAAGCTCATCCTATCGGTGCGGAGTACTAGCCTAGCGTTTAGCGAGGGCCTCAAGAGTCTGCTCCATGAAAAAGCAGCAGTAAAGGTCATTGGTCAGGACAACGATGTAATCCACGCCCTGCCCACGATCAAGAAACAGAAACCCAATGTAGTGATCTGGGCGAGTACGGGTTTGAAGTGGGCCTCGGCCGGCAAGGAAAGAACGTTGTTAAAAGCAGTTCCTACCTTGCGTATGATCTCCTTGAACTTGCAGAACAACGAAATCACCATTTACCGCTCGGCCTGGAAGGGGGTGCGAGTGGCGCACGAGGCTCAGGATTTAACCCTGGCGATTAAAGAGAGTTTACTGCCCAAGCCCGTTTCGGCGGCCCGGCAGTTTATAGATGTTTTTATCTCCCCCTCTTCTCCTCGGTCTTTGATCAACCAATCTTAAATGAAGAAACAGCGTCTCTGGCCGGATGGACTTCAACTGTTCGGCCAATTCGCGTCCTACCTTACTTCTGCAACTTTTTTGAGTACCCGACTCATTCATCAGGCTTCTGACTCCCCCATTTTTTGCTAACGAAACTCCTATCAATAATTCAAACAGCAGTAATCCTCGCTTATTCGACAATTTCAGAACTGCTGGTAATCCTCACCGTCGGTTTAAGGGTGTTGATGACCGAGCAGTATTTCTCCTCCGAGAGTTGAATCGCCCGCGTCAACTTGTTAGGATTGACCGCCCCTTTCACCTTGTAGTGCAGATGAATACAGGTGAACGTATAAGGCGGCTCCGGCAGTTGCTCGCCGGTGCAGATAACTTCCAAATCGTCCAATGGCTCGCGTTGTTTGGTCAGAATATCCACCACATCATAGGTGGAGCACGAGGCCGCGGCCAGGAGCAGCAGGTCAGAGGGCTTTACCCCGGTCCATTCTGGCTGGCGTTGGCGCGACCAGCCGATGTTCAACGGACGCCCGTTGGAGTCGATCCCGTTCATAAAAGTTGATTCAATCCATTTGACAGTGACAGTACCCATCGTTGATTTCCTTTATTGTGAAAATTGTAATTAGTTATATTATGGCGCTTCCAGGGCGGATTGATAGTGACAAGTGTCATCAAAATTTGAGAGGGTTGTAATTTATTCTGCATTATCCGCATTAGCCGCATTTGATGCGCATAATGCGGATAATGACATCCATCACCACAAACAATGACAGATGTCACTGTTTAATCTATCTAATCAGAGTTATGCTGGAGTTAAAGTTATTTTTTTCACAAGAGGGGTAGGGGATGACTGAAATGTTGACGGCTAAAGAGATGCAGGGCTTGCTCCAGGTAGACCGCTCTACCATTTATCGCATGGCTGAGGCGGGGCGACTGCCGGCAATCAAAGTGGGCAAACAGTGGCGTTTTCCTCATGAGCGAGTCGAAAAGTGGCTCAAAAACCGGGTTGACGCCCCGGCAGCGCCGGCAGAAACCAACAGGGCGAATGCTTCTTTGGCCGCTCTGCTGCCCCTTGACTGTGTTCAATTAATCCAGGACGCTTTTGCCGATAACCTGGGGGTCATGCTGGTCATTACCGATTTGGCCGGCCAACCGATTACCCAGGCCAGTAATCCCAGCCCCGTTTACAATCTGCTCACCGAAACAACCAGCGGCCATACTTTGTGCCAGGAACAGTGGCATCATTTGAGCCAGATGCCTTCTCTGGAACCCCGTTTTGTGCCGGGTTGGGGCGGCCTGCTGTGCGCCCGCGCCCTGGTTCGCCTGGGCAATGAGTTAAAAGGCGCGGTGATTGCTTTTGGCGTCGCCCCCCAAAACTGGCCGCCCTCTCCCGCCAGCCTGGAAGAATTAGCGCGGTCGCTTCAGCTTGCCCCGGATAAATTGCAGCAAGTTTTTGACGGGGCGGTTAGCTTGACCGCCGCTCAACAAAAGCAGGTTTTGCTCACTATCCAACGTATCGCCGATATTCTGGCCCATATCGTCAGCGAGCGCTGTTCTTTTTTAGACCGGCTCGACACGATTGCTAAACTCAGCACTTTTTAAACATTACGGCCACCCCCCACCCCTAGCCCCCGCTTGCGCGCCGCTGCGGGGGAGGGGCTAGGGGAGGGGGGATTTACCGCAGGAGGAAAACTTGATATGAAACACGCTGATAAGTGGTTTCTCTACGCAATGATAGGCGGCGTGATCCTGTTGCTGGGGGCGATGATGGTTGTGTCCGCCCAACCGGTTTCGGCCCAGTGCGGCACGTCGGCCTCATCCTGCAAAAACTGCCACGAAACGCAGGGCAAGTTGTCGGTAGCCAATAACGGCGATTGGCACAAGGCTCATGCTTTTGGCGACTTTTGCGAGTTTTGCCACGCCGGTAATGTCCAGGCCACGGCCCAGGACGAAGCCCACATCGGCATGGTCGCTCCTCTGGGTGATGTCAAAGCCAGTTGCCAGGGCTGTCATCCCGACGATTATGACCCATTAGCCCAGACCTATGCCTCGACCCTGGGCGTTGATTTGTTAGCGGGCGGGGGTGGCAGCGCCAATCCTCCAGCCGATAGCGCTACAGGTGGCGATAGTAGCTGCACGACCGGCACGACAGCCGTGAGTGCGCCCCTGGGCGGCGAGGAGATTGACTTCAACCTGCTCTACGCCGAAGCGACCACGCCCCCACCCTTGATCTCAAACTGGGGCAATGTCATCCTGGGGTTGATGATTCTTGGTATCGTAGGGGCCTTTTTTGTCACTGCCTGGAGCTGGGAAAATTGGGGACAAACAGTGGCCGGCTGGATTAATAAAAACGTCAATCCTATTCCCCAGGCTATGGCCGCCGCTGCGGTTCGCAGCGAAGGCGGGCTGGCGGTAGCCGATCCGGCTCAGATAGAAACACTGCTGGCCCAAAAGCCGGAACTCCAAAAGTTGTTACCCCGGCTGCTAAAATTGTCGCCCGAAACATTAACGGCCCTGGATAAGCTCCTGTCCAACCCGGAACGGGGCAGCGAAATCCTGACCGCCATCAGTCAAGTTGATATCGAAGTGATTGCCACCCTGCGCCAGCTTGGGGCAAAGGAGTGGGGCTTGTTGAAAGCGTTATTTAAGGAGTAAGGAGTAGGGAGTAAGAAGTAAGAAGTAAGAAGTAAGAAGTAAGAAGTAAGAAGTAGAAGACCCCCTTACTACCTACTACCTACTACCTACTACCTACTGCCTACTACCTAACCATCATCGAGGACACTATGAACACAAACAATTTTGTCGCCTGGTTTCGTCAAGTCGAATGGTCGCCCTACCTGACCGGGGCCATGTTGGGCATGTTAGCCATTTTTACCCTGCTCTTCACCGGCCTGCTCTTTGGGGCCTCGGGCGCGTTTGAAAACCTGGCCGGTTCGATCATGCAGGTAGTTGCGCCCAGTGTGGCCGAAAATACCTACTGGCGCTTTGTGATGACCCCCGGTATCACCTGGGGCGTGGTCATGGCGGTGGGGATTGTCATTGGCGCGTTTATTGCCGCTGTCACCTCCGGCGATTTCAAACTGCGCTGGATTTCCGATGAGCAGTGGGTGCAGGTGTTTGGCTCGGCCCCCTGGAAGCGGTGGGCCGCCCTCTTTTTTGGGGCCATCCTGTTGGAATACGGAGCCGGCATCGCCGGAGGCTGCACCAGCGGCCTGGCTATCTCCGGCGGGGTGCAATTGGCCCCGGCTGCCTTTATCTTTATGGCCGGGATGTTTATCTCCGGCATCATCGTCGCCAAAATTCTCTACGGAAAGAGGTATTAAGCTATGAGTTTCAGCGCCGCTTTGATTGTGGGTATCTTTTTTGGCTTCATTTTGCAAAAGGTCGGCTTTACCCGCTACAGCAAAATTGTCAACGTCTACCGCTTCACCGATTTGAGCGTGCTCAAGTTTATGCTCACGGCTATCGTGGTTGGTTCGGTTGGCATCTACTTGATGCGCGATCTGGGCCTGGTCAACCTGACCGGCAGCACCCCCACCTATCTGGTCGGAAACTTTGTTGGCGCGCTGCTGTTTGGAGCAGGCATGGCTCTGGCCGGCTTTTGTCCCGGCACCTGTTTTGCCGGAATTGGCCGGGGCAATCTCGATTATCTCATTCCCGGCGTGCTCGGCTTCCTGACCGGGGCCATTCTCTTTGGCGTAACCTATGCCCAAGTTTTTCCGGTTATCTCCGCCATTGCCAACTATGGCGTCACCTATATGCCCGACATGTTCAATGTCAACCACTGGCTGCTGATCGCTTTTCTGGCTCTGTTCTCAGGCTATCTGTTTTATATTTTAGCCAAAAAGGGCGAGCCGAGGCCAGATCATGTGGGAAGTCACTAAAACGTGATACGTGATGCGTGATGCGTAAGAATTTCACGCATCACGCATCACGTATCAAACTGGAGTCAACCTATGACCACCAAAAGAAAGCCTTTACAACAACTCTCCCGCCGCCAATTTTTGGGGTTGGGCGCGGGGGTGATGGCCGGAACGGCGGCCTTGAGCGGGTTGGATGTGATCAACCTTTTGCCTGCCAACAACGATGCGCCAGCCATTCCTCGCACCGACTATTACCCCCCCACCCAATTTGACCGCGAGGTTTTTACCCTGTGCGAGCAGTGTGTCTGGCGCTGCGGGGTGCGGGCCAAGGTAAAAGATGGCCGGGTCTACAAGCTGGAAGGCAATGGCTTTCATCCCCATTCGCGGGGCATGCTCTGTCCGCGCGGCCAGGCCGGCGTCGCCACGCTGTACGATCCCGACCGGCTGCAATACCCGCTCATTCGCAAGGGCGGGCGGGGTGAGGGCAAGTGGGCCAGGGCCAGTTGGGAAGAAGCCCTCGATTATGTGGCCGCCAGGATGCTGGAAATCAAAGCGCGCTACGGCCCGGAGGCGATGATTTTCAGCTCGACCCACAACCTGGTGCAGGTGCAGTTTGAAAACCTGCTCAAAGCCTACGGCTCGCCCAACTACGGCACGCAGCGCTCGCTCTGTTTCAATGCCATGATTACGGCCAATTTGCTGACCTTTGGCCTGGAAGAGCCGGGCCGCGACTACAGCCAGACCCAATATATCATCTACACCGGACGCAATGTCCTCGATGCCATCTCCAACTCCGAGGCTCAGGATTTGGTGGCCGCGATTCAGCGCGGGGCCAAAGTGGTCGTGCTCGACCCGCGCTTCACCAAAACCGCCGCCAAAGCCAGCGAGTGGCTGCCGGTCAAACCCGGCACCGACCTGGCGTTTCATCTGGCCCTAATCCAGACCATCATCGCCGAGGGGTTGTACGATAAAAAATTTATAGACAAGCACACCGTCGGTTTTGAGCAGGTCAAAGAAGCGACCAAAGGTTATACGCCAGAATGGGCCGCCAGCAAGTGCGAAATCCCCGCCGAAACCATCCGCCGCATCGCCCGCGAATTTGCCCTGGCTGCCCCGCAGGCGTTTGCCCATCCCAACTGGCGCACCAGCAACTTCATCAACTCTTTCCAGACCGAACGGGCCATCGCCGTGCTGAACGGGTTGGTTGGCAGTTGGGCCAGGCCAGGCAGCTTGCAGCCTGCCGCCGGAGAGGAAGGCGGCGTCAAACTCGGCGCGATTCCACAGCCGGCCTATCCCCGCGTCAGCGCCTTGCGGCTCGACGGTGTGCCCTGGAAATACCCGCTGGTGCCGCTCAAACTGGGCGTCTTTCAGGAAATCCGGGATAACATTCTGACCGGCCAGCCTTACCAGGCACACGGCTGGTTCATCGCCCGCCAGAACCCGGTCAACTCCTTGCCGGAGCGGCGCAAAACCATCGAAGCCTTTAGCAAGCTGGATTTCATTGTCACCGTTGACATCGGCATGAACGACACCGCCTGGTTCAGCGATGTGGTTTTGCCTGAAGCCAGCTACCTGGAACGGTACGACCCGTTGGCTGTGGTGGACGGGACGGTTTTCCTGCGCCAGCCGGTGGTCGAGCCGGTCGGCGAGAGCAAATCAGCCCTGTGGATTTATAAGGAACTGGGGACGCGCCTGGGTCTGGGCGATTACTTCCAGTACCAAGACGAAGAAGATTACCTGCGCCAGCAGCTTGCGCCGCTCGGCATCACCCTGGAAGAATTGAAAGAAAAGGGCTACTACCGCCCGCCGCTTGAAGAGGCTCAGGCAGAAAAAGAACTAACCTTCAACACGCCCAGCGGCAAAATGGAACTGGCTTCCGACACGCTGGCCAAAAGCGGCTTTTCGCCCGTGCCGGTCTGGGAAGAGCCGGTCACCAATGAGCCGGGCACGTTTTTCCTGCTGACCGGCAAAGTAGCCCAACACACTCAGTTTGCCACCCACAACAACAAGCTGCTGCACGAGCGGGTCCCAACCAACCCGCTGTGGCTCAACCCCCAACCGGCGGCGCAATTGGGCATTGCCGATGGCGATGAAATCTGGGTGGAAAGCGCCGGGGGGCGGGTCAAAACGGTGGCCCACGTAACCGAAAAAATCCGGCCCGACTGCGTCTATATGACCCCCGGTTTCGGCCACATCAGCAAAGGCCTGACCACCGCCTACGGCCAGGGGGCCAGTGACAGTGATTTGCACCTGACCTTCACCGACCCGGTCAGCGGCTCGCAGGCGTTGTCACAGACCACCGTGAAGGTAGAGAAAGCATAAGCGAATGGCGAATGAGCGAATGGCGAATAGGATAGTTCTTCATTCGCCATTCGCCATTCGCTCATTCAATTTGGAGACGATTTATGAGCGATAACAACCCCACCTCCCGTCCACGCCGCTGGGTTTTTGTAATGGAGCCGGATCGCTGCATCAACTGCGAAGCCTGCATGATTTCCTGCTCGCTGGAAAACGAGGTTCCCCTGGGCATGCATCGCAACTGGATCAACAAAATTGAGCGGGGCGTTTTTCCTGACCTCAGCAGTACCTTTCTGCCGGAAAACTGCCAGCACTGCGCCAATCCCCCCTGCGAGCGGGTCTGCCCCACCGGGGCCACCTACCGCCGCGAAGATGGTTTGGTGCTGATTGATTACGATAAGTGCATTGGCTGTAAATATTGTATGATGGCCTGTCCGTATGATGCCCGCTATGTCAATGAGGAAAAAGCAGCGGTGGATAAATGCACCTTCTGTGTCCACCGGCTGGATCAAGGCTTGCCCCCGGCCTGTGTCGAAACCTGCGTCGGCAATGCCCGCCACTTTGGCGACCTGAACGACCCAAACAGCGAGGTCTCGAAACTGCTGGCCACCCACGAAACCTATCGGCTGTATGAAGAAGCCGGCACGGAACCGGCGATTTATTACATCCGCAGTTAAGCAGGTAGACAGTAGACGGTAGACAGTAGACAGGGGTTTCCCGTCTACCGTCTACTGTCTACCGTCTACCCGTAAGGAGTGCCACTTATGGAACATAACGCCATCCACTTTCACTGGAATTTCCTGATTGCCTTTTACCTTTTCACCGCCGGAATTAGCGCCGGGGCCTTTTTTGTGTCGGGCCTGGCGACTTATCTGGGCGGGGAGCGATACAAACGCATCAGCCGGATTGGGGCTTTGTTGGCTCCCTGGCCGCTGAGCCTGGGATTGGCGGCTCTTATCTTCGATTTGACCAAGCCGTTTCAATTCTGGTGGCTGTTCCTGACCGTCGAGTATACCTCGCCGATGTCTATTGGGAGCTGGCTGTTGACCGGCTTCTCGCTCCTTTCATTTGTCTATTTTGTCTTGTGGCTTCCCCGGCCCTGGCGCGACCTGCTGCGCCTGCCCCACAGCCTGTCCGAACTGACTGCCTGGAATACCTGGCGGCCGCTTGACCCATCAGAAGTTAATGTAGCCCGCCGCATCGTAGCCGCTGTTGGCGCGCCGCTGGCAATTGGGGTCGGGATGTACACCGGGGTGCTGTTGGGGGCTATTCCGGCCCGGCCGTTGTGGAACACGCCGATGGTGGCCCAACTATTTTTGATGTCGGCGATGAGCAGCGGGGTGGCCACCGTGCTGCTTGTTGCCTCGCTGATGCGCTCTCACCATTTGCGCAGCGAGCGTCACTTTTTGGTCAGCTTCGACGCCATGCTGATTGTGTTGGAAATCTTTATGATTATTCCGTTTTTTCTGCACCAAACCCTCAGCACATGGAGCGCGTCCGGCAGTTTAAATCTGGTCATGGGCGGGCCGTTTACCCTGGCTTTTTGGGGCGGCGTCATCCTGTTGGGGCTGCTCATCCCGCTGGCGATTGAAGGATTTGAGCTGTTCCTGGTCGTCTGGCAGGAGCACGCGGTCAAATACAGCCGGTTGTGGGGCGGTTTGAGCGCGGGCTTGGTCCTTATCGGCGGGTTTGCCTTGCGGTATGTCTTTGTCTATGCCGGACAGATGTCTCACTTCTTGCCACTTTATGTCCGTTAGCTTATTTTTAGTCTCAGTGGATCCAAATTTGAGGAGCCAGCACGCCCACGTGCGGCGGTGTTCGGCACGTGGGTGTGCCTCACTCCTCGAAAATTGGCTCTACTGAGACGGGCAAGATTGTGGTTGGATTGATGTTTTTGGACTTCTCAGGAGTTGTCTTATGAACAGAACAATGCACCCGGTTATTATTTTGATCTTAAGCCTTGTCATTGCAGCCTGTACGGAAACACCTGCGCCCGCTCCTCCACCCCCAACCGACACTCCAACTCAGGCCGCCGGAGTCTATATTCCCAACCTGGAAAAAGGCCAGGCTGCCTGGAATGAGGCCCAATGCTCGGCTTGTCATGGGCCGTTAGCCCTGGGCGGTATTGGCCCGCAATTGGCCTCAACCCAACTGACTTATGACCAATTTGTCCATGTGGTGCGTACAGCCATCCCACCCAAACCGGCCTACTCCGTTGAGCAGCTACCCGATCAAGCCGTTTTTGATATTTATGCCTGGGTGCGCACGCAAGTGCCGCCCCCCCAAGTTGCTATGCCCAATGTGGGTCCTGTTCCGGCCGCCGAAGAAACCGCCTCTTTAGAGGATATGCGCAGCATGACCATCTGGACTTGTCGAAGCTGCGATAGCTGTCACGGTGTTTTTGCTCAAGGTGGCCCGGATGGGCCGATGCTGGCCGGGATCAACGATCCAGTGGACGAAGAACTGGCCCGTATGCGTCAAACGGCTGATAAAATCCCCGAACACAGCGCTACCCATATTTCCGATGAGATTTTTAAGAAATTGTACGAATGGTTAAAAATGGGTTGTGTGAGAGACGAGTGCTATCAATGAAGCCGTCAATTATCAGTTTTATCGCTTTTTTATTGCTCCTGTTTCTGGCCGGCTGCGCTGAGCAACTGGCCTCCGCTCCTGCATTGCCAACTGCCACAGCCCTGCCGGAATTTGCCGCCGGATTGACCGCGCCCAATCTGGCCCGAGGCCAGCAAGTCTTTCTGGATAAGCAGTGTGTGGCTTGTCACAATGCTCAAGGCGAAGGGGGGATTGGTCCCAAGCTGGCCCAAACCAGCCTGCCGTTTGACCAATTTCTGCATAAGGTACGAACCGCCATTCCGCCCAAACCGGCCTTCAACGAAACCGAGTTGCCCACCCAAGATGCTTACAATATCTACGGCTGGTTAGCAAGCCTGGAGGCGAAGGCTGCCTCTGCTGCATTGACCCCGACTCTGCCATCCGGCCAGGTGTTGGGCATGCAGGTCTGGACGGAAGGTCAATGCGACTCCTGCCACGGCGCGTTTGCCCAAGGTAGCCCCAACGGCCCCAGCCTGACCGGCCTCAGTTTTCCTTTTGAAATGGAACGGGCTAAAATGCGCCAGACAAGCAACACCATTCCCGAACACGCCGCCGAACACATGGACGACACCCTCTTCCAACGTCTCTACAACTGGCTGCAAGCCGGGGCCAATCCGGAGGATGGCTGTTGAATCTGGTAGACGGTAGACAGTAGACGGTAGACAGGGGGAAAAATCCTTCCCCGTCTACTGTCTACCGACTACCGTCTACCTTCCATAGGGGCCGACGACTATTCCAATCCTTCCACGCCACCTGCGCCTGTGGCGCAAAAACAAAAGTCTAATCTACAACTTGCTGCCTGAGCAGAATCCGGCTCACAGCGCCGGGTTGAGTTATACCCTGGGCATGGGTGGTATTGCTGTGATAGCCGCTGTGATGACGACTGTGACCGGCGCGCTGCTGATGTTTTACTACGAACCTACCCTATCAGGCGCATATCCCTCGTTGGCGCTCATTGACAGCGTTGTGTCCTCTGGTCGCCTTGTCCGGGCGCTGCACTATTGGGCGGCCCAGGTGATGGTGGTGGCGATGGTCATCCATACCGCCCGTATCGTCTTCACTGGCGGCTACCGCCCGCCGCGTGATGTCAACTGGTTTATCGGCCTGGGTCTGCTGCTGGTGACGCTGGTCTGGAATTTTAGCGGCTACGTGCTGCGCTTCGACGCCAGCAGCATTTGGGCGCTGCTGGTGGGAACCAACCTCCTCAAAGAACTGCCAGGCATTGGCTCTACGCTGTATCTTATTATTGTTGGCGATCAGGCGCTTGGCTCGGCCACCGTGCTGCGCTTTTATACCTGGCATGTGTTTGGGCTGACCCTGCTGGGCCTGGGGGGCATCGGCTACCACCTCTGGCGAGTTCGGGTGGACGGCGGTCTCTCCCGCCCCGACTGGACGGCGGATCAGTCACGCCGCTTTGTCTCCCGCGAGACAATCCTTTTCCGCGAACTAATCACCGCCCTGGTTTTGACCGGCAGCCTGGTGCTGCTGTCCATTTTTACCCCACCCGATCTCGGTCCGCCTGCCGATTTGAATCAAGTAAGCGGTCAAAGTGTGCAAGCCCCGTGGTTCTTTTTAGCCATCCAGTGGTTATTGCGTTACATTCCGTCGCTGTGGGCCGGCTGGATTGTTCCGCTGGCCGGGTTGGTTTTGCTGGCGCTTTTGCCCCTGCTCGACCGGCGCGGACCCGGCCGCGGCCGCTGGTTCGCCCGTGAACGCTGGCAGCCGCAGGCAGCTTTTGCCGGTTTACTTTTATTAATTTTAGTTTTGAGTTTACTGGAACTATTTCAGGTAAAATAAGAAGTAGGGAGTAAGGAGTAGGGAGTAAAGTTCAATTACCCCCTACTACCTACTACCTACTACCTACTCTCATGATTACTACCCGACACGCCCTCATCTTTCTGCTGGCCAGCCTGCTGTTGGCGCTGGCGGTAGCGCTGCTGCCCTGGGGCCAGGTCGAGCGGGAGTGGCAGGCATATCAACGAGCCTATTTTGCCAGTGAGAACATTGTGGGTGAGGTTGCCGTGCGGCAGATTATTCCTCGCCTGGGACTCGATGGCCAGCCCGCCGGCGAAGCCAGGGCCGAACTTTGCCTGACCTGCCACATTGGCCTGGAAGAAATCAGCCCGTCTCACCCGGTCGAAACCTTTGGCTGTGTTATCTGCCACGGCGGCCTGGGGCTGGCTTTGGATAAGGATCAAGCTCATACCGGCTTGCGGCCCAACCCGGCGGACCTGAGTGTAGCGCCGCAAAGCTGCGGCCAGAACGGCTGCCATGCCGGTCACACCGACCCCAGCCGCAACCATTTGGAGCAGGTGACGCGCAGCTTGCAGGCGACCTACGCCGGCAGCATTGCCCTGGTGCGCTATACCTTTGGCGCGCAAAAAGATTTAACCCCCCATTTCGGCATTATGGGGGTAGTTGACCCCCAACCATTGCCGCAAACAATCCCGGCGTTGGCGGCCTTTGCCCTTACCCCGGACTCGCTCACGGCGGAGACACAATTTGCCCAAAACTGCCTGGAGGGTGGCTGCCACCTGACCGAACCTGCCACCCCCCAACCCTACCGCTATCGGGCTACCGGCTGCGCGGCCTGCCACGTTCTCTATAACGATGAAGGTTTGTACACCGGCAGCGACCCGACTTTGCCGCGTGACGAACCCGGCCATCCGGCTCGCCACCAACTGACCACGGCTATTCCTTTCAGCCAGTGTAACCACTGCCACAACCGGGGCAACTACTCGCTGCGGGGGATGACCTTTACTCCCCGGCCCGACCTGCCGCCCACAGCCGCTCCCCTCCCGGCGACAATGCCGCCCGAAGGCCGCCGCCTGCGCGAATATTACCAGCCCATCGGCCAGTTTACGTTGTGCGAGTGGGAGTTGGATTGCATTGATTGTCACACCCAGGCCGAGGCGATGGGTGATGGTCATCTCTGGCCCGACCAAAAAACAATGCAATATGTCCAGTGCCGTACCTGCCACGGCACATTGAGCGAACCGCCGGCCACGGCCCGAATCACCGACCCCAACGACCCGGCTCTGCGCCTGGCCCGGCTGAATGGGCGCTATTCATTGGCAGTTGGCGATGAAGTCATCGTCACCGAGCGGGGCGAGAAACTGGGCAGCGTCCAGCAGCGCAACGGGCAGTTGGTTCAATTTGGCAAGGTGGATGGCCGGGAGTACAACGTGCCGCTGGTGCAGGGCAGCCAGTGCCAGCAGCAGCCCGACCAGCAGGAGTCGCGCTACTGCCACCAGTGCCATGCCTATGAAAGATGAAACGTGATATGTGATGTGTGAGAATTTGATGAATCAATTTGAGGCAAACAACAATGAAAACAAGAACAGCACATTTCTCTCTCGTCGGGATGCGCTGCTGGCTTTGGGCAGCCTGAGCCTGGTCACGGCGCTGACGGGCCTGCTGCGCGAGACAATGCGCTTTCTGACCCCCCCTCTCAGCCAGGCTCGCCCTTCGACCCTTATTGCCGGATTGCCAACCGAATTTCCCAGTGGAGAATTGACTCCATTGGCCGAAGGACCTGTTTTTATCGGCCGGGATGAGGCCGGGCTGTTTGCCCTGAGCGCCGTCTGCACCCATTTGGGGTGTACGGTGGCCCGCAGCGGAGAGGGCTTGACCTGTCCCTGTCACGGCAGCCGTTTTGCCATTGATGGCGCTAACCTGACCGGCCCGGCGGCTCGCCCCTTACCTTACCTGGCTTTGAAACTCAGCGACGAGGGGTTGGTGGAGGTGGATTTAAATCAGGGAGTTGAACCTACTTTTCGCTTAAAACTAACCTCAGGGTAACTCAGCCTGTCCTCCTTATCATCCTAACATCTCCGTCCCTGGCTGTCCATGCCCACCTGGGTGATGCCCCCCCCAAGAGTCGAGCTATTTTTTAAAAAATTGTTAGGTTTTCAAAATGATTGTTGGTATAATATTACTGTGTTTGAATGAGCTTGTTGGAGTAACTTATGGAGAAATCTGCCCGCAAACGTGATACACTGAACCACGCTCCTGACCAGTCGGAAATTGCTTTGCTGCTGATTGATGTGATTAATGACCTGGAGTTTGACGGGGGCGAAACCTTGTTAAGCCATGCCCTGCCTATGGCGCAGCGCTTAGCCGCCCTTAAACGCCGGGCTAAAGCGGCGGGGGTTCCGGTTATTTATACCAATGATAACTTTGGCCGCTGGCAGTCCGACTTCCCAAAACTGGTGGAGTCCTGTTTAGAGCCGGGCGTGCAGGGCAGAGAGATGGTGGCCTTTTGGTTTGACCACTATGATTATGAACCATGACACTGCTATGGACATCCGCATGTTACACGAGCGACTGGGCAAAGTCTTCCATCAACCCCTCGACGTATCCTCATTCACCAATAAACGGCTGACCATCAATTACCGCGCCCCGCTAGAACGCCTACGACAGCTCGTGCCCGCCCCCCTGGAGGTCGAAGAGATAGGCGCGACCGGCATGGGCATGATTAGCCAATGTGTCTGTGATTTCCACGTGACCAAATTTGGCCGGCTGCCTATTCCCTGGACCCACACCAACGAAATGTTGTGCCGGATCAGTGTCAAAGTGCCCAAGCAGGGAGAGTGGTATCGGGCCTACTACACCCTGCGCTCCGACTCATCGTCGCGGCTGCTTGGCTTTCTGGGCGGTCATTTCTCTCATTTTAGAAAGGCGATTTCGCGCTTTACCTTGCGCGATGATGGCGAAGTTTACGAGCTGACCTGCCGGGCCAGGGATGCGCTCTGTAACGGCTTCTTTCGTGGCTATCTCAAATCGCTGAGTAAAGCCAAACCCGTTAGCACCTGTTTTGCCGATATCGAGGAAGCGACCCAATTTGTCTTTCAACTGGACGGGAGTTGTGGCTATCACTTTGGCCAACACAAGCTGTCGTTCCAAAGAATTCAGTACCCGGCCTGGGATTTGCAGTTCTGTCACCAGGCTGATTATGACTTCTCGCTGCTCAATTACCTGTTTGCAGCTTATGACCTCCAGCCGGAGTTCGACTGTGTTTTGTTTATGGAGCAGGTGCCCCAGGTATGGGGTAGTTCCTGGCTCTATCGAGCCGATGAGGCGGGGCTAACCCAGCCGGCAGAAGCAGCCTCGATCAGCGCGGCCTCCCGAACATAGGTATGATACCGTTTTTATTTTCCTCGGATGCTCACTTTTATCAGCAACTTCCCCAGTTGTAATATGTCTCCATCCCTGAGGGGTTCAGGCAAGTAGGGATCTAATCTTTTGCCATTCACAAAAGTGCCGTTGACGCTGCCCAGGTCTTCGACCACCACTTCCAGGCCCTGTCTGAATATCTCAGCGTGGCGGCGGGATACGCTCTGCGCCTGGACGCCATCGCGGGTTAGATCAACGTCTGGAAAGATATTTGAAGCTGGGTCAAGGCGTCCCAGATGGACGATTTTATTGAGGACCACCTGCACTTCTCGTTGCTGCCCCCCGATTTTCAATTGCATGGTCATTGGCCCTGTACCCGATTGAAGTGACTGAAACGGCTCCGCCTGGTTGAGATTATTACCCGTGACGCTGATGGCCTCTATCTCGAATAGATCGGTGTTTCGTCTGTCATCTTCAAGCAGGTAATTCCCGCACTCATCACAAAAAATCGTATTATCTACGTGAGTGCTTTGACAAAACGGACATTTAATCATCGTCCATTTTCCTGTGTAAAGTCAATAACCCTACTTGGTTGCAGTATACTAAGCGCACGCTAAAATTCTCGTAGGACGGCATCCCCATGCCGTCCGCTGATGCATGGGGATGCGTCAGCTACGGAAATTTTGAATTGCATTGGGTATTATACCTAAGTCCTACTACCAACCTAAAAAATGCTTTCCATTTTACGTTTTTCTTGCCTAAAGGTTATAATGCTTGCGTTTAACCTTTAAAACGGAGGCAGCTATGGCTCGTAAACAGAAAAAACTCACCCGCAAGCAGCGCTTGCAGCAGCAGGAAGCAGTGGCGCGGCAGCGCCAGGCCAGGGGCTGGATTTCGCCCAATGAGAGGGCCAAACAGCGCCAGGAGTTGGTTGAGGATATGGCCCCGCTGCTGGCCATCGCCGAAACCGGGGCCGGCTCGGAAGAGGAAAATCTGTTTTTTCTCCTGGCCGACAGCGGCGACCTGATCGAGGAAGCGGAGTTTGAGGCAATTTTTGCCGAGCCGCTGGTCACGCTGCCTACCTATATCAGCGTGGCCGAGAAACTGGGGTTTCCTTCGCCGGATGATCTGTTTAATCTGCCGGAAGAGGAGCAAAGCGAGAAAAAGGCCGAAATCATGGAGGAGACCACACGCCGGCTGCTAACCGATGAACTGCGCCAGGAGATTCTGGTGGCGCTCAACGGGCTGCGCCTGCGCTGGAAAAAGGAAGGCCAGCGAGCCGAAGCGGCCCGCGCGGCGGGCCTGCAATTAATCCTAAACGACCGGAAGAGCAAGGGCTTGTGGTCAACCATTGGGCTGGTTCAGGCGATTGTGCTGCGCAGCCTGGAGGCTGGGTTTGAACTGGTCGGGGTGACGGTGGACGAGGAGTCTGAAGAAGCGGATGAGGACAGACCGCTGAGCGACCTTTATAAAAGACTGAACGAGCCGGAGGTGACCGGCAAGCTTGAGGAAGCCATCAAAAAAGTACCCGGCCTGGAAGACTACCTGGATAAACAGCTAGATAAGATTTGGGAAGAGGGCGATGAAGCCCTTTTTAGGGGTGAGCTAAATCTGGGCTTGTTCACTACGGAAGAGCTTGAGGCCGGAGCTAAGATTTTTAATCAGGTGATGAGGGAGCAAGCCGAGGATGAAAAGGCGGCTGACTCGACTAAAGAGCAGACCCAGAAGCTCTTCACCCAACTCAACGCTTACCTGGTTGAGCTTTTTACCCCGGAGCGGCTGGAGCAGCTTCGAGCGCGGCTCCACACTATTTTAGAAGAGGGTGTTTATCCTGGCCGCTACTTCTCCTATGTAAAAATGATGACCGAGGCCATGGCCGAGGAAGATGCCGCTGAGAACGAAAGGCCCTTTCTGTTCAAAGCCCTGCTGGGCGAGCTGCAAACGACGCTCATTGATGAAGCCGACGATGAGGAAGGAGGGGAGGAGGAAGAAAGTTGAACCCTTTGGCTAATTGTTATTACTCAGTTTCATGTCATTTCGAGACCGAAGGTCGAGAAATCCCCAGGGCGCAGTGGTTAAAAGCTAGATATGGGGGATTTCTCCCTACGGTCGAAATGACATGGCTGAGCTACCTTTACAACCTTTCAACCTGCTTTTAAATGATAACCAAACACGATATCGAAACCGCCTACAGTCTCATCCGTGAGCATGTAGTGCAAACGCCGCTGGTCTACTCGCATACGCTGAGTAAGCTGTGCGGCTGCCATACCCTGTTCAAACTGGAAAACCTACAGATGACCGGCGCGTTCAAAGAACGCGGGGCCTTGAACCGGCTGCTCCATCTCTCGCCGGCCCAGCGGGAGACCGGAGTGATTACGGCCTCGGCGGGCAACCACGCCCAGGGGGTGGCCTATCACGCCCAGCGGCTGGGGGTGCGGGCCAAAGTGGTCATGCCCATGGGTACGCCGCTGATCAAGGTGATTTCCACCCAGGATTATGGAGCCGAGGTGGTGCTGCATGGCGAAACCTTTGACGACGCCTACGAGCGCGCCCGCCGCCTTGAAGCCGAAGAAGGGCGAATTTTTATCCACCCCTTTGCCGATCCCCTGGTCATTGCCGGCCAGGGTACCATCGCCCTGGAAATTCTGGCCCACGAACTAGGCCAAAACCTTGATGCTGTCCTCTGCCCCATTGGCGGCGGCGGTTTGATTGGCGGGATTGCCGCCTATCTCAAGGAAACCAATCCGGCTATTCGGGTTATTGGGGTCGAGGCCGCCTCATGCGCTTCGATGACGGCCGCGCTGCGGCAGGGCGGACCGGTCAAGCTGCTAAGGGCCGCCTCCTTGGCCGATGGGATCGCCGTTAAACAGGTAGGCGAGTTAAATTACCAGTTGGTCAAACAATATGTAGACGACGTAGTGGCCGTGGAAGAGGATGAGATTGCCAACGCAGTGCTGCTCCTATTGGAGATCGAGAAGATTGTCGTCGAAGGAGCCGGGGCGGTTCCGCTGGCGGCCATTCTACAAAATCGGGAGCGTTTTGCCGGGCAGCGGGTGCTGTCTATTGTCTCCGGGGGCAACATTGACGTGAATATTTTGCAGCGCATTATCACGCGCGGGCTGACGGTGGCGGGGCGGACCGTTGAATTCAAAGTGCGGCTGCGTGACGTGCCCGGCGCCCTGACTGCTGTGCTCGATGTGCTCAAGCGGTTGCAGACCAATATTATGGACATCATTCACCACCGCTTCGAGTCTCTGGCCCCCTTTGGTTACGTGGATGTCTCGATCACCCTGGAAACCAAGGGACACGCCCACATCCAGGAAATCGAGGCGGCGCTGCGAGCCGAAGGCTACCTGGTTTGAGTGTGAATGACCACTCTTAATTTTCAAAACGGGTAATACTCTGGAAGGGTGGAAGGTTGGAAGGCTGGATGAAGCAGCCTCCAGTCCTCCAATCCTCCATTTAACTCCTCAGAATCGCAGCCAACTCCTGTTCGACCGAGCCGGCCAGCGGCTCGCCCTGATGTTCCTCCATCAGGGCGATGGTCAGATCGCGCAGGCGGGCGTTGATATCTTGACTTCCTCGCTCCTGCCAGGGTTCCAGACGCTGCCGATCAAAGACCTGGGGCAGCCACAGTTCGCGCCAGTGGGCCAGGGTGTGAGCGTGGCTCATAAACTCTCCGCCTGGCCCCACCTCGTGGATGGTCTGCACGGCCAGGGCCTCATCGTCCAGCCGCACTCCGGCCGCAAAGCGCCGGCTCTGCGAGATAATCTCGTTGGTCAAAACCATCATCTCCGGCGAATTGGTCAACCCGCTTTCCAGATAACCTACATCGTGATTAAGGTTGGTTTTGACCAACAGCGCCACCATTGCCGAAAATTGGGCGTCGGCGGCGGCCTGACCATCCACCACTTTGCTGTCGCTGTGGCCGGTGTAGCCCCAGACCGGCAGATGGTAAAAGCGGCCCATCTCGGCGGCTAAAACGCGGGCCAATTGAAACTCCGGCGCGCCGTAGACGCTGATCATTTCCTTCATATCCAGATGATGGACCCCGTGGCCATACAAAAACGGCGCGCCGGGTCGCCGCAGTTGGTGCATGACCAGCCCACTCAACATCTCGGCGTTGCCCAGGGTCACAGCCCCGGCTATGGTAATCGGCGCAGTGCCGCCCATCATCGGCGCGGGGGAGTGAGTCACCGGGATAGCGTGTTGGGCGCAGAAGAGCAGCTTATCGGTCGCTTCCTGTGAATGTTGCAGCGGAGTGGTCGGTTCGGAATAGAGCAGGAGGTTAGGATATTGGGACAGTCTATCCATGCCTCCTGCTACGGCTGCGGCCATAGCGGTAATGGCCTCAATATCGGCGGCGCCGTCGCACACAAAAACAATGGGCTTGGTGGTGTGGCGGAGCATCTCGGCAAACTGGTACAGAAAGTAACGCTCGGTCGGCACATCGCGCGGAATACCCACCGACATCACAAAACCGATTTCGGGCAGCCCATCGCACAGCCGCATACAGTCGGCCAGATCGGCCAGTTTATAATCTCTCCGGCTGCCGCTGCGGGGGTCAAGGTAGCGCAAGGTATCGGAGCCAGGCCCAAAGTAGACATGCTGGCCGTCCAGCTTTAGGGCCACCTGGTCGCTACCGCGCTGATAGAGGTTAAAGCTGCTGGGCGCGGAGGCCAGGGCCGCCTCCACCAGCGAGGGTGGAATCTTGACCAGTTCATCCTCGATCACCGCCCCGGCCCGACGTAAAAGCTCCCGGCCGGCCGGGCTGTAGACCTTGACGCCCGTCCGCTGCAAAATCTCGCACGAGGCGCGGTGCAGGCGCAGACAATCCTCCCGGTCGAGCATCCTCAGTTTGGGCTGTAGATGGGGCAAATCAGGCAAAGGGACAGCCGTTGTCATCATCTGGCGGCTTCGGTTTTGGCGTCTCATAAACACTCCTCCAAGAATTTTAACAAAATGTTATCATTAATTGATTTTGTTGTCACAGTTTCTTCTGCGGAAAGTTTCACTTTCCCTCAAAGCGAATTATAATGGATGGAACTAAATTACAAATATGGGCCTGCTGGCAGTTTCTATTTTTATGAAAAAATGAAGGAGAACTTTTTAAATGGCAGATTTAAGAGATACCATTTCTAACCACCTGAGTGGATTTGAGTCGCTGATGGCCAAAATTCCTGGCTACAAGGGCTACAAGGAAAAAGAAATGCGCCGCGAGGCCGATACGCTGCTGCGGCAGCACCTCTCCGCCCAATACGAGGCCCAACTCCGCCGGGCTACGGATGTGGCTTCGCAGCTCTTGACCGGCCCTGGCATTGCCCAACTGACCGAACTGGATAAAGGCAACACCCGGCTGCAAACCTTTATTGACAAGATCAAGACAGCCGGCCAGGGTTATGCCGGCTTGTTTGACGCCATTAAGGTCAAAGAAGACGAACTGGATAAGCTGTACGATTTTGATAACCAGATGTTACTGCAAGTTGACAGTGTGGCGGCGGCGCTTGAGGCTATTCAGGCCGCGTTGGATGGGGGAGACGCCAGCGCCCTGGCCCCGGCGGTACGCGGCTACGTCAAGGCTGTCACCGATGCTTCCGCCCAATTCGACCAGCGGCGGGATGTGTTGACGGGGATGGCGTGAAGTGTGATGCGTGATACGTGATGCGTAAGAGGTTATGAGTTAATTCATCACGCATCATGCATCACGTATCATATTTTAGAAACTCATTTTCACACGCACAGTAAATCACTAAAGGAGAAAAAAATCCAATGGCCTTATCTGAAATGATTCAATTAAGTCAGGAGTTGCGTGAGCGGATTGTCCAGCGTATTCCTGAATCGGGGGAAGCCAATATCAAATTTGGGGCGCAGTTGATTGTGGGCCAGGGCCAGGCGGCGGTCTTTTACCGCGACGGCAAGTCGCTGGACGTGTTTGGGCCGGGCCGCCATACCTTGACAACGGCCAATGTGCCCTTGCTGACCAACTTTCTGGGCAACCTGGTTTTTGGCAAAGGCAGCTTTCCGGCGGTGGTCTATTATGTGGCCGTGCGCGAGTTTCCCCAGGAAGGTTGGGGCACCCGCCAGCCGATTGCCATGCAAACACCGGGCCAGGGCCTCGGCTGGCTGCTGCTGGGAGCGCACGGCACCTTTGGCTTTGAAGTGAAAGACCCCAAGCGGGTGGTGGATACCCTGGTGGGCGGCGGTCAGGCGGCCCTGGAGCTGCGCGATTTGAAAACTCGCCTGACCAACGTGATTGTCCAAAGCGCCACCGATTGGTTTGCCGAAGTCAACCCCGGTAATTTAATGAAAGCCCAGGCGATGATGGACGAGATGTCCATGGCTATCAAGGTGAAGGCCCAGGATCAGTTTGAGGCGTTGGGGCTGCTGCTCAAAAGCATCACCATTGGCGGCCTGAGTCCCCTGGAAACTTCCGCCGAGAAGTTGCAGCAAATGGGCCTGCTCGACGCCCAAATGTACATGCAGTTGCAAGCGATGAACACTATCAAAGAGTCATCGCAAGGTGGCGGCCAGGCAGGCACGGGCGTTGGGCTGGGGGCCGGCATGGGCGCGGGCATGGGCCTGGGCCAGATGATGGCCGGCATGTTCGGTGGGATGCAACAGCAGCAAGCGGCTCAACCGGCGGCGGCCCCGGCCGCTGCGCCCGCCGGCGGCGCGCCCCCCGATATTATGGGCGTCACCGAAGCGGCCGCTTATTTGGGTGTCTCCATCGAGGATGTGGTGGAGTTGTGCAACTCCGGCCAGTTGAAAGCTAAAAAGATTGGCAGCCAGTATCGTATCAGCCGGGCGGCTATTGACGAGTTTATGAAGAGTTGACCGCTGACCACCGACCGCCGACCGCCGTTAAGTTTCTGGCGGCGGTCGGCGGTCGTCCGTCGGCGGTCATTTAGAGCATGGCGTCGGCCACACTGTCGCTAATCTGAAAAATCCGGTCGAACATCGTCAACTCAAGCAAGAGTCTAGGTTGCGCCTGCGGCGCAGCCAGGCGCAGTTTTTTACCGTCGTCAAAAATTTTTAGCCCAATCACCAGGGCCGCCAGGCCGTGGCTGTCAATCAGGGGCACGTCCTCCAGGTTCACAATCACCTTTTCCGCGCCTTGCCGGGAAATATCCCGGAAAAGCTGCATCGTCTCCCTGGCCAGGGCCGCGTGCAGGGGCTGGTTCAGGTGGATCAGGTGAACATCATTCTCCAATACACTGTGTGAAATCATCGGTTTTCTCCCATTTTTATGATAAAGCTTATCAACCAACTCCGTAATGCTATACGTCTTACAGGTTCAGAAGTTGCAGAGTAGAGGCTGGGTTGAGAGAGCTTTACATGACTGATTTCTGCTTCGATACTCGAAGGTTAGATAATGGAAAAAATACGTTTGACAGAAAAAGCATTTCCTACAGAGATTTTGCAAGATATTCAAAGAGCAGAATCAATCCTACTTGATCACGGGGCCGTGAAAATTATTTTGTATGGTTCATTAGCCCGGGGTGACTACCGGCCCGACTCAGATATAGACCTTTGTGTTGAGGGTATTCCCGATAAAAATTTTTTTCGAGCGCTTGCCGAAATTTTCATGAAAATACAACGTCCAGTCAGTCTATTAGATTTTCAGAATCTTCATGGGTATCTGAGGGAGAGAATATTGAGGGAGGGTAAAATTCTTTATGGATGAGAGTGAGTTGAGAAATGAGATCAGGTTTGGGCTGGAAAATCTGGCAAAAATTTATCTAAACATCTCCAAATTTGCCCAACAGGATATAGATGAAGAAATAAAAGTGGCAGCCTTAACCTACGAATGTTTTGGATACTACAATGCTATTGAGCATCTTGTTATCAGGATTCTTAAGCATCAAAAAGTCAGAATACCCGCTGGACAATTCTCCCATCGAGACACATTGAAATCATTTGAGGCTTTGATTGCCCAAAAAGTAATCAAGGCCGATGAAGAAGTAATCAAAACTATTGAAAATTTGATGGCCTTTCGCCACGTTGCTACCAAAATTTATAGTTTTTTGATAGATTGGAACAAGCTCCAGATCATCATAGACGATATAGAGAAAAATCATCAGCAAATCCAACAGTTTTTTACTGATATATTGGATGCTTTATGAGAAAAGACAACCGCGCTAACAACCAGCTCCGCCCGATTGAATTTATCCCCGATTTTACCACCTACGCCGAAGGCAGTGTGCTGGTGGCAACGGGCAACACCCGCGTGTTGTGCAATGTGACCATCGAAGACAAAGTGCCGGCCTGGCGTGAAGAGTCAGGGGGCGGCTGGCTGACCGCCGAATATGCCATGCTGCCCCGCAGTGTGCAGCGGCGCATCTCGCGGCGGCAGGGCAGCGATGATGCCCGCTCGCACGAGATCCGGCGGTTGATTGGCCGCGCTCTGCGTATGGCTGTGGATGTGGATAAGCTCGGCTCACGTACTCTGACCGTTGATTGTGATGTTATCCAGGCCGATGGCGGCACCCGCACCGCCAGCATCACCGGCGGTTACGTGGCAGTAGCTCTGGCCTTGCAAAAGCTGATCAAGGCCTACCAGGTACCGGCGACAGTGCTGACCACGCCGGTGGCCGCGGTCAGTGTGGGCCTGGTGGGCGATGAACTGCTGCTGGATTTATGCTACGAGGAAGACTCGGCGGCCCAGGTTGACTTCAATGTGGTCATGACCGGCGCGGGCAAATTTGTCGAAATCCAGGGCACGGCTGAGAAAACACCTTTTGAACAGGAAACCCTGTTCGGCCTGCTGGCTCTGGCCCGCCAGGGGATTGAGCAGTTGCTGTCCCAGCAAGCCGAACTGCTGGGGTAGTAACTGACTGAAATGAAAATCAAGGTCTAACGTGTCCTACTTAAAATCTATCCGCTTCTCCCCTTTCCAGGTATCGGTTCTGGTCCTGCTGACCTTTGTTTTATGCAGTATTTGCGGCGGTATTGGTTTTGTTGCCATTCGTCTCAATGTTGCTGCCCCCCCGCCCGTGGTGGCGGCGCTGACCCCGCTGCCGCTGACCGAAACCCAAACGCCCTCAACGCCTACCCCCACCTCCCTCCCGCCGACTTGGACGCCCAGCCCGGTCCCGTCCGCCACCGCCCTGGCTGTCCCCTCGGCTACGGCCACTTATGTAGTTGCCCCGGCGTTAATTAACCAAGAGAAAATTGGCGAGATTGTCGAATTTGTGGAGCTGTATCGAGGGCTGGCCCTGCCGACCGCCGTGCCGATCAAATTTTTGACCCGCCGCCAGTTGCAGGAGCAGTGGCGCGAAACCTCGTTTGATGTGGCAGCATTGGAAGCGGTCCAGACCCAGCAGGAGTTTTACCGGGCGCTCAACCTGATCGAGCCGGAGGTGGATTTGGTCCAGGCCGCCTTGGACTCGCAGACCGACATGCTGCTGGGCTACTACACCCCCGAAGAAAAAGCCATGGTCATCATCGCCGAGTCGGTCAACATGTTTGCCGAGGAGGAGATGACCTTTGCCCACGAATATGTCCACGCCTTGCAGGATCATCATTTTGATTTGCAGCATGTTTTCAATAGCGACCTGTCGGGCGATGCGCTGCTGGCGGCCCGGTCGCTGCCGGAAGGGGATGCCCGGCTGGTAGAAGACCTGTTTACCCGGCAAAATATCCGCCAGGACCAAATTGAGTACAATATTTACCGTTATCTGTTCCGCGAGCATCCCAAGTTGGAAGGGGTTTCGCCGGCCCTGGGTATCTTTACCTACTTTCCCTATACCGCCGGGGAATACTTTGTGCTCTATCTTTTTTTCCAGGGCGGCTTTTCCTGGGAGCTGGTCAACCAGGCTTATCAGCAGTTGCCCGCCTCTTCGGAGCAGATCATGCACCCAGAGAAATACCTGGCCGGCGAAGCGCCCATCCCGGTAAGCGTGCCCGACTTGGCCCCGGCGTTGGGCGGCGCGTGGCGCGAAATTGACCGGGACGTACTGGGCGAGGCCGGTTTTCTGGTTTGGCTGTATGACCAGACCGACGAGCAAACCGCTATCAATGCCGCCGCCGGCTGGGATGGCGACGCCTACACCTTGTGGGTGGATGGCGATGACCACCGGGTGCTGGTCGAGTCTTCGCTGTGGGCCAGCGAGACCGATGCTTTGGAAGTCGCCCAGGCCTTTATCAGGGCGATGGAACGGCGCGGCCTGTCGGGCCAACCCTACCCCGACCAAAACGCCACCATGTGGGAAGATGCGGCGGGCGCAACCCTGCTCAGCCGGGTAGGGTCGCGTGTTGGCTTGATTATTGCCCCCGACCGGGCCACCCTGGACCGGGTGCGGCTGCAATTTACCGGCTTTTGAGCCGTGGAGAAAGGTGGCAAGGTCGCAGGGTCGCAGGGATGTATTACCCCTGTCTCCTGTCTACCGTCTACTATTTTCAGAGAGGAGCAAGTAACTTATGTCTCAAGCAGTTATAATTGATGCCGTACGTACGCCCGTCGGCGCTTTTGCCGGGGCGTTGAGCCAGGTACGGCCCGATGATTTGGCCGCCCTGGTTTTGAAAGCGTTGGTTGAAAGAGTTGGGTTGGACCCGGCTCTGGCGGAAGAGGTTATCCTGGGCTGCACCAACCAGGCCGGCGAAGATAATCGCAATGTAGCTCGCATGGCCCTGCTGCTGGCTGGTTTTCCCCACCACGTCGGCGGGGTGACGGTTAACCGGCTGTGCGCGTCGGGGTTGGATGCGATTATTGCCGCCCATCGGGCCATTGCCAGCGGCGAAGGCGATATTTACATCGCCGGCGGCGTTGAGAGCATGACCCGTGCGCCCTACGTGTTGAGCAAAAGCGAAAGCGCTTTTGATCGCGGCGCGAAGATTTTTGACACCTCGATTGGCTGGCGTTTCCCCAACCCCAAAATGGAAGCGATGTTTCCTCTGGAAGCGATGGGTGAGACCGCCGAGAACATCTACGAACAGCGGCTCGACCTCAGCCGGGAGCGGCAAGACGCCTTTGCCCTGGAAAGCCAGCGGCGTGCGGTAGACGCGATTAATGCCGGCCGTTTTATGGATGAAATCGTCCCCGTACCGGTACCGCAGCGCAAGGGTGAGCCGGTGCTAGTGAGTGTGGACGAGTATCCGCGCATGAAGTGGGTAAGTGAGGAGGCGGGTAGGCGAGAAGGTGAGGAGGTGAAAAGGCAGGGGAGATATGAGTTATCCACCAGTATGGAAATTTTGGCGAAGTTGAAACCGGCCTTTCGGGCGGGGGGGACGGTGACGGCGGGAAACTCGTCGGGGATTAACGATGGGGCGGCGGCGGTGTTGTTGATGTCGGCGGAGCGGGCGGAGGCGTTGGGGCTGAAGCCGCTGGCGCGGATTGTGGCGGCGGCTTCGGCGGGGGTAGACCCCCGGCTAATGGGCCTGGGGCCCATTCCGGCCACCCGTAAAGCGCTGGACCGGGCCGGTTTGAGCGTGACCGATTTGGATTTGATTGAACTCAACGAGGCTTTTGCGGTGCAAGCTTTGGCGGTGATGGACGAGTTGGGCCTGCCCCCCGAGCGAACCAATGTCAACGGCGGCGCGATTGCGCTGGGTCATCCGCTGGGTTGCAGCGGGGCGCGGATTATGACTACCTTGGTTCACGAAATGAAGCGCCGCCAGCGGGAAGGCCGGGCTACCTCGCCCTACGGCCTGGCAACGATGTGTGTCGGCGTGGGCCAGGGGGTATCGGTGATTGTAGAGTGGGTGGGAGGATGAATGGAGGGTTGGAAGATTGGAAGGCTGGAGGTTTGCCAGTCTTCCAACCTTCCAGCCTTCCAGTTACCTGTTATGATTTAGGTGAGGGAAGGAAAACACCATGAAAATCAGAATTCTATCTGCCGCCGATGTGCGCCGGGCGCTGCCGATGGGTGAGGCGATTGAGGCGATGCGGAGCGCCTTCGGCCAGCTTTCGGCCAACCAGGCCGATATGCCGCTGCGGACACGCTTGCAAACCGATCAAGGCTTGTTATTGTTTATGCCGGCCTTTCTGCGGCAGAGCCGGGAGATTGGCTTCAAGATGGTTTCGCTGTGGGGCGACAACCCGGCCAAAGGCTTGCCCGCAGTCATTGCTCTGGCCACAGTGATTGACCCGGACACCGGCGAGCCAAAGGCGCTGCTCAACGGCGAAATGCTGACGGCCATTCGCACCGGGGCCGGCGGCGGTCTGGCCACCGATTTGCTGGCCCGTTCCGACGCTAAAGTGGCCGCGGTGTTTGGGGCCGGGGTGCAGGCGCGGGCACAGCTTGAGGCTGCCTGCGCCGTCCGCGCGATCAAAGAAGTTCGTATCTTTAGCCGCACCCCGGCCAGGGTTGAAGCCTTTGCTGCCGAGGTGGTGGCCTGGCCCGACGCGCCCCAGGTAGTTGTTGCCGGGTCGCGTCGGGAAGCCGTGACCGGGGCGGATATTGTCATTGCCGCAACAACCTCGGAGAAGCCGGTCTTTGACGGGCGCGATCTGTTGCCGGGGACCCATGTGACCGGCGTCGGCTCTTACGCGCCTCACATGCAAGAGGTGGACGAGGAAACGGTGCGGCGTTCCAAAATTGTGGTAGATTCGCTGCAAGCCTGCCTGGCCGAAGCCGGTGATTTGATTGTGGCCCTGGAAAAGAATGTCATCAGCAAGCTGGATATTCACGCCGAATTGGGCCAGATTGTCAACGGTGAGCGTCCGGGGCGCGAGTCGCACGACGAAATTACCTTTTTTAAGTCGGTGGGGGTGGCAGTGCAGGATGCAGCGGCGGCCAATGCTGTGCTGCGGGCCGCGGAGTCGCAGGGGTTAGGGACGGTAGTGGCGTTGTGAGGTTTAGATAATAAACCTGTATCGGCCCCGGCTTCGACCAGCCGCTGAATGGCTTAAAGACAGGCTTTGGGCTGGCCGGCCTTGATCTGTTCCCGTTTTGAGTTCCTAAAGTTCCCTTAGTTCCCTGGGAACTCGTAGGGACTTGGGGAAACTTATTTTTGGACAATCACTAAGGAGTAGGCGGCAGCGGTTGGGGTGGGATTGTTACCGGCGCGGTAAAGACGGTCAGGGCCGAGGCCGGCGGGGGAGGGGTGCCGGCAGGGGCAACTGGGGCAGTCAGGGTCAGCGTGGCGGTCAGGGTGGGGGTGGGCGTGAACGGCGGGGTGGTTACGGGCGGGCGCAGGGTGATGGCCTCGGGTGGGTTGTCTACCAACACCAGGGCGCGGTCGTCGGTAAAGCCGCCCAATTGGTCAAACACCACCAGGCGCAGGGTGTACGGCCCGTTGTCAAGTTGGCGGGTGTCGAACGTGCCGAGCAGCTTTTTGCGCATCGTTTGGGTGATGGCGCTTTGAATGACCATGAAACTTTCCGGGGCGGCGCCGACCCCCAACTCCAACTGGTAATGCGAAAATTTGGGGGCCACCGCCGACCCTTCCAGAGGAATAACCCCGCGCACCGCCCGGCCATCCACCGGCGCGGTCAGCCGGGCCAGCAGGTGTACCGAGGGGCAGGACTCGCTGGGCGGCTGGGCGATACCGTGCGTTATGGCCCACTCCCGGCCGTCGGGCGGGAACACTTGATAATAGCGCCGCTCGATGTTGGCCCGGCAGTACTCGTTGACCAACAGGCCGCTGTTCCGGTCAATTTCAACCAGTTGGTGCAAATCGTGTTCCGGGCCGAGCGGCGGCTGGTCCTGGGCAAAAATCTCCATCCGTCGCTCCGGGCAAGCTTCGCCGGGGAACGTGCCGGAATCGGCGCAAATCTCCAGGGTGACAATCCCGCCGGGGCGGTTAAATTGATGCACCGGCAGCCCCGCGTGAGCCTGCTCCATAAAATTACGCCAGATGGGCGCTGCGCCTGCGTCTCCGCCCACTTCCACCATCGGCGTATTATCGGCGTTGCCCACCCAGACCCCGGCGACAATATCCGGCGTGTAGCCGATAGCCAGGTTGTCGCGGAAATCATTGCTGGTGCCCGTTTTGACCGCCGCCGGGCGGGAGAGGTGCAACGGGCTGTCGGGGCCAAAGGCGGGCAGGCGGGCTTCGTTATCGGCCAGGATGTCGGTGATGAGGTAAGCGTGTTCGGGCCGCAGCACGGCGCGGGACTGCGGCCGAATGGGTTCGATGTCGCGGCCAAAGGCGTCGGTGATTTTTAAAATGGCCGTTGGCGGAACCAGTACCCCGCCGTTGGCTATGGCCTGGTAGGCGCCCGTCATTTCCAGCAGCGAGACTTCGCCGCTGCCCAAGGTCAGCGACAGGCCGTAGTCATCTCTGGTCAGGGTGGTGATGCCCAGGCGAGCGGCCAACGTTTTTAACCGCTCCACCCCCACCTGTTCCAGCGTTTTGACCGCCGGGATGTTGTAAGAATTGGCCAGGGCCGCCCGCACCGAGACCGGCCCGTGAAACAGGCGGTCCACATTTTGCGGCCGGTAAACGCGCCCGCTTTCTTCGGGGTAGGCCACCGGGGTGTCCATCAGCAGGGTGCTGGGCGTCCAGTTGAGGGCCTCGAAGGCGGCCAGATAGGTCAGCGGCTTCATGGTCGAGCCGGGCTGGCGCGGGCTGAGGACGATATTCACCTGGCCGTCAATACTTTTATCCCGAAAATTGGGGCTGCCGACTAGGGCCAGAATCTGGCCGGTGGATACATCCAGCGCCACCAGCGCCCCGTTGCTGGCGCGCCGGTCGGCCAGGGCGCTTACCTGGGCCTGGACTTCGGTTTCGGCCAGGGCTTGCAGGCGCGGGTCGAGCGTCGTCTGCACCCGCAGCCCGGCCTGGTAAAGATAGGCCGGGGGGACAATCCGCTCCAATTCCTGCCGTACCATGGTTACAAAATGAGGCGCTTTCATATTGATGGTCAAATCGCGCAGGGCCAGTTCGCCCATGTAGGCGGTTTTGCCTTCGGTGGGGGTAATGTAGCCGGCCTCGACCATCAAATTGAGCACGTCGGCCTGGCGGGCTTTGGCTCGCTGCGGGTTGAGGTAGGGGTCATTCAGGGCGGGCGATTGGGGCAGACCGGCCAGCAGGGCTGCTTCGGGCAGGGTCAAATCGCGGGCCGTTTTGCCAAAGTAGGTTTGCGCCGCCGCTTCGATGCCATAGGCCAGGTTGCCGTAGTAAATCTGGTTAAAATAGACTTCCAGGATTTGCTGCTTGGTATAACGCCGGTTGATCTCGATAGCCAGCACCGCTTCCTTGAGTTTGCGCGAGAAGGTTTTTTCGGTGCGCTCGGCGGGAGTCAAAAAGACGTTGCGGGCCAGTTGTTGGGTGATGGTGCTGGCCCCGGAGACAATTTCGCCCTGGGTCAGGTTGCCGTAGACGGCGCGGGTGATGGCAATCGGGTCAACCCCGACATTGAGGAAAAAGTAGCGGTCTTCGGTGGCAATAGTGGCATTGATGGCGTCGGGCGAAATCTGGGCCAGGGAGACATCGGTGCGCCGCCCGCCCGTCGGGTCAATGATTTCCCACAGCAAATTGCCGTCGCGGTCCACAATTTGAGTGGTGGCAAATTGAAAGGAGCGCGAGCGCAGTTCGCTGGCCGAGGGCAACTGGGCGGCAATCCAAAAGTAAGTGACGGCCCCGGCCAGGATAACCCCGCCAAGCAAAACCAGGCCAATGGAGAACAGGGCCAGCGCCCCCTGCAGCCAGGGGCGACGACGAGCCGGATGCGGCCAGGTCAAACCGGCTTCGCGCCAGTAGCCGGGCGGAGTCAGGTCGGCCATCTGCCTGACCCGCTGAGCGTTTGTCTGAATAGCGGCGGGACGAGCAGCTTGTCCACGTTGTTGAAGCGGGCCGGAACGCTTGCCCCCCCACTTTTTAGACGGTTTCTTAGAATAGGATTGCATAAGTTCGTGACGAAATCAAAGCGAGCAGATATCCCCACTGAAATCATGTCATTCCGACCGTAGGGAGGAATCTTCGTCGCTACTGCCTAAATACTATGGCCAGCGAGAGGACGCCTACGCGTCGCTGGCGCTCGAAATGACATACCAGAAACCGGAACCCCATTTCATCATAAATTTACGCAAAGCTGTACTTGGGCTTCACGGCGGAGTTAACTCCTGAAGTTGGGCTTCGGCGTCGGTGCGTAGCGTGTCCTGATCCAGTTCCATCACTTTTTGAAAATCGGCGCGGGCGGCGGCAAAGTCGCCCTTTAATTTATAAGCCAGACCGCGCTGGTAGTAGGCGTTGGCGTTGGCGGCGTCCAGCCGGATGGCCTCGCCGTAGTCGCTAATCGCTCGCTCGTAATCGCCTTTGTCGGCATAGGCGTTGCCTCGATTGTAATAGGGCCAGACCAGTGGTTCGTGCTTTAGCTCGATAGCTTTCGTATAATCAGGAATAGCGTTATCATATTCCCCCTTTTTGCGATAGGCCAGCCCGCGGCTGTTGTAAGGCAGGCTGAGCGGGTCGTACTCCAACTCGATGGCTTTGCTGTAGTCGGCAATGGCCTGGTCGTTGTTGCCCTTGTAAAAATGGGCGTTGGCCCGGTTGTAGTAGGGCAGGGCGATGGGGTCGTAGTTGAGTTCGATAGCTTTGCTGAAATCCTCGATGGCCGGGGTGTAATTCTGCTGGACGTACTGCACGTAACCGCGATTGTAATAGGCTTCGCTGAGCGGGTCGTAATTAAGTTCGATGGCTTTGGTGTAATCGGCCAGGGTGCGTTCATAATCCCTTTTGAAATAATATTCCTGGGCGCGGTTGAAATAAGCCACAGCGTCAGGTAGAGGGAGGTCGGTCGGCAGAGGGGTGGCCGTGGGTTCGGGGGTGGGACCGGCGGGGGTTGGGGTGTCGGTGGGGGCGGGGGTTGGGGTAGCAGTTGGCGGAGCAGAGACTTGCAGGGTCAGGCTCCGCTGAACAAACTCGGCCTCGTACTGGACAGTCAGGTGGACTTCAAACGCGCCGGGCGTTTCGGGCGCTTGATAGCTGATGCAGCAAGTCCCTTGACCGGCCAGGATAAGCCCGCCGGTGGTGCTCCACTGGTAAGCAAACGGGTCGGCTGCGCCCAGCACTTTGACCACCGCCACCCGCACATCGGTGGTTTCGCCCCCGGCCAGGCTGGTCCGGCTGGCCGATAACTGGCCTATTTTGCTTTCGAGTGGAATTTCCAGCGTGGGCGGCGGCGTGGCGGCCAGCGGGTTACGACAGTAGGTCAGGCCCAGGCTCACCAACAGCAGCATCAGTCCCCGGAGTAAATTATTGAAGCGCCCGCCTGTTTGATGGTTCATCGCCTCGCCTCGTTATATATGGGCGTCCAGAAAAATTCTTTCTCAACGATCAAGGTAGCAGGGTAACAGAGTAGCAGGAAATAGGTTTGCTACCTTACTACCCTGCTACTTGCTTTAACGCCAAAAACTTTTCTGGAGCACTATATCATGATATGATCGTTCCTTTTAATCCTTTATAGTTTACCATAAATTGAGCCGAAGAGTCTACTCCGGCGAACATAACGGGTGTATTTCAATTCTGGGGCAAATTTTGGGTTGGGTAGGGGCGAGGCAACTCGGAAAGCGTTTTGGGTGCTTCGAGACCATCAATCGAGTTGCCTCGCCCCTACGAATGGTCAAACTCGCCCCCAAATTGAAATGCCCCGAACACGGGTGTGTGTTCGCTTTTGGGGCAGACTCACTTTCAACCCTCTCCGCTTCGGAGAGGGGAGAAGAGCGCCCTCCCCGCAGCGGGGAGGGTTGGGAGGGGTCTGTCTACGCTATCCACCGAATTCGCCCCCAAATCTGAACACACCCCCGAACACAACGCAGATGGCAAATATCCTAAAGATGTGCTATAGTTCTTCAAGAAAAAGATTTTGGATCTTTTGCCGATCGGTAGGGGGGGGCATCCCTAATGCCACCCCGATATAGATCCAATTTCCGAGGAGTGAGGCACGCCTACGTGCCGAACGGAGCCGCACGAGGGCGTGCTAGCTCCTCAAATTTGGATGTGCTGAGTCTGCTTTTTCCAGGGGCGGAATTCATTCTGCACACCTCATTATCGGATCATTACAATTCTGTGGTTAAGAATGAAATAATGATATTTAATCAACTTATCTGCGGCGACGCTGTTACCGAAATGTCCAAGTTGCCCGATGCCTGCGTGGACCTGCTCATCGCCGACCCGCCCTACAACTTAGGTAAAGATTACGGCAATAACCTCGACCGGAAAGCCTGGGCTGAGTATGAAACATTTACCCGCAACTGGCTCGGCCAGGCCGTCCGCTTGCTCAAGCCGACCGGCTCGCTGTACGTCTTTATGGGCGTCCGTTTTATCTCGCGCCTGTTTGGGCTGCTGGAAGAGGAGTTGGGGCTGAATTTCAACGGTTGGATCACCTGGCATTATACTCAGGGCATGGGCCGCAAAAGCGGCTTTTCGCCCCGCCACGAAGACATTTTGTATTTTACTCGCTCCGAGCAGTTCACTTTCAACTTGGACGCCGTGCGCATCCCCCAGAAATATTACCGGGAGCGCAACAACATGGCCGGGGCCAACCCCGGCGACGTGTGGACCTTTTCCCACGTTCACTATTGCAGCGCCGAGCGGCTGCCCCATCCCACCCAGAAGCCGGAAGCCCTGCTGGAGCGGATTATCAATGCCAGTTCCAACCCTGGTGATCTGGTGCTCGACCCGTTTGTGGGCAGCGGCACCACCTGCCGGGTGGCCCAG
Source organism: Anaerolineales bacterium (assembly GCA_015075405.1). Lineage (GTDB taxonomy): Bacteria > Chloroflexota > Anaerolineae > 4572-78 > J111 > DSQQ01. Next base: position 1,470,691 of record JABTUK010000004.1, read on the forward strand.
GTTTTGGGCCGGGCCTGGCTTGGCATTGACCTCAATCCAGAGTATATTATTATGAGCCAGCAGCGGCTCGACGCGCCGTTTGATGGCTTTGACTCGCTCGACCCACGCGCCAGGCGCACCCCGAAGGATTTGCCGGGGGTAAAATCCGGGCCGATGACGTTAGCAACTGACAGTGGCGTGGTGCGTGGTACGTAGTGCGTGAACATTTACGCATCATGCTTTACCTTGACTATGGGGGATACTAGATGAAATACCACATTTGGACCGCCGGCTGCCAGATGAATGTGGCCGACTCGCAGCGGGTTGGCTCTGAGCTGGAAAAGCTGGGCTATCACTACACCGACAGCTACCGCGACGCTGATGTCGTCGTTTTGAATACCTGCGTGGTGCGCCAGAGCGCCGAAGATAAGGCCGTCGGCTTTTTATGGAGCCTCAAGCCGCTCAAAGAGGCCCGACCCGACCGGGTGTTGGCCCTGATGGGCTGCATGGTCGGGGCCAAAGGCGGCAGCCAACTGACCAAAGCATTTCCCCACGTAGACGTGTTTATGCCACCCAGCGAACCCGGCCCGCTGGTTGACTTTTTGCTGGCCCGCGAAAGCGAGCAGGCGGCCCTGGCCTTCCGCCACCATCTGCAAGATGAAGGAACTCGGCTGGTCCTGCCCGAACATCAACAAAACAAGCTGATCACCGCCCACGTGCCGATCATCTACGGCTGCAACCACGTCTGTACCTTCTGCATCATCCCCTCCCGGCGCGGGCGCGAGCGCAGCCGCCCGGTCGGCGAGATTGCCGCCGAAACCCGCAGCCTGGTGGCCCAGGGGGTGCGCGAAGTCACCCTGCTCGGCCAGATTGTGGATCGCTATGGCTACGACGTGCCCGACGGGCCGCGCCTGCCCGACCTGCTGCGGGTGCTGAACGATCTCGACGGCTTGCAGCGGATTCGCTTTTTGACCAGTCACCCCAACTACATGTCTGATGAACTGCTCAACGCGGTGGCTGAATTGCCCAAGGTGTGCGAGCATATTGAAGTGCCCAACCAGGCCGGTGACGACGACATTCTGCGCCAGATGAAGCGCGAGTATACGATGGACGCCTATTACCGCTTGATCGAGCGCATCCGGGCGCGTATGCCCGATGTCTCCATCGCTACTGATATTATCGTCGGCTTCCCCGGTGAAACCGAGGCCCAGTTCCAGCGCACCCTCGACACCCTGGCCGAACTGGAACTGGACGTAGTCCACTCCGCTATGTACTCGCCCCGCCCCGGCACGGTTTCGGCCAAAATCATGCTCGATGACGTGCCTGCCGAAGAAAAGAAGCGCCGCCTTGATGCGGTCAACGAGCAGCAGGAACAGATCGTGGCCGGCATTAACGCCCGGCTGCTGGGTCGCACCGTCGAGGTGCTGGTGGAAGAGAAAAACAAAAACCGCTGGAAAGGCCGCACCCGCACCAACAAACTGGTCTTTTTTGAAGATGAAAGCGGCAAAGATTGGCAGGGCCAGTTAGCCAATGTTGAAGTTACCTGGACCGGCCCCTGGAGCCTACGCGGCACCCTACCCGGCCAAAAGAAGCTGGTCGCTACGGATGAGCCTCTGTTGATTCCGTTGGTGGCCTAATGTAAGTAGCAGAGCTACAATATGACGTATACTATTGACGTCACAGATGAAGCTAAAGAGGACTTATCATACTATACAGCTTTTGAGCGCAAGACCATTGTGACAGAGATACGAGCACAGCTTGTCCATCAGCCACTTATGGAAACCAAAAATCGAAAGCAGTTACGCAATAATCCCATTGCTACTTGGGAATTACGAGTAGGGATGTATCGAGTCTTTTATGAAGTTGATGTGACCGGCCAAACCGTGAATATAATTTCAATCGGACATAAAACCCACAATACGCTCTGGATCAGAGGTCAAGAGGTGGAATTATGAAGACAGTTGACCTAACACAGGAGCAGATTGATTTGACCAGCTTACTCCGGCTGGCCCAAAACGAGCCAATTTTGCTGCTTACGGCAGAAGGGCAAGAATTTCTATTATCCGAAGCCGATGATTTTGAACGAGAGGTGGACGCTCTTCGTACCAGCAAATCTTTTCAACAATTTTTAGATGAGCGATCGGCGGGCAAAAACAAAATCTCGCTTGATGAGCTTGAACTTGAAATTGAGCGAGAACTTGCTTCTATAAATGCTACAGATGTCCCATAGGCGCTAGTCCCTGGCGGCGCCTGACCCCAAATTTCCACACCCCGACTACCGCCGCGGCGATGATTAAAATAACATTTATCGCCCCAAAGATTGATTCCCTGATATAAGCAGCTTCATAGCCCAGTGAGAGCTGGCCTTGAGCCAGGGAATGTTGGGCTAGCTCGGTGGCGGCTTTCTCGGCCGGCAGGATGAAGAAGTAGGCATTCAAGATGATCAGGGCTGTAAGAAACAGCTTTAATCCTCGAAACATTTGATCCTCTCTTTGAATGGACTGTAATTTTTAGGTATCCATCCCCTGTTATTGTTGGCTCATCATTGGCCTTTTTTTCTTACCCAGCCGGCCGGTGAGCCGTAACCCATCCCGAATATTCAGCCCCATCAACCCAATATTGACCGCCCCGGCTGCCAATTCAACCCCTTGCAGTAGATAAAAGGTAAGGTCAAAGCTGCCTGCCGCCGCCCGATAGTTCAAAACGAGGGCGCATGGCAGTAGAATCAATAATCCGTTGAGCGCAATCAGTTTCATTCGCCGCATTTTGGTCTGGATCAGACGCCCCTGGCGCAGGCCGGTTATGGCTCTGCCACTCAGGCCGGTAATCGCCATAGCTGGAACCAGCACCCACAACCCGTAAACAATCATCTGTTTCACCAGGGCTATCTCTGCTTCATTCCCTACCAGTTCCACCACCACCGACGCTAGAAAAAAAGTGGCGATCAAAACTGTGGCTAAAAATCCTATGATACTATGGATCCGAGTTTTCATTTAATCCCCTAATATGATTGTTATAACTATAGTTAATATAACAACTATATGGTAAAAAATTTTTTATTCAAAATTGTGATAGATAGTATTCAATTTTTCCTGTAAAAAGGCGATGTCGTCATCGGTCAAATCTTTTTGCCCCCTTTCCAAAACCTCAAGCGCGAGTGGAATGAGTTTTTCTTTCAACTCCCGGCCCGCCTCGGTGAGATAAACCTTAAAGGCGCGCCGATCGTTTTCATCTTTTTGCCGAAAAAGCAACAGTTTTCTTTCCAGAATATCCAAAATGCGGGTGACATTGGGCTTATCTTTGAAGGTTTGCTCGGCCAGTTCCACCTGCGACAGCCCTTCTTGCTGCCACAGCCGGTTCAAAAGCGTCCACTGTTCCGGAGTAATATCATACCCATTCGCTTTGAAGACCTGATCAAGCTCATGTTTCAAGCGGCGGGCGGTTCGATTGATAAGATAGCCTAACGATTCGTCTAAGGTAAAATGCGTCATAATTTTCGACCAATAAAATTGGTTGTTGTAGCAACTATATACCACGCTTTTTGAAAAATGTCAAGGGGTGATAAATTCCCCCTCTGCAACTTTTTTACCTATAATCCGTATTGCCTTATGCAGACACCAAAAGGGGAAATTCAACTGCATAATGGTTAACGCGTTAATGTTTGGTTGGAATATAACAATGACTCCTGTGGCGACGGAACAACCGAGGGCCAGGGCGATTACGCCTGAAGCGCAGGCCCAGGAACAAAGTTGGGCTATGGCGGCCCAACGCGGCGACCGCCCGGCCTTTATGCGACTGGTCGAAGTTTACCAGCGGCCGGTTTACAACTTGTGTTACCGCATGCTGGGGGGCGATGTGACCGAGGCGGAAGATGCGGCCCAGGAAACTTTTCTGCGGGCTTACACCAAACTGGATACTTACAATCCCAACCGCAAATTCTCATCCTGGCTCTTCTCGATTGCTTCGCATTACTGTATTGACCGCTTGCGCCAGCGCCGCTATCAAATGGTTGACTGGGATGAACTGCCGGTGTTGGAGCAACATACGCTCTCTAACCCGGAACCGCAGCCGGAGGCCGCCACCCTGAGCCGTGAAGCACACAACACCCTGCACCGGCTGCTCAACAACCTCCCCCCCGATTACCGGGCGGCGACTATTCTGCGCTACTGGCACGAGCTTTCTTACGACGAGATTGCCGAAGCCCTCAATACAACGGTCAGCGCGGTTAAAAGCCGCCTGTTCCGGGCCAAACAAATGATGGCTGCCCATTATGAGGCGATGGAGACAAACCTATGAACCACGAAACCTTCACCGAAAAGCTGTCGCTCTGGCTTGAAAATGAACTGAGCGCCCCCGAAATTACCGAACTACAAGCGCATCTGGCCGGCTGTCCCACCTGCCAGCAGACCTACCAGGCCTTACAACGGGTCGAAACGCTGTTGCGGGGCGGGTCAAAAATAATGGTCGGACCCCCGCCGGGGTTCACCACTCGCTTTGAAGTGCGTTTGGCTTACCACCAGGTTCGTAACGGGGGACACCTGTGGTGGGGATTTGGGGTGCTGCTGCTGGGCGCGTTATTTTTATTTATCATCGGTGGGCTGGCCGTGAGCGCCCTGGTCAGCAGTGGGGCCGGCTGGCTGGATGGAGCGATTTTCTACAGCGGGCTGGTGGGCCTCATCCAGTTAGCCAACACGCTGGGTGTCTGGCTTAATCTGGCGGGGCTGTTTGTGAAAGTCAGCTTGATTACCATGAGCCAGCCGCTTTTTTGGGGCTGTGTCTTGGCGGCCCTGGGCCTGGCCTGGCTGTGGCTGCGCGTGCTGAAGTATGTGAACCGGCCGGTCGCAACTTCGGTTGAGTTGCTGATTTAAGGCAACTCCAAGAAAATAATTACTCAATATTCGTGTTGCGTCTTGCGTAAGATACACGTAAGACGTAACACGACTTGGAACTACCTATAGCGATATGGAGACAGCGATGAAAAACAAACTTTTGAGTGTAGGGATAATTCTAATCTTACCTTTACTCCTGGCCTTTACCTGGGTTTCTCCCGCTCTGGCCCAGGGGCCAAACGGTGACCAGGTTGTTTTTGGCGAAAATCTAATTTTGAAGGCCGAGGAAGAAATCAACGGCGATGTGGTTGTTTTTGGCGGCAATGTGACCATGCCCGCTTCCAGCCAGATTGACGGCGACCTGGTTGTTTTTGGCGGCAATGCCACGATTGATGGGACTGTCACCGGCGATATTGGCATGATTGGCGGCAATATCAAGCTGGGCAAAACGGCCGTGGTCGAAGGGGATATTGGCATACTCGGCGGTGAGGCCGAAGTAGCCGAAGGCGCGACGGTGGAAGGGGATGTGCAGAGCCTGAATCGTTTTGGCTTTGGCGAGGGCGAAGGTTTCACCATCCCGCCAATCCCCTCCGCGGCCCCCGATGCGCCCACGCCGCCGGTTCCGCCGGTAGCGCCTCGCTTTGATAATGATAATGATTTCTCTGACTGGGGCCACGGCATCTTCAGTTTCTTCAAAAGCGTGGTTGAAGATATAGCCGTCTTGCTTTCACTGGCGGTGATTGGTTGGCTGGTGGCCGCTTTTATGCCGGAACAGATGAAAACTGTCGGCGACACATTCACCCGCTCGGCTCCTTTCAGCTTTGGCGTAGGCTTGTTGACCTGGCTCATTGCCGGGGTGGTGGGCGGCGTTTTGGCCATCACCATCTGCCTGGCCTTTATCCCGATATTGGGTTTTATTCTGCTGGCCATTGCTACCCTGTTTGGCTGGATTGTGGCCGGCCAGGTTATCGGCGAGCGGCTGCTAGTTGCCAGCGGACGGCCTTATCCTAACCACGTCGTCTCAACCCTGGTCGGCGTTACCGCGCTGACAACCGTAGCGATTATGCCCATCATCGGCCAGATTCCCTGTATCGGCGGCCTGTTGAGCCTGTTGGGTGGATTGTTGGGTATCATTGTCTCCCTGACCGGGCTGGGCGCGGTCATCCTGACCCGCTTTGGCACCCAGCCTTATCCGCCGCCTGCTTTCGCCTTTGCCGGGGGGGGAACTTCTGCGCCATCCCCGGCCGGTGGAAGCAGCCGGCCTCCATCTGACCTGCTTGCGTCGCTGGAACGGCAGGAAGCCGAATTACGGGCCAGAATTGACGCCGCCCTGGCCGAGGCCGATGCGGCGGCCCAGGAAGCGCCGGCCAGCGAGGAGTCGTCGCCGGAATCTGTCGAATTTACACCGGCAGACGCCCCTGAAACCGAAGGTGATCCCAGCGCTGAAAAACCTGCTCCGAAGCGCCGCCGGACCAAAAAATCAAACCCGGAGCCAACGGATGGAGAACCCACTTTGTAAAATCCTTCTTGGCAAAACAATAAGCCCAACAAAAAGGGGTGAAAAAGCGCGCTTTTTCACCCCTGAGTTGAGCAAACTGTTTTTCCAGGCCGTGTGCCTGGCGATGATTTTAGGCTTATTTTTCATCGCCGAGGCAACTTTTTTGTCTAATTATTTAACCCCGCCCCTGCTCAAAACCGGTGCTACTGGAGCCATCGTTATTGCCGTACCGCCGTCGCTGGAAAGTATTACCGGCAACGTCGTAGTAACGCTGAGCGCCGGCCAGACCAGGCCCGCTCTGCGGACGAACTGCATCCCTGATGGCAGCGCCCCCGTTTTGACGATCAATCTTGAACCTGAAACCGGAACATAAGGGCGATAACCGGGCTTACTTGTCGTCAAGAAACGAGTGAAATTAATTCCGCCTCAATAAATTTCGACTGATTGTCTTGAGTTCATCAATCCTCAAAACGTAAACCAGACCGAGATAAACCAAACTGCCAACCCCTACCCCTATTACTCCGCCAAGCCAGCCCGGAGCCGGGGGTAAAAATGGCAGCAGCAGCGCCAGCGCCAGGGCCATACCTGCTGTAGCCAGGCCCATTTTGGCGACCGCCCCCACCAGCCCCCCTTCGGCCAGCCCGCCCATTTGGGGGCGGAGCAGGGCCAGCAAGGCGATCATCTCCAGCGTTACCGCAATGGAGTTGGCCAGAGCCAGCCCGCCGTGCGGCGGCCAGCCCCACCCGGCAAAGAGGCGGAGTAACAACCAACTCAAGCCAATATTGACCGCCATTGCCGCCACGCCGACGGCGACCGGGGTTTTGGTATTTTTGAGGGCATAAAAAGCGCGGGTGGCAATCTCGACTACGGCGTGGCCGGTCAGCCCCAGGGCAAAAAAGCTCAAGGCCCAGGCTGTGGCTGTGGTTGCGGCAGGGTCGAATTTGCCCCGCTCCAACAGCAGGCGTACCAGCGGCTCGCTCAATACCAGCAGGCCGGCGGCGGCGGGTAGGGTTAAAAAGAGCAGGCTGCGCAGGGTCACGGCAAAAATCCGGCGCAGTTCGGCCCATTGCTCGGTGGCGGCCAGGGCAGCCAGAGTAGGAAAGAGGGCCGTCGCCACCGCCTGGGCGATAATGCCCTGGGGGAGCAGCATGATAATCCAACCGTAATTCAGCGCGGTCAAACTGCCGGCGGTCAGGCCGGCGGCCAGCACCGCGTTGACCACAAAGTTCAACTGCACCGCGGCCAGTCCCAACACCCGCGGCCCCATCAGCCGGGCGACTTCGCGCAGGCTGGGGTCGCGCCAGGCCAGGACGGGTTGGTAGCGCAGCCGCTCGCCGGAGAGCAGGCCGGGCAACTGCACCAGCAAATGGCTGGCCGCGCCGGCCACCACTCCCGCCGCCAGGCCGCGCACGCCCCACAGCGGGCCGAGCAGCCATGCGCTCAGAATAATGGCCAGGTTGTAAATCACCGGGGCCAGGGCCGGCAGAAAAAAGTGCTGGTGGGCGTTGAGAATGCCCATAACCACCCCACTGACCCCAAAAATGACGGTCGAGATGAGCATCCAGCGCATCAACTCGACGGTCAGGGTTTGTTGGGCCGGGGAAAAGTCGGCAAAAAAGCGTTGGACAATCCAGGGGGCAAATAGGGCGGCCAGCCCGCCCAGGCCGGTCAAAAAGAGGGCAACCCAATTGATGACCGCTGAGGCCAGCCGCCACGCGCCGGGCAAGTCCTCGCGGGCCAGATAGCCGGTAAAAATAGGGATAAAGGCCGAGCCGAGTGCTCCGCCCGCGACCACGTAAAACAGAAAATCGGGCAGGCGAAAGGCGGCCAGGTAGGCGTCCATCTCGGCGCTGGTCCCGAATTGGCGGGCAATGACCACCTCGCGCAGTAGCCCCAAGGCCCGGCTGGCCAAAAACAAGACCATCACCAGCGAGGCTGCGCGGGCAAGGCGATGGGTGGTGGCTGCGGTTCGGGTTGTTTCGAGTTGGTTCAAGGTTTATGGCTCGCCATCAAACATCCGTCGTACTTCTTCGCTAGAGAACCTACCTTCTACTTCATCTCTTTGACGCGGACGCTATTCACAATTCACCATTCACAATTACTCCAGCGCCTGCCGCAATTCCGCAATAAACTGCTCAATCTCGCCCCAGTAGACTTCAAACTTGGCCTCGCGGCGCAGGTACTCTTGCAGGTATTGTCTTTCGGCTTCATTGGGGGCCAGTTGAATGGAGACGCTGGTGTGCTGCAACGGCCGGGGTTTGATCAGTCCCCAAAAAAGCACTTTGAATTCCCAACTGGGCAGTTTATAGCCCAATAAAATCAACGACGAGTCGGCCATGGCCTGGCGTACTCGCCGGGGAATGGGGTCGGTGCCGCGGCCCATCTCTTGAGAAATAGCTACCAGAAACTCCAGGTAATCGTTTTCGGTCAAAACTAACGACTCGGGGTAAGCGTCGAAGCCGTGCAGATGATAGACCAACGGCGCTTCTTTGCTGGGCTGATAATCGCTCTCAAAAACAGAAGGGACGCTTTCCAGGCCCTTGTGCCAGCGGCAGATTTCGGTGCGCGGTTCTTTGCCGGCCCGTTTCAGCGCCACCTCGATAAAATCGTGATAGCTGGTGGTCAGGTAGATGGGCAGGGGAAATTCGGCCAGGTTGAGGAGCGGATTGGCCGGGCCATCGTCAAAGCGAGGATATCCCAATCGGCCCGAAAAATTGGAGAAGGTCACATCGTCAAAAGCTTCTTCGATTTCGGCCAGGGTTTCCTCGGATGCGCCCGCCGCCTCGGCCAGGTCAAACAGACGATTTTTGATAAAATTGATGTAGTCCATTTTGAGCGCCCAGGCATCGGTGATACTTTCGTCGGTGATGCCTTTGAATTGGGTGATTTGAGGCAAATCAGGTTTATCAGGTAGGGGGTATTGGATGTAGTCGGCGTAAGCGGCAACGAGAGAGGTATGCCCGTCCAAAACCAGGTTGTGGTCAACGCTGTGGCTGATAACCGGCACCACTTTGCCGGCCCGGATGCGGTCTACAATGGTCTGCTGCCAGGTAACCGCTTCCTTTCTTTCGACATCTCCGCTGATTTTTATTCTGGGCATGGCCACAATCCTCCGCTGAAGAGAGTAATCAGTTGTCAGTAATCAGAAAAATGAAAAACCTCTGCAACTCTGTGGTGAAAATCGGTTAAAATAAACGTCATACCACCCACATCAAGGATAAAGTGAGTCGTCAACGCTTCTACTGTCTGTCCCACCCGGTCGCCAACACCATTATAAATGGGTTGAAGGGTGGTCGTCAATTGTTGGGCTGAGACCAGGCGATTGGCGGCATCAAAGGTATTGGTCATCGCCCCGGCCCTTAACAAGTTATCATTGGCATCGAAGCTATAGCTCTGTCCGTTGACCACTTCCAGCCGGTTGGTATTGTCGTAATTGTAGCCAAATTGGCCGTTGTTCCAATTATTGCCCAGCGCATCATAAGTAATGTGCCGGGTTTGATTCTCGGCATTGGTGCTCGCCACCAAGCGGTAAAGCGAGTCATAGGCAAAGGTGGTTTTGTGACCGCTTGCGTCGGTGACGCTGAGCCGGTTGCCGGCGGCATCGTAACTGACGCTGGTTTTAACGTTGGTACTGCTGTTCTTGAGACTCAACTACCGTTAAGTCTCTTGCATTTCCCCTCAGAAACAGCAGGCCGGGCAGCCAAACCGACGCTTCTTCTCTTTGCCACCGCCTTGAAATGAAAGGGATCTCCCCCTGCGAAAATGGACAGACCCCAATTGGTTGAGCGCCCTTCTGGCGGAAGGAGGCGAAGTTAAGATGAACTATCGCTGAAATTTTTGCTTTTGGCGTTTTGATTTTTCGTATAGTATCAGAGTCTCAAACTATAAGATATTACCGTTAATTTCTTATCCGATTTAGGGCAGTCTCACTAACTTCAATCAAATCAGGAAGTTTAGACCAGTCTCATTAAGTTCGTTTAGAGTAGTCTCACTCATTTCGATCACCAGTCTCACTAACTTCGGTCACAGTCTCACTAACTTCGATTTCCTACAAGTGTACACCTGGAGAGAAGTTTGACAACCTTTTTCTCTTTGGATATTATACGTCGTATAATACCAGTTATACGACATATTAAAGCCTCAAAACCTCTTGAGCATTGCGCACATCTGACGATCGGGGCAGTACTAAGCCAATCGAGCTACTGAAAAATAGCTCTAATTCAAAACCAATATCACTCAATTTAGTATAGTCCTGAGTTGAGAAACCCGATATTATGGAGGAGAGAAAACGCTACAAAAGGCGGTTCATCAATATCTAAAAGGAGATAAAAAATGAAAACAGTTGTTGGTTTATTCCGAGATACTTATGATGCCGATCGGGCGGTTAATGCTTTAAGAGATGCTGGTTTTACAAACGCGGATTTTAGCATCCTGGCTCAGGAGACGGTGCTTGACCGGGACAATATCAGTGAAACTTACACCGATCGAACCGGTGATGTCGGTCCGGCTGAAGGCGCTGGTGTGGGTGCTGCGGGCGGGGCTGTTGTTGGGGGCTGACCGGTCTGTTGATGGGTATCGGCGCTCTGGCGATCCCTGGGATTGGTCCGGCTATTGCTGTTGGTAGTCTGGCTACAGCTCTCACCTCAGCCGCTGCCGGGGCTACGGTGGGAGCCGTGACCGGAGCCGTGACTGGTGGGGTTGTGGCGGCGTTAGTTGATCTGGGTATTCCCGAAGAAGACGCCCACTTTTACGCCGAAGGGGTAAAACGGGGTGGAGTACTGGTAACGGTTAGCGCGGATGTCATCCGCGCCGCTACCGCCGAAGCAATCATGCGCAATTCTGACGCGGTCGAAGTAGATGCCCACCGTGAAAACTGGCGCAGCCAGGGCTGGAATGATCGCTTTGACGAGACCACCACGCCCTCTTCTTACTCTCGTTTTTAAGGCGGGATAAAACAACTTTTTGAACTCTATCTAAAAACTCCCCGGTGTTTTGCCGGGGAGTTTTCTTTACTAAATCAATTCCAGCCAGAGCAGATTGGGATCAGCCAGCAGCATTTTTAGCCGGTTGAGGAAACTACCGGCTGTAGCCCCGTCAATCAAGCGATGATCAAAACTAAGGGCCAGAGGCAGCATAGCTCGTGCGACAATTTGACCCTCTCGCACCACCGGCTTTTCTTCAATCCGGCCGCAGCCAAGAATAGCCACCTCTGGCGGGTTAATAATGGGGGTTCCCTGTTGCGCCCCAAAACTGCCAAAGTTGGTAATGGTAAAGGTGCTGCCCGACAATTCGGCCAGACTCAATGCGCGCTGGCGGGCGGCTTCGGTCAGGCGGCTCAATTCTCCGGCCAATTGTAACAAATTCTGCTGGTCCGCATGCCGGATGACCGGCACCAGCAGCCCTTCTGGTACCGCTGTAGCCACACCGATATGGTAGTAACGGCGCAATAAAATCTTTTGATTAGCCATATCCAAACTGGCGTTGAAATAGGGAAATTCCTTTAATGTCTGGATGGTTGCTTTGATGATAAAGGGCAAATAGGTCAGCCGGACGCCCCGCCGCTCTGCTTCCGGCTGGAGATGGCGGCGCAAGGCAATCAGGTTGGTTACGTCCACCTCGTCGAAGGTGGTGACGTGGGGTATCTGCCAGGCTTGCTCCATCCGCTCGGCGATGCGCCGGCGCAGCCCATGCAGCGCTTCCTCCTCAACCGTTTCCTGGTCCGGTTGCGGTCGAATCGGGGCAGTCGGTAATGTCGTCGGGGTCGTCGCCCTTTCTGATCCTTTGCCATTTTCTGGTGAGGGTGCAGGTTGGGTTATTTCTTGGGGCGGCGTTTGAGGCTGTTCCGCGGCCTTCCGCACATCGCTGGGCAGAACCCGCCCGGCCGGCCCGGACCCGGCCACCTGGGTCAGGTCAATCCCCAACTCCAGGGCCAGTTTGCGCACGGCGGGAGCGGCCAGCACTCGCTGGGGCGAGCCAGTCGGGGTGGACACGGCGGTGTGCGCAACCGTTTTTGGTTTCTCTGTTGCTCCTTCCGCCTCAATCACCACCAGTACCTGGCCGACGGTGACTACCTGGCCCGGTTCAGCTCGAATTTCGGCAATCGTCCCGCTGACCGGCGATGGTATCTCTACCACCGCCTTATCGGTTTGAATCTCCAAAATCGGCTGATCTCTTTTGACCGTATCCCCGGCCTTGACCAACCAGGCCAAAATCTCAGCCTCATGAATCCCCTCGCCCACATCGGGTAATTTGAATTCGTACACAGCAGCACCTCAAAAATTGCGAATTGTCAATAGTCAATTGTGAATTGTGAATGAGGTAGAGTCAATTAACAATTAGTCATTCACAACTCACTATTCACAATTGCCTACGGTTCCAAAGTTCGGCGGATGGCCTTGACCACTCGTGCCGGGGAAGGCAGCAAGAGGTCTTCAACCATCGGCACAGGATAGGCGGTATCGGGGCTGGTCACGCGCTCGATGGGCTTGAGTAGGGAGTATAAACAACGCTCGCTGATTACTGCGCTCACCTCGGCCCCCACACCGCCGGTTCGCGCCGCTTCATGCACAATCACAGCCCGGCCGGTTTTGTTGACCGAAGCAACAATCGTCTCCTCATCCATCGGCGCAATCGTCCGCAGGTCAATTACCTCAACTGTTGCCCCGTCGGCCTGTTCGACTTGAGCCGCCGCTTCCAGCGCCACCCCAACCATCGCCCCGTAAGCTATCACGCTCACATCCTGGCCTTCCCGTACCACCGCCGCCTGGCCCAGCGGCACGGTATAGCGTTCGGGCGGCGTCTCCTGGCGGAAGGAGCGATAGAGTTTCATATGTTCCAGAAACAGCACCGGGTCGGGGTCGGCAATGGCGGCGTGCAGCAAGCCCTTGGCATCGTAGGGATTGGATGGAATGACCACCTTTAGCCCCTGGACGTGCATATAAAACGCTTCGACATTATCGGAGTGGAGTTCCGGCGTGCGTACTCCGCCGCCAAATGGAGCGCGGACCACCAAGGGTACATTGAACGTGCCGCCGGAGCGCGTCCGCAAGCGAGCCGCCTGCGAAGCAAGCTGATTAAACGCCAGGTAGCTAAAACCGGCAAATTGCAACTCGGCCACGGGATGCAAGCCATACAGGGCCATACCGATAGCTGTTCCAACAATGCCCGCCTCAGAGAGAGGCGTATCGAAAACCCGATTCTCCCCAAAACGAGCCTGTAAGCCATCCGTTACACGAAAAACTCCCCCGTTCTTGCCCACATCTATGCCAAAAACCAGCAAACGCGAGTCCTGTTCCAATTCTAAAGCCAGCGTATTGTTGATAGCTTGAGCCATCGTCCAGTTTGACATGATTACCCCCCTTTTTACTTGAGAGACCAATCTCTTAACTGGCTGCAACCATATCCAGACGCTGCCGTTGAAGTTGCGGCGGCATGTCGGCGTAAAGTACCTCAAAAAGCTGAGCCGGGTTCTGCGGCGGCAGGGCTTCGTAGGTTTCAACGATTTCCTGAATTTCGGCTTTCACTTCTTCACACATACGCCCGTCATCCCGCTCATCCAAAATAAAGCGATCCAGCAGAAACTTGCGGAAACGGGCAATGGGGTCGCGCTTGGCCCAGGCTTGCAGTTCGGCCTGGGAACGATATTTGTTTGGATCGTCGGCGGTACTGTGAGCACCCATGCGATAGGTGATGGCTTCGATCAGGGTCGGCCCATCACCGGCGCGGGCGCGGGCAACGGCGTCGGCGACCACTCGATAGACGGCCAGGAGGTCGTTGCCGTCAACCACGCAACCCGGCAGCCCAAAGCCAACCCCCCGGCAAGCAATGTGTTCTACCGCCGTTTGGCGTTGCCTGGGTACTGAGATGGCCCAGCCGTTATTTTGCACAATAAAAACGATAGGGGCTTTGAAAACGCCGGCAAAATTGAGCGCGTCGTTGAAATCGGGTTCAGAGGTCGCGCCATCGCCGCAAACGGTCACGGCCACCTCAGGCTTGCCCTCGTACTTGAGCGCCATAGCGATGCCTACCCCATGCAGCGTTTGGGCCGCCAGCACCACCTGGAGGGGTAAACAATGCTTCTCGCGTGAGAAGCGCTGGGTAATGTAACCGCGATACCACTCCATAATCGCCAGGGGCGAGACGCCCCTGACTAAATAAGAAAGGGTCTCGCGGTACGACGCCGCCAGCCAATCTTTGGGCTGGAGGGGCGCCGCGAGACCCAATGAAGCCGCTTCTTGCCCGTTGAGCGGGGTAAAGGTTCCCATGCGGCCCTGGCGCTGGAGGGCTACCAGGCGGTCAGAAAAAACCCGCCCGAAGATCATCCAGCGGTACCAACTCACAAGCTGCTCGGCTGGCAGATCGGGCAGCTCCCCTACCACCCGGCCTTCTGGCGTTAAAATTTGGTACATTCTCTCCGTTGATAAATCTTGCAGCATTGGACACTCCTGTAAATAGTGAACAGTAATCAGTAGTCAGTAGTCAGACTGTTTACTCATCACTGATTACTGGTTACTGATAACTGTCCACTGGCAACTAATGATGATCCTCTTCCACCTCCACCCGCCGCCGGGCGTCATCAATATGTTTGGCCAATAATTGAGCGGCCAGATCGGGCTTTTGTTGGGCAATGGCGTTAATGATCCACTCGTGCTCGTCGGCAAACTGAAGCAGGTTGTGGGTGTTGTACAAACTGCGCTGGCGCGACAGCGCATAAACTTCCATGGTTGCGGTTAGAACGGGGCTAAAAATCTCGGTCAAGGGGGGATTCTTGGCCATCTCGACAATAGCCAGGTGGAAACGGGTGTTTGATTGTCCGGCCAGAAAGCCCTGGCGCAAATCACTTTCAAATTGCCGGTTTAACTCGTGCAGCTGTTGCAGGTCGGCTTCGGTGCGGCGCTCTGCCGCCAGCCGAACCGCTTGAATCTCGATAATCTGGCGGACTTCAAACAGATGCGACACATTGGCCCGCTCGCGGAACAGTACCTGAGTCAGCGGCTCGACTACCCCGGTCAAACTGCGCCGCCGCACATAAGCCCCGTCGCGCGGGCTTACTTCGATGACCCCCATGCCAGCCAGTACCGCCAGCGCCTTCCGCATCGAGGTCCGGCTGACCTGGAACTTCTCGGCCAGTTCACGCTCCGGCAGCAGTTGATCACCCGGCAGCAGCTCCCCTTTTTCAATGGAGTGCTGGATATGCTCGACAACCTGAACGTATACTGGCTTTGGCTCTGCGAGGCGTTTAAGGTCTGTTTCTGTAGCCATTATGGTCGCTTAACCTGGCCTCCCCCTCCAAAAATAGACCTGCTGGTATCTCTTTGGTATACCCAAGAGTATACCAGCAATTGTAGCAGAATAAGTGAACTTCGTCAAGGGGTCAAAATAACTTTGCCTTTTTTAATGAACAGCAAGATAATAACCTTTGTCAGAGTGCCATATAAGCCGAAATAGACAGATTTATCACCGGGCGGGCTGCTATTATGGTCGAGCCGTTTGTACAACACCTTAGCGAACACGACAGATTTTTAATTTTTATCTGCGAAATCTGTGGATCATTTTCAGGAGAGTTAGGTATGCCGATCAAACTCAGCGCCAAAACATTTGAAGCCCTGGTTGTCCAGGCATTGGATGAACTGCCGGAGTTTTTTAGAGCTAAACTGGAAAATATCGAGGTGCTGATTGCCGACCGGCCCACCCCGGCAGAACTGGAAGAGGTGGGCCTGGAGCCGGATGAGTTACTTTTGGGGCTGTATCAGGGTATCCCTTTAATCGAGCGCACCGGCGATTACAATATGGCCTTGCCCGATACGATTACCCTTTACCGGCTCAGTTTTGCCGAAAGCTGTGATACTCCGGAGGAAGTGGTGGCCGAAGTGCAGCAAACGGTAAAACACGAGATTGCCCACTATTTTGGCATCAGCGATGAGCGGCTGCGCCAACTGGGGGCCTACTGATGAAACGCTGGTTGCTGCCTCTGGGCGGAGCAGCGCTGGGCGCAATAGCCGGCGCGGTGGCCGGTATTTTGCTCGGCGTTCTGAGTGTGGAACTATTTGACATTTCCTGCTTTGAGGGCTACTGCGGCTTTGTAGTCGGCTTTTGCTTTCTGCCGCTGGGTCTGCTCCTGGGCGCTGCCATCGGTGGGGTTTTCTTTTACCGGCGAGCCAGGTCTTGAAACGAATTAGCCATTATCTCCCAAATTTCGCGGCGGTAGTGATTGCAGATATAGCCAGAGGGCCTGCAACTCCTCGTCGCTCATGGTGGCAAACCAGGGCCACGGCATCATTTCGGGATCAAGGTTCTTACCTTCCGGGGTGGTGCCTGTCCGAAGTGTGTTGATAAAATCAGCTTCATTCCAGTTGCCCAATTCGCCCGCGGTGGTCAGGTTAGGTCCAGGCGGCGGTCCATTTTCCTCTACCCGCCCAGCTAACTGCGCCCCGTGACATTCAGTGCAGCCGCCAATGTGGCTTAGATACTCGCCTAGGGCAGCGGCATCGCCGGGGGCCGGACCATTCACTGTTTGCACCGTATTGTGATCAATCAGTGATACCGGCAGCTCCCCGTAACCCAGTACCCCCATAAAGATGGTTCCCGGAAAGATGATCTCCCGATCTGGGAGTTCATTATCTACCGGCGGCACACTCTTCAAATAGGCAACCAACGCACCCAGGTCGTTATCACTTAAATGGGCAAACGCATTGGACGGCATGATGGCTAGTGTGCGGCCATCCCCACCTACGCCATGTCGAATAGCCCGAATCCAATCCTCATCCGTATAGGCCCCACCAATGCCGCCCTGACCGCCGGTCAGATTAGGGGCAATTACCCGGCCAATTGGCGGTTCATCCATGAATACTGCCCCTTCCAGACTTTGGCCGTGACAGTCTGTACAAAGGCTAATGGCATTAGCGATGTGCGCACCGCGATTCAACGCTGCTTGGTCGCTGGGAAGGTCAATGGCCTGCACGATCACTGCCGGCGCTTGAGCCAGCCGCGAACGCCCCAGCAGATGCATTCCCCCCACCAGCGCTCCAATTAGGATAATGAGAATCCCCAGGCTAATCCCCACCCAGGTGACAATTTTCTTCATAAAGCCCCCCTTTGATTCAAACCTAACAGCAAAAAATATCTCAAAACATGCCGAAAAATAATTTACCTTATTGGGACTGCTTGATGCAACTTGCAACCCCTACCTGCGTATAGATTCTTGAGAGTGAACAATAAGGGGAGGCAGTTCTTCGCCTCCCCGCCTCACAACTCATCGCCTCTCAAGGAGATAAAGCGTGACAGCCCTATACGCGGATACTTTATTTGCCCCGCTCGATACCGACCTGCACTTGGAACGGATTGGCGGGGGCAACGAAACCGAAGTTTACACCACCGACGACCGGCGTTTTGTGGTCAAGGTTAAATGCGACAGCCCCAGCGAGCCGGAGGCTTTGTTTCCGCAGGCTCAAGCCCGGCGAGCCGTAGCCGAAGCATTTGCCGGCGCTATAGGCCCGGAACACAGTTTGCCGACTTACTATCTGATTGCCCGTAACAGCAGCGGGCAGGCCCAGCTTGTGGCGGTGCAGCCCTATCTGCGCCAGGCCAGCCCGTTGGCCCAGGTAGATTATGCCGACCTGAGCACCGAGGAACGCCGCCACCTGGCTGCCCAACTGCGCCAGTTAATCCGCCGGGCGCTGAACTTTTACCGCCACGCCGGCCAGATGCCCGACCTGTATGGCCGCACCCATTCCAGCCCGGCAGAACGCCAGCGCCTCAACCGCTGGTTTATGTTACCCTGGCGGCTGTGGTGTTTTTTCTTCCAGCGTACCCTATTACGCTCCCACAACTTGATGTTCACCGCTGCCCCACCGCGTGGCCTGTTACTGGTGGATTACGACCCGGTCCAGCGCAGTCCGTTATACCGCCGCCTCTACTACGCCGCTCGCTGCCTCCTCTTTGGCCGCGATTACCTCTTCATCTGGCTAATGGAGCGCTTTGGGTACAACCCGAAAGGTTAGATCACGGACTCAGCAGGTACGAATATCTTTCAGGCGAACCACCAATGGCTCAATGGTGGTCTTTAATTGTTCCTGCGACGGGCCGACTACCTTCATCGTTACCAGGGAGGTAGACAGATCATCGCCGGCAAAAGCGCCCAGGGCTACGATGTTTCCCCCCACCTCAAATATGGCCTGGCTCACTTTGGCAATTTCGCCGGGTTGGTTTGTCATCAGCATGCTCAGCCGCACGCCTTTTTCACGCGCCCCCAGTAGTTCGAGAAAGACTTTGAAAAGATCGGTTTCAGTAATGATGCCGATTATCTTATCGCCGTGAAGCACCGGCAGTCCCCCGATTCGATGATCTGCCATCAGCCGGGCCGCTTCCTCCAGTGGGGTATCCTCTTGAATCGTGATCACCTTCGGCGTCATCACCCGTTTAACGGTGATCTTGCTGACCAAATCGTGGATCTCCCACACGCTGAGCGAGGTAACCGGGGATGGAGAAGCGTTAAGCAAATCCTTTTGGGCCACGATACCGACCAATTTGCCATCTTTGACGACGGGCGCTCGCCGGATATGTTCGCTCTCCATCAATCTGAGCGCGTCCATAATGGGCGTATCTGGAGAAACAGTAATAACAGGATGGGACATACGTTCATTGACTAACATGAGAACCTCCTCAAGTTTTGGTTAAGTTATCTGATACGTTTTGTCCCGTTGGTTTGGCACTCCCCCCGGCGCCTTTGCCGAACGGACTGCTCAATTTTACTCCATTTCTCTATCTTTCTCAACAATTCTGGTTGTCATCGAACGGAGGGTGGCATCCCTATGCCGCCCGCTGACGCATAGGGATGCGCCAGCTACGGTGAAAAATTGGATCTACTGATTCTGGTTGTCATCAAACGGAGGGCGTGATAACAAAACGCCGTTGTCACCGGGCGGCTGCTGTACCAGGCGGCCAGTTCGCCGCGGGTGGGCGTTCCGTAGAGAGGTTCGGCGGCCCAACTGCCGTCGTAACGCTGAGATTTGCAGAGGAGAGCCGTCCATTCCGGCTTAAACAGAGCGCTTGCCTCAGTTGCCAAAGCAAGCTTTGGACTCCTTTGCTCGAGGCAGAGACAAGCCAGGCTCAAAAAAGCGGCGTCCTGGGGGGTGAGATAGGGACGGTTGGCTTCGATGGACAATTGCTCAAGCAGAGTTTGCCCCGCTAAATCAAGCTGCGCCTGAATGTCAGCCAGGCCGGTGCGGCGGTGAAGTTGAGCCAGCAATTCAAAAGCCGTCCACAGTGCATAGAGGGACACGTAGTGCCGGTTGGCGCTCAAACCCTGGCTGATAATCCGCTCGCACCACTGTCTGACCGATTTTTCAATCAGTTCATAATACCCCACCGGATCGAAGGCCAGCAGGCCCAACAGTACATTGGCCTCGACGGTCGCACAACTTTGGCCCCACAGCGCCAGAAAGGGATAATCCGATTGAGCTTCGGCCCCGGCTGTCAGCCAGACTGGAATTTCACCGGACTCGTTAACGCTTGCTTCCAGCCAGCGCAGCGGAGTTTGCAGCATCGTCTGGTGGCGTTCCGGCTCAGTTGAGAAGGAATACAGCCGCAAGGCCAGACCCAGGTCATCAGCGTCGGGCGGCAGATGGGGATGGTCGTAATAACGCCAGCCGGTTGCCTGGAGGGTGTCGAAGATGTGGTTGATCGGGGCGGCCATATCGTGCCCGTGCCGGCTGAGAATTTCGGCAATCAAGCCCATAGGGAAGGCTTTGGCCGTCATTTCGGCTGCGCCAAAAACACCGCGCCGCTGAATTTCCCAGCTTTCCCGAAAGGTGAGATCAGACAGCAAATAGCCCTCGGCCATCTCGATGACTTTGGGCAGCGTATCCACGTAAGGCGTAAACAAGGGGCGACGGGGAGACTGGGCCGGTCTGTCTTTGGGCATGGGTAACTGCTCAGGCATGTCATTTCGACCGGAGGGAGAAATCCCCAACTCCTTACTTTTAATTGTTGCGTCCTGGGGATTTCTCGCTCCCCCTGGCGGGTCGCTCGAAATGACATGAGCCTGAGTAGTAACGGGCCTGGCTCTGAGGGAGAATAATTCCCTCACCTCGTTTACCTGCTCAGCCAGCCCGTCCAGATAGGCGGAAAAAGTCGGCAGTTCCAGCGATTCGGCCACAGCCCGGCTGGCCTCAAGCTCCGCCAGACATTCCCGGCCAATGGTCTCGACCGTGCCGGTCAAAACAAGCGCGCCCAATACCTGTTCTGGCGAGGGCAGATGCACTGGGTCCAGGTCCGCCGCCTGCGCCGTTCGCCAGATGGGATAGGTGAGCCGCCCCTGGCTCAAATCTCGCTTCAGGGTCGAAATATCCTGCAAGATTTGAAACACAAGGTTGAGCCGGTCGAGCATGGC
The DNA here is from genome assembly GCA_015075405.1 of Anaerolineales bacterium. GTDB lineage: Bacteria > Chloroflexota > Anaerolineae > 4572-78 > J111 > DSQQ01. The sequence continues at coordinate 1,491,386 of JABTUK010000004.1, forward strand.
GCCGAGTTGAGGCAGCAGATCTTCTCGTTCAGCACTGAGAGCAACGGCGACGATGGAAATTTTGGTGAAAGCCAGGGGTCGGGGGTTAGGGGTTGGGGGTTGGGGGTCAGGGGTTAGGACTGACTCGGCTCGTTCCTGCCAGAATGTCCGCGGGTAATCCCAGAATGGAGAACCGCCGGGGAAGAGCTGAGCCAACTGGCTATCAGCCTGCCGGTGAAGGGTTTGGGCTAAAAACTGAAATCGGGAATCAAAGTTACTGCCCCCATCAAGGATGAGGTCCTGGGTATAAACGGCGCTAAAAGCGAAAACCATCGCCAGGAACAGCCGCCGCTCCAGTTCGGTGCGGTCTGTCGAAGCTGGACAAGCCCAATCGTCCAACAGCCACAAATGCCAGTACAGCAGCGGGTGGTCATGCCGGCGGCAGAGAATATCTTTGAATTGACCGGTCTCGGCGTAGAAAGTAGCCAGGTTATTTTTCAGCAGCATCCCCTGCTTTAGCAACTGCGGCGGCAGATAGCTGAAAAACTGCTCGACTTCCGGCCAGTATTGGTCGCGTTTGATGTGGTAGGGAGCGGCCCAGTTCATGATTAAAAAGGCCGTAACTGTTCAGGCATGTCATTTCGACCGAAGGGAGAAATCCCTAACACGTTACTTTTACATGTTGCGTCCTGGGGATTTCTCGACCCTTCGACTTCGCTCAGGGCAGGCTCTTCGGTCTCGAAATGACATGGGCTTGAGTAGTAACACTCAAACAGCGGCCTGGTTTTCGCCAAAGGCGGCGGCCAGCCCCTTCAAAGCCTCGGCATCCACCCCTTTGAGGGCTTCAATCAGGTCAATATTCGGGTCAATGCCGACCTCTTTTAGCGCCTGCTCCGGATTTTGGGCCAGCGCCTCGGCAAATTTCTCATCCGTTAAGATTTTACCTACCAAAAGTTGCAGATCATTGGCGTCAGACATTTTTGTTTCTCCTTTTAATTTGATTTTGGTATTTTTAAAATAATAGTGTTGCGTCTTGCGTGTTCCGTTTTTACGCAAGACGCAACACGTTTCACACTTAACGGTACTCCAAAATTAAGTTACACCGTCTCTTTCCGGCTGGTTTTGTAAATATCGGCCAGCCGTTTGGCCAAGGCCCCGGCCATTTGCATCAAGATGGTGGGGTGTTCAAAGGCCATCAACTGCAAATCGGTATCGGTCAGCACAAAACATTGCGAAGGCTCGACGGCGCGGACGGTGGCGTAGCGCGGGTCGGCGGTGAAAAAGGCGATTTCGCCAAAGATTTCGCCGGGTTGGATAACGCCGATTTTGACCGGCTGCTCATCCCGCGTGATCCATACCTCCAGTTTACCCTCGATCAGAAAATAGACATCATCGTTGCGCTCATTTTCCCAGATGACCGCTTCGCCGGGGGCAAAGCGGGCCAGGCAGAAAAGGTGGGTCAGCTTGAGGAGGAGTTCGGCGGGCAAAGGCCGGTATATGTCCGTTTGATCCAGCAGTTCCAGCCGGTACAGGCTATGGGCGGCGGCCTTGTCCAGGGCCTGTTGCATGACATACTGCCACAAGCGGCGGTCTGTGTCACTGGGTAAATTGTCCGGCATGGCCAGAGGCGACTCAAGCTGCGTCCCAATCAGGTGCGGAAAGAGCGGGCGCAGAGCCGGCGGGGCCAACTGCGACAAATAATCCAGGGTGTCGGTCTGGCCCTCATTCCAGTTTTCCAAAATCAGGCTGGCTTCGCGTTTTAGCCGTTCGGTCTGGGCGGTCAGGGCCAATTCCGCCGAGTTCAGCCGGGCCAGCAGCAGCGAACGGTAGCGCTTGTAAAAATAACGTCCGGCCACCGGCGAGAGCGGGCTGGTATCCTGGTAAGCCTTGAAGCAGGCCAGCACGGCCTCATCAGAGGGATTGTCGTCGCCCTCAATCAGGGGTAATAATTCGACCCCCAGGTTCAGATAGAGCCGGGCAAACTCATCCACGTATTCGGTTTCACGGCTGGTCAAATCGAGGTACAGCCAGCCGACGTGATAGTAAATGTATTTGATTTGATCGGCGGCGTACTGCTCGTCAATCGTCTCGATCAGGTCGTCGCGCTGTTCCAGGCGCTCCACCAGTTCTCCGGAAAGCTGACCGCTGCCTGGCAGCATGCGCTCCGCCTCCACGCCCAAGGCTTTTTGAATCATCTCGATATTCTCAAAATCGGCCACCCCAATCTGGCCGGACACGTTGAGGGCGTGCAGCACGCTGTAGTAAGAGTCAACGGCAATGTTTTTTTCGGCCATCTTGGCCGAGAGGGTTTCGATGGCCCGGCGCAAAAAGTTCTTGGCGTAGGTTTTCTCTTCGGGAGCCAGCCGGTGTTTGACTACCGCCACCGCCAGCTTGTTGGCGATTTGCTCCTCATTCCACAGGCTGTCGCCAAACAGCCCGTAACGATGACGGTAGTGGTGGGCCATTTCGTGAGCAATCACGTGCGGAATCATCAACTGGAAAAAGCGCAGCAATTCCTCGTTGCTCTGGCAGCCCAGCAGCGAGCGCAAAAAGAGGGCCTGGAGCTTGCCGGTTGGATGGTTAAAATCTGGCACCGAGAGATAAATCTGGCGGTCATCCAGACTGTAATAACACAACATGCCGCTGCCCCGGCGCAGTTCCAGGCCGGGGTCGGCCTGCAGGCCGTAGGCGGTGAACTCGGCCAGGAAGGTGTGGAAGTGTTTTTGGCCGAGAGCGAATAGATCAAGGTTCAGCGTTTCTTGTGACACCCTCCCCTCCTTTCGACGGGGGACCGGAGACTGAGGACTCAAGTATTTCTGCAATTTGCCTTACTACTTTACCAACGTTAGATACCCGTCCAAAGCACAAAGTTGCACCGGTCTGATAAACTCGCTTAGAAGCATCTTCCCAGTTTTCATCCACATCAATATAGCCAACGATGATAGGAAAATAAGGTAAAGTTTCAATATTGCGCAATTTTTGACATACAGCTAATCCATCATCTCTTTGGTAAAGGGAACGCTTTACAATTAGTAAATCAGGGGGAGACTTAACGCAACTATTAAATCCAGTCTCGATATTATCTATCCAATCAACTGTCATATCATAACCTGCTTTTTGAAAAGCATAGGTAAAGAGAGAAGGTATAATATCTTTAGACCAGATAATGATTGTTCTCATTTATTGATGGATATTTTTCAAGCATCAAGTTCAACTATTCCCAACTTCATTGCTTATGTTTAGAGTTATAGATGCGATACTTTAATCCATGCGGATGGCTATCCCGAAACTCAGCACAAGGTTTTCGCTGGTGTGGTACTACTAATGAAGGAACATCGGTTAACGGCGCGTATCTTTGTGGAAAGGGCACATCTACCAGTTGAGCCATAAGATAACCGATTTCTACATACTCTGGCGACTTTAATTCGTGGGGGATTAATAAAGTATAGGCATTGTCTTTGAGCGACGACACATCCACTTTCAATTCTTTTAATCGTGCCAAGGCTACTTTTACTTTTATCTCCTCGCCGGACTTATCAGCATCCCGGTAGAACGGCACCTCGACACCTTTCTCAAATAACACCCCAATCGCTTGAGCCGCCATTAAACGAACACTATCCACCGGATCATTTTTGAACAAATCAATCAGCCTATCCAATGTTCGGGCATCCTCTAAAAATTTCAGCTCTCTGACTGCGTTCCATCGCACTTCCCAACTTGGGTGTTTAGTTAGTTCAAGGAGGCTGTCAATATCAGTCATGCCTGGTCGAAATCGTGAAATAGCAAACCAGCCAGGATCAAGCTCATTCTGAGGGTGAGGATCATCATTCATAGATATTTCCTGTTCCATTTGAGGTACTGATTACCGACTGATTGATGCCAGTTTCCCCAGAGCCGCCAGCCCCGCAGACGCTTCTATAGTCTGTTTTTGCAGCATTGTCTCGCGGGCTTCCAGATAAGAAACCAACTCCGAACTCCCCAACTCCTGAGCCAACCCCTGCAAAGCCGACATCCAACCCTGCGCCTGCGCCATACCCCAATCAAATCCTTCACGGGCGACCCAACTCAGCACCGGCTCGTCGGGCCGGCGCCGGCGCTCGGCCTCGGAGAGAAAGTAGGTCGTGGTGTGGCGTTCGTAATCTCGGTGCCAGCCGAACAGATCGTTGAGAAATTGATGCCAGCAGCCGAGCAAGCCAACCAGCCGGGACCATGGCTCAAGCCGGTCGGTTCGCCCGTAATGGTGACACACCGCCGCCAGCGGAATCTGGGCCGCGCACGTTTTTTGGGCGGCGATCTGCTCAAACTGAACGGCGTCCATCTCGGTCAGCAGCGCATCTTGCAGCGTCACCTCGGCGGAGTGAAACCAGGTGGCCTGGAAAAAGTCCCAAAAGGGATGTCCGGCGGCAAAATAGGGTTGGTAAGCCGCCTGAAATTCGGTCTGGAAAAAATTAAGGGCCGGCAGTAATTGGTATTCTACCGTAGCATGGCCGTCCATCAAATTATCGGCCAGGCGAATGGCGTAGTAACCGTTGATGGTCGAGTAAACCAGATCAGCCTGAAAGCCCAGAGCAGGCGCTTGCCCCAGGCTCTTTTCCAGCCACCAGGGTAGTAACAGCGAAGGAAAGGCCTGCGGGTGTTTGAAATAATTCTCCGGCGAGGTGCTTCCGGCCAGATGCTCCATCCAGCGGCTCACGTGCTGTGCCATGACCGGCGCAGCCTGGACCATCTCGTTTTGCAGGCGGGCCAGAGCGGTTGAGATGAGCAGGCTCAGTTGGGCGTCGTACATCGCAGCGCCTCCTTGGCTTGCTCCAAATCGTGGGCTGCGCCCAGCCGAGATAAAATCCGGCAGGCGCGGGCCAGATACCGCACCCGTTCCGGGTCGGCCAGGGGCAAGCGCCGCCCGATTTCGTAATGGATCAGTCCTTCGCTGTAGGGCAAGCCCAACCTCTTGGCGGCCTGCAAACTTTTGGCCCACCACTTTTTGGCCGGGCCGGGCCGCCCTTCGAGCCACTCCCACACCCCCTGCCACAGGTAAGCCCGCGCCCGGCCGATGGGGAAAACGCGGGCATAATTACGCAACGCTCGACAAGCCCGCTGCGCATCGGCGCGCTTCAAGCCTGGAATGTCTTTGTTTTCCCATAAAGTCAGATAGGTCTCGGCGGCCCCGGCATAGCCCGGCAGGGACAGATAGGAGGTGGGGGAAGTTTTGGCAATCAGGAGAGAGGCTTTCTCGGCGGCGGCCAGGGCCAGTTTTGGTTCACCTAGACGCAAATGAACCAACGCCTTCAAGCCGTGCAAATCAATGGGCAGCGCCTCGTCTACCACCTGGGGATTCTGGGCCAGCAGCGTTTCCAGCCGGGTTAGCCGCTGCATAGCTTCGTCAAACTTGCCCTGGGGTAATAAGTTGTAAACCTGGCCGCGCAAAGCCCAGGCCATATTGTGGGCATCGCTCCGCCGCCGGGATGAAGCTTCCAGTTCATCAAACAGCCGGGCGCTGTGAGCAAAGCGGCCCTGAAAATACTCGACCAGGGCCAGGTTGCTCAGACCATCGGCGCGGCGGGCACGGTCGCCCAGGCGCTCCGAAACCTCCATCACCTGCTGGAGCAGGTCACGCGCATTTTCCCAATCGCCCACCCCAGCATAATAAATTCCGGCTAAAAGAGCCACCCAGGCCCGCGCCGGTAAATCGTTGATCTGTTGGGTCATCTTCAGGGCGCGCTGGCAGTACGTTTCGGCCAGACCGTGCAGCGGCACAAAACTGAGAATGACCCCCACCGAAGCATAACCGCGAGCCAGTTCCGGCGAAGGGCCGGCGGCTTCGGCCAGAATGAGCGAGCGCAGGGCCGCGTACAGCGAGGGAATGGTCTCGTTGGCAAAGTAGTAGACGGCGGTCAAACCCTCGTAGGCGCGGGCGGCTTCCAGCAGCGTTTCCCGCTCCGCCGCCCGCCGCCCGATAAAACGAGCCGGCCAGAGCCGGTAGAGAGTTTGCTGCAAGGCCAGTCCCACCAGACCGGTAATTAAATTCACCTTGCCGGAGGGCAGCGGCTGGCCCAACAAGGCCAGGCCCCGCTCAAGATGCGCCCGCGCTTCGGCATATTTGACCCAACTGGCGTAGGCTTCGCCCAATCTGAGTTCCCAGAGGGCGGTGCGATGGAAGGTTGGAAGGTTGGAGGATTGGAAGGTTGGAGGATTGGAGGATTGGGTCAGATTTCTCCCCTGCTCCTCTGCTCCCCTACTCCTCTGCTCCCCTGCCTCCTCGCCTCCTCGCCTCCTCGCCTCCTCCGCTAAAGAAAGGGCTTTGCTAAAAAACCTGACCGCTTCTTCATTGGCGTAATTGCGCAGGGCTTGCTCGCCGGCTTTTTCCAGGTAAGCCAGGGCTTTGGGCGTCACCTGGGCTTCCTGCCAGTGAAAGGCCAGAAAGGAGTAAAAGGGTGACAGGTCATCGGCGTAGGATTGTTCGTACCAACTCCCGACGGCCCGGTGCAGTTCACGCCGCTGCGAAAACAACAGCAAATCGTAGGCCACTTCCTGGGTAATGATATGCTTAAAGATGTAAGACAGATCGGGTTCCGGGGTTTCCAATTGGGTAATATCCAGCCGGGCCAGGGCGGTCAAGTAGTCAATCAGGCGAGTTTTATCCGCTTCAATAGGGTAAATAGCATGCAGGGTTTCAAACTCAAAAATACGGCCAATGACGCTGGCTACCTTCAGAGTCAATTGCTGCGACGGCCCCATCTGGTCAATCCGGTTGGTGATGACGCCCTGAACCGTGTCGGGCAGTTCAGCCGCTTGCAAATCAATGATACGGCACTCGCCATTCGCTATCGAGATGGCCCCTTTGTCGCGCAGGGCGTAAGCAATTTCTTCGGCAAAAAAGGGATTGCCGCCTGTTTTTTCGGAAATCAGGTTAATCAGCGCCGGGGGCAACTCGGACACGCCCAATCTCTGGCAGATCAGGGTCATCATATCGGCTTCGGGCAGCGTGCCCAGGGTAATCTTTTCGGTGCGGGGGTCGCGCAAGAGTTCGCTGTATTCAAGCGGCAGGGGTTCGGTTATGGGGCGAGTAGCCAGCACCAGCAGGATCGGCTGCACCCGCTGAGCCACCAACAGGGCCAGCCCCCACGAAGCCGAGTCAAGCCAGTGGGCGTCTTCCAAAACCAGCATAATCTCGCCATCTTGCCGCACCACCTGTTGCAGCAGATGGATTAACAGCTCGTTGGTGTTATCGGCCCGGACCTTGCCCGACATATATTTGGTCAGTCCATTCTCCGGCCAGTCGAGCGACAGAACCGGATTGAGCAGCGGCGCTAATTGGGCAAAATACGAGGTGGGTTTGACGCCTTCGGCCTGCCCCACGTTGACCTGCAAAATCGTAGTGGCTTGCTCGGGGGCAAACTTGGTTTCCAACTGTCGCTGCACATGCGCCCGGCGCACCGCCGGATCATCGGGCAAGGCTTCCAAATTAAAAAGCTGTCGAAAGACATGCCGCCAGGCGTGATAAGGGGTAGATTTATCAATGGCGCTGGCCTGGCCCAGCCAGCCGACCACGCCCAGGGCGTGCCCCTGCCGCATCAATTCTTCAACCAAACGCGATTTGCCAATACCGGCCTCGCCTTCAATCACCACGATCCCACCGTTGCTGCGTAATAACGTTTGCAGATGAGAGGTGAGCAACTCCCGCTCCGCCACGCGCCCCACCAACGCAGTCTGGTGGCGGCTCACCCCGGCTTTGGGACTCAAGGGGCGATAAATGGCAACGGGTTCGGCTTTGCCTTTGACCTTGACTGGCGGCAGAGCTTCAAAATTTATTTGGTTTTGGGCGGCGTGAAAAGTGGCCCCATCGCAAAGCACCCCCCCCACCTCCTGGGGGGAGTTGAGGCGGGGAGCGGCAGCCTGCATGAGCCGGGCAGCCAGATTGACCACATCGCCAATCATGGTGTACTCGCGCCGCCGGTTATTACCGACCATGCCGCAGAAGGCCCGGCCTGTTGTCACCCCGATGGCGCTGCGTAAACCCATTTTTTGCAGTTCGGTTTGAACGGCCAGGGCGACCTGCGTACCCCGCGCCGAGTCATCCTCGTGGGCCAGCGGCGGCAGTCCCAGGGCGGCAATCAGGGTGACGCCTTTATCGTCCACGCTCAATTTGTTGATGCTGCCCTCAAAGCGGTAGAGGCTGGTCTGTAAGGTTTGCATGAGGGTCTGGGCCTGCTCCAACGGCATAGCGTAATCCAGATCGTGCAGGTTGATAAAAATGACCGTCACCCGGCGCAACTCGGCCAGCCAGCCGACCTGTCCGGCGGCCAGGCGAGCCAGAACAGCCCCCGGAATAAAAGCCCTCAGACCGGACTCGGCCTCGTAAGGCAGCGGCAGACCTCCACGTGTGGTAGAAGGCGGGGCCAGGGATTGGCGCATGCCGGTCAGTCGCACGGCCTCCTTCGGCCCGCCGTTAGGCGAACCTGTTGGGGGCAGAACCGGAACGCCGACGGCGCTGGCTTGCAACAGCATCCAGGCTTCGGGCGAGAGGATAATATCGCCGGGGCGGGCAAAATTGCCGGCCAGACCCACTTGGATCAGCGGCTCACCGGTGACTAAAAATTCCCAGCGGCCATAGACCCCACCAAGATGCATGGTCAACACTTCGCCTGCGCCCAGGGTCAGCTTGAGCGACAGGGAAACATCGGCGGCTACCTGGTAAGCATTTAACTGCCGTTGGACTTCCAGGCTGCAGCGGGCGGCCTGCTGCAAGGCCGCCGGTAAAAAGGCCGGATCATAGTTACCCGACCCATCCAAAGCAGGCCAGAGGGCAATCAAGGCGTCGCCGGCAAATTTAACAATGTCGCCGCCGTAGAGAGCAATCAGGTCAATCAACTGGCCGAAGTAGGTATTGAGGTGTTGGGTTAATTCCTCGGCCCCGGCCGGCCCTTTTTGGGCCAGGTGTTCGGTCAGGGCGGTAAAGCCGGAGATGTCGGCAAAGAGGACGGCGGCGGGGAGGGTTTCAGAAGTGGGGGCAGTGATGGGCGCCGGGTCAACCGCCAGGCGACGGGTAATTAAGGCCGGGACATAGCTCGCTAGCGTTTCGATAAGATCTGACACCGGGCATATCCTTTAGACAGTGCGAGTCTGAACATAATCAGTATGAGGAATCTTAAGGGGTTTGTCTATCCCCCATAAATGCTACCCATTTGCTGAGACTGCGCTCAGCAAAAACAGCCCTGCGGGCATTTGACAAGATTGAAGTATTTTGATTAAGCTCACTTCATCAGCGAGATGAAGGAGAGGATACAATGGTTGACCAGTTGAGCGCAGCCTACGCCGATTATTTGCAGGGGAGTTATGATTGCCCAGACCGGATTGTCCTGACCGCCTACCATCGGCTGGCCTCCTCGGCGGGCGGCTTTCGTTACTGGTGGCGACGGCTGTATGGCAGCGATGAGAACCTGGACAAAACGCATCTGATCCGATTGTCGGGTCGGTTCCATCGGCGGGTCAAAGCTTACGCGAACAAACACGACATTCCAGTGCTGGAGGGTCCATTAGAGGAGCGTAAACATGACTTGGCTGAACAATACAAACCAGACGACCCAGCTTTTGTCGGGCTGTTTCTGATCATCATCAGTCGGGCATCGGGAGCAGTCTGGGATGTCAAACGTAGCCCAGAGGGTCGAGTTCACAGTTTGAGCAAGCATTATCGGATGATCAACCACATTTTCTTTCACATCATGGACCCGGAATGGGGCCACGTCACCCTCCGTATTAGCAGCCATCCGCCGTTCGCGGCGATGGTTATTCTCAATGGGCACGAATATCTGGCTCGTCAGGCCCATCAGGCCGGGCGAACTCTGGAACTGACAAGCAACTGTTTTAGCGATATAATGACCGCCGCAGACTTGACCTGGCTTGCAGAGACCTCGTGGGAGCTACCCACCAAAGGGCAACTGGGTCAGGTCTGCCACCGCTGGCTCAACAGTTGTCTCCATTTTGCCCTGCCCGAAAGCGAACGACTGCGGAGTGGTTTCGAATACCGTTGTTCGTTGTTTCAGGTGGAGTACTCGCGCAACCTGCTGTTTCGGCGTCCGGCTCAAATGGAGCAGGTGTTCGAAGCCCTGATTGATCGGACCCGCGCTCGACTGGACCTTAGGCAGATCATGACCATCTTTGGCCGCAAGCGCCGGCCTCACTTCAAAGGCAGTCCTAAGGGCCGCCGGCTCAAACTAGAACGAAACCTCGAGCGACCTGAGTACGACTTGACCATTTTCAGGCTCCATTTTGCTCCCTTGACCCTCAAGTTGTACACCAAAGGCGAGGCTGTTCTCCGGGCTGAAGTGATGCTGCATAACGCCCGCGCCTGGTCTGGTCCCCGCCGCCTGGATCAATTTCCTGAACTGATCGTCCAGTTCCAGCAAATCCTGGAGCGCTTTCTCAACCAACTCTATGCCCTGGATCAAGCCTTTGTGGCCGATGACACCCTGGATACCTTAGGCCAGCGGGGTCAGGTCGGTTCAACCCCCACCGCGGGTCTGGACCTCAACCAGCCTCGGCTGCGGGCCGTACTCCAAGCCGTGCTTGCTTTAGCCATAACGCCGGGAGGCTTCAGCGTCTCCCAATTAGCCCAGCAGGTCCGGGACCTGTTAGGCTGGCCCGAAAGTCAGTATCAGCCTCGCCACGCGGCTTACGATCTCAAAAAACTGCGCGGCAAAAACTGGGTCCACAAAATTGGTTCAGCCCGCCGCTATCAAGTCGAAACCAGCGCTCTTAAAATCATGGCTGCCTTACTGACTTTACGCGAGAAGGTCATTAAACCCGTTTTAGCCAGCGTGACCAAGCCCAAAAGCGAACCCAACCCCCAGCCTCAGACTGACCTTGATCTGCAATATGGTAAAGTGCAAACCGAGATGCGGGCTTTACTCCTTATCCTCGGTGTCGCTGTTTAGACAACCCTTTTATCGACAATCTTTTGTCGATCTGAGTACTACAAGTGACTAATTAATTGTCAATTGTGAATTGTTAATAAAAATTCCTCATTAGTCGTTCACAATTCGCAATTTACAATTTCTTTACCGCCAGCACTTCATAAACCGGCTCCGGCTGGGACTGTCCTTTGAGCTGAATTTGATCAACACAGCGAGCCTCGATGTAGCGCTGCACCAATTGATAGGTTTCATGGCCGATGAGGATTTGACCGCCTGCAGCGCACTCTTGCAGCCGCTTGGCTTTATTGACCGTATCGCCGATAATGGTGAAGTTCATCATCTGGGGCGTGCCGATGTTGCCGACAATCACCTCGCCCACGCCCACGCCGACGCCAAACTTTAACTGGTCGGCCAGGGGGGTGCGTTGGTGCAGCCGCTCGACCCAGCGGCACAGTTTCCAGGCGGCCCGCACGGCGCGCAGGGAGTAATCGGGTTGGGGCAGCGGCGCGTTGAAGAAGGCCATGATTGCATCGCCCATAAATTTGTCCAGCGTGCCTTCCTCGGCCAGAACGGCTTCGGCGGCGGCCCGTAGATATTGATTGAGCAGCGTGACCAGCGTCTCCGGTTCGGTGCGGGCGCTGAAGGCGCTAAAGCCGCGCAAATCGGCAAACAACACCGCCACCTTCTGGCGCGTTCCGCCCAGGCTCACCTGGCTCGGCTGCGCCAGCACTTGCTCAACCACGCTGGGGGCCACATACCGCTCAAACACCCCCCGAATCTGCTGCTTCTCACGTTCTTTGGTCAATTGAAGTTGGCGCAGCAACTGCATATTGTGGATGGCAATGGCGGCGTAATCGGCCAGCATGCCTAGCATGCGCTCGTCGTGCCAGGAGAAAGGCTCACCGGCCGATTTGCTGATGCGCAAATTGCCGACCACTTTTTGGCCCAGTTGGAGGGGTGCAGCCAGCGTAGCCGGGGCTGCGGTTGCAGCCAGCAGCCCGGTTGACCCGGCCGCGCGGCGGCGAATTGGTTCACGCAGTTGGCCGGTCTCAGGGTTAACCAGGTTCAAAGTACACTCTTGGCTGTGGGTCATAAACAGCACGGCATCGGCGATCCGTTCCAACATTGTGGCTGGACTCGTCAAGGCGGTGATGGATTTGCCGACTTCGTTCAAGGTGTTCAGGTCGTGGATATATTGCTCAAGCTGCTGATTGATTTGCATGACCTGCCGGGTCAACGTTTCTTTTTCTTGCTGCAAACGGGTCACATACAAAGCCTGTTCGATGGCGCTGAGCATTTCGTCTGGGGTAAAAGGTTTGGTCACGTAATCATGCACCCCCAGGCGAAAGCCTTCCACGGCCACCTGTTCGGAGCCGTGGGAGGTCATCAGAATGACCGGGGAGCGGTGCTGGGCCTGGCGCAGTTCGCGCAGCACTTGCAGGCCGGTCAGTTTGGGCATTTCGACATCCATTAAAATCAAATCGGGCGGCTGAGACAAGGCTTTCCGCAGGCCGTCCGCGCCGTCGTGGGCCGTTTCAACCTTGAACCCCCGTGGTTTCAAGATATATTCACTGACAAATTCACGGATGTCAGAACTGTCGTCAACAATAAGCACACGCAGGTTATTTATGGTTGGAGTCATAACAATTTTCCGTAATCATAGGTCGGGATATACATGTTGCGTGTTCCATTCATTTTACGCAACAGGCATCTATCAAAAACACTTATCGGGTTATCTCTGGTTTAGGCTTTAACCAATCAGCCGGAGAGATGATGTCGTCGGGGGTAAAGCCCAGGCGAGCCAGGGTTGGCTGGAGCCAGTCCAGGCGGGCGATGACAAAAAGATGATGCGCGTCGGAACCGAAGTAAAATTTGGCCCCGGCGGCTCTGGCTGCCTGCAAGCCCCTGGCATACTTTTGCCAAAAAAGCTCACCTTGATGTTCGGCCATCAGGTGAATACCCATGCCAATCTCGATGGCTGTACCGTGATCTTTGGCGGCTTCGCCCAACTCGGCAAAGTGATCTTCGGTCCAGGCGGCCAGAAAGTCGGCGGGGGTGAAGCCCCAACGGTGGGCGGCGTGCTGGATACTGATAATCCAGGGATGGGCCAGCCCCCGTACCAGCGGATTTTTGACCGCCCCCAGCAGCGCGGCCTGCTGCTGGGCCACAAAAGCCGCCGCGTCACCCTTGAGCGGTTTTTCGACCCAGCGCTGGTTGAAGTGATGGGGACCGGCCAGCACAAAATCGAGTTGGGCCGCTTCGGCGGGGGTAAGGTTGATGGTTCCGGCCGTATCCAGCACGCACAACTCGGCCCCCACCAGAACGGTCATCCCCGGCGGCGTTTTTTGGGTGACTTCCTGGCGCAGTTTTTGAAAAATCTTAAAGTCGGTATTGAGAAAATAATGGTTGGCCAGGCCGACCGTCCAGACGCCATTTTTGGCCGCCGTTTTGAGCATGGCCGGCAGGGTCGCCCGCCAGTGGGCGTCGGGCGAGTGAGGCCGGGTGTGGACGTGGAGATCGTGGAAATGGGTCGAGTTAAATTGAGTCATAAGGTAGGGGTGTGATACGTGATGCGTGATGCGTGAACCTTCTTACGCATCACGCATCACGTATCACGGTAACAAATTCTCCCGCTGCAAGTATTTCTCCACCTCCCGCGCTACTACGCCGTGTCCCGCCGCGTTCCAGTGAATGTCAATGGAAAAGTAAAGCTGCCGGCCCTGCTGGGCCTCGGCGCGGAGGACCGGGGTGAGGTCGAGGCAGTGCAGGCGTTCGGCGGCGCAGAAGCGGCGCAGCGGTTCGATCATGTGGTCAATGTTGTTGCCGGGCGAGAGAGCAGCCACCTGCTGGTACTGCTCCCAATAGACCTGCTCTTTGGACGGCACGATAAGGATGACGAGGGTGGCCCCGGTTGGCTCAAGCAGGGCCAGTGTGTCTTGCAAAGCTCGCCGGGTGAGCGGCCAGCCGGCGGTGAGCATCTGGGCTTGCACCTGAGGGTCGCAAATGTCGTGATCCAGGCAGAAAGTCAAGCTCAGATGGTCATCCTGGTAGGTGGGCGCAGCGGTCATGGCTGAATACTCGCAGGTGTGCTGCCAATAGAGCAGCAGTTCGTAGGCCAGGGAATAACGCTTGAGCAGGCGATGCAGCGCCCCGGTACAGGGCTGGCTGGGCAGACGAACCGCCTGCGGCACATCTTCGTCGGGGTTGAGCCATTGGGCAAACCGTAGATTGTCTTTGAGATCATTTTGAAAGAACATCCAGAAAACCACCTGGGCCGGCAGGTCGCGGCCATAGCGTTGGTAAATCCGCGCCTCTTGCAGCGAGGACGCGCCGACCTGGGACAGGTTGGCAAAGGTCAGGCCGGTTTGGGTCTCCACTTGCTCCAGCCAGGTCTCCTCGGCCGCCACGCCGACGCCAAAGCCAAAGGAGTCGCCCAGGACCAGGGCGTAGGGCCTGACTCCGTCCGGCAGAGTATCACGAAAGCCGGCCTGACCTCCACCCAGCGAACTTGTTTTGATCGGCCAGGCCGGATATTCCGGGTTGCCGTGGATGACCGTATCCAGATCGGGTTTCATCCGTTCTCGTAAAAAATCATCTTCTGCCCACAGCGCCCGGTACTCGGCCAAAAATTGGGGCAGCCCGACCGCCGCCAGCCAACCCGCTTTCTGGCTCAGTTGAGAGTGGGTTTCCAGCGGCAGCAGTCCCGGCAGCAGGCGCAATAAGACTTCAATCAAAAGCAGTCCCAGCCCCAGGCCGAAGGCGATGGCGAAGATCGGGCGAAAGATTTTTGCAAAGACCAATACTACTCCTGGCTGAAAGTTGTTACAGATATCCATCTGTAACCCAGCTTGGGCAGAGTTATCGTTTTTGACGCTCAAATCCGGTAATGCGTCTGGAAGGCTGGAAGATTGGAAGATTGGATACTGCTTTATCCAGCCTTCCAACTTTCCAGCAATAATTACCGTTTTTGAAAATCAAAATTCACAACTCTGCCAAATACCCGTTACGGATACATATGCGTAACGATTCCTAAATAATCGTCCAATTACTGTCGAATTGTGATAGTCCATCCTAAATACCACTCCTGCTAACCCAACTATTTCTTAATTCCCTCAGTTCCCTTCACCCCCCCCAACGCCACACTCTGACCGAGCAGCCACCACAGCGCCAGCGGGGCGGCTTGCAGGATCAGCCGCTCGGCGGAGTTGTTGAGGTGGGCCAGGAAGGGATCGAAGCGGCTGAAAACATACGTCAAACCGGCCAATCCCAGGAAGCCGATGACCGGCAGAACGAGCCAGCCTCCGCGAGCAGTCAGGCAACGCTGTCCCCGTGTGAGCAGGGTCAGGCCGGCCAACAGCCAGACGAAGTTCCAATAGGGATTCAACAACCGGGCCAGCATGTGCCAGCCAATGGGTGGCAGCCGGTTTAGATTAGTCCAAAACGTGGGGAGAGTCAAAGGTAAAAAGGTGAAACGGTAGGTTCCAAACAGTGTTAAGAAAAGCTGCCAGAGCAGGGGGAGGATGAGAGCGGGGAAGAGATAAGAAATAAGAGATAAGAAATAAGAAATAAGAAATAAGAAGAGGGGTTTTCGGGGAGGGAGGCGATGGTGCTTGATTTGCCAGAGCAGGCTGACCAGAAGCGATACAGTGATCAGGCTCCACCACAACCAGCCTTCGTTTTTGAGCCAGGGGAGGAGGGCGGTGGCGAGGGCGAGGGAGGCGAGGAGGCGAGGAGATTGCGCTTTGCGTGCCCGATGTGCGCCCTGTCCGGTTGGCAAGGTTGGAAGGTTGGAGGATGGGTGGGCGAAATGTCTTTGCCATTCAAAGAGTAGGAGGAAAGATAATAAAACGAGGGCGGCCAGAGGAATGTCGGCCAGGCCGCTGTGGGCCGGGCGTTCCAGACGGGGGATGGTGGCCAAAAACATGGTGAAGCCTAACGCGGGGAGAGGGGACACCAGAAGGCGCGAGGCATGATAGAAAAGCAACAGCAGAGCCAGGTAAAATAGAACTGAAATAGAATTGATTACCGGCTCATAGAGTTGGCCTAACCAGGTGGAAAACCAGGCTTCAACCAGCGGCAGCCTGAGCGGATCATCCAGATTGGTGGGCAGGCGGGCGGGG
>JABTUK010000005.1 GCA_015075405.1 Anaerolineales bacterium
TGTCCTCGCCTCTTCGCCTCACGCCCACCGCCCCTCTCCCCTTGAGCGCCTTTCCCCGCCCCAAAGACGACAACGGGCTGGGCATCCATTGGAGCACTCACCTCTACGCCCAATCCGACGAGGCCACCGGCTATTTTGTTTCAGAATTAGCCCGGATGAACATCAAATGGGTCAAGCTGCTGGTAGACGGCCTGAATAACCGCGACTACGATGAAACCATTGATGAATTGGTCAAACGCGACATCATGCCGGTCATCCGCATTTACCGGCAGTGCAACACCCCCTATGACGCCGAGGATTTGGCCGCCCTAGTGCGCCATTATGTAACCAGGGGCGTCTATTACTACGACCTGTACAATGAACCCAACCAGCCCGGCGAAAGCGGCGGCTGGTGCGAGGGCGACGGCAAACCGCAGCCGGAATATCTGGCCGAAATCTGGGCCGATGCAGCCCGGACCATCTACCTGGCCGGCGGCTACCCCGGTCTGCCTTCCTTTTTTGCCCCTGGTCAGAAGCAGCCGGAGTGGCGCGACGATTTCTTTTATCGCTTTTTCGACGCTTTGCGGGAGCAGGGCAACGAAGAGGTGCTCTATTTTTCTTGGGCCTCGATTCATAACTACACCATCAATCACCCGCCGACCTACCCCTATGATGAAGTCAACCAAACCGGCCGCCTGCTGACCGAAGCCGAAATCGAACGATACGGCTTGACCCAGGCCCAGGCCGCGGAAATCAATTTGAACCGCCGCGTGGCCGGGATTTTGCGAAAACGGTTGCTGACCCCGGAGGATGGCAGGGAATTGGGGTTGGATGAAGTCACCGTTGACGAAATCAACCGCCGCTTTAGTAAGGGCGAGTTGATGGGCTTCAACATTTACGACGACAACACCAGCTTTTTCCAATTTATCGCCTTTCGCAACCAGTTTTACGATTTGTTTGGCTTTGAAATTCCCATGATTTCAACCGAAGGCGGAGCGACCAGAGAGTCGGGTGAAGACCCGCGCTACCCGGTGGTGGACGGTCAAACGGTAGCCGAGTGGACGCTCTGGACGGCGGATTACATGCTCGACGATGCGCCGGACTATTACTTTGCCAGCATGACCTGGCTGTTGGCCCAACGCGCTTTGGATTACGAGGAGCCGGTCTGGGAGAAAAACGCCTGGTATCACGACCGCCAGGGCGACCAGGAGCCGGTGGTGGAGGCGTTGAAGCAGCGGCCTCGGCTGGAGGAAGCCCGGCGATTGTGTTTTGAGGCTGAGGCTAAGGCTGAGGCAGGTTATCGAGAGTTGGTTAAGGCGCAAGTGGAGGTTGAAAAATGTCTGGAAGCGGGGGTGAAACCGCAGCCGGGGCGCAATCTGCTGGCCCGGTACCCTCGCCCGGAAGGGGATAATGGGCGCGGGCTGCACGGCTCGCCGACTAACCAGGCTTTGCCCAAAGAGGTGGTGGATTATTTTACGCCGGAACTACGGGCTATGAACATCAAATGGTTCAAATTTTTGCAAGATGACGCGCCGGAAGTGACCGATCCCTATCTGATCGAACAGTTGATCGCCAACGGCATCGAGCCGGTGATGCGGGTCTATAAGCCGTTTAACGAGCCTTATGAGCATTTGCCGAAGCTAGTTCCCCAGGCCGCCGAGTTGGGCGTCCATTACTTTGAGCTTTACAACGAACCCAACGTGGCCGGTCCTGCCGGCGGCTGGCCGGAGGGCGAGCCGATCAACGTCGAGCGCATGGTTGATTTGTGGCTGGCGGCGGCGCAGGAGGTGCAGGCCGCCGGAGGACGTCCCAGTTTGCCGCCTTTGGCCGGCGGCGGAACCATGGATGACTTGCTTTTTCTGCGCCAGTTTTTGGCCGGGGTGCGGGCCAGGGGCCAGGCTCACCTCTTACCGGGCGCGTGGCTGGCCTTGCACAATTATTTCCTCAACCACCCCCTCGATTACCCAACCGACCCGGTCAATGTGGACGATGTTCCCTTGACCGAGGCCGAAATTGCCGAGCGCGGCTTGACGCCGGAGCAGGTTGAAGCCATCAACCACGCCCGCCGCATCGCCAAGCTGCCCCGTGACCAGGGTGGTTTTTGGGTCGGCAACACTGTGGACGAAGATTCTAATGCTTTCCGTAAATTTGATGCTTATGCGAAGGTATTTTACCGACGTTTTGGCTATTACCTGCCGGTGATTGGCACCGAGGGGGGCGCTATCATCGGCGCGGCGGAGGACCCCCGCTACCCGCCGGTGCGGGAGGAAGATTTGACCGCATTAACCCTGGCCGCCTATCACGCCCTGCTGGACGACGCCCCACCCTACTTCTTTGCCCAGACCCCCTGGCTCATGGCCAATCGGGCCGGGGAGCATGAGGATGAACGGTTTGAACAGGCGGCCTGGTATAAAGATCGAGCCGGGACGGTTTTGCCGGTGGTCGAGGCGTTAAAAAAAGATCTGCGCAAAGAGGAAGTACGGGCGTGGGAAGAGCTGGAGTTGCCCCAAAATAATTAGATTCATAAATATTCAATCCGTCCAGCCATGGCTTCAGGAGTCAGGGCTTCGTAAATAAGGATTAGACTACGGATAATTTCCCCTATCGAATGGGCTGTTTTGTGACAATAGGCAATACCTGGATGTTCACGACTGCGGTTGGCAAAGCGTAAAAAGTCGGCATCATGAGTAACCATCACCCGCTGTTCCTGATTGATGAAGGTCCATTGTGCCTCGTCGGGTTGAGTGCGTAGGCCGGATTCAACAGTTGTGGTTACATCAATACCATAACGGCGTAGAGCACGAGCGATATCAGGGTCAACATGCTCGTCCAGATGAAAACGAATATGTTCAGTCACCGCGCAATGCTTTTAACTTCTCTTGCAGGGGTGAAGGATTGTTTTGCCGAAAAGCCTCGGCAAAGATTATATCGTCTTCAATACTGCGGTCTATCTCTGCCCGATGGTCGTGATAATAAGCCATCGCCGTATAAACTGCTGCCAACGGCAGGTCATACTTTCCCGCAATTTCCTCTAAAGACTGACCCAGACGCAAATTCATGAGGGCAATATCAGCTACCGTGATACGAGTACCGGCAAGACGCGGCTTACCTCCACGTGTGTCAGGTGTAATTTCGATGTATCGGTCCAAAATCGCTTCCATTAGCTTGTCTCACTTTCTTTCAACTTCGAACCCATCTTTTGCTTGGTTTAATTATAGCACAGAATTACGTCCCTGTCTGGAGTCAGCACGTTTGCTCTAACCGACAAAGTTTATAAATTCAACTGCTGTAACAGGCTGTCTGCTTCCTCCACTCGATCCAGCCGCCCAAGCTGCTCATAGATCGCGCGAGCCTGTTCGGCGTAATTTTGAGCCAGGGGGATATTGTGACGCGCCTGATGCAGGCTGGCCAAACGCAAAAAGGCTTTGGCAATTTGGCGCACCCAGTTATGCTCGGTGGCTACGGCCTGGGCGCGCAGGATGGCTTTTTCGGCCAAGTCCAACTCATTCATTTGCAAATAATTTTCCCCCAGCCGCAGCAAGGCTTGAGTTTCATCAAAGTGAAAGTCTTCGGCTGAAGCCATTTCGACCACCAATTCCAAAGCTCCGTTGGCCTGGTCCCACTCCCGGCGCTGTGAATAATAGTAAGCCCTGATCCGGTGGGCGCGAATTTTGGTCCGGGGCGTGATCGCCTGGGCCAGAGCTTTTTCAAAGTGTTGTTGGGCTGCCGGGTGGTCCTGGCGTTCCAGGGCCCAGCGCGCTAACAGGGTTTCCGCCGCCGCCAGGCAGTCGGATAAATCAGCCTCCTGGGCGATGAGTTGTCCGGTTCTCAAATGATTCAGCGCCGCCTCCTGGTCGCCGACGGCGCTCAGGGCGTAGCCCAGCGCGTCAATATGCAGCCAGGCCCGCATTTCCTGATCGCCCAACTTTTCAGCAGCCACCAACGCTTTTTCGGCCAGTTCAATCCGTTTGGATAAAGTGACCGGCGACAGGGCCAGGGGATGCACAATGCCCACAAAAATAGTTTGCACCGCCGGCCAATTGGACTTGGCATAAGCCTGTTCCAGGGCCAGGTACAAATTTTCAAGTTCCGGCCCAATCAGTTGGTTATCATAGTTTGAACCGGCCCAGTAGTGCGGGCCGATTTGCTCCTGGCAAAAGTTGGCAAAGTACTCGACGTAACGCTGCCATAACTCCGGGTTTTCGGCCCCGGCGGCAAAGGTTTTGGTCAGCGGTAACAGCCAGAAGCGATTGCCCTGCTTGTTGACCAGCGACAGTTTCTCCAGCGCCACCAGCCCTTCATCCCGGTCCAACTCCGGTGTATTTGCCACAAAACCCAAAGCCTCGCGGCTGCCATCCTTGGCAAAAAGGGAGAGCGCCAGCAGCAGGGTGTGAGCCGGTTTGCCCTGGATACGCTCGACGGCGCCCTCAAAGCAGAAACGGGCAATGTCACTGGTAGGCTGGCTCAAGCGGGTCAGCACTGCCTCGACTTGATAACCCAGCCCCATCTGGGCGATACTCCAGGCCAGGGCCAGGGGCACGCCGCCGGTGCGGTCGTACAGGCGGCGGGCTTCCTCGGCGGTCAGGGTGACGCCCTTTTTTGCGCATTCGTGGGCAATCAATTTTTGGGCGTCTTCCCAGATCATGCCAACCAGCCGCACCGGATAAGCCACGTCCAGACGGTGACGGGTGGTGACAATGGCTTTGGTCGGCGCGGGCAGTTCGCGCAAAAAAGCCAGCACCGCTTCGTCGTCTACGGTTTCCAGGTTGTCCACCAGCAGCAGGGTGCGCTGGCGGGTCAGAGCGCGACGGACGATTTCGGCCTGCTCTTCCGGGCGAGCCTCGGTAATCTCCTCATGGTGCAAGGCGACGGCAATCGCCGTATAAATGTCATCCAGGGTGCGTAGGACCTGGGGACGGGTGGCAATACCCTCGGCGGTCAGCACGGTCTGCTTGGCGCTGGCCCAGATGATGGCTTCAAAGCGATCTTCGGGCGGAATCCGGTCGAAGTTGCGCAGGTAGCGATGGGCGACCTCCAGGGCCAACGCGCTTTTGCCAATGCCGCCAATGCCGTCAATGGTGACCAGGGCGTGCTGCGAGTGGGGATAGGGCCGCAAAATGCGGACTACCTGGGCCATCTCGGCCTCACGGCCCACAAAGCGGCCATAATCCGGCTGGGGTAAATTATGAAAAACTTTGGGTGGGGACGGCAGGGCCAGGGCTGCCCCGCCGGGGAGTAATTTCTGCTCGGCTACGGCCTCGGTCAGTTGCAGCAGCGCCTCGCGCAGACCGGTATTTAATCCAGTCAGCGCTTGCAGTTGGGCTTTTTGAATGGCGACCTGTTCGCGGGCCGCCTCGGCGGTAAGCCGCTGGAAAAGCAGGCTGTAAATGGGTTGAAGTTCGGGCAGGCTCATCAACTCTTCAGCCAGGCATTTCAGCAGGTACGTTACAGCCTGGTCCACCCGCTCGCGGTTGCGGCGTTGGGGCAGCACGGTGGCAAAAGAGTGAGCAATCACTTCCCGGTCGTCGCTTTCAAAGACGCCGGGCCGCCGGACGACCGCCAGCAGCGCCGCCTGAATCTCCTGATTGTTGAAAAACTCCTTATCGGCGGCAATTGCCGCGACCAGGTCTTCATCCTGGGCTTCGTACTCGGCCACAAAACGCCCAGCGGCGCGTTTCAGGCTGTCCTCAAAAGCCTGGTTGAAGGCGGCGTTGGAGCGCAGCTTCTTGATCCTGGCCGCCGCCTCATCGCTCAGGAACTTTTTGGCCTGGTCAGAGACAAAATCAACCAGCGCGTCACCGACCGCCTGCTTGAGGTTAGCCGGGATTAGTTGCAACAGGTCGAGTTGGAGCATGGGGGCATTCTCAGAAATAATGATGCGTCTTGCGTCTTGCGTGTTCCGTTAGTCTCACGCAAGACGCAAGACGTTTTTTAATTGTGGGAACTGCCAGTTTCACCGTTCCGCCCTGGAAATCACCCTTTGCAAGAACATTTTGGTTTGGGGGTTTTGGGGATTTTCAAAAAGCTGCTGCGGCGGCCCTTCTTCGGCAATCACGCCGCCTTCCATAAAAACAATGCGGTGGGCCACATCGTGGGCAAAAGACATTTCGTGGGTGACGCAGAGCATGGTCATACCTTCATCGGCCAGTTGGCGCATCACTTCCAGAACCTCGCCAATCAGTTCCGGGTCGAGGGCGCTGGTCGGCTCATCAAAAAGCATCACTTTGGGCTGCATGGTCAGGGCGCGGGCAATGGCCACCCGCTGCTTTTGCCCGCCGGAGAGCCGGTTGGGATACTCGTCACGTTTGGCGCTGAGGCCCACTTTGGCTAAGAATTTCTCGCCGATAGCGATGGCCTCGTCCTTTTTCATCTTCTTGACCGTGACCGGCGCCTCGATCAAATTTTCCATCACCGACAAATGGGGAAAAAGATTGAACTCCTGAAAAACCATGCCAGTGCGCAGACGAATATCATGAATGGTTTGCTTTTGTTCGTTGGTAAGTTTGTGCTGCTCCACATTAACCGACAGGCCATCCACCTCGATCCGGCCGTGGGTGGGCTGCTCCAGAAAATTGACGCAGCGCAGCAAGGTTGATTTGCCGGAGCCGGAGCGGCCAATGATGGTGACTACTTCGCCCTGCTGGACCTGCAAGGAGACGCCTTTGAGCACTTCCAACGGGCCAAAATTTTTGTGCAAATCCTCAATTTGGACGATAGCCATTTTAGCGATCCCCCCGTGACATATTCTTTTCGATGTTGGCCTGGATGAAGGAGAAAATGATGGTCATGAGCCAGTACCACAGCGCGGCCACCAGCAAGGCTTCCAACCCCTTGAAGTTGGCCCGCCCGACCTTGTTGGCCCGCCACATAATTTCCTGGACAAAGCCGGTTGCCGAAACCAGGGCCGAATCTTTGAGCATGGCGATAAACTCGTTGCCGGTAGGCGGCACCACTAACCGCAGCGCCTGGGGCAGAACCACCCGGCGCATCATCTGGCCCGACGTCATGCCCAGGGCAATCGCCGCTTCACGCTGGCCGCGGCTCACGCTCGAAATGCCGGCCCGAAAAATCTCGCTCATATACGCGCCATAATTCAGCGACAGGGCCAGCACGCCCGCCATCGCCGGCGGCAATTTGATCCCAATTTGGGGTAAGGCCAGGAAAAAGAAGAAGATTTGGAGATAGAGCGGGGTGCCGCGAATGAGGGAGACATAAAAGCTGGACAAAGCCACCAGCGGTGGAACGCCGGAGAGCCGGCCCAGGGCCGATAACAAAGCCAGGATGCTGGCGCAAATGATAGACACCGCCGAAATCCACAGCGTTTGGACCACCCCGCCGCTGATAAAGCCAAACCAGGTGGTAATAAACTCCATATCCAGCTTGATCGCTTTGAATGAAATGGGGCCGAGGTTAAGGCTGATCCCGCTGAACATCAAGATCAGCAACCCCAAAATAATCACCCACCAGATAACCACCTGAATACTGGACCAATATCTGGCCCGCTGCTGCTGCTGCAAAACAAGTTGGGTCTGGGTTAATACTCTTTCAGCCACGATGCCTCCTCCTTAAAAAATAGTAGACGTAGACGGTAGCCGGTAGACAGGGATTAATGCCCCCTGCGACCTTGCTACTCTGCGACCTTTTTACGCTCCCTCAAGCGTCACCGGAACCCGCACCAGTTCGCCCTTTTCATCTTCACGCACCCGGTACAGGTCGTTGATACTGGCAACCCGGTCAATAAACAAAACGCCGTCCAGGTGATCAATTTCGTGATGAACCAGCACGGCGTCGAAGCCTTCAAAAACGCGGGTAAAGGGTTTGCCCCACTCATCCAGGCCCTTTACCTTGAGATAATGAGGACGCACAGTTTCGGCGTAGAGGCCGGGGAAACTGAGGCAGCCATCAAAATCTTTTTCGGGCCGCCGCTCCTCGATAATTTCGGGGTTAATCAAAACGAGAGGGGGTCCAATCTCATCCGAACCGTTCCCTCTACCCCCCAGGCGAACCACAATCACCCGGCTGTGGACGTTGATCTGCGGCGCAGCCAGGCCAATCCCCTCCGGCCGGTCGAGCAGGGTGTCCTTTAAATCCTTGATCAACAGTTTGATCCGCCGGTTGATAAACCGAACCGGTTCGCTTTTTTTACGCAGCGCGGCTTCATTATCCGCGTATTGAACAATATCTCTAATCGCCATAATGTTTCCGTTGAAGGTTGAACGTTTGAACGTTACAAGGCAAAAGTTTGCCCTCGCGCCGGGATGTGAACTTCAGGGATACCCTGCTGGCGGGCTGCTTCGGCCAGGGTAGTAGCCCCTTCCATTTCCCCATGCACCAAAAAGAGTTGGCGCGGGTGGCCTCGCTCCTGGGCCATCTTTAGCCAGGCCAGCAGGCCGTTGTGGTCGGCGTGGGCCGAATAGCCGTTGATTTTGAAGACTTTGGCCCGCACCGCATACTCTTCGCCAAAAATAGAGACCACCGGCTGGCCGTCTAAAATTTTGCGGCCCAGGGTATTTTCGGCCTGGTAGCCGACAAACAGGATCATGTTGCGCGGGTCGCTGATGTTATGCTTGAGATGATGCAAAACCCGGCCCGATTCAGCCATGCCGGAGGCGCTAATAATGATGGCCGGCTGGCTCAACTCATTGAGGGCTTTCGACTCCTCGACATCCCGAACGTAGGTAATCCCTTCAAAGCCAAAGGGGTTGTGGTTGTTGGTCGCCTTGATAAAGGCTTGCATCTCCTGATCGTAAGCTTCGGGGTGCAATTGAAAAATCTCGGTGGCGCTAACGGCCAGGGGGCTGTCTACATAGATACGGACGTCGGGGAGTTCGCCGGCATCCTTCATCACATGCAAGGCGTAAACCAACTCCTGGGTTCGCCCCAGCGCAAACGAGGGAATAATAATCTTACCATTATTTTGATAAGCTTCAAGCACCATCTGCTTGAGTTCAGCCCGCGCTTCTTCCGGCGGCTCGTGATAACGGCCGCCGTAGGTGCTTTCCATAATAATAAAATCAGCTCCCTCTACCGGCTGTGGGTCGCGCAAAATGGGCAGGTTGGTCCGGCCAATATCGCCGCTAAAAACCAGGCGCTTCTGTTTACCGTGATCGTCCAAATCCAGCGTCACCGAAGCAGAGCCGAGCAGATGGCCGGCATCGCGGTAATGAACCTGGACGCCGGGGAGCGGGCTAAAGGTGCGACCATATTCGATGGATTGGAACAGGGCCAGGGCTGCAATGGCGTTTGCCTGGGTGTAGAGCGGTTCAAACGGTTTTTGTCCCTGCTTTACCCGGCGCTTGTTGACATAGGCCACGTCGCTTTCCTGGATGTGGGCCGAATCGCGCAGCATGATCGCTGCCAGGTCGCGGGTGGCCGAGGTGGCCCAAATGGGGCCGCGATAGCCTTTTTTGACCAGGGTCGGAATATTGCCGATATGGTCAATGTGGGCGTGGGAGACAATCAGAGCGTCAATGTCGCTGGGGTCAAAGGGGAAATTGTTGTTGCGTTCAAAAGCCTCTTTGCGGCGGCCTTGATACATGCCGCAATCCAACAGAATATGATGACCGTTGACCTTTAACAGGTGCATCGAGCCGGTAACAGTCTGCGCCGCGCCCCAGAATTGCAGTTCCATCGTTTTTCCTTTATCTACAGACAACTCGGTGGGGCAGAATTATAATCCAGTCCGCTAAATATGACAATCAGCGGAGGGGAGAGGGGCAATTATTTAATTGAGAGAGCATTCGGAAACCCAAGAGGCAATCTTGACGGCGGCGCTAGTCCGGCGATGAAGTCGCCGGACTATATGACAGCGCCCGATTAATCGGGCTTAAGCCGGGTTGACCCGGCGTTGTTCCATAGCCCTGGCATTCATGCCGGGGCGGGCAAGTCAGACGAAATAGTTTCCGAACGCTTTCAATTGACTCAAGCGTTGTTTGTGATAGCATGATATTGTAGTTTAAAGAGGATAGGGCTGAATGATGGAAATGTTGGTTCAATTGTGCCTCATTTATCGGCCTCTGAACGATTGGCGCTGACTGAACTGTTGAACCGGCTGGAGCGTGAATACGATCACACCGTACTCCGGGTTATCCTTTACGGTTCCACCGTCCGAGGTGACCGCAGCCCCGACTCCGACGTAGATTTGCTCATCATCACCCACAGCGACGACTGGCGAACACAAGAGCCGATCCGCTTCCTGGTTGCTCGCCTGTCTAATCAGCAGATGCCTTTCTGTCGGCCTGGATTATCAGCCTGGAGCGCTTTGAACGCCTGCGCCAGAACCAGCCTTTGCTTTATGACCGCATTGGCCAGGAAGGTTTGGAGTTGCTGCGCCGGAGTCAGCAGCCGGCCGTAAGCCTCTAAAAATAGCCTCAGTCACCCCCTCCCCGCCGACGTTCCGGCCCGGCTCGAGGGGTCGCTATATTTTGACACACCCTCTACCGCTAGTTAAAATTACGGCAATCAAATTGCCTGACATTAGGAGGCTATAAATGGCAGTGCAACCATCTGTAACCTGCCTAGATGTTTATCACAAATTGGTGGCGTTGGAAACACAACTCCAAGATTTTCGCCAATTAGTCTGGGCGCTCAAACCCACAGAGGTTAAGATTGAGTGTCGCTATCCGGTAAAGTTAGAAGGCATCTGGGCCGGGGCGGAGATCACCGAAGATGACATCGCGGCAGCCAAACGCAGCGTGTTTGCCATTGAGAATGCAATTACCAAACCGGTCTAAAGCTTACATCCCGCTTCCAAAGTTTACCGCCTACTTGCTTTCAGAATCCCATGCGGTTGGTAAATCTAAAGCTAAGTTTTTCCGTACCCTGGGATTTGATGAAACAAACATAGATTTACTCGAGCGGGGTCTGATAACAATTGCTCAAACAGAATCCGTAAACGAGACGGTTTCAACGCCCCATGGAGAAAAGTATGTTATTGAGGGTGAGCTACAATCACCCACTAACTTAACAGCAAAGGTGCGAACTGTCTGGATCATCGAAACGGGTGAAGATAGTCTACGTTTTGTAACGGCTTATCCTATTTGATAAAGGTCGGGTGAGGAGATAAGCAATGATTCGTGAATTTGATACGGTTGTCCTTGTCAAGGACATTGCGGAATATAACTTAAAACGGGGTGATGTTGGGGCAGTGGTTCACTGTTACCAGGATGGTCAAACCTTTGAGGTTGAATTTGTTACGGGCGAGGGTGAAACCCTGGCGGTCATTACCTTAACCGGGGTAGATATTCGCCCTATGCAGCCTAAAGAGATACTGCACGTCCGAGAATTGTCCCTGGCTTAACGTTATTCAGATTTGAATTTGATGAGGAGAACCCGGTTCACAGCTTTGATGTTGAGCCGGGTTCTCATTTACCGTAAAAGAACTCTTTCTTTTACGCCCGCCGCTTGTATCTTACATTGCGCCATCAGTGATTATGAGCGCCCTCATAATCACATTCACCGCACGAGGTACAGTGCCAGTCCTCATGGCCGCCGCTGAATAGAAATGGATGGTGACTCAGAGCGATAGTCTCCTTGTGTACCATTAGAGGCGACAGAGACTCGTATGGTTTGATTCGTCTGGCGGTCGTGGACAAATACATCTGACCAATTGTTGGTATCACCGTTTACCAGATTGCTGGCGTTAGAAAAAAATGCTATATAACGCCCGTCAGCGGATATAGATGGCCAGTAAGATGTTTGGTTTCCCTGCGAACCATCCGAGGCAACTGAAACGCGCTCGGTTGTGCCGTTGCCTTGCGCTGTCGCGGGTATGTTTTTTATTGGCAGAAGAAAGGACAGAAAAACCAGGCCTATCAACAAACCAGATAGGGTGAGTCTTCGTCTTTTCATTTGGCCTCTCCTATGGATATTCAGTTCATACCTTCCAAAACAAAACACGCCAACCACTTCCACCTCCCCGCAGGCGCAGAGAGGTCGAGATGTTGGCGCGGGCCGAAAATGGCTCATTAGAACGTCATCATTCCCAGGGGTCAACAGCGGCATGAGCTTCTCCCTGTCTGTATCAACGATGACAAGGCAATTGGAGGGGGCGGGCAGGTTTGGGCTAAGGTTGGCAGGGTAATCCTGGAGGCCGGCTTGGAATCGTGGAGAATCAGGAAAATTGTATCAAATAATGGGGGCAGGAAATAGTGACAAATGTCATACTTTATTAGAAATCGGTTAGAGTTGGGGGAAGTTTGGTTCAGCGGCTATGACACAACGAAAATTGGAAGATTGGAATTTAGCTCATTGTCCAGTCTTCCGGCCAGGCTAAACCTGCCCCAAAAGTGAAATACACCTGGTTACGCCGGATCATTTGCCCATTCCTGGGCGTGTCGCTACAATGACGGTGGAGGTAAAAACAGCTATGGTCACGATTTTGCTTGAACTTCCCGACGACCTGGCCCAGCGGCTAACCCCGCTGCGGGATCGCCTGCCGGAGATTATCGAATTGGGCCTGCGCCAGTGGTCGGATGCTGAACCGGCGCTAACATCGCGCCAGCGGGTTGAGCAAATTTGGGCTGCAACTGGCTTAATTGTGCCGCTCGATCCGGCTATTGCCCGGCGCTATGCCAAATCTCGGCAGCGACGAACTCCTATTCAGGCCGGTGGCAAACCCGCCAGTGAGATTATTATTGAACAGCGGGGCAAGTTGTGACTATGCCTACGGTGGGTGCTGAACTATCTCTGACCTTCTATCTTGATGCCAGCGCCCTGGTCAAACGATACATGGTTGAGGCTGGCACAGCCTGGGTCGAGACCTTATGCGCTGACGAAGACAAGCATGCGGTTGCCATTGCCCAGATTGGACTAGTTGAAGTAGCGGCAGCTTTTGCCGCCAAGCAACGCGGACAATTCATTACGCCCGTCGAACACGATCACGCCCTGGCTAATCTTGTTCACGATGCCCTACAACGTTACCAACTTGTCATCGTCAATCAGACCGTTGTGGATAGCGCCATCCAGCTTACCCGCCGCCAAAGACTGCGTGGCTATGATGCAGTTCATTTGGCTTGTGCTCTTGCGCTCAATACTCCGCTGGTAAACAACGGCCTCTTACCACTAACTTTTGTCTCTGCCGATAATGACCTATTAGCCGCTGCCACAGCCGAAGGACTCGCCACAGATAATCCCAATCATCACCCTTAAATCAATCTCCCAATCCCGGTGCGGGGATAAGTTAGAGATTTAAGGAGCTTCCAAAACAATAGAGTTTATGCACAATAAAAATTGAATATCAGCTAACCATCTGCGCTTTAGCATGCTGCCAGCGCTGAGTTTGCCAGTTGACCAAGCCGCCCACGACTTGCATCACCAAGGTGTAAATTGAGTGGGCACAGCGAAAACGAGTCCCGATAATCTTCCAGTTCTTGACCCAGCCGATACAATGTTCAATGCGCACCCGAATTGAATTCAACTGGCGGTTAAATTCAACTTGGTCTTCGGTCAACTCGCCTCCTCTGGGCTTTTTCACCGGTGTTTCCAGGCTCAAGCGGGGCATTTGGTGGAGTTCACCGGTCTCAGGATTGAGCAAGGTGACCAGGGTGACTTGTTTATCCAGGCCTTGATAACCTTTGTCCGCTTTGCCCTGACAGCCATCAGGTAAACGCTCGACAGTTTTGGTCTCGTCACTCAGTTTCTTGTCGGCTTTGGCACCGGGTACAGCTTCACTAATGGCCTTGATGTCATGCTGCCCATCCGTCACGAATTCAGTTTTGAGGGCAAACATCTTTTTTTACCCGAAAAATGGGCTTTGCGCGTGGCGCTATCTGTAGACCGATAGACTTGTTGCTCGGTCGCATCGATCAAGACCTGCCCATCGGCTAAAGCCGTTAGTTTCAGCATCTCTTCTTCCGTCAACGCTTGCTCGGCTTCCACTAACTTCCACACCTCCGGGCAGGGTAACACTTGTTTGAGTAAAGGCAACAAGCGCCGCAAATCCCGTGACACATCCGATTGGCTGGCCCCAAAAAATTTGGCCACCAACGCTTGGATGATATGTAAGCGCAGATAGGTCAGCACCAACGCCACCCGGATGACCAGGGGTAAATCACATTTCCGTCCGCCGCCTACCCCTCGTTTTCGGTCGGGGCGCTCATGACGTTGCTGTTCATAACTCGGATAAACTTTTTTGGCCGCTTCGACCAACTGCCAGAAACGGTCGGCAGGCAGTCCCATTAACAAGGGAATCCAGCTTGGATCTTCTCGCAGTGTTTCTTCGGTGATTATCATAGGTGCTCCTGTCTGACAATGACTGTGAAACACCTATTTTACCATATCTACCAGTCTTATTGTGAATTAACTCTAATAATTATTCAACATTAGTGTTGCGTGTTGCGTGGAATAAACGGAACACGCAACACGCAACATGTTTCGACTTTAAATCTTGGAATTGCCCCAGAGGAGGTGTTACCCGGCTTCAAGCGCCGCCACACGAGCCTCAAGGCTGGCAATCCGGTCCATCAAAGGCGTCACACCGTTGCGGCGGAGTTGGAAAGTCAGGTGTAGGCCGGTGTGGTCGGCCAGCATGCCCAAGCCGGTCACGACATCGCTGGAATATTCCGGCTCAAAAAGATAAACGGTGATGCCGCCCGGCTGTCCTTGCTTGACGCCGCTGCCCTGAATCTGGTCAATTTGCCCGCTGCCGGCAGTTGGGACGATAAAGGCGCGGGGGGGCGACGGCGGAGTCCACAGAAAATCGGGGGTGAGCACGTATTGATCGGCGGTGCTGTAGGAGAACGCCACCGGGACATTGGGGATGGGGAAGCCGTTCTCGTCAACCACCAGCACAATCACCCGCTGTTCCTCAAAACTTTTGGGCTTGGTGCGGCGGATATTGACCAGATAAAAGTGACCTTGAGCCTGCTGGCTCACCTGTCGCTGTAATCCGGCCATCCAATCTTGCTGAATATCCGTTGGCAAAACATTCAGCGGTGCATAGTTCATCATGTTGGGTTTTCCTTTCTCTGTTATAAATAAAAGATTGGTAACTACTCATCTAGCTCAAGGCTAAGGCTGAGGCTAAGATAGATCTTACGCCCTTAGTCTCAGCCTTAGCCTTCGCCTTTGATACTACTTTAAGCCAGCTCTTTGGCCAGAGCATAAATAGCCCCGGCGTCAAAAACCTGATTGTTAGCTTCAAACAGGCGGGTAATGGCGGCCCGGTGAATCTTCATCTTGAGGCTGCCAATCCCCAGGCCGCCCAGGCATTTCTTGCCGTGGCGAACTTCGCCTTTATCCATCATCTCCAACCCGCCCACGCCCAGCGGCGGAACCGTGTTGATGTCGGCCAAAATTTCCAGGGTCGCACTGTCCTGCCACATGGCCTCGGGCAGCAGTTCGATTCCAGCCGCGCCGGCGGCAAGCACAATCTGCGCCCCATCGAGCGCCGCCTGGGTTGAGGCGGGATCGGACACTTGCATGGGGGTCAGGGAGACGCCAAAGCGCTGGCCCATGGCCTGGCAGGCTGCTTCGGCGCGATCCAGCTTGCGCGAGGTCAGGATGACTTCCGCCCCTTCCTGAGCCAGCAAAACCGCTCCCCGCTGGCCGACCGGGCCGGTCCCGGCATAGACTACCGCCTTTTTACCGGCAATGCTGCCCAGACTGGTAATCTTGGCTACAGCAGCGGCAGCGGTGGTGTTGCAGCCATTACTATCCAACATCACCGAAACCCGAAAGTTGGAAAAGAAAATCTTTTGGATGGCATCAAAAAGAGCTTCGCCCTGGGCCAGATTGCTGCCCCCTACAAAAATGGCCGTGTTCTGCTTGTCTTTACCGCCCCGGGTAAAGATAGCGCCATGCGCAATGCCTTCGACGTTGTCGGGGTTCATGTTGGGAAAGGTGAGGAGATGGTCAGCCCCGCCATCATAAGCGACAACGCCATCAAACGAACTGGGAATGGAGTCGGTATCCAATTGAAACAATAATTTCTTCATGCCGGTCTTTTCTCCTGAGATTGATTCCATTTTAACATTAGATAGAGGCAAATGCAACAGGTTTTCATAAAAATGACCGGCGCTCGCAAGGCCGGTCATTTATATTTTTCCTAACTCAGACAAGCCGGAACCAAAAGAGGTTTTTGCCACGAATTACACGAATTTTCACTAAATTTTTTGGTGTTAATTCGTGCAATTCGTGGCAAAGTTCTTGCTCGATGTACAAGGATTTCATTGTTTGGGGCCTAACTATTCATCCAGCAGATAGACCGGCTCCTGGTAATAGCGAATCTTATTTTTATCCAATTTATCCAGCAGCAGTTGGTGCAGCCATTCGTTCTTTTCGCTCAAGGATTGGTCAGATTTTAAGTGACGCAGCTCGGCGTTGAGGCGGAGCACCCGGCCCGGAATGATGAAGCGGGTAATGCCGGCGGGCAGCACATGACCCATCTGGGCAATTTGCAAAACCTGATCCACCGTAAATTCCGGGAACACCACCAGCGCGGTTAAATCGGGATATTCATGGTGCAGACTCAGCACATCGCCGTTGAGGGTGCGTGTCACCTGGAAAGCCTTGATGTAAGCTTCGGTCAATTGATTCAAAGCGTCGAGGCGATTAACCCCCTGCTTTTGTTGGATGAGAAACAGTTTGCCTTCGACGGTTTGCAGGTGGCATAAACCGCCAAATTCGACCATCTCATCCAGCACCTTATCTTTGCTGGTTTCCACCAACGAGATGGTGGACAGGGTCTTGAGCAGCTCGATCAGGTCGGCCGGCTTGGCCTGGCGAATGGCGTGCAGCCAGGTTCGCAGGCCCAACTGCTCTTTGGCGGCGGCTACTTGGACCACAATGTGCGGATAATCCAACGCTTTGAGGGCCGCCGCGCGGGTTGCCCCGTCGAGCACCACATAACGATCCCCGGCCTGAGCCACGACCGGCGGGTTCGACAAGCGGCCCTCGACCTCGAAGCGGCGCACCAATTTTTCTACCCGGCGCTGGTCCACCTGCTCGTGCGGAAAAACTTTGTCCAGCGGGACCACCTGTAAACCGAGTAAACTCTCGCTGCGGACCTCGCGGATCAACTCGATAATTTTTTCGGCGATGGTAATGGAGGCCGCTCGCTGAGCGTCTTCAGTGCTGGCGGCAATGTGGGGGGTGGCAATGACCCGTTCGTGCTGGGCCAGGGCGTTATTGATGGCCGGTTCTTCGGCAAATACATCCAGGGCCGCCCCGGCCAGCCGGTCTTCATTCAAAGCCGCCAACAGCGCCGCCTCGTCCACCACTGTGCCGCGGGCGGTGTTGATGAGATAAGCCGTCGGCTTCATCACCGCCAACTGCTCGGCCCCGATGAGATTTTTGGTTTCAGCTTTGGAAGGCACGTGCAGGGTGACAAAATCGGCCTTTTTTAAGAGTTCCAGCAGGTCCATGGATTCAACCCCGGCCTCCAGATTCAACTCCGGGGTGGGCCGGCGCTGGTTGACGATAACTTTCATGCCAAAAGCCTGGGCGCGGGTAGCCACCTCGCGCCCAATCCGGCCAAAGCCAATAATGCCCAGGGTTTTGCCCGATAGTCCGGTACCCATAAATTTACTCTTTTCCCACTGACCTTTTTTCAGGCTCAAATCGGCGCGGGGCAAACCGCGCGCCAGGGCCAGGAGCAGGGCCATGGTGTGTTCGGCGACGGCCAGGGTATTGGCGTCGGGGCAGTTGACCACTTTGATTTCGCGGTTTTGGGCAGCGACCACATCTATGTTATCCAGCCCCGCCCCCGCCCGGCCGATCACCTTCAGCCGCAGCCCGTGCTCGATCACCTCCGCCGTAATTCGGGTGGCGCTGCGCGTCACTACGGCCTCGTAGTCGCCAATTACGGCCAGCAACTCGTTTAATTTTAGACCCGTTTTTACCTCAACATCAGCATGCTCGCGCAGCATCTCGATGCCCACCTCGGCAATCGAATCACAAATCAAGACCCGGGGACGCCGGCTTTCAGACTTCATGGGCTAAAAACCCTCCTTAGAATAGAGATTGGAGATTAGAGATTGGAGATTCAGTGGGTCCAAATTTGAGGAGCCAGCACGCCCACGTGCGGCGGTGTTCGGCGCGTGGGCGTGCCCGCTTCGCGTCCTCGAAAATTGGATCTACTGAGATTGGATTAATCTCCAATCTCCTGATTATACTCTATTTGACTCTGTTTTGCATCTGAAACGTGTTGTGTGGGTACGTTTCAAATTTTTGATGAGTTTATTTACAGCCCGTGTTCAGAGCAGGATTGATTCGCGGAATTTAAGGATAATTTATCCTTAAATTCCATCAATCCTGCTCTAAATTGGGTCTCAACTGCAAGATTTCCTTAGTGTTTTATGTCTACCAAAAAATTGGAACGCACTCGTCTTGCGTCTTCCATTTATATCACGCAAGACACAACACGGATTGAAGCACTATTTTCCCGGAACGACCTTAAGAGGTGGATAACAGAATCGCCTCCAGCAACTGTTCCTCACTCACACGCCCCTGCGCAGCGTGGGTTCCGTTCAACACAATATGAGGCGTGCTCATGACCTTATAGTGTTGAGCCAGGTCGGTCAGCACGACGGCGGAAACAGCCTCGGCCTTGATTTGAGGAGTTTCAAAGGCAAACTTGTGGACCAGGCTGACCGCCTGGGCGCAGTGGGGTCAGGTGGGCGTGGTAAAGATTTCCAGCTTTAGCGGGGTATGTAACTGGGCCAGGGCTTGCCGGGTTTGAGGCAGCAGCCCTGAGTCGCCCCGGCCGCTGACGATGATGGCCGAGACCAGGGCGGCTAATTCCAGGCCCAGCGGCGCGCCGACAAAGACCAGTTCCCGCCCGCTGTGGCTACGGACTACCAGCCGGTCGGCGGGCACATTCGCTGCGGCGGCCTGGGTGGTCACAGAGAGGTATCCGGTCAAGGCCATCAGTTCAGACAGGGCGGCCAGGGTATCCGGCTCCGGCTGCTCCAGGGCGAAATAGATCACCTCCACCGGCGATTTGATTTCTTTTAATGCCTGTCGCAGCGCCTGTCCCCGGTAGATTTTTAGAATTGACATTGTTTTGGATGCCGAGCTAAAAGGCAACCCCAAGAAAATAATTGGTCAAAATCAATGATGCGTAATGCGTGATACGTGATGATCTCAGGTGGGAAAGCCTTACGCATCACGTATCACGCATCAGTCCTAGCATAATTGGGTAATTTAAATCTTGGAACTGCCCAAAGTAAAATGCCCGGCCCCAAAGGTGTTGCCGCAGAGGGATCGGGCAGGATAATCAGTCAGGCATGAAAGCGTTCGAAACTATTTTGTCTAACTTGCCCGCCCCGGTATGAATGCCAGGACCGCAAGCGAAACAGCACCGGGTCAACCCGGCTTTAGCCCGATTCATCGGGCGCTATGATATAGTCCGGCGACTTCATCGCCGGACGAGCACCGCTGGTGGACTGTCCCTGGGGTTTCCGAATGCTCTTGAATTATAAATTTTGAGAGATGGGACGCTTTGCGTAGAGATTCAATCTCTAATCTCTAATCTCCCCGTTAGCGACGATTCAGGCGCGGGTTCAGCGCATCCTGGAGGCCATCGCCCAGCAAATTAAAGCCTAGCACCACCAGGGCAATGGCCACCCCGGGAATAAAAACCAGGTGCGGCGCGGTAAAAATCTGGTTGCGTTCGGCGCTGACCATCAGGCCCCATTCGGGGGTGGGCGGCTGAGCGCCCAAGCCCAAGAAGGAGAGGGCGGCCACTTCGACAATGGCCGTGCCAATACCCAGCGTCCCCTGGACAATCAACGGGGTGATCGAGTTGGGCAAGATATCCCGGAACAAAATTCGGGGCGGCGGCACGCCCAGGGCACGGTCGGCCAGGATAAAATCCTGCTCTTTGACCGACAGCACGCTGGAACGAATCACCCGCGCATAGGCCGGAATGGTGACAATGCCAATGGCAATCAGGGCATTAATCAGGCCCGGCCCCAGCACCGTCACAATGGCAATGGCCAGAATCAAAGCTGGAAAGGCCAGCAGCACATCCATCAGCCGCATAATCACGTTATCCAGCCAGCCGCCAACAAAGCCGGCCACCGCGCCCAGCAGCGTGCCGACGACAATGGCAAACGTCACCGAGGCAAAGCCGACTTGCAGCGACAGCCGCGATCCGTAAACCACCCGGCTGAAAAAATCTCGAAAGTTGGCGTCTACGCCAAAGATGTGTTGGGGTTTGTCGGTGGAACAACCCAGCATGTGAATACACGGGGCCGAGCGTTTTTTAATGCCTGGTTCAATCCCAATCAACTGCTGTTCGGGACCATAGGGGGCAATCAGCGGGGCAAAGACAGCAATAAGGGTCAGGGCCAGCAAAATGAGCATCCCCACAACCGCAGAACGTTTTTGCAGTAGATGGCGAATAGCATCTCGATAGAGACTGCTGGGTTCTTTGGTTTTAGCAACCGGCGGGACGGTCAAAGGGATTGGCTCGGCGGCCATGATAATTATTCCTCTCTTTTGTAGGGACGTTCTACCGACGGCTCAACTCAAGCGAATACGCGGGTCAAGAAAAGCGTAAGAAATATCCACAATCAAATTGATAACCACAAAACCCACCGCCACAATCAAGGTAACGCCTTGCACAATAATATAATCACGGGCGGTAATGGCCTCAAAGAGGGTGCGGCCCAGACCGGCCAGGTTAAAAATGGTCTCGGTCAGCACCGCGCCACTGAGCAAAGAGCCTAATTGCAGGCCCAAAATTGTGACCACCGGCAGCATGGCATTGCTCAAGCCATGCCCAAAAACCACGCCCATTTCAGCCAGCCCCTTGGCCCGGGCGGTACGGATGTAGTCGAGACTCAAAACTTCGAGTAAACTGGAACGGGTGATGCGGGCCACAATTGCCAGGGGAATGGTGCCGACGGCGATAGCCGGCAACAACATGTGTTTGAAGGCGTCGCTAAAAGCGGTCCAGTTGCCGGTCAACAGGGCATTGATAAAGTTAAGATTAGCCATTAAGCTAAAAAAGGTAAACCCGGCTGAGTCGGGCGACAGGTTCCAGCCCCACACCTCGAAAAAGGGAGGATTGACAACACCGGAGGTTAACCGGCCCGAAGGCGGCAATTGCAAAAAAGAGTCTTTTAAAAGAAGGGCAAAGACATATTGCAGCAACAAGCCCAATACAAAAATGGGCAGCGAAACGCCAATATTAGCCCCCACCATAACCAGCACGTC
Organism: Anaerolineales bacterium; assembly: GCA_015075405.1. Lineage (GTDB taxonomy): Bacteria > Chloroflexota > Anaerolineae > 4572-78 > J111 > DSQQ01. Next base: position 21,142 of record JABTUK010000005.1, read on the forward strand.
AATGGTTGAATTGTGCCAGTAAGCGGAAATAACGCCGAATAAAATCCCCAGAATCGTGGCAAAAATCATGGCCGTCAAAGCCAGTTCAATGGTTACCGGTAAACGCTCGACGATAATTTCGCTCACGGGGCGGCCAAAGCGGAAAGACACGCCCAAATCACGCTCGATGACAACTTGTTTGAAATAAATCCAAAATTGCCAGAGGATGGGTTGGTCCAGGCCGTTTCGTTTTATAAAGGCGTCACAAATTATATCGGTCGCTCGTTCGCCCAGCACCGCCCGGCAGGGGTCGCCGGGAAGCTTCCGGGCCAGGGCAAAGGTGGCAAGTAAAATTCCAACCAGCACCGGGATAGCCAGCGTCACCCGGCGAGCAATGTATTGAAACATCCAAATCCTCCCCACAGCCCATTTTAGCCTCAGATGATAACCCAAACTAACCGAAATGGCAAAAGGCTGGCGTTCAAGGTCGGTTTTATCAGCCGGAAATGGTTAAATAAGATTTACCGAAGATTAACCGGCCCTTAACCCAACCTTAAATGCCTCTTAACCTCCACCCTTTAGACTCCATATAAACCTTAAAATAACCGCTCATGAACTTAGCGTAACTCACCGGCCTCATTCCCATTCATTTTGAAACTGACAATATCGCTGTGATCAACAAAAGACACAAAATTATCAAAGGTACGATTTATCTCCAGGGCCACCAGAGCAGTTTTCACAATTCGATTACGCAAGCCCTCGATGTGAGGCCGGACGAAGATCAATTGACCTACGAGATCAGCGCAGACTTAATCCGGTCTATGAGAAACAAGGCCCTGGTCTTTCGAGTGGATTATTGCTTTTGGAGACCCGGATGAAAAATTTAGGTTCATTGAACTTGGTCCAGAGCGCTCACAATCAAATCTTCAAGAGCATTCATGGCAACCATTTGATCTACAACACCTGTTGGGAAGACCCCCGCATTGACCGGCAACTGCTCAAGCTGAATAGTGACAGCCATGTGGTCATGATTACCAGCGCCGGTTGCAATGCCCTGGATTATCTGCTGGACTCGCCGGCGGAAATTCATGCGGTGGATGTCAATCCGCGCCAAAATGCCTTGTTCCAGCTCAAACTAAAACTCATCGAGCAGGGCAGCTTTGCCGATTTATTTGCCGTGTTCGGCGCCGGCGCTCATCAGAACTTTAAAGTGTTATACCACACCTTACTCAAAAGGCATCTGCCAGCTTATGCCAGGGAATTTTGGGAGGCCAACCTTCACTACTTTAGCCCCTCCGGTTTGAAAAAGTCATTTTATTATTATGGGACTTCCGGCAATGTGGCCTGGATTATTAGCCAATATTTTCGCTCCAACAAGAAACTCAAAACGTATGTGTACCGTCTTCTCGAAGCGGAGAGCCTGGCCGAGCAAAAAGAAATTTATGCCAAAATCGAGCCTGAACTGTGGAATGGCTTCAGCCAGTGGCTGTTGAAACACCCGGTGGTGATGGCGATGTTGGGTGTCCCCCGGTCGCAAATGCAGCTTATTGATAAACAACACCCTGGCGGTCTGGGCAGCTATATTCGAGATAATTTGCGCCGGGTCACCACCGAGGTCCTTATCCACGATAATTATTTTTGGCGCGTCTATTTAACCGGTTCCTACACCCCAACCTGCTGCCCCAATTATCTCAAGCCAGAACATTTTGAGTTACTCAAAGCCAATACCGACAAAATCCATACTTATACCAGCACCATCACCGCGTTTTTGCAGCAGCGCCCCGGCCCCTACACCCATTTTGTGTTGTTGGACCACCAGGATTGGATGGCTCGCCATAATCCGCAGGCTCTCTATGAAGAGTGGCAGCTTATTTTAAAGAATAGCCGCCGGGGCAGTAAAGTTCTGCTGCGTTCCGCCGGGACAGAAATCAATTACTTTCCGCCGCAGGTCAAATCTGCTGTGCGTTTCTACCCCGAAATTACGGCCAAGCTTCATCCAACCGACCGCGTTGGCACTTATGGCAGCCTTTATTGGGGCGAGATTTTGTAATGAAGGATTGGACGTTAAACTGAGGTTTTTATGAAAGAGATAAGTTCGGTCGGAGTGGCCTTAGACCACTCAGCCCGCATGGAACGATATTATCGGCTCCACGCCAAAATTTACGATGCCACCCGCTGGAGCTTTCTCTTTGGACGAAAAACAATTATCCAACAAGTTGCGGCCATAACCCAACCGGTCACTATCCTTGAAATTGGCTGTGGGACCGGCAAAAACCTACTCACCCTGGCCCAAACATTTCCCCAGGCGCAACTGATCGGTCTCGACATCTCTGAGTCCATGCTCAGGATAGCTGCTAAAAACCTAGGGGCGCGGCTGGGTTCGGTTGAGTTGTTACACCGGGCCTATGATCGTCCGCTGTACCCAGAGCCGCGTTTTGACCTGATTTTATGCTCCTACAGTTTATCCATGATAAACCCCGATTGGCAGAAGATCATCGAGTACGCCAAAGCTGACCTCAATCCAGGCGGCTTCATGGCCGTCGTTGATTTTCACGACTCGACTGTGCCGCTTTTCAAACAATGGATGAGGGTCAATCACGTGCGCATGGAGGGACACCTTTTGCCGGCTCTAGCCAACACCTTTCAGCCTCAACACCTTGAGACTCCCCCGGCTTATGGCGGGTTGTGGAAATACTTTTTGTTTATTGGCGCAAATGGGTAACTCTTATAATGCGCATTGCTTTTTTTACCGAAACTTTTTTGCCCAAGATTGATGGCATCGTCAATACCCTCTGTTATCTTCTGCAACACCTGGCCGCTCGAGGCCATGCCAGCCTGTTATTTGCCCCGGAAGGAGGACCGGCCAAATATGCTCAGACCCCGGTCATCGGGTTGGGGGCAATTCCCTTTCCGCTCTATCCTGAACTAAAATTGGCGCCGCCCCATATAGATTTTAGCCGGCGGCTGGCGGCCTTCCAGCCCGACTTGATCCACGTGCTCAACCCTTGCTCTTTGGGTCTGACCGGACTGTATCAGGCCCGCGCGCTGCAAGTGCCGGTGGTGGCCTCCTATCACACCGATATCCCCGGTTTCGCCGTCAGATGGGGTCTCGGCTTGTTCCGCGAGCCGCTCTGGGCTTATTTACGCTGGTTACATAATCAGGCTGACCTGAACCTGTGCCCTTCCAGAGCAACCCAGCTTGAGCTTGAGGCGCAAGGCATCCAACGGACCAGGATTTGGAGCCGAGGGATTGATACCAGCCGTTTCAATCCGGCCCAACACAGTCAAACCTGGCGGCTGCGCCTAAGTGGAGGACAGCCTGATGCGCCCTTGCTTTTGTACGTGGGCCGGCTGTCGCCTGAAAAACGGGTTGATTGGCTCCGTCCGGTGCTGGCGGCTCTGCCCCAGGTGCGTCTAGCCATTGTCGGCGATGGGCCAGCTCGCCCTGAGTTGGAACGTCTTTTTGCCGAGACTCCCACAGTTTTCACCGGCTACTTACAGGGGGATGAATTGGCGCGGGCTTATGCGGCGGCCGATATGTTTGTCTTTCCGGCGGCCAATGAAACGTTGGGCAATGTGGTCCTGGAGGCCATGGCGTCGGGGCTGCCGGTTGTGACGGCCCGCGCCGGCGGGGTGCTAGATCATGTTGTGGCGGGCGAAACGGGACTGCTGTTTGAGCCCGAGTCTCAGGAATCCCTCATTGCTGCCGTCAGCCGGCTGCTGGCTGACGAAAAGTATGCCCGCCAGCTAGGATCGAGCGGACGGGCGCGGGTGCAACCGCAAAGTTGGGCGGCTGTGCTGGATGGTCTGCTGGCTGATTACGCCGCTCTGATTGAGAGCCGTAGGTCAGCCTATCAGTCCATCAAGATGGCCGCCTGATCTGGTTGAAGCGATTATATTGGATGGCTGGTGTCCAAACTGAGTTTGGACACCCAATGGCGTGGCGAAACTGAGTTTCGCCACGAGCGCCCACGCCAAGTGGGAAATACGCAATTTTTTACCTGCTACCCTGCTACTTGCTACCCTGATGTTGAGAAGAAATTTCTCCAGACAGCTATATCTCCAAATAAATCTTCCAGGTGGAAGGCGTTTCCCCCGAGGCTACCAGGTAATTGACGCGCGGTGTCTTGGGTTCCCACAACAGCTTCATATTGGCTTCGTGAGGAGTGCGGTTGCCCTTGCGTTGATTACAGGCGGCGCAGGCGCAAACCGTGTTACCCCAACTATTTTTACCGCCTCGGCTCGCGGGCAGAATATGGTCAATGGTAAAATTACGCCGACTAAGCACCTCTCCCCGCTGCGAGTCGCCGGGCCGAAGCCCGCAATAGGCGCAGGTATATTTGTCCCGCTGCAACACAGCCCGTTTACTCCAGCGCGCCCGCCGGCGGGGGACATTGACATAGCGGCGCAAGCGAATGACCGTAGGAATATGCAGAGGGCTGGCGGCCCCCTGAATCTCTACCGCCTCAGTACAGGCCGCTTCGACCCGTCCCTTGAGCAGCAGCGTTACTGCCCGCCGCTGGGTGATTACTGCTAGTGGCTCGTAGCTGGCGTTTAACAACAACACTTCAGTCATTGGAACCCGTATCTGAATTTCCCCTGATTCGAGCAGCCTGGATTAAAGTTCAAACCGGCAAATTTGAGGCTTGTCCGGCAGATAGCGCATCTGCACCGCCTCGCCCGGTTGGAGTTTATCAAAATATACCCAACGCATTTCAAAATTCCCGTAGCTGACGCATGGGGATGCGTCAGCGGACGGCATAGGGATGCCGCCCTACGGAAATTTGGATTCACTGATTCTCTTTTTCGCCTCAATTCGGGCAATTCGTGGCCGAAAATCTGTCGCTTTTCAGTAGATGTCGGGTAGTGAGACAAAAATTACCCTACCAGATAAAGCGTCGTTGCCAGAACAAGACTGCCCAATAAAGTTCCCGCTGCCGTTTGAGGCAAGTCATGGCGCTGGAGCCGCAAGCGCGACCAGGCAATAAGCGGGATGAGGAAAATGAAGGGGGCCGCCATTACCCCCAACAAAAACCAGGCCCACACCACAAAACTGGCCGCCGAAGCGCAGTGAGCGCTGATTTTCCAATGTAAGGTGATCGCCAGCAGCAACGCAATCTGAACCCACCCCACCCCGGTCAGCAACACCAACTCAGAGGGCGCCTGTCCTCCATACAACACCAGCCAGGCCATGAGGGCGCTGACCAAAGTGACCAGGAAGGGGGAGCGGCGCTGCTCTCGAATTTTCAAATCAAAATCTGTCACTTTACCCTGCCGAACCAGCCACAACACATAAACAGCGGGTAAAACGATAGCAACTAAAATATAAAAGCCGGCCCAGCCCCAGGCAGTGCTTGTCCGAGCAGCCTGGGCGCTTAAGCTAATGCTGGCGATGGCTAACAGAGGCGGACTGCCCAGGCGGGAAACCCAATGGGCCAAAGACTCATCCCAGGCCGGTAAGAAAAGGGCTGAAGCAGAGGGGCTGCCGATGGCTTCGCTGTTTTGTTGAACGGTCATTATGGCTCCTTCTTTTCTGGCAAATAATCGGTAAACCTGCATCTTTATTTTGAATGATCAATGTTATGAGAGCTTAAAGATTTTGTTAAGCCTTTATTAAATCAACCGCCTGATCATTTATGTTCATGTTGACACCTGTTTGTCCTCCGCTTATAATCGTTAGCCTTAGCTCAAACATGGAACATTCCTATGACCAAAGAAACCAACGACAGCTCCAAACCAACCATCGAACTGCTCAAGCGCCTCTCGCTGGCCGTCGGCGTGTCTGGCTATGGCCGGGAAAACAACATTCACGCGGTTGTCAGCGCCGAACTGACCCCCTATGCTGATCGGGTAGAGCGTGACCGTATGGGCAGCGTTATCGGCATCAAATATGGCGAGCAGCGCCAATCTTCTCCTCAAAGCGACGACCAAATCGTAAATCGTCAATCGTCAATCGCAAATCGCAAAGTGATGCTGGCCGCCCATCTGGACGAAATCGGCGCGATTGTGACCAAGATTGACCAGGGTTTTTTGCGCTTTACCGAAATCGGCGGGCTGGACAGCCGGATTCTGATGGGCCAGGAGGTAGTTGTGCATGGTCAGCGCGATTTGCCGGGCATCATCGGCTCCATTCCACCCCACCTGCTGCCGCCCAATCAGGCTAACGATAAGGTGAACATGGCCGAAATGCACATTGATGTCGGCCTGCCGCCCCGCCAGGTCGAGCGGCTAGTGCAGGTGGGTGATCTGGTCTCCTTTGCTCGTACCCCCACCGAACTATTGAACGGCCTGCTCAGCGCCAAAGCCATGGATAATCGTTCGTCGGTGGCGGCAATGGTGATTTGTTTGCAAGAGCTTAAAAAGCTGCGCCACCAGTGGGATGTTTACGCCGTGGCCACCGCCGATGAAGAGTGGGGCAGCCATGTCGGCGCAACCACCCAGGCCTATGCGATCCATCCTGATGTAGCGATTGTGATTGATGTCACCTTTGCCGACGTGGATGAGATCGAGGTCAAACTCAATGCCGGGCCGGTGATTGCCCTGGGGCCAAGCAACCATGCGGCGCTGCGGAAGCGGCTCATCAAAATCTGCCAGGAGTTGGAGCTAAAATATCAGAGCGAAATGATGCCCAGCGGGGCCGGCACCGACGCCTACGCCATCGAGATCAGCCGGGAGGGTGTGCCCACCATCCTGCTCTCCATCCCCAGCCGCTACATGCATTCGCCGGTTGAAACGGTTCATCCAAAAGATGTCGAAAGAACAGGCCGGCTCATGGCCCATTTTATCGCCAGCCTGGATGAAAGTTTTGTGGCCGAGTTGACCCCGAAGACGTGAAGCCTGAGTTCGGGATAAGAGTTTAGCTCACGGATGAACAGGGATAAACACAGATAAAAGCAAATTTTTAATCAAAATCCGCGTGAATCTGTGTGAATCCGTGAGCTATTTCCTCCTCTCATTGTTTATCCCGAACTGAGATGTGAACTGTGTAAAAAATCCAAATAGGAGCATGAGTCAAAATGACCAACATTAAAATCGGTGTTATTGGCGGCAGCGGCCTGTATAAGATGGAGGGCCTGACCGATGTGGAAGAAGTGACCTTGTCTACGCCTTTTGGCCCGCCTTCGGACAATTACATCATCGGTACGCTGGAAGGGCAGCGTATCGCTTTTTTGCCCCGGCACGGGCGGCAGCACTCCATCAGCCCCACCGAGTTGAACAGCCAGGCCAATATCTGGGGCTTCAAAAGCCTGGGGGTCAAATATATCATTGCCGCTAACGCCTGCGGCAGCCTGCGCGAAGAGTACGCCCCCCGCCACATCGTTATCCCCGACCAGCTTTTTGACCGCACCCGCGCCCGCGATTTGACCTTTTACAAAGGCGGGGTGGTGGTTCACATGAGCGTGGCCGAACCCTTTGCCCCGGAACTGGCGGCCCTGCTGTATGAAGGAGTACAGGAAACCGGGGCCACAGTCCACAAAGGCGGCGTCTTTGTCATCATCGAAGGGCCGCGCTTTAGCACCAAAGGCGAAAGCCGCATCTTCCGGCAGTGGGGCTGCGACATCATCGGCATGACCACCATCCCCGAAGCCTTTTTGGCCGCCGAAGCCGAAATTGCTTACGCCACGATGGCCCATGTGACCGACTACGATGTCTGGCACGAGTCGGAAGAGCCGGTCACGGTCGAGGCGGTGATTGCCAACCTCAATGCCAATGTCGAGGTGGCCAAACAGGCCATTCGCAACACCGTCCGCAAACTCAGCGGTGAACCGGATTGGCCCTGCCACCATGCCCTGGCCACTGCCATCATCAGCCACCGCGAACGCGCCGCCGTACCGGCGGAGACGTGGGAGAAGCTGGAGCTGTTTATTGACAAGTATTATCAATGACCGAGGACGGGAGACCGGGGACCGGGTTGAACCCGGTCTTCGGTCTTCGGTCTCCGGCCGTTCGCTCCTCTGGCTGAGCTGGCTATTCACCGGCCTGGCCCTAACCCAACTGGCCCTGGTCAATAATGATCTGAGCCTGACCACCTTTTTACCGCTGGCGGTCCTGGTTTTATGCAGCGCCAGCGCCGTTTACCTGCTCCAGCGCCAGGGTAGGTGGGGCGATCCGCTGCTGTTAGCGCTGATCTTCTTTCTCAGCGGGCTGGGCCTGGTGCTAATTGCCCGCCTGGAGCCGGGGTTTGTCCGACCTCAGCTTGCCTGGCTGATCGCAGCCACCACGTCTCTGCTGGGGGTGGTGCTGCTGCCTCGCAATCTCTATTGGCTGCGCCGCTACAAATACGCCTGGCTCACCGGCGGCCTGATTTTACTGGCAGCCACGCTTATCTTTGGGGTTAACCCCAGCGGCTTCGGTCCCCGCTTGTGGCTGCAAGTGGGGCCGGTTTACTTTCAACCCTCAGAACCGCTCAAATTACTGCTCATTATTTTCCTGGCTGCTTATCTGGCTGACCGCCGCCGCCAACTGGTCGAGGTTAAGGCTTATATCGGCCCGGTGGGGATGCCTCACCCTTCCTACTGGGGGCCAATGCTGCTCATGTGGGGGCTGAGTATTGTGTTACTGGTCTGGCAGCGCGATCTGGGGGCGGCTCTGCTCTTTTTCTGCACTTTTCTGGCCATGCTGTATGTCGCTATCGGCCAAAAACGGTATCTGTGGGCCGGAGCGCTCCTGTTAATGGGGGCCGGCAGTCTGGGCTATTATCTGTTTGATGTGGTCCGTTTGCGGATTGAAGCCTTCTGGAACCCCTGGCTCGATCCGGCGGGGCGCTCCTTTCAGATTGTCCAATCCCTGCTGGCCTTTGCCAGCGGCGGCATTTTTGGCCAGGGCCTGGGTCAGGGCTTGCCGACAGCCATTCCTGTGGTCCATACCGATTTTGTCTTTGCCGCCATTGGCGAAGAGTACGGTCTGCTGGGCGCTTTGGCGGTGCTGGTCTGCTTTGTCCTGCTGGCCAGCCGAGCTTTTTTTATTGCCCTGGCCGCCCAGACCGGCTTTGAACAGCTATTAGCCGCCGGAATTGGAATCATTTTGAGCCTGCAAACGCTTATCATTACCGCCGGTACGCTCAAGTTGATGCCGCTAACCGGCGTCACCCTGCCTTTTGTGAGCTATGGCGGCAGCAGTCTGGTAACCAGTTTTGTGATGGTGGGGATGTTACTGTTCATTGCCGGGCAACGACGCGAAGCGGGCGAAGAGGCGAGGAGGCGAGGACGCGAGGAACAGTTTCGCCTCCTCGCCTCCTCGCCTCACACCCCACGCCCCTTTCATCACTTGCCTTTAGCCTGGGGACTCTTCACCGGCTTTATGATTGTGGCCGGGGGCTTGATTTTCTGGCAGGTGGCGCTGGCCCCTTTTTTGACCGGTCGTGATGACAACCCCCGGCCGGTGGTGGCCCAGCAGCAGATTCGGCGGGGACGTTTGCTGACCGCTGCCGGTGTGCCGGTGGCAGAAACCATCATCAACGAACAGGGCATTGCTGAGCGGCGCTATCCTTATGCCAGCCTGTCTTCAGTGACCGGCTACTATAATATCCGTTACGGCGTAGGGGGCACGGAAGCGGCCTTTGACCCGATTTTGCGTGGGGCGGCCGATAAAAGCGCCGAGGAACAATGGCTGGATGATTTGCTCCATCGTCCCCTGGTAGGCCGAGACGTTACCCTGACCATTGACCTGCCAGCCCAGGTGGCGGCCGATGTGGCTTTGGGCGATCAGGAAGGCGCTGTAGTGGTGATGGAGATCGAGAGCGGCGCGATCCTGGTTATGTCCAGCCATCCTACCTATGATCCTAACTATCTGGAAGATAATTGGGACACGCTGCGCCGGGATCAGGGCGCTCCCTTGCTCAACCGGGCTACCCAGGGCCTTTTTCCAGTCGGCGATCTGGCCCGGCTGGTTGGCCTGATTGGGCTGCGCGAGGCCGGGGCCACCATCCCTGCCGATCCGCTGACCGCCCCATTAACGGATATGTTGGCCCCCTTGAGCCAGCCGGGGTATCTGGCCACAGCCCGCCAACTGGGGTTGATGCGCCCCCTGCCCGGTTTGCCCTCGCAGGTGGGTCGCCTGCCCAATTTTGACAACCGGGGCACAGTGAGGGATTTGGCCGTCACCCCGCTGCACCTGGCTCGCGTCATCGCCGCGCTGGAGCTGGAGGGCCGTCTGCCCACACCGCTTTTGGCTAAAACTGAAGCGAGCGCGACGCCCTCATTGACCCAATCCTTTCGCCCCGATACCGCCGACTACGTGCGGGCCTTACTACCGCAAGTTGACCCGCAAATTGTGGGCTTTCAGGGTGTGGCGACCCCCCTGGAAACCGGCCAGCGCTCGCTGAGTTGGCTGGTGGGCTTAGCTCCGGCGCAAGCTGTTCAGGCTGAGGCTGAAACTGAGACTGAACTTATCCTTGACCCGACCCAAATAGCCACCCCCACTCCTGCGCTATTACCCGAATGGCTCCCGGCTCGATATGTGGTGGTTGCGGTCGTAGTGACCGACGCCCCCACAGATAACCCCGCCCTCGGCATCGCCAGAGCGCCGTTAAAGGTTCTGCTGCGGCAATAGGCTGATTTTCTGGCGCATGTCCTCCCCTCCGGTTCGTAAATATGCACCGATTTGGCGTGAACGACCAGCGCTAAGCCCCTGTGTTCATTAGCCAATCCATTGGGCTACTCGCAATTGGTTAAAGTCGTCTGACTTAATCAGACCTTATACTTTAACAACACTCAAAAGGGGGACTATCGAAATATGCGGGGCATAAAAAACTCCACCCTCAATAGAGTGGAGAAATTACAGTGGAGCTGAGGGGAGTCGAACCCCTGACCTCTTGAATGCCATTCAAGCGCTCTCCCAACTGAGCTACAGCCCCCGGATTTAGTTTTCAGTAATCAGTAATCAGTAGTCAGTAGCCAAAAACCAGCCATTTCTGATCACTGGTCACTGATTACTGCCTACTGGTTGGTGGAGCTGAGGGGATTCGAACCCCTGGCCTCGACAGTGCGATTGTCGCGCTCTCCCAGCTGAGCTACAGCCCCGCAGCAACGATGACAAGTATACTCGATTGGGTGGATTTGTCAAAAAGGAGAAGGGCGAGATGGAGGGGCGGAAGAATGGAAGGCTGGCAGCTATCCCCCAATCTGGCTCATCGTCCGATTTTCGGCAAAGAGGCCGCTGCGTAAGCTGTGACCGACCGGCTTGGCCTGGATGGCTCGCTCGAACAGGGCCACCAAATCGCGGTGGTTTCCGCCACTGCGGAGGGTTTGGCGGAAGTCAAGCTCTCCCTCGGTCAGCAGGCACATGCGTAAGCGGCCATCGGCGGTCAGGCGCATACGGTTGCAATCATCACAGTAGGGGTTGCTGACCGGACTGATAAAACCAATCGTGCCCAGCGAACCGGCCAGACGGTACACCCGCGCTTCGCCATCCAGCTTGCCCTCGTTGATGGGAAACAATGGGCCTAATTCGGCCTCGATCCAGCTTTTGACCTCGTCGCTGGAAACATAATTTTCCAGTTGAATTTCGGTCGGGCCGGCAAAGGGCATCAGCTCGATAAAGCGGATTTGCCACGATTTTTCCAGGGTCAGCCGGGCCAGCTCCACCGCTGCGCTATCATTGTAATCGCGAGTAATGACGGCATTGAGTTTAATAGGTGTCAGCCCAGCTTTTTCCGCCGCTTCGATGCCGGCCCAGGCTTTGTCGAACGAGCCGAGCCGCATGATTTTAGCAAGACCATCTTTATTGAGAGAATCCACATGAATGTTGACTCGTTTTAATCCCGCCGCCGCCAAATCCTGCGCGATGTAAGGCAAACGGTAACCATTGGTGGTCATCACCAATTGGTCTACCCCCTCAATCCGGGCCAGGCGGCGCACAATGTCCACCACATCCTGGCGCAGCGTCGGCTCGCCGCCGGTGAGCCGGACCTTGTTGAAGCCAACGTCTACGGCGGCGCAGACAACTTTTTCCAATTCCTCGGCTGTAAGCAGCTCCGCGCCAGGCACAAACGTTAGCCCCTGCATCGGCATACAGTAGACGCAGCGTAAATTGCAGCGGTCTGTCAGAGACAAACGCAAATAATTTATTTCACGGCCAAAACCATCTTTCACAGGGTCGTTCTCCTCATCTGGCTAATGTTACCATCCGGCTTGGCAACTGGGCGAAGCAGATCTGATAACCTCAAAACTGGCTGACAGTATAGTTGTACAATGTTTTTATCAATCGTGGTAGTGACAAAAAGCCCGGATTGCCAGGCGATTTGTCACCTAACTGCAAGCGATATGCTATTATAACATAACCCTTTTGATTAAAAAAACCGGATAGGGCTGGCCGGTTTTTGTTTAGATTCCTTGATGATATTTTTTCAATCAAGGCGGGTGTGCTACAATAGGCCCGCTCAGCACGGGTCCAAAATTAGCTCAATCGGCTTAGAAATACGGTAGGTACAGTGGTCGTCGTCGGTGGTCAGGCAGGCCACACGGGCCGGTGTGGTGGCGAGCATCGAGCTGATAATCTGTTTATCCAGCAGACAAACCTCGGCGTGGTTTTTGGCTACCTGGCGGTAAGGGCAAGAATAAGCGTGAATCATATAGTTGTTTTCGCTGCTCTCCCAATCCACCACAAAACCCTTGGCCGATAAAAACGTAATTACTTCGTCCAGCCGATCTTCAAAGGTTTGATTTTGACGCGGCAGGGGCGCTTCGCTGGCTAAGCGTTGAGCAATATTGCTAAAAATCTGGCGCAGACCGTCCTGACCCAACTGGTGGGTTAGCTCTGCCAGCAGGTAATCGGTCAAACCATAGTAATCCACCGGGAAAAGCTCGTCGGCGGCCTGGGTAAGCTGATAAACCTGAGAAGGCCGGCCCGGCCCGCTCTGGCGGCGGATGGTTGACGACAAAATTAGATTTTCAGCTTGCAGGACGTTGAGATGGTGTCGCACGGCCATCGGCGTTAAATTGACGGCTGCCGCCAGTTCCTCAACCGTAGCCTGTCCCTTTTCTTTAAGAAACTCAATAATTTGTTGCCGCGTTGCTTGCATGGGTATTTCTTAAGAGAGATGATCCAATAATGAAAGACCGAAGACCGGGGACGGAAGACCGGGAATTAATAACCCCGGTCCCCGGTCTCCGGTCAAATTGTGAGACAACTTACAATTTACGAACATCCACATTATACCATAGCCCAGCCGTGAAATCAATTTTTATTATAATAGATATAATATTTATTATCAAAAATAATTGACAAATTAGACCGCTGTGGTATAGTTAAGCCTGTGAAAAAAAGGACAAGACCAGTCATCAGTTATCAGACTGATTACTAACTACTGATTACTGATAACTGGTTACTGACCACTGACCCTTTTCACTATTCTTTCAGGAGGATAAGCGTCGAAGATGACTGTAGAGTTGCTTCCCACCAACGGCCTCGAAGAAGAAGAGGACCTTGAAGAAATTCCCGCAGAGCTAAAACAAAACGTTTTTTTGGCTAAGCTGGACGGTTTATACAACTGGGGCCGGGCTTATTCCCTCTGGCCACTCACCTTTGGACTGGCCTGCTGTGCCATCGAGATGATTGCCACCGGCGCGGCCCGCTACGACCAGGACCGTTTTGGAGCGGCGCTCTATCGCGCCAGCCCGCGCCAGGCCGATTTTATGATCGTTTCCGGCACGGTCACCAAGAAGATGGTGCCCCAGATTGTGCGCATCTACAACCAGATGCCGGAGCCAAAGTATGTGATTAGTATGGGCGCTTGCGCCACCGGCGGCGGCCCCTTCAAAGAGGGTTACAACGTCGTTTCCGGGATTGACAAATACGTTCCGGTGGATGTCTACGTGCCCGGCTGCCCGCCGACCCCGCAAGCTTTGCTGCAAGGCATCATCAAACTGCAAGAAAAAATCAAAGGCCAATCCATCAAAACCGTGCCCTGGTATCGTAAGGAAGAGGAAATGGCCGCCATTCCGGTGCCTATTCTTGGCCCGGATATTATTGACCCGCGCCAACTACCGCAGATTAAAGAGTATGTCAAAAAAGCCCGCCAGCAAGGCAATGTCCAGGTGGCTGATACCGGCCCCAAGCCGCGCCCCAAACGGGTGGTCAAGCCGCCCAAAGTGCCCACCTGGGATGTCACCCCTACGGAAAGCGCAGCCGCTTTGGCGAATAATATTAATGAGGGCTTGCAAGTTCAGGCCGTTACCGCCGAAGCGGACACGCTGGTTGTCGCCCGCGAGCATTTGCTGGCCTTTGGCGAGTATGTGCGTGACAAGTTAGCCTATGAATTGCTCAGCAACGTGACGGGCATGGATTACATGGGCCGTGAGGGTGACCGCTTTGAGGTGGTTTACCACGCCTACAGCATCAGCCAGCCCGACAAGCCGGGTCTGGTTTTCAAAGCCCGCGCCCCCGAATCGAATCCTGAACTGCCGTCGCTGTATGGCCTGTGGAAAACATGTTATCTGCAAGAGCGCGAAATTTACGATTTGTACGGTATCAATTTCACCGGCCACCCCAATATGAAGCGCATTTTGCTGTGGGATGATTTTTACGGCCACCCCATGCGCAAGGATTACGAAGAAGCGTATTATGAGGAGCCGGTCAAACCTTTCACCAGCCGCTGGCCCGGCGGCCACCACGAGCGGATTGAAAGCCAGAATCCTTTTGGTCATAACGTGATTTACCCCAAAGATTGGGACGTGGACAAGTGGGCTCCCGATACGTTTGAGGATTACCTGGAACACGTCATCGAAGCCCGCGATGTGAAGGATACGACCGATTTTGAGAGCGACCGGATTGTGATCAACCTGGGGCCGCACCACCCCAGCACGCATGGTGTGTTCCGTATGGTTGTCACCCTGGAAGGGGAAACCATTGTGGATTTGGAGCCGGTGTTAGGCTACCTGCACCGCAACCATGAAAAAATTGGCGAGCGCAACGGCTGGCTGATGAATATGCCCTTCACCGACCGGCTAGATTATTTCAACTCGATGCAGAACAACTGGGGCTACGCCCTGGTGGTGGAGAAACTGGCGCAAATCCAGGTGCCGGAGCGAGCCGAGTACATCCGGGTGATTATGGCCGAAATCAACCGCGTTTTCAGCCACCTGTCGCTGGTCGGCTTTTTGATGAACGACCTGGGCGCGCTGGCGACGCCGCTGTTCTACGCCTTTGAGGCCCGTGAGCGGGTGCTTGACCTGTTTGAAGAAGCCAGCGGCTCGCGTATGATGTGCAATTATATGCGCTTCGGCGGGGTGGCTTATGATGTCAGCGATGACTGGCTCAAACGGGCCGAAGCCGCCGCCGATATGCTGAAACACTCGTTGGAGGAAATGGACACCCTGGTCACGGGCAATGAGATTGTGCTGTCGCGAACCAAAGATGTCGGCTACCTGTCCGCCGAAGATTTGATCAGTCACGGCGTGACCGGCCCCATGCTGCGCGCCGCCGGTGTCAAGTACGATATCCGCAAAGTTGAGCCGTACGGCATCTACGACCGCTTTGATTTCGACATTCCCATTCAAACCGACAGCGATGTCTTTGCCCGCTTCTACCAGCGTATTCTGGAAGCGCGGGAAAGCCTGCGGATTTTGGACCAGGCTTTCAAGGGCATCAAAGAAACCCAACCGGGCGACATCCTGGGCGGCAAGGCGTCGTACACCATCCGCGTGCCGGCCGGAGAAGCCTACGCCCGGATCGAGCACTCCAAAGGCGAACTGGGCTATTACATTGTCAGCAACGGCTCCGGCAACCCCTGGCGTTACCGGGTGCGCTCGCCTTCTTACATCAACCTCAATGCCCTGGCCGACATGTGCAAGGGCGGCAAAGTAGCCGATACCATCGTGACGCTAGGCGCGATAGATATTGTTCTAGGGGAGGTAGACCGCTAATGTTTGGACTGGGCGTGGTCAAAGGCTTGGGGATTACCCTCAAGCACTTCATTGAAACGTATGTGGACGACATCAAGTATTTCTATTTTCCCCGCAGCGCGACCAGCCAGGAAGCGTTTGCCCGGCGGCAGGGGCCGGCAGGACGCGGCATCTTCACTGTCGAGTACCCAGAAATGAAGCTGCAAACGCCGGAGAATTTTCGCTTTTTGCCCTTTTTGGTCACCGATTATGATGTGCCCAAAGACAGCCCCGATTTTGACCGGCAAAAATGGCTGGATCAAAACCGCTGCACCAGTTGCGGCATTTGCGCCAAAGTTTGCCCGCCCCAGTGCATCTGGATTGTCCGCACCGACGACCCCAAAACGGGCAAGCCGATTCCGCAGCCGGCCGAGTTTTACATTGACACCGACATCTGCATGAACTGCGGCTACTGCGCCGAGTTCTGCCCCTTTGACGCCATCAAGATGGACCACGATTTTGAACTGGCCGATTACGAGCGCGAGGTCGGCCACATTCACGATCTGGACCGGCTGCTCAAGCCAATCAGCTACTATGCGGCCATCCGGCCCACCTGGAACGCCAAAGAAGAGGCCGCTCGCCGGGCCGCCGAGGAAGAGAAAGAGCGCAAGGCCGCCGAAAAAGCCGCCGGAAGGGCGGCAACCGCAGCGCCGGCAGCCGTAGCCCCGGCTGCTGAGGCTGCGGCTTCAGCCGAAGTAAGCGCCCCGCCAGCCGCCCCGGTTGCCAAGAAAACGCCGGAGGAAATCAAGGCTCAACGCGAGGCCATGCTGGCCAGACGCCAGGGCAAAGCCGTAGGCGAGGACGCCCCCGCCACCCCGGCAGCCGTCCCAGTCGCAGCACCGGAACCGGTTCAACCCACCGCGCCTAAACGGTCGCCCGAAGAAATCAAGGCGCAGCGGGAAGCGATGATGGCAAAGCGGGCGCAGCGAGCGGCAGGGGGACCAGTTGAGGCTGAGGCTGAGGCTAAGGCTAAGATTGAAGCAGCCCCGCCGGTTCGGGCGCAGGCAGGGGCGGCGACGGATGACCTGAAAGTAATTGAGGGGATTGGCCCCAAAATAGCCGGTCTGCTCAACTCAGCCGGGATTACCACTTTTGCCCAATTGGCCGAAACCGAGGTTAGCCGGTTGGAGCAGCTTTTGGTAGAGGCCAACCTGCGCCGCCTGGCCGACCCCGGCACCTGGCCGGAGCAGGCCAAGTTGGCCGCCGCCGGTGATTGGGAGGCTTTCAAGGCGTTGACCGATCAGCTCAAGGGAGGCCGGCGGGTGTAATTGTTGGAAGGTTGAAAATCTTTTCCATCCTTCCAGCCTTCCAATTTACCAGATGGAGGAACTTTGATGCTGACTTACATTGCTTTAACTATTGGATTAATGGGTCTTTTTATGGCCTGGCGCACCGGGCGCAAAAACAGCGAGTTGCAGGAACGAATCGCTCAGGTCAATAGCCGGGTCTACAACCTGAGGCGCGAAATGCAGGAGTCCCAGGAAAAGGCCGAGCAAGAATTGATCGCCTTGAAGTTTCAACTGCTCAAGGCGCAGGGCGAGCTAAAAATTACACCGGAAATGAAGATGCAAGAAATTGTGGCGGTTCATCCCCAGGCGCAGCAGGTGCTGGCCGGATTTCATCTTGGCGGCTGCTCAAGTTGTTCGTTTGACCCGCGCCAATCGCTGGGCGAAGTGGCGGCGGTCAATGGCCGGGAACTGGAACCCATTTTGGTGGCGCTCAATAGCCTGATTGTGGAAAGCAACGGCAACGGGTTTGTTTCCCCTGAAAAGCTGAAAACTCCCAATATTCAACTCCATTTCTAAACTTTTTGTAACGATTGACTGACCGCTATATCAAAGGCTAAGGCTAAGATTGATTTGATTGATTTCATACCCTTAGCCTAAGACTCAGCCTTGAGGTGGGTGGTTACATTTTTAAGGTTTGATCTATTGACAAATCAGGTATATCGAGTTAATATATAGACATATTTATAATTGTCTATATAATGGCAGGATCCATGAGCGGTTTTGATATGGTTGCCTTTTGCAAGGCGTTAGGCGACGAAACCCGGCAGCGAATTTTAGAAATATTGCAAACCGAAGGCGAAAAGTGTGTCGGTGATTTGGTGGATGCTTTTAACGTCTCTCAGCCGACCATCTCCCACCACCTCAATTTTCTCAAGCAGGCTAACCTGGTCACCAGCCACCGGGAAGGCAAGCAAATTTATTACAGCGCCAACCAAGAGAATATTGTTGAATGTTGCGGCATGCTCTTCACCAAGTTTGTCCCCACCCAGATCAATTTACAGGAGTATGTTGAGCCGGAGAAAGAGGTTGTGAGGTGATGAGGCGAGGAGTGGTGAGGCGAGGATGCGAGGAAAATCATCTTTTCGCCTCCTCGCGTCCCGCGTCCTCGCCTCTTTTTTTACCAAATCATATAGATATATTTATATATTTACATTTATGAAAGGAAATAAATGAATGAGTAGTAAAGTTTATTTTGACCAGATTGCCCAGCAGTGGGACCAAATGCAGCAAAGCTTCTTCTCCGATACCGTGCGCGAGAAGGCTTTGGTTACAGCCGGAGTGCGGGCCGGCCAGGTGGCGGCGGACATTGGCGCGGGCAACGGCTTTATTACCGCCGGGCTGCTGGGTCGGGGGTTGAAAGTGATTGCGGTTGATCAATCTGAGGCCATGCTGGCGGAGATGGGCCGGAAGTTTGGCGAGACGGCCGAGGTTGATTATCGCCGGGGTGATGCCGAAGCTCTGCCTCTGGCCGATACGGAGGTAGATTACGCCTTTGCCAACATGTATCTCCATCATGTTGAGTCGCCCGGAGAAGCAATAAAGGAGATGGTCCGAGCCTTGAAACCGGGAGGTAAGTTGGTTATTACCGACCTAGACGAGCATACCCACGAATTTTTGCGCCAGGAACAGTACGACCGCTGGCTGGGATTTAAGAGATTAGAGATTAGAGATTGGTTTATTGCCGCCGGACTAAAAAACGTGGCGGTGGTTGATTCGGAAGAAAAATGCTGCGGTACGTCGTGCTGCGGCGGCGAAAAAGCAACTATTTCTATTTTTGTAGCCTCAGGAGAAAAATAATGACCGCCCATATTACCCTTAAAGAACAGGTGCAGGAACGCTACGGCGCGATTGCCGAGCAGCACCTTAGTCCGGCTGCCGCCGCTCCCATCGAATTGTTGGAGGCCCGTCCTCAAGCTGAAGTTAGCTGCTGTGGTCCCGCCGGCGGCTGTTGCAGCCCCGGCGATTCGGCTCAGGATGTCAGTTTGGCTCAGGCGCTTTATCAGGAGGCCGATATTTCCGGCCTGCCCGACAGCGTGACCCTGGCTTCATTGGGCTGCGGCAACCCAACGGCCATTGCCAGCCTGCAGCCCGGCGAAACCGTGCTCGATCTCGGCTCCGGCGGCGGTATTGACTGCTTTATCTCAGCCAAATTTGTGGGTTCCACCGGCCGGGTGATTGGGGTGGATATGACCGACCGGATGCTGGCTTTGGCCAACCAGAATAAGGCCAAGTTGGGCCTGACCAACGTCGAGTTCCGCAAAGGCGAGATTGAAGATTTGCCGGTGGAGAGTAATACGGTAGATGTCATCATCTCCAACTGCGTCATCAACCTTTCGCCGGATAAGGCCGCGGTTTTCCGCGAGGCGTTTCGGGTATTGAAGCCCGGCGGCCGCTTTGCCGTGTCGGATATGGTGACGGAAGGGGAATGGCCGGAGCAGCTCAAAGCCAACGTCGGGGCCTGGGCCGGCTGCATCACCGGGGCGATTGACCAGCAGGATTATCTACAGCAGATGCGCGAGGCCGGCTTTGTGGATGTCGCCGTTGAGTCGCGCAGTTCCTACGGCCTGGAAGACCTCGACTCGCTGGACAAGGCCAGCCAGGAGACCCTGCTGAAAGATTTGGAGCGGTCCGCCATTCCTGCTGATGTCCGGCTTTACAGCGCCCGGATTGTAGCCCGGAAGCCGACTGCTTAAGGCAATCCCAAGATTTAAATCATCCAATTATTCTCACCGGGGTGATGCGTGATGCGTAAGAAATCTTGCCTGGAAATCATCACGCATCACGCCTTACGTATCACAGATTTTGGATAATTATTTTCTTGGGGTTGCCTAATTCTTCTCGATAACTCGATTGCGGCTCCCTTTTGCGCCCTGTGCTTCACCGCCAGCGTCGCCAAAGGGAGCCGCGTTTTTTTAGTTACAAACCTAAACCCCTCAATTTGACAGCAAAATCGTTTTATCGTATGATGGGGATGTGGAAACGTTCCCACACCTTCTCCTACTCGATGCTGCTTCCATCTGTAAATAAATCTCGATTTTTGTTTGATTTCCACTTACTTCCTTATAAACCTGTATCCAACAGAATAAAAATGAAGTTTTTGTGGCAACGTTTTTATATTATGTGGTCTAAAAATTATGACTGTAACCATTAAAGATGTTGCCAGGCGGGCCGGCCTATCGCTTTCGACGGTCTCACGGGCGCTCAACAAAAGTGGTTATGTAAGCTCCGACACGCAACGCCGGGTGGATGAAGCGGTAGCAGAACTGGGCTATCAACCTAACTGGATGGCCAGAAGCTTAAAAGGCAAGCCCTCCCACCTGATTGGTTTGATTATGCCCGATGTGGTCAGTTCCTACGATAACACCATTATCCAACTGGTTTGTGACACCTTGCATGCCCATCATTACGAGCTCATCCTCTGCCTGAACAATGAAGACCCGGCCATTGATCTGGGGTATTTGAAGATACTCCAAGAAAAGCGGGCGGCCGGCCTTATTTATGTCCACCCTCTGGGGGGGAGTAATTCGGCCTTTATCCGCGAATTGGCCGGGCAGGGTATGCCCATTATTGAACTCAATCGCCGGCGCGAGGAAGACTTGCTGGATGCAGTGCTGGCCGATAATGTTCAAGGCGCTTATCAAATCACCCAGTATCTCATCGAGTTGGGCCATCGCCGGATAGGGCTGGTGCTGGGAGAAACAGAGCTAACCACCGGCAAGAACCGGTACGCCGGCTACCGCCGCGCCCTTGAAGATTGTGGTCTTTCCCTTGACCCCCATCTGATTCGGATCGGTTCCTTTAGCCGTCAACACGGCGAAAAAGGCACGCGGGAATTGCTGCAATTGGCCGAGCCGCCCACGGCCATTCTGACCGGCAGCAATCGCATTTTGATGGGCGCTCTGTCTGTTTTGCGGGAAGCGGGTCTAGGTATACCCGACGATATTTCGATTGCAACTTTTAATGATACAGAGTGGTTGAGCTTCTGGAATCCGCCTATTACCGTCGTGGATGTGGCGATTGATGAAATGGCTCAGTTGGCAGTGGACCTGCTCCTGCGCCGGCTTGTTTCGCCCGGCAAACCTTTCCGGCCCACCACTTATCTGTTGAGCACTTCTTTGATCAAACGAAGTTCGTGCAAAAATTTGCTTAACAACTAAAAAGTGATTCATTTGGCTTCAGGAGGATAAGATGATTATTCATACACCGCCGTAGCAGTTCTGTAGGTTTGCTCTATTTTTATAATAGCATTTCTACACTATAATAGGCGCACCATTTAGGGGCGCTTGCTTGACCGGGTGGGGGGAGAAAAACTCCACAAGTATTGATTCAAAGTAGATCTATACTATTAAAGGAGATAAATGATGAGCGATAATCAAAACCAAGGCGTGCAGTTTTCGGAGGTATGGGGGGCCATGACCCGGCGGGGATTCCTGCAAGGGGTCTTTGCTGCTACTGCCGGAGCGGGCCTGTTAGCCGGCTGTGATCTGGGCGGGCAGCAGCCCCAGACGCAAGAGCAAGCCGCGCCGGCGGCGCAAAGCAGTGGCGGGGGGGGGGGAGCTTTTGGTAAACCCTTAAGAGCCGCCTTTTCCAACGCCGGCCTGGGGGCCACCTGGTGCGCGCAAGGCAAAGAAGCTGCCGAAAAATGGGGCAAATGGCTGGGCGTCGAAGTGACCTGGTTTGACGGCGGCCTGAGCATTGACAAGCAGCGCAAGGCGATTGAGGATATGGCCGCCCAAGATTGGGATTTTGTGGCCATTCAAGCCTTTGGCATTGATACCCTGGTTGACCCGGTCAAGCGGATGATTGAAAAGGGCATCCCGGTTATCCAGATGGATACGACCATTTCCAAAGATGATATTGGCATTACCACTTTCTTGGAGCCGGACAATATCTTTATGGGCGAGGTGGTGAGCCAGGCCCTCTTCACTGCCATTGGCGGTGAGGGTAAGGTAATCATGACCCAGGGGGCGCTCGGCCATACCGGGGCGCAAAAACGGGCCCAGGGCTTCCAGCAGGCCATTGCCAAATACCCTAATATCGAAGTGCTGGCCGAAGACCCGGCCGATTGGGATGTGAACAAAGTAGCCAAACTATGGGAAGATTACCTGGTTAAATATCCCGATATTAAAGCCGGTTATTTCCACAACGATGATATGGCCCTGGCCGCCGCCAAAGTAATTAAAAATGCCGGCCGCGAGAAGGACATTGTCCTGGGCGGTATTGACGCCATGCCTCCGGCCATTACCGCGGTGAAGGATGGCACGCTCCTGACCTCGGTGCGCAACCCCTCTTGCCGCATCCACTGGGGAGCGGTGGTCATTGGGGCGATGGCGGCCACCGGCACCACCGGGATTCCCAAGTATATCCTGATGGATGGCCCGGTTGTCACCGCTCAGAACGCGGATGGCTTGTTCTTTATGGAAGAACAACTGCTGTTGTAATTTTCCCCTAACCATAGAGACGGGGCGGGGCCTCGTCTCTATGGCCCACTTTCCAATGGAAACGATGAATACAGAAGTAACAGCAAAGCCAATTCTGGAGCTGCATAGCGTTTCAAAGCGTTACGGCGGCGTTATCGCCCTGGATAATGTTGACTTTGATTTGCGTCCGGGCGAGGTGCATGGCCTGATTGGGGAAAATGGGGCCGGCAAAAGCACCATGATGAAGCTGCTTTCCGGCGTTTACAGCGACTATGGCGGCGAGATGCAGTTGAACGGCCAGACGGTTCGTTTTGCTTCGCCCGCCGACGCGCAGCGCCAGGGCATTGGCATGGTTTACCAGGAACTCAGCGCCTTTCAACATCTGACCGTGGCCGAAAACATCTTTGGCCGCAATCTGCCCCTACGCGGCGGCCTGGTGGATTGGCCGCGCATGAACCGGGTTGCTCAAACGCATCTGCGCGAATTGGGGCTGGCCATTGATGTGACCACCATGATGGGGCATTTGCCGGTGGGCACCCAACAATTGGTCGAGATTGCGCGGGTCATCTTCAGCGGAGCGCGGATTATCATTCTCGATGAACCCACTTCGGCCCTCTCGCCGCCGGAGACGCAGCGCTTGTTTGAGTTTATTGCCACCTTAAAAGCCCAGGGCAAAAGCGTTATTTTTATTTCTCATTTTTTGGAAGATGTTTTGCAGATTAGCGACCGCATCACCGTACTAAAAAATTCGCAAAAAGTGGCCGTTCTGGAGCGAAATCAAACAGACAAACATCAATTGGTCGAGTTGATGATCGGCGCGGAGGCTAAATTGCTCCACCAGGTCTATGAGGAAGAAACGCGCCTGGTCGAAAAGCACAAGGTCGGTGAGGTGGCTTTGGTGGTGGAGGGGTTGACCAAACGGGGCGCGTTCCACGATATTTCTTTTAATTTACGCAAAGGTGAAATTGTTGGGCTGTTTGGCTTTATGGGCGCGGGGCAAATTGAGTTGGCCCGTTGCCTGTTTGGAGCCGAGCCGTTTGACGCGGGCGCTCTCACCCTGGAGAGTCAAAAATTAAAATTCAGGAACACCACGCAGGCCAAAAAAGCGGGCATCGCTTATGTGCCGGAGAACCGCCGCCACAGTTTAATGCTGCAACAGGAGATTTTTAAGAATGTGACTTTGGCCCACCTGGGCCGCCTGATCCCCTGGCTGTTAAACCAGCGGGCCGAATTAGCCATTGCCCGCACCCAAATTGAGCATTTGGCCGTGAGACCGCCTCGGCCCCTGCTGCCGGTAGGCGCTTTGAGCGGCGGAAATCAACAAAAGATTGTCTTAGCCAAATGGTTAACCCAACAACCACGGCTGTTGATTTTAAATGAACCGACGCGGGGGATTGACATCGGGGCCAAAGAAGAGGTGATGAACATTGTGAAGAAACTGCGCGATGAGGGTGTCGCCATTTTGCTGATTACCACCGAGCCGGAAACCATTTTGAGCATCGCCGACCGTGCTTTGGTGATGAGCAAGGGTCGCCTGACCGCCGAGATCAGTGGGCGAGAGTTAACCAAAGAAAATTTGATGAAACACGCTTAATGAAAATCCGCAGATTTCGCAGACACAAAGCGCACAGATTTTTAATTTTTATCTGCGAAATCTGTGTAATCTGTGGATTACTTACGAAGGAGAAGGTAGATGGGGAGTGAGGCCAGCTCGATCAACCAGAGACGGACAGCGGATCGCACCGGAGCATTAATTAGTTGGGCCAGACGCCGGGCGCGTGATTTGGCCCCCTTTATCACCCTGGTCATCTTGATTGTTTTTTTCAGCGTCGCCACCGACAGTTTTTTCAATTACATCAATTTTCGCAATATTCTGGGCCAGGTGGCTACATTGGCCATTGTCTCCACCGGCATCACCTTTGTCATTTTGTGCGGTGAAATTGATTTGAGTATTGCCGCCGTAGCCACCATGACCGGGGTGATTGCCGCCCAATTATATGGCGAAACAGGCGCCTCTCAATTTGTGGCCATCCTGGCCGGAGTTCTGGCCGCAACGGGGCTGGGTTTACTCAATGGCTGGAGCACCACTCGCATCGGCTTACCCTCTTTTATCGCCACCCTGGCCACCATGCAAATTGCTTCTGGCCTGGGCCAATATATCACCAAAGGCACGATTCTTTACACCCTAGCCCCGATCTTGTCCTATTTAGGCGGTGACTACCTGGGTGAAAGCGAACCCTTTCGCCTGCCGGTGGTCATTTTGACCGGCATCGCTGCTCTGATTGTCGGCCACTTTGTGCTGACCTACACCAAATTTGGCCGCTATGTTTATATGACCGGCAGCAACCGCGAAGCCGCCCGGCTGAGCGGGATTAATACCAAGAATATTGTCACGGCCTGCCTGACCATTTCTGCCTTCAGCGCCGGCCTGGCGGGGATGTTGAACACGGGCCGGCTGGGCAGCGCCCAGGGCTACGGCCTGGACGACATGCTGCTCGACAGCATTTCGGCGGTGGTTTTGGGTGGAACCTCACTATTTGGCGGCGAGGGTGGGGTTAAGAATACCCTGATCGGGTTGTTGATTTTTGGCGTCCTTAACAATGGGCTGAACCAACTTCAACTCGATATTTTTGTGCGCCTGTGGGTGCGCGGGGTGATTTTGCTGATCGCCTTGATTATTAATATTTACGCCCTGCGTCTACGCAACGTTCAGGCGGCTGAATAACTTACCTCAAAAAAATCAAAGGGGGTTAGAGGTATTCATGGCTGAAACAAAACGCATTCTTGTTACCGGCGCAACCGGCAAAGTGGGTCAAGCCTTTATCCGCCGTTTTTTAGCCGACCCGCACTTTGACGCTTTTACGGTGCGCGCCTTGTGCCACAACCGTAAATTGGAAACCGGCCCCCGCCTGGAAGTCATCAGCGGCTCCATCGAGCATCTCCAGGTGGTGACGGAAGCACTGGAGGGCGTCAGCCACGTTTTGCACCTGGCGACCAGCAAAGAAACGCCCGAAACGATTATAGATGTCGCCATCAAGGGCATGTTCTGGCTGTTGGAAACCTGCCGCACCAGCCCCACCTTCCGGCAGTTTATTCTCATCGGCGGTGATGCCGGGGTGGGGCATTTCGTTTATCCCCATCCTATTCCCGTGACCGAAACGCAAAAGCATACAGCCTATCCCGGCTGCTATGCCCTGTCGAAAGTGCTGGAAGAAGTGATGCTGGAGCAGTATTACATCCAGTATGATTTGAACGGCTGCTGTTTGCGCGCCCCCTGGATTATGGAGAAAGATGATTTTAAGTACCAGCTTTCTTTTGGCGAAGATGTCTTTGGCGGCCCGCGCTGGCGCGATTTGGTTGGGCCGGAAAAGGCCGAAATGTATATCAAAACCCAAACTATCCCGGTGATGCTCGACCCGCACGGCAAGCCGGTCAAACGCAATTTTGTGCATGTTGAGGATTTGGTCAGCGCGATTTTGAAAGCAATTGACCACCCCAGAGCCAGACAGCAAACCTTCAACATTTGCATGAATGAGCCGGTGGATTACGGAGAGTTGGCCGCGTATCTGGCCGAGTCTCGCCACCTGCCTACGGTTGAAATTGGCACTAACTTTTATTCAACCTGGCTTGATAACAGCAAAGCCAAATTCCTTTTGGATTGGCGGCCCGAATATGACCTCAAGAAGATGACCGATGCCGCCTGGGACTATCGCCGGGCTGAAAACGACCCCCGTATCATCTGGTATCCCGGATAAACAAGAACCTGTAAAATTAATAAAGAACCAATACACTTTTTGAATTTTGACAAAGAAATTAAGTTGTGATATAAGGATGAACGTTCATATGAACGTTCATATGAACGTTCATCCTTACCCTTTCTCTTCCACCTGACGTGTGTTGGTCAAATATGTTACCAAAGCAGAGTCGTAAATCACCAACAATGAAAGATGTAGCTCAGATAGCGGGTGTTTCTATCCAAACGGTGTCGGCGGTAATCAACAATAAACCGGAGATTACTGCTGAAACCCGCGCCCGCGTTCTGGCGGCGGTCGAACAGCTTCATTACCAGCCCTACTCGGTGGCGCGCAGCTTACGCACCCGGCAAACTCGAACCATTGCCCTGGTCCTGTCCAACGTGGCCAGCGTGGCCATTGCCAGCATGGCCAGCGCCGCCGAAGCCCACGCCCACACCTTTGGCTACAGTCTTATTCTCTACAACACCCACAACAATACCGAGCGGGAAACAAGTTATTTTAATGCCGTTGTGCAGCAATGGTTAGATGGGGTGATTTTTATTCCGGCCCAGGGGCGATTGGGCCGGTTGGATATTTTAGAGGCCGCCGGTATTCCTTCGGTTGCCATTGACCGGGTGCCTGACAATTATGAAGGGCCGGCAGTGATGCTTGACAACCTCAAGGCCGGTTATCTGGCCGGCGAGCATCTTTTGGATTTAGGACACCAACACATGGGGCATATTGGTGGGCCAAAGGAAATTCGGCTGGCGCGGGAACGCTTCGCCGGGTTTCAGCAGGCGCTTGAAGCCAGGGGCGCGGTTGACAGTTCTCGCGTGGTGGTGGAAGAGAGCTTTTCCTGTCAGGCGGGCTATTTGGCCATGCAGCGGTTGTTAACTTACCAGCCGCGTCCAACGGCTATTTTTGCCGCCAATGACTTGATGGCCATTGGGGCCATGCGGGCTGTACTTGAGGCCGGTTTGCGCGTGCCCCAGGACATTTCGGTAGTGGGTATGGATGATATTGAAGTAGCCGCTTTTCAATCGCCGCCCCTGACCACCATTCGCCAGCCATTTGCGCAGTTGGCTACCGCCGGCGTCCAACTGTTATTAGATATTTTAGCGGGGAAAGAATTAACCAGGCCACAAGTGGTGATTGAACCAACTTTGATTATCCGACAATCAACCACCACCACAACATAATCTCAATAATTACCACAGCTTAATTCAAGGAGACAGAATAATATGGCTCAGAAATTAGCCGGAAAAGTGGTTCTGATTACAGGCGCCAGTGCGGGTATAGGTAGAGCCAGCGCCTTAGCCTTGGCCCAAGAAGGCGCAAATATGGTTCTTACGGCGCGACGACAAGAACGACTGGCAGAATTGGAAGCAGCCATACAACGAGTTGTACTGGCCTGTACGCAGTCATCCAACTCACGGATTATTCAAGTGCAGATGCGTACAATGGCTGAAGCCCTCACCTGAAAGCAGATAACGAGCAAATGAGCAGCAGAAAGGGGGTGGTATTATAAAATTTCAGCTTTTTATGCGGCAAAAGCAAGAGGCTCGCCCCATCCGCCAAGAGTGACGAGCCTCTGCCACAATGCTGACCTAACCCAAGCTGGTCTCACAGGGTTTGGCTTTAGTGTAACCCAGGAGGCTTTGATTAATCAGCCTCCTGAATATATCACTTTTGCCCCAACCTTACAAACAGCAGCGGGAAATTAAGCGGATTGTACCCTAAGAAAGGAGGTCTACGGGGAAAAATGTAAAGGGGCACTGACCGAAGCCAGTCAAGCGGGGTAAACCAGAGCTGGCTAAGCTGTCAACAAGGTTGTTTTTATCAATGAAGAGCCAATCAAAGTAGATATAAAAGGAGGAACTTCCATGTCGCGCAGTATGCTAAAAATAATCAGTTTATTAGTTGTCGTTGCCGTTTTGGTGGGGATAGCAACCGCCTGTGGAGCGGCGGCTACACCCCAAACGGTAATTCAAACCGTTGAAGTCGAAAAAGTGGTCACGGTTGAAGTCGAAAAGCAGGTCGAAGTTGAAAAGGTCGTCACGGTTGAGGTTGAGGTTGAAAAGCAGGTTGAAGTTGAAAAAGTGGTCACGGTCGAGGTGATGGTGACTCAGGAAGCCGAAGCCGGCAGCGAGGAACCTGAAGCCGCTGCTGCCGCGCCTGAGGACAATCCCTATCGCCCCAGCAACCTGTTCGAGGCAGCCGAGGCGCTCAAGGCGGCCACCGAAGGCCAAAGCCCGCCGGCCGGCGCCAAATTTGCCTTTTTGACCAACAACATGTCGCCTTTCTGGACGGCGGCCCAAATTGGGGTGGCCCGCGCCTCATCAGAACTGAACGTGCCGATTGCCTTCCAGGCCCCCACCGCCTCTGACTTGCTCAGCCAACAACTTTCGATGCTGGAAACCTTTGTCAATGATGGCTACACCGGCGTCACTTTTTCAGCTATTGACCGGCAAGCGCCCGCCCCCATTATCGAAAAAGCGGTGGAGCAAGGAACAATCATGCTGGCCATGGACTCCGATGCCACCGGCAGCAAGCGAGCCATGTATATCGGCATGTCCGACTACGACGCCGGCCGCGCCGCCGCCGAAGCCGCGCTGGAAATTATTGGTAAAGGCAAGGTGGTGGGGTTGGTTGGGTTTGCCACCGCTCAAAATGCCCAGGATCGGATTCAGGGGGTTAATGACGTGTTCGAAGGCACCGAGATGGAATTAGTTGAGGTGCTCATAGACGACGTTAAGCCCGAAGTGGCTTTGAGCAATGCCCAAACCGCCATCCAGAAGTATGGCGACGAACTGGCCGGATTTATCACCTTCTACTCCTACGATGGCCCGGCGGCCTGCCAGGCCATCAAGCAGGCCGACAAAATCGGGACCCTCAAGTTGGTGGCTTTTGACGCCGAACCCGAAACCCAGGCTTGTATGGAAGAAGGCGTGGTGCAGGCCATGATTGGACAGCGCGTTTACTTCTACGGGTATCTGAGCGGATACTCAATGTATGCCATGTCCATCCTGGGCCAGAAAGAAACCATGAAAATCCTGGACCCGTACCTGGATGAATTTGGCGAGGATGGTAAAATTCGACTGAATACCGGCATTGACGTTATCAAGGCCGATACCTTTGACCAATATAAAGCCTATCTCGAATCCATCGGTATTGCTTCGCAGTGACAAGGTAACAGGGTAGCAGGGTAGCAAAGTCGCAGAGTCGCAAGGTAGCAGCGTTGCAGAAAATTGCACCTGCTACCTGCTACCTGCTACCCTGCGCTGTCTGGAAAGGAACAGAGGTCTATGGAGCCACAACCCTTGCTGCGGGTGGACCATCTCTCCAAAAGTTTCCCCGGCGTGCGAGCGCTGGATGAGGTGGACTTTGAGGTTTATCCGGGTGAGATTTTGGGTTTTCTGGGTGAAAACGGGGCCGGAAAGTCAACCCTCATCAAAATTCTGTCGGGGATTCATAGTAAAGACCGGGGCACGATCTGGTTTAATGGCCAGTCGATCAACCCCCACACGCCGCACGAGGCCCAGGCGTTGGGCATCAGCACCATTCACCAGGAATTGGCCCTGGTGCCCTACTTGAGCGTGGCCGAAAATATCTTTCTTAATAATGAACCCCGGCGGGCGTTGGGCCTGGTTGATTTCCCGCGTATGAACCGTGAGGCTGAGGAACTGCTGCGGGGTCTGGGGGCCGAGATACGCGGCAGCCAACTCATCCGGGAATTGAATGTGGCGGCGCAGCAGATGGTTGAAATTGCCAAAGCCATTTCGCACAAGGCCAGCTTGATTTTGATGGATGAGCCGACCTCAGCCTTATCCAGCCGTGAGGTAGATGCTTTGTTTGCCTTGATGCGGCGGTTGAAGGAAAGGGGGGTGGCGGTTGTTTTTGTCAGCCACCGGCTGGACGAAGTTCGCCAGATTGTGGACCGGGTGATTATCATGCGCGACAGCCGCCGGGTGGGGTCGCTGCCCATTGCTGAGGCCAGCGAAGAAAAAATTATCCGTATGATGGTCGGGCGCGATGTGGGACTGTTTCCCAAAGAAGCAGCGCCGGTGGGCGAGCCGGTGCTGGAAGTGCGCCGGTTGTCGGGCCAAAACGGCGTCAAAAATATCAGCCTGACCGTGCGCAAAGGGGAAATTGTCGGTCTGGCCGGGCTGGTGGGAGCCGGTCGCACCGAGTTGGCCCGGCTCATCTGTGGGGTGGACAGCTTGAGCAGCGGCGAGGTGTTGATGGAAGGCCAGCCGGTCAGGATAAAATCACCGGCGGATGCCGTCAGGCATGGCATTGGCTGGGTGCCGGAAGACCGCAAATTGCACGGTCTAGTGCTGGGCATGGATGTTCAAGAAAACACGACGATGGCTATTTTGCAGCGCATTTCAAACTTATGGGGGGCGGTGCGGCAAACGGAAGCCAAAAGAATCACAAACCACTATATCGAGGCGCTCTCTATTGCCACGCCCGGTTTAAACCAGACGGTGCGAAATCTGAGCGGCGGCAACCAGCAAAAAGTGGTTTTAGCCAAGTGGCTCAGCACCGAACCCAAATTATTGATTATGGACGAACCGACGCGGGGTATTGATATCGGCGCGAAGGCCGAGGTGCATGCCTTGATGAGCCAACTGGCGCAACAAGGCATCGGCATCCTCATGATTTCTTCCGAAATGCCCGAAATCATCGGCATGAGCGACCGGGTCATTGTCATGTGCCAGGGCCGGGTCACGGGTGAATTTGTGCGGGGCCAGTTGGACCAGGAAGCCATTATGACCTGCGCCACCCAATTTCTTAGCGTCGAGGGCGATATTGCTGAAAAGGTTGAAGCTGTAGCAGAAGGGATAAATAAATGAACAAAGTTGTCACCGGCTCAGGGCGGGATGTGGCTCAGTCTGCTACCGGACTGGTTGAGACGATCAAGCGACTGTTTAGGGTGTCCGAATTTCTCATCTTTCTGGTCGTCATCGCCTTATTTATCATTGGCGCTATTGTTAACCCCCGTTTTTTGGGGCTGGAAAATCAAAAAGTGATGACGCGGGATGCGGCTATTTTAGCCATTGCCGCCATCGGCGTCGGCTTTCCGATTATCACCGGCGGGATTGATTTGTCCATCGGTTCAATTGTTGGCCTGGGCGGTGTTTTATCGGCCTACTTTGTGGTCAAAATGGGCCTGCCCATTTGGGTCGGGATTACCCTGGCCCTGCTGGTGGGGGTGGTCATTGGCGCTATCCACGGCCTGTTTGTCACCAAACTCAAGATGCACGGGTTTCTGATTACCCTGGTAACGCTGGGGGTGGCGCGCGGCTCGATTTTGGTGTTGACCAACGGCACGCCCATTACCGGCGTGCCCGACGAATACACGGTGCTGGGGCAGGGCTACCTGTTTAATTTGATTCCCCTGCCGGTTTTGATCTGCCTGCTGGTGGCCGGGCTGGCTTATTATTTGCTGCGTTACACCTTTATTGGCCGCCAAATTTATGCCGTGGGCGGCAACATCGAAGCGACGCGTTTATCCGGCGTCAATGTAGACGCCCGGATTATTCTGTGTTACATCATCTCCGTAGTCTGCGCCAGTTTGGTCGGGATTATTCAGGCCGGACGGCTCAGCCTGGGGCATCCCGGCGCGGGCGAGGGCTTTGAGCTTTTGGCCATCACCGCCTGCATTTTGGGGGGGTTAAGCCTGATGGGCGGCCAGGGCAGCGTGGTAGGGATTTTGGTGGGGGCGTTATTGATTGGGGTGCTCCAAAATGAAATGGTTATGCTCAATATCAACCCCTTCTGGCACAAAATTGTGATTGGCCTGGTTTTGCTGGTCGCTATTACCTTCGACTATGCCCGGCGGTGGAAGCGGTAATCAAGCGGAAAGAGTTGACGGAAAGCCAGTTTATGATACTATACCATTAAACCACCGTCCGAGGTGTTTAGAAATGTCAAGTGTCGTACTCACTAAACAATATATTCGAGATATTACCGGCAAACCTATTGGCGTCATCTTGCCGATTGAAGAGTATCAAGCGTTGGCACAATTACAGGCTGAATCTACATCGCAAAGACAGGAACCAACAGGAGCATCGCTTTATGGGGTGCTCCGTCATTTGGGCGGCGTCGTTGCGCCAACGGAAACCCTGGACGAAACCCGGCGTGAGTTGTGGTCAACCTGGAATCATACTGACATGCTATGATCTCCCTGGTACTCGACACCCACACAATTATCTGGTTAACGCATGGCGATGCTCGTCTGTCACTCACAGCACGCCAGGCGATTGATGCAGTGACGGAGCAAGCCTCACAGGTAGCCATTTCCTCTATCTCTTTGGTTGAGACTGCCTATTTGGAAGAGAAGGATCGAATTCCGGCAGGTACATTGGTTGGGGTTTTATCGCTCCTTGACGCCCCCCACCCCTTACTGGTCGAAGTGCCTGTAACTCGACAAATCATTGCCGCCCTATTGAACATTTCGCGTGTTACGGTACCAGATATGCCGGATCGAGTTATTGCGGCTACGGCACTGAGTTTGTCTGTGCCTTTAGTGAGCCGTGATCGAAAAATTCAAGACAGCCAGATACAGACTATCTGGTAGATTAGGGTCTTAATAGATTTCTAAAAGTGTCAGCTTTAATGTTGTAACAGACCGGGAGGAGATAAGCCTTCCGGTCTGTTACTTTTGGCAACAATTATTTTATGCGAGGAGGAGATAAATTTGCTATTGTACAGGGCCGATTTGTCATTGGCAACGCCCCTTACTCTATGCTAAAATACCCCCACTCTGATGAAATCTCACGAATTACCCAAAGACAGCATAGATTCCTTCAAACCCTCCTCCCGGCTCAAATTCTGGACGCTTGCCCTCAGTTCCCTCAAGTTTCCTCGGTTCCCTGACCTCCTCGCCTGGGGACTTATCCTGCTCTACATCGTCACCTTCACCTGGCTGGCCATCCTGCGCCACGCCAGCTTTGATTCCAGCGGCTTTGACCTGGGCATCTACGATCAGGTGGTCTGGAATACCCTGCACGGACGGCCTTTTTTTTACACCACCACCGGCCAGCCGCTGCTGCACCTATCAAACCACGCCTCGCTGATTTTGCTGCTGGTCGCGCCGTTTTATCTCATCCACAGCGGCCCGGAAACGCTGCTGTTTTTGCAAACATCAGCGATTGGCCTCGGCGGGTTGCCTTTGTTCTGGCTGGCGCGGGAAAAACTGGGGAACGCAGATTTTGTTAATAAATCAGCGAAAATCAGCGAAAATCAGCGTCATCAGCGTTCCCTTTTTAGTTTCCAAAACGGCGACTTTGCCGCTCTAAGCCTGCTGGCGGCCTACCTACTTTTCCCCACCCTGCAAATTGTCAACCTGTGGGATTTCCACCCGCCGGTGTTGGCGGTCGGGTTTTTTATGGCTGCTTTTTACTGTCTGGTCAAGCACAAGTCGGGCTGGTTTTTGTTTTGGGCGGTGCTGGCCATGCTCTGCAAGGAGCAGCTTCCGCTGCAAGTTGCCTTTCTGGGCCTGGCTGCTATCGTCATGCACCGGGATTGGCGTTTGGGGCTGACCACCATTGCCGTCGCGCTGACCTATTTCTTCATTATTATGTATTGGGTCATCCCCGCCAACAGCGTCACCGGCGACCATCTCTTCATCGGCTTCTATGCCGAACTGGGCGACTCGCCCGCCGAAATTATCATGACCACCCTCACCCGGCCCGATTTGGTGCTGAAAATCCTACTCCAACCCACCCGGTTGCAATATCTTTTCGACATCCTGACCCCCTTTGCCTACCTGCCGCTGCTCGGCCTGCCCATTCTGGCGATTGGCGCGCCCTCGTTTGCCATCAACCTGCTCAGCGGCAACACCGCTATGCACGACGCCACCGGCGCGCAGTACGGCGCTGATGTCGCTCCCTGGCTGGCCTGGGCGGCGCTGTACGGTATGGTTTATTTACGGCAAATCATGCATCGGGTGTCGGGTGTCGGGTGTCGGGTGTCATGTATCACGCATCACGTATCACGCATCACGCTTTCTCATGTGCCCTCTGTTTTGCTTTTGGCTGTGGCTCTGGTCTGGCAGCTTTTTCACGGCTTCTCGCCCCTGGCGCTTGACCCGCCCCGGTGGGAAATCACCGTCCATGACCGGCTGGCCCAACGCTTCATCGCCCAGATTCCGCCCGATGCCTCCATTGCCGCGCAAGGCAAACTTTACCCCCACCTCAGCAACCGGCTGATTGCCTACCAACTGCCGGATGTCAACGAGGCCGAATATGTTTTTTTTGACGCCACCACCGGCACATGGCCCGTCCACCCCAACGACATCTGGGCGCTGGCCAGGGAACTGCTCAGTTCAGGCCAATACGGGGTGCTCGACGCCGCCGACGGCTATTTGCTGCTCAAGCGCGGCCTGACCACGACCGACATCCCCAACGCTTTTTACGATTTCGCTCGTGTGGCCGACCCCCAGCCTCAATACTCTTTGAATGTTGAATTTGGCGACGAGCTGCGGCTGCTCGGCTTTGACGTGCTAGATGACCCGCGCCGGGAGGAAACGTCAGTTCGGCTGTACTGGCAAGCCCTGCGCCCGCTCGACCGGGAGCTTCGCCTCTATCCCTTTTTTGTCAATACCGAGGGGCAGATGATCGAAAACACCGAGCAGCGCCCCCTGCTGACCCAACTCTGGTTTCCCCCTCACCTGTGGCAGCCCGGCGAAACCATCATAGCCGAAACCATGCCCTGGGCTGTGGGCAACCGCTGGAGTCTGGCCGTTGGCGTTCTGGCTGACAACGATTGGTCGGATTGGAGCCAGCGGCTCTCCGTAACGACCGCCGACCGCCAACCCATTCGTCAAGCTCAGGACGAGCCGCCGACCGCCGAAGCGGAAAGCCTCGCCTCCTCGCCTCCTCGCCTCCTCGCCTCCCTCCGCCGCTTCGAGGCCAACACCTGGGTCCGCCTGGCCACCTTCGAGCGGCAGGGCCGGGAACTGGTCGAAATTGCCCCTACCGAACCAACGCTCCAACCCTCGAACCCGCTCCAGATCAACTTTGACGGCAAGATGGAACTGCGCGGCTACGACGCCAAAAGGGAAGGCGCTACGCTGGCGGTCACGCTTTACTGGCAGGCTCTAAGCGCCATGCCGGAGGATTACACCATTTTTGTCCACCTGATCGGCCCCGATGGGCAGAAAGTAGCCCAGCACGACGGCCAGCCCACCTGGGAAGTCCCGCTGCCCACCAGTACCTGGCAGCCAGGTGAAGTGTTACAAGACAAGCATATCCTCGCTCTGCCCGCCAATTTGCCGCCCAGTGATTATGGTTTGAATATTGGCGTCTACTACTGGCAAACCTTGGAACGATTACCGGTAGTAGAGAATAATTTACCTATAAAAGATTTTGTGGCAATAAACGGAATTAGGTTAGAATAATAACAGTATTGATTTGAAGTTAATGGGAGATTGCTTCATGCGAGTCCGTGAGATTTTTTTTCATAATTTTCGCTCTTTCCGGGGAGAACGGCATATTTCCTTTGTTGACTCATTGACTAATGAAGTTCGTTCAGTAAGTGTACTAGCTGGCTCTAATGGTAGTGGCAAAACTACTATCTTAGAGGCCATAGAGGCGCTACTAGAATTCGTGTTAAATCCAGAGGTCCCTAAAAATCTGATTACCGAAGCTTGGGAGAATGGATTAGTTTGTCTAGAAATAGAGTTATTTCCAGAAGACTTTTCCCATTTCTCTTTGAATGGTGAAACTTCTAAGATAATGCATATTGCTGTAGGCCAACGAGACTTGGTCCCTGTCGCGGTCGAAGAAACATGGCCCAATTTATTTTGTCATCTTATTCAACAAAATGGTAATAAGAAACCATTCATTCGTAAATCAAATCTAGCTGAAAAATTGCGTAATGAGGTTAAACAGGCACGACAGCGAAAAGACGACTTACGGGGTGGCTTCCTTTACTTTCCTCATGATCGCCAACTTAACGTGACAAAAGGCGGAGCTGTAGAGCCACCCTCAGAAGAAACATCTTGGGTATTTCGCTTTTCAAGGTCAGATCGCTGGAAAGGCAGCTTGGAACAACTCTGGGTTTGGCAGAATTATCTGGATTTGGAACAAGGTAATCAAGAGCGTAACAACTTAAAACCCTTTGTTGCCTTAGTTGAAAATGTACTTGGAGAAAATCGTCCTATCACTGTTAGTGGTGGACGAGCGATGGTTCCGGCTGCATGGTCTAATAGTAATGGTGAGAGTACCAAAGTGCATTTGGATCAACTTCCCTCAGGTGAGCAACAATGCCTCCTCTTGTTCGGAGAATTGGCTCGCCGTAAGCGTAAAAGTGCAATTATTGCTATTGATGAAATCGAAAATAGCCTGCATCCTACGCTACAACGCTTGGTCATGTGGAACTTACGCAAAATAGCGCGAGAATGGGATGCTCAAGTAATTGTAACGACCCATTCTCTGGAAATTATCAATACAGTGCGTGGCAGTGCTTTTATCAATCTGGATTATCCTGAAGACCATTTCAATTTGCCAATTCTCGACGAAAATGAGGGGAATGCAGCGTAGTGCTAGGATATCCAACTCCTACAGATATTGAGATAAGATGGCGCAAATCGGGCGTAGGGGTGTGCGTGATTGTTGAGGGCGAAACTGAGCAAGATGATGCCTGGTTTTACAATCAATGGTTTGGAGATCGGGCCAGAGAAGTAACCTTTTTCCCGCAGAACGGTTGGACAGCGGTTGTTAATGCTGTAACTACTTTGCGAGCCACTATAGGTCCAAAATCGGTCTACGGGATCATTGATCGAGATTTTGCCCCTAATATTGCCTATCCACCCTTACCCCCTGATGGAATTTTACGCACTCCAAAATATACTTTGGAGAACTACCTTCTTGACCCAGATTGTTGGTTTCAATTTATGCACCCCTACACCCTTCGTGTCCCAAAGCCGGGATGGAATACAGTTGAAGAGGTAGCTATGACTATTGAACGTCTTTATAGGGAATGTATTCCACTGGCAGCTTACAATATAGTTTTACGGCAAGCTCGTGACATTTATGATGAAGAGTTCAACAATTTGCCAGAGAGTGAAAAGAAGTATAAAGAACACCCCAAAGCCCTGGCTGCTATCGGTGATGTGCCAACTTATCTAGGGCAACTTACAACCAAGATGGGGCTGAGTGAACCTGACGATTTTTTTGCTAAACTATACAAGATGGGGCTAAAGGAAATGAGAGATGATCCGGTTTCTAACTTGGAACAAGTTGTTTCTGGCAAATATGTCCTAAACTTGCTCAAAGAGCGTTTCCCTCTTCGATTATCTGGACAACAAGCTTGGGACGACGTATTGGGAGCTTATGTTGACATCTGCCCTGCTCCCCCAGAAGATTTGAGAATTCTGGTTGACCTTATTTTACAGGATGCTCACTCCTGATTTGTAACATGCTAAGTAACTGTTAGGATAACTCCATGAGCAGTCCCGCCTGGCTGGAAACCGAAACGGCTCGCCGCTACCATAACTTTGCCCAACAGACAACGATGTATCAGGAGTTGAGCCACTTAATGGTCCAACTGGCAGAAATCGAACCGGGGATGCAGGTGTTGGATTTGGGCTGTGGCACGGGCGTGACCACCCAGGCGGTGTTGGAAACGCTGGGCGAAAGTGGACAGGTTTTTGCGGTAGATGTTTCTGAACCGATGCTGGCCGTAGCCCGCGGGCAAATTAACTCAGCGCAGGTGACGTTTATCCAGGCCGACGCCGCGACTATCCCCCATCTGGCCGCGCAGTCGGTGGATCGAATTGTGTGTAACTCGGTCTTCTGGCAGTTTCGCCACAAACCGGAAGTCATGGCCGAAATACGCCGGGTACTCAGGCCGGAAGGCCGCTTTGTCTTCAACGCGCCGGAGCCGTACTTTATCTTTGAAGCCATCCCACGCAGCAAAAAGGTGAGCGTCCTGTTCGAACAACTGGCCGCCGAACGCTATGGCGTGGGCCGCCAGGATTTGCGCTCGATTGCGGTTTTTTTGCAAAACTGCGGCTTTGAAATCATCGGCAAACAGATGCTGGAGCGGACTCGCTCCGCCGCCGAAAGCTACCTGTTTATGCAGATTCCGGTCGCCACGGCCTGGATGGAGCCGCCGCTGGAGTATGAAACCCGCCTGGTCCTGCTGGAGGAAGCTCAGCAGTTGGCCGAGGGAAATCAAGCCACTAAGCAACGCTGGATGTATTTTGTGGCGCGGTCAATCAGTCTTTAAATTAACGCCATATAAGGATAGCTTACACCTTGCTTTCCTGGCATTGAATAAAGCAATTTTTTGACCTATAATTGAAGAAGTGGTCCAAAGAAAACAGTAAATGAGAAAGTAAAGGTAAATAAATGTTTCGATCTTTTACCATAAAAAATTTTCGTTGTTTTCACAATTTTTCAATGGAACCCTTAGAACGGGTGAATTTAATCGCAGGGAAGAACAATACAGGCAAAACTTCTCTGTTGGAGGCACTTTTTTTACACATAGGTTCAAATAACCCGGCGTTGCCATTACGTATTAATGCCTTTCGAGGTATTGAACAGATGGCTATAGAAGCTGATGAGATGTGGGGATGGTTATTTTTTAGCAAGCGTATAGAAGAAACTATTGAGTTAACAAGTTTAAGTGAAGATAATATACGTCGGGTCTTACGGATTTTTTTGACAGAGCCAGAAAAGGCTCAGTTAGCAGCTTCCGGCAATGGTAGCGCTACCTCCTCCAAAACTATCGAGTCGATAACTACAGCAGTTGGTCCACATGATTTAACGCTACAATATGAGGACACGGGTGGACAAAGTGGTACCTCACGCGCATTTATTGTTTCTGATGGTGTAAAAACAGAGCGTGCTCCTCTTACTCCCTCCCCAGTAGGCGTATTTCTAAGTACCCGTGTCCGTTTTCCCACAGAAGATGCTGAACGTTTTAGCAAACTCGATGCCATAGGTCGCCAGAATGAAGTTTTAACAACACTAAGTTTTTTAGAACCGCGTTTGAAGCGTCTGGCCGTCCTAGTTCGGGGTGGCGCACCAATGATTAATGGTGATATTGGAGTAGGTGAGCTTGTCCCACTTCCTTTGATGGGTGAAGGTGTCGTGCGTTTAGCTTCCATTGTATTAGCTATTGCTAATGCGCAAAATGGAACTGTTCTGATTGATGAAGTAGAGAATGGTTTGCACTATTCAGTCATGGTCAACGTCTGGAAGGCTATTGCGTTTGCTGCGCGTCAATCGAATACACAAATCTTTGCGACGACACATAGTTGGGAATGTATCCGGGCGGCTCACGAAGCCTTTTCGGAAAGTGACATCTATGATTTTCGACTCCACCGATTGGATCGGGCTGACAGTGAAATTCGGGCAGTAACTTACGATCAGGATATGCTTGCTGCCGCAGATGTGAGCGATCTCGAGGTACGTTAATGCTTCCTAATGGACTTCAAAATCCAGGCGCAAAA
Organism: Anaerolineales bacterium; assembly: GCA_015075405.1. Classification (GTDB taxonomy): domain Bacteria; phylum Chloroflexota; class Anaerolineae; order 4572-78; family J111; genus DSQQ01. The sequence continues at coordinate 60,913 of JABTUK010000005.1, forward strand.
TCTCCTATCTCTTACTCGAAAGTACTTGTTGTTGAAGGGGAAAGTGCTTTCCAATTCTTCAAGGCTTTACTTCGTCATTTGCGCTTGTTGGACGAAATTGAGATCAGAAATTCAGGCGGTGTTAATGAGTTCTCCATATATTTGAGATTACTTCTTAGTACCCCTGGATTTGATAAAGTGATTTCTCTGGGAATTGTCCGAGATGGAGAAAACGATGCACATGCTCAATTTCAATCAATTTGCCAAAATTTGCAGCAGGTAGGTCTAAGTGTGCCTCGACAGCCAGCAACTCTCGTGAGTGGTACACCTAATGTCTCGATTTTTATTCTACCCGATTGCGCCAACCCTGGAATGTTGGAAACGCTTTGTTTGCAATCCGTCGAGCAAAACCCGGCCATGTTATGCGTCGAGGAATATATCCAGTGTTTGCAGCAAAGCGATATTGTGCCAGGTAATTTACCCAAAGCGCGACTTCGTGCCTTATTGGCTTCCAGTCCCCGACCTGAATTATTGTTAGGTCAGGCAGCACACGCGGGTTTTTGGCCTTGGGATAGTCCCGTATTTGATGCCCTCAAACAATTTTTGCTTGCCCTGTAAACATAAACGAATCTGGAGATAACTATGCCCCGTTTAACCAACCAACAAACGGCTAAACTCTTTGCCGATATCGGCGATTTGCTGGAAATCAAAGGCGAAAACCGCTTCAAAGTGCTGGCCTATCGCAACGCCGCCGATCACATCGAGAATCTGAGTTTTGATCTTTATGATTACTGGGAGTCCGGCGGCGATTTACGGAAGATCGAAGGGATTGGCCAGGCCATCTCGGAAAAGATTGACGAAAAATTCAAAACCGGCAAACTGGGCTTTTGGGACAAATTAGCCGCCGAAATCCCCCCGGCCCTAGTTGAAGTTTTGGCTATTCCCGATGTTGGCCCCAAAATGGCCAAGGCCATGTGGGAGGAATTGGGCCTGACCACCCTCGCCGAAGTCAAAGCCGCCGCGCAAGAGGGCAAGTTACAAAAGCTGCCGCGTATGGGCGCTAAAAGCGAAGCCCGCATCCTGGCCAGCATCGAAGCGGTGGAGCGGCGCGAAACGGGCCGGGTCCATTTGGGGGTGGCCTGGCCGCTGGCGATGCGGGTTCTGGCTGCGTTAAAGGACCTGCCCCAAGTGATCCAGATCGAACCGGCCGGCAGTTTGCGCCGTATGCGCGAAACCGTCGGCGATCTGGATTTTGTGACCTCCACCGAGCAGCCGCAACCCATCATGGCCGTGTTCAAAACTCTGCCCGAAGTCGAGGAAGTGATTGCCGCCGGCGAAACCAAAACCTCGGTTCGTTTTCGCAACGGCATGCAGGCCGACCTGCGCTGCGTTAGCCCCTCGCAGTGGGGCCCGGCGCTGAATTATTTCACCGGCAATAAAAATCACAACGTCAAAATTCGGGAATTGGCCCAAAAAAAGGGCTACAGCCTGAACGAGTATGCCCTCACCCGCACCAGCGACGGCGAGCCGCTGTTTTTTGCCGATGAAGTGGAGCTGTACAAATTTTTTGGACTGCCCTATATCCCGCCCTACTTGCGGGAAGACCGGGGCGAGATCGAGGCGGCCTTTCAAGGCAAGCTGCCGGCGGGGCTGGAAGTGGGCGACATCAAAGGCGAGGTTCACTGCCACTCCACCTGGAGCGACGGCCAACACAGCATCGAAGAGATGGCTCGGGCAGCCCTGGCCAAAGGCTATCAATACCTGGCGATTACCGACCACTCCCAGAGTCTAGGTGTTGCCGGCGGCCTCAACGCCGACCGTCTGGCCCAGCAGCGCCGGGAAATTGACGAAGTCCAGACGCGTGTTCCCAATATTCGGCTGTGGCAGGGGTCGGAGGTGGAGGTGCGAGCCGATGGCACGCTCGATTTCCCCGATGAAGTGTTGGCTCAATTGGATTATGTGGTCGCTTCAGTCCACACCGGCCTGCGCCAGGATCGGGACACGTTGACCCGGCGGGCGCTGGCGGCGATTAGAAATCCCTATGTCAAACAGTTGGCCCACCCGACCGGGCGTTTATTACCCCGGCGCGAGGGCGGCGATTTCGATATGGAGGCGCTGATTCAGGCCGCTGCGGAAACCGGCGCCTTTCTGGAAATCAACGCCGCGCCGGAGCGGCTTGATTTGCCCGATACTTATGTTCGCCGGGCCATCGAGCTGGGGGTCAAGCTGATTATCAACTGCGATGCCCATCACGTGGAGGATTTCAATAATTTGCGCTTTGGCGTCGCTACGGCCTGCCGAGGGTGGGCCTCCGCGGAAAATGTGGTCAATACTCGGCCTCTGGATGAGTTTGTAGCCGCATGGAAAAAGGCTTAAAATACTTCCGCCTCCTTAGAAAATAGACCGCCGTAAAATAAATAATGCGACCTGCTACCCTGCAACCTTGCTACTTTTTCATCATTGGTGGCATGCCGTTGGTTTGTGAACACTCCTCAACAAATACATCCCTCGGTGGCCTTGACCTCATCCATTGGCTTGGGTATGATTAGAGCCATAGAAAGGAGTTTCGTCGAATGTCTGTAACTATTACCCTGCCTGATGAAATAGCTAACCCTTTGCAAGCCCAGGCGGAGGCTAAACAGGTATCGCTCGATAAGCTGGTCACAGATTTGCTAACCAATGTTCTAGCCACCGATCAGGAGGAGGATGAACTGGAAGCGTTGGTTGCCCGGATTAAGGCGACTCCACCCAACCCGGCTAACATTCACCCACCTACCGCATCACTGGCTGAATTATTACTCAATTCACCAGAAGATCCCGATTTTGACCTGGAAGCCTGGAACCGGGAATGGGCCAAAGTCGAAGCAGAAATAAAAGCCATTGAACGTGCCGACGATATAGCTGAAGGACGTGGTTAAGAGGATGGCCGATTACCTGCTTGATACCAATCATCTTTCCCCCCTGATCACACTCACCCATCCGCTGCGCCAACGAGTGTTACCACATATGCAAACAAACCATACTTTTGCCTTGACAATCCCAATTTTAACAGAATTGTTATTTGGGATTGCCTTGACACCTCGTGCCAAAGAAAATTTGGGTGAGTGGCTACGTCTCAAACCTGGCCTCATGATTTTTGATCTTGACCAGTCTGATGCAGAACAGGCCGCCGAACTTCAAACCCTGCTGCGTCGTCGTGGCCGACAACTTGCTACGGTAGATGCTCTCATTGCTGCTGTAGCTCTCCGCTATGATCTCACCTTGCTAACCACTGATAAAGATTTTTCCGCCATTCCCCAATTGCAACAAGAAAACTGGTTAATTCTATAAATGGCAGACTCTCCGTTACCTCCCAAACACACCCCCTGGAGCGACCTCGATCTCAACCGCTGGCGCGAGTATGAGGAAATCAAAACCGATTCCCTCTGGATGTACGACAACCGAGCCAGCGGTGACGGGCACAAGCTCGACTACCACGGCAATTACATTCCCCAGCTTGCCACCCAACTGCTGACCCGCTACAGCAAAAAAGATGAGATCGCGCTGGACTTGTTTCTCGGCTCCGGCACCACTGCCATCGAAGCGGCTCGGCTGGGCCGGCGCTGCATTGGGGTGGAACTCAAACCGGAACTGGTCGAATATGTGCGCGGCAAAATCAAACCCGAGCTGCTGGACTCACGCATTCAACTCCTGCAGGGCAACAGCGCCGCGCCGGAAACTGTCAGGCAAATCAACGAGACCCTCGGCTGCATGCAGGCCAACGCGGCTCACCTGCTCATCCTCCACCCGCCCTACGCCGACATCATCAAATTCTCCGACCGGCCCGATGATTTGTCCAACGCCCCCACCACCGAAGCTTTTTTGGACGGCTTCGAGGTTGTTGCCCGTCACGGCTATGGATTGCTCGCGCCAGGCCGCTTCGCCGCGCTCATCATCGGCGACAAGTATGCCAATGGCGAATTGGTTCCACTCGGCTTCTGGTGCATGGAACGCATGAACCGAGTGGGCTTCAAAACTAAAGCGATTATCGTCAAAAATATCGAAGGGAATGAGAAGGGCAAAGGCAAATCGGCTAACCTGTGGCGCTATCGGGCGCTGGCGGGAGGCTATTATATTTTTAAGCACGAATATGTGATTGTGTTTTTTAAGCCGAAACCGTGACCGGTGTCTGACTCTATCCTCATCCGCCACGAGCTTAACAAGCTCAAAATCCTGCCGCCCTGGGGCCGTAAACAAGGCGACCAGTGGGACAAGTGGAGCAATTTTGTTTATGAACTGGAAACACTCCACGAGGTTTGGGCGCAGGTAAATCTGGTGGCCCGCCGGGAGGGGCTGGAGGTTAAAGCTTTCGGCGCTTACGCCGTCAACCGATGGTACAATCACCATACCCACGACCAGATTTTACAACTGTTTCTGGCCCACCCGGCCACCCAGCCCGAAGCAAACCGCAAGCATCATACCGTTGATTTTTACCTGCGCGGCCTGCCGTTTGATCTCAAAATCAGTCATTTTCCCCGCGCCTACCCCGAAACTATTGACTATGCCCGGCAGCACCCCCATCATCTGGCCCAGTGGTTGTACCAGCATCAATCCAAACAGGGGCGCTATCATACCGGCAATCGCCTCTTTCTTATTTTGCGCAACCAGACCCACCCGGAACTAAGCTGGCAGCTTCGCCGCGATTTTGCCGCCCTGGAACAACGCATCCACGAATTTCTGGACGCCCCTACCCTGCTCGGTTTAACCCTGCCCCAGCCAGAGTCGCAGACAACCCCTCAGCCCTGGGCTGCGATAATTTTCCACACTAAGTAAACGTCTAGAATTTACTTCTCGTTTTGAGTTCCTATGAGTTCCCTTAGTTCCCTGGGAACTCGTAGGAACTTGGGGGAACTTATTTTTGGACAATCACTAAGTAGAAACTGCTAAAGCTGGAACGCTCTTTTTTGGATGATACCAAACACAATTCGAGAAGTTATTCTCAACTGCTACATTGGCTATTCACTACACTTTCTCTGTGATGACAAATTCGGCAAGCATGGTATAATCACACCTACAGGAGGCGTTATGGACTTCACCATTGAAATTGACCGTGAGGAAGATGGTCGCTGGATTGCGGAAGTTTTAGAGTTGCCCGGCGTAATGGTCTATGGTCAAACAAAGGAACAAGCGATAACAAAGGTTGTATCATTAGCCTTGCGGGTTCTGGCCGATAAGGTTGAGCACGGCGAAGCAATTCCTACTCAGTCCAGAGAGTTTGTACCTATTCCCCTTAATCTCTCTTTTGCTACCGCATGAGCCAATGGCCCTCTACCAAAGCCAAACGAGTGTTAGCCGCCTTGCTCAGCATCGGGTGGGTAGTAAAGCGACAGGTTGGATCACATAAAACGTTATCCCGTCCGGGCTGGGAAGATTATAGTTTTGCGTTTCACGATAAAGAAGAGATTGGGCCAACGATGTTATCTAAATTGGCTAAAAGAACAGGCTTAAAACCAGAGGATTTATAATGTCTCGTTCCTATCGCCAAACACCTATCACGGGTATAACTATGGCCTGCTCCGAGAAGTGGCACAAGCGCCATGCTAACCGCAAGCTCCGCTGCAAGGTAAAGGCCGGTGCATTAGATTTATGCCTATCAAGGGCTTATCAAAGTAGAGTAAATTACTTCCGTCACTCAAAAGAATGACAAATGCCACTTACCCATAAGAACACCAACGCGTAAAATCAAAGCAGAAACCCTATAACCATCCTGGGCGAGACCAACGCTGTTCTGCGGTCGAGGAGGCAAACATGATCAAGAAAATACTCGTTTCGCTAGATGGTTCCCAGTTGGCGGAGAAAGCTTTGCCGTATGCTCAACTGTTAGCCCAAAAATTTGAAGCCGAACTGGTTTTAGTGCGAGTATTGCACCTTTCCTCAGATTTTGTCGGGGGGATACCGGGAATCGGGATCGTTCGCGAGCAAGTTATCCGAGAACGGGTGGAGGCAAAAAGTTATCTTGATCGTGTCTTGCTTCAACTGCGGAGCATGCGTCTTTCAGCCCATGCGATTATTATGGATGTCCACCCAACAGCCGAGGCCATTGTAGATCTGGCGGCTGAGGAAGCTGTTGACCTGATTGTCATAAGCACCCATGGCCGCTCTGGCCTGAGCCGTTGGATCTATGGCAGCGTAGCCAGTAAAGTGTTGCAATATGCTCCCTGTCCGGTCTTTTTGGTCAGAGCCAATGAGTCAGCCAAACGATTTGCTGTTTGACGAGTTGGCCTGAAGTTCCCCTTTTTTCACAAATTATTGTGAAATATATCACAATAGGATGAATGTCACCCGAAAAAGGTGATACCTAACACTATTGGTACTGGCTTAGCTATGATATGCTAAGCCATAATTTAAACCGTTTCATACCCCACATTTAGTAAAGGAAAACGCGATGGCTAATGTGATCAAAGACGACGCCAGCAAGTCAGCAAAAGCTGCCGAAGCCGAGCACCCCAGCGGCGACCCTCGCTTCAAATTGGTTGATCGAGCCTTGAAGCGGCTGCAATATCAACAGGATGCTTTGATTGAGGTGCTTCATACGGCCCAAGAAGCGTTTGGCTACCTGTCGGAAGATTTACTCATTTACACCGCCCACCAGTTGAAACTACCTCTCAGTTGGGTCTACGGGGTAGCAACTTTCTATCACTTCTTTTCGCTCAAACCCTTGGGTGAGCACACCTGTATTGTCTGCCTCGGTACAGCTTGTTACGTTAAGCAGGCCGGCGAAATTGTCACTAAACTCCAGGAAGAGTTTGGCATTGAGGCCGGCCAGACAACCCCCGACGGCAAACTTAGCCTTTCGACCGCCCGCTGTCTGGGCAGTTGTGGCCTGGCCCCGGTGCTGGTGCTAGACGGCAATGTAGTGGGCCGGGAAGCGCCTGCTTCAACAGTTGAGCGGGTCAAGGCGCTGGTAGCCGGGCAGATCGCTCCGGTTGAGCTGAAACCTGCATCCCCGTCTCTGGAATTAGAGGAGGCCGAAGCCTTATGAATCGCGATGATTTACAAACCATAGCCCAAAAAGAAGAAGAACGGCAGCAGCAGTTTCGCTGCCGGTTGTTATGCTGCGCCAGCACCGCCTGTTTGTCGTCCGGTTCACCCTCGGTCCAGGAGGTTTTTGAACAGGCGGTCAAAGCCAACCAATTGACCAAAGAAGTCCAGCTTGTCTCAACCGGCTGCATGGGCTTGTGCAGCCGCGGGCCAATGGTGCGGGTGCAGACCCCCAACGAGCCGGAGATTCTCTACGAGCACGTTGATCGCCAGGTAGCTCAAAAGATTGTCAGTAAGCATATCGTCCCTGAGCCGGAGGCGGCGCCCGACGTAAGTCCCCATGTGTTATCGCAAGATATTCCTTTCTTTACCCGGCAAACCCGCGTGGTTCTGTCTAATTCCGGCAGTATTGACCCGGAGCGTTTGGAAGAATACATCATGCACAGCGGCTATAAGGCCCTGGTTTATGCCTTACGCGAGATGTCGCCGGAGCAAGTGTGTGATGAAATTACCCGCAGTGGGTTGCGCGGGCGAGGCGGCGCCGGCTACCCCACCGGCATTAAGTGGGGCTTGGTCCGTAAAGCGCCCGGCGATAAAAAATTCGTGGTCGCCAACGGCGACGAAGGCGACCCCGGCGCTTACATGGATCGCACCGTCATGGAGTCAGACCCGCACCGGGTGTTAGAAGGGATGGCCATTGCCGGTTACGCCATTGGCGCGGAGCAAGGCTACATCTACGTGCGGGGTGAATACCCCATTGCCATCAAACGCCTGGAAAAAGCCATTCGCGCGGCTGAACGGCGCGGGCTGCTGGGCAGCCGGGTTTTTGAAAGCAATTTCAATTTCCGGGTTGATATTCGGATTGGCGCGGGCGCGTTTGTGTGTGGCGAGGAAACAGCGCTGATGGCCTCGATTATGGGCCGGCGCGGCCAGCCTGTCCCGCGACCACCCTACCCGTCGCAAAGCGGCCTGTGGGGCTACCCCACTCTGATCAACAATGTGGAAACCTATGCCAATATTGCGCCGATCATTAATAACGGCGCAAGTTGGTATGCCGGCATTGGCACCGAGAAAAGTAAAGGCACCAAAGTTTTCGCCCTGACCGGCAAACTCAACAACACCGGCTTGATCGAGGTGCCGATGGGGATTACCCTGCGTGAGATTGTGTATGACATTGGCGGCGGTATTCCTAACGGCAACACCTTTAAAGCGGCTCAGACCGGCGGCCCTAGCGGCGGCTATCTGCCGCCAGAGCACCTGGACACGCCGGTAGATTTTGAAAGCCTCAAGGCGTTGGGGTCAATTATGGGTTCCGGCGGGTTGGTCATCCTGGATAATGAAAGCAGCATGCCGGATATGGCCAAGTTCTTTATGGAATTTTGCATGGATGAAAGCTGCGGCAAGTGCCTGCCTTGTCGGGTGGGCACCGTGCAGATGTATCGCATTTTGGATCGTTTCACCTCAGGCACGGCAACCTGGGCTGATCTGCAAAGACTGGAAGAGTTGTGTCTGCTGGTCAAAGAAACCAGTCTGTGCGGGCTGGGCCAATCAGCCCCCAATCCCGTCTTGAGCACCCTGCGCTATTTCCGCGAGGAGTATGAGTCGCAGATTCGTGAAAGCACAATTCCCCTGGCGATGGGTAAACATGGAGATAAGCGATGACGACGCGAACTGATAGAGCAACTCTGAGCGGTGGCTTGAAAGTGGAGGTGTGGCGATGTCTGTTATAACCCTGACCATCAATGATGAATTAGTTAGCGCCCGGCAGGACCAGTCGCTGTTGGAAGTCATCAAAGAGCACGGAAATCATGTGCCCACCCTCTGCCATTTGGAAGGCTTGAGTGAGCGTGGTAGCTGCCGGCTGTGTATGGTCGAGTGGCCCGATGGACGTGGTAATGCCAGACTGGTGGCGGCCTGCGTGACCCCGGCTCAAGAAGGGATGGTGATCTATACCCACACCGAGCGCCTGGTCAAGTACCGGCAGATGATTATGGAACTGTTTTTGGCCGAACGCAATCACGTTTGCGCCGTTTGCGTGATGAACGGGCACTGTGAATTGCAGTGGCAGGCGGCCTCGCTGGGGGTAGACCATGTTCGCTACGATTATCTCCATCCAGACCTGCCGATGGACGCCAGCCACGAACGCTTTGTTTTGGATCACAACCGCTGTATCCTCTGCACTCGTTGTGTGCGGGTTTGTGACGAGGTTGAGGGCGCTCATACCTGGGATGTGATGGGCCGGGGCGTCGAAAGCCGGATTATTGCCGACCTGAATCAGACCTGGGGCACAAGCCAAAGCTGCACCAGTTGTGGCAAGTGTGTCCAGGTTTGCCCCACCGGAGCGCTGTCGAAAAAAGGCATCACTGTGGCCGAGATGGAGAAGAAACCGGGCTTTCTGGGCTGGATTTTGAATGGCCGGGAAAAGAAGCAGTGGGAATGGTGAGTATGGTTCTCCAGAAAAGTTTTCGCGACTGAAACAGGTAGCAAGGTAGCATGTAGCAGGCCATAAGTTTGCTACTTTGCTACCTTGATTGTTGGGAAAGAATTTTTTCTGGACATCTATAATTGTGAATTGTTAATGAAGAGGCAAATAGATGAGCGCAAAAAAGAATAACAAAATCCGGTTGGCAACGGCCTGGTTGGGGGGCTGTTCGGGCTGCCACATGAGCTTTCTCGACTTGGGGGAGCAGTTGATAACCCTGGCCGAGGCCGTTGAATTGGTTTACAGCCCCATTGCCGACGCCAAAGAGTTCCCCCCAAAAGTGGATGTGACCCTGGTAGAAGGGGCGGTGGCCAATGTGGATCACCTGGAATTGGCCCACCACATTCGGGCGCGGAGCAAGATCGTGGTCAGTTTTGGCGACTGCGCTGTTACGGGCAATGTCACCAGCCTGCGCAATAGATTGCAGGTAGATGATTTGCTGACCCAGGTTTACCGTGAGGGACCGGGCAAAGCGCCGTGCGGCGGCGAAGCCGATAAAGTGATGCCGGCGCTGCTGCCGAAAGTGCTGCCCTTGCATCAGGTCATTGAGGTAGATGCCTTCATCCCCGGCTGCCCGCCCGACCCTGACCGCATCTGGGCGGCGGTGTCGGCGCTGCTGCGGGGTGAGCCGGTGGCGTTGGATGCGTCAATGCGGAAGTTTGGATAGGCGCGATGATGCGTGACGCGAAGCGTTTTCACGCATTACGCATCACGTATCACGACATAAATACCAAAGGAATAAATACTATGTCACGTACTGTCACAATTGATCCTGTCACGCGAATCGAAGGCCACGCCAAAATTACGGTTCACCTCAACGAGCAGGGGGGTGTGGAAGATGCTCGCTTTCATGTGACGGAATTTCGAGGATTTGAAAAATTTTGCGAGGGCCGGAGTTTTTGGGAAATGCCGGGCATTACTGCCCGTATCTGCGGCATTTGTCCGGTCAGCCACTTGCTGGCCTCGGCCAAAGCCGGCGATGCTATTCTGGGGGCGCAAATTCCGCCGACCGCCCAAAAGCTGCGCCGGTTAATCAATTGGGCCCAAATTGTCCAGAGCCATACCCTGAGTTTCTTTCATCTGAGCGGGCCGGATTTGTTATTGGGCATGGAAAGCAATCCGGCCGAGCGCAACATCATGGGCCTCATTGCCAAACATCCTGACCTGGCTCGCAAAGGGATTCGTCTGCGTCAATTTGGGCAGGAGACCATCCGCATTTTGGGCGGCAAAAGCGTCCACCCGGCCTGGTCGGTGCCCGGCGGGGTGCGCGAACCCCTGACCGCGGAGCGACGGGATCAGATCAAAGCCATGGTCCCAGAAAGTCTCGACACGGTGGAACTGGCGCTGGATTTGCTCAAGGATCGGTTTGACCAATTTGGCCCGGAAATTCAAGCCTATGGCGAATTTCCCAGCCTGTTTATGGGGCTGGTCACGCCCGAAGGCGGCCTGGAGCACTACGATGGGGTGCTGCGGATAGTTGATGGCACAGGCCGTGTCGTGGAAGATGGCGTGGCCCCTGAGCGATACCGTGATATTATCGCCGAGGCGGTTGAGCCGTGGAGTTACTTAAAATTCCCCTATTACAAACCCAATGGCCTGGAGAATGGCATGTATCGGGTCGGGCCGCTGGCCCGGCTCAACGTCTGCGATTTTGCCGGCACGCCGCGAGCCGACCGCGAACTGCGCCAATTCCGCCGCCTGGGGTCGCACGGCCAGCCGGTGCTCAGCAGTTTCCATTATCACTATGCCCGTCTGATCGAGATCCTTTTCTCCCTGGAAAAAATCGCCGAAACGTTGGACGACCCTGAGATTACCAATACCCATGTCCGCAGCCGGGCCGCGGTCAACCGAACGGTTGGCATTGGGGTAAGCGAAGCGCCGCGCGGCACGCTTTTCCACGAATATCACGTGGACGAAAACGGTATTTTACAGAAGGTCAATTTGATTATTGCGACCGGGCAAAATAATATGGCCATGAATAAGACGGTCAAACAGATTGCCCAGGCTTACGTTAACGGCCAACAGTTGACCGAAGGTATTTTGAACCGGATCGAGCACGGCATCCGCGCCTTTGACCCGTGTTTGAGCTGCTCAACGCACGCGGTGGGGCAAATGCCGCTGCATGTGCAACTGTTAGCTCCGGGCGGCGCAGTGGTGGATGAGATTATTCGGGATTAGTGGAGAGACCGGGGACGGGAGACCGGAGACCGGAGTTTGTTCCTGCCGGTCCCCCGTCCTCGGTCCCCGGTCATTTTGGATGTTCCGGCACTTTGAGAAACGTATGATTTTACTCATTGGCTACGGTAACAGTTTGCGCCGGGATGATGGGGCCGGCTTGATTTTGGCTGAAAGACTCGACCATGCCTGGCGTGGTCAGGGCGTAGCCGTCAAACATCTGCCGGTTCACCAATTAACGCCCGAACTGGCCGCAGAGATGGCTGAGCCAGAGATTGATGCCGTAATTTTTGTGGATGCCAGAGCCATTGCAGCGGGCGAGGTTGACCCGCAGGTGCAGGTGCAGCCGGTCAACGGAGAGTCTCCATCCCCCAGTTTGGGACATCACCTGAACCCAGTGGCGTTGCTCCTTTATGCCGACCAATTATTTGGACGGCGACCCTCGGCCTGGCTGGTCACGGTTCCGGCGGCGGATTTTGGCTACGGCGAGGGCTTGAGCCAGATCACGCAACAAGCCCTGGCCTCAGCCCAAACTCTGCCGGCTGAATTGTTAGCCCGCTTGCAAATACCAGATGTAATCGAAAGTGACACATGTCATCATAGGCGGTGACAAACGCCACTTAACAGATAGAGAGCATAGAACTAGAATGAAATGAAAGGGGGAAATAACGCGGCCCGTTTTAGACTGCCCCGGCAAATTCAATTTGCCAGAAAGAGGCTTATGTTCAAGCCTACCACTCATACTCCGCCGAATGAGTCATTCATCCCCCCGGCGGCAAACCATCCACCTATTACAATTGATGCGCTCATCCCGCCTGAAATGGCGGCCAAAGCCGAAGATATCGGGGTCAAAAAAGCCAGGATGAGTTGGCAAAATCTGTTTATCCTGGCCGTGCTGGCCGGGGCGTTTATTGCGTTGGGGGCCATCTTTGCCACAACCGTTACCGCAGGCGCAGCCGATAAGCTGGCCTTTGGCGTCACCCGGCTGTTGGGTGGCCTGGCTTTTTGCCTGGGCTTGATTCTGGTGGTGGTGGCCGGGGCAGAGCTTTTTACCGGCAACAATCTGATAATCATGGCCTGGGCCGATGGGCGGGTTTCCAGTGTTCTGCTGTGGCGGAATTGGGCTATTGTTTACGGTGGCAATTTTGTCGGCGCAATTGCCACGGCCTGGCTCATGTTTTACACCCGGCAATATACCTTTGGCGGCGGGACGATGGGACTGAATATTTTGAATATCGCCCATAGCAAGGTTAGCCTGGATTTTGCGCAGGCCATTGCCTTGGGCATTATGTGTAATGCCCTGGTCTGCCTGGCGGTTTGGCTTTGTTACAGCGCCAGGACCACCACCGATAAAATCCTATCCATTATTTTCCCCATTACTGCCTTTGTGGCCGCCGGTTTTGAGCATAGTGTAGCCAACATGTATTTCATCCCCATCGGGCTGCTGGTAAAAGCCGGGGCGCCCGCCAGTTTTTGGGAAACAATTGGCAAGCATGCCGCCGATTATCCCCAGCTCACCTGGGGCAATTTTTTTGTGGCTAATCTGCTGCCGGTAACAATTGGCAACATTATCGGTGGGGCAGTGATGGTGGGGCTGGTTTACTGGTTTGTTTATATTCGCAAGCGATGAGGTTTTATGCGTCTGCAAGAAGTGATGGCCATTACTCAAGCTGAGCTTTTTTCACCCGGCCCGAGCGAAGCGGGAAACCGGTCTCTCCTTACCCGTGAAGTACAGACGGGGTTTGGGGCAGATTTGATGAGCGATGTGTTGCATTATCATGTGGCTCAAGGGCTGCTTATCACCGGCCTGGCCAACCCCCAAATTGTGCGGACGGCTGAAATGGCGGACGTCGCCGTAATTCTGCTGGTACGTGGCAAAAAACCCTTACCGGAAACTCTGACGGTCGCCCAGCAGGTTGGTATCCCTATTATCGGTACCCGGTTGACTATGTTTGAAACATGCGGACGTTTGTATGCAAGCGGTCTCAAGGCTGCCCCTCGCCAGGATGAATTGACTTGAGTTTGATTAGCAACGTGATAAATATAGTGCTCCAGAAAAGTTTTCGCCGCTAAAACAAGTAGCAAGGTAGCAAGTAGCAGGTCACAGTTTGTGCTACCTTGCTACTTGCTACCTTGCTGGTTGAGAAAGAATTTTTCTGGACATCTATATATCCATTTGGCCGTGTTTTGTTTGATAGGCATCATAATCTATAAGAGCGCGTTTTGATGAAAAACCCGACCATAGAAGACAGCCTGCCATCTGAAAGTGTCATGACCGATGCCGCTGCCGGGATAATTACACGGGTAGAGGAGTTGGCCTATGAGCTAAAAATCGAGGAGGTGATGACCCGCGACATCAAATGGGTGATGCCCACCATGAAAATGCAGGATGTTTTGAACCTGTTTCGAGAGGCGCGGATTTCGGGCGCGCCGGTGGTGGCGAAAGGGAGGCTAATTGGCATCATTAGCCTGGAAGACCTGATCCGCGCCCTGCGCGATATGGGCCGGGGCGAGTTAAATGCAACTGTGGCCACTTATATGTCACCCAAGGTGGTCACTGTCAACGCTCTTGATCCGATTGTAGAAGCCCTCAAATCTTTTGCCCAAACCAAATTTGGCCGATTGGTGGTGGTCAATGATGCCGGTCAACTGGTGGGTATTATTACTAAAGGAGATGTGACGCGAGGACTGTTGGGCGCGTTACAGCATGATTATCAAGCTGAAGAAGTCCGCCGCTATCGGGCCAGCCATCTGTTTGAAGATATTATTTCAGATCGAACCAGTTTGATTTTGCGTTACCAGATCAAGCCCAGAGATTTTACCCACGGCGGCACAGCTTCCAGCCATATCAAGCGGGCGCTGCTACGTCTGGGAGCGAATCCGCAAATCGCCCGGCGCTGTGGTATTGCTATTTATGAAGCCGAAATGAACTTAATTATCCACACTATCCGTGGTGGCGAGGTGCAGGTTGAAATTGAACCGCATCAAATTGTAATGGAAACAATGGATGATGGACCGGGCATTGAAGATATCGAGTTGGCTATGAAGCCCGGTTATTCTACAGCGCCGCCGGAGGTTCGGGAGATGGGCTTTGGGGCAGGCATGGGTTTAAAGAATATTCAACGTTGTGTAAACGAGTTGGTACTGGAATCAAAACCGGGGCGGGGAACACGGCTACACATGAAGATTGACCTGCTGCCCGAGGAAACCTTTAGCGAAAAAGGTCATTTTTCTGCGGATGATCAACCGAGAGGAAGGACAAAATGACCCTGCAAGAAATAATTGAAGCGCTCCAGCTCAAAGTATTGACCCAGGATAAAGATTTTAGCCAGGTGACACCCGCCGGCGGATATGCGGCGGATTTATTGAGCTGTGTCATGGCCGGCGCTCAACGTAAAGCGATCTGGGTGACGTTGCAGGCCCATCTGAATATTGTGGCCGTGGCTGCCTTGCTGGATTTGAGCGCCATCATTATCACCGAAGGGGCCAACCTCGACCCCGAGACCATTGCCAAAGCCAATGAGGAAGAGATAATTTTACTTTCTACGGATAAATCCACTTTTTATGTGGTTGGCAAATTATGGGAGTTAGGGGTGAGGAATAGTAGACAGTAGACAGGGGAAACAGATATCGGTTTTCTACTGTTTCCTGCTTGTGGGAATTTGTGAATGTAGAAGCGAGACAGCTAAAAACCTATATTGCTGATTTACATGTCCATACAGTGGTGTCCCCTTGCGCCGACGTCGAGATGATTCCGCCCTTGATTACGCAGGAATCGCTGGACAGAGGGATTAACCTGATTGCCATTACCGACCACAATACCAGCGCTAACGTGGGAGCAGTCCAGCGAGCGGCGCAAGGAACGGGGCTGAGCGTTCTGCCGGGGATGGAGTTGCAAACAAAGGAAGAGGTTCACCTGCTTTGTTTGTTCGACACCCTGGCCCAATTGGCCTGCTGGCAGGAGGTGGTAGACGCGCATCTGCCTGAGTTGGAAAACAATATTGAATATTTTGGCGAGCAATTTGTGGTGGACGAGACCGGCGAGTTTATCCGGCGGGAAACCCGGCTCTTGCTGACTTCGGCCAATATCTCGCTCGAAGCGGCCGTGACCGAGGTGCTAAAATTGGGTGGAATCGCCATCCCTGCCCATGTCAATAGGACAGCTTTTAGTTTGCTGGCCAACCTGGGTTTTGTGCCGCCCGGTGTGCCCTTTGCCGCCCTGGAAATTTCCCGCCATCTGACCCCAACCCAAGCCCGCGAAAAGTTCCCCCAACTCAAGCAGTACCCCCTCCTGCAAAATGGCGATGTTCACCGCCTGGACGAATTCCTGGGGTTCAATCGCTGCCGGCTGGCAGCCCCAACGATTGCTGAACTTCAGTTGGCGCTGCGGAATGAACAGGGCAGGTCACTGGTGATTGCTCCCCGGTGAGTTGACAATCATCGTGACTTTGGATGACAAATGTCACGTGACAGTTTTGATTTTTATGTGATAAACTTCACAATAGAGATTTTATTCAAATTCAGCAAATCACAATTTTTGAGGAGTGAGGCACGCCTACGTGCCGAACAGAGCCGCACGTGGGCGTGCTGGCTCCTCAACTCGTGATTTACTGAAATTATTTCAACGGGAGTAGTCAATGATTGACACGCTCGAAAAACCCTCTCTGGCCGACCCCCTGACCATCCCCGAACAACGGGCGATAATTGACCAGATTCTCAGCCAAAACAAAAATATCCCCGGCGCAACCATGGTCGTTCTCAACGAGCTGCAAAGTCGTATTGGCTTTATTTCCAAAGCCATGCAGACTTATGTGGCTCAGCAATTACGGGCGCCCCTGAGCGAAGTGAACGGCGTCGTTACCTTTTATTCCTTCTTCACCACCAGCCCGCGTGGCAAACACACCGTTAAATTCTGCCTGGGGACCGCCTGTTATGTCGGCGGAGCGCCGGGATTGATTGAAAAAGCCAGGCAAATTCTGGGGGTTGACCCTGGTGAAACAACCGAAGATGGCTCCGTAACGGTTGAGTTGTGCCGCTGTATCGGCGCTTGCAGCCAGGCCCCCACCATGGTGATTGATAAGGATATGTATGGCCGGATGCATCCCAATAAGTTACCGCAAATTCTAAACAGGTACCAATAGCAGAGGGTAACGGGTTGCGCGAAATTGCCTTGCATCTGCTTGACATTGCCGAGAATAGTGTTACGGCGGGCGCGAGCCGGGTCGAAATGCTGGTCGAGGAGGATTTGGTAGCGGATCAACTCACGCTGGTGGTTCAGGATAACGGCAAGGGGATGGACGAGCAGCTTTTGAGGCGGGTCACCGATCCGTTTGTAACCAGCCGCACGACCCGCAAGGTAGGTTTAGGGCTACCCCTGCTCAAAGCAGCCGCCGAAGCCTGTCGGGGACGTTTTCAACTTAGCTCTACCCCCGGCCAGGGGACGCGCTTAGAAGTCGAGTTTCAACGCAGCCATATTGACCGCATGCCCCTGGGCGATTTGGCCGGCACCTGGCTAACCCTGGTCGTTGGGTTTCCGCAAATACACTGGTTATTTCATTATCGGGCCAGGGTTCAAGCGGGTCAGGCTGATGAGGATTTTACTTTTGACAATGAACCGATCAAACAAGAATTGGGCGAAATTCCCTTAACCGAGCCTTCAATTCTGGCGTTTATCAGAGAATTACTGCAAGAAGGCGTCGGCCGGGTGCAACAAGCGATAACTCAAAGTGAGGCTCAAGCCAGGCTCAACAGATCAATTTGAGGAGCCAGCACGCCCACGTGCGGCGACGTTCGACAGGTAGGCATGTCTCACTCAAAGCGAGGCCCAAGTCAGGCTCAAATGACATTCCGCAGGAGGTAATGATATGACCCAGGTCAAATCACTGGAAGAACTGAAGCGGCTAAAAGAAGCGGCGCTGGAAAAGCGCAAAGCGAAGGTAACGGTCGGACAGACTCACATTGTGGTCGGCATGGGCACTTGCGGCATTGCCGCCGGAGCCAGGGAAACGATGAAAGCCATCCTCGATGTGATCGAGGAGAAGAACTTGAGCGATGTCATTGTCACCCAAACCGGCTGCATGGGGTTGTGCGAATGGGAGCCGATTGTCGAAGTAACCAGCGGCGGCAGCCCTAAAGTAATGTATGGCAAAATCTCAGCGGCCAGGGCCAGACAGATTATGCAGCAACATGTCATCGAAGGTATACCTGTCTCTGAATTGGTAATCCCAGCTTAACAAAATCATCGAACGATAAGGGACTTACAATGAAGTATTACCGCTCCCATATTTTAGTCTGCGTTGATCCCGAGTGTATAGCTAAAGGCGCGCATGCCATTCGCCATGCTTTAGAAAACGAACTCGCTGCCCAGGGTTTGAAAGAGGAAATTCGGGTGCTAGAAACCTCTCGCCTGGGCGGATGCGCCGCTGGACCGGAAATCATGGTCTATCCCGATGAGGTTCACTATTCCGGGCTGAAGGTTGATGATATTCCCCATTTGGTAAAAGAACATTTTCTAAAAGGGCGCGTGGTTGACCGGCTGTTCGCGCCTCTGCAAGAGCAGATCGACGAGGAATTGGGGCCGCCCAAACCCAAAGAAGTGCGGGTTGTTTTGCGCAACTGCGGCCAGATTGACCCGGAGAACATCGAGGATTACATAGCCGAAGACGGCTATCAAGCCCTGGGCAAAGCCTTGAGCGAAATGACCCCGGAGCGGGTCATCGAAGAGGTTTTAGCCTCTGGGCTGCGCGGCCGCGGCGGCGCGGGTTTCCCTACCGGCAAAAAATGGCAGTTTGTCCGTAGTGCGCCCAATACCCCCAAGTACCTCATCTGCAATGCCGATGAAGGCGACCCCGGCGCGTTTATGAACCGGCGGGTGCTCGAAGGCGACCCTCATTCGGTGATTGAGGGCATGATTATTGCCGCCTATGCCATGGGGGCCAACCAGGGTTACATCTACTGCCGGGCCGAATATCCCGTGGCCGTGCGCACCCTCAATATTGCCATCAACCAGGCTCGCGCTTTTGGCCTATTGGGGGAGAACATTTTGGGCAGCGGTTTTTCGTTTGACCTGGAAGTGCGGATGGGGGCGGGCGCTTTTGTCTGCGGCGAAGAAACCGCTTTGATGGCCTCGATTGAGGGCAAACGGGGCGAGCCGCGCCCGCGTCCCCCCTTCCCGGCAGTGCAGGGCTTATGGGGCAAACCGACCAATATTAATAATGTCGAAACCTACGCCAACGTTCCGCAAATCATTCTGCGCGGGGCGGAGTGGTTTGCCAGCATGGGCACCGAAAAGAGCAAGGGCACCAAAACCTTTGCCATTGCCGGCGATGTAAACCACACCGGCTTGATCGAGGTGCCGTTAGGCATCACCTTGCGTGAAGTTATTTTTGATGTGGGCGGCGGAATCAAAGACAACAAACGGTTTAAAGCTGTGCAGACGGGCGGGCCAATGGGCGGCTGTTTGCCGGCCGAATATCTCAACATGGCGGTGGATTATGAGTCCTTAACCGCCGCTGGCTCGATTATGGGGTCGGGCGGCATGATTGTGATGGATGAAGACACCTGCATGGTGGATATTGCCCGCTTCTTTATGGAATTTACCCAGGATGAAAGCTGCGGCAAATGCACCCCCTGCCGGGTTGGCACCAAACGCATTCTGGAGATTCTGGAACGCATCTGTGCCGGGCAGGGCAAAGACGGCGACATTGAAACTTTGGAGATGCTCTGCCGGCAAATCAAGAGCACCAGCCTGTGCGGGCTGGGCCAGGGTGCGCCCAATCCGGTTGAAAGCACCCTCAAACATTTCCGGGCCGAATACGAAGCTCACATCTATGAAAAGCGCTGTCCCGCCGGCGTTTGCCAAACGCTGGTGCGAGCGCCCTGTGTTAACGAGTGCCCGGCCGGGGTGGACAGCCCGGCCTACCTGGCCCTGGTTACGCAAGGTCGCTATGCCGAAGGCCTGGCCATTCATCGAGAGGCCAACCCCTTTGCCCTGGTCTGCGGCCGGGTGTGTCCGGCTTACTGCGAGCGCAAATGCCGCCGCGGCCGCATTGACCAACCCATTGCCATCCGCCTGGTGAAGCGCTTTATGGCCGACCGCTTTTATGCCGAGGAATGGACGCCAACGCCGTTGGCTCCACCCAAGGATAAAAGGATAGCGGTGGTAGGGGCCGGCCCGGCCGGCTTAACCGCCGCGCTGGACTTGAGCCGGCAGGGTTACACCGTCACGATATTTGAGAAAATGCTCCAGCCGGGTGGCATGATGACCTACGGTATCCCTTCTTACCGCCTGCCCCGCGAACCTCTTTTTGCCGAAATTAATCACATTCGCCGGGCCGGGGTAGACATCCGCTGCAATCAGGAGTTGGGCCGAGATTTTACCATCGAGACGTTGAAAGAAGAGGGCTATGCCGCCACCATTTTGGCTCTGGGCGCACATAAAAGCCAGCGCCTGGCTATTCCCGGCGAGGACAAGGCGGGCGTTTATCATGGCGTCAAATTTTTGCGCGATATTGCCATGAACCGCTCGCCCAATGTGGACGGCCAGCGGGTGGTGATTGTCGGCGGCGGCGACGTGGCGATTGACTCGGCTCGCTCGGCCTGGCGGCTGGGGGCGGCGGAAGTGCATGTGGTGTACCGGCGCGAAGAGGCCGATATGCCGGCCCACCGCGAAGAAATCGAGGCGGCCAAAGAAGAGGGGGTGCAGTTCCACTTCTTGACCAATCCGATGGCGGTTTTGGGCTACGCCACCGTCACCGGTATCCGGTTGCAGCGCCAAACGCTGGGCGAGTTTGACAGCAGCGGCCGCCGCCGGCCCAAACTGATTGCCCGTTCCGAATTTGACCTGGCTTGCGACATCATCATCCCGGCGATTGGTCAAACCACCGATTTTGACTGGATGCAAGACAACAGCATCGAAACGGTGCGCGTTTCCACCTTTAAAGTGGGCCAGGCTTTGGAGACGACCCTGGCCGGCGTTTTTGCCGCCGGGGATGCGGTGTTGGGGCCGGCGTCGGTGATTCATGCGGTGGCCCAGGGGCACAAAGTTGCCCTGGCAGTAGAACAGTGGTTGACAACGGGCAAATTAGACCGGGTGGTGTACAAACCCAAACGGCACGATATTCCCATGTACGTCAACCTGGCCGATTATGCGCAGTCTCGCCGCCCGGTACCGCGGGCGCTGCCTTCGGAATGGCGCACCTGGAGTGGTTTCACCGAAATCGAAATGGGCTTTGATGAAACGATGGCTCAAGAAGAAGCCAAGCGCTGTCTGCGCTGTGATTTGGAATGGCTGGAACGCATCGGTGCGCCCGTTCCGTCAGTCGAAAAGATATCTGTTTGATTTTGTTTGAAAGGCTCGAAAACTGTTTCGTCTGACTTGCCCGCCCCGGCATGAATGCCAGGGCTAAGGAACAACGCCGGGTCAACCCGGCTTTAGCCCGATTAATCGGGCGCTGTGGTATAGTCCGGCGACTTCATCGCCGGACAAGCGTGGGGGGCAAGGTTGCCTCTGGGGTTTCCGAATGTTCTCTGTTTATGTAAGTAGGAATGAAAATGCCATTTACACCTGAACAATTCTTTGCTGTTTTTGCTCAATACAATCTGGCTGTTTGGCCGATGCAAGGGGTGATTTACGCCCTGGCCATTGCAGCCTTGATTTTGGCCCTCAGGGAAATCAAATACTCGAACCGAATTATCAGTGCAATCTTAGCCTTTTTGTGGTTATGGATGGGGCTGGTCTATCACTGGGGCTATTTCAGCACAATTAATGGCGCCGCATACGTTTTTGGAGGATTTTTCATCATTCAGTCAGGCCTGTTCCTGGTTGCCGGTACACTAAAGCAAAAGTTGTGGTTCCGCTTTCACCCCAATAACTATGCCATTATCGGCGCGCTGTTCATTCTTTATGGGCTGGTCATCTACCCTGTGTTGGGCTACGCTTTAGAGCATCGCTATCCTTACACCCCCACGTTTGGTTTGCCCTGCCCTACCACCATTTTTACCTTTGGCTTGTTACTATGGACCGATAAGAAGATTCCTAAATATTTGCTCATTATCCCGGTTCTCTGGTCAATCCTCGGCTTGTCTGCTGCCTTACAATTGGGTGTTTGGGAAGATGTGATGCTTGTGATAACGGGCATAGCCACACCGATGATGATCTACTATCGGGATATGCGGGAAGCCGAGTTGGTTCATCGGCCTGGCTTTTAACGACCTTTCTCAAATAGGTTAAAGTTCTTACAAGGAGGTAAGATATGAATGTTGACGCAAAAAACAAGTCCGATATCCCCTCCATCGTCCAGGCAGCCATTGCCCAGCACGGGACCACGCCTGAAGCCCTGGTCCCCCTCTTGAGCGAGGTGAATGAGAAACTTGGTTATTTGCCCACAGCCGCCCTCACCGAAATCAGCCGGGCGCTGCGGCTGCCGGGCAGCCAGCTTATGGCGGTGGCCAGTTTCTACCGTATGCTCTCCATCAAACCCCGCGGCCGGCATGTTATTCAATTTTGCGAAAGCGCCCCTTGCCATGTGATGGGCGGTCGCCTGGTGCGCCGCGTTTTGCAAGAGGAGTTGGGCCTTGAACCCGGTGAAACCAGCGCCGATGGTCAATGGACTCTGCTGGCCGTCAGTTGCCCGGGTATTTGTGGGGTGGGGCCGGTGCTGATGATAGATGAAAATATTTACGGCAATATTACCCCGCGGCGCATCCGCGAAATTTTGAGGGAATATGAAGTAGGGAGTAAGGAGTAGGGAGTAAGGGGAGAAGATGGAAGATGGAAGATAGTAGATAGTAGATAGTAGATAGTAGACAATGGATAGTTTTCTATCCTCTATCCTCTATCTTCTATCCTGCTCTTCCCCTACTTCCTACTGCCTACTCCTTACTCCATGAAAAAGGAGCAGTCACTATGAATACAATCCGGTCAATGGTGTTGATTTCAAGTGATGCTGAAAGCCTGGCGCGGGGGGCCATGGCTGTTTATAACAAATTTCAGGAGCAAGTTAAGAAATTTGGCCTGCAAGACGAAATCTCGGTGATGATGACCGGCGATATGGGGCGGCACGACGCCCTGCCGCTGGTTGTCGTTTATCCCGAAGCCGTCATTTATGGGCCGGTCTCGCCCGAAAAAGTGCCGCTGCTGGTGGAAGAGCATTTGTATAAAGGCCGCATAGCCGTCGAGTTACAAGCCTCGGCCAGAGAGTTGTCGGGCCGGATTGCCTGGTTATCGGCCCGCAAGGGTACGTTACCGGCGGAACAGCGGATTGTGCTGCAGCGGGCCGGCCTGATTGACCCCGAAGATATCGAAGATTACATCCTCCACGACGGCTATGAAGCCCTGGGCAAGGCGCTGGCGCACATGTCCTCCGGCGAAGTCATTGAGGAAATCATCAAATCGGGGCTGCGGGGCCGGGGAGGAGCCGGTTTTCCGACCGGCCAAAAGTGGCGCATGGTGGCCCAGGTAGATAACTATCCCAAATACATCATCTGCAATGCCGACGAGAGCGAGCCGGGCACCTTCAAAGACCGGCTGGTGCTGGAAGGCGACCCGCACAGCATTATCGAAGCGATGGCCCTGGCCGGTTATGCCGCAGGGGCCAATGAAGGTTACATATATATTCGCGGTGAATACAAACTGGCCCAGACGCGGCTGGCCCAGGCTATCGCCCAGGCCACAGAGATGGGCTTTCTGGGCCCAAATATCTTTGGGAGCGACTTCAATTTTAATATTCATATTCATTCCGGCGCTGGAGCCTATATTTGCGGCGAGGAGACGGCGCTGATTGAATCCATCGAAGGTAAACGAGGCGAGCCGCGTGCGCGTCCGCCCTACCCGACGACGCACGGCTTGTGGGGCAAACCGACGGTGGTCAACAATGTCGAAACGCTGGCCAATGTGCCGGCCATTATCCGCCATGGGCCGGCCTGGTTCCGAGGGTTTGGCACAAAAAACAGCCCCGGCACAAAAGTTTACACCGTTTTGGGCAATGTCAACGTGACCGGCTTAATCGAAGTGCCGATGGGCATCACCCTGCGCGAAGTGATTACCATTTACGCCAAAGGGATGAAGAACGGAGCGACCTTCAAACTGGCCCAGACCGGCGGCTCCAGCGGTTCGATTATCCCGGCCAGCTTGCAAGATACGCCGATGGATTACGACTCTTACAACCGGGCCGGCGTGTCGCTGGGGTCAGGGGCGCTGCTCATCTGCGATGAAGAGACCTGCGTAGTTGACCTGGCCCGCGTGCTGTTGAACTTCTTTAGCCAGGAAAGCTGTGGCAAATGCACTCCTTGCCGGGTGGGGGGGCAGCGCGCCTACCAAATTTTGACCAATGCGGCGGAAGGAGTGGGCAAACTCAGCGACCTGGATGACCTGGAAAAAGTGGCGGCTAACCTGTTCCAGTTGTCCAACTGTGGCCTGGGGCAAACCGCCGGCGTGCCCATCCGCGATATTCTGCGCTATTTTAGGGCCGAAGTGGAGGCCCATATTCGCCTGAAAGTATGTCCGGCCGGCGTGTGCCCGATGAGCGGCCGGCGAGTCAAAGTGGTATAGGGAGTAACTTATGACCATCAAACTAACCATCAATGATAAAGAAGTCGAAGTTCCGGCTGGAACCACCGTTTTACAGGCCGCTAAAAGGGCCGGCATTGATATTCCGACCCTGTGCGACCATCCCCACCTGACTCCCTACGGCGGCTGCCGCCTGTGCGTTGTCGAGGTAGAAGGGGTGCGCACCCTGCAACCCTCGTGCACCTTGCCGGCGAGCCAGGGCATGGTGGTCCGCACCGATACCCCCAAAACGCGAGAGGCCCGCGAATTTGTGCTGACCCTGCTCTTTAGCGAGCGCAACCACTTTTGTATGTACTGCCAGATGAGCGGCGGCGACTGCGAATTACAGAACGCCGCTTACGGCGAAGGGATGACCCACTGGCCGCTGCAACCCAATTGGCAGCCCTACCCGGTTGACGCCTCGCACCCTTATTTTGTGCTGGATCACAACCGCTGTATTTTGTGCCGGCGCTGCGTCCGTGCCTGCGGCGAGTTGGTGGGCAACTTTACCCTGGGGGTGCAGGAGCGCGGCGCGGCCAGTATTTTGGTGGCCGACCTGGATGTGCCACTGGGCCAAAGCACCTGCGTCTCCTGCGGTACTTGCCTGCAAGTCTGTCCCACCGGGGCGATTATTGACCGGGACAGCGCCTATCGGGGGCACGAAACGCAGGTCCAGCGGATCAAGAGTACCTGTACCGGCTGCAGCGTGGGCTGCGGGATTGAGCTGCTGGTGCGCGACAACCACCTGCTGCGGATTGAGGGCAATTGGGATGCGCCGGTCAATGAGGGCGTTTTGTGTGAAAAAGGCCGCTTCCAACCGCTCAAAGAGAAACGCGAGCGCATCTTGACCCCCCTGGTGCGTCGAAATGGCGCTTTAAAGGCGAGCACCTGGGCCGAGGCTTTGAGCACAGTTGCCGGTAAGTTGAAACCGCTGGTGGGTCAGAACGGGCACGGCGTGGCCGCCCTCGCTTCAACCCGGCTGCCGGCTGAAGCGCTGTACACCTTCAAACAGCTTTTTGCCACCCAGATGGGCAGCGAGATGGTGACCAGCATTGAAGAGGGCGTGACCACTGCCTTACCCGGCGCGGTGGCCCAGGAACTTGGTCAATCGTTTGAAGGCAACCTGAGCGCTCTCAAAACGGCGGATTGTGTCCTGGCAATTGGGGTGGATTTGGTTGACAATCACCAGGTAGCCGGTTTCATGGTTAAACGTAATCTACCCAAGGGAACCAGCCTGATTGTCATTGACCCCTTTGATAACAAACTGCATAACCTGGCCGACTTCTCGCTGCGGCCCCAAAAAGGCTCAGATTATGAGCTGCTTATGGGGCTGATAGCTGAAATTACCCATTTGGACCTGAGCAAAGGTCAACTTGACCAACCCATTGACCTGACGAAATATGATCCGGCTACGGTAAGCCAGACGACCGGCATCCCGGCAGAAACCATTAAGGCCGTCGCCCAACGGCTGGCGGCGGCTCAAAAACCGGCTATTGTCTACGGCAAAGGGGTGACTCGAAGCGACTCCCCCGCCGTGTTGAAAGCTCTGCTGAACCTGGCCCGGCTGGTGGGCGCGCTGACCCCAGATGGCTCAACCGTGCTCAGCCTCAAAGGCGAGGCCAACAGCTTGGCGGCGCACCTGTATGGACTGGACAAAACGTTCCAGGTTCACGATCAACAGGTAGCCTACCTGGCTTTGGGCGATGATTATGCCAGCCAACGTCTGCTCCAGCGGCTGGAGGCTGTGCCTTTTAAGGTGGTGCAGGCCAGTTATGCGTCGCCGTTAACGGCCATAGCCGACGTGGTTTTACCGGCGGAAATGTGGGCCGAACAAGAAGGGCACTTTTTGAACCTGGAGGGCCGGCTGCAAACGGTTCAGCGTGGGCTGACGCCGCCGGAGGAGGTTCGCTCGCACGTGGACATTCTGGAAGCGATTGCGGCGCAGTTGGACTTTAGCCCGGACCCGACCTGGCAGGATGAATTAAAGAAACGTGTGCCAACAAATGCCTTGATTAGGTGAAACGTGACTTGACACCTGACACGTGACACTACTGACGAAGGAGCGTCTAAGATGGCAAAACCCAAAGTTTCTAGTGATTGGCTGGCGGCGTGCGCCGGCTGCCATATGTCGCTGTTGGATATGGATGAACGGATTATCAAACTGGCCGAATTGGCCGATATTCGGGCCACCCCCATCACCGATTTGAAGGAGCCGGATGAGAGCGGCGTTGATGTAGGAATTTTGACCGGGGCAGTCAATACCACCACCAACGAAGAGGTGGCTCAGCGCATGCGCCAACGCTGCAAAACGCTGGTGGCCCTGGGTGACTGCGCGGTTTTTGGCGGGGTTGTGGCCATGCGTAACTTCTTTAAGCTAGATGAGACGCTGCGCCGGGCCTATATCGAAACCGAAAGCACCGACGCCGCAGGCAAAATCCCCCGCAGCCCTGAACTGGGCGTGCCGACCGAAGTGAGAGCCGTCGGCGAGGTGGTCAAGGTAGACATCTGTATTCCCGGCTGTCCGCCGGACGCCGACGTGATTTTCTATGCGTTGAGTGAATTGGCCCAAGGACGCCAGCCAGAAATCAAAGGCGACAAGCTGCATTGGCATTAAGCAGGGAGTAAGGAGTAAGGAGTAAGGAGTAGGGGAGAAGAAAAATCCCTACTCCCTACTGCCTACTACCTACTCCTTTTATGGAGGATGATGATGTCGGTACAAAAAATTACGATTGAGCCGGTCACGCGGATCGAGGGACACGCCAAGGTGACGGTTCACCTGGACGAACGCGGTGAGGTGGAGCAGGCCTTTTTCCACGTTAATGAATTTCGCGGTTTTGAAAAGTTTTGTGAAGGGCGTATGGCTTTTGAGATGCCCATGATTACCCCGCGCATTTGCGGCATTTGTCCGGTTAGCCATCACCTGGCTGCGGCCAAAGCGTGCGATGAGCTGGTGGGGTCGCCGCCGCCGCGGCCGGCGGCGCTGCTGCGCGAATTGATGCACATGGGCCAGATCATCCAGAGCCATGGGATGCACTTTTTTGAGCTGGCCGGCCCCGACCTGCTGCTGGGCTTTGACGCCGACCCGGCCATTCGCAACGTGGTTGGGCTAATCCAGGCCAACCCCGACCTGGCTTTGAAAGCGGTCAAACTGCGCAAATTTGGGCAGGAGATCATCCG
Organism: Anaerolineales bacterium; assembly: GCA_015075405.1. Classification (GTDB taxonomy): domain Bacteria; phylum Chloroflexota; class Anaerolineae; order 4572-78; family J111; genus DSQQ01. Next base: position 88,293 of record JABTUK010000005.1, read on the forward strand.
CACCCTGGGCGGGCGGAAAGTTCACCCCAACTTTGCTGTGCCGGGTGGGGTCAACAAAACCCTGCAAACCGCCGAGCGGGATTCGATTCTGGCGGAGGTGGACGAAGCGATTGGGGCAATCCAAATTGGCCTCTCGATTATGAAGGATTGGGCCGCCAAAAATACGGAGGATGTTAACAAATTTGCTGTTTTTTCCTCCGGTTATTTCGGGCTGGTCACGCCGGAAGGCGGCCTGGAATTATATGATGGCGCTTGCCGTTTGATTGATGCTAACGGGCATCTGCTGGAAGAGTTCGCGGGGCGCAATTATCTGGATTATATCGCCGAACACGTCGAGGATTGGTCTTATCTAAAGTTCCCCTACTACAAAAAGCTGGGCTGGCCCGGCGGCGTCTACCGGGTGGGGCCGTTGGGCCGTTTGAATGTGGCTCAAAAAACCGGCACACCGCTGGCCGAGGCAGAACTCAAGCAGTTCAAGGCATTGAACAACGGCCAGCCGGTTGAGAATACGCTCTTTTATCATTACGCCCGGCTCATCGAAGCCCTGTTCGCGGCTGAACGGGTCAAAATCTTGCTGGATGATCCCGATATTCTCAGCCAAGATATTCTGAACACCCGCCGCGACTTCAAAGGCGAAGGCGTCGGGGTGATCGAAGCGCCGCGGGGGACGCTGTTCCACCATTATTGGGCGGATGCCGATGGCAAACTGGAGCGGGTCAACCTGATTGTGGCGACCGGGCACAACAACTGGGCTATGAGCAAAGCGGTAGATAGTGTAGCCAAAACCTACATTCACGGTCAGAACGGCCAGGTGGCGGAGGGACTGCTCAACCGGGTGGAGGCGGCGATTCGAGCCTACGACCCCTGCCTGTCCTGCTCAACCCATGCGGTGGGGCAGATGCCGATCATCGTTGAGGTGATGGATGCAGGTGGTGTGGTGGTTAACACCTTGCGCAGAGAATAAAAACCTGATGCCAAAGATTCTAATCCTCGGCTATGGCAACCCCGACCGGGAAGACGACGGGGTGGCCTGGCATGTGCTGCAAAAATTAGCGCACTATTTCAACCGGCCTATCACCACGATGGACAGCCTTGAATTTGACCATCAAAGTGGTCACGTTTCCTCGCCCGCTTCGCGTCGCCTCCCCGCCTCCCCCGACCTGGCCTTTGCCCTGCAACTGGCCCCCGAAATGGCCGAGGTGCTGGCCCAATACCAGCAGGTCTGTTTTATTGATGCCCACACCGGCGCATTTCCCGAAGAAATCCGGCTGGCTCGGCTGGAACCGGGCTACCAAAGCTCACCCTTTACCCATCATTTAACGGCAGAAAGCTGTCTGTCCCTGGCCCAAACTCTGTACGGCCATGCCCCAGACGGCGTACTAATTTCGATCCGGGGGTACAGTTTTGGTTATGGGGTTGAATTATCTGAGCCAACGGCGCTGCTGGTCGAGCCGGCAGTGGAGCGGATTGTCAATTGGGTGGTTCAGTGTAGGGAGAAGGTCAAAGTTTAGCCAAGAACCCCAAAAATCAAATGAGATGTGTCGTTTCAATTGATGACATGTGTCACTGACAAATAACAACACCCTGGCTTATACTTTAGTAAAGTCAGGGTATTTTTTAATGACTGCTCAGACATGTCATTTCGACCGAAGAGAGAAATCCCTCAAGTTATGTAGCGCCCTGGGGATTTCTCGGCCTATGGCCTCGAAATGACATGGAGGCTGAGCAGTTACTATTTTTATCATGCACGAACTGGCAGTAACCGAAGGAATTTTAAAAACAGCGCTGGCCGCCACCGAGCAAAACGGGGCCAGGGCGATTACGGCGATTGATCTGGTGATCGGCGAATTGAGCAGCATTGTGGATGACTCGGTCCAGTTCTATTTCGACGCGCTGAGCCAGGGCACGTTAGCCGAAGGAGCCAGGCTGCGGTTTCGGCGCATCTCCGCCACGGCTCACTGTAGGAGCTGTGACCGCCAGTTTTCAGTCAAAGCCCCCCTGGAACCCCTCTGCCCTGTCTGCGGCAGCGCCCGCTTGCAGGTGACCGGGGGGAAAGAATTTTATGTGGAGAGTATCGAGGTAAAAGATGAAAATTCCGGTAGTTGAGAATATTTTGAACGCCAACGATCAAATCGCCGAGGCCAATCGGGCTGATTTTGAGGCCGCCGGCGTGTTTGTCTTAAATTTAATGGCTTCGCCGGGAGCGGGCAAAACCAGTTTTATTCTGGCTACGCTCGACCGGCTTTCGCCCCAACTGCGCCCCGGCGTGATCGAAGGCGATTTGGCTTCGCGGATTGATGCCGATACCATTGGGGCGCGCGGAGTGCCGGTAGTCCAAATCAACACCGGCGGGGGCTGCCACCTGGACGCGCCGATGATTCGCACCGCGCTGCCCGAGCTGCCGTTAGCGCAGTTGGATTTGCTCTTTATCGAAAATGTAGGCAACCTGGTTTGTCCGGCCAACTTTGCGCTGGGGGCAGACCGGGCGGTGGTCATCGCCAGCGTGCCGGAGGGGCACGACAAGCCCTATAAATATCCGGGCATCTTTGCCAGCGCCGATGTAGTCATCCTTAACAAGATTGACCTCCTGGATGTCTTCAATTTTGACCTGGATTATTTCCGGCGGGGCCTGGAAATGGTCAACCCCGATGTGCCCTGTTTTTACCTCTCCTGCCGTACCGGGGCCGGTATGTCAGAGTGGGTTGCCTGGCTGTTGAGCCAGTTGCCGGCAATCAGGCCCCAAACCCTCAACAAATAAATTGGCGATTGCAAATTGGAGTCCAAAGCTTGCTTTGATGATCTAACCAAAGCAAGCTTTGGACTCCGTTTTTTTAAATGAACACCAGCGAGGGTTCCGGCGAGACCAGACTGGGGGAGCCGAGAGCCTGGCGCAAGAAGTTTTTCACTTGCTGGACCGGCACGGCCAGTCCCACCTCCGGGCCGGTGATCATCGTATTGATGCCGACCAGCCGGCCCTGCGCATCCACCAACGGCCCGCCCGAATGTCCGGGCCGGAGATGCAGCCCAACCTGGATAAACTCGCTCCGGCTGGCCGGCATTTCCGGTGGCCGGCCGCTGTCAATTACAATTCCAGCCGTCGCCGCGCCCAACACCCCCCAGGGATGCCCCAAAGCCAGCACCCACTGGCCGGGTTTGAGCTGCTTTGAATCGCCCACGGCAATGGTGGGCAGATTGTTGGCGTCCACCGAGAGCGCGGCCAGGTCACGCCCGGCGTCGGTGGCCAAGAGACGGGCCGGCAGGGTCCGTCCATCGGGCAAGGTCACTTGCAGATGGTCACGTCCGGCAACAACGTGGGCATTGGTCACAATCAACCCATCCGCGTGCCAGATAGTCCCCGCCCCCGCGCCCCGGCCATTGCTGATTTGCACCAGGCTGCGCCGCACCTTTTCGACAATCGCCGACATATCGCCATTCAATTGTTGCCATAAGTTAGACATTTTTAGACCTCTAACAATTTACGATTTACGATTTACGATTAAAGGCGTTGGTTTAGCCCAATCCAAAATCTAAAATCGGTTAGTTCCTTTCTCCTACAACTACACTCATTTCCTGAATCTGCCCCCCGCGCACGATTTTGAGCGTGATTGACTTGCCCACCCGGTCAGAACTGAGGAGGGCCAGCAGGTCGTCGTGCTGCTGGACTGGCGACCCTTCCAGGGCGACGATGGTATCACCCAGTAGCAGCCCGCCCTGTTCCGCCGGACTGCCTGGCTCGACCGCTGCCAGAAGAAGGCCGGTTTCCTGGCCCAACTGCTGTTCCAGGGCGGCCGGCAGACGAACCGGCTGGGTATTCACCCCCAGATAGCCCCGGCGAATTTTGCCGTGCTGAACCAGCATGTCAACCACCCGGCGGATAGTGACGGTGGGGATGGTCAGACTAATTCCACGAGCCAGGGCCGAGGTGTTCAACCCCAACAGTTGCCCGGCGGCGTTGATCAGCGGGCCGCCGGAAAAGCCGGGATACATGACCACATCGGTTTGAACATATTGGTCAATCAAACCGCCTGCGCCGGTGCGCCAGTCGTTGCCCAGGGCGCTGATAATGCCCAGCGTGGCTTGAACAGTCTGGCCGGGCCGGCCCAGGGCTAAAACCAGGTGGCCGACCTGCATACTATCGGCGGCAGGGGTTAAAGGGGTTAAATTTTGGACGCTCGTGCGCAGCACGGCCAGATCGGTGGTGGGGTCGCGGCCAACCAGGGTGGCAGAAGCCGTTTGGCCGTCGGGCAAACCGATCTGAATGTTATCGTCCTTTTCGACGGTATGGTGGGCGGTCACCATTAAACCATCGGCGGACCAGATAATGCCGCTGGCAGCCAAGCGCCGCCGGGCTTCGACCCGGACAATACCGGAACTGGCGCTGGCAACAGTTTGAGCCATGGCCTTGGATAAATTTTGTAAAGTCTCAGACATGCGTTAATTCCTTTCGATTTTTGAGGGTTTGACCGGAGACGGGAGACCGGGGACCGGATTCAAAACTTCAACCCCGGTCTCCCGTCCCCGGTCCTCGGTCTTTGTTTGTGCTCATAGTTTAGCAGCACTGGCCGACAGGCGCATCAACCATCCGGTGAGGTTGCACCTGGAAAAATGGGTAGGTGACACGTGAACGTATCACGTGTCATGGGTCACGTGTCACGTTTTACTGTTAAAGGAGAATGAGGCCGAGGCGCGTGGCCCGCACGACGGCATCGGTGCGGCTTTGGGCGTTGAGTTTGCTGAGGATGGCGTTGACGTGAAATTTAACGGTATGGTCGCTGATGTCGAGGCGGCGGGCGATGGCTTTGTTGGGCAAGCCTTCGGCCAGCAGTTGGAGCACTTCCAGTTCGCGGGGGGTCAGGGGATCGGTCAGGGGGGGCAGTTCGGTCTCCGGGGTAGACAGAACGGTAGCGGTCAGGCTGGGGTCAAGGGCGACCAATCCCTGGATAACGGCCAGCAGGGCGGCTTGAATTTTTTCGGGTTCGGCATGGCGGAGTAACAAGCTGCGCGCTCCGGCGGTCCAGGCCGGGTTGCTATAAGTTTCGTCGGGTAACAAGGCCACAATCGGCAGGCCAGCTTCGCGTAAATCGGCTAAACTGTCCAGACTGGTTGCGGCTGGATTGGAGCCGGGCCGAGGCGCGCTGGGGTCCCAGCCCAAATCAAAGAGCAGGACATCGGGCCGGTAGACATCGAGCTGAGTGGACAGGTCGGCTGTGACGGCAACGCGGCCGACAATCGTCAATTCAGGCTGTTCGGCCAGCAGGGTGGCTAACCCGGCCCGCGCCAGGGGGTCATCGGCGATAACGAGAACTCGTAATTGATTGGCCTGTGTCGGCATTATGGCCTGCCTGAAGCTAAGCTGCTTGATACTGGTTGCATTTACAGACAACTTTCTATTGCTTGCGCTTTCGAGTTAAACATCCCACCGTATCTTATTGACGAAAATTTGGACTTTTAGTTAACCTAAAACAGGCTATCTGGGCTATACCTATTTTTAGAAATTTATGTTACTTTAAGAAACAAGTCTGGGTAAAAATAATTGGTGGCGCAATTTTACCTAAAAAACCAAGTTTTACCTACCTGTCTATCAAAATTTTTTAGAAAGGAGAGATTGTCATGATATTTTTACCGCGTGAGGAAGGTCAGGGCCTGGTCGAGTATGCTCTAATTTTAGTCTTAGTCGCCATTGTTGTTATTGCTATTTTACTTTTGCTCGGCCCGGTTATTGGCAATACCTTCAGTAATATCGTAGGCAACTTGTAATATCTTTTTTGATTAGCCCAGACGAGAAACTCTACACCGTTTTTGGTGTAGAGTTTTTTGTTTGTTTTAGTTTTTAGCAGGAGTTGGGTGGATCAGGAGGCGGTATAACTCGACGGCTAACAGAATCAACAGCAGCATGCGGATGATGATAGTGAGAGGCGCCAATTGGTTGAGGCCGCGCGAAAGGATAACCGGCCACTCCAGAAAATTGATAAAACTCAAGGCGATGATAAACAAGACCGCGCGTTTTTCTGGAAAGGTGAGCAGCAGCAGGGGAATTAAAAAGGTTTGCCACTGCGGACTCCAGCCTTGCGACCACAGGAAAAAGATGACAAAGGTGAGAGTGGTAAAGACGATGGCATCCTGATCAGGGTTGGAACCGGGAGGGCGAGTGAAAATAAACAACCCCAACAGCCCAAAGGGAATGATAGTGAGCCAGGTAGGAATGCGGGCGGGATTACCGAGGGGACGTGTAGCTTTAGCCGGGTCAAAATGATCGACCAGAGGGCCGAAGTTGCCGGTGGTCAAATTGCCATCAATGATGGCCCAAACCGTCTGATACGAGGATTTACCGGCTTGCGCTCGCAGCGAGGCCAGGGTCATAGTTGGATTGGCTAAAGCGAAGGGGCCAAAGATAAGCAGGCAAAGCAAGAGCGCCCCTACCCCGCAAACGACGGCGGCTTTGAGGCCCTGCCTGCGCCAAACGGTTGCCAGGAGCATGATGGGTAAAAATTTCACCATCGTTCCCAGACCCAAGGCGGTTATCAGCAGAATGCGCCGATTTTTGAGCAGGCTGTAGAGCGCCAGCAAGAGAAAAAAAGTGGTCAGCGCATCGAAATTGCCCAGCCAAAAGAAGAGAGGCGTGAACAGGGCGGTATAAATCCAGGCGATGGTCAGGGCGCGGGCACGGCCAAACAAAGTAAAAGCCAGGCGGTAGAGAAGATAGAGGTTGCCGCCTTCGGCCAGCAGCAGCACAAAGGCCAACAGCAGGATGTAATTCTTCAATTGCTGGCCGGCCAGAGTATAGACGGCAATATTCAAATAGGGGAAGATGGGTGGAAATTCGTACCAATAATGGAGGTAGGGATAAAAACCGCGCCGAGTCATGTCGGCCAGATTAAAGTAATGCTGATAATCGCCATAATAAATCAGGTTTTCGGGGGGAAAGGCCATCAGCAGCATCAGGCGGCTGGTGAGAAAAAGAATCAGGATCAGGAGAAAATCGGCGGCGGCGTTTGAATTCTTGGTTAGCATGTTATCGTTTTCTCAAAAGGAGATAATCATCCTGCTCAAAAAGGATGGTGTAATCCGGGCTGGCTTTCAAGACGGCAACCTGTTCCAGGTAAGCCTCCGGCTGGAAAATGGGGAAGATGTTGCCCTGTAAATCCAGGGCAATATATTCGGCCGGGCCGTATTGACTGCTGGTGAGACGAGGAAATAGATAAATAGCGGGCCGGTGGGTCAGATGGGTGCTGAGCGAGGTTTGGGCCGAAACGACAGCATCGGGTGAGATGAGTTGTAGCATTTGCTGGGCGGAGTTGTAGCGAGCTTGACCAACAGGCCAGGTAAAACTCAAGGAAAGGGGCGTGTGTCCAAATTTTAACTGGTAGCTCAAGGTAGTCAACAAAACCATTAGCATGAATACAGTCGTTAAAAAAGTGGGTGAGACGGCCATTTTCTGGCGCAGTAATTTGATGAGCAAGGCTGCTCCATTGATGGCCGAGGCAACCACAAAAGGCACAACCATAACCGAATAATGAAATCTATCCAGGGCGTAGGTGGTTGGCAAATCGGATAGCAGGTTCATGGCTATGGCCGGGGCAGCAATTAACAGGGTCAGCGGGTCGAGCAGTGACAGATAGGCAACGGGAGCCAGAAGATGGGTGATGTATCTCACTTTGTCCGGGTTTGACCAGATATAGTCCCAGACAAACAGTGGCCGGGTCAGAACGGTCAACAACACTTCGGGGATGGTGTCGCCGAGAACTTCGTAACGATGCAAACCAAAATGGGTGTCACTGCCGGCGTAAGCGGGAATAAATATGATGGTCAGATAGAGGAAAACCGCAAAGCCGCTCAGACCGACCGCCAAGCCCCGCCAATCTCTTTGGGTAACGAATAAATAAAAGCCGAGCATGCCCACAAATAAAACAGCATCCTCTTGACAGGCCGCCGCCAAAATGCTGAAACTTAAGAAAAGCCAAAAACGACGCTGCTGCAAATACCAATAGGCAAACGGCAAGAAACCGGCGGCTAAAGTGACCGGGTGAAACTCGAATAGATTCGCGCCCTGCAAGGCCGGAAAGAGGAGATAGGCGGCAGCAAAAACGAGCGCAGCCCAGACATTGAGTTTTTCGGCCGCCAGCCAATAGAGAGGGAGCGCGCCCAGGGCCAAGACGACCGTCTGCACGAACAGCAGGGCCTTAGCATCGGGCCAGACCAGGTAGACCAGGCCCAGTGGGAGCAAAATCGGCTGGAAATGGATGGCAAAAAGAGAGTCTACACCGATAAATTCGGCGCTAAAAAAGTTGCCGTGCAGGTTATTCCAGGCCGCATAATCAAAAATTCCCAAATCAAAGCCGTTGGTCAGAAAATGATCGTGGTTGACAAAGGATAAATAACTAAAGAAGCCGATGTAGACGACCATCATTAGTCCCAAAATGAGAGGGGGATAGGTTAATTCTTTGCGGATCATATCATTGATTTATTGAGTATCAGTGGATCCAAATTTCCCGTAGGGTGGCCTCCCTATGCTGCCCGCTGACGCATAGGGATGCGCCAGCTACGGTGAAAAATTGGATCTACTGAGTATCCACAGCGGTGAAAATATTAATATTATCAATGGTCTTCAGGGTGAAAGCTGTGGGCGACCCTACTTCTAAGAGAAACTGTTCGGTTTCACTGCCGGCCTCTAAAATATAAGTTTGCCGGGGCAGGGTAGCCACGTAATGGGTATAGCTTTCATAGCGATCCCGTGAGCGATAAGGCGCAATGATTAATTTTTCACGGCTCAAAAAGGTGAGTTTGTAAGCATTCTGATAATAAGCCTGCCCCCCTTTGATCTGCTGACTCTCTAAAAAATCAACGACTTGTTGGGCGGAGCATACCTGTGGTAAGGATTGATAGTATTGCCAATTGATGACTCCATAGTAGCCCCAAATGAAGACAGCCAACAGAATAACCAGGACAGGTTGGAACCTTTGCCAATGAGCCAGAGCCAGGCCGACCATACCGCTTAAAACAAACAACATGGGTAAAAAATAGCGAATATGCTCGATGACGTAATTATTGCCATTGACAAAGCCAAAGCCCATGATTAAACTGCCCAGCAGCCATACGTAATGCTCCGGTTGGGGTGTAATAGGCCGCAATAAGAGGAGATCGAGCAACGCCTGGCGGTAACGCTTTCCAAAATGGAGAAAAATGGCAACAAAAACAGCGGCCAGCCCGATTTTGGTCAAAATCATCAACCACGAGGCGCTGTCGGTGTGGGTGCGTAAACCGATTAAGGCCGGAATAATGCCAAAGAGGTGTAATTGCCATAGTTCAGGTAAGCGTTGCCAGGTAATGAAATTAAAATTGTCTACGCCGCCCGTTGAGTTGCCGGGATTGAAAAAGTAATAAATCATGGGGGCTATGCCTAAAATACCCCCCAGGCCAAGCCAGAACAGGTAAAGTTCAGCATGGCTTTGAGAGCTGGCATTAGGGGTTAACTGTTTACGCCAGCGGAGTACCGTGATCACCGTGATCCAGGTAATTAAAATAGCGCCGATTAACAAACGTTGAATATAAAGCACATCAATGGCCAGGTTGAAGGCAATTAAAGCTATCAGAGCCAACGTTGTCAGGCCCAAGCCAACTATCAGCCAGACGAGTAAAGATAAATGCCCTAAGCAGCTTCGCCATTCAGGCCACTGCGGTGAGCCAAGACCCCAAACAACCAACACTGTGAACAGGTAAAAAACGGACAAGGGATGAGTCCACAGGGCCAAGCCGGCCACCAACCCCACACTGAATACCCGGCCATAGCTCCAGCCGGAGGTGAAACCTCGCTGAACCAATAGAAACAAGAGGCCGCCCAAAAATAGCATCTCCGCATTGCCACCATTGGCCCCGTAAGTATGCACAGTCAACATGGCTGGAGGCAGCGCCAAGAATAGGCTTCCCCACACAGCCGTTGAACGATTGTGCCATGTATCCAGCCATACAAATGAAACTGTCACAAAAGCCAGATAAGAGGTAACCGGACTCAAACGAAGTAACAATCCGTTCATATCGTCAAAAAGCCAAAAGATAACCGCCGCGATCATAGCTTCTAAGCTGCCCAGGTAGAACTGTCCGTAGAAAAAAATAGGGATGTGACCTTCCAAAATATGTTTTGCCATCAAGCCGACAATGGCTTCATCGGAATTGAAATCGCCACACCAACGAGTCAGCAAGATACCTCTCACTAAAATGGCGACAGCGAGGGGAATGAGTAAAGCGAATCCGAAATTTTGAAAGCCGAAATGAAATCTCTGGAACATGCTCTGATACCGGGTGCTTTTTGCCTGGACTTTGTTTGTTTTTCAGCGTTCTCCGCAATCAAACAACTCAAAAACATGGATACTGTCTTGAACGGTTACAGGGTGTAAACATGGCACGGCGGCTACTTGCTTTAGCAGGTCTTGAGCCGTATCTGCCCCCGGTCCTGCGGTCTCAATTAATACATAACGCACCTGCCAGCGATTTAACAGAGCCAGGCTGGCCGCATCGGGAAAAGTGAGTAACTCGGGGTGACGCCGGCCCAGCATAAAGCCAAAGGGGTTGCCGTAGGCATGGACGATAGGTTTACAATGAGTTCTGGCATAGATAAATTGGGAGCCGTTAAAGCTGCTGTCAAGCGGATATTGAATCATGGCGTCGCCGTCGGGCTGGCGGCGGGCGTTAAGGTCATTGCAGTAATTGCCTCGCCAGGATATTGGGGCGGCTGCATTTTGACTGGGTTGTTGGCGCAGCCAGATGTCAACCGGGCGCTCGGTAAAGGGCCGGTGGGTGGGCATGGGTTTCCACCAGACCTCAAACAAAGCCAGACCGATGACGATGAGCCAGGGCCAGGTGGAGGAAGGAAGATGGAGGATAGAGGATAGAGGATAGAGGATGGAGGATAGAGGATTGGTGGGCTTCACTGTTTGTTTTTTGATGGGTGAACTTCGGTTTGGGTGGCGCGGGGCGATTTCGCGTTGGCGCCAGGCGGCTGCGCCATAAGCAGCCAGGATAGCGATACCAAAAATGGCAAACTGACCAAAGCGGGTCCAGGTGCGGGTATTGCCCACTGCCGGCACGAACCAACGGATGAGCAGCGATGGCAGCGGGATAACAATCCCGGTTTCTTGGTCAAGGGTGAAGGGTTCTCGCTGCAAGGATAAGTTCAGGGAAATATCATTCATTATCTGGTTAAAACTGTTCACCACAGCGGGCGGCGCAGGAATGACCACCTGTCGTCCGGCCAGGTGCAGGGTTAGCCCTAAACTGAGGACAACAGCCACGAGAGTGAGATAGAGCCAGGGCCGGACAGTTTTAGCCTGGCTCCAGCGCAGGCCATAGATGGCAAAAAGAATAGCCACCAGACCGGGACTCAACAAAAATTCCGTAGCAATGTTCAGACCGGAATCGGGAAAAAAGCGACCGGCTTCAAAATCGGCTTGAGTGGGCGATGTTTTGTCGGCCAGGGCAGCCAGCGGCAGGATTTTTTCTTCAATAAAAGTACCCCACAAGGGGTGGAAGGGATTGGGGATGAGATAATCGGTCGGCGAGGCCGACCAGAAATTGGTATTTTCCAGGGTGGGGCGAGTATCAGGATCACCGCTGACGGCTAAAAAGGGCGGCAAGAAAGGGGCGATGAGAATTATCGCGGTGATGCTGAAGATGCCTAACCCCAGCCAGCGCCGTCGTTGTTTAAACTGAAGGGGCCAGGGCCAGGTTCGGACTGCCAGCCAGACCAGGCTTAGCAACCCGCCGGCCAGAGCCAGATACCACGAAGCCAGGGCATTAAGGCCAAAGGCAAGGCCGCCGGCAAAGGCATAGCGCCGGCGACCCGTCTGTAGAAATCTTTCGATAAAGAGAAAAATGAGGGGGAACCAGCCCACCGTCAGGTGGATAAGATGAAAATACTGCCCCCGCCGAAAGGGGGCAAAACCAAAAATTATGCCGGCCAACAGACCGGCCCACCAGCTATGGGTCAATCGCCGGGCTAACAAAAAGGTACTAAACCCCGCCAGAAAAATATTAAAAAAAAGCAGGGCGTTATGGGCGCTGTACTCGCCAACAGCAAGGGTAAAAGGCAGGCCAAAGAGGGTGTTAGTGGGGGTAATCTCGCTGTAAGCCAAGGGATAGCCCAACGGATAATAAATAAAAGGGACCAGCCAGGGCGATTGGCCGGTTTCAATCAGGGTATGCTTAAACCACCATAAGCGCCAGACATACTCATAAGTATCCCCGCTTCCACTGACCTCGTCAAAAAAATGAAAAATGATCGGCCGTAGGAAGATCGCAGTCAGGAGGAGAAAAAAAAGACCAGCCAGCAGGTTGCTGCTGAAAATTGAGGTTAGTTGAGCCGATTTGGATAATGCCGGATTCCGTTGAAGCTCTACAGAAGTTCTTTGCATAAGGCGATTTAACTGTCGTTACGTTGATAAATGGCCCGGCCACCGATTGTTTCTACCCAATGATAATCTTTGGCTAAACCCTGAGTAAGCCAAGTGGGGGGATTGTCTTGCGCCACAACGATAAATTTGGTGGTAGATGCAAAGAGCCGGTGTTGTAGTTCCGCCGGCCCGCCGGGTATGTTAGGATTCTCCAGATAGATGGGCCAGATAAAATCCACAGCACAACGACGATTGGCTAAATAGTAAAGTTGAACTTCTTCGCTCCAGATATAAATGCGGTCATCGGGCCGGGAGTGGGTTTGGATATAAATGGCGATATCCTGTAAGGCCACAAACATCGGGCCGGTGGGAGGCCAGCTTTTCAGCATAAAATCACGATAGGTTTCCTGGCCGGTTTTGTAACGAAAATAGTGATACAAATAACTACTGTTGACAAAAAGGTAAGTTACACCAATTGTCAACAGCAGCAACACCGGTATGGGCCAGCCTGTCCACTTACCTTTAGGATTGACCTGAGCCAGCCGGAACGGCTGCGTTATAAACCAAGCGGCTAATAGGCTCAAGGGTGGGGTGATAAGCAAGTAATAGTGCCAAAAAGCATTGTAGCTGATGCCCGCTTCGATGAAAGAAAGTAGAAACCAGAATAGAATAATATATTTTGTCAGCCTGGGCAAGGTTTTATCAAATGGCATTAACAGCGCTCCGGCTAAACCGGAGGTCAATAAGGGCAGATTGGCTATCGCCAGGCCGCTGAAGGGATAGAGAAAAAGGAACAATGGATTAACGCCAGTCGAATCGACATGGTCTTGCCCCAGGATAAAAACCAAACCCAGCCGGGGCAGGAGTCCTAATACGCCAAAATAAATCACAACCGGCAGTAAGCCCGCCGTTAAGCCAAGCCCCATCCAAACTGCTCGTCGGATCAAACGCTGGACGGCTTCTTTTTTGTCCGGCTGCGTCCAGAATTGGATCAGGAGAACCAGGCCGGTCAGCGCCAATGCCGAGAGATAGACCGCTTTAAATAAGATACAAATCGCATTAATCAGGCCAATCCAAACAAATTGCCAATCCTTGGTAGGGCGATTTTGGAAGATGAGTAAGAGCAGGATAGCAGCGATACGGGGCAAATTGGCAAATTGTTCAATTTCGGCGGTGTGGCCCTCCAGAGCATAATCGGAAGTAAGCAGTAAAAACAAAATTACGGCAATCCCGCTCGTCTTTCTATCGGCAAAGGTCCGAGCCAGGTAATAGAGTAAATAGGCGGTAGGGATGAGCCACAAGGCCAAAAAAAACCTGATCGCCCACGAATTGTCGCCCCACAGCGAGAAGGCCAGGGCATTAATGTAGTAGACAAGGGGTAAATGATGGCCGGGATGGTAGCTGCTATACAAAGGCTCGCCTTGCAGAATAAGCCGCCCGCCATAGGCATTGGCAGCACTGTCGTCGTCAAGGGGTTTCTCAAAATAAGGGAGACGAGTCAGAAAAACGAGAATTGGCAAAAGAGCCAGGAGTAACAGTTCAATTTTTTGATGCTTGATAGTTGACAGCATAGTTGTGAATAGCGGCCTGAAGTTAAGTGAAGCATCAATCCAGGTGGTTAATTCTATGAGAGGTTTTGGCTTGGTTTTGAATATAAATTGTGGTTTGACCGGGTTAAGCCTGTTTCACTAACTGGCAACAAGCCACATAGCGTAAAGGAATAAAATTAAAGGGGATGGCTTTAATTTGGCGAATAACCAGAATGTTATCAGATATTTCTTTGAGCAAGGTTAAATCAAAACTATGCAAGTGCCATTCATCTGTCATCTGATCCGGTGAACTATACGAATCGTCTGCGCCCTTGAGTAACCACCTCCCTAAACCCAGCTTACGGATGATAGTTTTAACCCGATCAATCCAGACCTCATTGGGTACACTAATAACGATAACGGCATTGCTTGTAGCTACTCTGGCTATTTCACCGACTACCTGACGTGGATTGGCAACGTGCTCCAACACCTCACTGCAAACAAGCTTATGGAATGTGCCAGTGGCAAAGGGAAGTTGTTCGGCATTCGATTGCGCCAAGATCCCCTGATGGGAAGCTAAACGACGCTGCGATTTTTTAATGAGAAAGCTTGAAAGATCAATTCCGTGCAGTCGAATTGCCGGAATCTGCTCCAGGATATTACCAGCGCCACATCCGATTTCTAAAACGCGGTCCTGTTGTTGGGTATCTAGAAAGTTTAGGATAGTTTTTACCCGGCGACGTTCGATCCAGCGGATTAAGAAGTTAGAACGAAGATGGTAGGCTTCTGGATCATAACGGTGAGCCATCTCTTCATTCCATTGGATGAAATCATTTTCGGTCTTAAAAGAAGTGGGCATCAGTACCTCTTATGTGGTTGCAACACTTTTTTCGATATACCGATCATACCACATTTGAAAGATAAGCAAGGTCCACAACACCTTGCGATTATCCCGCTGCTGCGCGAAGTGCTGGTCGAGCAGTTGCCGCACATAGGAATAATTAAAAAAGCCTTGCCGGTTGATGCGCGGCTCCGACAGCATCTCCATCACCAACTCGCGCAGCTCGGTGGTCAGCCAGCGGGCGACCGGCATATTAAAACCTTTTTTGGGACGACGGATAATCTCTTTGGGCAAAGTTCCGTTCATACTCTTTTTAAGCAGGTACTTGCTGGTCAGCCGTTTCAGCTTAAGTTCGACCGGCAAATCGGTGGCAAAGTGGACCATTTCTCGGTTCAAAAAGGGAACCCGCACTTCCAGAGAGGCGGCCATGCTGGCCCGGTCAACTTTGTAAAGGATATCCCCTTCCAGGTACATTTTCATGTCGTTGTATAACAGTTGATTCAAGGGCAGGCGGGCGTCACACTCGCGGGCGTGGAGATAAGCCTGGGTATAGGTGTCGCGCAAAACCGGCTTGAGCCAATCTTGTAACAGCAAAGATTTGTCCTCATCCACAAAAGAGCCAAGCCAGCGATGATGGCGGACTTGCAGCGGTACTCCCCGGCCCGCCAGAAAACGCCGTATCTTGAAATCAAAGCTGATGTTATTGAAAGAAACCGGCATCAAATCGAGCAGTTTGGGAGCAACTGAGGCGCGTATTTGCCAGGGCACAACCCGCTCATAATATTCAATCAGCCGGTGGGCCGCCAGGGTGGGATAGCCAGCAAACAATTCATCGCCACCATCGCCGCCCAGCACCACTTTAACGTGTCCCCTGGCAAAGAGCGATAGGAAATAGGTGGGGATCAGCGATGAGTCGCCAAACGGCTCGTCCAGAAAATCGGTGATGGTCGGGACCATCTCGGCCACCATCTGGCTGGTCAGAATCAGTTCATTATGGCGCGTACCCACGTGCTGCGCCACCTTGCGGGCGTAGGCCGACTCATCAAATGAGGCTTCCTGAAACCCGACCGAGAAACTATCAACCGTGCCGGGGTACAATTGAGCCATGAGCGCGGCAATGCTGCTGGAGTCTAGCCCTCCGCTGAGCAAAACCCCCACCGGCACATCGCTGACCAGCTCTTGTTTGACGCTTTCTTTCAAGGTCTGGTACAGACCATTGGCGTAATCGCGCCAATGGACCGGCGGCCGGCTTTCGCTGCGGGCCAGGCTGATCTGCCAGTAGGGTTGGCGCTGAAGTCCCTGCTGGTTGTAGCGCAGGCTGTAACCCGGTTCCAGCCGGTGAATATGGCGAATGATGGTCCGCGGCGAGGGCACATACTCAAAAGAGAGATATTCGTTCAGCGAAATCAGATCAATCTCACGTTTGACTTCCGGGTGAGCCAGAACCACTTTTAACTCTGAGCCAAAGATAAAAGAATTACCTGTTTCAGTGTAATACAACGGTTTGATGCCCATTCGGTCACGCGCCAGCGTCAATTCCTGGCGGGGAATATCCCAAATGGCAAAAGCAAAGATACCGTTGAGGTGTTGAATACAATCCAGGCCAAATTCCTCATAGAGGTGGAGAATTACTTCGGTGTCGGTCTGAGTTCGGAAAACGTGCCCCTTTTTTTGCAAATAGGTACGCAACTCGCGGTAATTATAAATCTCGCCATTAAAGACAATCCACATCGTTTCATCTTCATTGGTAATAGGCTGGCGGCCGCCGGCCAAATCAATGATCGAAAGGCGGCGCGACCCCAGACCTACTGAGTCGCACTGATAAATCCCCTGTTCGTCAGGCCCCCGGTGCTTCATCGCCTGGGTCATCTTGAGCAAAATATCCTGGTTGACAGATTGCGAAGATTTTAGATCAACAATACCGCAGATGCCACACATGCTTATCCCCCTTATGCGGGAATGGTTTTGCTGGCTGAACGTGTTTGTCGTTGCAGATAGAGGCTAACCCACAATATCATCGGAAACAAATGGCCCAACTGCCAGGCCCACGGACCAAACCAATTAGCCAGGAGCGGCAGCCACGAAACGACAGCCGCCAGAATTGCTACCCACCAGGTGAGGCGGGCCATTGCCGGCAGCACCACAAAATAATGGTAAGAGTGAAGGTAAGGCAGGGCAAATACCCCGGCCAGCATGAGCATGTCTTCGTCGCCACGGGAGAGCCATAATAGAACAACAACCAGCGGCAGCGACCACGGCCAGACACTAATATCATGCGGCTCTTCCCAGGCGGTAAAGTTACTGATGGTCAACATATCGAGCGGCCATAAGCCCCAAATGGCTGTGGTCAGAGCCAGCCAGATGAGTAAAACGGCCAGGTCTTTTTTACGGGCCAAAAATGCCAGATAACCCACCTGGGGTTTAATTGTTACCAACGGAACCAGCCAGGGCATGCCGGTCAGGCCAAAAACAATCAGCCCTTCAATCTGGCCCAGAAATACCAACCACAAGGCCGGCAAGGTAAAAAAAGCGATGCTCATCACCAGTAACGAAGCCCGCCGCTGGTATAAGCCCAACGCCAGGCCGGTAAAGGTCAAACCGATTAATCCGGGCCAGGTGAGATAACTGACATATTCGACCCAGGGCGGATAATAAGAGAGACCCTCTTCTTGAGCCGGGGTGCTGAAAAAATTAACCCAATCATAGCCAATTAATCCCACCGGCGGTAAAAGTGATCCCAGAAACGAGAAAACAACCATTCCGACAACGATAAAAAGGAGATACTGCCAGACAGGCATTGACCTCTTGGGCTGCGGCTGCTCCGGAAAAAGGGTGGAATCAATTTTCCGCCATAGTTCCAGCCAATTAACCTCTCTCAGTCTTAATCCCTGTTCCATTGAATGATCTTTCTTTAGGAATGAGAATCCAATAAGTTACTTATTGGGGAGATTGGAGATTAGCGATTGGAGATTGTTAATCTGAATCGCTAATCTCCAATCTCCAATCTCCCGTATTCCCTTAAGGCTTCATTTAAAATTTCTGCTGCAACTTCGTTCCCACGCGGGTTCAGGTGAATGTCCTTGCGGAAATAGAGCATTTCATCCGCTTGATTGGCTCGCTCACGCAGAGCCGGGGTCAAATCCAGGCAGGTCAAAGTTTGTTGCCGGCAAAAATCAGCCATCGCTTGGTTGAGTTGGTCAAGTTGCGGCTGCAGCTCCGCTGGAGCATAGACCTGCTCCCGATAGGGAAATAGGATGACGATAAATTGGGTCTTTTCATCCTGGGCTAAGACTTGTTGGCGAGCATTCAGAATAGCCTGTTGGGTCAACCTCAGGCCGTCAGCCACTTCGGGGATGGTTAAATCGGTATAAGTCAGCCACCAGACCAGGTTGGAGTCGCGGGGGACAGTTTGATTATTGAAAGTGACCAGATTGTAAAAAAGGGCGCGATTGTACCAGAAAAATGCGCCCATGTTGTATACGGTTGAGTGGCGAGCCAGCCAAGCTAAAACGGGATTGCGCCAAAATTGACCCTCTTGGGCTGCGCCGCTGCCAAATTGCTCAAAGCGCCAGGCGTCGTTTAAATCATTGGGGAAGAAAACCCAGACCACCACTTTGGGCTGCAAGGACAGGCCATAGCGGGCCAGCATCCGCTCCTCTTGCTGGGGGCTGTAACCCACCACGCCCAGGTTGGCCCAATCCTGACCGGTCTGTTGTTCCAATATTTCAACCCAGCATGTTTCCAATGATACACTGGCGCAACTGGCATACGAGTCGCCAATGACTACGGCAAAGACCTCGCCGGATAAACCATCATCGCGAAAGCCGGCCTCGGCGTAACCCAATGAAACTGTTGACACCCGGTAAATGCCGGGGCCTGTATCGCCCTCAAATGGGACCGCAAAATCAATCAGGTCCGGCGCGTACTTATACCCCAGGGTTTCATCCGGCACGAGTCCCTTTAACGGCTGATCCTGTTCAGGCTGAAACACCGATCTCACTTCAAGGGGGATTGAGTTAGGGAATAGCTGGGCCAGCGCCTCAATCGCCAACAACGGCAGCAGTACCCCTAGCACAATCAGGCCAACTATGCCCCCAGAGGAAGGTTTTGGTTTTTTTTCAATGGCAGATATAAAAGGGATTGTTTTTGTTTTGACGGCGCTCAAGCCCTAATCCTTTATTGGTTAAACACTATTAGATAGCATACACCAAAAAAGGGTTAGAATATAGGGGCGAAAGTCCCTAATTATAAAGCCCATTAGTCACATGTTAAAGCCGAAAGAGAAGTTATGAATGTGAAGCGGGCTTCTCGACGAGATTTTTTGAGTTATCGGGACCGGTGGGCAACGGCGGTAGCGTTGAAATGGGGACATGCCGCAGCGGCAGGAAACGGGTCAGGGCCAGGCGCATCACCGTATACATGGCTTTATAAATTTCGCGCTGAGATATTTTGGATTGGCCACGTTCGCGGTTGGCAAAGATAATGGGAATTTCACCCACTTGATAACCCTGCCGCTGGCATTTGAACAACATTTCTACCAAAAAAGAGTAACCATTGGAGAAGATACGGTCGAGGTCAATGTTTAATAAAACTTCGCGGTGATAGCAGCGAAAGCCGGCGGTACAATCATTGGCCTTTAACCCCAAAGAGGCGCGGGCAAAAGCGTTGGCCCCCCAACTCAAAAAACGACGCTGCCATTCCCAGTTAACCACCCCCCCCTGGGGAATGTAACGCGAGCCAATCGTGATATGATAATGCTGCGACAGGTTCACCAGGGCCGGGATATAAGCCGGATCGTGGGAAAAGTCGGCATCCATGGTAATCAGACGGTCAGCGCCCTCGGCTAAACCTAATTTGAAACCGGCAATATAAGCCGTACCCAAACCCAACTTCCCGGCCCGGTGAATCACCTTTATCCGAGGATTTTGGGCGGCCAGTTGATCGGCAACATCGCCGGTCCCGTCAGGCGAGTTGTCGTCAACCACAATCACCCGAGCCTCGACTGGCAGGGCCAAGATCCGGCTCACCAGTTCGGTGATATTGTCTTTTTCATTATAAGTGGGTATGATAACGCGAATGTCCAACCGAAACTCCGCAGGCAAAAATAAAAGCGGCACGCATCTTACCACAACTTAGCGGATTGGGCTACTTTGAAATGAAGCGAAGAGGCGGGGACACGAGGAGGCGAAGAATCCCCTCGCCTCCTCGCCTCACGGGTCATCGCATCTTTGTTTTTGAAGGAGAAACCCAATGTCAACGCAAAGCCAGGTAGTTATCGAAGTAATAAAAAGCGAGGTCTTGCGCCATAACCCCCTGGGCGACTCAGCTATACGCCGGACGCCGGTCTACCTGCCGCCCGGCTATGGCGACAGTACGATCCGCTATCCCGTAGTTTATCTGTTGACCGGCTTTACCGGGCGCGGAACCCTTCTGCTGAACGACTCCGCCTTTGATGAACCGATCCAGGAGCGGCTTGACCGGTTGATCCTATCCGGCCAGGTGCAGCCGCTTATTGTGGTCATGCCCGATTGTTTCACCCGCTACGGCGGCAGCCAGTATCTCAACTCCACTGCGACCGGTCGTTATGAAGATCATTTGATCGAAGAGGTGATCCCGTTTATAGATGAGCGTTACCGCACCCGCGCCGAGGCCGGCTATCGAGCGGTGATGGGTAAATCATCGGGAGGCTACGGCGCGCTGGCGCAAGCGATGCGCCACCCCGATATTTTTGGCGCGCTGGCCTGTCATAGCGGCGATATGTATTTTGACTACTGCTACAAACCCGATTTTGTAAAGTTTCTTAACGCAACGGGCCGGCTCTCACTGCAAACGCCGGCGGCGCTGCAACAATTCCTGGCTAATTTTTGGCCCAAAATGCAGCCCAAACCGGCCAACTTCTTTGATGTCATCCACATTGCCGCTATGTCCGCCTGCTATTCCCCTAACCCAGACGCCTCCTGCGGCTTCGACCTGCCCTTTGACCCCATTACCGGCGAACTACGCCCTGCCGTCTGGCAGCGCTGGCTGGCCCACGACCCGATTACTATGCTGCAAGATGAACAGTGCGTAACTGCGCTGCGCCATATGAAACTCATTTATCTGGATTGCGGCAGCCGTGACGAGTACGCCTTACACTACGGGGCGCGTATCTTTTGCCAGCGCCTGGACGGGTTAAATATTCCCTATTTTTATGAAGAGTTTGAGGGAGGCCATCGGGATACTCAATTTAGGTATGATGAGTCATTCAAAGCGATTTCTCAGGTATTCAGTTAAAACAACCCCCACTTTCGTTTTCTCACCGCTCCGGCGCTGATGGGATCAAATCTATCGGTCCACTGGGTCTGCTGGTTGTATTTGGCCTGGCTGAGTTTGGCTTGGCTCAAATTGGTTTCCCGTAAGTCAGCCCCGCTCAGGTCAGCCCCACTCAGATCAGCCTCACTCAGGTCGGCCTCTTGCAGATCGGCTCCGTTTAAATTAGCGCCGCTCAGGTTGGTTTCGGCCAGGTTTGCTTCACCCAGCCTGGCCCCGACCAGCTTGGTTCCGCTCAGGTTAGCCCCAAAGAGATCGGCCGCGCTCAGGTTAGCCTTGCTCAGATCCGCGCCGCTCAAATCGGCCAGGCGAAAATTGGCAAAAACCATATTCGCCTCGCGCAGATTGGCCCCCCGCAGCGTGGCCTTGATCAGGTTGGCAAAAACCAGGTTAGCCCCACGCAGCGTTACGCCATCGAGGTTGGTTTGGTTCAGGCTGGCTTCGTGCAGCAGCACTTCACTCAAATCCAGGTGCGACAGATCGAGCTTGCTCAAGTTCAGCCGGCGCAGGTCAAGCTTATTACCCTCTCGCCGGGCTGTCTCAAATTTTTTTATGATCTCATCACGATCCATCAGCCGCCTTCAATCAGCGCCACCAGTCGCTCCACCACCGCCCGCGCTGAGGCTTTATTGGTAGCAATGCAGGGCATGACCGGCTGTTTGGCCGGCAGCTTGAGCGCCTGCCGGATTTCCTCGCCGCTCAACCCCTGGCGATCCGCTTTGTTGGCCGCCAGCAGAAAAGGGACGTTTTTGTGTTTTTTGAAGGCCGCCAGCAGGGCGGTTGCCTGCTCAAGGCTGCGCCGGTCGGTCGAGTCGACCAAAAAGATAAAGCCGTGCATATCCTGGGCCAGAATATCGCGCATGAAATCAAACCGGTCCTGGCCCGGCGTGCCAAACAAATGCACCGCGCTGCCCTGGCTAATCTTTATTCTACCGTAGTCCAGAGCGACGGTGGTTGCCCCTTTGATCTTTTTTTCGGCCGGATTATGGCTGGCTTTATCGGTATTAACCGGTTCAGTCTCGGTGACAGTTTTGACAAAGGTGGTTTTACCGGCGTTAAAAGTCCCGGTCACGACCAATTTATACAATTTGGACATGATCCCTCCCTTCAGATGGGGAACTGCGCGGCCTTACTTTATGGTAAGTGGAAATCCTTACTTTGTCAAACAAGATAGATGACTTACATCAACCAGAAAAGTGACATTTACTACTTTAAAAACAGGGCAAAATGCGATAAGCTTTAGGGGAAGACTGGAGGGTTGGTCGGCAAGTAAATTACAAATTTACCGTCCATCTGACTACTGACTACTGATTACTGATTACTATTTCCAATGGAGGAATCCCATGAAAAAAGAGCTTGTTAAAGATTGGATGACTCGTGATGTCGTTACGGTCTCCCCGGAGATGACATTGCCGGAAGCGCACCGGCTGATGGAAGAGAAGAAAATTCGCCGCCTGCCTGTCATAGAGGCCGGCAAGTTAGTCGGCATTGTGACTCGCGGCGATATCCGGGGCGCGGAGCCATCTGGAGCTACCTCTCTGAGCATCTGGGAAGTCAACTATCTCCTGGCCAAGCTCAAAATTGGCGAGATTATGACGGCTCGCCCCGTCACCATTGCCGCCGAAGAAACAATTGGCGAGGCGGCCCGGCTTATGCTGGAAAAGAAAATTAGCGGTCTGCCGGTGGTTGACCAGGCCGGGCATCTCGTCGGCATCATCACCGAGTCGGACATTTTCCGCCTGGTAGTACAAGAGTGGCATAAAGATTAACAAACAGCGCTGAGGGGGATAAAATGAGACTAAACCCAATTGAAACCATTCTGCAAACGTATCCGGCTGTCGTGCTTGATGGGGCGTTAGCCACCGAACTCGAACGGCGCGGCTGTGATTTGCGCGACCCGCTCTGGTCGGCCAGGGTGCTGCTGGAGGCGCCGGATTTGATCCGGCAGGTTCACACCGACTACTTTGCCGCCGGAGCCGACTGCGCCATCACCGCCAGTTACCAGGCTACGTTTGAGGGGTTTGCCGGGCGCGGCCTCAGTCGGGCTGAAGCTGAGGATTTAATGCGTCTGTCGGTTCGGCTGGCCATAGAGGCTCGTGATTCTTTCTGGGTCAATCCGGCCAACCGAACCGGCCGGCCTCGCCCTTTTGTGGCTGCTTCTATTGGCCCGTATGGGGCGTTCCTCAGAGACGGCTCGGAGTATCGCGGTGATTATGGCTTGAGCGAGGCGGAGTTGATAACCTTTCACCGCCCGCGCATGGCTGTGCTGGCCGCTGCCGGGGCTGATATGCTGGCCTGCGAAACCATCCCCTGTTTGGTCGAAGCGCGGGCGTTAGCTCGTCTGCTGGAAGAGTTCCCCGGAATCAGCGCCTGGTTTAGCTTTAGCTGCCGTGATGCGGCCCGGATCAGCCAGGGCGAGTCTCTGGCTGAATGTGTCGCGCTGCTCGATGCCCATCCCCAGGTTGCAGCTGTTGGGGTAAACTGCACCGCCCCTCGTTTTGTGCCCAATCTGGTGCGGGCCGCCCGCGCCGCCACCCGCAAACCCATCCTGGCTTACCCCAACTCCGGCGAAACCTACGATGCTGCCACCTTTAGCTGGCATGGAGAGACCACCTGTGAGGCGTTCAGCAGCCAGGCCCAACGCTGGTACGAAAATGGCGCGCGGATTATCGGCGGCTGCTGCCGCACCACCCCCGACCACATCCGTGAACTGGCTGCCCGGCTTCGCCCCGCCTCTTGAGGCAAATGCTTAGGAATGAGAATTAATTAACTTGTGCATGTCATTGCGAGCGAAGCGACGCAATCCCCTTTTGCGAGCTGGAGATTGCTTCGTCGTTCCTCCTCGCAATGACAAATGCTCAACTTCCTCGCAATGACAAATGCTCAACTTATTAAATTCCTGTTCCTTAAGTAGCAAGTCTAGCCGCGCCTGAAGGCGCGTGACCGCTTGACATACTCTTCCGCCGAGCGGCGATTGCCTTCAATCTCTGTGGGGGTTAATTCGCGGATCACTTTGGCCGGCGCGCCCATAATCAGCGAGCCAGGTGGAAACACTTTTCCTTGCGTTAACAGGGCGCAGGCACCGACAATGCAATTCTCACCTACCACCACCCCATTGAGCAGCACCGAGCGAATGCCAATCAAGGTATTATCGCCCACCTGAGCGCCATGAATGACCGCGCCATGGCCAATCGTTGCGCCCGCGCCAACAATGACCGGAAAGCCCGGATCGGCGTGGAAAATGCAGCCTTCCTGAATGTTGGTGCGCGGGCCAATGGTCAGCGGGGCCGTATCGCCCCGTAGCGTGGCATTGAACCAAACACTGCTCTCTTCGCCCAGGGTCACATCCCCCACAATCACCACTCCTGGCGCAATAAAAGCCGTCGGATGAATCTGTTCAGGCCGAAACTGAGTTTGGAACAAAGGTGTCTCCCTCTCCCCAGTTTACCGCCTTTTATCCGCCGGCGCAACTACACCGATTCGCTCTACCTGCTGCCCCAAATCCTGCGATAACAAACGCACCGCTTCCGAAAGATTACGCAGTTGGTCGGCCAGGCGCTTGGCTTCCTCCTGGTATTTGCTCATTTGAACCTTCTGCACCCGCACCGTCTCTTCCAGCGATTGGGTGCGCCGTTCGGACTCGCCCAGCATTTGCTTGGTTTGGGCCAACACCTGGTTGAGCCGGGCGTTATCCTCTTCCCAGGTGGCGGCTCGCTGCGCTACCTCGGCCATCTCCAGCTTCTTGACCGAATTGGCCAACTGCCTCTGTAGATGGATCAGTTGTTTTTCGCGCGCGGCCAGCACCGTCCGCATCTGGATTAGCTCTTGTTCCAATTGGGTAATTTTCATCTCGGTGGCAATATCGCGGGCGGGCGGCTTGGGAGGGCCTCCGTCTGGTGAAGGAGGGGCCGGGGTGCGGTTGGCTAACAACTGCTGCATCTGGCTAATCTGTTTATCCCGCGAAGTCAAGGCCACCCGCATTTCAGCCAACTCTCGCTCCAACTGGGGAATACGGGCCAATTCCTCGCTGTTATCTCTGGACAGGGGGCCGGTGGTCAGCTTTCTCAAGACCGGCGGGGCCGGGGCCGCGACCGGTTTGAACGCCCGCTCCAGCGCCGCCTGCATCTCTTCAATGGTAAACGGCTTGATCAAATAATCACGCGCGCCGAGGCGGAGCGCGCGTACGGCCGTCTCTTCCGTCCCGTGAAAGGTCATCACAATGGTGGGGATATGGTTCCCTTTCTGACGGAGCTGTTCCAGCACTTCCAGTCCGCCCAGACCGGGCAGCTTTAAGTCAGTAATAATGAGGTCGGGGGCTTCTTCCTGGGCTTTGGTCAGGCCGGTCGGCCCGTCCATAGCCGTAATAACCTCATACCCCAGTGGCTTCAGGATATTATTGGCGATGAAAACAATGTTTTCCCGCCGGTCTTCGATGATGAGAATTTTACGCATCTGGGCCTCCCAGTCCCATGGACTCTTCCCCTTTATGCTTTATAGCACACACAACACAGCCGCCAGGCGTCTCAATCCTCCCTCCCGTT
This sequence comes from Anaerolineales bacterium, assembly GCA_015075405.1. GTDB lineage: Bacteria > Chloroflexota > Anaerolineae > 4572-78 > J111 > DSQQ01. The sequence goes on from JABTUK010000005.1 coordinate 113,896, forward strand.
GGCTGAAAAGACGCCCGGTTTTGACATAACTACTTTACTAAACTGCCAGAGTTATGCTATAGTATGAAGGTGAAAAGGTTCGGAAATTACTTTTCATGGTACACTATTGTTAAGCGATTGTATAGCGTACTTTGGTCATCCAGCTTAACATTTTCCCGACAAATTGATGATATTTAGCTTCATTGCCTGACAACAGGGAAGCCTATGACGCCTCAACCATCAGCCAACAATCAGTCGGAAGAGCAGCGGACCAATTTTATTGGCCGGGTACAGGAGCAGCGCCAGTTTCGGGTTGCTCTGGCAGGGTTGGTAGCCCACCAGCGCCGCTGGCGCGATTTAGCCTACATGCAGGCCGCCGATTTTGACCCCGACCAGGCCCCCGGCGACGACTCCTACGCTCACATTTTTCTGCCGCACGGCATCGGCGGGATTGGCAAAAGCTGGCTGGCCCGGCGCTGTCTCATCCTGGCCGAAGAGCTGCCTGGCGACCCACCCATTCTGACCCTGTACGATGATGTTTCGCTGGGTTCGCCGGTGCTGGAACCCGTCCATTTGCTCGACCGCCTGGCCGCGCAGTTGGTTCAGGCCGGCTACGAAACCGAAGTGGCCCCCTATTATGAAACCCAGGGCAACCTGCCCGGCGTGGTCGAGCGGGTCAACCGCGCCCAGGCCGAAAGCCGCGAGCGGTGGGCCGACCTGCTCCAGACCGCCCGCGGTCTATTGGCGCAAGAGACCCGTACACGCCCTCACCCCTTCGCCCCTCACCCCTCCCCGTCTACCGTCTACCGTCTACCGTCTACCGAAGATGCGGCTATAGCCAAAGCCTACGACCTGCTGACCGAGCAGATGCAGCAGGAGGGCCGGCTCACCGCCGAGGAGTCGGCCCTGTTCCGCCAGCCCGCCTTGACTCAAACGGCCAAACTTGTTACCGGCCTCAAGCGGATTGCCCGCCGCCGCCCCATCGTCATTGCCCTGGATAACCTGGAAATTATCGTCCCCCTCGAACCTTTTTTGCGCGACCATCTGGTGCTGCCCACCAACCACGCCCCCATTATCTGGATTTTGAGCGGGCGCTACAACCTGGCCGACGAGCGCCTGGTCGAGGTGGAGGGGGTCAAACAGGATTACAAAGGCTACCGCGACCTGCTGGGTGAAAACCCGCCGGTCGTTTGGGATATGAGCATCTTCAGCGACGCCGACCTGCGCGAATACCTGGAAGCCGAAGCCGAGCGGCGCAGCGTGCCCCTGGAGATTGACGACGCCCTGATTGATGCGGTCAAATCCACCAGCAGCGGCGTGCCTCTGGTGGTCGAGATGGTGGCCGATGCTCTGTTCAGCATGGACCGGACTGATTTTCTGCGCGACATCGTCCTGACCGACCGGGGCTTGCTGCCGGCCGGACGGCTGGAGCAAATCACCACCCGCTTCCTGCGCTACTGCATGAACCGCGAAGAAGATTTGGAGCGGGTGCAAGCCCTGGCCCTGCTGCGCAAAGGGTCGAGCGAGGCGGCCATGCAGGCCGTCTGGAACTTGCTGCCCGGCCAATCGGCCCGCGACCTATTGAGCGATTTGCGCTCGCGCTACGCCTTTGTTTTAAGCGACGGGTTGCACGACGCCGTTTACGACTTTGTCCGGCGCGAACTTCGCACCGATAAACAGCACCGCAGCCTGCGCGACCGGCTGAGCAAACGCGCCCTGACCTACTACCAGGCCGAATGGGCCGAGCGCGAAGCCGCCGCCTCCGACGACCCCTTACTGCGGGTGCGCGACCCCCACTGGCAGCGCACCGTGCGCGATTTGCTCAACGCCCTGCTCTGGTACGACCCCGACGAGGCCATCCAATTTTTGCTGCCCCGTTTTGTCGAGGGGCTGGGCTTTGACCGTCCCTTTGCCGAAGGACTGCTCATCCAGGCCGAAGAATTTTTGGGCGATGCCGCCCTGCCGCTGAGCCGTTCCGCCGCCAATTTGCTGCACCAACTGCGGACCGGCCTCAAAGACATCGGTCCCTTCGATGAGCCGGGCGAGGCCGTCGGGCGGATGGTGGACAAATTACTGCAAACCGCCGAACTGGCCCCGCTCCATCTGAGTATCCTGCACCGCTGGCAGGGCGACTGGTTATTGCAAGCCGGGCGCTACCCAGAGAGCCTCAAAGCTTACCTGGCCGCCGAAGCCAATCTACCCCCCTCTCTTCACCCTCCCCTAGCAGGGGGGGGCCGGGGGGGGGTGGCGCGGCAGTTGGGCCAGGGATTTTACCAACTCAGCAGCATCTTCCTCTGGCCCCACTCGGCCCTGGAAACCGTGCCCTCCGAGCCAGGTTTGCAGGCGGCTCAGCGCGCCGTCGCCCTCGACCCCGACAACGGCGATGCCTGGTTCAACCTGGGCGCAGCCCTGGATTACCTGGAACGCGAGGCTGAGGCGGTCGAGGCTTACCAGCGAGCCATCGAACTGGAACCACGCCCGCCGGCCTACAACGGCCTGGGCGATGTTTATACCGCCCTGGGCCGCTACGACGAGGCCATGGCCGCCTACGAACAGGCCCTGGCCTTGAACCCCAACTATCCCTGGCCCTACCACAACCTGGGCCTGCTGTACGAGCACCGCGGCGACTACGCGGCGGCCATCCCGCTCTACCAGCAGGCGTTGGAGCGGCATCAGCGCGACAAGGATAAAGCTGTCACCTGGGACAACCTGGGCAATGTTTACGCCGCGCAGGGCGAGACCGACGAGGCCATGGCCGCCTATCGCTGGGCCAGTGTGCTCAACCCCAGTTACGCCCCGCCCTGGCACGGCCTGGGCGACGTCTACAGCGCCCTGGGCCGCGACGACGAGGCCATCAAAGCCTACCGCCAGGCTATTGCCCTTGACCCCGCCGCAGCCTGGCCCTACAACAACCTGGCCCTGGTTTACGAACGGCGCGGCGAATACCAGCAGGCCATCGGCCTCTACCGCGAGGCGCTGGAGCGCCACCAAGATGACGCGGGCCGCGCCGTTTCCTGGCGCAACCTGGGCGACGTGTACCTGGCCCTCAGCCGCACCGACGAGGCCATCGCCGCCTACTTACGGGCCAGCCAGCTTGACCCGCAGGACCCTCGCCCGCATTACAGCCTGGGCGAGGTCTACCGAGTTTTGGGCCGCACTGATGAGGCGATTGCCGCTTATAATCGGGCGGTCGCCCTTGACCCGGCTTACGCCCCGGCTCACACCGGCCTGGGTCATATCTACACCCAAACCGGCCGCCCCGACGAGGCCATTGCCGCTTATTGCCGCGTCATCGAACTGACCCCGGAGAGTCCCGGCGCTTACAACAACCTCGGTTTTATCTACACTCAGCAGGGCGACTACGAGCCAGCTATCGCTGCTTTCCGGCAGGCGTTGGAACGGCAGCAGCGCGACCAGGATAAAGCCGTTTCCTGGCACAACCTGGGCCGGGTGTACGAGGCGGTCGGCAACGACGCCGAGGCCATTGCGGCCTATCAACAGGCTAACCAGCTCCATCCGGCCTACCCCTGGCCCTACCACAACCTGGGCCTGCTTTACCAGCGCCAGGGTAATTTCGAGGCCGCGCTGACGGCCTTTCGTCAGGCCGCCGACCGCCACAGCGACAAAGAGGCCAAAGCCGCCGCCTGGAATGAGGTGGGGGATGTCCAGCGGAGCCTGGAACGCCGGGCGGAGGCGCTCGACGCCTATCGCCGGGCGACGGAACTTGACCCCACCTTTGCCTTGCCCTGGAACAGCCTGGGCGACCTGCACCGGGCTGAGGGTCACATTGCCGAAGCAGAGACAGCCTACCGGCGGGCCAACCAACTCGACCCGGCGCTGGCCTGGCCCTACCACAACCTGGGGCTAATCGAAGCCGGGCGGGGCCATTTTGAGGCAGCGGTTTCACTGTATCAGCAAGCCCTGCCCCGCCATACCTCTGATGAAGACCGGGCCGAGACTTGGAACCGGCTGGGCGAAGCTTACGCCGCCCTGGGCCGCGGGGGCGAGGCCGAGCCGGCCTATCGCCAGGCTGCGGCATTGAACCCGGCCTCACCCTGGCCCTACCACAACCTGGGCTTGCTGTACGAAGCCCAGGACAATCTCCCCGCCGCCCTGGCCGCTTTCGAGGCGGCGCTGGCCCGCCACCCGCAAGACCGCGACCGGGCCGTAGCCTGGAACCACCTCGGCCATACCTATGAGCGGCTGGACCGCACCGAGGAAGCCATCAACGCTTATAAACAGGCCACCCGGCTCGACCCGGCTTACGCGCCGCCCTGGAGCGGGCTGGGCGATGTCTATCGCGGCCTGGGGCGGCAGGAAGAGGCGATGGCCGCCTATCGCCAGGCCATCACGTTGGACCCGGCGGCGGCCTGGCCCTACCATCACCTGGGCTGGCTGCACCAGCAGCGCGGCGAAATCGAGCCGGCCATTGCCCGCTACGAGCAAGCCCTGGAACGGCATCCAACCGAGCCGGCCCAGGCAGTCACCTGGCATCAACTGGGCCAGATTTATTTTGGGCTGGACCGCCACCAGGAAGCCATCAGAGCCTTCCGCCAGGCTGGGGCGCTCGACCCGACTTTTGCCCGGCCCTGGCATCACCTGGGCGACACCTATAATGCGCTCAACCGGCGCGACCAGGCGATCAACGCCTACCAGCGGGCCAGCGAACTCGACCCGAATTATGCCCCCACCTGGTCGAGCCTGGGCGATTTGTACGAGGCGCTGGGCCGCCATAACGACGCCATTAAGGCGTATCGCCGGGCCATCGAGTTAGACCCGGCCCGCGCCTGGGATTATCACCACCTGGGGGCTATTTTTGAGGCGCGGGGCGACTATCCCATGGCCCTCAGCTATTACCAGCAAGCCGCCGAGCATCACACCGTTGACCACGACCGCGCCCTGGCCTGGAACAGCCTGGGTGATGTCTACCGGGCGCTGCGCCGGCCTGACCAAGCATTGGCGGCTTACCAGCGAGCCAGCAGCTTTGACCCAACCTATCCCTGGCCGTATCACCACTTGGGGCTGCTGTACGAGCAGCGCGGCGAAACCGAAGCCGCCCTGGCCGCCTACCAGCAGGCCATCACTCATCACCGGGGCGACCGGGAGCGGGCCGAACTGTGGGAGCGGGTAGGCCGGCTCTACCAGCAGACAGGCCGCTACGAGCAGGCGGTGACGGCCTATCGCGCTGTGACCCGGCTGGACCCGCAGAACGCGGCCCCCTGGAGCAGCCTGGGCGAGGTCTACCGGGCGCTGAACCGGCCCGAAGATGCCATTGCCGCCTATCGCCGGGCGGTCAAGCTGGCTCCCAAGCTGGCCTGGCCTTACCATCACCTGGGTGAACTTTACGCCGAGCGCGGTGAGGTCGAGTCGGCCCTGACTCACTATCAGGAGGCCATCAGTCGCCACCGCCACGACCCCGACCGGGCGGCGGCCTGGCAGCAGGTCGGCCATCTTTACACGGGCTTAAATCAGCCCGAAGCGGCCTTGGAAGCTTACCAACAGGCCACCCACTTTGACCCCAAGGCGGCTTTGCCCTGGCAAAGCCTCGGCGAGGTGTATCGCACCCTTAATCGCACCGAGGAGGCGGTCAAAGCCTACCAGCAGGCCATCGCGTTGGACCCCAGCCTGGCCTGGCCCTACCACCGCTTGGGCGAAATTTACCAGGAGAGCGAAGAGTATCACCAGGCGGTCAGTTATTACCGCCAGGCAGTGGAGCGACATCCGGCTGACCGGGACCGGGCGCGGGCCTGGTACGGTCTGGGCAATGTGTACGATGATTTAAATGAACCCAGGGCGGCCAGCGACGCTTACCAGCAGGCCATCAAGTTCGACCCAACCTTTGCCTGGCCCTACCACCGGCTGGGCCTGATTTACGAAGCGCACGGCGACTACGGCGCCGCCGAAACGTATTATCGCCAGGCCATCGAGCGGCGCCAGCCCGACGACTCCGGGCGGGCCGTCACCTGGCATCATCTGGGAAACACCTGCATCGCTCGCGGCGACCTGGAAGCGGCCCTGGAAGCTTACCGGCAGGCCGGGACGATTGATCCCGCTTACGCTTTGCCCTGGAACAGCCTGGGCGACGTATACACGGCCCTGGGCCGCCACGATGAGGCCATTGCCGCTTACCAGCAGTCGGCCAGGCTGGATACGGCTTATGTGCTGCCCTGGAGCGGGCTGGGCAATGTGTACGCCACGCTGGGCCGCTACCCGGAGGCGGTGAACGCCTACGAGCACGCCCTAACCCTGGACCCGGCGGCAGCCTGGCTGTATAAAAACCTGGGACTGGTCTACGAGCGGCAGAACAATTACGAGGCGGCGCTGCGCTATTACCAACAGGCCATCGAACACCGCGGGGCCGGCGAGTCGAACCGGGACCAGGCAGTGTTGTATTACTGTCTGGGCAATGTCTACCGGGTGCTGGGCCGCTACAACGAGGCGGTTGACGCCCAGCAAACGGCGCTCAAACTCGACCCGACCTTTGCCCTGCCCTGGAACAGCCTGGGCGGAATTTACAGCGCCCAGAATCGAACGATGGAGGCAGTAGGGGCCTATGAACGGGCGATTGCGGTGGACTCGGCCTACGCCTGGCCATACCACAACCTGGGCTTGATTTACGAGAGCCAAGAAAAATACGAGCAGGCGCTGCCAATGTACGAGCAGGCGATTGTCCGCCACACGAATGATAAGGACCGGGCCATGTCGTGGCACAACCTGGGCAACCTTTATACTACCCTGGGCCACTACGAGCGAGCGATTGTGGTTTACCGGCGGGTGATCGAACTGGACCCAACGCTGGCCCTGCCCTGGAACAGCCTGGGCGATCTTTACGATGATCTCAAGCAGCCCGACCAGGCCATTGCCGCCTACCGTCAGGCCATCGAACTGGCCCCTGATTATGCCTGGCCTTACAACAACCTCGGCCTGGTCTATGAAAAACTGGGCGATTACGACCAGGCCATCACCCTCTACCGCCAGGTGATCGAACAGTTGCCCGGCCCCACCACCGATCAAGCCGTCTCCTGGACTAACCTGGGCAACATTTACAACGCCTTGAACCAGCCGGAGCAGGCCATTGCCGCCTACCAGCACGCCATCGAGGTGGACCCGGCCTACACCTGGCCCTACCACAACCTCGGCGCCATTTACGAGCAGCGCGGCGAGCGCGACCTGGCCCTGGCCCTGTATGAACAGGCCACCCACCAGCACAAGCGCCGGTCGTTTCAGCTTCAGCTGAAGTGAGCCAGGCAGCCCATCAAGCATAGGACAACAAAAACTATAGATACTTTCTAATCAGCCTCAAGATTTGGCCTTCTTCATAATCTCTGGCCAGTTGTTCCAGCAGGGCAGCAAAAGGTTTGTATTCCGGCCCCAGGTGGGCAATTTGAATGGCCCGCTGGCGCAGCCGGGGTATTTCTCCTTTGGCGGCCAAATCGAACAAGAGGGCCATTTCCGCCGGGGGCGGCGGAATCAACGGCTGTTTTTCCTCGATGGGTTCTGCTGTAGAAGTTAGCTGACCTCCATCCGCTGCCTCCATAGGCAAACGATCAGGCAAGCCGTCATCGCTCCCGCGTAACTTGGGCTTCAGGCCCGGATACCCTGTTATCATCTGCCCCGAAAACTGCCTGTGTTCAGCGTCGGCCCATAAGACCGGAATTTCCAAAGTCAGGCGGAAGACACTGCCCCGGCCAAATTCGCTCTCGACCTCCAAATTACCGGCCATGGCCTCAACCAGGCGTTTGGTAATGGCCAGGCCCAGCCCGGTTCCCTCGGCTCTGCGCCGAGCATCACCCGCCTGTTCAAAAGGCAAAAATATTCGCTCAATTTGTTCCGGGGTCATACCGATGCCGGTATCGGCTACTTCAAAGCCGAGGGTGGGGGCACCATCTTCCGCTTCCGCCGAATCTGACGGTTCCTTACTCGCCCAGACCCGAAAAGTTACCTGGCCCTGATCGGTAAATTTGATGGCGTTGTTCAACAGATTGATTAAAATTTGGCGCAGGCGTTTTTCATCGGCCTGCGCCAGCGCCGGTAGCGGGGTCAACTGCTGGTAGATAAAGGCCACTTCCGGTTTTTGTTGCGCCCGGAGGTAAAACATGCCGACAATTCCTTCCAAAAAATCGGGCAGGTGAAAATCGCTGGGCGAAAGCTCCAATTTCTGGGCCTCAATTTTAGACAGGGCCAAAATATCATTGATCAGGGTTAAAAGATGCTCGCCGCTCTGCTGGATAACCCGCACGGCATTGGCCTGAGCTGGGCCGAGCTGCCCGTCCCGCTTAAGGATATTGGCGTAACCCAGGATGCCATTCAAGGGGGTACGCAGCTCGTGGCTCATATTGGCTAAAAATTCGCTCTTGGCCCGGCTGGCCATTTCCGCCGCTTCTTTGGCTTTGGCCAATTCGACCGCCCGGTGCTGGGTCTGCTCCAGCAGGCGTTGGTTTTCGACGGCCACGGCCAGTTGGCCTAACAGGGAAAGATAGGGTTCTATTTCCTGGCGGCTAAAATGATAAGGCTGTTCCCCTTGCAGCAGCAAAACCCCCACCTGCCGCGCCTGGCTCTGGCTCCACAAGGGCAGCGCCACCATCGCCCGAATATTCATCCGTTGAAAAACCTGCAAACTGGCCGGGTCAGTTCGCTCATCATGTTGGGGGTCAACGAAGAAAAGCGGCTCACGGGAGAGGAACGCATTAATGATACTGTGGACGGCTTGAAGATAACGAGTGCCGGGGGGAGTCGGAGGAGCGCCCCAACCATTATACCAATTTGCCTCGACCACCATCGCTTCGATCTGACCGGCCTCATTGTATTCAAAGACATTGAGCACGGCCCGGTTGATGACAGGTATTTTGCCGCCTTCGACCACAACCGCAATCAATTCCGTCAGGTTGCTGGCCGACAGCATGCCCTGGCTCATGTGGTAAAGCTTTTCGGTTTGCGCCAGCGCCCTTTGGGTTTGCTCAAACAAATGGGCATTGGTCAGGGCAATAGCCACCTGGTTAGCCAGCGAGTGCATCAGCTTGGTATCACCCTTGTCAAAGCCGGCTTCTTCGTCATCCTGCACATCCAGCACCCCCAGCACCCGTTCTTCGACCATAATCGGTACCGCCATTTCTGAGCGGGTGCGGGGGAGAAAGGGATTGGGCAGCCAGTTGGAATATTCCTGGACATCGTCAATGCTGACAATTTCTTTTAAGCGTGCCGCCTGAGCTACGGGACTGGTGGAGGCCGCCAGCGAGATACTATGTCCCCGCGCCTTCATCTCGCTTCCCACCGAACCGACCGCTTCGGCTACAATGAGGTCCTGCTGCTCCTCGTCGAGGAGATAAATAGTGGTATGGTAAAAATTAAAACCGTTGGCGACCCGCTCCACCACATCCCGCACCAATTCGCTCACATCCAATTTACTGGTCAGGCGCTGGCTGATTTCGACAATTGTTTCAAGCTGCTGGGTATGCTTTTCCAAACTGCCAATCGTTTCGCGCAGCCGGCCGGTCATAATATTGATGGTCGTAGCCAGCCGGCCGATTTCATCCCTGGACTCGACGGTGGCCTGAGCATTTAAGGCCCCGGCAGTAATTTGCTCGGCGGTGGTAATCAGGCGTTGAATTGGCCCGGCAATGTTCTCTTTGAAGATAAAGGCCATGCCCGCGCCCAAAACCAGGGCCAGCACCCCCCCAATCAGAGTTTGGAGTTGGACGTTGGCCAAGCTCTGCCGGCCTCGATTCAGGTTGGTTTGCAGCAAGGACTGTTGGGCCATGGTCAGTTCATCGAGTAACTGGAGCATCTGTTCCGCCCGAGGTTCGACCTCGGTCTTGAACAGGTATAGATCTTCATAGGTCCGTTCCCCTTCGACGGCGGCGAATATCTGCTGCGGCAGCTCCAAAAGCTTTTGCCGAGCTTTGCTAATGTTGCTCAGTAGGGGTTTTTGCGTTTCGATAAACAGGTCCGGCCTGGCCTGGATATCTTCCCAGGTGATACTATTGGCCAGCAGCGTGTCGGCATAACCAAATTTAAAAGCCAGGTCGCCGGAGGTGGCATAAGCCCGCAGGTTGGTGGTGATGGCCTGGAAAGAGGCGCGCAGGTCAACCAGATGGGCCAGCAATTCACGGTTTTCAGCCGACGGCTCCCGCTGGGCTTGCAACTCAATCAGCAGGTCAAGCTGCTCCAGAATAAAGGCGTTCAAAGGGCGCAGTTCCACACTTTCCAGGCGCAGGGCCGGCTGATTTTCCTGGGGGTTGTCGTGTAGCACAAACAGCCGGTTGGGGATGGGCGACCAGTCGGCAAAAGTGGTTTTTAGCTCGTTGAGGCGGCGAATATCGTCCGGGTCGGTCCAATTGACCGAGAGGGCTTCGAGTTGGGCCAGGTTGACCTCAAAAATTCCTTTGGCTTTGTTATAATCGTCAATATTTTGCAGATCACTCAAAACCAGATAACCGCGCACGCTGGCCTGCATCTTTAACAGGCTGGACTGGGCGCGGGCCGAGGCCAGGGCTGCCGGCGCCCGCACCGATTGGGTCAGATTGATATTTTGGGTAGCCTCCTGGCTGGCGGCAAAAATCAGGCCGACCACCAAAAAGGTGAGCAAGACCAAAATACCAAAGCCAATGTTGAGTTTGAGGCCAATATTAAGGTTGTTGAACCGGCGCAGCCCCGGCAACCGGGTTAACGATTGGGACAAATTTTGGGCCAAAAGAGTTGGCCGATAGGGTGAGGCGGGGTTTAAGTTGGTCATCACAGCCTCCTTGATAGGGAGATTGAAGATTCAGGTTAATAACTTGAGTTCGGAATTAGCTCAAAAATCACCCTTCGATACGGGCTAACGCCCTACTCAGGATGATTTTCGACGCATCATCGCATCCTGAGTAGCCCTGAGCGAAGCGAAAGGCGTATCGAAGCCGCGTCCTGAGCTTGTCGAAGGGGGTGCGATTACAGAAACTCCGAACTCAGGCTAATAATCTCCAATCTCTAATCTCATTTCTTAACGGCTATACCCCAGGCGGATCAACTCTTTATCCACAGCGGTCGCTGCCTGATCGAGAGCCTCGCCGGGGGTTAACTCGCCGGTAATGGCCTGGTGAATATAAATGCTGATGACATCACGGACAGCCACATGGAAAGGAAAAGGCGGCGCGCCGGCAAAAAGGTGGCCTTCCTTTTTCATCAGGGTGTAGTAACCATTGAGCCTTTTATCTTGCGCCCGCACCAGGGGATCGTCAAAGGTGGAGAGGTGAACCACCCGGCTGCTGGTGGTAGCCCACTCCGGTTGAACCACCGGACGGCCCAGGTATTGCAGCCAGAGCAGCGCGGCTGCCTGGTTACGGGAAGAGGTGGGGATACTAAAAGCGGCCCCATCGTAGTAGCCCAGATAACCTTTACCAACCAGGGCGTCTTCAATCACTCCCGGCGCGGTGGGCGGCAGGGCCACACCGACTTTGCCCACCACCTGGGAACGGGTCGAATCCGTTGCAATCCAGGCCGTGTTTTCGCCGTAAACCCAGCCCTGGGCCACGCGACCGGCGGCAAAGCTGGCGGCCACTTCATCCCAGGTGCTGTGGGTAGCCTCCGGCGGGGCGTATTTCAGCATATCAATCCAAAAAGTCAGGGCAATTTTGGCCTGCCGGCTGTTGAGCTGGCCGCCATCGGCCACGCTGGCCTTATATTTATCCAGATTAATGCCCCAATTGTAGACGCCAAAGGCCGGGGCAATCGTCTCCAAAAATTCGTAGGTTGAGGCGGGGTGGCCCAATGCCGCCTGAACGGTGGTACCCCATAATTCCAGCCCGTGCTCGCGGCCGTACTCGGTGAAAAAGGCGGCATTGTCGCGGTATTGATCTATGGTAATGGCCGGGGCCAGCGGGTAGTTGTATCGGGCGGCAAAAGCGGCCTGCAAGGCTGGGTCTTCAAACAAGTCGGTGCGGTACAGGTAGGTTTTGAGAAAGGCCTCCATCGGCACACCGTAGAGGTCGCCATTGTGCGGGTCTTTGAAGGCTTCAATAAAGGAGGAAAAATCAACCGGATTAAAGTCGGGCAGCGCCAGGGTGGGCTGCTGCTGTAGGGCCTGGGTTAGATTGACCAGGAAGCCCCGCTCCAGGTAGGAAAAAATGAAATCCTGCTCAACATAGATAAAATCATAAATTCCGGTTCCGGCTTCCATATCCTTGATCGGTAAACTGACCATCCGATCATAGCTGGTCACTTCCAAATCAACTTTAATCCCCGTTTCCTGTTCAAAGGCGGGGGCCAACACATCCCGGACATACGTGGAAGCCGGCGTATGCTCGCTGATGCCACGAATCACCACGCCCCGGTAGGGTTTGGCCGCTTCAGCTAAAAAGGTAGAACCGGATTGAGCCGGCGGACTGGATAATTTGGCTGCTTCCGCCGATTCTGCCACGCCCTCGCCACAAGCAGCCAGGGAAAGGGTAACGATGACTCCCAGTATTAGCCCGACGATCTTTTGAGTCAACACCTTTGTCGCCTTTCCAATGTAATCAAGTTAAGCAGCATCCTGAGTAGCCCTGAGCCTAGCGAAGGGCGTATCGAAGGGTGCGAGTTAGCGACGACTGCCTGACAACGCAGCAGCCTTCGATACGGTTCGCTCCGCTCACCTACTCAGGCTGCTGCTTCTTGTTTACTTAATAACATTGGTCGCCCTTAATATTCATGTTTACAGCCGTTTAAGACTCTAAACTGATGATGCCCTTACGGATGGCAAATTTGGTCAGTTCGGTCAGATTGTGGATATTGAGCTTGTGCATCAGGTTGATGCGGTGGACGCCGGCTGTCTTTAAGCTAATGTTCAATCGCTCGGCAATCTCCCGGTTAGAGAAACCTTCGACAATCAATTGCAGCACCTCGCGTTCCCGGTCGGTCAACTGGTCATAACGGTCTTCTTTGTCGCTGATTTTGGCCTGGCGGATGTACTCTTCGACAATGGTGCGCGAGATGGCCGGGCTGAGAAAAATGTCGCCCCGGTGAACCGACTGAATGGCCGAGACCAATTCCTGGGGAGCCGACTGCTTGACCAGGTAGCCCGAAGCGCCGGCCTGCAAAAATTGCAGGATATACTCCTCATTGGTGTGCATGGTCAGCACCAGCACTTTTACCTGGGGAAAACGCTTGGTAAGCTGGCGGGTCGCTTCCAAACCGTTGAGCACCGGCATGGTGCTGTCCATCAGAACGATGTCGGGCAGCAACTTTTCCACTTTTTCCAGCACTTCCCGCCCATTTTCGGCCTCGTCCACCACCTCGATATCCGCTTCTCCATCCAGCAGCGAGCGAATGCCCTTGCGGACAATGGTATGATCATCAGCCAGCAATATTTTGATGGGGTGCATGTCCATTCTCCCACGGTAATTCGATGAACAACTGGGTCCCCTGGCCCGGCTGCGATTTGATTTTGAAACGTCCGCCTAACAAAGTGACCCGCTCCCGCATGCCGAGCAAGCCCGCGCCGCTAACGGAGGTGTTATGATTGACCACCTGGGCCACATCAAAGCCTTGCCCATTGTCCTGGATGGCCGCGACAATAGTAGTCGCCTTGCGTTCCAGACGCAACTGCACCTGGCTGGCCTGGGCATGCCGGGCCACGTTGGTCAAAGCTTCCTGGACCACCCGAAAGAGCGTTGTTTCCAGCTCCGGGGTCAAGCGCTCTTCCAGGCCCAGGGTTTCAAACTGAGTCTCGATATTGAGGCGTTGGGCAAACTGCTTGATATACCAGCGCAGGGTCGGAGTCAGGCCCAGGTCGTCGAGCATGGGCGGGCGCAGGTCGAGCGATAACTCCCGGATTTGCTCCAGTGTCTCGTCGGTCAGCAGGCTGGCTTCGGCCAGGCGCTCCTTGACTTTAGGCGAGCACTCCGGCGGCAGTTCGGCTTTAATCCGGGTCAGGTTGATGCTGATGGCGGTGAGCGCCTGGCCCAGGTGATCGTGCAGTTCACGGGCCAACTGTTTGCGCTCGACTTCCTGCACTTCGGTCAGCCGGTTGGCCAAAGCGCGCAGTTGTTCGCGCTGCTCGTTGACCGCTTCGAACAACCGCTCACGCTCCGTCCGGCTGCTCAACTCCAGTTGCCGGTTTTTTTCCTGCAAGCTCTCGGTCAAGTGGCGCAGGCGCAGATGGGTGGTAATCCGGGCCAGCACCTCTTCCTGGTGCAGCGGCTTGGTGACATAATCTACCGCGCCCTTTTCAAAGCCTTTAACCTTATCTTCGGGGCTGGTCAGCGAGGTCATAAAAATCACCGGGATAGCGCGGGTGGTCTCATCGGCTTTTAACTGCCGGCACGTTTCAAAGCCATCCATCTCCGGCATGAGCACGTCCAATAAAATAATATCGGGCGGATCGTAGCGAACCTTTTGCAAAGCGCTTTCCCCACTGCGAGCGATTCTGATGCCAAAGCCATACCGCTCCAGATAATCCACGATGACTCCCAAATTGGCCGGGTTATCGTCTACAATCAGGATCGAGTATTCCTCAAAATTCAGTTCGGCGGGACTTTGCGCTTCCAGGTTCATGGGTCTGTTCTCACCTCTCTTGAGTTTCCTATTGTACCACAAAAATCTATTCTTGATTAAATGTAACTGCTCAGGCATGTCATTTCGACCGAAGGGAGAAATCTCCTAATCCGTAGTTTGCAGACAACAGCCTCAAAGATTTCTCGGCTTTCAGCCTCGAAATGACATGAGGGCTGAGTAGTTACGATTAAACAACAAAACCCCACCGAAGTGGGGTTTTTAACAAAAAGGACATGCCAGAGAAAGCGGCTCAAACCGGCTGCAAATGAACTTTCAACGTTTTCCCCGCCGCAAATTGATGAAAAACCTCCGAGAAATCGGCCAGGGGGACGGTGTGGCTGATAAGCGGCTTGACATTGATGACGCCGTTGGCCAGCCAGGCGATGGCCGGTTCAAAAGTATAACACAGGGCAAAACTGCCAATGATCGTCCAATCGTGGCGGAAGACATCGTAGGGGCGCAGGGTGATACTGGCCTCCATCGGCGTGACCCCAAATTGCAAGTATTGGCCCCTGGGTTTCAAGAATTTGAAAGCCTGTTCGATGACCGCCGGCACGCCGGTGGCGTCAATGACAATGGCAAAGCCATACGGGGCTAAGGCTTTGAGGGTTTCGGCCTGGTCAGGGCCGGCGGCGACGGTTGCGGTCGCGCCCAACTGGCTGGCCAGGGCCAGGCGGTCGAGCTGTTTCTCCACCACCACCACCTGCGAAGCGCCGCTGAAACGCAGGGCTTGCACCAACAACAAGCCCATCGGCCCGGCCCCAAAGATGAGCACCTCCGCCCCCGGCCAAACTCGGAAGCGGCTCAGGGCGTGGACCACACAGGCCAGCGGCTCGATAAACGCGCCTTCACCGTCGGTCAGGCTGTCAGGAACCCGATAGCAGGCTTTCGCCGGGGCGGCCACGTATTGGGCAAAGCCGCCGGAGCGGGTAATACCCACCCCTTCCCAGTTGAGGCAGTGATTGGCCTGCTGGTTGCGGCAAAAGTAGCAGCGTCCGCAGTACAGATTGGGGTCAACCGCCACCCGGTCGCCCACCCGGAAATCAGCCACTTCTTTGCCCACCTCCACCACCCGGCCCACAAACTCATGGCCGGGAATCAGGGGGAAATCAGACATATACTCATTGCGGTAAATATGCACATCCGTGCCGCAAATCCCAGCCGTGGCTACTTGAACAATAACTTCTTCCGGGCCGCAAGCCGGGTCCGACACCTGTTCCACGGCAATGCTCTCCGCTGTAGGGAATATGATTGCTTGCATAGAACCTCCTCACAAATAAAGACGCGATGAGGCGTGAGGCGATGAGGCGAAGAATCTTTCGCCTCCTCGCGCCCTCGCCTCCTCGCCTCATTTTCATTAATGATGGTGTGCCACTCAAAAGCAGACAGGAAAAACCCCGCCTACTGTCTACCGTTTACCGTCTACTTTTTACCAGGCGCAATAGCCGCCGTCAATAATCATATCGTGGCCGGTCATAAAATCTGAAACTTCGGAAGCCAGGTAAACCACCGCGCCCTGCAAATCGGTGACTTCGCCCAGGCGGCTCATGGGGGTGCGGGCCAGCCAATGGGGCAACTTCTCCTGGCCGATGGGTTTTTCCAGAAACTCGTTGACCAGTTGCGTCCGGGTATAACCGGGGCTGATACTATTGACCCGGACTCCGCGTGGGGCCCATTCCGCCGCCAGGCTGCGGGTCAGATGCAGCACCCCGGCTTTAGAGATATTATAGGCCGATTGGTTCTGCGGCGTATTGGAAATATGGGCCGACATCGAGGCCGTATTGATAATTTTGCCATAACCGGCAGGCAGCATGACTCTGGCCTCGGCCTGGGCGCACAGAAAGACACCCTTCAAATTAATGGACATCATCTTATCCCATTCCGCTTCGGGCATCGTTTCGCCGTCAAACCAGCCGGCAATCCCGGCGTTATTCACCCCGATGGTCAGGCGGCCCCAACGTTTGACAATAGTCTCAACCATACGCTGAACTTGGTCGGCTTGACTCACATCGGCCACTACCGGCAGCGCCTCGATTCCCTTCGCCGCGAGTTCAGCCGCCACCGCTTCGGCGCTCTCTGCCGACAGGTCCACCACCGCTACGGCTGCCCCAGCTTCGCCTAGAGCGTGGGCATAGGCCCGGCCAATGCCGTTGCCGCCCCCAGTAACCAGCGCCACCCGGCCATCCAGCCGGAATCTTTCCAATATGGGTTTTGCTTCTAAGAGTTTGTCAGTCATCGTTGCCTGCCTTATCTGATGCGTGATGCGTGATGCGAAGTGTTTTCACGTATCACGCATCACGTATCAGCATTTTATCAGTCCATCACAATACAAACCTTGCCGCTCTGCCCTTCATCGGCGATTCGGTAAGCCTCGGCGGCCTGGTCCAGCGAAAAACGATGGGTGACAATAATCTCCGGTTTGAGCTTCCAGGCGACCAGCTTTTCGACCAAATCTTCCATGTGGCCGGTGCTGGTAACCCAGGAACCGTAAATGGTAATCTGGTTATGGATGATGGTCTGGCTGACATCAAAATCCACCCGATTGCCTTCGCCGACCATGGCGCAGCGCCCCCAGCGCCGGGTACCCTGCAAGGCCAGCAGCCGCCCGCCCGGGGAGCCGGAACAGTCAATCGAAACTTCGCAGCCCAGGTCTTGGGTCAAACCTTTGATCTGACCCAGCGCCCGGTCGTCGGAAATTACCGCGTGATCTATCGCCCCAACTTCCCGCGAGATGTCCAGCCGCGATGGGGATACATCTGCGCCAATCACCAATGATGCCCCCATCGCCTTGGCCACCAGCCCGGCCGCCATCCCGACCGGCCCCATGCCGGTGATCAAAACCCTGTCCTCGCCGGAAACTTTGACCCTGCTCAGGGCCTCATACACCGTGCCGAAGCCGCAGGCCACCAGCGCGCCGTCCACATAGCTCAATTCATCGGGCAGCAGCACGCAGGTGTTTTCTTCGGCCACCAGGTAATCGGCATGGCCGCCATCACGCTGCCAGCCGTAGGCCGCCCGCAGCGGCGAGGTACAGCTTATCATATAACCTTCGCGGCAATCCCGGCAGACCCCACAACCGCTAATGTGGTACAGAATGACCCGGTCGCCTTCTTTGAAGCGCTTGCAGCCAGGGCCAAGCTTGACAATTTGGCCGCACGGCTCATGTCCGGCAATCACATCCTGATACCCCTCCGGGCCGTGTCCCAAATGCTCGCGATAAATGGCCCGAATATCGCTGCCGCAAATAGAGGACGCCTTGACCTTGACCAGCACTTGGCCGTGGCCAGGTTCAGGCACGGGAAACTCTTTGATTTCAACCCGGCGCTGGCCGGGTAAAAGTACACCTTTCATAAAAAACCTCCTCGTCAATAACCCTCACCCCCAACCCCTCTCCCAGTGGGAGAGGGGTTGGGGGTGAGGGATGTTTTCATTGAGGCGAAAAAACGTTTCGCCTCACTTGTCCTCGCCTCCTCGCCTCATGTTATGGTTGCAACGTCACCTTGATCGAGGTTTGGCCGGAGGCGACCAGATCAATGCCTTCTTGAAAAGCAGTTAAGGGCATTTGATGGGTAATGATATGCTCCATCGGCAGCAGGCCCTTTTGGAGCATGTCAATGGCGACCGGATAACAGTACGGACTCAGGTGAGAGCCGTGAATATTCAACTCCTTGGTATCGCCGATGATCGTCCAATCTACCGTCACCGGCTCGCGCATGACGCTGAACTCGACAAAGGTGCCGAGTTTGCGGATCATGTGCAGCCCTTGTTCAACAGCAGCCGGGTGGCCGGTGGCTTCGATGTAAACATCGCAACCGTAGCCATCGGTCAGCTTGCGGACCTCGTCAATCACATCCACTTTGCCCGGATTCAGGCCCAGGTCGGCCCCGCACGCTTTGGCGACTTCCAATCGTTGGTCGCTCATATCCAGCGAAATAAGCAGGCTGGGGTGTTTGAGCCGGGCCGCCGCAATCATGCCCAGCCCCAGCGGACCGGCCCCGGCGATAACCACCACATCCTGAAATTCGATATTCGCCCGCTGCACGGCGTGAATCGAGCAGGCCAGCGGCTCGATGTAAACGGCATGCTCAATCGGAACGGATGACGGGACTTTGTGGTTGATGGCGTCGCTGGGAAAGAGCATATAGTCGGCCATGGCCCCAAAGGTGCGCTGGCGAAAGCCATAGACATCGTGTTTCTTTTGACACATCCAGTATTGGCCGCGCCGGCAAAAACGGCAGTCCCAACAGGGGACAATTTGCTCGGAGACGGCCATATCGCCCAGTTGCAGGCCGTACTTCTCGCCCGCGCCTTCGCCCAGGGCGACAACCTCGCCGACAAATTCGTGGCCGGGAATGACCGGCGGCTGGCAGTAACCTTCGCGGTACTTGTCGCCCCAAAAGAGCGCGCCGCCCAGATAACACTTTAAATCGCTGGCGCAGATGCCCACCGACTTGACTTTAACGACCACCTCCCCCGGCCCCGGCTGCGGCACGGCCCACTCCTGGAGCCGGTAATCCTGCGGGCCGTAGCAAACCACTGCCTGCATCGTTTTGGGTAAGGGGGTGTGTGCTTGATAGTTCATGGTATCTCCAGATACGTGGCGCGTGGTGCGTGGTGCGTATCAGCATTACGCGCCACGCACTACGGGATTAGATTACTCAGCAAAAAAGGCGTCCCAGGGAATTTCTACCGGGGCATCATGACAGACAATCTCGATCATTGTTTGCAGCAAGGGCAAGGCGCGGCCATCGAGCGTGCCCTGAGCGATGAGGTTTTTGACGGTGGGGCCAATCGCCTCGGCCAACTGCGCCCCTTCGATGGTCACATCGGCCATGTACTTAGACTTGGCTTCGCTGTAAGGCATGCCCAGGCCCAGATAGCGGCCCATGCGCCCGTTGCGTCCTCCCTGCGCCGTCACGTACAGGTCGCCCGCGCCGGGCAGGGTGTAAGCCGTGCGCGCCTGGCCGCCCATATAGTTGACCATGTACAGGATTTCGTTCAACCCCTGGGCATAAATGGCGGCTGACAGGTTGTGCATCACCGCGCCACTTGCGGCTACACCGTCTTTCTCCAACAGCCCGTGAACCAGGCCGACGGCCAGGGCGTACACATTTTTCATGGCTACGGCCACTTCGACGCCCACAAAGTCGGTGTTGGTCCAGACGTGGTAATAGGGGGTGCGTAACCAGCCGGCCAGCTTGTCCAGCAGGGCTTGATCCGAGCCGGTAATGACCACGCAGGTATGCCGCCGGGCGGCCAATTCCCCGGCAATCGAAGGGCCGCCGATGGCGTTCAGGCTGACTTTATCACGGGTGGCGGCGGGCAAACGGCTGCGAAACAAGTCGGGCAAAAGGCCCAGCTGCTGCCCGTCGCCGTGCAGGCCCTTGGTCAGGGCCAACACCGGCACGTCCGGCGGCAGCACCGGCCCCAACCGCTCGGCGGCCCACTCCACCCCCAGCGAGTTAACGCCCAGTACCACCAGATCAGCCCCAGAAATCACTTCCCCCAGCCGGTCCCAGGTGTAGGGCAAAACCGAATCGGATAGATAACAGTTCAAGCGGGGATGAAAGTGATTTTCGTGAATTTGCTCGATGATGTCGCCATCCAGGTGCGTGCCCACCAGGTGAACCGCGTGACCATTTTCGGCCAGGGGCGTGGTAAAGGCACTGCCCATCATCCCCGCGCCTAAAATAACTATTTTTGCCATAGTGCTTCAGGGAGTAGGGAGTAGGAAGTAGGAAGTAGGGGGAAGAGAGAGGATAGTTCATCTTCTATCTTCTTCCCCTTTACTCCTTACTCCTTACTCCCTACTACCTACTCCTTACTTCAGATTAATCCCGCACAGGTGCGACAGTTTATCCACATTAAAGCGATGGCGCAGCAGATGGGAGTAGTCCACCGCTTCTTTGACCTCGGCGCTGCTAAAGCCGAGGGCGGTCAAATCGGTTTCGCCGCCGACCTGCTTTAGCCACCCGGCCATCTGTTGGGATGACGGCACCGAGGCGGCAATGGCCTGAATTTCGGCCCAGTTGTCGGCGATTTTTTGCTTGAGGTCCCGATAGCCCTGCTCGGAGAGGGAGATAAAGGGTTCCTGTTCGGCCAAAACCTTGTCCTCGATGCCGGGATAAGCCTGGGCAATCTCCTGTTCATACTGCTCGCGGGTGGGCTGCTGCGCTCGGTCTAACTGCTTGATGGCTTCGGCCCGGCTGATGCGGCGCAGCTTGTCATAATAACCGGCGCAGATAACGGAAGCCGCGCCCACTTTGATCCCGTGCAAAACCGCCGGTTTGTGCTGCCACAGCAGTTTCATTTCCAGGTGATGCGAAATCTGGTGTTCCGCCCCCGAGGCCGGGCGAGAATT
This sequence comes from Anaerolineales bacterium, assembly GCA_015075405.1. GTDB lineage: Bacteria > Chloroflexota > Anaerolineae > 4572-78 > J111 > DSQQ01. Next base: position 134,744 of record JABTUK010000005.1, read on the forward strand.
ATTGGCATCGAGCATGCACAGGCCGGATTCAATCAAGCCGTCCATAAGGGCCTGAATACCCTCTGTCGAAGCCTGACTGATTTCATGGACGCGCTCGACGCATTTATCTACAGCCACACGCACCCGCTGGCTGATTGCTTCGTCGTGGCTTTCACCCCACAGCAGCTTGCCTAGCCGCCAGTCGGCCAGCGCGATGTATTTGCCCAGCATATCGCCAAAACCGGAGGCGCTCATGCGCTGGGGCGCGGCGCTCAATACGTCAATATCGCCAAAAACGCCCAGCGGTGACTGGCAGTAAACCGTTTTCTTGAAACCGGCAATCACCGAAGGCGCGCCGGCGCTGGTGTAGCCATCCACCGAGGCGGCGGTGGGATAGGCGATAAAATTAGAGCGGGTGTGGAAGCTGACAAAACGGGTGATGTCGGTCAGCGAACCGGAGCCGACGGCGATAAAGGTTCGCTCCTCGTTGCCGGTATCCAGCATTACCTGAACAAAGTACTGCTCGTTGGCAACAATTTCTTCGCCCTTCAAAAGCGACATTTTGACGTCAAAGCCGGCGGCTTTTAACTTTTCGCTCAGGTGTTTGCCGGCAGCGGCAAAGGTATTGTCATCAGCCACCAGCATCAGCTTGTCGAGGTGATGGTTTTTACAATATTCGATTAGGGGGTCGCTGGCATTTTTGCCAATGTAAATGTAAATATCGTCGCGCATGAGAAGTTAGAACTCCTGTGGCTGGTTGGCCGACAAATTTAAGTTTTGAAAGCGACCACCCATTTAGGTTTAGGTCGGGTTGCTTTGCGGCGTGAAGCCATGGCGGGTTCAGGGTCGGGAGCGGGGTCAAGCCAAAGGGCGGGCATACGGGGCCAACCACGGCGGAATTGTTGGCGTAACCAACTCCAACCGATTTTGAGATAACTCATGCCCCGGTCCCAGTGAGCATCCACCCAGCGACGGAGCTTGAGGCGAACCACACCCACGCCAACACTGGTAAAGTGAAGCGTGGCCACGGCCAGAACCAGAAACAATCGTTCCAGAGCAGCGGGCGTATCCAAACGGCTGGCCTCGACCTGAAAGCCATTGGATTTGTCATCGAGGAAATTTTCTTCCAGGTCAAAGCGCAAGCCGTACTCGTCAAAGGTAGTCAAGTCGGTATACTCATCGCTGACCAGTAACCACGGGTCTTGGTTGGGTTGGTCCAGTTGGGCTAAGGCCAGGTGACACGGCCCTAAGGCCACCCCCAGGAGATGGACCCGGTGGTAGAAATGGGCGGCTCCTTTGGCGGGGAGCAGTTGCCCGACCGGGACCACCCGGCGGTCAGGGAAATGGATTAAGGTATCAGCCGTCAGCCGAACCCGGTAATGCCACTGCTGCCGCCGCAGCCACTGGAACAGTTCTTGGTGGACGAAGCCTCGGTCGGCCAGGAAAATGACCTCCAGACCGGTCGGCAGACAAGCCGCCGCTTGATCCAGCACCCCGACATAGTCAGCATAGCCGACGGTCGCGCTGGCATGCCGCAGCACCCGCCAGGCCAAAGGAATAGCTCGCCCCCGATAGATCAGGGATACCCGGATCAAAACGAAAGGACTGCCGTGCAACACCGATACATCCAAAGCCACATACACCCGTCCCCTGGGCGACCAAGCCGTCAGCGCGGCTTGCACCAGCGGCGCATACAAGGCTTGGACCCGAATTTGGGCATTGTCCACCCACCGCTGGAAGCGCCGGGTGTGACTGGCGGCTTGGTGGGCCTGGCTCTTGACCGCTTCGCCCCAACTCGATAAACTGGCCTTCTGGCTCCAACACAGACCTACCACCGCCCAAGCCAGGGTCACCAAGCGGCGAATATCGCCCCAAGCGGATCGAGGCAGATGGAGCAGAAAAGTTTGCATCAGGGTACAAAACATTTGATGACTATCCGTCATATTACCTCCCGAATTTCTCTGGGAGGTTGTTTTACCGCAATCTTGGCTATTTATCCAGATTAAATTTGTCAGCCAAGCAGCTCCTGTGGAGATAACCCTCACCCCCAACCCCTCTCCCAGAGGGAGAGGGGAGCAAGAGCGAGTTCCCTCTCCCTCTGGGAGAGGGCTAGGGTGAGGGCTGATTTTGCTATTAATGGTATGCCAAAAGACTTGTATTAACCTCTGCAAAATAGTGGATAGCAGATAAGGGAAAGACAGGGTGGCTTTGTTCTGAACCTTTGCTACTCTGCTACCCTGTTACCTGTTGTAAAACAGCGGTTAACTCGGCTAAATCTTGCATCACAAAATCGGGTGGGTAGGGTGCGCCGGGAATATCCTCCAGTTGCGCTTCCCCGCTTAGCACCAGAACGGTGGTCACACCGGCGGCGGCCAGGGCGATGTCGGTATAGAGCCGGTCGCCAATCATACAAATTTTATCCACCGACACAGCCATTCGTTCGACGACAGCTTCGATAATCGGCGGGTTGGGTTTGCCGATGATGACATCGGGCCGGCGTCCGGTGGAGGCTTCGACCAGGGCCATCATGGCCCCGATATCGGGCATGAAGCCGCCGGGGATGGGGCAGTTGAAATCGGGATGGGTGGCGATGTAGGGTACGCCGGCCCGCACCAAATCGCACAAGCGCCACAACTTTTCGTAGGTTAAGGTGGTATCAAATCCGAGGACGGCATAATCGGGCGTTTCCGCATCCGCGAGTTCAAAGCCGTGACTTTTGAACTCTTCTTCCAGGGCCGGCGTGCCGACCAGGTAAATTTTGGCCCCCGGCTTTTCCCGGTGCAGGTAGACCGCCGTGGCTTCGCCGGAGGTAAAGATTTTATCCGGGCTGACCTGCAAGCCCAGGTGGGCCAGCTTTTCGGCGTACTGGCCGCGATGTTTGGAGGAGTTGTTGGTGAGAAACAGGTAGGCGATGTTACGGGCGGTCAGCAATTCGATAAAATCAAGCGCGCCCGGCAGCAGTTTATCGCCCAGGTAAACGGTGCCGTCCATATCCAACAGGAACAGGCGAATATTGGTTAATTTTGAGATAGTTTCAGGCATCATGGCGGGTCAATTCACTCAGACGGTGGAGTAAGGTTTGTAAGGTGGGGAACAGCGGTTTGTAAACTTCTTGATACAGCCGCTCGTAGAACTGCTGCGACTCCGGGTTGGGGGTGAAGCGCTCGGCGGTATTAGTCATGGCCGCCGCAGCCTGATAAGCATCAGGATACCAGCCGGCGGCGACGGCGGCCAAAATGCCCGCTCCCAGGCAGGTCGCCTCGGTGGTGGTCGAGCGCACAATCGGCACGCCAGTCACATCGGCCATAATCTGACACCATAACTTGCTGCGACTGCCGCCGCCCAGGGTAATATACTCGGTGAAAGGTTGGCCGGTGGCGGCCATAACCCCTTCGCCGGCCAGACGCTGCTCATAAGCAATACCTTCAAGAATGGCCCGGTAAATATGCTCGCGGCTGTGAAATGTATTCCAGCCAATCGTAATGCCCGAAGCCGCCGGGTCCCAATAAGGTGTGGAAACACTGGTCCAGTAGGGTACTAACATCAAGCCTAATGCGCCGGGGGAAACCTTGGCGGCGGCGGCTTCCAGCAATTCTTCGGGGCTGAGGGGCAATCGCAGGTCGTTCAAATCGCCGGCCATTTTTTCGACAAACCAACTGACCGTCAGCAGGCCGCTGCGGATGACCGTTTCCAGAAAATAGGTTCCGGCAATCGGAGCATACATGGTACGGAAGGCCCGGTCTACCACATAATCCGGGCTAAAGGGGCCGCTGACCACCGCCGTGCCCATATTCAGATAAGCCCGGCCCTCGCCCATCGCATTAGCGCCCAATCCGGCACATTGACCATCACCCGCCCCGGCCACGACCGGCAGCCCGGCGGGCAAGCCTGTCGCGGCGGCAGCCTCCTGGCTCACCTGGCCGATGATTTGCCCCGGCGGAAAAAGTTCGGGGAATTGGTCCAGCCGGAAGCCCAGCGGGTCAAGTAGTTCCGCCGACCACTGATGCGTCTGCATATCCACCAGGCCCATCGGGTCGGCGCAGGCCAAACTGGTGCGGAAGTGGCCGGTCAAACGGTAGACCAGAAAGGCGTGCGTCTCCAGGAATTTGTGCGCCTGTTTGACAATTTCCGGCTCGTGCTGCTGTAGCCAGACCAGCTTGGGCAGCGAGGGGGTCATCGAGAGAGGTTTGCCGCTGATGTGATGAATCTTGGCGGCCCCAATTTTGTCGGCCAGATAGGGCAGTTGGGCCTGGGTGCGCTCGTCGAGCCAGAGGATGGCGTGGCGGATGGGTTGGCCCTGGCGGTTGATCGGCACAAAACTTTCGCGCTGGTGAGTAATGCACAGGGCTTCGACCCTGGCGGCGTCAATCTGGCTCAAAACCTCTTTGAGAGCCACACACAAACTGCGCCACCAATGTTCGGCATCCTGCTCAAACCAGGCCGGGTCGGGCCGCAGCAAGGGATAAGAGTCCCGGCCTTCGGCGATGGGATGGCCGTGTTTGTTCCAGGCAATTGCTTTGCACGCCGTCGTGCTGCTGTCAACGCTGATAACGAGTGGGTCATTCATAGGGTTTTTCTTCTATTTAAGTGTTTCTCAATATCATTAAGTGAAGCAGCATCCTGAGTAGGTGAGCGAAGCGAACCGTATCGAAGGGTGCTGCTTTGTCATAAAGTCGTCGCCAACTCGCACCCTTCGATACGCGCTTCACTGCGTTCCGCGCTACTCAGGATGCGGTTTTCTGGCTTAACTCAATGACATTGGCCCTCAGGTCATTTCGAGGCCGTAGGCCGAGAAATCCTTAGTGATTGTCTAAAAATAAGTTCCCCCAAGTTCCTACAAGTTCCCGGGGAACTAAGGGAACTTATAGGAACTCAAAACGGGAAGTAAATTTTAGACGTTTACTTACAATGTTACATCGGCCTCGGGGATTTCTCCCCGCTTTGCGGGTCGAAATGACATGGTTGAGTAGTTCTATCTCTAATCTCTAATCTCCAGCTTAAGCTGCTTCAACCGCTTCATCACATCATTCGTACCCCGGCCAAAATAATCGTGCAGAGTCAGGTATTCGGCGTAGAGTTTATCGTAGACACGTTGATTTTCGGGGATGGGATGGTAAACCTGCTCGCTCAGGCGGGTCATGTGTTGGGTTGCCTCGGCGATAGAGGTATAGCCGCCCAGCTCCGGGCCAACGGCGACAGCGGCGTGCATAGCTGCCGACAGCGCGCCGCCCTGTTCCGTCGCGGTCATATTAATCGAACGGCCGGTGACATCGGCAAAGATTTGCATCAATAATTTATTTTTGCCGGGCAGCCCGCCGGTCGCCACAATATCGTTGACCGGCGTCTCATGCGCCTCAAAATTTTCGATAATCACCCGTGTGCCAAAGGCGGTTGACTCCAGCAGGGCGCGATAGATTTCTTCGGGTTTGGTGGCCAGGGTGGCCCCCAGCAGCAGGCCGGATAAATCCATATCCACCAGCACGCAGCGGTTGCCGTTCCACCAGTCCAGGGCAATCAGCCCGCTTTCGCCGGGTTTGAGCCGGGCCGCTTTTTCTTCCAGCAGCTTGTGAATGTTCAGGCCGCGTGTCCGGGCTTCCTGCTCATAAGCTTCGGGGACGCAGTTTTTGACAAACCAGGCAAACTGGTCACCCATGCTGGTCTGCCCGGCTTCATACCCCAAAAAGCCTAGCACTATGCCGTCTTCGACATAGCCGCAAATGCCGGGGATGACCGTTTCTTTACTGCCCAAAATCTGGTGGCAGTTCGAGGTGCCCATGGTAATAATCATCCGGCCCGGCTTCTCGGTGATGGCGGCGGCGGTGGAGGACATGTGGGCATCTATATGGACGGTGGTCACAATTGTGCCGGCTTTTAAGCCGGTCCAGGCGGCGGCTTGTGCGGTTAAGCCGCCCAGGTTGGCGCAGAGGGGATATAATTCCCTGGACATTTTTTGGTCAACGACATGCTCCAGGCGAGGGTCTAACGCCTTGAAATAATCGTCGGGGGGATACCCTTCGCGTTTGGACCAGAAGGCTTTGTAACCGGCCATAGCCGCGCTGCGCTTTTCTCGGCCAATAAGCTGCCAGACCAACCAGTCGCCGGCTTCGATGATGCGCTCAGCGGCCTGATACACCTCCGGCGCTTCATCTAAAATTTGCCAGACTTTGGGAAAAAACCACTCGGAGCTAACTTTGCCGCCGTAGCGATCCAAAAAGGTGTAGCCCAGTTCGTGGGCAATTTGGGTCATTTTATTGGCTTCGGGTTGGGCGGCGTGATGTTTCCAGAGTTTGACCCAGGCATGGGGGTTGGACCGCCATTGGGGCAAAGAGCGCAGAGGGGTGCTATCGGTCAGGGTGGGCATAATGGTGGAGGAAGTAAAATCAAGTCCCAGGCCCACAATTTGGGTCGGGTCAACGCCGCTTTCCTTGATTACTTTGGGCACGGCTTGCTGCAAGACGAGCAGATAATCATGCGGGTCTTGCAAGGCCCAGTCCGGTTCTAATTTTACCCCGCTGCCGGGCAACCGCTCCTCTATCACCCCATGGGCGTATACAGAAATAGCCGAAGCCACCTCTCGACCATCGGCTAAATCGAACAAAACCACCCGACCGGATTCAGTGCCAAAATCCATGCCAATGACATATTTAGATTGATCCATAGTTATGCCTGTGCGCTAGTCTTAAAACGTCTTGCGTGTTGCGTCTTCCGTGAAATAAACGGAACACGGATGACGCAAGACGAACCCATGCTTTATCCCCGGCGAATAATGTACGCTCCTAGCAGGATTGAAAGGATAACGGCAATCCAGATGTTGTGCGGAAAGAGATAAGGTTCAACAAAACGCATCCACAGCAAGCTAATCGCCACATAACAGAGCACGCTGACAAAAAAGCGGTCCCAGGTGTTGGTGCGAAAGGGTAAAAATCCTTTCCGGCCCGTTTTGACCACAGGCGGAGCGACGGGGGAAACTTCCTGAGGGCTAGTATCGGCCGGTTTGGCCGACTCGGTCAACTGTTGTGCCATAATTGCTATTCCTTTACCGCCCCAAAGGTCAACCCCATGACGATGTACTTTTGCACCAGCGATAGAAAAATCAGCGCCGGAATCAATGATAACACGGCTACGGCGGCCATTTCGCCCCAGTTGGTGCCTGTTACGGTGACAAATTCGGCCAGGCCGGTGGTGATGGTGCGGGCCTCGACGCTGGTCAGAGTGGCGGCAAAGAGGTACTCGTTCCAGGCAAAAACCCAACTGAGAATGGCCGTAATGGCCAGGCCAGGGGCAGCCAGGGGGGTGATAATTTTTAACAGGACATCCCAGGTACTGGCCCCATCTACAAAGGCGGCTTCGTCTAATTCAACCGGAATGCCGTCCATGATACCTTTCATCAGCCAGATGGCAAACGGCAAATTGAAGACGCAGTAAAGTAGAATCAGACCGGTGCGGGTGTCAAACAAACTAAAGTCGCCTATTCTAAACACCCGTGTAAACATCAGAAAGATGGGCAGCAAAAAGGCAGCCGGGGGAGCCATACGGTTGGTGATAGTCCAGAAGAAGATGCTGTCGCTGCCTTTTAGCCGCCAGCGCGATAGAGCATATGTTGCCAGCAGGGCCAGCACAGCCACCAGAATGGCATTCGAGGTGGCGACAATGAGTGAATTGAGCATGTAACGCTGGAAAACCGGGTTGCTTAACGGTTTGGTGTAATTCTCGGCAAAAAATGTGGTTTGGATAATCGAGGTCGAACCAAACAGCTCCACCCGGCTGCGGGCGGAAATGACAAACATCCAATAGATGGGGAACAGGACCAAAATGGTGGCAACAATCCAGGTGATATAGGTGCCGGCCCAGCCGAGGATTTTATGGAACGGTTTTGATGCCATAGGAGTCCGCCTCAGGAAGAGTTACCTTGCTTACTGTTCTGGCCAATAGCGATAAAGAGCAGCCAGCAAAGCACCAGCGTAAAATAGAGTGTCAACAGTGAGGTAGCCGAGCCGTAGCCATAGTCGGTTTTAGGGAAGACGACCCGCCAGATGTGCAGCCCAATAAAGCGGGTGGCGTCGCCTGGGCCGCCGCCGGTCAACATCCAGACTTCGTCCACAATGCGCAGCGCGTCCATAATCCGGATAAAAACGGTGGTCAGGATGACCGGCATCATCATGGGGATGGTCAGATAGCGGAAAACCTGCCAGCGATTAGCCCCATCCACCAGGGCTTGTTCGAGCGGTTCTTTAGGGATGGTGGTTAGTCCGGCCAACAAGGTCAGGGTGACAAAGGGTGTCCAGTGCCAGATATCCATCAGGATTACGGTCAAAAAAGCTTGATTGGCAAAGTTGCCAATCCGGTAGTCAATGCCAAACCACCAATTCAGGTAGGTTGGCAGCAGCCCTAAACCGGGAATGGTCAACAGCCGCCATGTTGCTCCCACGGCGATGGGGGCAACCATCAACGGGAGGGCGTGAACGGTGCGAAAGAAACCCTTGCCGGGAAATTCACGGGTCAACGATTGGGCCAGGGCAAAGCCCAAAATAAGCTCACTGGTTACCGTCCAAAAGGTAAAAAGCAAGGTGCGCCACAACGCGCCCAGAAAATCGGGGTCAAACACCAGCCGACGATAATTGTTGGCCCAGGTAAAATGCAATCCCTTTTGAGCGGCAAAAACGTTCCAGTCAAAGAAACCAACATAGATAACGTAGATAAAGGGAAGAATCCCGGTAATACCTAAGATGATGAGGGTGGGGGTTAACAACCCCCACCCCGTACGCGTAGACTTCATCGCGGAGATCCTTAAGGGTTACTTAATCCAGACCTTACAGGCACGCTGCGCGAAAACCTGTAAGGTCTTTATGAAGCAAAAAACTGGGTAGGAAACTTTATTTTTGGACGATTACTTACTGTAACCCAGATTGGTCATCTCTGTTTCGGCTGCGGCGCAGGCCTGATCGAGCGCATCGGCCGCCTGTAATTCACCGCTGAGGGTCTTCCAGATGAAAGGCGCAACGGTTGACTGCACCTGAGCGTGGAAGGGGAAGGGCGGCGCGCCGCGGAAGAGCGGGCCTTGCTCCTTGAGTAAGGTATAGTAACCATCCGTGCGAGCATCTTGAGCCTTGACCAGTGGATCGTCAAAGGTGGCGTTCATGACAATGCGCGAGCCAGCAGTGGCCCATTGAGCCTGAACTGAAGGCTGGCCGATATACTCCAACCAGAGCAGCGCGGCTTCCTTATTCTTGGAGGAATAGGGGATACCAAAGGCGCCGCCGTCATAGTAGCCGATATAGCCCGTACCAGCCTTGGCTGCATCCATCACGCCTTCGCCGGTGGGGGGCAAGGCCACGCCGACATTGCCAACCACTTTGGAGCGGGTTGCATCGGTGGCAATCCAGGCCGCATTTTCGCCGTAAACCCAGCCTTGCGCGGCCCGGCCGGCGGCAAAGGTCGCCGCGACTTCATCCCAGGTGCTGCTGGTAGCTTCGGGTGGGGCGTCCTTCAGCAAGCCGGCCCACCAGGCCAGGGCTTGCTTGGCCAGATCGCTGTTCATTTCGCCGCCGTTGGCCACACAGGCTTTGTAGCTGCCGCCGCCAACATCTTTAATACCCCAGTTGTACAGGCCAAAGCTGGGGGCGATGCTTTCATAGTATTCATAGAAAGAGGCGGCATGGCCGGTTGTGCCCTGGACGGTCGTGCCCCACAACTCCATGTTGTTGGCCTTGCCGTACTCGGTAAAGAAGTCGGCAATATCCTGGTACTGCTGGAAGGTAGTGGCCGGGGCCAGGTCATAGCCGTATTGCTCTTTGAAAGCAGCCTGGATGTCTGGGTTCTCAAAGAGGTCTTTGCGATAGAGCATAATCTTCACAAAGGCTTCCATCGGCACGCCGTAAACATCACCATTGGCATCCTTGAAGTTGTCAATGAAGGAGGTAAAATTGGCAATGTCAAAGTCGGGCGACTTCAATTCCGGCTTTTCATTGAGCATCTGGGTCAAGTTGACCAAGAAGTTCTGAGCCAGGTAGCTGTAGATGATGTCCTGCTCAATATAAATGAAGTCATAGATGCCGGTGTTGGCTTGCATGTCCTTGATGGGTTTATCATACATCTGGTCCCAGGAAGTGACTTCAAACTCAACCTTGATCCCGGTTTCCTTTTCAAACGCAGGGGCCAGCACTTCGGCGGCATAGCGTGAAGGCGGAGTGCTTTCGGAGATACCGCGGATGGTCACACCGGCATAGGGCTTGCCGGCTTCGGCCCAGAAGGCAGAGCCAGACTCAACGGCCAGCGCCGCTGTTGCTTCCGCGCTGCTGGGGATGCACAGCTTCCAGCCCACTTCAATCACATTGGCGTCTTTAATTGTGGCGTAGCTGCTATCGCTGGCCGCCATCGCATTGGTCGCCTCGACAATGGCCGGGAACGCCAAGGGGTCGCCCAGAAACTTATCGGCGATCTTTGATAACCAGTCATCACCCTGTACCACCACATCAGACTCACAGGCAGCCTCCTGAGCCAACACTGCCCCAGGCGCTAACGTTAAGATTAACGCCAGCAAGGTGATGAGACTTAAGGCATTGACAAATTTCTTCATCGAAAAATCCTCCTTTGGGTTTGATAGATTGTAACTTGGATGGTTGGGAAAACTCTGGCCAGAGTTTGAAAAGAAAGTTGCTTTTGGGGAATTTAGGATAGCTATACATTCTTAACTACCGCTATCCAAAATACCCCTATTGCACTATATAATATACAAAATTCCCCCGGTTGTGACTATTGGCAAACGGCTTATTTTTTGGGAAAAAAGACCCTATTTTTCAAACGGGTGATACTCAGGTGTCATTGCGAGCGAAGCGAAGCAATCCCCAAGTTGTGGTGGAGATTGCTTCGGCCTATGGCCTCGCAATGACATGCCTGAGCAAGTCACACGGATGAATATCGCCTCGCCAGTGCGCTCACTTTTTGGTATATCAGAGTAACAATTTTTTAAGTCACTTTTTCCGCCCCACCGACTTAACCATAAGCGATATTTTTAGGGATGATAACCGCTCTTGAGGTTTTTCTTAACTTTTTTAACCCACCTGGGCTATTTTAAAGCGGCGCTTTTACAATTTTATGTAAGTTTGCCAATTAACCATAACTTAACAACTACATTGACACGAATTTTTTCTTATGCTATTATGACGCCAGGGTTGATAACCACCTGTTTGAAAGGAGAAAACGACAACAATGGCATCTCGTACTGAGCAAATGATAGCCCGTCTGAGAGATTTGCAGGCCGGCACCGCCGACATCGAGGCTTCGGCTGTAGTAAGTGTGGACGGGTTAATTATGGCCTCTTCGCTCCCAGCCGATGTTGAGGAAGACCGCGTTTCGGCGATGTCGGCGGCGATGCTGTCCCTGGGTGAACGAATTGCGGCAGAATTAGGGCGCGGTATTTTGGATCAGGTTTATATTCGGGGTAACAAAGGGTATGTTATCCTTATGTCTATTGGTGAAGAAGCGGTTTTGACCGCCCTGGCTCGCGGCGATGCCAAATTGGGTCTTATTTTCCTGGATATGAAACGCGCCGCCGAAGATCTGGCCAAGCTGGTTTAACCCCAGACCGCCATCGAGATTAATGTTGACAAAAAGGCCGCTCATGCAGCATGAGCGGCCTTTTATTATTTACAGCGTAAACTCTGGCCAGTCCCCTCTGAAATTATGCTTATCGGCGGCTCACGCTCAGCTTAAAAGCGCAGGCAGGAATCCGCCCACAAAGGCATCGCCAAGACCAACCGTGGTAGCACTTGACGGTTCAACATGGGCGACCGGCAGACAACATATTTTATGGCCCAGCAGCTTGTTTAACGCCTCGGCAAATAGCGCCCCCTCCTGGTTAGGAGAAAGAGTTTCAATTTCTTTGTAATTTTCTACGGTGAAATCATCTCCATAACAGAAGCGGGTTGTGGCCATCGTAATACCCCCTTTGAGGGCCTTCGCAAAACTCGCCGCGTTTTCGCCATCCCCGACGGGATGCGAAGCGCTATAGGCCAGCGCCCAATACCTGGTATGGACAACAATGACCGGGACAGGAATGAGTTTTTGTAGGTCCACCAACGCTTCTTTGATCTGAAAGGCATTGAGCAAATCCAGTCTTCTACCGAGTTGGGTTTGAAGTTCGTCCTCATTGAGGCTGACAATATTAATCTTTTTCTCTAACGTATAAAAAATCAATTGACGAAACCTCGGCTCATAATAACCCGCGTCTTCATAATAGACCAGGGCATCTGGGGGGAGTTTGGCCATGATTCTTAACAGAGATGCCAGCCTATCGGTCAGGAGGGCCTCGCTCTTCATGGCATTGAAGCCTGAAAGCAAAAATACCTTTGCCTCTGTGATCAGGTTGGAAAAGTCCTCATTCAGATTCATGGCGATATTGTCATCATCATTATGGTAGATAATACGGTTGGCCTGGCTGGCGCAGATGTCAATATCGTTGGCTTGCACACAGGTATCTTTGCCAAATTGCACAATCAAGTGCGGATGCAAGCTGTCTTTTGTATTGCTGCAAACATAGGGGCTATCCCGCGGAATGAGGCGACGCACATCGTCATTGAGGGTGACAAGGTGAAGCGCCGAGGTATAGCCGAGTTTCCGCATGGCGACGGCCGCGCGCACAGGCGTCCCGCCGAGCGTAATCTTTTTTTCAAAATGCTGCGAAAAATCCTCAAGGATGGCCGACGAGGCGACAATTCGTTCGCCGCCGGTACCGGACTTTAAGAAACTCAGGATCGAGATAACCAGATCGCGTTCGCCATTGATAACTCGGTCAATACCCAACTCGTCCTTGTGGATGCCATACTGGCTGATCAGGGTTTCAATAACCTTAGAATTCCAGACAATCTCATAATCAATGTTGTCGCCAAAGCCCAGGGCAATTTTTTCTTTCATAAATCGTAACTATTCACCTCGCAAGGCTGAGGCTAAGGCAATGAGATTAATCTTGGCCTCAGCCTTAGCCTTAGCCTTTGATTCTGCTACCAATTCATGCTTCGGGCTAATGCGCGCACTGATACAGGGCAGCTTTACCGGCGGCATCAAAAAGGTCAATTTTATGGTGAGCAACTTTTTTCATGGCTTTAATGCAAGGCGGGTAAATTGAATTTGGCTCCCTAATTACAGGGTCTGCCAGCACTTCCCGGCACTTCTGGTAAAAAGCATGCTTGATATCAGCGGAAATGTTGATCTTATTGATCCCCAGTTTAACCGCCATGGCAATTTCCTCATCAGGGTTAGCCGAACCGCCATGCAGCACCAACGGAATATCTACTTTGGAGGTGATTTCTTTCAGCAAGTCCAGTTTCAATTCAGGCTTCTTGTCTTTGGGATAAATACCATGCGCCGTCCCAATCGCCACGGCCAATGTATCCACCCCTGTGCCCTCAACAAAAGTTACCACATCATCGGGATTGACATAGATAATTTCTTCCGTACCGGCTTCCGCTTCGGGACCGGTGGTGCCGATGGTACCTAACTCACCTTCCACCGAAACATTGACCGCGTGAGCCAGTTCCACGACCTTTTTACAAATGGCGATATTTTGCTCAAGCGGCAACAGGGATGCATCCATCATCACCGAGGTGAAGCCGCAGCGGATGGCTGCCATAATCTGATCCAACGTCGAGCCGTGATCCAAATGGATGCAAACTGGAATGGGGGTCTTGATGGCCTCCTCGATGGCCGCCTTTACAAAGGAAGGACGAACAAAAGCCAACTCATCAGGATGAATGGCAATGATAAGGGGCGAGAACTTTTCCTCAGAAGCTTCAATCACCCCATTGAGTATCATATTACTGCTCGTGTTAAAAGCCGGCACCGCGAAATGGTTTTTATGGGCTACCGCCAACAACTCTTTCATGTTCATTAACATCAGGGGATCTCCATTTTTTGTAATTATGTTTATTTATAAGGTCAAGCAAGTTCGAGGTATGCTTATCCTTTAACGGAACCTGCGGTCATGCCTGCCATAAAGTAACGTTGGAAAAATAGATATAGGATCAAGACCGGTAGACAACCCAGCACACTCATGGCCATCATTTCATTCCATTCATAGGAGTGCTGCCCCATCAGCATTTGAATGCCGACGGGAACGGTGCGCATATCGGTCGTTTTGGTCAAGGTCAGCGCAAAGAGAAATTCGTTCCACGCTTGCATAAAGGTGTAGATACCCGTAGCCACAATTCCGGGTAAAGAAATCGGTACAAGCACTCGCCAGAGCGCAATAACCCGACTTCCGCCATCTATCATAACGGCCTCATCTAATTCCTTGGGCAAGGTATTGAAATAACCGGTCATCATAATGATGGCGTAGGGCAGCGTAAAGACCATGTAGGTCAGCACCAAAGCGGCATAGGTATTGTACAGCTTGAGCGTCACGATCAGGCTGAAATAAGGAATCAGCAGCGTAATGGGCGGCACCGCCTGGACGCTGATAATGAGCATGTTCAGCGGTTTCTTAAAAAAGAAGTCATATCTACTAAAGCTGTATCCGGCCAAAGTACCCACGATAAGGGTAAAGATAGTCACTAATATTGAAACCAAATAGCTGTTGATAAAGAAACGCACCTTTTCCGGATTGGTGAGCACGACTTGGTAGGCATTAAAAGAAAATGATTCCGTAATAAGAGTTGGCGGGTAAGCAAAGATTTCGGTATTGGACTTAAACGAGGAGGCAATCATCCACAAGATGGGGAAGCCGGCATAGACAGCGCCAAGCAAAAGCGCAATGATCACCAATGCCCTCGCCATTCCGGTTTTGACAGGTTTAGACAACACGTTATTCATCGCTGGCTCTCTGATTTCTAACATAGAACAGGGCCACAAACATTGACAAGGCCAAAATAATAAAGGCGCTGGTTGAGGCCATCGAAAACTTGTAGGAACTAAAGGCCAGTTTATAGGTAAACGTGCTTAGCATCTCCGTAACCCGGAGCGGGCCACCGCCCGTAGTCATCCAGATCAAGGTGAATTGGTGCATGGTCCAGATAAAATCGAGCATAGCCAGGCTGAGGATAATCGGTTTCAGTTGCGGCAGGGTAATATATCGAAAAAGCTGGCGTTTATTGGCCCCATCAATAGTGCCGGCCTCATAGAGTTGGTCGGGAATTCCTTGCAGGCCAGCCAGTAAGCTGACCATATAGAAGGGATAACCCGCCCAAATATTAATAAATGTAACCGCATGCAAGGCCACCTGTTTGGAACTGAGCCATTCGATTTTTCCGCTGACCAGGTCTGACCAAACCAATAGATAATTGATGATGCCGTTTGGATTCAGCATCAGCCGCCACAGCACCGCGATGATCGTCGCCGTAAAGACCCAGGGCAGAACGTAGACAACCCGGAAAAGCCCTCTGATCCCTGGGGAGATGATCTTGGTGTTCAAAAGCATGGCAAACGTCAACCCCAGAATCAGGTGAAAAACAACGCTCATGACGGTAAAGTACAGCGTATTTAAAATGGCTTGCTGAAAAACCCTATCGCTGATAAGTTTTACATAATTTGCCATGCCCACAAAAGTCGGATTTTTTTCCATGATGACATTGTTCATCAAGGAATAATTGAAAACCATAGCGATGGGCAAGAGCGATAATACAGCTAACAAAAGTATCGTCGGTGACAAATAAGCAAAGGGAATAAACCCTTTTGCCGCTCTTCGCCACGTTCGGTTCTTTGAACGGGTCGAAATGTAGTTATCCGCTAACATCGGGGACTTTCCTTTTTTATAACTGCTTAGACCTGTCATTTCGACCGAAGGGAGAAATCCCCAAGACCTTACTTTTGCCTGTTATGCCCTGGAGATTTCTCGACCTTCGGTCTCGAAATGACATGAGCCTGATTGGGAAACTGACTTAGTTGGAGATTGCAAGGCAGTATTACCTTGCAATCTCTATATCATAACAGGAAATCCGTGCCAGTGCTATTGGAAATTCTCCATCCAGGCTGCCTGGGCGTTATTGAGAGCGTCATCGAGCGACTGGCTGCCATCCAGATAGAGTTGGAACTGCTCATCAAACAAGCGCATCAACTCTTCCGCTACCGGCAGGCCGACAAACTCGTTGGCCAGATAGCCGGCCTGGAAAACCTCAAAGGCCGCCCCAAACAACTCATCCGTCTGGACAAAATCAGGCGTCGAATTGACATTACCGGGGAAGGCATTGGCAATCGAGGACAGCTTCGAGTTCGTCTCGGCGCTCATCAGGAATTGAACCAGCTTCCAGGCTTCGGCTTGATGCTCGCTCGTCGCCGAAATCCCAATCCCCCACGAGGCATACGGCAAGCCCCGTTTCCCGGTGTAATCATCCTTGGCCGGCAGCGCGGTGATGGCAAAGTTCAACTCCGGGTTTCGCTCCCGGATCAGGTTGATGTGGGCCAGGGAGTCAACCATCATCCCGACCCGGCCGTTGGTGAACTCTTCCACCTTGTCCTGCTCTTTCATCGAGAATGAACCCGGAGCGATGACACCGGCATCATACAAGCCCTTGATGTACTCCATCGCGTTGCGCACATCCTCATTAGTCAAGTCCGGCTGTCCATCCTTCATCATACTGCCGCCCGAGGCCCAGACCCACGACATCACATCATTCTGGATGCCATTCGGTTGTTCCATTGACAAGGGCAGCACCCAGCCATAGACGTTGTTCTCGGCGTCGGTCAACTTGGTGGCGGCGTCGGCAAATTCAGTCCGCGAGGCGGGTGGATTGGCAATGCCCGCCTTCTCCATCAAGTCCAGATTGACAAAGACCGGGTACACAAAGTTGACCACCGGAATCATATAGGTCGAACCGTTCAGTTGGATCTGGGAGGCCAACTCGCTGTCATCATAACCGGCCTGGCTCATCAGGTCACTCAAGTTGGCAATCGAGCCTTGCTTGACAAAATCGCTGACCCAGGCCCCATCCAGTCCGACCACATCCGACATCGTTCCAGCGGCGGCCCCGGCCACCACCTGCTCTTTGGTCGAGGCGTATGGTCCGCTGATTAACTCCACTTTAATGCCGGGGTTCTGCGCTTCAAACTCATCCATCAAGGCTCTGAATTCCCCGGCTGGCAGTTCCGGTTCCCACCACTGCGTAAACTCCAGTGTGACCGGCTCCCCTGCCGGTGCCGCCGCCGCTTCAGCAGCAGCTTCCTCTGTAGCCGCCGGAGCCTCGGCAGCCGGTTCTTCGGTGGCTGCGGGAGCTTCGGCAGCAGGTTCCTCCGTAGCGACGGGGGCGGCCGCAGCAGGTTCCTCGGTCGCCGCTGGGGCTTCGGCGGCGGGTGCATTCGGTGGAACCGCCGAGGCACAACCGGTTGCTATGGCAGCTAACATAACCAGCGCCAGGAATAAGCTAATAACTCCCTTGTTCATGGTCTACTCTCCTTTGTGTAAATTGTAAACAGAATTTCTAAAACAAATCTGCGCCTGCGCCAATAGGGCATGGCAACTTCCCTTTCTTTTGTCCTACTTTACCTGTGCTTTATCCGCCGGTCTTCACCTCCTCTTTTTCTGTTTTCTAAACTCAGTACTTGCGATGCTCGGTCGCCCTGAGCGTTTTGGAGACAGCCTGCACCGAAGCGTCGGAACGCGCGACACAGATGCCCACATAGAGAGCTTCTGTCAGCGCCAATGTAGCCAGGTTGGAGGCCATCCTTTCCTCGCCAAAGTGGCTGACCCGCGTGGAGGTGAACAAACAAAAATCGCCGTAACGGGTCAGAGGCGAGTCAGAATGATTCGTAATACAGATCGTCTGCGCTCCGCGTTGTTTAGCCAGTTCCAGGGCATAGACGGTATCTTTGGAACTGCCTGTGTGCGAGATGCCCACCGCTACATCTTCGGGGGAGGTCAGGCTGGCATACATTTCCTGCATGGTGGGGTCAACCGAAAAGCGGCTACTCAGCCCAATCTTCGTCAGGCGGAAATTGAGATCCATGGCTATCGGGATTGAGTTACCTGAGGCAAACAGTTCAATTTGGCGGGCATTGCACAGGGCTAGGATGGCCGCTTCCAGCACCGGCATCTCCAGGATACGCATGGTATCCTCCAGCGAACGCAGGCCCACCGTCATCGCTTTTTGCACGGCGGTAGCTGGCCCGTCATCCGGCATCAGGTCTTCATGGACGATCATCATCGGCGAGACAATATCTTCGGCCAGGCGAATCTTGAGCGCGTGAAAACCAGAGTAACCCAGTGATCGGGCAAACCGGGAGATGCTGGCCTCGCTCACGCCCGCCCGCACGGCTAACTCAGTAATGGTTAGATTGATTGTCTCTTGCGGCGAGTTGAGAATGAACTCCGCCACCTTCTGAGCTGCCCCGTTTAGTTTTGGCAGCGCATCTGAAATAACCGATAGTGAACCACGCTCGTGGTTAGTTTGATTTTTCATTTTTTATGAATGGAAACGAGAAGAGATGAAAATTATTTTCATCATTCTATCATATATGAAAATAATTGTCAATCCCCATTTCTCTCCGAGTGTCCGTCAATTTTTGATAAATCTTTGCGCCACTGTGGTAAATGGGTATACTCAGTAGATCCAAATTTGAGGAGCCAGCACGCCCACGTGCGGCGGTGTGTGTCCGGCTGCGGCCCGAGGCCGAGATGTGCGGGCAGAACGCCGCGCAAGCCTTAGCTTGGCTATGGAACCTGGAACAGGCCACTCGACCGGCGGATAGGGTCGAGGGAGAGGAAGTGAAGCATGGCCATTTATAAAAATTACGATCAAGCCGCTTTAGACAGCCAGTACAACAACCGGGCCAAAGTCCCCCAATTTGAGCAGATGATGCAAGACTGGGAGCGAGACAGCGAAGCCCTGCGCCGGCATGTCCATTTCCACGCCGACCTTGCTTATGGACCGCATCCGCGCGAAATTCTGGACATCTTTCCCGCCAGCCAACCTAATGCCCCGGTCCAGGTTTTTATTCACGGCGGCTATTGGCGCTCGCTGGACAAGGGGCTATTTCACTTTATCGCCGGAGGATTTACCCAGCCCCATAACATCACCTATGTCGCCCTCAATTATCCGCTGACGCCCCAGGTTACGATGGATGAGTTGGCGGCATCGTGCCGGCGGGCCGTGGTTTGGCTGTATCAAAATATTGCCGCCTACAACGGCAATCCTGGCCAAATTTACCTCTCCGGGCACTCGGCTGGCGGGCATCTGGTGGCCCTGCTGCTTGCCACGGATTGGTCCGCTCTGGCCGCCGATTTGCCGGTCAATTTGGTCAAGGGCGGCTGCGCCATCAGTGGACTGTTCAATCTTATCCCGATCCAGTTGTGTTACGTCAATGAAGATTTAAAGTTGGATGAGGTCATGGCCCGCCGCAACAGCCCGATTTTCCTTACACCCACCTCCAAAAGCCCTTTAATTGTGGCCGTCGGCGGAACCGAGAGCGAAGAGTATCTGGCTCAGAGCCAGGATTTGGTCAAGGCGTGGTCGCCTCAAATTTCTATCACTCACATTGTTGCGCCCCAGGCTAATCATTTTTCTATTCTCGATCATCTGGTTGATCCGGCAGCGCCGCTTTATCAAGCTGTGCTGACCCAGATGGGCGTCAGCCCTAAGTAAACGTCTAAAATTTACTTCCCGTTTTGTGTTCCTACGAGTTCCCAGGGACCTGAAGGAACTCGTAGGAACTTGGGGGAACTTATTTTGGACAATCACTAACCCTTTTTGAACTGTCCGTTAGTTTCATCCCTCAAGCCAGGCTAAAGCCAGAAGCATTCTTTCAATCTCGACAGGAGATAGATTTGCGCGATTCTAACAATTGTTGCAAAGTAACCGCTTGATAACCCGATGAAGACCATGACCGAACCCGTCTGGAAAAAGTATCTCACCGACTGGAATGAAGGGCTGGGAGTCGTTTACGAGCGCTTTGTGCTCAACGATTACCTGGACAAGCTAGTGGACGCGCACCGCCTGACCAGCGTGCTGGAAGCGCCGTTGTACGGCATGGCCGGCGTCAGCGGGATCAATTCGGTGCGCCTGGCCGAGCGGGGCTGCGCCGTCACCCTGGTTGACAACCACGCCGAGCGGCTGGCCGGAGTCAAGGCCATCTGGCAGCGGCTCAACCTGCCGGCCACCTTTATCCACCACGAGGATTTCACCCGGCTGCCCTTTGACGACCACAGTTTCGACCTGGCCTGGGAGTGGGCCGGGCTGTGGTATCTGCCCAACGCCGAAGCGCTGCTCAAAGAGTTGGTCAGGGTTTCGCGCAAGCTGGTCTTTGTGGCTATGCCCAACAATTTGCAGGTGGGCTATCTGCTGCGCAAGTATGTGATTGACCGCGATTTTTTCCCCACCGTTGATGAAAAATGGGTCCACATGGGCCGGATCAAACAGACGCTCCGCGCTGCCGGCGTCACCTTTATTGACGAAGGCGTGCTCGATGTCCCTCCCTGGCCCGATACGGTCATGCCCGCCGCCGAAGTGCTCAAGCGGCTGGGCATCAAGAGCAAAAAGCTCGACGCCCAGTTCACCGGCGCGGGTTGGACCTGGAACACCATGGCCTATTACCTGGGCGAGCAGCCCGATTTACGGGAGCGGGTGATGAAATACGCCTGGCTCGATCACGCTCCCCTGCCCTGGCAGCTCAAAACCATCTGGGCGCATCATCGCTACGTGTTGGGGCAGGTAGCAGGGTAGCAGGTAGCAGGGTAGCAGGTTGCAAGTTGCAAGGTAGCATGTTGCAGAGTAGCGGTCTGACTACTGACTACTGATTACTGACTACTGATTACTGTTTACTGTTTTTAGGAGTTTTTTCTTGACCATTCTTGTCACCGGCGCAGCCGGATTTATTGGCAGCAATTTAACCGAAACGCTCCTCCGGCGCGGTGAGCAGGTGGTAGCGGTTGATAATTTCAACGATTACTACGACCCGGCTCGCAAACGCGCCAATATTTTATCTTTTCAAAGTCATCATAATTTGTCATTATACGAAAACGATATTGGTGATGCCGACGCGATGGAACGCATCTTCGCTCAATACCAACCGCGAGCGGTGGCTCACCTCGGCGCCTACGGCGGCGTACGCTATTCGATTGGGCGGGCCAAACTCTACACCGAGGTAAACCTGGTGGCGACGGTCAATCTACTGGAAGCGGCCCGGCAGAACGGGACCGAGATTTTTGTCTTTGCTTCCACCTCTTCCGTTTACGGCAACACCACCCAGCTTCCCTTTATCGAAACCGATCCCTGCAACCTGCCCCTGGCCCCTTACCCGGCCAGCAAAAAAGCCGCCGAGGTGATGGGCTACACTTATTTCAATCTGCACCGGCTCAATTTTACCGCGCTGCGCTTTTTCAGCGTCTATGGTCCGCGCGGGCGGCCCGATATGATGCCCTTCATGGTCACCGACCGAATTGTGAAAGGCCAGGAAATAAAACTGTTCGATGCCGGCCAGCTAAAACGGGATTGGACGTATGTGGACGATATAGTCAGCGGGATCATCGCCGCGCTGGAACGGCCGCTGGGCTATGAGGTCATCAACCTGGGCCGGGGAGAGCCGGTGCTGATGGCCGACTTTGTCGAGATTATCGAGGATTTGGTGGGCAAAAAGGCGGTGCTGTCCACGCCGCCCGCGCCGGCCAGCGAACCCAAAGTTACCTTTGCCAATATTGACAAGGCCCGCCGCTTGCTAGATTACAACCCGCAGACGCCGGTAGCCGACGGACTGGCCCGCCTGTGGGCCTGGTATCAAAAAGAAGTGTTGGGGCCATGAAAAAATACGCACACCTGATCATTATTGCCGTCCTTAGTGCAGTCACCGTTTTGGGGCTGCTGCGGCTGGGCAAAATTGACATCAGCCTTGATACCCTTTTACGGGTGAACGGGTGGTGGCTGCTGCTGGCCTTTATCACTTTTTACCTCAGCATTGTAGCCAGGGGACTACGCTGGCAGCATATTTTAAGCACAATGGACCGGCCTGTTCCGACCCTGTACGCTCAAACCTTGCTGACTGCCGGCCTGTTTATCAGCTCGATTCTGCCCGCTCGCGCCGGCGATATTGGCCGGGTGACCATGCTCAAGCAGGATCACAAAATTCCGATCTCGCAAGGGGTAGCGTCATTGGCGGCGGAACGAGCCTTGGATGTCTTTGCGGTGCTGGTGCTGGCGCTGATTGGCGCGCTCTTGGCGCTGCCGGGCCGCGTTCCCTCGGAAGTGTTGCAGTTGATGGTGGTTACCGGGGTACTGCTGGTGCTGGGGTTGGTCGGTTTGCTGGCCATCCCCAGTCTCGAAGGCTGGCTGCGCCAACCCGGCTGGCTCTGGCGACGCATCCCCCAGGTTGTCAGACCTTTTTATGAAAAAGTGGTTGATTTCGGTTTTGCCCTGGTCCACGGGGTGCGCGATTTGGCCCAGAAACCGCTGGCGCTGGCGGCGATTGTGGCCGAAAGTTTTGGCATCTGGCTGTTGGATGCGTTGATTGTTCACCTGGTTTTGTTTAGCCTGAACCTTCACGTCCCGTTCAGCGTCAGCCTGGTCAGCTCGATGGTTGGCGTGCTGGCGACGATTGTGCCGCTCATGCCCGGCGCGTTGGGCCAGTTTGAAGCGGGCGTTATCAGCGTGCTAACCCTGCTGAGCGTCTCCACCGCCGACAGCAGTTTGACCGCGCTCCTGGTCCGGTTTATCAGTCTGTGGTCTTTTATCCCGGTCAGCGGTTTGATCACCTATATTTTTGGTTTTTCACGCGCCCTCAGCCTGAGCAGCAAAACCCCGGAGACCGAGGAAGCGGCTGGGGTCAAATCGGCGGTCAGTGTGGAAAGCTGAGCATGTCAACCCTGCCCAAGTCTAGATTTGGCCTGGCTGCGCTTCCAGCCCTCTATCAACGCCACAGCGATTTTATTTTGCTCCTGATCCTGTTTGTCACCTTTCGCGTGCTGGCGCTGGCGGCGTTCCGGCCCGGCGGCCTTGTGCTCGACTTCTCCGATTTTTATTGGTACCGCTCCTTCGCTGAGCTAACCCGCCAGGGTTACTATCCTTACCACAACCTCTGGACCACCTATCCCCCCCTCTTTCCCGGCGTGATGATTGCCATCTATCAACTCAGCACCCTGCTGCCGCCGTGGACCTTTCCCAACTTGTGGTTCACCCTGCTCCTGGGCGGTTTTTTTCTGCTGTTTGAAATTGGCAACTTTGTGCTGCTATACCTGTTCGCCCTGAAGATCGAAGAGGCGAAGAGGCGAAGAGGCGAGGAGGCGAAGAACAGAGTAGTTAATGACAATCCTGCTAATGAAAACCCATCAATCTCCAATCTCCAATACCACAAGGGTACGATGTCTCCAATCTCTAATTTTCCCATCCGCGTCTGCTGGATTTACGCCACCCTGTTTGTGCCGGTTTACACTCTGACCGGCTGGTTTGAGAGCTACCCATTGTTTTTCTTCCTGCTCAGTCTGTATCTGCTGCTGCAAAAGCGACCCTACCTCAGCGCCTTTTTTACCGGCATCGGCTTTATGATAAAACTGATTCCGCTCATCCTCTTGCCGGTTGCCATTCAGCAGCTATCAAAGCAGCGGTACGAAGTAGAAATAAGAAATAAGAAATTAGAAATTAGAAGACATTCGCCCAGCCCATCTTCAAATTATTCGCCATTCGCTATTCGCCATTCATCATTCACCATTCCCTTCGATCTCCCTCGCATCGCCCTCTATCTCGCCATCTTTCTGGTAACGGTCATCGTGATCGCGCTGCCTTTTTATTTGATGAACCCGGCGCTCATCCTCGGCTCGCAGCAAATCACCGGAGCGCGCCAGCCCTGGGAAACGGTATGGGCGCTGATTGACGGCAATTACGATTACGGCGTCATCCCGCTGGACATGCGCGACTTGAGCTGGACTCCCGGCGACGCGCCGCCGACGCGCATCCCCTGGCTGCTGGTGACGGCGCTGTTTGGTCTGGTTTATGCTTACTTTTACACCCGCCGCCTTGATTGGACCGCTCCCCGCCCTGTGCTGGCGTTTGTCGGCTTTACCCTGTGCTTGTTTATGCTCTGGTCAAAAGGTTACAGCCCACAGTGGTTGGGCTGGCCGCTTTTTTTTATGGCGCTGCTGTTACCCAACCTGCGCGGTGTGCTCTATGCCGTCATCCTCAGCCTGGCCAATATCGTCGAGGCCAACTTTTTTTTTATCATGTTCCCCGAAGAGCGCTGGCTCTTTGCCGCGACGGTGCTCATTCGCACTTTTTTGCTGATTGTTCTGGCCATTGAATTTTTGTGGCTTATCTGGCCACAGGCGGTGACTCCGCGTGTTGAAAAAGTACGCGCCTGGAGCGTGGCAGTTTTGGTGACGCTATTGTTGGCCGGCGCAGTTCCGGCCGGCTGGCAGCTTGGTCGCAGTTATTTCGATACGCGCCTGCGGCAAAGCCCCTACGCCGCTACGATCACCCGGCTGCAGGGCGAACAGGTGAAGGGCGCGCTGCTGCTCAACAGCCACGCCGTTTACGATTGGTTTTACCCCTATTTGCGCCACGATTACCAACTCTTCATGCTGGATGACTACGCTCCGCCCGGCCAATCCGTCGAAACCCAGACCACGGCTCTGCTGGACACGATTGCCCG
Organism: Anaerolineales bacterium; assembly: GCA_015075405.1. Classification (GTDB taxonomy): domain Bacteria; phylum Chloroflexota; class Anaerolineae; order 4572-78; family J111; genus DSQQ01. Next base: position 159,275 of record JABTUK010000005.1, read on the forward strand.
TCAAACCGATGTCCTCTGGCTTTACGACGCCGATGCTGCTGTCACCACCCCCGCCGAAGAAACCCTCACCCGCTGGCTCAACAACCGCCCCCCCGCCCACCAACAAGACATTGACGGTGGACGCCTATACCTGTTTATTATGAAATAGTTGTTACATCATATTTATCTTATAAACTATTTGACATCATATACAATCTATTGCATAATCTGATGTAATTACATAAGGCTCAGAGACGTTGACAACACTCGGTAGGAAGTTGTAATTCCCCGTCTACCGTTTACTGTCTACCGTCTACTATTTTCTTGGGAGGCATAAGCTATGCAGCGCCTGCAAATTTCTCTTGAAGAAAATCAATACGAATTTCTGCGCTCCGAAGCCTTTGTTACCGGCCAAAGCATGGCCGCCCTTTTGCGAGATTTGCTCGATGAAGCCATTCAAAAACGACAAGATGAAATCCTGCGCGAAGATCCCATCTGGCAGGCTATTGGGGTGGCGCAAGAGGTCGAAGGGCCAACCGATGTTAGCGCCAATGTTGACCGCTATCTCTACGGCGAACCTGTGGAGGCAGTCAACGGCCAATCACTTTTGAAAGTAGCCGAGGCCGCCGATGAGTACCTTACTGATTGACACCAGCGCCCTGCACGCCCTCAACTACGCCAGAGATGACAACCACGCCCGGGCGGTCGCCTATTTCAAATCGCTAGCCGGGCGAGTCAAGCCCATTTTGACCGAGTATGTTTTTGTGGAAACCATGAATTTGACCAGAGCCAGGCTGGGTCCCGGCTATGCCATCGAATTTGGCCGCCACTTAAAAGCCAGCAAGGCGTTTTTTACCGTGCCCTTGAATGACGACGACAAACGGGCCACCTGGGACATCTTCCAACAGTATCACGATAAAGCCTGGAGCTACACCGACTGCTCCTTGTTAGCCGTGGCCCAACGCCTGGGCACGCACCGTATCTTTGCCTTTGACCACCACTTTAAACAAATGGGTTTGGATGTATTGCCCTAGCAATTCCCATGACCACCCCTTTCACCGATGTCGAAAAGATTCGCCGCCTGCCCTGGCTGCTGACCGGCGACCTGCTGAACGCGGCTTTTTTTTCGCTCACCTTTACCGGGCCAGTTTTTCTTCTTTTTCTCGATGAATTAAAACTCAACGCCGGCCAAATTGGCCTGCTGCTCTCGTTGATTCCCTTTGCCGGCATCATCGCCCCCTTTATTGCGCCCACTGTCGCTCGTTTTGGTTTCAAACGGGTTTACCTCACCTTTTGGACCATTCGCAAATTTGTCATCGCCCTGCTGCTGTTGACCCCCTTTGTCCTGGTTCAATTTGGCGCTCAGGCCGCTTTTTTGTGGGTGGGTGGGGTAATTTTTGCTTTTGCCACCTGCCGGGCCATCGCCGAAACGGGGGGTTATCCCTGGCGCAAAGAGGCCGTCCCCGGCTCGATTCAGGGCAAATACAGCGCGCTCAGCAATATGTATATGACCTTCAGCAGCATTGTGGTCACAGCCGGGGCCAGTTATGTGATTGGTTGGGGGACCGGCCTGGGCCGCTTTATGCTCTTGATTGTCATTGGCATTGGCTTTGGCTTTATTTCCATCTGGTGTTACACCCACGTCCCCGGCGACTCACCGCTGCCTTTCACTCCCTCTCACTCCAGCCATCTGAAAGGCATGCAGCAAGCCCTGAAAGACAGAGACTTTGTCTTTTTTCTGAGCGCCCTGGGCCTGGCCACCATCGGCGGCACAGCGGTAATTTCCTTCATCCCCTTGTTTATGAAGGCGCAGGTCGGCCTCAACGACAGCCAGGTGGTGCTGCTGAGTATCGGCACCTATACCGGGGCGCTGCTACCCTCTTATCTATGGGGCTGGGCCGCCGACCGCTACGGCAGCAAGCCGGTCATGCTGTTCAGTCTTAATTTGATGGTGCTGCTGCCCCTGGCCTGGTTTCTGATGCCGCGCCACAATTTTTTGAGCATGCCTCTGGCCATGCTCATTGCCTTTGTGGCCGGGGTCAGCACCCTGGCCTGGCAAATCAGTTGGACCCGCTATCTGTTTGTCAACGCCATGCCGGTGGAGCATCGTTCGGCCTATACTGCTATCTATTATGCCTGGTTTGGCCTGGTCAGCGGCTGCGCCCCACTGCTGGCCGGCCAGTTGCTTGAGCTGGCGGCCGGTTTCGAGACCGAGTTTTTCCTTTTCAAGCTCGACGCCTACACCCCCCTCTTTAGCCTGAGTTTGATTCTCCTGGCGGCCAGCGTCATCGTTGTTTCTAAACTGCAAAGCAGTGAAGCCACGCCCTTTAGAAAATTTGCCGGACTGTTTGTGCAAGGCAATCCCCTTCGCGCCCTGGAGTCGGTTATTCTGTACAATTTTGCCGGCGACGAAATCACCCGCATGGCCACCACTGCCCGCATGGGCGACGCCAAGAATCCGCTCAGCAGCCGCGAACTCATCGAAGCACTCAAGGACCCCAGCTTCAACGTGCGCTACGAAGCCGTCCACTCCATTGGCCGGATGCCCGCCGAGCCGGAATTGGTGGATGCGCTGATGGCCATGCTGGCTGAAGGGCCCACAGAACTGACCTTTGCCGTGATTCGCTCCCTGGGCCGGCTGGGTGATCGCCGCGCTGTCGAGCCGCTCCGCCAACTGCTTCTCTCCGGCTACCATCTACTCCAAGCCTCCAGTGCCCGCGCCCTGGCCATGCTTGGAGATGTTGACAGCATTCCCCTGATTCTGGACAAATTCAGGCAAGAGCCTCATAATGGGCTGCGCGTTACCTATGCTTCAGCCTTAGGCATCTTACGAGCCGGTCAGGCTACCGAGGAAATTTTTACCTTGTTGCGCCAGACAGAATTGGAAACTTCACGGGGTGAAATTGGCCTGGCCCTGGCCCGCATCGCCGGAGATGAGCGCTACTACATGCAGGGCTGGCGCTCGTTGCAGGCCAACCCTTCGACTGCCGCCGCCCAGGCCCTGCTGGCCCTGCAAAAACAGGCCAGACAACCGGGCTGCGCGGCCTGGCTGGAATTAGCCGGTCACTGCGCCGAAAGTTTTGCCCGCAGCGATATGCCGCAAGGGGCCAGCCAATTGCAGGCGCTGCTGTACCAACTCCCCAAAACCAACCTCGACCCCACCCTGACCTCTATTCTGAGCGAGTGCGCCGGCAGCCTGGCCGAATTTGGCCCAAACCGACTTGAGTTTATTCTCCTCTCCTTGCATACCCTAAATATCGCCCTACCCCAACTCACCTCACCCCGGAACGCCAACTAATTTATGAAGCACGCTTCACGTATCACGTATCACGCTTCACGTATCACGCCTCACGCCTCCCTTTTCCTCTTCCTTTTCGCCATCTACCTGCTGACCTACACCCCCCGTATCAACTCCAGCGATGGGTTGGCCATGTTCGCCACCGCCGAAAGCCTGGTGCGGCGCGGGGCGCTGGACATCGAGCAAATCCGCTGGATGGATTTACAGCAGGGCACCTTTGGGCTGGATGGGCTGCTCTACTCCCGCAAAGGCATTGGCGTCCCAGTGGGGTTGCTGCCACTCACCTGGCTAGGGTTGGTGATTCCCTGGTGGGGCATGGTCAGCGCCAGCTTGCTTTTCAACGCTGTTGTCACTGCCTTGACTGCCGTTGTCCTTTCGGCTTATTTGCAACAGCTTGGCTTCGCCTCAAATACCGGCCTGATCGTCGCCCTGACCTTTGGCCTGAGCACCCTGGCCTGGCCCTACGCCAAATCTTTGTTCAGCGATCCTTTTTCGGGGCTGCTCTTGCTGGCCGCGGCCTCTGCCCTATTGAAGTACAGCAGAGGGGCAGAGGGGCAGGGGGGCAGAGGTGAAATAAACCGCTCCCCCGCTCCCCCGCTCCCCCGCTCCCCTGCGCTTCTCCCTGCCTTTCTCGCCGGCCTCTTTCTCGGCTGGAACATCGCCACCCGCTACGCCGAGGCCGTGTTTGTGCCGGTGTTTGGACTGCTTCTATTGTATTACCTGTTGAACGTTCAACGTTTAACGTTCAACATTTTACCCGCTCTCCTGGCCTTTTCTGCGCCCATTCTGACCATCGGCCTGGGCCTGATTGCTTTCAACCTCTCTCGCTACGGCGACCCCTTCAACACTGGCTACCTGCCCAACGAAACCTTCAGCGGTCTTCTGTGGCAGGGGTTGGCCGGCCAGCTTTTTAGTCCGGGGCGTGGTTTGTTTCTCTACTGCCCTATTTTTCTATTGAGCCTGGTTGGATTTTGGCCCTTTTTTCGACGCTATCGCCCCGAAGCCATCGTGACCTTGAGCGTCATCGTGATTCACCTGCTGCTTTACGGAAAGTGGTTTATGTGGCACGGCGGCTACGCCTGGGGCCCGCGCTTCCTGGTGCCAACCCTGCCGTTTTGGGCTGTCTTTCTGGCCCCAGTGGCGGCCAAAGCCTTCCCTGCGAAGCGAGGAGGCGAGGACACGGGAGGCGAGAATTTGCCGAGTTTTCCTTCACTTCATCGCCTCCTCGCCTCATCGCCTCATCGCCTCATCTTCCTCTCTCTGGCCGGATTGGGCCTTATCCCCCAACTGCTCAGTGTGGCGATTGACTTTGCCCCGTTCCAAAACTCGCTGCTCGAGACCGGCCTGCCCTTGTTTGACCCCCAAACTTTTTTCGACCCGCAATTTTCTCCCTTTATCGGGGCGTGGCATTTTGTTAGCCTCGATTCGCTCGACCTGGCCTGGCTTTGGCAGGGACGATTGAACGGCTGGCTGTTGCTAATACTGATAGCAAATATCATTTTGACTGCCTACAATCTGCGAGTCAGTGGGGCGAGTGAAAGAGAAAAAATGGGACACGGATGGGACGGATCGAGCGGATTGAAGGGAATTTTTATCCGAAAGCTCCCCTTAATTTGCAGCCTCTTTACGCTGGGAACAGTTGCTTTGCTGCTGACGTACGCGCACACCCTGCCCCCCCCACCTTTACAACAGGCAGTCGCCGCGCTGAATGAGGGCGTCCGGCCCGCCGACGCGGTGATTACCAACGATCCCGAAATCACCATGCCGTTTGCCGAACTGTACAAAGGCCGCGCGCCTGTGTTAGGGCTGCAAAGCGGAGGTCATCCTCTGCTTAACAATGGCGGACAGCGCGTCCGTGAGATGATCGCCAATCATGCGCAGATTTGGTGGCTGCCCGGAGGTCTGGCCCCTGACCAAAGCGCCGTTGAAGAAATCCTGATGATGAACGGCTTCCGCGCTCGCAATGACACTTTTGAAGGTGAGCGTTTAGCATTGTTCGCCTTTCCGCGTTACGGGTCTGTTAAGCAAGTGGCAATAAATGTCATCTTTGCCGAACAAATTAAGCTGTCTGGAGTAGATTATTTACCTCAGGCTGCCGCCGGAGCCGCCTTGCCGGTTCAATTGAACTGGCAAGCCCTGACTCCCTTAAATGAGGATTATCATGTTTTCATCCACCTGGTCAATGATACGGGGCAGCTAACAGCGCAGGCCGACGGTCAGCCAGGGTTATGGTTTCGCCCCACCTCAACCTGGGCTACGGATGAGACAGTTGGGGATCGCCACGGCTTGTGGCTTCCGCCCCAAACCGCGCCGGGGAATTACGCGCTGCGGGTGGGGTTGTATCGCCCTGCCGATGGACAACGATTACATTTGACGAGCGGGGGTGAGTTTGTAGAATTACCTGTAACAATTTACTAACAGACTTATGCGGTCATGTCATCCTTCGACTTCGCTCAGGACAGGTTTGGAGCGACGAAGGAGCGAGAAATCTCTCAGAACTATGCTTACAAGACAAGGTATTCAGGGATTTCTCCCTCCGCTCCGCTCCGGTCGAAATGACATGGTTAGGCTCACCACCATGCCAGACCTGGACTTCGCCTTCCTAAACGAACAGTTTGAGCAACAGTCTCCCGCCGCTATTTTGCGCTGGAGTTGGGAAGTTTTTGGCCCGCACATCGCTGCCAGTTCTTCTTTCCAAACCCAAAGTTTACCCTTGTTACATCTCATCTCGGAAGTCTGCCCGGAGATGCCGGTCGTTTTTTTGGATACGGGCTTCCATTTCCCGGAAACGCTGACCTTTCGCGACGAGCTTCAGGAGCGCTTCAAGCTGAATATTGTCGTCGCCCGGCCGGCCATCGAGAAAAGCCAGTTGCTGGCTCGCTATGGCGAGGCGCTCTACCGGCGCGATCCCGATCTGTGCTGTTATCTGAATAAAGTTGAACCGATGCAGCGGGTTGTGGCCGGGCTGCGGGCCTGGATCAGCGGGGTTCGCCGGGATCAAACCGAATATCGCCACGGCTTACAGATTCTTGAACCTCAGCCTTCCGGCCTGCTCAAGATTCATCCCTTGCTCAACTGGACCCAGAAAGAAGTCTGGGCTTATATTGACCAATATCAACTTCCAGCCCATCCGCTGATGGCCAAGGGGTATCTCAGCGTAGGCTGCGCTCCTTGCACTCGCCCGGTCTACGGCAACGAACACGAGCGGGCCGGTCGCTGGGCCGGCCTGACTAAAACGGAGTGTGGCTTGCATTTGAATTTGACCCGCCCCCAGGAGGCAGAATATGACTCAACCGAATAAAGCGCAACTCATTTTGGTCACGGGAGGGGCCGGCTATATCGGCTCTCAACTTATCCGTGATCTGGTCGCCGACCCCCGCTTTGCCAACGCCACCATTCGGATTTACGACAACATGCAGCGCCAGCATTACTGCGGCCTGATGGATTTACCGACCAGGGGCCGCTATGAGTTTATCAGAGGGGATATTTTGGACCGGCTTAACCTGGAACGGGCCATGCATGGCGCTACCAGCGTGATCCATTTAGCCGCTTTGGTACGCACGCCGCTCAGTTTTGACCAGCCGGAGTGGACAGAACAGGTCAATCATTGGGGCACGGCGATGGTGGTTGATTGCGCCCTAAATATGGGTCTGCCCCATTTGCTTTACGTGAGTTCCGCCAGCGTTTACGGGCCGGGCGGCCCCTTTCGCGAGGAGGACGTCTGCCGGCCCGTTGGCCCTTACGCCATCTCTAAACGCAAAGGGGAAGAAGAGGTTATCCAGGGCGGCAAGCGGGGGTTGCCCTTTACCATTGTCCGCCTGGGCACAACCTTTGGCTACGCTCCGGCCATGCGCTTTGATGCCGTAGCCGACCGGCTGACGTATCTGGTGGGGGTAGGCCGGCCGATGGTCATTCACGGCAGCGGCGAGCAAATCCGCCCGCACATCCACATCCGGGATGCCTCGACGGTGCTGCGCCTGGCTCTGACCGACTTCAGAGCCAGAGGGGAAATTTTCAATGCCGTCACCCTTAACCCTACGGTTAACCAGATTGCCCAAACCTTGCAGACCATCAGGCCGGGCGCATCCATTCGTTACACTGATCAGGACATCCTGACCGAATTGAGCTTTGAAGTAGATTCAATCAAGTTAATGGGGCTAGGGTTTCAACCTGAACTCAACCTGGAACAGGGTCTACGGGAGATGCTGGGCCACTGGCAGGGGTTTCGGCCGTTGGTGGTGGATAGTATGGTGTGAGGTGATTCCAAGGTTTGTGATAGGTGGCGCGTAGTGCTGTAGCGTAAAATATACCACGTACTACAAAATCACCCTTCGATACGCCCACTCCCTGCGGTCGGGGCTACTCAGGATGATTTCCGGTTCTTTATCGCATCCTGAGTAGCTCTGAGCGAAGCGAGGGGCGTATCGAAGGGTGCGATTATAAGAAATCCGAACTCAAGTTAAATTGGGGTTATTCTACGCCGCCAAACCCGCGATCATCCGCTCGATATTGGCCTGCTTTTGATTAATTTCGGCTTGCAGACGGGCTACAGTCTGGTCAATCTGGGCCAGTTGTTCTTCGCTTTCGGTAAGCTGTTTGACGTAACGCCCGCGCAGTTTGCCTTCCTCGCCGGCATTCGACAGCACGGTCATATTTTTCTGGGCCTGCTCCTGAGCTTTATAAATTTTGCTCCGCTGCTGTTCCTGGTCGGCGCTGGCTTTTTCCAAACGGCTGATCTCGGCCCAGGCGTCGAGCAAAGCCCGCAGGCTGTCGTAAGCTTTTTGATCCAGCAGCTTATCGGCAAAGTAACGCTGCAAGCCCTGGTAGGATAAATTGCGTAATTCCTCGCGCCGCGAGCGCAAATAGCGTTCCTGCACCAAAAAATCGGTGATTTTGCCGGGCAAAGCTTCCACCTGATAGCGGTGGGTGTCGAGCGTTTTTTCCGCCGGGTCGGGTGTGTCAAAAATCACGTAATCGCTCAGGCTGTGTTCAATCAGGATCGTTTTGGCTTGAGTGGTGCGGTTATCCAGGTGGTAGGTGGTGCGGCGAATATCGTACAGATTTTGCAGTAAATAGCCCTCTTTGATCCGCAGCGATTGAAGCTGGCTCTCGGTTTTGATTTCCTCTTTGATGCGCAGCCCCAATTCCACCGCGTAGGAAATAACCGCCTCGGCCCCGTCGGCGGTAAACGGCAAAACCGCCTCGCCGACATATTCACCGTTTTCCAGCACTGTGACCGGGCCGCGTTCCAGGGTCAGGCCCGTTTCATTTTTGAAGCGCAGGGTAGCTACCGGATGGGTCGGCATTTTTGAGCCGTTGTAGATTAAATCCTTTTTGCAGCCCAAATTGCTGCTGACAATCGGCACCATGGCCGACTGCCCCCGGCCCACCGTCACCGGCACACTGACGTTGTACTGAAATAACTCGCCCATGGCCTGGCCGGTGGCTGCGCTTTGAACCGAAGCGGCCATGGTTGCGGTGGAAAAAGCGCGTTCAGCCTCAACTGAGGCCCTTTTCCTCATCATCATTGGTGCAGCCGCTGCGGGTGCAGGCGGTGCAGCAGAAGGCACTTCATCTTTCAGCGAAGCTGCATCAAACATCACCGGCGCTGCCGCCACCCGGTCTTCGTCCTTGACAATCGGCCGGGTGGGTGTATGCGGTGTGTAAAGGTCATACACAAAAGAAATCGGCATCCCCGCGGTCAGCGAAAGCGAAATATCGGTCAAATCCTCTTCCAGCCGATTATCAAAAATACCCCAACCCTGCAACAAAGCTTTTGGCTTAGCCTCAGCCTTAGCCTTAGCCTTAGCCTCTTCATCCATCACCAGCCGGTAACTGACCCGCCAGGTAGGCGCGGGCGCAATGTAACTCACCTCCAAATCATGGCTGCCGGGGCTGAGGCGGATGTTGATCGAGCGGTGTGTTTCCTGGCCCACTGCCGTTTGCAGAAAGAAACGCAGGTCGGCGGCAGCGACCTCATCGCGCAGTTCCAGCCCCACAATCCGGTTGAGCGGCAGCGCGGCGACCATATCCGTGCCTTCGCGCAGAATTGTCACCAACGATTGTTCCAAAGGTTTTTCCTCAACCTCGTCCAGCCCGACCAGAATTCCGATTTCGGTGCTGCCATCGCTGCCCAGCAATTGGACGCTGCGCCCCCGCAGGGCAACCAACAAATCCCGCAGGCTACGAGTGTCATCGAGCACTACCGAGTTGCCGGCCAGCCGCTCGGCCTGGCTCTGGGGCGTATCGTAATCCACGCCGCGCACCTGGCCCGCGCCGTGATCTAGCACGGTCAGGCTTTTGAGCAGGTCATCCATCTCCTCGCGGCGAAAGGTCAATTTGATGGCTTCTCCTTCCACCGGCCCGCGCCGCCGAAAGTAGCCAACTCCGTGTTTGTAGAGAGTCATATGGGCAATAGGTAAATGGGTCAAGGCAAACTCCTATGAAAACAGGTGTCAGGTATCACGTGCCAGGTGTCAGGTCAAGATTTCCATTATTGGTGGCGTACTCCAGGCTCGTGAACACTTCTTCAGAAAGGGAACTAAAGGAACTGAGGCAAACCCCCTGAGTTCCCCAGTTCCCTCAGTTCCTTTTTTCTAACGTCGCTTTAACGACGGTCATGATTTCTTCGATAGTTGCCATCATCAACAAATCCCCTTCATGGTGGGAGTCCAGTACGATTAAGCCCCACTCGCGGAGTGTTTTGATGCTTTTAATCGCCTGGGGATGGTTGGCCAGATACTCGTTCATAGCCGGTACAACGATAACCGGCCAGCCCGCGCCGATGGCCTCGGCCACCAGGGAGTGAGGCAAGGTATCGGCAATACCCTGGCTCATTTTGTTAATGGTATTGAAAGTGGCCGGCACGACCAGGGTCAGGCCCGGCTCGCGGCCATTCAACAGCGCCGGATTGAAATAACTGCTCACCAGTTGGTGGCCTTGCTGGTCGGCCAGATTGTAAGGGCTAATAATGAGATGGGCGCTGTCGGTTAACAGGGTGTAAACCGGCAGCCCCAATTCGGTCAAGGTTTTCAACAAATCGGGGATACAGCGAGCGGAACTGGACCCCGAAACTACCAGATAGATTGCTTTTAAATCGGTCATGGCTCCAAATTCCTCCGTTGATAATAGTTATCAGTAATCAGTGAACAGTAATCAGTGGTCACTGATCAGTCTGATTACTGACTACTGATTACTGATTACTGATTACTGATTACTGATTACTGATTACTGACTACTGATTACTGGCTACTGATTACTGCTCTTGTAGGGCAACTAAAATAGATTTGGCGGCCTGATACCCCAAATTGTGCTGGGTTTGATCAATGGTGAGGGTTAAGGGACCTTCAAAAGGAGCGCGGGCTAATAGCAATACTTTTGTACCGGGATAAAGTCCCATGCTGCCCAAATAGCGCAGCAGTTCCGGGTCGTCGTCGTCCACTTCGACCACAATCAGCCGGTCGCCGGGGCGCATGTCTACCAGACGGCCGCCTGATTGCGGCGAAATGGCGCCGCTGCGGCTGGGAATAGGCGCGCCATGCGGGTCGAATTGGGGATCGCCCAGCGCCGCCGCCATCCGTTCCTCCAAATCTTCGCTGATGACGTGCTCCAACCTTTCGGCCTCTTCATGCACCCGGTCCCAGGGCACGTTCAAGGCTTCGGCCAGGTATAGTTCAATCAGACGGTGGTGACGAATAATCTCCAAAGCCAATTTCTGACCGGCCGGGGTAAATCTGACCCCCTGATAGGGTTCGTACTCAACCAGATGCAGCTCAGCCAATTTTTTGCACATATTGGTCACTGAAGCCGGGGCTACCCCCAACATCTCGGCCAGCGCCGACGTCGGAGCCTGACCGTTCTGTTCATGCAATTTATAAATGGCCTTGAGGTAATCCTGCATGGCCTGGCTGATAGCAACTCGTTCCACCAAATTTATCCCTTTGATATGGTAACTTTAAGAGGATAACCCTCGCCTGCCTCCTTGAGTGTAGCCTAGATGGGGAGAAGTGTCAAGCAATTTTAGCGATTGACAATCCTTGTGTTCCATGTTATCCTGCCGGGCCAATAGAGTCAATCAGGCAATGAAGCCCCAAGAATATTTACGATTTTAGATTTACAACTTACGATTAGAAAGATTAATTTCCATCCCTTTTCGTAAATCCAAAGTCGTAAATCGTAAATTAGTTTAGTTCCCTTTTTCAAACAGGAGATATTATTGATGTCCGATAAGCCCGTTATCAATTTTACACGTGGTGTGCCCGCCACCGAGTCTTTTCCCGTTGAAGATGTTATTGCTGCTTCAAAAGTAGCTCTGGAAAAATACGGGACGACCATTCTACAATACGGCTCCTCTTACGGCTTTTTGCCGCTGCGGGAGTGGCTGGCCGAATGGCAAGGCGTCTCCGTAGACCAGGTGTTGACCTCCAACGGTTCGCTCCAAATCATCGAGTTTTTGTGCTTTCATTTTATCCAGCCGGGCGATGTGGTCTTTACCGAGTCGCCCAGTTATGACCGCACTTTGACCATGCTGCGGCGGCACGGGGCCACGGTGGTCGGCATTCCTTTGGAGGCCGACGGCCCCAATATCGAGGCCCTGGAAGCTGCGCTTAAAGAGCGAGCGCCCAAATTTTTCTACCTCATCCCCGATTTTCAAAACCCGGCCGGGGCGACCTGCTCACTGGAAAAGCGACAAAAGCTGGCTGAATTAGCCAACCGGCACGGCTTCTGGCTGCTGGAGGATGCGCCTTACCGCCCGCTCCGCTTCCGGGGCAAGCAGCAGCCCTCGCTGTACGAGTTGAACCCGGAGATGACCCTGCACATGCTCTCCTTTAGCAAGTTGGTTGGCCCCGGCCCGCGGGTGGGGATTTTGTATGGCCCGGCGGATTTACTCAAAAAGGTGGCTAAAATTGCCGAAGATACCTACATTACCCCATCACTATTGTCGCATGGCATTGTTTATGAGTTTTGCAACAGCGGTAAACTGCCCGACCAGATTGCCAAGCTAAAAGCGCTCTATGCCCCTCGACTGCAAGCCTGCCTCGATGCGCTGGACAAGCACCTGCCCGACGCCGAAACCACCCGGCCCGACGGCGGCTTTTTCCTGTCCGTCACCCTGCCGGAAGGAACCAGCACCGTCCAGGTGCGGGAGCAAGCCAAAGCGCACAACTTGAATCTGGCTGACGGCCAGGCCTTTTTCCCCAACGGCGGCGGCGAGCGATTCCTGCGGCTGCCCTACTGCGCCCTTAGCCCGGAAGAAATCAACGAGGGCATTAGCCGGCTGGCGGCTACGGTTAAAGAAGTAAGACAAGGTTAGTATCACGTGCCATGTGTCAGGCGTCAGGTTGTTAAATTCATCTGACGTCTGTCAAAAAGACCTCACAGGTTCTACAAATCTGTGAGGTCTTTATTTTTACTTAGCCTCAGCCTTAGTTTCATCCTGAGCTTGTCGAAGGGCCTTAGCCTCTTCTTCCGCCTTCTTTTGCCAAAGGGCCGGGTCGCGCCCGTACAAGTCAACCAGTTCACTCAAGCGGTTAGCCACCCAGGGATTGAGCGCCTCGCTGCGGTAACGCCAGGCCCAGTTGCCGCCCAACACCGAAGGGGTGTTCATGCGGGCGTCGCTGTCCAGATTAAGCGCATCCTGAAAGGGGATGATGGCCAAACGCGCCACCGAGGCTATCGCCAGCCTGATAAAATCCCAGACAATATCATCATCGGGGCGGGCCAGGTAGCGCCGAACCAAATCTTTTTCTTCCGGCGTCCGCTCGCGGTACCAGCCTTTGGTGGTGTCGTTGTCGTGGGTGCCGGTGTAAACTACGGCATTGCGCCCGTGGTTGTGCGGCAAAAACTTATTGGTTGCGTCAAGCCCCCCCGCCTCTTTGCTGTCAAAGGCGAACTGTAGAATCTTCATACCGGGGAATTTAAAGTGGTCCCGCAGCGCTTCCACTTCGGGGGTAATAACCCCCAAATCTTCGGCCAGGATGGGCAATGTACCCAATTCTTTTTCAATCGTTTCAAATAACTCCATCCCCGGCGCTTTGACCCAGCGGCCATTAATGGCCGTATCTTCGCCAAACGGCACTTCCCAGTAGGCTTCAAAACCGCGAAAATGGTCAATCCGAATAATATCAACCAGGCGCAGAGTGGCCTGTATCCGCTCGATCCACCACTGATAATCCTGGGCAGCCATCTTTTTCCAGTTGTAAAGCGGATTGCCCCAGAGCTGCCCGGTTTCACTAAAATAATCGGGTGGCACCCCGGCGACCACCGTCGGCTGGCCTTCTTTATCCAAAAAGAACAACTCGCGATTGGCCCAGACATCCACACTGTCGGGAGCCACAAAAATGGGAATGTCGCCAATAATGCGGATGCCCTGACCGTTGGCGTACTCCTTGACGGCCGTCCACTGTTGGAAAAAGTAATATTGCAGCACCTTTTTCACGGCGATGGCTTCGGCCTGTTCCTGCCGCCAGCGTTTGAGCGCGGCCGGACGGCGCAGGGCAATATCTTTAGCCCAATAGTTGCTCCACATCGCCCCAAAAACATTTTCCGCCGCCGCCTGGCGGTCATACTGTTCTTTGACCGCCATAAACAGGGCGAAATCGTCCAGCCAGCCGGCGTGTTCGGCGCAAAAAGCCTCAAAATCGGCCCGGCGCTCGGCGCTGGCCCCGGCCAAAAAATTGCGGGCGGCTCGCTCAAGCAGGGGGATTTTCCAATGGATGACCCAGCCAAAGTCAATGGTATCCACCGGGAAAGGCGGAATTTCGGCCAGCTCGCCGGCGCTTAAATCGCCCGCTTCGATCAGCTTGGTCAAATTGATAAGCAAGGGATTACCGGCGAAGGAGGAAAAAGAGGCATAGGGCGAGTCGCCGTAGCCGGTTGGGCCGAGCGGCAGCACCTGCCACAACGATTGTTTGGCCGCTACCAAAAAGTCAACAAATTGAAAAGCCGCCTCCCCCAAATCGCCCATACCGTGCGGGCCGGGAAAAGAGGTAGGGTGCAGTAAAATACCACTGGCGCGGGTAAGTTCCATAAGTGTGTCTCCCTTAATATACTAAGCGCACGCTAAAATTTCCGTAGGACGGCATCCCTATGCCGTCCGCTGACGCATGGGGATGCGTCAGCTACGGAAATTTTGAAATGCGTTGGGTATATAATGGCGAAAATTATAACATAGTACCCCCGTCCTGTCACTTGAACAGAGGTCGAAATTCTTCCAGCATTGACGATTACCATCAATAGTGTTAACATAGCCCTAAACAATTCCCAAAAAGTAAAACATCCATTCTTGTAGTTCGTGGTGCATTTACGTTACGCCCTACGCACCACGCACCACGTCCTTGAAGGATTTAAAGCCTGGAAATATAGGTGTCCAGAAAAATTCTTTCCCAACAATCAAGGTAGCAGGGTAGCAAAGTAGCAATTTGTTACCTGCCACCCTGCTACTTGCTACCTGTTTCAGTGGCGAAAACTTTTCTAGAGAACTATACCTTAGCTCCCTCTTTCGAGAATACTTATTATGGAATCCCTCGACGTTTTTATCCCCTCCGACCGCCGCCGGGCCATGGCCCTGGGTGAGTCGCTGCCCGACCGGGCCCACGGAACCGCGCTGTTTGCCGATATTTCCGGCTTCACCCCGCTGACCGAGGCCCTGGTTAAAGAGCTTGGCCCCCGCCAGGGTATTGACGAACTGACCCAGCAGCTCAACCGGGTTTACGATGCCATCATCGCCGAAGTAGACCGCTGCGGCGGCAGCGTCATCTTTTTCAGCGGCGACGCCATCACCTGCTGGTTTGACGATTCTGAAAGGATGAAGGCGGAAGGCGGAAGGATGAAAGAAGAAAATTCATCCTTCACGCGCAGCGTTCATCCTTCTGCCTTTCGAGCCGTATTTTGCGCGTTGCAGATGCAGCAGGCGATGCTGCCTTTTGCTGCCATCACGACCCCCTCGGGGGTGCAAGTTTCGCTGGGCATCAAGGTGGCCGTGGCTGCCGGCCCGGTTCGCCGCTTTCTGGTAGGCAACCCTGCTGTTCAACTGCTGGATGTTCTGGCCGGCCAAACTCTCGACCGCATGGCCCGGATGGAACACCTGGCCCAAAAAGGCGAAATCCTGGTCGGGCCGGAAATTGTTGCTCAATTGGGCAATCAGTTAGAAGTGACAGAATGGCGAGTTGAGTCTGAGGCTAAGGCTGAGGCTAAGGAGCAAATTGCAGTTATTACCGGCTTGACTTTCCAACCTTCCAACCTTCCAACCCTCCACCCCCCCACCCCTCCAACCTTCCAACCTTCCAACCCTCCAACCCTCCAACCCTCCAACCTTCCAACCTTCCAACCTTCCAACCTTCCAACTCCCCTCCTCCGCTCCTGGCTCCAGCCGGCGGTTTATGAACGGCTCAAGGCCGGCGGAGGGCGCTTTCTGGCCGAACTGCGCTCGGCGGTGGCGCTGTTTATCAGCTTTCACGGTCTGGATTACGATGAAGACGATGCCGCCGGGGATAAACTGGATGCCTACATTCGCTGGGTCCAGGACATTCTGAGCCGCTACGACGGGACTATTCTTCAATTGACCATTGGCGATAAGGGCAGTTACATGTACCTCAGTTTTGGCGCGCCCGTATCGCACGGCGACGACGCCAGCTGGGCCGTCGCCGCTGCGTTGGAACTGCGCGACCCGCCCCAAGCCTTGAATTTTATCGGGGCCATCCGGATGGGCCTCAGTCAAGGCCGGATGCGGGCCGGCGCCTACGGCAGCCAGACCCGCCGCACCTACGGCGTATTGGGCAGTGAAGCCAATATGGCCGCCCGGCTGATGAGCCGCGCCGCGCCCGGCCAGATTTTGGCGAGCAAACAAGTGGCCGAGGCTGCCGCCAAAAATTTTCAGTTTGCCTACCTGGAAACCTCGCCGGTCAAAGGCCGCACCGAACCCATCCCCATGTTTGAGGTGGTTGGCCGGCAGGCTGTCCGCCCCTACCTCATGATTCCTGCTCCTGCGGAAAACAAGCCCTTTGAGTGGACGCCGCTGTTCGACGCCGTTCTGGCCGGGCAGGGTCAGGTGGCCCGGCTGGACAGCCCTTACGGTCCCGGTCAGGAAAATCCGCTGGCCGCGCTCAAAAGGCAAGCTCTGGAGCGAGGATTTCAAATCGGGCAGGGGAGCTGCCAGGAGCAGGTGAGTTACAGTCCTTGGCGGGAAATATTTCGGGCTAGGTTTGGTCTGGCGGCTGCGCCCCAGGAAAAGGAAGACCGCACGGCCTGGACGAAGTATCAAATCAGCCAGGTAGAAACGGCCATCGCGGCCCTCAATCCCGACTGGCTGCCCCTCTTGCCGCTGCTGGGCGACCTGCTGGACCTGCCCATCCCCGATAATGACACCACCACCATCTTTAACCCCCTTCTGCGGCAGGGCACGTTGTTTGCCCTGGTCATGGAGATGGTCAAAACCTGGGCTGCCAGCCAGCCGTATTTGCTCATCATCGAAGCAGCGCACCGGCTGGACGAATCGGCGCAGGGGCTAACCCTGGCAGTGGCCCGCAGCCTGACCAGCATGCCTGTCCTGCTGGTGCTGGCTCATCCTCCCTCCTCGGAGTTGCCCGAGACTCTTGGGCGTGATTTGAGCCGGCTGCCCCATTATCACTATCTGTCCGGGCAAACCCGCCCGGCGGTAGCGAGCAAGTCAGGCGGCTGGCTGTGGACCGGGACTTCGCCACTGGCCGCAGCGCCCCTGATTGGCCGCAGCACCGAACGCATGCTGCTCACCGGCCAGCTTCAAGCCTTGCTGCGGGGCAACGCCGGGGGCGCCGTCCTCATCGAGGGCGAAGCCGGCATTGGCAAATCGCGGCTGGTGGCCGATTTGTTGCAGCAGGCTCAGGCCCAGGGCGTGACCTGCCTCATCGGCGGCGGCGAGGCCATCGAGCAGTCCACCCCTTACCACGCCTGGCGACCGCTGTTCCGGCAGCTTTTTAACCTGGATAATCGCCCCCATACCAGCCCCATCCCACCGCTGCTGGCCTCCAGGCCCGATTTGTCAAGATTGGCCCCTCTGCTCAACACGCTTTTGCCCCTGGGTTTGCCCGAAACCGAACTGACCCGCCAGATGACCGGCCAGGTGCGGGCCGACAACACCCGCGATTTGCTGCTGACGCTGCTGCAAGAGGCCACCGCCCAGTCCCCCGCCCTCCTGGTTCTGGAGGACGCGCACTGGCTCGACTCGGCTTCGTGGGCGTTAACCCGCCTGGTGAGCCAGCGAGTCCCCAACGCTCTGCTCATCGTGGCGACACGTCCGTTAACCGCGCCCCTGCCGGTGGAATACAGCCAACTGCTCCAGACCCCCGGTTTGCAGCAGATCAAGCTGGAAGCGATGTCGCCGGAAGAAACCCTGGCTCTGGTCTGCCAGCGTTTGGGGGTTAAAACGCTGCCCGATCCGGTAGCAACCCTCATTCGCGCCAAAGCCGAAGGCCATCCCTTTTTTAGTGAAGAACTGGCCTACGCTCTGCGGGACTCCGGCCTGATCCAGATTGAGGCCGGTGAGTGCAAGCTTGTGCCCCAGATGGGCGCATTTGGGGCCACCATTCTGCCCGACACCGTCGAAGAAGTCATTACCAGCCGGATTGATCGCCTCAATCCGGCGCAACAGATTATCCTCAAAGTTGCCAGTGTGATTGGCCGCACCTTTCTGGTCGAACTGCTGCGCGACATCCACCCCAACCAGGCTGAAAAGCCGCGCCTGCCGGCTCATCTGGGAACCCTGGCCCAACTGGATATTACCCGGCTCGACAACCCCGAACCGGACTTGACCTACACCTTTAAGCATGCCATTACCCGCGAAGTGGCCTACAACCTGATGTTGTTTGACCAACGGCGCGACCTCCACCGGGCCGTGGCCGAGTGGGTTGAGCAGACCTACGCCGATAATTTACCAGCTTTTTATGCCCTGCTGGCCCATCATTGGAGTCAGGCGCTTGGAGACCGGTCCGACGGGGTGGTTTCGATCAACAAGGCCATTGACTACCTGGAAAAAGCCGGAGAACAAGCCCTGCGCGGCTACGCCAATCAAGAAGCGGTGCGGTTTTTGAGCGAAGCCATTGCTGTTACGGAGACACATCTGGAAAACAAGCAGGGGGGCAGGGGAGCAGAGGAGC
The DNA here is from genome assembly GCA_015075405.1 of Anaerolineales bacterium. Taxonomy (GTDB): domain Bacteria; phylum Chloroflexota; class Anaerolineae; order 4572-78; family J111; genus DSQQ01. Next base: position 177,683 of record JABTUK010000005.1, read on the forward strand.
AGAGGGGAAGAGTCTCCCCTGCTCCCCTGCCCCTTCGCTCCCCCGCACTCCTGCGGCGGGCACGATGGGAGCGGCAGTTGGGGGAGGCGTACCTCGGTTTGGGCCAACTGGCCGAAAGCCGCACCCATCTGGGGCAGGCCGTAGCGAGGCTGGGCTGGCCGCAGCCGGGTCAACGGAGCAGGCAAATCAGCGGTCTGCTGGGCCAGCTTTTGCAGCAAATCTGGCATCGAGTCTGGCCGGCCAACCGGGGGGCTACCGACCCGGAGCGGCGGGCCAGCCTGCTCGAAGCGGCCCGCACTTATGAACGGCTGGGCGAAGTTTACTATTGGTCCAACGAAACTCTGGCGGCTATTTACGCCGCCCTGCGCACGCTCAATCTGGCCGAGCAGGCCGGCCCCTCGCCGGAGTTGGCCCGCGCTTACGCCAATATGTGCCTGGTGGCCGGCTTCGCCTCACTGCGCGGCCTGGCCGAAACCTACAGCCGCCGCGCTCAGGCGGCCGCTCAGAGCGCCCAACCGCAGCCCGCTCTGGCCTGGGTGCTGGAACTGACCGGGGTCTATGCGCTGGGCGTCGGCCAGTGGGCCAAAGCCCGCGATACTCTGAACGAGGGGGCGCGGGTGGCGCAGCAGTTGGAAGATCGCCGGCGCTGGGCTGAATGTTTTACCGCTTTGGGCGATATTGCCTTTTTTCAGGGGAATTTTAGCCAGAGTTTAGCCTTATGGCCGGAAGTTACCGCCTCGGCGCGGCGGCGCGGCGACGCCCAGGCCCAGGCCTGGGGCCTGGCCGGACAGCTTAGAAGCCTGTTAGCCCTGGGCGAGTTGGAAACCCCTCAACTTCAGACAACCTTGCAGACCCTGGAGCAGGTCGCCCGCGAGGACATTGGCAGCGCGGATAAAATCAATGCCTATGGCGTTATTGCCCTGGCCCGCTGGCGGCTCGACCAGGTGGAATCGGCTCAAGCGGCGGTGGAAATAGCCCTGCATTGGATTGCTCAATCATCTCCCACCGGCTTTGGTGTTCTCCACGGCTACAGCAATGCCGCCGAAGTTTGTCTGGCTTTATGGGAAGCGGGAGAGAGATTAGAAATTAGAGATTGGAGATTGGATAAAGAGCGTTTAAAGTCCAATGTCGAGCAGACTTGTGACGCGCTGCGGCGGTATGGGCGCGCTTTTCCTATTGGGCAGCCGCGAGCCTGGCTGTCGCTGGGGAGTTATCAGTGGCTGGCGGGGCAGCACGGTCAGGCCCGCAAAGCGTGGAAGAAGAGTCTGGCGGCGGCGGAACGGCTGGCCATGCCCTACGAGCAAGCCCAGGCCCTCTACGAGTTGGGCCGCCATCTGCCGGTTCACGATTCTAACCGGCGAGTTTACCTGAGTCGTGCTATCGAAATTTTCAGCCAACTTAGCGCAAAGTATGATCTAGCGCGGGCGCGGATGGTTTTGGATGAGTCATTCTGACAACAATTCAGGTCAAACATACTCTAGCATACCGATCGCCGGCTCCTAATCGGCTGCCAGACGGGCGGCTGCCCGCAGCCGTTCCACATCACGCAGCGACGGTAGATCAAAAAGACTCTTGTACTCGCGGCTAAAGTGGGCAGGGTTGTCATATCCCACCCGATACCCGGCTTTTTCACTGATAGGTGCGGTTGTTTTTTACAGGGGTAGGAGTAGGCGGCAGAATTGAGGGGTAGGGCATCACCTTCCCGCCGGAGGTCGGCCAAGAATAAGTAATTGGGGCCGGGCGCGATCTGGCCTTTCGCCGACAATAACCAGGTCATAGTGACCCTCTTTGGCCTCACGGATGATTTCCTCAGCCGGTTGGCCGAGGCGCACTTTCGTGCGGATGTCAGAACCCTGTGGGGCCAGCAGCTCACGGACGTGGGCCAGAATAGGAGCAGCTTGGCAGTGATGGGGTTCCCCGCTAATTACCGTCAGGACTGTCGGCGCGATGCCGGCGCGGCGCGCCATCTGTGCGCCCAACCGTAAGGCTACTTCGGAATGGGGTGAGCCGCTCGTTGCGATCAGCAGACGCATAAAATATTCTCTCCTAAATTAGCATAAGCACCATCGGCGCTACGAAAATAATGGCCATAAACAGAGCCAGATTTCGTTTTCGCGCGGTGCCCCAGGCCACAAAATCAAGCATCGCCCGCTCATAACGCTCATAGCCTGTCAGTAGAATAACCCAAGTTGCCACCTTTATGGGGAATATGTTCCGCACCTCACTCTGGCAGACCTACTATGCGCCAGAGATCAACTGATTATTATCAGCCACGGTTCGCTGCCGTACCGGGTGGTGCTAGGTGTTCCCCACCACACCGCTGGCGGTGTCTGACAAATTTGCGAGCAGCGTCGGGATAACCGCGGCCATATGAGACCTCGGCCTGGCGATGACAACGTGGCCTTATATGCGCTGGTAGCCTTCTCTGCGCTCAAAGCGCGTAATATTCCCGCCAAACTGGTAATTATGGCTCATGCCACCCCCCATGACCCCAACAAACTGCCAGATAGCCCCTATTGCCGGGAAATTTTAGCAAGGAGACGGCGTTATTGTTTGAGTGTCACGCGGCCGGCCCCAGGCGTCGCCTGGATTTAGAACTCAGCGCCGGCAGCAACCCCCTGACCCCAACGGCTGACTATGGCCGGAAACTGGCGTGGAGGCTAGGTGTCAGTTTGGGCCGGCAGTTGAAGCGGCGACTCTGGCCGGAGGTTGTCGCTCATAGCCATCAAAACAGCAATCGGCACGAAGTGGAGGTGACAGGATGAGGCCCGTTTTAACCTTATCACTTTCGGTTAATTGCACCCTGGCCGACCTCAATCGGCAGCAGATTTATATGTTGCCGCTGGTGAGTCTAACGATGCCATTAAACCGATGGCGACAATTAAAGCAGAATATTCGGTCGGTGGTTAGCGATATTCGGCAGTCTGTAATGGTAGCTGTAGCGGTCAGTGAGGTTGCCTTCAAGTCTGCCGCCTGGGGGCTAGGCTGGTGATGAATACCGGCACGTTCTACAGCCGCGTCGGCAATGGCATTGCCGATTATCTATGGCAGGAACTGCGCATCCGGCCCAATATCCATTACTGTATCAAGAGTAGCGAGGAGGGGCCGCGTGTGCTTTCGCTCTTTGTCGTCATCAGTCCCAGCTACTTGAAGAAAATCAACAGCATCACCGAGCAATTGAGCATGGCTGCTGGCTTAGGCAGAGATATCAACATTCGGATTGAGCGTGGTGCCGGCGGCGCACTGATCGTTGAGATACCTAAGCCCAGAGAACTTTGGTTTGATATTGCAGTGTCGTCTCTACCGCGCCGCAAGGGGTTACATCCCGTGGTTGGCCTGGATATTAGTCACTTGTAGTACTGACATCGACAAAAGATTGTCGATAAAAAGGTTATTTAAACAGCGACACCGAGGATGAGGAGTAAAGCCCGCATCTCGGTTTGCACTTTACCATATTGAAGATCAAGGTCAGTCTGAGGCTGGGGATTGGGTTCGCTTTTGGGCTTGGTCACGCTGGCTAAAACGGGTTTAATGACCTTCTCGCGTAAAGTCAGTAAGGCAGCCATGAGTTTTAAGAGCGCTGGTTTCGACTTGATAGCGGCGGGCTGAACCAATTTTGTGGACCCAGTTTTTGCCGCGCAGTTTTTGAGATCGTAAGCCGCGTGGCGAGGCTGATACTGACTTTCGGGCCAGCCTAACAGGACCCTGGACCTGCTGGGGCTAATTGGGAGACGCTGAAGCCTCCCGGTGTTATGGCTAAAGCAAGCACGGCTTGAGTACGGCCCGCAGCCGAGGCTGGTTGAGGTCCAGACCCGCGGTGGGGTTGAACCGACCTGACCCCGCTGGCCTAAGGTATCCAGGGTGTCATCGGCCACAAGGCTTGGTCCCAGGGCAGCCAGTTGATTGAGAAAGCGCTCCAGGATTTGCTGGAACTGGACGATCAGTTCAGGAAATTGATCCAGGCGGCGGGGGCCAGACCAGGCGCGGGCGTTATGCAGCATCACTTCAGCCCGGAGAACAGCCTCGCCTTTGGTGTACAACCTGAGGGTCAAGGGAGCAAAATGGGCTGAAAATGGTCAAGTCGTACTCAGGTCGCTCGAGGTTTCGTTCTAGTTTGAGCCGGCGGCCCTTAGGGACTGCCTTTGAAGTGAGGCCGGCGCTTGCGGCCAAAGATGGTCATTCAGGATCTGCCTAAGGTCCAGTCGAGCGCAGGTCCGATCAATCAGGGCTTGACACCTGCTCCATTTGAGCCGGACGCCGAAACAGCAGGTTGCGCGAGTACTCCACCTGAAACAACGAACAACGGTATTCAGAAACCACTCCGCAGTCGTTCGCTTTCGGGCAGGGCAAAATGGAGACAACTGTTGAGCCAGCGGTGGCAGACCTGACCCAGTTGCCCTTTGGTGGGTAGCTCCCACGAGGTCTCTGCAAGCCAGGTCAAGTCTGCGGCGGTCATTATATCGCTAAAACAGTTGCTTGTCAGTTCCAGAGTTCGCCCGGCTGATGGGCCTGACGAGCCAGATATTCGTGCCCATTGAGAATAACCATCGCCGCGGCGGCGGATGGCTGCTAATACGGAGGGTGACGTGGCCCATTCCGGGTCCATGATGTGAAAGAAAATGTGGTTGATCATCCGATAATGCTTGCTCAAACTGTGAACTCGACCCTCTGGGCTACGTTTGACATCCCAGACTGCTCCCGATGCCCGACTGATGATGATCAGAAACAGCCCGACAAAAGCTGGGTCGTCTGGTTTGTATTGTTCAGCCAAGTCATGTTTACGCTCCTCTAATGGGCCCTCCAACACTGGAATGTCGTGTTTGTTCGCGTAAGCTTTGACCCGCCGATGGAACCGACCCGACAATCGGATCAGATGCGTTTTGTCCAGGTTCTCATCGCTGCCATACAGCCGTCGCCACCAGTAACGAAAGCCGCCCGCCCGAGGGCCAGCCGATGGTAGGCGGTCAGGACAATCCGGTCAGGGCAATCATAACCCCTGCAAATAATCGGCGTAGGCTGCGCTCAACTGGTCAACCATTGTATCCTCTCCTTCATCTCGCTGATGAAGTGAGCTTAATCAAAATACTTCAATCTTGTCAAATGCCCGCAGGGCTGTTTTTGCTGAGCGCAGTCTCAGCAAATGGGTAGACATTATCGGAAATAACTTTTTCACGCCAAGACGCAAAGTCGCAAAGGTTTTTTCTCTTAAAAACTTGGCGTTCTTTGCGCCTTGGCGTGAGGTATTTTTATTTCCGATAAACTCTAGTTTCAACAGGTATAATTTTAGGCTAACAACCCGGTAATTTCAGTAAGCTAACTTACAATTAAGTGACCAAGGCGAGGAGACTTCTGATTGAGCTTCAAGGTAAAATAGCCACTTCACCCTGCCCAAATCCCCGTTGCATTACTGTTCCTTTCGCGGTAAAATTCAACTGCATTGAAATTCGCTACCTATGATGAAACCAATCCTCTGCCCAAAGCTGATCGGACGCGCCTCTGACTTGGAGGTCATTCGCCACGGCTTGGAGCAGGTCCGCAGCGGTCAGGGCCAAACGGTCTTGCTCAGCGGCGAGGCAGGAATTGGCAAATCACGCCTGGTCGTAGAGGTCAAGAAGATCGCCGCCGACTTGGGCTTTACCCTCTGGCAAGGCAGTTGCTTCGAGCCGGACCGAACCTTGCCTTACGCCCCCATCCTCGATCTGCTGCGTACGCTTCTGGCAGCACAGCCCGAATCCCTGCACCCCTATGCGGCTGATCTGGTTTCTCTGCTGCCGGAGCTAACGCGGTTGTGGCCCGGTCTGCCGCCTGCGCCCTCAGGCGAACCGGAACAGGAGAAACGCCGCCTCTTCCAAATTTTGACCCGCCTCTGCACGGATCTTGGCTCGCCTCTTTTGCTCGTCATCGAAGACCTGCACTGGGGTGACGACGCCAGCTTGGAGTTTCTACGCCACCTGGCCCGGCGCATAACCGCCCGGCCTATCCTCCTTTTACTCACCTACCGCAGCGACGAGTCGCCCACGCATCCGGCCCTCCAACATTGCCTGGCGGTGTTAGAACGAGAACGGTTGGTCTCTGAACTGCTCCTGCCCCGGCTTAAGCCTGTCGAGGTGGAAACGATGATTCGGACCATCTTTGAGCAGTCGCAGCCGGTGCGGGCTGACTTTGTGGAAGCCATCCACACCCTCAGCGACGGCAACCCCTTTTTTGTCGAGGAGATTTTAAAGGCCCTTGTCAGCGCCGGCGATATTTACCTGGAACAGGGTAGCTGGACTCGCCGGCCGCTGGCCGAATTGCGCCTGCCGCGTACCGTGCAAGACACGGTACAGCGGCGCACGGCTCAATTGAGTGACGCAGCCCGGTCGGTACTCACCCTGGCCGCTGTCGCCGGTCAGCGTTTTGACTTTACCCTGCTGGCTGAAGTGACTAAACACAGCGAGGCTGCCCTGATTAGCCTCATCCGTGAGTTGGTCGAAGCGCAACTGGTTAGCGAAGAAGCGGCCGATCACTTTGTTTTTCGCCATGCCCTCACCCGCAAAGCCATTTATGATCAACTGCTGGCCCGTGAGCGCCGCCCTTTGCACCGGCTCATCGCCGACAGCCTGGAACGTCTCCATGCCGCTTCCCCGGAGCGGGTTGTGGCTGACCTGGCTTATCATTTTTACGCCGCCGGGGCCTGGGAGAAGGCGCTCATCTATTCCCAACAGGCCGGTGAGCGGGCGCAACGACTACACGCCCCTCGCGCTGCCGTTGAGCATTACAGCCGGGCGCTTGAGGCGGCAGAGGCCCTTACTCCCGGCCCCCTGACCGGCGGAAAAGGTGAGTTATATCACGCCCGCGGCCAAGCCTATGATCTGTTAGGCGAATTTACCGCGGCGCGTGACGATTATGTTCAAGCGGTTGAACTTGCCCATGCCCAGGCTAATCTAGCTGCTGAATGGCAAAGCCTACTTGACCTGGGATTTTTACACAGTGGACGGGATTATAGCCAGGCCCATCTTTACTTACAGCGCGCCCTGGCCCTGGCCCGAGACATGGCTGATCCGCTCACGCTCGGTCACACCCTCAATCGCCTGGGGAATTGGCACCTCATGGCCGGCAACCCCGACGAAGGCAGTCGTTATCATCATGAGGCGCTGGCGATTTTTCAGACAAGCAACGACAAGCGCAGTTTGGCCGTTACCCTGGACCTGCTCGGCACAATGAACATCCTTACTGCCGATAACCTGGCCGGAGCACGCTACTATGAGCAGGCGATTCCGCTCTTGCGCGAGGTGGCCGATCACTGGACGCTCAGTTCGGCCCTGGCCATGCACGCCTGTACGGGGGGACATTTCATTTGTGAGGCAGTCGTCAATCGGCCTGTGCCGTTAACCGAGTGCATCCGTGAAGGTGAAGAGGCCATAACCCTGGCCCGGCAGATCGCCGCGCCGCCTGCCGAAGCCTTTGCCTGTGTGCAGTATACCATCGCCATGGGTGTGCGGGGCGAATTTGAGCGGGCTGTGCGGGCCGGGCAGACCGCACTGTCAATTGCCAGCGAGCAAGGCAGCGCGCAATTTGTGGCGGGGGCCACCCGTGGACTGGGTTGTTTGTGCCTGGCCTTTCTTGACTATGACCGGGCCAAACAGTGGTTTGAGTTGGGGCTGCCCAGCGCCCAAGAGACAGGTTCATCGCTTTTGCTGGGGGCAGTGGGCGGCGGATTGGCCGAAACGTTGATGGCCTTGGGCCGGCTAGACCAGGCTCAGATGACCCTGGAGGCCCTTCCGCTCCACGACGCCTCCTTGCGGCAAATTGGTGAGCGCACCGCCTGGACTGTCCGCGCTGAGTTGCTTCTGGCGCAGACTGAAACAGAACAAGCTCTAACCTTGATAGACAAACTCGTTACTGCTGCGCCCCACGTGGCCGAAGGCGGGGTGATTCCAAAGTTGTGGCTATTGCGCGCCGAGTGCCTTAGCGCCTTGGGGAGACCCGATGAAGCCCAGGCGTTGCTTTTGGCAGCCAGCCGTACCGCCCGCGAGGGTGGTTTTTGGCCCATTTTGTGGCGGATTGAACTGGCCCTGGGCAAACTTTATCATCGCCAACAGCAGATCAAACAGGCCCAAGCTCACTATCACCTGGCCCAAGAGGTAATTGCTGTTTTGGCCCACAAAGTGAGCGATGAGACTGTTCGGACTCAGTTTGAACAGCGGGCTATGGCGCTCATCCCATCGTTCCAATCACCCTCACCCAGCCAGGCGGCTAAAGCAAGCTATAGTGGCTTGACGGCCCGAGAGCGAGAAGTCGCCGCGCTGCTGGCCCAGGGCCTCGCCAACAAAGCCATCGCCGATAAATTGGTTTTAAGTGAACGCACCGTAGAAAAGCACGTCGAAAACGTGATGGGCAAGCTTGGCTTTACCTCACGCGCCCAGGTAGCAGTTTGGGCGGCGGAGAAGGGGCTAAAATAAAGCCACACTCAGTCAAAATCTACGTACCCTATCTACGTACTTTCCCCCTGTTTGTCAGCGCCGGTTTCTCCTATACTGGAGGTAATTCAATCAAACCCAGTTCTATAGCAAAGGAGAAATAAATTATGACTACTCAATCCAACAGCGCCTTAACACGCACCATTCACCATCTGTTCAGCGAAGGCAAGCTCGATGAGGTGATGGCTTATATTGATGATAATATCGAAGCGACCAGCTATGCCACCGGGCAGGTCTTTCATGGCAAAAGCGATTTTATGCAATTCATGCAAGGCTTCAAAACTGCCTTTCCCGATATTGTGATTCAGCACAAGAGTATTTTTGAAAATGGCGATCAGGTCTGCGTGGAATTTGACGGCCTGGGTACAAATACCGGCCCCTTAATGACGCCAGCAGGGGCAGCCCCGCCCACCGGCAAAAAGGTAACGCTGAATGTGGCCGAAGTGCTTACCTGGAAAAATGGCAAGGTGATCAAGCTACACAATTATCAAGATTCGGGCAATTTGTTGCGCCAATTAGGGCTGCTGCCTCAACCAACGGGGCTGTAACAGCTATCGGCCTGATGCTGTGGTCACAAAAGGGTGAACGGTTGGTCACGGCGTAAGCGGGTTATCCATCATGCCTCGGCTTGTTTTAAGACGGCCGAGGCATTAAGGCGTTATAGGGCAAGCAGCGCCTTTGTGGCCAGGTTAAAAACGACGCCCGTAATTCACCCTCAGCGATGTATTCGTTAATCTTTTCAAGAGGGTAATCATCCATCGCTTTAATCCCCGCGCCGGCCCAGTGGGACAAAGGAAATTTGGTCTGCCCCCCAGGGAGGCACAGCGGTTACCACCAACCACAGCCAGCGTTTGTCCTGATAGAAAACCACCTCGATACCCTTCCTCATCGTTTCTTGGTACAATCTACTATAAAAACTACCCATTTGCTGAGACTGCGCTCAGCAAAAACAGCCCTGCGGGCATTTGACAAGATTGAAGTATTTTGATTAAGCTCACTTCATCAGCGAGATGAAGGAGAGGATACAATGGTTGACCAGTTGAGCGCAGCCTACGCCGATTATTTGCAGGGGAGTTATGATTGCCCTGACCGGATTGTCCTGACCGCCTACCATCGGCTGGCCTCCTCGGCGGGCGGCTTTCGTTACTGGTGGCGACGGCTGTATGGCAGCGATGAGAACCTGGACAAAACGCATCTGATCCGATTGTCGGGTCGGTTCCATCGGCGGGTCAAAGCTTACGCGAACAAACACGACATTCCAGTGCTGGAGGGTCCATTAGAGGAGCGTAAACATGACTTGGCTGAACAATACAAACCAGACGACCCAGCTTTTGTCGGGCTGTTTCTGATCATCATCAGTCGGGCATCGGGAGCAGTCTGGGATGTCAAACGTAGCCCAGAGGGTCGAGTTCACAGTTTGAGCAAGCATTATCGGATGATCAACCACATTTTCTTTCACATCATCGACCCGGAATGGGGCGTCACCCTCCGTATTAGCAGCCATCCGCCGTTCGCGGCGATGGTTATTCTCAATGGGCACGAATATCTGGCTCGTCAGGCCCATCAGGCCGGGCGAACTCTGGAACTGACAAGCAACTGTTTTAGCGATATAATGACCGCCGCAGACTTGACCTGGCTTGCAGAGACCTCGTGGGAGCTACCCACCAAAGGGCAACTGGGTCAGGTCTGCCACCGCTGGCTCAACAGTTGTCTCCATTTTGCCCTGCCCGAAAGCGAACGACTGCGGGTGGTTTCAGAATACCGTTGTTCGTTGTTTCAGGTGGAGTACTCGCGCAACCTGCTGTTTCGGCGTCCGGCTCAAATGGAGCAGGTGTTGAAGCCCTGATTGATCGAGACGCTCGACTGGACCTTAGGCAGATCATGACCATCTTTGGCCGCAAGCGCCGGCCTCACTTCAAAGGCAGTCCTAAGGGCCGCCGGCTCAAACTAGAACGAAACCTCGAGGCGACCTGAGTACGACTTGACCATTTTCAGGCTCCATTTTGCTCCCTTGACCCTCAAGTTGTACACCAAAGGCGAGGCTGTTCTCCGGGCTGAAGTGATGCTGCATAACGCCCGCGCCTGGTCTGGTCCCCCGCCGCCTGGATCAATTCCCTGAACTGATCGTCCAGTTCCAGCAAATCCTGGGAGCGCTTTCTCAACCAACTCTATGCCCTGGATCAAGCCTTTGTGGCCGATGACACCCTGGATACCTTAGGCCAGCGGGGTCAGGTCGGTTCAACCCCACCGCGGGTCTGGGCCTCAACCAGCCTCGGCTGCGGGCCGTACTCAAGCCGTGCTTGCTTTAGCCATAACGCCGGGAGGCTTCAGCGTCTCCCAATTAGCCCAGCAGGTCGGGACCCTGTTAGGCTGGCCTGAAAGTCAGTATCAGCCTCGCCACGCGGCTTACGATCTCAAAAACTGCGCGGCAAAACTGGGTCCACAAAATTGGTTCAGCCCGCCGCTATCAAGTCGAAACCAGCGCTCTTAAAATCATGGCTGCCTTACTGACTTTACGCGAGAAGGTCATTAAACCCGTTTTAGCCAGCGTGACCAAGCCCAAAAGCGAACCCAATCCCCAGCCTCAGACTGACCTTGATCTTCAATATGGTAAAGTGCAAACCGAGATGCGGGCTTTGCTCCTCATCCTCGGTGTCGCTGTTTAAATAACCTTTTATCGACAATCTTTTGTCGATGTCAGTACTACAAGTGACTAAATCACATCCATACTCGATACTTGCTTAATCAATACTTCGGACAGTTTCTAACAATCGCTCGAACAAGATTGAGCAATTAGGTAGTCAAAGAGGGAGCAATCGCCCCATAGGTTCTGAGAGTGGCAAAATCAGGATTACATTTTAGCAAACTCAAGTCAAGGTCTAAGCAAGAGCATTCGGAAACTCCAGAGCAACCTTTACCACCGACGCTCGTCCGGCGATAAAGTCGCCGGACTATGGCACAGCGCCCGATTAATCGGGCTAAAGCCGGGTTCACCCGGCGCTGTTGAGTAGCCCTGGCAGTTCATGTCAGGGCGGGCGAGACAGGCCAAGTAGTTTCCGAACGCTCTCAATAACGGATATATCCTTTTCGAGAACGGCTTTCTCTTCCGCTTTTATGATTTGGATAAATGTTTCTAAATCAGTACCACCCTGATAAGGACAGTTTATAGTTTGTATCTTTGTTGGTTCAGAATTATTCTGTAGCGTTGGATTAGGTTGAGGGAAAAGAATGGGAATAACTGCAACGGCAATTGCAATCAATCCGCCACCGCCAATGAGGGGAACAATTACATATCTTATCTACCACTTGAGTCCAGTCTCTTTTTCATCGCTGGTAGACATCTGATACCTCCGGTGAATAAAAAATAATGTTTGGAATTACTTTTTTGTAAATTTTTGACCATAATGTGAATAATTTCTAGGGGCCTAACGCCTGAGCTTAGCCGCCGCCGGGCCAGCAAGACTGGGTACAATAAAAAGTAACACCGCCGGCAAGCTGAGGTTGAAAATCCGAGCGATAGGCGGTCGGCTAGAGCGAATTGTTATGCGGCTTTTTACCCCCGGCTAATTGTATTGTTTATGATGTGGGCCACGAATAACTTAAAACCCTACGGGTGTCAGGATAGGTATACCCCGAAAAGGGTGAAGTACCAACAAATCTTTATCACCGCTAACAATACAAGCTGCTTTACCACCGATAGCTAACTCTAAAAACTTATCGTCTTTGGGGTCGCGGCACTCGGTAATTGTTTCGGTAATCTCAATAAGCGTTGCCTCTCTTACCAATACCGCCAAAAACTGCATCCGTTCTTCTTCAAGGATATATTTGTCAAATTGCTTTCGCTTCAACACCTCATTGAGTTCGCTTATCACGGCTAACGAAAGTAATAACTCTCCAGAGGCAAACGCCATATCAAAGGCTTGGCGAGATACGGAGTGCTTCAATAACAAGGCGCTTACAATGACATTGGTATCAAACACGAAACACAGGTCAGTCGGCATCGAGGATGGACTCCAAGATGGCTGGAGTTAAGCCTCGCGCTTGGGCCTTATCGCTAATATCATCCATCAACGACCGTAGAGAGACAGCCGGGGAAGTCCCCAATTCCTTTAGCCAAAGACTCAGTAATAGCCGCATTTTCTTTTGTTCTTCCTCTGAGGCGGTATTATAGGCTCTAACTGCCTCCACGTTAAGTTCAAGGGTTAGGGGTGCGGTTGCCATCATCGTATCTTAACCTCCTGACTGCTAAACGAAAGTCAAATCTATTATGCCTTGCAAAGCTGTTGCTGGCAAGACCCTGGCTAAAACTTGCTGATGGATTTCCAATTTACAGGCTAAAACCAGCCTCAAATGGAAAGCCTACGCCGCTATCCGGTGCGCGGTGCGCTTCGCACGGCGCCCTTGACTTCGCTAAAAAGTGTGGTCGCTCCGGGCCGTGATGCGTCCCGCCGTTGCGGATGTCGTGTTCTGCAACGAGTCGGGCGCATGACGGCCCGGCTATGAAGGTGGATTATCTCAACTCTGACTTTCAGTTTCGATCTGAAATGAGATCAAGGAGGGGAAAGCGGTTTCCACTCTCCAAATTCCTCCGCCGGAATAACGAATTCGTATGGGTTAAAACCGTCACCTGTTACATCACCCCAGGACTCCTGCCGTATTAATATGTCATCTTCGTTCCATATCTCTACTTGTGTAGCTCCATAATCTCCTCGTGTGATCTTGAAAAGCACATTACCTTCAAGTGGTGCTCTGACAAGATAAAATCGTACAGTGATTGCAATGCTCTCGCCTCTCTCCCCAGCTTTGACTGGTTAGTTTAACCCGATTGTTTTCTCCCCCACCCATGTTTCGGTAGAAGCACCGTCCTTAGAAATGCTCATCTCTCGCTGATCAAAATAAACATTGTTCAGTACATCAAGGTTTGTCCAATCTGAAGTGGTACTGAGCCGTATACGTACACGGGCATATAAATTGGATGGCGTAGGAATTAGGGTAGGGCGTGGAGTATTAGTTGGCTTTGGAGTGTTGGTGGCTTTGGGAGTCGGCGTGGCAGTTGGGGGCTTAGGGGTATTGGTCGGTTCAGGTGTATCAGTAGGGTTAGGAGTCGGGGTATCTACAGGCGGCTGAGCCATGTCAGTGGGCGGTTCTGATGTTGGGGCTACATTTGGCCCTTCCACCTTGACCGAAGTCACTTTTTCAACACTCTGCCCATCCCATTCAACTTTAACCCGGATATTGTACGTGCCGGGGTTTTTTGGTACACGGTAGGTAATTGCCGGGCTACCCTGCCCTCTGACGATTTCACCCCCATCGGTAGTCCAAGTATAGTTCAAAGTCGCTCCGCCCGTGCTGGCAATCTCAATCGAAATGCCGATTTCTTCCCCCGGCTGTTGGGGCGAGGGTGCGCCTACCTTTGGCTCACCAATCGAGGGCGTAACTACCAACGCTGCCGGCTGTTGTCCCCCGCAACCGGAGACTAACCAGACCAATCCGATCAACAGGCTTATCCAAACAAATGAAAACTTGACTCGGCTAAATCGTTTCATCTGGGTTCTTCTCCTTTAGGCTATTGGGTAATGTTAAAATTGACGCTCTTGGTGGACAATGTTTTACCGGCTTGCAGTATTTCCATAATAACCGTCTGATGATTCAAGTCACAAGGGACTTGATAAATCTTGGCGTAATTGCCCGAATTAAGGCTATCTTCATTACTAGAGTCGTCCGGCTCAAACCGCCAATTGTAAGCGAAGTTGCCCGGCTCAAGCCGGGTGTGATGGGCGTCCAACAACTTGATTTCAAGACGATGGGATTTGCCACAAGCCACCTCTTGAAAATCAGCCTCGATGGGCTGGTCGTCTAGCTCTACTTGAACCGCCTCTATGGTCGGAGCAACAACAGGATTGGTAGTTGAATCACCCCGCCCCCCGGCAAAAAGGAACAATCCCACCCCTACCAAAACGAGCAACAACGCCACCCCACCCCACCAAACCCTTTTGGGTACAGGGGGTGGTTTTTTCTCACCCTCGTTTTTAGCCTTACTTCTGCCAATTAAAGCGGCTTGTAAATCCGCGCAAAATTGAGCGGCGGTTTGATACCGTTGGGCCGGCGACTTGGCCAACATCTTTAACAGCACCTTTTCCACCGCCGGGGATAAGGCCGGGTTCAATATGTGCAACGGCGGCGGCGTCTCATTCAAATGAGCATACATAATCCGGTGAGGAGTCTGTCCCGAAAAAGGTACTTGTCCCGTCAACATTTGATAAACCATCACCCCCAAGGCATACAAATCGGTGCGGTTATCCACCTGGCCGGTCGTCCATAATTCCGGGGCCATATAGGCTGGTGTTCCAAAGACGCCCCCGGTTTGGGTCAAGGCGGTGGTTTCATTAGCCAGTTTGACAATCCCAAAATCGGTCAAAAGGGCCTGACCTTGCTCATTGAAGATGACGTTGGACGGTTTGACATCTCGATGGATAATGTTGCCGCTATGAGCATAATCCAGATCTGCTCCCACTTGTTCAGTAATGCGAATAACCTGCTCCACCGGCAAAGGGCCTTGCTGTTGCAGCAGGTGAGCCAGGTCAGGGCCAGACAAGTAGGGCATCACGATAAAATAGTGGCCCTCTGCCTGACCAAACTCGTAAACGTCAATAATATGGGGATGATTCAATTGGGCCACGGTTTGGGCTTCTCGTTCAAACCGTTTGAGGAAGGTCGGATCATTGGCCGGGAGTTGAGCATCCAATACTTTGATAGCAACTTTACGGCCTAAACGTGGTATCTTTGGCTAGATAAACTGAGGCAAACCCGCCCTGGCCTAGCTTTTTGAGGATTTCATATTTTGTGGCAAAGATAGATAGTTGAGTTGGCTTCGGCCATCGTTTTACTCTCCCTCCGAGATAAACGCTTAAAGCCTTATTCGATTACACAACAAAAGTGTTTTGTGGCACAAACGAAGGTTGAAATATTCAGCCGCATAACACCCTACTTACGGCACAAAAAAACATCTCGTAAGAATAGCTTTACCTATGAGATACTTCAAGAATTGTTAGCCCTACCAAAACATCGTCCCTGTAATCAAGAATAATCCCGTCGTCGCGCATTTCACTATGGGTTGAAATTGGTTTTTCTTCAAAATGAAGGTAAAGCACATCTACTTCTGAATCGTAGTCCAACCACATTTTAGTCAAGGGCAACTTAATAAAGTTTACCGTTGCCTTGAGCAAGTGACCGATATTTTTTTCCTCTAAGAATGTTGTGACCATATAATTAGTTTCCTGTTATATTTTTGGGCGATGAACGCAGTAATAATGAAACCATCCTCTGATTTCTTTGTAGACAACATGCAAATATCTTTGCCTGCCAACCGATAAGATAGCTACCAATGAGCCAGCATACCCCCGTAGAACACAAGTCGGCTTCTCAATCGCGTCCAACAGTCGCCCATAATATGATTCCATATAGGGCTTGTTGCTGACGATGTGCTCCCATCTTTCCTCGGTAAGCCGGATAGGAACACCCTTGACCGAGTAGGCTAGCTCCACTTGTGATCTCCTGGAATGTAGAGGCTCTTTATCTGATTATATCCTGATGAAAGCCTTGTGCAATTAAGCCCAAGCCAAAACTTGAGTACGAGAACGAGCTAACTCAAGGCGCTGACAACGGTAAGCGGCCACGGCGACGGCTAAAATAGCGATGTAAGTACAACAAGCATAAGTCATCATATTCAGCCAGCCCTCAATCTGGAAATACTTCAAGCCGAAGTAACGTTTAGCCCAGGCGAAGTGGCGTTCGATGTCATTGCGGGGGCCCATCAAGCCTTCCCAGGCGACGATGAATTCGAGGGTTACGATTTGCTTATTGTTGCGGCGAACATTGTAATCAACAAAAGGGTTGGCGTGGAGGTGATGATAGATGAAGTGGAGGATCTTTTTGGTAAAGTAAGCGGCATCGGCCCGGACGATCTGGATCTGAAAGCCATAAAGGACCAGGGCCGCGGCTAACAAGGGGATGGCCCAGGGACCATCGGCGGCATTGGCCGGCGTGATCCAGAAAAAAACCGGCAAAACCTCTTGCCGACACAACAGGGTGTGGATTTTGTAGCCAAAAATGGAGCCGCGCCAGGGGGTCGGATAGCTCCAGCCGGCCTCGCGGTCGTGATGATACCAGGCTTTTAAGATTGAGGCATCCATAATCAAATCTCGTCCGGTGATGGCTCCCAGTCGAATGAGTTGCCAGACTAGGGCAATGAAGAAAAACATAAACGGCCAAAAGCCCAGTTGACGTGCCCGCCGTGACAGCTGCGAACTGCTAATCGTCTGTAACTGGCCTTGCTCATTGGTGACCGTGTAACCCAGATTCGCCGCCAAGGTCGAGTTGCGACCTAACCAACCGCTGAAGGACTCATAGCCCTTGCGCCAGACCCGCATCACGATCACGCTCAGTAAGACCGTCGCATCCGGCTAGGTCTGTTTACGACCGGACCCATTACGCGGACGCAAACTTGGCTGAAGCCGATAACTCAGATTGATCGCCCACTGGGCCACTTGCCTACATCCTTCCCCAGTAATTACGCAAGGCTCTCGAATTATGATAGACATAGCACTCCTTACCCGTTCACCGGCCAATCTGGAAGGGTTCGTACAAAAAGCGGGCCGGGACAGTTTGCAGACCGAAATCGGCGTAAGCGGGGCTGACGCGGACGACGGCGACAGTCCAGTTATAGATTCCTTCGCGGCCCAGAACCCCCTGGGCGTAGCGAATATTGCCGACTTTGAGCTGGTAGCGGTCGGAGCTGAGGGACTCAATGCGGCCTTCGCGGTGGTCCAGCACGGCGTCATGCACCCCGGCCTGGGGTTCGCCGGTCAGCCAGACCCGCACCTCAAAGCCGTATTCGGGCGGCAGGGGATCGCCGGTCCACTCCCAGATAAAGGTAGTGGGGCCGCGCGAGGGCGGAATTTCGGTCGAGATGGGGTCAAGCAGGGTCAGAATCCCGCTCGGCAGGTTGGGCGCAGCCGCCGGGGCCACAATGCGGGTCGAGACAGGGATCGGCGTGGCCGGAGTGGGAGTCGAGGTGGGACGAGGGGTATTGGTTGGCAGCGGGACGGGCGTGGGCGGCGGGGCCGGGTTACTAAGTGGAACGACGGTGTAAGGGGCGGGGGTGCGGCGAGGCGGAGGCGTCGGCCCGCGCGGGGTGGGGGTGGCGGCGGGGACGGTTGGCGGCGTGGGGGTGGCAGTGGGCGAAGGTGGAATCGGGGTTGGCGTGGACGAAGAGGCAGACAAACGGGCAGTTGCGGTTAATCCGGCGCTGTCCGGGGTGGCCGAAGTCAACGGAGAGGGTGTACCGTCGGCTGCGGCTGCGCCGGGGGTGGCTGAAGCCGGCCTGGTGATTGGGGACGAGGAAGATTCTGAGCCACTTTCGGCTGAACCGCTTGAATCAGGCTCGCCGGGCGTGGCTGAATTTGCCGCTGCGCTGTTTGAGGCTGTCCCGTTGCTACCAGGTGAGCCGGTTGGCGACAACGAGGAGGGAGTACCCTGTGTCTGAGACTCAGCGGGCAGGGTCGAATGGGCCGCTGTGCCTTCTGAGGCGGACCCAGCTTCCGGCGACGATGCCGTACTGCTTCCGGGCGATCCTACCGGCGCGGGTGATGAGGTCAGAGCAGGGGTGAAAGTTGAGTCGCCTGAATTGGCGTGGCTTTGACTCAGGCCAGCCTGAAAGTTGCCAGCAGAGAGCAGCCACACCAGCAGCAGGATGGGGCAGGAAATTAAAGTGGCAACCAGCACGGCGCTGATCGCACCCAGGATACACCAGGAGAGAACTCTGACCCAGGCCGGCGAGCGTTCAAATGGTTTTGAAATTGATTGAAACAAAGGAGAGGAGGGTTTCCGTTGACTGGCCATGGGTGGGTCCCTTTCAGGAGATGACCGGCTATATTCTTATTACATGAGCGTGTTTCAAAAGAGTTGACGATTGCGGAAATTGGAGTCCAAAGCTTGCTTTGAAAAGGCCAAAGCAAGCTTTGGACTCCTCTATTCTCAACTAATAAAATGAAGCACACCCTTATTATAAAGGGAGTGATTGGTTAACGTCAAGGGGAGAACAAAATTCAAAATTTGAGCAGACCTCATAGGTTTTCCAAACCCATGAGGTCTATCTTTTCTACTTGAACCAGTTTCGCCAGGCCGTGTGCCAGGGTGTTTTTTGGGCCGGGGGCTGGAGGCTGGCCGAGTCATCAGTTTGTTGAGTTGGGGACGACGCCATCGGTTCATCCTTGGCGGTTGCTTGCAAGGCGTTAATAAAATCGGCGGCGGTTTGGTAGCGGTCTTCCGGTTTGGTGGCCAGGACACGGAACAGCACTTGTTCCAGGTATTCTGAAATGGCCGGGTTCAGGGTGCGCGGGGGAGGGGGCGGCTTGGTGACTCGCTCCAGGATAATTGCGAATGGCGTTGAGGCGTCATGCGGAATTTTTCCGGTTAACAATTCATATAAAATGAGGCCCAGACTGTAAAGATCGGAGCGGGCGTCTGTGAGCAGGCCAGAAGCCTGCTCCGGCGACATATACACGGGCGTGCCGAGAATAGACCCGGTGCTGGTCATCTTGGTGGCGGCCTCATAAATTTTGAGCAGGCCAAAGTCCGACAGTAAAGCCTGGCCGTTATCCAACAAAATATTGGCCGGTTTGACGTTGCCATGTATCACCCCGTGCTGGTGGGCGTAGGCCAGGGCTTCGGCCACCTGAATGACCCACGCTACGGCTTGGGCCTGATTAAAGCTTTGATCCTGGATCGCACCCTTTAAAGTTTGCTCCCTTTCAACATAGCGAACGACGGTGTAGGCATAATCCTGTTCCACCCCAAAATCATAGATGGGCAGGATTCTGGGGTGATCCAGGCGGGCGATGGCTTGAACCTCGCGCAAAAAACGGGCCGAAAAATTAGAGTCGGCGGCGCTAAAGGAGGCTCGTAACACTTTAATCACTGCGTAACGATTTAAGCGGGGTTGGTAAGCTTTGAAAACGGTGGTGCTGCTGCCCTCGGCGATGATGCTTTCAATTTGATACTGTCCCAAATTTTTGCCTACCAGTTCGTGTCTGACCCCGTAGACCGGCTCAACCTGTTTGAGCCAGGCCGGGTTGAAAACTTCGGCGTAAATCCGATTGCGGACAATCAATCTATCCCTCTCACGGCGGACCACCCCGGCCAGCCGCAGATGAGATTTGGCAGGGGATTGTTCTTCATCCTGTACCGGGTTTTGGCCTAGCCGGATGTCGCGGTAAACGGCCAGCACCTCGGCCGGGTCGGGGGCGCGTTTGGTCAACATATCATGCACAAAGCGCAAGTTGTGGTCCTGGTCGCTTTGGCGGCCAAAAAAGGCTTGCGCTACCGCCTGCTCCAGGTCGGTTTCGCTCCACTGCTGCTGATCCTGTTCGGCAATCACCTGGCACAAGCGTTGGGTCAGGTAGGGATGGCCGCCCGTCCAGGTGAGCACCCGGCTCAGCAGTTGGCGGGCCTCAGCCGGCGGCAGGTTGAAGCCTTCGGCCAGGGGCAGGGCCTCTTCGAGGGTAAAGTCGGCCAGGTCCACCCGTTGGCCGATATTGAAGGGGGTGCGCTCCGGGTCGCTAATGAGGTCGCTGGGGGTAGCCACGCCAATCAAAACAAAGGAGAGCCGCCGGAACTCCGGGGTGACGGCGCGGGCATTGTAGAGGAAGCGAATGGCAGCGTAAAAGTCGTCGGTAAAACGCAGGCTGAGGGTGCTGTCAATCTCGTCAATAAAGATGACCACCGGGGCGGCGACTTCGGCCAGCAACACTTTCTGGAAAAAGAGGGTCAGGCGTTGGATCAAGCCCAGTTGGGCCTGATTTTGCCACCACTGGACGGCGTTGGTCTTGAGGGCCAGGCTGTCCTCGATGGTTGTCAGCAGCCCCAAATACCACTCTTCGGCGGTGAGCTGGACGCCCAGTTGGGTCAGGTCCATAATCACCGAGACAATCCCCTCCTGGGCCAGTTGTTCGGCGGTGCGGACCATCAGGCTCGACTTGCCCATCTGGCGCGAGGTTAAAATGTAGGCAAAGGCCCCGGCCCGGCACAGTTTCAGCAAGTCCGCATCGGCCTGGCGGGGGATGTACAGGCCGCTGCCGGCCTGCACCGTACCGCCAACGGTGTAAAGCGAAGGATCAGCCATCGAGACGCTCCCGCAAGAAATCAGCATACAATTGGCAGCGCGGCAATACCTCTCGCCCTTCGCGCTGCACCAACCCGGCCCCGCGCAGCCGGAAAAAAACTTCCTCGTCGGGACAAATACGATGGCGAAGCACCTGCCGCAGCCCGGCAATCAGTTCGGCCTGGCCCTGCAAGCGAAAAAGATGGTTGCGGAGATGATCGCTAAAAGGGCCGCGGTCGGCGGTGGCCTGGGCAAACAGATCAGCCGCAGTGATGCGCCCGCTGGCCACCAGATACAGCGCCCGCCGGACCAGGTATGGCTGGCCGCCCAGCAGGGCCATTAACTGCTGCTCCTGGGCCGGGGTCAGCGGAGAAGCGTGGCGGCGATTCAGGTCGGCCACCTGCGCGGCGGTAAAATCGGTCAACTCGATCACTTCGCCCACATTGAAGGGCGACTGGTTCAAGTTCTCGATCAGTTGGTACGGTTCGGTCGAGGTGACCAGGGCCAGGTCAAGCTGCCGCCACAGCTTGCCTTCGAGCGGGTGGGCGCGGTTATTGTGCCAGCCGCGCAGCATGCCAAAAAAATCAGAGCGAAACGGGGCGTCAAAAACAGTTTCAACCTCGTCCAGGGCCAAAACCAGGGGGCCGCCCAACTCCTTGAGCAGGTAGCGGCTGAGGTAGCGGGTGCAGCGCTGAGTCTGGCCCAGCGGCATCTGCCAATAACTATCCACCGTATCCGGCAGGTCCAGTTGGTCGCTCAGCCAACTACAGAACTGGCGAAAGAAGGTGGTGGGGTCGCGCAGGGCGGCCTGGTCGAACAGTTGGAAATCCAGAAAGACCACTTGTTTACCGGCCTCAACAGCCGCTTCGCTCAGGCGCACCAGCAGCGAGCTTTTGCCCATCTGGCGCGGCGCTTTGAGGGTGACGGTCACGCCCTGGCGAGCGATGGCAGCCAGGGCGATGTGATCCTCGGCTCGTTCCACGTAAAAGGCCGATTCCGGGTCCATGGTGCCTTCGGGCAGTTCGAGCCGCAACGGTTGGGCCGCCGCCAGGGGTTGGGGCAGCGCCGGGGCTGGACTGGCGCGGAGCAGCGCGGCCTTGGCCTGGGCGTCAATCAGCAGCGCGCCGCCGGCAATAGCCTGCTCCAGTTCGGCGATGAGAGCGGGCGTGTCGCTCTTGCCGGTCCAGAAGGCCCAGTTTAGCGGGTCGAGGTAGGCACTCAGAGGGTACTGGAACGGCTCGTGGTAGGCCAGGCGCACCGGCAAAATGGCCGGACGTCCGCCCTGGGTTTGGGCCAGTTGGTGGGCCAGTTTGATTTCGGCCAGGACCATTTCGCTGCCGATGGACTCGGCGGAGAGGAGCGTAATCAAAAAATCGGCGGCGCGCAGCTCAGCCTCGATGCGCTCGGCCCAGGGTGTGCCGACGGGCATGGTCTGGTCAATAAAAACGTCGTACTGCTGGCCGAGCGCCGCAAAAAGCTGGTTGGCGAGGGTTTGATCCGGCTCGACGCTGCGTTTGTAGCTGATAAACAGGCGCGGCTTGCGTTCATACGGCTGGTGCGCCTCAAACCGGGCCGGGTTGCGGCTTTGCAGCAGGGGTAGGAGGGCAGCGAACAGCATCTTCTGTTCGGCATGCTCGATCAGCCGGTCAATGATTCTGGCCTTGCCGGTTTCTTCAGCCAACTGGTCGTAGACAGGCCGGAAGACCGGCTCTTCGTAGCAGAGCCGGCGCAGTTCTTCGGCGTTAAAGCCCTCGTTGAGCAAAGCTCGAATGTTGGGTAGGTGGTATTGGGTCGGCATTTTAACACAATTGTGAATTGCCCACAGGGAGCCTTTGGCTCTGAATGGTGAATCGCGAATGGTTAATGAACAACTATTCATTCCCTCCTTAACAGAGGTGGGTGCTTTTATTATAGAGGGAATTACCGATTGGCGTCAAGGTAGTTTGCTAAGTTATGATGTATCCGCTGCACCCTTCGATACGGCTTCCGCCTCGCTTCAGCCTACTCAGGATGCAGCCTTGCCTCGATGTATAATACTGAGTATCAAAATGATTGCGGCGGTCCCCAGTCTGCGGTCTGCGGTCGTCCTCACCCCCATAACTCCCGCACGTTCTCCCACATGATATATCCCCCGGTCAGGAGCAGCGCCACAATAACGATAGGCCAGAAAAAATCGTAGACGATGATCAGCAAGGAGACGATGGCCAGGCCGATGGTGAGCGAAGTGACCAGGCGGGCCAACTGCCGCCGAAAGCCGGCCTCGACAAAAATCATGAGTGATAACAGGGCTACAATGCCCCAGATCAGATACTGCTGCCCAAAAAAGACCAGGATGACAAAGCTGATCAACATCAGGCCGATGCTGACGGCGGCCCAGGCTTCGGCGAAACGGTTGAAGCGCAGCCGGGCGGCCGAGGCCGGATGGCGGGCATGGCGCAAATGGGCGCGGGCCGGGCTGCGTTGGCCGGTTCGCAGCCGGGCGGCGTAGAGACCCAGCGCTTCCAGCAAGGCCTGATCGGCGGCCAGTTCGGCCCGCATTTGGTTTAGCTCTTCAGACAGAGCCTCTATTTTCTCCTGCTGGATGGCGTGCAACTGGCGTAGGTGAGCCTGCCCGCGCATGGCGTTGGCTTCCACCCCCATTTTGACCAGATCACGGCTTTTTTGGGCAATGGTTTCGGCCAGGGCGCTTTGGCGGGCTTCAACCTCAACCCACTGCTCCAACACGTGGCTCAGGGTGCGGTTGGGCGGCGGCAGCTTGTCTAACCCGGCCCAACCCAGCGGATCGTACCAGGCCCGGCGCATGCTGCCATCGCGATTGTAGACCGGCCCGGCCGGGGCGTTTTCGCTCGAAAATGGGTCGCGGGCATAGAGGCCCCACAACCCACGATAATGCAAAGCCCAGGGCGGGGTTGGCTCCAGCAGGCGCGGTTCGGCCCAGGTTTTCTCCTGGCCCGGTCCAATCGCCAGACCATCGCCGCGAGCGTAATCCACAAAGGGGATGCGGAAGATGTTGAAACCGGGCCGGGGCGAAGCGGAATCTGACTCCTCAGACGAGGCGTCGAGCCGGAACAGTTTTTGCCAGAAGCGTTTTTGCCGGTCCACCAACCGCACCAGGGGAGCCAGCGGCGGCAGTTCCAATTCGGTCAGATATTCACCGCGGGCAAAGTGGCAGGAGTGCGACCCTGCGCCGACGTAGACCACCGGGTGTTCGCCCATCTTTTCCAGTTCGGGGTCGTCCCAGCGGCGGCGAAAATCGTCGCCAAAGAAGTCGTGCGAGGCATAGGCCACCCACTCCGGCTGCAGGTCGCCGTTGGCTTCGTAAAGATAGAGACAAATCATCTCCCAATCGGCTTCGTGGTCGTTGGCCCCGGAGAAGCCGGAGCGCCAATTGTTGAAGGGATAGAAGAACCAGTATTGCAGAGTAATCCAGCCGTTCTCGCGGATAACCCGGCCGGCGTAGCTGTACTGTTCCTGCCCGGCCAGCAGCCGCCGGTAGGCCATGGCTGCGGCGGCGGCGGTGTCGCCGGGAACCCGGCCGCGGGCAAAGAGGCTCAGCGAGAAAAGAGCATCCAAAAAGCGCGACATATAGCCGACGCGGGCCAACCGGCCCGGTCCGGCGTAAAAGACGTTCAGGGGATCTTTGTGGGCAAAACCCTGCTGCAAGGCATAGGCGGCCAGTTCCGTAATGTTGAGCGGCTCGATGAACTTGAGGTAATAGACCGCCCCAAAGTCGGCGGCGCGTGGTTCGGCCAATTTTTCCAGGGTCAACTGGCCCTGGGGAACCAGACAGACCGGCTGCTTTTCGGGACGGTGCAGCCACAGGCTGCAATTTTGGACATAGGCGACCACATCCATCGGGAAAAACTGCTCACCGCGAGTGTAGCGCAGCACCGGCTCAAAGCGCTGCAGCAGGGCGCGGTCAGCTTGAGGCGAGCCGGTCATTCTTCGTCCTCCTCTTCAATCAGGGTGGCGGCGGGTTCAAAGGTGGTTGAGACTTCGGCGGTGTGGAGATAGATAACCAGGAAAATACTGTAAAGCATGATGACATAAACATAACCGGGCCGCTGATTAAAGTAAAGCAGCAAGGCGGTCAACAGGCTCAAGCCCTGGGTGAGCATGGCCATTAGCCAGGCCGCGCGCCAGAGGCGGAAAAAACCCAGGGCAGCCAGCAAGGCCAGCAAAGCTAGCGGGATAAAAATGATGCCCATCGCCAGGGCGTTGATCGGTTCGGTAATCAGCATCTCGACAATCAGGCTGCGGCGCAGGCCCAGACCGCGGGTGAAAAAAAACAGGCCCAGGTCAAATAGGCCGACCGCCTGCAACAGCAGCAACAAGCCCAGTACCGTCACCGGCCCGGAGCGTATTTTGACGGCTGGCGCGTTTGGCACGGGTTGGGCCAGGGGCGGGGTTTCGGCCTGGTTGAGCAGATGTTTAACAGGAGTTTTATGAGTTTGACTCATGATAAATTAATTATACCAAATAAAAACTGCTTCCACATGTCAGAGGGAAGCAGTTTTGAAAAGAAGGGGTAAGCCTGACTGGAGGATTTTACTTTGGCGGCTGATTAATCATCAGCCAATAAAAACCGAGGTCGCTCATAACCGCTTGAAACGCTCCGAACTCGACCGGTTTGACCACATAGCTGTTGGCCCCCAGAGCAGAGGCTGCTTGGATGTTCGGGTCATCAGCCGAAGAAGTGACCATCACGACCGGAATAGCCTGCGTTCGGGGGTCGGATTTGATAGCCTGTAGCACTTCGAGACCGCTAAGCTTGGGCAGTTTTAGGTCGAGCAGCACTACCTTTGGGGTCAGGCTAACATCCCGTTCGGCATAATTTCCCCGGCCAAACAAAAAGTCCAGGGCTTCTACCCCATCCTTAACCACAAAGAGCTGATTGGCCAGACCTCGTTTTTTTAAGGCGCGGAGGGTTAACTCAATGTCGTAGGGGTTATCCTCCACCATTAAGATTTCTACTGCGTCAGGTCGGTCCATCATAAGACTCCTATTTTGAGGTAAGGCACTTCAGGAGAGGGATTTACCGTTCCGCAAATTATGGGAGGCGAGGGGTTATCGGTGGAAAGGTAGCTACTTGAGTTCTTATCTTATCAGAAATTTACCCCTTTGTAAAAAAAAGAAAATTCGGATAACCCTTACTGGCGGGGTTATCCGAATAGATTAGACAGTTCCAAGATTTAAATTAACCAAAACGTATTGCGTCTCGCTTGCGTGCCTCTGGCGGCGTGTTCCGTCTGCTTTATCTCACGCAAGACGTAAGGCGCAACACGAATATTGAGCAATTATTTCTTTGAAATACCTTATCTGAGGCCCCAAAAGGATTTCTTACTGGCTTAATAACAACCGGACGTACTGCGCCCGCTCGAAAGCGAAGGGGTCGTCGCAGTTCTTCTGGCTGACCTTGCCCCGAAAATCTTCCAGGGTGTCGTAGCCTTTCTCGGCCATCCAGGCTTCGATATCGCGCAAAATGGTGGAAATGTAAGGGATACCGTGTTTAAGAATAACCGAAGCCACCTGAATGACCTTTGCCCCGGCCAGCAAAGCCCGGATAGCATCCTGACCGCTGTGGACGCCGCTGGTAATGGCTAAATCAGCCTGAACCCGGTCGTAAAGCAGGGCAATCCAGCGCAGCGGCAGCTTCAATTCTTGGGATGAACTGTAAACCATCTCGTTGTGGAGCGACTCGGTTTCAACTTCAATCGTCGGTTGGAGGAAACGGTTGAACAACACCAGGGCATCCACTCGGCGTTTGTCTAATTCAGCCGCCACATTAACGGTGGAAGTATAGAAGGGACTCAGCTTGACCGCGACCGGAATTTTAACTTCAGCCTTAACCCCTTCGACAATTTCGTACAGCTCTTTTTCAATCTCCAACCCCGTTTTGGCCGGGTCGGTGGCGACGGCATAAACATTCAACTCCAGCCCATCTACGCCGGTGGCTTCCAGTTGCCGGGCGTAATGCACCCAGCCGCCCGGTGAAACCGCGTTCAGGCTGGCAAAGAGAGGCAGACGCACCGCTTTGCGCGTTTTTTCAATCCACATCAGATGCTCGCTGGCCTCGCCGTGGCTAATCCCCGGAAAATAAGATAGGGCTTCGGGAAAGCTGTCGCTGCCTACGGCCAGTTGATCCATAAAGTGCATCTGTTCCATTTGAATCTGCTCCTCAAACAAGGAGCTAATGACCAGCGCTCCGGCCCCCACCTCTTCGGCCAGCCGCACCCGATCCACCCGATGGGAGATGGTACTGGCCGCCACTACAACCGGGTTTTTGAGCGGAATGCCCATGTAAGTTGTGCCTAAATAGCTCATCGTCGCCTCCTAAAAAATGGTGCGTGGTACGTGGTGCATAAACTAAATGCACCACGTACCACGCACTACGTCCTATAAATTTTTCCTTTATCTTACCCTCATATCCCCTCCCGGATAAGTGACATTTATCTCCAAATTTGAGACGAATTGCACTATTTGGGGGGGGATGGGGGGTGCTATACTGGCCTTAACGCAAAATTCAGAGTACGGATAGGAAACGTGATGCCTGAAACGTGAAGATCTTCCGTTCAAGTCATCACGTTTCACGTTTCACCCACTACGAGGAGAATTTTTATGAGTGATTTAAAACCAGTACGGCGTAAGGTTACGATTGATGGGAATACAGCGGCCGCGCACGTCGCCCACGCGGTCAACGAAGTGATTGCTATTTATCCAATCACGCCTTCGTCGCCGATGGGGGAACTGGCCGATGAAAAATCGGCTGCGGGCGAGAAGAACATCTGGGGCACCACGCCGATGGTGGTTGAAATGCAATCGGAAGGAGGCGCAGCCGGGGCCGTGCATGGCGCCCTGACCACCGGCGCGCTGACCACTACCTTTACCGCCTCGCAGGGCCTGCTGCTGATGATTCCCAACATGTACAAAATTGCCGGTGAGTTGACCGCGACGGTCTTTCATGTGGCGGCTCGCTCTTTGGCGGTTCAAGGTCTTTCTATTTTTGGCGACCATTCCGATATCAATGCCGCCCGCGCCACCGGTTTTGCCATGTTGTGTTCCGGCAGTGTGCAGGAAGTGATGGACTTTGCCCTGATTGCCCAGGCCGCCACCCTGGAATCACGGGTGCCTTTTATTCATTTCTTTGATGGTTTCCGCACCTCTCACGAAATTCAAAAAGTTGAAGAATTGACCCGCGACGACATGCGGGCCATGATTGACGAGCGCTTTGTGCTGGCCCACCGGCGACGCGGCCTTTCCCCCGACCGGCCAGTGATGCGCGGCACCGCCCAAAACCCCGATGTTTATTTCCAGGGGCGAGAGACGGTCAACGTCTATTACCAGCAAACTCCGGCTGTGGTGCAGCAGGCCATGGACCGCTTTGCCGAGCTGGTTGGCCGCCAATACCGGCTGTTTGATTACGTGGGCGCGCCCGACGCCGAGCATGTAGTTGTGGTCATGGGTTCCGCCGCCGAAACGATGCATGAAGTAGTTGAATATCTGGCAGCCCAGGGTGAAAAAGTGGGCCTGATTAAAGTGCGGCTGTACCACCCCTTTGCGGCTGACGCCTTCATTAATACCCTGCCCCCCACCCTCAAAGTTATCTCTGTCCTGGACCGCACCAAAGAACCCGGCTCGCTGGGCGAACCGCTCTACCTGGATGTGTTGACCGCGGTGAGTGAAGCCGTGGCCGAGGGGAAACTGGCCGCCATGCCCCGGATTGTGGGGGGACGGTATGGCCTCGGCTCCAAGGAGTTTAATGCCGGCATGGCCAAGGCTGTGCTCGACAACATGAAGGCCAGCCCGCCCAAAAACCACTTCACCATTGGCATTCATGATGACATTACCCACACCAGCCTGGCCTGGGATGACAACTTTTCCAGTCTGCCCCAGGGAGTCCACCAGGCCATGTTTTACGGCCTGGGCGCCGACGGCACGGTAGGGGCCAACAAAAACTCAATCAAAATTATCGGCAAGGCCACCGATAACTATGCCCAGGGTTACTTTGTCTACGACTCCAAAAAATCCGGGGCGATGACTATCTCTCACCTGCGCTTTGGCCCCACCCCCATTCGCAGCGCCTACCTGGTCAAAAAAGCCAACTTTTTGGCCTGTCACCACTTTAGTTTTATTGACCGCTACGAGATGCTCGACTCTTTGGTGGAGGGCGGCACTTTTCTGCTCAACAGTCCTTATGGCCCGGATGAAGTGTGGGACATGCTGCCCCGCGAGGTGCAACAGCAGCTTGTCGAGAAAAAGGTCAAATTCTACATCATTGATGCCGTGAAACTGGCTAAATCCATTGGTCTGGGCGGGCGAATCAATATTATCATGCAGAGCGCCTTTTTCCTGATTTCAGGCGTGCTGCCCGAAAACAAAGCCATGGATTTGATCAATCTGGCCATTGAGGACACTTACGGCATCAAGGGCCAGATGGTGGTCAATATGAACATTCGCGCCGCTCAACTGGCTAAAGAGCGGGTGCAGCGGGTCAATGTGCCTAAAAAAGCCAGCAGTACCCGCCGCATGCGCCAGACGGTTAGCGAGGCCATGCCCGATTTTGTGCGGAATGTAACCGCCCCCATCATGGCCGGACACGGCGACCAACTGCCTGTATCCCTGATGCCGGTTGACGGCACCTTCCCGGTGGGCACCACCAAATATGAGAAGCGCACCATCGCCACCGAAATCCCGGTGTGGGAGCCGAATGTCTGTATCCAATGTAACCAATGCGCCTTTGTTTGTCCGCACGCGACCATCCGCACCAAAGTTTATGACGCTCCCTATACCAACGGTAACTCGCCCAAAGCCTTCAAGTCCATTGCGGCCACCGGCAAAGATTTTAAGGAGATGATGTATACGGTGCAGGTAGCGCCGGAAGATTGCACCGGCTGTGGCATCTGTGTCCAAATCTGTCCGGCTTATGAGAAAGACGCCAAAGGCGCCAAAACCGAGCGCAAGGCCATCAATATGGTTCCGCTGGATGAGGCGCTGCGCAAGCAAGAAGCGGCTAATTTTGACTATTTTCTGTCCATTCCTGATACCAATCCCGGCTTGTTTAACCGCTTCACGGTCAAGGGGTCGCAGCTACTGCCGCCGATGTTTGAATTTTCGGGGGCCTGTTCCGGCTGCGGGGAAACGCCCTACATCAAGCTGTTAACCCAACTCTTTGGCGACCGGAGCATGATTGCCAACGCCACCGGCTGCTCCTCGATTTATAGCGGTAATTTGCCCACAACCCCCTACACCACCCGGCCTGATGGCCGCGGCCCGGCCTGGTCGAACTCCTTGTTTGAGGATGCCGCCGAGTTTGGCCTGGGGATGCGGCTGACCACCGACAAGATGACCGAATTTGCCCATGAACTGCTGGCAAAGATGATTGAACAAGCCGAC
Organism: Anaerolineales bacterium; assembly: GCA_015075405.1. Taxonomy (GTDB): domain Bacteria; phylum Chloroflexota; class Anaerolineae; order 4572-78; family J111; genus DSQQ01. The sequence continues at coordinate 207,695 of JABTUK010000005.1, forward strand.
GGCCACGCCCCGCTGCTTGAGGCTATTCATACCTCACCCATGGAGACGCAAGAGGAGATTGAAGCCCAGCGAGCGCGAGTGGCCCACCTCAAAGAAATTCTGGCCGAGGAGAAAAGCGAGGCAGCCCAACAACTGCTGTCTATCGCCGATTATCTGGTTAAAAAATCGATCTGGATTATCGGAGGAGATGGCTGGGGCTACGATATCGGCTACGGCGGCCTGGACCACGTGCTGGCCTCCGGGCGCAACGTCAATGTGCTGCTGTTGGATACAGGAGTTTACTCCAATACCGGCGGGCAGATGTCCAAGGCCACCCCGCGCGGGGCGATAGCCAAATTTGCGGCGGCCGGCAAGTCTATGCCGAAAAAAGATTTGGGCCTGATGATGATAATGTACGGCAATGTGTATGTAGCCCAAATAGCGATGGGAGCGAATATGACCCAAACCGTCAAAGCTTTCCAGGAAGCTGAAGCTTACGATGGGCCATCGCTGATTATTGCCTACAGCCACTGTATTGCTCACGGCATCAATATGACCACGGCCAACGATCTGCACAAAGATGCCGTGCATGGCGGCTTCTGGCCGCTCTATCGCTACAATCCCCTGGACGCCGAGGCCGGCAAACCGGCCCTGCACCTCGACTCGAAAGCGCCGGACCAAGATATTGCCGATTTTATGTACAAGCAAAATCGCTTCCGCGCCCTGCGCCAATCAGACCCGCAGCGGGCCAACGAACTGTTGGAAAATATGCGCCAGGATGTAGTCAACCGCTGGAAGGTGTACGAAGAATTAGCCAGAGGATGACGGTAGCCAATCAAGAATCTGAACAAAATCATAATTCTCCAGAAAAGTTTTCGCCATTGAACCAGGTAGCATGCCCTTCGGCGCACCCGAAGGGGTGAGGTAGCATGTAGCAGGTCATCAGTTTGCTACTTTGCTACCTGCTACCCTGATTGTTGGGAAAGAATTTTTCTGGACACCTATCAATAAGGAGAGCATTATGGACAAACAAACTCTTATTAACCATCTGAATAATGACCTGGCCGGTGAACTTGGCGCAATCATCCAGTACCTCACCTACGCGGCCAAAGCGACCGGGCCGTATCGCCCCCAATTGGCCCAGTTCTTTCTGGCAGAGGTGGCGGATGAACAACTTCACGCTCAATTTCTGGCCAACAAAATTGTTGCCCTGGGCGGCGAGCCAACCACTCAGCCTCGCCCGGTTCCGGCAGCGCAGACTAACCGCGAGATGCTAGAAGCCGTCCTGGCCGCCGAACGGCAGGCCACTCGCGATTATACCCAACGAGCGAAGGAAGCGGAAGAGTTTGGCGACAAGGGCCTAATGGTGCAGTTGGAAGATATGGTGCGTGATGAGAGCGGCCACTCAGAGGAAACCGAGCGAATTTTGCGTGACTGGCCGTTTTGAAAGTAACACTGTATCGGTCAAATGACAGCAAGTTGAGTAGAAACCCTTTTGTAAATAGAAATGGCGAGGTATTAACACCTCGCCATTTTTTTATTTCAAGTTGCCCACTACCTTCATCACCACCCGGTGCAGCGGCAGAGCGCCGGCGGCGGACTCAGGGGGGGGCAGGGTGGCTTCATCGGGCTTGTCGCTGAGGCCAAAAACAAGGACGCCCTGAGCGGCGAGAGTTTCGGCCAGATCGGCCACTTCGCCGGTCATGACAATTTCATCGGCCAGCAAGTCGGCCTCCGGGGTGTCGTCTGGCAGGTAATCAACCAGGTTGACGGTGGCGTGGTACTCACGAAAGCGAAAGCTTTTGAACGGGGTCGGGTCGCCTTTGACCATATTCCCCACTACTTCACGGTGAGCCGCCAGCAGCCCGTTACTCATCTGGCTCTGGCGAGCATCACAGAGGGTGATGAACTGCTTGAAACCGGTCAACCGGCCCGACTCCAGGTCGGCCCAAAAGTTCCCCGGCGGATAGACCTGCCCGGCGACCATCAGGCTGATGAAGGCTTTGTAGTCCTGGTTATCGGCGGTAAAAGGGTGATAATCGGGTTTGTTCAGCCGGTCGTACACGGCGCTGCGGAAGGCGGCCTCGTCAAAAGTCTCGCCAAGCACTTCTTCCACGGTACAGCGGACGGCATTGATCCGGGCCTGGTCAATGGCATGGTCGTTGCGCCCCCTGGCCCCGTGCGTGGTTTTGTCCAAATCCAGCAACAGCGCGGTGCCGCTATCCAGGGTAAAGCCTTCGGTTTGCACCCAGGCCAGAAAGTCGGCCAGGGCTTGCCAGCGGTTGGCTTTCATCAGGCCGTCTTCGATGGTGACTTTTTTCTCGGCGGCCAGCCTGTCTGCGCCAATAAAGCAGCGCACCGGCAGACAGGCCCCCAGGTTTTTGGCCGCCGTGCCGTCGTTCATCAGGGTGTCGCCCACAAAAAGCAGCCGTTCCAGCGGCGGCTGGCCGCGCTGAGCCTGGGCCGCCTGCAAAAAGCGGTAAACCACCCGCGCATAGTTGGGCGCCGTTTTGCGCGGCGCGCGCGGCGAGTCCAGCCCAAGCTCCTGCCAGAAACTCTCCAGCCGGGGCAGGGCCGGATCGGCCGGGATCAGATTGCGATAGGCCACCCGGTCGCCTAAAAAGTCGGCCAGGCTTTTACGCCGGTACATGGCTGGCCTCGGCTTTGAACGCCTCCAGCATGCCCTGGGCGGCCATCAATTCGGCGTTCAACACCGACCCGCCGGCTGCGCCGCGAATGGTGTTATGAGCCAGGCAGACAAAGCGCACATCGAGCACCTCACACGGGCGCAGGCGGCCAATGGTGGTGGCCATACCGCCCCCGGCGTCCCGGTCAAGGCGCGGCTGCGGGCGGTTCGACTCGGCGCGAACAACCAACGGCGGCTGCGGCGCGGAAGGCAGTTGGAGTTGTTGGGGCAACGGCTGCCATGTTTGCCACGCTTCCACAATATCGCCCAGCGAGGGTTTATCTCTGAAGCTAACAGACACCGTTACCAGGTGACCATCGCTCACCGGCACACGGTTGCAGTGGGCGCTAATTTTGATGCCGGCCGGGTCAACGCCCTGGCCGTTCAGGCGGCCCAGCATCTTGTTTGACTCGGTGTTCATCTTGACCTCTTCGCTTTCGGCGATGAAGGGAACGACGTTATCAATGGCGTCGAGGCTGGGCACGCCCGGATAACCGGCCCCGGACAACGCTTGCAGCGAGGTCGCAATAACCGCCTGCGGGCCAAACGGCATGAGCGGAGCCAGGGCCATGACCATCGGCATGGCGGTGCAGTTGGAGTTGGTGACAATAAAGCCCCGCGACCAGCCGCGTCCGGCTCGCTGCTGTTTGAGTAAACCCAAATGATCCGGGTTTACTTCGGGCAGCACCAGCGGCACGTCGCTGTCCATGCGATGCACCCCGGCATTGCTAAAAACGCCGTAACCGGCAGCGGCAAATTGATGTTCCCACTCTTTGGCAAAATTGGTGGGCAGCGCCGAAAACACCAGCTCGCAAGACAGGTTGGTAGACATCTCCTGCACGGTCATCTCGGCCAGGTGCGCCGGCATGGGTTCGGTCAGAATCCAGTTGGCGGCCTCGCGGTAACTTTTGCCCGCCGAGCGGTCTGAGGCGGCCAAAACGGTCAAATCAAAATAGGGATGATGGGCTAACAGTTGGGCAAAACGCTGTCCTACGGCCCCCGTTGCGCCGAGTACGCCCACGCGTATTTTAGGCATGATGTTCCTCCAGGGTTAAAAGTGAAATCGGATTTTATGGTTTAACACGATGTGGTCAAGTTATGACAGAAATCTCGTCACAAAACTTTAGCCATTTCTTGACGAACTTCCCGCACCAAATTGACAATTTGCTCGCGGGTTTTGTAGCCGCTCTGCTCAAAAGCTTCACGCATAAGTTGGCTCAAGGCTTTAGGGGAGAGTGGCGCGGCATACAAAGGATCAAGTTTGTGCAGGTAAAGATGCCCCGGTGCAGGCGCAGAGACGACTAATCGGTCTCCAGGGGCCAGGCCTGCCTGCTGCAACTGGTCTGCCGTTAGTTTTAGATAACCGCGTGATGAGACTTCAAGCAGAACTGAGTCTTCCGTTGTATTGTTCATCTCGGGCCTATCCTTTCCCATAATGAAATATTCTCTCACCTTGCGGGGTCAACTGTTTGTCAGGTTGGGCTGGCTCTTCCATGATCTCTTAATTGCCCGACGAAATGATCTGCTCAAGTTCCGAAATCAACGGTGGCAAATCAGCCGTTACGGTATCCCAGACTCGGTCCAGGTCAATATCAAAGTAAGCGTGAACCAGACGATTTCTCATACCCACAATACTTGCCCAGGGAATTTGGGGCGCTTGCAACCGGCTTTCTTTAGAAACAGTAGCCGCAGCTTCGCCGATGATTTCAATGAGTTTGAGCAGGGACAAAGCCAACATACGGTCAGAGTCCAGGTCACTACGATTTCGATTTTGGGCAAAAGACGTGGCTTCTCTGGCCGCATCAAGCATATAGTGGAGACGTATCAGATCATCTTTGTTCATACTGCACTTCAGCCCCAGCCATCACTTCTTGCCGAAAATAGCGGCTCAATTCGGCAGGGGTGCGCAAATCTACTTTACGTCCCACCATCTCTGAAAGTTCAATTTCCAGCGCAGCTAATTTCAAGAAACCGACAGTCTGGCCTGGTTCAAATTCAACCAGGAGATCAAGGTCGCTCGCCGGGCCAAAATCGTCTCGTAAGACAGAACCGAACAGGGACAACTTGCGAATGTGATGCCGCCGGCAAAATGCGGCAATCTCAACGGGAGATAAGCCCAATCGAGTTTGTCCGGTTACTGCAATCCCAGTCGTAGTGTTCACTTCTCACTGCTCTTTCTTCAATTGCTCAAGCTCCACCCGCAGACGCGCCACCTCCGCCTCGGCAGCTTGGCGGGCAGCGGTTTCCTGGCGCAGCGTCTCGGCCAGTTCCAGAGGCGGCAGCAGTCGTTCGCCGCTGGTTTGAGCAATCAGTTCCAATTTGTCGCCCGCAGGCCGCAAAATCAAGCCCAGCAAGCGGCTGACCAGTTCGCCCGTTTCGTTAGCGGGGATGGGGGCATAATCGCCTTCCTGCAACTGAAATCCGCGCAGTCGCGGCTGAAGGTATTCGTCCAGGGGGTCAAAGAGAAAATACTCGGTCACTCCCAACCAGGCGTACAGGCCCTTTTTGCTGCCCAAATCCTGGTCCCACGTGCCTTTGGAGGTAAATTCAAAGATGACATCCGGCGCTTTACCCTCTTCCCAGGTCTTCCAGATGCGACGCTCATGGTTGGGTACGCCAAAGGCTACAAACAGGTCAGGCGCAACCTTTTTGGTCGGGTCGCCTTCACTGTAGTAGACAAACATATTGGCCCCAATGTAGACATCATTGCGATAACTAAAGAAGCTGCGCAGCATCGCCAAGACATAGGCAATGAGGGTAACATGAAAGCCGGTTTCAGCCATAGGTTCTCCGTCCGACTCTGGATAATCCGTGACTTTAAGGTTCAGTTGCGGTAACATCATCCCTCGACCTCGCTTAATCCCATCATCCGTTTCTACTGGAAATGTACCGAAAACACGGATGCGCGTCAACTAAGCCAAGTTTTCCCATCAAAATTAGCTCGTTTTAGGTGTCTTCAAAACGAGTTGGTGTTTATAGAAACTGGAGTCCAAAGCTTGCTTTGGCCTTTCCAAAGCAAGCTTTGGACTCCAGCATTTTTACAGTCGCTGTTCAATCACTTTCCGCACTGCGGCCAACTCTGCCGCCACCTGCACCGGCGGATTGGCGAACTGGGCATTGGGCCAGGCCCCGGTGTGATAATCCACCGTTGCGCCGGGGTCTTTCAGCAGGTTGCCGGTCAGGATGCCGACGATGGTTTCGTGGGGTTGAATCACCCCGGCGGCAATCAGTTGGCGCGCCCCGGCCACCGCCGCCGCCGAGGCCGGCTCGCAGCCGATGCCGACGCCGTCCACCATGGCTTTGGCGTCCATAATCTCCTCGTCGGTGACAGCGGTGACCAGGCCGTTGGTCCATTCCAGGGTACGGATGGCCCGCTCGTAGCTGACCGGGTTGCCAATGCGGATGGCGGTAGCGATGGTTTCCGCTTTCATGGTTTTGCGCTCGGCAAAATTGAGCCGGTAGCTTTGATAAAACGGGCTGGAACCGGCCGCCTGCACGGCCGCAATCCGCGGAATCTTGTCCACCAGGCCCAACTGCTGGGCTTCGTAGAGGGCCTTGCCAAAGGCGGCGGTGTTGCCCAGGTTGCCGGCGGGCAGCACAATCCAGTCGGGCGCTTGCCAGCCGAAGCCTTGCAGAATTTCGAGGGGGATTGATTTTTGACCTTCCAGGCGGAACGGGTTGAGCGAGTTGAGCAGGTAGACGCCCATCTCGTTGCAAACTTGCTGAACCAGGGTCATGGCGTCGTCGAAGTCGCCCTGGATTTGCAAGGTAGACGCGCCGTAGGCCAGGGCCTGGGCCAGTTTGCCCGTGGCAATTTTGCCAGCGGGGATAAAAATCAGGGCTGGAATGTTGGCCAGGGCGGCATAGGCGGCCAGTGAAGCCGAGGTGTTGCCGGTCGAAGCGCAAGCAACGGCCCTGGCCCCCAAAAGTTTGGCCTGGGTGACGCCGACGGTCATACCCCGGTCTTTGAAGGAGCCGGTCGGGTTTTCGCCTTCGTGCTTGAGAAAGAGCGCGTCCGCGCCGACCCAGTTGGACAGGCGAGGATGTTCATACAAGGGGGTGTTGCCTTCGGGCCGGGAGACGATGTGTTCAACCGTGGCCGGTAAAATGATTTCGCGGTAGCGCCAGACGCCGGAGTTAGTAGTGGGGGTTACACGCGGCCCCGGCGCGCCGCTGAGCCGGCCATCAAACAGACCCCGGCTAAGCAGCGGGCGGAGCGCCTCCAAATCATGCCAGACATCCAGTTGGCTGCCGCAATCACACAGATAGCGCACTTCGTCGGCGGGGTACGACTTTTGACAGCGCAAACAGCGCAGTGAAATGGTGGATACAGATTCTAAAGGGGGGTTAGGCTGGGACATGCTCTTTTCTTTCTTTTACAGGGTAGCAGGTAGCAAGTAAGTAGCAAGTAGCAAGGTCGCAGATGGAAAGTTGCACGAAAAGTATACCCTGCGACTCTGCTACCCTGTTACTCTGTTACCTTGCTACCTGTCATCAGTTTCTATTTCAATAATAATCTCTTCTTTATCTGCTTCTTCATTAGCCGTTTTGCCCCAACCGAGCCGGTAAAGCCAGACCAGACCGGCCATGACTGCGCCGAGCAGTAACAACGCAGGGCCGCCAATGCAAAGGGTAGTTCCAGCCACCCCGAACAGACTAGCCGAAGATAACCCGGCAGCCAGAGTTTCCGGTGTGGCCCGGCGGGTGCGGTTGGGGGTCGGCTGGGCGACTCGCTTCCGGGGTTCAAAGGTGGCCGTCGGCGAGGGCGTGGCCGAGGGCGTCAAGGTGGGGGGTGGGGCAACGGTTTTGACCGGCGGCGGAGTCGGGGTGGCAACAGGCGAGATAGACTCCACTGTAGCCACCTGAGCCAGGGCAATTTCTTCGGTGGGCGCATCAGCCAGCATTGCCGGAGCTTCGGCTTGAACCTCTTCCGTGGCCGGAAGCGGCGTCGCCGTCGGCGGTTCGGGGATGGGTGTGTCGGTAGGGGGCGGAACGGGCGTATCGGTCGGTGGGGGTGCAGCCGGGGCGGCGCTGCCGGCGACCTGTTTCAGGCCAAAGTCGTCAAGCCAGAACTGGTCTTTGGAAGGCGGTACATTGTAGCCTTTTTCGGCCGCTCGCTGCCGCCAGCGGTCGTCAATCCGCAGAAATAGGGTAATGGTGTCGGCCTGGGCGGTGGCGGTAACTTCCTGGCTGGCGCAGATTTTGCAATCATTACGGGTATTTTCCGGCCCCCAGATAATATTGGGCGAACGAGGGTCGGCGCCGCCGAAGGGATCAATGCCAACTTTTCGGCTGATACCGCCGACGACGCTGTTGATTGAATTATCGTTGGAGAGGGAGTCGAAAACTAACCAGACGATGTTGCCGTAATAGGTATTCCCTTTGACCACCGGCACCTGCTGGAAAATTCCGCCGACAAAATAGTTCTGGGTGACAATATAGCCGGCCGGGCAGAGCGGCGCGTGACACTCACCGCCGCCTTGCAGCACCGAAAAATCGGCTGAACCCTCCTCGATAAAGGTTTGCCAGCCGCTGGTCCCGTTATCAAAGTTGCAGTTAGGCAGAATATTTTCCGGCTGCTGGCAAACGTCGGGTGGGGCGTCTTGGCGTAGTCCCTCCGCCGACGATTGAACTTCAAGGGCCAGGGTCAACACAATAAAAAGTAAAAGTAATCGTATCTTCATTTTTTGCTCAAAGCTGTTCTAAAAAGAACCCAAAACGCGAGTATACCCCAAGAAGGCCAGTTATGAAAAAAGTAACTTGTAAAAAAAAAACCGGCCTGCTCTCAGTGAGCGGCCGGTTGAAGGCAAAACAACACGCTCATCAAGAAACAGTTGGCAAAACCACCGGGGTCGAAGTAGGAGTGGGCAGGTCTGTCGGTTTGGGAGTCGGCAGTTCGAGAGAGGGCTTTGTTGGCTGCGGGGTATTGGTGGGCGGCTCAGGTGGCGTATCGGTGGCAGCCGGTTCGACTGTAGGTTGGACAACCTCACCGCCGCCGGCCGGCGCTTCGGTGCCCGTTTCTCCGCCGGTGAGACCGCCGCCAACCAGGTTATAAGCCGCCAGGCTGCCCAGGGCGCAAATAATCAACAAGACAAATACGGCCAAAATAATGAGGCGAGGATTGAGCTTGAAGCCGCCTCCCTTCTTTTGAGCCGCCTGTTTGGAGGCTTTTCCTTTGGTCTTAGATTTGGCCATGGTGCTGGGCATGACCAACTCATCATCTTCCTCAACGTCAGGCTCTTCGCCGGCCCGGCGAAACTCATCCAGAAAGGTTGCGCCGGTTGCCGGTTCTTCTTCCTCTTCATCCTCGCTAATGGCGCTGCGGGCAATATCGGCGGGGTTGAAATTTCCGGCTTTCAGGGCGTTGAGGTTTCTTTGAGCAATGGTATTGTTTGGGTTGATGGCCAGGACATTTTCCAGACAGACTTCGCGGTCTTCGTCTGAGTCTACCACTGTGGTCAGCCACAACCAGACGTCTTCGTTACCCTCGTCGGTTTCGAGCATTTCTTCCAACAGCCGGCGACCCTCTTCTCTGTCGCCCATCCGAATGGCTTGAATGGCATCATCGAGCATTGACATGCAGTTAACTCCGTTGCACGGGGATGATAATGAAGTTCCATGGCTATTATATCACTAATTTAAGCCGGATGACAAGTTAAATGGGGCCGTAATCAGTCATCAGTCATCAGTGGTCAGTGGTCAGTCATCAGTAAGTAAACTCAGTAGATCCAATTTTTCACTGTAGCTGGCGCATCCCTATGCGTCAGCGGGCGGCATAGGGATGCCACCCTACGGGAAATTTGGATCCACTGAAACTGATCACTGGTCACTGATTACTGGTCACTATGACCTGGCCTAAATCGAAACCGGGCCATAATTCGCCAGAAACTGCTGCCGGGACAGATGGAGTTTCCTCGGCTACCCAGGCAGCGCGCAACCTGAATTGGCCGGGCGGGACATCCGTCGCCAGAGGCAGGTCGAACCGGTCTTGCACCCAATAGTCAGCCGGCCACTGGCGGGTCGGCCATTCGCCGTTGATAGGGGGCAAGGCTGGCCAGCGATAGAGGGTTTCCCCTTGCTCGTTGGTCAAAGAAAATTGCAAGCGATAATCCTGCGGCGGCGATTGTAGCACCTGCCAGTGCAGAGTCAGGGCTAATTCCTCACCGGGGCGAACATGAGAATTATTCAAGTCGTACCCCCGCAGCGCCAGTTCGGCGGCCAATCCGTTGGACTGGACAACCTGCATGGGGTTGGGCAGTTTGGCCGGGTCGAGCAGGCGCGGCGTTTTGGCTAATTGACCCATTATCGAACCCAGGCGAATGGCCCGCTCGTCGCTGGCTACTGGCAAAGCCTGGCCGCTGCGCCGGTCAATGACCTGAGCCGTCAACGTGTAGGGGCGCGGGGGAAGGTCGCCTGGGAGGCGTAATAGCAGGAGTTGTAACCCTTGCACGCCGGGCTGCCAGGCTCCGGCGGGATAGCCATTGCCATCGGCGGCGGCCCAGATGTGGCCCTGATTGTCCTGCAACTGTACCAAAAAGGTATAATCGGCATCTGGCGGCAGCGCTCGCCGGGCTTGCCAGGCCAGCACTACCTGAAACTTACCGCCGCTGGTCACCGAACCCAGCAGTTGATAGGCCGACAAAATCAGGTCATCGTTGACCTTCACCCCCACCTTATTTTGGGGAGAAAATAGGGCAGTTTCAGCCTGGCGCAGGACGGGGGCTGGGGGCAGATGGTAGAGCCTATACTCTTGACCCGACTCGGCCGGAGCAGGTTGCAAAAAAGGCTGCCAGAGTTCGGCGGGCGGGGCCGAGCGGGGAAAAATATAGCGGGGCGACAGGTCGCTCTCCGGCGGCGGAAAGGCCAGGCTCTGCCGGCCATCAAACCAGATAACAAAGGGCGGCCGGCCGTAGGAATGAAGACTGAAGCGGAAGGGGTCTAAATCACGGTAATATTCCGCCGAAATCGCCGCCAGTCCTTCGTCACGGGTCGCATTGACATAGCGAGCTACCTCGGCAATATCGGCTCCATAAATAGTCCGGGCTTCGGCGGCGTTGGCCCAGCGGATGAAGTAGTCGTAGCCGCTGTGGAGGAGGAGGAGAAGGATGAAGGATGAAGGATGAAGGATGAAACGTAGAGGGTAGAGTGTGAGGCGTGAAGCGTGAGGCGTGAGGCGGCTTCTCGCGTCCTCGCCTCTTCGCCTCTTCGCCTCTTCGACACGCTGGCCCACCCAGTCGAGGCCGATGGCCCAAAAAAGATAAGCAACCGGCATCGCGCCGATGGTGCGCAAGAAGTGAGGGCTGTCGTCGGTGATGAAGCCGGGCAGCAGCATAAAAAAGAACCACAGCAATAATAGAGCCGCAGGACCGGCCAGGTTAACCGGCTGGCGCAAACGCAGCAAGGTCAGGCCGAGGCCCAGATAAAAAAGGAGTCCGTTCAGCCAATCGAAGACCGGGCGGCCGTCCAGGTTGTAGCGGTCGGTTTCATCGCCGTGGAAAGTGAACATGCCCAGGGTGCGCCCGGTGTGGCGCAGCAGCGGCCCAAAATCGCCGTTGAGGGCGTAGGGCAAGGTAGAAACCTGACTGGAACGCTCGGTAAAGCTGGCGGCGTGCTGCCAAAAGTAAACAGCCAGCGGGGCAAAGAGGATAGCCCAGAGCAAAAATAACAGCAGCAGCCCCAGCCAATGCCCCCTTGTCACCTGTCGCCGCAAGAGTTGATAGGCAAAAACAGCCAGAAGCAACAGCGGCACAAAGCGGCTGGACAGGTAGGTGTACATGGTTGCCCCGGCGGCCAAGCCGCTGAGGGCAAAGAAGATGGAAGATGGAAGATGGAAGATGGAAGGTTTGAGGTTGGAGGGCTGGAGGTTGGATAATAACTTCTGACTACTGGCTACTGACTTCTGACTACTGACCAGGCCGCGCCAGAGAAAATAGAGGGTCAACATCAATAAGGGGGGTAAAATGACAGCGCGTAAGGCCAAGCGGCTGGTGAAGATAGCCCAAAATGAGACAGCCAGACCGGTCATAGCCAGCAGAGCTACCCGCCGGTTGAACAGTCGTTTGGCTAGGGGATAGACCAGGGCGACGGTCAGCAGGCCGCAGATAACGTTGACCAGGCGCATGGGGACGGGGCCAATACCAAAGGCGTAAAAGGCCAGGGCTTCCAGGTAAATAATGAGCGGTTCGATGCCTTTGTTGATTTCAAAAAAAATGAGGCGCTGGCCGTCGAGCGCCTGCATGGCGGTTACGCCGTTGTAGGCTTCGTCGTGCGATAGGCCGGGGGGAATGCGGTCAATGGCGACGACGCGGAGGAAAAAGGCCAAGAGGAGGATAACGATGGGTAGCAGTCGGTGGAGATTCATCAAACTTCAATCTTTAACCACCTATGTATGGCTCAAAATTTGAGAAACCCATTCTTCATCTGCCTCTGCTAAAGACGGCTCGACCGGCTGCTGGTAATCAATAACCAAATCATAACCGCCTTGATCGTAGACCTCATGCAGAATTTGGTTGAGCGGTACAAGCGGTTCCTCCTCGCCGTAGCGGAGAGGGATCGGTAGATCGGGGATAGGGTCAGACAGATTGAACAAATAGACATCGGCGTAGGGCCGGCGACCACTGCGACTAACCACCAAACGGTAGTCGCTCTGGCGCGGCGCTTTCATAGGAAAAGGCTGTCCCCCCCGCAGCAGGTCAATTTCAACCAAATGAGTCAAGCTGCCCAGCACTTTCAGCCGTTTCTCTTCATAGAGTTGGCGACCCTCACGGGTGCTCTTGTTTGTGGGCGACAAAATCTCGATAACCGTAATAACCTGCTGATCGGGCAGGGCGCGGATTTCCAGGTAGCGCTCTTTCACTTCTTCCGGCATGGGCAACTCGACGACTACCGGCGCGGCCACAGGAACAGCGACAGCCGCCGGAGAAGCAAATCTGTTTGGAGTAGGTTGCGAGGTGGCAATCAAAACATCAGGCATACCGGTACTCTGCTGGTCTAGCGGCAATACGGCCAGATAAGTGCGTTCTTCAATCCCAACGTGATAGTATGGGCGCAATAAAGGGGTTAAAAAGCGCCGAATACTCACAATCAAGTCGGTATGAACCTGCTCCCAGATTCCGCGCCGCTCTAAATAAGGATCCATTCCCGGAAATGGGGTTGGCATGGCTTAAGCTCCTTTCGCTTCCGATTCACCAATGGTAATTATAACACAGAAAGCAAAGGGGTAGAACTAGGGCCGCCAGGCCGGGGTTTGCTCGTCGCGGGTGGGGGTTTGGGTGAGGTTGACAACAAGCTGGCCGTCAAGGGTGGTGGAAAAGATGTCCCAATTACCCTCGCGGTTAGAGTAAAAAACCAACTGCTGCCCATCGGGCGACCAGAAGGGGCCGTGGTCGTTGGCTTGAGAAAAATTGCTAACATTCTGGGCTGTGCCGCCGTTGGCATCCACCACATATACTTCCACGTTGCCGTCGCGATTGGTCTCAAAAGCCAGCCGTGTGCCATCGGGCGACCAGGCCGGGGCCAGATCGTTGGCCGGGTCGGTTGTCACCTGGCGCAGGTCTGAACCGGCAATGGTCATGGTGAAGAGATCCCAATTGCCCGGCGCTTTGCTGCTAAAAGCCAGGCGGCTGCCATCCGGCGACCAAACGGGGCCAAGATTGCCAGCGCCGTTATCCGTCAGTTGAATGGTACTGTCGGGGCAGGTTTCGGGGTCATTCAGACAACTCATGTCCAGGATAAAAATTTCCCAATTGCCGGCGCGAATCGAGGAGAAAGCCAGCCGTTTGCTATCGGGCGACCACGAGGGAGTCCAATCATCGGCCGGGTGGCGGGTCACATTGATAGCCGTAGGGCCACAGCCTTCCGGCAGATTGACACAATCTGCCGCTACCACATACACTTCCCGGTTGCCATCCCGCGTTGAAACAAAAGCAATCCGCTGCCCATCGGGCGACCAGACCGGGGCGGTATCGTCTTCGCCTTCCGGGGAAAGAGCCGTTGCGCCCGTGCCATCGGCGTTCATCACGTAAATGCGCCAACTCTGATCCACATCACGGGCCATGTAGGTCAGCGAGGGCAGGGTGCGAGCCACCACCAACGGTGGGGTTGGAGTCGGGGTGGCCGTCGGTTCCGGGGGGGTGGTAGCGGCGGGCTGCTCCGGCGGTGCGGCGGCCTGTCCGGCGGGGGTGGCCGTCGGCGTTGCGGTCGGGGTGGTCAGAAAAGCAATCGGGATGTCCAGAAAGCGGACGGCAAAAACAGCGCCGGTAGAGAGCAAACACATCACCAGCAACAAGGCAATCAGCAGCGGCCAGAGTAGGCGGCGCTGACCTGTTTTTTTGGCTTTGGGGGAAACAACCGCCGGCAGGGATGCTTTTTCGGCCCTGAGAGCCGGTTTGAGCTGCGTAGCCGCCCGACCCCAATCCACCTCTCTCAGAATTTCAGCGGGATTGGTGTGCTCGCGCAGCCAAAAACGGAGCAGTTCGACATGAAAACGGTAGCTCAGCGCGCCCATGGGGGCCAGCACACCCCGCTCGGCCAGGGACTCCAGGGCCTGAATGACCACGTCGGGGGCAACGGCGCTGCTCTGCCGCTGTAGGTATCGGGTTACTTCCTGGCGGGTAATCGGCCCATGCGCGCCCTGAATTGCGGCCATGCCGGCCAGAACGGCCCGCTCGGCCCAGGTAGATTGATCCCAAATTTGCCGGAACGGTTCGATGGGCGAGTCGAGAATTTCGGCCAGGGCGGCGTCGAAATCGCGCTGATTGACCCAGCCATCAAAAACCTGGCGGTTGAGTAAGGTGTGACAAAAGAGGCACAGGTAATAAGGGTGATGGGAGTTGATTTCGGCAATGCGCTTGGTGACGCCATAATCAAAGCGCAGAATATTCTTGACCGGCAGGGTGATCATGCTAAGGGAGGCGTCGGCGGTGAGCACACCCAGGTTAAAGATTGGCGCACCGTCGAGCAGGGGGTGGCTGATTTGCTTCAATTTATCCTGATTGACGGCAAAAACCAGGTGCAGGCCGGGACACTCATCCAACAACGGCAGCAGGCTGCTCAAAAAAGAAGCAATCAGGGCCTTATCGTGGGTCAGGAGTAAATGCAGGTCATCAAAATAGAGCACCAAGCGTTGCGAACCGAGATGCTCGTTGACCAGGGTAAAGAGTTCACGCAGGGCGGTGGCCGGCTGCGCCGATACGTCTCCGGCGAGCGGCGGAGTCAGGTTGAGCAGTCTCAATTGGGGCACAAGCTGCTCGATGACGCTGGTCAAAGTGGCGTTGATAACGCTCGGTCCTCGCCCTTCCTGGCGGGAACGCCGGTCGCCTGGGTCTGGGGCGGCCGCGGGAGCGGTCAGGGTTACGGCCAGGTTGAGGGTTTCCAAATTTTGGAGCGCGCCTACCTGCCGGATAAACGACGTTTTGCCCACCAAAGGCTGCGCGCTCAAGACCAGGGTCCGGGCGTTACCCAGCAGTTGCATTTCGATCCAATCGGCGGCATTTTGCCGGCCAAACAGCATGGCCGGATCAGCAACCGGCTCACCCGGACGATAAGGATTGGTTGTATCTGTCAAAATCAAAACTCCGAATGTGTCTTGCGTGTTGCGTCTTCCGTCCCTTTATCCAATACGCAACACAATGCCGGTGGGGGAAATTTTTTAAAGACATCACCAGCGACCCCTCACAAGCGCCCATTATACCATTAAGTATACGAAGGGAATAATTGTGAATTGTGAATGATGAATAGTGAATTGTTAACGAAATATTTAGCCTCATTCACAATTCACTGTTCACAATTTTTTCGGCAATGAGCAGCCGCGCGACTGCTCCTTCTCGTTCGACCCATTCCCAGCGAGCCGCAAACCCACCGCGGTTGAGCAGGCTCAAGGGTTTGGCTGGGGGCAGGTTGCGCTGACCGGTAACCTCGTAGAGCCAATCAATGAGGGGGCGCAACGGCCAGGTGCCGCGCAACTGCCCTTCAAAAACCACAACCAACCGGCCCGGCGGCTGCGACTCGGCGGCGCAGCGCAGCACTCGCTGAATTTCAGCGATGGTATCCTGGGCCAGCATGTAATCGGTAGGAAAGGTGGCGACGACGTTGGCAAAGTAATCCGAGGGAAAGGGTAGCCGCTGCGCCCTGGCCCGGTTGAGCCGCAGCGGTAATCCGCCCCGGCGCAGTCGCCGGCTGGCCAGGCGAGCCATGTAGGGCGACAGGTCAACCCCAACCGGTTGGTAGCCGGCCTCGGTCAGCTCGGCAAAAAGCGCGCCGGTGCCGTAGGCTAATTCCAGGGTAGGGCCGGGCTGCAAAAAAGGCAAGGCCAATCGCCGCCAGGTGGCCCACTGTCCAAACGAAACCGACCAGGCCACGACGTCGTAGGTCCAAGCCATCTGGTAGTAGAGCAGGTGAAAGCCGAGTTTGATTAACCAGCGTGGTAAGAGCATAGCCAGTCATTATGGGCGATTATGGAACAAATGGCAATTCTGGGGAACCAGACCGAGATTGGGGTGACAGCGCCTCCCGCAATTCAACCAGGCTTACTGCTGGTGTTCCCTGGCTACTGCTTCAGCCCGGCTGAGCAACACTGCCGCCGTGCCCAACCCCATGACCAGCCAATAGAGCGCCGCAATGTGGATAAAGGTTAAATTAAAATAGAAGTGGTCAAACACCCCGCCGACCATCGCGCCGAGGATAGCGAAGCCATAGCCCAGCAGCGGGGCTTCCAGGGGATGACCTTTGGGCAAACGAGGTAAGGTCATCAAAATAACCACGATATAAGTCACACCCACCAGTACATATAGCCCCGCCCCAATCAAACCCACCTGTTGAGCCAGCAGCAGGTATACACTGGAGACGCCAACGTAGACATCAATATCAGGCGTGCCAAAAAAACCTACCCCGGTTAGCGGGTAACGCTCAATGAGATTGAAAGCATCTTTATATTCACCAAAGCGCATTTGTGTTGCCAAATCTTCACCCTGAATCCCTTCGACAAATCGCTCGACATAAAGCTGGGTTTGAGGGAGTACGGCGACTAAAATTGCTGCGACCAGCATCAGCCAGATAAGCTTGCGATAGCGCAGTAAACTCATCAGCCCCAACCCGGCGACAACACCCAACAACGAGCCGCGCGAGTAGGTCAGATAGAGACAGGCCAGCATCAAGCCGCTCATAAGCGAGAGATAGCGGCGCGGCATAATTGGCCGGGCGGCTAACAGGTGGGCCACTGTAATGATGGTCAGAAAGACCAACAGGCCGCC
The DNA here is from genome assembly GCA_015075405.1 of Anaerolineales bacterium. Classification (GTDB taxonomy): domain Bacteria; phylum Chloroflexota; class Anaerolineae; order 4572-78; family J111; genus DSQQ01. Next base: position 224,609 of record JABTUK010000005.1, read on the forward strand.
CAAAGCGTTGGGGTCAATCGAGGTAGAAATGGCCCGCATCGGCTGTTCTGGGTCGTCTTCAATGTAGCGCAATATGCCTTCGGTGGGGTATTGAAAGACTCGCAGCAGCGATAAAAGCTGCACCGTCCAATTTTCGGGGATAACATAGAAAAAAATGCCCAGCCCGGCCGCAGCTCCGCCCGCCACAATGATGATCTGTGAAAGTTGGTTGAGCGCCGCCACTGTTTTGACCTGATTGATGACCAGGAAAAAGAGGCTAACCGACAACAACACTTCCAGGAAGTTGCGGGCAACGGTGACATTCAATCCCCCGTAGCGCAGCCCAAAAATAAAGATGAACAGCGCCCAACCTTGAAAGATAAAGATGAGCATGCCCAAGGGCGAGCTGATAAAGGTCCGCTGCTGGCCAGTAATTAAGCGCAAGGCCCAAACCCCAAACAGCGACGCCAGGGCCAGGTCCAAAAATGTGGGGCGAAAACCAATGGTAAAAGGCAGTGCGCCGTAGGGCAGCAAACAAATCAATGCCACCAGGGCAAACAAACCCACCTGGGTGCTGCGCAGCATGAGGATGCCCACCGTCAGCGCCGCGATAAGGCCAATAGCTATAATCGGCCCCAGGCTGCCGAACAGCGCCCCCACCAAAATTCCGGCCAGCAGCGCCACAAAAATAACCCCGGACATGGCTGTCCGGGGATTGTCGGCGGTTATCCAGGTGCGTAATTTGTCCAGAGCAATTGACATTAGCAAAGAGCTTGATAATTGTGAATGGTTAATGAAAATTCGCAATTGGCAATTGGCAATTCACAATTAATTAGTTTTTTCTTTAATCCTGTTTGAGAGGGCCAGCGTGCCGGTGGTGTTACGTTTTTTCATCCGTTCCGATTGTTCTTTGGGGACTTGAATGGTGATACGAGTGCCTTGCCCCGGCGCGGAGCGAATATTCAATTCCCCGCCAATCAACTGGGTTCGTTCTTTAAGGTTGATCATGCCCAGGCTGCCACGCTGCTCATAATTATTCAGCACCTCGTTGACATCAAAGCCTTTACCGTCATCTCTGATGACGGTGTAAATAGCAGTGTTAGTTTCGGTAAGCTGAACCACAATATTTTGGGCCTGGGCGTGTTTGATGGCGTTGTTCACAGTTTCCTGGACAATGGCAAAAATTGCTGCTTCAACTTTGCCATCCTGGCGCGAAATATCGCCGCTCGGGTTGTCGGTTTCAACTTTGAGGGTCAACCGGGGCGTCTCACCCGTGATATCCTTCTGCCGCCGGTCTATAAATACTTGCAAGGCTGCGCCCAACCCCTGGGTCTCAAGCACCAATGGCCGCAGCTCGAAAAGCATGGTGCGCATCTGGTAGGTGGCCCGGTCGGCCAACTCCAGCATATAATTTAGCTCTTTAGGCAGTAAGGAGGGGTCTTTTTCCAGGGCCTTTCTGGAGAAATCGAGACTCATTTTGATGCCTGCCACAAGCTGGGTGGGACCGTCGTGCAAATCACGGGCCAATTTTTTGCGGGCCTCTTCTTCGGCCTCGACCACTTTATCACGCTCGGCCAGCACATTTTCGTGCAGGCGGGCGTTTTGAATGGCGATAGCGGCGTAAGAGGCAATCGAGCTGAGCAGTTCCAAATCGGTTTGGGTAAAGTTGCCTTCCCGTTTGTTGATAACTTCCAACACCCCAATAATTTGATCGTACAAAACCAGGGGAACGCATAAAATATTGCGGGTCAAAAAATTGGTGGTTTGATCCAGCTTTTTGAAATGGCGCTTATCCTGGTCAACATTAGCAATCATCAAGGGAGTGCCGGTTACCGCTACTTCTCCGGCGATACCTTCCCCTTTGGGGATGCGGAAGGGTTTAATCTCATCGGCTTTGTCGCCTAGGGCAATTTGAAAGACCAGCTCGCCGGTGGCTTGATCGGTCAACAGCAGCGAGCCGGCCTCGACGTTGAGCAGAGTCTCGACTTGTTCCATAATCCGGGTGAGAACTTCGTCAAGCTGCAAGGTCGAAGAAAGGGTGCGGGCGACATCATTGAGGAGGGCCATCTCGGCCGCCCGGCGCTGGCTGGACTCAAACAAGTGAGCATTGCGCACGGCAATGGCAGCCTGGGTGGCAATAGCCGATAACAGCCACAGATCATGGTCGGTAAACGCATGCGGCTGGTAGCTCCAGGTGGCAATCACCCCCTGAGCGCTGTCTTGGGTCAAGGTAGGATTCAGAATCGGCACCCCCAACCAGGAGCGGATGCGTTGATGGGCATTGTTGGAGTTGTTAGCAGCGGGAAAATCTGAAACAAGCAAAGGCGACTGCGAGGTTAAGACCCGCCCGGTCAGACCGCGGTCTTCGGCCAATTTAACCGACATGGGCTTGACCATTTTGCCCTGGTCAATCATCAATTTAAAGTTTAAAGTCTGGGTGACTTCATCATAGAGGACAATGGCAAAGTTAGAGGTGTCAATTAAGCGAGTGCTCTCTTTATAGAGCGTTCTGATGACCTCTTTTAACTCCAAACTGGAACCTACGGCCACGCCAATATTGTACAGGGTTGAGACTTCTTTGATCTCCTTGGTTAAGCGATTTAAAGGGTCGCGCTCTCCCCCTTCGAGCGACATTGGCGAAGCATTTTCCAGGGCATTAACCGGCGCATTATTCAATTGCTGTATTCTGATCACGTCCATAACTTTGGTTACTTTCCAGAAGCAGGCAGCCCAAACAAAACCTTCGCTGTAACTGCGCAACCCTCATGTCATTTCGAGGCCGTAGGCCGAGAAATCCTTACCATGCTACATCGGCCGCAAAGATTTCTCCCTTCGGTCGAAATGACATGCCTGAGTAGTTACCCTTCGCCAAAAGGTTTTGCTTCTGCCTGGCTAAAAAAGGCTGGCTGCTCGGCGGATGTTTGTCTTCGAGCGCCAGCCTGACTTAAATTATTAAATGGGCATGGTTCGGCAAACGCTGGTTTCCGAATTATAGCACAACTTTGGTGAGTTGGGTAATTTTATTAAAGTGAGGGTGGGGCGCAGATGGAGGAACAAATTACCACCAAAACGTCAGGTTTTTTGGTTAAAAAACTTGACGCTTGGCTATGACTTGAGTTGTCAATCAATCAACAGTGGTATAGTAAACATCCTTATCTGAACCTATCCAAACAAAGTGAGGGCTGCCTGACGGATCTATAGCCAACATCCGCGCGCCGAGTGAATTCTCCCCGACCTGCTCAAGTAATACAACCGGCTGAGTCCATCTTCCATCGGGCTGCTGCCGGGTGTAATAAAGGGAACTTTGTAGCCAGGCGATTTGAGGCAGGTCATCGGGACCAATATCCAAAGTATACCAACTACTACCGCTCATCTGGTCCTGAGTAAATTTTACGGTTTCACCCCAGCCAGCAGCAGGCGTCCAACGGCGATAAAAGTTTACCCCGCCAAAACTATTCCAGGCCAGGTGAACGTTACCCTGGCTATCGGCAACTAACTGGGGACGCGACAGAGTAGCGGGGCCATCCTGGCTAAGTTTTTCGATTTCGCTCCACGATTGCCCCCCGTCACCCGAAAAGCGATACTCTAGCTGCTGCGGATCACTTTGACGAACCCAGGCGATATGATAATTGCCGGCCTGATCAACAGCAAAAGTGGGTTGATAAGCCAGGCCATTGCCGCCGGCCGACAACTCAGTTTCGGCCAGGTAAATTGCTCCGGGGGGAACGTTGTAAGGAAGCACGGGGGCGCCATCAGGGGTAAAAGCCGGTTCTACATCGCGCCACTGCTCCTGGGCCAGCGTAATTTCGGTTTGAGTTTCACCTAGAAAGCAGCCAGAGTACAATTTTTGCGCCACTTCTGCCAGTCCCACTGCGGCGAAAAAGAGACATACCTGACCCTCTGGATTACGGGCCAGCCGGGGTGAACTGGGGATGAGGCTTTTGAAGTCCGCGCTCAAAATTTTGGGGTCTGACCAACTGCCATTCGGCGGCTGATAGCGGTGCAGCAGGTTAAAATCGGAGCCGCCAGTAGCCTGGTCTACCCAAAATAGATGGAGGTTACCAGCCCCATCCAACTTGATCTGAGCCATTTGGGATGAGTTATTGGGGCTGTTGCTCAGGTTAACTGGCTCGGCCAAGTCGAAAGCCTGGGGTATGGGGGTAGCCGGTAAAGGTGTTATCGTTGCCGCAGGTGGGGAAGTAGGCGTGGGGGTAGAGGTGCGGGCAGCCACCGGCGTTCCCTGTACCACAGAAATCTGGTCGCGCAATACCTGGCCCACCTCTTCCTCATTACTTGCATCATAATAATCGCCACCGGCGGCCTGAGCTAATTGCGCCAGTTCCGTCCGGTCCGTTTCTTCTTGCACACCCAGGCCAATGAGATGCAGGTCTACCTCAATGCCCAGACGGCGGGAGAGGGTTTGCAATTGGTCTACGGCCTCAGCCTCACAGGTATCTAAGCCGGCGGTAATGATAATTAGGCTGTTTTTAGTGTCCTGGCTCAAATCAAAGTCACTGATCGCCTGCACAATCGCCTCGGTGAGTGGGGCCTGACCTTGAGGCGTGACTCCGGCCAGGGCGCTGGTGATCCGTTCGCTTTGGCCGGAAACCGGTTGAACCAGCAATTTGGTATCCCGGCAGGGTTCGAGGTTCGATTCTGCGCCGCCGAATATACGTAGCCCGGCGTTAACATTGTTTGGCAAAATTCGCAGTTCCTTATCCAGGGCGGCGCGGGCAATATCAATTTTAGCTTGACCATTAATCGTTTGGCTCATGCCGGAAGAAGCGTCAATCACAAACTGCCAGGTTGCCAACGAGGGGGCCGGGCGCAGCCAGTAGTAAATTCCTACACCGGCGGAAATTAATATCAGGCAAAGCAAAGCTATCAAACCCAATCCTTTGCCGCTCAATCGGCTATTTTTTCTATTCTGAATTGTGACCGGAGACGGCGCTACCGGCGAGGTAGCTGCCGGCCCAGGGCTAACTTGAGTCAACCCTGGGCCGGTGGTTGGTTTGGGGCTAACTTGAGTCAACCCCTGTCCGGCTGAAGTTAAAGCGGCCTGCATGGCGCGAGCCAACTCACTAGCAGTCTGGTAACGATCTGCCGGAACCTTGGCCAGCGCCTTCAAAATCACTTGTTCCATAGCCTGACTGATTTCCGGTTTTACTGTGCGCGGCAGCGGCAAAGGGGCATTGACGTGTTTCATCAGCACTGCCACCGGCGTTTCAGCTTCAAAGGGGGGGCGACCGACCAGAGCCTCGTATAGGATGATGCCCAGCGAGTAGATGTCGCTCCGCCCATCCACTGGCTGCCCCTGGGCCTGTTCTGGCGACATATAAGCCGGTGTGCCTACAATGGCCCCCTGGGTTAACCCCTGAGTTCCCTCGACCATCTTGGCAATGCCAAAATCGGTCAACAACGTCTCACCGCGTGAGTCAATCAGCACATTGGCCGGTTTAATATCGCGGTGAACAATGCCCCGACTGTGAGTGTAGTCCAACGCCTCGGCTACCTGAACCAACAAACGCACTATTTCGGCCAATTCGGGCTGTTTTCTGAGCCGGGCAGTCAGAGTGCCGCTATCCATGTAGCGCATGACCATATACGTCAACCCATGGTCCTCCCCATAGTCATAAACGGGCAGAATATACGGGTGTTCAAGCTGGGCAATGGCTTTGGCCTCCTGACGAAAACGCTCAATGAAGGTGGGATCCTGGGCCATTAGATCGGGCAATACTTTGATAGCCACGTAGCGTTCCATAGAGGGCTGAAAGGCTTTGTAGACGGTGGCCATCCCGCCCCGCCCAATTTGTTCAATGATCCGATATTGGCCAATCGTTTGGCCGATGAGGTTGTGCATACTTGTTTCTTCTCCGCCAGCAAACAATTAGAGCTTCATTTTAGCATTTGTATCTTTGTTTGTCATTTGTCACTGTTGTGCCGGATCAAGTTTGGGAGATGAAGCCGCTTTTTGGCTCTCCATCAGCGTAATCACGGTGCTGTTAAACTCAGCCCCCATCATCAATCGCCACTGCTGCCCCGCTTTTTCAATAATCAAAGTAGTTTGATTGAGCGTTTGATCTTCGGCCACAATTTGCCAACCCAGGCCGGGCAGGCCGGTACGGTACGCCTCAATTATTTCTGTTACGGGTTTGCGGCTGAAAAAGACCACGGTAGTCATATTATTATCTAGGGGGATAACATTGGCATCTTTGGCGTCGCCGATCAGAGCGGCCAATGGTTCAATTTCGGCGGGCAGGTTGGCGTCGGCGTAATCGGCCAGCGGGCCGGTAGAGAATTCAACCTTGAGGCCGGCCCACTCTGCGGCGGCTTCCAGGTAAAAGGCAATTTCGCGTGTTTCGTTTTGCAGGAAAAAGGAGCCAAAGCTGCCCGCTTCCACCTCGGCGGAACTTGGTTCGGGCCGGATAAGCCGCCAGCCCGCCGCCAGAGGATAAGCCTGACCGTAAAACTCGACCAGTTCAGCCGCGCTCAGGCCGGTAAGGAACTCGCCGCTCATATCGTTGGTCTTTTCATTTAGGAAGAAGTCTTGCACCTCTGCATCATCGGGAAAAACCATTTCAGCAGCGGCGCTGGCCTCGGCCAGAGTGGCCACCATGTTCACCGCGATGCTCACCGTCCGTTCCCCGTCAAATTCATAAACCTGTAACAACAGGTCAGCCCCATCACGCTCGAAGCTATAATACTCTTGATCTGGCTCATATCCCGGTCCGTCAAGCGTCCAACCCAATGGTGGCAACTTGTCCTGGTAAAATTGAACGACTGCTTCAGCGCTGGCTAAGGTTTGATAATCCATACTGTTCAATTCATCGAGATAACGCCGGTTCTGAGCATCATCCAGCAACGGGATTTCGGCCAATAGGGCGGCTTCGGGTGAGACCGGGGCTTCCGTGGCCGTCTGCTCCGGCGTGGACTCTGCCCGCCTGGCCCGAATGTTAAAGGTGACGGTGACCGGCTGCCCGGCAACGCCGCCCAGCCAGAGTTTGTGCGGGGCCGGATACTCAACAGTAAAGCCCGACTCGGCTGATAATTCCTGGCCGGCCCATTGATTACAATAGGGATTACTGTAGGGTCGCGTCACATCCGGGTCAGGCTCACCGGGAGTAGCCGCCAGCCAGGCTACCGGCTGGCCCTGTTCAGCCACTGCGGCGATGGATAAATTGTATTCCCAACCCTCAGCCGCTTCGCTCCAGGATAGATCGAGGATGAGGGGCAGAGCGTTAATCAGGTTCGACTCGCACCGCCCGTTAACCTGGGCCAAATCTACAGTGGGATTGACCAATATTTGCACGGTAGCCGATTTTTCAATGCGGGTAGTGGCTGTCGGGTCGGGGGTCAAGTCCAGGGACAGAATTTGGTCCGAAGACTCAACCAACGTCGTTCCCTCAGAATTAGTTAAATCGAAAGGTTGGCTGGGTACAGGCAGGACTTGCCCGGTCAGGCTGGCCATCGGGTCGGCAACAGGCTGGCCGCCAAATGCCAGCCGCGGGGCCGGGTTGGGCTGGACTTTGGGCAAAAGGTCATCGCCAGGGTTGTTGGTCAAGCGGCGCACCTGACCGCCGTCGAGGGTCATGGCGTAAATTTCGGTATCGCCGCTGCGGTCAGAATACCATAATAGGGTCTGCCCGTCGGGAGACCAGACGGGGCCATCATCATCGGCCGGGTTGTCGGTCAGGCGGCGCACCTCGGAGCCATCACTGTTCATCACATAGATTTCCCGATTGCCATCCCGTTCCGCGGTCCAGACAATCAGCGTTCCATCCGGCGACCAGCGGGGGCGGCTGTCGTGGGCCGGGTCGGTGGTCAAGCCGATAACGTTGCTGCCATCGGCATTCATCACAAAAATATCTCTGTTGCCGGCCTGGTCGGAGCGGAAAAGGAGACGGCTGCCATCCGGCGACCAGTCAGCCATGGTTTCATCGGCCGGACTGTTGGTCAACCGACGCAGGTTCGAGCCAGCGGCGTTCATTACATAAATTTCTTCATTACCATCCCGCTCAGAAGTAAACGCCAGCATTGTTCCATCCGGCGACCAGTCGGGCATGGTATCATCGCCCGCTTCGTTGGTCAGGCGGCGCACTTCAGAACCATCACTTTGCATTACATAGATTTCCCGATTGCCGTCCCGGGTTGAACTCCAGGCAATCAGCTTCCCATCCGGCGACCAATCGGGTGTCCCATCGCGGGCTGGATCATTGGTCAGATTGCGTAAATTTTCGCCGTTGCTGTCCATAAGATAAATTTCATCGTCGTCAGGGTTATCTCCCCGCACCGAGGTAAAGCTAATTATTCCAATTTCTCCCGCTTCAGCCTGAGCCGGGGTCAGAGTATCACCCTCACTTTCTTGCGCCGGGGCCAGCGAGTCGCCCTGGCTGGCCTGCGCGGTCGGCGCCGGCTCAGGAGTTTCGGTGGGCGGGGCAGGGGTGGCGGTGGCGGCTTGGGTTGGTACAGCCGTCACCTGGGACTGTTCCGGCGCTGGGGTGGGGTTGTCACCTGCGCCGCAGCCTGATACAACAAACAAGGTCAGGGTAAAGCTGAGTAGGGTTAAGATAAATGGGTGTTTCATAGGGTTTGTTCCTCCGTTCTGCTTTAACTTGTTATTTTAAGATTAGGGGTAAATAAACTGCGGTGGCAGGCGCTCCACTCACCGGCAGGGTATAGAGATAGACTGTGCCTTTGTTATTGTTATCGCTGGCTGCGCCAACGGCGAGGGTTTGAGCATTGAAGGCAATAGCCGCGCCAAAACGATCATAAGGCAGCCCATCTCTAGCGACAGGCTGGTGGGTGACGCCCCAAGCACATTTCGGCGCCCAAAATTGAGCCTTTGGAACTCTATTGCTTATTTTGTACTCTTTACCGCCATAATTTTATCCAAACAACTGACTCCAAAAGCTTTTAACTGCTTGGCCTGCTTTTTTAATAAAAGTATTAACTTTGGACAGTAAGGAATTATTTTCAACAACCCGATTAACGCGCTCAAGTTGATCAGGGTTTAAGTCTATAGGGATGCTATCTATAATCCTCTCTGGTAGAGCCGGGGTTGAGGCGATAGATTTACCCTCACGACTTTTTTTACCCCTGGTCAAACGATCTCTGGTCATTAAGTAAAAAGGTACTGCGCCCTCGTCTGAAATACGCTCAAACACGACAGTATAGAGTTCTCCCAACCAGGGCTGGTCATTAGGTAGCAAGCGCGGTTTGCTGGTCTTTTTATCGTTAGCTACGGCTATGGTAGGCACATTTTTGGCAATTTTACGCCCTACATGTTTGGCAATTTCTTCACGAATTAACTTTGTACGGGTATCAATGGTTAATAGATAATCCTCGGTATCAACTTTATCAGCATAAGTAAATACTACTACAGCCCTACGCCAGATATCTACGCCAAAGGTTTGCGAAATCAAGCGAATGGTACTCATTTCAGCGCTGTCAACCCTGGTTTCACCCAATTTCGTCACAAACCACATGCAATCAATGCGGCGAATTTCACGCTTAATGTTATTCAGATAGATTTGATCGTTCGCTTCGTTATCCGAGTCGGCCAGCCCTGGTGTATCCACAATTGAAAACTGAATGCCCTGAACGGTATGATGATAGCGCCGGGGTGAGAGCGTACCCGGTGTAAAATGACTCACTTTGGAAACCTCGCCCCCCATCAGCGAATTGATCGTACTGGATTTTCCCACGCCAGTCCGTCCAACAAGTAAAAATGTAAACTTGCGGCGGTTGGCATCTCTAAAAACTGAGCGCAGTTGTTCCAGCAATTCCAGATGCTCTTGATAAAGCGCATCCGCCATTATTTTGTTTGCCTCTGTAATTTCCAGATTGTGACCATTGGAGTTCTGGGCTGGGACAAGCTCGCCGGGTAAGTCAAACATGTCAGACTCTGTAGGAATATTTGAGGTCTCCGGTTCTGCCAATAGCAATTCTGTTTTAGTATCCACCAAGTCTACAGCAGAGGGTTCGGCCAACTCCGGTGAGACACTCAAAATTTCCGGCTCTGGGGATGGCAATTCTGTTTGGGTATCCACGAAGTCTGCGCCTGTGGGTTCGCTGAGTAAAGCCGAGTTACCTTTATCCTCAGATTGAGCAACATCCTGTAAATCTTTTAACTCTATCTGTAATTGTTCGATTTCTGACTCGATATTCTCAATCTCTAAAAAAAGACCGGCATAAACATGATTTCCATAGAGAGCCTGTTGTTCTTTAAGTTTTTGCAAACGACGGGTGTTATTAATAATCAATTGTTTGATATGATTTTGACGAGACATGATCATCCTTTCTGGGAGTTGTTTATATTTAGCGTCTATCCGAAAATCTGTCAGGTCTGGCAGACCTGACAGATTTGAAGCCGAGTTTTCGGATAGGTTCTTACTGAGCCGAATCTAACTTTCTAAATTGTCCGGCCAATTTACGAACATACCCGACCAAATCCTCATACTGGGAATAAACCAGAATCCGGCTCCCCTTAACCGTCAGTTGATCTGCCGACCCCGTAACAATGCTGGCCCCGTTCTGACCGGCCTGCTCAAAAAGTTTACCCAAGCGCGGCTCGTAGTTAAGCGGATTAAGACCGCCGGCTCCCTGAGGAATGATCAAGCAAACCACCTGGGTTGCCAGGGCAAGCGCCTGATCCAGCGACAGATCGGGTACCAAAGCCAACCCATGACAACCACAGATGGGGCGCGGGCTAAGGCCAACCACCTTCACCCGCAGTCCGGCTCGGCGGAGTTCAGTGACAAAAATAGCTGCTACAACTTCTTCAAACTGCTCGGCCCAAAGCACAAAAATATAAGACTGAAGATGAACCATAATTTTATCCTGTTTAACTGGACTTCAGCATACCCCCAATTTGTCTGCGGCAATCTATCAAATCAGCGAGTTCATCTCTCAGCCATCTCTCTCTAAACTCTCAAAAAGCTATTGAATTTAGCGCCAGGCTGTGGTATGCTTGACCCATTCCGCCGGTTGGAGAAAAGCTGTTATGGACACCCTTGCTGAACTTCAACGTGATATTCATACTGCCCTGCAAATGTGGCATAATAGTGGGAGTGAAACCAGCCCTTTGGCCCATTTACAATGGTTTCAACAAGTTCAAATACAGGCTGGGAGCAATACACGTCAGGCCACCAATAAACTTCTGCTGGAAGCCCTGGAAATTTTAGCTGTAACTCATCATCTGGAGGCTGACCTGCTGCGCCAGCGTTTTCTGGATATGGAGATGATGCATGTGGTTGCCAACCGGCTCAACATGGGTGAGTCAACGGCTTACCGCAAACAACAGGAAGCTCTTCAGCAGTTAGCCCTGGTAATTCAGGAAAAAGAGACCCAGCTCAAGGCAGCTTACCAGGCTCAACTGGAAAAAGAGTTGCAGTTACCACCCCCAGTTGAACTTTTTGGTGTAGCTGCCCTACTCGACAAGCTGCAAAAAACGGTCCTTTCCGATGAGCGGGTCTGGTTGCTCTCTATCGAAGGGTTGGGCGGCCTGGGCAAAACGGCCTTGGCCAACGCTCTTATTCGCCGGCCCGCCCTGGCCGGGCGATTTCAGAAGTTAGTCTGGGTCAGTGCCAAACAGCACGAGTTTCTGCCTGATCTGGAGCGTGATAAATTGACTCAGCCGGCCTTGACCGGCGATGCCCTGATTGAAGCCCTCCTAGAGCAGGTGGCCCATCCGGCTGTTCTGGCTCAACCGTCCCCTCAGAAAGAGGTTCTTTTAACCGGATTACTCAAAGATACGCCTCACTTTATCGTGATTGACAATCTGGAAACAGTAACCGATTACCAAGCGCTTCTGCCCCTACTGCGCCGGTTAGCCAACCCGGCCAAATTTCTGCTGACCAGCCGTCACAGCCTGCACACCCAGGCCGACGTATTTTGTTGCAGCCTGGCCGAACTTGACCAGACAGAAAGCCTGCGCTTTATCCGCTATGAAGCCGGTATACGCGGCCTGAGCATGCTGGCCAATGCCTCCGAAGCCGACCTGCTCCGTATTCATGAAGTGGTGGGAGGCAACCCCCTGGCAATCAAATTGGTGGTGGGGCAACTCTCTGTTTTGCCCTTAGCCCAAGTGTTAGACAACCTTAAACAAGCCAGGGGACAAAAAATCGGAGCGCTTTATAGCTATATCTACTGGCAAACCTGGCAAATGTTGACCCACCACAGCCGGCAAACCTTACTTATCCTGCCCCTTACCCAAGAGGCTACCCTGGAGCAACTGCTGGCTGTAAGCGGGCTAGAGTTGACCCAATTAAGTGAGGCCCTGGAACAACTGGCAGCCCTATCGCTTATTCAAATCGGCGGTAATCTGGCAGAACGGCGTTATACCATCCATCGCTTAACCGAAACATTTTTGCTGCAAGAGGCGCTCAAATGGCAAGCCTCAACCTGAACGACACGCCCAGCCGAATATATTTTTTCCAACAAACTATTTACGCGAACCTGCATTTTTGGCAAACCTGGCTAAAAACGCATCTGGCCCAGCCAGAGGCTCTGGACCGTGAGCGCCATGCCCTGGCCAAAGCCATCTCCTTTGCCCTGCCGCTCGACGAAACCTGGTCACTTGTTTTTGAGCTGGTCCAAACGCTCACCCCCTTGATGGAACGGCGCGGCCATTGGGATACCTGGCAGTGGGTTTTAACCCGCTCACTGGAAACAGCTCAGCGAGTTAAGGATACTGCCGCGGAGGTCACGCTCTCGGCGCTATTGGCCCGGTTATTATTCCAACAAAGTCAGTTCAAAAAAGGGGTAGCCGGCTATCGGCGGACTCTTCGCCTGGCACGTCAAATTGGGGATAGGTTTAACGAGGCACGAGCCTGTACCAACCTGGGGTATCATTTTATTGAGCATGGGTATTGGCAGCGGGCCGAGGTATTGTGCTGTCACGCTCTGGCCTTATTTGAACAGCTTGACAGCAATCATGGTCGAGCACATACCGAAAATCATCTAGGGTTTCTCTACACCCGCCAGCATCGCTGGGAACAGGCTCAATATCATCTTGAACGGGCCTGTGAAATATGGCAGGCTATGGCAGATGGGTATGGGTTAATGCTCGGATATCTTAATCTTGGGGGACTCTACAATGATTCGGGAAAACCTGACCGAGCCTTGAATTATTTGGCAAAAGGTTTACAGCAGGCTGAACAAATAGGAGAATTTGTGGCTATTGGTAGAATTTATATCAATCAAGGAAAGGCTTATAGGCTATTAGGGGATTGGGCTAAAGCCGAAGTTTGTACCAAACAGGCTGAAGCCATTTTTCAGCAATGTACAAACTTAACAGAATTAGCCCGATCATGGAATGGTTTAGGGTTGATTTATTTCCATCAAGCCAGATGGACTGAAGCTGATTTTTACCTGGAAAAATCGTTGGGGTTATGGCGCAGCCTGGGTATCCAGTTTGAAGAAATTGAACTATTGTTAGATATAGGTGAGTGTGAATTAGCCCGGGGAAATGCCCCTGAAGCTATAAGGCGATGGCAAGAGGTGGAACAACTCATCAGCCCACCTCCTGTTCAACAAATCTATCGCCATTTGCAACCGCGTCTGCATCAGTATCATCATAAGTTGAATTCCATGGGGTTGGAGTTAGAGCGATAAGCCATTTCCGTCGTGGCTATCCTGGTAAAAATTCTTAACAGCCACGACGGATTGGTTATTTGATTTTATTAGCAGCCACCACCACCACCACTACTATTTTGACAAGCATAGACCGGTGTAACCGCTATTCCCAGCCCGTTGGCTACTACACTGGACCCACAGGCTATAGCCAACAGCAGGGCTACTTTAACCAAAACTTTAATCATCCGTTGCGTCAACATCTCAATTTACCTCCGTTTGGATTAGAGGCTTATTGAGTTTGGGGTCCCCACCACCCTTGACAGGGCGGTACGCATGCGTTCCCCAACAAGCAACTTTTGATTCAATGATGTAGGCTCAAACCTACTCTTAGTCTAACAGAGTTGGCCGGCTCCGTACAGGGAATTTACCTTCGGATTAGCTTAGGGTTTACAGAGGGAAAAAAAGTAGCGCCGGATAAATTGTATCCGGCGCTACTGATAAAGAGGAAAATCTACCGCAATCAGAATTCTAAAACAGGGTTTCCAGAGCCAGTTCATAGCCCAAACCCCGGCGGGTTTTGATCATCTGGGTTGGCTCTATTTTGGGGTCAAGCTGACGCAATTTATGGCGAATATTGCTAATCATCCGGTCAAGCCCCTCATCATCCGGGCCGGGATCATAGGGTCTGCTCCAGACAGCCTCAGCGCAACTCTGACGGGTGCAAACATCGCCCAAATGTTGATAAAGGTGATGGAGCAGTCGAAACTCGCCGGGGGTTAAATCCAGATGATGCTGACTCAAAAAAAATTTCAGACTGCGCCCATTGTAATATAGACCGCCAGCCACCACATCAGTCGGATCCGGGTCGGAAAAGCGGAGCATAGCCTGCGGCCCCCCCAGGCCAATCACATCCTCATCCTGAAGAAGATGGGGTTCAAAAATTCGTCGTTCATTTACAAATGTGCCGTTGGCACTGTTGGCATCGCGCAAAACATAACGTGGACCTTCCCGCTCAATTTTGGCATGCAGGCGCGAGACAATTCTTTGCCCAGTAAAGATAACATCGCATGTGGTTGAGCGCCCGATAGTGCAGATATCAGAGGTTAAGGTCAATTCAGGCGGCTGTATGTCTTGATGGAGACTATAAAGAGTAGCAAATTGAACCTCAGACAGGGGTAATACCATAGCCCCAAGCCTCAGGCAATGGTTAACAAAATCGCATTCTGGTCCACTTTGGTACCCGGTTCGACCCGGATAGCGTGAATGGCGCCATCACGCGGCGCTTTTAACTCATTTTGCATTTTCATAGATTCCAAAATCAGCACAATGTCGCCACGTTTGACCTGCTGCCCCTGCTCAACCGGAACTTCGACCACCACCCCCGGCATGGACGCCTTGATGACTACCTCGCCGGTGGCGGCGCCGGCGCTGCTCTTGAGGCCAGCCAGACGGCGCGTCCGCTCATCTTCGACCACCACCTCGATAATCTGGCCGCTGAGCTGGACTATATAGACCCCCTCCCCTTCGTTCATGCGGATATCGTGCGACTCGTTGTCTATCAGGATAGAGTATAGGGTTGTGTCCATCGTCTGCCGCATTTCAGCATTGACAACTTCGCCGTTAAGCGTCACCTGGCCATCCTGGTTGATATCAATAATAAATTGTTCGTTGCCAACGGTAGTGATGTACTTCATAGTTTTACCTCGTCGTGAGGCTGAGTCTAAGGCTAAGGCTAAGAAAATCTTTTCTCAGCCTTAGCCTCAGCCTTAGCCTTTCTATCGGAGTCGCCGGTCGAGCGCCTCGCGCCGTCCATACAAACGCCAGGGGCTGGCCCCGCCCTGATGCAGCAAAATGGCTTGTTGATTGCGTTGATGGGCCATTAGCGAAGCAGCGACGGCGGCGACTCGCACCAGGGCCGGGTCGAGCTTTTGATTAAAGCTAAAGTTATGCTCCAGAAAATTGGTATCAAACTGTCCGGCCTGGAAGCGGGTGGAGTTCATCAATTGAATATGGAGCGGAATCGTGGTCGGCAGGCCGGTAATCCGAAACTCTTCCAAAGCGCGGCGCATGCGCAGGATAGCTTCACCTCGAGACTCGGCCAGCACAATCAACTTGGCTAACATAGAGTCGTAATAAGGCGTCACCTCCGAACCAAAGTAGATGCCGCTGTCGAGGCGCACGCCCGGCCCGGTTGGGTTGGTCAGGCCGATAATCTGGCCAATTGAAGGCATAAAATTATTGCGCGGGTCTTCGGCCAGAATACGACACTCGATGGCCCAGCCTTTCACCTGAATATCTTTCTGCTCATAGCGCAGCTTGCGGCCCGAAGCAATACGCAGCATTTCTTTAACAATATCCACCCCGGTGACCATTTCCGTAACCGGATGCTCCACCTGCAGGCGGGTATTCATCTCCAAAAAGTAAAAGTTTCGGTCTTTGTCCAGCACAAATTCCATGGTTCCGGCTGAACAATAGTTGACCGATTTGGCCGCCGTTACGGCAATCTCACCCATTTTCTGGCGCAGCTCTTCATCCACCACCGGCGAGGGGGCCTCTTCGATTAACTTCTGATGGCGACGCTGAATCGAACATTCCCGCTCGCCCAGGTGAACCACGTTGCCGTGCTCATCCCCCAAAATCTGGATTTCGATATGGCGGGCATTTTCAATATACTTTTCCAGGTAAACCCGGTCATCGCCAAAGGCCGACTGGGCTTCCCGACGGGCGGTGCGAATGGCTTCGGGCAGTTCTTCCATTTTGGAGACATTCCGCATGCCCTTGCCGCCGCCGCCCGCCGCCGCCTTTACCAACAGCGGGAAGCCAATTGTTTGGGCAGCCGCCAGCAGTTCGTCATTGCTCATACGGCTCGACTTGCCGGTGCCGGGCACCAAAGGCACCCCGGCCTTGCTCATCGTCTCGCGGGCCGAAACTTTATCACCCATCAAGCGAATGGCTTCCGGGGGCGGGCCGATCCAGGTCAGGTCGGCCTCGATGACGGCTTCGGCAAACTCGGCATTTTCCGCCAAAAAGCCGTAGCCGGGATGGATGCCATCCGCCCCACATTTTTTAGCGACTTCAATAATTTTATCGCCTCGAAGATAACTTTCAACGGCAGAGGCGGGGCCGATGGCGTAAGCTTCGTTGGCCATACGCACGTGGGGAGCCATGCGGTCCACCTCGGAATAGACGGCCACTGCATCCAACCCCAACTCCTGGCAGGCCCGAATGATCCTGACCGCAATCTCTCCCCGGTTAGCGATTAGAATTTTCTTTAGCATAAGTCTTCCTCACAAGCAGCAGGGTAGCAGGGTAGCAAGTAGCAAAGTAGCAAGACTGCTACTTGCTACTTTGTTACCCTGCTACAGTGGAATATTCCCGTGTTTTTTAGGCGGATTCTCATCACGTTTGCTTTGCAGCATTTCCAGCGCGTTAATGAGAATCGGGCGGGTCTGGTTGGGTTCAATCACGTCATCAAGGTAGCCCCAACTGGCCGCAACATAGGGGTTGGCAAAGGTATCGCGATACTCCTGCACCAATTGCGCCCGCAACGTTTCCGGGTCTTCCGCTTCGGCCAATTCTTTGCGGTACAAAATATTGATGGCCCCCTCCGGTCCCATCACGGCAATTTCGGCGGTGGGCCAGGCCAGGTTAATATCGCCGCGAAGGTGCTTGCTGCTCATCACGTCATACGCGCCGCCATAGGCCTTGCGGGTAATCACGGTAATTTTGGGCACAGTCGCTTCGGCAAAGGCATAGAGCAGCTTGGCCCCGTGCCGAATAATCCCGCCGTGCTCCTGAGACAACCCCGGCAGAAAACCGGGCACGTCTTCCAGGGTAATCAAAGGAACATTAAAACAATCACAAAATCGCACAAAGCGGGCCGCCTTGACTGAGGCATTGATATCCAGTACACCGGCCAATACGGCCGGCTGATTGGCTACAATCCCCACGCTCCGGCCGTTGAGGCGGGCAAACCCAACAATGACATTGCGAGCGTAATGCTCCTGCACTTCTAAAAATTTGCCTTCATCCACAATGGCGGTAATCACCTCGTGCATATCATAGGGTTTGTTGGGGTTATCGGGAATGATGGTGTTGAGTATATTTTCCGTGCGCAGCGGGTCATCCTGACAGACGATGGTGGGCGGGTCTTCCATATTATTGCGGGGCAAATAGTTTAACAGGGTGCGCACGGTAAACAGGGCATGTTCTTCACTTTCGGCGGCAAAATGGGCCACGCCGCTGATTTCGTTGTGGGTCGCCGCCCCGCCCAATTCTTCAAAGGTTACTTCTTCGTGAGTCACCGATTTAACCACATCCGGGCCGGTGACAAACATGTAGCTGGTCCCTTTAACCATAAAAATGAAATCGGTAATGGCCGGCGAATAGACCGCGCCCCCGGCGCTGGGGCCGAGAATGCAGGAGATTTGAGGAATTACCCCACTGCTAAGGGTATTGCGTAAAAAGATGTCGGCATAACCACCCAGACTGACCACCCCTTCCTGAATCCGCGCCCCGCCCGAGTCGTTCAGCCCGATAATAGGCGCTCCATTTTTGAGGGCCAGGTCTTGCAGCTTAATAATTTTATTGGCGTGGGCGCGGCCCAAACTGCCGCCAAATATGGTAAAATCCTGTGAAAAGACATAAACCAGGCGTCCGTCAATGGTTCCGTAGCCGGTTACGACCCCATCGCCCATAGGGTTCTTTTCATTAAAACTCAGGTCTGTAGTGTGTTGGGTGGTAAAAGCATCTATCTCACGGAATGAGCCTTCATCTAATAAAATTTCAATCCGCTCACGAGCGGTCAATTTTCCTTTTTCGCGTTGAGCTTGCAGCCGGGCCGGGCCACCGCCCTGCTTTGATTTAGCCTTCAACTCACGCAATCGTTTTACTTTTGGGTCAAGTGTCATACACACCTCCTGGAATAAATGTCAAAGCGAACAGATCAAACGCTTAAATCGTTTGGCTGTGCTTTCAACCAAGCCTCGCCATTTGGCAGGTGAATAGTTCCTTATCAACCGGATTTTTGCTTTTTGAGCAAGAAAATTTACCACAGAGACACAGAGTCACGGAGAAAAGAAAAATTATTAAAAACTCTGTGTCTCCGTGCCTCTGTGGTTCAATCCTTTTTGGTTCCTGCTTGTCCGGGTTAGGTAATTTAAAGTCAGGTTTTTAAATGGATCAGTCGGGTTTTTTTATTCTATAACACTTCAGTTACAATTCAGTAACAACAATTTTCTAGGAATCCCAAAATTTCCAATAAATACGGGCCGATTATAGCACAGCTTGAATTTTGGTGAAATTTAGACCAGTTCGGTATGAATAGACATCTATTGAAACCAGCCCTAAAGTACAGGATTTTCAAAACAAAAAGCCGACTTGCTGAAGTCGGCTTTTTTGATAGAAACTCTCCCTCTTAACTACGATTGGCCAGGGTCCGGGCGATAATATCGTCCATTTCTCGACGGTGTTTACCTTTGCCTTTGGCAGAACTGCCTCCCTTACCCGATTTCTCATACGGCAGTTCGCCGTGCAGGGCGGCGTAAGCCACAGCCATCGCCGTTGGAATCGGCTCTTCTTCAAAGGCTTCTGCTTCTTCCACTGCTTCTTGCCGGCGCGACTGCGGTTTCACCTCGTCTACTTTCTTAACTTCTTCGGGGGGGGGGGGCGGCGGCAGCAACGCTTTCATGGATAAATCTACCTGGCGTTTCTTGCGGTTCACCTTCAAAACTTTAACCTTGACCTTTTGGCCGACGGTTAAGGCATCTTCAGGGTGTTTGATGTAATCATAGGTGATCTGAGAAATATGGACCAGGCCATCCCGGTCGGTGCCGATATCTACAAAAGCCCCGTAAGGCTCCAACCGGGTAACCACTCCTTCTACTTCAGCGTCTTCAGCCACATCTTTCAATTTCAAGGCAATCGGCTTGATCATAGTCAGGCTGACCCGGCCGCGTTTGGTATCAACCTTTTTAACCCAAACCTCAACCTCCTGCCCTTGACTGACCACATCTGTCACTTTTTCTACGTTTTGCTTGGCCAATTCAGAGATGTGAACCAGGCCATCCTGGGCAATGCCAATATCCACAAAAGCCCCAAAATCAGCAATATTTTTCACCTTGCCGGTCAGCCGTTGACCGATTTGTAAATTGTGAATGGACAATCCTTCGCTCACCGGTGGGGTTTCAGTGGCGCCGGCTGAGCCAGCGCCTGCTATATTTTTTACTGGTGTGGAATCAGCTTCAATGGAGGGCATTTCGACAGCTTCGCCGATTGACACCGGATCCACTACAGTTGCATTTTGGTCGTTCATAATGATCTTCTCCTGACCGCATCCCCTGAGAAACTTAACAATCTGTGGCAAATTTCTCAACTAATGCAGATTGTACAAATTTTAACGAATTTCGATTATACCATTTGGGCCAAGAGCTGGCAAATAAAACAGGAGAGGGGGATTGCTTCGGCCTTACGGCCTCGCAATGACATTTTCATCCCCGGAAACTGTGTTTAACTGTTGTAGCAGAATCGCGTGTAATTCAGGGTTAGCCGCCACGATAAGGGAGTAGCAATCGGTCAAAGATTGAAGGGGGGGTAAGGACTCTCCGTGAGCGCCGGTTATCATCCCCCCCGCCTCGCGGATGATAAGACCCGGGGCCAAAAAATTCTCGGCGGTGAGCTGGCCGCGTAAGTCCAGGTGCGCCTCCAGCGAACCGTCCGCCACATTGACCAAAGTTATCGTCGTTGCCCCAAAAGAGCGCACAGAGCGAGCCTGAGCCAAAACTTCGGACAGGGCTGGCTGAACAGTGGCTCCGGTGACATCACAATTAATGATGGCTTCTGCCAGCCGAGTAGTTGCGCTGGGCCGCAGGCGGTGACCGTCACGCCATGCTCCCTTGCCTCGCGCCGCCCGCCAAACCTGAGAACGGTACAAACTCCCCACCAGAGCAAACTCAACTGTATCCACCGCCACCGGCAGCCCAGCCGGAATCAGGGCCAAAGCCGTGCCCGCCGGCGCAAGCCCCCGCGAGAAATTTTCGGAGCCATCTACGGGGTCCAACACCATCGTCCACTCCGGCTCGCCGCGGCCAAAACTGCGCGGCTCGCCCTCTTCGGAGAGTAAGGTGACGGGACATGGAAATTGCTGTTCCAGGTAGGCGCAGACCGCTCGATCTGCGGCCAGATCAAACCACTTAACCTGATCGCCTTTGGCATTTTGGCCCAGTTCGCCCCAAGCCGCGCTGCTGTCTGTTGTTACCGCCTGAACAATGGTGTGGTAGAGGGCCTCCAGATGAGTCAGGATCAATTCTGCTGAGTCCATGCCGATTCCTCAAGTATAAATTGGTTACACCAGGCCCTTTTATACTCCCAATAAACGATTCGTCCAAATCCGGACTTTAACCGGATTCAAGAATAGTCGCTTTGTACTTCTGGCGAGAATAAGAAGAGGGCGACTCTTGAGGAGTCGCCCTCTTCTTTGGATTGATATGAGAATCTTGAAACTCTACTGTACCCCGTCCCGCAGCAGTTGGCCGGCGGCGATGTCAAATTCATACGAGGGCACGTAATATTTGCCCCCTGCCGAGTGGGCGTTAATGGTGTAGTGACCGGGGTCCAGGATAAATTCCTTAGTTTGGCCGGGCGGCACCACCTGAGAAGTGTTGGTTGGCCCAATGACATCAATGACAAAATCTACATCGGTGCGGTTACTGTAGGTGAGCATGCCTTTGCCGGCTGGGATCGAAGGGCCGGCGGGCGCCGGTGGCTGAGTAGGTTTGGGCGTGGGCGCTGCGGCCGGGGCAGCGGCCAGGGCAGCTTTCTCGTCAACCTCGTAACTTTCGATGATTTTTTGCCAGGTTGGCTCCATCTCCTCGTAGTCAACCGTTATAAAATAGATGAGGAACACAATTTCGTCACGCTGGGTAAAGATGAAATCGGCGTCGCCATCACCATTCTCAGACTCGTAAGATACGGCCACAAAGATGTCGTCGTTGTCCGTTGTCTTTTGTTCCAGCACTTTGTGGTCAGTGGCTTCGTAGTTATCCATCACCAGCTTGACCACTTCGTTGATAAAGCTGTCCATCTCTTTGCTGGTGAACGGCTTTTTCGTGTTGAGAAATTCGACAGTCACCACCGAACGATCATTGCCAAAAGCGACGCTGGTTTTATCACCGCGAATACCTTCAAAGCTTTCGGGCAGGGCAAAGGTAAAGGCTTTGGAGGGATGGACATAAGGCTCTTCCTTAAAGGGCAGCGGCTCATACTTCGATTCCTCGGTGGCCTCCTCGGTGGGTAATTGCAGCACGTCACCCGCAGCATTGACAGTCGGTTCGGCGGTAGCTGCTTCGGTTGGCTCGACTGTCGCTTCCTCGGTCGGTTCAGCGGTCGGTTCGGGTGTTGGCTCCGGTTCGGGGGTGGCGGTAGGCTCGGCGGTTGGTTCGAGCGCGACGGTCGGCTCAACTTCAGCCACTGCCGCTACCGCTGCTTCCACTTGAAATTCAAGGGTGCGGTCCAGCTTGTCGTTGAGGTACAGGTCTACCTTGTATTTGCCGGCCGGCCAGAGTTTATCATTGGTCAGGTCAAAATGAATTTGCCCATCGCCGCTGTCAATCTTGGTTTCATTAATTACCAGGTTGGGGTCGGTATTTTCGGCTTCGATGACCGTCCAGACGGCCTTTACATGAGTGTCATCGGGGGCGTTGGCCAGTTGGACGACGCAATAGAAAGCTTCATCTTGAGCAAAGGTGGTGGTTGGCTGGCTGCCCTCGGGGTCCTTAGCCAGCTTGGCCTCACTGATGTTAGCCGAGCTAAAGTTAAAAGAACAAGCCAGGACAGTTAGAACCAATAAGGCAATAACGGAAAAGATAATTTTTTTTCTCATTCTTCCTCGACAAATAAGTTAAAATATTAGGACTCGGTGAGGGCAAGCAATTCCATTATAAGGGGTAGCTACCCAAAAGTCAACGCTTTTTTCGAGATGGAGGCAGGCCCAAATCCCGCCTCCACCTTATCAGGATGATCAGGGATAAACCTGGAAAGGACCATACACGCTGCCGTGTTCGTCTACATAGATGGCCCAAGATTGGTCAGGTTCTACTTCAACCTCGCCGTTAACTGCGCCGCCGGGGATGCTGATGGTGTAGGTATATTTGCCGGGGTCCAGGTCAATAGAGGCTTCGCTGCCAGGCGTTACCTTATTTTCGGTGTTATTGATAGTAAAAGTCAGGGTTTCGTTGTAATCGTTGCCCACATAGACCCGCGAGCGGCCTGGCTGGGGGGCGTAATTATCATGGCTGGGCGCTGGAGTTGGCGTAGCGGCCTGGCTGGCGGTTTTGGCCGCTTCAGGGTCAACCGAGTAACTCTCGATTATTTTGTTCCAGGTGGGCGAAATTTCCTCATAATTTGAGGTGGTCAAAAGCAAGACAAACATAACGGTATCTTGCTGTTGAAAAATGAAATCGGCGTTGCCCTTATACTCAGAATTTGTATATTCGATGGCTACAAAGGTGCTGCCATCAGACAAAACCTTTTTATGCGTAATTTTGTAATCATCGGCAATAGTGCTGAAAAAATTGGTCAGAAAGCCGCCAATATACTGCTCGATCTCTTGAGCGCGATACACTTCTCCTGCATCCGCAAAGGTAGCCCCCACCAGTGAGTTGCCATCGGTTACAGCGGCAGAGGTTTCGGCTTCGCTCAAAATCTCCCAGCCTTCCGGCATGCCAAAAGTAAACGCGCCGGAAGGGTGAACATACGGCTCATCATTGAATGGCAACGGCTCATCCGTTCTGACGGGGCCGCGTTCCGGGGCCGCAGCCTGAGTAACGCTAACTGCACCGAAACCAAAAGAGTAGGCCAGGTTGGTTAAGATCAACAGGCCAAAAACATAAAAGATCAACTTTTTCATAATCATATTCCTCCCTATCAGGATCATTTTTTGCTTTTTGTTATCGCCAGGCTCTAGCTGGCCTCAAGCAATTTATTGTTAGATTTGCTTGCAGTCTACCCCCCCTCCGTCTGACAATCGTTACCAAAAACGTTACAAAAAATAGGTCCGGCAGATAGCCGGGAAGGATGGCCCAAAGCGGTCACTCGTGGTAGAATGTCGGCTACATTTTTTGCTTATATAGGTGTCCAGAAAAATTCTCTCTCAACCATCAAGGTAGCAGGTAGCAAGGTAGCACAAATTTATGACCTGCTACATGCTACTTGCTACCTGTTTTAGTGGCGAAAACTTTTCTGGATCGCTATATTTATCTTTTGGAGAAAACCATGCCTGCTGGTATTACTATTGTCGGCCTGGGGCCTGGCGACAGCCAGTATTGGACCCGCGCAGCCGACAGCCTGCTTCAACAAGCCACTGAAATTTATGTTGGCGTCACGTCTCACCCCAGCCTGGCCGCTGTTCCGGCCAAAATCTGCTCCTTGACCGAAGCCTCCCCTGCCGCCGGGGATGGGCCGGAGCAGTTGGCCGCCGAAGTGGTGCGCCTGGGCCGGCGCGAAACAGGCGTTATTTATGCCGTGCCCGGCCACCCGCTTGAAGACGCCGCTCTCCCTCATATTCGCGCATTGGCAGAAGTCCAGCGAGTCCCGCTGACCCTTATTCCCGGTCTCAGCCTGGTCGAGGCGGCGGCAACCGCGGTGAAGTTGGAAACACTGCGCAAACTCCAAATTGTCCACGCGGACGAAGTGGCGCATTTGCATCACCCCCCGCTGGCCCCCGATCAACCGGCGCTGCTGCCTGGGCTGTCCAACCCGGCTCTGGCTGAGCGAGTCAAACAGGTTTTGCTGAATGCCTACGCCGAGAATGTTACAGTTACCTTGGTGCAAGGGTCGGCCCAGGTTTGGTCTGGATTCCTGGCCCAGTTGGATCAACAGACCCGGTTTGACGAATTTACCCTGCTCTATCTGCCCGCCGATCCGGGCAACAGCAGTTTGCCCACCTTTCAGGAAACGATTGCTCATTTGCGCGCCCCTGAAGGCTGTCCCTGGGATCGAGAGCAAACCCATCACAGCCTGCGCCCCTTTCTGCTGGAAGAAACCTATGAAGTATTGGAGGCGCTCGATGCGGCCAATCCCACCGCGCTGGCCGAAGAGTTAGGCGATTTGCTGCTCCAGATTTTACTGCACACTCAGCTTGCCACCGAGGCTGGCGATTTTAAAATGGGCGACGTGATTGGGCACATCCACCGCAAACTGGTGCGGCGTCACCCCCACGTGTTCGGAGATGTTACGGTTAACGGGGCGGATGAAGTGACGACGAATTGGGAGGCCATCAAACGGGTTGAACGGGCCACGTCAAACGGCCAAAATGAAACTCCCCCTTCAGTGTTGGATGGCGTTCCGGCGGCGCTGCCGGCTCTGGCTCAAGCCCTGACCATTTCCAAGCGGGTGGTTCGGGTGGGGTTTGAATGGCCGACAATTGAGGGTGTGTTGGATAAATTGATCGAAGAGGCCCGCGAAATTACCGAAGCCACCCATCCGGCTGATCTGGAAGCTGAAATTGGCGATTTGTTGTTCAGCGCCGTTAACCTGGCTCGCTGGCGCAAGGTTGACCCGGAGAGCGCCTTACGCGCTACTAATGCCCGCTTTACCCGCCGCTTCAAAAGGCTGGAGTTGCTGGCGACGGGTCAAGGCAAAGCTTTAACTGACATGACAATCGAGGAACTGGACGCTCTGTGGGAAGAAGCGAAAGTGCTTGAAGGGTAATCCATTTTGATTTTCAAAACAGGTAATTATCCGGGAGGATTGGAGGACCGGCAGACTCAGCGAATCCAATTTTCGAGGAGTGAGGCACGCCCCCGTGCCGAACGGGGCCGCACGTGGGCGTGCTGGCCTCTCAAATTTGGATATACTGAGACTGGATTAAGCAGCTTCCAGCCTTCCAATCCTCCAGCCTTCCAAGTTGTTTTTGTTTTGACCATCTTGTTTCTATCGTTCATCGCTTGCGGACCGGTCAATCCTCAGTTTCTACGCAACAATGAGGTCCGCCGGGCTGTTTATGCCTATGAACAGGCTAAACGCGGGCCGGTCAAAGATTTGGTGATTCACTTCCGGCGCGATGAACCACGCATCCGGTTTGACGGGCAAAATCAAAACGGCGGCCATACCGTCTGGCTCTATCCGGCCGGCGGCCAGGAATATTTTGCCACCCGGCCCCAAACGGCCAGCTATCTTTATATTCAGGAAATTGAGTTCAGCGAAGATCAGAAGATTGCCACCGTCAACGTTTATCGCGGCGATGGGTCGGGCTATCGGGGCTGGCAATTGACTGTTATCAGGGGAGATAACGGCCAGTGGACGGTGACAGATGAAGTCGAACCTACGGAGGAGTCAGTCCAATAAAGTCGGCTCTGCGCATGTCATTGCGAGGACGCAGTCCGAAGCAATCCCCGCCTCCGGGGTAGGACGCAACGCGGCTTCGCCTAAAGGCTCGCAGTGACATGTCCGCCCACCGCTTACACATCGGTAAAAAGTCAATCCCGGCTGTTCAAAAAAGGAGATAAACTTTGCTGCGCCGGCTTTACCCGCACCGGCCGCCCGGCAATGAATACAAAAACAGCCACAAACAAAAGCCCTGGATTTCTATAGTAGAAAGAGCCGAGGACCAGTAACAAGGCAATAGTATAGCCTATTATCACGGCAATTCGAGTAGCCACAGCATAAGAAAGAAATAGGGCCAGCACCGCTCGCAAGATGCGCCCGCCGTCCATGGGAAAGGCCGGGATTAAATTGAACACAAATAGGATGGCATTGGATAATAACAGAAAAATAATCAATCCCAGCAGCGCGCCCTCTTGAAAAAAGGATTGCATGACGGCTTCAAGCACCGTACCGGGCGAGGCCAAAAAACCGCGTAACAAAGCCTCTTCACTAAACATCAGCGCCGCCGGAACCAGGGCCATGGTAATAGACAGATTCACCACCGGCCCGGCTCCGGCAATCAACATTTCGTGTTCCGGCTTTTCCGGCAGCGATTGCATTTGAGCCAGACCGCCAATGGGCAACAAAATAATATTTTTCACCCGGATATTGAGCCACTGTGCCATGAAGGCATGCCCCAACTCGTGCAGGGTCACACAGACAAACAGCAGCAGCACGGCCACCAAGGCAAAGATAATCCCTTCAAGCTTGCCGTGGCTCAACGCCCCTTGCAGGATAATCCAGACAATGATAAAGCTAAAGCTCCAGTGGACATTAATATCCACGCCCGCCAGGCGGGCCATGCGCCAGGAGCCTTTCACGGCCAATTAACAATTGATAATTGACCATTAATGATTGACAATTTCTTCCTCCAAAAACCTGAATTGCAACGCATGCAATTTTTGATACAAGCCATTCGCTCGGCTCACCAATTCAGCGTGAGTGCCTTGTTCCACAATGCGGCCACCGTCCATAACCAAAATCCAATCGGCATTGATAATGGTACTCAAACGATGGGCAATCACAAATGTAGTCCGCGATTTCATCAAACGTTCCAGCGCTTCCTGGACCAACTGCTCCGACTCGCTGTCTAGCGACGAAGTGGCCTCATCCAGGATGAGAATTCGGGGGTCTTTGAGGATGGCGCGGGCAATCGCAATTCGCTGGCGCTGGCCCCCGCTCAGCTTGATGCCGCGCTCACCCACGCGAGTTTCATACCCTTGAGGCATATTGATAATGAACTCGTGAGCGTTGGCGGCGCGAGCAGCGGCTTCAATCTCGGCCTGGGTTGCCTCCAGCTTACCGTAACGAATATTCTCCCCAATTGTGTCGGAAAACAAGGCGGTCTCCTGCGGCACCACGCCGATTTGCTGGCGCAAGCTCAACAGCGTGACCTGTCTCAAATCGTGGTTATCAATGGTGATACAACCAGAGGTCACATCGTAAAAACGGGGAATGAGATTGACCAGCGTCGTTTTACCGGCGCCGCTCGGCCCGACCAGCGCCACCACCTGACCCGGTTGGACCTCCATTGACACCTGACGCAAAACAGGCAAGCGCGAGTCATACTCAAAACTGACTCCTTCAAACTTTACTCGGCCAATAATTGTCGGCAACGGGTAGGCATGGGGGGCGTCGGCAATTTCGGGCTGCAAATCGAGCAGTTTAAAAATGTACTCGGTGGCGCCCAGAGCTGCTTGAAACTGGCTGTACAACCCCGAAAAAGCGGCAATCGGCCCCGCCACCAACATGGTATAAATCAAAAAAGCAATCAGTCCACCCGGCGACAGGTAGCCCTGAAGCACCTCGTAGCCGCCAAACCAGAGGGTAATGGTGAGGGACATAAAAGCCATAAAACCAATAATGGGCGCCAAAACGGCTGAGATTTTGACCCGCCGCATCGCCGCCACAAAAGTCTCTTCGATTTTGGCCGTAAACCGAGTGATCTCATAAGCCTCGCGGGCAAAAGATTTGACAACTCGAATATTGCCAACGGTCTCGTCCACCACCGCCGAAGCCTCGGCCAGCCGGTCCTGCATGTCGGCCGCAGCCCGCCGGATTTTTCGCCCCAGATAAACCATCGTTAAAGTAACAATAGGTATCCCGCCCAAAATCACGCTGGTCAGCCGCCAATCGAGCCAAAACAGAAAAATTACCCCGCCGATGAGGGTCAAGCCCTGTTGTAATAGCGTTACCAGATTATCTGTTACCGCCGCTTGCAAAGTGGTAACATCATTGGTGACGCGCGAGACCAATTCGCCGGTGCGCCGATCGGCGTAAAAGCGGAGCGACAACGACATCAGGTGGCGATAAAGCTGCTGGCGCAGATCGGCTACCACGCGCTCACCGACCAGAGCAGTATTGAAGCGATTGACAAAGCTAAAAAAGGCCTGCGCCAGAAAAACCAGGGTCAGCAAAGCGGTTGAGCGATTGAGCAAAGCCAGATTTTGCTCCACAAACACCACATCAACAATGTTTCGCACCACCAGCGGCATGACCAATCCCAACAGCGTGCCGGCAATCAGGGCCATCCCTGCCAGCATCATCCGGCCCCGGTAAGGGCTAACATACCGCAGCAAACGACGATATCCCCCCAATTGGGCGCGGGTGATGGGCCGGCGACTCTCCTCTTTTTCAGCTAGAATATCAGAACGGCGCAGTCTAAACATGAGCTTGAAGGACTCCCGATAAGGCTGTTCAAAAAAAACGCGCGCATCTTGCGCCACACAAACGGAACACGCAAGATGTAAATCACCCAATTCTTGGAACTACCTGAGATTTTCGGAGCATTACAGGTCAGTGTATCATTTTACCTCAGACTGGGCAAACGCCCTGATTTGCGGAGTCGTAAAGGAAAAATTTACGACAAATTTACTGACTCAAACCGGCATGCGTGTTATATTGGTAGCAATTAAGCCTGTTGCGTCGAAACCCTCCCATTTACGGCTGCACCCACAGCCAAAAGCCTCTTCTAAAAATTATCGGCCTGACTGACGCTGGAAAAATCTTCCCCAAGATTTATTTTTGCCGATGCGACAGGATTTCTCAGGGAAAGCGACCCCACCCGACCCTGAGAGGAAAAGACACTCACTCCCTCCCAAGTGAGTGTCTTTTTTTGCCTCATAAAAATGTAACTGTTCAGTTTATGTCATTGCAAGGCTGTAAGGCCGAAGCAATCCCCCATCACAACTTGGGGATTGCTTCGCTTCGCTTGCAATGACGGTTGAAAAGTTCCCCAAAAACCGTTTTATGGCTTACTGAATAAGCAAGAATATAGGCAATTTGTCAAGCCTTCTCAATAAGAGTATAATTTGGTATTGCCGTTTGGCAGAAATCATAATCTCCAAAATTTTTAGAGGAATGCCTCATCTTGGTTCAGCGCAAAACTCAGACCCCGGCCTATTGGCAAGGCCAGTTTACAATTAACAGCAAAGATTTAGAATTTATATACAACCAAATTTTAGAAAACAACCGCGTCTTTACCCTTGACGAAATTGCTTTGGCTCTGGTAAAACGCCAATACCAGGCCGAAGAATTAGCGGCCCGGAGTGAATTTCAACAGGGCAAACTGTATCAACCCAAAGAAAGCTATGCCGTCGGCGAGCAGGTGGTTTTTCCTCATTTAGATTTTGCGGTTGGTACCGTTAAAACAACTCGCCAGGGCCATCATCCCGTTCACGGCACGTTTACGGTTATCGCGGTAAGCTTTCCTAATGGCAGCGATACCCGTGAGTTTGCGACTAATTTTGATCATCCCCACCCGCTTAATTTAGATACCAACCAGAGTCTGGCGAGTTTGCAAGGGTTAATGCCCCCCGAAGAAATTTACCAGACCTATCTTGAATTTATCCGCCCCAAAGTTGAAGCTGCCCTCAAAAATAGCAACGACTTTGTGAAGTTTCACGGTCAGTATTTTTTACGTGATCTGCTGCCGGACTTTCACGAAGGGTTATTTAATATTGCTGATGCTGCTATTGATATTAACAATGGCCCCTTAAGTGTTGATGCGCTCATTGAACAAATGGGCCTGGCCGAAGGCAAAGATATTACCGACACGCTTCGTTTCTCGGTGAGCTACCGGCTGGCCAATGATGAGCGTTTTGATGATGTCGGTCCAACCGGACAAGTATTATGGTATTTGGAGCGGATTGAACCTCCGGAAGCGCATCATGCCCCCCGCCGTTTACAATTGAATAATGGTAATCAATCTTACGATATTGACTTGTTTGACGAAGATTTGCTGGCGTTATTGACCGAAATTGACGATGAAGCAACGCCCGTTGAGCATCTTTCGGCTGTTGATCCCAACCCGCAAAGTGTGACGATTGTACTTAATTACCCGCATCGGCGGGTGGGGACGCTGCCCCTGACCCCCAAAACGGAAAGCCTGTTTCCCAGCAGCCATTACAACCCGGTCCTTTTTGAATTTGTTGATGGTCGTACTGGTGACACCTTTCCAGGTTGGACGGCCCTGAACGATAAATATGTTTTTGGTTTGGATGAGTGGTACAACAAAAATAAACTGCCGGTAGGGGCTTATATCAATATCAAACGTACCGATAATCCGATGCGGATTATTGTGGACTACCAAGCGATGCGCTCCCAACGTGATTGGGTCCGGACCGCTAATGTTAGCGGCAACAAGCTGGTTTTCCAGATGAGCAAAGAAGCCATTAATTGCAAGTATGATGAACTTATAATTATTGGCGAATCAAACCAGGCTCAGATAGATGCATTTTGGCTAAACGCCTCAGAAAAAAAGCTGTCAATTTACGATATTCTCTGCCAGATATTTCCAGAGTTGTCCAAGCTCAACCCACAGAGTACCGTCCACGCCAAAACGCTTTACAGTGCAGTCAACGTTGTCCGGCGGGCAGCGCCGGGTACAATTTTCCAGGAGCTGGTGAGCCACCGCTGCTTTATTCCCATGAAGAATGGCTACTGGATTTACGATCCCAATCTCCGAGACTAGCAGGAAAACTTCCTTGAGCTATGGCCAAATATATAAAACCTACCCTTGAGACAAAATTTCATATAGATTTTGACTGGTGGCGTAAACAACGCCAAAGTTTGGGCGCGTATTTACAGGGGCACCTCTGTCCCGAGGCCAAAAATCTTCACCCAACCGACAATCAAACCTTTGATTGGGTCAATCCAGAAACGGGTGAGGTTTTTCAAATAGATATGCTCTGGCATATTATTCAAACCCATTGCGGTCAACAACCCAATTTTATTGACGACAGTCTACCCTTGACTCGAGCCATCTTCCGCCTTTTTATCGCCAACGACAATACTCCTTTAACGTCGTTAGAGATTTATGAAATGTTACACAAAAAAACGCCAGACCTCATCCTGCGTACCATTGGGGGGCATCAGGTTTATGATGGTATCCGACCCGTCAATACATCAGTTTAAGTGCTAACGTTATCAACCATGCGATATACCTCAGAACAATGCCGCCCCTTTGGGCGGTTTTCTTTTTTCTACTAGCGCATTTTGCCGTTATGGTTAAAATATAAGTAATCTTACTTGGGCGACATAATATGAAATCAGTCAAGAACTTTATGAAAGTAGCTGTTGTTTTGGGATTTCTGGTTTTTGGTTCCAGCGTGTTGGCGAGTCCAACTGCGGCCCAAGAAGGAAACAGGCAACAACAGGGAACCTTTGTTTATACGGTTCAGCCGGGCGATACCCTCAACGCGATTGCCCGGCGGTTTAACCTGTTACCCACAGAGATTGCGCTGGCAAACCGTTTATCAAACGTGAACCTTCTTTTCCCCGGCCAACAACTCATTTTGCCGGCTGTTTCCCCGCAAGTAACAGCCGTTCCGCCTACTCTGTCGCCCGGCCGAGTTGACCAAACCCACACGGTTCAGCCCGGCGAAACCCTTTTTACAATTGCCGCCGCCTATGGCGTTTCGCTGGAAACCATCATCCTGGCTAACCATTTAGCCAATCCCGATTTGCTGCAAATTGGCCAGACACTCCAAATTCCCGGTAGTAGCCCACCCATCCCAGAAGCCCTGGCCGCTCCCTTTGCCGCCATTGAACTCTCCGAACCAACTATCATTCAAGGCCGTACCCTAGTTATCAGAGTAAAACTGACGGCCGCAGCCACCCTCAGCGGTGATTTTGAAGGGCGACCGATTCTCTTTAGAGATAGCGGTAATGGACAATTCTGGGGTATCACGGCTATTCACGCGATGACTGAACCGAATGTTTACCCTATAAAAATTACCGCTAACCTGGCCAATAGTTCACAAGTAACCCTCTTTAAAGAGATTACGGTGGTTGAGGGACCTTACGGACAGGAAAACATCCAGCTTGACTCTGAACGAGGAGGCTTGCTCGATCCCGAACTCATCCGGGTGGAGCAGGAAAAATTGGACAACTTGTGGTCGCAGGTGTCGCCGCAACCCTACTGGCAAGGAGCCTTTTGGTATCCGGTTGGGCTGGACAGTTTGAGGATTACCAGCAATTTTGGAACGCGACGCAGTTATAACGGCAGCAGCGAATTAACTTTCCATGCCGGAGCTGATTTTGGCGGCGATATCGGAAAGCCCATTTATGCCCCGGCGGCGGGGAAAGTTGTGCTGGCCGAAAAGCTAGCCGTGCGCGGGAATGCCGTTCTACTTGACCATGGCCTGGGTCTGTTTAGCGGTTACTGGCATCAAAGCCAGCTTATTGTGGCAGTCGGGCAAGAGGTGAGACAGGGCGAGTTAATTGGTTTTATTGGTGATACAGGTCTGGCAACGGGGTCTCATTTGCATTGGGAAATGCGGTTAAATGGAATTGCCGTCGAGCCATTACAATGGGTCCAACACTCAATACCATAAGCGGACAGTTTGATGGGGCATATCTATAATGAACAGTAAAAAAACATACCTGATTGATATGGACGGGGTTCTGGTGCAGGGTCAAAATCCAATCCCCGGAGCGGCTGAATTTATCGAGCGTTTGATTGTGGGCGAGCATAAATACCTTGTTCTAACCAACAATTCCCGCTATACGCCGACCGATTTACAACATCGGCTACAATCGGCGGGAATTAATATTGGCATCCAGCAAATTTTTAGCAGCGCGATGGCTACAGCCGCATTTGTCCAATCCCAAAAACCTCACGGATCGGCTTACGTATTGGGTGATATTGGGCTGTATCAGGCTTTGACCGACATAGGTTATACCCTCACCGATTATAAGCCGGATTACGTGATTTTGGGCGAAACCGAATCCTACCCCTATGATAAAATTATTCGCGCCACCCAGTTGATTTGGGCAGGAACGCCCTTCATTGCTACCAACCCCGATCCCTCCGGCCCGACCGAAATCGGTTTAACCCCCGCGTGTGGCGCAGTGGCCGCCCTTATTGAGAAAGCGACCGGTTTTGCCCCTTATTTTGTAGGCAAACCCAATCCCCTGATGATGCGTGCGGCGCTGCGCTATTTAGGCGAACATTCTGAAAATACCTTTATGGTCGGCGACCGGATGGATACGGACATAAAAATGGGTTTGGAAAGTGGGTTAGAAACCATTCTGGTTTTAACCGGGGTAACTCGACCGGATATGATTACTAATTTCCCTTATCGGCCCAATCGAGTATTCAACTCAGTTGCCGAAATCGAACCATAAGTGATTGTCCAAAAATAAGTTCCCCCAAGTTCCTACAAGTTCCCAGGGAACTAAAGGAACTCATAGGAACTCAAAACGGGAAGTAAATTCTGGACGGTTACTAAGTATAAGTCGTCCCACTTTTTACATTTTTATACTCAATTTTAGGGTTTCTGCAAGTTATTTGTATGTTTTCTTAGAATATACCTCCACAAATTATAATTTCCGTTCTAGAATTATAAACGGCTATAGTTCAACGAAAAGAATACAATTTTCGGCACTCTTAACTCTTTAAGTTGAATAAGTTTTTAATCCACTTTCCACCTAATAAGTCAGCAATTTAGGGATTGTTGTAGTATAATTGTCATATTTTCATTATTGTTACCCACTTCTTACAAAAGAGATGATACCGTGAAGCACGTTGTGAGTATCAGCTTGGGCAGTTCCAGTCGTGATAAGAAAGTTGAGTTCCAATTAGGTCACGAAACGATTATCCTGGAGCGGATTGGCTGCGACGGGGATGAAAAAAGAGCCAGGACGCTTTTTGCCGAAATGGATGGCAAAGTGACTGCTTTTGGCGTGGGTGGGGTTGAGCTTTATGTGCGGGTAGTCAACAAGAATTATCCGCTCCGCTCCGGGCTTAACTTAGTCAAAGACGTGAAGCACACCCCTTACACCGACGGGCGGGGCCTGAAATTGACCCTGGAGCGAAACATTTTCCAACTGGCCGAGCCTTGCTTCCGCCAGCCAATTGTTCCCCGCAAAGCCATGATGCCCGTAGCCGCAGACCGCTACGGCATGGCCGAGTCACTGCATCGAGCCGGTTTTGATTTGGTATTTTGCGATCTGATGTTTGGGTTAGGCCTCCCCTTCCCCATCTACGGGCTGGCTCGATTACGCACACTGGCGGCCATCCTTATGCCCATAGTTGGGCTGATGCCGATTAGCATGCTTTACCCAACCGGCCAAAATCAAGAGGAAAATATCCCTAAATATGAAAAGTGGTTCCATTATGGCCCGGTCATTGCCGGTGATTTTCAATATATTCGCCGCCATATGCCGCTCGACATGAGCGGCAAGGTAATCATTACAAATACTACAACCCCCCGCGACCTTGAATTGATGCAGTCGCGGGGCGTGTCCTGTCTTGTCACCAGCACGCCCCGGATCGAGGGGCGATCCTTTGGAACCAACGTTTTGGAGGCAGCCCTGATTGCCTACGCCGGCAAAGGTCGGGCGTTGACCGATGCTGAATTGTCCGGGCTGGTCAAAGAATTAAAACTAAAACCCGACGTGCAAATCTTAAACCCGGTTTAAACCGTTATAATGATTGCATCAAGCGGTGGGTTGTGCTAAAATGTCGCCACTTTCAAACCGATGCAATGAATAGAGGCTGACCATCGCGACTCAAGTTGAAGTTGCCAAAAGGGGCAGTGTTGCCTCAACTTTTAAACTACCGGATTGGGTCCGTTCGGTCCTTTACTTTTTCTTGGTAGTGCTGCTGTTGGCGCTCATGTGGCAGGGTTACAAACTTTTAGCTGCGCCGGGCGGAAAGTATTGGCGCGGCACCGCCGAGGTAAAAGTGGGGAGTGAACGGGCGCCTGGCATGTTGTGCCAAAATTTCGGCCTGTGCAAAATTGCTATGCCTATCAGCGCCGATGACCGCTCGATGCCACCCTTGACCGAAATCATAGGTACGCTGTTTGAACCACCCCGGCGCGGCGGCGATGAGATTCTGTTGACGATTCTCACCCGCGCTTCACTCTTTACCTTGCAAGAAGCGGTAGTCGGTTTTCTCTTGGGGGGAATGTTAGGTTTCATTTTGGGCGTCGTCTTTGCCCATTCTTCCCTGCTGGAACGTGGTTTATTACCCTATGTCGTCGCTTCGCAAACCGTGCCCCTTCTGGCGATTGCCCCAATGGTGGTCATTTGGCTCGGCGGTAATTGGTTTTCAGTCGCTATTATTGCCGCCTATCTCACCTTTTTCCCTGTTACCATTAATACCCTGCGCGGCCTGCTTTCACCCCAGCCAACGGCAGTAGAGTTGATGCGTTCTTACGCAGCCACACCCTGGCAAGTATTGTGGAAATTGCGGGTGCCGGCGGCCTTGCCCTATATCTTCACCGCTCTCAAGGTATCAGCCACGGCCAGTGTTGTGGGGGCCATTATCGGCGAACTTCCTTCAGGCATCGCCGATGGGCTGGGCCGGGCCATCCTTAACTTTAACCAATATTACGCCACCGGCCCTGAAAAATTGTGGGCCAGCATTTTGATTGCTTCTCTGGCGGGCATGGCGTTTTTCTTTGTCATTATCATTCTGGAAAAAGTTTTTATCCATCATCGCCCTGCCGAGATATAGCAAAATTGCTAAAATGGCCCTTTTTGGTTATTATTGCGGCGACTTAAACGGGGCCACCCTTAAAATAAGCGCAAGATACCACTTTATCTTGAAGGGAAACCAACTATAATTTGGATAGATGCGGTGTAGAATACCTCTTCCCGTTATCCTCTGGCTACTAACTTCTTTAACGGCCTGTCAAACCTTATCAACTACGCCTCCACCCCCTACCCCCGCTTCCCTGCTTTCTACCCCAACTTTGGAGACAGCGCCGCTTGAAGAAATTGATAAGATGAAGATGGTCTTTGTACCGGCGGGTGAATTTCTCATGGGCAGCAGCGAAGCCGACGAAGAGGCCGATGACGACGAGAAACCCCAACATTCTGTTTACCTCGAGGCTTATTGGATTGACCAGACTGAAGTGACGAACGTTATGTACCGGCGCTGTGTTGGAGCCGGCGGCTGTACCGAGCCACAACACTCGGCGCGATATGGCCCGGACCAATATGCTAACCATCCCGTGATAGGCGTAACCTGGTTTCAAGCGCAAGCGTATTGCGTCTGGGCGGACCGGCGGTTGCCCACCGAGGCCGAATGGGAGAAAGCCGCTCGTGGCAGCGATGGCCAGCTCTATCCTTGGGGTAATACGCCCCCCAACTCTGATTTATTAAACTTTAATCGCCAGGTCGGCGATACAACCGAAGTTGGCCAGTACCCTGCCGGAGCCAGTCCCTACGGCGCTCTGGATATGGCCGGCAATACCTGGGAATGGGTAGCAGACCGGTACAGCCAGAACTATTACGCCCAGGCTCCGGCAGAAAATCCGCCGGGACCCACCAGCGGCACTACCCGCGTCCTTCGAGGCGGGGCCTGGGGGGTTGATGCCCGCGCCGTGCGAGCGGCCAATCGTTTCTGGGCTTTTCCTGGTCGCAACGATCTCGATGGATTTCGATGTGCCCGCTCACAGTAGGCCAACTAAGGATCATAGATAGAATCAGTATCAGTAGATCCAATTTTCCGAGGACGCGCAGCGGGCACGCCCACGTGCCGAACACCGCCGCACGTGCCGAACACCGCCGCACGTGGGCGTGCTGGCTCCTCAAATTTGGATCCACTGAGTATATCCAATTTTTCACCGTAGCCGGCGCATCCCTATGCGTCAGCGGGCGGCATAAGGATGCCACCCTACGGGAAATTTGGATCCACTGAGAATAACTTCCCTACAGTGGGAGATTAGAGAGTCAAGCTAACAATCTCCAATCTCTAATCTCCCCAACAGGTAGGGTTATATTTTATAAACAAAAGGAGGTTCAAATGCCCCGACGCATCCTGGATAACTTAAATTTCGTCAACGTGTCACTGGCGTTGGTGGGCGCTTTCATCGTAGCCATTATCGTTATTGGTTCAATCGCTACCCTGCGCTCCGGCCATTACACCAGTCGTCAATGGTTTGATTTTGTCATTTTTGGGCTGGCTCAGGGCAGCATTTATGCGCTGATTGCCCTCGGTTATACCATGGTTTACGGCGTGCTGCGGATGATTAACTTCGCTCACGGCGAAGTTTACATGAGCGGCGCTTTTACCGGCTATTTTGTGGCCGATGCCATGAACCGAGCTAAAGTCCTTAATACAAATCCGGTGTTGGGACTGTTGGCTGTATTTGCTGTGGCTATGGTTACTTCGGTGCTGGTGGCGGTATTGTTAGAGCGAATTGCCTATCGCCCGCTCCGTCGCGCCCCGCGCCTGGTGCCGCTGATTACGGCTATCGGCGCTTCTTTCTTCTTACAATACACCTTTCGGGGTTTGTATGGCTCCCAATTCAAAGCCTACCCCGAAGTCAAAGCTTTGGACGGCGTCTGGAATTTGGGGGGTGATTTCACCATTCAGCGCATTCAGGTTATCGTTATTGTCGCGGCGGCCCTGCTGATGTTCGGCCTTTACACTTTTGTGCAGCGCACCAAAACCGGCAAAGCGATGCGGGCGGTTTCGGAAAATAAAGATGTAGCCGCTTTAATGGGGATCAATGTGGACTCCATTATTGTGCAGACCTTTATTCTGGGTGCGGCTCTGGCCGGAGCCGCAGGAGTGCTGTATGCGCTGATGTTCCGGCAAGTAAGCTTTTTTATGGGCTTTATTCCCGGCATTAAGGCTTTTACAGCCGCGGTGCTGGGTGGAATTGGTAACGTGCCCGGAGCGATGTTGGGCGGCCTGTTCCTGGGCATCTTTGAATCGGTCGGGCCAAGCCTGTTTTTGGATGGCCTGGGCATTCCCGCCCCTTATCAACTCAAAGATGTGATCGCTTTTAGCATGTTAGTGCTGATCTTAATCTTTCGTCCGCAGGGCATCCTGGGCGAGCGGTTGGGCAAGGCTAAAGCCTGAGGTACCCCATCATGACCGAAAAATCACAAGTCAACTGGACAAAAATAATTCAAATCGGCTTGATTGGGGGGGCCGTGGCCATCCTCCTTTGTCTGGTCGGGATGGTCGAAGCCTTTAGCAAACGTGATATTATTGCCGGCGTCATTTCCCTGGGCCAGATTCTGCTGGTTATTATTGTGTTTACAATTGGCTATACTGGCGCTAAACGAGCGAGCAGTCGTGACTGGCGAATTAGTCTAGTCAGTGGGATTATCGCCGGGCTGCTGGTAGGCAGCCTTATTGCCGGATTGGTCTTGCTCAGCAAAGGGATAAACCTGC
This sequence comes from Anaerolineales bacterium, assembly GCA_015075405.1. Taxonomy (GTDB): domain Bacteria; phylum Chloroflexota; class Anaerolineae; order 4572-78; family J111; genus DSQQ01. The sequence goes on from JABTUK010000005.1 coordinate 263,226, forward strand.
GGCCCGTGCTGGTCAACGCCTCGCCAGCCCTCTTCAAAATCCTCACCTTTGATCAAAAAACAACCGCAATGGCTGTTCTTTATTTGGTGGCTGGCGGTGCGGGAGTTGGTTTGATTGCCGGACTCCTGTATATCCTGCCGGCCCGGATTCGGAGCGCCATTATCGCCGGGCTTATCTGGGTGATCTTGGTGGGCTTGCTTCAAGATTTGATCCGCCTCACCCTCACCCCCTGGCCACAGGTAGCCAACGCGGTTAGTTGGATTTTTGGCGCAAGAAACCAAAAAGGGTTGTCGGTTATTGGGGCTGTCGTTATTTTTATTGTTGTGACCGGCGGCAATTTTTTGTGGGCCGGTTGGAAGCCCACCGTTCAAACCCGCTATCAAGGGTTGCCAGCCTCCCGCCAAAATATGATGCGTTACGGCAGCTTATTCCTTATCGCGCTGGTGCTGCTTTACCTGCCCAATCTGCTTGGCCCTTTTCTGAGCGAAGTCGCCACGACGGTGGGTCTGTACATCCTGATGGGATTGGGCCTGAATATTGTGGTTGGTTTCGCCGGCCTGCTCGACCTGGGCTATGTGGCTTTCTTTGCCATTGGGGCTTATGTGATGGGCGTTTTGACCACTACCGGCGGTGAACTCACCACCTCGGCCCAGTGGACCTTCTGGGAAGCCTTACCCGTAGCAGTGCTGGCTTCGGTGACAGCCGGGGTCATCCTGGGAGTGCCCGTACTCCACATTCGGGGCGACTACCTGGCTATTGTTACCCTCGGTTTTGGGGAAATTATCCGCATCCTGGCCCTATCTGATATGCTCAAGCCCCACATTGGCGGCTCTCAGGGAATTGTGCAGGTGGCCAGGGCAAGTATTGGGGGAATCGCCATAGACAACGCCCAAAAACTTTACTATCTCATTCTAGTCGCCTGTCTGATCGGCGCTTTTATTGCCCTGCGCTTAAAAGATTCGCGTCCGGGCCGGGCCTGGATGGCCATGCGTGAAGATGAAGATGTGGCCCAGGCCATGGGTATTGATTTGGTCGTGACCAAGTTAATGGCATTTGGCGTAGGCGCGGGTTTCTCCGGGCTGAGCGGGGCTATTTTTGCCAGCAAATTGGCAACTATTTACCCGCATAGTTTTAACTTGCTGATCTCAATCAACGTGCTGGCCTTGATTATTGTCGGGGGGATGGGCAGCATTCCGGGGGTAGTGGTGGGGGCGCTGGCCCTGGTGGGCCTACCGGAACTGCTGCGCGAGTTTGACGAATTTCGCCTGATGGTTTACGGGGCTGTCCTGGTGGCCATGATGCTTTACCGGCCCGAAGGCTTGTGGCCGGAAAAGACGCGCCAGCGCGAACTCCATGCCCAGGAAGATGTGCCTATTACTGAAAACGCGGTTGATTTAGCCGGCGCAACCTCAGCCGCAACGGGTGGTCAATAATGTCAATGCTCAAAGTTCAAAAACTGGTTAAACGATTTGGCGGCCTGGTTGCCATTGGCGATCTTGATCTCGATGTCAAAGCGCAGGCCATTCACAGTGTAATTGGCCCCAACGGCGCCGGGAAAACCACCCTTTTCAACTGCATCACCGGTTTTTATAAGCCGGAAGAAGGCAATATTCTCCTGAACGGTGAATCGCTCCTCAATAAATCACCCGATCTGATTACCCATAAGGGAATTGCCCGGACTTATCAAAATATTCGCCTGTTCGCCAATATGCCGGCCATTGAAAATGTGTTGGTGGGCCTGCACAGTCACTTAAAGACCAATCTATTGGGGGCCATTTTTCGCTTCCCTAGTGTAAGGCAAGAGGAGAAACAAGCCCTGGAAGAAGCCAGACGGTTACTGCGCTTTGTCGGCCTGGCCGGCAAGGGCGACCTGCTGGCTAAAAATTTGCCTTACGGCGACCAGCGCCGCCTGGAAATTGCCCGCGCCCTGGCCAGCAAACCCAAAGTGCTGCTGCTCGACGAACCCACGGCCGGCATGAATCCGCAAGAAACAGCGGAAATGACCCATTTTATCCAACATCTCCGGGATGAACTCGGCATCACCATTCTCCTGATTGAGCACGATATGAAGGTTGTTATGGGTATTTCCGAAACCGTCACCGTACTCGACTACGGCGTCAAGATTGCCGAAGGTCTTCCGGCTGAAATTCAGCGCAACTCTCGCGTGATTGAAGCTTACCTGGGGCGCGGAGTGGTAGCGAATTTAGAACAAGCGGCCTGAACAGAAAAGTATCTCGGAGCAAAAACGATGCCTCTTCTCGAAGTCAATGACGTTCACACTTACTACGGCAATATCCACGCCCTCAAAGGCATCTCTTTGACGGTGGAACAGGGTGAAATTGTAACGCTGATCGGCGGCAATGGGGCCGGCAAGAGCACCACCCTTAAGACCATCAGCGGGTTACTGCAGCCGCGCCAGGGTTCTGTTTACTTTGATGGTGAGGATTTACGCAACTACAAACCGCATGAACTGGTGAGCAAGGGTCTGGCCCTGGTTCCCGAAGGCCGGGGTATTTTTTCCAGCCTGACCGTTTCCGAAAATCTGGATATGGGCGCTTATTATCGCAAAGACCAGCGCGGCATCGCCCAGGATATGGACCACTTTTTCACCCTCTTTCCCCGCTTGAAAGAGCGTCGCCAACAGGTAGCCGGGACGCTGAGCGGAGGTGAGCAGCAAATGCTGGCCACGGCCCGCGCCCTGATGTCGCGGCCGCGGCTGTTGTTGATGGATGAACCCTCGATGGGTCTGGCCCCCATTTTGGTCGAAAGCATTTTCGATAAAATCAGCGAGATTAATCAACAGGGAACCACCATTCTTTTGGTCGAACAAAATGCCAATGTGGCCCTGGCCATTGCCCACCGGGGCTATGTATTGCAAACAGGTGAAATTGTCCTGGCCGATGATGCCGAGAGTTTGCGCCATAACCAGATGGTACGCCAGGCTTACTTGGGAGAAATATAACTAACAGTAGGGAGTAAGCAGATTTGTTGCCTCCCTTACTCCTTACTCCTTACTTCCTACTTCCTACACACTATGCAAAACCCAGTTGTCTCCATTCAGAACCTTAATAAGACTTTTGGCGAAGGGACTGCCAACCAGGTTCATGCCTTAAAAGATATTAATCTGGTCATTCAACCCAATGAATTTATCTCCCTCATCGGGCCATCGGGTTGTGGCAAGTCAACTTTGCTGCGAGTGATCGGCGATTTGACCGGCATCACCTCTGGACAGGTGCTAATTAACAACAAAAGCGCCCATCAAGCCCGGCTGGATCGCGATTATGGCATGGTTTTTCAAGCGGCAACGCTTTATGATTGGCGAACGGTGGCTAAAAATGTGCAGCTCCCCCTGGAGTTGATGAACTATTCCAAAGAGAAAAAAGAGGGGCGCACCCGCGAAATGCTGGCCCTGGTGGAGCTGAGCGATTTTGCCCGACATTTTCCCTGGCAGCTCTCCGGCGGGATGCAGCAGCGGGTCGCTATTGCCCGCGCTCTGGCCTTTGAGCCATCAATCCTGCTGATGGATGAGCCGTTTGGCGCTTTGGACGAGATGACCCGTGAGCGGCTAAACCTGGAACTCCTCAACATCTGGCAAAAAACGCAAACTACCGTCATTTTTGTCACCCACAGCATCACCGAAGCCGTTTTTCTTTCCACCCGTGTTGTTGTCATGTCGGCCCGGCCAGGCCGGATTACCCAGGATATTAAAATTGACCTCCCCCACCCGCGCAACACCGACACCCGTGAAAATGCGCATTTTTTTGAGTTGGAAACCGAAGTACGCGAAGCTCTACGGAGAAGCGAAAGTAAACGGGAATGAATGATCGTGTCCAAAAATACCTGGCCCCGGTACTCGTCCTGATTGTTATCCTGGTTTTGTGGGAGGTATGGGTGGCCAGCTTTAATATCCAAAAGTTCCTCCTGCCCCGCCCCTCGGTTATCCTGGCTAATTTTGCCCAACTCTTCATCTTTGGGCCGGAAGACTCAGCTGCTCCCACCATCACCGACCAGTTTTTGGTATTTGTTCCGGCCAATATGTCCCGTGACAAACTGGAACCGATCCTGGCCGGTAAATTTGCCGATTTTTCCCTGTTTGGCCGCCAGATAGTCGCCGTCAAAGGCGCCAATCTTGACCCCATTCTTCAGGCAGCTTTCTTTACCCTGCGTGAAGCCCTGGGCGGCTTTGCCCTCGGCTGTAGTCTGGGCATCCTGATGGCGCTGGCAACAGCCCGCTGGACCGTAACCCGCGAAGCCTTTATGCCCTTTGCCATTGCGGCCAACTCTACCCCCATTATCGCTTTTGCGCCGATCATGAATAACTGGTTTGGGCTGGACAATCCTTTCTCCAAAATGGCTATCGTGGCGATTATGATCTTTTTCCCCATGATGATCAACACCGTGCGCGGCCTCGTCTCGGTTGATGCCCGCTCGCTGGAACTCATGCGCTCCTACGCGGCCAGCGATTTCGAGATTCTGTTTAAACTTCGTATCCCCAATTCCCTGCCCTATCTCTTTAACGGCTTCAAAATAGCAGCCGCATTGAGTATGATTGGCGCGGTCGTGGGCGAATATTTTGGCGGTCCCCGTATTGCCCTGGGAGTTTTTATCACCCAGGAAGCAGCCTTATTTCGTTTTTCCTCCGCCTGGGCCGCCATTATTGTCGCCTGCACCCTGGGCATTGCCCTTTATCTGGTCATCCTTGCCGCCGAACGGCTGGCTATGCCCTGGCACGTCTCTTTTAGAAATTAGTGAGGCTGTTTCTAAAGAAAATCATGTCATTTCGACCGAAGGGAGAAATCCCTATGAGGCTACATTTACTCGAAAATTTGTAGCTATAAAACCGATTTTAACCAGCTAAACATCTTTTATTGCTGCTTCAGAGGGATTTCTCGGCCTCTGGCCTCGAAATGACATGGCGGATGATGATTCGGTTTTTGAAAGGGGGTGGTAATCTCAACAATAAATAAAACCGGAAATCTGTTTGAAAAGTCAGATACAGTTTATTTTCAATCTTAGTAGGAGGAGATTTTAAAATGAGCAAACGATTGATTTGGTTACTCACTTTGTTAGTAACCCTGGCTCTGGTAGCTGGCTGTACCGGCGCGGCGACGCCGGAAGCCGAGAAACCGGCTGCGACCGAAGAACCGGCGGCTGAAGCCCCCGCGGCGACCGAAGAACCCGCCGCCGAAGCTCCGGCAGCCACTGAAGAACCAGCGGCTGAAGCTCCGGCGGCCACTGAAGAACCGGCCGCCGAAGCCCCCGCCGCCGCAGGCTGCACCGACGCCATCGGCTGCGTCGAAATTGCGGCGGGTGATCCGATTCACATTGCCTGGATTGCGACGGTGTCGGGCGGGACAGCCCCGTTGGGCACCGACAACAACCGCGGCGTCGAAATCGCCATTGACGACAAAGGCGGCGAACTGCTCGGTCATCCCATCGAACTGACCGGCGAGGACTCGCTCTGCTCCGCCGAAGGCGGTCAAACCGCCGGGACCAAGATTGCCGCCGACCCGACCATCGTCGGCATCATCGGCACCACCTGCTCCAGCGAAGCCCGCGCCGCCATGCCCCTCATTTCCGAGGCCGGCATGGTCATGATTTCGCCCTCCAACACCAACCCCGACTTGACCAACCCTGACCATCCTGACCATCATCCGGGCTACCTGCGGACCGCCCACAACGACCTGTTCCAGGGTCGCGTGGCCGCCGAGTTTGCCTATAACGAACTCGGTCTCAAAACCGCCGCTACCATCCACGATGGCAGCCCCTATGCCGAGTCGCTCCAGGCTGTCTTTGCCGAGGTCTTCACCGAACTGGGTGGAACCATCACCAAGCAGGAAGCCATCAATGTCGGCGACACCGATATGAGCGGCGTGCTGCGCCGGATTGGGGCCGACAAGCCCGACATCATCTACTTCCCCATCTTCGAGCCGGAAGGCGACTTCATCGCCGCCCAGAAGTGTGACATCCCTGAACTGGCCGACACGGTGATGATGGGGGCCGATGGCCTGACCATTGACACCTTCCCCGAAGCCGCCGGTGAGTGCGCCATTGGCATGTACCTGTCCGGCCCGTATGTGCAAGGCCAGGCTTATGATGACTTTGTGGCCAAGTATGTAGAAAAGTATGGTGAAAACCCGGTCAGCGGCTTTCACGCTCACGCCTATGATGGCGCTAATATGATCTTTGCCGCGATTGAGAAAGTGGCCGTGCAGAACGCCGACGGGTCGTTGAGCATTGGCCGGCAGGCGTTGCGGGATGCAATGTATGCGACGAAGGACTTTCAGGGCTTGACCGGCAAGCTGAGTTGCGATGAGTTTGGCGACTGCGCCACCGGCGAAGCTCTGGCCGTGTTCCAACTGACCGAAGCCGAAGTGGTGGACGGCGCATGGCCGCCCCAACCCTTCTGGCTCCCCGGCGGCGGTGAAGCGGCTGCTCCGGCTGCCGAAGGCGGTGAAGCCATGGAAGCGATGGCTCCGCCTGAGTGTACCGAGTTAACCCCGGTTAGCCTGCAACTGCAATGGGTGGCCCAATCGCAGTTTGCCGGCTACTATGCCGCCAAAGCGCAAGGCTTCTTTGAAGAGTTCTGCCTGGATGTGACCATTCTCGAAGGCGCGGTAGACATCGTGCCGCAACAGGTGGTCGCCTCCGGCCAGGCTCAATTCGGTATCGCCTGGGTGCCCAAGGTTCTCGCCTCGCGTGAAGAAGGCGCTGACCTGGTCAACATTGCTCAGGTGTTCCAGCGCAGCGGGACCCTGGAAGTTTCCTGGGCCGATGCGCCGGTTGCCACCGTGGCCGATATGAAAGGCAAGAAGGTCGGCACCTGGGGCTTTGGCAATGAGCACGAATTGTTTGCGGCCATGCGTAAAGAAGGGATTGACCCGAACAATCCTGAGGATGTTGAAATCATCCAGCAAAGCTTCGACATGCTGGCCCTGCTTAACCGCGAATTGGATGCGGCTCAGGCCATGACCTACAATGAGTATGCCCAGGTTTTGGAAGCTACCAATGAAGAAACCGGCGAACTCTACCAACCGGAAGACCTGGTGGTCATCAACTTCAATGATGTCGGCACCGCTATGCTACAAGACCACGTGTTTGTGGATGGCAAGTGGCTGGCCGAGGAAGGCAATGAGCAATTAGCCATTCAGTTCCTGGCCGCCGCTTTCAAGGGCTGGCAGTTTTGCCGCGACAGCTTTGATGAGTGCGTCCAAATTGTGCTCGACAACGGCCCCACCCTGGGCGAAGGCCACATGCGCTGGCAGTTGAATGAAATCAACAAGCTGATCTGGCCCTCCCCCAATGGCATCGGCATTATGGACCCGGCTTTGTGGGAACAAACCGCCACGATTTCGGTTGAGGGCGGCGTGATTAAGGAAGCCCCCAGCGCCGACGCCTATCGCACCGACCTGGCCGAAGCGGCTCACAAATTCCTCAGCGGTGATGTGACCGGCCAAAGCTGGAAAGCACAAACTGTAGAAGTCACCCCTGGCGGCGAATAAGCTTGTCGCCTCTCCTTATTCATTAAGGAGAAAACGGGACACGTAAGAAGCAGAGGGTGTTCCACTCGTCAAAAAATGAGTTGGAACACCCTCTCATTTCTTAGTTAAAACGTAAAACGCAAAGTGTAAAGCGAGTTGATTGGCCGGTTTACATTTTGCATTTCACGTTTTAGGCTCACCTCTAATTTTCTGCGGTATATATTAGAGTTTATGCACAATAAAAATTGAATATCAGCTAACCATCTGCGCTTTAGCATGCTGCCAGCGCTGAGTTTGCCAGTTGACCAAGCCGCCCACGACTTGCATCACCAAGGTGTAAATTGAGTGGGCACAGCGAAAACGAGTCCCGATAATCTTCCAGTTCTTGACCCAGCCGATACAATGTTCAATGCGCACCCGAATTGAATTCAACTGGCGGTTAAATTCAACTTGGTCTTCGGTCAACTCGCCTCCTCTGGGCTTTTTCACCGGTGTTTCCAGGCTCAAGCGGGGCATTTGGTGGAGTTCACCGGTCTCAGGATTGAGCAAGGTGACCAGGGTGACTTGTTTATCCAGGCCTTGATAACCTTTGTCCGCTTTGCCCTGACAGCCATCAGGTAAACGCTCGACAGTTTTGGTCTCGTCACTCAGTTTCTTGTCGGCTTTGGCACCGGGTACAGCTTCACTAATGGCCTTGATGTCATGCTGCCCATCCGTCACGAATTCAGTTTTGAGGGCAAACATCTTTTTTTACCCGAAAAATGGGCTTTGCGCGTGGCGCTATCTGTAGACCGATAGACTTGTTGCTCGGTCGCATCGATCAAGACCTGCCCATCGGCTAAAGCCGTTAGTTTCAGCATCTCTTCTTCCGTCAACGCTTGCTCGGCTTCCACTAACTTCCACACCTCCGGGCAGGGTAACACTTGTTTGAGTAAAGGCAACAAGCGCCGCAAATCCCGTGACACATCCGATTGGCTGGCCCCAAAAAATTTGGCCACCAACGCTTGGATGATATGTAAGCGCAGATAGGTCAGCACCAACGCCACCCGGATGACCAGGGGTAAATCACATTTCCGTCCGCCGCCTACCCCTCGTTTTCGGTCGGGGCGCTCATGACGTTGCTGTTCATAACTCGGATAAACTTTTTTGGCCGCTTCGACCAACTGCCAGAAACGGTCGGCAGGCAGTCCCATTAACAAGGGAATCCAGCTTGGATCTTCTCGCAGTGTTTCTTCGGTGATTATCATAGGTGCTCCTGTCTGACAATGACTGTGAAACACCTATTTTACCATATCTACCAGTCTTATTGTGAATTAACTCTATTTTAATCAGACAAGGAGGTCTTGACTATGGCTCGAATGGTGAAAGGCGCTTTATTACAAGCCAGTTGGACAGGCGATAAGGACTCCATGATTGAGAAACACATCAGCTATGTTCGACAGGCGGCTGAACAAGGCGCGCAGGTAATGTGTTTCCAGGAACTATTTTATGGCCCTTACTTCTGTCAGGTACAGGATGCAAAATACTATAGCTACACCGAACCTATCCCCAACGGTCCCACCACCGAAAAAATGCAAAAGCTGGCCGAAGAAACCCAAATGGTGCTGATTGTGCCGATGTATGAGGAAGACGGGGCCGGTATCTATTACAATACCGCTGCGGTGATAGATGCAGATGGAAAGTATTTAGGCAAATATCGCAAAACTCATATTCCCCAGGTCAAAGGCTTTTGGGAAAAATTCTACTTTCGCCCCGGTAACTTGGGCTACCCGGTCTTCGATACGGCGGTCGGCAAAGTTGGGGTTTATATTTGCTACGACCGCCACTTTCCCGAAGGGGCGCGTATGTTGGGCCTTAACGGAGCAGAAATCGTCTTCATCCCCTCGGCCACATCACGGGGCTTGTCGCAGCATCTATGGAAAATCGAGCAAACCAGCCATGCTATCGCCAATGGCTACTTTGTAGGAACCATCAATCGCGTTGGGATTGAACAGGATTTTGGCTCTAACGACTACTATGGCCAGAGCTACTTCTGTACACCCCGCGGTGAGTTTGTAGGTCAAGTAGGCGACCCCCACCAAGAAGAACTGTTGATCCGCGATCTGGATCTGGATTTAATCAAAGAAGTCCGCAACACCTGGCAATTTTATCGGGACCGCCGGCCGGAAACGTACGATAAAATTGTGGCCCCCTAAAATCAATATTTAAGGAGAATACGAGGATGGATTTTGCTTACACCCTTAAAGGTAGCATGTCTGCTCAACGCAGCATTGATGTTACGCAAGCAGCGGAACGGTGGGGCTTTACTTACTGCTGGATTTTTGACTCGCACGTGCTGTGGAAAGATTGTTATCCCATGTTGTCGTTGCTGGCCTGGCACACCCAACGCATGCGGTTTGGCACCTGCGTGACCAACCCGGCGGTGCGCGATATTACGGTAACGGCCAGTCTGTTGGGCTGCCTCAACGAAATTTCCGGCAATCGCATGGTTCTGGGCATTGGCCGGGGCGACAGCTCGCGCCGGATGCTGGGCCAAAAGCCAACCACTATTGGCGAGTTAAAAGAGGCGACCCTGCAAATTCGAGAACTGGTCGAGGGCCGGGCGATTGATTACCAGGGTGTGTCTACCCGGCTGGAATGGATTAGAAGCAGCGACCTGCCCCTGTGGGTGGCCGGTTACGGCCCCAAGGTGCTGCAATCCGCCGGCAGCTACGCCGACGGCATTATCATGCAATTTGCCGACCCTCACCTGATTAAGTGGTGTATGGAGCAGGTTCATCAAGGGGCTAAAGACGCCGGCCGTGATCCGGCCAAAATCGAGGTGATGGCCGCCGCGCCGGTATGGGTGTCGGACGATATTGAGAAAGGGCGAGAGCAGACTCGCTGGTTTCCGGCGATGGTTGGCAATCACGTGGCCGATTTGGTGGCTCGCTACGACGATGGCACCCTGCCCGCAGAATTGACAGCTTATATTAAAGATCGCAAGGGCTACGATTATCGCAAGCACGCCGATAAGGAATCCGAATATATGGATTTTGTTTCCGACGAAGTGATTGACCGCTTTTGCATCATCGGCCCGCCCGAAGAGCACATCCGCCGCCTGCGCGAGTTGCAGGAAATAGCCGGGGTAACTCAATTTAATATCTATCTGATGAGCGGCGATGAGGAAGAAACTATTGAAGCGTATGGGAAATATGTTATTCCCTATATTAATAAAAACGGATAAAGCCGATTAACTGAGTCCAGTGAGCAGTAATCCGTGAACAGTTATCAGTTTAACTGCTGACTGATTACTGCTCACTGATAACTGATTACCTTTCCTTACAGGAGGAACTATTATGACCACCCTAATCAAAAACGGCACGGTTGTTACCGCCGGAGATACCTTCAAAGCGGACGTGTTGATTGAAGGAGAAAAAGTGACCCTCATCGGCCAAAATTTGGCCGGAGAAGGCCACGAAGTGATTGACGCCGAGGGTTTGCTGCTGCTGCCCGGCGGCATTGACGTGCATACCCACCTGGACCTCCCCTTTGGCGGCACCACCTGCTCGGACGATTTCTTTACCGGCCATCGAGCGGCAGCTTTCGGCGGGACGACCACTCATATTGACTTTGCCATCCAACCCATCGGGGGAACCTTACGGCAGGGCGTGGGTGAGTGGCATCACAAAGCCGAAGGCAAAGCCTGCATTGATTACGGCTTTCACGTGGCTATTACCGATTTACGACCGGAGGTGATGGACGAGATTCCCACTCTGATTGACGAGGGCGTGACCAGCTTGAAGCTGTTTATGGCTTATAAGGGATTGTTTCAAGTGGATGACACCACCCTTTTCCGAGCTATGCTTAAAGCCGCTGAAAATGGTATGCTCATTATGGTCCACGCCGAAAATGGCGATGTGATTGCCGAATTGGTCCCCAAGTTATTGGCGGAAGGCAAAACCGACCCCAAATATCACGCGGTGGCTCACCCCGCCCTGGCCGAAGGCGAAGCAACGGGCCGGGCAATTGCCCTGGCCGGGATTGCCGGCGCGCCGCTTTATGTGGTCCACATGACCTGCCAGGAGGCGATTGAGCAGCTTCAACTGGGCCGGGCCAAAGGGCTGCGGGTCATGGGTGAAACCTGCACCCAATATATGTTTGTTTTTGAAGAAGACCTGGCGCGACCCGGCTATGAAGGGGCTAAATTTGTCTGCTCGCCGCCGGTGCGCCAGCCCAAAGATGCCGAAATTCTGTGGAAGGCGCTGGCCGATAATACTCTGCAAGCGGTTTCGACCGATCACGCGGTTTTTTGGTATGAAGGCGGAGTCAAGGGCCGCATCCCCGGCAAAGAGTTGGGGTTGGGCAACTTTGCCAAAATCCCCAACGGCATGCCCGGCATTGAAGACCGCATGCCGGTGATGTGGCATCACGGGGTAAATGGAGGCCGCTTCAATGCCAATCGCTTTGTAGAAATCACAGCCACCAATCCGGCCAAGATTTTTGGCCTGTACCCGCGCAAGGGCACCATTGCTGTCGGCTCTGATGCCGACATTGTGCTGTGGGACCCCAATAAAGAGCACACCATTTCCGCCGAAACCCATCACATGAATACGGATTATAATGTGTACGAGGGTATGCAGGTCAAAGGCTGGCCTGCCCGTACTTTATTGCGCGGGCAGAGTATTGTGGTCGGTACTGAATGGCACGGTCAACAGGGCGGCGGTGCGTTTCTGCGACGCAGTCCGCACGCTGAAGTACTGTGAACCATTGAGTTTTCATCAAAAACAGGGATACTATTACTAGTATCCCTATTTTTTTATCATATTACCCCACTGTTCTCTAAAAAAATCAAAATAATAGGGATAGCACAATAAAAAGTTAGTTTTTTGCATCCTTATGTCATTTCGACGAGCCTGCGAGGAGAAATCTTCCGGGTCGGTGCTTGAATAGCCTGCGAGCGGGGAAGATTTCTCGGCCTACGGCCTCGAAATGACATGCCTGAGTAGTAACAAAAATATTAATAATGAGTGAAAGTGGGGATTAGTTACTGTTTTTCAAGAAGAATTGATATTTATTTAATCAATTACGTGTTATTTTGAAGACGATGTGGGGTTTATTATGTTTGCTTCAAAATAAATCTAATGAGGGCAATTACGCCGGCAATATAGGCAACAAATAGCACTCCATAAAATTCTGGTTTGCTCCAGCCATAAGGTTTATACTTAACCAGGCGATCAAAAAAAACCTGGCTGGTCTCTAAACGTGATCCGTCATAATGAAGTTGAAAAGCTACATCCAGGTTCTTATTGTTATCGAGAATATTCGCTTGAACAATAGGCAAAAAAAGTCTGAATTTACCCTCTGAATAGGGTTGTGGGGTTGAGAGAGCCTCAAGCTTATTCGGGTTTTTTCCGAATAACGGTTCTTGATAAAAAGCTTGTCCAAAGGGGTATAGGTCGCCTTCACCTGCCAAAACAGCCACTACTTTTTCATGGCTTTCCGTGTTGGCGGTGAGGATAAAACAGTATTTCTGATGGGTTGAATCTTCGAGGGGGGCAAAAGTGAAGGAATAAAAAGTCTGCCCCTCAATTTCACCTTGCGGCTGGAACGCCGTTTGCCTTCTCAAATCACTCTGGGTCTGGCAAGATTGGCGCAGTTGAAAGGTAATTTCAGGAGAGACAGCAGGATTTAGGCTTTTGACAAATACATCTATCTGATAAAGCCCCGGATAATTGGCTACAAACTCTTGCCTTACCTCGCTACCTGAGGTTAACCAGAGCAGGGAGGCGTTATACCACTTCCCATAATAAGCGCTCTGGTAGAATTTTCCCTCGCTGACTAAAAGCCAGAACCCCAGGAGCAAAATAAAGGGTAAGATCAAGCTGAGATACCATGAGCGAAGCGGGCGACGAGGCATTGATGAATTAGCTATACAAATAAGGCAAGATGACTATAAAAAGGACAGCGCAATCATAAATAAACCAGCCTACAACCCAGACCGGCAGAGTAAACTTGCGCCAGGGCCGTGGAAATAACTGCCGAAATCCCAAGTATAAGTAGAGCGCCAGGGGGATAATCGCCGGAAAATAATAGCGCGAGTGAATTCCCCAGCTTGAGGACTCGCTGCCGATAATGGGGGTGACGACGCCGATGAGCGAAAAAATGAGCGCCAGCAACAAAAAGATTAAGATGCTTTTTTGTTGTTGGCTATGTTCCTCACGGGCAGGCCCTAACAGGGATTGATAGCAAAAAATTGAACTCCCCAGGCCAACAAGGAACAAGCCGACCGCCCACCAGCGAACCCAGACCCAGGGAATGTGAATATTGGACCAACCAAACAGGCCGGCAAAGGATAAAACGGCAAAATTTAAAGCGCCGACATAAAACGACAAGGGCCGGTCAGTGACCAAATCCTCCCAGGCAGGCAGATGGAAAGGCGTTGCCAGCAGCGAGAACACCTGTCTGCCTCCGCCTGAATATTGGTGCAGCAGGATCGAACCAACCAGGGTTAAACCCACCAGCAGCGCCAGCAGCCCAGCGGTGAGCCAGGGTGACCACTTTAAGCGGCGGCCCAGAAAGACGGTCAAAGCTGCCGCCAGGCTTGGCAGTAAGAAAAAAGTGGTGGGTTTGGTCAAAAGGGCCAGAGCCATCAAACTCACCAAACCCACAGCTTTTAGCAGCGAAAACCCCTTGACCCAGATTTTAACCAAAAGCAAAAAAAAAGCGGAGGCTAACAACTCGGCCAGGGAGTCAACCGTTACTGAGGCGCCCACATGGGTGTGCATGGGCCAAAGGGTGATAAAGGAAACGACTGCTAAGGCTAACCCCGGTTGCGCCGGAAAAATGGTTCTGACCGTAATCCAGGCGATGACCACTGTGGCGGCAGTAAATAAAACGGAAACGAACCTCAGCAAATAAACCTGGGTTGTCAGATCGAACGAGGCAGTTGCGGCTGAGAGAGGGGCCAGGGTGAGATGATAAAGCATCAAATATGAGTTGGCTCTAACGGCGCCGGCAGAAATTTGAGCCGCATAATAATCAGTAAACAGGCCCGTAGTAAGGCCCAAATTCTGGTTGGATGAATCCTGATTGGCCAGATACCAAATTCTATACTTTTCAAACGTAGGAACCATCTCCGGGTGCATGGGCGTTGTGGCATAAACTTCAGCCGTGGGCCATTTTTTTTCCTGGCCAATCAAGCGAATGGCTTCAAAATGGGCCGCCTCATCGGGGGCCAGAAAAGGGGGGAAAATGGACAAGTAGAGCATCCCACGCACGATGGTTAAAGTAACTACCAGGATCAGGGGCCAGCTCAAGCTCAAGTTTTTGGTCTGAGGGGTGGCTATTAAAGTGGGTTTGCCGGCGGAAACCATTAAACGCCTTTTAAGAGGAGGATGGTCCCAACGGTTTTGAGAAGAATCACCAAATCCAACTGTAGTGATTGGTGCTTGATATAGTAGAGGTCATAACGAAGCTTTTCCAGCGCATCACTCACGGAACGGCCATAGTCGTAATTAACCTGGGCCCAGCCGGTCAGGCCCGGTTTCACCGTAAGCCGGGTGCGATAAAAGGGAATGGTTTGCTGCAACTCGGCCACAAATTCGGGCCGCTCCGGCCGGGGACCGATCAGGCTCATATCGCCGGCAAGTACGTTCAAAAGCTGCGGCAATTCATCCAGGCGGGTGCGGCGCAGAAAAAGGCCGGCTTTTGTGACCCGCGTGTCTGATTTTTCGGCCCACTTGGGTTGACCGTCGGCTTCGGCATCCACCACCATGGAGCGCAGCTTAATCAACTCAAATGTTTTGCCGGCCCGTCCCATCCTTTTTTGGCGATAAAAAACCGGACCGGGCGAGTCAAACTTGATGAGCAAAGCCAGGACGGGGAGCAGACTGGCAAAAATAACCAGGCCAATCAGGGCGATACTAATATCCAGAATTCGTTTGACCAAGCGGTAAAATAAATGCTGTCCCCCTCGATCGAGGGGCAAAACCACATACCAATTGTCGCCGGTGTGTTCGACCGGCACGCGATCCGTCAAACGCTCATACAACTCTGACATCGTTGAGACCTGCGCCCCCTGCTCGTAACAGGTCAACAATTGGGCCAGGACCTCGCCCTTCACATCCCGATTAATAGCTAAAACAATATCGGTTGCGCCTCTTTTTTGAGCCAAAGTCGGCAAGTCGGCCGTGGAGCCGATAACGGAGACATTTTGGATAGTGGTTTGTTGTTTGGCCGGGTCATCATCAACAAAACCGACAACTTCAAAGTGGGCCGGGGCAAAATCTCGAATAGTCTTGAGCATCGTTTGGCCGGCCCAGCCGGCGCCGACAATAATGGCCCGGCGTTGAAAAACAGTCAGAGCAAAGGCCGAGCTATATAAGCGCCGCCAGGCCAACAACAGAAAAGGGGCCACTACGGCAAAAAAGCCGACAAAGTGGCGGGGCAGCCAGAAGGGTGGGGACAGGGCATAAATGAGCAAGTACAAAACAAAGATTTGTAGCACCGTTTTGAGCAGCGCCACAAAGCTGGCGATAGGGTCGGCGGCCACTTTGGGTTTGTAGGCATCATTGACCGTGGCCAGAACAAAGTAAAGCGCGGTCAGGCCCATCAACCACCAGGCATAATCCAAAATCAGGTTGAGGGAGAAGGTCCACCCCGACCGTTGCGCCCCAAAACGCAGCCCCAGTAACAGGGCCACCAGCACCAAAAAGCCATCAACCGCCACCAGAATGTGCTTATGTTCGGCCAACTGCATGGCAAAGGTGCGGCGCGGCAAAGCCGGCGTATGCGGTTGTAACAACAGCTCTTTGTCCATAGCTCAACGCTGCTTGAGTTTGAAAAAAATTCGAGCCAAGCCTACCCAAAAACCCAAGCCCCAGGCAAAGTGGATGGTAGCAAAAATGAGCGGCAAAACCGGCCCATAGCGCCAGCCCCCCCGCTTAGCTCCTATTGTACTCGCAACAAAATTTGCCAGCAAATAGCAGCCGACCATCAGCCCAAACAGGCGGCGCAGCGGCCTCCAGAAAAATGCTCCCAGCCATGCGCTCAAAAAAGCGGCGACAAATAACGGCGGAACCGCCTGCCGCCAGCGCAGCGATTCGGGGTGTTTTTGCAGGGTCTGAACTTTTCCCTGGCCGTAGCGGAAATACTGCCGCCACAGGGCCGATAGACTGGAACGTGGGGTGTAAGTCGAGCAAATCGCCGGGCTGAGTAAAATCCTGCCGCCGGCCTGGCGCAAACGATAGTTCAGCTCGTAATCCTGGTTGATGCGTAGGGTTTCATCAAAAAGGCCAATCTGGTCAAACGTTTTGCGCCAATACGCGCCCAGATAAACAGTATCTACGTACTGCTCTTGCGCCGAATAGTGAAATTTCGAGTCGCCCACCCCAAAAGGCGAGGTGGTAGCCAGGGCGACTCCTTGCCCGATATAGGTGGTTCCCCTGGGGCGCATCAGGCCGCCCACGTTATCCGCCTTGCCTTCGACCAGATAGCGCACACATTGACTTACATAATCCGGCTCAATCAGCGCATGGCCGTCTACCCGTACAATAATATCGCCACGAGCCGCTAAAATACCAACATTGAGCGCAGCAGGGGTGATACCCCGCGGATTGGACAACAAGCGTATTTGGGGATGGCGCTGCGCCAGGGACTGCACCAGAGCGGGTGTGGCATCGGTTGAACCGCCGTCAACCACCAGAATCTCCAATAGTTCGGGCGGGTAATCCTGCTTCAAAACAGCCGCCAGGCTTTGCTCAATGGAGGCCGCTTCATTCAGGGTGGGCATGACTACGGTCACAGTAGGCAGTGAGAGATTCACCGGGTCAATCACCTCTGCCGGTAATAATTGGAGAACTCCGGGGTTGGCATCGCAATCCCTAACACTTCCAGTAACCGATCTACCGAGCGTTGCGCAGTGTACATTGTCTCGACACGCCGTCTGCCGGCTTGAGCCAGATGCCGCTGCTTTAGCGGGTCAGACAGCAGTTCGACCACGGTTTGGGCAAATAGTTCCGGCTGATCGGCTACCAACAGTTCCTCACCGGGCGTAAACTCAATTCCCTCAGCCCCTATCGAGGTGCTTACCACCGGCTTACCCCAGGCCAGCGCCTCTAAAATTTTCAAGCGGGTGCCGGCTCCAATCCGCAGGGGGACGACCATCACGGCTACCCGTCGAGCGAGGTTAAACATGTCGTCTACTTCGCCCATAAACTCAATGGCCGGATGGCTGGCCAGCGCCCGGATTGAAGGCGGGGCAGACCGGCCTGCCAGCAAAAATTTAACCTGGGGCTGGCGAAGCTGAATAAGGGGCAGAATGTCGCGCACAAAATAGTGAACAGCGTCTACGTTGGCGGTCCAGTTGAACGCGCCAAAAAAGCCGATGGTGTTGGGTTCAGTTTGGGCTGGATCGGCTAGAGGATAGCGTTCCAAAATCAGCCCCGTCGGACGGTAAATGAGCTTGTCGCTGCTAATCTCGGGGAATTCCTGCCGGATGTAGGCCAAATCTTCCTGGCCTACAAAAAGGTGTTTATCAGCGGTCAGCAAGACCTGCTGAAGATATTTTTTCAGACGGATAATCTCCCACCGGCGAAACCATTTTAACCACGGCTGCCGCGCCACCTGTAAAAAATAGTCATATACCTTGGGCGTAACCACGAGATGATCGAGAGCCAGCAACGGTTTTTGGGGAGAAGCCAGTACCAACTCTGGTGGGAGAAAATATTGAAACATAAAGCTGAACTCTACCAGCACCACATCATAGACATTGGCCGCAAGCTGCTCGGTAATCGCCTGCCTCATCTGGGCGCTATGGTGGCGGGCCACCACCAGCGGACACTGCCTCAGAATAGTATTGAGGAGTACATTTGTGCCTCTGAGGGGTGGCCCTTCAACCAAGATCAAGCGACGACAGAAGGAATTGAGCCGCCGCAAAACTTCAGGAGAGCGATTAGCCCGGAAACAAACCAAGTCAATTGTTACTCCGCGCCATTTTAACTCGCACAGGTCGCCAAAGATAGCAATCCCGCCGCCCGAGTCGGGCAGTGGGGGAAAAGGGGCAACCATCAGCATCGTCGGAGCAGTCATTAGTAAACTTTCCCCCGTTTCGCTCGCCAACCATCGAAACACCCGGCCAGGGCAGCCTGTTCCAGCCGAATAAACATGGTAAAACCAGGCCAATATCGCACCGTCGCCAACAGGCGCTTGAGCATAAAAACCAGCAACCAAATCGCCGTAACTAATCTGTATCCGGCCGGCGCAAACTTAAGAAAATAGTAAATATAGTTGCGGGTGTAATAGTAGAGGGCAAAAGGCGACATGCGGTTGCTGTTGAGTGTAATGTCATGCCAAACAATCGAGCCAGGGGCATTCAGCACCCGAAAACCGGCTTGTTTGGCGCGGGTACAAAAATCAAGGTCATCACAATAGACAAAGTAAGCTGGGTCTACCGAACCAATAGCGTGTATAACTTGTACGGCCAGGAGCATTGAGCAGAGAGGCACATAATCCACCTCGATCAGTTGATCGAACTGCCCCTCATCGTGAACTTTATCCCCAACGATCGAAATTTTGGCCCGCTGATGATTTACTCTGGCCCCCATACTCCAGATAACCTGTGGGGCCTGAGCAAAATAAACTTTAGAGCCGACAATACCGGCTTGCGGCTCTTCTGCGGCCACGCGCAGCAGTTGGCTAAGAGCGTCGGGGGCGACGATAACATCGTTATCCAGCAGCCACAAATATTCAGGCTGATACTTTAA
Organism: Anaerolineales bacterium; assembly: GCA_015075405.1. Lineage (GTDB taxonomy): Bacteria > Chloroflexota > Anaerolineae > 4572-78 > J111 > DSQQ01. The sequence continues at coordinate 282,451 of JABTUK010000005.1, forward strand.
CGCCGCGGCAATCCCTTCGTAAAAACCGCCGCTGCCGCCCTTGTTACTAGAGTTTACCACCAGATGCACCGTCTGGCCGAACCGCTCTCTGATGGTAGCGGCCGTATCGTCGGTAGAGGCGTTATCTACCACTACAATTGCCGCTAGCGGGTGTGTCGAAGCCATCACCGACTCGATGCAGCGCAGCACCTCAGCTCGTTTGTTCCAGGTGACAATGACAGCCACAACTGTGGGGCTGCTCTGTTGATTATTTATCCACTGCTTACTTTCCATAACTCTCGGTGAATAAGCTTCGATTTTACCCAGCCAATACCCTTTTTATTGCTGCTCCAGAGGGACGCTTCGCGTCGGCCTATGGCCTCGAAATGACATTAATTTCCTTTGAAAGCGCCGCCGACCACAAAACCATCTCGAATCGAGTCGGCGATGCCTTGAAAAATCCAGCGGCCATAACGGCCTACCTGAAAAATGTGATGCTCCTCCAGGCATTTCAAGGCTTTGCTGCGCCACTGCGAGTTGGGCCAGGCCCAGGTATAAGCCACATCAATCCAGGTTGGATCCACCACTTCGGCTTCACCAATAAATTCCCAGGCCTGCAGTTCTTTAACGACAGCTTCAGCATAGGCTTTTACTGCTTCTACAGCAGGCTGTTCCCCGTCGGCAAAAGCGCGTTCGACATAAATACTGACCCGATTATTGGTCATTTGGGCCGATTTAGGCAAAAAAGATGGGTCTATATTACTGTAAAAGCCAACCCGATGAAAACCAGCCTGTGTATCGGGGTTGTACAGCCAATGATCGGTTGGACAGCGGGGGCCGCGCACCGCACCGATATTCAACACCAAAACTGAAGTGTAAGGATCGGCGGGTTCGGTAACAGTCAGATCGGCCATAGCCAGCACTTTATTCAAAGGCAGGGTTGAAATAAGCGCATCGTAAGGCAACCGAGAACCGTCGGCAAATTGAACTATTTTCTGCTGGACATTAATCTGGACGGCTTGTTTACCGTAGTACACCTCACATCGTTCCGCCATGCGTTGGGCCAGCCCGTTCAGGCCAGCTTCAGGATAAACAAAGGTGACATTGTAGCCGACCGGAGGCGTCTGCCCAAAAGCGCCTTGTAGAGCCAGGGAGATGTTAACCGGTGATTTATAGCCATCCTGGGGGGCAATCTGGGTCCACAGCCCGGCTGTGTATAATTGGTGAAAAGGGCCAAAGAAACTTTCGGTCAAGGTTGAACCAAAACTCTGGCTGAAAACGTCGGCCATTGTTTTGGGATTGCCTTTAGGGGCGGTCAACATTTCCTGGAGGGCTTTGGCCGCTATTTCTGGCCCCAGATAACTCAGATGATTTTGCAAAGGGTAGGGCACGTAGAGATTCTGCCGGGCAAAAAAGACAGATGAGCGACGGTGATAGATTTTTACGGGCGTCAGGGAGCGAATGAAACGAAGCACCGCCGGGTCGCCGCCAAAAATCCAGTGGCCGCCGCCCAGTTCAAAATGGTAGGCTTCGCCGTCAGTGGGTGCGGTAGAGAGCCGTTCCTGGCTTTCAGGCCGGATGTAGTAGGAAGAACAAATACCGCCGGGAGCAGCGGCGGCTTCGTAAACAGGCAAGCCGGAGGCTAAACCGGCGGCAAGGCCGGTCATGCCGGCGCCCAGAATAAATATTGTCATTAACTAGCCTGCTTTAATTCAACAAATCTTTTTGAGGATACCGACCCGGCCATCGCTGCCTAACTTGTGATATCTTGTCGGGTCAATCGTTTCATAAATCTCTTGGATTTCACCCCAATAGGGAGTAATATCATCGAGAATGAGCAATCCCCCTGGTTTTAACAGCCGATCAGCACTGGCTATTTCTCTGGTTAGATATGCCCCCAGGTGATTGCCGTCAATGACAAAAAATTCATAGGCGGCCGGAGAAATCATTGCTAATCCCTGCAACTGTTGAGTGCAGCTCAAACCCTGATCAAAAGCGCTAATAAGCGGATTGTTATCGGGTTGTTTTTCAATGTAAGGATTGATCTCTAAAGAATAACCGGTCAATATTAAACAATTATCCTGTAGACCAAAGTGATTCAATAAACCAACCACTGTATTGAGCGGGTTGGCTACCCCGCGATGGCGGATATTAGGGTCTATTGAAACAAGACGTGATTCTGGATGAAGGGTACGGATGAGATTGGCAAAAAAGGCCAAAGACAGGCCGACAAAGTTGCCGACATGGATGCCCAGCAACGGCCGGCCTTGATATAGATCACAAATGAAAGGCACACAAAAATCTAATGAGGCTTCGGGAATACTTCCTTCCAGAATCGTATACGAGTCGGAACACTTTTGCTCAACCAGATAATTAATTGCCTTGTTGTAAGTAAAAGTTTCTGTCCTTGGCGCCTCGATGGTCTTTAAAGCGCCTTGTTCTAAAAGTTTTTTTTCTACCATCTTCCAGGTTCTGTTGCGGCGTGATTTTGATGTCCATAAAACAACAAAGTGGTAAGGGACAATAAACTTTAGTAATTGCTTGAGCTTTTTCATCAGCTATACATTCACTCTTCGCCAATTATACAATCCAGTTTTTCGGCTCTTGATGAGGCGGAGGAGAGCCAGTGGTATCACGGCGCGTAAACACAATTGTAAAGACTCTCTGGATAAAAATACTCTCCAATTTTTCTGAAAGGCTCGGCGCAGGTGCATGAGTCCTTTTTGTCTATTCCAATGGCCGGTAATACTCAAGAAAATGTAGGCGCCATACATTTCTAAACCTGCCTGCACCAGTGTTTTGTCAAAACCATATCCCGCGCCATTTTGATAACGCTGGACAACTTTTGTTACTTCGGGCAGCCAGGCCGGAGTTTCAGCCACCGTTTTTGAAGTATCGTGTTTGCGATAACCGGCGATGGTGGCATGAAGATATTGAACTGAGGTTACTTGAAGCATCCGGCACATCCAATCATAGTCAAATACGTACCTCAGCGTTTCATCTACCCCACCGACTTGTTGATACAATCCACGCGGCACATAGGTACCCTGTTGACTCCAACTGGCGGCGGAGGTATAGAGTTTCCAAACATTAACCATGTTCTGAAAGGTGACATTTTTTGGACGAGAGATGCGGGCATGGCTGCCGGAGTCAACAAAATGAAGCACATCGCCCAGTAGAATCGCTTTTGGATTTTCCGCATGCCCTTTTGCCAGGCAGGCGAAGGCCCCAGGCAGTAAAAAATCATCGCTGTTGAGCCAGCCTATCAGCTCGCCGGTGCAGCGGGCAAAGCCCTTATTAATGGCGTGGGCCTGCCCCTGGTCGGGTTCGCTCACCCAGTAGGTTAACCATTTTTCGTATTTTCGGATGATATCAACGCTTCCATCAGTACTTCCTCCATCAATAATGATGTACTCTAAATTGGGATAGTTTTGTAATAATACAGAACGAATTGTCTCTTCAAGGAATTGGGCCTGGTTGTAAGAGGGGGTTACCACACTGATACGAGGCCAAAAAGAATCATCAAACATAGTAGGGCTATATTGAGAATCTTGTTGGGTCCAGGGCCAACCCTTCTTCTCTGAAGAAACGGCAGGAAGATCACCGAGGGTAGGAGGTGGTATTTTAGCGCTTTTCATTCAATTTATAATAATTCTTGATAAACTGCTATTACATTATCTATATATTTTTCAACAGTAAAGTTTTGTTCTACTCTTTGTCGTCCCGCTTGGCCCATTGCGGCAGCTAGGAGTGGATCTTTTAGGATTTTGATAATTGCTTCAGCTAGCTTCTCGGGCGATCTGGGGGGAACCAGCAGACCTGTGACGCTATCTACTACAATTTCAGGAATACCTCCTACCGTAGTAGCAACCACCGGTTTGGATAGAGCCATTGCTTCGATAATAACCCGGCCAAAAGCTTCAGTTTCAGATGGAAGCACAAACAAATCCATAGCCTTAAATACTTGACCAATTCTATCGTAAAACCCTAACCAGGCGATTTGTTCGGCCAAACCCAAGTCGGAAGATAACATCCTTATTTTCTGGGCATACTCTTCAGAAGCATCGAAATCACCTCCAACCACCAAAAAAAACACGTCGGACACAGATTGTTTAACGATAACTCCAGCCCGAAGAAAATCCTCATGTCGTTTCCAGGGACGCATTTGGCCAACCAAGCCTACAACCTTAGCTGTTGCAGGAATCTTCAACATCTGCCGTATATCCCTTGGGTTGGGATCATCATCATATAAGCTAAGATCTATAGCGTTGTAAACTACTCTGATCTTGTTTGCATCGCTGCTTGTATTTAGATAAAAACGGCCAATGGCATTAGAGATTACAATAACCCGCCTTGAGAATAGCTTTATAAGAGTTCGAGCAAGTTTGAATCCAAAAGAGAACTTTAAAAATCCGCTTGGGTCAAGAGCTTCGCGAATATGCCACACATGCGGTACCCCAGCTACGGCAGCAGCCAGCGCGCCATCAAAAACAACGGAGTTGACTGTATGAACAAGGTCCACTTGATAGTGGCGAATAATTTTAACAAGGGTCACAGTTGCCCGAAACAAAAATGGTAAATGATACAGGTTGTATAATTTCCGTTTGATCCCGGTATGATAGTTGGTTAACCAGGGTCTAAGCGGTACATACACAACCGGCACATTCAAAGCTTCAAGTCTTTCAACCAAAGGGCCAGAATGAGGCACAACCACCACTGAGCAGTACCCTTTACGCGCCAGACCTTCCACCAGCAGCAAAAGGCTTTGTTCAGCTCCATATAACTTAACTGGGTAACAGATGTGTAGAATGGTGGGCATGAATATTTTAAGTGGTACCCAACCCCTAAAAATCAACTATTTAACAACTGCTTATAAATTCTTTCCAATTGACCATTTAATTTATTAATATCATGATTTTGCTCTACATACTTTCTTCCGGCCAGTCCCATCTCAGACCAGCATTTTTGATGATTTAGCAAATATTCTAATTTTTCGGCCAGCGCCTCTACATTTCGCTCGGGTACCAAAAATCCTGATTTTCCATCTTGAACTAGCTCGGGAATACCACTATGGAGTGTACTAAGTACAGGCAAACCACAGGCCATTGCCTCCATTAAAGTTGCCGGAATCCCTTCTTGGTCGCCTTCCTGGCTTGTGATGCTAGGAGCTAAAAATATGTCAGCGTTTTGCATCAGCAGGGAGACCTTTTCTTGTTCTTGCGCGCCAAAAAATTCAATATTATTACCAACCTCTAATTCTTTTACCAAACATTCAAGGTTATCCCTTAAGGAGCCATCCCCTACTATGTTATATTTCAGGCCAGGATATTTATTAACAATTTTAGCTACCGCTCGGATGCTATATTCCACCCCCTTTTTTTCCACTAATCGGCCTACTGTTAGCAATCTTATTTGGCTGTTATTTTCAACTTTGTCCAAACGGAGGGGAAACCGCTCTAAATTTATGCCTGCTCGATGCACCACAATTTTTCGGGCATCACAGCCTAGTCTAATCAATTTCTGTTTCCAATGCTCACTAACCGGCAAAAACAAATCACCTTTTTCAAAAACCTCATCATAGATATTATCGCCATATTCTTTTACATAACGAGAGATATCATTCCCATGAAAAGCAATAACCAATTTTCCATTGACTACTCCGGTTTCTTTTAACAAAACACCAAATTCACCCGCCGTTCCATAGTGGCAATGAATAATATCATATGCGCCTTTATCGAGGAAAGAACCTGCGGCGCAGAGTTTCCACAACGCAGCCGCGGCTTTGCCATATTTGAAGATATTTAATAGCTTAAGTAAAACTATGGGTTTTTTATAAAAATTCGCAGCAATATAGGTTGCACCCTGTAAGAGACGTTCAATTTTATTAGAGGGCACACCCCGACAATAAGTCCGACTGAATAGATTATATTCTTCCACATCGGCATGGAATTTAGAAATGCCGGGCAACACTTTAGTAGCATAGATGTCCACGTGATGCCCCCGACGCAACAGACCAGTGACCTGATTGAGAATAGCAGTTTCAGATAAATGTGGAAATTCAAAAACAATAAAAGCTATTTTCACTTGTTATCTCAGTTATATTCGTAAGTGGCAGGTTCATATCCTAAACGTTCCAGTTCATCACCAATGAGTTCTTGCAAGCGAAGCTTTTGAGCCATTGAGAGTTTTCGCCTTCCCTTGCCGATGCTGTTTACTGATATGGGTTGGCGAACATTGGCATGATTTACCCTTGTCCTAATATCAGTCATCTGTTGAGTTATTTCATGGGAATTAACCATCGAGTTTACCAGATTCGCGTCATGTTCAATGCCCAAAAATTCGCAAACTGTTGAAGCTGTTTCTACCGGCATTTGAACCAAATTTTCATAGCGAACTTCTAAACAAATATTTGGATGACGGGATATAAACTTACTTGCTGCTTTTACGCCGGCTAACCAGCGATCCGCCGAACTCTCAAGATCATCATGAATATGAGCCTCCAAGATAGATACAATTGAGTCTACTCCATCTCTAACCATGTAAATAAATTGAGCATCTGGAAATACCGAGAGGATCGTGTTTAATCTAAAAATGTTGGGAGGCGTTTTGTCGCCCCACCGCTTGCACTCGGTTTTTTTCCCCTTTTCCTCAGCATGATATCTATATAAACTATTTAAGATAAACGCCAGATTGCGAGAGGATTTAGGAGCATCAAGTAGACGCGCTACCAGCGGCCGAAGCGAAATTTCAAATACTTCAAATTCAGGCGCAAATTCATACTGAGCAAGAATAAAATAAACTAAATCTCGCCACTTCATGTTGCGATATTGACGAAATAATCTAACGGTGTTACCCAACACAAATATTTCTGGGGGAATATGTAGGTGCGGGTGAGCATAAAGAATTCTCCGCATAAGGGTATTCCCTGAACGAGGAGAGCCAACGATAAAAAATGGATGATAAGCCTCATCGCCATGTACTGGATAACCAGAAAAGGGATTTCCTCTCTTTATAGGAAGTAGCCAATCAAATGGGGAGTGCAAGACCTCCGGGGGCCAAGCATTATACCATGTTTTCATGAGATTAGTTTGTTACCTCTTCGATCATAATTCGAGTCAAGATTTAGCCGGAACTCCGCGCCACTGGCCTAACTGTTTTGCAAGCAATATGGTTGCCTCACGGTAAGGGGCAACACCAAAAGTATGAAGTAGAATAATGTATATTGTTATCCCGAGAGATATTTTTATCACCAAATAAGTCCAGGGAAACCAGTTAGTTGGTAACAATAAGCCAAAGGCCCAAACGATGCTCGCCATTGTAACAGCACAAACAAAAACTCCGGTTACGCTACGCACAACATCACCAAAGGTAATACCGCTTAATCCACTTCGAAAAGTAAACGATGGATATGGCAAGACCACCCCACTAATAAACACATAAATCAGCGCCACTGCTTCTATTGTCCCAATCCAAACACCCATCACAAAGCCGCCAAACAATATTATTCCCGTAGTTAAACGCCAGCGCAACATCAGATCCGTTCGCCCTTGTGACTGAAGAACCCAACCAATTGTGACTGTAATGGATTGGACCATGCCTAAAAGACTAAAAATCCGTAGCAGAGGTACCAGTTGGACCCATTTGACTCCAAAAACAGTTAATACAAAAGGTTCAGCTACTGTGAATAAGCCTAGCATCAAGGGAAAGGTAACCAGAGCAATCATTGCCACCGCACGCAAATAAATTTCTTTAACCCGTGCCCGATCATGCTGTATTGTAGAGAGAGCAGGAAACATTACTCGCCCTAATACCTGCGTTACCTGGCTTATAGGCAAGGTCATCATACTGTAACCGCGAGCGTAAATACCAAGTTCAGCAGTCCCAATAAATTTGCCAATCAACAAATTATCACCATTACGAACCCAGTAATTCAATACATTAAATGCTAATAAATTACTGCTAAAGCCTAATAATTCGGTTACCGCTGCCCGATCAAACAACCAACGAGGCCGCCAGTTGCTCACTCGCCATAAAATAAGCGTTTCCACTATAGAATTAATGAGAGTTCGCCAGATCAGGCTCCAAACACCATATCCCGTCATGGCCAGGGTGATGGCTACGGCCCCAGCAATGCCGGCGGCCATAATATCAACAAAGGCCAATAATCGAAACTGCATAGACCGGCTTAGAATTGTGCCATGGGTTATACTTAAAGAGGTAATGAAAAAATCTACAGCCACTAATGAGGTAAGGGGGGTCAGGCGAGGCTCATCATAGAACATAGCAATAAGTGGTGCTGCGATAAAGGTTAAACCAGTAAGGACTAATCCTGTAACCAGGTTAAGCCAAAAGACTGAAGTATAGTGGATGTCTTTAACTTGCTGATTCTGAACAAGCGCCGCTCCCAATCCTAATTCTCTAAACATCTCGATGAAGCCGGTAAAAACAACAATCATCGCTACTAATCCAAACTCTTGGGGGGATAACAAGCGGGTAAGGACAATCAAAATCCCATACTGTAAAACCTGCTTGATAATCTGAGCGAAAGTAATCCAGGCAACACCTTTGAGAGTTTTTTCTTTGAGATCAAACATTCAGAAAATCTGTCCAGAACTGTACTTTTAGCAGGGCGCATTATACTATCAATAAGTTGATCAACAAAAAAGCCTCATCTGTAGCAGATGAGGCTTTTTGTCTAGATCGTTATCGGCTTATGGAATTGAAATACAGTTATAGGAGCCTAATGGATCATCAGTGGTCTCAACTGCTTCAAAGAGGTTGACGATTGCGTTAACCTCTGTACCAGGGGTTACAGCCTCAATCAGAACTGAGCCATACCAGTTGGCAGGGGGGCCGCCAGGTATCTGAGCAAGACGAGCATTATAGCCTGCCTTTTGACCATCATTCAAAGCAACAGTGGTAAGAGCAGCAGGGTTGACCGAACTTGGAGAGCCATTTCCCGCCAGGAAAGTTACTCTGAACTGTTGACCATTTAGACCAGAAACATTTTGTAGTTGGAGGGCAGCGCTACGGTTACCCTTGCCAAACTTCGGCATGCCACTGATGAAATACGGACAAAAAGCTTTGTCTGAGGTAGTGTTAGCACTGCGCCCATTAACGCCGGAACTGTTTCCGGTTTTAGCATTAACTTGGTTGGTAAAGGCAACAATAGTGGGAGGACCGCTGGTCACCCGAGCCAAAGCAGCGCCTACCCAACCCGTTGGCAAGACGCTCGCACCATCACGGGGGTTCACCGAGAAAACTTGATTCGGTTGAATCGTACCTGTCTTTGGCGCAACCGCCTTCTGACCAGGATCTGGGAAGTAGTCAATTTGGATGTTGACCGGAGAAGTGCCAATATTTTGGATAAAATGAACCACACTAAAGCCATTGCTGAGGCGAGATAGAATACTCGGCAGATATTGCCGGTCGGAAGCATCAGAAGCCTTAAAACCCGCTGTCTTTGTTACAAAGAAAGGCTTGCCGCCTCCAAAACTATATTGAGTGGATAGAACCAAAATCCCTTGGCCATTTTTGGAAGTAAACACCGCTGGCTGACGAATAGGGCTGAGATTATTTTGATCATCCAAATTGAGATAGTAGGTTGAGTTTGGCTTAATTGTTATATCAGGCAACGTAATGTTATCCGTCACAAAGAAAACAGATACGACTGCATTCGAGCTTGAGTCGGTGTTCATGATGGCAATTTCGCTGTTGAGCAATCGTCCCGATGCCGGTGTATCGTGAAAAGCATTAGGTAGGAAAAACTTAGTACCAGGCTCAATTACACCACCCGAGTCATACGCTTCATACTGACGATAACCCCCAGCGCCTTTACCGCCAAAGAAAACTACGGAAGCCAGCGGATTATTACTTTGCAGGATGGCCGACCCTTTGAGTGGATTACTACCGGTGATGTTCCCATCCGTCGCCTGGTCAATCAATCTCATCTGGAAGGCGCTGAGATCCAGATTGGTGGTGGCACCACGCGCACCACCCCCAGAAACGCTATCATCAAAGTACGAGATGGAGAAGTTGGCCCCGGAGCCGCTAATATCCATCACCGCGACTTTACTGGTAAACGGAATATTAGTTAGCGTTTGGGATCCAAGCTCGCCCGCACTTTCAACGGTAACTTCAACCGTGGGCTCAGCCGTCGGTTCTACAGTTGCTACCGGAGCTTCGGTCGGCTCGGCTGTCGGTTCAGTGGTTGGCTCTGGTACAGTCGGTTCAGATGTCGGCTCGGCGGTCGGCTCAGTGGTTGGCTCTGGTACAGTCGGTTCAGCCGTCGGTTCTGTGGTTGGCTCTGGTACAGTTGGTTCAGCCGTCGGTTCTGTGGTTGGCTCTGGTACAGTTGGTTCAGCCGTCGGTTCTGTCGTCTCCTCAGCCTGCGGCGACTCTTCTGTGCCCTCTTGGGCCAGGGCACTGCTGACTCCAAAAGACAGCAAAGCCAAAATCAATAGTAGGGCGAGAAATTTTTTCATTACCTTTTACCTCCAAAATGATGTAAATAAAAATTGAGTTTGGGGATTCACTCGTTTAAGTTGACATCAGCATAGCGCAGAAATCCTGGATTATCAATACTACCTGTGGGTTATTTATGCAGCTTTTTACTGTTTACTGTCTGTATTTTAACACGGTGAAGTTTGAAATTGGTTTGTTTTCAACAGTTTAGACAAGTATCATTGCCACCCGGTTTGCCCTTTGTCCTAAACCTGCTAAAATTTTATCAAACCTATTTACTCAGGAATATGCTAGTGACCAACTTTAACACCAAGGATAATGGGCCGGGTAATTCTAATTCGTTTAATACCAAAGGGATGATTGCTTTAGGGCTTGTCCTTGCTGTCGCAGCCATCATCGCGATCTATTTTTTCACCAGACCCCCTAGCTCTAATGAAGTAGCTGCGCCTACACTTGCCCCTACCGCTGCGGGGGCCACTGTACCGTTGCCAGTGATCTCAAATTCTGCCAACTCGCCGGTATCGCCTGTCTCGCCGGTTAAACCTCAAACAACCTCGCCTGACCAAGCGGTTTTAAATACCTTATTTGAAACAGGACTGGGCCATTACCAAGCAGGCGCGTATGAAGAAGCGCTGAATTCTTTTAATGAAATGCTGGCCTTAGACCCGCTCAATGCTCGTGCGCTCGACGCTCGCGGAACCATCTTAACCGACCAGGGGAAACTTGAACAAGCTATCGCCGACTATACCAAAGCTATTGAGGCTGATCCCCTTTACCCACCCGCCTATTACAATCGGGGCCGTGTGTACGGCTTGCAGAAAAAATACGACCAGGCCATTGCCGATTTAAGGAAATCTTTTGAGCTGGCCCCTTTCTTTTTTGGCTACCGCGCCCATGGCAATATTGGCCGTATCTACCATCAACAGGGCGAATATGACAAAGCCCTTGAAGCTTTTGCCGCTGCTATCTCATTCGATGACTCCAAAGCCGACACCTACTATCTGCGGGGTGAAACCTACACCGCTATGGGCAACTACGAGGCCGCCATTAGCGATTACGAGGCTGCCATCAGCCGATTTTCCAAATATCACCAGGCTTATCAAAGTTTGGGCTATGCCCGCTACAAAACCGGCCAGTTTGAGCAAGCTTTGGAGTCGTTCGACAAAGCGATTGAGCTTTCGCCCACTAGCCCCACCCCTCATTTTTACCGGATGCTGGTTTACCTGGCCACCAATCAAGTGGATAAAACTAAAGCCGAGGTAGCGCAAGGCATGGAGACAATTGGCGCTCTGCCTGAAGAAGAACAAGCTTTACTATTCAAAAGGATTTTGGGCGATTTAGAGAGTTTCGCCCAGGAAAATCCGGCTCAAGCCAAAGATGTGGAAGCCTTAGTCAATCTCATTCCGCCCCAGTAAGCCTAAATCATCAACTCGTCCAGTTCTGAAATTGCCTCTTTAACCGAGGCAATTTTTTGTTTGCCATCCCAATGATACCTGGCTCTCATCTCGGCCAGAATTTCACCCACATCCCCATCCCCTTGCAGACGACCCTGCTCCAGCCAGATCGCCCGGCTGCACAAACTCTCCACCGCCTCAAAATCGTGGGACACAAACAGAATGGTCACCCCCTGTTTTTGCAGTTGGCGAATCCGCTCCAAACATTTGAGTTGAAAGCTGTAATCGCCCACGGCCAGCACTTCATCCACCAGGATAATTTCCGGCTCGACATGGATGGCTACCGAAAAACCCAGCCGCATCTGCATGCCCGACGAGTAGCTGCGCACCGGCGTGTCAATAAACTCACCAATTCCGGCAAAGCCGATAATATCATCCAGTTTACGATCCATCGCCCGCCGGTTCAAGCCCAAAATTGACCCATTCAGATAGATATTTTCCCGCCCGGTTAAATCAGGATGAAAGCCCGCGCCCAACTCCAATAAGGCCGACAAGCGACCCGCTACTTTAATCACTCCCGTATCGGGGTCAATAATCCGGCTAATCAATTTAAGAATCGTGCTCTTGCCGGAGCCATTAGCCCCCAAAAGTCCGACAGTCTCACCCGCTTTGATTGAAAAGCTGACCTCCTGCAAAGCCCAAAAATAATGTTTGCCCCGCGCCTCCCGGTTGAAGATATTCACAAACACTTCCTGAAAAGCCCGGCGGGGAATCTTGAGCAGCCGAAACCGTTTGGAAACATTTTCAAAACTAATCACCTGGTTGTTCATCGCCCTAAACTTCCTCGCCAAACGTGCGGCTGTAACGATAAAATATAAAAGAACCAATCCCCAAAATAGCGATAGCCGTCAGCAAGGTGCGGATGAAAAAATATAATTCGGGCGGCGCGCCGCCATTGCCCGTCCCATACAAAATAACCCGATAGGTAGCGATAATCGAAGCCATCGGGTTGAGAATATTCATCCAGCGCCAGACATCAAAACTGACTCCCCACAGCTCATAATTGCGCGGCAAAATATCACCCGGATAAAAAACGGGCGTCAAAAAGAACCAGGCTTGCATCAACACTTCCATAATCACCTGGGTATCTCGATAAAACACATTCACCGTAGCCATAATCAGCCCGACCCCAATGACAAAAATGAGCTGCATTAAAATCACCAGCGGCAAAAGCAGCACCCAGCGAGTCAACGGAATTTGAAAAACCAGGATGAAGGCAAATAAAACCACCAGCGCAATCAGAAAATTCACCAGATTGGCCAGTACCATCGAGATAGGCAAAACCTCGCGTGGAAAATAAACTTTGCTCACCAACGGCGCATTATCTACAATACTGCGAATCGAACCAATCACCGAAAAAGAAAAAAAGTTCCAGGGCAGAATACCGCACAAAATAAAGACCGGAAACTTTTTAATATCGGTGGTGGGCGCAATAACCGTGAAAACAATCGTAAAAACCAGCATCATCAGCAGTGGGTTGACTAACGACCATAATACCCCCAAGATTGAGTTGCGATAACGCACCTTCAAATCCCGTATCACCAAATTGCGGACCAGTTCCCGATAAGACCACAGCTCGCTAACTCGATCCAGCAGGTTGTTCCAAAAATAGTAGGGCCGGGCAAACCAGGGCAGCGTTTTGTTGGCTGTAATGACCAAACCCGACCCCGTCTTTTCTACTGTTACCATAAATACGCCTCAATCCAATGACAATAAAAATCAGCGCCGCCGACAAACTTTGGCGCTGACAGGCATCAGACGCGCTATTTTAGCACGATTCTTTATCAGCCAAAAGTTTGGCCTATCGAAAAGATGTTGACTTACCCTCTTGACTCGGCCTGAGAAGTATGATAAATTATCTATACGCCTTGATATTCTAGGCAAATTATGCGCTATTGACCTAACTTTTGATAGGTGATTTCTAACTGATGAACTGATATACTCAAGTAGATCCAATTTTCCGAGGAGTGAGGCACGCCCACGCGCCGAACACCGCCGCACGTGGGCGTGCTGGCTCCTCAAATTTGGATCCACTGATACTAAAAATATAAACTCGCCAACCGACTCTTATAAGATAACCTGCGACCCTGCTACCTTGCGACTCTGCGCCCCTTTACTGAAAAACCCTATGCCTTGTCCAAATTGCGCTCAACCAACCTATGACCCTCTTCAACCCTGCCCCGTTTGCCAATTCAGCGGCGACCCCGCTTTAATCCAAGAACTGGACCGGATTGAGTGGCTTTTAGCTGAAATTGACACGTGGTGGGCAGGCTTAGGAGTCAGACCTTACGACCTTAAACTCATCCGGCAAAAATATATCACCCGCCTGCGCGAGTTGGAAATTGCCCTTAAGCTGCGTTTGCCCCCCTTCACCCCGGAAGAAGCTCGCCGGGCCTGGCCCGAACTGTTCCATCGGGAAGCTTTACTTCAAAAAATCGGTGAATGGCTGGCTGCCGGTCTGATTGACCCCTCCATTACCCAACCGTTGGTTGACCAGACTACCCGGCAGGTAGATGACCTCCTTGAACAATTGGAGGACTACCCTCGCCCCGACTACCCACAAACCGAGGCCGACCGGCTGGACCTCACAAATTTCCTACTCGAAGCCGCAGCCTATCTGCGCCAAAACCACAGCTTCACCACCCCAGCCGCCGAAACTCAACTTCTGACCCCGCTCCAGGCCGAAAAAGACCTATTGGAAATCAACCTGGGCCTCCGCCTGGCCCCTGAACCCATCAGCCAACCGCCCAGTGAGTCCGTACCTGATGTCCTGCTCAAAAGCGAACCTGCTCAGGAGTCCGAATCCGCTCCTCATATCTCCCCTGCCCCCCCGCCCCCCCGCTCCCCTGCTCCCCCTCTCCGAGACCGGCTCTGGCGCACCCTCCTCTCCGAGCGAACCTTGCAAGCGCTGCTCTTTCTCGGTATCTTTTTGCTCTTCTCCGCTGCCCTCTCCTTTGTCGTCTGGGGCTGGAAAGACTTTTCAGCGCCTTTGCGGGTGGCCATCCCGGCCGGCTTTACCGCGCTCTTTTTTACCCTGGGCTGGTACGTCCGTACCAAAACACCGCTCTATCGCTCCGGCATTGCCCTGAGCGCCATCGCCGCGCTGCTCATTCCCATAGATTTCTACACCATCTATGTCAATTTCCATATTTCGCCGGATTTCTGGCCGTCTTTCTGGCTCATCACCTCACTCATCTGCCTGATGGCTTATGTGGGCGCGACCCTCATCATTCGCAGCCGCTTCTTTGGCTTCCTGGTCGGCGTAGCCGCCGGAAGCACTGCCCTGGCGCTTGTCCAAATTCTGCACCAGGCCTTCGGCCTCTCCCTCGATTGGCGAACCGCCAGCCTGTCCGGTCTGGCGCTCGGTCTCATCGTTTTGGCGACTACCCTGGAAAAACAACAGCCCACTCGCTTCGCCTCGTCTCAGCTTTTTGCCGAGCCATTCCGCTACCTCTCCCTCCTGACCGTGGGCGTGCTCATGCCGCTAACCTTTGGCTGGCGGTATGTTGGACACGACGCCTACGACACCCTCCATTTCACCGTAACTATAAATTGGTGGCTGGGCGGCTTTATTTTTGCCTGGGGCGCTATTCACTATCGCAGCCGCAGCCTGGGCTTGTTGGCCGCCATTGCTTTGCCTGTCGCCATGTATCTGGCCCAGGCAGCCGTTTTTTATCACGCCGGCGTCAATCCGGCCTGGCACGGCCTGGGCCTGGCCCTGCTGACGCCGCTCTATTTCGTCGCCGGTCACAAACTGCTGGCCCGCCAAGATGACCCTATCCTGCACGGCCACGGACGCACTGCCACCGGCTGGGGCGTGGCGCTGCTCATCGCCGCTGCCCTCTGGTCCCTGACCGATATTACCAACGGCGCGGCGGCGGCCAGTACTCATGTTGTTTTGGCCGGCGCGGTCATCCTGGCCGCCTGGTTATGGCGACAACCCCGCACCCTTTACGCCGCCTCGCTGTTCTCTCTTTCAGCCGTTACCTTTGGCATGGCCGAACTGGATTTAAACATTTCGCAACTGGGCGTGGGCTGGGCTTCCCTGGCAATTGTTCATCTTTTGGTTGCGCTCAATCTGGGAACCCGGTTCCCAAACTCAAATAACGCCGCCCATCCTATTGTCGTCTCCGGTTATATTATTGCTGCGCTGGCTCTGCTGCCGCCCCTGTTCCCTTACAATGGCGACGCTTTAGCCTACACGCTCGGCAACTGGCTGGGCTTAGCTGCTTGGGGCGCTCGCCTGGCTTACCAAAGCCAGCCCGGTTTTACCTCAAAGAGCAAATGGGGTAAATCCATTTTTCACTGGTTTACGGCCTGGCCGCTGCCCCTCTGGATGTGGCTGCTCTTTGCCAATCGCCGCCCGCTTGACTTTAGTTTGCCTCTGGCTCTGGCGGTGTTGGCCTGGGGACTAGTGATGCTCAGTTACCGGCTGGCCCGGGCCAATCAGTCTTATCGCTGGCCCTGGTACCTGGCCGGTCTGCTGGTCAGTGTGGCTGCGCCTATCACTGCCTTTATCATCGCGCCCGCTGGCTTCACCCCCGGTCTAACCCTCCTGCTGGCCGGTTTCCTCTACCTGGCCGACGCCATCAGCCAGAGACAATCTTTGGAACTGGCCCCCGCCGGGCCAGTGCTAGCCTGGGGTTACATTTTCGCGCTAAATCGGCTGCACCTTTCCCTCGATGCGGTGGGGTTTGGGCTGTCTTTGCTCATTGCCGCTTATTTTTTGGCCGGATTGTGGACCGAGCGGCGAAAGTCGCCGGTGTTTACCCACACCTTTCTGCTGCCGCTTTATCTCACGGCGCATGTTTTGACCCTATTTCTACTCGGCCAGATTTATCTTCGCCCCGTCAACGCTGTTTTATTTGACGCGCTTTGGACAGACCCGATGCGTTTGTGGGGCGCGGCGGCGCAATTGCTATTAGCCCTGGCTTATAGCCTCTATGCCTGGGGAACCTACAAGGAACGGTGGGGACACCTGGCAGTCTGGCTGGCCGTCGCCGCCGGGGGCTTTGTGGTCATCAATTACAGCCATGGACGCGGCTCGTCGGCGGCTTCGGTGGCGTTGATGGCGCTGGTTCTGATTCTGCTTGAACGCGCTTTATTCTGGCTCCGGTCACGCCAACACACCGACCTGTCTCATCGTCATCAGGCATTTTTCCGATTAACTTGGCGACTGTTCCGGCGTCCCCTGCTGGCGGCCGGCTGGATTGTTTCTGGCGAAGCAGTTGGCCTGGCGCTCGTTCGCAATTTGTGGTTGTTGGGCGGTGGGCGCATCCAGCAAATTTGGGCGGTCGTGGGGTTGCTGGTGGTGGTCGGCCTGTATGCCCTATCGGCGCGATTATTCCGCCAGGCTCGTTTTGCATGGCTGGCAGCGCTGCTGATTTTTGCGCCGTGGACCATTCTGACCAACCTGGGCTGGTTCACCAGCTACCGGCCCACCGTCCCCGGATTTGCCCTGAGCTGGGTTATTCTGGCCTGGGCGCTTTATTTGACCGCTTTAGCCCTGCGCCAGTTTACCCCTGCCCATTACATCCGTCCCTCAAAAATTGTTGCCCATGTCCTTTTGCCTTTTTCGCTTTTATGGGGCGTTGCCGATGTGGACACCAGCCGGTTCACCTTTGCTCTGGCTATTGGCCTGTACACGCTGGCGGCTGTCCTGGATCATCGCTCGTTGGTCAGATACCCGGAGGAGGCGCTTTCTCCCCTCAAGAAAACCAGGTTTTTCTATCCGGCTTTGGGACTGCTGCCCGTCTGGTGCGTCTATTTGTTGGCCTGGCTGCTGCCCCAGGCTCGCCACGAGCATTATGGCCTGATGCTGTTAACTTTTGGCCCGTTGGGACTAATAGCCGGGCAGTGGCTCAAGCGCATGGCTCCTCAGCCAGCCGCAGCTTCAAGTTACGCCCTGCCCGCCTATTTGACGGGTTACGGCTCGCTGATTGTGGGGACGATGCTGGTAGCTCACGACACCCCGCTGTTGGCGCTGGCGCTTCTGTTCGACGCCCTGCTGCTGCTCTTTTCAGCGCGCCTGTTCAAACAACCCTTGTGGGTTTACCCGGCAGCGGTCCTTGCCCCGATATCCCTTTTATTGGCATTGAATGAAGCCAGCGTGGCCGGTAATCGCCAGGGCTGGTGGTTAATCGGCTTAGCTTCGATTTACCTGGCTCTGGCCTGGACGCTGCGCCGGGTTAAGCTCGACGCCTATGCCACCGCGACCTTGACCATGGGGTTTGCTTTGGTTGCTTTGAGCCTGCCTCCGTCGAGTCAAGACCAAACAGGGGCATTGTGGGGTTACGGCGCAGCGGCTCTGCTTTACGCCATCACGGCTTTCTGGCTGCAGCAGCCGTTGCTTCTCACCCCGGCCAGCGCCCTGGCTATTGTGCCTTATGCCATGGGCTTGCAAAAGTCAGCTTTATCGCCGGAGTATTACGGACTGGCCCTCTTTCCGGGCGCTCTGGCTGCCCTGATGCTGGGCTGGGGATTGGATCGTCGTTTGGGCGAGTATCGGGATTTCCCCTGGGGCCGGCCAGGCCAATGGCTGGCGGTGTTGGCGAGTCGCTTTTTGCAGTGGTGGGGCTTGCCGTTTTATGCCTTAGGGTTTGGTCTAGCCGTTGCCAGTCCTTTCTTTACCGAGTTCAGAGCGGGGCTGTCGGCCTTGAATTTCCTGCTGTTGATGCCGCTGTTTGGCTGGGCAATTTATCGCTTCCGCTTGCGAGTCTGGCTATTTGCGCTATTTATAGCTGGTCATCTGGCCGCCGTTTATTACTTGCAGGAGTTGGGCTGGTGGCGTTACCCGCCCTGGGCGTGGTACAGATTTCTGCCAGTTACCCTCATTACAGCGGGAGTTGCCCTGTTTATTGAGCGGTATAGACAAGAAGGGTCGCCGCTCTCCTTAAGTTGGTTTTTCAAAGGGTGGTCCCGGCCACTTTACATAATCGTTTTATTTGACATAATCTGTGGGCAGGTCTTCAGCCTGAGCGCAACCTCTGTAGGAATGATAGTCACTCTGGTGCACGCGCTTATTCTGGCCACACTGGCTTCGTTTTGGGTGTCAGCCTGGCTGCCTTATGTAAGTATCGCTCTAGGGGTAGTAGCTTTGGTTCAATGGTTATCCACTTTGAAAGGTCCAATTGAAGAGCTACCGGCAGTTCTAGCGGGGTTGGCTTTGTTGTATGGTGTGATTGGTTATGGGCTAAGCTGGATTCGTCAAAATTTGCCGGAAAATAGAACTTTGCGTTCCTGGCTTGTCATTTGGGAATTGCCTCTACAAAGGTTTAGTTTAATTTTTTCGGGTGGCATACTGCTGCTCACGGCCTGGTTGGGGTTAGACGTGGTTGGCTGGACCATCAGAGCGATGATCGGTTTACCATTCCGTGAAACCGTCGAGTTGGCAATAATTCAGATGGTGGTCAGAGTATTGTCCCTCTTGGGGCTGCTGTATGTTGCGGCTGCGTTTACCTATCGCCGGTTGCGCTGGGGCTACGCCGCAATTGGAATGTTATTGGCGGCCTGGATACTGCATGCTTTTTATGTGCAGCGCTGGGAGAATATTCAATGGTATGCTATTCCCGCCGGTTGCTATTTGTTAGCCATTGCCTATCTGGAGTGGCAGCGGGGTAATAAGGTTCCCGCCCGTTGGCTTGATTACACGGCTATGGTCTTGCTGCTTGGCTCGCTTTTTTGGCAAACGCTTTTATTCGGGTGGACCTATGCGCTATTGTTAGGCTCAGAAGGATTTTCGGCGCTATGGTGGGGCAGCGCCCGCCGGATGCGTCGCTTCTTGTATGCGGGGATGGTAGCCGTGATTTTGGCGACGGTAGGGCAATTGGTCAACTCCCTGCGCTCGGTCAACCAATGGATTGTTTTCGGTTTTATCGGTTTGTCGCTGGTCGTTATAGCAGTACTGGTGGAACGAAAACTTGAAAATATTAAAGCCTGGTATGAAGTATTAGAAACTTGGGAGTGACATGCAATCTCCAATCGAAGAGCCTTTATCCAAGCAAATAAAACGAGCCATTGCTGCCGCAGGGCTGCTCCTGTTTTTGCCCGGCCTGCCTTTGGCCCTAGGTTTTTTCTGCATGATTTTGATAGTGGTCGCCGAAGGCGCTACTGAGGGAGTTCGAGTTGGTTTAGGTGGATTTACGCTGATAGCCATTACGGTCGGGGCCGGGGGAATAGTCCTCTGGCATAGTCTGCAATCACTGCAAGGAAAAACTTCCAGACCACTAAACTTGCCTCCGGTTTGGGCAATGGCCGGTCTTTTTGGTGTATGTGTTGTCCTTGGTTTATTTGTTACAGAAAGCAATTTCGCCGCCGGACTGCTTTTTCCGCCCTTGCTGGTCGTTGGAGCTGCGGTTCCCCCTTTACTGGCTGTTTCATGGTTTACCCATCAAAACGCGGCTGGTTTGACCTGGCGACGAGGTTTGGTGGCTTTGGCTGGGGGAGCCACGATCGGCGTATTGGTGGCTCTGATTCTGGAAATAATATTGCCATTGATGGTACTGGCCCTGGTGCTTAATCTGGCTGAGATTGTGACTGCCCAGATTGAAGATTTAGTTATTGCTTTGGCCGGAGAAAATATTGCGGCGGCTGTTACTGAACCTGGTTTTATTTTTCTGCTCGTTCAATTGGCGATTATCGCCCCCTTGGCCGAAGAATTAGCCAAGCCCTTAGTAACCTTACCTTTGGTTGGTCATCTCTCCCGCCGAGATGCTTTTCTGGTTGGAGCAATGGCGGGTGTTGGCTTTGCCGCCGTAGAGAATGTGCTTTACGCCGGCTTTGGCTTTTACTTCTGGGCCGGCATTTTAGTGATTCGGGCTTTGGGTGGAGCCATTCATCCGCTTGGCTCCGGTCTGGTTGCTTTGGGCTGGCGCGGCGTTTTACGAAATGAGCCAGGCGCGTGGCGCAACTGGCTGGTCCGTTTTGGTCTGGCGGTGGGATTGCATGCCCTATGGAATGGAGGTTCCCTGCTGGTTATTACTTTAGCCGGAGCGAAGTTTTTCGGCCCGCTTCCACCGGAGATTGATATTCTAGGGTTGTCTATGGCTGGAACAACACTGGCCTTGCTCATTATCTTGGGCCTGGCAGCTTTATGGGCAGGACGTTCGATAACGCAAAATGTCGAACTTGATAATCTATCTCATCGTGAACCGGCAAAGTCCGATTTTATTCTTTCTGATAGAAGTGTGGCAATCTGGGCCATGCTTTGCCTTATCGCCATCGTACCTATGGGTATTACCGGACTGCAACTCTTGTTAAGGTAAAAGAATGAAAAAACCCTTCTTGACTCGCTTCAATTTTTTGATTGCGGCGGTGCTTATTGCCGCCAATCTTTTTGCCTGGGCCGATTTGCTTTTAGCTATGCCAGCGCCATACGTGGTTGATCCCGTCAGAGACCCGGAAATTGAGACCTTGTTGAATTATATCCACTCTGGGGATCATTCGGGCGAAACCTGGCAGGTCACTTTGACGGAATTGGAAGCAGAGCAGACCATTACCTGGTATCTACGCCGTTACCCCCAAATTCCTTTTGCCAACCCAAAAGTAGAAATCACTCCTACCTATGTGACTGGAGAGGGAGATGCAACGATCGCCGGCCTGCGCGTTTATGTGGGGGGTAAAGCCCATATCACATTGGCAGAAGGGTTGCCGCAAGTCAAAATTTTGGAGTTAAGCTTACCCGTGCCTGGGCCAATTCGGCAGGCGATTGAAGATGAAATTCAGGTTCAACTGCGACGAGCGGATTTGCTGCCGGTGCGTTTCACTTCGGCCGAATGGCAAGAAGGGCAAGTAATTGTTCGGGGAATTATTCGGTAGTACAGCTCAACAGGGGAAAACAAAAAATGGGAACCCAGGTTCCCATTTTAGTCCTCATCAACTACGGTAACACCCGTAATTTCTGCTTTCATCAGCTTAAATTGGCTCTCTCCTCTTCTTACCAAAAGTTCGTGCGCCCAATAAACCGAAACACCCGCCTCAACCTGGTAAATCATCACCTCGCCGTAATTGGCTTTTTTCTCTCCTTGAAGCCGGGGGAGCGGCATGGGTTCCCCGGCCCGCAGGGCCTCAGCATCAAATTCAATTTGATTGAAGAAGGGTTCCAGACGGCTGGCCAGAACGCCGTCGCTCTGCCGCCAAGTCACAAGCTGCTCCAGAATCTGGCTTCCGGTTAATACTTCCGCTTCAAAGATTTCAACTTTTTCGGCGGGTAAATGGCGTTTCAGAGCGTCAAGGGGAGGGATAACCGCCAGTAGGGATACTTCGACGATATTCGACTCGGCAAAATCTTCCGCCTTCAACAGCACCTCTTCCAGAGTTTGCCGGAGCGCCTGCAAAGCCTGTCTTGTTTTTGCATCTTTGGCCCGCATCGCCAAAGCAATAACAGCATCCTCATAGTTTTCCGGTGGTAACGACAACAGTGAGTGAATCGTCTTGGCCGCATCGAGAACTCGTTTTTCAAACCGCTGTTCGACTGTTGTCTGCGCCACTTCGCGTAAGGCTGTTTTGGGTAAAGAAGGCGCCGTCACTTCTTGCAAAACTTTGCGTCCACTCCATTTCTCTTCGACAATCCGTTGAATCATGGTTAACTGCTCGGCGTCAGTAGATAGTCTCATCACGGGGCGCAGTTGCTTTTCAGTAAGTTGAGCCGCTTCGACCAAATCTTGGGCTGCTGGGGATAAATTCAAAAGGGCCAGGTAGTAACGAACCATTCGGTCGCCAATGGCTCGCCCGGTAAAGCTCTTAACTCTTTGTCCTACCATAACTTCTAGTTCCCGTGACCCAGGCAACTTAATCGTATTTTCGCCGGGAACGCGGGTTCTCATTTCCATATTTAACCGCTCTTTAATCCGCTGCATGGAGCGCGCCCGAGCCAAGGCCGGCAAGTCAACCCTGGCTGCATTTTCCGCTTCCTGGCGCTGATGAATAATTTCTTCATCTTCTGGCAGTGTTTCAACGATACATTTTACACTATTGAATTCGGAATAACCGCGCTGTACCAAAAGATGATGCGCCCAGAAACGCCGTTCTCCTTCGCCCAGACGATAAGCGGTCCGATCAGGCTGATCCGGGTCATCAATACGATAAACATTGAGGGGCTGGCGCAGACCGACTTCTTGAATAGATTGAGCTAAGGCAAATAAGCCGGTATCTTCAACAATTTCATCCTCTTCTTCAACGGGGCCTTTTTGCCGCGCACCCAAAATCAAAAGGGCGACCGTATCCCCCCTCTCTGCTCGTAAAACCAATTCTTGCATGGCTTCAGCCGGCGAGATAGTTTTTTCGTGGACAGCTTTCCTCAAATCATGGGGCAGTAAATGGCGGGGTTGGGTAGGGTCAGGAGTGATGCGATCCAGATTTATTTCATACACTCTCTGATCGGTGGGACGAAAGCCAATGTCTACTCCAGACATAGTCGAGGTCAATTGATCAATCACACTCTCTGGGGCAGTCTGCTCCAGCAGAGTTGTCCTTGTTCCCAGGTTACGCTGAATGTTAATTTTTCTCTTGGCCATTCATCCCCCTTTGCCAGCCGGTTCGTTGCAGCACTTCTTTTCTCAGGGCACGGTACATGTCGGCATAACGCACAAATTCTGAACCTTCGCAATAGACCAACGGAACCTGGGCTTCCGATGACTCTCGCACCCGCACCGAAGCAGTCACAATGGTTTTAAAGACAAGTTCTCCGTATGTTTCTCGGACCACTTCTTCGGTAGCCTGATCATAAACGGTGCGAGGATCAGTGTTGTTAATTAACAGTCCCAACACTTTTAGCGTAGGGTTGTACCAACGTTGAGCTGATTGAACATACTCAATTGTATCTCCCAACGCACCGCGCCCCCCCGCACCGGGATCAACAGGGATCAGAACGTAATCACTGGCCGCCAGCGCATTCATGGTCAATCTATCCAAACTGGGAGGACAATCAATCAAAATCCAATCTATTTGGTTGATATTATTAGTTCGGTCAATATCGGCTTTGATGCGAGTCAGGCAGCTCCGCAGTCTTAATTCACCGCCTTCAATTTGGGTCTGGCCGCTTTTAATCGCCTTTAGACCATCGTCAGCCGGAATGATTTGCAGATTGGCAAAATTAGTCGCCTGAACCGTTGTGCCAATCAATCCATCCTCAATTAACACGGTTGACAAGGCTGTTTGGCCGGCATAGACCCCAAAAAAAGCTTCGCCCAACGTTTTTTGGGGGTCAATATCAATACACAAGACTCGAAACCCAGCTTCACTTAAGACTCCCGCCAGATTAAACGTGGTGGTACTTTTAGCCGAACCACCTTTGAGATTGGCTAGGGTTACAACGACCATAATTAATTCCTATACTGCGACCAAATAAAAATACAAGAAACTATTGATAGTATTATAGGTTATTTACCTACATCCATCAATCTAAACTCCACATTTACCGTTACCCCAATCACATTTGACAAAGCACGGCGCACAATATCTCGTAACCGATTCTCCAGCCAATCTTTGGCCATATCCGTTTGCACCCCGACAATGTAATTACCATTTTCACGGCCCAAAAGTGTCGTTCCTTGAATAATCGTATCATAAGTGGCCCGCGTCATTTGGGGACGTAACACCGATTGCGTTTCTGCCCAAATGGCTTCATTGACCGAAGGCGGGGTCAAGGCGGGGAGTGAAGTGGTTGGATTGGGAACCTGGGTTCCCACCGCCTCATATTCCGAATTCTCCAACTCCCGTTCCGAGGGTTGCCTTAAGCCTAAATCTACTTCGGCCTCATCAGCAAAATCCCGAAGGGCGCGGACAAAAACCGCCCCTTGATTGATTTCAGGGTCTCCTTCAGCCGCATCCAACGCGGCTTGAATCGCTGCCATATACAAATCCAAACGTTCAGGATATAAAGCAATAAGCATTTTATAAAACATGGCCCCTGAATGATGATCTTGCAATAAATCTTCAGTCAAATGAACAATGGGATCTAAAATAGAGCGACGATTGTTTTTGTTTAAGTTTGCTCTTCTGAGTTGTTTAATTAATATGTCAAGTTCGTTAACGTTCTTGCTGGATTCTGCCGATTTACGGGGGGGTAAATCTGAAAAGGGTAGATTTACATAACTATCTAAGCCGAGATTATTTTGTTTCACAGCAGGCAGTAAATCGGAATTGTCTGGATTAACAAGGGGTTTTTGTAAATCAACTTGCTTCGGATTAGCCCTACCTGGTAATTCTAAATTCTTTTGGTTTACATAAGGTAAATCGGCTTTTTGCGGCTCATGGAAATTGGCGGATATTTTGGGTAAATCCAGGTTGTCACCCTTTACGGCAGGAGCAATGCGATAGGTGTCCAGGCCCAATTCGCCCTGTTGCAGCCGCAGCAATTCTACCTGTTGCTGCAATCGCGCTTCGTCCTCGGGCACAACCGGGTCTTCCATGAGGATTTCAAGCAAAAACCCCACGCGGCGCGTTTTGCCGTTATACGTTTCGTAGGCATAGCGGATGCGGGGAATAAAAAGGGCGAGATATTTAGCTTTTTCGTCACTAGGAATAATACTACGCCAGGGTTTATCATTGGGGATGGGCTGATGTTTTAACCAACTGGCGACTGTCTCTTCGTGGACATCGAGCATTTCAGCCAGCTCACGCCAACTGCACGTGACGCGCTTGGTGCCATCGCTGCGCCGGGGGGCATCAACACACAAACCACGTAGCAGAATTACCAGACACCAGCGTTCGGGGCCGAGTCGGGGTAACCATTTTTGGGCGGAATAGAGCGTTACCGGAACGGCTCGCTCTGGGGCCACAATGGCCGCTCGGGCGCTTAAATATACCGGATGGATTGACAGGTCAGACATGACCGGACCTTTGTGGAAAGTTTAACCAAAAGCGATTTTCATTGTCTCAAACATTGAGCAACAAAGCACTCTTGGGTTAATTTCTTAATATAGTTGAATCAAGGTCGGCCTGTGAACTTGACAGAACTCACCTCTTTATGGTATATTTATCCCCAGAAAGAGCGATGAGGTAGAAATGACAAAACTGCCTCGGATGGCGGTTCAGATGGCGGCAACCACTCTGAACAAAATCGAAAACAACTAAACCTTCAGAATAAGAGGCTCGCGGCAACGGGCCTCTTTTTCTATCTCCGTGGCAAGCTAATTTAGGCTGTTATCACCCAAAATTAGCTTTACTCCAGGCCGTACTATCCAGGATTATAAACATATCTACATAAAATGTCAAGAGTTACTTGTAATTTTGGGGGGTAGGTGCTATAATTACGCCCACGTTTGTAGGGGAGGTATCTTCTTAATGCTCGATTTGAGTCCGCTGGGGCTGATAGAGGCCCCTTTCTCGCTCTCGCCCGACCCGCGTTATTTTTACGTTTCTCTCCAGCACAAAGCCACTCTGGCTAAAGCCACTTACGCTATTGAACAACGACAGGGTCTTTCGGTTATTTTTGGCGATGTGGGCGTGGGCAAAACCACCATTGCCCGCCGTCTTTATCAGGTCTATCGGGATCGGGCGGATTATCATACGGCCTATATCCCAACACCGCTTTTCCCCTCAGATTTTCAGTTTCTCAAAAGTATTTGCGCTGAATTTAACCTGAGTCCCAAACGCAGTAAACTGCTCCAATTAGCCGCTTTTGAGGAATTTTTAATCAAGGCGTTTCGGGATGATAAAAATGTTTTGCTTATCATTGACGAAGCTCAGGGTCTCATTGGTCCCCAATTTGAGCTAATTCGTCAACTGTTGAATTTTGAAACAAACACTCAAAAACTCATTCAAATTGTTTTGATTGGTCAGAATGAACTGCGCAACAAACTGCGGCTTAAGCGGGCGCTCGCTTCGCGGGTGGCCACTCGCTCAACGTTGGAGCCGCTCCATTTTGAGGACACGCGATCTATGATCAATTTCCGGGTGATGGTGGCCGGACGCCAGGAGTCTCTCTTTACCGAGGCCGCTTTGATCAGAATCTATAATTACAGCCGGGGCATGCCGCGTGATATTTGTGTGATTTGTTTGAACATTTTACCCATCGCCATCCTGAATAAAGTATTGATTGTTGACGAGCCATTGGTTGAGCAAGTAATCGAGGAGTTGCGGTAATGACAGAGAAAAAAGTAGTTCGAGAGGGCCAGGGAACCTTTGCCCAGCTCTACGATGTGCAAGAGGAATTAAGCCGGCGGACCGTTAAACCTTTAGGGCGACCGCCCAAGAAGGTTCAGCGTAAACCCACTACCGTCCATTTAACCAAAACAGAAATGAGAAACCTGAACAAGTTACATCTTTTGGTCAGCGAGCAGTTTACCGTAAATCGAAGTGAATTGGTGGGTGTGGCAATTGATGTTCTCACACTTTTAGTGGAAGGAAAAGGTAAAAATTCGATTGAAAGTGCTCAAAATAGAGATATAGAGGCTTTTCGTAAGATAGTTTCTGACTTTATAAAATCATAAAATTGTAATTTTATAAAATCGTGAGGACTTTAAACCATAACCAGAACCAGCCTAACCTAATCCGCCATTCTCATCTTTTGCGCCTGGGCGATCAGGTCTTCCAGTTTGCTTGTATCCAAAAGCGAAAAGGAAATTCCGGCCATTGCTAACTCTTCGTGTCCTAAATTGTGAAAAGACCGGGCACAGGCCGCCCGCGACATTGCATCATAGATCGCCACAAAATCGGCCGCATTAGGATTCTGTTCCAGCACAAAGCGCACAAATTCTACCGCAATCTTATTCAAGATATGCTCCTTTTAAGCCCCTACCCGTCGAGTTTTTAGTATCCCTCATTATATAACACAACCCTCTTCTCCTGAAAATTGGACAACCGATTTAGCCCAGTATTAGCCTGGTTAACCGCCAAAAAAAGCCGGCCAAGCATACCAGATAGATAACCGCAGTAACGACATAAAAAGTGGTTTCACCCCAAACTACAGGACGGTTCCGAGTCATTTGATCTGCTAAAACCTGTAATTTTTCTCCGGCCGTCAATTGAAAACAAGCCCGAAAGGTAATGTCGGCCCGCAACGGTACCGGACCCAAAAAAGCTTGGCCTGATTGAAAAATATCCCGTTCGATGCCCCCTACGGTGATCGCATTTCCCTCGACCGACTCGGGGGAGGCTAAGGTAATTAGATAGGTTTTTCCTTCAGAATTGTTGATTGGGGGAAAGGTAAATGTTCGCCATGATTGATCGCTTACGGTGGCCGCATTGAAAGTCGTCTTAAAAAGTTCCAGACCCGCCAGAGGATTTTGACTATCGGGTTGGGTTTCAAGCAGCCGCAGGGTTACATCGTGGGTATTTTGCCGCTGATAGGTTTGAAAAAGGAGGTCCACCCGATTTAAATAATTGCGCGGCGCGACAAAACTCTGGCTGATAATTTGGTCCCCCCAGATTTGTTGGCTTTCTGTCGGAACTTCATTGTTATTGATGGGCTGGCCTTCGCAAGCCAACTGATCAAGCCAGAAAGCGACAATGATGCCAAATCCTATCAGGGCCACACTCAGAAAAGTAATTGTTACCAGTTTTTTCATCGCTGAAACTCAGTAGCGGGAATAGAAAATCGGCACGATATAGCCAAATAGGACGAGGGAGTCAAAAAGGAAAAACAGCGTGATAGCCCCCAGCAAGCCCACTTTCCGCCATCCAAGTGGAATTAACTGCCGCCAACCTAACATCAAAAACAAGGCTATGGGGGTCATGACCGCATAAAGCGACCGTCCCTGCCGATAGACGATGCTGTTGCTAAGGGCGTTCCAACCCAGGATAATCCCGATGGCGACAACAACCGCCACGGCCAACACCACCAATGCCTGGATTTCTGGTTGAAATTCTGGCCTGGAGAATAGTCTCCAGCGCATTACCAGGCCGACCATCAATCCCCCTATGGCCAGGAGGCAGAGCCAGCCAACCACCTGATACCAAACGGGATGGACTCGAAAGATGGTCCAGCCGGGCATGGCCCAGAAACTTAAAAAGAGATCCTGCGGCACAATCGGGTCCAAATAAATCTCGTTTTGCCTGAAGCGAGCCAGGGCATCAGGAACAAGTATTATCAGCCGCCGCGGGGCCAGAAAAAAAAACAGACCGGCCAAAACCAACCCGGCCGGCAGCAGCCAGCGCCAGTATCGCCGGTAGCGCCATAAATAGAACAAGGCGATACAACCGAGGGCGAATGGTAAAAAGTAAGCTGTGGCTTTGGTCCACATCGCGGTCACTGAGAAACCCAAAATGGCTACCCCGTTGCGCCAGGTAAAGCCGGCGATAATTCCTCTCACCGTAAAATAGAGAGCAGCCGTTGTCAAAAGTTCGGCCAGGTTGCCGTTGTTGACGGTGGAGAGCATGTGCGTATGTTGAGGATTGAACAGGATTAACCCCGGCACACCGACGGCCAGGAAAATGTCGTGCGGAAAAATGGCGCGCACCATGAGATAGGCCAGCCCTATAATGCCCAGATTCATCAAGACGGTATTCAGCCGTACCAGGTAAAGCTGGAGGATGATATTTTGCTGGGGCGTTAAAAACAGCGGCCAACCCATCAAGGCGTAGGTAGGCCGGCTGCCATATAGACCCTTATAAATCTCGTGATAAAGGGCAACGTGATCGCTTAGCCGCGAGTTGGGCTTTTGTGGGGGGCGTCCACTATCCAGGAAATCCCAAAAATTAAAGGTAAATAGAGAGTGGTCAAGCTCATCATACCAGGCGGGATCGGTTTCAAACTCGCTGTTCCACTCGCGAGCCGATAGGGAGGCTCGTACCCGTTCAAACTGGGCCGGTTCATCCGGGGCCTGCCAGGGAGGCACGACCGAGGCGTAAATAATCCCCCGAACCAGCGCCAGAGCTAACAACCAGAAAAGGATAGATTTACCCCAAAATAGTGGCTCCGAGGGAGCTGTCGCCGGATAAGGTGTCATCAGTTTCGCCGCAGCTTATTCAAAATGATTTCGCTGAGAGGAGGCTCACCCAGGTCATGGGTGAGTAACGCTTCAAGCGCGTGGTTAGAAATGGATTTGCCCTGCTGAATCATCCGCCGCTGCTTCAAAATACGGGGTAAAGCCTGTAAAAAAGCAAAAATTCCGGCCAAAGAAGCGAGCGGCTTTTTGTAGACCAGAAAAAAGTAAAACTGGCCGTATAAAAGGGTCGGGCTGTGCTTGAGCAGTAAAGACCAGGGCATATTTTTGAGCAAAAGGGTGAGGCGGTTCCGGGTGGCAAGATAAACATAGCGGGGGCGGGGAATGCCGGCCCCGCGCCACTGGTGCAGCACTTGAGCGCCAGGCACGTACAGGCAGCGATAACCCCTTAGCCGTCCCTGCAACCCCAGGTCCACATCTTCCAGATAGCTGACAAACGTTTCATCAAACAACCCTACAGCCTCAAGAAAATCGCGCCGATAAAAAGCAGCCCCGCCGCAAGCCGAAAGGACTTCTTCCATCTGGACATAATTCTGGGCCGGTTCGCCCCGACCACGTTTGCAGGCAGAGCCATACCAACTTAAGGTATTGCCGGCATCGTCCATAATTGCAGGGTCGTCCATAGACAGCATTTTTGCCGCCAGGCTGCCCACGTCCGGCAAATTCTGCTCCATCGTCTCAACCAGGCAGGCCAGCCAGTCCGGCTGAGGGATAGTATCCACATTGAGCAGAGCAATATATTCAGAAGTCGTCTGCCTGATCCCGGCGTTAACTGCCGGGGCAAAGCCGCGATTTTCAGGAAAGGCCAAAATTTCTACTTCGGGATAGTGGGTTCTGACCAGTTCGAGCGACCCGTCGGTCGAGCCGTTATCCACCAGCAGAACTTTAAAATCGTGGTAGGTCTGGGCGCGCAGACCATCCAGGCAGCCGGGCAGCCAGCGTTGGGTATTCCAATTGGGAATGACAACCGTAACTTTGGGTGGGAGGTCGGGATTTATTGCCATCAATAGCCCACCGGACTGCGTTTTACCAACAAAATGTCTTGATACGACAAACCATCATTCCGGCCACTCCAGACGCCGTAGTAAACTGGTCCTGATACTTCCAGGCCGCACTTTTGGATAAGTTCAATTAAAAAATTTTCCTCGTAAGCAACGGCGCTTTCTGGAATCACCTCGTTCCACAGGCGATACAAGCCTGGTCCATATTGAAAGTTGATATCGTTTTTACTCTGCTCAGCCAAAAGTTGTTGAGCCTCATTAAGCAAGAAATATGTCATCAAAGCCCGTCCCGACTCTTGCAGCAATCGCGCTATTTCCCGCAGATAATTTTCAACATCTTCGGGTAACATGTGCGTGAAAACTGAGGTGAGGAATATGAAATCGAACTGTTTATCGGCCAGAGGAAAGGTGTAATTTTTAGCCAGGTAGCGTCCGGTGGGGTTGTAACGCTGGCTAAAAAGGTCGGCCTGGACAAACTGAAAGTTGGGATAGCGCCGGGTAATGTTTTGTTGACACCATTCAATCGTTTTGCGGGTGATATCCATGCCGGTGTAAGACCCGGCCCGGCTCAAATAACCGGTGAGCGGTAAAGCAATACGCCCGCAGCCGCAGCCAATATCCAGCACACGCTCATTGGGCTGAAGGTTGGCTAATTTGACAAACAGGCCCAAAAATTCTCTGCCCGTCGCCTCAAAATCAGTCGGGCCGACATCCCGCAGCCGGAAAGGAGGCAGATGAAGCTGGCCTTTAGCCAGACGTAGCACATAATCAACAGGTGCGCTCAAGGGATGAGTTTTAGTGAGAAGCCTTTGTAAAAGCGGATCCATGATTATCTATTACTTTTTGATACACGCTTTTGAAGGATGCAATCAGTGCTTCTTTGGAAAAATCGCGCGACCCAACCGCTTGAGCCGCTTTTTGCAGCCGGCCATAATTTTGAGCCAGGGTTTCTACTGCCGCCAAAACTGCGCCGGGGGTGACTTCTTCGACCACCTGCCCGCAGTCGGCCTGTTCGACGTAATCGGCCATAGGAATCGAACGGCTGACCAGAATCGGTTTCCCGGCGGCCAGTGACTCCATCAATGTGTGCGGGTAAGAGCGGATGATAGCCGGGTCTGTAACCAGGGTGATGCTGGCATGGACCTCGGCCAGCACTTGATTCACATCCACTTTTTGATTGATAATTTCAACCTGCCGCTCCAGCCCCATCTGCCGCACCCGGCGGGCCATTTCTTCGGCCAGCACGCCGCGCCACAGGCAAACCAGGCGCAGGTGGGGCGCTTGCTGCGCCGCCGCCAGCAGGGCTTCGATGCCTTTAGTCCGAAACTGCCCCATCGTCCAGGGGGCCGACCCCACCATTAATCTGATCTCCGAATGCAGCGGCAGGGCCGAATACGAAAAGCGGCAGGTCTCGATGCCGGGCCGGACTAAATAGGTGTTGTGTCCCAACCCCCAACCTTGCAGCCGTTTCAAACTGCGCTCATCAGACACCGTGACCGCCGCCAGTGAGCCAAAAAAGGCCCGGTTGGGTGGTTTCAACCCTACCCCGCTGCTGATGGAATAAATCACTGGCCGGCGCAGCCAGCGCAGAAAAGGAAACGGAAACGGGTCGGCGTTGTAAAAATGGTGCAGGTGCAGGTCGCTTTCCTCGGCCCGGATTTGCCCCAGTTGGTGAAAACCAAAGAGCAGCCGGGGCCAATACAGGCGCGATTGGTCATTGGGGTTAACGTGAATCAGGTTGCCGTCGAAATGATGCCGCAGGGTATTGATTTCTTGCAGCATCGCCTCTGTCCCGGCCAGTTTGGGGGGCAGATTGGTGCTGTGGTACAGAATCTTCACGGGCGCTGCCCCGATTGGCCTGCCTGCAATACTGGGGGCGGCTGCCCGGAACAGGCCGCCAAAACACGCTCATTTTGGCCGCCAAACCGCCCCTGCCAGCCATCAGCCAACCCCAGCCAGGTCGCTTTAGCCGTAGGCGATTGGCCGCTGAACTGCAACTTCACCGTCAAGGCCAGGCAGTAAAGCGTCCAAAAGCCAAAAAGCCAGAAGTGCCGGCGATAGTGTTTCCGCAGAAACAGAAAGCGATTGCGGATAATGTAGTACACATACAAGGTGCGGCGCAGCTTTGAGGAGCGGCTGACCGTATGGCTGGCCCGCGCTCTGCTCTCGACCACGCTGAGATACCCCTGTAATTTGGCGCGATAGCAGAAGTCGGGCGTCTCGCCGGTAAAAAAGTAAGCCTCGTCCAACAGCCCCACCCGCCGAAAAACTTCGGCCCGGACCAGCATGACCGTGCCGGGAATATAATCAACGGGGTAGACCGGCTCGCCGGCCGGAGGACCGGCCAGGTGCGAAGTCAAATGCCAGACAATATTCTGCCCGCCAGCCGCCAGCAGTTTGTCGGGCCGGTCGCCGTCGAACATGAGCGGTCCCACAATGCCTACCTCCGGCCGGGCGGCCAGTGTGTCGAGCATGGTCATAACATCCGTTTCGGCGATGTGGGCGTCGTTGTTAAGCAAAAGCAGCGGCGCATCGCCGGCAGCCAGCGCCTCGACAATGGCCCGATTGTTGCCCCCGGCGTACCCCAAATTGGTCGAATTACGCAGCAAATGAACCTGCGGGCACTCTCGCGCAATGGCCTCGGCGCTGCTGTCGCCGGAGGCATTGTCCACCACCCAAATAACCGGCTGCGCCTGATTCCAACCTGAAAAACGGCGGACACACTCGATGGTGTCAGCCGCCGCGTTCCAATTCAGAATAATAACGGCCAGTTGCATAGGTTTCCAGGAAAGACCCCCTCCCCAACCCTCCCCCTGCTAGGGGGAGGGTTGGGGAGGGGGCGCGGTCGGTTTGACTTGCCCGCCATTCTAGCATAGTATAGGGGCAATGGTCAAAATACGCTGAAACTGGCTCAATTGTTTGATGCAAACTCCGCAAGCTTCGCCCCCCGCCCCCGCAGCCTATCAGGTAGCGGTCGTGATTACCAACTGGAACGGCTGCCATTACCTGGAAAGGTGTCTGCGTTCGATATTTGCCCAGGATTTTCAGGATTTTAGGGTTTACGTGATAGACAACGCCTCCAGCGACGACTCGGTGGCGATGGTACGCCGCTGTTTTCCCCAGATTCAACTGCTACAGAATGAAAGTAACCTGGGACTGTGCGCGGCCAACAATCGCGGTATTTTGACGACCCAGGCCGAGTTTGTTTTGATTTTGAACAACGACACGGAACTCGAGCCGGATTGCCTGGGCCAGTTGGTCGCGGCGCTACAGGCTGACCCCCGGCTGGGCATGGCCGCTAGTAAAATGCTGCTGACCCACCCGCGCGATATGGTCGAGTCAGCCGGCATTACCGTTGATCGCGCCGGGATTGCCTGGGGGTTGGAGAGCGGGACCTTCCACACCCCCGGCCCCACCACACCGGAGCCGGTCTTTGGGGCCTGCGGTGGAGCGGCGCTTTATCGCCGGGCCATGCTGCTGGAGATCGGTCTCTTTGACGAGGACTTTTTTGTTTATTTTGAAGATGCCGACGTGGCCTGGCGCGGTCAGTGGGCCGGCTGGCAGGGTGTTTATGTGCCCGGCGCGGTCACATATCACGCTCATTCAGCCACGATTAAAGAAGGCTCGCCGTTTAAAACCCGGCTGTTGGGGCGCAACAAGCTGTGGCTGATCTGCAAAAGCTACCCCTGGCCGTACCTGCTCTGGTACAGTCCACTCATATTGGGCTATGAGTTAATGTCCATCGGCTTTGCCCTGACCACCCGGCGCGGCCTGCCTGCTCTGAAAGGACGGTGGGAAGCTTTACGCACGCTGGGCCGGATGTTGGCCAAACGCCGGCAGATGGTGCGGCGCGTCTCCGCCCGGACGATGATGAGCCGGCTCCAGCCGGTCGAAAACCCTTTGACCTTGCTCCGCCGTCACCTGGCGATTGCCAATACCGTTAGCCACCAGTACAAATAGGAATTACGCAATCAATGTCATTAAGTTATGCAGTCCTTCGACCCTTCGACTGAGCCTTCGCTCAGGATGCATCAGCCTGAGTAGGAGAGCGCAGCGAACCGTATCGAAGGGTGCTGCGCCGTCAGGGAGCATCGCCAACTCGCACCCTTCGATACGCACTCCACTTCGTTTCGCGCTACTCAGGATGCTCCTTTCTGGCTTAATTTAATCCTGCCTCAGCCCTTGACGTATGACAGCTTTTCAGCAATCCGCCCGTTTTGCACCCGGTACACATCCACCCCGCGCACGTGTCCCGGCTGGCTGTCCCGGCTGACCCAGCGATAAACCCAGCGCATGACTCCTCGTTCACCGGCGGCAAAAATTTCTTCTGTCTCCAACTCGATCTGAGCCGCAGCGGCAAAAAAGTCGGTCCAAAAGGCCCGGACGCTGGCTTGACCTTCGTAGCGCGTTCCATCCGGGGCCGGATAGGTATTCTCGAAGACAGTGTCTTTGGTCAGCAGGACCATCATGGCTTCCACATCGCGCCGGTTGAGCGCCTCGTTGAACTGCCGGATGGCGGCGAGGGTGGCCGCCGTTTGCGCCTCGATCGGAGAAGGTTTGGGTATCATGGCTGTTCCTCGTAAATGGTGATGCGAGGAGGCGTGAGGCGAGGACGCGAAAGATTTCTTCGCCTCCTCGCGTCCCCGCCACCTCGCCTCATCCCAACTGCCGGAGCAGTTTTCGGCCCCGGCTTTGCACGGCGGGACTGCCCGTTTGAGCCAGCTCGGCTACTATTTTTATCACTTGGGGCCGCAGACTGGCCTCTTGCTCGGCCAGGTCAGCCAGGGCCTGCATGGCAAAGGTTTTGACAATCTTGCTGGAGTCGTCCAGGTAAGCCAGCAAAATTTCGACTACCTGGGCCAATTCGGCGTTGTTCAAGCTCAGCCGGGGCAACATTTGGGCTACATGCCAGCGCACTTCTTGTTGGTTAACCTGGGCCACTGGCCCGATGAGTTGATTTTTATACGGCTGGAGATAGCCAGGCTGCTGCGCCGTTATTTTCTCCACCGCATCCGCCGCCCGCATGCGGATCAGCGGATCGTCGCTGAGCATGCCCTCAAACAGCAGCGGAAACAGGGCCGGTTCGGCCAACACCTCGGCCACCACTTCATCGGCTCGCCCAATCGAGCGCCGGTCGCCGCCGGTCAGTTTTTGCAGTAGCGGGTTCATTGGCTTGCTCCCTGCTTTTTAGAATAGACATTGTCAGCCCACTTGTCAATTGTTTGCCAGGGCAAACGCATACTAACCCTTTGGAGCTACAAGCACGAGGCTAAAGCCGTCGTGCTGAGAGAGCGAAGCCCTACTGGGCTGGATTTTTAGCTCGGAGAGCTTTGCCCTTTCAGTGCGGCGGCTTCAGCCCCGCACATTGGCTCCCCTTAAACGGAGTATGCGATTGCCCTAACTGTTTGCCAGGTGTGTTTCACTTTTGGGCAACCTTGTCGTACAGCGTAATCCGCTCGGCGATGAACTCGCCGAGCTAATAAACAGCGTCTCGTGAACGAGGCTAGCCGGTTTCATCCGGCGCTGTTCGCTAGCCCGGAAATGAATTTCCGGGCGGTTTGGTCTAAAAATTCGTCCTCAAAGGAAATATATCACCGATTGACAATCGGTAACTTATCTGTTACCATACCGGCAATTACCGTAACCTTTGAGTTACCAATAGAGCGTAATTGGGGAAAGGTAGCAGGGGTAAAGTGATGGGGAGCGTAAATTTACCCTGTCTACCGTCTACCGTCTACTGTTTTCCTGGGAGGAAACACAATGAAAGAATTCAGCGCCAGCACAACCATCAAGGCGTCGCCGGAGACCATTTGGACTATTTTGACCCATGCGCCGGGCTACCCGGAGTGGGACCCCAACGTGGACCGGATTGAGGGCCGGATTGCGCCCGGCGAAAAGATTACGGCCTTTACCAAACTCAGTCCGGGCCGGGCCTTTCCGGTCACGGTCAGCGAGTTTGTGCCGGGCCAGAAGATGAGCTGGACCGGGGGAATGCCGCTAGGATTATTCAAAGGGGAGCGGACCTTTACCTTGTCGCCTCAGGGCAACGGCACGGTCAAATTTACCGTGCGCGAACTGTTTAGCGGGCCGCTGCTGCCGCTGATTGGCCGCTCGCTGCCTGATCTGAACGCCGCGTTTGAGCAGTTTGTGGCCGGGCTTAAACAGCGGGCCGAAAGTGTGGAGTAAAGCTCTTTGATCACCGCTACGCCGCCGGCCAGCCGCGTGCTCGACGCGCTGGGCAATCAAACCCGCCGCGACATCCTGGCCCTCTTGAGCCAAAGCCCGCTGACAGTTGGTTCCATCGCCGCCCACCTGCCGATCAGCCGGCCGGCCGTTTCCAAACATTTGCGGATTTTGGAGGAGGCAGGGTTGGTGGCTTACCAGTCGAGCGGCGCGCGCAACATTTTCTACCTCAATCCGGCCGGATTTCAGGAGGCCAGAGCTTATCTGGAGCTGTTTTGGGATGAGGCGCTGTCCAATTTTAAGCGGGCGGCTGAAGAAACCGAGCAAGGTAATGATAACCTCTAACGATACAGACCATGTTGTGACCAAATCTATCACCGTCGAGGCGGCGGTTGAGTGGGCTTTCCGGGTGTGGACCGAGCAGATTCGGGCCTGGTGGCCGGTGAGCCACTCCCGCAGCGGTGATCCCCAGGCTCAGGTGTTTATGGAGGGCAGAGTCGGCGGGCGATTCTACGAGCGGGCGTCTGACGGGGTGGAGTACGACTGGGGCGAGGTGGTGGACTGGGAGCCACCGCACCGGCTGGCCTTTACCTGGTACTTGGGCAGCAGCCGGGAACTACCCACCCGCGTGGAAATCCGCTTTGTCGCCCTGGCCGAGCGCCGGACCCGCCTCGACCTGGAGCATCGCGGCCCGGAATTAATCGGCGACC
Source organism: Anaerolineales bacterium (assembly GCA_015075405.1). Lineage (GTDB taxonomy): Bacteria > Chloroflexota > Anaerolineae > 4572-78 > J111 > DSQQ01. The sequence goes on from JABTUK010000005.1 coordinate 320,127, forward strand.
TGTGGGGGCAGCGCCAGCGTATCTTTAGCGCCTCCTGGGATAGCGTGCTGGCCAGGTTTGGGGCGTTTCTGGTTTACTAAACTTTAAGCCGGTAAGCCGCTCGTTAAGCCGGCATTCTTCAAAGCTTCCGGCAAAGTTTCAACCCCGCTGGGGGTGAGCCCGCCCGTTAATGTGTTTGATCTACCAACTCCCACCAGACAAAGGTTCCTATCATGCCCGCAAGACTCGTAAGAATCACCATCATATAACTGATCATTCCGAGATTTGCATACTGCGGGCCAGCCGCTCCCGCACGTAATGCGGGCACAGACCAGGGGAAATATTCCCCCCATCCTGCTGCGGCCACCACTTGCGCCAGGATCACTGCCAGTATCGCCACGCTCATCGGCGGCAGATAACCGTGTCCTGCACTGGCGGAGAAAGCGATGGGGGTGACGAGGGCAATAGTCAAACAGATGGTAATTGCTATAGTGATTGTACCTTGCCAAAATATCTCTGCCGATGCAGGCGGAAGAGCAACAGCTGCGCCAACGCCGAGACCAATGAGATAGATGATGATTGTCAACACGGCTGACCACAGCATGACCACGACGAATTTGGCAAGCACGATAGTGGAACGTGAGGTGGGCAAGGCGAGCAGGTCTTTGAGGGTGTGGTCTGCATACTCTCGCCCAAAGACCCAACTGCTGATGAGAGCAAAAAGTATAAAGCCGCCAATGGCTGTTGCCTGGGCCAGGAAGCCCAAATAAGTTTGCCAATCGGCAGAACCGGCAATAATCTGCGCTTTTGCGCTTATCATTCCCAGGCGGCGCGCCAGGTCGGGGTCTTTCATGACAATCATAAAAAAGCCGCCCGCAAATGGGGCGAGTGAGAATCCTAAAGCAGTCAGCAACGGCATCTTGGAACGCCGCGCTTTGAGCAGTTCTACCCAAATGGCTGGCATGAGGTTGGTCATGGAGAGTTCTCTTCATCTATGCCGACAAGTCGCAAAAAGTAATGTTCCAGGTCTTCTTGTTCGATGTTGAGCAGCGTCGGTGCGTGTCCTGCATTGACCAATCGCGTGGCGATGTCATCGGGGCGCTCGAGAGCAATGTTATCCTTGACTTCAATTATATGGTTGGGCATAAGGTTGGCGGAAAATCCTGCCTCAACAAGTACGGCCTGCGCCGCTTCACCGTCCCGCGTGCGAATGACCAGCCGTCGCCGCCGGTTGCCTTCAAGTTCAGCCACATCAAGTTCCTGGATCAAACGACCCTGGTGAATAATTCCAATTCGATGAGCCAGTCGCGCCACTTCTCCAAGAATGTGACTCGACATGAAAACAGTAACGCCCTGTTCTCGCACCAGTTTAAGCAATAGTTCTCGTATTTCGACAATTCCCGCTGGATCCAATCCGTTAGCTGGCTCATCAAGGATAAGTAGTCGAGGACTGTGTAACAACGCCTTGGCCAGTCCCAAACGCTGAGCATTGCCGAGTGATAGTGTGCCCGCGCGCCGGTCAGCATAGGCGCTCAAACCTAAAAGCTCGATCACACGTCCAACGGCTTTCGGCTCGGTACCAGGACGAAGCCGACGCATTATTTCCAGGTTTTCGCATACCGTAAGCTCTGGATAGGCACTCGATGTTTCAACCAAATATCCGACCGAAGCCCATGGTTTTTTGCCGCCAACCCGAATTTGTGTTCCCAGCACGCATGCTTCCCCAGAAGTCGGTTTGACCATTCCCAGTAACATGCGAATAGTCGTTGTTTTGCCTGCGCCATTTAGACCGAGGAAGGCATAAATTTCACCCGCGCCTACATGCAACGATAATCCGTCTACGGCGATTACATCATCGTATCGTTTTACCAGGTTATTGGTTTTGATCGTGGCGTTCATTCTGTCTTGAACCGGTTCAGCCGATTGCAGGCCGCAAGATTGTGTCCCTTAAATAATTGTGGCAATATGGGCCAATTGGTCTAAAGTCATAGGTTGCGCCTTTACCTCTACAGAGTGGTTAATAGAGGGTAGTATCAGTAGATCCAATTTTTGACCGTAGCAAAGGCATCCCCATGCCTTTGCGGACGGCGTAGGGATGCCGTCCTACAGAGTGGTTAGTAGAGGGTAGTATACTCGACGCACCGATAGGGTCAAGGTTAAAAAGACAAACTCTAAGAAATTGTCGAAAAGTGGCTAAGACAGGAACACAAACCGAGGTTTGCACTCCTATTTACGAAGGAGCAGCTTAGCCGGTTAATATAATTGTAAGAATTCTCCTTTAGGCTTATAAAAGAAAGGAGAAAACTATGCTGAAACGAAACTTGTTGATGGTTAGCCTGGTGGTCGGGCTGGCGGCTTGTAGCAGCGCCGCAGCCGGTTCACCCGCCCCGGTTGAGGTTGAAGCAGCCAGGCCGGTTGAGGTGGAGACCGGCAGCATGGCCGATAAGCCGGCGGCTCAAGAGCCAGTAGCTGAGGTGGAGGAACCGGCGGCTGAGGAAGCGATGGCGGAAGAGTCAACGGCCAAAGCCGAGGAACCGGCTGAGGAAACGATGGCCGAGGAGTCAAGGGCCAAAATCGAAGAACCGGCAGCGGAAGCAATGGCCGAGGAGTCAATGGCCAAAGCCGAGGAACCGGCGGCAGAGGAAGCAATGGCCGAGAAGTCAATGACCAAAGCCGAAGAACCGGCGGCTGAGGAAAGTATGGCTGAGGCTGAAGAAACGACAACGGAGGTAGCCGAGTCGGAGGCGCTGGCCGAGGCCGCGCCCGTCGAGGCGGAAACGATGAAACAGGAAACGATGGCGGAAGCGGGTCCTACCCCCGCCCAGTTGCAGCTTTTGGCGAGCCTGGAAAACCAGGGCATGCCGCCAGAATTGTATAATCAAGTCTGGCTCAACTCTGACCCCTTGAAACTGGCCGATTTGCATGGTAAAGTGGTTATTGTCGAGTTTTGGACGTTTGGCTGTTACAACTGCAAAAACGTGGTCCCCTCGCTGCGGGCCTGGCATCACACCTACCAGGATGAGGGGCTGGTCATTATCGGCGTCCACACCCCGGAGTTTGGCTACGAGCGCGAGCTTGAAAATGTCAAGCAGGCCCTCATTGACCAGGATATTCCCTACGCCGTCGCCATTGATAACGACTGGCAAACCTGGCGGGCCTATAACAATCGCTACTGGCCGGCCAAATATTTTATTGACAAAGCCGGCAACCTGCGTCACATCCACATCGGCGAGGGCCGCTACGAGCAGCAGGAAGAGATTATCCAGGCGCTGCTGGCGGAGAAGGTGTAACAAGTAGCAGGGTAGCAGAGTCGCAGGGTAGCAGAAATTACTTGCTACCTGCCGAGGGCTGGAAGCCCCCGGCTATTGTAGGTGAAAACCGCTTCAAAGCGGTTCGTCAGCCTGCTTCAGCGGGCTTCCACCTGGAGTAGCCGGGCGTTTCAACGCTCGGTGGGCGGCGTGATTGAGATGATTTTGTAATTACCGAATGCTCTCGACTACCTGCAACCTTGCTACCCTGCGACCTTGCTAAAGGAGTCCCTCTTTGTCCTCCAAAAAACGTATTCTGGTGGTTGACGACGAACCCAATATCCGCGAAGTGGTCGAGCTGTACCTGCGCCGAGACGGCTACGAGGTCGAGGTGGTGGGGGATGGGGCGGCGGCGCTGGCGGCGGTGGAGCGCAAACGGCCCGACCTGATCGTGCTCGATTTGATGCTGCCGATTTTGGGCGGCATCCAGGTGACGCGCGCCCTGCGCCAGGGCGACGAGCGCGACATCCCGATCATCATGCTCACGGCCAAGGGCGAAGAGGCCGACCGCATCGCCGGGCTGGAGTTGGGCGCGGACGATTACCTGACCAAGCCCTTTAGCCCCAAAGAGTTGGTAGCGCGGGTCAAGGCGGTTTTGCGCCGGGCCAGCGACAAGCCCCTGGTGGACCCCCAGGCCCACCCCTTGCGCAGCGGCGAGATTACCCTCAATCCGAGCACACGCCAGGTCTGGGTGGGCCAGGAAGAAACTGTCCTCACCGCCAAAGAGTTCGATTTGCTCTGGTTTTTGATGAATCACCCTGGCCAGGTCTTTACCCGCGATCAATTGCTCGACCGGGTGTGGGGCTTTGACTTTTTTGGCGACGCCAGCACCGTTACCGTCCACGTGCGGCGGCTGCGCGAAAAAGTCGAGCGGGACTCGACCAGGCCGGAGTATGTGCTGACGGTTTGGGGCGTGGGGTATAAGTTTAGATTGAACGATTAAACGTTAGCCAATTCAAATTTTTGCCACGGCTTACACCATGTCATTCCGACCCGCGAAGCGGGGAGGAATCTTCGTTACCGCTGATTATTTGTTATGGTGAGCAAGAAGACGCCTACGCGTCGCTGGCGCTCGAAATGACAGTGGAGACTGAACAGTTACGGATTTCACTTAAGGCATTACTAAAAGATGACGAGTCAAAAAATTGCCTGGCGAGAAATGTGGTCGCCGGTGGTGGGGTTGGTGGGGGCTTTTGTAGTGGCCCTGGCGATTGCCGTCTACGTTATGGAAGCGCCGGCCAGCGACCTGACCGATTTGCTCAAATTTTTGCTCACCTCCAGCCTGCCCTCGCTGCTGCTGGGCTACCTGATTTTTGTGGTCGGCCGGCGCTGGCTGCATAGTATTCGCTACAAAACCCTGCTGGCTTACAGCTTGGGCGTCATCATCGCCATCATCAACATTTACGTCACCTCCAAGTTGATGTTTGTCTCGGAGCACGACTTTCTGCTGTTGGGGCTGCTGTTGACCTTTGCCGGGATTCTGTCGGCTTCGTTTGGCTATCTACTGGCGGCCAGCATGGCCCACTCGCTGGCGCTGCTGCAAAAGGGAGCGCAGCGTATTGCCCGCGGCGACTTTTCGGCCCGCGTCCACCTGACCGAGGTGGACGAGCTTTCGGAAGTGGCCGAGGCCTTCAACTTGATGGGCGACGAGCTGCAAAAATCCTTTGTCCGCCAGCGCGAACTGGAGCAGGCCCGTCGCGATTTGATTGCCGCCGTCAGCCACGATCTGCGCACTCCGCTTACCTCTATTCGAGCCATGATCGAGGCCCTGGCCGATGGCGTGGTCGCCGAGCCGCAAACCGTCCAGCGTTATTACGGGGCCATGCATTCCCAAATTCAGAATTTGTCCGGGCTGATCAATGACCTGTTTGAACTGTCGCAGCTTGAAACCGGGCAGGCGCAACTGGCCGTCGAAGCGGTCAACATGAATGATTTGCTGTCGGACGTGCTGGAAAGCATGCAGGCCCAGGCCGGGGCCAAAGGTGTTTCGCTGAAAGGGATTTTTAGCGAGGATTTGCCGATTATCAAAGGCGAATTGAACAAGCTGCAGCGGGTCATTTACAACCTGGTCCAGAATGCTATTCGCCACACCCCCGGCGGCGGCTCCATTTCCCTGTCTACCCAGGTGGCCCCGGAGGGCATCCGGGTAGAGGTAGCCGATACCGGCGAGGGCATTGCCCCCGAAGATTTACCCCACATCTTTGAGCAGTTCTTCCGCGGCGAAAAGAGCCGCAGCCGCGAAACCGGCGGGGCCGGCCTCGGCCTGGCTATCGCCAAGCGCATCGTCGAGGCCCACCACGGCCGCATCTGGGTCGAGAGCCAGGTGGGGCAGGGCACGCGCTTTTGGTTTGTGTTGCCTACCTTTTAAGCCAGGGCATGTGCAAATTCCTGATATCCGCATCCTGAGTAGCCGGAGCGCAGCGGAGGCGTATCGAAGGGTGCGGATAATGCGGCTTTGAACACGCCCATCCTTTTAAGTCAAACCCCATTGCCAACCCCTCAGAACTATGTTATAGTGTAACTACCCCCTGAACAATGGCTCATTTCCCAGCCGAAAGAAAGGACCATGCCAAATTCAAATCCTTTCTTCCATCGCGGTCCGGTTCGAGACCCTGCTTATTTTTTTGGCCGCCGGCAGGAAACAGGTCAAATCCTGTCGCTGCTTGGCAACGGCCAGAGTATTGCCCTGATCGGCCAGCGGCGGATGGGCAAAACCTCGCTGCTGTTTCACCTGTCCGCCCCCGCAGTTTTTGCCCAACACGGCTTGAGTTCCACCCAACATCTCTTTATCTATATTGATTGCGGCGGTCTGGCCGGACTGGATCCCCCCGGCCTCTACCGGCTGCTGCTGGAAGAGATCAGCGAGGTATTGGTCGAAAGAGGCGCGGCCCCCGGCCCACCGGCGCTACCCGACGAGGCAAATTCCCTCACCTATCGCGCCTTCGAGCGGGCGCTGCGCGAAGTGACCCGGCAGGGTTGGAAGCTGATTTTGCTGCTGGATGAATTCGAGCGCCTCAGCCGCAACCCCCACCTGGACCCTGATTTCTTCTCCGGCCTGCGCGCCTTGACCGCCCGCTACCCCATCGCCTATGTCACCGCTTCCCGGCAGCCCCTTTTGGAGTTAACCTACGCCGACGCCAGCGCCCTCAGTTCTCCCTTCTTCAACATCTTTGCCAGCATCCGCCTCAGCCCGTTTGCTGAAGCGGATGCGCGTGATTTGCTGACTAGCCTGGCTACCAGAGGCGGCTTGACCTTTGACCCCCCTCTCCTCGATTTTCTGCTCGACCTGGCCGGCCCCCACCCCCTCTTTTTGCAGATTGCCGGTTTCCACGCCTTTGAACTGGCCCAAGAAAGACCTGACAGGTTTAGCAAACCTGTCAGGTCTGATGACGCCGAACTGCGCCGCCGCTTCCTGGCCTCGGTGGAAGAGCACTTTGGCTACTACTGGCGCAATCTCTCAGCCGAGGAACAGCGCGTCTTGGCGACCCTGCCCGCTGCCCAATCTAGCCAGCCGATTATTATCCACCAGCTTGAACGGACTTGCTTGATTATCCGCCGCAATGACCGCTACGACTACCTCTCCTCAACTTTCCGCGCTTTTGTCCAAGCCCAACCACTCCCCGGCATGCTCCAGGCCGGCCCCATTGCCATAGACAAAAGCCAGCGCCAGGCTCTCCTGCATGGTCAAGCCCTCAATCTGACCCCTACCCAGTACACCCTGCTGACTTATCTGGTGGAACAAGCCGGTCAGGTTGTGACCAATGAAGTTTTGGAGCAGGCGGTCTGGGGTGAAGAATATATCGAAGACCCCGAACGGCTAAAGTCGGTCATCAAAGGGCTGCGCCAGTCATTGGGGGCAGAGGCAGCCCGGCTAGAGAACGTGCGGGGGGTCGGCTACCGCTTTTTACCCTGATCTTTCCCTCAATCTCCCCTTAATCTACCCCCAATTTTCCTTAATTTTGCCCTGCTGATGGTGTATGCTGTGACCAGGTTAAAAATTGATGGTTATTGCTAAGCCAACAGGAGGCAACAATGAAAAAGTTAGTTATCGTCATCGTGATGACAGTTGTGGCGCTGGGGCTGCTGATGGCGCTCTCGACCCAGCCGGTCGAGGTGAAAGCTGTCATTCAAAAGGGGGTCTGGAATCGTTTTGGCAGCGGCTTTGAATTGACCAGCGTGCCCGCTGCACTCCCTGTTCAGACGGAAGTCTGGAATCGTTATGGCAGCGGCTTCGAGTTGAGCAGCCTGCGCACGCCCATGCCTGGGTCAGTTCAAAAGGAAGCCTGGAATCACTATGGCAGCGGCTTTGAGCTGAGCAGTGTGCGGACGATCACCGAGATTAAAGCATCCATCCAGAAGTATTGGTGGAATCAAGCGGGGAGCGGTTTTGAACTGAGCAGCAGGTCGGGCGCCGATCAAAAGTAAGAGGGTCTTCAGTAGACCTGACAGGTCTTTAAGACCTGTCAGGTCTGGCCTGATTAACGCTTTTCTGCACCAGCCTTGACACTTATCCAGCAAGTCGTTGAATGTTGGAAGGGGGGTAAAAATGAAACTTATAAGACGGCTGTTGGTCTTGATGATATTCCTCACCGCCCTGCCTGTTTCCGCCGTCCAGGCCGAAGGCGGCATAGCGATTCAGCCCTACTGGACCTTCCCCACCGATGCTCCTGTGACTCACATTCAAACCGGCGACATTAACGGCGACGGCACGCCGGAGGTGGTCATGACGACCTCCGACAACTGGGTTTACGTAGTAGAGAACGATGGCGACCTGGCTTGGCGCTATGAACTTGAGACCCAAGCAACCACCCTGCTGGTGGCGGATATGGATGGCGACGGGCAGATCGCCGAGATTTGGGTAGGGGGCAAGGATCGCGATGTGTTGCTTAGCGCCACGGAGAAACCTGTCTGGAGAATGATCCATGAAGCATATGAAGGAACGGATCTAATTACGCTGGCCGTCTTTGCGGCTGACCTAGATGGGGATGGTCGGCGGGAACTGGTTGTGGGAGACACTACCGCGCTGAGCATTGAAGATAGCGAAACGGGGACGCTTCGATCAATAGTATTTCAGCAGCCGCAGATAGACGTTTGGGCCGGTGAGGCGGACGGCGATGACCGGCTGGAGCTTGTGTCCGGTTCTGTCGGGGGTAACCTGGTCTATGTTCTGAACGATGACTTTAGTTGGGTCTGGCAGCAACCCATTGAAGGTGAGGTGCGCCTGGTACAAGGGGGTGATGTGGATGGTGATGGGCTGGCCGAGATCGTGGCCCTCAGCGCCTCGTGGGACTTGTTCTTTTTGGAAAGTGATGGGCGTCAGGTTTGGCATCATGAGATGTCGGTCGAAAATGATGCCAGTCCCCCGCTGCCCGGGCAATTAATGATCCGCGACCTGGAAGGTGATGGCCGGATGGAGATCATCGTGCTGGCCCCGGCGGGGGTTCACGTTTTTAAAGGGGATGGTAGCCAGGTTTGGCAACATCCGTTGAGTTTGGCCCCAGACCGAAGCGCTCTCAGCCAGAATTCCGAAGGTTTCGTGACTGCGGAAGCTCTGGAGTCCGGATTTCAATCCAGACTCCAGGCCGCTGATATAAACGGCGACGGTCAGGCCGAGATTGCCGTGGCAACCGGAGGTCAGGGACCGGTTTATCTGCTGGCTGCCAACGGCCAGCGCCTGGCCGAATACCTGACCGGGAAGAATACCGGCGGGCTGGCCTATACCGACCTGAACGGTGATGGACAGGGCGAAATCATGGTGGGCACGGAGACCGGTCTCCAGGTTTTTGGGGCAGCCCGGCCGGCCAAGCGGCGGGAATTGTGGCAGTCGCCGTTTTTAGATAGGGTCACCGCGCTTGAGCTGACTGACCTGGACGGCGATGGCCGGAGCGAAGTGGTGGCCGGTTCTAAAGAGGGCCAAGTCTCTGCCCTGGCTGGTGACGGCCACATCCTGTGGCAGGTAAATTTCTCTCCTGAAAACAGTGACACTTTTACCAGCGGTTCGCTCACTGTGCTGGCCCTGAGCGCCGGTGATGTAGATGGCGACGGTTTCTCCGAAGTTGTTGCCAACGCGCAGGGCAGTCAGATTTATCTCTTAGATAGCAGTGGGCCACGCTGGGTCGTCCCCGCTGAAGGTAAGTTCATTACCAGCGTGGCCGTCCACGACCTGGACGGCGACGGCCGGGCTGAAATCATCCTCGGCGGCGATTCGCTCTTGGGCAGCGCCAGCGTGGTCAGGCTGTTGGATGGCGATGGCAAGCAAATCTGGGAGTGGAATCTGACCGGAGGGGTGACAGCCGTGGCCGGTGATGGGGAGGACATTCTGGTGGGAACCGGCAGCGGGCAGGTTTACCGGCTAACTGCCACCGGAGCGCCGGGCGGGGAGTACGAAATGGGGGCCAGGGTGCTCAGTTTCGGGTCTGGGCAGGCGATCACAGAGAACGGACGAGTTTACCGGCTGGATGAGGCTGAGGCGACCCTGGTGCGCGACTTGGGCGCGTCCCCTCGGATAGCCCGGTTGAACACGGAGACGGCGGCCTTCATCATGGGAGAACAGGCGGTCAGTCTGATTTCGGGCGATGGGTTGCCCTGGCAGACGACAGTGGACAGCCGGGTACTCAGCCTGACCGTAGGTGACCTGAACGGCGACGGGGAGGCGGAGGTTGCCGTTGGTACCGACAATGGTCGCGTCCACCTCTTTGGCCTGGTGGTTAATCAACCCCCTTTGCTCACCAAACCCACCCTGGCCGAAACCCGTACCGGCTACGCCTACGGTATAGATGTGAACGACCCTGATGGCGATACAGTCACCGTGACCGTAGAGATTTGGGATCCGTCGGCTGGCGTCTGGCTAACCGGGGCTACCCACTCTTTCTCTCAGGAGCAGGGCCAGTTGAATTTAGAGGTAGCCGAACCCTTCGACACCTGGGACTCCGGCCAGGAGAGCCGCTTCCGCTTTCGTTACGACGACGGCCATAATCAGGGCACGCTGAAAGAGGTTGCCGGCCCCTTTACCATTCCTACGCTGCCCTGGTATACCTATTATGGCCAGTGGGTTGGCCTCGGAGCGTTGCTGCTGCTGCCGGTGGCTTTGGGCTTGGTGTTCTACCGCCGCCAGCGGGTTTATCGCCGCTCGCCTGTTGGTCGGGCGGAAAGCCTGCTAAAGCAATTACGCACCCACCCCGACGAGGCCCTGCCTCGTCTGCGCGATTTAGCCCGCGACGATCCAGCCTTGCTGGTCTACCTGCCGAGTCTGGCCCGTGAGGCCCGGGAGGCAGTCATAGCCGACCTGAGCGAAGGTTTTAATCTTATCCTCATCCGGCCCGAAGTAGCCGTCGAGGGAGTGCGGGTAATAGTGACGCGAGGAGGCGAGGAGGCGAGGACGCGAAGGGGAGCAGGGGAGCAGGGGAGCAGGGGAGCAGGGGAGCCTGGAGTGCAAAGCGAAGCTTTGCCGGAGAGCGGGGGAGCAGCCCTTCGACAAGCTCAGGAACCGGGGCAGGGGAGCAGGGGAGATGAACCTGAAGATTTAATCGTAAATCGTAAATCTGAAATCGTAAATCTGTATGGTTTGTGTTTGGAGGCGTTGGAGGCTAATAGCGTTTCTCGAATTGTCAGCTTGCAAGCGCATTTGGCTGAGCAAAAGGACTCCTCCGTAGTGACGACTTCGGTCGAGGAGAGTTCGTGGGACAGGCTTTCCAGCCTGTCGGGAGCAGACTGGAAAGTCTGCTCTACGGCTCTTGCCGAGTTGAGCCGGGTAGCCCAGACCCTGCGCAATTACGAACGGGTTGAGACGGTGGAAGACAAAATTGCCTATTTGGCCCAGACTATCGAGACTTTGGGCCGGCTGGACCGCGAGTTTCAAGCCACGCTGCCCCAACCGGAGCGGAATATCTTTAGCCGCATTGCCTTCAACTGGCTGATGGTCACAACCAACGCCCTCGAAGACCTGCAAGGCCGCGCCCAGATTGAAGCCTCACTCAAAACCCGCCAGGTGTTGAACCTTGAACAGGCCACCCTATCCCTGGAACTGACCAACACCGGCCGCAGCCCGGCTTCTAACCTGACCGTTAGCCTGGTTTCGGATCAACTCTATGCCGTCGGTAATGGCGGGGCGCAGCTTGATATTCTGCCGGCGGGGCGTTCGGTAGTGGTCGAACTGCCCCTGTCCGCCGCGCCTTCGGTGGAGCAGTTCCGGGCCGAGTTTGCCATCACCTTTGACGACCGCGAGCGGAACGGCAAGCGGGTGGCCTTTGCCGACTTGGTGCGCCTGCTCAAGCCAGCCACCACTTTCCGGCCCATCCCCAATCCCTATGCCCCCGGCACACCGCTGCGCCCCAGCTCACCCATCTTTTTTGGCCGGGATGATCTCTTCCAGTTCATCGCCGAGAATTTGGGGGGAGCGACGCGCCAGAACATTCTGGTGCTCATCGGCCAGCGGCGTATGGGCAAAACCTCCTTTTTGCAGCAGCTTCCGGCCCGGTTGGGCCAGGCTTACCTGCCGGTTTACCTCGACGGCCAATCCTTGGGGATTGATCCGGGCATGGCCAACTTCTTCTATGATCTCAGCCTGGCCATTGCCGATGCCCTGGCCGATCAGGGCTGCGCAGTGACAGAGCCGGTTTTGGCTGACTTTCAGGAGCGGCCCAGCGGCGTCTTTGAGCGCACATTTCTGCCGGCCGTTTTTGAAGTGATTGGTTCGCGCCGCCTGCTGCTGCTGTTCGATGAGTTTGAAGAGTTGGAAATGCGGGTGGCCTCGGGCAAGCTGGAAGCAACCATCTTCCCCTTCTTCCGCCATCTCATGCAGCACGCCGATAAGTTAGGCTTTGTCTTTGTCGGCACCCACCGACTGGAGGAGTTAACCACCGACTACTGGTCTATTCTGTTCAATATTGCCTTGTACAAGCACGTCACTTTTTTGAGCGAGGGGGCAGCTAAAGCGCTCATCGTCGAGCCGGTAGCGCAACACGGTTTACTCTACGACGACCTGGCTCTGGATAAAATCATCCGGGTCACAGCGGGTCAGCCCTATTTTTTGCAACTGATCTGTCACGCCCTGGTCAATCGGGCCAATCGCGAGGGCCGGGGTTATCTGACCGTTCGGGATGTCAACGATACGCTGGCCGAGTTGGTGGAGTTGGGGGAGGCTCACTTTGCCTTTCTGTGGGAGCAATCCTCGCCGGCGGAGCAATTAGTCCTGGCCGCCTTGATGCGCTTGCTGGCCAGAACGTCCACTGTAACGGCAACGCAAATCGTGGAACTGCTGGTCGAGCGGGGCAGGCCCCTGGAACTCCAGGTTGTCCGCGAAGCGCTGCGCCGCCTAACCGAGCGCGATATTGTCCGTGAGCTGGGCGAGTCGCCGCCGCGTTATGAATACAAGGTAGACCTGGTGCGGCTCTGGGTGGAACGCTACAAGGCGTTGGGGCGGGTGATTGAAGGGTTTCTTTGGCAGGGTTCTCATGTCATTCCGGGTGGAGCGGAGCGGAACGAGGAATCCTGAATCTGGTCTAAAGAGTGACACCCTGGGGATTTCTCGCTCCTTCGTCGCTCGAAATGACATGGAACTCGTTCAAACCCCAACTACTTTAAATCCAACAGCACCTTAATCTTATCCCGTTCTTCGCCGGGAGTGATGAGGACGGTCAGGGACTCGTCGTCTTTGGCGTAGAGGAGCCGGGCTTTCTCGTTGAAAATATCGGCCTGGTTTTCGGTCCAGCCCTCGGTGATAAGCTGATCGCGGTAGAACAGGGCGGCGGCAATGGGGGTGATGGCGCTGGTGTATTCGATAAAGGTGGGGAAAATCGAAACGATTTTGGCATCGGGCAGGCGGGGCAGGCGGCTGAGCGGGCTGCGCTCCACCTGGGACTCGTTGGGTGGGGTAATGGTCAGCTCGGCGTTGACATCTGAGACGGTGTAGCGCAAGGTCAGCCGGCCCTGGTCAAACAGATGGGCCTTTGGATCAGGGATAACCACGCGGACGGTGGCCGAGATGACATATTGGGCCAGGTATTTGTCTGGCGGAACCAGCCATAAATCGCCCGCCGCCCGCTCAAAAATCAGGTTGGGGGCCGCTAAATCCTGCCCGGTAAAGGAAAAGCGCTGCGTTTTTTGGCCATCCAGCAACTCCGCTTGGGGCGACGAAACCACCGCCGGCAGAACGATCAGCCGGTCCAGGGCAAAAAAGCCCAGGTCGGCGGGTGATACGGCGCCGTCGCTGAAACTAAACCACGCTCCCTCTGTGCCTCGCTTCACATACACCTGCTCGCCGGCCCGATAAAATTCCGAGACCCCGGAAATAATCTCGGTGCTGGTTAGCGTTGTATTCACTTTGAGAGTTTGATGCCAGGCGGCGGGCTGGCGGGTCACTTCGGTCAGCGATTCGAGGCGGCCCTGGGTGGGCTGGCCGTTGCGCGTCCCCTCAAAATCCACCGTCAACTTGGCCCGATAACTTTGCAGGTCGGCCAGGCCCGCTGTGGCGGATTTCAGATTCAAGGCGATGGGCGGCGGGGTCAAGGTTGCTACGGGCGGCGCGGTGGGGGCGGTGTTAGGTTGAAAGAGGGGGTTGACGGCGCAGGCCGACAGCACGACAGATAGGATAAAAAGGAGGAGGCCAAAATTTTGGAGTTTCCCAAGAAAATAGACCGGGGACGGGAGAGCGGAGACCGGAGATAAAGGCCCGGTCATCGGTCTCCGGTCTTCGGTCAACACAGGCATAGAAATTTTGCTATTGGTGGTGTGCTCAGGCTTGTGAATACTCATTGGTTGTGTAGGGCGTTGGGGGCCTGGGGTAAGGTAAAGAAAAAGGTGCAGCCCTGGCCGGGGATGCCTTCGCTCTCTACCCCCACCTGTCCGCCCAATTTCTCCACAATGCGCCGGGCAATGGAGAGACCCAGGCCGTGACCCTCGGTTTTAATCTGGTTGAGTCGGGTAAATTCGACAAAAAGCCGGGTTTGTTGTTCGGGGGAGAGGCCGGGGCCGTTATCACGGACCCAGAAGCGTACCATGCCATCCGAGCCGGCGGTGGCCCCCAGATGCAGGCGCGGCGGCTGCCCGCCATACTTAAGGCCGTTGCTGAGATAGTTGGCCCAAACCTCTTCGACCCAGGGGGCGTGGCCAACGGCCACGGGCCAGTCAGCCGGCAAAATCAGTTCGGCTTCCCGTTCTTCAATCATATAACTCAGCCGCTGCCGGGCTTCGCCGACAATGCGGGCCATGTTTAAAGGATACTGTTCGACCTCGGTCCGGCGCATCCCGGCCATCAGCAGCAATTCGTTGACGATGTTGTTCATTTTTCGGGCGGCGCGGGCGATGAGGCCCAATTGTCTGTGGGTGTCCTCAGGCAGTTTGACCTCGCCGGCAATCAACTCGGCAAAGTTGATAATCATACCGACCGGATTTTTCAAGTCGTGAGCAACGGTGTGGGCAAAGGCATCCAATTCCTGGTTGCGCTCGGCCAACTCATTATTGAGGCGGGTCAGTTCCTCGTTTTGGGTTTGCAAGTGCCGTTGCAGCAGGCGCAGGGTTAGATGGGTGGTGATCCGGGCTACCACTTCCTCCTGTTGAAAAGGTTTGGTGATGTAGTCAACCGCTCCGGCTTCAAAGCCCTTGATCTTGTTGGTAATGTCGTCCAGGGCGCTCATAAAAATGATGGGAATATCCTGGGTGGCTTTATCGGTTTTTAGCCGGCGACAGACCTCGATCCCATTCATACCGGGCATCATAATATCCAGCAGGATCAGGTCGGGCTTGGCATACTGGAGGCGTTTCAAAGCACCAAAACCATCTTTGGCGACCAGCACCTTAAAGCCAATTTGGTCAAAATTCTTCAGCAGCAGCTCCAGATTGGTCGGGTTATCATCCACAATGAGGATCGTGCCAGTAGCAATCATTTCAGGCGCCATAGCCTTCCTCCATGTAGTGTCTGACCAGATCACAGATCTTTTCCAACTCAAATGTTTTGGCCAGCGAGTGAACGACGGCGGCAAAAGGGGCCAGATTTTGGTCAACCTGTTCCAAATGGTTGATGCGGGCGCGAATCTCGCTCACATCGCCCATCTGAGCTAATTGAAACAGCAGGGCTGCTTCGCCTGGCGGTGGGCCAATCAGTCTGGCGGCCACGGGCAGGCGAGGGAACAGCGGAGCGGCTCCGTCAAATTCTGTCGCTTCCTCTCTGACTGTATCTGCGCGTTCATCATACACCCAGGTTAGATTTAGATAATGCTGGAGGATGTCAAGCAAAACATTTACCTCGACCGGTTTGGGCAGGAAATAGTTGCAGCCGGCGGCCAGGCTTTGCTCACGGGTAATGCCAAACGCGCTGGCTGAAACGGCGATAATAATAACGTCTTTCAAGCTGCTTGATTGCCGAATCTGTTGGGCCACGTCAATACCGCTCAGGCGGGGCATCACCAAATCGAGCAAAATCAGCTCTGGCTGAAACTCGGTGGCCTGGCGCAGCCCGTCGGTCCCATCGGTGGCTTCGGCTATTTCAAACCCCAGCGGGGCTAACAAGGCCACCAGTACGGCGCGATTATCGCGGTTGTCGTCAATAATCAAAACTTTGCGGCGCTGGCCTTGATACCCGGTGATGTCGCCGGGGGTGGTAGGCTCGACCCACTCAGGCAGGTCGTTCAAGCTGACATCCAGCCAAAAGATGCTGCCCTGGCCCGGCTGGCTCTGCACCCGGAGTTGGCTGTTCATTAACTCGGCCAATTTACGGCTAATCGGCAGCCCCAGGCCGGCCCCTTCAAAATTGTAGATTTGATCAAGCTGCCGGAAGGGTTGAAAAATTTCTTCCAACTTGTCGGGGGTAATGCCAATCCCCGTATCGGCCACCTGGAAGCGGATCAGGTAAGTACCGCTAGTTTCAGGGCCGGCGATGGGGGTGCGCTCAATAACGCTGACGGTGAAAGTGATTTGACCATGTTCGGTAAACTTGACCGCATTGCCCAGCAGGTTGAGGAGAATCTGGCGCAAGCGGCGGGGGTCGCCCTGGATAACTTTGGGCAGCGGTGAGAGAAGTTCGTATTTGAAGGCCAGCCCTTTTTGTTCAGCCTGGATGCGGGCAATGTCGGCAATCATCTGCAAAAACTCATTCAGGTAAAAATTGGCCGGGTATAATTCCAGCCGCCCCGCCTCGATTTTGGACAGGTCTAAAATATCATTGATCAGGGTGAGTAAATGTTCGCCGCTGCGCTGGATGGTGCTTAAGCCGTCTTGCCAGCCCGTTAGCGGCAGGCCAAATTGACGCGCCTCGCGCTGCAAAGTCTGGGTATAACCCAGTATCCCGTTCAGCGGGGTGCGCAGTTCGTGGCTCATATGGGCCAAAAACTCACTTTTGGCGCGGTTAGCTAGTTCGGCGCTTTGTTTGGCCTCCTGCAACTCGGCCTCGATCTGATTGCGTTTCTTAATTTCTTGCTCAAGCTGCTCGACTACCTTGACCAATTCGGCGGTACGATCAGCCACCATCTCTTCCAGGTGATTCCGATACTGTTGCAACTCGGCCTCGGCCTGTTTGCGGGCGGTCAGGTCAACATACATGGCCCGGATGCCGATAACGTTGCCCTGCTCATCTGTTTCGGGCAGGGCTTGGAGCAGGGTTTGCAAAATCCGGCCATCATGGGTGATCAGTTCGCGCTCGTCAGAGATGGGCTGGCCGGCCATGGTTTGCGAGAAATGGCGCAGTCCTTTATGTTTTGACTCCCCCGCATAGAAATGGGTTACAACCCGCCCCAGCACGTCGGCCCGTTGATAGCCCAGGGTGCGGGCAAAGAGTTCGTTGCAATCAGAAATGATGGGCTGGCCGTTTTGGCTATTGAGCAGGACATACATCAAGGGCGCATCTTCAAACAGGCTGCGATAGCGCTGTTCGGCGCGCTGCAAGGCGGTGGTAGCCTGTTCAACTTCCGCTTGCTGTATTTGCAGGGTGGAGGCCATCTCATCAAAGGCGCGGCCAAGTTGGCCCAGCTCATCCCGGTTGTTTATCAGGCCGCTGCGCGCGCGCAAGTCGCCGCCGGCCAGCCGCCGGGTGGCCCCCACCAGAGTGCGAAGCTGGCGCAGAATAAATAAATCGCTGCCCAGCCAGGCGGCTAACACGGCCAGGACGGCCACAAATCCTAACGCGATGAGATTGAGGGCGGTCAATCGGTTGACTTCGGCCAGGGCTACTCCGGTAGGGATACCGACGGCTACATAAACCGGATTATGGTCGGCTGGGCCAAAGAGAGGGGTAAAGGCATAGAGGCGCAGGAAGTTATCAATGCCGAGTGTCTCAATCGTCCCTTCGCCCTGTTGGGCCAGCATGGCTTGCTGCAAGGGGTCTTCGGGTTTAGTCTTGCCCACCCACTGCGCTGCATCAGGATAGCGGGCTAAAATTGTGCCTTGCCGGTCAATAACAACCATGGCCGAGCCGGCCGGTAAACCGGCGGTGACGGCTAAGTGGTCAAACCAGGCCAGATCGAGGGTGGCAAAAAGCACGGCTGAGGGTGAGCCGGCGGCGTTAAGCAGAGGATAGCCGAAGCTCAGGGCAAATTTGCCGGTCACAGGGTCATGGCCGTACTCGCCAATGGCAAAATCACGGTTTTGTAGCGCCTGCTTGAACCAGGCTTGGCCGGCGACAGTGGCCGGTTGAGAGACAGGTGTTGCGCTGCAAAGAAGGTTGCCCTTCGGATCGGCCAGACCTAAATTAGCATAACGCGAGTCTTTGGTCAATAAATTGCTGAGAATAGTGACGCAGGCGGCCGGATCATCCCGGTGCAATTGGAGAATCTGGGCCAGGCCCAGCAAAAGCTGGCGCGTCCCTTCGATGAGCAGTTGGTGCTGCTGCGCAGCGAGCTGCGCTACCCGCAGGGTATCTTGGTGGGCCTGTTCCAGGTTGGCCTGGCGAACTCTTAGGTCGGTAAAAATGATCAGGGCCAGGGCCGGGATAATGGCCAATAATACCAACAAGATGATCCGGCTGCGCAGGGTAGCTAAGGAAAAACGCCTCAAAATTTATTCCTCTTTGAGCGACAAACGCCAGACAGTAACCGCATCGGAGGGGGAATCGGCCTGGAGGCTGAGCTTGACCCACTCAAGCGATAGAGGGGGTAAAGCAAGGGTATAAGCGGCAGGAGTTTGGGTTATTTCTATTCTACCCAACGGCTCGCCGTCAGCAAATACGGTCAAAGCCGGAGGTGGGTTTCCGGGGCTGGCAGCGGTGATTTCCAGAATGAGGGGCCGGTTCTGGGGGTGATGCAGAAAAAGTTCGGCCGGCCTATCGTCGGTGATGGCGCGGGTGATGCTATTAGCCGTTTCCTGG
Source organism: Anaerolineales bacterium (assembly GCA_015075405.1). Classification (GTDB taxonomy): domain Bacteria; phylum Chloroflexota; class Anaerolineae; order 4572-78; family J111; genus DSQQ01. The sequence goes on from JABTUK010000005.1 coordinate 338,706, forward strand.
CGTTTGCTCCAGCCCTGGCCCAAACTCAGGTAGGGCTGGGGCTCGCGCCGGAGCGGGGTGGGATAAACTTTCAAACGCCCATCGTCGTAAATGGGCAAAGTATTGGGCAAGGCGGCGGCGACCCATCGCTCAGTGGCCTCCCGTTCCGGGCCGGGCGGCATTTGGTAATAATCGAGTACGATATAGCGCAGGTTGAAGTCGTAGAAGATCGTCGGGGCAATTCGGTCGAGCGGCTGATCAATGATGTCGGGGCCGAGGTAGCGCCAGTGTTGGAAAACGGGGGTGCGCCAGGCCAGTTCCAGGGGATTGTCGCGTGAAGTGTAGGCGGTCAAGAGGCGTTTGCCATGCGCCGTCTGGTACAGCATCGGCGTGGGCCGGTCCCAATTCATGGGCAGCTCGGCAATGGCGAAATCGCCGGGTTGTTGGGCTAAATCAAAGTAGAACTGCGGGGTGTCAATTTTAGAGATAGGGTAGGGGATGGCGAGAAACTCGAAGCAGATGAGCAGGGCAGCGAGGAGAGGGAGGGAATGGCGAATGGTGAATGGTGAATGACGAATGGTGACACTTGACACCTGACACTTGACACCTGACACCTGACACCTGACACCTGATAAGTAAGCCAGGCCGATGGCGGCCAACACGCCGAGGCCGAGCATGACCATTAAATCGTAACGGCTAAGGGAGCGGGTCAGGCCGATAAAGGGGACGGTGTGATACAAAAGCAGATAAGGCAATGGCAGGGGCCAGCCGCCGAGGGTGACGATTTTGCCGCCAATGTGCAGGTACGGACCAAGCGCCAGAACGAAAAAGCTGGCGGTAATAAATGCCCAAAACTTGAGCCACGGCTGTCGCCAGCTTCGCCCAATGGCTAAAGCAGCCAGAGCCAAAGGCACAAAACCGGCAAAGATGAGTCGCTCCGAAAGCGTGGTGCTAAAGGTATCGGCGATGGTTTTGGCCCATTGACCCCAGAGCGGGTGCATTTCCGAGGGCAGGATAAAGGCCAGCAAATCGGCGGAAAGAGTGATGCTTTGCTCCAAACCCGTTTGCAGCTCTGGCGTCGAGCGGGCAGCCCGTATCATCGGGACAAGCATGGGCGAGAGCGCCAGCGCAAACCCCAGGCCGATAAGCAGAAGAGGATAGAGGGTAGAAGATAGAAGATGGAAGATAGAGGGTGGAGGATGATGGGCAAACTCTTGCTCCCCTACTTCGCGTCCTCGCCTCTTCGCCTCTTCGTCTCCTCGTCTCCATAGCACCCAGGCCAACATCAAGCCGGTAAAGATGAGCAGGTAGAGGGTGTGATACCAGTCAACCAGGGTGGCTAAAATCAGAAAGAGGCAGGCAAGGGCAGCATTGCGAACCTCACCCCCAACCCCTCTCCTAAGAGGAGAGGGGGGCTGAAGGGTGCGTAATAACCACAACACATAAAACGGCGGCCAGATCATGCTAAAAACCTGCATGTGGCCCAACAAATGAGCAAAATGAAACGGCGACATCGTAAACACCAGCCCGCCCACAAAAGCCGCCGGTCGCAGCCCCCTGCCGGTAAAGCGGAGGCGGTTTAAGGTGTCCAGGGCCAGCAGGTAGCCACCGTAACCGGCCAGGGTAAAACTGACCAGCACCACCGCATTATAGGCAATCGCCAGCCCAAAATTGAGTTGGATAGGCAGCGTCCAAAAGCTGTTAAAAATGTTGAGGGTGTGAAAGAGCAAGCTGGCCCCATTGGGCGGGTAAAGATAGTCGGTGAAAAAAGGGGTAGTCCCCAGTTCCAGGAGAGCCTTTTTAACCCACCATATGTTCCAGTAGTTCTGCCAGCCGTCGAAGCCATCGCCGGGAATGCCGTCGGTCAGGTGGAGAACGGTGGGCCAGGTCATCAGGATTGTCAATAGAAAATAAATTAAGATGGGCCAGATATGATGGAATAAGGACCGGCGGTCGGCGGTCGGCGGTCGGCGGTCAGGAGATGGCTTTAATCGTGTCATGAATACTGCGCTAAAAATTGAGATACAGCACGCTGCCACTCGTCAGGCTTGGCCGCCAAATACGCTTCGTGACCCACGCCGCTAAAAGCCTCAAACCACTTTTTTCCGTTTAAATTTTGAAAGACGGCCCGGCCTTCAGCCAGGGTGGCGCGAGGGTCATCCGTGCCGTGCAGCACCAGGGCTGGACAGTAAACGCTGGCGGCATATTCGACCGGGTTGTGCCTGAAACCGGAATAACCCTGTTGAAACCCACCCCAAAATACCAGCAGATGAGCCGCCGGAAATGAAGGCAGCCCCATGCTGGTAAAACGATTTTGCACCGTTGAGAGTAATTTATCGAAGACAGCCTCAAGGATAATGCCTGCGGGCTGGATTTGGTATACCGCGATGGCGCGAAGCACCGCCGCGCCGCCCATCGAGCGGCCATACAGGATAATAGGCTGGCCCGCCGCCAGGGCGCGGGCATATTCAAAAGCCTGGGCGACATCTTCGGCTTCAGCAAAGCCGAGGCTGGTCTCGCTGCGGTTGGAGCCGCCGCTGCCGCGAAAATCCACCAGAAAGGAGGCATAGCCCAACGTATGCAGCGCCTTCGCCTCCGGCAGCATGCTAGATTTGGCCGAGGCGTAGCCGTGAAACAACAGCACCCATCCTTTTACGCTCAGCAAGCCGAATAGAACAAAAACAGAACCGGCGAATCTTTTTAGTCCTCGCCACTTATTTGAAAGGGGAGTCTGGGGGGATTTCTCGCTCCCTGCGGTCACTCGAAATGACATAGTAGGTCCTGGCGCTATTCTTGAATGAGAACCTTCGGAAACCCCAGAGATAATCTCGCCACCGGCGCTCGTCCGGCGATGAAGTCGCCGGACTATGCAACGGCGCCCGATCAATCGGGCTAAAGCCGGATTGACCCGGCGCTGTTCTCTAGCCCTGGCATTCATGCCGGGGCGGGTAAGTCAGATGAAATGATTTCCGAACCCTTCTGAGTATTTAAGCGAAGCCCCATTTGCCGGCTGTCTTTTCAATCAAACCCAACAGCTTTTTCACCAGCGGCTGCTGCCGCCGGATGAGCCAGGCCGACCCCCAACCCAACGCTGCCCCGGCCAGGACATCACCGGGATAATGCACCCCGCCCAAAATACGGCTTAGCCCGAACAGCGCGGCCAGGGCCAGCAGCCCCCAACCCCAGGTGCGATTATAAAACCAGACCCCGGCGGCAATCGCAAAACCGAACGCGGCCGCATTGCTGGGAAAAGAAGAGTCGCTGGGCCGGTAAAACAGCAAGTTGACCGTGTGACCGGCAAAAGGGCGGGGCCGGAAGTAAAGCAAATTGATGACCTTGAGCAGCGCATTAGCCAGAGCCGCGCTCAGACTGGCGGTCAAGACAGCTTGCCGGTTAGCTCTTTCTAACCCTTCCCGGTCTTTAAGACCTGGTAGGTTTTTTTGCTCAAACCACAAGGCCAGCAGCAGCAGGGCCAGGACAGTCGGCACAAAATAATCGTTGAGCAGCAGGCGGGCCAGCCAGTCCAGCCAGGGCCATTGTCCCGCCAGGCTATTAATCGCCGCGAAAAGCCAGTAGTCCAGAAAATGAATGAAGGTCATGGAGGTTGAGGATTGGTCTGAAACGTGAGGCGTGATGCATGAGGATTTTTGCCTAGAATCCTCACGCCTCACGCCTCATTTAGACTAAATCTGGAATTGCCTAAAGTTCCTGCCTATTATCAGACAGATTGCCGAGACAGTCAAAAGTAATGAGGTTCAGTCGGTTTTATTAGCCAATACATCGTTCTGGTTCGAGATTGCCGTCCGAGTGCGCCAAAACTCTCGCTGCCACAACACCCCCGCCAATCGAGCCGTTGCCAGCGCGCTCAAGCCTCCGGCGGCAAAGAGGGTGGTTAACTCGCCCCCGGCCAGGCCGGGTGTAAACAGACCGGGCGTGGCAGTAAAAAACCAGCCAAAGCCGGCGCAAACCAAAAATAAGCCCACACCCTGCCCCACTCGCCCCAACCCCCACGCGCCTAACCAGCTAATAGCCGGCTTGTGGTTACGAGCCGCTGCCCATTGCAGCGTCCCCAAAACGGAGATAAAGCAGAGAATGAAATAGTTTTGAGTAATGATTGGATAGAGTGAGAATAACATAAGGCCAGGGAACTGAAGGAAGAAGAAAACCTATCCTAGAGGAGTGAGGCACGCCCACGTGCCGACTGTGAAGCGTGCCGCACGTGGGCGTGCTGGCTCCTCAATTGGAATCCACTGAGACTATTGGGAGGGCTTAGCTATTTCCCAAGCTGCCCCTAACCCCCAACAGATGGGGGTAGATTGTCCACCCTGTGTCCATTGACTTAGCAGAGCATTAAACTCTTCCTGGGTAATTTCAGCGAGGCCATGTTTTTCAAATGATTGGAGAAAGTCGGTGGCCTGACCTTCAATTTTGTAATAACCTATCATGTAAGTTCCGGTGACCTGGTCAATCTTGGGCTTGTAATGTTCTCCTTCAATTTTCTCGTCTATAAACTCAACCCACCCAAAGAAGTAAGGCAACTGATTTAATTCCAACTTATCCTGGGTTTTGTAATAGATTATTTTCGGGGAATAATCGGGCATTGTTTACCTCGTCTAAAGTGTGTGAATTTTCAATCAGTGTGCCACAAGTACGGAGATATTGTCAATGGGCTGAGTGTCTCTACACCCAAAATAAAATTGCCACCCCCATCATTGCCACAACCGTGCCGGCGATGGCGGCCCAGCCCAGCCGTTCTTTAAATACAAAATAGCTGATGGGCAGCAAAAAAATGGGCGGCAGGGCCATCAGGGTGCTGGCCACGCCGATATGGGTCAATTGAATGGCGATGAGCGACAGCCAGACCCCCAAAAATGGGCCAAAAAAAGCCCCGCCGATGATGTTCAAGATGGCCCGCCGCTCTTGCAGCAGCCGCTGGACGGTTTCTCCGGCCTGGCGCTGGAAAAAAGTAACGGCCCACAAAGTTGTTCCCGCCGCCAGCATACGGATGACATTACCCGACAAGGCCGGAAAATCGCCGCTCAATCCTTTTTTAGCCAGAATCAGGCCAACCGCCTGGCCTGTCGCCGCGCCCAGCCCAAACAAAACGCCCCACAAGTAGCGGCGGCGATCCGGCGAGGCGCGCATCAGGCCGTTACGGTCTAAGATCACCCACATCACCCCGCCAATAGCCAGGGCAATTCCGGCCATCTGTCCCCAGGATAACTTTTCGCCCAGCACCAGCCAGGCCAGCACCGCGCTGACCACCGGCGACAGGCTCATCAACAGCGACCCCAGGCGTGGGCCGATGGAAACATAGGCTTGAAACAAAAACCCATCAGCCACCACCAGCCCAATGATGCCCGACAGGGCCAGCCACGACCAGCGTTCCCACCCGGCGGCGAGCGGTAACAAAGTTCCTTGCAGCAGCCAGTGAGTGGTCAGCAGAAACAAGATAGCCAGCAGCAAGCGACTTCGGTTGACCACCATCGAGCCGACTTTTTGTCCGGCCAGGGTGAAAAAGGTGGCGGTCGCCGACCAGCACAGCGAGGTGCCCAGAGCGGCGAGTTCGCCCAGGAATGGAGTCACAGGATTATCTCTTTTCCGGGAGGCGCATGATTGAGGCTGAATATAATCCAAGAAGCGGTGAAAGTCTAATCAGCAGTTCATCCAGACCTGATAGGTGCGCTGCGCGAAAACTTGTCAGATCTTCACGGGTTAGGCAGTTCCAAATTTAAATCCTTCAATTGCGTAGTGCGTGGTGCGTAGTGCGTAACGTAAATGTGCCACGCACTACGCACCACGCACCACAAGAACTGAGGTTTTATTTTCTTGGAGTTGCCTTAAGTTGATGCTTACCGGCAGCCCACGTATAATTAAGCCACGATGCAAGAACTCATCGGCCAGAAGTTGGGCCAATACCAAATTGTGGAAATGATCGGCCAGGGCGGCATGGCGGCGGTGTTTAAAGCTTGGCAGCCGGGCCTGGAGCGTTGGGTGGCGGTGAAGGTGCTGCCGCCGGCCTCTGCCGCCGACCCTCACTTTAGCGCCCATTTTTTGCGCGAAGCCAAGGCCATTGCCAAACTGGAACATCCGCACATCCTGCCGGTTTATGATTTTGGTCAGCAGGGCCGGACCATCTACCTGGTCATGCGTTACATTGAAGGTTCGCGCACCCTGGGCGACGTAATGGGCCAGCCGATTCCCTTGCAACAGGCGCTGGCTTATCTGGAACAGGCCGCGGCGGCGCTCGATTATGCCCACGAGCGCGGGGTAATCCACCGCGATGTAAAACCGACCAATATCCTGCTGGATCGAACCTGGGTTTTTCTGGCGGATTTTGGGCTGGCCCGGCTGACCGAAGCCACCGCGCTGCACATTACCGACATCGCTCTGGGCACCCCGGCCTACATGTCGCCGGAGCAGGGACGAGGCGCGGGCGTTGACGCCCGCACCGATGTTTACGCCCTGGGGGCAATTGTTTACCAGATGCTCAGCGGCGAAATTCCCCATCTGGCCGAGTCGAGCCAGGCCATCCTCTACCGGCGTAACCACGAGTCGCCACCCTCAGTAGAATCTGTACGGCCCGACCTGCCGCCGCTGTTGGATGAGGTTGTCCAAACGGCCTTAGCCACCCGGCCCGCCGACCGTTTTGAGAGCGCCGGCGCATTTGTCAAAGCGTTGCGCCACGCTGTCGAAAGTACCGGGTCAGCCTCTTTGTTGACCCGTTCGACCCAACCCCTGGCGGGACTGCCCTATCCCTCTGCTCCTGTTTCGCCGCCCCCAGTGATAGCCCCACCACCCGACCAGGCGGAAGTCGGGCCCGGCTGGCCCTGGCTGGCCTGGCTTGCTGCCGGGCTGGGCGCGGTGTTGATGACGATATTGCTGGCGGTCGGGGTGGCTTGGATGTTGAGCCGCCCGGCGACTCCAACCCCTTCCGCCGAGACAATCCCGACGGAGCCTGTTGCTATCTTAACTCCCACGCCCGTTGTAATCCCCACCGACCCTCCGCCCGCGCCAACCGCTACGCCAACGGAGTTGGCCCAAAGTTGCAGCCGCAGCGCCGGCGGCCCATTTGAGGCGCTCTGGCCTGCCTATCGCGCCGAATTGGGCTGTCCCACCGGCGAACCCCAGACGATTTCGACGATTGCCGAAGAGACGTTTCAAGGCGGGCATCTCTTCTGGCGCAGAGACACCGACCAGGTTTACCTCATTTTTGACCGGCAGCAGGATGGGACGGAACTGGCCGAGGGGCAGTGGCAGTTGATTCCACCGGAGTGGAAATGGGACGGCAGCAATCCCGATGGCGTGGGCCTGACCCCGCCCCCTGGCCTGGTGGAACCCAAGCGCGGTTTTGGCTGGCTGTGGCGGACTCATCTCGGTGGGGGGGACGGGCCGCTGGGCTGGGCGCTGGACCGGGAGTACGGCTTTGATAACGTGGGCCAAGCGCAGCCCTTTGAACAAGGGTTGATGTTCAAGGGCAGTGCGCCCAAAGTTTATATCCTGCTCAATCATGGGCAGTTTTATGCCAGGTAGATGTCATACTCAGTGAATCCAAATTTGAGGAGCCAGCACGCCCACGTGCGGCGGTGTTCGGCACGTGGGCGTGCCCGCTTCGCGTCCTCGAAAATTGGATCTACTGATACTGCCTTTGCGCTTTTTGATTAGAACGCTGATAGCGCAGGTATTCGCAGACTGTAGGCGCGGATAAATTTGGAAAAATCTGCGAAAATCAGGCCAATCTGCGTTATCTGCGTCCCATTTTTAGGTCGCCGGTAAAAGGTGCAAACATGGTAATATCAGCGCTTGGGTGAAAAATCTTCCTGAAAAGTGAGCAGGCTGGGATGCTCTGGGCATAGCTGCAAGCCGCGCTGAACCAACTCGCGGAGCTGCTGCCTGGCTTCCTCATGATCATTGGCAGAGGAAAAGAGTGAGCTAAAAAAATCTTTGCGCTCGTTGAGGCGCTGCAGCAGCGGGCGCAGTTGGCTGATGATGTGCTGGACTTCGTGCTCTTTTTGGCGCAGCTCTTCAATGATAAACGCGCCCTCATTGATTTGTTTGGTTAATACCTGGCTTTTCTGGGCCACTTCATCAAACAGATTGCGGGCATAGCGGCTGTTTAGCTCGGCTTCGGCCAGCGGAAAGGCGTCGAGATGCTGGCGCAGCCGTTCCAGCGACCAGACCTCATCGCGGACCAGGGCCGGGTGGTCGTCGTTTTGGCCCAGCGCGGCCTGGGCCAGTTCTACCGCCGCCTGAAAATCACCCCGGTTGGCCAGCTTGGCAATCTTCGAGCGGATGATCAGCCAGTTGATGGCCGGCTGGCCGCCTTCCTGCCAGATACTCAACTTATCGAGCGCCGCCAGCTTTGCCCCCACCAGCGGTTCAAGCGATTCCTGGCCGGTGATGGTCTGTCCGGTGTAGGGATCAACCACCTCAAGCGTCTCTCGAAGATGGGTTTCGTCGTCCGGGTCGGCGGTGGCCATATAAGCCAGCCGGTCCAGGACCAGCCGGAATTTTTCCTGGGCCATGGCCTGTTTGACCTGCTCGACCGCGACTTCCATGTTCGACCGCTGGCGTTTGGCTTTTTCGATTTCAGCCGGTAAATCTTGAACTCCACGATGCTGGTGCCAGCCTTTGAGTTCCAACTCCTTCAGCCCATCCTCTACGGCGTCCCATTGGCCGCTGACCAGGGCCGCCCTGATTTGGCGTTTCAACTCGCGGCGTTTCTCCTGGATAAAATAAAGCTTGCCGGTGGTCAGTTCCAATTGATACAACGCCTCATTCAAAGCCGGCTTGTAATCTACCACCTCTAGCCCCAGTTCAGCCATGACCCGCTCCAGTTCGGTCATCTCGATGAGGCGCTCATAGAGGGCCTTGGCCTTAACGCTGTGATTTTCCAGAGCCTCTCCACCCACGCCGAAGCCAACGCCTTCGGGGTTTTCGGCCACCATTTTGAGGTCGGGCTGGAGGTGGTCGAAAGCCAATTTCAGCACCCGCCGCGCCTGCTCCTGGGTTGAGGCGTCCGGCTGCAACACCAAAATCTGGCAGAGCAGTTCGGCCCGCGACCAGGCTGTCCCGGCCTTATCCGATATTTTCGCCAGGTCGCTCTTGAGGTTACTCACTTTGGTTTCAATCAGCTTGTCCCACCAGCGCTGCAAGCGGTCATTTTGCTGGGGCAACGTTTCGAGCAGGGCTTGATAGGCCAACCGGGTCTCTTTCAGTTGAGTAAGGGTCAATTCGCCCTTTAGCTGGTTGCGGATGGCAGCGGTACCCTTTTCAATCTCCTCCGCCTCCTGAATCCGCTGTTCCATCGTCTGGATGGTCTGCTTATCGGTTTCGGCCAGCAGGGGGTCCATCTGTTCCAACAGCGCTTTGGCTTGGGTGAGGGCCAGGCGGGCTTCGGCGTACCGTTTTTGGTTGTAATAAAAGGCGGCCAGGTGACGCTTGATGGTCGGGTCATTGTTGGCGGCCCGGTCAAGATCGCTCAACAGCCGTTCTTTCTCAGCAGGATCGGTGGCGGCCTGGGCGCGGGCCAGGGTGTTGTGCTTTTGAACCTGGCGGCGGCCCTCGGCAATGGACGGCGTTTTGGGGGATAAGCGGAACGCCTCTTCCCACAGAAGTTCCGCTTCATCCCAGCGGTCCAGCTCCTGCAAATCACGGGCGGTGGTGGCATAGGCCGGGGCCAAAGCTTTGACCCGCCACTCGTTAACCTGGGGCGATTGGGCGCGTTCCAACTCCTGGATCAAAAACTCTACTTTGGGCAGGATAAATTCTTCGGCGGCTACCAGGGCCTCCAACTGCTGCTCAATCTCGCCGCGCCAGCGAGTTGTGGCCGCGCTGATAAGCTCCTGCACCTGGGCGGCCTGCCGTGAAGCGGCATAGCGGAAAGGTTGGACCAGCAAAAAGGCCGAACGAGCGTCACCTTTAGCCAGGGCTTGATCTGCTTCTTTCAGGGCAATGGCAATATCGGCTTCCTGTTGTTCGTTGGCGGCGATTTTATCCAGCAGGGTTTGAGCGGTCGCGGCGTCGTCTCCTTGCAGTTCGACCACCTGGCGCAGCAGCCCCATGGCCGCCACATATTCTTCGGGGTCTTCGCACAGGGCGGATCCCTGCAAAAAAGCCCGGCGCGCCGCGATGCGCTCAGCCAGGCGAGGGAAGCGCGGCTCTTCGGGGTAGTCGGCCTGGGCCTGTTTGGCCCCTTCTTCCACCACGATTAATTCGACTGGGTCGGTCACCGCCGCCATTTTTTGCTCAAGGGTGTGAAATAAGCGCTCAACCCCCAAGCGAAAATCAATTTGCACCTGAACATGCTCAAGTTTAGCTAACTCCTGCCCAGAAGTTCGCTCGGCTTTCAACGCGGCCAGGGCTTCATGGGCCTGTTCCGGCTCGGTTTGACTCAACTCGGCAATTTCGGCCAGGCGCTGTTCAAAAGCCAGGGCTGTTTGCTGAATTTGCAGGCAGCGCTCCAGGGCGGCTTGGGCCTGAGAGTGTAAGGTTTGGAGCGCATCATTATAAGTAGCTACCGACTGGCCGGTGTTGATAATCTCCTCAAAGCGCAGTTGGGCCATTTCAAACTCTTCTAAATCCTGAAACTGCTGACCCTTTTCCAGCAGATGGCCCAGCTTTTGTTCCAGCACAGCGGCCAATTGCTGGCGCGCCTCGTTCAGACCCGGCGTAAAACGGTCTACCTGCTCGACCTGGTTCAAAGCCAGCCACGATTCCAGCGGTTCTTCTTTATCCAGAGCCGAAGTTAACAGGGTCAAAGCTCTGTCGCGCTGGGCCAGGGCTGGTTCGATCCGTTCTTTCAGTTCTTGCTCTAGCAACTGTTTGGCCGCGTCATTCGGCGCCACCGCCGCCAAACCTTCCCGGATTTTGTCGTAGGCTGCCCGCGGCGACTCGGCCAGCAAATTTTGGGCCTGCTCCAAATAGGCCCGCGCTCGCTGTTCGGTAAAGCGATTGGCTAAGGTTTTGGCTCCTTCCAGGCACTCCTCAAGCGGTAAATAGCCCTTAAACTCGCCCTGCTCGTCAAAGAAAACGGTTTCGGTTTCACCCTGGCTTTTCAAGGCTTCGTAAAAATCAAGCAAGGCCTGTCCCTGGCGGGCCGAGATGAGCGCCGGCAGTTCAACCCAGAGCTTTTGGGCGCGGTCTCGCTTTTCAGTGGCGATGAGTTTCAAGCGTTGCAGGGGAATAACCTGGGGGGTCTCGCCGACCTTTTTAATCGTTTCAACCAGCGCCCGTTCATATTCGGCCAGCGCGGCGCTTCCTACCCCGGCGCGTTCCAAAGCCTGGGCTTGGCCCCAAATCTTGTCCAACTCCTGCTGAAACTCGGCCACCAGGCGGCGTTCCCGTTCTGCCGCTTCTTTGGCCTGGAGTTCGGCCCACAAACTCTGGGCGATTTCGTTTTGTTTGTCCTGCTGGCGCAGCGTTTGCAGCACTTCACGGGCTTTTTGAGCCTCAAACGGGTCCCGCTGAAACAGCCGGGTGGCCTCCTCTTCCAACTGTCTCAGGTAGTGCCGTCGAGCATTACTGAGGGCCTCGGCGCGCAGGCGAATGTTATCCAGCATGGCCTGGTTATCAAAGGCATACGATTTTGCCTTTTCCAGCATGACAAAAGCGGTTTCGTAATCCTGGGTTTTAGCCAGTTTTTCGGCTTGTTCCATGAAATTAGAAGCAATTTGGAGCGTATCGTATAAACCGGTCTTCTTCATCTATCAATCCTTAGCCTGAGAGCCTGTCTGAATAACCCCGTAGGTGACGCATCCCTATGCGTCACCGGCTGGCTTTTTAGACAGTTTCTAAAAACAAAAAAATGCCCACTGTGTGGCCCTATTTTGCGCTTACTGACACAACACAGCAGGCATTTTCTTGCAAACAATCCTGGCGGCAGCAACAGCTTGGCTGCCCTCATAGATTATTAAGGCCACTCTGGAATAAGGGACACCCCTTTCCCTGACCTTAACAGTTTAACAAAATTTGGCGGCTCTGACAATTGAGCAAATAGTCCTGCTAATTGCCGCCGATTGACAAGTCAGCCGGCCTTAGAGTATATTCTCACTAGCCTCAATTTTCGAGGACGCGAAGCAGGCACGCCTTCGTGCCGGCTACGAAGCGTGCCGCACGTGGGTGTGCTGGCTCCTCAAATCGTAACTGCTTAGCCATATCATCCATTCGGCAGGCTCAGGACAAGTTTCGACCGCAGGGAGAAATCCCCGGCGCCTCACTTTTACATGTTGTGCCCTGGGGATTTCTCGCTCCTTCGTCGCTCGAAATGACATGAGCCTGAGTAGTAATCTCAAATCTTGACTTGACACCTGACACGTGACACTTGACGCGTGACACTTACTTTCAAAGGAGACCCAATATGACGCCAATTGGCAAACTCGAAGCGATCTGGCTTAAACGGATGCGGCGCGGGCCGATGGACCCGGTCGAACGGGCGACCCTCAAGGCCAACCAGGGCTTGGTGGGCAATGCCAATCAGGGCGGCAAACGGCAGGTGACGCTCATCGAGCAGGAGGTGTGGCAGCGGCTCATGGCCGAAATGGGCGCAGACCTCGCCCCTTCCTCCCGCCGGGCCAATTTGCTGCTGAGTGGAATTCGGCTGGCCAATACCCAGAATCGGATTTTGCGGATTGGCCCCTGCCGCATCCAGATTTGGGGTGAAACCAAGCCGTGCGAGCAGATGGACGACGCCTGGCCGGGCCTGAAAGAGGCCATGTACGGCAATTGGGCCGGCGGCGCATTTGGCCTCATTCTGGATGACGGCGAAATTGCCGTTGGCGATAAAGTGGAATGGGTGGAGGAAGAAGGGAACTGAAGGAACTCGTAGGAACTGAGGGGGTTGCTCCGTTAGTTCCCTCAGTTCCTACGAGTTCCTATTTTGTCTATGGAGCTAATATCTATGAGTCATCTCGATTTGAGCGATTTCAACCCAACCACCGATCTCGCTCGCGCTTCGACGCTGCCGGCGCGTTGGTACACCGAGCCGCAATTTCTGGAACTGGAGAAGGAAAAGATTTTCTGGAAAACGTGGCAGTTGGTCGGTCGGGTGGACATGGTTTCCCGGCCCGGCGACTTTTTTACCTACGATTTATTGGGCGAGCCGCTGCTGCTGACGCGAGGGGTGGACCACCAACTCCGGGGATTTTTCAATGTCTGTCCACATCGTGCCGGGCCGGTGGCCGTGGGCAAGGGTAACCGCAAGAGTTTGCAGTGCCGCTACCACGGCTGGACTTACGGTCTCGATGGCCGGCTGCTGACCCAGCCCGAATTTGAGGGGGTGGAAAATTGGCGCAAAGAGGATATTTGCCTGCCGGCCGTTCGGGTGGAGGAGTGGGGGCCGTTTGTGTTTGTCAACCTTGACCCGCAGCCGGTTCCCCTGGCCGAAATTTTTGGGGCCATTCCCGCTGAAGTCAACCGGGCCGGTTTTCAGCCGGAGCAGATGCAGCTTGTCGAGCGGCGGGATTATGTGGTTGAAGCCAATTGGAAAGTGTACGTGGACAATTACCTCGAAGGCTATCATATCCCCATTGCCCACCCCGGCCTGTTCCGCGAGATTGATTACGAGCAGTACCGGGTGGACACCTACCGTTACTATTCGTCGCAGTATGCGCCCATCCGCCCGCTACGCCCCAGCGACAACCTGCCGGGCCGCGACCGGCGCTACCTCCGCACCGAGGAAGAGGCGCAGGCGCTTTACTATTGGGTTTTCCCCAATTTGATGCTGAACTTCTACCCCGACAATATGCAGATCAACATCATCGTCCCACTCAGTCATGAACGGACCCTGACCATTTTTGAGTGGTATTTCAAGCAACCCGGCAGTGGTGAAGGCTGGGAAAGCATGCAACAGTCCATTGCCTTCAGCGACCAGGTACAAAAAGAGGATATGGAAATCTGCGAGACGGTGCAGAAGGGCTTAAGGTCACGCTCGTACAACCAGGGGCGTTTTTCGGTCAAACGGGAGAATGGGGTGCATCACTTCCAATCGCTGGTGCATGAGTTTTTGAGCAGGTAGAAAAGGCGCGGGTCTATCAAGGATGAATCGTCCCATCGGGCATAATTGCCCCCTTGAGGCTCTTGACCTGGCGAAGCTGGGCCTGGGTTACATTCGCCCCGGTCAAATCGGCGCGGACCAGGTTGGCCTCTTCTAAATTGGCCTGGCGCATATCGGCTACTTTCAAACCGGCGCCGCGCATTGTCGTTTCGATGAGGGTGGCGCTGGTCAGATAGGCGTCGGTTAAATTGGCATTACGCAGATTGGCGTCAAGCAAATCCACCTCGCGCAGATTTGCTTTGATCAGGTTAGCGCCCATCAGTTGGGCGCTTTTCATCCTGGCCTTGTTTAAATTAGCTTCGTTCAGGTTAGCCCCGGTCAGGTCGCTGCCCTCCAGGTTGGCCTCGCTCAAATTTGCCCCGCTCAAGTTGGCGTAACGCAAATTCACCCCGCTCAGATCAGCTCCGCTCAAGTCCATTTGGTTCATATCGGCATTGCGCAGGTCGGGCGCTTCACTTTTAGACCGAGCTGCGGCAATTAATTGTAAAAGTTCTTCACGCTTCATCAGTCACTATTTCCTCTATTAATTCTACCCCGGTCCCCCCAAATTATTCTTCCCGCTGCTATTTTACCACCAATCACTGCAATTCGGCTAATGGCAGCTAATGGTGTGTAGGACAGGATGTTCGTTTTCGTATAACCAATAAGGCTACCCCACCCCATATCAATTGATCTGAGTGGGTAAGGCCAATAGGGCAACACAGTTCCGATTCATTCAGCCGGTGCGTGGTTCATCCGGGGATGGCTCAATTGCCAGCCCGGCGACAATCCCGCTTCATGGCTTACCCTTTCTGGTCTAAAGGCCGGTACTTGGCCATCACCTGCTGCAAGCGGTCCAGCGGTAGGGCGTAGGCAGTGCGGCCTTTGAAGCCGACCATCGTTTCGGCCATGCTGATGGCGTTGAGAATAGCCTCTTCAACGGCTTCGGCCACGGCTTCGAAAAAGGGGTTGAGGTGCTCGTTGGGAAGCATCTTCAGTGGGCGCGGCCCGGTGGGGTCAGTCAGAATATGGTTGCCGGTGGCAAAACAGAGAAAAATGTCGCCGCTGCCGTTGTGGCCGATGCCGCCGGCGCGAGCCAGGCCGACCGTCGCCCGCTGGGCCAGGCGCTTGCACTGCATGGGTAAAAGGGGCGCATCGGTGGCGATGATGACGATAATCGAGCCGCCCTGCGGTGGTTCATCCCAGGGCAGGGGGACAACCTCCGGGCCAATCTCACGGCCCACCGGCACACCATCTACCCGCAGGGTGTGGCGGTCGCCGTAATTGGCCTGCACCAGCACGCCGACAGTATATTGGCCGCTTTTGCTGTCAACCAGGCGGGAAGAAGTGCCGATGCCGCCTTTGAAGTCGTGGCAAATCATGCCCGTTCCGCCGCCGACATTGCCCTCCTCGACGGCGCCGCTGTTGGCAATGGCCAGGGCGGCGTGAACATGGTCCTCGGTCAGGTGAAAGGCGTCAATATCGCTCAGCCAGCCGTCATAGGTTTCGGCCACGATGGGCAGCTTGAAGCCGCGGCTTTCAAAATTTTCAACATCGTGCCAGATCAGGGCATCGCGGACCACGCCGACCTGGTTGGTGTTGGTCAGGCCGATGGGCGAACCGAGCATGCCCGACTCTTCCAGCCAGAGCAGGCCGGTCATCTCGCCGTTGCCGTTAAAGGAATGGAAACCGGCAAAGGCCCGGTCATCGCGAATTTCATCCTCACGGGGAATAATAACGGTGACGCCGGTGCGGGCCACATATGGCACATCGGCAATAACGGTGGTGTGGCCGACCAGCACGCCGGGTACATCGGTGATGGCATTGTGTGGGCCGGGCGGCAGGTCGCCAATAATAAGCCCTAAATCGCGCAAGCGAACACGTTTCATAAGTAAACCCTCCACTAAAAATAGACCGGAGACCGGGGACGGTAGACTGGCGACGGATGGCAAATACCGGTCCTCGGTCTCCGGCCTCCGGTCAGCATTTGTCAGGTGAGTTCAAATCTAGCACAGAGAGAGCGATTCGGTCAAATCAATACAAAATCGCTATAAAAATTACAAGATTTCCAAAAACAAAGCTGATTCTTTATTGTTTTTACAGTACCGCTTAACATTATGTTTTTTTGAGAGTTGCTTGACAGGGTTACATATTTCTGATATAGTGAGCAAAATTCCGATCTGCGCTCGACGACAACCCCCACCTCACGATGGACGAGTTTAGCGGCCCGTCACCCTGCCAGTCCATCACGCTACCTTTTGACGGCTCATCTAGCTTACCAAAACCGCCCGGTGACGATACCTCTGCTAAAAATGCTGTTCTCAAAGAGGAGAAATCATAGGACGCTGGTCGCACTTATTTTATTGCGTCTAGCCCGATCTAACCCTCCTATTGCTATCCAATTTTTTGGCCCAACGCCGTATTTTTCCATCAGGAGCAACCCATGAGTGACGCCGTTGAGTATACCCAACTCTATCAATTAATGCAGAAGGTGGCTCGGCTGGAGCGGAAAATAGATTTTATCCTGCAACATCTGGATTTGGAGTACGACGAGCGGGACGAACCCACCCCCGCCTATATTGGTCAAATCAAATCTCTTTTGCAGCGAGGCAACAAAATCGAGGCGATTAAAATCTACCGCGAAGCGACCGGGGTAGGGCTGGCCGAAGCCAAAGCGGCGGTTGAAGCCATCGCAGCGGGCCGCTGACGGTTGTGGCACGCCACCAACAATGAAAATGACGCGAGGAGGCGCAGAATCTCCTCGCCTCTTCGCCTCACGAGTCATCGCCTCTTTTCAAGGAGCGGGAAGATCAACTTATGAAACAGGATTTTGAATATATCGTTCTCGGCCTGGGCGGCCTGGGCAGCGGCGCGGCCTATTGGTTGTCGCGGCAGGCGGGCAGCGAGGTGTTGGGACTGGAGCAGTTTGAAATCGGCCATGTGCGGGGCGGGTCGCAGGACCACTCGCGCATCATCCGGCTGTCGTATCACAGCCCCGGCTATGTGCGGTTGGCCCAACAAGCCTATCAAGCCTGGGCGGTGCTGGAAGAGGAAGCAGACGAAAAATTGATTGTCAAAACCGGCGGACTCGATTTGTTTCCGGCCAACAGCGTTATTGCCACAGCAGATTACACCGGCAGCATGACTGCTTGTGATGTACCTTTTGAACAGTTGGACGCTGCCGAAGTAATGCACCGCTGGCCCCAGTTCCGCCTGACCGACGACATCACGGCTCTTTACCAGGCCGAAAGCGGAATTGCTCCCGCTGCCAAATGCAACGCCGCCCACCAGCGTATGGCCCGCGCCAATGGGGCCGCCTTGCTGGATAATGTGCCCATCACCAAGATTCGCCCGCTCGATAATGAGGTTGAAGTGGTGGCGGGCGGAGCGACGTACCGTTGCCGTAAACTGGTCATTGCCGCCGGGGCCTGGACGAATAACATGCTGGCTCATTTCCACCCCCCCCTATCCCCCCCCTTTAAGGGGGGAGGTAGAGGGGGGTGGAAACTCCCGTTAACCGTCACCCAGGAGCAGGTGACTTATTTTGCCACCCCCCATCTGGCCGATTTTGCCCCGGAGCGTTTTCCCATCTGGATTTGGATGGACGAGCCGTGCTTTTACGGCTTTCCGGCCTACGGCGAGCCGGCCACCAAGGCTGCTCAGGATGTTGGCGGCGAGGAAACCACCGCCGAAACACGCTCGTTTGAACCCAATCCGGCCAACGCTCAGCGGGTCGAAAATTTCCTGCAAAAATACATCCCTACGGCCCTCGGCCCGGTCCACTACAGCAAAACCTGTCTCTACACTATGCCCCCTGACCGCGATTTTGTCATTGATGCCCTGCCCGGTTATGAAAATTGTGTAATTGCTGTTGGGGCAGGTCACGCCTTTAAATTTGCCTCACTTATTGGTAAAATATTGAGTGAGTTGGCCATAAACGGCTCGACGGCCAGTAACATTGACGCCTTCAAAATTGACCGGCCTATTTTGCAAATGGAAAATCCGCCCAAGAGTTTTATGGTTTAGCGACTTGACCGGAGACCGAAGACGGGAGACCGGCTGTCATTTCCTGCCGGTCTCCCGTCCCCGGTCTTTGGTCATCATCCGACCAACATGAAGCCCAGCGAACGACCCATCATTGATTTGCCTTACACCTTTCAAGATTTAGCCCTTGAAGCGGTAGCTCTGGGCGGTGTGTTGTTAACGATCGGCTTGCTTATCTTGTTCTGGCCGGTTTTGCCTGCTTCAATTCCCACCCATTTTGGCGTGACCGGAGAAGCGGATAGCTGGGGTGATAAACGGACCATCTTTATTTTGCCTTCCGTAAGCGTGATGCTGTACTTGCTCTTAACGTTTGTCCGCCGTGATCCGCGTAAACTTAATTATCCCTGGCCGATCACTGCCCAAAATGCCAGCCGCCAATACCGATTGGCCTGTTCTGTTCTGTCCTGGCTTAAGGCCGAAGTTATCTTGCTTTTCGGTTTTATGGAATGGACAACCATTCGGACTGCTTTGGGGCAAGTCAAGGGGCTTGGCGCTGCTTTTATGCCGGTAGTCCTGCTGATAATGTTTGGCACACTGGGCGTTTATTTTTATTTTGCCTATCGCAGTCGTTGAATGTTCTTGATGGTAAGTTAATTTAAGAGGAAGGTAGCAGGGTAGCAAAGTTGCAGGGTCGCACAATTTCCCTGTCTACCGTCTACCGTCTACCGTCTACTACTTTTGAAGGAGGAGATTGATGGTTAAAAGAAAATGGCTAGTTTTATTCATCCTTATTCTGACGGTTTTGCTTTTGGTTGCCTGCGGCGGCGGGGCGGCGCAGCCCGAAACGGAAAAGCCGGCCGAGAGTGGCCCCCAGGCAGAGGAGCAGAGCGCCCGGAGCGAGACCTCCGCCGAAACAACTGAACCGGCTGCGGCGACAGAAGAAGCGGCCGCCAGCAGCGGGGCAACAGGTGGGACAGTGCGTTTTGGCTGGGGCGGCAGCCCGGATACGTTGAACCCCGGCACCTTCGTTTTGTACGAATCGTATGTCATCGCCGACCTGGTTTACGATACAATGTTTGACCTCCAGCTTGACGGCACCTTCAAACCGTCGTTGGCCGAGAGTTATGATGTTTCTGACGACGGCAAAACCTGGACCTTCAAAATAAAGTCGGGGGTCAAATTCCACGATGGCCAGCCACTGACCGCCAAAGATGTGGCCTTTACTTACAATTACTATCGCAGCCACCCCGATTTTCCCTACGTGAGTACCTACGGTGAAAAGTTTGAGAGCGTCGAAGCAACCGACGATACGACGGTGGTCATCAAACTCACCGATGCCATCCCCAATATCGAAGCCCAGTTGTATGCCCAGTATGTTTTACCTGAGCACATCTGGTCTCAATATGAAGAAGCCTCCGCCGCCGTAGAGTTTGAAAACCTGGAAATGATTGGCAGCGGCGCCTTCAAAATGGTCGAATACAAGCAAAACGAATTTGTGCGCCTGGGGGCCAACAAGGAATATTTTGACGGAGCGCCCAAGATAGATGAGGTCATTTTCCAGACCTTTGGCAACCCTGATGCTCTGGTGCAGGCTCTAACCACCGGGCAGGTGGATGTAGTCCGTGACATTCCTTCGACGGCGGTGCCGGTGCTGCGCAACAATGCCGATATCGGTCTGGTCATCGGCGCGCCGCGCGATCCAAGTGTGCGCGATATCATTATCAATCAAGTCGCCCCCGAAAACTGCCCCCCCGAAGACGGTAAATGCACCGGTCACCCGGCCCTGCTTGACCGCAATGTGCGCCTGGCCCTGGCCCACGCCACCGACAAGCAAAATATCATTGACGTGGCGATGCTTGGCCTGGCCACGCCGGGCCTAACCCTCATTCCTGACAGCATGGGCGACTGGTACAACAGCACCCTCGAAGATTACGCCTATGATCCGACCAAGGCCAACCAAATTCTCGACGATGCCGGCTATAAAGATAGCGATGGCGACGGGGTGCGCGAGATGCCCGATGGCAGCAAACCGTTGAGCTTTCGGCTTTACTGGCCCAATGATGTAGCTGAAGCGCCGCGTATTGCCGACCTGCTGGCCGATAGTTGGAAGCAAATTGGAGTCAAGGTTGAGCCGCAAGCCTTCGATCCTGATGCCCTGACCACGGCCTGCTGCCCTGCTTTTGATTACGATATTATGATTTGGGGCTGGGCCTGGGGACCTGACCCTGACGGGGCGCTCCAGGTTTATCGAACCTCTGACATTGTCACTGGTAGTAACGAAACTGGTTATGCCAACCCCAAGTTTGATGAACTGTACCAACAGCAATCTGTTGAACTCGATCCCCAAAAACGCCGCGAGATTATCTGGGAGATGCAAAAAATGACCTTTGACGACGTGGTTTACATCATTCCCTACTATCAACAAGATGTCCAGGCTTATCGCAAGGATCGCTTCCAGGGTTGGTTAACAGACGTACCCAAGGTAGCCCTGGAAGATTTTAGCCAACTGATGATTGTAGAGCCAGTCCAATAAAGGGAGTAGGGAGTAAGAAGTAAGGAGTAAAGGGAGAGGATAGAAGATAGTCCACGCTTCGTGTCCATCTTCTATCTACTATTTACCATCTTCTATCTACCATCTACCATCTTCTATCTACTATCTTCTCCCCCCTACTGCCTACTACCTATTACCTACTACCTACTCCCGGTTTTCCATGAACAAATACGTCCTCAAAAAAGTCGGCTGGGCCTTGTTGACGGTGCTTTTTGTGGTGCTGCTCAACTTTTTCCTGTTTCGCATCCTGCCCGGCGACCCAGCCCGCACCGTCAGAGACCCGCGCCTGAAACAGGATGCTATTATCGCCCTGCGCGAGCGGTTTGGGCTGGATAAGCCGGTCATCAACTGTGTCGAAGCCATCTCCCCGCTCAAACTGGGCAGTTGCGCGGCCAATCCCCTGGAAACTCAATTTGGACGCTACATCATCAATTTGCTGCAAGGAGAACTGGGCACCAGCTTTCACACCCAGCGGCCGGTAGCCACCATTCTGTATGAAAACTTGTGGAACACCATCCTGCTCATTGGCCCCGGCGTTCTTCTCTCGATTATTTTTGGCGTCCTGCTGGGGCTAATTGCCGCCTGGAAATCCCGTACGGTCCTTGACTACAGCGCCCTTATTGGGGCATTGGTCGCCTGGGCCTGCCCGACCTTCTGGTTTGGCATGATCCTGCTTTTCTGGGGTACCAGCCAATTCGGGCTGCCTATCGGCGGCAAAATCACCGCCGGGGGCAACTTTAGCAATGTTTGGGAAGAGTGGCTCGATATTGGCCGCCACATGATCTTGCCGACCTTAACCTACTCGATTATTTACGCCGGGCAGTACACCCTCTTTATGCGCAGCGCGGTCCTCGAAATCTTTTCAGAAGATTATGTGTTGACCGCCAAAGCCAAGGGCTTAAATTCCTTCCAGATTTTGCGCGACCATGCCCTGCCCAATGCTCTTTTGCCCACCGTTACCGTCGTCGCGCTGAACCTGGGCTTTTTGGTTTCCGGGGCCATCGAGGTCGAGACTGTCTATTCCTGGCCCGGTTTGGGGCAGGCGGTGGTCGAAGCGGTGGGCCGGCAGGATTACCCCGTGCTGCAAGGCGCGTTCCTGCTCCTGGCTATCAGCGTTATTTTTGCCAACCTGGCTGCGGATTTGTTGTATTCGTATCTGGACCCGCGGATACAGACAGGGTGATACGTGATACGTGATACGTGAGGCGCAAATTTTCACGCATCACGTATCACGCATCACGATATGGAGGTGAAAGCATGGACATCCTCACCAACTTCTGGCACAGCTTCAAACAGCAGCGTATGGGTATGCTTGGCCTCATCATGCTTGTTGTCACCGTGCTGATGGCGATTTTTGCGCCGCTGCTGGCCCCTTACGACCCGGAAGCGCCGGTCAAAGTAAGCATCGAGAATATCTACGCGCCACCCAATGCCGAACACCCCCTGGGCACCGACGATGCCGGCAAGGATGTTTTGACCAATTTGATTTATGGAGCGCGGGTATCTCTCACCATCGGTTTTTTCACCGCCTTTATTGCCCTGGTCATTGGCGGCGTCGTGGGGATTATCGCCGGGTTTTACGGCAGGCAGGTTGAAAATGCGCTGATGCGCCTGACCGACATTTTGCTGGTGCTGCCCGACCTGCCGCTGATGATTATTCTCATCGCCCTGCTGGGGCGCAGTATGTGGATTATTATCATCGTGCTCGGCATCTTAAGCTGGACCAGTACCGCCCGCGTGGTCCGTTCGCAAACTCTGGCGGTCAAAGAGCGTAAATTTGTCCATCGCGCCCGCGCCGTCGGGGCCGGGAATCTGTATATCATCCGCCGCCACATCTTTCCGATGGTTTTTCCGTTGATGGTGGTCAATGCGGTTTTGGTCATTTCCAGCGCCATCTACAATGAGAGTGTGCTGGGCTTCCTGGGCCTGGGCGACCCGACCCGCCTGAGTTGGGGCCAGATGCTTCAATTCGCCTTTAGTCGAGGCGGCATGAGCGCCGGGGCCTGGTGGTCGCTGGTGCCGCCCGGCCTGGCGATTGTCTGGGTGGTGCTGGCTTTAACCCTATTGGGCAACGGCCTGGAGCGCGTCTTCAACCCGCGCCTGGAACTGCATCACCTGTCCGTTGGGCCAAAAATGGTGGCTCGATCCGCCCAACCCCCGGAAACGTCCCCTGCTCCGGCTGGAAAGTAGAGGATAGAAGATGGAAGATAGAGGATGGAGAATAGAGGATTGGTGATAGAACAAAATCGTAAATCGAAAATACCCAAAGGGCACAGTGTCGTAAATCCAAAATCGGCTGCTCCTTTGCTGCTTGACGTGCGTAACCTGTCGGTAGATTTTGTAACCCCCGGCCAGCCGCCCGCCCACGCCTTGCAAGATGTCAGCTTTACCCTGCGTGAAGGCGAAATGCTGGGCATTGTCGGCGAAAGCGGTTGCGGCAAAAGCACGCTGATGCTCAGCCTGATGCGCTTGCTGGCTGCTGCCGGCCGGATTACCAACGGCCAGGTTCTCTTTCGCGACCAGGATTTGTTGGATTTGAGCGAGGCGGACATGGCCCGCGTCCGTTGGAAAAATATCTCGATGATTTTTCAGGGGGCGATGAATGCCTTGAACCCGGTGCGCCGGATAGGCGACCAGATTGCTGAAGCCATCTGGCAGCACTACCCCGTTTCCGATAAAGCGACGGTCGAGGAACGCGTTTCGGCCTTGCTGGACATGGTCGGCATTATACCCAGCCGCAAAAGCCAATATCCTCACCAATTCTCCGGAGGGATGCGCCAGCGGGCCATGATTGCCATGGCCTTGGCCTGCACGCCCCAGGTGGTAATTGCCGATGAACCGACCACCGCCCTGGATGTGATGATCCAGGCCCAAATTCTGGAACTGCTGGGCGAACTACGTGATAAATTGGGGCTGGCTGTGCTGTTTGTCACCCACGATTTGGGCATTGTGGCCGAGGTGTGCGACACGGTTCTGGTGATGTATGGCGGCATCGTGGCCGAATACGGCGATGTAGATACGATTTTTAATCATCCGCAGCATCCCTACACCCAAGAACTGCTCAAGGCTTTCCCGGATGTGTCCAACCTCAAAGATAAGCTGATTTCCATTCCCGGCTCTCCGCCCCGCCTGAACGCCCTGCCGCCCGGCTGCCGCTTTGCCCCGCGCTGTCCCGCTGTTTTCGAGCGCTGCCACACCACCCCACCGCCTCTCTACCTCACCGACAAAGCCAGGCAGCATTATGCCAGTTGTTATCTGGTTGAAGGAAATTAAGGGAACTCGAAGTATGGAACTAAGGGAACTGAGGGAACTCTAGGAACTTAATTGTTTTATGAGTTCCCTTAGTTCCAATGAGTTCCTTCAGTTCCCTGGTTTTCAAAGGTTATTATCAATGAGTGAAATACCCGTTCTCCAAACCCAGAACTTATGCAAATTCTTTCCCGTAGGCCGGGTTGGGCTGTTTGGTCCGCAGCGGCAAGTGCATGCGGTGGATGGCGTCAGCCTGGAGTTGCAGCGGGGCGAGATTCTGGCGCTGGTGGGCGAGAGCGGCTGCGGTAAATCTACCCTGGTGTTGACCCTGTTAGGGCTGGAGCACGCCAGTAGCGGTACGATCACCTTTAACGGCCGAGATGTGACTCACCTCAATGGGGTCGGGCTAAAAGAGATGCGCCGCCATATCCAGATGATTTTTCAAGACCCGTTTGAGTCGCTCAACCCGATTATGACCATCGGCGAAATTGTGGCCGAGCCGCTGCTGGTTCATGGGATTGGCGGGAGCAAAGCCGAGCGGCTTCAACGCGCCAGCCAGGCGTTGGAAGACGCCGGCCTGAAACCGGCCAGCAACTTCATCAACCGCCGCCCGCACGAGCTTTCGGGCGGACAGCGCCAGCGGGTGGTTATTGCCGCCGCATTGGTCTTGGAGCCGGACGTGCTGCTGGCCGATGAGCCGGTCTCGATGCTTGATGTTAGCATCCGGGCCGAAATCCTCAACCTGCTGGCCGAGCTGCGCGACCGGCGCGGCGTGTCGGTTATTTACATTACCCACGATTTGGCGACTGCCGCCTACATCGCCGACCGGGTGGCGGTCATGTACCTGGGCCGCATTGTCGAAATTGGCTCGGCCCAGGAGGTGTTAACAAATCCAACCCATCCCTACACCCAAGCCTTGCTCTCGGTCATCCCCGTGCCCAATCCCCGTTTGCGGCATAAGCGGACCATTTTGCAGGGCGACCCGCCCAACCCCATCAATTTGCCCTCTGGCTGTCGTTTCCATCCTCGCTGTCCCCTGGCCTTTGAGCGTTGCCCCCAGGTTGACCCGCAGTTAATGCCGGTCAGCAATGGTCATGAAGCGGCCTGTTTGCTCGTTGAGCCAATTCAGGTTGAATAAACCGAAGGGGTTATGGATTCTTCAAACAATCATCGTGATTATCAACATTGCGGAGAATTTTATCATTGCCCTCAAACTGAAAAGAAAAACGGTATTTCTCGTCCACCCGACCTTCATAAATATTATCCGTTCTGCCCTTGATTTTTTCAACCTGCAAAGAAGGATGGCGAGGATTCTCATCTAAAAGCCGGAGCGCCTTTTTCATCTTCTGCTGGATATGGGTGGGCAATCTCTGGTACGCTTTTTTGAAACGGTGAGTGAGAACTATCGGCATAAACTAACTCCAACACCTTTATTCGGGGGTGTCGAGAAAGTCCAACGCCTCGTCCACATTTTCAAAGCGATGAACTCGTCCAGCTTCAAGGTCAGCTTGAGCTTCGCGCTCTCCGCTTTGCCAGCGCTCTGTCCAAAAATAAGCTTGGCTACGATCTATGACAACCTTAGGGATTAAACGTAACGAGCCGTCTGCCTCGACTATAACTTCGAGGGTGTCCCCTTCTTGTAAGTTTGCCTCCCGCCGAATCGAGGCCGGTAAAGTAATTTGACCGTTGCTTCGAATTTGTAAAATTATGTTATACATATTCCTGAATTTTTATAGCAGTAGATAAATTTATTTGTGGATTTATAAAATAGTTGATTTGCAAAATCTGAGAAATCAGATTTATGAAATTATAGCAAAAAATGGTTGACAGTCAAAAAAATCTAATCCCTCTTCTAAAAATCTCCGGCTCGCACTTTGAAGCGGGCCGCCAGCTTGGTGCAGCTACGGCTGACACACTGCGCCGGCCGGTCACACCGCCCGTAGGTTGCACCTGGGATGACATGCGCCGTCTGGCCCAGCCTTATCTGGAAATGACTCAAGCTGTTATCCCCTGGCTGCACCGGGAAATGGAAGGTATCGCCGCCGGTAGCGGTCTGGACGTGCTAGATTTGTACGCCCGCGCTACGGAGGAGATTTGGGACGCACCCCCCCCCGCTGCGGGGGGGGAAAGGGGGGGGTGCTCCGACTTCGCCGCCGGCCCGCCGGCCACCTTTGACGGCGGCATCTGGCTGGCTCACAACAACGATTTGGGGCCGGAGGCGCGCGAGCGGGTGGTGGCCGTCGAGTGGCAGGTGGAGGACCAGCCGCGCCTGTTCACGCTCGGCGTCGGCCCCTTCATTAGTATTGGCTACAACGCGGCGGGGTTGGCCCTGACCGGCAACGAGCTTTCGCCCAACGACGACAAAATCGGCGTACCCCGGCTGCTGCTGGTGCGCGACATTCTGGCCCAGCGCACGGCTCAGGCTGCGCTTACTGCCGCCGCCCGACCCGAACGGGCTTCCAGCTACAACCAGCTCATCAGCCACGCCGACGGCACAATTGTCAATTTTGAGGGCGCGGCCACCGACTATGAGCTAATTTACGCCCAGGATGGCTGGACCGTCCACACCAACCATTACTGCTCAACCAAAATGGCCGCGTATGAGCGCGACCCTGCGGAAACACGCGGCTCGTGTCTGCGCTATGAGCGCGCCCGCGCCTTGATGGAGACCCGCTCCGGTCCGGTCACGCCCGACATGCTCAAAACCTTTCTGTCCGACCACGCCCACGCCCCAGACTCTCTCTGCCGGCACGGTGGCGAAACCGAAACCGTTTTTTGGGCCATCATTGACCTCATGCACGGCGCGATTGAGTACGGGCGCGGCCAGCCCTGCGCTTCAACTCCACAGTATTTTCGTTTCGATTGATTTCAAGTAAAATGCAATGTGCGTCTTGCGTGTTGCGTCTTGCGTATTCCGTAAACGCAAGACGCAACACGTTTCAGGATTCTTCATCTTACTATCGAGGATTTTTATGCACGCCGAAATTGTGATGACCGGCAGCGAACTGCTGCTGGGTGAAATTGTGGATACCAACGCCACGATGATGGCCAAGATGTTACGCAACATCGGGCTGAATTTATTTTACAAAACCACTGTAGGCGACAATGAAGAGCGCATTACCCAGGTGCTCAACATTGCCCTCGACCGCTCGCCGGTGGTTATTACCTCCGGCGGCCTCGGCCCGACGGTGGATGACGTGACCCGCCAGGCCGTGGCCAACGCCACCGGGCGCAGGCTGGTTTACAGTGAAGAACTGGAAGCGCAGATTGCCGCTCGCTTTCGCAGTTTTGGCCGGCCCATGGCCGACAACAACCGCCGCCAGGCCTATTTGCCGGAGGGAGCGCTGCCCCTGCCCAACCCGGCCGGCACGGCCCCCTGCTTTTTAAGTGAGGATACCCGCGGGCGCGGCTTCATTATCTCCCTGCCCGGCGTGCCCCGCGAGTTGGAATATATGATGACTCACACCGTCATCCCGCTGCTGGTCGAGCGCATGGGTGGGGCCAAAATTATCAAGGCCAGGGTGCTGCGGACCTGCGCGGTGGGCGAAAGCAACATTGACCGGGCCATTGGTGATTTGATGCTCGAACGCAACCCGACCGTCGGCCTATCGGCCCACGCCGGGCAAACCGATGTGCGCATCACTGCTAAAGCTGATAGCGAGGCCGAAGCCGACGCGCTGATTGCCGCAATGGAAGCCCGGCTGCGCGAGCGCCTGGGGGTAGCCATTTACGGCGTGGACAAAGAAACCGTCGCCGAAATCGTGGGCCGGCTGCTGGCCGAAAAAGGGTTGAAGCTGGGCGTGGTAGACACGCTGACCGGCGGCCAACTGGCCCGCGAACTGATTGAGGCCGGCTTCCGCGAGGCGCTGGTCGCCGATGTGACGGCAAACACTCCGGCGGAAGCGGCGGCGGCGGTAGGGTTGACCCCTATTCCGGCAGACGGTGATGCCTTCGCCGGGGCTTTGGCCCAGGCAGTTACTCCGGCGGACGGAGTGGGGCTGGCAATTCTCGGCCCGCTGTCTGATGGGACGGATGACCGGCTGACCTTCATCGCTGTGCATGGCCCACCCCCCGTTTACGGGGGAGGGGGTAGTCAGCCGCGGTCGCAACTACCAGGACAGCGACCATACCCGCCGCTGGATGGTCATCCAGGGGTTAGATTGGGTGCGGCGAGCGGTGTTGGGACAGTTGAGTTCGCCGGTGGATTGGAATTGAAAATTACCCTATGTTAAGTTTTCGTATCAACGATGATATCCAACTCTGTCTACTGGAAGAGCGCCATGCCGAGATGTCCTTTGCCCTGGTTGACCAGAACCGGTCCCATCTGCGAACCTGGATGCCCTGGGTCAAGCCGGGCTACTCGCTGGAAGATAGTCGCAGTTATATCAAAGATAACCTCAAGCGCCTGGCCGACAACGCCGGTTTTGATCTGTCCATCTTTACCAGGAGCAGATGGCCGGGCAGATTGGCTACAATCGGCTGGATTGGGAGAATCGAACCACCGAGATAGGTTATTGGCTGGCCGCTGAGTTTCAGGGACGAGGACTGATGACCGCCGCCTGCCGCAAGCTGATTGACTACGCCTTCGACGAGTTGAAAATGAACCGGGTCGAAATCCGCTGCGCCGCCGCCAACGCCCGCAGCCGGGCCGTGCCCGAACGCCTGGGTTTTCAACAGGATGGTATTCTGCGCCAGGCCGAATGGCTGCACGATACGTTTGTTGATCTGGTTATTTACAGTATGCTGGCCGAAGAATGGCAGCGGTTGAGATAAATATTATCAGGCGTGAAAATAAAGACGAGGACGCGAGGAGGCGAGGCCGCGTAGCACTTCCTCGCCTCCTCGCCTCACGAGTCATCGCATCTTTTAGGAGGTATTATGGCTATTCATCCACTCGCAGGACAGCCTGCGCCCCGTGAATTATTAACCAATATTCCCCGCCTCATCACGGCCTATTACGCCTACCAGCCCGACCCGGACGACCCGGCGCAGCAGGTTGCCTTTGGCACGTCGGGGCATCGCGGCACATCGCTCAATGGCAAATTTAATGAGCAGCACATCGCCGCCATCTCGCAGGCGATTGCCGAACTGCGGCTGGAGCGCGGCATCACCGGGCCGCTCTTCATCGGTCAGGATAGCCACCCCTATCCGAACCCGCGCTGACCACAGCCATCGAAGTTCTGGCCGCCAACGGCGTCAGGCTGGTAGCGCAAAGCGGCGGCGGCTACACCCCGACGCCGGTCATCTCGCACGCCATCCTGACCTACAATGAAGGTAAAACCAGCGGCCTGGCTGACGGCGTTGTGATTACCCCTCGCACAACCCGCCCGACGACGGCGGTTTCAAATACAACCCGCCTCGGCCGACCGGCCGACACCGAGACCACCAAACTCATTCAGAATCGGGCCAATGCCCTGATCCGCGGCGGCTTGAAGGATGTCCGGCGCATGCCCTACGCCCAGGCCCTTAAAGCCGAAACAACGCAAGCCTACGATTACATCACGCCTTACGTGTCTGATCTGGCCAACGTCATAGATATGGCCGTTATCAAAGCCGAGGGCCTCAAAATTGGGTGGACCTGATGGGCGGCGCGAGTGTGGCTTTTGGGGAGCCGCTGGCCGAGCGCCATGGTCTCAACCTGGAGATTGTGAATCGATCTGTTGACCCCCACCTTTTCGTTTATGACTGGACCACGACGGTAAAATCCGCATGGACTGCTCATCGCCCTATGCCATGGCCAGCCTGATCCAATTGAAAGACAGGTTTGACATCGCCTTTGGCAATGACCCCGATGTGGATCGCCAGGATTGTGACCGCAGCGCGGGCCTGATGAATCCCAATCATTATCTGGCTGTAGCCATCAGTTATTTGTTCCAAAATCGCCCCGGTTGGAGCCAGAACGCCGCCGTTGGTAAAACGCTGGTCTCGAGTTCGATGATTGACCGGTGGCGGCTCAATTGGGCCGGCAGTTGTGTGTGAGTGCCGGTTGGCTTCAAATATTTTGTGGACGGGCTGCTCGACGGCTCGCTGGGCTTGGCGGCGAAGAAAGCGCCGGGGCCTCGTTTCTGCGGCTGAACGGCCGGGTTTGGACCACCGATAAGGATGGCATCATTCTCGATTTGCTGGCGGCGGAAATCACCGCCCGCACCGGCCGCGATCCGGGCGAGCATTACCGGGCGCTGGAAGCGCAGTTTGGGCAGTCGGCCTACGCCCGCAGCGATGTACCGCCCCGGCCGCCCTGCCGCAAAGTGTTGGCTAACCTGTCGCCGGAGCCACCCAGGCTGACACCCTGGCCGGCGATCCCATCATTGCCAAATTGACCCACGCCCCTGCAACCACGAGCCAATCGGCGGCTTGAAGGTAGTGACGGATCATGGCTGGTTTGCAGCCGGCCTTCGGGCACGGAGGATATTTACAAGGTCTATGCCGAGAGTTTCTGGCGACCTGATCACCTGAGCGCCATCCAGCCGAAGCGCAGACCATCGTCCAGGCCGCCTTCAAGGCGCCGCTGGGTTGTAGCCGGTTGTCCCACGATCAAGGTAGCAACCTATCATCTGCTACCTGCTACTTTGCTACCTGTTTTAGCGACGAAAACTCTGGAGCGCTATACTCAGTAGATCCAAATTTGAGGAGCCAGCACGCCCACGTGCGGCGGTGTTCGGCACGTGGGCGTGCCTCACTCCTCGGAAAATTGGATCTACTGATACTATTCACTAAGGAAAAACGGAGCCATGCAAATCAACCCAGGTATTTTCAAAGCCTACGACATTCGGGGGATATACCCTGACCAACTCAACGAAGAAGCCGGCTACGCGATTGGCCGCGCTTTTGCCACCTTCCTCAAGGTAGATACCGTCATCGTCGGGCGAGATATGCGATTGTCCGGCCCGGCTATGTTCGATGCCGTTACGCGCGGGCTGATGGACCAGGGGGCCGATGTGATCAATATCGGCATGGTCAGCACCGACCAGTATTATTACGCCTGCGCCACCCTCAACCAGGCCGGCATGATGGTCACGGCCTCGCACAACCCGGCCCAGTACAGCGGTTTCAAAATGGTCAGAAAGATGCCTTATCTGCTCAGCGGCGACGAAGGTATCCAGGATTTGCGCCGCATCATCGAGAATGACGCCTTTGCCAGCCCGACCCGCCAGGGCCAGATGACCGAAATGGATTTGAGCGAAGAGTTTGTCAACTACGTGC
The DNA here is from genome assembly GCA_015075405.1 of Anaerolineales bacterium. Taxonomy (GTDB): domain Bacteria; phylum Chloroflexota; class Anaerolineae; order 4572-78; family J111; genus DSQQ01. Next base: position 369,704 of record JABTUK010000005.1, read on the forward strand.
TGGGCCTGATTGATGTTAGCAGCCTGGCCCCGCTCAAAGTGATTGCCGATACCGGCAACGGCATGGTCGGCCCCATCCTCAAGCGAGTCTACGAGCGGCTGTCCTCGGTGATGCTGACCGGCATGTACCTGGAGCCGGATGGCAGCCTGCCCAATCACGGCCTCGACCCGCTCCAGCCGGAAAATCGGGCCGAATTGCAAGCCCGCGTCCCCGCCGAAGGCGCGGATGTCGGCTTTGCCTTTGACGGCGACGGCGACCGCTTCTTTACCATTGACGACCGGGGCGATTTTGTTTCCGGCGATTTTTTGACCGCCCTGCTGGGCCAATACTTTTTGGAGAAATACCCCGGCGCAAAGATTCTGTACGATGTCCGGGCCTCGTGGGCCGTGCCCGATTTGATTAGCGCCGCCGGGGGTATCCCGCTGATGGAACGAGTCGGCCACGCTTTTATCAAGGCTCGTATGGCTAAAGAAGGCGCCGTCTTTGCCGGTGAAGTGACAGGGCACTACTACTTCAAAGATTTCTTTTTTGCCGACTCTGGCATCATCCCCTCGCTGGTGATTTTGGAGATGCTCTCGAAAAAGAAGGCCAAACTGTCTGATCTGCTCAAGCCGCTGGAAGCCCAATATTTTATCTCCGGCGAGATCAACAGTCGCATCGCCGGCGATGTCAAGGCCAAATTGGCTGAGCTGGCGGCCACCTTTGGCGATGGCAAGATCGAACAGTTTGACGGCTTATCCGTCACCTATGCCGATTGGCACTTTAATGTCCGTTCCTCCAACACCGAGCCGCTGCTGCGCCTCAATCTCGAGGCCAAATCAAAGGCCATGATGGAAGAAAAGCGCGACCAGATTTTGGAGATCATTCGCGCCTGACCTGTTTATCTTGTTATTCAATGGTCACATTTTTGTGTAAAATATTTTGCGCCACTGCTTCCTGTTTTCCGACGTTCGCCCGGCGATGAATTCGCCGGGCTACAAAGTTGCGCCCGATTAATCGGGCTTCTCCGTCCCCAGGCTTTAGTCCGATTTATCGGACGCCGTTATTTAGCCCTGCGATTTATCGCGGGGTGGACCACATCGGCAGATCAGGGTTGGATGAGTAAAAATATTTTGGTATTAATACTTTCAACCTTCAACGTTTAGTGTTCAACAGTCAAGATGCGTAACTTCTTCATCAGACTCTCCACCAGCGAGGCGGCCCGGCGCTTTGTGACTCACTTTGGCCCGGCCCGCCGGACGGCCCGCCGTTTTGTGGCCGGCGAAACCCTCGACGAAGCGGTGGCGGTGGTCAAAGATTTAAACCGGCGCGGCCTCAAAGCCATTATCAACGAGGTGGGCGAGAGCGTGACTACCCAGGCCGAGGCCAGCGCGGCGGCGGCCACTTTCCACACCATCCTGCGCCGGATTGACGCCGAGGGCCTGGACGCCGATATTTCGCTCAAACCCTCTCACGTCGGCCTGACCTTTGGCCCCGATTTTTTCTACGAAAATGTGGCCGATATTGTCCAGACCGCCCGGCAGTACCATAATATGGTTGAAATTGATATGGAGGGCAGCCCCGATGTGGACGCGACCCTGGCCGTGTATCACCGCCTGCTCGACACCTTTGGCGGCGGCGTCCGCCTGGCCGTCCAATCCTACCTCTACCGCACCCCCGCAGATGCGCAGGCGATCATCGCGCATGGGGGGGCAATTCGGCTGGTAAAAGGCGCGTACCAGGAGCCGCCGGAGATTGCCTACCAGGGCAAAACCGAGATCAACGCCGCTTCCAAACGGGTGATGGCGCAGTTTTTCACCCCCGAAGCCAGGGCCAACAACGCTTATCTCATCCTTGGCTCGCACGACCCGGAACTGATCGAGTGGCTCATCCGTGAGACAAAGGAGCGCGGGATCAGCCCGACTCAATTTGAATTTCAAATGCTCCTCGGTATCCGCCGCGACGAGCAGCAGCGCCTGGCCGATTTGGGCTATCAGGTTCGGATTTACGTGCCCTACGGCCCCGCCTGGTATCCCTATTTCATGCGCCGCCTGGCCGAGCGCCCGGCCAATGTACTGTTTATGGGGCGGGCGATGCTGGGGAAATGACCGGAGACCGAGGACCGGAGACGGGGGCTGAACAGCTTTATCCCCCGGTTTCCGGTCTCCCGTCCCCGGTCAAATTTATTATAACTGGCTGGCTTTAGTTGAATGACTGACAAATTCCTCACCCACAAAACCGCTCTCGTCACCGGCTCATCGCGGGGGATTGGGCGGGCGATTGCTCTGGAACTGGCCCGGCAGGGGGCCGATGTAGTGGTCCATTACCTGCGCAAGAAGATGGCGGCGGAAGAGGTGGTAGCTGCGATTGAGGCGCTGGGCTGCCGGGCTGTGGCGGTCAAGGCGAACCTGGCCGAGGCTGAGCAAATTACGGCCATGTTTGATGAGATCGAAGCTAGGGTGGGCCGCTGCGATATTTTTGTGGGCAATGCCGCCAGCGGCACCCCGCGTGATGTGCTGGACGTGAGCGATAAGCATTGGGACTGGACCATGGATGTCAATGCCCGCGCTATTTTGCGCTGCGTCCAGCGGCTTGCGCCGGGCATGGCCGAGGCGGGCTGGGGCCGGATTGTCAACATCACCAGCCCCGGCAGCACCCGTGTTTTGCCCCACTACGGCGCGATTGGCCTATCCAAAGCCGTGGTTGAATCGTTGACCCGTTACCTGGCGGTTGACCTGGCTCCCAAAGGGATCATTGTCAACGCCGTTTCGCCCGGCCTGGTCGCCACCGACGCCGTAACCGCTTTTCCCATTGATTTGCAAGCCACCTTTGAATATGCCCAAAGCCGCACCCCTACCGGCCGCCTCGTCACCCCAGAGGATGTGGCTCGGATTGTCGCCTTCCTTTGCTCCGACGCCGCCGCTATGATCGTCGGGCAGACAATTACGGTGGATGGTGGATATGGGCTTCTGGCTTGACTTCGCTTTGGCCTGGCGACTGCTGACTATTATTCCGCTACCTTTTATTCCTGCTGACCCCCAACGTCCGGCCGGGCTGGCAGCGGCTTATTATCCGCTGATTGGTCTGATGTTGGGGCTGCTGCTGGCCGGAGCGGGCCAGCTTTTGTTTTTTCTCTTCCCGGTTGGCCTGGCAGCGGCATTGTTGTTGGCTTTGTGGGCCGGATTGACCGGCCTGCTCCATCTCGACGGGTTTATGGATAGCTGTGACGGCCTGCTGCCGCCGCGCGACCCAGCCCGGCGGCTGGAAATTATGAAGGACAGCCGGGTGGGTGCGTTTGGGGCGATTGGGGTTGGCCTGCTGCTGCTGGTCAAATTCAACGCCCTGGCGGCCCTGCCAGTGGATTACCGGGTGACCGGCTTGATCGTCATTCCGGTGCTGGCGCGTTGGGCCGTGACCTGGGCTATGGTTCGCTATCCACTGGCCCGCCGGGAGGGAACCAGCGTCTTTTTTAGCGCCGGGTTGGGCTGGCCGCAGGTTATCGTTGCTTCGGCCATTGCTGCTGCTACGGCTGTAGCTGGGCTGGGCTGGCTGGGGCTGCTGCTGGGCGGAATCGCCTGGCTGGTGATGACCCTGATTTCAGCCCTGGCCATGGCTCGCATTGCCGGCCTCACCGGTGATGTCTACGGCGCTATTTGCGAAACCGTCGAGACGGCGCTGCTGCTGGCGTTGGCGCTCAGGTAGGGACAGTTTTTTCAATGAGTTCTTGGGTGTCGGTGTCAATAATCAAGATGCCTTCATTTTTATCGTTGAGTTGCCCTACCAATAAGCCTTTGTTATTCCAAATTGATGTTTTCCCGGCACATTCAGAACCATCGGCTTGGCCAATGCAGTTTGACATTAATACTGTCATTGAATATTTACGAGCAATGTCAGCTAACCGGTTAATGGCTTTGTCAATCCCATTCACAAATTTGGCCACACTGGCTACATAAACTTCTGCGCCACTTCTAAAAGCGTTCTCGGCGTGTTCGGGAACTGATAATTCATAACAAATGGCCGGGGCAATACAGGGTTTGTTACCTATTAAATCCATAGAATTTTGTCCACCCACAAAGAACTCTTCTTCATCCGGGTGTAAATACTTTTTTGAATAAGTTTGTCTGGCCTGGTGTGGTTGAAAAATAAGCATACTAATGCAGATGCCGCTATTACTTTTTGTTGGTACCCCAACTCCAATTGTTATCTGCTGAGTATCGGCAATCTTTTGGAAAACGTCAAACCGGCTATCGTTTGGATGTGTCACCAATTCTTTTGACAGAGTGGGTTCATAACCGGTCAAGGATAGTTCAGGAAAAATAACGATGGCTGCGCCATTGGCAACGGCCAGGTCAATTAATTTTTTGTGATTATCAAGGTTACTTTGAATGTCACCTTTGATCGGTCTTGTCTGGGCTACACAAATTTTCATTTTGCCATCCTTTTTAAGCGGAAAGCGCCTTAGCTCATCGCCTCTCGAGGACCTCGCGGATTTTAGAGGCCAGCTTGCCCAGCGAAAAAGGTTTGGGGAGAAATTCGATCTCGGCGGTCAGCAAGCCACGCCGAACCACAGAGTCGCTGGTATAACCGGAGATAAAGAGGACTTTCATTTGGGGATAAAGCTCCTTCAACTGCTCGGCTAACTCCCGGCCGCTCATTTGGGGCATGACCACATCGGTCAGCAGCAAGTCAATCTCGCCCTCATGCTGCTTAACCAGGGCTAATGCCTTGTCGCCAGCGTTGGCCTCCATCACGGTGTATCCTTCGGCCTGCAACTCTCGCTGGACCAGATGGCGCACCATCTCATCATCCTCAACCAGCAAGATGGTTTCAGTGCCAGTACGCGTGGATAGTTGAGTTGGGGGCGGCGTCAACGGGGTGGCCGGGCTTTCTGTAGCCGGCAAATAGATCTTAAAGGTGGTTCCCTGGCCCGGTTCACTGTAGACGGTGATGTGGCCGCCGCTTTGCTTGACAATGCCATAAACGGTGGCCAGCCCCAAGCCGGTCCCTTTGCCTTGCTCCTTGGTGGTAAAGAAAGGCTCAAAAATGCGAGCCAGGGTCGGTTTATCCATCCCGTGACCGGTATCGGTTATCACCAGCAACACACAAGGGCCGATGGGGACTTCCAGGTGGGTTTGGGCATAACTGGCATCAACATAAACATTGTCGGTTTCAAGGATTATTTGGCCGCCGGTCGGCATGGCATCGCGGGCGTTGACAACCAGGTTCATAATCACCTGTTCCATCTGGCCGGGATCGGCGATGATGGACCACAGCCCCGGCTGAAGGACGGTCGAGAGGGTGATGTCCTCACCGATCAGCCGGCCCAACATCTTCTGTAGATTAGCCACCAGTTCATTCAGATCAAGGACGGTGGGGGCCAGGACTTGCTGGCGGCTGAAGGCCAGGAGTTGCCGGGTTAAGGTGCTGGCCCGTTCGCTGGCCCGCCGGATCTGATTCAGGTCCGCCAGGAGCGGGTCTCCGGCAGGGATCTGGTCTTGCATCAGGGCGCAGTAGCCCTGAATGACGGTGAGCATGTTATTAAAGTCGTGGGCCACCCCGCCGGCCAGGCGGCCAATGCTCTCCATTTTTTGAGCATGGCGCAACTGGTCCTCCAGTTTGGCCCGGGTTTCTTCCGCTCGCTTGCGCTCGGTAATATCCTCTTTAACGGCCAGAAAGTGGGTAATCACGCCATCGGCGTTTTTTATCGGCGAAATAGAAGCGGATTCCCAATAAAGCTCACCGTTCTTTTTCTTGTTATAAAACTCACCCCGCCATTCTTTGCCGGCGGTGATTGTTTTCCACAATTGTTGGTACACTTCCGGGGGGGTATGGCCCGATTTTAGGATTTGGGTGGTTTGCCCCATCGCTTCATCCAGGGTGTAGCCGGTAGTTTCAGTGAAGCGGGGGTTGGCATACTCGATCCGGCCCTGGATGTCGGTAATCACAATCATATTGGCGCTCTGCGCTACGGCCTTAGACAGCTTACGCAGTTCTTCCTCGGCTCGCTGGCGCTCTCGCCAATTTTCCGCCTCGTGCAAGGCTCGTTTGACCGCCGGGACCAGACGCGACAGCTTCTGCTTGAGGACATAATCAGTTGCGCCTTCGGTCAGCCCTTCAATGGCGGCGTCCTCCCCCAGGGTTCCGGAGACAAAAATAAACGGCACATCGGGGCATACTTCTTGGGCTAGGCGCAGGGCCGACATGCCATCATACGTGGGTAGATGGAAATCTGCCAGGATAATCTCAATGTTGTCCTGTCGCAGGGCCTTATCAAATTCAGCGCGAGTTTGAACATGGGTGATTTGACATGTTAGCCCTGCGGCTTCAAGTTTGGCCTGAACAAGTTCGGCGTCGGCCGGGTCGTCTTCCAGATGTAGAATGTGGATTAGGCCCACTGTGTGCTTTTCCTTTCGTTCCCGGAGTAAGAAGTTTTGAGGGTTATGTTGTTTTTATGCTACCCGGCGGTGGTTCGTTGATCAGCGCCCAGAATATGCCAATCTGTTTAACAGCTTCGATAAATTCGCTGAAGCGTACCGGCTTTACCACATAGGCATTGGCGCCCAGCTTATAACACTCTTCCAGGTCTTGCGACTCTCTCGAAGAAGTCAGGATCACTACAGGGATAAGACGCATGGCCTCGTCCCGCTTGAGTTGCTGCAAAACTTGAACGCCGTCTAATTTAGGCAGTTTGAGATCAAGCATAATTACAATCGGGTGTCCAGCCGGACGTTGCGCAAAAGCTCCCCGGCGGTACAGATAATCCAGCGCCTCCACCCCGTCGCGGGCGACCACAATCTCGTTGGTCAGGTTGTATTCCTCCAGCGCAGCCAGGGTCAGCTCAGTATCATTGGGGTCATCTTCAACCAGCAGAATACGTTTCAGTGTATCCATAGTTATACTCCTACTTTTAAGCCCAGCCTGCTGCAAGTCCAATTTGCCAGTGGGGTGATGGCAGGCCCCGAAGCAAATCACAAAAGGCCAGCAGATAAGGTTAACTGCATTATACCATTACCGGATACTAAAAATAAAAAGAGCGTGTTGCCTGAATCTTTTATTATGGAAGGGACCGGATAAGAGAAGTACAACGGAGGGGTTCAGCCGTTTGCATAGTATGAGCCAAGCAAAATGGCTGCAAATGTGGAAACTTCCTTAAGCTTTTATTTTACAGATGTCACCCCCACCTCAGGTTGGGTTTACCTCTCCGTTGATGGTAACCAGCCGGAGCAGGAGGTCCAGTTTCTTATAAAACTGCCGCGCGTGGAGAAGGGTTTCAATCAGAGCTATACTCGTCCATCCGGTCTTCCCCTTCAAACACTGCAACAGCCCGCACCGGCGAACCGGTTCCGCCCCGAATCCTGAGCGGCAGGCCGAGAAACACCGGCATCCCGCTGAAGATTTCCTGGCTCAAATCAATGATTTCAGTCATCCCTACCAACCCTGCTAGAAGTATACCAGTGCAGCGGAGGTTCAGCAAGACCACTGTCTTTTCGCCAGAATTTGGCCGGTTTCCACGAAACGCAGGGAATGGGGGCAGGAGGGGAGGGGTTAATTTTTCAATTTCTTTTAAGCATAGGGTAGTAAACTCAGTATATCCAATTTTCGAGGAGTGAGGCACGCCTACGTGCCGAACAGAGCCGCACGAGGGCGTGCTGGCTCCTCAAATTTGGATTTAAAGATAAGGATAAGTTAAAGCGGGAGGGTCCAATGAACCGACGCACATTTTTGAAAGCTTCAACGGTCTTAGGTAGTGCGGCCTTGCTGTCGCCCTGGTTCAAACTTGCCCCGGTTGCTGCCAGTCAGGTGGCCTTTGTCAAAACCCAGGATCGGGCGGTAGGAGTCAAAAAGGCGCTGGATTTGCTGGGTTTTAGCGGGGTTAAAGGCAAACAGCTTTTTCTCAAGCCCAACTTTAACAGCGCCGATCCTGCCCCCGGCTCGACCCACCCCGACACCCTCAGCAGCTTGATTCAGGCTTTACAAACCCTGGGCGCGGGGCGCATTACCGTAGGCGACCGGAGCGGCATGGGTAACACCCGCGCCGTGATGGAGCAAATCGGCGTCTTCCGCATGGCCCAGGAGCTTGATTTTGAGGTTGTTGTCTTTGACGAGTTAGCGGCTGATGATTGGCTCCTCCAGCAACTACCCGACAGTCATTGGCAGCAAGGCTTTGCCATTGCCCGGCCGGTGCTGGAGGCCGAGGGCGTGATTCAGACCTGCTGCCTCAAAACCCATCGCTTTGGCGGGCACTTTACCCTCTCGCTCAAAAATTCGGTTGGCCTGGCGGCCAAGCGGCTGCCGGGCCAGGGCTACAACTATATGAGCGAACTGCATAGCTCGAGCCACCAGCGCCGGATGATCGCCGAGATCAATACCACCTATCAGCCCGACCTGGTGGTTCTGGATGGGGTGGAGGCCTTTGTCGAAGGGGGGCCGGACCAGGGTAAAAAGGTCAATGCCAATGTAATATTGGCGGGCGCCGACCGGGTAGCCCTGGACGCGGTGGGCGTGGCGGTGTTGCGCTATTTTGGCGCCACTCCGGCGGTTAGCCAGGGGGCCATCTTTGAGCAGGAGCAGCTTGCCCGCGCCGTCGAATTGGGGTTGGGCATTGACAGCCCGGCCAAGATTGAGCTGCTCACCGGCGACCCCGCCAGCACGGCCTATGCCAAACAGATTCAGGAAATTTTACAGCCGTGAGGGGCTGGCGATTTTTTTTGGCGAGGCGTCCCTGGTCGCCTGATGAACCGCCCGCACGGTGTTGGCCATAAACACCAAGATAGCCACCACGTTGAGCAGTCCACCCCACTGGCGGGCCGGCAGCCAGATCATCAAATCACCCCCCACCCGGAGTAGGAGGGATAGGTGCAGCAGGGCCAGATGGCTGTAAAACAGGGAGGAAAAATTCATCGGTTTGCCCAATACGGCCGGGAAAATAATGGGGGCATGGCCAAAGATCATAGCCATAACAAAGCCAAGAAAGACCGTATGCAGGCTGGCATCGTAGGCCAGCCCGGCCGTAACCCCGCCATAAAACAGCGCCAACAGCCCGCCCAACCCCAGCCAAACGTAGCCAGTCAGCAAACAAAGAGCAATAAAGCGAGTCAGGCCGGTTTTGCGCACGGTGTAACGGGCGATGTCATAGCGCAGCAGCCACCCCGCCAGGGCGACAAGGCCCACGCCGGCCAGCCGCATCCCGCTATCTAAATGGAACAGGGTTACGGCCAGCCCTACCAGAAAAATTGCTACGGCTAACTGAAAAAGCTGCTGAACTTTACCCGACAGTCGCAGCACCCGGTTTAGTTCCAGCCGTTCCCCGGCAATGGTCAGGGTGAGAAAGCCCAGCCACCACAGCACAATCTGGTAAACCGGCCAGCCAAACAGCCACAACAGGTTGCCAACCAGCCACAGCAGCGCCCCCAGGGCCATTGTTACGGTAAAGGGCGCCAGTTGCAGCCGCAGGATCAAGCCAAAGACAACCACCAGCATCAGGCTGCCCAGGGTGATGAGCAGGGGGCCGGGCAGGCCGGTCATTCCTATCAGTAGGGCCAGCCCGCCCAGGCCGGTCAGCAGGGGGCCAAGATATGCCCAGGGACGGCCCAGGGCCACCGCTCGCTCCACGCCAATGACCGTCCCCAAAAAACCGCCGATAATCAACGGGCCATGACTCATCGGCAGGGTTGGTTGCAGGAGCGGTAAAGCCCAACCCAGGCGCAGCAGCCCGGCCCACAAGGCGGCCAACAAAGCGGCCATAGCCATAGCCATCAGGGGAAAAGGGCCAACCCGTCGAACCCTTTGCAAAAAAGCGACCCTTTTTGAGTTTGGATTCTTATCTTTATCTGCGACAACCACTGCAACACCTCAGTTAAAACGAGGATCTGGCGGCGAGGTTATGAAGAGAGGGGCGGGGCGGGCGCAAGTTCTTCGGCTCCGGCCAGCTTCCCGGCCAGGCGATCCGGCTGGTGAATCAGCATGGGCAGGCATTGGGAGCAAATCCAGGCCGGGCGACCAGCGTAACGCAGGCTAACCAGCGGAATAATTGTTTCAGGACGATTACAATTGAGACATTGACAGACGGCTTGATTTTCAGCCATAATAGAGAGCCTCCAAAGGATTTTTTATTATGAAAATTCTAACACGATGTGCGCCGTCTGGCAGTGACTTTTGTCACAATTTATCAATAGATTTTCAATCGAAGGTGTTTCAAATCAGTTGTAGGACTAGCTGTTAGCTTATCCCAAATCAGCCATGATTAGACAGGTAGACATCCGCCAGCCCGATATTGCCCACCGAGTTCACGCCCTGCAACAAGCAGCCTACACCGTCGAAAGCCAACTAATTGGCTACCCGGATTTGCCGCCTCTCCGGGAGACCAGGGCAGATTTGCAGCACTCGGCGGAACAATTTCTGACTTATGAGGAGGAAGGGCAAATTGCCGGGGCAGTTTCTTATGTTCGACTGGATGACACGCTGGATATCTGCCGGCTGGTGGTCAGCCCGGCCTTCTTTCGACGGGGCATCGCCGGAAAACTGCTTAAAGCTGTCGAAACCGGCGAGCCGGGCATCCGGCAAATCACCGTTTCAACCGCTGAAAAGAATCTGCCGGCGGTAACTTTGTACCAGAAGTATGGCTACCAGGTAGTCCGGCGAACCGTGCTGGCAGACGGCTTGGTTTTGGTTGAACTGCGAAAGCAAATCGGCGGATCAGCAGCGACTATTTCCAGGTAAAGGTGCGGTGCTGGCTTTCCGGGCTGACCGCCGTGCCGGAGCCATCGTCGTTGAGCCGCTCGATGACCACAAACCATTCGTAACGATTGTCCGGGCCATCAATCTGGCCAAACAGCGCCAACGGCACGGTCCACTCTGACTCTTTGATATTAGCGCCCTGATAGGTGGGCTGGCCCTGGTAAATATAAACCAGGCGCACTGCATACTGTTCATCGGGGGCCAACTCGACCGGTTTCCAGCGTAGAACGATGGTGTTACCCCGGATAAAGGCAAAACCATCGCGTGGCTCCAAAATCTCCGGGGCAGGATATTTTAGCCCAGGGGTGGGGGTCGGCGGTACTTCCTCTTCTGCCTCTTCTTCAGGCTCGGGGGTATCGGTTGGCTCAGGCGTGTCGGTTGGAGTGGGTGTATCCGTTCCTGCCGGGGTGGGCGTGTCGGGAACAGGCGTTGGGGTAGCGGTATCGGTGGGCGGGGGAGTGTTGGTGGGTGGCAGCGCGGTTGAGGTGGCGGTTGGCGGCAGAGTCGGAGTCGGCAGAGCGGACTCAAAGACAACAGCCTCATCGGTAGCTTCCGCTGTGCCTTTGGCCTCATTAGCGCCCTGGCCCGACCAACCCAGCGAGGCCAAAAATTGGCTGCCTGTCTCCGATTGCCCGATATACCAGCTTCCCGCCAGACAAACAGCGCAGAGTAATACAATAACAATAATCCCAGGGACGAGCGGGCGAGACCAACCGGAGCGTTCTTGCAGCGGTCGGGCCATGCTGGGCTTATCTTTGGCGGCCAGGGCCGGTTCCACCTTTTTAACCGGCGGGATGGGCGCAGATTTGGCCTCTTTTTTGGCCGGCGCGGGGATAGTCTGCTCGGCCGGCTTTTCCGCAGGCGGCGCAGCGGGCGACTCTTCTTTGATTTTAGCCCCGGCCAGGGTGTCTTCCAGGTCCGGTGGAGCAGCCATCTCTTCCGATTTTGCCGGAGACGTCGCAGCGGGGGTCGAGGCTGAAGGAGGAGGCTCGGGGCGGCTGATTGGACCCGAGGGCGGCCGAGGTGGGCTGACGGGTCGAGAAGCCGGAGGCGCAGAAGCCGGAGGTCGAGTTGGCGGAGGGACGGGCGCGGCGGAAGGTAACGGAATGTTGACCGGCTCTTCTTCCGGCGCAGTCGGCGGCGGCATAAAGGCCGCACTCATGGGGGCTGCCCCGGGCGGAGGGGCGCCCATTTCAGGCCGGGAAAGGGGCCGGACCGGCCGAGAGGCGCTGGGGGGCGGCTCCACCGGCTGAGGCGGCAGGTCGGCCTCTGGGGGAACAACCGGTTTGGGTAAATCCGAGCCGGACGGAGGGGGAGGGGTCGCACTGGCAGCTTGTTGAACCAGGCCTTCAATGGTTTCAACACTCATCGCCTCATCCCCCTCACCAGGAAACAGAAAATCCCCGGTGGAGTCAGGCCGGTTAACCAGCCAGCCGACCAGCGCCCGATGCGTCTCCATATCAAGGTTGACGACTTTGGGTTCTTGCTGACCGGCGGGGGTAAAACTGATGCTGGGGTTTTTTCCGGCCAGATGCAGGTGCGACAGGCGTAGCTGGGCTATTTCTGCCGGGGTCAGATGGTTATGTTCAACCAGAATCCGCAGCGTTTTATTAATAATGACATTTTTATTGTCAGTTTGATTGCTCATAAAAATATTTTCACCGGCCTGGGGCCGGGTCTCCGCTCTTAGGGATATTCAATAGTTCGATTTTACCGATTTTAGCGATACGGGCAAACCCTGTCTCAGTTAATCTGGGGCGGCGTATCTCTGCTCAGCCTCGTAATAAGCCGGGAAACCGACGATTTCGCGCAGGGTGGCAAATTCAAGCAGCCGCTCCGGGTGCTGTCCCGCCTTCAGGCTGGTCAGAGCTTCTTGCATGGCTCTGGCGGCAGCGCTCAACAAAGTAAGGGGGTAGGCGGCGATTTTATAGCCAATTTCGGCCAGGCGGGCCGGCGGGAGCAGGGGGGTGTCGCCCTGCTCAACCATATTGGCCATTTTGGGCCCGGGCGCCTGGGCGCAAAAGGCGCGCATTTCAGCTTCGGAGCGGGGCGCTTCCAGAAAAATAATATCGGCTCCCAGATCGGCAAAAGCTTGGGCGCGCCATAACGCTTCTGCCAAGCCATCCGTAGCGCGGGCATCGGTGCGGGCCATGATGAGAATATTGGCCCCTTCCTCGCGCGCATCTACGGCAGCGCGGATACGGGTCAGCGCCTCGCCCCGACTCACAATTTGTTTCCCCCGCGTGTGGCCGCAGCGCTTGGGCGCAACCTGGTCTTCAATCATCACTCCGGCAAAGCCAGCCTGGGCATAGCCAAATACGGTCCGCTTAACATTAAGAGCATTACCATAGCCGGTATCGCCATCGCCAATTACGGGGATGGTTACGGCCTGACAGATATTCCGCCCTTGCTCGACCATTTCGCCGTAAGAGATCAGCCCCGTGTCGGGCAGCCCCAACCGTGCCGCCGAAACGGCAAAGCCGCTCATGAAGGTCAACGGGAAACCGGCTTGCTCGATCAACCTGGCCGAAAAAGCGTCAAAACAGCAGGGCATGAGAATCAGCTCAGGTTGCCGGAGAAGGGTTCGCAGTTTGTCCACAGCTTGGGTCATCATTATAATCATCCTATATTAGCCGGACAGGTTCCGGCTAAAGGGTTCAAAAGTAGTGTAGTATATATGGCCGGGTTCGTCAAATGTTAAAAAAATTAACTTTGTACGCTTCAGTCCTTTACATAAGATTTAATTGCCCGGCTATCGCTTGCGTTTTGCGTTCAGATAGTGTACAATTGATCAAGCTCAAGGCAAGCAGTTTTTTTAACTTAGTTTGTTCATTGAGACAATTATGAGAAGTATCACTCGACAACAACTTTTGATTTTGGCGATTTTGCTGTTCTTTTCAGTGGTAATTTTGGGCTGTTTGTGCATGTTAGTGGTGCCCAGCCCGACCACTGGCGGCCCTCCCTTTGTCTTTTAAGGATTAATTCTTAACACGTTTATACGCCAGCACAGGCTTACTCCTTCGGTAACGCCTATTTTTTAATCACTCGGCAAGATTTAGGCTTGCCGATTTTTATTTATGGATAGATATTTGTTGACTTGGCGCGAATTGGCAAAAGCTTGGCGACGTTGCTATAATAGCCCAGCCGTTGCCCGTTTTGTCTTTCTCCGGTTGTGGGAACCAATCGAGGAAACCTCACCTGCACGACACGGCGGCTTTAATTGAGGAAGGAGTTTTTGAGATTATGAGCCGACCGGCTCCACTTAGAATAATCAAGTCATTTCGGCGCTGTCTGTTTTTTCGAGTCAAAGTAGGTTTGGCTCCCATGTGGGGACGGCTAGGATTGCTGCTCATGAGTTCAATCGGATTGAGTCTGTGGCTGGCCGCCGGGCATGTTGATGCCAATGCGCTTTTTCAATCCCCCGTGTCGCCAGTCATCGAGTCCCCTGTAGCCCAGCCCCCCATAGAACAACCTCCGGTTGAACAAGCCCCAGTCGAGCAGCCTCCCGTAGAACAAGCCCCAGTCGAGCAGCCCCCCCTAGACAAAACCGGCGCACCTATTGTACCTGTAGCCCCTACCGCTGAGCCAATCCAGCGAAATAGAAGAGAAGCGCCGCTGGAGGAGGTCGAAGGGGGTGGGCCGGCTCAATTTATTCTGGACCAGGCCGAACTCATTGACACGGTAGTAGTTTCCGGGGCCTACGTTTGGCTGTGCTGCGGGGTGAGTTTGTTTTTGCTGGTGCCGTTGGTTTTGCTATTTGTCTACATCCGAGGACGCAGTAAAATTATTAGAGAAGAAGGTTATTAATTGTGGAAGCATGGAGGGCTGGCTTTATAACCCTCTTACTTTGAGGGAACGATTATCCTCAGTAGATCCAAATTTGAGGAGCCAGCACGCCCACGTGCGGCGGTGTTCGGCACGTAGGCGTGCCCGCTTCGCGTCCTCGGGGAAATTGGATCCACTGATCCTATTTACCAGAGCTTCCGCGTTTGGCAAGGGTGAGTGAGCAAGCAGCGAGTGACCTCCCTGGTTGGATCCTTAACTATTCTAAAATCAACGCAAGCGACTCGGAGGGTGCTTTGGGTTATCACCTGGGTCGCTTTTTTGTTGCGCGTGCCGAACCTGGCCGGGCAAAGCCTATGGCGGGATGAAGTTGACGCCATTCGCTTTTCCAACTGGTCGTTTGAGCAGTTATTGGCCAGTTTACTTCGAGAAGGTCATAACGGTCCGCTCTTCTTTTTATTACTTCGGCCCTGGCGCACTCTGGCCGGCAACTCCGAATTTGCTTTGCGCTATCCCTCGGCGCTACTGGGGGTGCTGGCGGTACCGCTAGGTTACGTCCTGGCTCGCCAACTGGGCTTTAGTCGGCGCGTGGGGCTGCTGCTCAGCCTGCTGCTGACCACCTCCCCCTACCTGATTTGGTACGGGCAGGAGGCCAAAATGTACACCCTGCTGCTGGTCCTGGTGCTGCTGGCCTTTATCGCTTACCTCAAGGCTTTGACCCCCTCCCCAACCCTCCCCCCCAAAGAGAGAGGGAGTAGAAAATGGGGCTGGTGGCTTGTCTTTGTGGTTGCCACCAGCCTGTCGTTTTATACCCACATTCTAAGCCCGTTAATGCTGGTCATCTACGGTTTGGTCGCTTGGCTGCATCCGGCCCAACTCCGGCGACATTGGCGCGGCTGGCTTGTCAGCATGGCCTGTCTGACCCTGCCCTACCTGCCCCTGGCGTTGTGGCAGGCAGCGCTGTTTTTTCAAGATTTTGAAAGCGGCCATCCCTTTTACCCTTTAGATAAACAGATTTTTATTCTGCTGCAACTTTACAGCAGCGGCTTGGTCCGCTTTGCCGGTTTGACGGCGATCATCCTTTTTGTGTTTCTACTGTTATGTGGTCTTTTCTTGCCGGGGTCAGGGGGCAGGGGGCAGGGGTCAGAAAGAACTGACGCTTCACGCCTCACGTTTCACGTTTCACGCCTCACGCCTCACGCTCCTCGACTCATCCTGGCTGCATGGACTCTTCTGCCGCCGCTTATGGTTTATCTGATCTCGCTGCGGGTGGCTGTTTTTGAGGATCGCTATCTCATTTATATTGTCCCGGCCTTTTATTTATTGGTCGCATTGGGGCTGGTCCTGATACGGCGCTACTCGCGGCTGCTGGCGGGTCTGGGCCTGGGGCTGCTGCTGGCGATTAATTTACTGGGTATCTGGCAGCAGCAGCGTCAACCGATCAAAGCCGATTTTCGAGCGGCGGGCGCGTACCTGGCCGGCCAGCCTCAAGCCCCGGCTATGGTGATGGTCCAAATGCCGTATCTGCGCCATACCCTCCGTTATTATTACAAAGGCAACTACAAAATTCTCGAAGGGTTGTGGACCAATAACGGCAAGACCGAAGCCGAAGTTGACACCGAAATGACAGCCTTAACCGCCGATTTGAGCGAGTTGTGGCTGGTGGTCTCGGAAGAGGAGGCCTGGGATAACCGCCGTTTGACCCGCGCCTGGCTCGATGCTAACGCTCAACTGGTGGAACAGGCCCATTTTATGCGGGTAGACCTGTATCGCTACCAGTTTCGGCCCGGCATCATCGAATCGCAGAGCGTGGGCCGTGAAATTAAACCGATGAAGCGTAACTAATCCATAGCGCTTATTTTAACAGAAGCGTGTTGCGTCTTCCGTCTTGCGTCTTCCGTTTACGAGCGACGCAAGACGTAACACGAGCTTTGCTGTGTTGATAACCGAACTGCATTATGAACCAACTTTTAACCCTGACCGGGGCGGTTGAACGAATCACCTATACCAATCCAGAGAATGGTTACACCATTGCCAGGTTTCAGGCCGACCGGCAGTTTGGCTTGATTACGATTGTCGGCAGCCTGGCCGAGGTGCATCCGGGCGCGCGCCTGAAAATTGAAGGGCGCTGGAAAACTCACCCCAAATACGGCGACCAGTTTGAAATCGAGCGCTATACCGAGCAAATGCCGGCCACCGTCGAAGGTATCAAACGCTATCTGGGCAGCGGGCTGATTAAGGGTATCGGGCCGGTCATGGCCAAACGCATTGCCGAAAAATTTGGCCGCTACACCCTGGACGTAATCGAAAGCGACATTGGCCGGCTGGCCGAGGTCGAGGGGATTGGTTCCAAGCGGGTCAAAATGATTGCCCAGGCCTGGGAAGCGCAGAAGCAAATCAAAGAAATCATGCTCTTTCTGCAAAGCCACCAGGTCAGCACCAACCTGGCCGTCAAAATCTACAAAACCTACGGCGATGCCGCTATCGGTGTGGTCAAAAATGACCCTTACCGCCTGGCCCGCGATATTTTTGGCATCGGCTTTGTCACCGCCGATAAGATTGCCCGCAACATCGGCATCCAGGCCGACGCGCCGCAGCGCGTCGCCGCCGGCATCGAGTACACCCTCAACCAACTGGCCGACGAAGGCCACGTTTTTGCCCCGCGTGACCAGCTCATCCACGCCGCCGTTAAAATTCTGGAAGTGACCCCGGAACAGGTTGACGCTCAAATCGAGGCCCTGCGCCAGGCGGATCGAGTTAAGATTGAGGTCATCGGCAGCAAAGGTATAGGGGAGCCGGGGAGCGGGGGGGCAGGGGAGAAAATCGTAAATCGTAAATCTGAAATCGTAAATCCCCTCGAGGCTGTTTACCTGCCGCCGTTCTACTATGCCGAAATCGGCGTGGCCCGGCAAATTACCCAATTATTGACCAGCGAGCAGAGCCGGCTGGCCGCATTTGCCAGCGTCAACTGGGACAAAGCCTTTGCCTGGTTGTCTTCAACCGGGCAAGATAGCGCGATAGCCAAATTTGAACTGGCCGAACAGCAGCGCCGGGCGGTGCAAATGGCCCTGACCAGCAAGATGAGTATTTTGACCGGTGGGCCGGGCACCGGCAAAACCAGCACGGTAAAGGCAATTCTGCGCTTGTTGCAGGGCAAAGGCAAAACGGCCTTGCTGGCCGCTCCCACCGGGCGAGCGGCCAAACGATTGGCAGAAAGCACCGGTTACGAGGCCAGAACCATTCACCGGCTGCTGGAAGTCAGCCCCGGCGAAGGATTTAAGTTTCAGCGCAACCAGGATAATCCGCTGGAGTGTGACCTGCTGATTGTGGATGAGTGTTCGATGGTGGATTTGATGTTGATGAACAACCTGCTGAAGGCCATTCATCCGGCCAGCCATCTGCTGCTGGTAGGTGATGCGGACCAACTGCCGAGCGTGGGCGCGGGGAATGTGCTGCGCGACATTATTGCCAGCGAGGTGGTACCGGTCACCCGGCTGAACGTCATTTTCCGCCAGGCTGCTGACAGCACCATTATTACCAATGCTCACCGCATCAATCGGGGTGAAATGCCCATTTTTCCGACGGCCAAAGGGTCTCAGTAGATCCAATTTTCCGGGGAGTGAGGTATACCTGCGTGCCAAACACCGCCGCGCGTGGGCGTGCTGACTCCTCAAATTTGGAACTGAGTCTACTTGATGACATCCATGCGGCTTTTGGACCAATCGGGGCCAACACCGGCGGCGGGGATAATTTCAACCGGGTCGCCTCCCCGGCTGTTCATTTTCCAGATGCCCCAGTTGCCGCCATTGCGGGCGCTGCGGAAAAGAATGTCGCCGCTGGGAGTGAAGGCCGGTAGGGTATCGGGGCCGGGCGTATCGGTGAGCCGCTGCAAATCGCTGCCGTCAACCTTGATGGTGTAAATATCTATGTTCCCGCCCTCGTCGCGGCTAAAGGCGATGGTTTGGCCGTCGGGCGACCAGGCCGGGAAGGCGTCGCCGCCGTTGTTGGTCAGGTTGGTGGCCCCGGAGTCATCCCGATTGGAAATCCAAATTCCTGTTTTGCCGTTGCGCCCGGAGCGATAAACCAATTTCTGGCTGTCGGGCGACCATTCGGCCTGTTCGCCGGGGATTTCGATGTTGGAGTGCTGGTAAGGGTCGGTGGGGAAGAAATAGATGCGGTAGTCGCCGCCAGGCCGGGCATCATAAGCAATCAACTGGCCGTCGGGCGAAATGCTGGCCCAGCGAGCGGTGCCTTGTTTCCATTCATTCCGCTGCGAGAGTTTGATTTGGTCCATCCCTGTCGGCACGGGTACGGCATTCAAGGTCACAACGCCGCTGCTGATGTCGCTGAAGGGATATTTAACCCCATTGACATCCTGCACGTTAATCCCATCTTCGCCGAAGAAGTAAATAAGCTGCCCGTCAGGACTCCACGATGGTCCGGCGGCATAGCTCAATAAATATTGTTCGTTGGCTCCCATTGTATCGGCTACATAGAGATTATGCTTGCCGCCATCCCATTTGGTGAAAACCAGGCGAAAAACCCCACCACCAGCACGAGCACTGTTAGCGGGAGGAGGCGCAGGGCGAGGCGTATCGGTCGGGGTGGGGGTAACGGTTGGCGTGGGCGTAAATTTGGCGATGGCTGTCTCGGTTGCATTGGCAATTGCTTCGGCGGTGGCTGCCTCGGCGGTCACCGCAGCGGCGGTACCGGCCTGGGCTGTGCCTAACAAGCTGGCGACAATCCCCGATTGCTGTTGAAACTCGGCGGTTGCTGTGCTGGCCTGGTCCAGGAGAGCCTGGGCGGTTTGAGTTGGCGCGGCAGCCTGGGCGGTGACGGCGGCAGCGGTTGTCTGGGCTGCTGTTGTGGCGGTAGCGTCCAGATTGGCCGCGGCGGTGCTGGTACTGGCCGCAATGGCTGCGGCATCTGCTGTGGGAGTGGCTGCTGGCTGTGAGGCAGTAAAGAAAAGACCGGCAGCGACCAGCAGGGCCACTGCCCCCACGACAATGGCGACCGGCATGACCGGAAAAGCTTTTTTGGCTGGCTCTACCGGAGGCGCAGCCGGCCCCGCGCCATCCTGAGGCAAGGACAATGTTTCCCGTCCCACGGCGGGCGCGGCTAAGGCCGCCGCGGCGGCCTCGATTTGCTTTGACAGCGGGCCGGTTTTATGCTCGATTTGCTGAATTTTGGGCGGGGGCGCAATGGCTTGCAGCGGGTGCAGGTCCAAATTATCGCCGGGCGACAGCCCCACCGCCTGGGCCAGGGCGTGGCCCAACGCTCCGGCTGATTGGTAGCGGTCATCCGGGTCTTTGCTTAAAGCTTTGAGAATAACCGCTTCGACGGCCTGGGGCAGGTCGGGCTTGATTCGCGTGGGCAGCGGCAGCGGTTCGGCGATGTGCTTCATAATCACCCCGAACGGGGTGTCGGCATCGTAGGGAATCGCCCCGGTGACAATCTCGTAAAGGACAATGCCCAGCGAGTAGACATCGCTGCGTTTGTCGCCGCGTTCGCCCTGGCCTTGCTCCGGGGAAAGGTAGGCCGGGGTGCCGGTCAACGCGCCGGTTTGGGTGTATTGGGTAGCTCCAATCAGGCGGGCAATACCAAAATCGGTCAGCACCACCTGGCCTTCCTGGCTAATCATCACATTAGCCGGCTTGATGTCGCGGTGGACCATATTCCGGGCGTGGGCGTAATCCAGGGCGCTGCCCAGGGCCAGAAAAATACGGGCGATTTCTTCAAGAGTAAAGGGTTGATTGGCCGCAAGGCGCGCTTTTAATTCGTCTTTGAGGGTCGGGCCGTCAATGAACTCCATGACCATGAAGTACATATCGCCTTCAAGGTTGAAGTCAACGGCCTGCACAATATTGGGGTGACGCAGCTTGCCGATGGTCAGAGCTTCGCGCTCAAACCTGGCAATAAAATCTTTGTCTTCGACCAGATGGGAGTGTAGCACTTTGATGCCGACATAGCGGTCCAGACCGGGTTGATAGGCTTTGTAGACCTCGGCCATGCCCCCGCTGCCCAGCTTGGCTACTACCCGATAGTGACTTAACGATTTGCCGACTAAATCTGCCATGTGAAGCGTGTCCTGTTTGTGAAAGAAGTTGAGATTGGATGATAAAGCAAGTATTGTGTCATTATAATATAATTCGAGCGGGTGCGTCAATAGGTTCATTGGGTAAAATTGCTTTGGCTTGTGCGGACCCCCAGGGCCGGGTAAAATAATGGGCAGGATCAGTAGATCCAATTTTTCATCGTAGCTGGCGCATCCCTATCCGTCAGCGGGTGGCATAGGGATGCCACCCTACGGGAAATTTGGCTCTACTGAGGATAGTTAAGGAAGCAGGTTATGGCAACGCCACCCCCCACCGATTTTTATTTTTTTGGCTCCGACGACCCTGAACAGGCCGCCGAGTTGGTGGTAGACATCGTCGCCCGGCGCATCCCCGAAAAGTTCAACATTCCCATTGACGATATTCAGGTGCTCAGCCCCATGCATCGCGGGCCGGCAGGGGCGCGGGCGCTAAATGAAAAGCTGCAAGCCCGGCTCAACCCCTTGCGTTATGACCGGCCCGAATACCGCAGCGGCAGCCGGGTTTTCCGGCCGGGCGACCGGGTGCTGCAACTGCGCAACAACTATGATAAGGATGTCTTTAATGGCGACATCGGGCGGATTGAAAGCATTGATTTGGAAGAGGGCGAAATCCGGGTGGATTTCGAGGGGCGCAGCGTAACCTACGAATTTAGTGATGTGGATGAACTGACCCTGGCTTATGCCATGAGCGTCCACAAAAGCCAGGGCAGCGAATATCCGGTGGTGGTGCTGCCGCTGCTGACGCAGCACTACATGTTGTTACAACGCAACCTGCTTTACACCGCCATCACCCGCGCCAAAAAAATGGTGGTCATTGTTGGCACGCGCAAGGCCATTGCCATGGCCGTCAAAAATGACAAGATTACCGCCCGCTGGACTGCCCTGACCGAAAGGCTAAGAAATGGTTAATGACTCTGGTTTTTCAGGATTTCGTGGGGGTTGGGCCTGATACGTGATGCGTGATAACCCTAATCACGTATCACGCATCACGTTGCCACTGACCCCCTGAATTCCAAAAGAGCCATGACTCTTTATTCAGTGCATTTCCGCTTCACAAACGCCGATGCCGCTGCGCAGAAAGTTGAACTGCACGTTGGGGTGGTCGGCCAGCAGCGACATGGGCACGGCGGTGTCGGGTATCTTTTTAGAAATCATTAGTGTGGTCAGCCGCAGGCCAAAGGGGTTGTCGTGGGTTCCGGCATGCCAGATGGAGACCTTTTCTGCCTGCCACGTTTCCACCGGGCCGACGGTGATGGCCTGGCTGGGCACATTCTGCACCACCCCGCCGCTCGATGTACGGGCGTTTTGAATCAGGGTGATTGGGTGCAGGTCCACCACGCGGGTGGTCAGTTGGCGGTAGACTTCCGGCGGCGGGGGGTTGTCCTGGTAGGGGGCTTGGCGTTTGGGCGGGTCGTTGAAGGCCCAATGCTTGACCTCGCCCTGGCCACCCTGCATCACCAGGCAGCGGGCCTGGCCCCAACTGGCAATGTATTCGGTGGGGTCGGCGGCGGGAAAGTGAATATTCTCCTGTGGCATGCGGAGTTCGGGGCGGATGCGGTTGAAGCAGAGTTCCATATCGGCTCTGGCAAAGCTGAGCGGAAAATCTATGCTCGCCTCTTTGCCGTCTACTACCCACTCGTCCATGCCCCAAAAGTGAGCGTGGCGCAGGTCAATTTCCAGTTCATTGACCAGCCGGGCGACCAGCGGTAGCTGCTCCGTCGGCCCAATGGGGCCGCAAATGCCGGCAGGCTGCTCCGGGGTAGCTTGCCGCCACGAGGTGATATATTCCAGCGCCTCGGCCAGGTAAAAATCCTCGATGGTATCGTAGAATTTCACCGTGAAACCGGGCCGGCTCAGGCTCAATAAATCGTCGGCGGTCAGACGGGCCGCATCGTCCAGAATGGCGCGGTCCAGGGTGGTGTAATCCCACCACTCCGGGGCGACTTTGCTCAAGGGTCTCATAAAATTTTCCTCTCAATGCAGCAGTATTGTAACTACCCAGCCATGTCATTTCGACCGCAGGGAGAAATCCCTGATACTTTGCTTTTACGTGTTGTACCCTGGGGATTTCTCGCTCCTTCGTCGCTCGAAATGACATGAGGGGCAAGTAGTTATGTAATATTTGACAGTGGGCAAGGTTGGAAGGTTGGTATTTCCAGCCTTCCAACACGAAACTTTATGGTAATAACCGTTTTGCCGGCGTCCGCGGCCAGACATCGGCGCTGCGGAAACCTTCGGCGTAAAGGACGTTGCACTGAAACCCACGCGTGCGGGCGACCACGTCCATAAATTCCAGCGCATCAATATTGTCGTGATCTTTTAGCCAGGTCAGTTGGCTGTGGTGACAACGCAGCATTTGCCGTTTCAGGTCCATCGTGGCCGTAATGTCAACGTATTCGTTTGGATGAAAGCCCTTGCCGGCAATGGTGTCCATGTAATAAATAGGGGGGACAACGGAGTGCGCCGGATGGTCCGTTTCGATATTGGGCAGGCTGGCGATAAAACTGGTGTCAAAAACGAGACTACTGACCATGCGATGGTCGGGGTGGTAGTCGTCGGGGGCGTGGGTGATGAGCACATCGGGCCTGGCCCGGCGAATGGCGTCAACAAAGGCCAGCCGGGTTTCCCGGTCATTAAAGATCAGCTCGTCGGGGAAACCCAGCCAGATAAATTCCGCGCCGATAACCTCGGCGGCGGCCCGCGCCTCGCGTTCGCGAATCTGGGCCAACTCCGGCGGCTTGATGACCATGTGGCCGGCTGTGCCATCGGTGGCGACGGCCATCACCACCTCATGGCCCTCTTGGGCGTAACGGGCCAGCGTGCCGGCGCAAAGAATCTCCAAATCGTCCGGGTGAGCGCCGATGGCTAAAATACGCATCCTTTACTCCTCGCTGAGTTGAGCAGCCCCATTTTACATCAACCAGTTTTAAGAAACAAGCCGGGCCAAGCATTGGGACTCCCTTTTGGCTATTGTTTATTCCCCCTTTTTTGGTAAAATGGAAGGCAAAGGGGAAAGCAATGGCTAACGACTTGATTCTCATCGTGGACGACGAAGAAAATATTATCGAACTGGGCCGGCTCTACCTGGAAAACGAGGGCTATCAGGTCGAGGCGGCGAGTGATGGCTTGACCGCCCTGCGCAAGTTTGAAATGCTGAAACCGGCGCTCATTGTCCTCGATTTGATGCTGCCGGAACTAAACGGCTGGGATGTGTGTAAAAAAATCAGAGCGGTCAGCGAAACGCCAATCATTATGCTCACCGCTCGCACTGACGACGTGGATAAAATTGTCGGCCTGGAGTTGGGCGCAGACGATTATATGACCAAGCCCTACAATCCCCGCGAACTGGTGGCCCGCGTCAAAGCTGTGCTCCGGCGAGGGAAAGCAGCCGCTTCCCCGGCCAATGCTGCCCCGCCGGGACCCGTGCTGCAGGCCGGCCCGCTCTCCCTCGACCCGGCCCGGCGGGAGGCCCGGCTGAATAACCGGCTGCTCGACCTACGCACTCAGGAATTTGACCTGCTGCAAACCTTTGTCGAAAACAAGGGGCTGGCCCTCAGCCGGGAGAAACTGTTGGAGTTGGCCTGGGGCTTTGATTTCTATGGCGAAACCCGCACCGTAGACGTGCATGTGGCCCATCTGCGCCACCGGCTGGGCGATGACTCCCCCGTCAAAATCGAGACGGTCTGGGGTGTGGGCTACAAACTGATTGTCGAATAAAAAGAGGTCAGTAGCCAGTAGTCAGTAGTCAGATAAAACAATCTGGCTACTGACTACTGGCTACTCCCATACTGAAACAATGACTCTTACCGCGCGCTTGCTTCTTTCCTACCTTATTATCATCTTTGTTAGCCTGACCCTGGCTTTTGGCACTTTGATTTTGGTGGCGCGACCGGCGCAAAACCGGCTGGCCCGGCTGCGGCTCACGGCTGAGAGCCGCCAGGCGGCGAGTCTGGTTAACGGCCTGTATCGCCAGGGGTTGTCAACCGAGACTGTTCTGGCGCGATTCAAGGTAGCTGCCGCTGAACAGGAGTCCCGCCTGCTTTTTTTAGACCCTCAAGGCCAGGTGTTGGCCGACAGCCGGGGCGCGTGGGTGGGTCAGCAGCTTCCCTTGCCCGTCTCCATAGACGACCCTGCACTGTCCCTGCGCGAGATTGAACCGCAGAATTTTGTTGCCCCCAATGGAGATGAATTCTCTTACATTCCTATTCCGGTTGGTCCTGCGGAGAATCGGGCCGGGTACATCGCTGCGGTAGGGCCGCGCTTGTCGGGGCTGCTGGGGGTGTTGAGCGAGTTGAGCCGGGGCTTTTTGGCCGCCGGGGGAGTGGCGGTGCTGGTCTCGCTGTTGTTGGGGGTTTTTATTGCCCGCTCGATTGCCTTGCCGTTGCAGCAAATGGCGGCGGCAGCGGGGGCGGTCGCCGCCGGCGACTACGAGCACCGGCTGCCAGAAACCGGTCCCCCGGAAATCAAGCGGGTGGCCCACAGTTTCAATGTGATGATAGGGCGGGTCGAAAGCAGCCAGCGGGCCATGCGCGACTTTGTGTCCAACGTCTCGCACGAATTAAAAACACCGCTCACTTCCATCCAGGGTTTTTCGCAGGCGATTATGGAAGGCGCTACTTATGACGAACCTGCCCGCAAACGAGCCGCCGGTATCATCCACCAGGAGGCCGGACGGATGGCCCGCCTGGTTGAAGATTTGCTTGATTTGGCCCGGATTGACTCCGGCCAGATTGTGATGAAAAAGGCGCAGTTGGACCTGGGCCAGATTTTGACCAGCACCGTCGAGCGTTTGCTGCCCCAGGCGGCTCAGCAGCAGATACGATTGATCAAAAAATGGAACACCTTGCCCCCGGTGGTAGGCGACGGCGACCGGCTGGCCCAGGTTTTTACCAATTTGTTAGACAATGCTGTGCGCCACACCCCGGCGGGAGGCCAGGTAACCATTACCGGCCAGACTGCCAAGGGCCTGCCGCGTCCGCGGAGAGTCCAGGCCGGCCAGGTGCAGCCCGACGCCACCACCGCTCTTTCGGAGCGGGGCGATTTTGTTGAGGTCAGTATCGCCGATAGCGGGCCAGGCATCCCTGCCCAGGATTTGGCCCGCATTTTCGAGCGATTTTATCAGGTGGACAAAAGCCGCAAGCGCGGCAAAGGAACCGGCCTCGGTCTGACCATTACCAAAGAGATTGTTGAGGCCCATGGCGGTTACATCCGGGCCGAGAGCGCAGCCGGCGAGGGTACAAAATTCACTGTTTTTCTCCCCATCACCGAGGCGGATGTAGCCACGGTCATTTCACCGCGACGATATACCCAACGCATTTCAAAATTTCCGTAGCTGACGCATCCCCATGCGTCAGCGGACGGCATAGGGATGCCGTCCTATGGAAATTTTAGCGTGCGCTTAGTATAGATACACAGAGAACTATAAAATTTCTCTGTGCGCCTCTGTGACTGATGCACCTGTAGCAGAAATAGAGGAATATTAATGACGGCAGTTAATAGAACCGGTTTACTGAGGCCGGCTTAAGGCAGGTTGATAAGCAAATAGGCTGGGCGCGCCGCCGGTATGCAAAAACAATACCTTGTGCTGCTGGTTGATTTCGCCCCGCCGGATCAAATCTATCAACCCGGCCATGGCCTTGCCGCTGTAAACTGGGTCGAGCATAATTCCTTCGGTTTGAGCTACTAGCCGAATTGCTTCAACACAGGCCGGGGTAGGAATACCGTAACCGGGGCCAATGTAGTCATCGTTGACTTTGATCTCAGCCGGCGATACGATCAGGTTAAGACCAAGCAGGGTGATGGTTTCCTGGGCCAGCTTTTCAATGCGGGTCAGACATTCCTGACGAGGACGGCTAACCGTCACACCTAATACCTGATAACCCGGCTGTAACCAGGCCGCTCCCACCAGCAGCCCGGTTTGGGTGCCGCACGAGCCGGTGGCGCAGATCAGATAATCAAGCTGAAGGTTTTGCGCTACAAGCTGGGTCAACAGCTCCAACGAAGCGGCCACATACCCGGTGCTGCCCAGGCTCGACGCCCCGCCCCGCCCAATCACATAGGGTCGCCGCCCCTCCTGTCGCAGCCGCTCCGCCTCGGCTTCAATACGCGCATCCAACTGCGCCCGATCCGGGTTGTTGGTAAAAATAATCTCGGCCCCGAATAACTCATCCAACAGCAGGTTGCCCTGGGTCTCCGGCGGACGAGAGCCGTGCAAAACCGCCACACCCTTCAACCCCAACTGGGCGGCCACGGCCATCGTCGCCCGCACATGGTTGGATTGCGGTCCGGCTCCCGTCACCAGGGTGTCAGCGTCCTGAGCCAGGGCGTCGGCAGCCAGAAATTCCAGTTTGCGAATTTTGTTGCCGCCCATCCCAAAGCCGGTCAAATCATCCCGTTTGAACCAAATCTGGGGGCCACCCAGCGCCACGCTCAAACGCTCGGCGTAATGCAGCGGCGTGGGCAGGGTGGCTAAAGGGACACGCGGCAGCGAGGCTAACTTCATGGCGCACCGCCTCCTTCGGCCTCGTCTCTGGCCCGGTCCGCCTCAGTCAGTTGGACGACCCGATCCACAAATTGAGGGCACAGCCCCAACTGCCGTTCATAATCAAACAATGCTTCGATCTCATGCGGGGACAGGTGGGCTGTAATCTGCTCATTTTCAAGGATGGCCTCTGGCAAAGGCCGGTCAGCCTCAAAAGCAGCCATGGCCGTCTCATAAACCAGGCGGTGCGCCGTTTGCTTGCCCACTTTTTGAGCCAGGGCCAGCATGACCCCTTCGGACAACACATAACCCTGGGTGGCTTCCAAATTCTGGCGCATGGCCTGTTTATCCACCTGAAGGTTGGCGCACATGATTTTCGCCAGGCGCAGCAGCGATCCGGTCATGGCGCAGGTAGGGCCAATCAAGCCCCATTCGGCCTTCCAGGAACGCCCGTCGCGTTCGTGATCGTGGACCAGATTTTCGGCCAGACAGGCGGCATTGTGCCGGATGAGGCGGGCCAGTGTACCCAGATGTTCGGCAATTTCCGGGTTGCGCTTATGGGGCATGGTGATACTGCCGACCGTCCCGCTGACAAAACCTTCCCGCACCTCGCCCAACTCCGGGCGCTGCAAATTATAAATCTCGTGGCCGATTTTATCTATCGTGGTAGCAATCAAGGCCAGGAGATGGATAAACTCGGCCTGGGTATCGCGGGCGGTATTCCAGACAATGTCAGGCGGGCGCAGGCCCAACCTGGCAAAAAAGCGTTCCTGCAAGGCCAGGCCCTTATCGCCAAAAGATGAGAGTGAGCCGACCCCTCCGGCTAATTGACCCTCACCCAACCGTTGGCGCACCTCCTTCAGCCGCTCCAGGTGGCGGCGCAGTTCACGCAGCCAGACGGCGACTTTAAACCCGAAGGTAATCGGTAAACCGGGCTGACCGTGCGTTCGACCCGGCATGGGTGTATCGCGATGAGCCACAGCCAGGGCCAGCAGTGTCCCTTCAAGATCGCGCAAATCCCGCCAGACAATGGCCCAGACTTTGAGCAAGGCCGTCGCCAGCCAAGTGTCGGTAATATCCTGCACCGTCGCGCCATAATAGAGCCACTCCCCGGCAGCCGGCGAGGCTATCTTTTTCAACTCCCGGATCAGGCCCAGGGTCGAATGGCCGGTTTCCTGGTAGCCCTGGCGCAGCGCGGCCATGCTCAGCCGTTCCACCCGGCAGACCTGCCGAATTTCTGGCGCTACCTCGGCCGGGATGAGGCCGACTTCGGCTTGGGCTTCGGCCAGCGCGGCGATGACCTCCAGCCAGCCTTGGGTGCGGGGCAGGTCATCAAAAATGGCCTGCATTTCCTCAGTACTCCAGGCGCCGCTGTAAATTTGAGAGTCAATCATGTGAATGGGCATCAGTTTACCTCTCTGCTTGGGCTAAGTAATTGTCCAAAAACAAGTTCCCCCAAGTTCCTACGAGTTCCCAGGGAACTACCTTAAGGGGCCTTCGGCTCAAGGAACTCGTAGGAACTCAAAACGGGAAGTAAATTTTAGACGTTTGCTAAAGTGTGGGTTTGGGTCTATTCACGCCTATTATAAGCGCCGCCGTAAGCCGGGTCAACCGGCTTAGCCAGTCTCGGTCTCGCCGGTCAAAACCAGGGCCTTCAGACCCGCTTCGACCTGGGCCAGGGTAGCGCCCCAGGGCACAATCACCCGGCGGCTTTCGACCTCGAACCCTTCTTCCAGTAAACAGCACTTCAAGAGGGTGGGTGTGCCGTCATCCTGGGTCAAGCGGCGGGGACACAGCTCGATGCGCGGCGCGTCGTCGCCATAAAAATGGCGGTGAATTTGGCGGCTGCGCTCGCAGGCAATCATGGTCCAGTTGTGGCGGGGGGGATGCTCGTCCAGAAAATAGGTCGGCGTGTCAAAATTCAGGCCCGCAGCGCGGCAGGGGATGAGGTAGGCTTCGGCGTCGGGGGTTTGGGCAGCCAGATCGCGCAGGTCGAGGTTGTGCGGCAGCAGTTGCAGCGGGGGCAGCGTCTCGGCGTAGGTGAGAACCTGCCGGGCCAGCCCCAGCAGCTTGGGCGGGTTGGGTGGGGTAACTTCGACAACCCGGATGGGGAGCGGGTTGGGCCGGTGAATAAAGTTGACATGACCGTACATGCCGTGAACCACCAGGGTGGCTTCCGGTCCCAACCCCAAAGCCAGCGCTTTGGCAGCCAGGGCGTTGGGGTTGCCGGGGTCTACCGTTTCATCTGTAATTAAAACACAGGTATCGGGCAGGGCCAGCACCTCGACGGTGGTGATGGGGCTGAAGAGCGGCTCTTCACTTTCCCGGCTCACGGTGGCAATGGCGCAGGTAGCATCCTGCTCCAGCACTACATAGCGGGTGCGGCGGTAAGAATCTTTGCCCAGCAGGTGCATTTCAATCGCCTCGGCGGTCATGGGGCCGGCGTAGGGTTGGACGCTCACCTGGCGATAAGGTAACGGAACCAGATTTTCGGGAGCAGGTGAAGATTTTTTAAGCTTTGCCATCGGCCATGGCCTCGACAGGGAATTCCTCTTGCAAGCGCTCAACCGCTTCGATGGGTATCGTCAGCCCGGCCTTGACAGCGTGTTGATGTAATGAGGCTAACATACTGCCGGGGTCCAGCAGGGCTTGCGCCGAGAACGGCATTTCGGCGGCAGAGGACAGGGCAGTGGGCCGCTTTGGGGCAGCGGCGGCGAATGGCTGCGGCTGGTCTCTGGTTTCGGTCAGGCGGGTGACGGCCTCGTAGATCATATCGAGGCGTTGGTTCATTTGTTCAATTTCCTGCCGGAATTGGGCCATCTCTGCGGCCAGGTGGGTTAAAGTAACAGTATCGTTCATCATAACTTCCCCTTCGTGAAACGTGAGGCGTGATACGTGATGATTCCAGATGGAAAACCGTCACGTATCACGTTTCACGCCTCATTTTATCAATACACGCCGCGATTGAACTTGGGCGCGGGCAGGTATTCCCATTCTTCGCCGGCGCGATACTTGGCGGCAATATCCATGCACTTGGCGGCATATTCAAAGGCGTAGGGGATGCCGGGGCCGCCGGGCACAAAACCGGCGGCAATCATCCCGACCGAAGCGGCCTCAAAAATTTCGGCGTCGCTCGCGCCCGCTTCGATGGCCGGGACAACGTGGATGATGCAGCGCGGAGAACAGTAAGCCACGCCGGTTGACATGAACATCAACTCTTTGATTTTCTGGGGCAGCGCGCCGTTGCCAAAAATAACGGCATAGAAATCGGCAAAGGTTTGGCCGGCAGGCGGGGCAATCTGATTAACCGTAGCAAACATGCGCGGCAGAAAGCCCATTTTTTCCTTCATATAAGCGTTGGTTTCTTGAGGGGTCATTTTTGTTTCTCCTTAATTAAGAATTGTAATTTTTGATGGTTATAAAAGAAGTTTGGCTAACTCAGCGGAGGTTGAGGCGATATTCGTCCACCCTCCGGTATTACGATTGGCTTATTTGATTTTGATAATGCTCCTCCTTTCCTGTTTGACTGCCGGGGTTGAAGCTGTTACTTGAGAGTGTGGCCGGCAATCAAATCTGTTTTCTATGTTTCTAAACCCAGTATCAGTGGATCCAAATTTGAGGAGCCAGCACGCCCCCGTGCGGCGGTGTTCGGCACGTGGGCGTGCCTCACTCCTCGAAAATTGGATCTACTGAGTATATTTCTCAGCCGTACCGCAGACGCACCAAAAAACGCACCATTATTGCTCTATCGGCTGAATTTCTAGCCAGCATACTCCATTGCTTGCCGCGCCGTCAGGTCCATTTGCAGTAAGACCGGCTGAGGCGCAAAATGGCGGAAGGTTTCAAAGCGCAAACCGCAGCGCATGGCTTCCAGGCCCAGGACATCATTGGGTTTAACATTACCGAGGTTGACGTTTGGTCCGCCGCGTAAAATCAAGGCTGACTGCTGGCTGGGCAGCGGCGCTTCCCACATCACCTCATCCTGGCGCTGGCCCAGATACCTCAGAATCAGCGCCATCTCATCATCCCGCAACCGGCCTTCTTCATCATAGATGCCGATACCCCGGCCGGCCTCGCGGGCTTCGACAATCACCTTCTCCGCGCCTAAAGCCAGGTCGTCGGCTATTTGCTCGACCATCTCTGCAGGTGGGACGTATAAGGTGGGGTCTTTTTTGCCCACTTCGGTAATCACTTTTAGTCCCGCATCGAGGGCTTGCTTGATGCAGTCCTGGCGTACTGAGCGGGGAATGGAGATGCTGCCGTCCGAAATCTCCAGGGCGGTAAAGCCCAGCGCTTTGGCCCGCCGGACAAATTGAGGATAAACGCCCTGAAACAGGGCCACTTCCATGAGGGTACCACCGGGGTAGATGTCTATCTGGTGCGCCCGCGCCAGTTCGATTTTACGGCGCAGCAGCGTCTCATCTACCAGAACACTGGTGCCGAAGCTAAGCTTGATATAATCAATGTAATCGCCGCTCAAGGCCAGCAGGTCCTGCGTTTCGTTGAGGCCCTGGCAGCGGTCAAGGATCATAGTTAGCCCTTGCTGCCGGGGTTTAGCCGTAATCCGGCCAGGGGCCATGGGATAGATCAGGTTGCCCCATGCTTTTGTTTTCATAAAAGCCTCCAAAAAATAGTAGACGGTAAACAGTAGACAGTAGACAGGGGTTCTATACTGGACACTATCAGAATTAAGCCCAGCCATGTCATTTCGAGCGACGAAGGAGCGAGAAATCTACATCCCTGCTACCCTGTTACCATGGGCGTCACTGAAGCCGCAGCGGGTTGGCGCAAGAGCGTTGCCGAATCAACCCGTTCAGTCACAATCGTCGCCGGCCAGCGTAAATCATCGTCGGTGATTAGTTGCCAGACGTTGTCAGTGGCCTGGCGCAGACGCTGCTGAAAGCTTTTGGCCAGGCCGTTCAAATTGCCCCGGTGACGCTGCTCAACCAAGCAGTCGGCCAGCCCTTCCAACCCCAACAGGGCCGAGGTCATGCCCTGGGCATGGACCGGACTGACGGCGCAGACGGCATCGCCGGCTACCAGAAAGCCTTCCAGGTAGCGGGGTAGCTCTTCGTAATGGCGCAGCCGGTTTTCCGTATTCCGAAAGCCGTAGATGCCGGAGAGCGGTTCCGCCGCCTGCATGGCTTCAACCATGCGGGGGCTGGGCAGGCTGCGGGCAAAGGCCATGAAGCCGGCCTCGTCGGTGGGCGGAAAGTCGCGTGACATGCCGATCAAGGTCACGTACCAGCGGTTGCCCTCGATGGGCGAAATCAGGCCGCCCCGTGTACCGTCAGGCGGGGTGCGCCGGACGCGCAGCAATTGCCAGTTCTGGTCAAAATTAGTCGGGCGGCGGTAGATGCGGGTAGTGTAGCCGGTAAAAGGGTTAATAATGGTTTCCCGAGGTGGAGTATAGCCCAACTGGGCCAGCCATTGCGGCGCGCGTGAGCTTCGCCCGCTGGTATCCACCACCAGATCGGCCAACAGTCTGGCCTCGGCGGAATCGCCCCGGCGGCGCAAACTGACTCCGGTGACATACCGGCGGCGTGAGTCAACATCCAGGCGCAGAACATCATACCCTTGCAGAATGCGCACTCCTGGCCGGGCGGTCACTCGCCGGTAGACAGCATCTTCCAACAAGGGCCGGCTGCAACTCAGACAGGTCAGGTCATCGTGCCAGGCCCCGTCGAGAAAGAAGGTGGTTTCCGGGCCGCTGTTGATAAATGTAGCCCCGGCAGCCAGTAGGGCCGTGTTTAACCCTGGAAAGAGTTGTTCCAGGATAGCCTGGCCCGGCGGCAGTAATAAGTGGGCGTGTCGGCCCTGGGGCGCGCCCCGGCGAAAGTCGGGCGTTGCCGGTAAGCGGTCCCGCTCAATAACGGTTACACGGGCAAAATGGTCGCTCAGAACGCGAGCCGCAGCCAGGCCGGCGATGCTGCTGCCGATAACGATGGCGTGATCAAAAACAGCCGGATTGTTACGCGGGGTGATTGATACTTGTGGCGTATTCATAGGCTTACCTCGTTTTAGCGTAATTGCTCAGCCGTGTCATTTCGACCGCAGGGAGAAATCCCCGATACCTTACTTTTACACGTTGTACCCTGGGGATTTCTCGACCCTTCGGCTTCGCTCAGGGCAGGCTCTTCGGTCTCGAAACCTGTCCTGAGCCTGTCGAATGGATGACATGAGGCTGAGTCGTTCTGTGGAATCACCCCATTCTTATCGGTTAAACTTAAAGCCCACCCCGGCCACATACCAGTAGGGCTGGGGCTGGATCACCCCATGCTGCTCAAATTGGCGCACCAAATTGAGTGTGGTGAGCCGGTGCTGCAATCTGGTCTGTTCAGCAATTAAGGAGGTGATGGCGTTTTTTACACCCTCGTACTCGGCCTGGATGTTTTGGATAGTGTTAGTCATTGTTTAGGTCCTTTCTATTTTTGAATTATGATAGGTGATTAAATGTTCATCAATTGATGTTATGCCTTGACTATACTCCCCCAACGCACCGTGAACGCTGCGACAAACGCACCAAAAAGCGTACCACAAAGCAATTTGGTTGAAATTTTTATTGCTGCTATAATTTGGCCTCCCTGAAAATAACTATCATGTCACTGCGAGCCGCAGGCGAAGCAGTCGCCTACCCCGATGTGGGGGATTGCTTCGGCCTACGGCCTCGCAATGACATGTTCACGCTTCGTGCCGCTGGCTCATGAATACTCCTTCCTACAGGAGTCACTCCGATGACTGCTTTGAAAATATTTCTACTTGGCCCACCTCGCATCGAGCTTGAAGGTGCGCCGGTTGACATCCAGCGGCGTAAGGCGCTGGCGCTGCTGGTTTACCTGGCGGTGAGCGGCCAAGCCCACAGCCGGGATAGCCTGGCTACTTTCTTCTGGCCCGAGCTGGACCAGCAGCGCGGGCGGGCTTACTTGCGGCGTGACCTGGCCGCGCTCAATACGAGCTTGCCCGGCAACTGGCTCCTCGCCGACCGGGAGACGGTTGAGTTGAACCGTGAAGCCGGCCCCTGGTTGGACGCCGAGCAGTTCCACCACCTCCTGGTTGCCTGCCGGGAACACAGCCATGCCCCGGAGATTGTCTGCGCCGAGTGTATCCCCCTCCTGACCGAAGCCGCGGCCCTTTACACCGGCGACTTTCTGGCCGGTTTTACCCTGCGCGACAGCCCCGAATTTGATGACTGGCAGTTTTTTCAAACCGAAAGTCTGCGCCAGGAATTGGCGACGGTCTTGGAGCGGCTGGTACAGGGATTGAACAGT
Organism: Anaerolineales bacterium; assembly: GCA_015075405.1. GTDB lineage: Bacteria > Chloroflexota > Anaerolineae > 4572-78 > J111 > DSQQ01. The sequence goes on from JABTUK010000005.1 coordinate 404,046, forward strand.
CAGGGCAAAGCCGACGCAGCCGTTCCTCACGCCCGGCGCTGGGTGGCCCTCGATCCGCTGCACGAACCGGCCCAGCGCCAGTTGATCCAGGTGTATGACCAGGCTGGGCAGCCCGCCGCCGGGCTACGCCAATACGAAGAGTATGTCAAGCTGTTGGAGGAAGAACTGGGCCTGCCGCCCGAAGAGGAAACGACGACGCTGTACGAAGCCATCAAGGCTAAACGGCTGTTAGGCTCATTTATCAAAGCGGAAGAACACAAACGCAGCGATCGGGCCCGGCGCAGAGAGAAGCTGGCGTCGGAACCGGTGGCCGCGCCAGACAAGGGGGCGCTGCCCGTCTCCAGAACCAGCCTGGCCAGGATGTCTCCGCTTAAGCTTCCTGAAAGTTCAACCGGGGAGATAAACCGGGCTGTTGGCCGCGAGGCAGAGCTAGGCCAACTCTCCGCCTGCCTGGAACAAGCTCTGGCCGGCAATCGCCAACTGGTCTTTATCACCGGGGAGGCCGGGCTGGGTAAGACGACGCTGATTGAAACTTTTCTGGCCGAACTGCGGGCTAAAACAAGCCTCTGGATTGGGCGCGGCCAGTGCATCGAACACCACGGGGCCGGCGAAGCCTACATGCCCATATTGGAAGCCTGGGGGCGGATGTGTCGAGAACCGGGCGGCCAGGCGCTGATAACCCTCTTGACCAGGGTAGCCCCGAGCTGGTTGGCGCAGATGCCCTGGCTGGTTAGCCCCGAAGATTTCGAGGCATTGCAGAGCAAAATCCTGGCTACCACCCGCGAGCGTATGCTGCGGGAAATGGCCGAGGCCATTGAAACCTTAACCGCCGAACGGCCCCTTATTTTGTTGCTCGAAGACCTGCACTGGAGCGACTATTCAACCCTGGATTTGCTGACCTGGTTAGCCCGGCGGCAAGAACCGGCCCGGTTGCTTCTGATTGGCACCTATCGCCCCTCGGATGTAAAGCTGCAAGATCACCCGTTGGGGGCGGTGGTGCAGGATATTCAGCGTCGCGGCCAGGGCGTAGAACTGCCGCTGCCATTACTCACCCTGGCTGCGGTAGAGACCTATCTCTCCCTGCGCTTTAACCAGGCCAACCTGCCGGCTGAGTTGGTTCATTTACTGCACCAGCGCACCACTGGCAACCCCCTCTTTATCCGCACCCTGGTTGACGCCTGGATCGCTCACGGCTCGCTGGCGGTGGTGGAGGGCCGCTGGAGGCTGCAAGCCAGGCTCGAAGAATTGATGGTGGGTGTGCCCGATACCTTGCGCCAATTGATTGAACAGCAGTTCAGGCAGCTTGATCCCACCGATCAGAACATTTTAGAAGTGGCCAGTGTGGCTGGCATGGAATTTTCAACGGCTACCGTGGTGGTCGGCATTGACCTGACCGAGGAAGAGATTGAACGTCGCTGCGTTGGCTTAGCCCAACAAGGCCCGTTTTTGCAGGCGGGTGGCATTGTGGAGTGGCCCGATGGCACAATAGCCGCCCAGTTCAGGTTCAGTCACTATCTGTATCAAGAAGTGCTGTATGAGCGCGTCCCGGCCGGGCGGCAGGTGCGCTTGCATCGGCAAATCGGTCAACGCCTGGAAGCAGGCTATGGGGCCAGCGCGCCGGACAAGGCGGCTGAGTTGGCGCTTCATTTTGTGCGCGGGCGCAGCCCGGAACGGGCCATCACCTATCTACAATTTGCCGCCGAACAGGCCATCCAGCGTAATGCTTACCGCGAGGCTATTGAGCATTTAAACCAAGCCCTGGAACTTCTGCGCCACTACCCCGATTTGCCCGAACAGGCCCAACATGAGCTAACCTTGCAGGCCGCCCTGGGGCCGGCCTTAATCGTGACTCGCGGTTGGGCGGCCCCTGAGGCCGAGCAAGCCTATACCCGGGCCGGTGAGTTATGCCGGCGGCTGGGGGATACTCGCCGCCTTTCCTCGATTTTGTATAGTTTAGCCACCCTGTACGAGTTGCGAGGGAATTACAGCCGATCACATGCCTTGCTAAAAGAACGGCTGCAATTACCGCATGATCCCCAGGATTACCGGTCGCAGCTTGAATCGCACGAACTGCTGGCCTGTTCTACCTTTCATCAGGGCGCATTTGAACAGGCCCTCGACCATGCCGATCAGGCCCTCAATTTTTGCCAACCGCATGACATGGCTTTGACGGCCCTCCTGGGCGAAAATCCTGTTGTCTCCAGCTATCATTGGGCCGGTTTAGCCTTATGGTTTCTGGGCTATCCCAACCGGGCTTTGGTCCGCAGCCAACAAGCCCTTCGTCAGGCCAGAGAGTTGTCTTATACCTTCAGCTTGGCCCATGCCCACGAGCAAGCCGCGATGCTTCATCAGTTGCGCCGGGAAGAGCAGGCTGTTTATCAACAGGCCGAGGCTACCATTACCGCCGCTATCCAGGGCGGCTTTGCCTACTGGCTGGGGGTGGGGCAGATTTTGCGCGGCTGGGCGGTGGTCGTCCAGGGACAAGCCGAACGAGGACTGGCTCAACTACGGCAGGGCTTAGAGACCTGCCAGGCCACCGGCGCAACCATTGACCATCCCTATTTCCTCTACTTGCTGGCCGATGCCTGCGGTCGCACCGGCCGGCTGGAGGAAGCTCTGGCTGCTTTAAACGACGCTTTTGCCCTGGCCAGCCAGAGTCATGCCTTTTTCCATGAAGCCGAACTTCACCGGCTCCAGGGATCGCTGCTTTTACAACTAAACCCGCACCAAAACTTGGCTGCCGCCGAAGCCGCTTTTCAGCAAGCCCTTGATATTGCCCGCCGCCAGCAGGCTAAATCATTGGAACTACGGGCGGCGGTGAGCCTGGGCCGATTATGGCAAGAGCAGGGCCAGGAAGCCGCAGCCCGGCAAATGCTCGAAGAAGTTTATGGCTGGTTCGCTGAGGGTTTTGAGACCGCCGATTTACAAGAAGCCAAGAGCCTGCTTGATGCGCTGGGCGGCGAAGTAAAGCAGCCCAGCCAGGATGGAGCAGAAATTCCCTCCCTGCTCCCCCGCTCCCCTGCTCCCCCGCCTCCATTGAAGCAGCAAATCCACTACTGCCGTACCGCCGACGGAGTTCGCCTGGCCTATGCCACCGTTGGCAATGGCCCACCCCTGGTCAAAACGGCCAACTGGCTCTGTCACCTGGAGTATGAATGGCAAAGCCCGGTCTGGCGGCATTGGCTGGAAGGGCTGGCCCGGCAGCACACCCTCATTCGTTATGACAAGCGAGGTTGCGGCCTCTCGGATCGGGATGTCGCCGACTTTGCCCTGCCCGCTCAGGTAGCAGACCTGGAAACGGTGGTAGACGCGCTGGGGCTAACCCGCTTCCCCCTGCTTGGCCTCTCCGGGGGCGGCCCGGTGGCCCTGGCTTACGCCGTGCGCCATCCTGAGCAGATCAGCCAGCTGATTTTGTATGGCAGCTACATGCGCGGCCGGCTGAAGCGCAGCCAGACCATGGAGCAACTCGAAGAAGCCCAGATGCTGCTCAAGGTGATGGAGTTGGGCTGGGGTAAGGCCAATCCGGCCTTTCGCCAGGTCTACACCGGCCTCTTTATCCCGGAAGGAACAGCCGAACAGATGCGCTGGTTCAACGATCTACAGCAAATATCCACTTCGCCGGAGATAGCTGTACGCATGGCTATTGCTTCCTTCTCAGTAGACGTGAGCGACCTGGCTCCGCAAGTAACTGTGCCGACGCTCGTACTCCATGCCCGCGACGACGCCGTGACGCCCCTGACCCAGAGCCGCCACCTGGCCGACCTGATTCCGGGGGCGCGGTTGGTGATCCTTGAGAGCAAAAACCATATCTTACTGGAACACGAGCCGGCCTGGCCGCAGTTTTTGGACGAAGTCCATCAATTCATCTGTGCCGATTGAATAAATCCTTATTTAACCGGCGCAGAAAATCAGTTGCGACGGGCATGAGACGAGCTACGTGCCGTTCCTTCATTTCCAGGTTGGACCAGGTAAATTGTTCGGCCCAGACCTGAGCCAGTTCAAAGGGGGTGGGCACGACTTTATAGTTCAAATAACGGGCCAGAACAGGGAAGGCGCGCTGATTGAGAAAATAGTTGTCAAAGAGATAGTCTGTCCACTCCGGGTATGTTGCAGCAAATGAGGGGTAATTATGGGCGATGGCCCGGCGCAAAGCCCGCTGTTGGGCTACCTGCTTCAGCCCACTGAACCATCCCGGCCAGTGTTGCCCCAATTGATGAATTAAAGAGATTGCGCTCATAAAAAGACCTCCTTGTACGGATAAGACCTTACAGGTTTCTCAAACCTGTAAGGTCTCTTTCTCGATAGCGTTCTTCCCCTAGCGATAGAGCGGATAACCTGTGCGGCCAATAATTTCTGCCGAAGCGCCCACCTGGCGAGTTGGGCCAGGTTGAGCCTGAACGCTGCTATTCGCGCCGCTCAAGAGGCGGAGCCATTGTTCCCGGTTCCAGTTGGTCTGCGGTTTACGGCTGGAATTGCGCCCGGCGGTAAACAGGGCGCTGGCGGCCAACACCAAGAGAGCGGTCGTAACGAACAGAGTACGTTTAAGGGTCATTTTTTATCTCCTTTTGACAATAGAATAAATTGGTTTGAATATTGATTTAATGTTGTTCTCACTTTACCAGGCGGGCGCACCAGGAACGTGGCCCGGATCGCACCAGAAAACGCTCCACCAAAGAGGTTCACCCTCTTGGTGGGACAGGTAGGTTATACCTGCGTTGCTGTTTCAACAGGGGCAACCGTGTCAATCTCGGTCACCAAAGCGTCAATAAACTCCTGCCCCCACACGCGGGCCACCGAAACCCGGTGATGCCCGTCGCTGACAAAGTACATCTCACCGATCTTGAGCAATTCTACCGGCGGCAAGGCCACCTCGCTGTAGTAGGCCCGGTCAATACTGAGCCAGCGATCCCTGGTCCGAATTTGGCGGGGGTAGAAAGCCCGGTCAAAGTCGAGGTAACGGTTCACACTCCCTACAATTTTGTCCAACGGCACGGTCTGGAAGCCGCGGGAGTGCTGCCCCTTGAACGATAGTTGTTGGCGCACCTGTTCAAAAGGCAGCAGGGTATTGCTTTTTTGGGTTAGCCAGCTCAACCAATCGCGCCACGCGGCCCGGCGGGTGGCCTGGGTAAAATCATGCAAGGCCAATTGGTGAAACGTGCTCAGTCCCGGTTGAGCTAAGTTCTTAACAAGCAGCATCGGAAAATACCTCCTTTCTTGAGTTAGCCGATGATTTGTTGAACCAGCACCAGCGCCCCCAGGATCAGGCTGCCCCAGCCTACAAAGCGCCGGTAGCGGGGCGCTCCGGCTGCGGCCAGGGGATAATCTAGGCGGTAGCGGTGGTAGCGTTCAAATTCGGCTTCAATTTCAGCGTGTTGATACTTTGCCAGGCGATAAATAGTGAAAGGGTCCATCTTAAATTAACCTCCAGAATTGATGCGTCACACATGCTGCGTAAGGAGTCCGGAGTAAGACGGTCACGTATCACGCATCACGTATCACTGTTTTGAATAATCACTTTCTGGCTCTACTATACCCCCTAAACGCACCGCTAACGTGGCGCTAAACGCACCAGAAAGCGCACCGGCAAAGGGTTTTGGCTGATTGGGTCAGAATTTTGGTGTAAATGGGCGCGGAGGATACTACAGCGTAGTCGGAGCCAGCCGTAATTCGGCAATAGTTCGCTCGTATTCAACCGGGTCCTGAATTTTGAAGTAGGCGCGGCCAATGGCAAAGACGGGACGGGCCGGCAAATTGACCGAGCCGATGGCCGGGTTTTCAGGGCTGCGGCTGGGCCGGCCCAGGTCTTGCCCGTTGAGGCTGGCCCGGCCAGAGGTGATGGGAAGCATGCGCTGCGGCATGAGAATGGTAAAGTGGCCGTTGGGGGCAGTTCCGGTTAAGGTGACATTGCCCAGATCAAATAACGTTTTACCCAGCCATTCAAAGGCGCGCAGCATGAGCGGCGTGCGCCATAAGGGTTCGGGCAGGCGCGGGCTGACAGTGTTCATTAAATCAAACAGGGGTGAGGACGCCATTGAAATGTGCCACTCAAGCCGGGGGCTATCTACCAGGATGGTCAGGGCCATGGGTCCGGTCCAGCGCAGGGTAATCTTGGCAAACTGAACATAGCGGGCGGCTGCGCCATAATAGCGGGGACAGGCCGTGTCCAGCCGGGGACCATCCACAAAGATAGACCACACTCCCTCCGGGGTCCGGTGCCAGACTGTCATGTAGGGGGCAAAGCTGTTTTCGGGAAAAACCCGCAGCGCCAGCACGTGCCCGGACTCCAGGGGCAGACCAAACACACCAAACCCCCGCACATATTCAAAGCCAGGCAGCGATGAGGTCTGCGTTATGGGTTGTAGGGCTTGTAGTTCTTTAGAAAGTTCCATGGGGTTTCTCTTCCTTGAAAGAGTTAAATTTAACGGTGCTGGTTAACCAGATCAGGCTTGACCGGCTTGGGGTGCGCCGGGAGGCTCAACCACTGCCGAACCACCGCCACCAAGCGGCCCATAAGCTGGCCCACTTTACGGGCGCGCTGCTGCCGGGCAATCTGGGCCAGCCGCCAGGTTTCAACCTCGCGCAGCCGGTCTTGATGTTGAAGATTACTCATGTCTAACAATAAATCTGGGTGTATCATTGCTTTGTTCCTTATCTATCTAAGTGATTGTCCAAAAATAAGTTCCTTCAAGTTCCTATAAGTTCCCAGGGAACTAAGGGAACTCATAGGAACTCAAACGGGAAGTAAAATTTAGACGTTTAGTAGCCTGTCTCTTAGGCATCCATACCATAGGCCAGAGTTTGCCGGGCTTCATCTCTAAGTTTGGTCAGGGCGAGCAGATGCAGCACGGTTTTCTTTAAATCGCTTTGTTTGGCCTCGAGAGTGGTCAGGTGTTCTTGAATAAGCTCAAGCGCGGCCTGGTCGGTGAGCATGCGCTGCACCTGGTTCACTTCTGCCTCAATCTCATAAAAACGTTGAGTTAATTTATTGCTCATGCTGATTAAAATCCTTTCTTGTTTTAAGGGATGATAGCTTGACTATATCAGTGGGGCGCACCAGCAGCGTTGCCAAAAGCGCACCAGAACCTATGATTCGGCGGGCGCGCGCCGCCAGGCTTGACTCCAGCGCCACCAGCCGCCGGGCAGACCGGCCCCATTGATGACTACGGCGCTCAACAAAACCAGCGCCCCACCGGCATACCCGTTCCAGCCCAGCGCCTCGTTGAGCACCAGCACCCCCAGCAGGGTAGCCACAATCGGGTTCAGATATGTGACCACCGACATGGTGGTGGCGCTGGCGCGTTCCATCACCCGGTAGTAGAGCACAAAGGCCAGTACGGTACTCAAGACGGTCATGAGCAGCAGCGCGGCCAGAACGGGCCAGGATGGCAGCGGCAAGGCGAAAGGATGTTCGATGCTGAGGGCCAACGGGACCAGGCACAGGCTGGCGGTGATCAATTGAGCAGTGGGCGCAACCAGCGGCGGCAGTCCGCGCAGCCGCTGCCGGGCGTAAACAAAGGCATAGCTGTAGCTGATAGAGGCCCCAATCGCCGCTGCCAGGCCCCACAGGGTGGCCTGCACTCCGGCCAGCAGCGCCGGAATGAACAGGGCTACCAGGCCGGCAAAGCCAATCACCACCCCGACCACTTTACCGGGTGAGAGCGTATCATCCGCCGTTAAAAAGTGGGCTAACAGCATGGTGAACAGAGGCATGGTCCCCACCAGAATCGCCGCCAGGGCGCTGTCAATGTACTGCTGGCCCCAGCTCAACAGGAAAAAGGGGATGGCGTTAGAGGTGAGGCCCATGACCAAAAAGTGCTTCCAAACGGGGCCAAATTTGGGCAAAGCGCGGCCTTGCCCTCTCAAAATCAGGTAAAGCAGCACCGCCCCGAGGCCCACCCGCACGGCGGCCACAGTTAGCGGCGGTACCTCCTGCACAGCCACTTTCATAAACAGAAAAGCTGGTCCCCACAACAGGGATAAAATAATCAGCCAGATTAAAATGGGTAAACGTACCATGATTTATTACTCCTCTATAAATGGTCGTCATGATATAGCGATCCAGAAAAGTTTTCGCCATTGAAACAAGTAGCAAGGTAGCAGAGTAGCAAATTTTTTACCTGCTACCCTGCTACTTGCTACCCTGATGTTTGAGAAAGAATTTTTCTGGACACCTATAGTTCTCCCACCAGCGATGGGGCCAGATAAAACAGCGCGGGCGGCTGGACTCGTTCACGCAGGCCGGCAAATAGGTCATCCTCCACTTCGCGCCCGCCGTTCACCAGGCTCATGGCCCGATAAAAAGTTTGCGTACCCCATAAGTGGGTGTGATAATCGTCGGGCAGCGCTTTCAGTTTTTGATAGCCGGGCAACTGCGAGCAGTGACATTCGATGGCCTGCCAGACCTGCTCCCAGTAAGCCGAGGTATCAATCCGGGTGGTGATGGCCCACTCCGGCCAGGCGGTAAAGCCCCGTTCAAAGCCATCTATGCGCATGCTCAACCGGCCAAAAGCGGCTTCATAAGCGGCCTGCTCTGCCGGGGTAAAAGCGCGATAGTATAGTTTGGTTACCCGGTGGGGTAAATCGTCGCTCAGGGGGTGGTAGGTGGGATCGGCGGCAGCCAGGACGGCGGCGGTGGTCAACTGAGAGATGGCAATGTGGTCGGGGTGGCCGTAAATGCCCTGGGGATCAAGTGTGACGACGACCTCCGGGCGCAGGCGGCGCAACTGGGTAACAATTTTGCCGATGGCCTCGGTGGAATCGGCCCGGTCCAACTCCCCATCCTGATAATCCAAAAAAATAACTTCGTGCAGGCCCAGCGTATGCGCTGCTGCCCGCAGTTCGGCCTCGCGTAAACGCCCCAACGCTTGCGGTCCCGGATAGTCCGCTATGGGGCCGGTCCAGCCGCGCTCGCCGCGAGTGGCCATGATCAAATAGGTTTGGACTCCGGCGGTGGCATATTTCGCTAGAATGCCGCCCGTAGCTAACGACTCATCGTCGGGGTGGGCCAGGATGCACATGAGTTTTAAGGGTTTATTGTCCATTGCTTTTGTACTCAAAGGGTAAGAAATTTAAGGGTCATCAAAGATTGATGATGGCTCTATCATAACCGCTACTCGCACCGGGAACGTTGCGGCAAGCGCACCAAAAGGCGCTCCACAGGGCGCGGGGGCTTTCTTGCCCTATTGTCGCTCAATCAAGTCCAGCTCGATGCTTGTACGTCCGGCTATGAGCGATTCACTTGAGGCAAAAGCGGCGAGTCTGCTGGCCTGCGGCAATGCCTTCGATCCGGTCAGCAAGTTTTTGGGGGGCTACACAACAGATTGACCAAAAGAGGTCATTATCGAGATGAAATGATGAGAATTGACTGACAAAAGCGATGGTAAATAAAGGGGAAAAGATGAATAACAGCCAAAAAAGTGAAATCTTGCACTGAGGCTTGAAAACAGGGTTGACAAGCCTCAGTGCGGCTGAAATTCAACTTAATGCAACGCGAGCGCAATGAAGTGGATGAAATACGGCGTAGAGAATGTGCTCTAAAATTTAACTTTTCAAGAAATGCCGCAGGACTGTCTGCAAAATCCCGCCGTTGCGGTAGTAATCCACCTCTACCGGGGTGTCCACGCGGCAGGTCATGACAATGGTGCGCGTCACCCCTTTGTCGTCGGTCACATCCACAGCTACATCCTGGCGCGGTCTAAGTGTGTCATCTACGTGAATGGTATAGCTCTCTTTGCCGGTCAAGCCCAGGCTTTCGGCATTCTGGCCGGATTTGAATTCCAGCGGCAGCACGCCCATGCCGACCAGATTGCTGCGATGAATGCGCTCGAAACTTTCGGCCAGCACGGCCCGCACGCCGAGTAGATAAGTGCCTTTGGCCGCCCAATCACGGCTGGAGCCGGTGCCGTACTCTTTGCCGGCGATGACCAGCAGCGGCGTGCCGTCGGCTTTGTATTTCTCGTTGGCGTCAAAAATCGGCATTACTTCACCAGTGGGCAGGTAGGTGGTCCAGCCGCCTTCGGTGCCGGGCGCCATCTGATTGCGCAGGCGAATGTTGGCAAACGTGCCGCGAGTCATCACCCGGTCATTGCCGCGCCGCGAGCCGTAGGAGTTGAAATCCTGCGGGGCGACATCGTGTTCCTGCAAATACAACCCGGCCGGGCTGTTGGCCTGAATAGAACCGGCCGGCGAAATATGGTCGGTGGTTACGGAGTCGCCCACTTTGACCAAGGTTTTGGCAGAGACAATCGGTTGAATGGGCGAAACCCCGGTGCTCAAATTTACAAAGAAGGGCGGTTCTTGAATGTAGGTTGACCACTCATTCCAGGCATACAGCGCCCCTTCGGGCACCGGAATCGCGTTCCATTTGGCATTACTGTCCTCGATGCCGTCGTACTCCTGATGGAAAGTTTCCGGGTTGAGCGCCTTATCGTATTCAGCGGCAATTTCAGCCTGGCTGGGCCAAATATCACGTAAATAGACCGGCTCGCCCAACTTGTCCACGCCAATCGGCTCGGTGGTCAGGTCAATATTGGTGGTGCCGGCCAGGGCATAGGCCACCACCAGCGGCGGCGAGGCCAGGTAATTGGCCTTGATGTAAGGATGGATGCGCCCCTCAAAGTTGCGGTTGCCGCTCAACACCCCCGACACCACCAGATCGCCCGTTGTAATGGCCTCGACCACCGGCTGAGGCAGCGGGCCGCTGTTGCCAATACAGGTGGTGCAGCCATAACCTACGGTATGAAAGCCCAATGCCTCCAGATAGGGGGTCAAGCCGGCCTGATTGAGATAATCCGTTACCACTCTGGAGCCGGGGGCCATGCTCGTTTTGACATAACCGGGCACGCGCAGGCCGCGTTCAACCGCCTTTTTGGCCAGAATCCCGGCCCCCAGCATGACCGAAGGGTTGCTGGTGTTGGTGCAAGAAGTAATGGCAGCCAGAACCACTGCACCGTGGGTAATCTCCTGTTGGGCAGTCCCCTCTGTTTTGACCGTCCCTTTGCGCTGTAGAGCTTTCTCATCCAGCCCATATCCCTGCGTGCCGACCGGGTTAGTTAACGCCGTCTGGAAGGTGGTTTTCATATCTGAGAGCGACACCCGGTCCTGGGGCCGTTTGGGGCCGGCCAGGCTGGGCACAACTTCGCTCAGGTCCAGACTAAGGGTATCGGTAAATTCGGGGTCGGGGGTGGCATCGGTGCGGAAGAGGCCCTGTTCTTTAGTGTAGCGTTCCACCAGTTCCACCAGTTCGGCGGGGCGGCCGGTGCGGCGCAGATAGTTGAGCGACTCGGCATCAACCGGGAAGAAGCCCATTGTTGCCCCATATTCGGGGGCCATATTAGCGATGGTGGCCCGGTCGGGTAGGGTCATCTGGCTGAGGCCGGAGCCGTAAAATTCGACAAATTTGCCGACCACGCCTTTTTTGCGCAGCATTTGAGTTACGGTCAGGGTCAGGTCGGTGGCAGTGACGCCTTCGCGGAGTTGGCCGGTCAGTTTGAAGCCAATCACCTCCGGAATGAGCATGTAAATCGGTTGAGCCAGCATGACGGCCTCGGCCTCAATTCCGCCTACACCCCAGCCAACAATACCCAGGCCATTGATCATGGTGGTATGGCTGTCGGTGCCCACCAGGCTGTCGGGATAAACCACCAGGCCGTCTTCTTCGGGGCGCGTCCAGACGCCGCGGGCAATGTACTCGAGGTTAACCTGGTGAACAATGCCGCTGGCCGGGGGGACTACGCTGAAGTTGGCGAAGGCTTTTTGGCCCCAGCGCAAAAATTCGTAGCGTTCACGGTTGCGCTCAAATTCGATTTCGGCGTTGCGCTCCAGGGCAATGGATTGACCAAACACGTCTACCTGCACCGAGTGGTCAATAACCAGATGAACCGGCACCACCGGATTGATTTTCTGGGGGTCGCCGCCCATGCGGGCCATCGCCGAACGCATGGCGGCTAAATCCACTACCGCCGGCACGCCGGTGAAATCTTGCAAAATCACGCGGGCCGGTTTGAAGGGGATTTCTTCGGGGGCGGGGGCTTTGGCGTTCCAGCCCGTCAATTTATGCGCATCGGCTTCTGTAACCACGTAACCATCCACCTCGCGCAACACTGCTTCGAGGAGAATTTTAATCGAAACGGGCAGCCGGGAGACATCTTTTTCAAGCCTGTCCAGGCGGTAAATATAAGCTTCACCATTGCCGGTATTGAACTTGGCGCGCGTGCCAAGAGAATTTCGAGTGAGCTGAGCCATGATTAAACTCCTTATAAAATGGTATCAAAAATGAGGCATTGGAACTATTTTACTCTTTCCTTTAAGGATTGCCAATTAAGGTGATTTTGCCTTGTAGTAGTACTCTATCTGGCAGGATCATTTTCCATTTGGGTCTAATTTATTTCTAACAATAGATGAGTATAATGAGTGATCAAGAGCGTTTATCGGGTCTATTGAGGAGGTTATTTAAATGTTTTTTTACGACTCAACCTTTTTGTGCTTTCTGCTCCCGGCATTAATTTTGGGCTTTATCGCTCAGGCGATGGTCAAAAGTAAATTCAACCAATACGCCCAGGTCAGAACCATGCGCGGGTTGACCGGGGCGCAGGTGGCCCGCCAAATTTTGGATACCAATGGCCTGCAAGATGTGACGGTGGAAGAAACGCAAGGTTTTCTGAGCGACCATTATGACCCGCGCACTCGCACCCTGCGCCTCTCGCCGGACGTGGCCCGTGTTCCATCGGTGGCGGCGGTGGGGGTGGCGGCCCACGAAGCCGGGCATGCTTTGCAGCATGCTACAGGGTATGTACCGTTGCAACTTCGCAGCACCCTAGTTCCGGCAGTGCAGTTTGGCAGTTGGCTGGGGCCGCTGATTATCATTGGCGGTATTTTGCTAGAAACCTTGCTGGGCGTAACCAATCTGGGGCTGACCCTGGCCTGGTTTGGGGTGGCCTTGTATGCTGTCGTTGCTTTTTTCGCTATTGTCACATTGCCGGTCGAACTGGATGCCAGCGCCAGAGCCAAAAAGCTGCTCTACCAGTATAATATTGTTGACCAACGGGAATTATCAGGCGTGAACAGTGTCCTCAACGCCGCCGCCTGGACCTATGTGGTCGCGGCGCTGGCGGCCATTTTGGAGTTGGCCCGTTGGGTCTTTATCCTCGTCGGCATGGGGCGGCGAAATAATTAGGAAGATGGTTGCTTCATTTACATTTAATTTTCTTATGGTATAACTTATAGCAACCAATTAAGACACAAGATAGCAGGTAACAAGGGGATGTTACCTGCTATCGCTATAGTTTGGCAGGAGGGTACTTTGTTTCAACCACGCCTCATTCTAGTAAGCTTGCTGATTTTTCTTACAACTGCCTGTAATTTTGGTCCATTGTTTTCATCGCTCTCCTTAAGCGACGATGCCCCGGCTGCCGACTCCGCTGAAACTGCGGCCCAGCCGGCAGAAAACGAAAATGAATTAAAGGATACTCAGGTGGGGTTGCAAACCCCGCCCACCCTGGCCCCCGAACCTACCCCGCTTCCCCCCGAAGCTATTGCCGAAGCTGACGCCGAAGAGCTATTGTTGATTAACTTATATGAGCGGGTCAATCCTTCGGTGGTTAATATTGTGGTCACAGTGGAAGAGCAAGGGAGTGTGCTTGGACCCCAAGAAGAAATTTTTCCAACGCAGGGGCAAGGCTCCGGTTTTATTTATGATACCGAGGGCCACATTATTACCAATAACCATGTGATTGCCGAGGCTACCAAAGTCGAAGTAACGTTTTATGATGGTTCCTCCGCCGAGGCAAAGGTGATAGGAACTGACCCCGACAGCGACCTGGCCGTGGTCAAGGTTGACCTGCCGCCAGAAGTGCTGCGCCCGGTAGCCTGGGGCGACTCGGATCAGTTGCATGTCGGGCAGCGGGCGGTCGCCATCGGCAATCCCTTTGGTCTGTCCGGTACTTTGACCAGCGGCATTATTAGCGCCCTCAAGCGCAGTCTGCCCACCGAAAGCGGCTCGTTCCGTATCCCCGAAATTGTCCAAACCGACGCGGCCATTAATCCCGGCAACTCCGGCGGCCCGCTGCTCAACTCTCAAGGCGAAGTGATTGGGGTTAACACCGCTATCGTGCCCCGTCGCACGGCGCTGGGGGAGCGCAGCTTTTTGGGGGTGGGCTTTGCCATTCCCTCAAATTTGGTAGTACGGGTGGTACCCAGTCTGATTAAGGGCGGCCAGTATCAACACCCCTGGATCGGCTTTTCGGGCAGCACGGTCACGCCAGAGATTGCCAAGGAGATGAAATTGCCCAAAGCTTCCGGCGCGCTGGTGGCCGAAGTTATCTCCGGCAGCCCGGCCGACAAAGCTGGCTTACGCAGTGGTACTCGTGATTTTGAATTGAGTAATGGATTTGTCACTCAAATTGGCGGTGATGTGATTATTGCCATTGAAGATGAAGCAATCGAGACCTTTGACGACCTCATCTCATTTTTAGCGCGGCGGGGAACCGTGGGCGAGGCGGTAACGTTGACCATTATCCGTAACGGCAAAGAACAAAAAGTGGAACTAACCCTCGAAGCTCGCCCCGAAGCGGAGGAGATAAATTAGAGGTCAGTAGTCAGATGTCAGTAGCCAGAAAAGGCTGTCTGACTTCTGATTACTGGCTACTTTCCTATCTGTTCCTCGGTACTTCATGGTGCTGGCGGCAGCGGGCCTCGTAGACCTCGCTGGCGCCGACCATAATTATGGGGTCGTCGAAGTTGGCGGGCCGGCCGTCAATGAGCCTCTGGGTGCGGCTGGCCGGCGCGCCACAAACCATACAAATGGCCTGGAGTTTGTCTACCTGCTCGGCCTGGGCCATCAGCAGCGGCATGGGGCCAAAAGGTTCGCCCCGAAAATCCAGATCTAGGCCGGCCAGAATAACCCGTCGCCCCTCATTGGCCAACCGCTCACATAATTCAGCAATCGTCCAATCGAAGAATTGAACTTCGTCAATGGCGACCACGCCTGTGTCTTGGCTCAGCAGCGCGGCAATTTGCTCAGCGTTTTCCACAACGGTGGCTTCATAATATTTGCCGCTATGGGAGCTAACCTTGTTGACCTTATAGCGGTTATCCAGGGCGGGTTTGAACACCTGGACCTTTTGTCTGGCAATTTCGGCTCGGACCAGGCGGCGGATCAACTCTTCGGTTTTGCCGCTAAACATGCTGCCACAAATCAGTTCAATCCAGCCGCCGTCATAACGATGGTACATATCCGGCAATCTCCAAAAAAATAGGCAGACCGTATTACGGTCTGCCCAGTCTCAAATCAATAAAGTTTGTGGTTTGAAACGTAGAAACTATGCTTCGACAAAGTAAGTTGCTCTGGCTTCGGCCAATTTGGCTTGAACTTCTTCCAAAGCTTTAGGGGTGAATCCTTCCAAGGCCAGCAGCCCTGCTCTGTCTTTTTCTACCTTTTTAATTAAATCACCCACCGAAATAATGTTGGCGTCATTCAAAATCTGGGCAGTCTGGCTGTTCAAATCAAGAGCTGCCAACTGCTGCTTCAAAAAGCGTTGTTCCTGCTTTTTCTGTAGTTCTGTCTGGCGCTTGGCCGCATCAGCCTGGTGAGAACCATAGCGGTCCAGGCGCTTCATAAAGCGGTCTACCTGACCGGCAGTGTCAACAATGCGCTGCTCACCGGTAAAGAAGGGATGGCATGCTGAACAGACATCGGTGCGGATCACGGGTTGGGTTGAACCGGTGGTCCAGGTGTTGCCGCAGGAACAAATAACCTGGGCGTTGGGATAATATTGAGGATGAATACCTTTTTTCATCACAAAAACCTTTCTTGAGCTAACAGCCTGTCCTACTTGACCGGTTCGGGGTAAACGCTGATGCGCTTCTTATCGCGGGTAATATGCTCAAACTTCACAAAGCCGTCAGCCGTAGCAAACAAAGTATAATCTCGACCTAAACCGACATTGACGCCCGGATAAAATTGCGTCCCGTGTTGTCGAACCAGAATATTGCCGGAGCGCACCGCTTCGCCGCCAAATTTCTTGACTCCGAGACGTTGCCCGGCGCTGTCACGACCGTTGCGGCTGGAACCGCCGCCTTTTTTATGGGCCATGGTAATCCTCCTCTTAGCTGGTTATTTTATCAATCTGCAGGCGGGTGAAATTTTGCCGGTGTCCCTGCTTTTTGTGATAATTTTTCTTGTGTTTGTAAACGATGATTTTTTTGCCGCGTCCGTGGCCTTTGACCGTAGCTGTAACTTTAGCGCCTTCAATTGTTGGGGTCCCAACCTTAACTCCACCATCGCCGGCTACCATTAAGACGCGCTCAAGTTCTACTTCCTTACCTGCCTCAACCGGCAAGGACTCCACTTCAATTACGTCGCCTTCGGCCACGCGATACTGTTTGCTGCCGCTTTCGATGACTGCGTACATTGTACAACTCTCCCTGGCTGAAAATTGCTGCTTTAACAAAAAATGAGTGCGCCCAATACCTGGGGCACACACAAAAAATGATTATATGCGCGCCTCTCTGTATTGTCAAATGGGGTAACATAAAATCAGCAGAAGGTCAATTAGCCAGACCAGCGGGCCACAATTGTTTGCCCGCCGTAGACTTGTTGACCCACGTGAGCCAATACTTCGGCGCTGGGCGGCAAAAATAGATCAACCCGGCTGCCAAATTTAATCAGCCCCAGGCGTTGACCCGCGGCCAGGGCGTCGCCTGGCCCAAACCAGCAGACAATTCGCCGGGCCAAAATGCCGGCAATTTGCTTGACCAGCAGCGGGCCGTGGACGGTTTTCAGACCGATGAGGTTGGCTTCATTGCTATGTGTATCTTTGAGAAAAGCTGGCGCAAAATCACCTGGTTGATAGCGCAAAAATTGAACAACACCGGCGTAAGGGCTGCGCTGCACATGCACATCGAACAGGCTGAGAAAGATGCTAATCCGCCAGGCTGGACCATGAATAAAATCCGGCTCATTCACCTGCTCAATGGCCGTTACGCGACCATCAGCCGGGGATAGAATATCCAGCGCCCCTGTTGAATCTGGGATCCGTTCGGGGTCTCTAAAAAAGTAGCAGACCCAGCCCAATAGAATTGCCGCCAGCAGGGCTAACCCACGTTTTTGCATCCACAAGGTAAATAATATTGCGCTGATGAGCGTCAAAACAATAGCTCTGACTTCTCGCCAGGCCGCCACAACACCACTCTCCATAATTTAACCCTGGCTGAGACGAGGCCGGGCCAAAAAGTAAAGGCAGCGAGCCGGGCCGCTCAGAGCATAAAGCAGCAACAAGCCAAAAGGAATCGCCTCCCAACCGGCCAGCAGCCAGCAGGCGAGCGCTGCCGTTACCACACCCACCCAAACCTGCGGCGGGCAGGTGAGCAGATGTTTGCTTTTAGGGTAAGGAAAGGTGCTAATCATCAGGTAACTGACCGTAGCAATGATGGCTGTCCACCAGACGTTGATGACCCAATGTTGCCAGAAACTGCCGCTTATCAACAAGATACAGGCCATCGGAATGGGCATGCCCTTGAAGTAAGCTTGGCGGTCGGAGGGCAGGGTATTGAAGCGGGCCAGGCGGTATGCGCCGGCCAACACAAACATGAGCGAGGCTAAAATGGCGATATGAGTCGCCACCCCCACAATCAAGAGCAGATGATACAACAAGATGGTGGGCGCTACGCCAAACGTCACCACGTCGGCTAATGAGTCCAACTCTTTGCCAATATCGCTAATAGCCCCCAGCCGGGCGGCCAGTTGTCCATCCAGCACATCCAAAATGGAGCCCAGGGTAATCAATAGGGCCGCCAGAAGAAATTTGTCGTCGCTCAACACCATGATCGCCAACACGCCCAACATGAGCGAGCCAATGGTGGCTGTGCTGGGTAAAATTGTAGTAACTCGTCGTGGCAAGATAACCTCCCTTGAAAATAGTCAGTTAGTCGGTTAGTCACCTGGTCGGTTGGTCATTTTCATTCTCGGTATCGTCTCCAAGGGACTGTCCGACTCCTCTGAAAGTAGCTTGGTTCATGTCACTGCGAGCCGTAGGCGAAGCAGTCTCCCACCCGGAGGGGGATTGCTTCGGCCTACGGCCTCGCAATGACAATTTCATTATTGATGATGGGGCTTTTGCCAATAGTAAGCCCAGGCCGGTGGAATATTGCGCCACACGGCCCGGCGCTCGATCTGGTATTGGCTGGCAAATCCCCGGATAATTTTTTGATTGGCGGTCATCTCGGTGCGAACGGTTGAGCCACCCAGCAGATATTTCAAACGGCCAATAAAAATATATTTGACGTAGCTAAAAACGCCACCTGGCTTCAAGTGCTCTATCATCAAATTCAAAATTTCTTCAACCATACTGGGCGGAAAGTTGGTCAAGGGCAGGCTGAAGATGATGTAGTCGTAGGGGTGTTGGAAAGGAACACGGCGAATATCGGCGGTGATGAAGTTGACCTCCACCCCTGCCGTTACTTTGAAAGCCGGCGCCTGGCGAAAACGCTGCTGGAGGTGGGTCATCAACTCTGGGTTGATTTCAACCACATCCAGCGTATCGCCCGGCTGTAATAGGGGTACAATTTCTCTGGTGAATGCGCCCGTGCCGGCCCCTACCTCCAACACCTGGGCCGGTTTTTGCTTTTGGGCCAGATACGCTACCCCTGCTTGAGCCAGCGCCCCGGAACTGGGCAGGATAGCGCCCATTTCAAAAAAATTCCGTCTAAAATTTCGCCAGAAAAGCTGGATCGCTGAGGCTGATTTTTCAGGATTGACCATAACTTTCATTCTTTCTCTACTGGTAGCCAAACAACCGGCGAAAGGCCGGCTTGTACCATAAACCCTCAAAATCGGAACTGTTGCTGGCATATTCGCGCTTGGAGGGATCCAGTTCAAGGGCCTGGGTCAGCCAGGTGACGGCGGCCTCATCCTGGCCCAACCGGGCCAGGACACAGGCTTTGTGATAAACGGCATCGGCGTCGTCGGGGTCGAGACGAATGGCTTGGTCAAAGTCGCGCATAGCCGGGGTATAGTTGCCCTGGTTGTAAAAAGTCAGGCCGCGATTGTGAAAGGCGGCAGCATCGTTGGGGTCCAGGTCAATCACCCCGTTGAAGTCGCGCAGGGCCAGCTCGAAATTGCCCAGAGCGTAGTAGGCCAGGGCGCGGCTGTGCAGCGCGCCCGCGTCCGACGGGTCGGCGGCCAGCACGCGATCATAATCGCCGATGGCCTGCTGGTACTCGTTCAAAGCCTCATAAGCGGCGGCGCGGTAGGTGTAGGCGCTGATGTCGTCGGGGGTGAGGCGGATGGCCCGGCTGTAATCTTTGATGGCCTGCTGCAGGTTGCCCAGGCGGTCATAAGCCAGCCCCCGATTTTTGAAAGTAGCGGCGTTGTTGGCGTCGAGCCGGAGGGCCTGGTTGTAATCCTCGATGGCCCGCAGGTAATCGCCCTGTTTGAAATAGGCGTTGCCGCAGTTGGCGTACACCGCCGGGTCTTCCGGGTTGAGGCGGATGGCCTGGTTGAAATCTTCGATGGCGGCGTTGATGGCGTTTTGCTGCATGTAGATGATACCCCGGTTGTGATAGTAGCCGGCCTCTTTCGGGCTGAGCAGAATGGCCTGGGTAAAATCGTCAATGGCCTGGGGATAGTAGCGGTTGTTGGCATAAACACTGCCGCGATAGTTATAGGTAGCGGCGTTGTCGGGGTCAAGCTGGAGGGCATGGCTAAAATCGGCAATCGCTTCCTCAAAGTGACGTAGGGCGGCGTGGGCCAAGCCCCGATTCTGGCGCATCTCGACGCTGTCGGGTTTGAGCCGGAGCGCCTGTTGGTAATTTTCCAGGGCCTCCTCGTATTTACCCTGGTGGGCCAGGGCCAGGCCGAGGTTGTGGAACATATCGGCTTCTTTGGGGTTGAGCCGGATGGCCTGCTTGAAGTCGTCAATGGCCCGGTTGGCGTCGTTTTGGTAGGCAAAGGCCAGTCCGCGCTGGTAATAATAATTGGCCTGATCCGGGTTAAGCTGAATCGCCTGGGTGAAGTCGTTGATGGCCCGTTGGGTCTCGTTTTGCAAAACCAGGGCGCGGCCCCGGCTGAAAAAGGTTTCGGCGTTTTGGGGCCGCAGCCGGATGGCCTGGTTGAAATCTTTGACCGCCTGGGCCGGGTCGCCCTGATCCAGGTAGACACAGCCGCGATGGTGCAGCGCGTCGGCCTGCTTGGGGTTGAGCCGCAGGGCCTCGTCGAAATCCTCCAGGGCCAGGGGATAATTTTTTAATTGATACTGGGCAAAGCCGCGCTGGTTGAGGGTAAAAGCATCCCCCGGATGCAAGCGTAAAGCCTGGTTGAAATCGTCAACGGCTTTGAAATACTCTTCCATGCGCACAAAGGCCAATCCTCGATAACGATAGAGCCTGGCCTCGTCTTCCGCCTTAACCTTTAACGTGCCACGTTCAACGCTAATCGCCTGATCGTAATCGGCGATAGCCCGGACGTAATCGCCCCGCCGGCTGTGGACCAGCCCGCGATTGGCCAGCGCTTCGACCAGGTGAGGCTCAAGCTGGATAGCCCGGTTGAAATCCTCGATGGCCCGGTCGTGATCGCCCGCGCCGGAATGGGCCCGCCCGCGCTCGTTGAGCAGGGCCGCATTGTCAGGCTCAAGGGCGACGGCCTGATTGAAATCCTCGATGGCCCGGACATACTCGGCCCGGCGCGAAGCGGTCAGCCCCCGATAGTGCAGGCTCCCGGCCTTGATGTCCGGGGGCGGGTTGAGGGCCAACGCCTGGTTGAAATCCTGGGCGGCCTGGGCGTAGTTGTTTTGCTCAAAATAGGCCCGCCCGCGCTGATAGAGCGCCGCCGGGTTGGCCGGTTTCAGCCGCAAGGCCAGGTTGAGCGTCTCGATGGCCTCGACCGGCCGGCCCAATTGAACATACGCCAGCGCTTTCTGGTAAATAACCTCGATTTGCTGGGGCGACAGGCGCAGCGATTGGTTGTAATCCTCAATGGCTTCTTTGTGATTTCCTTGCTGGGCCAGGGCCAGCCCGCGCTGGAAATAGGTTTGGGCCGAGGCCGGGTTGAGGCTGATGGCTTCGTTAAAATCGGCAATGGCCTGGACCAAATCATTCTGGCGGCTGTAGGCCAGGCCGCGCTGGTACAGCGCTTCGGCGTCGCGCGGGTTGAGCTTGACGGCCTGGTTGAAAGCGTCAATGGCCTGCAAGATGTTATCCTGGGCGGCGTAGAGCAGACCGCGCTGGGTAAAGATTTCGGCGGCCTGGGCTTCCGGGTCGAGGGCTGAGGCGGCAAGAAGCTGAAGCGATGAGGCCGACGCCGCAGCTTCCCCGGAGCCACGCTTTTTGGCTTTGGCTTCGGCCAGAAGCAGGTTGGTGGCGTGGTCAAAGGCTTCCAGGGCTTGAGCGGTATTGGCCTGGCGGGCATAGGCCAGGCCCAGGTATTTGTAGCAGACTGCTTTGTCGCCGCTGGAACCCTGGTTCCCCAGCCGTTGGAGGGCTTCGCCCAAATCCTGAATGGCCCGCTCGTCGTTGTTCTGTTGGTAGAGGGCCAGGCCGCGCCGGGCGTACAGGTCAGGCTGGTCGGGTTTGAGGCGGAGGGCCTGGTTGTAATCCTCGATGGCGCGGGCGTGGTTGTTCTGGCGGGCAAAGGCCAGGCCGCGCCCGGCAAAGGCGTCGGCGTGTTTGGCCTCCAACTCCAGGGCGCGCTCGAAATCGGCCAAAGCCTGGTCGGAGTTGTCCTGCCGCAGGTAGACCTGCCCGCGCTGCACGTAGGCGTCGGCGTGGTGAGGGTTGAGCCGGAGGGCTTGGTGGAAATCGGCCAGGGCTTGCTCGTAGCTGCCCTGATGAGCCACGTAAGCCAGCGCCCGGTTGTAGAAAGTGGCCGCGTCGCGCGGGTCCAGCTTGAGGGCCTGGCTGTAATCTTCGATGGCCTGGGCGTAGTGCTCTTGTTGGGCATGGGCGTAACCACGTTGGGCCAGACAGGCCGCGTCGCCGGGCAGCAGCTTGAGGCTGTGGTTGAAATCCTCGATGGCTTTGGCCGGCTGGCCCTGCCCGTTGTAGGCCAGGCCGCGTTGATAAAACACGGTGGCGTCATCGGGCAGCAATTTGATGGCCCGGCTCAAATCCTCGATGGCCTTGAGCGGCTCGCCCTGCTGGGTATAGGCCAGCCCGCGATATTTGAAGGCCAGACCCAGGCGATTGTCCAGGGCAATGGCCTGGCTAAAATCTTCGCCGGCCGAGGCGTAGTCGCCCTGCTGAAAATGGGCCAGCCCGCGCCGGTAGAAATAGAGCGCCTGCTGCGGGTCCAGCTTGAGGGCCTGGTTGTAATCTTCGATGGCGCGGGCGTATTTTTGGGCCGGCTGGTCGGCAAAGGCATTGGCTCGGTTGAAGTAAAACTCGGCCTGGCGCGGGCTGAGGCGCACGGCCTGGTTGTAATTTTCCAGGGCTGCTTCAAACTCCCCCTGCGCCGCGTAAGCCAACCCGCGCTGATTGAAGACGTCGCTCAGTTGAACGTTGAAGGTTGAATGTTCAACATTCAACGTTGAACCTGAAACAGTAATGGCCTGGTTGAAATCGGCAATGGCTTCGGCGGGTTGGCCCTGAGCCGCCAGCGCGACCCCGCGGGCATAAAAATAGACCGGCTGAGAGGCATCCAGTTGGATGGCGGCGTTGAAATCTTCGATGGCCGGGCCGAACTTTTTCTGCTGGGCATAGGCCAGACCGCGCTGGTAGAGGGTTGCCGGGGTGGGCGGGGCCAATTTGAGCGCCTCGCTGTAATCCTCGATGGCCCGGCCGGTGTCACCCTGTTCGGCACGGGCGCGGCCCCGCTGGGCGTAAGCCTCGGCCTGCTGCGGGTTGAGCTTGAGCGCCTGGTTGAAATCGGCGATGGCCCGGCCGTATTCCTTCTGGTAAATATAGGTCAGGCCACGCTGTTGGTAGAGGTTGATTTTGTCAGCGAGTTCAAGCCCATCAGTCTCGCTCAGGGCCAGCGCCTGGTCGAAATTTTCAAGGGCCTGACGGTAATCGCGCAGGGCCAGGTAGGCCAGTCCGCGATGGTAAAAAGCCCCGGAATTTTTGGGGTTGAGGAAGATGGCCTGGCTGAAATCCTCAATCGCCCGCTGCTGGCTGGTCTCCTGGGCTGACTGCTCGGCGTAGGCGCAGCCGCGCTGAAAGAAGGCGGCCTCATTTTCGGGGTTGAGTTTGATGGCCGTATTGAAATCTTTGAGGGCCTGGCCGTAATCGCGCTGGGCGGCAAAAGCCCGACCGCGCTGGATGAGCGCCTCGCCGTCGCTGCCCTGGCTGAGGGCCAACGCCCGGTTGAAATCTTCGATGGCGCTGGGCATATCGCCGGCGCTGAAATAGACGCCGCCCCGATTTTTGAAAACGGCCGCATTGCGCTCGTTCAATTGAAGCGCCTGCTCGAAATCAGCAATGGCCTGCGCCGTGTTGCCCAGGCGGGCATGGGCGCAGCCTCGCTCATTGAACGCATCACTCCGTTGCAGGTTATCAAGTTGAACGTTGAACGTTGAACGTTGAACCTTCAACGCGACACCCTCAACGCCGATGGCCTGATCGAAATCCTCGACGGCGCGGGCGAAATCGTGGCGGCGGCTGTAGGCCAGGCCGCGCTGGTAAAAAGCCAGGGCGTAAAGCGGGTTGAGTTGGAGGGCATGGTCAAGATCCTGAATGGCGCGAGAATCATCGCCATATCCGGCCCAGGCCAGGCCGCGCTGGTACAAGAGCGGCGCGCGCGCGGCTTCCGGGGTGAGTTGGATGGCCTCATCAAAGTTCTCAATGGCCCGCTGGTAATTGAGCAGCGGCGGCATGGCATAGGCCAGACCACGCTGATAAAAAGCTGTGGCGCGAAACGTGGGGCCGGAGATTGGAGATTGGAGATTGAAGACAGCGTGCCCATCGGGTATTGGAGATTGGACTTGACTCCCCTGCCCCCCTGCGCCTCCGCTCCCCTGCTCAAGCGCCCGGTCAAAGTGCCGGATGGCTCGCACGGGGTCTTGCTGGCGCATGGAGGCCAGGCCCAGGTTGAAGTAGGAGACGCGGTCGGCGGGGTCGAGGCGAATGGCCTGGTCGAAATCGTCCACGGCCTGGGTGAAGTTGTCCTGCTGGACATAGGCCAGGCCGCGCTGGCGGTAGCTGGCGGCATCGTGCGGATTCAACTCCAGGGCCTGGCTAAAATCGGCGATGGCCCCGGCGAGGTTGTTCTGGCTAACGTAGGCCAGACCGCGCTGGTACAAGGCTTCGGCGTACTCAGGGCGCAGATGGATAGCCTGGCTGTAATCCTGGATGGCGGCGTCAACGTTGGCCTGCTGAATTTGGGCCAGGCCCCGGTAAAAGTAAGCGGCCGCGTTGGTGGGGGTGAGCTGGATGGCCTGGTTGTAATCCTCGCCGGCCCGCTGGTAATTGCCCTGGCGGGCAAAAGCCAGGCCGCGATCCACAAAAACGGCGCTGTCGTCCGGGTCGAGCCGCAACGCCTGGTTGTAATCTTCGATGGCGTTCAGGTCGTTGGGGACGGGCAGGCGGGCATAGGCCAGGCCGCGCAGGTGGAAGAGAAACGACCGCTGACCGCTGACCCATTCGACAAGCTCAGGGCGAGCGGCTGACCGCCGATTGCTTAGAATGTGGGTGAAATCTTCGATGGCCTCGGCGAAGCGTCTCTGGTCAAAATAGGCCAGGCCGCGACTCAGGTATAGCGAAGGCTGGCGGGGCGTTAGAGCCAAACCCTGCTGGTAAATTTCAATCGCTTTTTCCGGTTCGCCGCTGGCGTGGTAGCTGTAACCCCACCAATCGTAGGCAATGGCCCTGGCTTCGGGCGTAAGCTGCTCGTCGCCTGCCAGATCGAGCAGAGCGGGCCGCATAGAGGCCCACTGGCCGGACAACCAACCTTCCACAAGCGATTTTGGATTTACGATTTCAGATTTCAGATTTACGATTTCAGATTTACGATTTACGATTTGAGGTTCGTGAGTTTGCTCCCCTGCTCCCCTGCTGTCTATCAGATCAAACATAAAAGCCGGCTGCTCATTGAGGGCTTCCAACAGACTCGCTCGCCACAAATTCAGAGTATCCGGGGATAAGGGCTGGTCTGGCGTTATCAAGCTCAAACTGTGGCGCAAACGTTCCAGCAGCACGGCGGCGTAGGGGGAAGCGGCCAAATCTGCGGCTGGGGCAGTCTCTCTGATTTTGGGGGCGCGCGGACCGGGCTGGAGCGGGGTCAGCGCGTCGGGGTCCGATTGAGGCTGGACGGAACGCTGCTCCGGGCGTAGAGCAGCCAGTTGTTGGTCGAGATAGTCGAGTAAATTTTGTTTTAAGGCGAGGAGGTCCGGTTTGGCCTCGGCCAGCAGAGCGGCCGCCAGGGTGCGGTCCAGGCTGAACTGGCCCGGCAGATGGCCCGACCGGACCAGGGTGGGCTGGCCGACAAGCCATTTGAAAGCGGTTTTGACTTCGGCGCTGCCGAGAAGGACAGCCAGCCGGTTCTGATCGAAGGCGCCGGCCAGGGCGGCTTTTTCCAGCCAGCCGCGTTGGGTTTCGGTAAAGAGGGAGATTGGAGATTGGACGCTTTGCGTGGAGATTTGGGGAACGCCGGTGGCAACCCAGACATTCAGCCATAAAGGGGAGTATTCGGTAAGCTGGCCGATCTGCTCGATGGTGGCGGGGTCGGTGACGGTGCTGTTTTTCTGGATAAAGTCGGTTAGTTCGGCAGGGGTGAAGGGTTGCAGGGGCAAGGGCAAGATAAAATCGGCCCAGGCTTGCCAGCGCGGGTCGGTGGCCAATAAGTCGCCGCGTCCGGCAATGACCAGCCGTAAATCGCAGGTAATCAGTTCGCGGGCCTGGCCGAGTAAATGAGTCAGCAGCCAGTCGTTGACCACCGAATAAATTTGCTCAAAGGTATCAAATATCAGCACCACCTTGTGGGGGCGAGGCAGCTCGATAGAGTTTCCTGGTTCATCCTCACTTTGGCTTCGAGCTGCCTCGCCCCTACTCGAAACCTGATTCAGATCGGTTATCAGGGCCTCGGTGAGCAAGCCGATGGGGTTATCAAAGGCCAGGGCTGTATCGGCGGCGTCCCAGTGAAGATCATCCTGGGAGTCGGGCCGTTCGAGCGAAAGCTCTTTTTTGTGGGCCGATAGAGGGGAATCAACGCCCAGAAGGGTGGCGCGATAGAAACGGTGCAGTAGTTGTTTAGGGTCGCGGCTGCGGCTGATGGCCCGGTTTAGCAGGGCCTGTCGCTTTTGGAAAAGCCGGTCAAAGTGGGGGGTGGGCACAGCCTCGCCCTCGCGGTGCAGGCTGTTGGCCAGCGCCCGCAGCAGGCGCACGCCGTCGTGGCCGAAGCCGGCCCCGGCATCGAGGCGGCTAAAAATGGTCTCTGCCGGGCGATACCACTCCAACTCGTCGAGCAGGCGGGTTTTGCCCAGGCCCCCCGCGCCAGAGAGGGCGGTAATGAGACGCACTTCGGGATGGTCGGGCGGGCGATGGTAGTGGAGCCGGTAGAGTCCCATTTCTTTTTCGCGCCCGGCAAAGAGCGTTTGGCCGGCTTCGGGCCGGGGCCGGGGGTTACGATGAGCGAAGGGCATGGTCTGACCTCTGGAATGTACAAAGTTGTGAGGCGATGAGAAGTGAGGCGAGGAGGCGAGGAAATTTTTGTCCTCGCCTCCTCGCTTCACGCTTCCTCGCCTCAACAGAATAGATTAACATGAAACAGGCCGGGGGACAATTGTTAGAGCGGGAATTGCGTGCTAAAATTTTAACAGGAGCTTTTATGGCCTGGTATCAAACTACGTTTCGACTGCCGCCTTTCCGGCGGGGATTTCATGTGATTACCCATTTGATCGAAGCCAATGCGCCGGATATTCAGCGTTTTAAAATTGGCCTGGCCCACATTTTTCTGCACCACACCTCGGCCAGCCTGACCCTCAACGAAAACGCCGATCCGACGGTGCGGGTTGATTTTGAGAGCCACTTCAATCAGATGGTCCCCGAAAATGCTGCCTACTATCGCCACAATTATGAAGGGTCGGACGATATGCCGGCTCACCTCAAAGCCTCGCTGCTGGGCAGTTTTTTGACCATTCCCATCACCGCTGGTCGTTTGAACCTGGGAACCTGGCAGGGAGTCTACCTGTGCGAGCACCGCGATCACGGCGGCAGCCGCACGGTCACGGTGACGCTGCAAGGGGAATGAGGGAATGAGCGAATGGCGAATGAACGAATGGCGAACTATAAAAACGTTGCCATCTGCAAAGGCAACATTCGCCTATTCGCCATTCGTCATTCATTTTGGCGTATGCTCTGGGTAATTGTTGGACTGTTGCTAATTGGCTATCTCGGCCTGGCCGCGCTGCTCTTTTTGGGGCAGGAGCGGCTCATTTACTTTCCCACCCGAACCTGGCTGGCAACGCCGGCCCAGGCGGGTCTACCTTATGAGGAGATTTGGCTTGAAAGCGCAGATAAAGTAAAGCTGTCTGGCTGGTTTGTTCCAGCCGAGTCAGCCAGAGGAGTGATTCTATTTTTTCACGGCAACGGCGGCAATATTTCGCACCGGCTCGACTCGCTGGAACTGTTTCACCGCTTGGGGTGGAGCACTTTTATCATTGATTATCGTGGTTACGGCCAGAGTGAAGGCCAGCCCGGCGAGCAGGGCACGTATCTCGACGCTGAGGCGGCCTGGCGCTTTCTGGTCGAAGAAAAGCAGGTTACGCCTGCTCAAATTATCCTCTTTGGCGAGTCGCTGGGCGGGGCGGTAGCATCTCGGCTGGCTCAAACTCATTCGCCGCAAGCCTTGATTTTGCTCTCCACCTTTACCTCCATCCCCGATATGGGCGCGCAAACCTATCCCTTTTTGCCCGTTCGACTGCTGGCGCGGGTCCATTACAACACCCTGGCCCGCCTGCCGGAAATTACCTGCCCGGTGCTGATTATCCACAGCCCCGACGACGAGGTGGTACCCTACAGTCACGGGCAAAAACTGTTCGAGGCGGCCAACGCGCCGAAGGAATTTTTGAAGCTGCGGGGCGGCCACAACGAGGGCGTCTTGTTGGAAGCGGCGGCCTATGAAGCGGGCCTGGAGGCTTTCCTCGACCGGTACAGCGGTCGCTAACCTGATTTTTAAGCTGCCATTTTGTACGGTTTTACTTCCCATTCCAGCCGGCTTGCCAGCGCATCTTCCGTCATATCCAGATCGTAATCCATTTGTAGCCCCAGCCAAAATTGGGGTGACATCCCAAAGTATCGCCCCAGGCGCAGGGCTGTATCGGCGGTTATGCTTCTTTTGCCCAACACAATCTCATTAATCCGCCGGGCGGGAACCCCTATATCCAAAGCCAAACGATTCTGGCTTAAGCTCATGGGCTTCAAAAATTCTTCCATTAATACTTCGCCGGGATGGATAGGCGTTAACGCTTTCTCACTCATTCGTCTATACCTCTAATGATAATCCACAATTTCCACCTCATAAACATCCCCATTGTCCCATTCAAAACAAATTCGCCACTGATCGTTAATCCGAATGCTAAACTGATTCACACGGTCGCCGGACAATTTTTCTAAGCGGTTAGCAGGTGGAACACGTAAATCCTGGAGAGTCATAGCGCGATTAAGCATCCGAAGCTTACGCAAAGCTACCTGTTGAATTTCCTGGGGTAACTTCGGGGAATGTTGGCGATTAAAAATCTTTTCAGTATCTTTGGACTTGAAAGACCTAATCACTTCTAAATTATATAACGCATCACGTTAAACGTCAAACGTTATGATAAAATTGGATCAATTCACTTCTCCCCAAACCGCCGCCGATACTCAGCCGCAACGGCCTCCCCGGCGGCGGCCATCAAGTGGCCGACTGAAGGATGTCCAATCAATGCTGTCACAGCCTCCGCTAGGGGCGGAACGTTTTTGCCAAACCAACTTTTGACATAGGCCAGGGTATCCAGGTCAGGGGGGTTGCAGGTGAAGGCTTCGCGCAGTTCATGGAGACGTTCCAGGGCGGCGGCTTTTTTTTCGGGGGGCGCTTCGGCGGTCACATCCGCTTGTAAATGATCGAGCTGTTCATAGATTATCGCCAGATGGCTCTCGGTCCTGGGAGCCAGAGGTTCAACCGCCCGCGCGGCGTTGCCCCAGTTGGCCGAAACATAGGAGTTGGTCATCGTCCCAATCTGCACAAAACTCTGCCCGCTGGCAACCTGGCTGGATTTGGGCAGATTGGCCAGACCGGCCGCCAACTTCCCCAGGTCATTCAACCAAGTTGGTTCGGCCCCATCCGCTGCCGGGATTTTTACCTCTATCTCAGGAGTTGAACGTTGAACGTTCAACATTTTACGTTCGACCTTCTCAGGCGGCGGGTCAGGCAAAGCCAGGGCTTGCTGTAGAGCCTGAGCCATCTCTCCGGCGCTTTGGTAGCGCTCATCCGGGTTTTTGCTCATGGCCTTGACGATGACCTGCTCCACCGCCGCAGGCAAGTTGGGATTAAGGCTGGTTGGCAGAGGCCAGGACTCATTGACCAGCTTCAGCACAATCGCAATCGGATGGTCGCCTTCAAAAGGGACCTGCCCGGTCGCCATTTCGTACAAAATGACGCCCAGCGAGTAAATATCGCTCCGCTTGTCTACCGTTTCACCCTGGGCCTGCTCCGGCGACATATAAGCCGGCGTGCCGATGACCGCATTTTTGCTGGTGTAACTGGGCATGCTCATAATCCGGGCGATGCCAAAATCGGTCAGCACCACCCGCCGGCGAGGGGTAAACATGATATTGGCCGGTTTCAAATCGCGGTGGATGACCTCCCGTTCGTGGGCATAATCTATGGCATTAGCCAAAGCTCCAAAAACAGCAGCAGTTTCGGTCAGGGGCAGCAATTCATGGCGCTCCTTATACTTCTTTAGCTCGGCCTCCAGGGTCGAGCCTTCCACAAACTCCATGACCATGTAGTACAGGTCATCCTCACGAGCAAAATCAAACACCTGGACAATGTTGGAATGGTGCAGCCCGGCGACGGCCATGGCCTCGCTTTCAAACCGCTCGATAAACTCTTCGTCCTCGGCCAGGTGGCTGTGAATAATTTTAACGGCTACATAGCGGGCCAGCCCCGCCTGATAAGCTTTGTAAACATCGGCCATGCCCCCCTGTCCCAACCGCTCAACCAGATGGTAGCGGCCCAAATCTCGACCGACCAGATCGCGCCGTGCCGCCGTGACAATCTCATAGTAGGGTTGATGTTTTTCATACACCCGGCGATTGTTTTCACGGGCCAGGGCCAGCAGGTCGTCAAGCTGCAAGGTCTGCTCGCAATATTCGAGTAGGCGGTCAATGATTTCGGCCTTGCCTTTGCTGCGGGCCAGTTGGTGATGGACCGGTTTAAATTCCGGCAGGTCAAAGTAGAGCCGGCGCAGTTCTTCTTCGGTCAAGGCGACGGTCAATTCGGTCAGCAGGGAGCGGATATTTTTGA
Organism: Anaerolineales bacterium; assembly: GCA_015075405.1. Taxonomy (GTDB): domain Bacteria; phylum Chloroflexota; class Anaerolineae; order 4572-78; family J111; genus DSQQ01. Next base: position 434,473 of record JABTUK010000005.1, read on the forward strand.
GGATATAACGGGTGGTAATGACCTGCCCTTTTTTGGCCGGGTGGACCGAAATGTCCACTTCGTCCAGGGTTGGCGGGTGGTCTACGGCAGCTTTGGGCCGGGGTTCGACCTTGACCACAGCCTGCGCCAAAACCTCCTTTGCCGACACTTCGGCGCTTTTGACCTGTAAAGCGTGCTCCAGGGCCTCAGCCAAGGCTGCGCCGCCGGGGTAGCGATCACCCGGCTCTTTGGCTAACGCTTTGAGGATGACTGCTTCAAGCTCTGGGCTGAGGTCGGGCCGGCGCTGGCGCGGCGGCGGCGGCGACTCGGTTAAATGAAGCATGGCGATATCGTAGGGATGGGCCGCTTCAAAGGGCAGTTTGCCGGTGAAGATCTCGTACAAAATTACCCCCAGGCTGTACAAGTCGCTTTGCGGCACTGCACCGGCTGACGACACCACCTGTTCCGGGGCGATGTAATGAGGGGTGCCAAAAATTTCGCCGCGCGTCTGGTAATCCAGCAAAACCAGGCCAAAGTCGGTCAAAATGGGCTGGCCCTGCGGGTTGAGCATAATATTGGAAGGCTTAATATCACGATGGATGACGCCCTGGCTGTGGACGTAATCGAGGGCCAGGCAGACAGGCCGGATAATCTGGCTCACTTTAGCCGGCGGCATGAACTGTTCGTCGTCGTGATACTTTGCCAAAACGGTCTCCAAATCATCGCCCTCGATATACTCCATGGCGATGTAGAGCCGCCCGTTGGCCTCGCCATAGCGATACACCCCGACCACGTGGGGATGCTTCAACTGGGCAATGGCCTGGGCTTCGCGCTCAAAGCGGGCCGTGTAGGCCGGGTCGGCCTGAAAAGGGGTATCAATGACCTTGATAGCTGCCTGGCGTTTGAGGCGAGTATCAAAACCGCGATACACCCGCGCCATGCCCCCATGCCCCAGCAACGCTTCCAGGCGATATTCGTCCAATTGTTGAGAGAGTAAATTATCAGTTAACGCTTGCTCAGTCATAACGCTCTCTTTTATGATACGTGATGCGTGATACGTGAAAGGTCTTTGCTCAGAATTATCACGCATCACGTATCACGCATCAGTTACCCTAAATTTTCTGGGGTAATTCTGGAATTGCGTAAATGAGTTTCCCGGCTGGATTGGGTGATCTGGCGCAGCTCCTGGGCAAATTTATTTAATCCCTCGGCGTAAGCGTCGAGGTAGTGCTGGGTTAAACGCTGGGCCAAGGCTTTATGCCCGCAGGCCAGCAAAAGCGCCCCGTGCGGCCGGAAATCGCGCAGAGTCAGGCGCAGCACGCCCTGGGCATCGGTCAGCACCCCCCAGACCAGCGTTTTTTTATCGTTGTCGTCTTTGGCCGAGATAAAACGGGTCAGCGTGCTGCCCGGAACTACCGCCCCGACATTTGAGAAAACTTCCCGGCCTTTGAGCAGGTCATTCAGAAGATCAAAACTTGCCGGAACTTTTTCCAGTAAATGTTGTAGCGGCGCAGGAAAGTGGGCCAACAGCTTCAGAGCGTTCAGGCTCAAACTCTCACCCGCGCGCGCCGATGCCTTAACCTGCTCCAAAATCTGGCCGAAGCCGGCCAGGGTGGCGAGATATTCGCGCTGCAAACGGTCAAACTCGGCGTAAGCAGCGCTGCGATCCCCGGCTGCCTGTTGGTACGTTTTCCAGGCGGCCATCACCTGCCGGTGCAGCCCGACAAAACCCAACTGGGTTAAAGGCGCTTCAAACGTGACCGGATAGAGCCGGTCTCGCGGGGCGCGCTGGCTGGCATCCACCGGGATGAGGATGGTCGGATTCACCGGCTCGACCTTGCGAAGGGTGTCCAATGCTACCAGCGCCGCCTGACGGGATTCGGGCTGGGCGGCTAACGCTTCCAACGCCTCGATCAACTGAGGGTCGGGCTGATAGGTGAGGGCGTGGATGGCCCGGTAGAGAATCAGTAGATCGTTGATGGTCACTTGAATCAAATCGTTGCGCTGTTTGAAGAGGCGGCGTAACTTGACCAGCGCCTTGAGGTCAATCGCTGCTGTTTCGGCGGTAACTTCAACGGCTACGGTGGGCGCCTGCCGGAGCAAAGTCAAATCGGCGGCTGGGGGGTGAAAGGCTAATTTCTGGGGCTGCCAGGGGGCCGTCGTCCCCGCGGCTGACCCGCCAAGCTGTTTGGCCCAATAAACAGCTTCCTGGGTTATCATTTCGGCCAGGGCCGCGCCCCAGGCCCCATCAAAAAAGATGTGTGACTGGTCAAAGACCATCGTCTCGCCGGTATCGAACAGGGTCAAGGCATGGTCGCCCCGCCCGCGGTCGGCCTGGCGAATCTCGGCCAGAGGCAGATCGCGGGGCCGCCGGTCGCAGTTCAGCAGGATGGGGGCAAAGCGCAGCCGGTCCAGTTCTGCCACAAAGTCCCGGTCCAACTTCTGGCGTAGGTCGGGCCAGGCGGAGCGTTTAATCTGGGCCAGCGGCAAAGCCAGGCCAGACAGGCCGGCTTGGTCGAGGGCGGCAGCCACCATCGCCCGGACCCTCTGCGCGTGGGCCGGGCCGTCTGAGCCGGGAGCGCAGGCCGGAATTAAGAAATAACAGCCTCGGTGAAGCAGGCCAATGCAGGCTTTGGTCAGCGGGATGGGGACGCGAGTTTCGCCGTAAGGGCCGGGGTCAAGGTAGGCCAGGATAGACATTTGCTGTTGAAAAGCGGGCAACTCCTCGGCTTCTGCCCGGCGCAGGGCTTGCTGCCACTCCCTTTGCGTGGTGGTATCCAAATCGGCCAGCGCCTCGGCCAGAAATTGGTCAAAGCGGTCGCGGCGATAGGCAAAATAGGGCTGGCGCGAGCCACCGGCCGGATTGCGCCCGTAAGGCCGCAGTTTTTCCCAGCGCCGGTAAAGCTGAGCGTAGTGGGCGGCGTCGGGCCGGTTGCGGGTCAGTTCCACCAGCAAATGGGTCGCTACCCGCTCGCGCCATTCGTTAGCCAGCAAATCATAGTACTGGTGCAGGCAGTAGATGGCCGCCATAACCCAGGCCGTAGCCCGGTCCACCGGATTCAGGTCAAGGTCGTGGCGGCGCAGAAAGGTGTCGAAGCCGTGGGTTTCGTTGGCGTGGCGGGCGGTATCCTCGCGCACGGCATATTCCACGTAAAACTGCCATGTTCCTTCGGGGAAGGCCTCAGCCGGGTCTTTGCCGGCCAGTTTGAGCAGGTGTTGATAGGCCCCAATCACCGCCGCCGGTCCGGCAAAAAAAGCGGTGAAGACAGCCTTATCCAGCGTTTGTTCGACCCCCCTAAACAGCAGGTTCAGATCACGCCGGACTATTTTGGCCGGGGGACGGCGCTCCGGCAGGCGAGCCAGGCCGCTCAGGATCATGCCGGGGACATTACCCGCCGGGGCCAAGCGGGCGACTTGCTCGACCACAGCCGTTAATTCGGGCAAAGTCAGCCGCTCGACCTTCGGCAGGGACAACTGCGAGCGTTGAGCAATCGTATGCAGATTGTCCGCCGTTTTGAGAGAGGCCTGGGCCAGCGGGGTGAGGTTTGATGAGCCATGGCGATGCTCCTGTTTGAGCGAAATCTCCTCGTGTGATGGGCGAAGTTCTATCATAATTCCCCCTCGGTTTACTGGATGATCGGCGCGCGGGGCAAGGTCAGCGAGAGTGGGGCCGACTGATTGTTGTTTTCCTGGCTCTCTTCAACCCGGCATACAGCGGGCATGCGCTCGTCGCCGCTGCAACTGTCGGCCAGCCCGACCAGCGAGACGGTCTGGCCCTGCAAATTGGGCAAGAAGGTCACCCAGCCCTCAAAAGTGATCTCACCCCCGGCGGGTAGCGGGGCTGAGGTGAAAGGGTACCACAGGCTGTTCTGACCGGGCACAGTAAAGGCTACAGCAAAGGGGCCGCCCGTAGGTGCGGTATAATCGGTGGAGACTTTAAAGATACCGGCCTCGGCGTTGCCCTGGTTTCTAACTACCATACGGATCGGAGCTTCGACCTGGCCTTGCCCGTTGATTTGGGGCAAACCTGTCGAGTCCAGGGCTGTAATCACCAAATCAGGTAGGGTAATTAAACCGACGCCGCGCAAGGGCAGGCGCTGCGGCGAATTGGGCGCGTTGTCGGTCAGGATCAGTTCGGCTGTCCGCAGGCCGGTCGAGCGAGGCGTAAAGCGGACCGTAATGACGCAGGCATCGCCGGGCAGCATCAAAAAGTCGGTACAGACCTCCTCAAATGAAAAATCGTCAACGTTTGCTCCGCCCAGCTCGATTTTGCTAACCCTCAAATCACCCTGGCCCACGTTGGTCAAGGTTACGCTTCGCGGCTCAGTGGTGCTGTTCAGCGGCTGCTCGCCGAAGTCTACCGTATCGGGGTTGAGGTTTACCGCCGGGTCGCCTTGGCCAAAGCCGCTGAGAAAGACGCTGTGCGGGCTGTCAAGGCTGTTGGTGAAGAAGGTCAGGCGGGCGCGGCGTTCCCTGGCCGCCGTTGGCCTGAAGCGCACGCTTACCGTGCAGCTACTGTTGGCCGAGAGGCTAGAGCGACTCAGGCAGTTGCCGGAGTCAAACAGGAAATCACCGGGATTTTCGCCCTCAAGCGTGATATTGTTGATCGTCAGCAGGCCGCCGCCGGTGTTGATTACATTAACGGTAGCGGTTCGGCTTGTTTCCGCCACCCGGACCGAGCCAAAATTCAAATCCTGCGGCGTCAAAAAAGCAATCGGTCTGGGCGTAGCCGTCGGGCTGGCTGTTGGGGTGGGGGAGGGAATGAGGGTAAGTGTGGGGGAAGGGGTAGCCGTAGGGATAGGCGTGAGCGTGGGAGTTGAGGTTGGTGTAGAAGAAGCGGTTGCCACGAGTGTGGGCGAGGGTGAAGGCGACGGGGTAGCGGTCGGTGTAGGAGGAAGGGGGGTCAGGGTTGGCGGGGCGGGCAAGGTGGTGACAACCGGCGGAATGGGGGTAAAGGTAGCGGTAGATAAGGAAACAATCTGGAGGAGGCTGGTAGGCGTGGCAGCACTGGTCAGCTTCACTTCGGGTTGGTTGAATGAAGGCGCCCATGTTGAGCCAAGCCACCCAATCAGGATTAATAACAGGATAATCGTGGCCCCGAGCAGACCAAACAAAGTCCAGGGTGTTCCTGTCGTTCCGTTGGCAGGCGGCGGTGACGAAGGAGATTGGGGCGGCAACGGCCCAATTAAAAGATTGAGGTTATGGCGGGTAACTTCCGCGCCGGCGAAGTCGCCCAGGGTTTCGCGCATGCGTAGCGCCCGGCTCAAAGCGGTTTGAGCTGTAACATGGTCATCCAGGCACAGGGCGCGGGCGCCAAGCTGGTGCCAGACCCAGGCTTTGGCCGCCCGGTCGCCCAGACCTGTGGCGGCTTGCAGCCCATGTTGCAGCACTTCGGCCCAGGCGTCCCACCGCCCGCTCAAACTTAATGCGCCCTCAATGGCCCGCGCCAGCCGGAAGGTTTCCGGCCAGCGTTTGGCTTCGACTCCCCAGGTCAGGAGCCGGCGGATAGCCCCCATCTCTTCCAGCAGGTGGTCGGGGACAGCCTGAGACTGCTCGGCCCAGCCGGCAAAATACGCCAGGGCGCGCTCGGCCAGGGGGGTCAAATCCCAGGCTGAGGGCCAACGCTGGGCCAGGTCGCCGGTGAGGCTGTAACGCGGGCTGTGAGCTTGGACCAGTTTGCGCTCGATCAACGCCTCGACCACCGGGGTGGGGTCGGGCAGACCGGTTAAGGCAGCCAGATGGTCGTGCCCCAGTGATGCGCTGCCAAAGAGGGCCAGCGTGCCCAGCACCCGCCGTTCTGGCGGAGAAAGCTGGCCCAAAAGCTGTTTGTTCAGGCTCTCTGCCGGGACAGCTTGCTGTATCTGCCGGGTTATTTCGACCAGGGAGTGGCCGTGATCGCGGGCCAACGCGGCCACCTGGATCAGCCGTAGCGGGTGACCGGCCAGCAAATCGCACAGGGTCAAAACGGCTGAAAGTTCGTCCGGGGTGAGTGGGCGGGCCATCTCCCGTTCGATCAGGGTCAGCGCATCATCGCGGGGCAGACCGTTCAACGCCAAAACGCGCCCTTCGCCCCACAAGCAGCGCTCGGGTGAGGTCAAAATAAAGGCGCAGTTGGGCGCAGCGTCGAGCAGCGCTTCCACTTCGGTGCGGTCCAGGCCGATATCGTCCAGCAAAATCAAAGCCTGCTTGTTTTGCAAGCCATGTCGAATTTGAGCTGCGGTGGCTTTGGCCGGAATGTTACTTTCGTGGAATGCTTCAAAGAGGAATTGCAGCAGGTCGGCCAGGGCGTGCTGTTGCGCCGAGAGGAAAATCACGCCGTCGGCGCAGGCGGTCAAGGGGAGCTGGTAGGCCAGGTGGCGCAGTAGGCTGGTTTTGCCCAGCCCCGGCGAACCGCACAAGGCCAGGGGCTGTGTGGTCTGGACGGCCGTCATCGCCGCGCCGGTTTCCACCTGCCGGTCTAACAGACCGGCAAAGCGGCGCGGACGCAGCAAAACAGGCGTCAGGCGTGGCTGCCAGTGAGCCTGTTCCTCCGGCATGGCCACATTGACCACCCCGCCATGAATGGAGCCAATCTGCACCACGTACTTGCCGATGGCTATCTGGCCACTATTTTCTTGAACTACGGCCGCTGTAATTGTGGAAAGATCAAGTTCAGTTGAGGCCATGTCATCCTCCCCCATTTCTAGAGATGGACATGATCTCTAAATACTGTTAAATGTTTGTAAAATCCATCATAACAGGATTAATTTTAAAATACAATGGGAAAATAAGGGGGGATAATTTAGAGGGAATCGGAGTCCAAAGCTTGCTTTGGCTTTTCCAAAGCAAGCTTTGGACTCCAGGGGTTGGGCTTAGTGGCTCAACATCACCGGGCAGGTGGCGTGGCGCATAACTTTGTGGCTGACGCTGCCCAGCAGTAGGCCCTGCAAGGTACTGAGGCCGCGCGTGCCCATGACAATCAAATCAGCCTGGCGGGTTTCGGCGACGGCCAAAATGGCCTCGGCTTCCGGTCCTTCTAACAGCTCTTCATGCACGGTCACGCTGGTTTCGCCCAATTTCTGGCGGGCGTCTTGCAAAACTTCCTGTCCGGCGTCTTCGCGCCGGGCGACCAGCTTTTCGTACTCGTCGTAACCAAGCATATCAGAGGTGTGGGGAAAAACATGCACCAGGTATAAATCGGCCCCAAAGCACTCAGCCAATCCTTTAGCATAACGCAAGGCGTTGTAGCTGTGTTCAGACCCATCCACAGCGGCAATGATGCGTTTGAACATAGTTGTTGTCTCCTCTTTGAGAAAATTTCAGGGTAGCAGGGTAGCAAGTAGCAGAGGGTTACAAGTCTGTACCTGCTACCCTGCTACCTGCTACTCTGTTGCTTTGCTACTGGTCCATTATTTCCTGAAAAGCAGCCTCCGCCGCTCTGAGCGTGGCGGCGATAACTCCTTCGGTGTGGGCAGTGGAGAAGAAGCCGGTTTCAAACTGGGAGGGGGCCAGGTAGACTCCCTGGCGCAGCATAGCCTGAAAGAAGCGGGCATATTTTTGAGTGTCGCTTTTGGCTGCTGTATCCCAATTGACCACCGGCTGGTCGGTGAAGAACATACAGAACATAGTCCCGACCTGGGTCTGATAGACCGGAATGTTGGCTGCTTCCGCGGCCGCGCCTAATCCCTGGCACAGCTCTGTTGTTCCGGCCACCAACTGCTCGAATACGCCCGGCTCGCGGATGGCTTTGAGGGTTTCAATCCCGGCGGTCATGGCCAGGGGATTGCCGCTGAGGGTGCCGGCCTGGTACATCGGCCCGGCCGGGGCGACAGTTTGCATAATCTCGCGCCGCCCGGCATACGCGCCCACCGGCAGCCCGCCGCCGATGACTTTGCCCAGCGCCGTTAAATCGGGCATGACCCCGTAATACTCTTGAGCTCCGCCCAGGGCGACCCGGAAGCCGGTCATCACCTCATCAAATATGAGCAGGGCATCGTATTGAGTGCAAAGCCGGCGCAACCCGGCCAGGTAGCCTTCGAGCGGCGGTACGCAACCCATGTTACCGGCTACCGGCTCCAGAATAATCCCGGCGATGTCGTCGCCGTGCTGGTTGAAGAGGCCTTCGATGGCGGCCAGGTCGTTAAAAGGCGCGGTTAAGGTATCGCGGGTGGCTCCGGCCGGCACACCGGGGCTGTCGGGCAGGCCCAACGTCGCCACGCCGGAGCCGGCCTGAACCAGCAAAAAGTCGGCGTGGCCGTGATAGTTGCCTTGCAGTTTGATGATTTTGTTGCGTTTGGTAAAGGCGCGGGCCAGACGCAGCACGCTCATGGTCGCTTCGGTGCCGGAGTTGACAAAGCGGACCTGCTCGGCGGAAGGGACTAGCTCGCAGACCAGTTCGGCCAGTTCGGTTTCGAGCGCAGTCGGCGCGCCGTAGCTGACGCCGCGTTCTACGGCTCGCTTCAAGGCGTTGACCACATCGGGATGGGCATGGCCCAAAATCAGCGGTCCCCAACTGAGGACATAATCAATGTAGCGGTTGCCGTCGGCATCCCACATATAGGGACCTTCGGCCCGGTCAATAAACAACGGCTGCCCGCCCACCGCCCGAAAAGCCCGCACCGGCGAGTTGACCCCGCCGGGGATGACCTTCTGCGCGGCGGCGAAGAGGCGTTCGGAGTTAGAAAAATTCATGTTCGCTCCTTTGGGTCCACAGATGGACACAGATACAATACTAATCAAGCCAGCGCGCCGCATCCTTGGCCCAATAGGTCAAAATCATATCCGCGCCGGCCCGCTTGATGGCGGTCAGGCTTTCCAGGGCGACCCGCTTTTCATCCAGCCAGCCCAGGCGAGCGGCGGCCTTGAGCATACTGTACTCGCCGCTGACGTTGTAGGCGGCCAGGGGCAGGTCTGGGAAGGTATCGCGGGCCTGGCGGATGATGTCGAGGTAAGGCAGAGCCGGTTTGACCATAATGATGTCGGCCCCTTCGGCCACATCCAGGGCAATTTCGCGCATAGCCTCGCGGTTGTTGGCCGGGTCCATCTGATAGGTCGAGCGGTCGCCGAATTGGGGCGGGCTATCGGCGGCCTCGCGGAAAGGGCCGTAGAAGCCGCTGGCAAATTTAGCCGAGTAAGCCATAATTGGAATCTGGGGGAAACCGGCCTCGTCCAGCGCCCGGCGGATGGCAGCCACCTGGCCGTCCATCATGGCGCTGGGGCCGACCATCGTCGCCCCGGCTCGCGCGTGCGATACGGCCACCTGGCCCAATATTTCCAGGGTCGGGTCGTTCAATATCTGCCCATCTTCGACCAGGCCGCAGTGACCGTGATCGGTGTATTCACACAAGCAGACATCGGTCATAATGACCAGGTCAGGGTCGGCCTGACGTAAGGCACGGATGGCCTGCTGCACAATGCCGTCTGGCGCAAAGTTTTCGCGGCCCACCGGGTCTTTTTCGGCGGGCAGGCCAAAGAGCATCACCGCCGGGATGCCCAAGGAGCGCAGCTCTGCGGCTTCGGCGGGCAGCGTGTCCACCGACTGCTGGTAGACGCCCGGCATCGAGGAGACTTCCTGGCGCACATTCTGGCCGTGCCGGATGAACATCGGGTAAATAAAATCCGCCGGGGTCAGCGTAGTCTGCCGGACCAGGCGGCGCAGCCCTCCGTTCTGCCGTAACCGCCGCAGGCGGGCCAGCGGGAATTGGGAAAAGCTCGACATAGGTTTTTCCTCCGGGGTATTTGCTGTCATGGTAGCTAAATTTCTTAACGAGTCAATTGAAGATTAGCTAACTATGACAGCGTTTCGAGGGCGTGTTTGGCAGCGCGAGAGGTTTCGGAAGGGGAGGCGGGGCCGTGCAGAGCGTTTAAGACCGGCTCGGCGTAGGCGGGCAGCTTTTCATTTTTAGCCAGCACCTTGAGCACGTGGTCGGCCCCCTCACGCAGGCGGATGGAGCCGCCGTGCTCGACCAATGCTTCAAACAGCGACGGCAGGCCGGCAGACTCTACCCGGATTAAGCCTTCGGCCCCCATCCAGCGAATGCCGGGGTCGTTGTCTTCCAGGGCCGTCACCAGGGCCGGGGCGGAGCGAGGATCGCCAATCTCGCTGAGGGCTTTGGCCGCTTCCCAGCGCACGTGGGTGCGCTTGTCTTTGAGCAGTTCCATCAAGCCGGGGGTGGCCGCCGCGCCCAATTCGACCAGTTCATCGCGGGCGCGTTTGCGGACCAGGCCGTCTTTGTCCGTTAAAGTTCTCAATAAAGTAGAAAGGGTATCACTCATGGCGGTTCTCCTTTTTACTTAGGCAGTTCCAAGATTTAAATCATCCAATTATTCTCACCGGCTTGATGCGTGATACGTGATGCGTAAGAAATCTTGCCTGGAAATCATTACGCATCACGCATTACGTATCACAGATTTTGGATAATTATTTCTTGGAGTTGCCTTAAGCTTAACGTGGTTTGGTTAGCCAAACATTAACACTACCAATGGCAAAGGTTGAGCCGTCCTCCGGCCTCAGGTCGTAGACCTCGACGCGGCCTGGCCCATCCTCTTGCACCACAAATTGCACAAAGCCGCCAAAGGCGTTCACCTGCCCGGCTTCGCCGACCACCTGGAACACGCCCTGGCTGATCTGCTGCCCGGCCGCGTTAAAAATGCGGTAGTTCAAGTTTGACTCGTAGGGTTTGTTGCTGGTTTTGCCGCGCACCTCGACCGGGCTGGCGATGCTGGCGTAAGGAGCCGGGTCGTCAATGGTGACGGTATAGCCAGGCGGGTCGGCCACAAGCTGGACGGCGACGCTGTCAATGGTGATAATCGTGCCGTCGGCGGTGCTGAGTTCAGCCACCTCAACAGTGCCGGGGCCGTCGGCAGAAGCCAGGTAGGTGGCCTGGACGGCAAAAGTGGCCGAGCCGCCCAGCCGGCCCACCACCTCAAACGGCCCCCGGCCCACCTGATTGCCGCTGGCATCCAGCACCCGGTAGACCAGGCTGCCCCGGAACGGGTACTGGCTGGTTGCGCCGCGCAGTTCAAAGGGGTTAGTCAGAGTGATGCCTGCCGCCGGCGACTGAATGGTAATGACCTGCTGCGCCGCCAGTGGGTCAACAATCTCAAAGTTTTCCAGCACGGTACGCACAATGGTCTCGGCCTGCGAGCTTTCAGAAAAGATGTTGACCTGGTAAATCACCTTTTGTTCGGCGGTGGCCGCCGTGATCGCCGCTCGGCCGCCTTCATCGCGGGTATAAATGGCCCAGGCTCGCCCACCTATCTGGTCGGTAATCAACTGCCCGCCCAACGACGAGCCGCTCAACGCTTCGGGTGGCACGCCCAGGCCGCGCGCCACGCCCACCAGCGGGTCGTTGCCGGGCAGCGTGGTAAAGTTGACCACGCTGAACAGGCCAGCACTCCAGGCGTGAGCAAACAGGGGGTCGGTGCTTTCCACCTCCGGCCAGTTTTGCGGCACAACCGCTCGCAGGCCCAGCGCCTCAATCTCGACCGGCTGAAAGGACAGACTGCCGGCGGTGATGGTATTCTCACCCTGGATGCCGGGAATCCACAACTTTTGCCCTACCTCTATCAGGTTGGCGTCGGTAATCGCGGCAAAGCTGTTATCCTGGCCAGCTCTGGCGTTGGTCGCTTCAATAATGGTCGGGTAGGCGCCCGCGTCGCCAAAATACTTCTCGGCGATTTTACTGAGCCAGTCCCCCGCCTGAACGGTATATTCCGCTCCGTTAGGGCTTTGGGCCTGGGCCGGGTCAACGGCCCCGCCCAACAGCAGCCCGCAGAGAATCATAAGTTTAAGCGCAGTTGATCGTGTAAGCATGTCCTCACCTTCTTTTGCATAGGCTCACTGGATTCAATTTTTGAGGACGCGAAGCGGGCACGCCTACGCGCCGAACGGAGCCGCACGTGGGCGTGCTTGCTCCTCAAGTTTGGATCTAATGAGGCTGTAAGCCTGAAGACGCCGTTCCCCAAATCCATTATAACCCACTTATCTATCAAAGTTAAATTGAGGCTGGGTTCGGTTGCGGCCTCAGTGTCCGGTCCCTGCCCGTTTTGGGCCGCTTTTCCTAATTACGGAATCCCCGCTGCTATAGTAGAATAGGATGGGTAAGAGCAGAATCTACGGAATGTAAGAATCTTGATTCGTAACTGCTAAGCCATGTCATTGCGAGGCCGTAGGCCGAAGCAATCTTGATATTGCAATTTGGGGATTGCTTCGCTTCGCTCGCAATGACACCTGTGCAGTTATCTTGATTCTTTTATTCGGCCCATTCTGCTCTTGCCCGGCCAAATACAACTATTCCTCAGAGGTGCGCCATGCTGCCAGCCATCCTGATTACCCAATGCTTACAGAACGATTTTGTCAAACCGCTGGGCCGGTACGACCCGCTGCCCAACAACCTGCACGTGGGCTTTGAAGAAGCCCGGCGGCTGCTGGGCGAAAACCCGGCGGAAGGGCCGGTGGCTCTGACCATGCAGTGGGCTTACCAGCAGCCCGCCAGTGAGCTGGCGATTATCCACATCCGCGATTGGCATGACCCGGCCGACCCGTTTCAGGCGGAACACCTGCGCCAGTTTGGGCCGCACTGCCTGATGGAAACCGAGGGGGCGCAGTTTGCCTTTGCCGAAAGCGACTCGGCTCGTCCTTTAGCAGTTATTAATTCGACGGGATTGAACGACTTTGTCGGGACGCCATTAGATGAGGCGCTGACTCCGTTTGCCGGCCAGCCGCTGCGGGTCGGGCTGATGGGCGTCTGGACGGAGGCCAAGATTACCTTCCTGGCTTACGACCTGCGGACCCGCTATCCCCACTTTCACCTGGCCGTCTGCTCGGCCCTGACCGCCAGTTCGTCGCGGGCGCACCATTTTATGGCCCTGGGCCAGTTGAGCCGGCTGCTGGGCGTGACTGTCTTTCCTTCGATTGGCGAGTTTACCCAATTTCTGGCCGGCAGTTCGGTCGAAATCCCTCTGCCCGCGCCCAGTCACGCCCACTGGCCCGAAATCAACTTGAGCGAAGGCGGCCCACTTGAGGAAACGGATTATAACCTGATTCGCCACCTCTTCCGCGACTGCCGCCAGGTACAGCTCCGGGTGCTGGATGGCGGCTTCTCCGGCAATGTGGTTCTGGGCAGCGAAAGTGTGGACCTGCACGGCCACCGCCAGGCAGCCCACGTGGTTAAGATTGGCCCGCAGGGGCCTATCGGCCAGGAGCGAACCGCTTTTGAGCAGGTGGAAAGCGTGCTGGGCAACAACGCGCCCCGCATCGCCGCCTTTGCCGACTCCGGGGGGCGGGGGGCGCTCAAGTACCGCTATGCCGGAATGGGCAGCGGCTTTTCGACCACGTTTCAAAAGTTGTACTGCGCCGGCCTGTCCGCCGAACGGACAGCTAATTATCTGACCATCATTTTCAAAGAGCAGTTGGGTCGCTTTTACGCGGCCGCGGCTCTGGAACGCTGCAACCTGCTGGACTATTACGCCTTTAGCCCCAAGTGGGCCGCTAACGTCCGCCAGCGTATCGAAACCCTGCTGGGCGAACCGGCTGTTGAGGCCACTCTGCGCCTGCCCACCGGCCACGACATGCCCAACCTGTGCCACTTTTACGAGCAGGAGTTGGAGGCTATCTTACCGCTGGCCGGCGGGTCAAGCTACTTTTCTTACGTGCATGGCGACTTGAATGGGGCGAATATTATCATTGACGGGCGGGACAATGTTTGGCTGATTGACTTTTTCCACACTCATTACGGTCACGCGCTCAAGGATTTGATTAAGCTGGAAAACGATTTGTTGTATATCTTTACCCCCATCAACAGCGCCGAGGAACTGGCCGAGGCCTGCCAATTAACCCACTGCCTGCTGCGCGTGGCCGACCTGGGCCGTCCCCTGCCGGAGGTTGAGTCTACGCCCCTGACCCACCCGGAACTGCGGCGGGCCTATCAAACTGTTGGCATGCTGCGAGCTTTTTACCCGGAGCTGGTGCAGGAAGACCGCAACCCGCTGCAACTGCTCATCGGCCAGTTGCGCTACGCTGTGCATACCCTCTCGTTTGACGAGTCCAACCGCTGGCAAAAGCTGTGGGCGCTCTATACTGCCGCCTGGGCGGGGTTCAGCCTCAGCCAGCGGTTGAGGCAGCAAGGCCCGCTGCGAATAGATTGGCTGGACGACCAGTACACCGGCCCCGGCCGGCTGGGCTTGACCCTGCTGCCGGGCCGCCAGGATTATGGCCGTTCCGTAGCCGAGGATGTGGCCGCGCTCAAAGCGCAGGGAGTCAGCCACGTGGTCTGCCTGATTACCGATGATGAGTTGGTGACTTACGGGGTGGAAACCCTGCTTGACAGCTACCGGCAGGCCGGCCTGACGACTCGCCGCCTGCCCATCCCCGACCAGCGGGTTTGTTCTCCCGCAGAAATGGCCGAACTGAATGAATGGCTGCAAACCAACCTGGCGGCGGGGGCCAATATTTTGGTTCATTGTGTCGGTGGGCTGGGCCGATCGGGGTTGGTGGCCGGCTGCTATCTCAAGACCAAAGGGTTGGACGCCGCCGCGGCCATCGCCGAAGTACGCCGGGTGCGCTCGCCTCGCGCCATCGAAACGGCGGCGCAGGAGGGGTTTATTGAGGGGTATATATGCCCCCCTCCAACTCCCCCCAAAGGGGGGAGGGCTTAAAAAGTCCCCCTGTGGGGGGATTTAGGGGGCTGATCCCGTCACATCAGCGCCAAAGCTTCGGCCAGGGTAGGCTGGGCGGCCGTACCCCCCGCTGCCCGCGTGGAAAGCGACCCGCAGACGCAGCCCAGCCGCAGCGCCTGGGCCAAATCCCAGCCGGCCAGGTAGCCGTAGAGAAAGCCGGCGTCAAAGGAGTCGCCCGCGCCGGTGGTATCTACCACGCTGATGGGCAGAGGGTCAGCCCGGAAAATATCCGCGCCGCGCTGCGCTATTGCCCCGGCTTCGCCCAGTTTGACCGCTACCAGGGGTATCTGCCCGGCCAATTGAGCCAGAGCCGGCTCAAGTTCGGTCTGCCCCGTAATGGCAAACAGTTCAGCGGTGTTGGGCAGAAAGATGCCGGCCTGGGCCAGGGTTTCGGCCAGGCCGTCGTTCCACTGCTCGCTGGGATCATAATTGGTATCCAGCGAAACGGTCAAGCCCTGGGCGCGGGCCTGGGCAAAAAGCCGGGGCAGGTCGGGCCGCAGAGCGTCGAGCAGAAAATAGCTACCCAGGTGCAGGTGGCGGGCCTGTTCCAACAGCGATAGATCAATATCCTGGTAGCGCAGTTCGGCAATCGAACCGAGATAGGTCAGGATGGCCCGGTCGTTGCCGCGGGAGAGAATAACGCCCAGGCCGGTTTTGACCCGTTCATCCACCACCACCCCACCGGTGTCAATGTTCCGATCTTTCAGATAATTAATCACAAACCGGCCAAATTCATCCGGCCCCACCTTGCCGACCATCACCACGCGCAGCCCCAGCCGGGCGGCAGCGCAGGCAAAAATGCCCGCCGAGCTGCCCATGGTCAGGGTGGCGTCTTCCACCAGCTTCTCGACCTGCCCAAACTGGGGTACAACATCGCCGGTCAGGACCAGCTCGGCGTTCAGGTCACCGACAACTACCAAATCAAATTCTTTCATGCGTTTAAATAATTTTCATGTCATTTCGACCGAAGGGAGAAATCCCTACAGACTCACTTTGCCAGCGTACATCTCAGGGATTTCTCGTCGTTCCGCCTCGAATCCGTGTCCTGAGCCTGTCGAAGGGGGCTTGTCGAAGGATGACATGAGGGTAGGCAAGAGCAAGATTTTCAGAATGAAAGGATAAAAAATCCTTCAATTCTGCTAATCCTGCTCTAAATTTTGACCGTAATGTTAAATCTGTCAGTCAACCAGGTTTGAGAGATTAGTGATTGGGATTAATCAATCTCTAATCTCCAATCTCCTGGCATACCGCAGGTCAATCTGACAATCTCAGCACGCGCTGAGCGTTGCGGTAATATACTTTTTCCAGCACCGCATCAGGCAAATAGAGGCCGTAGATGTACCAGCGGCCCTGGCCGGGGATGCCGTGGGGGTCGGTGTTGTAGTTGAAATATTCGTCGTCGGTTTCCAGGAAACGGTAGTACAAACGATAGCCGGCCAGGTTTGGCCCCAAATCGGCGCCGAACAGAATCCGGTCGGCGTATTGCAGAAAGAAACGGCGCGAGGTGTAGGGCTGGCGGCCCAACTCGCTGATACGCGCCCCAATATCCACATAAAAGTTGGAGCATTGGTCGAGCAGTTGGCTCACCCAGGCCAGATTTTCGGCGTAGCAGCCCACGTGCGCCCCGATAAACGTGGTGGCGGGGTGACGCGCTACCACGTTGGCCAGTTGGGTCATGATGGTCATAAAATCGGGAAAGGGCGGGCTGGGAAAGTGCCAGTCGGGGTGAGCGTGCAGTTCCTCCCAGCGTTCGTTGGTTTCGTCGAGAGGGTCAAAAAAGGCGACCGGGTCGGCCACGTGGATTATGACCGGCAGGTTCAATTCGCCGGCAGCGGCCCACAGCGGGTCGAGGCGGGGGTCGTCCACCGCCACCAGCGTGCCATGCTGGTCGCGCACGTGCAGGCCAAACGGCTTCCAGATTTTGAGGCCCTGCGCGCCCCAACCCGCTTGTACTCGCAGGCGCTCGGCGGCCCACTCGCCAAAGCGGTCGCCGTGGTTGGGCCATGCAGCCCAATCCACCCCACCAAAAACCTGAAAGCGCTCCGGCGCAGCCGCTTTGAAGTAATCCAGGTGATGCTGGAGAATCGCCTCGCCCCAACCGCCGTCGAGGTCAACATAAAGCTGCACCTGGGCTTCGTCCAGCACATCCAGCAGCGCCGCCACCGGCCGCTTGTCCCAGCCGCCGCCAAACGGCTCGGCCAGGTGGTTGTGGGCGTCAATCACCGGAAAGCGAGGGTTGGTTACGGGGGTCTTTTTGGTGACCAATACCGGGCGGGGGCGATAATCGGTGAGTAGCATCTTTGCTCCTAAAAAAGTAGACAGTAGACAGTAGACGGTAGACAAGGGTTAGAAACCCCTGCTACTCTGCTACCCTGTTACTTTGTATAGTACGATTATCAATGAACCTTTGTCAAATTCAGCGGGAACAAAGCGAAAATCAAAGGTGATTGCTCAATCCTGGAAATTAGTGTAGAATTTAGCTGCTCACTTTCCATCTTTCAAACTACATTTAGGGGGATCCGTGGCTCGATCAGAAAGACAGCCCACGCTAAACATTGCGCTGGACGCCAAGCTGCAAAAACCGCCCGTCGAGAGTACCCCCCACTGCCCCTACTGTAAAAAAGAGTTGGAGTCGCCCGACGAGACGGCCTGCCCCCACTGCGGGCTGCCCATCCGCCGCCGCAAACGGCAGCGCCAGATTACGGCGCATGGCGGCGCGCTGGCCAAAATTGTTATCCACCTGCCCGGCGAAACCGATAAGGAATGTTTTCTCTCCAAGCCGGTTATCACCCTGGGCCGCGACAGCGCCAACCTGATCCAGATCGACTCGCCCATGGTGTCGAACGAACATGCCCGGCTGGAATTTACCAACAGCGGCCACACCCTGACCGATCTGGGCAGCACCAACGGCACCCGCGTCAACGGCCAACGGCTCACCCCGCACAAAGCGCACCTGCTGGTCCATAACGATATTATCCGCCTCAGCGACGGGCGCGGCAATTCGATCAAGCTGACTTACCTGGCTCCTTCTGGCTTTAGCCACGTGGACGCCAAACATGCCGGTCAATCGTACCAGATTGAAACCGAGGTGGCCTACATTGGCCGCGGCTTCGATGCCAACATTGTCCTGTCGCACCCCACCATCTCCTGGCAGCACGCCAGGATCACCAAAATTGATAATGAATACATCATCGAAGATGTCAGCACCCATAACCGCGCTTTTGTGAATGGCTCACCTCTGGAACAGCCACAGGTGTTGGCTCGCGGCGACGTGATCCAGATTGGCCCCTTTAACCTGATCTACCAGGGTCAGGGCCTGTTTTCCTCGTTTGTGGCCGAGCGCAATTTTCGACTGGAAGTGATCAACCTGGAAAAAGTGGTTTACCCAACCAACGGCTGGGGCCTGGCCGATACCCGCCAGGCCAAGCAGATTTTGCGCCCCCTGAACCTGGTCATCAATCCCCGCGAGTTTGTGGCCCTGGTCGGCAGCAGCGGCAGCGGCAAAAGCACCTTGCTGAAAGCCCTGCTTGGTCTCAGTCCGGCCAGCGCCGGGGCGGTCCTGATCAACGGCGATGATGTCTACGATAATCTGGACATCTACCGTCACCTGATTGGCTACGTGCCCCAGGATGACATTGTGCATGCCCAGCTCAAAGTGCGCCAGGCCCTGCGTTACGCCCTGCAACTGCGCCTGCCTGGCGACGCCGACCCGGCCGACGGCGAGAAGCAGATTGACGAGGCCCTGGCCAAAGTGGGCTTGACCGCCCAAGCCAACACCCTTATCCGTGACCTCAGCGGCGGCCAGCGCAAGCGGGTCAGCATTGCCGCCGAACTGCTGGCCGACCCCTGGATTTTCTTTCTGGACGAGCCAACCTCCGGCCTCGATCCGGGCCTGGAAAAGCTAATGATGGACACCCTGCGCGCCCTGGCCGACGAGGGCCGGACTATCATCCTGGTGACGCACGCCACCAGCCACATCATCGAAGATTGCGACCAGGTGGCGTTTATGGCCCGCGGCGGCCGGCTGGCTTACTTTGGCCCGCCCGATCAGGCGGTTAAATTCTTTAATGTAGACAACTTTCCCGATATTTACACTGTTCTCTCTCAAACTTATACGCAAGAGGATGAAGCCGCTATCCCGCCGGAACTCCAACCGCTAATCGAACCGCCAACCAACGGCCAGCCGCCCGCCGAAATCGAGGCCGGGGTGCTGTGGGCCGAACATTACCGCCGCTCCGAGCTGTACCAAACCTACATCACCCACCGGCAAAGCGGCCAAATCGCCCATCCGGTAGCGGCTGAACGGCCTTCGGTCAGCCAGAGCACTCAGAAACAAATGCGCCAGTTCAAAATTCTGGCCCAGCGCTATCTCGATTTAATCAAAGCCGACCGGCTCAGCCTGTGGGTCTTGGGCGCGGTCATGCCGTTGATTGGCCTCTTTTTGCTGCTGATCAGCCCCGCCGAGGCCCTGGTCGGCCACAGCCCCGCCGAAATAACGGCTATTCTCGAAACCAGCGGCAGTTACAGCATTGCCGCCGACACCCAGACCGTGCTGTTTGTGATGGCCCTGGCCACGTCGCTGCTGGGGATTTTTAGCGCGGCTTATGAGCTGGTCAAAGAAGAAACGGTTTATCGCCGTGAGCGCATGCTTGGCCTCAAGGTTATCCCCTATTTTGCCTCCAAGTTTGGGGTGTTGGGTCTTTTTATGGCCGGGCAGGTGGTCCTGTTTTTAGCAGTCCTGGCCCTCAATCTACGTTTTCCCGGCATGGGGGTGATGGCCTGGGCCCCACTGGAATTTTACATTACCCTGCTGCTGACAGTGCTGGCCAGTATCGCCCTGGGGCTGTTTATTTCGGCCTCGGCTTCCTCCAAAGATATGGTCACTTACCTCATCCTGATTGCCATCCTGATCCAGATTGTCTTTTCCGGGGCTATTTTTGAACTTTCCCCCCTGACCGCGCCGCTGTCCTATTTGACCATCACCCGCTGGTCGCTGGAGAGCCTGGGCATCAGCGCCAACATCGAACACCTGAACACCCTAAGCCAGGTGCGGGTAGAGAACGTGCTGGATACCGGGCGCGGCCTGCAAACCCTGATCAAAGACATCGCCACGCCGATAAATTTCTATGTCAACTACACCCCCAACGCCCTGGCCCTGGCCTCGCGCTGGATTTTGCTGCTGGCCCATATTCTGATTTGGAGCAATCTGACCCTGTGGCAAATCAGGCGCAAAGACGAGATTTAGGTTTGGACACTCGGTTTCTCCTATTTAAAAAGTAGTTAGGGGGCGTAGCCGTACCGGTCCCCAATCCAAATTTCCAGTTGACGCGATAGCTCACTTGTTCTATAATTTGATCCAACCAATAACATCACAAAATATAAGGAGGATCGTATGGAATTGGGCGCATTTTCGGTAAGTTTAAATGTCAAAGATATTGAAGTTTCTAAGTCTTTTTACGAGAAACTGGGTTTCCAGGTTTTTATGGGAGATACAGCCCAGAATTGGTTGATAATGCAGAATGGGGGTCATACCATTGGACTATTTCAGGGCATGTTCGAGAAAAATATTTTGACCTTCAATCCCGGTTGGGACCAAAATGGCAATACGCTTGATTCTTTCACAGACGTACGCGACCTTCAGCGAGAGCTTAAAGCGCGGGGTTTGAAGATTGAGAGTGAAGCCGATGAGAGCGTGACCGGACCGGCGAGTTTTATGGTCATTGACCCTGACGGAAATCCAATTTTGATTGATCAGCACTTGTGAGCACGCCTTGAACAATAAGGTGGCGCATTGCAAATTTGCCAGTAAACGTGACATTAAGGTGGCGGCCAATCCGAGTTGCCGCCGCAGGGTGGTTTTGGTAACAACAGATAAATTGCGGCATGACAGAGAGCATTCGGAAACCCCAGACGCAATCTTGCCACCGGCGCTCGTCCGGCGATGAAGTCGCCGGACTATAAAATAGCGCCCGATTATCGTTTTTGACGCTCAAATCCGGTAATGCGTCTGGAAGGCTGGAAGATATGAAGCGTAAATCAAACTCGAATATTCTTCTCCCGCTTGTAATTGTAGTTGTCCTGGCTGTCGGCATCGGCGCTTATTTATTGGCCCAGGGAGGCAGCCTGACCCCGCAGCCAAGCGCCGACGCTACCCCGACCCAGCCGACTCTGCAACTCCCCACCCTCCAATTGACTCCCCCCGCTTCGCTCTCCGAACTCTCGGCCCAGGTCGCCGCCGACTACCCCCAACTGGCCCAACTGCTCGAAAACCCCGAACTCGGTTCGGTTTACAAGGATTTTTACATCACCTACCAGAACGCCGGGCAGGAAGCCGCCCTGGCCTTGGCTCGCCAGCGCGGTATCCTCAACGAAAATGACGACGTGGTGATGACCCTCATTCTCGATTCGGCGGAGCAAACGCCCGCCCTGGTGACTGAACTGGAAGCCGAAGGGGTGATCGTCGAAAGCAGCTACCAGGACCGGATCAACATCATCATTCCCACCCAGCTCATTCTGGAGCAAATTGACGCCACCGAGCCGGAGCTGATTGTCGAGCGGATTGCCAATTTGGAGCACGTCATCAGCCTGCAACTGCCCAACAAGCTGTCGGCGGATCAGGGCGGCTACGCTGGTGAGGGGGTCGCCGTGACCCTGGCCAATGAGTGGCAGGGGCAGGGTTTTACCGGGCAGGGGGTTAAAGTCGGCGTGCTGGATTTGGGCTTTGCCGGGTACGAAGCGCTGTTGGGCACGGAACTGCCCCAAGAAGTGGTCATCTCGACTTTTGGCAACCCGGCGCAACTGGGGGTGCAGGTCCACGGGACCGCCTGCGCCGAAATCATCCATGAGATGGCCCCCGACGCCCAGCTTTTTCTGGCCTATTTCGATGGCAGCGAGGTAGCTTTGGGGCAGGCGGTTGACTGGCTGTTAAGCCAGGGCGTGGACATCATTTCCAACTCGACCAGCATCAGCGGCCTCAGCCCGATGGACGGCAGCGGCTTTGCCGCCGACATCGCCAACCGGGTCTATGATGCCGGGGTGTTTTGGGTCAATGCCGCCGGCAACCGCGCTGACGAGCATTATCGCGGCGTTTTCCAGGACAGCAACGGCGACACCCTGCATGAGTTCGCCCCAGAAGTGACGGCTCTGCCCTTCACTATGAAGGCGGGCGCGGCCAGCTATCTGATTTTGAGTTGGAATGATTGGGCCGCCCGCAATCAGGATTATGACCTGATTCTGTTCGACAAGAACGGCAACTTATTGGCTAAAGCCGAGGATTTCCAGAGCGGCCAGCCCGGCCAGCGCTCCGCCGAGGTCATCTTTTACCAGTTTGCCAAAACCGACACCTATCTACTGGCCGTTCAAAATCGGGGCGGGGCGGCTCGGGGCGACGCCACCCTGGACCTGTTTGTTTACAACGGCCAGATTCCCCCGGAATTTATGCACCCCGAAGCCAGCCTGGGCACGCCTGCCGATGCCCGCGGCGCGTTTACCGTAGGCGCGGTCAAATGGTCCAACGACGCGCTGGAGCCGTACAGTTCGCAAGGTCCCACCAACGATGGGCGCATCAAGCCTGATCTGGTGGCCCCTTCCGCGGTCAAGAGCGCCTCATACTCGCCTTTTTTTGACGGCACTTCAGCCGCTACCCCGCATGTTGCCGGCGCAGCCGCCTTGATTCTGCAAGCTTTTCCGGCCTATACCCCGGCTGAGATTGCCGGACTTTTTCAAAGCCGGGCGGTCAAGCTGGGCGATGCGCTGCCGAACAACAAATTTGGCGCGGGCCGGCTCAGCCTGGGCCAGACCCCCGGCGCGTCCCAATAAAGGCCAGTCCCCCGTGAACCGGCCACAGCAACCACAAATTGGGGGCATAAAAGAAAATGGTGGCGGTGAGGATTAAGATGACGGTTTTGATGAGCAAAGGCAGCCGGGAAGCTGGCGTGTCTCGCTGTGCCCAGGCGACCAGCGCCCCTTCGAGCAGGACCCAGAGCATGCCTCCCACTACTCCCAGGTAAAGATCGCCGGTCAAGGCCCAAAAAATGGCATAATAAAAGGCCCAGTGCAGGCCGTCATAGATAATCTCTCGGATGGACCAGCCGGAGGGGAGCGATTCCAGGTTCAGTCGGGCCAATCCCCAGCGCAACCCCAACGCCAGCAGCAGCGCCGCCAGGCCAAGCCTGATAACAATGCCGCCATCGGCCAGACATTCCAGCAGGAGAAGGGTGACAGCTTTTTGCAGGTTGGCGCCATGCCCGCTCAAATCAAGGGCCATGATCGTTTCAAGCCCCTTCAGGCCCAAAAATCGAGGCGGCAAGAGGCCGGCAATAAGGGCTAGATAAGGCAAGCCGATCCCATAAATAAATCGAGCAGTGGAAGACAGCCACTGCTCGTTGATCCCGGTTTCGCCCTGGCGCTTTTGCCACCAGGCCCAACCGACCGGCAGGGCCAGGGATAAAAGGGCCAGACCTGCCAGGAGGACGCTTTGATCGGTCACGCTGCTTCTTTCACCCCGGCAAAGGGGATTTCGACCCGCACGGTGGTGCCCCGGCCCCGGGCCGACTCGATCGAGCACACCCCGCCAACGAGTTGAGCACGCTCATCAAGGTTGAGTAGCCCCAGGCTGGTGCGCTGGTCGTAGGTGGATTTGGTCGCTTCGACATCAAAGCCAACCCCGTTATCCTTGATCTCAACCATCAAGCTGCTTTTACCGGCCAGCAGATTGATCCTGATCTCGCTGGCCTGGGCGTGTTTTTTGGCGTTGCCGACCGCCTCTTCGATAATGGCAAACACCACACCTTCGGCCTCGCCGGTGAGTTGGCTACTATAGCCGCGATTGTTGACGGTGACTTTGAACGATTCGGTCGCGTTCAGCCGGTCGGCGTATTGGGTCAGCGCCGGCAGCAAGCCCTGCGTTTCCAGAATCACGGGGCGCATGGCAAAGAGCATAGTTCTGATCTCTTGAGTGGTCCGCTGGGCAATTTCTTCAACCTTGACCACCTCTTCATAGGCTTTGGCAATATCTTCTTTTTGCAGCACCACCTTGATAAAGTTGAGCCGCATGGCAATGGCCGCGATAGATTGGGTGGGGCCGTCGTGCAGGTCGCGGGCCAGTTTGCGCCGGGCCTCGGCCTCCTTTTCCAGAATCCTCTGCTGTTCGCGCTGGAGGTCTTCAAAAAGTTGGGCGTTTTGCAGGGTGATGATGGCTTGGCTGCAAAAGGTGGTGAGGAGTTGCTTGTGCTCTTCGTTATAAAAGTGGGGTTCGGTGCTGCAAAAAAGCACCACACCATAGGTGTTCAACCCGGCTCGCAGCGGGGCGCAAATAGCCGAGCGGCAGCCCGGCGTTGAAGCAAAGGAGGTTAACACCCGGTCTTTTTGGGCATTGTTGGTGATGGTCGCTTCGGCGGTGCGAATGGTACGGCCAATCAACCCCTCTTCGCCCGATACGCGGCGGCCCTCGTCGGAACGGCCAATGTTGCGCCCGGCGGCTACGGTGAGCCGGTCTGCGCCGTTTTCGCTGTCGCCTTCAAAGAGTAAGACCATGGCAATGGTTGACTCGTCTTTGGTCCCAACCTCGGCCATAGCCGAAAAGGCCAGGTCAATCATCGTCCGCAGCACTTTGCGGTAGTTAAGGGTCGAACCCAGGGTCAGGGCCATTTCTGAGATAAGTTTGCCGCGCTCGGTGGCCACGCGCAAACTTTTTAACTCCGCTTCGTTATCCTGGGCGGCCAGGTCAAGCTGCTGGCGAATAAAGGGGCCGGGCAGTCCCCCGGCAATAAAGAGCACAATGGCATTGGCCGCCGCTGTCAGCAAGGCGTTGATCACCTGGATCCGGTCAATATCGCCACTCAGCAGCGGTACCAACGGCACGCCATAACTCAGAGCAATGGGCAGGGCCATCAGCAGACCGGCTTCGGCGCTCCAGCGCAGCCCGGCCAGCATCACTGGGACCATCAGCAGCGGCAGCAGCAATTGGGCGTGCTGCGGCAGCATAATCATCAAGCCGATGGCCAATACTGCATCCAGGATCGCGGCAATTACGGCCAGCCAACTGGGGAAGAATTTGGACCACAACAGGCCGGCATAGATTCCATTCAGCCCCAGCCCTACCCCCACCAGGACCAGCAGCCGGGTCACATTGGGCGAGGGCTGGCGGCTCAACAGGCTTTCGCCGACCACAAACAGGGCGATGAGTAATAACCAGATCCAGCGCAGGTTAGAGACAAGCCAATCTAAGGCAAACGTGTTGGGTTGGGTGGTATCTTTGGTCTCAGTAGTGATAGGCGGCCTCCCTCACAATCATCCTACCAATGGGGTGAATACCGATGGCCTAAGGACCATCTTTTGTTGTTGCTAATAAATTATATCCCTTTTCCTCCATCTTCGCGAACACAATTGCTGCTTTTTATAAGATTTAAGGTAGCCAGCGCCATGCAGAAATTGTATGTACGGCTACGCCGGCATCGTTATTCCCTCGGATAATCCTCTGGTTAACACGGCCACAATCTGATTGGCCATCTGTTCCGCCGAAACAGTTTTTGACCCGCTGCTCCACTGCAACCCCGCCCCAAAAATGGCCCAACTCATGACCATCGCGGCTGTCTCCACAGTTGCCTGGCATTGATGGTCGGGAGGCGGAACCTGCTTGAGCCAATTCGAGATAAATTTGTAGAGTTCATTTTGCACCGTCGCCTCCGGCGGCAGTTCAAACTGTTGTTTATCGGCTACCTTACACTGGCCATGAAACTGAGCTAGATGCTCCAATACCGTGCGGGTGAGCAGGTACAGGTTATCCAGGGTAAAAGGAAATGAAGCCGGAAGTTTGCTGGCCAACGCCTGCTGAAAACTGTCGCGGATGAAGTAGTCCATGAGGGCATATTTGTCTTCAAAGTGGGCATAAAAGGTGGCCCGATTGACGGTGGCTCGTTCCGCCACATCCTGGACACTGATGGCTCGAAAGCTCTTTTCAGCCAGCAGTTCCGTAAATGCCTGCACAATCAGTTGGCGAGTGCGCTTTACCCGTGGATCTTCTCCATTGAGTTGTGTTACCATTTTACCTCCTCAAAACAGTAGACAGTAGACGGTAGACAGGGGTACAGATTCCTGCGACCTGCTACTTTGCTGCTTTGTACCCCGGTAAATCGAGATCAAGTAACCAACAGTTTTTACGTTTTGTTGTCTAAACAGCAAAAGCATTGAAGTGTCTATTGACTTTATAAAGTAGACAGTTGTATTATACACAACAACTGTTGGTTAGACAACAATTGACTAAAATATTATTCACAAATGGAGGTAAGGAATTTAAACCATGACAACAGCCATAGCAAATGAAGTTTTGGCCCCGAATATGACCTTTGCCGAGCTGGCCTCGGAAGGACAAATCCAGCGCACCGCGCAGGCCCTCGAAGCCAACGGGATGCGCACCTACATTGCCCATACCGGCGACGAAGCCCGGCGAATTGTTTTGGGCCTGCTGCCGGAAGGCGCGGAAGTGTTCACCTCTGTTTCTAAAACGCTGGACAGCCTGGGCATCTCGACCGAGATTGACCAATCGGGCCGTTTCAAGGCCATCAGGTCAAAGTTATACGAGTTGTACCAGCAGAACCGCACCGACGAGATGCGTAAGCTGGGCGCGAGTCCCGATTTCATCATCGGCAGCGTCCATGCCATCACCGAGCAGGGGCAGGTCTTGGTGGCCTCGGGTACTGGCAGCCAGCTTGGCCCCTATACCTTTGGGGCAGGCCATGTCATCTGGGTGGTCGGGGCACAGAAGATTGTCCGCGATCTGGATGAAGGGATGCGGCGTATCAACGAGTACGCTTATCCGCTGGAAGATGTGCGGGCGCGGCAGGTTTATGGTAAGCCCAGCCGGGTCAACAAAGTTCTGCTCATCAACGGCGAAGGTAAGCCTGACCGGGTCAGCGTGATCTTGGTTAGAGAAAATTTGGGATTTTAAACTCAACATCAAAGAGGTTTTACTTATGAAGACAATCGTTATTGTCGGTGCAGGTCCCGGATTGGGGCTTTCGATTGCCAGGAAATTTGGACAAAATGGATTTCGGGTGGCTCTGGTGGCCCGAAATCAGGAGAAACTTGAGGGGTATGTTCAAGAGTTAAAACAGCTCAAGATTGAAGCTGCCGGTTTTAGGGCCGATGTGCTGGACATGCAGCAGCTTAGGCATGCTTTTGCTCAAATTAAAGAGACATGGGGGCCGGTAGATGTACTGGAATACAGCCCTATCCCCAGTGCCGATAAACTCGCCTCGGCAGTGGAAACTACCCCGGAGAATGCTTTATTTCAATTTCAATATCAGGTGCTCGGTGCAGTTGCCAGTGTGGCCGAAGTGTTGCCGGGGATGTTAGACAGAGGCAACGGCGCACTTTTGTTCACCACCGGGTTATCAGCCGTAAACCCCGTACCCATTCTAACCAACGTGGGGATCGCTATGGCTGGCTTACGTAACTATGCTCACTGTTTGCATCAGGAATTGGCCCCAAAAGGGGTTTATGTCGGCCATCTGTCCATTGGCGTCTATTTTCAACCGGGTCCAGAAGCCGATAAAATTGCCGCCTTGTGGTATAATATGTATGAGAAACAAAATCGGGTTGAAGAACTAGTTCTAAATGGGCAGTCAATTCCAGAAGCGATTAAATAGGGCAAATAAGGAGTATAAACTATTTCGACTCAAACCAATCCACCTGTTTCAAATACTCGCCCCGGCAACGGGGCCTTTGAGCTTGGTCTCTATTCGTTTGTCGAGCTAACCCCCGATCCTGTGACCGGGGCGATGATCAGCCCAGTCCAGCGCATGAGCAACCTGCTCGAAACCATTGAACTGGCCGATCAGGTGGGCCTGGATGTTTTTGGCGTCGGCGAGCATCACCGCCCCGACTTTATTGCCTCAGCCCCGCTGGTTATTCTGGGAGCGGCGGCGGCCCGCACCCAGTCCATCCGCCTGTCAACGGCGGTTACGGTGCTTAGCTCGGATGACCCGGTGCGGGTTTTTCAGGATTTTGCCACTCTCGATCTAATTTCCAATGGCCGGGCCGAGATCATGGCCGGGCGCGGCTCGTTTATCGAGTCGTTCCCGCTCTTTGGTTATGACCTGCGCGATTACGACAGCCTTTTTGCCGAGAAGCTTGAACTGCTGATGAAGCTCCGCGAAGCCGAAACCATCACCTGGTCGGGCAAACATCGCCCGGCCCTGAACAATCTGGGCGTCTATCCCCGCCCGGTGCAGGAAAAGCTGCCCATCTGGGTGGCGGTTGGCGGCACCCCAGAATCGGTGGTGCGCGCCGCCAGCCTGGGTTTGCCCATGGCCCTGGCGATCATCGGCGGCATGCCCGAGCGCTTTGCGCCTTTCATTCAACTCTACCGGGAAGCCGCCCGCCAGGCCGGACACGACCCGGCCCAACTGCCGTTGAGCATTAACTCGCACGGCTTTATCGCCGACACGGCCCAGCAGGCCGTTGACGCCTACTACCCCTCGGCGGTGGTGGTGATGAATAAAATTGGCCGCGAGCGCGGCTGGCCGCCCGCCACCCGCCAACAACTTGAAGCCGGCCGGGCCTTGCGTGGCTCGGACTTTGTCGGCAGCCCGGCTGAAATCAGCGAGAAGATTCTGTTCCAACACGAGATCTTCGGCCATCAGCGGTTACTGCTGCAGCTTGGCGTCGGGACAATTGAGCATGCTAAAGTGATGCATGCCATCGAACTGCTGGGTACGCAGGTTGCGCCCGTTGTCCGTGAGGAAATCGCCCGGCGCAGCGGATAGGGAGATTGGGAACGAGCCAAACTTGTCGCCAAGCAGCACCCTTCGATACGGGTCGCTTCGCTCCCCTACTCAGGATGCTGCTAACTTAATGACCTTGTGTGAGCAGAAGACTGAACGCCGGCCAAAAGCGCCAACAAATTACCCCCTTCGATCCGCTCACGGTCGGCCTTGTTCAAAAAAGGCATGGCCTCAAACAGGCCAAAGGTTTGCGGAAAACTGAGCCACTCCAAGCTGGGGCTAAAATCTGACCCCCACAGCAGCCGAGTCGAGCCAAACGCAGCCAGCAATACTTCGACGTAGGGCCAGGCGGCCTGGTGGGGATAAGCATAGCCGGGCTGGGTCAAGGCATAAAAGCCGCTCAACTTGACATGCACGCCAGGGAAGGGGGCCAGGGCCACAACCTCCCGAAGTGCTTGCCGAGCCGTGGCTTCGTCGGGCGCAGTCTCAACCGCCGGAGGCAGGCCCAGGTGCGACACCAGCAGCCGCAAATCGGGCTGGCGTTCCAGCAGCGGCTGCCAGGCCGTCCAATGTTCGCCTTTTGAGTTGACGCTGACCAACCAGCCCCGTTCGGCCAGCCAGGCCCAGATTTCGGCAGGCACTCGTCCAAGCGCCTCCCTCTGCTGCGGGTCGAAGCAGTAAAAGCTCAAGCCGACAAACGATTCCTGCTGCCATTTTTCCAGGCTGGCTATTTCCAACTTGGCCGGTTCCGCCACAAAAGCGACCGGCCTCAGCCAGGGCAGACTGGCCGCCAGCCGGCTCAGGTAGCGATTGTTGCCCACCGCCCACGGTTCAGCCTCATACCCAACGGCCAACACCTGCTGCGCATCGTACTGTCGAGCCAACCCCTGGTAAAGAGTGACTTCATCCGGCTGGATGCGGCGGCAGTTTTCGGGCAGCAGGGCCACATAACCGGCGTGGAAAAAATGGGCGTGCGCATCGGCGCGGGTTGGCATCGTTAACTCCTTGTTGATGAGATTAGAGATTGGAGATTCAGGGTCAGTTTCCAATTTCTTCTCCCTTTAATCCGCTCCAAAGTTACGCTTTGGACTCCTACATCGTCTGAAACAATTTCTTAGCCTTAGCCTTGCCAAAGCAAGCTTTGGACTCCTTATTTTAGCCAGCGCTCAAACCAATCAAACGCCTCGGCTTGCATGGCCAAATCGAATTTGTGCGGGCCGGGGTAGAAAGAGGCGCGGTAGCGGTCTGATGCGCCGGCTTTGGCGTAAACCTCTTGCAATATCGTCGCGGCCCGCTCCATTTCGGGCAGGGTGAATAACTCGTCGTCGGAGTCGTTCAGCACCAGGGTGGGCAGGGGGACGCGCAGGCCCAGGATTTCTGGAAAGTCGAGGTCACGGGGCAGCAAGGGGATGTAGATCATCCAGGTGTGGGTGTAGCTGGTGTGGAGCAGGAAGTCGCGCCAGGTGGTCATCATGCCGACGCAAACGGCGCAGCGAATACGCGGGTCCAGCCCGCCCAGAAACCCAGACCGCAATCCACCCCCGGAAAGGCCGCAGCAGCCGACCCGCGCGGCGTCTACTTCCGGGCGAGCGCACAGCACATCCAACGCGCGCTGATCTTCGGCCAGGAAGACGCCCGGCCAGGTGGTCCCGGCGCAAAAGAGCGACTTGGCCAGGATATGCTCGTGCTCACTGGCCCAGGCGTTGTAAGCTTCGATGCTGGCGCTACTCTCCGGGTCGGGGTCGGTCAGGCCGGCGCGAATGACCTCCGGCACATCCTGAAGCCGCACCCGCCGGCTGGCAAAATCAAACGCATCGTGGACCAGCACGGCGTAGCCCCGCCGGGCGAGTTCGTGGGTCCAGGCGACGCCACCGTAGTATTGGGCCTGGTGGTCGCGCAGCATCGGGTGCAGGTCGGCCCCGGCGCGGGCAATCTTGCGCCAGCCGAAATATTTGTTGGCGGCGTGGTCGTGCAGGGCCAGAATAGCGGGCAGCGGGTCGGTGGCTCCGGCCGGTTTCAGGAAAACTGCCTCGGTCGGCGGGCCATAGGGAAGCTGCCAGGAGAGTTTTTCGATGTCCAGGCCGTCGTAGGTCAATTGTTCATGCACGGTTACAGGGGGAACGCCGCCGGTGTCGGGCTGGGCCAGCAGGTCGAGCACGCGCTGCCGGGCTATGGGCCGCCAGGCTTCGACCTCCGTAAACTGCTCATTGCGAAAAGAGAGCGCGGCCGGTCCATCGCCTGGCAAGGAAGCGGCCCACGGGCCGTACGCGCCGATCATATTAGGCAACATTTTAACTCACCTCGCTGCTTTTCACTACCTTTGCGCTTTTTAAATAGAACGTAGATGAACGCTGATAAACGCGGATTTACGCAGAAAAATTTGTAAAAATCAGCGAAAATCTGTCGAATCTGCGTCATCTGCGTTCAAATTTTGGCCGGTTACGAAAAGCGCAAACATAACCTGATCCGGGCAAAAAGCCCTCAGCAACAGGGCTTTTTAATTTCTCCCCATTGTATCAGTTTTTAGGCTTTATCACAACCCAAAAAAAAGGCCGGCTTGATGAAGGTTCAAAAATCAAATCGGCAAATTGGAGGGCGACTGCTTTTGCTCTTCCCTTTGCTAGAATTGATTTTTCAGGTAAGATTACCCTTCTAATCCATCACGAATCGAGCGGTGAAGATGACCGTACCCAAATTGACCTTTGAAGTCTGGAGCGACTTTGTCTGACCGTGGTGTTATATGTTGAAGTCCGGTCTGGACGAACTCGCCAAAGTTGAAGCCATCGAAATCATCTGGAAAAGTTACGAACTGCGGCCTGCCGGCGCGCCGCCGCTGCCGCCGGAGTATGAAACTTCTTACCGGGAGCGCATCGAGGCGGGTTGGCCGCGAGTGCAGCAGATCGCCCGCGAGCGGTTTGGGCTGGAAATGAAAAGCCATCGCTGGGGCGTCAAATCCCGCTACGCCCTCGAAGGGGCCAAATATGCCGAAGAAAAAGGCTTTGGCGACGCCTACCACGAGGCCATGTTCAAAGCGCATTTTGTGGCTGATCGTGATTTTGGCAACCTGGAAATCCTGGGCGATCTAGCCGCCGCAGTGGGCCTGGATCGGGCGGACTTTTTGGCCGCCGTCAGCAGTGGGGCCTATGCTCCGCCGGTGGACGCCGACATCGGGCAGGCCCAGGCTTATGGTTTGCAAGGCGTCCCGGCCACTATTATCGCCCAAAAATATCTCATTTCCGGGGCGCAGCCGTTTGAGGCGTTGCAAGAAATCGTGCAGCAAATCAAACAACGGGGCGAATGAGCGAATGGTGAATGGCGAATGAGCGAATGGCGAATAGCCGCAAAGCGTGAACGCATAAAAAAACCGCTATCCTCTATCCTCTATCCTCTCTTCATCCTCCTTCTGCTAATCCTGCTTACTCCGCTTCATTTGCGCGCCCAGGAAAGCAGCGGGGTCAATCATGCCGGCAACCCCGCCTTCGAGCCGCCGGCCGAGCCGCCGGCCGAGCCGCCGTTTATCCTGCCCTTTGCCGCGCCTCCCGGCCCGGATACCTGGTTGTTGGGCCAGCCCTACGGCAACACGGTGGGAGCATACATTCAACGAAGTATCTTTTATCAGGCCGGTCAGGGGTTGCACTTTGGCCTCGATTTTAGTGCGCCCTGCGGTACCGAAGTTATCGCCATCGGCGATGGATTGGTGGCTGAAATTGACACCCACGGTTCGCCGCCCCACAGCCTGATGATTGATCACCCCAACGGCTACAGCTCTTTTTACGGCCATCTTTTGGAAAGTCCGAACCTTATCCCCGGCACGCCGGTCAAGCGGGGCCAGGTCATCGCCTTGTCCGGCGACTCTTTTCAGACCTGCCGCTCGGCCCCGCACCTACACCTGGAAATCCGCAACAACCACCACAACAAAGCCTACAACCCCGTGCCCTTGCTCCGAGCCGATTGGGACAGTCTAGCCCTCATCGGTGGATTCAATCGCGGCTTTGAGCGTGATTTGAGCAGCCCGCGCCAGTGGCAAACCATCCACGACCAGCCGACCGTGCTCTTTGGCGGCACGCTGCTCAATGAGTTTGCCAACCCCTGGCCGCCGGAGCCGGGAGGACGGTGATGGTTTTTTGGGGATTCTTTGTTGAAATGGGCAGGGGAGCAAGGGGGCGGAGGAGCAGGGGAGGTTTCTCACCCCTGCACCCCTGCATCCCTGCACTCCTGTTGTTTATCTTGAATTTAGCGTGGCTCATCCTCATAACGGCCTGCACCGCCTCCTCCGCTGCCACTCAACCCCTTGTGGTTACCAATACGCCTACTCGACCCACCCCAACCCGTCCGCTCCCTTCCCCGGAAGTTCCCTCTGTTCCCACCAGTTCCCTGGAGACCCCTACCCTCACGCCCTCGCCTCAGCCCCCAGCCACAAGCACGCCCATTCCCTCACCAACGCCCACCCCTGCGCCTGCGTTGCGCCAATTGACTGCCGGCGGCTGTTGTGTCCAGCCTACCTTTTCGCCCGACAGCCGGCAGGTATTGTTTATTGACAAACCCAGCCCCGACGCCGCCGTTGGCGTTTATGGCGTGAATATTGCCAACCCCCAGCCTGCGCCTGTGCTTATCAGCCCGGCGATTGGTTTTTGGAACTTTGACCGGACGATTGTAGCCGTGCCCGAAGGTAATCTGGCCCGCTTCACCCATCAAGTGACCGGCCAAAGCT
Organism: Anaerolineales bacterium; assembly: GCA_015075405.1. Taxonomy (GTDB): domain Bacteria; phylum Chloroflexota; class Anaerolineae; order 4572-78; family J111; genus DSQQ01. Next base: position 467,545 of record JABTUK010000005.1, read on the forward strand.
GGACGGTCAACACTGGCGGCAACTGGCCCTCTTTCTCACCCGATTCCAGCCAGATCGTTTGGGTGGCGACTGACCGCGAAGGCCCTTATGACCGGCGGCAAAGCGACGTCTGGTTAGCTAATTTGGATGGTAGCAATGCCCGGATTATTCTCTCGATTTACGGCGGCGGCCTGACCGGCTGGTTTCCCGACAGCCAGCGTATCCTGCTCACCGGCCGGGATGACCCCAACGAGGAAAAACAAACCCTGTTTGTCTATGATCTGGTCAATGAACGCCGGACCAACCTCTTCAGTCACAAGCGGCTGCGCGGCGGCGAAATTTCGACGGGCGGCAGTTGGATTGCCTTTTTCATCTCCTTTGCCGATGAACCTACCGAAAACGGCTTGTGGCTGGTCAGCGCCGCTGGGACCACTCAACAGCAGTTAGACATCCCCCGTTTTGGCGCGTATGCCTGGCGCAATGACGACACCTTGCTGTACATTCCCATGCGCGCCCCCGATGAAACAAGCATGCAGCTGTGGGCCATTAACGCCCCCAGCGGCCAATTCCAACCTCTGACCGACCCAACCACTCTGTCCTTTTCCATCTCCAACGGCGATTGGGAGATCTCGCCCGATGGCCGGCAGGTGGTTTTTGTCAACAGCGCCGATCAAAACATCTGGCTCATTACCTTACCTTAAACTGTCTCCGAAAAGTACTGCTTTATCCCCTAGACACCCCCTCTATTTTTGTCTACAATATAAAAGTGTTCATCATGAAATCGGTAAGACAATGACCCTACGCCAAAAAATCCTTCTCATCATTAGTATAACTCTGGTGGGTTTGGTCACGTTACTATACTTTATCTCCCAAACGATTTTATTAAATAGTTTTACCCAATTGGAAGATCAGGATGTGCGCCAAAATGTGCAGCGAGCCACAGCGGCGCTTCAGGATAAGCTGGCCACCCTGGATAGCATTGCCGGTGATTGGGCGCCCTGGGATGATACTTATAACTTTGTGATAGACCGGAATGAAACGTTTATCGAATCCAATTTACAAGACGCAACCCTGCTCAATTTCAATATCAATGCCATGTTGTTTTTCAATACTGCCGGCGAGCTTGTCTTTGGCAAAGCCATTGATTTGCAAACGCAAACAGCCGTAGATACGCCGCCGAGTTTGCAGGATCACCTGGCTAACAATAAACTCATTTTGAACCACACCACCCCTCAAGATGGGCTTAGCGGTCTTATTTCCCTGCCCGAAGGACCGTTGCTCTTCGCCGCGCACCCCATTGTTACGAGTAATTATAAAGGCCCTATTCACGGTACACTCGTGGTGGGTCGCTACCTGGACGCCGCCGAAATTGAAAGTTTGGCCGAGCAGACCCATTTATCTATCTCCATCCACCGCTTCGACGAGGCGCAGTTACCCCCCGATTTTCAGGCAGCGCGAGCTACCCTTACCCCGGAAATCCCCATTTTAGTTCGTCCTCTGGATCAACAAAATGTTGCCGGCTATACCATCATAGAGGATGTTTACGGACAGCCGGCCCTGTTGTTAAAAGTAGGGCTACCCCGCCAGATTTATGGGCAAGGTCAGACCAGTTTATTGTACTTTATGGCGTCATTTCTGGTCAGTGGGCTGGTTTTTGGGTCGGTCATCTTGCTGCTTTTGGAAAAAGGCGTTTTGTCGCGCCTGAGCCAACTCAATCTGAGCGTCAAGGCGATTGCCGCAGCCGGTAACTCGGCGGGGCGGGTTAAGGTTTTTGGCAACGACGAACTGGCCAGCCTGAGCGAGAATATCAACAAAATGTTGATCGCTTTAGGCCAATCTGAAGAGGCATTACGCCAGGCACGCCAGGAGTTGGAAATCCGGGTTGAAGAGCGCACGGCCGAGTTGTCAAAATCAAATACATTGTTGAAGCGAGAGATTCAAGAGCGCCAGCAAGCCGAACACGCCTTGCGCCAGAGCGAACAACACTTTCGCCACTTTGTCTCTTCTATTAGCGATCATATTTATGTAACCGAGGTAACCGAAACCGGACAGCGCCTTAATATTTATCTCTCACCTCATGTGGAACCCTTGACCGGCTACCCTTTGGACAAGTTTATCGCCGACTGGAGCTTCTGGCCCTCAACCGTAATTCATCCCGACGACCGCGCCGCTGCCGCAGTTCAAGCGGCGCGATTGGCGCAGGGCCAGAACAGTGAGGTAGAGTATCGTCTCATCCGGGCCAACGGCGACATTATTTGGGTGCGTGATAGCGGACGGGTGGAAAGAGATCCCGTCCGCCAAAGTCTGATGGTTTATGGTCTGGTTAGTGACATCACCGAGCGCAAACAGGCGGAGGCGGCGCTGGAACTGGCCCACAACCAGGCCCTTGAAGCCAGCCGCCTGAAGACGGAACTCCTGGCCAAAGTTAGCCATGAACTACGGACGCCCCTCGGCGCTATCTTGGGCTTTGCCGAGATGCTGGAAGTGGACCTTTACGGACCCCTCTCCGACAAGAAACGGCAGATGACGACCAAGATCATTGACAGCACCCAATATCTGACCAGCCTGGTCAATGAACTGCTGGACCAGGCCCAACTCGAGGCGGGTAGATTGAAGTTGAACAGCCGGCCCTTTACCCCGACTGACTTGGTTAACAACACCCTGGCCAGGATGAACGTGTTAGCTCAGGCCAAAGGGCTAAGCCTGACCGCTGAGATTGACCCTGATATGCCGGCCATGCTCCAGGGTGACGCGCCCCGGCTGCAACAAATTTTGGTCAACCTGATCAGTAATTCCATCAAATTCACTCCGGCAGGTGAGGTACGGGTGCGTCTCTACTGTCCCGATGCCGACCATTGGGCGCTGCAAGTTTCCGATACCGGCTCCGGCATTCCCAAAGAGGCTCAGGGTTATATTTTTGAACCGTTCCGCCAGGTGGATGGCTCGATGACGCGGGCACAAGCCGGCACGGGGTTGGGGCTGTCTATTGTTAAACAATTAACCACGCTGATGAGAGGCGAGATTACCTTAGAAAGTGAGGTTGGGCAGGGGAGCACCTTCACCATTTCCCTCCCGCTGGAACCCATCCAGGAGCAAATAGCATGACCAATCCATTGGCTTTGATTATCGAAGATGACCCCTATCAAGCTACCATCTTTGCCGAAGCTTTACAGATAGCCGAGTTTGAAACCCAAATTGTTCAGGATGGCCAGGCTGCTCTGACCCAACTGACCACAATCACGCCTGCGGTGGTAATCTTAGACCTCCACCTGCCCCAGGTTTCAGGCCAGACGGTTCTGCAACAAATTCGGGCTGACAAGCGGCTGGCTAAAACGCGGGTCTTACTGGCCACTGCCGATGCGCTCCTGGCCGAAACGCTGCAAGAGCAAGCCGACCTGGTGCTGCTCAAACCCATCAGTTTCCACCAGTTGCGTGATTTGGCTAAACGTCTGCGTCCACCTGACATTACCGGCTTAGATTAATGGAGAAATAGTATGACCGACATGCCTGCGGACAAAAACCCCCTGGCCTTGATTATCGAGGACAATGAAGCCGTAGCAGAGATCTTCCAAACAGCTTTAGAGCGGGCAAATTTTGAAATTGAACTCATGCGAGATGGTCGGACCGCTTTAGACCGGTTGGCTATGGTCACGCCTGCGCTGGTTCTCTTGGACTTGCATTTGCCGCACGTCTCAGGCCAGGTGATGCTCCGTTACATTCGGACAGAGGAGCGGCTGGACAAGACGATAGTTATATTGGCTACGGCTGATGTGCTTAAATCTGAAAATCTTAAGGAAGAAGCAGATTTTGTCCTGGTCAAACCTTTTGGTTTCATCCAACTGCACGAATTAGCCAAACAAATACGCGCTTCTTTATCCACCTAAATATTTCAAACTGCCCGCTGTCGTGGGCTAATCCTCCACCGTCAGCATCTGCCGGTATTGACCCCGGTAATACAGCAGCGGGTTGGCCGGGTTTTCCTGGTGGTATAGGCCAATTACCTGCCCCATCACAATCCAATGGTCGCCGCCTTCTAAATATTCAATGGTGCGGCAGGCAATAGCCCCAATCGCGCCTTCGAGGCGGGGAGTCCCCAGCCAGGGGCTAAACGCAAAGGGGGGTGGTTCAGGCGCGTGCCATAGATTGGCAAAATAGTTGGATAAATCTTGCTGCGTCTCGTTCAAAATATTGATCGAAAATCCTTCGGCCCGGCGCAGAAAGGCCATCAGGTGGGCCTCTTTCTGCACGCAGACCAGCACCAGCATTGGCTCCAAAGAAACAGAGGCAACAGCATTGGCCGTCATCCCGTATATTTCTCCCTCAACTTCTACGGCCACCACTGTTACCCCGGTGGCAAACAACCCAAGGGTGTTCCGAAAGGTCCGGCTATCAAGGGTACCATCTTCTGTAAGTTTGGTCACATTTTACCTCAATCATAGTAGAGTCGAAGGCCAATTATAGCACAGATTACAACCAGGCCCAAGGCGTATTTTTTTCTTGCCCAAATCTGTAACTATTCAGCCTCCATGTCATTTCGAAGCCGTAGGTCGAGAAATCTCCTGGGCCCAATCCGTAAAAGTAAGGTTATAGAGGATTTCTCCCTTCGGTCGAAATGACAGGGTTGAGCAGTTACCCAAATCCAAACAAAAGCATGGCATGCTGACAGAGTTGTGCTATAATTTTTGCCATGAAAGTTGCCCAGGTTCCCCTCGCTCAAGCGGTTGGACATATTTTGCTTCACCATCAAGCCGGCCCGGATGGCCGAAAAGCCCTTAAAAAAGGCCAGCGTCTAACCCCGGCAGATATTTCGCTGCTGCAAGAATTGGGCCGGGAACAGGTTTTTGTAGCTATTTTAGACCACGACGACCTTGACGAAAATGAAGCCGCCCGCCGTTTGGGCCAGGCGATGCTGAGCCACGGCCTGGCCGCCTCCAGCGCCACCACTGGCCGGGTGAATCTCATCGCCACCATAAACGGCTTACTCAAGGTCAATGTGGAGAACTTGCTCACCTTTAACGACATCCCCGGCATTACCCTGGCCACCCTACCGGCCAACACCACCGTCCAGCCAAAAACTATGGTCGGCACCCTCAAAATCATCCCTTACGGCGTCCCGCAAACCAGCGTGGCGGCGGCTGAAGCCAGGGCCATTGACTCCCAACTGGTGACGGTCAAACCCTTTGTGGTCAGTCGGGCCGTCCTCATCACCACCGGCAGCGCCGAAGCCAGGGAAAAAGTAGTTGAAGGCTTCACCCCGGCCCTGCGCGACCGGCTGGCCGGCTACAACACCGAACTCATCGCCGGCCCTTACGTGCCCGAAGATGAAGCCGAAATCGGCGAAGCTTTGCAATGGGCTTTGGGCAGCGGCGCGCAGATGATTCTGATCGCCGGGGAAACCTCGATTATGGACGAAGACGATATAACGCCCCGCGCCATTAAGGCGGTCGGCGGCGAGATTACCCATTATGGCATGCCGGTCGAGCCGGGCAATTTGATGCTGCTGGCCTACCGAGGAAACGTACCGATTGTGGGCGCGCCCGGCTGCGCCAAAAGCAAAAGCTACAACGTGGTAGATATGGTTCTGCCGCGCTTGGCCGCCGGGGAACGGCTGACCCGCCGCGATTTGGTGGCGCTCGGTCACGGGGGTCTGCTCAAATGAGCGCGGCCGGAGTGTCAATTTGAAGCGGCGGCGCGGCGCAATGAGTCTTGGTAGATCCAATTTCCGAGGAGTGAGGCACGCCTACGTGCCAAACGGAGCCGCACGAGGGTGTGCTCGCTCCCCAAATTTGGATCTACTGAGTCTGATCTGGCTGATGCTGACGGCTTGGTTACTGTTGGCCTGCCAGACCCAACCCAACCAGATTTTTATCGAGGTGGATGGCGGGCGGCAAAGCCTGACCACCCAGGCCGCCACTGTGCGTGAGGCGCTGGCCGAAGCCAAAGTGGAGTTGGGTGCGCTGGACCGGGTTAAGCCCGATCTGTACACTCAACTGGAGCCGGGATTGGTGATTGTGGTCACGCGGGTCAAGGAGGAGATTGAAATCGAGCGGGAAGTCATTCCCTTTGAGCGCCGGACCGTCACCAATGAAGCCTTGGCGACGGGCGAAACTCGTATTTCTCAACTGGGCGTTAATGGTGAAGACGAAATTTCAATTCGGGTGGTTTATGAAAATGGGGTAGAAGTAAGCCGGACCGAGGTATCACGCAGCACGGTCATCCAGCCGTCGCCGGAGATTTTGGTGGTGGGGCCGCAAGGGGAACTGCCATCCACCCCCATTGACGGCACCATTGCCTATATTGCCAATGGCAACGCCTGGCTCATGCGCGACAGCAGCGGCAGCCGCCGCCCCCTGACCACCAGCGGCGACCTGGATGGCCGGGTCTTTAGCCTGGCCCCCGATGGCCGCCAACTAATCTACACCCGCGCCTTGACCGACGAGATCGAGTTGCCGCTCAACGAAATGTGGCTGGCTTCGACTACGATTGTGGGCGAGGCGGCTATTACGGTGGGGCTGCAAGGCGTGCTGTATGCCGAGTGGTCGCCGGTGATTAGCCAGCCGCTCATTGCTTACAGCACCGCTGAGCGCACGGTCAGCTCACCCGGCTGGCGGGCCAATAACGACCTGTGGCTGTATGCGCCTTCTCGCCCCCCGGTCAGTGGCGAAGCCCGGCGCAAAGCCGTCGAGGTGATCCCGCCCAACACCCAGGGCTTGTACCCCTGGTGGGGCACTACCTTTGCCTGGTCGCCGGATGGGACTCGTCTGGCCTACGCTCGCGCCGACCAGATTGGGGTGATTGAATTAAATAGGGACCAGCCGATCAGTTCGACCGTCACCCCGCTGGTTGATTTTGCGCCGCTGCAAACCTTCAGCGAGTGGGTGTGGGTTCCCGGCCTGAGCTGGTCGCCCGATGGACAATTTCTGGCGGCTACGGTCCACGGCGAACCCCTGGCCAACGAACCGGCTGAGGAAAGCCAGGTGTTTGATTTGTGGCTCATCGGCGTGGCTAACGGTCTTTCAGCCAAAGTGGGCCGGCAGGTAGGCATGTGGGCCAACCCGGCCTGGGGCCAGAACGGGATCGCTTTTGGGATGGCAACTGATCCCCTCCAATCGGCCACCAGCCGTTACTTTATTCAACTGATGGATCGAGATGGCAGCAACAAACGCCAACTTTTCCCCTTTCGCGAAGAGTTGGGGGTGCAACTGCCGGAACTGGTTTGGTCGGCTCAAGGCGATACCCTGCTCTTTACTTACAACGGAAATTTGTATATGATTGAAAGTAACGGCGCGCCACCCCGGCAGCTCACCGCCGACGGTCAGGCCAGCCATCCGCAGTGGGTGGCCGCCGCGCCGTTGATTACCAGCGTCACCACTCCCAGCACTATCACCACCAGCACAATCACCCTAACAACGCCGGTGAGTCCACCCCAAACTATTTCAGCCACCTCTTCACCAGAAAGAGAGGCAACAATGACGCTGCCCAACCCAATGACAACTATGACGCCGACTGTAACTTTAACCAACACCCCCATACCCCTGGTCACTGCCACCCCCCCAGTCACTCAGACAGCAACCTTAACCCCCTCGTTCGAGCTTGAAGAAAACAAAGGAACTCCTGCCCCGTGAGCAAACGTCCCACAATTTTGATTATGGATGAAGACCCGGAAACCCTGGAGCAACTCCAGACGACGCTCCAGCGGGCCGGCTATAATGTGCTGGTAGCGGTAGATGGCCACGCCGCCTTGCGCCTGGCTCAACTCAGAAAACCGGATTTGATTGTGTCGGATTTGCTGCTGACCGGCCTCGACGGCTATCAGGTCTGGAAAGCCTTTCGCGCCGACCGCGAAAATGCCACTACCCCCATTCTGGTGATTAGCGCCCTGAATATCCCGGCCAATAATGAGCCGTGGCGACCCAGCCCCAACGCCGAGTGGCAGCTTCTCTCTTATGATGCTTTTTTGCCTAAGCCGGTTGATCTACGGCGTTTTGTCCGAGTGGTTCAAAAATTGCTGGCCCCAGCCAGAACATCCCCCATTCCCGGTGGACCGAGCGCCATTGTAGCCATTGAAGATAAAGAGATTCAAAACACCCTGGCCGCTATCCTTTCTGAAAACGATTTTGGCGTGGAAACGCCAGTCTCGTTAAGTGAAGCCTTGCAATTAGCCCGTGCTGTTCCCCCTGCTGCCCTATTAGTAGATTACCGTGAGCCAGGTGAAGCGGTTAAGAATTTTATTGGGCAAACCCGCCGCTATGTGCCAAATACGGTTATTGTAGCTGTTGTTGATCCTTACAGTGAGTTTGAGGCCGGCCTGGAAACCCTCTGTGACGGCTTTTTGACCCTGCCCTTGCACCCAACTCGCAGCATCATCTCGATCAACCGGATTCTGGACCACGTGGGTATGAAACACCGGACCAAAGCCATCAGCAACCAACTAATTACCACCAACCAGGATTTGCTGGATACCCAAAACGTGCTTCGCGCTCAGAACGAAGAGTTACAATATATCAATAACCAACTGCGCGAGTTGAGTACCCTCAAAGAAACTTTGACCGGCATGATTGTCCACGACCTCAAATCGCCCTTGGGCGCAGTGCTGGGCGCGATCAATTTTTTGATTACCGACCCTGACTTGAATTTGAGCAGCACCCACGCCCGGCTGTTAACCGCCGCCAACGCTGCCGGCGACCAACTGCTGCGCCTGACTGAAACTTTGCTGGAAGGGCAGCGTTTGGAAGACGGCCACTTAAAACCCGATGTGGAACCTTTTGAACTGCCCACCCTGATAGATGTGAGTTTGCACCGGGTTTCGCCCCTGCTCACCATGAGCCACCTGGAGGTGCAGTGTACTTTTCCCAACGACTTGCCTACTGCCTTTGCCGACCCCCATATCAGCCAGCGCATTATCGAAAATTTACTGGATAACGCCATCAAATTTTCACCCCCTCGGACGACGATCACGATTAATGTGACCTGTGATGGCCGCATGATTACCACCAGTATTGCCGACGCAGGGCCGGGTATTCCCAAAGATCGCCAGCAGGAAATTTTTGATCGCTTTGCCCAAATCAAAAACGCGGCTTCTCCTTCCACCCGCGCCGGGTTTGGTTTGGGGCTAACCTTTTGCCACCTGGCTACCCAGGCTATGGGCGGCTCGATTTGGGTGGAAAGTGATGGCGAATCCGGCACCACCTTTCTCTTTACCCTGCCGGTATATGAAGATGAAACAAGCGCTTAATTTTCCAACCATCTTCTAAGTATTTTCAAACTGAGTTCCTACCTTTTGGGATTAAGATAAACACCTAAAATCTATACCCTTATTTTGGAGAAAAAATATGCGTGTTTTAATTACCGGCGGCGCTGGCTTTCTTGGTTCCCACCTGTGTGATCGCTTTCTGGCGGAGGGTCACACCGTTATTGCGATGGATAATCTGATTACCGGCAACACCGCCAACATCGAACATCTGGCCGGCCGCGACAACTTTCTTTTTGTCAAACATGATGTCACCAACTACATCTACATCGAAGGGCCGCTGGATGCTGTGCTTCATTTTGCTTCGCCCGCCAGCCCCATTGACTACCTGGAACTGCCCATTCCCACCCTCAAGGTTGGGGCGCTGGGCACGCACAAAGCCTTGGGTCTGGCTAAAGCCAAAGGCGCCCGCTTTTTGCTGGCCTCCACCTCCGAAGTCTACGGTGACCCGCTGGTTCACCCCCAAACCGAAGATTACTGGGGCAATGTCAACCCGGTGGGGCCGCGCGGAGTCTATGATGAAGCCAAGCGTTTTGCCGAAGCCATGACGATGGCTTATCAGCGCTACCATCAAGTAGATACCCGCATTGTCCGCATTTTTAATACCTATGGGCCGCGTATGCGCCTTGAAGATGGCCGGGTGGTGCCCAACTTTGTTGCCCAGGCCCTGCGCGGTGATCCGCTAACTGTGTACGGCGATGGCAGCCAGACCCGTTCCTTCTGTTATGTCAGTGATTTGGTGGATGGTATTTATCGCCTGCTCCTCTCGGATGAGCTTGAGCCGGTCAATATCGGTAACCCGGTCGAAATGACAATTTTGGATTTTGCCAAAGCCATTATCGAATTGACCGGCAGTACCTCGGAAATTGTTTTTGTCCGGCCCACCGATATGCGCATTAAGGATGACCCCAAAGTGCGCCAGCCCGATATTAGCAAGGCCCGGCGCATCCTTAATTGGGAGCCAAAAGTCTCGCTGCAAGACGGGTTAAAAGAGACAATTGCCTACTTTAAATCGAGGGTTTAAAGAACTCTTGCCGGCAGGCTTGTGTCATTTCGAAGCCGAAGGCTGAGAAATCCCCAGAGCGCCACAAGTAAAAGGGTTCTGGCTGGAAAAATTTTGATTCAGCTTGTTCAAGCCTTGAACTATTGGGATGATTTCTCTTAGTTATACTCAGGCCAGGGACAAATTATTAAGTTTAACCCTCCCACCCCTGCCGCTTAACCCCAGGGTGCAGCAGGCTTTGCTGGCCGCGCTGGTCATAGCTGTTGGTCTGGCGGTGGCCTGGCTGCCCCTGGAGTGGATTGTGCTGGGCCTGGGCGGGGCCATCGTTTTAACTGCCCTCCTGCTTCGCCCGATCCTCAGCCTGTATGTGCTCATTCCGGTTATTCCGTTCAGCAGCCTGCTGGCTGTGCCGCTGGGCGGCTTCAACGCCGGGCTGATGGAGATCATTTTGGCCCTGGGGCTGGCCGCCTGGCTGCTGCAAATGCTGGTCCGCGGCCAGGTGATTATCCCTCAAGCGCTGCTGCTCTGGCCCTTTGTGCTTTTTCTCGCCGGGGTGAGCCTGTCCTGGCTCGATGCGCTCTCCATTGGAGCGAGTCTGGTCGAAACGGCCAAATGGATCGAGATGCTGGCCCTGTATCTGTTCGTCGTCGCCCGGTTGCCGGCGCGGCATATCCCCTGGGTTGCAGCAGCCTTGCTCTTGACCGGCATGGCTCAAGCAACTCTGGGGCTGTACCAATTTATCTTCAAAGTGGGACCGCCCGGCTTTCTGCTGTTCGATGGACGCTTCCTGCGGGCTTACGGCACTTTCGCCCAGCCGAACCCCTACGCTGGCTATTTGGGCCTGCTGCTGCCGCTGGCGCTATCTCTGGCAATCTGGTCCTTTAGGGACTTACGACGCCTTTGGCGAATTTACGATTTACGATTTACGACGACAGTTCCCGCAGCGAAGCGGAGCGGGATTTACGATTTGCTATCTACGATCTACTATCTAAGATCTACAATTTTCTTTGGTTTGTCTCTGGTTCTCCTGCTGGCGGCGCTGTTTGCGACCCAATCGCGGGGGGCATGGGTCGGTTTTGCGGCGGCAGCGGTGATGACAGTGGCCGTGCGGAGCAAACAAGCGGCGCTGGTTGTCAGCGCCGCAGCGATAGTGGCTGCCCTGGCCGGACTGGCCGGCTCTTTTGATTGGGGGGTAGCCGGAACCAGCGCCGTGACCCAACGGCTGGTTGATGCCGCAGCGGTAGCCACCATCAGCGATATTTCCACCATCGAGGTCAACGACGCCAACTTCGCTACCCTCGAGCGGCTGGCTCATTGGCAAGCGGCCCGCGAAATGTGGCGCGACCATCCCTGGCTGGGGGTCGGCTTTGGTAATTATGCAGTCGTCTATCCGGCTTATGCGGTAGGCCGCTGGCTTGACCCGCTGGGACATGCCCACAATTACTGGCTCAACATCGGCGCTGAAGCCGGCCTGGTGGGGATAATCGTCTATGCAATTTTCTGGATTTTAACTTTTAGAGTATCATTGTTAGCCTTGCGGGTCGCTGATCCTTTTCAGCGGGCCGTGGTGGCCGGTGGAATAGGTATTTTAGTCCATTTACAGATTCACAGTTTGTTTGATAACTTGTATGTGCAGGGCATGTATCTCCACCTGGCCATTATCCTGGGGCTTATATCCATTATCTATTTATGTCATCGGACCAACCCGAGCAGCGAAAGAATGTATCCATGATCCAGACCTTGACCAACATTTACTTAAGCCGGCCAAAAGAATTTAACCGCTTTGCCAAATTCGCCATCGTCGGCGCGTTGGGCGCGCTGATTGACTTTGGCCTGCTCAACCTCATGCGCGGCGTTTTTGGCTGGGACTTACTTTGGGCCAACACCTTCTCCGTCTGCGTGGCCATGCTCAGCAATTTTATCTGGAACCGCTACTGGACTTTTCCAGAGTCACGTAGCCGTAAAAAACGCACCCAACTGCCCCAATTTGTCTTGGTTAACTTAGTCGGTCTGTTGATTAACAACCTGATTGTTGTCGGTATTGATTCTCTTCTTGTACCTCACGTCGGTGAGCCGTGGAGTTATAATATTGCCAAAGCCTTTGCCATTGGCGTAGTGTTGTTTTGGAATTTCGGGGTCAATCGCCTGTGGACCTATCGAGGGTTGTAATAAGGTTTGAATATTGGCATTGATTACACCGCCGCCCTCAAACAAAGCGGCGGTATTGGCCGCTACACCCGCGGCCTGATCACCACCCTGGCCCACCTGGACCCTCAAAACCGGTACACCCTGCTCGCTACCAGCGACGCTCCCCGCCGCGACCTGCAAGCCTTTCAAGAGTTTTCCAACTTTAGCTTTAAAATCTATCCCTTGCCAGAGCGATGGCTGACTATCGCCTGGCATCGTTTTTATTTACCCCTCCCCGTCGAGTGGTTTTCGGGCGCGCTCGATCTGTTCCATTCGCCCAACTTCATCCTGCCCCCCACGCGGGGGGCCAAAACACTGCTCACCGTGCACGACCTCTCCTTTATCCGCCATCCTCAGGGGGCGGTCGCCAGCCTGCGCCGCTGGCTCAACCAGGTGGTGCCCCGCAGCCTGGCCCGCGCCGACCACATTCTGGCCGACTCCGAAAGCACCAAACTGGATTTGATCGAGCTTTTCAACCTCAACCCGGCCGATATTACCGTCGTCGGGGCCGGGGTGGAAGAACGCTTCCGGCCCATCACCGACCCGGTCGCCCTTGAGGCCGTGCGACAGCGCTACCAATTGCCGCCGGCGAGCAAGTTTATTTTGGGCCTGGGCACCCTAGAACCGCGCAAAAACTTTACCGGCTTGATCGCCGCCTTTTCCCAATCGCCGGTGCGAGAAACGCATCACCTGGTGATTGCCGGCGGCAAAGGCTGGCTGTATGATGATATTTTTGCCGCTGCCCACAACTCGCCTGCCGCCGACCGCATCCATCTGGTCGGCTTTGTGGCCGACGCCGATTTGCCCGCCCTGTACAGTCTGGCCGATATTTTTGCCTACCCTTCGCATTACGAGGGCTTCGGCATCCCCGTGATCGAAGCCATGGCTTGCGGCACGCCGGTTGTCTGCGCCAACAATTCCTGCCTCCCAGAGGTGGCCGGCGACTCGGCCTTGCAGGTGACGGCCACCGACACCCCGGCTCTGGCCGAAGCGTTGGCCCGCCTTGCCGCCGATCTGTCCCTCCGCCAAAGAGCGATCCACGCCGGCTTTCACCAGGCGCAAAAATTCACCTGGCCTGCCGCCGCCGGCCGTTTGTTAGCCGTTTACCGGGCTTTATGCTATACTTGAACTGGTACCCGCCTAACCCTTACTCAACTCACGGATCAATATGTCCCTACTTGTCCTTAATGAAGATGAATTACGCCAAACCATCACCCTGCCCGAAGCCATCGTCGCGGTCGAGACTGCCTTTACCGCCCTGGCCGAGAACCGCTTGCACCGGCCCGGCCACTTTACCCTGGATATGCCGGGGGGTAAGAGCAAGGTTGAAGTCGAAGGTTCCTATCTAAACCAAACGCCCTATTACATTATTCGAGTCAACAGCAGTTTCCACCAGGCTTATCAACTCGACCTGCCTTCACCCAGCGGGCTGGCGTTGGTGTTTGATGCTCTCTCAGGCCAACCTATCGCCCTGATGGTGGATAACGGTTACATCAGCCAGTTGCGCGCCGGTGCAGCGGGTGCTTTGGCCGCCCGCTATCTGGCCAATCCGACCCTCAACCGGGTGGCCGTGCTTGGCTCCGGGAGGCAGGCTTATATTCAACTGAAAAGCTTAATGATGGACCGCAGCATCGGCCTGGTTTCTGTCTGGGGACGGTCGCCGTTGCATGTGGATAGTTACGCCCGCCGCATGGTTGAAGATCACGACCTCAACATCGAAATTGCATCCTCACCGGAGGCCGCGGTTCGTCAGGCCGATCTGATTATTACCGCCACCTCCAGCCAGGAACCTCTGCTCAAAGCCGATTGGCTCAAGCCTGGGGTACACATTAATGCTGTCGGCAGCAACCATCCCGATAAACAAGAGCTACACGTGGATGTCCTACAGCGAGCCGAGGTGATCATTGCCGATAAGCTTGACCAATGTATCGCCGCCGGTGAAATCCACCATGCCCTGGCCGCCGGGGTGATCACTCCCGCCCGGATACAGGGCGAGTTGGGCGATCTCATCAAAGGCAAAATTCCCGGTCGAACCCACCCTGACCAAATCACCGTAGCCGACCTGACCGGGGTAGAGGTTCAGGATACGGTCATTGCCACCTTGGCCATGGAAAAAGCCCTTTTCCTGGGCCTGGGCCAGCGGGTGGAAAGCCCGCTGTTATGAAGCCAGCATCATCTTCTAAGGCCAGGTAAACGGCATGGCCTGGTTATACCTGGCAATCATCCTGGCAGCTAACCTGGCCTTGCTGCTTCCCCCGGCCTCACCGCTGCGGGTAGCCGGCGCGCTGCTGCTCACCGGCCTGCTGCCCGGCTTGAGTTGGACCCAGCGCTTTTTTTCCGGTCAACCATCCCTGCTGCGCTGGACCCTGGTCGCCGCACTCAGCTTCGGTTTTACCTTATTAACCACCCTGCTCCTCTCCTATCTGCCCGGTCCCCTTCCCGCCTGGTCTATTCTGATCTCCCTCAACCTCCTGGCCCTCCTTCCTCTACTGCCCCACTGGCATAACCTCCAACCCTCCAACCCTCCAACCCTCCAACCCTCCAACCCTCCAACCTCCCCTCCCCTTCCCCTCCTCCTGGTCCTGCTCATCGCCCTGCTCCTGCGCACCATTAACCTTGACTACAGCGAGTTTCAGGGCGATGAGGCCCTGGCCCTGATTACCGCCGCCGAGGCCCTGGAAGGGCATGAGGACGCCTTGTTTTTGCGCTCCAAAGGACCGGGCGAAGTGCTGCTGCCGATGGCCCTGTGGCGGCTGAGCGGCCTTATCAACGAACCCATTGCCCGCTTGCCCTTTACCGCCGCCGCCATCTTGGCGATTGTGACCATTTATCTAATCGGCCAGAAGATGGGCGGCCCCCGGCTCGGCTGGCTGGCCGCCGGATTTTTTGCCTTTAACGGCTTTATGGTCGCCTTTGGCCGGATTGTCCAATATCAAGCCCTGGTCATCTGGTTTAGCGCGCTGGCCTTTTTGCTGACCCTGCTCTGGCATGAAACCCGCCAAAACCGCTTTATGGTTCTGGCCGGCCTGAGCCTGGGGCTGGGCCTGCTGGCCCATTATGACGCTATCCTGGTGGCGCCAGCCATAGGTTGGTTGCTCATCAGCCGGGGGGTAGGGGTTAGGGGTCAGGGGTCGGGAGTGGCTGAAAAACCCGGTCTTCGGTCTCCCGTCTCCGGTCTGATCTTATTTATCCTCGCCTTCCTCTTGACCACCCTGCCCTTCTACCTGCCCTTTGCCCTCGATCCCCAGGCCAACCGCACCGGCGATTACGTCGGCGGGCGCATCGGCAGCGAACTGCGTAACAACCTGCCCGACTTTTTTCATTTCAACACCTTCTACAGTTCCAGCTATTACCTCATTGTTACCGGCCTGCTGGTGCTGGCAGCCCTCATTGGGTTGGTATGGCCCAGCCGCTGGAGCCGCTGGCCCGGCCTCATCGCGTTAGTGGCGCTTTTATTAGTCAGTTTCAACCCCACCTGGCTGGCCGCCGGACCATTCAACCTTTCCATCCTTCCCTTTGCCGTTCTCTTCGCCCTCGCTTTTCTCGCTCTACTGGCTCATCTCATCTCCCAATCAAAACCTCTCCTCTCCTCTTCTCCCCCCCTACTACCTGCTACCTACTACCTACTCCCTCTTCTCCTCTGGCTCGCCGTCCCCTTCCTTGGCTACAACTTTATCGTCGCCCTGGGCCTAACCCACATTTACACCATCGTTCCGGCCTGGTCGCTGCTGGCCGCCATAGGCTGGCATCTGATTGAGCAGGGGAGCAGAGGCGCGGGGGCGCAGGGGAGAAATCACCCCTGCCCCTCTGCCCCCTTGCTCCCCGGCCTGATCTCCAATGGACTTCTCCTTACCACCGCCTTCCTCTCCACCCTCTTCCTCTGGAACGCCTTCATTCGTCACGATGTTGAATACTGGCAAGACTACCCTGCCGGCAACCTGCCCTTCTACTGGACGCCCTACGCCGAACCGCCCCAGGCCGGCTTTTTTGGCTTTGCTCACCGCGCCGGCTGGAAAACTGTCGGCCAGAAGATTGCCGGCGGCCAGCTTAGCGGCGACTACAGCAGCAATGAAGAGCCAGACGTAACCACCTGGTACACTCGCGGCGCGCCCCGCGCCTGCGACCCCCAGCCGGAATTTTACTTTTTGGCCGATGACCTGATTGACCCGGTTGAAATCCCCAACGATCTGATTGCCTCGGCTTATGAGCAAATTGGCCGGGTGACTTTGCCAAACCAAAAGCAATTGCGGATAATGCAGCTACAGCCAAGCACATTAACCTTGGGCGATCTGGCCGACGCCTCTCTGGCGGCTGCTTTTGATCAAACGGCCACCCCGGCGGCCTTTGCCCGGTCAGCCCGGGGCGCGATTACGATTGAGGCTAACTTTGGCAACCTGATCCGCCTGATTGGCTACGATCTGGACACGCGCCGGGCATACCCTGGCGGGCGCATCCCGGTCACCCTGTATTGGCAGGCTCTGGTCCCCATTCCCGCCAGCTATCAGGTTTTTACCCATCTGGAAGGGCAGAGCGGCCCGGTGGCCCAGGCCGACGGCGTTCCGGTTTGCTGGACTTATCCCACCGATGTCTGGCGGCCTGGCCAGATCATCGCCGACCAGCACGCCATCCCGCTTGAGCTTGAAACGCCGCCCGGTGACTACCCGTTGCAGATTGGTCTTTACTTGCCCGACACCTTTGCCCGGCTGGACGTATTGGATGAGGCCGGCAACCCGGCCGGCAACAGCGTCACCCTGACCCAGGTGCAGCTTAAATAAGAAGGATATGAGCCTTAGATGGGTATAATTATGGATGTCTAGTAACTATTCGGCCATGTCATTTCGAGCGACGTTAGGAGCGAGAAATCTGTCCTGAGCTTGTTGAAGGATGACATGAAGGGTGAGCAGTTACAATGTCTCAAATTGCTAATACTCGACAGAGGATAACACGATGAGCAATATCAGCAACGGCGACTCTGAAACCATGATCAAATCTCGAACCGGCCCCCGACTGGTGGTGCAGCAGGGAGCGGAGCGAGGGCGCAGCTATGCTATTCTCCCCACCGGGCTGCTGGTCGGCCGGGCAGCCGAGTGCGATGTGCCGCTTGACGACGCCGAAGTTTCGCGCCGGCACGCCCGGTTTTCCTGGCACGGCGCCCGCCTGCTGGTGGAAGATTTGGGCAGCGCCAACGGGACCGTGGTCAACGGCCGGGCCATAAGCGGCCCGCAGCCGCTTAACGAAAGGGATATGGTGGCCATTGGCAGCACCGTTTTTTTGATCCAGGGCTTGGTCAGCCGCGAGTTGACCCCCACCGCCCGTAATATGGATGCCGTCGCCCCGGCTATGCCGGCCCGCTATCCCGCCCGCGCGCCCCAGGCCGCTCCCCAGCGCAGTTGGCTGTGGCTGGCGATCCTGGGGCTGGCCCTGGCCGTGTTGATTGTGATTCTGGGCCTGGGCGCACTGTGGTACTTTAATCAGACTACCGTTAGTCAGGCCGCCAGCGTTACCTTTTTAACCCCCACCAATGGCGCGCAGGTGGCTCTGAATGTGCCGCTGATTGTGCAGGCCACCGCCACCGACCCACGTGGCGTAACCCGTCTGGAGCTATGGGCCGACGGCGCGCTGGTGAGCCAGCAGGCCAGTCCTTCGCCCCAGGGAGCATCACCGCTACTACTGAATTTTAGTTATACCCCGACCACCCCCGGCAACCACGTGCTGGAACTGCGGGCCTTTAATACGGCCAACCAGCAAAGCGCCGTCGGCGTGGTTACGGTGAATACCCTGCCCGGGTCGGTGACGCCCACCGGCCCGGTGGCTACGGATACGGCCACCGTCGCCCCTCCCACCGACAGCCCAACCGCTACCTCACCGGCCATTATCCTGTTTACCCCCACCCTGCCGCCGCCGACCTCTACCCCGGTCCCTACCTCGGCGCCCCAGCCGGGTCTACAAGCCGTGGCTGATGTGAATGTGCGCGGCGGCCCCGGTACCAATTATCCGGTTTTGGGGTTGCTGCGCGCCGGTGATGTGGCGGCTGTGACCGGCCGCAGCGCCGATAATGCCTGGTGGCAAATCATCTATCCGGCCAACAGCGGCAGCGCCGGCTGGGTGGTCAATACTTATGTTCAGGTTAATGACGCCGCGGGAGGTGTGCCGGTGGCAGCCGCCCCGGCTCCACCCCCGACCAACACCCCGGTCCCGGCCACACCTACCTCGACTCCGTTGCCTGCGGCGGAGATCAACTTTACCGCCGACAGCACCCAACTGAACCAGGGTCAATGCACCCGGCTGCGCTGGCGGGTGCGGAATGTGGCGGCCTACTTTGTGGATGGGGTGGCCGGCGCGGGCGATGAGGGCGACCGGGAAGTGTGCGACCCGGTGGGCAGCACCACCCATACCCTGCGGGTCCAGCGCCTGGATGGCTCGACCCAGGATTTTACCGTTACCATCAATGTCCAGGCCACCGGCATGCCCAAACCCAGCCTGATTTCGCCCGATGATGAGGAGAACTTTGACAATGGTGATGATGTTGAGTTTGTCTGGTCGTCGGTTAGCGCGCCGGGGACCATTACCTATAACATTGAAATTCAATCGAAAGATGACGGGGAGTGGGAAAACTGGCGCACGGTGACGGGCATGAACGGGACCAGCTATGAGATGGATGATTTTCCTGATAGTAGGCCGGGCCGTTGGCGGGTCTGGGCAACCAGTTCAACCCTGGGCGACAGCGAGAAGACCGGGTGGCGCGACTTCGAATTCGAGGATTGAGTGAGCCGTTACTGGCCGGCTGGCTGTTAGCCCTGGGCCTGTTTTTGGCCGGTCTGGGCGGCGCTTTTTTACCCTGGCTCTGGCGCGAACCGGTGGCCTTGCAGTTAACTGCTCCCGGCCTGGCCGAATTTGTTAAGTTTTTGCCCCAGGTGCGCTACAACCAGGTAGCCGTGCAGCGGCTCTTTTTTCTGCTGCCGCTTTTTTGGGCCATGCTGGCTCTGGCGCTGCTGGCCGAAAACTCGCAACTGGCTCTGCCCCGCTGGCTGCGCTGGTTATTACGACTGGTTGTCATGCCGCTGGCCCTGGCCGCCCTCTCGCCGGTGTGGACCCCGGCAGTTTTGACCGCCCCGGAATTTCGGCTGCAAACCCTACTGGCCGTCGGCGCTGTGGTTCTGGCGGTGAGCGCCCCCCTGTGGCGCAAATTGCCGCTCAAGCCCCTGCTTGGGTTGCTGCTGATCGGTGGGCTGGCTGCCCTGGTTTTACCCTGGTGGCACTTTAGCCTGGTCCAGCCCGGCCTGGCCGAAGCCTATCACCAGCCGGTCGCTCTTGGCTGGGGCTGGTGGCTGACCGTGAGCGGTATTGTTTTGAGCCTGACCGGCGGGCTGACAATGTTTCTGCGTCGGGTAAATTAAACCTTATTGAGCAAGAAGTTTGCTACGAAATGGATGAACTTTCGGCAGGAAAATCTTTTAGTGAAAATTCGTGTAATTCGTGGCGAAAAACCTGTTTGGCCGAAGGCAGCTTGTCCGGGTTAGGGTCATGACAAATCAGAATCTATTTTCAACCTCAGACGGCCTCACCTTCCGGCCCCACCGCCTGGCCCGCAATCCCCATTTTCAAACCATCGCCTCCAGCACCGCCCGCAACCGGGGTGCAGCTATGGTCGCTGTCGCCCGTGAGCTGGTTCTAGAGGTTGAGGACGGCGTGCGCTTGCAGGGCTTCTACTCGCCCCAACCCGGCGGCCAGGCCAAGGGGCTGGTCCTGCTGATCCACGGCTGGCTGGGCCAGGCCAACGCCAGCTACAACATTGCCATCGGCGAGTTTCTTTACCAGCAGGGTTACAGTGTGTTCCGCCTGAACCTGCGCGACCACGGCGAAACCCACCATCTCAACCCCGGTATTTTTCGGGGCGACCTGCTGGACGAAACCTTTGCCGCCGCCCGCCAGATTGCCGGCCTGGAACCGGACCGGCCCTTTTTTATCATTGGTTCTTCGTTGGGGGGTAATTTTGCGGCGCGTCTGGCCTGGCGGCACGGCGATGCGCCCCTGCCTAACCTGGCCCACACCCTGGCGATTAATCCCCCGCTCGATCCCTACCACACCACCCAGCAAATAGACCGCGCCCCGGCCTTTTATCTGGCTTATTTCCGGCGCAAGTGGCGGCGCTCCTTTAGCCGGAAGCAGGCAGCCTGGCCTCACCTGTACAACTTCTCTAAGGTGCTGGCGGCCCGCACCTGCATGGGCATGACTGAGGCCTTTATCCCCTATACCCCCTACCCCGATGCGCGAGCTTATCTGGCCAGCTATGCCCTTACCCCGGCCATGCTGGCTGGCCTGCAAACCCCGCTCACCGTTATCACCGCCGCCGACGACCCCATTGTGCCGGTCAGCGACTTTTTACCGTTCCGCAGCCTGACCCCTTACCTGCAAATCCACATCCAACCCTACGGCGGGCATGTCGGCTTTATTGACCTCTTCCCCTTCCGCCGCTGGATTGGCCAGGCCGCCCTGTCCGTTTTGGAGGGCAGCCGCTGACCCTTGACGCCCGCGGTCGCAGACCGCCTTTGAGCCTTTTAAGGCCGCTTCTCAGAGCCGGCGTCCTCTTGTGGATAAGCCCGCCGGGCTTCCCGGTCTTCCGATAGGGAAGGCTGCATCCGCTTGACCAGCCGCTCGATGGCATCGGCCAGGTGCGCCTCTTGAATATTGTAGGCTCCTTCGGCCACCCGTAAATGGTGCGCTTCAAACAAAACCTGGCTGTGGGTGAGGCCCGCCGGCGGCTCGAACTTGTAGCAGGCCAGTTCAATCAACTGCCCCAATGGATCGCGGAAATAGATCGAGTCAAAAATTCCCCGGTCAATAGCCCCGGTGTGCTTAACCCCGCGCGCCTCTAGCCGTTGAGCGGCCTGGGTAAAGGTGGCCCGCGAAACGCTGAATGCCAGGTGATGCACATTGCCAATCCCTTCGGGGTTGGGCGTGGGGTCAATTTGGCGGCTTTCGTTGGTAAAAACGGTGATCAGGCGGCCGTCGCCCGGATCAAAATAAAGGTGGCTCTCCTCAGGGACATCCAGATTGGGCTGCTCGAAGATAAAGGGCATACCCAGTACACCTTCCCAAAAATCAATGGAAACCTGCCGACTGGCTCCAACCAGGGTAATGTGATGGACGCCTTGCGTTTGGATCTTTTGCATTACTTTGCTCCTTTGTAAGATAGACGCGATGAGGCGTGAGGCGAGGAGGCGAAGAATCCCGTCGCCTCCTCGCCTCCTGGCAGAGGATTATAACAAAGGGCAGGTTAAATACCAATTAGACTCATCAAGGGTTCGAATCCCCTTACCCGTCGAGTTTGACAATCTCTGACCTCAGTTCTATAATTCCGGCTAAGTATGCGGGTATAGTTCAGTGGTAGAACGCAACCTTCCCAAGGTTGATGTCAGGGGTTCGAATCCCCTTACCCGCTCAAAACCGGCGTAAGCCGGTTTTTTATTGGTGCGTTCCAACGCAATTGGCGAATTTTCTGCTGAAAACTGTTACAGATTATTTTGTAACACTTGCCGTAACAAGCAAGTTTCTAATTGGGCCTCAGTAGGGTAGGGGCGACATATAATCGAGGGCCAGGTTGGCCGCCTCGACATCGCCGCTGATGGAAACAAGCCCTTGCGCTCTGGCTTCAGCCGGGGTGATGCGGCCCGAGGCCAGGACGTTGAAGTAAAGTAGCTCCATCTGGATGGTCGCCGCCGGGGTAGAGGCCGGCCCAATTTTCCAACAGCCGCCGCCCGGTCCCGGAATATCATACGCGACGGTCTTCCCGTTAAGAACATTTTTGAGCAGATCGGCCAGGTCGCGCATAACCAGGGCCATCATCCGGCCATCGTGGTCATTGGTCAAGATTATCGCCCGTCCGGTGGCCTGGCAGATGTCCATGCGGTGCATCCAGGTATCGCGGGTGTAAATCAGGTCGGTGATATAGTCCAGCCGCATCGTCCCCGCCGTAAGAGGTCCATAAGGCCGGCGCAGAGCGCGCAAAATATCAAGCGGTTGCCAGGCATAGAGGAACGACTCCGCATCAAAACGGAGTCCTCGAATAAAAGCCGGAATTCGCTGCCGGTTGGCGATGGCCCTGGATCCCACCCGGCGCAGTTCGGCAATGAGTTCAGTGGGCGTGGCCTGGGCGCGGTCGGCAACCTGGAGATCGTTGACGGCATCAACCGTCATCTGGCCCGGCTTGGGTTGGGGCGGAGGTCCCCACTGGCGTCTAAATTCGGCCCCACTGGCAAATCCGGCATAGGCCCCGGCCTGATGGCTGACTATTTGGCGGACGTTCCACAGGGTACAGTAGGTGGGTTTCAGCCAATCATCCTCCGCCAATGTCTCCAGCAGGGCGATAAACCGCTCCAACTCGACCCTGGCCATGCTCCCTGCTTCTTGGTGGCCCAGCGGTGGAATATCTTCCACGTTCTGAACAATTCGTTGCCCCTTGCTTTCCATTTGCGCCTCCCCGGTGCATCATCGAATTTAATTATCAATATTTTAACTCAGGTTTTCATTTTTGGCTCTTTTGCAATAGACCGGGGACCGATGACCGGAGACCGGGCAAAAGTAAGCAGCGGGTCTGTGGTCTCCGGTCATCGCCGGTATCAGTTTCGCAGCGAGGAGAAAGCGGTTAACTCCGCATTAAATTCGGGGCATATAAGGCTGCGGCGTGGCCCAGGCCCAAAAAACCCGCACTGACCGTGACAGACCGCACCAGCGCTTCGCCCACCAACCGGGGTGCGGCTAACCGCTGCATCGCTATCTGCTGGCGCAGGGCCAGCGTCATCAGGCCGATTAAGCCCATCAATTCATGGCCTCTTGAAACCCAAACGCGGGTTCGCCGCTTTAAAGCTGCCTCTGTCGCCCGTCTGGCGTGTGTTCGCTGTTGGACTTGGCAGTAACGTCGCAGATGATTGACGACAATCCGGGCATCGGCGCCGACGCCGCGCAGGGTGGCCGAAGCTACTGTGCGCTGCCTCGGCAAGCCGACGTAATACAAGCCCGGCACGGCGGTGCTCTCACCCCGGCTCTGCCGGGCGCGTCCGGTTTCATCCAATGCGCCCAATTCGGCTAAATAGGCCAGGTGAGGCCGGTAGCCGGTGGCAAAGATAACGGCATCCACTTTTTCATGGCGGCCATCGCTCCAGATAACGCCATCTGCGCTGAATCGCTCGAATATAGGCCGCTGGTCAGGCCGGCCCGCCGCTAGCGCCGTCCGATATTTGCCGGTATCGAAGACCGGCATACTCTGTTCGTCCAACCATTGGGTGCGGTCCAGGCCGCTGAACTTTAACCAAAAGTGAATATCTTGCCCCAGCATCCGCTGCGGTAGATAGCGAATCGGGTGTCGCGTGGCCAGGGTGACGCGGGCGACCTGAGCCAACTCCACCCCAATTTGTACGGCGGCATTGCCCCCACCGACCACTACGACCCGCTGCCGGTGAAATGGCTCTGGTCTCCGATACTCAGCCGCATGGAGAACCTGGCCGCGATACTGCCCCTGGCCGGGAAGGTCAGGCATATTGGGCCGGCCGAAAAAGCCGGTGGCGGCCACCACTGTCCGCGTTCTGAAGCAACCTTTGTCGGCGGTGACGATCCGAAAGAAGCGGCCTGCACGCTCAATTTTGACTACCCGCGCTCCGGTCACAATCGGCAAAGCGAAATGGGCCGCGTAGCTGCGGAGATAAGCCACGGCCTCGTCGCGCCGGGGATAGCGGTCGGGCTGGCCGGGAAAAGGCAGGCCCGGCAGCGACGAGTAGCGCGCGGTCGAATTGAGCGATAGACTATCGTAGAAGTGGGGCCAGGAACCCCCCGGCTCGTCGCCCGCTTCGAGGAGCAGAAAACGCAGTCCGGCCTGTTGCAGATGATAGCCCGTAGCCAATCCGGCCTGGCCCGCGCCGATGACAATCGAATCGTAAATCATGCTCATAACTCCTTAAAATAACTGTCATGTCACTGCGAGCCGCAGGCGAAGCAGTCGCCTACCCCGCAGACAGGGATTGCTTTGGCCTACGGCCTCGCAATGACATTCTCATCGGATAGAATGGGCATATATGCATGCAAGCCGGCCAATTGAAATAGTTCAGCGTGAAACGGACGCAAGCCATAAGCCATCAAGGTATGGGAGCTTTGCCGCGCTCGCGCCACCAGGCTGATCAGCAGGGCGATACCGGTGCTGTTCAGATAATCCACCCCGGCGAAATTGAAGAAGATAACGCCGGGGTTTTGGCTTGCCAGCGCCGTATAGGCCGCATCGAGCGCCTCTGCCGCGTGAACCGTCAGATCACCATACAGGTCAATCGTGGCCGAACCTGGCTGGTAACGTCCTATAGCTTCAAAATGTTTTGTGTTCATCTTTTTTCCCTTTAATCAGCGTTTATCGGCGGTAACTGTGTTTCAACGCTAAACTTTTCCTTGCCCCATCTCGTTCCCAAACTCAGTTTGGGAACGAGATGGGGCAAGGTTTTATGACCCGCAATCAAAGCTAAACTTTCACAGCCGGTTTGATATTCTGGTTCAGGCGGAAGAAGTTGGTTGGGTCATATTTGCGCTTCAAAGCGGCCAGCCGGTCATAGTTGGTCCGGTAAGAAGCGCGGACAGCCTCTTCTGTTTCGCCCATGATGAAATTCACATACAGGCCCGGGCTGGCAAATGGCTGCATCGCGGCATAGGAGGCCCGCCCCCATGCAATATGCGGCTCGGCCGGGCCTTCCTCCCAGGCGGCGGTGTGAATGACGATATAATGCGGCTCGCGCAGGGCAAAGGCCGTCGCCTCAGGCGCAATCCGCGTGGCCGCCCCATGAATGTGGTGAATGATGGTGACCGAGAAGGGCGACGTCATCTGTTCGGCCCGGGCGATGAGGGTGGCGAGCGCCTCATCGCTGAACTGTTTGACCGAGTAGGCCGATTCGTGATAGTGGCGGCCCACCGGGGCAAGCGGGTCGAGCATCGAGACAAAGTCAGGGTAAGCTATCGGCTGAATCAGATCCACCAGCGGCGGCCCAAACCGGCGCAGGGGCGCTAATAAACGCTCTCCTTCCGCCAAATCGTCGCCAAAGTATCCCGCCATGATAATGACTGCCGGACCGACCTCAGGTACCGTCGCCAGAAAGGCCTCGGCGCCCATATCATCAGGGATGGTGCGGCCGAAATCCCGATAAAAATCCAGTACTTCTTTGGCCCTGGCCAGGGGATGGATGACCATCCCGGCCAACACCTGGCCCAACGGGTGGAGTTGGTACTCGAAGGCGGTGACGATGCCAAAGTTGCCGCCGCCGCCGCGCAGCCCCCAAAATAGATCCGCGTTTTCAGCGGCGCTGGCCTTGAGCAGCCGGCCATCGGCAGTGACCAGCTCAAAAGACAGGGCGTTATCAATGGCCAGGCCGTGTTTGCCCATCAGCCAGCCGATACCGCCGCCCAGGGTGGAACCGCTGATGCCGGTATCGGAACAGATGCCGGTGGGCGCAATCAAGCCATACTGCTGGGTGGCCCGGATAAATTCGCCAATCTTTACGCCGGGTTCGGCGCGGGCGATGCGGGTGGTGGGGTCAACCTGCACCCCTTTCATAGCCGATAGGTCAATCACCAGGCCGTCATTGGCGCTGGCAAAGCCATTGGTATTGTGTGCGCCACCCCGGATGGCTACGGTTAAGTGGTGATCACGGGCAAAGTTGACAGCCAACACCACATCCTGGGTTGTGCGGCAGCGAGCGATCAAGGCCGGGTATTTGTCTATCCGCCCGTTCCAGAGCCGGCGGGCCTCCTCATAGGCAGCGTCGCCGGGGCGAATGAGTTGGCCGTTGAGCTTGGCGGCAAGTTCCTCGACCGCTGGAAGTTCAGCGGTTATCGTTGGAATTAATTCATTACTTTGCATGGTTGATATCCTTAAATGGTCTCTCTTAATTTGATAAAGAGTTAAAGTTATTTGTTAGAGCAATGATTCAGTTGACTGCTGGTCAGCCCCCGTCACCTTTGACGAAGGCTGGTCTATAGGTGTGCCATCTTTGAACTGACGCGATAGGTGAGCACCGGCCGGGTTAGACTGAGACCTCGGTCCTGGCCGCTTTGCGGCTGGCGCCTGCTAATAAGGCCGGCTCCTGCACCGGTCCAAAGATCGCCGGTCGAATATTGCCGGAAATGATCTCCAGGCCCGAGGTCACGGCCCTGCCTCCTTCTCTTGGAGTGATCTCGAAGTTGCGTTTCCCTATTCCTGGCAGGGCTTCAATGATACTCAGGGCGACCAGCACGATCGCCAGGCCCCATAAAAGGGCTTGTTTCCTTTTTAGAGTAGACATAATATTTTTTCCCCTTTCTTGATACATAATCAATTAATTGAGATATAGCTCCAATACTTTTTAAATAAGGCCGTAGCATAGGGCCTTGTGCCCGCCCGCAAGGGGCTAAACTACAGTATTGAATATGGCTATTAACATCGGTAAACCTCCTCAACGCTTGATTCGCCCGGAAGGGGGCCGCTTATCTGCTGCAAGATACCCAATATGTCCATTTCCTGCCATAAATCGGCAATCTTACCTTCGGCCAGGCGGAAGATGTCAATTCCTTTCAGCGTAATCCGTTGGTGGGTCGCCGGGATGCCCATGAACTCGCCGGTGTGTCTGGCTGTGCTTGACCAGCGCACCACAATTTTGTCGCCATTACCGATAATTTCGTGAGCTTCGATTCGGGTTGTATCGCTAAAGCTGGTCGCCAACATGCCGACGAATTTTTTGAATCCTTCGCGCCCGTTCAGACCCGGCGGCAAGTCGTGGCCGACAAAATCGGCGGCTAAATAGTGGTCAATGGCGGCGCTATTCATTTTTCCAGCAGCAAAAACGTCCTCATAGAAATGCTGAACAAGGACCAGGTTTTTTTCTGACATCGTCACCTCCTTCGTGTATAATGGGGGTCAAGTTACATACAAGTGTCCAGAAAAATTCTTTCCCAACAATCAAGGTAGCAAGTGGCAGGGTAGCAGGTAACAAGTTTGCTACTTTGCTACCCTGCTACCTGTTTCAGTAGCCGAAAAATTTTCCGGAGAACTATATTTATGCCTCAATCTTAAGTCCCACACCGGGAGCATGCCAGATGGGTTGGGACACGACCACGCCGTGCTGCTTGAATTGATGCACCAAATTGAGCGCAACGAGCCGGTGTTGCAGCCGGGTTTGCTCAGCCGTCAAGGAGCTGATGGCCTCATTGAGGCCCGCGTACTCGGCCTGGATGGTTTGGATGGTTTTAGTGAGTGTCATTGTTTAGATCCTTTCATGTTTAAGTTTTGAAAATATGATTGGCTTTGCTATAGGCTTTATTGGTACACGCACTACAGATGAGCCTCTTTTTTAATAAGCAGTATAAACAGTGAGCGTGGGAAAAACGTGGGAAAAAGCGTGGGAAAAGAGAGTCAGCAGAAAATTAATCGGCTCCGCCTGACCTGGTTGGGCACGCCGGAGATTAGTTATGCCGATCAGCCGCTTACCTTTCGCACCCGCAAAGCCTTAGCCCTTTTCATCTACCTGACCACCGAGGGCGGAAGCCACAGCCGGGAGAAACTGACCACGCTCTTTTGGCCGGAGAGTGACGCGACACGGGGGCGGGGGATGCTACGGACGACCCTGGCTTACCTGCGCGAGGTGATGGCTGGCTTCGAGACCGATTACCTCATGGTCGAGCCGCAGTCCCTCGGCTTTGATTTTCAGGCCGATTTTGAGCTTGACCTGCATACCCTCCAGGCCGCCCTTGACCTGATTCAGCCGCAACCCGGCCCGGTGGAGCGAGAGCGGGCCATCGGCCAGCTCCAAAGGGCGGCAAACCTCTATCGCGGTGATTTTCTGGAGGGCTTCTCTCTGGCCGATACGCCCGACTTTGATGATTGGGTCAGTTTACAGAGGGAAGTCTGGCATAGCCGGCTGAACCTGATCTTTGACGCTCTTTCTCAGTGGCAGTTTGAGGCGGGCGACCTGCCGGCCGGGCTGGAAACGGCCACCCGCTGGCGGGTTCACGACCCTTATGGCGAGGCTGCGCCGCAGCGCCTCATGCAGCTTCATTTTGCCGGGGGCAACCGGGCCGCGGCGCTGCAGGTTTACGAAGCCTACCGCCAGATGCTGGCCGCCGAATTTGGCGGCCAACCCGCGCCCGAAATCGAGAGCCTGGCGGCGCGCATTAGGGCCAGCAGGCCCACTCAACAACCGAGCGCCCGAGCGCCCCAGACCCCCACCCCGGCTGATCTCGGCTTTGTGGGCCGGGCCGAGGAATTCAGGCGCTTGACGGCAGCTTACCACGCCGCGAGCCAGGGGCAGCCCCAGGTGGTCATCTTGCTGGGTGAAGCCGGTATCGGTAAGACGCGCCTGGCCGGGGAGTTTCTACAATGGGCCGCTGCCCAGGGGGCCGAGGTGCTGCCGGGTCGCGCCTTTGAAACCGGGGGCGAGCTGCCCTATCAGCCCCTGGCCCAACTGCTGCGCCATCGTCTGGACCAGGAACAGACGCCGGTTGACCTACTCTCTATAACCTGGTTGGCCGAGTTGAGCCGGCTCTTGCCCGAACTGCGCGACCGTTATCCTGAGTTACCGCAACCCCAGCCGGACGAAGCTACGGCGCAAAGCCGCCTGTTGGAGTCTATCACCCGTTTGGGACAGGCTCTAGCCCAACGCGCGCCGTTATTACTTTTTATTGACGATATTCAGTGGGCTGATGTGGCTTCGTTAGATGCTTTGCATTACGCGGCATCGCACTGGACGGAGCACAAGGCGCCTATCTTGCTGCTGCTCTGCGCGCGCGATGTGGCCTTGGTAGAAAAAAGCAGTGTGCAGCAGTGGTTCACCCGCCTTAAAGCCAAGCTGGCCGTGACCCAATTGACGTTGGCTCCGCTGACCATTGAAGACACGCTGGCCCTGGTGGCCTCGTTGGAAGCCGGACAGGTAAGGGGCGGCCAACCCACCCCGGCAGCTGGGGAGGAGTTGTCGCCCCCCAAATTCAACACCTTTGCTCAGGCCCTGTTTACCGAAACGGGCGGGCAGCCACTTTACCTGGTCGAGACGATCAAAGCCTTGCTGGAACAGAAGGTGTTGATCCCCTATCACACCGCCGAGGGCGTCCAACGACTCCAGTGGCGGACGCTGGCTGGCGAAACCACCGGCCATTTTCCG
Source organism: Anaerolineales bacterium (assembly GCA_015075405.1). Lineage (GTDB taxonomy): Bacteria > Chloroflexota > Anaerolineae > 4572-78 > J111 > DSQQ01. Next base: position 497,120 of record JABTUK010000005.1, read on the forward strand.
CTGCCCCGGCTCATTCCCACCAGCGTGCGCGAAGCGATTCTGGATCGGCTGTCCCGGCTGACTCCGCCCGCAACGGCCATGCTCACCGCCGCCGCTGTGCTGGGGCAGGCCGCCACGTTCAGGCAACTGTCTGAGATGTCCGGGATAGAGGAAATGGCCGGGGTGGACGCGCTGGAAGAATTGGTGGCTAAACGCCTGTTGCTTGACCCGCATCAGGCCGGTCAAGCCTACCTGATTGCTCACGATAAAATTCGGGAGGTGATTTATGGGGAAACCAGCGCCGCCCGCCGGCAGGTGCTCCACCGCCGGGCCGTAACTGCGCTCCAGGGGGGCGACCCGGCTCGCCTGGCTTATCACGCCCTGGCGGCGGGGATGGACGAGCAGGCTTTTTTTTACAGCCTGGCCGCCGGCGATGCGGCGCTCCACCTTTTTGCCGCCGGTGATGCGATAACCCACTACGAAACCGCCCGCCGGCTTTTGGCGGCTGGGGCGGCACAGATAGAGAGCGCCGTTTGCCAGCGCCTTTATCTGCATTTGGGTCGGGCGCTGGAACTGCATGGTCAATTTGAGCAGGCCGGGGCTGTTTATGAGGAAATGGAGATTATCGCCCGGCAGTATACGCCAGCAATGAAGCTGGCCGCCTTGATGGCCCAGGCCGCGCTCCAGTCTATCCCCTCCCCGTCGCTTAACGCGGTTCAGGGGGAAACCCTGGCGGAACAAGCGCTCAACCTGGCCCGCGAATTGGGCGACAAGGCGGCTGAGGCTAAAATTTTGTGGGGGTTGATGAACCTCCACACCCATGCCAACCGCTTGCCGCAAGCCATTGCCTGCGGCGAACAAGCACTGGCCCTGGTCCGCGATCTCGACTTGCCTGAGCAGAGGGCTTTCATCCTTAACAATTTGGGCTTATGTTATTGGCTTAGCGGCCGTGTGAGCCAGGCCAGGGCGATTTTGGCTGAGGCCAGCGACTTGTGGCGCGCCCTGAACAACCTGCCTATGCTGGCCGACAGTTTATCTGGGGCTACCGGCATGGCCATTGACAGCGGCGACTATTCTCTGGCCCTAACCCTGGCCGGCGAAGCCTACCAAATCAGCCAGGCTATCGCTAATTTATGGGGGCAGTCTTATAGCAAGATTTCGATTGGTTATGTTTATTGGGATCGCGGCCAACCCGATCAAGCCATGGCCATCATGCAGGAATGTTTGCGCCTGGGCGACTTGGCTAATTACCTCACCCCCCAGGTTCTCACCCGCACTTACCTGGCGGCTGTCTATGGCAGCCTGGGCGCGATTGAACAGGGCCTGGAAATGATCCACCAGGCCCTGACCGTGGCCGAAACGCACATGCCTATTTTCCGCCCCTATGTTCTCACCAAACTGGCTCAGCTCCAGGTGCAGCAAGGCCGGTTCGCCGAAGCCGAAGCTGCCATTGAGCAGGGCAAACAAGAGTTCAACCGGCCAGGCGCCCCCCTCTTATTCCAGGTTATCTTTCTGGCCGAGGCTGAACTGGCCCTCAGGCAAGGCAACTATGCGCGCGCTCTGGCCGCAACGGAGACCCTGCTGACAATCCTGAGTCATTCGGACTTGCGAGTGCATATTGCAGAGGTGCTGTACCTGCGCGGACAAATCTTTGGGGCCATGGGCCAACCTGAAGCGGCCCGAAAGACCCTGCTCGAAGCCCAGGCTAAGGCCGAAGCCCTCGGTTCGCGCCGGATGCTGTGGCAAATCTTGTTGGCTCTCAGCCAGCTTGAAACCGATCCCGGTGAAGCCACTCGGCTGCGCCGGCAAGCGCAGGAAATCGTCGAGACTATCGCCAGTAATGTGGGTGATCCTGAACTGCGGGCGTCGTTTCTTGATTTGGCGGAAGTAAAGGAATTACTCACTTTACGGCGAGATCCTAAAGCTCTTTAAGACCTGATGAGTTTTGATCTTCAAAATCGGTAATCTCGATAATCCAGGAAGATTGCCCATAGGGGGCCTTTGGCTCGAAGGCTGGAAGATTGGTTTTTGTTTTTTGAGGATTTGGAGGTAAACTTCTGGCTGTAACAGGCGGGAGCCACCTGTTTAGTCGAAGGGAAAAAGATGTCTGTTGACGGGAGCCGTCCGCCCAGTAACCCGCTTAGCCAGGACTTATATCAACAAGTTCAGCCGGGTGAGCCTGAACATAACGCGGTTAACCCTGCTCTGGAAACGAGTTGTCAACAGTTATTAACCCTCAAGCAGCAGTTGGCCTATGAAATTGCCGAACGCAAACGGCTTGAACAGGCTCTCAAGGAAAGCGAAGACCGCCAGCGATTAATGGCTGACCGTTTGCGGAGCGACCTGGTTCTGGCGCGAGAGATACAGCAAAGCCTGCTTCCCCCACCGACCCCCCGTTGGCCTGATCTGGAGGTGGCCTGTTATACCCAACCCGCCTTTGAAGTCGGCGGGGATTTTTATGCCTATCATGCCTCCACCCAGGCCAGAGTCTTGTTGAGTAAGTATATTCTAGCCGTAGGCGATGTGTCAGGCAAGGGCGTGTCGGCGGCCTTGCTTATGGCCACCAGCCTGTCACAATTTGACGCTGCCCTATCACTGAAATTAACCCCCGCAAAACTTTTGGTCTATCTGGATCAAGCCCTGCTGCCCTATACCAAATCCCGGCGTCAGAATTGCGCGCTCTGCTATGTGGAGCTGGTGGGCATTAACACCGTTCGCCCTATGTTGAAAGCCGTCAACGCAGGTTGTATTCCCCCTTATCTCAAACACGCCGATGGTTCAGTCGAATGGGCGGCTATTGGTGGGTTTGCCCTGGGGCAAGGGTTGGGCGCGCAAATGGGCTATCAGGAAATCAGGCATTTGCTGGCAAAAGGTGACATGATCATTCTAACCACTGATGGCCTGGTCGAAGCGAATAACAGCAGGTCTGAAATGTTTGGCTTTGAACGATTGGAGCAGGCTATTATTACTGGGCCAACCTCCAGCGCCGCAGCAATGCTTGAGTATCTCAAAACGGAAATAGCCGCTTATGTGGGTGAAGCGGAGCCTCACGATGATATCACCATTGTGGTGGCGCGGGTTTGACTGTCGTTACCAGTCGCCGGCGCGTACTCAAGCAGTTATCTGTTGAGGTTACTACTCAGGCTCATGTCATCCATTCGACAGGCTCAGGACAGGTTTCGAGCGACGAAGGAGCGAGAAATCCCCAGGGCGCAACACATAAAAGTAAGGTATCGGGGATTTCTCCCTACGGTCGAAATGACATGACTGAGCAGTTATCTGTTGAGAACTGCTTAGGGGCGGTTAGCTTCTTCCCTCGTCTCCAAAACTTCGCGAACCTTGTAGACCAGATCATCCGGCACAAAAGGTTTTGGCAAAAAAGCGATACCTGGATCCAACACGCCATGATGCACAATAGCGTTCTCAGTATAGCCTGACATGTATAGCACTTTCATCTCCGGGCGCAGCGAGACCAAAGTTTTAGCTAACTGAGACCCACTCATCCCCCCCGGCATCACCACATCGGTCAACAGCAGATGGATGGGGCCTTGATAGGTGGCGCAGATTTGGCGGGCTTCCTCCCCGTGCTTGGCTGTCAATACCTTATATCCTTTATTAAACAGCGCCCGTTGAGCCAGGTCACGAACCATATCTTCATCCTCCACCAACAAAATGGTTTCCCAACCCCGGCCCGCTTCGACGGCGGCTCGTTTTGGCTCAATGTCCTCGGCGCTGGCCTCGATGCGCGGCAGATAAACTTTAAAGGTTGTGCCGTGTCCCACCTCGCTGTAGACCCAAATATGGCCGCCGCTTTGGTTAACCACGCCATACACCATAGCCAGGCCCAAGCCCGTCCCTTCGCCCATTTCTTTTGTGGTATAGAAAGGTTCAAAGATGCGGGCCTGAGTTTCTGCATCCATGCCCAGGCCGGTATCGCTCACCGCCAGCATGACATAGGGGCCGGCCACTATATCAATATGCCGGCGGATGTACTCCTCATCCAGATAGACATTAGCCGTTTCGATAGTTACCTTGCCACCCTCCGGCATCGCATCGCGGGCATTCACTACCAGATTCACAATCACCTGTTCAATCTGGCTGGCATCCGCTCTGATCGGCCCAAGCTGCGGTTCGAGCACAGTCACCAGGTCAATATCCTCACCAATTAAACGGCGCAACATCTTTTCAATATTAGTCACAATGTGGTTGAGGTCTAAAACACTGGGCTGGAGGACCTGGCGGCGACTAAAGGCCAAGAGTTGGCGGGTTAACGAGGCGGCCCGTTCCGCCGCTTTTTCAATTTGTTCAGCATCCTGGCGCAAGGGGTGCCCCTGTTCCAGGTCATCGAGGATAAAACTACAGTTGCCCAGGATAACGGTTAAGATATTGTTGAAATCGTGAGCCACCCCACCTGTCAGCCGGCCAATGGCTTCCATTTTTTGGGCCTGATGATACTGCGCCTCCAGGCGCTGGCGCTCCTGGTCGAGCCGGAGCCGGGCCAGCACCCCGGATACCTGTTTAGCCACACTCTCGGCCAAATTGACTTCTTCAGCCGAAAAGTGGCGCGGTTCGATGGCATCCAGGCCCAAACTACCTATTACCTCACCGTCAATAAGCAGTGGGACAAGCAGCAGCGAGACTATGCCGCGCCGCTGCACCAAATCGTGAACGGCGGCCAGGCGCGGGTCGGTTTGAGCATCCTCCACTACCAGGGGCGTTTTATACCTGAGTAAATATTGGAATGAAGGATTATCCGCCGCAGGGATGATGTCGCCCAGGCCGCTGGGGCGTCCGGGCAGCAAGTATTCGGCCACTGTCACCGCCTCGGTTTTCTGGGCATTGAGCAGGGCCGCTGCCGCTTGGGGCACATCGAAGGCCAGGGCTAACTCACGACAGGTTTTTTCGAGAATGGCCTCCGGCTCTGTTTCGGTAACCGAAGCGGCGATGACGCGGTTGAGCAAGGCCAGTTCCCGATTGCGGCGCTGGATTTCTTCCTCGGCCCGTTTGCGGTCGGTGATGTCGCGGGCAATCCCTAACACCCCGACCACCCTCTCCTCGTGCCAGAGCGGCGTGGTAATAAATTCTCCCACCACATAGCCCCCCTGCCTGGTGCGAATACGCAGCTCGAAAATCGGTATGGTTGCTCCTTGCAGCATCTGCTGATGGACTGTCAAGGCCACGGGGAGATCTTCGGGATGAAGCAGCGGCCCAAAAGGGCGCTCCAGCCACTCTTCGCGTGACCAGCCCGTAACCTTTTCAAAAGCGGGGTTAAGCGAGGTTAGTGTTGCCTCCGGCGAAACGGTGTAAACCACATCCGGCGCGTATTCGACCAGGTGGCGATAGCGTTCTTCGGATTGGCGCAGCGCTGCCTCAACCCGCTTGCGTTCCTCTATTTGTTTGGTCAGATGTTCATTGGTTTGTTTGAGTTCAAGGGTGCGCGCTTCCACGCGCCGTTCCAGTTCGGCCTGAGCTTGCCGTAGCGCCTCTTCCATGTGCTGGCGCTCGGCAATTTCTTGCTGCAACTGCGCGTTTTGGGCCTCAAGTTCTTTTTGCATGTGGCGGAGGGCCAGGTGAGTTTTTACCCGGCTCAGCACCTCGCCCTGCTCGATGGGCTTGGTGATGTAGTCTACCCCGCCCACTTCAAATGCTTTGAGTTGGCCTTCTCTTCTCATCAAGGCGGTCATAAAAATAACGGGGATTTCTCTAGTCAGGTCATTGGCTTTCAAGCGGCGGCAGGTTTCAAAGCCATCCATTCCCGGCAGGAACACATCCAACAGGATCAAATCGGGCGGCTCAGCCTGGCTGAGTTCGAGCGCTCGTTCCCCATCTTCGGCTATGGTAATCTCAAAGTCAACCTGGCCCAGATATTCCAATAATATGTCAACATCAGCGGGGGTGTCATCTACAATCAAGAGGTGATGTTTGTCAGGTTTTTCGATTTTCACGCTGCCTCTACTCCTGGCGGTAGGATTCTAGTAAAGTTTGAATATCTTTGCTGCGGTAGTGCCGGGCCAGCCGGCGTAGTTGAGCGACAAAGGCTTGATATTCCGGTCGGCGTTGTTCCAACTCGTCCAGCCGCGTCCGAATTTCCGGGATGCGTCCCCGCTGTGCCAGGCTGTAGAGTAGCTCCACTTCTTCGCGGGGCAAGTCAATCTGGAGCGCCTCGACTGGCTCAAGCGAGGGCTGTTCATACATCCAGGTTAGCTGTAACTGGCGGCCCAGTTGGGCCAGTAACTCTTCCTGGCGGATAGGTTTAGAGATAAAGGCATTGGCCCCCGCGGCCAGGCAATGCTCCCGGTCTGTTTCCAAAACACTGGCCGAAATACTGATGATGGGGCGGTATGTCGAAAGTTGTGTAATTTGCTCATCCCTCTCAAGGGAATCAGGTTTTTACACACAATTTGCAATACTACCCTCTCATCATATCAGTTTCTTTCCAGGTGGGTTAGTAACAAATATCATCGCTTTTGATGACAAGCATCATCTCAACGGTTTGAGGTTAAATTTAAGTTCAAGGTTCCCGTTTTTATGTTATAATAGGTGTGAGGCGTCGTCAAATACGCGGGGAATCTCACATTAGGCGTGACTTATCCCCATTTGGTAACTGCTCAGCCCTCATGTCATCCATTCGACAGGCCCTTCGACAAGCTCAGGAAGTTCTCAGGACAGGTTTCGAGGCTGTAGGCCGAGAAATCCTTACAGCACTACACAGACATCAGAGATTTCTCCCTTCGGTCGAAATGACATGCCTGAGCAGTTACCCCATTTGAACGATTGGGGCTATAGGGAGGAATTATCCCAACGTAACTGCTAAACTTTCCCCAACACTTCTTCCAACTCGCGCAGCAGGGCCTCGGTTTCGGCCATGAGGCCCCAGCCGGCGTCGTCGCTGGGCGGACCGTAACGGCCAATTTCGCTCTGGGCCAGACAGGCTTCCACCCGCTCGATCAGCGCCTCGTTGAGACCGGCCCCCCGTAAGCGGCGGGCCAGTTCGGTGCGAGTCAAGCCTTGCACCGGCGTATGCAGCGCGGCGCCGAGGTACTGCTGCAAAGCCAGGCCGACCACCTTGTAATTATCATCCTGGCCGCGCATGGCCGCCGCCAAACTGGGGTGGAGGCTGTGCCGCGGCTGGCGCAGCCCTTTTAGCTCGGGGCGGGGTTTGGGCGCGATCACCAGCGGGCGGCGACGGCGCTGCCACCACCACAACCCACCGGCCCCCAGCGCTACCGCCAGCGGCAGCGCCCCACACAGCCCACCCAGCAGCAGAAAAAGCGCCGGCAAGGTGACTCGCTGGACCGTGTCTGGTGAAACCACCAAACCCGGATTCACTATCGGGTCGGCCGGCATCGGCGTGGTTGCGGTTAGCGCGGCCACCGGCGTGTTGGCCGGGGCGGGGGCCGGCGTGATGTTCGGATCCGGGGTGGGCACAGGGATTACTTTGACCGTCAGCGGTTGGCTGGAGATGGTGCGATACTCCGCCGCCAGCGGGTCGAAGTAGATAAACGTGGCCGGCTGAAGGGTAAAGTCGCCGGGTTGGTCGGCCACCACCAGCCGCTCGAAGACGCGGGTGCCGGTCATCAGGCCGTCTTCTCCGGTTTCGGTGGTCAGGCTGGAGAGGGAGTCATACATGCGCCAGCCGGTCAGGTCGGGCCAGAGGGGTTCCGGCAGCAGGGGAATATTGCCCACGCCGGTCACGGCCAGCAGAAAGGTCGAGGGCTGGTTGACCACGGCCACTTGCGGGCTGAACGAACTTTCCATGGTAAATTGACCGACAGCGCCGCTGAAACCGGGCGGGGCATTGTCGGGCAGGGGCTTGACCTCGACGGTGACCGGCTCGGTGTACAGCTCGACCGGCTCCTCATAAATGTTGCCGGGAAACATCAGCCGGGCCGGGCTGATGGTAATACGGCCTGCGCTCTTGGCAAACAGGGCCGTGCGGATTTCGCTGACCAGGTAGGTCCGGCCCGCCGCGTCGAGATTGTATTCGCGCACCGGCAGGCCCATGGTTTCAAAGCCGATAAACAAAGGGCCATCGTACTGCGGCTGGCGGTAAATTTTGATGGCCTGGTAAAAACGGAAGGTGTAAATAATTTGCTGGCCCAGGTAGGGGCTGGGCGGGTCAACCTGGGCTTCGATGAAAAAGTCTTGCCCTTTCAACACCGCCGGGGGCGAGATGTTGGCCGGCCTGACGGCATTGCCGGCGGCCGGCGCGGGCGGCGCGCCCTGGGTTATTTCAACCGAGATGGGCGCGGCCCGGTAAATTTTGTTGTCAATTTTAACCGTGACCGGCGGAATAGTCAGGGTGCCGGTGCGGCGCGGCTGCAAGCGGTAGGTGTAATGGACCTCGGTTTGAATTTTGCCGTTGACCAGGCTCACGTCGGTGGCCAGGTCCATGTCAACCACCACCAGGCCGTCCAACTGGGGCAAAATAGGCCGGGGCTGCAAGGCCGAGTCGTCGGTGACGCTGACGGTTAAAATGACCAGTTCATCGGTGGAAAAGTGGGTGTGGTTGACAGAGGCGGTGATGGGCGATTCTTGACTGTAGGCGGGGGAAAAAAGGCTAAGGCTGAGGCTAAGGCTGAGGAAGAGGAGAAGAAGCGGGTAAACCGTAGTTCGCCGCCTGCTGGGGGGTGATAGACCCTTGCGGCTGATAAATTTTCCCCAAGCAGTTTGACTGGCTGAGATATACCTCATCACCATAACCTCCCTCGGCTTTGAGCAAAACTGACAAATATGTTGCTACTTCGACAATGTTACATTTCAAATAATGGCTCACGGATTAACACAGATTACACAGATAAGGCTTAAAAACAGCAAAAAACTGTGTTTATCCGTGTTCATCCGTGAGCTAATCTATAGCTTATGTTAATTTAACATTGTCGAACTACTTAGGCTCATGTCATTTCGAGCCACGAAGGAGCGAGAAATCCCCAGGGTACAACATGTAAAAGTAAGGTATCGGGGATTTCTCCCTGCGGTCGAAATGACATGGTTGAGCAGTTACCATAATATATTGTAACGGGCGTTGAGAAATTTTTCAAACAAGCGAAGGGGCATTTTTCAGGGGCAGAAATTCAAAAAAGAAACTCGGTGAATAATTCTGGCCGGGCTAACGTCAATCGGTTTGGAAAGATCAATGCAAGCTTTGGACCCCATCTCCAATCGGGAAGGTAAGTGAGGCGAGGACGCGAGAAGGCGATTCGATTCTTCGCCTCCTCGCCTCACGCCTCCTCGTCTCCTCAATCAAATTTATGAAACGTCACCCGATAGGAGTAATGCCCGCGGCAGACTTGATTATTTTGCTGCGCCCAGCGGCACTTCTCCACGCTGCCGTCGCAGTAGCCGTTGGCGGCCAGCACTTCGGCGGGGATGAGTTCGTCGTGGGAGGTAAAGCTGAAGCTTTCCTCGCTGGTGTAGGGGGTGCCGTCAATGTGCCGTTTGACCTTCAAGGACATGCTGTTCATCCACAGCGTCACCTCGGCTGTGCCTGGCCCTTTATCGCCCGAAGCGACCTCGATATTGTTGAAAGTATCGCCGATAACCACGCCATCCAGCGGCGTGCCCGGCGGCGGGCCTTGCAGCACCGTCACGTAGATGCTGTGGTTGCCAATGCAGCCGCCGTTTTCCCAGATGGGCACCATGGCCTGGTAGGTTACACAGAAATCTTTGCCGCAGCGTAGTTGACCCTCCAACTCCTCCGGCGTTTGCGGCTCTTGACTCCCTTCCTCCGCCTCCACCTTGGCCTCAGCCTCAGCCTCCGGTACAGGCGTAGCCGTCGGCGGAGGGGGCGGCGCTTCGGCCACCGGGATGCCCTCGCTGCTGCCGGAAAGCTGGACCAACTCGCCAAACACCCAGCCCAGGCTGTTATCGGCCAGGCTGACCTGCCACCAGCTTTGCTCGGCGTTGCGGCCTGTGACCGGAGCCGTCTGGCCGGGGTTAAATTGACCCACCACCGGGTAAGCCGTGCCCGGCCCGGAACGGACATTGATGGCCGTGGTCGAACTATCGGGCACAGTTACCTGAGGCGCGGGAATGGGTGTGGGCGAAGGCAGGGAGGTGGCGGTTGAGACAGGGGTGTTAGTTGCCGTCGGCTCAGGGGGCAGGGTTGGCGCAGGCGTCGGCGTTGAGGTCGAGGGGGGCGGCAGGGGTTCAGTGGTGGCGGCGCTGGCGGGTTCAACGACGGGCGTGGGGGTGGCTTCGGGTTGGGTCAAAAAGGAAACCGGCGTCGCGGTAGGGGGGGCGGGAGCGGGTTGTTCGGCGTTACAAGCCGTCAGGCTTATAGCCGAAAGCAGGACAAGACTCCCTAAAAGATGGAATAGTTTCATGCAGTGTATCCTCACACATAAATGTCGAGAACGTTCGGGACTGTTTTGCTTTGCTGAATCGCCCCGGCATGAATGCCAGGGCTAGGGAACAGCGCCGGGTCAACCCGGCTTAAAGCCCGATTCATCGGGCGCTGTGGAATAGTCCGGCGACTTTATCGCCGGACGAATTCCGCCAGAGAAGCCCTATTCGAGTTTCCGAAATTCTCAAATGTCAGTTAAATCAATCCTGTAATTGACAGAACATTGGGGAATTATAACCCTGCCGGCGCAGGCGTCAAAGCCGGTGGGGGAGGTTGGGAGAGGGGAGGAACGTGATGCGTGATACGTGACGCGTGACTTTTCACGTATCACGCATCACGTATCACGCTGCCTACTCCGCCATCGAGCAGGTCACAAATACTTCCTGGGGAAACTGGTTCAATTGCAGTACCAGCGCCTGCCGTTTCATCGGCACCGGCCCGTGCCCCAGCGAGCTGTGCGAAACGAGGATCTGCCGGTCTTTGACATAAACGGAAAAACCGCCCTGATTCAAATAAACGCCGCGGGCGAGGTAAGGTTTGGCGGTGGGGTGATCGCCCAGAGGCCGGCCGATCAGCTCGGCGGCCTGCTGCGGGGTGAGTTCCAAAATGGCGGCGTTCTCTAGCAGCGCCTCTGCCGCCGGCTGCTGCGCTGCGGTGACTTGATAGACCTGGGTGTAATCCAGCGTTTGCCAGCCGGAGAGGGGATAAATTTCCGAGGGCGGCGGGTTGTACCAGGAGTCGGCGCTGGTCCAGGCCCGCTCATCGCGACAGCCGAGGAGGCCGATTAGGAGGAAGCAAGAAAAGAAGAGTTTTGTAAACATATGAACTACTGGCAAGGAAGATTGGAAGGCTGGATGGTTGGCGTCGTCTACAACCCCCGCTCGCCGCGAATGTAGGGCACGCCCAGCGCCGCCGGCGCGCCGAGGCGTTTTTTAGCCACGGCCCGTGCGCCCAGAATCAGGGCAATGATAGTCAGGATGTAGGGGGTCATCTGTAAAAAGAAGCCCCAATTGGAGTTAACAAAAAAGGGATTGGTCAGGCCAAAGATGGTGCGCGGCCCCTGCAAATCCAGGATTCCCCGGCGCAGCGCCCCAAAGAGATAAGCTCCGATGGCCGCTCGAACCGGGTCCCACTGGGCAAAAATAACCAGGCCAACGGCAATCCAGCCCTGGCCGGATGTCGTCTGGGCGCTGTACCAGCCGGGCGACACGGACAGGCTGATGGTCGCTCCGGCCAGGCCGGCCAGGCAGCCGCCGACAAACACATAAAAATAACGCAGCCCATAGACGTTGATGCCCATCGTATCGGCCGCTTCCGGCTTCTCGCCGACGGCGCGCAGGTGCATGCCGGGCCGGGTTTTGTAGATGTAATACCAGGCCAGCGGGGTGAACAGGTAGCCCAGGTAAACCAGCAGGCTGTGATCTTCAAAAAAGATAGGGCCGATGACCGGAATGAGGGCCAGGCCGGGGATGTCAAAATCGGGGATCAGGGGCGGGTTTTTGCCGGTCAAGCCTTCGCCAAAAACCAGGGCCAGCCCTGTGCCCAGAAAGGTCAGGGTTAAGCCGCTGACTACCTGATCGGCTTGAAAATGAATGGTCACCAGCCCGTGCAGCAAACTCAGCAGCCCGCCGACCAGCATGGCCAGGGCCAGACCCAGCCAGGGATTCCCGGTGGAGAGCGAGATGCTAAAGCCGGTCATCGCCCCAATCAGCATCATCCCTTCGACGCCCAAATTGAGCACCCCGGCTCGCTCGGCAAAGATTTCGCCAATGGCCGCAAACAGCAAAATTGTCCCGGTCGCCATGCCGGCGTGGAGAATGATAATGGGGTCCATAGCTGAGTCTAACCCTCCCAGTTAAAATAACGTGACACTTGAAACGTGGAACGTGACACTTCCTCACGCTTCCCGTTTCATCAAACGAACTTTATAGCGCAGCAACACATCGCTGCTGATAACCATGAACAGGATGATCCCTTGCAGCAACATAGATAAACCCGCCGGTTGAATCTCTCGCCCGGCCAGAATCAACGCGCCAAATAGAATGGAAACCAGGATAACGGCAAACGGGTTCAGTTTGGCCAACCAGGCCACAATGATGCCGGTAAAGCCATAACCGGGCGAAATACGCTCTTGCAGGCGATGGACCACGCCGGTAATTTCCGACATTCCGGCTAAACCGGCCAGCGCCCCGGAAACCATCATGACCAAAATAATGTTGCGAGCGATGTTGATGCCGGCATAACGGGCGGCGTTAGGATTGTCGCCGATGAGTTTGATTTCGTAACCCCAACGGCTGCGGGCTAGAATCCACCACACAATCACCGTAGCAATCAGGGCAAAAACAACCCCCAGGTGCAGGGTAATCCCGGAAAAGATGCGGTATTCGCGGGCATAGTCGGCCAGCCGAGGCAGCCAGGCCGTTTTTTCAAAGGTTGGCGTCATTTGAAAGCCGGCGTCGCTCCAGTTATTAAAAATAAAGAAGTTGTTCCAGGAAATAGCAATGTAGTTAAGCATCAAGGTGGTAATGATTTCGTTGATGTTGAAGCGAGCCTTGAGGAAACCGGGAATAAAGGCCCAGACGGCGCCGCCCAATAGCCCCATGATCAGCATGGCCCCAATGACGACAACTTTGGGGCTGTCGGGCGGAACGAGCGGCACCATGACCACCATCGTGGCGGCAAAAGCGCCGATATAAAACTGCCCCTCGGCCCCAATATTCCACAACTTCATTTGAAAGGCAATCGCGCAGGCCAGCCCGACCATAATCAGCGGGGTCGCCTTCACCAGCGTATCTGAAAACACGCCCCAACTGCCAAAGGTGGCATCAAAGGCAAACGCGGCCACTCTAAGCGGCTCGCCGCCGATTATTTTGAGGATTATTCCGCTAATGATAAAGGCGATAACCACTGAGCCAATCGAAGTGGCCGCCGGCAGCCACCTGGGTACATCCTCAACCCGTTTTTCCAGGGTGAGTTGGTAGGGAAACTGCCAGCCTCTTTTTTCCTCGCTTGTGGGGGATAGGGTGGACATGCGCTGTTTCAATCCTTTCTTGAAAGGAAGTAGGTAGTAAGTAGTAGGGAGTAGGGGGCAGATATAAAATCCCTTACTTCCTACTCCCTACTTCTTACTCCTTTTTTTTACTTCCGGTCATCATGAGGCCAATTTCGTTGATGTCGGCCTGGTCGGTGGGGACGACGCCCATAATTTGACCATCAAAAATAACGGCCAGGCGGTCGCTCAGGGCCAGCAACTCTTCCAACTCTTCCGAAATCAGCAGAATAGCGGCCCCGGCTTCGCGCTGCTCCAGCAGCAGCGTTTGAATGGCTTCAATCGCGCCGACATCCAGGCCGCGAGTGGGCTGCACCGCCACCATCAACTTCGGTTTGGCCGAAATCTCACGGGCCAGAATCACCTTTTGCAGATTCCCCCCGGAGAGCTTGCGGGCCGGGATATCCACGCTGGGGGCCAAAATATTGTACTTTTCTTTGAGTCCCTGGGCCTGCTCGCGGGCGTGGGTAAAATTGATGGTCCAACCATCGCCCACCGGCTGCTGGCGGTAGCTTTTGAGAATAGTATTTTCGGTAATGCTCATGTTGGGCGCGGTGCCGACTTTGCTGCGATCTTCGGGCACATGGGCCACACCGCTGCGAATAGCAGCAATAGGCGGGCGGTTGCTGACTTCCTGGCCGCTAATTTTTATGCTGCCGCTGCACGGCCTTAAGCCGGTAATCACCTGGGCCAACTCGCTCTGTCCATTCCCAGCCACGCCGGCAATCCCTAAAATTTCACCGCTGCGCACTTCCAGCGACACGCCGCGCAAGGCCGGCCGACCCTTGTCGTTCTCGGCGGTTACATTGTGGGTAGATAAAACCACCTCGCCCGGCTGATGAGGAGTCTTCTTGACCATAAAAACAACGCCCCGCCCGACCATGAGGCGGGCCAGATCAGCTTTGGTCAGACCTGCCATGCTCTGACCTTCGGCGGTTACTTTGCCTTTACGCAGCACCGTTACCCGGTCGGCCACGGCGGTTACTTCGTGGAGCTTGTGGCTGATAAAAATAATAGATTTACCAGAGGCGACCATGGAGCGCATCGTCGCCATTAATTCCTCAATTTCCTGGGGGGCCAGCACCGCCGTCGGCTCGTCCATAATCAAAATATTGGCCCCGCGATAGAGGGTTTTGAGAATCTCAACCCGCTGCTGTTCGCCCACCGAAAGCTGCCAGATTTTGGCCGTTGGGTCAACCCGCAGCCCAAACTGCTCCTGCAAGGCCAAAATTTTTTGATCGAAGGCCCGCAGATTGAGAAAAAAGCGGGGTTCGTCCAGGCCCAGCAAAATATTCTCGGTGACGGTTTGGGTGGGCACCAGCATAAAATGTTGGTGAACCATGCCAATCCCTTTGGCAATGGCGTCTTTGGGGGAATTAAAATGGACCGTCTGCCCATAAATTTTGATGGTCCCTGAGGTAGGCTTGTACAGGCCGGAGAGCGCATTCATCAAGGTGCTTTTGCCGGCCCCGTTTTCGCCCAGCAACGCGTGGATTTCACCCTGCTTTAAGGTGAAATTAACGTGGTCATTGGCCAGCACACCCGGAAAGCGGATGACAATATCTGACATTTCAACAGCAAGAGGCGTTTCGGTCATGGAAGCTCCACTTAAAACAAAGGGCGAGGCCGAACCCGTTTGACCTCGCCCCATCGAGGAGATTGGAGATTAGAGATTAAGCATCTCTAATCTCCAACAATCAAGCACTCAATTAGCGTTTAGTTCAACTCAGGCAGTTCGGCGGTGATGTTTTCATTCCACCAGTACATGCAGGTTTTGCAGGGAGCGCCAAACTGGCTAAAGCCGTCCAGGTCAACCTGTTCCAGGCTCACCCCATCTTCGAGCACCACATTGCCCTTATTGTCTTTGATCGGCCCTTTGAAAACGTCAAAGCGGGTAAACTCGCCCTTGAGCATTTTATCCAGCAAATCCTTGACCATTTGCACTTCTTCTTCAGGCAAATCTTTGATACCGGGCTGGGGAGTCTGGCCTTCCATAAAACCAAACAGGCCCATCGCGCCACTGTCGGTATCGAAATACTCAGACGTGCCCTTCCAGGTACCGGCGATTGATTCTTCGGTAATGCGGGCGTAGACCGGGCCCCAGTTCCAGTACATGCCGGTCAGACAGGCGTCAACTTTACAGTTGTCAACATAGTCGTAGGTGATGCCCCATTTGCCTTTGGGGGCAACTTCGGCGGGGGCGGGGGTGTCAGCGCCGGTCATAACCACCTGCGAGCCGGAGTCAAACAAGGATTTGGCGGCCTCTTGCTCCACAATCGGGTCATGCCAGGTGAAAATCCAGCGCATATCCACTTGACATTCGGGGCAGGTTTTCTGCACACCCAGGGCAAAGGCATTGCCCAGACGCATTTCTTCGGGAATGGGGAAGGTGGCGATAAAGCCGACTTTGGGGTTGCCGTCCACTTTGGCCCGAGAGCCGGCGAGCATACCGGCCAAATATTTGATATTTTCCATAGCCCCAAAGAGGTTGCCAAAGTTCTCATTGTTGGTTTTATAACCACTGATATGAACAATATTCACGTCAGGAAATTCATCGGCGACAGTTTCGGAGGGGTCCATGTAGCCAAAGGAGGTGGTAAAGATCAGGTTAAAGCCTTTGCGGGCCAGCGAGCGGATCACCTGTTCCGAGTCAGCCCCTTCGGGGACGAGTTCAACATAAGCGGTGTGGACATTTTCGACGTTTTCTTCGATGTATATCCGGCCAACGTCGTGGGCCTGGGTCCACCCACCGTCGTCGTGGGGGCCAATATAAACGAAGGCGACATTGAATTTGCCTTCTTCGATAGCGGGTATTTGGTATTTGCTTTCAGCGTTGCCGCTGGCTTCGGCGGGGGCTTCAGTGGCGGCGGGGGCTTCGGCCGCGGGTTCTTCAGTCGCCGCGGGAGCTTCGGCCGCCGCTTCTTCGGTGGCGGCGGGGGCTTCGGCGGCAGGTTTTTCTTCGGCGGGTGGAGCTGCCGGAGCTGCGCCACACTGGGCTGCTACCAACGCCAGGGTCAGGATGATCACGGCAAGCCATACAAAACGTTTCATAATCTCCTCCTACAGAGATAAAGTTAGGTACTGTACACTTTGAATAATTTTAGAGTTGGTGAAAGGGATTTTGTTTGCGCTATCTTACTCCTTTCTTTAGCGGGATAAAAGGGGCGGAGCATTAAACACGTCTATGCTACCATGACGTGCCGGTATTTCAAAATAGACGTTAGCCTTGAATTGCTATTGAGGCGGCTCGACCGAAGTGACCACATCGAACGAGTTGACCTTCAGCGTCCATCGGCTGCCGATTTGAAACTGCTGAAATTCGTTAAAATCGGTAGTGGAATAGGTATAGGCTTTGCCGTCGGTCTTAAAAACAACCTCGTAGCTCTCCTCGCGGCCGGCTTCGCGCTGGTTGGGGCCGAGGAGATTGGCCTGGGGCCAGGCCGCGTTCAGGTCTGTGCCGGTCAGGGTTGGACCGGGTACTGTTTGCCAGACCGTAGCCGTGAAACTGCAATAGTCGGCGTAAACCGGCGACTCTTCATAAATTGGCTCGGTTTCGCAGTCCTGCCTGACTTCGCCAAAGCCGCTGCCGGTATCTACGGTGTAGGGCGTGCCGCAAACTTCGCGGGTTTGGCCGGTATCCTGCCGTTCGCTGCCGCGCTGTCTCTCGCTGCAACTGCCCACCACCGCGCCGGGGGGGAGTTGGTCGCGCCAATCCTGCCCGCTGATGGGGACCAACTCCTGCACCAGCACCCGCCGCGTCCAGGCCACCGACTCGACCTGGCCGGTCAAGTCGGTGGTGCGGGTTGACAAAACCAGGAAGAAGATGCACCCGCCGATGAGCGCCAGCATCGCCACCCCGATAATAATCGCAAACAGGGGAAACTGCCCTTTTTGGGCCGGAGCCGGCGCAGCGACAGGCAGCGGTGCGGCCGGCTGCGGTTCGGTCAAAGCTGCGCCGCATTGAATACATTTGGCAGCATTGGGGTCATTGGGCGTGCCGCAGGCCGGACATTCGATGGGTTGGGCCGGGCCGGATTGAAGCGTGCCCAAAATCTGGCCGCTCTCGCGGGCGGTCGCCTGGGTTAAATCGGCCCCGCATTGGCTGCAAACTTTGGCTGTGGCCGGGTTGCGGCTGCCGCAGTAGTAGCAATGCACGTCGGGGCCAGCTTTGGCCTGGGCAATTTCGGCGGCATCGGTGATAAGTTCGGCCTGGGGCAACTGCTCAAACTTCACGTTATCGGGTTGGGGTGTGCCGCAGTTGGAGCAAATCTTTTGCGGGCCAGGGTTGCGCGAGCCGCAGTTGGGGCAATGCCAGATGAGTTTAACGTAACCGAGGGTTTTACGGGTCATGGGTTAACCTCTTTTAAAGACAATGTCAGGTGTTATAGTGTCAGGTGTTATAGTGTCAGGTGTCACGTAGTCAATTTGATTATTGATGCTGCATGACAGGTTCATGTCTTGGTGCGCCTTATTTTACCATGAAGCGGCGCAGATGCGAAGACGGAGGAAGCGGTGAGGCGAGGATGAGAGAAGCCACAGATTCTTTGTGGGTGATGTTCATACCCTTGGTCTTTAATTCACGGCTCTTGCATCCATGAGAGTGAGCAAGGTGGTGGTGGTGTTCCAATTGCGAATGGTCATCTTCTGATACACAGGCAGGCTGATGATTTTCGTTAAGTGGCTTTGTGTTGCTTTACTGATGAGCCGGGAAAAATACAGGACATCATGACCTTGATGGGCGGTGTCAATCCCGGCCTTGGTGGTCACACTCTTCATGGCTTCGGTGGTGGTGAGCGGTTCTTTTAAGAAAATCACATCGTAGCGATAGGTGTCCTTCTGCTGACCGAACCCCGGCGGCGCTTCTTCGACAATTCGTTTGAGGTGCTGATGCGTGATGAGGACAATACGTGAGTTGTAGTCAAAGCTGTCCGATAGAACCTTTTCTATTCTGTTTATCAGCCTGATTTTGTCTTTTTCGTTAGTGCTAAACAGTACATTGCCGCTTTGAATATAGGTGGCTACTTCAGCAAAACCCATCTTTTCAAAACAGGCTTTTAAATCTGCCATCTTGATAATGTTCTTCCCCCCAACATTAATGCCTCGTAGTAACGCTAGATATTGGGTTTCTGCCATAATTTTCTCCTGGGATACCACGCTGATAAAACCTCTGCCGCCTCCAAATCCGTCTCAAAAACTGGTTGATTAGCGGGTTCATCCCTCCTACTTTACGCGATGACGACCTTCCAGGCAAATGTTAACTCTCAATCAGAACATATGTTTCCTTGAGCGCTGATGGGACGGCATTTCCAGTTGATGGATACTTCCTACATTAATCTGCATTTATAAAAAAACCTCGCTCTGAGCACACCCTCGTGCTGCTCCGTTCGGCACGTAGGCGTGCCTCACTCCTCGTAAAATTGTGATTTACTGAATTTAACTGATCACTGCTTACTGATTACTGCATTTTACCATGAAGCGGCGCAGGTGCGAAGACGGAGGAAGCGATGAGGGAGAGGAACAGGGAGACAAAAATGTAAACACGTATCAATGTTATTTTGATGTTAACCGGAGCTGTTGTATAATTTGGCTATATTAGCTAATTCAACCAACTTGAGGATCGAATGAAGACAAAGTTGATAGCCTCTACTGAGGCTCAAAATAATTTTGGCCGAGTTTTGGATGATGTGGTTCAGAATGGGACGCGTTATATTGTGCGCCGGCGCAGTGCTTCGCAAGCAATTATCTTGAGCATTTCGGATTTTGAACGTATTCTGGCGGCAAGTGAGGTTGAGCGGAAAAAACTGGAGAAGGTAATTCGTGAAGTGACTCCCATATACTCTATTGGCGAGTCAATAACTGAACAGCAGGTCTAACCATGATTGACCTTGATAGATTTGGGCTTGATTACCAATCACATCTATTCGATCAGTCCCTTATTATCCATGCCGATTGTTTTGAATGGATGGGACGAATTTCTCAAGAGAGTGTCCACGCCATTGTGACCGATCCCCCTTATGGGGTAAAAGAGTATAATTTTGACCAGATGGAAAAACGGGCTAACGGTAACGGCGGTATTTGGCGTATTCCCCCCTCTTTTGATGGAAGTCATCGAGCGCCTTTACCCAGGTTTACGGCGCTGACCCAGAAAGAGCGGGGTATCCTCTATCGCTTCTTTTTGGAGTGGGGCAAACTGGCTGTCCGGGTTTTGCTTCCTGGCGGACATATTTTTATAGCCAGCAACGCATTCTTGTCGCAGCTTGTTTTTTCGGCTCTGGTTGAAAGTGGCTTAGAATTTCGAGGTGAACTTATTCGGTTGGTGCGTACATTTCGTGGAGGAGACCGCCCCAAGAATGCCGAGGAGGAATTTCCCGAGGTCTGTTCACTGCCGCGAAGCTGCTACGAGCCGTGGGGTATTTTTCGGAAGCCACTTCTGCACGGAATGAGAGTGAGCGACTGCCTTCGCGAATTTGGCACAGGCGGATTAAGGCGGCTTAGTTTAGAGCAACCTTTTAGTGATGTCATTATGAGCGAGCGCACCCCGCAGCATGAGCGAGAAATTGCTAACCATCCCAGCCTCAAACCCCAATCTTTTTTGCGACAAATTGTTCGGGCATCGTTACCGTTAGGGCGTGGAATCATTGTTGATCCGTTTATGGGATCGGGTGCTACTGTTGCTGCTGCTGCTGCGCAAGGTTTCTCCTGTATCGGCGTCGAACGGTTTGTGGATTACTTTGAATTGGGAAAACAAGCTGTGCCTAAATTGGCCAGCCTTACCTTCGATACCGAGACAACGCAGTTGAGTCTATTTGACCTGCTGGACGCCTGACTTCCGATATATCCAATTTGCCATCATCTTTTGATAGCCTGAATCCGTGACGCTGGCCGTAATAGTTCGCCGGCTGGTTTCGGCCCTCCCTGAAAAGACCCAATCATTTTTTACCAACTGGGCGCCAACAACCATAACAAATTGAAAGGGGCGCGGCGCGGTATCTCTGGGCCGGTTGCAGTCAAAAACAAAGACCATTAGCCAGACATCCTCTGGGTTATGCCCCTGCCAGGCTCGCAAATAGCGCGAAGCCTTAATTTCAATACCGTGGGGCGAGTGCTGGACAGCATCATTTGGAAAGAGGCCGGTTGGGACCAAATCAGGATGCCCGTTGTGATATTTGTTTTTGGTTAAGCCGGAATAGTATTTGGGCAGAGTTGACGACATAAACTCGCCGACAATGCTGCTGAAATTGGCCGGCATCAGCATTGTCTCAAGTCGAATGATCTCCTTTGTATGCAATTGGGTGTTGACAAAGCCAAGAAAATCCAGAAAGGCGCTCATAAAAGCGCGAATATGCTCTATTTGTAAACCATAGGGCAGAACGGCTGCCGGATTAAAATTGCTATCAACTATGGGTACAGGATTGCACGCTTTTTGTTCGGCTTCTATACTCATCAAATCGCTGCGCCTGATTTACCAACCCTTTTCAGCATCACACATTCTTCTATCCTCTATCCTCTATCTACCATCCTCTATCTTCCATCTATCCTCCCCTCATGGCCCACCCTGCAATTCCAGCTCATACTCCAACGGCCCGATGTCGTGGTTCCAAATCTTGAGATAGTAGATGTGTTCTTCCATCAACTGGCCGTCCCACAACACTTGCAGGCTGCGGACATCTTCGGTAGGGTAGGGTGAGGGCATACTCACTCCGAAGGGTTCAAGTTTGTCCACGGTGCCGCGCAGCCAGATGGGGAGCTGGTTGCCGGTGTACAGGGCAAAATCGGCGTGGCGGGCGCGGATTTCATCCAGCGGGGTGTTGGTCAGGAAAATCTTAAAGTCGTGCTCAGGCGTGGTCTCGTTGTAGGAGTCGCGGTAATAAAATTTGTACCACCGCTCCTGGCCCGCTTCCAGCTTGCCCGTCGTGACCCCCATCTTCAAATCAATGGCGTCGGGGGGGGCAGCGCCGGGAATGGGCGGCAGGCTGGGCCGGGTCGGGGGGGAGGCAGCGTAAGGGACGCGCCCGGCTGCGCCGTTGGCTTGATGCAGCGTGGGATTGCCCAACTCGGCATTTTCGACATCGTCGGGGAAGAGGTAATAATCTACCACTTCCGGCGAACTGTTTTTGACCTTGATCAAATAGCGGTCGCCATCCACCAGCGAGCCTTTCCAGAGCCGCTCGCCGGTGTGGTTATCCTCGTCGCGCGAAACCCACTGCCCCAGGCCCAGGTTTTCCATATAATCGGCGTCGCCGCGCGCCCACATGTGATATTGGCTGGCCGGGAAGATTTCAAAGTTAACCCGGCTGTCAATAAAACCGTTGCTGGGTGTGGTGAACATGGTCAAGGCCATAGCTTCGATTTTTTTGTCGTCCAGGTCATCGCGCAGCAGGCTGTACCAGTGTTCGCCGTAGGGAGCCAGGCGGCCGCTGTTGATATCGAGAAAATCGAACTCCAAGGGGTTGTTGGGGTAAATATTGACCGGCGTATAGATTTCTTCCGGAGGCGCGGGCACCGCCGGAGCCGGTTGGGCCTCGCCTTGACCCTCCCCGCCCTCGTCGCCGCTGTCCTTGGGGGGCACATCCAGGGTAGGGTTTTGGGGAACCGCCAGCGGGATGGCCAGCCAGCCCAAAGCATCGGCCTGGTTGAGCCAGCGGGCGGCGGCTTCGGCGTCAAGCCCGGCGATGGCCTGGGCGGTCAATTGCCACAACAACTGCGGATTGGCCTGGTCGGGTTTGGGGGCGCGGTCAATGGTTGTGCCGGCGGTGACAATCCAGCCCACCGACTGGGCCTGCTGCATCCAGCGGGCGGCGTCGGTGGGGGTCATTTTACCGGCGGCTTGCGCGGTTAGCGCCCAGGCTTGCTGGCGCAGGCTCAGCACCTCGGCTTCGCTCATCGCCGAGTTCAGGCTGGCCGGAGCAGCCCCGGAAACGGCGGGCTGTTCGGCTTTGGCTTCGAGGGTGTAATTGAGGCCAAAGGGCGATTGGTTGAAGACGCGCACATAATAGACGTCTTCATCGCTCACTTCACCTGTCCAGAAGATGGCGTTTAGATTCTCATGGGCCGTTTTTAAGGGCGAGGTCAGGCCGGTTCCCAAAACGTTGGCGCGAGCGGCGTCGCCCGGAAACCAGGAGTCGCCCCCCTTTTGGGCCATAATTTCAAAATTAGCCTGCTCCGGCTCAATCAGCGCTTCGCTTTCGTAGCGCATCGCCAGCGAAATCCAGGCAAAGGTGGGGTCGTCAAAGCTGGCGCGGCTGTAGGTATACCAATCTTCTTCGCCGGGGTTGAGATGGTTGACATTTAGCCCTTTGGTCAGGGCGCGGGCGGTTTGGGGCGATGTGCCTGTGGGCGTGCTGAGGGAAAAATCGAGCCAGGGAGTGGCCGAACTGGTGGCCGCAAAAACCGGCACGGCCACAATCAACAGGGCGATGACGACCAGGCTGTAGCCGAACAACGATTTGTAAGTTACTTTGGCGGTTCTGTAGGTTAAGCGCATAAAACCTCCTGAAAGGCGAGGACGCGAGGAGGCGAAGACGCGAGGAAACCTAAAATTGTCCTCGAAGTAAAGGAACGATTATTGCCTACAGCTTACCATAAAATGCCGGTCAAGTCAATTATGTAAAGTAACCAGCCGGTAGAGGTTATTTTTTGGCGCTTTCCTGAAATTTTAAAGTCGAAACGCCAATAAGAATGATGTCGCCATCTTGAAGGGGATAGGGTTCTTTGATAAGTTGGTCGTTAACAAAGGTGCCGTTGAGGCTGTTTTGATCTTGCAGCACAAATTTACTGGCTTCATAAACAATGAGGGCGTGCCGCCGCGAGGCTTCTTTATCTTTTGATAAGGGGAAGCCGTTATCACTGGAGCGACCAATAGTGGTAATGCCGGGCTTGAGTTTGAGCACTTCGCCCGCATGAGGGCCGGTGGTACAAATCAGGTGAGCGGAAACTTCTTCTCCCTCAGCCCGACCCAGCACAAAGGTGGCGTCCTCATCCAGGTCCAGCGAGGGCAGCAGTTCAGTTTCGCCCAGGTCAGCAGCCTCGGCTCTGCCTAAAGTGGCTTCTCTTTCGACGGTATCTGCAGCAAAGTCAACTCCGGCGGGCAGAATCACCGTTGAACCGGCGTCGGAAGCTTCATCCAGCGCGGTATGCACCCCGGTTTCGGCAACTTCGGGCGAAAAGCCAATTGCCCCGGCGGGAATGACCAGCGTGCCGCCCTCGTCGGGTGGTGGAAATACAATTTCTTCGACAAATTGAGCCGGGGCGGGAGAGGGTTCTGGCTCTGGTTCCGGTTCGGGTTCCGGTTCAGCTTGCAGCGCTTCTTGAAGCACCGGCGGCATTGGCACGGCCTGGAGGCGAGCAAAGGGGTCTGCCGGCAGCTCGATTTCGGCTGGCTCCGGTTCAATCGCCTGGCCTGGTTGGCCTTTGATGTACCTGATTTGATGGCGTGGAATCAAATAGGGGGTATTCTCGATGGTCAGCCAGATGTTAAGCTCATCCTGGGCCGCAATTTCGCCTTCTAGCGTCTGGCCATCGAGATAATGAACGGTTACGTGGCCTTTAAGGGTCAATCCAAACGGCTTTTTTGAGACAGGCAGATCAGGGTTGGCAGACATCCAGCAATCCTCCATAAATGTGGGGCGTTGTAACTATTTTATGGTAGGTTAGGTGGAAGGTCAAGTAACGTTGAACGTTTAACGTTCAAACGTTTTAAGTTGTAACATTAATGAGTATTTCCACAGGGCCAGAGCATAGCATTGAACGTTCAACGTTCAAACGTTTTAACCTGCAACATTAATCCTTCAACGGTGGTGAGGGCGCTTTTGATGCAGTCAGGCAGGCCGATGCCGCGAAAGGCGCTGCCGGCGAGGTACAAGCCGGGGATGGCGGCGGCAAGCTGCTCCATTTCAGCCACCCGGTCCAGGTGGCCGACATCGTACTGGGCGTTCCCTTTGGGCCAGCGGAAAACACGCTGCGCGACCGGCGGGGCGGTGATGCCCATAATCGCCCTAAGCTCAGCTTGAGCCAGGGCAAACAACTCTTCATCCGCCAGGGTCTCAACCAGGTGTTCTTTGGTATCACCGCCGACAAAGAGCCGCAGCAGCGCTCCATTGGCGGGAGCGCGGTGATCAAATTTGGTCGAGGACCAGGTGCAGGCGAGTATCTGGCGATTTTCGCTTTTGGGGACCATAAAGCCAAAGCCGTTGAGGTCGGTGGGCAGGTCGGTCCGGCGATAGCCCAGCGAAACGGTGGCCGTAGAGACGTAGCGAATCTGCCGCAGGAGGGCCGCCAGGCGGGGTTCAAGCGGTTCCAAGAGGCCGGCCGCGATGAAGGCCGGCGCGGCCATAACCACAGCGTCGGTTTGGAGAGTCCCAGAGGAGTCGAGCGTGACTTCAAAGCCGGGCGACAGCCGGCGCAGACCGATGACCCGGCTGCCCAGCTGTAAATCACCCTGAAGCTGAGCCGTCAACGCCTCAACCAGCTCTTGCATGCCGCCGCGCAAGCTGGTGAACATAGCCAATGGCTGACCGGGGACCGGAGACCGGGGACCGGAGCCGTTGTTGGCGCTGTGCGAGGCAGTTGATTTTTTGGAGACGCGCATGGCTTTGATCAGGCTGCCGTATTTTTGTTCCATTTCGGCAAACATGGGGAAGGTGCTGAGTAGGCTCAATCGCTCCGGGTCGGCCACGTAAATGCCGGCCATCACCGGTCCGGCAATCTTATCCAGAGCTTCAGCCCCCAGGCGGCGGCGGATAAAATCGGCCAGGCTTTCGTCGCCCTGCTCACGGCGGGGGGGGATGACCAAATCCAGGCCCATGCGCAGTTTGCCCAACGGTGAGATGAGCGGAGATAGGGCAAAGGGAACAAATTCGGTGGGGACGGTGAGCCGGTAGCCGCCGGGAAAAGGAACCAGCTTGCCTTTGCTGAGGACATAAATATTGCGGCGCTCGTCGTTGGTGGGGATGAGCCGGTCGGCCAGCCCCAACTCGCGGCACAGTTGAGTAGCCCAGGGTTTTTGGGTAATAAAAGAGTCGGGGCCGCCTTCGATAATAAAATCCCCCACTTGGTCGGTGACAATTTTACCACCCAGGCGAGGCGCGCTTTCGATCAAGCTGTAGCTAAAGGGAATCCCGTTTTCGCGGCTTTTCTTTTGCAAATAGTAAGCTGTGGCTAACCCGGCAATGCCGCCGCCGATGATGGTTACATGAGGCATGCCAGGGAGTATAGCATAACCCGGCAGTCCAGGCAATGTCTTTAATCTAAACCCTTTATCGCGTGATAATCAAATAAATCCCGCCGCAGGCTAGCAGCATCCCGGCCACGTAACGCCAGGTTAGCGGCTCTTTGAAAAAAATCAGGCCGACCAGGCTGACCAGCACCAGTCCGCCCAGCCGAATCAGGGGTGAGGCCAGCGAGATAGGCGCGCCCGCGCCAAAGGTAACAAACAATCCCACTGTCACCAAAGCAAAGGTGAGGCCAACCGCTCCGGCAGCCACCGCCCCCGGCAGTTGGGCGTACTGCGGCACACCTTGAAACCGCTGCCACAGCACCCAGCCCAGACCCACCAAAAACGTGCAACTGCCATAAATCAACAATGCGACACTGTTGGAAAGTTTGCCGGCGGCCAGCTTAACAAAAACATCGGCCGCCGCCAGAAGGAGTGCAGTTATGACAGCATAAAAAATCCAGTTCACTTTTCCGTGCCTTTGCTTCTCCAGAAATACTCGTCTAAAAATAGTAGACAGTAGACGGTAGACAGTAGACAGGGGTAACGCATCCCTGCTACTTGCTACCCTGCTACCTTTAAACAAACGCAGCCTTAATCGCTTCGAGCTGGCGGCAGTGTTCTTCTTCGTGCTCCACCAGGTGAGTGACCACTTGCAGCAGGGTAATGGAGCCGTGCGCCTCGTGCAGGCCGGTACGCTGCCAGTCAGCCGGGGCGAGGCGGCGCAGCAGGGCCACCAGTTCGGCCCGGCGCAGGGTGAAGGCTGACAACGAGGCGCGGAAATCGGCTCGCTCGTAGCCGGCAACCTCGGCCCAGCGCCGGTCATCATAGGCGGGCAGCGGCGGGTTGTCCCGAACGAGCATAGCATAGATGCGCGGGGTGATGATGTCGTCGGAGGCGCGTAGGTGGGCCAGAATCGCCGCAGCGGACCAGTCACCCCCCATGGAGGGCGCTTGCAGTTCGGCTTTGGACCAGGCAGCTACAGCCCGCGAAATTCTCTCCGGGATGCGGGCCAGGCGGTCGGGCAAATCGTCGAATGGGTCCATGTCAGGTCGCCGGGCAGGGGTCAAACGAGGTAACGGTAAAATTCCCCGTGGCCACGCCGGGGGGTGGGAAAGGCTGTTTAAAGGTGAAGGCGTGGGCGCTGGGGCCGTGCTCGCTCAGATAGTCGAGGCGGCGTTTCGCTTCGGCCACAGTAGGCATGTGCCCGGCCTTGACCCACCACAAGGCCATGTACATGCCCTCGAACTTCTCAAACCACTGGCGGCGCTGGCGCATCACCTCGGCGTGCGCGCTCTTGTAAACATAAGCTTTCAAATCTTCCAACGACTCCCAGACTGACATATTGACCAGGATGCGGTCGTCGTCGTAAGGGCGCAGGTCGGTCGCATTGCCTTCTTCCGTTTGCAGCCGCCAGACAAAGCCGGGAGTGCCATCAGCCAGGGCGTTGATCTCGTCCAACCGGGCCACAAATCCGGCCATGATAGAATCATCGAGTGGGGCCAGGATGCGACCAATGTTGACTTGAGCCAGATGATATTGGGACATTTTTAACTCCTTGTAAACAAAAAAGCGATGACTCGTGAGGCGATGAGGCGAAGAGATTATTTCGCGTCCTCGCCTCATCGCCCGCTTCGCGTCATTCCTGTGTCACCGCATCAACAATGGCGTTGATAAACAGCGGGTCGCTGTTCATCATCTCGATGCGCTCCAACTGCATGCCGCGCTCTTCGGCTAACCCTTTGGCCTCGATGTCAATATCGTACAGCACCTCGACGTGGTCGCAGACAAAGCCGATGGGGGCAACCAGCATATATTTGTACCCTTGCTGGGCCAGGTCTACCACCACCTCTTCGATCTGCGGGCCAAGCCAGGGTTCGCCCGTGTGGGCGGCGCTCTGGTAGGTGAACATCCAATCCACGCTGCCCAGCCGCTCGGCGATGAGGCGGGCGTTGGTTTTTAATTCGTCGTCGTAGGGGTCGCCCATTTTGAGCAGGCGGGCCGGCAGGCTGTGGGCGCTGAAAACCAGCTTGACTTTATCGCGCACCTCCGGCGCAAATTTCTCATAGCCGGCCCGGATATGATTCTCCACCGCTTGCAGAAAGTTGGGCTGCCGGTACCACGAGTTGACAAAGCTAAAGTTAATATTGCTGCCGTAGGCTTTTTGGGCTTCGGCCACCTTGTCCCAATACCGGCCAATACTCATCGAAGAGTAATGGGGCGCCAGCACAATCCCCACCGCTTCCTCGATGCCGTGCAGGTGCATCTGGCCGACGGTATCTTTAATCCAGGGCGACCAGTGGCGCATGCCCAGGTAGACCTGCCAATCGTAGCCGCGCCGCTGCAGCTCTTCGGCGGTTTTTTTGGCCTGGTCATAGCTCAGCGCCGTTAGCGGCGAGCCGCCAATCAAGTCATAACGATGGCGGAACTCCTGCACAAACTCCTCCGACATCGGGCGTCCCCCCCGAATATCGGACAGGTAATAGGGCATCCACTCGGTGGAATCAGGGGTGCCGTAGGCCAGCATCAGGACTGCTTTTTTAGCCATCAAAACTCTCCTTATCTTAAAAGGATGAAGGCGGAAGGATGAAGGCGGAAATTTTTTCATCCTTCCGCCTTCATCCTTCATCCTTTCCTTGTGTGTTCATGAACAAAATCAATCAGCGCCGCCACGTGCTCCACCGGGGTGTGCTGCAAGATGCCGTGGCCCAGATTGAAGATATGGCCGGGTTTGCCTTTGACGCTGTCGAGGATGCGGGCGGCCTGCTTTTGGATTTCGGGGAGGGGGGCAAAGAGCACCACCGGGTCGAGGTTGCCCTGCACGGCCACGTCGTCGCCCAACTGCTGCCAGGCGGCGGCCAGGTCAATCCGCCAATCCACCCCGATGACGTCGCCCCCGGCCTCTTTAATCAAAGGCAGCATGCCCGACGTGCCGGTGCCAAAATGAATCAGCGGGACATGGCTGCCGCTTTTGGCGATTTCAATGGCTTTTTTGGAATAGGGCAAAACGTAGGCGCGATAATCGGCCGGGCTGAGCGCGCCCACCCAGCTATCAAACAGTTGCAGCGCCTGCGCTCCGGCGGCGGCCTGCGCCCGCAGATACGCGCCGACCACTTCGGCCAGCTTGTCCATCAAGCTGTGCCAGACCTGGGGCTGGCTGTACATCATGCTTTTGGCAATGACGTAATTGCGCGACGAGCCGCCCTCGATGGCGTAGCTGGCCAGGGTAAAGGGCGCGCCGGAAAAACCAATCAGTGGAACCCGGCCGCCCAATTCGGCCTGGACCAGCCGGATGGCCTCCAGGGTGAAACTCAATGTTTCTTCCGGCGGGCGCACCGTCAAGGCCGCCACATCGGCGGCGGTGCGGAGCGCATTGCCGATGACCGGCCCGTCACCTTTGACAAATTCCAGGCTCAGGCCCATCCCTTCCAGCGGCGGCAGAATATCGGCAAAGATAATGGCCGCATCGAGGTTGAAGGCTTTGATGGGTTGTAAGGTGACTTCGGCGGCCAGGTCCGGGTTTTTGATCAGCTCCAAAATGGAGTAGCGTTCGCGCAGGGCGCGGTACTCGGCCATATAGCGCCCGGCCTGGCGCATCAGCCAGACAGGAGTCGCGTCCACAGCTTCGCGGCGGCAGGCGCGGAGAAAGCGGTCGGCTTGGGGCATGAGTTTCCTTCTTGTGATAATTGGATGAGTGGTGGTGATGCGTGATGCGTAATGCGTGATTTTTCTACGCATCACGCATCACGTATCATCTGACCGAGGTATTATAACCGGATTTTGCGCCGGGGCAATAAAAAAGGCCAGCGGCAATTTTACCGTTGGTTTGGTAAGTGATTAAGTAGCAGCACCAGGGCCAGAAAAAACCCCTCGCGCAGCAGTTGGGCCGGCTCAAAGGCCAGCCGGCCCTTGTTGAAGCGGTACTTTTTCAAGGGAAAAAACCAGGGGACACGCTGGATGTTGTCGGCCAGCAGGTGGCCCAGGTAACCGCTGAACCAGGCATAGCCCGCCGCTTTGCCTCCAATCAGCGTGACCAGCAACGACAGCCCGATCAGGCTGAAGAGATTGTGGGCATAATGCCGGCCGTTGGGCATGGCCTGAAACACGTAGCCGATGGTTTTATCCACAATGTCGGGAAAAAGGCTGGCCAGCAGCAAGAGGAACAGCCGTCGCCTGGAACTCCGAAAAGGCGGCAGGCGTGATTGGGCTAGGGCAATGGCCAGGTGTCCGGGGATTTGCATAGGGATTATCGAAGCATAAGTTCCCCAGAGTTCCTATGAGTTCCCAGGGGAACTAAAGGAACTCATAGGAACTCAAAACGGGGAGTTAATTTGGATGCTTGCATTGTCAGACCCACACCCCTTGGGTCATCACTTGCCGATAATGCTGATTAAAGCGTTCCATAGCCAGCCGGGTGATCGGCCCTATCTGGCCGCTGCCAATAGGCCGGCCGTCAATTTGGGTAATCGGCAGGACGTGCATGCTGGTACTGCTGATAAAGACTTCTTCGTATAATGATAAATCTATCGGCAGCGGGGCTTCTATGACCGGGTGAGCCGTCTCCTGCATCAGGTGCAGAATAATATCGCGGGTAATGCCGGAGAGCACGTCGCTTTCCGGCGGGGTTAGAAGCTGTCCATCCCGCACCACAAACAGGTTGCTGCGCGCGCCTTCGGTCAAGTGGCTCTGATGATGGAGCAGCCCCTCCACGGCTCCGGCTCGCGTGGCGGCCCGGCGGGCCAGATAGTTGACCAGCGTATTGAGACTTTTGCAGCGAGGCAAGGCGCGCTGGCCTTCGTACAGCACCGCTGCCGCTCCGGTTTCATAAAAAACGGGGGCATAAGTGGCCAGCGGGTCGGCCTGCATGCCGATGATCGGCGCAGTCCCCGCGTCGGCGGTCCCGATGACCAAAATCTTCAAACTCCAGGTCGCCTGCGGCTCCACCTGGGCCAGCCGCTCAAACCAGCGGGCCAGGGTCGGCGTATCCACCGCCAACTCCAAATCGAGCATAGCCGCCGATTTGTGGAGGCGATGCAAATGTTCTTCCAGGTAAAATGGGCGTCCCTGATCCACCTTGATCGACTCATAAACGCCAAAGCTGGAAAAGTAAGCTTTGTTGAACAACGAAATCTGGGCCTGCTCAAGCGGCATCAGTTGGCCGTTGACAATAGCGAAATCAAAAATAGTCATGCCTACCCTCTAATAGTGACAGGGTGAAACGTGATAAGTATCAGGTATCAGGTATCAGGTGTCACGTGTCACCTGATACCCTGCTATCAACTTCTTATTTCTTATTTCTTATTTCTTATTTCTTATTTCTTATTTCTTATTTCTTACTCCCTACTTCCTACTTCCTACTCCGCTTCAAATAGCCGCTCAACAGCTTATCCATTAATCCCGGCCAGAGGGCGCTGGCGGTGACAAAGGCGCGGTCAAACAGGGTGATGAAGACATCGCGCGGTTCGTGACGAATAGTTTTGAGAATGGCTTGGGCGACTCGTTCGGGCGGTACGCCTTGAACGCGGCCTCGCCCGTGCTGGCTGCTGCCCAGCGAATGGTCGTTAAAGCGAGTTACGGTGACGCCGGGATAAACCGTGCTGACTCGAATGTGGTCGGCCAGCAGTTCGAGCCGCAGGCTTTCAGCCAGTTTTTCCAGAGCGGCTTTGCTGGCACAGTAGCCGCCAATCCCCGGCATGGCCCGCCGGCCCACAATCGAAGAGATGTTGATAATTAACCCGCCGTCCGGGTTGGCTTTGAGGTAGGGCACGGCGGCCTGGATAAGCGCCAGCGGCCCCAGGTAGTTGACCTCCATCACCCGGCGCGCCTCGGCCACCTGCAATTCCAGCACCGAGTCACGCACGCCGATGGCGGCATTATTGATGACTACATCAATTTTGCCAAATTCGGCGGCAGCTTTATGGGCCAACGTCGCCGCCTGGGCAGGGTTGCCCATATCGGTGGGGATGGCAATGGCCGTGTGTCCATCCTGGCGAAGCGCGGCGGCCACCGCTTCCAAAGTTTCGGCCTGACGGGCGGCCAAAGCCAGCTTGCAGCCTGCCTGCGCCAGAACGTCAGCCGTGGCCCGGCCAATGCCCTGGCTCGCGCCGGTGAGGATGACAACGCGCTGGTAAGGGTTCATTGAATGGATTGTACTCTGATGCGAATTAGACGCAAAAGGCGGAATGGCCGGGCAGGAGATTAGAGATTGGAGATTTTTAATCTCTAATCTCCAAAGGGCAGGCCCACCTCTGTTCCAAGCTGGAGCCAGAGCGAGGCCGGATGTCCATTGGCCGGCGTATCCGACAGGGTAACTCCGGTGAAATCAGGAATGGTATGGCTGGCTCCCACGTCCAGCAGCGCCTGCGCTGTTTCAGGCGGGCGCACCCCGATACAGGTCGTTCCGGCGGCTATGGCGGCTTGAACCCCACTGATGGCATCTTCAAACACAAGACAGCGCTGCGGCGGCTGCTGCAAGCGCCGGGCGGCCAGCAAATAGCCATCGGGGTGGGGTTTGCCGCGTTCGATTTCGCCGACGGTGATGCGGGTGGTAAACAGCCCTTGCAGCTCAAGCTGGCGCTCAACCACCTCAACCTTCCAGGTGTCGGCGCTGGTGACCAGCGCGGTGGGAATGTTGCGCCGGCGCAAGCTCTGCAAGAGGGCAATGACGCCGGGCACGGCAGTATAGGTAGCGTTGATTTCATATGTTTCCAGCCGGGCAAAAATGGCCCGGCGCTGTTCGTCACTCAAATGCGGAAACAGCAGATCAAAGGTGTGGTTCATCGGGCAGCCGTAGATGTGCTGTTGAAAATCCGCCTGGCTAAGCTGTACGCCGTGCTCCGCCCCCAGCGCCAGCCAGAATTCAGTTACCGCCTGATGGGTGTCAATGACCACCCCATCCATATCGAATAAGATCGCTGTGTAGATCATGGTTAATTGTGAATTTGCGAATGGCGAATGGCGAATTGTCGGCTTCACTCGTTAACAATTTACAATTGACAATTCACCCTTCACAATTTTTTAGTGTTCTTCTGCTTTGATGACGCTGCGGGTTGAATAGGAAATCAGGATGACCAGAATTGCTAAGGCCAGAACCAGATCAATAAAGAGCGCCAGCGGCATAATCTGCGGGCCGGTTGACTCGAACAGTTGGCCGATAATCCACGGCCAAAACATGGCTCCAGCGCTGGCCCCAACAAAAAACCAGCCGGTTACCTGGCCGGTCACGGTCATGCGGCGCTCGGCTAACGAGATGGTGGTGGGGAATACGGAGGCCATCGCCAGGCCGATACCCAACGTGCCGGCCCATATAGCAGCCAGGGAATGAGGCCACAGCAAGATAAGGCCGATGCTGACCAGACAGCCCACCAGATCGCCCAGCAAAATGTAACGCGGTCGCACCCGCGCAGCGATAGGAATGGCCAACAGGCGGCCAACGGTCAACGCGCCCCAAAAGGCCGAAGTCAGGTAGGCGGCCACGGTTTCATCGGTTACTTTTGAGTCCAGGGCAAAGGTGTAAATCCAACCGCCAAAACCGACTTCTGCGCCGACATACAAAAAGAAAAACAGCACAATCAAGGCTACCAGGCGGTGATTGACCTGTCCCGCCGGTCCCCCTTGAGAGACTTTTTGGGCCAGGGGACTGGGCAGACGCAAAAGCCACAACGCGGCTGGAGCAACCAGCAGGGCCAGGGTCCAATAAGCCCAGGTAATGTTGCCACTCCACAGGACAGCCTGAGCAATCACCAGCGGCGATAAAAATGCGCCCACCCCAAAGAAAAAGTGCAGACCGTTCATATACGGCCCCACCCGGTGACGGTGAACCCAGACCAGCAGCGTGTTGCCGCCGACATCCAACGCGCCCTCAGCCAGCCCTAACAGGAGCAGAATGGCGATCAACAGCCACAGCAGCGGCATGAGGGGAATCAAAATCAGCGTCGCCACCATGCCGACCAGCATGAGCGCCATGACCGGATGGCCCGGTTTACTATCAAAGAGCCGGCCGCCCAGGAAAGAGCCGATCAAATAGCCCAGTGAACGGGCCGTAAAGAGATAGCTGATTTCACGCAGATTGCTGCGGGTATTCTCGGCCAGGTCCGGCAGGGTAGGGCCGAGGGAGGCGCTGGTCAGCCCTAGCGCGACAAAAGCCAGATAATAAGCGGCAGTTTTGGAACTGCGCCCAGCCGGCAGGCCGGTCGAAAGTGTTGTATCTACGGTTGACATAGATTTTGTTACCCCTTATGTGATAAAAATGTCATTGCGAGGCCGAAGGCCAAAGCCGCGCAGCGTCCGCCACCAGGAGCGGAGACTGCTTCGCCTGCGGCTCGCAGTGACATGACAGTTATTTTCATGGGAGTCGTCACGAGCCGACGCGAAGCGTGAAAATGGAGTGCGAGGCTTGCCTTGCGACCTGGCAAAGCAAGCTTTGCACTCCAGCCACTCTTATTTACGAAGGAGCGGATAAGTCGCCACCCGCTGAACCTTGTCGCGTGACATATACCAGTCGTTGATGACAAACTCCAGCCGCGCTACGGTAGTTCGGCCAAACAGGCGGGAGCGGGCTGCGGTGAGCGCCGCTACCAGCCGGGGCAGGTCACGCGGCGGCGCTTGAAAACGCATCAGCGTGATGTGCGCTGTACTAATTTTGTAGCGCCTATCCAGATGACCGGCCAGACCGGCGGGCCGGAGGGCTTGCCGGATGGCGTCGCGCAGCTCATTGAGACGGTTTTGGTCGGTGTAACCCTGGGCCATGACCGCGCCGGCGCTGGCCGTGACGCCCCGGAAATTGATGTTGAAAGGTTGGGCTTGAGCGAACAGCGGCGCAAGAACCGAGTGGTAGGTCTCCAGAAGCGCTTGCTGGCGCTCAAAGGTGGCGGCAGCGCTGATAAGGCTCAGGACGGTCAGGTGAAGTTCCTCCGGCTGGTAGAAATACTGCTCCGGTTCCAGCGCCTTGAGTTCATTAATCAGTCCGGCCAGTTGGGCCGCCACTGCTGGGTCCGGGCGAACAATCAGGCTGATGCCTCGCCGGAAATCCCGTTCCGGGTGCTGCAAATAGGGGTCAAGTTCGACCTGACCTTGACTGAAACGGCTTAGGGCTTCGCTCCACAGGCGCTCGTAGACCTGTTGGGCGGGGTCAGGGATAAGCAGTGTTGGCTTCATTCCGAACAGGTGACAGGGTGCTCATCCGCCAGAATCTTGTCGTGACTCGTCGCCATACGATTGGCCCAAAAGGTGACGGCGGCAGCGATGACGGTCAACAAGGCCACAATGCCGTAAGCGTTTTGAATGTTCAGTTGGTCAGCGGTCCAACCTAAAACAAGCGGGGCCAGCAAAATTGCCGTCCCGCCGCCCAGGGATAAGCGCGGGCTAGCCACATCGGCTTGCGTCGGAACCACATTCAGCGCCACCGAGAGGGTCAGCGGGAACATATTGGCTACCCCCAACCCGGCGATAAAAAGTCCGGTCAGATTGAGCGGAGCAAATCGGGCCAACCAGAACAGGGGAAAGCCGACTAATGTAATGCCAATCGCCAGCAGCAGCAGTGTTGCGCCCGGAAGGATACGGGTCAGACGGCTGCCCACAAAGCGACCCACTACCATCGCCCCAAAAAAGATGCTCATCATGGTCGCCGCATTCACCTGGCTCAACCCGATCACTTTTTCCAAAAAATCCGCGCCCCAAAAAATGAGACACCATTCGATAGAAACGCTGACCAGAATAACAAACCAGTAGGCCCAAAAAACCAGCGGAAGTGACTGCTTGCCGGCGTCGGCACGCATGGAAACAGCCTGATTTTCTGGCAGCGGCCGGCGTCGAAAACGAAGGGCCAGCCAAACAAAGGCGACAACCCCCAGAAGAAGCGCCAGCCGCCAACCAAGACCCCATCGCTCGAAACTACCAACAAAAACAGGGGCCAGGCTGGCGCTTATGCTGGCCCCTACATTCGACTCGGTTAAAGCAATAACCCGCTGTTCACCGTGATGGTCAGAAAGGGTGGTTTGGATAATGGCTAACATCAGGGTTCCCAGGAAACCCATGCCCAGGATGCTGGCAATGGACCAGATTGGCTGGCTGCTCACGGTTAACCCTAAAGCGCCCAGGGCCATGCCCAGGCCGCCCGCCCAAAAAACAGGCCGGCGACCCCAGCGCCGGGTCAGCAGGTCGGTGGTGAGGCCGGCCCCAATCATACCCAGGGCAAAGGCGCTGAGATGCAGCCCGGCCACCGTATAATTCAGGTTGAGTTCGCGGCGTAGAAAAGGCATCAGCGGGCCGAGCGTGGACAGGAGAAAAGCGTAATAGGCCAGCATCCAGTAAGCCATCCAGGTCAGGGGGTCACGGATGAAGGTCGTGGGTTGAGTCATTGGACCTCATTAGAAAGTTGGAAGACTGGAGGGCTGGAAGGTTGGAAGATTGGTCATCTGCCATCCTTCCATCCTTCCAATCCTCCCTTTTCACAGTTGACAATCCGCAGAAAAGTGCTATAACTTGCATAAACCCGATTATAAACGCATTTTCAGGCAAAGTCAATACATCATTTAGCGTAGAAACAAGTAAAAAGATGCACAAACCCGTAGAAGAACGCAACTCGATGTTAACTGCCGAACGGCAGCAGCATATCCTGGCAACGTTGCAGCGCCAGGGCAAAGTGATTGCCTCCGAACTGAGCGCAGATTTGGATGTATCGGAGGATACGATCCGGCGGGATTTACGCAAATTGGCCGAGGCCGGACTGCTCCAGCGGGTTCATGGGGGGGCGCTGCCCAGTTCACCGGCAGCCACCAGCTACATGGCCCGGCAGGGACAGTCTCAAACAGCCAAAGCGGCGATTGCCCATGCCGCCGCGCAGTTGGTTACCAACGGGCAGGTGATTATTTTGGATGGGGGCACCACGACTGTGCAAGTGGCCCAACGGCTGCCAGCTGACCTGCGGGCCACAGTCGTCACCAACAGTCCGCCGATTGCCCTGGCCCTGGCCAGTCACCCTCATGTCGAGGTGCTATTGGTCGGTGGCCGGCTGGATAAGGACTCGCTGGTTTCGATTGGGGCCGTCACGATTGACTCCCTGCGCACCGTTCGGGCCGACCTGTGCATGTTGGGTATTTGCAGTTTGCACCCGGAAGTGGGGATTACCGTGCCCGATTTGGAAGAGGCGTATGTCAAGCGGGCCATGATCGCCAGCGCCGCCGAGGTCGTCGCCCTGGCCTCGGTGGAAAAGCTGGGCACGGCGACCACTTACACAGTTGGGCCGCTGACCGACTTAACGCATCTGGTGACAGAGCCGGGGATTTCCGAGGAAGTGTTAGCGCCCTACCGGGCGTTGGGGATTACCATTGTGAATTGTGAATTGTGAATTATTAATGTTAATGATAAGAGTTATGCGGTTATGTCATTTCGAGCGACCCACAGGGGGAGCGAGAAATCCCTCAAAACTACTCTTGCAATACAAGGCACTGGGGATTTCTCCCTCCGCTACGCTCCGGTCGAAATGACATTGACAATTCACAATTTTCTTAGCGTGCGGCGCAGGCCGACCAGCACCATCAGCAGCAGGCTGATCAGGATGGCCAGGCTGGCCCCAATAAAACGGAAAAAGGCGTTGCGATGCTGGCGGGTTCTTTCGCTGACAGGATGCGAGCCAGCCGCCGGCGAAGACTCGGCTGGCTCAGCGGGACTCACCGCGGCGGCCGTAGCCTCGTCAGCGAAGGCCGGCTCGGCCGGTACAGCGTCCTGAATAGGAGTGGGGGCGGGCGGCGAGGCCAAGTTGGGGGCAATGCTGGGGCGGGTTGGTTCGGGGGTTAAGGGCAAGGCCGGCGCGGCTTCAACCGCGACGGCGGCAGGCTGAACCAAAGGTTGGCCTTTGACAATTTCGATGCGGTGCTGGCCGCTGGGGGCGCTGAAAACGGTGTAGGTATCGTGGCCGATGGTTTCGACCTCAAACTCGACCGGCCGGCCGTCTATCGTCACCGTGCGGATTTGTTCCGAGCGCAGCTTCAAAACTTTGACTGTGACCGGGTCGGCGGCGTTGGCGCCGTAATCAAAGCGGGTGACATCCTGATCCCAGTCGTAACTGTAGGCGGCATAGCGGTCGGTGGCGGCCTGATAAACGCGAATATAGCCGTCGTTCAACCCCAGCCGGGGCTGGAGGGTCAAGCCGCGGCCGTCTAGCTCCACCCCAAAAAACCCTTCAATAATCGCGCT
Organism: Anaerolineales bacterium; assembly: GCA_015075405.1. Taxonomy (GTDB): domain Bacteria; phylum Chloroflexota; class Anaerolineae; order 4572-78; family J111; genus DSQQ01. The sequence continues at coordinate 534,899 of JABTUK010000005.1, forward strand.
GCCCATCGTTCCGGCGGCGGCGCTGTAATAATGGCTGCCCTCGTGGCGCGGGTCGGTCGAAGAGTGCCACTCGATGATGTTGCCGGGGTGCTTTTGCCAATCATTGGCCACTTGCAGCAGGTGAATTTGGCCCTGCTCGGCAAAGCCGTTGGTAAATTCGGCCTTTATTTGCACTCCGCCCCACCAATCCCAGACCCCACCGTTTTGATAATTGCCGTGCCCCATGCCCAGATAATCAAAAAAGAGATTAGGCCACTGGTTGGGATAGAACGGATAAAGCGACAGGCCCGGCTTGTTGACCCCGGCCTTGACCCGCGCCTCTTCCAGGCTGTGAAAGATAGCCTGACTCTGCTCAAAATCGGTCAACCCGGCGTAGACGGCCAGGGCGTTGGCAATGCTGACCATGCTCGACTCATCAAAGGGATGCTCCAGCGGGCTGATGTGAGCGTGGGTCAGATAAAAGCCTTTGTCGGCCTGCCAGAGCAGGGCATTGGTTTGATCTTTCAAGGCTTCGGCTTTGCTTTGCCAGCCGTCAGCCTGCTCGGTGTTGCCCACCGCCGCGTTCATTTTGGCCAGCTCGATCAGGGCCATGTAAGCCAGGGCTTGATCGTAAATGGAAGCGGTCAGGTGATCTTGGGCCGGGTTGTAATCGGTGTAGCCGGGGCCTTTTTCAAATTTCACATCGCCCCAATCGGTAGTGTGGCCGCGCCAGAGGAGCTGCAGGTCCGGGTCGAGGCGGCGGCGGTAAACCCAATCGGCGGCCCGGTTGAGCCGCTCGATGATGGGCAGGCCGTTGATCTGGCTTTGCAGCCAGGCGGTATCGTAGGCCAGATTGTAGTAGAGGTAGGCGGCGTGGATCAGGCTGGTTTCTTCGTCGGTGGTGATGGTTTGTTTGTTGCTGCGGCCCTGCGGGGTGATAATCCCGCCAATCGCCCCCGCCCCGGCTACCACGCCGAAATCGCCATCCAGGCTGATCGTGCTGTCGGTGTATTGGCGGCGCAGGTAAGCTTCAATCGGTTCGCGCAGGTATTCGTCGGGGTAGTAATATTGAGCGGTTTCCATGCCCCAGGCGATGTCGCGGGCGTACATCTCGGCGTAAACTTTGCCGGGCCGGAAGCCGTGGATGATTTCGCTGCCAATCTCAAAAATGGCCGCGCCGTGCGAGAAGTTGTGCGGAATGTAGCCAGAGGTCTCGCTCAGGTCGGGCAGGCCGGGCAAAATCCATTGGGTTTCGGTGTTGTAAGATAGGTCGGTGGGCAGGGCGCGGTTAGCATAAGTGGGTTGAGCAGGTTTAGAGGCCAGGCTGAGGATCATCAGCAGGCAGAGCAAGGAGGCAAGGAGGCGAAGATGCGAGGAGGCGGGGGCGAGGAAGAAGAAAATACTTTTGGATTTTGCGCGATTTTTCATTCGACTGCGCTTTGGTGAGTGAGTCACATTGAATGAACATTAGTAGTATACATAATAAATGAGAAGGACGCAAAAATTGCATCCTACTAAATCTTGGGGTCATCTTATTTTTCGCGCCTGTATCTTGTGCAATAAAAAATACAGGCCAGTCGAATGAGTCCCTCTCATTCGACTGGCCTGTGTTTCTAATTTGTAAACTCGTAACTGCTCACCCCTTATGTCATCCTTCGACAGGCTCAGGATAGGTTTCGAGGCTGAAGGTCGAGAAATCCCCAGGGCGCAACACATAAAAGTAAGGTATCGGGGATTTCTCCCTGCGGTCGAAATGACATGGCTAAGTAGTTACTTTTTGAGGTCTAATGCACTCCTTATATCGTCGGCATGCCCGGCGTCGTGGCCGGCCATGGTTTCGTAATACTGCTCGATGGTAATCAACCCGCGCGCGGGATGGCGGCCAGTCAACCCCCATTCCTCAGGGCCGATGCTGTCCAGCACTTCCAGGGTTTTGGCCCGGTTCTGGGCCAGATTTTGCAGCAGCTCGGCGGGGGTGGGGCTGCCCATGCGCCCTTTCAGGCCGGCGTTCCACTGGGTCAGGTCAAAACCGTCAGGCACGGTTTCTTTGCCCTGCCGAATTTTGTGAACGTGGATGCTCATGCCGCGCTCATTTTCCACCAGGTGGGCCACGATGTCCAGCACCGTCCAGGCGTCGCCCTCGCTGATGATGGGGGTCTGCCATTGTTCGGGAGTGAGGGAGGTCAGGAGGGACTCCAACTCGGCGCGGGTTTGGGCCAGTTTTTGTTTTAATTCGGTTTTTTTGTCGGTCATTAGAGGGTGCTCCTAAAAAAATAGCCCTCACCCCCAACCCCTCTCCTACCGGGAGAGGGGAGTCGCGCCAGCGACGGGGTGAGGGTTTTTCATCGCCGGTAGCATGCCCAGGCTCGTGAACACTCCTTCAAAATAAAGAGGCGAGGAGGCGTGAGGCGATGAAGCGAAAAATTCTTCGCCTCACGCCTCCTCGCCTCACATCATTAAGGCCGCACCTGCCCATTGCCCAGAACGACCCATTTGTAGGTGGTCAACTCTTTCAAGCCCATCGGGCCGCGGGCGTGTAGGGGCTGAGTGCTAACTGCCACTTCCGCGCCCAGGCCAAACTGTCCACCGTCGTTGAAGCGGGTGCTGGCATTGACCAGCACGGCGGCAGAGTTGACCTCGTTGACAAAGCGCATGGCGGCGCTGTAATCTTCGGTGATGATGGCGTCGGTGTGGCTGCTGCCGTGCGCGTAAATGTGGTCGAGGGCCTCGTCCAGGCTGTCTACCACTTTAACGGCAGCAATCAGGGCCATAAATTCGGTGTCGAAGTCGTCGGGGCCGGCCGGCTTAACGGCGGGATGGTCTTCTAAAATAGCCAGGGCGCGCGGCTCGCAGCGAATTTCGACGTTGTGTTCGGCCCAGGCGTCGGCCACGCGGGGCAGGATTTGCGGAGCAACCGTCTGGTGGACCAGCAGGGTATCCATGGCATTGCAGACCGAGGGTCGCTGAACTTTGGCATTGACCACAATCGGCGCGACTTTGGTCAGGTCGGCGGCCACGTCCACATACACGTGGCAAATGCCAATGCCGCCGGTGATGACCGGCACGGTGGCGTTTTCGATGGCAAACTGGTGCAAAGCCGCGCCGCCGCGGGGGATAATCATATCAATCAGGCCGTTGGCCCGCAGCATCTCTTTGATCAATTCGCGGTCGGTGGATTCGATGAGTTGAATGCCCTCGGTGGGCAGGCCGGCTGCGGCGCAGCCCAGCCGTACCGCTTCGGCCAGGGCGCGATTGGAATGAGCGGCCTCTTTGCCCCCCCGCAAAATAGCGGCGTTGCCACTTTTGAGACAGAGGGCGGAAATATCAATGGTCACATTGGGGCGGCTTTCGTAAATTACGCCGATGACCCCAATCGGGATGCGTCGTTTGCTAACCTGCAAATTGTTGGGTAGACGGCGGCTCTCGAACTCTTCGCCTACCGGGTCGGGCAGGTTGATGATGGATTTGACATCATTGGCCATGCTTTCCAGCCGGGTGGGGGTCAGCAGCAGCCGGTCGAGTAGGGCTTCGCTCAGGCCGTTGGCCCGGCCCGCGTCAATATCCTTGTCGTTGGCTTCCAGGATGATTGGCTCCTGCTCCATAATGGTTTCGGCAATGATTTTGAGGGCTTTATTTTTGGTGGCTGTATCCAGCGTGGCCAGGGTGCGGGCCGCTTTTTTGGCCGCCTGGCCTTTGGTTAGCAGTTCGTTATCCATAAGCAATTTATCCTTTGCCTAACTAAAACACCGTGCTCCAGGCTATAGTTGCGTCAAATAAATATTCAGAGTTACTACTCAGACTCCTGTCATTTCGAGACCGAAGGTCGAGAAATCCCCACGGCGTAATACGTAAAAGTAAGTCGGGGATTTCTCCCTGCGGTCGAAATGACATGGCTGAGCAGTTACTATTCAGAAATTAAATGGGACACAGATTTCACAGATTTTTCTTTGTTCACTGTCCTTCCGGCACATAGGCTCGCAGAAATACCGCCGAGTCGAGAGCTTCAATCTCGAAATCGCCGAGGGCAGCCGGGAGCAAAGTGAAACGAACGGCGGGCAGTTCAAAGCTCTCGCCAGCGCCCCACCCCACCCGGCCCAGCCCGGACATGATGCCCCAAATTTCAAAGGTGCTGCCATCGCAGCGGCCTGAAAATTTTGTACCCGTTTGCTTGAAAGTGACCCGTTCGACGTTAAAGTAAGGGCAGGCGGTAATGATTTCGCGGCGCAGGCCGGCATTGTCTTCAAGTAACTGAGGTTGAAAATGGCCCGGCTCTACCTGGGCGAAATTAATCACCTCAATGGCTTTGTCTATGTGCAAGGGCCGAGGCTGGCCGTCCGGCCCCAGCCGGTTCCAATCATAAACCCGGTAGGTGGTATCGGAATTTTGTTGGATTTCGGCCAGCATGATGCCGTCCATAATCGCGTGAATCGAGCCGGCGGGAATAAAAACAGCATCCCCGGCTTTGACCGGCAGTTGATGGAGGCAGGTTTCCAGGTTACCCGCTTCGAGAGCCTGCCGGAAGGCAGCCGGGGTGACGCCCCGCTTGAGGCCGTAGATCAAATAGGAGTCCGGCTCGGCGTGGAGGATGTACCACATTTCGGTTTTGCCCAACTCGCCGTTTTCATGCCGGTTGGCATAGTCGTCGTTGGGGTGGACCTGCACCGAGAGGGGTTGGGTAGCGTCCAGCAGTTTAACCAGCAGCGGAAACTTGCCCCGGTTCAGCATGGCCTGTGAGCGGGAACCCACCAAATCCAGGCCGAGAACCGCCAGCGCCTGGGGCAGTGTTTGCCCGGCCAAAGGGCCATTTTCAACCGTTGTAGGCGAGGAGGGATGGCCGGATATTTCCCAACTTTCGGCCACGATGCCGGGCGGCAAAGCGCGGCCCAATTTAGTTTCAAGGTTGCGCCCGCCCCACAGGTAATCACGAAAAACAGGAGTAAAGGTGAGGGGATAAGTTGTTTTGTCCATACTATGATTTTGGCTCATGTTTGTCGTTTGAGCAAACTTATCAAGGAGGCATGGAAGATTGAAGGTTACATTCTTTTTGTCTATTGTTTTTGATGTGGTAAAATAGGCCGAAAGCACAATTGGCCGATGCTGTTTGGGTTTGGATATTGAAACCTTTCGGATTTTTAAAGCTTAAAGATTTGAAAATATGTTCGCTCGTGCAAATTGTAACATAAGGCTTGCCATTTAAATTTGAGCGTGTTATAATCGCACACCCATAAGCCCAAACAAAACCAAACCCCTTTTGTTCATCATTATAATACGGATTCAAATAACCGCGTCAGTGAGGAAAGGATATTTGGCCTATGCCGACGAAAACTCCTGAAGAAATTCAAGCGCAGCGAGAAGCCTGGCTGGCCCGTAAAGCGGCGAGAGCCGCCGGACAGGAGGCGCCGCCGCAACCTGCGGCCCCTGCCAGCGAAGCAGAGCCAGTTGTTGAAGTTTCTGCTCCGCCCGAACCTGTCGTTGAAGCGCCCGCAGCTACACCCGAACCAGTGGCGGCCCCTGCCCCTTCCACACCCCCAGCCGCCCCTCCCGCCGGAGGTAAACGAAGCCCCGAAGAAATTAGAGCGCAGCGAGAAGCTTTTCTGGCGGCCAAGGCGGCCAAAGCAGCCGGCGTAGCCGCCCCTGCTCCAAAACCTGCTGAGGCTGCCCCCGCTCCTGCCCCGGCCGCTACGCCCACTGCGGTGGAAAAACCCGCCCCGGCCCCCAAACCTGCTGCCGCTGCCACACCCAAACCCGCCCCGGCGAAAGCAGCTCCGGCCGAACCGGAGAAAATTGACCCCACTGTGACCCGGCGTGAATTTCTGAATTATGCCTGGCTGGCCTCGATTGCCCTTTTGACGGTCCAGGGAATTGGGATGGGGTTGTGGTTTGCCTTCCCTAACTTTAAAGAGGGCCAGTTTGGCGGCAACTTCCCCATTGGCGACGCGGCAGGCGCTTTACCCGAAGTCAATTCTGGACCTAAAGCTTACGTGGATGGTAAATTCTGGTTGGTCAATCTGGATACCGAGGTGGATGGTCAGTCAAGAAAAGGGATTATGGCCATTTACAAAGTTTGCACGCACTTGGGCTGTCTGTACGAATGGGTGCCGATGACCAATCGCTTTGAGTGTCCGTGTCACGGTTCAAAATTTCAGCTTTCGGGTGATTACATTGCCGGCCCGGCCCGGCGCAGTTTGGATCGGTTTGTGATTCAGGCGGTTGCTCCTGATGGCTCAATTAAAGAAACCGATGCTGAGGGCAACCCTTTAGAGATAAACGGGGATGAAACCCTGATCATTGATACGGGTCGAAGAATTTTAGGCGCGCCAGTTTTGGTTCCGGCCTAACAGTTACCAGTGAACAATGATCAGTGATCAGTTATCAGTCCCACAGTTCACTGATTACTGACTACTGATGACTGTTTTTAAAGGAGCCGTCACAAGCTAACGCACACCACCGATAATGAAAAGGTAGCAAGTAGCAAGGTGGCAGAGCCGTATGATTTCCCTGTCTACCGTCTACCGTCTACCGTCTACTATTTTCAGAGGAGGATAAGTAAGCGTATGGATATTCCCGGCATGGGCTTTTGGCAAAACTTGACTCAAAAGGGCGTCAAACAAGCCGTTAGCGATAAGATTGACGAGACTACCCGAGCCGTTCTGGCCGGGATTGGGGTAAAGGAAGCGCGCGCTTTGCTCAGAGGCGACCCGCCGACTGAAAAACCCAATCCGCGCTATCGGGCCCAGGTCAAGTCGTTTATGCTTCACATTCGGCCCAAATTTTACCAGGAAGGCTCAACTTGGTTCACCCACACCTTCCGCCTGGGCTATTTCTCGACGTTGTTGTTTATTATCGAAACCATCACCGGCTTGATTCTGATGGTTTATTACACGCCTTCACCCACCGTAGCCTACTATGACATGCTTAACATCCTGAGCAATGTTAACTTTGGCAAATTTTTGCGCGACTTTCATCGGCTGGGGGCCGAGTTGATGGTTATTGCCGTCACTTTGCATATGGTCAGGGTTTACTTTACCGGGGCGTATAAACATCCCCGCCAGTTTACCTGGCTGACTGGGGTGGTGTTGCTGCTGGTGACGCTGTTCCTCAGCTTTAGCGGCTACCTGCTGCCCTGGGACCAATTGGCCTTATGGGCCGTGACCATCGGCACCAGTATGGCCGAAGCGGCTCCGCTGGTGGGGTATCAGGTTAACCTGATTTTGCGCGGCTCGCAGGATATTGGGGCCGGGGGGCTGCTCAGGTTTTACCTGTTGCACGTTTTCATGCTGCCACTGCTGGCGATTGTTTTTATCAGTATTCACTACTACAAAGTTTCCCGTGAGCACAGCATCTCGCTACCGGCCGTGATTGAAGAAGGCGAAGCGCCGCCTGACAAGATTGCGGCAGCCAAGCGCAAAATTGACCTCATCCCCGATCTGATTACCAGCGAAATTATGTGGGCGGCTGTCTTGATTGCCGGGATGACGGTTTATATTGCCTTCTTCTACTCTGCCGCCCTGGAACACCACGCCGATCCCTTAAAAACACCGCTGCATACCACCGCCCCATGGTATTTCCTGTGGCTGCAAGGTATGCTTAAACTGGGTGATAAAACCATGTGGGGTGTTGTTATCCCTACAATTATCTTCCTGATCCTCTTTGCTGTACCCTACATTGACCCCGGCCCCAGCCGCTTGGCTAAAAATCGCAAGGTGGGGATTACCGTTGGCATTCTGACCACGATTTTTATCGTTATTCTGACCTATATGGGGACGGGGCTGTGGGGCGTGGCTGCGCCGCCGCCGGTTGAGTTGATCCAGGAATTTATTCCCGAAGAAGGGGTGGGTGAAGTGAGAGCCATCCCTTATGACCAACTGTTTGGAGGCAGCTATAAAGCCAGCGATCCGGCCACCTATCCTTCGGGCAGGTTGGGCGAAATTTTGGCCGAGATGAAGGAAGCTGTTGATCGCGAAAGCGAAAGAGGGGATAATAACTTTTTCGATGGTGATATCACCATTGCTATTGAAGATTGGCAGACCGACCTGAAGAAACTGACCGTGACCGTTCTGTGGGAAGAAGTGCCGGAAGGCGGTACTGAGCGGGAGCCGCGCACCTATGAGAAACTTTTCTTTATCCATCGTGAGTCGGGCTATGAATTGCTCGAATCTAAGTTCTAAATTACTCAATAGAGTGGATTAATAATCATGATAGACTCAAGAATTTTGGTAGGGTTGTTAGCGGTTCTTATCTCGATCAGCGGTATAGTTTATGTCGGTATTGGAGAGGCGGATCGTCAGGCTGAGTTTACCAAGGCCTTTCAAGGGCGTTCTATCGAATCTGGGGCGGCGCTTTATACCCAATATTGTGTTGAGTGCCACGGCCTAAAAGGTGAAGGCGGGGTTGGCCCCACCCTCAACAGCAAATATTTCTTTGAACAACGTCTGGCCGATATTGGTTATCAAGGCTCAATGAAGGCGTTTCTCACCCTGACCGTTCGGGGGGGACGCCCGGTGATGTCAGATCCTAACTACGGTCGCAATATGCCCACCTGGAGCGTTGATTACGGCGGCCCGCTGCGGAATGACCAGATTGATAATATTGTCACTTACATTATGAACTGGCAAGAGGCCGCCCCCGATTTGGGCGACCCCAACGCCGAACCCACACCCGTACCCGGCGACACTCCTGAAGAGCGCGGCAAAAACCTCTTCACCGGAATGGGCTGCGTGGGTTGCCATACCTTTAATGGACAGGGGGGGGCCGTAGGCCCGAACTTGACTGAGGTGTACGCTACAAAGGGTGAAGATTATGTTCGTCAATCTATCCTCCAACCCAATGCTGTTATCGCTGAGGGGTTTCAGCCCAATTTAATGCCGCAGAATTTTCAGCAGCGGCTCAAAGGGGCAACCGACCTGGATGATATTATTGCCTATCTGGCCACCGGCGGTCAATAACCCTCAATAACAATGTAGCCTAGAATCAAAAGGCGGCTGCGAGAGCAGCCGCCTTTTTGTGTCATCGAATAAATTGAATTGTAGCCAGCTTATAAAATTTGATCACCAAATTCGGTAAAACTGGAAGATTGGAAGGCTGGTAAACCCTGACCAATCTTCCAGCCTTCCGTTCTTCCTGGGTTATCGAGCTTACCGATTTTGAAGATCAAAACTCATTAGGCCCGTCTACGATCAAACATCTCAGGAAATTTTAGGGCCAGGGTCATATCTCCCTGTAACTTGATTTTTCCGGCCATAAATAAATTAACCGGGTTGGCTTCGCCATACGAAATAGCCACGTAATCACCGGCGGCCATTGTTAAGGTCAAATTGGGTGCGGCGCTGCGGCCTGGATTAACGTTAACAGTTCTATTGGCAATTTTTATCACCCAATCGCCGCCGCCGTCGCCGGTCAGTTCAAGCTGGATGCTGGTATCGAGACCATCCGCCTTCTCTGGTAGAAAGGCTTCGGGCATTTTTTGAATAATTAATTGGATATCATCGGCGACGCTCATACGGGCAGGCTCCTTGAGAAATGAAATAAATTGGATTTCTTGAGTATAGCCGGTCTGGCCGCTCCTGTCAATGAAAAATGTCCGGGTTATCCGGTTGACGATCTGCGGCCAAAGCAGTAGAATAAGCCCATCTAAATTTTTAAATCATATCTGGAGAAGTGCATGGAGTTGAAAGTAATCCCCTGGGCCGGTCAGACTCCCCCCACCGAGGCTGAATTGCGTGACACGCTTGTCAATCAAGAACTCAAAGTGTATCAGTGGTCAAATCGGCCCGAAGAAGTTTATGCGGGCCACACTCACGGCTATCATAAAATTGTCTGTGTGGTGGAAGGCAGCATCAAATTTGATTGTCCCACTCACCATAAAGTGTTTAACCTGATGCCCGGCGACCGGCTGGAATTGCCGGCCGGCGTGCGGCACAGCGCCGTAGTGGGGCCGCAGGGCGTCACCTGCTTAGAAGCTCACGTTTACTAACCAGCGCCGCTGTTTTCAGGTTTGCCCATGTCTACCGACCGATCCTCTCACTATCATCCAACCATCCACGATTTTCCTCTGGGCGAACGTCCGCGAGAACGGCTGCAATATTACGGGCCAACGGCCCTTTCTAACGCCGAGTTATTGGCTATTTTGCTGCGGGTTGGCAGCGCCGGCGAAAATGTAGTGGCGCTTAGCACCCGCCTGCTGGTTGAATTTGGCGGTTTGGCCGGGCTGGCTAAGGCTTCTTTTAGCGATCTGGCCACCATCAAGGGGGTCGGCACGGCTAAAACGGCTCAACTCAAAGCAGCCATCGAATTGGGCCGCCGCTTGCTCATCACTTCGCCCGATGCCCGTCCCCAAATCACCTCGCCGTTGGAGGCGGCCAACTTGCTCATGCTGGAGATGGGCGGTTTAGAGCAAGAACATCTGCGCACCTTGCTGCTCGACACCAAAAATAGAGTTTTGGCCAGCCCAACTGTTTACGTGGGTAACGTCAACTCCTCCATTATCCGCATCTCCGAAGTTTTTCGTGAAGCCGTGCGCGAAAATGCCACAGCTATGATTGTGGCCCATAATCACCCCTCCGGCGACCCCACCCCCTCACCCGAAGATGTTCAAGTTACCCGTTCCATTGTCGAAGCCGGCTCGCTTCTGGGTATTGATGTCCTTGACCATCTGGTGATAGGACATCAACGCTTTATCAGCCTAAAAGAGCGCGGCCTCGGCTTTGATAGATTTTAACTGAATCTCCCTTCTCGAATTTATTTTACAAATTAGATTCAGAATGTTATACTTTTGCCGCTGCTCCGGTAAGCTGACAACTTTTTGGCAGGGAAAGGAACTTTATGTCTTTGGATAACGGCCACAACCCTATTGCCTGGCGCATCGAGCAAATGAATGAGCGGGTTCGCTCGGCCAAAGAGCAAGACCTTTATCTTTACTTACAACCGGCCGAGGCGGTGGATGGGGTCCATGTGACCATCAACGGGCGCAAAATGCTCCAGTTTGCTTCCTATGCTTACCTCAATTTGCTCCACCATCCCAAAATTCAGGCCGCGGCCCAGGCCGCCCTGGAAGAGTTTGGGTCAGGTACGCATGGGGTCCGTATATTGGCCGGAACCACGCGTGTGCATGTCGAGTTGGAACAGACCATTGCCCGCTTCAAAAAAACTGAAGACGCCCTGGCCCTGTCGAGCGGCTATGTAACCAACCTGGGCGCCATTGCCGCCCTGTTGGGCCGCAACGATGTGGTGATTTCCGACAAGCTCAACCATGCCAGCATTGTGGATGGTTGTTTGCTCTCGCGGGCCAAATTTGTGCGTTTTGAACATAACGATATGGCCGCCCTGGAACAAGCCCTGGGCGAAGCGCCTAAAGATGCGGGTAAATTGGTGGTGGTTGATGCGGTTTTTAGCATGGACGGCGACATCATTAATCTGCCGGAAGTCATCCGCCTTTGCCGTAAATACCAGGCGTTGTTAATGGTGGATGAGGCTCATTCGCTGGGCGTGCTGGGGGAAACCGGCCAGGGTATCGAGGAACATTTTGGTCTGGAAAACGGCATTGACATCAAAATGGGTACCTTGAGCAAAACTATTCCCAGCGTGGGCGGTTATATTGCCGGCAGTGCCGAATTAATTACCTACCTCAAACACAGTATGCGTGCCTTTGTTTTTTCGGCAGCCCTGCCGCCGGCTTCGGCGGCGGCGGCCAAAGCTTCGTTTGAAGTTATTCAGGAAGAACCGGAACGGGTCAAGGCGCTGCAGGCCAACGTTAATTATTTTATCAAGGGATTGCAGGAGCGGGGTTTCAACACCCTCAACAGCGCCACGCCCATCGTGCCGATTATTACCGGGGATGATGAACGAGCCTGGCTGATGGCTAAGCTGGCCCAGGACAACGGCATTTTTGTGCTGCCGGTGGTTGCGCCTGCCGTGCCCAACGGCTCCAGCCGCATCCGCGCCAACGTTTCCGCCGGCCATACGTTGGCCGAGATTGAGCAGGCGATGACCGTATTTGAGCAGGCCGGCCGGACGGTTGGAGTATTACCCACCTAAAATTTCACCGCTAATCCATCAAGGCTGTTGGCAGGCATTGTGGCAGATAAGCTCAAAATTATTCTCAACCCCTATGGCGGGCGCTTGCCGACAGCAGCCAAAGTGACTCTGGTTGAACAAGGGTTGCAGCAGGCCAAGCTCGATTACCACCTGGAAGTGACCGAGCGGCGCGGCCACGGCATCGAACTGGCCCGGCAGGCCGCCTGCGACGGCTGGCGGATTGTGGTTGCGGCCGGAGGCGATGGCATGGTTAGCGAAGTAGCCAACGGTCTGCTCCAGGCTGCCGGCGACGCCGAAGCGGGGATTTTGGGCATTATCCCCATCGGCACGGCCAATGACCTGGCCGACAGACTGGGGATTCCCTTCGATGTTACCTTAGCTTGCCAGCGTCTGGCCGCCGGGGCTACTCGCCTGATTGACGTGGGCATGGTCAACGGTCACTATTTTGTCAACAATTCTGCCGTAGGTCTGGAGCCGCTGGTCACGGTGGCCCACGACCGGATACGCTGGGTCAAAGGGAATGTGCGTTACATTCTGGCCGCGCTGCAAGTTCTGAGCCGAGCCAAGCCCTGGCTTATGCGCATAAGTTGGGGCAACAGCACCTTTGAAGGGCCGATCAACCTGGTTTCTGTGGGCAACAGCAACCGCACCGGCGGTTCTTTTTACATGACCCCCCAGGCCCAACCCGACGATGGCCTGCTCGACTTTCTCTGGGCCACCGGCCTGAGTAAATGGCAAATGCTGCGTCTGCTCCCCCAAACCTTCACCGGCCGCCACATCGCACATCCCCAGGTGGTTTATCGCCAAACGACCGCCCTGTCCATCACCGCTTTTTCCCCCACCCCCATCCAGGCCGATGGCGAAATCATCGCTGCTGAGGCTCTTGAAATCCACTATCAATTGATTCCTCACAAACTCCGTTTGATATACTAAGCGCACACTAAAATTTCCGTAGGACGGCATCCCTATGCCGTCCGCTGACGCATGGGGATGCGTCAGCTACGGAAATTTTGAAATGCGTTGGGTATAATTTGAAAAACTACCAATTGTCCTATTCAATTTTTTTGTAAGCCACCATCCGAATCTCATTCCGGCCCGGCGCGGCCACAACCTCTACTTCATCCACTAAATTCTTAATCAAAAATAAACCCCAACCGCGATGATCCTCTCGTTCCTGGCGCACCGCCGGGATTTGGGGAATAGGCCGGTAGCCCTGATCTATCACGTTCAAAACTAAAGCGTTTTCTTGAATATGCAGCCCAATCAGCACGCCAATTTCGGTATTCAACTGATTGCCGTGTTCGATAGCATTGGTCACGGCTTCGGCTATGGCCGTTTTTAAGCAGTCAATGCGATGGGTGTCAAAGCCTAGCTGTCTGGCCACTGCGGCCACAGCCATCATCGCAAATTTTTCATAGCCTAATTCACTCGGCAGACAAATCTTCATCACTACAGTGCTCCCCGCTGATTTATATATGTGATTTGGTTCACAATTTGTCTGTAGTATAAGGCAAAGTGTTACAGTTGTGATCAGCTTGGATATGGATTTAACCTCCACAAAAAAGACCGTCGCCCGGACGGTCTGCCTCCACATTTTTATGAGTGACTTCTACAATTGTTGTAATTACACTTACTCAAACGGCAGCTCGAGCCAAAAAGTGCTGCCCTGGCCGGGGCTGCTTTGCACCCACACCCGGCCGCCATGTGCCTCGATGACAGCTTTGACCAAAAACAGGCCCAAGCCTGTACCTGGCGTTTGCCGGGTCAGCCGGTTATCCACCCGGTAGAAACGGTCAAAAATCTGCTCTTGATCGCCGGGGGAAATGCCAATACCCTCGTCGCTAATATACAGCCGGACCAGATTGTTTTCGGTGACTGCGCCCCCCACTTTGATCTGTCCGCCTTCCGGGCTGTACTTGATGGCATTGCCGATCAGGTTGGTCAACACTTCCTGCAACCGTTCATAATCCCCGCGGATAGGGGGGAAATCGGGCGGGAATTCGACCACAAAGGTATGCTTGGGGGTAGTGGTCTGAAGTTTTTTGACAATGATCCGGGCCAGATCGTCTAACTCGACATAGCTCAAACGCAGTTTCAGCCCACCGGCTTGCAAACGGCTGGCTTCCAGCAAATTATTGATTAACTTATCCAGCCGGTCGGCTTCTTCTTCGATGACGCCCAGGCCCTCGGCCAGGGTAGCTTTGTCCCAATTGGCATCCTCGCGGGCCAGTGTTCCGGCATAGCCTTTGATAATGCTCACCGGCGTTTTTAATTCGTGTGAAATAACGGAGAGCAGGGTTTGTTTTAACTCTTCGGCCTCGCGCAGCCGAGTGATGTCGCGCACATTGGCAACGTATTGAGTAATTTTGCCTTCCTCGTTGAACTGGGGTGAATAGTTATTGGCCAACGTCAGGGTCAGGCCGTCGGCGCGGCGGTGAAGGCCCTCGATGTAAAGCCGGCCATCGGCGGGGGGATGCAACAGTGGGCAGGCCGTGTGACAGACATTAACGCCTTGATTTGTTCGCAAATTCAAAACATCGTAGCAGGGACGTCCAATCGCCTTCTCAGGCGGGATACCGGTTAAATTGACCAGGGCTTTGTTCCACGTTTGGATAATTCGGTAGGGGTTGACAATCATCACCCCATCGCCGCTGTTTTCGATGATGGCGTTGAGGCGTTCGCGCTCGGCGTTGACTTGTTGGTACAGCCGGGCGTTTTGGACAGCAATGGCGGCCTGGTCGGCAAAAGCGCCCAATACCTGGCGGTCGTTGTTGCTAAAGGCGGCCCCACGGGCGCGGAAAATAAAAATATGCCCAATCGTTTCGCTGCCAATTTCCAGGGGCAGGGCGACCACCTGGCGCAGCGGCACCCCCGCCGCCTTGGAGCCCAACGCCAGCCGCAGCGAGATGTCAGGGATGGCGCTGCGGCTTTCTTCTGATTCTAAATCGCGCCAGAGGGGTTCAAATAAGGGGACCGCTTGCCGGGGGAGGCCAATGCTGGCATGGGGAAAAAAGGAGTTATCGTCGCGGCGCAGGGTAATCAGCCCGGCCTGCCCAGCCAACAGTTCCACCGCGCTGCGTAGGGTTAACTCCAGCACGGCCGATAAATCAAGCCGGGCGCTCATAGCGCGGCTGATTTCTAGCAGATATTCGCGTTGGCGCAGGCGAAAATCAGGTAACATGATCGAATGAACGAATAAGCGAATGAGCGAATGGCTTTATAAAATAGCGCATCGTCTCATTCGCCATTCGAAGCTTCGCCATTCTGTTAACCGCCGGTGAGGTTGGTGATAATATAAAAAACCAGACCTCCGCCCGCCGCCATCACCACCACCGACAGGGCCAGCCCGACCGCCACCAGGATAACCGTAGGGGTTTCACCTTCTTCGGCGGAGGCCAGGTCAACCGGGGGGCTGACCATCGTTGGCTCATCCTCTTCCTCATCGGACATTTCCTCGCGTGGTACTGCTGTAGGCTGAATGCCAAAAGCCTTCCGCAACTGGTCTTCTTCAGGCTCCAGAGTGCGCAGCCCTTCGCGGGCGGCCCGGTTTTGTTTATTGATTTTGAGGACGTTTTCGTAACAGATGCGCTTGTCTTCGGTGTCGGTCAAAACATCGGCCAGCCCCAGCCATGCCTCTTCCGAGCGCGGATTCTCTTGCAGAATCGCTTCAAAGATAAGCCGAGCCTGTTGAAAATTTCCCTGGTTTATGGCATCTCTGCCGTCATCAAGCGTTGGCATAAGCGTGTACCCTCTCTAACTTACATAATCTTCATAAATTTTATCACGCTTGACTTTTTTTGTACAGTCAATCCTCAGGATTGGGCTACCGCCGCCCGCCCGACATCGAGCGCCAGCGGTCGGCCAGGCTGAGCGACTGGGTGGCCTCGCGCATCAGGGCTTTGGCCGAGGGTTTGGCCCAGGAAGGCGTGGGCACGTTGTAATCAAAATCGGGCAGCGTTTTGCGCTCAATTTTGTAACCCAGGGTATGTTCGATGCGATGAATCAGCGCTTCGTCATCTGGCGTCACCAGGGTGATGGCGTCTCCGTCGGCTTCAGCTCGCGCGGTTCGGCCAATGCGATGAACGTAATCTTCGGGGTGTTCCGGCACATCATAATTGATGACGTGAGAGATACCTTCTACATCCAGTCCCCGCGCGGCGATATTGGTGGCAATCAAAACCTGGTGCCGGCCCGAGCGGAAGCCTTCCAGAGCGGCAATCCTTTCCCGCTGGCGGAAATCACCGTGAATGCAGGCTACCGCGATTTTGGCCTGGCGCAGTTGGCGGGTCACAATATCGGCTTCCTGGCGGGTGTCGGTAAAAACCAGCATACTGTTGACATCCATGTGCTGCAAGAGGGCCATCAATAGCTCGGTTTTGAGATGCCGGGGGACGGGATAAAGCGCCTGGCGAATCGCTTCGGGCGGGCGAGCAATGGCAATTTCGATCCTGATCGGGTCGTGTTGAAACTGGTGGGTCAGGGCCAAAACCGAGGCGGGCATAGTCGCTGAAAAGAGCATGGTTTGGCGCTGCTGCGGTATTTGGTTGATAATCTGGCGGATGTCCGGCAGAAAGCCCATATCCAGCATGCGGTCGGCCTCATCGAGAACCAGAATCTCGACATCCCTAAAATTAATGTTTCTGCGCTGCATGTGATCGAGCAGCCGACCGGGGGTGGCGACGATGACATCTGCGCCCCGGCGGAGCTTGTCGGTTTGGTCGCCTAACCTGGCGCCGCCGTAAATCGGCACAACCCGCAGCGAGGTCCGCGCTGTTAGTTTGCGGGCTTGCTCTGTAACCTGGATGACCAGCTCGCGGGTGGGAGCCAAAATGACCATGCGGGGATTTTTGGTTTTGCCGGAATTTTGCTGTAAACGTTCCAGGGCCGGTAATAAGAAGGCAATGGTTTTGCCGGTGCCCGTCTGAGCGCAGCCGATCAGGTCACGGCCCTCCAGGGCGGGGGGAATAGCCTCCGCTTGAATCGGGGTCATTTCTTCAAACCCCAAAGTGGCAATCGCTTTTTGTAGAGGCTCGCTTAAATTAAGTTGGGTAAATTGCATGAAGTTCCTTGTAAATTGATAGAGCACGAATTAATGGTATTTATAAAAAACCGCCCCGAAAAAACCTATCGGAGCGGCCGATCAGCTTACATAAGAAGTTATACCCCGTATAGTGATTTGTGTCAAGATAAGAGGAAATTGATTCCATTAAACTTTATTATACAATAGACAGGCGCAATTTGCTACCGGAGTGAAAGGACGATGGATTACCTGGATGAAATCTGGCGAATTTTCTCGCTGGTTTCCTGGACAGTCTGGATCGCAGCGATGGTGTACGCGCTGGCCGTGTCTGGCTTTATCGTGCTGGAAAACCGCAGCCCGCAGTTAACCTTTGCCTGGCTGCTGCTTTTTTTTCTGGTTCCGGTGGTCGGGGTGATTATCTACATTATGTTTGGGCGCGACCACTGGGCTTTCAGCCGGGAGCATAAATTGCTGCGACAAGAGCTGCGCCTGATTATGAAATCCAACGAGTACCTGGCGCAGTGGGCCACCTATCAAAAGGCCGAGATTGAAACGCTCAAACACGCCGGTCCGCCGGTGTATAAGCGGGTGCTGGATTTGCTCCGCCGCACTACCGGCACCTTCCTCTTTCCTTATAATAACCTGGAAATCCTGCAAAATGCCAGTCAAAAGTATCCGCGCTTGCTGGAAGATATGCGCGCCGCCCGCCACTCCATCCACCTGGAGTATTATGAGTGGAGTTCCGACGATTTTATGCAAGAGGTCAAGCAGCTTTTGCTGGCCAAGGTTAAAGAAGGAGTCCAGGTGCGGGTTCTGTATGACCCTATCGGCAGTTTTTTTATGCTGAATTGGCGCTACGTGCGTGAGATGAATGCGGGCGGCGTCAAAATGGTCCCCTATTCGCCCCTGTACATTGTTCATACCATCAGCTATCGTAATCATCGCAAAATTGCTGTTATTGATGGTCGAATTGGCTACACCGGCGGCATGAATATGGCTGAAACCTATCTAAAGGGACCGGACCAGGCAAAATTTACCGGCTGGCGCGATACCCATGCGCGTTTCACCGGTCAGGCCGTGTGGGGGTTGCAGGCCAGTTTTTTGATCCAGTGGCACAATACTACCCGCGAATGGCTGGCCGAGTCGGTCTATTTTCCCCCTTTAACTGAAACGCTCAATTATTTGCCGGTACAGGTGGTCAATTCCGGCCCAGACTCGCAGTGGAAGGCCATCCGCCAGTTGTACTTTGCTATGATTACCGCCGCTCAGCATCATATCTATATTCAATCCCCCTTTTTTATTTTGGACGACAGCCTGGCCGAAGCCCTCAGCGGCGCAGCCCGGACCGGGATTGATGTAAAAGTGATGCTGGCCCCCGATGGCCCCGATGGGTACTTTGCCTATCGCGCCGGTTTCACTTATGCGGCCAACATGGCCGAGGCCGGCGTACAGATTTTTTACTACCAGGGCGACTATTTTCACGCCAAGACGATAAATATTGACTCAGTCTTGTGTTCGGTGGGGTCGGCCAATATGGATATTCGCAGCTTTGCCATTAATTACGAGTTGAACCTGGTGATCTATGATGAAAAGACGACCAAAAAATTAGAGGGGGATTTTTTAAACGATCTGAAATATTGCCAGGAGTTTAAGCTTAGGGCTTACAAGCGCAGCAATCTGTTGGGCCGGGTTAGAGATTCGGTCTTTCGGCTGGCCTCACCCTTGTTATAATCAGAAGACCTGAGAGTCCACTTTGACAAACCTGAACAAGTGGTTTAACATACGCTTAAGGGTGTGAAATATTTATCAAGATTCTTAAGGAGAACAAAAATGAATTTAAGTGCTGCTGATATTAGCAAAATGACGGATCAATTGGTAAAGGCGGTGGCCCAAAAAGCGGGCTTGACCGAAGATCAGTCCAGAAAAGCGATTGTGGCTGCCTTTGAGGTGCTTAAAGAACAACTACCAGCCTCAGTAGCCGCCGATGTGGATACCTTTGTAACGGGTGGCGGTGATGTGGATGGGGCGCTTCAATGGTTCCTAGGTTTGGTCGGCAAAAAATAGACTTGCCGCCGATGGCATAATGCTTATGGGTCCAGCGCATTTAGGATGAGCACAAGTTTACTTCGGTAAAACTTGTGCTCATTTTTTTTATATTCGGTAAGCCATCCAGCAAAAGATAGGTTATAATAGAGTCAGGAGAAAGAGATGTTAAAAGAGTTCCGCGAGTTTATCAGCCGGGGCAACGTCATTGATCTTGCCGTCGCGGTGATCATCGGCACAGCTTTTACCGCCATTGTCACCTCATTGGTAAATGATATCATCACCCCTATTCTGGGAATATTTTTAGGTGGGGTGAACTTTTCCAGCCTCGCCATTACGATTGGCGAGGCTTCGATTACTTATGGCAACTTTATCCAGGCGGTTATCAATTTCTTGATTGTGGCCTGGGTCATCTTTATGATCGTCCGCAGCCTCAATCAATTACAGCGCCGGTTCAGCCGGGCCAAAGAAGAAGCAGCAGCGCCGCCGCCCGAACCTTCGGAGGAGGTGAAACTCTTAACCGAAATCCGTGACTTGTTGCGGGCAGGCCGATAGCCTCATCACAAACCAATATCTATCTAAAGGTAAGGAACACTACCTTGTTGTAGTGTCTCACTTAAATCCAGAAGTGCTGCCACGTAGGTTGACACTTCTCACGCTATTTTTAGAGGGGAGGACACAATGAATTATCTTTTCTGGATTTTGGTAGGGATTATCATCGGTTGGATTATTGAATGGGTCATTGATTGGCTGTTCTGGCGCAAACCCGCCGGAGCTTCGCCGGAAAAGCTGGCGGCGGCGGAAGCGGAAAATCGCCGTTTGCAGGCTCAATTGGCCGAGAGTCAGCAGCGGCTGGCCCAGATTGAGGCCGAAAACAGCCAGCGGCAATCCGCGCCCCTGGGTCTGGGCGAGCGCAGCCTGCCGTCGCGCATGGCGCACGCGGTCGACCCGGAGGCCACCCTGGTCCAGACGCGACCCGCCCGCAAAGACCGGCTGGAAGAAGTTGAAGGCATAGGGCCGGTCTACGCCAAACGCCTCAACGAAGCCGGGATATTTTCCTTTGCCCAGTTGGCCGAGCTAAGCGCGGCGCAGGTGCGCGAAATTATCAACCCGGAGGAGTGGCAAAAAATTGAGCCGGAGAGCTGGATTGCCCAGGCCAAAGTTCTGGCCAATCCCGACCACCTGGAGGATATTAACGGTATTGGCGACGAATATGCTCAGCGACTCAACCAGGCCGGCATCTATACTTTTGCCCAGTTGATTGAAGCCGGGCCGGAGCGGCTGCGCCAGATTATTGACCCGGAAAAATGGCAGAAAATTGAGCCGGAGAGCTGGATTACCGAAGCCAGACAATTTGTAGCCCAAAAGAGCGACCAGGCCGCTAAAGGAGCATAGCTCATGAAGCAGTATCGCACGGCTGAACAGGTTAAAAAGTTTGACATCTTTAAGATTGTCACCTTTGGTATTTTGGTGCTGCTGCTCTTGTTAGCTTACGCGTTTCTGCGTTCTGGCGAAAATCCGCCCGCCGTGGCTCAGACCACAACCGAGCCAACCGTTGCGGCCGCTCCGGCCACCTCAGAACCCGTTGAGGCTACCAGCCAGCCAGCCCCAGCTACCGCAGCCGCAGAACCGGCAGCAACCGTTGAACCTACGGCTACCGAAGAAGCAACGACCCCGACCGAAGTGACCGCCCCAACGCTTGACCCGCTCGCTGAAGTTACAGCGGGTGAAGTAACGCTGACCGGCACAGGTGAGCCGGGGTCAGAGGTGGAAATCGTAGTAGATGGGCAGGTGGTAGGAAAAACGACGGTGGGCAGTGATGGTAAGTGGAGTTTCGCCGCCGATTTACCCGATCCGGGTGAATACCAGGTTGGTGTCCAAAGCGTGGACGTGGACGGCAAAACATTGGCCGCTTCCGAAGCAGTCGCGCTGACGGTGACCGCCTCTGTAGAAACATCTGTAGCTGCTGCCACGGGAACAGCGGCAGAATCGGCCGCTACGACTGAAGCCACAGCGACAGAAGAAGGAGCCGCCCCGCTCGAAGTGACTGCCCCGACGCTGGACCAGCCCGGTGAAGTTACGGCAGGGGAGGTGACGCTGACCGGCACGGGCGAGCCGGGGTCGGACGTTGAAATTGTGGTAGACGGCAAAGTGATTGGCAAGACAACTGTCGGCAGGGATGGCACATGGAGTTTTGCCGCTGACCTGCCCGATGCGGGCGAGCACGAGGTCAGCGTGCAGAGTGTGGACGCAGACGGTAAGGTGTTAGCTGCTTCGGAAGCAGTCGCTTTGACAGTGACAGCCGCGCCGGCCGCCGTCGCCACAGAAGAAGCCGCAGCACCGGCTGCGACGGCTGAGGCAACGACCACAACAGAGTCAACCCCTTCGACAGAAGCGGCTGCTCCCACCCTCGACCAGCCAGGCCAGGTGACGGCGGGCGAAGTGACGCTAACCGGCACAGGCGAGCCGGGGTCGGACGTTGAAATTGTAGTGGACGGGCAGGTGGTGGGAAAAACGACGGTCGGCAGGGATGGCACATGGAGTTTGGTTGCTGACCTATCCAGAGCCGGCGATTACAAAATTAGCATCCAGAGTGTGGGTGCGGATGGCAGCGCCCTGGCTGCTTCGGAAGAAATGAGTGTCGAGGTCGCAGCGGCCCAGGAAAGCGAAGCTGCCGCGCCGGAGGAAGAGGGAGGTCAAGCCTATATCGTTCAGGCCGATGACTGGTTGAGCAAACTGGCCCTAAAATTTTACAGCGACATGACCAAATACCCGGCCATTGTCGAGGCCACCAATGCTAAAGCCCAGGAGGACAGCACCTTTACCGTTATCACCAACCCCGACCTGATTGAAATAGGCCAGAAACTGTGGATTCCGGCAGAAGCGCCATAAAACCGGTAAAACGTGATGCGTGATGCGTGAGGGTTTTCCACCTGGAAACATCACGCATCACGCATCAGTTAAACAAAATTTTTGGATGATTTAAATCCTGGAACTGCTTTATACTTCCAGGCACTTAATGTAGTTCTGGGGCAGATGGCACATGCCGGCATCGGCGCTCATCCGGCTGGCCTGGAGGTTGCCCAGATGGTGCAGTTCGCCGACATGCTCATAATTAACCACCAGGGGAATATCCGGCGGCAGGTTCGGCACAACATCCACACTGTTAACAATGCGATAGGTTTTGGGCACAAGCTTATTGTAAAAGGCCGCAAACTCGGCATTGCCCACCTTGGGCGAACCAAAGGTATAAACGCTGACCTCTTTATCGGGTAAATTGTACTTGATGTCTACGGCGCACAAGGTTGCCAGCGCGGCCCCAAGACTATGCCCGGTGCAGATGATTTGCTTGTGGGCGGTCTCTTTGGCGGTTTTGAACATGGCTTCGCGCACCGAGTTGTACGCCTCGATAAACCCGTAATGCACTTTGAGGGCCGAGTTACCCTTTTCGCCATAAGGAAAATCGGCGGGCATAAACTTGAGGTCGTTGATCCAATCGGCAATGCCGGTTTCTTCGGAGCCGCGATAGGCTAAAATGAAGGTGTTGTCAAAGGCCACGCCAAAAATACCCTGGGTATGGGTTCCGGCGTTTTCAAACCGCCCGTGCAACTTAAAGTCCTTCAGGTCAAAGCCTTTGCCATAGGCAGCGTGAGCAATCCGGGCGCACAACATTGCGGTTTTCTTGTCCATTTTAGCCTCCTTGTTTCGCGCGATAGGTAAAATCAATTACAATCAAAGGCAGTCAAGAGTGTGTTTAATTTTTGGGGCAATCGCGCCCTTCGATACGCCCTTTGTTTCACTCAGGGTTACTCAGGGTGCGATTCTAGCTCGTTCCTAAACTCACGCGAAGCGTGGGAACGAGTTTGGGAAGGCAAGTCACCCTGCATTTTATCTGTTTTTGGAATTTTTTTCAAACATGAGCCACTGGTATCAACTTACCGCAACTGAAGTATTACAGCAGCTCAACAGCAACCCGGCGCACGGCCTGACCGAAGCTGAGGCGGCCCGCCGGCTGGAGCAGTACGGCCCCAACGCGCTGATCGAGCAGGTCTTGAAAAGCCCCTGGAAAATTCTGTTGGAACAGTTGACCAACGTCATGACCATCATCCTCATCGTCGCCGCTATTATCTCCTTCTTTTTGGGGGATTTGCTCGATGCCGGCGTGATTTTGGCGATTGTGGTGTTGAACGCGGCCCTGGGCTTTCGGCAGGAATACAAGGCTGAAAAGTCTATGGCGGCCCTGAAACAGTTGGCCGTGCCGATTGTAAAGGTGCGCCGTGAGGGGCAGGTCAAAGAAATCTCCTCTCTCAACCTCGTTCCCGGTGACATTGTTATCCTCGAAACCGGCAACAAAGTCCCCGCCGACGGCCGTCTGCTGGAAAGCCCCAACCTGCGCCTGGAAGAGGCCGCCCTCACCGGCGAGTCCGAGGCGGTCGAGAAAGACGCCGAGGCCGTCTACAGCGGCGAAGAAGCGATGGGCGACCGGCGCAATATGGTTTATATGGGCACGGTCATCAGCTATGGGCACGGTCTGGCTGTTGTCACCACAACCGGCATGCAAACCGAGCTGGGCCACATTGCCAATTTGATGCAGACGGTTGAGCAAGAACCGACCCCCCTCCAGCAGCGATTGAACCGGCTGGGGTTGGTGCTGGCGGTGGCGGCCCTGGTTATTGTCGGCGTTATCTTTGCCATCGGCTTGTGGCGCGGCGATGAGTTAAGTGAAGTTTTCCTGACCGCCGTTAGCCTGGCCGTAGCGGCCGTGCCCGAAGGACTGGCGGCGGTGGTCACGGTCGCCCTGTCGCTGGGGGCGCAGCGGATGTTGCAGCGCCATGCTCTGATCCGCAAGCTGCCAGCGGTGGAAACGCTTGGCTCGGTCACGGTAATTTGTTCCGATAAAACCGGCACGCTAACCCAAAATAAGATGACCGTCACCGTGCTCGATATTGCCAACCAGCGCATTGATTTGACCGAAAAGCGAGTCGGTGCGGGTTTGGAAGTAGTTAAAGTTGCCGACTCCTCGGATGCGACCCCCATCCAACCCACGCTCGATTTGCTGTTGATTGGCGGCGCTCTCTGCAACGATGCGGTGCTGCAAAGCAACCCCCAAAAACCTGGCATTTATCAAGTAGTCGGCGACTCGACCGAGGGCGCGCTGTTGCTCGCCGCCGCCGAATTTGGCCTGCTCAAAAAGGAGTTGGATCAGTGCTTCCCGCGGGTGGCTGAGTTGCCCTTTGAGTCGGTTCGCAAGCGCATGACCACCGTCCACCGCCGGCCTCAATCCGCCGATGAAATCCCCCCTCGACTGGTCGGGGTCTGGTCCAAAAGGCCCCACCCCGAGGCCGGCTTTGTCGCCTTTACCAAAGGGGCCATTGACGGCCTGCTGAACATTTCCAACCGGGTCTGGGTCGAGGGCCGCCTGGAGCCGTTGGACGAGGCCTGGCGGCAGCGGATTATGGCCGCTCACGATGGCCTGGCTCAAAACGGCATGCGTGTATTGGGTGTCGGCCTGCGTCCGTTGGAAGCGGTTCCCGCCGAGAAGAGCCTCGACACCCTGGAACAAGACCTGATTTTGCTGGGTCTTTTTGGCATGATTGACCCGCCCCGGCCCGAAGTTAAAGCGGCAATTGCCACCTGCCGCACCGCCGGCATTCGTCCGGTGATGATTACCGGCGACCATCCGCTCACGGCCCGCTATATCGGCGCTGAACTGGGCATTGGCGCTGAGGATGGCTTTTTGACCGGCCAGGAGTTGGACCAGCTTTCGCCGGAAAAGCTGGCCGAGGCAGCCGGGCAGGTTTCAGTCTTTGCGCGGGTGGCTCCGGAGCACAAGCTGGACCTGGTTGAGATTTACCAAAAGCAGGGCCACATCGTCGCTATGACCGGCGATGGGGTGAACGATGCCCCGGCGCTGAAGAAGGCCGACATCGGCGTGGCCATGGGCATTACCGGCACCGACGTCGCCAAAGAAGCCGCCGACATGGTTCTGTTGGACGACAATTTTGCCACCATCGTCGCCGCCGTAGAAGAAGGCCGGACGATTTTTGATAACATCCGCAAATTTATTGCCTATTTGTTAAGCTGCAACTCCAGCGAGTTGGGGGTGATGCTGCTGGGGCCGCTGCTGGGGATGCCCTTGCCGCTGCTTCCCCTGCAAATTTTATGGATGAATCTGGTCACCGACGGCCTGCCGGCCCTGGCCCTGAGCGTCGAGCCGGCCGAGCGCAATATTATGCGCCGCCCGCCTCACTCGACGACGGGCAATATCTTTGGCCGGAGTATGGTGCGGATTATCATTAGCATGGGCCTGGTGATGACGATTGTTTCGTTGGGGCTGGGTTATGCCTACTGGCAAGCCGGCCAGGCTACCTGGCAAACCATGATTTTTACCACCCTGGTCATGTCCCAGGTCTTCTTTGCCCTGGCCATCCGCTCCGAGCGCGACTCGCTTTTTACCATCGGCCTGGGGTCCAACCGGGCTATGATCGGCGCGGTGCTTTCGACGTTTTTGCTGCAACTGGCGGTCATTTATATCCCCTTCTTGCAGCCCATCTTTGAAACTACGCCCCTGTCGCTGCCGGACCTGGCCCTGGCTCTGGGCTTGAGTACCGTTGTTTTCTGGGTGTCGGAGGTGGAAAAACTGATCCGGCGGCAGCGCGAAAGGATATAAGCTATGCTTCCCTTACGAGACATGAACCCCACCCGCCGGTTTCCGGTGTTGACCTATACCCTGATGGCGATTAATCTGCTGGTCTTTTTCTGGGAATTGACCCTGCCGCCCGCCACCCTCGAAGCCGCCTTGATGAATCTATCCGTCGTGCCGGCCAACGTTTCCCGCAGCCCCTTTTCGCTGGAAACAACGCTGGATATTCTGCGCAGCATGTTTTTTCACGCCGGCTGGGCCCACCTGCTGGGTAATATGCTGTATCTCTATCTTTTTGGCGATAACGTCGAAGACCGGCTGGGGCGAATCTTATATCTGCTGCTTTACTTTGGCAGTGGTTTTGCCGCCGCCCTGGCCCAGATCGCCATTGATCCCACCTCGCCGATCGTGCTGGTCGGCGCAAGCGGGGCCATTGCCGGGGTGTTAGGCAGCTACCTGGCCCTTTTTCCGGGGGTGCGGGTGCGCGGCATCGTGCCCCTTTTTTACATCGGTATGTGGTCGGAGTGGCCGGCCTGGCTGGTGATTGGGTTGTGGTTTGTGATGCAGCTTCTCAGCGGGGTGGCCTCGCTGGGCGTGGAAACCGGCGGCGGCGTGGCCTTTTTTGCCCACATCGGCGGGTTTGTCTTGGGCATCGTCCTCACCTGGGTGCTGATGCTCTTTGTCCCCCAGCCCCCGCCAGACTACCGCCGGGAAGTGCTCTATGAGCGGACGAGGCGGTATCCGTATCTCTAAAAAACATGGTACAATAGCCACAAGTATATTAGAGATTATAGTGATTTAAATTGACGGTAAGATTTTGCGGGGTAATGATGTCTCCTTGTTAAACTTAAGAGACAAGGAGACTCACATCTATGCTTCGTTACCAAAAGTTATCGAAAAATCCCCGCAAGTTTCTGGCGATGACTGCCTTTACTGTGCCAGAATTTCAAGCGTTGTTGCCTTATTTTGAAATTGAATTTAACCAGCATGTGGCCGTTTATCGGTTGGATGGCAAAGTGCGCCAGAAACGGCGCTACCGTCCTTACAAAAACTCGGTGTTACCGACGATAGAAGACAAACTGCTGTTCATTTTGGTCTATTTGAAACAAAATTCGTTGCAGGAAGCGCACGCCACCCTGTTCGGGCTGCATCAACCGGACGCCAACCGCTGGATCCATTGTTTGCACCGGCTCCTTAACCAAGCTTTGGCCGCCTTGCTGGTCCTGCCCGCCCGCACGGCGATCAGCCTCAATTTGACGGAAGCCGAGGCCGGGCTTTACTTTCACGACGGCACCGAACGGCCGATTGGGCGGCCGACCGATCCCACGACCCAACGGGATTATTACAGTGGTAAGAAAAAACAACACACGGTCAAAAATATTCTCCTGGTTCATCCCTCCGGGCGGGTGCTGCTGTTGAGCCGAACCGTGGAAGGCAAAAAGCACGACAAAAAGGCCGCCGATGAAGCCGCTTACACTTTACCCGCCGGCAGTGTCCTGGTTCAAGATAGCGGCTTTCAAGGTTTTAGCCTGGTCGGGGTGGTCATGCTCCAGCCTCAAAAGAAACCGCGCGGTCAAGAACTTGCCCCGGAAGATAAACGGGATAACCAACTAATTGCCCAGATTAGAATCCGGGTGGAGCATGCCATTGGCGGCGTGAAACGCTATCGGATGGTGAAAGACAAAATCAGAAACTGGAAAGAGAATTTCCGCGACCAGGTCATGGAAACCTGCTGTGGTTTGCACAACTTCCGCTTGGACTTTAGACCCTGGTACTATGACAACCTTACAATTTAAATCACTATAATCTCTATTTTACTGAGAGGGATTACCAATGACGACCGAAGCTGCCCGGCTTTATCAAGATATTACCCACCGCATTGTTGCTGCGGCCAACCCGGTGAAGGTGATTCTGTTTGGCTCTCAGGCGCGGGGTACGGTCCACCCCGGCAGTGATATAGATTTGCTGGTCATCGAACGCGATCCGGTTTCAGCCCGTCAAGAAGCCGTCCGGCTGCGGCAACTTCTGCGCGATTTGGAAATTCCCATAGATATTATCGTTGTTGGGCAATCTTTTGCCGAGCGTTATGGCGATATTCCGGGATCCGTGCTTTATCCCGCCCTGCGCGAGGGTACAGTGCTCTATGGCTGACTCTCGTGAAATGCGTCAGCAAGAATTGGCCCGGTTGTTACTGCAAAAGGCCCGCCAGGATTTAGCGTTGGTAATGAGCGTAGCTGATTCTAATGCCGTCGCCGATGAAATTGTTGGGTTTCATATCCAGCAGGCCATTGAAAAAGCCATCAAAGCGGCCTTAACCCGCTTGGGCAGCCAATATGAATTTACGCACGATCTCTCGATACTTTACCGGCAGGCTGAACATAGCGAGCTGACATTACCGGCTTCCATAGATGCAGTAGAAGAACTGACTGTATTTGCCGTCCAGTTTCGCTATTTGTTGTATCAGGAGGAGCAGGGCTTTGACCGTAGTGCTGGTTTAACCTTAGCCAAAAAATTTGTTGAATGGGCCAATTCCATCATTGAATTACCGGTGCGACCATCCCCGCAACCCAATGATGATAACCAGCCCGCTGGCTAAATTAAATTTGCCATTTTGTCCTACTTGCCATGATGGGGGTGCAGTCGGTGCAGCTCCCGCGACGGGCGGCGAGGCATCAGACGTTCGGCAGGGCGGAAATGGACTCCCGACCAGACATTATCTGATTGCATTCAGGACATTGAAATGACCATTCTCGCCCTCATCCCCGCCTATAACGAATCCCTCCGTGTTGCCGCAGTAGTCGAAGGAGCGCGGTTGCACCTGCCGGTGCTGGTGGTAGACGACGGTTCCCGCGACGACACCGCAGACCAGGCCAGGGCCGCCGGGGCGACCGTTTTAATCCAAACCCCCAACCAGGGCAAAGGTGCGGCCTTGCAGGCCGGCTTTCGCTGGGCGCTGACCGAAGGTTACGAGGCAGTGGTCACGCTGGACGCCGACGGCCAACACAACCCGGCCGAAATCCCCAAGTTTTTGCAAGCCTACAACACCCTTCACGCCGATTTGGTTATCGGCCAGCGGAACTTCAGCCAGATGCCGCCGGTGCGCCGCCTGGCCAACTGGCTGGGCGGATTGGGCTACTCCTGGGCGGTGGGCCAGGCCATTCCCGATAACCAATCCGGCTACCGCCTGCTCAGCCGCCGCCTGCTGACCACTCTGCTGGCACAAAACTTTGAGCGCGGTTTTGAATATGAGGTCGAGATGATTACCATGTGCGTGCGACGGGGATTTGTCCTGGCCTGGGCGCCCATCGAAACCATTTACGCCGGCGAAACCAGCCACATCAACCCGCTGGTCCACACTCGAAATTTTTTGCGCCTACTCTGGCGCACCCGACAGGCGAAATGAAGGAACTGCCCCACAACGCCACCAATTACCTGGCCGGGCTGGGTTCGATTTCATTTGGGCGCTTTCTGCTGGCTAATTTTTTGGGCCGCCTGCCGGGGATGATCCTCGTCACCCTGATTGGCTCGCACGGCTTTGAACTCACCTGGCCGCAGTGGATTCTGATTGCCGCCGTCGGGCTGCTTCTGCTGCTTGGTGGGCGCTACCTGGCGGCCAAGCTGAGGTCTCGTTGGGAAACCAGATAGAGAGGCGAGGACGCGAGGACGCGAGGCTTCGTCCTCAAAGGCAGGCAAATTGCCTCGCCTCTTCGCCTCACCCTTCATCGCCTCCTCGCCTCACGCCTCCTCCCTCACGCTTTCCCCCTTTTTTGCCAACCCCCTGTTGCATGTTATACTCGGCGCTTGGAGCGATATTGACCATGAGCGCAGTTCTTCGTATAAGCATTTTACTATCAATTCTCCTCGTACTGGGGAAAATTCCGGCAGCGGCGGCGCAGGAGGGGCCGCTGGTGCTGGCTTTTTACTATGCCTGGTTCGACCAGAATACATGGGCCTCCGGCCAGTCGGTGGACCTGCCCGCCGAACCGTACAATTCCGCTGACCGGGCCGCCATCGAGCGGCAGGTGGGACAGGCGCAGAGCGCCGGGATTGATGCCTTTGTGCAATCCTGGTACGGGCCTCAGGAAGGGGGCAACCAGACCGAAACCAACTTCCGCACCCTGCTTGATGTGGCCCAGGCCAAAGGCTTCAAAGCCGCCGTTGACCTGGAAGTGACCAGCCCCTTTCTGGGCAGCGTTCCCACCGTCACCGACGCCCTGGCCAAACTGCTGGCCACCCACGCCCAGCACCCGGCCTATCTGCGCTACCAGGGCAAGCCGGTCATCTTTTTCTGGCGGCAGCAGCAGTTCTCGGTCGAGCAGTGGGCTGCGATTCGGGATCAGGTAGACCCTAACCGGGCCACCGTTTGGATTGCCGAGGGCACCGAACTGGCCTATCAAGCCATCTTTGACGGCCATCACCTTTACAGCGTTGCCTGGGCCGCCTCGCCGGCCGACCAACTGGCCAAGTGGGCCAGCCGGGTGCGGGCTTACGCCGCCGAAAACGGCTTCAATCGCTTGTGGGTGGCTACGGTGATGCCCGGCTACGACGACACTCGCCTGCCCCGCGCCGACGCCTTTGCCGTGCCCCGGCGCAACGGCGAGTATTACCGCGAAACATGGCAAGGGGCCATCGCCAGCAGCCCCAATATGGTCATCATTAACAGCTTCAACGAGTGGCCCGAAGGCAGCCATTTGGAGCCAAGTGTCAATTACGGCAATCTCTACCTTGACCTGACCCGCGAACTGGTCACAGCGCTGCGCGGCAGCCCGCCCCCTGCCCCGGCTGCGGCTATAAGCCCCACCGCCGAACCTGTTGCCACCCCCACCGGCCCCTACATCACCGCCGAGGAGGGGGCCAATATCCGCAGCGGCCCCGATACCTCCTATGAACGGATTGGGCAACTGGCGGCGGGTAGTCCCATTGCCGTCATCGGCAAAACAACCGGGGGTGACTGGTGGCAGATTAACTTTCCGCGCGGCTCCGACGCTCGCGGCTGGGTCAACGCCGAAGTGGTCACTTTTACCGGCGAGGCTGAGGCAGTCCCGGTGGTAGAAACACCCAGCCCCTCTGAAGCTTCGCTGACCGGCCTGACCCTCCAGGCTTCGGCCACGCCGACGACAACCCTGGAGGCTGCCGTCGCCGCGCCAACGATCAAAGTTCCGGCAGGCGGGGTTAATCTCCGCAGCGGCCCCGGCCTGGAGTTTGACCTGTTGGGCCGGCTCGACGAGGGTGCGGAGGCGGTGGTGGTCGGTCAAAGTGAAACCGGCGAGTGGTGGCAGATCGAGACCGATGCCGTCGAAGCCGGCCTGGCCTGGGTCGCCGATGCTGCGGTGGATGTCAATGGTGATACTGCCGGTGTGCCGGTGATTGAGGTGAATCAACCCACAGCTACCCCCACCACGACGCCCACGGCCACCGTTCCGCCCACGCCCTCGATCACACCCACGCCCACAGCCACTGAAGTAATTATCGCCGGGACCATTGAAGTGACCGACCCGATCAACGTCCGGGCCGAACCTTCGACCGACGGCGAACTACTGGGCGGGTTGTACCTGGGCGACAAGGCCGATGTGCTGGCGGTGAGCAAAGATGGCGACTGGTGGCAGATTGACTTTCCCGCCGGGCCGGAGGGCGTCGGCTGGGTAGCCGCCGAGTTTGTGCGCTTCCAGGGCGACCGACAAGCCGTGCCCATTTTTGGCCTGGGGACGGTCACGCCCACCCCCCGCGCCACCAACACCCCCACCCGCACCCCCACCCCCGATAGGCTACCCACCCTGGCTGAACTGCCCACCTTGGCCCCCACCGCTACCTCGATCTACCAGACGACCGCCGCCGCCCTGCTGGCCGAGCGCGGCACTCCCGACCCGGCCCTGACCATTGTGCCGGAGGAACCGGCCGCTTCGTTTGATTGGAGCGACTTTCCGTGGGGGATTCTCAGCCTCGTCGTCATTGGTGCTTTTTTGTGGTACCAGTTTTATTGGCGGCGGCGTGGATTAAGCTAAACTCAGTGGCTCCAAATTTGAGGAGCCAGCACGCCCACGTGCGGCACGCTTCACAGTCGGCACGTGGGCGTGCCCGCTTCGCGTCCGCGTGAATGGGATCTGCTGAAATTGGGCAAGTGGAGGCGAGAGGCTAAAATGAAACCACACGAAACTACCCTCCTATCCCGTGACCAGCAAGGTCTATTCTCGGCGTTCATTGGCGATGGCCGGCCGCTGCTGCTGTTCACCGGCCTCAGCATTGTTCTGTCCGGTGGGTTTGCCCTGTTTCTGGCGGCGACCGGCCATTTTTTGCCCCACGATACCCAATTTCTGGGCATGACGGCTGAGGAGCTGTGCACTCTCCATGAGTGCCGCATCGTCCGCTTTATGATCCACGATCGGGTGGCTTTTGGCGGGGCGTTAATCTCCATCGGGCTGCTGTACATGTGGCTGGCGGAGTTTCCCCTGCGCCGGAGGGAAGCCTGGGCCTGGTGGCTGTTTGCCCTGTCGGGTCTGCTGGGGTTTGGCAGTTTCCTGGCCTATCTGGGCTACGGCTACCTGGATATCTGGCACGGCCTGGCGACGCTGATCCTGCTGCCCTGTTTCGGGCTGGGGTTGTTTCGCTCAGCGGCTTTATTACCCCGGCCCCTGCGACTGCAAAGCCTGTTCCAACCGGCGCTCCCGCTCGGCTGGAAGTCACCTCTAGCCTTGGGGCGCTTGTGTCTGCTCCTGACTGCCCTCGGTATGAGCGGCGGGGGTTTGACCATTTTGTTCATCGGCATGACCCAGGTGTTTGTGCCCCAGGATTTGCATTTTATGGGCCTGCTGCCCGCCGATTTGCAGGCGATCAACCCGCGCCTGGCGCCGCTCATTGCCCATGACCGGGCCGGTTTTGGCGGCGGGGTGCTGACCACCGGGATTACCATCTTTTTCTCTGTCTGGTGCGCTGCTCCCTCGCGCAGTTTGTGGCAAACTCTCTGTCTGGCCGGCTGTATCGGCTTTGCGACAGCCATCGGTATCCATCCGCTGGTCGGCTATAACGATTTGATCCATCTCGCCCCGGCCTTGTTGGGAGCGGTGATGTTTGCTGTCGGGATCGGGCTGTGTTACAAGCCGATGGTTAGAAAACCTCAATACCCAGGCCAAACCAGTAAATAATAGGATGATCTACGCAGTTATGTCATTTCGAGCGACGAAGGAGCGAGAAATCCTTAGGACACAACACACAAAAGTAAGGTATCGAAGGATTTTTCCCTGCGGTCGAAATGACATGGCTGAGCAGTTACTATCGTCTTGATATACAGCAAAACACCTCGCTCCGATCGGGCGAGGTGTTTTTGTTTGCCTACAAGGTAATTTCAGTATTAGAGGAGTGAGGCACGCCTACGTGCCGAACGGAGCTGCACGTGGGCGTGCTGGCTCCTCAATTCGTGATTTACTGAATTTATCCTACCACTTCCTTCAATGCTGCCAGTGCGGCCTCGTAATCGGGGTGCTGGGAAATCTCCGGCACGTACTCCACATAGCGAATGGTATCGTCGGCGTCAACGACAAATACGGCTCGCTGCTCGACCCGCACCTCCTTGACATGCGTCCCGTAAGCATTGCCAAACGACATACTGCGGTAATCGGATAAAGTTTCCACCCGCTCGACGCCGGCGTTGCCGCACCAGCGTTTTTGGGCCGGAGGCAGGTCAACGCTAATGGTGTAGCAGATAACATTGTCGCCAAATTTGCTGATTTCCTCATTAAAGCGGCGAGTTTGAGCGTCACAGATG
Source organism: Anaerolineales bacterium (assembly GCA_015075405.1). Lineage (GTDB taxonomy): Bacteria > Chloroflexota > Anaerolineae > 4572-78 > J111 > DSQQ01. Next base: position 568,376 of record JABTUK010000005.1, read on the forward strand.
CCGGTATCCAGTGAGGGTACAACGCTGATAAGCCGCACCTTCCCGGCGCTATCGGCCAGGCTGACGGTCTCGGGCGAGAAAAGGTTGTTGGCCAGTTCAAAATCAGGGGCCTTGTTGCCGGGCTGGAGTTTTGGCCCCAAAACGGTCAGCGGCCGGCCTCTGTGGGTTACATCTCCGAATCGTTCAAGCATGATCTCGTTTCCTCTTGTAGTTAAAAAATAGGGATAGGCCGCTTATTATAAAAGAGGCAAAAGAGCTGGCAAAATCGGGCGGGGTTAAATTGTAACTTTTTTGACCCAATCAGGTATCCGACGCTTTGAGTTTAGCCGCCGCAGCCTCGTCCACAAACCAATCCAGGTGGCCGGAGGTCGGCTGGACCAGATGGGCAGGCAGGGTCGAACCGGCGGCGAACACCTGGGGCAGAATGTCGGCTTTGCCGGAACCGGCGGTAATGAAAGCCACGTGACGGGCGTTGTTGAGCACCGGCAGAGTCAGGGTGATGCGCTGCGGCGGCGGTTTGGGCGAGTCGAAGATGGGCGCAACCCAGCGCCCGGCTTCTTGCAGCAGAGGATGGCCAGGAAAGAGCGAGGCGGTGTGGCCGTCTTCGCCCATACCGAGGAGGATGAGGTCGAACTGGGGAAGGGCTGGAGGGTTGGAAGGTGGAGGGTTGGAAGGTTGGAGGGTTGGAAGGTTGGAAGACGGAAGGCTTGTCCTGAGCGAAGTCGAAGGGTTGGAAGGTTGAGGTAGGGGGGGGTGAAGGTCGAACAGGTGGGCCAGGGTATGCTGGTAGGCGGCGGCGGTTTGGGCCGGGTCGAGTGAGGTATCGGGGGCGTGAATCTGGCCTGGCGGGATGGGGATGTGAGCGAACAGGTGTTGCTGGGCCAAAACGTAGTTGCTGTCGGGGTGGGTCAGCGGGACGCAGCGCTCATCGGCCCAGAAAACATGCCAGGCCGACCAGTCGGTGGCCTGCTTGACCAGCGCCGAGCCAAGCAGTTGCGGCAGCGAGCCGCCTGACAGGGCTACAGTGAAGCGTCCCCGCGCGGGGATGGCCTCTGCTGCAATTTCGGCCACGTGGGCCGCGGCAGCCTGGCCTAAGTCTTCGAGGTTTGAGAAAATATGGAAATTCATTTCTGAAAATACTTTTTTGGTACGTGTGTCAATACAATAGCTTCTAACATATCAAGGTTTTGTAAGTTGAGAAAGTAATCGCACTCATTTACCAATCGTTCTAAATCACTTTTGCGCGCTAACCAACCACCACCATCTACAAAATTGACAAAGATTCGGCTCTCCTTGTGACGGCTATTAGATTCGATTACTTTTTGGTAAGCCGAACGTAGCAAGTCACGGGTTTTATTAGTTTGCCCGCTGCCAGTTGTTTCCTGAAAAGTACTCATAATAATAACCCATGGGTCATTAGGGGTAGGAATTGCAAAGTCGGTGTTAATATTTATGAGCCGGGACATGCCTTTCCCATAACTGATACCATGTTTGTTTTTGATTTCTTCGAGTTTCGCTTGTATTTTGCCTTCAATGTAGTATCCTTTCCGTCCTCCGTATGTGCCAATGAGGGCCGTCTTGTAACGCACATTTCTAGCAGCAGGAGGCAAGCCTTTAACTTCACGATAGTTGAGTGTTTCCAAGTAGTAACGGGGAATATATTTTGCCAGTTCTTGATCTCGTTTGCCGTCAACTAACAACTCAGTTATTAGTTTGGCAAACTCTGTCTCCTTGATTATTTTGCGCTTTATATCGGTCAAACTCCACTCGCTTTCAAAATCGCCCGAAATACGCTTTAACTTACGCAACAAAGTAACAATGCGCTTGAATTTTTCATCTGAGAGACCTATTTCCTTTAAAATAACATCAAGGCCATTTTTCTTTTCGATTAAAAAATTTGTAACATCCTCCACTATTTTTTCTGGTCTATCAGAGAGGGGCAAATCTTGAGCAGTCTGCAACAAGCCTGCCACCTTCCTTTCAATTTCGCCTTCAAGCTCTTCATCTACAAAAAATACAGTTGAACTGTCCCAAACTTCTTGAAAAGAAAGTTTACGAGCTTCTATCAAGATTGTATCTCCAATTTAGCTGCCTTTAGAGCTTTGCCCCAAGTGGGAAACATATTAAAGAACAAATCTAACTGATATTGGCTTTTCTCTTTAACATCCTCTGGTGTTGGTAATCGTCCCAGTTCTGAGGCTATTTGGCGTAATTCTAATTGAAGTTCTTTTTTAGTAGCCTGTTGAGGTGCTTTCTTGACGCTCTCACGTTGCAGATAACCATCCTTCTCTATCTGAGCTATTTTTGCTTGCATAATTTGCACGTAATAAGGATCAACATCAATCGCTACATAGCGCCGTCCTAATTGAAGGGCGGCAATGGGTGTTGTGCCAGCCCCTCCCAGGGCGTCTAAAACCACGTCGCCAGGATTAGTAGAGAGCTTAATAATACGTTGCATAAGCAAATCTGGTAATTGACATGGATGATGGTCACGGTCTCGTGGATGTTTGATGCGATGAACATCCCACCAAATATCAGTCAAAACTTCTTTGTTATCAAGGCCAGCGGTTTTACGGCTGCGAATACAGCTAGCGCGCAGGCAGTAAGAACGAGCATCTAATTGATTAATCTCATCATAATTAAAGGTGAAGTTATGAGGATGTTTAGTATAAAAAAGAAGGGCGTAATGAGCAGGCATAACTTTACCGCGTGGTTCTGAAAGGGCATCCCACACGATCCAATTCTGAAAATGCAGCCGTTGATTTAGAAAAGTGGCATGATACATAGCCCAATGGGGCAAATTTAGCAGGTAAAGCGATCCAGTTGGTTTAAGGATGCGAATATATTCCGTTAACCAAGAGTTACACCACTGAATGTACTGTTCTTCAGCCTGTTCATCGGCATAAACGTTATAATTTTTATCGAGATTGTAGGGAGGATCAGCAAAGACTAAATCAATACTTTCATCCGGGTACTGTTTTAAGATTTCAACAGCATCACCTTGATGAATAGTATTAAATAGGTTATCTCCGATGTGAGGAGTGACTACCAATAGAGGCGATTTTGCAGCTTTTGGTTCGGGGAAACCTGGTAGCACATACTGGACGGGCCTCTCGACCAAAGTTTCAGTCGAGGATATCCCCTCTTTTGGGATTATAAATCCCTTGATGCTACTTTGAGGTGTATCTACTAGAGGATTAGATTGCTTGTTCTCTGGTACTGGAAAATCCAGGGTATCTAGTAAAAGATTAAGCAGAGGCTTTGAAAGACAATCATAATTATTTGCTAAAGGTAAATCTTTGATGACATCAGAAATTACGTAACCGTCAGGATGCATCAAATGAGCTTTACCACCCCAGTCTTTTAAGGTGCGCTGACAAGCAGCACAATATTGGTGGGGTAGTCGAGTCCGCTTGATATTAAATCGTCCGTTGCCCTTAGTAAATAACAAGACAGCCGAATGCACCGAAGGCAATCCGGTTCTGTAACGGGTACTTTGGAGTGTAGACTCAACTGCGATCCAATATTTAAAGGTTAGAAACTTGTCCAGATAAACGCCTAACTCGGGCAAAGTTTCGGGTGTGCCCTGTACAAAAAGAATTCCGCCATCTTTTAATAGGTGAATACACCGATCCAAATAGGACAACAATAATTTTGAATCCGTGCCCTGAAGTGCTCCTGTAACTAAAATGATAAAGTCAAGCGAATTATCTTTTGCTGATTCTAAGGTCTGATAAAGCCCCTCTTTATTTGGATATAAAATTTCCATATCTATGCCAATAATACCAAATATAGAAGATTAACTACAACCACATACAACATATAGTATTTGCAGGTTTTTGTCAAGGAATTAATGAACTAATACTTCATTTGCCTATGCCGATGAATTATGCCATCAATAATCTCATCAAACAGCTTTTCGCTCGTTGTGTCATAGTCAAGACCTCGCTCTCGAAGCCAGGACTGCATATAATCATCGGTGCGCCGTTCTAGCTCATAATACTGAGTAGCTGAGTCACCTTGAGCCAACCGTGCCTCGACCCTTTGCGTTGCCTGGGTAACTCGAAGAAGTTCGGTGGGTGAAGCGCCCAAATCGTTGAGCATTTCCAGGTAAGTCCGGCTGACCTCGCTAAGAGGCGTTGAGCGCAAAACTCTGGCATATTCAATGACCAACTCAACTTCACGGGTCGAAAGTTGACCGGCGACCGCCAATAATTCGCGTTCAATTCGTTTATCCATTACGCCCACCCACTTAATAATGTTCCGTTTATTAATTATTCCTGACAAAAATAGATTGTCAAAGTCATTTACCATCTTGCGGCATGCCGCAGCCATAAATCCACTCCCGGCCATCGGCTTTGATAAATTCTTCGGCTTTGCTGGGTCCCCACGTGCCCGACTCGTAAAAGATGAGCGACGGGGCGTGTTTGCTTTGCCAGCCTTGCAAAATGGGGTCAACAATGCGCCAGGCCAGCTCGATTTCATCGCCGCGGGTAAAGAGGGCGGCGTCGCCTTGCAGGGCATCCAGAATCAGCCGCTCGTAGGCATCGGGCAGGGTGTTTTTGCCAAAATCCTGCTCGTACAAAAAGGTCATATCCACCGAGCGGGTGCGCATGCCGGCCCCGGGAATTTTGGTTTCAAAGCTCAACTGGATGCCTTCGTTGGGCTGGAGGCACAGGCTCAGAGTGTTGGGCGGAAGCTGGTCGCCGGGGGCGAGCGGAAACATCAGGTGGGGCACATGCCGAAATTGGACCGATATCTCGGTCACTTTATCGGGCAGAGCTTTGCCGGAGCGGAGGTAAAAGGGCACATTGCGCCAGCGCCAGTTATCAATATACAATTTGATGGCGGTATAGGTGGCCGTTTCGGTGCCTGGCGCAACACCTTTTTCATCCCGATAACTCCGGTACTGGGCGCGGATGGTGTACTTGCCCACCTCCTCCGGCCTGATGGGGCGGACGGCCTTGAGCACTTTCACTTTTTCATCCCGCAGCGAGGTGGCGTTAAACTCGGCGGGCGGCTCCATGGCGGTCAGGGTGAAGAGTTGGAGCAGGTGATTTTGGACCATATCGCGCATCACCCCGGCGGTGTCGTAATAACCGGCCCGGCTGCCCAGGCCGACATCCTCCGAAACCATAATCTGAACGTGGTCAATGTAGTTGCGGTTCCAGAGCGGCTCAAAAATGGCGTTGGCAAAGCGAAAAACCAACAAATTTTGGACGGTTTCTTTGCCCAGGTAATGGTCAATGCGGTAAACCTGGCTTTCTTCAAAAACCTCGTGGACCTGCCGGTTGAGTTCAATGGCCGAGGGCAGGTCATAGCCAAACGGTTTTTCGATGATAATCCGCCGCCAATTGTCGCCGGTTTGTTGAGCCAGGCCCACCTTGCCCAACTGCTCGACAATGACCGGGTAAAGCAGGGGTGGGGTGGACAGGTAAAAGAGGCAGTTACAGCCCGCCCCGACTTTTTTATCAATCTTGGCTAACAATTTGCCCAAACTCATGTAGCCGGCCGGGTCATCGTAAGCGGCCTGGTGATAGTGCAGGTCCTCGGCAAACTTGGGCCAGGCGCTGCACTCGTCGGGCTTGAGCCGCGAAAATTTCTCGATACCCTCTTTCACCTTTTGGCGGAAGCTGTCATCGTCCAGTTCGCTGCGGGCCACGCCGACCACGGCGAAGTGCTCCGGCAGCAGACCTTCGCAGGCCAGGCTAAATAGAGCCGGCATCAGTTTGCGGGCGGTCAAATCGCCCGAAGCGCCAAAGATGACCACCACACAGGGATCGGGTATTTTGCGCAGGGCGTCTTTACCGTTGGCCGGCGCTGGGGAGACGGTACTTACTTTGTCGGGCATAGCTCAGCCCTCCAGCCAGTCGGCGTGGAAGACGCCCGATTTGTCAACCCGTTCAAAGGTGTGCGCCCCAAAATAATCACGCTGGGCCTGGATAAGATTGGCCGGCAGACGCTCCGCGCGGTAAGCGTCGAAATAGGCCAGCGAGGCGCTCATGGCGGGAACCGGGGCGCCCAACTCGATGGCCGTTTTGACGGCAAAACGCCAGGCCGCCTGGCGGCTCAACACCCGCTGCTTGAATTCGTCATCTACCAACAAATTGGGCAGGGCCGGGTTGCGGCGGTAGGCGTTGGTAATATCCTCCAGCAGCTCGGCTCGGATGATGCAGCCCGCCCGCCAGATGCGAGCCATCTCGGCCAAATCCAGGCCGTAATTGTATTCAGCCGAGGCTTTTTTGAGCAGGGCCATGCCCTGGGCATAGGAGCAAATTTTTGACACGTAGAGCGCCGCCCGCACCGAGTCAATCAACTGCTGCCGGTCGCCGGTGTAGCGTGTCTCCGGCCCGGACAGCACTTTTGAGGCGGCCACCCGTTCATCCTTGATAGAGGAGATAATTCGCGCATCCACCGCGGCGGTAATGGTCGGGATGGCTGAGCCAATATCGAGGGCGTTCTGGCTGGTCCATTTGCCGGTCCCTTTTTGCCCGGCTTTATCCAGAATCAGGTCAACCAACGGCTGGCCGGTGTCGGGGTCCATTTTTTTGAAGATATTGGCCGTAATTTCAATCAGGAAGGAGGACAATTCACCTGCGTTCCACTCGCTGAAAATCTGGTGAAACTCTTGGGCCGAAGGATTGATGGCCGCCTTGAGCAGAGCGTAACTCTCGGCGATGAGCTGCATATCGCCATACTCGATGCCGTTGTGGACCATTTTAACGTAATGACCTGCGCCGCCGGGGCCAATGTAGGTGACGCATGGCGTGCCGTCGGCGGGCGCTTTGGCAGCGATGGCCGTGACCAGCGGTTCGATAAAGCCATAGGCTTCTTTGGTTCCGCCGGGCATCAGGCTGGGGCCAAAGCGCGCCCCTTCCTCGCCGCCGGAAACGCCCATGCCAATGAAGCGCAGATTAGCCGCTTCCAATTCTTTGGCCCGGCGCTCGGTATCGGGAAAGAAGGAGTTGCCGCCGTCAATGATGATATCGCCCTCTTCCAGCAGCGGCTTCAACTGGCCGATGACCGCATCCACCGGCCCGCCGGCCTGGACCATAATCTGGATGGTGCGCGGCCTTTCCAGGCTGGCCACAAACTCTTCCAGAGTGTAGGCCGGCGTAATCGCTTTTTCTTTGGCTTCGCCGGCCATAAATTCCTGGGTTTTGGCGGCGGTGCGGTTGTAAACGGAGACGCTAAAACCGTGGTCGGCCGCGTTTAAGACCAAGTTTTGGCCCATCACGGCCAGCCCAATCAATCCAAATTGATTTTTTGCCATTGTCGCTTTTCCTTCCTAAATTGGATTATGATGAACAGTTGTTTGCAGCACAGGGTAGTCTATTCAACTAACCATAACGTTACAGGAGTGATAAGGGTGAGGAATTTCATTGTAGCACAGAATATCAAAATGTGGAATTTGTTGAAAGACCTCAAAGATTTTTAAACCTTTGAGGTCTGCCCAGGCTGTGCTATAATCCGTCCAAAATGGGGGCCGGTGGACCGGCGCTAATCAAAGGGGAGAATAAGCCGTGGAGGAATTGACGATTGGTATCGAGGAAGAGTACCAAATTATTGACCCGGAAACGCGGGAGCTGACCTCTTTTATTACCGAGTTTCTGGATAAAGGGGCGGTGCTGTTTCGCGATCAGGTTAAGCCGGAGTTTATGCAATCGCAGATAGAGATTGGCAGCCACGTCTGCCGTAACATCAAGGAGGCGCGGGCCGAGATTACCCGGCTGCGGGGGGCGGTGGCCGAGGTGGCCGACAAAAGCGGGCGCAAGATTGTGGCCGCCGGCACTCATCCGTTTTCCAGTTGGAAGAATCAACTGGTAACCGACAAAGACCGCTATAAAGGTCTTATCAGCAATATGCAGATGGTGGCCCAACGCCTGCTGATTTTTGGCATGCACGTTCATGTCGGTATCAAAGACCCCGATTTGCGGGTTGATATTATGAATCAAATGAGCTATTTTATGCCTCACATTTTAACTCTTTCCACCTCATCGCCCTTTTGGATGGGCCGCAACAGCGGCTTAAAATCTTACCGCAGTATTATCTTTGAAGATTTACCCCGCACCGGCCCGCCCGAATATTTTAATTCGGCCCAGGAGTATGAGCATTACGTGCAGCTTTTGCTCAAAACCAAGTGCATCGAAGAGCCGACCAAAATCTGGTGGGACATCCGCCCCCACCCCAAGTTTCCCACCCTTGAGTTTAGAATGTGCGATTGTGTGACCAAAATTGACGACGTGATGGCCATTGCCGCCTTGATCCAGGCGACGGTGGCCAAGCTGATTAAGCTGCGCAAAAACAATCAAACCTGGCGCATCTACCGGCGCGGCCTGATTGCCGAAAACAAGTGGCGGGCCATCAAGGATGGCATTGACGGCAAACTGATTGACCTGGGCAAAGAAGAGGAAGTGCCACTGCGTTTACTGATGGGCGAGCTGATTGATTTTGTGGACGAGGTGGTGGACGAATTGGGCACGCGCCGCGAGATCGAGCATATCAGAACTATTTTGAAACACGGCACCAGCGCCGACCGCCAATTACGCAAATACCAGGAAACCAACGACCTCAAAGCCGTGGTAGACATGCTGGCCGAGGAAACGGTGCTGGGTACTTAAAAGACCGATGCTGGATAAATTACTCGATACGTTTTTCCATTTACCCACCCTGATTGTGATGGCCGCTATCGCGCTGGTGGTGCTGTGGCATGTTTATGGGCTGGGGGTTAACCTGGGCGATGGCTTTGTGCGCCTGAGCAGCAACCGGGGCAGTATCACCGTGCATTGGGACAATGGCTGTTGTGAACTGCTCTGGTGAGGTTGGGGGGGATTAGAGATTAGATTTTCTAAAAATAATTCGCCACTATTCGTGATACGTGATGCGTGATGATTCTGAGCGAAAAACCCTCACGTTTCACGCATCACGTATCATCGCTAATGGTTGTGGTGAATCAAAAAAACGCGACTCTCATCGAGTCGCGTTTTTCTTAAATAAAGAAAGCCCCGCCGAGCCGTGTGCATTCCATTTGTCCTTGAACCTGCTCATTAAAGCAGGGGGGTGCTCGGATAGAAGGTGTTGCCTTGCCTTGGCGAAGGCTACCGCATCCCCTCTAAAACAAAAGCTCCCATTCAAGGTACTGTTGGCTCAAGACGCGTGGAGCATCACGAGAACAGCAGGGACAGCTCCGTAGTTTAGCACAATTGGCTGCAATTGACAAATCGCTCTGAGAACAGGGAGCATTTCACTTTAGGGGCGAGGCAACTTGGAGAGCGTTTTGGGTGCTTCGAGACTATCAATCGAGTTGCCTCGCCCCTACCCAATTATCCCGCCGCCAACGTGAAATAAAATGCGCAGCCTCGCCCCGGCGTATTATCGCTTTCTACGCCAACCTGCCCGCCGAGTTTTGCCACGATGCGCTGCGCAATAGATAAACCCAGGCCGTGCCCCCTGGCCCGAATTTCGTCCAGGCGCGTAAACTCGGCAAAAAGGCGAGCTTGCGCTTCTGGGTGCAGCCCCGGCCCATTATCGCGCACCCAAAAGCGGATCATTCCATTCTCTTCAAGGGTGGCCCCCAGTTCCAAACGAGGCGGTTGTCCGCCATATTTCAGGCCATTGCTGAGATAATTGACCCAAACTTCTTCAATCCACGGCGCATAGCCTACCGCCCGCGGCCAACTGGAAGGGTGGATAATTTCTGCCCGGTAGTCTGCAATCATAAAACTGAGACGCCGCTGAGCCTCTTCGACAATCTGAGCCATATCCAACGGTTTCAATGTAACCGATCCTTTACGGCGGACGCTGGCGAGCAACAGCAACTCTTCAACAATATTATTGGCTTTTTGGCCTGATCGTTGCAATTCCTGAAAAATAATTTGCAGTTCGTGGGGAGGCATCTCCAGGCCATAGCCGACCAGCAAATCGCCGTAAGTGGTGAGCGCGCCCAGGGGATTTTTGAGGTCATGCGCCACCGTATGAGCAAAGGCATCCAACTCGGCATTGGTGGCCCGCAACGAGGCATTGACGGCTTCGAGTTCCTGGCTGTGCTGCTCGGCTAGGCGTCGTTGGCGCTGCTCGGCCTCAAACAAACGGGCAATTCCCACCGCTCCGGCTATTTGGCCGGCCATTGTTTCTACAAAGCGCACCTCAGCCGGGGTAAATTCTCGCTCCGGCTGCTCGGTATCTACGCCAATTGTGCCAATAACTTCGCCTCGCGCCAGCAGCGGCACAATCATCAAACATTGGGTATTTAATCGGCGCAAAAGCTCATGCAGGGGCGTGGTTAAAGAATGTTGCTGCGCTTGAGCGATAACCAATGAATGGCTCGTTTCGATAACGTGCCTCGAAGAAGGGTTGTCGGTTACAGGTATTTTTGTGCCAACTGTGCTGGGATAACGGTCATCTAACGAGGCGCTAACCACAACCTCTAATTCTGTTTTAGCTTCATTGAGCAGAGCGATGCCGCAATTACGCGCCTCCAAAAAGCTGACGATGATTTCGGCCACTACCCGCAGGGCGCTGATGAGGTCGGTGGTTCGATTCATCGTCTGGATGGCGTCATTAAAAATCATAATTTCATGGACGCGAATAGCCAGCTCGCGGTTAGCCCTTTCTTTGGCCTCAAACAAGCGGGCATTTTCAATGGCAACAGCGGCATGGTTGGCAAAGGTTTGCAGATTTTGCCCATCTTCGGCCGTGTAGGCCTTAACCTTGAAGTTATCCGTGGTTAACACCCCGATGACTTTTTCGCCAACAAACAAAGGCGCACCCATCCAGGAGCGAATAGGATAGGCTTCGAACCAGATTTCCCAGCCCGGATCATTTTTAACATCGTCAACAATAATCAACTTTTTTTGCCTAAAAACTCGAGCGCCCGGATTTGGGTGGGAAACAGGCAAATGCGTGCCAATTAACGAAGGTTTGATAGAATTTCCCGCGACTAACACTAAATCTTGACCCTCTTGCAAAAAGAGCGCTGCGCCGTCGGAGCTAATCACCCGACCCAGTTGCTCTAAAATTTTGGCGATAACGGTGGCTTGATCGAGACTGCTGCTTAAAACAAAAGCTACTTCGCGCAAACTTTCGGCCAGTTGCCGCTGGCGCTGCTCCGCCTCAAACAAACGAGCATTCTGGCTAGCCAGGGCCATCAATTCAGCGGCGCGGCGTTGGGCTTCAGCCTCCTCAGTGGTAGCCGCTGCCGGTTGAGTTTCTGGTTGTTGAATTCGCTGGGTCATTTTTTCCCAGATTAACCTGGCTAATTGATTAAAATCTTGGCATGGCTTTAGTTTATCATAGCCAGGTTAGGTATTTTGGACAAGTTAAAACCTGGTTTCAAACACCATCTATTTTATCTGGGTGCGTAATGATGCGGTGACCGATCTTGATGACGATTTGTTCATCCAGCAGGGGCGTTGGGGGAAGCAGCAATCTGGTTAGCGGCTCTGGCGGTACGGCCTGAACCCCCAAGATGTGGCTCAGGCATCGAGGGGACTGCGGACGCCCAAACCACCGCGTTTGATGACATGGGTGTAAATCATGGTGGTTTTGACATCCTTATGGCCGAGCAGTTCCTGAATGGTGCGAAGATCATAACCGGCTTCAAGCAGGTGGATGCAATCGGCAAAAGATAATCCTGTCTGCCCTGTTGACCATTGACCATCCTGCTCCTCGGTTAATTTTATGCCCTAACCCAAACTCCACAAAAAAATCCCACCCCTGTCCGGCGGAGGTGAGCTATGTCCTCTCTGCCTGAAGATATTGACCCGAAGGACATGCCGCCCGGTACCAAAATCTGGTATTATGTGCGCCACTCCCCAGGGGATAACCAAACCATTGACTCCCAGGTGGCCGCCATTAGGCGGCTCGTCAAAGAAAAAGGCTGGCTCATCACCAGGGAATTCAAGGATGAAAGCCTCAGCGGCGTCTCTACCCGCAACCGCAAAGCCTTTGAGTTAATGATCCACCTGGCCCGGCAAAAACCCCGCCAGGCCGATATGCTGATCGTCTGGGAGTTCTCCCGCTTTGCCCGCAACCAGGTCGACTCCCAATTCCACCGGGCCGAACTGCGCCGCAACGGGTGGAAACTCCTCTCCATGAAAGACGATATCCCCAAAAGTCCCATCAGCCCCATCTTCGAAGCCTTGATTGATTGGAAAAACGAACAATTCATTATTGACCTGCGCGCAAATACTAAGCGTGGCCTGCGCTATATTGCCGATCAGGGTTGTGTGCCGACAGGGCCTGTGGCCAAAGGCTATATCTACCAGGGAAAACAAATCGGCGTCACCCGCGAGGGGGTACTCAGGATGGGTCGAAAGCCGGAACCCGACCCAGAAGTGGCGCCACTGGTCGTCACGGCATTTGAGATGAAAGCCGTCGGGGCGCCGTATGAGGTGATTGCCCAGAAAACCAGTCTCTATCCAGCCAAATCCGGCTCGTGGCACAGTTTTTTCCACAACCGGGTCTACATCGGCGAGTATGAGTTTGATGGCGAAGTGTTTCGGACTATCTATCCGCCCCTGGTTTCGACTGTGTTATTTGAGGCCGTGCAAAAACCACTATCATTGCACTTTTCTAACTAAAAATTAGAGGCATGGCCTCAATCCGAGGATAATAAGGTTTGCTGAGAACCAACACCCCGGAGGAGAACCATGCCCAAGCCAATTGTATGCCTATCGGTGGCCCTATGCCAGTTTGCGGAAGTGTTCCGGCCCTGTTTCAGTCAACGCCAGTGGAAGTACTTTGTGATCGTACTGCTGGGCTTGATTGAATGTGAGGGACGGCGAACCCTGAGCGGACTGCTGAGCACGGTGGGCGAAAAGGTCAGTGTGTGCGGTTTGTCTCGTTTCTTTAGTCGCTGGCAGTGGTCGCCAACAGAACTAGCGCAGCGGTGGCTAACCCGTTTTCGAGAGCAGATGCAACCGCAGGTCGCCGCCGAGCATCAGCGCCAACAGGCCCAACGAGCCAAACGCCGAGGTCGTTACCGCGCAACCGTGGTGACAGGTTATTTGATCGGGGACGACTCGGTGTACGTGAAGCCCAAAGGGCGGCAGATGAACGGCTTAGGCCGGCATTATGCCAGCAGCGAAGCGCGGGTGATGACGGGCCATTGTCTATTTACCGGGTTGTACGTCTTGTTAGGGCGGCGCTGTCCCTTGCAGCCACGCTTATATCGGCAGAAAAAGGTGTGCGAACAGGAAGGACTGCCCTTTCAAAGTAAGATTGACTTGGCCGTGGCCGAGATCGAGCAATTTGAGCCGGTCGCGGGGACGCACACCCATGTGCTGATTGATAGCTGGTTTCATTGTCGGCGGGTCAGACGAGCCGCCCAAAAGCGTGGCTGGGATGTTAGCGGTGCGCTCAAGAGTAATCGTAAGCTGCGCCAGATTGACGCTGATGGCAATCGCACCTGGCTCACCCTGTCCGATTATGCCGCTCAACTGAAGTCGGACGACTGGCAAGAGGCCGTTTGGCCGTCCCAAGAGGGCGACCGACCGGTCTATGTTCACGCCCTTAAAACCTGGATCCGCAAGTTGGGGCCAACCCTGCTGCTCATCACCTGTCACGACCGTGACAACCCCGGCAAGTCCATCCGTTACTGGGGTTCAACGCTGCTCGAAGCTGAGCCGCAAACGGTGCTTAACCATTTAGCTGTGCGTTGGAATGTCGAGGTCTTGTTTGAAGATAACAAAGACCTCCTGGAAGCCGACCATTATCAGCTGATGAGCGCCGAAGCTATCCTCCGTTTCTGGACCCTGATCGCTTGCCTGGGCTATTTCCTGGATGAACAAAAAGCGCTGCGGCCCGACTGTACCACCTGGGGTGAGGTACGACGTGCCCTGCAAAAGGAACATCAGGTCAATCTCCTGACCTGGTTGGCGTCCCACTTCAGGACTGGCCTATCGGTTGAGCAAATCACGACCCAATTGGCTATATTCAGTTCTTAAAGTGCAAAGATAGTGCTATAGGTATGGACTTTCCAATCGTAGAATTGTTAGATGATGAATTAAGCAGCCAGTGGCTGCTCAAACACTTTCATCCTGATGGGTTGAAATGTCCCCACTGTGGGGCCGGGGTGAACCAAGCCCGTGAGTTTCGGCAGACCAAAACCAGCCAGTTGACGGTCTACCGTTGTAACCAGTGTCAGGGTATTTACAATCTATACAGCCAGACTGTCTTTGAAGGGAGGTACTTTCGTCCGGCTCAGGCAGTACTGTTGTTGCGCGGGGTCATCAAAGGTCAACCCAGTGCCGAAATTGGTCGTGAAATTGGGGTCAGTCGGCAAACCGTGCTTGAGCTACGCCACGAAATTCAAAGTCTGGCTGACCAGCACCAACCCCAAACCCGCTTAACCGATGAACGGACTGAAACCGATGAAATGTTTCAGAACGCGGGGGAAAAAAGGTGACTATCACCCCTATCCAGAGGACCCACCCCGTTGCCGAGCCAATAAACAGCGAGGACACGGCACTTATGATAATGACCGCCCGCCGGTCGTTGGTACGGTTGGCCGTGCGAGTGGGCAAGTCCGCTTGCGGGTCGTCCATCATACCAACGCGGCCACGCTGGAAAAACACGTTCACACCTTCACCCAAGCCGGGGCTATCGTCAATACCGATGAATGGCAGGGTTACAATCACATTATTCGTCCGCATGTCACCGTTTGTCACGGGAAAAAAGAGTGGGCTCGTGATGACGACGGCGATGGCATCCGCGAGGTTCACGTCAATACGGTCAAGGGCATGTGGACGAGTGTTCGCAACTTCTTACGCCCTTTGCGCGGGGTACACAAAAAGTACCTCAAGGGTTACATTGCCATCTGTGAGTTTGGCATCAATCTCAAACGGATAACCCCTTCTTTCATCTCCCTTCTAGTTACTCGCACTTGTTCTTAACATGAGCCAACCTTTGCGCCCTTTGCGCAACCCTTTGTGGCCTCTGTGGTAAAAAACTCAACCACAAAGCACACCAAGAAGGCACAAAGAACACCAAGAAAAACCTTTGCGCCCTTTGCGCAACCCTTTGTGGCCTCTGTGGTAAAAAGCTCAACCACAAAGCACACCAAGAAAAACGTTGATGAAAAACTCAGCCCCCTTTTTCACCGCGATGGCTCTCTTCTTCGCCATAGGTTCGTATGTCCTGCTCTATCTGTATACCAACTGGTCATTTTATGTGATGTGGCTCGTCGCCTGGGGTGGGGCTACCTTTTTTCTATATGCTATTGATAAAACGCAGGCTGTTCTGGGCAACTGGCGTATTCCCGAACAGGTTTTACACCTATTTGCCCTGGTCGGTGGGGTATTCGGGGGCTGGTTCGGTATGTTCGTGCTCTGGCACAAAGTGAGAAAGCCGGCGTTTTGGCTGATTTTAGGGGCGAGTACGGTTATTCAAGGGGTTGTATCGCAGTGGTTTTAGCCTACTGAAAATGCCGCCTGCCTCATTTTCCCACCGGCAAAGTTAATGCTATAGTGTAGCAGCGGCTTCAACAGCCCAAGTCAAAAATTCAGGAAGTAGGAAGTAGGGAGTAGGGAGTAAGGTTGCCTACTCCCTACTCCTTACTCCCTACTCCCTACTCCTATGAGACTAAAATCACTCGAAATTCAAGGCTACAAATCGTTTGCCAACAAAGTAGAATTTGCCTTTGACGACGGCATCACCGCCGTAGTGGGGCCAAACGGCAGCGGCAAATCCAACGTGGCTGATGCTATTCGCTGGGTGCTGGGCGAGCAGAGCTACAGCAACCTGCGCGGCAAAAAAACCGAAGATATGATCTTTTCCGGCTCCGATGGCCGCGCCCGGCTGGGCCTGGCCTCGGTGACGCTGGTGCTGGATAATACCGACAAGTGGCTGCCCCTCGACTTCTCCGAAGTGACCATCTCCCGGCGGGCCTATCGCTCCGGCGAGAATGAATATTTTCTCAACGGCAGCCGCGTCCGCCTGAAAGATGTGGCCGAACTGCTAAGCAAAAGCGGCTTGAGCCGCCAGACGTACACCGTCATCGGCCAGGGCACCATTGACCGGGTACTCTCGCTACACGCCGAGGAACGCCGCAAGCTGTTTGAAGAAGCCGCCGGCATCACCTTTCACCGCCAGAAGCGGGCCGAAACGCTGGCTAAATTGGAAGCCACGCGGGCCAACCTGCTGCGGGTCAACGACATCGTCAAAGAGATCGAGCCGCGCATGCAGCACCGCGAAAAGCAGGCTCAGCGCGCCCAGGAACACAACCTGCTCAGAACCCATCTCGACGGCCTGCTGCGGGTCTGGTATGGCTTTCGCTGGGGTCAGGGCCAGCAGCAGCTACGCGAGGCCAAGCTGCGCCTGCGCGACGGCGAAAATATGCTCAAAAACCAGCGGGAGCAGTTTGTTGCCCTGGAGCAGGAGATTAGCCGCTTACGACTACAGCAGACCGAACTGCGTGGGAACCTGGGCTCCTGGTATGCCGAAAACAACCGGCGGCGCAGCCAGACCGAGGCCATCCAGCGCGAACTGGCCGTAAGCGAAGAGCGGGCCAGGCAGTACCTGGCCCAGCGCGAAGAAATCATGGCCGAGTTGGGACCGCTTTCGGCCGACCTGGAGGTACAGACCCGCCAGCTTGCCGAGGCTGAAAACGCCCTGCAAGCGGTCAACCAGGAGTTGAGCCAGGCCGAAGCGGCTATGCGGGTGTTGCAGCAGCAGCTCGATGGGCAGCAGCGCCAGCGCCAGGAGTTGTTAAATCGGCAGGCCGCCGCCGAAAAACAGGCCGGCCAACTGGCCCACCGGCTGGCTGAACACGGGGCTGATCTGGTCCAATTCGAGGAACGCCGCGCCGCCCTGCTGGCCGACCAGGCCAATTATGAAACCGAAATTTCCCGATTGACTCAAGAGCAGCAGGAATTACAGGGCCAACAAGCGCAGTTAACCAGCCAGTTAGCCGAACTGGAAGCTGACCTGACTCTGCTCGACGGCCAACAAGTCCAGCAGCGCGACCGCTTGAGCCAGCTTGACGAGGCGGCTGAGCAGCTTAAAAACCGGATGGCTTTGTTGCAGCGGCAGGAAGATACGCTCAAAGCGCGGCAGGATTGGCTGGGCAAGCTGCGCAGTGAGATGTCCGGCTATTTTGAGGGGGTCAAAGCTGTCTTGCAGCCAGAGGCCGGTTTGAGCGGCATCATCGGTACAGTCAGTCAGGCGATGCAGGTGCCCCCGGATTTGGAAGGCGCTATCGAAGCGGCGCTAGGCAGCCGCTTACAGGAGGTGGTGGCGCAGCGTTTTGCCGACGCCGAAGCGGCCATTGCCTACCTGAAAGAGAGCCGCAGCGGGCGCGCCACCTTTTTGCCGCTCGACACCCTCCGCCCCGGCCCGGCCCTGAGTGTGCCCAACACGCCGGGCATCGTCGGCCTGGCCTCAGACCTGGTCACCGTCGAGCCGCATCTGCGCCCGGTGGCCGAAGCCACCCTCAACCGCACCCTGATTGTCGAAGATTTGCCCGCCGCCCGGCGCGCTTTTAACGCTTTGTCAGGCGGCTTTCAGATTGTCACCCGTGAAGGCGAATTGATGCGCTCCGGCGGCTCGGTGACCGGCGGGCGAGACAGGCGCAACAAAGGCCAGGAAGGCACGCTGTTGACCCGTGAGCGCGAGTGGCGCGAACTGCCGGGTCAACTGGCCGAGATTGCCGCGGCCTTTCAAACCCTGTCCAGTCAATTGGCCGGCACGCACGAGCAGGCCGCGGAGGTCAAGCGGCGCGTCCAACAGCTTGCCGAAGAGCAGCGCCAAAAAGCGACCCGCCGGCAGGAATTGCAAGGGCTGGCCGACAAGCTCAGCCGGGCCTTGGAGCAGGCAGCTCGCAGTGTCGGCTGGCAGCGCGAATTGCAAGAAAAAGCTGAGGCCGAATTGGCCCGGCTGGAACAGCGCCAGGCCGATACTCGCCAGGAGATGGCCCAGTTGGAACAGCAGCGCCAGGCCGCGGCAGAGACCGCCCGGCAGTTAGCCGAGGAAGCCGGCGCTTTTGCGGCGGAAACGCTGCTGGCCGAGTTGAGCCAGGCCAGGGCGGCGGTGGCTACCCTCCAGGGGCGGCAGCGCAGCCAGCAGGCCCTTCTGACCAGCCAGCAGGCCGCCCGGCAGCAGTTGGCCCGCCAGATTGACAGCAAGCAGGCCAGGGCGAATACGTTGGCCGCCGAACGAGAATTTTTACTACAACAGCAGCAGGAGTTGCTGGCCCGCAGCCAGGCATCGGCCGGCGAGCAGGCGGAATTTACCAGCCAGATCGAAGCCACCGAGCAGGAGTTGGCTCAATTGTTGGCCCGCCAGACCCACCTGGAGGAAAGCGAGAGCCATCTGCGGCTGCGCTTGCAGCGCACCGAAGCCGAGCACAACCGGCTGGCTCTGGAAGCGGCCCGGCGGCAGGATGAACTGGACAATTTGCAGCGCCAAATTCAGGATGACCTGGGGCTGGTTAGCCTGGAGATGTCGGAGGAGCAGGTCGGCCAGCCGGTGCTGCCCATTCGCCCGCTGGTGTCTGATTTGCCGGTGGTCGAGGCGCTGCCGCCCGGCGTGGAGGAAGATGTGCTGCGGCTCAAGGTGCAGCTTCGCCGCCTGGGCAATATCAACCCTGATGCGCCCCGCGAATACGCCGAACTGCGGGAACGGTACAATTTTCTGACCGGCCAGATGGCCGATTTGGAAGAAGCCGCCGCCGACTTGAAAGAGGTTATTCTCAAGCTGGACCAGGCCATGGAAGAGGCCTTTACCGCCACCTTTCAGCAGGTGGCCAAAGAGTTTCAACGCTATTTCAAGGCTTTGTTTGGCGGCGGCGAGGCTCAACTGCTGCTGACCGACCCGGATAATATGATTGATACCGGGGTGGATATTGCCGCCCGGCCGCCGGGCAAACGGCTGCAAAGCCTGGCCCTGCTCTCCGGCGGCGAGCGCTCACTCACGGCCCAGGCCTTGATTTTTGCTCTGCTCAAAATCAGCCCGACGCCTTTTGTCATCTTTGACGAGGTGGACGCCATGCTCGACGAGGCTAACGTGGGCCGCTTCCGCGACGCGCTGACCGCCCTGGCCCACGACATTCAATTCATCGTCATCACCCACAACCGCAAAACCATCGAGGCGGCCAGAACCTTATACGGCATCTCGATGGGCGATGACTCCGTCTCGCAGGTTTATTCGCTCAAAATTGATGAATGGATCGAGGAGAAAGTACCGGCAGCGGCGCAGTAAATCCCTTACCCGGCTGACCGCTCCCGCCACTCGCGGATCATGCGGGTGTGGATGGGGTAATGGCTGTAGGTATCGAGCCGCAGCCGCCGCCGGAAGGGCGTCTCGCGGGTAAAGGCAGTCTCAGGCGTCGTCTGGACATAGTCAATGAGCCGGCGGTGGGTCTCCTCCAATTGGCGCAGAACCTCGGCTAGAGACAGGCTCCGTTTCTGTGCGTTCATCTGGGCATTAAAGGCATCAAGGCTGCCATACGTTACCGAGTAGCGCGGGGGAGTTCCTCCCGTAAGGATGAGCGGCAGATACTTCAGCGCCTCTTCTTCCCAGGTGGTTACGTGGGCCAGGAGGTCTTTCACCGACCAATCCCCGGTAACGCCCGGTTCGGTCAACTGCGCCTCGGACATACCGGCATACGCCTCGCTGAACGCCCTCCAAGTCTGATCGAGTCGTTTCAAAAGCTGCTGTCTATTCATACTTTAGCGGTGGCTAACCTCCCTTGAAAATACGATCGCCGACGACAGACCGCCGACCGCCGAAATATTTTCATCGTCGGTGTCGTCCCATTGGGACTGTCTGACTCCTCTGGTAATGTCTGCGTAACTACTTCGACAATGTCACCTTACACAAATGTTCTACACCATCCAACCCTGATTTGCTCCTGTTGCCCGCCCCGCGATAAATCGCAGGGCTATCTAACAGCGTCCGATCAATCGGACTTAAGCTGATGAGTGAAGTAGCCCGATTGATCGGGCGCAGTTTTGTAGCCCGGCGAGTTCATCGCCGGGCGAGCGCCGGAAAACAGGCGGTTATGGGAGCATAATAGTTGTCATAATAATGTGACATTGTCGAACTACTCAGCCATGTCATTTCGAGCGACGTTAGGAGCGAGAAATCTGCTAAGCCGTGGTTTGCAAACGACGGTCTCCTGGTTGACTGACAGATTTAATATTTCACCACAGAGGACGCCGAAAACGCAGAGATTTTTATAAATTTCTCGGCGGTTAATTTGAGCCACAAGGTTAAATTAGTCAGTCAACTAGCGACGGTCTCAGGGATTTCTCGGCTTTCAGCCTCGAAATCTGTCCTGAGCCTGTCGAATGGATGACATGAGGGGTAAGTAGTTACGCCAACCTTATCATACTCCAAAATAGCCATATTTTCAATCCGATTATTGCTGTCAAAGGGTGGATCGGCGGGGATAAGATCATCCAAAGGGATCTCTATCTCGCGCTTGTAGTCCTGCCGCCAGGGTACGGGGGTCGAGTCAGAGAGGGGCACAGGTATGAGTGGCCGTTCAACTTGGCGCTGAGGTCGCAGTCCGACCAGTTGCCGCTTGATAATAGGAATTCGCACCATTAACAAAACAACCAGCACAGCCAGGTAGACATTCAATTCGTAAACAGCCTGGGGGTCGTAGACCATAACCTTTTTGCTGGTAGCCGTGGCCAGGATGGCATGCGTCGCCCCCGCGCTGCCGGCCAGGTAGACCAGCCGGTGCAGCCGTTTCCAATGCTGTTTCAGCCGGCGCATGGCCCAGCGGTTAGAGGTCAAGGCCAGCGCGGTTAAAATCAGCAGCCCCAGCAGGCCGAGGGCAAGATAGGGCTGGATAGGCCAGTTCAGCCAGGCCCAGCCCGCCTCTTTGAGATAGACCAGCCCATGCAGCCCGGCGAAGCCAAAAGCCCACAGGCCGGCCGGCTTGCGCAGGCTGGTCAGGCTGCGCCAACCGAAATACGTTTGCAGCGGGGTGATGGCCAGGCAGAGCAGCAGAAAACGGATGGCCCACTTGCCGCTCTCCAGGCCGGAGTCAAAGATGTCGGTAGTGCTCCAATCTGTGCTGCCCTGGCTTATGACCACGATCAAGATAGAAACTGCCAATAGATTGAGCGCCGTCCAGCGCCAGTTTGAGGTTAACCCAGCCATTTTATTTTCTCCTTGGGTAGTGATCTTTTTCTTATATACACCGGCTGGGGGACAGCGGTTCCTCGTAAAAGATAATCCTCCTTGTATAAAATAGACTGGAGTGCAAACCTTGGTTTGCCAAAAAATCAAAGCAAGCTTTGGACCAATACTATTCAAATAACGTAGTTTAGCCCCTTGCGGGCGGGCACGAGGCCCTATGCTACGGCCTTATTTGAAAAGTATTGAGCTTTGGACCCCATTTTCATTATTGGCGGCGTGCCACAGGTTCATGAACGCTCCTATGAAGGTAAATTTGTAGGACAAACTGTTATACTTCACGTGTCCAGACTCAGTAGATCCAAATTTGAGGAGCCAGCACGCCCACGTGCGGCTCCGTGTGGCACGTGGGCGTGTCGCACTCCCCGAAAATTGGATCCACTGAGATTGAGACAAGCTAACAGCTTGTCCTACGACACCGCCCTTTTCCCCACACTGGGTAGATTTCACCAACAAAAAACCCTCTCGCAGGCTATAAAAGCTGCAAGAGGGTTAGCGGGCCGGCTAAGGTTGGGGTCAGGCGGGCGTGACCAGGATCAGAGTATTGGCTGCGGCCGTGTCAACGGTAAAGGAATGTTCCTGGCCCCGGCCAATAAAAACGCTTGTCCCGGCGGGGGCGGCGATGGTTTTGCCATCTACGTAAAAAGTCATCTTGCCTTCAATAATGTAAAACGTTTCGTCAGAATCGTGATGGATATGAGGGGCTGGCTCATTCCCCCGAGTTTGAATGGCTTCCAGCAAGGCTGCTTTGCCCCTGGTTTGCTCATGGGTGAGCAAAAAGCTTGATAACGCGGTCGGGGACCAGCCGAGGTTAGCCCTGGCAGCAGGGGGCAGAGTTTGGGTAGCAATTTCTGTTTGAAACATTGTTCTCTCCTGTAGGTTTGGAGCCTCAGCAATGGTGAGGCATTGGTTTTGTTTGATGGCCTTATCATAGGGTAGAATCGTCTGCCAATCGTTACCAACATCGTAACGATAATACAGGTAAAGAGTCCATCTTAGCTTTTAATTGGCAACTCGGCCTTTTATGGGGTAAAATTAATGAGCTATTGATGATATAGTCTTCCAGAAAAGTTTTGCTGCTGAAACAGGTAGCAAGGTAACAGGGTAGCAAATTTTTTACCTGCTACCTTGCTACTTGCTACCCTGGTATTGAGAAGGAATTTTTCTGGACATCTATATGAATGGGATTGTTATCTAAAAAGAGAAGTGCTAATGAAACCAGCTTCAACCACTTCGGGTGAATTACCCATTATCATGTTTGCCCAGCCCCAAGATTGGGCCGCCTGGTTAGATAAAAACCACGCTACCTCAGCCGGGCTGTGGCTGCAATTTGCCAGAAAGTCGTCCGATATCCCCTCGATCTCGTATGACGAAGCCCTGGAAGTAGCTTTGTGTTACGGCTGGATTGACGGCCAAAAGAAAAGCCACGATGAAACATCGTGGCTGCAAAAATTTACGCCGCGCGGCCCAAAAAGCATCTGGTCAAAGATCAATCGGGAGAAAGCCCAGAAGCTGATCGAGAGCGGCTGGATGAAACCGGCCGGCCTTAAGGCCGTTGAAGCGGCGCAGCAGGATGGCCGCTGGACAGCAGCCTATGACCCGCAGCGCACGATGACCGTCCCGGCTGACTTTCAGGCCGAATTGGACAAAAATCCTGAGGCTAAAGCCTTTTTCACCGCGCTTAACAGCCGCAACCGCTATGCTATCTTACATCGCATCCAGACCGCCAAAAAGGCCGAAACCCGCGCCCGGCGGATCCAGCAGTTTATCGAAATGCTGGCCAGACAAGAGAAGCTTTATCCTTAATGAAGTTCAGTATCCTCCTTATCTCCACCTATGAAATGGGCCGCCAGCCTTTTGGACTGGCCTCGCCGGCGGCCTGGCTGCGCGCAGCCGGGTTTGAGGTGCGCTGCCTCGATCTGTCGCTTGACTCCCTGGACTCGGAGGCTGTCCGGGCTGCGGGATTGATTGCTTTTTATGTGCCCATGCACATGGGCACACGCATGGCTGTTCCGGTGATTGCCCAGGTACACCAGCTCAACCCGCAGGCTCACCTGTGCTGCTATGGCCTTTACGCCCCGGTGAGCGCCGCCTATCTGCGCCGTTTGGGGGTTGAGAGTATTCTCGGCGGCGAGTTTGAAACGGGATTGGTGGCCCTGGCCCAACGGATAGAAGAGGCGAGGGCGCGAGGAGGCGAAGAGGCGAATCCTTCCGCCTCCTCGCCTCCTCGCCTCCTCGCCTCCCCGCCTCCCCCCCTTATCTCCCTCGACCGCCAAAGCTTTCTCCGCCCCGACCGAACCGGCCTGCCTTCCTTGACTCGTTACGCCCATCTTGTCACCGAAACCGGAGCGCATGTAACAGTTGGTTACACCGAAGCCAGCCGGGGCTGCCGGCATCTCTGCCGCCACTGCCCGATTGTGCCGGTTTATAACGGGCGCTTTCGCCCGGTGCAGCGGGACATTGTGCTGTCCGACATCCGGCAGCAGGTGGCCGCCGGGGCCGGGCATATCACCTTTGGCGACCCTGACTTTTTCAACGGCCCCGGCCATGCCGTTCCCCTGGTCGAGGCGCTGCATGCGGAATTTCCCCACCTGACCTACGATGTCACCATCAAGGTGGAGCATTTGCTCAAGCACGCTAAGCATCTGCCCACGCTCAAAAAAACCGGCTGTCTTTTTATCACCAGCGCGGTCGAGTCGTTTGACGAGCAGATTTTGGCCCACTTTGACAAGCGGCACACTTGTCAGGATTTTGGGAAGGCATTAACGCTATGCCGCCAGGCCAGCCTGGTGCTGGTCCCTACCTTTGTGGCCTTTACCCCGTGGACCACCCTGGCCGGGTATAGAGCTTTCCTGAGCGAGTTGGTCCGATTGGGGCTGGTAGACCAGGTTTCGCCCATTCAGTTGGCTATCCGGCTGTTAATTCCGCCGGGGTCTAAGTTGTTGGAATTGGAGGAGATGCGGGCGCGGGTCGAAGGGCTGGATGAAGCCAGGCTCTCTTATGTCTGGCGCAATCCCGACCCGCGGGTAGAGGCGTTGCAGCAGGATTTGGAGGTTTTGGTGCAGCGCTGCGCCGGCCAGCATGTTCCCCGGCGCGAGGTTTTTCGGCAGGTGTGGGAGCGCGCTCA
Source organism: Anaerolineales bacterium (assembly GCA_015075405.1). Classification (GTDB taxonomy): domain Bacteria; phylum Chloroflexota; class Anaerolineae; order 4572-78; family J111; genus DSQQ01. The sequence continues at coordinate 592,650 of JABTUK010000005.1, forward strand.
TGGCGGGGTAGAGGACCCCCAGGGGAGAGTCCCCTTCCCTGAACTGCCGCCCGTAGCCGGCTTTATCCCTTACCTGACCGAACCCTGGTACTGCTGAGCGGAACCGACCGAGGAGCAGTTTGCTTCTCTCTATTTCTAACTTTATAGGGGCAGGCGAAAGCCAAAGATACTGCCCACACCGGGGGTGCTGGTGGCAGTTACCTGCCCCCCGTGGGCCTCGACGGTAAATTTTACCAGGGCCAGCCCCAAGCCCAGCCCTTCGACGCCGCGCCGCAGGGGGTCGGCGTTTTGGGTAAACGCTTCCCAAACGGTGCTTAACTTTTCCGCCGACAACCCCACGCCGGTATCGCTCACCTCAAAAAGCAGACTCGTTTCGGTGGTCGGGTAACAAGCTACCCGCACCGAACCGCCAGAGCGGTTAAATTTGATGGCATTGTGGGTTAGATGATAAATGGCCTCACTCATGCGCTCTTTATCGGCCATAATCAGGGGCAGTTGGGGCGAAATATCAAACGATAAGGTGATTTGGTAGGTAGAGGCCAGCGAAGCCAGGGGCGCTACGGCTTCTCGAATCAGTGATTCAAAGTTCACGGGCTGCGGATTCAAGACCTGTTCCCGGTTCATGAAGGTGGCAAAGGAAATAAAGGTATCAATCATCCGCCGGCCATCCGCAAGCTCCCGGTTCAATTGTTGGGTTTGCGCCAGCAACTCGTCGAGCATATTGTTTTCGGCATAGCGCTGCACCAGTTCCGCCGATAACGCCGCCGATACAAAGGGGCTGCGTAACTCGTGGGTAATCACGCCAATAAAAGCCGATTTGACCTTGTTTTGCTGTTTCAGGTCGGCCTCGCGGGCGCGCACCTCCCGGGCCATCCTTTGAAAGACCCGGGCCAACTGGCCCAACGGGTCGGTGCGGGCGGCTACTGTGGAGAGGCTTTCCGGGTCAAAGGTTCCGGCCTCGATGGCCGCCGCCGCGTCGGTGAGCTGAGCCACCTGCTGTAGGTATTCCAGTTCCTGGTTGCGCAGCCGTTTCTTTTCCAGGCTGGCTCCAATTCTGGCTCGCAGCAGCACCGGATCAAAACGCTTGGGCAAATAATCTTCAGCCCCCATCTCGATGCACTTGACCACGCTTTCTAGTTCCTCTACCGCCGAAATAACAATGACCGGAATATCGCGCAGCGTTGGGTCGCCTTTTATCTGTTCCAAAGTCTGGTAGCCGTTGAGTATGGGCATTTCTACATCCAGCAGCACCAAATCATAGGGCGCGGCCCGCAGCAGTTCTAACGCCTGCTGCCCATTTTCTGCCTCGGTTACTTGATGCCCCTGGTATTGTAAGCCAAAAGCCAGGGCCATACGGGTGGTCTTATTATCGTCAACTACCAAAACATTCGCGTATTTATCCATAGCAAATTCCTCATTACAGGAGCTTTATGGCGAGTCTAAGCATGTCATCCATTCGACAGGCTCAGGACAGGTTTCGACCGGAGCGGAGTGGAGGGAGAAATCCCTAATACCTCGTCTTGCAAGAGAGCAGTTTTGAGGGACGCTTCGCGTCGCTCCTTCGTCGCTCGAAATGACATGACCTACGCGGTCCTGTCATTTATGCCCTAACAGGAATAGGTTGGCTTTTAGCCGTTATCGTCGTTTTGAACGGCAGCCAGGGCCAGCCTGACCTGTTCGTATTCGGTTGCCGCCAGTTCGGTATACTCGGCAGCGGTGCTCAGTTCACCGCTTCGGCCTAAATCCTCTAGCGTTTTGCACAGCCGGGCCAACTCGACCGCGCCAAAGTTATTGGCTAATGATTTGAGTGTATGCGCCGCCACCTTGAGGTCTGCGGCCTTGTCCTCAAGCAAGGCCTGGTTCATTTGGTGCAGCAATTTGGGCGCATCGGTCATAAAGCTGTCTATCAACGTAACCAAAATAGCCATCTCTCCGCCAACCATGGCCTGTAAGTTAGCCAGCGCTTTGGGATCGAGCACACTTTGGAGTTCCGATTTTGTTTGGTGTGTCTTCGGCAGATGTTCGATTTCCAATCCTGCCTCAAGTTCCTCGGAGTTCCTTTGAGTTCCCTGCTTCTCCGCGGGGTGACACTTCTGCAACGCCTCTACCAGGGCTTCCACCCGGATGGGTTTGCTCAGGTAATCATCCATGCCGGCGGCCAGGCTAACTTCCCGGTCTTGCTGCAAAGCGTTGGCCGTAACGGCAATCAAGCGCGGGCCTGACGCACCCGGCCAGCGCCGGCGAATCTGCTGCGCTGCTTCCAGCCCATCCATTTCTGGCATGTTCATATCCATCAGCACTACGTCGTAGGGCTGCCGGGTGAGGGCTTGCAGCACTTCCAGCCCATTGGCGGCCATATCGGCGCGATAGCCTAACCGCTGAAGCATTTGCAGGATTAACTTTTGGTTGGTGGCGTTATCTTCGGCCACCAAAATTTGCAAGGGCAGTCGCCGGCCCATCGTTACATCGAAAGAACGGGACGGGCGGCGCTCGCGGAATGAAACCTGCCGGATAGGTTGACCTTCAAAGGCCGTTACCAATGTATCCAGCAAGGTAGAAGGTTTGAAGGGTTTAGCCAGCACGGCTGTAAAATCGGCCGCTTCAAACTCAGCCTGCCGCTGGGCCTCACGCCAGCCCAAAGGCAACATGATCACCAGAGGTATTTTGGACTGCCCTACCGGAGGGGGATTCTGGCTCATTTCAAGGCGGCGAATTTCTGTGGCCAGGTTCAGGCCATCCATTTCCGGCATCTGAAAATCCAAAATGATCAAATCAAACCTGTGGCCGTGCCGCAGCCAATCGAGCGCCTGGCCAGGCGATGCAGTCTGGCTGGGCTGCATGCCCCACTCCTGGCTGTAGCGGCTTAAAATTTCGCGGATCGTGGGGCTGTCGTCAACAATGAGCAGCCGTTTGCCTTCTAAACTGGACGGGAGTTCAACCGGCGGCTGAGCGACAGTCGTAGGAGCTGAATTAGCCCGAATGGTAAAGTGAAAAACTGCGCCGGGGCCGCCCATTTTATCTTCCACGGGGGTTGGCGACTCGACCCAAATCGTTCCCCCCATCATTTCGCTCAGGCGTTGACTTATGGCCAGGCCCAGGCCCGTGCCGCCATATTTGCGGGTGGTCGAAGCATCTACCTGGCTAAAGGATTTGAACAGGCGATCTAGCCGGTTGGCCGGAATACCAATGCCGGTATCGCGGACGGAGAAGCGCAACTCGTAGGTGTCAGGTGTTCCGGTGTCAAGTGTCAAGGAGTACATGACACTTGACACTTTATCACTTGACACTTTATCACTTGACACTTGACACTTGACACTTGACACGGAGACCACCACCTCACCCTGATCGGTAAATTTGATGGCGTTGCTGAGCAAGTTAAGCAGGATTTGGCGCAGGCGGGTCATATCGCCGTAGATGGCCGCTGGCACGCCAGGCTCGATGAGGTAGGCCAAATCTAACCTTTTATCGGCGGCGCGGGGGGCCAGCAGGTCCAACGTTTCTTGCAGACAAGTAGCCAGGTCAAAGGGGTGATACTCCAACTCAACTTTGCCGGCTTCTATTTTAGAAAAATCAAGGATATCGTTGATGATGGTTAGCAGCGCCTCGCTGCTGGTGCGAATGGTTTCGGTGAAATCATACTGCTCCGGGGTCAGTTCGGTATCCAGCAAGAGGCTGGTCATGCCGATGATGCCGTTCATGGGGGTGCGAATTTCATGGCTCATGGTGGCCAGAAAGGCGCTTTTGGAGCGGTCGGCGGCTTCGGCCACCTCTTTGGCCCGGCGGGCTTCATCGTAAAGCTGGGCGTTTTGCAGCGCATTGGCGGCTACGGCGGCAATCAATTCGCCCAGGCGGACATCGCTGCCGGTAAAACGATCCAATTGGGTATCTACCACACTGAGCACGCCAATAACTTCGCCTTTAACCTTAAGGGGAATGCTGAGGATAGAATGAAAACTAAGACCGGCCTGCTCCTCTACCGTTCCATAATGGCGCGGGTCGTTCTGAACATCCGGCAGTATCAGCGTTTCACCCGTTTGAGCCACATAGCCGGCAATGCCCTGGCCCTGGCTCAAGCGCCAGCCCATCACCCGTTCGCTGCCGACTCCTACGGCGTGCTGGCAAACAAGTTCGCCGGTTTCTGGAACATTTAACCAAAAAGAGCCGCCGGCTACATTTAGCAAGCGCTGCATCTCGCTGAGAATAGTTTGTAATATTTCTTCCAGCTTAATGGTCGAGCTAAGCATTTGGCTGATGCGATTGAGCAGAGTCAATTCGCGGTTGCGCTGAAGCAGGCTCTCTTCGGCCTGTTTGCGGGCCGTCACATCGCGCCGGATGGCAATGAAATGGCTGATCAGTTGTTGTTCATTGCGGACCGGCGTTATCGTGACTTCTTCGGGGTACAGGCTGCCGTTTTTACGCCGGCTGATGATTTCCCCGCTCCAGACCTGTCCGGCAGTAACAGTCTCGCGCATTAATTGATACAAGGCTGCCGATTGTGGGTCGGAGTAGAACTGCTGGCTGTCCTGGCCAATCAGTTCGGCCGGGGTGTAGCCGCTCAGGGTCTCGATGGCGGGGTTAGCCCACAGAATAATCCCGGTCTGGTTGGTGATGAGGATAGCATCGGCGGCGGCATTCAGCACACTGGCCTGCAACCGCAACTGTTCTTGTACCCGCATGCGCTCGGTAATATCCCGCGATACGCCGATAATTTCATCAATGATTTTGCCGGTAGGGTGGCTGACCACTTTATAGGTGGTTTCTAGCCAGAGGTAACTTTTATCTTTGCGCCGGGCGCGGTAGGTAACGGTTAAACTGGGCGGCCACACTTCAATAGGGCCAAATCGGTCCGAAATTCCCTGTAAATCCTCGGGATGGATAAAGCCGGCGGCGCTCTGACCGATCATTTCTTCGACTCCGTAGCCCAGCAAGGTTTGGCAGGCCGGCGAAACATACAGGTAAACGCCGGCGGGGTTTTGCCGGGTAATCATATCGGTCGAATGTTCGGCCAAAAGCCGGTAACGTTCACGGCTATCTCTGAGGGATTCCTGCACCCGCAAACGGCGTAAATTCTCGGCTTGGAGTTGTTGATTCTGCTGGGCCAGGTCTTGCCGCAGCCGTTGCAGGGTTAAGTGGGTATTAATCCGGGCCATCACTTCGGCCTGGTGAAAGGGTTTGAGGATGTAATCTACCCCGCCCGCCTCAAACGCCCTGACCTTTTTGTTAACATCATCCAGGCCGCTGATAAAAATTACCGGAATATGTTTGGTTTGGGGGTCGGCTTTGAGCCAGGTGCAAACTTCGATACCATCCATGTCGGGCAGACCGATATCCAGTAAAATTAAATCAGGGGGGGGCGATTGGGCTATTTGGAGCGCGCTGGTTCCATCGGCGGCGGTACGGACTTTATAGCCATACTCTTCCAGGATTATTCTAAACAGGCCCAAATTGGGGGCTTCATCATCAACTACCAAAATTTCGGCGGTAGGCTGGATGCTGTCCATCTTATAACTCCTGCCGGGTACTGCACCGTAAACCCGGCAAAGGGATAATCAATTTTGACTATCAAATCTCAGTGGATCCAAATTTGAGGAGCCAGCACGCCCACGTGCGGCGGTATTCGGCACGTGGGCGTGCCTCACTCCTCGGAAAATTGGATCTACTGAGCCTTCCAATCTTCCTGGATTATCGAGATTACCGCTTTTGAAAATCAAAATTCATTATCTCTCAAACAGCTTAAATTCTACCATAATCTTGCCAGGAAGCGTATTTCAGTCTGGGGACTTCACTCCCTTACCTGGTTTGCTCACGCAAAGTCGCAAAGTCGCAAAGAAAAAAGCCAATCAACCTTAAAAACTTGGCGTTCTTTGCGCCTTCGCGAGAGAAATTGGCCTGGACGGAGGGTAAGGAATCCAGGAATTGTTTTTGGGGCCGCCAAAAAATTTGCGACGAAGGACAAGTTTTATCCTTCGTCGCAACAGAGGGAGAGCCAGCTTCATTCACTGTTCTTCAGCGGCTGAATGTAACTGCTCAGCCTTCATGTCATTTCGAGGCCATAGGCCGAGAAATCCTTACAGTGCTACATCGGTCTCAGAGATTTCTCCCTTCGGTCTCAGAGATTTCTCCCTTCGGTCTCAGAGATTTCTCCCTTCGGTCGAAATGACATGCCTGAGTAAGCTACGGCTGAATAAATATTACTCCAGTTCAAACCGTTCCAGGTGAACCAGGTTCAGTTCGGTTTTGCCCACATCTTTTTCCGTATTCTCGATGCGGATAAAAACGGTGATGGCATTGGCTTTGGCTTTGACCCGCAGAGAGGGGTAACGCCATTCATTATCCTTGCCATCCCGTTCACCCCAAACCACATTGGGGCTGCTGTAGTCGCGCCCCCCGGTGGGATCAATCCCAATAGTTTTAAAGATTTTGCCGTCGGCCCGCTCACCGCTGGTGCCTTTGTAAAAGGAGACAATCATCCCTTTAAAGGTATAATCCCGACCCGGCTGAGCCGCCACCGTTTGATAAAAAACCAAATCATAGCCGTACTGCGAGGCAATTACCTGAGAGTAGCGGCCATGCTGATGGTAATCAAGCCCTTTACCGCCGTAATATTTCTGGGCAAATTTGCCGTAAGTACCACTGTGCATCAGGTGAATACGCGGTTTTCGCTCCGAAATCAGATGCAGCGTCCAATATTTGCCGTACTCTTCCGGGAACTGCGGCTCCTTCCAGACCTTGTTTTCATTATCACGGTGATAAGGCTGGTATTCGTCAAAGCTGCCGTTCATGAGCTTTTGATAGACTTGCCCGGTTGGAGAAGGCGAAGGCTGAGGCGAAGGTTGGGGTTGAGGTTGGGGCGAAGGCTGAGGTTGTGGTTGCGGCTGCGGTTGAGGCGAAGGCTGGGGCTGCGGCTGCGGAGCCGGTGAGGTTTGGAGGGCGTGGGTCCAGGGGCCGAATATCTCAGAAATTTTGGCGGCCAGGTTTACATCACCCTTCACCTTGATCCGGCCCTGTTGATAGGCCTGGACTGTGTTGAGTTGGCCTTGCGCCAATTTTTTGAAATCAGACCCGCTCATCTGAACGGTCACGTTTGGCTCGGCGGTTTGCCCTTCACTCACCGTACATTTGGCATTAGCAATGGAGACGGTCCACGTACCGCCGCCATCCCCCACTTGAAACTGGTAAACCGTGCGCAGCCCGCCCGCCCGGTCGGGCCGGAAGCCGCGAGGCATAGCCCTGGCGTAATCGGCCAGGCTGGGCGCAGGTTGAGCCGGCGGCGAGGGTGGCGTGGGCGGTGGTGGAGGGGGTGGAGGTGGGGGGGTAGAAGGCGGCGGGGCAGGTGGCGGTGTTGAAGGCGGGGCTGGCGGCGTCGGGGGGGGGGGAGGGGGCGAAGAAGGAGGCGGTGGAGTTGTCCCGGCAATTGTCGGAATGACCAAGACCTGGCCCACCCAAATATTTCCGGCGTCGCTCAGATTATTGGCCTTTTGGATAAGCGGATACTGGTAGGCGTCTCCATAGATGGTGCGGGCAATTTTGCTTAAGGTATCGCCGCGCTGGACGGTGTAGCTGGTCACTGCCGGGGCATCTTTGGCATACACCCCTAACAATTCCAGCAGCGCCTGTTCCAGGCTCTTACCTTCCGCTTGGGCGCGGCCCTGAGCAGCCTGGTAAACCGCATCCTCCAAGTTGACAGCAAAGTTCTGTTGGACCATTAATCCTCCTCCTGAAAATGGTGAACAGTAATCAGTTATCAGGGGTCAGTTATTAGTTTACTGATTACTGTTGACTGATTACTGATAACCGTTCCTTCTATTTTAAGGTATCTCCATCGGCTTTGGCAAGTTGCCGCCAAAAATTAAGAGTGGTTCAGCTTTCTTGCAGGCGCTGCTCTCGCCAGGCCAAAAGGTTATCAATTTCGGCCAGCTCGGCGGCAGAGAGCTGCCAATCTCCGGCCGGGGCTGTCTCTTCGATTTGGGCCGGATGGCGCGCGCCTACAATCGCAGCGGTAATTTCGGGCCGGCGCAAAACCCAGGCGATGGCGAGTTGAGCCACATTCCGGCCATGCCGCGCGGCCATAGGCCGCAGCTTTTCTACCAATTCCAGGTTAAGGCTGAGCTGCGGCTCCTGAAAATGCTCGTTGCGGGGCCGCCAGTCGTCGTCGGGGCGGGTCGCCAGGCGTTCACGGCTAAATTTGCCGGTCAACAGCCCGGCTTGCATGGGGCTGTAGGCAATAACCCCAATGTTGTTGGCCGCGCAGTAATCTAACAATTCATCCTCGATACCGCGCCGGAGCATGCTATAGGGCGGCTGCAACGAAACCACCGGATGAATGGGCTGGATGCGTTTCAACTGAGCCACACTGAAATTGGAGACGCCGCCGTAACGCACCTTACCTTCTCGAATTAATTCGGCCACAGCGCCCCAGCCCTCTTCAATATCCTCATCCGGGTCGGGCCAGTGAATCTGGTAAAGGTCAATCGCTTCGACCCGAAGCCGGCGCAGGCTGGCCTCCACTTCGCGGCGCAGGCTGTCGGCCTTGAGTCGGGCAAACGGTTGCTCCTGGCCTGGCTCCAAAATACGGCCGCCTTTGGTAGCCACAATTACCTCGTGGCGTCGTCCAGTAATGGCCCGACTCACCACCTCCTCCGAATGGCCTGCGCCGTAAACGGCCGCGGTATCAATCCAATTGATCCCCAGATCGAGCGCCCGCTGAATAGCCGCAATGGAGTCGGCGTCATCCTGCGGCCCCCAGCCATAAATCCAGCCGCCGCCGCCAATGGCCCAGGTACCCAGGCCAACAACCGTTAATTGCAGATCACTGTACCCTAGTTGTCTTGTTTGCATGTGTTTAACCCCCCACAAAAAAAATGATTTAAGGTTACTACTCAGGCTCATGTCATTTCGAGACCGAAGGTCGAGAAATCTCCAGAGCGCAGCATAAGCAAGGCAGCGGGGATTTCTCCCTGCGGTCGAAATGACATGGCTGAGTAGTTACGATTTAAGTATGGTGCAACGCTGGTTTCCTGTCAATTTGAGAATCCCGGCTTGCCAGTTGGGATTTAGAGTTACCCGTGTTATAATTTCGTCTATACGATGACTGCTTTAGTGGTAATGGTATAGCTTGAGTTAGTAATGATCCCCATCACCTTTGAAGCCAATGGCTGAAAAACTCAAAACCACCGAAATCGAAGAGGCGCTTAATCCCGAACGGCAGCTCCGGGCCAAAGAGTATGCCCAAATCAGCCGCCGCCTCTTTGCCCTTGACCTGGTTTTGGGTGCGGTTTATGTGCTGCTCTGGATTCTGGCCGGCTGGTCGCCCTGGCTGCGCGATCAGGTTCACCAACTCACTACGGCTACCTGGCTGAGCGTGCCGCTGTTCGCGGCCGGTTTTGGCTTGCCCTACTTTATCCTCACCGCCCCGTTGACTTATTACAGCGGCTTTGTCCTGCCCCATCGCTACGGCCAATCTAACCAGACTCTCAAAGCCTGGTTGTGGGACCAACTCAAGGGTTTGCTTATCACGGGAATATTAGGTTTAATCATTCTGGAAGTTATTTACGCGCTGCTTGGCGCGTTTCCACAAACGTGGTGGCTGTGGACCGCGCTGGTTATGTTGGTTTTTACGGTGCTGCTCAGCAACTTGGCCCCGGTTCTCATCTTTCCCCTGTTTTACAAGTACAAACCATTGGACGATGAAGACCTGGTCAGCCGGCTAACTCACCTGGCTACCAAAGCCGGGGCGCGAGTGCAAGGGGTGTATGTCTTTGATATGAGCAGCAAAACTGTGGCGGCTAATGCGGCGCTGATGGGCTTGGGTAACACCCGCAGAATTGTCTTGGCCGATACTTTGGTAGAGCGATTCACCGCGAATGAAATTGAAACCGTGTTGGCGCACGAGTTGGGCCACCATGTCCACAAAGACCTGCCTCTTGGAATTATCGTGCAATCGCTGTTGACGCTTATCGGCTTCTGGTTGGCTGATCTGGTTATGCGCTGGGGTGTGACCACCTTCGCCTACATCAGCCTGACCGATCCCGCGACGCTGCCACTCCTCATGGTGGCTCTGAGCATCTTCGGCCTGGTAACGATGCCTTTGAGTAATTCCTGGTCACGCTGGCGCGAAGTGAAAGCTGATGAGTATGCGCTGAAAATGACTGGAAAACCCCGCGCCTTTATCAGTGCGATGACTCGCTTGGCCAATCAAAATCTGGCCGAGGCTGAACCCCCGGTTTGGGTTGAATTTCTGTTACACAGCCATCCCTCCATTAACAAGCGTGTCGCCAAAGCTAAAAGTTTTAGTCTCAGTAGATCCAATTTTTGACCGTAGCAAAGGCATCCCCATGCCTTTGCGGACGGCATAGGAATACCGTCTTACTTTAAAAAGGCAGACCTCATAGGTACGCTGCGCGAAAACCTATGAGGTCTGTGTTTGCGTTAGGCTTGCTCGTAGGCTTGCCTTAAGCGGGCGATGTCAATTTTCTTCATTTGCATCAGGGCTTGCGTCACTCGGCCGGTTTTCTCGGTATCTTGATCGCTCATCAATTCGCCAAGCTGCTTGGGAACAATTTGCCACGATAGACCATATTTATCCTTCAACCAACCGCACATACTTTCCTCGCCGCCGTCAGCCGTCAGTTTCTCCCAAAAATAATCCACTTCCACTTGCGACTCACATTCAACATAAAGGGATATCGCTTCGTTGAATTTAAACATTGGCCCACCATCGAGCGCCATGAACCGCTGTCCAGCCAGCTCAAAGACTCCGTGGATAACTTTTCCGGCCATCCCTTTGAAATGCTCATCGAGGGATTCATCGGGATAGCGCTGGATGCCGATAATTTTTGAGTCTTTGAAAACAGAGGTGTAAAACTTCATCGCCTCTTCGGCTTGGTTGTCAAACCATAAATGGGCGGTGATCTTTTGCATCGGTCTCTCCTTATAATGATTGTTTGTAAATTAAAGTCTATTTCTGTATCTTTTCCATCAGTTCGTCCAGGCGGGCATAGGAATCATTCATCCCCTCTTCCATGCCCGACTGGAGCATCCCATCCCGATCTTCAACTGACTGGAAGACTGATTGAACCGTCAGCCTGGTCCGGCCACCCGGCAAGGCTTCAAATCTGGCTGTTTCAAGGATGACATGCCCCGGTTCCGGCAGCCCTTCAAATTCAAAGGTGCCGATAATTCGCTCCGGGGCTGTAACTTCGTGATTGACGCCGTGAAAGGCATAGGCATTGCCCTCCTTATCCCGATGGATGTAGCGCCACGACCCGCCGCTCTTTGGCTCAAAGGTTTCCAGGGTCATCGTTAAGTCTCGCGGCCCCAGCCATTGCACGTACAGTTCTGGGTCGGTGAAGGCTTTGAAAACAAGCTCTCGCGGCGCATCAAACTCTCTGGTAATGACCATCTCCTGTTTGCCTGGTTCGGCAATAATGTTGGTTTTATTATGTTTTGTCATTGGTCCTCAGTCCTTTCTTTTTCTTCCAGGATTTTCTTTTTTTCTGCCTCAAGAAGTTGATCCAAAGCCGCAAAGCGTTCCTCCCACTGCCGGGTTAGCTGCTTGACCCATTGTTCCAGTTCATCCACGGCCTGGGGATTGATCTGGTAAAGACGCTGCTGCGCCCGTTTTTCCATCAGGATCAAGTTGGCCTCGCGCAGTACTTTGAGATGCTGGGAGATTGCCGAGGGAGTGGCCTGAAAATTATCGCTAATCTCCGTCGCCGATAATTGGCCCTCCCTGGCCAGCATCTCCAGGATGAGGCGTCGGGTTGGATCAGCCAGGGCAGAAAATTTATCCATAATTGCATTATACAGTATGTGCTTAATTAAGTCAATACTTAAATACAAATCCGTACCTTAAAAATAAAAACCCTTAATGCGGTGGTAATTATGAATTTTGGGCATGGTTCAAGTTAGATTGACACTTCTGCAAATTCAAGTCGGAAATTCACCACAGAGACACAGAGACGCAGAGGAAAATAATTAAAAAACTCTGCGCCTCTGTGGTAAAAAAGTGTCAATCTAATTTTACGGGTTTTTGAACCACGCCCAACCTTCCAATCTTTCAGCCTTCCAGACGCATTACCGGATTTGATCGTCAAAAACGATTATTACCACCCAGTCGCGGGTTTTGCCCAACTCGTGGGCGCGGGCGGTATTTGAAAATGGGTGAGGGGATGGGCATGACCCGTTTCCGTCGCCATAGCCAGATCAGGAGTGGCAGTAAAGGCCTAAACTGTGCCTGTCTCTGCTACCAACACTGCCAATATCCGTACCTGTCTGACGATTTTGTGGGCAAGGCAAGAGAATTTTCTATAACCCTACAGGTAAGGTAAGATAACTTCATCATGAATCTACTTTGGCCGTGGTTTCTACTACTGCTTTCGCTCATTCCGCTGCTGGTTGCGCTTTATATCTGGCTGTTAAAACGCAAACGCCGCTTTGCTGTTCGTTATTCAAGTCTCAGCCTCATCCGTGAAGCCTTACCTGCCGGGTCGCTCTGGCGCAGGCACTTGCCCTTTGCCCTCTTTTTGTTCAGCTTGACCAGCCTGATGATCGCCCTGGCCCGGCCGGTTGCAGGCATAGAAGTTCCTCTTAGCCGGACTACGATTATCCTGGCGCTCGATGTTTCCCGCAGCATGTGCGCCACCGACGTTCCCCCCAACCGGCTGACGGTGGCCCAAGAAGCCGCTCTGGCCTTTATTGAAGATCAGCCGGCGGGGATACAGGTGGGCATCGTCGCCTTTGCCGGGTTTGCCGAGATTGTGGTTCCCCCCACCCGCAATAAAGAAGTGCTGCAAGAAGCCATCAAAGGATTCAGCACTTCGATTGGGACAACCATTGGCAGCGCCACCCTCAGAGCCATTGACGCCCTGGCCCAAATCAATCCAGCAATTGCCCCCAGCGGGGTTAAGCTAGAGACCGAGGCAGGTGAACCTGAACCGGCAGAAGGAGGCTACCAGCCGGACATCATTGTGCTGTTGACCGATGGGGCGAATAGTCAGGGGCCAGACCCGCTTGAGGCGGCGCAGCAAGCAGCCCTGCGCGGGGTGCGGGTCTACACCATTGGCTTTGGCACCTCAGAACCGGGTCAAATTGTCTGCACGCCGCAGCAGTTAGGGGCTGATATTCTGGGCGGCGGATTTGGGGGTGGTTTTGGCGGGGGTGGCGGTAACTTGCGGCGTTTTCTGGTGATTGATGAACCAACCTTGCAGGCGATGGCCGAACTGACCGGCGGCGCTTACTTTCGGGCTGAAAATGCCGACCAGTTGTTGCAGGTGTTTCTTAATTTACCAGCACAGATCAGCCTCCAAAAAGAGGCCGTGGAAATCAGTGCTGTTTTTTCGGCGTTGGGGGCTATCTTTGTCATCGTGGCCGTTGCGCTGTCGTTACTGTGGCATCGGTTTCCGTAAATTAATGCCTGATTGCTGCAATTAAACTGGGGATAGAAGTAGAACAATAAAGCAGCCTCAGTGGATCCAAATTTGAGGAGCCAGCACGCCCACGCGCGGCGGTGTTCGGCACGTGGGCGTGCCCGCTGCGCGTCCTCGGAAAATTGGATCTACTGAGTCTCATTTAATTCTAACAAGACCTCTTCCTCCGGCAGCGGATGATATCTGATAAGTAAGAGTAGGGGGGCTTCCCGTCGAGTTTGTAGCAACAAAGTCAAACTGTTGGCGACCACCAATCAGATGTAAAATCAACAAATTGTCAGCGTCAAAGTTCCACTCGCCTTCCAACACCGTGATTTGTCCCCAGATCGTCTTTTGGTCCGCTTCTACGACAACTAACTCATAACGCACCGTAGCAATTTCATGGGTGTTTCGGTAGATTTTTCCCACACCTGTGTAAATTTCGTGAGTTTTGGTTCTGTGTTCGGCCACTGGTTTTTCCTTTAGCTGGGGATACTTGGTTGTATCCATTAGATTTCTCCTTTGATCTAACGACCGACGCTGGTTAGCTCGCACCCCTCTCCATTCTATCACAAAAACAAGCTCTAATTGCTTTCAGTTTGGTTGCAACATTATTCGATTTGCAATATTTGTGAATCTAAAAGGATGCTCATTGTGCCCTGACTTACCTCTTCCATTTTACCATCTTTTTACCTCACCTCGTAATGAAAAATCAGGAACAGGCGTATTTGTTTGGGGTAACAGAACATTTGTGCTATAATATTCTTGTTTGACGAGAACATTTTTTCTGGCAAAGGACGACTTACTCAGGTTGGGGATGGTGGCTTGTGGCTGAATTGACGTTTCAGGTGGATGTGTCCAGAATGTACCGCAACAAAACCGGCTACAAAGCCGGAGGTTACAAACTGAACAGCTCCTTCGAGACAGAGACCCATACGCCCGAAAGTTTCCTGGAAACGGTCATCAAAGAAGGCTGGCCTTATACGATGGTTCACTGGAAGCGCTCTCCGCAAGAAACCGGCGCTGCGGCGGGGGGAGTCAAAACTGCCAAGCATCGCGAGAATTTTATCAGCCGGCAGGAATTGACCGCCGATGATGATAGTCAAACGCCAGGAGTGATAAATTTTTGGCTGCGCGACCCCTTCTTTGCTCGTTATGGCTGGGCTTTTGTCGAGTCGGTCAACTCCCGGCCGGGCGTCGCCGAAAAGGGCCATCCGACCCTCATCTTTGACCGCCCCATTACCGACCCCAAGCTGTACAAACTGTGCGCCAAGGCTTTTATCTGGCGCTACCCCCGCGTGGATAAGTCCGTTTATAATGTAGACAGAACCATCTACAACGCCCAAAAAGCCAGGGTTCACTGGCTGGGAAACATCTGTCCTTTTGAGGTGTTCGAGCGAGACATCCTGGAACCTTATCGCGCCTACCTGGCCGAAGTCGAGGCCAGGCGCAAGGCAGAAGCTCGCCGCCGGCAAGCGGAGCTGAGAAGAGCCAGGCAAGAGGGACGACTTCTAAAAGAGGGCCGGGCGGTGGAAAAGTACCTGCAAGCCAGCCTGGCCGGTATCTTTGATTTTGTCGCCCGGCAGACTGACAACCGGCACGCGGCGATATTTTGGGCAGGGACGCACATTGGCGCTCTGGAAGCCGCGCCCTGGACAATGGGTTATCCTCATCTATTCGCTGATGTTGAACTGCGAATGATCGAGGCTTGCCGGGCTAATGGCTATATAGACCACCCCAACGGCGGCGAGCCGGAAATCTTACGGACCTTTAATGATGGCCGCCGTACCGGAGCCACCGACCCGGCCCCGGAGCCGGAACTTTATGAGAGGTGGCCCAAAAAATCGAAGCCACAGGAAGTAGAACGGCCAGCCCCAGACCCTCAGCCAGCGCACCAGCTAGTTCTCCCCGCCCTTCACTAACCAATAGCTGAAGCCATCGTGTTGAAAGAACAAAGCCCTGGCGGGCTAGATTCTTAGCTCGCAGAGCTTTGTCTTTTCAGGACGGCTTCAGCCCCACCCATTTAGCATCATACTGAGAATTGCTCCCGGTTAAGTCCACCCCCCAGTTGCCCGGCTTAATTCACCATGCCCTGAACCAGAGTTTTAACCGTGACTTTGGCCGGGTCGAGATCCAGCGGCACGTTCAACTCAAGGGTATAAGCGGTTGTGCTTTGGGGTTCAATCAGGCCGGTTTCACCGTAAATATCGGTGTCGTGTGTGGCCAGCAGTTGGCCCTGTTGATCGTACAACGCTACCACCACCGTAGCCCAGGAGAGAGTCTTATCCGAGCTATTGGTGACTTCACCGTTGAAACTCCAGACGCCATCCGCCTGCGCCGGCTGGTCATTTTCCGTGTTCAGGCTCACATACTCATAGTTGTTGTTAACCATCGCCGTAGTAACCCACACTTTGGTCCGGGCAATCTTATCTGATTGTCCGACCACACTATCAATACTGCTGAAGCTGTTGAGAGAGTACGGGACACTCTGGCCCGGCTGCAAGGCATAAGGCAGATTGATGACCTCGGCATCGAGCACCGTGCCGTCTTCGGCGTAGAGACCGGCCAGCAGGTAAAGCTCGATGGTATCCTCCGCCTGATTGGTCACACTGCCAACTACATGCACCGACCCCCCGGCATCTACATAAGTGCACGGTTCAGACAGTTCCAACGGCAGCACTTCTTCGGCTTGAGCCGGACTGGCATCCACATACACCGCCCAGGTTTCAGCCGTGGGAGCCGGGCCGGTCAACCGGAAGCGGAAAGGGATGCGGTCGTTGCCGCGAGCGTCGCCCGCCGGAGCCAGATAGCCAGCGCCGGCTTCGTAGGTATTGGCGGCCACGACGTTGTTATCCTCATCCAGCGCGGCCCCGGCCAGACCCTTAATATCCAGCCGGGTCTCGCCCAAGTTGACCAATTCCCCGGTAATATAAAGCATGCCGTCGTCGCCCGTAACCATCTGGCCGTGCTGCACTTCCACCTGAGTCTCTCTGGCTTCGGTAGTCCCATAGTTGATTAGTTTTACATCAAAGGTTTGGGGTTGGCCGTTATCCAGGCTAAAGGAATAGGCAAACGGTGAAGCCTGGCCGGGTTCCAGGGTCCACAAAATCGGGTTAATGGTAATGCTCTCAACCGGGTTGCCGGAATAATCCCGCAGCAGGGTCTTACCCTCCGCATCTTTGGCCGTGAGGTCCAGTTCAACATTGTTAACGGCGGTATCGGCCCCATTGTAAACACTGCCGACAATATGATAATAGCTAAAAAAGCCGTCGGCATCCTGATAGCCATAAACATTGGTCACGATTACTTCGCGGTTGGCTTCTTCGGCCTGCGCCACCGGCTGGCGGCCGGCCAAAGCTATCATCATCAAAATAGCAACCAGTATCAGTGAGACAAAAAAGCGTTTCATAAACAAGAGGGTTCCTTTCAGGAATATGGTTTAGAAGCAATAGTTGTCAAAACTATACCTGGATTTTAACCGGCCATCGTCCAGCCAACGTTACGGGGGACGTTACAAACAAAGGGCGGAGCACGTTATGAGATGCTCCGCCCTTTGTTAAGGATTTGATTGAGTTATCAGATCTTAAAGGTCTTTAAAATCTTTAGAGTTCTGAAAAGCCCGAAGATTATTCCTCGATCTCTTGCCCCTCGTTATCTACCACCATCACCGGGCCTAGCTGCTCCAACTGCGGCTTGACCGCCTCGGCGTCGCCCACCACCACGATAATCGGCTGGTCGGAGTCAATGTATTTGGCGGCGGCGGCCTGGGCTTCTTCAGCCGTCACCTGCTCGATGGCTTGCAGGTAGTCGTTCAGCTCTTCGATGGGGATGCCGGTCAGGTAGCGGGTGGCGAGCTGGTCGGCAAAATCAGAAGGCTGCTCGATGGCCAGGGCAAAATTGCCGATCAACTGGTTCTTGGCGTCGGTCAGCTCCTGCTCGGCAATCGGCTCAGTGCGGATGCGTTCCAGTTCGCTCAAGATTTCCTGCACGGCATCGGCGGCGTGGTCCTGGCTAACATCGCCGACCACGCGGAAGGTGCTGGTGTCGTTGGGGCGGCCAAAGCGGCTGTAAACGCCGTAGGTGTAGCCTTTGTCTTCACGCAGGTTGGTGTAAAGGCGCGAGGAGGAGCCGCCGCCCAGTACGGTGTTGACTACCGACAAGGCGTAGCGGTCAGGGTTACGGGCATCAATGGCCCGGTTGCCCACCTGCACCGTCGCCTGCTCGGAGGTGGGCCGGTCTACCAGGTAAATCAGCGAGGTGTCGCCCAACTTGGCTGCGGGATAATCCAGAAAATCAGGCACGTCGCCCGCTGCCCAATCGCCAAAAACCCGTTTCGCTTCGGCTTTGGCTTCCTCGGCGGTAATATCGCCGACGATGACCAGTAGGGCGTTGTTGGGTTTGTAGTAGGTCTGGTGAAATTCAACCACGTCCTCGCGGGTCAGGCTGCCTACGGTTTCCAGGTTGGTGATGAAACCGTAGGGATGACCGCCGTAGGCCAGGCGGCCAAACTGGCGATTGGCCATGCTGGCCGGGTTGACCTCATCCTGCTCCAAAAAGGTCAGGGTTTGGGTTTTAAGCACGTCAAACTCTTTTTCGGGAAAGGTGGAATGACGGGCCATATCGCTCAGCAGGTCAAAGGCCAGGGTTGTTTCGGTGGTTGGGGCATCTACCGAGAGCGACGTCCACTCCAGCGCGGCGCTGGAGCCAACAGAACCGCCGGCCGCCTCGATGGTTTCGGCAATTTCGGCGGCGGAGCGGCTTTCGGTGCCTTTGGTCAGCAGGTCGGCCATCAAATCGGCTACGCCCTGTTGCTCAGCCGGGGCCGCTGCGTTGGAGCCGCCCACATTCAGTTGCAGGCGCAGTTTGGGCGTTTCAGCTTGCGGCACAAAAATAACATTCAAATCGTTGTCAAGCGTAAACTGCTCGAAGGGCGGAAAGTTGCTCTCCGTAACCGGCAGAGCCTCTGGCACTTCGGTGCGGCTGACTACCCCTTCGGGTAATTCGGCCAGAACCTCGTCAGTCACCTCGCTGTCCACTACCTCAGGAGTAGGTTTAGCTTCGGGTTTCGCGTCAACCGGCTCGACCAGCAGGCCGGGATACTCACTCAACACTTCCTCGCCCTCTTTCAGGGTCAGTTGGACATTCATCGGTTTGTCGCACAGGTAAGTCTGGGCGGCACGCTGGATGTCGTCAACGGTAACAGCCTCGTATTGGGCCAACTCGTCGGCGATGGCGGCCGGGTCGTCAAAGGTCAGCACGGCGTCTTGCAGCCATTCGGCGCTGTTCAAAGCCGACTCGCGGAAAGAGGTAATCGAGCCGACCAGGGTTTGCTTTTTGACGCGGGCCAGTTCGGCCTCGCTGACGCCATCGGCAATCACGCTATCAAACTCAGCCCGGACCAGTTCGGGCATACTTTCCAGGGCGTCCCCGCTGTTGGGCTGGGCAATGGCATAGATGATGCTGCCCCCCAGGTAATCGCTCAGGCCAACATAGGCGCTGGCGGCCTTGCCCTGGCGAATGATGTTCTGCTCAAAGCGGCTGCTGCTGCCCCCGGCCAGAATGTCGGTCAGCAGGCTGAGGGCGTAAAAATCGGGTGTGCCGCGCGGCGGGCCAACAACGGTAGCGGCCCAACGCGGCACTTCCACCTGCGGGTCAATCATAGTTTCTTCCGTGCCGATAGCGCAGCCGGTGGCTTCGTCGGTGCGGAGGGTGGGGAATTCGGCGGGCAGCGGATATTGCTCGGTGATGGGCGCAAGGGCCTCTCCGGCGGGGATGTCGCCAAAGTAAGCCTGCACCAATGTTTTGGTTAATTCGACATCAATATCACCGACAATGACCAGGGTAGCGTTGTTGGGCTTGTAATACTTATCGTGGAAGGCTTGCAGTTCGGGCAGTTTGGCCGCGTTCAAATCCTCCACACTGCCGATGACCGAGCGCTCGTAGGGCACATAGCCCTGCATCGGCTGGGTAAAGAGGCGGCGGTTGGCCGCGCCGTAGGGCCGGTTGGCGACGCGCTGGTTGAATTCTTCGATGACGACATCACGTTGGGTCTCCCAGGCTTGTTCGGTGACAGCCAGCGAGGCCATGCGGTCGCTCTCCATCCACAGGATGCGCGGGAGTTGGTTGGCCGGGGCGACTTCCCAATAGGCAGTTTTGTCGTTAGCAGTATAGGCGTTGTGGTTAGCGCCAATAGATTCCAGCAGCGGGTCCCATTCGCCGTTGGCAATGTTGGCTGAGCCTTCAAACATCATGTGCTCGAACATATGGGCAAACCCGGAACGGCCTTCCGGGTCGTTAGCCCCGCCGACGTGATACCAGATGTCCACCGCTACCACCGGTGCGGAGTGGTCTTCGGCCAGGATAACGCGCAAGCCGTTGGGTAGGGTGTAGTCGGTCAGGGGGAGTTCGTAATCGGCAAAGGTGAGGTCGGGTTCTTGGGCCAGGGCCGGGCCGGGGAGGGAAAGGATAAGGGCCAGGAGGAGCAATAACAATAGCAGGGGCGCTTTTTTGAGCATAAACGTTCTTCTTCTCCTTAAGACGTTATTGGAATATTCGCCCGTAGTATAGAGGGGAACGTTTAAGCTGGCATTAAAATCTCGGCGCGGTGTCGTTTTCGCGCCAAGACGCAAAGGCGTAAAGAATTCTTTGAAATTCTTGGCGTTCAAGCATCCTGAGTAGCGCGTATCGAAGGGTACAAGTTAGTGATGACTACCGGACGGCGCAGCACCCTTCGATACGGTTCGCTTCGCTCACCTACTCAGGATGCTGCCTAACTCAATGACATTGAAGGCCCTACAAATCCACCTCGTGATAGCCCGTAATCAGCGCCACCTTGTTGTTATCATTCAACTGGCGCAGTTCATTCATAAACGCCTGCGCCTCCGACTGTTTCTTCAACTCCACCCCATACACCAGTTCGGTCAACATGCCGGCCTGGACCGTCTCGACGGCGATCAGGTTATAACGGTTGAGATAGCGATTAAAAACGGCGTTGAAAACCGAGTCATAGCGCATATCGCCGGGCAGCCGGATTTTGAGAATCTGTTCCCGAATATCTTTGGCAAACAAATTAAGGGTGGCCATACCCCACAAGATAAAAGAGATAATGCCGGTGGCAATCACCGCCAGCAGATAGAAGCGCGTCCCGCAGGCCATACCAATAGCCATAGCAAAAAAGATGTAGCCCACATCACGCGTATCCTTAACCGCATTACGAAAACGCACAATAGACAAGGCCCCAACCAATGAAAAGGCCCGCGCAATATTGGAGCCGATAATCAGCATCACAATGGCCACAATCATCGCCATCATAATCAAGGTGTGAACATAGGACTGGGTGTAAGATACGCCTTTGTACGTCACCTGGTAAACACGGGCAATGACCAGTGATAACAGAAAACTCAAGACAGTTACCAGCACGACATCGGCCACACTAAAAACATCGGTGGCATCTTGTTGTAAACTGGATAGAAATCCCTGGAAATCCATAAGTGGTCTCTCTCTTAATCTAAGATATTTGTGGACACGTCTGGAAGACTGGAAGGTTGGAAGGTTGAAAAATTTCCAGCCTTCCAACCTTCCAACCTTCCCGTTCTTTCGGACCGGACAGCGGCATTAATAAACAATCTGCTGCTGGCCCAGCCGCAATTTAGCCTGCTCCAAGGCCAGGCAGTATTTGCTGATGCGCCGAAACGCGCAGCGGTGTTTATTAATCAGTTCCGTCAGCCAGTAAGGGGTGCGCTGGTTCACTTTGACTTCCAGCACGCTTTGCTGCGGCGGCAAAAAATATTGATTGTCCGCATACCCCTGCGACAGCAGGCTCAAATCGTGAACCCGGCACTTGAGCTGGGTATCAAATGTGACCCGCAAGCCGGGTTCGAGGCCGCTGCCCTCAAAAGCCAGCCGCTGATAGCTGACCACACAGGCCGGCTGGAGCTGCAAGGTGTGGTAAAGGTACAGAATTTCATCAATAACGGCCTGATCGGCTTCATCTTCAGTCTTCACCGCCTCGCCGGCCCCGCACAAAGCCATGGCCTGAGCATAAGGCAGGATAACTCGCTTTTTTTGCAGCGTTTTGTTGATGCGCTGTTTGATTTCGGCAAAGCAACGTGTGTCGGGCGTTACCTGCTCCCGGCCATACACCCGCACCCGCACCTTGCGCCGAAAGCGATGGCCTTCCACCTTGTCCCAATAGGCCTGATAATCGGCCGTATCAAAATAGACGCTGGTGATCAAGTACCGCCCGAACTCATCTCCCCGCTCATCGCGAATCATATACCGGGACAGTTCCTCAATCATCGTCTCAGCCTGGGCCCGATTGAGCAAATATTTAAGTTCAAAGCGGTCAGAAAGTCTAATCTTTGGCGGCAGCATCATAGTCCGGGTTCGTCCATACCGGGATCGCCGTGCAGGGTGACGCTGGCTCGCCAATTTTGCGGGTTGTTGGGATCGCCATGAGGGTCAGCAATCACCAGCGAATCGCCCCGGCCATCAGGGCTGAGCGGCCAATTGTTCTCGTCATCATAGCTAAAGGATAAGACCACTTCGCCGGCCCCATCCCGCAGAGTGATTTTTTCACCCTGGTTGGATAATTTACCCTGGTACACGCCGCCGACCTTCACCCCCGGATACCGTCCGGCAAAGGCAGCGGCATTATGGACCAGTACAATCAGCTCACCGGGCGATAGAGGGGCCTGAGCCGGCGGAAAGGTAAAGCTAATCCCTTCGTCAAACGTCAGCCCGGCCAGGTTCAATTCTCCCTCACCGATATTCTTTAGCTCGATAAATTCGTAATTGTTCCCCTCGACCGGGTTGTACATAATTTCGGTGATAGCCAGTTTGCTTTTTTGCTCGACCGGCTCGAAGGTGGTTTCAGCCAGGGCGCTCCAAACACCGTTTTGAAATGATCTGGCCTTGACCTGAGTCGTCGCGCTCAATAACTGTGGCTCTTGATAAACAACTGCCTGGGGCGCGACAGCTCCTGTCACCGGCTGGCGGGGGTCGGAGCCGTCGGTGGTGTAGTAAATAGTTGGAGGCTGGCCCTCCCCCGACCGCTCGCTGAGAGGGAGGGGAATCTCTTCCTCCCCCCCCTGCAAGGGAATCTCTCCTCCCCCCCCTTGCAAGGGGGGGCTGGGGGGGGTCAATATGAGTTTAAACCCTTTTTCAACCTGCCCTCCCGGCTGGTTAAAAAGGGGTGGATCGAGTTCCGGGTAGTAGCCCAACCGGCGCAACTGGGCGATCAGTTTGGCCCCGTTGCCCTCCATCTGGGTCAGCACGGTGGCATTGGCCCTGCGCCAGTCGTCGGGCGTGATCGGCTGATCGTACCGGGCATCACCCCACCGGGCCGACTCGGCCACAATGGCCGGCTCAACCAGGCGGGCCAGCGCCTCCCAACGCGCCTGGGCGTTGGCGTCGGTCAGCGCGCCGCCGTTAAAAAGATGCTTGTAAACCCGGTCGGCCAACTCGATTTTGAAGTCGCTGTTTTGAATCAAAGCTTCAAAAATTGGCTTGATAGTATTGGTCAGCCCAACAGCATTGGTCTGGCCGACATGGACTTTGGCCCCCTCCACCCAGGTCAACTCACCATCCCAAACCAGAAAACGAACCTGGCCGGCGGGATTGTGGACCCCGGCGTACCAGTTGTTCTGCGGCCAATCGGTATTGCCGGCGTACCATTCCAAAATCAGGTAGTCACAAAATTGGGGTATGTCAAGATAAGAGCGGAGCGCGGCATACTTCTCCGGGTCGGCCAGTCCCCCCGCTTTGGCCCACTCGAGCATTTCGGTAAAGCGATCGCTGGACCCGGAAACCGTGCCGCTGTGATTGACTACGTACCATTCCTCTTTTTCGCCGCCATAATAGGCCGCCAGAAAGGACTCATCCGGCCTCTCGATCACATTGTACAGGCCCCAATACAGGCCATTCAAATAGAGATGGACAAACATGCCGTGCGAGCCAACGCCGGACATGGCAATCTGCGAGGCCCGCAGCCATTCATCGTGGGTGTAGGTGGTCAACCGCTGGTCGCCGGTATCGGGGTGACCGGCAAAGCTGCGATCCGAACCGGCCCGCAGAATCAGGGTATCAAAGGCTTCGATGGGCGAGTTGGCAAACAGGGGATACTCCAACTTGCCGGAACCATACTTGTCTCTAAAAAAAAGCCGGAAGGAATGTTTAGGCATAAATTCCCAGCGGCCCGCCCCGCCCTGGATGCGAATACCGGCGTTGATTTGAAAACCCGGCCCGGCCCCGCTGGGGTCAATCAACTCCACCGAAACCGGCTCTTCCCAATTCAAGCCGCGCTCGCGTGGATTGGCGTAAATTTTGAAGCCCTTGACGCCAGTGACGATGGATAAGGTGGGGATAGCTTTTAAGCCCGCTTTGAGGTCGGGCTTATAGCGCGGGTCATTGACGATGGCCGGGTCCATCTCGTAATCGGCCTGGACCAACTCGCCGCTTTTGTAGCCCAGGAAATCAACGGTATGCTGACCCCAGGTATCGGGAAAACCGGGCGGTTTGGCCGGCTGGGCCAGCACGTTATCGGGAAAGATATAACTTTGGGTGTTGACCGGCGCCGGCAAAAATCCCGGCCTGAAGGCGACCGCCCGCACAAACGTGGTCTGAGTGACCCGCAGCGGCTCCTGATAAACCTGGCCGTAGCTCTCATTCGGAACGCTGCCGTCGGTGGTGTAGCGAATCGTGGTCTCAGGGCTACCGGCGCTCAGTTCCAGCGTAAACGGCTGGTCATAAAAGCCGTGCGCCACGCTGAAATGAACCGGCGCAACCGTACCGGCGTAGGCCAGGGTGGGGTCGTTGGGACTGCCGGGGGTGGGATTGGCCAAAAAATTAAAGGTTAGCTCGCTGCCGACGCGCCCGTAGGAAACATCGCTCAACTGCTCCGGGTAGCCGGGCGCAACCGAGTCCATCACCCTTTCTTCCAGCACATTGTACAGGCCCAAAAACTCGCCGGCGCGGTTGAGCTTAAAATTGGTATGCAGTTGGCCGCTCTGGCGATCTTTGCCGGAAGCAAAGACCAGCAAATACTGGCCGCTGCCCAGGCTCAAATCGGGGAAGGGCCACTTTTCAAGCTGCTGGGGGTCGTCGGTCAGCGACCAGCCGGAGAGGTTGACCGGCTGGCTGCCGCGATTGTAAATCTCGATCCAATCGGAAAAATCGCCGTCCTCGTCGGTCAAGCCCGTGCCGTTGACCGCCATAAACTCGCTGATAATCAGATCGCTGGCCGCTTGACCCTGACGTTTAGAAAAAATTTGGTTTGCGCCCAGGATCAAAATCACCAGCAGCACAAACCAAAAAAGCACCTTACGAAATCTATTAGTAGACATAATAGCGAAATTAGTCAACCGGAAAGCAAAGGCACTAACACTTTCACAGTGACAAAAAAGTGTCGGTTCAATTTACGACTTACGATTTACGATTGAAAACAGTCAAATCGTAAATCGTAAATCCAAAATCGTAAATCAGTTTAGGTTCCTTCTTCATAGGCCGCATTATAGTGGCGAGTCCGCCAGATAGCAAGCCTTCAAGCGTTTGACATGGGGTTAACTCACTGGTAAACTGCTCACTTCAACTTATTTTAGGCAGTTCCAAGAAAATAATTATCCCAAGCCGGTGATACGTGATGCGTGATACGTAATGAACTCTTGCCAAAAGTCCTCACGTATCACGTATTACGCATCACACAGGTCAATATATTTTGGGATGATTTAAATTTTGGAACTCCCTTAACGGTCAAACTCATGCACGAACAAAGAAAATCAGATCACATCCGCATCAATCTGGAAAAAGATGTCAACTTTCGCCAGCTCACCACCGGGCTGGAAAATTATCATTTTTTGCACCAGGCGCTGCCGGAAATTGACCTGGCCCAGATTGACACTTCGGTTTCGTTGCTAGGCAAAACCCTCAAAGCGCCGCTGCTAATCTCTTCGATGACCGGCGGCACCGAGCAGGCCCACCGGATCAATCTCACCCTGGCCGAGGCCGCCGAGAAGTGCGGCATTGCCATGGGCCTGGGGTCGCAGCGGGCCGCGCTGGAAAATGCGGACCTGGCCCCCAGCTTTCAAGTCCGTTCCGTTGCGCCAACCGCCATGCTGCTGGCAAATTTGGGGGCGGTGCAGCTCAATTACGGCTACAGCGTAGACCACTGTCGCCGGGCTGTCGAAATGATCGAGGCAGATGCGCTGATTCTGCACTTCAACGCCTTGCAGGAGGCGGTTCAGCCCGAAGGCAACACCAATTTTAGCGGCTTGCTGGCCCAAGTGGAAGCGGTTTGCCGGGCGCTGGAAATCCCGGTAATTGCCAAAGAAGTCGGCTGGGGTTTTGCGGAAGATACGGTGCGCCGGCTGGCCGAGGCGGGAATAGCGGCTATTGACGTGGCCGGCTCCGGCGGCACCAGTTGGACTCAAGTAGAAATGTATCGGGCCAAATCAGAGGTCCGGCGGCGCGTAGCGGCTACCTTTGTGGATTGGGGCATCCCCACCAGCGAGGCTATCCTGGCCGCCAAACGCGCCGGGAACGGCCTGCCCATTATCGCCAGCGGCGGGCTGCGTAATGGGCTGGATATGGCTAAGTGTATCGCGTTGGGGGCGAGTGTGGCTGGCATGGCCGGCCCTTTTCTCAAAGCGGCAGTCAACTCCTTACAGGCCGTGCTGGACGAAATCGAGATTGCCACCACCGAACTGCGCATCGCCATGTTTGGCATCGGGGTAGACTCAATAGCCGGGTTACAAGGGACAGAGCGGTTGATCAAGCGAGGTTGATTTTTATCAAAAAACTTTACCGCAAAGAGCGTGCATTATTTATCTGGTCACACACGTAAGCCCAAAGACAACAGGTGATGCGTGAAGTTCAATGGACGATTAGGAATGAAGTCAAAAAGAGAGTACAATAAATCAAGAACGCTTTGGGCTTCAGTCCGGTTAACATAACCCCGTCTGCCAGAAATAGCTACAGCTACATGGACATAGATTTTGAACTCATTGGGAAGATTACCAATATTGAAAACATCGCAGTAAGCAGCTCAATTCGTGAGATAACCCGTTTGCGGAAGTTTTATGGTGGCAGACGTTGGAGAAAGTTAAAAGGAGTAGCATTGATTCGTTTGGATGACGGTACGGTATGTAAGGCTGAAGTACACTGGTACGAAGCCCATGTGATTGGAAAAAGGGATATGAAGATTAAACAAATTTTGGATGAATAACTTATGACGCAACAAAATACAAAAGCACAATTTGTTGTTTGTGTCAGGAATGACAACTACCTGGCCTCATTGGAACTAAGAAAAATCTATCAGGTAATACCCGACCCTCGCGCTGCTGAATATCGGCGTATTCGGGTGATTGACGAGTCAGGAGAAGATTATTTGTATCCAGAGAATTATTTTGTTCCAATCCGGTTGCCACAGCGGACTGTGGAAAAAATCTTTCAGGTGGCCGGATAACCACATCAACCACACCGGGCAATGTCAAAATCTTCACAAGAGCGGCACTGCCAATTCCGCAAATCCTCAGGCAAATCCAAATCCAACCCCACTGTTGGCGAGTGATAGATCACCGGCTCAACACCGGCGATCCGCGCCGCGTGCTGGTGCTTTTCAAAACTCCCCGGTCCAAAGGCAAATTCAATCAGCCCTGGCGGACGTAACAGCAGGGCATTGGTGCCATCCAGGCGCTGGCTGGGCGCAATGACCACCGCCGGCGAGCGCTGCCCCAGCCTCACCATCTCGGCCAGGTCCGAGGGCTGTAGCAGCGGCAGATCGCCCGGAACAACCAAGATAGCCTCTCTCCCCTGAGCCGCTACCCAATCGGCGGCTTGCCGCAAGGCATGATTCAAATCGTGACCCGTTTCGACCAATGCCCAGGCCCCGGCCGCTTTGGCCAGCTTACGCACCCCCGCATCCCGCGAGACCACCACCACCTCGCCCACCTGCCGGGCCAGCCCGATGGTCCGCTGCAACAGGCTGCGACTCAAATCAACACGTTCAGCCGCCGGTAAGACTCCCGCCAGCCGCGTTTTTGACTTGCCGAACGGTTTAACTGGAATGATAACAAATATGTTGCTATCCATCTGTTTCACGATTAAGCATGTCATTTCGAGCGACGATAGGAGCGACGCGAAGCGTCTCTCAAAACTACTCTTGCCAGACGAGGTATTAGGGATTTCTCCCTCCGCTCCGGTCGAAATGACATGACCGTGTAAATCCCGCAATTTTATTGAGGCTCTTCCTCAAAAATCTCCAAAACCGGCTGTCCATCCCAATTGGTGGGGATAGGCAGGCCAAAAGCCGCCAATGCGGTAGCAGCGGTATCATAGGTGATAATTTTACTTTGCAAAACTTTGCCGGCGGGCGCCCCCGGCCCAACCGCCAGCCAGGGAACAGTCATATCTTCGGGCGAGTCGCTGCCATGTTTGATCCCACTGCCGCCGTGATCGGCGGTGATAATCAGCAGGGTTTGGTCAAGATAGCCCTCCGTTTCAAGGGCGCTCACCACTTCGCCGATTAAACGATCCGTTAAGCTCACCGCCAACAACTGCCCCAACGACATCCAGCCCAGCGCGTGTCCAGCCGAGTCCACGTCGGGCAAGTGAATAAACAACAGCGCCGGCATGTCGCTTTGGATCACCGCCAACGCTTCGTTGACTACCTGCCGGTCGGTAAAACCGGCATAAATGTAGCTATCCACCGAACCCGGCAAAACCAGATGCTCCAGCTTGGGTTTGCCCACCACCATCGCTGTGCTCAAACCGGCCTCGTGAACCACGCTAAAGAGCGTTGGGCCTTGCACTTTGCCCAATTCCGGGTCATTGGAATTCCAGAAAATACCGTGCTTCTCCGGCGACATCCCACTCACCATCGAGGCGTGACTTACCAAGGTGACGCTCGGCAGGACCGTTTGGGCGGCGGGCTGGTACGCTCCCTGGGCGCGCAGCGCGTCGAGCGTGGGGGTATCGGCCTCTTCCAGGGCGTCGGGCCGCAAGCCATCAATGCTAATGATGACCACATGACTGATAGGGCAGGGACACCCGGCTGTTGCCGGGGTGGGTATGGGAGTCAAGGTGGACGAAGTGGGAACGGTTGCCGTCGGCTCCGGGGTGGCGGCGGCCAGAGGTGGTGAAGGCTTTGGTTTGGTGGGAGTGGCTGTAGCTGGAGGCAGGTCGGTTATGGCAGCCGTAGATGAGGCTACAGGCACGGTCGGAGGCAGGGTGGAAGGCAGCGGCGCGCTGGCTGCTCCGCTGGCGCAACCGGTTAACAACAGGATTAAAGCCAGCAGCGCGATATTGAAAATAGCTTGACTTTTGCGATAACTCATAGAGCGTCATTGTAATCTGAAATCGAGGGCAAAACAAAATGAGGAGACTTTCTTATTGGGGAAGTCTCCTCAAAACGTCTTGCGTCTTGCGTGTTCCCTTTATGTTACGTAAGACGCAAGACGGGTCGAATAATTGCTTTCCTGGAACTACTATTTAGAAATGTCGGCGTGAAATTCCAGCTCGATTTGACCCACGCGAATTACATCGCCGTTCTTGATTTTTTTCTTTTGGTGGGGAGCGACTTTGGCCCCGTTGATAAAGGTGCCGTTGGTGCTGCCCAAATCTTCCACCGACCAGTCATCGCCCTGGCGCACCAACTTGCTGTGCAGACGGGAAACGCCGGCCTGGCTGCCGCCATACGGTCCCAAATCAATATCGGGTTTAGAATCTTTGTGCGTGCGGCCAATAATCAGTTCGGTTCGGCCGGCGGTTGAAATTTCTTTACCGCTGGCTGGAAGTTTCAGCCGGACCTTGACCTCTTGCAGACTGTTTATTTCGTCAGTATCAATGAGGCTGGTGATCTCTTCTTTTTTGGGCCGCTGCCGGGAGGGCGGCGGCTGGGTAGAAAAAGAGCCGCTGAGTTCATAACGCGCTTCGAGTAAAGCCTGAGAAAACTCTTCCATCGTCTGGTAGCGGTCGCCGGGTTCTTGGGCCAAAGCTTTATCGAGAATGGGCACAAACACCGGCGACACCCTGGGATTGGCCGTGAGCAGCGGGATGGGCGGGTCGGTCAGGCGGGCCATTAAGAAATCAAAGGGGGTTTGGCCCTGAAAAGGCAGCTTACCGGTCAAAAGATGATAGAGCACAATTCCCAGCGAGTAAATATCGGCCCGGCCGTCAATGGCGGTGCTTTCTTGAATTTGCTCCGGGGCGGCGTAAGCCATTGTGCCCAAAACCTGGCCGGGCATGGTCAGGTTGGGTGTGGTTGAGTGCTGCATTTTAGCCAGACCAAAGTCGGCCAGCAGCGGCACATCCTCGCGCAGCATCAAAATATTGGCCGGTTTGATATCGCGGTGAATAACGCCCTGTTTATGGGCAAAGGCCAGCGCTTTTGAAACCGGAATAATGATGGTGAGAGCCTCTTCCCAGGAAAATGGTTCGTTGGGCTGCATCATTTTCTCCAGCGAACCTTTGGGGACAAACTCCATAATAATGTAAGCCCACCCGCCATCCCTATCTTCGCCGTAACCGTATATGGTCAAAATGTTGGGGTGGCGTAGGGCTGCAATGGCCTGCGCTTCCTGTCGAAAGCGGGCCAACATCTTTTCCTCATTGTCACCCGAGGCCATAATTGGCAAAACTTTGATCGCAACCCAGCGTGACAGCTTCTCATCAAAAGCTTTATAAATACTGGCCATGCCCCCGGCGCCGACCAATTCCTTTAATTCATATCCGCCGAAGGAGCGACCAATCAGGTCTTCCATAACTTTTCCTCTCACAACCCTCAGTTGTATTCCGCCCTATTATTATAACATAGCTGGCAGTCGAGTTCAAAAGGAAATATGTACCGGATGGCTTAACGGCCACGATTGCCGACGGGCCAGGTTTTGAAGAAAAACCATTCGCCAAAGGCCACGTCGGCCCGGCTGGGGGGAACGCCGAGGTTGGTAATATCGGTACGTGACAGGGCATAGAGGCAGCCGCCCGTAGGATCGTCACGCGCTTTGATTACCTGCCGGGCGATATCCATAAATTCCTTGCTGGGCGACATATCTGGCCGGTAGCCAAAAAACCCGTGCGAGACCACCGCGTAAGTGTCGCCATAGCTGGGATGCAGCAACCGGTTCTTGGCCACCCAACCGACCATATAGGCTGCCTCCTTATCCCCCGGCGACTCACCTTGCATAATCCGAGCCAGATCGAGCACCGTCAATTTGGGAACCTGGAAAGGCATCGGCAAGCCTGGCAGCGAGGTGGCGCGGGGAGTATAAATACGGGTAGGAACCAGCCCATCAAAGGCCAGGGTTGAGGTAGCCGTAGGGATAATTTCACGAGTGGGGCTGGGCGTCCAGGTGGGGGGCAGCACAAAACCGCGCGTAGCCGCCATTTCGACAATGATCGGGGCCAGGACAACGGGCATAGGCCGCTTGGTTAACAGCGGCAAAAAGAGAAAGGCGATGATCCAGATAAAAACAATGAAGCCAAAAAGGCCCAGAAACAGAAATACCCCTTCGGGGGTTAATTTTTTACCTCGCTTCGGACTGTAACCCATTCAAGCGATCACCCCTAATTTGACCCCCTTGAGCCGGCCCGGATCGAACCAGGCGACCGGGCGGCCAAACCAATCGGCTGGAGAAATCAAGTCAAACTCTCGTTGGGCGGTTTCAAAATCGTTTGTGCCCAATAAATAAGCGCAAGGCGATGGGCCAAACCGGGCCAGACGGACCGCCAGCCAGTCATCTTTAACCAATGAGGCGGCCAGCGTAACCGGCGTTCCGGCGAAATGGGCCAGCCTGGCCTGAAAAACGCTGTCGTCTCGCAGTTGGGGCGCGGACCAACCGTACACCCGGCGGAAAAGATCAATCGAGTCGGCCAGATGGGCCACCCCCAGGATGACCTGGGCTACCCCGCTCAAGCGGCCGGCCACGCTGGCCGAGGGCTGCACCCGCCACTCGCGGGGCGTAATATCTTTAATCATAAACGGCAGCGTCGCGCCGGCTCCTTCGTCGCCCAAAAAAGCCAGGTCCCACTCAATCAATAGGCCATCAGGACGGCGGCGGTGCATATACTCCGGCCCTTTCACCGTAACGCCTAGAGCTTCCAGCCGAGCTGCTTCGGCGGCCACGTCATCGCTTTGAATGGCCCAGGCGCATGGGCCGCCGTTGCCGGCAATGTGCTCACCCCAAAAGATGGTTTCTTTTAACCCCGGTTCCAGCGAAGAGATCAACTCGATATAGGAGCCATCGGCAAAACCCAACAAGGCCATGTGGGTGACTCCATTGGAATGAGTCCCCCCGTAATCCGTCGGCAGCCCCACCCCGGCAAAAGCCTGCTCCAACGGGGCCAGGGCCGGCCCGGCGATGGTGACGTGATCAATAGCGAGGATAGTTGGCATGGGTTATGCAGCCTCTAAAATATTGCACAGGCATGTCATTTCGACCGAAGGGAGAAATCCCTAATACGTTACTTTTACATGTTGCGTCCTGGGGATTTCTCGACCTTCGGTCTCGAAATGACATGAGCCTGAGTAGTTCCCTTTTCTAATAACACGAGCCGGGGCAGGGTGGCGGCCAAACGGAAGGGGGACCGACCTGGGGATAGGGATAGCGTGAGGGCGGGGCAAAGGGTGGTCGGGGGATAATCAACGTTCCAATTCCTTCCAAATTGGCATCCTCGGCCAGGCCGTTGACATAGGCTAACAAATCCACCTTCATCTGGCACTGCTCGGCAATCCCGACCAGGGTATCCCCGGCTTGAACAACATACACATTCGGCCCATCGCCATAAGCCTGGGGAATGAACAAGACCTGCTGGGGATAAATGTATCCTGGCGGGTGCAAATCGTTGGCCAGGCTGATAAAACCGGGATCGGGCAAGTTGCAGAAGCGGGTATCCACCGCGCACTTGTTGCCCAGGTTGGCCAGGCTTTCTCCCGGCTGCACTCGATAGCAAAAACCCTGTGTTGCCCCCGGCGGAATCTGGGCGACCATTGCGGCCGGGGTGTTGGTCGGCGCCGGCAGCGGGGTTGGGGTTAGCGTTGGGATGGGGGTGGCTGTGACCACAAACAGGGTCGGCGTTGGCGTGGCGCCGGCCGGGATGAAGGTGGGGGTCGAAGTCGGCGTGACGGGCTGCGGGGTGAAAACAGGAGAAGGTTGACCGGCTACGGCGTTGACCGTAATCTCAGCCGGCTGAGCGGCGACCGGCTCCAGGGAGTTTTCTTCATCGGCCAGCTCGGCCACAGCAAACGATAGGCTGGTACTGCCTGGGTTAACGGCGCGAAAGATGATGTTCGCCAGCAGGCCGCTCCCGTTGGTAATCTCGGGCAAAGCGTAGTAGCGAATAATCCCGGCCCCGTTATCTACCTGGTTGTTGCCGACATAATCGGCGCTAAAAAAGTCGCCCGGTTGAATTTGGACGCCTTCTGTCCCGGAGTCGCTGTCCTGGATTTCAATGATACCGGGGGTAAAACGCAGTTCAAGGTTCACTTCGGTCAGGTTGAGGGCATTATCCAGGCGCAGTTGAAACGTCGCCGTCTCGCCGACATTCAACTGCCGTGATGATGGCTCCAGCCGAAGCTGTCCGCTAACCTGAGCTACGGCTACCGGCGGGTTGAATTGATCAATATCGGCGGCCTGGCCGGCGGGCCGGCTTATTTCACAGCCGGTCAGCAGCAATGCTGACAAGGCTATCAGCAAAAACCCGTAAACTACGGTTAATCTGGACACGAAGCTTCCTCGACTTCTAAGAAAATAGGAACTGAGGGAACTCATCGGAACTCGTAGGAACTACTGCTGAGTTCCCCGAGTTCCTACGAGTTCCTACGATTTTCATTACGTGTGCCCGCAAGGGTATTGGCGACATGCCCCAAGTTCGTGCCCCTCGTTTCTAGTAACCGCACGAGCCGGGGCAGGGTGGCGGCCAAACGGAAGGGGGACCGACCTGGGGATAGGGATAGCGTGAGGGCGGGGCAAAGGGCGGTCGGGGGATAATCAACGTTCCAATTCCTTCCAAATTGGCATCCTCGGCCAGGCCGTTGACATAGGCTAATAAATCCACCTTCATCTGGCACTGCTCGGCAATCCCGGCCAGGGTGTCCCCGGCCTGGACGACATAGACATTGGGTCCACTGCCATAGGCGCGTGGGATGAACAGGACCTGCTGGGGATAAATGTACCCCGGCGGGTGCAAATCGTTGGCCAGGCTGATAAAACCGGGATCGGGCAGATTGCAGAAACGGGTATCCACCGCGCACTTGTTGCCCAGGTTAGCCAGGCTTTCTCCCGGCTGCACTCGATAGCAAAAACCCTGCGTTGCCCCCGGCGGAATGTATACCTGCGGTCCCGGCGGCGTGTTGGTCGGGATCGGCGTCGGCAGGGGGGTAAAGGTGGGCAGGGGTGTGGCGGTCGGGGGGATGGGGGTCAGGGTAGGCGTGTCGGGGGGTAGAATAGGGGTAAAGGTAGCAGTTGGTTCCCCCGGTATGAGGGTGCTGGTTGGCGTGGGCGTAAATTCCGGCTCGCCCTGGCCGACAATAATCTGGCCGGTCTGGCTGGTTGCCGGGATAGGTTGGGCCTGGCTGTCGGCCAGGAGAGTGCGGGTAAAATTAAGATTACCGGTTCCGTTGGCAATGGCTCGAAAGGTAACTCGCGCTAACACGCCGCTGCCACTTACGGCCTGGGTGGCTAACTGCCGGATTGCCTCTTCCAGGCTGCGAATATTGGAGAAATCGCCGCCCTGGGCCTGAGAGCCTAACTGGACCACTGCATATTGCAAGGTACCTTCCGTATTGGAAGCCTCGTTGAGCGCCACAAAATCGGGCTGGGGAAAATCGCCCGGTTGGATCTGAACGCCTTCTCGATCAAGATCGGCGTCAACCACTTGCAGCACCGCCGGGTTGAACTGAACCTGTATTTCGGCCCCGGTCATATTGGTGACGTTGTCAATGACAATTTCAATTGTTTGGGTCGCCCCTACGCTGAGCTGCGTTGTGGCCGGGTTAAAGCGGATTATGGTTTCGGTCTGGGCCGCCGCCGCTGCCCCTGCTGCTGCCGGCGGGGCGAATTGGTCAATATCCCCGGCGGCCTGCTCATCGCGGTCAATATCGCACCCCAGCAGCATCAGCCCCACAACCACCAGGCAAATCCAGGCGATGAACCTGTTCATAGCATACCTCTTAGCCATAAAAAACACTATGTCAACTTGACATAGTGTAACATAATTGATACAGGACAATTTCCAAACGGCTGTTTTGTCCTGACAGCCCGATTTATCATCAAATAACACTATGCCCTGCTACGATGATACATTATGTTTAGTATTTTTGCAAGGGGCTGGCCTAAAGGCTGGCCCTTTTTATTTTTGGGGCTTGTCAGCCAGCAAAAAGATATGATACAATAGAGTCAATTCACAATAAGAGTGGTTATGATAAAATAGGTGTTTCACTGTTAATGGCAGGGAGGAACACCTATGAAAATTACCGAAGAAACACATCGGGCAGATCCCAGTAGGCTTCCCTTGTTAATGGGACTACCCGCCGACTGCTTTTGGGAACTGATCGAAGCGGTCAAAACCGCCTATCCGAGCTATGAACAGCAGCGCCATGAACGGCCCGGTGGCAAACGAGCGGTCGGTGGAGGGCGGAAATGTGATTTACCCTTGGTCATTCGAGTGGCGCTGGTCCTGACTTATCTGCGCTTGCACGTCATCCAAACGCTGGTGGCTAAATTCTTTGGGGCCAGCCAATCAGATGTGTCCCGCGAGTTGCGGCGTTTAGGATCGTTACTCAAACAAGTGTTACCCTGCCCGGAGGTGTGGGAGTTGGTCGAAAGCGAACAACCCTTGAGCGCAGAACAACAGTTGAAACTGAGGGATTTAGCCGATGGTCAGGTCTTGATTGATGCCACTGAGCAACAAGTCTATCGCTCCAAAGACAGCGCCACCCGCAAAGCCGATTACTCGGGAAAAAAAACAGTTTACCCGCAAAACTCAATTTGTGACCGATGGCGACCATCACATCAAAGCCATTAGCCAGCACGTGCCGGGGGTCAAAAGCGACAAAAAACTGAGAGATGAGACCAAAATCGTGGGCCGTTTGCCGGATGAGTGTCACGGCAAAGCCGATAAAGGCTACCAGGGCTTGGCCCACCAGGTGGCGCTGGTCACCCTGCTCAATCCTGAAACGGCTGAGCTAACCCAAATCCCTCGTTTGACCTTGGAGACCCCCTTTAAGAAGCCAAAAGGGGGCGAGTTGACCCAGGAGCAGGTTGAATTCAACCACTCGTTGAATTCCATTCGGGTTCGCATTGAACATTGTATCGGCTGGGTCAAGAACTGGAAGATTATCGGCTCTCGCTTTGGCTGTGCCCGGCAAATTTATACGCCCCTGAGGCAAATCGTGGCTGGCTTAGTCAACTGGCAAACTCAACGCTGGCAGCAGGCTAAAGCTCAGATGACCACTTAATTTACCCGTTTTTTATTGTGCATAGACTCTACTATAATTTGATGGGAGGGATTCTATGGACACCTTATCCGTTATCGCCCTGATCGTCATCGCCCTGGTGATCCTGGCGGTGATTATCGCCTTCCGGCAAAAGATCAGCCTGACCTTGAAAGCCTGGGGTATTGACTTGAGTCTGTCGGGCCAGAACCCGGCCCCCCGCCCGCCCGCTCGACCGGCTGTGCCGCCCCCGGCCGGAGTTGATGTCAAAGGACTTGAATCGCGTAAAGGCGGTATTGTCATTGAAGAAGGCCGTTCTCAGACTGGCCCTGGCATCAAGGCCGAAGACCTCAACGCCGATGGCGATATCCTCATTGGCAAAGGTGAAAGCGGCGACCCAAAAGCCCCACCCCCGGCGTAGGGTCGGGGGGCGGCGGCCAATCTATGCGGGCCGAAAATTTGCGAACTGAATATGGCAATATCATTCTGACCCAACAAACGCTCACCGCGCCGCCCGATCCGATTGAGCAGCTCCGCCTCTATCGAGCCTGGGTTATTAGCCAATATCGCAAATTACCGCTCATCAAGCTAGACCCGCAACCCGGCCGGAGCAGCGACGGCATTACGCTGGGTGATCTTTACATCGGCCTCAATGTGAAAGATACGCCCCTGGCGGTAACTTTGGAGGGACAGCCCGGCCAGGCCAATGCGGCCCTGGCCTACGCCGACCGCTGGTCGCGCCTGGTGGTTAAAGGCGACCCCGGTTCCGGCAAATCCACCTTGCTCAAATTTTTGGCCGTCTACCTGGCTCAGGCCGGCCTGCAGCCCGATGGCGATTGGCCAGAGCGGTTACGCTGGCCGGTTTATCCTCGGGCCAATCAGCGCGAGTTTTTGGGACGCGACCAAGCTGAAAAGCTGCTGGGCTACGCCGCCTGGCGCAATCCCGCCCTGACCCCGGTCTTTATCACCCTGCGCGATTTTGCGGCGGCCACGTTTAACCCCAAAGACCCGCTGGCCCTGTGGCGCTTTTTTGAAAGCTACCTGGCCCAACAAGCCCTGGCCGAAGCCGCGCCGGCCGTGTTTGATAAGCTGCGCCGGGGTGAGGGTATCTTTCTGTTCGACGGCGTAGATGAAGTGCCGCTGGGCCAACGCCCCCAGGTATGGCGCGCTCTGGCGGCCCTGCGCGATGGCCCCCTGGCCGACTGCCGCTGGATTGCTACCTGCCGCGTTCTTTCTTATAACGAAAGTGAGGCCGCTCCGGCCGCCCCCGCCCAGGTGGTCGAACTGGCCCGCTTGAGTAAGGACCAGATTGAAACGTTTGTTGAACTGTGGTACGCCGCCTTGCAGCGTGAAGGCGAAATTGAACCGGCCCTGCTGCCCGGCCGGGCCGCTCGCCTGCGCCGGGCGGCCACCGGCAAGCTGCGCCCCCTGGCCGAAAACCCCATGCTGCTGACCATTATGGCCCTGGTTGACCGCAGCCAGGCCACCCTGCCCGAAGAGCGGGTGCGCCTCTACCTGGCCTGCGTCGAAACGCTCCTGTTCCGCTGGCAGCGCCACAAAGAAAACGTGGAAGATGAACTGCCTTTGGAATTAACCGCTTTGGGCTTGAAGCCGGATACGCTCAAAGCCCTGCTGGCTGAAATTGCCTGGCAGGCCCACCAAAAAGACCGATCAACCGGCTCTCGCGCCGAAGCCGCCGCCGATATTCCGGCCGGGCTGGCCCTGGCCCTGGCCGAAAAGCACCTGGGCAGCCACGAGAAAGCGCACCTCTTTTTGAACTATACCGAGCAGCGGGCGCACCTGCTGATTGGCCGGGGCGGGCAAACGGAGTGGCAATACACCTTCCCTCACCGCACCTTTCAAGAGTACCTGGCCGCCCGCCATTTGCTGAGCCAGGCCGATCTGGGCGAGCAAGCCGGCCGTCTGGCCGAACGGGGCGATTACTGGCGAACGGTGCTGCTGCTGGCCGCCGAAGAACTGGTTCACAACGGCGGCCCGGCCGGGCCAAACACCCTGCTGCGCGAGTTGAGAGACATCCTGCCTTCTGCTCAACCGGCGCCGGGCGATGTTCCCGGCTGGCAGCGCGTCTGGCGGGCCGGCGAAATGTTGGCCGCGCTGGGGCCAGAGCGGGCCAGCGCCAGTGAGCGCGGCCAGGCCCTGCTCAAACGCCTGCAAACTGATTTGGCCGCCCTCCTGACCAACGGCGAATTGACTCCACCGGAACGGGCCGAAGCCGGGCAGGCGTTGGCCCTGCTGGGCGATTTCCGCCCCGGCGTCAATCTGAATCCCCCTCTCCCGGGGGGAGAGGGGTTAGGGGAGAGAGCTTGGCCCGATATCCTCTGGCGCAGTGTGCCCGCCGGTGAATTTATTATGGGCGACGACGAAGGAGATGAGCAGTACGGAGAAAAACCGGCCCATCGAGTTAATTTGCCCGCCTTTCAAATTAGCCAATTTCCCATTACGAATATACAATTCAGCGCCTTTGTTAAAGATGGTGGTTACCAAAATGAAGCCTACTGGCCGGAAGCTAAAAAAGAGGGCTACTGGCAGACAGGCCAATTTCGGGGAAGATTTGATAATGAGGGACGTGACCGGCCCTACGATTTTGGCTCCCCTTACAACCTGCCCAACCACCCGGTCGTTGGGGTCAGTTGGTACGAAGCGGTGGCTTTTTGCCGGTGGTTGAGTGACAAATTAGGCCGCCTGGTGCGCCTGCCGACCGAGGCCGAGTGGGAGAAAGCGGCGCGGGGTCCTGTATCGGAAGACCTGTCAGGTTTTGAAAACCTGACAGGTCTGGTTGGACGCAAATACCCCTGGGGCAATGAGGAAGAAACTGCCGCCCGCTGCAATATGCGCGATACCGGCATCAATGCCACCAGCGCCGTCGGTATGTTCCCTGATGGAGCCAGCCCTGGTTACGGGGTGATGGACATGAGCGGCAACGTCTGGGAGTGGTGCAGCACCATCTGGAACGAAGAGGCATATCCGTTTAAGGTTCAGGACGAGTGGACAGAGGCTTATCTGGATAGAACAAATGTTCACCGTGTCTTGCGCGGCGGCGCTTTCTTCTATGGAGCCTACTCTGTGCGCTGCGCGGCTCGCTACAGGAACTTCCCGGACGACGGGAACGACAACTACGGTTTTCGGGTTGTTCTCCCCCCCAAGTAGTTGGAGAATCTGGCCTCTGTTTTCTCTGGCCTCTGACCCCCTCCCCCTCTCAGGGGGAGGGTTGGGGAGGGGGTGGGGTTTTGTCTTTACAAAAAATGGTCAAGAGAAGATGCTTGTATTTAATCCTCTGGAATCCCGCGTCAGCGGGTCGCCGCAAAATTTTAAAAAAATGACCCTCTACGATCAGATTACCAGTTGGGATAACTTACGTTTAGCCTATAAAAAGGCGGCCAAAGGCAAGCGCGGCAAAGGCCCGGCGGCCCGGTTTGAATACCGGCTGGAAGATAATCTGGCCGCTTTGCAGCGGGAGCTGCTAAACAAAAGCTATCAACCCGGCCAGTATGCCAGCTTTTACATCCACGAACCGAAGCGGCGGCTGATTTCGGCGGCGCCGTTTCGGGATCGAGTAGTTCATCACGCGCTGTGCAACCTCATTGAGCCAATCTTTGAGCGCAGCTTTATCGAAGACAGCTACGCCAACCGCGTCGGCAAGGGCACGCATCGCGCTTTGGATCGCTGCCAAACTTTTGCCCGGCGTTTTCCTTATGTTTTAACCTGTGATTTAAAACAATACTTTCCGAGCATTGACCATCAAATTCTGCGTCGCATCCTGGCCCGCAAAATTAACTGCCTGGATACCCTCTGGCTCATTGATGGGATTTTAGCCAGCGGCATCGGGGTATTGGCCGAAGAATATGAAATGGTCTGGTTTCCGGACGATGATTTGCTGGCGGCAACGCGGCCGCGTGGTTTACCCATTGGCAATTTGACCTCGCAGTTCTGGGCCAACTGTTATCTCAACGATTTCGATCATTTTGTCAAGCGCATCTTGCGCTGCCGGGGTTATGTCCGCTTTGTGGATGATTTTTTGCTCTTTGCCGCGGATAAAGCTACTCTCAGGCAGTGGCGGGAGTCAGTAACCGGATACTTGGCCCAATTGCGTTTGACCTTGCATTTGAACAAGGCGCAAATTCGCCCGGTGTCTGAGGGTATTCCTTTTTTGGGCTTTGTCGTTTATCCGCAGCGCCGGCGGGTCAAGGGGCGTAAGGTGGTTCATTTTCGGCGGCGGTTGCGTCAGCGGCTGGCCGACTATCGGGCGCGACGCATCTCGCTGGATCAGGTAGACTCTTCGGTGCAGGGATGGGTTAATCACGTGCGTTATGGCAATACGGTGGCATTGCGTCGAGTCACATTTGACAGCTTGCCGATTGTTGCGCCGGGGTGAGGTATTTTCATGGCCTCAGAAATGGTCATTTTTACCCGCACTTATGATTTTATCAGTTGGCTGATCCCCCGGCTGGAGAGCTTTCCCCGCAGCCAACGTTTTGGCGTCACCAGGCGGCTGCAAGACGCTGCCCTGGACTTCTATGAGACCATCACGGTGGCCAACAACAGTCGGGGTGAAGAGCGGCGGCAGTTGCTGCGTCGGGCCGATAGTCACCTGGACAAAGTGCGTTTTTATCTTCGTCTGGCCGTACAGTGGGCCTGGCTCAACGAAGGCCAATACCAACATGCCGCGCAGATGGTGGCTGAAATTGGCCGACTTTTGGGCGGCTGGCGGAAAAATCCAGATGGTAGCGATAGAGCTGAA
Organism: Anaerolineales bacterium; assembly: GCA_015075405.1. Taxonomy (GTDB): domain Bacteria; phylum Chloroflexota; class Anaerolineae; order 4572-78; family J111; genus DSQQ01. Next base: position 633,238 of record JABTUK010000005.1, read on the forward strand.
GGATCCCCCAGGGCCTTCGGCTCTGCCTAAAATATGACAACTCGCGCCGTTTGGCGTTAGAGTTGTGGGGCCAGGCCGAGGTCACCGTGTCTTGCGCGGCGGCGCTTTCAACAATGAAGCCAACAATGTGCGCTGCGCGGCTCGCAACAGGAACAACCCGAACAACAGGAACAACAACAACGGTTTTCGGGTTGTTCTCCCCCACAATTTTCAGCAAGGTCTAGGGTTGGCAATGTGGTGTGGCTACGGCTGCGCCGCCGAAATCTTAGAAAATTGGCGGGCCTGCGCCCTGGCCGCGCCCTAAACTATTTCGCAGGGCCGGGCGAATATCAACCGGGCCGCTTCCAGGCTGCTATCCAGTCTCGAAGCGGCCCATCTGTTTTGTTTTTAGACCCTCCCACCGCTCTCAAAAACTACCCATTTGGGTAGTTACAATCCCCACAAATTATCCTACAATACGCCCCCAATGCCATACTTGCGCACCAAACCCCCAACCGCGCCACCTGGATGTGGCCCGGCGGGGTGTTTTGTGTCACAAGTTTAAACCCACCCTTACTAAACGTCTAAAATTTGTTTCCCGTTTTGAGTTCCTATGAGTTCCTTTAGTTTCCTGGGAACTCGTAGGAACTTGAGGGAACTTATTTTTGGACAATCACTTACTTATTCCCAGCCTGCTACAAAGTAGTAGCTCAGACCGGGCTATCTTTGAATCATCTCACAGAGACGTATTTACGAATCTGTGGCATGTCACTAACAATGAAAAGGTAGCATGTAGCAGAGTAGCAGAGCCGTTTATTCCCTGTCTACCGTCTACCGTCTACCGTCTACTATTTTCAAGGAGTATCACATGCCAACCGACGACTGCTCCAAAAGCACCAAACCTGCCGGCTTGCCGCCCAAGCAGGGATTGTATGACCCCCAATTTGAACACGATGCCTGTGGCGTCGGCTTTGTGGTTAACATCAAAGGCCACAAATCGCACCAGCTTGTCCAGCAGGGCTTGACCATTCTGCGGCATTTAACTCACCGTGGCGCGTGCGGCGCCGAACCCAATACCGGCGATGGGGCCGGTATTTTGCTGCAAATGCCCGATGCGTTTTTGCGCCAGGTCTGCGCCGAGTTAAATATTACTCTGCCCGCGCCCGGTTGGTACGGCGTGGGCATGGTCTTCGCCCCGGTGGATGAGGCCGCCCGCCGCGCCTGCGAAGCGCGTTTTGACCAGATTGTGGCCGCAGAAGGGCAGCAGGTGCTCGGCTGGCGTACCATCCCCACCGACAACAGTTCGCTGGGCCAGACAGCGCTGCTGGCCGAGCCGGTCATGCGCCAGGTCTTTATCGGGCGGGGGGAGGGCCTGGCGGACGAGATGGCCTTTGAGCGCAAGCTGTACGTCATCCGCAAACGGGCCGAGCAAGAAATTCGTTATGGCGGCTTTCCGGGCGGGGCGTCGTTTTATATCTCCAGCCTGTCTTATAAAACGCTGATCTACAAAGGCATGCTCATGTCGGAGCAGGTCGAGGCGTACTATCCCGACCTGTCCAACCCGGCGATGGAGACCGCCCTGGCGGTGGTCCACTCCCGCTTCAGTACCAACACCTTCCCCAGTTGGGAGCGCGCTCACCCCTACCGCTACCTGATCCACAATGGCGAAATCAACACCCTGCGTGGCAATGTCAACTGGCTCTACGCCCAGCAGACCCGCTTCCAATCCAAACTTTTTGGCGATGACCTGCCCAAAATCCTGCCGGTCATCAACCCCGATGGCAGTGACTCGGCCATGTTCGACAACTGCCTGGAGTTCCTGGTGCTGGCCGGTCGCTCTCTGCCCCACGCGGTCATGCTGATGATCCCCGAACCCTGGTCCAAGCACGAAAGCATGAGCGACGAAAAGCGGGCCTTTTACGAATATCACAGCACCCTGATGGAGCCGTGGGACGGCCCCGCCTCCATCGGCTTTACCGACGGTATCCGCGTCGGCGCGGTGCTGGACCGCAACGGCCTGCGCCCTTCCCGCTACTACGTGACCAAAGATGATTTGGTGATTATGGCCTCGGAGGTGGGTGTGCTCGACGTTCCGCCGGAGCAGGTGCTCTACAAAGGCCGGCTCGAACCGGGCCGCATGTTCCTGGTGGATACCGAACAGGGCCGGATCATCAGCGACGAGGAGCTAAAACAGCAGATGGCCACCGCCCAGCCCTACCGGGAATGGCTGAACAAGTTTCTGGTCAAGCTGGAAGACCTGCCGAGTCCGGGGATTAGTAGTCAGAAGTCAGTAGTCAGTAATCAGAATGGTCACTCAACCCCGGTCTCCGGTCTCCCGTCTCCGGTCAATGGGAACGGGGCGCACGCGAGTCTCGCAGGCCATGAAAACCTGACCCAGTTGCAGCAGGCCTTTGGCTACACCTTTGAGGATTTACGCATGCTCCTGGTCCCGATGGGTAAAGACGGGGTTGAGGCCCTGGGTTCGATGGGCAACGACGCGGCGCTGGCGGTGCTGTCGGAGCGGCCGCAACTGCTTTACAACTACTTCAAGCAGCTTTTTGCCCAGGTAACAAACCCGCCGATTGACGCCATCCGCGAAGAGTTGATTACCGCCACCGAGGTCATGATCGGCTCGGAGCAAAACCTGTTAGAGCCGCGCCCGGAAAACTGCCGCCAGATCAAACTCAAGCACCCCATCCTGACCAATGAAGAGCTGGCTAAACTGCGCTACATCAGCCTGCCCGATTTCAAAGCCGTCACCCTGCCGATTTTGTTCAAAGCGGCTGATGGAGCGGCGGGCCTGGAGCGGGCGCTGGAAGAGTTGTACCGCCAGGCTGACCAGATCCTGGCCGCTAACGAGGCCAATATCCTGATTCTGTCCGACCGGGGCGTTGACCAGGAAAATGCCCCCATCCCGGCGCTACTGGCCGTGTCGGGGCTGCACCATCACCTCATCCGCGAGGGGACGCGCACGCACGCCGGCCTGGTGCTGGAATCGGGCGAGCCGCGCGAGGTTCACCACTTTGCTACCCTGCTGGGCTATGGCGTCACCGCCATCAATCCCTACCTGGCCTACGAGACGCTCGGCCAGATGATAGAAGAAGGACTGCTGCCCGGCGTCACCCCGGCCGAAGCGGCCAAAAATTACGTCAAGGCGGTGGTCAAAGGGGTGGTTAAAGTGATGTCCAAAATGGGCATCTCGACCATCCAGAGCTACTGCGGGGCGCAGATTTTTGAGGCGTTGGGCTTGAGCCAGGAGTTTGTAGATCGCTATTTCACCTGGACGCCCTCGCGGATTGGCGGCGTCGGCCTCGACGTGATTGCCGCCGAAGCTCAGGCCCGCCACAGCCACGCCTTCCCGGAGCGACAGGTCAATGGCCGCACCCTGGCCGTCGGCGGCCATTACCAGTGGCGGCAAGACGGCGAGCATCACCTGTTCAACCCGCAGACCATTCACCTGCTCCAGCAGGCCTGCCGCACCAACAATTACAAGATTTTCCAGAAATACGCCGAGCTGATCAACGACCAGTCGAAGCAGTTAGCCACCCTGCGCGGCCTGCTGGACTTTAAGTTTGCCGCCGAACCGATTCCCCTGGAAGAGGTCGAATCGGTCGAGTCCATCTGCCGCCGCTTCAAAACCGGGGCCATGTCCTACGGCTCGATCAGTCAGGAGGCCCACGAAAGCCTGGCCATTGCCATGAACCGCCTCGGCGGCAAGAGCAACACCGGCGAAGGCGGCGAAGACCCGGCCCGTTACGAACTGGACGAAAACGGCGACTCGCGCAACAGCGCCATCAAACAGGTCGCTTCGGGCCGTTTTGGCGTGACCAGTAACTACCTGGTCAATGCCCAGGAGCTGCAAATCAAGATGGCCCAGGGGGCCAAACCCGGCGAAGGCGGCCAACTGCCGGGCCGCAAGGTTTACCCCTGGATTGCCAAAGTGCGCCACTCGACGCCCGGCGTGGGCTTGATTTCGCCGCCGCCGCACCACGATATTTACTCTATCGAAGATTTGGCCGAGCTGATCCACGACCTCAAAAATGCCAACTCGCGGGCGCGGATCAACGTCAAGCTGGTTTCGGAGGTGGGGGTGGGCACGATTGCCGCCGGGGTGGCCAAAGGTCACGCCGATGTGGTGCTGATCAGCGGCCACGACGGCGGCACCGGCGCGTCGCCCCAGACCAGCATCAAGCATGCCGGCCTGCCCTGGGAACTGGGCCTGGCCGAAACCCACCAAACCCTGGTGCTGAACAACCTGCGCAGCCGGATTGTGGTCGAAACCGACGGCCAGCTCAAAACAGGCCGCGATGTGGTCATCGCCGCGCTGCTGGGGGCAGAGGAGTTTGGCTTTGCCACCGCGCCGCTGGTGGCGCTGGGCTGCGTGATGATGCGGGTCTGCCATCTGGATACCTGTCCGGTCGGCGTGGCGACCCAGAACCCGGAACTGCGCAAAAAGTTTACCGGCGACCCGGCCCACGTGGTCAACTTTATGCGTTTTATCGCCCAGGAAATGCGCGAATGGATGGCCAAACTCGGCTTCCGCACCGTTGACGAGATGGTGGGCCGCACCGACCGGCTGGAAGTGAATGAGGCGGTGGCGCATTGGAAGGCCAAAGGACTCGATTTTTCCAGCATCCTCTACCAGCCTGATGTGCCGCCCGAAGTGGGCCGCACCTGCCAGATGGCCCAGGATCATGGGCTGGATAAAGCGCTTGACAATCAAGTGCTGCTGGATTTGTGCCGCCCAGCTTTGGAAGACGGCGAGCCGGTGGCGGCGACCCTGCCGATTCGCAATCTCAACCGGGTGGTGGGAACTATCCTGGGCAGCGAAGTAACCCGGCGTTACGGCCCGGACGGCCTGCCCGAAGATACCATCCGGCTGCGCTTTATCGGCTCGGCGGGCCAGAGCTTTGGGGCGTTTATTCCCCGTGGCCTGACCCTGGCCCTGGAAGGCGATGCCAATGATTACTTTGGCAAGGGCCTATCAGGCGGTAAGCTTATTGTTTACCCGCCCGAAGGGTCAACTTTTGCAGCCGAAGAAAATATCATTATCGGCAATGTGGCTTTTTATGGGGCCACCAGCGGCGAGGCGTACATTCGCGGGGTGGCCGGGGAGCGTTTCTGCGTCAGGAACAGCGGTGTTCATGCGGTGGTGGAAGGCGTGGGCGATCACGGCTGCGAGTATATGACCGGCGGGCGGGTGGTGGTGCTGGGCCGCACCGGGCGCAACTTTGCCGCCGGCATGTCGGGCGGTATTGCTTACGTGCTGGATGAGGCCGGCGATTTTCCGCGCCATTGCAACCAGGAGATGATTGAGTTGGAACGGCTGGAAGACGCGGCTGAAATCGTCGAGGTCAAAGCGATGATCCAGCGCCATCTTGACTACACCAACAGCGCCCTGGCCGAGCGGGTTCTGGCTCGCTGGGACAAGTTGGCCCCCAAGTTCGTCAAGGTCATGCCCAAGGATTACAAGCGCGTGCTGGCCGCCTTCCGCGAAGTCGAAGCCGCCGGTTTGAGCGGCGAAGAGGCAGTTATGGCCGCCTTTGAGCAAAACAAAAATGACCAGGCCCGCGTGAGCGGAAATTAAGAAGTAGACGGGTAAACGGTAGACAGTAGACAGGGAGAAGATATTCCCCCGTCTACCGTCTACTGTCTACCGTCTACCGAAATGAGGAAAAATGGCTAAACCTACCGGATTTATGGAATATCAACGCGAACTGCCGCCCGATCGCGCCCCGCTGGAACGGATTAACGATTGGCAGGAGTTCCACCTGCATCTGGCCGAGAGCAAACTCCAGCAGCAGGGGGCGCGCTGTATGGACTGCGGCATCCCCTTTTGCCACACCGGAACCTTGCTGAGCGGCATGGCCTCCGGCTGCCCGATCAATAACCTGATCCCGGAATGGAATGACCTGGTTTATCGCGGGCTGTGGCGGCAGGCTTTGGACCGGCTGCTCAAAACCAACAACTTCCCCGAATTTACCGGACGCGTCTGTCCCGCGCCGTGCGAAGGGTCATGCACCCTGGGCATCCACGAGCCGCCGGTCACGATCAAGAACATCGAGTGTACGATCATTGACAAAGGCTTTGCAGAAGGCTGGCTGGTTCCCACCCCGCCGGCCAAACGAACCGGCAAAAAGGTGGCCGTGGTCGGCTCCGGCCCATCGGGGCTGGCCTGCGCCGCCCAGCTCAACACCGCCGGCCATTGGGTGACGGTCTTCGAGCGGGCCGACCGCATCGGCGGCTTGCTGATGTACGGCATCCCCAATATGAAGCTGGATAAGCAGATTGTCCAGCGCCGGGTTGACCTGATGGCCGCCGAAGGGATCACCTTTATTACCAACACCGAGGTCGGCAAAGATTACCCCGCCGAAAAACTACTGCAAGAGTTCGACGCTGTCGTGCTGTGCGGCGGCGCAACCAAGCCCCGTGACCTGCCCATCGAGGGCCGCAACCTCAAAGGGATCCATTTTGCGATGGAATTTTTGCATGGCAATACCAAGTGCCTGTTGGATGGGGGCGAGGACGCGAGGCGAGGAGGCGAGGAGGCGAGGAGGCGAGGAGAAGAAAAATTCATCGCGTCCTCGCCTCGCGAGTCCTCGCCTCATCTTTCCTCGCCTCCCATCTCTGCCGCAGGCAAGGACGTCATCGTCATCGGCGGGGGCGATACCGGCACGGACTGCGTGGGCACGGCGCTGCGACAGGGCTGCCGGAGCGTCACCCAAATCGAAATTTTGCCTCAGCCGCCCCTGACGCGCCAGCCCGATAATCCCTGGCCGGAATGGCCCAAAGTTTACAAATTGGATTACGGCCAGGAAGAGGCCAAAGCCCTGTATGGGGCTGACCCACGCCGCTATCTATACACGCCTACCCATTTTGTGGGCGATGAGAACGGCTGCGTCAAAGAGGTGCATGCCGTGCAGGTCGAGTGGGTGAAGGGCAATAACGGCGGCCCGCCCTCGCCTCAAAAAATTGCCGGCACCGAAAGAGTCTGGCCGGCCCAACTGGTGCTGCTGGCGATGGGCTTTTTGGGGCCGGAAGATACCCTTCTCGCCCCGCTGGGGGTGGAGCGTGACCAACGCAGCAACGCCAAAGCCGAATACGGCCGGTTCGCCACCAACATCCCCGGTGTTTTTGCCGCCGGCGACATGCGCCGCGGCCAAAGCCTGGTGGTCTGGGCCATCAACGAGGGGCGCGGCGCAGCCCGCGAGTGTGACCGGTATCTAATGGGCCTGACTCATCTGCCCTAACGCCAAGATTTTTATTTCAGCTAATTGATAAAACCTGATGCGTGATACGTGATGCGTGAAAAATTCTCACGTATCACGCATTATCTGCCAAACAGTACCTCTATGTCGAAACAAAATCCCTGCTTACCCTAAAATGGCCCATTCGGGTGATGACATAAGCCCCAAAATCAATTAAAATCTCACAACATTATTTTTATTCTATCCATTAAACCCCAAACCGGCGCCGCCGTGACGTGGCCCGGCGCGGGGTGTTTTGCTATCTATAAAGGGGGTAGCTATGCCCGACCCATACCAGCAAACCCTATACCACCCCGAATTTGAACACGACGCCTGTGGGGTAGGTTTCATCGCCCGCACGACAGGCCGGGCGGGACACGATATTGTCCAAATGGCCCTGCAAGCCGTCGGCGCGATGAAACACCGCAGCGGTATTGACGCCGACGGCCGCTCCGGCGACGGCGCAGGCGTGATGACTCAAATCCCGCACCGCCTCCTCTCCGCCGAAATAGCCGACCTGCCCCAACCGGGCGATTATGCGCTGGGCATGCTCTTCTTGCCACGACCGGAGACCGGAGACCGGGGACCAGAGACAGACAGAGCAATCGAGTTGGTGGAAACAACTTTCAACCAACTGCTTGAAACTGAAAATCGTAAATCGGAAATCGGAAATCGGAAATCGAAAATCCTCTGGCGTTCCGTGCCGGTCAACTCGGCGGCCCTCGGCCCGACGGCGCAGCGAAGCTGTCCGCAGATCAAACAAGTCATCATTCCTCGCCCGGCGGAAATTGAGCGGGGCCTGGCTTTTGAGCGCTTTTTGTATACAGCCCGCAAGCGTCTCGAAGCCGCCGCGCGCCAGGCGGGTCTGGCTGATTTTTATGTCGTTTCACTTTCGGCCACTACGGTGGTCTACAAAGGCTTGATGCTCTCGCCCTACCTGGCCGATTTTTATCTGGATTTAGCCAATCCCCTTTACGAAACGGCCCTGGCGACCCTGCACACTCGTTACAGCACCAATACCACCTCCAATTGGCAGCGGGCGCAGCCCTTCCGTCTGGTGGCCCACAACGGCGAAATCAATACCATTCAAGGCAACGTCAACTGGATGCGGGCCAGAGAGTCCATGCTGGACTCGCCGTTTTGGCCCGGCCACCTGGATGATTTGCGGCCCGTCATTGATCCCGCCGGCAGCGACTCGGCCATGCTGGACAATGTGCTGGAGTTGTTGGTCCACGCCGGGCGCGACATTCATCATAGCATGGCCATGTTGGCTCCCGAAGCCTGGGAAAACCTGGTTGACCTTGACCCCGACCGGCAGGCTTTCTATCGCTACCACGCCGCGCTGATGGAGCCGTGGGACGGGCCGGCGGCGGTTGTCTTTAGTGATGGCCGGCGAGTGGGCGCTACCCTTGACCGTAACGGCCTGCGCCCCATGCGTTATCTGACCACCAACACCGATCTGGTCATTGCCACCTCCGAAGCGGGCGTTGTGACCGTAGACGAAGGGACGATTGTGACCAAAGGGAAACTCGGCCCCGGCCAGATGATTTTGGTGGATTTGGAGCGGCAGCTTTTTTTGACCAACGATCAGGTTAAAAACGAGCTGGCCCGCCGCCTGCCCTACGGAGAGTGGGTCGAAGGTCTCAAACCCGTGCCCACCGAAACCCGCCCGGCCTACTTCTCGCTGGAGCCGGCCGCCTCTCGACCGTTGCCGCCCAAAGTCAATACGACCCATCAATGGCTGGCGCGGTTGCAGGCCGCTTTTGGCTATACCCACGAAGAGCTGATTGTGCTGGTGCGGCCCATGGCCGACGAGGGCAAAGAACCGACCGGCTCGATGGGCGATGACACGCCTCTGGCGGTGATGTCGCCGCGGGCCAGGCCGCTGTTCCATTACTTCAAGCAGCGCTTTGCTCAAGTGACCAATCCACCGATTGACCCGCTGCGCGAAACCTTTGTCATGTCGCTGACCATCCGCCTGGGGGCGCATCCCAATTTGTTGGAGGAGACCCCCAAACACGCTCACCTGGTCGAACTGGCCAGCCCGGTGCTAAGCGACGCCGATTTGGTAGCTTTGAAAAGTCTGGGCGACCCGCGCTTTGCCCACCACACCATCGCCATGCGCTACCCGGTGGCCCAGCGCGCCGACGGCCTGCGCCGGGCGCTCGACCGGTTGGGCAAAATGGCCGAAGACGCCATTGACGCGGGCAAAACCATCCTGATTCTGAGCGATTTAGGCATCAACGAGCAGTACGCGCCGATTCCCAGCCTGTTAGCCGTTGGAGCGGTTCACCATCATCTGGTGCGGCGCGGCAAGCGCATGCAGGTCAGTTTGGTGGTCGAGAGCGGCGAGGCGCGCGAAGTCCATCACCTGGCCTGTCTGATTGGTTACGGGGCCAACGCCGTCAATCCTTACCTGGCCCTGGCTTCGGTGGAAGATTTGGTGACGGCGGGCAAAGTCAAGCTGGAGGTGGCCGAGGCTAAACTCAATTTTGTGCGGGCGCTGGAAGCCGGGCTACTTAAAATTATGTCCAAAATGGGCATCTCAACCGTAGATAGCTACTGCGGGGCGCAGATTTTTGAGGCAGTCGGCCTGGGCCAGCCCTTGATTGACGAATTTTTCACTGGCACGGTCTCTCGGCTGGGCGGGATTGGCCTGCCGGAGATTGCCGCCGAGGTCCAGCGCTGGCATCGCGCCGGCTTTGCCGACCCACAGCGGCCCGAAATCCAAAGTCCCGGCTTTTATAAATACAAGCGCGAGGGTGAAACCCACGCCTACGATCCGGCCATCGTCAAAGCCTTGCAAACGGCGGTGCGGATGGAAGGGGTGTTGAGTGGGGAAGCCAGTGAACAGAGGCCAGTAATCAGTAATCAAATGTCAGTAGCCGGTAGTCAGAGGTCAGTAGCCAGTAGTCAGATATCAGAGGTCAATGGCCACCATTATGTCAATGGAACTGCCAATGGACAACTGATAACCCATAATGGACATCCCCGGTCTTCGGTCCCCGGTCTCCGGTCGTTTCTCGGCCCTAACTTTGCCGCCGGCTACCGGGCCTACCAGGAGTTTGTCCAATTGACCCGCCAGCGCCCGGCGATTGACCCGCGCCACATGTTCGATTTTGTTTCGACCGGCCGGCCCCGGCTTGATCTGGCCGAGGTGGAACCATTGGAAGCGCTTTTTGTCCGTTTTTCCACCGGGGCGATGTCGCATGGGGCGTTGAGCAGCGAAGCGCACGAAACATTGGCCATTGCGCTCAACCGGCTGGGGGCGATGAGCAACAGCGGCGAGGGCGGGTCGGCCCAGGAGCGTTTTGGGACCGAAAAGAATGACCGAATTAAGCAGGTCGCTTCGGGCCGGTTTGGGGTTAGTCCTGCCTACCTGATGTCGTCGGATGAGCTGCAAATCAAAATGGGCCAGGGGGCCAAGCCCGGCGAGGGCGGCCAACTGCCCGGCAGCAAAGTGACTGCCGAGATTGCGGCCATCCGCCACACCACTGCGGGAACGACGCTGATTTCTCCGCCGCCGCACCACGATATTTACAGCATTGAAGATTTGGCCCAACTTATTTACGATCTAAAGCAGATCAACCCGGCGGCAAAGGTTTCGGTGAAGCTGGTGGCGGAAGCCGGGGTGGGCACGGTGGCGGCGGGTGTGGTCAAAGGCGGCGCGGACGTGGTGCATATTGCCGGGCACGCCGGCGGCACCGGCGCGGCGGCCTGGAGCAGTATCAAATGTGTCGGCTTGCCCTGGGAAGTGGGCCTGGCCGAAACTCACCAAACCCTGGTATTGAACGACCTGCGCGGGCGGGTGAAGCTGCGTACCGACGGCGGTTTGCAGACGGGCCGTGATGTGGTTATCGCTGCGATTTTGGGCGCGGACGAGTTTAGCTTTGGCACCGTCACCCTGGTGGCCGAGGGCTGTTTGCTGGCCCGCGCCTGCCACAGCAACACCTGCCCCGTCGGGGTGGCGACGCAGGATCCCAAACTGCGGGCCAAATTTGCCGGCACCCCGGAACACGTGATGGCCTATCTGCACTACGTGGCCCAGGAAGTCCGCGAAATCCTGGCCGAGTTGGGCTTTTGCCGTCTGGACGAGGTCATTGGCCGCACCGAACTGCTGCGGCAAGTCTCCACCGGCAACGCGATGGCCGACACGTTAGACTTGTCGCCGTTGTTGGCTAAGGCAGACCGGAGACCGGAGACCGGAGACCGGGGAGGCCAAATCCAACCCTCCAACCTTCCAACCTTCCAACCTTCCAACCTTCCAACCTTCCAACCCTCTATCACAGCCCTGGGCGACCTCAATCAACTCTTACTCCGCCAGGCCCAACCCGCCCTGGAGATCGGCGAGCCGGTGCAGTTGAACCTGCCCATTGATAGTACCGATCGCGCCGTAGGAGCTACATTGGCGGGGGCGATTGCCCAACGCTGCGGCGACCGGGGGCTGCCGGAAGGGACGGTGCAGGTGACGTTTTTGGGCAGCGCCGGCCAGAGTTTTGGGGCATTTAATGCGCCAGGCGTCCATCTAACTCTGATTGGCGAGGCTAATGACTACGTGGGCAAGGGCATGGCCGGCGGCCAGATTGTCGTCCGGCCTTCGCTTAAGTCGCAGTTGGCGGCGGCGGATCACGTGATTATGGGCAACACGGTCCTCTATGGGGCCATAGGCGGCAGCATGTATGTGGCCGGCCAGGCCGGCGAGCGCTTTGCCGTGCGCAACAGCGGCGCGGTGGCGGTGGTTGAAGGGGTGGGTGATCACGGCTGCGAATATATGACCGGCGGGGTGGTGGTGGTGCTGGGCCGCACCGGCTATAACTTTGGGGCCGGCATGAGCGGCGGGCTGGCTTTTGTGCTGGACGAAGGGCATCACCTCGGCCAGCGGCTCAACCCGGATATGGTCCAGTTGGTGCGCGTCACTAACGACCAGGATGCGGCGCTGCTCAAACTTTTGATTACCCGGCATGTCCGCCTGACCGGCAGCGTCCGCGGCCAGGCGATTTTGGACAATTGGACCACCCGGCTGGCCCTCTTTTGGAAGGTTGCGCCCAAAGGCACTATCGGCGCAACCGGGAAACTGCTCACCCATCTGCCGATGATGGAGGAGCTAAGCCGGCACGTGGCGGGGTAAAGAAGATTGCTTTCAGGAGTGCAAAGGCTTAAGCCTTTGCACTCCTTTTTAATTTATCTCCACCTGTCCAAACGTATGCTCTAAAATTCGTACCGTATTCTCCGACAACCGGCAACCCGGCGAGACAACGCACTGCATCTCCTTGTAGCGAGGCTCACGGGTTGGGTCGGTATCATTGCCGACTTGCACGGCAAAGCGTTCTACGTCTTCGTCGGTCGCTTCGACAATCTCGACTGCATCAAAATCAAACAACTCGCGGCGGGCGGACCAACTCACCCGAACTACGCCTTCTTGTTGCATAGGCTCGGCTCCCATCCGGCTGTCCAATACAGCCACAGCCTTGCCCTCTAAATAGTTCCGGTTCTGGCGGCAGATGCGGCAGCCGTAGTAGGTGTGGCTGCTCCACCAGGAAAATTCCCAGGTGTGCGGGCCAAAACGGGTTAAACAGTTGGGGCATAACAACCAGGACGCGCGATGCGCCAGCCGCCGGGCGCTTTCTTCGATTATATCACGGAGTAAGCGTGAGGCCACTTCTCCCAGAGCCTCGCTCCCCAGGGCTGGATGCAGCTTTGGGATCGCTTCTGTGCCGCCGGCGACAACAACCGGATACGCTTCGGCCAGAGAGGCCAGCAGGTTCATCAGCGACTCTAAAAATTTTACATCCTGAATCACCCCTCGCTGTTCGTAATAAATCGGGGCGCAGCCGGGTTCAGCCTTGATTTTTTCTTGTAACCCATAGGGCAAGCTGGGCAGGGCAAAGCGATCAAGCGCTTCTTCAAAGGAGAGGACGTGTTGTTCAGCCGGCCGGCGATGGGCAAACAGCTCCAGCCGGGTGTAGGTGACGCTGCTTTTGCCCTGGCTTTTTTCAATGGTTTCCAGTTTGAGCGAGTGGCCGCGGTAGCTGCCGGTGACATAAGCGCCGCTGCTAAAAAAATCATCATTGGGGATGAACTCTAGTTTATGAGCCGCCGCCAATCGCTGCCAGGCGGCTTTTTGTTTTTCCCGGTTTTGCTTAGAGGCAACGGAGAAGACCAGGGCGATGATGCCAATAATGAAAATCCAGAGAAATGGAAAGCTCAAAAATGAAGGGTCCATGTTAATTCTTCCTCTGGTAAGAGTCTAACCACAAATAGACTAGCAGGCAATGGTACTTAATTGTTGTAAGCTGACTACCAAAAGTTGTAACCTGCCGAAATTGGGGCAAGATTATAAGCAGGAGATTGAAGCATGTCATTTCGAGACCGAAGAGCCTGCCCTGAGCGAAGCCGAAGGGTCGAGAAATCCCCAGGGCACAACACGTAAAAGTAGGGTGTCGGGGATTTCTCCCTGCGGTCGAAATGACATGGTTGAGCAGTTATGATTAGAGTATGTTCGCAGTCTTGTTAATTGCTCTGGGCCTGGGCCAACTGATTTCAACCCACCTCGGCTGGCGAGCGGCTTCGCTGGTGGGGCCGAGGCGGGGCCTGGGCTACGGTTTGGGGCTGCTGCTGCTGGCAACCGGCGCGGCGCTGCTGCCGCCATCCTGGTGGGTGTTGCTGTGGACGCCCCTGGCCGGACTCTTGACCCTGGGGCTGCTGCTGCTGGCCGGCTCCTTTATTGATCCGCCGCCTCACCCCGACAGCCTCTTTGAGCCGGCCCACCCCGCTCACGGAAGCTGCCGCCGGGTGCAAATTCCCGACGGCGACTCCCTGATACCGGGCTACTTGCTCAGCCCGCCTACCCCCGCCTACCCCCCCCTTTCAGGGGGGGGAGTAAAAGAGGAGCCAACCCTCTACCCTTCCAACCCTCCACCCTTCCAATCCTCCAACCCTCCAACCCTCCCGACGGCAGCCGTCCTGGTCGTCCACGGCGCAGGCGATACCAAAATCTCTTACAAATGGCGGCTGGTCAAAGCTTTGCTGGCCGAAGGCTTGACCGTGCTGACCATTGACCTGCCCGGCCACGGCGATTACCGCCACCGCCCTCTGGCCTACCCCGACTGCCTTTCGGCGATACCGGCGGCGCTACGCTTTCTGCAAGCGCAGCCGGGAGTGGAACGGGTGGGGCTGGTGGGCATTAGCCTGGGCAGCGCCCTGGCAATAGCGAGTTTGGCTCACAATCCAAAAGACCCTAAAGGTTTTGAAAAACCTTTAGGGTCTATCCACGTTGACGCCTTCGCCGCGCTGGAAACGCCTATTGAACTGCGTTACAGCCGGAGTATGTATTATGGGGAAATGTGGCACGCCTATCGCGCGCCGGTGTTGTCGCTGTTTAGCGAGGTGTCGGTCAAGCAGTTGCGGCAGAGCTGGTTTACCGGCGGCTATGTCAGCCGGCACAAAAACACCGCCGAAGTGATAGACCTGTTAAATCCGCCGGCCAATATTGCCTGCTTACGGGAGACGCCCATCCTGCTGGTCCACGGTGGGCGAGATGCCATTGCGCCTCCGGCAGCAGGCGAAGCGCTGCGGCAGGCTGCGCCTCAGGCCGAATTGTGGAAGGTAAAAGGGGCCAGTCATGTAACTTTAACCTTGATGACCTCTATCAATCGGCAGATAGCCCGCTGGTTGCGGGAAAAGCTGGAGGATGGTAGATGGTAGATGGTAGATTATAGTAGAATATACTCAGTAGATCCAAATTTGAGGAGCCAGCACGCCCACGTGCGGCTCCGTTCGGCACGTGGGCGTGCCTCACTCCTCGATAATTGGATCTACTTATACTATCTTCTATCCTCTATCCTCATTCTTAATAGTGCGTCGAGCCGTCGGGCATGATGGCCCCGCGGAATCTAACACCTTCGAGGTTGGCCCCGTCCAGGTCTGCACCGCGGAGGTTGGCGTTACGCAAATCGGCCCCGGAGAGGTTGGCCCCGGTCAGGCTGGCCCCTTCCAAATCAGCGCCGCGCAGATCGGCCCCGCTCAGATTGCTCCAGGCCAGATCGGCGTCCCGCAAGCCGGCCCGGCTCAGGTTGGCCCGGCTCAAATCAGCGCCGACCAGCCAGAGCGGGCTGCGGGACAGGTTTATCAGTTGATATAATTCTTTTTGCGTAAATTCCATTCAAACATTCCCCTCCACCCTTTCCCGCCGCGCCCGGCCGGCGACGGTGGCTTTTAGGCTGAACTTCATTTCGACGCGCCAGGGCTGGCCGCTTTCTGCTCGCTGCCACAACTCCAGCCGGCTGACCCTAAAAATAAACTGCGGCTCAAACCCTTTCAACGCGGTTTTGGCTTGCTCCAAAGCCGTCAAGCCGGCAAGGCGGCCAAACACCACATGCGGCTGGTAAGACTTCCCGCTGCCGGCCAAAGAGCCAAGCGGGCCGGTCGCCAGCTCCCGCCGCAGCGCAATCAGTTCCGCCTGACCGGCAGTCATGGGCAGTTGAAGCTGGTACTCTTTGCCTTCGTGGACGTGCCAGCCGACCAGGAAAACTTTGATCGGGGCGTGGACCTCGCCAATATCACTTAGATGGGCGTAAAGCTGCGGCGGCGGCAGGCTGAACTGGAAAGGATCGAGCAGAGAAATGTGGGGCGGAGACAACCGGGCCAGCGGGTCATATTTTTGACGGTAAGGTTCAATGGCAACAGCTAAATTTTCGGGCACCGGCGCAACGATAGTGTACATAGCAAGTTCATTTACCCCCCTCAGATCAGGCGCATTATAATATAAAATTTGAAAATGGGCCATCTTGGGGGCGAGTCTAAGATTTGTTAAAACGTCTTGCGTCTTACAAACGGAACACGCAAGACGAATATAGACCCCCTACGGTACCGACACCCAGCCCTGCGAGATAGCATACGCGGAAAAGAGGGCCACGCTGTTGGTGAGCATGTGCATCAAGATGGCCGGCCAGATGGAGCCGGAGCTTTGATACAAAAAGGCAAAAATTAGCCCCAGGATAAAGATAGGTAAGAGGGAGGTTGGTATCACGTGGACCAGGGCAAACAGAAAGGCGCTGGCCAGGGCTGCCCGTGGCCAGCCCCAACGCTCGCGCCAGCCGGCAAAGACAAAGCCGCGAAAGAAGACTTCTTCGACAAAGGGGGCGACAATGGCCCCGCCAAAAAACAGCACCAGCGGAAAATCGGTGCCCTGAAAGATCTGCTGGATCTCCGGCTGAATTTGCAGATCAAACTGGGCCAGCAGCAGGCCATACCCCAGGTTGACCAGCAGCGAAGCGGTCATCAAGCCGCAGCCCAGCCCCACCGCCCGCGGGGGAAAAGGCCGCAGCCCCAAATCGGCCCAACTTGCGCCGTATTTGTGGATGGTAAAGTACCAGGCCGGTAGCAGCAAAATGGCCTCGCCAAACACAATTACCGCCCCAGTATCGAGCGGCAGTTCCAACTGCGCCCCGGCCAGGCCGACCGCCAGAAAAAAGACAATCCACAGCCCAAACACCAGCAAGCCCCAGGCCACATCGCGCGGCGTCCAGGGCACAGGCGGGGGAGAAGGATGGGGTGAAGGTAGATTAGTCATAAAAATAGTCGTAACTACTCAAGGGTAGCTATATTAAAGGCTAAGGCTGAGTCTGAGGCTAAGGGTTGAGATCAAGCTTAGCCTCAGCCTTAGCCTTGAAATGAGTGAGCAGTTACAAATAGTGAATAGAATAGTACCATATTTTGTAGTAGGGGGAAAGTTAAGTAAACCTCAGAGGTTTTCAAAGGCTATGAGGTTTGTCTTTTAAGGAGAATGAAAGCGTTCGGGAACTATTTCGTCTGACTGGCCCGCCCCGGCATGCATGCCAGGGCTATCGAGCAGCGCCGGGTCAATCCGGCTTTAGCCCAATTTATCGGGCGCTGTTGGATAGTCCGGCGACTTCATCGCCGGACGAGAGCCGTTGGCAAGGTTGCCTCCGGGGTTTCTGATGCTCTTGAATGGGAGAATCGGCACATTGGGGCAGCCGGATGGTCATGTTAAAATAGAAATCATCAAGGGCCGGCAGCACATCACCCATACGAAGCATGAAAATCTGACCGAAGACCGCACCTCCTCCCTTTCCCTATTAGTGATTGTCCAAAAATAAGTTCCCCCAAGTTCCTACGAGTTCCCAGGGAACTAAAGGAACTCGTAGGAACTCAAAACGGGAAGTAAATTTTAGACGTTTACTTAGGGGGAGGGTTAGGGTGGGGGTCCCCGGTCTATTCTCAGAAAAGTAGAAACAGCTTCGGGAGGAGTTCGATTTGAAAAACAGCAGCACCATATTAATTGTAGACGATGCCCCGGAAGGGCGCGTCCTGTTGGAAAGGCTCTTGACCGCCGAAGGCTACGACCTGGCCTTTGCCGGCGACGGCATCGAAGCCCTGGCCAAAGCGGCGGCGCTGACCCCCGATTTGATCCTGATGGATGTGATGATGCCCCACATGAACGGTTTTGAGGTCTGCCAGCGCATGCGGGCCGACCCGCTGCTGGCCCAGGTGCCGGTGATTTTGATTACCGCCCTCGACGACCGGGCTTCGCGGCTGCATGGCCTGGAGTTGGGGGCCGACGACTTTGTAACCAAACCGTTTGACCAGACCGAACTGCTGACCCGCGTCCGCAGCATCACCCAGATCAACCGTTACCGCCAGCTTCTGTTGGAGCGGGCCAAGTTTGAGTGGGTGGTTGAAAACACTGACGACGGCTATCTCATCGTCAATGCCGGCGACGATGTGCTTTACGCCAACCCCCAGGCCCGGCTCTACCTGGGCCTGCCGGCGGATCAAAATGAGCTGATTGCTCTGCCTTTTCTGGAACTGGCGGCCAAAAAGTATCAGCGCCGGCCCGAAGCAGCCTGGCAAACCTGGCCTGCCCAGTTGGGGCAGGCCGCCCCCCGCTATCTGATGCAGCCGGAAACGGCTTCGGCCCACGCTTTTTGGCTGCAAGTGGATGTTTTTCCCGCCGAAGCGGAGCGAAGCTGGGTAGTGCGGCTGCGCGACGTGACCCGCGAGGTGGCCTCGCAGCGCGATATGCGCGGCTTTCATGAGATGGTCAGGCACAAGCTGCGCACCCCGCTGCTGGGTATGCAGGGCAGCCTGGAAATCCTGACCCGCCACGCCGCCAAATTGACCGCCGACGAGGTGGCCGAAATTTCGGGCCGCGCCCTGCGCGCCGCCCAACGGCTGCAAGGGCAAATTGACGATATTGTGCAGTATCTCACCGCCCCCGGCCTGGTCCGCCCCGAAACCAGCTTTGACCTGGCCCTGCTGCCCACCCTGGCCGTCGAGATTGGGGCCGATTTGGGGTTACAGAACGTGCGGGTCTCCGGGCAGCAGGAGTTGGACGAAGCGCACATCGCCCTCTCGCGCCAGGCCGTCGAGTTGATGGTGCGCGAAATTTTGGAAAACGCCCAAAAGTTTCATCCTGACCACGCGCCCAGCGTCGAGATTTCCGCCGTCTGTCTCCTCTCTAACGAGGCCCGCCTGCGCTTTGCGGATAACGGCATGACCCTCTCCCCGGAGCAGTTGGCCCAGGTCTGGACGCCCTATTATCAGGGCGAAAAGGACTTCACCGGCGAAGCGCCCGGCATGGGCCTGGGCCTGCCCCTGGTCATCTCCCTGGTGAGCGAGGCCGGAGGAACGGCCAACCTCTACAACCGCGACGACGGGCCGGGCGTGGTGGTCGAGCTAACCGTGCCGTTGGTCTGGCCGGAGGAATCCGGCAGTGATTGAGCAACATCTGCTCCACTCTCCCTCCCAAATCATGGCAAGAGGGGCGCATCCAGGTGCGCCCCTCGCTTTCACCGGCCCTCACCGCAAAAAATTCGCCTAATCATTTAGAAAAATTGGGGCACTTTTTGGGTAGTTGTGATAAAATGGAGGGGGTCTTTGATAAGATCTTGGGGTATATAAATCAATGTCCAAAGCAATGATACTGAACCCTATAGGAATCAGATTATGATAAGATCAGATTTGTGGACACGTGAACAATTATTACTTGTGCTGAATCTGTATCACAAAATACCTTTTGGGCAATTTGATCATCGCAATCCCAAGGTAATTAGATTAGCTGAGGCGATTGGCCGCACGCCTGGTGCAGTGTCAAGGAAGTTAGGAAATTTTGCTTCTCTTGATCCCTATCATCAGAATCGAGGGGTTAAAGGTCTGAGTAATGCAGGTAAAGCTACTGAGGATATCTGGAAAGAATTTTATGATAACTGGGATCAGCTTGTTCCAGAAAGTGAGGCATTATTTGAGGCTCTTACAGATACAACAAAGGAAGACATAAAACTTGGTCAGGGTGAAAACGCTCAAATTTTAGATCAAGAACTTGAAAGATTAACTGAAATAGAACGGTCAGTCAAGGTACGAATGGGACAACGGTTTTTTCGCCAGACAGTTATGGCAAGCTACCATTGGCATTGTTGTGTATGTGGTATTCCTATTCCTGAATTGCTGATTGCTAGTCATATTATCCCCTGGAAGGATCGTGAAGATTTACGCTTAAACCCTCATAACGGTTTATGTCTATGTGCTTTACATGATAAGGCGTTTGATAGAGGATTTATGACTATTAACTCTGACTATATGGTATTAATTAGCCCGGTGATTTATCATCATTTGCCGCAAGAGGCGTTGAATAGCGGCCTGATAGCTTATCAAAACTGCAAAATATTGCTACCAGATAGGTTTTTACCTGATAAAAATTTTTTAGAAGTTCACCAGCACCAGTATTTTTTACATTAGGGGCCATCAAATCCAATAAGCCATGACCCACCCCACGACCTGACTGCTGCCCATATACAACCCCAGCACCAGGGCCAGGATGAACAGCAGGGCAATAATCACCACGGCCATACAGCCGAGCAGCATCCACAGCGGGGTGCTGGCTTCGGGCAGGAGACCGGCCAGGGGGGGCATGGCCGGCTGGGAAACAGCGGCAGCAGCGGGCATGGGTACGGCGGCGGGGCGGTCGGGCGGGGCGGTCAGGTCGGGCTGGCCCAGGGTAAAGAGAAAGGTGGTGTCGCCCAGGGTCAGCCGGTCGTGGTGTTTGAGGCGGGTCGGCTGGCCGATTTGGACGCCATTCAGATAGGTGCCGTTGGCGCTGCCCTGGTCGGTCAGGATAAAGGTGTTGTCAATGGGGGTCATGCTGGCGTGGCGGCGCGATACTTTCTGGTCGGCCACCACAATGCCGTTTTCTTTATCCCGGCCCAGGTGAACCTCGCCGCGCAAGGGGAAGGCGTGGCTGGGCCGTCCGCCCACCAACAGCACCAGATAAGCCGAAGCGGGCGCTTCGTGCATTGTTTTAAAGTCTTCTTCGCTTTCGGCGATATAGCGTACCAAAGGCAGGTCATCCTTTTGTCAGTAAGATAGGGCTATTATAGCACAAGTGGCGGGGGAAATCTATAGGACGACCGCCGACCACCGACGGCAGACCGCTGCCTAACGCCTCGGCATAACCCGCTCGACGGACGGGCACAGATTGCAACAACAAAAAGTGATGTTGCCAGCAAAACACCTTCAATAAAAAGCGCGGTAGTCAAGTCGGGTTCATGCCGTTGTTGTTAATATGTCAAAAGATAAGCACCCGATCAGAATCGGGAAAACAACTTTACGAAACGTGACCTATTGGGGTATCCTACCCTTACGTTGTGAATAGGGCGGGGACACTGGGGAAACGTGCCCTTCGACAAGCTCAGGACAGGCTCGGGCTGGCTCGGAGCCGCCTATGGGATAATTAAGCCCGGCTTGTCCCACAGGGAGGCTTCGCACTTGTTTGAGTTAGTCACTTGTAGTACTCAGATCGACAAAAGATTGTCGATAAAAGGGTTGTCTAAACAGCGACACCGAGGATAAGGAGTAAAGCCCGCATCTCGGTTTGCACTTTACCATATTGCAGATCAAGGTCAGTCTGAGGCTGGGGGTTGGGTTCGCTTTTGGGCTTGGTCACGCTGGCTAAAACGGGTTTAATGACCTTCTCGCGTAAAGTCAGTAAGGCAGCCATGATTTTAAGAGCGCTGGTTTCGACTTGATAGCGGCGGGCTGAACCAATTTTGTGGACCCAGTTTTGCCGCGCAGTTTTTGAGATCGTAAGCCGCGTGGCGAGGCTGATACTGACTTTCGGGCCAGCCTAACAGGACTGGACCTGCTGGGCTAATTGGGAGACGCTGAAGCCTCCCGGCGTTATGGCTAAAGCAAGCACGGCTTGAGTACGGCCCGCAGCCGAGGCTGGTTGAGGCCCAGACCCGCGGTGGGGTTGAACCGACCTGACCCCGCTGGCCTAAGGTATCCAGGGTGTCATCGGTACAAAGGCTTGATCCAGGGCATAGAGTTGGTTGAAAGCGCTCCAGGATTTGCTGGAACTGGACGATCAGTTCAGGAAATTGATCCAGGCGGCGGGGACCAGACCAGGCGCGGGCGTTATGCAGCATCACTTCAGCCCGGAGAACAGCCTCGCCTTTGGTGTACAACTTGAGGGTCAAGGGGCAAAATGGCCTGAAAATGGTCAAGTCGTACTCAGGTCGCTCGAGGTTTCGTTCTAGTTTGAGCCGGCGGCCCTTAGGACTGCCTTTGAAGTGAGGCCGGCGCTTGCGGCCAAAGATGGTCATGATCTGCCTAAGGTCCAGTCGAGCGCGGGTCCGATCAATCAGGGCTTCGAACACCTGCTCCATTTGAGCCGGACGCCGAAACAGCAGGTTGCGCGAGTACTCCACCTGAAACAACGAACAACGGTATTCGAAACCACTCCGCAGTCGTTCGCTTTCGGGCAGGGCAAAATGGAGACAACTGTTGAGCCAGCGGTGGCAGACCTGACCCAGTTGCCCTTTGGTGGGTAGCTCCCACGAGGTCTCTGCAAGCCAGGTCAAGTCTGCGGGGTTCATTATACCGCTAAAACAGTTACTGGTCAGTTCTAACACTCGCCCGGCCTGATGGGCCTGACGAGCCAAATATTCGTGCCCATTGAGAATAACCATGGCCGCGAACGGCGGATGGCTGCTGATACGGAGGGTGACGTGGCCCCATTCCGGGTCCATGATGTGAAAGAAAATGTGGTTGATCATCCGATAATGCTTGCTCAAACTGTGAACTCGACCCTCTGGGCTACGTTTGACATCCCAGACTGCTCCCGATGCCCGACTGATGATGATCAGAAACAGCCCAACAAAAGCTGGGTCGTCTGGTTTGTATTGTTCAGCCAAGTCATGTTTACGCTCCTCTAATGGACCCTCAACACTGGAATGTCGTGTTTGTTCGCGTAAGCTTTGACCCGCCGATGGCCCGACCCGACAATCGGATCAGATGCGTTTTGTCCAGGTTCTCATCGCTGCCATACAGCCGTCGCCACCAGTAACGAAAGCCGCCCGCCGAGGAGGCCAGCCGATGGTAGGCGGTCAGGACAATCCGGTCTGGGCAATCATAACTCCCCTGCAAATAATCGGCGTAGGCTGCGCTCAACTGGTCAACCATTGTATCCTCTCCTTCATCTCGCTGATGAAGTGAGCTTAATCAAAATACTTCAATCTTGTCAAATGCCCGCAGGGCTGTTTTTGCTGAGCGCAGTCTCAGCAAATGGGTAGGGTTTATCGGAAATAGGAATACCTCTCGCCAAGGCGCAAAGAACGCCAAGTTTTTAAGAGAAAAAACCTTTGCGACTTTGCGTCTTGGCGTGAAAAAAGTTATTTCCGATAATGTCTATTTATGACCTGCTCGAACCGTTGGTCGAAGGGGTGGTGGTCTGCCATCGACCGCCGGGCTGAACCGCAACAAGTGGCTCGCTATTTCATCCGCTGGGGACGCCAACTGCGGGTCAAGTCCACCATGGGCCTCAAGGCCAGCGAATTTGCCCGTCAGCAGTTAGATCGCCTGGAGTTAGGCCAGGAGTTGGAGCGGGCGCCTTATGGCACTGTAACCTACTGCCTGCCGCCCCCGGCGACGACCGCGACCTGAGCGAACTTGGCTATTTTTATAATTTTAAGGTTCTGCTATACCCAACGCATTTCAAAATTTCCGTAGCTGACGCATCCCCATGCGTCAGCTACGGCATAGGGATACCATCCTACGGAAATTTTAGCGTGCGCTTAGTATACTTGACAACTGTATATCATCGGTAGGCGGCTTTTACGAACTAACGCCTACTCCAATTGCACAACCGACGCTGCCATACATTTTTCTACACCTAACACTTTAGGCCGATTGTCTGACTTGGGCTATCCGTTCCTTCAATCGAATAACCGCTTCGGACTTTAATTCTGGTTCCGCTTCGATTGGCTCCCTGTTTGATAGATATCTCTCCACCTCTTCATCGCTCGCGGCTTGACCTAACCTAGATAATAAGGCTTCAAATGCTTCCCTTTGTTTAGCCACTTGTTCAGGTGGAGTGAGTTCGACATTGGCTAGAAACTTTTCCTGCTCCGGGGTCAATCTTTTGCCCTCCAAGCCCAATTTTTCTATCGTCACCTTTTGGGTTAAAGCATAAATGATATATTGATTGAGCGAGATACCCTCGTCTCTGGCCAAAACCTCTAACTCATTATGCAGGGTTTTGGGAATACGCAAGCTAAATCTACCCATTCTTCATTCCTTAGCTACTCATTAATTGGTTGACAAACTCAACTGGCGACAGCACCGACAAGCCGACTTCCTCTTTGGCTTTTCTGAAATCCCGTACATTGGCGGTGATGACAGTGGCATTGGCATTGAGAGCACAATCAATCACGTGTTCATCACTGGGGTCGGGTGAGAGAGGCCGCCAACTGTAATAAATGGGCACAAATTGGACGTGGCTTAAGATTCTCCGCAAGATAGGTTTAGTTTGCTGCCAGCGGGTTGGTGATAGTTTATTGGAGAGAGTACTTTCATATTCATAAGCCAGGCCATTGGAGACATAGACATTTAACAAACCTGCCAGCCAAGCGGAAACGATTAAATCGGCAGCCGAACCTTGTTTGGTTAAGCCTTCAAAGAGCACATTAGTATCAATCACAATCGGTCGGCTAAAAATGTCTGTCACCAGATTATTATAGCACCGTATATGACATCATAAAAATGAAAATAGAGGAAATTCACTGCGTATCCCAAAACTTTCTTCCGCCGCCCAACGCTTAAGTTAAGCCGCACCGGGTCAGGCGCACAAAGACACACTCACCCTGAGCTTGGCCAGCAAGTCAAGGTGGTTATTCTTCATGTCCAGGTGTCGGCTTCAACGATTTGTTCGAGGAAACCGGGTCTCTATGGGGGGTGCTCGCCTTTTACCCCGTCAGTTCGGCGTTGGGGCGCGGTTCAGAACGAACTGTTTCTCCCTTTTTTATGATCGGCTTTGCCTGACAACGGCCTCCTTTAACCCTTGGTTACTTACCTCTTTTAAGGCAGTTCCAACAAAATAGTTATTCAATTCGTATTACGTGTTGCGTCTTGTGTAAAGACAAACGGAACACGCAAGACGCAACACGTTTTGACTGATTTAAATCTTGGAACAGCCTAATTCTTATATTTCCTACTGGCTAAACAGCAGTTTGGCGCAAGCGTCGGCCACCTGACGATCAGCTTTGGCCTCACCCGCCATCGTCGCCCAGCCCTGTGTTTCAACATACCCCCCACGCTTGTAAACGCTCATATCTTTCAATTCGGTGAGCTTTTGCGCTTTATCCGGGTCCTGATTAAACTGGTCAACACACATCGGAGCCAGGCGCTGGACTACCGCATTTCTGGCGCTAAGCTCGGCCATTTTTTGGGCCGTCCCTCCGGTAACCCAGCCGCCCCAATTGAAACCGACAATCATGGTTAGAATACTGGCGGCCAGCAAGGACCAGAAAACAATCGTTTTGGTCGGTCGGGTTTTAGCCCACCGTTGTCCAAAACTTTCCTTTTTCTCAACCTGGGCCATGGTTTTCCTCGCCCCGTCGGCTTCAGACCACACATTTTTGCCAACATCACTTAACCTGCTTACATTATCCTGTTCCATTTGTATTCCTCCGTGAGCCAATATATTTAAATCCGAAACTCTTGACTAATGCTAATTCTAAGCATACCCGATCCGAGTTTAGAAAACTATCAGCAGAATGCTGATTGTGGGGTAGGATTTAGCCTGATGCGCTTGTCAGTATTTACCCTACGGTTTGGAGGTTTGGGAGGCGAAGTTAGGCACTTAGGCATTCACATCGACAAAAAAATTATCGATCCTTTTTGCGAATGGCGAATGGCGAATGATGATTCTGATTCGCCATTCGCCCATTCGCCATTCTTTTCCAAGCGCAGTCTTGGAAAAAACTTAGATACTAAGTTCCCGACGAAGGCATATAAAATCAACCAGATCGCCTCGATTGAGCGTCTCTCGGCAATGACTATTTACCATCACGGGAATCTTGTAGCAGATAGCAATCAAGGTTCAGCCGGCAGAGCGGTCCTCTGAAGAGAGTCTTCGACTTGCAGAACGGGTTCAGCTTTCTCAATCAGACCGGTGAGCCGCTGCATGCTGCTGGTCACCAATGGCACAGGTGGTTCATCCATCGCCTTTATCGCCGCCCACACCCGGGCTTGCCGCTCTTTGAGATCTGAAACCTGGGCCGCAGCTCCTAAAACAGCCCGGTGGCTGACCAGGTGGCTCCACAGGATTTGACATGCAGCAGATAAAGGGGGCGCTACGATAATACCGATGAGACCCAACGCGTCGGCCAGGGCCATCATGATGACGATGGTCAAAATGGGATTGTACTGCCGGCGGTTGAAAAGGCGTGGCTTGACCCCTACTTTCAGGGCAATCAAGACAAGGAGCGTATAGAGGGCTGTAAACAGGCTAAGCTGGACACTGGTCAACAGGCCCACCAAAAGAGGGGGGATCAGCGCCAGAGCCGGCCCAACCAGGGGGATCAGGCATATCAAAGCGCCGGCCAGCGCCAATAGCACCGGGTAGGGCGACCCGAGCGCCCAGTAACCCAGGCCCAACAGCAGCCCGGCCAGAAGACTTTGGACGACCTCGCTGCGGATGTAAGCGCCGATGTCTGGCTCGACGGCCCGCCAAATATCACGCGCTTGTTTACGCTGCCCCGCTGGCAGCAGCGAGAGCCAGAGCCGTTCAAATTGAATTTGATGTATACTCCAATAGAGGCTCAAAAACAGAACGACGAATCCACCGCTTACTACGGCGGCAATGCCCTGGGTGAAGCCAAGGATGGCCGGCAGGACGAGCTGCCCCTGGTCGCCGGTAAATTCTTTAAAGAGATCACCCGGCGACGGCAGCCGGCCGGCCAGCGCCTGTTCAAGCGAGCTGCCCTTCAACCCTTCCGGCAGCCGCCACTCATCCTGTACTGCTACCCTCTGGGCCAACTGCTGAATCTCACCGCTCGCGGACACACTGCCCAGGAAGAGTAAGAAACCGAAGCTGCCCAGAACCACCAGAAAGAGTAAAATCAAGACCAGGCGCATTATGAAACCCCGCCTGACCCAGCGCTGAACCAAGGGACGTACCGTCGCCGCCAGCGCCAGTGAGAGCAGGACATAAATGACGACCAGGTGGAACTGCCACAGCGCCACCAGGGCCAGCAGCGTGGTCATGACCGCCGTACCGAACCAGACCAACTGCTTCGTCATGGCGCCCCTGCACGATCAATCTGGGCCAGCAGCGAATCAAGGTCAGTGGTAATGGCCTCAATCTCATCCAGCATCTGGTCGGTCTGTTTGATCCTTAGATCCGAGCCTCCCTTCTTGAGCCGCGCCTGCCCGCGCAGGTCTTGCGCCAGGTCTTGCGCTTCATAGCGCAGCCGGCTGGCATAGTCACGGCCGGTCGAGACCTCCGGCTCGATGGCTTTTGGACCAAAGACAAAGTGATTAAGTAAGAGCTGAATAAGCGCCGCCATGGGAATCGCCATGAGCGCCCCGGCAAAGCCGAGTAAAGAGCTAAAGGCAAAAAGCGCCAGCAGGGAGACGAAAGGATTGACCCCGACCGCCTTACGCATGACGCGAGGCACCAGCAGGCTGTTTTCCAACTGCTGAATAACCACCGTAGCGACGATGACCCAAACCAGCTTGTCAGGTCCTAAAGACAGGCCAACCAGCGCCGCCGGAATGGCCCCCAGCAGCGGCCCGATGAGCGGTACAGCCTCCATCACCCCGGCAATAAACGCCAGCACCAGAACATTGGGCAAGCCAATAAGCCAATAGGCCACCAGCGCCATAAGGCCGACGATCAGGCAAAGGATGGCTTGTCCGGCCACGTAGGAACCGACCTTTGTTTCCATGGCTGAAATAAGTTCGCGGCTGCTCTCACGCCGGCCCACGGGGACCAGCGCCAACAATGAGCGGATGGTGCGCGGCCCATCGAGCGTCCAATAAAAAGCCAACAACAGCAGAGCCGTGAGCGTAAAGATGACTTGAGCCGCCGAGGAGGCGTAACCCAGCACCTGCCCGACTGAATCCAGCATCTGTTGTCCCGTTTGCTGAACCGACCCCTGGCCGGAGAGAGTCATGGGCAGGAACTCGCCTAAGCGCCGGAGCCATTGGTTGGGATAATTGACGATCCACTCGCGCAGGCTTTGGTAGTAGCCCGGCACGGCGGCTGCAATCGTTACACCTTGCTCGGCAATCAACGGGAATAACAACAGCCCGAAACCAATGAGCAAGGCGAGTAGCAGGGTGTAGACAAGAATGACACCCCCAATCCGGGGCAGTCCTCGCCGATGCAGCCAGGCTACGGCAGGCCTGATGACCGTACCCATGACGATGGCGATAAACAAGATAAAAACCACCTGGTAAAACCGGTAGAGCAGCCAGAAGCTAAAAGCGACAGAAACCAGGACGAGCGTCGCCCACGCGACCCGCCGAAAGGTCCAGTTATATAGTTGCGAAGATGGATCAAGCGCCATGCTTTCCCTAACGGATTTTAATCACTATTGTATCGTAACATCGGGTGGTTCCCACCAGTTATCGGCATATTTTGTCCAAGTTTTCTCACTGCCTTTTTTCGCCCAAGCTGAATGATCATTTTCTTTGGTTTGAATGGCTATCTGGGACTCCCAGGCACGCCCACTATGCAGGCCATAAACCCAGCCGGTGCTGCTGGCTGCATAGTTAGCGGAAAGAGCGCCGACTATTCTGACACAAGCGTCAAGTTCGACGTTGAAGGTGGGGTCGGTGATCCTATCAGGGTTAGCCGTAAGATTTGGCTCTTTATATATCAGACAAGGGCCTTGATTAACCACAAATAATCCGCTGGCCTTAGCCTCAAATGTATCTATGGCTCTGACAGCCAGGGTCAGGACAAACAGTAAGACAATAAAGCTGACTATCCCCTGCCCCTGGTTACGGACTTTGGCAATCACTGTTTTCGTATTCATAGTTTCACCTTCATCCTGATGCACTTTAGAGGCGTCAACCTTATACGAACTCTGGTTGCCGCCTCGCAGAAGACGGATAACGACGATTCCTACACGACTGACCGTTCATCCGCATAGTGTGGGTCAATTAGGCGCGGCGGCCTTGCAACAGGTTCACTGCAATTACGATCAACGCGAGCACCAACAGGATGTGAACAAGCCCCCCACCGATATTACCCATGAAGCCCAGCAGCCACAGAATCACCAGAACTACTGCAATTGTCCATAACATTGTAAATCTCCTTATAGTGTTTAGTGTGAAAATTATAAATTGTAATACCGCAGATCCGGTTCGCGCCGAGTCGTCCTAAGGCTCGTCAGTGAGCAATCTGAGAATGGGTCAGGTGGTAACTTGAGTTACGATATAACCCATACAGATTAGATAGCCGATCTACGGCAGCCGGATCACTTCGCGCCAGCAGCGTGATGATCTCATCACGTTGGCTAAACAGCAGTTGGACTTCCTCTCTTTGCGCCGGTGAGAGGGCCGTATCATCCCCCCTGTCAATTTCTGCCCGTAAGAAAGTAAAAAAGTCACTGGCAGCTTGACGGGCTGGCTCATAATCGCCCAGGCGCGCATCAATGAAGGCGGAGACAAGGGCATTCTGTGTCCTGGCCAGGTTTAATTGGCGCTCGGCCTCAGAAAGAGTACGGGAACATTGACGAAACTTGAGCCACATGGGGACGAAGCCGAGCAGGAAGGCGACGAGCAGCAGGTCCGTATAGAAGATGATCCGCCGCATCAAGGGCGTAGATGTGACCGGTTTAGGTGGTGCGTCTGCGTTCACTGCGTTCATAAGTAACTCCTTTGGACGAGTAATAACTGCAATCTACAGCTTGGCCAGCACTTGCGCTTTCTGCTGCTGGAATTCTTCTTCCGTCAATAGGCCCTGTCCCCGCAAATTGTCTAACTGCTCAATCGGCCCGGCGATATCTACCTCTGAGCGATGCCCCAAGCCCGCCTGACCGTGTTCCAGTTTCTCTTTGGCATTCAGCATCGCCGTCTTCAAGCGGATCGGCTGCCCGACGTAAGTGAACCGGTTGACCCCCAACTCGCTGGCGGTCAGAATTTCAAGGTCTCCATAATCCAACAACCGCCCTAAAAAGGATTGTTCCAGTTTGACGTCATTGACCTTTTCCAAAGAGGAATCCGTCACCTCTTTGCTGAATACCCCGGAGATTTGGATCACCCGCCAGTCGGTGACGATATATTGCCGGCTGGTCCAGATGATAACATTCCACAGCAGCCCCACTAAGGGCAGGATGAGCAAGAAGTAGGCCAGGGGAACCAGCGGCGACTGGGGCAGCCAGATGCGCCAGATGAGGGTAACCAGGACGGCCAGGCCCAGGGCCAGTACGCTTTTGGCCAGGATTTGATCGAGCAGAATTAGCCAATGTTGGCGGGTAACGAAGATAATGTGTTCATTTTTCCCCAGCATGTTCTTAAGATAATTATCTGCCATTTTGGTTTACCTCTTTACTCCTTAATTTCTGCGCCCGGATCGGCTAACGGGGAGCAACGCCGGTCTTGCGGGCCGTTTGCTTCACCCGCCGCATGTGGGCACGCCATCCTTTGGACAATCGTTTCGGTTTAGTCTTGCCGGTCTTGTCTACCATATGGTGTCAACTCCTTAAATTCTGTTTGACGCTTCTCTGTCAATCGCCCCTGTGCGCCACAGCTCGATTGCCAGCCGTCGGCTGATCTTTTGCCTCAGCCTCAAGCAGATCCAGGCGGGTGTAGTAGTCTTGAATCTCTTTCAGGTGCGCCCATGCAATTTTTCCGGTGAGCACCAGGTCATCACCGGTCACATTGGTCCCCGGGTCAATCGCGCCATGTTCTAGCTCTACCTCAAGCCCACGCCGAAACTGCTCCAGGTCAATTTTTGTCCAGTCAAGCCCGAGCTGCGTTCCTACTGCGCGAGCTTCTTGAGCCGAGAATTGTCGTTTGTTGCTCATGTGATTCTTACCTTTCTTTATCTGTCTTACTTAAGTAAGCGTCCAAAATTTACTTCCCGTTTTGAGTTCCTACCAGTTCCCTTAGTTCCCTGGGAACTCATAGGAACTTGGGGGAACTTATTATTGGACAATCACTAAGTTTCATTTAGCCCCCTGGGTCTGGTTGGTCAGGTAGTTCTCCAGGCCCATCTGCTTAATCTGCGTCCGCTGCTTCTCTGCCCAATCGCCATGCCCCTCTTCCATCTTGAGAATATCAGTCAGCAAGTCGGCGGTGGCCTGATCGTCCACCTCATGCGCCAGGCGGATGGCGGCATTGTAGGCCCGTGCTGCCGCCAGCTCGGCCTCCTGATCATGGCCGATCATTTCTAACACGGTCTGGCCGATTTGGATCGGGTTGAGCTTGGAGACGACCGGCGCACCTTCCAGGAAGATGATCCGTTGAATGAGCCACTCGGCATGGCGCATCTCGTCGCGCGCTTGCTGCTCAATGACTTGGTGAAGTTTATCGTAGCCCCAATTGTCGCACATCTCTGAGTGGACCATATATTGGCTGATGGCAGTTATACTGGAAACGGGTTAAAACTGGACTTTTTTGACGTGATCAATAATATCCTCAAGTAGTCTGAAGGCTATGTATCGGCCAATGATAGGGAGCGGAAAGTGATCACGATAGAATTTAGTCCAGCCGACATCGAAGCTTTGGAATACGAACGGTATCGTCATCCTCACCCCAAAGTTCAAAAGAAAATGGAAGCGGTGTACTTGAAAAGTCAGGATGTTAAACCCGGCCAAATTTGTCGGCTCTGCCGTATCTGCAAAACGACCCTGACAACCTATTTGGATCAGTACCAAGCTGGTGGCTTAGAACGGCTCAAAGAACTGGAGTATCAGGTCAACCCAGTGAATTGAACCAACACAGCACTACCCTGGAAGCCTACTTTAAGGAACACCCACCCGCAGCACCGCCGAAGCCCAAGCTGCAATTGAAAAACTGACCGGTCTCAAACGCAATCCGACCCAGGTTCAAGCCTTTATGAAGCGTTTAGGACTAAAATGCCGCAAAGTGGGCTTTGTGCCCGGGCGAGCGACGGATCCGGACAAACAGGCCGAGCAGGAAAGCTTCCGGGTCAATCTGTTGGAGCCGCGCCTACAGCAAGCCCAGGCTGGACAACGAGTGGTTTTGTTTATGGATGCCGCCCACTTTGTCTACGGCGTCTTCTTGGGCCTGGTTTGGTGTTTTGTCCGCTTGTTTATGCCCTCGCCCGCAGGTCGCAAGCGGTTCAATGTCTTGGGGCCCATTAACGCTGTGACCAAAGAAGTCTTGACCGTGACTAATGAAACCTATATCAATGCCGAAAGCGTCTGTTTGTTGCTGTCCGACATTGCCCAACGCTATGGACCCATTCCGATCACCCTGGTCTTGGACAATGCCCGTTATCAAAAGTGTGCTTTGGTTTTGGATCACGCCGCCTCCTTGAAGATCGAATTGTTGTTTTTACCCGCCTATTCGCCTCAGTTGAACTTGATCGAACGCTTGTGGCGTTTTGTGCGTAAAGAGTGTTTGTACTCCAAGTATTATGCCGATTTCGCCACTTTCAAACAGGCCATTGCCACTTGTATTGAAACCGCCCACACTGAGCATCGAGAAGAACTGGACACCCTGTTGGCCTGGAACTTTCAGTCTTTCAAAAAAGTCCAATTCTTACCCGTTTAGAGTATAGCTCATCCGCCAGGAGTTGGTTTAGCACCGTCAATAGCTTTTCGTTGCCTTTCATTGTTCGTTCCTTTTCTATATTCTTGGATCAAGAAACTCACCTAACCGTATCTTACGGCGATATTCTCCGGGATCAACCAGCAGCTTCAACAACTCTATCTTTGCTCTGGCTTACTGCTTGGATGAGGCTGTCTTTACTACGGCTGATGGCGTCGGTCACTGCTTGACCTTTTTCTTGCCAGGCGTCAACCTGTGCTTGAGCACGGTTACCCGCCTCGGTAAGGCTCTCGGTAGCCCCGGCTTTTAACTCAAGGCTTTTATCTCTTATTTGGCTGCGTGTCTCCTCACCCGATTGGGGAGCCAGGAGTAAAGCCAAACTTGCTCCTACCACCCCTCCCATTACCAATCCGGCAAAAAATAAGGCGCCCCTGTTTTGACTTGACATAGTTCATTTCTCCTTCATAGAATACTTAATTACGATTTGTTCGTCGCCGCGTTTAAGAACTCCGGGTGACATTTTTCCCTGCGCCAGCTTTCGCGTCGGATCGTTTGCCACCCGGATTGCTCTGCCTGCTTATTCAGTTGGGCCTACCTGGATCACGCCGGTTTGCCGGACCGCGTGACAGACCATTAGCGAGAATATCTTCGGCCCCGGAAGAGACTGACAACAAATAGCAGAATGACCGCACCCCCCACTGACACCAGCAGGGCCGGCAGGCTGAAGTTGTTCTGGTTGATCGTGCCGATACCCAACAACGGGGTCAATACAAGACCGGCTACGAACGCGCCAACAATGCCCACGATGACATTGAGCAGGATGCCCTGTTGTGCATTCGTCTTCATGATGATACTGGCCACCCAACCGACGAGACCCCCAACAATAAGCCAGATAATAAAGTTCATTTTGTTTGCTCCTTATAGTTTAAGATCACGGCTCAGCCGTGTTTGTGCGACGATTTGCTTTAGGACCTCTCCTGCTATCAATGGGAATCGGGTGGTTACTTTACTTGGCGTAATAATGTTGGGTTCACCTCCCTTCAGCTACGGCAACTCTCCCCACAACCCACCCGTTCTCGGTGAGGCGGGGTCTTGCCGATTGACCCACTTGGTTTATCTCTAACCTTAATTTCTCTATAAGGATACCCGATCCGAGGGCGGAAAACTATCAGCGGAATGCTGATAGTTGGGTAGGATTTAGACTGATGCGCTTGTCGGGATTTGCCCTACAACTTGGCAGAGGATTGGGACCGCAAGGGAGCGGGGTGGCAGGCTGTGTCCTGCGACCAGAGGGAGTGTCGAAGGGGGAACGGGAGGGAATAGGAGCAAGAATTGTAACTGCTCAGGTATCATGTCATTTCGACGAGCCTGCGAGGAGAAATCTTCCAGGTTGATGCTTGAATAGCCTGCGAGCGGGGAAGATTTCTCGGCCTACGGCCTCGAAATGACATGTCTGAGTTGTTACCAAGAATTAAAATCTACAGACTGCGAAGGAAACGCGCAGATTTTTATTGTTATCTGCGCGTTTCGCGTCTTATGGACCAATTTAACCGGGTGGGGTGAGGCGTTACTCAATCAAGCCGTGATCGAGGGCGTAACGCATCAAATCGGCGTTGGTTTTCAAATTCAGCTTTTCCATGAGACGGGTGCGGTAGGTGCTAACGGTTTTGGCGCTCAGCGACAGTTCCTCGGCAATTTCGGCGAGCGTTTTGCCCCTGGCCATTAGTTGCATCACCTGGAACTCGCGGTCGGACAACGTTTCGTGCCGGGGCCGGTCAGAGGCCGCATCCAGTCCCAGGGCCAGCGTTTCGGCCAGTCTGGGGCTGATGTATCTGCCGCCGCTGACCACTTTGCGAATGGCCTTGACCAGTTCCTCCGGGGCGTTTTCTTTGGTTAAATAGCCCGATGCGCCGGCTTTCAGCGCCCGCACGGCCAGTTGTTCTTCGGCGTGGATGCTGAGCACCAACACCGGCAGGTCGGGCTGCTCGTGTTTGAGTTCCTTAAGGATGTCGAAGCCGCTGCGGCCGGGCATAGTGATGTCCAGCACCAGCACATCCCACCCCCCCACCCGCACCTGGCGCAGAGTTTCCTGGCTGTTGACGGCCTCCCCGGCGACCTCCATATCAGGGATACCCGCCAGAATCTGGCGCAAGCCCTGGCGCACAATCGGGTGATCATCGGCGATGAGGACTTTGATCATTGGTTCCTCCGTGACAAACGTATCAATGATGGTCTGATAACTGATTACTGTTCACTGTTGACTGTTGTTAAGGGCAGCCGGACGGTCACTGTCGTTCCCCGGCCCGGACTCCCAGACAAATGGACCTCGCCCCCGCGCAGCCGAGCGCGCTCCTGCATGCCCAGCAGCCCGATGGATTTGGGGTTGTCAATCTCGCTTGCCGTAATGCCTCGCCCGTTATCGCGCACCTGGAGCGTCAGAAAGGCGGCGGTCTCTTCGAGCGTCACCTCAACCTGGGTCGCTTCGGCATGCCGGACGACGTTGGTGAGTATTTCTTGAAAGATGCGATAGACCGCCGTGGACCTGTCGTCGTCCAGCGTCGTCTCCTCCGGGGCGCTGATGAGGTGAGTCTCAATGCCGGTGCGGGTTTGAAATTCCTGGAGCTGCCATTCAATCGTCGCCACCAGGCCCAGGTCCAGAATACCGGGCCGCAACTCGGTGGAAATGCGGCGCACCGTCTGGATGGTGGTATCAATTAACCCGGACATCGCCTGCATTTTGGCCAGCAGGGCCGGCTGCGGCGGCTCCAGATGCCCTTGCAGCCAGGCCACGTCCATTTTCAGGCCGGTCAAGGTCTGGCCCAGTTCGTCGTGGATGGCGCGGGAGATGCGGGTGCGTTCCTCCTCGCGGACAGACTGCAAGCGGGCGGATAGCTCGCGCAGTTGTTCGGTTAAACGGGCCAGTCGCTCCGACTCGTGCAGCATGGCCTCTGCCCGCACTCGCTCGGTGATATCGCCCACGGTAATACGACTCTGCGTGAACCGGCCCGCTTGATCATAGGCGGCTATACCTTCCAATTGGGCATGGAACGGAGCGTCAGCCTGCCTGACCAGCTTGATTTCGATCCGCTGCGGCTCCTCGCTTTGGCCCAGCCGCACCCGGTAAACCGCATACTTATCCCAATCTTCTTTGGCCACAAAGCGGGCCAGGGGCGCTCCGATCAAGTCGCTTCTGGTTACGTTCAGCAGCGTTGCGCCGGTCAGGTTGGCTTCGACAATGGCTCCATTCACGTCCAGGGTGAAATAGCCGACCGGGGCAAAGTTGTACAAATCCGCATAGCGGTTACGGGCGGCCTGGAGCTCCAGTTGCGCCCGGCGCAACTCTTCATTTTGCAGCTCCAATTCAAGCTGGTGAACCTGTAGGTTGTGGATCAAGGCTTGAATATCTGCCGGAGACAGATCGGACAGGTCGGCCGGCTGGCCGCGCAGAATCGTTTCGGCTTGCTGCCGGAGCATCGCAAATTTGTCGTCAGCCATTTCCTGGGTCATTCGTGCCTCCTGAGAAAATAGTAGCCAGATGTCAGTAGTCGGTCAATGTCGTTAAGTTAGCAGCATCCTGAGTAGGTGAGCGAAGCGAACCGTATCGAAGGGTGCTGCAATGTCAGGAAATCGCCGCCAACCTGCACCCTTCGATACGCGCTCCACTTTGTTTCGCGCTACTCAGGATGCGGTTTTCTGGCTTAACTTAATGACATTGAGTAGTCAGTAGACGTTAGACAGGGAAATCATACGACTTTGCAACCCTGCAACCTGCAACCTGCAACCTGCTACCTGCAACCTGCTACCTGCTACCCTGCAACCTGCTACCCTGCAACCTGCTACCCCTGCAACCTTGCTACTTGTCCACTCCTTCTATCCCCAGGAGAATCAGCGGTGGCTGTCCGCCGGCTGGTTCAATTTGACGGGCATTCAGGCGCAGTCGTTTTGGCCCAAGCGCCGGGAAATCAAATTCAAGCTCGAAGTTTTCCAGGGCTGCCTGCCGAGGGATAATCTCTTCCAACAACTCTCGCAGCTCGGGCTTGTCCCAATGGCCCTGGCCCAGGTCATAAATCAATTGCCCCACCGTCTCCTCGGGCGTGGTCTGGAACGTGGCGTAAAAAGCCAGATTAGCGGAGACCACCCGCAGGTCTCTATCCAGCACCAGGAGCGGGTCGCGCATCATGTTGACAATATTTTCCGCCAGGTTACGCGCCACCTGAGCCGTGGCCCGGGCCTGGCTGAGCTGCGTTTGAACCGCTTTTTGCTCGGTGATGTCGTTAAAAGTCAGCATCACCCCTTCAATAATATTGTCTACCGTCCGATAGGGCCGGATGCGTATAAAGTACCAGCGTCCATCCTGGCTTTGTACCTCTGCTTCCTGCGGGGCCAGGCTGTCGAGAACCTCCTGCGCCGCCTGCACCAGATGCTCGTAGCGCAAGTTGGAGACAATATGGCCGATGGGCCGGCCAATATCACTCTCGATCAAATTGCTGATCCGTGTTGCGGCCGGGTTAAAGCGGCGAATGCGCAGCCGGCTGTCCAGAAAGATGATACCCACGTCAATTCGGGTTAACACGTGGGTCAAATCATTGTTAACCTGGGGCGCCAAGCGCCCAAAAACAAAAAACCGCCTGGGTTCAGGGCGTAATGAAAAAGGGACATCACCTTTTTTTGCAGGGTTGGCTCTAAATAGATCAGCAGGTCGCGACAACTGATCAGATCCACTTTGGAGAAGGGCGGCTCCTTGATCACACTTTGCACGGCAAAGACCACCATGCTCCGGATCTGTTCCGCTACCTGATAAAGCTCTTCTCCCCGGACAAAAAAGCGCTCCAGGCGTTCCGGCGAAACATCGGCAGCAATGCTCAGCGAGTATTGGCCCCGCCTGGCCTGTTCGATGGCCCCGGCATTGATATCGGTGGCAAAGAGCTGGACTTTGAACTCCCGCTTGAGAGCATCCATACATTCCCGCAGCAAAATAGCCAGGGAATAAGCCTCTTCGCCGCTGGCGCAGCCCGGTACCCACACCCGCAGCGTGTCGCCCGGTTCCCGCTGCTCAAACAGACGGGGAATGACCTCTTGTTCCAGCGCGGCAAAGGCAGCCGGATCACGGAAGAAGTTGGTCACGCCAATCAACAATTCTTTAAACAGGGTATCCACTTCGGCGGGGGGTTGCTGGAGATAGCGATAATATTCTTCAATTCGCTCAATTTGCTGCAAGGCCATGCGCCGTTCGATCCGGCGGGCCACCGTCTTTTGTTTATACAGTGAAAAATCGTGACCGCTCTGGCTGCGCAGCAGGATATAAATCTTGCGCAGCCAGTCTACCGCCGGCGCAGCCAGCGAAGGAATGGCGGTGGGGGTCTGAACATAGGGCTGCTTGAGGTAGGCCAGCAGTTGCCCCGGCAGTTGTTCCGGCGGCAGCACGTAATCCACCAGGCCGGTGGCAATGGCGCTGCGAGGCATACCGTCGTACCCCGCCGAAGCCGGGTCCTGCACCATGGTCAACCCTCCTTCCCCTTTGAGGGCCGTCAGGCCCAGGGTCCCATCACTGCCGGTGCCCGACAGGATGATACCCACAGCCTTGTCCCCCTGATCCTGGGCCAGGGAGCGAAAAAAGGAGTCAATCGGCAGGTGCAGACCCCGCGCCGCTGCCCGTTCCAGCAGGTAGAGCCGGCCCTGTAACATGGCCAGGTTTCGATTGGGCGGAATGACGTAAATGCAGTTGGGTTCAACCCGCATGCCGTCCTGGACTTGCCAGACCCGGAGCGGGGTGTAGCGTTGCAGCAACTCGACCAGAATACTTTTGTGCGTGGGGTCCAGGTGCTGGATAACCACAAAAGCCAGGCCGCTATCCCCTGGCAGATGGGCAAAGAACTTCTCAAAGGCCTCCTGCCCGCCCGCCGAAGCGCCAATACCGACAATGATCAAGCCCTGGTCCGGGGGAACAGGCGGCTCCGCTGGAACCTTGTGGGAGTCTAAGTTAGTCTCCATCACCGGAGGGGAAGGATTTTTGGGGGAGGGTTTCTTTTTTGCCATATTGGGTCCACCATTAGGGGAAAAGCGGCTTTTATAAGTAAGGATAGCACCAAAATTTAAGCGAAGCAAAAGAATTGAGGGTTCTTTCAGAGCGCCGCGGGCAAAGGACAGCCTCTGCTGAGCCGACTCGCCAGCTAGTTTCAGTGGATCCAATTTTCGAGGAGTGCGGCACGCCCACGTGCCGCACAGAGCCGCACGTGGGCGTGCTGGCTCCTCAAATTTGGATCTACTGAGTTTTGCTCTGACTGAACTATTCACGCCCTAATGGGTTTTGATTTGTAATTGCTCAGCCATGTCATTTCGACCGCAGGGAGAAATCCTCTACAACCTTAACTTTTACATGTTGCCATTCGACCGGTCAGATGAATTTTCCGGGTTGCCAGTGTTGATGCAAGTTGAGATCGAACTGCTCAATCTCTTGGGAGATCTGGGGTTCAGGGTAATAAGTCGGGACTAAAATTGTCTGATACATCGTACCTTCCTTAAAACTTATTCAATCAAGGCAATCGCGGTTGGTGGCAGGTCGGGTAAACGAACTTGTAACCTCAACTCGCCCCGCTCGACTCACCATGATGTCCGCTTCCAATCTGCGCCAGAAGATCCTGGCGGGCCACAGGATTCTTGGCTGCTTCAGCCAAAGATTGCAGACATGCCCCAACTTGCGGGTCATTACATAACTTGTAGCGATTCCCTACGCGGTCTATCAGACCTACCCCGTGTAAATCATTGAGAATTTCCTCTACCAAGGTCAGATGCCCCAGATACAATTGATTAGCTAACTGCTGGCTGGTGCCAACCAGTTTTGGATGTTGGTGGAGGAACAGCAGGATATACAACTTTTGGACCGAGTCTATCTGCCTGGCTCGAATGAAATCGCCAACTATATTATTCATCGTTGGTTTCCCTCCCCTACCCCTAAAAGAGAGAGGGGTAGGGGGAGAGTAAAAATTACATCATGCCGCCCATGCCCCCCATACCCATATCACCGCCAGCCGGCATGGCCGATTTGGGTTCGGGCACATCGGTGACGAGGGCTTCGGTGGTCAGGATCATCGCCGCGATGGAGGCCGCATTTTGGACAGCGCTGCGGGTCACTTTGGCCGGGTCAATGATGCCGGATTTGAGCATGTCTTCGTACTGCTCGGTCATCACATTGTAACCGATAAAGCTGCCCTGGCTGCGCCGGCGGCGCACTTCGTCAATGATGATGGCCCCTTCTTTCCCGGCATTGCGAGCTAACTGGCGCATCGGCTCTTCCAGGGCGCGGCGGACAATGTTGATGCCGGTATTGACATCAGGCGTATCGTGCTTGAGATCCTTGATGGCCTCAATCGCGTTGATTAGGGCCACCCCACCCCCAGGCACCACGCCTTCTTCGACGGCGGCGCGGGTGGCGCTCAAAGCATCCTCAACCCGATGCTTTTTCTCTTTCAACTCGGTTTCGGTCGCTGCGCCCACCCCAATGACGGCTACGCCGCCGGCCAATTTGGCCAGGCGTTCTTGCAGCTTCTCGCGGTCATAGTCGCTGGTACTGTTCTCGATCTCGGCCTTGATCTGGTTGATCCGGCCGGTGATAGCCTCTTCTTCACCAGCCCCACCCACAAGGGTGGTTTCATCTTTGGTCGAGCTGACTTTATCGGCCGTGCCCAAATCCTTGAGGGTGGCGCTGTCGAGCTTGCGCCCCATCTCTTCGGTGATGACGGTGCCGCCGGTGAGCACGGCAATATCTTGCAGCATCGCCTTGCGGCGGTCGCCAAAGCCGGGGGCTTTGACGGCGATAACGTTGAAAGTGCCGCGCAGTTTGTTCAGCACCAGGGTGGCCAGGGCTTCGCCGTCAACGTCTTCGGCAATAATGACCAGGTCACGCTTGCCGGTCTGGACCAGCTTTTCCAGAATAGGCACAATATCCTGGGCCAGGGAGATTCTCTTGTCGTAGATAAGAATGTGGGGGTTGTTCAGCACGGCCTGCATGGTTTCGGCATCGGTGATGAAGTAGGGGCTGATGTAGCCACGGTCAAACTGCATGCCGTCCACATACTCGGTTTCAAAAGCCAGGCCCTTGCTTTCCTCGACGGTTATGACCCCATCCTTGCCGACTTTGTCCATCACTTCGGCAATCAAATCGCCAATGGTGGTATCGGCGGCGGAAATGCTGGCCACATGGGCAATGTCATCATGGCCTTTGACCTCAATCGAATTCTGACGAATGGAGTCGGCCACGGCTTGGGCTGCCAATTCGATACCGCGTTTGAGCAGCATGGGATTAGCACCGGCGGCCACGTTCTTGAGACCTTCGCTGACAATAGCCTGAGCCAGCACGGTGGCGGTGGTGGTGCCATCGCCGGCCACATCGTTGGTTTTGGTGGCCGCTTCTTTGAGCAGTTGGGCGCCCATATTTTCAAAGGGGTCAACCAGTTCGATTTCTTTGGCCACAGTGACGCCATCGTGGGTCACGGTCGGCGCGCCCCATTTTTTATCCAGGGCCACATTGCGGCCCTTCGGTCCAAGGGTGGTTTTGACCGCCTCGGCCAGGACGTCTATCCCCACCTTGAGGCGACGGCGGGCGTCTTCGCTAAAACTAATTTGTTTTGCCATAGAGTTAAATGCTCCTTTAGAAAATAGTAAACAGTCAATGAAAGTCGTTAGGTTAGCAGCATCCTGAGTAGGTGAGCGCAGCGAACCGTATCGAAGGGTGCTGCATTGTCAGGAAATCGTCGCCAACCTGCACCCTTCGATACACGCCCCACTGCGTTGCGCGCTACTCAGGCTGCGTCCTGAGCGAAGTCGAAGGGATGCGGTTTTCCGGCTTAACTTAATGATATTGACTGAGCACTGGCAACTGTTATTGGACGATGGCCAGGACATCAGTTTCTTTAAAGATAAGATATTTCTTGTTTTCAAGTTTGACTTCGATGCCGGCATACTTGGCGTAGAGGATGGTGTCGCCTATGCTCACATCCATGACAATACGCGAACCATCCTCCTTGCGCGCGCCGGGACCGACCGCCAGGACTTTACCCTGCATCGGTTTCTCTTTAGCGGTTTCGGGCAGCACAATGCCGCTGGTGGTCATTTCTTCTTGCTCGATAGGCTCAACAATTAACCTATCACCCAGGGGTTTGAGATTCATAGTTTACCTCCTCAGTAAGAATATAAGGGTGTCCAGAAAAATTCTTTCCCAACAATCAAGGTAGCACGGTAGCAAAGTAGCAATTTGTTACCTGCTACCCTACTACTTGCTACCTGTTTCGGTGGCGAAAATGAGATACTTCTCATCGGCGCGTACGGCGTGGGGAAGCTGCGAGAATTTTCCCCCAAGCCCCCCACGCCATAAGCGACTGGTTTACGAGTAAACCTGGCTCAAGCTGCCTGACTCACTTGAACCAGTCCAACGGGTGAACCGGCGGAGTGTCTCCGGTTTTGACTCTCATCGGATTGATAATAGGTGCAGGGCCAGACGGTAGTTATACCTGGCCCTGGTCGTATCTTTCCAGAAAATGGGCTTCCGGCGCTTCGATAACCCCGGCTGCGCCCATCGCCGCTGGCCTCACGACGCAGGCCGGCGGCGACTTCATCCACATTGTTGGAGATGGATACCCGTTACTGTCCAGGAGAGCGATAACTGGGCGTCTTTTTCGTGGCTGCATCAATCTCCTCTGCATTCAGGAGCACCGTGATCTTGGCGGTGGCAGTCCCAGCGGCATTGACTGTCAGGGAGAGTGCCGCCGCGGTGACGTTGTCCG
The DNA here is from genome assembly GCA_015075405.1 of Anaerolineales bacterium. GTDB lineage: Bacteria > Chloroflexota > Anaerolineae > 4572-78 > J111 > DSQQ01. The sequence continues at coordinate 675,287 of JABTUK010000005.1, forward strand.
GTACATCCGCGATGATGAAAAGATCGGTATCACCAAAGGCATAGTAAAAGGCCTCTATCCTGGCCCCGACCGACCCAAACAGCTTTTCGACGGCTGCGAGGCGACTGGAGCCACCCTCTTTGAGCAACCCCTTGAGTCCTTCACCGACATAGTTGGCTTGAACGAGATACTTTGGCATTTGAAACTCCTTTTCATGAAGCGCAGAACTACAAGATGACCTCTGCCACGACCGGTTCGATCTTCGTCATCTTGTAATCTCTGGATATGATGGGTGTGTGCTTGGCAGGAGGCACACGAACGATATTTGGCGATAACTGGCAAGCTTTTTGACTTATAGGCACTTCTCCTTAATGTCTGGATCATTACCTGAACCTGCGTTCGTTCTCGTGTCGCGCCAACTTTATGAGGCATGGGGTGATAAGGCCAACTGGCACAACGGCCCAACTTTGAAGTAGTCAGGAACTCGCCGTATTGGATTCGCAGGTGTCCCTATTTTGCCACGATTTCCTCTTGATTTTCAGCATTATCGGGAAACCGAAATAAAAAACAGGGCTTTAGATAATAAGAGAGATTATCATCATAACCGATCCGAGTTCTGAAAACTGTCAGGGGAACTCTGAGCTCTGGGTAGGGATTAGGCTGATTTGCTTGTCAGTATTTGCCCTACAACTTGGGGGATGGGAGGGCAGAGGAGCGGGTAGAACAGAGGATTTACTCAAGGTTGAGGCCACGCCGTCCAGGTTAAAGGCCCAGGTCTGGGTTAGCTTGTAGGGCAAATACCGACAACCGAACAGGAAAATCCCTGATTGATAGGGTCAGGGTAATCGGGTATCCTGAAAGGATGGAACAACAACAAAAATCAAATGTAAGTCGAATTGCGTTCATTGGTAACTATCTGCCCCGCCAGTGTGGGATTGCTACCTTTACTACGGACCTGTGCCAGGCTGTGGCCGCCGAGTACCCCGAAGCTACCTGCCTGGCCGTGCCGGTTAATGACACCCCGGCCGGCTACGCCTATCCGGCGGAAGTCCGCTTTGAGTTGGTGGAACAGGAGTTAGCCTCTTATCAACGGGCGGCCGATTTTCTGCACGTCAACAATGTGGACTTCGTCTGCTTGCAGCACGAATACGGCATCTTTGGTGGGCCGGCGGGCAGCCATATTTTGGCCTTGCTGCGAGAATTGCGTATGCCCATCGTGACCACCCTGCATACCGTCCTGCGCGAACCTGATCCCAACCAACGCCGGGTGCTGGAGGAACTGGCTACCCTGTCGGATCGGCTGGTGGTCATGAGCCATCGCTCCGCCGACTTCCTGCAAACTATTTACGGTGTACCGGCCGCAAAAATTGACTTAATCCCGCACGGCATCCCGGATGTGCCTTTCGTCGACTCCAATTTTTACAAGGATAAGTTTGGGGTGGAGGGCAAAATGGTGTTGTTGACCTTTGGCCTCCTTTCCCCTAACAAAGGCCTCGAAAACGTGATTGCCGCGCTGCCGGCTATTCTAGAACAGTACCCTGACGTCGTTTACATGGTGCTGGGCGCGACCCATCCCCACGTCAAGAAGCACGATGGCGAAACCTATCGTCTGAGTTTGCAGCGCTTAGCCCAGGAAAAAGGGGTCAGCCAGCACGTCATTTTTCATAATCGTTTTGTCAGCCTGCCTGAACTGGTTGAGTTTATTGGCGCGGCCGATATCTATCTGACCCCCTATCTTAACCCGGCCCAAATTACCTCCGGCACGCTGGCTTATACGGTTGGGGCTGGCAAAGCGGTCATCTCTACCCCCTATTGGTACGCCGAAGAGCTGCTGGCCGAAGAGCGAGGTCTCCTGGTCCCTTTTGGCGACTCTCAGGCAATTGCCGATCAGGTGCTCAACCTGCTAGAAAATGAGACCGAACGGCACGCCATGCGCAAACGCGCTTACCTGTTTGGGCGCGACATGCTCTGGCCCGAAGTGGCCCGCCGCTACATGCAGAGTTTTGAAAAGGCCCGCCTGGAGCGGCGATATCAGTCCCGACCTGTCTTGAAAGCCCGCACTTTGGATCGGGAGCAAGGCCAACTGCCGCTGTTAGACCTGGCTCACTTGCAGCGCCTGACCGACGACACCGGGCTGCTCCAGCATGCCATCTTTAGCGTGCCCAACTACGCCGAGGGCTATACCACCGACGACAATGCCCGCGCCCTGATTTTGACGATTTCACTGGAAGAACTCAATGGCGAGATGCCGGCCGGGGTAGAACTCCTGGCCTCGCGCTACCTGGCTTTTCTGTGGCACGCCTTCAATAGGGAGGCCCGCCGGTTTCGCAATTTCTTTGCTTACGAACGGCGCTGGTTGGAAGATACCGGCTCCGAAGATAGCCATGGCCGGGCCCTGTGGAGTTTAGGTCTGGTGCTGGGGCGCTCGCAAAACCCGGGGCTGCGCGACACGGCCAGCCGGCTGTTTGAGTTGGCCCTGCCGGTCGTATCAGAATTTACCAGCCCCCGCGCCTGGGCTTTTAGCCTGGTCGCCATTCACGAATATTTCCGCCGTTTCTCCGGCGATCGGGTGATGCAGGACATGCGGGTGATGTTGGCTGAACGGTTGTTGGATTTGTATCAGCGCTGCCATACTGAGAACTGGCTGTGGTATGAAGACAGCATGAGCTACGCCAATGCCCTGTTACCCCAGGCCATGCTGCTCTGCGGGCAGTGGCTGGAGCGCAGCGATATGGCCGAAGTGGGCCTGGCCTCGCTCACATGGCTGGCGGCGCTGCAACACTCTCCCGAAGGCCACTTTGTGCCCATCGGCAGCGACGGGTTTTACCGGCGTGGAGGGGCCAAAGCGCGCTTTGATCAGCAGCCGATTGAAGCCAGTACGATGGTTTCGGCCTGTCTGGAAGCGTACCGCATGACCGGTGAAGAGAGTTGGTATCAGGAAGCCCGGCGCAGCTTTGAGTGGTTCCTGGGGCGCAACGACCTGGGCTTGCCTCTGTACGATCCTACCACCGGCGGCTGCCGTGATGGCCTGCACCCTGACCGGGTGAATCGCAACCAGGGCGCTGAATCAACCCTGGCCTTTCTGCTGGCTCGGTCAGAAATGCAGTTGGCCGAGAATATGATTAACGCTTCAACCCCTGAGGCGGGAACTTCGACTAATGGTCGCCCTCATTTCATCGCAGATGCCGTCCCCAAATTGACCCTGGCAGCGGATCGGATTGCTGCCGACATCATGGGAGACTTTTAAGATGATCGCCAGCCATCATCACTATGAAATACTTTTTCATCGCCACCCGCGCAATCCCATTTTGACAGCGGCGGACTGGCCCTATCCGGTTAACAGCGTCTTTAATGCCGGGGCAATCCGGTTGCCAGATGGGACCACCCTGCTCTTATGTCGGGTCGAGGACCGGCGCGGCCACTCCCACTTGTGCGCCGCTCGCTCGGCCAATGGGATTGACGGCTGGCAGATTGACCCCCAACCCACCTTACTGCCCGATCCCACCAATTATCCGGAGGAAGTCTGGGGTATCGAAGACCCCCGGATTACCTTTGTCCCCGAACTGAAAAAGTATGCCATTACCTATACCTCTTTCTCGCGTAGCGGTCCTGGTGTTTCCCTGGCGCTGACCGAGGATTTCCGCAGCTTTGAACGCCTGGGAGTGGTGATGCCCCCTGATGATAAGGATGCCGCCTTATTACCCCATCGCATTGGCGATTACTGGGCGCTCATCCACCGGCCGGTAACGGGTGCGGGCGCTCATATCTGGATTTCGTATTCGGCCGATCTGCGCCACTGGGGCAGCCAGCAGCTTATACTGGAAGCCCGGCGGGGGGCCTGGTGGGACGCCAATAAGATTGGCCTCTCGCCTCCTCCGATCGAGACTGCCGCAGGTTGGCTGATGATTTATCACGGAGTGCGGCAAACGGCCGCCGGTTCACTTTATCGCCTGGGTCTGGCCCTGTTCGATCTGCGCACCCCGGAACACTGCCTGCGGCGCGGCGAAAGTTGGGTGTTTGGGCCGGAAGCGCCTTATGAGCGGGAAGGGGATGTCGCCAATGTTGTTTTCCCCTGTGGCTACACCATTGGCCCCGATGATGATACCCTCAACCTATACTATGGCGGGGCAGACACTTGCATTGCTCTGGCTACAGGGAGTATTCGCGTTCTGTTAGATTGGTTAAATCGGCATGGACAGCCTGATCGCAGCGGCTGGCGTGAGCAAAACGAGACCCACGGCCGGCGAGATTTGAGAGTGGCTTAGTTATATGAGCTTGCCAACACGCTTACGCTTGTGGGCCCTCGTTATTAGGCAACTCCAAGAAAATAATTAGCCAAAGTCCGTGAAACGTGATGCCGTCACCTTTTATCGCTTTTTGGCTACATCGCGGGCAGTTGAAAATCGAAAGTTGAGTGGGCTGAATGACTGGTATTTCATCATTATCATCATCAACTTTTGGTGGCGGGTGGCATATCCTTCGGGTCAATATCTTCAGACAGAGACGACATAGCTCACCTCCGCCGAACAGGGGGGATTTTTTTGTGGAGTTTGGGTTAGGGCAGGGGCATCAAGAAGTTTTATAAACTGGCCCATTAGTCAGCGTAAAGTGAACCTTCGCCGCCGCCAATTCTGCCACCAGCCGCTCGAAGAGAGACCCCACGATCACCTGCTCCGGCGTCAGCAGACCGCGCTCGGCTACCTCGCCCCGGCCGACCAAACGGGCCACAATCGCCCCCGTAAAGGCGGTCGTCCGAGCCATCGAGGTGAAGCCTTCCGCTTCGTCGTAATAATCCACCATTTCGGCCTGGCAGCGGCATAGCCGGCCCGCTTTCTGCCCACTGACCTCCACCCGCAGCACGGTTATATCCCGCTCGCCTTCCTTCATTGCTACCTGGGGATAGAGCAGCGCGTCGAGTAGCTTTTTGGGCGCAACCTTGACCCCCTCTACCTCGACCGGCTCCAGGCTCAACAGCCCCAGCTCTTTAAGCACCGTCACTTTGGCGGCATAGCCGGGCCAGCGGATGGTTTTTTGCGTGCCGCTTTTCAGATTTTTAAGGATGGGCAAATCCAACAGCCAGGGCATAAAGGTTTCGTGCCAGGCTTCCAGTTTGCCCACGCCGGGAAAGATCACGGTTTCGACGCCGGAATAACGCGCTACAAACTTAAGCTGACCGTCTTCGACCATGCGCCCATCCTGTTCGCGCAGCGGCAACTGCTTGCCGCCAAAGACAATTTTGTAACTCAGCGGCCCGCTGGGCGCGGCAGGGATGCCCCCGCATTTGATATGCAGTTCGTCCACCCGGTCCAACTGCTCGGCCAGATGGCGGGCCAGAATTTCGGTCAGCCCCGGCTCGACGCCACAGCCGGGGACAATCAGCCCACCCGCCGCTTCGACTTCCTGGCCCAGCCCCGGCATATGCTCGTCGGCGGGCCAGGTTAAATCAACCAGGGGCACACCCGCCCGCAGCGCGGCCCGGATGCCCAAAATGCTGACCGGCCGGGGCAGCGCAGCCACAACAGCCTGGCAGCCGGCCATCACTTCGACAGCAGCAGCCTGATCGTTCAGATCAAGCTGAACCGGGCTGAGTTTAGCCGCACCCGGTTTTCCGGCCAGACGGCGCATGGCCGCATCCAGTTGGCCTGGGTCGGTGTCGGCCAGAAAAACCTGGGCCACTTCCGGGTCGGCTATGGCGTTAAAAGCGGCGGCTGGACCCATCAAGCCGCTGCCTAAAATGAGGATTTTCATTGTTTTTATGCCCTTGTTTGTAACTGCTCAGGTATCATGTCATTTCGACGAGCCTGCGAGGAGAAATCTTCCAGGTCGGTGCTTGAATAGCCTGCGAGCGGGGAAGATTTCTCGGCCTACGGCCTCGAAATGACATATCCGTAACGAGCGAACTGTAGCGAGCGAATTTGAATCCGTCACGGTTTAGGATAGCGTCATCAGCGTTCCCTCAACCCGCCTCTTTGATACTCAACCCAATTCGCCCGCGTTGGGCGTCAATTTTGATAACCTTCACCTTAACCACATCGCCGACGCTGACCACTTCAAAGGGGCTTTTGATGTAGCGGTCGGCCAGGTGGCTAATGTGGACCAGCCCATCCTGCTTGACCCCAATATCCACAAACGCGCCAAAATCTACCACGTTGCGCACGGTGCCGCTCAAAACCATGCCTTCCTTCAAATCTTCCAGCTTCAGCACATCCTGGCGCAGCAGCGGCGCGGGCAGTTCATCGCGGGGGTCGCGGCCCGGCTTGGCCAGCGACTCCAGAATATCGGCCAGGGTTGGCTCGCCGACCTCCAGTTGGCGGGCCAATTCTTTTATGTTGCCCTTGCGCAGCGTTTCGATTTTGCCGGGCAGCTCTTTCTCATCGCCGCGCACGCGGAGGTGAGCAAACAGCCGCTCGACCACCGGATAACTTTCGGGGTGGATAAAGGTATTGTCCAGGGGATGGTCGCCGCCGGGGATTTTGAGAAAACCCACGGCTTGCTGGTAGGTTTTGTCGCCCAGTCCCTTGATTTTGCGCAGCGCCTCGCGGCGGCGGAACGGCCCGTTTTCTTCTCGATGTTTCACAATGGCATCGGCTACCCGCCGGCTCACCCCGGCGACGTAGCTCAGCAGCGGCGCGCTGGCGGTGTTGACATCCACCCCAACGTGGTTAACCGCGCTCTCGACCACCGTATCCAGCGTTTCGGCCAGTTGCTTCTGGTTCACATCGTGCTGGTACAGCCCCACGCCGATGGATTTGGGGTCAATTTTGACCAGTTCGGCCAGCGGGTCTTGCAGCCGCCGGGCGATGGAGATAGCCCCGCGCATGCTCACGTCCAAATCGGGAAATTCGGCGCGGGCCAGATCGCTGGCGGAGTAGACCGACGCCCCGGCTTCGTTGACGATGACGTAGGAGGGAGGAGATTGGAGATTGGAGACATTGTGCCCTTGTGGTATTCGAGATTTGGCCTCGCCGATGATTTCAGCGGCGAGGGCTTCGGTTTCACGGCTGGCGGTGCCGTTGCCGATGGCAATCACGTCGGCCCCCTGCTCGATGAGTTTGAGCAAAATTTGTTTGGCCTCGTTCCATTTTTTCTGTGGTTCGTGCGGATAAATCGTCGTGCCGCCCAGAAATTTGCCGGTGGGGTCTACCAGGGCGACCTTGCAGCCGGTGCGGAAGCCGGGGTCAATGCCGATGATGGTTTTGCCTTTGAGCGGCGGCTGTAGCAAGAGTTGGCGCAGGTTGGCGGCAAAGGTGTTGATGGCGTGCTCGTCGGAGGTGTCGGTTAATTCGCCGCGCAGCTCGTTTTCAATCGAAGGGGCCAGCAGCCGTTTGTAACCATCGGCGATGGCCTGGCGCAGATAGGTGGTAAAAACGGAGCGGGGATTTTTGACCATGCGGGCCTGGATCGTTTGGATCAGTTCGTCGTCCGGCCCATCGAATTTGACCTTGAGCACTCCTTCCCGCTCGCCCCGGTTGATCGCCAGCAGCCGGTGCGGCGGGATGGCGCTCAGCTTTTCGCGGTAGTCGTAATAAACTTCGTACACGCCGCGCTCATCTTTGGCCTTGTCGGCCACACTGACCGCCAGCCAGGCTTCCTTACGGGTGCGCTCGCGGACGCCGGCGCGGGTATCCGCGTCTTCAGCTACGCTTTCGGCGATGATGTCGCACGCGCCGGCAAAAGCGACCTCGGCGGTTGGCACGTCGTCGCTGAGGTAGGCTGCGGCAATCTCCTCCAAATTGCCTTTGGTTAGCTCTTGGGCCAGTATAGCCTGAGCCAGCGGTTCCAGGCCGCGTTCACGGGCGATAGTAGCGCGGGTGCGACGTTTGGGTTTGTAGGGCAAGTACAAATCTTCGACGGCTTGCAGGGTGTCGGTCGACTCGATGCGTTGGCGCAGTTCGTCGGTTAGCTTGCCCTGCTCGGCGATGCTGCGCAGCACAGTTTCCTTGCGGGCTTCGAGGTTGCGCAGGTAGGTCAGCCGTTCCAGGATGGTGCGGAGTTGGGCCTCGTCCAGCCCGCCGGTCACTTCTTTGCGGTAGCGGGCCACAAAAGGCACGGTGTTTTCATTGTCAAACAGTTCAATCGAGCGGGCGGCCTGCTGGCGCTGAATCCCCAGCTCGGCGGCAATGATTTGGGCAAAATCAATGGACATACGTTCTCCGATTTACGATTTACGATTAGAATAGTATCAACGGAACACGCAACACGCAACACATCTCTTTTAGACGAAAAGCTTCTTCATCTGGACATCTATAGTATCCATTTTGACCCGCCGGGCAAATGGTGGTAAGGTGTAATAAATTGGCTAAAATGGAGGCAGCGATGATAAAGATTTATGACTTAAGCAACAATACCCTCGTCGGCGAAATCAGCGAGGAGCAGTTCCAGTTTCTGCACGAGCACTTTGAGGAAGAGTCGCTGGACGACCGCGATTATTACCTTAACCAGGTGACGGTGGATGCCCTGGCCGAGGCCGGCGCTGACCCCGGCCTGATTGCGGTTTTGAGCCAGGCGCTGGGCGGCCGGGAGGAGATGGATATTCGCTGGACCCGTGAGTAATTGTGAATTGTGAATGGTGAATGGTTAATAGTGAATGAAATTCCAATTCGCAATTCACAATTGGTTATTCACAATTCACAATTGGTTATACCACAGCCGGCAGTTCGTTGCCAGCTTCGGTGATGGCTTTTTTGACGTCGGTCAGGGCGAGGAGGATCAGCCCGACGACGAAGAAAATAATCAGCATCACAATCGAGATGCGCTGGGCGCCGGTCAGTTGCAAAGCCAGGGCAAAAACCACCGGGCCCAGCCACGAGGTGCCCCGTTCGCTAATCTCGTACAGGCTAAAGTATTCGGACTCCCGGTTCTTGGGAATCATCTGTGAGAACAGCGAGCGGCTGAGCGCCTGCGACCCACCCAGCACCATGGCTAAAAAGGCCGCCAGAATCCAGAATTGGGTCGCCGTGTATAAAAAGCCGTAAGCATAAATCACCAGCCCCGACCAGACCACCAGGCTGAGCATAATTGCTTTCTTGGCCCCCAAGCGCCCCGCTAAAAAATTGAAGAACATCGCCCCCAGCGCCGCCACAAACTGGATCATCAGCACTACCTGTACCAGGGTGCTGGTCGAAAGCCCCAACTCGCTCGAAGCGAAGATGGTGGCGACGGTGTTGATGGTTTGAATCCCGTCGTTATAAATCAGATAAGCAATGAGAAAGCGCAGGGTGGTTGGGTATTTGTAGAAAAGCTCTTTAATCGTGCGGCCCAATTGTTTGAAACTGTGCGACAGATATGTCTCACCGTGAGGTAATTGATGGACGGGGTCGCGTTGGACCAGGCGGCGCTGCGGAAAGAGAAAGGTAAAGACCAGCCACCACAGCCCGGCCCCGGCCAGGCTCAGCCGGATAGCCAGCCCTCGATTTTCTTCGCTGACCCACCACAGCACAGCCAACGTTAGCAGCAAAGCCAGCCCGCCGCCAACGTACCCCAGGGCAAAACCTTTGGAACTGACCGAGTCCCGCTCGTTGGGGCCGGCAATATCGGGGAGAAAGGCGTTGTAAAAGACCAGCGCCGCCCCAAACGAGAGGTTGGCAATGATAAAGAGCAGCCCGCCCAGCAAAATTAGATCACTGGTGACCAGAAAGAGCAGCACGGTTGCAATTGCGCCGATGTAAGCAAAGGTCAACATCAGCCGTTTTTTGAGATGAGAGTAGTCGGCAATGGCCCCCAGGATGGGCAGCACAAACACCTGCAAGCCCACCGAGATGGAGACGCACAGGGGGTAAAACCCGGCTCCCTCCAGGGGATAGCCAAACAGGTTAACCACACCGCCGCTGGCTTCGGCCAGGGCCGTCAGGTAGGGGCCTAAAAAGGTCGTCACCACAATGGTGCTAAAGGCCGAGTTGGCCCAATCGTACATACCCCAGCCGAAGATTTCACGTTGGTTTTTCAATTGCCTCGTGCTCCAGAAAAGTTTACGCCGTTAAAACAAGTAGCAGGGTAGCAGGTAGCAGAGTAACAAGGTCGCAGGTTTTTTGCGACCTTGCGACCCTGCTACCTTGCTACCTGCCTTCATAAACGATGCGCCCGTCGCAGAGAGTCAGCGCGAGCCGGACTTGATCAATTTCCTCAGCGGGTGTGGCGAAAATATCCGCCGAGAGTAGCACCAGATCGGCCAGCATGCCGGCTTTGATCTGGCCCTTGTGCTGTTCCTGAAATTCGGCGTAAGCGGCATCACGGGTATAGCCGGCAATGGCGTCGGCCAGGGTCTGGCGTTGTTCGGGCAGGCCGGTCCGCCAGGGGCGGCGGTTAATAGCCGCGTGCAGGCCGAGCAAGGGGTTTTGGGGGGCAACCGGCCAATCACTGCCAAAAGCCAGCTTGGCCTCGGCTTCACGCAGCGTTTGCCAGGCAAAGCTGCGGCCCCATCGTTCCAGGCCGACCCGCGCCGGCCAGACATCCGGGTCGTCGGGCGTTTGCAGGGGCACATGGGCCGGCTGCATCGAGGCGATGACGCCCAACTCAGCAAAGCGGGGCAGGTCGTCGGGATGAATCAGCTCGATGTGCTCGATCCGGTGGCGGCTGTCGCGGCGGCCGTTAGCCTGTTGGGCCGCCTCAAAGCCATCCAGGGTACGCCGTACCGCGCCATCGCCGGTGGCGTGGACAAAGATTTGCAAGCCCAGGCGGTCGGCTCTGATAGCCATATCGTTGAAATGCTCGGCGCTAAACAAAGCCCCGCCCTTGTTGCCCGGCTGCCCGGTATAATCGTCCAGCAGCAGCCCGGTATACGTTTCAATCACCCCGTCCATAAAAAATTTAACGCAGCCGCTGCGAACCATCTCACTCTGACAGGCCTGGCGCATGGCGACGGCATCGGCCAGGGCCTCTGGCGGGGTTTCGGGGGTGACGCTGTAGGGACAGTAAACCCGCAGGGTCAGCTCGTCTACATCTTCCAGGGCGGCGTAGAGGGCCAGTTGTTCCAGGTCGCCATCCATATTGTGGACGCTGGTCACCCCTACCTGGGCTGCTTCGGCCAGGCCGCGCTGGAGCATGGCCCGCTTTTGGGTATGAGTGGGCGGCGGGATCAAGTCGAGGATCAAATCGTACGCGCCGCGCTCGCGCAGTTCGCCGCTGGCCTGGCCGTCAGCAGCGCGTACAATTTCACTGTTCGGCCCCTCCGCTTCGCCGCTTGATAGAATATTGGCCCGGCGCAACGCGGCGGTGTTGGCCCAGGCGGTGTGGACATCGTATGAAAAGAGCAGCAGCGGCCGGTTGGGGCTGATGGCGTCGAGGTGGTGGCGGGTCAAGGGCTGGCGGCCCGGAGCGATGTCGTATTTTAAGCCGTGCCCTACCAGCCAGGGGGCGTCGGGCTGCTCGGCAGCAAAGCGGTTCACGGCAGCGGTCAGGCTGTCCAGCGAAGTCACCTGGCCCAGTTGGATCCCGGCCAGTTCGATAGACCCCAGAAGCAGGTGAAAGTGGCTGTCAATAAAACCGGGCAGCAGGGTGCAGCCCTGGCCGTCAATTACGCGGGTGTGAGGACCGCGCCAGGCGTCGGCGTCGGCGGCGCTGCCGGCAAAAACAATGTAGCGGCCCTGGATAGCAACGGCTTCGGCCCTGGGTTGGGCGGGGTCAACGGTATAAACCTGGGCATGGGTGATGAGCAAATCGGCGGGTTGGGGCATCGAGGCAAGCTCCTTCAAAAATAGTAATCAGTAGTCAGTAGCCAATAGTCAGAAAGATATTTTCATTCCTGGTGGTGTGTTCTGGCTCGTGAACACTCCTTCGTAAATACCCCCTCCCCTAGCCCCTCTCCCGCTGCGGGGGAGGGGTGGGGGTGGGGGTTTATTTTCATCATCGGTGGTGTGTTCTGGCTCGTGAACACTCCTCTGAAAATAAGTGATTGTCCAAAAATAAGTTCCCTCAAGTTCCTACGAGTTCCCAGGGAACTAAAGGAACTCGTAGGAACTCAAAATGGGAAGTAAATTTTAGACGTTTACTAAGTGTCAGGTGTCATATGCCAGGTGTCAGGTCAAGATTTTCATTATGGGTGACGTGCCCCAGGCTGGTGTAAAAGTTGTTGAAGTATAGCCTCAATTGATTTTTCTGGCTAACCACATACCTATAGGCGTCCAGAAAAATTCTTTCCCAATAATCGAGGTAGCAGGTAGCAAAGTAGCAAACTTATGGCTTGCTACATGCTCTCTTGCTACCTGTTTCAGTGATTATTCTGGAGAACTATATTGAAATGATTGAAGGGAATCTTTCTGAACGGCGCAAAATTGGTACTTGTCAACTGGGGTAGGTTGTGTTATAACTGCCCAGCCTTAGTAACCGTCCAGAAATAACTTTGCGCTTGTCAGGAGATCGAGGTTAATCCCTGTTGAATCGCAAATTTAACCAGAGTGGGTATCCCAGGCTGATAAGCGTTGGAGGTTGATAGGCTCACGGCCTATCTCAGCGGCGGAGGCCTCACGTGCCGCCTGGAGCGCAAGCAGCAGCGCTGGTTGAGTTGGAACTTCCCCCTCTGACATTGGCTGCAAAAGTAGAGAGTTTCTTTTGGACGTGGGCCTGGCCGCAGACGGGACAAACCACGTCTTTGATGGCCTCGGCGTTACGCACAAGTTTTTCAAACGATTGGCCGCAGCCCAAACAGTCAAATTCATACAAGGGCATACTCAAGCCTCCTGTAGCGCGGCGGCAACGCGTTCCAACCGGGCGCGGGCTTCGGCGGCGATGGGCTGCAGGGTTGGGTCAGCCACTACACCCAGCATCACGAGCGGATCAATCAGGGCCACCTCCACCAGGCCGTCGCCGGCCTGGGCAACGGTGACATTGCAGGGCAACAACAAGCCCACTTCGGGCGCAGCGCTGAGGGCGCGGTAGGCCAGAGGAGGATTGCAAGCGCCCAGAATTTTGTACGGGCGGAACTCCACATCTAACTTTTGCTTGAGCGTAGCCTTGACATCAATTTCGGTCAGGACGCCAAAGCCTTCGGTTTTAAGGGCCTCGATCACCCGGCTCAGGGCAGCCTCATACGTTGTGTTCAGGCGAACGGTTAAACCTAATTGAGCGATAACAGTATTCATCGAACCTCCAAAATAAGATGATTATCATGAGGTTAGATGTAGGTTAGCCAAAAAGGTTACAACCCCTGACTCATGTTAACAGTGTGACCACCTTTTCCTCAGCGGCGACGGACCATAGCTTCAAGAACAGATACGCTAAGACGGGCATAAGCGTCGAGATTGGCTAATTGGGTAGGTTCGGCTTCGTTTATTTTAACCTCAACCACCTCGGCGTCCGGCTGTTTGAGGTTGAGAAAATTGACCAACACTGCCTCGCCGGTAGCTTCGCCCCAAATAATCATACTGGCGTGATGAAGATTGCCTAGCGTCTCCGCTTGCCGATGTTCATCAGCCCGCAACACCGTTGGCTCTTCTTCCACCCGCAGGCTATCCAGGCCAGCTTCCTGAGCGGCTGCTTCAATGGCTTGGCGGATCTGGGTATGGGGTTCGGTTGGAGTGGCCCCAGGTTCATAGAAAGTGGCAATCACAATCAGGGTTTCATCGGCGGGAGCAGGGGCAAAGAGGGGCGGTCTGAAAACATCAAGCCCAGCGTCGCTTAGGCCAAGGATGGCCAGGACGGCGACAATCAGGCTAATAACTCCCAAACTCCGGCCCTGGGACAATTCCTATGCTTCCTGCTTGGCCTGCTTGGCCGCTCTTTGACGCATGTTGTGATCAAGCTGCTTTTTACGGACCCGCAGTGATTTGGGCGTTACTTCCAGCAGTTCATCCACATCCAGGTAATCAATCGCCTCATCCAGCGATAAAATCCGCGGTGGGGTCAGGCCGACATTGATTTCGGCAAAAGATTTGCGGTGGTTGGTCAAGTGTTTGGTTTTGCACACATTGACCACCAAATCATCCTCGCGGCTGTACTGGCCGACCACCTGCCCGGCGTACACTTGATCCTCCGGGGTCACAAACAAGATGCCCCGCTCCTGCAAATTCATCAAGGCATAGGAAGTGACCTGCCCGGTTTCCAGGGCCACCAGTGATCCCCGGTCGCGGGTGTTGATGTCGCCCAGGTACGGCTCGTAGCCGTGAAACAAGGTATGGAAAATACCCGTCCCTCGCGTAGCAATCAGAAACGGCTGGCGGAAGCCGAGCAGACCACGTGTAGGCACCAGATACTCGGCGTAAACCGTGCCGTCCTCGCCGTAACGCATATTGAGCAGACTGCCTTTGCGCCGGCCCACCATCTCGCTGACCGCACCCAGGTAATCGCCGCTCACTTCCAGGTAGACGTGCTCCAGCGGCTCGCGCAGCCCGTCCGGCCCGTCTTTAAAAATCACTTCCGGCTTGCTGACGGCAAACTCAAAGCCCTCGCGGCGCATCGTTTCGATGAGAATCGCCAGGTGCAGTTCGCCCCGCCCGGAAACAATAAAACGGTCGGCGCTCTCGGTATCCTGCACGCGTAAAGCAACATTGCTTTCCAACTCACGCCGTAGCCGGTCGCGGATTTGGCGGCTGGTCACATAGTCGCCCTCGCGGCCGGCAAAGGGGCTGTCGTTGACGGCAAAGGTCATACGCACCGTCGGTTCTTCGACGGTGATGGGCGGCAGCGGGCGCGGATCGGTCACGTCGGCAATGGTATCGCCGATGCCAATATTGGGCAGACCGGCCACCGCCACAATGTCGCCGGCAGAGACGGCCTCCTGGGGCACCCGCTGCAAATCGCGGAAGGTGAAGACCTGGTTGACCCGGCCCGCGCTTTGCTGCCCCCCCTCTGTCCCCCCCGTTTGCGGGGGGGATGAAGGGGGGGTAATTTGCACGACTGACTGGCCGCCGCGCAGGGTGCCGCTCCAGAGACGGCCAATGGCAATCCGGCCAATATAGTTGTCGTAGGCCAGCGACGTGACCAGCAGCCGGGGCGGCTGTTCCGGTTCAACCTGGGGTGGCGGCAGACGGTTTAAAATGGTATCAAACAGAGGCCGCAAATCAGGGCCAAGCATGTCGGGCTGGTAGCCGGCCCGGCCTTCCAGGGCGATGGTGTAGATAACTGGAAAATCGGCCTGCTCGTCGGTGGCGCCCAGGTCAATAAACAAATCAAAAGTGGCGTTAACCACGTAATCGGGCCGGGCGGCCGGGCGGTCAATTTTGTTGACCACCACAATAGCCTTGTGGCCTTTTTCCAGGGCCTGGCGCAGCACAAACCGGGTTTGGGGCATGGGTCCTTCGACGGCATCCACCAACAGCAGCACCCCATCTACCATGTTCATCACCCGCTCCACTTCGCCGCCAAAATCGGCGTGGCCGGGCGTATCCACAATGTTAATGGTAATGCCGTTGTAGACGATACCTGTATTTTTAGCCAAAATGGTGATGCCGCGCTCCCGCTCCAGGTCATTGGAGTCGAGCACCCGCTCGGTCACCTGTTGATTGGCCCGAAAGACGTTAGTCTGGCGCAGCATGCCATCCACCAGGGTAGTTTTGCCATGGTCCACGTGGGCAATAATGGCAATATTTCGAATGTCGGTTCGAGGTTGGGACATGTGTTTTTAATCCAATCTATCAAACTATAAGGCTAAGGCTGAGGCTAAGGCTAAGAAATAAGCTTAGACTCAGCCTTAGCCTTAGCCTTCTTCCCACAAAAAAAGCGCCCGCCGATGATGCTGGCGGGGCTTCGTCGCGGAGGATATTGTACAGGGGGAGGGTTATTTGGGCAAAACCGCCTGCGCCACTCGCAGAATAGCGGCCAGGCTGCGCTCGACATCTTCCTCGGTGGTGACCCAGGAAGAGACGCTGATGCGCATGGCGGTCTGGCCTTGCCAGACGGTGCCGCCGCACCAGCAGGCGCCGTCGGCTTGCACCCCGGCAATCACCTGGCGGGTGGTTTCCGCCTGACCAAATGAAACCAACACCTGGTTCAACTCAACCTGGTTAAGCACCTGGTAGCCGGCCTGGCGCAGCCCGGCGGCAAAACGGGCGGCGGCGCGGCAGTTGCGCTCGATCATGCCGGCTAATCCAGCCCGGCCCAGCGAGCGCAAGGCCGCCCAGATTTCGATGCCGCGCGCCCGGCGCGATATTTCGGGGGTGTAGTGCATTGGCTCGCGCTGGTCGCTTTGGGCCAGATAAGCCGCCGTGGCCGCCATCGCCCCCCGCAGATGTTCGGGCCGGCGGCAGAAGGCAATGCCGCTGTCGTAAGGCACATTCAGCCATTTGTGGCCGTCGGTGGCCCAGGAGTCGGCTTCGGCGAAGCCGGCGGTCAGGTGGGCTCGCGCGGGGGCTGCCGCCGCCCACAGGCCAAACGCGCCATCTACGTGGACCCAGGCTTCAGACTCATGGGCAGCGGCGCAGATAGCTGCCGCGGGGTCAAATGCGCCGGTGTTGACATTGCCGGCCTGGATACAGACAATGGTGGCGGGAGAGAGCGGCGGTAGGGCGTCAGGCCGCATCCGGCCCTGCCCATCTACCGGCACGCGGACCACCCGCTCGCGCCCCAGACCCAGCAAACTGAGGGCCTTGAGCAAACTGACATGCACCTCATCGCCCACCACTACCGTGAGCGGCGGCGCGCCAAACAGGCCCTGGGCTTCCACATCCCAACCCTGCCGCTGGAGCAAGGCGTGCCGCGCCGCCGCCAGGGCAGTAAAGTTGGCCATGGTGGCCCCGGTGACAAAGCCGGCCCCGGCTTCGGGCGGCAGGGCTAATACCTCCAGCAGCCAGCGCAAAGCCACTTCCTCCACTTTGGCGGCAATGGGCGACATCACGCTTAAAGCGCCGTTTTGATCCCACGCTCCGGCCAGCCAGTTGGCGGCCAAGGCCGCCGGCAGCGAGCCGCCGGTGACAAAGCCAAAATATCGCCCGCCCGCCGAGGCCACCGTCGCCGGGGAGCCGAGGCTGTCCAGCAGGGCCAGAACCTCTGCCGGGTCACTGGGTTCAGCCGATAGCGGCTCATCCAAACGAGCCAGGCGTTCCATCGCTTCGGCTGTGGGCGTAACCGTCCGTTGGTCTAACCCCGCCAGATAAGCGTCGGCCCGCCGGGCAGCCTCTTGCAGCAAATCCTTCATTATAATCTCCTCCAAAAATACGACCGGAGACCGGTGACGGGAGACCGGAGACATGCCAAGCCCTATGGCAAATACCCGGTCCCCCAGGGGGAGGCGAGGCGCTCTCATCGGTCCTTAGTCGCCGGTCATCGCCGACAAAAATTTTCATTCTTGTGGGAGACAAGGTTTCAGCATCGTGTGGTTACAGTAAACCATATCAGGTTGAGTGTCAATCGCCAATCAGGAGAGGAGATTAAGAGCCAATTTTTATAAAATGGGTTAGTAACGGCTGGAAATAGTGGGGTGATGTGCTATAATGGAGGTAGTATCAAGGAGGATCAAGCCATGAAGCTCTGGTTGTTGGGCAAAAAACCTACCGCAGGCCAATGGATGGCCCTCAAAATTGCGATTATTTACCTGTTGGTCGGCGGCCTGTGGGTTATGTTTTCGGATTGGTTTATCTCCTGGGTCATTGGCGACCCGACCATGCTCCTGACCCATTTACAAACCTTCAAGGGCTGGGCTTTTGTGCTGATAACGGCCGGCATGTTGTATCTGCTGATTTATCGCAGTTTGCTAGCCCTGCGGCAATCTGAAACGCGGCTGCGCAAAAACGAAGCGACAACCCGAACTGTCCTGCATGCCATCCCCGATTTGATGCTGCAAATCAGCCCGGAAGGCCGATTGCTAAGAGTAAAACCGGGCCATGACGCTGCTCAATATATTGCCCCCACCGCACTTGTTGGCAAAACGGTGGTTGAGGTTTTTCCCCCCGAACAGGCTCAACAGATTATGGAGCGGCTTCAAAAGACCCGTCGGACTTGCCTCGCCCAAATTTATGAGTATCAACAGCCGGTCAATGGTTACTTGCACCATTATGAGGTTCGTTTGGTGGCCGGCGAAGAAGACGATGTGCTGGCTATTGTCCGTGACATTACCCAACTCAGACAGACCGAGGCCGAACTGCGCCGGGCCAATCGCGCCCTCAAAGCCCTTAACGAGTCCAACCAGGCTTTACTGCGGGCCACCGCCGAAGCCGACCTGCTTCAGCAGATTTGTCGTATCATCGTCGAGATTGGCCAGTATCATCTGGCATGGGTCGCTTTCGTCGAGCCAGACTCGACCCGCCAGATGCGGCTGGTGGCCCAGGTGGGCGACGAAGCCGGACAACTCCAAACGGCCAATCCAACCTGGTCCGTAATTGAACAGGATCGCGGGCCGATTGGCGCTGCCCTTCAGACAGGCCAACCCTACGTAGCGCACAACCTTTCCGCCGGACCTGTCACTGATCCCTGGTATGCTCAGGCGATTCATTACGGTCTGGTCTCTGGGATTTCGCTGCCCTTAATTGCCGATGCCCAACCGCTGGGGGTATTGAATATTTATGCCGCCGAAGCAGACGCTTTTGACGCTGAGGAGGTCAAACTACTGAACAAACTGGCCACCAACCTGGCCTATGGCCTCACCACCCTGCGTACACGGGTGGCTCAGCAGCAGGCTGAAGAGTCGCTGCGGCTGAGAGAAATGGGGCTTAACTCACTGCTGGACCTGAGCCAGAAAGCGCCCGAATTGAGCGAAAGAGAAATTATTCAACTGGCCCTTGAAGAAACAGTTAAGCTGACCCTGAGTGAGATGGGCTATTTACACTTTGTTAACCCCGACCAGCAGACCATCCAGCTTTTTACCTGGTCGCAGCAAACTCTCAACCTCTGTACGGCTGCGCATGAATCACACTATCCTCTCGATCAAGCCGGTGTTTGGGCCGACTGCGCCCGCCTCAAACAGCCGGTTATTCACAATGATTATCAAAATCTACCCAACAAAAAAGGTTACCCACCGGGGCATGTGCCGCTTATCCGTCACCTCAGTGTGCCCATTGTCGAAGCAGATAAAGTCGTCATTATTTTGGGGGTGGGCAATAAAGCGTTTGATTATGATGATTCGGATGTGAAGCAGATACTTCTCACCGCCGACCATCTCTGGAAGATTATCCGGCGCAAGCGAGCCGAAGATGAATTACAGAAGTATCAAAACCACCTGGAGGAGTTGGTAACGGCCCGCACCACTAAACTTGTCCAGGCCAATGAGCGGCTGCGCCAGGAAATTATCGAACGGCAGCAGGCTGAAGCCGCGCTGCGCGAGAGTGAAGAGCGCTTTCGCCTGGTGGCCGATTTTACCTACGACTGGGAGTTCTGGGTCGGCGCCGATGGCGAGTTGATTTATGTCTCACCGTCTTGTGAGCGGATGACCGGTTACGGGCCAATCGAGTTTCAAAAAGATGCCAGCCTGATGCAAGCCATTGTCCATCCCGATGACCGGGTTTTTGCCGCCCGGCACTTTCAAGAAGAACTGACCAGCCTGCAAGTCATCTCTGCTGATTGGCGCATTGTCAGGCGGGATGGTGAGGAGCGCTGGATCGCGCACATTTGCCAACCTGTTTATAGTACCGATGGGCGCTACCTGGGCCGGCGAGCCAGCAACCGGGATATTACGGAGCGGCGGAGCATGGAAGTGAAGTTGCAGGAATATACCACCCACCTGGAGCAACTGGTCAGCCAGAAGGTGCATGAACTGGAATTAGAACGGGCCAAGACCATTCAGGCCGCCAAGATGGTTGCTCTGGGTGAGATGGCTACGGGCGTGGCTCATGAACTGAACCAACCTTTGACGGCCATGCTGTTTGAAGCCGAATATCTGAAAACCATGTCCCAGCAGGCCAAAGATGCCGCCTCATCATTTGTGATGGATGTGGATGAACTATACCAATCCGGCGAGAGTCTGGTGCAGGATATTGCCCGCTGCCGCCGCATTATTGACCACCTGCGCGCGTTTGGCCGCATCTATACCGAAAACGTTTCGACGGTCAGCTTAAACCAATCCATTGAACAATGTTTTATCCTGGTGGGCGAGCAGCTCAAAAATCATGGCGTCACCGTAGACTTAAGGCTTGATCCCCACCTGCCGCCGATCCTGGCCGATACCCATAAACTGGAGCAGGTTTTTTTGAACCTGATTAGCAACGCCGAGTATGCTCTTAACCAGATGGCGGCGCGGGTTGAATCCGCGGATTACCAAAAGACGCTGGAAATTGTAACCTACGTCGAAGGGAACGAGGTGGTGGCTGTGGTGCGGGACAACGGTTGTGGCATTCCGGCAGCCGACCAGGCCCATTTGTTTGAGCCGTTCTTTACCACCAAGCCCATTGGCCAGGGGACCGGCCTCGGTTTGCCCATCAGCTACAGCCTGGTCACTGAATTTAAGGGTGAAATCTCGTTTCAAAGTGCGGAAAATGAGGGTACTACCTTTACGCTCCGTTTCCCGACTGTAAAAACGCAGGTTGATGAGGTTGGCGCAAATCCTTCATCCGGGGATGTGGAATGAACGAAAAGGTCTTGATTGTGGATGACGACGAGCGGATTCTGCAAACCTTTGGCCGTCATCTTCGGCTGAAGGGTTACACCGTTTTAACCGCGGCTAATGGCAGCGAGGCGTTGGCCCTTTTTAGCCAGGCCCAGCCGGAGGTGGTCTTTGCCGATGTGCGTATGCCTCCGCCCGACGGGTTTGCCCTGCTACAAACCATCCGAGCCCAAAAGGAGGATGCCGAGGTTATCCTGATTACCGGTCATGGGGATATGGAACTGGCAGTCAATGCCTTGCGGGCCGGCGCTTCGGACTTTATTCCCAAGCCCATCGAGCCAAATGAATTGGAGACGGCGCTGTACCGGGTTCAGGAGCGGCTGCGGTTGAAGCGAGAACTCCACGCCGCCCAGGAAGCCTTGTTCCAGTATGCCGCCGACCTGGAAATGCGCAATGTTGACCTGGACGCCTTTAACACTGCCGTTGCCCACGATCTCAAACAGCCGTTGAATTTAATGATCACCTATCTGGACAATTTGCAGCAGCATTATCCTCCCACCGAAGAGACCCAAAAGTATTGGCATGCGCTGGCTCGCAACGGGCGCAAGATGCTCCTTATTATTGATGAATTGCAACTCTTCTCTCAGGTGCGCGAGAACGAAGTAGAATTACAGCCGCTCGATATGGCCCGGATTGTGGCCGAAGTGCAGCAGCGCCTGGCCCATTTGATAACTCAATACGACGCCAAACTGTCCCTGCCAACCGCCTGGCCCAAAGCGTTAGGCCACACGCCCTGGGTTGAAGAAGTTTGGGCCAATTACCTGAGCAATGCCATCGAGTATGGCGGCCGGCCGCCGCGGTTGCAACTGGGGGCAACCGCCCGCTCTGATGGAATGGTCCGCTTCTGGGTTCACGATAATGGGCCTGGGTTAACTGCGGAGGAACAGGCTTTGTTGTTTATGCCTTCCCAACCGCCCGACGCCACTCAACCTGCCGACCGCCGGGTGGGACTGTCTATTGTGCAGCGCATTGTCGAGAAGCTGGGCGGGCAGGTCTGGGTTGAAAGTGAAGGCCGGCCAGGTAATGGTAGCACCTTTAGTTTTACTTTAAAGCGAGCCAGCGATACAGATTTTGACTCAGTAAACGTCTAAAATTTACTTCCGGTTTTGAGTTCCTACGAGTTCCTTTAGTTCCCTGGGAACTCGTAGGAACTTGGGGGAACTTATTTTTGGATAATCACTTACCGGATTAATGGTGCAATATCTGGCTCAAGAAAAGCTTGGTGCGCTCGTGTTCGGGGTTGGCAAAAAAGTCGAGGGGCGCTTTTTCCTCCACAATGTTGCCCTGGTCAAAAAAGATAATCCGGTTGGCCACATTGCGGGCAAACCCCATTTCGTGAGTCACGGCCATAATCGTCATCCCGGATTCGGCCAGCTCCTGCATTACGTCCAGCACCTCTTTAATCATCTCCGGGTCCAGGGCCGACGTCGGCTCGTCGAAGAGCATAATCTTGGGCTGCATGGCCAGGGCGCGGGCAATGGCGACCCGCTGTTGCTGTCCACCGGAAAGCTGGCCAGGAAATTTGTTGGCCTGTTCCGGAATTTTTACCCGCGCCAACTGCTGCATGGCAATCTCTTCGGCCCGTTCCCGCGACCAATGCCGGACGTGAATAGGGGCCAGGGTGATATTTTGCAGCACAGTCAAGTGGGGGAAAAGGTTGAACTGTTGAAAAACCATGCCCACTTCGCGCCGGATTTCCTGAATATTCCGAATATCGTTGTTTAACTCCGTCCCATCCACCACAATCTGGCCTTTTTGATGCTCCTCCAGCCGGTTGATGGTGCGAATCCAGGTGGATTTGCCGGAGCCTGATGGGCCGATGATGACCACCACTTCCCCTTCTTTCACAGTGGTCGTCACCCCCCGCAGGGCGTGATATTCACCGTACCACTTATGCACATCATTGCAAATAATCACATCTTTATCTGATAAGGCCATTGATTTTTCTCCTATAACGACCGCCGACCGAGGACCGCCGACCGCCGATAATTGATAGATGGAGTCCAAAGCTTGCTTTGGCTAGTATTTTCCCACTCCCAATTTGCGCTCCAGGTTGCGGCTAGCCGACGACATGGAAAAGGCGCAGACCCAATAAACCAAAGCCACAAAAACAAAGGTTTCCCGCTGGAGGCCAAACCACTGTGGTTGGGCAACCACAATCTGGGCAATCCCCAGCAGTTCAAAAAGACCCACAATAGCGATCAGGGAGGTATCTTTGAAGAGGCTGATAAACTGCCCTACAATCGCCGGGATGACCGCTCGTAGCGCCTGGGGTAGAATAATCAGGCGCATAGATTGGGCGGTGCTCAAGCCGATGGCAGAAGCCGCTTCGTATTGCCCGCGCGGGATGGCCTGCAAGCCGCCGCGCACATTCTCGGCCAGATAGGCGGCGCTAAAAAGAATCACCCCCACAATTACCCGCAGTAGATTATCAATTTCCACACCCTTGGGCAGGAATATGGGCAGCATCACCTGGGCCATAAACAGCACGGTGATGAGAGGCACGCCGCGAATAATTTCAATGTAGGCAATACAAAAAGTTTTGATCAAATTGCCCTGTAGATAGTGGCTCACAATCAAGCACAGGCCCACAATAATAACCGCTTGCACTGCTGCGTTAACAACCGGGGATAGCTCTACCGTCCAGATGGGCGGGTCGCGGAAAATGATGGGAATATTCCAGGTGACAGTTCGATCCGGGAAATTACCCAAAGCCCAATAGCCGAGCAAGCCCACTGCGCCCCAGGCCCACAGCCAGGGCACACCGCGCACCTGGCTGCGCCGGCCTAGCGCCAGCAGCAGTCCAATGGGGAAAGAAGCCACAATGCCGATAACGGCAATGACCACGGTTAGCAAAAAACCACCCCAGCGATTTGTCGGGGCTTCCTGCCAGGGACCGGTTGCGGTATTGGGAATACCGCTTAAAAAAAGATAAATCACCGGCACAGAGGCTAACCACAGCCAAAACAGAGGCCGGCGTAGATTCTTTAGAGGGGAACCAAAGCCCCAGGCCAGGGCGCTCAGGGCGGAGAGGATTAATACCAACCCCAGCGAGACCCAGACCCGCCAGAGCACCGCCGCAGGATACTGGCCGACGGCAAACAACTTGAGGTTGGCGCCAACAATACCCCAAATGGCCCCCGGCGTGGCCGCTTTGAGCGTATCCTTAACGGCCGGATCACTCTCAAAGAGAGCGCCAAAGACTGTCCATGCCAGGAGGCCACGGATGGCAAAGACAATGAGAACAACCAAAGCCAGTGTGACCAGGGAGCCGAAGAAGCCGGTGAAAAGCTTATCCTTTAGCCACTGGGTTGGCCCCGGCCAATGATGCCGGCTCGCGCCATAAATAACAGCGGCCACACCCGCTACCCACAAACCAACGATGAGCCAGGTTAGAAATTGGGCATTTGTGACCGCCAAAATAAAATTGCCTAACGCAGTTGGCTGCCCGTTGGGGGCCAGGTGAGGCGATAAGGCCACAGGTTCGGCCTTGTAGACCGCCTGAATAATCAGCGCATTGGCAATGATGAGAACAATCGCAAAAATAATTTTCCAAACGCTGTTAAAAACCGTATTTCTGAGCCAGCCGGCCACATCCAGTTCAAATTTAGGGCCTTCCAGGGCGGCTCTGGTTTTCTTTGCTTCTTGGGTAATTGTTGCCATAGTTTATCGCTCCACAAACTTCTCTCATCATCTCTCGTTCCCAAACTCAGTTTGGGAACGAGAGATGATAGACGGTTCTTATCGCTCCACCAGGGCTATCTTTTTATTGTACCAGTTCAAAAAGGCCGAAATGGTCAGGCTCAGGGTCAGGTATGAA
This sequence comes from Anaerolineales bacterium, assembly GCA_015075405.1. Lineage (GTDB taxonomy): Bacteria > Chloroflexota > Anaerolineae > 4572-78 > J111 > DSQQ01. The sequence continues at coordinate 699,547 of JABTUK010000005.1, forward strand.
ACCATAAAAATAATGATCACTTGTACAGCATAGCCGGACTGATTGAGTACCGTATAGCCTACGGCCACCAGGTCTGGGTAGCCAATAGCCACCGCCAGGCTAGAATTTTTGGTCAGGTTGAGATATTGGCTTGTCATCGGTGGGATGATGACCCGCAGGGCTTGCGGAATAACGATCAAGCGCAGGCGCTGGCCTTCGCTCAGGCCCAGCGCACGCGCAGCCTCAGACTGACCTTTGGAGACAGATAGAATCCCGGCCCGCACAATCTCCGAGGCGAATGCGCCGGTATAAATGACCAGGCCAAACAGCACCGCCGCAAACTCCGGGGTAAGTTTAAACCCACCCTGGATATTCAGACCGGCCGGGGCCGGGGTGTTTACCACCAAAGGAGCAACGTCAACAGGGATGACCTCATGTTTGTCCGAGTCTTCTAGGATGGCCCGCTCCGCGGCCAACCCGGCTTCATCACCAACCAGTAAATCACAACCGCCCTCGGCGTATTTTTGACTCGCCTCGGTCATTCGACTTTTGGCCTCTATTTTAACCGGAATACCCTGTTGGCGGAGTTGGCTGGCGGCGTTGACCATAGCCGGGCTATCGCTGACGGCGCAAACTGTAATCGCGGCATCATCTAAAATCTTTAACTGCTTTTTCAGGCCCTTGATTTCGGCGGCCGCTGCTTTATCAGCAGGTTCGGCTGCGGCTGCGGCGGTTTCCTCTGCGTCTCCGGCGGCCTCGGCTGCTTCAGCTTCATCGGCTGCCCCAGCGCCGGCCACTGCCGGGGCCAGTGTTGAGATTTGGGCGGTTAAATCGCTCCTGAAAGCGTTAATAGCCTCTATAGATTTGAGCGAATCTACAGTGGCTTTGCCAACCCCTGCTTTTCGTAAAGCATCCTTATCAATTTTGGCAATCAGGACTTTTTCAAAGTCGGCAAAATCTTTTATCTTTCTGGAACTGGCCGTTAAGATTCCCTGATTGCTGCTAAAATTGCTGGTGACAAGCCAACCCAGCGCAACCACAATAAAGAAGGCAGCGGCAGCGCTGCCAATTTTGTTAATTGGCTGGCCGGTTTTTTCCTCTTGCCGGCTCTGGATGGTCCACAAAACCAGCATCAGAATCACCGCCAACACCACAAAAGCCAGCCAGATGGGAAAACTGGCCGTGGCCGTCAGGCTGGGCAATACCATCCCCCGCTGATTGAGATAAACCGGCCAGCCAAAGGGTTGAATGCTCTCTTTAAGCGGCGGCAGCTTGAGGATAACCCCAAAGTAGATGAAAAAGAGCTGGACCAATAAGGGAATATTACGCACCGTTTCAACATAAACGGCCGCAATTTTGCTGATCAGCCAGTTATTAGAGAGGCGAGCAATCCCGGTGACGAGGGCTAAAATAGTTGTCAGGATAATGCCCAAAAACGACACCCGAATGGTATTGACCATGGCCACCCACAAGGCCCGGCCAAAGGTATCGGTCGGCTCATAATCAATTCCTTCGGCAATGTCAAAAGCGGCAGTGGTATTGAGAAACTCAAAGCCAAGTTTTAAGCCTTGAATTTCAGAATTTTGAATAAAATTGCCAATCAACCAACCCAGGCCAATCAAAACCGAGGCCATAAAAATGACCTGGCCGATAACACCCAGAACTCTGACATCACGCCAGAAGGGTATGGCAGTTTCTTTGAGGCCGGTGGGCTTCATGTTGGGTGAAGTTGTGGCCATGGCTCACCTCATTCAAATCATGTCATTATGATACAGCCCGGCGTAAGGCCGGGCTGTATTTGCAAACTGATAACGATTTAGCGGAACGGTGGGGCGTAGAGCAGACCGCCATCTACCCATTGAGAATTGAGGGCGCGGGGCACGTTCAGAGCATCCGGTCCCAGGTGGCGATCATAAATTTCGCCGTAGTTGCCCACTTGCTTGATGACCTGCACCATGAAATCATTCTCCAGGCCCAGGCCCACCCCCAGGTCGCCTTCTGCGCCGAGCAGGTTGCGGATCACCGGGTCTTCGGAAGTCTCAGCCATTTCCTCCACATTTTCAGAGGTAATGCCGTACTCTTCGGCGGCAAAGACGCCGTAAGTGACCCACTTGACAATATCAAACCACTGATCATCGCCGTGGCGAACCACCGGGCCTAACGGCTCCTTGGACATGGTTTCTTCCAGGATGATGTGGTCTTCGGGGTTTTCCAACTGGGTCTGCTCGGCAATCAGGCCGGATTTATCGGTGGTGAAGCCATCGCAGCGGCCTTCATCGTAAGCCACACGGGTATCGTTGGCATCCTGAAAAACCACCGGCTCGTAGCTCACGCCCAGGGCGCGCATCACGTCGGCCAGGTTTTTCTCGGTGGTGGTGCCCTGCTGCACGCAGACGGTGCCGCCTTCCAGGTCTTCCAACGATTCGATGCCGCTGTCAACGCGCACCATCATGCCCTGCCCATCATAAAAGGTAGTCGGGGCAAAGTTAAAGCCCAGCGAGGTGTCGCGGCTGATGGTCCAGGTGGTGTTGCGCACCAGCAGATCGCCCTCACCGCTTTGCAGCAGTGGGAAGCGCTGGGTGGCGTCGGAGGGCAGAATTTCAACTGCTTCAGCATCGCCCAAAACGGCAGCAGCAACGGCCTTGCAGAAATCTACGTCAAAGCCGGTAAATTCGTTGGTGTCGGGATCAAGATAACCAAACCCAACCAGGTTAGCGTTGCCAACACAGCGCAGCACCCCGCGCTTTTGCACAGTCGCCAGGGTATTAGTGCCGGTAGCCGCCTGGGTAACAGGTAGGGGCGCAATTACTTCGGGGGCCTGCGGCGCAGCCTGAACCGGCTCAACTTCACTGGTAATTTTGAGAGCCGTAATCAAGGCAAAGGTGAACAGCACAATCATGCTCAGGGCGATAAATTTTCGGATCATTGTTGTCGCTTCTCCTCTCAAAGCTATTAAATTTAGGTAATGAGAATGGGTCTTTAAACGGTTTGGCGTCGGACGCGCCAAAATCTACCAGGGTATTTTAAGGTTGTCCAACTGACTGTTTGGTAACGCTCCCCCCTTTCCGTTGGAATCGAACTTATAGACCTTCAAAAAGTTTTTGCCGAAATTTGGGGATAAAGAATAAAAAAACCTTCTAATCCAGAGGACTACTAACTTGTCCCCAAATCCAGGCCCAAAATGGTTGGAAAAACTTTTCCGGGTAGCTATAGTATCAAGCAACTTAGTATTGGTAGCTATGCCTCATCGTTGAGGAATTTCAAATTTTAGCCTTAAAGGGAGTGAAAAACTTGAACCAAATAACCAGTCTGATGACCAGATTGAACCCACAGCATGGTGGAATTGCTTTTTGGATAAACCAGGTCGAAAAGGGGGCGTAACAAGTCGTGGTAGCGGGTAAACAAACCTGGACCGATTATAATAGCAAATGGCCGGTGGGTCAACTTCAAGTGAGAGAATAGGGGTTTGACCTTTAGCCGTTGTTTTGACAAGCAACAGGAAACGCATTATATTCAAACTATCATGTCAGTCAAATTACGACTGGCCGAATGAAAACATTTTAACGATAAAATTTATGAAAACCATAGATTTCACCAAAGTTGCTGAGAATGAATTTGGTTCGGCGCGGGAACAGGCCTACCAGAAATTGAAATTGCGCCTGATGACCCTGGACTTACCGCCTGAAAGCGCGCTCGACCTCCATCAGTTGATGCGTGAATTATCTATTGGACGCACGCCCCTCATCGAAGCAATACAGCGCCTGGCGATGGAAGACCTGCTGACCATCCATCCCCGGCGTGGGACTGTAGTCACTCAACCCAGTTTTATTCAAGCCCGTTACGTTTTTGAGGTGCGCGATATTTTTGAAGGGCGGGCCGCTCGATTGGCCGCCCAGCGCGCCTCTGAACCTGATCTGCAAATGCTGCGGCAGATACTTGCCGAGCAATTACAGCAGGCTGAACAACAGGATTTTAAGAATTTTTTGCTGCTGGATTATCGCTTGCATCTGGAAGTGGCCCGGCTATCGGGCAATCCCTTTTTAGCCCGCACCCTTGACCACGTCTTGACCTTAAATACCCGCTTGTGGTTCTCTTTTTTTCACCTGCAAGGTATCCAGGTTAATCGCCTCTATTCCCACGAACCGATTTTGAACGCCATTGAGCGCCGTGATCCCGAGGCGGCGGAAGCTGCCGCGGTGGCCCACACCCTCCAGGCCAAAGAGTCGTTATTCTCCATGTTTTAAAAAGTACTATAGATGTTCAGAAAAACATTTTGAATCTGTAGGGGCGTACCCTTGCGGTCGCTCCTGGTGGGGCAGGCGCAAGGCCGTGCCCCTACCCCAAACATTATCTGAACAGCTATAGCAGAAGCGTTATTAAAAAATTGCCCTCGGTGACACTTACCGAGGGCAATTTCTATTCTCATTTCAAAACGAGGGGATTTACAATCGGCAGGGGTAAAGCGGGGGTGGATTGGGCATAAAAGTTACCCCACACTTCGGCTATACCAAATCAATCCGATCTGGTCTGCTAAGCACGCGGGTTCCGCCGTTTGAGAAAACCGGTTCCGGGTCGTTACTGTAGCGATAAATTTCAACGGCATAATCGCCGATGGTGGCAGCCAGCCGTCTCAAACCAGCCCAAACGGACTTTTCACTTTCTTGATTGGCGTTTATTTGTCTGTAAACTTGATCGGTGCAAATACTTTTAGTAATCATGGTTGGTAAAAATCTCCAAAGAATTTAATTGAGCTTAAAACCTATTACCCAGTTTAACCGCGAAGCGTCTTTGATTCGTTACGAAAAGCGTTACCCCGTGATACAATTTGCCTCTCCTTTTAAGTTTCATACTGGTTGGACGATATTTTAACTTGATTTTAGACCATAATTGGTTCTATTGGTAGTACCGCTTTGTAGATATTTTAATAAGTCCGCTTCTTTAATTTTGATAAGCGGAACTGTCGAAAAATGTAAAAATATATGCCTCACGCAAGACGTAACACGCAACACGAATATTGAGTAACTGGACTCAGGGAAAAATGACAATTATGTAAATATCAAACAGCAAACTCCGCTTGTGAAGTTAGGGTCGAGAAAGGTCGGACAAACTTGCTCAACACAGGCGTAATCGAACCGCATTGTAAAGCCAATTGAGCGGCTGCCTGGAGCAATTGGATGTGGTGTTCCGCCCGGTGCAAGCGGATCACATCGGCCAAGGTTTTGGGTTGGTCGTGGGTGAGGGCTTGACCCGTCTGATAAGCCGCTGCCAAAGATTGGACCAGGCGATATTGCAAATAAGCCAGGGCCAGGAACACGACGGCATGGGCTTCAAAGGCTTGCAGTTGATAATCGGCAATGCCCAAACGGGTTTTGAGGTAAAAGTTATCCACTTCGGTGGGCCAGCGGTCACCATAACGAACCAAAGCTGCCTGTGCCGTCAGGGACAAATCGGTACACAGGAAGTAAGCCGGAGCTTTACTCCGGGGATGCCGTTGAGAGATGAAGACGCAGACGTCAAAAGGAACCTCATTGAGCCGCCCTTTTAGGGTGCGGACAAAGCCTGAAAAACTGCCTCCAACTGGCTCGTGGCTTTATCTTTTTCACACAAGGCATCATCAATGCTCAAACAAATGATTTTCGCTAAACCCAACCCACGCGCCTGTTGGATCGCTGTCCGCACCAGCAAGACTAACACCTTGGCCCGCACATCCTGCGCTTGCCACGGACTATCCCGCATCGTATGGTGGACACTCGAATCGTCTTTCGCCTCGACCAATTGCCGGTTTAAGTTGGCAATGGTCTTGCGTTCTTCACTGACCACTAGCGCATCCGCCAGGTTCAACAGATGTTGCTTTTGGGGCCGTGACAAGGTCAAGCCCAGCGCAAAGATGAATTTGACTAATTCGACCGAATTGGTGACTATACGTCGTAACATTGGGCCTCCGGGGTCTTTTGTTGGTTGTGGTGACTCACAAATTACCCCGGTTTGGCCCTTTTGTCATATTAGGCCAGTTCTATTTCATTGTTTACCTAAACTCATTTTTTCCCTGAGTCCAGTTGTTGAATAAATGATTTTCTTTGAGTGGATTTAAGCGACCTTGACTCGCTCCCGCGCCGCCTTGGCCTGCCGCACAATTTCGGCAATCTGCCCCAGGTGGCTGTCGTCGTGAGAGAGGCCGCGCACAAAGCGGGTCAGGGCGTTGGTGGGATCAGCCCCCGGCGCGACCTCGTAGCTGTTGGTCAAATCCGGCGGGTCGGGCCACAATTCCAGGCTGGCGAGGCGTATGCGGCGGCTTTCTTCGAGCCGCTGGCGGCATTGGGCGATAGTGGTCACGGTTTCCCAGGGCACTTCATGGCGGGAGCGCCCGTGAAACGGAACCCCGCGAGCCAATTCGGCGGCCAGAAAAGCCGATTCCTCGGATGAGGCGGTGGTGTGAACAATCACATGGCCCAGCGTCCAGGGGAGATTAACCTCGGCGGCGCTGCTGGCGTAGGTATCATTGGCCTGCGGGTCATCGGGCGTAAAGGTCACGTCCGCATCAGTGCAAGCGGCAATCAAGCTTAATATGGCGTCAACCATCTCATTGGTCAGGCGGGCCAGGTCGGCTTTGGTCAAACCCGCAGCCAGTTGACTGATTTTCATCTTTTTAGCGCGAACGGGGGTGAAGTCGAGCATGGTGATTGAAGCTCCTCAAACGACAGACCGGGAACGGATGACCGGCTAATTACCATTTATCGCCGGTCTCCCGTCCCCGGTCCCCGGTCTATTTAACTGACTGTATCGTAATCTACAAAATCTTTGCCTTTTTCGCTGGCTAAAATATCCAGGGCGGCGACTGCGCCGGTTCCGGCAGAGATAATGGCCTGGCTGCGGGCCAGCCGGGTGCTGCGGCCAACCACGTACAGCCGCTCAATCGAGCTGCGATAGTTGTGGTCAACCTGCACCCCGCTGCTGGTAATAGTCAGGCCCAGGCTTTGAGCCAGTTTGATGGATTTGCCTTCGGCAATAACCAAATATTTGCTTTCGTGGCGCTCGCCGCCGGCGGTGGTTATGGCAAAGCCGGTTTCCGTTTGCTCGATACCGGTAACTTCCTGCGCGTGAAGCTGCGCCCCAAATTTCTGTACCTGGGCGCGGGCCACTTTTTGAAAGTCAGAGCCGATGATCTCCGGAATACCCAAATAGTTGTATAACTTAGCTGAATGCATGGCCGTCTTATCTATCCCAAAAACAGTCACTTGCTGGCCGTTTTTGGACAGAAACAGAGCCGCGCTCAATCCGGCGGGACCATCGCCAATAATAATAACGTTAGCCATGTTGAAGATTCCCCCTTCTATGATAATATTAATTGGTAGAGTACATTCTAATCAATAGCGCCAAAATGCCTATTTCACCCCATCTCGTTCCCACGCTTTGTGTCACGCTGTGCGTGGACACCAGATGGGGAAAATGTTCTTGCCGTTGACGAAACCGCTTATTTACTTATAATAAAGCGGACTATAGTCCGTATTTGTGCCGCTATTATAATATCCTGAAATTCTTTGTCAAGAGTTTTCCATGGGCTTTAATCAAGCCGATATCATCCCTTTAATGGCCGCCGATAATGCCTCGCATCTCAAACGGGCCAGGCGCGCCGACGCCATTGCCAACCGCGAACTTATCCTGGCGACAGCCCAACGCCTCTTTGCCGAACGGGGCATTGCTCACGTTTGCATGGCGGTTATTGCCGAGAGCGCCAGGGTAGGCAAGGGGACGCTCTATCGCGGCTTTGCTAATAAGGGCGAACTTTGTTTGGCTTTGCTGGACGAAGACATGCGGCTTTTCCAGAATCAAACCCTGCAAATGCTGCGGGAGAGGCACGATCAGCCCGCTTTGAGCCGCCTGGATGCTTTTCTCAACAGCCTGGTTTATTTTGTCGAGCGTCAAGCGCCGCTGCTGCGTGAAGCGCAACTGCACGGTACGTTACAGAGCGAGGCCACCCCCGGCCACGACTCGCCGCACAGGTGGCTGCCCTGGCTGCGGACCACAGTGGGGCTGTTGTTACAGCAGGCGGAGCAAAACGGTGAGGCTGACAACCTGGATATTCCCTACCTGGTTGATGCTATTCTGGCCCCGCTTAGCGCCGATCTATTCCTCTACCAACGGGAGACGTGTGGCTTTGACCTGGAGCGCATCAGCCAGGGGTTGCGGCAGTTGGTGCTGGATGGCTGCCGCAAGCGTGGCTCATAATTTAAATACTCCTTGGCGCCCCATCGAAGAATCCATCCCACATATTTGGTTGGATTTTTTTATTGCTGTCCCTGCTGTTAAAATAATATTAGAATATAGCCAACCCAGGAATGTTCAAAAGCCGATTCTGTTCCGTGCGTCACTTTGCACCATCAGGAATTAAAACCACATACGTTATACTGGTTTGGGAGAGCCGCTATGACACATACATCAAAGACGCAGTCCCCTGCGGCAGAAGATACCCCGCTTAAAATTACCCTCATCTACGCCCTTATCGGTGGGCTATGGATTATCTTTTCGGATCGCTGGGCGGCAGCCCTGGTGACCAATCCGGTCGCCCTGACCGAGATCCAAACTTATAAAGGCTGGTTTTACATCATGGCCACCGCCCTTTTACTCTATCTGCTGATTAAACGAGATATGACTGCCCTGCAAGAGAACGAAGATCGCTTCCGGGCCACTTTTGAACAAGCCGCTGTCGGCATTGCCCACGTGGGGCTGGAAGGTCAATGGCTGCGGGTCAACCAAAAGTTGTGTGATATCGTTGGCTATAGTCGCGAAGAATTGGCCCAACTAACCTTTCAAAAGATTACCTACCCTGATGATTTGGAGGCCGACCTGGAACAGACCCAGCGTTTGTTAGCCGGTGAGATTGAGACCTATTCCATGGAAAAACGCTACATTCGCCGGGACTCTTCCATCGTTTGGGTCAATTTGACCACCTCGCTGGTGCGTGAACCCACCGGGGAGCCAAAGTATTTTATTGGCGTCGTTCAGGATATTTCTCAGCGCAAGCAACTGGAAGAGCAATACCACCACTCTCAAAAAATGGAAGCGATCGGCCGGCTGGCCGGTGGGGTGGCCCACGATTTTAATAACCTGTTGACGGTCATTAATGGCTATAGTGAGCTATCTTTGAACCGCCTGAGCGAAGCTGATCCCCTGCAAAAACCTATCCGCGAAATCCAAAAAGCCGGTGAACGGGCAGCCAGGTTAACCAGCCAACTGCTGGCCTTTAGCCGCCAGCAGATACTTCAACCTAAGATTTTGGATTTGAACGAGGTAATTGCCGAAACCAGCTTGATGCTCAAGCGCTTAATTGGCGAAGATATTGAGTTGGTAACCTTTACCAGGGCGAACCTGGGACGGGTCAAGGCTGATCCCGGCCAAATTGAGCAGGTTATTATGAATTTAGCCGTCAATGCCCGTGACGCCATGCCCCAGGGCGGCAAATTGACCATTGATTTGGCCAATGTTGAATTAGACGAGGAGTTTGCTCGCCGGCGGATGGAGATACCCCCCGGTTCATACGTGCGTTTGGCTATAAGCGATACAGGCGTGGGCATGGATAAAGAAACCCAAAAGCGTATTTTTGAGCCTTTCTTCACCACCAAAGGGCTGGGCAAGGGCACAGGTCTGGGCCTGGCTACCGTCTATGGAATTGTTAGCCAGAGCGGCGGCTCGATTCTGGTGTATAGCGAGCCGGGTTGGGGCACAACCTTCAAAATCTATCTGCCCTGGGCCAAAGAAATAAGTGAGACTGTTCCGACCAGCCATGTTCCTAAAATCTATCCCTCACCGGGAACAGAAACAATTTTATTAGTCGAGGATGAGTCAGGTGTCCGCGACTTGGTGCGCGATACCCTTAAAGAGGAGGGCTATGTGGTGCTGGTGGCCGGTAACAGTGCGGAGGCGCTTCGCTTGTGCCATCAGCATCCTGATCCGATCCACCTGCTCTTAACGGATGTGGTGATGCCCGGTCTGAGCGGGCATCAGTTGGCGCAAGCGCTGTTACCGCTGCGGCCCCATTTGCGCACCCTCTATATGTCTGGCTACACCGACGAGGCGATTGTGCAGCATGGGGTTTTAGAAGCCGGCGTAGCTTTTCTGCACAAACCCTTCACCCCGCAAACGCTTACCCACAAAGTACGCGAAGTTCTGGAAGCGCCAGCTTATACCAACCCGTAGAAAAAAGCCAGCATCAGCATCAATGCTGTTGTTTGCAAAGTAAAAATCGGCAGGCCGTTGACCACATAATCCCTCATGCTGTATTGCCCCGGCTCGCGGACCAGCAGGTTGTCGCCATCGGTCAGGGGGGTCACATAACCGGCCAGCACAGCAAAAGCGGTGGCGATGGCAAACGGCTCCGGCGGCGCGCCCTGAGCCAGGGCCAGGCTGAGCGCAATCGGCGTAAACAGGGCCGCCCCCACCGCCCCACCGATAACCTGGGCGATGAGGCTGGTTAGCAGATGAAACATGACCAGCGACCCCAGTACCCCCACGCTCTGGCTCAGACCGAGAATTCCTTGGGCAATCAGCTCCGCCGCCCCGGTTTTTTGTAGAGCCATACTCAGGGGCAGCATCCCCCCGATGAGCACCAGCAAACTCCAATTGATGCTCTGGTAGGCCCGCTCCGGGTTAAGACACCTGGCCAGGATCAAGCCGACCGCCGCCAGCACACTGGCCGTCCCCAACGACGCCGCTCCCGACACCACCAAAAGCAGCATCGCCACCAGGATAGCCAGGGTTAAGCGGGCTTTGGCCGTCACGCGCTCGCCGGGCTGCGGCCCCAAATCGGTCACAAGCACCAGGCTCAAATCGCGGCCCACATCGCGCAGGTAGGCCGGCAGCCCCTGCACCAGTAAGGTGTCTCCGGCGGCTAAAACCAGGCGAGGCAGGTCGTCGCGAATAACCTGCCCCTGCCGGTGAACGGCCAGAACGGTCAGACCGTAACGGTGGCGAAAGTCAATCTCAGCCAGGCTTTTGCCCGTCAGGGGCGAGCGAAACGGCACCATCACTTCGGCCAGGCTCACCATCTCTTGCTGAAGCCGATTGAACTCGTCCAGGGGGATGGTTCCCTTTGGCTCCAGGGCGTGAACATTCGCCAGTTGCAGAATCCGGCCCTGATCGCCTTCGACAATCAGTAGGTCATCCTGTTCCAGCACCGACTCCGGCCGGGCGGGTTCCAGGCTGCCCTCTTTAGGCTGGACGGCCATAATATTGACTTTGGCCGTAGCCCACACTTTGCGATTAGCCTCCAGAGAGCGGCCAACTAAATCGGACTGGGAGCGGACCCGCAGCCGGTAGAGCAGTTTATCCAGCCGGTAGCTCTGCTGCACCTCGGCCAGCGAGGGCCGCGCCGGCGCGGCCGGCCGCTCCCGCCCCAACCAGCGGCGGCCCACCAGCAGATACCAGCCCAGCACAATCCCCACCGAGACCAGGGCATAGGGCGTCAAGCTGAACAAACCCAAGCGGGTGTAGCCGCCCGCCGCCAGCAGATCGCCGACCACCAGGTTAGAGGGCGTTCCGATCAGGGTCAATTGATTGCCAACCGTCGCGGTGGTGGCTAAAGGCATCAGCAGCCGCGAGGGAGCAATTTTGGCCTGGCGAGCTACCCGCAGCACCGCCGGCATCAGCAAAGCAACGACCAGCAGCCCGTCCAAAAAGGCAGTCAACCCTGCCGCCGCCAGAATAATAATCGCCAGCAGCCCGACTTCGCCCCGGCTGCCAAACCGCAAAATCTGGTTGGCAATCAGGGTAGCCACGCCGGTATCAAACAAGGCCGCGCCGATGACAAACACGCTGGCCACAATCAGGATGACCGGCTGGCCAAAGGCGCTAAAGGCTTCGCCGGGGCTGAGAATGCCGCTGATAATCAGCAGCAGCATGACCAGCAAGGCCGTCAAATCGGCTCGCAGCCATTGCGCCGACAGCGCCACCAGGGTGACAACGAGTAAGATGATCGTAAAGGTAGCTTCTAAAGACATATCAAGCAAGATGAGGAGCCAGCACGCCCTCGTGCGGCTCTGTGCGGCACAGAGGTGTGCCCGCTTCGCCTCCTCGAAAATTGGATTTACTGAGTATAATCCAAAATCGCCATGAAGGACAACCATTCACCGGGATTTACTTTCGCCGTCATCTACCTTTTGTCACCTGACGAAAGTAAGTAAAAAATGAGCACTTTTTGGTCTGGCAGGTGAGTAACGATTGGTGCTATGCTGTACTTTGAAGCAAATAGGGAACCGGCTGGTCACAAGCAGCCGGGGGACGCGAGGAGACGAAGACGCGAAAGATTCTTCGCCCTTACTTTCTGTGTTTCTTGGCATACAGTCTGGCGACCGGACGCGAGGAGACGAAGACGCGAAAGATTCTTCGCCTCCTCGCCTCACGCCTCATCGCGTCTTTATTTATGAAGGAGACCCAAAATGAAACAAATCGGTCAACACGCCATTGTAATTGGAGCCAGCATGGGCGGGCTGCTGGCGGCCCGCGCCCTGGCAGATTATTACCAGCAGGTCACGCTGCTGGAGCGGGATACCTTCCCGGCGCGGGGCGAACAGCGCAAAGGTGTGCCCCAGGGCCGGCACACCCATGCCTTACTGGCCCAGGGCCGCCAGGTGATGGAAGATTTCTTCCCTGGCTTAACCCGGCAATTGGTCGAACAGGGGGCGCTGTTAAGCGACACCCTGGCCGAGGCCCGCCGCTTTATCGGCGGGGGGCACTACTGCCAAACCCAAACCGGGCTTTTGGGGCTGATGGTCAGCCGCCCGCTATTGGAGGCTCAAATTCGCAGCCGGGTGCTGGCTTTGCCCAACGTTCAAGCGATTGAAAATTGTGACGTGTTAGGCTTGACCGCCACAGAAGACCGGGAACGCATCAGCGGGGTGCGCTTGATCCGGCGGCAGACCGGCAGCGCCGAAGAAGTTTTGACTGCCGATGTGGTGGTAGATGCCAGTGGCCGCGGCTCGCGTACCCCGGCCTGGCTGGAGAGTTTGGACTATGCCCCGCCGGAAGAGGAGCAGGTCCGGGCCGGGATGGGCTATGTGACCCGGATCTACCAGCGCCAGCCGGACCATGCGCAGGGGGCCAAGGTGGTCATGAGTAACTACTCAGCCATGTCATTTCGACCGAAGGGAGAAATCTCCGAGGCCGATATATCGCTGTAGGGATTTCTCGGCCTATGGCCTCGAAATGACATGAAGCTGAATAGTAACTTTTCGGCAAAGATACGGCGCCTTTTTGGCTGGAAATGAGCCTCGACTGGGGGTATACTGGGCTGCAAGAAAACAGACCGGGGAGCGGCAACGGAAGACCGGAGCAGAATAGTCGGTCTCCCGTCGCCAGCCCATTTTTAAGGAGAAAAAATGAAGTTACTTATTTTTGGAGCAACAGGCAGTATTGGTCGCCAGCTTGTCGAACAGGCGTTGGCGCAGAGACACGCGGTTACGGCGTTTGTACGTAATCCGGCTAAGCTCGACCTCAAGCATGCGAACCTGAAGGTTGTTCAGGGGGATGTGTTGGACTACGCCTCGGTCGAGCGGGCCGTGCCGGGTCACGAGACCGTGTTATCCGCCCTGGGAACTCCGGCCATGACCAAAAACACGGTGCGCTCGGAGGGAACACGGAACATCATCCGGGCTATGGAGCAGGCCGGCGTGCGCCGTCTAATCTGCCTCTCGTCTATCGGCATCGGCGACAGCCGAGCTATGCTGCCCTTCCACTACAAGTATATCCTTGTTCCTTTGCTGCTGCGCCAGGGGTTTGCGGAGCATGAGCTTGAAGAAGTGTGGGTCAAACAGAGCCAAACGGATTGGACTATCGTCCGACCGGGCGCGTTTACGGATGGCGACCGCACCGGCGCTTATCGGCACAGCCCGACACCCACCGGCAAGGCCATCAAAGCCAAAATCTCTCGCGCCGACGTGGCCGACTTTGTATTGAAGCAGCTAAACGACCACAGCTATCTTTATAAAACGCCGTGGATATCTTACTGAGTTGGCTGACTCAGCAAGCGTCACGCCATCAATAAAATCGTGAGAACTCGTAGGAACTCAAGGGAACTGAGGCAGGTAGTTCCAATGAGTTCCCTCAGTTCTTATTTTTGAGAAGGATTTATGGAAACTATAGATCTCATCCTATTTATTTTTACCCTGTTCGCGGCGCTCACCTGCGGGCTGATTGGCGGTATATTTTATGGTTTTTCCACGTTTATTATGAAAGCCCTCGGACGGATTCCCGCCGAGGCCGGCATTGCTGCCATGCAGACCATTAACATCACCGTAATCACGCCCCTGTTTCTGGCCCCGTTTTTGCTGGCGGCTGCGGCCTGTCTCGCCGTCATGGCTACTGCGCTGTTACGCTGGCACGAGACAGACTCGCTGTTGCTGCTTGGCGGCGGCGCGCTCTATCTGTTGGGCTGTATGGGGGTCACGTTTGCGTTTAACATCCCCCGGAACAATATGCTGGCCCCACTCGCCCCGGCCGACCCGGCCAGTGCGACCTATTGGGCCGAGTATCTCTCAAGCTGGACCTTTTGGAACAGCGTGCGGACAGTCGCCGCCCTGGCCGCAGCGGCATCGCTTCTCATCGCTCTAATTTATTGAGCGCACAACTCATTAGGTTTTGTTGGCATCAAGTTATCTCAAAAACGCACCCCCTTCGACAAGCTCAGGACGCAGCTTCGATACAGCAGTCTCAGTAGATCCAATTTTTCACCGTAGCTGGCGCATCCCTATGCGTCAGCGGGTGGCATAGGGATGCCACCCTACGGGAAATTTGGATCCACTGAGTCTATTTTTAGAGGAGTCGTCACGAGCCTGATGGCGCACCACCAATAATGAAAAGGTAGCAGGGTAGCAAGGTCGCAGAGTCGTAAGATTTCCCTGTCTACCGTCTACTGTCTACTATTTTTCGAAGGAGAAAAAAGTACGCAAATAAACCATTGCCAGCCGTTCATGACCATGCTATACTGAACCCAATCACCACGTCCAAGCCCTGAAACCTGGACCTAACAGCCAAAGGAGATAGTCATGGACACCATCACCACTGCCATTATTACTACCCTCACCGCTCGCGCCGTCAATGCCGAGGCAGAGCAGAAACCGGCTCTGGAAGCCTATGAAACGCTCAAATCGGCCCTGCGCCGCAAGTATGGACCGGCCAGTGACGTCGTCGAGGCGGTCGAGATGCTGGAAAAACAACCCACTTCGAGCGGACGGCAAACGGTATTGGGCGAGGAAATGGTTAGCGCCAAAGCTGAACAAGACCCGGCGCTGCGGATTTTGGCCGAGAGTTTGCTGGAAAAGCTCAGCTCAACGCCCACCCCTTCTGCCAGCCGCCCGACTCGCCCGGTTTCCATTTCCGCTCCCTTACAGCACCCGGAGCGGGCCGAATCCTTCACCGGCCGCGAAGCCGAACTGGCCCAACTGCTGGCCCAACTTCAGCCGGGCCGGGTAGTTGCTTTGTATGGACCGGCCGGGATTGGCAAAAGCGCCCTGGCCGCAGCAGCGGTCTGGAAATTAGCGCCGGGGCAAACCCCTCCCCCGCTTTTCCCCGACGGTATCTTTTATCACAACTTCTACAACCAGCCGCGGGTGGACATTGCCCTGGAACACATTGCCCGTACTCTGGGTAAACCGCCCACTCCGACTCCCTACGAGGCCGTCCAGCGCGCTCTGGCCCGGCGACAAGCCCTGCTGGTGCTGGATGGCGTCGAACAGGCCGATGACCTGGCCGGACTGCTGGAACTGCGCGGCGAGTGCGGGGTGCTGCTGACCAGCCGCCAGCGCCACGAAGCAGTCAGCGAGTGGCAGGAACTTGGCCCGCTGCCTCCCGCCGACGGCGTTGCGCTGCTGCAAGCCTGGGGCGGCTGGCGGGCCACCGATCAGGCAGTTAACAGTCGTATTTGCGAGTTGGTTGAGGGACTGCCGCTGGCCCTTCGTCTGGCCGGGCAATATCTGGCCGCTTACGGTGAGAACGCCGCCGATTTTCTGGACTGGCTGGAAAGCACCCCGCTGAATAGCCTGGCCTCTGACCAGCGCCAACAGGAGAGTGTGTCTCTACTGCTGGAACGCAGTCTAAACCAGATTAGTGAAACTGCGCGGCAAGCCCTGGCGGTGGCGGGTTTGCTGGCGCTGGCCCCTTTTGATCCAGCGGCAATCGTCAAAACGCTGACCATCGAACCTGATCAGGGCATGTTGGCCTCGGTGCGTAAAATCTTCAAACAAAAATCTCAGGAGCCGGCCCCCGACGTCCACCGGGCGCTGGTTAAGTTGGTTGATTACGGTTTGCTACGGCAGGTTGGCCAGCGGTATGAGGTTAGCCATAGTTTGATCCACAGCTATGTTCGCCAGCAGTTGCCTGCCCCGGCCAAAAGTATCCGGCGGCTGGCCGCTTGTTATGCGGCTCTGGCCTGGGAGCAGAGCGCCCTGGGCCGCGAGGGGTATATTCGACTGGACGCCGACCGGCCTCATTTGCTGCGGGTTTTAACCGATTGTGTTGAGCATGAAGAGTGGGAGGCCGGCTATGGCCTGGCCGCCGCCATCGAGGAATATCTCGACCGGCAGGAGTGCCTGGCCGAGCGGGTCATCGCCAATGAAGTAGGCTTGATGGCCGCCTGGCAGTTGGGCCGGCCCAATGAAGGCGACTGGTTGGGCAATCTGGGCGACACTTATCGCACAATGGGCCACGCCAAATGGGCCATCGAGCATTTTGAGCAAGCCTTAGCCACCGCCCGCCAAACCGGCGACCGCCACAGCGAAGGTAACAGCCTGGGCAATCTGGGGCTGGCCTACCGCGACCTGGGGCAAACCGAGCGGGCCAGACAGTATCTCAAGCAAGCCCTGGCAATTTTTGAAAAAGTTCGCTCTCCCAGCACCGATTATGTGCGCCAGTGGCTGGCCGAGCTTGAGGATTAAAGGAGATTGGAGATTGGAGATTCAGGTTAAAAATCTCCAATCTCCTGTCTAATCATTCCCCCGGCTGGTCAGGCGGGAGATAAGCCATACTCCGACTATTAGACAGGCCCCGGCAGTCACGCCGAACATGGGGCGCAGGCCCAGCGCGTCGGCTAAAATCCCGCTCAACCATGGCCCGGCGAACATGCCGCTGGCGTAGACCGACTGGTGCAGCCCAATGGCTGTCGTCCGCTCCGTATCGCTGACGTAGCGAATACTCAGACCCATTAAAACCGGATTATTAATCCCCTGGGCCAGCCCCAAGCAAAATTGAGCCACAAACAACACCGCCAGCGACGGGGCCAGCGCAGCCAGTCCAATCCCCACCGCCTGCAAGCCAAAGCTCAGATAGACCAATCGCTGCGCCCCCACCCGATTAGCCAAAGCGGAAGCCGCCAGATTGCCCAAAGCAATGACCCCCAGATGCATGCTCAGCATCATACTTTGCGTTGTGCCCGTCCCGCCCAACGTTTTGGCCAGAATGGGCATAAAACTAAAGGTGATGCCCCAATCGGCATATTGGCTCACTGCTGCCAGAATGGCCGGCAACAAAACATCTTTCCGGGTAATCAAGCGGCCCGTGCTGCTCAGCGCCGGCGGCGTCGAAGGGCGGCGCGGCTCGCGGACGGGCAGCACCAGCAGGATGGCCAGCACGGCCACACCGGCGGCCAGAAAAAAGGCCAGGGAGTAGCCGCCCCACTCATTGAGCGAGCCGGTCACGCCGGTCCCTGCCATTCGGGCCACCGAACTGACAAACATGAGGATGGCTGTTGCCCGCACGGCTTCGGCGGCGGGAAACTGGCTGCTGAAAACCGCCACCAAAGGCACCCACGTTCCGGCGGCCAGCCCGGTGACGGCCCGCCCCACCAGCAGCCCGTCGGCGCTGTCGGCCTGAGCAATCAGCCATGCGCCCAGTGCCGACATGATTAAACAAACCACAATAAAGGGCTTGCGCCAGCCCAGCCAATCGGCGGCAATGCCGATGGGCAGCCGCACCACCGCCTGCCATAGGCCGTACATCGAGAGGATGACGCCCACCGTCGCCAGGTCGGGCACTTTGCTTTGGACGTAGGTGGGCAGGGTCGGAATATATAAATAAAGCGAACCCCAGTAGAAAAAAGCGACGAGGATATATAGTCCAATCGCCAGCCGAGGCCGGCTAACGCTCAGGGGCGAGGAAGATGGGGTGGTTGCCGTCGAGATTTTGTTCATAACCTCAGAACTCCATGAAAGAGATTTTGCAGCATGGATGAGAGAGACAGAAGCGGTTTCCTGCTGAGGTTACGAACATTGTAACCCATTATCCAAACTATGCGGTTCTATTTAACCGAAATGTAACTCAGCCATGTCATCCATTCGACAAGCTCAGGACAGGTTTCGACCGCAGGGAGAAATCCCCAACATCCTACTTTTACATGTTAGGCCCTGGGGATTTCTCGACCTTCGGTCTCGAAATGACATAAGCCTGAGTGGTAACACCGAAATGTCAATTCTCAAATGCCACTAAAGGCTCGAATGCCCATTTTTGGGCTTGAGACGATATAACAGTTCACCCGCCTTCGGTACTAACAAGACGCCTTCGGCTTCCCGGCCGCGCCACTCGTCGAGGTTAAGGCTGTCCGGGTCGAGATAGCCCAGGCAGAGATTGCGGCAGCGTTCCTCGGGGATGCGGGTGGCCAGGGTGACGCTGATGCGCGGCGACTCCACCCCGGTGGCGGCGTCGTACTCGCCGATGCCGCGCAGGTGGGTGCTGTGGGCCAGCACCCCGCCGGGATAATGCTTGAATTTGTCCCACTGTTTCAAAAAGTAGTCACGCACGTGATAGCCAATTTCGTCCAGCAGCTTGCCGTGAGTGTAGCTGATCTCGTCAATGTGGGGGGCGTAAATCACCACCTCGCCGCCGTCGGCGATGGCCGGCTCCATTTTGTACATGCCCTTAGCCGCCGTCCAAATGTCGTCGTACATTTTCGGCATCACCGACAGAACGCGCTGATAGGGCCGGTCAATAAAGGTGATGTGCAGTTTGGCCGATAGATCGGCGGCAGCTTCATAGGCTTCCTCCGGCGTACCGATATACAGCCCGGCCAAATCCTCGCCTTTGACGACCATGCTGAAGCACAGTTTGGGCTTGTCAATAAAAGCGGCAGCCTTGTCAATCACCCGGCGCACTGGGGTATGTTTGGTGCCGATGACATTGTAGCTGGTGATGACCGCGCCCAGCCAGTGGGAGAAATTGATCACTTCCGGCCCGCCGATGCCAGGGAAAAAATATTTGTTGCCGCCCGAAAAACCGACCACCTCGTGCGGAAAGGTAGGGCCGCAAACAATAAGCTGGTCGTAGTCAAAAACCATTTTGTTGAGGCGCACGTCCACCGCCTGGCTCATCAGGCCGCCGGTAATTTCTTCGATTTCGGCCGGGGTAATCTGGCCCAGGGTGACAAAAGTTTCGGGCAGGTCCCAGCGGTGATTGAAAATATTCACCCTGGCGTATTTATCGGCTCGTTCCTCCGCGGTCAAGCCGACCAGCGTGTTGATGGCCGCCTCGCTCATAGCCTGGTGCGTGCCCAGGGCAATCAGATAATCAAGCGCCGCCGTACTATCGCCCAGGTATTCGTAAAATAAGCGAAACATCAGCGGAATAGGCGCGGTGCGGGTGCCGTCGGGGATGATAATCAGCACCCGTTTGCCGGTCAAATTGACCTGGCCCAGAGCCGTCTCCACCAATTCCCGAATTTCCGACTCCGCTAAATATTGGTTTTCGTAACCTTTGCCAGCTAACATGATAAATCCTCCTTAAAATAATGACGCGATGATTCGTGAGGCGAGGAGGCGAGGAACCCTTTCGCTTCCTCGCCTCTTCGCCTCCTCGCCGCCTTACACCCCGCTAAACGCCGAAAAGCCGCCATCCACCGGCACCACCACCCCGGTGACAAAGGCCGAGGCGGGCGAGAGCAGCCACAGCATGGTTCCCAGCAAATCTTCGGGGCTTCCAAAGCGGTTCATGGGGGTATGAGCGATAATGCTCTGGCCGCGGGCGGTTAATTCGCCGGTTTCCTTGTCGGTCAGCAAAAAGCGGTTCTGCTCGGTTAAAAAGAAGCCGGGGGCAATAGCGTTGACCCGGATGCGGGGCGAATATTCCTGGGCCATGTGGACCGCCAGCCACTGGGTAAAATTGCTCACCCCGGCTTTGGCCGCCGAGTAGGCCGGGATGCGGGTCAAGGGGCGAAAGGCGTTCATCGAGGAAATATTGAGAATCACCCCCTCGCCCTGCTCGATCATATATTTGCCAAAAACCTGGCTGGGCAGAATGGTGCCGAGCAAATTAAGATCAAAAACAAAACGCAGGGCGTCGGGCGGCAGGTCGAAAAAGGATTGGTTGGGATTGGTGGTGGCGCGAGGATTGTTCCCTCCCGCGCCGTTGATCAGGCCATCAATGCGGCCAAACGTGTCAATGACTTTTTCGGCGGCTTGCTGGAGGGTTTCAGGTTTTAGCACATCGCCGTAAACAACAATCGCCTCACCGATGCTGGTTTCAAAGCGGTGCATCAGGCGTTCGGCCAGGGCCGGGTCGCGGTCAATGATGGCCACGCTGGCCCCGCAGCCAACCAGGGCGCAAGCCATCTCACCTCCCAAAACTCCGGCCCCCCCGGTGATCACAATCGAGCGGCCGGTAAAGTTGTACATCTGATTTAATTCGGCAAAGTCCATCCTAGACCTCCAAGTTTGAGTTGCGCCCCTAAATAAACATCTAAAATTTACTTCCCGTTTTGAGTTCCTACGAGTTCCCAGGGAACTAAGGGAACTCGTAGGAACTTGGGGGAACTTATTTTTGGACAATCACTAAGGGGCCTTGAGCGATGTTGCGTCTTGCGTCTTCCGTCTGACCACTGACTACTGACTACTGACTACTGACCACTGACTACCGGCCAAACGGGCCAAGATGCTTGTCAAAATGTCTTTCCAGCATTTGATAATACGTTTCCTCGTTGCCACGCAGCGCAGCAAAAAAAGGTTCGCGGAAAGCGGGATGAGCCAGCACCGAGCCAAAGGTGACGTGCAGAACTTCCCGCCCGTGAAAATCGTCGAGCAGGGCGGTCAGCTTGTCGTCCGGCCATTGGGTGATATCGGGCACTTTGGACGCTTCGGCGGAGACGTGATAGGTGGCGCGGTCGGCGGGGTAGCGTTCCAGGGCAAAAGCGACAATCTCGCGGAAGAGGGCCGGGTTCAGC
The DNA here is from genome assembly GCA_015075405.1 of Anaerolineales bacterium. Lineage (GTDB taxonomy): Bacteria > Chloroflexota > Anaerolineae > 4572-78 > J111 > DSQQ01. Next base: position 720,716 of record JABTUK010000005.1, read on the forward strand.
GCGGCAATGGCTCGCAGCGCTTCCAGATAACTGGTCCCGGCGGTTTTGAGGTGGACCAACTCGCCGGCCACCCTGGCCGCAATAGGATAAATGCTGAACTTATCGGAGCCGGAGTGCAAACTGAGTTTGTAAGGCCCATAGGCTTTAGCCACGGCAAAATGGCGGGCAAAGGATTTTTCAAATTCGGCCAGGTCGCCCTTGTAATCCACACCCTTCTCAAACTCGCCCACATAGCGCGGGGCCAGGCTGACCCACTTGACCCCCAGGCGCTTGAGTTCATGCACAATGTAAACGTGCTCGGCCAGGGTGGTGACGGTTTCGGTTTCGTCCACGCTCATCTCCAACTCAAAGGGCAGTTCCCCTTTCGCCTCGGCCAGGTGGCGGTACATGCTGACCGTATGAGCCACCGCTCGACCATACTTGGCGGTCGCCCGCGCCAGTTCGGTCTGGCCGATGGTGAGGCTGAAATCGCCCAGGTCAATGGGCCGGTCGGCCAGACGGCGCTGCGTATCTTCCGGGTCGCTGTCGAGGATATGCCAGGGCAGCGCTTCGATTTTGGGCTGCAACTCGCTCACCGGAGCGGTGTTGGCGCTGTTGTCCACGTATTCGCCGGGATCAATGGTAAAGAAGGTATACCCGGCAGCCACGCAAATATCAATATCGTGGGTTGTTTTCAAGTGGTCGGCGTCGGCCCCAAAGCCATCGCGCCAGCCCTCCTGAAAGACGCCCCACATGGCCTCGTCCATGACCTGCTGCGGGGTGCGCCCGGTGCGGGCATTTTCGCGCATGGACTGCTGGGCCAGAATGGGGACCATGGTCGAGCGGCGAACTGCCCGGATATGGCCCGGCGTCGCCAGCCCCAGCCGGTCGCCGCAGCCGGCTGATTTGCGCAGCCCCAAGGGTCGGGCCACCAGAAAAGGTAGCGTCGCCCTCAGCGCAGCGGCATTAGCCGGGGTGGTCGGGCCAGTCGTTAAGGTCAACTCAGCATCCTCTACCGTAACTGGTCTCATTTGACCCGAAAAACCAACCTCCTTACTCCCTACTTCATACTCCCTACTCCCTGTTTCTAAAATCCCCAAATATTTGTCATTGCCCTGCCGGGCCAAGAAAAACAGTTTCCCCTGAGTTGCCGCAATCGAGCGGGGATAAACCAACAATCCGCTGAGCGACTCCAACTCGGCGGCCAGTTTTTGAGCCTCACCTTCCGGCAGGGCCGGAGCCAATTCATTTGACTTTAAATAAGCTAATAAGGTCGTCATCACTTTAAATTCCTTTTTGTCTGCATAAAGAATGATACTATAATCAAGGGGTTATCCATTTTACGCTTTTGGAGGTTTTATGTCCCACCCAGGTTCACCCTCGACGCCCCCGGTCCGTACGGCCCGCCCCGAAGCCGAACGCGTCGAGAGCCTTATCGCCCACTTGAAACGCCACCCCCAGGTAGACCCGGCCGCCATCGGCGTGGTCCGAGCGCCGCTGCGTATCTGCCCGCTCGGCGCGCATATTGACCACCAACTCGGCCAGGTCACCGGCATGACTATCAACCAATCTATTCTCATGGCTTTTGCTCCCACCAGCGACAACACGGTTTATGTGGAGAGCCTGGATTTTCAGCCGCCCGTCAGCTTTAAGCTGAGCGACGTGCCCACTTACACCCCGCGTGATTGGGGCAACTATATTCGCGGGGCCGTGCTGGCCTTGCAGCAAACCCACTCACTCCGGCATGGGCTGATTGGCATTGTGGATGGCGAGATGCCGATTGGTGGCCTCAGCTCTTCGGCGGCGGTGACCATTGCTTATCTGCTGGCGCTCCAAGCGGTCAACCACCTGGAAGAGCCGCCGGAACGCAATGTGGCCCTGGTCCGTTTCACCGAGAACCAATACATCGGCCTCAACAACGGTATTCTCGACCAATCGGTGATTCTTTTTAGCGAGCCGGGCTGCCTGACCTCGATTGACTGCCAAAACATCCAGGTGGAAAAAATTCCCGGCCCGCCCGCCAACGGCGCTTATGAAATCCTGATTGTCTATTCCGGTTTGACCCGCGTACTGGTCGGCACCGATTACAACAACCGCGTGGCCGAATGTCGCGAGGCGGCAGGCTTGCTGCTGGATTACACCGGGCAGACTGTCCCGCCTGACCCTCGCCTGCGCCATGTGACGCCCGACATTTTTGCCGCCGAAGGCGCGCGCTTGCCGGCCAACCTCCATCGCCGGGCCAGCCACTACTTTGGCGAAATGCGACGCGTATCCGAGGGGCTGGCTGCTTGGCGCGCCGGCGACCTGACTCGTTTTGGCGCACTCGTTTCGGAGTCGGGCGAGAGTTCAATAAAAAACTACGAGTGCGGCAGTCCACACCTGATCACCCTGTACGAAACCCTGCGCGAGACGCCCGGCGTCTACGGCACACGTTTCAGCGGCGCAGGCTTTCGGGGCAACTGCCTGGCCCTGATTGACCCTGCTGCCCGCGAATCCATTGCCGAAGCTATTCACCGCCGCTACCCGCTGGCCCATCCCGATGAAGCCCCAGCTTACAGCATCCACTTTTGCCAGCCGGATGGGAGGGCGGGGTACGTGATACGTGATGCGTGATTTTTATTTTCTCACGCATCACGTATCACGGGCAAAAAATCAACACCGGAAGCACTCAATCTTACCACAACACTCGTCCTGGAGTAACCATTAATGCAAGCCGTAATTTTAGCCGCCGGAAAAGGCTCGCGCCTCAACCCGATTACCTTAAACCGGACCAAGGCCATGGTCCCCATTCTGGGCAAGCCCATTGTCGAGCGGGTGATGGAGGGCCTGGCCCAGAACGGTATCCAGGATTTTATCCTGGTTGTCAGCCGGGAAGATGGCGAAGTCAGCCGCTACTTTCAGGAGCAGTCAACCTTGAAGGTGAAGCTGCAATTTGTGATTCAGCCGGAGCGTTTGGGCATGGCCAATGCCCTTAGCCTGGCCGCGCCCTATCTGCGCAACAGCTTTATCCTTTCCGCCTGCGACAACCTGACCCCGGTTGAGCACGTGGCCGATTTGTTAAAAACGCACCAGCAGCAGGCAGCCAATGCCACCTTAAGCCTGATGCAAATTGACCGGGCGCTGTCCAGCCGCACCGGCATCATCGAGTGGCGTGACGGGCAAATTTCCCGCATTGTCGAGAAACCTTCGCCGGCTGAAGCGCCCTCCGATATTGCCAGCCTGCCCCTCTATGTTTTCTCGCCCAAACTGCTCGACTATTTACCCCAGGTCAAACTGTCGCCGCGCGGCGAATATGAGCTGCAAGACGCGCTGCAAATGTTAATTGACCACGATGGCCGCGTGACCGGGGTGCTTACCCCCAGCCGGCTGCAATTGACCAACGCCGCCGATCTGCTGGCCCTCAACCGCCATTATTTGACCACCGGCGGCGACACGCCCCAGTTAGCCCCGCGCACCGTCGGCCAGCACACCCACCTGATTACCCCGCTGCGCATCGAAGAGGGCACCACCATCGGCCCCGGCTGTGTCATCGGCCCCCGCGTTTACATCGAGCGCAACTGCCGTATCGGGGCCGACGTGCTGATCAAAGACGCCGTCATCCTGCGCGATACCGTCATCGAAGACGGACGGCAGGTGGTGGGGGAAGTGGTCTCGTGATTATGTGTCAGGTGTCACGTTTTTTCACTTGACACTTGACACTCTTACACTTGACACTTCCTCACTTGACACTTGACACTCTTACACTTGACACTCTTACACTTGGCACTCTTACACTTGACACTTGACACTTGACACTTGACACTTGACACTTGACACTTGACACTTGACACTTGACACTTCTACACCTGACACTGCCTTAGATATTCAATTGCTCGCTTCGCCCCGGTATCGGCGTCGGGTTTGGGCATAAATTCGCCGGAAACGAAGCCGGTGTAGCCGGTGGCAAACAAGGTGGTCAGAATTGAGTTAAAATCAATATGACCCGCGCCCGGATGCCAGCGGTTGGAGTCGGCCACGTGAAAGTGGAAGATGCGCTCGCCGCAGGCCCGAATACTCTCCTCGATGGACGGCTCTTCGATATTCATGTGAAATGTGTCCAGCAGCAGACCAAAGTTGTCGGCCCCCACCCGCTCGATCAAGTCCAGCCCGTCGGCGACGGTGTGAATCAGGTCGGTTTCGTAGCGGTTGAGCGGCTCCAGGGCGTAACGCACCCCATAAGGCGCCGCCGCCGCCGAACATTCCTGCAAGGCTTCGACCAGGAAGGCCATAGACTGCTCGTGCGTTTGCCCCGCCGGGGTAATCCCCCGAATCAAGCCGAGAATCACCACCGCTTTAAAACGGGCAGCCAGCGGAATGTGGCTCTTGATCCGCTCGATCGCGGCCCGGCGCACAGCCGGGTCGCTGCTGGTGAAGGACAGCCGCTCCTCACCCCAGGCCTGGCCGGTGCCAATGGCCGGGACAACCAACCCATGCCGCTGGACAACTGCCTCAAGCTCGTCGGGATTGACCAATTTGGGGTCGCGGATGGCTAATTCTACGCCCTCATAGCCGTAATCGGCAATTTTGGCAACGTTGGTTTCAAAATCCCCTTTAAAGGCTACCGCTTGAAATTGGGCGGCGTGGGTGGACAGAACGATGGATAGTTTCATGGGTGGGTCTAAACTCCCTATCATGAAAACCGGGGAGTCATTGCTAACTCCCCGGTTTTGGTTCCAGTATCAATTAAAACGTCGAGCGCTGCCCAATCATCGGCAGGGCGTAAACCGACTTCCAGCCGGGACTTTGCGGCTCGCGCAGGAAGGGTTCCATCTCCTCGGCGGTGCGCAGGGTGATTTCCTCAACCGGCGGAACTTTGCCGGCGGGGAAGGCTTCCAGGATGTCGTCGTGGAGCAGGGTCAGGTAGCGCAGAATGGCCGCCAGCGGTCGCTTGGCTTTCTGGGCGGTCGCATCGGCGGCGTTGCCCACCACCCCTTCCGGCGTGGCGGCGATTTCGATGGCAAAGTGACCTTCGCCTTCAGACCAGCGGCTGGGCCGGCGGTAGGGGTCCACCGACTTATCGAAGTGGCCTTCGGGCAGGTAGGATTTGCCCTGGGTGTTGACGGCGTATTTCATATCTACCATATCGGGGAAGAGGTACAGGCCCAGCGAGGTTTCAGCTTCGCAGGCATGGACAAAGGTGGTTCCGTATTCGCCACCGAACTTCTTCTCGCGGAAAAATTCGCGCACAGCCCGGTGCCAGTCAATCACCCGGAAGATGCCGGGCAGTTGGTAGCGCTTTTGCAATTCCTGGATGGCCGATTCCAGCATCCACAGTTGGCCGTGGTTATTGATGAGGATTTGCTTGCGCCAGCCGTCATTCCACAAACCGAGCATGGCGTCAATCAACATCTCGCGGGCAATATCTTCGCGGACGATACAGGTGGCCGACATGCCCATGTGATGGAAGGGATGCGTCCCAAAATTGAGCGGCGGCAGCGACAGCGAGCAGGGCGCGCCCCGTTTAGCCGTAAAGCGGCGCACGCCTTCAAGAATCTGGCTGACAAACAGGGTGTCGGTGGCGGTGGGCAGGTGCAGGCCGTGATTTTCGGTGCAGCCGATGGGAATAAAAAGGATGTCATTCTTGCGGCGCTCTTCGACCACTTTCCAGCGCACGGTGGTTTGAATATAGGAGCCGGCTTTACCCCACTCGACCGGCGACGGCATGCCGTACTCGGCCAGGATAGCATCTATCTGCTCGTCGCTGGCCTCCCAAACCTCTTTTTTCATGCGGCCAACGCCGTTATCCTCAAAAAACAGATCGGGGACATTGGTCTCCAGCAATCCTTCCGGGACGGGCATTTTGCCATTTGTGTTTGACATTGATCACTCCTATCTTCTCTTCTAAATTTAAGGATTTCAACAGTTCAATGACCGGAGACCGGGGACGGGTGACCGGGGGTGCCAGTCTCCGGTCTTCGGTCTCCGGTCGTTTTCTCAGTTGGGGTACACCATCACCTTGCCATCCACCCGCTCGGTGCCTTTGATGATGGCCTCTACGGCTTTGTCTAATTGATAGCGGGCCGTAATGATCGGGCTGAGGTCCAGCCGGCCCGAAGCGACCATGCGGATGACGTTGGGGAAGTTCTCGTCGCCGGAGTGGCCCTGCGCCCCGTACACCTGCGCCCGGCGCACTTGCAGGGTTTCCAGGTACATGGGCACTTCTTTGGCGGCCCGGCCAATCTGCACGATTTTGCCGTTGATGGCGATGCTCTTGACCATTTCGGGAACGGTAATGTGGGGCGCGCCGGCAGCTTCGACGTAGAAGTTGAAACCTTCGCCCTTGCTCAGTTCCATCAGCACTTCGGCGGCGCGCACGTCACGCGGATCATAGACATAATCAGAACCGAGTTTCTTGGCCAGTTCCAGCCGCTCCTTCGAGACATCAAAGGTGACAATTTTGCCCGCGCCGGCGGCTTCGGCCAGGCCCACTGCCGCCAGACCGATGGGGCCAGCGCCAAAAACGCACACAAAGTGGCCGGGCTTGAAGCCGCCCGCCCGTGAGAACATGGCGTTGTAGGAAACACAGGTCGGTTCGGTCAGAGCGGCCACTTCGTAAGCCTTTTTCTCGTCGCCAAACCGCTCGGCAATGGCGTTGATCTTCCAGGCAAATTTAGCGCCGATGGCGATATAGTTGGCAAAGCCGCCGTCAATGGTGAAGCCAATCTCTTCCAGGTTGGTGCAGTGGTTGGGGAAACCGTTGCGGCAGGGGGTGCAGTGGCCGCACCAGATCATTTCTTCCACCGTGACCATATCGCCTACTTTCAGGTCTTGCACCTCTTTGCCCACTTCGACAACCTTGCCGGAAAGCTCGTGGCCGGTAATGGAAGGGAATTTGGTCAGGCCGGGGTAGAGCATGTAGCCGTCGGAGTCGGTTTCGTAAAAGTGCAGGTCAGAACCGCACACGCCGCAAGCTTTGACTTGCAGCAGAATTTGGTCCGGTTTGATTTTGGGGTCGGGCCGCTCGGTCACTTCCAATTTGGGATAGCGCCAGACGCTGCTGCCGGTGATGGCTTTGCCGGTCTCCTCTTCCCAATCCGACACTTTGTAGTCGTGGCGGGGTTCCCATTTTGCATTTAAAACTAAGCCTTTCATTTTTAAACCTCCAAGCAGTTAATAAAGTTGATTAGGGTTTTTATAACTACTCAACCCTCATGTCATTTCGAGGCTGAAAGCCGAGAAATCTCTGAGGCCGTTGTCTGCAAACCACGGATCAGGACGCTTCACGTCTCGCTCCTAACGTCGCTCGAAATGACATGGCTGAGTAGTTACTAAAGATGTATTCCTGCTACGCACACGTGTGCATAGAGTATAATATAGATTTGTAAAGGTGTCAAAACAACCGAGGCGCAATTTAACTCCAGTTTATGAATAGCTGAAACGGGTTTACAAAGGATAAAGGAGACTCAGTAGATCCAAATTTCTCGTAGGGTGGCATCCCTATGCCGCCCGCTGACGCATAGGGATGCGCCAGCTACTAGTGAAATGAGTCTCCTTGCGGTTAATAAGTTCAATCTTGACGTTCCAGTGGGGGGCATTATAAGGTCTCTTATTTTTCTGCATCAAGCGGCAGTTCTATGGGCCGGGTTTGGTGGTAAGATTGAGTAGCCGCCAGCGCAATCTCCAAGGCCGCGCGGGCATCCTGGCCGGTCACTACCGGCGGCTGTTCTGCCCGCACCCGCTCGACAAAATCCTGGGCCTGAGCCAGATACGCCTCGCCAAAGCGCTCCATCAGGTAGGGCACCATATCGTGGCTGATGCCCTGGCGGGTCAACACCAGCAGCGGCGTTTGCCGGTAATAGCCGATTTGCACTCCGCCGGTTGTGCCCAAAATTTCGGTGCGGATGTCGTAGCCATACAGGGCGTTGCGGCTGACCTCAACATTGCCCAACGTGCCGTTTTTGAACAGCATGTTGACCACGGCATTGTCAATATCGCCCACCGTGTTGAGTTGAGGGAAGGCCAGGGTGCCGCCTTCGGTATAGACCCGTTTGACCTCGTCGCCCATCAACCAACGCCCCAAATCAAAATCGTGGATCGCCATATCCAGAATCAGGCCACCGCTGACGCTGGGCCGGGCATATTCCAGGTCGGGGCAAAAGGGGTCTCGTCCCACCGATTTAAACGTAACCGGCTGGCCGATGATCCCGGCCTCGATCTGTTTTTTGGCTGCCATATATCCGGCGTCGAAGCGGCGCATAAAACCGGCCTGGAACAGAACGCCCTTTTGGGCAATGACCGCCAGCATGGCGTCGGTATCTGCAAGCGTCAACGCCACCGGCTTTTCACAAAAGATAGCTTTGCCGGCTTCTGCCGCCGCAATAACCACCTCACGATGGGTGCTGGTGGGTGAGATGACAAAAACCGCTTTAACCCCAGGGTTAGCCAGAACATCTCGATAATCCGTTGACCAGGCCACCCCTTCCAGCTCAGCGGCGAAGGCCCGCGCTCGTTCCTCCAGGGCGTCGGCCACGGCCACAATCTTGGCCTGGGGGATACGTCCGGCCAGATGCCGGGCGTACACTTGCCCCATTCGCCCCAGGCCGATGACACCCACTGGGAGTTTAGCGTTCATCCCTATTATTCTCCAATCCAAGACCAAGTTGGAACTGAGGGAACTGAGGGAATTAAAGAATCATTCAGTTCCTTCAATTCCGTTAGTTCCCTATTCATAAATATCCCCGTTGGGCTTCATCGCTCCCCGCAAATGCGCATTGCTCAGATTAGCCCCCTCCAGGTTAGCCTCGAACAAGTTAGCCCCCCGCAGGTGCGCTCCTTCCAGGGTAGCATTCGCCAGGTTAGCCCCCTTAAGCACCGCTTTGAGCAGGATGACATCACTAAGATTAGCCCGACTCAGGTTAGCTTCGGTCATATGCGCTTCCCGTAAGTTAACCTCAAACAAGTTGGCCTGTTCCAAAATGGCGTAATTGAGCTGCCCCTGGCGCAAATTGGCTTTGGTCAGATTGGCCTGGCTCAAATTAGCGAAACTCAAGTCGGCCTCGCTGAGATTGGCCCCAGCTAAATTGGCCCCGGTCAGGTTCGCGCCGGTCAGATTGGCCCCAATCAAGTTGGCCCCGGCCAGGTTGGCCTGGCTCAAATTAGCCTCGCTCAGATCAGCCCCACTCAGGTTGGCCCCTTTCAAATAAGCGCCGCTCAGGTCACAACCGGCCAGCCAGAGTGGTCTGGGCCGGTTCAGCAAATCATAGATTTGCGCGGATGTTAGCTCGGCCATGGTATTTTCCCCCTCATTCTTCCAGGCCATGCGAGAATACTTCTTCGCTTTCCTCCAATGCCTGGGCCAGATGCCGTTCGGCTTCGCCTAATTCCTCCCCGGCCCCAGAGTCGGCGCGAGCAAATTCGGCCAATTCGTGGCTCAAAGCATCCAACTCATCGGCTCCGGACATCATTCTAACCATCTCCTCCCGCGCTAACTCTGCTTTGGTAAAGGTGCCAAAGGTTCGGCCTCGCTTGAGGATGGTAAATCTATCGCCTACTGCATAAGCATGGTGCGGATTGTGCGTAATCAGGATAACGCCCAGATTCCGCGCCCTGGCCTGGGCGACATAACGCAAGACCACGCCCGCTTGCTTGACCCCCAGAGCAGCCGTTGGCTCATCCAGGATCAACACCTTGGCTCCAAAGTAAACCGCGCGGGCAATAGCCACACACTGGCGCTCACCTCCTGAGAGGGTCCCCACCGGTTGAGCCGGGTCGCGCACATCAATGCCCATTTTGAGCATCTCTTCCCGCGCCACCCGGTCGGAGAACTTGACATCGTAGCGCTTGAACGGCCCCCAGCCCCCTCTGGTCGGCTCCGAACCGAGAAAGAAGTTGCGGGAGATGCTCATCAAGGGGATCATCGCCAGGTCCTGATAAACGGTGGCAATGCCTCGATCCAGCGCATCCCGAGGGGAATTGAAATGAACTTGCTCGCCTTCAACCAAATACTGACCCTCATCGGGCCGATGCACCCCGGAGAGCGTTTTGATGAGGGTAGATTTGCCCGCGCCGTTATCGCCCAACAAACACATAACCTCACCGGCCCGCACCGCCATCGAGACATCGCTGAGGGCAATAACGCTGCCAAAAAATTTAGAAATATTTCTGACCTCAATAAGAGGCGTCCCATTTTGACTCATCTTCGTGATGCCTCCGCTCGCTTCCTGATGTAATTGTTAACCAACACGGCGATGACCAGCATGGCCCCCATAAATACCTGAAACCAGTCAGCGTCAACCCCGGCAAAAACAATGCCCTGGCGAACCATGCCAAAGATGAGCGCGCCCAGAGCCGCCCCCATAACCGAGCCGTAGCCGCCGGTCAACAAATTGCCCCCGATGACCGCGCCGATAATGGCCAGAAACTCCTGCTGCTCGCCGCGCAATACGTCGGCCGATTTGACGCTGGCAACCTGGATGGTTGCCACCAGCCAGGCGGCAAAGGCCGTGGTCATAAACAGGCCAATTTTCAGCCGATCCACCGGCACACCGACGTTGCGGGCGGCTTCCGCTGCGCCGCCGGCCCCAAAAATCCAGTTGCCTACCTGAGTCCGCAGCAAAATCCACGTCCCCAAGGCAATGATGGCAAACCACCACACAATAGAGACCGAAAAATTAGCCCCGGCAATATGAATGTCATAAGCAAAGATGGTGCTCAAGATGTCGTAGCCGGGCAGGTTGCCCAGTCCCCCCACCTGTGTCCGCCCGGTGATCATGCGGGTAAAACCGATGGTCGCTCCCCGGACGATAAACAAACTACCCAGACTAATGATAAAAGAGGGCAGCTTGGTTCTGACCACCATATAGCCGTTGAAGAAACCAACTGCCAGAGACAGCGCCAGAGCTACCAGCGCGGCTACGGGCAAAGGTAATCCCAATTCGGTGCCCAGGATGGCGATCGTTACCCCGGCCATGCCAATGATCGAGCCGATGGACAGGTCAAACTCACCCCCAATCATCAGCAGCGCCACCGCTACCGATAGAATCCCCAGATGCGATGAAACCTCCAGATAACTGGCCGTGCCCCTTATGCTTAAAAAACCTCTGGAAGCAGCGATGGCAAAGAAAAGCCAAACTACGATAGCCCCGGCCAGCGCGCCAAATTCCGGCCGGCTGAGCAGCCGTTTCATGAGGCCCGCCTGGACCATGCGCTCGTCTCGCCTTTGTTCTGGTGCGACAGTTGTTGTTGCCATTTAACTCTCCTTAAAAGCAGGGAACTGAAGGAACTGAAAAGTTCCTTTAGTTCCCTCAGTTCCTTTCGTCCCTCAATTTTTGTAACTGCTCAGCCTATGTCATTGCGAGGCTGTAAGCCGAAGCAATCCCCCATCACAACCTGGGGATTGCTTCGCTTCGCTCGCAATGACACCTGAGTAGTAACAATTTTTTTACAAAGGCCGGGGGTCAACTTCCCCCGGCCTTTTCAGTAAATCAATTAGCGTGTACCCGCAGCACTCAGATCAATAACCTGGGCCGCATTATCGGCGGTCACAAAGCCAGGCCCGGTCAGCAGCACGTCACTGCCAACAGTGTTCAGGTTCTCTTTGTAGAGGGTCAACAGAACGATGGGCAGATAACCTTGTAGATACTGCTGCTGGTCAATGGCAAAGAGCATGTTGCCATCGCGCACAGCTTCCAGCACTTCGGGCGAGAGGTCGAAGGTAGCCAGCAGGATTTCGCCAACCAACCCTTCATCTTCCAGGGCGGCCAGAGCCGGGGCAGCGCCGGTGGGGCCGAGGGTGAGGATGCTGTCAACGTCAGGATTGGCTGTTAAGGCCGCGGCAATTGCTTGCTGAGACCCAGTCGGGTCGGCCAGGTCAACCGCCAGGACTTCGACGGTGCCGCCCGCTTCGGCCATAGCATCGGTAAAGCCCTGGCAGCGCAGGTCAAGAGCTACGTTACCGACTTCCTGGTTGATGCACAGCGCGGTGGTTGCGCCTGCTTCGGCCATGCGTTGGCCGCCGCCAAAACCGGCCTCGTACTCGGTCTGGCCGACGTGGGTGATAATGCCCAGGTCCTTGGCCACATCGCTGCCGGAGTTCATCGAGATGACCGGAATACCGGCGTCAACAGCGGCGGTGATGGAGTCGCCCAAAGCATCGGCGTCGGGGATAGAAACCACCAAACCATCCGGCTCTGAGGCTACGGCGGCATCAATGAGCTGGGACATGGCCACCATGTCAAAGGTGCCCGGCGCCTGGTATTCGACCGTTACCCGCATATCGGTAGCCGCCGCATCAACGCCGTTCTTGACCACGGACCAGAACGGGTCAGAAGCCTGGCCGTGGCTGACCACCACAAAGCGAAGGGGGCGTTTTTCTAATTCTACTGTCCCACCCATGGCCTCCATTGCTTCTTCGGTGGCTTCCTGATAGACAGCCACTTCTTCTTGTCCGGCCGGCTGGCTAGAAGCCGCGGACACACTTTGGGCAATAGCTCCCCAGGAGACGCTGATTAACGCCAGAACGCACAAGGTCGCCAACATGACAAATAGCCTGTTTTTCATTGTAATCTCCTCCACATTAAACAAAGTTTATTTTTGGATGAACTTTGAGATTTCCGTTGTAGCCAGAAAATCTCCGCTACCAAAGATTTACATGCTGGATCAAGTTTGCAGTTTTTGGGTTGTCCTCCTCTCTTGCTCATCGAATTGAAAAACAGTAAGTTTTAGATAGCAGATACAAACCAGTGAGTTGCCAGCTAATCATCACCTACTGCTTGTTCACAAATGATTGACTTTTTGTTTGCAGTAAGGGCATGGCCTTGCGCCTGCCCCTGGGGAGCGACCGCAAGGGTACGCCCCTACTTACAAGCCGATTTCACTCAATTTTACCGGCCGGTTCTCCCGATACGATTTCCAGGCGGCCTGGCCCATCACTACGGGAATCCGGCCATCCAGACCGGTAACCGGCGGCGCAGTATCCTGGGCAATGGCTAAGATAAAAGCCTTCATCTCGGCCACATAGGCTTCGGTGTAGCGTTCCAGGAAGAAGTAGAGCGGCAGGGCCGAGTGAACGCCCTCGGTGTTGCTGTAAACGGCATTGTGAGGCGTATTGTTGGCAACGACGACGACCCCTTCCGAACCAAACACCTCCACTCGCTGGTCGTAACCGTACACAGCCCGGCGGCTGTTATCAATAGTTCCGATAGCGCCGTTGGCATAGCGCAGCGTCACTACGGCGGTGTCAACATCACCGGCCTGGCCAATGGCCGGGTCAACCAGCACGGCTCCGGCTGCAAAAATTTCTGTTACCTCGCTGCCAATCAGGTAACGAGCCATATCAAAATCGTGGATGGTCATATCGAGGAAGATACCGCCGGAAACTTTGACATAATCAAGCGGCGGCGGAGCGGGATCGCGGCTGGTAATGCGGACCAGGTGGGGCGCGCCAATTTTGCCGGCGGCCACCATATCGCGGGCCTGTTTAAAGTTGGGGTCAAAGCGGCGGTTAAAACCGATTTGCAGCTTAACTCCATGCTGTTCCACCGCGGCCAGGGCCGCATCAATAACCTTCAGGTCAAGCGCAATAGGTTTTTCACAAAAGATGTGTTTGCCGGCGGCGGCGGCTTCGCTGATGAACTGGGCATGGGTATCGGTGCTGGAGCAGATGATAACCGCCTCAATCTCGGGGTTATCCAGAATGGCCTGATGATTTTTGACCGCAGTGGGGATATTAAAATCGGCGGCGCATTTTTGGGCTGCTTCTAAAAAAACATCCGAAACAGCCAAAACCCGCGCTTCGGGAACACGATAAATCAGGTTTTCGGCGTGAACCCGGCCAATTCGACCGGCCCCAATAATGCCAACGTTGATTTTTGTCGTCATCTGTGACATCCGTTTTTGGATTTTAGATTTTGGATTTTAGATTTGCGATTTGCGATTCGCCATTCGTCATTCGCTGACTCGTTGACTCACGCACAATTAATTTGCAGGGCAAGCGTTGATCCTGTACTGCCTGCCCATCGAGCAATTTAAGCGTCATCGTCATAGCCAGTTGGCCAAGTTTGAAGCGAGGTTGGTGAATTGTGGTAAGGGTAGGCGTAGTATACAGGGCTGGTTCAATATCGTCAAAACCGATTATACTCAACTCCTGCGGCACACTAATGCCCTGTTGATGACATTCTAGCAGCAGCCCGATAGCGGTTAAATCGTTATAGCAGAAGGCGGCAGTGGCATGTTCTGCCCGCAATGTTTCCAGGCTGGCCCGACCTCGTTCGAGATCAGTGCCGGCTGGCGGTGATATGACCAGCGCCGGGTCGAGGGTGAGGCCGGCTTGACTGAGCGCGGTGGCGTAGCCCTCCAGACGCTGCCCGTTCGATTTGGGACGGTCGGCGGCCCCCACATAGCCAATCCGGCGATGGCCCAGGGTCAAGAGATGCTCCGTTGCCAACTGCGCTCCCTGAAAATTATCCACCGCCACTGAATAGAGAAACTCGCCCTCTTCCTGATTATTAATCAGAACAATCGGGACCTTAATCTGATCCAGTTGCGAGCTGTACAAACTGCCCACCCGCGAAGAAGTAACAATAATGGCATCTACCCGGCGGCGCTGGAAGGTTTCAACGACCGCCATTTCTTGATCGGGATTGTTGTGAGAGGTGTTGAGGAAAATGCTGTAACCGGCTTCCTGGGCAACTTGTTCAGCCCCCTCGACCACATGGACAATAAAAGGGTCAGCGATGGTAGTAATAACCATCCCGATGGTTTGGGTGCGCCGAGAGAGCAAACTCTGGGCTACGGCGCTGGGCACATAGCCCATTTGGCGGGCCAATTGCTGGATGCGTTCGGTTGTTTCAAAACTGATGGCTGGGTTGCCATTAAGCGCCCGCGAAACGGTAGTATGGGACACTCCGGCAACTTTGGCGATATCTTTGATCGTAACCGGCACTGGTTTCCCCCACGATCAGATCCAAGATGTTATGCACACGTGTGCGTTACTATTCTACAATACTTTTTGCCAGATGTCAAGAGGGTTTTTAAACGAATTTTGCATTTGCAAACTCTAAGTTGACTAAACCCAGTCTCAGGTATTTAATGGAGATGTCCGGATCAAAAAGCAAAGCTGCTTAAAGTTCCCCATTTCATTCAAACAATTTGGAAATCAACAGAAGGATTGCTTAATGAACCGTTTAACTTTAGTTCAATTATGGCAGCGTGAATTTACCCATTATAATACCGATAAATTTCGGCAAGATTTGTTGGCCGGTCTCACTGTAGCGGCGGTTGGCTTGCCGCTGGCCCTGGCTTTTGGGGTGGCCTCGGGGGCCACTGCCGCCGCCGGTTTGGTCACGGCTATTCTCAGCGGTTTGATCATCGGCGGGCTGTCCGGCGCGCCCTACCAGATTTCGGGGCCAACCGGCGCGATGAGCGCTATTTTAATCCTCATCAGCCAGCGCTATGGCCTTGAGGGGGCCTGGGCAGCCGGGGTGATAGCCGGGCTGATTATACTGGTGATCGGCTTGCTGCGTCTGGGCCGCTTTATTGCCTTCATCCCGGCTCCGGTTATCACCGGCTTTACCGCCGGCATTGCCGTCATTATCGCGGTAGGGCAGATTGACAACTTTTTGGGAGTGCAAACCCCTGGGGCAGAGTCCGCCGCCGTCAAACTTCTTCAATATTTTCAAGGCGGTTTTTTCCCCGCCTGGCAGGCTGTTGTCGTAGGCTTGATTGTCATGAGCATGATGATTTTCTGGCCGGGCCAGTGGGCCAAATTTATGCCCGGCTCCTTGGCAGGGATCATTGTGGCAACTTTGCTGACCTCTCTGGCCGGCTGGGAGATTCCTCACATTGGCACTATTCCCCGCACCATTTTGCTCGACCAGCGGCTGACTTTGGGCAGTTTTCCCTGGGCAGACCTGAATGGGCTGATTGCGCCGGCCATTTCCATTGCCGCCCTGGGCGCGGTTGAGTCGCTGCTGTGCGGGGCCGTCGCCAGCAAAATGACCGGCATCCGCTTGCAGGCCAACCAGGAATTGGTAGCGCAAGGGGTGGGCAATATCGTCCTGCCCTTTTTTGGCGGTGTGCCGGCCACCGCAGCCATTGCCCGCACCTCGGTGGCCATCAAATCGGGCGGCGTGACCCGTTTGACCTCAATTATTCACGCTGTGGCGCTGTTGGCCTCGGCTTTGCTGTTTGCTCCGGTTATCGCCCAGGTGCCGCTGGCAGCCCTGGCCGGGGTGTTGATGGTGACGGCCTATCGCATGAACGAGTGGCCGGCCATTCGCTTTATGTTTTCAAATGGCTTCAAAACCGGGATTATCACCTTCATCATCACCCTACTGGCCACAATTACCCTGGATTTGACCCAGGCGATTTTGATCGGGGCTGCATTGTCGGCGGTGGTCTTTATCAACCAAGTCGCCAGCCTTCAGGTAGAGATTAGAGATGTGGACGCGGAGCGGATGCGGGCGCGGGGTATGTCTATCAAAGGCGACTGCCCCCACGTGCGAGTCGCCTATTTGACCGGCCCCCTCTTTTTTGCTGCCACCAACATGTTTAATGAAGCATTTGCCCGGCTCGAAGAGGTCCAGGTGTTAATTCTTTCGATGCGGGCTGTGCCGATGATTGACCTGTCGGGGTTGGAAGCCTTGACCACCCTGCACGAAAAAATGGCCCATGAAGGCAAGGTGTTGATGCTCACCGGAGTCCACCCGGCAGTGATGAAGATGCTGGAACGGGCCAAATTGGACGAAGCCATTGGCCGTGACAACTTTTTCTGGAGTTCCGACCGGGCCATTTATGTAGCCGAGCAGCGCTATATCTGCCCTCAATGCGCGGCGCCCGAGCTGGCCGCTATCTCGGTGGCGGCGGGCGAAATTTTGGAAGTCGAGTAGCAAGCTGAAAGGCAGGTTGAAAAACAACCGCCAGCCGTCTATACTTCCCTTGATTGAGATGATCCGGAGGTAACCGCCATGCCCAACGAAACCATCCTGGTAGTGGACGACAGCGAGGAAATTGTGCGGGTACTCACCGATTATATGCTGGTTCCTCTGGGGTATCAGGCCATCACTGCCAGTAATGGCCGCCGGGGCCTGGAGCTGGCCGTTTCGCGCCGGCCCGATTTGATTATGCTGGATATGCAGATGCCTGTTATGAGCGGGCTGGATGTGCTGACTGCTCTACGAAAAACAGACTGTCATGCGCCGGTAATCTTTATGACCATGCATGGCTCTGAAAGTATTGTGGTCGAGGTGTTCCGGTTGGGCGTGCGGGATTACCTGGCCAAACCTTTTACGATGGAAGAGGTTCAACGGGCCGTAGACGGGGCGCTCCAGGAAAGCCGCCTACGGCGTGAGCGTGAAGAATTGGCCCGTAACCTGATTGCTTCGGAAACCGTGCGTCAAACTGCTGTCACCCTGTCACATTATATCAACAACCAGTTGATGGTGCTCAGCGGCAACTTGACCTTACTGAAAGAGGTGTTGAGTCGAGAACTGCCCCAGCATGCCAATTTGCAAAGAATGGTCCAGGACAGCCAAAACAGCACCGATCAAATTGCGGCGGTAATTCGGGTGCTACAGCGCACTACCCATGCTGAACAAACTACTTATCTGGGCGAAACCCGGATGATTGATATTGAAGCGGCTTTACACGAGGAGATGGACCGGCTGAAACAGCAAAAAAAATGAGGGATTAAAGATTGGAGATTAGAGATTGTTTTAATCTCTAATCTCCAATCTCCCCACCCAAGACAGAAATCATTTTTGGATAACTACTCATGAAGCATCCTGAGCGCAGCGGAAGCCCACATCTACATCATTAAAGGTGCGAGCGTTGCCGTAGCGCCGGCTGGTAGTGAAAAATGCGCCATCGGGGTTGGCAAAGCTGCCGCCGCGAAAGATGCGGCCCGCGCCATCACCCGTACTGACAGGGTTGTTGACGGGGGAATTAGCATAAAATGTTTCATCGTATACATCCGCCACCCACTCGCCCACATTGCCGGCCATATTATACACCCCAAACGGACTGACGCCCCCTGGGTAGCTGTCAACCGGCTGCGTATCCCCGGCGCTGGCTGCCGATAACTGAGCATTGAAGGTATTGCCCCAGGGCCAGGTGAAATTTTCGGGGCCGCTGGCGGCGTATTCCCACTCGGCTTCGGTCGGCAGACGTTTGCCGGCCCAGCGGCAGTAGGCCTGGGCCTGATCCCAGGTAACGCCCATCACCGGGTAATTGTTATAGCTGGAGTCGTCGCGGTAGCCCTGGTAAGTAAAGGAGTCAACCTTGTTGCCGGGCGTACAGCCACCACCCTCAACGCAGGCCCGATATTGGGCATTGCTCACTTCAAAAATGTCCAGATAAAAAGCAGACAGAGATACTTCATGCTCCGGCGCTTCGTTGGCCTGGCCGGTGGCTGAACCCATCAAAAAAGAACCGGCGGGAATCAAGACCATACCTGCCGGAGTCGACACCGTGGGACTGGGGGCAACTGTCGGGGTGGCAGGCTCGGTGGTGGCAGTGGGTGTGGGCGGCTCCGAGGTGGCGGTTGGCTCGGCGATGGGAGTAGGCGGCGGCAGGGTGGTCGTGGGGGTGACGACATCCGAGGTCGAAGGTTCCGCCGGCTCTGTCTCGGCGACGGGAACGGCGGCGACGGCCTCAAATTCAACCTCGCGCACCGTCAGCGACTCGTAATGCACGTGGGCCAGGCTTTCATCAAACGTCTCCACGTAGAAACCGACTTCGCCGCTTTTATAGTCGCCATCCGTTACCTGGGCTATAGGCTGGCCGTTGACCTGGAAAACAAAATCAGACCCCTGGGCATCCACCCGCAGGGTGTCGCTTTTGTCCGGTGTAAAACCCACCGGGGCAAAGCCTTGCAGCGTCTCAATTTTGCCCTCAGCCAGAGTTTCCAGGCCGGCGGCGGTGCGCTTGAGCGCCTGCCATGTGCCTGTCCGTGAGGAAACGACAAAGGCATAGAACTGGTCATCGCCGGAGCGGCGCAAGGCCAACCCATAGCGGTAGTTGCCGGCATCGGTATCGGTATGGTCTACCAATACTTCGGTTTCAACCGTCGCATCTTCAAAATCGGGCGCTTTTGAAACGACCACCCAATCATTGGACACACCGACCTGAACGTGGTAATAATCGGGCGGGTGATAACCCAGCACATATTTATCGTCGCTTACCACCGGCCAGCCGGTATTGGGATCGGTAAAAGTTTCCTCAACTAAAATACCCTCCTTGACGGGTGGGGGGCTGGCCGCGTCGCCTTGGACCTCCAGAATCGTCAATTCGTCGTAGTGAATGTGGGCCAGGGTTTCGTCGAAGGTTTCGACATAAAACCCCACCTCACCCTCGACGTATTCCGAGTCGTTGACCTCCGAGACCGTCTGGCCGTTGATCTGGAAGGTAAACTTGGGGCCATCGGCATCTACCCGAAGGGCATCGGTTTTATCGGGCGTAAAACCTTGCGGCGCAAAACCCTGTAAGGTCTGCACACCCCCCTCGGCCAGCACGTCCAGCTTGTCGGGTGAACTTTTGACTACCTGCCATGTGCCGGTGCGAGGCGATACGGTGAAGGCATAATAGCTGTCGCCGTTGCGGCGCAGGGCCAGACCATAGCGAAAGTTGCCCTTTTCGGTGTTGGTATGGTCTACCAGCACTTTGGCTTCAATGGTTGCATCCTCAAAATCTTGGGCGCGAGCCACCACCGTGCGCGCCTCCGGCTGTCCCACTTCGACGTGATAATAGTCAGGGGGGTGATAGCCGTAAAGATACGACCCCTCGCTTAAAATAGGCCAGCCGCTGCCGGTGTCGGCAAAATTATCCTGAACCAGCACCCCCTCCACCTGGGCCACTTCGGGCTGCGCCACCTTGACCTTATCGGCGGCGCAGCGAATCCCGGCGGTTTTGATAATTGACTCCTGGTTAGGCGGTCCTTCCAGGCGATAGGCCATATCCTTGAGCAGACCGTTTTCCCCACCCCGTAACACCCGATCGCCTTCCTTTTGGACCGGGGTATAAGTCTCGCCGACCCACTCCCAGACATTGCCGGCCATATCGAATACGCCAAAGGCGCTCTGGTTGGTGGGTTTGCCGCCCACTTTATAAACGCCGCTGCGCGGGAGTTCAACCGCTTTGGGGTCATTGCCCCAGGGAAACAGGCGGCCTTCGGGGCCGCGAGCGGCGACTTCCCATTCGGCCTCAGCCGGCAATCGCTTTTTAACCCACTGGCAGTAAGCATTGGCCAAATCCCAGCTAACCCCCTGCGCCGGAAAATCTTCTTGATCAGCCGGAACTTTCCCGTCCGGCCAGGCTGCGGGCACTTGATTTTGGGTATCGGCCAAAAATTGAGCATATTGCCTATTGGAGACTTCGTACTGGTCAATCCAAAACTCGGCCAGTTCGACTTTTTGCGGGGGGGCATAATTCTGGCCCGGCGCATCTCGCCCAATGGAATAAGTTCCAGCCCCAATCTTAATCATCTTTTCAGAGGAAGGCAGAGTTGCATCCTCCGGCCCGGCGATAACCTGCTCTTCGCCGTCAGAGGGGCCGGGGCGGAAAAGGAAAAAGAGGGCCACCCCCACCATAACCAGCAGAATTAGCAGGGCCGCTACTCCTCCCAGGATCAAGGGCAGCTTGTTTTTGCGCGGAGGCGTAACCGCAGCAATCGGCGCAACCGGTTCGTACACCGTCGAGTCGGTGGGTGATTTGACCGGCAGCGTGACCGCCGCCCGACCCGAGGTATCAATGGCCCGCAGCGCCATCGCCATATCCGAGGCAGACCGGTAACGCTCGCCTGGCTCTTTAGCCAGGGCTTTTTTGGTAACGGCAACCAGCAAATCCGGCACGGTCTGGTTAACCTGGCGAATGTCGGGGACCGGCTGGGTGACGTGTTTCATCATCAAGCTCACGGCGGAGTCAGCCTTAAAGGGCGGCACCCCGGTGATCATTTCATACAGCATCACCCCCAGCGAGTAAATATCGGAGCGCTCGTCGGGGCGTTCCCCGCGCGCCTGTTCCGGCGACATGTACAGGGCTGTCCCGACGACTGCGCCGGTGGCCGTATGTTGAACTTCACCCAGCATTTTAGCCACCCCAAAATCCATGAGGATGGGTTGCCCCTGTGGACTGAGCATGACATTGGCCGGTTTCAGGTCACGGTGGATCATGTGGCGCTGGTGGGCGTAGGCTACGGCGTCACAGATAGAAGCCATCGTTTGGATTATTTCAGACAGCGGCATGCGTTGGTGGGAGGCGTTCAGTGTGGTCAAACGAGCTTGCAGCGTTTCGCCCGGCACATACTCCAACACCATATAATAAATGCCCTCGTCGTGGGCAAAATCAAATACCTGAATGATGTTGGGGTGACGCAGTTGGGCCACCGCTGCTGCTTCTTGTTCAAAACGGCGCACAAATTGCGGGTCATTGGACAGGTGTGGATGGATCAGTTTGACCGCTACCGTCCGCCGCAGGTTGGGGTCGCTGGCTTGATAGACGGTAGACATGCCGCCGTGGCCCAGCAAGGCTTCAATCTTGTAACGGCCGCCGATTGTTTGTCCAATCCAACTCTGCTGAGGTCTGGATAGTGTCTGAGTCATTGAGAGACCTCCACGCGAAAAAATAATAGCATCAGAGAGACCGATTGGGGTTAAACTGGATGAAATTGTGGAAGTGGGGCGATAATAGACAACAGTAATTAATAATTTTGTAGCATTAAAAGTATAAGAGGAAACAGAGGGCGCGTCAAGTACATTAAAGTCCTATCGGACAGAAGTAAGGAGTAGGGAGTAAGGGCCTTTCAGCTCCTTCCCCTACTTCCTACTCCTTACTCCCTGTTAAACCACCATCGCCCCCTCATAATAAAGGACCTGGTTCTGCTCATCTCGAACCGCGCGGGCGCTGTTGCGAACCCAGATAATGGTTCCATCGAGCCGGCGCACCTGAACTTCAAAGTTCTGTACCACCCCCTCCTGTTCGACCAGCGTCTGCCACCGCTGCCGCTCGTCCGTGTCGGCGTACAAATGGTTCAAATTGATATCCAGCAACGCCTCTCGGTTGGGATAACCTAACATTTGAACCAACGCCGGATTGGCATCCAAAAACTTCCCTGTTGGAGTAGAGCGGTACAAGCCTACCGGCACCCCATCGAACAGACTGCGATAGCGAGTTTCCGCTTCGCGGAGGGCTTGCTGCTGCCGCGCCTGCTCTAACGCCAGGCGAACAGCCGCGGTGAGGCGGGTGAAATGTTTGGGGGATTTGAGGACATAATCATTTAGCCCGGCTTTCATGGCTTCAACCGCCACTTCCTCGCTGCCGGTAGCGGTAAACATCACCACCGGGCAATCAGGCCAACGATTTTTTACCGTGCGCAAGACGGTCACACCATCGGTCCAGCGCAACTGGTAATCGGTAATCACCAGATCGAAACCACCTGCTTGCAACGCTCCATTAAATCCGTCAGCATCGGCAACCTCGACAATTTCGATATTGGTAAAATTGCGCCGCAGTTCACGCACGGCCAGGGTCCGGTCATCGGGGTTATCATCAATAAGCAAAAGGCGCAGTGTTTGGTTCATTGCGCACCTCCATTGGCGTCACTCAAAACCTGAGTTATGCTCTCGTGCAATCAATAATCATACCACTCACTGCCTGTTTTACCAAAGGTCGGGCGTGAACAGAAACCAGTCATCGGAGGTCAGTTATCAGTAGCCAGAAAAGACTGTATTTTACTAACTACTGACTACTGACTTCTGACTACTGGTTACAGCGTCTCAGTCACTTTTTTCAAGCCCACCGGTTGGTCGGGGTTGAGACCTTTGGCCTGGGCCAGGGCCAGACTGAAACACTGTCCCGGCAGAACGGCCACCAGTGGGGTGAGCCAGGCGGGGATGTGGGGAGGTAGCGGCAGCGGTAACTGAGCCTGGCTGAGCAGCACCTCATCTTCTGAGATAACCAACAGTTCGGCCCCCAGATCTTTGAGGTCGCTCACCAGGCTGCGTAAATCATCGGCGACGGTATCGGTGGGGGCGACAACCAGGGTAGGGAAACCCCGCCCCACCATGGCAATCGGGCCGTGGCGAAAGTCCGCGGAAGAGTACGGCTCGGCTACGGCGCGGGTCAACTCTTTGATTTTGAGGGCAATTTCAAAGGCTGTGGCAAAGTTGTAACCGCGACCAATCACCACACAGTGGCCCATGTAGCGATACCGTTCCGCCCGCGCCATCAGCGGGGCCAGGCCGGTCAGGGTTTGGCGCATGAGATCGGGAAGCTGCCGGAGTTGGGCGTATCTTTGCTCATCTGCCGCCAGCGCCGCCGACAGGAGAGCCAAGGTGGTGAGAGAAGTGGTATAAGTTTTGGTGGCGGCAATGGCTCGCTCCGGCCCGGCATGAAGGGGAATAACTTCCTCGGCGGCCTGGGCCAGGGGCGAGGCCGGATCATTGGTAATAGCCAGGGTAGGCCGGCCCTGCCGCCGGGCTTCGCTGATGACTGCGCCAATATCCGGCGATTGGCCCGACTGCGAAATGCCGACCACCAGCGCCCCATTGAGCAGCGGCGGGCGGTCATATAAAGTAAAAAGAGAGGGAGTAGCCAGGGCGACCGGCAGACGGTTATACACTCCAAACGCATACTGGGCATAACGCGCCGCATTATCCGAAGTCCCGCGCGCGGCAATCAAAACATAATCAAACCGGCCGCGCAGCGAAGCCGCCAAACGCCGGACATGTTCTGTCTCGTTGTCCAGCAGCCGTTGGATTGCTAATGGCTGCTCATTGATTTCCTGCTCTAAAATAGAAGTGGACATTGCCTTACCTATCCTTGCTTAAAGAGGAGTGAAACGTGATGTGTGATGCGTGAGAAAGTCATTACGCTTTACGTTTTACGTTTTATCCAGATTAAATTACCGGGCGGGATTCCGCAACTCGGCTGCATGGGCCTGAATCTTGCGGATTGCCGCCACAGCGTCGTCCACGCCCCGCGGCCCGGCGCGGAAGATGGCCTCGTCCAACCAGACTGCCTCGTGTTCGCAGGCCCGTTCCGCCTGCGGTAAATGCATGGTCTCAAACTGAAATCGCTCAGGAAAGGCGCTGGGGACGGGCAGTTTGGACAGGTGCGGTTGGAATAATTCGTAGTGGTGCATGGCCTCGTAGCCCTCCCAGCAGGGAATCCCTTCAGCCGCCAACGCCGCACAGACCAACTTGTGCTCCGCGCCAAAAACCGCCGGGTTAACGGCAAAAATGTAGCGATAGAAGGAGCGGGTGGTGTGACGCGGGTCGCGCTTGAGAATACGGACACCGGGGATGTCGCTGAGCGCCTCGTCCATATAGTCGCCCATTGCTTCGCGCTGGCGGGCCTGCTCCGGGAATCGCTCAATCGCCACGTTGCCCAGGGCTGCCTGAATTTCGGGCATGCGAAAGTTCGCGCCCATGGTAAACATCTGCTCGGCCTCATCATGAGGCCGGCCGCAGTCAATGATGCTGGCAACACGGGTCGCCAGTTCAGGGGTGCGACACAACAAGACGCCGCCTTCGCCGGTGCTGAGAATTTTGGAGGATTGCAGGCTGAAGGAACCAAAATGGCCGATGGTCCCCGCGCCGCGCCCGCGCCATTTGGCCCCGTGAGCGTGGGCGCAGTCTTCGATGACAATCAAGTTATGCCGCTCGGCAATATCCATGAGGGCGTCCATATCGGCCATTTGCGCGCCGAGGTGAACGGGAATAACCGCTTTCGTTTTGGGTGTTATCGCGGCTTCGACCGCTTTGGGGTCAATGCAATAGGTTTCCGGGTCAATATCCACGATGACCGGAATGGCCCCGGCGGCCATCGGCGCGGTGGCAGTGGCCTGGAAGGTGTAGGCCGGCACAATCACTTCATCGCCCCAGCCGATACCGGCGGCGCGCAGGGCGACCTCCATCGTGATTGTGCCGTTGGCTACGGCGACAGCATAGCCGCCGCCCTGCATGTCGGCAAAGCGCCGGGTGAACTCGGCCGTTTGGGGGCCGGGGTAGGGGTAGCCGCCCCACCGCCCCGATTTGATGACGGCTGTAACTGCTTCAATGTCCCGTTCGTCGTGGACGGGCCAGGCGGGGTAGGGTTCTTTGCGGACGGGTTCGCTGCCGTGAAGGGCAAGATTGGACATGGTAAAGCTCCTCTATATAGAACCGCAGATGAACGCGGATAAACGCAGATAAAATTAATTTTTGCTTTTATATCTGCGTCCATCTGTGTGCATCTGCGGTTAAAAATTTTTGACCACTCGTTTAATTTGAACCTTTGGCTGACCGAAGTTAATCAACAGACAAACGGATAGACCCGTTGCTTTGAGATAATTAAGGCATTGGGCCATGTGAATTTCGTCAAATGCTTTGACCGCTTTAAGCTCCACCAGAACACATCCTTCCACCAATAAATCCGCTGCAAATTCACCCACTACAATTCCGTCATAATGGACCTGAATGCCATATTGCTGGACAACTTGCAGCCCCGCTTTGCGAAGTTCATGAGCCAGCGCATTTTCGTAGACTTTTTCCAAAAATCCATTGCCCAATGTGTTGCCGACGGTATAGGCACAACCAATTATCCGTTCGGTTATCTTATTTAGCTCTAATCTCCGCGCTTCATCAATATCCATAGTGATACCCTTATAAATCTGCGTTTATCCGCGTTCATCTGTGGTTGCAATGGGCAAAGTAAACCAGAAGGTGCTGCCATTCCCCGGTTCGCTCTCTACGCCGATTTTGCCACCGAGGCGTTCGACTATGCGTTTGGCGATGTAAAGGCCGAGACCAAAGCCCTCTTGTTCACGCACAACGGAATGGTCAGCTCGGAAGTCCGCTTCAAAAATTCTTCTTTGATCTTCCGAGTTGATACCAATACCCGTATCAGTAATCTTGACTCGCACAAAGGTATTATCCACTTCGGCAGAAGCTATAATTTTCCCCAGTGAGGGTGTGTACTTATGCGCATTATCAATTAGTTTGGTGAGAATTTTGGATAACATCCATTGATCGGCATAAACAGGAGGAAGATTTGGCAGATTAAGACTAATAGTTTGTCCTTTAGCCTCAATTTGGGAGCGAAAGTCAGAAACTACCTCTTCAAACGGGGCAGCTAAATTAACTGAGCTAATCTTTATATGAGCATCAATCCTTGAAATCTCCATTTCAGAGGAGATTAATGTCAATAGTTTACTTGTATAACTGCGGATTATATTGAGCCATTTCTTCTGATCTTCATTCGCCGTGTCTGCCATTTTAGCGAGCAACAAATCAGCAAAACCTTTAATAACAGTGAGAGGCGTACGCCACTCATGAGAAATACTTGCTATATAACTGTAGCAATTTTGCTCCATCATCTCGTATCGCTGGGAATTTTGGATGGCAAGAGTAGCCTGTTCCGCAAAAGCCTCAAATAAGGTCAAGTCTTCGGTAGTAAACTGGCCAACCCGGGTTTCCCAATCTACGCACATCACTCCAATGATTTCATCCCGCGCCCGGAACGGCACAATCACGACAGTGCGCGGCGTAGGCGAGACGTCTGGTGGATCAGGCTTGAGCGTACTTTGCCCTGTCTCTAGCACCTGACAGGCCAAAGCGTAATCTGGTTCATTTTCTTTGGCAATGGTTTCGGGGTTCAGATTGTGAGCCGCACGGACTCTCGGCTCACCCCACGACTCACAGAGCATAATAAACCCTCGCTCCGCGCCCACCAGCCAAACCGCCTTCTCGATCACCCGGTTCAGGGTTTCGGTTAAATCCAGCGAAGCGTGGAGCTCGCGGGTGGCCTCATACAAGACAGCCAAACGAGGATAATCCAGGTGGTAATCGGCAATGTTAGGATGCTCCATCATTTCACGCTCAACTCTCCAGCCGTAGCTTGATAAACTGAACGGCATTTACAATCCGAATTTGTCCAAGTCTGTCCAGATCAAGCAGATGTTGGTCGCCGGAAACAACATAGTTAGCCTGGGCAGACAGGGCGCAAGCCAAGACTTCATCATCATCGGGATCAGCGGCGACAAGCGGTTCAACGGTTGTTACCTGGATAATTTCAGCCAGAGCACAGCGTACCCATCTACTACTTCTTCGGGGGTAGCGCCAATCAGGGCCAGTCGAGCCACAAAATTTAGGGCGACGCAAAACATCCAGCAGTTCAATTAACAGAGCTTGAGAAGAACAGAGCGTAACTTCGCCTGATCGGGCCAAATCAAGGATGCGACGTGGATTGCCAGGCCAAAGAAGACCAGAAATAACCGTATTCGTATCGAGTACCACGCGCATAGTTTACTTTTTTTCTGCCTGGTAAGCCTCTATTTCGGCTTGAATTTCATCCTCGGTTAAAGGGGCTATTTCATTCAGACTCGCCAGGCGATCAGCAATATCGAAAAGCCGGGTAATTTTATCCTGCGCTGAAGTTGGTTGAGCTGTCTGCTCTTCCATCAATGGTTTCATCACAATCAAATCTTCATCCCACAGGATAGCCAGTTCCGCTGTATCTTTCAGCCGTTCACGGAGTTCATCGGGTAGAACCAGCGTGCCTTCTGGTGAGATTTGAGCAATTTTAACAGGCATAATGTATCTCCTCAAGATTAATAATTAGAGGCGCTATCGTATCAGTATCTTACCACAATCAGGCTCTTTTTTCTATCACTCCAACACTCTTCTGGCAATCACCGTCCGCAAAATTTCGCTGGTTCCCTCACCGATGGTCAGCAAACGCTGGTCGCGGTAGATGCGTTCCAGGGGGAACTCGGCGCTGTAGCCGTAGCTGCCGTGAATTTGCAGCGCCTTGAAAGCCACCCGCTCGGCGGTTTCGCTGGCAAAAAGTTTAGCCATCGCCGCCTCTTTGCTAAAGGGTTGGCCCTGGTTTTTGAGCCAGGCCGCCCGGTAGACCAGCAGGCGGGCCGCTTCAATTTCGGTGCTCATATCGGCCAGCATGTGCTGGATGGCCTGGTGCTGGGCAATGGGCCGGCCAAAAGTTTGGCGTTCTTTGGCATAGCTCAGGGCCTCGTCCAGGGCCGCCTGAGCCAACCCGACCGCCATCGCCCCAATGCCAATCCGTCCTCCATCCAGCGTAGCCAGGGTTTGTTGCAGCCCCCGCCCCGCTTCGCCCAGCAGATTTTCGTGGGGAACGCGCACACTATCAAAAGTAAGCATGTGGGTGGGCGAGCCTTTCAGCCCCATCTTCTTCTCCGGCGGATTGATCAGAAAGCCAGGCCGGTCCGTCTCGACAATGAGCAGACTGAACCCGTGCGTCCCGGCGTCCCGGTCGGTGCGGCACAGGGTAATCACAATTGAGGACAGGCTGGGGTTGGTAATCCAGGCTTTGCTGCCGTTGATAATCCAGCCATCATCCTCCAGGGTAGCCGTAGTTTGCGCACCGGCCAGGTCGCTGCCCGCGCCTGGTTCGGTCAGGGCCAGAGCGCCCAACCTTTCGCCTGACATCAAGGCTGGCAGGTATTTTGCTTTTTGTTCCGCCGTGCCAAAAGCGATCAGCGGACTGAGACACAGCCCATTGTGCGCCGCCACCGACAGGGCCGTGCTGCCGCAGGCCCGGCCCATTTCCTCGATGGCGATGGCCGCGCTGAGGACATCCAGCCCCGGCCCCCCCTCTGCTTCCGGCACAGGGAGCGCCAGCAGGCCCAGCGGAGCCATTTTTTTGATCACATCCAGCGGCAGCCTGGCTTCTGTGTCTGTTTGCGCGGCGCGAGGTTTTAGCTCTGTCTGGCAAAAATTATGCGCAGTTTCCTGCCACATGCGTTGTTCGGCGTTGAGTTGAAAGTCCATAATATTTTACTCCTCTATTTCTACCAACACCTGCCCCCGCTCGACCACCTGCCCGGCGGTGCAGTACAAGCGGCGGACTCGCCCAGCATAGGGCGCGGTGAGGCGGAGTTCCATTTTCATCGCTTCCAGCACGAGCAGAGTGTCGCCGCGCGCAACCTCAGCCCCTTCCGTTACCAGGATTTCGCGGATCAGGCCGGGCATGGTTGCCGTCAAAGTGCCGGTGTCCGGGGCTGAGCCGTGAGCATGGCTCTTCGACCGTTGCGGTCGAGGTTTTTCCAGTTCCCAAGTTTCTCCGGCCACGACGACGTAATGGCGGGTAGGGGTGCGGGCAACAACCGCCTGCCACTGCTGCCCATCCACTTCCACATCGAGTTGGCCCGGTTCGCGCTGCCGAACGGAAACATTATACTCAACCTCGCCCACCCGCACCCGAAAATGGTCGCCTACTCGCTCAACGGTGACGGTTTTTTGCTGCTCGCCGATTTGATAGGTAAATTGTTTATTCATCAGTCACGTGAAACGTGAGGCGTGATACGTGATGAATTTAGCCAAAAACCCTCATGTATCACGTTTCACGCATCATATAAGCCAAATCAGTCAGCTTGCTGATGGTTAGCGCCGGGGTAAAGCCCAGCTCATCCAGCGGATTGGCCGCACGATTAACCCAGAAGGTGCGGAAACCAAAGGCGGTCGCCCCAATGATGTCAAAGGAATTGGACGAGACAAAGCCAATTGTCGCTGGCTCCAGGCCCAATTTTTCAGCGGCCAACCGATAAACCTGGGGGCTGGGCTTGTAAATTTTAACCTCATCCACGCTGATGACGTGGGCAAAAGTTTGCTGTAAATTGGCATTGGCGACTATTGCGCTCAACATCGGTGGGGCGCCGTTGGACAAAATCGCCAGCGGGGTATCGGCCAGGGCCGCCAGCGCAGCGAGAACTTCGGGGTAGGGGTCAAGGTGGAGGTAGGCATCCATCAAGCGGGCCTGGGCTGCGGCGTCGGCAGGCAGGTGGAGCGTCCGGCAGGCAAAACGCAGCGCCTTCTCGGTGACTTGCCAGAAATCCTCGTACCGTTCCATCAAACTTAACAGCCAGCTATACTCCAATTGCTTAGCCCGCCACAGTTGGCTCAACGCCGCTCCCTGCTCTGGGAATAACTCATTGCACAAGCTGATAACCGAATATACGTCAAAAAGCGTGCCGTAAGCATCAAACACCACTGCTTTAACCGTCATTTTTGATTAACCTCCCCTATCCTAAAATTGCTCAACTCCCGCCAGGGATTATAAGGATCATTCATCATCTCCTCGCCTCCTCGCCTCCTCGCCTCCTCGCCTCCCTCTAACATCTCCCCCAACGCCGCCGCGATCAAAACCAGATCAGGTGGCGA
Organism: Anaerolineales bacterium; assembly: GCA_015075405.1. Classification (GTDB taxonomy): domain Bacteria; phylum Chloroflexota; class Anaerolineae; order 4572-78; family J111; genus DSQQ01. The sequence continues at coordinate 750,841 of JABTUK010000005.1, forward strand.
GTCCTGAGCCGGCTGCCAATGGCCAAAGTGCTGCTCGATCAGACCGGTCGTCGTCTCCCCGCGCTGGAATGACTCGTGCGCCAGCAAGTCGCGCAGGAAAGTCAGATTGGTGGTGACGCCCAGGAGTACATATTGGCGCAGCGCCGCCGCCATTTTTTGGATAGCCTCTGGGCGATTCTCGCCCAGGACAATGAGCTTGGCTAATAGCGGATCGTAGTGGGGCGTGACCTCATCGCCGCGGACCAGGCCGCTGTCAACCCGCACTCCCGGCCCCGCCGGCTCGACCAGGTACAGCACCCGGCCGGTAGCGGGCAAAAAGTCATTGGCCGGGTCTTCGGCGTAGATACGACATTCAAGAGCATGCCCGCGCTGCGACAAATCGGCCTGGGTAAAGGGCAGCTTTTCTCCAGCGGCAATCCGCAGTTGCCATTTGACCAGATCGAGGCCGGTGACCAGTTCGGTGATGGGATGCTCGACCTGCAAACGGGTGTTCATCTCTAAAAAGTAGAAGTTGCCCTGGGCATCCACCAAAAATTCAATGGTCCCGGCGTTGACATAGTTGACCGCTTGCGCGGCGGCTACGGCGGCCTGGCCCATGCGCTGTCGCAGCGTCTCGTCCCTGGTCAGCAGGGGCGATGGAGTCTCCTCGATGATTTTTTGATGGCGGCGCTGTAGCGAGCACTCCCGCTCAAACAGATGGACGACGTGGCCGTGAGCATCGGCCAGGATTTGAAATTCAATGTGGCGTGGTTGGGCCAGGTACTTTTCCAGGTAAACCCGCTCATCGCCAAAAGCGTGTAAGGCTTCCCGCCGAGCTGATTGCAGGGCATTCGGCAGTTCGGTGGCAGTTGACACCAACCGCATGCCCTTGCCCCCACCCCCGGCTACCGCCTTGACCAGCAGCGGGTAGCCAATTTCCTCTGCGGCGGCTAAAAAGCCCTCATCTTTTCCCTCTAATCCTTTGTTTTCTTGCCGATTGTCAAAGCTTCGCTTTGGACTCCTTTCTCCTCTGCTCCCCTGCTCCTCCGCTCCTCCGCTCTCTGCGTGATAGCCCGGCGCCACCGGCACTCCGGCGGCTTGCATCAGTTCCCGCGCTGCCGTTTTTGACCCCATCAGCCGGATGACTTCGGGGCTGGGGCCGATGAAGGTTAGTCCCGCTTCGATCACCGCAGCAGCAAACTTGGCATTTTCGGCCAGAAAACCATAGCCAGGGTGGATGGCCTGGCAGCCGGTTTGTAGAGCTGCGGCGATGATCCGGTCGCCTCGCAGGTAGGACTCGTTGGCAGGGGCAGGACCAAGCAACACTGCCTCGTCGGCCAGCCGGGTGTGCAACGCCGCGGCGTCGGCCTGCGAATAGACGGCCACCGTGCGGATACCCATCTCCCGGCAGGCCCGAATAATCCGCACCGCAATTTCACCCCGATTGGCAATCAGCACTTTGTTGAACATGGGGGAGGGAGTAAGGAGTAGGTAGTAAGGAGTAAGTAGTAGGGTAAAATTTTGTAAACATTCCCCCTACTACCTACTACCTACTACCTACTACCTACATTCTGAATACTCCAAATTTTGTTGGCTCGACCGGCGTGTTCAAACAGGCGGCCAGGGCCAGGGCGAGAACCTGGCGGGTTTCGGCGGGGTCGAGGATGCCGTCATCCCAGAGGCGGGCGGTGGCGTGGTAAGGATTGCCTTCGCGCTCATACTTGTCGAGGATGGGCTGTTTAAACGCCTCCTGTTCCTCTGGCGGCAGCGGCGGCTGGCCGCGCCGAACTAATTGATCCTGCTTGACCGTCAGCAGCACGTTGGCCGCCTGCTCGCCGCCCATGACACTGATGCGGGCGTTGGGCCACATCCACAAAAAACGGGGACCGTAGGCCCGGCCGCACATGCCGTAATTGCCGGCTCCAAACGAGCCGCCGATGATGACCGTCAGCTTGGGTACGGCGGCATTGGCGACGGCGTGGACCATTTTGGCCCCGTCTTTGGCAATGCCGCCGGCTTCGTACTCCTGGCCGACCATAAAGCCGGTGATGTTTTGCAGAAAGAGCAGCGGGATACGTCGCGCTGCGCACAACTCAATAAAGTGAGTCCCTTTCAAGGCCGACTCGCTGAACAGGATGCCGTTGTTGGCAATAATGCCGAGCGGATAACCGTAAAGGTGGGCGAACCCACAAACCAGGGTTTGCCCGTAGCGAGCTTTGAACTCGCGGAAGCGGCTGCCATCCACCAGCCGGGCAATCACCTCGCGGACATCGTAAGCCACTTTGAAGCTGGCCGGGATGATCCCGTACAGTTCGGTGGGGTCGTAGAGCGGCTCTTCCGGCGGCTGAAGGTCGAGGTCAACCTGTTTGCGGGTATTGAGCGAGGCCACAATGCTGCGCACAATTTCCAGCGCGTGCGGGTCATCCACGGCGAAATGGTCGGCCACGCCGGAGATGCGGGTATGGACATCGGCTCCGCCCAGTTCCTCCGCTGTGACCTCGACGCCGGTGGCAGCTTTGACCAGCGGCGGCCCGCCGAGAAATATCGTCCCCGTGCCTTTGACGATGACGGTTTCGTCGCTCATAGCCGGCACGTAAGCGCCGCCCGCTGTGCATGAACCCATGACCGCCGCGATTTGCGGGATGCCGGCGGCGCTCATGATGGCCTGGTTATAAAAAATACGCCCAAAGTCGTCCACATCGGGAAAAACTTCGTCTTGCAGGGGCAAAAACGCGCCGCCGGAGTCAACCAGGTAGAGGCAGGGCAGCCGGTTCTCCAAAGCAATCTGCTGGGCGCGCAGATGCTTTTTGACAGTCAGCGGGTAATAAGTGCCGCCCTTAACCGTCGCATCGTTGGCAATAAGCATGCACTCGCGCCCGGACACCCGCCCGATGCCGGTGACAACCCCGGCGGCAGGGGCTTCGCCGTGATACAACTCCCAGGCGGCCAGGGGAGACAGTTCCAAAAAAGGCGAGCCGGGATCGAGCAGCCGGTCAATCCGCTCCCGCACAAACAGCTTGCGCTGTTCGGCGTGGCGCTGCTGGGCCAGTTCGCCGCCGCCCTGGCGAACCTGGGCCAGCCGCTCACGCAGTTGGGCGGCTAAGGCCTGGTTGTGCGCGGCATTTTGGCGGAACTCCTCGCTCTCAGGATCAAGTTGGGATTCGAAGATGTCCATCTCAAGATTTTACCTGGCGCTGTACCGATAAACAAGCGAACGCGGCAAGTATTTATAACGGTTTGAAATGTATTAGGGTGGTCGGTCAAGGTAATTTTAACACATTTTGTTTCAGGGTGGAAGCTGTTTGCGTTGAGGACAGCAGAATTGACCGATGGCTGAACCGTTTTGTGATATAATATACTCATACCTGCTTGAAAGATTTATTTATGGGAGCAACCAATGACCTACGATGTGCTGTTAACCAAAAAAGATGAAAAATTTATCGCTCGTGTCCGAGGGTGGCCCGAAATTGTGGTCGAAGGTGAAACTGAGGAAGAGGCGTTGGTCAAAGCCCAGGCAGATTTGAAATCACTGCTAGTGGGCGGGCGGATTGTGCAGCTTGATCTGGAGGTCAAACCGGATGAGCATCCTTGGTTAAAGTTTGCCGGGATGTTTGCCAACGATCCTGATTGGGACAATTTTCAAGCCGCAATACAACGGTATCGAGAGGAAATATAAAAGGTACTTTGAAAAATAGCCTGGTCGGTGGTATAGTAGAGGTAAAGTTGCTGGCGTTACCAACTGAAACAGGCAAACTGCATGAACTTATCTGCTCCTGTGTTGCTCGCTTCTGTCGAGGCCCCGGAACTGCAACAGGTTATCCAAACTCGCCTGGATCGCTGGGCGGGGCGAGTTGATATTTTGACCGATCCAGTCCAGCTTTTGCAGTGTCTGGCTGACCACGATTATCGGCTGCTGCTGGTTGAGCTGGATTGGCTGGGGGCAGGGGAACTTTTGGCTGAAATCAAGGCTATCGCCCCCCGGTTGGAGCTCATCGTCCTGGCCGGCATCAACGAGCGACGGCAAGCCGTAGCTTTACTGGAAGTAGGAGCCAGCGATTACCTGCTCCGGCCCATCGAACCGGCGGAACTGGCGCTCAAGCTGGAGCGGGCGCTAGAATTCCAAACCCTCAAAACCCAGATTAATGGAACGTTGGATACAACAGCCAACGAGCTGCTCCTCCTCGATCAGGCCACCAGGGAAATCAGCCACACCTGGCAATCTGACGAAACTTTTAAAATTGTTTTAACCAAAGCCTCTCGGCTGACCCAGGCCGACCTGGCCAGAATTTATCTGGCTGACCCCAGCGGCAACCTGGACCCCAGCCGGTTCTTAACGCATCCCGCCCACACTTCTATCGAAGCCGACACTATTTTACTGCCCCTGGCCGAACAAGCGGCTGTGACCCAGGAGCTTGTCCATCGTCAAGACCTGGCCCCCGGAACCATTCAAGCCGCTTTGCTTGTTCCCCTGGTTTCACGGGATAAGCTGCTGGGGGTGCTGGGGCTGGGTTATGCTAACCGAAGCAGTTTTGCCGCCAATCATGGGCGCTGGCTGTCTATTTTTTGTGACCAGGCCGCGATTGCCATTGAGAACGCCCGGCTGTTTGAAAACCTGGCCTCGGCTTACATTGACCTGGCCCAGAGCCGCGAGAAGATTCTGCACAGCCGGAACACCTTGCAAGTGCTGTTTGACGGTATTACCGACGGCCTCTACATTCTAGACCAAAACCTGACGATTACAGCTCTCAACCAGGTGGAGGCCGAACGCCAGGGCTACCGGCCCGATGAGTTGATCGGCCAGAGCTGCCTGTCGTTGGCCTGGACTCAGGCCGCGCCGGAACTGCTGGCTCGCATCCAAGAATCGCTGACCACGGGCCGCGAAACTACCTGGAATTCGCCCGAAAGTGAGACCGAACCGTACCTCAAGGATCGGGAATTTCGGATTTATCCCATCCGCAACCGCATTGGCCACATCGAGCAGGTGGTGGTTTTTGGACAGGATGTGTCGGAGCGGCGGCGCTGGCAGGCTTCGCTGTTTCGCTCGGCCAACCTGGCCGCGGTGGGTCAACTGGCCGGCAGTGTGGCCCACCAGATTAATAACCCGCTGACAATTACTATGGCCAACAGCCAGCTTCTTCTGCTTGAGGTTCAGCCCAACAGCGAGGCTTACGGGCTGGCCAACGATATTCTCAAAGCCGGCATCCGCATCCAAAAAATTATCGAAAACTTGCTGGAGTTTTCTAATCAGGAAACTTACTTTTTTGTTGAAGCCGATTTGATCGAAACCATCGAGGGGGCGCTGGCCCTGGTGACGCGCTCTTTGAAAAAAGATCGGGTGGAGTTGGTCAAAGATTACCAGGTCCGGCCCAGGCTGTCGGCCAGCGTCAGCCATTTGAAACTGGTCTGGATGAACCTGCTGCTGAATGCCCGTGATGCGGTGGTGGGCCATACCGACCGGCCGGTTGTGACGATTGCGACCCAGGCGGTGTCTGAGCGCGAAGTCAAAGTCAGCATCAGCGATAACGGCTGCGGCATTGCCGAAAAGGATTTCGAGCAATTATTTCGCCCCTTTTTTACAACCAAGCCGGTTGGCAAAGCGTTGGGCCTGGGTCTTTATTCGGCTCACACCATCATCGAGCGGCACCGGGGCCAGATCAATGTTTGCAGCCAGCCGGGGATAGCTACCACCTTCGAAGTGATTTTGCCGTTGGATAACCCCAGAGATTTATAATTCACCATTCATAATTTGTTTTGCCTCTCCTTCTTAGGTAGGTTATAATACATAAACCAGCTTGTCCTTGCTACCTTCAACTTCGCTCCTACGTTTGGACTCTCCCACAAGCTCAAAGCGCTTTTAACTATTCTGGTATCTATTTCTGTTGACCGGGGGCAGCCCGCTAAAGGATGCCAAACTCTTGGTCAATAAATACCAACCACTTCTTATGTTCAATACAAGGAGGTGACGCCTCAAGATTCCCTGGTTGTAGTCAAAACTAATTCCTAACTTTGTCGCAGTTTACGCTTTAAAGAAGGTAAACTTCTATAAAATTCTCTATAGGAGGAGAAAGAAAATGACAAAACGATTATTTTGGCTAATAACTCTCTTAGCCACGCTCATGTGGGTTGTTGCCTGCGGCGGCGCAGCGACGCCCGCCCCCGAACAGCCGGCAGCGACCGAGGAAGCTGCGCCCGCAGCCACCGAAGAACCCGCCGCCGAAGCTCCGGCGGCAACTGAAGAACCGGCGGCTGAAGCCCCCGCCGCCACCGAAGAAGCGATGGCCGAAGGCGGAGCCAAGAAGTTCGGTCAAGTGACCGACGTCGGTGGGATTGACGACAAGGGCTTCAATCAACTGGCCTGGACCGGCATGCAAAAAGCAGCCTCGGATTTGGGCGTCGAAGTCCAATTTCTGGAAAGCCAGCAGCAAACCGATTACGAGAAGAATATCAACGAATTTATCAGCCAGGGCTATAATGGTATTGTGACCGTCGGCTTTTTGTTGGCCGACGCGACCAAGGCCGCCAGCGAAGCCAACCCCGATGTTCCCTTCGCCATTGTAGACTTCCCCAGCCAGACCCCTGGCGATATGGGCCTGCTCTTCGCGGTGGATCAGCCCTCGTTTATGGCGGGTTATCTGGCTGCGGCGATGAGCGAGACCGGCACGGTCTGCACTTACGGCGGCATCAAAATCCCGCCGGTGGTCGCTTTTATGGTCGGCTTTGAACACGGCGTGATGTATTACAATGAGCAAAATGGGGCCGATGTCAAAGTGCTCGGTTGGAAGACCGATGCAGCGGTGGAAGGCGGTGGGGATGGTTCGTTTACAGGCAACTTTGAGAGCCTGGACGATGGGCGCAGCTTTGCCGAGAACTTCTTTGACGAAGGCTGCGACATTATCTATCCCGTGGCCGGGCCGGTCGGTTTAGGCTCAGCAGCGGCGGCGCTGGATCGCGGCTTCAAGGTCATCGGCGTGGATGCCGACCTGACTCAGACCAATCCCGATGCGGCTGAAGTCTACCTGACCAGTGTCCTCAAGAAGATTGACGTGGCCGTCTACGAAGCCGTCAAGCGCATGAATGACGGCACGTTTGAAGGCGGGACAAACTTTGTCAGCACGCTGGAGAACGGCGGCGTTGGGTTAGCGCCGTTCTACGATTATGACGCCGACGTGCCCCAGGAAGTCAAAGACGCTCTGGCCGAAATTGAGAAGGGCATCATTGACGGCAGCATCAGCACCGGCTGGCCGGTTGGCGAAGCCCCCGCGGCTGAAGCCGGCGAAGAAGCCCCCGCCGCAGCGGAAGGCAAGTTCGGTCAAGTGACCGACGTCGGTGGGATTGACGACAGGGGCTTCAATCAACTGGCCTGGAAGGGCATGCAGGACGCGGCCAGTGAGTTGGGCGTCGAAGTCCAATTTCTGGAAAGCCAGCAGCAAACCGATTACGAGAAGAACATTGGCGAGTTTCTAAGCCAGGGATATAACGGCATCGTTACAGTAGGTTTCCTTTTGGCCGACGCGACCAAGGCCGCCAGCGAAGCCAACCCCGATGTTCCCTTCGCCATTGTAGACTTCCCCAGCCAGACCCCTGGCGATATGGGGCTGCTGTTCGCGGTAGATCAGCCCTCGTTCATGGCTGGCTACCTGGCCGCGGCCATGAGCGAGACCGGCACGGTCTGCACCTACGGTGGGATCAAAATCCCGCCGGTGGTCCAGTTTATGGTTGGCTTTGAAAATGGCGTTAAATATTACAACGAGCAGAATGGCGCTGAAGTCCAGGTATTGGGTTGGACCACCGATGCCGCGGCAGAAGGCGGCGGGGATGGCTCGTTTACGGGCAACTTTGAGAGCCTGGACGATGGGCGCAGCTTTGCCGAGAACTTCTTTGACGAAGGCTGCGACATCATTTTCCCGGTAGCCGGGCCGGTCGGTTTAGGCTCGGCGGCGGCGGCGCAGGATCGCGGTTTCAAGGTGATTGGAGTGGATGCCGATTTGACCCAGACCAATCCCGATGCGGCTGAGGTCTACCTGACCAGCGTCCTCAAGAAAATTGATGTGGCGGTAAAGGAAGCCGTGACCCGCATGGCCACCGGCACGTTTGAAGGCGGGACGAACTTTGTCAGCACGCTGGAGAACGGCGGCGTAGGTTTAGCTCCGTTCTACGACTATGACGCCGACGTGCCGCAGGAAGTGAAAGACGCCCTGGCTGAAATCGAGAAGGGCATCATTGACGGCAGTATCAGCACCGGCTGGCCGGTTGGCGAAGAAGCAGCGCCCGCCGAAGGCGAAGCCATGGCCGCTCCAGCTGCCGGAGAGTTGGGCAGCGCCGAGAACCCGATCAATGTGTTGTTTGTGCCCTCGGTGGATGCCGGGGTGATTGTGACCGGCGGTGAGGTAATGGCCGAAGCCTTGAACAAGGCCACCGGATTAACCTTCAAGGTAGATGTGCCGACCAGTTACGCCGCTACGGTTGAAGCTATGTGCGCTTCGCCGGAGAATACCATCGGCTTTATCCCGGCGCTGGGTTACGTGCTGGCTAACAACAACTGCGGCGTCGAAGTGGGCGCGGCGGCGGTGCGGCGCGGCTTGAGCTGGTACACCACTCAATTCTTGGTTCAACGTGACAGCGGCATCAAAGATATCAAGGATTTGGCCGGCAAGAAGTGGGCTGTACCCGACTTGGGTTCGACCTCCGGCTACCTCTATCCGTCGGTAATGTTAAAAGAGGCTGGCATTGAACCCGGCGAAATTGTCGAAGCGGGCGGTCATCCCCAGGCGGTGTTGGCCGTTTACAATGGTGATGTTGACTTTGCGACTTCCTTCTTTAGCCCACCGTTGACCGACCCGCAGTGGCAGTTTGGTGATGACCCGGAGCCGTTTGACCCCGCCAGTGTCACTCGCAATGCCGAAGGCAACTGCTTTGCCGGCGAAGTGCGAGTGCTTGATGCGCGTTGCGCGGCCGCTGAAACTGCGCCGGATGTGTTTGAAAAGGTGGGTATTCTGTCGCTCAGCCAGCAAATCCCCAATGATACAATGAGCTTTTCACCGGAATTTCCAGAAGAACTGCGGGCGAAGATTACCGATGCGATGGTGGCCTTTGCCAGCTCTGAAGAGTGCGCCAAGTCCATTTGTAATGAAGATTTCTATGGCTGGACCGGCATGGAACCAGTGGAAGACTCCTTCTATGATCCGGTACGCAGCCTGATCAAAACATTGGGCTATACCGAAAAAGACATCTTCAAATAAAATACCAGCGTTTGCGGTAGACCCGGCCCAGTGTTTGGGTTTATGAGGTAACATTTAAATTGGGCAGGGGGATGCGCTTCGTCCCCTGCCCAATTTTTATAATAAAAAACAATGGTCAATGGTTAACGGTCAATTGTTAATGATCAACGGTCAATTGACAATTGACAATTGACCGTTGATTATTGACCATTAGGAGCTTGTCTTGCTGGAAGTCAAAAATCTGGTCAAAGTGTATGATAACAAAGTGCGCGCGCTCGATGGGGTTAGTTTTAAGGTGGAGCCGGGCCAATTTTTAGCGGTGGTCGGTCTCAGCGGGTCGGGTAAATCTACGCTGCTGCGCTGTATCAACCGCCTGATCGAACCAACCTCCGGCCAAATTATCTGGCATGGGGTGGATGTGACGGCTGCTTCGTCGGAGGAACTGCGGCGCATCCGGCGGCGCATTGGCATGATTTTTCAGCATTTCAATTTGGTTTCTCGCTCGCCGGTGCTGACCAACACCTTGGCCGGGCGTTTGGGCTATACCAACCCCTTATGGAGCCTGATTAACCGCTTTCCGAAAGAAGATGTGCGGCTGGCCCTGGAAAACCTGGAGCGGGTGGGTATTAGAGATAAAGCCTATGTCCGCGCTGACGAGCTGAGCGGCGGCCAGCAGCAGCGGGTGGGCATTGCCCGCGCCTTGATGCAAAACCCGGAGATTTTGCTGGCCGATGAGCCGGTGGCCAGCCTCGACCCGGTATTAGCCCACAGTATTATGAAAATTTTGAAACAGCTCAACCAGGAGGATGGTATTACGGTTATTTGCAGCTTGCACTTTTTGGATTTGGTGCAGCGTTACGCGGATCGGGCCATTGCCCTGAATCAAGGCCAGTTGGTTTTTGACGGCCTGCCCCATGAGATTGACGACCACCGTTTCCGCGAGATTTATGGCAAAGATGCCGAGCGGATTGGATAAGACATGACCGGGGACCGGAGACCGAAGACCGGAGACCCCCACCCCACCCTCCCCCTAACAGGGGGAGGGCCAGGGAAGGGGTCCCGGTCAGAATAGAAGGGGATTGCTGATGCAAGACAAAAATACCAAACCAGGCTGGCGCTTTATCCGCACCTTGCTCTTGACGATTGTGATTGTGGTCATCTTTGCCTATGGTTTTCAGGTAACGCAAATCAACCTGGAAGAGCCTAAAAAGGAGCGGCGGCAGGAGCAGTTGCTCAATGTACTCCGCTCGCTGGCCCGGCCCGATTTGACCGAGTATGAAACCGAGCGCCTGGAAATAGAAGCGCCCATTTTAGTGCCGTGCCCGGCCACCCTGTTTCAACTGCCGGATTTGACCCAGCCCGGCCCGGCTATCCAGCTCTCCGCTCGCTGCGCCGCCCCGGCCAGTGAAATTACGATCAAAGGCAGCGGCTTTGAGCCGGGTGAGGCGGTGTTTCTTTACTTTGTGCCCTACAATGCCGACCCCGGCCAGGCCGTTGAATTACCTCTGACCAACGATATCGTTAACCCCGATGCGCAGGGCAACTTTGTCGAGACGGTTAAACTCAGGCGAGATCGGACCTCCGCAGAGCCGCAGTTGGTTCGGGCGATTGTCAACCGGACTTCCGGCTGGCCCGAACCCAGTGCCGCCGTTTATGAGACGGTCGCCAAAATCATCGAAACCATCTTTCTGGCGCTGATTGCGACCACATTGGGGACAATTTTATCCATCCCGATCAGTTTTCTCTCGGCCCGCAATTTGATGATGCAAGTGACCAGCACCTTTGGCAGTTGGCTTACCTTGATTGTAGCTGCGCCGTTAGGCTGGTGGGTCGGCTGGTGGTTGTTCGGTGTGGTTGGCGGCGGGGTAGCTAACCTGATTACCGGCGGTGATGCCTCAACGGCGGCCACCCTGATAATGCCGGCGTTGCTGTTTTTAACCGTGCAGGCGGCTGCCGGTCGTGCTCGCCAGCTAGAGTGGCTGGGCATTTTGCGCGGCTACGGCCTGGGGCTGCTGACAATTGTGGCCGTCGCCTTGGTTTTGGGTATTGTCGGTGGGATAGGTCTAAGGTTGGGCCAGGGATTGAAGGCGACCTTGGGCAGCTTTGCTTTCCTGGGCAATTTCCTCATGGTTGCTGCGGATACTTTGATTATCTTTTTGCCCTTGATCGGCGGGATTGTGGGCGCATTTGCGCTGGCCTCGTTGGCCGGGACTCTTTCGGAAAACATGCTGCGCCGTTTGGGGACCAGTGTGGGGGCAAGAATCTTTAGTATCGTGATGGCTCTGTTGGCCGGGGCTATCCTCTTTAGCCTGGTGGTAGCGTTTGTGGTGTGGTTGTATCAACTAAACAACCCCGCCTATTACCTGGGCACAGCGGCAGCTATCGGGGCAATCATCTTCGGTTTGATGGCCGTGGTGGTCAGCCCCGACCGGCCCATGCCCACCGGCATGATTATCTATTATGCCAGCCGGACCGTGTTGAACACCCTGCGCTCGATTGAGCCATTGATTATGGCCATTGTTTTTGTGGTTTGGGTAGGCATTGGGCCGTTTGCCGGGGTGCTGGCCCTGACCCTGCACACCATCGCTTCCTTGGGTAAGCTGTATTCGGAGCAGGTCGAGAACATTGCCGAAGGCCCGCTAGAAGCAGTGACCGCCACCGGAGCCAATCGCTTGCAGACCATCATCTACGCGGTAATGCCGCAGATTGTGCCGCCTTACATTGCCTTTACCATTTATCGTTGGGATATCAATGTGCGTATGTCTACCATCATTGGCTTTGCCGGCGGCGGTGGGATCGGCTTTTTGCTGCAACAAAACCTGAACCTGCTCAAATATCGCCAGGCCAGCGTCCAGATGATTGCCATTGCGATTGTGGTGGCAACTCTGGATTATGTCAGCGCCAAGATTCGGGAGAAGATTGTTTGAGGAAGAAGAATGGAGGGCTGGAGGATTGGAAGGTTGGCAAAGGGTTTTATCCAACCTTCCATTTTTCTCAATCAATCACTTTACGCTGTTACAACCTGTGCTATAATAGGGCGCTTGCCATCTTGATACCGAATTCAGAGAGTTAAATAACTTATCCATTTGAGAGATTAGAGCTTAATAGACCGAATCTCCAATCCCCAATCTCTAATCTCCCATCCTTTGCTCAACAGAGAGGATATCTTTATGCCCCCAGTTTTGGAATTACGCGGAATTACCAAACAATTTCCCGGCGTGTTGGCCAACGACAATATCAACCTGACCCTGGAAAAAGGCGAAATTCACGCCCTATTGGGTGAAAATGGGGCTGGCAAAAGTACCTTGATGAACATTTTGTACGGCCTGTACAAACCCACCAAAGGTGAAATCTTTATCAACGGTCAAAAGGTTGAAATTTCCGGCCCCACCGATGCCATTCGCCAGGGCATTGGCATGGTTCACCAGCATTTTATGCTAATCCCCGTGCTGACGGTAACAGAGAATGTGATGTTGGGGGAAGAAGCCATCCACAATGGCATTTTCCTGGATCGCAAAATGGTCGCCAACCGTATCCGCGAAATCTCCAAACAATATGGCTTGCAGGTAGACCCCGACGCCTACATTAAAGATTTGCCGGTCGGCATCCAACAGCGGGTCGAAATTATCAAAGTGCTGTACCGCAATGCCAATGTCTTGATTTTTGACGAGCCGACTGCTGTGTTGACCCCGCAAGAGGTCGAAGAACTGTTTACGATTATTAAATCATTGGTGGCGCAGGGCGTGTCCTTAATTTTTATTACCCACAAACTTAAAGAAGTGCTGGCCGTTGCCGATCGGATTACGGTGATTCGACGGGGCAGAACCGTCGGCACGACCACCCCGGCTGAGTCTACGCCGCAATCGCTGGCCGAACTGATGGTGGGCCGCTCGGTTGAGTTGATGGTGAAAAAGAAGAGCGCCACCCCCGGCGAGCCGGTGTTGACCGTTGAGAATTTATACGTCAATGATGAGCGGGGCAATCCGGCGGTTAAGGGCATCTCGTTTGAGGTTAGAGCCGGCGAAGTATTGGGGGTAGCCGGGGTGCAGGGCAATGGTCAAACTGAACTGGTCAAAGCTTTAACCGGCCTGAGCCGGGTGCAGAGCGGGGTGATTAAAATTACCGGCCATAACACCAGCCATGCCTCGCCCCGCCAGATTACCGAGCTGGGTGTAGCCCACGTGCCGGAAGACCGCCAGCGCGACGGGCTGGTGTTGAGCTTCCCGATCAAAGATAACATGATGCTGAATACCTACTACAACACCTTTGCCAAAGGCGTGGTGATAGATGAAGAAAAGGTCAATCGGGTTTCGGCTAAATTGGTTGAAGATTTTGATGTGCGCACGCCCTCCATCGAGGCAACGGCTAAAACGCTCTCCGGCGGCAACCAACAAAAGGTGATTGTGGCCCGCGAATTTTCCCGGCCCACCAAGCTGCTTATTGCCTCGCAGCCAACCCGCGGCCTCGATGTTGGCTCGATTGAGTACATTCATGGCCGGATTATCGCCAAGCGAGACGAGGGCGCGGCGGTTTTGGTTGTTTCAACCGAACTGGATGAAATTCGTGCCTTGAGCGACCGGATTGCGGTGATGTTTGAGGGTCAAATTGTGGACATCCTGCCGGCCAATTTGGTCACTAAAGAACAGTTGGGCCTGCTGATGGCCGGGCATCGCCCTGCCGACTTGCCCAGCGAGGGCGAAGGCGAGCCGGCTGAGGTTGATGTGGAAGTAGTGTTATAATGTTGAATGTTCAAAGGTTTTACGTTATGGAGGTTGTGTGAGCGACTCGCCCAGGAAGCGGCTAGTTTTGTTTGACCACGATGGCGGGGTGGACGATCTGTTGTCGTTGATGATGGTTCTGGCGATGCCCCACATCGAACTGGTGGGGGTGGTCGTCACGCCGGCAGATTGTTTTATCGGGCCGGCTACCGCCAGTACGCTTAAAATTCTACGGTTTTTTAACCGGCTTGATATTGAAGTCAGCCAGGGGGCGCTGCACGGCGTTCATTCTTTCCCGCGAGTCTGGCGCGCCCACGTTTATCCTATCGAGGCCCTGCCGATCCTTAATGAGAGCGAAGAAACCTTGCCCGCCCCCGTGCTTGAGACAGGCCACGAATTTATTGCTCGAAAACTGCGAAGCGCGGCCAAACCGCTGACGGTGCTTATCACCGGGCCGGTTAGCAACCTGGCTATGGCTTTGTCCCTGGAACCGGAATTGGCTGCAAAAATTGAAGAAGTGGTCTGGATGGGCGGCGCCCTGCGCGTAGAGGGCAATGTGCGTGATTACGAACACGATGGCAGCGCTGAATGGAACGCTTATTGGGACCCGCCGGCCACCCATACCTTGTGGCAATCGCGCGTCCCGCTGACCATCTTCCCGCTCGATGCCACCAACCATGTACCGGTGACACGCGACTTTTTGCAGCGGCTGGCCCGGCAGCGGCGTTACCCTCTCTCTGATTTGGCCGGGCAATGTTGGGCGCTGACATTAGGGACGATTCCCAGCTACGAGTATGTTTATCACATGTGGGACACGCTGACCACGGGCTATTTGGGTGGCCCTCAATTTATCACGTTTCGTGAGGCCCAGACGGAAGTTGTCGCTGCCGGGCCGAGCGCGGGGCGAATCAAAGAGGTTGAAGAGGGCCGGCTTGTCCGCGCAGCCGATAAGGTAGATATTGAAGGGTTTTTAGATTATGTACTGGCGTTGCTGCGGCGTTAAGATAAATTTGAGGCGAATAGTTCAGGTGTAATTATGCGAGAGATGATAGCTGATCCCCCAGTTAAACTAATTACCGGTGAAGAGTTGCTGGCTATGGGTGATATTGGTCGCTGTGAATTAATTGACGGGAGGATCGTGCCAATGAGTCCCACTGGAGGCGAACATGCCTATATTGAGTTTTATGTGGGGGCTGAATTAAATAACTTTGTAAGATCCAAAAAGTTGGGCTGGGTATTGGGAGGAGAAGTAGGTATTTATATTCGCCGCCAACCGGATCGAGTACGAGGAGCAGATGTAGCCTTCATTTCAAAAAATCGCTCACCGCGCCGTCCGGCAAAAGGTTTTTTAGAAGTTGCTCCAGAGTTGGTAATTGAAATAATGTCACCGGACGACCGCTGGCAAGAAGTGCAGCAAAAACTAGAGGAATATTTTCAAATCGGGGTTCAATGGGTTTGGATTGTTGAGCCAGAAAATAAAGCCATATTTGTTTATCGTTCCAGGACCGAGGCACGGAAATATGGTGAAAATGATGTTGTGCAGGGTGAAGGTACTCTGGAAGGATTTGCTTTAAAAGTGGCAAATCTGTTCAGCGAATAATGTTGCTCATAAGAATATCCAGGAGAAATCTGGAGAGATCAAGGGAAAATCTATGGAAGCAAGCGCCAAAGTAACCCCCACCACAACCAAAGGTAAAGAACCCCAGGCCCCAAACCGGCTCAAAGGGCTTTTAGATAATCTCCTGATCCCGCTTTTGGCAGTGTTTTCCGCTTTGGTGATTGGGGGGATTATCATTGTCGTCACCGATGCCGCCGTTTATGCCGCTTTTCGAGAAGGCGGCCTGGGCGCGGGCCTGGCCGCCATCTGGAAAAGTATTGCGGTAGCTTACGGGGCTTTATTTTCGGGTTCATTGGGGGGACCTGGCGCTATCAGCGAAAGCCTGGTTGCGGCGACGCCCTACATTTTTGCCGGCCTGGCCGTGGCCGTTGGCTTTCGGGGTGGCCTGTTTAATATCGGTGGTGAGGGGCAGTTATTGGTGGGGGCGGCGGTGGCGGTGATTATTGGCTACAGTTTTCAATTGCCGGCCGTTATCCACTTGCCCCTGGCTTTATTGGGTGGCATGATCGGAGGTGCGTTGTACGCCTCCATTCCCGGTATTCTCAAAGCCAAAACCGGCGCCCACGAAGTTATCAACACCATCATGTTGAACTATATTGCCTTTCGCTTTTTTGATTGGGCTTTTACCGGCCCCCTGCGCCGGCCCGGCGGCGATAGACCCGTCACCGCCGAGATTTTTCCCAGCGCCTATTTGCCGCAGCTTTTTGAAGGCTACCGTTTTCACTGGGGCTTTTTTCTGGCCCTGCTGACAGCCTTTATCATCTGGTGGCTGCTGTTCAAAACAACCCTCGGCTTTGAAATTCGCACTGTCGGGGCTAATCCCAATGCTGCCCGCTACGGCGGCATCAAAATCACCCGGATCATCGTCTTGACGATGGCGATTAGCGGCGGTTTGGCCGGACTGGCCGGAACCAATGAGGTTTTGGGACTTAACCACTTCCTGGCCGGGGGGTTTTCTTCCGGGTACGGTTTTGATGCGATTGCCCTGGCGCTCCTGGGCAAAAGCCATCCGCTGGGCGTGGTTTTGGCGGCCCTGTTATTTGGTACGCTCCGCAACGGCGCTACCCGCATGCAGTCCATCGCCAGTATTCCGATAGACATCATCTCCATTGTGCAAGCCCTGGTCATTGTCTTTATCGCCGCCCCGTCCATTGTGCGCTGGGTTTATCGGGTCAGGGTCAAATCAGAGGCGGAAGAGGCCACCTTTACCCGCGGGTGGGGCGCGTGATGAGACGAAGAGGCGAAGAGGCGAAGAGGCGAAAAGAGACAGGAATAAAAACTATAACAGGACGAGGATATATTGAGGGTGGGGCTGTTAAATATTTTTCTCGCCTCCTCGCCTCACTGGACCTCGTCTCTTACCCAGGAGGAACTGAGTGAGTACAGCCGCACTTTCCACCAAAGTTTTCCCTACAATAAGAGATAGGCGCAGTGTGGGGATGGGCATCTTCTTTCTGCTGGTCGCCCTGGTTATTGTGGTGGCCTTTGCCCTGAACAGTACCGCCGACATGACCACCCGGTTTGGTTTAAACCCCGGAGCCAGAACCAACGCGCCGCGTCTGGAGGATTGGGTATTGCCCACCCAACAAACCCTGTGGGGGCTGGCGGTGGTGGTAGCATTTGCCGGTGGCTGGCAACTGGCCCGAGGCTTCAAACGGGTTAATCTGGCCCTGTTGATTGTGGCCTTGATCTTTGTGTTTGCCTTTCTCACCTGGGCCGCTCGCGGCGAGTCCATGAATCTGTTGGGCATGATTTCAGCCTCGCTGCTGCGGGCCGCCCCGATTGCCTTTGGCGCATTGAGTGGTATTTTGTGCGAACGGGCCGGGGTGGTCAATATTGCCATCGAAGGCATGATGCTGAGCGGGGCAATGGCCGCGGTAGTGGTCTCCAGTATCTTTCGTAACTACAATGCCGTTAGCAAAGCCACCGGCGAACCGCTCTTTCCGGCCTGGTTGGTCAGTCTGGGGCAGAGCCTTGAGGCGGCCAATCTTTCAGATGCTGTACCCTGGCATTTATTATTAGGCTTGCTGGGGGCAATTTTAATCGGCGGGCTGCTGGCTGCTTTCCACGCCTGGCTTTCGATCCAATTTAAGGTAGATCAGATTATCAGCGGTACGGTGATTAATATTTTTTCAGCCGGAATGACCAGTTTTCTCAGCCAGCGTTTTCTGCAACCGATGCAGGAAATTAACAGCAGTGGCACTTTCAAAACCTTACAGATTCCAGGGTTGTCCAGTATTCCCATTATCGGCCCGCTCCTTTTTGAAAACAGTTTTATCATTTTTATCCTCTTTATTTTGGTTATCGCTGTCCATATAATGCTGTTTTACACCCGCTGGGGATTGCGTACCATTGCGGTGGGTGAGCACCCCAAAGCCGCCGATACGCTAGGGGTGAATGTTTTCAAGATGCGCTATATCAATGTGATTATGGGCGGCATGGTCGCCGGGATTGGCGGGGCCTACTTTACCATCGGTTCGGTGGGCCGCTTTGACGAACTGTTGACCGCCGGTAAAGGCTTCATCGGCCTGGCAGCCATGATTTTTGGCAAGTGGACTCCCTTCGGTGCGTTTGGGGCTTCGCTTATTTTTGGTTTTGCCGACGCCCTTCAGGTGAAACTGCAAGGGCTGGGCATCCAGCAAGTGCCCATCTCCAGCGAGTTTCTGCTCATGGCCCCTTACATTGTAACGATGGTCGTTTTAGCCGGCGTTATCGGCCAGTCCATCCCTCCAGCGGCCGATGGACAGCCGTATGAGAAGGATTAGGAAAACTTAGGGACTCGTGTTGCGTCTTGCGTGAAAAAAATGGAACACGCAAGACGCAATACGAAATTATCGCCCTGCTCTCCGCTTCTGTTAGTTCAGTAATTTCTATTATCCCCTTATTGTGGTAAAATCGAATAGAACATTTGTGTGTGTGCCTGAGTTTAATTTGATCTAAATGGAGTATGGGTGTGACAATCCCCGAAATAAAGCCTGGTTACGTCATTGATTACATTTCCGGCGAACAGGTCAAAGCCACCCCTGAAGAAATCGAAGCCGTTCAAGTTTTTGCCCAGCGCTTGGTTGAAGATTATGGTTATCCTCAAAACTATATCCAAACTCGGCCACAATTCAGAGTCCGTAAGCGGCCCTCCGATGAGGAAAAATCTTATCCGGTAGATATTGCCGTTTTTTTATCTAACAACAAGATTGAAGAAAATCTATTTTTGATTGTCGAGTGTAAGAAAAAGAATCGCAATGACGGTTTAGCTCAACTAAAAGTTTATATGAGCCTGAGTCCCGCCGAAGTGGGGGTTTGGTTCAACGGTCAGGATCATATCTACCTGAGAAAGATTGTTCATAAGGATGGGCGGCAAACCTATGAAGAACTGCCGAATATTCCTCGTTTTGGCCAGCGGATAGAAGATATTGGGCGATTTCACCGCAAAGACCTTAAACGCCCCTCAAATCTCAAAGCCGTTTTTCGAGACATTCGTAACCATTTGGCCGGAAATGTTACCGGTATCACTCGTGATGAAGCTCTGGCGCAAGAGATTGTTAGTATTCTCTTTTGTAAAATCTATGACGAAGTTAACACCGGGCAGAATGAAATTGTTAAATTCCGCAGCGGTCACAATGAAACAGCCGAACAAGTGCGACAGCGCATTATTAATTTCTTTGAAAATGAGGTCAAGCCAGAATATGCGGATGTTTTTTCGGAACGAGATGCGATTACCTTAGACGCCGAAAATCTGGCCTATGTTGTGGGTGAGCTACAAAATTATTGCATCACCGAAGCTGAGCGTGACGCGATTGGGGACGCCTTTGAGGTTTTTATTGGGCCGGCTTTGCGAGGAGGTGAAGGCCAATTTTTTACCCCGCGCAATGTGGTGCGCATGATAGTTGACATTCTCGATCCCGAACCGGGCAACATGATTTTAGATCCGGCATCGGGTTCGGGCGGATTTCTGATTATGGCTTTGGAGCACGTCTGGAAAAAACTAGAGGCTCAAGCTATTGAAAAAGGCTGGGGTGAGGCCTTATTGGAGAGAAAGAAACGCGATATCGCCACCCGCTATTTTCGCGGCATTGATAAAGACTCTTTTCTGGCAAAAGTGACCAAGGCGTATATGGCGATTATCGGTGATGGGCGCGGCGGTGTATTCTGCGAAAATGCCTTGCTACCGCCCGACGAATGGCATTATACCACCCGTGATGCTATTAAATTGGGCGCCTTTGATGTGGTTATGACCAATCCGCCTTTTGGCACAAAAATCCCCATCAAAGGTCAGCAAGTGTTGGCTCAGTTTGATTTGGGATATAAATGGAAAAAGGATAAAACTACCGGCCATAGTGAAAAAACCAGCACCCTTCACGACGATCAATCTCCCCAAATTCTATTCCTGGAGCGTTGCTTGCAGTTTTTGAAGCCGGGGGGACGTTTAGGCATTGTGCTGCCTGAAAGCCTATTAGGCAACCCCTCTTATACTCCGATATTGACTTGGTTACTTAACCAGGCCGCCCTCAAAGCAGTCATAACTCTACCCGAATCTCTCTTCAAAACCAGCGGCAAGGGGGGAACCCATACCAAAGTTTGCGCTCTTTTTCTGGAAAAAGGTGCGGGGGCAGATGACAATGTCCCAGCGTTTTTTATGGCCGATGCTAAATGGTGCGGCCACGATTCAAGAGGCAACCCAACGTTTCGCAAAAACTCAGAAGGTAAACTTGTATTACTTGATGATGTGCCGATTATTGCTCAAAGGTATCACCAACTAATGCGCGAAGGCCAGCCAATCAAACAGGATCATCTCGGTTTTTTGCTTCAACCGGAGCAAATTAAAAATCGCATCCTTGTGCCCAAATATTATGATCCCGAATTGACCGAATATTTACAGCGTTTGGCGGAAACTCACAAATTGGTACTAATGGGGGAGTTAGTTGAAAAAGGTATTATCAGCCTGACGACTGGAGTAGAGGTAGGGAAAATGGCTTACGGTACAGGGCCAATTCCTTTTATTCGCACCTCCGATATCTCTAACTGGGAATTAAAAACTGACCCCAAGCAGGGGGTCAGCGAAGAGCTTTACGACTCCCTCAAAACAAAACTTGATGTGAAAGCCGGAGATATTTTGATGGTGCGCGATGGCACTTACCTCATTGGAACAAGCGCCATCGTCACCGAAAGCGATACGCGGATTCTCTTTCAAAGCCACATCTACAAAATTCGTGTTCGCAAACCCGAGCAGCTTGACACCTGGCTACTCTTTGCCTGCTTAAATTCCCCGGTTGTCAAAAGGCAAATTCGAGCCAAACAATTTACTCAAGATATTATAGACACCTTAGGTAATCGAATTCTTGAATTACTAATTCCCATTCCCAAAGATCAGCAAAAATGCCAAGAAATTGCCCAGGCCACCCGCGAGACGGTTGAAGCTCGGGCGGCTTTGCGGAATAAAGCCAGGCAAATTGTTTTGGATGTTGAAGGGGTGGAACTAGTTCAAGAAGATGACCAGGATTTGTTCACTGTGCTTTAGAGAGAAGAAATATTTTTAAACGGTTGGCGCCGGTCTACTCTCCACTTCTTTGGTTTTTAAGTAATTCTTCCAGCATCGTCAGCCGAGCTTCCAACTCTGCGTTTTGCCGCTGTAAAGTCTCAATTCGCCCCGCTTGCTCTTGTGTAAGCTGATACAACCCTTGAATCGCCGCCAGAGCCACCCCATCGGCATCCACCGTGCTGATGTGCCGCTCATCTTCCCCGACGCCAAAATTCGCCTGAAAATCCTGGGCGGTTGGCCCGATGTGGCGAATCGCTGGTTCTTGTGTTTTGTAATTCCAGGTTTGGATGGGCAGATCGGCCAGGCGAGTCAAAATATCCTGGCTGTCTACCGGCGCAAAATTGGCTTTGGCCTGGCGGTCGCTCCAGGTAGCCCAGGAGCCGCTGCCGGGCGGCAGGGCTGCGCCCGAGTTCTGATCCACGCTGGTGAAAAAATAGACTCCGCCAATAGCCCGGACCATAAAGCGGTTGGGAATGTTGCAAGGTAAGTCGGTCTTGCTGGCGTCGGCCCACACAAAGCAGCCGGGGCTATTGGCTTTGGCTTGCTGCCCGGCGGCAAAGCTGAAATCACCTTCGGCTCGGTTATTCTGGCCGCCAGGGACAACACTGTAAGCGCCACCGATATAGTTATTATACCCGCCGCCAATTACCGCCCAGGAGCCGCCGGCCGTATTGTAGCTGCCTCCCCCAACTGCCGCATAAATTTCATTGGCCTTGTTGCTGTAGCCGCCGTCAATGGTGGCGTAGATGTTGGTGGCGTTGTTGAGCCAACCGCCACTCACCGTCGCGCCGGGAGCGCCGGCAGTGTTATTTAGCCCGCCGCTGACCGTAGCGTAAATATGGTTAGCTTTGTTTTGACTGCCTCCGCCAACGGTTGAGAACGGCCCGCCGGCCCGATTGAGCCAGCCGCCATCTACCGTTGCATAGGCATTGAAGGCGTTGTTGGCTAAGCCGCCGCCCACTGTGGCAAAGGGCGCATCGCTGGTGAGACCGGTATTGTTACCAGCCTGGTTGTTGTGACCCCCGCTGACCACGCCGTAATCGTCGGTGATGCGGTTGGTTTGGCCCGGCGCGCCGCCGCCGGCAATGGTCGCGCCGAGTGCGCCGCGGGTGACGCTGTTATCACGGTGGCCGCCAATCAGGTTAGGACTAGTCGAGTTGGGTTCGGTCCAGAGGTTGGGCAGGGCCAGGGCATAGGGGGCCACCGGCAGTTGCTGGCGGCCGGGGAGGGGCGTATAAGCGTCGAGGCGTTTGCCGGGCCGTACTGCAATTTCCAGGTAGCGGAAATCGCCGGTAAAGACGCGCCCACCAAAATCCAGTGGCACAGTAAAGCGGCCATCCAGCACCGTCACATTATCACTGGTTACCGTCGCCCCAAGCTGATTGCCGCCATTGGGCGCATCGTAAACTTTGAATTGAAAGTCGTAGACCCCCTCCAGAGGGTTGCCGTCTGCATCGGCCAAACGTCCTTCGTAAGTGAAAGTTGTGCCGATGGCGGCCGGACTGTCCTGCGGCTGCTGGGCCATCGCTCGACCCGTCAGGCCGGCCAGGCAAATCACCAGCCCCAATGCCACCCATTGCCTGAATAGGAATGTTTGCCTCATTGCTCTCCTCCCCTGAACCGAATTTTGATTATTATAACATCAAAAGACTTTTTTTAAGCCGGAAATCGACTCAACCATCAGATTTTGACAAGCTTGCCAGATTATGATATTTTATAGTGGAATAAAATTCAGTAAAAGAAATAAATTTCAATATTTCTCTAAAAGAAATCCCTAGCAGCCTCACATAGGCATGGGGGATTTCTCCCTTCGGTCGAAACCTGTCCTGAGCTTGTCGAATGGATGACATGCCTGAGCAGTTACGTTTGATCTTACCCCTAGGTATTTAGACGCCATGGAAGATTACAAAACAGCCCGGTTAATAAATTCTATCTTAACTCAATATTACCTGGATGGTAAACGTCAGGCCGATATTGCTCAAGACTTGAACCTGTCTACGCCCAAGGTGAACCGTTTGCTGAAACAGGCCCGTGACCAGGGCTTGGTAGAAATCAAAATTCATACGCCGTACCTTAATAGTTTTGAACTCGAAAAGCGGCTGCTCACCGTTACCGGCCTACAGGATGCCGTGGTTGTCCCCGCGTTGACGGCCGATACCACGTCCCTGCTCCAGACGATTGGCAGTGTGGGCGCTGACTATTTGCTGCGCCACATCCGGGATGGCGATATTATCTGTATGGGCGGCGGCCGGACGGTAGAGGCCCTGGTTCAGGCGATTCAACCGGAGCGGACCTACGAGGTACAGGTGGTACCGGCGATTGGCGGGGTGCAGGGGATGCACCATACCAACCTGAATTATCTGGTGGCAGAACTGGCCCGAAGGCTGGGCGGCCAGGCTCATCAACTGCATGCCCCGGCCTTTGTTGACTCGCCAGAGGAGCGAGAGGCGGTGCTGGGTCTGCGCCAGGTAGGTGATATTTTAGCCCTGGCCCGGCAGGCGCGGATTGCCCTGGTTGGTATCGGCGCGGTGACGCCGATTTCATCCAGCTACTTTCAGTTCACCTCGCTTGAACCCAGCCACATGACCGAAATCGTGGAGCGGGAACAAGGAGTGGGCGAAATTCTGGCCCATATCTACACCGCCGGCGGCCAACTCTGCGCGTCCGATTACGCCCGGCGGGTGGTGGCGCTCAGCCCCGAAGACCTTAAGAATATCCCTATTACCATCGGCCTGGCGGCTACGGAAAGTAAAATCCTGCCGGTTTACGGCATGGTGAAAGGCAGATTTTTAAACAGGCTTATCACAGACGAGGAAGTGGCAACACGCGTATTAGAAAAGTTTGAAAAGGGGTGTTCATGAGCCTGTGGCACACCACCTCTGATGAAAATGAGGCGAGGAGGCGATAACGCGGTGACACGAAGAATATTTCGCCTCATCGCCTCACGTGTCATCGCATCTTTATTTTTAGAGGAGTGTTCACGAGCTAGAGCACGCCACCGATAATGAAAATTCGCCCTCACCCTAACCCTCTCCCACCGGGAGGGGACTCTTGGCTTTCTCCCCTCGCCCTTTGGGAGAGGGGTTGGGGGTGAGGGCTATTTACGAAGGAGCAATCTATCTATGACTCAACCAACCATGACCATTGAAAGAGAGCAGACAGTTGACCTGCCGGCGGAAAAACTGGTCAACATGTTATACCAAATGTACCTCATCCGCACCTTTGAGGAGGCGGCTTTTGAGCAGTACGCCGCCGGAAATGTCCACGGGACCATGCACCTGTGCAGCGGCGAAGAAGCCGCCGCGGTAGGCGCGATTGCCGCTCTGCGCCCGGATGATTTGATTACCTCCACCCACCGGGGACACGGCCATGCCATTGCCAAGGGGCAAAATATCAATGATATGATGGCCGAACTGCTGGGCAAAGAAACCGGCGTTTGTTTGGGCCGGGGCGGTTCGATGCACATGGCCGACCTCACTTTGGGCAGTTTGGGGGCCAACGGCGTCGTCTCTGGCGGGATACCCCTGGCGGTGGGGGCCGGTTTGAGCAGTAAGTTACAGGGCTTGGACCGGGTGGTGGTTTGCTTTTTTGGCGATGGCGCGACCAATACCGCCAATTTTCACGAAAGCCTGAATATGGCCTCCATTTGGAAATTGCCGGTCATCTTTGTGTGCGAAAATAACCAGTACGCCATGTCCATGTCCGTCAAACGCTCCCTGTCCGTAGCGCACGTGGCCGACCGGGCGGTGGCTTACGGTATGCCCGGCCACACGGTTGACGGAATGGACACCCTTGCCTCTTATGAGGCCGTCAAAGAGGCCGTAGCCCGAGCCAGGCGCGGCGAAGGCCCTTCGCTGGTGGAGCTGGTCACTTACCGTTACCTGGGCCATTCCAAGAGCGATAAGCAGGTCTACCGCACCAAGGAAGAAGTCAAAGAATGGATGGAGCGTGACCCGATTCCCCGCTATCAAAACTGGTTGATCAATCATGGGTATCTCGGGGAGGCTGAAGGTCAGGCGTTAAAAGAAAAAGCCGAGACCGAGATTCAAAATGCTATCGAATATGCCCTCGTTCAGCCCGAACCGGCCGTCTCAGATTTAACCAAGTATGTCTATTATGAAGAGCCGGAGGTTCTGGCAAACCCAACCCAGGTTTTACCCCGCTGGATTCAAGAGACCTTTGGCCCGCAAACGCCGATCAATCCGCCGCCCGGCACGCGCGAAATCAGCTATGCCGAAGCGCTGCGCGAGGCGATGGCCCTGGCCCTGGAACATGATCATCGGGTGTTTATGCTGGGCGAAGATATCGGGGCCTACGGCGGTGCGTTTGGCGTTACCGGGGACTTGGTTAACCGCTTTGGCCCGGAACGGGTCCGCGATACACCGATTTCCGAAAATAATATTGCCGGCACGGCCATTGGGGCCGGGATGACCGGCATGCGGGCTATTGCCGAGATGCAGTTTATGGATTTTGTGACCCTCTCGATGGAGCAGATTGTGCTGCAAGGGGCCAAAATCCGCTATATGTTTGGCGGCAAAGCCCACGTTTCGATGGTCATGCGCCTTCCGGCCGGCTCAGGCACCGGCGCGGCGGCCCAGCACTCCGAGAGCCTGGAAGCCTGGTTTATCAATGTGCCGGGGGTGAGGGTGGTCATGCCCAGCACCCCCTATGACGCCAAGGGCCTCCTGCTGGCCGCCATCGCCGATAACAACCCGATTATGTTTGTCGAGAGCAAGCTGCTGTATAAAACCAAGGGCGTTGTGCCGGATGAACCTTACATTATTCCGCTGGGACAGGCCGATATTAAGCGCAGCGGAACCGACCTGACCATCGTTGCCATTGGCGTGATGGTCCCCCGCGCCCTGGAAGCGGCGGCACAGTTGGCCAAAGAAGGGATCGAGGTGGAAGTGATTGACCCGCGCACGCTCAAGCCCTACGATGAAGCCACCATCACCGCCTCGGTCAAGAAAACGGGCCGGCTGGTCGTCGTCCACGAAGCCCCGCTGGTGGGCGGCTTTGGCGGCGAAATCGCGGCGATGATCGGCCAGAGTGAGGCCTTTGCTTACCTGGAAGCGCCGATTGTCCGCCTGGGTGGGGCCGACGTGCCTGTGCCGTACAACCGCACCCTGGAGCGGGCGATGGTCCCGCAGGTGGAAAATATCGTCGAAGCGGCCCGCAAGCTCGTTAAATATCAAATCTGACGGGATGATACAACATGGCTAAACAAGTAATCATGCCCAAATTTGAAATGGCCCAGGAGACCGGCGCCGTGGCCCGCTGGCTCAAAAATGAAGGCGACACGGTGGAAAAAGGGGAGCCGCTGCTGGAGATTGAAACCGACAAGGTCACGATGGAAGTCGAAGCTCCGGCGGCCGGCATCTTGGCCGGGATCAAGGCCGGCCCCGGCGACGTGGTGCCCATCGGTCAGGTCATCGCCTATTTGCTCAAGCCGGGCGAGGTCCTGCCGGGTGAGAGTCCGGCCCAATCTGCGACCGTCGTAGCAGCACCCCAGCCGGTCGCCTCGGCTGCCGAGAGCCAGGTCAAGGCGACGCCCCTGGCCCAGCGCATCGCCGCAGCGCACCATCTCAATCTGCAATCCGTCTCCCCCGGCGCGTCCGGCGAGCGGGTCAGAGGGGCCGATGTGACGGGTTACCTGGGGAGCCAGGCAGTCCCACCCGGCAAAATTCGGGCGGTCCCGGCAGCCCGGCGGCTGGCCCGTGAGTTGCAGCTTGACCTGCAAGCTGTGAGCGGCAGCGGACCGGGCGGCCGCATCCAATCGGCAGATGTTCGGCAGGCGGCGGCAGCAGCGGTCCAGCCCTCTGTCCCAACACCCCCCCCGGTCGAGCCGCAGCCTGCGCCGGTGGTTAGCTCCGCCGGACAGCCGGCCCTGCGGCGGACCGTCCCCCTGAGCAGCATGCGCCGCACCATCGCCGAGCGGCTGACGTCCGCCGCCCGCGATATTCCGCAGTTTACCGTCAGCCTGGAGGTCGAGATGAGCCGGGCGCAGCAAATGGTAGACGACACGCGGGCCGCCGGTTCCGAGGGGCCGCGCGTCACCCTGACGGCGCTGCTGGTGAAAGCCTGCGCCTGGGTGCTGGCCCGCCAGCCGGAGGTCAATGCCTCGTTCAACGGGGACAGCATTCTGGAATGGGCCGAGGTCAATATCGGGGTGGCGGTGGCGGTTGAGGCCGGCCTGATCGTGCCGGTGATTTTCGGGGCCGACCGCCTGAGCCTGGCCGACATCGCCGCCCAACTCAATGATCTCGGCGCCCGCGCCCGCGAAGGCAAACTGCGGCCCGAAGAGCTGCGCGGCGGCACTTTTACCATCTCCAACCTGGGCATGTTCGGCGTGGAGACCTTTACCGCGATCATCAACCCGCCCCAGGCCGCCATTCTGGCCGTGGGCCGCACGGTGAAGCGGGCCATTGTGACCGAGGACGAGCAGATTGTGGTCAAGCCTATGGCCAGCTTCACCCTCACCGCCGATCATCGGGTCATTGACGGGGCTATCGCCGGGCGATTTTTGGCCGCGTTGAAGCAGGCCCTTGAAAGGCCGGGGCTGCTTTTGTGAAAGAAGATACCTGGCTGACTTCAGCCGGTGCGCCTTCTTTTGAGTCCACAGATAGACACAGATTACCACAGATAATTTTTAAAGTTTTATTTTTTATCTGGGCCTATCTGTGTTCATCTAAAGTCCCATATCACGGACCCAGTGCCCCCGCCTCAACCATGGCCAGATAAACTTTTTCGGCGGTAAAGGGGGGTGAACCCACTCGTATGCCAATAGCATCATAGATAGCGTTGGCGATAGCCGGGATGGTGGGCACCATGGGATGCTCGCCAACCCCGCGCGCCCCAAAGGGACCGTCATCCTGCGGCACTTCGACCAAGATGGAGTCAATTTGGGGCGGCGCGTCGGCGCTGGTGGCAATGCGATAATCCACAAAGCTGGGGTTTTGCAGCACCCCGCCCTTGAATTGCAGACTTTCAAACAGGGCTGTGCTCATCCCCTGGACAAATCCGCCTTCGACCTGGGCTTTGGCTAACTCCGGGTTGATGGCTTTTCCCAAATCAAACGCCGCAGCCGCCCGCAGAATTTCGATTTTGCCGGTCTCCAGGTCTACTTCCAATTCGACCGCCTGAGCGCCGGTGGTGTAGTGCACGACGGCCCGCTCACCCTGGCCGGTTTCAAAATCCAGGCCGGTCACATAAGTGGGCATAAAATTGCCTCGACCCACAATCGGCCCGCCGATCCAGCCGCTGGCGTTGGGCTTGGGCAGACCATAAATCACAATATCTTTGAGCGAGATAGTTTCTTCACTTTTAAAGGAAACAACCTCACCGTTGATAATGTCCAAATCTTCAGGCTGCTCATTCCAGGCCTGGGCTACCACGTTGAGAATTTGCTCGCGGGCATCGCGGGCGGCATTGACCACCGCATTGCCCATGCTCCAGGTCAAACGGCTGGCGACGGTTTGCCATTCATAAGGGCTGTATTGGGTGTCCACCGGCCCGGCAATCCGAATCCACTCGTAGGGCACGCCGAGGGTGGCCGCGGCCATTTGGGCCATGACCGTAAAGGTCCCCTGCCCAATCTCCTGTCCCCCGACAGCCAGCGTCACCGTGCCATCCTCGTTCAATTCGATGACGGCGCTGGAGCCGGGGTTGGGCGGCATAGCCGGCGCTTTCCACATAAGGGCAATGCCCTTGCCGCGCCGCTTGGTGGGCGAACTGGCCGGCGCTTTGTGCTCCCAGCGAATCGCTTCGGCCACTTTATCAATGCACTCCGGCAGGCCGGTGGGGTGCATCTTGCTGCCGGTGACGACAATACTGCCCGTTTTGAGGCAGTTGAGCCGGCGGAACTGCACCGGGTCCAGCTTGATTTCGCGGGCCAGTTCGTCAATGCACTGCTCCAACCCGGCGTGAAGTTCCGGCATACCAAAGCCGCGCATGGCCCCTCCGACCGGATGATTGGTGTAGACGCACATACTGTCGGTTTTGACGTTTGGAATTTCATAAGGGCCGCTGCTGCTATAGCCGCCGGCGCGGGTGATATTGACCCCATACTCGGTCGAAGCGCCGCCATCCCAGTACATGGTGTTTTCCATGGCCAATAGTTTACCCTGGGCATCACAGCCAATCTTAATTTTTGAAACCAACCCCTGCCGGACAAAAGCGGTATAAAATTCCTCTTCGCGGGTCAGTAAAAGCTTGACCGGCCTGCCTTTGGTTTTCATAGCAATGGCTACAGCCAGGGCCTCCATGCTGACCCCGGCCTTACAGCCAAAGCCGCCGCCCACATACGGGGCGATGACGCGCATATCACTCTGGGAGATACCCAACGATTTGGCAATGAGATTGCGCTGGGCAAACGGCGATTGGGAACTACTCCACAGGGTAATTTTGCCCTGCTCATCCATTTTGGCTACCGCCACGTGCGGTTCGAGGGGAACATGCTGCACGTGCGGAATGTGGTACTTGTGTTCAACGATGGCGGCGCATTGCGACCAGGCGCTGTCGGGGTCGCCCTTGCGAATTTTGAAGTGGTTGGAGATGTTGGTGCCGGGCCTGGGGAAGATGAAAGGCACGACTTCGTAATTACCCAAGTCGGGATGGATGAGCGGCGCTTCAGGGCTGGCCCCAAATTCGGGGTCGAGCACCGGCTCCAGCAGTTCATACTCTATCTTGATCAATTCGACGGCCTTTTCGGCCACCGCTTCGCTGATGGCGGCCACCCCGGCTACCGCCTCGCCGACGTAGCGGACACGGTCGCGGGCAAAAATGTAGCGGTCTTTCAGATACAGGCCAATAAAACCGGGGAAATCCTCGCCGGTGACAACGGCTTTGACCCCCGGCAAGGCTTTGGCCCGGCTGATGTCAATAGATTTAATCAGGGCGTGGGGGTGGGGACTGCGTTTGATGCGAGCGTACAGCAGCCCCGGCCCAAACTGCAAATCATCGGTGAACTGGGCCGCGCCGGTCACTTTTTCATGGCTGTCGAGGCGCGGTACGCTGGCCCCAATGAGGTCGGGTGTTTTTTCGGTCATGGTTTCTTTAACAAGCATAGCTGTCTCCATAAGAAACGTGTTGCGTCTTGCGTCTTTTGTGAATAACAGGACTTACGCGGTTAGTATTGAAAATGGCGTAATTCAGAGCAGAATCTACAAAATTAAGGAATTTTTATTCTTTCATTCCGAAAATTCTGCTCTTTATCTTGGTCAACTGTGTAAGTCCAATAAGTAACGGAAGACGCAACACGCAAGACGCAATACATGTTCTAAACTGCCCCAACTTTCTGCTGTTCTGCCGCCGCTTTGACCGCCTCGATGATGCGGAGATAGCCGGTGCAGCGGCACAGATTGCCGACCAGCGCATCTCGAATCTCATAGTCGCTGGGTTGAGGGTTGCGGTTGAGTAGGGCCTGGGCTGAAATTAATACACCCGGCGTGCAAAAACCACACTGCACCCCGCCCTGAGCGATAATCGCTTCCTGGATGGGGCTGAGGTGGCTGTTTTGGGCCAGCCCTTCTACAGTGGTAATTTCGGTCCCGTCACACTCGACCGCCAGCACAATGCAGCTATTAACTGGCTCGCCGTTCAGCATCACGGTGCAAGCCCCACATTCCCCGGCGGTGCAACCGTTTTTTGTCCCGGTCAAGACCAATTTCTCGCGCAGCATTTGCAGCAAGGTCATATTCGAGGGGACATCTACAATTTCAGTCTCGTTGTTGATGGTTACGGTAATTCGGTGAAATGCCATAGTATTCTCCGGTAAGAAGGTAGACAGTAGTCGGTAGACGGTAGACGGGGAGAAGAAAATTAACCCCTGTCTGCTGTTTACTGTTTACCGTCTACTTATTTTCTCCCATACTTCGGTGATTGCCCTTTTGGTCAAATTTCTGACCATGAACTTGCGGTAGCGGGCGCTGCCGCGGACGTCGTCAATGGGGGCGCAGGCGTTCATCGCGGCCTCGGCGGCCTCAGCGATAACGGCCTCGGTGATGGGATTCTCGGCCAAAATCGTTTGAACCTGAGCAGGGACAAACGGCGTCGGCGCAACCGAAGCCAGGGCCAGCCGGAAAGAATAACCCGATGGCGTGCTGCTATCCGGGTAGCCCAGGGCGGTCACGCCAACAATGGCCAGGTCGCCAATGGCATTGCGGCCCAGTTTAATGTAGCGGGCGGCGTAATTTTGCGGTGGCAGCGGGAAGACAATCGCCGTAACAATATCGCCCGGTTTCAAAACGGTTCTGCCGGGACCCACAAAAAAGGCGCTCAATGGCTCGCGGCGGACGCCATCTACCCCGTGAACCTGGAGTGAGGCATTCAAAACCAGGCACGGGCCAATGGTATCGCCGGCCGGCGAGGCATTGCAGATATTACCGGCCAGGGTAGCCCGCGTCCGCAATTGATAACTGGCAACGGTATGAGCCGCTTCGGCCAAAACCGGGTAATATTCTCTCACCTCAGGCGAGGCGACGACTCGATTCATATTGACCGAGGCGCCGATGGTCAGCCCGGCGGTTGGGTCGAAGCTGAGTTGGCTCATGCCATCCAGGTTTTTTACATCTACAAGATATTTCTCTTTCCAAAAGCCGTCACGCATGCGCACAAACGTGTCTGTTCCCCCCATAAAAGGGCGGGCCTCGCCCGCGTGTTGGGCCAGAAACTGGCTGGCTTCGGCCAATGAGGCCGGTTTCAGGTAATCGAACTCAGGAAGTCCGGGGGTTGGATTGGGCATAGGATATGACCTCCTTATTTTGATCGTATCGTCTTATTACTGTTAATACCAGCTATTTTTCTGATGCGTGATGCGTGAAACGTGACTTGGAATGTTTTTATGCATCACGTATCACGCATCACTATAATTTTTAGCTCAACTACTATAGTTAATATTCTCTCGCTCAGCCACCCCAAAGAGGGAGGGCGGCACTAGCAGGAAGAGTAGGTTGAGCAGGATACCGACCAAAGCGGCGAAAACAATGGCCGGAATGCCATTCGGGAACACTACCGGGATGGCGAAGGGGTACAGGCCATCTTTCAAGGCCAGGTTGCCGCCGATGCCCGTAATCAAAATAATCGCCCCGACGGCCAGTTGGCGCGGCTCAAACAAGTTGACCTTTTCGGATTGGATCAGGGCAATACCTTGCATGCCGATAACGCCGAACAGATAAACGGCCAGGCCGCCGGTCACGGCGACCGGGATAGTATTCACCACCGCGGCCAGCTTACCGATAAAACCCAAGACAATGGCAATTACGCCCGCCGCCATCAAAACCGGCACGGAATAGTTGCGAGTAATGGCCATCAGACTGTTGTTCTCGCCGTAGTTGGTGCCGGCGCAGCCGCCCAGAAAACCAACCACCATATCATCAGCGCCATCTGCTACCAAATTCAGGCCGATGAGCTTTTTGATTTCAAACGGTTGGCGACCCATTTCTTTAGCCAGTTGATCAATGTACAGGCTCATCTGATAGAGGTGAGCCGTGCTTTCGGGGATAGTGGCAATGGCGATGAGGGCAATACTTAAAATGGAAGCCCAAGCGCGCGGATCCTCGAAAGCCGGGAGGGTAATGTTGGGGACGCGCACCCAATCCGCCTCGGCAATCAGCCCAAAATTGACCAGACCAAAGGGAATGGCTACCACATAGCCGACAATTGCGCCCAACAAGATAGGCAACATGCCCAGCAAGCCCCGATTTTGCAGGTAAACCGAGAACGCGACCGTGACGATGAGCGTAATAAAAGCCACACCCCAGTGCGCGCCGGCCATGCCCAACGCCGCGCCAGCCAGGGCAATGCCAATCACTACCGCTACACTGCCGGTGATAACCGGCGGTAGCACTTTATCCAGGGCCGCTTTGCCAATTCGCATAATGAGCAGGCCAACCAGAATTTCAACGACGGCAGTGCCCATAATGCCGACCTGGACAATCCGTACCCCTTCGGCGCAGTAGAAAGTGTTGGGGTCGCCAAAGCAGTCGTTGGCATACAGGCTCATGGTGGTGATAACGACGGCAATATAGCTAAAGCTGGAGCCATAATACATCGGAATGCGCCGCCGGGCCACGAGCAGGGCGATAATCGTGCCCAGCCCGCTGGCGAGCAGGGTGACGCCGACATCAAACTTGGTCAAGATTGCCACCAGAACCGTAGCCGGAAACATGGTTAAGACCTGCTGAAAGCCCAGGCTGAGCATCGCCCCTAGCGGCGGGGTGTCGGTGGGCAAATAACCGGATATTTTCTTTTCATCTTTGTGTTCTACAGCGGCAGTAGCCATATAACACTCCTTTTCTTTTTCATCTCTGAAAAAATAAACGCTTAACATAACTGCTCAACTCCCCTGTCATTTCGAGGCTAAAGGCCGAGAAATCCCCGGGGCGATACATAGACATTAAGGATTTCTCCCTTCGGTCGAAATGACATACCTGAGCAATTACCGCTTGACAATATTCTGTTGGGGTTTTTGCCAAGGCGCCTCCTCAAAATACAAACGACCACACCCTTGAGGAGAGCATGGTCATTGACATAATAAGCAACCTGGAATTTGCTGTGGGTTGCTGTCTCTCTCCGTTGAGAGCGAGAAATAATAGTTTACTCAAAGATACTCGCACTTCTCATGTTACTTGTTCCGTTTAAATAAATTAAGTGACAGATGTCATGTTTCTAACGGATAGATGTCATCAGCGGGTTGTTGGGTAAATTGCTGGTAACTGCTCAGCCTTCATGTCATTTCGAGGCCGTAGGCTGAGAAATCTCAACCGCGCTACAGCGACCTCAGAGATTTCTCCCTTCGGTCGAAATGACATGTGTGAGTAGACAATTGCTGTATATAGATTGGCATTGTAAAATGAGGCAGACCTTTTTTGGGAGGAGATCTGTTTTGTGGATACAGATTTGAAGGCGCTGGAAGCTAAATTCGAGGCGGT
Organism: Anaerolineales bacterium; assembly: GCA_015075405.1. Taxonomy (GTDB): domain Bacteria; phylum Chloroflexota; class Anaerolineae; order 4572-78; family J111; genus DSQQ01. Next base: position 784,839 of record JABTUK010000005.1, read on the forward strand.
TAATGCCCAGATTCAAGCCTTTTTGCCTGAAAAAGGGCGCTTTGACCGGCTCCGGCAGGAAATGCGGGCGCTCGAAGGGCGTTTTCCTGACCCGACGGCTCGCCCTCCTTTATACGGTGTTTTGATCGGCGTCAAAGATATTTTTCATGTGGAGGGTATGCCTACCCAGGCCGGTTCGCGCCTGCCGCCCGACCTGCTGACCGGGCCGGAAGCCGAGTGTGTCACCCAACTCAAAGCGGCGGGGGCGCTGGTGCTGGGCAAAACTGTCACTACCGAATTTGCCTATTTTGCCCCTGGCCCAACGCGTAATCCTCATAATCTTGCTCATACCCCCGGCGGGTCGAGCAGCGGTTCGGCTGCAGCCGTAGCCGCTGGATTGTGCCCGCTGGCGTTGGGAACTCAAACGATTGGTTCAATTTTGCGGCCGGCGGCTTTTTGCGGTGTGGTTGGTTTTAAGCCCAGCTTTGGCCGCATTTCTAGCGTCGGGGTTATTCCTTTTTCACCCTCGCTCGATCACGTCGGCTTTTTTGTCCGGGATGTAGCCGATGCAACCCTGGCGGCGGCGGTATTGTGCCGGGAGTGGAACGATGAGACCGGCAGCGGCGATGAGGCGAAAAAAGCGCCGGTACTGGGCCTGCCAGTGGGGCCTTACTTGCAAAAAGCCAGCCCGGAAGGATTGGCCCATTTTCAGACAGTTCAGCAAAAATTGCAGCAGGCAGGTTTTGAGCTGCGGCCCGTAGAGATCATGGCTAATTTTGAAGAGATTGCCGCAGCCCATCAATCTTTAGCTGCCGCTGAGGCCGCCATGGTACATCGTGAGTGGTATGCTGACTTTAGCGGTTTATACCACCCCAAAACGGCGGCGTTGATTGAACGAGGGCAGCAGGTTTCACCTGAGCAAATCGAGCGTTACCGTGCAGGTCGGGAGCAGTTGCGGCAGGAGCTGACGGCAGTAATGGCCGAACAGGGCGTGTCGGCCTGGATTGCGCCGGCAGCGGTGGGAGTCGCTCCGGCCTCCCTTGACAGCACCGGCGACCCGATTATGAACTTACCCTGGACGTATGCCGGCCTCCCTACCATCAGCCTGCCCTCAGGCAGTCTCGATGGGCTGCCGTTGGGTTTACAAATTGTGGCCGGCTGGTATCAGGATGAAATGTTGTTAGCCTGGGCGCAGCAAATTATGCCGGCCCTGTGACATTCCTCACTAAAGATTGATGACATTTCTCACTGTTGGATAGCGGATGAACCTGTTATACTATGGCCCATATTTCCCGTCGGCCGATGCTGTAAGTTATCCCAATAATTTTGCCAACAGAATAAAATTGAATATAATGGCCCGAAATCCCGCGCGTGTTCTGTTTTATTCAAGTAAACAGAGTAATGGTTGCGGTGATACCTCTTGTTGAACAATTTGCTTCAACAGCCACCTTGAACGCTTTCCCCCTTAATCGCCGGCGCTGCAAATAAACTAAATATTGGCAACTTGATGCTATGGATTGTCACATTCTATCTAGTTTAAGTTGAAAGGAGCGAGGAGTTTTTATGGTCACAAGAATTTTTTCTTGGCTGGCCGGCCTAACGTTGGTTCTGGTCTTTATGGTTATTATCAGCCCAGACCTGTTTCGGGGGTACGTCTTCAGCGAAGACCGGCGCAGCAGTGGCAGGCGGGTTTACGAAACTTATTGTATTGGCTGCCACGGGCAGACGGGCCTGGGTGACGGCGAGGCTTCTATTTTTCTTAACCCCAAACCCAGAAATTTTGTTAATGGCCAGTTCAAATTCTTTTATTTTGGTGAAGCAGGGCCGTTACCTTCGGATGACAGCTTAAAAATAACTATTCGTAATGGCATCCAGGGCGCAGCCATGCCCGCTTTTCCCCTCCTCACCGACCAAGAAATTAGAGATGTGACAACCTACCTCAAAAGCCTGCGCGAAGGCGGCTGGGTTGAACCCGCGCCGGTTCAGGCCGCCGGTGTTGTTATCGAGGGAACAACTCCGTCTGAGATTTTTGCCAACGCCGGCTGCAACGCCTGCCACCAACTTGATCAGCAGGGCGCTGTGGGTGGGATTGGGCCAAACCTTACTCAAGTAGGCAGCCGTCTGAGTGTAGACCAAATTAAAGAGTCTATTATAAACCCCACCGCTGTTACTGCCGCCGAATGTCCGGGTGGCCCCTGTCCCCAGGGAGTGATGCCGCAGTACTTTAAAGACCGGCTGACCCCGGAGCAGATTGATACACTGGCAAATTATTTAGCAGAGCAAAAGTAACCCAGGAGGAAAGGACTATGACTGTAGCAGTTGCCAAAAGACGCGCTCAACCTGTCGCGTCAATAAAGCCCCTTATTAATTTAGGCTTGGTTAAGGCCCATATCATTGCCGGCTTTGTCTTTTTGATTATCGCTATGCTGATGGGCATTTTCTACGCGCTCCAACTGAATAATTTGTACCCGTTCCCAGGCATCGAGTTTCTCTCGCCGGGGCGCATCCGTATGATCCATACCAATGGAGTGGCCTACGGCTTTATCGTCAATGTTTTCCTGGGCGCATTGTATTGGGCCGTTCCCCGGCTGACACAGCGCCGGGTGCTGCATGATCTGTTAGGCTGGTTAATTTTCTGGGTCTATCTGTTCATTGTCTTGTGGACGGTGGTGGGCATTTTGGCCGGCTATGCTCAAGCGGTCGAGTGGGGTGAAACTCCCGGCGCTTTTACCGCCAACGGTACCTGGCTCTTTCCCATTGACGAATTGGTAATGGTTGGCTTGGTTTTGATTGCCATCCAATTTCTGACCCCCATTTTTCAATTTGGCAGCAAACAGCCTATGTATGTCAGCCTGTGGTATTTCTCGGTGGCTTTTATCTGGGTTATTTTGACCTATGCCATGGGCAATTACCTGCCCGAATTTATCCCTGGCGCGGGTGGGGCTACCTTCGTCGGCCTGTTCATCCACGATTTGGTCGGCTTGCTGGTTACACCGCTGGGCTGGGGGATGATGTACTACTTTGTGCCCGCGCTGCTGAAGAAACCTATCTGGAGCCATGCTGTGTCGCTGCTGGGTTTCTGGGGGCTGGCCTTTTTCTATCCATTGCAAGGAGTCCATCACTTCATCTACAGCACCATTCCGATGTTTGCTCAGTTTGGGGCGGTGGTTTCAACCGTTGCCATCGAAATTATGGTGGTCACGGTTTTTATCAACTTCTTTATGACCTTGCGCGGCCGCGAAATTGCCCCGGTGACGAATATGCCGATTCGCTGGTTCTACACCGGGATGGTTTTTTACGTGATTACCTGTATCCAATGCGCGGTCCACGTGCAGTTCTGGGCGCAAGAGTTTGTCCACTTTACCGATTGGGTGGTAGGGCACGCCCACCTGATTATGTTTGGCACTTTTGGCTTCTGGCTCATTGGTATTACCACCGATTTGTGGCCGCGGGTGTTGGGGCGAAAAAATTGGTGGTCGCCGGCTTTGCATGAGGCCGTGTTCTGGATGTGTACCATCGGCCTGGCCTCGATGTTTGTGGCGCTCACTTCGGCCGGCCTGGTTGAAGGCTATCTGTGGAAAGGATTGGCCCCCTGGGAAGTATCGCTGCAATCGGTTCGGCTCATCTGGCTCTTCCGCACAGCGACCGGTCTGTTGATGTTTGCCGGGATACTGCTCTTTGCCTTCAATATGTATATGACGGCTACGACCCCCGAAGCCGAGGAAACGGCGGCGAATCTGGTCCCGGCTCCGGCCAAGTAGGATAAGGAGAGTTCTGATGGAAAAAACGATTGAAAAGTTCCAATTTATCTTTCTGGTTGCCGGTATTGGTTTCTTTGTCCTGGCCTTTATTGTCTCCGGGGTGGTCACGGTCAATGCCCTGTCCAACCTGCCCTATACCACCCTGGACGAGATGTCGCAGGATGTTGGCCCCTACTTCGTCGCTCTCTCCACTCAATACCCGCAGCAGTTTGAAAAGTACTATCCAGGCGGCCCGACCCCTGAAAATTATCGCGAGGCGCTCAAGCTGGCTCGTGATACCTATATTGGCGAAGCTTGCTGGCACTGCCATTCGCAGCAGGTACGACCCGTGGCCAATGAGGATGTGCGCTTTGGCCCTGTCTCCACCGCCGCCGAACAGCAGCATGAGCTGATGATGCCGCAACTGATGGGCACCCGCCGGGTTGGGCCTGACCTATCTCGTGAGGGCGGCTATCGCTCTAACGATTGGCATGTGGCCCATTTTTACAACCCCCGCTCGGTCGCGCCCACCTCGGTGATGCCCAGCTATAGCTGGTTCTTTGATGGACAACAGCCCAACAAAAAGGGTCTGGCCATGATTGCCTACATGCAGTGGCTGGGAACTAATGTAGAACGATGAGGCGAGGAGACGAGGATGCTGGTTTTTCGCCTCCTCGCGTCACCACTCATCGCCTCATCGCCTCACTCAGGAGTAGCAAAATGACTAAAAATCGTTTCAAAGATGGCAAATTTATTTCGGTGTTGGTTGTCGCTATCACGGTTGGAGCAGCGGGCCTTACGTTTATGTTCAAGCTCTATGAATTTGTGGCTGCTTCAACAACGGGTATTCTACCCGGAATTGTTACGGCGACGGTACTGCCTTACTTCTTTATCAGCGGCGGCTTTTTATTGTTAGCCGGTTGGGCTTGGGCCGGGGGGCATTATAAAAACATCGAAGGGGTCAAGCGGGACATGCTGATGCAAGAAGAAGTCTATGAAAAATTAGAGCGCGAGCACAAACTCTTTTATAACAAATAGAGGGGAGAGAGATTTATGCGACAACCATCACAAAAGTTGATTATCTTCTTTATTGTGGCTTTGGGCGCAGGTTATGCCGTTTCTTTTGGCATTATGACCTTTATTTTAGACGCCCCGCTGCGCCTCTACGGTTTTGGCAACTTGACGTTGGTGGCCTTGTTGGTGGCCGGCCTGCTCTTGGTTTGGTTTGACAAACCGATGGAGTTGGGCTTATTTAAATGGCCGGCCTCCAAACCAAAGACTGAACAAACCGTCCAGGCAGTTCAAACTTCTGCCTCGATTGACCCGGCAAGCGCAGCGATGCAAGTTAGCAGCCCGAAAGGCACTGTGTTTCCCTATGAACCCCCCACCGAGCATTGGGATGTTAATTTTGGCGATAGCAAACAGGTCTACCAGGGCACTGATTTGCCGGTTTGGATTTTGGCCGGCTGGGCTGCTTTTATCATCTGGGCGGTAGTTTACCTCATCTCCGGCCTGCCAACGTTCCACTATTGAGATAACGTATGCACCAGCACCATCTGACCGATGAACTTGGTTTTTTCCTCCTGCTGACGACCGGCCTTTTGACCGGCCTGAGTCATTGTATCGGGATGTGTGGGCCGCTGGTGGGGGCATTTGTCTTACGGCGAAGGTCACAGCGGCAGGAAGTTTCTTCGCCGCTGTTGCTCTTTCAAACCGGACGGTTAACCACCTACATCCTCTTGGGGGCGGGGCTGGGCCTGGCCGGCGGGCTGATTGAGGGAGGCGCTGCCTGGCAGGGCTGGCAAGGTGGCCTGTCAGTCATCTTTGGGGTAATGATGGTGCTGCTGGGGTTGAATTTACTCAAAGTTTTGCCACTGCCGTCGTGGCTGGCATCGTTGGCCCTGGCGCGTCTGGTTAGCGGCTGGTTAAAATATTGGCTCGATTCATCCCAACCAGTCGCCCCTTTTGCCCTGGGTTTGACCAACGGCCTGCTGCCCTGTGGGGCGGTGTACTCGCTGGGGTTGTTAGCCGCCGCCAGCGGCGACCCGCTCAAAGGGGCCAGTATCATGCTCATCTTTGGCTTGGGAACGCTGCCGGCCATGCTCGGCTTTGGTCTTTCGACGGCCTGGTTGAGCGTGCGCTGGCGCAGCGGTTTCTTTCGAGCGGCGGCGCTGCTGGTCGTCGTCGTGGGGGTGCAATTGACCTTGCGCGGCCTGGCTGCCACTGGTCAACTGCCTCACGCCGCAATTGGCCAGGTGATGTTGTGGTAAGGCGAACCGCCTGTACTACGGCGTTATTTTTAAGGATAGGCTGAATGGCAGTTCAACTCCAAAATATTCCATCCCTACCTACCGAGCACGACACCTCTACGCCAAGCGTCCACTCTGAAATCGAAAATCGGAAATCGGAAATCCAAAATCCCTGCGCGCTGTGTGGCCTGCCGGCGACTCGCCATCTGACCGAGTCTTTCAACGGCGAGACCTTGATTTTCTGCTGTTATGGCTGCCGCCACATCTATGAAATTGTGGCCCCCGACCTGGCCAACGGCCTGGATTTGCGGCAGGCCATTGGCCGGGCCGGTTTGGACCTCAACGCCCCCTGCTGCCGGGGGGCAATTCATGGCGACCCGGCCCAGGAAGCTGCTCGACTGCTCTCCCGGCTGATGCTCAACGCTTTTTTGGCGATGATGGTCATGGCCCTGAGCCTGTCGCTTTACTCCGATTTCTTTTTTGCCTCCTGGGGACAATTGGGCCAGGGGGTGCGCTCGATGTTGCAGGCCATTGCCATGCTCTTTGCCACCCCGGCCGTGCTGCTGCTGGCTTTGCCTATCCTCGAAGACGCCATCTTTACCTTTCAGGTTTACCGGCGCTTGACCACCAGCGCCCTGATTGCCATTGGCAGCCTGGCCGCCTACGGACTGTCAGTTTATGCCACCTTCACCGGCCAGGGGCAAACTTATTTTGAAACGGCCACGATGACCCTTTTGCTGGTCACATTGGGCCGCTGGCTCGATGCCAAAACTCAGGTGGAGAGCGCCCGCGCCCTGGACGAGCTATTGGCTCGCACTCCGGCTGAGGCCAGCCTGATTACAACTTCCGCGCAAAATGAGACAGAAATCCGTATTCCGGCTGACCAGCTTCAACCCGGCGACCGGATTCGGGTGCGCCCCGGCGAAAATTTTGCCGTGGATGGTCGAGTCATCTCCGGCGAAGGCAGCGTTGACGAGGCCAGCATCACCGGTGAAGCGACCCCGGCCTACAAAGGCCCTGACCAGACCGTTTATGCCGGCACTACTAATCTCGATGGCAGTTTCGTGGTCGAGGCCACCCAGGTGGGCGAAGAGCGGGTGATGGGCAAACTGGTCCGCCTGCTTGACGAAGCCCGCCTGCATCGCGCCCCCATCGAGCGCCTGGCCGACCGGGTATCGGGCTATTTTGTGCCGCTGGTCATTGTGCTGGCGGCAGGAACGTTTGCTTATTGGACCTGGCAGGTCAACTTTGAACAGGGGTTGATGACCAGTCTGGCCGTGCTGCTCATCGCCTGTCCCTGCGCCCTGGGCGTCTCTACCCCCCTGGCTATTTGGGCCGGCTTGGGTCGGGCCGCCCAGCAAAGCGTGCTCATCCGCGACAGCATGACCCTGGAAAAATTGGCCCGCATTCGGCGTGTCTTTTTTGATAAAACGGGAACGTTGACCAGCGGGGAGTCCACTTTGGCTGAAGTTGTGGTTAGACGACCGGAGACCGGAGACCGGAGACCGGGTGAAATGAGGGGAGTGGTCACTCCGCAGGAGTTGCTGCAAATTGCTGCTTCGTTGGAACATGGCTCTGAGCACCCGTTGGGACGGTCTATTCAGGCGGCTGCCGCCGCTCAAAAGTTGCCCTTGCTGCCGGTTGAGAATTTCAAGGCGATGCCCGGTTTGGGCGTCACCGGCTCTGTAGAGGGTCAGACAATCTGGGTGGGTAGTTGGCGGTTGGTCGAGCAGCAGCAGTTGTTCTTACCAGCCGAATTGCGGGCAGAGCGTCAGCGGCTGGAGCAGGCCGGGGTAACTGTGGTGCATGTGGGCTGGGACGGGCTGGTGCAGGGGTTACTGGGCCTGGCCGAGACTGTCAGGCCAACCGCCGCCGCAGCCCTGGCCGACATGCAAAAGCGGCAAGTGTCGGTTCAGGTGTTAACCGGAGACAGCGCCGCCGCCGGGGGCGCTTTGGGCGAGCGGTTGAATGTGGAGGTGCAGAGCGAATTACTGCCCCACGACAAAGTAAAACTCATCGAACAGGCCGAAGCCGGCGGCCCGACGGCTATGGTCGGCGACGGCCTGAATGACGCCCCCGCGTTAGCCCGCGCCAGCGTGGGTATCGCCTTGGGCTGTGGGGCCGATGTGACCCGTGAAGCGGCTGATGTGAGCCTGTTGGGTACGGATTTGGCCCAAATCACCTGGACCCTGGCCCTGGCCCGGCGGGTCTACCGCACCATCGGTTGGAATCTGGCCCAAGCTTTTGCTTACAATGTGATTGGTATCGGCCTGGCGATGGCCGGCTATATGCACCCAGTTCTGGCCGCTGCGGCGATGGTGGTGAGCAGCTTGATTGTAGTCAGCAATTCCTTGCGCATCTTCAGATTTAAGAGTATTTAGCGAGACGAGGAGGCGATGACGCGAGGACGCGAAGCATTTCCTCGCCTCACGAGTCATGCATCTTCAAGGAGGCTCAAAATGCAAAAATTTTGGACGGCCCTAAAGCAAAACTTCTGGCCTATTTCGGCTCTGATTTTCTGCCCGTGTCACCTGCCCTTGAGCATGGCGGCCATCGCCAGTTTGACGGCGGGGACAGTGGTGGGCGGATTTATTTCGACCCATTACAGTTCGATTGAAACGGTGCTGGCTGTAGCTTTCTCATTCTATTTTGTGCTGGCCTTTATGATTTGGGTGGTGCGCGGCCCTCAGCCGGTTAAAGGCGCTGCCTGTGTCATCGGCCCGCGCGGCGAGCAGCGTCCCACCGGTCTCTCGACCAAGCAAATTATTGTGTGGGGCATTATCGGCATGTTTACCATGCCGGCGCTCATTGCCATCAGCCTTTTTACCAAGCAAAATTTTGCCGATGGCGTGTTGAGCCAGGTTTTTGCAGTCAACCCCGATTTGAACTCCGGCTTGATTTGGCTGATTAGCCTCTCGACGGTGGTCATGATTCCGGTCATGGTTATCTGGCTGGCCTGGATGTGGCTGGCCTGGTCTAAACGGGACTCTTCTCAGAGCGAGCCGGAGAGTTGGAGTTATGAATACGAATAATTCAAACCCGCCTGTGGCTGAGGTGGAAAAAGCTCGACCCCGTTGGCCGCTGAAAACGCTGATTGAGTTGTTGCCCCTCCTTATTGCGCTGACGGCTATTTTTAGCTACTCTACTATTCGCAATGTGACCAATGTGGCCCTGATTACACCCCTCAACGAAGTGCTGGGCGGTGTGCCGCTGTGGGTGGCCGGGTTGATGGGGCTGGTGGCCCTGGTGGGCCTGCTGGGGATGGGCTGGCTGATTTACCTGTTCAGCCGTGCCCCTGTTGCTCCAGATGGCAGTGATGAGGAATAGAGGATAGAAGATAGAGGATCAGTAGATCCAAATTTGAGGAGCCAGCACGCCCACGTGCGGCTCCGTGCGGCACGTGGGCGTGCCGCACTCCTCGAAAATTGGATCCACTGAGGATAGTAAATGGATGATTTGGAAAAAGGCAATTTGATGGATGGGATTGTAGTTTATGCTTAAATTAGTGGGTAAAAATGGGTGGTTGACCGGCTTGTTGATTTTTTCAATGCCCATTATGCTGGTTTTCTTTTTGGGCAGCCAGATGGCTTATAGCCAGGTAAACAGCCAGTTCGAGACTTATCAAAACATTCCCGAAGTTACGAGTCTGGCCCAATTGGAGACAATCCCTGCCGGTCAGGTGGTCATGGTGCGCGGCCAGATTGCCGTATCGCCCCCTAATACCCCCAGTTCGAATTTGCTCATTTTTCAGGAACGTCCGACTGAAGGTCGAGAAGTTCGCTTTGGCGAAGAATTTCCTCTGGTTTTTCCAGAGTTTGAAATGAGTTTAAACGATGGTCAAATCAAGATTAACCCCAGCCTCACCCGCGAGCGCATCATCCAGCATGAACTACACGCCATTACCCAGGGCGAGCTGACCCTCACCGGCTTCCGCCCCGGCGATCTGGTTACGGTGCAGGGCGAGTGGCAGCCCGCCGCCGCCACCCTGAGTGAAGCCACCGGCATTACCGGGGCCGATAAAGCCAGCCTGATGGCCGAATGGCAAGACTCCTTTAAGCTAGTCGGTTGGGTCAGAAATGGACTGGGCCTCTTGACTCTAGCGGGCCTGGTTTTACTGGTGGCGCGCATACGCCAGGCCAGAACCAGGCCGATGGCAGATGAACCATGTCAAACCCCGAAGACCGAGACCGCGACAACAGCATAGCCACCATCATGGTAGTGGTGGTGGCGCTGGCTATCCTGATTATCACGGTTTTGACCATCACCGCGATTATGGCCGGACCGCCATCTGTGTGATATACCTCCCGACAAAAGATGACATCTCTCACTACCCAATTGACCCAGAACAACCTATAATCAGAGCCAGTTTCAGTAGATCAAAATTTGCTCGGCCCGGATTGCCAAATCCGGGCCAAAATGGGGATTTGGCAATCCCCTTTGAGCAAAAATCGGATCTATTGAATTTAGGTAAAGGGGAACTTGAGCGTGGCTAAACCTGCTTTTTTTGATTACCCAACTTTTAAAGAAACAAAAATTCCCAAAGTGCGGCTGGCCCACTGGAAGCCGGTCACGCTCTACACGCGCTATCGCTGGCTGGTGCAGGCGTTGGTGGTCATCTCCTTTGTTCTCATGCCGGAACTGCGCTGGCTAAAACTTGATTTTACCAACAACCAGTACTGGCTCTTCGGCTACCAGGTTTCGATGACGATTGCCCTGCAAGCAGTGGTCATTTTGTGGCTGGGCATTTATTTTATCAACTTTTTTGAAAATTATCTCATTGGACGGCTGTTGTGCGGCTGGATTTGCCCCTGGGGCCTGCTCAACCGCCTGGGGATGATTATTAATCACGCTCTGCGCCGCCACGGGCAACGGGCGCTGCTGCTGGCTGCGGCCAATCTGATTTTTGCCATAACCGCCACCCTGGTGGTGATGAATTGGCTGATTGACCTGGGGACATTGCTGCAACCCCAGCACCCTTACTTTACCTGGGTCTGGGGCGCTTTTGGCCTGTTGGTGCTGCTGGGATTTGTAATTTTGCAGCGCATGGGCTTCAAATTTTGCGAGAGTATCTGCCCCTTTGGCATGTACCTGACCGTCGTGACCCAAAAAAACTCGCTGCGGATCATGTTTGATTCCAGCCGAGCCTGCGTGGAATGTGGCCTGTGTACTCAGGTTTGTCCGATGGACCTTTCGCCCCGTGAGATGGACTTTAAGGACTCGATGAACGGCGGCTTTGGCCAATGTATTCTCTGCGGCGATTGCATTGACGTGTGCCAGGTCCGCATGGATTTAGAAGGTCTGCCGCCGCCGCTGCGCTGGAACACGGCTGAAGGGATTATTCCGCTGCTGCCGGTTGAAGCAAAACAGGCGGGCAGGTCGTAAGCGCAAGATGAACCTCTCCGCCGACACCCAAACTGTGTCTCGCCCAACTCGTCCGCCCGCCCCTCGACCAACTACCCAAATGATGATAGGCTGTTTTATCATTCCCTTGTTGGTGGCTGCTATTCTGGGTGCGGTGTTTATGATGGTCCGGGCTAATGCTTCCTCCAGCCTGACCGTTCCGGCCAAACAAATCCTGCTGGTGCGCCTGTCCCCGGATGAAACTGCCCCGCTGCTGGCCCGTTTTGGCGAAGGGCGCTCGCTCAAAATTACCGGGCGTACCCCGGATTGGGGCTGGTTAGAGGTAGAATTATGGGATAACCAGCGCGGCTGGACTCTGCGGCCCCTCGACACTCTGGTTTGGCAGCTCAAAGCCCCGGAAACAACCCCCACCCCTGCCGAAGCTCAAGCAGTAAGCGTCACCCCCGTCGCTGAGGAGATGATAACTATACCGGCGGCCACTTTCACTATGGGCAGTCCACCGGGAATAGGCGAGGATGATGAGCGCCCGGCCCACTTGGTCAAGCTATCGGCGTTTGAACTGGACCGCACCGAGGTGACTGTGGGGCAATACTGGCAGTGTGTGACCGCCGGGGCTTGCGCCGCACCCACTGCGGATTCCAGCGCGGATGAGCCTCACTATCTTAACGACCCTGTTTTTGACAATCACCCGGTGGTCAATGTCCCCTGGCTGGAAGCAAGTCATTATTGTGCCTGGCGCGGTAAGCGTTTACCCACCGAAGCCGAATGGGAATTGGCCGCCGGTTGGGATGCGGAGCGCGGAGCCAAGTTGCAGTGGCCCTGGGGCAATGAGGCCGCCTCCGGGCCGGTCAATGTGGGGGATACGTCGCTGGGTAAAGCGGCAACGGTAGGCAGCCAGGCAGCGGACAAATCGCCGCTGGGGGCGCTAGATCTGGGCGGGAATGTCAGCGAATGGGTCTTTGATTGGTACAAGGTTGACTATTACAGTGTAGCCGATGAAACCAACCCCATCGGGCCAACCAACCGGCGCGGCGAAGGAACCGGGCGAGTGGTCAGAGGGGGTTCTTTTGTTGACTCCCTGGAGCAGGCCCGGATTGCTAATCGGAGAAACCAGGCTGCGGAATATGGCTACCCCAGCGTGGGCTTTCGCTGCGCCAGGGATAATGATTTTTGATGGTCAAATGGGTCCATTGATGGTGCAAATGGATGGCCGCCCGGAACAAGGTCTACATCGCCCTAGCCTACCACAGGGCGGGATAGCGGTCAACCACCGCTTGCAGGTGACGCAGTTGATGGGCCAGACACAACTGATGGCGTTTGGCTTTGAGTTGAGCATAGCACAGTTAGGCTTGTTTTTGGTAAAAACTATCGTCGGTTAGTCGGTGAGTAGATACTGATGTTGGGCCATACTCACCTGGCCCAGGGCCAGGGCGCTTTCGCCCAGGAGATTAAGGCAGTAGGCCATAAACCAGCGGTCATCCCGCTGTTGGGCCAGGGTATAGGCTTGTTGGGCATAGTGCCGGGCTGGCTGGTAATGGCCCTGGCCAAAGGCGGCGCTGGCCAGGGCGTAATAGGCCATGCAAAGATTTGGCTGATGCCGGTGGGCCTCGCTTTCCCGCCGCGCCTGCTGCCCATACTGAAGCGCGAGGGGGTAATCACCCCGAATCGTGGCAATCAGGCTCAAGGGTAAGGCAGGGTCCGTGCCGAAACCAGGTATAGCCGGAAGATCGAGCTGCCGGTAGAGATCGCCGCATTGTTGCAGCATCACCTCGGCCTGGTCCAATCGGCCCAGGCGGATGAGCATCCAGCCCCACCAGATAAGCACATGTTGCCCGTCTAGCCAAACTTCCGGGCTGCCGAGCAGTTCCAGTTCCAGTTTGCCTCTGTTTTGTTCCTGACTCATGGTCAAAAAGGGCAACTGCTCGGACATGTCATTTCGACCGAAGGGAGAAATCTCTGATGCCTATGTGGACCTGTAGGGATTTCTCAGCCTGCGGCCTCGAAATGACATGAAGGGAGTAATTACCAAAAAAATCTATCTCGTTGCAGTTTCGTTGCACCCAGATGGCAGTTTCGCTGCAACCACCCGCTATACTGAGACTAATCAATTATAACGTAATTCGTTGGCCCTGTGAAATTAGCTTGAAAGCTGAATATCAGACCCCAATGAGTTACCATTTAGCCAAAAAGTATTTTAGCAAACAGGAGAAAAAAATGGATACCTTTGCTTTAACCACTGAACAAACCGCTCAACCCGACCAATTTTTTCAGCTTGAACCAGAACATCAAACCGGCCAACAGCAGTCTTTAGACTCGTATTGCGTGTTGCGTATCACCTCGTTCCCAAACTGAGTTTGGGAACGAGGTGAAATTAGCGGGAAAGCGGGATGCCATGCCCGTTATCCTCTCAAATCGCGCTTATTGATTTTTGGCTGTCTGGGTGGTAATGACCTGCACCGCGCCGGCTTCCGTCAATGCCTGAGCGATGGCGGCAGCTTGATCCGGCCAGGCCAGGGCAATCATATTGCCGCCCCAGCCCGCCCCCGATAATTTTGCGCCCAAAGCCCCGGCCTCGCGGGCGGCTTCAATCAGACGGTCCAGAGCCGGGGAAGAAACCCCCAACGTTTCCAGTAATTCCTGATTTTCGTTCATCAGTTCGCCGATAGCCATCTGGCCCAGGTTGCCCTGCTCGATGGCTGCGCGGGCCTGGTTGACAATAGCCCCCACCTCGTCAAAATAGCCTTCATACCTTTCCGGCTCCGCCTGCCAGCGGCGGCGCAAATCGCCTACTACGGTATGCGTGGGCGCGACAACGCCGGTATCGCCCACTACCAGGGTCAACGGCTGGCTGACCCGCATGCGCTGAATAGGCCGGCCTTTGATAAAGTAGACCGGCTGCGCAAAGGCCACCACGGTGTTATCAATGCCCGAAGGCGTGCCGTGATAGAGCTTTTCAACCTCAAAAACCAGGGCCGATATCTCGGTTGGAGCCAAAGGTTGGTTGAAAAATTGGGCTATAGCCCGTGTTATGGCCGTCGAAATGGCCGCGCCGCTGCCCAAACCCCGGCCCAACGGAATGGTCGAGCTGATATGGAGCGTCGCCTCAGGCAGGTCCGCCTGACCGAGCCGGCGCAGCGTGGCCTGCACAATCACGGCCAGGGGGTCGTCGGGGCCGGCCTGGGCTAAGCTGTAATCTCGCCCCAGGTCGGGGGCGATGATACGGAAGCCGGTTCCTGGGTCGGCGGGAGAAAGCGTGGCTTTTGCCTGCAAGTCGGCTACAGGTACGGCAATGGCCGGCCGCCCGTAAACCACCGCGTGCTCGCCAAAGAGGATAATTTTGCCGGGAGCGGTCGCTTCGATCATAGGGGGTCGGGGGCCAGGGGCCGCAGGTCGGGGTTATTGGGCGTCTGATTACTGATAACTGACATCTGATTACTGGCTTCTGTTTTCTGCAATTCAAGGTAAGTCAGGGTCCAGACGGTGGATTGGTAGATGAGAAAGAACCCGGTCGCGGCGCTGTTAAGGATAATAATCGCCAGCAGGGCCAGCGGCACGCCGGCAATCAGCGCGCCCCAGCCGGATCGGGAAATCAAATAGACTAATCCGGCGGGAATACCGCCGAGCAGCGCCGCCACAATCAACGACACCGGCAGCACTACAATCAGCGCGACAATACCCCAGGCAAAGCCCACGCCCACCATCAACAGCCACATAATGGCAACATCCTTCAGACGACGTCTGATGAGGGCCACGGCTTCGCGCAGGCTGTCTACGACGCCGCGCTCGGCCAGGGCAATACGCCGCCAGGCCATTTCCTGAATCGGGGCAATAATAACGCTGATGATGAACAGCAGCACCCCGACCAGCAGACAGGAGAAAATGGTCAGGACAACCCCCAGCACGGTCGAGGCGGTTTCATCGAGAATCAAGAGCAGTAAGGGTGACAGCGCCAGCAGAATCAGGCCAATGCTTAAAATGGTGAGGGGAAGCCCAATCAGCAATCCGAGCAGGAAAATTCGCCAGGCCCGGTTTGACCAGCCAAAACGCCAGCCATCGCGTCCGGTCACGGCGGCCGTCTCTTCGATTTGGCGGACCATTCCCATGAGCGCGGTGCGAGTCACATACTGTACCACGATGCCGACAATAGAGAGCAGCAAAATCAGGCACACAAACGCGACGATAAGGGTGATGACGAGGTTAGGGTCAATTTCGGGCATGGAGGGTATATTTTCAAAATCGCCAAAATCTCCCTCTCTACCGCCGCCGCTGGGGAAATTGAAATTGCCGCCGCCGCTGCCCCCGCCCCCGCACAAAGCCAGCAAAAACCCAAAAATCCATAAGGGGCGATAGCGCCAGGTAATGGTAAAGGCTCGTTTTAGAATATTGGTATGGTTCACGCCTTGCTCCTGAAATGGCGGCAGTGGGCAGGCTGTCCGCTGTTGAAAATGGCATGAGGATATAACGAGCGCAAGCGCCGTTTGCCGCCAGTTAATGGAGGCAGCGCCCCATCATCGGCTGTCGGTACGGACGAAACCAGATTTTAGCCAGCGCTTGGCGGTTTCACCGACGAGGCGGGCCGGGGTATTGCTCCTGACCTTCAGATAGCGGTAGTAAAGCTGGCGGCCCCACCCCAGTACCTGGAATTGTAGCTGGCTTGACCATGAGAGTGACATATCACCCCAGTCGGGCGGAAACTGATACCCCCACTTGCGCATAAAGGGTCCAAAAACACGTTTGGCCTCAGCTCGAAGCGTGGGGGGATAGTAACTCAAAAAGTCGCCTTCCCTGTTTTTAGTCGGATTGACCAGGGGCAGCGGGCGTTTTTGTTCCAGGCCAAGCTGTTTAAGGACTTCGCTAAAGTCTGCCTGAAGGTTTTCAAAGCGAATGATGTAATCAAACCGCCGATGAGCCAGGCAGCTTAAATTATCGTATGGCAGCTTGTAGAAATGTCTAAAAAAGGTGGAAAAGTCGGGTTGAACCCTGGCAAACCATTGGTAGAAATCGGCGGTGTAGTCGTCTATCCAGCCGCCTTGTTTTTTTCGCTTTTTGGGGTTGGTAAAGTTTTGATAAAGATTTGTTTTAAAGTGAGTATAAATACTTACCGCTTCGTCGAGGGGATTGCGGATGGAAGAAAAAACAAAATAGGTTTTTTCGTCGGGGCTGGCGGTGCGGAGAAATTCCAGGTAGTGGGCATGCTTGTGTAAAATAGCCTCCCCCTCGTAATTCTCAAGCAACTCGGCTCCAATGGCCGTTGAGCCGGCGTGGGGTAGTTGGATAAAGAGATAGCGATGGGTATGGCTGATAATCATAGCTGGCCTTGCGTAGGCGGTAAACTCAGAAGTGTCCGAGCAATTTTCAAGAAGGCCATTTGTTAGCGGAAAGGGCAGGTATAATCTCTGGCTAAGTGAAACTAAGCCGCCTGTTAATTAGGCGGCTTTTTCTTCACCCGCGCCAATCTCGTTGAGATAGCTCAACACTTCCTTGCGTGACTTTTCAAAGCGGCGCAGAAGCTGCTGGTCGGTATCACGCAGGGCATTGATAGTGCGCTGAGAGCAGGCTGAGCAGCCCAGGGCCGCTTTATAGCTGCCCAGGTCACAATTGAGGCAATCGCACAGTTTAATCATCATATGCGAGAATGAGAGGGCCTCTTCGTGAGTTTCGGGCAGTACGGCAATGCGTTCCGTCAATTTACGCCAATCATCACCCTTGAGTTTTTTCAGACCACTAACGCGAGAATGGGGAAACAAAATTTCGCAACGAGAGTACATATTCCTACAATCCTTATTTCACATGTCTTCAAGACCGGGAGGGTCTTGGCGGTCATGACTAAAAAATGAGCCGTGTGGGACTCGAACCCACGACCCATTGCTTAAAAGGCAATTGCTCTTCCGACTGAGCTAACGGCTCGGGATTGGGGCCACCGCTAAAATGCGGTGGCTTTTTATTTGCGTCAAGAAGGATAACAGAAAATCTTTCACCTGTCAAGAACTTATTTATTCTTATTTAAATTACTTAAGGGGCTTGTTTCTTGATGTCGCTTACACCGGCCCTGATTGACTACTTTGGTGTATTTTGCGGTCGTCGTGATTGATGCGTGCCCCATCTGGTCGCGAATATCCAGAAGATCGGCCAGGTTTCTCAGGGAATAAATAGCATAGGCATGGCGAATCGCATAAGTCGTGAACTGATCAATGCCGGTTTTTTCTTGCCAGAAATGCAACCGCTGTCGGATGCCGGATGAAGTGAAGGGACGAAAACCCTTATGTTGATAATCGCTGATCCAAAGATGGCGTAATTCATCGGATACACCCAGTTCCTGGCGCTTCTTCTTCCAAATAGTCAGGATGCGGGCGACATCATCAGTAAACACAAGCTCTCGATCTTCGTAATCCTTGTTGCTGTGAACCCGAATCGTGCGATTTATTAGATCAACATCATCTACTTGCATCGCTGCTAGTTCACCAGGCCGAGCAGCCGTGTCCAAAGCGACAAAAAACAAAGCCAGATCACGTATGTCATGCCAACTATCTCCTCTTTGTTCAATTGTGAATAGCATGGAGGACATATCTTCTTCTGGCGGCGCTTTCGGCAGCGGTTTAGGAGCTGGAATTGTGTCCAAAAATTCAAGCGGGCTTTGGCTGATGTAGCCGAATTTTTTTAGCCAATTGAGCCAGGATCGCAGCGCGCGATAGTAATTATTGCACGAGTAATCTTTCAATCCTTTGACCTTGAAAGTTTCCAGGAAGGTGAGGCAGTGAGTTACGGTAGGCGGCCAGGTAGGTGGTTGTTGTTGAATGGCATCCCGATAATAACCAAGTACATTCCTGTACCAGGTAACCGTGGCCGGCTTCTTTGTTACCTGCTTGAATTTGAGAAATAGATCAATGTAATAATTGAGGTCCTGCTCGACAACAACAAAAACAAAATTCGGCGTCATAAGTCTCTCCTATAAATAATGTGATTTATTTGAAGATGGCTTACGGCGTGCTGATGATCTCCATAACACTCAACCGGCAGCCTTTGCGGCTGTTAAGGTGCCAATTTTATTTTAGAGGAAAAACAATCATTTGTGACAAAAGGGAGCTAAATATGTCTGAACCAGGAACCACTTTGCTAATTTTTCTGACTTATATCATTACCGTAGCGGGGCTGGACTGGCTGGCTTACCGCAAATTTCACAAGCCCTGGATACGCCGAGAGCGGGCGCGGACCACCGTGGGGGTATTGGTCGTCCTTCTCCCGGCCTTACCCCTGGTCTGGTTCGGGGTCGTTGATTTGTATACCTGGATCAT
Organism: Anaerolineales bacterium; assembly: GCA_015075405.1. GTDB lineage: Bacteria > Chloroflexota > Anaerolineae > 4572-78 > J111 > DSQQ01. Next base: position 803,460 of record JABTUK010000005.1, read on the forward strand.
TATCCTAACCGGCTTTGGCACTGCCGGAGCCGTCACCGTGTTTTTAGACATCAATGCCGAAACAAGCGACTCGGAATCCATCCGCCAGGAGATTCGGGAGATAGTGAATGACCAGAGCGATCAGTAATGTGGATACTGATTTTTTGGAGGAATTGTCTGCGGTCGCCAGCACTCAGGAGGATTTGTGTCTGCTGCTGGCCGAGAAAGTGGACACGCCCGAAATGATGGAGTTAGTCCGGGAATTACTCATACGGGCCAATAAAATAAAACTCATGGTAAATGACCAGCGTAAATTTCTAAAGGGGAACCTGACACTCAAAACAGTTTCGCCTCAGGAATGATATGACGACAGCAAATCTTTGGTCTGAGGTGTTGAAAATGCTTCAACATCAAATGACTAAAGCGACATTTCAAACGTGGCTTGAAAACACGACTGCCCAGGAAGAGGACGGGCGGCTGATCGTGTCAACAGCCAACAGCTTCGGCCAGGATTGGCTGGACAACCGATTACGCTCTACCGTCGAGCTGGCCGTGGAGACTGTTTTTGGGCGAAAGTTACCTGTTGAATTCCGTGTAGCCGAAAACAGCGGCTATCAGCCGGAACTGTTCTTCACCGGCACGTACCGGGATGCCTACAACGCTATTGTCCAGCCGGATAAGCAGCATTATTGCAGCCGCTACTTCCATCAACAATGGCTGCCGCTGCTGGGGCCGGAACTGTGGCTGCTGATCTGGGAAATGCGGACAAGGTGCAGTTGGGACTGGAAAACGGGTGAGATTAGACGCGACGTGGTTGAGGCAACGGCCCAAGAGTTGGGGGCAGCGATTGGCGTGAGTGAAAGCACCTTTTGGCGATTACTGAGACACGAACACGCCTCCAAATTTATTACTCGCGTCGGAACCAAACGCCGTTACTCAAAAACCCAAAGCGGCACGGTCAATGAGAAGAATATCTGGCGGGTTCGACTGGATGATCCTCTGATTCCGGCCGATGAGGAGAGGCTAAAACAACAGATGTCTCCCTGTCAATTTGACAGGTAGAGCAGCGGAGTGTCTCCCTGTCATTTTGACAGGGAGAGGGGGGTCTCCCTGTCAATTTGACACTTGATTCTACCTGTCAAAATGACAGGGAGATCAGGGGGTCTACCTGTCATTTTGACAGGTGATTAATTAATTCTTTTAAATCTCTTTAAATCCTGAATATTTATCTCTAATTCCACGTGGAAAAATAATCGGCCCGGCTCGCGCCTCTGACCGCGCTCACCGGACCTGACCAAAAACAGATACGTCGGAGGTATCTATTGATGGCTGCAAAAATAATAGCAAAAAAGGCCCTACCTGAAAAGGGGGGCCAATGAAAACTAACCTGCCGGAAATCACCAAAGCCTACCTGGGCAGCGCCACCTTTTTCACTATTGCGGGGGAAGGGGCGATGCTGGCCGCCGTCCACTACGGCATCTTGCCGGAACCGGATTATCTACTGCCCATCCTGGCCGGGTTTGGCATCCCGGCCATCCCTTTTGGCTTTTATCTGGGGGCGCGGGTCGTCTACCTGGCTCGTCCTCCCGCCCGCGCTCGCCCAGCCTACCCCAGCGGCGGGTCATCCCTGTTCGAGAACCTGGCTGTCTGGATCATGCCCCAGCCCAAAGCCCCGCCGGGCGGCTGGATCTTTGGCGGCAAGCCGGCCAGGGTCATCAAATACAAGCCCGAGGCCAAAATCGAGTTTGTCTTTTGGGAAGAAGGCATGGTCTCGATGATCACCGAGGGCCGGCTGCTGGAATTTTGTCGGGTGACCTGGCGGCGGCAGCAGCAGGTCCGCTACGGTGACTTGAGTGCTAATCAGATTTTTAGCCGGCTGTATTTCACCCGCGACGCCCGCCCGCGCTGGCCCTTGCCCGATTACACTTCGGTGATGCACATTCTGTTGAGCCGCCGCTTGATCATCAACCGCTGGCAGGGCAAGGGCGGCGAGATGCGCTACCCACCTTACTCCACCGTCGAGGAAGCCAAAAAGCGTTGGGGCAACTTGCAGGAAATTTCCAGCTAGTACAAGTTCGTACAAGTTTAACAAGTTCGATCAAGTTCGAGCAGGTTTATACAAGTTCAAACAAGTTGAGGACGCTATGAACAATTATCCCCATCCCCGGCCGACCGAGCCGGTGCAGCTTTATCTCCTGGCCGGCCTGGCCGGTTTCGGGCTGCTGGCCTTATGGCTGGCGGCTTTTCACGCCTTTCTCAATGTCGCCAGCGGCCCGCAGGCATTTTTCGCGGCGACACTCATCGAAGCCGGGCTGATCATCGAGGCCCTGGCTTTAATCAAGCGGCCCCATGTCTGGTACACCTGGGTAGCCATGGCCATCAGCCTGATGGTTTCCGGCACGTACAACTACATCCAAGCTGCCGCCGTTGCCGGCGAGAGCCTCAATACCTGGATGCTCTTAACCCTGGCGCTGGGTCCGCTGGCGGCGCTGGCTTTCGTCTCGCTGACCTTGGGCCACGAACTGCGCGAGTACCAGAACCGGGTAGAAAGCTGGCAGGCTGATAAAGCGGCCTGGCTCGAACAGCGCCGGCTTGAAGCCGAGGCTTACGAACGACAGCAGGAGGCCGAGCGGCAGGCCCGGCTGGAAAGGTTGCAACAAGCCGAATACGAGCGGCAGGAACGGGAGGCTCAGCGCCGCTATGAAGCAGAACGAGTTGAGCGCGAATGGCAGCATAAACAGCAAGAACGCGCTGAACGACGCACCGAACGTTTAGTCAAACTCAAAGACCAACCTGAATATCCACCTGAACCCCTTGCTCCGGTCACACCTCTCCTTGAACGTTCGTCTGAACTGGACGCTTTCCTGGCGATCATTCGTGAACGGGCGGGCGAACAGCCGTACAGTCCGGAGGATGTTCAGAAATGGACCGGCCAGCGGCGAACGAAGGCATTTGAAATTCTCAAGTACGGCCGGCAGTTCGGGGACGTTCAGCAAGTCCGCAAGGGTCAGTACGTGAACAATGGCAGGCACGAATGAACGAGCCAGTGCCCATTCATAGCCGGGGAGAAAGCCACCCCTTCCCCAATTGGGGAAAAGGAAGGGAGCACGGCCAGCTTTATATCATCTACGACTAATCCCCTCCGGAGATACGGAAGCCTATGCTGCTGCACCGGATCAACCCCGAAAGAAATGAGGCCAGGTTTTACCTGGTTATCGTTGCACCCACCCTCCTTGATCCCATCGCCGTGTGGCGGGTGTGGGGCCGAATTGGCGGGGCGCAGCGCAGCAAAATTGACCCGTGCGGATCAGCGGCCGAGGCCGAGAAGTTGGCCGAAGCCATGATCCGGCGTAAAATTAAACGCGGCTACAGAGTCGCAGGAGAACCCGATGAGCAGGAAAAAGAAAAAGCCAACCCGCAAGGCTCGCCGCCAGAACCGACAGCAGCCGACGATTCAACATCCCGACCGGCAGGAGGGGACCTGTCCGGAGTGCGAAAGCGCCGTGACCGTGCGCGAAATCAAAAATTTTCCCAGCCCGGTCCGGCGGGCGACGGTCCATTACAAATTGAGCTTCTGTAATTTCTGCGCCTGGAACAACGTCGAGCTACAGGCGTTGGTCCCGATGAACCTGAAGCCGCTGAGCGACCAGGAGCTGGAGCAGATTCATAACGCGGTTATGGACCGGCTGCAACAGGAGGTAAGGGCCTATGCCGAATTTCAAAAGAAGCTGTCTACTCTGCCTTTTGGGATGGCTACCTCGGCTATCGGCGCAGCGCTGGGCTTCGATGAGGCCGAGCTGTCCGTGGCCCGACAGATCGCCGAGAGAGGCATTTCGCTTGAAGTCGCTTACGGCGAGCTGTGCCAGGCGCTGGCGGCCGAGGTCCGCGCCGAGGCTGTCTTTAAGGCGCTGGCAGAGGAGCCGGCGGGACACGTGGCCCTCGTAGCTTCGGTAGAATACTGGAAAGACAAGGGGCTGCCGCCACCCTGGCTAGAACTGGTTGAACCTTATTTACGCCAAGCGGAGGACCCATGATGTCAATCGGCCAAACCGCCGACGGCAAGCCGTTCACGCTGCCGTCTGATGCCGTGACCCAAAAATTCGCCTTTCTGGCTCAATCCGGCGCAGGAAAATCGTATGCCGCGATGAAACTGGCTGAGGCATTTCTGACTATCGGGGCGCAAATCATTGCGCTTGACCCTGTGGGGGTGTGGTGGGGGCTACGCGTCGCGGCTGATGGCAAGAAAGCCGGTTTTCCCATCGCTGTCTTTGGTGGGGATTACGGCGATCTGCCTCTCCCGGCTACCAGCGGCGCCCTGGTAGCCGATCTCCTGGTCGAACATCGCATTGGCGCGGTGCTGGATGTGTCCGCGTTCGAGCTGCCCGATCAGCGGCGTTTTGTGGCCGCGTTTGCCGAACGATTCTTTCAGGCCAAAAAACGCGCCCGCAGCCCGGTCCATCTTTTCCTGGAGGAAGCGCAAACTTTTGCCCCCCTGCGCCCCGAAAGAGACGAGACGGTGATGCTGAACCGGGTGGAGCGCCTGGCCCGGCTGGGTCGCAACTACGGCGTGGGCTGGTCGGTCATCTCGCAGCGACCGCAAGAAGTTCACACGAAGGTGCGCAACCAGGCCGGAACGCTGATTGCAATGCGGACCATCGGCCCGCACGAACGCAAGGCCGTGGCCGAATGGATGAACGATAACGCCACCACGCCAGCAGACCTGGACCTGGTTAATGATTTGCCAACGCTGGAAACCGGCGAAGCTCACATCTATAGCCCGTCATTCCTCAAAATTTCCACGCGGATACGAATTGGCCGGCGGCAAACCTTTGATTCTTCAGCCACTCCCGAAGATGGCATCACCACTGCCCAACCCCGCCCCCTGGCCCCGGCCGATTTAGAGGCGCTGCGCCAGGCCATGCAGCAGGTGGTTCAGGAGGCCGAGGCCCGCGATCCGGTGGTGCTGCAACGCAAGATTGTTCAGCTTGAAAAAGAGCTGAGGGCGAAAGCAAAGGTAGAGCGGGTTGTCGAGCGGGTGGAGGTGCCGGTACTGCAAGATGAGCAAATCACCCAGTTGCAGCAGGCAATCAGCAGTTTAGCTGACATGGGGCAGCAGTTGGTCAGTGTAGCGCAAGACTTGGGGACGGCGCTGGCCAGGGTAGTGTCTAGCTCCGCTCCGCCGCCTGTTTCGGCTCCGTCTGTTTCGCCCCCAGAGGCCCGGCCTACATCTCGACATGTCAAACCATCTCCCGCACCCAGGAGAGCCGACTCAGACATACCACAACTTCGTGCTGGGGAACGGCGCATGTTGGAAACACTGGCTCGACGTTATCCTCTGCGCGTGACCCGCGCCCAATTGGGTACTCTGGCCGGATTTACTCCGTCAGGCGGGACTTTCGGAACCTATTTTGGCACCCTCAAACGGGCCGGATTGATTGAGGAAAGTAGTGGGGAGATCCAGGTCACTCAGGCAGGGCTGGATTACTTGGGTTACACCACGCCGCCAGCGCCGCAAACAACCGAGGAGATTCTGGCCATGTGGCGGGAAGCCTTGCGAGCGGGAGAGCGTAAAATGCTGGATGAATTAGTTGCTGTTTATCCTGACTCGCTTTCCCGTGAGGAGTTGGGAACACGAGCCGGGTTTACGGTGAGCGGAGGTACGTTTGGGACGTACCTGGGAACGCTGCGCCGGAATGGGCTGGTGGAGGTGGACGGCGACCAGGTGCGGGCCAGCGAAACCCTGTTCTTAAGTTGAAAAGCCTCCTTCCACGTGGAAGGAGGCTTTGTATTTAGTCGGCGAAGGAGTAATACTAACGCCTCACGGATCACCTGCTGCCGCCGAGACTCCACGATTTTATTTAGGTAATATCAGTGTCTCATTTTCCTCAAGTTCTTCGGTGTCTACTTTACCTCCATAAGAATAAATTACTACCAACTTCTTTCGCTCACCAGGAGGTGTATCACCGAGAACTCTCTTGTGCGCCTGCATTTCAAGTCTTCCTGCTGATATGTTTGCCCTCACCTTATGAGTAACATTATTCATTTTGTCTTTTGCACCCCATACCGCATGATGAATGGTTAAAGTTAAAAAGGGAGACTGAGCATCTTGTAGACCAGTTATTAGTTTATCCCAAAGTTGGGGGTCTTTATAATCTACATATTGAAGAGTTTTCAATCGAGGGTGCAGTTCATCAGGCTTAATGTCTATTAACGGAATCACCCTCACTCCTGCCCCGTATGCAAAAGCCCACTCGTAAGTTACATACTCTGACGCTTTGGCTTCCGGTGTCATTATAACAATGAGTGCAATAGATTTTCTAATTTCCTCATCAATTTTCTTTCGCCAGTCTATTCCAACATGTATATTACGATCTATCCAAACATCAAAACCTGCTTCTTTAAGTTTGATCTCCAAAGGTTGAACAAAGTCAATCTGATCACGTTGGTAGGAAATAAAGATTTGGGGCAACATTCACCTCGCTCATCTTCGTTCAAGGAACCTTATTAGTAACCTACTATCCACTTTACAATGATAAATAAATACTGATGAAAGTAACTAAGATAATGGAAACCAGTATAACGCCATGAAAAGCAACGAGTGTTTTTGAAAGAGTTACGGAAGCCCAGGGAGCAACTTCGTCTTTGACTTTGGAGACATTCATTGAGAAGTCTATCTCTTCCTCGGATAATCCGCGAACGTAGTCATAAAGTTTTCTGAATAACCTCTCCTGGTGTAAAAAGTATCCATCAAGACCCCAGAAAACTATTGCTGGAAAATAAGCAAGATATACAAACAATAATTGCTTACCCCCAGCTGCCAATGCAAACATTGCGGAAATTAGCACAACACTCCAGCCCTTTAATAAGAACGAGTTGGAAGAGAGCCGATTGACTACTCCCTGAATCATTTCCAGGTGTGCAAGTTTGTTCGACATATTTGCCTCCTTTTTAGTCTCTAACATCGCCGTTCAGTTGCACGGACCGCGCATGTCAACTGCATCAGCGATGTTAGCCAGTTTACCCTTTAATATCTTGTAGTTTCTGCTTTATGAGATCCGTAATCTCAATTATCGAGTAGTCCTTTGAATTAATATAGCCAACTGTGGGAAGTATTTCTTTGAGTTCCGTATCATCAGTTGGGAATATGATAAATCTGCCTCAATCAAATAAGCCTGGTACATTTGGGCTTCGTTGAAATTACATTTGTGGAGGCTGGCCTTGACCAATTTAGCTTTTCTCAGATTAGCTGCTCTAAAATCGTAGCAGTTGTTAATTACTGGGTGAGTCTCTGACGGTTTACCATGAACCTTCAGAAAAGTGATTTCCTGTCGGTATTTGCCAATTCGCCATCTTGTAAACCATTCGCTTTTTCGCAGTTCGGCTCTTTGACCTCGATTACTCATACTCTACTCGACAAATATCTCATTATAATCAGTTACACCAAGATTCTGAGCACCGACTAGTTTTTCCATAGCTGTAAGTACCGCTATTAAACAAAAAGCGCCGCCCTTTGACCAGGCGGCGCAAATATGCTACCATGCACAATTAAACCGGGCTGGTGGCACACACACCTGATCCGGGTGAAGCCCCGTTGCAGCGGGGCTTTTTCATAGTATAACATAAGCGGGCTGGATTGACAACAAAAACAAAAACGGGTAAACCTTTTAGATTACCCGCGAAGTTGGCGCTGGCCTTTTTTAATAGCCGCTACCTTCTACATCTATTCGTTTGATTACAGCCTAGCTTTTAATGAAACTTGATGTCTACATAGCATATACAGTATTATAGGAGTTCAAACACTACTAGATTTGGTATAGCCCGCTATAGCTACAAAAGTTCTTACCCATTTGGATGAATCCGATTAATGGTGTAGAATCATTTGCTAAATAGAGAAACCACCGTTGTTCGAGCAACGGTGGTTTCAATAGTAAGCCGGGTCTCGGTCCAGAGATAACCACGGCCTTGCTTGTTGCAAGTCGTGATTATACCCTAACGTTTCCATTTGTCAACTATTGCCAATGGATACAGTTAATATTGCCTATCTGAGGCTTAGACCCGGCTATCTAATAGTCGGGTCTTTTATTGTTTGAGTTGATAAATTCAATCAACTCTCAATTGTAGCTGTAAGGAGGCTATATGTTGAAACTGTATGCTAACGAGTTCTCTGAAATCCCCATAGTGCTTTCTAAAAGAGCAGACTTACGTGGGGCAATGATTAAATTAGTTGAAACGGAATCAGTAGCTGGCAAAGTTACGGAGGGGGGAAACCGACTTGATCTATTTAGATCAGTATTAAAGCCACTAATTATTGGTGAATTGACTCTCACTAATGCATACCAGAGGACAATGCTTCACCTTACCAGAGAGAACTCAATCCATGCTGGTAACAATAAGGTTTTTGCAACTGGGTGGGCTGAAAGGCTTGTACGTACCCAGTATAGCCGATTTTACAACCAAGCTGTAATGGAAGAGTTACTTGCAAAGGGACAGACAGAATGTTTTGTTCCACATTCATCTGAAGAGAACGTAGGCTCGAAGTGCTCACTCTATTTGGCTGGGAAAGCACATAATCTCAAGGCTCTTTATAATCTTTTAATTTCCTCTTATGCAAAAGGTTCTTGGGACAGCTCTCCCAAGATACCCGATCATCCCCATTGTACCCATGTGGTAACTCCAGTTTTATAACAAGGAAGTTTGTTACATTATGACGTACTTGAAAGAAGATCAACTTCGGAATATAGCCAAATTTAGAGGTAATTCTAGATTCTTAGAGTCTACCAAATCAGTGGCCAAGGTAAGTATATTTCTTTCCCACAGTCACAGGGATAGAGAGATTGTCGAGGGATTTATTACTTTATTGGCAAATTCCAGTCAGATTACAATTTATGTAGACTGGCAAGATGGAGACATGCCTAGAATAACAAATAGAGATACAGCTCAACGAATTAAGTTAAAGATAGGGGAACTTAATCTCTTTATGATTCTTGCCACAAAAAATGCCATGAATTCTAAATGGGTTCCCTGGGAGATTGGTGTTGCTGACAGCAAAAAGCCTCTAAATAGAATTCTTGTTGTCCCTGTTGCAGACCCTAGTGGACACTTTTATGGAAACGAATATATGCAATTGTATCAACGGATTGAAGTGTCTAGTAGCGGTGATTTGGGAGTATTCGAACCCAACGCGATTAGTGGATATACAGTTAAAGAATGGTTAAAGAGCCATCTCTAAATGACTTTATTAGACCATGTGTTCTGTAGGATTTTCACCTTTAAGCCAAGCAGAAAAATTTACGTATTTGTTTTCAGTCTCATTAACCCAAAGTTGGTCATTGTTTGCCCTACTGAGTGCTTTTGTGACATAGGGATAAAGCCCCAGATACTCTTGGCCTTTGTAATATTCAGAAATCGTCACTTGATCCGAAATTGGCACAATGGCAACCCGACCATGTATACCATCTCCATAACCGAGTTCCCAAGGCATCCATTTAGACTCCGGAGAATTAATGGAAATCGCATACAAGAGACATCGGCATTTTTTGATCATATAGCGTAACCATTCGGCTGTTTCTCTAGAAACCTGTGAACGATTGTAGGCAGGCTCTTCTATCCAGTCAATAAAGACTGAGCACTTGAAATTTTCGAGTTCAGTCTTAAGCCCTAAAACGTACTCTGAATCGAGGTACCTGTGAGATAGGAAAATATCAAAGTTATCACCGCTTTTAGCTTTGAATAACACATCTTCCAACAATAAAATATCGGATTCAGATTTAACCGAGTATGAATATCTAAATTTAGCTACCCTCTCTAACTCGGGTTTACTAAATAAGGCCATTGAATCTCACCTTTTTAAGAAAATTCTCAAGTATAAGTAGGCCAGTTATTCCGCACAATAGTTGCTCTCTAAATGTCTCTTTAGTAATGAAAACTACAAAACACCCTTCTGACCATGCTTTAGCCTCTTATTAAATATGATAATCACTGACCCATGTATCCATAACACTGACGGCATCCATAAGATTTGCCCCACGAAGGCATCAAAATTGATGGTGCCACGGTCCTAAGATAACTTGAAACAAAAGCGCCGCCTGGTCAAAGGGCGGCGCAAATATGCTACTAGGTACAAAATAAACCGGGCTGGTGGCACACACCTGATCCGGGCCAAGCCCCGTTGGCGTGGGGCTTTTTGATTGCCATTATGATAACATAATTTAGTTGAATTGACAATCAGAATTACAAATAAGCCCCTTCCGCGTGGAAGGGGCTTATTGATGGGTACTCCTACAAAACTCAAACTGTTCGAGTTTTGTAGGAGTTTTGTATCAGTCTACTTTGACTTAAAGCGCGCCGCCGCCGTAGCCGTTGTTGGTTTCCGGCATCCCGTCCAGACCAGCCTGGACCGGCGCCGGGTCAGGTTCATCCACCGGCGGGGGGATCGGCTCGCCGGCTTCTTCTGCCTTCTGGGTCAGGTACTTCTGCACCGCAGCCTGCGCCCGTTCCTCCGTGGCCTGCTTCAACCGCTCGGTCAGCTCGCCCAGCTTCAGATTCTTGCCGCCTTTCTCCTCACTGTAAGCCTGCGCTACCTTGGTGTAGGTGTTCAAGGCGTAATTGGGCGCACCGTTGACGCCTTGATCGCCGTTCTTTTTGGTCGGGCGCTTGGCCGGATCGCCGAAGGCGTAGAATCGGATGCCATCCACCATAATGAAGAAATTCATCATCTCGCGGACTGCGTTCTGTTTGAACTGCTCGCCGGTGTCGGGGAACGGCTTTTCCCGGCCGAAATCCTTCCAGCCTTTCGGTTCTTCGGGCGGGGCCTCTTTCTCGTAGAGGGCCTTCATAATCCGTTCCGGCATCGTCCGGAACATGCCACCTTCGGGGTCGCGCAGCTTGAAGGGTTTCAGGCCCGGCCGCTCGCGGCACTCGCGGACGATGATGTAGTAGCCCTTGGCGTCCTTGCCAGTTTCGATCTTGAGGTTATAGGCCAGCTTCCAGCGCGCTTCCTCCGTCTCGGAGATAGATTCCCGCTGCTCCTTATTTTCGAGGTTCTTGTGGTCGCTCTTGTCGTAGACGTGGGTGATCACAAACGCCGGCAGGTTAACCGCCATGACGACGGTGACGACATTCATCATCGTCACCGCTTTGAGCGCGTGGCCGCTTGAGCCCTGGCCGGTCATGCCCTTGAGCTGGTTGCTCAGGGATGCCTGGCGGTAGATGTGGGTCACGGTATCCACGCTGAAAAAGCCTACCTGGTCAAAAACCTTGTTCCGCAGGTCTTTGTTGACTTCATCCTGCACCGCCGACACGTCGAGCGGGTTGGCATTGGGCGCCAGGGTGTTTTCAGTCCCGACGACCTGGGCATACTCGTGTTCCCGACCGTCCGTGGGCCACACGTAGACCTTGGGTTTGCCGGTCAACTCGGCCAGCCAGAGGGCGAAGGAGATCGCCAGTTGGGTTTTGCCGGTTTCGGGCCGGCCCGTGCAATGCACGATAGGTTTGGGGTATTTGCCCGCAATAGGCAGGGCTTGGACTTGTCTAGCCATTGGGTTTTGCTCCTTCCAGGGGTTATAGTGGAATTTCATCAACTTCATCAGCCGTAGCGGCGGGTTTCTCCTCCACCTGGCTGATTTCAATTTCGGTGTCGCCGAACAACTCGATCAGACCGCCCTCCCCAATTTCGGGGATATCGGCATGCGGCGAGTAGGTTTGGTCTATCGGGCTATCTTCGCCCACCGGGCCGATGTAGCCGCCTTGGTCAAGCAGCCAGGCATCCACTTCCGGCTGGATTTCGGCGCGGAGCGCCTTGATGCACATGTCGGGAATGTCTCCCGGCTCCAGCTCGACGACTCGGCCAATTTTGACCCAGGTCGAGGCCCTCGTCCCGCTTTCATCCACGGTCCGAATCTCCTCCTTCGAGATGGAGACTTCCAGGGTTTTAGGGATCATAAAATTCTCCTTATTTTGATTTTTTGAAGGTGTAACGCCGGCAGGGCTTCTTGGCCCGTTTCGGCTTTTGCTCCTCGATCAATTTGATCGCTTCGAGTAGAGAGGTAAACCGCCACTCGCGGTTGATGATGTAGCCACTCTTTAAGCCCTGGGGGAAATCTTTTTGACCTTTCTCCAGCTTCATCCCGGCCTGTTGAAACAGGGCCTGGGCGATGGCGAAGGTCAGGCGGTGGCCGTCATTCCAGTAATGGCGGGGGGTATAGCGGCGGGGCCGGCACTCACGATGGTAGTTGGTCCACAAATCGTCCTCCTTGATGAAATGACTGGCCTCGTTGACCCGCTCCGAGCAGGCTTTACGGTCCACACAAACGTAGATGTTGACCTGTTGGGGAGTCCGCATCGTTTCATTCCAGAGCGTAATTGAATCTTTCAGCCGCAGATTATCGGTCGCCTGGCAGCGCTCGCAGCGCCGGATGGTAGGTGTTGTCTTGGTTGTCGCCATTAGGTCATCTCCTGGTTGAAATCGGGTACACCCCTCCGGGTGTGCCAAGGACAAAACAAAACGCGCGGAGCAGCCACTTGGGCCACTCCGCGCGTTCTTCGCTCTGGAGCTAGGTCAAATAGAACAGGTCGGTGTTCTGAGTTCGATTGTGTCTATCCCCCTTCGGGGATACACAAGGTTATTATTTCCCCAATTGGGGAAAAGTTCAACCCTAAAAATTAGGGGTTTTGAATGTCAAGGAGTTGGGCCGTGCCGAGACGGAACAAGCCCATCGCCTCCGGCCTGACTGTGACTTCGGCGGTAACCGGCAGATAGTTCTTGATCGTGACGCGAATCTGCATCATGCGCTGCTGGTCCGGCCGAACCTTGCGAAAGCGTCCCCAGGCTTCCCGCCGGTACTGTTGGGCCTCCGGCCCAATCACCCCGGCAACTTGAGGGGGTTTCTGGAAGTGAAGCTGCAAGACGATGTGAAAGGCTTCGCCATTCCAGACCAGCTCGCAAAAGGGCGGGTGCTTGCCCTTCAAGAGCGCCTCAAGAAACAGGTCGTAGTTTGAAAGTTCGCGGCCGTGGTTTTCGACCGCCTGGCGCTTATTGCCGATCTCTGCCAGCAGCGCCTGATAATCGTCCATCCAACCCCACTATTCCAGGGTATAAAGCCCATGCCAATGCAGGATGCTGTCAGCCAGCCGCTTCCACATGGTGAGCCATCGCTCGCGCCCTTCGTAAAAAGTCGGCAGACTCCGAGTCTTTTCGGCTAGAACTCCAAACAATAACACTGCTTCATCTTCATCGAGTTCGATGACGATTTTTGGACAACATCCCCGTATCACGAGGGATATTATACCCTGGTTTTCAGGATGATGTCAGTGACTTAAGTCATTGAAATCAGGTACAAATGGTCATATATTTCAAATTTTGGGGGCTAGGCAGCCTGCATAGCCCCCAAAAAATGAGGCTTAAGCGGTCGCGGTGATGATTTCCTCGCCGGTTTTGACCAGGCCCTGGCCGGGAACGTACTCCGACTTAGTGATCTTGAACTTGATCTCGCCGGCTTCAAGTTTGGCCTGGTACGCCTTCCTGGCGGCCAGCATCACGGCGAAGGTCGTCCTGGCGTACTCGTCGGCCTGGAGCAGCGCCGTATTGCGCTCGCCCCACGCCTCGATTTCCTCGACACTGGACCAGGCACTGATGCGGTCGGTGGCCACATAATCTTTATCGTCCACCCACAGGGCAATCAGGCCCTCGGTGTAAGTCGAGGCGTGAGGGCTGTTCCAGCGAATCTCAGGCCCACGCGCCTTGGGGTTGGAAGTCTGGGTCACAAACCGCTGGCCGTGCCTGGGCTTTGTCTCGACCCAGACCCGGCGCTGGCAGCGGAGCCGCCGACCGTAGGGATAGTCGGGCTGGACAAAGGCGGTTTCTGCGCTGACACAGCCAACCAGAGGCCGGGCCGCAGCCTTATTAAATTTTTTTTCTTCAGATTCTTCGGACATAGTTTTTTCTCCTTGCTAAGATTGATTTTTGGGCTAAACGCTCTGGACGATAGAGCGTGAGCTGGCGATTTGGCGCATGAAGCAGGAGGGCAGCAGCTCGATGACATAGCCATCGGCTTCCAGAGCGGCCTGGGCCGCTTTCTCGGGTTTCAGGCCCTGCTGAAACTGCTCGAGCCAGGGTTCATCAAAATCCTCGGCGCTGAACAACCCAACGGTCAGCCGGCTCAGCTCGGCGTTGACTTGGTTTAGCCAGGCCGGATACTCAATCAGGGGTGGCATAAGTCTCCTTTGGCGGGAAATAAAAAGCCCTTCCGTGTGGAAGGGCTTGGGTAAAATCTGCGTAAACTAGGGGCGAGGCAGGGTCTTTTTTGCGTAAAACCTACATCAAGAAGGTCCGCTGAAGGGCTTCTTCGGAGACCCGGTAGCACAGCTCGCCGCAGACTTCGCAGGCGATGACGCCTTCGGCGTCAGCCAACTCGCTGTGCTTGAGATAGTACGGCCGGTGATCGCAACCTTCTTTGCGACAGTAAAACCATGAGCCTGGGCCGAAGGTGGCCAGGGCCTCGTTGGTTTTGTGCAGCAAGGTCTTTAGTTCAACCGGCGGCTGCTTGGGCTTGCTGGCCTCTGCGGGCCACTTCGTTATCTCGGGGACCAGCAGGTTGTATAGATAGATCAGGACTAATAAGCCAAGCTGTTCCATCACTCACCCTCCGGTACATCCCCTTCGGGGATAGTCAGGCCGTCCTGGGTCAGCCAACCCTGCTCGATGGCGTGGCGAATAATCGCCGCGTGGGCCTCCCGCCCGCTCGTGTCCTCGGAGGTAATGCTGCCGTGCTGGCCGGTTGTCGTCGTCCACTTGACCGCCGGGGTCATGCCCTCCGCAAGCGGGATGTCGCGGACATCAAACATGGTCCCGTCGCCCTCGTCGTTGTCTATGTTGCAGTTGCCCAAGTCGGTCGAATAGTGAAAGGCGGCGAGCATATCGTCGTCGTCGCAGCAGGCCCACACCTCCACCTCCTGGTGGGTCAGAAACGGCTTATCCTCGTCGTATAGTTCGAGGTAAGGGTAAAACTCGTGCAGGGTGCAGCAGCCTTTGCGGACCAGCAGCGCCGCAATCTCGTCGCGGATCGCGCCGATATCCTCAATGTCCCACTGAAGCGGTTGGCCCGGGTTCAGCTCGTTGACCAGCTCGAAGATAGCCGTATCCACGCCGTTCTGTCGGGCCAACTCGACGGCAGTTAACTCCGGCTGACTCATTCGCTCGCCTCCTGAGCTTCGGCCACTGGGGCCGGAAAGACGTTGGCCTCGTCCATGGTCTGCATGGGAATGACCTTGACTGTGCCATTCACCCGCACCAGGGCCAGATGGGAGTACCAGTAGACCCCGCCCTCGATGGGCTGACCGGCGGCATCTACCAGTAGGCGCTGGGCCGCTTCGTCTATGGCCTGTTCGGCCTGGGGGATCAGGGTTTGCGCCTTTTGTTCCAACTCGGCCAGCGAGGCCCGCAGCATGGCCGCTTTTGACTGATTTTCCAGCCATTGGGACACGGCCGGATTAGCATTGTGTTTCTGTTTGCTCATAAAGTTTTTCCTCTCTGTCATCCAGCACTGGCAGGATAGGCGCGTGAATGAGCAGCTTCTGCTCACGCAGCGCTGCGATCCAGCCGGCGATGTTATAGGGCCGGCCCGATAGGGTGGGTTGGCCGGGTTTGAATAATAATTTTTTGATTTTGTGGTGGTAACACCGCTGCACCATCGCCTCGGTTTGGCCATACAGGTCATGGCATAGGTGATGGAGTAAAACGATGTTGCGCTTATCGTGCAGCACTTTAGGCGGCACGGCTGCGCTGCGCTTCAGCAACCAGTGATGGGGATCGGTTGCGCCTGGCTGGCCGCACCAGGCGCAGCGGGTATTCTTCAGCGGATAGCCGTGCTGTTCGCGGGCCACGACGACAACAGTCGCCGGCGGGGTGGTAGTGTGGGCCAAAGGGACTCCTCCGCTTGACAGGTCGGATAAGGTTTGTTAGAATGGACGTACTTAGCAATGGCATCAATGCCTAAAGGCATTCCATGCGGGGCCGCGCCGGCCAGGATAATTTTCTTGGCGCCAGCGGCACAAAGACCTTTACCGGGACGCGGCGAAGGTCTTTGTTTTTGCTAACCCTCCAGGGGGTACGAAGCGTTAAGTAAAATGCTTGCCCGGCGTTTTGCTCATGGCTTTGCGGAACGACTGGCGCCGATCTTCCATCTGGAACTTCACGGCGGCCATGAGCCGGAGGCCTTTGAGGTGGCCGTTGGGGCAGGTCTGGGCCTCGTCACGGTGATCCACCGTCACAAACGCCTCAAACGTCTCCTGACACTCCGAGCATTGGTACTGATACAGGGCCATTGATTAACTCCTCTGATTCCCCAATTGGGGAAAAACTTTTAGCCTCAGTATCTTGTTGTTTCGCTTGAAACTCCAGCACCAATTTTTCGGCGGTCGCGTCCATGTCCTTCATAGTCGTGCCGGGGTGCTCCAGCCAGGCTGCATGCAGCACCTCGTCGCTGAAATCATCCAGAGTCAACCGGCCGCCGCTGGCCACGATTAAATAAAAATTCAACGTCTCTAACCACTCATCCGATGGAAACATCCTAACCTCACTTTCCGATGATCTTGCGGTCCTGCTTGGGCATTGCCTCCAGTAGATTACCCAGGCTGGTCCGTAGTTCCCTGGCGCTTTTGCCCGGTATCACCTTCAGGATGAAATACAAAAACCACGCTTGCTTGCTCGACATCATCAAAATCACTTTGGGAAACTGCATTCTTACCTCCTAAAACATCGCTAGTTGGGACCCCTCGACCTTCTTCATTTTGGGGTTGGGCCGGGGGGCGTAATTCATTTTGAAATTAAAAAATTCCTCGATTTCCTGGTCAGTGTAGTCCAGGTGCGGCCAGTCCTCCTCAAACGACAGCCAAGCCATGAGCGCCAGGCAATGAGCGATGTTTCCATACACAAAGTCATCATCCTCGCCATCACAGATGGGCAGCTCCCAGTCATAAAAGCCGTGCCGGTTGATCCAGCCGTAAAAGAAATCGCCCCAAGCGGCGTCCCAGTAGTAGTCACTGGCTGGCCGGCGTTGGACATAAGGCAGGATTTCCACCGCCCATTTCTCGATCTCGCAGTTACGCCAGATGACCCAATCGGTTCCGACCTCGCATTTCAGCGCGTCGAGGGTGCGGCGGTTGGGTTTCAAGTCCTGCCAGGCCGCTTCCAGCAGCTCTTTGGTTAGCTCGTTCATAGGCTAAAAGAAGCTGTACTGCCTGGATTCCGGCAACCGGAGCCAGT
The DNA here is from genome assembly GCA_015075405.1 of Anaerolineales bacterium. GTDB lineage: Bacteria > Chloroflexota > Anaerolineae > 4572-78 > J111 > DSQQ01. The sequence continues at coordinate 820,699 of JABTUK010000005.1, forward strand.
CGCGGCGCGGGATGTAGATACCCTTGAGATTGCTGCACCGCAGGGCCTCATCATTCTCCGGCCCGTAGCCGATCAGGACCGACGGCGCGCCGGCAGGGGACGGTTTACCGTCCTTGTCCGTGGCCGGGGTCCCGTCCACATTGAAAAAGATCAACCGGCCTTCGAGAAAGAGCAGACTGGTCGCATACGCCCAGACGTAATCAAAAAACAACTGCGTCTCCGTGCGGGCAAATAGCAGCGCGATCCCGTTGCCCTCGCGGGCCAGGCGCTGCATGAACGGCTCGGCCTTGGCGCCGTAGGGCGGGTTGACCCACTTCCGTCCGAACCAGGGCCGCAGCAGGCCATCGTCGGCGATAGTGTAATGATTCTTGGCCATATTCCACGGCCGGTTGACCGGCGCGCAGGGGTCCAGGTCAAACGGTCCCAGCGCCTGGAGAATTGGCGGCGGGGTCAGCCATTCGTCTTTGGTGTTTTCGGGGTTTCGTTCGTGATTGAATTGTTTGGATTGAGCCATACGCCTCCTTTGCAGGCTCACTAAACTCCTGTCTCACAGGGTCATAAATTAGTTCAAACGCCGCGCCCTCGGGACCATCCCGCCAGCGCGTTTGGGTCAGGATCAGGTGGTCGCATGATCTCTGGCACCACCAGATGATGTCAGCCTCGGCACTCCCTGCGGTCGCCGCCCGGTTATCGGCTGCCGGGTCGCATCGAAACACGGCCAGCAGCGGCAGGCGCAGTTCGCGGGCCAGGGCCTTCAGGGCGCGGCTGATCGCGGTCAGCTCCTCGGCCCGGCTTTCGTGCTTCTGGTCGCTCCGGAGCAGTTGCAGATAGTTGACCACAATCAAATCCAGACCCCACAGGTAATGGAGCCAGCGGGCTTTGCTGCGCAGCTCCGACAGGAGCAGGCCGGGGGTGTCGTCCACGTACAGGCCCAGCTCAGCCAGGCGGCTGCCGGCAGACCGCAGGGCCGGCAGGTCGCGCTCGATGTCGCCGGTCCGCAGTAGGTCCGGCCTGACGCTGGTTTCAGCGGCCAGCAGCCGCTGCACCACCGCCAGGTTTGAGGACTCCAGGGAAAACAGCGCCGCTTTGCGCCCGGCCAGGCTCCTCAGCAGCCTGAGCACCAGGGTCGTTTTGAGCGTCCCCGGCTCGCCGGCCAGATAAACCAGTTCGCCTGGCTGCCAGCCGCCGCACAGGGCATCCAGCGTCGCCAGGCCGGTGGCCAGGCTGAAACTGCCCGGATACGTCTCAACCTTATCGAAATACGCGGTCAGCAGATCGCCGAGGGGCCGGACGCTATAAAGGCGCTGCTCTTTGACCAGGGCCAGCAGGGTTTGCTCAGCCAGGGCCAGGGCCTCGCCGGCAACGGTCGCGTTCAGGCTGGCCCGCTGCGCCAGGCGCACGATGCGGGCGCAGCCGTTGATCAGCCGGCGCAGGCGAGCGTACTTGCGGATAATGGCCGCGTAGTGGTCAATACTGCCCGACCAGGGCGCGTCTTGGCGAAGCTCGATCAGGTAGGCGATGCCGCCCACGTCGGGCAGTTGCTGGCCAAGCTGCTCGCTCAGCGTCACCGGGTCAATGGGCGTTTCGGCTTTATCCAGGTCGAGCATAGACTGGAAGATGAGGCTGTGACGCTCGACAAAAAAATCAGCCGGGCGCACCAAGCGGCTGCCCCGGCTGATCACCGGCGGGTCCTGTATGATAGACCCGAGAAACGCCTGTTCAGCCTCGACATTATGCGGGTCTTGGACCCTCGTCATTAGATTCTCCTATTCCCAATTGACAAACGACTTGAGCCGCTTATCCTTGAGATATTCAAATTGATCTTCACTTTCCAGGCGCAGCGTGACCTCCACCGAGCCGTCGGGTAACTTGGTCCAGAAACCCACCACCTTGTCCCAGTAGTATTTGCGGGCAAAGAGCATCAGCTCCTCGTTTTCAACCTTGGGATTGGCGACCAGGCCGAGGATGTTGCGCACCTCCTTGACCTTCTCCGGACAGGGCATTTCTTCGTCGGTGGCGATTTTCTTGATGATCGGGGCCACGTGGCCGACCCGGTTGACCGTAGTCCGCGCCTCGGAGTTGAGGCTGAGGAACCACTGTTCGACCTGGCGCTGGCTGGCTTCCTCGAACACTTCATTCTCGACGCACCAGGGGATGATGACCTCGGCCAAAGTCCGGCAGCGGGAGATGGCCGCCGCCGAATGGCGGATATTATGGGCGCTCATCCAGGCTTCGATGGTCTGAAAGTCACTGAACAGGGCGTTGTTGGACACATCCACCATCAGCGCCGCTTCCACACTGTCAAGAATTTCTTTATGTTTTTGGTTCAGTTGTAAAGCAATTCCATACACCAAGCCGGCCCGCTTATGAGGATCATCTGGAATTTCTTCCGCGTGGAAATAGTTGACGTACTGCTTGGCGGCTTTGAGCGTGTCTGCTTTGGCGGCCGCGACGGCCTTGGTCCCATCCCCGTTAAAACACAGGTAATGGTCAGGGAGCTTGAGTTGCTTCTTACCCCGCAAGGGGGTACTAGATGTCTTGGGCATTGATCAAAACCTCGTAGTGCAAATTGCCCTGGTGCGGCGGCTGGTTGTAGACCTCCGACTTGACCCGGGCGCGGAATGGATAGATATCGTCATCGGTCCCCAGGCCCTCGGCGATGGCATCCTGGGCGATTTTTAAAAAATTATCGGCGTTCGGCCTGGTCCCCGGCTGTTTGGGGAACTCGGCGGTCAGCCAGATAACGACGTGGCCGCCCAGCGGCAGGCTGATCCTGTGCTCATCGGCCCAGGTGCGGACCTTTTGAGCCAGGACCATCTGCCACTTCATCGCCTCGCGTTTTTTGACCGGCCGGCCGGTGTGGCGGTTGCGGGTGTGGGAATGGTTAACCGAGGCTTCAGGGAGGTAGGGCATGGTAAAAATCATGGGGTTATTCCTTTGCCGGCAGCAGGGCGTAACAGCTTTTCCAGGGCGATTTGCCCTTGTCCAGCCGGATGGCGTGGCCGGCCTGCACCAGCTCGTCGAGATGGCGCTGCACTGCCTGGCCGGACGTGGGCGACAGGTCCGCGCCCAGGCGAATGGCTTCGGCGAGGATGGTTTTACGGGTGGGCAGGGCCGGCTTCTGGCCGAAGTAATAGCCCAGTTCAAGGTTGGTCAGGGCTTGCAAGACTCGGGCGCGGGTTGGGTGTTCACGGAGAAGCTGCTCCCAGCCGGGAACAGCGACAGGGTTGAGTATTGTGTCCATAGGGTATCATCCTTTCAAACTCGATTATGACACCCTTCACTTTCAAAATTAAGCACCATAAAATGGCAGTATGGACGATCTCTCACTGACACCGCATGGCCTGCAAGTCTGCCAGGATGAATACCTCGTCAGCCAGGTGTTGGAACTGCTCTTTCACGGCAAGGACGAAGATGGGCGGGTTTACACCATCGAGTCGGCCTGCCGCAGAGTGGGCGTGGCCCCACGCACCTGGTATCGCTGGGCCAAAGAGGGGGCGCTGGAGCCGCACAAGGCGGCGTTAGCCGCCCAAATGTCCAGCGCCATTCAGGAAATTGTCATTCCCCGCTACCGCGACATCTACGAGGGCCTGGTGTCCCTCGCCCTGGGCAAACGCCCGGCCGGGGCCGATCCGGCGATGGAAGTCAAGGCCAGCGATATGCTCAAGGCGATCAAGCTCCTGGCCACCGTTGTGCCGGTCAAGCCGCTGGCCGCGCCGGAAGGCAACGAAAGCAAGGACGCCGAGGATTATTTAGAAGGTGCCCAGTTCAAGCAGATTTTTGTCAAAGGGGATATGAACTTTATCTACCAGGGCAACGGGCAGCCCCAATTCGGGCAGCTTGAAGGCGGGGACATTATTGACGCGGAGTAGCCAGCATCGTTGCGGTTTTGGCGGCCATGTCGTAGATATCCTCATCCGGTATCTTCCGGTCCGCGCGGTAGTAGAGTTGCCAGCCGGCCGGGGTCCACAGGTGCAGGATGGTGCTGTACTGGCTAAACCGGGCTTTGAACAACTGGCCTTTCACGCTGAAGATGACCAGGCGGGATTCGCCCAACAGGATCTCCTCTAAAATTTTGGTTATCGAACTTTTCTTTTCTTCAGGCATGGTCAGCATCGTCTTTACCTCACTCTGATTTCATAAATATCTGGAGGCAGCGTCTCAACTTCTTTGATGAACGCTGCTACTTCATCCAGGTCAATGCTGTCCTTGTCTACAGCCTCCAACTCTGTACGGGACAGGTCCAGCACATAATCACTGGTTTCCTGCTCGTTCATGGCGGTGGTACACTCCTTCAGCCAACTTATAGCCTCGCAAGACAGGTCAAATTCGGCTATTTTGATAATGCGATAAGACATGGTTCTCCTTTTCCCCAATTGGGGAACGAGGGGGGCTAACGCCCCCCATTTTGAATTATCCCCCTTCGGGGATACAGAAGCTTATTCGCCTTCTTTCAGTTCTTCGGCGGTTTTGCCTTGCAGCAGGTAAGCCATCGCTTTATAGCCAACCTGGTTGTGTTTGCGCATCGCTTCGCCGATCTGTTCCCAGCCGGGGATAGCTTTCAGGTCACGCTCGGCAGCCTGTAGCTCGCGCAGCGAAGCAATGGGGGTGTAGGGCTTTCTAGCCATTCGATTCTCCTTTCTCGTAAATTTTAGGCCACATCTTACTCCTGCGGCGTCCCTTCGGACGCGCCGGAAGCGGCGTCGGAAGCCTCGTCATCATCGGGTTCTGAAGCCTCGATGATTTCCTCGGCAAACTGCCCGATCTCTAAAGCAATCCGTGCCGCCTGGCGGTTTTCAGCCGCGTCAGCTTCGCCCAGCGTGTCGCGGATTTCCCGCTCGACGCCGCTCAGTTCGGCCTCGATGGCGGCCATTTCGTCCGCATGCTCGAACGGTCGAGCCAGCATCTTGTCCGTCTCGGCGATCTCGTAATCCTTCTGGCGAATGAATTCCTCGTAGGCGCGGATTTTTGCCGGCAGCTCATGCTCAAAGATACCCTTGAGCACATTGGCATTGAGCGCGGCCCGGGTATCCTCGCTGATGCGTAGATCGAACACGGAGCGGAACTGAAATTCCTCGCTTTCCAGGTAGACAGATCGCTCCACCTTCCGCTTGGGTGGGGCGGCGGGGGGCGGGGGTTCTCCCGGCGCTTCGGTTGCGGCAGGCGCAGCCGCCTCGCCGCTGGCTGGCAGCGGCACGGACTCGGCTGCACCCCAAAAGTTACGGTCTACCTTCTGCTGGTGGATGACCTTGGGCTTTTCCTCTTTTTCGGGGATGCCCTCATAGTACACCTTGAGGCCGTACAGCTCGGCAATCTCCACCTTTTCCTCGAACACTTCGAAGTGAGACGCGCACAGATCATAGAGCTGCTGGCCCAGCGTTAGCGCCGGTTCCAGGCCCTCGGCCTCGACCCGCTGCATGATCGGCAGCCGCCGGTTGAGCTTGTCCTGTTCGTCCTCCCGCTCAGCGATCAACCGGCGCAGCCGGCCGCGGGCCTGGTACTGGGCATCGTCAAAGGCCCGTTTCTGGGCCGAGAGGATGCGCAGCCGGGTTTGCAGTTCGACCTGGCGAATGATCGCCGGGTTGCCGGTGGCCAGCGCGGTCATTTCCCGCGCCGACAGGACCGCCATGCCGGGGTCCTCGATGGAGTTGAGGGTCATGTCATCCGAGTTGAAGGCGGTGATGAAGGCATATTTGCGCTCGACCGTCTGCCAGCGGTACACGTCGAACGAACCGCCCATGACGTAGCGGTAGATCGAGATGGCCGGGCAGAGATTGCCCTGCCGCCAGATGCGGCCTTCCCGCTGTTCGAGCCAGGCCGGTTTCCAGGGGCAATCCAGGTGGTGCAGGGCCACCAGCAGGCGCTGGCAGTTCAGCCCAATGCCCATGATCTCGGTGTGGCCGATGCAAACGCGGATTTTGCCGGCATTGAGCATCGCCGCCAGCTTTTCTTTTTTCAGGTCGTCACCGTACTCCTGGGCGAAGGCGATGTGTTCAGGTTTGACCCCGCGTGCCACCAGCTTCTGGTACAGGTCCTCGTAGACGGTGAAGGCAATTATATTGTCGGGATCGTAGACCTCGCGGCTTTCGCCGGTGGGTTTGCCGTCCTCATCCAGAATCGGCAGGCGCACCGTCGGGCTGCCCATTTTCTTGACCGGCGTCGAAGAATCCAGAAAGATAAGCTGAGTCAGGTTGTGGAAGCCGGGCCGGTCGGGCAGTTCCACGCCGGTGGTCTGCCGGTAAATCTCGGCCACCTGGTCGGCGCACATGTTGACCTTGCTGCCGGGGTAATCCTCGGTCACATGGATGTACTCGCCGGTCCACTTGCCGTTTTCGTCCATCTCGGGGAAGCGGCCCAACAGCCGCGCATCGAGCGATGCCTTGTCGGCGTCGTTCATGATGACCAGGATGTTATCTACGGACGGATCCACGTCGCCCAGGTTGTTGGCCCGGTTGGCCAGCGTTTTGACGATCCGCTTCAACTCGGAGTACGGTTCGGCCTGCTTGCCGATGGGTTTCCCCGTCATCAAGGGCGGTCGCTCGATGCCGGCCTCCTCGGCGCTCATCCGGGTGTCGGCGACTTCGCGCCACAGCCGTTTGAGCTGCACCAGGTTGTTGAAGCTGGCGAAGCGGGAGGCCATGCGGAAGCCTGAGCCATCGGGCTTCATTTCAACGCCGGTGACTACTTTCCCGAAGGTCGCGGCCCAGGCATCGAAGTGGTGCAGGCCCAGCTCGCGCAGCCGGTCGGGCATGAGGAACTGCATCATGACCCAGACCTCGCTGATCGAGTTTTCCACCGGGGTCCCGGTCGCAAAGCAAACAAAACCGCCGCGCGCCTGCAGGTGACGGACCTTGAGGAACATATCAAAGGCCCGGCCCGACTCGGTCCCGCCAATGCCGCTGATGCGGGTCATGATTGAATGAAACCAGAGGTTCTTATAAGCGGACGCCTCATCTACCAGCAGCGCGTCCAGCCCCAAGTCCTCAAAGTACAGGGTGTTAGGGTCCGGCTCGACGCCCTTGCTCATGGCGTCCTTGATCTTTTTCGACAGCCTGGCTTTGGCTTTCTCTAGCTCCTTGGTCGAGATGTCGCTGCCCCTGGCGGCCAGGATCGCCGCCTCGATTTCCTCCATTTGCGCGTTCAGGTAGTCAAGCCTGGTTTGCGGCTTGAGCGGAATTTTAGACATGACCGGGTGGGTGGTGATGATCACGTCGTAATCCTCGGTCGCAATCCGTGCGATCTGACGGCGGCGATGAGCCGGGGTTTGACCGGAGGCGATGGGCGAGATTTTGGCCAGTGGGTAAGCGTGGCGAAACGCCTGGACGAACTGCCCAAACGTGGCCCGCTTGACCACGATCATAATCCGCTGGCGCAGCCGGGTTTGCCTGAGCCGCATCGTTAGCCCGGTCAGGCTGTAGGTCTTGCCAAAGCCCACGGCATGGGCCATCATCAAGGCTTTTTCCTGCAAGCCGCGCCAGATGACATCTTTCTGAATCTGGCGCAGGGTAATGGCCGGGTTCAGGCCGGGAAAGTTGACCGGCGTCCCGTCAAACTTGCGGGGCAGGGTGCTGTTGAACTTCTCGTTATAAATCTTGACCAGGCGCTCGGTGCGCTCATCATTGATCCAAACCCACTTGTCAAAGGCGGCCCGGATATCGTTCTGCTTGGCCCGGGCCACCAGGGTGGCCTCCTGGTTGACTTCCTTGTGCTCCTTGCCCTGGTCGTCCGTCCACGTGTCGTAGATCGTGGCCTGCTGGCCGTTGAGGCATTTTTCAATCAGGTCCACGCCCTCGATGCGGTTGGTTCCCCAGGTCTGCCGGTTCTCTTGTGAAGCCCGAAGCTGGCCGATGTCACGCAGTTCCAGCCGCCAGCAGCCCAGGACATTGACGTACTGAGCCTTGATCGTGCCGCGCCGGCAGGAGGGATCGCTGAACAGTTCGCGCATGATAAAGTCGCTGATGATGTCCGGCGGGACCCACGGCGAGCCGAGCTGCACAAAGATGTCCTTTGGCCCTACCTCGCGCGGCATCACTTCCTTCAGGGCCAGGATGTTGGCATCGTAGCTTCGGGTCGGGACGCCGGTGTATCGCTTTTCATCTTCCATCTGTTCCGCATGCTCGGCCATGGCCAGCTTCTGCCGAATGTTACCGCTGAGATACTCGTCAGCGGTGACCCATAGATTTAGCTCGGGGTCATAGAAGATTTTTCCAGCCAGCTTCTCGATCAAGTCATCCTCGCGCATGCCGGTCAGCTCAGTCATACGGGGCAGGGCTACCTGTCCGGTTTCCCGCAGGGCGATGATGAGGGCATCCATCGGATCGTCGGCATGCTCCGGCCGGGTTTCCGGCTGGATGAGCCGCTCGCTGAAGATGGCCGCTTTCTCGGCCCGCCCGGTGAAAGGGTCCCAACGTTCCAGGGCCAGGATATTGTCGCTGTCCACGTCCTCGCCGAAGGCGGCGATGTTGGCCGGCTCGTGCAAAAAGCCCCACTTGGCGACAAAGCGCCGGTAGACGGTATTTAGCTCCTGCTGCACCTTTTTCAGATGCTCGGCCGATTCAAAGGTGACGTTAGCCTGGATGGTCCGATGAAAGGCATCGCGGATTTCGATCAGGCCGCGTACTCGCTGAAGCTGCCGGCCTTCGAGGTTGGCCCGCACCCAAGCCCCGCCGCGGCGCATTTGCCAGATGCGATACCAGTCATCCATCGCATAGCTGCCGGGTCTGATCCAGGGGTCGGCCGGGGGATTATCGAAGGTATAGGACTCCACCACGATCTGCCGGCGCGGGCGTGGCGGCGCCGGTTTGTAGATGCCACTGGGCAGGAGATCGCCGGCCAGGATTTCGTCCAGCGCCCCGCCGATGTCGAAGTTCTTGGGGGCCACGCACTCGTAGGCATCCTCATAACGGCCGCCTTCGAGCTGCATCTCGCCGAGCATCATATCAGGATAGCGGTTGTAGTGGCAGTTCAGGCGGTAATCATCAATCTTGACCGTATCTACCCACTCGCCGCGGTCTGTTGTCTTGGGATGCTCCCGCTTCATCAGGAAGATGATGTCAGTCGTCACCTCGGTGTGGGCGTTCTTTTTGAAAGCCGTCACCGGCAGTCGGACCGCGCCCAGGAAGTAAGCCACGTGGTCGAGATAGGCCCGCACCTTGGTATCGTGGGCATCCAGCGTGAAACGGCTGGTGATGAAGGCCAGCAGGCCGCCCGGCCGGAGCTGCTCCAGCGCTTTGACAAAGAAGTAGTTGTGCAGGCCGATGTCCGAGAGGTGGGCGCGTCCATTCTCATAAATCGAGGGGTCATGTACCTGGAGATCGGCGAAGGGAACGTTGGAGATCGCCAAGTCAAAGAAGTCGGAATCATAGGTCGTCGTCTCGTAGCCACCGACGTGGAGCTTGACCGAGGGGTAAAGCTGCTTTACTACCTGGGCGCTGAGCAGGTCCAGCTCGCAGGCATAGATTTCGCTGCGAGCCTTGATGTCCGGCGGCATCAGGCCGATGTAATGGCCCGCGCCGGCAGCCGGCTCCAGAATGCGCCCGCCGGTGAAGCCAAACTGCCCCAGCACATCCCACTTAAAAGCGATTACTTCGGGCGTGGTGTAATGGGCGTTGATCGTCGAGAAGCTGGCCGCGCGCCATTCGTGTTCATCGAGCAGCGGCTTCAGTTCCGCCTGGAAATCAATCCATTTGCTCCTGGGTTGAGGGTGAAAGAGCTGGCCGGAGTGGCCCCAGCCGGTGTAGAGGACCAATTGCTTTTGCTCCTCCGGCGTGGCCTGGCGCTTTTCTTCCTTCAGCCGCTTGAGCAGGCGAATAATCTCGATATTCTGCCGGATTTTGGCCGCCTGGCCGCCTGAACCAATCGGGTCCTGCACCGTGATGCGATAATCCAAATTAGGTTTTGCGACAGCAGATGCCCCGTTCGTCCGCACTTCTCCTATCAGGGGAGCGGCCTCGACCGGGGGTGCGTACCCCTTCGGGTACTCCGAAGCGTCGTCAAAGAGTGATAACTGCATAGGGGATGTTCCTTTCTACTGTAAGTTGATGGGTTCGATAGTGGGTAATTCGGCGACGAGCCGGCAGATCGGGTAATCCGTACCTGGCGCTCGTTTACCCAAAAACTCAACGATACCGGCCAGGGTCAGCAGCCACATCATGTCATCCGTTTCAGCGTAGTCGTTAAGAACTGTCTCATCTACATCCAGGTCGAGTTGCCGGTGCTGACACGAAGCAACGTGAAAGAGATTGCCGGAATCCTCGACCAGAGCCAGGGCCAACTGACCGGAGGCATCAAAAATAGTCCGGTAGACGGAATACAAGCGGCCCTGAAAATTGATTGGAGTCTTGTACATGGGCATGGGGAGAGTTCCTTTCTGTCCCGTAAGGGGGCTGTGCAAAATAAAAAAAGGGCGGCTCGATTGAGCCGCCCTTCCCCAATTGGGGAAAAATTACGAATATTTCGGGTCTGGCCGCGGGGCTAATGACCCTTGGAAATCCCCGAAGGGGGACGCCCCAACAATCGGGCCGTTAGGCCCCCGCGACCGCCCAATGATGCTCCCACAAAACCCACATCCAGCATACGCTTAAAAGATTTGAAAAACTATCGTTATAAGTGTGGGTTTTGAAAAGTTCTTGGAATAAGATGGGAGAGACTTATTAATCTATCCCCCACAAGGAGGTTCTTCTTATGGCATCTATGGATCGCCGCAAACTTCAATCCAAATTCTACCTGATGGTAGACCACATCAGCTTCGCCTCGACCGCGATTGGTGCAGCCACCAACGGCCGCACCGCTGCGACCGCCTGGGCGAAAGACGCAAACGTGGTTTTTGTGGGCGAACTGCGCCACATCCTCATTTTCGCTTTAATGGCCTTCGATATCGCGGCTGTGGCCGTCAACGAGCAGTTTCGCCTGGTCAGCGAGCGCAAGTTCCAGAATCTGCTGGCCGCCAACGATCTGAGCATCATTGACCTGGACCCGACCGCCGGCGAGGGCATCGTCGTGGACGAAGATGTGCTGTTTCTGGAAAATCTGACTAATAACTACCGCCGCGAGTGGGACTTGGTGAGCGGCCTGATCGTCGAGGATGACGCTTTAGGGACCAAAGAGTATTTCAGCGGTTCAACCCTGGCGACGTTGGCCTACGGCCTCCAATACAAAACCGGCGGGACCGTGCCGATCTATGCGGCCACCAATTTCGGTTTCTTCGACATTTCAGGTGCCGGCAACGGCCTGAGTGTTGTAGACCTGCTGGGGCCAAGCGGCCCCGTGGAACTCGATAAAGCGCACGTGACCTTGGGCAATCTGGTCCTGAGCGCGTCATAATCAGGAGTCGGACGATGCCTGTCACCGATATGTCCCTATTCCTGGTGTTTGGTTTTCTGCTGTTGGCGGCCTATGTCGGTGGCGGCATCATTGCCTGGATTCTGTCCTGGGAGGCCCGGCGCGACCGGGCTGAACTGCGCCAGGAACGGCAAACGCTGATCGAAGAAAACCGGAGACTGAGCAACGAGATTTTGCAGCTCAAAGAACAAATTATTGACCTGCGCAGCCAGCTCGCCACGGCTTTGCAGGAGATTAACAAATTTACGGCGGTGTTGGATGGCCGCGAAACTTTTAATAATTGAAGATCAGCACGCTTTCATTCTCGAAAATCTGCTGCACATGTACGCTCCGGATATGGAGACAGGGCAGAGCCAGTTCGAGTTTGAGGTCGTCAAGAATGGGTACGATGCGATCCAGCGCCTGGTCGGCCCGCTGCCGGACCTGGTGCTGCTGGATTTGCGGCTGCCCGGCGTGGGCGGCCTGAGAGTGCTGGAAGCCATCCGAAAAATAGATTCTTGCCTCCCGGTGATCGTCGTCACCGCGTTCGGAGACAAACGCACCCGGCAGGAAGCCATCGCGGCCGGGGCCAGCGACTTCTTTCAGAAGCCAGTCAGCACGATGAAGCTGTACCGGCGGATTAAGGAGCTGCTGGCCACCGTGCCGCCTGAACCGGTCAACGACAGCGAAAAGAAGATTCTCGTCGCCAAGTACCGCCGGCTAAACAAACTCAAGGAGCGCCAGGCGCTGCTGGGCATTGATGCGCCGCCAGAGCTGCTCATCGAAATCGAGGACCTGGAAACCGAAATCGCCGATCTCGAACAAGAATTTAGGAGTCACCATGCTTACCCCTGCTCAAGTTGCCGCCTGGACTGAGGCGGCTTTATCTCACCTGGATGACCTGGCCGGCTTTATCCTGTGGGAAGAAGATTGCCCAATCCCGGTCAGGTTTTGTGACGGCCATGCTGTTCACCAGGGCGATGCCCGCGAGCTGCGCGAGCAGTTCTTAACCGTGGCCGAAGCGCTGGCTCAGGAAAGCCGGCAGGGACCTGGCGAAGATGGCACAATCGTGCCAACGCAAGCTCTGTTCATCAGCCTGTATTGTCTCATCACCAACTCAGAACGCATCTATATCCCTCAAATCGAAGCCCGTTAGGGCCACGTTTTGGCCTGAAATCGGCAGCGAATCCCCACACCCCTAATGGAGAACCGCATGATGCGCCAAAAAAAGTATCTGAGGGCCATACAGCGGGGCGTTAGCCCGATTTCCCCAATTGGGGAATCCATAAGCGAGAAAAAAAGAACCTTGGGGTTCCCCAAGGCTCTTTCCCCCTAACGGGGGACTTCGTGATTACCATTCACCCAGCTCCCAAGCCAGCCCCCAAAAGACACCATCCGATTCATCCTCGGCCAGGAGTTGAGTCATCTCCAGATCAAAATCTTCGGAAACCGGATCAGACAGGGGCGGGACATCAGCACAGGTTTGGGCATGCTGGTCAACCGCGGCCTGCGACTTAAAGGGCCGGCCACGGCTGTTGCGCCAGCGCCGGCATTTGGGACAAACAAACCGTTGGTTCTGTTGCGCCATTGTTAGATTCTCCTGAAAAGATTTATAACGGTCAAAAAAAAGCAGCTCGCCCTTGAGGCGAGCTGCTTTTTTGGGAGGTGAGCTTAGAAGCCCAGGCGAGCAAACGCTTCCAGGCGTTTCTTCTCGCTCTTAACAGCGGCTTTGCGCTTGTCGTTCGCTTTTTCAGCGGCAACGACTTCGTGGGGCTTGACCTGGCTGATGTCGAAGCCGGCGGGCATCGCGGCGCCGGTGACGGTTAGGACGATATCCTCAACCTGGGCGCTGTAGCCATAGCGGATAATGGTCGGCTGTTCGCCAACGGTCAGATTGCGCTTGCGGAACACGAACACGGTGTTGCCGGAGGCTTCTTCCTGCTCGATTTCATTGCGCCAATCGGCATCGGCGACGAGGGCCACCAGCATTTCCTCGATCTGGGCGCGGGTGGGGGAGTAATAGTTGGTCGGCAGGACGTTCGCGGTCCCCATACCTTTGAGCGATTCGCGGCGAGCATGGGCAGCAGCGACTTTGGCAGAGAGCAAAGATTCGGTTGAGTTGGGTTGAGTAGATTTACTCATGGTCGGCGGGCCTCCTTTAAGCCCATAGAAAATGATTGGTTCTCCCACACTTGAGGCCGCCAAGTCGGAAGCCTATCCCGGCAGGAGAACCATAAGAAAAACACCACAAAAACCCCACAGCGGGGGTAGAGGCTACTCCACTAGAAAACTAAAAGAATAACCTCACCCACACCCCCGCCGGGGGGAGAGCTAAAGCCGGGCAACGAGGGCAGCCAGGCGCTCGGCCAAATCGTAGCCTTCGACTGGAATAGCTCTGATGAAATGGCCTATATCACGCGAGCCGTCGCGGGTAATCGTCAAGGTGAAGCGTGATCCACTCAAGAGCGGGCCGTCCTTGGGGAACATGATGTAGCGCCCGTCGGGGAACTCGATATAATTCCGGCTGCGCTCAACCAGCAGCGTCTCGCCTTCGATGGTAAGCTCCTCATGCACCCGCTCGATGCGGACATCCACCAGGTAGGTTTTGTCGCGCTCGATGCCGGCTTTATCTACCCCAACTACCACCTGGCGAAACTCATCTTTCAGGTCCAGCCGGCCAGGTTGGTACTTTAGGATATCGAACAGATGAGGTCGAAGCTGCTCCACCCAGAACAGCGGCACGGTTGAGCCAACCGATTTACCGCCGGTATCGTGGAAGGCGAACCATAACAGGTGGGCGATTCGCTCCCAGCTAATCCCTACCAGGGTCGGGAACTTACGTTCCTTGGCTACGCTGTAGACCGCTTTACCATCCGGCCCTACCTTGCGGTCGTAGCGCAGGATCACGCGGGCACTCTGCTGGAAGTCCACCAGGATGGGCGTCCAAAACTTCTCGGCAAACAGCACCCAATCAGCCGGCGTCATCATCGAGCGCCGGGCCAGCTCATCGCGGCAGATTTTGCGAAGCAGGCGGCAGGCTTCCAGTTCTTCGAGGGTGCGGGGGCCGATAGCGAAGTATTTGAAGCTGTCCGGCAGCGCGCCCAAGTGCAGGTATTCGGGTAATTCCAGCCGATAGGGCAGGCCGTCCCAGGTGAAGCCGTTCACGGCATACTTCATCAGCGTTTCGGAGATGCCGAAGGTTTCCTCATCCTCGGCAAACGCCGGCAGGTGATCGCGGTCGCGCAGCGCGGTCGGCGATTTCTTGGGGTTGTAATCAATCAGCCGGGTGGAAACGAGTAGCTCCTCGGTCAAGATTTTCCAGATGCGGCGGACCTCTTTGGTCAAGGCTTTCATCCCACCGATGTTATCGAGATTGGTCTTAAAGCCATCCACGCCACACTGGATAAAGAAGCTCAAGACATAGAACATGCGGATTACCCGCTTGGCTTCTTTCTCGCAGCACTCGCAAATCTCCATGATCCAACTGACCATTTCTTCAGGATATGCCTCGACGATGTAACCCTTGGCCACCATCTGAGCGTAGAAGAAGTCATCCGTTCCGATTCGTGTAGCTAGATGACTCCATTTGCGGGGGTCCGTTTGGAGAATTAAAAGGTTGATGTTGGCGGCCATCCCGACAGCCATCGCGCCGGCCAGGGTGTCTACCAAGGTTTTGGTGCGGGGTGCATTGGCCTCGTCGAAGGTGTAGATTTTGGGCAGCTTCGAGACAGCGAGACCGGCGGTGCTGAACCATTCACGCCGGAAGGCTTCAAAGGTCAGGGGGAACTCACATTCAGGAATAGCTTCACCCTCATCGTAGTCAAAATCGCCATTCGCTTCTTTCCAGACTTCGGGATCAACCATCACCGCATTGAGCATGTGCGCCCACTGGCAAACGCTGATGTAGCCGGTGAGCTTCATCGAGGTGTCGCCATCCTGCATGGCCTTGACATCGGCGGCCGATTTCCACGTGGAATAGGCTTTGATGTTCTTGGAGCAAGCCAGGATTTTGACATCTTCATAGCCGGCGGGGAAGCACTCATCAGGGACCACGATGAATTGACCCACAGCCATAAAGCGGCCAGTTCCATCCGTGCCAAAGAGCGTGCCTTGAAATTGTTCGATACGGTTCAGGAAATCGGAGATTGGGCCTTCCTGCACGGCAATGACAGGCATAATGCAGCGGCTGTTATTGACCGGATAGCGGGCCAGCAGGTACAGCTCACTCTTGATAAAACGCTGGGCGTTGGAGGGGAAGATGGCGGTTCCTTCCGCCGGGCCGGCGATGGCGATGAAGCCCTGGACACTCTTGGGCCGGCCGGTGGTTATGGTGTCGAAGATGGTCCGCGCTTTATCAGGTGACAGGCTGAGATTCAGATCAGGATGGTCATACATCTGGTCGGCCAGGTCCAGCAGCCGCTCGCGGGATTCTTCTTTCATCCCGAATTTGAAAGCGTGGGCAATAAACTCGGAATGGTCATTGATGCGTTCAATCCCTTGAGCGACGTGGGGCAGCAGTTCATAGATGACGCCTTCTTTGTCAAAGGGATGCTTCACTTGAGAGGCGATCTGGGTGCTGAAGCGCCACTGTTCCAGGCTGAACGGCTTGCAGACCAGCGCCCGGCGTAAAATCGCGGCATCAGAAGCGCGAATGATGAACTCACCATCACCCATTGGTTTCTCGACGCCTGGGGCCAGGCTCAGGAGGGTCCCCATCGGGACAAAGCGAACGGGATAATCTTTGACCTTGCCATTCGCAAAGCCGCCTCTAGTTCCCCGGCCGGCTCGGACCCCAGCTTCGGCGTAATTGTAGATTTTGCGCAGGGCCGAATTGATTTCTTTGGTGTGGCCGGTCAGGGTTTGGCTCTTGGTGGCTGAGGACCAGAGCGAGTTGAGCGTGTAAGATTCGGTCGCGCCGTTGGGAAAGGTCACGTGGACCGGCGTGTCAATCAGGTCGGTTTTACCGTCCTGAATGTCCTGCTCCTCGGTTTCGCTCAGCTTCAGGAATACCGTGCCGGTGAAGACTCTAACATTACGCAAGGTTTCTTCGGCATCGGGTCGGGTCAGCGCGGTGCGGTTGAGCATCCATTTTACGTGTTGGGGATACAGATCGGCCAGGGTGTAAAAGGGCATAAACTGCCAGCCGGTGATTTCACCTGCGCCGTTGATGACGGCGACGTGAATGTGCGTCTCGTGGGATAGGATTTGGATTGTCATGTTACTCCTTTCGCAGCTTGGCTTGAAGGTTGGCTAAAGAGGCGGTCATATCACCGGATAGGCTCGGATCGAGCAGGCCGGCCAGCTCCTTGCGCATTTGAGCGACGAGGGGATTGACCTGCTGGGTTTGAAATTGGGTAAAGTTCCAGGTTGATTCGATGGTGGAGATGTCGGTAATTTGATAGCGGCTGGCGATTCCACGTGCGTCGCGGGTGTCCCCTACCAGGTGATCGGCCTTGACATTCATCTCGACGCCGGCGTGACCGTCAACTTTGTGCCAACTGATGACGAATTTAGCCATAATCGAATCCAGCTCCTGCCAGAGTTCGACGTTGGCCAGCGGCTTACCATCGCGGGTTTTCCAGCCGTTTTTGCGCCAGCCCTTAATCCACGTGGAAGCGCCGGCTTCGACGTATTGGCTGTCGGTGTAGACCTGGACCGGGATGCGCGTGGATTTGAGGGCGTGCAGACCGGCGATGACGGCGGCCAGCTCCATTTGTTGATTAGTGGCGTGAGGCGCGTAACCGCGCACCACGGCGGTCCGGTCGCCATTTTGTAAGATGGCGACGTAAGCGCCCTCGCCGGGGTTAGGTGAAGCGCCGCCGTCGGTGTGAATGATGGTGTGATAGTTCGACATGAGAAATCTCCTTTGGGATGTGAGTGACTAAAAAGAAAAAGCCCACTCTCGCCCAAAGGCGAGAATGAGCTACAGATTCCCCAATTGGGGAAATCGAAAATCAGGAACAGGGAACGATCTTAGATTTTTGAAAAAAATTATTTGGAATCAGGGGGGATAAGCGGTCAAAAAAAAGCGTGAGGGTGATGCCCTCACGCTTTTTTCGTTGTGCTTAGAACGGGATTTCGTCCTCAGTCAGTTCTTCGACATCGGCCAGCCGGCTGGTGCTGGTGGAGCCGTTGCCGTTCGAGCCGTTCGCGCTGCCCAGGAAGCGGACATCAAAGGCCTTGACCTCGAAGCTGGCCCGCGGCTTGCCGTTCTGGTCCTGCCAGATGCGCGGACCGCCGGTTTCTTTGTCGAAGGTCAGTTGACCCTCAACCATCACCTGGCGGCCTTTGTGGAGATAGGTGTTGCAGGTTTCGGCCTGTTTGCCCCAGACGGAAACGCGATACCAGGCAGTCGTCTCGTGAACTTCGCCGGTGTTCTGGTCGGTCCAATTGTTGTTGACGGCGAGAGCGAAGTTGGTAACGGGCTGACCACTGCCAACGTAGCGCATTTCGGGGTCACCGCCAAGATTACCAATGAGTAAGAGTTTTGAATATCCAGAAGCCATGATACACATCCTTTCGTAGTAAGGCCCTTCACTGGCTAAGTGAGAGCCAAGATTAAAATAAGAAAAACTACACCATAACCCCTAGCCCTCTGGACTAGGAGCGCCGCCCCTTCCCGTACTGTTTTTCGAGCTGGCCGGCCTGAGCCTGGGCCGCCCTGAGCTTTTGCTCCATTTCTTTGAGTTGGGCGGTGACCATCGCGTTGATAACGCGGTCAATCAATTCGAGTTTTTGAGCTTGATTCCTCATCGGGTAATTCTCCAAAAAAAGATTGGCCTTACCCTGTATCTCAGGGTAAGGCCGAATGGGTTGAAACTTAAGCCCTTCGACAAGCTCAGGACTAAGCGTAGACGTGAGAGCGGGCTTCCGTTTTGAGGAAGGTGAACAGGGTGGGGCGTTGGTTGAGTGCGGCTAATCGTTCATCACGCTGTTCGTCGTGGATGACAATTTCAAAGGCAATGCGGCCTTCAGGCGCGTCGGTGCGGTCGGCGTCAGGGTCATCCCAGCGCGTAGAGTAGACCAGCTTCTCACCAGGGCGGATTAATGTGAGTGCCATCGCTTATTGTCCGCAAAACTGGCAGTAGCTATGAACGATGTCGCTGTTGGTCGCGCCGCAGTTGCCGCAGGTCCACATCTTGATGGATTTGGGCAGCGGCAGGGATTCAATAATGGATTTGAGAAGGTCTTGGGGTTTCATGAGAGTGTCCTTTCGTAAGTGAAGTTGATTAAAAATAAGAAAAAACCTACTCACCCCAAGACCCCTCGGAGCGAGGAGCCTTGGGGCTAGGGGGATTAGAGCCGGACCAGGGAGGATTCGTTAGCCTTGAAGTAGAGCTTGTCACCAAGCTGCTGCCAGCCCCAGGAGAGGAATAGCATTACTAGGTCAGCATCGGTGATAACGGCTGTAGGGCAAGCCAGCTTGATACCTCGGCTGCCCCAATTGGCCTGTAGGTGCAGTGAGCCATTGCGCCAAAAGTTGATGCGGTCAGCGCCTTCGAGGTGCTTGGCCTTCTCAGGGTTTAGGCCAAGCACCTGGGCTAAGGCATCAGGGCTTTGGGGTGCAGGCTCAGGCTCCAGGCCGTGAATGGTCTTACCGGCCTTTTGAGCCTGCTCTTTGAGATGGTTCAGGTCTACGCTGATGAACTGGCGAAATACGCCGGATTTGTACCAGACGTTGAGCGTGCCATCCTCAACGCTTAGCGTTTTGACGAGAGAGAAATTGATGTTGGGAGACATAGGAGATTCCTTTCTGTAAATGAAAAGGCCGCCCCAAGGTGGGGCGGCCCATAAGAATTTATCTACCAATACCCTTCCACGTGGAAGGAATGGATTAGACTAAGCCTTTAGCGATGATGCCCTCAATCGCCTCACGGATGACATCAGCGTGGCAGGGTGTATCGTCGTTGACCTTGAGCTTGCACCAGCAAATCAGATGCAGCGTGCCACTCTCCATATAGAGCCGGGCCAGGCGCAACAGTTCAGCCCTAATCTCAGGATTGGTGCGCCACTGCTCTCTAAGCCAGGGCCGATATTGAGCAACGGCCTGGGCATCAGAGCTAACGCTCTGCTTGGCGTACTTGGAGGGCTTGGCGGCAAAGGGGTTGCCCAGGAGCGAAGGCCGGCCAACATAGATGTCTGTTGGTCGTTTGCCCTTGCCGTACCATTTGGCAGAGACAATGTTAATCATCGGATAAATCCTTTCAGAGATAAAAAAACCGGCTTTTCTCCAATTGGGGAAAAGCCGGTTTGAGGGTTATTAAAATTATTTTATCGCTTGAAGCGCCGATAAGCCTCAGTGAGCGGAACGTACTGATATTTGCCGTCAGGGACAAACTTATTGTCGTTACGACTAAGAACTTTGACTTGATAGACCTGATGAGCTACCTGCATTTGAGCATCGAGCAAAGCCAGGGGACTATCAGCACCAGAAGGTAACGAATTAGCTTTTAGATTAGACATCGGATAAATCCTTTCGTTGAGAGTGTAAAGTTAGTATATAGGGAGAGGCCGAATAAGAAAAGCCTCACTATTCCCCAATTGGGGAAAAAGCCTAAGCCATCCCAGAGGGATGCAATCATCATAGAGAGCGCGTAAGGACGCATTTGGTCACATCGGATTAGTCGAAACGCCGGGAAAAGTGACATCCTCTCACACGAAGGCGTGAAAAAAAACAATCTCGTTCACTGCCAATGCCCGGCCATCCTTCGCCGGTGGCACACAATGGCACATTTTGGCAGACGATAAGCGGTGAAAAAAAAGCAAGCCTGCTCTTGCGAGCAAGCTTTGCTTTTGATTCGACTCAGGCTAAGCCTTCGATGGTGCAGGACCAATAGTTGTGTCCGTTGGCGATGAAGTGCTTCTTGGCAACGTTCAGTTTCTTCATCAACTGAACGATAGCGCCGGAGCGTTTAATCGCTTCTTTGCCGGCAAACTTCGTGCCTTCAAAGCCGGCTTCGGCCACCTTCGCTTTCATCGCATCGCCGTGAACGTCGAACAGGGTCACGATGATACAATCATTGCGGTCTTTGGTCAGCGCGACAACGATTTCGTTTTGGGGTTTGGTAGAAGTTGACATTGGTTAAGTCCTTTCGTGGGTAAGAGTTAATAAGAAAAGTTTCACCATAACCCAACGTCAGGGGGGAGGGGTATTCCCCCTAGCAGGGTTAATAAGAAAAACCTCACCAGGGGGTAGTTCCTGAATTGAGAATTGCACGCTACCCGTTAGCTGCTCACACGTCCGGGGTTGAATTTTTCATTCGGGGCTTGCCCAAAATTTTGGGGGGGGTGCTGGAAAACACCAGGAGCCTAGCGCCTCTCCAGCAGGTAGCGGGTGCAGGTAATGGACTTGGGTGCGGCCGGGTTGGGGACCAGCTCCTCGTCCTCGATCCTGTACAGGTCCCTGAGCGGCTTGTGGGCGTTGGGCAGCTTCTCCCACCAGTAGCCCGGCTCGCCCGGCAGCAGGATGGCCACCAAATCGCCGGGGACGGTATGGCGGGCGATGGAAGCCAGGAAGTCGGCCTCGACCTTGTTATAGCCCCACAGCCGGCCCATCGGCGGGTTGCACAGGACCTTATTGATTGGCAGCGGCAGGCTGACGCCGCCCAGAAAATCCCCCTTGATGAGCTTTATCCCGACCGCCTCGGCGATCTGGACCAGCCAGTTCTGGCACTCGACGCTGACGATACACATCTCCGGCTGGATGCGCCGGGCCGCATCGTACAGCGCGCCCAGGCCAAAGCCGGGGATAAGCAGCACGTCCTTCGGTTGGAGCTTGAGGGAAGCGGCCATTTTGTCGGCCACGTGGCGCCAGGTGAGATACAGCCCATCGAGCGCCCCGGCTTTCTTGGTGTGTTCGATGTAGATAGCCGTGACCATCTCCAGGGTCGTGCCTTCAAAGGCGATGTGGGGATGCTCGCCGTTTTGGGCGTGGTGCAGCGCCGCCTCGACGATCTTCTCGTAAGGGCCGCTAAAACCGTTGTTTCGTTTGAGCCAGGTAGGAATAGATTGTTTTGACATTATTCACCTCGTAACCTTGTGTATACCCGCAGGGGGATTGATTGGATTAAAGTGCTGGCCTGCAATTTTCTCGGAAGAGACGCCGATAGCGGCAACGGGCGGCCAGCTCAAACCCGGCCCTGATGTTTAGCCCTCGGTGCGTAGGGTTGCGCTCTACTGGTAGGATTTACGTGCAGACCAGTGAGGCGGTAAAGGCACGGCGGCGCGTTCCAGAGCGCCCGGTGCGAGTTTGGCAAGTTCATTGCTTAATTTTCAAAAGCTTTTGTCATAGAGTGGTTTTGATCGGGGGAGAATCCCTCAATTTCGACTTGAGAAAGGAACTGCTTTATGGCTATTACTGTTGAAGTTGCATCAACAATCAAAATTGTGGACGGCGGCGCGACCGTTGTGGACCGGGAATTTATCTCTAGCTATGAAATCACCGGGAAGGTGGAAGGGGATTACTGGCTGGACGCTCAATCCAGCAGCTTCACCCTGTGCGTCAAGGGGACTAATGTCACCACCCCGGCCATTGTGGACCCGTTTGTGGTCGGCCTCTCGACCATTCGCGGCATTGCCCTCCAGAGTGAGATTAACCTGGAGCTGGTCATTGATGGCGCGGCCACGCCGATCCAGATGGCCGAAGGCAATATGGCGATTGCCCAGGCCGAGATGCAGACCATCAAAATCAGCAAAGACGACACGCGAACCGGCAACGTCCAGTTCATCGTGTGGGGGGATAGATAATGCTGCCTTTTTACTCTGACCAAACGATGTGGGGACCGCAAGGCGACCCCAACAAAGAGCGGCCCCGGCTGAAGCCGGGTGACCGCATGGCCGATGGCACGATTTTTATGGGGGATAGCCCTGAGCTGGTGCTGCTGGCCGAACTGGCCCGGGTCGAGGATGCGCTGCGCCCGCTAGATGCGAAACGGGCCGAACTGCTGGTCAAGCTGGCCGAAGTGAATCCGGAGAAGTACGGCCAGCCGATCATCGGCGTGGCAACCGAAACCGAACCGGCTGCACCCGCCTCATCCAAGAAGAAGGCAGCCAAGAGTGCCTAGACAAAACGTTTCCCGCACCATGCAGAACTACCTCCAGACGCTCAGCGAGCAGATGCACCACTATGCGGTGTTGCGCCTGTTTAATGGCCTGGAAACGGCCGCCAGCGGCCGCCTCTGCCTGGATGCGCAGGTGCCGGCCCTCGCTTCGCCTGATGGGGTGGAGTGTAAATGCGGCCTGGTTGTGCTGGCCTCGTACCGCAAGGGCGATACCTACAGCCAGGAGTTGCTCCGGTTTGAAAGCCACTACGACCCTAACGAGGTGTTGGGGTTGGGGCCGGCTCGCTGGGGCCAGATGGCCGATACGCTGGCCTACCAGCTCGTCGCCCAACTGGTCTTGTGGCGACAGGACAAGCAAGCCGTGTCTTTCAGCTACTTGGCGGCCACCACCGGCCTCCTACCCGACCGGCAGAGGTTCTATCTCTAAGTTTTCCCCAATTGGGGAATCGAGCGAGTTATGTCCCGACCTTACCAGTTGACTCCCGCTGACATCGAAATCTTCAAACGCGCCTGTAATCCTGCCGATGGCATCGGGATCAACTGGTTCATCAAGTATTATTTCGGTGGCCGGGAGCTGCGGGAATGGCAGTTCTACTGGCACCACGCCCGGCAGACGCAGCTCTCGTGTGTGGGCGGGGTCGGCAGCGGTAAAACCGTCGGCGCGGGCCTGTCCTACGCGGCATTTGCCGCCATGACTCCTGGCTACGAGTATATGAACGTCGCCCCGACTGCCTGGCAATCGGCCTTGCAATATCGGGCGATCCTGGCCGAAGCAGCGGACAAACCCTTTGAGAAGTTCATCTACAAATATGCCGAGCGGCCCTATCCCCGCATCATCCTCAAACACAATGGCATTAGCGAGTCAACGATGTGGTTTATGTCGGCTGCCGACGATGCCGAGCGCATCCAGGGGGTCAGCCTCGATGCGGCCAACGTGGACGAGTGTGGGGTGCTGATTGATGGCTCCTGGCTGCTAACGATGCTCATCAGCCGCTTGCGCGGCACGGTCAATATGAGGAATGGCCGCGAGCGGCCCAGGCAGCGCCGGCTGTCCTGCATCACCGCCAACTATGAAGTCGCCCCGCCCTGGCTGTGGGAGCGAATGGACCGGATGTTCAGCCAGCCGGAGTATTTCCTCTCAATGGTCATCAAGTCCGAGGATAACCTGAGCAAAGAGGATATCGAGTCCTTCAAGCTGGTCATCCCCAAAGACCAGTGGGAGATGATGCTGGAAGGCAAGAAACCAGAAGGCTCAGGCGAACACTTTCACGTCAATTCGGTAACCGCCTGTGAAGATTGGAGCTTGAACCGTCACGCCCAGTACCATCTGCTGGAGAAAGAAGTACCCACCCCTGAGTGGGCCTACGAGGAGAATCCCGGCGCCGGCTGCGTTCACTTCGAGATGCCGAGCGAGGCCAGGAAGGGCCGCAACTATCTCCTGATCGGCGACCCGGGCAGCGACAACCCGCCGCGACGCAACGCCGGCGTGATTTGGGTACTGGATATTACCGATTTTCCCAGGCAACGAGCGACGTTAGTTTATTTCAAGTGGGTCTACGGCCATGGCACCTACGACAACTTTTTGACCGCCTATGAGTACGCTTACCGCAAGTACCGGCCGCTCGATGCGCTGATAGATTCGACCGGGACGCAGAAACTTTGGAACGAGCAGGTTTTGCTGGACCGGGGTATCGCGGCCGCCGGCATGAACTTCTCCGGCGACAAAAAAGGGATGCTGGTCGCGGCCATGCGCCTGGTTGAGCGCCAGCTTATCAGGTGGCCTTACATCCAGGGGATTCGCTCGCAGCTCCTGACCTACAAACTGGCCGAGGATAACAAGCTGCCCCAGGACATTGTGGCCGTGCTGATGATGGCCGCGTTCTTTCTCAGAATGTACCAGTGGGAAGATTATGCCGAGGAACACCAACCCGAAACGCCGGTGCTGATGGCCCCGGCCCACGACGCTCGCAATACGGTGCTAACGCCCCGTACCGCAGGCTTGCTCATTCCGTAGGAGCATTTAATGAACTTGCTAATTCTGGCTGTTCTCCTGGCCGTGTGCGCCCTCGTCTGGGAGTAGCTCCGGCCAGTCCACCAGGACATCAAAACCCAGCTCGCTGAGCGCTTCGTCCAGTTCGTCGGCCAGCGCCTGGGCTTGTTCCTTGTGGAAAGTGTCGGTGAACCAAGTGGCGGCGATGGTGTTGGGGTCCGACTCCAGGTCCAGCGTGTAGCAGCCGTCTACCAAGTCGTCGGGGATATAAATCCGCACTTCCTGGCACGGTTCGAGAATCGAGTCGCGCAGCAGATCGTTGATCCAGGCCCTGAAGTTGGGCGGGTCTTTGAGCTGCCAGGCTTTATGACAGGCGATACATTTGCCGTGATCGGCCAGGCTGATTAGCTCATCCTCGCCGGAAACCTCGCCGCCGTGCGCCGGGCAGTAGCCGGTGATCGGGTGATCGGCCAGGTAAGCCGCGATTTCACCCACTGCCGCCTCGCGCCATTCCGGCTCATCGTCAATAAGCTGAGGCGACTCCAGCAGGTCATAGCATTGCTGAAGCAGATCGCGCAGATCGGCGCTGATACTTTCTGTCTTTTGCGCTTGGTAGCCGCGCCGCTTTAGCCACTGGATGACCAGGGCCTCGAAGGCGCTGGCCTGAACGGTGATGTGGCCGGTGGCCCGGCCGCGCTTGTGTTCGACGCTGATCTCCACCACCGTGCCGGCGCTGGCCGAGGGCGAAGTCACCAGAATGATTTTGGTCAGATAGTTAATGAATCCGTTGCGTAAAAAAGCCCACCCGCCGGTGGGCATTTCCAGGCTGTAAATGTCATCTGGGTTAGCCATACTAAAAGGCAATCCTTTCTCCTGTAATCTGGTTCTCTTTAACGACCTCGAAAGTAAGCGGCGTGCCGGGCGCGCCGGACCGGGCCGGGTAACGCAGGTCCAGGCCGCACAGGGCCGCCTCCTCCTGGTCAATTTGAACGAAGTAGAAGAATCCTACCCAATCGGTGCGCAGCACTCGCGGTAGATAGCTGCCTGGCCCGATCTCGATATCGTGGCTGAAATTGTGGGCAACTGCCAGGACGGTGCAGGGGATTTCGGGGGTCTGTGTGACCACCTCGCCGGTCTGGGGATGGATAAAGTCGTAGGGGACGTAGCGGAAATAAAGGGTCGCACCGATGGGATAGCGCGGCTCTAACGAGTTTAGGTTCATTTTACTCCTCTTATACGAACCATTGTAAATAGGTCAATTAATACACGAATCGGGGTCACTTCCGTCTTTCCTTGGACGGATGGAATCCTTCCGCATCGAGCGTAATTTCTTCCCGGTCCGATATGGCCCCCAGGTCGGAGCTTTCGCAGGCAGGGCAGGCTTCGCCTCCGTCGCGCTCGGCTACAAACTGGTGGCCGCAGCTCTGGCACTCCGTATCCGGCTGGGGTTGGTTGTCCCCCTCCGGGGACGCCGAACCCCCGTAAACCACCGGGGGCAGGTCGTTGTACGGCTGCCGGCGCAGCCACTCGGCCAGCGCCTCGCTGTTGGTGATCGGGTCGCCATCCTCGTCTACGACCGTCTCAGAACAGAGATCACACTCATAACACTCGATGTACCCCCCAAAGGTCAGCGTGCTGCTTGGTACGTAATCGAGTTCGCCGACATTGCTGACCGTCTGGATACTGGTGACGATGGTTACATCATTGGACCGCTCGGCCAGCCTCCGCTCGACCTGGCACTTGGGGCAGATGAATTTAAGGTGCATTTTTGTTCGCCTCCAGCTCCGGCCCGGCCAGCAGGTCCAGGCCGGCCTTTTCTTTGACCTCCTTGACCATCGTCGGGACATCATCCCAAAAGGCCAGCTCGGACACGCCGCGAATGTTATTGCAACACCAGGTTGTAATTCGCTGCTCGGTTTCAGCCGTGATGTTTGTCGCGGTCAGCATGATAAAAATAGTTTTAGTCATATGGGTCATAAAGTTTTTCTCCTTATCCGGTCTATCTGGTTGTTGATTTCCATCAGGATTTGGGTAGTAAAATGCCCTCCCCGCTGGCCACGAGGAGGGCGATTTTCTTTGATAATTTCGGCTGCTTCGCGCAGCACCTTGAGGGTGGTGCAGGCGGTGATGTAGGTGGGCGGGAGTCCTTTCAGGTGGTTTTCTTCGACAGTGTACTTGTCACTGGCGGCCTTGCGGTTCTTAATTCCGTACCAAGCATTGACCCACCCCGTCAGGTTGCTGTAGCTCACCTGGCTGTCTTTGGTGCGCTTTCGCGTCTGCGGCGGCGGGATTAGTTCCCATCGTTCAGGCATAGCGCAATCCAATTAGGGACATCGCCCTGCTTGCGCCGGCACCAGGCCCGCAGCTTTTGACCCAACTGGCCGATGCCGTCGCCCGGTTCGCCGATGCGAAAAATCCGCTCGCTCCGGCTGTAGTGAGCGGCGGCTTTGCCCAGAAGGGCGGCGTAATCCTGCCCCATGCAGGTATAGATATTGACGTAGCTGTTCAGCCCCAACTCAATCCATTGATTCCCCAATTGGGGAATCGTCAGCGTGCTTTGCACCAGGCGCAGATCGTAAGGTTCAATGCGCCGGTCAGCGGGAATCAGCCCGTGGAGGGCGCTCAGACAAAATAAGTCCACCCGCGGCAGGGAATTTCTGACGATTTTCCACAGCGGGCCATCGTAGACGAGGCAGGCCGGGCCAGAGAAGCCTTTTTTACGGTCGGAACAGCCCAAAATGAGTGCTTCTTTCATTGAGATTTCTCCTTCCACCTGGAAAAGTATGGTTTTTCAAATTCTTTTTCTTTATGCTTGGGGTATGGCACACGCGATTGATTACAACACCCAGGTCGTCCCCCTGGAACTGTTTGCCGACCACCCCTTGAGGCTGGCGCCCGAGGAGCATCCTAACGGCTATTGGAGCGAGACTCACGGCAATTATAACTCCTGGTGGGCGCACTATAAAGGCTACAGCCTCAACCGGAAAGCTAACGGGCTGGATATCTACCCGGTCAAGCTAAACATCGTTCGCCCGGCGGTGATCAATCACGCGGCTTTGTTACTCGGCCAGTTTACGGATCGGATTGTCCGCTTTGGCATCTCAAACGCCTACGGTGTAGATAAGGCGCTGGGTGAGGAAATCACCCGCGACCTCAACATGGCTTGGCATCTCAACAGCGGCGATGTACTGCTGCTTGAGCAGGCGATGTTTCAACAAATTTTTGGCGGCATGTACTGGAACGTTGCCTGGACGCCGACCCGTAAACGCTGGCCGATCAGGTACTTCAGCGTGGACCCGCGCGCCTGCTTCCCGGTCTGGGATGGCAATGACTACAACCGCCTGGTGGCGATTGATGTCATTCACCAGGTCCCCCGGCCAACGGCCATCGCCCGCTATAGGGTCACTCCATCGCCTTTCAAAGATGCCGAGCGGGAATTTTGCACGATCAAGGAACATTGGGACGAGAACGAATACGAGATTACCGTAGACGGCGAAATTGGCAGTTGGCCGGATGGAGCCAAAATGGGCGGCCCGAATCCTTTCCTTGATCCGGTGCTAGGGGTGAAGGTCATCCCCTACGTCTACGCCCCCCGCCTCAGAGTGGGCGAGTTTGAAGGAGAGAGCCTGGTCCCCGGACTCGTGGGCGGGATGAAGGAACTCAACAACAACCTGGCGCACCTCAACGAAGGCTTGGCCGACGCTATGCACCAGCAGCCGTGGGTCAAAGGCCGGCCGAAAGGCGCGGCCGGGTTCGACCAAGCCCGCAACGCCTGGATTGATTTGGGGATGGGCCAGCCCGGCAGCGGCATCGAGCCGGAAATTGGCCGGCTGGAAGGCGCGGATTTGTCCGAGGCCATGATTGCCCTGGTGGCTGACAAACTGCCGGAGTTGATCCGCGAGCACACCAACATGCCTAACGTGGGCTACGGCCGGACCGATGCCAGTGTCCGGAGCGCGCTCACCCTGCACTATATGATGTGGCCGGCGACCAACGTGGGCGCCCACTACCGGCTCAACGCTTCGCTGGCGCTGAAGCAAATCGGCTACCTGACCTACGTCATTGCCATGTCCAAGCGCAAACTGGGCGAGAACCTCAACGCCGTAGAGAGCATCGGCTTTAACGCCTCCGATAAGCACATCGAGGCCATTTTGGTGGGCCACAAAACCCACTGGCCGCCGATGCTGCCGCAGGACCGCAGCGAGTTGGTCAACGAGATGGTGCAGCGCATTAGCTCCCAGCTTATCTCCCGCGAAACGGCGATTCGCCGCCTCGATGGCGCGGACGAGCTGGCCGAGGAGCTGGAGCGCATCGAGGATGACATCCAGGCCGAGCAGGAGCGGCAAATGGAAATGGCCGAACAGCAGAACGAGATGACCGACGAGCAGGCCGATAAAGACATGGACCGCAACATGCAGCAGGCCGGGCATAAAAACAAGCTCGACATGCAGCGCGATAAAGCTAAACCTAAACCCAGCGACCGCACCAACAACGCCCAGGCCAAAGGCGGGCGAAGTAAAAATAATGGTAAATAACTAAAGGAGTTATCCCAATGTCTGACGACAATACCCAAGACCTGTCCCAACTGACCGAAAAGCTAACCCAACTCTCGGCCCAGCTCGAACAGGCCAAAGCCGCTTTAACCGAGCGGGACAACAAAATCAAGGAACTCGAAGGCGCGACCGGCGGCTTCAAAACGGCTAACGGCCAACTCACAGCCAAAGTGACCGACCTGGAAGCCCAACTGGCCGCCGCCCAGCAGACCATCCAGACCCAGACCGGCGAACTGACCAACTGGACCACCAAATTCGACCAGCTCAATCAGGCCCACACGACCCTGAGCGGAGCCAAAACTGGCCTGGAGCAAGAGCTTGGCTTATTCAAACTCATCGCCGAGGAATCCAAGTATCACGGCTTGATTGGCGTCGTGAGCGACATCAAGACCGATCCCGACCCGGCCAAGCAAAAAGAAATCCTTGATCGGCTCTCCGGCAAGTTCCAGGCCCAGGCCAACCAGGTCCTCGACGCTTACCGCGCCGGTGGGACCAGCCCGGCCGGGAACGTCACCGGCAGCAAGCCGGGCGGCAGCTTACCGACCGACCCGAAAGCGGCCTTTGCCGAGTACCAGAGCCTGCTAAACGCGACCGACCAGGAATCCTTGAGCCGCCGGGCGGCGCTGTACGAAGTCATTACCAATGCTCAGTTTGGCGACAACGCCAAGCAGCAGAATTAACCAAAGGTGAAGTTCGCTCCCACACAAACCTGCCCGACCAGGGCCAAACCCAACTTTATTTTTTTAGAAGGAGCAAACTTCAATGCCGACCAGTTTAACCAATCCGTTTGGCCTGACGAACGCACTAGATGCGTCCACCGGGCCAGGAGCGTACTCCGACAATATGTGGTACAAGTGGGAGTCGCTCAAAAATCCGGCCATTCAAATGGCCTTGCAAGAACGCTATAAGACCAACAGCCTCTATCGCGCTCTGGTGGCCACTACAGTGGTGATGCGCAATGGCAACGGCTCGATCCCGGAGAGTATGACCGTCAAGGGCGTGTTCGACATGGAACCCGGCGGGATTGAACCCATCGGGATGCGCCAAATCTGGTTGAAATCCAACTACACCGACGCCTTCAGCCAGAGTATAAGATTCCAGCACTATGGGGACAAGGTAACCGCGCACAAGTACGATTCAGCGGTGCAAGCCTACCTCTACCGAGGTCAGGCCGGCCTGATCCCAATGGCACGGACCATGCTCGGCCAGTCAGTCACCATCAACCTGGACATCCAGAGCCGCAACGCTTACCTTTCGGGACCCCGCGTTCACTTCTCCGACCCGACCAACGTCGCCAACTTCGGCCAGATCAGCCAGGCGACCAATAAAGGTGTCTACAACCTGGTTGAGAACCGCGACATCTGGATGGATTTGACCTACGAAGATGTGCCGATGGCCAACAGCCCGCTGGGTAACAGCGTGGGTAGTTTGTTATGCGTGACGACCCCCAGTGTGATCAGAGAAATCATCGAGCAGGTCCGCGCTATCGGCGGCCAGTGGATTGATGTGGTCAAATACGCCAATCCCGAACTGGCCCTGCGGTATGAAGTCGGCTCGTTCGACAACGTGCGCTTTGTGGCCGCTCGCCGCAACGTGCTGTGGAACTGCGGGACCCTCGTCGTCCAAATGGCGACCGCCGAGGCATATAACGCTGCCGATGGCGCGACCGATCAACTGGTGGACGGTGTGTACCAGGTGGGCCAGCCGGTCAGCTCCGGCGTCAAGAACTACGTCGAACTGAGCGGCCTGGGGACCGGCGCGATCACCGACTTCAAGGTAAATGATATGGTCACCATCCACACCCGCCGCTTTGCTCAGGCCCCGGCTGATGGCAAAGGCGTCCTGAATGGTGTGGACTACCGCGAAGGCACGGCCAAGCTGCGCCGGATCGTCGAAGTGGATGCCGCCAACAGTCGCATTAAGCTGGACAAACCGCTGTTCTACGAGTTCCCGCAAGGCTCGTTTGTGACCAAAGCCGAGCACATTCACCCCTCGACCTACATTGCCGGCCCCGAAGGCGTCATCAACGCCGTGGCCGAACCGATCAACTTCGTCGAGCCAAGCGCGATTGATGACCTGCAAGCCATCTGGCGCTTCGCCTGGGACGGTTACTATCAACAGCAAGTGTTCCGGCCCGAAGTGTTCCGCACGATGTTCTCCGCTGGCCGCTCGCCGCGCTGGGGCGTTGGAGTGAATCCCTAATGTCTGTTAGGCGCTGGAAAGAGGTCGAACCGATCATCACCGCGCTTTTGAAGGATGAAGTACCGGCCGGGTCTGACAAGACCCGCCGGTACGATCCCGATGACCTGCGGACCTGGTGGAACAATGCCCAGATCAGGCTGTCCACCATGAAGCCGCTGCACAAGCACCTGGTTTACACCGCCGAGGATAACCAAAGCGGAACCGACGAGGTGCAGGTGGTCCTGCCGGAAGATTTCTACCGGCCGCGGCTGGTGGTGATGCCGAATAAGCAGCAGCTTCCGCGTCTGGCCATCGAAGAAAAATTTTATAACCCAAGCGCTGCCGGCTACGCCATCTACGAGGGCAAAATGATCCTCCTGGGGGCCAGGCCGCAGACCTGGCTTTTGGCCTACGACGCTTACTACCCGGCGATCAAGAATAATGACTCCAGGGTGGAGGTCCCGGTCTGGGCCGACGAAGCCTGCGCCATCTATACCGCCATGCAAGCCATCACCCGCGAAATGGCTGCCGATGCCAGATACCGCAAATTCATCGGCAAGCAGGACGCCGGCAACCCGCAGCAATCGCCCTTCCTGCCGGTCGCCAAATGGCTGGAAGAACGCTTTAACAGCATCATCGCCATGCACAGCGATGATGACGCGGACTTTAGGAAATAAGGAGTATGGAGTAGGGAGTAAGGAGTAGGGGTAAGGGCATTTCTTACTTCCTACTTCCTACTCCTTACTCCCCGGCTTATGAACAATCTCAGCATCAACTTGATGCAAACCGTCGTGGATATCATCAACGAGCAGCAAAAGGGGCTGAAGAAAAACGACCCGACCCGGCTGCGCCTGGTCGAGATCGGCCCCAAGAGCGAGGATTTCGCCGACAGCGGCCTGTCCTGCTACATCTGCCCGAATGACCCCGACGATCCGGACGGCTGGGCCGACGAGGAGATCACCGAGCCGGGCCGCCAGTTCAATACCACCGCCAATAAGTCAATGCTTGAGCTGGGCGGCGGCCACTCCTTTAATCTCCGCTTTACGATCTTCTTTACCCTGTTCTACAACGAACTGGGGATTAACCGTAAAGTGGCCTTTGAATCGAGCCGGATTATGCTGGATCGCATCCAGCGGGCCATCTTCGAGGCCGGCCTGGTCCCGAACGGGCCGTTTGGCAAGCTGCAACGCGGCGATGATTTTGGCTGCCACCTGGTCCGCGCACAGAACTGTGTCAAGAAGCGCCGGCTGACCCCCGCTGGCTCGGAAGGTGAAACCTTTTACCGCGGCAAGATGTGGCTGCAATTTGAAGCCTACATGGAGGGCTGATGGAAACCCATATTCGGTCCATTCTGTACCAACAACTGAGCGGCCGCCGCGTGGCCTTCGATCCCCAGGAACCCGAACCTTTTGACTTGGTGGACTTGACCCGCGATGTGACCAACGCGACCCGTATCTACCACCGCCGGACCGAGTGTATCCGCGAGGCCCTGGAAGGAGCCAGCCTGATCGTGACCGACAGCCAGCCCCTGGCCAACGTCGTTAAGCAGATTTTGCCCAGGGCAATGGTTGCGGCCCTGCCTTTCGGCCCGGTCTACGCTGCGGCCATCGAGCCAAATAAAAAGCCGATCATCGGTTTACTCAATCACACCGGCGAAATGATGCTGAACAACCATTACGCCCTGAAGCTGCTTAAAAGCTTGGACCGGGAGCTGGTAGTTTACGGCGAAGCGCTGCCCGGCATCGAGGGCGAGGTCAAGGAAAATTTTGGCGAATTTGCTGCCCTGTGCGACATCCTGCTTTTACCCAGCCTACCCGGCGCGCTCAATTCGACGACACTGCCGCTGTCCCTTATGGCCGGCAATACGGCCGTGCTGGCTTCTAATGCGCCTGGCTACTGGGAACTAGACGCGGCCACCGGGGTGCAGCTCCTGCCCAACGATCCGGCGGCCTGGCGCGCGGTCCTGACTAACTTAGAAGCTCAACCGGCCAAGCTCAGGGCCATGCACGAGCGCAACCAGGCGTTCGCCAACCGGCTGAATCGAGCCAGCTACGCCCAACTGGGAGCGCTAGCCGATCAATATATCAGCCCACCTGCACCTTTGAAAGAAGATTGCGGCTGTAACCAAAGGAAGTCGGCCCCCACCCGACCCGATCAAGACCAACCTATTTTAGAAAAGGAGCAATAACCTATGAGTATTACCAGTCAAGCCGGGATTTTTGGTCTCGGCCTTCAAGTCAACGGTCTCAAGGGCGGTGCGGCCAGCACTTTTTACCGTTACAAAACACTGGCCGCGAACCTTGGCCCGATCATCAACGAGCAGATGAGCCGCCCCGAAATGGGAGGCAACAACAACCCAACCGGCCTGTACCTGTCCAGCGCCGGTTACGGCGGCTCAGTCAGCCTGCAACCCCGCTTAGAAGGTGATTTTGGCTGGATTCTGCTGGCTGCTTGCGGTGCAGCCGCTTCCGTCGTAGACACCCCCGGCGCCGGCGTCAACCGCCACACCTTCAGCCAGGCTTTAGCGGCTGCCGGCGGGTCTAAATTCCTGCCCTTCGTCCAGGCCCGGCGCTACATCCCCGGCGCGAACGCTGCCGCCGCCATCGGCGACTACGGCATTGATTGCATCATCAGCACCCTCTCGATGTCCCTGGCTCCCGGCCAGCCGGTCCAG
Source organism: Anaerolineales bacterium (assembly GCA_015075405.1). Lineage (GTDB taxonomy): Bacteria > Chloroflexota > Anaerolineae > 4572-78 > J111 > DSQQ01. Next base: position 854,476 of record JABTUK010000005.1, read on the forward strand.
GCGGAACTGGCGATCCAGGGCCGCGAACCAAGACTGACCACGACCGGCGCGCCGGCCAGCGGTTGGACCTGGGCCGATGTGGCCGAAGATTTCGACAGTGTGCCGATGCCCATGAAAGCCGGCGGGCTAACCATCGCTGACTTAAACAGCGGCCAGCCGCTGCCCTTGACCAATGCCCGCGTCACGCTGCAAAACAACACTACCTCGCCCGACGAGGAAGCGGTCATCAACAGCTACTACGCCGAGGATTTCACGCCCAAGATGCGGACGCTGACCTTCGAGGCCACCTACAAATGGCGAGACGCCGAACTGTACCGCTACGCCTATAACGGGGGTTCACTCACCAGCGCCGTGGTCAATCCCTGCTTGAGCTATAAAAACACGGTCCTGACCGTCGAATCGCCCTGCAACATTGATCCCGGCACGATTGACTTCCCCTGGCGGCTGCAAGTCGTCGCGCCCAATGTGCGCTGGCGTATGCAGGGACCGCCTCAACTGGCCGGCGATGAACTGATCCAACTCCAACTCGTTGGCACGGCCATCGAAGCCGACAGCGGCGATCCAGAAGATTACTTCCAGTTCATCCTGGACAACGAAGTGGCCGCCTATGCTATCCCGACTGTTTAAGGGGGTGGTGTGGCTGATTAAGTTTTATCACCGGATTTACGTCAACCTCTGGCTGCGCTGGCAGGGTTATCGGCCCGTCAGCGCAGCCGAGTACCTGAAAAGGATGAAGGCGGAAGGAAAGAAATAATTTCATCCTTCATCCCTCATCCCTCATCCTTTCAAATTCGTCCTTAATTTTCAAACCCTTTGGTGATTTGATAGAGGGCGACAGGAGATACCTGTCGCCCTTTGATTTTCAATCACGAAAGGATTTACCATGCCCAAGTTAATCACCCCGACCGAAAAAGAGTTCAGTTTAACCGTAGACTCCCGTTACGCTGAACGGCAGGTCAGCAGCGATGATCCCATCGTTGTGAAGTTCAAACAGGCCACCGAGGCTACCAATCTGCGCCGGCAGGAGTACCTGGCCCGGCCTATCAAACGAATGTGGGAAAAAGATCAGGATGGCGGCGACCAGTACCGCGAGGAGTTTCAGTTGACCTCCTTCGGCAAGCGTATGGCCGTGGATGTCTACCTGACGATGGCGAGCTGCAATATTACCGACGAAAATGGCCGCCCGGTCTTTAGCGGCAAAGAAAGAACCTTCGAGGAGTTCCTGGCCAAGTGGGGCCGGCTCTGGTCCGAGTGGGCCGAAACCATCTACGGGGCCTGCCTGCGGGTTAACCCAAGTTGGGGCTTCGGCGGCGAAGATGAAAACGACGACGACGAAGCTCTGACCTTGGGGGAAGAAACTGCCGACGTGGCGGCGTAGTTATCCACGCGGAATTTAACCAAAGATTGAAAGAGTTTCGGGACCAGGTGAAGGCGCTGGAGCGCACCACTGATTTGGAGGCGCGCCGGGGCCTGCCCGTTCCGTATGAAGTGGTGCTGTATTACGAGTGCGAGCGGCGGCGAGTCTTGCCCTTCCCCGGCAGCCTGATGGACCAACCCCACATTCTCCTTTTGTGCTTCAGGATCATTGAGGATGAAGCGGCCCAGGCTGAGGTCGAGCGGCGCAAGCTGGCCGAGATAAACCGCCAGCAGGCCGAGATGTTTGCCAGGCAGGAAGGTGCAAACCGCTGAGTGAAGGTCAGCCAGGCGGAGGTAAACCATCCCGCGGGAACGTTGAGAACTGACCGCTGGCCGGTGTGGGGATGGCAGCGGTGGCGGAACTGGTGAACCCAGCGCCCGCCGCTGTACCACGTGCCCATATATTGCCACACCTCGTTATGATGCAGCGCATCCGGCCCGCCGGGTAAAGCCAGCCAGGCCCGTTCCAGGTCTGGCTGGCCGGGTTTGAGAAATTTGTGGGGTTTTGAGTGGTAGAGATACATTTTGTGGCTCCTGGAAAAGAAATAAAAAAAGCCCCCTGAATGTTCAGGGGGCATTTGATTCCACGTGGAAAATATAAGAGGTTTACCGCCGCCAATTTTCGGTGTTGAGACCCAAACTTTCAAAATCCTTTTGATTGTCGGTGATGATAACGGCCTGGCGCTGTAAAGCGTACACGCCAATCAATAAATCGGCGTCGCTAATCTGCCGACCCTGGCGGCGCAGGTCGGCCCACAGGTGGGCAGCCTGCTGCCAGTCGGCCTGGTTGAAATCATCCGAGGTGAAACCCCTGGTGTAATCCAGGAAAAGCTGCATCTGCTTCTTGGCGTCCCGATGAAGTAGACCTCGCATTATCTCGTAAAAGACGACTGGGCAGAGCAGAAACTCGGCTTGGTCAGCCGCTGCCTGGTCAACGCGACTGATAAGGCCTGGCTCGGAGCGCAGTAGACCCGTGAGAATATTGGTGTCCAGAACGTAACGACCGGGCATTAAATTATCTCTCGCTCAGGAAAAGTGACCCGATTTTGTCTCAATTCTTGCTCGAATTCATCCCACCATTCCGGCCCTTTATCGTCTTCAGGTACAGTCTGAAGCAGATGCCGCAGGTGTTCATTTTGCACCCGAATCCGCTCTGTTCGCGCTTCACTACTGACATCTTCCAACAGGGTCAGGATTTCCTCCCAGGCCGCGAGATCTAGCACAACAGCTTTCTTGTTTCCTGTGGCGTCCGTTAGATACTGAGCTGAAGTCAAAAGTTCAGTTAGGCTCATGGAAAGCCTCCTTTCTTGCAAAAAACCGCCTTAAGTTTAAGGCGGTGGTGAAGTGACACTTTAAGTGTAGCACAAAAGTTTGGCTTTGAAAACGTTAGCCCCTTGACTATTCAGGGGGCTTTTAATTTCCACGTCAAAAAGTGTGGCCTTTCAGCCTTTTTTATGGTTTGCTGAGACTGAAGGCGCTTTATTCTTCCCCAACGCCGGGAAATTCGGCGTCAGGGTCGGCTGGATCGTACAGGTCTGGGTCGGGGTCGTAGAAATTTTGGTTGCCCTCATCCATGTCCGACGGTTCTTCTAAATAGATCGCGCGGTTACGAAGGTTGATGGCATCAACAGTAAACCAATCGAAGCTATAAAAGACTTCTCCGCTTATTTCATCGGAGATATCGAAACAACTATTAGCAACATCCGGTTGACTCAAGATACCAACCGCATGATGAGGATTTCCGCAAAAATCCCATTCCGTCACCCTGACCTGCTGGCCGATGAGTTTTTCTAGTTCTGCTTTCTTGTCCATTTGAATTGATTTTACCTCCTGTAGAGGGTTTTGATAAATGCCTAAACTCAAAGATTGGCAGGCGTGGGAGGAGGACGATCCCCGCTCCCGCCGGCAAAAAAGAAACCGGGATTTTGAGGAGTGGGGCGACGAAGCGCCAGCTCCCCGCAAAAAGGACAAGCCCCGCCGCTCCGGACGAGACACACAGCACCGGGCCGAACTACCTCCTGACGCGCCTCGTGAGAGCGCTTCGCCGCCCGTAGAGGACACCCGCAGGAGTGTGACACCCCCGACGCCGAAACTAGCCCCGGCTCAGCCGGTGGTAGCCCATGAACTGACCCCACTGCAATTGGTCCGCGCCATGGAACGGAACAACACCCCGCAGCAAATTTTCAAACTCATCCGGCAGGGGACGCCGATCCCGCGTCTGGCGGGTGCTTTGGGGCTGCCCCTGGAAACGGTGCAGCGGATTTACCGCCAGCAGCAGGTTTTGCACGGCGATTTTTCCCCGGCCGCTCAGTCGGTCCGGCTGCGCGAGGGTGGGCTGTCGTTTCCTCAAATTGGGGAAAAGTTGGGCGTGTCTGAAAGCCAGGCCCGCCAGTTGTACGCCCAGGGGCACGTCCGCTTTTACGGGAGCGACCCGACGGTGCAGTACGGTATCCGGCAAAAAGTAGGCCGCCAGCCTTTCCCGGCTGATGTCTTTGAGCAGCAGCCGACCTTTAGAAGCGATACCAACCGCGCCGCGCCGGTCCTCTCAAATATTATCGGCCAGTTGCAAGGCCAACTTGAACCGCAGGGCTACCGTCTGGAAACCCACTTTGAGGCTGACCCGCTGGGCGGGCGGTACGTAGTTTGGGTCAAACAGGGCGACCAGGCCATTGGCCAGCCCTTCCGCCTATCGGCCACCCCCAGCGGGGTGCCGTTGCTGAGCAAAACTGGCAAAGGGCCGGGCGGCTACCGTCTGACTCGCCAGGGCCAGGCGGTGCAAGTATCAGGCTCATTTGAGACTCGATTGAACCGGGCGGTACAGCAAATGATCGAGAACGCCCGCACCGACCCCACCGGCCCGGCCTATTTCGATGATGACATGCCCCCAGATGAGGGCAGTTATGCCCCCGATCTGCCTTATGATGATGACAGTGTGCCAGAGATGCCGGACTGGATGCGGGAAGGCCCGCCGCCGGAAGGTCTCACCATAGAACCCCGGCCCGGCCCGGCCGCGCCCCGCCGGCCGGGGAAGGTGAGCCACAAGCCGCTGCTCAACGTGCTGGACATCCTGGACGTAAACGCCAAGCGCGACCCTGCCCGGCGCAACGACTGGAAAAGCATCGGCGCTGATTTTATACGCCTGACGCACGGCGGGCGCTTCCGCGAGGAAAACGCCGAGGCCCTGATTAAAAACCGGAGTGGGGAGTGGGATTACCCCGAAGCTATCACCAACTATAGCTATAGCCCGGCCGGCTTTGATCCGGAAGGACGGAACGGCTGGTTAACCCCGATGGTCAGCAAAGGCGCGGTGTACCCGGTCGAGGCCCGCAACTTTATTCCCGGCAACATCAGGCTGGACAATGATGGGCAGTGGGGCAGCCAGAAGGGGCTGGGCAAACAAACCAAGCGCGATGATCTGTCGCTGACCCGCAAATATTTGATGGCCGGGCCGGCGCTGGGGGTTTCCTACCCGCTCAGCGCCCAGCACATCCTGGGCCAGCGGGCCACCGAGCCGGACGTGGCCCACATCGCCCGCGCTTTTATCCTGGACCGGGGCGGGATCATCCCCGAAGGCCAGATGTGGAAAGACGTGAACTACGCCCCGTGGGCCTTTGGCTCGTTTGAGGAAAACCCCGAAAAGTACGAGCTGCGCTTTAATGACCTGTACTCCGAGGAAGAAGTGCTGCGGGCGGCCGGGCTGTGGGATGAAGCCGCCGGCGCGTTCAAGCCGCGTCTACTCAAACCCGGCCAAAAAGTGGCCTCGCCGGTGGGCTTCAAAAAAGACCTGGTGGGCAAAAACGAGGCGGCGGTTATCAACGGCTACGAAATCGTGGACATCCTGACCGAGCAGGGCAACCCGGCCAAGGCGCTGCGCTTCAAGGGCTTCTACGGCAACCGCACCAACGTGGTCGCAGCCATGAAACTCGAAGGCTGGAAGAATCTGGCCCAGGATAAACACGTGCGGGAAAAAATGGGCCTGGACGCCGACCTGGTGCTCAATAAACCTTCCGATCCGGTAGTGGCCAACCTGAGCATCCTCAACTCCCTGCCGCGCGAACAGTTTGAAGATTTGTGGCGTGAAGTTCACGGCGAAACGCCCGCGCCAGGGCGCACGGCGACAATGGAAGACCTGGAAAGCCTGGCCCCGGTGTGGCAGCGGTTACAGGAGAAAAACCGGGCCACCCACGTTTTTCCGGGGCAAATCTTTGATAAGAACACCAAAGAGCAGTATGAAGCTGCCAAAATCATCCGGGGCGAGGTCAAGGAACTGCCGCCGCTGTTTGAGGGCGCGGAGCCGATGTTCCAGGCCGATCTGGAGGCCAGCGGCTTTTTTGCCGATGTGCGCTTCCGGCTGATAGATAACGTGACCAACACCCGCGAGGGCCACCTGGCCAACAATATCCTGCGAGCGCAAAACGTCAATACCCCCGGTCTGGGCGACTATCTGCGCGAGCTGGGCTACGAAGGGCGCGATCTTTATAACACCCTGTACGAAATGTACCGGCTTAACACCCAACCTGGGTTTGATAAAGTTGGCTCGCTGGTGGTGGACTTGATCGGCGACATGACCGGCAACCCCGAAGCCCAGGCCCGGCTACAGGCAATTCAGCAGGACAGGCTGACCGCGATACTGCCGGAAGTGATGCGTGGTAGAGCGCGCGCCCAGTACACAGGCAAGGAAGCCAAAGCTTACGAAAGATTCCAGAACGAGGCCGGGGCACAGGCTATTCAGCAGTATTACCAGGAGGCGCTGGGGACCGACTCCTTTATCCTCCGTATCGGCGCAGGCCAGCAGGCGGCTTACATGGTCAACCCGGCCCTGACCGAACGCTTTGGCTACCTGGACGATTTGACCAACGAGAAGGTCAGTGAACTCAAGGAGGCCGGCGAGTTCCAGCTCAAAGAGGCCTGGCGTATTGTTCAGAAAGACCAGCCGGGGCTGCTCAAGTGGTTTCTCAAGCAGAATCGGGCGGCTATGCAGCCGCTGATCGCCGCCCAGGCGGAGCTGCTGCAATCGGCCGGGGCGCGGAAAGATTGGTTTGGCACGAGCCACGATTCAATCTTTACCCATGTCCACGCCTCCGACTACAGCCTGCCGCGCAATGCCCTGGCCATGGGCTGGCAGGACATCTTACGCACGACCGGCATGAAGGACACCCCCGAAAACCGAAAACTGCTCAGCCAGCGCTCAGCCGCCGGTCAACTGCTGTACGGCGGCTTCCGCAACCCGGCCAGCTCGGTCATTGCCCAAACCGGGCTGACCCTGAACATGGTCACGCCCGACCTGGTTAAAGAGTACGGGCTGGATTTGCCGATGGCCGGCCACCCGATCCTGTTTCACCCGCACATGGTCCAGGCCCAGGGCGGCGACAACGACAGCGATATGTCGCAGATTTACGCCGTGCTGAAACGTATGGCCGGCGGCGGGCTTTATAACGCCTTCAATCTTCAGCCCAGCGCCCCGGAGGAGATCACCAGCCAGGCCAAAGCTCACGCCGCCAGGGAGTATTGGGATGCCCAGGACAAGCTGAATGTGACCGCTGAAAAAGCGGCCCGCAACCGGCTGGGCTTTGATCCGGCCAACCCCGTCAAGCTGGACGGCAACATCTGGTCGCCGGCCCAATGGGAAAACGAAACCCTGGCAAGTTACAAGCTCAACTCGGTCCAGATCGGCCAGGCGTACAACATCCCGGTGCGGGTAGGTACGGAACTGGCGGATAGCCGCGAGGCTAAAAACAAGATTAGCGAATACGGCGGCTGGCTTTACCAGCCGCCCCTGGACAAAGAGGTTTACGAGCCGGGATCGCCGGAGTATGACCTGTTTCAATTCCTGGGCAGTTTCAATGCCCTGACCGGCACGTTCAAAGCACCCAGCGTTCAGGTGGCGGGGACAGACGGCAAGGTTCATGACGGGACTTTCGCCTGGCGCAAAAATTTCGGGACGCGCGGCCAGTTTGGAGCGGCCGGGATGCTGGCCGTCATCAAAGCCCTGACTGAAGAACGGCCTGAAGGGGCGATCGGGACGGCGATGACCAAAGAACAGTTTGCCGCCTTTGTGACCAGCGCCGCTGGGCTGCCAGATAAGGCAGTCAAGATGCTCAATAACTGGAATCTGCCGCAGCTTCCCGAGTTGGAGGCTAAGCAGCTATCACACCTAAACCTGAGTGATAAGCAGAAGGATCTGCTGGAGCGTTTTGCCGAAAGCGACACCCCCCTGGCCCAGATGATGCGCGGCTACGGGGTCAGGAACGCCCTGACCAAAGCCGAGAGCCTGCAAAAGAAGCTGCAATTTACCCTGCCGGTGGCGCTGGAACTGGCCAGAGATACCGGCCTGGAAAACACCGGCGAATCCTCCCACTTCAAACGCGATCTGCAAGGCATGATGAACATCTTCCAGAACGAGATGTTCAACTTCCGGAGGGGGTCCGGTTCGGACACCTTCAAGCGGGATTACGAGCAGCTTTTAGCCGATTTTGGCCTGGAGTGGGGCGGCCCCAACAAAAACAACTTCTTTGACCTGCTGGACCCGGGCAGTAAGAGCAAAGCCGCCGGCGCGTTCTGGGAATGGGACAGCGAACGGCGACAGCGCTTTTACCAGGGGGCCGGGAACCTAATCGAGAAACACGTGACCGGGGTGGGTTTTGACCAGGCCAGCCGGCGCTGGGTGCTGAAAGACGCCCAGGCGGCCCGGACCAACCCGCTACTGGCGCCCTGGTTCAAGGATTACGACCGGGTGCGCTCGATGATGACCATCAACGCCCGCGATCTGGCCGACGAAGAAACCGAGTTTGGATTGGTTAACTCAGTCTGGAAAAACTGGTCGCCAGGGCTGGATGAGTTGGAACACAACGAGCTGACCGCGCCCCTAGTCAACGAAAAGTACCAACGCAAACAAAAGGCGCTGGGTGGCCTGAGCCGACTCTTTGAGCGATTCAAAAAGGCCAGCCGGTTAAACGGCCAGAGTGAAATCGGACCGGACTTCGAGAACTTTGTCAGCGGCAAAAAACCCTACACCGCCCAGGAAGAAGAAATGTGGCGGCAGGCCGAGCTGGGCCACGAAGAAGCCCGCCGGCTGAAACGGCAGCGCTGGGAGCGCGAAGGCTACAATGAACCGATGTATTTCGCCGAGGGCGGAGTCCTGGACCGGGCCACCCGCATTGGCCAAACTAAAAACGGGCGCGACATTATCGCCGGCGAGGCCGGGCGCGAGTACGTGGTCCCCGAAGGTAAAACCCGCGATTTGGGAGGCGGGCTGAAGGTGTTCGACGAGGACGCGCTGGGGAAAGGCACACCTGCCGGCCCTTCGTCAAGCCCTTCGACAAGCTCAGGACACGGCTCAGGACAGGCTGAGGTGAGGCTGGCCAAAGGCGGCGTGTTGGACTATGAGAGCTACGCTAACGCCCCTCAGAACGATTTTGAAACCGCGATCCGGCAAGTAGCCTACGAACTCTCAGGAGGCCGCTTTACAGGTGATGTAGAGGCTGCCAAGAACCTGGTGCGACAGCAGATCGAAACCGACATCCAGCGGCTGGCGGCTAACCCGCCTCAAAATGGGCTGCCGGGGTTGATGGCTTCGAGTATGTCGGGTCGGGCCACCGAAATGATGGCCCTGGCGCTGGGGCCGAACCCGGCAGCGCAGGATTTTTCCACTTGGAACAATTTACTGGCCGAATATGGCTTATCAGCCGATATGCAGCCTTTAGGCGTGAACCCGCAGCAGATCAACCCGGCGATTAAGAAGCAGCTTCAGCAGCAGGCCGGCGGCGATCCGCAAACCTACAAAGCAGCCCTGGCCGGGTATATGAAAGAGTTGAATACTGGGCTGGCCGCCAAATCCTTCTCTCACGCCAACTACGGCAACGTCTATAACGCCATCCCCGGCTGGGAGGGCTATTGGAACGGCAACAGACCCGCCTCGACCATCCCGGCCATCGCCTTGTCGGACGTAGCCCAGGGCAATTTGGCCCGGCTCATCGGGGGCGCAGGGGGAGGTGGAGGCAATGGCGGCCTACCGCCCCAAGACGTAGGGGAGCAGGGGAGCAGAGGAGCAGGGGGGATAGGGAGAAAAGAGATAACTGCCTACGCCCAACCTTTCAATCCGCAGATGGTCCAGATGTATAAAACCCTGGCTGAAAAGTTGAACCAATATGCCTCGACCATCGAGGAACTCAACCAGAATGGGGCGACCCTGGCCGATGTGAGCGGGGAGACGGCCCAGGTGATCAAGGCGGCGGGTAAGACCTATCATCGCCTGGAAGGGCAGTACAGCCGGGCGCAGCGGGTGCTGCGGTACGACCAACTGCAAGCCAAGTTTGATAATTTCCAATACCGCGAAGGCGATCCCCTGACCGAAGATGAATCACGGGAGCTTTCTCAGCTTCAGGAGCAGATGACCAAGCCGACCGGCGCGGACGTGGCGGCGGCAGGTAAGGTCAAGGGCTACATTCAAGACATCTTCCCCATTTACGCCGAGCGCGAACTGGCCGGGCGGCGCGGCACCCGATTACCCCGCCAGATGATTGCGGACAGCCCGCTGGCCTGGGCGGCCCAGATTGCCGGGCGCGATCCGGGGTTGGTCAAAGAATCCCGTCAGGCCGAGCGGCAGATGCTGCGGATGGGCCAGCTTGACCGGCGGCTGGGCGACGTGCAGGACTGGTACGCGGCAGCCCGCACGGGAGAAGCAGAGAAATTTAGCGACCGGCAGGGACAGCAGATGAAAGTCTACGCCGATGAGGTCAGCCGGCTGTCATATGAGCGCCAAAATCTGTACGAGCAGGCCGTCCCCCTCAAATGGCAGTACGAGGAGAGCCTGGCGCGGGGTGATTACAAAACCGCGCAGCGCCTCTTTGACGACCTTGACCCCCTGGTCACCGAAATCGAGGGCCTCAAAGACCAGATTGGGACGCTGACCCCCCACGTCAAGGAACACGTGGAGGCGCTGCGGCTGCAAACCGGCTCAATCCGCGAGGAAATCAAGGAGCGCAAAAGCCTGTATAGTGCCCTGACCGCTCAGCACGACGAACTACAAAAACAGAAGGTGGGCCTATCCGGTCCTGACCGGCTGGCCAAGGCCGGCGAGATTGGGGCAGTGAGAAGCGAGATGGACCGGGTGAGCGCCGACATCAAGGAGCGGGCCAAACTCCTGGGCCGGCTGGAACTGGAAAAGCGGGAGCTGACCGACCTGATCCACGAACCGCAGGGCCGTTCCATCACCGGCCTGGGCAAGCGGCCGCAAACCTACGGGCAGCAAGCCTGGAACGAACTGGTTCAGGGTTACGCCCCGCAGCGGTTGTTCTGGGAGTTCCAGAACATCCAGCAGATGCAGTACATGGCCTTTATGCCTATGCTCCAGATGCGCCAGCAGTACCTGGGCGAGCAGGCCGCGCTCGGCCAGGCTAACTATGCTTTAGGGGCGGGGACGATGCCGCAGAGCGTCCTTTCGGCGATGGCCAGCCAGGCCAATATGAGCCGGGCTTCGTCTGCCTTTGGGCAGGGGGTGGACAACTCGATCACGATGGGCCTCTGGAAAGGGCTGACCGGCTATTTAGGCCAGAATGAAGGCGCGGGCAGCTTTCTGGGCGCAGCCGGGTTTGATCTGACCTCCGGCTTGACCGCGCTGATGGGAGCCAAGATGGTCGGCGGGCCGGCGGTGAACGCCATTGGCAAACTCCTGCCGGCGCTGGGGGTCAAAGCCGCGCCTTACTTTATGCCAGCCGGCGGGCCGGGCCTGGGCGCAACCACGCTCGCGGCGCTGGGGACCGGCGGCGGGGTCGTGGCCGGTGGCCTGGGCTTGGGCCTGGGCCTGGGCATCAACGAGTATCTGGCCAGCCAGAACGCCGGCGGTAATTTTATGGGCCTGGATTGGGCGGCCCAGCCGCTCTCCAAGCACCTGACCGTGGCCGCCTACGAGTCGGCCGGCTACACCGGCGACCAGTGGGGCGGCGTGTTCAACCCGGCCAACAGTTGGCTGTTGCGCGCCGCGGCTGACAAAACCGGCCTGGCCGGTTATATGGGCTGGGATGTCTGGAACCAGGACAAGGCTGAGGCAATGGGGACCGCCGTCGGCAAGTACACCGGGGCGGTGACCGAACCTATCCCGGTTTGGGTGACCAAGATGGAGAACGAAGTCGCCAAGCAGTTGGGGGTGAGCACCGATCAACTGCCCTTCGACCGGGCAGAGCTGGCTCAGATGGTGCAGATGGCGGCCGAGGACCAGGGCCTGACCAAAGCCCAAATTGAAGGTGGGGCCGGCGTCGCTGAGAAATTAGCCCAGGAGATCGCCGACTCCTACACCTCCGGCGTCTCGATGTCCCAGCGCAGCGCCTTCCGCCAGAAAGCTATTGATGTGTCGGGCTATGCGCCGGGGACCGAGGGCGCGCGCATGATGAGCGAGTGGGTCAATCAAGGCTCGCTCTTTGAGCGCCAGCAGCGTTACCAGGCGGCGGCCCTGGCCCAGAATTACGCTGACGCCATGAACTTCACCCCCCAGCAGCGCCAGGATATCAGCCAGAAGGTTTACGACTTGCTGGCCGATGGCATGAGCCTGGACAAAGCAAGCAAGGTGATTAGCGGGGCGATGAGCCAGCGCAAGATGGAGAACCAGTACACCTGGTCAGCCGCAGCCTACGCTTCCGGCCACCCCGAAATGGCCCTGATGGACCAGGCCCAGCCTTGGATGCCCAAGAACCAAACGGTGCTGTGGGCCATCGAGGACCGGCGGCGGGCCGAGGATAACGCCCGCGAGTTGGGGACGGTTACATTAGGCGCGAACGGCTTTGAGTGGTCCGGCGGCCGCCAGGAAGTTGAGCTTGGCTGGCAGCGGCAAAAGCTGGACCTGGAAAAAGAGTTCTGGGATTTCCGGCGACAGTCCTCGCTCGACGACTTCGCCATGCAGCAGAAATTCTTCGAGTTCAACATCCGCCAGCAGCGCCAGGCGATTGAGTGGGAGGAGCGGCAGAGCCGGGTCCAGTCCGAGTATTACGAAAAGCAGTATGCCCTCAATAAGAAAATCTTTGAGCTTCAGCGCGAATGGCGGATCAAGGATTTCAATAAACAAGAATACCGGATGGACGTGCAGCGCAGTTGGCAGATCGAAGATTCCGCGTGGAACCGGGAAAGCTATAATATCCAGGCTGGCTGGCAGATGGAGGACCTCCAGCGCGCCCTGCGCTACGCCTCAAATGGCCGCGAGCGTATGGACATCCGGCGGCAGATCGAGCGGGCCAGCATCATGGACGAACGGAAGCAGACCGAGTTCGACCGGGAGGACAGCCGCAATACAACTCAATACAATTGGGCCAAAGAAGATTTAGCCGAGAACCGGCGGCGCTTCGAGGAGATGAACGAGCTTCAGCGCCAGCAGATGGAACTAGGACGCGAGTATTGGCAGCAGCAGCAGGCGATGGCCGAAAGCTACCGTGAGGTGCGGCGGGCTTCCCTGGAGGAGCAGATCGCGCTTCAGCAGGAGCAAAACACCCTAACCATCCAGCAGTGGGGCGACGGCATGGCCCTGCAAGACAAGCAGCACGCCCTGGAAACCCAGATCAATGAAACCAAATACCAGTGGGCTTTAGATGACCTGGCCCTGGCCCGGCAGCGTTCGGCTGAAGATGAAAAAATCCTCGGCTTGCAGCGGGAGACGACCAGCGCCAGTTATTTCTATTCCTTCTACCAGGCGATGGGCTACGATGCGGCCAAGAAAGCCAAACCGGAACTGTCCGATATGGCGACCTCTGCCGGCAAGCTGGCCGACGATATGGAACGTGCGGCGGAAGCCCTGGCCAGGATGTCCAGCAATGGCGGCGACTTTTCCATCTACGGTTCGCAAATGAACAACCCGCCGGCCCCAACGCCTTACGTGGGCGCGCCGATCATCAAACCGTTTGCCCAGGGCGGCTACACCGGCGACGGCGACCCGAGCGAAGTGGCCGGCATCGTCCACCGCGGCGAGTACGTGGTGCCGCAGGGCGGGGCCTTGGTGATCCGGGAAGGGGCCAACAACGAAGGCGCCGGCAGCGCCGAGGTGGTCACCCTCCTGGCCGCGATCTTGGCCCAGCTTCAGGAAGGTGGCGGGACAATTTTAATTGACATAGAGCGGTTGAAGAAAGCGGGATTCTTGCACGCCTCGAATTTTCAATCGGTCTACCGTTAGGGGGAAGATATGCAGCTTACCAAACGCCAGATGGCGGCCTGGCTGGCCGTGATGGGCCGGCGGCTGACGCGGTTCAAAACACCGCTCCGGCCGCTGGTCTTGTGGCTCTGGAAAAAGACAATCCATTTGCTCGAAGAATAGGCTTCCGTCCCCCAAGGGGAGGCGAAGCGCTCTATCCCCGAAGGGGGATAGGGATTCCCCAATTGGGGAATCCCTTAATTTTCAACCGCTTCTTTGCTACAGTGAGGGTATCCGAAGGACTATCTTTTTGTGGATTACATCACCCTTGACGGCAAGAAGTACAAAGTCTCCGACCTGGATGACGCTTCATGGAAACCCACCTGGAAGCGCCAGAAAAAGTACGGCGTTGGCCTGAGCGGCAAGACGATCATCCAAGATTTTACCCGTCCAGACGGATCGGGCGGCGAGCGCCTGCCGCGCGAGTGGAGCCTAATGCTCCGCGTCTTTATCTCGACCCCTTTCCCTGACAATACCTGGGGAACTTTTGCCGATCTCCTGGCCGCGTCGAACAAAGCCAGCGTGACCTACATCGAACATGACGGGACGACAACCCACACCGTCGGCATCCTCAAGCCGGTCATCCCCCGCCCGCGCGTTGGGGCTAACGTTTTGGGCGAATGCTGGGGTATCTTCTTCGTGCCGGTCAATATGGTCAAAGTGTACGGATGACCATCACCCTCTCCCCCACCCTGACGACTGAAATGGGATCCCTGTCCCGCCGGCATGCGTCTAAGGCGACGGTGGAAAGATGGCTGCCTGAATGGACGCCCCTTGTCTCCGGCCTATCGGCCCTCAAATACGAGCAGTACGCGCATGGCCATGCGGCCTGTGAGGCGGCTAACGCCAACGGGAGTGGCGAGGATGTGCTATTTCGCGCCCGCTCCGGCTCGTGGAGTGACCCTTTTGACGGGGTGCTTTACATCGCCGTGATCAAAGGGACCGACCTGGATGACCCGACCACTTGGGAGTCCAAGTGGGTCAACACCGGCCAGGGCGGCCTGATGCGCCCGGCCTGGTACAACAATGTCGAATCTATCCCGGCCTCCAACGGCGGCTCGATTGCCGTAGCCTGGAACGCAGTTGGCTCGTTTTTTCGGGTCTTTTTCTGCCACGCCAATGGCAACCTCTATTACCGCGATTATAACACCAGCGGCGGGCTGGTCACCGGCACAACCTTAGTCGCCAGCCTGGGAACCGACACCTACAGTATGGCCTCGATGCAGATCGCCAGTTGCGCCTGGAACGAGGTCTTTGTCCTCCGGACGGAATTGATCGAAGCCAGCCAGGCGTCATGGCACAAACCTATCTACGGCTCGACCATCCACCGCCTAAGCTGGACCGGCTCGGCCTGGACTGACTGGCCGGCTTTTCCCTTCACCTACCAGCACGAGGCGGCCCTGGTGCGCGACAGCCAGCTCACCTACGGCGCTGCTCCCAACGAGTGGGGCGCAGCCTCGGCGCAGAAGATCATCGCCCAATGGGGCAAACGGCCCTGTGGCGGCCTGGCCGCCAATGACCTGGGCGATAACCGAGTGGTGGTTAGCGCTGGCTTCACTTTCTGGCGCAGGTATGGCTACGACACGCACAACCAGGGCATCCTGACCTACATTTACGACCGGAGCAACGGCCAGTGGGAGCGCGGCGTCGAGACGGATATCTCCGATTACGTGGACGAGCGCCTGGACTATGCCGTGTTCGCCCGCGGCTCCAAGATAGATGGCAAAAATGTGTTGGTCTGGAGTAGATACGTCGAACCCTCCGACTACGATCAACTGGAAGCCTCGCTGAGCCTGCCGCGGGTGCGCGAAGTCGTTTATGCGGTCTTTGATTCGACCGGCAAGACGTTGACCCAATACGAGTACCTGGGCGATCCCGGCGACCTGACCTGCGCCTCGCTGGTGGCCCTCAACCACGCTGGGCAAAAATACCTGTACGCGTTGGGCTGGCGCGCGGTTTACCAGTCGCCCCCGGCGGCGCTGCTTTGCACCGTGCCCAGCCCAACCGACCTGGAACTGTACTGCGACGGCTGGAAGGTGACGGCCAACAACCGCTATGGCATGGACGTGGACCTGGACGTGGCCGATGCCAGTATTTTGTTTCAGGAGGATAGCCCGCTTGGAGCCGGCCACCTGGTCAAAGTTTACGCCGGCACGCCGACGGAGCTGACCCAGATCGGGCAGGGCCGGGTGGACCTGATCACCCCTTCGCTCAGCCTGGAGCAAGAAACCCACCGGGCCAAAGTTGCGGCCCGGGCCGAGAAGGGGCTGCTCGACCCGCGCAGCGAGGAGTTGAGCGAGATTCTGCCTCAGAACACCCTGGAGATTGAGCCGGTTGACCCGATCATCCACATCGGCAACCACAAGGGTTATTGGGAGACGGTCAAGTTGGAATGGCCGGCCAAGTTCAGTGAGTTCAGCGGGATTTACAGCTCCTTGAATGGGCGGCTGGCTTACCGGCTGAAATCCTTCCCCTATGCCAACACCGGCGGCGACCAGGGTAAGGGCTATCCGGGGATGGTCTTGGACCAGCGCCCGCAGCATAAGGGGACATGGTGGAATGACGCCGCCTGGACCGACCTTAGCCCAATGGTGGACGGCTCAATCGAGGCCACCGTCCGCTTTGGCGACGTGGGCAACGCCGGAAACTTTCATTTTTGGGACCGGCGCAACCAGCACCTCTATATCACCGTCGTCCGGTCGAACACTATGATCAACTCGCTGCAATGGCGCTTGAACAGCTACGGCGGGTCCGTTCAGAACCAACCCAAACAAATGGCCTGCGCCGCTTATTTGATGTGCCACGCTGCCGACATGGGCAAAAAATTCGCCTTTGTCTGGGAGGCTTCGACCGCCGCCAACACCACTTACAACAGCAACGACCAGGTGCCAAGCGACTGGATTGGCCGCTCCAAGCCGTTCAGCGCGTCGAGCCACACCGACGACACCTGGAAAAAAGAGAACTTTGACCGCTGTGATTTTTATCCGTACCCGTTGGGGAGTAATAAACTCTACCTGATCGAGTCGGACTATGACGACTCCGATCCTGACTGGCAGAAAAATAGCAAGTGGATTCACAAAGTTGTCGCCGGCGGGATTGACGCCACCGGCCTGACGCCGGGCTACCCGGCGGATTTGAAAATGGTGGTTCTGGGCGGGGTCATCACCTGCTTCTATCGCCCCACCCAGCGCGATGGGCAGGCCCCGGCCCAGTGGCAGTTTGCCTTCAGCTACAAAGCCGGGCGCTTTGGCGCGGGACGGTTTGGCTTTGGCGGGCGCGGCCACGCCGGCATCCAGTGGGACGATTACTACTACGCCTACGGGACCAGCAAGAATCCAACCGGGCGCAATCTCATTCCCAAATACGATAATTACGTTGATTTTTGGGACATCAAGGCGACCGATGCGGTCATGGATCGGCCCATGGAGGAAGTCTTGCGCCGGCGCTGCTGGCAAGGGTTCACCCCGACCGAATTTAGAAGCCTGGTCAGCGAAACCGCCGCTGTCGGGAATGGCTCATATCGAGCCTACGCGCCCCCGGTGGAGAACCTGACCATTGACTTCAAGATGTCGCTCTCGGCTATGGGCGGCGAGGGCGGAGTCATCTGCCGGGCGGTCAACCAGGCTGCACCGCTGAGCGGCACTCATGTGCGCCTGGGGCTGGTGGTGAATGGGGGATTGCCGGGTGCAGGCGGGGCTGTGACTTCCTACGTGGTCAAGCGGGTTTACAACTCAAGCGGCCAGGAAGTCACGACCGAACGGGAATACTCGCCCTTCCCGTTCTACCTGCACAACACATGGCCCTTGCCGATCCGGGTCACGGTCCGCGGCAATATCTATTCCATGTGGATTGCCGGCAGTTACGCCGGCCATTTCAGGGACAGCACCGAGGGCGGGCTTTACTTTGGCCTGTACGCGCTAGGCGCGACCGCGACCTTCAGCCAGGTCTACGTGCCGGAGCTGTACGAGGTGCTGGAAAACTCTACCTTGGAGGTCAACCAAACCATCTTTGACGCGATCAAGTCCATGCTCGGCAAGCGCGCCCTCAAAGGCGTGTTTCAACCGAGCGGGGCGCTCAAGCTGAGTTATTTCGAGACCCACGACACCGGCCCAACCTTCCAGGACACCCTCACCCAGTCAGCCGTCAGGCTGTCCGACCGCTTTTTCTCCATCGTCCGCGTGGACGGCGCTTACACCTGGGCGGTCTACGCCAGCGAGGTCCTGCTGAAGCTGGGCCGGCGCTTCATGCAGGCTTCTTTTCCCGACATTTTCCACCGCGAATTTTGCTACCGCGAGGCGCGCAACATTGCGATCCGCGCCGCCGAAGACCAAGTGCAAACCACCTTTGAAGGGCTGCCCGACTACCGGGTGCAGCCGGAAGATAAAATCGAAATCTTTGTCGAACAACAGAATATCGCCGGTCATTACCTGGTGGATGACGTGAGTCACACCTTCCAGATGGACCAGGATGACCCGCAGGCCGGCAGCACCATTTCCACCCGCCGCTCGGTCATCATCTAAAGGATGAAGGCGGAAGGCGGAAGGCGGAAAGGAAGAAATATTCTTTATTTCATCCTTCATCCTTCATCCTTTCTTTTCCCCTTCACTTTCAACCCAAAACCCCTCATACTCGAAGGAGCAAAACCCAATGTTTCGACCTGTTTCGTTTCTCTTAACCGTTGTCGTCTTATTCACCCAGCTCAACCTAGCCGCGTTTCTGCCGCAAACGGCAGCCGCGCCGTGCGGTGAGCCATCCAAAATCTATCTACCAATCGTTATGGCACAACCTACCATTCTCGAAAATCTTGAAGAAATCATGCGGGCCGATGCCGCGTTCCCTTACGACGCGATCATCACCCAGGTCTTTACCAACACGGTTAACGTCAAGCCCATCGGCTCGCGGACCATTATCCGCGACGTGGCCTTAAGCGATGGCATTAAAGCCGAAGATTTGCGGCCGGGCTATCCGGTCCGGCTGGGCCACACCGTCAGCAAAGTCACGGTCGAAGCTTATTTCGAGCAGTTTGCCGATCCGGAGAGCGTCAATTACGCCGGCCTGGGCATGAAGATGCCCGGCAAGCCGACCGTCGCTGTTCGCGCGACCGCCAGCGGCTGGGTCATCACCTGGCCGGCTGTTCCCAACGCCACCCGCTATTTGGTCTACACCAACAATACGCCCGACGGCGACGCGCCGGAACTGCTGGCTACTTTGCCCGCGACCACCCTGAACTACACGGCGACCTATAACGCCATCGAAGAACCGTTTCGCTATTTCGCCGTGCAAGCCTGCAATGGGTTGCTGGAAGGGGACGTTAGCAACTGGATCACCGACGAAACGCCGCCGGCGAACCCGGCCTGGGTCAGCGACACTTTCCAGGCTGATGGACACCATCTCAAGTGGAGTCATCCTGCGCCCAGCGACGTTGAGGAGTACATTGTTTTCCGCAACACCTCGGCCAGCGACGCCGGCTCCATTGAAGTGGGCCGAACCAACAAGCTGGAACTCATCGCCCCTTACACGAGTGAGGGCGATTGGTTTGGGGTGCAGGCGGTAGATTACTCAGGGCTGAATAAATCGGCCATCGTCTGGACCGGCCAGGCGTATGACCCAACCCCGGCCATCCCCGGCTCTCCCCTGGCGCAAATGGCCGAGTTAGGCGGTTTCGTCATTACCTGGAGCGCCGTTCCCAACGTGCTGCGCTATGAAGTCCAGGGCGCAGCCGACAGCAGCGGGACTGGCGCGGCGATGAAGTGGCAGGGTGTGGCCCTAACTACACCCACCCTGGCCGAAAGCGGGGTGAGTTGGTTCAGGGTGCGGGCGGTGGGCTACGACGAAAGTGATGCCGGCTGGACCGCCTGGATGACCGACTCGAATCCGCCCCCGCAGCCAGCGCTACAGGTCAGCGGTGGGGAGTTATCGGTGATCCTGAGCCTGGAAAGCGCCGACCCGTCTCATAAAGCGGTGGGCTTCAGCCACTATGTCCTGGAACGGGCTGACGACAGCGGCGGGGGTGGGGCAACGGTGTTAGATGACCATGCCCTATTTGCCGCGTTTCCCCAGGTCATCAGCCAGGCCAGCGGGGTGATTAAATACTTCCGGCTGACGCCCTACGATTGGGCCGGCAACGCCGGCACGCCGACCAGTTGGATTTCAGGCAAACCCATCACGGCGGGAGCCTCAGACCAAACTATTCAGGACAAGTTTGACGGCTACGGCGGCACAACCATCACCCCGATTGAAACCCTGTACTGGTTGAGCGTCCACGATATGCGGGCCAACGACGCCTCGATGGGCTGGTGGGATAGCTGGTTTATGACCACCCCGGCCCCGCGCAGTTCGACGACCCTGATTGATGGGGATGCCTCGCTACACCTGGTTTCCGATGCGGCCTATGGCAACAGCGATGCCGCTTATCTGTTCAAGCAAGGCGGGGCCGGAAGCTGGGACTTTTCAGCGGACAATCGCTTCACGGATGATGACTATGTGCTGCTGGCCGTCTATGTCAGCAACGCCGCGACCCTGACCTCGATCACCTTATCTTTTGATGTGGCGACCGATGGCGGGTTGAGCAAGACCCTTAGCAGCGGCTTTGTCACCGGCTGGAATTACCTCAAGTTCAAGAAGTCGGAGTTTGCGCCCTGGGGCGACCCGGTTGCCTGGTCCTACATCGTCAACATCACCATCCGGGCGCAGTTCAACACAGCCACCGGCTCGCCCTACGTGGACGTGGACGATTTGAGAATCGTCAAAGCTCACCCCGATGATCCCAACCGGACCAGCGACGTGGGCAAAGCCTGGGAGTTCAGTGCCTCGACCGGGACGGACACCGGCCAGTGGCACATCTACCCCGGCAACCGCAGCGGCGAGCCAGGCAAGCCGTTCTCGCTGGGGCAGATCAATCAAGTTGCTTCACCGACCGCCTGGTATCTGGCTCATAAACCCAGCGGGACGGTAGACATCTGGAAGGGGACGATTCAGGCCGGCATCCAGCACAAGTACAACGGCAAGAGCGGCCTGGCTTTCTACATCAAGGACGCTACCCCCGGCCAGTGGACCATGTACGCGGTGGAAGCTGACAATGTGGCCGATAGCGTGACCCTGGTCAAGTGGGTGAATGGCACCCGCACCGTTTTAGGAACAGGGACGCTGACGCCGTTCATCTCCGGTAATACAGCCACGCCGGTCTGGATTGGTGCGGACTTCCGCGAGTACGACAGCGACGGCGGGCGGATCAAAGTTTTTGCCTCGACCACTGAAGGGAACTTGATGCAGGCAGCCAGCCTGAGAATTACCGTTCAGGACACTGAGCTCGGCAGCGGCGGCAATGTGGGCTTGCTGTCCAACCAAACCAACGGGCGTTTTGTCAACTTCACGGCTGGCTCACCGGCTCACGCCGAAGTCGCCGACGTGGCCAAGTCGCTCGATGGCCCGATCATCGCCGGCCCGACGCGGCGGGTCCATTTTGACCTGGCCCTCAACCGCTTCCGCTACACCGATGATGGTGCAGCCTTTGGCGAACTGTCCGTTGTCGCCGACGCCAACAAGGTAGACAAAATCTCTACTAATCGGCCCGGTGTGACCCGGCTCTACCGGAACGACAACGACAGCAGCTATAATGTGCAAACCTTTTGGGATGGCTCGCGCTGGGTGCTGCAAGGTTACGTGGGCGATTCGACCTATCACGCCCCCTGCCGGGTCGCCTACGCTGACAATGCCGGCGCGTTGAGTGGTTACAGCCGCTACCAGATGATGGGC
Organism: Anaerolineales bacterium; assembly: GCA_015075405.1. Taxonomy (GTDB): domain Bacteria; phylum Chloroflexota; class Anaerolineae; order 4572-78; family J111; genus DSQQ01. Next base: position 875,816 of record JABTUK010000005.1, read on the forward strand.
ACCGGCTGCACCGTCTACCGCTCCTCTAACCTGGCCCTGAGCGCCAGCACGTGGACCGCCGTAAGCTTCTCGGCCCTATATCAAAGCACCGACAACCTCTGGAACGGGGGGACGCGCCTGACGGCCAACCGGACCGGCTGGCACCTCATGTTTGCCCAGGCCAACCTGGACACCACCGGCAACAGCGCCAATAACGGTCTGCGCATTCTGATAGATGGCGGCTCGGTCATCTGCCAGGTGAACGAGCGCAAGACGGCCGACACCGGCAACACCCCCATAAACCTCTTTGCCATGCGCTATATGTACAACGGCCAATTTATTGAGATGTACGCCCTGGTCGGGGCGGCGGGGTCCATAGACATGGCCTCGATCCCCTGCGTTATGGGCCTGATCTGCCTGGAGACGGCTTAAATGACCGATTACTACACCCTCATCAAAACCAAATACCCGGAGGCTAGGGGGCCGTTTGAATCGGGCCAGAATTTCGAGCTGACCAGCGTCCCCGACGAGGTGGGAGTTTACCAGACCGTCATTAGCCTCTGGACTTTAGCCGCTCCCCAGCCAACCCTGGCCGAACTGGACGAATATGCCGCCTCGCCTGAGTATCTGGCCGCGCGGGGGGCGAAGCTCAAGGCTGAGGCCGAGAAAACAGTGAATGACTGGGCCAATCAAGCGGTGATGGCGCTGAAAATCCTTGAGCCTGAACTGTTCTACGTGGCCATGGTCAGCAACATTGCCTTTCGCCTGCTCGAATGGAACACGCTGGGCAAGCCGGAGGAAGTGGATGTGATGCGCTTCGTCGTCACCCACGCCGAGGCCCAGGCCTATTCGGAGACTTCCGCGCCGGGGATGACTCCGGCCGATCTGCTCCGGCTGCAAGAAAGCCGCTGGAACCAAATGCAGCAGGGCTTTGCCGCGATTGTTTACAAACGCCGATTGGCTCTGGAAAAAATTAAGCTGGCTCCGGTGGATGAGAACCTGCCTGATGCTATGGCTGCGATCCTAGCCGAGTTGGAAACGGTGCAGACAATCCCATAGATTCCGGTCGCCGCGCAAACAGAGCTAAAGGTGCAGCAAGATTGGGAGTGAAGCGGGTAGTCGCAATTGGCTACCCGTTTTTGATTTTGGGGGTTGTTCCAGAGGGGGAGTAGTGGTAAAATTAAATGGTCAAACAAAAGACCCCCGACTGGCAAAGGACAGGGGTCTTTGTGTATTTGCTTTGACCACGCACAGGGCCTGGCCGAGCTGGATTGTTAGGCATATCTTAGCACGAAAGCGCGGCTTGGTCAAGGGCCGCGCTTTTTGTTTTTAAGTGGAAATCGAAAAGGAGTATCACGTGTCACAACCTACATCTTCTACCCTCCCATCAGGAATTAGAGATAACCTTCGCCGTGGATCGGTAGGGAATTTTCTCAAGGAAAAGATTCAGTCAGGCTCTAAACTGTCTATTGTCTCGGCCTACTTCACCATCTATGCCTTTGAGACGTTGAAAGATCACCTGTTAGAGATAGACAGCTTGAATTTCCTCTTTGGGGAGCCGCGCTTTGTCAGATCGCTTGACCCGGAGAAGACTGATAAAAAAGCGTTCAAGATTGAAGATGATGGTTTGAAACTGGCTAATCGGCATCAGCAGAAGCGAATAGCGAAAGAGTGCGCCGATTGGATCAGGCAGAAGGTACAAATCAAATCGATCAAGCAGGCCAATTTGCTGCATGGGAAGATGTATCATATTGATACCAATGGCCGCGAAAAGGCTATCCTGGGCAGTTCTAATTTTACAGTGAGCGGCCTCGGTCTGAGCGACAATAACCACAACAACATCGAGTTGAACTTGGTCGTAGATAGCGAACGTGACCGGAATGACTTGAAAGCCTGGTTTGATGAACTATGGCACAATGAGGAGTTGGTTGAGGATGTCAAAGCGGAGGTGCTGCGCTACCTAGAGCAGCTTTACCAGAATCACGCCCCGGAATTTATTTACTTTAAAACGCTGTTTCACATCTTTGAGAAGTACCTGGCCGAACAGGAGCAAAGCGGGTTGTTGAGCATCCAAAGCCAGGTAGTGGATACCGACATCTGGAAGGCGCTGTTTGAGTTTCAGAAGGATGGAGTCAAAGCGGCGATCAACAAGATTTTGACCCATAACGGCTGCATCATCGCCGACAGTGTGGGCCTGGGCAAGACCTATGAAGCTTTGGCGATTATCAAATATTTTGAGCTGCGCAATCATAAGGTGCTGGTGCTGTGCCCCAAAAAATTACGCGAGAACTGGACGGTTTATCTGGCCCATGTGGCAAACGCGCTCAATCCTTTTGTGAATGACCGCTTTAGTTACACCGTTCTATCCCATACTGACCTGAGTCGTGATGGGGGTAGGTCGGGAGATATTGACCTGTCTACGGTTAATTGGGGCAACTTTGACCTGGTGGTGATTGACGAGTCGCACAATTTCCGCAATAACACACGAGGCCGGCGAGATGAAGCGGGTGAGGTGATGCGCAAAAGCCGGTACGAGCGGTTGATGGAAGATATTATCAAAAGCGGAGTCAAAACCAAGGTGCTGCTGCTGTCGGCTACGCCGGTGAACAACGACCTGCGCGATTTGCGCAACCAGATTTACTTCTTGACTGAAGGCCAAGATGATGCCTTTCGGGAGTCAATGGGGATTGCTAATCTTCAGTATATGTTGGCGGAAGCCCAACGGTCCTTTGCCGAGTGGAGCAAAACCAGTCAGACCCGCGAGGTAAAAGATTTGCTGGACAGACTCAGCTCCTCTTTTTTCAAGCTGCTTGACGAGTTGACTATTGCCCGCTCGCGAAAGCATATTCACCGCTACTATCAAGACTCTATCGCTGAGATGGGCGGCTTCCCAGACCGGCTCAAACCCATCTCGGTTTACCCGGAAATTGATTTAAAACGCCGCTTTATGGCTTACGACCGGCTGAATCAGGAGATTTCGCAGTACAAGCTGTCCCTGTTTAACCCCTCAGCCTACGTGAAGCCCGAATATTGGGAACAATACCAGGTTGGCCGGGTGGTGCAAAACTTTACCCAGCGTGACCGGGAACATTTTCTGATCGGGATGATGAAGGTCAACTTTTTGAAGCGGCTGGAAAGTTCGGTTCATTCTTTTGCCATCACTCTGGAGCGCACGATTAGCAAAATTGAGCAGCTCCAAGATCAAATTGAGCGGTTTGAACGGCTGCGAGCCGGCCAAACGGAACTTGACCTGGATACATTGGCGGTAGACGCCTTGGACGACGAAGACTTGGAAGCAGTGATGCAGGTTGGGATCAAGTTTAGGTACAACCTGGCTCACCTGGACCGAGTCGCTTGGTTGGCGGATTTGGAAAAAGATCGGCAGCAGTTACTTTCCATTTACAGTTCAGCCCACCTGGTAACCCCGGAGCATGATGCCAAGCTGGCCGAGCTGAAAAAGTTGATTGCCCAGAAGGTAAAGCAACCGACCCTAAACAGGCACGGCCAACCCAACCGCAAAGTGCTGGTCTTTACGGCCTTTGCCGATACCGCCATTTATCTCTACGATAACCTGCGTGATTGGGCCAGACAGGAGCTAAAGATACACCTGGCCCTAGTGACCGGCGGGACGGTAGAAAATAAAACCAGCCTGGGTCGGAACGAATTCAGCCATATTCTGACCAACTTCTCGCCCATCGCCAAGCGGCGAGCCAAGATTCCGGGAATGCCCCAAAACGAGGAGATTGACCTGTTGATCGCCACCGATTGTATCTCCGAAGGGCAGAATTTACAGGATTGCGATTATCTGATCAACTATGACATCCACTGGAATCCGGTGCGGATTATTCAGCGTTTTGGCCGAATAGACCGTATTGGCAGCCTCAATACGGCAGTGCAACTGGTCAACTTTTGGCCCACACCTGACTTAAACCAATATATTAACCTAAAGAACCGGGTTGAAGCCCGCATGGCTTTGGTAGACATTGCCGCCACCTTTGAGGACAACTTGCTGGCGGCAGAGGCATTGCAGGAGGTGGTAGCCAAAGATTTAAGCTATCGGGATCAGCAACTGCTGCGTTTTAAGGACGAAGTGTTAGACCTGGAGGACTTCAACGAGACCGTCACTTTAAACGAGTTTACCCTGGATGATTTCCGCATCGAGCTTTCCAAATACATTGAGAGCAACCGCCAACTGCTGCACGATGCGCCGCTGGGGCTATACGCCGTCGTGCCAGCTGATCCGACCTACCCGGTTATCGCGCCGGGTGTCATCTACTGTTTGCGCCAAAAAGGCGATACGGCCGGGAATGAGGCTGTCAACCCGCTGCAACCTTATTTCCTGATCTACGTGCGCGAGGACAAACAAGTGCGCTTTTCCTTTGCCCAGCCCAAACAGATTTTGGAGATTTATCGCCACCTGTGCCTGAATAAGACCACTCCCTATCAGCAATTGTGCGACCTGTTTGACCAGGAAACCCAGCACGGTAACGATATGGCTCTCTACAACGAGTTATTGGAAAAGGCGGTGGCTTCGATTGAACAGACGTTTACCAAACGGAATGCGACCCAACTTATCAGCGGGGGGCGGGGTGGCGTGCTGGTAGCACAGCAGAAGCAAGTATCTCAAAGCACAGATTTTGATCTGATTACCTGGCTGGTGATAAAAGAATAATCATAAGGGCGGGGCTTGTCCCCGAAGGCGACCGCAAGGGCCGCCGCTACACACAAGGACTCGGATGATGAACGACTTCCAGACCAAACAGGCCATTCAACAAGCATTACAAACGATTGACCGGCAGGGACTCAAAGCCACTGGACTGGCTCTGCTGGAGGCGATGGGCTACCGCAGCGACAAGCGCCTGGAATTGTCGCCCAACACGTCAACCGAATTTATCAACACCTTTAGCTTATCAGGCAAGCTAAATCCCCAGCGGGCGCTGTTAGATCAATGGCAGACGGTTGATCTCCTCTTTCAGTTAACTCGCGACGAAATCCGGGCCAGCAGCCAGCTTCAACTTAATTTTGGAGCCTCCAACCGGGTAGACAATACTATCATTGAGTCTTATCTATTCTTGGCCATCGGCCTGGTCGGCGAACGCTACACCCGCAGCCAATTGGCCCAAATTACCCGCGAAATCAACAAGCAATTTAATATGCCGGTCATGGTGCTGTTCCGACACGGGCGGGCGCTGACCCTGGCTGTGATTAATCGCCGTTTGCACAAACGGGACGAGTCGAAGGATGTGCTGGAAAAGGTCACGCTGATTAAAGACATCCGCACCCAGCAGCCGCACCGGGCGCATCTGGAAATATTGAGTGACCTGGCCCTGCCCCACTTGGCCGATAAATACGGGGTGACTAACTTTGTCGAACTGCACCGGGCCTGGGAACAAACCCTGGACAGTTCCGAGCTAAACAAGCGATTCTTCCGCGAGGTGGCCAACTGGTATTTCTGGGCGGTACAACGAGTCACATTCCCTCATGAAGCTCACCCTGATCCGGAGGTACGGAACGCTACCAGCGTCATCCGCTTGATTACTCGGCTAATCTTTGTCTGGTTTCTCAAGGAAAAGGGGTTGGTGCCCGATGATTTATTCAACGACCGCAAATTAAAGGGGATTCTGAAAGCCGGAGTTGACCCAAAGGGGAGTACCTATTACAAAGCTATCCTGCAAAACCTCTTTTTTGCCACGCTCAACCAGGAAATGAACACCCCCAGCCAGCCAGACAATCGGAAATTTCGAGGCAAGGCCAGCCAGCCGGGCGGGCGCGACCAGCATCATATGATCCACAATGTCTATCGCTACGAGGCGTATTTCCAACATCCGCAGCAGGCGCTACAACTGTTTGCAAACGTTCCCTTCCTCAACGGCGGCCTGTTCGAGTGCCTGGACAAACCGGACCCGGCTGACCCCAAAACCAAGCTGCGTATTGACGGCTTTTCTGATCGGGCCGACAACCCCCTGCGTGTGCCCGATGACCTCTTTTTTGGCGACGAGCGCGAGGTTGACCTGAACGACGTCTACGGTACCAGTAATAAAAGCTACAAGGTGCGCGGGCTGATCCACATTCTCGACAGCTACAAATTCACCGTAGACGAAAATACCCCGATTGAAGAGGAAATTGCCCTCGACCCCGAACTGCTGGGCAAAGTTTTTGAAAACCTGCTGGCCGCCTACAACCCCGAAACCGGCGTGACCGCCCGCAAGCAGACCGGCTCGTTCTATACGCCGCGTGAGATTGTGAATTACATGGTGGATGAGTCGTTGATTGCGTACTTGGAGGCTAAAACTGAGGGAGAGATTGAGGCTAAGGTTGAGGCTAAGGAAGAGATAAACTTGGCCTTAGCCTCGGCCTTTGAAGCCCGGCTGCGCCACCTGCTGGCCTATAACGATGAGCCTCACCAGTTCAACTCCGTCGAAACCGCCCAGCTGATTGAGGCGATTGATACTGTTAAAATTTTGGATCCCGCGTGTGGCTCTGGCGCATTTCTCATGGGGATTTTGCACAAGCTGGTCTTTATTTTGGGCAAGCTGGATCCCCATAACGAGCGCTGGAAGGAGACGCAAAAGGAAAGAGAAATACAGCCAGTTTTACATGATATACAAATAGCTCAACGAATTAGTGAGGAAAGCGCCCGAGAACTGGCAATTCAAAGATTACAGGAACGACTTAAAGAGATAGAGGATAGTTTTGAAAACAATGAATTGGACTATGGTCGAAAGTTGTATCTCATTGAGAATTGCTTGTATGGAGTCGATATCCAGCCGATTGCAGTACAAATTGCCAAGCTGCGCTGTTTTATCTCCCTGATTGTAGACCAAAGAATTGATGATACTCAACCTAACCGAGGTATCATTCCTTTGCCCAACTTGGAAACCAAATTCGTGGCAGCCAACACTTTGATCGGTATTAGTCGAACAGGACCGACAGGACAGTTTGCTTTGCGTGACCCTGAAATTGCAGAAAAAGAAAAAGCTCTAGAACAGGTACGTAATGAACATTTTAAGGCCCGTACCCCCAAAAAGAAACGAGAGTGCCGTGATCGCGATGAGCAATTGCGCAATGAGTTGAGCGAAATACTGCGCAAACGTAATCTCTTTTCTGGCCCTACCGCATACAAGCTGGCCCATTGGAATCCATACGATCAAAACACCGCAGCAGATTTTTTTGACCCAGATTGGATGTTTGAAATAAAAGAAGGATTTGATATTATCATTGGAAATCCGCCATACATAAATACTAATGAAATGAAGGATGTGTCAGAGATATATAGACGGTTATATACTACCGCTTATGGAAGTTATGATATATATGTAATATTTTTTGAGAAATCAAAAATTATCGCTAAACCGAACGGAATAATATGTTTTATCACTTCAAACAAATACTTTATAGCTGATTATGGTGTAAAACTACGAGAGTTAATATTAAGGGATTTAACCATAGTAAAGTTACTTGATTTAGCAGACTGTAAAAGAGTGTTTCCAGCAGCTTTAGTTTCACCTTGTATTACAATACTATCGAATAGGGCCGCACCCTATAATACTAGTGTTGATGTAGCAGTGCTGAAAGATGAAGATGTAAAGCTATTACCGAATGTTGGTTTTGAGACAAGGCAAATTAAGGAACTAGCATCAGGTACCAACAAGATATTCGATATCCATATTTCTGGCAGTACCCAAACTATCATAGACAAACTTGTTAAAAATTCGCTGGAGTTAGGAAGGTTATCTGACGTTAGAACCGGAGTGATGGGGTTTGATTATTGGTCTTTAGCAGAATTTATCTATGATGGACCGTTTAAGAACGGTATTAGAATTGCTACTAACGGTTTTATAGATAGGTATGAGTTTACCTGGGGTAAAAAGGCTAAACTTTATAAGCAAGATTTTTACGCTCCTTACTTAGATATAAATGAATGCCCTCTAAACGAAAACACAAAGGATTTATTCCGAAAGAGCAAAATCATTATTAGAGGTGTTGCTCGCAGACTTTCCGCCAATATTGATGAGGAAGGTATAGGACTACTTGTAGCAGTCCATTGTGCTGTAATTAAAGATCCAGTCAAAACAAATCCCAGGTATGTTCTTGCACTCTTAAATAGTAGCCTGCTGAATTGGTATCATGTGGTCAAATTCTATACGGCAAGAATTCCCGAAGGTTCTCTAAAGTATCCTATTTCTTTCTTGAAATCAATTCCCATCAGGCAAGCATCTGCTTCCGAGCAACGACCGATCATTACTCTTGTAGATCAAATCCTCGCCGCAAAAAAAGTTAGCCCCAACGCTGATACCTCCGTCCTGGAAGGGGAGATTGATCGGATGGTGTATCAGCTTTACGGGTTGTCGGAGGAGGAAATCGCTATTGTGGAGGGGAGTGATCGGTAGCCTGACTGGAGTCGCTGCTGCCGGCTATTGTAGAGGGTTCTTCGGGAGAGATGTAGTTTTATCATTTGGGAGAAGTTATGTCAGGACAAAATTCACCGACCGTTTACATTTATCACCCGGCGGACAATGGAGAGGATTACATAATTCTTGCTGTCAGCCGGTTCTCCATCGTACATGGAGAAGGTGCTGCAAAATTATTGTGTGACACCCTGAACAGTCTAAACCTACCGAGCGAGCCAGTCAGCGAAGAGGATATGAAGATCATAATGGCCCGTTTTTCCGAAGTCATGCAAATGTTATCAGAAGAAAGAAGGAGAGGCCAGGAATGAAACGCAAAGTAAAACCCATTGCCTCAGCAGGTCATAGTGTATCTGTCAATTTAAACGTCTATGAAATTTCAGAAACCGAAATTCTTTTTAGTGAGAACGAGCCAGGTACAGTTAGACTTGAGTACGGCGAGAATGTACCTCTTGTGTCTGTTTATTCATCGGCAAGCTTGAGCAAAGAGGAACTTATAAGTGCTCTGGATCGGCTGAAAGCCGAGTTGCAGGGGGACGAGATTGAGTAATTTAGGATCTGCCTGCCCCTAAACGCCCCTCTCTTCAAACACTACTAACACTAACCCATGATATAAGTGACATTAACAAAGAAGAGGTCAAAATGATGATGATGACAGAGGAGGAAGTTCGGGCATGGTTTCTCCGGGCAGCACAACAGGGACCAGGAGAGGCGAATAACTTCTTTAATTCCTTTTTAGGTGCCCTGCCGGAGATAAATCAAAGAAATTATTCTGGAGCGTTGAGTCATGGCAGGTCTTTTTTAATACACTATTGCCTGTCCACTGATGAAAATGCCTACAGAACAATTCATAAAGGAGCGGCTTACTACTGGCTAGGAACATTCGCTTTTCTAGCAAATGATTACGAGTCGGCTACATTTTTTTACGATGCCGCAGTCGCCGAGGACTTAAGAGCAGGAAATAACCCGGCGAATAATTTGACTCCGGCTTCGGGTTTCATCCTACTACAGAATGATCCTCCAGATCATCTTGCCATTCCTTTGATAAACGCGGCCCGAAATCGAATAGAAGAACTTATTACTAACTATAATGCACGGCCGGGCCGGCCAGCAGGCGTAGGAGCTATCACTCTTAATGAGATTCGGGAAAGATTTCTTCGGCCTGCAATATCGCCAGGTGGCGAGCACTGGCGGTCTTTAGCGACTGCTTTTATATCTTTCTGTCTCGAATGGGACTATCGAAACGAGCTCTTCGATCTGCGGCCAGGTCCAGGAACGGCTGAACCCTTCTTTCTCCACTTGTTTAAAGGATGCGTTCTATTTGAAAGTCTCCTTAAGGGCAATCCAAGGCAGGGGATTCCTGCCCATTCAAATCTTGGATCAGTACTTCAGAATTTGCATGTTCATCTTGGTATTCCTAATAATATCAGAATCGGGGGAATTGATTTCCCTACGATTCTGCGCGATCTAGCAGGGGCTGACGACTCTATCCAGACGGCTATCTTGTTTACTGGAAGGATTCGAAATACTGTAGGCCATGATCTTGGTTGGGTGGTACAGATTGACAAGCATCAATATCACAGGTTATTCCGAATGGTTACCTCTTCTTGTTTACATGCCATTGCGTGTCTTTATCGCTAAGAAAAATCACACCTGGCGAGCAGTTGTATGGTCGCAACGTTGCAAGAGGGGTAGAGCTTACCAATTGCTTCTTTCCCCACTTTAGAAAACAGACAAACTAAGCTGGCCGCCCACGCCTGGTGTGACAGAGCGAGCGTGGACGGCTCTGATTTTTAGAAATCCGGTTCGTATTACCTTTTGTAATCGGCTATGATGTTCATCGTCGTTTGCTCTCCAAATCCTTCCAAGTTATATACGTGGTCTGGGTGATCTTGCGGCTTTCAACCGCGCCGGTGCACTCGTAGTAGACATCAATAGCCTGCTCCTTATCCTCTGGGATGGGGGTATCGAAACAGGTGCTCCAGCGCCGGGAGACGTGGCCGTAAAGCAGCTTCATGGCCGTGGCCTCATCCTCACAGACGAAGGTGTAAGCGATGCTGTTCTCATCCGTGTACGTCAGGATGACCGGCTCCGGATCGTCTATCTCGATGGGCAGATGAGGGATCACCCAGGCTTCCAGACGGAACAGGAGCTGCTTCAGCAGATTCTCACAGTCGTCCAGCGGCGCGCTGTGCAAGAGCAAGGTGTTGCTATAGCCGGTTGGCAGCGGTCGGCCGACCGGCAGCGTGGCCTCGGCCGGGGCCTGAACGACGACCCCGTAAAGCTGGGCCTCGCCATCCTTCTTGGAGGGCATAATCGCAATGCGCAGGCCGGTTTGTAGGTTGATCAAAATATCACGGTCGCTGTTAAGGACCCACATAAAATTCTCCTTTGGCCTCCCCTGCGGGGGGTCACTATGTCGATTCCCCAATTGGGGAAAAATTATTTAACCAACGTAGGGGTGCAGTATGTCTACCTGAATATCGTCGGGGTCAAACTCAGGCCCCAGCACCAGGGCGGCGCGCAGGTAAGGGTGCGGGATGCCGGCCTCGCCGCCAATCCGAACCGCTTCGGCTATGTCGGTTCCCGGTGGAACGAAAATGAGGCAGGCATCGAGGGTGACGCCTTCTTCCCGGCAGCCAATGACGGCCAAGGTCCACCCCCGTGAACGGCCGGGGGCAGGTGCGTCGGTGAACCCAGGTTCAGCCATTGTTGTTTCCACGTGGAACCTCCTTGATAGGATAGGTGCAGACCGGGCAGCGGTCGCCTTCCGTAAGCGTGAACATCGCCCCGCAGCGGGAATTGGTGCATTGGTGACGCGGTCTTTCGAGCAACTCGTACTCAAAATTCCAGACCGTGTAGACCGGCAAACCCTCACAGCGGGACCAACCCTCAACGGGTTTGATCAGGCTGACGGTGAACTCCGTCCCCACCGTTATGGTGGGGACGGCCGCGACGTTAATCTCCTGGGAAATCCGTGCTTTGATGGGCTGCATCGCCTACTCCATAAAGAAGTTGTGCAGGTCCACCAGCCGGTTCATCACCTCCGAGGGATGGGTCGTTTTCAGGGCGTGGGTAAAGGCGTTGTAGAGGCTCCACTGGTTGCGGCCGCTGAAGTCCGCGAAGGAAGGCGTTAGCCACTCCTTTTTGACGACCGGAAGCTGCCGCTCGCCGACGAGGCCCGCGCCATAAGCCCGGCCCATGATCTCAAAGGCCCGGCGGTCGGTCAGGCTGGCCCGGTAGAGCTTTTCGACATCGCCCACCATCTGGATGTGCTGGCCGGTGGCCTGGCGGGCCGCATCATAGAGCATATCCTGCAAGTTGGCGATGACATTTTTAGTGCTCTTGCGGACCACCCGCAGCAAGCCCGAAAACATCAGGTTGGAGCAGACGGTCACCCGACCGCCGAGGCAGATCGCCTCGGAGAGCGTCTGGTTGTAAGAACCGCGCAGGCCGGCCGCGAACGGCAGGTTGAGCTGGGCGCTTTTGTAAGTCAGCGCGCCAAAAAGCTGGTTGCCGCTTTGGGCCAGGACGTAGCCCTCGTCAATCAATTCGTAGTCGCCCGGCAGGGTGTTACCCAGGACTTCCTTGGCCAGCGTGACGAGCGTCTGGTACGGGACCGGATGCCAGGTTTCGGTCGAGGCTGGGACCGGCAGCAGCCCCAGCTCGTCGAAATTGGCATAGCGAGCGCCGCGCGCCAGGTCGCGGCTGGATAAAATCAGGTTAGCTTCTTCGTGGATGGTCATACGTTTCCTTTCAGGTTATAGACCGGGGATAATGGCGTCAGGGGTATCCGACGCCGCCAGATAATTGTTACGGATATCGGCCAGCAGCCCGGCGAAAATCTCCAGGGCCTCGGCAGGCAGCCGGTTGATGAGGGTCACCGCCTCGCCTTTCAGTTCGGCCCGGCGGGCGTGAAGCTCCAGGTCCAGCGCCTCGATTTCATCGGCGTAGGCGGTGCGGGTGTCCCAGGCCGCGCCGCAGGCTTCGTTGAGGCACATGGCATGGCCGTTGACGCGGACGCTCCGCTGGCCGCAGCGGGGACAGGTGAACTCACCCGGCTCCTCGATGGTCGTTTGTGGGCGGGCAGCGGCCGCCCGAGCCTGGTGGATGGCGTTGAGCCGTTCTTCCTCGCCGGGGGCGAGGTGGTGGCCGACCATGCCCGGCTCGTGAACCGCGCCGCAGCGAGTGCAGGTCAGTGTGTCAGCCGGGACGGTAAAGCCGTTTTCGCGGTTGGCATCGCCGGAACAGAGCCAGTAGCGGCAGCGGACCCGGGTGGGGCGGGCATTGCCGCGCACTTCATCCACGATGGTCTGAACGTGGCGGGCCGTGACCCGACCTTCCGGTGCGGTGTCTACCGCCTGCTGCCACACTTGCCGCTGTAGGTCAGGGTCCTCAAGGGTGGCCAGCGGCCGGGCGACAGATTCGCCCGCCGGCAGTGGGTAGCCGTTTTCCCCAATTGGGGAAAGGTTGCGTTCGATGCGGGCGAAGTCGAGCAGCCGGTAGACGTGAGATTGGCCGAACTCAAACTCAGCCGTGACGCACTCGCGCCAGGAGTTGTAGCCCAAGGCGCGCCAGCCTTGGCGTTCGTGCAGCTCCAAGAGCTTCGCCCCAACTGCCGAGATGTCCTGCTTGATTTCTTCGACCAGGAGCCGGGCCTCGGTTTCGGTCATTTCTTCGACCACAGTCAGGGTCAAGCTGTTTTCAATTGTGGTGGTGATTTCTTCAGTATCGGTCATAGGTGTCCTTTCAGGTCCCAATAGATTGGTCATAAAGCCAGTCGGCATAAGCTTCAGCCTGTTCTCGGATTCGTTCTTCGAGGGTCATGTGCGCCTGTTCCCATTCCTCAATTTCCTCGATGAAGGTGTCTAGGTTGCCCAGGTTGTCCAGAATCCAGCTACAGGTTTCACAGATGTAATGGGTTTTGCCGCGCCGGTCCTCAATCACGTGCGTGGCCCCGACCGGCTCCGCGTGTTTGGGGTTGCAGCAGGTGCTCAATTCTTTTTTCCCCTTAGCTCGTACCGCATGGAAGCGATGGGACCCTCGACCGGATCAGACGCTGGGCTTTTTCCCTGCTGTAATTTGCGGTAGACGGTGATCTTGGGCCGCCACTGGCCGATTTGCTGCTCGTTGAGGGTGAAACCGGCCACGGTCAGATCATAGCCGGTCCGAGCGTCTACGGTGCAGTTCTGTAGATCGGGCAGCACCAGGTCATTGCGGCAAACGATCAGCGCGCCCTCGTAGGTGTAGTAGCGGCGCTTGTCCTCGAACTCGGTAAAGTTCTCGTTGACCAGGACCGCGTTCAACGCGGCATTGCGGGAGAGATAAATCAAGGCCATTAGTTCAACCTGCCTTTCTGCATTTTGTACGCCTCGGGCGGGGGCGGGTCATCTGGCAGCGCGATCCGGTAGCTGTCTATGTGACCGTCGCGGTACATGAAGGCGACCACGACCTGCTGGGCCGGGATGTAGTTGAGCACCATCCGTTTCAGGTCCGGCAGCGGCCAGCCGCCTTTGCCCCAAATTTTTCGGGCAAATTTGTCGGGGAAAAAAACCATCGGCAAGTCGCCGGGCAGCTTCACCGGCCGGGATAGCTCTGACATCATCTCTGGGGCAATTTGCGCTATTTCTTCAGGGGTCAGGTCCATATAAATGGCTATCGCACCCCGGCCGGTCTTGACATAGCCATCCCAGGCCGCCGCAGCGATGGTTAGCCAGTTGGCGATGATAAGTTCTTGGTGTTTGGTTCTATCTTGTTTCGGCATTTTGAGCCTCCGGCTTGGGGTCAGATTCGGAGACGAATTTCAGGCAGCCGCAGCCGTGAAAACAGGCGTTTTTGCCGCCGGCGTGGTCGCCGTGAATGTGGCCGCAGTGACAGCGATCACTGATGATTTCAACCTTGAGATAGCAGGTGCGGGCTTTTTCGCCGTCGGGCGGGTTGACCCATTCGGGCAAGGTCGTGCGGGTGGCGCGGGGACCGGCCAGGCTGCTGACCTTGGCCCAGGCATCCAGGGGATCGTTGAACGAGGGCAGGTTCAGGGGCTTGTCATTCTGACAAACCAGAAAGCCACCGGGGACTTCGGTGGCCATCACGTAAAAGGCGGTTAATCGTCTCATTGGGGTTTCTCCTGTAATTTTTGAATTAATTCTAAGGGGATATTTTTATCGTTCAAAGCGTTCTGCCGCAGGGGTTCCACCAGCGCCTGGGCCAGTTGGCGATTGCGAGCCGCTTTGCGCAGGAGGTCCCAATACTTTTTATCCTTCGCCTGCCCGGTTTTGTTGGCAGCGATGACGGAGAGGAGTAAAACCTCGCGGTAATCCTCCAACTGCTGGATGATCTCGACCAGCATGGCCGGGTCGAGAGAGAGGGTTAATAGGTTCATAAGAGCTTCCTCTTGAAAATTATTGTCGTACTTGTCGGATAAAATAAATATAACACCAAATGTCGTACTTGTCAATACCCAATTTAACATTTTTTGGGATTGACAAAGCCTTTGAACCTGTGGTACAATTTCGGCAAGTACGACAGACTGTGAGGGATCAAATTTATGATGAATATTGTGGCTGAAATGGAGCAAAAAAACGTGAAGGGTTATCTGACAACTGCTGAAGTCGCCAGGCGGTTTGATGTTGATCCTCGCACCATTCTTCGCTGGGTGAAGGCCGGTTGTTTTCCGGGCACACGGAAGAAAAATCCACGCGCCAAAAACTCACCTATTGTCATCCCTGAACAGTCTGTTGAGGATTTTGAAAAGGCTCAACTCATCGAGCCGGAGAATAGTGTAAGAAACAACTAACCGCCTGGCAAAAATAGAAAGGCCCAACCCGGTAGGTTAGACCTTTCGTTTGCCAAGCGGTTTTATATTCTTACCGCTGCACCAATCCCCTTCTCGGCCCATCCGCCAAGATCGTCGAGAGGGGGACTAACCACACCGCCGAAGCGGTTGATTTCTTCAGTTGTCCACTCAGATGTCAGCCCCCAAGCGGTCGCTTAAAATAGAGGCTTTGAGAGTCCAGGATGGGAGGCAGTAACGTAACTCTCACGGGTTCTTCCCTTTGGAGAGCGGGCTACTGCCCCCCTTCGTGGATTTCTCTTCCGCGTGGAAGCGTATTTTGTTCTTTACCAATTAGCCGGGTGAGAGTTTTGGCCCGACCATATCATTTTTGTGGGCCGAAAGTGGGGATGCAATAAAACAAAAAGCGGCGGCCCCAATCCCGAGAATTAGAGCGTTAGCTTAAAAGGCAATTGCTCTTCCGACTGAGCTAACGGCTCACGAATACTTCTTGAGGATTTTGATTTTCCAAGCAGGAATGGTAACACAGCCTGGTTTTCTTGTCAATAGCCCTTTTGCTTTTTTAAGGTTAGCGTTGACAGGCTTTCCAGGGGATGTTATAATTTGACATAGTTATTTAACATATTGATGAAACCCGCCGGATTTCAGGGGCGAAGTTAGGAGCCAAGAAGTACATGTCAGAGGAACATCATTATCCGGGGGCAGCCCGAAACTTTATTGAGGCTTATGCCAATACCAATTATCTGCGCCCGCTCAAGGGCAAAGATATGGAGTATTTTTATGTGAATCGGGGCATGCACTCGGAATTGAAGGCGCTGATGGGTGAGCTTGAAGCCGGCGCTCGAACTCCTGTCCCCAATAATACCAAATTCTTGTTCGTCGGGCACACCGGCTGCGGCAAAAGCACCGAACTTTCTTGCCTGGTTAATATCATCGAAACGGGTTTGGGCCGTTCAGATTTTTTAAGAAACCATTTTCTGGCAATTCAATATTCTGTCAGCGAAGTCGTCGGTCTTTACAACATCGAGTTTGTTGATATTGCCCTTTCGATTATTTTGGGTATTTACCGCGAGATGGAGCGGCGGGGCTATGTGGTGGATGAGTCGCCGGCCCGGCGGGTTTATGATTGGCTTTATCAAAGCCAGGTCCCGGCTGCTCAGGAAATGCCCCGCCCCAGGGACTCGGTTGGGTTGGACCTGGGGTTGGGCAGTCTAATCCGTCTGATAGATGTCCGCCTCAAAAGTGAGGGC
The DNA here is from genome assembly GCA_015075405.1 of Anaerolineales bacterium. Lineage (GTDB taxonomy): Bacteria > Chloroflexota > Anaerolineae > 4572-78 > J111 > DSQQ01. Next base: position 892,246 of record JABTUK010000005.1, read on the forward strand.
GAGATCCGCGAGGGTATTCGTGCCCGCATTCGCAAATATATTCCTGAACTGATCAATTTAATCAACCAAATCCTCTACGAAGTTTCGGCCATCACCGGCAAAAATATTCTTTTAATCATTGATGATCTAGACAAGATTCAGCCGCTCGATGCCACCCTCAATATTTTTAGAGAACACGTTAAAAGCCTGGCCTCGTTTGATTGTTTTGCTATTTATACCGCCCCTATCTCCCTCTTATACGATCCGGCGCTGAAGCACCTGGGCCAATTTTTAGAGATTCATTACATGCCGATGTTCCGGGTGCATACCAAAGAAGGCGCCCCGGAACCGCCTGACTCCCCCTATGTGGCTATTCTGCGCGAAATTGTCTACCGCCGGGTTTCCCCCGATTTGTTTGACGACGGGGTGGTTGAAGCGGCGATTAATATGACCGGCGGTGTGTTGCGGGAATTAATTCGGGTGATTCGCGGCTGCTGTGTTTACTGCGAGGAGTACGGCCTGAGCCGGATTACCCACAATGTGCTCAACTTTCAAAAGAACAAACTCAAAAGCGAATATTATCGCATCCTGGAACATGATGATTACCAATGGTTGCAGCGGGTAAAGCAAACCAAAAACCGGGCTGATGTCAATATGCGCCACCTGGAATCCTTGTGCGTGTTGTACTATCCCAACGGCAAAGGCTGGTTTGATGTTCACCCGATTGTAACCGAACTCCTGGAAGATTGGGAAGCAGATGTTTGGAAACAAATATAGGCACTTACACTTTCACAGCGACAAAAAATTGTCGGTCCTATTTACGATTGATGATTTACAATTTACGATTTGGTTTCTTCCAATCGTAAATCGTAAATCCAAAATCGTAAATAGGTTTAGGCGCCTTAAAATAAAGTGGATGTTTTATCTGGAGATTGGAGATTTGAATCTCCAATCTCTAATCTCCAATCTCCCCCTCACGGAGTCGGCATGACTTCACCCGAAGCCGACGAATTTGCGGCCCGTTTTCCTGATGAAATCAGAATGTTGCTGGCCATGCTGCGCATGAGCAATCTGGGTGGGCTGGCCGTGGCCGAGTGTGATGACCTGGACCTGCGCACCCGGCTGATTGATTATTTTCGCCGCCGCCTGGAAAGTGAAGGTATCTACGTTTTTAATTATGAGGTTGGGGCCAAAGATACCAACCTGGTCCGCAGCCTGACCGAACTGACCGACCAGGCCCGCTTCAAAAACCTGGAATTAACCGGCAAATACAAATCCATTGTATTCTTTGTCTACGGCATCGAAAAATTTACCACCGAGCAGCGGGCCACCTTTGTCCGTCTCCTCAACTTTTTGCGTGACCGCCTGACCCTGATTGCCCAACCGATTGTCATTTGGGGTACTTCGGCCTTTGTGACCCAACTGGCCCGCAACGCCCCCGATTTCTGGAGCTGGAAAGGTCATTTTTTCAGTTTTCCCTCCTTTAACCCAGCCGTAAACAGCGTCAAAAGTCGCTCCGATTCTGAACCGATTGACCTTTACGCCAACCTGCCGCCCCTGCGCCGCTACCTGCGCCGGGTCATCGAAGACCCGGATTATACCGTCTGGAAAGATTTGTATGTGCCCCTTAAAGCAACTCGTGCGGCTGAAACAATTACGCCCTTTCCCTCTCGCCATACCCTTACCTTTGAGGAGTTAAAACAACTGGCCCCCTTATTCCCCACCGCCGAAGCGGTTGAGGCCAACCAGGTGGTCTTTGAGCGAGGCCAGCCGGGCGACAAATGTTATGTGATTGTTAGCGGCGAGGTCGAGGTGCTGGCCCCTGATGCGCTGGGCAACGACATGCTGGTAGCCAAATTAGGCCGGGGCGATTTTTTTGGCGAAATTGCGCTAATTAAACGGGTGCCCCGCACTGCCACGGTGCGGACCACCAAACCCTCAAAATTTGTCATCCTGACTCATCGCTCGTTGAGCTTGCTGACCAATCGCGCGCCGGCTGTGCTTGACCTGCTCACCGATATTGCCCAACGCCGCCTGGAAGACGCCCGTGAGCGGGGCGTCCAGGAGACGGTTTCCCCTCTGCGCCGTTTTGGGATTGAAGGTTCCAGCCTGATTCGCCAAATCCCGGTGGATGTCCGCGAGCTGACCACCGATGACCAACGGACCATCATTTTGGGCGAGGCCGGGGCCGGCAAAACAACCGTCCTGCGCCGGCTGATGCTCGATACCGCAGAGGCGGCGGAGCGTGCTCTGGCCCAGGCCAAACAGCCGATTGTGCTGCCCATTTTTATCAAGCTGAACGCGCTAACGCCCGGCAAAACGCTGGAAAGCATTATTCTTAAAGCCTTCCATAACTACGAAATTTTTGAACTCGATAATGAAGCAGAGGTGACCAAATTGCTGAAGGGTGAAGGCCCGGAAGGCAGCCTCATCCACTCTATTTTGTTTTTAATGGACGGCCTCAACGAGATGCCGCTACAACCCAAAACCCGGCCTGAGTTGAACCGCTTTATCCAGACCTATCCCCATCACCGCTTTATCATCTCCTGCCGGGCGCAGGATTACACCTCCCTCTATGGTTTTCGGACGGCGTTGTTGCAGCGGCTGGCCGGCGAGGATATCGAAGCCTTTTTGGTCAATTATCTACGGGCCGAGCAGGGCCGCAAAGTGGCCCGTGAAATCTACAGTGACCCCCAACTGGAAGACCTGGCCCAAACCCCCCTGGCTCTCTACATGTTTGCCCAAATTGCCAAGCGCAGCGATGAAGCCCTGCCCAAAAATCGGGGCGTTCTGTTTGAGGTGTTTACCGATAATTTATTGGAGCGGACTGACAGTGAGTGGTGGAAAATCTTTGGCCGCTCCAAATCGCAAGTGCCGCTGGTACTGCGGCGAAGCGTGCTGGCCAGCCTGGGCCTGGCCATGCAGGAGGAGGAAGTATGGTCTTTTCCCCGCGCCCGCTGGACTGAACTGATCACCAAAGAACTTTACCTCTATCGCGAAGGGGCCACCCCCGGCGAGCGGGTCGAAGTGCAGTACATCACCCCCGAAGATGTGCATGAAGAAATCAAGCACAGCGGCTTACTGCGCTACTCCGACGACCGGGCCTGGGTAGAATTTGCCCATCACACCTATCAGGAATTTTTTGCGGCGCTGGCCCAGCGCGAGCAGGGCCAGGACCTTGAACCGCGCCTGCGCACCACCGAGGCCCGCCGCCGCTGGCAGGGCACCATTGTGCTGCTCTACGGGATTGCTCACGATAACGCCGCCCTGTACTCCAAAATTTTGGGCCAAGAGAATGATTACGCCCGTATCTGGCTGGCCGCCCAGTGTTTAGCCAACTCCGGCGAGGAGATTAGCCAGGCTTTGCGCCGGTTGGAGCAGCGTTTGCCGCAGCAGCAACATTTTGCCCTGCTCTTCAGCGTCGGCCTGGCCTGCCGCCAACTGGGCCGCTACCCCGAAGCCCTGACCTATTTGAATATGGCTATCGAAGAAGAACCTGGCTCGGCCGAGGTGCAGTACGAATTGGGGTCGCTGTATCGCCAGGTGGACCAGTTTGAGCGGGCCATTATTCACCTGGAGGAGGCTATCCGCCTGCGCTCCGATTTTGTGGATGCCTACAACCAATTGGGCATTACCTATCACGACCAGGGCAAGTATATCGAAGCCTTGACCGTTTTTAAAGCGACCACCCAGCTTGAACCGGTCAATTCGCACCATTTTTACAACCTGGGCGCGGTCCAAAAAACACTGCGCGATTATGTCTCGGCCCGCGAATCTTTCCGCACCGCTTTGCAGCTCAAGCCCGATTATACCGAAGCGCGGGTACAGCTTGATATTCTGGAGAAGGCGCTGGCCACCGGCGTGGTGCGGGTGCTGGAAAATATTCCCATCCTCAGCAAAATGACCCTGGAGCAAAGTGTGCTGCTGGCCAATCGGATCAAAGTGGCCGAATACAAGCCGGGCCAGATTGTGTTTCATATGGGCGAAATGGGCGATACCTTTTACATCATCGAGGTGGGGGAAGTGGAGGTCCTGGCCCCGGATATGGCCGGGCAGTCGGTGGGGGTGATCAACCGCCTAAAGCCGGGCGACTTTTTTGGCGAGATTGCCTTGCTGCGTTCAGTGCCGCGCACCGCCACCATCCGCGCCGTCAAGCCGACCCGTCTGCTGGCCATCAGCCGCGAGGATTTTGATGCCGTTGTTGACAAGTACCCCTCCATCGCTCACGGCCTGGCCGAAACTTCGGGGCTGCGGCTGCTGCGCGACCGGCAAATAGGCCGGCGTACCGATTTAGACCTCTACTATGACCCTGGCTACATTGCCGAGTTGACCCACCAAAATGAAGTCACGGTGGTCATGGGCGACATTCACGGTTCCACCCACCTGACCAACTCCATCGGCCCGGAACTGATGGTGGCTTTTTTGGATGAGTATTTGCTGCGCATGTCCACCATCATCGTCCAGGCCGGCGGGGCCATGGACAAAAGCCTGGGCGACAGCGTGATGGGCGTCTTTGGCAACTTCCCCGGCCGCCAGGGGGGGCAGCGCAGTTCTTCGGCCAATGCAGCCTTACTGGCTGCGCTGAAAATGCGCCAGGCTTATCTAACTCTGCGCGACGAGTGGAAAAAAGAGAGCCAGGAGTTTGCTCAAACTGGCATGGGCATCGGCATCAGCACCGGCAAAGTGACCACCGGCACCGTCGGCCCGGAAGCGACCATGGTCGGCCCGGCGGTGAATATGTCCAGTAAATTGAGCAAAATGGCGATTAAAGGCCGCACCGAAAGCGAAATTTATATAGACGCCCGCACCCGCAGCCTCCTGGGCGAGTCGGTGATGGCGGAGCAATTGGATACGGAATACACCAAAAAGAAGGTCGGCGTGGCGCTGGAGGCGTATCGGGTGGTGTGAGGTTATCCTTGGCTGGCGTCCAAACTCAGTTTGGACGCCCAATTGCGTGGCGAAACTCAGTTTCGCCACGAGGCTCCAAGATGGAGGGTCATTTTTTACTATCTTTGCAGTCGTTGCCTCACCTGATCGTATAAATTCTCACGTGATCCTATAAACAGGATGATCACCAGAGCGTTATCTTGATAAATTTCGTAGACAATTCGGTACTGTACTCCCTGATGCGAGAAGTGGTAGGATTTCAACCCTTTCAAATCTTGACGCAGCGTTGAGGCTTGATGAGGATCCTGCAAAATTTGGGGCAAATGCTTTTCCTGAATGATCTGTTGAACGTTTCTGTCTAAACGACGAAGGTCACGCCGAACCGCGTTGAGGAAACGCACTTCAAACTTCAATTCAGGCTCCCAAAGACATCTTCTATGGTAAGCAAAGTTCCGGCTTCAAGATCTAATTTAGCCTGTTCACGGCGTTGGGTTAATTCTTGGACTAAATCCCGATCCAGAAAAATAAGCAGATTTTCCAATTCTTCTTCGTCTAACTGATCAATAGCCATTGCCAGTTGCTCTGGCGTCAATTGAATATCCATTTCTAAAGTCGCCGGCATAATAACCCCTCATTCCAGAAATTTTTCTTTATTACTCCAAAACATATTTTACCGGGTTTCAAAGGTAGGGTCAATATAACTCATGCTTATTCCGGCCAACTCTGATCAATCTCCTGCAATACGGTCTCCAAATCCGCCCCATTGACCCAATCCACCATGCCCCGCCAAAATGAGCCGGTCCCAACTGGACCCGGCATCAGGTCGGAGCCGTCAAAGCGGTAGGTATCGGCGCTGAGAATGATTTGGGCGAAACGCAGGTCGGCCGGCGAGGGATACCATTCCAGGGGCACATTACGGTGGGGGGCGATAAAACCGCCAGCTTCTACGAAGCCTCTGGCCGCCTCGACGGTGGTTAAATACCGCATGACTTCCCGTACTTCGGGGCGATCATTAAACATAGCAAAGATTTTGCCGCCGCCTAACACCGGGTGACCGAACTGCGGGTCGATGGGCGGCAGGTAAAAAAAGTCATAATCCCGGCCATACCTGACAGTTTTAGGAAAGAAAAGCTGGGGCGTCCATGAGCCTTGCCGGTGCAGGTAACAGCCCGGTGGGTTTTCAAAAATATGGATAGAACTATCTGCCGGATTTTCAGCCGCAATGTTAGCTTTGCCGCCATAAACGTAGCCCTCTTTAAACCAGATGCCCGCCAGGATTTCAAAGGCCCGGCGCACTTCGGGGGAGTTAAAGGGCAACTCGTGGCGCACCCAGGCGTCATAGGTTTCCGGGGGAGCAGTGCGCAGCAAAATATCTTCCACCCAATCGGTGCCAACCCAACCCGAGGCATCGCCATCCTGCATGCCGACACACCAGGGCGTTCTGCCGTCGGCCACCATCTGGTCCGACAGCGTAATGAGTTCGTCCCATGTTTCCGGTACTTTGTAGCCAGCGGCCTCGAACTCCGGCTTGGGATACCAGACTAGACTCTTTAAGCCAGCTTCATACCAAATGCCGACCATCCTGCCATCAACCGTAGCCAGCTCTAAAAAGGCGTGGGGGTACTGCCGGCGCAAATAATCCTCGCTTAAAAAAGTTCTCACGTCAATGAGCTTGCCTTGCCGGGCAAAGTCGGCCATGTAGCCTGGCTGCGGAAAGTCGGCTATATCAGGGGGGGCGCCCCGTTTAACGCTGGCGGCAATTAGTGTCTCAAATGACTCTCCGGCTGAGCTGTAGATAACGTTGATGCCGGTTCTGTCTTCAAAGGGCTGCATGGATTGCTCGAACAACTTAACAACCTCATCTGGGACCGCCCCCACGATTGTGACCGTTGTTCCGGCTAAGTCCTGGGGAGCAGCCTCGCCGCCCGTACCGCTAGCCGGGTCTGTGGCTCCGGCTGCGAGCGTTGTTTCCACAGTCACCGTAGCCTCGCTTGAAACGTCGGCCCGGCTGTTGAGGTCGAGAAAACTGCTTAAGGCCACCACTAGCCCGGCCACCAGGCTTATCGCCCCAATGACGCCGAGCAGGGTCCAGGATAAACTGCGGCGATGAGAAACTGTCTGAAAAGTAGGTTGTGGAGCAGCCTGGAAAGGCTGCTCAAGCAGGCTTTCTAGCCTGCTCCACGACTTTTCAGGTAGCCTCTGAGGGGAGGACACCTCAGCCGGAGGTGACCCTATCTGGCCCTGCTGGACAGCCTGCGCCAGGGCTACGGTTTCAGCCGCCGGAGCGATGCCTAACTCCGTTTGTAGCGCGTGGCGGCACTGTTCAAACTGGGCCAGGGCGGCCTCGCGTTTGCCCAGGCGGGCATAAGCCCCAATCAAGGCCCGCTGCCAATCTTCGCGCAGGTTATCCAGCCGCAACAAGCGATGGGCCGTTTCCACCACGGCGGCCTGGTCTCCCTGTTGTTCCAGCATCGCCAACTGCTGTTCCAAAGCCGCCTGATAGCGGCCGCGTAGACGCTCCCGTTCAAAGAAGGCCCAATCCTCAAAGCGGAAGGCATCGCGCAAGTGCAGCCCTTCCAAAAAATCGCCCCGGTACAGCTCAACCTGCCCAGCCTCAAAGGCCGACACATCCAGCCAGTAATCGCTCTCAAAATTAAAAGCCACTTCCTGCCGGTCGGCCAGGATATAATCGCCGCCGATGACCCGCCGGAGTTCGGACAGGATCCAGCGCAGATTGGCCCTAGGGTCGTCGGAATGGTCAAATAATAAATCAACCAGGTGTTGGCGGGTGTGAGCCTTGCCTGTTATGAGCAAATAGGCCAGCAATGCCACCTGCTGATAGCCGCGTATCTGGACCGGCTGGTCATCCCGACTGATCTGAACAGGCCCTAATAAGCGAATGATGAGAGTCATTTTGACCACCTTCTTTCGCCAATGATGAACTATAGAGAACAAATCGGTGAGGCAGGGAGAGGAGAAGCGGGTAAATCTGAAATGGGAATCCAAAGCAAGCTTTGGACTCCTACTTTTCCTAATTCTACCGTGTTTCGAGGCTGCCGTCAATAGACCGTTGGATGGAAAAATCGGCCTTATCCAACGGTAGCTCCAACGTTCTATCCAATGGTGGTCTGCTAAATTGAGAGCAAATCAAAAGCGCTAGTAGTTAATGAAAGGAGAGAAAAAATGAAAGCAAGATTATTGATAGCCCTCTTTATACTGATTGTCCCTGTCCTGCTGAACGCGCCGCCGGCGCAGGCCAACGTGGAGTCTGTCTTCACCGTAGACAAGCTGTTCACCGCGCTCAACACGGGCGAAATGGACGCGGCTCTGACCGCATTTGCGACCGATGCCGTAGTTGAGAACCAGGTGCGGGGCGAAACCTATCACGGGGCGGCTGAAATTGGGCCGATATTGCAGGCCATGCAGCGCGAGGGCCGCCAGTATGAAATTGTCCGGATGGAGATGGCGGGCGATACGATTACCGTAGCTGTTGAAATCTCTGATCGCGGCCAAATGTGGGGTACAGAAACAATTACGGCCGAGGTCCGCGAGGGTAAATTGCAAAAGCTTACTGTCTCGGCCATTCAATTGAAGTTGTGGCGCTGTCCCGGCGACCGTGTTCCGGCCAACCAGTCTTTGTGAACTTGTCACGATCCTTTTTGGATAAGGTGGAGCAAAAATTAAAGTAATCGAACGGAGAATATACCCAACGCATTTCAAAATTTCCGTAGCTGACGCATCCCCATGCGTCAGCGGACGGCATAGGGATGCCGTCCTACAGAAATTTTAGCGTGCGCTCAGTATAAAAGGTAAAATGTAACTGCTCAGCCATGTCATTTCGACCGCAGGGAGAAATCCCCGATACCTCACTTTTCGGTGTTGTGCCCTGGGGATTTCTCGCTCCTTCGTCGCTCGAAATGACATGAGCCTGAGTAGTAACGAATTTTCTTGATTTCAGCGCCCATTGTCGGATCAAGATTAATCAACCAGACTTCACCTCTATTCACGAAAATCCTCGCCATCAAGAGCGGTGAAGCTGGTTAATTCATCATCTGTAGTGTAATCGGGTGCCAAAAGTTTAGCTACTGCTGTTAATTGTTGGCGGCGTTCAGTGAGAGGAATTTGTAATTTCGGTTGCCGTAGTCCTTCTGCCTCACGCCAGGCCCGAAAGGCGGCATATTCTGCCATCGGCACCAGCGCAGCGACAGGCTGACCCTCCTTTTCCAAAATCACCACCTCGTCGGACAGGAGGGCCTCGTCCAGAGAAATATTATAAGGGGCGCGGGCTTCTTTCAGTTCCAGCTTTTTCGTGGGGAAATTACTTTCTTTTTGATTTTGATTTTAGCGCGATCCGCTGAGGTTAACAACATTGGTCTTAATGGCGTCCTGAGTAGGTTTATCGAAGGGCGCTATTTCTCCAAAATCTATCCAGCCTTCCGGCGGCTGCGACGATACAGCAGCAGCCTCAGCCCATTCAACGATACCAACACCGTCCCCCCTTCGTGGCCGATGACGGCCAGGGGCAGGGGCATGTTGGCGATAAAAATGGCGGCAATCATAACGGCAATGGCGGCCATGGCAAAACCCAGGTTGATGATGAGCGTTTTGCGGGTTTGACGGCTGAGGGCAATCAGGTAGGGAATATTACTCAAATCGTCGGCCATGAGCACCACGTCGGCGGTTTCCAGGGCCACGTCGGTGCCGGCTGCGCCCATGGCCACGCCAATCGAGGCGCTGGCCAGGGCGGGAGCGTCGTTGACCCCGTCGCCAATCATGGCCACCGCGCCATAGTTGGCTTCCAACTCCTTGACAATCCGCACCTTGTCTTCCGGCAGCAACTCGGCAAAATATTCGTCCACGCCGGTTTGAGTGGCAATGGCATGGGCCACCCGTTCGTTGTCGCCGGTCAACATGACCACCCGCTGCACCCCCAAGGATTTGAGTTCGGCCACCACCGGGGCGGCGTCGGGTCGCACCGTATCGGCCAGGGCGATCACGCCTAAAAAATGGGCGGTTTGGCCTTCATCCGCCATCTGAGCTACGATAATCGCCGTTTTGCCGTCCGCTTGCAGTTGTTCCAGGGCTGCGGTCACTTCGGTCGAGCCGACAGTCTCAAACGCCTCAAAATAACGTTGATTGCCCACCCGGATATCCAACCCATTCACCAGGCCCCGCGCCCCCTTGCCGGTAGCCGCCTGAAACGATTGGACCTCGGCTATTTCCAGCTTGCGCCGGCGCGCCGCCTCGACGACAGCTTGAGCCAGGGGGTGTTCCGATTTAGCCTCGACGGCTGCGGCGAGCGCGAGCAATTCGTCCGCGTTTCCCTGCCAGAGCGTAGGGCGTAGAGCGTCGAGCGTCGAGTTTCTTTTCTGAGCCTCAGCCTTAGACTCAGCCTCTATCACCAAAACGTCGGTCACTTCCGGTTTACCCTGCGTCAGCGTCCCAGTTTTATCAAACGCAACCACCTTGATGCCGGCGGCTTGTTCCATATAAACGCCGCCCTTGAACAAGACGCCCTTGCGCGCGCCGTTGCCAATGGCCGATAGAATCGAGGCCGGGGTGCTGATAATGAGGGCGCAAGGCGAGGCGGCGACCATCACTGTCATAGCCCGGTAGAAGGCCGTGTTGAAGGCTTCGCCCAGGAAAAAGATGGGCACAGCCGCCACCAGGATGGTGAAGACGATGACGCCCATGGCGTAATACTGTTCAGCCTTATCCAGAAAACGCTGGGTGTGGGCTTTTTCGCTCTGCGCTTCTTCCACCAGCTTGATCAGTTTGGCCAGAGTCGAGTCTTTAGCCAGCCGGGTCACTTCAGCTTCCAGGCTGCCATTTTGATTGATCGTTCCGGCCAAAACCGGCTGGCCCGGCCCCTTGGCCACGGGCATCGACTCGCCGGTGATGGAAGCCTGATCCACCATACTTTCGCCGGCAATCACCACCCCGTCGAGGGGGATGCGGTCGCCGGGCCGGACCACATAGCGGTCGCCGACGACAATTTTTTCGACCGGCAGGGTGACCAACTTCTCGCCCCGCCGGACCTGGGCCTGATTGGGACGCAGTTTCATCAGGGCGCGGATGGCGTTGCGGGTGCGGTCCATGGCATAAGCCTGCAAGACATTCGATAGGGAGAACAAGAACAGCAGCAGCGCCCCTTCAAACGGCGAGCCGACAATCGCCGCCCCCAGCGCGGCCAGCACCATCAGCAAATCTACATCAATCGTCTGCTGGCGGAGCGATTCAATGCCGCCCTTTAAACCAAAGGTCCCGCCGGTTGCATAGGCAATCACATAGAAAATAGTCGAAACAAGGGGCGACCCGCCGAAATGGGCAGTCAGCCAGCCCAACACCATTGTTATCAGCGTGATAACAGTGAAGATAGCTTCCAGGTTTTGTCGACTCAGCCAGGTCCAGGCTTGTTGCAGCGGCGCTTGGGCCGGCGCAGCCGGTTCGGCCAGGGCCGGCAGCTCGGCGCTGGAAGGAGCGACGCTGACGCCGAGTTGGGTAATCTTTGCTTTTAATTGATCGGGCGATACTAAGCTCTGATCATAGGTGACGCTGAGGGCGCCGCCCATATAACTGGCCGTAGCCCGGCGCACCCCCTGGATTCGACTGAGCCGGTTCTCCAACACCAACGCGCACGACTCACAGGCCCGCCCGCCTCGCGGCTCCAGCCGCATCACACACGTCTCAAGATTATGCTGCAAGGGCGGCGAAATCCGTTGGGCAATTTGGTCCACGGCCGGCCCGGCAATTATGTCTGGATTGTAGTCAAAGGTGATTTGCTGCTGTTGCGGGTCTAGCTTGACTCTAACAATGCCCGGCTCTGCTGAAACCGCCTCGTTAATCACGTCAAGGCAAGGTTTCTCCTCATCGTTGGAAACCGCAAGCTTGTTTGTATCAGGGTTTAATTTAGATTTGGTCAACTCCGCCATCATCTTTTCTTCCCGACCTATTTTGACCGACATGTTCAAATCAGGTCAAATTCGTTATTTTGTAACTGGAGTTAATCCTTAAATTAACCTCAGTTAATTTAAAACTATACTTCTTTCTGCCAGAGTTGTCAACTGCCCAAGCTTATGATTTTTCACCCTTTTTGAGCGGTGGTTGGTAAGGTATCGGAATGTACGAGACGCTGGGCCGGCGTTGGGCGGCCTGGCGGTACAGCGCCATGAGCTTATAGACTTCTTCCGGCATATCGGTGCTGACGGGCAAGCCCAATTGGCGCGCCTCTTCAACGCTGATGGGGTAATCGTGGGTCCAGGTACCGGTCGCCAGCAGGTCGGCCAGGGCTTCCGCTTTGGCGGCTTCCAGTTGCGTCTGGTGAGAAAGGATCTCTTGCACGGTGTAACGCACCTGTTTGATCGCTTTGCGTGAAACATCGGCCAAAATGAGGGTGCGGTCATCCACTCGATTGACGTCTTTCTGCTCGATGGCCCGGAGGATGGACGCCGCCGGTTGGTCGCCCAGTTGCGGGTCAACCGGGCCCAGCACCGCGTTTTCATCCATGACAATTTCATTGGCGGCCAGCGACAACAGCGTCCCGCCTGACATGGCATAATGAGGCACAAAGACGGTGACTTTGGCCGGATGGCGGCACAGCGCCTTGGCGATTTGTTCGGCGGCCAGCACCAAGCCGCCGGGCGTGTGCAAAATAAGGTCAATCGGGATATTGTTGTCGGTCAGCTTGATCGCCCGCAGCACTTCTTCGCTGTCCTCGATGTCAATGTAGCGAAATATAGGGAAACCCAACAGGGCCATCGTTTCCTGGCGATGAATCAAGGCAATAACCCGGCTGCCGCGCTTCTTTTCCAGGTCGTGCATCAAGCGCAGTCGCTGGGCTTCCAGGATGCGTTTTTGGATAATGGGCCACACTGACGTCATAATAAAGAACAGCCAAAAGAAATCAAAAATAGACATACCTTATCTCCTGGCCGGATTATAAGGCCAGTTGGTAAAATACAAAAAGCCTCGACGCTCATCGAGGCTTTTTGGGATCAAATTCCTGACTCAAATTAGCCCAGGCCGGCGATTAAGCGCCACACTTGAGCCACCATAAAAGTTACCACAAACCCCATTGCCAGCGGCAGCAGAGCCGAGATAGCGGCCCATTTGGCGCTGCCGGTTTCTTTGTAGATGGTGTAAATGGTGGTGCTGCACGGGTTGTGCAGTAAACTGAACAACATCAGGTTGACAGCGGTGAGCAGCGTCCAGCCGCCGGCATGGAACAGGGCCAAGGTTTCGCTGTCGCCGGTTTCAAACATGACTCCTGCCCCGGAACCGAGACCATGCATGCCGGTGGATAGCACGGTTAACATCAATACCGTCGGGATAACAATCTCGTTGGCCGGGATGGCCACAATGTAGGCCAGCAAAATGACCCCATTCAGACCAATCAGCAAACCAAAGGGATTGAAAAGGTTGATCAAATGCTCAGCAATGCTGGCCCCCCCCAAATGAATGTTGGCGCTGAGCCAGATGACTGCCCCCGCCGGGGCGGCGAAAACGATGGCCCGCCACAGCACATAGATCGTCCGGTCAATCAGCGAGGTGTAAATTGTCTGCCAGAAACGGGGCGGGCGGTAGGGCGGCAGTTCCAGGCTAAAGGTTGAAGCCTCACCTTTGAGCAAGGTACGCGATAGGCCCCACGAGACCCCAAAACTGAACAGTACCCCCAGCATAGCGATAGCGACTACAGCCAGCGCCGAAATCAGCCCAGCCAGATAAGAGGGAACCAGTCCGCCAATAAACAGCGTAGCAATGAGAATCTGGGTGGGCCAGCGCCCGTTGCACAAGGCAAAGTTGTTGGTGACGATGGCAATCAACCGCTCGCGGGGACTGTCAATGATGCGGGTCGCTATCACTCCGGCGGCGTTGCAGCCAAAGCCCATCATCATGCTCAAGGATTGCTTGCCATGCGCGCCCGATTTTTTGAAGATATTGTCTAGGTTAAAGGCCACGCGGGGCAGGTAGCCAAAATCTTCCAGCAGGGTGAACAGCGGAAAGAATATCGCCATCGGCGGCAGCATCACGCTGACTACCCAGGCCGTGCCCATATAAATGCCGTCAATGAGCAGTCCATCCAGCCACCAGGGCAGGCCGATACTGACCGCTCCCGCTTTGAGCATAGGATGAATCGTATCCAGCAGCAGCGTCGCCAGCATCCCCGAAGGCACATTGGCCCCGGCGATGGTCAGCCAGAAGACGACGGTGAACAGCAAAATCATCAAAGGAAAGCCCCACAAGCGGCTGGTCACCAGCCGGTCAATGGTCCGGTCAAGGTTGAAGCGCGGCGGCCGGTCGGGATAGATCACGGCCCTGTCGGCGATGCGGGCGGCGTCGGTGTAGATGGCTTCGACAACCGTTTCGTGGACATTGCTGCCCACTTCCCAGCGTAATTGAGCCGCCTTATTCAGAATATCCTGCGCCGACGGGACCCCCAGCGGGGCGGGTCGAAGTTGGTCTTGATTAAGCATGGTTGGCTACCTCCAAAGGCAGGTATAAGTTAGATTCGACCGGGCTGGCCTCGGTCCGGATCAATTCGCCCAACTCACCGCGCTCAACGGCTTCAACAATGCGCGGGTCGCCGTCGAGCAGGCGCAGCGCCACCCAGCGGGCGTTGGGCAGCCCCGGAAACATCGTTTCCAGGTGGGCTACCAATTCGGCCACAGCCTTCTTGAGCGCCGGTGGTTCGCTTTTAAGCCGGTGCGGCTGGCAGACAATTTTGCCGGTGGCTACTTCGCTGACGGCTTGCAGCAGATCCGGGATACCCTGGCGCGAGCGGGCGCTGGTCGGCACCACCGGCACACCCAGATCGCGGGCCAGCGAGCGCTCATCTACGGTTAGACCGTGCCGGCGAGCCTCGTCCATCAGGTTAAGGGCGACGACGGCGCGGCCGGTGATTTCAAGCACTTGCAGCACCAGATTCAGGTTGCGTTCCAGCCGGGTGGCGTCGGCCACGATGATGGTCACATCCGGCTGGCCGAAGAGAATAAAGTTGCGGGCTACTTCTTCGTCCAGACTGGTCGAGAGCAGCGAGTAGGTTCCCGGCAGGTCCACCAACTTGAAGCGATGGCCGCCGTAGGAAAAGCCGCCTTCGGCCCGGCTGACGGTTTTGCCCGGCCAATTGCCGGTGTGCTGGCGCAGGCCGGTTAAGGCGTTAAAGATGGTGCTTTTGCCGGTATTGGGGTTGCCGGCCAGGGCCACCACATAATCCCAGTTGTCCATATTAATGCCCAGCTTGATCAGATTGCCGACGTTATGGGCCGGGCAGGTTTCACAGTTGTGAGCGGGGGGGATCAGGCTTGGCGCGCTCATATAATTGCCTCCATTTTGCGAACTTGGGCGGTGTCCGACTCCAGGTCGCGGGTAATATAAATCAGGTCAGCTTGCTCTTGGCGTAAACCAATTAATGCCCCCCGGATGCGATAGGCGGTGGGGTCGCCGCTGGGGCTGACCATTTCGGCTTTGATGATCGTGCCGGGCAAGATGCCCAAGTCCAAAAAGCGGCGTCTTTCCGCGCCCCGGCAGCGATAAGAAATCCCGGTCACGCGGGCGCTTTGGCCCAGTTTGAGCTGGCTCAGCGACTCGTAGGGGCCGGTTTCAGCTTCTTCTTCAAGCTGGATGGGTGTGACCGACACATTGGCTGCCAGAATGGGGGCCAACACATGTTCATCGCCGTCGGCCCAAAAGCGGACGCGCTGCGGGGTAATTTCGGTAACTAGCACAATCATGCCCAGGTGCAGCCCTTCGGCCAGCAGTTGAGCGTAGATTGTTTCCGGCTCATCTTCCAGATGGACAATCTGGCCGTACTGATTGGGCCAAAAATTGGACAGGTTGTACCGTTCTGCCGGGGCTGCCAAATCGCCGCTGGCGGTGGGGATGGGGTCGCCGTGAGGGTCAAAGCGGGGATGGCCCAACTCTCGCGCCAGGGCATCGGTCTGGGCGCGGCTCAGGTGATGTTCGCGCCGTTCGGATTGGCTGTGCCAGTCGGCGGCGGTGTAGCCGGTTTTGTCGGCCAGGTAACGCTCCCACAAGCGATGAGCGCGAATAATGTGCAGGGCGTAGTCGCGGCCCTGAGTCGTTAATTCCGGTTTGTCGCCGGCAAAGGCAATCAGTTCGTGAGCTTGCATTTCGGTGAGTAAGCCGGCTATTTCGTTGACGCTGCTGTTCAACGCTCCGGCCAGGCTCTGGACGGTAGGGGCGCGTCCGTGATACTCGCAGTCATAAATGTGTTTCAGCGCATCTTCGATCAGCACGCGCCGGGTGATGGGGCGGGCCTGCTGCCAGCGCCAAAAAAGACCTTTATCCGGCCAAAACAGCCACAGCCCCAATGCCGCCACCAGGGCGGTAATGATGAGGGCGCCTAGAGGATCAGACATAAAAAGCTCCTTGTAAATAAGTGCCAGGTGTCACGTGCCAGGTGTCAGGTCCAAAATTTTTATTCTCGGTGGTGTGCCACAGGCTCGTGATGCCAGGTTTATTATTGTAAGCTAAATAAAAATTTAGTCTAGACTAAATTTTTTCTATTATACTCTAATTTTGCTTTGTTGTCAAGAGTATGAATTTTAAGGAATCAAAAACCCTCGAACACATCCGGTGTCCGAGGGTTAGAAGAATTTGGGCTTTATCTTATTCAATAACTCTGACCACGACGACGGTCAAATCATCCTGCTGCTCCGTTTGACCGACAAAACTGCGCCAATCAGCCAGGAGGTGATCGAGCATAGCCTGGGCGCTGTGAGTGGGTCCGGCAGCTATGGCCGCCTCAAAGCGGTCAAAATTGTACATCTCGCCGGCGGCATTGGTGGCTTCCACCAGGCCGTCGGTGGTCAGGATAACAATATCGTTAGCCGCCAGGGGAATAACCGAGTTTTCATAAGGAAACTGCCCGGAAAGATGCGTTCCCAGGGGGAGTCCGCCCACCTCCAGTAGCATGCGCGTTCCTTCTTTGTTCCGTACAATGGGCGCAATGGCCCCGGCATTGGCCACGTACATCTGGCCCGGATCGAAATAGGCCAGGCATAGGCCCACATTTTGGCGGGTATCCAGAAAGGGCTGCAACACCCGGTCGGTGCGGGTCAGAGTTTCGGCGGGGGAAAGATCGGCCTCTATTGCGCCGGCCAGGGCCACTACGGCCGCGCTCATCAGCAGAGCGGCGGGCATCCCTTTGCCGGTCACATCACCCACCGCAACAGCCAGGCCACCGTTGGGCCGCTGGAAATAGCCGTATAAATCGCCGCTCACCTGACGGGCCGGATAGGAACTTTGGGTAACTTCGAAGTGAGGGTAACGGGGAGCTTGCCGCGGCAGCAAACTTAGCTGCACGTCACGGGCAATATGCAATTCGTGCTGCACCCGTTCCTGTTCGGCCAGGGCCACAATGGCCTGGGCATTGCTGATGGAAATAGCCGCCTGGGTGGCCAGCAGCCGCACCACTTCGACCCGTTCCGGGGTGAAGGCGTGCGAGTTGAGATTGTTTTCCAGGTAGATACTGCCAATCAGCCGGTTCCGTTCCTGAATTGGCTCGCACAGCACCGAGCGCACTCGTTTAGCCTGAATGTAGGGGTCACTGGTAAACTCGCCGGAACTGTGGGCATCGTCCAGCAGCAGGGTTTGGCGGGTGCGGTGAACATAACGGACCACTTCCTCGCTGAGCAGGCCACTGTCGCGGATAGACAAAGCATCCGCCAGGCCGGCGACAACCTGGTTATGGCGGGCCTGGTAATGCGCCCGGATCAGCCGCTGGTCATCCTGCTCTAAAATCAGCAAAGCCGACTCCGCCCCCGAAACTTCACCTAGGGTGCGCATGACAATATTCAAAACCCGTTCCAGGTCAATTTCACTGGAAATCGCCTGGCTGGCCTTGACAATGGCATAGGTATCCAGGTCGCGGTGCAGCGCCGGGAGGGTTTGGCTGCTGTCTTGACTGCTCTCTGTACTGACAGTGCTGCTGGTGGAAGACAGAGTTCCAGCCGGTTCGCGGCTGGAAGTGGGCCGCAAATAAAAGGCATACATCTGACGAAGCTGCTGAGTTTTGGCCGCTGCGCCCACCTGTTCAAACAAGAAAAGGGCCTCCTCCAAATGGCCCCGCCCGGCGCGATAACCGGCGGTCAGCATGTGCCGGGCCAGCCGCTCGTGGATTAACGCCAGCAGCAGGGTGTACTCGGCCGTGGTAGCCTGGTCGATGGCAGCAAAGTAGGCCGAGTGCCAATGGGGGTCGCGGCGGGTATAGGCCAACTCGGCCCGGGCAAAGGCAGTATAGGGTTTGAAGGTGGCGCTGTACTCATTCAATGCTTCCACTTTGGACAACAATTCCTCGGCCTGCTCCTCTGCTCCTCCGCTCCCTTGCCCCCCTGCTTCTTCTTCCTGGGTCAGCGCCAGCAGCGCCAATACCTGGTAAATTTGCCAGATGGGGTTGAACAGTCCCGCCGGCTGGCTGGCGGCTGTTTCTTTGGCTTTCGTCAGGTGGTCTAAAGCAGCGGCGTAATCGCCAAAGGTGTAGCGCAGCATGCCGGTAAAAATGCGTAGGTGAAAAACG
This sequence comes from Anaerolineales bacterium, assembly GCA_015075405.1. Classification (GTDB taxonomy): domain Bacteria; phylum Chloroflexota; class Anaerolineae; order 4572-78; family J111; genus DSQQ01. The sequence continues at coordinate 910,649 of JABTUK010000005.1, forward strand.
CAGTGAAAGAACTGGGCCTTAACCAATTCTTGTTCTAACCCCTCTAAATTGACCGCTTCAAGCCCAAGCAAGGGTTTGAGATAAGTTTCGATGACGGTGACGATAAACTGGCGATATCGTTCAACTTTGTGGCGTTGAAAGAAATGATCGTGAACCTCCTGGGCTGCGGTTAAAGTTTGGCTAAAATTTTGGCCGTCAATCAAGTCGGTCAAAGCTTGTAGGCAGTAGGAGGTGCCCCAGTAAAAAATGTTGCTGACATTTTGGCAAAGCTGCTGGCCCCACTCGTTCTGGCGGCGGATGGCGGCCAGATTGGGCAGCGCCACCGGCGAACTCCAACTGGCCGCCACAATGTTTTGAGCCGTTTCAAAAGCGGTGGGGTAGCGCTGCCACAACCCGGCGGCCAATTGATTGAAGAAGACCGCTTGCTTGAGCTGGCCTTGCACGATCATAGCGACGGCGCTGCCCACAAAGGCAATGCTCAAGGCCGGATGGCTGCCGTAGGCCAGGGCCAGCCGGATCATTTGCAGATTATTGAGCACCAGCAGTTCCGCCGAGGTGCGATAGAGGGCCGGGGTCAACTCGTGGCGAATTTCCAACTGGACCAGCGCCGTGGGATCGGTCATTTCCGGCAAATTGAGAATCGCTTCCTGGCCGGTCAACTGGGTCAGTACATGTTTCATTGTCTCGCCAATGGCCTGGCGGGCGACCTGTTTGTCTTCGGGGAGCGGCTGGTCAAACAGGGCCAAAGCTTGATTGCCGACGGCCAGGGCCTGGGCAAAATTGCTTTGCCAGGCGTGCAGCGAAACCAGCCGACGGTAGCAGCGGGCGCGGTCCAAATCTGATTGGGCGTGCATCAGGATCACATCGGCGGTGGCAAAGACGGCCTCGTGCTGAAGGAGGAGCGTCTGGGCCATCAACAACTCAGACCAGACCCGGTATGTTTGAGGGTAATCACTCTGCCAGCTTTCGGCGGGGAGCAACTCCCGGCTGATTTCAAAATAGGCCAGCGAAGCATCAAAAGCAATGCTGTTCCGGGCCTTAAGGCCGGCTTGATAATTCAACTCGACCAGCCGGGCGCGCATGGCCGGATCATGGGCCAGGCTGCGGCCCTGGTTTAACTGGTTGGCTACCGTAAAAAGCTCCTCTTCGAGGGTTTGTTCATCGTAATGATCGAGCAGCAATTGCCCAATCTGCCAGTGGTACTGCTGCCGTTCGTTCTCGGAAAGCAAATGGTAAACCGCTTCCTGCACCCGGTCATGCTCAAAACTGATGGTATCCCCTTGCTGGCGAATCAGGTCGGCCTGGGTGGCCGGCTCTAGCCGGATATACAGTGTCTCAAAATCAAGCTGGCTGACCAGGTGGAGGGTAGTCAGGGTAAAGGTATTGCCCAGGCAAGCGCCTTGCTTAAGCAAATCCAGGGTAGCCGGCGGCAGCCGGTCCAGCTTTTGGAGCAGCAGATCAATCACGTTATCGCTCAGGCGGACCTGTTGAAGGGCAGCCATGTCCCAATGCCAGCCCTGGTTTGAGTCGGCCAGAGTCAGCAGGCCATTCTCATGGAGAGTATGCAGTAAGGTGGTAATAAAGAAGGGGTTGCCGCTGCTTTTTTGATAGAGTAAATCGGTCAGTGGTTCAAGCGACTGGCCGTTGCGGCGCTGGAATAATAAGGTATCGGCCAGCAGTTGCCTGACCGAGGCCACATCGAGCGCCGCTAAATCAATCTGATCGGGCGGGCGGCCCAGGCTGGTCAGAGCTGCGACCAACCGTTTGAGGCGGTGATCCGGCCCCACTTCTGCATCTCGATATGCGCCAATAATCAGGAGGTGGGCCGGTTGAGGGTCGGCCAGAAGGGCTTGCAGAAAGTCCAGGCTGCTCTCATCGGCCCACTGCAAATCATCCAGAAAGAGGATGAGCGGTTGCCGGGGGCTGCCGCAGGCGCGGACAAACTCCATAAAGGTGGTGGTAAAACGGCCCTGGGCCTGGTCGGGCGGCAGGGTGGGGACAGGCGGCTGAGGCCCAAGCAGCAGTTCCAGCTCCGGGATGACCTCACTGATAACCGCGCCGTTAACGCCGATGGCGGTTTGTAGTGCGTCGCGCCAGAGGTTCAGGGTTTCAGCCGGCTCGCGCAGCCGCCGCCGGAGTAATATTTGCAAGGCCCGCACCAGGGCGCTGTAGGGAATATTGCGCTGCCGGAGATGGTCGTATTTGTCGGCCACAAACATCCCTCGAATAGCCACAATGGCCGGCTGGAGCGCCTGGATCAGCGAGGATTTGCCAACGCCGGCAGAACCGGCCACCAGGGTCAGGCTGGGCGGGCCTTGCCCCAAATTGTTGAGCAGTTCGGTCAGGCGTTGCAGCTCGGCCTCGCGGCCGTACAGTTTGCGGGAGACCTCGAAGCGGCGCTGGCGGTCGGCGGTGCGCAGGGTAAAGGGAGCAATGGCCCCGCTGGCCTGCCATTCAGCCCGGCAATGCTCCAGGTCGGCCCGAATGGCCGCGGCTTCCTGGTAGCGGTCTTCGGGGTTTTTGGCCATAAGCTGGGCAATCAGATCGCTGAGCGGCTGGGGCAAAGCGGGGTTAAGGGCGGCCGCCTGGGGCGCTTCGACGGCCAGATGAGCGTGAATCAGAGCCAGGTGATCCTTAGCTTCAAACGGTAAACGTCCGGTCGCCAACTGGAACAGCGTCACCCCTAAAGAGTAAAAATCGCTGCGGTAATCCACCGGCTTTTGGGTGCGCCCGGTTTGTTCGGGGGAGATATAGGGCAGGGTGCCGGCCAGGCTGTCGGGATAATAGGCCAACTGCCGTTCCAGGATACGGGACATGCCAAAGTCGGTCAGTTTGACCGTATCGGCGGCGGGATCAATCAAAATATTGCTGGGTTTCAGATCGCCGTGCATGACCCCCTGGCGATGAATGTCTTCCAGGGCGCGGGTCAAATGCAGGGCGGCCTTAAGAAAAAGTTCAACCGAGAATGGGGTTTGGGCCAACCACTCCCGGAGCGAGCGCAAACCGTCGTAATGGCTGACCAGGATAAAGACGCCGGCCTGCTCTTCGAGGTTGATAACTTTGACCAGGTAAGGCGAGTCGAGCCGCTGCATGACCCGCAGTTCGTGTTGAAAGCGGGCTTGCTGGCTGGGGGAGGGATAGATGTCTTTGAAAATTTTCAGGGTGAGCGGCAGCCGGTCAGGGTCGTACTGCCGATACGCCTGGTAAACTACGGCGTTACGACCTTCACCCAAAATCTGCACCAATTGGTAATTAGGAATGGTGACAGCAATACCGGGATCAGGGTTATTGGCAGCTTGACTATGCACAAAAACCTCCTGTGCTACTAAAAGATGTTCGACGGGTGGGGAAGCTTTACAGGCTATAGTTTACTCAGGAATACACGTAAGGTCAATAGGCTATTAATGCCGGTTAAGCTGCGGGTTGGGAAACTGGCCTCAACTTAGTGATCGTCTAAAAATAAGTTCCCCCAAGTTCCTATAAGTTCCCAGGGAACTAAAGGAACTGATAGGAACTCAAAACGGGAAGTCAATTTTGGATGCTTACCTATTACCAATTCAGCGCCGGCTGCTCTAGCAGTACAGGCAGTCCCATCTTAAATTCTTCAAGCGCGATAGAGTCCCCACTCACCCGCTGGTGGATTTGGGGTAGCAGTTTGACCCCGGCCTCAAAATCAATAATCCGGTTGATCAGGTAAAAGAGGTATATAGTTGTGAGCCAGTTGGTAAACTCCTGTTTGGAATTAACATGCGCTTTCATATTGAGCATGATCCAGGAAAAGTGGGCCCACACATCATAACAGGTCGAACAATCTCGCGCCTCGCCGATACAGCAGCGCCGGGTTGAGGTAAGGTTGGGGTTGTAGGCCCGAAAGTGGAGATTGTAAGACTTGCCGTTTTGGAGGCGCTCCCGATTGATTTCGTTATCGGCGCTGATGCTGCAACAAACATCATAGCCCCAGTTTTCATTGTACAGCCGGCCGCTGGAAACCACTTGGCTAATGTAAGAAGAGAGCAAAATCCTGTCCGGGTAGCGTTCGATCATGCGGTTGATTTGGCGGCGCACCTCCTCAAAGCCACGCTGGTGGTCAATGTTGCCGCCCTGATGCGAGAGGTCGCCGTAAAAATTAAACAGAACGTAGTTACCATTGGCCACACACTCCTCGACCACAGCCTCGATCTGGTGGGCGTTGCCGGTAGTGGTGGTGTAATACCATAACACCCGCGGGTCGTTTTTATAATTCTGCAACCCCCTGGCAAAAATATCGCGTTTGCCGCTGCCGCGCAGCGCAATATCGGTGTCGTGGTCGCCCCAAACCGAAACGGCAATCGGCATATTCTCGAAGCCCTCATAGGGAATGCGGCGCAGCCCATTGGTGACAACCATGATCCAGAAGTTGTCGTAAATCTTTTTAACCCGATTCAGCATCAGGCTCGGTTCGCCGCCCGCTACCGAAACAAAATTGGTGCCGCGCGCTTTTTCGCGCTCGATAAAGGCGTCAAATTCAGCTTCATCTTGGGGCGCTTTGTTTTTGTCCATCTCCTCGGCAAAAAAGTAGCAGCCCTGGCAGCGAATATTGCAGACATGGGTAATATCCACCAGAATAGACTTAAGCGGTCCCGCCTGCCTAATTTGGCTGTACATCTGGTTCAGAAACGGGTCCTGCAAATACTCCTTTAATTGGCCGGCCATGTTAGTACCCCCCTTTACATCGGCTAAAAATTTATGAGACTCAGTGGATCCAAATTTGAGGAGCCAGCACGCCCACGTGCGGCGGTGTTCGGCACGTGGGCGTGCCCGCTTCGCGTCCTCGGAAAATTGGATCTACTGAGACTGGAAGCCTGGAAGATTGGAAAAATTTCCAGCCTTCCAACCTTTCATTTCTCCAACGAGTCCCCCCTGCTCTGAAAACTATAATTTGGCTAAATTAGCGAGAAATTTTAACATTCTAACTTTTTTTAAATAATTTACAAATAAGCCAATAGTGTTCCAAACTCTACGCTTTCCCTACGTTTTTCCGTCCCTGGAATCGTCAGCCGGGTATAGGATTGCAGGCCGGAATTATCTTTTGCGCGGTGATAAGATAGTGATGTAAAATGTGCTCCGTCAAACTTCATTGAGGTTGCTTTATGCTTAATAATCATACTGTTGATGAGTTATCGTGGCAAGCCCTTTTATGGCGCTTGCTGTTGACCCTGTTATTGTTGCTGGCCCTGGCCGGCCCTGGCTTGACTTTATTTCGCAGTGTAACCAATCGCACCGGGACGCGCACGCTACCCGCACTGAATCAGGAAGCCAAACAAGGGCACTGGCAAATTGATGTGGAAAAATAAAGGATGGACGCAAAGCGTAGAAGATGGAGGATAGTGGATAGAAGATAGAGCCTTATGCGACGCTTTTTTTTTATAGTTCTCACCCTTTGCGCCTTACAAACCCTATTTCCAGCTTCGCCCCCCCCGGCTCAGGCCCAATCGCCCGACCCCGTCGCCGACCTTATGAGCCGTATGTCGGTGGAAGACAAGGTGGGCCAGCTTTTTCTGGTTCCTTTTTCCGGCTCAAACGCCAACCCCGACTCCGATGTTTACCAACTCCTGACCGAGTACAAAGTCGGCGGCGTTATCCTGCTGGCCTCTAACAGCAACTTTAATAACGACGCCTCCGCCCCCCGCCAGATAGCCGAATTAACCAACAGTCTCAAAACAACCGCTTTTAATACCAACGGCATCCCCCTGTTTGTCGCCATTGACCAGGAAGGCGACGCCTACCCCTACACCCGCATTACCGGCGGCGTCACCCCCCTTCCCAGCCAGATGGCAATTGGCGCCACCTGGGATACCGGCAAAGCCGAGGCGGTAGGCCAGATTGTCGGCGAAGAGCTGGCGGCGATGGGTATCAATTTGTTGCTTGGCCCCGGCCTGGACGTGCTGAACGACCCCCGCCCCACCGGCGCGGGCGACATCGGCATCCGGGTCTTTGGCGGCGACCCGTTTTGGGTCAGCCAGATGGGCCGGGCCTACATTCGCGGCGTCCACCTGGGCAGCAATGGTCAGGTGGCGACGGTGGCCAAGCACTTTCCCGGTCACGGCGGCAGCGACCGCCTGCCCGATCTGGAAGTGGCGACGGTGGATAAATCGTTGCAGGAGTTACAGCGGATTGAACTGCCGCCCTTTTTCCACGTCACCGCCGACCTGTCGGAGCACCCGGTCTATGCTTCGGATGACGCGCTGGGCGTCACCGATGCGCTCATGTCCAGCCACATTCGCTATCGCGGCTTTCAGGGCGACATCCGCCAATTCACCGTGCCGATCAGCTTCGACGCCGAGGGCATGCGCACCTTGATGGCGCTGCCGGAGATTGCCCCCTGGCGGGCGCGGGGCGGCCTGGTTATCAGCGACGCCCTGGGGGTGCCGGCGGTGCGCAAACATTATGATCCCTCGCTGGAGCAGTTTCCCCACCGGCGCATTGCCAAAGAAGCCTTTCTGGCCGGCAACGACATTTTGAGCCTGGTCCAATTTGCTCTCCGCTCGCTCTGGCAGGACCAGTTCCCCAACATCAAAGATACCATTTTCTTCTTTCGCACCGAGTACATCAACAACCCCACCTTCGCCAAGCAGGTGGACGCCTCGGTGGAGCGAATTTTAAGGCTCAAATTAAAGCTTTATAACCAACCCAGCCTCGACGCGCTCAATGTCGAGCCAGGCCGCGCCCTGGAAGTCGCCAGCCGGCCGCGCCCGGTGATTAATGAGATTGCCCAACAAAGCCTGACCTTGCTCTACCCCTCGCTGGCCGAACTGCGCCAGCGCCTCCCCCAGCCGCCCCGCCCCGACCAGAAAATACTGATTATCTCCGACACTCGTCTGGTGCGGGAATGTTTCACCGATGACTGCCAGCCGACCGAAGTGCTGCCCCGCACCGCCCTCCAGGAAACGATTTTGCGCCTGTACGGGCCGGGGGCCAGCGGCCAGATTCAGCCGGAGCAGGTCAGCAATATTACTTTTTCTGAGTTGAAATCAGCTTTAGGCGGTGTTTTGACCCCGCCGCCGGAGCAGCCGGCCCCGCCCGACCAGCCCAATCCGGTTTTGCAGCTTTCGCCCGACGAGGTTCGGGCGCGGATTCAGGAGGCGGACTGGCTGATTTTTGCCGCGCTCGATTTGAACACCAGCCGCTTCAGCGACTCCGACGCCTTGAAACTCTTTCTGGCCCAAGAGAGCGGCATCCTGCGCGACAAAACCTCGATTGTGCTGGCCCTCAATGCGCCTTACTATCTCGACACCACCGAAATCACCAAGCTGACCGCTTATTTTGGCGTTTACAGCAAAACCGCGCCCCACCTCGAAGCAGCGGTGCGCGCCCTTTTTGGCGAAGCCGAGTTTCCCGGCGCGTCCCCGGTCTCGCTGGAAGGCATCGGCTACCGGCTGGTGGACGTGCTGGCCCCCAACCCCGATCAAGAGCTGGTCATCGAAACGGTTGAGTTGGCCCCGGAGAGCAATATCGCCCCGGTGACGGTCAAGGTACGGATTGGGCCGATTGTGGATTATAACGGCCATCTGGCCCCGGATGAAACGCCGGTGGAAATTCGGGCGGCTCTTAACCAGCGCCAACTGGCCTCAGAAACAGCCCTCACCCAGGCCGGCCTGGCCGAAGCCACTCTGACCCTGACCGAACCAGGCGAGGTCGAAATTTGGGCCGTCGCCGGGCAAAGCGTCAACTCCCAAAAAATCAGGGTCACGGTGCTGGCCCCACCGACCCCCACCTTCACCCCGGAAACGCCGATCCCCACCCCCACGCCAACCTCGACCCCTACGGCCACGCCTCCCCCCGACCCAACGGCGACGCCCTCACCCACACCCGTCGTGCCTGCCGACCAGCCTCCGCCCCCAGCCCCAACGACCTCCCTACCGGCCAGCCCCCGCTCCCTGAACAGCGTTGACCTGTTTTCGGCGTTGGGCGCAACGCTACTGGCCGGACTGCTCGGTTTCTGGCTGGGCCAGCAAACGCACAAATCCCTCTCCCGCCGGGTCCGCCTGGCTTTGTGGACGCTCATCGGCGGCCTGCTGGCCTACCTGCTCTACGGCGCGGGCTGGCTGCGCCCGGAGCAGTGGTTGTTAGACCAGCCGGACGTGCTGGCCGGGCATCTGGCCGTGGCCGGCCTGGCCTTTGTGTTTGGCCTGGCTGCCCTGGCCCTGAGCGGGCGCAGCGACCGCCGACGGCTGACGGCTGACCGGCGCAAGAGCGGATAGTGGGATAATAAGTTGTTGGGCTGGCTTAAGATATCACCATTTGTTACCAATAAGGTCGATTAAGTGTGAAATCGTCTCCTTTTAATAAAAGTATCATATTTTTTGTTTTATTAACTCTCATTTCTTTTATAGGCTTGTTGGCCAGATATATATCCACAACTCAATCGCTAGATGTTATTGATACAAAAACCCCTAAGATAATATCATGGCGTACTCCCACGCCAACAATAGTTATCCAACCATCGCCTTGGACCTCTACTCCTTTTTCGTCCCCCACAGCTACAAATACTCCAATTCTTCCTCCCTTTCCGGCTAAATTAATAGCCGTATTACCAAAAGGGGTTACGCCCAAAAAATCTACTTCGTGGTCTTTTCAGGCTGGTTGCGGGCAAATCCTTCATATGATTCCTTACCAACTTTCAGATGGTTATCAAAGTCTGGCAGTTATTGAAGAAAAAGAAGGAATCTATAAATTTGTTTGGGATTTACAACAGGCCGACATTCCACCAATACAGTGGCAAGAAATTTTAGCCTGGAGTGGTAACTATATTCCTGAAAATTTGAGGAATATTTCTTTTATGGGATTAGACAAGGCGAACCAATGGTGGATTGGCTATTTTGATGGTTATTGCGAAAAACCAGCGTTATCCGGTTTTATTCCGGTTTCCGGGCCGAAAAATATTTTCTATATCATTGGTGCGCCTTATATTGAAGGCAAAACGTTGTTTGAGTATTGGGTTGTGGATCAGGGAAAAATATTTCTTTATCACCAGATCAATGGGCGCATGGTTAAACAATGGTCAGTTCAGGATGAGTTTCCGGGCAAAGGCTTTGTGCCGGTTGACCTTGACCTCACCGGAGATGGGGATCCAGAACGGCTTTTACGCTGGTGGCAAGAAGTTGAGAATGATAACTGGGCTACAGCAATAACAAAGATTCAACTACTGCAAACTAAAGGGCAAGAGTACCGCTTTATTGGCGAAGTTCTGCCTGGTTGGCAACGGATTGATATTGACCATGACAATGTGGGTGAGTTTCTTCGGTGGCAACCCGCCCAGCCGAAACAATGGGATATATACAAGTGGAATGGTAATCGTTTTGATTGGAAGGGTAATCTGGCACGCCCAATAGGAGTTAAGCCACACGTGCCTAATTTACAGGCACTCCCGTCAATACCAATTGATCTGTATTATTTGATAGGAGGTGTTGTATGGCGATGGCCCCGCGAAGGGGGACCAATGCAGCCGGTAGATCGGTGGCCAGAAAAGCAATCCGGTGATGATTCCTCTATCATCATTGGAAATCAGCTTTTTCAGCAGGTAAATTTGTGGCCTCAACTACCGCCCTCCCTTAAAAAGTGTAAACCGCCTCAAGTTAAGCATGAAGTCGTCTCATGGTCGCCGGATTGCCGGTTTGCCCTGGTCAATTATTACCCTTATGACGAAGGCTACCAGTCACGCATTTTAAACCCGGCAGATGGAACAACGGTGGAAATCCCGAATAGTTTTGTCTATACCGGAGGCTACTCCATTTTCGCCTGGGATCCGTTGTCACAGTTTATTATTCATGCAAGAACTAAAAGTGGAGGGCTTTATCAAATAGACCTACCCTCTGGACATGTTAAAACCCTGGTATCTTTGAGCAGCGATAACTTAAAGAACTGGCACGAGGGTTTTGGAGCAGGTAAGCCTTTTATTCTAAAGGATGGGAGTATCCTTTTTACTATTCAAGGGATTGAACAAGTTGATCTATATCCTCCACCTGGGGTTTACCGGCTTTTTCCTGATGGCCAATTAAAGCTACTGCTGAATACTCATAATCAAAATGACAATTATGGCTATTATGACAGTCTCAATTTATCGCCTGATGAAAGCATGTTTATATATGATGCCCCCAGCGACAATCGACACGTTATCTTACTTGGTCTAACAGATGGCAGCGATGCCTGGGATTTGAGCACGGTCTTGGAAGTTGTAAAAGAATTTCGGTGGGGAGATTAAAAAGACAAAGAGACTGTCTCACAACAAGCGTATTCCGAGAGGATGATCACAATTATAGTTATGTCGGGGTGGATGAGTTAGGTTTTTTGATAGTGACAGGCATTCACTCCTCACTCATACTAAACCGTGTACTCCAGAAGAATTTTGTGAAATCTGTGCAATCTGTGGTTAAGAAGGTGACGTTCTTAAGGGGGTATTATGCTAGACAATACAATTTTCAAAGATCGCACAGATGCGGACGCGAAGACTTCAGTCGCGACGCTACAGAAATGGGGCGGGCTGGCCTCCTTTCTGCTGGCAGCGGCTTTTATCGTTCCGGCGTTCATCTACCTTACGGGCAACTTGCGAGAGGCCAACGGGCCTTTGGCCTATGCCCTGGCCGATTTCCTATCCGGGCCGGTGTGGGCCGCCAGCCTGGTTACAGTGGTTTATGCCCTCCGGGAGCGCCTCGGCGAGCACGCGCCGCGCCGGATGTCGCTGGCGCTGCTTGTTGCTTTGCTTGCGGCAGCGGCGATGGTCGCCGTCGCCTGTATCCGGTCGGCCAACCGCCACTACCATCTGGCTCATCCCGAGCTGCATTTGGAGGACTCCACGACGGTTCTGGTGGTGTGGACCACCCTCGTGGCGGGTGCGACTGGGGCAGGCTGGCACTTTCTGGGGTGGGCGCTGGTGCTGGTCGGATGGGCCGGGTGGACCTCCCGCCGTTTTCCCCGCCCCCTGACCGTGCTGTATTGGGCCGTAGGGGCCGTATCCCTGTTTGTGTATGTGCTGCCTGGCATCGAGGAGATCGCCATCACCCTGGGTCTGGTGGTAAGTATCTGGCAGGGCCTCCTGCTGTGGAAAGCCCAGCCGGGAGAAGAGACCGCTGACCGCTGACCGCCGACCGCCGCAGAGGTTAGTAGCAACTTAAGTTTGATAGAGAGAATTTGATGCTAGGGGCACATTTAGTACCGGGCTACTTTGCAGCAGTGAAGTCGCAATCACGATGGAACCAGGAATGGAGTGAACCGCAACGTATCCTGATATGGATAGTAGCGCTTGGTAGTACAGTTATCCCAGATTTGGATGTTATTTACAACACTCTCTTTCGTGGATTTATTAACCATAGCGTCCTCTGGACACACAGTTTGTTTCCATATATCGGTATAGGATTGTGCTGGTGGTTGCTATATCGGAACGGACGTTGGCCTTACCTGCAAACACTGATTGGGCTGACAGCGATAGGTGGTTTATCGCATCTGGTGCTAGATGTAATCGCGCATGGTACGCCTCTATTTTATCCCATTTCATTGATGATGGTTGGTGCCGCCCCATATCGTGTGGTTGAAGGCGGTTTTTGGGCTTATGTGACCGATCCGATTTTTCTGTTAGAGCCATTGCTCTTAACTTTAGCAGCAGTACATTTGGTGCTAACTGGGCCAGATGTGAAAAATTGGACTCAATTTGTTACGTTTTGGCCCATGACAAAATTTGAGCGTTATACGCGAATCAGTGAGTGGAAATCCCGTATAGAAATTCGAGCCTTGACGGTCATTGGACTCATTGGGGGGCTGATATTATTTACAATAACTTTCCTGTTATTGTTACCCACCTTACAAAGCGTGGCTATGAGCCTTTAGCCTTTGTAAAAGGGGTGTCAGTTTCAAAACTGACACCATCATCCCATGAGGCAACAACGCATCAGTTCCTACCAGTTCCCTCAGTTCCTACGAGTAAAACGTCATCCACCACGAAGCGGCCAGCAGCGCCAGGGCCAGGGCGACCAGCCACCAATTCTCGGCCAGGCTGGCGGCCCAATCGTTGCCGGAAAGTTTGCCAGCGCCCATTGGCAGGGTAAAATCAGAACTGTGCAAAATTTGCCGCCACTGAGCCACCGAGGCCGGGCGGTCTTTGGGGTGCGGGGCCATGGCCAGGGCGATGGCCTCACTTACGCCAGGCGACACCGCCGGGTTGATGTGTGATACCGGCGGCAGCGACTCTGGGACCAAAAAACGCTCCTGGGCGCTGGCCGGAGTGTTGCCGGTGAGCAGGTGATACAGGGTCGCGCCCAGGGCGTACAGATCGGAGCGGGCATCGGTGTGGCCGAGATGATCCACGTACTGCTCCAGTGGGGCGTAGGGCAGGCTGCCCGCCCCTTGCAGGCCGGTCAGGGTGCTGGGGTCGTCGGGATCGAGCGGCTTGACCAGGCCAAAGTCAACCAGTTTCAGCCGGCCTTCGGGCGTCAATTTGATGTTGGCCGGCTTGATGTCTCGATGCAGCACCACCGGCTGGCGGCTATGCAAATACGACAAAGTATCGCATAATTGGTCCATCCAGCCGAGAACCGTTCCCTCGTCGAGAAAACGGGCGTCGCGGCGGGTTTCGGTGACAATTTCGAGCAGGTTCTGGCCGGGCACAAAATCCATCACCAGGTAGTCCCGCTCACCTTCCGAGAAAAAATCGCTCACTTTGGGCAGGCCGGGATGGTCCAGCCGGGCCAGGGTTGAGGCTTCTTGATAAAATTGTTTGCGGGCGGCCTGGGTCATCGCCGGGTTCTGAGTCGGCAGGGGGAACGTCTCCTTGATGGCGCATTGGCGGCCTTCCAGCCGGTTATCGTCGGCCAGGTAGACCGCGCCCATACCACCCGCACCGATCAGGCCGACAATGCAGTAGCGCTCGCGCAGGATTTCGCCGGGTTGAAGGTTGGCAGGCAAGATTCCTCCGGGGAGAGTAGCAAGTATCATGTGTCAAGTGTCACGTGCCAAGTGTCACGTGCCGTCAAGTCAATAAAGTACTTGACACCTGACACGGGAGTACCTGACACCCGTTTAGAGTATCCCAATCTCAAATTACTGTCAAACAGGAGAGACTGATGAGAAATTTACAAACAGAACAGGCGCTCTTAATCTGGAAAGAGGGCGACCTGATTAAAGACCAATGGATTTTGAATGACTCCGAGCCGGAAATCACCATTGGCCGTTCGACCGAGTGCGTCATCAGCATTCCGGTGCGCTGGATTTCGCGGTTGCATGCGGTGCTGCGCCGCCAGGGCGGCCAATTTGTGCTGGAAGACAGCGGCAGCAAAAACGGCGTTTTTGTCAACGGCCAGCGGGTGCTCAAGCCGCGCCCGCTCAACGACGGCGATGTGATTCAACTGGCCCCCAGCCTGGAATTGATTTACGTGGATAGCGAAGCGACCGCCCCTCTCCCCGGCCAAAAGGGCCTGGGCCTGCACATTGACCAGGCCGAGCGCCAAATTTATGTCCACGGCCAACTGCTCACCCCGCCCTTGAGCAACCAGCAGTATCAATTATTAGTCATGCTGGCCGAGCGCCCCGGCAAAGTTTACAGCCGCATGGAGGTCATCGAAGCGGCCTGGCCCGGCGAAGCCGCCGAAGGGGTCAGCGATGATGCCATTGATGCCCTGGTTCGCCGCCTGCGCCAACGCCTGGCCGAGATTGACCCCGATCACGAGTTTATTGTCACCGTGCGCGGATATGGTTTTCGCCTGGATACGGGGGCGAGCGGCGCTTAAAGAATGAAGGATGAAGGCGGAAGGATGAATATTTAGAGCCAGGGCGTGAAACTAAAGCGATTCTGTTGGCAAACTCAAACTCGGAGGTCTAAAGATGCGGGGCTGAAGCCGCCGCACTCAAAGGGCAAAGCTCTCCGAGCTAAAATTCAGCCCGCTAGGGCTTCGCTCTCTCAGGCCGACGGCTTCAGCCTCGGCCATTTGGCTTTGCTTCAGACTAAAGTGAGGGATGATATGCTGAATAAGGCCATAAGCCTGGTAATAATAACGGTGGTCCTGCTGTTAGCCGGCTCTCATAGCATCGCGCAAGGTCCTATTACCATCGCCAATGTTGGACTGACCGTAAATGTCGCTGCCAACCGCAAGCCGATCAGCCCCCACATTTATGGTCTTAACTTTGCCAAAGCCTCGTTTGCCAATGAAATTGACCTGCCGGTGCGGCGCTGGGGTGGCAACCACACCACTCGCTACAATTGGCAGGGCAACTTTATGAATCACGGATCCGACTGGTTTTTCCACAACAATACCCATTATGACCCCTACACCGGCGCAACCCTAACCGCCGACCAATGGATTGACCAGAATGAGCAAACCGGCGCCGACTCGCTGATCACTGTGCCGATGACCGGCTACGTGGCTAAAAATGGTGATCCCAATACGTGTGGCTTCAATTTCCCAAAGTACCAACCTCAAGATGATCTAAATGATGAGGATGGCTACCCTAACTGTGGCAATGGCTTGCGTGGGGGAACGCCCATCACCGGCAATGACCCGTTGGATACCAGCACCGTCGTCAACCCGTCGTTTGTAACGGGCTGGGTCAATCACCTGAAAGCAACTCACGGGGCGGCCAGCGCCGGGGGAGTCAAATTCTACGCGCTGGATAACGAGCCGGAATTGTGGAGCGAAACCCACCGCGACATTCACCCCAGCCCCTTGCGCTACGACGAATTGTGGAGTCGCTCCCGCAATTATGCCGCCGCCATCAAAGCCGCCGATTCCGCCGCCCAGATTTTTGGCTACGCCTCGTTTGGCTGGTCTGGTTATTGGTATTCTCAATATGATCTGGAGCAAGCCGAGCAAAACGGTTACACCTACTTCCCCGATTACGCCACCCATGGCAGCCAATATCAGGTCGCCTGGTATCTGCGGCAAATGTGCCGGTATGAGCAGACCAATCAGGTGCGTTTACTGGATTACCTTGACCTGCACTTTTACCCCCAAAACGGCGTAGACCTGAGTCTGGCCGGCAATGCCACTACCCAGGCGCTACGGCTGCGTTCTACTCGCGCCCTGTGGGACCCCACTTATGTTGATGAAAGCTGGATTGCTGACGCCGGGCCGGATGGCGGCATTGTTCGCCTCATCCCGCGTATGCGCCAGTGGGTGAACGCCAATTATCCCGGCACTAAACTGGCCTTGACCGAATACAATTGGGGTGGGCTGGAGCATATCAACGGAGCGTTGGCCCAGGCTGATATTCTCGGTATTTTTGGCCGGGAAGGGTTAGACCTGGCGACCCTGTGGAACTACCCCGATGCTGATCTGGGTTATGATAACTTTGAAACGCTGCCGGGCGCGTATGCCTTCCGCCTCTATCGCAATTATGATGGCAGCGGCAGCAAGTTTGGCGATGTCAGCGTCAGCGCCGCCAGCGCCGATCAAAGCCAACTGGCTATTTACGCCGCCCAGCGCAGCAGCGACAGCGCCCTGACCTTGGTCATTATCAACAAAACCGGCGGGGCCTTAACCGGAGACGTTTCATTAACTGGATTTACGCCAGCGGGCGCAGCCCAGGTCTTCCGTTACAGCGCCGCCAACCTCAATGCCATTGTTCAGCAGGCGAATCAGTCGGTGACTGCCAGCGGCTTCAGCGCCTCTTTTCCGGCCAACTCCATGACCCTGGTGGTCATTCCGGGCGCGTCAGCTTTCGACTCAGGGCTGTATTTGCCCATTGTGTCAAAGCCGTCAGCTTTATCATGCCCTGGTTAAGCCAAGCAGTTCTTCGCTTCTTGACTCGCCTCAAAAGGATACAGTATAATTTCCTCCAACAATAACCAATTACCCTATACCTAGCCACTGATCCATAGCAATTCATCGA
The DNA here is from genome assembly GCA_015075405.1 of Anaerolineales bacterium. GTDB lineage: Bacteria > Chloroflexota > Anaerolineae > 4572-78 > J111 > DSQQ01. Next base: position 926,501 of record JABTUK010000005.1, read on the forward strand.
GGGAGATATCAGCGTATGACCACCTATCTCAAAGAAGGCCGGCGCGCCCCCGGCAGCGAATGGCTCAAAAACCATCCCCGCTTTTTAGAGTGGTTTTACGACGTCTCCAAACAGGTCATTGTTAAAACTTATCCCCTCTTGAAGCGGATCAATCCGAAATTTGCCGAAAAATTGATGATTCGCGGTGAAGAGATCAGCAAGGGCTGGTTGTTTAATTGCCAGATGTGCGGGCAGTGCATTTTGCACAGCACGGGTATGACCTGCCCCATGACCTGCCCCAAAAATCTGCGTAACGGCCCCTGCGGCGGCGTCCGCGCCAACGGCCACTGCGAGGTTATCCCCGAACTGCTCTGTGTCTGGGTCCAAGCCTGGGAGCGCAGCCAGCAGATGCAAGCTTATGGCCACGAAATGCAGTGGATTCAACCGCCGGTCAACCGTGCTCTACAAGGTACTTCAGCCTGGATCAATTTAGTTGAAAAGATAGATACCGAAACCCCGCCCGGCTGGAAATTGGCGGAAATCAAAGGAAACTAAAGGAACTGAGGGAACTAAGTGATTGTCCAAAAATAAGTTCCCCCAAGTTCCTACGAGTTCCCAGGGAACTAAAGGAACTCATAGGAACTCAAAACGGGAAGTAAATTCTAGACGTTTACTAAGGGAACTTATTATCCTTACCAGGTCCCTCAGTTGCTATGAGTTCCTTCTTCTTCTATAGGAGTTCAACGTGGATACACCTCCCCTCTCACCCGAACAGCCGATGCGCACCGGCAGCCGCCTGGAACGGGTGCTGCGCTCCGGCCGCTTTGCCGTCACCGCCGAGTTGAACGCCCCCGACAGCGCCGACCCCAACGATGTTTACAAAAATGCCCTGGTTCTGGCCGAAGTTTGTGACGCCATCAACGCCACCGACGGCTCCGGGGCCAACTGCCATATGAGCAGTATGGGCTGCTGCGCCTTGCTCACCCGCGCTGGCTATGAAGCCGTATTGCAGATAAGCTGTCGTGACCGCAATCGCATTGCCATCCAGGGTGATATTCTGGGGGCGGCGGCGATGGGGGTCAAGAATATCCTCTGCCTCACCGGCGATGACGTTTCCAATGGCGACCAGCCCCAGGCCAAGCGAGTCTTTGATTTCGATTCGATCCAACTCTTGCGCGTGGCCAAAATGATGCGGGATCAGGGTGTCTTTCTGAGTGGGCGCAAGCTGACTACTCCCCCCCGCCTCTTTTTAGGCGCGGCAGAAAATCCCTTTGTTCCCCCCCTCGATTGGCGGCCGTTGCGTCTGGGCAAAAAGGTTGAAGCGGGCGCTGATTTTATCCAAACTCAATATTGTTTTGATGTCCCCCGGATGCAGCAGTTTATGCAGCGGGTGCGTGACCTGGGGTTGCATGAACGGGTTTTTATCCTGGCCGGTGTTGGCCCCATCCGTAATGAAAAAGTGGCCGAGTTTATGCGTACCAAAGTGCCGGGCGTGTGGATACCGGACGAGATTGTAGCGCGTTTGACCAAAACCCCCAAAGAGCAAAAAGTGGAAGAGGGCATGCGCATCTGCATCGAGATTATCCAGCAGGTGCGTGAGATTGAAGGGGTACACGGCGTCCACGTCATGGCCTATCGCCAGGAGGAAATGGTCGCTGAAATTATCAAGCGAGCCGGGTTGCTGCCTCGCCGCGCCCGGCGTGAATTACCCCGCGCCGCCTCCACCGAGATTTTAGTGCCTGAAACACCCCCGATGTAAGTCCTCCAATGTGCCATATGTCCAAAAATACAATGACATTCGTCACTACAGTTAACGCTGGCGAGAGCCTATACTGAGGGGGCATTACTGCATAAAGACTATCGCATTGGGGCGTAGTTTTGGCAAAAGAGTATTATGGTCTGGTAAAATTGAGCAAGTTGTTTTGTGCCCCCAAAACCGGCCAAAATAACAAGACAAAACGGCGCTATGATGAGTAAACATAGCGCCGTTTGTCTTGTAGCCACAGGAGGTGAGACTGCCGACAAGATATTTATCAAAGTTTCAAGCTTGATATGTTTACAAAACAACTTTTGTTCTTGGCTTAAATTAGTCTCAATTTTATCTTAAAAATAAGGAGATTGTTATGACGCTTGGTGGATTTACCAATAAAGTAGCGCGCATTAATTTGAGTGACCGGACGGTCAGCTATGAAGGTATCAACGAGGCCGATGCTCGCAAATATCTGGGGGCGCGCGGCCTGGGCGTAAAATACGTCTTTGATAATGGCCCTCAGGTTGACCCGCTTTCACCCGATAACCTCATGTGTGTGATGACCGGCCCGCTGACCGGGACCGATGTTAACATGAGCGGCCGCTTGTGCGTGGTCACCAAATCACCCTTGACCGGCACTGTGACCGACAGCCACATGGGTGGCTGGACGGCGGCCAAACTCAAATGGGCCGGCTTTGATGCTTTGCTTTTCAAAGGCAAGGCCGATAAGCCTGTCTATGCCTATGTGGAAAACGGCCAGGTGAGCCTGCTGGATGCCGGCGATTTGTGGGGCAAGGGCATCCACGAAACGCTCAAAGTTCTGCGCCAGCGCCACGGCGAAGATTGCGATGGCATGGCTATTGGTCCCGCTGGCGAAAACCTGGTGAAATTTGCCTGCTGGGTCAACATCCACGACCGGGCTTCGGGTCGAGGCGGCACCGGCTGCGTGGCCGGCAGCAAAAACCTGAAGGCAATTGTTATCAAGAGCGACAAGAAGAATCGGCCCAAACCGGCCAACAAAGAAGCCGACAAAGAAGCCCGCAAACACGCTCTGGCGAACATCATGGACGAAGCCAATATTACCTCGCCGCGCAAGGGTGGGTTGAGCGTTTACGGCACCAACGTGCTGATGAACATTACCAGCAGCATCGGCGCGTTGCCGGCCAACAACTCCCAATTGACCTCTTTTGGCGAAAAGGCCGAAAAGATTTCGGGCGAATACGTCAAAGAAAACATTCTGGTTAACGACCCCACCTGCCATGCTTGCCCGGTGGCCTGCAAAAAGGAAGTGGAAGTGACCGAAGGCCCCTTCAAAGTCCACATGGAGAGCGTCGAGTACGAGCCGGCCTGGTCGGTGGGGGCCAACTGCGGCAATGATGACATTAACGCGGTGGCTTTCATCATTGATCTGGCCAATGATTATGGCATTGACGCCATCGAAATAGGCCAGGTGTTGTCGGTTTATATGGAAGCCAGCCAACGAAACTACACCAACGGCGATGGGAAATTGACCTGGGGCGACACTCAAGGCATGGTAGAGGTGGTTCGGAAAATCGTTTTCCGTGAAGGTGTGGGGGATAAGTTGGCCGAGGGCGGAACGGCAGCAGCCAAAGCTTGGGGCCACCCCGAAATTGCTATGACCGTGAAGGGCCAGGGCATTCCGGCCTACGACCCGCGCGGTTTGAAGGGCATGGGCATTGCCTATGCTACCAGCAACCGGGGCGCGTGCCACCTGCGAGCTTACACTCCCGCCGCCGAACTGGGGGTGATGCCTTTTGGCTCACTCAAGGTTGACCCGCTGGCCTGGGAAGGCAAAGGCAAGCTGGTCAAAATCTTCCAGGACGTCCACGCCGTGTCTGACTCGTTGGACCTGTGCAAGTTCTCCGCTTTTGCCATGGGCATGGATGAATATACGGCTTTGTACAACGCCGTAACCGGCTTGAACTACAGCGCAGCCGAGATGTTGCAGTGCGGCGAACGGGTTTACAACCTGGAACGCTACTACAACAACCTGGCCGGTTTCCGCGAAGGCTCCGACTATCTGCCCAAACGTTTTACTGAAGAACCCAGCACTATGCCGGGCTCCGAAGGCCACGTCTGTGAACTGGATAAAATGCTGGCCGAGTACTACGCTGAGCGGGGCTGGGTCAACGGGGTAGTGCCGGAGGCCAAACTGAAAGAACTGGAAATTGTGTAAGGGGAGCAAGAAGTTAGGACGCGAAGCGGGGAGTAAGGGTTCACTGTTAGGTTGCCGGTGAGGGCCGCCTAAAATAAAAACAGTAGCGAAAGTTTTTCTTCGCTACTGTTTTCTTTTCCCAACCTCGTTTCCAAACTGACTTCCCAATCTCGTTCCCACGCTTCGCGTCAGTTTGGGAACGAGATTGGAGCTTGGGTTCCTCGCTACTGTTTTTTCTAAATTCTTATTTCTAATTTTTTACTTCCTTCACCCGCCGCCGCGGAGCGTTTTCCAATGGAGTTTTTCCAGCAAAGCGGCAATGGCAGCCTCATCACCTGAAAATTCCACCTCAATCCGGCCCACCACCAGCGAGCCAATTTTCGCCGGCTCGCTCCGGCTGACGACAGCCTGCCAGCCCTCGCCAGTCAGCCTATTTTCGGCTATTTCGGTGGCCCCCAGGTCGGAAAGATACCTTTTCATCGTCCTCAGCGGCACCCCGTAGGCCAGCTTCACCCGCAGCCTCCGCCAACAGGAGGGAAGATACGAATGGTATCCTGGTTGGTCAAAAGGGTATCCAGGCCGTTCAAATAGCGCATATCCCGGCCATTGACCAGAATGTGGATGGCCGGGTGCAGATCGTCGCCGTTGAGCAGGAGCTTGGGCGATAAAGCCGGATATTTATTGCATAAAGTCTCAAGCAGTTGGCCGACCGTCAGCTCCGTTGCGCCGTCGAGCCAAACGCTGGGACCGCCCACAACCTCGCGCAGGGTGGCATAAACTTTTATTTCCATAGCTTATCCAATTAGATAGTTTCAGTAGATCAAATTTGAGGAGTCAGCACGCCCACGTGCGGCGGTGTTCGGCACGTGCGGCGGTGTTCGGCACGTGGGCGTGCCCGCTGTGCGTCCTCGAAAATTGTATCTACTGAGTTTACTCCTGGCCGATATTGTAAAGCAACTCTCTCGGAAAGCAAGTATCGGCCAAAAGTGTATTTGACACAGCTTTGCGCCTATGTTAGAATTTATTACTGAAGCTGCGAGTAAGATTCCCCCGTTGCCCAACCTAATATCTTAAATACGTTATCAATCAAATCCGGCAACTGATTTTTTTCGGCGATAGACGATATTGACCCAAAATTTGATGTTGGTAATTAAAGTCCCCACTTTTATGCTTGGTGGCTTGACTCTTTGAGGAGGAATGACTGGTGAAACTTGAAGGTACTTACACCTTTGAAGCTCCCCGTGAGGTTGTCTGGGAAGCCTTGCTCGATCCCAATGTGTTGGCCAGTGTGATGCCCGGCTGCGAAAGGCTGGAGCAGGTTGGCGATAATGAGTACAAAGGCGCGCTCAAAATCCGGGTTGGCCCGGTTCAGGGCGCATTCGAAGGGCTGGTCAACCTGTCCGATATAAACACCCCGGAAAGCTACCGTATGCAGGTGGATGGAAAGGGCGCGCCCGGTTTTATGAAGGGTGTAGGCGAGGTGCGTCTGGAAGACCAAGGGGCGTCAACCTTAATGCGCTACTCCGGCGAAGCCCAGGTTGGCGGGCGGATTGCCAGCGTCGGCCAGCGGCTGCTCGACAGTTCGGCCAAGGCGCTCACCCGCCAGAGTTTGGATGGTCTGCACGAGCAAATTAAGGCCCGCTTACAGGCTAATGCCACGCATCACGCCGAAGAGGCCCTGCTAGGGGAACCGTCTCCGCCCAGCCCGGTTGCAGTGCCTTCACAAACAGAATTTGCCCTGGGAGTGGCCAAACATCTGGTTGATGATTTGGTGCCGGCCCCGCAGCGCCCCAAGCTGGTTGCCGGGGCTTTGGTCTTTCTGGCCTCGCTGGTGGTACTCAATTGGTGGATGAACGCCATTGCTCGTAAAGTAGCAAGAGAAGTCTGGGAAAGGAGAGATTACTAGAGAATAGAAAAGAGAAGATAGAGGATAGAAGATAGCGGATAGTAGCTATTCAGTAGAGATTGGTTTTGGGACAAAATCCAAAATCTCGCCCTTCGGCGCACCCGAAGGGGTGAAAACTAAATCCAGAGCAGGAGGCATTTTCTATGACAGAAATAACGGTGAAAGTTAATGGGAAAACCTATACCCGCGATGTGGAACCACGCACGCTGTTGGTCCACTTTTTGCGTGACGGGTTAGGGTTAACCGGTACCAACATCGGCTGCGATACCAGCCAGTGCGGGGCCTGCACCATTCACATGGATGGCATGTCGGTCAAATCCTGTACCACTCTGGCCGTACAAGCCGATGGCTCCGAAATTACCACGATTGAGGGGTTAGCCAGCAATGGCAAACTCCACCCCATGCAACAGGCTTTTTGGGATAATCACGGCCTGCAATGTGGCTATTGCACCCCCGGCATGATTATGGCCGCCACCAAACTGGTCGAAAACAATCCAAATATCAATGAGGCCGAGATTCGGCACGGGCTAGAAGGTAATATTTGCCGCTGCACCGGCTATGACAATATCGTAAAGGCTGTTAAAGCCGCTGCGGCGGAGATGGCAGGAGGTAAATAATGGCTAAGGATGTTGGTAAAGCGATTAAACGGGTTGAAGACCCCCGTTTTATTCAAGGTCGTGGTAAATATGTGGCTAATTTGAAACTGCCCGACCTGGTTCATGTCGCCATCCTGCGCAGCCCGCACGCTCACGCCAAAATCAAGAGCATCAATGCCGAGGCCGCCAAAGCCTTGCCGGGTGTTGTCGGTGTTTTTACCGGCGAGGATTTGAAAGCCAGCGGTGTGGGTGATTTGCCGTGCGGGTTTAATCCCCCTGGGATTAAAGTTCCGGGGCGGCCATCTCTGGCGGTTGGTAAGGTGCGGCATGTGGGCGATGGCGTTGTGGCAGTTGCAGCCGAAAGCCCTTATATTGCCTATGATGCTTTGGGTCTGATTGAAGTTGATTATGAGCCGCTTCCGGCCGTTGTCGGGGCCAAAGCGGCCATGGAATCAAGCACACTGGTCCACGATGATTTGCCCAATAACCTCAGCTTCACCTGGCCTTTGGGTGATAAAGAAGCCTGCGAAAAGGCGATCGCTGAAGCCGACCATGTGGTTGAGTTGGATTTGATTAACCAGCGGCTTATCCCTAATGCCATGGAACCCCGCGCCTGCGCAGCCCAATGGGACGCTTCCATGGAGGAGATGACCATTTGGACAACCAGTCAAAACCCCCACATCATCCGCATGCTCTTAAGCGTCGCCACCCTGCGCATCCCCGAAAACAAGCTGCGGGTCATTTCGCCCGACGTGGGCGGCGGTTTTGGCAGCAAAATCTTCCACTACCCCGAAGAAGTGATTGTGCCCTGGATCGCTCAACAGGTGGGGCGGCCAGCCAAATGGGTCAGCACCCGCACCGAAGCTATGCAATCCGATGCGCATGGCCGCGCCCATGTGACCCACTGTAAACTGGCCCTGAAGAAAGATGGGACGTTTACCGCCCTGCTTGTAGAAACCTGGGCCGATATGGGCGCTTATCTGTCGCTCTTTGCCCCGATGATTCCTTCGGCGCTCTATATTACCCTGCTGGCCGGCCTGTACAAAACCCCCATCATTTATGGCATCACCTACGGTACTATGACCAATACTGTGCCGGTTGACGCTTATCGCGGCGCGGGCCGGCCTGAAGCCAGCTACGTGCTAGAGCGGCTGATTGACGTTGCCGCCCAAGAATTGGGCATGGACCCCATCGAGATTCGCCGCAAAAACTTCATCCCGGCCAACGAATTCCCCTATCAAACGCCCGTAGCGTTGATGTATGACAGCGGCAATTATGAGCAGTTGTTCGATGCAGCCGAAAAGTTAGCCGGTTACAAAGCTATGCGCCAGGCTCAAGCGCAAGCCCGCCAGGCCGGGAAGCTGGTTGGCGTCGGTGTGAGCGGTTGTATCGAGGTCAGCGGCCCCGCTCCTTCCAAGGCTGTGGTCGGCCTGGGGGCCGGCGTTGGTTTATGGGAGAGCGGCGCAATTCGGGTTCATCCCTCCGGCAAAGTCACCGTTTTGACCGGCTCGCATACGCACGGCCAGGGCCATGAAACCACCTTTGCCCAAATTGTGGCCGACGAGCTGGGCCTGCCCATGGAAGATATCGAGATTGTGCATGGCGACACCGGCCGCACCCCCTTTGGATTGGGTACCTATGGCAGCCGGAGCACCTCTGTTGGCGGCAGCGCCCTGGTGCGAAGCGCCGAAAAAATCCGGGCCAAGCTAATCAAGATCGCCGCTCACCAGTTGGAGGCTGCCGAAGAAGATATGGTCTACGACCGGGAAACCGCCAAAATCTATGTCAAGGGGTCGCCGGATAAAGCCAAAGCATTTGCCGAGTTGGCTTATGCCGTAGTAACCGCCGATAACCTGCCCGAAGGCATGGAGCCTAGCCTGGAAGAAACCGCCTTTTACGATCCATCCAATTTCACCTTCCCCAACAGCGCCCATATCGCCCAGGTGGAAGTGGACCGTGACACCGGCGAAGTAACCATCCAGCGCTACGTCGCCGTGGATGACGTTGGCAAAGTCATCAATCCGATGATTGTCGAAGGTCAGATTCAAGGGGGTATTGTCCAGGGTGTGGGCCAGGCTTTGTGGGAGCACGGTGTTTACAATGAGGATGGCCAGCTTTTATCCGGCTCACTCATGGATTACGCCATGCCCCGCGCCGACCGGCTGGTGACGGCCGAGGTGGGACGGGTCGAAACACCTTCACCGCACAACCCGCTGGGCGTCAAGGGAGCGGGCGAAATGGGCACCATTGCCGCAACCGTGACGGTGGCCAATGCGGTGATGGATGCGCTGGCTCCCCTGGGGATCAAACATCTTGATATGCCTCTGACAGCGGAAAAAATCTACCATGCTATCAAGAGCGCCAATGGAGGAGGTAACTAATGTATCCGCCAAAATTTGATTACTATCGAGCAAACTCGCTGAATGACGCCGTAGCGTTGCTCCAGCAGCACGGCGAAGCGAAAGTGCTGGCCGGCGGCCATAGCCTGATCCCGGTCATGAATCTGCGTCTGGCCGATCCGGGCACGTTGATTGACATTGGCCGGGTGAGCGAACTGAAAGGCATTTCGGTTCAGGGTAACTTGGTACGGATTGGGGCATTGACCACTCACGCCATGATCGCCGCTTCCGCCGATGTGCCAACCGTGCTGTCTGAGGCCGCCGGGATGATTGGCGACCCGCAGGTGCGCAATCGCGGCACCATTGGCGGCAACATTGCCCACGCCGACCCCGCTTCTGACCTGCCGACGGTGCTAACCGCCCTGGGTGCGACCATCCACACAACCGGGCCAAATGGAAGCCGCAAAATCGCCGCCGATGATTTCTTCACCGGCCTCTTTGCGACGGCTCTCCAGGATGGGGAAATTGTGACCGCCATCGAAGTGGCTAAGAGCGGCGCGGGTAGCGGCTCGGCTTATGCCAAGCTGTTCAACCCGGCTTCGCGCTATGCTATGGTCGGCGCAGCAGCGATTGTCACCGTTTCCGGCGGCAACTGCACTGCTGTAGGGGTGGCCGTCGGCGGGCTGACTCCCTCGGCCACCCGCGCCAAGTCGGTCGAAGCGGCTCTGGTGGGCAAGCCTTTGGATGAAGCCACCATCTCGGCGGCGGCAGCCGCAGTGGCCAATGACCTCGGCGATGACATCATCGGCGACATTCACGCCAGCGCCGATTATCGTCAGGCCATGGCCCCGGTATTTGTGAAAAGAGCGTTAATGACAGCGGCCCAACGCGCGAAGTAAGCATCAGTTAGTAGGCCACGCTTTAAGCGTGGTCTACTTTTGTCCCAGCAGTTAGAAGAGGCCGGCAGATATTTTGATACTGCTGGTCTCTTTTTTGATTTGAAAAGTGACAAAAATCACTATTAGCCGGGTTGAGCCTATGTTATACTGGAGAAAACTTCTCAAAGGCTAAGGCTGAGGCTAAGATAATCAATTTTGTTTACTACTCAGGTATGTCATTTCGAGGCCGTAGGCCGAGAAATCTTTCCCGCTCACAGGCTATTCAAGCACCGACCTGGAAGATTTCTCCTCGCAGGCTCGTCGAAATGACATGATGCCTGAGTAGTTACCAATTTTGTTTGTAACCATCGTGGAAGGTTGGAGGGCTGGATTAGGCGGCTTCCAACCCTCTTGAGGCCGGGCAGTTACGAAGTGGAAATAATAACAAATAGATGAGAGACAAGGCTAAGAGCAAAGCTCAATTAATCGCTGAATTAAGCGCCCTGCGCCAACAGGTGGCCGAATTAGAGGCGCGGGTAGGCGATTGCCAACAAACCCAGGAGCGACTTTCAAATATTGCTGCCAATTTGCCCGGCGCAGTCTATGAGTTTGTGTTTCATCCTGATGGCCGGATAGCCCTGCCTTATATCAGCGCCGGCACCTATCAAATTAGTGGGCTGGAGCCTCCAGAAGCGATGGCCCACCCAGAACGTCTGCTTGAAAGAATCCATCCCGATGACCGGCTGACGCCTGAACGATTTGCCCAAGTTTATCGAGACCCCACCCTGCCTTTTATCTATGAATCTAGAATTATGTCATTATCCGGCCATACCAAGTGGGTGCGAGATATAGCCCGTGTGACGATCCAAGAAAATGGGACCATAATTTTTCATGGGATTGCCCTGGATATTACCGAACATAAGATTTTGACAGAAACCCAGCAGCGCTATGAATTTATTGTCAATACTTCTAAAGAATTTATGACCCTGATTAATCGTGAGCATGTTTATGAAGCAGCTAATAAAGCTTACTGTCAGGCCCACCTAAAAACGCCTGCTGAGATTATTGGCCGGACAGTTGCAGAAATATGGGGAGAAGAACGCTATTCGAGCCAAATCAAGCCGTATTTGGACGCCTGTTTTGCCGGGCAAGAGATGTCGTATCAGGGCTGGTTTGAGTTTGCCGCGCTGGGCCGGCGTTATTTTAACGTAACTTATTACCCTTACTTTGATCCAAAAGGTAATGTGAGCCATAGCGTGGTCGTTTCGCACGATGTAACAAACGGCAAACAGGTCGAGGCGCAGCTTCAAGCTTCGCTTCAAGAGAAAGAAATCCTGTTGCAAGAAATTCATCACCGGGTTAAGAACAATTTGCAAATCATTACCAGTCTGCTTGATTTTCAAACCGAGTTCATTCAGGATAAGCAAGCCATCACCGCTTTTAGCGACAGCCAGAGCCGCATCAAATCTATTGCCCTGGTGCATGAATTGCTCTATAACTCTGAAAACTTGGCCCAAATTGACCTGAGTCAATACATGCGCAATTTGGTTGACGATTTACTCCACACCTACGGCGAGCAGACTACTGCTGTTACTACCCAAATCGAAGTAGACGCTGGCCCGGAGGGGTTGTGGCTGGATATAAATACAGCTATTCCCTGTGGCTTAATTATTAATGAATTGGTTTCAAATGCGCTCAAGCACGCCTTTGTAGGCAGGCAAACTGGCTCTATCAGCCTAAAGGCGCAGTGGTTGGGTGATAATCTGGTTTTGCAAGTGAGGGATGATGGTATTGGCCTGCCTGAAAGCCTGGACTTTCGCCAGACCACATCGTTGGGGCTGCAACTGGTCAACATGCTTACCCAACAACTCAAAGGGCAACTTCAATGGGAGCGGCAAAATGGCGCCACTTTCACGCTTTCTTTCACTCGGCCCAAATAGCGCTCCCCAAATTAGGCTCATTCTAAAATCTTGTTGCTGCTCGGCTATCGGGGGGAAGGATTAACAATGCTAAATAGCCAGATTATGGTGGTTGAAGATGAGATAGTGGTGGCCCGAAACATTGAAATGCGGTTGAAAAGTTTAGGCTATCAGGACCCGATAGTGGCTTTTTCCGGCCAGGAAGCGGTACAAAAAGCCGGCGAAGCAGCCGTGGACCTGATTTTAATGGATATTCGTTTGGGAAGCGGGATTGACGGTGTGGAGGCAGCCGAAACGATCCGCTCTCGTTTTGACCTGCCCATTATTTTTCTGACTGCTTATACCGACGAAGTGACTTTGCAGCGAGTCAAGAAAAGCGAACCGTACGGTTATATTCGCAAACCGTTTCAGGTTATAGATTTACAAATTGCCATCGAAATGGCTTTAAATCGGCGTCAGGCCGAAATTGAACAGAAAAAGCTGATTGCGAAGCTGCAAGAGGCTTTGGACACCCTCAAAACCCTTAGCGGTATCATCCCCATCTGCTCTTCTTGCAAAAAAATCCGCGATGAAGATGGCCAATGGTGGCCGCTGGAAATTTACATCCACGACCATACCAACGCCGATTTTAGTCACGGGCTTTGCCCTGACTGCTTTGCCAGGCTCTACCCAGGCTTTGATTATCAAAAACCACTTACCCCTCATGTCATTTCGAGGCTGAAAGCCGAGAAATCTCTGGGGCCATTGGTTGCAAACTCAGATTTTGGAGATTTCTCGCCCCCTGCGTAAGGTGTCGCTCGAAACCTGGCCGAGCGAAAAAAAGGCCGGCGCTATTCCAGCACCGGCCTTTTCTTGTTACTTACCGCCAGCTCAACACTCGTTCATCTACAAAATTGTAGGTAATCTCAAGCTGGTCATTGATCTCCTCTGAGAATAAAGGATGTTGATCCGAGCCATCGGCGTTCATCACCCAAATTTCCCAGCGGCCGGTGCGGTCGGTTAGAAAAGCAATTTGCGCCGCATCGGGCGACCAGGCCGGGGCGACATTGTTCCAGGTTTTGTCGTTGCCGGGCTGGGCTGTTTCCCACAGCGGCGTCTCGGTCAATTGAACCCGGCCTGTGCCATTGGCATTGAGCCGGAAGATATTCCAGCCCGACCCGCCACCCTGCTGGCCGAGCGTGACCGCCAGATAGCGGCCATCCGGCGAGAAGACTGGCGATCCGTCGTTGATTTCGTCGGTAATAGGTTGGCGGTAATCCCGGTTGACATCCACCTCCAGTAGCCCGCGCCCGCCGTCGGAGACGATGCGCCAGGGCTGGCCAGGGTCCCAGGCCGGGCGGAAGGCGTAAGTGCCGCCGTCCACATCTTTAAACTTATCATCGGTCAGGTTAACCACCCGCAGCCCCCAGTGAGGGTCGGGCGGCAGTTTCCAGCACACTTGCGGACCGCCGCTGCCAAACGATACTTTGAAATCAGTGGCGTTGCGGGGCGGGCGCGGCGGCTGTTTGCCCTCGCCCACCGGGAAACACTCGGTTTTTGGCTCAAGGCGGCCGCCGGTTTGAAAATTAAAGATAAGCTGCGAGCCATCCGGCGACCAATCCGGGCCTTTGGCCTGCTTGACAAACCCCTGTACCTCGCGTTCGTTGCTGCCATCAAGATTGATGACCCAGACCGACCCGGTTTCCCCTTGCCAGCGGGTGAAGGCGACCTTCTGTCCATCCGGCGAAAGCACCGGGTCAATCCCGCTGGTCAGACGACGCAAGCCGCTGCCATCAAGGTTGATAACCATAATATCGCCGCCGCTGGAGCGTTGGAACACAAGATGCGGCTGTGGGTTGGCCGGGGTCAAGGGCTTGGCGGCGGGCTGTGAAGCAGAGGCCACCTCTGCTGCTGGCGGTAGTTCGGGTGCGGCCGGCATATCGGCCCAGCGTCTACCCGGTACCAGGAAATTAATCGGTGCCCAGGCAACCTCGCCAGTGGGGATGGGTTTTACCATAACCCAGCTCCGACTTTCGTCCAGTCCCAATACCCGGACTAGACTTCGGATAGCCAGTACACCTACCGCATCATGGAAAATGCCCGGCCCGCTGCGCACCTCAACAGCGTTGCTTTCGACCCAGGCGGTATTGACCTGGGGCGCATTTTCCAATGAACCTTCAATTTGCAAATCGTTCAAAGCTACCCAGCCGACACTGGCGCTGGTCGGGTTGACCAGCACCCATTGACCGCTTGGGTCCACGGCCAGCAGGGGAATGACTTCGTCGCTGAGCCGCAGGTTATCAATAGGGGCGTAATCTGTGCTCGGCCCCGGACGCACCTCGACCGGGTCGTGCGTGATTTTGGCCTTAGCCACCGCTCCCAGGTTGCCAATGGCTGGAGCGGGATTCGAGGCTGGCTCGGCGGGTACGACCATCGCTGCCGGCTGCGCCGAGTTTTCTGCTACGGGCACACTGGCCTGGCTCAACTCGGCGGCCGGAACGACAGGCGCATTCGCTACCGAACCAGAGAGAGCAAGGTAAGTCAACGACACCCAGCCGCGTTGTTTATTGGCCGTTTCCACCAGCGCCCAATCTTTACGCGGGTTGAGGGCCAGAACGTTCACTTCATCGTCACGAGCCAGGGTAACGATGCGGGCGTAGCTGGCCCCCGGCCCCTGGCGCATATTCAAGCCATCATTGTTAACTTTAGCTGTTGTCACCGGCGTTAGATTGGCCGATAAAACGGGTTCGCTGCTGGCCGCCGGAGCGGCGCTCTCGGTTGAGGGTGCAGGTGCGGCGGCGCTTTGCGCCAGGGCTGCAATTGGATTGGGCGGCAGGACCGGCGCTTTGTCTAACGACCCAACCACCCGCAGCCCGCTCACCGGCAGCCAGCCGGGCGACAGGGAGGCGTCAACTACATAGACCCAATCACCGCCGGAGTTTTTGCCCAAAATGCCAAAAACACTGCCGGGTTCAATCGAAGTGACCGAACCATAATTGGCGCCCGGCCCCTGGCGAATGGCTAAATCTGGAGCGATGGTAATGCCCGTCGCCACAATAGAAAATTGACTCAGCGCATTGCTGACTACAGCGGCAGCGAGGTCGGTAGCCACGCCGCTGGTCGCAGCCGTAGACGGCGCGGCTGTAGCGGTTGGTTCAACCGGCTCGGCGGCCGGGGTTGAAATACCAATCCCGGCCGCTGCCACGGTCGGCTCAACCTGTAAGGTAGCCCTGGGAAAAGGAGTCGGCGAGGCCGCAGCCGCTTCAACGGCGGCGGTGGGCCACTTGGCCGGGTCGAGCGGTTCGAGATGGGCTGCCTCCTCATGGGCGCAGCCGGTGATGAGCAAGGTTAGGGTTAGAATTGGCAAAAAAAGCCAGAGTTGTTTTTTTATCATGGGTGTAACTTTATACCCTTCTCAGATTCTGTTATACCGGAGTCCAGAGGGATTCCTCCCTTCGGTCGGAATGACATGGAAGAATCATCGGAATGACATGGGATTGAGGGGTAGTCATTCCGGGTTGAGCGAGATGGCCGAACCGGACTGCGGGGCAGGCCGGCGCGGGGCGGGCGCTGGCTCGGACTGCGGCGCTCGCTCTTGTTCCTCGGCCAACGGCGTTTCGCTGGGTTGGCGCATCCCCAAAATTCGGCGGATGGTGCGGGTAGTAAAGCCGCCCGTGCCATCCAGGAAGGTGTAAACCACCGGCACGATAATCAGGGTCAGCAGGGTCGAAGATATGTTACCACCAATAACTACGGCTGCCAGCGGAGCACGGGTTTCGGCCCCGGCGCTGGCCCCAATCAGCAGCGGCAGCAGAGCAAACACGATGGCCGCCGTAGTCATGATAATGGGGCGCAAGCGCAGGCGGCCCGACTCGACCAGGGCCTCTTTACGGCTATAGCCTCGTTCGGTCCGCAAGACATTGGTAAAGTCAATCAGCAGGATGGCGTTTTTCGTGACCACCCCCATTAGCAGGATGATGCCCAACAACGAGAAGATATTGACGGTGTTGCCGGTCAACCACAACCCGCCAAATGCGCCGACCAGCGTCACCGGCAGCGAAAACATAATGGCCAGGGGGTGCAGCCAGCTTTGGAACAAGGCCACCAGCAGCATGTAGATGAGCACAATCCCCAACACGATGGATTGGCCTAGCTGGGCAAAGGACTCGCGCTGTGACTCTGACTCACCGATAAACCTGAAGGCATAACCCGGCGGAAAATCAACCTGGGCATTAATCGCCGTTTCGATGTCATTGGTCACATCCCCGGCGGCTCGCTCGGTGACGCCGCTACCTACAGTCAGCACGCGCTGCCGGTCGGCGCGGGTGATCAACGCGGGAGCTTGGGTGCGTTCCACTCGGGCCACCTGGCTTAAAAGAACCGCCTGACCCTGACGATAGCCCAACGGCAGTTCTAGCAATTGCGACAAATCCTGGCGGGTGTCTTCAGTTACCCGCAGGGTGATGTCAATCTCGTTGCCGTCGGGCGGGTTGAATTGGCCCACTGTGCTGCCGCTGAGCGCGGTGCGCAGGGTGGTCGCTACCTGGGCGGGAGATAGCCCCAGGTCCAGGGCGCGGTCACGGTTGACAATAAGCTGGGCTTCGGTGGCGCGGGCGGCGTCGGTATTGCGCACGTCTACCGTACCGGGCACGGTCTTGATGACGGCCTCTACCTGGTTAGCCAGGGTAATCAACTGATTCTGGTCGGCCCCGGAAATTTGGACCTGGATTGGACTGCCGCCACCCCCGCCCCCGCCGGAGTTCAGGGTGACAGCTACGTTGGCGTCGGGGACTTTTTGCAACAACTCGCGCAGGGTGTCGGCAATTTGAACATTGGTGCGGGTGCGTTCAGTTTTGTCAACCAGACGTAGGTCAATAGTGGCCGAGTTTGAACCCGAACCGCCGCCGCCGCCAAAAAAGTCGCCGCCGCCGCGCGAACCAATCCGGGTGAGGATGGTCACGGCTTCGCCGGTGGTCTCGGTCAGAATGATGCGTTCAGCCAGAACGGCGGCGCGATCGGTGGCGGCCAGGTTGGTGCCCGGCGGCATCAGCAGGTTGATCTGGATTTGACCATCATCTTCCTGCGGGAAAAATTCGCTGCCGACAAACCCGCCGATGACGAGGTAAATGCCGCCGGCCAGAGCGACAAGGGCAATGATCAACGCCAGTAGTTGGGTAAAGAAATTGCGCAAAAAGAAACGTAACGTTAGGGCATAAAAATTCGAGAGGGCGTCGAAACCGGCTTCCCACAGCCGGACAAAGCCGTGCCAGAGCCATGTCACCGGCAGCAACAGGTAATGGAAAACTTTACCCAGACCGCGAGGCGGTTCCTCCGGCTGGCTCTCATCTTTCATCCAAAAGGCCGCCAGCATGGGGGTCAGGGTAAAGGCCACAAAGAGCGAAGCCAGGGTGGTGACGGCAATGGTGATACCATAGGAGTAAAAGAATTGGCCGATGATGCCGGAGGTAAAGGCCACCGGCACATAAATGACCACGTCTACCAGGGTGATGGTGATGGCTGCCAGCCCAATTTCAGAGCGGCCGTCAACAGCGGCCTGTCGGGGCGGTTTTTTCATTTTCAGGTGGCGCTCGATGTTTTCAATCACCACAATCGAGTCGTCCACCAGGATACCGATGACCAGGGTCAAAGCCAGCAGGGTTAACTGGTTAAGGCTGAAACCGAGCATCCACATGACCAGAAAAGCGGTCATGATACAAGTCGGGATAGCCAGCAGGACGATAAAGGTGCTGCGGATGGTGTGCAGAAAGACCAGCATCACCAGGCCGGTAATGAGAATGGCCAGAATCAAATCTTCTTGCACCGCAGCCACCGAGTCACGGATAAATTCAGAGCCGTCCAGCACCACCGTTAATTCAGCCCCGGCCGGCAGGTCTTCCCGAAACTCCTCGATGACCCGCTGCACGTTGTCGGCGACCTCAACGGTGTTCGAGTCGCTGGTTTTGGTGACATTGATACTGACCGCATCCAGCCCGTTGAACCGCAAAATCTGTTCCAGGTCTTTCAAACCCTCTTTAACCGTGGCCACATCGCGCAGGTAAACCAGGCTGCCTTCTTCATCTTTGACGACAATATTTTCAATTTCTTCGATGGTTTGAAATTCACCCACCGAGCGGATGGAGGTTTTCAACCGGCCTTCATCCAGCGAGCCGGCCGGGAAGGTGACGTTATTGGCCGAAACTGCCTGTTGAATGGCGCTAAAAGGCAGGCTGTAGGCCGACAGCTTGGCCGGATCAGCCTGGATTTGGACCTCGCGCTCGCGCCCACCCGAAACGCTAACCGAGGCCACTCCGTCAATCGCCTGCAAACGGGATTTGAGGTCTTCGTCGGCGATATCAAACAGGATTTCCTGGCTCTGCGGGCCGTTTAAGGTGGCAACCATAATCGGGATGGCGTTGATATCGGCCTTGATAATGGTCGGGTCTTCGGCTTCTGCGGGTAACTGGTTGCGGACAGTAGCCACCTGGCGTTCCACGTCAATGGCGGCCTGGTTGCCATCCACCCCTTCGACAAAGGCAATGGTCACCGTGCCCAGCCCTTCGGTGGAGCGGGAGGTCAATTCGTCAATCCCGGAAATCCCGGCGACGGCGTCTTCAATCGGTTTGACCACCAAATCCTCCACGTCTTCGGGGGAAGCGCCGGGGAAAACTGTGACGATGGTCACAAACGGAAAGTCAACTTTGGGAAACCGGTCAAGCTGCATAAAGGTAAAGGCGCGGTAGCCCAGGACCACCAAAGCCAGAATAATCATCAGCATGGTCAGCGGCCGGTTAATGGATAATCTTGTTAAACCCATAAAATTGTCCTTGTGCGTTTAACGTTCCACGTTCAAACGTTGAACGTATTTACTCACCTTGTCCACCTTGTTCCAAACTGACGCGCAGCGTGGGAAGAAGGTGGTAAATTTGGGGCTTATTACGTTTAACGTTTAACGTTCAAACGTATAACTTACTACTCGGCAGTGCCGGGTTCGTTGGTCATTTCCACTTTGGCCCCGTCGGTCAAGTTGGATTGACCGGCGGTGACCACAGTTTCGCCTTCTTTCAAGCCGGATAAAATCTCGATGTTGTCTTTATCAAACAGGCCGGTGGTAACTTCCCGCTGCTCGACGGTGTTGTTTGCCATGACTACAAAAACAGCCGGCTGGTCGTCAATGGTGGTGATAGACGTACGTGGGGCCAGCAGGGTATTGGGTTTTTCTTCGGCCAATAGGGAGACATTGGCGTACATGCCGCCGCGCAGCAACTCCATGCCCTTGGTGGGGGTTATTTTGACCTCAAACGTGCGGGTATCTCGATTGGCCTGGGGGGCAACACTGATTACCTGGCCCGGAAAATCCTGGCCGGGGTAAGCGGTAATCTGCATGGCCGCGCTTTGGCCTTTTTCAATTTGACCAATCCGGCTTTCGGGCACATTCACCACCACTTCAACCGCTTTGGAAATGAAGACAGCAATGACCGATTGAGGGCTAACCCGGCTGCCCCGGGTGATGTTGAGTTCAGCCACCACGCCATCAAAGGGCGCTTTAATGACCACTTCGGCTAGTTGAATATTAGCCAATTCCAGAGCTGCCTCCGCTTGAGCAATCGCGGCGCGAGCGCCTTCAAAATCAATCTGGCGGTACGGCTGGAGGGTCAGCGCCAGTTGAAGTTCGGCCTGAGCCTGTTGCAGCATCAACGGGGCCAGTTGGGAATCACTGGGCGTGGTATCTAGATTGTAATTGGCCAGCGCATTTTGATAGGCAATCGTTGCCTGTTCCAGGGCAATGGCCTGGGGGGTCTGGCCCACATCGCCGGCCCAGGCAATCTTGTCGTATTCGGTCTGCGCCGCTTTCAAGGCAGCTTCGGCGCGAGCCAGGTCGGCGGCGGCGCGGGTGCGCTCGTTATCATTCACCTGGGCCACATCATTGACGGCGGCGCGGGCCAGTTCAACGGCGGCCTGGGCGGCGGCAATCTCTTCGGGCCGGGAGCCTAGTTCCATTTTGGCCAGGCTGAGTTTGGCTGTGGTTACGGCCACTTCGGCCTGTTTGACTTGCGCCAGATAGATGTCATCTTCAATGATGGCAATGGGGTCGCCGGCCTGGACTTCATCGCCTTCTTCGACCAACACCGACTCGATCCGCCCGCTCGCGCCGGGCAGCAAGTCAATGCTGTCTTTGGCTTCGAGCGTGCCGGCATACTCCAGCACCAGGGCCATCTGGCCTCTTTGGGCTACGGCTACTTCGACCGGGATGATTTTTTCTTCTTCAGGGGGCGCTGCCTTAGCGATGGGTTGTTCAGCCTGAGCGCCGGCGCAGCCGGTAGTAAAGACGACAACCCCCAGCAGCAGGATTAACAAAAAAAGCATACTTCGTTTCATAAAAAGATTGACCTCCAAGATAAAAACACGCGACGTGAAGATAATAGTACAAATGTTCTATTGTGTCAATGGTCAGTCAATAACGACAAGCTTAAAGATTTTCAGGATACTCAGTGGATCCAAATTTGAGGAGCCAGCACGCCCAGGTGCGGCTTGCGTTCGGCACGTAGACGTGCCTCACTCCTCGAAAATTGGATATACTGATACTACGATGATTCCTGGCTATTCATTTTATCCTGTTCTAACTTGGCATAATGAATTAAATCACGTCCAAAAAGCTTTAATTTTTCCAACTCGGCCTCAAGATCGGCCTCTGACGAGGAAAGTGTTCGCCGCAAGTGCATCCGCAAAATAAAGCGCAAAAGCTGCTCAAGAGCGCTCAACTCCTCATCGGTCAGACTGGCAAAACCGTTGGTAGCATCACAAAGCGTTTGTTCCTCAATTTGCTTAACCAATTCAAACCCGGCGGGGGTAGCCTGCACCAGCACCACCCGGCGGTCCGTCTCGGTGCGGGTTCGCTCAACCAACTTCATTTTTACCAGCCGGTCAATAACGCCGGTCATCGTCGGCGCATCTTGAAAGGTCACATGGATCAAATCGCTCATGGTGCAAGCTTCTCTGTGAGCCGTCAGCGTTGCCAGGGTCATAAATTGCGGTTGGGTTAACCCAAACGCCTGGAGGCGATGCGCAAATTGTCGCTTGGAGATCCACATCAGAGCGATAAAAGCATCGTGGATGGCTTTGACTCGCTCTTCTCTGGAGGGTTCAAGCCCTGTCATAGAAACCTGCCCTTCAACTAAAATAATTTTCGCAAAGAATATTTAACGGCACTAAATATACTTGACGCAAAGTAGTTTGTCAAATAGTAACTTGGGGTTAGCGGGAAACAATCAAGAGGGAAGAATGAGAATCACGGCTATCATAGCCAGGGCAGACTCCTTGAGGAGTATACCTCATTTGAACCAAAGACACATCATCCAAAAGTTGTAAGGAAGTTTTTAATTTGACAGGATAGGAATGAGGCTTAGTGATTGTCCAAAAATAAGTTTCCCCAAGTTCCTACGAGTTCCCAGGGAACTAAAGGAACTCATAGGAACTCAAAACGGGAAGTAAATTTTAGAGGTTTACTTAGGGGGACTGCCTGACCGTTGGGTTAAGCGCCGCCGCTGCAAGTGGGGTATAGATAGGCCCCACTGGTTTCAGATCGCTCTGCATCAAATGAATTTCAGCCACATTAAGCGTAGCAACTTGCCCCACTTGGGGCTGTGTTTGCTCAAGAACCTGTCCCAGTTGACTTAACAGCCGTTGCGGAAGATCATCTTTCACCCGGCCCACTGTCAAATGAGGGGAATAGGGGCGCGCTTCGGGGGTGAAGCCGATAGTTTTCAACCCTTCGCCCAATTCGCGGTGGAGTTTGAGCAGTATGTCCATTTGGCCCGAAACCCCTGTCCAGACGATGCGCGGCCGCCGGGTGTTGGGAAAACAGCCCAGGCCGCCTAGCGTAAGGGCAAAGGGTGAACAGGTTGAAGTTGCGGCCTGCATCAGATCGCTAATTTTATTCACCTCGTCTACAGCTACATCGCCCAGAAAATGTAGAGTCAGGTGAATATTCTCCGGTGCAGTCCAACGGACGCTGTGAGGCGGTACAACCATCTTCAAGCGCTGCTGCAACTCGGCCAGCGCTGTTTGTGTTTCCGTTGAAAGTTCAATAGCGATAAAGGCACGAAGGGTTGGGTTCATACCCCAGATTATACCACATTGAGAGCGTTCGGAAACTCCCACAGATACCCTTGCTGCCGACGCTCGCCCGGCGATGAAGTCGTCAGGCTATGCCACAGCGCCCGATTAATCGGGCTAAAGCCGGGTTGACCCGGCGCGGTTCAGTGGCCCTGGCATTCATGCTGGGGCGGGCCAGCCAGACAAAGCAGTTTCCGAACGTTTTCCACATTGACAAAGCTCTGGCGACAAAGTATAGTAAGCCTCGTGCCAAGCCGGAACGATGAGGCGAAGAGGCGAGGACGCGAGGACGCGAAAAGACTCCTCGCCTCACGAATCCTCGCGTCCTTTTCTTGAGGAGAGGAATTCCACATGAAATCGCATCCTTCAACTTTCTCTATTGTGGCCCGCGACCCCACCAACGGCGATGTGGGGGTGGCGGTGCAGTCCAAATTTTTGGCGGTGGGTTCGGTGGTGCCCTGGGCGCGGGCCGGGGTAGGAGCGGTAGCCACCCAATCTTTTGCCAACGCCACCTTTGGCCCGGAAGGACTGCGCCTGATGGCCGCCGGCTGGAGCGCCTCCGAGAGCCTGAAACAATTGTTAGCCTTAGATCACGAGGCCGGCCAAAGGCAGGTGCTGTTGGTTGACGCGGCGGGTCGAGCGGCTGCCTTCACCGGCGAGGGCTGTTTCCCCTGGGCCGGACACATCATCGGCGAAGGGTATGCCTGTGGGGGTAACATTCTGGTGGGTGAGGATACGGTCGAGGCGATGGCCCGAACCTTCGAGGCGACCTCTGGGGCGCTGGCCGAGCGATTGATCAGCGCCCTGGCGGCTGGACAGGCGGCCGGGGGCGACCGGCGGGGCCAGCAGTCGGCGGCGCTGCTGGTGGTCCGCACCGGCGGCGGCTATGCCGGTCGAAATGACCGTTACATTGATTTGCGGGTGGACGACCACCTCGAACCCATCGCTGAGCTGCGCCGCCTGCTCGACCTGCACCGGCTTTACCTGACCAAATCTACCCCGGAGGAATTGACAGCGGTTGACGCAACTATCGCCAGCGAATTGCAGCTCATTCTGCGCCAGACCGGCCATTATCAGGGCGAGGCGCACGGCGCCTACGACGAAGCGACCAAAAAGGCGCTGTGGGACCTGTATGCCGTCGAGAACCTGGAAGAGCGCTGGCACAACACCCTGATTGATGTAGTGGCATTGGAATTTCTGCGCCAGCGCTTTGGCGCGAGTCCCCAGGAATAAGGTAGGAAATCTGAAAACCCTGTTAGAACTGGCCTCAGCACGAGCCAGCGACTATTTGGAAAAGTTGTCGCAGCGGCAGGTGTCACCCTCGGCTGCGGCGCTGGCCCGGCTGCAAGCGTTGGATCACTCCCTGCCGGATGAACCTACTGACCCGGCAGAGGTCTTGACTCTGCTCGATGAGATTGGCTCCCCGGCGACGGTCGCTTCGGCGGGGGGACGCTATTTTGGTTTTGTCAGCGGCGGTTCGTTGCCGGCGGCGTTGGCGGCTAATTGGCTGGCCGGGGCCTGGGACCAGCCGGCCGATATGGTCGCCGCCTCGCCGATTGGGGCGAAGCTCGAAGAGGTGGCCGGGCGCTGGCTGCTGGAGCTTCTCGGCTTGCCACCCCAAGCGGCTGTCGGCTTTGTCACCGGGGCGACGATGGCTAACCTGGCCGGTCTGGCCGCGGCTCGGCATGCCCTGCTGCGACGGCTGGGCTGGGATGTCGAGGGGCGGGGATTATTTGGCGCTCCGGAACTTCGGGTTGTGGTGGGGGACGAGGCGCATGTGAGCCTCCTCAAAGCCCTGAGTCTGCTCGGCCTGGGGCGTGAGCGGGTCAGCCGCGTGCCGGTGGACGGACAGGGTCGAATGCGCCCCGATGCCATGCCCCACCTGACAGAGAGAACGATTCTGTGCCTGCAAGCCGGGAATGTCAATACCGGCGCGTTTGATCCGGCCCCAGAACTGTGCGCCGCTGCCCGTCAAGCGGGGGCCTGGGTTCACGTGGACGGCGCGTTTGGCTTATGGGCTGCTGCCGCACCCAACCGAGCCGCGCTGACGACGGGATTCATAGGGGCCGACTCGTGGGCAGTTTCTGCGCACCATTGGCTCAACGTGCCTTATGACAGTGGGCTGGTGATCTGCCGGCAAGAAGAATCGCTGCGGGCGGCCATGAGTTTCAGCGCGGCCTATTTGACGCTGAGCGAGCAGCGCGAGCCGGGATTGTACACCCCGGAGATGTCCCGCCGGGCGCGGGGGGTCGAAATCTGGGCCGCGCTGCGCTCGCTGGGGCGCTCCGGCCTGGCCGATTTGATTGAACGCTCCTGCCGTTACGCCGCTCGCCTGGCCGAAGGCTTGTCCGCCGCAGGCTATCTTATCCTCAACGAGGTGGTCCTCAACCAGGTGTTGGTTTCGTTTGGCGAAGCTGATAAGACCCGCCGGGTAATTGCTGCCTTGCAAGAAGAGAGCACGTGTTGGTGCGGCGGCACAGTCTGGCAAGGCCAGCCGGCGATGCAGATCAGTGTGTCATCCTGGGCCACGACTGAGGCGGATGTGGAGCAGTGTTTGCGGGCGATTTTGAGGGTGGTGAAGGAAGGCGTAAGGCCAGAGAGTTAAGAATACAGATAAACTTCACCGTAAGGCCTGGGAAAATGGGCTGAAAGTGGGGCGCTCCTCCATGAGCTTGGCTCGCCGGAGGGGAACGGCGGCGGGGAGGCTGAGGCGTAGCGGGGCCGGTGGGGGAGAGGAAGAGCAGAATGGGCGGAATGGGAGAATCTTTATTCTTTAATTCTGCCAATTCTGCTCTAACCCATTTCCTGTATTATAATTGGCCTGATTTGTTAGTTTACGAGTTTAGCTTCCTCTCTTGGAGTGCCCCATGCCTGAATCAACTTACAACGATGGCAGCTATGACATTATTAGCGCTTATTACGAGGTGTACAATCACACCTCGCGCACCTTTCCCGAATACATCTATGAGTTGGCCATGCTTGAGGAGCTAAAGCGGCGAGGTATAGCAGCCACACGCCAGGATAAGTATCAGATCACCTATAAAGATCAACCTGTTGGTTTGCAACAGTTAGACCTGTTTATCGCCGGAGAAGTGGTCATTGAAAATAAGGTAGTCGAGCGGTTGACCCGTCTCCACAAAGCGCAAGTCATTTCTTACTTGAAGACAGTTGACAAACGAATCGGCCTCTTGTTTAACTTTGGAGGATCGAAACCCGAATTCAATCGGCTCTACTTTGACCCGGCTAAAAAACCCTCTGCCGACCCACCTCAGCCTAAAGTTGTGCCTTCCGCCGAGTGGCTTTATCCCGATTTGGCATATGAAATAGTCGGCGGCCTCTATGAAGTTCACACGCTGTTGGGAGCAGGCTTTGTGCATCGTATCTACGCTAATGCCTGTTATCACGAGTTGAAATTGCGTGGATTGGCGGTCAAGCCGGCCAAACGAATTCAGGTAGCTTATAAAGGTAAAATCATTAGCGATCTTGCCTTTGCGCATCTTCTGATTGAAAGCAAGATCATTCTCTTTCCCGTGGCTATCGGCCAGCTTCGAGATATTCACTTGGAAAATCTCAAACAGTGGTTGGCTTATTCCGAGGTTCAGTTGGGTATACTGGCGAACTTTGATGCTGTGAAGTTAGAGATTATGTTTATTAGAAGTTAACAAGCAGAGCATAATTGGCAGAATGGGAGGATTGTTATTCTTTAATTCTGCCAATTATGCTCTGCTTGATGAAACCGATCTACAAAAGAGCCTGAATCCACTTGTGGATTCAGGCTCTTGCTTTTTTGAATTCAATCTCGAATTAATTCCCCGGCAGGTCTAGCATAAATTCAGTTGAGCGCCATTTTGATCGGTGTGATACTCGAACTGTTCTTGCGGTGTAGCCAGGATAATTCTATAACCGGGTATGCTGGCAGGCTCGCTGCGGTCGCTGTCTACGGCACAGCCCAACGTGGTGTCGGTCCAGATAATCACTTCAGCCGAGATCACCTCGATCTGATCCGCCGGCCGATCTATCCGCGTGGATAGATCGGCGATAGCGGCGTTCAGGATGGCTTCTGCTTCAGGGTTGGGTGCGGTTGACGGTTCGGTAGGCGTCGCGGTTGGGGGTTCGGGTGCTGGTGCGGGGGGTTCAGGTGTCGCGGTGGGAGGTACCGGTGTAGGGGTTGGGGGTTCGGGTGTTGGTGTAGGTGGTTCAGAGGTCGCGGTCGGGGGTTCGGGTGTTGGAGTTGGCGGTTCAGGTGTGGGTGTCGGGGGGTCAGGCATCGGAGTGGGGGGTTCGGGGGTCAAGGTGGGGGTGTCGGTCGGTGTAGCGGTCGGTTCGATAGTAGCAGTGCTGGTCGGCGTTGCTGTTGGCTCCTGGGCAGGTTCAAGGATACCGCTACTGGTCAGCGTTGCAGTTGAGGTAATGGTAGCCGTGCTAGTCGGAGTCTCGGTTGGCGTTGCCGTCTCGGTTGGTGTTTCGGTTGGAGTGGCGGTAGCGGTACTGGTCGGTGTCTCGGTTGGGGTTTCGGTTGGTGTAGCCGTAGGTTCAGTTGTAACGGTACCGGTCACTGTCGCTGTTGGCGTGATGGTGGCGGTGTTGGTCGGTGTTGGGGTTGAGGTCGGGGTCAAGGTCGGTGTGGGGGTTGGGGTCGAAAGGTCGCCAATGCGTTTCCAGGCAAAGTAAACTCTGGCCTCACCTTCATCCTCATAATATTCGACAACCACTTTGTGCTTACCGGCCGTTAAGTCGCGCTCTACGCGGTATAGTTCGCCACCATCGCTGTCGTGCCATTCATTGATAATGCGTTTGCCGTCCAGGTAAACCCGGATACCATCGTCGGCGCGGGCCTGGAAGCGATAGCGCCCCTCTTTAAAATCGTACTTGCGGCTCCAACGCACCGAGAAGTCGTCGTGCGGCAAATTTCGCGGCGCTTCATCCTCCCAATCAAATTCTATTCTTTCATCATTTCGGGTAAATTCACGGTCGTCTAAGCGCCGGTCAGAATAGTATTCGCCCTTCCAGTCATCAAAGTTATCATTATCATTATCGTTGCCGTTGTCGTTGTCATTATCATTGTCATTGTCGTTATCGTTGTCGTTATTGTTATTATTGTCGTCGGCTATTCTTTCCCACCAGAGCGCGATGCTGGCATCTCCGATATGTTCATAATACTCAAGGCGCAGATTATGGTTGCCGCTGCCCAGGGCATAGATGCCGCTCACATCGCGGGCTGCGCCATCGTACCAGGCATCAACAACCAACCGGTCGTCTACCCACAGGCGGACGCCATCATCCACCCGCAGGATGAAACGATACGTGCCCCCATCCAGGTAGAGATTGCGACTCCAGCGGGCCGAGAAGTTGTCGGCCGGGACATTGGCTGCCGGCGCCCCGGCTCCCCAATTGAAGCTGACACTGCCATCATTGCGGACCACTACCGGCGCGCCGCTCAGGGTGGCGTTGTTGAAGTACTCGCCGCGCCAATCGGTAATAATCACCGGCGTAGCGGTAGCCGCCGGTTGAGGCGTTGCCGTTGGATCGGGGGCAGGCGGCCCCTGGACCAGGGGAACATTGGCTACGTTCTGCGCCGTCACATACTGGGCCGAGACCCAGCCATAGCCGCCGGGTATTCGGATTTGCCACCAGCGGGCATCGTAGCTGCGGCCGGTGACTTCGGCTGTTTGCCCATTTTGCAAAACGGCCACAATTGAATAATTAGCGCCGGGGCCGCTGCGAACATTCAAATTTGCTGCATTGACCACTGCTTGAGCTTGGCCAGCCGGCAAATCTGTCGCCGTAGCTTCCGGTAAAGCTGTTGCTGTAGTTCCTTGAATGACCGTGGTTGGCGTGTCGGTGGGGCTGGCGGTTGTGGGTGTCTCAGTTGGGGTTGCGGTAGCCTCCTCCGGCAGAGGAGCCAGGGTTAAAAATGCCTGGGCCGAACTGCTGCCGTCTTCGGTCTGGGCCAAAACTTGAATCACATTCTGGCCGATCCAGCGGGGGTCGGTTGGGAAGATGAACTCTACGGTGAACTGTCCATTGGGGTTAACAGCGGCGTTACTGATGGCGTAGCTGGGTGTTTCTGGCCCAACCAGATAAATGAAGACGGTAGAGCCGGTTTGCCAGCCTGTCCCCTGAACCGTCACCGCTTCGCCGGCTGAGAGGGTGGTGGGACTCAAGCTAATAACCGGCACACTGGCGCTGGTAGTGGGGGCTAAAGCCTCGGTTGGCCTTTCGAGTACCAAAGCCGTGCCGCCAATCAACAGCACCACAACAATGGTCCAGATCAATATGACTGTGGCCAGGATAAATTTGGTCATTAATGAACTTTGGATCAGTTGATCAAAGTAGTTTTTGTTTTCCATACCGTCAATCCCTCTATAACCTTTAACGTCGTTTCTCAAACCGGCGTGTTGGTTTTTACCTTTATTATCCCAGTATACGCTACAATTCTTTGTTTGTAATCGGCCTGGAAGAGGATTTGTGATACACAAAAAAGACCGCTCATAAAGCGGTCTTTACCACAGTTGACGTAGAAGAACTACAACATTTGTTGTAGTCTCAGTGGATCCAAATTTCCCGTAGAGTGGCATCCCTATGCCGCCCGCTGACGCATAGGGATGCGCAGCTAGGGTGAAAAATTGGATCTACTGAGTCTTTTTTCAACTATTAATAACTATAACAAGGGTGCTTCATAAATAGAACTATCCGACGCTCCATAAAGTTGGAGTGAGTTCTCTGGAGAGATTACTTGAGGCAGGTTATCTATCAAAACGTGCCAGCCCTGGCAAGCCTCGCATTGAAGCCATGAAGCTTGACCGTCGGGAACAATAAACCGGTTGCTAACTTCTGCGACGACGAACTTTGCTTTCTGGGGGCAGAAAATTGATCGGAGCAACTTTAACTTTTGAGTTTCTTTTTGACTACGCTGCATACGGGACCTCTTTTTCCTGGTTACTATTCTATACCTAGATTGGTTTCTTGCCATCGCTTAAATGGGTGATTGTATTTTACCTAAAAAGGAGTATCACTTATATAGTTTTCGCTACATCCCCTCCAACTGTTTCTTGCTATCACAAAGTAATCACCGAAATATAGGACTTAACTTACCTATTCGTTGATTATGGGGAGGGCAAAATTGCAGAGTAGAGCACTTCAATGGGGCAGCCTTTGGCTAAAAAAACATCAATGCCGGCGGCAACGGCTTCGGCCCGGCGTCCGTTATACACGGTTAATAAAATGACTTTGATTTGGGGCCACTGCTCTTTGATCTGCCGGGTCGCTTCCAGGCCATCCATCACCGGCATATTTGCATCCATCAGCACCACATCAGGATGGTAAGTTTCAACCAACTGAACAGCTTCCTGCCCATCCGCTGCTTCGCCAACCACTTTGACGCCCGGCCAGGTAGCCAGCAAGGCTCGCAACCCTCGCCGTGAGCGGGGGTGATCGTCGGCAATCAGGACGCGAATGGATTGTTTTGAGGAGGAAACTGTATTTGCCTTTTGATCAGGTGAGGCAAAATAGAAATTGGAAGTTTTAAAATTTAAGTTCATTTCTTTTATTTTTTACTCTCTTTAAGGCTCTGCTAACTAAAGTCATTCCTATAAACTTACGCTTTATCAAATTTGTTAATGACAGTTTACTACAGAAACGAACTGTTGTAATCGGAAGGAGTATGGATTGCGGCTACACAAAAAGGACTGTCTACTGCGACAGTCCTTTTCCACAAATAGTTGAGGCAATCTACGCCAAAAGTTGTAGAGGGCAACCGCCGACCACTGACGGCAGACCGTAGTAGATTTTGCGGCGGTCGGTGGTCGGTGGTCGGCGGTCTTGGCTGGGCTATTAGCCGGCGTCGTCCAGGGAGGCCAGACCCTTTTGCAGCGCATACAGCGCCGCCTGGGTGCGGCTGGCCAGATGCAGCTTGCTCAAAATATTGCTCACGTGCGTCCGCACCGTCGCCTCGCTGATAATCAACTGATCGGCAATTTGCTGATTGCCCATGCCCCGGGCCACCAGCCGTAGCACGTCAACCTCGCGCTCGGTCAGAGGTTCATCGGTAGGTTTTTGCTCCGGGGCCAGCGGGCGCGATAACTCCTGCAACACTTTCCGGGCAATGGTGGGGTGCAGGGACGACTCGCCCCGGTGGACTTGTTGAATCGCCTGGATCAACTCCTCCGGGCTGGAGTCTTTGAGCAGATAGCCCAGGGCGCCGGCTTTGATGGCCGGGAAAACCTTGTCATCGGTGGCAAAGCTGGTCAGCACCAGGATGCGGGCATTAGGCTTGCTGCCGGTAATATGCCCAATCGCCTCAATCCCACCCATCTCTGGCATTTGCAAATCCATCAGGATCACATCGGGTTTCAGTTTTTCAACCAGCCGAATGGCCTCTTTGCCATTTTCGGCCTCACCTACAACCTCGATATGTGACTCTGTAGCCAGTAGGGCCTGGATACCCTTACGGACAATGGCCTGGTCGTCGGTAATCAAAACGCGAATTTTTTGGTTCATGGCTCTACCTCCACTTTAATTTTGGTACCCTGGCCGGGTTGGCTGCTCAGGGTCAGGCACGCTCCCAGTTGGGCCACCCGTTCCTCCATGCCCCGCAGTCCCAATCCGGCATGGTCACGCCCCCTGACCGGATCAAACCCTTGCCCGTCGTCGGCAATTTCCAGGGTGATCTTGTGCGGGTCTAAATTCAAATAAATGGAAATTTGTCTGGCTTGAGCATGTTTAAGCGCATTATTCAAAGCCTCCTGGGCAATGCGATATAGCCCCTCTTCAATCTTGGGCGGCACCAGCAACTCCTCATCCCCGGCTATAGTTAGCTCGGTCGCCAGGCCGGAGCGTCGCTCGACGGCTTCCAGGCGGGTTTGCAGCGCGGCAATCAAGCCTTCTTCCTCCAAAACAGGCGGGCGCAGTTCAAACAAAAGCAGGCGCATCTCTTGCAGCGCTTCCTGGGCAGTGCTGCGCAGTTCGTTCAAATGGTCGGTTGCCAGCTCTACTTTACCGGCCCCCAACAGCCGCGCTGCCGCCTCGGCAAACATTGTGACTCCATACAACGCCTGCGTCACCGAGTCGTGCAGCTCGCGGGCCAGACGCTGCCGTTCTTCCAGAATGGCGGCTTGCTCGGCCTGGTCAAACAGGCGGGCGTTTTCAATGGCCAGGGCCACCTGGTCGGCAAAGGAGACGGCCAGGCCAATTTCCTCGTCTGTAAACTCACGCGGCTGGCTATAGTATAACATAATTCCGCCATAAACCTCATTTTTAATGACCAGCGGTACGCCCAGCATGGCGTGAAAACGGGCTATTGTTTCGGCCAGCAGCGACCACTGCTCCGGGTTTTGTTGTAACGTATCAGTTTCTACAGGAGGAAGCTTGGTTATATCGGGTACGGCCAAAGGTTTAATTTGCTGGACCACCCGACCCACAATCGCTTCGCCTACCGGAATTTCGACCAGAGTCAGATATTCCGGCGGCAGCCCCAAAACTGCCTGGGGTTTGAGCAGCCCGCCATCTTTGTCATGCAAACGGAACAGGGCAACCGCCTCGCTGCCCAGCAGCCGGTTGCCCTGGGCCACGATATAATCCAAAATTTCATTGAGCGGCAAGTTAGAGTTGAGCACCGTCAAAATATCGCGCAGCCCTTCGGCCACCTGGCGGCGTTGTTCGGCCTCGTAACGGCGATCCTGCTCTTCTTGATAGAGCCGGGCATTTTCCAGGCCGATGATGGCGCTGGAGGCCAGCATGCTCAACACCCGCTCGTCGTCGCCGGTGAAGGGGCCGTTCTTTTTGTTAACCACCGAAATGGAGCCGATAATTCGAGGGCCGGAAACCAGCGGCACAATGACCAGGGAACGGGCTTGCAGCCGTCGCACCAAATCCTGATTGGCCCGCGGATCCTGCCTGGCATCGGCCAGGCGTAGGATTTGGCCCGACTGCAGCGCTACCCCCGTAACCGATTGTTCCATCGGCATGCGATAACCGACGGCAATATCAAAAGGCTCTTCACCGGAGATGACCGACAGGCACAACTCATCTCGTTCTAGCATAAAAACAAACGCGCCGCCGGCCATGGTCAACCGGCGGGCTTCATCGGCGATGAGTTGTAGCACCGACTGCGGGTCGAGCCGGCTGGTAATGGCTTGCTGCACGGCAAACAGAGTTTCGATCTCATCTACCCGCCGCCGCGTTTCCAGATAGAGCTGCGCATTTTCAATGGCCACGCTGGCCTGATCGCTGACCGAGCGGAGCAGTTCGCGTTCAGACCGGGCTACGGTTCGTGGTCCGTGGCGGGTAGCCAGACACAACACGCCTAACAGCCGGTCCCTGGCCCGCAGCGGAAAAATGGCCAGGGTGCGCAGACCTTCCTCACGCGGCAAAGAATAACCCGGATGAACCAGCAAATCTTCGATAATAATCGGCTGGTTGGCCGCCGGATTGGGCAAAATGTCGGTCACAGGTTGGCGTTCTGCCCGCCTCATAAATTCGGGCGACATGCCGCGCTGCGCGCCAATGATTAGCTCGTTGCTCTCCTCATCCAACAGCCGGATCTCACCCACTTCCAGATTCAACAAGCCCATCGTTTCGTCCAGTACCCGGTTCAACGTTTCCGACAAATCCAACGACTCGTTGACGCTGGCGCTGACGGCATTGAGAATGGCAAACTGTTTGGTCAACGCGGCCAGTTCATTGGTGCGGGCAGCCACGCGTTGCTCCAGGGTGCTGTAGGACTCCTGAATTTGGGCAGCCATGAGGTTAAATTGTCCGGCCAGTTCTTCGATTTCATCGCCGGTGCGGGCCATAATTTTCTGGTTGAATTCGCCCTGGGCCATGGCTTGAGCGGCTTTGGTCAAATCTTCAATGGGTTTGGTGATGCGCCGCACCCCCATCGTTACCACCAAAGCCGGTACAATGACCCCCAACGCCAGCAGCAACAGCAGAAACCAGCGATAGCCCTGGCTGGCGCTGGTCAGGGCGACCCAGCTTTCTTCTGTTACCAGCGCCCAGGGAGTGCCGGGGACCGGAGCGTAACCGGCCACAATATCCCGGCCTGCCAAGTCTCGGCTGCGGATCGAGCCGGTTTTGCCGGCCCTGGCAGCTTGCGCCACAGGCTGAGTTGAAAAATCTTCCCCAATTCGATTGATGTCGGAATGATAGATGACCCGGCCGGCGCTATCAATCAGATAAGTCTGGCCGCTTTCGCCCAGGCGCTGCTTGACAATGCCGCCGTAAAAGGCGCTGACGGTTGTGGCCCCCAGCCGGAACATGCCGACAACTGCGCCCAAAAATTCGCCCTGATCGCTGGTGACAGGCACAGCCAGGGCAATGACCTCAAGCCCTTGCGGCCCGTCAGCGACGATATCGGAAAAGACGGGTTGGGGGGTACGGGCCATCTGCCGAAAGTAGGATCGGCCAGACCAATCCTGGCCGATAATATCGGGCCTTTCCGGTTGGGCGGCCATAACCCGGCCAAAATTATCGAGCACCACCACCCCCCCATCGAAGATAACCAAACGGTTACTATTCTCGCTTAGCGTTTGTTGCGCTGTAGCCGGTGAGGCGGCCATGAGGCGGGCGGCAACAGCCAATAAATTGGTGTGCTCAGACAACTCAACCGTCAATTGACCGGCTGAAAGCCTGACTAATTCCTGGTCGCGGGCAAGGACCAGGGTTTCGGTGACGCGCTCGTAAGCGTAAAACGTGACCAGCGCCACCGTGACCAGAATGAGAACGGTGGGCACAAAAGACCAGGCAATAATTTTGGTATAGAGGCTGCCCCAGCGGATACCCATTAACATGGCTTTTTTCTACTTTGTCTCCGGTTGAGCGGCTTGAATCTGGCGGCATACCTGGGCCAGTTCGTCAACCGGGGTCTGGCCCAGGGTAAAAATTTGATGCCAGGCGGCGTCGGCAATTTGTTGCGCTTCGGTTTGATTGGCAAAAATCTCGGCGGTCACAGAATAACCTTTGAGATGGCCGTCGGCAAAAGCGGCCAGGTCCACATCACGGGTCTGCTGCGGAAATTCGGCCTGAATAAAGCCAATCCATTCCTCAATCAAAGAAGCTCGGGCCGGTTGGAGGAAATTGGCGCGGGCCATGGCCCGGCCGTATTCTTTGCTAATGAGAAATTTGACCAACTCCCAGGCTGCCTCGGGGTGTCTGGTGCCGGCATAGATGCCAAAACCGTCGGTGGTGGCCAGGGTAACGCGGCGGACCGGCCCGGCCGGAAAGGGAGCGACGCCAAGCCTGAATTTGGCATTGGCCAGAATATCTTTCAAGGCCCACGAGCCGTCTTCGACCATGGCCAACTTTTCGCTGATAAACGCCTGGCGGGTTGCCACATTTTTGACATCCAAAAAGGTAGCCATAACCCGGTCATCGTGCATGCGGGCGCGCAGCCATTCCAAAGCGGCCAGGGCTTCGGGTTCGTCCATGCGGCAGCGGGCGGGGTCGGCCGGATCAACAAAATGACCGCCCCAGCCGTTAACGTGGATTTGCAGCCGGTCCCAGGTAATGTCAACCATGCTGCCCCACAGGTCAGTCTGGCCGTCGCCATCACGGTCGTGGGTGAGTTGGCGCATTGCGGCCAGATAATCGTCGTGAGTCCAGGCTGCGTGGGGATACTCCACGCCAAATTCGTCAAAAATATCTTTGTTGTAATAGAGGGCTAAGGCCCCGTGATACTTGGGCAGGCCGTACTGCCGGCCATCGCGGGTGAAAAAAGAGCGGTACTGGGCGGGATTCCAATCGTTGATGGTGGCCTGGTCCAAATCGGCCTCCACAAAGGGACGCAGGTCGAGGGCGTAGCCTTGCTGGGCCCAGATGGGGAAAAAGTCGCAGCAGCCCTCAAATACATCGGGGGCGGCCCCGGCCTGTAAATCGGCCATCATCTTCTCTTCGAGATTTTCGGGGTCGGGGGTGTAAAAAACGTGGATATGGGGATGGGTTGCGTGAAATTCGGCCAGAAGCTGCTGGACCATGGGGGGAAACCACTCGGTGCTCCAATCCTGATAGACCAATTGCACTTTTTCCGGCGTCGCCGGTTCCGAGGAGAAGGGCGAGAGCGACAAGGTTGGAGCGCAGCCAGTCAAGGCAGCCCCAACTGCGGCCAGACTGCCCAGGCGCAGAAAGACTCGCCGCGAGGTTTTTGCCGGGGGGCGAAAGGATTGCCGGTTGGATTCGGTTGAATTCATGTTTTTAACCATCCTGCTCGTAGTATACCAGATAGCGCAAATTTGCGCGGCTTCGATGAGTGAAGTTGAAAAACCTTTGTAACTGTCAAAATCACGTTAATATAAATTCATGTGAAAACTCAAACGAAATTCAAACCCTTTGCTGGTATGATAACAGGAGAAAAATCTTTGAAAAGTTCTAATTTTTTCAAACGAAATTCAAACTTTTTGCTGTTATAATAGAATTAATTCGATTGAAAATCCAATCTTACCTCTGGTGTTGACGCTGCCACGAGTGTAAAATGCGGTCCGCACCATCCCTTTTACTTTTGTTCCGGGCAAAAATAGGAGATTACTCATGACGGAAACTCTTTTACTGATTGAAGATGACGTGACCCTGTGTGAAGCCTTACGTTTTATGTTGACCAAGAAAGGCTTCCAGGTTGAAGTAGCCAATAACGCCATTACGGGCTTACAAAAAGCCTATGCGGTCAAACCCGACGCCATTATTCTCGATATTATGCTGCCCGATATGGATGGCTGGCAGACATGCGCCCGCTTTAGAGAAATGTCGGATGTGCCGATTATTATGCTGACGGCGCTCGGCTCTGAAGAAAATGTAGTCAAAGGGCTGAATCTCGGCGCTGATGATTATATCATTAAGCCGGTAACGGCCGAAGAGCTGTCGGCCCGTGTGCGCGCTTTGCTGCGGCGGGTAACGCGTTCAAATGGCCCTGGTAGTAACAGCCCTACCAGCAATGGCCGTGGGCCAATCTTTACCTATGAAAACTTAGTTATTGATTTCGATAAACACGAGGTCACTGTTGACAGCAAACGGGTAGATCTTAGCCCTACTGAATTTCGCCTCCTGTCTGTTTTGGTTCGTCATAAAGGCCGCATGTTGCCGCATGAATTTTTGCTAACGGAAGTTTGGGGGCCGGAATATGTTGGTGAGATAGATTATTTGCGGTTGTACATCAGTTATCTGCGGCGCAAAGTTGAAAAAGACCCCTCTAAACCCAGTTTGATTCATAATGAATGGGGAGTGGGTTATCGTTTTGGCTAAAATAATTTGAGAGCTGCAAAGGCGCCGTGTACTCTGAGAGGAACACATGACAAATTTACTGATTAAGTCTAGAGAGAGTCAGAAACTCTCTCTAATTTTTAAATCAGTAATTCTAACTTTTTTCTAATTCTGTTTAAATGGCTTTATCATTAAGTGTTGTTAAGCTGGCTACAATACGCCTTTGAGAGATTGGGGTATAAAGTTGTCAAACTCCAAGCTCTGATCTTCCAAAGCATGCAAACTCATTAGCTTATAACTCCAGAAGGTAAGAGGCGAAGGTGGCCGGAGAAAAAATATTAATTATTGACTCGAATGTCGAGTTGATTGAAAGTATCGCTGAAGAGACTTTGGTCCCCCACGGTTTTAAACCCTTGTTGGCTTATAGTCAGAATGAAGGGGTCAAATTAGCAGTGGCTAAATCACCCCAACTTCTTCTGCTACATTTGCCGCTGGACTCGGCAGTTCAACTTTTGCAGCGGGTTAGGCAAACAGGTCACTTGATCCCAACAGTTTTAATGATAGAACAAACTTCAATTGCTATTCCGATTGAACTACTGCGGTTGGGGGTTCAAGATTACGTAACCGAACCTTTTGCCAGCGAAGAAATTTTGCAGGCTATACGCCGGGTATTGGCTCGTGAAGTTCAATCCATCAATTATCAACAACTCACAAAAGATTTGACCGGCTTTAGCCACACTTTAGAACAGCAAGCCCAAGAACTTGGCTCAATCCTGGCTACCGGTGGAACTTCGGCCCCTCTAGAAGATCTGGATTCGGTGCTTAACCGGGTGGCTGAAGCGGCAGTATCGGTTACCGGGGCAGACAGCGGCTACTTGTTTATATTAGATGAAAAAAACGATACCCTTTGCCTGCGAGCCGCCCAAAATTTAGGCAAGAACCAGGCTGAGGCTTTTGTAACCTTGTCTGAAGACAGTGTGGCTCGTTCTATTCTGCGTTCTGGCAAACCCATTTTATTGAGTGGGGCCAATGGGCAATATCTTGAACTCAAGACGGGTTATCCCATTAAATCGTTGCTCAACGTGCCGCTTAAAGTTGATGAACAAGTAATTGGGGTTTTAGGGGTAGATAATCAAACCTCAAATACCCGCTTTTCATTGGTAGACTTGCGGCGATTAACCGAACTGGCCGATATGGCAGCTACAGCGGTGGTGAACGCCCGCCAATACAGCGAGGCGCGTAATGAGATTGGTCGCCACTTTGAAGAAGTGGCCACGCTACAGGCCATTGCCAGTCAACTGAGTGGCATTACTGACTTTGATATGGGTTCTCAATTGGCGCTCTCGCTGGCGCTCAATGCTACCAACGCAGAAGTGGGTGTTTTAGCCTGGAATGAGGGTGGTCAGTCTGGACCTATCCGTTATGTTACCCAGGGAAATATTCATAATTTTGTCGTAGACAAATCTCATGACTCAGCCGCTCCACGTTGGTGGGATGAACAAACTATTCAGGAAGTAATTAAGTCGGGACAGCCGGCCCTTAGTTACGATATGCGGCATCGTAGCGATGGCAAAAGTAATGGGCATAACCAAAATTATACCCGTTCCCGGTTGATTGTGCCGATGCGCCGGGGTAATAAGGTGATGGGCGCTATCAATCTTGAAAGCGCTCAGCCCAATGCCTTCAATCAGGAAGACTTGAAGTTTGTCACCAGCGTTGCTGATCAGATGGTTATTGCGCTGGAGAGCGCATTGCTGCAAGAGCGAGCAGCATCAGAACAGGAACGTTTTACGATGATGATGGAGGCGGTGGATAACGGCGTTTGGCTGGTAGATGCAGACTTGCGCCTGATGGCCCAAAACGAAGCCGCTACCCAAATGCTTGGTTGGTCTGAAGCTGAAGTGGTGGGCCGCTCTGTTTGTGAATTTGAAGCAGCCCAAGACAATGAGGCAGCTTTGCCGGGCCTATGCGAATTGTTGAGTCAGGCTATTGAAAACCACCAACGGGTTTCCGGCAACGAGTGTATCAGGTTGGCCAAGAAAAATGGCCCCTCAATCCCGGTTATAGTAAAAATTATGCCGGTCGTTCGGGAAGGGAAAGCGATCGGAGCAATTTGCGCCTTTCAACTTTCCAAAAAAGGGGACGAGCATATTCGCTTTGAGTTTGCTAATATGGCCTCGCATCTATTACGTACCCCGCTTACCTCTATTCAAACAGCGGTTGATTTATTGCTCAGTTCGGAATTGAGTGTGGAAGAGCAGCGAGTAATGTTGGATAAACTGCGCGAGCAGAGCCAGCGGATGCGGGAATTTGTCAAAGAACTGGTTGAAATGTCACGCTTAGAAGCCGGCATTGTCCGTGTTTTTGCTGAGCCGGTCGCCCTATCTCCCTTGATTGACCGGGTGTTAGGCCTAATGCGATATGAGGAGCCCAGCCACGTTTTCAGTCTTGCCGTCGCTGACACCATGCCTATTGTGGCGGCTGACCTGGCCAAGACAGAGTTGGTGCTGGTGAATTTATTACGGAGTGCGGTCAACCGTTGCCCTACCGGCGGACATATTACCTTTGAAGTTGAAACCGGGGATGATGAAGTTATTATTTCGGTAGTGGATGATGGTGAAGCTATTCCAGTTCCTCAGCTTGACCGAATTTTTGCCCAGTTTTACCCTATAGAAAGTACCAATGGGGCGATGATGTCATCTTACAACCTGGGCCTTTACAGTACTAAGCGATTAATTGAATTGCAAAATGGCCGTGTTTGGGTTGAGAGCCAACCCGGTAAGGGGTCACGATTTAGCTTTTCTTTGCCTGTATGGAGGTAATATGCCGACAAAAATCCTGCTTATAGATGATGATCCAACCATCCTTCAACTTCTAAAGCTTTTTCTTGAAAATGAAGGCTATCAGGTTTTGGTAGCTGAGAGTGGCTCCGCCGGTTTGGAAGTGGCAGCAAGACAAATGCCCGATCTGGTGATTGTGGATTTAATTATGCCGGTTCTGGATGGATTTGAAACCTGTCGCCGTCTGCGCGAGTTGGGTATTCAATCTATTTTGATGATGAGCCACCGGCATGACGAGCGGAGTGTTATCCGTTCCCTGGAAATGGGAGCCGACGACTATTTACGCAAGCCGTTTGCCGTACCCATCTTTTTAGCCAAAATTCGCACCCTTTTACGCCGCAATGGCCAAACTGATGACAGTGAGATGCCGCTGGTATATGACGACGGCCAATTGTTGATTGATTTGGAGCGACGCCATGTGGCAGTGCGTGGTGAGTTTGTGCAATTAACCCCCACCGAATTTCGGTTGCTCTCGATTTTGCTGCGCAATGTGGGCCGGGTTGTTACGCACGACGAATTGATCCGTGAAGTGTGGGGCACCGAGGGAGGGGCCACGATCGCCTCCCTCAAAGTATATATTCACTACTTGCGCAATAAAATAGAGGATCATCCCAAGAAACCTCGTTATCTTCTGGCAGAATGGGGTATCGGCTATCGGCTTCGTGAACCAAAAATGTTAACGCAATTGGCCTAAAAGGTAGTGGTAGAGAGAAAAGTGGATAATGCCTTAACTTCTGCCCCTTATTTTCTAACTTGTTCATATTATATAGCGATCCAGAAAAGTTTTCGCCACTAAAACAGGTAGCAAGTAGCATGTAGCAGGTCATAAATTTGTGCTACCTTGCTACCTGCTACCTTGATGGTTGAGAGAGAATTTTTCTGGACACCTATAAATTGACCATAGGAGTCCAAAATGCGCTTTGGACTCCTGTGTTTTTAATTTTCTAACTTTTTTCTAAGTTTCCTCACACGGCTTTATGATTAAATATTGTTAGACTATGGATTGTAAGTTAAACAGAAGCCCCACTTTTGAATTCTTACATCCATAGGAGAGTAAAGATGACGCAGGCGACTTACCAATTAGTCAACCCCTTACCCGTGGCCATCAATGCGCGCTGGGCCGAACGGCTTTTGCTAATCATTGGGTTGGTTTGTCTTGATCTAACCATGGTGTTATTGGGTTTTTGGCTGGCTTACGCTATCCGGTTTCAAATTGGCTTTGTCTGGTTTTATCGACATGAAGTAGTTCCCACAGATTTCTATCAAAATCTGGTTTTCCTCATTGCCCCCGCCTGGATCATTGTTTTTCGCCTGTTTGGTCTGTATGATTTCAAAAATTTGTTTGCCGGAACACGCGAGTACGCCAAGTCTTTTAATGCCTCAACCTTTGCTATGATGCTTATGATCCTGTTTATCTTTTTTGGCGAAACCAATATTGCCCGGGCCTGGGTTCTATTGTCTTGGCTACTGGTTAGCTTGGGGGTCATCATTGGTCGCTTTGTCTTGCGGCGGATTGTGCAAAACCTGCGAGCCAACGGCCGTTTTCTCACTGCGGCCCTGATTATTGGGGCTAATGAAGAAGGCCTGGCTATTGCTGAACAACTTCAGGCCAATCCTAAAGCTGGCGTCTGGTTAGCTGGTTTTGCCGATGATGAACTGGGGCCAGGAAGTGAACTGCTGCCGAATGTCCCTGTGCTGGGTTCGGTAGATACCCTTAGTTCTCTTGTCAGGCAGCATGGTATCCAGGAAATTATTGTTGCCTCCACTGCCCTGCCGCGCGAGAAACTGTTGCAGCTCTTTACCGCTTTCGGCTCCGAGGACAATATCACCATTCGTATGTCTTCCGGTATATATGAACTGTTAACCACAGGTGTGGAAGTGCAAGAGTTTGGCAATGTGCCCCTGCTAAGCGTCAACAAAGTGCGGCTTACCGGCGTGGATATGACGATGAAAAGCATGCTTGATCTGACCCTTTCTATCATTTCCCTGTTGGTATTTCTACCGATTATGCTGGCCATCGCTATTGCCATCCGGCTCGACTCGCCCGGCCCAATTTTTCACCTGCGCCGGGTGGTGGGTGTCGGCGGCAAGGGTTTCAACGCCTTCAAATTTCGCACCATGTACGTTGACGCCGACGAGCGCTTGTCTCGTGACCCCGAACTGCGCCGCGAGTTTGAGATGAACCACAAACTCAAAAATGATCCGCGCGTGACCCGCATTGGCCGTTTCTTGCGCCGTACCAGCCTGGATGAATTGCCCCAACTCATCAACGTGCTGCTGGGGCAGATGAGCCTGGTCGGGCCACGTATGATCACCGCCGAAGAGCGGGCGCGTTATGGTAAGTTCCGCATGAACCTCTCCACTGTCAAACCGGGCATTACCGGCCTATGGCAAGTCAGTGGGCGCAGCGATGTGAGCTACGAAGAGCGGGTTATGCTGGATATGAACTATATCCGCAACTACAGCATCTGGTTTGATCTGTTCATCTTATGGCAAACAATCCCGGCCGTGTTGAAATCGCGTGGGGCTTATTAATGAAAGGGATGATTTTAGCTGCTGGCGAGGGACGGCGGCTGCGACCCCTTACCAACCATATCCCCAAACCCATGCTGCCTATAGCCGACCGGCCACTTCTGGAACATACTCTTAACTACTTGCGGAATAACGGCATCACCGAATTGGCCATCAACCTGTATCATCTGCCCCAAGTGGTGATGGATTATTTTGGCGATGGCAGCCGCTGCGGGGTTCAGTTGCGCTACTCGGTTGAAGAACAGTTGCTGGGTTCGGCCGGGGGCGTTAAGCGGCTGCAAGCTTTTTTTGATGATACTTTTGTGGTCTTTTATGGTGACCTTTTAACCTGGACCGATCTGCGGCCCATGATTGACCTGCATCGCCGTACCGGGGCTTTAGCAACAATGGGCCTTTACCATGTACCTGATCCTTGGAACCGGGGTATCGTGCAATTGGATGAAGCCCAAAATATCGTGCGCTTTGTCGAGAAGCCGCCCCGCGACCAAGTTTTTTCTAATCTGGCCAACGCCGGCATTTATGTGCTTGAACCAGAAATACTGGATCGAATTCCAGTTGACATGGTATATGATTTTGGTCATGATGTTTTCCCCGGCCTGTTGCGTGATAAGCTTCAGGTGGCGGGCTACGTCATCGAAGATTTATTGATAGATATCGGCCTGCCGGAGAAATACGAAGAAGCCAACCGGATTGTCGCCAGCATGGTCCATTAGTTTAAGAAGGAAAAAAATGCAATCTACTACTCACCATATCCAAACCTATTTCAATCAATTGCAAGAAATGGTTGCCAACTTCCCCGCCGATTTGATTGAGCAAGTGGTTGACCTGTTGCTGCAAAGCGCTCGCCAGGGCAAAAAAGTTTTTATCTTTGGCAACGGCGGCAGCGCTTCGACCGCTTCCCATTTTGCCTGTGATCTGGCCAAGAATACTCAGGTTCCTGGCGCACCCCCGTTTCGGGTTATTGGTTTAACCGATAATATGGCCTTGATGACCGCCTGGGCCAACGACACTTCATATAATAATGTTTTTGCTGCTCAACTGGGCCCGCTGGTTGAAGCCGGTGATGTGGTCATTGGTATCAGTTGCAGCGGTAACTCTGGCAACGTTCTGAGGGCAATGGAACTGGCTCGCCAGCGCGGGGCTATCACTATTGGCTTTACCGGCGATGAGGGGGGGCAACTGAAATCTATGGTGGATATATGTATCCAGGCGCCCAGCCCCAGTATTGAG
Organism: Anaerolineales bacterium; assembly: GCA_015075405.1. GTDB lineage: Bacteria > Chloroflexota > Anaerolineae > 4572-78 > J111 > DSQQ01. The sequence continues at coordinate 968,925 of JABTUK010000005.1, forward strand.
CAACAGGAAGATGGTCATTTGATTTTAGAGCATTGTATCTGCGCTACTATTCGCAGCCAATCTATGGCTATGGCCGCCACTCATTAAAGTGTGTCTGCGTTGTCGGCAACAGTACTTCCCCAGAGTTACCCCCATTACCCTTATTGGAGCAAATAGAAATAAAATGACAAAGGCTAAATCCTTAGGGCTTTTGTATTTCTGGTTAATAGTAATTGCAGTAATGGGATTAATCAGCTTGAATGTAGTTCAAGCGGCAGGTGAACAAAAAACTCTGGACAGGAATGTGGAACCAGTTGTCGTCAAAGGAATACAGGTAAAGGCGCTGCTCAATGCTCCGATTCAGCATCTGTTTATTTATACCTTTACTAATAGTGGCTTGGGAGGACGGATACCTGTTCAGGTAGATGAGGTAACATCGGCTGAAGATTATACCAGTAGTGAAGATGGTTTATTGGATAACAATGATGAAATTGTCTTCATGGCTAAAGATTTGGGTAATCGGGCCGCTGATACAACAGTATTAACCAATACCCTACCTATTAGCGCTACCTGGTATGAAATTAAAGTCACCGATCCACTGGAGCCGACCAAGAAAGGTTGGGCTTACTTAGTTCGCTCTGGTACGCTCTCTGCTCCTGTTGGAGACTATGTTAACTATATTAGCGCTACTCAGGTTATTAGCGCAACCAATTACAAGTTGGGTTTAGCCGCAACCTACGTAGGATTTGACGAGCTAACGCTGAACGGGAGTAGCAGTAATATTCTTGACCGAACTAAACTGCGGATTTCTCTCCCCCTTTTTGGAACTAAGACTGAGAATGACCTGGGAACCCCTGTGCCACTTTTGATTAAAGATGGTCCAGTGCGAGTTATTCTTTTACAGACAGCTACCGCGCCGGCTGGATTGGCTAATTTGGCTAATACCTATTTAGCTTATGCTTCACTGTTACAGACAACTGCTAATGTCAGCAGCAGCCTTAGTATCTCCAAAGTGCGTACTTCAATGGATTTGAACAGTGCGGCTTCTGGTGCTACTTTCTACAATGTTAACGTGCCGGGCGGTGTTACAATTGATAGTAACCCCGATTCAGTTGTCCAAACCCCACTGAGTAGATGGTTCCAGGTTAGCCAGACAACAGGAAGAATGATTCAAGTAACTGATCTCTCGAAGGTCGGTGGAAATACCCAGAAAAATTATTATTGTGAGGGTACTGCTGAGTGTGATGGTACGGCTAAAACAGGTGATAATGTTTCCTATGGCGACTCAGGTTTCGTGATTGAGGGGAATGTTAATAAAAATTTTACCACCAAAAATATTCTGTATTTTCTTTCACCAGCGAGCGGTGGGTCAGGCAACATGGGTACCACTTTCGAGGCTTATTTCTTTGAACCGCTCCAAATTTGCGCCGGTGAACAAGCAGGCCCCTGTTCACAACTCTTTTTACCCCTTATTCTTAAAGGTAGTTGAGGGGTTACTACTTAGTCTCATGTCATTTCGAGACCGAAGGTCGAGAAATCCTCTGGGGGCAATGGTTAAAAGCGAGGTGGTGGAGATTTCTCCTTGCAGTCGAAATGACATGGCTGAGCAGTTACATTGAAGGTAAAATTGGATGAATACAATGTGCCACCATGGATCGTAGAGAATTTCTAAAGTTAGCCGGTCTTGTAACCCTTTGGCCTTTATCCGTCTCGTTGCCTGTTGGATCGAAGATAAAAGCCACTGCGGTTAATAGACTGGAAAAATGGCAACCTCAAAATACCCTGCCGATTGAATGGCGCTATGCTGCCGGTAGAATTTTGGATAGTAGTCAAGATTTTGGCTTTATTATTTCGATGTCGGCCATTAAAATTACAGGCGCCGAGTCATTACAGTTTTCGGTGCAGCGTCAAAATTTTAATGGTAATCAAGAGTATGCCGGCAAAACCTATACCGGCGTCTTAACTAATGATTTTTATGATTCCGCTTCAGCAACCTATTCGTTTCAAGATGAAAATGCCCAAACACTGGCTACCTGGCAATGGGACGACCAACCTGGTCAGCAGGTATATAAATTAACCGTAACTACCCCTGAATTGACCTTAACCAATGTGGTTTTGAAACCGCAAGGCTCTTTAATTCCAGAAGGCGGTAGTGGTAACATTCATGTGGGCCAAATTGCAGGTATCTATATTAACTCTGATTATCACGGTGACTGGACCAGTATTGAAATAAATGGGCAAGAAAAGGGTGTCGCCAGGGTTGATATGCAAGGGCTGCGGCGAGTGTCGTCAGCCTCCCACGTAATGACCGGGTTTGGTGCTTGGCTGGGACACCAGGGTGAACTGGGCCACTCGCCTGTTTCGGCTGAAGCGGTACAGGCAGCAGACTCAACGGATGATTACGACCACTATTGGTTTGCCGTAGCAGTTGAGTTAAATGATGGACCCGCCTGGGTTTCTGCCTGGCGAATTGAAGATACACAAGGCCCGTTCTGGGGTTTGACAATTGCCCGTTATAGCGGAGCTTCCTGGCAAGTAGTCTTATCTCTAACGGAGCAAGATAACAATAGCATTGCGGCGCCACTCGAAGTTACTACCTTAGCCTGGCAAAACTTGCCGACCAGTGCCGGCTCTAAACAGAGTACCGGCATGAAATGGCGGTTAACGGCGGGGGTGAACCAGCCAAATGATGCTGTGGATATACAAGTTTCTGTGCCACCAGGCCAGTTTATTAGCAATACTAAGCACACATTGGGCGGCTGGTTGGAAGAAGGTGTTGGCCTCGAAGTAGAGGGAACCATTCTAGGAAATCCAATTAGCTCAATTAAAATGGCCGCAGCCGAAACGACTGCCGAATTTAGCTTAAATTTTCTGCCCGCTGTGCTTAAATAAAATTAACTGTGTGGGGAGGGGATAAAACTATGCGACAAAATGAGCGAGTACCGATATCAAATTCAATTCTGTGGGGAGTAGTCATTAGTTTATTTATCTTGAATTTGGCTTTGCTCTATGCTCTCAATTTAGCCCGGCTAACTGCTATTGAAGCTTTGAGTAAAGCCGAGGTAACTCTGGACAAATTATCTGAAGAGGTAGTTGTTTACGATGTCCAGATCAACCAGGGAGTACCTCTCAAGGCAGATGTGCCCTTTAATCAGAAGATGGACATCCCCATCAAAGCGGTCATTCCCATTGACCAGGAGATGAACCTGCCATTTAAAACTCCGGCAGGAGAAATCATGCTAAATGTGCCGATTAAGGCCGATTTCCCTATTGATACCATTGTGCCGTTAGATTTCAATCAAACTATCAAAGTGGATACGGTGGTCCAGCTAGATACAACCGTGCCTGTCGAGATTGCCGTGTCCAAGACCCCTCTAGCCAGCTATCTTGAACAAGCAAAGTTAGATGTGGTCCGCCTCAGAAATCGTCTCAGTTTTCAAAGTGAAGCGGCAGCGGCAGAAAAAACAGATACGCTAAATTCCACGGCTGGTTATGATGAAACTGCAAACAATATCCCTATAACAGAATCCGCCCCTCAGTCAAAGGCAGACGAAGCTGCGGCAGCGACTTCAGCAGATAACCTGGTGATCAAAGCTGATTTGGGTTTATGTGAACACCCTTATTGGCCGGTACAGTCTGGCAGTACCTGGACGTATAATAGTCCAGATACCTCATACCTGGAGCGCGTCGAAACAGTCTCGACTGAACAAGTTGTGGTCACTACTCGCTATGAAGAACAGGATATCCAGTTTAATGTGGCATGCCAACCAGAAGGTTTAGGCGGTAGTTATCTTGGTGATATGCGCCGAATTGTTGAGTTGGGCGATTTACAATTTAACAATCCTCGCGGAGTATTTCTACCCCAGCCTGAGTTGATGGAATCAGCCGGTACTTCATGGACTCAAGGTTTTGATATCAACGGCACGGTTAATGCCAATCAGGGCGAACAGCCTGTTATAGGCAAAATTGCTCGGGGTCAAGCCGAAGCTGTTTACACTTCAACAGGTTTTGAGACAGTAGAGACGCCAACAGGTCCGCAAAAGGCAGTACGAATAGAACAAAAATTGAAGTTCGAACTGAATATTGATTTTAATATTGCTGATCAAACTATACCGGCAGTTGAGACAATTAACCTGACCAATGTTTATTGGTTTGCCAAAGATATGGGCCTGGTTAAGCTGCATTGGCAGGGTGGTCAAATCCAAAGAGAGGTGACATCGCCGCAAGTTTCGGTTAACCGGACTGATCCTGTTCCGGCCTTAGCTGAAGATAAACTTGTGTTCATTTGTCTTTCTTCTGAACAATCAACTGCTAGTTGTAACCAAACTGCGAACCTGACTGAACCTCCTACAGCGGAGCTGAATCTGCCGAACTTTGAATTACCTGTAGGTATTGGTACAGCGGAAACCGTTTCTATGGATGAAGCTGATGCCGGGACTTTAGGGGGAGAATTCAATAATAACAACACCGGGCAAAGCGGCAATCCGGAAAATGCAGGGAGTCCAGTCACCCCAACTGATCAAGCTCCTGATTTACTAACACCTTACGGAAAAACTGTGACGAGTTTGAGCCAACAAATGTCAAGTGCTGTCGAAGAATTTGGGGCCGCAGCTATGGCCTACGGTAATGGAACGTTGAGCCGTGAGGATTTTCAAGCTGAGTTCTCAGATTTTGCTCCCAAAACGAGGCAGCTTGTGAGCCAAATTAGTAATCTAACCCCACCTCCCGCGGCCCAACCGGTTCATCAAAAGCTGGTAAAGGGGTTAGCCGGTTGTACAAAAGCCCTGGACCTGCTGGAACAATGGTTTGACCAACCTGATAGTGGCGCCAAAGAGACCGGTATAGTTTTGGTGACAAACTGCATGGCCAATGTAGCAGAAGCACAGAATGATTTAGACAACTTATTAGAAGCGCAGTAGAGAATAATTTGTCGTTAGAATTGGATTAGGAGTATTTTTCTAACCTTTTTCTAACTGTCTTCTCATTGCTTTATCATGAAAATTTGGTATACCTTATCGCATAACTTAAATACAACCTTTCCAGAGACGTGAATCAAATTGCGCGCTATTTTTCTCGACCGTGACGGTGTTATCTGCGAAAATCGAATTGACCATGTCAAAAACTGGCAAGAATTTGAATTTCTGCCGGGAGTCAAAGAAAGTCTAGCCAGGCTCAGCCGGCTGGATTTTTCAATTATTGTGATAACAAATCAAGCTGCCATTGGCCGGAGACTGATGACAACTGAGGCGCTTGAAGATATTCATCAGCGCATGGTTGCTGAAATTACGGCTAACGATGGGCGTATTGATCGGATCATCTACTGTCCTCATCGCCCTGAAGATGAATGTGATTGTCGCAAGCCGAAGCCTGGTATGCTGTTGCAGGCGGCGGCAGAGATGAACCTCGATCTCACCGACTGCTATTTGATTGGTGATGCCGCAACTGATATTCAGGCGGGGCAACAGGTGGGCTGCCATAATATTTTGGTACTGACCGGCCGAGGCAAGGAACAACTCCTGGCCACGCTTCACCCTCCCGGCGGGCATTTTGTGACAATTGCTAGCACTTTGGCTGAGGCGACCAACTATATCCTGAAGGCAGAACTTAGGGTATCTGATGAGCAGTTTTTAAGGATGTCCTGTTTATGAGAGAACAATTAAGCTATTACCTGCGCGGACAGGCTTCAAGCTGGCCCGTTTATATTTTGGAGCAATTAGTGTTGGGTCTGTGTAGTTGGGTCCCCACAGTTATAGGGATTGGGCTGCGGGGTCTTTTCTACCGGCTGATTATGAAATTAAATGGCGTACCTGCCATTGAGGTTGGGGTGCGGATTGCCCATGCCAATGGCATCAAACTGGGCAAGGGTGTTTATTTGGATCAAGGGGTTTATCTCCATGCCCTACCCGGTGGTATTTCGATTGGCGACAGCACTTTTGTGATGCACCATACTATGCTCCATGTTTTTAACTTTCGCAATTTACCCCAGGCCGGAATTACCATTGGTAGCAACTGCTTCATTGGTGAATTTAATGTTGTCCGTGGACAGGGTGGGGTGCGTATTGGCAATGGCGTTTATACCGGGCCAATGGTGCAAATTGTCGCGGTGAACCACGTTTACCAGGACCCCAAACGTCCCATTCGAGAGCAGGGCATCACGGCGCAGGGGATTGTTATTGAAGATGATGTCTGGATCGGCGCAGGGGCCACTATAGTTGATGGTGTAACTGTCGGTCAGGGCAGCGTAATTGGCGCTGGCGCCGTTGTGACCAGCAATATACCCCCCTTTAGTATTGCCGTTGGCACGCCGGCCAAACCGATCAGAGACCGGCGTGAATTGAGCGCTAACCATCGTCAGGTAGAAGTGTTTTTTGGGGCGTTAGAAGAAATTCGCCAATAAATTAGTCCAGCCAAAAGCTCTATAAATCTCACAAGTGCTTCAAACTCAATTCAAACCTGACCATGTTACAATCTTCCATAGTTAGCCAGTTATCCTTGTTGTTTTTATTAGGAGACCTAAAGTAGTGAATACCTTATCAGTTGTTATCCCCGCCTTGAATGAAGAAAATGGCATTGCTGACATCATTGAACGGGTGTTGGCGGTCAAAGAGCCACTGGCTGAAGCCGGTGTCTCAGAATTGGAATTGATCATTGTTGATGATGGTTCTCAGGACCGCACCCCTGAAATTGTGGCCGGTTATCCTGAAGTAGTTTTAGTTAGACATCCGGTCAACCAGGGTTACGGCGCAGCCATTAAAACCGGCTTTCGCCGGGCGAAAGGTAATCTACTGGCATTTCTCGACGCTGATGGTACCTATCCACCGGAGTCTTACCCCAGTCTCTGCCGGCCTATTGTCGAAGGCCGAGCCGATGTAGTGGTGGGGTCGCGGATGGCGGGCGCTGACAGCGAGATGCCGTTGGTGCGTCGGATTGGTAATACTATTTTTGCCGGGTTAGTCAGCGTGATCAGCAATCGCCACGTGACCGATAGCGCCAGTGGTCAACGCGTCCTCCGCCGGGAAGCTTTAGCCAAGCTATATCCCCTGCCGGATGGGCTTAATTTTACCCCGGTGATGAGCACTCGGGCCATGTATGAGGATTTGAGCATCGTTGAAGTGCCAATTACCTATTCGGAACGGGTGGGTCGTTCCAAGCTGAGTGTAGTTCGGGACGGCCTCCGATTTCTCAACACCATCTTAATGACAGCACTGACTTACAATCCCGCTCGCGTATTTGGCTTGGTCGGTGTCGGCCTGATTGGGTTGGGTGGTTTGTCTACATTATGGCGTACCCTCAGCCGCAGTAAAGCCAAACGAGAAGACTCACAACTCGTTTCCTGGTTTGTCGGCCTGGTGTTAGGTTCGGCGGGGGTTAATATCTTCTCCATCGGCGCGGTTTTTAACTACCTGGTTTCACTCTTTCATAAGCGCCCTATTCGTCAGGGCGTATTTGGCAAACCGTTGTTCAACAAACCATTGGAAAAGCATTTTGGCTGGCTTGGCTTGGGTTCGATGCTGGCAGGTGGACTCATTTACAGCCTGTCGGTCTGGCAGCGCTGGGATCGCTCTAAGCGCAAACCAGAAGTCGCCCCCTGGTTTGCCCCGGCCTCCAGCACCATCCTGGTCTTGACCGGTCTGCAACTGATTACCTCCTGGCTGCTAACCCTGGTTTTATCAGAGTTGACCAAACGCGATGCCAAAGCTCAACAAGATTTGGGTAAATTCAACACCAATGGCCGCCACTAAATTACTGATTTAATTGATAAGGGGAACAATTATGTCAACAGATTGGATTAATCTCGGCACACGACCCATTAAAAAAATGCGCCCAGCTGAATTTCCTGACATCAGTGCCATGATGCAGGAGCCAACTAAAGCTCAGCGCGGGCCAGACGCCGTGGATATTTTACTGGTCAACCCACCAGCCCCCGATGGTGGGATTTGGATCCGCTCGCAGCACCGGGTTGGCCGTAAATCGCGCGAAAACATGGTTTGGCCGCAAGTATCGCTGGCCACCATGGCCGCCTGTTTGCATCCCGATTACAAAGTGGAAGTGGTGGATGCTATTGCCACCCGTATGAGTTGGCCGGAATTTGAAAAATTGCTGGAAACGAAGCGGCCCAAATATTATCTAACCCAGGTTACAGCGCCGACGCTGACCAACGATATGTACGGTGTTTTTCTGGCCAAGGCCAAAGGCGCCAAAACCATTGCCTTTGGCACCCACGTGACCCCCAATACCGTCAATACTTTAACCGATTTCCCGGCCCTCGACTATGTACTACGGGGTGAGCCAGAACTGACCCTGCGGGAATTGGTAGACGCGCTTGAGGGGAACACTGGCCAAAACGAGTTAATGGAAAGTTTGATGCAAAAAGCCGACCCTTTACGCACCCCCATTTCGCTTGAAATGGTCACACGGGGCGATCTCAGTTCGATCAAGGGCCTGGCCTGGCGCTGTAACGGGCAAATTAAGGTCAATATTGACCGGCCTTTTATTCCTAATCTCGACGAATTGCCCTTGCCGATGCACCATTTGCTGCCGCTCGATACTTACCGCATGCCTTTGATCAAAGGACCGTATTCCTTTATCGTGCCCAGCCGAGGTTGCCCGGCGGGCTGCAAATACTGCATTAAGCACGTCAGCTACAACTACGCGGTACGCACCCGCTCTGCCGAAAATATCATGGCCGAACTTTGGTCATTGAAAAAACTCGGTATTAACAACGTTATGATGTATGCCGACCTGTTTACGGTAAGCCGCGAGCAGGTTATGAGCATCTGCAAGGCCATGATTGAAGAAAAGATTGAGATGAAGTGGATGTCCAACAGCCGGGTTGATTATGTGGACGAAGAGATGCTGACCATGATGGGTAAAGCCGGCTGTCATATGATTTCGTGGGGCATCGAAAGCGGCTCTGAAGAAGTGTTGAAGCGGGCCAGAAAAGGCGCTTCACCTGATAAGGCCAAGCAAGCCCTCCAATGGGCCAGAAACGCCGGTATCAAAAACTTTGGCTATTTCATTATTGGCCTGCCCGGCGAAACCGAAGAAACCATTAAGCAGACCATTGCCTTTTCAAAAACTTTACCGCTCAACGTGGCTATCTTTCATATTGCCGCTCCGTATCCCGGCACGCCTTTCTTTTATGAAGTCGTTGAAAATGGTTGGTTCCGCCCCGGCACCAATTGGGAGCAGGTGGATATGGATAAATCCACCGTACTGGATTACGAGAATTTATCAGCAGAGCAGTTGAACTACTGGCAAAAGCGAGCTACCCGTGAGTGGGCGCTTCGCCCTGAGCCTATCTTGACCATCCTGAAAGGTCTCAATACCTGGGCCGGTTTCAAAAGCGCCGTAGATGCCGGGCTGCAAACCTTATCATTCATTCGTAGTTAAGTAATTTTCATTTTTAACTTGTAACAAAGACGAAACATGTCATTTCGAGGAGGAACGACGAGAAATCCCTGAGATGTACGCTGAAAAGCGAGTCTGTAGAGATTTCTCCCTTCGGTCGAAATGACATGTTTTTCTTGAAAATTACTTAATCGAGGACCGGTTACAATTGTGAGCACAACAAATGCAGGCTGAGAGGTTGTGCCTTGATATTGAGTGATTCGATTTGAGCCACGCTTAGCATCTGTTTTTCGGGGTAATAATATGGGTGAGTCATACCAAATCTTGCTGCTTTCAGCCACGGTCATACCACCTTCTCACGTTCCTAATTTAGTTCTTACCGATCCAGGTCTTCGTCTTCTTGACTATGAGCGAGCGCTGGCCTTTTATCTAACGCTCATTGGCAAAGGTGTAGATTATATTGTCTTTGCGGAAAACTCCAATGCGGATATCTCAAGATTACATGAGTTAGTTCACCGCAACGGCTTGCAAGATCGGGTCGAGTTGATAAGTTTTTATGGGCTTGATTATCCCGCTGAATACGGCAAGGGTTATGGCGAATTTAAGCTGGTTGATTATGCCATGTCAAATTCTCGGCTGCTGAGCGCCGAAATGTCTAAGGCAGTGATTTGGAAGGTGACGGGGCGTTATGTGGTAAAAAATTTGAGTGAAGTTATCAGGCAAAGACCGCGGCTATTTGATATATATTGTAACTTTCGGGTGGGTCTGACCAGACCTATTTCTAAGCCTAAATTCCTCAAATGGATGGATTTGTTCTTACTGGCCTGGACAACTACAGGCTACGAGTCAGTCATAAAGAACATTTACCAAGAACTCAGGGCTGATCAACATGGTGAAGCTGAAGTGCGCTTTCGGGAATTGTTGGATCGAGTTTCACCTCCTCTAAGAGTGGTTAATAGATACACCACCGTACCTTTTATTGATGGTTTTAGAGGTTTTGATGGTCAAAATTTTTCTCAGGGAATAAATCGCTGGAAATATTATTCACGTTGCGTGGCTCAACGTTTGACGCCATGGGCATGGTTGTAGTAGTTAGTTGTCCTAGAAAACTTCTCCTCCATAGTAAAAGATGGCTTGATGCCTACAGGATGAATTTCACTTAACAAGTCTATTTTAAGGATGATTATATGATTATTACCCGAACCCCCTTACGCATCAGCTTTGCCGGTGGTGGTAGCGACCTACCTGCTTTTTATGAACAAGAGCAAGGTGCAGTTGTCAGCACTGCGATTGATAAATACATCTATATCACTGTCAACCCAAAGTTTGACCATAAGATTCGAGCCAGTTATTCTGTTACTGAAATTGTAGATAGTGTTGGTGAACTTAAGCATGAATTGATTCGAGAAGCTCTCTATTTGCTCAATATTCACCAGGGCATCGAAATAACCTCTATTTCTGATATTCCTCACCAAGGCACGGGTTTGGGGTCTTCCAGTAGCTATTCAGTGGGCCTTTTAAATGCTTTATATGCTTATAAGGGACACATGGCCGGAGCCGAACGATTAGCAGATGAGGCATGTCATATTGAGTTGGATCGCTGCCGCAAACCCATTGGCAAGCAGGACCAATACATTGCGGCTTATGGCGGACTGCAATATATTCGCTTCAACCCGGATGGGAGTGTTTTTACCGATCCGGTCATTTGTTCGCCCAGTACCCGCAAGAAACTGGAGTCAAGACTATTATTGCTTTATACCGGCCTAACCCGCAGCGCCGATGGCATCTTAGCGGAGCAAGGTGAGGCTACTCGCTCCAGCGAGGAAAAACGTGCTTCGCTGCGACGGATGGTAAGCTTGGCCAGTCAATTGTGCGAAGCCCTGGGCCGGGAAGATATAGACGCTTTTGGCGAGATTCTGCATGCGGGCTGGCTAGAAAAGCGTAAGTTAGCCAGCAGTATCAGTAACAACAAAATTGACCATTGGTATGAACGGGCCAGAGCCGCCGGGGCTATCGGCGGCAAATTGTTGGGCGCAGGCGGCGGCGGCTTTTTGCTGTTCTATGCCGACCCAGCTCATCACACCAGTATTTGTCGCGCCTTGCCGGAACTCCGGCCTATTCCTTTCAACTTTTGTCCGCAGGGCAGCAAAGTGATTTACGTGGAAGAGAATGGTTACAGCCCTGACTATTAATCCGCTGGTTTCGTTTTTATGGATCGGATTGCCTGAGAATAAAGGGTAGGTAAATAGAAGAGAGGGTAAAAATTTTAAGGGCCGTATCATCGGCTAAGTTGTTAACGTTTATGGTAAGGTCGCCGTTAGGTTGGGCAATCACGGTTTCGGTTTTGATAATTTGTGGCGTGGGCGAGGTGGCTTTAGTATTCCACCACTCTATGGTGTAGGTCTGTCCCCTGCGAAAACCGGGAACAGTTATAGTTCCCGACCTGGGGAGAATTGAAACACCATCAACGACATTCCTCCAGGTATACTGTTTGTTCTGAATCCAGAGGTAAGCTTTTTGGTTGGCTAAATCTTTTTGGCCGATAATGCGTAAATTGGGGTTGGTAACAGTAGCGGCTAAATCCTGGTAATGACCGTTGTTGAGCGGGACAGTGCTGACAAAATTGTAAAAGGTGCTATAGATTTCATACAGGCCCGGTTGTCCATCCGGGCCTGTTTGGTTTCTGATATTCTCTTTCCACCAATACAATTCAGTTAAGGCTCCTGAATCCAGACTTGACCACAGGAGGTTGTGCAGCCAAACGCCTCCGTTGTCCAGGGCTAAATCTGGCTGTTCAGTTTGCTGATTAATAAAATCAATGCCCGTTTCGCCTCTGATTACCGGCTTGGTGGGGATATTATTTTGGTTGGTATACCAATCAATATTGCTGCGAACATTGGCGCTGTAATCAAGATGGAACTGCGCGGTATCGCTCTCATAAACAGGATCGTTGAGCCAGCCGGTACTCACATAAGCGTGAACGTCGGCATAATCCACATTGGGATACTTTGGATTACCCCAGAATTGTTCGCCTGGAAAAGAGTGCCAAAAACTGGTGGTAACCAGGTGATCATTGGGATGGTTATAGGCGCATTTTTTGCCGTCGCCGGAGGCAACCGGAGCGTTAAAGGCTTGACAGTGCATGTACTTACCTAATTCATCGGTGAGCGTGTAGTGATTATCATTAAAAGGGTCCCCTTCATTGGTGACTTCCCAGGAATGAATGTTAGGTGAGTAACCCCACCTGGCCTGGAGATACCGCCACCAGGCCTGTTGCAACCAGCGTGTTTTGTTGAGAGTTCGGCCCACCCCATAAAACCCATCGCTGTTATCGGGGCCTGAGATAACAAAATCACCGTTATCTTGGATTTTCCCGTATAAACTGTCGCCCTTATCCATCAACACAAGCTTCAGGTAAATACCGTATTTTTCGGCCAACCCTACCAATTTATCAAGGGCATAGGCTTCTCTTTGGGGAAAGTAGAGTTCGTACTCCATCGAGGGTTCGACCATGATCTCCGGGCCATATTGCCCATTTCCCAAATCCTCTTGGAGAGACACTGAGTCAACATAAGCTGCGCCGGCCGTAACATTTTCCAGCCCCAGGTAGAGGCGTGGCAAAAAGTTGTTGCTGCCGGAATTCCACATGCCTTCAATATATTGCCAGTCCGAATTGTTAAGGCCATAGCTGGTTACAACAGCGCCAGCGCCCGGTTGGTAACAGTTATCAATCCAACTACCTAGCTTGCCTACTAAACCATAATTGGCATAAGCAGTATCGCGGGGACCGGCTATGGCTACCCCGCGATATTTTATTCTGAGACGGTAATTGGTATTTTGTTTGACCGCCTCGGGATCGTCCCAAAATTCAAAGCGGCAGGCGTCAAACCAGCCCGTGTCGCCCTCAGGTTCATAATCCAGAAAGGTAGTCAGTGTGGTCCGGCTGCCGTTGGTTAACGGTAACAGGGCTGACCTGGGCAGATAACCATCGTAGAGATTCCGGCCGCCCAAATACCGATTCCAGGCTGTGCCATAAATGTTGCTAATCCACATCCGCAAGAGATTAACATGGTTTTGCTGAAAGCGTTGAAAATTAGCCTCATCGTTTAGGGTTGGATTACCCAGGGGCGGACCATTAGGGCCGTAGGCAAAACCAAGTCCATAGAAAGGTGTGCCCTCATCAAACTCAAAATATCTGGGGTCGGTGGGGCTAACTTTGATAAACCCTGGGTTTGATGAAGGAGTCACGCTAAAACTCTGGGTGCTGGTCTCAGTATAACCAGAAGCATCCTGGGCTTTGAGCTTAAATTGCCAGGTTCCCGGTTGGTTGGGAGCAAACCGCACTTTCCAGGCAAACTGGCCGGTAGGATAATACCATTCTCGATCAAGATTGTCCCGATCTTTTTTGATCTGGTCGTCAAAACCTTGATAGTAAAAAGCCGGTTGTTGGTAAGCGTTGGTCCAGTTTGTTTGGCCAGGCGGTAAGAAGAGAGCATCTACACTGATGCCTTGATATTTTGGGTAAGTCAGGTCAATGCCGTATGGTGGATGGGGATCATAGGGCAATTGAAAGTTTCCAGCTATCGTGTTGTTTACCTGAAAGCTGATTTCAAATTTGGCATACTTGGGAATTTGGTTGGCCGGATAAGCGGCAGAGTTGGTGGTTATGCTGTTAATTTTTGGGCCGGCGGCGCTGCTAACCTCGCTCTGTTCTGGCGTTTGAGCCTGAACGAGGCTAATTTTGTCCAGGCCGGTCGAAAAAAGTAACCCTACGCCAACCGCCATTATCATAAAAAGGCTTATGAGCCTGGCCACTCTTGCTTGGGTTATCATTTTCGGATCACCGGCAAGAAGTTTTCCTTACCATTGACCAGCAGAGAGATGCTGGTGGTTCGGATGAATTGGCCGGCGGTGGCGCTGATGGGCACAGTGTACCACACGCCATCAGAAAATGAGGGGTTGTGTGTGTCGGTAAGCGTTAACGTCATTTGGCCTCCCGGATTGGGAAAGGTTGTTGGGCCGGGAGGTGCAATAACTAGATTGGGCGAGGGACTGTTTCCCACATGCAGCGTCACCGTCTCGGTAAAGGTGCTGGTGTGCTGAACCTGGATGTTGTACGTGGCCGAATTACCGGCGTCAATGAACTGGATCGCTGGGTTAACGTTTAGGCTGAAGCCGGTCTCTGCTGTTCCCAGGGCAGCGGCTAGATTTTGAATGTAGAACAGGTCTCCTCGATAGAAGGCCGGAACATCAAGCCATTTGACCAATTCATCATACGGTTGTTGGAGAATATAAGCCTTGGCCTGAAACAGGGCCGGGTAATCGTAAAGATGCTGAAAAGTTGCTTCTCCGTATGAATGATCAAATTTAGATACAAACCAATAAGGCGCCACATAATTGTACTCATTGACAGCTGCTTCCACTTGAGAATAAATATGCTGATTGAGGTAGTCGGCCAATTCAGGGGTGAGGAACATAAAATTCCGGGCTACCGCAAAAGCATTATTGTGACTTTCCTCCCAGCCGGGGCCTCCATATAAGGTGGGGGCATAGGGGGTATCTTTAGAAAAATTGTTAACCCGCAGGTTCAATAGGCGTTGATAAGTGGTGAGGATGCTCTGATTTTGTGAATAGCCCGCTAATTTTTGCAGTTCCAGGTAGCCTTTATAACCGGCAATGTACTGATTGAGCCAGTAAGGTTTTTTGATAAAGGTGTTATCACTTAAAGGTGCTTCCAGTTTGCCGCTCATCTGGTCAAAGATGTTCTTGGCAAAGGCGGGATTGTTATTGCCTATAATCTGGGCATACTTCCAGGCCCCATAGAAAGAGAAAGGAGGAAAGTATTGCCAATAACCGCACCCACCGCAAATTGGTTGGGTGGCAGGATTGTAAGGTGAGGTGTAAGGTTGTCCCCACCAGCTTGACATATCGGCCGGAATGACAAAGGCCTCCCTGGCTGCTCCCGTGCCCCAGCCAATGTGGACAATTTTGGTGAAATCATACGGCGCCCCAGGGCCATAGTATGTTTGCAGGTAAGTTTTTACCTGCTGTTGAGTAGGAGAG
This sequence comes from Anaerolineales bacterium, assembly GCA_015075405.1. GTDB lineage: Bacteria > Chloroflexota > Anaerolineae > 4572-78 > J111 > DSQQ01. The sequence continues at coordinate 984,318 of JABTUK010000005.1, forward strand.
GATAGATGCGGGTAGGCTAACAGCAGAGTATAAACGGTATCAGCCGGATTCTGGAAGTAATCAAAAATCTCGCCAAAGGTACGCTCATCGCTGTATCCTCCGTTTCCATAGAGATCAAAAAAACCGGAGGAATGAAACCCGGGACGAAGCGGGCCGGCGGCCAGCATTTTTTGTACTTCGGCTTCTAATCTTTGGGTTAGTTCTATTTTAGTTGGAGAGGGGGTGGTACTCTGCGCCGGAACAATCGTAGCCAGCGGCAAAGGGGTTTTGGGGTTGGTTCCGGCAGGGCTAAAGGCCAAAAGCGCATTGCCTTTGAGCATAAAAAGCTTGCCCTGGTAAGGAATGGGAGGCGATTGGGTATTGCTATGTTTGCCATAAATGCCATTTTTGCTTTGATTTTTACCACTATAAATCTGCCAACCATTCCCCTCGTTATAGGCAGCGGCATTGCCGGCGTTATACATTTGTTGATAACCGGGCGCCAAGTCATTGCTGGCTAGACTATAACCAAAATAGTACCAATCTCTATTGGGTTGGCCTAAAGGTATCGTTACATCATAGCCGCCGGCTTCCCGATCACAACACAGGCTCCAGTAGATTAATTTACCGCCAGAAGAGTAGGCCATAGGTTCATCGCTGGCGTGGCCGTTGGTGGCGCCAGGACCATTGCCGGTATCAACCCGGCTAATATATTTTGTGCCAAATTTCCAACCTACCGGGCCGCCCCGTGAAACCCAACCGCCAGAGTAATAAGCGGTACCCTGATAGTAAACCCCATCCACACCATTGATAACCGGGGGATATTTACTACCGGCATGGGTTACGCCTGACCAAGTGAATGGAGCGTATTCGGCTTTACCGTCATTGTCAGAGTCAAAAGTAAACTCTTGTCCCGTAGCTCCATTTAACACAAAAACCGTTCTACGGTCTGGACGGCTTTCATAGTAATTGGTAATAATGCTGGCGTCCATCGCCACGGTACCGGCGACCCAATCACCCGGTATGGCGGTGCTGCTTGGGCCGATGACATTGCCAACGGGAATATTCTTAAAAAGGACGTCAGTTTCAATGTGAGGCAGTTTGATACTGTTTTGGGTGTCCATGCGGTAATTTTCGCCGCTTGAAAAAATTACGTAATCTTTTCCAGTTGCCTTCTCGGTATAGATAACCGGCCAGTAGGAATGGAACCCTGCCCCCAGTAACTTTTGAGATTTCCAGATTAAAGAACCATTGGTAGCATCGAGGGCGTAAGCGTAAGCATCGTTAGCAGCAAAATAAAGAACTCCATTCTTATAGGCCGCCGAGAAAAGGATGGGGCCATCGGTTTTGTATCGCCATAGCAGGTTCCCATTGATGGCATCAAGCGCATAAAAGTAGCCATCTCTGTTGCCGGCATAGATGGTATTATTGATAACTAAAGGATTGGTTTCAAAGCCAGCCTCAGCCAGATAGGGCGTATAGCCTGCAACGGCCTGGCCAGAGTTGGCATCAATGGCATGAATTTTACGATCATACCCACCCACATAAGCTATGCTTGTGCTGTTAACAGTGGCAATAGTGGGGGAATGTCCTAAAGGTAACTCTGTCGGATAGACCCATAATAGATTACCATTGGTGGCGCTGAAGGTATACAATCCACGCGCCGTAGAAATATACAATTTGCCGTTAGCGGCAATGGGTTGAATCTTGTAAGGAATATAGGGTTCAATAGGATGATACCACTCAACATTAAGATTTCCTCTGACTTCCTCGGGAGTCCAGGAAGTTCGTTGAGGATTGGCCGCCAACATAGGCCAATCATTGCTGGCATTTGCTGTTACCGGCGGAGGCGTGGCTTCCTGTAATAATGAAGAAGCTTTAGCCTTATGTTGTGGTTGGAGGGGGTTCATTTGCGTGATTACCAGAAGACCAATCAGTAGAGCAGTCAGATTAATGATTTTTTTCACGGCCAGACTCCATTGGGTAGTTTCCCGTTAAGCGGGTTAGACAAGTTATTCTTGCTTATTACAAACTGTGAAGATATTAAAGAGGCTGATTTGTCTGAACAAATACAGCCTCTATATCCACTGTGATATTATTTTTTGGTAACACAACGGCTCAGGGCGCTGTACTTTTTAGCTTATCATTGCCACTTTAACCTAACTCAAGGTGTGTCGCCCTGTTTGGGTTGAGTAGTAATCCTGACAATGGCCTTAACGGTCAGTCATCAATTGGGGAAAGCAATCCACCACTCTTTGCCGGGCGAAACGTCAAAATCTACCGGCCCCACAACCCCGCCAGGCTGAACAATTTCAAGACCAATGTCACTGTTACTCCCCCAGGTGGCTACACCCACTGGCACATTTTCAAAGCTGAGAGGCACACAGTCTGTGCTCATGGCGGTGCAGCCCTGCACAATATTGCCCTGGCGATCCGTGTAACCACTGTACGTCACAATACCGTCGCCATCCGTATCTAAATTTTCCGGAACCTTCACTGTGACTTCGTAAATCAAATGCTCGCTATTATTGTAGAGGCAATCATAATTGGGGCAAATCGTTACTGGATTGAAAGGGTCGTTGCGATCTACCAAGGCTGGATCATCGTAAACCCAAAATTTGAACGAAGCTGTCTTGTTATAGCCATACTGATTCCGAGTGGGATAGTCTGTACTCCAATAGGATTGGTTATGAAACCCAAAGCCTTGTTTGCTGGCCGAAACTTTGCCACTGAGCGCTCGTTCGCGATAATAAGTCAAATTGTTGAAGTTATTATCACCCGTGAGTGGGTTGTCGGTCCGGTATGGTTCGATGCGGGCCTGCTCGTCACTGACGGTGGCGGGATCTTGTCCGGCTAAAGGTATCCAACTGCCAGGGTAAGGAGACTTGAGGATACCAAAGTCAGCCCATCCCCCGGTTCGAGCCACACCACATTTGCTGCCATCGGTAGTGCAAATACGAGCTTCCAGGAAGTAGGAGTGGAACCGTACCGGGATATCCAACTGACCGGCATTATGGTACTCTACTCGGAAGGCATCAACACAGTTCTTGGCCATAAAGCCCGTTCCTCCAAACTCGCACCCCAAATTGCGGTTGATGCCGTATTTGTAGCCACTATGTTTGTGATGATTCTCATGATTGGTTTCCCAGGGATAAGAGATAGATTGTCCACCCCATAAGGCTCCAGCCGGCCCGAACAAATCATCAACAATAGTGGGATCCCAGTTGTGGGTATGGTCGTAATGACAGTTTCGGGCTTTGTCCACAAGACCGTGCCACTTGGTAGCATCGTGATCCGGGCACAGCGGCATACTAGAAACAGGGGTGGCTGTGGAACCGGGTGTTGGGACAGAAGTTGGGGCAGGCGTTGCGGACCCACCATCATTAACTACCTCAAAGCTAATCCGTAGTTCCGCTCCGGTAGTGCCACCGGCGTCAATGGCGCTGAAAGCTACTGCTGTCAGGCTATGAGTACCAACACTGGGTGTCCAGGGGTGGTAATCGCCATTGTTATCGCCGGCCAGGGCATAGGGCGCGGTATTCTCAAGTTTAAAGTTGGCATTATTGTCCAGGCCAAAACGAACGCTCCCCACTGTAGCCGGAGTAGTATTGGCCCGCACATTCAAGTTGCGGGTTGGTAGTTGGGCCAGGTTAATCATTGCCCCATTGCCGAGGGGGCCGATATCTTGGTTGGTATCCGCGTTAACCAGGGTAAAGCTAACAACTGCTAATTGGGCGGCCGGAGTATTGGTGGGGGGTAGAGTTTGATTACCCGTACAACTAGCCGAAGCTTTGGTATTACTTTCACGCTGCAACACCAACTTTTGGCCCTGACAGGTGATACTTGCCTTTTCGCCACCCAACAAGTTAAGCACGGGTGATTGCCCAGTGGCAACGAACGGTACGGTAAATAAGCCAATCACCAGTAAAATGAGGGTTAAAATCCGTTGTTTCATGGTGCTTCATCCTTCCTTCTCTGCGGTAAGATATATTGACCTGCTTAGTGAATCTGAGGCAATTGCCCTGGATTTTAGCCAACTAAGGAGCTTTGACCAATAAAAAGGCCCAGTTTTCCTCATCAATTAATGAGAGGAAAACTGGGCCTGTACTATTGTCTATTCAACTTCACCCTTGAAGTGAAGCTCTTAGCTTGACCCTGATTTTGTTAAATTACAACTTCCTGGTTATAACCAGTCTGCTGGCTGTATTAATTGTACACCCAACAGAACATAACCTACTGTAGCAGAAAATAACAATTTTGAAAATAGTCTACAAGTACCACTTCTTCAATAGCCGGTACAAAATAAGGCATTGGTAAACAACCGGAATTGAACCTTATTTTTAAGGGATTAGCGTCTTCGCTGTCAATAAGTTAAAATTTACAATGTCTTTTCTAACTTTTTTCTCACTATCTTCTCACAGCTTTTATATTAAATGCTGTTATATTCTAAATATAAAAATAACGAATTATGCTCACCAAAAGTCAAAGCCGTCTATGAAACAACAGCATTTGTTTTACTATTTGGTTGGGGCATTTATGCTGCTGTTAATTATGGGTGCTGGTCAAAAGGCCGCGGCACAACAGCCAATTCAGTGGTCGCCCGCGCAGCGTATTCCCGACTTTGAGACCGGAACCTGGCCGCCTGTTATGGTAGCCGACCAAAATCGTACCGTTCATGCTTTTTCTTCACAGTGGCTTGGCGAAGATGAAGAAGAGTCGGTGCGAGCAATTATGTATAACAGGTGGACACTTGAACAAGGCTGGTCCACCCCTATTGATATCCTGTTATCCCCTTTCAAGAATGATGCTCGCATGACGGGCGCCTTTTTAGATGACATGGGGATGATCCATGTAACTTTTTTTGGGGGCGATAACACGGAGGCATATATTTATTATTCCAGAGCACTGGCTGTAAATGCAGACCGGGCGACAGCCTGGTCAACGCCTATCCCTGTTGATGCCGCCGGTGATCCCGAATTGGCCGGTATAATCGGTGACGGGCGGGGCAACCTGGCAATTGTTTATAGTGGCAAACGAGATGGCTTGGGCCTCTATACCATTTATTCTACAGATGGCGGGGATACCTGGACAGATCCTACGGCGACCTTTTTGACCTACAGCAAAGATCTTTTTCCAGTCATTCTTCGATTGTCACCCAGCCAATCAGGATGGATTAATGCGGTATGGGATGTTAGAAATTCAGAGGGCCAGGGCCGGCAGATTAACTATGCCCGGCTAAATCTTGATGATGGGCAATGGAGCGAACCTACAGAGCTATCGGCAGTAGAAGCTGGGTATGGTGTACTAAATCCCGCGGTTATAGAATACAGAGATACGGTATTTGTTAGTTACAATCAAACTCCCAAGATCGTAATACGTCGCTCAAGCGACGGGGGGCAAACCTGGACGGAGCCAGTCGAACCCTTTCGGCACGTAGGTGTGAACGGGATAATGTCCTTTGCTACAGATAGCAGCGATAAATTACACCTGCTCTGGGCACAGCGTATTAGTGGTAGCCCTGATATTCACGGCACTTGGCATAGTGTATGGCAGGATGGTCGTTGGTCCGAACCCGAAGCGGTAGTTTCTGGACCACCAGTAAGAGACTTAGAAGGTGATCAGGCGTTTGACCCTTTTGAAGTGCGTGCTGTGGTCAGTCAAGGTAATATACTCCTGGTTACTTGGCGCATGGATCCGGGTCTAAAAGGTAATGGCGTCTGGTATTCTTACATTTCTTTAAGTTCGCCTGAATTACCCTTGGCCCCGTTTCCTACCCCACCTGTCACGCCATCCGTCGAGTCTGTGTTTACACCGACGCCGTCTAGCCCGACCCCAACTTCAACACCCAAACCTGCCTTTGAGTTTCAGTCCTCCGACAGGGCTAGCGCGGCTGAAATGGCCGGCAACCCAATGACCCCTTTACTGATTGGCATGATACCCGTGATCTTACTCATCTCATTTTTCATCGTTCGTTTTTCGTTGGCGAGTCAAAATCATCGCTGAGAACGTTCATCTCATTCCAGGATTATATCAATGAAATCAACTGTACAGTTCGAGCACGTCTCCAAAAAATATCAGTTAGGTTTAACCAGAACAAGTTTGCCCAGCGTAATATCTGGTTGGTTTAAAAATTCATTACAGGGTCGCTCCAGTCAGAGCAATGAAGATAAAATCTTTTGGGCGCTTAGGGATGTTAGCTTTGAACTTAAAGAGGGTGAGTCTTTAGCCTTGGTTGGTTCTAATGGAGCTGGCAAGACCACCATTCTCAAGCTGCTGGCCAATATTACCAAGCCTACTTCGGGCAAGATTGAAACCACAGGCCATCTCTCGGCTTTAATTGAACTGGGGGCGGGGTTTCATCCTGACCTGACGGGTCGTGAAAATATATTTTTGAATGGGACCATTCTGGGCCTGAGTCATAAACAGGTCACAGACCGTTTCGATGAGATTGTCGAATTTTCTGAGTTAGGGCGTTTCATTGATACCCCGGTAAAACGCTATTCATCCGGCATGACGGTGCGCTTGGGTTTTGCTGTGGCCTCGTGCATGGAGCCTCAAATTTTACTGGTTGATGAGGTTCTGGCGGTTGGTGACGCGTCCTTTCAACAGAAGTGTCTGCAACGAATTCGCTCCTTAATCAACAAGGGCACCAGTATTATCTTTGTCTCACACAACTTTTATTTAGTGCAGGCAGTTTGCAGCTCTGCTCTTTATCTGGAAAAAGGTCAGGTCAAATTTCATGGTGATACCAACGAGGCTATTGAGCGGTACGAGCATGACCTGCATCAAGCCCGCGCGCTTAAGTTTGCAGCCTCAGGCCATGAACCAACAGCAGAGGAGGACAGCGATCTCGAAATAACCCAAGTAGCTGTGTTGGATGCCGCCGGAAACGAGCTGGAACATTTGCCTAATAAACAGCCGGCTCAAATTCAAATTCACTATAACGCTTACAAACCAATGGGTAAGGCCCATGTTTCGGTTTTTATTAGACGTTCTGATGGTTTAACCGTCTGCATGATGCGAACCAAATTGGATGATTATGAAGTGTACCTGGAACGTGGGCAGGGGATTATTTCTCTGCATCTGGAGCCACTGCAACTAACCACCGGCACCTACTTTGCCGAGGCTTGGTTCTTAAACGAGAGTGACTCAATGGCCATCATTCCCAAAGGTGGGCGGTCTGCCTGGTTCTCGGTAAAAGGGTCTGCTTTGAGTTATGCAGATGATAGTGGAATTTTTGAACCGAATACCAGATGGGGCCATCATTTGGGTCTTTTGACCAGCTCCAACGGTAGTGGTTTTAAGAGACAAACTTCTAGTTCGGTTCAACTAGAGTTAAACCAAGACTCAGTAGATCCAATTTTCGAGGAGTGAGGCACGCCCCCGTGCCGAACACCGTCGCGCGTGAGCGTGCTGGTTCCTCAAATTTGGATCCACTGAGACTAACATCATATATCGGAGAGAGTTTAATATGCTGAGTTATATAGGGGTGTATAAGGCCCGAGATTTATTATGGGCCTGGACAGGGCGCAACATTCGGGCGCGTTATCAACAATCTTCGCTGGGGTGGCTGTGGGCCATCATTCAACCGGCCGCTCAAGTAGCTATTTTTTCGTTAATTTTTACCCTATTTGTACGGGTAGATACGGGCAATATTCCTTATCCCGTCTTTTCCTTTGTGGCCGTAGTGCCGTGGACGCTGTTGGCCGCCTCCCTCACCGATATGTCACAGTCGTTGGTGGTTAACATGGGCTTAGTTACCAAGATTTACTTTCCCCGTGAGGTTCTGCCCATTGCAGCGCTGCTGGCCCGGCTGATGGATTTTGGGGTATCGGTAGGCTTATTGGTAATTTTGATGTTGTTCTATCAGATGTCTCCAGATCCGGTTGGTTTGTTATTCCTACCCCTTATCTTGGTTATTCAACTTACCTTAATCCTGGGCTTGGGTTTGGCCAGCGCCGCCGGAAATGTGTTTTTCCGGGATGTTCAATCTTTACTAACGCTGGTTCTCCAGGTTTGGTTTTATGCCTCACCGATTATTTATCCTGTGAACATGGTTCCGGAATATCTGCGACCCTATTATTATCTAAACCCGATGGCTGGGGTGATTGAGGCTTATCGGGATGTGCTGCTGAATGGACAGGCCCCAGGCGCCTACTTGATCCCATCTGCGCTCATGTCGTTGGTTATCTTTTTGCTTGGCTACTGGTTTTTCAAACGGGTTGAGTTTCAATTTGCCGATATCGTCTAGGAGAAGTGGATGAGCACCCCCAAAGTCAGCGTGATTATGCCTGCTTACAACGGCGCCGATTTTTTAGGCGAGGCGATAAGCAGCGTCCTCAACCAGACCTACCAGAATCTTGAACTTATTATCGTTGACGATGCCTCCCAGGACCATACCCCCGCTATCGTCGGACAATTTGACGATCCCCGTATTCAATATCTGGTCCAGGAGGTTAACCGGGGGGTAGATGCCGCCAGACTGCGGGCGATCCGGGCTTCTACCGGGGAGGTCCTGGCCTTTTTAGATCAGGATGACTACTTTCATCCCGATAAACTCCAGGCCCACGTGACCCTGCTAGAAAAACATCCTGAAATTGGTTTTACCTATAACGCCCGTTTTGAACTTAATCATTCGGCCAACACCATCCGAGAAATATGGCGTCCGCCCCAAACCGTTACCCTGGCAGACCTGATCCTGGGGTTTCCCATTGCCCCCAGTGATATGGTGGTGCGCCGGAGCTGGGTCGAGTACCTGGACCTGTCCAAAGAACCGGCTTTGATCCATGGGGGCGAGTATGTGATTACCGGACGCCTGTTTATGAGCGGCTGCAAATTTGGCAGCGTGAACCGGGCCTTAAATTACCGCCGCTATCACTCCAAGCGGCACTATTCAAAAATTTCGGTACGCTGCCAGGCCGAACTTGCCGCTCAGGAAAGAATCTTTTCCGACCCTCGCTGTCCCGCTGAGGTGATAGCCTTGCGACCTACAGCCTTTTCAAATACTTATCTCATTTGGGCCTATTATGCCCTGTTCCAGGAAGAAACCGCGTTAGGGCAGGAGTTTCTGCGTGAAACCATTCGGCTGGGGCCGGCCGTGCTCAAGGGTGCGCCCCCTGAGTTGATAAATTTTTTACTTACTTGCAGCATTGACGATGAAAACGAGGACCATGCCGTTATCCTCAAACGAATTTTTGCCCAGTTGCCGCCAGAAATGAACCACCTGGCCGAGCATTGTAGCTGGGCTGTAGCGCGAGGATATTTGCTGAAAGGCTTCCGGGCCGTTATGTGGGATCGCCCTGAGGATGGTCGTAAGCACTTTGAGCAAGCCATCAGGCTGGGAGCGCAGTTTGATGAAGCCCTCATCAGCCGGCTGGGGCAAAGTTTGCTCAACTATGAAACCGAATTTGGTGATGCCTTCACCCAGGACAAGATTCAAGCTTTGACCCCTTATCTCGTGAAGCTTGAGGGGCGAGCCGGTGTGCGCCAATTGATTGGCTGTTACTCAGTTAACCGCGCTTTTCAGAGTTACCACGCCGGCGAATATGCCAATGTACCCAAAAGGATCATCCCCGCCATTGCTAACAATCCAAAATATTTGGTAAATCGTGGGGTGCTGTCCATCGTTCTCCGCTCAATTTTTGGGGTGCAGGCTAATTTAGCTTAAACGCGAGCACTTATTTTGAAGGATGTATGGCAATGGCCGGAATTGATAAGCTCAGGGTCGTCCTGTTTGCCCTGACAGGCTTTGGCAACCCGGTATTGGAGGCGCTGCTACAAGAACCCAGGGTTAAGGTAGCGGCAGTTTTTACCGTCAAGTATGATCAACCTTTTCCTCACTATGAGGAGCGGCAACTGCTGGAGTTATGCCACGAACGGGGAGTTACCTGCTATTATGGGGTGCGGGTAAGCAGCGACGAAGGGATAGCCCTCTTGCGCCAGCACTCGCCCGACCTGATTATTGTGTCCACCTTTAAGCAGATATTACAGGAGAATGTGCTGAGTTTGCCCAGGCTGGGCGTGGTAAACTTTCATCCCTCGTTGCTGCCGCGTTATCGTGGCCCCTGCCCATCCAACGCTGCCCTTTACAACGATGAGCCGGTCACCGGGATGACCATCCACTATGTCACCGACAAATTGGATGAAGGCAACATTCTCTTGCAAAGGTCATTGCCTATTACCGCAACGGATAATGACGGCCGGCTCCGGCAGAAGTTGGCTAAATTGTCTGGTGAGCTAATCCCAGAACTGGTGGACATGTTTGCAAACTTCACCAAACCAGCCGGTGAGCCGCAGGATCACCGCCTGGCTAGCTTTGCCCCCAAACCGACCGAGGTAGATGGCTACCTGGAGCCGACTGCCGGTATTGACACCATCCGCCGCCAGATGAGAGCCTTCAACCCATTGCCCGGCGCCAGCATCCTGGTGGGCGAGAGACGAGTGGCAGTGGACCGCTTTGATCTGTTCCGGGATAATAGGCCGAACGGACTGTATGAAACTAACGATGCTATTGATGTCATTCATGCTTCCCAGGCCATCAGGTTATATAAGGTAAGATAAGGCGGTTGGCAAAATGTGTGTTTTGAGCCATAAGTTGAACAAATATAACGCTCCTCAGCTTTCCAGAGAACTCCCATGAAAAAAGTCGCCATCATTCAATCCAACTACATCCCCTGGAAGGGATACTTTGATATTATTCACGACGTGGATGTATTTGTATTTCTGGATGATGTCCAGATGACCAAGCGTGATTGGCGGACGCGCAACAAGATTAAAACCCCCAAAGGAGCCGAGTGGTTAACTGTACCTGTCAGCGGGGGGCGAGACCAGCTTATTTACGAAACTGAGATTGTGCAGGATGACTGGCAACACCGGCATCTGAAGTCGCTCTCGACCAACTATAGCCGGGCTCCTTTCTTCAAAGATTACCAATTTCTACTGGATTGGCTTTACGGCCAAACTCATCAGAATCTGTCTGAATTCAACCGGCAAACCACCCAGATAATCTGTGAAATGCTGGGTCTCAAAACTCAACTGCTCTGTTCTGTGGACTTGGCTGCTCAAGGAGCCAAAGACGACCGGCTGATTGATATTTGTCAAAAGGTGGGGGCTACTCTTTACATCTCAGGGCCGGCCGCTCGCGATTACATTGTTGAGGAGAAGTTTCAAACAGCCGGGATTGAATTGGTATTTAAGGATTATTCCGATTATCCCGAATATCCGCAGCTATTTCCCCCTTTTGAGCATGCCGTCTCGATTCTGGACTTGCTGTTCAACTGTGGACCAGAGACCCCTCACTATATTTGGGGCTGGCGCGAAAATTAGTAAAGCGCATTAAAAAACGATGTTGCTACAGGAGCAATTTATGAATCCCAAGCGTATGTATGATATTGATTTTAACCGGCCAACCATTGTGGGTAAGGAGTTGTACTACATCTCACAGGCCATTCATAACGGCTATTCTGCGGGTGATGCTGCTTTTACCAAAAAGTGCCATGCCTATCTGGAGCAGGCCCTCAATGTGCCCCGTGTGCTATTAACAACCTCATGCACTCACGCCCTTGAAATGACTGCGTTACTCCTGGAAATTCAGCCGGGCGACGAGGTGATTGTTCCATCCTTTACTTTTGTCAGCACCCCCAACGCTTTTGTGCTGCGGGGAGCCAAACCGGTTTTTGTTGATGTACGGCCCGACACGCTTAATCTGGACGAAACCCAACTGGAACGATTGATCACAGAGCGAACCCGAGCGATTGTACCGGTGCATTATGCCGGGGTGGGCTGTGAAATGGACGCCATCGGCGCAATTGCCGCCAAATATAATATTCCCATCGTGGAAGACAATGCGCATGGATTGTTTGGCAAATACAAAGGGCGCTATCTAGGTACCTTTGGGGCGTTTGCTACCCAGAGTTTTCATGAAACCAAAAACTTTATCTGTGGTGAGGGGGGTGCTCTCATCATTAACGACCCCAAATACATTGAACGCGCCGAAATTATCCGCGAAAAAGGCACCAACCGCAGCCGCTTTTTCCGGGGACAGGTGGATAAATATACCTGGGTAGATATTGGTTCCAGTTATCTGCCCTCGGATATTTTGGCCGCTTTTTTGTACGCCCAACTGGAAGCTCGTGAAGAGATTCAGACCAAACGGCAAAGGGTGTGGACATATTATTACGAACATCTACGCCCCTGGGCTGAGACTTATGGGGTCAGGCTGCCGGTGGTGCCAGCCTACTGTGAACAATCATATCACATGTTCTATTTATTATTACCTTCCCTGGAAATTCGCCAGGCCTTGATTGACCATCTCAAGGCGCAAGGGATTCTTAGTGTTTTTCACTATCTGCCTTTACACCTGTCAGATATAGGACGGCAGTTTGGAGGCAAAGAAGGCGATTGCCCCGTGACCGAAGATATAAGCGACCGTCTGCTCCGTTTACCTTTTTATAACGATTTAAATGAAACAGACCAGGCGCGCGTGGTCGAGGTCATTCAGAAATTTGAGCCAAAACCTCTTCAAGTTATCTCAGCGCCGCTTTCTCTTAACCAACGCCATTACTGATTACATTTAAGTAGAGGTTTAGAAGCAATACATTTCAAATAAGACTGTAGCATTGGGCCTTGTGCCCGCCCGCAAGGGGCTAAACTACGTTATTTGAACAGCATTGGGTTTAGGAGGGAAACTATGAGTAAAAAACTGGTCAATCGTATCCTGGTTGCACTGCTGACGGGAGTTGCCATCATTCTGGCCTTAGGCGGCGCCACAAATTCAGCCGCCCAAACGCCCGATCCCATCCCCGGCTACCTGAGCCAGATCAGCTCTGCCAATTTAACTACTGTGGCGACTGATTTGGTGACGCTGTATGGCCCGCGCCGAGAGGATACCTTCAGCCCCTATATAGATGGCAACTGCACTTCGAGCACCACGATAGTTTATCCTCTAAGTACAATCGAGATGGCCGCTGCCTACATCAGGGGGCGGTTCGAGGCCATGGGCTACCCGCCAGGATCGATCACGATGGAGGAGGTACCAAATGGCGCTGGACACAATGTGTATGTTACCAAAGTGGGCAGCGTCTATCCCAATACATATATCGAATTTAGCGGCCATTATGACACCGTCCCTGGGTCGCCTGGGGGGAACGATAATGCCTCCGGTTCCACGGCCGTTATCGAACTGGCCCGTGTGCTTAAGGACTACCCTAACCGCTACTCCATGCGGTTCATCCTGTGGGCGGCCGAGGAATTTAGTTCCCAAAGAGGGACCGCATTTTATGGGTCAACTTATCACCTTTTTCAAGCCTTGGAACGGGGGGAACAAATCAAAGCCGGGTTGGTGATGGATCATATCGGCTGGCCTTACCCGTCAGATCCGACGGGCTATTTCAACGAGGTTTCCTACATTGATGCCGAGTCTGAACGTATCGCCGACATGTTTAACCAGGTCAGGACCGACTACGGTATAACTATTGGTTTTGGGAAGGACGGCGGGGTTCAAAACTCTGACGAACATTCTTATTGGAATTTTGGACAGACCGCGGTCAGCAGTGGGGGGGGGTGGTTATTTTATCGCCCTAACTACCACATTTGCGGTGATACGGTTTCAAATATTAACTTCACCAATGTCCTGCGGGTGGCGCAGCAAAATTTGGCTGTCGGCCTCAAACTCGACGCAGAAGTTATCGGCGCGACAAGCACCCCGACCCGTACGCCGACCAGTACACCGTCCACGCCGACGAATACCCCCGGCCCGGCAACGGCGACGAATACGCCGATTCCTGGCGCGGGTTTCCCCAGTGCCGGGGTAGTGGATAATTTCAATCGAGCCAATGGAGCGGTGGGGAGCAGTTGGTCAGGCACCACGACGGGTTACAGTATCTCGACCAACCAACTGCGGGTTGGCAGCAGCGGTGAGCAGCACATTTACTGGAACAGCACCTCTTTTGGAACAGACCAGGAGGCGTATGTCACTCTGAGTACAATTAACTCAAGCGGGGTTGAGGTAGGATTAGTGCTCAAATCTCAGAGCAACAGCGGTTACAATGCTGGTCTGATTGATGTGGTGTACAATCCGGGTTCACATCAGGTTCAGGTCTGGACGTTTCAGACGCCTCAGGGCTGGATTCAGCGGGGGGCCAATCTGCCGGTCACATTTGCCAATGGCGACCAGTTTGGAGCGCGGGCCAGGGCGAATGGACAGGTCGAAGTGTATAAGAATGGCAGCTTGGTGGGCAGCCGGGATGTGACAGCTTGGCCCAACTATGCTCAAGGTGGTTACATCGGGTTGTTTATGTACAATGCCAGCAATACCATCCTCGATAACTTCGGCGGGGGTGGGAGCGTGGTGACGTTACTTGCCCCCATCCCAACGAACACACCTACGGCAACGAATACGCCCATCCCGCCGACAGCAACCAACACGCCAGTTCCGGCAACGGCAACCAATACGCCTGTACCCGCAACGGCGACAAACACACCCATCCCGCCGACGGCTACCGATACGCCGGCGCCACCGACCAACACACCCGTACCGCCGACCAATACACCGGCGCCGCCGACGGCAACCCATACACCCATTCCACCGACTGATACGCCAGTGCCGCCAACCGACACGCCAGTGCCGCCTACAGCTACCGACACGCCGGCCCCACCGACTGATACACCTGTGCCGCCGGCAGAACCTGATAATCCTGAAGCCAATCCATAGGCATATTTATTCAAGGCATAATGCCCTATCTCAATCAATAGCTTTTGCAATGGAAATGAGTAATGAGAATTTGCATGATCCTCTATGATCCCCAGGAATTTGGAGGATTAGAAGAATATGCCACCACCCTGGCTGTTGGTCTGAAGCAACAGGGGCATCAGGTTAGTGTTTTATCTACCACCTGGACGCCCAATAACAACCAATATATGCTCAGGTTACGCGAGAGTGGGGTGACGATTGCTCAGGTGCCTCAATGGCTGTCGTGGCCTGGCTCACACTGGCCGACCAAAGAAAAGATCTTGGCAATTTGCATGGGGTTGTTGACTCCGCTAGTATATTTACTGGCCGGCTTGCTGCTCCTACGCAGAAGATCTTCCTGGAAGCAATCCCTAACCAGCGCCCGTAACGGGCTACAGGGCTACCTGATCAAGTATATTGGACCAGATCGGCGTGAACCATTGGGTCGCCTGTTATTGAATTGGTGGCGCTGGCGCTGGCGGCCTGATATTTTTCACATTCAGGGTTATACCAGTACGTTACTCTTTGTCATAGAGTGGGCGCATGCCCATAAGATACCGGTAGTGTATGAAGAGCACCAAACTCCCGACGCCCAATTTAACTGGTGGCAGGGGTTCCAACAAAGCATCAACAAGGCCACTACGGTGGTAGCCGTTTCTGAAAAGAGTGCAGAGGCGCTGCGCACGGTCTGTGGGGTTACCCGGCCCATTGTGGTTAGAAATCCTCTCTTGCCGGACCCAATGACTTCAGGCTGGCATAGAAACGGTAAGCTCCGGCAGGCCGATGAACCTATCCGGGTCACCACAGTGGCTCGGTTGGTGGTGGCCAAGGGGCTTACCTATTTACTTGAGGCCATAGCCCAGGTTAGGGCGATTTATCCAAACACTCAATTTAGAGTGTACGGTGATGGTGTCATGCGCGAGGAGTTGTTGGCTTACGCCGACCAGCTTGGTTTGGATGGCAACGCCATCTTTGTGGGACCATTCACCCGGCGTGAAGAACTCTCTGAGATTATGGCTCACACTGATATTTTTGTAATGTCTTCTATTTTGGAGGGGCAACCTCTGGGTATGGTTGAGGCTATGGCTTATGGCTGCCCACTTGTAGTTACAACGGTGGGAGGGATTCCCGAATTGATTGAGGATGGCATGAATGGTTTATTGTGTCAGCCAGGTGACTCAACCTGCCTGGCGCAAAAGATACGGACCCTTATTGAGGATCCCGCGCTACGGATAAGACTGGGCCAGGCCGCCCGCCAATCTTACGAACAGGGGCCATTCCAGCCTGTTGCAGTATGCAATCACTTTAACTCTATCTACCAGGAAGCACTACAGCAGGAGCGCCTTTTACATGCACCTCACCACGGATAAACTTCATCATCATATGGATCACCAACTTGATGCTGTGCCTTCCCGTCCCTTGCGAATTGCTATTTCTCTCCCTCAATTGGAGCCGCTGGCGCAAGTAATGCGTGGTGAGCCGGCAGAAGCCACTTATATTATCCAACGATATATCGCGGCTGGTTTACCTGCACGGGGTCACCGCCTCACTTTTGTAGGTCCACGCAGCTTTGATGACCTTGTCTGCACCAATGACCCGCAGAAACCAAGCCCCGCCCCACGAACCTGGTCGGCCAGTGGGTGGTTTAATCTGGCGAGTAACGGGATTTGGCGAGTACAGCAGTGGCTAGGTATCCCTTATTTGAACGTGTTTTCAAACTATCGTCTCTTTGATGCCTGTTTACAGTGCCTCCCCGGTCATGATTTGGTTTATGAACGGAATGGCATGTACCGGGATGGGGTAGCTAAAGCATGCCAACGGCTTAAGTTGCCCTATATATTATATGTTGAGGCAGATGATATCCTTGAACATGATTATATGGGTAAACCGATTACTGGATTATTGCGTTGGCGGGCCAAAGAGACGATGCGCTACAACCTAAACGCAGCCGATTGTGTTATTTGCGTCTCCGAGCCTCTCAAGACACATTTGATCTCTGTGTGGGGTGTGCCTGAGGAAAAAATTGTGGTGTTTGCCAATGTGGCTGATGTACAGCGTTTCCGGCCTGACCCACAAGCGCGCGCTGAAGCACGGGCTTCATTGGGAATTAATGCCAACCCCGTAGTTCTTTTTGTAGGTGCGTTCTATGAGTGGCATGACGTCGCCACCCTGCTGGACGCCTTTGCCCAGGTATTGGCGGCACAGCCTGAGGCGCGCCTAGTTTTGGTGGGTGAAGGTACACAGCGTCAGGCCATGATGCAGCGGGCAACTGACCTGGGTATTATGCACGCGGTGCAGTTCACCGGCTTTATGACCCATACCAGGATTCCTAGCCTGGTGGCTGCCGCCGATGTTGCCGCCGCGCCTTACCCCCCCATGCAACACGATTTATGGCTGTCCCCCCTTAAACTCTTTGAATATATGGCTTCGGGTACGGCGATTATTGCCTCTGAGGTGGGGCAAATTGCCCAGGTGATTCAGGACAACCGCAATGGCTTACTGGTCCCACCGGGAGATGCCTCTGCTATGGCCGCTGCCTTGCAGAAGCTGATTGCTAACCCGGCTCTGCGTTTGCAGTTGGGCCGACAGGCTCGAGAGGACGCCGTACGCAAACATTCATGGGAACATTATTTGTCACGTCTGGAACGGCTATTCGAAGCTGTGCTGGCGGGTCAGCCGGTGGATCACATTTGAGTTTTGGCCTTTAGGAGAGGAATTGGCGACTGACGATTGTTCTTTTTTAGATGCGGCCAAGGAAGATGAACTATGCAACCCGGATTAGTTAGTATCATGATGCCAGCTTACAACGCTGAAAAATATATTGCCCAAGCCATCGAGAGTGTATTGGCCCAAAGTTATGGTCGCTGGGAGTTGATTATTGTCAATGACGGTTCCACCGATAATACCGCCGCTGTTATTACCCAATTTACCGATCCTCGCATTCGCGTATTTCAGCAGGCCAATAGTGGCGAGGCCGCCGCTCGGAATCAAGCCTTAGCCCACATGCAGGGGGAATTTTTAGCTTTTTTGGATGCCGATGATGTCTATCTTTCCGACCACTTGGAGGTAACCGTTGCGCATTTACAGGCTCATCCAGAGTGCCATGGGGTATATACCGATGGCTACTACTGTGATTCAAACGGAACCCCGCTGCAAACTCTCTCTAGCCGGCGGCGCGGCCCTTTTGTGGGACGAGTTTTTGAAGAAGTTGTTCGAGGCTCAGATGTATTTGGCCCGCCTATGTGTGTGGTTTTACGGACCAACCTCATCACCCAACATCAATTGAAATTTGATCCGGATATTGTTATTGGGCCTGATTGGGACTTTTTTACCCACTATGCCGACGTGGCTCAATTTGGTTATCTTGATCATGATACCTGCCGCTATCGAGTCCATCAGACCAATATTACCGTTCTGACAGGTTTGCGACGACGCGCTTTAGATATGGCAAAATGCCGGAGTAAAGCAGTCAAAATGAAAAACTTTAATACCTGTTCCCTTGAGATCCGTTTGGTTGTATTTTATGATTTGCTGGTTAACCTGCTAAGGGGAGCGCCAGACCAACAAATAGCCATTACCTACTGGCCAGAATTTATGGCTTTGCCTGCCCCACACCAAGCTAGATTGCTGCGCTTAATGGCCAGCAAAGCTCTTTTATTTGAAGATAAGCCGACTTACATTGAGGCTTGGCTCCGGCGGGCGCTAGAATTAAATCCCAAAGACTTTGCCGGCGTTTTACTTTACACCATTTACCGGATAAATCCATCCTTATGTAAAATTTTGTTACGGGCCAAAATCGGGCGTCCGGTTGACCCGTTAACTATCCCCCCTTTTATAGACCTGAAAAAAGCCCAATCCCTATAACTGTGCCTCAAATGAGCGACCCCGGCAGACTGACGGCGTCTTAAGGCCACCGGATTTAGGTTAAGTATGTTTGTTTGGGGGACGCCGCAATCAACTTTCCCCGCACTGGTTTCTAACTATTTTCTAACTACTTTCCTATTTAACTACAATTATTCCATGCTAAATTATAGCCAGTGATTGTGAGGTGTTAATTTATTTATGCGGATCGCACTTTATCACAATGCCCCCAGCGGTGGAGCCAAACGCGCTATTTACGAATGGGCGCGACGGTTGGCTGCCAGGCACCACATTGATGTTTTCACTTTAAGCAGCGCCGATCACGCCTTTTGTGATATTCGCCCCTTTGTGCAGCAACATCATGTTTTTGATTTTACAGCTCGGAAATTGTTTGGCAGCCCCTGGGGGCGACTGAATCAACTACAGCGGTGGCGAGATTTGGGTGACTTGGCCCGGCTTGGACAGCGCATTGCGCAGCAAATCAACGCCGGTCATTACGATCTAGTGTTTGCTCATACTTGTCTTTATACTTTTATTCCGCTTTGTTTACAATTTGTGCAAATACCGGCCGTTTACTACCTGCATGAACCTTTTGGACCAAAGTTTATGCGGCAATTTCAGCGCCCTTATATGAAAGAAGATAAGTGGCGACAATTATTGAATCGCTTCGATCCCTTGATTGGACTTTATCAAAATCGCCTGGCAGCCGAGCAACAAAAAAGTATGCGCCAAACTAGGTTATTGCTGGCTAACTCTCACTTCACCCAAGAGCAGATGAAAATAGCTTTTGGAGTGGATACACCGGTTTGTCATTATGGGGTAGATTGTGATAGTTTTCGCGTGGTACCGGATGTACCTAAGGAAACCCATGTGTTATCTGTAGGTGAGCTATCTCCCCGCAAAGGATTTGACTTTATTGTTGAAAGCCTGGGGCAAATCCCCGTAGACCAACGTCCCAAGTTAAAGTTAGCCTGTAATAGCGTTAACACTTTGGAAAGGCACTATGTAGAAAACCTGGCTGTTCAACATGGAGTTGACCTGCAAGTATTGACGAATTTGAATACCTCTGAATTAGCAGTCGAATATAATAAGGCCCAGTTGTGCATTTATGCCCCAGTTTTGGAGCCTTTTGGCCTGGTTCCAGTAGAGGCCATGTCTTGTGGGACACCTGTGGTGGGGGTGCGAGAAGGGGGCGTGCAGGAAAGTGTGGTGCATAATCAGACCGGTTTGTTAGTTGAGCGTGATCCGGTACAGTTTGCTACGGCGGTTCAATATTTACTCTCAAACTCAAGATTGGTTTTAGAGTATGGACGCAATAGTCGGGAACACATTTTACGCCATTGGACATGGGACGCTTCAGTAGCTCAATTAGAAAATCACTTTCTCGCTTGTGTAGAGCAAAAGAACCCCGTTAGATTCTAACTTTTTTCTAACACTATTCCTATGGCAATATAAGGAAATCTTGTTACACTGGATGAAATCTATCCAAAAATTGTTGGTGAGGACGTTATGAGCAAAATTTTGGTTACAGGCGGTGCAGGCTTTATCGGTTCCCATGTTGCTGAAGAATTGGTCAAACGAGGCCATGCGGTAACTGTATTGGATGACCTGAGCGGTGGGTTTACTGATAATGTAGTGGCAAGGGCGGAGTTTATCCAGGGCAGCATCAATGATGTTGAACTGGTGAATCAACTCTTTGAGCAAATCCAATTTGATTATGTTTATCACCTGGCCGCTTATGCTGCCGAGGGTTTGAGCCACTTCATCAAACGGTTCAATTACCATAATAACTTGATTGGCAGCGTTAACTTGATCAATGCGGCAGTCAATACAGGCGTGAAATGTTTTGTTTTTACCTCCTCGATCGCCGTATATGGCGCCAGCCCTGAGTTACCAATGACCGAGGAAACTCCGGCTCACCCAGAAGATCCGTATGGAATTGCCAAATTGGCTGTTGAACAAGAGTTAAAAGTATGCAAGGAAATGTTTGGCCTTGACTATATAATTTTTAGACCTCACAACGTTTACGGTGAACGCCAAAATATTGGCGACAAATATCGGAATGTCGTCGGTATCTTTATGAACCAAATTTTGCAGGGTAAGCCCATGACCGTGTTTGGGGATGGTTCCCAAACTCGGGCCTTTAGCTATATTGGTGATTTGGCCCCCATCATAGCCGAGTCCATTGATGTGCCGGCCGCCTATAATCAAATATTTAATATTGGGGCCGACCAGCCCTACTCAGTCAAAGAGTTGGCCCAAGCGGTAGCTCAGGCGATGGGGGTTGAGCCTCAAATTGCCTATAAACCGGCCCGAAATGAAGTATTGAATGCCTATTCATCTCATGAAAAGGTACAACGTGTTTTTGGTCAGCACAAGCTGCATAGCTTGGAAGAAGGTCTTGGCCGGATGGCCCAATGGGTTAAGCAACATGGTGCTCGTAGCAGTAGCAAATTTGAAAATATCGAAGTGACAAAGAATTTTCCAAAGGCTTGGTTAGAATAAGTTACTGAGTAATGTACCAGTTCCGAAAGTAGCCCAAGCCATCTGTTTAAGTAGGATAGCCTCATGATGCTACAGCCTTATATTATTACAGTCATCCTAAACACTAATCGCCGGGACGATACTTTGGAGTGTTTGGCCTCGCTCGAAGCAAACACTTATCCTAATCACAAAATAATTGTGTTGGATAATGCCTCTAGCGATGGTTCGGTAGAGGCTATCCGTTCAACTTTTCCTGCTGTTCAAATTATCAATTTGCTTGAAAACCTTGGTTATGCCGGAAATAATAACGTTGGGATTAAGGCAGCAATGGAGCAGGGTGCAGATTGGGTTTTTGTGCTCAATGAAGATACCATTTTAGCCCGTGATTGTTTGGAACAGATGGTGAAAGTGGGTGAAAACGACCCAAAAATTGGGATTGTTGGTCCCATGGTTTATCATCATGATGAACCAGAGGTGATTCAATCGGCAGGTGGTAAAATTGGTCCCTATTGGGAGTCGTTGCACTTGGCTCAAAATGAACCGGATCAAGGTCAGTTTAACCAACCTCATCGGGTTGATTGGATTTCCGGCTGCGGCATCATGGTTCGGCGGGCGGTTATTGACCAGGTTGGCATGATAGATGAGCGATATTTTTACTACTGGGAAGAAACTGAATGGTGCTTGCGGGCTGGGAGAGCAGGATGGCAAATTATGCATATCCCTCAGGCCAAAATGTGGCACAAAGGGGTACAGCGTGATTATCGGCCCAAACCTTCGGTAACTTATTATGGCACGCGCAATCGGTTATTGACCTTGGCCAAACATCGGGCTCCGCTGCTGGTCTGGTTAGGAGTATGGGGTCAATTGTTACGCACAATCACAAGCTGGACCCTAAAGCCGAAGTGGCGCTCCAAGCATGAGCACCGTGATGCTATGTGGCGGGGTATGTTGGATTTTCTGCGGCATCGTTGGGGTCAAATGCCACAGTAGGTATTTTATAATATGCGCATCTTATTTCTCTCGCCCTGGTATCCTTATCCGACCAACAATGGTTCTAAATTGCGTATCTACAACTTGTTGCGTGGTCTGGCTCCGCACCATCAGGTGACTCTGCTGAGTTTTGCCGACCAGCCTCAGGTAGATCAAACTTATCCTGAACTTCGGGCACTCTGTTCGGAAGTTCAAGTGGCGCCCTGGAAGCCGTTTCAACCTCACAGTTGGCGGGCGCGTTTAGGGTTTTTTAGCCTGACGCCTCGTTCGGTGATAGATACTTTTTCACCGGAGATGGCCCAACGGATAAAGCAGGCATTGACCGAGCGCAGTTATGATCTTATCATCGCCTCTCAGGCTGGAATGGCCGGCTATGGTTCCTATTTGGGGGGGGTGGCAGCCCTGTTCGAGGAGGTGGAATTGGGGGTACCCTATGAAAGTTTTATCCGATCTAACTCTCCGGGGGCAAAGCTGAGACGCGGGTTGACCTGGTTCAAACACCGGCGCTATTTGGATAGTCTACTGCGTTACTTTCGGGCCTGCACTGTAGTTTCTGATCGGGAAAAACAACTACTTACCCAGGCCATCCCAAGCTATAAAACAGTTGAGGTTATCCCAAACTGTATCAATTTGGCCGATTATCGTGAGGTAAAGGCGGTTCCGCAAGCCAATCACCTCATCTTTACCGGCTCATTCCGCTACTCCGCTAACTATGATGCCATGACCTGGTTTCTGCAAGAGGTTTACCCTTCTCTTCTATCCCAAGTACCTGAGGTGCGGTTGACTATTACCGGTGATCATGCCAATCTACCCCTGCCGCCTGCTCCTCATGTAACCTTGACCGGCTTTGTGGAAGATGTGCAATCTCTGGTTGCATCCGCCTGGATTAGTCTGGCGCCTCTGCGCGTGGGGGGTGGAACCCGCCTCAAAATTTTAGAAGCGATGGCTTTACGCACCCCGGTGGTCGCTACTTCAAAAGGAGCCGAGGGATTGGAGGCTAAATCCGGCCAGCATTTACTGATTGCCGATACGCCCCAGGAGTATGCCGAAGCTATTATTTGCCTGTTAAAAGACTCCCATCTGCGCCAAGAGTTAGTAAATAATGCCTATCAATTGGTATCGGAAAAATATGATTGGGCTGCCATGACCCCCCGTTTTTTAAATGTGATTGAACGGGTGGCCTGTACCTAAACCTCTGGACTTTTGAAGTTTAGTATACCAAACGAGTTTGTGTTTTAAGAAAGCATATCATGAAGGAATTTTCCTTGACTGGCGGTAAAGACCCAGTTCGCCAGGCCGATGTAAATAGGGTGATATCTGTCTTTAGGCGGGCGGTGATAGTTACCTGGTTCGTGCTTCTATTGCCTCTTTATCCGCTACTGACTTATACCAGCGCTAATGCCAGTATCTGGCAACGCTATTCACTTCAGTATGCGGCTGGGTTGGTTGTTTACGTCGGTATGGTGTTGCTCTGGCTGTTGATGTTAGCTTTGCCTAATCATTACATTAACCTTATCAACCACCAATTTGATAATTTCTTATCTAACCCCTGGTTATACGGGCAGTTTGTAATTACTTGTACCTCCCTAATCCTATTTACGCTGACAGCGATGCTCCTTTGGGGCTGGGGATACAACCCTATTTTAGGGCTTAGTATTGTACTCTTAGGTTTGTGGTTGTGCCTTGTGCCTTTGTTTTGGCGCTGGGGTCTCCAAAATTGGCCTATTAAATTTGAATCCCCAGTTTATCTCTTTAATCGGCTAAGCCGAAACGCGAACCTTTGGCTGCTGCCGATAATTGGAGCAGGGGTACTGGTAGTAAGTACTGTCGTGGGCTTTAATTCTTTTTCGCTTCAACTCATTCCTATCCTGGGCCTGGTGCCTGCTATTATAGCATTTCTCATCTATTGGCGCTGGCCAGAAATTGGTTTACTTGGGTTGATATTAGCTGGTCTTATGGCGCCTTCACCCAGTCTGCCAGGTGGGCTTAATGTGGGCGTTATTGTCTTGGTATTGTTAATTGGTCTACACCTATTGGCAGTGATTGTGAAACGCCGCCCGCTGCGACTGGTACAATCCCGGACTGTTTGGCCGTTGTTGGCGCTGGTGCTTGGGGCTATATTTTCTTTTGGCGTGGGCAACTTGCCCTGGTTCACTTTTGCGCAGCCGGCCCCTCTGGATGCGCAGTTGGGTGGGCTATTCATCTATATCCTGGCGGCCGGGGCTTTTCTGCTGATAGCGCATCAAGTCCGTGACCTGCGTTGGTTAAGATGGCTGACCTGGTTATTTATAGCCGTGGCCTCTTTGTATATCGTCGGGTGGTTGGTGCCCGGCGCAGGCAAGTTCACCGACCCGTTGTTGCAGTTTGGTACTTATAATAATAGCTTGTTTTGGGTCTGGTTAGTCTCTCTATCGGCCAGCCAGGCCGCCTTTAATCGTGAGTTGCATTTTATCTGGCGTACTGTGTTGGGGGGCGTGGCTCTAGCTACGTTATTTGTTGGATTTGTCTTTCTTAATGAGTGGAAATCAGGGTACCTCCCGCCTATAGCCAGTATAGGCGCTATGATTGCTTTTCATGCCTGGTGGACAACCATTCCCGCCGTACTGGTTGGCTACCCCATAACCCTATACCTGTCATCTCAGGCTATTGCCTCGGATGATTACAGCTACTCTACCCGTGTTGACGCCCTGCTTATCATGTTAGAGATTATCAAAGTCAATCCTATTTTGGGACTTGGCCCGGCCAACTACTATTGGTATACCCCTCTCTTCCCTATCAGAGGGTGGGCAGTGCGGTTTAATTCTCATAATAACTATGTTGATATAGTGGCTCAAACCGGTCTGGTAGGGTTAGCCTGCTTCTTCTGGTTTGCGGCTGAGGTAGCCTGGCTGGCCTGGAAATTAAAAACCAAAGTGCCGGCAGGAGGATTTGCCTGGGCTTACGTTTATGGCGTTATGGGTGGCTTAGTTGGCACTTTGGTGGCTGCGGCCCTGGCCGATTGGGTGTTACCGTTTCCCTACAATATCGGCCTGACCGGCTTTCGCATGAGTATGTTGGGCTGGATGTTTTTGGGAGGATTGGTCTGTATCGAGCAGATTTATCTAAATCAGCCTCAGTCGCAAGAAGCCAGTGAAACAAATAGCCTTGCGCCTCTATCACCGGGACGGCTGCAAACTGCGGTGGTCTCCTCTGCCCTACACAAATAGAGTTAATCACAAAAAGGAGTTTCTCAATGAACAACGAAGAAGTGATCGGTTTAATTCCTGCCGCCGGCAAGGGAGTGCGTTTAGGTCTACCCTATCCCAAAGAATTATATCCCGTGATTCGAGATAATCACTACAAACCCATTGCCCAGTTTGTGGTTAATAGCTTAACCAGGGCCGGAGCGCATCACATTGTCTTTGTTATAAACGAAACCAAGCATCAATTGGTCGGCTACTTTGGCAATGGGCATCGTTTTGGCTGTCACCTGAGCTATGTGGTGCAGGAGCCGGCCAGTAATCACGAAAAATCTACTTCACCGGGGCTGGCCCATGCTCTGGACTCGGCTTACCATTTGACCCAGGGCAAAACGGTCTTTTTTGGGATGGCGGACACCATTATGCAGCCTGAAGATGTTTTTGCCGCCGCTTACAGCGCCGCAACCCCGGATGATGATGTGATTTTGGTACTGTTCCCCACCGAGCGCCCGGAAAAGTTTGGCATGGTGCATCTGGACCAGGATAATCGAGTGCTGGAAATTGTGGATAAACCCCGCCAGACTGACCTGACCGAGATGTGGGGTTGCATTATCTGGCGTTCTCGCTTTACAGAACATTTGCACCAAGCTGTTTGCCAGGGCATCTCTGATTTTGCTCAGATTATGAATGACGCGATTGCGGCCGGCTTCCGCTTTCGGGGCGTCCGCAATGTTAATGGCGTGTATATAGATTTGGGCACTTATGAAGAAATTATGGAACTAGATCGCCGTTTTCGAGAGGAGTAAACTATGGCACACCAATTGACCTCAAGCCCTGTTCAGCCTGACCAGACTAAAGAGTCCATACCCGATATGTCCATCATCTTGGTGGGCTGGAACAACAAAAGCTATTTGGAACCCTGCCTGCGCTCTTTGTATGAAGGTGATTTACACTTTACTTATGATGTGGTCGTGGTAGACAACGGTTCAACCGATGGCAGTCAAGCCATGCTGCGCGAGTTGTTCCCGGAAGTAAAAATAATTCAAAATGATAGCAATGTTGGGCTGGGTAAAGCCAGCAATCAAGGTATCGAGGTCACTCAGGGACGTTATGTGATGTTGCTCAACAACGACACGTTGGTGAACGGCCCTTCATTTAATGCGATGGTGGAGTTCTTGGAAGCCAACCCTAAAGCGGGGGGTGTAGGTGGGCGGCTACTCAACCCGGATGGATCGCTCCAGGCCGGCATTAACAAATTCCCTTCGTTAACAGAAGAGTTCTTGATTTCTACCCGTTTGGGCAATTTGATCTGGCCCGGCTATCCGGACCGCAGCGGCCCAGATAAGGTGCAAGCGGTAGATTGGATTGGATCAGCCTGCGTGTTACTGCGCCGGGAAGCTCTAGATCAGGTGGGCCTGCTGGATGAAAGCTATTTTATTTATGGTGATGAAGCCGATTTACAATACCGGCTCAAAAAAGCTGGCTGGGACATCTATTATCTGCCCAATGTGACCACCATTCACTATGGCGGCCGCAGCATGAATCGCTGGAGTCGGCGTAAGATGGTCTACCGGGGTAAGATGTTATTCTTTCAGAAAAATTACGGTTTGTTCCCCACTCTACTATTACGTTTACTGCATGGTAGTCTAAGTTTGGCGAAGCTATTGGTTTGGGGAGTGGCTTTTCTGATCCCAAGTCGGCGTGAGCAAGCTCAAAAAGAGTTGAGTTCTAACTTAGATGTATTTAAATATTGTTTGAATTTGGCTTAAAATTGCGAGACGATTGAGAGCAAAAGTATGGCTGAACAGGTAAAGCGTGTAACTCTAATAGTGCTTGATAGTGTCGGTTGCGGCGACGCACCGGATGCAGCGGTTTATGGCGATGTCGGAGCTAACACTTTAAGTAACATCAGCCGGGTTGTAGGCGGGCTAAATTTGCCAAATATGGGCCAATTGGGGTTGGGTAACCTCACCGAGATTAGGGGTGTACCGCCCACCGAAGCCGCAGGCGTCTATGGTCGTCTGACCGAAACCAGCGCCGGCAAGGATACTACCACCGGTCACTGGGAACTGGCTGGAGTCATTTTGGGCCAGCCTTTTCCAACCTACCCCAACGGTTTTCCAGCAGAATTGATGGCAGCCTATGAGGCTCGGATTGGGCGAAAGACCCTGGGCAATTATCCGGCCTCCGGTACCGAAATCATCAAAGATTTGGGTGAAGAACACGTCCAAACCGGCAAACCAATTGTCTATACCTCAGCAGATAGCGTCTTTCAAGTAGCGGCTCATGAAGAGATTATCCCGATTGAGGAGTTGTACCACCTTTGTCAGGTCGCTCGTGATTTATTGACGGGCGAACATGCGGTAGGTCGAGTGATCGCCCGTCCCTTTATCGGCCAGCCCGGTAGGTTTGCCCGGACCGAGCGGCGCAAGGATTTTAGCCTTGAACCCCTGACAGAAACCATCCTGGATGCGATTAAAGCAGCCGGGCAAGAGGTGATGGGGGTGGGTAAAATCGAAGATATCTTTGCCTACCGGGGGCTAACGATGAGCAACCATACTGGCAATAATATGGCCGGGGTAGATGCTACTTTAGAATTTTTAGATTTGGATAAAAAAGGGCTGATCTTTACAAATTTGGTTGATTTCGATGCTTTGTATGGTCATCGGAACGATCCGCAAGGCTATGCTGATGCTTTGGTTGCCTTTGATGGACGAGTACCTGAAATTTTGCAAAACCTGCGCGATGATGATGTTCTGATTATTACGGCTGATCATGGCAATGATCCTACAGATGCCAGCACCGATCACTCCCGTGAACGTGTGCCGATACTGGTGTGTGGGAAGCCGATTAAACCTAATTGTAATTTAGGTACACGCTCCAGTTTTGCCGATGTAGCCGCCACTATTGCCGATTTACTTGATGTTCCCTGGGTGGGGCCGGGTAATTCCTTTGCTCCAACTATCTTATTATAAAAAAGGCGGTAGGCAGAGGGGTGGAAATCTTTTGCTCAACCATCATTCCAACCGTAAATCGCTCAACCCTATCCCAAACTGTTCGCAGTGTGCTGGATCAGGATTTTCATCGAGCCGGTTTTGAAGTAATTGTCGTTAATGACTCGGGGCAACCCTTACCGGATACGGATTGGCAACATGCTGAGCAGGTGCGGGTAATTACTACTTATCGTCATGAACGCAGTGTTGCTCGTAATACCGGAGCGGCTATTGCTAGAGGTAAGTATTTTCATTTCTTAGATGATGATGATCTGTTTTTACCCGGTGCTCTTGAAGCTTTCTGGAAACTGGATCAGACCAGTCCCGCAGCTTGGCTTTACGGTAGTTACCAAACCATTGACAACGATGGCAATCTGGTTGAAGAAATCCATCCCGAAATATCAGGTAATATTTTTGCCTATTTAGTGGCCAGTGAAGGGATTCCTTTTCAGGTTTCACTGTTACGTAGCACAGAATTTTTTGCCGCAGGGATGTATGATCCCAACCTGATTGGAGTAGAGGATCGTGACCTGGGGCGGCGAATTGCCCGTTTGGGGGAGGTAGTCTGGATGCCGACGATCGTGGCCCAAATCCGTATTGGCCAGGTAGGAAGCACTACCGACTGGTCAAAATTGGCTGAACGGGATCGGCAGGGACGCGAGAAAGCTTTGAACCAGCCTTGTGCTTTATCCAGATTACAACACTCGGCTCAGGTGGATAACTTTCTGCGGGGACGAATTTGCCGGGCTTATTTAGCGTCATCGCTTTGGAATCTACAGCATCGAAATTATTTTATTGCAGCCAGCCGGCTAACGTCTATGCTGGCTGTGACTGGGCCTAACATTTTATCAGGAGCATATTGGCGCGGGTTACGGACAAGAATTAAGAGGTTAAATGAGAATTGGAATTGACGCCCGCTTTTTGACCCATCCCCAGGTGGGTGGATTTAAGACCTACAGCGAAAATTTGATTGCTGCTCTGGCCAGGATAGATACCGAAAACGAGTACATTTTGTACCTGGATCGTCCTGCTGATACGCAAGCCAAGTTGCCAGAGCTTCCCAACTTTAACAATAGAGTTGTGCCCGGTTTGCTGCCCGTAATAGGCATGCCGTGGCGAGAGCAAGTGGGCTTGGCTCGCCAGGTAAGTAAGGATAAAGTGGATCTGTTACACTCGCCCAGCCTGACCGCGCCGCTGCGTCTTAGCTGCCCTTTAGTAGTGACTATCCATGATATGATTTGGCTTTTCCCAGAGAAATTTTCCAGGGCTAAATCTCGGTCTATTCAACGGAAATTGATGGAAT
Organism: Anaerolineales bacterium; assembly: GCA_015075405.1. Taxonomy (GTDB): domain Bacteria; phylum Chloroflexota; class Anaerolineae; order 4572-78; family J111; genus DSQQ01. The sequence goes on from JABTUK010000005.1 coordinate 1,013,835, forward strand.
GGTATTATCGTTTTGTGCCAAAATCTGCCGCACAGCATGCTTCAACCATTCTTACGGTTTCCCAGGCGGCCAAGGAGAGTATTGTCCAACATTTGGGGGTAACGCCTGAACAGGTCTTGGTAACGCATGAGGCGGCCAGTAGTATTTATCGGCGGGTAGATGATATAACCAAAATTGAGGCGATACGTTCCAAATATCATCTGACTACTGAGTTTATTTTGGCTATTGGTTCTGCTGATCCCCGTAAAAACCTGTCCAGGTTGGTGCAAGCTTATGCTTTGTTGCCAATTACGGTGCGAGAAAGATATAAATTGGTGATCGTTTGGACTCATCATCTGTTGGCCGCCGATTTGGCCGAACAAATTAAAAAGTTGGAACTGGATAACCAGGTCCAATTTGTAAAGCAAGTTTCCAATGAGGATTTGGTTTTGCTTTACAATGCAGCTTCGCTCTTTGTTTTTCCCTCACTTTATGAGGGATTTGGGTTGCCTTTGTTAGAGGCGATGGCCTGTGGTACGCCGGTGATAGCTGCAAATAATTCTTCTATCCCAGAAATTGTGGGTGACGCGGCGTTGCTGTTTGAAGCTGAGGATGTTAATACCCTGGCCGGGGTGATGGATCAGGTGTTAATGGATCAGTCCCTTCAACAATGTTTGGCCCAAAAAGGGCTTGAGCGCGCCAACAACTTCTCCTGGGAAAAATGCGCTCACCAGACCTTGCTGGGTTATCAACAGGCGCTCTTAAATTAAGAGTGCCAAATGCAGGTATGCCGATAAGCTGTATAGTTATTGCTCTTTAAAATTTGTTAAAACGCTATCAATTCTTCATTAAGAATCAATCAATCCATATTCATTCCAAACTTGAATTACACCCTGGATACCTGGAGAAAAAGTGACCGACTTACGGCAAGTTAGCGTCATTATTCCAACCTACAATCGAGCATCCTACTTACAGATCTGTCTTAACGCCTTGGCTGCCCTGAGGACAGACCCGGCGATATTTGAGATTGTTATTGTTGACAATAACTCAACTGATAACACTCAGTCGCTTGTCTTGGCTTTTGCCCAGGCTCACCCAGACTTGGGTGTGCATTACTTATTGGAAACCAATCAAGGATTATCTTACGCCCGTAACCGGGCGGTGAGGGAAGCTAACGGGGAGTTTTTGTGCTTTTTAGATGATGATGCGCCTCCTTCCCCGGAGTGGCTTAATATTATCCTGAAGGGATTTTGTGATCCAAGCGTTGGTTGTATTGGCGGGCCGGCCTTACTAGATTATCAGGGGCAGGAGCGTCCCCCCTGGTTAAAGGGAGACCTGCAGGGTTTACTGAGTGGTTACGAACTGCCGTATAATAAACCTGCGGTGATTTCTAAAGTTGCCGAATTTCCATTTGGCTGTAATATGGCTTTTCGCAAAAAAGTTTTCTCTGAAGTAGGGTTATTTCGCACTAATCTGGATCGCTGCGGTGATCAAGTTTTAGCGGCCGGCGATACTGAAATGATTGGTCGAGTTCATAAGGCCGGTTGGAAAGTGCTGTATTTACCGCAGGCGCAAGTACGCCATCTGGTGGCGCCGGAGCGTCTAAAAAAGGAATATATTTATCGTATTGGCAAAGGTTTGGCGACAACTCATATTTTGCTTACCGCCGATCCTCGACCTCATATGATTTTACGCTGGTTTGCCAGCGATTTATGGTATACCAGCCAGATGTTATGGGGGTTTTTGATCGCTTTGATCCTGAGAAAACCCCTCTGGTTTGATGACTATATGCGCTTATGGATGGTAGCCAGCCGGATTCCTTTTCGGTTTAAGATGCTGTTCCGCGGTATGTCAACACCTTCACAACGGCAATCAAAAGTTGTGATCGGGGAATAGGAAGTGTTCTTGGGTAACATGGCTGGGAGGAGCCACGATTTATGCGTATTCTTTTAGATCAAGCAGTGCATGATCATCGAAATAAGGGTAATAATGCTCTTTTAGAAGTAGCATTAAATAGGTTAAGAAATTTCTGGCCAGAAGCCTCGTTTGAGATAATTTCAATCTCACCCCATTTTTGCAGGGTCTATATCCCCGGTACACACCCAGTCTTTCCGCACAATTTTGAAATTTCGAATAGTCTTGAAACATTGCACCGGTTTATGCCCAGGCCATTGTGGCGCTTACTATTTGAACTGCGAGAAAGACTTCACAGTCAAACCAAATTTGACTTGACATCTAAGGGTTTACGTTCATTGTTGTCCTGGTTTAGACGAGGTAGGCAACAGGCTGGCCTTGAGGTTAGTTTTGAAACTGGAACGGATATAGTTACTGAATCGGTTGAAACAAGTCAATCTCCGGCTGAATTATACAGCAAAATAGCTGATTATGACTTGTATATTCCCACCGGTGGGGGGTACATGTGCGATTCTGATAAGCGGTTCTTGTTTCAAATGTTTGATAGGGTAGAAGCTGCGGTTGCCCACCGAGTTCCAGTAGTAATGGTGGGGCAGGGTATTGGGCCAATGGAAGATCCGGATTTACTTAAAAGAGCCAGAGAAGTGCTACCTTTGATAGATTATATTATGATTCGTGAACAACATATTGCCCGGCCACTGCTGGACTTGCTCAATGTGGCCCAATACAAAGTGATTATGACCGGTGATGATGCACTTGAACTCGGATATCAAGCCCGCGGCAACAAATTGGGAACGGGGATCGGGCTTAGTTTGCGTGTTGCTGCTTATACCCAAGTGAATGAAAAGCATATTGCAGCTATTAGACCAGTTGTGCTTCAAGCAGCTAAAAAATATAGCGCCGAATTAATTGCAGCACCGATTGATGTAAATGAGGCCGATATGAACCATATCGAGGAAATTATGAAGGGACATCATAAGATTTTGTCGGCCTGGCAGAAATTTGAGACAACGTCGGACGTTATAAAACGAATTAGTCGCTGTCGAGTAATGATAGGTGGTACCTTCCACGGGGCTGTTTTTGCCTTAAGTCAAGGCATACCCGTTGTCGCCTTGGCTAAATCAGTTGAATACCACAATAAATTATCAGGGTTAACTGCTGAATTTGGTGAAGAAGGTTGTCAGGTTATTGATCTGAACGACAAGAATTTACAGGAAAAGTTGACAGATGCTATTGATTTTGCCTGGTCGGTTGCCGAGAAGTTGCGACCTCACCTCCTGGAGCAGACGAAACGCCAAATTGACCTGGGATATACTGCTTACCAGAAGATTTATGATCTGGTGGAAATAAAACGTCAGACAAAAGACCAAGACTATCATCAATCTCAATTGGGCCAAATTGTAGTGAGTAGTTGATAAATCATCTTGCAAGTTGATAGCCTTACTGTACTTTGGCGGAATTGTCCAATAAATGACAGGAGACTGATCGTGCCAGCACTAACTCGAAAAATACGATATGTTATGTGGGCCTTAAATGGATATATTGGAAAAACCATTTCATTAGACATACCCCAAAAAGTCACGGTTTTAATCACTTATTACCATCCGGCTCGCATGGAACATATTGAACCTCAAATTCGTAACATTCTTAAATGCAGTTTTGTTGATAAACTAATTATTTCAAACCATAATCCTGATGTGCGCATTGAAGATAGGATTAAAATTAAAGATAGACGTTTGGTTTTCATCAATCAAAATGTTAAGCGTGGTTGTGGGTATCGTTGGCTAATCGCCAATGAGCTTGATCCCGAATATTTGATTGTTGTGGATGATGACATCCTGCTTTTTCCGGGGCAGCTTGCAAAATTATTCAAACACCTGGTTAACGAACCAGAGATTCCACATGGTATGGCCGGTTTTCGTTACCTGGAAAACGGCGAATTAGAATTTCATGAGAAAGAAAACAGGCATGTAGATTTCTTGTGTGAAATATATGCCGTCACCCGGAATCACCTGAGACGATATATGGAACTAAAGAGTCTTGTTGCCAAGAGCGATGGTTTAATCGAGATGATCGACTCGGCCGCAGATTTTATGGTTATTAGTCAAACGGGTAGTCATGATCCTAAAATTCATTATGTGGGTCGTCCTTTCAAATCTTCCACTTTTAATCAAGCTGGTGTGGCGGTACATAAGGAAGAAAACTTTGGAGATAGTTTGTGGGAGGTAGGTCGGGCTTTAAATGATGTCAGGATACAACAAAATGGACAAACAATTGATATTGTCCCTGTCTAATATCGCTTTCTGCTGAACTGGACTCAATTCATGAATGCTGACGCAGTAAAAGGAGTCTTATATGACCCAGAATAAGCCCCGTGTAAGTATAGGTCTGACCCTTTTCAATGGGGAAAAATATATTAGAGAAACCATAGACTCTATCCTGAGCCAAACCTTTACTAATTTTGAACTTATTATCTCTGACAATGCCTCAACGGACAGTTCGCAGCAAATTTGTGAGGAGTATGCGGCCAAAGATGAGCGCATAAAATATTATCGTAATGTTAAGAACCTGGGTGTGGCCCCAAATCTTAATCGTGTCTTTGAATTATCATCCGGCGAGTATTTCAAGTGGGCAGATCATGACGATATTCTCGCCCCTGATTTTCTTATGAGGTGTGTTGAAGTTTTGGATAATTACTCTGAAGTAGCTGTCTGTTTCCCAAAAACAAAGCTAATTGATGAAAATGGAGTTTTTATTGGGGATTATGATCCTCTACCTAAAACTGATTCTCGTAAAGCGCATATTCGTTTTGGAAATCTTATTACCGCACCCGATGGGCGCGCCATTCAAACGATGGGCTTGACTCGGTCCAGCCTGTTGAAGAAAACGGTAATGAACCGGAGTTATCCCGCCTCAGATGAAGTTTTATTAGCCAATCTAGCCCTACTTGGCTATTTCTATGAAATCCCAGAGCGTTTATTATTTTATAGAATTCATCCTAAGCAATCAACAAAGGGTGTATTAGCGTCTGAACGGGCACGGGTGCTGTTTTTTGACACCTCATTAAAAGGTAAGATAGTCCTGATTAAATGGCCATATCTCAAAGACTGCCTGTTAATTATCAATCAGGCTCCAATTAATGTCTATGAACGAATACTTTGTTATTTTCAAGTGTTAAAATGGTTACTTATTCGCAAAAACTTTAGATCGATGACAAAAGATATTCTGCTTGCCATACACGAAACAATACCTTTGTTCCCGGGACTCTATCAAGATGTCCTGGAAACTACTAACCAATCTCATCATTATCAATAGTATCATTTCATCAGGAGAAACTTATGCGTATACTCGTCACAGGCCACAATGGTTATATCGGTACTGTCTTGACGCCGCTACTTGTAGCCGAAGGCCACACCGTGGTTGGCCTGGATACTGATCTTTACGAACGTTGTACTTTTGGCGACGGAGTGCCCCAGATGCCGGCCATAAAGAAGGATATTCGTGATGTCGAACCGGCTGATTTAGAAGGCTTTGACGCTATTATCCATCTGGCAGCTCTATCGAACGATCCACTGGGCAATTTGAACCCCGATCTCACCTATGCTATCAACCACCGGGCTTCGGTGAAGCTGGCTGAAACCGCTAAACAGGTGGGGGTGTCGCGCTTTATTTTTGCCTCTTCATGTAGCACTTATGGGGCCGCGGCCGGCGATGAGATGTTAACCGAAGTCGCCGAGTTCAACCCGGTCACTCCTTATGGTCATTCCAAAGTGCTGGTAGAACAAGATGTGGCTAAATTAGCGGATGATAACTTTAGCCCCACTTTTATGCGTAATGCTACTGCTTACGGGGTTTCGCCCCGCCACCGCTTTGACATTGTGCTCAACAACCTGGTGGCCTGGGCTTTTACCACCGGCCTGGTTTATCTCAAAAGCGACGGCAGCCCCTGGCGTCCCATTGTGCATATCGAGGATATTTCACGGGCCGCGATAGCGGCCTTACATGCTCCCCGCGAGGTGGTGCATAACCAGGCCTTTAACGTGGGGTTGAATGAAGAAAATTATCGCATCAAGGAGTTGGCCGAAATTGTTAAAGAAACGGTTCCCAACTGCCGGGTGGAATTTGCCCCAGACGCCGAACCGGACAAGCGCACCTACCGGGTTGACTTTAGCAAAATTAAGCGCATGCTGCCTGAGTTTAAACCGCAGTGGAACGCCCGGCGAGGCGCTCAGGAATTGTACGAGGCTTATCAGAAGCTGGGCGTTAAGTTGGAGGAATTTGAAGGCCCCAAATACAAACGGATTGACCATATTAAGCAGCTTTTGAACAGCGGCCAATTGGACGAGAGTCTGCGCTGGCGAGAGAAAGCGTTAGCTTAAAACTTAGTAGAAATAATTAATCGGACAGCCATAGAGGTTTCAATTGATGACTGAAAAAACAAAAGAACTACCAGTACAAAATGATATCACCGTAAAGCAAAGCCGCTGCCGGTTTTGTGAGGCACCGCTGCGCCATACCTTTGTTGATTTAGGTATGTCGCCCCTGTGCGAGAGTTATGTAAGCGCCAGCCAGCTTAACCAAATGGAACCCTTTTACCCTTTGCACGTACAAGTATGCGACCATTGTTATCTGGTGCAATTGGATGAATACGTTAGCCCAGAGCACATTTTTACCGAGTATGCTTACTTTTCATCCTATGCCGATACCTGGTTGGAGCATTGTAAGAACTATACTAACCTGATGGTCGAACGATTTCAGCTCAATGGTCATAGCCATGTGGTTGAAGTGGCCAGCAATGATGGCTACCTGTTGCAATATTTTGTAGAGAAAAAAATCCCGGCATTGGGTATTGAGCCGGCCGCCAATGTGGCCAAAGTCGCTATCGAAAAAGGGGTGCCGACCCTGGTAGCGTTCTTTGGCGTGGCGTGCGCCCGCAGTTTAGCGACTGAAGGCAAGCAGGCCGACCTGCTGCTGGGTAACAATGTGCTGGCCCAGGTGCCCGACCTTAACGATTTTGTAGCCGGAATGAAAATTCTGCTCAAACCGCAGGGTGTTATTACCATTGAATTTCCCCACCTTATGTGCCTGGTGGCCGAGAACCAATTTGACACCATTTACCACGAACACTTTTCTTATTTTAGCTTCATCACCGCCGAAAAGATTTTTGCGGCTCACGGCTTAACTTTGTTTGATGTAGAAGAACTGCCCACCCATGGCGGCTCGCTAAGAATTTATGCCCGCCATGACCATGACTCCTCTAAACCGATCAGCGGGCGGGCCTTGCAGTTAAAGCAGCGCGAGCTGGACGCCGGCCTGACCGATATGGCCTACTATGCCGCGTTTGAAGAGCAGGTCAAAGAAACCAAGCGCAAACTGCTTGAATTTCTCATTCAAGCCAGAAGAGCCGGAAAAACGGTAGTGGGTTATGGCGCTCCGGGCAAAGGCAACACTTTGCTTAACTACTGCGGCGTTCGGACCGATTTTTTGGATTATACCGTTGACCGCAACCCTTACAAACAAGGCAAGTTCCTGCCAGGCACTCACATTCCTATCTTTGATCCTGATAAAATCTTGGAGACAAAACCCGATTACATCTTGATTTTACCCTGGAACTTCAAAGACGAAATTATGAAACAGATGGCCGTAATTCGAGACTGGGGAGGGCAGTTTGTGGTTCCTATTCCAGAGGTTAAGGTTTTTAGGTAGATCCATTTTGGGATAAGGGTTTAAGCCTTACTCCTTAAGTGGAAGAGCAGGATAGTCAAGTCTCAAGATGGAGCGGTGGATGTCTTCAACAACAACCCAGATAGAACAGTGTCCTGTTTGTTACAAACAAACTTTTGTTCCCTTCTTTGAACTTAACAATGTCCCGGCGCAAGATGGCGTCTTGTGGAATAATCTGGAGGAAGCACTCACCGCTCCAACGGGGAATATAAAACTGGCTTTTTGTCAAAGTTGTGGATATATCGGGAATCTTCTGTTTGAACCAAAAAAGATTAGGTATGATCAAGAGTACAGCTTTTCCCTCCATTTTTCCCCTACCTATCAGAATTTTATTAATGATTTAGCCTCCAGATTGGTTGAAAAGTATGGCCTTAAAAATAAGCGTATTCTGGAAATTGGCTGCGGACAGGGCGACTTTTTACGCCTTATATGTAGCTTAGGCCATAATCGTGGCATTGGCATTGATCCTTCTACAACTTCGCACGTTGAGCAGATCGGTTTGCATGAAATCACTTTTCTTCAGGATTTTTATTCGGAGAAATACGCCCGTCAAGAGGTCGATCTTGTCTGTTGCCGTCAAGTGCTTGACCAGTTACCTCATCCAAAAATATTCATTGAACTGCTTCGTCAAAATATTGGCCAACATGCCCCTACTACTGTTTATTTTGAAGTACCGAATGCTGTTAAAATCTTCGAAGACCTGTTGATCCGGAATATTATCTATGAGAAAAGTTCCTGGTTTACCCCAACTTCTATTTCTCGTTTATTTGAACTCTCCGGTTTTAAGATTTTATCAGTCGAACCTTGTTTTGAGGGAGGTCAATACTTAGGCATCGAAGCGGTTCCTACTTCTGGGGTAGTTCCAGATCAAATTACTGATGATGCTGATCTGGAATACTTTGGTCAATTGATAAGGGCTTTTAGTGAAAACTATCGGCGCAAAATTAAAACCTGGGGTGAGCAATTATCGGCTCTGCGGCACTCCGGTCAAAGGGCTATTGTCTGGGGCGCTGGTTCTGGAGCGATTAACTTTTTTAGTATGCTCAAAATAAAAGAGGAAATTTCCTACGTGGTAGATATAAATCCCCAACGACAGGGTAAATTTTTACCTCTGACAGGACAGCAGGTTGTTCCTCCTGAATTCATTCAGGAGTATAAAGCGGACGTAATTATTATTACGAACTCAACTTATGAACAGGAAATCAGACAACAAGTTGCAGATATGGGAATGGATTGTAGGTTTTGGGTTATTTAGACAGTTAGTTATCAGACAATAGTTACCGGTTGGCCATTCATGATTTTTCAAGAAACAAATCTAAAAAATGCTTATCTGATTGAGCTTCAACGGCGGGAGGATGAACGAGGCTTTTTCGCTCGTACCTGGTGCCAGCAAGAATTTGAGGAGCATGGTCTCAATCCGCGCCTGGTCCAATGCAACCTGTCTTTTAACAAAAAGAAAGGAACTTTGCGGGGCATGCATTATCAGGCGGCGCCTTATGAGGAAGCCAAACTGGTCCGCTGTACCTGCGGAGCCATTTACGACATCATTGTTGACCTTCGTCCGGACTCTGCCACCTTTAAGCATTATTTTGGGGTAACGCTGAGTGCAGCCGCCCACAATATGCTCTATATCCCGGAAGGTTTTGCGCATGGATTTTTAACCCTGGAAGATAACACCGAAGTCTTTTATCAGATGTCAGAGTTTTATGCCCCGGATTACGCCAGAGGGTTTCGCTGGAATGATCCGGCCTTTAACATTGAGTGGCCAGCGCCCGTACAGGTTATCTCTGAACGAGATGCTACCTACCCCGATTTTATCTGGCCGGCAGAGGTTGCGCGTGAACATCGCTAATTTGAGGTCAACCCTGGAACTGAATGAGATTGGCCGGGAGATGTATCGGCTCATCACCGACCTGTACCCCATTTGTCGTAGTATTACCGGGGACGGCTTTCGTGAGAGTTTGAGCCTGGTCAAAAACCAGATTCCCCTGCGTCTGCACGAAGTGCCCAGTGGAACGCCGGTATTTGATTGGGTGGTGCCCAAAGAGTGGAACATCAAAGACGCTTATATAAAAAATGCCCAGGGCGAGCGGGTGGTAGATTTCAAACAATCTAACCTGCATGTGGTCAACTATAGTACTCCGATGAAAGCCAGCATGTCTCTGGCGGAATTAAAAGAACATCTTTTTAGTTTGCCTGACCAGCCAGACTTGATCCCGTATCGCACTTCTTACTACAAAGAGAATTGGGGGTTTTGTTTAAGCCACCGGCAACTGCTGGAACTGCCGGACGAAACCTATGAGGTAGCTATCGAATCTTCCTTGCGAGACGGCTCTCTGAGCTATGGGGAGTATTTCCTGCCGGGGGAAAGCGCCGATGAAGTCCTTTTTTCTTGCCACTGCTGCCACCCCTCGCTGTGTAATGATAACCTTTCCGGGGTAGCCGTAGTCACCTTTTTAGCCAAATATCTCAGCTCGCTGCCGCGCCGATACTCCTATCGCTTTCTCTTTATTCCGGGAACGATTGGCGCAATTACCTGGCTGTGTTTGAATGAAAACCGGGTTTCGAAAATCAAACATGGCCTGGTAGTGGCTTGTGTGGGTGATCCGGGCAAGTTTACCTATAAAAAGAGCCGCCAGGGCCAAGCGGAAATAGATCGGGCGGTGGCGCATGTCTTAAAACATGCCGGTCAGGATTATGAAATTCTGGAATTTTCGCCTTATGGTTACGATGAGCGCCAATTTTGCTCGCCTGGCTTTAATTTGCCGGTGGGCAGCTTAACCCGGACACCGCATGGCCGTTATCCTGAATATCATACTTCGGCGGATAACCTGGATTTGGTACAGCCTGTTTATCTGGCGGAATCTTTGTTCCGATATCTGGCGGTAATCAATGTATTGGAAAATAACCAGAAATTTGTGAATCTGAATCCTAAATGTGAGCCACAACTGGGCAAAAGAGGACTCTATGGGACTATTGGCGGCCAGAAAGAGGCCAAAACGATTGAATTAGCCCTGTTGTGGGTGTTAAACTTATCAGACGGCAGCCATGCTTTACTTGATATTGCTGAACGAGCCAGCTTGAATTTTGAGCTAATTCATACCGCCGCCACCGCCCTGGAACAACATGGCCTATTAGAAAAATGTCTACCCTGAGTGAGTGAGCGGCAGTTGCGGGTAATGAAAATGACCAGGCGACCAACCAACCAACCAACCAACCAACTATTTTAGAGGAGCCGTCACGAAACCCGGCTTTACTACCAGCGACGAAAAACCCTCACCCCGTCGCTGGTGCGACGCCCCTCTCCCTCAGGGAGAGGGGCGGGGGTGAGGGCTATTTACGAGGAGAAACCCATGCAAATTGACCCATTAGCTTTAGAAAAAACTACAACCCCTGACCGAGACAACGACCCTGCTTACGATCTGAGCAAATTTGCTCATTCTAAAGCGTTCCAACAGAAAAGCCATGCCCTGATTCCTGGTGGAGCGCACACCTATGCCAAGGGGGATGATCAATATCCAGAGTTAGCCCCAGGATTCATCGTTAGAGGTGAGGGTTGCCATGTTTGGGATGTGGACGGCAACGAGTTTATTGAATATGGCATGGGACTGCGCTCAGTTACCCTGGGGCATGCCTATAGACCGGTCGTTGAAGCTGCTTACCGGCAGATGTTATTGGGTATCAATTTTACCCGCCCCACGAAACTGGAAGTTGAGTGCGCCGAGAAAGTGGCGAGTCTAATTGAGAGCGCCGAGATGGTGAAATTTGCCAAAAACGGCTCAGATGTGACGACTGCGGCGGTTAAACTGGCGCGGGCGCATACTGGCCGGGATTTGGTAGCCATCTGCGCCGAGCATGCCTTTTTCTCGGTGGATGATTGGTTTATCGGCAGCACGGCCATGTCGGCCGGCATCCCGTCGGCTATTCGGGATTTAACAGTTAAATTTCACTATAATGATCTCGATAGTGTGAAAGCTTTGTTTGCCACTTATCCCGGTCAGATTGCCTGCCTCATTATGGAAGCCGCTACTATCCAGGAGCCGGTTGATGACTTTCTGCATGAAGTCCAAAAATTATGCCGGGAAAATGGCGCTGTTTTTATCCTGGATGAAATTATCACCGGCTTCCGCCGGCATCTGGGCGGCGCTCAAAAATATTATGGCATCAGGCCGGATTTGTCTACCTTTGGCAAGGCTTTAGGCAACGGTTTTTCTATTGCCGCCCTGGTGGGCAAAAGAGAGTTAATGGAATTGGGTGGTCTCCAGCACAACAAAGAACGGGTCTTTTTGCTGTCCACCACCTATGGGGCCGAAAGCCATTGTTTGGCGGCGGCTATGGAAACCATGAGGATTTACGAGCAGGAAAACGTGATCGAGTATTTGTACCGGCAGGGCGAACGTTTGATTCATGGGGTCAATCAGGCCATTAGTGAATACGGCCTGGAGGATTATTTCCAAATTGCTGGTAATCCGACCAATTTGATTTATGTCACGCGTGATCAAGCCAAGGAAAGATCCCAACCTTTCCGAACCTTATTCTTGCAAGAAACAATTAAACATGGCCTGTTGATGCCTTCTCTGGTGGTTAGCTATTCTCATAGCGATCAAGATATTGACCGTACCATCCAGGGAATTGGCGAGGCCCTCTATGTTTACAAAAAAGCGTTAGCGGAAGGGGTTGAGAAGTATTTGGTTGGTCGCCCGGTAAAACCTGTTTTTCGCAAATTCAACTGATTAACCTGGAAAAGGAGAAAAAACATGAAGGTCGTTTTATTTTGTGGGGGGATGGGTACCCGCTTAAAAGAATACTCAGGAACCATCCCCAAACCCATGGTTGACATTGGTTATCGTCCCCTCATGTGGCATTTGATGAAATACTATGCCCATTATGGTCACACAGATTTTATTCTGTGTTTGGGCTATAAGGGAGATTATATCAAAAATTACTTCCTTAATTATGACGAGTGTTTATCGAATGACTTTGTCATGTCAAATGGGGGGCGTGAGATTCGGTTATACAATAGTGACATCGAAGATTGGACCATCACTTTTGTAGACACCGGCTTACAAGGCAATATTGGCAGTCGCTTAAGAGCTGTGGAACCCTATTTGGAAGGTGAAGAGGTTTTCATGGCCAATTATACCGATGGTTTGAGCGATTTGCCTTTACCTCAGTATTTGGATTGTTTTTATGAAAGTGACAAAATTGCCAGCCTGCTGACAGTCAAACCTTCAGCCTCTTTTCATGTAGTTAAAATGGGTGAAGGCGGTTCCGTTTCAAGCATTGAACCTGTGCAAAAATCAGATTTGTGGATTAATGCCGGTTTCTTTGCTTTTAAGAAAGAAATTTTTAACTATATGCGTGAAGGCGAAGAACTGGTAATGGAACCCTTTGCGCGCTTAATCGCCGAGAATCAACTCCTGGCCTATCGTTATGAGGGTTTTTGGGCTGGCATGGATACCTTTAAAGAAAAACAGATGTTTGATGACATGTATAACTCTGGCAATATGCCCTGGGCTGTTTGGGCTAACTCCTCTCACGAGCCGGAGGAGACAGGGTTCAGCCGGTTCTCACGGGCGAAAAACGGCCAGAATTCAAATAGCCGCGCTAATTCAGTTTCATACAATCGTAGAGTTGTAAAAAGCCAATATTAATGACTGCTACAAGCTATAAAAAAGCCAACGCTAAATTTAAAATTCCATGGACGCGTTGGCTATGGAGACCAATGTGCTAGGGTTGACTTTTAATAAAACGTCGGATACTGCCTTGCAAATTTTATGTTTGGGGGCCCACAGCGATGATATCGAAATTGGCTGTGGTGGTACTATTTTGAAACTAATCCAGACCTATCCTAATCTGAATTTTTATTGGATTGTCTTTAGTGCCGGCCCCCGCAGAGATATTGAAGCTTATGCCAGCGCCGAAACATTTCTGGAACAGACCCCTCATAAAAAAATCCTGGTTAAAGATTTTAAGGATGGTTTTTTCCCTTACACAGGAGCCGAGATCAAAACCTACTTTGAGCAATTGAAGCAGGAGGTCAACCCTGATTTGATCTTTACCCATTGCCGTCACGATTTACACCAGGATCACCGGGTAATTTCTGATCTTACCTGGAATACTTTTAGAGATCACTTAATCCTTGAATACGAGATTCCTAAGTATGATGGAGACTTGGGCGCGCCAAATTTGTTTGTCCATTTGGATGAGCCAACCTGCCAGAGAAAAATAAGTTGCCTCCTTGACCATTTCCAAACCCAAACCAATAAGCACTGGTTCACCGCTGAAACCTTCCTCTCCATCCTGAGATTGCGTGGTATTGAGTCAAAAGCGCCCCATAACTATGCAGAGGCTTTCTACAGTCGTAAAATGGTTTTGTAATGGTTTAATTGATGGAAATTGCCCAACGTTTCAAGGGTAGTTTTTTAGAAGTGGAGTGCATGAATATGGTTAAAGCATTAATGTTTTATCGCCTCAGAATTGCCTAAACCCCTATTGCTATCCCCTCTCCTTACCAGAGTATCAAATTGATTCAAAATTCCTTGTTTGTAGCTGATCATGTTTTAGCCTGTGAACTTGATATAAACGGGCAAAAGTACATTTGTTCACAATGGGCAACCTAAAGTGTTGTTGTAACATGTGAAAGCAATTAAAAAATGAATAAAACAATTAGAAGTTCCATATATGAATCGGTCAATTTATTGCTTGGCTTTGTTAATCTCGAACTAAGACGGCGAGGTCATAACTGGGATGATCCAAAAACGTATATCCCTCTTAGAGAAACTCTGCTAAGAGCAAAGGAAGCGCGGCTTTCAGTCGGTGATTATGTTGACGCAAAGTATAATGTGCCGGGTGCAACACAGGAGACTCAGTGGATCCAAATTTGAGGAGCCAGCACGCCCACGTGCGGCGGTGTTCGGCACGTGGGCGTGCCTCACTCCTCGAAAATTGGATCTACTGAGACTATTGACCAGATGGCGAGGCTTGGTGTGTTTAACAAAAGGATTGAACGGGTCTGTGAGATTGGACCTGGGTCGGGACGTTATCTAGAAAAAACGCTTCAAGCCTGTAACCCTGCTTACTATGAGATCTATGAAACGGCCAGTGACTGGGCAAAATGGCTGGTTCAGACTTACAACGTCGTTTATCAACCTACTGATGGTAAGTCCCTTGCCTCAACACCATCTAGCTCGATTGACCTCATCCATGCTCACAAAGTTTTCGTTGCCACAACTTTTCTGACTACGTGCAGTTATTTTTGTGAGATGGAGCGTGTAGTTCGAGAGGGAGGAAAGGTTGTCTTTGATATTATGACCGAGTGTTGTTTGGATGAAACCACACTAGAATTATGGCTAACCTCAGGAATCCCTTGGCTATATAGTATGATCGCAAAGCAATTTGCAATAGATTTTTTCTGCAACCGTAGTTTCTCATTCAATGGGAATTTCTTTATCTCTCTAAAACCTGGGGTCACAGAGTATTTTGTGTTCACCAAGCATTGATTTTAGCGAATAGTAGTAGTTAGCATCGAAGATGGCCCGACACAAAAAGAACTGTTGTTCAAAACTATTGGTCATATCAATTCTGCTGTTGCTTGGTTTGGCTACAGTTTTCGTAATTGGCGCAGTGAGCATGATTAGCTTGCAAAATGGGTTAAGCCTTATCCTCTTTGAAAAGAATTCTCAAAACACGGCCGAACCGGTCCAGCTAAATGGATTGGCTCCGATCATGGGGCCGCTCCAGGTCAATCCGGCGAATCCCCGTTACTTCACCGACGGAAGCGGTCGAGCCATCTATTTGACCGGATCACATTATTGGTTGAATTTGCAGGATGGAGGATTAACTGATCCCTCGCCAACCTTCAACTATAAAAACTGGCTGGATTTTCTGCAATCAAACAATCACAACTTTTTTCGATTATGGACATGGGAACAAGCCAAATGGGTGTTGGAATGGTCTGAGCCATACTATTTCAGCCCGATGCCTTATCAACGCACCGGACCGGGAAATGGCTTGGATGGCAAGCCAAAGTTCGACCTGACCAAGTTCAATCAGACCTATTTTGACCGGATACGGCAACGGGTGAGCGAAGCCGGGCAACGGGGCATCTACGTTTCGATTATGCTGTTTGATGGTTGGAGTGTAGAGTATCCCAAAGAGCAATATCACGCCGCCAATCCCTGGTTGGGACATCCTTTCAATGTTAACAACAACATCAATGGGATTAATGGGGATCCCAATGGGGATAACAGTGGTGAAGAGACTCATCAGTTGGCAGTTCCAGAGGTGACAGCCCTTCAAGAGGCCTATGTTAAAAAAGTGATTGATAGTGTTAACGATTTGGACAATGTGCTGTACGAAATCAGCAATGAGAGTCCGGGTAATTCGCAGGAGTGGCAGTATCATCTGCTCCGCTTCATCAAAAGTTACGAAGCGAGCAAAGGGAAACAGCATCCGGTAGGCATGACGGTGGAGTGGCCCAACGGCAGTAACAGTGACTTATTCAACAGTCCGGCTGATTGGATTTCTCCCAGTGGTGAGTTAGATAATCCGCCGGCCGCCGATGGCAGCAAGGTAATAGTTGCCGATACGGATCATTTGTGTGGAATTTGTGGAAATCAGCAATGGGTGTGGGAGAGCTTTACTCGAGGTCAGAACCCGCTGTTTATGGATCAGTATGATGATAGTTACAAATTAGAAGGGGGTGGGTATGACCCGAACAATGCCAATGATGTTAGCCTGCGCCGCAATTTGGGTTACACCTTGAGCTATGCCAGCCGCATGAAACTGGTGGCAATGACTCCCCGTGCTGATTTGTGTTCAACCGGTTACTGCCTGGCTAATCCTGCGGCCAGTGGCGCTGAGTATTTGGTTTACCTGCCGGCCGGTAATACCTTGACAGGTTTTTTTAAATATGTGGGAATTGATCGAACGTCGTCAGTTTATTTGCCGTTTGACAGTTTTGTAACAGTTGATCTAACAGCCACCTCCGGTGACTTAATGGTTGAATGGTTTAACCCCGGTACGGGGGAAACTGTTGGTGGAAGCGCCGTTAGTGGCGGAGAGCCTCGCAGCTTTTATGCTCCCTTTAGGGGTGCTGCGGTTCTTTACCTTTATCAAGGGTCTGCAAAATGAAAAAAGTAGTTCTAATAAGACAAAGTATAGGGGGAAACGAAAAAACTGTGAAAAGAGTAAAAGTTAACCAGCAATTCCTTAAAGCCTATTATGGTAGTAATATTGGCCGCCTGGGGCTCTTGTTGTTGGCCTGGGGCGTCCTGGGGATAATGGTTGTCCTTTTTTACACGACGCCGGTAGCAACCTCCAATAGAGGTGTAGTTAATCAATTTCAACAACAGCAGCTAAACCAGGACATTTTCCTGCCAATTATTTTCGCGTCTAAGCGTACTGGCTTGCTGCAGGTCCATCCGACCAATGGACGATACTTCACTGATGGGAGCGGTCGAGCAGTCTACTTAACCGGCTCGCACACCTGGCAAAATCTGGTAGATCACGGACAAACCAATCCTCCGCCGGTCTTTAACTATACGGCTTATCTGGATTTTCTGGTGGCCCATAACCACAACTTTTTCCGGCTGTGGGCCTGGGAGCAAACCAAATATGCGGTCTGGGATAGCAGTCCCAATTTTACCTTTGCCCAATCCCCCTATCAACGGACCGGTCCCGGCCTGGCGCTGGATGGCAAGCCAAAGTTTGACCTGACCAAATTCGATCAGTCGTATTTTGACCGGATGCGTCAGAGAATTATCGCCGCCGGTGATCGGGGCATCTATGTGGCGGTGATGCTGTTTGATGGCTGGAGCCCGGTTTACCCCAAAGGCAGCTTTAATGCCCAGAACTCCTGGTTGGGTCATCCGTTTCATCAGAACAACAACATCAATGGGATTAATGGCGACCCCAACAATAACCAAAACGGCGACGAAACTCACACCCTGCAAATCCCGGCAGTGACCCAACTGCAAGAGGCTTATGTGCGTAAAGTCATTGACACGGTCAATGACCTGGACAATGTACTGTATGAAATCAGCAATGAGAGTGATGGCACAGCCACGGCCTGGCAGTATCATTTCATTGATTATGTCAAAGGGTATGAGGCCACCAAGCCTAAGCGGCATCCGGTGGGGATGACGGTGGAGTGGCCGGGGGGTGACAACAGTGAACTGTTTGCCAGCAATGCTGATTGGATTTCACCCAATGGCGGGTTAGATAATCCGCCGGTGGCTGATGGGTCAAAGGTCATCATTGCCGATACCGACCACCTGTGCGGCATCTGTGGCAACCGGCAGTGGGTGTGGAAAAGCTTTTTGCGAGGCGAGAATCCCATTTTTATGGATGGCAATGATGGAGCGAATTATGGTTGGCATCCAGAGGACACGCAGTGGAACAGTTTACGAGCCAATATGGGCTACACCCTGACCTATGCTCAACGCATCAATCTGGCAGCGATGACCCCTCGACCGGATTTATGTTCTACCGGTTATTGTTTAGCCAATCCGGTGGCGAGTGGGGCGGAGTATCTGGTCTACCTGCCCACCGGCGGGACAGTAACAGTCAATCTATCGGCGGCGGCGGGCACATTGTCGGTCGAGTGGTTCAATCCAAGAACCGGTGTAACTACCCCTGGCAGCTCCACCACCGGGGGGGGCAGTCGTAACCTGACGGCTCCTTTCAGCGGTGATGCCGTACTCTATATCTTCCAAGGCTCTTGATGTATTTCAAGGAGCTGCTTCTGCCGCATTTAGCAATCCGGCGGTTATAGCCTGGCATGCAAAGGGCAGGTGAGCTAAATTTTTGAGCTCCTTGGAGTCATATCGAGCCTCTACCAATTTCCCATATAAGTCATAATAAACTATCTCGGTTTTGATGGGGGTATGCCACAAACCATCAAGGGCTAAAGAACATCAACGGTGTTTGCTATGTTGGCCCATTGGTTTGTGGCTGAAATTTGCCTGGGGTGAGTCAGCTTTACCGGCTTAGTACCAGGCTAAACCCCTATCCTGATTATCGGTTAGCAATACGCTGGCTTTGCTGTGGGCAGCTTTATCGTTTGCCAACTAACCCTGAGAGAGGCAGCCAATCGGGTGACTGCCTGATAACAGGATTTGTTGGTTGCGGTTAATCTTGACTCAAAGGGGCCACCTTAAAATTCAAATTAGTAATAATGATTCAAACTCGATTCAAACTCACCGGTGTTACAATGACGCTAGTTTGTTTTTGCCCCAAACAAGTTTCACTTTTAGTCAGTTTTTACCATCACAAGCATTTTACATCATCAATTTGAGGTTTGGAAGAATGGGGAATTACCTAACACGTTCTCGTATTCGTTGTACTCGCACCTTCGCTCTGATATTATTGTTGTTATTGTGGTACTCTACCGCCATCAGTTACGCCCAGTCCTCTGATACCTCGCAGGAGGTAACGTGGACGTGTACGGGGAGTCCGTGTGATTGGGGTAGTTCGCTGAGCGGTCAGGCGTTGGTCTGGCCGGCTTCGTTGGGGGCGTTAGCCAATCGTTTGGGTTACACGGTCTCGGCGGGGGTTTATCTTCCGGCGAGTAGCGCTACCGGGATGACCATAAGGGTGGATTCCGGGACGGCGACGGTGTATGCCGGACTGCCGAATGGGGCATCCCATCGGGTCGTGGCGGCCCTGTCTTCGGGGCAGTCGTATGTGGTGACGGGTTTAGGGGATGGTGAAGTGGTCAGTGTGCAAAGTGGCGCTGTGTTTACCTACTCGCTAACAATGGCTCCTGCTGCCACATCTACGTCTACGGCAACTAGCCCAACGGCCACGTCTACGTCTACGCCTACGGCAACTAGCCCAACTGCCACATCTACGCCTACCCAGGTTGCGACGGCTACGGTTCCTGCGGGTTCTACGACCTCGCAGGAGGTAACGTGGACGTGTACGGGGAGTCCGTGTGATTGGGGTAGTTCGCTGAGCGGTCAGGCGTTGGTCTGGCCGGCTTCGTTGGGGGCGTTAGCCAATCGTTTGGGTTACACGGTCTCGGCGGGGGTTTATCTTCCGGCGAGTAGCGCCACCGGGATGACCATAAGGGTGGATTCCGGGACGGCGACGGTGTATGCCGGACTGCCGAATGGGGCATCCCATCGGGTCGTGGCGGCCCTGTCTTCGGGGCAGTCGTATGTGGTGACGGGTTTAGGGGATGGTGAAGTGGTCAGTGTGCAAAGTGGCGCTGTGTTTACCTACTCACTAACAATGGCTCCTGCTGTCACCTCTACACCTGCATCTACACCTACGGTGTCCAGTCCAACTGCCACATCTGTGCCCGCATGTACCGATCCCACCACGTGCAACCCTGTTTCGGCGATTCCGGCTTTCTGGCGGTGTAATACTCCCGGATGCGCATACTCTGACTGGACCGGTGCGGTCATCACCTGGCCCGAATGGTCAGCCTATGAAGACAATGCCCGGGCCGGTAGCCAATCGAGAACTGTATTTACCTCTCAAGGGGAAAAATTGTACCCTTATATGGGTTCGTGGGCCGAGGGATGCCAGGTTACGGCTGTTTCGGGGCTGGTTTGGATCATCGAGTGGCAGCGGGGAACTGATGTGTGGCGGGCCACGTTGTTGCAGCCAGGGCAAACTCATACAATTTCACTGACCTCTCCAGAGGATGGAGCCTTGATTGAGGGTCCTGATGGTGTGCTTACCCCGTTTAGTGTATCGCTCGCCAATTGCGCGCCACAGAATATTCAAAAGTCCCCAACACCGACGCCGACCAACACGTCAACCAGTACACCCATGGCGACAAGTACACCTTCTAACGGAGCGACTTCTACAGCGACCAGTACACCTGTGTCACCGACGGCAACAGCTACAGTTCCTGCGAATTCTACGACCTCGCAAGAGGTAACGTGGACGTGTACGGGGAGTCCGTGTGATTGGGGTAGTTCGCTGAGCGGTCAGGCGTTGGTCTGGCCGGCTTCGTTGGGGGCGTTAGCCAATCGTTTGGGTTACACGGTCTCGGCGGGGGTTTATCTTCCGGCGAGTAGCGCCACCGGGATGACCATAAGGGTGGATTCCGGGACGGCGACGGTGTATGCCGGACTGCCGAATGGGGCATCCCATCGGGTCGTGGCGGCCCTGTCTTCGGGGCAGTCGTATGTGGTGACGGGTTTAGGGGATGGTGAAGTGGTCAGTGTGCAAAGTGGCGCTGTGTTTACCTACTCACTAACAATGGCTCCTGATATCACGACTACACCTGCATCTACACCTACGGTGACTAATACGCCGGTACCGCCAACGGCTACGGCAACCAACACACCAGTGCCGCCAACCGCAACAGCGACTAATACGCCGGCGCCGCCAACGGTGACCGCTACCGCGACCAATACCCCAGTACCGCCAACCTCGACGCCAACCAATACGCCGGTGCCGACGAACACGCCAACAGCTACCGCGACCAATACCCCGGTACCGCCAACCTCGACGCCAACTAACACGCCGACGGCCACGGCGACCAATACCCCGATTCCGCCGACTGCGACCCATACGGCAACCAACACGCCTATCCCGCCCACGGCCACACCGACTAATACGCCTATCAGTTGCCAGGTCATCTACAGCGTGCGCACGGAGTGGGGTACCGGAACGACCGTTGACCTAACCATCACCAATACCGGCGGGAGCAACATTAATGGCTGGATACTCGCCTGGACATTCCCTGGAAACCAGCGAATCGATGGCCTGTGGAACGGGAGCTATACCCAGAATGGCCAGAATGTCAGTGTTAGCAATGCGCCCTATAACGCTGTCATCAGCGCCGCCGGCGGTTCGGTTGTTCTAGGCTTTAATGCTTCCTACAGCGGGGCCAATACCAGTCCCAGCAGTTTCGCTGTCAATGGGGTGACCTGTGCCTCGAGTGTCATTTTGCCCACCGCTACGCCGACGGCCACAGCGACAGCGACCAACACCCCTGTGCCGCCAACAGCTACAGCGACCAGTACACCTGCCCCTAGTAATGTTTTGCAACGCAGCAATCTATCTGGCAGCCGATGGGGCCGGACCTACTTCACCGTGAATGTGCCTGCGGGAGCAACTAATCTTCAAATCAAAACATCAGGGGGTAGTGGGGACGTGGATTTGTATGTAAGGTTTGGCAGCCAGCCTACCCTCAGTAGCTACAATTGCCGGCCTCGTCTGAGCGGCAATAACGAAACCTGCACCTTCAGCGTGCCCCAAGCCGGGACTTATTACCTGATGCTCTACGGCTATGCCGCTTATTCCGGGGTTTCCCTGGTTGGCTCTTATCAGGGTGGCGCCGCTGTGGTGTCTGATGGGGCGCCAGCCTCTGGTCCACCGGTCCAAATCTATCTGCCTATCATCATGAATTGAGGATATAATCTCCCGAGTGCTCTCGCTTTCAAACCAATTTTGAAAGCGAGAGCACTCTATATACTTAACAATCAGTCCTTTTGAAAAGAACTAACAAAGGCTCAGGCCCCCCCACCATGCCCGGATGCCTTGATTAGCCTACCGTATCAGCCGTTTTTTTTAATCATTCCGTTTGTTTCTTCAAACTTAATTCAAACTTGGCTGTGTTACAATAACTCGGAGTTAGCTGGTTATCCCTGCCCTTGTTAAGGGATATTCAAATAATGAATATCCTATCAGTCGTTAATCCTTATTTTCTGCTGTTCTTTATCAATATATCTGACGACTTGGTAGAATGGAGAATTGCATGATCCGCCGCCACCTTCACTTTAATCGTATGTTCGCTCTGATATTATTGTCGTTATTGTGGTATTCTACCTCCATTAGTTATGCCCAATCCCCGTTAACTTCGCAGCTTGTAACTTTGACATGTACCGGGAGTCCTTGTGATGAGGGTCCTTCCTTGAGCACTCAAGCGATTGTCTGGCCGGCTTCATTGGGGCCATTGACCAATCGTTTAGGCTACACCGCCTCTGCGGGAATTTATCTCCCGTCAAATGCTGCATCAGGTCTAACCCTATCCATTACATCAGGTACGGCAACCGTGTATGCCGGTCTACCCGATGCAGAATCGCACCGGATACTGGCTATGCTGTCCTCGGGACAATCGCATTTGATCACCGGGCTTGGGGCTGATGAAGTGGTGAGCGTGCAAAGCAGTGAGAATACATTTGCCTACTCGTTAACGACGTCAACCACTTGTACAGATCCCACAACGTGTAATCCTGTTTCGGCGATTCCGGCTTTCTGGCGGTGTAATATTTCCGGATGTACATACCCCGACTGGACCGGTGCAGTTATCACCTGGCCTGAATGGTCAGCCTATGAAGACAATGCCCGGGCCGGTAGCCAATCGAGGACAGTGTATACGGCTCAAGGGGAAAAACTGTATCCGTATATGGGCTCGTGGGCCGAGGGCTGCCAGGTTACGGCCGTTTCGGGGATGGTGCTGATTATTGAATGGCAACGCGGAACCGATGTCTGGCGGAACACATGGTTGCAGCCAGGACAAACTCATACAATTTCACTGACCTCTCCAGAGGATGGGGCCTTGATTGAGGGTCCTGATGGTGTGCTTACCCCATTTGGGGTATCACTTACAAATTGCAGTCCCCAAATTATCGAAAAGCCACCAACACCGACGCCAACCAACACACCGACCCATACACCAACACCCACCCCGGTCATATCGGGTCCTCTAACCATCGGTGAGACGAACATCCTGGGCGCCGATGACTCTGGCAACGGGAATGTGCTTATTGCTCAACAGGTGGTTTTGCCTCAGAACGCCACCCTGCAAAGTTTGAGTTTTTATGTTACAAGCGCCGCTGGGCAACTACGCCTGGGCATCTATGATGATGCAGGCGGTACTCCTGGCGCTTTGAGAGCGCAGACTGCTGCCTTTAGCCCGGTTATGGGGTGGAATACGCAGAATGTGGAGACGCCGGTACTGTTACCGGCGGGGACATACTGGTTGGCCTATCTGGCAGAGAGTGACGATTTACATTTTAGAGTTGAGGCGTCCGGTTCAGGGCGGTACTATAGTTACCCATTTGAAGCCATGCCCACCACATTTTCAAGCTCGCCGTCAAGTGGCACATTTCATTTTTCATTTTATGCAACTTTACAAGTTGACCCACCTTCAACGAGCACCCCAACCAGTACGCCGACTGCCACTAATACACCGACAAATACGCCGTTGCCTACAGATACCCCAACCAACACGCCAACAGCAACGCCGACTTCAACGACCACACCGTTACCCACAGATACCCCAACCAGTACCCCGACCGCCACTCATACGCCGACAAATACGCCGCTGCCTACAGATACCCCAACCAGCACGCCAACAGCAACGCCGACTTCAACGACCACACCGTTACCCACAGATATCCCAACCAGTACCCCGACTGCTACTCATACGCCGACAAATACACCGTTGCCCACAGATACCCCAACCAGCACGCCGACCAAGCCAACCTTAGTGCCTGATGGGACACAGCCACCCGTAAAAATCTACCTACCTATCCTTCTAAGAAGGTAACTATTGAGGGGTTGAGGTCTCCAAAGTTCGTCTTCAGGTTCTACAATCCGAATAGTCATTTTGGCCTCATTATAAGGAGGGACTAAATAACTACACCAAATAAGTTAGAAACAATAAGCCAACCTCAAACTTAATTCAAACCTGGGAATGATATAATATGGGTATAGATGTACCCAAAGAAACAGTTGTTTCTTAGCAGCTAATCCAACCCCTAAATGCCTCAACTATCTTTAGGGGTTTCTGACCGCCAGAAACAGGATGTTTCTTGCGAGGATTCAAGGTGAAAGGATCCCAAGAAATGTTAACCTATATCATTCGTTCATATACAATCCTGTCGTTGCTGGGGCTGCTTTTTAGTGTGTTTCTTGTTATCCCCCAAAAAGCTTATGCCGGCGGTATCGTTACTAATTGCGACGATGATACGGATTTGCATGCCAAACTGGTCGGCGGTGGAGAAGTTACTTTCGATTGTGGCCCAACGCCCGTAACAATTAACTTGACGCTGACTGACACCCTTCGCACTCATATCAATATTACCCAAACGACCACTATCAGTGGCGGCGGGCTGATCACCCTCCAAGGTGACGGCAGTAACCGCATTTTTCTAGTTGATGGCAGCACTCTGGTCATTGATGGCCTAACCATCCGAAATGGGTGGGCTGTGGATTCCTCCTCACCCATTTCCTCGACAACCAATGCCGGAGGTGGGCTACAGATTATTAATAATAGTGTTGTGACTATTACGGCCAGTACCTTAACTAACAACCGAGCAGGAAATGTGGGTGGAGCAGTCAATGTCGAAAATAGCCTTCTGACTGTTCAGGATAGTACCTTATTTGACAATCAGGCTGATTTTGGTAGCGCCATCTATATTTTGAATTCTTTTGGTAGAGCTTCCATTATTAACAGTGCCATCATCAGTAACACGGCCACGGACAAAGGTGGCGGTATTCGCACCTGGGAAAGCGAGCTGACGATTACTGACAGCACCCTAGCCAACAATCGGGCGATTGTAACTGGTTCTTCGAATAATCCCAATCCCGGTTCGGGAGCTGCGCTTGCAATTTATGGTTCTGCGGTGACTATTTCGGCTAGCACGGTCATAAGTAATCAGGCAGATTTCCTGGGAGGCGCCATCTACGCTGATAGCAGCGATTTGACCATTCAAAATAGCTCATTAAGTGATAACCAGGCCAATTTTGGTGGGGCCATTTATAATTCTAAAGATTTTGGCTTTGGTGGCACAGCTACAATTGTTAACAGCGCCCTTATCAATAATACAGCCAATGGCGGTGATGGGGGCGCCATTCGCATTGTTGATTCTCAGTTTACCATCGCCAACAGTACCCTATCTAATAATCAAGCCATTGGTTCTGAGGGAAGTGGGGGTGAAGGCGGGGCAATTGGAATAGTTCCTTTTCTGAGCAGTAATTCGATTCTCGTTACCAATACTACCATCTACAGCAATTTCGCCTCTATTCAGGGTGGTGGTATCCAGGCCGACTCTGGATACGGTAGTGGCAGCATTAAGAATAGTATTGTGGCCAATAATGTGGCCGCCAGTGCAGCCAACTGCGGCGGCGATACTATTACCTCTGCCGGAAACAACATAGATAGCGGTACCAGTTGCAATTTCAGCTCCAGCGGCGACCTGAGTATTACCGACCCGCTGCTCGGCACGCTGGCGAATAACGGCGGCGCTACACTCACTCATGCGCTATTGGCCGGCAGCCCAGGCATAAATGCCGCCGACAATGCCGCCTGTGCCGCTGACCCCATTAATAATGTAGATCAGCGCGGTGTGCTCCGCCCGCAAGGGGCATTTTGTGATATCGGCGCCGTGGAAGAAACCAGCAGCCTGGCCATAGCCAAAGACTCGGTTAACCAGGGAGGTGAGCCGATCCAGCCAGGGGAGCGAATCACCTACACCGTTTCCGTTACCAATACCAGCAGTCTGACCGCCACTGGCGGGTTAATTTCGGATACGGTACCTGTCAATACCACCTTTGTGCCGGGAAGCATTAAGCTTAATCCATCCAGCGCCGGTACAGAGGGCGTCACACCGCCTACTCTGGCCAGTGATCTGACGATTGGGGCCGGTCAGAGTGTGAGTGTGACCTATGTAGTGACGGTAAATTCGCCTTTGCCTAACCAGACTCAAATTGTGAACACAGCCTCGGTGACAAGCAGTGAGGTTAGCTTGCCGCAAACCAGCACCGTGACCGATACGGTAACGAGTGCTCCGGTTCTGACGATCCAGAAGACTTCCCTCGACGCTAACGGGGGCGCCCTGGTTCCCGGTGATACAATCAGCTATACCATAGTGGTCAGCAATAGTGGTACAGCAACTGCTACAGGCGGGGTAATTTCGGATACGGTACCTGTCAATACCACCTTTGTGCCGGGAAGCATTGTGCTTAATCCAGCCAGCGCCGGTACAGAGGGCGTCACACCTCCTACCCTGGCCAGTGATCTGACGATTGGGTCCGATCAAGGTGTGAGTGTGACCTATGCCGTGACGGTAAACTCGCCTTTGCCTGATCAGACTCAGATTGTGAATACAGCCTCGCTAATGAGCAATGAAGTCAGCGGGCCATTAACCAGCACAGTAACCGATACGGTAGCTAATGTAGTCCTCTCGATTAAGAAGACCTCTCTGGATGCGAATGGAGGCTTATTGGAGCCAGGTGATACGCTCACCTATACCATATTGATCACGAACGCTGGACATCTTACAGCTACGGGTGGGATAATTTCTGATAGTGTGCCGGTTCATACAAGCTTTGTGCCGGGCAGTCTTTCGTTAAATCCATCGGGAGCAGGTATGAAGGGAACTACGCCGCCAACATTAGCCAGCGGGCTGGTTATTACGCCCAACCAGACCATTACTCTAACCTACGCCGTAACTATTAACTCATCTTTGCCCGATCAAACCATCATTAAAAACACGGCAGCGATCAATATTAATGAACTACCGGGTTCGATCATTGGCGTGGTCACCAATACAGTAACAAGCAAACAGATAGTTTATCTGCCGGTGATCCAAAAGAATTTTGTTCCATAATTTTGATTACCTGCTTTTATCTCTTGGCTCTAGCCTCGTTTTTTGCTGATCAGATTTGAAAATTGACGAGATTCGGACTCATCCAACAAGGAGCAAAACCCGTTGTGCATATCCTTTTTCTAAGTCAGGTTTTACCTTATCCAATTGATGCTGGCCCCAAAATGCGAAGTTATTTTGTGTTACGGCATCTGGCGCAAAAACATCAAGTTACTCTACTCACCTTTGTGCGTGATACAGACCGGCGGGAAGATATTGCTCATCTGGCTGAATTCTGCCATGCGGTTCATACCGTGCCCATGCGGCGTACCAGAGTGCGGGATGTTAAATTTTTAATACAAAGCCTTCTCACTCAACAACCCTTTCTCATCATTCGGGATCAAATTCCTGAGATGAATGAAAAGATTCGGCAATTGGTCACCTCCGAGGCATTTGAGGTAGTGCATGCTGATCAACTGTGGATGGCGCAATATGCCCTCAAGGCCAAAGATCTCTCACCCAGTTCAAAAATAATCGTTGATCAACACAACGCCGTCTATCTTATACCCAGGCGTCTGGCCGAGTCCGATTCCAACCCCCTCAAGCAACGCTTTCTGGCCCGTGAAGCCAAATTGCTGACCCGTTATGAGCCTGAGATTTGTCATCGTTTTGATCATGTTGTCTGGGTTACTAAAGAGGATTACCAGGCTGTAGCTGCCTTACCCGGTTCAAACGCCAATGGTCAGATTTCCTCAACGGTTATCCCCATTTGCGCCAACCCTGCTCAGGTTAAACCTGTGGAACGTATCTCCTCACAGAGTTGTCGTATTACTTTTTTGGGTGGTTTACATTGGCCGCCTAATGCCCAGGGGATATTGTGGTTTGCAAAACAGGTCTTCCCACGGGTTAAAGCAGAAATCCCTGAGGCAGTGTTAACCGTAATTGGCAAAAATCCCCCTGCTGGATTGGAAGGAGAGGGAGTCGAGATCACAGGCTATGTAGTTGATCCAGTGCCCTATCTAACCGAAACAGCCGCTTTTATTGTGCCGTTGCACGCTGGTGGCGGCATGCGCGTGAAAATACTTGACGCCTGGAGTTGGGGTTTACCTGTAGTCTCAACTACTATTGGGGCAGAGGGGATTGAGACAGAGCCGGGGAAAAACATTCTTATTGCCGATACAGCCGAAACTTTTGCTCAAGCAGTTATCCGATGCCTGAGAGAACCAGAATTAGCCCAACTCCTCGGACAAAATGGGCGGCAAACTATCCTTGAGAAGTACAATTGGCAAGTCATTTATCCGGCTTGGGATGAGGTGTATAATAGGGTTATAAGGGCAAAGAATTAACATTTGCCCTGGATAGTTAAATTGTAGAACCCAGGTGGGTTATAGGAGTATTACTCGTGCTATCGAGATATTGGCAGAATTTTCTCAATAGGTTATTTTGTAATTCCATTAATTCTGAAGCAAATCAATACTGGCTAATCATAATCATTGTAGTGGCAATAACCCTGCGAGTATTGGTAGCTTTTTTTATGGGCGACCAAGTAGGTGATGCTCCTGGCACTTTTGACCAGATTTCTTACGATATGGTAGCTCAGCGCGTTCTTAACGGCTTTGGTTTTACGGTAGCAACGAATTGGTGGCCAGCCACCCTGGCCGGTGAGCCAACGGCTCACTGGTCATATTTATACACCCTTTATCTGGTTGGCGTTTATAGTCTGTTTGGTTATCATCCCTTGGTTGCCCGGCTCATTCAAGCAATTTTGGGCGGAATTTTTATGCCTTGGTTAGTTTACCGATTGGGTTGCCGGTATTTTAGTCAAAGGATCGGATTGGTTGCCGCCGGTTTGATCACCTTCTATGCGTACTTTGTTTATTACGCCGGCGCTCTGATGACCGAAACCTTTTATATTGTAGCAATCTTATGGACGTTAGATTTAGTGGGCCAGTTAGGGGCATCGGCCTCAACTAATCGCCTCACTGGACTGTGGTTAGGATTAGCCTTAACCACTGCTGTCTTGTTACGTCAAATTTTCTTGCTTTTTGTTCCGATTTTGTATTTTTGGTTGCTTTGGCGCAGTTATCACCATCAAACCAGATCGGTCCGCCCCATGTTGTTGACGCTGGGCATGGCAACCGTGGTTTTAGTTTTGTCTATCGCTCCCTGGACTTATCGCAATTATCAAGCGTTTGGGGGTCAGTTTGTGCTACTCAATACTAATGCTGGATTCGCCTTTTTTTGGGGCAATCATCCCATCCATGGCTATAATTTTGATTCTCTGTTACCTGCTACCGGCCCGTCATCCTATCAAGCTCTGATACCATCGGACCTGAGGGAGCTAAATGAGGCAGCCTTGGATCGGGCTTTGTTGCAACGAGGGTTAGCTTTTGTTCAAGCCGATCCTGTTCGTTATGTCATTTTATCTATGAGCCGATTAAAGGATTATTTTATGTTTTGGCCTTCCTCTGAGTCGGGGTTAGCCAGTAACCTGTCGCGCCTGGTTTCGTTTGGAGTGTTGTGGCCCTTTATGCTTTATGGTTTTATAATTAGTTTGCGCCCCTCTTTCTTATTCGATGCTTTAATCCTTTATTTGTTTGTGTTAACTTATACAATCATTCACCTTCTCTCCTGGGCTTTAATCCGTTATCGTTTGCCTGTTGATGCAATCCTACTCCTTTATGCCAGCGCGGCTATTGTGGATGTATGGGTGAAGTTGAGGCAACGGTATACCAAGGTTCAAAACGCCTCTACTTTCTAACTTTTTTCTAATTATTTTCCTGTGATTTTATGATCAAATCTTGTTAAACTTAGCCTGTAATATTGGTGAGCAACTGCTTGGGTGTGCTGCCCTTCTTCTTGGCCAAAACTACCCACCCCATTATTCTAAAGTGGGCTATATTTGGCGGGCTTGAATAAAAATATCGGTGATGTATGGAATTCTCTGAGACTAATCGTACAGAGGACAAAATAAGTTGTCCTTTTCTGGGCCTGTGTGACGACCGCGATTCACGGTTTTCTTATCCTGAAACAGCCCATTGTTGCTTTGCTGTTGAGCCAGTAGCGGTAATTGAATTACAGCATCAAGCGGCTTTTTGTTTTAGCCAAGAATATCGGGCCTGCCCGCGGTTTGTAGAATTGGCCCCTCAACCTCCATCGCGGCCAGAGACAAAAAAGCAGGGTGTAGGAGTAACTCCATTATGGCAGACCATTTTGTGGAGTCTAGCTGGTCTGCTGATTAGCCTCCTGGTAATCTTTAGTATTTTTTACTTTAGTGGGTGGGGCTCGGTACCTCCTTTAGTTACTCAGGTTGCATCTAGCCCAACAGCTACTCAAGTAGCCACGCCTACCCCCCCGAAGCCCACAAATGAGGAACCTACGCCAATACCAGGCTCTGCTGTTGCTGTAATACCTACATTGACAGCTACTCCTACTCCTGCAGCAAATGGAAGTACCTATACGTTGTCGCCAAGTCAAAGCGATGCAGGCTGGCTGGCCAGTAATGAAGCTAAGGGTAATCATTTTGGCGATTCTTTTCTTTATGCTGGTATCTTTAAAGGTCAAATCTATATCAGCGCCTTTCAATTCGATTTGAGAAATATACCGCGGGGCGCGCCCATTTTTTCTGCTTCACTTCAACTCACTGGTTTACGAGATGAACGGCTAGGCATCCATATTGACCAGCCGAGCGAAGGTGTGGCCTGGGCAGTTCGCCTCCTGGACCCGGCTATTGATGAGGCTTGGCGCCCGCATAATTTCCAGGAAATTTTCAATGCTTCCGTCCTGCAAACTTTGACCCCCATCTTAAGTGTCAAAGATCTGGCGGTAGGCCGGACTAACACTTTTGAATTGTCACCCGCTCAGCTCAAAATATTGGAAACACGAATTGTTGAGGATGAAAAGCCACGAGTTTCCTTTCGAATTGATGGACCTGTTGTTGGCTCGGATAATCTATTTGCCTGGGATACAGGCTATGGCGGGGAAAGTCTTGGTAATGGAGTTACTTTGGTGCTTAAAGTTGGCCCAGAACCGGCTACACCGCCGCCTTTTGATTATGTTATAGTAACCAGCACCCCCACTCCGGAAAATGTAGTGACCGCTGCAGCGGTTGTCTTAAAAATGACGGCTGACGCTACTCGTATTGGCACCGCTACACCGGCGCCGGCCAATATGGTCACCGCTACTCCAATCCCCGATTACTTAGTTATTGTGCCTACTCCTTCCCCAGAGAATGTAGCTACAGCGCGTGCTATGGCAGAGATCGCTACCGCCGAGGCGTTGACAACCGGAACGCCAACCCCGATTCCTACCAATGCCGTAACCGCCACACCCACCGCAACGCCGATTCCAACGTCTCTATTCGGTTCGGCAGATACCTCAGGCCCGGTCAGTTATGTACTGATTACATCCACGCCTACTCCGGAAACAATTTTTGCGGCAGCTACGCAATCGGCGATAGCTACAGCCCAGGCCCAAAGCGGTATTATTCCAACCCCGCTCCCGGCTAACTGGGTTACACCTGTGGTAGTTACATTCACTCCCACCCCGGCAAATGAGGCGACAGCTCAAGCCATGTCTGCCCTGGCTACAGCTATTGCATTTACTACCGGAACACCAACCCCCACTCCACCAAATGTCGTTACAGCAACCCCAACGCCAGCTTATGATATCATTCCCTTGTTACTTACGCCGCCTGCTACTCAGATTCCACCCCCTGTCTTGCCAATCCCGTCTGCCTTACTGGGCAAAATCCTTTTTAAGTCGGATCGGGAGGTGTATGGAGCCGGCCTATCGTTGACTGGGGAAGAATATGAGCAATTGACCGGGGAAACGGCGCCCCCACCGGGCGCTATCGTTACAGCCCCTGATCCAGATACCCGAGAAATAAGACAGTATATTATCCGGCCGCCAGCCGACGTATATGTTTTTGATCCAGAAACGGGTGAATTAGGGCGGCTGTCGAGGACCTGGCCTTATGACCTGGCTAGAGCCCGAGATACCTACTCGCCTGATACGGTCTATCAGGTTTATACCAAGCAATTGCTGTGGACTAACGTTCAGGATAGCGAAACTGGCTTACGAACTCCCACAGAAGTATTAGCTTTACACATTTATGATTATAAATTTAAAGTAGAAAAAATATTGACCGAAATGGGTGCTGGAATAGTCTATGATCCGGCATGGTCACCTACGAGTGATAAAATTGCTTTCACTGCGACTGAAAGTGGCAACGATGAAATATGGGTAATTAATACCGATGGTACTCAAGTTCAGCAATTAACTCGCAATACCTGGGAATGGGATAAATCACCCTCCTGGTCGCCTGATGGTAAACAAATTGTTTTTATGTCGAACCGTACCGGGAATCAACAACTGTGGATTATGAATGCTGATGGGAGTGACCCGAAATTATTATTTGGCTGGGATAATTGGACTCCTTACAATGACTGGGGGCCGGTCTGGGTTAAATACTTAGACCCACCCCCACCCCCAGACCAAGAACGATAGAAAGGTAAGCTATTGTGGATATAATTCAATATCTTAAGGGTGCATTAAGATGGTGGTGGCTAATTTTACTCAGCACAACCATTGCGGCTGTTGCCAGCTATTTAGCCAGTACCCAACAACCTCGTATATATCAAACTACCACTACCATTTTGGTGGGCCAAGTAATTCAAAAGGCTAATCCTGATGGCAGTGATTTTGCCCTCACCGAACAATTGGCAGAGTCATATGCCCAAATTGCTCGCCGTCAGCCCGTGTTGCAGGCAACGGTTGATGCTTTAGGCCTGGATATGGGTTGGCAAGACCTGCAATGGCGAGTTAATGCGTATTCTATTCCGCGTACACAACTACTTGGCATTACAGTCCAAGACATTTCCCCTGAGCGAGCTGTGGCTATTGCTGACGAAATTGCCCATCAACTGATTCTGCAAAGTCCAGCTTCACCCAACAATAAAGCACGCCAGGATCGGGGTCAATTTGTACAGAACCAGTTAGTTGAACTGGAAGGGCGCATTCAGAAAGCTCAAGAACAAGTGAAAGAGCTTCAAGCAAAATTGGATACTGCTTTAAGCGCTCGCGAAATAAAGGATTTACAGGCACAGATAGCTGATCTGGAAACTTTAACAGATAAATGGCAAACAACTTATACCGGCCTCTTGGATTTTCTTCAAGGGGGAGACAGCCCTAACTACTTAACCGTTATTGAACCAGCCCAACTATCAAGCACGCCGATTAGCCCCAATGTTAAATTGAATGTACTTCTGGCTGCAGCAGTCGGGTTTGTCTTGGCTGTGGGGGCAGCTTTATTACTGGAATATCTTGACAATACGTTCAAATCCGTTGATGATTTAGGGACATCTCTAGGCTTGACTGCCCTGGGCAGTATTGAACGTATTAGCGGAAATGATTACAAAGACAAATTGATTACTGTCCACGATCTCTTTTCGCCCACCGCTGAGTCTTATCGGTTGATACGCAGCAATATTCAATTTATGAGTGTTGACCAGCCGACCAAATCTATGGTGATTACCAGTTCTAACCCTGGGGAAGGTAAGAGTATGACTGCGGCCAATCTCGCCATTATTATGGCTCAGGCCGAGCTTAAAACGATTCTCGTTGACGCCGACCTAAGAAGACCAACCTTGCACAAGGTTTTTGGCGCACCTAACCTGGGTGGACTCACCGATCTATTGCGCTCACCTGAGTTTGAACTTAATAGTTACATGAAAAATACCGGGATTGAAAATTTGCAGCTTTTAACAAGTGGCCCCCTGCCACCCAATCCAGCCGAACTGCTCGGTTCACAGCGCATGGCCCAACTGGTACAGCTTCTGGAGGAGATGGCTGACGTAATTATTTTTGATAGCCCACCCGTTCTGGCGGTAACTGATGCGCTGGTCCTCGCCAAAAGGACTGATGGCGTGATCATGGTGACTCAGGCAAATCGTACTCGTCGAGATGTAACCAAGGAAGCCCTTAAAAGGTTAAATCAAGTTACAGCCAATCTGTTAGGGATCATACTCAATCAGGTTCCTCGTGGCGGTGGAGGGCAGTATGCTCAATACTATTCACGGAGCGGGCAGCGCCCGGTTCATTCCAGACAGTCCTCTTGGTGGCGACGCCTGCCGATCTTTTTAAGAAGGCGCAGAATACCAGGGCAATAAACAAGGTTATTACATAGGTAAAGACGAAAGGTAAAATTTTTTAATGAAGCAAATAGCAGTTGGAGTTATCGGTACTGGAACAATGGGCCAACGACATTGTCGTGTATATTCGAATCTGCGCCGGGCGCAATTAGTCGGGATTTGTGATGTTCGACGAGAAGCGGGTCAACAAATAGCCCAAGAGTATGAAGTGCCTTTTTACGAGTGTCTTGATGATCTATTACCTCATGTCGATGCGGTGAGCTTGGTTACACCAACCCCTCTTCATTATGATCTGGCTATAAGGTGCCTGGCCCAGGGTAAACATGTACTCATTGAGAAGCCTATTAGCGAGACCCTAGAGCAGGCTAGGGCACTTACTGAGATCGCTGAGGTCAGCGGCCTGGTGATTCAAGTGGGACACATCGAGCGGTTCAACCCAACCTTTACCGAATTGAAAAATGTTCTAGACCATATGACCCCCCTGGCGATAAACTTGCGCCGACTTAGCCCGTATGAAAGTAGCAACACCGATGTAGATGTCGTCCTTGATTTGATGATCCATGACCTTGACTTAGTATTAGATCTAACCCAACAGAAACCGGTTTCGATACACGCTTATGGCCTCACAAGTTTTAATGAGGCTATTGACCATGCCGCAGCCACTCTGGTTTTTCCATCAGGACCGCTGGTAACGCTAACAGCTTCTCGGGTCACTGAACAAAAGGTTAGATCAATTGAGATTACAGCGTTGGAAGCCTACCTCGAAGGTGATTTATTAAATAAAAGTGTTCTGGTACATCGCCATACTATCGGCGAGTACCGTAATAATAATTATCGTCAGGAAAGCATTGTCGAAAGAATTCATGTGCCAGGCTTCGAGCCGCTCTTTTTGGAACTGCAAAGTTTTGTAGATTGTATTGTAGCCGGTAAAGCCCCTCGGATCTCGGCCAGAGATGGTCTCAGTGCCTTGGAATTGGCAACCACGATTCGAGAAATTATTCATGAGCAGCTGATACGGGTTAATAAAACCCGTGAATTGAAACCAATCTTAACTAACTCAATTCAAACCCTGGTTTGATATAATTGTTGTTGTTAATATTCGGTAGTAACTCTTTATTCCCTTGATATGGTTGCAACCTGTTGCACTCTCTCTTGAGTCTAATATACTCAGTAGATCCAATTTTTCACCGTAGCTGGCGCATCCCTATGCGTCAGCGGGCGGCATAGGGATGTGCCACTCTACGGGAAATTTGGATCCACTGATACTCTAAGGAGAGGTCACACATGAACTGGGAAACACTTTAAAGCTACCCGGCTTTCCGCAAATCCTCGGTTTGGAGCGGTATTCGTCTGATCCGCTTACCGGTAGCAGCAAATATGGCATTTGCCACAGCGGGAGTCAAAGGGGGCCCACTCATTTCGCCCACACCGCTGGGTGGCTCGCTGCTGGGCATGATATGCACCTCAACAACTGGCATCTCATGTATCTGTAAAACTGGATAATCGTGGAAATTGCTCTGCTGAACGCGGCCATTTTCCCAGGTAATTTTGCCTTTCAAGGCTGCTGACAGGGCAAAAGCAATCCCGCCTTCCACCTGTGCCCTAACCATGTCGGGATTAACGACAATACCGCAGTCAATGACACAGACCACCCGATGAACCCGTATTTGACCATCCTCAGTGACCGAGACTTCAACCACCTCCGCAGTGGGTGTCACTCCCCAAGTTGAATAACAGGCAATGCCGCGGCCCCAACCCTCAGGCAAGGGGGCGCCCCAATTCGCTTTTGTCGCCACCAGCTCCAGCACAGCTTTAAGCCGAGGTTCTTGGGTTCGTTCGAGGCGTAATTCATAGGGGTCTCGTCCCAGAGCCGCCGCCAGTTCATCCACAAAACATTCCTGGACAAAAGCCTGGGTAAAATGTTCTACTGACCGCCAAGCACCTGTGGGAACACCAGCAGGGCCATAGTAGGGCTGCTGTTTCATTTCCGCCATTGCATCAAGTTCTGAGCTGACATAATGATAACTCAAAGGATGATAAAAATCATGTTGGATGTCATCCTCGCGTGTCCAGACAACTTGAACTGGTTGCCCCACTGCATGAGAAACCTGGATGGCTTCGCTTATGTAATCTACCTGAAGACGCCGGCCAAATCCGCCGCCCATCAAAGTGACATTCACGGTTACTGGATTCCCATGCAGTCCTAATGCCCGACTGATAAAACGGGTTACTCGCCGCTCTAAAGGCAATTGTTTAATTGCCTGAGCAAATTGGGGATTTTGAGTAGGGGCCCATACTTCGCAATGATTCAACCTTACATCGGCCACACAATTCATCGGTTCCATAGTAGCATGAGCCAAATAAGGTATCTCGTAGAGAACCTCCATCTTGCCGGTGTTTGGCGCCTGGATATTATCACTACCCTTGGCTACCGTAGCCGGCAATTGGGCTAAAATGTTTTGATGGATAGTCTCGCTATTGAGCGTGGCATTTGGGCCTTCATCCCAGGTAACTTGAAGGGCTTCCCGTCCTTGTAGCGCCGCCCAGGTATTTTCGGCTACAACTGCTACAGCATTATCAATCTCAACCACGTCTCGTACACCCTCCACTGCTTTAGTCGCACTTGCCTCAAAGTTGATTAACGTGCCACCAAACACGGGACAGCGAGCAATAGCGGCATAAAGCATATTGGGCACTTTGACGTCCAGGCCGAAAATAGCGCTACCATCAACAAACTGGGAATTGTCCACCAATTCCGTGGGTGTGCCGATAATACGGAAATCCTTAGGGTCTTTGAGGGAGAGACTTGCCAGGTCGGGCATGGGTAATTGGGTAGCAAGTCCGATTAATTCGCCGTAGAACAGTTGTTGGCCGTTATCCTTGTGGATAACTGCGCCTTTTTCGGTAGCGCAAGTTTGGGGATCCACTCCCCATTTTTGAGCGGCCGCAGTTATCAACATTGCCCTGGCCAGCGCGCCGGCTTCTCGTAGAGGCTGCCAGAAGCTACTGATGCTGGTACTGCCCCCAGTGGTCTGGTCGCCATACTCATGGCCAGCCCGCGCCTGTTCCACCCGCACCTGCGACCAATCTGCGTCTAATTCTTCAGCCAATATCATAGCCAGCGAAGTTCGCACACCTTGCCCCATTTCTGACCGGGGTATGGTGATGGTAACAGTATTGTCGGGATCAATTCTTAAAAAAACATTGGGCTGGAATGTTCCATCGAACTGTTCGCTGGATAATAGGCTTGAGCTTTGGCAGCCAGCCAGATGAAAACTCAACAACAAGCTTGCGCCCAAAGAACCTTTTAAAAATTGACGTCGCGTGAGAGATGAGGGTGTTTCCATGCTAAACTCCTTGAGCGGCGCGGTGAATAGCCCGGCGAATTCGCAGATACGTGCCACAGCGGCAGAGATTGCCAGCCATAGCCAGGTCAATTTCTTCATCAGTGGGGTCAGGATTATGAGCCAGTAAGGCAACCGCGCTCATAATTTGTCCGGGCTGACAATATCCGCATTGAGCTACGTTTTCGTCCAGCCACGCCTGCTGAACAGGATGGTAATGATCCAGCGAAAGCCCTTCTATCGTTGTCACCTCTTGGCCGGCTACAGCCGAGACCGGTGTAGTACAGGCACGGGTAGCTGCGCCATTTACATGCACAACGCATGCGCCACACATGCCCGTACCACAGCCATACTTTGTTCCAGTTAAGCCCAGTATATCACGCAGCACCCACAACAGCGGCATATCTGGATTTACATTGACTGTTTTTTCCTGGTTATTAATGGTTAAAGTTATTGAAGCCATATCAATCTCCTCTTCGATAGGCCAATGTTCTCCCCTAATCGGCTAAATTGAACTCCAAAACAAGCTTTGGACTTCAATTTAGCCGGTCAACCAAATAAATAACGGTAAGCGCCTCGTAGGGGAGACTTGGCGACAAGAGACATGAGCAAAATCGGAAGCCCTACACCTGAGAGAATTACCACAGGTTGAAAGATTATTTGATAAGGCAGCAGACCTGGCGCTAGATGATAAACTACTCTGGCTCCAAACTCTAGTGATTTAGGGTGGAGTAAGTAAATCCCGTACGATTTGTTCCCCAACTCGGAAAACATTTTTGAAAACGGAATGGTTATATTTTCAAAGGCCAAAAAACAAAGAATAAAACTAACGGCATATAATGTGGTGGTTATAAGGACGGCATAACCGCTCCGATTTAAATCTAAACGATAGAGAATTTCTCCTTCGACAATAGATAATACTCCAAATGTGACCACAGCCACAAGTGAACCCCACTTAATTCGGATGAGCCACTGTTTAAATTCTGAAAAGTGGAAACCAACTACCACACCCAACGTAATATAAAATATCGCATTGACAAACAACTGCGGCGCTGTTATAAACCCTGTTACGGGCGTTTCCATGCCGAAAAATCGCAAATAAAGAAAAATCTTTGCAGTAAGTTGGATGATGGCGGTAACAATAAGCGCCAGTTTCCAATGTGTCTTGGCAAATCTAACCAGAGAAGGGGCTAAGAGATAAAATTGGCAAATAAGCGGAATGTAATAGTAAGCAGGAGTTGTCTGCCCAAGCACAAGTTTGGTCAAATATACCGTCACCGGCTCTGTTTTACAGCCATGTAGACAGCTTTCAAGCCACTCGCTCAGGATAATCAGGATAGACCAGATGAAGTAGGGAATCAGTAGGTTTACTATCCGCGCCTCCATCATCTTCCAATTCAGCGTTGATTGGTTACCGCGCGAGGCGTAAGCCAGGAAGAAGCCCGACACAAATAGAAAAGAAGGGACGCTGAACTCGGCCAATTTTATAACTGTTATCAGCGCATAATAAGACAAACTGCCCATCTGGTCAAAGTTGGGCAGGTCGGTAACGGGGCGATAACGGTCTGCCCACCAAAATAGCGCGGTCAATCCCCAATATGCGCCATGATTTGATACGACAGCTAAAATAGCTAACCCATTGAGCAGAAACAGCCGACGCATCATAAGGGAAAACTCAAAGCGGGCGTGCGCAGATATTCTGTGGTGCGTCGTTTTCGAGTGAAATCATCAAAGGCGCGCTGTACCTGAGCTTCGGTTAAGCCCATAACCTGGGCTACTTCCGCTAAAGGTACCTCCTGTTCCTGGGCGTACCATAACAAGTCCATCGTTTGAAATGGCAGGCGGAAGAAAAATTCTTCTTGCGTTTGATGGGCGCTGTAAGTATCGGAAGTAGGAGTTCGCTGTCGAATGGCCAGAGGCACATTAAGATATTCGGCCAGTTGGTAAACCTGGGTTTTATACAAATGGGCAATGAGTTGAATATCTACCCCGCCATCACCATATTTCACAATAAATCCCTGGTCGTGTTCGTTCTTATTGGCTGTGCCAATAACAGCATAGTTGCGCGCTTCGGCATGGTAGTAGAGGGTAGCCATTCGGCTGCGCTGTTTGAAATTAGAGGCAGCGACTATCTGGAGATAATCTCGGGTGGGTAATCGTTTGGTCTTTTCTTCACCTTCTGGCGTAACAATAGTTACTGAGAAAACATTGAGTGTATTAGCGTCCAACAGATCAGGGGGTAACACAATCTTGGCTTTATAACCCATGGCCGGATCGTACTCAGGAAAAACACGCCGGATAGCTTCATCACGACGGAAATAACAGCCAAAGCCTTCCAGGGCTGGGGTGATATTTTCCAGCAGTACCTCTACTCCAAATTGTTCAGCTAATTGACGAGCCAGGGTCTCACTGGCTGTATCGGAGTCTTTTTCGGGCATCATCACAGCCACCACTCGCTCAGATCCAAAAGCGCGGACGCAGAGCGCGAGAACTGTTGACGAGTCAACCCCGCCGCTGACTCCGACCACAGCGCCGCTGCGCCGCCAAACTTGATGAACGGTTTGACGCAGCCTTGAAACAAGACGTTCTGTTTCAGCTGCCGGATCAATATCAAGGACATGTTTACTGAAACTCATAGCATCACCCTTCTTGAAAATAGGCCAGCTTCCGGCAAACTTTGACATTATCGTTTGCGGCCAGAGGCGGCGCCAGTTTAAAGTTAGAGATAAATTGTTGATCAATAAGCTGGCTGGATAAAATACCTGCCAGAGCCATATCATCTGTTTCGCTTAACCGCAGCCCCCGGTCAATTTTGCTCACCAGTTGGCTAACGGCTTCGGGATTGAATAGACCAGTAGCCGCGATAGCGCCGGGCGATAACATATCGCGTACATATTCGAGTGAGGTTTCAGACCGGCATCCCGATTCATTATCTGAAGCGGGCAAAGGGAAAAAACTGCGATGAACCGGCGCGCGATAAGGTTGTTTGGGCCGACGCCAAATTTCAGCAGGCAGCCAGGTTTGGGCTAACCTTTTGAGCAAATACTTCTCGGTTAGCCCGCGCAGTTTGAGTTGAGTGGGTAGATTATTGCAAAACTCTATCACTCGATAGTCGAGAAAAGGGAAGCGGCCCTCGATTGAGTGAGCCATTCCCATTCGATCCCCTTGTGAAGATAACAGGTACGGCGACATAAAAGTGGTAATTTCCAGAAATTGGGCCTGTTGCAACGGTCCCCACCGTTTGAAATCAGGAGGGTATGGAATCGGGTAATTCCTGACCTCTTCACCTATTACCTGGGTAAGTTCAGCGGAGAAAAAGCGATGGGTACGACTGGTGTTATGCCAGCGAATAGCGTGTGAATAATCGGCTGAGGTAACATGGGGTAACTCTTGACCAAAGAAGGAGGTAAGGTAAGCGACACTACCGCCCGCTAAGTTGGGAATATACGGGTAAAGCCGCTTGAGCAGCAAAGGTCGTAGACTTGATTGGGGCTGCCTAGCCCAAAAACGCCGTATTTTTGCTTCCTTGAAGATGTTATAGCCGGCCAGAAATTCATCCGCGCCTTCCCCGGTCAGGACTACTTTGAAATTATGCTGACGCACCAACTTTGACAGCAAAAACATGGGTACTGGGGCGGTTCGTAGCAAGGGCGTTTCCGTATGCCACACTACCTGGGGAAAGACCCGGCCAATATCTGCATGCGTGGCCTGTACAACCTGATGCTGTGTCCCCAGATAATCGGCCATCTGCTGTTGATACACGCTCTCATCATAGGTAGGATCACTAAAGGCAATGGAGAAGGTATCAAGGTGGTTGTTGGTATAGTTGCGAATAATGGCCGCAATGACGGAGGAGTCGAGACCGCCGCTTAAGTAAGCTCCAACCGGCACATCGGCTCGCAAGCGGATTTGAGTGGCGTCTATTAACAGGTGGCGAAACTCTTCCAGATAGTTTGCTTCGTCTCGTGGGGTGATGCCTGGGTTAGATTTCTCACTCCACTCGGGGAAATTTAGCTGCCAGTATTGTTCAATGCTGACCTGACCCTGTCGAACCAGCAAAAAGTGACCGGGCGGCAGTTCTACAATATCTCGGAAAACGGTTCGAGGAGTTAAGGTGCTCCAAAAAGTAAACACCTGGCTCAGGGCCACGGGGTCAATTTGAGCCTGCACTCTAGCATCGGCCAGAATAGCTTTGATTTCAGAGCCAAAGAGTAAAGCGCCTTGAGC
Organism: Anaerolineales bacterium; assembly: GCA_015075405.1. Taxonomy (GTDB): domain Bacteria; phylum Chloroflexota; class Anaerolineae; order 4572-78; family J111; genus DSQQ01. Next base: position 1,055,733 of record JABTUK010000005.1, read on the forward strand.
CACGGTATAGAACAGGGGGCGCACACCCACCCGGTCGCGGGCCAGAAAAAGGCTCTGTTGCTCGGTATCCCAAATAGCAATAGCAAACTGACCATTCAGATATTGAAGACAACCTGGGCCGTACTCTTCATACAGATGTAGAATAACTTCCGTGTCTGTTTGGGTGGTAAAACAGTGGCCGCGAGCTTCTAATTCTGAGCGCAGTTCAATATAGTTAAAAATTTCGCCGTTATAAACAATCCAAAGGGTTTGAGTTTCATTGGTAATGGGCTGCTGACCGCCGCCCAGGTCTATAATGCTGAGACGGGCGTTGCCCAAACCCACCTGCTCGTCCAAATAAATACCAAATTGGTCCGGCCCCCGGTGCCGAATCATGGCTAACATTCGGCGCAAATGCTCTTCTAAAATGGGTTCAAGACGGGTTAAATTAACTATTCCGGTAATGCCACACATCGTCCTGATTGCTTTCTAAGTTGCCTGGAGACCGGTTTCGATGACTTGCTGCCTCAGCACCGATTTTAACACTTTACCGTTATCGTTCAACGGTAGGCTTTTTACAATGATCGCTTCATGGGGAACCGCATGCGCTGCCAATTTTTGCTTGCAATGCCCAATAATTTCCGCCGGGTTTAGCTTAGAACCCTGGCGCAAAGTGACATACACCTGAATAGCTTCACCGCGAACCATGTCGGGCACGCCAATAGCGGCCGCGGCAACAACATCAGTTAACTCAAGAACACACGCTTCTACAACCTGGCTACTCACGCGATGCCCGTATGATTTGATAAAGTCGGCCTTGCGATCCATGATGTAGATAAATCCTTCTTCATCTACGGTGGCCATATCGCCGGTATACAGAAGGCCCTGTTTGAATTTTTCTGCCGTTGCTTCAGGATCGTCTAGGTAACCGGGTGAAATATTATCCCCCTGAGCCACAATCTCGCCCATTTCGCCAGGCTTTACTTCTGCTCCGGTTTCATTTATAACTCGCAAGGCTACTCCAGGAATCCCGCGTCCTACAGAGCCTAGCTTTGTTTTTAGGAGGTCTGGAGGTAAGTAGGATAACCGCGCTGTAGCTTCTGTTTGCCCATACATTACATAAATTTTGGCTTCAGGCAGTGCTGCTATTAATTCTTCAATAAGGATGCTCGACAACTTACCACCCGCCTGCTGAACCTTACGCAGTGATTTAAATTGCCGTTTGGGAAAGGTGGTGTTTCGCAGCAATGTTTGGTAAATCGAGGGCACCCCGGCCAGTCCGGTACACTCAGTTGCCTCCAGCAAATCTAACACAGTTTCCGGATACAGAAAACGACTCAAGACCAGCGATCCCCCTACCCGCAGGTGGGTATGCAGCAAAGAAGTGCCAAAGCAGTAATCGAAGGGTAAAATGGTCATTATCCGATCGGCCGCGGTTAATTCTAAATAATTGATAATCGACTCTGTATTGGCCTGAATATTTTGGTGGGTTATCCGAACAACTCTGGGCCGGGCTGTGGTGCCAGAGGTAAACATGAGGACAGCATCTTGTTGACTATCATCGGTCCGAATCGCCTGCCACGAGGCAGTGCTTCCATTTTTTAGGCTATCCTCAAAAACAAGGGGTAGATCTATAGGTAAACGCGGGTAAAATCGCTTCTCCATACAGATTGTTTTACAGCCAACAATACTCTGCCTGAATTGTAATTCGGGTAGAGTTACTGAAGATGGGAAGGGCACAACGGCCGCGCCGAGCTTTAAAATCGCTAGATAGCTGCTTACCCAGAAGAGTGAATTTGTACTCAATAAACCCACTCTATCCCCGGAACCCACTCCCAGACTCATTAATGCTTGGGCCATACTGGCGCAGGTTTCTTTCAGATCGCTGTAACTGTAGCGCTCTTTTCCAATGAGTAGAGCAAGTTGCTGATCTTGACCTGTTTGTAATAGATAATCACTTGTATTAATGGTAATACCTCATCAGTTTGGCTGGGCTGATTTTATACCAAAAGCTTGTCACCCGATGATCTTTTAATGTACCGGTTTACCCAATTTAAATTGAATATACTGAGCCACCTTATTCACCGAGTCGAAATTATCTGGGGTCAACTCAGCATCATTAATTATTACCTTATAAGTTTCTTGGATATACATGGTTAAATCCATGATGCCCAATGAGTCAACAATACCTTCTTCCAAAAAAGAGGCATCGTCACTGTATTTAAAGTTATTGCCGCTAAACAGCAGGTTTTTGGCAATATACTGCCGAATTTGCTCTTTGATGTTTTGGATGTCCATAAATTTTACCTCGGCTGATATTAAAGATGAGGCGACAAGATGCCTCAATTAATCCTTTGATTGGGACAAGAGTTTCCCGATTACAATGGAACTATGAGGAAATTAAACTATAAAATAATTAGAATCTAGTCAGGGGAGAATATGAAAAAAGTTAGAAAGAAGTTAATTTGGGAGGCCGCCTAAGCCTATTTTTACCATTTTTGTGATTCAAACCTTTTTCAAACTTTGCGGTGATAGAATAACTTTAGCAAGTTTAAAAATTTGTTAGGAATTGGTCACACCCACGTAATTGGGATAGATGTAATAATGGCTAAAACAACTTCCTTCCCACCGTTCACCCGTTTGTTTATTCTTTCGTCGCTCTTGACTCTCATGTCGATCTCGATTCTCTTAATGCCAAAATTAGCCTATGCTGGTGGTACGGTCACGAATTGTGCGAACGATGCGGATTTGCACGATAAACTGGCTGGTGGAGGCGTAGTTACGTTTGCCTGCGGCTCCAGCCCCGTAACCATTTCTTTGACCACAGTGGATGATAGTTCGGGCAGCCATATGAGTATCACCCAGACGACTACAATAAGTGGAGATGGACTAATTACGCTGCGAGGAAATGGGAGCGATCGCATTTTTTATGTTGATGGCAGCCAGTTAAGCCTGGACGGGCTAACCCTAAGTCACGGACGCGCTTTTACTGCTACAGCTTCAATACATTCCGCCGGGGGCGGCATTTTTGTGGCTAACAGTGGCGCAGTGACTATTACCAACAGTATCCTATCTGATAATCAGGCCGAGTTTGGGGGCGCAGTCCGGTTCTTTGATGGCGGTCGCCTGGTTGTTAATAATAGCTCATTTGTAGATAATTTGGCTTTTTATGCCGGTGGCGCAATTCTCATAGAAAGCCAAACAGGCACGTTACCCATGATTGCGACTATTATGAACAGCGCTATGATCAGCAACACCGTTACTCAAGACAATCCTTTTGGTTTTGGTAATGGCGGAGCGATTGGCAGCTTCAATGCGACCTTGACCCTGGTTAATAGCACCCTGGCCCACAACAGTGCCCTTGAGGGCGGGGCCATCATCATTACTCGGGGAGTAGACAACTCGGCCTTCATCACCAATACAACCATTGTCAGCAACTCAGCCTCGCTGGGCGGTGGCATCCTGGCCAAGTCGGGCAGTTTCAACAATGGCAGTAGCAGTATCAAGAATACCATCATCGCTCATAATGTGGCTGACACCGGTTCTAACTGCGCCGAGGCTAAACTTACTTCTAATGGTAATAATATCGCAAGTGACAGCAGTTGCGATTTTAATGCCAGTGGTGATCTTTCCAATACCGACCCACTGCTGGGCCCCCTGGCTAATAACGGGGGTGTTACGCTCACCCACGCTCCCTTGCCGGGCAGCCCCGCCATTAACGCTGCCGACGATACCGCCTGCGCTGCTAACCCGATTAATAATGTTGACCAGCGCGGCATACTTCGTCCCCAAGGCGCCAAATGTGATATTGGGGCCGTCGAAGCAAATACCAACCTCACTCTAGTCAAAAACTCGATTAAACTGGGCGAAAATCCTATTCAGCCAGGTGACACTCTAACCTATACAATATTCATCACCAACACGGGGAGTCTTACCGCTACAGGTGGGGTAATTTCGGATAGCGTGCCGGGCAACACCAGTTTCGTGCCGGGCAGTCTATCGCTGAACCCGGAAGGGGCAGGGTCAGTGGGCACTATTCCACCCACGTTGGCGAGTGGGCTGATCATTACCCCCAACCAGAGTGTGAGCGTGAGTTATGCCGTGACGGTGAACTCACCTTTGCCGGATCAGACTCAAATTGTAAACACAGCCTCGCTGGTGATCAATGAAGTCAGCGAGCCATTAACCAGCACGGTGACCGATACGGTAACTGCCCCCGTACTTTCCATAACGAAGAGTTCTTTAGATGCGAATGGTGGTTTATTACAGCCGGGCGAGCGGATTACTTATACGATTATTGTGACCAATACCGGCCATCTAACAGCTACCGGAGGACTCATCTTTGATCCGGTACCTGATCACACCACCTTTGTTCCCAACAGTATCAGCCTCAATCCTCCTGGTGCTGGGTTAAAAGGCTCCACTCCGCCGACGCTGGCTAGCGGTCTGACTATTAGTGTTGGTGAGAGCCTCACTGTGACTTATGCTGTAATAGTTAATTCACCCTTACCCAACCTGACCATTATCACGAATACCAGCAGTATTACCAGCAACGAAGTAATTGTTCCCGTTACTGCCGTGGTGACTAATACCGTAATAAGTCCGCCCAGAACAGTTTTCTTACCGGTCATCCTGAGAGAATAAGGTAATCTGCTCCCCACTTGGTAGAGGATAGTCTCAGTGGATCCAAATTTGAGGAGCCTTCTACGCCCACGTGCGGCGGTGTTTGGCACGTGGGCGTAGAAGGCTCCTCGGAAAATTGGATCTACTGAGTCTCGTCGTTATTGCTCATAAGGTTGTAGTCGAGGATTAAGACCTTCTATTGGCCAGGACAGTTTTGGGTAGATTTTTGGGCTAATTCTACCCCTCCACCTATTGGCGTTAATTAAAGATAACGAACTTCAATTCGGTGGGAGTCGTTTTCTTTGCGCACTTCAACCTTAAAAGGCAACTCGTCCCATTGAAAATTCTGAACAATAAAACGCTGCAAAGGCTGGGACTGATTATGCTTCCAATCTAGCTTGAGGGCTTGATCGTTTATATCATACAAAGTGCAGTGTTGAATAGGGGCTATGGCTACCTCACCCAACATCTGGCTAAGATAGGTGGCGAGTCCAACCTTGAGAATATAATAACTCCGGATCTCATTCAGAGTTGCGATGATGATATGTCCAGTGGGGAAACCGGCTCGCAAACAATGGGTTCGACTCTTCAATACATCTCGTATTTCTTTTGCTCCAAATACATCAAAATCTACTGTTGGTTTGAGATTAGCCGTTTCTTGAATTTGATTACTCTTCGAGGTAGCCGAATGAACCATTATCACATTTTCCAATCTGCTTGGCATAGTTTCTTCTATATTCTCTGCTTACATACTTCATAACTACTGGCCGGTTAAATCACTCCAAACATTACCCGAATATGCTTAGAACAAGACTAATCATACCACACAGCGATAACCCCCCGCAATTGGAAGGGGGGTACTTAATAACTATTGCAAATTTATAATTTGTTAAGGTTTGGATGAAAATTTTGGTTATGAGATAGGTAAAGTGGATGATAAAAGCCCAGCCACCGTATATTAAACGGTTGACCGGGTTTTTTTGTTACTGAACTTCAAAATGTTTTATAAACTTTTTCTGTCGCTGCCTCTTGATAGATGAGTTCTAACTTTGCCGCAGCCAAATCCCAGTCATGACGGGTTTCAACATAGTGTCGGCCAGCTTGGCCAACCTGATGACGGAGGGATTCGTTAGCTAACAAGGTAACAACCGCCTGAGCCATTGTTTCGGGGGTGTCAGCAATTAAGGCCTCATGACCTTCTTTTACTTGGAGGGCAGATACTGCCTGAGAGGTACTGATAACTGGGGTAGCCATTGCCATCGCTTCCAAAACCTTGTTTTGAATTCCAACGCCATAACGCATCGGAGAGATGGCCACAGTAGCTTGAGCCAGATAAGGCCGTATATCGGGGACGGTGCCGGTAACGGTAATACGAGGATCACTGGCAAGCGCCAACAAGGTGGGCGTAGGATCTTTGCCAACAATCATTAGCCGTGCTTGTGGCAACTGTTGCCAAACCAGAGGCATAACTTTGTTCGCTAAATCTAATCCGGCGGCTACATTAGCATGGTAGCTCATTTTGCCGGTGAAAACAAGCGTTGCCGGATCGCGCGGGGTGAAGATGGGGTTGAAGTAGTTTAAGTCAACGCCGTTGGGTAGCACAATCAAGCGTTGACTCAGCTCAGGTGTTGTGGTGAGTTGAGCCAGAGTATCTCGATCACGCGGAGAAGTGACCAAGACTCGCTGAAAACGTTCAAGAAATTTACCCTCATAAGTGCGGGTCCGGGCCAAATCTAATCGAGCCAGCATACGACTGCGCCAATTAGGCCCGGCCTGCAAGACGCGTTCAAAAAGAAGTGTAATCGAGTCGACCGAGTCAAACACAACGGGTGTACCATTAACGGCTTCACCCAGTTCAGCCCCACGAAGATGCTCAATATGAACAATGTCAAACTTATTTTTAGCTTGAGTTTGCCTGATGAGTTGGGCCATCTGCGGTGAACGAGAGTATGCTGCTTGCAAAGGGGTTTGACCGGCAACAACTTGTATAGCGTTCCATAAGGTACGCCAGCGGGGCAGGGATACAGTTTCAACTTGTTGGCACAAGCGCCGTAATGTATCTAAACTACTGGTATCTTCTCCTGGCGGCTCCAAGGCTAACAGGGTGATAGCATGGCCTCGTTCGGCCAGGGCTTTGATCAAATTGTAGGGGCGCACCCGAATGAGGGAGGGTAGGTATGGACTGATAAATAGAATGTTCAATGAGGTCATGGTTGGGTTATTTTCTGGTCAATCTGTCTGAGGAAGATAAGGGCACACCCTTACCAAATTATTAAACCTCAAAAAAATGTGAATCTAATAGGGGAAATGTATGAAAAAAGTTAGAAAGAAGTTAAGAATTGATAACCAAAATAAGTAATCCACCCTTTTGTACCCATAATCAACTTAGGCACAAGAGGGTGGAAAAAATCCTACTTTTGGTTATCTATAGATATTCAGATAATGTTTTGGGTAGGGGCACGGCCTTGCGCCTGCCCCACCAGGGGCGACCGCAAGGGTACGCCCCTACAGATTCAAAATGTTTTTCTGAACATCTATATTTCCAAACCAAATTCAAACTTTTTTATAATATAATAAGGGGGAGTTTGTAGTAGTGGGGCAAACCACATCAGCCCGAACCCTGGTAATTATTCTATTACATGAATCACCTTGATGAAAGCTGTTTAAGAAGTTCATAATTCGAACCTGGATGATGATGTTACCTGGCGAATTCTGGATAAATAAAAATGAATAGTCAGGAAAACTTAACATTAAAGTATAGAGAATCGCCTACCCAAAATAGCACAAATCTTGTAGAATATAGAACCAAGAGGACAAATCGTTCGGATATGGAAGCAAAAAAGTCCGATTTTGTCGTTGGTGGCGCTGTACCTTTAGATGTTTCTATGTACGTAAAGCGTTCAGCAGACGACGAGTTGTTCAATTCAGTTCTGGCGGGTCAGTTCTGTTATATCTTTGCTCCGCATCACCTGGGTAAATCAAGCCTGATGCTGCGCACAGACTGGCGGTTGCAGCAACATGGTTTTAGTACCGCTACTATTGATTTTAGTGGCCTTGGTACTGATGTTGATGTTGCGGCCTTGTACCTTTTAATAATCAAACGTCTGAAATACCTCTTGAAACTCTCCCCGGATCCTGACCTGTGGTGGGCGGAGCATGCTTCCCTTGATATAGCGCAACGTTTCATTAATTTCCTACGAGATGTGGTTTTGGCCGAAGTGGTGGATCCCATTGCCATTTCTCTTGATGGGATAACTTCAATTTTACCCTCAGCTTTCTTGAGTAGCTTCCTGGCTGCTATTGGGACTATTTATGAAGCGCGGGCCACCGATGCCATCTACAATCGCCTCAATTTCATTCTCCTGGGTGTAAGTATGCCTCCCGATTTAGTAAAAGACCCTAATCTTTTTCCCTTGTCTATAGCCAAAAAAATTGAGCTGTCCGACTTCAGTCTGGCAGAGGTTCAGGTACTTCAACAGGGCCTGCAAGCTGTTGGCGCAGAACAGGGCGCGGCAGTCTTCCAGCGCATTTTCTATTGGACGAACGGCCATCCTTACCTGACCCAAAAGTTATGCTCAACCATCGCCAAGATGTGGGACGGACACTGGAACGATGAACGAGTTGATGAATTGGTAGAGAGACTTTTTCATTCAGCAGGATTTCATCATGAACTCGATTTACAATTTGTCATCAAGGGTATCAAAACCAGTCCACGAAAGGGTAAGTTATTAGCTCTCTATAGCCGGATATACGCAGGAAAACAGGTAGCCCATGACGAACAATCACTCGATCAAAGTGAATTGAAACTGGTGGGTTTGGTACGAGCCAAAAACGGTTTTTTGCAAATACATAACGAAATCTATCGTTTGGTCTTCAATCAGGATTGGATAAAGGCTAATACGCCAGTTAAATGGACACTTCATATTATAGTTGTATCAATCTTGCTTGTCCTGTTATTAACAGGAGCTGTTATCTTTTATATTCAGCAACAGGAGCAACGAAGAACCCAAGCGCAAGCGTTAATGAACAGCTTTAGAAGCGAAACTTCTTCTGATAAGCGTATTACCAATTTGGCGGCATTATTTAATCTTTCTGGATATGAGGAGGATGCCCGCCAGTTATTTTATAATGATCTTGATCCAGCTGATCAGTATGCTTTATTTGAGTTGGATAATCCATCCACAGTGGGGCGACAGTTAATTACTGTGATAAAGGGATTATATACAGACCCCCACCTGGCAGAAAATGACCACGATAATGAACTGCTCAACACTATGGCTCAACCCTTAAGTCAATTAAAAGATACACCTTCGCTGGGATCAATTGAGCTAGAAATGGAGATTTCACAATGGCGTAAAGGGCGTGAATTTTACCACACTAACAATCAATATCAGCAAGCCCTTAATGCCTATAATATTGCGATTAAGATGAATGATAGCAATCCAGGGGTTTATTTTGATCGGGGTCTAGCTTATGCAGCTTTAAGCAAGGTTGACCTGGCCTTACAAGATTTTATCATGGTGTTACAATTAGATGAAAGTTGGCAGCCTAAGGTACAGCAGACAATTCTGAGCAATAGTCAACTTTATGATGCTCTATGGAATGAGACAGGATTATATCAAGAATTGATGGTATTGCTACCTACCCCCACTTCTACCCCAACCTTTACCAGCACCCCCACTCCAACTGGTACTTCAACTTCTACCGCTACTCCAATTCCCACCAGTACCCCAACATCTCCACCAGCCACTTCAACTCCCACCCTTACCCCGACATTGCCCCGTGAACCTATTTCTAATACGCCTACCTCTGTAGCCTCAACCCCCACCCCCGATGTGCCTATGGGCGTTTTTACCTTGTTAAGGCCATTACTTGAAGACCCTTCGTATGGTCCCACCACATTTGAGTGGCAGTGGTCGGGTCCCCTGCCATCCGATTATGGTTTTGAGGTGCGTGTTTGGCGAGAAGGATCGCCGCCGGCGGGGGTACACAATGCTGTTCTGGACAATCAAAACGGCAATATAAAGAGTTTGGGAAATAATACCTATAAGCTTGATACCAATATCACGAATGCGTTCGGGGTGCAAGCGCATAGCGGCGAATATTTGTGGACGGTTGCTCTGGTGCGAGTCAATCCCAAATATGCTGATCTGGGAATCCAGGCTCCCCCAGGCACACTAATCTTTGCAGCGCCTGGTAGTAGTGGTGATGGTAAAGGCGACAAGAACGGTGGCGGTGTTGGCATTGAGTAGCCACAGTCATACTATCCATCATGACCAATTGGCTGTGATACCGTGAGAACCATTAGACGTATTTCATAATCTGTTTGCCTAAATCCATGGCCAATTTTTTACAATATCATCCCCGCTCATTTCTCCAGCAATTTACTTACCAGATTGTCTTCCTGGAATTAATTTTGCCATTTCCCTTGATATTTGTTGGGCTCTCAGGAGTCTTGAACCCGTTAGTAGTTGGAAGCGTTGTCACGCTTGCGGTGATCCCGTGGGTGACTCGATGGTTTGTTTTAGGTAGACTCAGTCGGCCCACTTTTGCCGATGGCCCTTTGACTTTATTTGTGATCAGCGCCTTTATTGGAACGTGGGCTGCTTATGATCCTAACCTGAGTTGGCCAATGTTGCTCACGTTACTCGGTAGTGTAAACCTCTTTTTTACCATCATTAATGCTAAAGTTTCACTTCAGCGTCTTAGCGCTGGGTTGGTCCTTATTGCGACCCTTGTGGCTGTTTATTTTATAAGTCAATTTGCCCATTTTCATTATCCCGAAGAAGCGGGAGGGTTGGCTCGATTGGGCCTGCTAACTGGATCATTCCTGCCAAATTTGGTCTTCTTTACTCCCCATCCTAATGCAGTTGCTAACTTTTTGGTGGGAGTATTACTTCTCTGCCTGATTTTGACCGGGCAGACGCAAGCCGGTCAACGAATGGCCTGGAGTTTGGCAGCCGGGCTTATCGGCTACGGCTTGCTCATCTCCGAGTCAAGAGGAGCTTGGTTTGGATTGGCGGTAGCCTTGAGTATTTGGGGCCTGCTAGGTACCACAAACCGGGTGCTGCGCTTAGTTTTAGTGGGTGTTGGAAGTATTGGCGCTCTGCTTAGCCTTTGGGTAGTAATCCATTTATCCAAACCTGACCACCCGGTTTTTATTTTGTCCTCAATGTTGAATACCGCTGACAGCCGTTTTACTCTTTACCGTAACAGTTTCAATTTATGGGGCGATTACCTGTTTACCGGCATTGGCCTTGGTAACACCTTTGCCCTGATCTACTCGCGTTACCAATTGCTTATCAACGTTCCGTATCTATACTATGCTCATAACCTATTTTTATCAGTTGGGTTAGCTCTAGGTGTAGGAGGTTTGGGAGCGCTGCTTTGGCTAATGATCGGTTTTTACTGTTTTGTAGCCAGAATAGAGCAAAGAGGATTAAATACCGCGAACTTGCCCTTTTTCCGGGCTGCTTGGTTGGGGGTGACTGCTGTCTTAGTCCACGGCTTGACCGATTCTCCTCAATTTGCTGACCCAGGCTGGACTATGCCGATGTTATTTGCTCTATTCGGGTTAGCCGTATCTGTAGGCCAACAAGCCGAAAAACCCTTCCAACCGATCTTCCCCCCCGCTTTTCAAAGCTGGAAAGTGTGGACAGCGATTCTTATTGCTGCCTTGATAATTGGCATTCTATTTCAACGACCTCTGCTGAGCGCTTGGTATGCTAACTTGGGAGCGGTTTATCAGACCTATGCTGATTTATCACCGGACCTGGATGACAAAACCCAGAAGGCAGCCATAAACCAGGCCATTATATATTTTGAACGCTCTCTCAACTTGAACCCTACCCAACCTATAGCCAATCGCCGCTTGGGCATGATTGCTTTGTCTTGGGATAACTTTACCAAGTCTAACTATTTCCTGGAAAAGGCCTATAAGCAAGAGCCAAACAATCAAGCAACCTTAAAAGCCCTTGGTCTTGCTTATTTATGGGTTGGTCGTTTAGATGAGGCTGAGAAATTGCTACGACAGGTCAATGATCAGAACATGTTGATCGAAGAACTTGGTATTTGGAGTAATTTGAGAGAATCTCAAGGGCAGATGGACCTAGCCGAATATGCCTACAGTTTAGCTGAACGGCTTTCGGTCAAACGGTGAATGGCCTGAGATGAAATTTACTGCTGCGCCCGGCGCAGTTCATCTTCCAGCCGCAGCCGGAAATGTTGAGCCGTTGGAACCGGCACAATCAGGTTAAAAGCGTCTATTTTTCGGTTCAGTTTGACCAATATCTCTTCAAAACGAGCTACCGCCGCCTGCCAGGCAGCCTCGCCGGTCGGGTTGGCTTGATAGTGTTGCCAGGCCAGCCGAAGTTTATCCCGCGCCGCCGCCACCTCCCGCCGGATTTCCTTGTCTCGTTCAATCCAGGCCGGGGCCATGTTGTTGTTTTGCAGCAGCCCAAAGGCCAGTTCCTGGGCTGGATCAAGATAAGGGTTGGTGTTAAAAGAGAGGGGTTTGCCGCGGCCTGGTAGATTATCAAACTCCCCGTTGGCCATCGCCTCCTGAATCCGCTGCTCGATCAAATCCGCCCGTTCCTGCTCGCGCTGGGCGCGGGCTGCCTCGCTCGATCCCTGGGCCGGCTGCCGGCGGTCCTCCAGGTCTTCCTTCAAACGGCTCAATCGTTCTTGTTGCTTCTTATTTTTGGATGAATTCATTCTGACCCTGTATTTTACTCCTTTTTAATGAGTTGAAAAGAGTTTTGGCCTGTAATGAGACGCGCCCCGCGCTTGCGCGTGAAATAGTTCCAGGCCCATTGGAACATCACCATCACCCGGTTGTCGAATTCAATCAGGTACAAAATGTGAATAAAAACCCAGATGAACCAGGCCGGAAACCCGCCAAACTTCAAAGAACCCAGGGCGGCTACGGCGGCATTACGTCCGATGACCGCCAGACTGCCCCGATCTTGATAGTGAAACGGTGGCAGTGTTTCGCCTTTGAGCCGGCGCTGGATGAGTTTGGCCGCATATTCGCCTTGCTGCATCGCCACCTGGGCCACACCCGGCAGAGGTTTTTCACCCTGATGGGAAAAATTAGCCAGATCACCGATGACAAAGATGTTGGGTTGACCGGCAACAGTTAAATCCGGTTCCACTATCACTCGCCCGGCCCGATCCAGGGCTACGCCGGTTCGTTGGGCCAAAATCTGCCCCAGCGGCGAAGCTTTCATGCCCGCCGCCCAGAGAATGGTATGGGTGTCAAGCTGCTCCGGCTCAGCTTCGCCCCGGCGTAAAGTAATGACCCCATCCTGAATATCTGTGACCACGGTTTTGGTTTGCACCGTCACCCCCAAACGGGTCAGCGATTGCTCGGCTTTGGCCGATAACTCAGCCGGATAGGGCGGCAAAACCCGCTCCACCCCTTCGACCAGTAAAACTTTAGTCTGGGTGGGATCAATCGTTCTAAAATCATTTTTGAGAGTTTTATGGGCCAGCTCGGCCAGCGCGCCGGCCAATTCTACCCCTGTCGGACCGCCGCCGACGATAACAAAAGTAAGCCAGGCCCGCCGTTTTTCAGGATCAGGCTCTCGTTCGGCGGCTTCAAAAGCCAGCAACACCCGCCGCCGAATTTCGGTGGCATCCTCGATGGTTTTCAGGCCGGGCGCCAATGGCGCCCATTCATCGTGACCAAAATAGTGGTGACTGACCCCGGTGGCAATAATCAAGCTATCGTAGCTTAACTCGCCATCGACCAGGATAACTTTGTGCTGCTCCGGTTCAAGGTCAACAACCTCAGCCGCCAGCACATGCGTATTTTTATTTCGGCTCAGTACGGCCCGCAGCGGCGAAGCAATATCACCCGGTGACAGCCCACCCGTCGCCACTTGATACAGCAGCGGTTGAAAAAGGTGAAAATTGCGTTTATCCACCAGCGTCACTTGTACCGGGGCGCGGCCCAGAGCTTTGGCCGCATATAGGCCCCCGAAACCGCCGCCGATAATAACCACCCGGTGAGGGTGAGAGTTATGACTATGGAGTTTGTTCGTCTCTAACATAGGAACCAAATAGACTCAGTAGATCCAATTTTCGAGGAGTGAGGCACGCCCACGTGCCGAACACCGCCGCACGTGGGCGTGCTGGCTCCTCAAATTTGGATCCACTGAGACTCAAAGAGCTAATTTTAAATTCTTCTATAAGTGTAGTTCGATGTTTATTTATGGTGTCTTTGATTTGGTTGAGATTTTGCATCGTTCTTTGCCTTATACAGTTTTGTTTCTTCGCTTCTCCACTATCTCCCACAGCCGATTGGGGCTAAGCGGTATCTCCAGAATTTCCAACCCCGGTATGCCCAGCGCGTCCTCCAACGCCTGGGCGAACAGCGGCCCGACCGGAATCGTGCCAGCTTCGCCGGTGCCTTTAATGCCCAGTGGGTTAAGCGGCGAGGGCGTTTCTTCGTGGCCCAAATCCATTTTGGGCACATCCAGCGAGGTCGGCAGCAAATAATCCATAAACGAGGCGTTAAGCAACTGCCCGTTTTCATCGTAAACCAACTGCTCATAAAAAGCGTTGCCGATGCCCTGGGCCACGCCGCCATGCACCTGCCCTTCGACAATTAGCGGGTTAATCACCCGCCCGCAATCGTGGACGACCACGTATTTCAGGATTTTGAGGTTGAAGGTCTCCGGATCAACCTCGACAATCATGGCGTGCGCGCCGTTGGCGGTCGCCCCCATTTTGGGGCCAAAATAAGCGGTTGACTCCAGCCCCGGCTCGGCGTTCGGTTCGACTGCCCCGCGCAGGGGGTTGGCCTTTGCCGCCAGCGTTGCCAGGCTGACCCGCGCCTCCGGGACGCCGCGCACCTGGGCAAAGCCGTCTACCAGCTCGATATCGGCCTCGCTGGCCTCCAGGTGTTCGGCGGCCAGCTTGAGCGCCTTAGCCCGCACCTTTTGCGCCGCCTCATTGACCGCCGAGCCGGCCACCACCGCGCCCCGGCTGGCAAACGTACCCGTGCCCCAATTAAACTGGCCGCTGTCGCCGGTGGAAACGTAAATATTCTCAACTGGCACGCCCAGCGCATCGGCGGTGATCTGGGCAAACGAGGTGTAGTGCCCCTGCCCCTGCGTGCCCACCCCCGTCACCACCGTCACCTTGCCACTCGATTCCACCTGCACCCGCGCCCCCTCATACGGCCCAATCCCCGTCCCCTCGACATACATTACCAAGCCAATCCCCACCTTTTTTTTCAAAGCTTTGCTTTGGACTCCAATCTCCCCCGCCAGGTGCTCCGCACTTGGCAGTCCCCTGCTCCCCTGCTCCCCTGCTCCTTCTTCGCCTCCTCGCCTCCTCGCCTCCCGAAACTCATCCCAGCCAATCATCGCCTTTGCCTTATTCAACACGGCCTCGTAATTGCCGCTGTCGTAGGTCAGTTTGGTAAAATCCTGGTAGATAATTTCGTTAGACCAGGGAAATTGATCGGGCGGAATCAGGTTGCGGCGGCGAATTTCGGTCGAGTCGAGGCCCAACTCTCTGGCTGCCAGGTCGAGAAAACGTTCCATCACAAAGACGCCGTGCGGTCGCCCCGCCCCGCGATAGGGCGCGACAATGGTTTTGTTGGTAAAAACCACTTTAAATTCTGTATAATAATGCGGCACAACATAAGGCCCCAGCAGAGTGCATTGGGTGTTAAGCGGCAGAGTCAAGCCGTAAGGGTCATACGCGCCGGTATCGTGTAGAAAAAAATCTTTGACCCCCAGAATTTTACCCTCTTTGGTCAGGGCAATCTCCGAGTCGTGAACCTGGGCGCGGTCGTGCGAGGTGGCGTAAAAATGCTCTTGGCGATCCTCGATCCACTTGACGGGCCGGCGCAACTGCATGGCCGCCCAGGGGATGAGCGTTTCTTCGGGGTAAAACATCATCACTTTGGGGCCAAACCCGCCACCGATGAAGGGCGCAATCACCTGCACCTGCCGCTCCGACAGACCCAGTATGCGGGCCAGGCCGTTTCGGATAGGCAGCGGAGCCTGGGTCGAGTCCCAGACGGTCAACTTCTGGGCCAGCGGGTCGTACTGGGCCACCACGCCCCGGCCTTCCATCGGCGAGGCCGTACCGCGATCATAACAAAAGCGCCGCGAGATGACCAGGTCCGCTTGCGCTTTGGCCGTCTCGTAATCGCCCTTGCGCTGGATGACGTGGGCGGCCATATTGTGGCCCAAATCTTCGTGGATGACCGCTGTCTGCTCCGTTAAGGCAGCTTCGAGGTCTAGCACCGGGTCGAGCGGGTCGTAATCAATCCCAATCGTCTCAACGGCATCTTCGGCCAGGTAACGGCTTTCGGCCACCACCATCACCACCGCTTCGCCCACATGCCGCACCTTGTCTTTAGCCAGTTGGCCGCCGGTGCGCTCATTGAAAACCACGTATTCGGCGGGGGGCGGCGGCACCAACAGCGGCGAAGGCTGCCAGAAACTTCGCAAATCAGCGGCGGTGTAGACTGCAATTATCCCCGGCATGCTTTTAGCCGTTTCCAGGTCAATGTTCACAATCCGGGCGTGGGCATAATCACTGCGTTTGAAGGCTACGTGCAGCATGCCGGGCAGATGAATATCGTCTACAAATTGAGCTTGCCCGGTCAACAGTTGCGGGTCTTCGTTACGTTTGATGCGTGCGCCGAATGTTTGAGTGGTCACAACAAGTTCTCCTCGAAGGTTTTTGAAGATGTCTTGCGTGTTGCGTGTTCCATCATGCACTACGCAAGACGCAACACGTTTCACGTCCCTCGTATCTTCTCTGCCGCCAACTTCACCGCCTCGACAATATTCTGATACCCGGTGCAGCGGCACAGATTGCCCGAAATCGCCTCCCGGATTTCTTCCTCACTGGGGGCGGGGTTTTCTTCCAGGAATGGGACGAGGGTCATCAAAAAGCCGGGGGTGCAGTAGCCGCATTGCAGGCCGTGCGCTTCCCAAAATCCTTGCTGAAGCGGATGCAGCGTTTTGCCATCCGGCGACAACCCCTCGACCGTCATCAACTCGTGGCCGTTGGCTTGCACGGCAAACATGATGCAGGAGCGCACCGGCTGCCCATCGAATAAAATGGTGCAAGCCCCGCAAACGCCGTGCTCACAGCCCACATGCGTCCCGGTCAAACCCAGCTCGTGGCGCAGAAAGTCGCTCAACAGCAGCCTGGGTTCGATGGTGCGTTGGTATTGCGTCCCGTTGACGGTGAGGGTGACGGTGAATAAATTACTCATTCTGTACTCCTAACTGGGACAAGCCACCTTCGGCCAAATAAGATTTTTCGCCAGGAATTACACGAATTTTCAGGGATGGTTCAATTACGGGCTGAAATAGGTTGACACTTTTGGTACCTTAAAAAATAAATTATCCTGGCTGGGTAGCCGTCGTGGGTGGGAACAACTGGTCTAACACCTCCGCAAGAGAAAGAGCATCCGACACACCAGCCAACTCCAGGGGGCTAGAGCCGCTGCGCTTGCCCCGTTCAAACTGGTGGTGGTTCCAGAAGAGTTGGAGCAAGGGTAGTAACCATTGGGGCATGCCCCGGTGAGTCTGTAAGTGGGGGCGCAGCCAACTGTGCAGGGACTCGGCCAAGCTGGAGGAGCGGTGGAAGAGGCCCAGGGTCTCCCAGACGAGCGGCACGATAGAGCGGAGGGCTGCGGGCAGGTCAGTCTCAAGGTTCAAGTTCAAGGTGTGGCGGTGTTGCCAGGTCCACAGGACAAAAGCTTGGGTGTCAGCCGCCAAGTTCTTGAGCAGCGGGGTCAGGTGTTGCTCCAGCCACGCCAACGGGGCCAGCAGTTCGGGTAACTTCTGCTGAAGATCGTCGGCGAAGGTGGTAATGTCTGCCTGGCCCAATTCCTTGAGCAGGGTGATAGCCGTTTCCAGGGTGGCTTTGGTTGTGGCGACGGCGACCAGTTGATGGCTGGGGGTGAGAGGTTCCAAAGCCTGCCGCACTTCCGCCAGCAGCCACGACCAGGTGTCGAAGGTGGTGATGGCTTGGGTGGCCTCGACCTGAGCCTGAGCCAAGGGGACCTTGCTGGTGAGCCGCCGCCCCCGCCGCCGGATCAGTCCTCGCGCTTGCAACTCGGCTCGACGCGCCCGTTCGGCGGTGTCGATGGCCCGGTAGGCGGCGCCTTCCAGCCGTCGGCTCAGGCGATGAGCTTCTTGCAGCAGGTGAAACAGGTCGGGCCGCAAGGGTAGGGCCAGTTTGGCTTCCCGCACCCCCGCCCGCAGTCCGGTGCCCCCGTCACAGGCCAGGTCCTGGAACTGGATGCCCCGTTCGACCAAATCCAGGTAAGTCAGCCCCCAGGTCGTCCCATCGCGGTGCTCCGCTGGGGTCAAGTTCAGCACCAGGAAGGACCGCCCGTCCACCACGGTCAGACACGGTTGCCGGCCTTGAAAGATTTCGTCGGCCTCACCCAGAATCGGCACCGGGATCACCACGGCTTGATTATAGACCGCGGCCTGCTGACCCGCCGCCTGAAGCGTCTGGCTGATGTAGCCGACCGACCGCTCCACCCCCAACAGCAGTTCCAGCCCGGTTTGGATCCCTCGTACGCTCCCGGTTAGCATCGGCCACAGCGCTATGGCCCGCTGGATGAAACTGGAACTGATGTCCAGGCTTTGTTTGAGCGGACAGGGTCCGGGGTCATGCGGCTGCAAGGTTTCTTGCAAGCTCTGCATCGCTTTATGGCGCCACTCGTACAACAGCGTCCGGGATACCCCATAGTCTTGCGCCAATTGGCTGGCTCGCCCCCACCCACGTTCGTGGGCGCTCAACACCATCTCGACCGTGATTTGCATCCGGGTTGACAAATCCAACCCAGCTATGCGATACTGTGCCATTAGGAGCCTCCTTCTTTCAGGTTTGATGTGGTCTCGTAACCCTTATCTTGCCTGAAAAGGTGGCTCCTGTAAACCTATTCTGTTGTTAATGTGTCAACCTATTTCTGAACCATCCCAATTTTCACTAAAAGATTTTCGTGCCAAAGGTTCGTGCAATTCGTGGCAAAATAATGGCTCGATATGTAAGGGTTTCATTCAGCAATTCTTCCTCGCGTCATCGCCTCCCGCCTCATCGCCTCTCTTTGGCTCGCTCAACTGCCTGGGTCAAAACCCGCTGGACCAGCACCCTGGCCAGGTGACGCCGAAACTCGGCGGAGGCATGGATGTCGCCGTTGGGGGTAATGTCGTTTGTTGCGGCGGTTTCGGCGGCGGCGCGGATAGCCTCGGCGCTGGGGGTCTGCCCGATGAGCAGTTGGGCGGCCTGCTGCGCTTCCACCGGCCCATCACCAACGCTGAGAAAGACCAGCTTAGCTGCCCGGCATTGGTCGCGCTCATCCAGTGTTACGACTGCGGCCACGCCGACCAGGGCGTAATCGCCGTGGCGGCGGGCCATTTCGGTGAAGGCCCAGCCGGTGCGAGGCGTCAGCGGCGGCAGGGCAACTTCAACCAATAGTTCGTCAGGTTCCAGGGCAGTGGCAAACAGGCTGACAAAAAATTCGTGGGCCGGAATCCAGCGTTCTCCGGCCTGGCTGCGGGCGCGAAAGCGGGCGTCGAGGGCGGTGGTCACGGCGGGTAGTTCGGCGGCGGGGTCGGCGTGGGCCAGACTGCCGCCAAAGGTGCCCCGGTTGCGAATTTGGGGGTGGGCGATGTAGGGCATCGTTTCGCGCAGCAGCGGGGCGTGTTCCGCCACCAGCGGGTCCCGTTCCACCTGGCGCTGGCGGGTCATAGCCCCAATCCGCAGGCCGCCCTCGTCCCCGCGATGAATATAGGCCAGTTCGGCAATGGGGTTGAGGTCAATCAACACGCCGGGCTGGGCCAGCCGGAAATTCATGGTTGGGATCAGGCTTTGCCCGCCGGCCAGGGGTTTGGCCTCGTAGCCGTACTGGCTCAAAAGCGCCAGAGCTTCGGCGGTGGTCGTAGGGGCAAAATATTCAAAGGGGGGTGGTTTCATGCGGCTTTGGAGTCCTCCAGAAATAGACCGGGGACCGGGGACGGGAGACCGGCAGTAACAATCGGTCAGCGGTCTCCGGTCCCCGGTCATCCTCTGTAAAAGGATTAAACTTTGACCAATTCGACAATGCGGGGCAGCGCTTCGGCCACATCGGCGCGGATGACGACAGCGGCCCGCGCGTCCAGGTAGGTGGGCTGGTAGTTGATGATAATGAGCTTGGCTTTGTTTTCCAGGGCCAGTTGAGGCAAATCTGAAGCCGGGGCGACTTCGAGCGATGAGCCGGCGATCAATAAAAGATCGGCCTCTTTGATGGCTTCTTGGGCCAGCACCAATTCGCGGATAGGCAGCGGCTCGCCAAACAGAATAACATTCGGTTTGAGCACCCCGCCGCAGGTGTGCCGGGGTACCTGCCCGTCGCGCATAAATTTGGCAAAAGCGGCGGCAGAGTCCTCGACGGCAAAACAGCGGGTGCAGGTTACTGTACGCAGGTGACCGTGCAGTTCATAGACGGTTTTAGAGCTGGCTTTGCTGTGCAGATTATCAATATTTTGGGTAATAATCGCTTTTAATTTGCCTTCCTGCTCCAGCGCGGCCAGGGCGTAGTGAGCCGGGTTGGGCCGGGCCTCTAGCAGTGATAAGGCGAGCGGCCGGACCCAATTATAGAAACGCTGCGGGTTGTGGCGAAAGGCAAAAATGGAGGCGACCTCCAAGGGATCGGCTTGGTCCCACAAACCGGAGTCAGGGCTGCGGAAATCGGGGATGCCGGAGGGAGTGCTGATGCCGGCCCCGGTCATTGCCACAACGCCCCGCGCCGAGGCAATTAACCCGGCGGCGTGTTGAATTTGTTGCGCTAATTGCATAGGTGTAGCCCTGCTGGAAGCATGGAAGGCTGGAGGGTTGGAAGGTTGGTTAAGAAAGATAACTTTATGGACATGGGCTCGTTGTCCAGACAGGAAAAAAAGTGCGACTGCATCTCCATCGTCTACCTGCCCATTCAATACTCCAAACTTCTTTGTTTTTCACCAAATCCACCCTAACCTCTATAGATTGAACAGAGAGCGTTCGGAAACTTGAGAGGCAACTTTGCCATCGGCACTCGTCCGGCGATGAAGTCGCCGGACTATACTACAGCGCCCGATTAATCGGGCTAAAGCCGGGTTGACCCGGCGCTGTTCAGTAGCCCTGGCATTCATGCCGGGGCGGACCAGGCAGGCGAAATGGTTTCCGAACGCTTTTGATCAATTTTTACATAAGCCGAAAGAGTTATATTGCCGTTGGCTCGGAATATCATTATCATCCAAATTTTACACGATTTTATTGGAATCCAACTGCTCAACATTCTTTTTAGTTTGTCAACGGCAGTGTAAAACAAAACGTACTCCCCTGTCCGGCTTCGCTTTCGGCCCAGATGCGCCCGCCGTGGGCTTTGATGATACGTTGGGCGATGTGCAGCCCCAGGCCGCTGCCTCTGGCCGAGCGCTCGCTTTTATCTTCGACCTGGTAAAAACGGGAAAAGATGCGGTCCAGGGCTTCAGTGGGGATGCCGATGCCGTTATCTTTAACCTCAACCCGCAGCTCGCTGTCGTTGGCCGAGGCGGTCACAATGACCTCGCCATCGGCTTTACTAAATTTGATGGCATTGCCAATCAAATTGGTCAAGACTTGTTCCAGCCGTTGGGTATCGCCCATAACGGTGGGCAGCAATGCGGGTAGTTTGGGGATTAATTTGACTTTTTGTTGGTGAGCAAAGCCCTGGAGTTTGAGAGTGGTCTGATGAATAATGTCGAGCATCGCTACGGGCCGGCGCTCCAATTCCAATTTGCCCTCATCAAATTTGGATAGGTCGAGCAGATTATTCACCATCTCGCCCAGTTGGACTGCCTGAGTACGGATAATGTTCAGAAATTCCTGGCGAGTGGCCGGCTCCAGGGTTTCATCTTCCAGCATAAGCTGCACAAAACCCTGGATTGAAAACAGCGGGGTACGCAGTTCGTGCGAGATGGTAGACATGAAGTCATCCTTAAGCTGTTCCAGTTCGCGTTCACGGGTAATATCGTGAACCACACGGACTTCGCCGATAGGCGTGCCGGCGTCGTCTATCACCGTTGTGGAAAAAATTTGTAAGGTACGCGGGCGCGGCGTTTCAATGGTAATTTCTTTGGATAAAACTCCGGTGCGGGCGCGGTGGGTGGTGGTGGAGGTAATTTCAGCCAGGCGCGGCGGCAGGTCGGGTGAATGAACTTTTTGGCCCACAATCTGGCCGGGATGCATGCCCAGCATCATGGCCAGGGCCGGGTTGCAGGTGACGATATGGCCCTGGTCGTCAATGAGCAGCAGTCCATCGGCCATATACTGAATAATGGCCTGGGTTTGCTGCTGCTGTTTGGAGACATTGGCAAAGAGGCGGGCATTTTCGATGGCAATGCCGGCCTGGGCAGCGATGATGGTTAGCAGGCGTTCCTGGGTTGGCCCAAAAGCGTTGGGGTGGGAGTCATCCACGTTAATCGCGCCGATGACCTCGCCGTGCGCCAGCACCGGGGCTACCAGCAGCGAGCGCACCTCTTCGTCAAAAAAAATAAATCCCGGCTCCTGATTGGTATCCGGCAGATAAATGGTTCTGGCTTCGGCTACCGCTCGCCCGGCCGCGCCTTCGCCGATGCGTAGTTTGGCGGCTTTGCGCCACTGAGGTTTTAACCCGGAGGCAGCTTTGATTTCCAGGTTCTGACTATGTGGGTCGAGTAAAAAAATACAACAGCCGCGACAGCCGAGGGCGTGCCGCAGCGAGTCGACAAGGGTATCCAACACAGGTTGCAGCTCAAGATTGCTGGCAACTTGCTGGGCCAGGATATACAGGGTTGCCACTTCGCTGAGGCGCTGGCGGGTTTCATCAAACAGTCTGGCTCGTTCCAGGGCCAGCGTAGTTTGGGCGCTCAGGATTCGGCAAAGCTGGATATCGTCAGCCGAAAAGGTGCGGTTAGGGTTCTTATCGTAAATTTCCAGCAGCCCGGTGATTCGTTTTTCGGTTTCCAGCGGCACCGCCAGCACCACCCCCCAGGCGTTTTTGTGGTCCGAGCCGGTGTGCGAAAATTGCCAGACTGTCTCTCTGTTGGGTTTGCCCGCATCAGCCCGGCTGATAATGGGGCGGTTGGCTTTGAGTAACTGCTGGCTGAGGGGGTCTTTGGAAAAGTGGATAGGTGTATCTACTTTGCGCCAGGTGTGGGCCGGATTGCCCGGATAGCGGAGCACATATTCGGCCAGGGCCGTGGTGGTCAACGCTTTTTCATCAACCTGGCAAATAACGCAAGCGCCCGCATCCAAAGCTTCTGTAATTTTCTGGGTCATCAGCTTGAGCACGTTATCGCTGTCCAGGCTGGTGCCCAGCGCCGTATTGCTTTCATAAATAAAGGTTTGCTCGCGCAGGCGGCGCTGCAGGGCCGTTTGCAGCCGGGCGTTTTCGATGGCAACCGCAACGTGGTCGGCCAGAGCCGTCAAAACTTGGTGGTCCACTTCGGTGAAGCTTTCGGGTTGGCTGCTTTCAATCGCCAAAACGCCGACCAGGTTGTTACCCACCAGCAGCGGCGCGGCCAGTTGGGCCTGAGTTTGGGGCAGGGAGGGATGAGATTTAAGCTGCGGGTGTTGCGCCAGATCGTTGACCAGAGCGGTCTGACCTGTCGCGGCCACGCGGCCAACCAGGCTCTCCTGGTCAAGAGCAAAGGTGATCGGGCCGGCCGGGTCGAAAGGTTGGTTTTTCCAGGCCCCATGTTGCAGTTCTAGTCTTTGCTTGCCGGCGTTCAGGATAAAAAGATTGACGTATTCGTAATTGAAATTCTGCTGGATCAGGCTCACTACCTCGTTCAAAAGGTCGTGCGGTTTGGCCCGGTCCACAATTTTTTTGTTTAGATCGGTTACGGTTTGCAAATAGAGCGCCCGCCGGCTTAAAATGGCGGTATCGGGCCGATTATCCCGGGTCAGCGAAAAGCTGGCGCTGGCCGCTTTAAGAATACGGTTTTGCATTTTGGTCAGGCTTTGCCAGGCAACGGCGTCCAGCCGGCTTGCTTCAGCCTGGGCGGCTTGAAAGGTTACTCCAAATAAATGGGTCAGGATCAGCCAGCCGTGTTGTAATTCGGCGCTGGTTTTGGGTGGGGCAATCAATTGGTTGAGGTAACGGGGAATCTTCCAGGGAGTCACCGCGGCGGCGTGCAACAAAGCCAGCCAATCTCCCAACTCAGGGGCCACTCCCGGCGAGGGTAACTCGGCCAGAAAATGGCCCCAACGTGCCTTGAGGCCCGGCACAATCACCGCCAGCCAGGCTTTCAGATGGGTTTCGTCAACTACGTCTGTCGGATTTTCTTTTAGTTCTTTTGTTGTCATAGATGAAGGGCGGAGGAGCGCCAAACTTTCTAGCCGAAGTTTTTTAGTAGAGGAATTTTACCATAACGCCCCTAATTACACAATGCCAATTTTTGGCGTGTACAACCTACTTCGTCCCCACTTTGGACGAACCGGCCCAACTTGTGCTATAATCAGCCGAATTTAGAAAGTGAAAGGTTTTTGTTTCAATGAGAAGGTTGTTTATTCTGGTGTTGGGTGCTCTCATAGCCCTGACACCCATCCTGGCTTGCGGCCCTATCGGAGCCAGCCGCGTTACTCCAACGCCAACTAAAACGCCCAGGCGCATAATAGTTTTGGCCCAGACTCCTATTCCAACTATGACGCCGACCCCGGTTGTGACGGATACCCCCACTCCTGTGCCCACCGACACCCCCACTCCTGTGCCCACCGACACCCCCACTCCTGTGCCCACCGACACCCCCACCTTCGTGCCGCCCCCCAACACGCCGCCGCCCCCCCCACCCCCCACCGATACCCCCATTCCGCCGCCGCCCGACACTCCGGCCCCACCGCCACCCACCCAGCCGCCGGCCAGTCAAACGGTCGTCACCATTGAGCTACCCAAAGGGGATAAGTTTCACGCTGATGACGAAGTGGAAATTGTCTTTGTCGTGAGAGATCCCGGTGGGGTCAGAGAGTTTACCTGGGGCATCTTTACTCAAAATCTAACCTCCCTTAAAGGGGGCCGTTACGAATGCCATGGCGCAACAGAATGTCGCCTGAAAATTAAAGAAAATGTTCCCCCTGTTAAGGGAACTTATATTGTGGGCGCTGACGCTATTGGTTCTGACGGAAAAACTGTCCGAGGGACTGGGGCGATTTATGTAAATTAAATGAATCTAAGCTATCTGCTTTATCGGCTGGGTGGAGCTATCGTGCCCAAAATACCCGCTGCTTTGGGGTATGGGCTGTGTGACTGGCTGGGCGGCCTGCTTTATCAGCTTTATAAGCCAGGCCGAGCCAACATTCAGGCTAATTTACGGCGCGTTTTGGGAGGGCAGGCCAGCCAGGCCGAGATTGATCGCCGGACCAGGGCCACGTTCAAGTATATTCTCTACAACTATTTTGACCTGTTCCGGCTGCCGGCGTTAGACCCATCGGCTGTTGCCCAATTGGTCAGCGTGATAGGCTGGGAGCATGTTGAAGCAGCCCTGGCCCAGGAACGCGGCCTGGTAATGGTCTCCGCCCACCTGGGCAATATTGAAGTCGTTCTTTACGCTATCTTATTGCGCGGCCTGGCGATTACTATTCCGGTGGAGCGGCTGGAGCCGCCCGAACTGTTCGACTATATTTGCCGGCTGCGGATGAGTCATGGCTTAAAGCTGATCCCCATTGACGGTTCACTGTTGGATTTAGTGCGGACTTTGAAAAAGGGAGGGGTCGCCGGCCTGGCCGGGGATCGAGATATTACCCGGACCGGCCAGAAAGTGAACTTTTTCGGGCAGCCAGCCCACCTGCCCGATGGTCATGTGCGCCTGGCCCTTAAAACAGGCGCGCCGTTGGTGGTCGGCTTTGGCCGCCGTAATCCCGACCACACTTACCAGGCTTACTTTCTGCCGGCTTTCTATCCCCCCCCGCGGGCTTCCGAAGCCGAGCGAATTGCGGCCGGCATGCGCTTTATTGTGGCTGAAATGGAAAAAGCCATAGCCCAGAACCCGGAGCAGTGGACGGTAACGGTGCCCATTTGGGCCGATACACCAGATGAGCCGCATGCTTCATAATGATCTGAGTTCAGAATTGCTCGAAAATCACCCTTCGATATGGCCTTCGGCCTACTCAGGATGATTTTCGGCTTATAAACGCATCCTGAGTGGCACTGAGCGCAGCGAAGAGCGTATCGAAGGATGTGTTTATAAAAACTCCGAATTTAGGTTAATGATAACTTTGGGGATAGCCTTAATCTGATTACTGACTACTGTTTACTGGCTACTGACTTCTGATGAAAATTGCGCTGATCTCTCCCTACGACTTCCCCTATCCCGGCGGTGTGACCGAACACATTATCGCTTTAGCCAGAGAAGCCCGGCGGCGTGGGCACGAAGTTCATATCCTGGCGGCCTGCTCCGGTGATCGGGGCGAGATTTTTCCGCAGACCAGGCCCGTAACCCGCCGGGTCATGTCCATTCCCATTGCCGGGGCTGTAGCCAGAGTGGGCCTATCACCCACCAGTTATGCCCGCATCAAGCGTATCCTACAACGCGAAGCTTTTGACGTTATCCATTTGCACGAGCCGCTCACGCCCAGTATCACCTGGTGGACGTTGTGGCACGCTTCACGCATGAGCCAGGCGGTTACCATCGGCACGTTTCATGCCTATCACGAGCGCCCTAATTGGCTTTATGCGCGGGGGCGGCCTATTTTTGGTCAACTGTTCAGCCGTCTCGACGGCCTCATTGCCGTTTCGGAAGCGGCGCGGGAATTTGCCTATCGTATGTTTCCCGGCAATTATCAGATTATTCCAAACGGGGTTGACCTTCACCGCTTTGGCCGGACCGATCGGATTGAGAAGAAAGACCCGCACCGCCCGCTGACCATTTTGTTTGTGGGCCGGCTGGACAAACGAAAAGGCTTCCCCATCTTGCTGGAAGCCTTTCTCGCCCTCAAGCCGCTTTACCCGCAGGCGCAGCTGCAAGTGGTTGGTCCTTTTAGCCCTAAAGAGGGTGAATATTACCAAAAAATTGCTCGGGCCAGACACGTAACGGGCCTTGACCTGGTGGGTTATGTCTCTCCAGAAAGACTCCCTGCTTTTTATCAGCAGGCCGATATTTTTTGCGCCCCCTCCATTGGCTTTGAGAGTTTCGGGATAGTTTTATTGGAGGCGATGGCGGCAGGACTACCCATTGTGGCTTCGAATATTGCCGGATACCGCACGGTATTGACGGACGGACGGGAGGGCCGGTTAACCCCGCCGGGAGACCCGCAGGCGCTGGCCCGGATGCTGGCCCGGCTGATCGAGCAGCCCGGGCTGCGCCAAACGATGGGGCGGCAGGGCCGGCTAACCGCCAGCCGCTACAGTTGGGAGCAGATTGGGAACGAAATTTTGGAAGCTTATCGGGAAACGATTGAGCTTAAAGCGAGGCAGCGCCACAAAAGCGCAAGCCAGGTGGAGTCGAACCTGGGTTCACCTTGTATCACTTCTGGCTGAAAGAGGAAATTATGTTTACTGATGTGGCGCGTAAATATTTGCGCTTTTTGTATGAACCACCGGCCCGCCTTTTTAGCGCCTGGGGAGTGTCCCCAAATGTGGTCACCATCGTTGGTTTTTTGCTGATGGTGGGCATCGCTATCGTGTTGGCCCAGGGCTATTTGTTTCTGGGTGGATTGCTCATCATTATTGCGGCCATCTTTGATGCGGTAGATGGTTCGCTGGCCCGGATGATGGGCCAAACCAGTCGTTTTGGCGCTTTTCTGGATTCAACCCTGGATCGCTACTCCGAAGCGATGATTTTTTTTGGCTTATTCATTCACCTAAGTACGCAAAATCAACCAGCCAGCCTCATTTTGATTTATGCGACAGTGGTTGGCTCACTCATGGTTAGCTATGCCCGCGCGCGGGCCGAAGGGATTGGCGTTCCGCTCAAAGACGGCCTGTTTACCCGCTTTGAGCGGGTTTTTTTGCTGGTCGTCGGCCTGTTGTTTAATCAACTGACCCTTGTTTTGTGGATTCTGGCTATTTTTTCCAATCTCACCGCTCTGCAGCGGATGTACCTGGTGTGGCGCATGACCGACGGCCAAAAAGGCGGTTAACCGATTTTGTCCAAAGGCAAAAATCTAAAATCTGAAATTGATTGGGCGGCTGTAGGGGCGGAGACGGCTGAATTATTGAGTCGCTACCTCCAATTTGATACCACCAACCCGCCCGGCAACGAAGCCGCCGCCGTCCAATTTTTAGCCGACATCCTCCGCCAGCATGATTTTACCCCGCACATTCTGGAGTCAGCGCCGGGACGGGCCAATCTGGTGGTCCGTTTGCCCGCCTCAGCCGGCCCTCCCTCCCTCCCCTGCCTGTTATATGCCCACGCCGATGTGGTTCCGGCCAATCCTGCCGAGTGGTCTAGCCCGCCCTTTAGCGGCCAAATCAAGGACGATTTTGTCTGGGGACGGGGCGCGCTGGATGATAAAGGCTTGGGGATTATTTTTTTGCAAGTCTTGATTCTGCTCAAAAATTATGGCCTGCCGCTGAAACGAGATATTATTTTATTGATCGCCGCCGATGAGGAAACCTGCGGGCGGTACGGCGTCGCCTGGCTGTTGGAACACCACCCGGAGTTGATTCGGGCTGAGTATGTGTGGGATGAGGGCGGCATGGGGCTGCGCCCGGCAAATGCCGCTCACTATATTTACAGCATTGCCGTAGCTGAAAAAGGCGCTTTGACCGTGCGTTTGACCGCCCGCGGTGCGCCCGGCCACGCTTCGATTCCCCATCCCAACAATGCCTCCGACCAACTGGTACGGGCCTTGGCTCGCCTGGCTGAGTGGCGACGGCCTATTCGGTTAACGCCGCCGGTCATCGAAATGCTGAAGAGGTTGGCCCCTGGCTACGCCTTTCCGCGCTCGTTGCTGTTTGCCCACGCCGGCAACAGGTTGACCTGGCCGCTACTCTTCCCTCTCCTCGATAAAGATGCTCTCTTTAGCCCGCTTATTCGCAACACGGTCAGCCTGACCATGCTTCGCAGCGGCCAAAAGAGTAACATCATTCCCGCCGAAGCGGAGGCCAAGCTGGACATTCGCCTGCTGCCCGGCGAAGACCCGGCCTCCATTTTGGGTGATTTGCGGGCCGTTATCAAGGATATTCGGGTATCAGTCGAGGCCGAAGATATGCCGGTGGCCCACCCTGCCAGCGATTCGGCGGCTGACTTCTTTCTGGCTCTGGCCGACACCCTCAAAGCGGTTGGCCCGCCTGGGGTGGTTACCCCTTATCTCACTCCCGGCGCCACCGATTCGCGCTTTTTTCGGCGGGCGGGGATGAAAGCCTACGGCTTTATGCCGATGCTGCTCGACGCTCAAGAGTTAAGCCGTATTCACGGCATTGACGAGCGTATCTCTGTTGCTAATTTGCGCTTTGGAACCCAGGTAGTTTTTGAAACCCTGCGCAAGTTGTGAGTAGAGGTTGATTGCCTGCGGTCAGATTCACGCGGAATTAAATTTGTGGTAAAATAGAACTGTTGATAGCCGTAAATGGGTCTGGGAGGATCTGGAGGCACAGGACTGGCTATTCTGTGGGTGCTTGAACTCAATATCATGCTGACTCTTTAAATCTGGAGCAATATTAAAATTGCTGTAGATTAGAAGTTTAACGTCAAGAAATTGGGTTTGCTTATTTCCCCAGAAGGAGTCAACGATGAAATCAAGAGCCTTGTTTCAGACCCTAATTATTGCTTTCGGATTACTCCTGTCAACCTTGTTCAGCTTGTGGCAAGTCCAGCAGATTAGCCAGGCTCAGGGCGGCGGACAGATTACGCTCACAAAAACGCTCGATCGCTCCAGCAATGTTGTGCGGGTGGGTGAAGTGCTCACTTTTACCATTGGCCTGACTAACAATAGCGTCTTTACCTTAACAGGTGTGACCCTGATTGATAATTATGATAATACTACTCTCGCTTTTGCCCGGGCTTTTCCACCAGAGAGCCTGATAAGTTCAGGGACTCTAACCTGGAATAATGTAGCCGCGCCGCCTATCCTGCCCGGTCAGTCAATTTTTTTAACGGTTGTTTTTACCGCCGAGCATCCCCGCACAACGGTGGTTAATGCCGTTAGAGCGCAAGACCTCATTCATTCCTCTGGTCAGCTTAGCGAAACCGCCGAAACCAGCCGGACGAATGAAGCTATTGGCGGCAGCGCCCCCATCGTCAAATTTCTGGCTCCAGGCGTAACACCAGAGGCCGGGCAGCCGGTTACATTTACTCATATCATTACCAATGATGGGGCGGCCTTGATGACCTCCCTGCCCCTGACCGATACCTATGATCCCACCTATCTTGATTTTCTTTTTGCTATCCCCACGCCGACCATCACCAGCCCGCCCGGCCTGCTGGCTTGGGATGATTTGACCGACTATTTTGGCGATATTCAGCCTTTTGCGACGGTAGTGATTACAACGGTCTTTAGCGCCACTACCCAGGTGCTGAATACGGTTAATCAGGCTAGCACCGAAGGCGCTCGTGACCAATATGATAATAATCTAACCGCGGGATTAGCTCAGGTACCCATTACAATTATTAATCCCACCCCCAGCCGCGACAGTGACAATAACAACGATAACGATAACGATAATGATAATGACAATAATAACGATACTACCTCGGCCCCAACTGCTACGGCTGTTGTTGTAAACACCCCGACCCCTACCGCAACTCCGGCGGCTAACCAAACAATCACCACCACTACCCCAATTACCGATATGACCACCCCCAAGTTTTTGCCCGAAACAGGTTTACGAGGGTCGAATGGATGGTTGATTCTGGGTTTGGGCAGTGGATTGCTATTATTAAGTGGTTATCTCTTTAAAGAATTGATAATTGACCGTATTAATCCCTATCCAAAGATTATTAATGTAAGCAAAAAGCGAGGGTCTAAATGATCTCCTCTACAGTTACAATTCAACTCTATCCCGCCGAAAGCCGGCAGTGGGCTACCGTCATGGTCGAAGGGTCTGACGATCCCACCCTGGCCCTGGCCGAAGCCGTCAAAGCCCTGGGGACAGAAATTGCTCGTTTTTACCTGAGCGGCGCGCCGCCCGGCGCGCCGCTGGATTTGGGCAGCCTGGAAGCCGCGCCTGCCTCAGCCGGGGTTAATCCGGTTTCGGTGAGCAATTTGTTGGGCTTGTCGGAGGTTTTGCCCTGGGAAACGCGCCCGGTGGATGACGATATGCTCAACCTGCCGCCGGTTGAAATCAGCGCCAGCGACCGGCAGCAGCAGTATGAGCTGGTCAAAGCCTGGAAAGCCGCCGGCGGCCGGACTTCGCTGCGCGGCTTTGATCTGTCGCACCAGGATTTGAGCGGGGTTGATCTGGCCGGGGCAGATTTGAGCCAATCGAATCTGGAAGGAGCCAAACTAACCCATGCCAACCTGGAAAGGGCCAATCTCAGCCAGGCAATTTTAAGTGTAGCCACCCTGGCCGGGGCCAGCTTGAAACAGGCCACTTTGACCGAAGCTAACCTCATTGAGGTGGATTTGAGCAAGGTCAATCTTCACCAGGCCGATTTGAGCAGCGCTAATTTAACCGAGGCTACGCTGCGCCAGACAGATTTGAGCCAGGCCGTATTAGCCAAAGCTATTTTGAGCCAGGCCAATCTGGTGCGGGTCAATTTTAGTGGAGCTAACCTGACTGAAGCTAACCTGGCCGAAGCCAATTTGTCGCAGGCGACGCTGGTTGAAGCTAATTTAACCGGGGCTTTCCTCTACGAAGCTATTCTGACGCGGGCCAATTTAATGGGAGCTAATCTGGAACGGGCTAACCTGAGCCGGGCTAATCTGGCCCAGGCCGATTTGAGCCATACCAATCTGGCCTACACCGATTTGAGCCTGGCCAACCTGAGCGAGGCCAACTTGAACGAGGCGGTTCTACTTGACACCGACTTTGACGGCGCTATCATGCCCGATACTAACTTGTGAGCCAAAAAAGAACTTAGTTCCCATAGGTTCGATGAAAACTCCTGAAATTAACTTCATTCAGCCCAAACCCACTTTTATGATCCGCCATATTCCCGTTTATGGCGATTTGATTCTCTCGCCGATGGCCGGCTTTTCCGACAAACCCTACCGGCTCATCTGCCGCGAGTATGGCTCGGCCATGAGCTACACTGAGTTTGTGTCGGTGGATGGTATTTTGCATGGCAATGAACGCACCGGCCAAATGTTGGAATTTGACCCCTCGGAACGGCCTATGACCTTCCAGATCTTTGGCAGCGACGAGGTCAAAATCGAGGAAGCGGCCCGGCGGATCGAGCAGCTTGGGCCGGATATTATTGATTTGAACATGGGTTGTTCGGTACCCAAAGTTTCGGGCCGGGGGGCCGGGGCGGCCCTGCTGCGCGAACCGGCCAAGATTGGCCGCATCTTTGCCCGGCTGACCCGCGCTCTGTCGGTGCCTGTAACCGGCAAGATTCGCTTGGGTTGGGATCAGCAGTCGCTCAATTACCTGGAAGTCGCCAAGACTTTGGAAGACAACGGCGCGGCCCTGATTGCTGTCCACGGGCGGACCAAAGCCCAGGCTTACAATGGTCAGGCTAATTGGGACGCTATCGCCGAAATCAAGGCGGCGGTCAAAATCCCGGTCATCGGTAACGGCGATGTGACCTGCGTGGCCGACATCGAGCGGATCAAGCGGCACACCGGCTGTGATGGGGTGATGATTGCCCGCGCTGCGATTGGCAACCCCTGGATTTTTCAGCGCAAAGATATTCACCAGATTACCCTGGCCGAAAAATCAGCGCTTATCCGCCGCCATTTGGATTTAATGCTGGATTTTTATGGAGAAGAGCGTGGGTTGATTTTGTTCCGCAAGCATGTGGTCAAGTACGTGCGCGGGCTGGCCCATATTGCCCAGGTCAAGGCCCAATTAGTTACCTGCACCCGCCCGGAGGAGTTCATCGCCTTGATGAACCAATACGAGGACGAGGCCGGGGATCGGGCCAGGTATAGCCTGCCGGAGCCGGAACTGCTGGTCCCGGCATATTGCGCATGATCTCGTGAGCATGTCATTCCGAGTGGAGCGGAGCGGAACGAGGAATCCCCCGCATCAATGCTAAAAAGTGACTCCGAAGGGATTTCTCGCTCCTTCGTCGCTCGAAATGACATGATTGGACTTAATTTCGATAAACTCCATTACTCAACCACTGCCTGGGCGGGGAGTCGTTGGGCGCTAATATCCGCTATCTGTTGCAGATAAAAGTGGGCGGCTTTGTCGTCAGGGTAGCTTTGCAGCACTTGTTCAAAGTAGGTTTTGGCCGCCGCAAAATCCCCCTCATGGTAGCGATCCAGGCCTTGTTCAAAAACCGTTTTAGTCTGTAGTTTGAGGCCGATAACCTCCGCCGGGTCGCCATCAAAAACCTCAAACACTGAAATCATTTCCTGCCGGCCCTTAACCGGCGTCTTGCCCAAAAAGCGGATGTGGTAACGGGTTGGTTCTTCGACCTGGCTGAGTACCTCGGTGCTGATGACCATCGCCACGCCGTACAACTTGCTCAAACCTTCCAGGCGGGCGGTCACATTGACCGCGTCCGACAGCAGGTCCATTTGCATGCGCTGCGCCTCACCGACGGTGCCCAACATGACCGGGCCGGTGTGAATGCCAATCCCAATCTGAATAGGGACTTCCCCCTGTTGCTGCCGGTCAAGATTGTAGCGGGCCACTTCTTGCAACTGGGCAATAGCGGCAGCCAGGGCATCTTCAACCCGGCCCGGGAAAACGGCCATCAGGCCATCGCCCATATATTTGGCAATCGAGCCGTGATGCTGGCGGATGATGGGGCTGACCCGGCTCAGATAGGCATTGACAAAGTCGAAATTCTCTTGCGGGGTCATTGTCTCCGATATGGTAGTAAAGGAGCGAATATCCGAGACCAGGATGGTCATATTTTGCTGCACCTGGTCGCCCAACTTGACCTTGACAATATTTTCTTTTTGCAGGAAGCGCAGAAACTCAAACGGCACAAAGCGGCTGGCGGCCTGGGTTAGCTCTACCTGGCGGGTGTACAGCCTGGCGTTTTCAATCGAGATAGCGGCCTGGGCCGAAAGGATATTCAAGACTTCGAGCCGGTCGGGGGTAAACGCGCCGGTGGCGAGATTATTTTCCAGGTAAAGCATCCCGTTAAGTTTGCCTTGATTAATCAACGGGGCGCACAAAATAGATTTAGGTTGACGCTGAACAATGTAAGGGTCTTGAGTAAAGAGACCTTCGTGCGCGGCGTCGTTCAGAACAACATTTTCTCTGGTTCTGGCAACATAATTAATGATAGCGTGGGACAAATTTCCAACTTGCGTAAGTACAGGCGCCGATTGTAACGCCTTTATCTCAGCCTCAGCCTTAGCCTCAACCCGAGCCTCCGCCTCAACTACCCAACGACCCTCTTCCTCCAACACAAGATAGCCGCGCTGCGCCCCGGCGTTCTCGATGACAATTTTCATCAACTTTTCCAGCAACCGATCAAGCATAATTTCGCCGGAGATTGCTTGAGAGGCTTTGAGGACACTGGCTAAATCTAAAATGCTGGAGGCGGTTTCACCTGTGTCGGTGGTCGGAGTTGTTGAGGTCGCTAATTCGCGCGACCGGGCCTCAGCCTGGATTAAAAATTGCGGATAGCGGGCCTCTAAGTCCTTGACCTTGGCCGTTGCGCCCCAACGCCGGTAGGCGTAATGGGCATCGCGCAGGTAGTGCTGAGCCAGCCGGGTTTGCCCTTTGAGCAGATAAAACTTGCCCGCCAGTTCATAGGCCAGAGCTTCCTCGCTGAGAAATTCGTTTTCCTGGGCCAGATCAATGGCTTTATCGTAATATTCTCTGGCCGCTCCATCCTGGCCCAATACGCGCGCCCGTTCAGCCTCAACCAAATAATACTTGTGCAAATAGTTCATGGGGCCGTGTCCAGCCCAGGTTTTCATCTTTTCCTGATTGGCGTTCACTTTTTCTAACAGTTGTTCTTGCTCAGCGTTGTCGGCGTCTGGAAAAATAGCCAATCGAATCAGGGAGTCGTAAAGGTAAAAAATGGGAATGTAAAGCGATCCAATCACGCCGCCGGAGTATTGTTCAGCCAGCGGTGCGTTTTCAAGGGCCTGGCGGTAATCTTGAAATAGATAGTAGGGGATCATCTTATTGAGGTAGACGTAAAAAAGCGAGGTTCGATCATTCACTTCCAGCATAAACGGCAGCATTTCTGCTTCGTTGTATATTTCGCCGGTCAAATTGCCTGGGTCGTCAGATGGATTAATCAAGTTGAGGACTGATTGACGGTAGATTTTGAGAAAATTCACCGTTAGCTGCTGGTTCAGTTGGGCAACTGCCTCGGTGTAAGCGGCCATCTCTCGTTCAACCAGGGCCAACTCCCGGCCCGTAAAGTATAAACTGATGCAGTACAGGAAAGCGCAGTAGGAGCCAAACACCAGGTCGCCGGTTTCCAGTCCACTTTGATAGCCATCCCGCCCCTGGACGGTGACCCGGAGATGCTCTTTCCAATGCCTGATGATGATATTGTAGATAAAACAGAGTTTGGCGGTATATTCTTTGGCATTGAACCGTTCCATCAACCTTAAGGCCAGTTGACCAAACTGATAGCCGGAGTCAATATCGCCCACGACCCCGCACAGAATAATGGCATAAGAGCCGTATACAAAAGCGGACTCGCGCGCATTCCCGTATTGGAGCGACAAATTGAGTTGTTTTAAGACCAGCAGCGAATACAGTTCAGGGCCGGCGATATAGGCGGCGGTATTGACGCTGTTCATGATCCGCATGGCGGCCAGTTTGAGCGGGTCGGTCATTTCGGGCAAATCGTATAACGCTTCGATGTGCTGCTCGGCTAAAGCGGCCTGCGTTTCGCCCAGTAAGGCAAATACATCGTCAAAGGTTGGTTGGGGAGGGAACTCGACCCCCAAAAGGGCCAGCACTTCTTGGGCCATTTGCAGCGCCTCGAAGAACTGCATGTTGCCGGTTCTGGCTTGAATTTTAACGTCGTAGGCCGCCACTTTATCCAGCGGCAATTTGGCGTGTTGCAGCACGACGCCGGTTAATTGCTCCATTTGTTCGTAGTTGCCGCTAAGATAAGATGCTTCTGCTGTTTCCAGGTGGAACAGTAAAGTTAAATCGTAGCGACGCTCCCAGCTATCCGTTCCATTCAGATGAAGCGGTTCATCCTGGGTAGCGCGCGGAGGATTTATTAATCCCAGGCCAAACTTTAGGTAATGAAAGGCCGGTTGATAGGCGGCCGCGGCCTTGGCTTTTTTGCCGGCCAGCAGGTTCAACTCTGCCAGTTCATCCCGCTCGGCCTGTGGCTGCGGTTCACCGCCCAGGTTCAGTTGGTTGACAATATCAAAGATGACCTCCTCACGTTTGTCGGGGGGTGTATTCCGCAGCATGAGTTGGCCCACCCGACGGTGGACGGCCTGTTTGTCAGCCTCAGGAATGAGCGAATAGGCGGCTTGTTGGATACGGTCGTGAGCAAACTTGTAGACAACGCTGACCTCCTCAGTCAACCCCTCAACCTCAAGCTCAACCAATTTATAGGCTTCGTCCAGAGGTAAAATCAGCCCCTCGGCAATAGCCGGCCCCAGGGCGATAGCTGTTTCGCGGGGTGATTTTTCATAGACAACGGCCAGCGTTTGCAAATCAAACTGGTTGCCGGTGCAGGCTGCCAGTTTCAACACCTGCTGCGTTTGTTCGGCTAACCTTTGCACCTTTTGGGCCATCAGTTCGACCACGTTATCGGTGATATCCTGCCCTTGAATTTGGGCCAAATCCCACTGCCACCCCCCTTCGCTATGGCTGGAGGGCGGCAAAAAGGTTAATAACTCCTCGGTATGGAGCGATTTTAAGAACTCGTTCAGAAAGAAGGGGTTGCCGCCCGTTTTCGCCAGCACCAACTCGGCCAGCGGTTTGGCTCTCTCCGGCGAGCAGTTGAGCGTATCGGCAATTAATTGATTAACGTGGAACAGGTTTAAGGGTCCCAAGACAATATCATTCACTCTCGCTCCGACCTGGCGGATTTCGGCCAGAGTCACCATCAAGGGATGAGTCTGGCTGACCTCGTTATCGCGATAGGCCCCAATAACAAACAGATAAGGGCTATCCGAGGCGGTCATGAGGAGTTTGAGCAATTTGAGCGAAGCGCCATCGGCCCACTGTAAATCATCCAGAAATAGAACCAGGGGATGTTCGGCCTTAGTAAACACATGAATAAAGTTTTGAAAAACCAGGTTGAAGCGATTTTGCGCTTCGGCAATCCCCAACAAGGGAACTTCGGGCTGTGGGCCGATAATCAATTCTACTTCGGGAATAACATCAATAATCACCTGACCGTTGGGGCCGAGGGCCGCGAGCAGTTTTTCGCGCCAGGTCTCGATTTCACGCTCACTTTCGGTTAAAAGCTGGCGTATCAGGGAGCGAAAGGCTTGCACCAACGAGGCATAAGGAATATCTCTTTGAAATTGATCAAATTTACCGGCAATAAAATAACCACGCTGCCAGGTGATTGGCTTGTAAATTTCCTGGACCAGCGCAGATTTGCCGATACCAGAATAGCCCGAAACCAGCATCAGTTCGCTGCTGCCCTGGCTGACCCGCTCAAACGCGGCCAGCAAGGTGTCAATTTCCTGCTGGCGACCATACAACTTTTGCGAAATTTGGAATCGGTCGGAAATATCGTGCTGAGCGAGGGGGAAGGGGTCAATTCGCTCGGCTATACGCCACTGGCGCAGACACTCCTCTAAATCGGCCTTAAGTCCATAGGCTGACTGGTAACGGTCTTCGGCGTTTTTAGCCATCAATTTTAGCACAATGTCAGAAACAGGCTGGGGAATATCTGGCCTTAATTCATGCGGGGGGATGGGGGGAGTGGCAATATGGGAATGCACCAACTCCATGGCATCGGCGGTTGAGAAAGGTAGTTGGCCGGTGAGTAATTCATAAAAAGTCACCCCCAGCGAGTAAAAGTCGGTCCGGTAATCTATGGCGCGGTTCATCCGCCCTGTTTGTTCAGGGGAGATATAGGCCAGGGTTCCTTCCAAGACATTGGGATTACGCAGGGTCGGGTTCTCACGGGTGAGGGCCGTGGAGATGCCAAAGTCAATAAATTTGAGTTGGCCGGTGGTTGGGTTCAAAACGATGTTAGATGGGTTGACATCTTTGTGCATAATATGCCGTTGATGCACTTGGCCTAAAATATCGGTGATCTGAATAGCCAGCGGCAGAAACTTGCTCAAGGTCAATTTACCGGTCAGCCCCAAGCGGTTTAAAGACTCACCCCCAAAATCTTCCAGGACGATGACCCAGCGTTGCTGGTTGGTTTCCAGACTGTAGGCCGCCACCACCCCCTGCAAGGCATGCCCGGGGTCGGGCGAAGGGTTCAGATTTTTGGTTCTTTCATACTCTCGTTTGAACCAGGCAATTTTTTCGGGGGGAGGATAGGTCTGATTGAGCATTTTGAGAACAACAGGTTGATTATCTGCTTCTCTCGCTGCTCGAAAAATCAACGAGTTTCTACTTTCATGAATCGTTTCATTAACCCGGTAGCCCGAAATAGTGATCGCCATTTTATCCTCTCCCCATTTCATTAAGGTGTTGACGCGCTGACACTTGCATATAGGTTTCTTGGGCGGGGCGTATCGTTAGCGAAACGGTGGGCACAATAACCTGATTGGGAGCGAGAGTCAAACGATACGCCTGGGCAATTGTCGCCAAGATTAACCTGACTTCTAATAGGGCCAGTCCAGCGCCAATACAATAACGCGGCCCGGCCCCAAAAGGCAGAAAAGCATACTTGTAAACCGGTTTTGTATTTTCTTTGCTAAAACGCTCCGGCCAAAACCGTTCCGGCTGTTCAAAATTACGCGGGTCGCGCTGGAGCAGATAAGGGCTAACATAAATGAGCGTCCCTTTTTTTAAGATATAATCGCCCACCTGCGTATCTTCGGCTACTTCACGCACAATCATCAAGGAAGAGGCGTAGAAGCGCATGGACTCTTTGATAACCATTTCGGCATAGGGTAAGCCGGATAAGTCGTCTGCACCCGGTGTTCGCCCTTTTAGGGAGCTGTCTAATTCCTCGTAAACTCTGGTTTCGACTTCAGGATTTTGGGTGAGCGCATAAAATAACCAGATTAAGGTGGTGGGGATAGTGTGATGACCGGCAAAAAATAATTGAAGCACTTCGTTGACCACTTCCTCGTGGGTGAGCCGCTGGCCCGCTTCATCGGTCGCCTGTAAGAGAAAAGAGAGCATATCCCCGCGCTCTTCTTGAGACATGAAACGGGCTTTCATGATCGCCAAAAGGGTATCCATGGTTGGCCCGGCCCGCCGCCGCCTCAGGGAAACAGGGGCGGCGTCAGCGTTATTTTGGGTTGCCGTAAAATCCTCACCCATCGCTTCCGCGAAATTGATGATGCCCGATCTTTTGGCGTTTTCAATGGGCGTCCCAAAACCTTCTAATTCGGCGTCAAAAATCGTCCGGGCTGCAATCCGGGCGGTCAGCGTCAAGAATTCTTCATCTATGTTAACCAGAGCGCCAGGCCGCCAGCCGGCAATCATATCCTGAGTACAGGCAACGATAGTTGTGGCATAAGGGGCCATCAGGTGGGGGTGAAAGGCAGGCTGCACCAGGCGGCGGCGGCATTTCCAGGCATCGCCTTCCAATGAAGCCAGTGCATCACCCCAATTTCCCCGCAACGAAGCCTTAAGAAAATCCGGTTTCTTGAATTTTTGCCACTCATCAACAAATACCTGCTGAACAAAGCCGGGGTGATTTAGCAAAACAATGTAGTCGCCGCGCAAGCCCGTTGTTTTTTTTATATGCTTGGAATAGATATAGTCTCCAACCAACTGCAAGGAGACGATATCGCCATAAGTTTTAGCCATCTCGCTCACAAAACCGAGCGGGTCAATTTTATAGCGCAGCGAATTGCTAAGGCCGAGAAAGCCTCCCGGCGGTCCCGGCGGCTCTTGATGAAGCATGATGATAGATATCCCTCATAATGTTTGGGGTAGGGGCACGGCCTCGCGCCTGCCCTGTAGAGGGCGACTGCCAGGGTACGCCCCTACAAAAGTTTAGAGGAACATTGGATTAGGATTCAACTGCTCCTCCGGCACCGGTTCAGCCAGCCAACTCATTTGCACCGGTACATCGTAAAGCCGGCCTGGGCCGAATCGCGCCCAGAAGTGCCGCAGCCCGGGCACAATAACCTTGACCACATGCAGCCCAGTATCCGGCCGGGTTTGGTCTAAGACCAGCGTTTCTAGCCCCTTGGCCTGGGCCATCTGTACACAGTTAAGGACATCCGTGTAGAGGTCATCACTCCAAAGCTTGGGATAATCGCTTTGAATTTTCAAGGGCAATCTTTTATCGGGCGTGAGATAGGGTTGGTTTTCAACGGTGGCGGTAGACCACCACTCGATAGCCTCACGCAGTTCAGGGCGATTTTTAGGCTTCAGGCCAGTCCAGGGAATCATCTGGTTAAGTTCGGTCAGGGCGCGTAACAGGGCAATCTTCGGGTCAAAGTGCGCGCCGAAACCAAACATAATGTCCTGTACCGGCTGGTCATTTCGGCTTGAGATGGCGGCGAAGGCAGGAATGTTTAAATCACTGGTGATGTCAAGCACCCACAGCTCACGATTTAGAGTCTGATAATGGGCCAGTAGTTCTTGAAAGTAAGGCTCATCAAAACTGGTCAAGTCTACGCCGGGCCGCTTGAGGCGATTGTACCACCACAGGGCCACGCTATCGCGCTCCACCAACTCCATAAAGCCTTGCAGAACAGCCTCGACTTTGCTGTTTCCGGCGGCGCAGCCGTTGGCATCGGCTCGCGTAAACCAGGTTCTTTCCTGGCGAGAATAACCATAGTAGCAGTAGGCGGTGGGCACATAACGAAACTTGTGACAGGTTAATGACCAGACCGGACTCCAGTCAATCTCTCTGTCTGCGTCGAAGGGTTCCGGCACCCAATTAAACCGAGAGAACTTTTCATTCCACCAGGCCCGCTGTTCAAACTGCCGGTCACTGAAACGCATGCAGGCGTTGGGGTGAATGGCCTCTTCCAGGTCTTTAAACTTGCGGCGGAGGCGGGCCTCATCCCCCTGAAATACACCGGCGTACCGTTCGATAGACTCGCATAGGGCGCTGACCCTGGCCTGAACTTCGCTTTTTCCTTTGCCGCCGGAACGACCGCGGATGTGTTCGTGCATAAAGTAGAGGTTCTCTTCGACAAAGGCGAAATTGTGGTCTGTCACATAAGCCGGCATTAAATCGTGCTGAGGGTCATCCATCGAAATTCGTCGCAGCACGCCGACGATGCCGGTAATAGGGCTAACGTGGCGCTCAAGTTTCTGAAAGGTCTCCTCAGGGGAAAGTCCGCGATGTCCGCCATCGGCGGTGAAAGCTTTTTCCTGGCGTTCCAATTGCGTAGGTGTGAATTGGCCGGCGGTGAAAACGTGGGGGTCTCCACAGCTTGGGCATTGAGGCCGCCGGGCCAGCAAATGATGGCGTTGTTCGAGGGTGAGGGTATTCAGCGTGACCACTTTACCGGCGAGGGTAGGGT
The DNA here is from genome assembly GCA_015075405.1 of Anaerolineales bacterium. Classification (GTDB taxonomy): domain Bacteria; phylum Chloroflexota; class Anaerolineae; order 4572-78; family J111; genus DSQQ01. Next base: position 1,096,932 of record JABTUK010000005.1, read on the forward strand.
TCTGGTCAGCGGCTATCCATTTAGCGATTTCGGTTGCGGCCAGGCCGAAGGCTGTTTGCAAGCTGGATGGCAGTGCCGCCAGGGCCGTAGAAAAAGGACCACCAACGCCTTTCTTCTCGACTAAATAGCTTTCGACTTTGCGATGTCCGTGCAGGCGGTGCGCTAAACACGCCCAGCACCCGGTTTCTCCGGGCACAAAGAGGGGGCCAAGCCACACCTCTGTGCCCACCGGTTTAACCAACAGCCAGGGCCGGTTCTGGCTCAGGGCTTCCTGGTTAAAGGTATCAAGACCATGGTGCAGGTAATCGTCAGTCAGGACGACCACTCGCTCAGCCTCATCGCTCAACCGCAGTCCCAATGATTCGAGCATAGCTTTGAAAGGGGTGGTCTCAATTCGCCCCAGGGTGACAACTGAAACGGTCGTTTCCTGCAAACGCTGAGCGGCAATCTGGGGGGATATATCCAGCATTTCCCAAAAGGCGGCTTGCTCGGGCGCCAGCGACAGGGTCGCATCAACGACATAACCATCACGGCGCAGGCGCTCGATTACATAAAAGACTTCCGGGGCAGATCGTTGGCCTTTGAGTTGCTCAACGATCTGTGCTTCCGTATACTGGCCATCAAGAAATTGAGCCACCTGGCTGATGGCGGCTCCGCGAAGCAGAAAGTGATCTTTTTCGGAAAGCAAAAACACGCCTTCGTTGGGTACAATTTCCCAACGAAAAGAGTGTTTAAACCGGGGCCTGCGGCTCATAGTTTTCCTATTTCTCGAACAGCAGCTTGTGAGTGTAACACCATTGATTGATAACCAAGCCCTAAGCCCAACTATGAGCCTTAAGGATTCTGGGGTCTAAGCTTGGTTATCAGTTCAGGGTAGGCTATCTTCTTCCCGTCTGCCGTGCGTAAAGGGAATACCGCTTCTGGGAACGATCTTCTTCTTTCCAGACAAAAGGTCTTGAAGTTCTTCTTTGGTATAGCCTGGGTTGTCATTAATAAAAAGAATTTTGGTAAATTTGAAATCGGGGTATTGGTCTTCGGGAAATCGCTTTCTGACTGCGGCGACCGGGTCTTTCTCGAGCTGGTCCTGGAAATCTGCCTCTAACCAGGAGGTAGCGACAATTCTGGCCCATTGTTCTGCTGCTAAGTATTTTTCTTCTGCCATAAAACTGCCTCTTGTTAAATTTTCAGTTATCTATTGTTTGAGTTATCAATTAACAACATGTCCCTACTGGAAAATACAGGGCCTCTACCTTACCGTCTCGGATATCGTTGATCAACTCGGCTGTATAATCATCAAGAGGTGAAGGGGGGTCATCAACTTGAAAAATCCTCTTGGCACAAGTAGCTAGATCGGCAAACTCAGGAAAATTCTCAATAGCATAATCAACGGCTCGGCGCGGATTTCGCTCGAGCCGATGGCGGAAGTTGTTTCTGTCGTTGGGCCTCTCCATCTCGTCTAGCCATGCTTTAGCCACCAGCTTACTCCAATGAATATCGGTTAGGTGTTCTCCCGAATACTTAAAATTAAACATAATTTTATCTCCTCGTTTGCTATGGATGCCAACCTACATACCTTAATTTCGAGGGTGCTAAGCTTCACCCTACCTGCTGTTGAACGACTTGCGCAGTTTGTCTTTGGCAATTACCCCCTTGCGTCGTTAGATTTTTTCTGACCAAATCAAAGGTCATTAATCCAACAATTGGCGAAAATCGGCCATCACAAACGTAACTTTAATAACTTTTCAAGCGTAATGGAACGGTCAGGTGAGGAATGGTAGGGAAATAACAAGCGGCAAATATTTCTAGAGAGATAACCCCTATCCAGATCTATTATAACACACCATTCGTGACAACTTAAGCTAAAGAAAAATTTGTCAAATTCAGCGCCAGCAGTAAAGTTGGCGCCATGAAGACAAAAAAACCGAGAAATCCAGATCATGTTCGGCCTCGGCGTCAACCGGGGCCAAGTGATGAGGTCATTGCCGGGCAACTGGCTGACCTGCTCACGCCGTTGCTTCACAACCAAATGAGCCTGTATCGCCAGTTAGACCTGCGCAGCCGGATATTGGGACTGCCCTTGATGGTGGCTGCCGTATTGACCTTACTGTGGCGGCAAGTTCCTTCGGTTCACGAGTTGACCCGACTACTGGCCCGCGAAGACTTGTTGTGGTGTCGGGCGGTGCGGGTGTCCCAACAAGCCTTGAGTAAACGTTTCCTGGTCTTTCCGGCTGAACTGTTCGAGCGGGTGCTCAAAGACTTGTTGCCGTTGTTGCGAGAGCGGTGGCAAGCCCGACCGAAACGACCGGTTCCTTTGGCAGTTAAGGTCGCTCAACAGAGCTTTAAGCATATCTGGATTGTCGATGGCTCCACTTTGGAGGCCCTGTTTCGCAAGTTAGACAGCTTGCAAGATGTGCCGCTGGGGCAGTTAGCCGGCAAAATCGGCACGGTTATTGACCTGGTGACCCGCTTTCCGGTCGAGATTTGGTATCGGGAAGGGGCCAAAGATCACGATACCAATTTTATGACGGAGATCGTGGCCTTGATCAAGACCAGCCAGCCGTTGTTACTGTTTGACCGAGGTTTCTACGACTTCAGTTTCTTTGCCCAGGTCATTGACACCGGTGCTCACTTCATCACCCGGCTCAAGAGCAACGCCAGCTTTCGGGTGGAGCGGGTGCTGAGTCACACAACCGAGGTCATTGACAGCCTGATTGTGTTAGGGGGTGGCCCCAATGGTCAACCGCTCCTGCACTTACGGTTGGTGCAGGTCAAAGTGGGCCGGGTCTGGTATGGCTATCTCACCTCGGTGCTTGATCCCGCCGTGCTGCCGCCCTACGTCGTGGCCGACCTGTACCGCCGTCGTTGGCGGATCGAAGAAGCATTTAACACCACCAAACGCTTGTTGGGGCTGGCCTACTTGTGGACCGGCTCGATTAACGGCGTGCTGCTGCAAGTCTGGGCTACCTGGCTCTTTTACGCGGTTCTGGTTGATTTGGGCGATGCTGTGGCCGATGAAATGGGTGTCCCCTTTGACCGAATTTCGTTGGAAATGTTGTACCGGGGCTTATATCACTTCACCCAGGCGCGGGCCAAAGGCAAAGCCACTGACCCGGTCAAGTACTTTGCTGACCCGGAAAACCAGGATTTAGGTGTTGTTAAGGTTTTGCGTAAGCCGCCAACTAAACTTGATTTGTCACCTTACCCAATTTGACTTTTTGGGCATTTCCTTAAGTTGTCACCGATGATAACACACTTAACATGAGCCGCAATTTTTCCTCTGATTTTACTCTTTTCCTTCTCTCAATATTTTCTTTACCATCATTTCCAGGGTACGGGTTCGGTCTCTGGTTTGCTTCGTTTGACCCGCTTCCTTCGGAAGTTGTGGCTCCAGTTCAGCCAGTAATCGCGCCGCCCGATCCTGATTCTCCCGGCTGCTGGCCGGATGGCTCAAGGTCAAAGCCAAAATTTCGAGCGCCTGCTCAACCTGGCCCCCTTTGACCAGCAGCGCAGCCCAGCCGACCAAAGTATCCATAACCAGGGGAATGGCCTGGATATCGAGCGCCAGTTTTAGCGCCTGGTTCAGATAGACTCTGGCTGCCGGCGTCTCGCCCAGCTTGTCGGTGATGATGCCAAGTTTGATCTTAGCGGAAATGACCCCCCACTGGTTGCCAATCTCCTTAAATATAGCCAGACTTTCTTCGTACAACTGCCTGGCGCCCTGGTCCTCGCCCATCATTTGAACCACATCGCCCAAATAGCCGAGGCACAAAGCAATGCCCCGCCGGTCCCCGATTTCCTGGCAAACGGCCAGGCTCTCTTCAAAATACGCCTTGGCCGCCGGATATTCGCCCAGGGTATAGGCCACCTGCCCCAGATAGATAAAAGAAAAAGTCGCCCCCCGGCGGTCGCCCAGCTTTTGTTTCAACCCCAAACTCTCCTGGCACAAACGCTGCGCTTCGGGATAGTCGCCTTGCAGATAGGCTACCTGGCCCAGAATATTCAGGGCGACGGTCAGGCCAAACGTATCGCCTGTTTCTCGGCAAACGAGCAGGCTTTCCTGTAGATATTTCTGGGCTGGCTCATATTGGCCCAAGTGACGGTAGACCGCTCCCAGGTAGTTGAGGGGAAAAATTGTCTCACGCAGCGCTGTGGAACCGGCCTGGCGTAGCAAGTCCAACCCTTGCAGCAGTAGTGCCTCAGCCGGTTCGTGCTGTCCAAGTTGAAAGGTAAACCATCCCTGCCGGGCCAGCAGCTTACCCCAGACAATCTGAGATTGGAGATTGGAGATTGGAGATTTTGAAATTCTCGTTTCTTGGTGCTCCCCTGCCCCCCCGCTCTCCCGCTCCTCTGCTCCTCTGCTCCCCTGCTCCCCTGCCAGACTTGCCGCCAGCCCAAACATCTCCGCCCCTTCCTGGAACCAACTGCGCATATCGTAAAAATGGAAAAGGCTTTCCAAAGCTTGATCGAGAGAATTAATCTGACCACGCTCGACGGCCCAGCGCCAACCGGCCCGAATATTCTCGATTTCGAGGCCAATTTCGGCCAGGCTCTCTCGCTGCTGCCCGCCTTTTAGCCGGCCTTCTCGATCATGAAGAAAGGCGGCGTAGTAGTTGCTATGTAAATCTTGTATTTTTTCTTTTTCTTGAGGCGTTTCGGCCAGTTTTTCGGCGGCGTACTGCCATAAAAGCAGATGGCGGGTATAGCGCCCGGTTTCGGTGCGGCGCAGCAGCGACTTGTCTACCAGGGCCAGCAGCAGCGGCAAGGAAGCGCCAATGACCTGCCTGGCCGCCTCCTGTTGAAATCCCCCTGTAAAAACGGCCAATTGCCGGAACACGCGCCTTTCTTCGGCGGAAAGGAGTCGCCAGGAATAGTCAAAGACGGCCCGTAAGCTGCGCTGCCGTTCTGGCACGTTGCGCAAAGAAGTGGTCAGAAAATCCAAGTTTTGCTCGATTTCCTGGGCAATCTCCTGGCATGAAAGCAGCCTCAACCAGGCCGCGGCCAGCTCAAGTGCCAGGGGGGCGCCTTCGGTCAAGCGGCAGACATGGGCCACGCATAGTTTTTCCGCTTCCGACAGGGTGAAGCTCGGATTGACGGTTTGGGCGCGTTGTAAAAACAACTGCACCGCGCTGTACTCTTCCAGGGCTAGGCGGCCCCTGGTCTTGCCGGCGCGAGGGTGAAAATCAGCTTCAGGCACTTTCAACCCTTGAATGGGCTGCAAGTATTCTTCCTGCAAATTTAATCGCTCTCGGGAGACGGCCAAAATCTTTACCTGGGACGCCTGTTTCAGAATATCGGCAATCAGGTCGGCCCCGGCCAGGAGATGTTCAAAATTATCCAACACCAGCAGCAGACGTTTTTCGCGCAGAAAGTTGATGAGCTGGTTGGCCGGATTAGCGCCACTGTAAAAAGAGAAGTTCAGGGCATCGGCCAGGGTGGAAACCAGAAACTCGGCTGAACTCAAGGCGTCCAGCGGAATAAAATAGACGCCATCGGCAAACGAGGGAGCCTCTCTTGCCCCGGCTTCTAGGGATAGCCTTGTCGCCTGCCAGGCCGCCTGAATGGCCAAGCGAGTTTTACCCACGCCGCCAGAGCCTACCAGGGTTAACAAGTGGCAGGCTGGGTCACGGAGGTGGGCGGCAATTTGGGCCAGTTCTTCCTCGCGGCCAATAAAAGACGTGGCTGGCGTAGGTACTTGGTGCAAAGAGACGGGGGCGGAAGAGGCCAGGGGGTCGGCGGGGGGGCGGAGGGGCAGGGGAGCAGAGGGGCGAGGGGGCAGGGGGGCTGAGGTGAAAATTTCTCCCCCGCCGGGCACTCCGCGCTCGGCAGTCCCCTGCTCCCCTGCTCCCCTGCTTAATTCCCCTGCGCGAATCTGCTCATACAAAGCCACCGTTTCCGCCCCAGGTTCTACCGCCAACTCTTCGGCCAGAGCGCGGCGGCAGATTTCAAATTGGGCCAGGGCTGCCGTGCGTTCGCCCTGCTGCGCCAGGAGAGTCATCAGGTAGCGGTGCGCCCGCTCACGCCAGGGTTCGACTTCCAGCCAGCGCCGGGCATGAAGTAGCGCTTCGTCAGCCTCGCCCTGGCGGGCATGATAGGCTATCAACCGTTCCAACAACTCCGTAACCTGCCGCCGCCAACCTTCCTGTTCGCGGACCAGCCAGGCTTCAAATTCGGGACAGTCGTCCAGAAAGTAGCCGGTCATAAAGTCGCCCCGGTAAAGCGCGACCGCCTGGGCCAATTTTTCCGGGCGAATCCCCTCGGCCAGATGATAGGGGAACAAGTCAGCCACAGTTTTTATGGGTTCGGAGGGAGATTTGGCTTTAGACGAAGAAGTAAGCTGAGTTTTTTCAACACTACCTCTGACTAATTCAGCAAAGGCCAGTGTATCCACCCAGTAGGTGTCGGGCGGCAGAAATTGAACCGTGTGGTAATCGGCCTGAAAACAGCCCGGTAGATGGGCCGAAAGCTGGCTCAATTCGCGGCTGAGATTACGCCGCCCCCGCGCCTCTTCTTTATCGCCCCAAAACAGGCCGGCCAAGTGGCTGCGTGAAACGGGCTGGTCGTGCCGGGCCAGGTAGCCCAGCAGGGCCAGCGCCTTGCGCGACTCAAAGTCACGCACCATGTTTCCCTCTTTTTCGACCTGAACCATCCCCAAGAGGCAAATCCGGTAGATAATTTCCACCTTGTCCTCATCTTCTCCAAACAGTACCTTTGTCTCAGCCGCCGTTAGCTTCCGAACAGTTTCCGAACAGTTTTTGAGGCAGTTTCCTAACAGGGATGGTTTATATTTTATTCCAGAAGCTTAAATTAACAAGCTCTGGACGGAGATTGGAGATTAAACCCAATCTCCAATCTCTAAACTCTGTTTTTCAGGGAGAGCAGCCATGACCGTTCAAAATGCAAATCTGGCAGTAAAACAAACCGTAACAGTCTCAAATTGGCTGTCGTTGAGCCAGAAAATAGCGGCTGGCGCAGCCAAAATATGGTCAGCAGCTTGGCCGGCATCGAAACAGCGCGCCGGCAGGGATCAAAGTTACCCCCGGTCAGCCTGATTCAGGTGGGCGACATCTACTTTGTTGAGGATGGGCATCATCGCATTTCGGTGGCCAAAGCCCACGGTGAGCAAACCATTGAAGCCGAAGTAACTGTTTGGCGGGTGACCGGGCGTTTACCCTGGGAGCAGTCACCTGTTGCCGTTATCTAGCGCGTCCGTCAGCAAATTCCCGGAGGTAAGAAAATTATGTTGCATATAGCTCAAGGCAAGATGGTCGGGTTCAACAGTGGCGCTCAAGATGTCGAAACTCGGGCCTGGCAGGCGGCGCGGCAACTTTACCAGCGCGCCTCTCTTCAGGGGTGGTTCGGCCAAATCTGGGCTGCGCTGACCCGACAGCCGCGCCGCCTGCTCAATCTGGCTGAGACTGAAGCCAACGGCCCGGCAGGCAATTGCTACTCTCTGGGGGCGCAAACAGTGCCTATCCGCCAGATTCGGGGCAGTCAGGGTCGCTGCGCCGACTTTGACCGCAACTTTTGTCCCTTGCAAGCCCACACCCGGAGCCGTTGGCTGCGCGTCGCCGCGGCCCGGCGCCTGGGTGTAGCCTTGCCGCTGGTGGAACTGGTTCAAGTGGGCGATGTTTATTTTGTGCGAGATGGGCATCATCGCATTTCGGTGGCGCAGGCGCTGGGCCAAACCGAAATCGAGGCCGAGGTCAGGGTGTGGAAAGCATGAAAATGTCATTGCGAGGCCATAGACCGAAGCAATCCCCTTCTCCTGGATAGGAGACTGCTTCGCCTCCGGCTCGCAGGAACATGACAGTTATTTTTAGGAGGAGGATCGTGGCAACACAAAATGCAAACACAACCACTGCTCAAATTTTAAGCGCAGCGATGTTGACCGAAATTGAGCCGGAACTTTTCACCGATATTGTACTGTACTGGCTGTCGCCGCTCAATAAAACACAATGGTATGTCAGGACTGCGCCAGGAAACTTACCCCGCTATAACCCTGACCCACCAGCCAACGGTTCTAGTGAACCTTTTCTGGCTATCAACAACAGAATTTTTATTGAATAAGAGGTTAGAACAGTTACGAAAGGAGAAAATATTTGAATGATCACAAGGGGGAAGGCTGAGCGTAAAACAAACAGCCATCTGTAGAAAGCATTACGTTTTACGTTTCACGGAAATTAAATGAAGCCAATATTAAAATTCTTTAGTTAAAAAAGGAGATAACCGATGACAACTCAAAGTAACGTTAGCAGTCCTATCGAAGTCGCCCCGGTGCGACAATTCAGTTGGCCTCTGGCCCTGGTTATTCTAGCGCTAGGCGTGATCCTGGGCATACTGGGCAGCAATATGACCGCTGTAGTCGGCCAAGCTGAAGTTGCCGATGTGGCCGAACAAACTGGCCGAGATTTTCCCATTCGCCCCAACCTACTTGAACTGGAAAAGCGAACGATAATGGCCGACGCGGCCCGCGCCCAGACGGCGGAGGCTGCCCGCTACAACAGTCTGGGCCTCTTTTATGCTGCGGGCAATGAACAACCCGCCCTGGCTGCGGAAACGGCCCGGTACAAGGGGCTGGCTGACTATTACGAGGCTGACCGGCAACCCGCCCTGGCTGCCGAGACCGCTCGGTACGAGGGAATGACGGAGTATTACGGAGCCGTAGCTGAACCTCGCTCTCTGGCCTGGCCGCCGCGCCCGAACCAGTTTTTCCTGAAAAAAAATGGGATCGAGTCCGACCCGAACGCCGACATTGGGTTGATGGAGTAGTTAGTCTTTGAAAATATGCCTGCGCTGGTCAACGGTTGACCAGGATGGGGTCGCAATTTTGGGGAAGCAGACCTGGCGGACATCCGCCAGGTCTTCCTTTTTTACATGTCATTTCGAGGCCAGAGGCCGAGAAATCCTCGACTGTGTAACTCCCATTAAATTATAGCTCCGAACAGTTTCCGAACAGTTTTTGAGTTACTTTCCAAACAGTCATAGTTTGTACTTTGGTTATCAGAAGCAAACTCTTACTGCCTCTGCCGTAATAAATGCCCCAACTCTGCCAGCAGCATTCCTGCCACAATCAACGCCCCTCCCATCAAAATACGGGGCGTGATGATTTCCCCCACCCACCAGCCGCCGATAGCGGCAAAAACCGGCTCAAGCGCAGCAATCAGGGCCACTCGGGTGGGCGAGGCGGTGCGCGTGACCCAGGTTTGAACGCTGGTTCCCAGGCCGAGAATTAAAAAGCCGGTGGTAAATACCCCAATCCACAGCGCGGCTGAAGTTACCGGAACGGTCAGCGGCTCGACCCACAGCCAGACTGCCCCGCTCATCAGGGCCGCCAAAAAAACGTGCAAGGCCGCGTAGACCATGACATTGAGGTGAGGCGAGTAACGGGCCAGAACAATAATGTACAGCGCCCAGCCCACGCCACCCAGCGCTACCCAAAAATCCCCGGGGGCGATGGTCAAACCACCCAGGCCACCTTCAAAAGAGATCAGATACAAACCCACAAAAGCCAGCAGCACCCCCGCCACTGCGGTGCGGCTGGGCGCACGGCGCAACAACCAGGCCGATAGGATGGGCACATAGACCAGGTTGGTGCCGGTCAAAAAGCCGGCTTTGCTGGCCGTAGTAAATTGCATGCCGTAAGCCTGTACTGCATACGAGCCAAAGAGCACAAAACCCGTGATCAATGACGGCCACCAGTAGGCGCGATTGACAAGCTGCCAGTCACGCCCCACCATTAGCGCCAAAGTAACCGCGCCCATGAACATCCGAATGGTGTTATAGGCAAATGGGCCAATCACTTGCAGCGCATCTTTGGTAAAAATAAAGGTAATGCCCCAAATCATAACCACAAACACAAAGATGATTTCGCTGAAAAAGGCTTGATAACTGCGCCAGAAATTAGTTTGAGGAGTTAGGGCTTTAGGGTATTCCATTGTTAAGTTGATCCTTTATTGAGAGCATCCGGTAATTACGAAATCGGCTAAGCTACGCCGTCCGCCGAGCGTTGAAACGCCCGGCTACCAGAGGTGGAAGCCTGCTGAAGCAGGCTGGTGAACCGCTTTGAAGCGGTTTTCACCTCCAGTAGCCGAGGGCTGGAAACCCTCGGCGGGTAGCGATGAATTTCCAAATACTCTTTGTTAAAAATGTACAATTGAGAACCTGCCGAAAACAAAAACCCCCGGCGACCGGTTACTTTGTTACCGATAGTCGAGGGCTTCGTGGCCTTAGATTATGACTGACCGCGGACGACTGACCGCCGTTCTTTCTACCCCGTCTACTGTCTACCGTCTACTGTCTACCATCTACCATTTACCTGCTGCTTCCTTGATTAGCAATTGGCGTGCTTGCTCGGCGTCGTGCCGGATTTGAGCCACCAATTCGTCAATGCTGCTGAATTTCTTTTCCGGGCGCAGGCGCTCGACAAATTCCAGGGTGAGCCGCTGGTCGTAAAGGTCCTGGTCAAAATCAAAAATATAAGCTTCAACGGTTCGCTCGGTGCTGTCAAAGCTAGGGCGGATGCCCACATTGGTGACGCTGGCCCGGCGCTGCGTTTCGCCGGGAAGTTGCACCCAGGTGGCGTAAACGCCATTGGCCGGTAAGAGTCGCTCGCCGGGAACGGCAAAGTTGGCTGTCGGAAAGCCAATAGTATGCCCCCGTTGCGCCCCGTGGACAATTTCACTGCTCAGCGATGGATAGCGCCCCAAAAATTGGGTAGCCTGGCGCACGTCGCCGGCCAGCAAAAAGTTTCTAATCTGAGTACTGCTGACAATTTGGCCGTCAATTAACAGGGGCGTAAATTCGTGGACGATGTAGTTCAACTCCTGGCCCAAAGCTCGTAACTTGTCCAGGTTGCCTTCTCGGTTTTTTCCCAGGGCAAAATCATGCCCCGCCCACAGTTCCACCATCTCGAGATGCTCAACCAGCAGATGCATAAAATCGGCGGCGGTGGTCTGCGCAAATTCCAGGGTGAAGGGGATCAGTATCAAGATATCCAACCCCAGTTTTTCAAACAGGGCGATACGCTCGTCGGGTGTAGTCAGGTAATCATTGTTGGGCAGGTGGGGCGCTAAAACCGTTTTGGGGCGGGGATGGAAAGCAATCACCGCCGCCTGCGCCCGGCGCTCCCTGGCCGATTGTTGAAGCTGTTGGATTAAGGCCTGGTGGCCGCGATGCAAGCCGTCAAATGTGCCAATGGTTAACACCGTCGGGCCGCTCAAATGGGCCGATGCCAAATCTCGAATAATCTGCATATGGTTTAGTTTTACTCGCTTGACTGGTAACAAGTAACAGGGTAACAAAGTAGCAACAGGAGATAAATTCTGCTACCTTGCAACCTTGCTACCCTGTTCGTTGCTCCTAAATTTGAAAGACTTTTTTTGGCTGCCAGAGTTTAGCATCGGGTTCAGCCAATGTCAAAATTGCCAGAAAATCCCCATCCGGGGTATAGGCTCGGGCCAGCCCCAGGTTGTCAAGCGATGACGTGTTAGGGGGAAGGTCTATTTGAATCTGCTGGCCTTGCTGCACGTGTTTTGCGTCTTCAGGTGATAAAATGACCGGCGGCAGATGCGTCACCGCCTGGTCGGGGGGATGCAGATGTCTCTGCCAGCTTGGGCCATCCTCGGCGGCTTCACGTTCCAGGGTTGTGAGGGGAACGGCGTCGGCCAGTTTCCAGGGACCGCTGGCGGTGCGGGTTAACCCGGCCAGATGCGCCCCTGGACCGGCGGCCAGGCCCACATCACGGGCCAGCGAGCGAATATAGGTTCCGGGCGAGCAGGTAATATCCAGGGTTAAATCCGGCGGCTGCCAGGCCACCCAGGCCAGTTCATAAAGCGTGACCTGACGCGGCTCCACTTCAACCGTCTCCCCAGCCCTGGCGCGTTTGTAAAGCGGCTGCCCTGCCTTTTTGATGGCCGAAAAAAGTGGCGGAAGCTGCTCGATCTGGCCCAGAAAAGCGGGTAAAATCTGGCGCAACTGGGTTTCGCTCAACCCGGAGGGGTCATTCTCAGCGGTGATTTGGCCGTCGGCATCGAGGGTATCGGTGGTGACGCCAAAGCGAAAAACGGCCCGGTATTGCTTGCGGCCGGCCATCACGTACTCAATCAGCCGGGTAGCCTGGCCCAGGCAAACCAACAAAACGCCGGTTGCCATCGGATCGAGGGTACCGGCGTGGCCCACCCGCCGCTGCCCGGCCAGCTTGCGCACCCGGTTGACGACATCGTGAGAAGTTAGCCCTTTGGGTTTGTCAATATTTAGCAGGCCGGAGGTGGAGGGGATGGAAGTTTTCGTCATTGCGATAAACATACACGTGAAGCGTGAGGCGTGAAGCGTAAAACCTACGCTCCACGCTCCACGCTTCACGCTTCATCTTCCGACCTTGCTCCCGCCGCCTCGTCATCTTCCTCTTTGATTTCATCCAGCAGCGCCTCGATGCGCATACCGTAATCCAAAGAGGTATCCAGCTTGAAGCTGAGTTCTGGAATGTAGCGCAGAGAAAGCGATTGTCCCAGGAGGCGGCGGAAGTAGCTGGCTCCGCTGGTGAGACCGGCCAGGGTATTTTTAACCTCAGCTTTGTCACCCCATACAGTCACATAAACCCGCGCCTGGCGTAAATCGGGGCTAACATCAACCCCGGTGACGGTCACAAAACCCAGGCGTGGGTCTTTGGTTTCATACTGAATAATCCGGCTAATTTCCTGATGCAGCAGTTCACCCACCTGCCGCTGGCGTCGGCTGGGCATGGTTAATTGATGCGCTCTTTGACATAAGCTTCGATGATGTCGCCTTCCCGGAAATCATCAAAGCCGTCAACCCCAATGCCACACTCAAAGCCGGTGGCCACCTCGCGGGCATCCTCGGTAAAGCGCTTGAGGGATGATATTTTGCTTTCGTGCAGTACCTTGTTTTGGCGCAAAACTCGCGCCAGGGCGTTGCGAGTGATGTGACCCTCAACCACGTAAGAGCCGGCAATATTGCCCCGTTTGGGTATCTTAAAGACGGCCCGCACTTCGGCCCGGCCAATGGTCTTATCACCATAGACGGGTTCCAGCAGCCCTTTCAGGGCCTTATCCACATCGTCAATGAGCTTGTAAATGACATCATACTGGCGGATGTCTACCCCGGCGCTCTCAGCAGTACGCTGCGCCCCTGGGTCCACACTCACATTAAAGCCAATCACGATGGCCCCCGAAGCGATGGCCAGGTTCACATCAGATTCGGAGATGTTGCCGGTTCCTTCCAGTAATATTTTTATCTTTAACTTATCATCGCCCAGTTCTTTCAGCGAGTTGACAATCGGCTCGACCGACCCCTGCACATCCGCTTTAAGGATGAGGTTTAAAGTCTGGTCGCCATTTTCCTGGGTTTTATTAAAGAAATCTTCCAGCGAAATAGGCCGGGCCGCTGTAGTTTGCGCGCCTTTGGTGGTCTTGGCCCGTTGTTCTTCGACCATTGTCCGGGCCATTCGCTCACTCTCGACCACCTCAAAAAATTCACCTGCTTCAGGCACTTCGGACAGACCCAAAATCGAGACGGGCATGGAAGGGCCAGCCTGCTTGATGCGCTTGCCTTTATCGTTAAACATGGCCCGGATGCGGGAATATTGCGTCCCAATCACAATAATGTCGCCCACATTGAGCGTGCCGTTTTGCACCAACAGCGTGGCCGAAACTCCGCTGCGCTTATCCACCTGACCTTCAATGACAACGCCTTGAGCCAGGCGGTTGGGATTAGCCTTGAGGTTGGCTACATCTGTCACCAGCAGAATGTTTTCGAGCAGCTCGCCAATGCCTTGGTTCTCTTTGGCTGAGACGGGCACACAAATAACATCGCCGCCCCACTCTTCCACCACCAGGCCGATATCGGCCAGGCCCTGTTTCACCCGGTCGGGGTTGGCGTTGGCTTTATCAATTTTGTTCAAGGCGACGATGATCGGCACCTGGGCGGCCCGAGCGTGTTCCACCGCCTCCCGTGTCTGGGGCATCACCCCATCATCAGCGGCCACCACCAAAATCGCCAGGTCGGTGGCCTGTGCCCCGCGCGCCCGCATGGCTGTAAAGGCCGCGTGACCAGGCGTATCCAGGAAGGTAATGGGGCGGTCGTCCAGAAACACTTGATAAGCGCCAATGTGTTGAGTTATCCCGCCGGCCTCGCCTTTGACCACATGCGTGTTCCTGATAGCATCCAGCAGAGTTGTTTTGCCATGGTCCACGTGGCCGAGAACCGTGACAACCGGGGGACGTGGTTTCAGTTTGGATGGGTCTTCATTGGCAATGAGGCGGCGGTGTAGAGGCAGGTCCTTTTCTTCTTTGACGGGTTCCGGTTCCGGCGCTTTGATAGGTACAATTTCAAAGCCCATGCCTTCGCCAATGATGGAGACGGTATCAAAGTCAATTTGCTGATTAATATTGGCCATCATCCCGTTATTCATCAACTCTTTGATGATTTCGATGGGGCTGACCGACATTAATTTAGCCAAATCTCTAACCGTAATCACCTGCGGTACTTCAACGGTTTTGCCATTGCTCACCGGGGCTTCTTTAGCTTTTGGTTTTTGGATACTAACTGCCATATGAATCACCTCTTTTTAGAATGGGCAAACAAAACAGAGTCTTGTTTGCCAAGTATTACCAGGCGACAACTCATAGATGCACGATATTGCATGCTCACGCCATCGCCGCTGGTAAAGTGTCTTGAAACAGACTATTTTTACAGTAAAACTACTTTATGAGGTGACAAAGCACAGACAAAGCCGGGGAGGGTTGGCTTTTGAGAGGAGAAGAGGAAAAAATAACTCCGCTTAGGTGCTCATAAAGCCTCGCTCCACACGTTGTTTAAACACGTGTTCACAGCTCATATTCCTTTATCAGCCTCAAACCGCTGGGGCGGTTTTTAGTTGGGTGCGTCATCCTTCCTTTAGGACATACCCTGAACATAAAACTTTACGCTTTTGAAAGTTCTGTCTGCAATTGAGTTTGCAGTTCGGCCAGCTCTTCTGCGGTGAGAGTCACTTTGAGAGCCTGGGCCAAACGCTGCTGTGGTAAATTTTTTTCCCAACAGCTTGTTTGCCGGCAAAGATAGGCTCCGCGCCCATTCGCTTTGCCGGTTGGGTCAATCATTAACTGGCCGGCCGGGGTGCGGACCACGCGAATCAAGTCGCGTTTATCTTTTACTTCCCGACAGACAATACAAGTCCGCTGCGGCTTGTGTTTGGGTCGAAGCATCATTCATCTTCTTCGTAATCAAGCCAGCCACCCCGACGGCTGGGTTTGCGGCGGCGTTCGGCCACGACCTCACCCAGATTTTCATCAAAGACCAGGCGGCGCTTCTTATCGCGACCTTTCTTTTTGCCACGTTCTTTGTCTGAGTCGCCGTCTTCTACTTCTTCTTCGGTCCAGTCCAGGGCTACCGGCTCAAGCGCGAGCGGTTCAGGTTCGGCTGGCGTGGTCTCAAGCTCGACCACAGGCTCTTCTATTTCTGTGACGGCTTCTGACGTAGCTACGGCTTCCGCTTGAACTTCAACCTCAACCACGGCCGCTGTGTCCAGCGTTTCAGCTTCGGCTTCAACCGCCGGTTCAACTGCTTCGACCAGTTCGGCGGGAGCTTCTTCCTCCACCGGAGCGGTTACAGGCATCTGGCCGGTCAAGATAGCTTCAGCCTCAGCCAGAATATCCCTGGTTTTGGCGGCTTGTTTAGCGGCTTCGGCCTCGGCTGCTTGTTTGGCTTTCAATTCACGCCGCATCGCCATTTCGGCCAGGTTGACCGACTCAATGGCCTGGCTCAACACATTCAGTTCCGCATCGGAATACTCAACCGGCTCTTTCTCTTTGAGAATCATGGAGGCCATATTGAAAATTTCAACTTTGCCGGCCAGCCGTTCTCGCAGCGCCTTATCTTCCCGGAGTTTTTCAATGGTTTCGGTAATGGCTTCGCTGGCGCTTTTGATGTCAATCCGCCAGCCGGTCAGCTTGGCGGCCAGCCGGGCATTTTGACCTTCTTTGCCAATGGCCAGTGAAAGCTGCTTATCCGGCACCACCACCGCCGCCGTTTTGCCCTTTTCGTCGCTGAGCATGACGTTCATAACCCGCGCCGGACTCAAGGCATTGGCGATGAAGAAAGACAGGTCAGGATTCCACTGCACCACATCAATTTTTTCGCCGTTCAGCTCATTGACGATGCTCTGAATGCGGGTTCCGCGCATGCCAACGCAAGAACCCACCGGGTCAACCCCTTCTTGTAAAGCCGCTACTGCTACTTTGGAGCGATACCCTGCTTCACGGGCGATAGACTTAATCTCGACGGTGCCGTTGTAGATTTCCGGCACTTCGACTTCCAGCAGGCGGCGCAGCATATTGCGGTGAGTCCGCGAGACAATAATCTGCGGCCCGCGGCTGGCTTTGGCCACCGAGGCCACATAGGCCCGCAAGCGCTGGCCCTCGCTGTAACGCTCGGTGGGAATCTGCTCGCTGCGGGGTAGAAAGGCTTCTACTTTGCCCAGTGATAGCGTTACTTGATGCGGGTCAATTTTGTGAACCGTGCCGTTAACAATTTCGCCTTCACGCTCGGCGTAGGTGTTGTAAAGCGCGTCACGCTCCGCTTCTCGAATGCGTTGTAAAATTACCTGTTTGGCTGTTTGGGCGGCAATCCGGCCAAAATCGTCGTCGGGTGTGCTGTCAATAGAAATCAACTCACCAACTTTGGCGCGTGGGTTGATGGTTTTGGCCTGGTCGAGCGAAATCTCATTGCGCTCATCCTGTACTTCTTCTGCTACCACCTTTTCGATAAAGACAGAAACTTTGCCGGTTTTTGGCTCAATTTGAGCCGTGACTGAGTGATTGCCGCTGAAGTTACGCTTGTAGGCGGAGACAAGCGCCACCTCAACCGCTTCCAGTACAATATCAATCGGTAATTGCCGCTCATGGCACACCTGGTTAATAGCCACCATAAGCTCTTTGAAATCTTTCTTCACTGGTACTTGAGCCTCCTGACTCAGGCAGGTAATATATAAAGAAAAAGTGGGGAGTCCCCACTTTTCTGGTCACAACTTTTCCCTTAGACGGTGGGGATTATACCACAAGCTTTTGGCAGTGGCAAGTAGAATAAAGCGAAAAAGAGATGAGGAGCTGGAGGGTTGGAAGAATGGAGGGCTGGAAGAATGGAGAGTTGGAAGTTTGACAATCTTCCAATCTTCCAATCCTCCAATCCTCCTATTCTACTCGCCGGTACAAAATAAAATACCACGAGGGCGTGGCAGCGTCAAATGGAAAATCAATGGAGGGCGCAACCGGCTGCCCTCCTTCATCTACCAGTTGCAGCGACCACGTTCCGCTGGGTGAGTTAAACGCCTCATACTTCAAGTTGCCGCCTTTGTACTGCCTGGCCCCGCTGTTGACCGTCCAATCCCCGGCGCTGACTTGACTATCTACCTGCAAGCCACTGCTGTGACGACCCAGCACACGATAGCCGCTGAGCGGTTTGTTGTTCTCATCGGTGATGGCCACATAGACATCAAAATTGAGATGGTTGGTTTCGTGCCCTTCGGTTTCCAGAATGACAAAAGGAAAGCTGGGCGCGGGGGTATCGCTGGGCAAGGGTATCGCCGTAGGAGGCGGGGGTGAGGGAGCATCGGTGGGTGGCAGAGGTGTGGCGGTGGCGCTGGGGGTGAGCGTGGGGACCAGGGTGGCGGTGTCGGTGGGTGGAGGGGTTGAGGTAGGGGTTGGGGTGAGAGTGAAAGTGGGCGTGGGTGAAACGGTTGGGGTTGGACTGGGCAGAGCGGCCAGCTTACGCGGTGTTGCCGTTGGTGTGGCGGTTAGTTCAGGTTGGGCCAGCGCTAACCAGAGCGTCACCCCGGAGCCAAGCGCGGCGAATGTGCCGGCTACACAGAATCCTGCCGAGAGGATTACGGTTAGAATAATGATTAAGCGTAACTGTTTGTGTTTCAAGGTTGGACCATTGTTTGAGTTAAGGATAACGGCAGCCATTATACTATAGGCCGGTTGCTTGAGCCAACGCCTGTAGAGACATAAAATCAACAAAATAAGGTTGGCTTAAACCCTGGGAGCGTGTTATAATGAAGCAGGTTCTTCACCGCTGTTATTTCAGTGAGACAGGGTTGGGTATGGAAGTCAAATTACTCCTTGTTTACGACATCAAGCCACACCGCGAAGCTGAATATTATCGGTATGTGTTGGGCGAGTTTTTGCCAACCCTGCAAAATATGGGGCTAATTATGGTTGAAGGGTGGCATACTGCTTACGGCGATTATCCCATGCGCCTGATTGCCTTCCGGGCTGAGGATGAGACAACGATGCAAAAGGTGCTCAACAGTGAGGAATGGCGCGCGGCCAGAGAAAGGCTGCTGAAGTTGGTCCGCGATTATGAGCAGCAGGTGGTGGTGGCCCGCAACCCGTTTCAATTTTTTATTCCGGCCAGCAGACAGTAGTTGAAACTAAAAATTAAAAAACGCTCCGCAATCGCGGAGCGTTTTTTGTTTCCCGGAATTTAAACCGGTCAAAACGTCTTGCGTTTTGCGTTTATTTTATGCAAGACGTAATCCACATTGAACATCTATCTTCCTGAAATTACTTTATCGGAGAGCTTCGGAAATTACTTCGCCTGTCTGGCCCGCCCTGGCATGAACTGCCAGGGCTACTCAACAGCGCCGGATGAACCCGGCTTTAGCCCGATTAATCGGGCGCTGTGCCATAGTCCGGCGACTTTATCGCCGGACGAGCGTCGGTGGTAAAGGTTGCTCTGGAGTTTCCGAATGTTCTCTATCGAATTGCGACATACGCGGGGTTGTTGGTAATCCAGCCGGTTTGCTCGCCGTTGGGAAGCTGCACTTTGAGCCAACCGCTGGCCGTGTCCGTTTCAAGCACCGGTACCACCGTACCTTGCGCCAGATGCGCTACAACCGGATAATTCATCCCCGGCCCGGTTCGCACGTTGAGTCCCCAGGTGATGATTTCGGCTTGAGGGTTGGAGGGTTGGAGGGTTGGAGGGTTGGAAGGCTGGGAAGTTGGAAGGTTGGAGGGTTGGAGGGTTGGGAGGTTGGAGGGTTGGGAGACTGGTGTAGGAGAGGATTGGATGGCTGGAGTGGGGGAAGGCTGGAGGGTTGGCTGCCCTTTTACTACTTTTCCATTCCTCCAATCTTCCATACCTCCTTTTTCCCATTCCCTCAATTCGGCATCGGCGGGCATGCCGGGTTTGAGGCGGTGGTCAGGATTGTCCAAAGTAATTTTGACGCCAAAGACCAGGTTGACCCGCTCCTCCTGGGTTTGAACGTTGCGCGGGGTGAACTCGGCTTCGTGATTGATAAAGGTGACGCTTCCGCCAAAAACCTCAGCCGGATAGGCGTCTACATAAACTTGGGCCGGCTGGCCCACTTTCACCCGGCCAATTTGGGTTTCAGGAATGTAAATGGTCAGGTCAACCGTGTCAATATCACTGAGTTCGAGCAGGACGGCGCCCGGCGCGGCCAGTTCACCGGGTTGGACCAGTTGGTGGCTAATCAGGCCGGCGCGCGGCGCGGTCAGGGTCAATTTATCGAGTTGCACCTGTACTTTGGCCAGGGCCGCTTGAGCTTCGGCTACCTGGGCCTGGGCCACGGCGATGTCTTCGACGGTGGGGTTGGCTTTGGCGGCAGCCAAGTTGGCTTCGGCTACGACGATGGCTGCTTCGGCTTGCCGGTAGGCAGCTTTAGCGGTATTGGCCTGGCTGATGAGTTGCAGCGGGTTGTCCCGCAATCCCTGTAAAAGCTGCACTTGCTGTTTGGCTCCGGCCAGGCCGACTTCGGCCATCTGCAAGCCCACCTGGGCTGACCTAAGCTGTTGTTGGGCCACCTCATTCTGCACCAACGCCGTATGTGTGCTCTGGTTGCGGCTGGCCGCTTCGGCCTGAATTTCTGCCCGTTTCAAAACAATCTGCGCCTGTTCCAGATTGGTTTGGGCCTGGGTAACGCGCGCTTGAGCCTGATTAATCTGGGCGGTGAGTTGATGCGGATTGTTGACCAACATCTGAGCCGCCTCCCAGGTGATTTTGGCTCCGTCACGGGCAACTTTGGCCTGGGCCAGCCGGGCTGCCGCGGCGGCAATATCTTCGAGCCGGGGTGGGGCGCTGACCATAGCCAGATTAGCCTCGGTTGTCTCCAAAGTGGCTTCCAGTTGGGCTTGCTGCGCCAGCAAGCTGGACGGGTCTATTTCGACCAGCACTTGCCCGCCGTCAACTTCATCGCCCTCGCCGGCTTTGATGGCGATAATCCGCCCGCCAATTTCGGTGGTGATGGCAATGGTTTCGGCCTCAATCGTGCCGGAGCCAACCAAACCGGCTGCCGGGGCCGCGTCAACCCTGGGTTGGTTATACCACCAATACGCGCCCCCAACAACGGCAATGAGAATGATGATAGGGATGATACGTTTCATAAATCTACCTCGTCTGAAGAGGGGAGTAGGTAGTAGGTAGTAAGTAGTAGGGGCATTTTCCCCTACTTCCTACTCCTTACTTCCTACTCCTTACTCCCTACAATTCCCGTCCCTCTGCCAGCACCGCATCGGCGGGCATGCCGGGTTTGAGCTGCTGGTCAGGATTGTCCAGCTTAATTTTGACAGCAAAAACGGTATTGACTCTTTCCTCTTTGGTTTGAATGTTGCGTGGCGTAAATTCGGCTTCGTTGCTGATAAAGGTGATGTGGCCGGTGAAGGGCTGGCCCGGAAAAGCGTCCACAAACACCTGCACCCCCTGCCCCAGAGCGACCTGGCCCACCTTCGGCTCGGCCACGTAGACGGTCAGGGTGAGGTTATTGAGGTCGGCCAGGTTGAGCAGGGTCACGCCGGGCGTTGCCATTTCACCTTCGTGGGCAGGCTGCTCGACCACCCAGCCGTCCAGGGGAGCCAGCAAGGTATGCTGGTCACGCTGCACTTTTAGCGCGGCCAAAGCGGCCTCGGCTTGTTTCACCTGGGCTTCAGCCAGGGCGATTTGCTCCTGGCGCGCGCCCGCTTTGAGAATTTCGACCTGAGTTTGGGCA
Organism: Anaerolineales bacterium; assembly: GCA_015075405.1. Taxonomy (GTDB): domain Bacteria; phylum Chloroflexota; class Anaerolineae; order 4572-78; family J111; genus DSQQ01. Next base: position 1,117,951 of record JABTUK010000005.1, read on the forward strand.
ACCTCAACTTGAGCGAGAGCGGTTTGATAGGCCGCTTCCGCCTGGGCTACTTTAATCTGGGCCGCCTGCGGGTCGTTTCTGAGGGTTAACAAATCATTTAGGGCTGTTTCGGCGTCGGTCTGGTTAGCCAGGGCGCTGTTGAGGTCTACCCAGCGCTGCCATTCGTCGGCGCTGGCCAGATTCCAGTTAGTATAAGCCTGGCGCTTGGTCCCTTCGGGAAATTCGACGTGAGCGCGAATATCGTCTCCGGGCGCGGCCCCTTCCAGGTCTTCCAACAGTTCGACGTTGTCGGGCGGCGAAAAGCCCTGGGCGTTGCGTGGCAGTTCGATGTGGATATTCCGACCCCGCTCAATATCCTGGACCTGTTGCGCTTGCAGTTCGTTCAGCAGGACGGCGGCGTCTTTGGCCGGAATAGCATGCTGAACCCGGAGTTCGGCCAGGGCCAGGTTGGTCCGAGCCGCGTCAATTTGGATGTCCAACTCCTGGGGATTGTCGCGCAAAGTGATGGCGTCTTGCCACAAAATGTAAGCTGCCTCAGCCTCAGTCTCAGCCTTCTTGACCGCGGCTTCGGCTTTGGCAATTTCTTCCGGCCGAACCCCGGCCTCGATTTTGGCCAGCATCGCTTTGGCGGTAGCGATTTTGGCCTGGGCTTGCAGCACCTCGGTATCCAGCAAGGCCGTATCCAGTTCAACCAAAACCTGCCCGGCCTGGACAAAATCACCCTCATCTACCGTAATGGCGGTGATGCGGCCTTTGATTTCGGCGGCAACGGCCACTTCTTGCGCCTCGATAAAGCCCGACGCGCTGACCTCGCCGGCCGCACCGGCCCGGCTGATCAGTCCAAGCCGCTGTCGAAGCTGCGCCAATTGGTCGGGATGCCGGCTGAAATACCAGTATCCTCCTCCGGCCACGCCGAGAATTAACAGAATAACCATGAGACGAATAATTTTGTGTTTCACAATAACTTACCTCCGGGACAAGTAGCAGGGTAGCAGGTAGCAGGGTAGCAGGTAGCAGGGTAGCAGGTAGCAAGTAGCAGGGTAGCAAGTAGCAGGGTAGCAAGTAGCAGGTAGCATTTCTGCGCTTGTCAGCTTTGCCTTGCCATCTTCCATCTACTATCCACTATCTTCTATCTTCTATCCTCTATCTTCCATCCACTATCTTCCGACCAACTTCTCCGCTTCGCGGGCGCTGGAGATAAAGACATCTTCCAGCGAGGGCGCAATCCGTTCAGCCGAAGTTACGGTGATGCCCTTTTCTGCCAGCGATTTTTTGATTAAAGGCAGATGCTCGGCTAAATTCGCCGTGACCACGTGGATGAGCGCGCCGTACAGGGCCACTTCCTCAAAAACGCCGAGGTCTCGTAAAACCTGCATAGCTTGGGCGGCATTGTCGCAGTCAATCTCGACCACATCGCCGCGCATCTTGCTGACTTTGATTTCTTCAGGCGAACCTTTGGCTACTAACGTACCGCGTTGAATGAACACCAGATTCTGGCAGTGTTCGGCTTCGTCCATGTAGTGGGTGGTAACCAGAATGGTGGTGCCGCCTTCGGCCAGTTCATAAATCAATTCCCAGAAAGCCCGGCGCGAGATGGGGTCCACCCCGGCGGTCGGTTCGTCCAAAAAGAGCGCCTCCGGTTGGTGGATGATAGCCGCGCCCAGGGCCAGCCGCTGCTTCCAGCCGCCCGACAGGTTGCGGGTCAGCTCCCGCTCTCGCCCCAGCAGGCCGGCCATGTTGAGAATGTACTGTTTGCGTTCTTTTAGCGGGCGGCCCCGCACCCCATAAACCCCGCCGTAAAAATTAAGATTTTCTTCCACCGTCAAATCGTTGTATAGGCTGAATTTCTGGCTCATGTAGCCAATGCGCTGGCGCATGGCTTCGCTCTCCTTGACCACATCAAACCCCACCACTTTGGCCGTGCCGCTGGTAGGGGTCAACAGTCCCAATAGCATGCGGATGGTTGTCGTTTTACCCGCGCCATTCGGCCCCAGAAAGCCGAAGATTTCGCCCCGCCGAACTTCAAAATTGACATTGTTGACGGCGACAAAATTGCCAAATTTTTTGGTCAGGCCCAGCACTTCGATAGCAGGGCCATCTTGTTCAGTCATTGTCCTACCTGTAAATTCGTCTTGCGTCTTGCGTATGCCGTTGGCATAAGTTTAACGCAAGACGTAAGACGCAAGACGTTTCACGCCTGCTCCATCTTCCCAATCAATGAAATAAACGCCTCTTCCATACGCGGTGCAGTCTGGCGGAAGTTGGCCATGGTGATGCGTTCCATGGCCAGGGCGGCTTTCATTTGCGAGCGGCGCTGGGCGATGTTGTCTACAAAAACGTGCATCAAGTCGCCGTAGGTTTGGATTTCCAGCACGCCGGGCAGTTGGGCCAAAACCTGGTTGGTCCGGCGTAATAAGCCGACGCCGTGCAGGTGGTCGGCCTCCGGCTTGAATTCGACCAGCTCCCCGCGGATCAAGGCCTTGATTTCGTTGGGCGTGCCGCGCTCGACCAAGCGGCCCTGGTACATCAGCCCTACCCGCGAGCAGCGCTCGGCTTCGTCCATGTAAGGCGTGTTGACCAGAATGGTGGTCTGGTCGGAGTGGAGGCCGGCCAGGATGTCCCAGAATTCGCGCCGGGAGACCGGGTCAACGCCGGTGGTCGGCTCATCCAGGTAGAGAATATCAGGTGCATGGATCAAGGCGCAGGCCAGGCCCAGCTTCTTTTTCATGCCGCCGGAAAGCTGTCCGGCCCGCCGCCCGGTAAACTCGGTCAGACGGGCAAAGGTCAGCAGCCGCTCGATGCGTTCCCGCCGCACTTTGCCGGATACACCATATACATCGGCAAAAAAGGTGAGGTTTTCCAGCACGCTCAAGTCGCCGTAGAGGGCAAACTGCTGGGCCATGTAGCCGATGTGTTTTTTGATCTCCTCGGCTTGCTGGCGCAAATCAAAGCCGGCTATGGTGGCGCTGCCCGCCGTCGGGTCCATGATCGCAGCCAGCATGCGGATAGTGGTGGTTTTGCCCGCGCCATCCGGCCCGACCAGGCCGAAGATTTCGCCTTTTTTGACTTCCAGATTCAGCCCATTGACGGCGATGATAGGGCCGAACTGTTTGGTCAGATTTTCGGTTTTGATGATGAGATCGTTGGTGTTCATCATTAGCTCCTGCCGGTGTGACCGGAGACCGAAGACCGGGGACCGGATATTCTGGCCGGTCCCCGGTCTCCCGTCCTCGGTCGTTTTATTCAAGCTTTTTCTTAAATCGAGTCGCCGCCAGGATGACGACGATCGTACTGAAAATAAGCACGGCGGCCACCTGTTCGGCCAGAATTTCCAGCCCGACGCCTTTCAGGATGATGCCGCGCATGATAACCATAGCGTAGCGAGCCGGGACGAGATAGGTTATCACCTGCAACCAGGGCGGCATGGCCTCGATGGGAAATAGAAAACCACTTAGATAGACGGTCGGCAGGGCGGTGGCAAAGGTCATGAGCAGCGCTTCTTGCTGGGTGGTGGCGACGCTGGAAACCAGGATACCCAATCCCAGAGAGGTCAGCAGAAATAAGGCGGCCAACCCCAGCAGTAGAGAGAGACTACCATTAATCGGGATGCCAAAAATCAACACGCCTATGGCCAGTACCTCGATGACGACCACAAATGAAATCACCACATAGGGCAGGACTTTGGCGACTATCAGCTCGATAGGCCGAATGGGGGTGACAATCAACTGTTCAATCGTCCCCAACTCTCGCTCGCGGACAATAGCCGTAGCGGTAAAGAGGATGGTAAAAACAAAGAGCACCATGACGATCATACCAGGGATCATGAAATAGGCGCTCTCCAGGTTGGGGTTGTACCAAACGCGGGGCCTGACCTCAACGCCGGGCATGGCGTCAACTGAAACGCCCAGTTTTTGCTCGATGAGTTTGATGGAGACGGCCTGGCCTACGCTCTGCGAGGCCGAAAAAAGGGTATTGGCGGCGGTGGCGTCTGAGCCGTCAATCAAGAAGGCCACCTCGGCTTTTTCTTGGGCTACTATGCGTTGGCCGTAACCGGCCGGGATCACCAGCGCCCCCCGCACGTCGCTGTGGTCGAGCAGATAGATCAGGTCGTCCTCTCTGGCCACGTACTGCGCAATATCAAACGAGTTGGAGGCCCGGTAGGCTTCAATCAGGCTGCGGCTCTGGGCGCTTTTGTCGCCATCATAAACGGCAATACGCAGGTGCTCGATGTCGGTGGTGGCGGCATAACCGAGCAAAATCAGCATCACCAGCGGCATGACCACCATGATGAATAAGGTGCGCGGGTCGCGCCGAATGTGAATAAATTCTTTGAAAACTAAGTTTGAAAGTCTAAGTAACATGTCTGATTTTGGATTTACGATTTGCGATTTACGATTGGTTTGGCTAATCGTAAATCGTAAATCTGAAATCGTAAATTGATTAGCCCAACTTTTTCTTGAAACGAGTTGAGGCCAGGGTGACAATGATCGCGGTAAAGATCAGGATAGCTATCACCTGTTCACGCAAAACCTCAAGGCCAACTCCTTTCAGGAGGATGCTCCGCACAATGATCAAGCCGTACTTGGCCGGAATGATATAACTGATAAACTGCAACCAGCGGGGCATAGCCTCGAGCGGAAACACGAATCCGCTCAGGAAGACGGTGGGCATGATGGTGGCAAAGGTCATTAAAAATGCCTCCACCTGTGTTTTGGCGACGCTGGAAATGAAGATGCCAATCCCCAAAGCTGTGACTAAAAACAGGCTGCACAGGCCCAGCAGCAGCGGAATGCTGCCATTAATCGGCACGCCAAAAACCAACACGCCCAGAGTTAGCACCTCGATGATAACAAAGAAAGAAACCAGGATGTAAGGGATTACTTTGGCCACCACCAGTTCAAGCGGCCGGATAGGGGTGACAATCAATTGCTCGATAGTGCCCAACTCGCGTTCCCGGACAATGGAGGTTGAGGTAAAAAGCGTGGTGAACAGAAACATAATCAAAACAATGGTACCGGGAATCATGAAATGGGAGCTTTCCATGTTGGGGTTGTACCAAACGCGGGGCCTGACCTCTACCCCCGGCAGCGGCCCGACCAACTCCAATTGGTTTTCCAACATTCTTATCGAAACGGCCTGCCCCACCTGTTGAGAGGCAGCAAAAACGGTGCGGGCTACACTGGGGTCAGAACCGTCCACCAGGAAGGCTACGTCGGGGCGCTGATGGGCCGCCATATCTCGACCATAGCCGGCCGGAATAATCAGCGCGCTGCGGACATCATTGTGATCAATCAAATAGCGCAGATCATCTTCTCTTTCAACATACTGCACAATATCAAAGTAATTGGAGGCCTGGTAAGCGGCGATAAGATCGCGGCTTTGAGGGGTTCTGTCGGCGTCATAAACAGCAGTGTGGAGAGACTCAACATCGGTGGTGGCGGCATAGCCCAGTAGGATCAGCATGAGAATGGGCATCACAATCATAATGGCCAGGGTGCGCGGGTCGCGGGCCACGTGGATAAATTCTTTGCGGATTAAGCTGAATGTTCGACGTAACATAGCTTTAAAACTCACTTCGGCTCAGGGTATGAGGAGATGGGAGATTAGAGATTCGTAACTGCTCAGTCATGTCATTTCGACCGCAGGGAGGAATCCCCAACCCCTTATTTTTACATATTGCGCCCTGGAGACTTCTCGACCTTCGGTCTCGAAATGACATGAGCCTGAGTAATAATCTCCACTCTCTAATCTCTAATCTCTCTGTCAAGCGGCAGGCGGCTCAGGCTTCAACAAGGTGGCTAAAAAAAGCGAGACCAGATTTTCAATCAGAGCATCAGCCGAAATGTCTTCATAGCGCGGATCGAGCCCGGCCAGCTTCATGGCAAAATTGACGATGATGGCCCCCACGAACATGCGCGTTGTAATCACCGGGTCAACCGGGCGAAACAGGCCGGAGTCAATATGCGCTTGGATGTATTTTTCTATGTGGGCGGCGATGGGCATCGCGATGGTTCGGTATACTTCCTGGCGCAGTTCGACATCGGAGAACATCTCGCCAAAAATAGGCGCAATCAGGTAGCCGCGCTGTTCGACCAATTGATAGCGGTCGCGCAGGATCATGGTGAAAAATTCTTTGGGATCGGCCGGAGGGTTATCGGCAACGATGCTTTTGAGCGATTGGGTGGCGATTAATTCCATCATCGCCAGCAGTAATTCACGCTTATTGTTGAAGTAGTTGTAAATGGTGCCTTCAGCCACGCCGGCTGTCTGGGCAATCTCTTTGGTGGTGGCTTTGTGATAGCCTTTTTCGGCAAACACTTTGGCTGCGCCCAGCAAAATTTGGGTGCGGCGGTGTTCAACCACTTGCTCTTTGAGGTCTACACTTGGATCAAACATGGATTGACTCCTGGTCAAAAATAAGGTGATGGGCCTGTAAGGCCGCCTCGGTGCGGTTGCGGACGTTCAATTTGGCAAAAATGTTGTAGACATGCCGCTTGACCGTGCTTTCGGTGATGAATAAACTCTGGCTGATTTCCCGGTTCGATGCGCCAGAGGCCAGCCGTTGCAGCACTTCAGACTCGCGTTCGGTTAAAGATTCATGATAAGAATTCATCTTCATTCCCCAGGTGTTTATAGTTATACATAGGCCAGGCTTTCTCGTACACTGGTTTGGGCCGCTTTTTGGGCCGGCAGCCAACTGGCCAGCACGGCCAACACCCCCACAATCACAAACCAGGCGAGCACGCCGGCCATGGATTGCTGATAGACCAGCTCGGTATTGAGCAGCCCGGATAAAGCGGCGATGAGTAGCCGTCCGACAGGGATGCTCAGAGGCCAGGCGATGAGCCAGCTTAACCAGCCCAAAATCAGCCCTTCACCCACAAACTGCCCGCCCACCACCAGGGTCGACGCGCCAATGGCCCGCATCACCCCAATCTCGCGGGTTCGCTCCAGTACATTGATCGAAAGCGTGCCGCTCAAGGCCACTGCCCCGACTGCGGCAATCAGCAGGGCCATGCCGGTCAAGAGTAGCAGCAGGATAGACATGCGGTCGAGTCGCTCATGCACCATCCGATGCGAGGTATCCTCCCGGCTAACCTGGAGTTCGTAGCCACGCGCCTCAAACCGTTCGCGTAAAGCGGCAGCAACGGTGGCTTCGCTGGCCTCGTCGTCGGTGGTAGTCTGAACCTTGATAACTTTGCCGCTGCCCACCTGGCGCAGTTCGCGCAGCAGAGCGTCGCGGGGGGTGTAGACCGCTTGTTGATCCAGCGGATCAAACAGCAAGCCGACCACCTGCCAATCCGATTCACGCTTGCCGGTCGGGTCAATTGTTACCCAATCCCCCAAGCCCACGCCAATTTGCTCGGCCAACTCCTGATTGAGGACCACCGCATACCTGTCCCCCTCGGCCAGCCAGCGCCCGGCCCGTATCTGCGGCGCATAGGTGATGGTTGGCAGCGGCAGGCCGTACAGTCGGGCCGTTTCGTCGTCGTTGGCCTCGGGCTGGCCCAAAGGCCGAATCACACCCTGGCCGCTGCCCCAAACCTCAACCGTTTCCACGCCGGGTTGGGCCAACACGATGGCTTCGATTTCGGGGATACGGACCTCATTTTTTAACTCTAGCATCACATTGGCCCGGAAAATGGTGGTTAAAATGTCGTTATAGGTGTAGACCAGGCTGGCCTGAGTATTCATCACCATCATAAAGATGACGCCGGCTCCGACCAGGGTGATTTCGGTTAGCAAGACACGCTGCTTGTTGCGAAAGGTGTTACTGAGGGTCAGGGCGGCCAGACGGGGCATGAACTGAGCTTTTGCCAAAAGCCGCTCCAACAGACCTGTCGCCCCGGCCAGGCCGTAGCTGCTGATGGCCTCGCGGACAGTAATCTGCGCCCCGGCAAATATAGGCACAAGCGCAATCAACAGGGGCGACAACAGGGCTACTCCCGTTTGGGTCAATACTGCGGTGGATGAGATTTCAAACGGGCCGGGAATCATGTTCATCCGGCCAATCAGGAGCAACCGTAGCCCGTGCGCCGCCAGCGCACCCAGCGGCGCGGCAATCAGCAAGGCCAACCCGGCGTAAACCACCACCGCGCTCAAGTAGATGCCCAATACCTGCTCAAACCTGGCCCCAATCGCCTTCATGACCCCAATCTGGCTGACCTGTTGGCTGATAACGGCGTTGATGGTGTTGTAAACCAGAAACAAGCCCAACACCACCGAGGCAACTGCCAGGGTGTTGAGGATGAGAAAAACGCCGTCCACCACGTCCTGAGAGATAAAGCGGTCGGGGTGGCCGGTGCGGGTCATAAATCCGCCGGGCCGGGGCATAGCCGGCTTGACTTCAATATCCTGCTTTTCCAATTCGTGTTGGAGTAAATCGGCGGCGGCGATGGCCTTTGTTTCGCTGTAATCGGGAACGGTCGCCACGATCAGGCTGTAGTTGGACTCGCCGGTAAGCTGCTCGAAGCGTTCACGGGTGGTATAGAAAGCCGGCAGGGGGATAAAGGCCGCCGGCGGTTGGGCCGCGCTGTAAAGCACACCGTTGAGTTTAACCTGATGTTCCTTTTCCGTTTGGCCGTTGTTGATTTTTAGCTCAACCTCGTCGCCAACCGTCAAATCGTAACCACGCTGCACCCCCAGCCAACGCCGCGCCGGCCAATGGCCGTTGTCTATAAAGATTTTGCGTAAGTTTTGCTCGTCGTAGTCGTCAATAGCTAGCAGCAGGGCCGGTTCCCAGGCCATTTCAGGAGCGCGCCGCCATTGGATGGTTTTTTGATGCCAACCTTCCACCTGTTCGATACCCCGCAAGTTAGCCAGGGTGTTAATAGTATCTTCGTTAACCGCCGGTTTGACCTCCAGGCCAATACTGGCCGGTGCAGACGCCTGCCAGGTACGGGTCAAATCCTGGCTGATAAATTCCTGACCACCCATAATCGTCCCGACGGCAAACGCGCCAATGGCAATGATGATGACCACTCGCAGGGTACGACCTTTGTTTTCCCACAAGTCTCGCCAGATTTTATGACGGATCACTCCCAAGCCCATTATTTTTACCTTTTAGACGATAGTGAGTAATCACTCATTTGAGTGAGTGTACACTCATTATAATCCAAAAATGCTGGAATGTCAATATGGTTTTTACAAGGATTTCAAGGGATTAAGCTGTGAGCGGTAACTTTAGGCGGAGCGCAAACAAAAAAACCTACTTTTGAGGTGGGGTCAATAGTACCTTAACCTTAACAAAAAATCTCGACAATTTTAGGAGCCTTTAGTATAATAAACGTGGAAATAACTGCTGCATTATTACCCCTAAATACAAACCAATTGTATCGTTGGAGAAAGCGCTATGGCGACGACTGGGACTTTGAAAGAACTAACTAAATCGGGAACTTTTACCCCCCAACGTACCATTTCCAGCACCTCTCAATTAACCGCCCCCAGTATTCAACGCTTCAGTGGTATGGTTGAGCTGTTAACTCCGCCCACTTCACTGGATGATCTGGATATTAATCAGGGCATGGTGATAGATATTATCTTGCGGCTCACCTACAACGAGGGCGAAGTGAGCGCCACTCACGCCGAAGAAGTGATCAAGCTGCCTTACAAGCTAATTGACGAGATGCTATCGTGGATGCAGCAAGAACATATGCTTGAAGTCGCCAAAGCCGTAGGCAGTCTGGGGCGGCGGGGCTATGTCTATAGCCTGACCGATGGTGGACGAAACCGGGCCAAGGAAGCCTTTGAACGAACTCAATATGTGGGGCCGGCCCCGGTTCCGCTGGAAAAATATACCAAGTCGGTATTAGCCCAGGCGACGATTGAAAAATTAGATCGTCATCAGGTGCAGCAAGCGCTGAGCCATTTGATTTTGCCCCAAAATTTCGACCGCAAAATTGGCCCGGCGGTCAATGCGGGCAGCTCCCTCTTTTTATACGGCCCGCCGGGTAACGGTAAAACCACCATTTCTGAAGCTATTGCCAAAATGTTGGGCGGTGGTGAGCCAATCTGGATACCCTATGCGATTACCGTTGGCGGGGCGATTATCCAGATTTATGACAGCCTGATCCACAAATTTAGCACCGATGAGCGCGGCGGGGCCGATAATCGCTGGGGCCTGTTTCAGCGGCCGGGGGTGATGGTCGGCGGCGAGTTAACCATGGAGCATTTGGATTTGCGTTATGAGCCGGTGGCTAAATTTTATGAAGCGCCGTTGCAGCTCAAAGCCAACGGCGGCATGTTTCTGATTGACGACTTTGGCCGCCAACAAATCAGCCCAACCCAACTCTTAAACCGTTGGATTGTGCCGCTGGAAACCCGAATTGACTTTTTACGCCTCAACTCTGGTATGACCTTCCAAATCCCGTTCAAACAACTGCTGGTCTTTAGCACCAACCTCGACCCCGATGACCTGGTGGATGGCGCCTTCCTGCGCCGTATTCAGATTAAGGTTGGCGTGTTTGGCCCTGATGAAAAGATGTTTTATCGAATCTTTGAAAATCAGGCCCAGGCCCTCGGGTTTCCTACGGTTGACCGGGAGTCATTTCTTTATTTTCTTAATGAGTGGTATCGGAAAACGGGCAAACCGCTGCAATCGGTTCACCCCCGCGATATTTTGAAGGCGGTGAAAGTGCTGTGCGAGTATGCCGGCGAGCCGCTCCACATGACGCCGGCGCTGATTGAGGAAGCCTGCCAGGGGTACTTTGTCAAGGCCAAATCGGGCCAGATATTGTAGAATTGCTTCAAGATATACCGGAGGTTTTCGGGGAAATTGGAAGGCTGGCAAATATCCAGTCTTCCAACCTTCTAGTTTCCCCACGAGCGACCCAGGTGCTTGAGAAATTAAGATTCAAGGTTTGATATAGGTCTGGTAACGCGCCAGACCTTCTTTTTTTTCTTTTTTGGGGCGGGTGTGATGGGCAATGGCGGCGCTGAGATGCGCCCCAAAGAGGGCAATCAAGCTGCTCAAATAAATCCACAACATTAAAGCGACCACCACCCCCAGGGAGCCATAAATTAACTGGTAGCGGGCCAGGCCGCTGTTCAAATACCAGGTAAAAGTGGCCCGGTTGACTTCCCAGGCAAAAGTGGCCATCAAGGCCCCCCAATGGGCTTCGGACCACTTGACGGTAGTATTGGGGATCCACCAGTACAGCAATAGAAACGTCAGATACAACAGCAGCCAGGGAATCAGCCGGGTTAAGATGCTCCACAGCCAGGTTCTATATATCGAAACATCGCCCAGTAGGGGAACGCTGAATTGAGGCAAAAGATTAAATAGGGTGGTAAAAAAGAGCGACAGTATCATCAGCAGCCCAATCAAGCTGCCGGCGATGCCCAGAGCCATCAAGCGCCCCCTTAAAAAGTTATGTCCGCCGGCATTGCGCCAGGCCCGGTTGATATTATGGGTGAGCGCATTAAACACCGCCGTAGCCGACCAGGCCAAACCCAACGTTCCGACCAACCCCACCGTGCCCCGGATTTCCAGCATGTGCTCCATATTCTTCTGAACCAAGTCTCGGGCCGTCGGCAGCGCCTCGGTGACAAAAGCTAAAACCTGCTGCTGCACCTGCTGGCTCTTTAACACCGAACTTCCAATCGCCACCAGAAAGAAAAGCAGCGGAAAGAGCGAAAACAAAGCGTAATAGGCAACACTGGCTGCCCCTTCGGCGGCGCGGGCGTGGCTAAAACTCCGGATGGCCTCAACAAAAATGCCTAAAATGCCCTGGCTCCAGCGATTCACCCGCCGATAGCGCGTCTGGGCCTTCAGCCTCAGGCTTTTTTTGGTTCGCTCGTTGATCATAAAACTGTTCTTACTTCCGCCAACCCGCATAGAAAATCCGAAATTTAGAGTCTAACCCCTCGGCGCACCACCACCGCCGAACCTTCGGCCAAAAAAGCAGAGCTGGGGGGAGCCTGCAAGCTGTCAACAAATTCATCCCCGTACAAATCGGCCACATTACACTCCAACACGCTATCGCTCACCTGCCAGACTCGCCAGGGAGGATGTTCTACCTGGTATTCAACGCAGCCGCCGTCTTTTTGGGCGGCATAGCCCCAATAATGTTCGGTGATAAATTCTTCTTCCGCACCGGGAGTGATCGGCTGCAAACTGCCGGTGGTGTTGACCCGCAGGTGATTCCACTCATTTTTAAAACGCCAGCCGTATTCAACAATCAGCGAAGGGGGCGAAAAACTACTCGATACCTCGTGGCGCATGGGTAAGGCTACGTAATTTTCGTTGTAAACAGTCCGGGCCACGGTGGCGATAGCCGGTTTGGGCACAATCTCTTTGATAAAAACAACGCCCCGCCGCCAACCTTCGGGGCCTAAACGGCGAACATAAAAGCGCAGATTAACCTCTTCAAAGTTAACATGAAAAGGAATAGCCCAACCCAGAACCCTGGTGTTGAGAAACATAAAGCCAACAACGCTGACAAAGGTCTTCCCATTCCAGGCGTCTAATTCTGTGCCCGGAGGAACGTAAGACAGCAAACAGGCCGGGTCAATCTCATAATTGAGCATGGCCAGGTAGCGCCATTCGGCCGAGAGGAATTTAGCGGTGTTTTTCTTTGTCTGAGTAAAAGCTGGTGGGGTCAATTGCTGCTTCCTTTTACCAGTTGACTGGCCCAATTCCACACAAAAGTAGCCAGATTATAAGCTGTTTCTCGATCAAGGGGGGATGGATTGGTTAGGGGGAGTAAATTATATCGCCATTCGACAGCAAAGCGATTGAAAATGTCTACCTGAGAAAAAGTGGAAGGAACTTCAATGTTGTTATTTTGACAAAGATCAACAAGTAAACGCAGATTGTGGGTACGTGGATGCTCAATCTTATAGCAAATTAAGATTGCCTTGAGAGATTTTTCAATAGCTTGTTGAATATGGAAACCAATAATCTCATCGGAAATATCTACATCTGTCAACCACTTACCTACTGCAATTAAATCTTGTTGAGCTTTTTCCAATGAAATAATCGCTATTTCTAACTCAGGCGGGATATAACTATCTAGCTCTGGGTTATTCTCGATCATACAAAACTCGTCCTTCTCGCACAGAATGATAATAAATTGTTCCAGGTACATTACTGTAACGATTCAGTTGCGCTTCGGAAACCACAATTAAATCAATGGGTAACATCAAGTCACCCAAAGCGCGATTTAAACGCAGAGCTTCGTCCTGCTGAGTTGTTACCTTCTCTTCAACAACAAGCAAATCCAAATCGCTATCCGGTTTAGCTTCACCCCTAGCATTCGAGCCAATTAAAATAATTTTGACAGGTGCGGCCAGGTTCACTAATCGCCTGACAACCTCTTTTAATGTCTCAGGTAGAAGAGTTTGGTCAATTGCAATAGACATATTAGCTTCCATTACTATGTTGTACACATTTCATTGGAATTGTAATTTGGGGTGGAAGAAATGGCAAGCAAACAGGCGATCTTTACAAGCTAGCTCAAATTGACACATAATGGTATACTCCATTTACTCAACTTTTGCTCAAAAAGGATTGCCCTTCTGGTCGCACAATGGATGCATTTGAAATTTCGCAACTGATTATCGAGCAGCAAAAATCCGGTAAATCTTATTTGGAGTTTCTCCGCGTGCCGGCGCTGAGTGTTGGCCTCTATACCTTGCCGGCAGGCGGCATTGACCCGCAGCAGCCGCATACCGAAGATGAAGTCTACTATATTGTGGAAGGACGCGGCTTTATCCGGGTCGGTGAGGAAGACCGGGCTGTTGAAGCGGGAACCATCGTTTTTGTTGCCGCCAACGTGGAGCATCGTTTTCATACTATTAGCCAAGATTTGAAGATTTTGGTTTTCTTTGCCCCAGCAGAACGTGAAACGTGATGCGTGATGCTTCCGGGCAAAAAACCCTCACGCATCACGCTATCCACTTCGTCATCAAATAACTATCATCATCCTCAAAACCAACCGCCCGGTAGAGGTTTTGTGCCTGGGTATTGGCCCGTTCCATCTCCACATGCAAAGCATTCACCCCCAGTGCCTGGCATTGCGCCTGGACAAACTTGAGGGCAGATTGGCCGAGTGTCTGAGCTGATGAGCGCAAATACAATTCATCCAACAAAGCATCCCGTCCGTGAAATTCCAGACTATAGCTAAACGTGACCGCCACATAGCCAACCGGTTGGTGATCGGTCTCAATTAACCAGATTCGCCCCATTGAGGCGTCGTTTATTATCTGGCCCAGCGCAGCGCGACCGTTTGCCTGGCCTTCCGCGCCCGATTCTTGCCTCAACTTGACCAGTGTTTCGATATCCGCGTTTTTGGCAGATGTGAAGGTAATGTCAGGGTATTTGTCATCGGCTTGCAACACATTGTGTGTAACAGAAATGTCTTGCAGTGGTCGGCGGCCTGCCCTGAGCCTGTCGAATGGGGCGGTGGTCGGCGGTCTCTTCAGCCAGCAGGTCATCAGGTAGTGCCTATAGTCCACAAAACCCACCGCCAGATACAGGGCGCGGGCCTTGGCATTGACCTGCTCTACTTCAAGATGGAGCGCCTTCACCCCTAACTCGCGGCACATCGCCTCGGCCCAGGCGATGGCCTGGCGGCCAACCCCCTGGTTGCGATACGCGGGACGAACATAAATTTCGTCAATAAAAGCGTAACGACCATAAGCCAGCCGGTAGCCCAACGTCAGCACCACATACCCTACTGTCTCCGCATCGGCTTGAATTAACCAGACCCGGCCTACTGTTGTGTCGTTCAAAAGCTGAATTAACCCGGCCCGCACGATAGCTTTGTCAAAAGGGTGATGGTCTTCTTGATTAAATTCCTGGGCAAAGGTGAGCAGGGTATTCAGATCAGACGCTTCTACACTTTTAAAGGTGATTTTCATAATTCCAACCCGGACAAGCCCTCTACGGCCAAAGAGAGTTTTCTCGCAAAGACGCAAAGGCGCAAAGATTTTTCAACAATCTTTCTCTTGGCGTTCTTGGCGGCTTTGCGTGGGAATTTTTGGCTCAATAGGCAAGGACTCAGTGGCTAGGATGCCAGATGCGCCGGCGCTGGGGGCAGTGAATTTTGGGCCAGAATGCACCAGGCATTCCAATCGAGCCGCTTGAGGGCGTCAATGGTGGCCCACAGGTCTTTGCCGGCGACAAAAATGCCATGTCGCTCGGCCAGCACGGCTGCCGCCTGCTTGCGAATGGCGTCTTCTCGGCCGCGCAGACCGGCCACAATATTTTCGGCCAGCTTGGGGCTGTGGGCCGGCGCGTAGGGCAGGAGGGGAGTTATGCCGAATTTTTCGGTTTGTTCCAGCACCGGCTCCATGGAGCGTCCGGCGGCGCAGAAGGGCAAAATATGAAAGGGGTGGGCGTGAATGACCGCGCCCACATCGGGGAAGGTGCGGTAGATGGCCAGGTGCGCCCGGCCCTCGCGGGAGAAGCGGGGATGCTCCAACAGGGCGTCGGTCGAGATGTCGCCGCTAATAATGTCCTCGTCGCTAAGCTGCCAGTGCTTTTTACTGCCGCTGAAGCGGGCCGAAATATAAATTTTGTTTCCCTCGCGGACACTGATATTGCCGCCGGCCAGATCGGTCAGCCGCCACTCAAACATCCGGGCCGCGACATAGATAATTTGTTGGGGAATTGTGGTCATGAAAGAACCTCCGCAGGGGTAGGGGGTGGTTTGGGAACACTTTTTAACCATCAAACTTCATGGTCATATCCACCCGGGGATGCGGTATTTCTACCTCCAAACGCAAACCGCCATCCGGTTGATTTTGCAGTTTTAAGCGTCCCCCCAACAGCGCAACCCGCTCGCTGATGCCTAGCAGCCCGTAATGCCCTTTCGCCGCCAGCGTCGAGAGATCAAAGCCGCTGGTCAGTCCCTGGCCGTTATCACTCATCGAAATCATGACCATGCGAGGGCTGGTATGCTTCAGGCTAACTTTAACGCTACTGGCATGCGCGTGCTTGCGGACATTACTCAAACCTTCCTGAACAATGCGAAAAATAGAGAGTTCGAGCGTTTCGGGCAGGCGGCCCAGATTGGGCGACAAATCGAGCCTTACTTTGATGTCGGTGCGCGCCTCCCAATCCTGGGTGTAGGATTGTAGGGCTGCGCCCAGGCCCAGGCTGTCAATGGTGGGCGGGCGCAGGTCGCCGCAGATGCGCCGCAAATCATCTATCAGGGTGCGGATGCGTTCGCGCGTGTCCAGGAGATCGTCTTTGAGCGGCAAACTGACCCCGTTGGCCTCTTCCTCGATTTCTTCCAATTGATAGTTGACGCTCAATAAATCCTGGATCACCTGATCATGGAGTTCACGGGCCAGGTGTTTGCGTTCCTGTTCCCGTTCGGTTAAAAGGCGGCGTTGGGCGTGCTGGAGGGCAAAGTTGGCCTGGTCGAGGGCGCGAACCTGTTCGGCCAACTGGTCAATGAGCTGCTGGTTAAGGGTGTCTTGGGCGGCCAGGTTTTGTTCCAACAAGGTTTGCTGGTGGCGCAACTTCTCGGCCTGCTCACGAGCCTGGTAGTAGCTGTCCAAGGCCCAGATGGCCGGGGTAAGCTGCCGCCGGTCGGTAGTACCGACAAGCGCCGCCACAATCTCCTCCCGGCTGGTTTCATCCGTCCGGCAATTCACTACCAGGCGGCCCTCCCGTAAAGCCAAAATCCGGTCGGCCACCGCAAAAAGATGCTCCAGGTTTTTGCTGCCAAAAATAACCGAGATGCCTTGCTGCTGCCAGCTTTGGATTAAGGAGAGAAATTGCTGCTGAAAAGAGTAGCTCAATAAGCCAGTTGGTTCATCGGCTACAATCAAACGGGCGGGACAGGCAATAGCGCGGGCAATGGCCACAAGCTGGCGCTGTTCACTGGATAGGTTTGAAACCTTTTCTTCCAGCGAGTTGAAACGGACACCCAGCCCGGTTAAAATCCGGTTAGCCTCCTGATCCATGCGCCGTTCATTGGGCGTTTTTAGCCAACTGATGACTTTGGGCCAGCCCATTTCATTGCCCAAAAAGATATTGCTGGTAATAGATAGGTTTTCAGCCAGGTTGGGCCGCTGGTGGATCACCTCCAGGCCAATCCGCCGGGCTTGAAAAGGCCAGGTCAGCCGTTGTTCGGCAAAGTAAATATCGCCCATATCAGGGGCGTCCAGCCCGGCCAGCAGCATAGCCAACACAGATTTGCCCGCCCCACTCCGGCCGGCCAGGCCGACGACTTCACCCGGATAAACGTCAAACCCCACTTGATGGAGCGCGGTGAGCGTGCCAAAGCGTTTGGAAAGGTTAAAAACTCTTAGTAAGGGATCCATAATTGTGGTCAGGCCGCGTTTTGGGCCGAAAGTTAGGGAGCAAATGGCTTTGGGTAGGCAAGCAAGCGTAGACCGGCGATAAATCTACAATCCCGTTGATTCTTTGTAACGAGAGGCGTATCTAAAGACAAAGCAGTAGCGGCAATGAGAGCATCAGCTATTAGTAAGCCGTGGCTCAAGCGGTAACGGCGTAATAAATCAACGGCTACATCAGAGATGGTCTCAGTTTGACACTTTGGAAGCGTTGTAAGAAACGTTCTACTGTACGAAGTTCTGCTTTATCTCGACAACCAATCATAAGCTCCATCTGGGTAACTACACTTATCGTCGGAGATGCCTGTTGCTCAATTTGTTGTAAACAAGTAATGGCCTCGGTTACGCTGCGGCCAACATCAATTAACACGTCAGTATCCACAAGCACCCAATCAGTCATGAACCTTTATCCATTCACTCTCCCGAATATTGCGGACCCACGCGCTACTATCCTGCATATCGGTGCGATCACGCCAGATACCAATGAACGCCTCATCCGTCAAGTTACCGGCTGGCTTTACCTTTTTACCGGAACGCGCCTGTTTATAGCGGGTTTGCAAAAAAGCAATGAAATCAGCGACAAGTTGTTGGGCTTCGGGGGGCAAAGCGGCAAAGTCACGCCAAATTTTTTCTTGGTTCATGTCACCCTCTTTCACACCATCTGACTGGTTCACGCGCAAAAAAATAAATCACAAAACTTGATTAAGCTATAGGCCAATTTTATACAAGTGCCCTGACCATGATTCTATAGAAGCTTCGGAAACAGGTCAAATTGATCCATCTGCCCCTAAACCAACCCCGACCGGCTGCGATTGTGGCGCGAAATCGAGTCGACCAGGACGGCAACCAGCAGCACCAGGCCGGTAATGACAAATTTAACCCCGGCGCTCAAACCCAGCAGCCCCATGCCGTTTTCAATGCTGGCAATGACCAGAGCGCCCAGAAAGGCGCTGGAAACTTTACCGCTGCCGCCGAACAGACTGGTGCCGCCAATCACCGCCGCCGCAATCGAGTTGAGCAAGAGGTTGCCGCCGCCTGCCGCCGTATCTACCGAACGCAGCCGTGAAGCCAGCACGATCCCCCCCATCCCGGCCATCAGACTCGAGATCATAAATACCGCCACCCGAATCTGGTCAACCTGGATGCCGGCCCGCCGGGCTGCTTCTCTATTGCCGCCGATGGCGTAGACGTAGCGGCCAAACTGCGTCCTTTCGGCCAAAAAGGTGAACCCCGTGAGCAAAATCAGCAGAATGAGGCCAATCAAAGGTACGCCCCGGTCCTGATTGGCAAAATAGACCGCCAGCACGACCCCGATGGTCAGAATGATAATGCGCATAATCAGCACGGCTAACGGTGTACTGGCAACACCCCGCTGCCGGCGATCTCGCCAACGAGTAATCCAATTGACCGCAAACAAAATGATGACGATTGTCGCTGCACCCCAACCCCAGGCAGCGGGTAAAAAATAGTTAGCCAGGCCAATAACCACCGGGTCTTGAATGACAACCGTACCCCCGCTGCCGATCAGAATCAGCACTGTTCCATTCCAAACCAAAAAACCGGCCAGCGTCACCACAAACGAAGGCAGGTGGAAGCGGGTGATAATCATCCCCTGGACCATACCGATCAAGGCGACAAACAGCAGGGCCACGCCTATCGCCGTAAACCAAGACCAGCCATCGGGCGGGCGCAGGCGTAGGGTCATAAACACGGCTGCCACAGCGCTGACGTAACCAATCGAGAGATCAATCTCCCCCAAAAGCAGCACGTAGACCACACCAATGGCAATGGTGGTAATGCCGGCCATTTGCACAATCAGATTGACAAAATTGCGCGGGGTAAGGAAGTTACTATTTAAGGTTTGGAAGATAATAGCAATAATCAAAACGCCCAGGATAATGGGTAACGAACCCAAATCACCGGAGCGCATCCGCTTCAAGTAGGCGGCAACGTACTCAGATAACGGTTGAGAGGTCTGACCCACCAGAGAGGCGTTCTCGGTAGGGGGTGGAATTTCTTTATTCTTAATCACGCTTGCCTCATCCTGCCTGGAATATAGGGGAGTTTCCCGGCTGTAATGGCCTGGATCACCTCTTGGTGGGTGGTCTGACCTACGCCAAACTCATTGATTTTCTGACCAAGCCGCAGAACCGCGATGCGGTCAGCTACCTCAAACACTTCGTGCAGGTTGTGGGAGATCAGAATCACCGCCAGCCCTTTGCCGGCCAGCGTTTTGACCAGTTCGAGCACCTGCCGGGTTTGAGCTAGCCCCAAAGCGGCTGTCGGTTCATCCAAAATGACCAGTCTGGAGTTCCACAATACCGCTCTGGCCACCGCCACCGCTTGACGCTGCCCGCTGGAAAGTTCGGCAACCGCCTGCCGTACCGACCCAACGGCAGTCACCGACAGTGAGGTGAGGATTTCGGTGCAAGTCTGCTCCATGCTGCTTTCATTGAGCCGCCACAGATTTTGGGTGCGTTCCCGCCCCAAAAACATATTAGCCACCACATCCAGGTTGTCGGCCAGGGCCAAATCTTGATAGACAACCTCGATGCCCAAGGCCACGCTGTCACGGGGGGTGCGAATATGAGCGCGTTTACCATCGAAGTAAAATTCGCCTTCGTCAAAAGGATAAATACCGGCGATGCCCTTGATGAGGGTAGATTTACCGGCTCCATTATCTCCCACCAGAGCCATAACTTCACCCGCCCGCACCTCAAAATCAACTTTGGAGAGCGCCTGAACTGCCCCAAAGCTTTTTGAAACACCTTTCAATTGTAAGAGTGGTTTTTCTGACAACGCTTTATCCTCAGAGTTAATGATTTGCCGGGCAGAACTGTTCAAACTCGCCCACACAAATTTCGGCCCAGGTACGGAAGCCATCGGCAATAACGGTTTCGGCAATGTTTTGTTTGGTCACGGCAATGGGGCTTAGCTTAATGTAGGGGATGTCGTTTTGGCCGTTATTGATGGTATCCGAGGTAATGCTGGTCGGGCTTTCCCCCTTGAGCAGTCGAATTGCCGCATCGGCGGCGGCCTCAGCTTCCAACTCAATGGGTTTGTAGACGGTCATGGTCTGCCAGCCGGAGAGAATGTGCTGGATACCGCCAATGGTGGCGTCTTGCCCACTCAGGGGAATAGGCGCTAACTTCTGACCCTTGAGGGCAGAGATCACGGAACCGGCCAACCCATCATTAGCCGCAAAGGTAGCATCAACTTTACCCCCGGCCGCCGTGAGGATTTGCTCATAGATGACCAGAGCTTGTTGGTTATCCCAGTTAGGGACGGCTTGCTCATCCACTTTTTCCCACTCGCCCGAGGCAAATTTAGGTTCAGCAATGGATTTGTAACCCTGGGCAAAGAGAGAAGAGTTGTTGTCGGTGGGCGAGCCATTGAGAACGACAACGCGGGGCTTTTCAAGACCTAAACCATCAATGATGGGTTGAAGGGTTTCGCCCATCAGCCGGCCAACTGAGACGTTGTCAAAAGAGACATAAATATCCGCGCCAGGGCCTTCGACGGTCAGGCGGTCGTAATCAATCACTTTGACCCCGGCCTCGCGGGCTTGAGCAATGATTGCCGCGCCGCTGCCGCTGTCGAGGTTAACCAGGAGCAGAACTTTAGCGCCGTTGGTAATGGCTTGTTCGGCCTGGGTTTGTTGGGCGCGGGCATCGCCTACAGCATTGACAATGGTATAGGTGACGCCGGCGGCCTGGAAGGCTTGTTCAAAAAAGCGCCGGTCATCGGCCTCCCAACGGGCAGACGAGATACTATCGGGCAACAGCACCGCAATTGAGGCTGCAAGTTGGTTGTTGGTTGGATTGTCAAGCTCAGGAGAAGTAAACGCCGGGGTTTCAACACCAGTAGCGCTGATCTTTTCCGCCTCAGCGCTACTGGTTAAGCCGGTACAGGCGCTTATGCCAAAAAGCGTTACCAGAAGAGAGAGTAATTTTAGAAAATTGCCCACATTTCAATTCGGCCTTGATAAAAGAGGGGTGTTCATGAGCCTGAGCAGGCCGCCAATAATGAAAATGAGACGAGGAGGCGAGGAGGCGAAGGGGCGAAGAACCGCTTCGCCTCCTCGCCTCACGCCCCATCGCGTCTTTATTTACGAAAGAGTGCCTCTTACCGCTTCTTGAGATACACGTCGGCGTAAACAGCCACCACCAAAACCACACCCTTGAGCAGGTATTGCCAGGCCGGTTGAACGTTCATCATTTGCAGGCCGTTGGTCAGGCTGGCCATAATTAGCGCCCCAATCATCGCCCCGAAGATGGTGCCTTCGCCGCCCAGGGTTGAGGTGCCGCCCAGGATACAACTGGCGATAGCATCAAGCTCATAGCCGGTGCCGGCGGCGATGGTGCCGTAGCCTACATAAGAAGCCAGCACCACCCCAGACACACCGCACAGAAAGCCCATCAGCACAAAGATCAGGAAAACATTGTTGCGAATGCTGATACCGGACAAGCGGGCCGCTTCCCGGTTGCCGCCGATAGCGTAGGCATAGCGCCCAAAGCGGGTGTTGTTGGAAACATAGGCCATAACGGCGGCGGTAATAGCCAACAAGAGTACGGGGATCGGCACGCCATTATATTGACTGACGACATAAACATAGACGATCACCGCGCCCGCAAATAGCCCTGTTCTAAGCATATCCAGATACAGAGGGGTCAATTCAAACCCATAGCGGCGTTTCTTGCGGCGGCTGTTGAAGGTAATGTAGAGTAACCCGGCCACCACGATCACCGCGAGAACCCAGCCCGCCCAGATGGGCAGATAACCCTGGGCAATTACGGAAAAGGCTGGTTGGTTGGCCGGGATAGTTTTACCCTGGGTTACAATCAAAATGGCCCCGTTAAGAAACCACATGCCGCCCAAAGTCACAATAAAGGCAGGGACACGCAAAAAGGCGATAATATAACCCTGAAGTAGGCCAAACAGGATGCCCACCGATAACCCCACCAACACCGACAAAATGGTGGTTAAAATTTCCTGATCTGGCAGAATCTGGTTCCAGATCCGGGCTTGAGCATACGCCACCACCACCGAGACAAAGCCGGCCAGTTTGCCCACCGACAGGTCAATATTGCCTGTCACAATCACCAGAACCATGCCCACAGCCAGCAGCGCCGTCACCGTCATCTGGCGGAACAAATTTGAGAAGTTTTGCGGCCCCAAATACGCCCCCTCGGTCATGGCGGAGAAAAATCCCCACAGCACAATCAGGGCCACAATCAGGGCATAAGTTTGGATATTAGCGCGGAACCGTTTGCTTACCCCGGAAACCGCGCTGGTAGGTACACTTGTAACTGCGCTCATAGACACTCCCTCTTTGGATATAACTTTAGGCGATGCCGGTTGCCAACGCCATGATTTTCTCTTGAGTTGCCTCAGCAATATCGAGAGTGGTGGTAGATTTACCTTCGTGCATGACCATCACCCGGTCACTCATCCCCAGCACTTCTTCGAGTTCGCTTGAGATCATAATAATAGATATGCCTTTTTCGGCTAGATCATTCATTAACTTGTAAATTTCGTACTTGGCCCCTACATCAATGCCCCGGGTGGGGTCGTCCATAATCAATATTTTGGGTTTTGACATGAGCCATTTGGAGATAACAACTTTCTGTTGATTACCGCCGGACAGAGAGTCGCAGGGAACCTGGAGGTTGGGCGCCTTAATAGCCAGACTTTTGGAAAAACTTAAGCAGGCATTGAGTTCGGCATTATCGTCAATTCTAAACCAAGAAGCAAATTGATCCAGGTTGGCCAGAGAAATATTTTTCAAGATAGACTGAATCAAGACCAACCCATGTCGTTTTCGGTCTTCTGGGACCAGGCTGATCCCTTGCAGCATAGCCTCACGCGAATTTCTGATCTTGAGTTCACGGCCTTCAAGCTTGATCTTGCCTTTGGTAATTTTGCCGTATTCCCCAAAGATCGTCGTTACCAGTTCGGTGCGTCCGGAACCCATCAGGCCGGCAATACCCAGAATCTCTCCCCTACGGACATTAAAACTCGCCCCCTTAATAACCTCCTGCTCCAGGTGTTGCGGATTTCGGGCGTGGAGGTCTTCAACTTCAAGAATCACTTCGCCGGGCTGACGATTTCCTTTGGGGAAGCGTTCTTTCATTTCTCGTCCCACCATATACCTGACCAGCTTTTCCTGGTTCAAATTTTGGGCGGGCTGAGTGGTAACTACTTTGCCATCTCGCAAAATGGTAATTGAATCGGCAATGCGGAAAAACTCGTCCAGCTTATGGGTGATATAGATACAAGTGACCCCGTGTTCTTTGAGCGTATGCAAAATCTCCATCAATTGGTCAATCTCGGCCTCGCTGAGGGCGCTGGTTGGCTCATCAAGGATGAGAATCTTGGCATTTTCAGAGAGGGCCTTGGCAATTTCGGTCATCTGCATTTTGCCCACCCCCAGGTCCTTGATAATAGCCTGGGGTTGAATATCCAGACGATATTTAGTTAAAATTTCCTGGGTATCGGCGTAAAGTTTGTCCCAGTTGATCGAGCCACGTTCGAGCGGTTCTTTACCCAGATAGATATTCTCGCCTACGGTCATACTGGGGATCAAGGTCAATTCCTGGTAGACAATGGCAATGCCTTCTTCAATGGCCTGGCGGATAGAACGGTTTTCCAGCTTTAATTCTTTGCCCTCGTAAAGGATAGTGCCCTCATAAGAGCCCCAGGGATAAACCCCGGATAGAATTTTCATCAAAGTTGACTTACCCGCCCCGTTCTCGCCACACAGCCCGTGAATCTCACCCCGCCGGACCTGAAAGGAAACATCGCTCAATGCCGTAACACCGGGAAATTGTTTGGTCACATTTTGAACGTCGAGGATGATGTCGTCATTCATATAACTTCTGCTTCTCCTTGCTAGGTCAGGAGGGGGCTTTCTGAAAAGAAAGCCCCGCTCCTTTAGAAAATCATGGAAGACCTATTGGCCAGATTAGGGTTTGGGCGGGCGTTGGCCTTCGGGGATATCGCGGTAGACATCATCATAGGCCTGGAAGCCGCTCGCGACCACCAGGTCGTACACGTTGTCCGCATTCACTTGCTCGACGGGCAGGAAGTAAGCAGCAACTTCGCCTTGCTGCGCTTCGTCGTTGGTCAATTCGGCCATGGTGTAGGTTTTAAGTTCGGGGATGGTTTCACCCTGGAGCAGTTTGTCCACCAGGTCAACCGCCAGCGGAGACAGGTTGCGGATGTCCTTGAGGATGGTCACGGTCAGTTCACCCTTGACGATGCTGTTGCAGCCGTCGGCGGTGGCATCCTGACCGGAAATCGGCACGACGCCGGCCAGCTTTTGGGCCTTGAGAGCTTGCAGCGCGCCCAGAGCGGTGCCGTCATTGGAGGCGACCACCGCATCAACCTTGTTGCTCTGAGAGGTCAGGATGTTTTCCATCAGGCTGAGGGCATTGGCCGGATCCCAGTTGTCAACCCATTGGTCGGCCACGACTTCGATGATGCCTTGCTCGACATACGGATCAACGATTTCATCCTGGCCCTTGCGGAAGAGGATGGCGTTGTTGTCGGTCGGGCTGCCGCCCAGTTTGACCAGTTTGAGGGGATTGTCGGCAGTCCATTTGCCGCCCTCGATGTCTACCGCCTTCATCACGCCCAGGGCTTGCTGGCGACCCACTTCGACGTTGTTGAAGGAGAGGTAAGCGGCAATGTTGGGTGATTTAATCAGGCGGTCGTAAGCCAGCACTTTGACCCCGGCTGCGGCGGCCTTGTCCACAGCGGTCACAGCGGCGTCGCCGTCTTCGGCAATGATGATGAGAGCTTTGACGCCCTGGGCCACCATATTGTCAATCTGGTCGTTTTGGAGTTTGACATCGTGGTTAGCTTCCTGGGAGACAACTTCGTAGCCCTTCTCTTCCAGCAGCTTGCGCATCAATTCTTCTTCGTTCTTCCAGCGCTCCGTCGCAAAATCGGAGAAGGACAGGCCAACTTTGATTTTGTCGCCTGCGGGGGCTTCAGCGGCTGGTTCTTCTTTAGCCGCGGGGGCTTCGGCCGCGGGGGCTTCGGCGGCCGGTTCTTCTTTGGCTGGCTCTGGCTGGGCCGGTTGAGCAGCACCGCCGCAGCCAAACAGTGCCGCGACAAGGATTGTCAGCATCAGCAAGGCTGCAATAGACTTCATTGACTTGTGAAACATTCTTCGCTCCTTTGAGAAATTGTAGAAACTTTGACTGAGTAAATCTACCACATAGGATAAAAACTTGTTTTACTGCACCTCCTATCTCATCTTGAGAAAGTTTAGTAATTCTCTGAAGTTGGCTGTATCAAGGGAGATTACCACAAAACAGAATAACACAATCAGATAGTGTTATGCAATGCTTGCGCGCTTCTAACCCTCTCGGATTTCCCCCACCTCAAATAGGGGGAAATCCCCTAATCAAGCGACTAATTGTTTCGGTCAACTGACTTTAAAAGTGGTATAATCCCAGTATGAGCAACTTGCGAATTTTGGTAGCCGACGACCATGCCATTGTGCGGGCGGGTATCTCGAATACGCTCAAAGAATTGCCTGGCCTGGAAATTGTGGGGGAAGTGGGCGATGGGCCGAGTCTGTTGGCCGCTTTGGCCCAAACTCAGCCCAATTTCTTGCTGATAGATGTCACCATGCCCGATTTTGACCCCATCGCTGCCATTCGTCAAATCCGCACCCGCTACCCGGCGATGAAGATTTTGGTGGTGAGCGCCCACGACGACGATGTGTATGTTCAGGGCTTGCTCAGCGCCGGGGTGGATGGTTATCATTTAAAAGACCAACCATTGAGCGATTTACGCTTGGCCGTGCAGCGAGTGCAGGCCGGCGAGCGTTGGATTTCCAGCCGCTTGGTTGATAAATTGGTCAGCCGTTCTTCTATTTTTGCCACCGGGCCTAGCCTGACCGCCCGCCAGCGCGAGATGCTGCAGTTGTTGCAGCAGGGTTTTGACAACCAGACCATTGCCCGGCAGATGGGGCTGAGCGTCAAAACGGTAGAAAATCATCTGACCCGTCTCTACCGCCAGCTTAATGTGCAGAGCCGGCTGGAGGCGGTCAATTACAGTATCCGTCACCCCGAAGTAGGCCAGGAAGCGGTGCTGGATCCGGCGGAGCTTGAGCCAGCCGAACAGGTGAAGGTAACAATCCTGCTGGTAGATGATAATGCCCGTTACCGCCGCCAACTAAAACGAATGGTCGGCAAAGTTTGTCCCCAGGCCGCCATTTACGAAGCCCAAAATATTGCCGAGGCTACCCAACTCAGCCAAACGGTTAACCCTCAACTTGCTTTGATAGATGTAGTGTTGGGTGAAGAGGACGGGATTTATTGTACCCGCCGGATTAAAGCGTTGCTGCCTCAGATACGGATTGCCCTGATTACGGCCTATCCCGACCGGGAATTTCGCCGGTTGGGGCTGGAAGCCGGCGCGGTGGCCTTGTTGGATAAAAAAGATTTGGACGCGCACGCTCTGCACGAGGTGGTGGAGGATTTGATAACTTGAGGACTCGCTCTTTTGCAGAGATTTGTGATTGTTACAGATATTCATCTGTAACCAGCGTTACTACTCAGGCTCATGTCATTTCGAGCGACCCGCAAGGGGGAGCGAGAAATCCCCAGGGCGCAATAGTTAAAAGTAAGGAGTTGGGGATTTCTCCCTCCGGTCGAAATGACAATGCCTGATCAGAACGGAGAAGTCTCGCCAAAGAGGGTTGACGTAAAAGGGATGACCTGCATGTGCCGCTGGTAAACATGGTAGGCATGCACCACCATCCTGGCGCTCCAGGTCAGCGGCGCTTCCGAGGTGTACCAGAAGGTAGACAGGTAGTGTCCATCGGGGGCATAAACCTCGTGAACCGCGCCATCACGCACAATCACGCTGCTGATGCGGTACAGCAAGGCTTCGGCCTCGGCCAGCCGTTCCATGCGGGCCAGGGCGATGACGTGCCACGCCCCTAACCACAGCCAGGCCGCGCTGGTGTGATAGTGGGCCACCCCCCCCAACCGATTTTCCCAGGCAATAAATTTAACCGGATAGGCCCGGTGAACCACCTGCGTCGGCACCGGCTCGGCCATGTTGAACTGCTGCATGTTATCCAGGATGGCATGCGCCTGGGCGGGGGTCGTCAAGCCCCAGGCAATCGCCAGGAGATTGCCGCTGCTGCTTAAGTTGTCAAAAATGTGGCTGGTCACGTAATAGCCTAATTCCTCGCGCCAGAAATGGGTGTTGATGGCCTGCTTGAGGTGAGCGGCTTTGGCAGCAAAAAAGGCCGGGTCGCCCGGTTCACCAAAGTGCGGCGCGGCAGCGGCCAAATCGGCCAGCGCTTTCCAGTAAATGACATTGGTGTACAAAACCCGGCCTTCGCGGGCGATGCTGTCGGCCCAATCGGTGAAGGGGGCCTGGTGCAGCAAGCCGTCGTCTTCCAGGGCGTAGGCTTCCAGCCAGGCGATGGCTCGCTTCAGCGCCGGCCAGTGGGTGCGGGCAAAGGCTTCGTCGCCGGAGCGGGCGATGTAGTTGAGGCTGGCAATCACCAGCAGCGCGTTGCCGTCCAGCGAGATGGTATTGTGAGCGGTGATATATTTGGGGCGAATCGGCGCGTCGGTGGGTTGTTCTCTTTTGAACAAGGAGTGCAGATAGCGGTCAACCACCGACGTGGAATGAACTTTGACCGGAAACTGCCCGGTGGGCCGCTGATTGATTAAAAAAACCTCCAGCGACTCGCGGACCGCTTGAAACTCATTCAATTCGACCAGGCCAAAACTGGCAAAGCTCAAATCCCGCGCCCACGGCTCGCGGAAGTTCCGCAGGCCGGCGCACAAGACTAATTTCTCCCGGCCATCAGGCAGGCGGCGCGGCTCGATCCCGGCCCGCAAATTGGCCGAGGCGATGAGCGCGGCCTTGGCCTCCACCGTCGCGTGGCTTTCGAGGTCGCTGGGTGGGGCATGCAAAGCCAGGGTGGGCCGCCGGGCCAATTTATAGCCGTAGCGGATCATCCGCCACAGCAAAAAACCCACCCCCCCGCCCAGCAGCAGCCACAGGCCCGGCTTAAGCCAGGATGAATTTTTAAAGGAATTTCGTTCAGTCACAAATGACTATTTTACCCAGGTGTAATGCAGCGCCAAATTTGTCGCCCTCTCTCTCATTTGTACTCAGTGGGTCCAAATTTGAGGGGGCAGCACGCCCACGTGCGGCGGCGTTCGGCACGAAGGCGTGCCTCACTCCTCGGAAAATTGGATCTACTGATACTGCTTGATTTCGAAGCTGTTGTCTCCACGATTCCACCCATCCTCCTGAAACATAACTATCGCCAATGTCTTTTCTGACTCCAAGGCTCCTCTCAGGTTAAATAGCAAGTTGCGCGGAGACGTGGTAAAATTAAAGTAAGCCCTTAAGAATGGAGATATAAAGTGATGCAAGACACTCAGACCTTAAAAGCAAAAATCATAGCCTTATTAGATTTTTTACCGGCGGATAGCTTGAAAGTGTTAGCCGAATTTGCTGCTTTTTTGCGCACAAAATCTGATAGCTCTGTTGTTCAGGCGGAGAAGGCTGAAATGGAATTTGAGATAACCACTGCGCCTCGACATAGAGCAGCCTATATTGTTAGCCCTCATTTGGTACATCGGGAACAAGCAGTGGATTTCAAACTGGAAGTTATTGAAGAAATGCCCAATGACCGTCTATAATGGCGTGTTATTGCAATCTTTTCTCACATTCACATCGCCCTTAATCCTCCCCGATATCCTCGTTCCATAACTCCGGCCGGGCAGCGATGAAATCATGCATCAACTGGATGCACTCCTCATTTTGCAAAATGACCAGCTCCACCCCCCGCGAACGGACGTAATCTTCCGGCCCTTGAAAGGTTTGATTCTCGCCGATGACGATTTTGGGGATTTTGTAAAGCAGGGCCGTGCCGCTGCACATATCGCAGGGCGAGAGCGTGGAATACAAAACGGCCCGCTGGTAATCTTTGGCCGTTAGCCGGCCCGCGTTCTCCAGGCAGTCCATCTCGGCGTGCAAAATGGCGCTGCCTTTCTGCACCCGCCGATTGTGCCCCCGCCCTACAATTTTGCCGTCAATCACCAGCACCGAGCCGATGGGAATCCCGCCCTCGGCCAGCCCTTGTTTGGCTTCTTCGATGGCGGCTTGCATGAATTCGTCCATGAGTATGTTCTCCCTAAATAATTTGCGATTTACGATTTACGATTTACGATTTACGATTGCTTGTTTGGCGTTGCCGGAGCGTTTTGATGGAGGCGACGGTCATAGCCAAGACTTCATTGGTTTCAGACATCAAATCTGCCAGTCGAGTTTGGGGTATGAGGTTGGCTTCGCAGAGTATTTCTAACCAATAAAGCGTTTCATCACTTTCTTCCTCGACAATTTTTAGCTTGTTGATAATATCTGGAACAGACTTAGCCCGGCAGTCTGCGCGGTAATTAGCCCCAATAGAAGTGGCTGCTCGCAATAGTTGTTTGCCTATTATCTCAGCAGCCAGACCTCGGGGCAATGCCTCTACCACTTTAATCACCCGCAGCCCTAACTGTTTCGTCCGTCGTTTAAATTCCTCCTCATTCATTTCTTTCTCCCATTCACAAATCGTAAATCGTCAATCGTAAATCGTAAATTGTCTTATTCTCTACGATACGGCTTCAAATACGCCCCCGGATAAGCTGCGTTCCGACCTGCAATCGCCAGGGCGATAATCGTGGCCAGGTAAGGCAGGGCCAGAAAAACTTCGTAGGGTAAAGCCAGGCCGGTGGTTTGCAGGCGAAGCTGCAAGGCGGCTACCCCGCCAAAAAGGAGCGCCCCCCACATCGCCCGCACCGGCTTCCAGTTGGCAAAAATAACCAGGGCGATGGATACCCAACCCCGCCCGGCGATAATCCCCGGCGAAAATGCGCCCAACTGCGCCAGCGACAGAAAGGCCCCACCCACCGCCATCAACGCCCCGCCGATGATCAGGGCCAGGTAGCGGGTACGGAACACGTTGACCCCGGCGGCGTCGGCGGCTTCGGGGTTTTCGCCCACCGCCCGTAACTGTAGACCAAAACTGGTATGATTCAAACCCCACGAGGCCAGGGGAACAAGGATGATAAAGGCGATGTAAGTCAGCAGATATTGGTTAAAAATTGGCCCCAGGCCCGGCAGGTCGCCAAAAAGGGAGAATTGGCCGAAGGAGTCAATGGAAGGCAGCACCGAACTTTCGCCAAAGACCAGCCGGAAGCCAAACAGCGACAGCCCCATGCTGAGCAAGGTAATGCCCAACCCGGCCACGTGTTGATTAACGCCCAGGGTCACACTAAAAAACCCCATCAGCAGGCTCATCACTATCCCGCTGACCACCGCGCCCAGCAGCCCCAGCCACAAATAAGTCCCACTAAAGCCGGCCTCGTTGGCTTTGTAGGCTACGGCAAAACCGGCAAAGGCCCCCAGAAACATAATCCCCTCGATGCCCAAATTCAAAATCCCGGCTCGCTCGGTGTAAACCTCGCCGATGGTGGCATAAATTAGAGGCGTCGCCATCCGCAGCGTGGCGGCGATGAGGCCGACGAGGAAGGTGAGAAATAAAGTAAAATCCATAAGCTTGTAATTCCGCTTAAGACTGAGGGAACTGAGGGAACTAAAAGAACTGAAATTCCCTCAGTTCCCTCAGTTCCTTTAGTTCCCTTTCCACCGGATTCGATAGCTCTGCAACAACAGCATCCCCAGTGTGACCAGCAGCAAGGCTGCCTGGATGACATCGCCCAGATAGGCGGGGATGCCCAACGCCCGGCTGACGGTCTGGGCGCCGGTGTCAATCAGGCCGATGAACAGGGCGGCCAGGGCCACGCCCCAGGCGTTGAGCGTGCCCAGCGTGGCGATGATAATACCGGTGTAGCCGTAGCCCGGCGAAATAGCGTCAATCAAATGGTAATGGATGCCGGCCACCTCGCTGACGCCGGCCAGCCCGGCGATGCCGCCGCTGACCAGAGCCGAGAGCAGCAAAGTTCGCTCGACGTTGATCCCGGCAAAACGGGCGGCTTCCGGCCCCAGGCCGACGGCCCGCATGCGCAGGCCAAAGGCGGTGCGGGTCAGCACAAACCACAGGGCCACAATGATAATAATCGCCAAAATAAAACCCAGGTGCAGCCGGGAGCGGGGGATCAGCTTGGGGAAAATGGCCGCCGCCGCAATTTCCGGCGACTGCGGCCACTGCGAGATGGGGTCGCGCCAGGGGCCGTTGAGCAGCCAACTGACCATAAACAGGGCCACCGAGTTGAGCAGCAGCGTCGTTACCACTTCGTCAATAGCCAGTTTTATCTTCATCAAGGCGGGCAGCAAAGCCCACAACATCCCGGCTCCAAAACCGCCGAGCAGCATGGCCGGGATGGCCAGCCAGGGCGACATGTCGTGCATTTGCAGGCCAACGGCGGTGGCGGCGACGGCTCCGGCGTAAAGCTGCCCCTCCGCGCCGATGTTCCAATAGCCGCCGGCAAAGGCAAAGGTTACGGCAGCCCCAGTCAGGAGCAGGGGCGTGGCTTTGACCAGCACCTCGATGGCGCTAACCCGGCTGGAGAGCGGGTCAACCAGAAAGTAGTAATAGGCTTCCAGCGGGTTGGCCTCGACCAGCAGTACCAGGGTGGCGGTCAATAAAAAGGTGAGGATGACAGCCGCCAGCGGGATGAGCGGGCGCACCCACACCGGCGCGGGCAGGCGTTCGATTTTCAGGCTCATCAATCATCTTCCTCCACCATAAGGCCGGCTACCGTAACCACAAAAATCTGTGCGGTTAAAGCATACGGCTGCGTCTCGAAGTCGCGCTGTACCTGCGCTCGGACATGCTGATTGAAGTCGGCCGAGTTGGAAGCGGACCAGAAGATCAGAAAGTCGCGGTTGGGGATGGCCGCCAGGCACGGCTCGCCCAGCTCTTCAGCGACAAACCTGCGGATTTCGGACAGCAGCAAACGAGCGGCGTCGAAGCTGTCTTTGGTTTCAATGACCATGAAACGCTCCGGCCCAGCCACAAATTGAACCTCTAAACCCGCCGAGGCTTGTTCGAGATTTTTGAGGGCGGTCTCGTACAACTGGGCCGGGGTGACGCCCCAGCGGGCCAGGTCTTTTTCGCGCACGTAGGAATAGGCGGTGGGCAGGTCAACCACCACCCCAATGTCAACCTCCGCCGAAAGGGGATAGTAAATCAGGGGCACCACCTGGCGATGGCGGGCCGGCATAAGCTGGAGCAAAACTTTCTCCTGGACCTCGGCCCAGGAGATCGTCTCGATTTCGCCCTCGATGTTGAGGTTGGTGATAATGCGCGAGAAATGGGCCTCGATATACTCGTCGCGCCCTTTTGGCCCCAACTGCTCCCGCCGGTAAACGGTGTAGAGATTATCCAACCCCAGGCTGGCCGATTGATAAGCGATCACCATAGGGTCATCCGTAGCCTCGAAATATTTCTCCGGGAATAAAGCGGTGAGCAATAACAGCACGTGGCGCTGATATTCCTCCGGGGTCATCATTTTTTCGGTCATGGTTCCTCAGTTTCTAATAATTCAACTTCAAAGATCAATACTGCATTGGGTGGGATTAAACCCGGCACACCCGCCGCGCCATAAGCCAGATGCGGGCCGACCCGCACCCGCCGCAGGCCGCCCACCCGCATACCCTCGACGCCATAGGCCAGGCCGGGAATCACCTCCCGGCTGCCCAGCCGAAAAGTAGCGGTGATATTTTCCTGGAATTTGTCGCCCCGGTTCAGAAAGCCGGTGTAGCGGATGGTAACGGTGTGGCCTCGCTCGGCGGTGGGACCATTGCCGGGACGGAGGTCTTCGAATTGGATGGCTTTGCCCATTGACTCTACAATTTACAACGCCTCAAATTTGGGGTATTATGATGCGGCGTTGAAGGTGAGCAACAATGAAACTGGAAAAACGAGAACTTAGCCTTAGTACGGGTCAGACAGCCTGGTATGAATATGACCAGGACAGCGATATGTTGGAAATTATCTTCCGACCCGCCGAAGCTACCTGCGCCGTCGAACTGACCGAAAGCATTATCCTCCGCTTTGATTGGGAAACCAACGAACCTTTAAGTTTGGGCTTTATTAGCATTTCCCACCTCATCCAGCCCACCGAATATGGTGAGGTTCATTTCCAGTTATTAACGGATGAATGGCCCGACGAAGTACAGGCCAAAGTGTGGGAAATGTTACAGCGACCCCCTTTAACCGATTTTTTGAAACTTAGCAGCTATGCTCCGGCTCACACACACAAAATTATCCCCATGGCGGCGATCAAACAACCTCTTTTAGCGCAAGCAGCCTGACCTACATCTGCTCGAAAATTTCCACCTTTTACATTTCCCTTATACTTTTTCTCTTTAATTAGCTAGAACGTATATCCGCTTGAGAGGAATGAGGCTTTTCATATCCTCATCAAGTTTCTCATAATAGTCAACCAAAAGCTTGCGAAGATCTACGAGACCCAGTAGGGTAATTGCAATATTAGCTCTATCAGCCTCATACCGTGCCTCCTTAGTAAACCCGCCAGTACTCACGTATAAACATTTGTCACCTGAACTTCTACCACCAAGAAAAGATCGTATATCTTGGGAACCCATACTTGTTGTAGGACGATGTTTGACTTCAACGAATATACGTGGTTCTTCAAGACCTAAACCATCTGGTGATGCAAAAATGTCTACCCCTCGATCTGAACCTCGTGGTGAAATGGTTGTTCTATAACCCATCGCTCGAAGGATACCTGCAACAAGTTCTTGAACCTGATCCCATTCCAAGCGAACAATGCGATCTTCGATAGCCTGTTCCGATTTTTCAAGAAGTTCTGCGCGTATTTCTTGTTCAAGATCAGTTTGATCAGGTATAGATGCGGTTGTAAAAGATACAATATCCGACTTTGAAGGCTGTTGTAATGAAATTGCCTTATCATTAAGTTCAGATGCAACTTTTCCCCTTACGAGAAATAACGTCTGAATAGCCCCTAATGTACTTTTGGCATCACCACTTAAAAGGCCACGTGGGATTTGATATTTCCAATCGACACTTCTAACCCGAGGAAGATCACCCATAAGCGTCGGATTCCAATGGCACTCCGATGATATTATCCCCAAGTAATACATTTGTTTGTCTCGGTCATGCGTCATCACGGAATCGCCAACTTTAATCTCTTGCATAAAGCGAAGGATTTGGCTAACACAGACCTGAGCTTTTCCATCAGAATGTTCAGGGTATGTTTGTTTATAAATTTGCAGTAATTGAGCTTTGGTTATATTTGGCTCTAAGTCGCCAATCTCTGCCCACCCAATTCCAACAACTTTCTTCTGCATAAAATCTTCAGCATACACACTTTCTCGTCCTGCTCGTACAAACCAAATGTCACTCATACGGTCTCCTTGCGTTGTTCAAGAAGTTCTATGCAAATTGTGAACAGTAATAAGCAGATTTTGGATACTATCCTGAGGTATTTCTTTATTGTTGAAGCAAAGAATTTGAGACTGTTATCCGTCCCTCACTCCTATCATCAACAGCCCCATCCGCTCGGTATCTGCCTCTGCCGCCGAAAGAATCCCCATAATCTCGCCCTCATAAATCACGGCAATGCGATCTGGCAACGTTCAACCCCTAACCCTGATCCGCTTTTCGTCTACTATCCACAAATATCGCTCTAACTCCTCCGTAGCTAAAGCCTTAATCAGGCGAGCAACAACCTTCAAGACACTTCCTTATATCGTGCTGTTTCGTCAATTTTGAATTTCATCATTCAAGCAGGTAAGGCCACGACCCGTTCACGGGCTAATTCGGCGGCATAAGCCATAGCCGCCTGGATCGCTTCTGAGGTTAGAGAGGGATAACTGTTGATAATTTCCGTAATACTCAACCCAGCGGCCAGGTTATCGAGTACCACAGAAACCATGATTCGCGTGCCTTTGATGCAAGCACGACCCTGGCAAATAGCTGGATCAACGGTAATATAATCTTGCCAATTCATCCGCCAACTCCTGATAAGAGGGATACCGATATTATATCACGAACTTTCCGAAAAAGGTTCATCCCTCGCCTTAGTCAAGCGTCCAAAATTTACTTCCCACTTTGAGTTCCTACCAGTTCCCTTAGTTCCCTGGGAACTTGAAGGAATTTATTTTTAGACGATTACTTACCCTCCCCAATCCCCATCTGAATCACCTCACCCCCGCCATCAACAGCCCCAGCCGCTCCGTATCCGCCTCTGCCGCCGAAAGAATACCCATAATCTCGCCCTCGTAAATCACCGCAATCCGGTCCGACAACTCCAGAATCTCGTCCAAATCCTCAGAGATGAGCAGAATAGCTGCGCCCCGATTGCGCTGTTCCAGTAGCCGGCCGCGTACGTACTCGGTCGCGCCCACGTCGAGGCCGCGGGTGGGCTGGGCGACGATAATCACCTGCGGCTCCTGCTCGAAGACGCGGGCCAGGATGACCTTTTGCATGTTGCCGCCGGACAGGGTGCGGATTTTATCGCCCGGCGCGGCTTTGATTTGATATTCGGCAATCAACTTTTCGGCGTGCTGCTGCATGCGGCGGCGGTCCAGCAGGCCGTTGGGGGCAAAGCGGCCCAGGTGTTCCAGGGCCATATTCTGGGCCACCGTCATCTCGCCGACAATGCTGGCGTGGCGGTCTTCGGGGATGCGGCCCACCCCGGCGGCCATCATCTCGGCCGGCCCGGCCCCAGTTACCTCCTGCCCGGCGACCACAATCCGCCCGCTGCTGGGCCGGCGCGTTCCGGCCAGCACCTCGGCCAGCTCGACCTGCCCGTTGCCCGACACCCCGGCCAGGCCCACAATTTCCCCGCCAAATACGTCGAGCGAAATATTTTTCACCGCTGGCAAGCCCTGGCGGTCCAGGGCTGCCACCCGCTCCAATTGCAAAACGGCAGTTTGTCCAGCGGGTTTAGCATCTCCGGCAAGGTCCCTGTTGACCCCAAACGTCTCTCGGCCCACCATCATGCGGGCCAGTTGCGCCGGGGTGGTCTCGCCGGTCGCCACCGAGCCGATGACTTGGCCGCCCCGCAGCACCGTCACCTGTTGGGTGATGGTCATGACTTCATTCAGCTTGTGGCTGATAAAAATAACGGAGAGACCGCTCTGCTGAAGCTGCTGCAAGGTAGCAAAAAGCTGCTCCACTTCCTGCGGAATCAGCACGGCGGTTGGCTCGTCCAAAATCAACACCCTGGCCTGGCGATACAGCGCCTTTAGAATTTCCACCCGCTGACGCTGCCCCACCGACAAATTTTTGACCAGCGCCGCCGGCTCCACGTCGAGGCCATAGTGGGCCGCAGCCTCGGCCACTTTTTGGTGCGCTTCGGCCAGGTTCAGCCGCAGCGAGCCGGTGTAGCCCAGGATGATATTTTCGGTCACGCTCAGCGGCGCGGCCAGGGCAAAGTGCTGCGTGACCATGCCAATGCCCAGGCGAATAGCATCTTTGGGTGACCTGATTTCGGCGGGCTGGCCGTTGACCAGGATTTCACCCTCGTCGGCGTGGTACAGGCCGTAAAGGATGCGCATCAAGGTGCTTTTGCCCGCCCCGTTCTCCCCCAGCAAGGCATGAATTTCACCCCGGCGCAAGCAAAAGTTTACCTGGTCGTTGGCGACCAGCGCGCCAAAGCGTTTGGTGATGTGGCGTAGTTCGATGGCAGGAATTTCGTCCACGGGAAACCTTTAAACGAGCAGGGGAGCGGAGGGGCACGGGTGCAGGGGTGATTTCCCCTCTGCACCTCTGCTCCCCTGCACCCCTGCTGGCTTTACTCCGCTGCTGCCCTCGACGACGCCGGCGGCTGGGCCTCGGCAATGTCAACCCGGAACAGGCCGCTGATAATCTCCTGCTCTTTGGCCTTGACCTGCTCGACCAATTCCGCCGGGATGCCGCCCTGGACATCCTCGTTAATGGCGGCCAGACTTGCGCCGCCCTTGGCCACCATGCTGAAATCCTTCAAGTCCTGGGCGGTGTAGGTCCCACCGGCCACCTGTTTGATGACATAATCCACCGTCGGGTTCATATTCCAGACCGGCCCGCTGACCACGTGCTCCGGGGCCAGCTCTTTCTGGTCGCTCATATTGCCAAAGGCGTACAGACCCTTTTCCGCTGCCGCTTCGATGACCCCAAAGCGCTCGGCAAAGAGAACGTCGGCCCCCGCGTCAACCTGGGCCAGGGCTGCTTCTTTGGCCGCCGCCGGGTCGAACCAGCTATTGATAAAGGTGGTTTTGACATCCACCTCCGGGTTGACCGCCGTTGCCCCGGCGATAAAAGCGTTGACGATGCGGTTCACTTCGGGCACGGGGAAACCGCCGACCACGCCAATGACATTGCTTTTGGTCAAGCCGCCGGCCAGCATGCCGCTCAAATAGGCCGGCTCGTGGATCCAGTTGTCAAAAACAGAGAAATTGGGTTCGGCCGGGCCGCCGCCGGAGCCGAAGACAAAGGCGATGTCCGGGTAATCGGCGGCCACGCGGCGCACCGCCTCTTCGTTGCCAAAGGCGTCGCCAAAAATGATGTCCGGCTGGGTCTGTTCGGCCACTTCGCGCAGAATGCGCTCCATGTCGCCGGCATAACCGATGTCGTCGGTGTAGGTATATTCAATCCGGCCTTCTTCCTGGGCTTTATTCAGGGCCGCGTGAATCACCCCATCCCACGGTTCTTCGATGGCGGTGGCATAGGCTCCAAAGACCACCAGCGTCTTGGCTTCCATCGCCGCTTCGGTAGGCGCGGGAGCCGGAACCTCAACCGTCACCACTTTTTCCACTTCCTTTTCAACGATAACGGTTTCAACCACGGTGACGGTTTCGGGCGTGGGAGCGGCCCCGCAGGCCGCAATCAACCCTAAACCCACGATAGCAAGCAACAGTAAGAATAATCTCTTCATCAGTTCATCCTCCTCTTGGATTTAAGTTAACCATTCACTATTGACCATTCACTATTGACAATTAATCCCCTCGTTTCACCTCCTTAATACAAGGCGAGTCGAGGCTTTAACCGAGAAAACTCGTCCAAAGGCTCGACTCCAAGCGTTTAATGGTGACGGCATCGTCCCTCAGTTGTGCCAACTTGATGAGCCACAATTTTACCCCCATCTACTTTGATTTGGCAAAACCTCGTGAAACGTGATGCGTGACGCGTGAGGTTTTTTGCCTAAAATCCTAACGCATCACATATCACGCCTCACGTCCCAAAAATATGAGTCAACACTGTATCAGCCTTAGCCTTATGCGCAAAATTTATCAATTCACCCGGCGGGTGTATAATCAGCCTGGTGGTTATAGTATAACAAATTTGGTTTGAGGTAAGAAAGAAGGTTCACGATGTCCATCCAAACCCTGATCAAACCCAGCCAATATTATGACTCGGTTGCGCTGATGCTGGTCGCCAGGGAGCTGACCAAACTGGACGGGGTGCAGGACGCCGCCGTTATCATGGCCACCGAGGCCAACAAAGCCATGCTCAAAGAGGCTGGCCTGCTCACCGCCGAAGCCCAGGCCGCCGGCCCCAATGATCTGGTCATTGCCGTCCTGACTGCCGGCGAGAATGGGGCCAGCCAGGCCGCCCTGGCCAAAGCCGAAAGCCTGTTAGCCCAAAAAGCCGGCAGCGGCGGCACTGCCGAGTTTCGGCCCAAAACCCTGCGCGGCGCGGCCAGAAATAACCCGGCGGCTAACCTGGCCGTCATTTCGGTGGCCGGGCGCTACGCCGTCGCCGAAGCCTGGTCGGCCCTGCGCAGCGGCCTGCACGTACTCCTCTTCAGCGACAATGTTCCGGTCGAAGACGAAGTTGCCCTTAAAACCTACGCCCGCGACCACGGTCTGCTGCTGATGGGGCCGGACGCGGGCACGGCGATTATCAACGGGGCGGCCTTGGGCTTTGCCAATGCGGTCCCGCGCGGGCCGGTCGGCCTTGTCTCAGCCTCCGGTACAGGCTTGCAAGAGGTCAGCACCCTGCTGGCGAAATTGGGCGTGGGGGTGTCGCAGGCCCTTGGCGTCGGCGGGCGTGATGTCAAGGCCAGCGTTGGCGGGTTGATGATGCTAGAAGGCCTCAAAGCCTTGCAGTCCGACCCGGCCACGCAGGTTTTGCTGCTGGTTTCCAAGCCGCCCGATCCGGCTGTCATGCAAAAAATCCTGGGCCAGGTGCAGGCCAGCGACAAACCGGCCGTGGTCTGTTTTCTGGGCGGCGACCCGGAACTGGCTGCCGGAGCGATCCCGGCGCGCACGCTGCAAGAGGCGGCTTATCTGGCAGCCGCTCAAGTGGAAGGGTATGAAGGCCCGGACGCGGCTGCGGTGCTGGAAATGGAACGGCTCGATCTGGTCACGCAGGCGACCCACCTGAGAACCCTGCTCAAGCCGGAACAAAAGTATCTACGCGGCCTGTTCAGCGGCGGCACCCTGGCCGCCGAAACATTGCTGCTGTGGAACGAGCAGGTGGGCGGGGTCTGGTCGAACATTGCCCCCAACAAACAATGGCAGCTCCCCCGGGCCACCGAGTCGCAGGAACACACTGTGGTTGACCTGGGCGAGGACGAATTTACCGTAGGCCGGCCTCACCCTATGATTGACAATGATTTGCGGATGCGGCGGATGCTGCGCGAAGCCGCCGACCCCTCTGTGGCGGTAGTCATGCTCGACGTGGTATTGGGCTACGGCGCGCACCCCGACCCGGCCAGCGAACTTGGCCCGGCTATCCGCCAGATGAAAACCACTGCCGCCGGGCGCGGCCACGAATTGATAGTGGTTGGCGCCGTCACCGGCACGGAGGCCGACCCACAGCGCTTGAGCAAGCAGGTCGCCGCGCTGGAAGCC
Organism: Anaerolineales bacterium; assembly: GCA_015075405.1. Taxonomy (GTDB): domain Bacteria; phylum Chloroflexota; class Anaerolineae; order 4572-78; family J111; genus DSQQ01. The sequence goes on from JABTUK010000005.1 coordinate 1,158,085, forward strand.
AGCGGCATGCTCGTGCTGCCCAGCAATGCGGCAGCGGCGAAGCTGGCGGCGTTGATTGTAAAATAGACGCGAGGAGGCGTGAGGCGAGGAGGCGATAATTTCTTCTCTTCGCCTCTTCGTGTCCTCGTCTCCTCGCCTCATCGGGAGATAACAAATGACTCAAACTATCCAATCCCTTTTTACTCAACCCCTCACCGTCGTCAACGTTGGCCTGGCTGCTTTTGCCGAAAGTCTGGCCGAGCAGCAGGTCAATGTGATTAATGCGGACTGGCGGCCGCCCAAAGAGGGCGTGCCGCATCTACTTTTTACCAAAACCGGCGTGGATATTGACGAAGTTAACGCCCGTGTGGTCGAAATCATCCAGAAAGGCCGGCCGCACCTGGTTGGTATGGGGGTAGCCAGGGAAACCATTCCCGGCTACCATGACAAACTCATCCTCCACGCCGGCCCGCCGATTACCTGGGCGCGGATGTGCGGCCCGCAGCGCGGCGCGGTGATGGGCGCGCTGGTCTACGAAGGATTGGCTAAAACCGAGGACGAGGCCGCCGAACTGGCCGCCAGCGGGGAGATCGAATTTGCGCCCTGCCATCACTATCACGCCGCCGGGCCGATGGCCGGGATTATTTCGCCCTCGATGCCGGTCTTTATCATCGAAAACAAGGCATTTGGCAATAAAGCCTATGCCACCCAGAACGAGGGCCTGGGCAAGGTGCTGCGCTACGGCGCGTTTGGCCCGGAGGTCTATGAACGGCTGCGTTGGATGGAGCAGACCCTTTACCCGGCGCTCCAACGGGCCATCGCCCAGATTGAAGGCGGGATTGATCTGCGCGGCCTCATCAGCCAAGCCCTGCACATGGGCGATGAGTGCCACAATCGCAACCGGGCCGGGACGAGTTTGCTGTTGCGGGTCATTACCCCTCATCTCATCGCCACCTCGACCCCTGAAGTCGCCAAAGCCGTCTTTCAATTTATAGACAGCAACGACCACTTTTTTCTCAATCTGAGCATGCCCGCCGCCAAAGCCATGACCGAAGCCGCCGAAGGGCCGGAGATGGCCGGCAGCAGCATTGTGACCACCATGGCCCGCAATGGCACCGATTTCGGCATCCGCCTGGCCGGCTTTCCGGGCGAGTGGTTCACCGCCCCGGCGGGCGTCGTGCAGGGCTTGTTCTTCCCCGGTTACAGCGAAGCCGACGCCAACCCCGACATCGGCGACAGTACCATCACCGAAACCGCCGGCTTCGGCGGCTTTGCCATGGCCGCGGCTCCGGCCATCACCAAATTTGTCGGCGGCACGCCGGCCGATGCCGTCGAAGCCACGCTGGAGATGTACGAAATCTGCTTCGGCGAAAGCGAAGCCTTTTCCATTCCCCACTTCAATTTCCGGGGCACGCCGCTGGGCATTGACGTGCGCAAAATTATGGAAACCGGCATTTTGCCCCGCCTGAATACCGGCATCGCGCACAAAACACCAGGCATTGGGCAGGTTGGCGCGGGGGTGCTGCTCGCGCCGGAAGGGGCGTTTGTGGCCGCATTTGAGCGGTTGAGGGGAATTTGTTGATGGTGGAGCAGCCGCCGCTAACTTTAACCGAACTTGTGACTACGGCAAAAGTTTTTTGCATGGAGCCTCATGTTTACCCGGAACTGTTTGGCATTACCGATGGGAAAGCGGTTGGCACGTTTATTGAGCATAAATTTCGGGCAAGATTGCAGTCGCTTTATACGTTGGAAGCGGGAAGTTCTGCTTTGGGGCTAGATTTACCCTCCATCGAGACGGATATCAAAGTCACTTCAATTCGCCAGCCCCAAAGTTCATGCCCTTTTCGTTCCGCCCGGCAAAAAATATATGGACTCGGTTACAACCTGTTGTTGCTTGTCTACGATAAAAGCGATAATCAATCAGATAGAGTGGCGACCCTGAACTTTCTCACCTGCGCTTTTATTGATAAGAGCCGCACCGCCGATTACCAAACAACGCGTGGAATCCTTGAAATCCTTAACCGGGATGGAAATCGAGACGATATTCTTGCTTTTCTCTCTGACCGTAACCTGCCTGGCGATGAGGTGGTTTATAACACCTTGGCCGATGAAATTTTGCAGTCCCCTCCTCATTTAGGCTACCTGACTATTTCCAATGCTCTTCAGTGGCGGCTGCAATATGGGCGAGTGGTAAGTTTGACCGAAAACATAGCGGGTATCATAAAGATCCTATGAGTCAGACTAGCTTTATTGCCGAAGCCGCCAAAGAATATCGCACCGGGGCTGATCATCCCCTACTGTTTGAGCTTGCTTCCGCTTACGGTGATTTTGACCAGGCCAACAAAAGGCTGAAAGCGTTAACTGGAATTCGATCTTTTTTCCCTGATCAAAAGACCTGGGCTGAATTTCGGCAAGTTTTGGCGTCGCCCGTCGAAGGCGAGGAGACACCCCAGGAGCGTGAATGGGGAGATTTTCAAACCCCTCCCCGTTTGGTAGATCAGGTGTGTCGCTGTCTGGCTAATCTGCCAATCTCCCCGCAAGTGATTATCGAGCCAACCTATGGATTAGGAAATTTTATTCTCGGCGCGTTAAAATATTTCCCTACTGCCAAACTGGTGTATGGGGTTGAAATTCAACAGAAGTACGAATGGCAACTGAAACTAAATTTGCTGACCCAGGTAAGACAGGGAAGCCGGCCCACTACAGAAATTGAACTTCATCAGGATGACATTTTTACCCATCAGTTTTCTCCTGAAGTTCTAAATGCGGTTAGTCTTCTTATCATCGGCAATCCTCCCTGGGTAACAAATGCTGAACTGGGCGGGCTAAATTCTCGTAACCTACCCCCCAAGCGTAATCTCAAAGCTTTGAATGGTTTAGATGCCATGACCGGCAAGAGCAATTTCGACTTGGGTGAAGCTGTTTTACTTCGCTTGTTAAAATTGTTTTCTCACCGGCGGGGCACATTGGCTTTGCTCTGCAAAAATGCTGTTATCAAAAATATGGTTAAGGCACTCCTTGAGCAGCCATTTCGTATCTCGAACATGCAGGCCCTTGAAATAGATGCTGCCCGCGAATTTAATGCCGCCGTTGATGCTTCGCTGTTGGTATTAGAGATGGGCCAGCCGGCAACCTTTGTTTGTAAAGTGACTACGCTAAAGCGCCCCACCGATATAACCAAAAGCTTTGGTTGGACCCGCCATCAATTTGTGTCCGATATTGAGAGCTACGAAACCACCTATGAATTAGATGGAGTGTCGCCATTCCTCTGGCGACACGGTCTGAAACACGATTGTGCCAAAATTATGGAACTCGATGGGCAAAATGGAGCCTATACCAATGGAAATAACGAGCTTGTGGATATTGAGCCGGAAACCAACTATTGGCTGCTAAAAAGTTCCGACCTGCGGAGTTTCGAGTCGGCTCAAGCCAGAAAAAAAGTGATTGTTACCCAGCATTTTTTGGGTGAAGATACCGCAGGATTAAAGCAACAATTCCCCAAGCTATGGAGCTATTTGACCAAAAACAGCGAATATTTTGCTCGGCGCAAATCGCGGATATACCGGGATAAACCCCGCTTTTCTATTTTTGGTATAGGGGAGTATTCCTTCAAGCCTTACAAGGTGGCTATTTCCGGTTTATATAAAGAACCTTGTTTCTCTCTGGTTTGCCCCATTGATAACCGCCCGGTGCTGCTGGATGATACCTGCTATTTTCTGGGTTTTGATACCTACATAGAAGCTTTATTCACTGCTTCTTTGCTCAATAGTCAGATAGTTACCCGATTTCTTGGCTCAATTGTTTTCACCGATGCCAAAAGACCCTATACTAAAGAAATTTTGATGCGGATTGACCTTGCCCGTGTTGCTTCGTTGGTAACGTTTGAAACCCTCAAGCAATTTTGGCAAAAGGTAGGCTATAATCCCAGAGTCTCCATAACGGCAACCGACTTTGAGGAATTTGCCCAACAGTTGGGGCATAAGGGTGAGCCTCAAAAAAGCCTGCAACTTGGCCTGGGTATATAGGCTACTTCCTCACCTGACACATGATACTATAACACCTGACACTGTTTTGAAGGAGAAACCCCTATGAGCAACCAACCACCCCAAATCAGCAATGCCTTCCAAACCTTTTTGACCCAGGCCCCGCAGCACGCCCAGGCCTGGATGCAAGCCGTCAGCGGTCTCGATCAGGCCAGCGCGCTGGACAAAAAAACCGAAGAGTTGGCCTATCTGGCCGTGCTGGCGGCGTTACGGCTGGAAAGCGGTGTGCCCTTTCACGTCCAGTCGGCCAAGCAGGCCGGCGCATCGCGGGAGGAAATCATCAGCGCCATTTTGGTCGGCCTGCCCGCCGCCGGAAATGCAGTCACCCAGGTTCTGCCAACAGCCCTGGCCGCTTACGATGCTGAATAAAGGAGTGTTCATAAGTCGCTCATGTAGGTAAATAGGTGAAATGAGGTAGCATCAAAGTTCTCAAGAAGTCAGGAGTGACCCGTTTGAGATTATGAGACCACTCAAACATGGCCACATACTGAGCCAAGTTTTTTTGTGAACGCCGCGAAAGGGCCGTAGAAAGTTACGCAAGCCGGTCCAGATGCCTTCCATGGTGTTGCAATGGACTTCCCGGATACCATCACCATCGTCGTCCCGCGCCCATTCTTTCTGAGAGTGGCAGACCGTGCCGTGCCCCCGACCTGTTCCAGCGACCCGATTGTAGGCGTTACTCTCATCCGTGTAGAGGGTGGTGGTCGGCTCGGTCTTCTGTTCGACCTCAGGCTGAATGGTGGCTTGTTGGGTATCGTCACAGACCTCCAGTCGAATTTGACCAGCTTCACGCCCGACCACCCCCAAAACCGGAGGGCGGTCATTGGCCATCGTCCCTTTACCGGGTCGTTTGTTGGCTCGTCGGCGGGGGGGGTCATCAGGGTCAGCATGTTTGGTGCCCTTTTCCCCCGCATTTTGGAACATTTCATCGGCTTCTGTCTCCTCATCAGTCAGAGCGGTGTCCGGTTTGTGTGCCAGTGCCAATTTTTGGAGCCGATGCCGGCGTTCCAACAGGGTTCCATAGTCCACTTCCAGTTCATCCGCTAAGTGGAGGGTGGGGGTGCCTTGAGCCACCCCCCGCACGATCAGCACTATCTTCCGGCAGTCGTACTGGCTACCTTGCCAGACGGTGTCGGTGAAAAGGTTAAAGACGTTGCCACAAATTCGACACCGGTAATCAAAAATGGGATCACGACGGCGGTCATGCGGTTTCTGGTCTGGCGGCAGGGCATGGCCCTGTTTACATTTCATCCCATCAGGATGGAGCGTTTTCAACAGAAAGTTGTAACTTTCTTGCTCATCCAGCAAATCAGTTAGGGGAAAGCGCATGGCCATTGTCCATCTCCTATTTATGACAAATTATGGTCAGAGTATACCATATTTCCCCTTTTCACCTAGAATCCTACATGAGCGTCATAAGTTTGAGCACGCTACTGATAATGAAAAGGTAGCAAGTAGCAGGGATATATTACCCATGTCTACCGTCTACTATTTTCAAAGGAGTGTTCACGAGCCAGAGCACGCCACCAGGAATGAAAATATCTTTCTGGCTACTGACTACTGATTACTATTTTCGAAGGAGATTAAGTAATGAAATTCATAGATTTATCCATCCCCCTGGGCATCGGTACCCCGCCCTGGCCCACCTATGAACCCTTGCAGGTCAAATACTTCAAACGGCTGGCCCCCAACGGGGCCAACGGCCAGGTGGTGACGCACAGTAACCACATCGGCACCCACCTGGACGGCGAGATTCACTTTTATACGCCGGGCAAAGATATTGCCCAACTGGACTTTGACTTTCTCGCCGGCGAGGCCGCCATTGTGGATGTGAGCGATGTCTGCGGCGACTACGATGTGTATGACCCGGAAATGATCGAAGCGCGGGTGGAGGTGAAGGAAAATGACATCCTGATCATTCACACCGGCTATCACCACTTTGGCTGGGACCAGCCCTACGGCAACGAGGTCCGTTACATGGTTATGCACCCCGGCCCCGATGCCCGCTTTGCCCATTGGTGTGAGCAAAAGAAAATCAAATGGATTGGGGTGGACTGCGGCAGCGCCGACCACCCCATGAATACCAAAATCCGCGATTGGATGCCGGCCCAGGCTGAGGACGCCGATTTACACTTTCGTCAGAAATACGGCAAACCCCTGGCCGAATATTTTACCAAAGATATGTACCAGATGATGCACCTGTGGATGTTCCCCAAAGGTATCATCCACGCCGAGTGCGTCGGCGGCGATATTGATTTGCTGGTCAACCGGCGGGTGCAGGTGGGCTGTTTCCCCTGGCGCTTTGTGGACGGCGAAGCCAGCATCGCCCGCATTGTCGCCATGGTGGATGAGACCGAATATATCGAGTTGATGAAAAAGAAGGAAAGCCTGCCCAAAACCCGCTTTGGCGACTGCTATGACCCAGAACACGTGCAGCGTTTAGGCGGTCGAGGCAAGGTTTATTAGTGCAGTCTCAGAAGAGATATTCGGAAAAAAACGGTGGGTATCGGCCCTAGCACCCCCAACCCCTCTCCCATTGGGAGAGGGGTTGGGGGTGAGGGCTAATCCGAAAAGGCCCCCCGTTTCTGCATTAGGAAACGCTTCCTGACTTGACAAACGGACTACAGTCCGTATAATCTTACCTCAAGATTAAACTCAGTGGATCCAATTTTTCACCGTAGCTGGCGCATCCCTATGCGTCAGCGGGCGGCATAGGGATGCCACCCTACGGGAAATTTGGATCTACTGAAACTTATTAACTTTTAGAGGGGTGAGATTATGGCAAACCAGACAATTCCTGAGAGTCACCTGGCGCTTTTTGAACGGCCGGTTATCGGCAACCTGGCTACCCTGCTGCCCGACGGCTTGATTCAGGTCAACCCGGTTTGGGTAGATTATGACGGCACGTATGTCCGCTTTAATTCGGCTCAAGGGCGGCAGAAGGATAAAAACCTAAAAAAGAATGGGATCGCCACGATGCTGTTGGTTGATCCAGAAAACGCCTATTATTGGATTGAGATTCGAGGCCGGGTAGTAGATATTACTACTGAAGGGGCAGATGCCCATATTGACAGCCTGGCTAAAAAATATTTGGGTGCGGACACCTATCCCTTCCGCAAGGCTAGCGAGGTCCGTTTGACCTATAAGATTCAACCGGAGCGCGTCAACGCCTTTGGCCCCCAGGGGTAAGCGCATCTCAAGTAGACAGTAGTCGGTAGACGGTAGACGGGGAAATCCCTGACTGCCGTCTATTTTTTAGGGGTGTTCACAAACCTGTGGTACTCCACCGATGATGAAAATAATTTTCTGACTACTGATTACTGACTACTGGTTACTATTTTCGAGGGAGTAATTCTTGCAGAAACGTTTGACCTGCTTGCTCTAAATCGCCAGCCAGGGCAAAGGTCAAACTACGGAGACGCAGACCGTCAACAGTGGTATCCAGGGGATGACTCAGCGGAGTAGGGTAGATTAACACCGCCTCTCGACAGCCTTTGATTTTGGCATAGGCGATTACCTGGGCAATATCCCTGGCCATGGTATCGGTTTTGTACTTGGTATCGAGCACAACCTGCGGGACACCCGTTTCTTTTTCGTGTAATAATAAATCTATTTGAAACTGCCAGGCGCTGGATTGCCCCAAATCAACCCGTTCTTGCGCTTTGAGATCCCAATGGGGCGGCAGGTGGGCCTTGAGCCATTCGGCGACGAACAGTTCGTACAGGCGAGCCATGTCCACCAGAAAGGGCGGCATGGGATGGGGGCCAGGGGAATGGCTGGGGCCGCTGTGTTCCAAAAAGAAACGGCACAGGGCATGCATGGGCCGGTAATCCTCGTTGAGCCGGTGGTAGACACGCCCCACGCAGTCCCCGGCCTGATAGGGTGTTGGTGTGATCAGGTTATGCAGGGCGCGATAGGCCAGGCGCACTGTCGGGAGGACGCGCTCGGAGCACAACCCGCTGCGGGCAATCCGGTCGAGCGTCCAGGCGAGAATGCCGTTGTCGGCCACATCGGCGGTATGCTCCTCAAAGTGGCAGGCCAGCTTGACTTGCCCCGGCACAGCAGGCTGCGCCGCCAGCCGCCCCCGGACGTAGGGCAGGTGGTCTGTTTCGGCTAAATAGGCCCGATAAAAACCTTTGCGTCCTCGCTCTAGCACCCGCCGAACCAGCACGTGGGCCAGCCGCTCGTAAAATTCCGGCAGTGATTGGCAAGCGACCAATCCTTCTAGCAAGCGAAAACTGTTGAGCCGGTAGGCATACTCCCACATCCGAAACAAGTTACTGAGTTCGATTTTGGGCTTGAGGGCCACGTGAAAGGTGGGAGTCAACGGAATATGGCCCACCCACCCCTGAGCCATCAGCCGCCACTGCCCCCCTGTTTTGAAGGAGGGTTCTTGCACTTCGACCTGCTGACTGTAGTTTGCCCACAGCGCCTGCCCGACGGCGGGCGAGATGGCTTCGGCAGGGAAGGTGACGGGTTGGTATTCGGTTAGCTCAATGGTTTGCGGATGCTGCATGGGCACACCATGTAAATGTAAGGTATCAGGGATTTCTCCTTGCGGTCGAAATGACATGGTTTACTGGCACCGACCTACCGAGGAACTAGACGATTTCTCCCTGCGGTCGAAATGACATGGCTGAGCAGTCACGCGATTATGTCCAATCGCCCAGCGACTCCACATAGGCCGCCGAGCCGTCCCGCAGCCAGCCGTCGAGTTGGGCTGGCTCTTTGAGCTGCTGGCCGCGCATGCGCGGCACAGCCACAAAGCGGCACTTCAGTTCCGGCAGCACGGTCATATCGCCCCACAACTTTTCAAACTGGGCCACCGGGAAGATATCTTCCTGGCCCTTCCCCCAGCGCTTCTTGACATCTTTCAGCGTAATATAAGTTGGCATCCGCGCGGCCAGGGTGCGGATGGCGTTAGCTACCTTTTCCTCGTTAGTCAGATCGGCTCGGCTGAGGTTGAAGGTAGCCAGCAGCCGATCCAGGTCAATCCAAAAGGTGTTGGAGTTGTAGTAGGACAATTGAAACTCCACTTCTTCGCGCGGCAGGGCCAGCCCTTCAATCAGGCGCAGATGACCGTCAATGCGGGCCAGGCCGCCGCCCCGGTCGTCAATGCGACGGGTGATGACCTCGACGGTCAGGTCCGCCCCCTGCTCAAGGTGATAGCCCAGTAAGGCCGGGTCAACTGTGGCCCCCAGGGTGTCAATATTGTGCAGCAGCAGATACTTCAAGTTAGGTCGCTCGGCCAGCAATTGGGCCAACACGCCGTTGCGGAACAGGGTAGGGATTTCATACCAATGGCCGACCGGGTGCAGACATTGCAAAGGTAGGTTGTCGGTATAATCGCTGCCCTCACCGGTTTGTCGCGCCCACTCGATCAGGGCATGGTGCAGGCTCTCGCGGACTTTTTGAGCCTGCTCGTCGAGCAACTGCTGCGGCATTTCCTCCCAGGCAAAGCGCAAATCGCGGGTCATTGGCACCAGCCGCAAGCCAATACTGCGCCCCGGCGACAGGTACAGCGGCCCGCTGTAGCCATACTGCTGTTCGGCCTGCAAAAAGGCTTCGATGGGGCTGTGGGTCAGGTAGCTGGTGGTAAAAATGTGGGGTAGAGGGTTGCCGCTCAGGCGGCTCACCTGACGGCTCTTGGCCAGATGGGCTTCGATAAAGGTCCGCTGCCGCCCGGCCAGCTTGCAGAAGGGGTTGAGCGCCTTGACCACGCCTGCCCCTTTGGTCCAACGGCTGCCGCTGCCCCCGGCCAGCGACACGACCGCCACCGCCCCCTCTGCCAGGGCCGCCATGCCGAGGTCGTAATAATGGCGCGGCAACTCCTGGGTGGCATCAAAAACATCCTCTGGCCCAGCATCTTCGATTTTACTGCTGACCGGCAGCCGGTTCTGGGCCAGCCCGACCCGCCCGCTGCGCAGGTCGGCCTTGATTTGCTCGTGCTGGACCCGGTCAAAACCGTACTCCTCCAGCAGAGTCGCCAGCGTTTGCCCGCTTGCTTCGCCACCCTCGGACTGCGGCAGCAGCCGGTCAAAGAGCGTTTGAACCATGCCGGCCAGGGTTGGGTCGGTCCGGCAGGCTTCGCCGAAGCGGTCCAGTTCGGCCCGGCGTGAGGCGGATAAGTGCCGCGCTTCAAGGCGGAGCAGACCGGGCACGGTTTGGGTGTAGTAGCCGGGCGGCATCAGGGCGGCGCGGCCGGTCAGCAAATCGGCCCAGGCGCCCCGCTCGTTGATGGCAAAATCGTAGACCACCGGCTCCATGGCAAAGGGGACGGCGTGTTCCAGGCGGCGCTTGGTGTCGCTCATCAATTGTTGCAGCCGCTCCTGGGCCGCCGCTTTTTTGGCCGGATCAAAGATAAAGCCCATCCCCCCGCCCGACATGCCGCCGAGCATCCAAAAACCCCAAAAATCGGGACCAAACTCGGCGCTGGCTCGCTCGATGAGGGTCTCGGTGTACAGATTAGTGGCCCAGGGGATAATGGCCTGGATTGGCCCACTGAAGTTGCGTTGCGTGGCTGCGCCGATGGCCTGCACGTCACCCTGCTTTAAATGACTCACAATTTCATCAAGAATCCGGATGGCTTCCTGGCGGCCCTGCCACTCGGCTTCGGAACGCAGCAGATATTTTTCAGTCACCATTTCCAAAATTGGCCCGACATCCTGGGCCATGCCGCCGTGAACCAGCACCAGGCTGTCCTGTAACTTTTGGCGGGTTTCCTCAGCCACATCGTCAAGGGTAAAAATCTGGTGACTGGGCAGCAATCGCCCCCGGCTGATGCCAAATTCGGGGTCATCTTCAGTCGCTTTGACCCCCTGGATCAGCTTCATACCCGGCCAAACTCCGCCGGAATCCTGCCAGCCGCCGCCAGAGCCGCCCAACCACTCGCCCAAAATGGCCCGCGCCGCTACCAAACGACGTTCATCTTCGGCCAGTTGGCCGGTCAGGCTGCGGGTCTGGCCGGTGGCCCGCATGCAAACGGCAATGAGGCAGGCCAGCAAGTTAGTCGAGACGGCCAGGCGGGAGCCTTTGGGAATGCCGTTGACCCGGCTGACAATTTCCAGGCCGTGCCCGGGTTTGACCAGGTGGGCTAGTAGATCGGCCAGTGGTTGGTCGGCCCCTTCCATGCCCGGCGGAACAATGCCGGAGGCGATGACCGCTGCTTTGAGCAGTCCCAGGTAATCGCGGGCAAAATCGAACACCTCGGCCAGGCTGGTGATTTCGGCGCTGGCCCCCAGGTCTACGCTGACCAGCCGTAGCACCGGCCGGTCAATCACCCGCAGATAGGCCTCCACCGGCGGCTGCGGACTGCTGCCGCTGCCGTCGCGCACAGCCAGGTCAATGGAGATGTTGAGCACCCGCGCTCCTTCGGGAAAGTCCATGCCCAGAAAGAAGATGTCGCTCCAGCCGCTGTGGGTCAAATCCATGCGCACCGGGGTGGCTTCTTTGAGAATGGGAAAGAGGGGGGTGTTTTCGGAACGCTCGAACAGTTCAGAGCGGACGCGCAGGGGGTGGTCGGCGGGGTGGCCGGTGCGAAACATCCACTGGTTGCCCCGCACCGAGCGGACGCTGCGCCGGACCTGGTCGGCCAGGGTTTGGAAGCCCAGGTTATGGTAGGCCGCGGCCAGGGCGCTGGAGATGCCTTCGTTGGGGCCGTGGGCCGCTTGCAAGGCCAGAAAAATCTCGATGGCTTCTTCAAAGCGGCGCTTGAGCAGGTTGGTGTAACCCTCGAAGGGAATCAGACCCTTGCTCTGCATGCCGCTTTTTAAGGGCAGATGAAAGCGGTGGATGGCATAGAGGAAAAACAGCGCCCGCACCCGCTCGTAGAGGTTATCGCTGCTACGCCGCAGCCGGTCGAGGGCTTCGCACTCGGCCAGAAGTTTGTTGAGGGAAGCCATACGGCAAAAAGCGTCGAGCGAGCGGTTACGGGTAGCCGGGTGGGTAGCAGTGATGATTTGGGTGAGTTGGCTCATGGTTGTTAATTGTGAATAGTGAAAAGGTGAGCGGAATAATAATTAGACTGCATCTTCAATAGCCGTTTCAAATTCTGGTAAAGGTGTTCCGGTTGCTTCACTATAAAGCACATCAGGACAAAAATCTACTTCATTCGGCCAGACGAGGGTGCCAATTTCGGGGTCAACCCGCACTTGCTTGAAGAAATCTATATTCTGCAAGGGCGCAAAAACACCGCCTCGGCCTACAATTCGGTCCTTAAAATCTAATTCTGCCTTCTCTCCATTGGTGAAGGTCAGCTCCAAACGATATACCTCAAGGTGACGAACATTTGCAATGCGAGGAAACATCATCAATCTCCTTATTCTAACGGTTCGATTTTCTCGGCTGGCTGGTCATTATGTAGTTGATGCCAATTGCGCATCAATTCTGGCTGGTGGAGGGCCGCCCATTCAATTACCATCGACTCGGCTCGACGCGGTAAACCGCCCCGCAAAACATGAATGGGGTTGATACCAATCTCTACTTCATGCTTGCCATAAATGGCGTGAAAATGAGGAGGTGGATGGTCGTCAAAATACATCCGAATGATGATACCAAAAAAGCGGCTTATTTCTGGCATAATATGCTCTATTTTACCACGTTTTCGTTTGGAATCTTAATTGACCAGTCCCATAATTACTTGTCGGCCCTCAGTCCTCGTACCGCCAGAAGTTCCAGCAGCTTCGACAACACCTCATCCCGATCCTGACCGCTCAGAGCCAGGGCGAGTTGAGCGGTCAGCAGGCCGTATTTAACGCCGACGTCGTAGCGCCAGTCCTGAATTTCCAGGGCCAGGTATTGTTCGTGTTTGGCCAGTTCGGCCAGAGCGGCGGAAAGGGTGACGCCGCCCTGTTTCCCCCTGGCCTTGATGTGCTGGTCGAGAATGTCAAAAATGGCAGGAGTCAGGACGTGCATGCCAAAGAAACAGAGATAATGCCCCGCCCGCAGCCCCGGCACAATCAGGCGCTGCTCGGCTTCGGTGGGGGTGGGTTTTTCGATGACGGTCTCAACCCGATACAGATTAGAGCGGCCCGTTACCCGCCGCCCGCCAATCGCGCCGTAATAGGGCAGCAGGCTCTCGCGGGTGGCGTGGACCGCTGAAACAGCCGAAGCTTCGGCCTCGGCCATCTCGACAAGCTGGCGGGCGCAGCCAGTCTCGCCCCGGCTGACGTAAAGATGATCGCCTACCAGGTGCAAAAACGGGTCAGCCCCGACAAAACTTTGGGCGCAGTAAACGGCGTGGCCGTAACCCAGGGGTGTTTCCTGGTAGACAAAATGAAGCCGGCCGGCATGGTCGCCGGCTACGGCGGCGTAGGCGGTCTCATCGCCGGGGTGAACCACCACCCCGATTTCCTCCACGCCAGCTCGCAGCGCTTCTTCGACGATAATACCCAGGACTGATTTTTCAGCCCCATCCCGATCAATCAAGGTTTGCAGCGGCAACGTGCGTTGCTTGCGTCCGGCTGCGGTGATAACAGCTTTGGTAATTTTCATGGTTTGTCTCTTTAATGTTTGAAGAAGTAATGATCCATCGCCAGAAAAAGGGCTTTGCAGTGGCGCACAATTAACAGGGCGAAGACAGTAATGGCAGCAAGGGTAATCCACAATACCTGGAGCATGGAAAGGTCAAAGTAATTATAGAGAGTCAAAAATAGGGTGATTCCGAAGAGACCAGCAAAGCCATAATCAAACATCCAGAAAGCCAACAAAAAATAGCCAGGTTCAGGGTCATAGACATAATTGCAGCGGGGACAGCCGGGCAGGGTCACATACCAATCGTGCAGGCTGCGCACCCGGCTGAAAGGGCCAAACAGGGGCGACTGGCCGCAAACCGGGCATTTTAGTTGCAAGCTGCGATAAAAATAAAGCCAGGCCCGGCGCAAAGGCGCCGGTTGAGCAGACTGGATAGGTTCAGGGTGGTTAGTCATAATTCTATCCCAATTTTAGGAGGATTACGAAGGTTCGACAAATATGAGAAATAGAAATCAGGAATCCCTCCGTTTGATTGAGTTGGCTACATGGGGTAAAATGGGGCAGGTTTGTGAGATTAGAGATTGGAGATTCATGAATCTCCAATCTCCAATCTCCAATCTCTAACTGTTTGATCTCCCAAATAACTGTTAAGGCGGCAGGCATGGAACTGCAACTCCCGGTAGTATTCAACGATCGCTACCAGCTCATCAAGAAAATCGGTGAAGGCGGTCTGGCCGAAGTATATCAGGCCCAGGATATGGCCCTGGGCCGGTTGGTGGCGGTCAAGGCGCTGCGCCCGCAGTATACCCGCGATCCCAACTTTTTGGTCAATTTCCACCGCGAAGCTCAGAGCGCCGCTCGACTGAGCGACCCCCACATCGTCGCGGTCTACGATTTTGGCCAGGATAAAAATCGGCCCTATATCGTCATGGAGTGGATCGCTGGGTCTGATTTGCGCGCCCTGCTGGATGGGCATGGGAAACTGCCGGTTGATCAAGCCGTTGAGTACGGGACACAAATCTGCTTTGCCGTCGGTACGGCCCACCGGGCCGGCCTGGTGCATGGAGATTTGAAGCCCGGCAATATCCTGATTACCCCCAACAATCAAATAAAAGTGACCGATTTTGGCCTGGCCAAAGCCCTGGGCGACAGCGCCATGGATGCGGGTGAGGTTGTTTGGGGCACACCGGCCTACTTTGCTCCAGAACAGGCTTCCGGCGACCGGGTACTGCCGGCCACCGACGTTTACGCCATTGGCATTATTTTGTATGAAATGCTCACGGGACGGGTCCCTTTTGTCGGGGTTGACGACCAGGAGGTAGCCCGCAAGCAAATCTACGAAGCCCATATTCCGGTTGACCAGATCAATCCCCGCATCCCCGAACCGCTGGCCCGGATTGTGGACGCGGCCATGGCCAAAAATATCAACGAGCGTTTCCTGACCGCCGACCACCTGCGCGAAGCCTTGACCCTGTTCCAGCAAGGTGGTCTAAGTCAAGCTGGGCTGAGCGCCCCGATTTCGTCGGTGGTGGGGTCGCCGGTGCAAAAAGTTATGACGCCCTCGGCTGTGCCCCCGCCCCCCCCGCCCCCGGCCCGCCGCTACGTTCCGGCAGCGCAGGCGGCCCGTCAGAAAAAAGGCGGCTTTGATGGACTTATGTTTGTGCTGGGCATTCTGGCAATCCTGGCGATTATGGGGCTAATTCCTTTGTTTGTGGCCGTTTACGCTGCCTATTTCCGCGAACCGGCCGGCAATTCGTCGGGACTGCCTACACTCGCGCCGGGCCAGATTGCCATGCCCTATATCATCGGCCTGGAGGAAAATGGAGCGCGTTCGGCCCTACAAAACCTGGGCCTGACGATGGTGGTTGAAGGCGAGGAACCGCACCCCGACCTGCCGGCCTTTACCATTGTGCGCCAATCTATCGAAGCGGGCCAGCCGGTAGCGCCTGGCACAACTGTTGGTGTGGTGTTGAGCCAGGGGCCGCCGCTGATCGAAGTGCCCAATGTCATTGGCCTGCGCTACGAAGAGGCTCAGCCGCGCCTGGAAAGCCTGGATTTGGTGGTGCAAAAGTATGAGGATTGGAGCGCTGAAACGCCCGGCAACGTGATTAATCAAGACCCGCCGGCCACTTCGCTGGTGGCTAATCGCACCCTGGTGACGCTGGTGGTCAGTAGCGGCTCGCGTGTGCCGGTGGGGGCCAACCTGGGCGGGCAAATTGTGCTCAATGCCTATGAGATTCCGCGTATTCAATACAAGGCTGGGGAAGCGATTAACTTAACTTTTTTTTGGCAGGCGGTCACGCTGCCTACGGCCAACTATAATCTCTTTATTCATCTAACCACACCACAGGGCGGAATTGTTTCTCAAATTGACACCCAGCCGCAGGGCGGGGTCAGGCCAACCAGCAATTGGGGCGTAGGCGATTTAATTGTTGATCCCTATCAGCTTCCCATTCCGCCCACAACCGCACCCGGCGATTATCAAATCCGCATCGGTTTCTACACGGCTGATACCAAAGCCCGTTTGCCCATTTTTGAGCCAGGCCGGGGCCAACCCGACAATCTGGGTGCGCTTATTTTGCGGACCATTCAGGTAGTGCCGTAAGGGTTAAATGTTAAAACGTTCCACGTTAAACGTTTTATCTTGTTCCCAAATTCGGTATGGAAACGAAAAGAACGTTCAAACGTTCAAACCTTCAACGTTTAACGTTTTATACGGTTGGCGAATCCCATTTGTTTTGGTATAATTACGGTCAACTTTTAATATCTTTGCCCGACAAACGGGTAAAGTGGCCTTTTTTCTGTCAGAAAAGGGGTATCCAAATACTCCCTGGAGGAAAGTGTGAATTCAGGTCTGTTTAAAAATAGTATAGTATATTTGTTGATCCTGCTGGCTGTAGCGGCGCTGATTTTTAGCATCTTTTCCAACCCCAGAGATAACAATGAATTGGATATTACCACCGTGGCCAGCGACATCAAAGCTGGCAAAATATCCAAGATCAGTGTTAAAGATGATGATATAACTGTCGAGTATCTTCAATCCAACAAGGCCCCGGTCAAATCGCGCAAAGAGTCGCGGGTCAGCATCTTTACCAGTTTTGAGAAACTGGGTGTGACCAAAGAGGAGTTGAGCAAGGTTGATATTGAGGTCATCCCACCCAGCGCCTGGAGCGATTGGGGGACGCTGGCTATCACCGTTCTGCCGTTGATTATCTTTGGCGGTCTGCTCTTTTTTATGGTCCGGCAGGCGCAGGGGTCTAACAACCAGGCGATGAGCTTTGGCAAAAGCCGCGCCCGCATGCTCACCGGTGATAAGCCGACGGTGACATTCGACGATGTGGCTGGCGCGGACGAAGCCAAACAAGAACTGGCCGAAGTGGTTGAATTTTTGCGCGAGCCGGAGAAATTTATCTCGCTGGGCGCGCGTATCCCTAAAGGTGTGTTGATGGTGGGACCGCCCGGCTGCGGTAAAACGCTGCTGGCCAAAGCCGTGGCCGGGGAAGCAGGTGTGCCTTTCTTCAGCATCTCCGGCTCTGAATTTGTCGAAATGTTTGTCGGCGTGGGGGCCAGCCGGGTGCGCGACCTGTTCGACCAGGCCAAACGCAACAGCCCGTGCATCATCTTTGTGGACGAAATTGACGCCGTAGGGCGACATCGCGGAGCCGGCTTGGGCGGCAGCCACGACGAGCGGGAACAAACGCTCAACCAAATTCTGGTAGAGATGGACGGCTTCGATACCGACACCAACGTGATTGTAGTCGCCGCGACCAACCGGCCCGACATTCTCGACCCAGCCCTGCTGCGGCCCGGCCGTTTTGACCGGCGGGTGGTGTTAGACCGGCCCGACTGGCAGGGGCGCAAGCAAATTTTGCACGTGCATGCGCGCGGCAAGCCCATGTCTAGCGATGTTAACCTGGAAGCATTGGCCAAGGCCACCGTTGGTTTTTCCGGGGCCGACCTGGAAAATGTGATCAACGAAGGAGCCATTCTGGCGGCGCGGCGCAACCAAAAGCAGATTACCATGACCGACTTGCAGGAATCTATCGAAAAGGTGCGCCTGGGGCCGGAGCGCCGCAGCCGGGTAATTACCGACCAGGAAAAAGAGGTGGTTGCTTATCACGAAGCCGGCCATGCTCTGGTGGCCCATCTGATTGAGGAAGCCGATCCGGTTCACAAGGTCAGTATCATTGCTCGTGGCGGTGCGGGCGGCTTTACCATGTTCCTGCCCGAAGATGACCAAACATTAATCAGCCGGTCAGCCTTTAAGGCCCGGCTGGCGGTTGGCCTGGGGGGACGCGCGGCGGAGGAAATCATCTTCCCCACCGTTACTACCGGCGCCAGCGGTGACCTGGAAAATATCACCCGTATGGCTCGGGCCATGGTCACCCAATTTGGCATGAGTAAAAAATTAGGTCCGCTCACCTTTGGCGACAAGGACGAGTTGATCTTTTTGGGCCGGCAAATTAGTGAGCAGCGCAATTACAGTGAAGAGATAGCCGAACAGATTGACTTTGAAGTGCGGCAACTGGTTGATGAGGCTCACGAGCGCTCATTGCAGATTCTGCGTGATAACATTGACATGCTGCATCTCATTGCCAAACGCCTGATTGATGAGGAAACCATTGATGCGGCTGAATTTGCAGCGCTCTTTGTAAACAATACCACGCCTCAATCTTCGCCTCCGCAGCAGGGGACGCCTTCCAAAGACTCGCCGGATGCGTCGCCCCGATTGACCCCCCCGCCATCACCCGCACCGCTGCCGATTTAAAGCAGTTGACAAAAAAGCGGCCCTGCTGTTGAGCAGGGCCGCTTTTAATTTTGCTTACAAAAGCAGGTTTTGAAATAACCCTTCCAATTCTTTCGGCAGAAAAGGTCTACCGGCCTTGTTCAGCGCTGTGCCAATAACATTGGCCTGCAAAATGGGTTTTTCATCCGGCAGGCGAAAGATGTCTTGCCGAAACCCAAAGCGCAACCGGGAGACACGTTCAAAGTTCAACCCCACATAGAAGCGGTCAGCCGGACGCAGTGGATAGAGATAATCAATCTCAACCCGAATCACCACCAGATCTATCCCTTGCCTGGACAACTCCACAAAATCGAGGCCGCGCTCTTTGAGAAAAACATGGCGGGTATGTTCCAGGTAGTTTTGATAGACAGCGTTGTTGACAATACCTTGAAAATCACATTCGTAGTCACGGACTTCAAAGGTCAGTTTGAATTGATAGTTGTTCATAACAGGTCTGGCTAATGCCCCTGGCGCATAAGCAAATTTTTCAGGACCGGGCCAACGTGGAAAATAGTCGGGACGGCGTAATCTATGGCAATCGAGGGACCGTTTCCGCCGACCAGGACGGTGGTCATGCCCATATCTTTGGCCGGAAGCAGATTGCGCGGGCTGTCTTCGACCATAATGCAACGCTCGCCGGGCACACCCAGCGTATCGAGGACATATTGGTAAGCCAGGGGATCAGGCTTGTTTTTGTAATTAAGGTTGGTAATGTCAATAATCTGCTCAAAATGAGGCCGTACCTGCAAGATGTTCAACACCCGCTCCGCATGGAGGTGATCGGCGTTGGTGAAGATAATCTTGCGCAGGGGGATGTCGTAGAGCATTTGATTAAGCGGCGGACTGGCCCCCAAAAAATCGGCCAAATTTATATCGTGGACAAAGGCCAGGTAATCCAGGGGGTCAATCTGGTATTCATGCATCAAGCCGCGCAGGGCCGTTCCGTGCTGCTGGTTGTAGCTGAGCTTTTTTTCCAGGACGTCATCGGCGGGAATGCCGACTTTGTGGACCATAAATTGCAAAATTCGCTCCACAATGGCGGTCATCAGGCCACACTCGCGTGGATAGAGCGTTTCATCCAGATCAAATAAGATGTATTCAAATGATGGCGTAGCCCGATTTTTCATCCCCGTTGTGTCCTCTGGCATAACTGTGGCCCCGGAAACAAAAAAGGAGCGTCTCCATCGGATAATGATGCGATCAGCATCGCCCCGATAGGTGAGACACTCCTCTTTGTTAATGAACTAAATCTTTTAAACTCAGTAGATCCAATTTTTCACCGTAGCTGGCGCATCCCTATGCGTCAGCGGGCGGCATAGGGATGCCACCCTACGGGAAATTTGGATCCACTGAAACTGGCTATCTTAGCATAGCACACAGTGATGGCCTAAGACAATGGGTATTTTGGCCCTGCGCTTAAACCCGAAGGGGGGGCATTATATAATCGTCTAAAGATAAGTTCCCCCAAGTTCCTGTAAGTTCCCAGGGAACTAAGGGAACTCACAGGAACTCAAAACGGGACGTGGATTTTGGACGCTGACTATGCAGTTGCCGTCCGCCGGCGCTGCCGGGATAGCAGCAGGACCGTTCCCCCGACTATTATTACCAACCCCACCAGGCATGCGCCGCCCATTACCAGAAGAATAATCGGTACGCCGCCAATGTCATACCTGTACTCGATCTCAACGTCATAATATATCTCATCCGCAGCCGCCGGGCTGAAACGGTAATCATCGTTGACGCTTGGCGGGTTCCAGATGCGCTCCTCGAATTTGGTCAGAAACAGTTTGCGGTCTACAAATGGGGCCAGGGGTGATTCAGCCGGCAGCGCAGCCGGCTCGATCCAGCCGGCAAAGGCAACACGGCTGTCGCCAAACGTCTGGGCCTTCTCCACCCGGTGGTCGGACAGCACATACAGATAAACCGGCATCACTCCTGTAGCCAGGGCAGTAGCCCGCATAGGATAAATCAGTTCGTCGGAGGGAAAGGTAATCCACAAGGGGTCGAGTTCACCGCTCAGTTCCTGGCCGTTGGCGCCGGAGGTTAACCGGGCGGCTATGTAAAACCACTTCTGTTCGACATAGGCTTGCAGCACCTCGTCTAATCCGTCGGGAAAGGTGTAGCCGTTGTCGGCCAGCCAGTCGCTCAGAGCGGTGGCATCGGTGGCGGCCAGGGTGCTGACCTCAAATGGGCCTAAGGTTTGCTGTCGCAGCAGCGTTACCGGCGCAGCCCCTCCGACCGCGCCATCCGGCGCAGCCCCGGCTCCCAAAGCGACCGGCGGTATCAGCCCATAGCGGTATTCTACCCTGGGTTTGGTCAGCTCTTGCAATGTGTCGAACAGTTCTGCTTGGCCCAGTTGTACCGTTGCTTCGACGGGGACGGGCATAATCCAGGCGGCTTCGGTGGTATTGCCCTGCACGCCCAAAGCCATGACAATATCCTCGGTCTGCCCATCCCAACGCACTAAGGCGCGCTCCTGCACCACCGTGCCCTCGCCCTCGCGGGGAATGTAAGCGCCGCAGCCGCATGCTTCCGCCGGAGCGGCGAACAAGAGTAATACCAGCCAAATGCTAACCGGGATCAAGTACCAGAGTCGTTGTGTCATGGTTTACCTATAAGTGACTGTCCAAAAATAAGTTCCCTAAGTTCCTATGAGTTCCCAGGGAACTAAAGGAACTCGTAGGAACTCAAAACGGGAAGTAAATTTTAGACGTTTACTAAGTAATTCACCATTCACAATTCACAATTTATTTGGCCGTTTCCGGCACAAAGGGCACTTCCAACTCGCCGCTGATAATCTTGGCTTTGGCCTCTTCGACCTGCTTCAGCGCTTCCGGCGGAATCTTGTCGGCCAGGGCCGGGTTGACAGTCACATCCAGCGCACCCTGGGCAATGCCATAGCGATAGTACGGCGCGTCGAATTTACCCTCCAGAGTACTCTTCATCATATCTTCAAACATGGGTTCCAGGTTCCAAATCAGGTTGACCAGCACCACATCGGGGCCGTTCTCGGTCATGTCGCCCACGTAGCCGGTCACAAAGCCGCCCTTTTCCTTGGCCGCCTCAATCGCGCCGACGGTGGGCGCCTCGCCGCATTGAATCCAGAAGTCAACGCCGGTATCGGCCTGAGCCAGTGCTGCTTCCTTGCCCTTCGAGGCATCGAGCCAATCGCCAATGGCGGTGGAGGTCACTTCAGCATTGGGGTTGACGGTTTTGGCCCCGGCCAGCATCGCCTCACCCATCGCGTGGCAAACCGGGATATCGAAGCCGTAAATTGCGCCCAGCTTGCCGCTTTTGGAAACGTGTCCGGCAATGATGCCGACCAGATAAGCCGCCTCATAGAAAGGCTGGTCGTAGTCGGCCACATTTTTGGCGGTGCGGTTGATACCCCCACCCCAGGCAAAGTTGGTTTCGGGAAACTCCTGGGCCACCTCAAAAACGGCATCCTGGTAGCTGAAGCTGTGGGCCACAATCATCTGGAAGCCTTTTTCGGCCAGTTCGCGCAGCACCCGGCCCACATCGGCGGGGGCCACACTTTCAGAATAGGTTGTCTCGTAGCCTTTAGCCTTCATGGCATTCAAGGCATTGAAACCGGCCTCATTCCACGAGTTATCATCGGGCGGGCCGATGATAATCAAGGCGAGTTTGCCCTTGCCCTCCGTGTTGGCCTCGGCCGGTGCGGCGGCTTCTTCTTTGGGCTGGGTTGGCTCCGCTGGCGCTGTCGGGGCTGCGCCACATGCGGTCAACAGTAGCAAACCGACCAGCAGCAGCAAACTTCCGTAGTAAGTATAAAGCTTGTTCATGATTTTCTCTCTCCCCAAATAAATTAAATAAAAATCTCATGTTTACAAATAATAAGATCACCTGTTACAAGATTTCTTTTTGCGTAATCATCTCCTTATTGTTTGAAGAGTTTGGTAAATCCAAAATTTAAACATCTTGCGTGTTGTGTCATGCAGCACACAAGATGTAACACCAACTGGGATAATTAATTTCTCGAAAGGTTACTACTCAGGATCGTCATTTCGAGCGACGAAGGAGCGAGAAATCTCCAGGGCACAACATGTAAAAGTAAAACGTCGGGGATTTCTCCCTACGGTCGAAATGACATGGCTGAGCATTTACCTCGAAAGTACCTTAAGCGGCTCCAAAGGTTAGCCCCAATTGGTTCAACCATTTGCGGTAAGCAATGGCCGTGCGGTCGCTGCGGAGATGCAGTTCGGCTTGCAAGTCGAGGGGGAGCAGTTCGGGCCGCTGCGATTCGACAATAGGGCGATCCTGGCTAAAAATTTTGTCCTGGTAAGCAATCAGTTCTGCTTCGGGCAGGTCGTGCCCATAATTCATGGCCATCCACATCCAGGCCGTGCTTTTTACGGTTTCGTGAGGCGTAATCATTAAGAGAATCGAGAAGGATTGGCTGGACTCTTTGAGCAGATAGGCGGTGAGCGGACGATAGGCCCGGTAGGTGTAGGTTACCGTATCGCCGACGCCCGTGCCGTAGGGGTCAGGCTGATAAACCCGCACCCCCTTTGCGATAACCCCCTCTGGCCCCATCTCCGCTTCATAATCCTCGATTTCGGGCCGTTCTTTGACACCCAGAATGCCCTCATGCACAAAGGGAAAGTGGCCGACATCCAGAAAGTTTTCCACAATGCGCGGTCCGCCGGCGTTGACCTCATACGGCCCGCAGAAAATTTTGCGATAGTCGCTTTTATCCCATTCCGGGAAGAGCGGAATATCGTGGGCCGGCTGCCCCAGCGAAACCCAAATCAGGTGGTAGCGTTCCTGGGCCTGATAGGTTTTGGCAACGGCTTTGGTCGGCGGAGTCTGGTCGGGGTGGGCGGGAATGTGGACACAATGTCCGCCGGTGTCGTAAGTCCACCCGTGATACGGGCAGGCCAACAGCCCGTCGGTCACCTGGCCCAGCGAGAGGCGGGCGCCGCGGTGCAGACACAAATCCTGCCAGGCCATCACCTGGCCGTTGCTGCGCCACAAAACAATATCCTCGCCCAGCAGGCGCAAGCCCTTCACCTCGCCCTCGGCCAGGTCTGCCGAGCGAGCGACAGGGTGCCAATCGTTAACTAAAACTGTATCTTCAATCATCAAAACCTCGCCGGTGTAGGTTTAAAAATAAAACGCCAACACATCGAATTAAAAGCAACTGACCTCTGGGTCAGGGCTGTGCTGGCGTGGAGAGGGGCCGGGATAAATTCCGGTAAATTTTGGAGCAAAAGGCCGTTTTTGTCAAGAACGGGGTCTATCTTAAGGTTAACCCGGAGGCTATTCCAAGATTTTAATCTATCAAAGCGTGTTGCGTGTTGCGTCTTCCGTTTGGGTTACAAGACGCAAGACGCAACACGGATTGAATAACTATCTTCTTGAAACTACCTTATTCGCTGTAGCCGTCAGAGAAAACCTCGATCATCAGGTATGGGTCGCCCAGCGGATACAGGATGGGGCAGGTGCAGCCGTTAGCCACGTACTCACGCACTTTGGCCTTCACCTCTTCCGGCGTGCCGCTGGCGGTGATGCGCTGCACCAGTTCATCGGGTACTAAAGGCATAGCCGATTTGATCTGCTCTTTGGTGGCCGGCCAGCCCAGGATGCTTTGAATTTTCTTGACCACCTCATCGCTAACGCCGCTGGCTTTGGCAATGTGCGGCTGCTGGGCCAGGTATTGAGTTAGCATCCAGCGCGCCCCATCCATCGCCTGGGCCTTGTCGGTGTGAACCGAGCAGATCATCAACTGCGGCCGGTCAATGTCGTCCAGAGTGCGCCCGGCTCGTTCAGCCCCGGTTTTTAAGGCGCTGAGCGCTTCATGGTTGTATTCGGGCGGGACGCAGTAATTCAGCACCGCGCCATCGGCAATTTCACCGGTCATCTCCATCATTTTCAGACCGGTTGCGCCGATCATGATCGGCACGTGGCGCGGCTCGCGGCGGCCATGCACCACGTCCAGCTCGATGCCTTTGACTTTGTGGAACTCGCCGTTATAGGTCACGTTTTCCATATTGAGCAGGCGGCGCATCACTTCAATTGTTTCGCGCATGGCCAATAACGGTTTGCGCCGCTCGATGCCGACATTAGCCGCCAGCGGGTCCCACCAGGCCCCGATGCCGCAGATGATCCGGTCGGGGGCCAGATCGTCGAGAGTGAGAAAGGTGGCGGCCAGCAGGCCAATGTTGCGGGTCCAGTTGTTGATCACCCCAGAGCCGACTTTGATCCGCTCGGTCACGGCGGCAAACGCGGCCATCGGCACAATCGCATCGCGGACCAGCCGGCTTTCGGCCTGCCACACCGCCTCAAACCCATGTTTTTCAGCATACTGGGCGATTTTCATCCCCTCGCGCAGCTCGTGGGCGTCTTGCAAATAGAGGGCTACTCGATCTTGACTCATTGGAAAAACTCCTTTGTTTTTAAGTTTATATGCAATATACGTGTTGCGTCTTGCGTCTTGCCTGAGATAAAACAGACAGACCACGCAACACGTTTTGGCTAATTTCAGTAAATCACAATTTTAGAGGACGCGGAGCGGGCACGCCCACGTGCCGAACGGAGCCGCACGTGGGCGTGCTGGCTCCTCAATTCGTGATTTACTGAATTTAAATCTTGGAACTGCCAAGTGAAAATATTACGATTCACGTTTTACGTTTTATTGTTTACCGCACAAAATGTAACGTTTGAAACCTCTGCCGCAGGGCCACCACGTCCGGCTTGACCTGCTCCGGCGCTTCGTTTTTGACCAATACTCGGACAATCAACTCGGCTACGGCGGGCATGTCTGGCGGCTGCATGCCCCAGCGGGTGATCTCCTGCGTGCCCAGGCGAATGGCGTTGTAATCGCCCGCCACCGGCGGCAGGGGCAGGCCGATGCCGCTGGTTAGAATATTGGCTTTTTCCAGCCGCCGCGAAGCTGTCGTGCCGCCGCCAAAGTCCGCCGCCGGAATAGCGATGTGATGTGAAGCGGTAAAACCTCTCCCGGCGACGTGATAGACCGGGCAGCCGCCCGCGTCGAGCGCCTCGGCCAGGGTCTGGGCGTTGGCGATGCACATTTGGGCATACTCCCGGCCAAAGTCGCGCAAATCCAGGCAGGCGACAATCAAGGCGGCGGTTTTGCTCAAATCGAAGTTGGCGGTCAGGCCGGGGAAGGCAATTTTATCCAGCCGCTCGGCCAGTTCCGCCGAATTGGTCAGGATCATGCCGGAGGGCGGGCCGCCAAACGATTTGTAGGTTGATGAGGTCATGAGGTGCGCCCCCTCGGCCAGGGGCTGCTGAAACTCGCCGCCGGCAATCAAGCCCGACATATGGGCGGCGTCGTACATCAGCCAGGCCCCCACCGAATCGGCAATTTCGCGCACCGCCGCCACCGGGAAGGGGAAGAGACACATGCTCCCGGCAACGATAATCAGGCGGGGTTTGATTTCCTGAGCGCGGCGGGCCAGCGCGTCGAGATCAACGGTCATCTGGCCGGCGTCATAGGGTACTTCATAAATATCCAACCCGTACAGGCCGGCGGCCCCGGCTCGATGATGGGTCACATGGCCGGCGGCGGCTTCGGAGAAGGCCATGATCCGCTCGCCCGGCTGAGTGCAGGCCATGTAGGCGTACAGGTTCGCCAGCGAGCCGCTGCCCACCCGAAACTCGACGTAGTCGCAGCGGAAAAGTTCTTTGAGCAGTTCGACCACCATAATTTCAAGCTGCTCGGCGTAGCGCAGCCCGGTTTCGTATTTGTCGCCGGGGTAGCCCAAACTGGGCCGGCTGCCCACGCCCGAAGCCAACAGCCGCGCCCCTCGCGGGTTCATGATATTGGTCCCGGCGTATAGGCTGAGACATTCGCGGTCCATAAACTGCTCGTGCTGCGCTAACAGCGATTCAACCTCGGCTTCGAGTTGGGCCGAGGTCAGGGTACGATAGTGCGCGGCTTTTTGTTGAATAGCTTGTTCGAGGTGGGGCGGGACCCACTCTCGGAGGGGTGGTTGTATCATCAAAATTAAATTCCCTAAAAGACTATTAAAAGATCAATCGGGTATCTCGTCTAGTACATCTGTTGCAAACTGTTCAACAGCACTAATCCAGCTATTTACCTCTTCTTTTCGTAACCGAGATACTTTGCCTGTTTTCTTTCTGTCCGCTCTATGAACGATTTAATGTCTTTGTTCCATTAGTTCCGTTAATTTAGGGTAAGTACTATTTACATTATCGGTTCTTATACCTATACTTCGTAAAATCCTGCTATTTCATCCGTATTATTGTAATTTGAGCGTTCCAATGATGTCTCTACAGCAAGCTTAATTAATTCGCTTACTGGTTGGTTCCGGTACTGTGTCAAATCCCCAAGTGAAAATGTGACGGCAGGTTTTTCTCTTCCGGTTATGGGCAGAGGTATCTTGTTCAATGTATTTGCCTCAGCTAAAGGTAGTTTCCAAGCAGCAATGCTCCTGTCAAACCAGCGGTACACCCTGGCTTGCAACGGCCTCAGCTAAAGGTAGTTTCCAAGCAGCAATGCTCCGCAAAAAATCTTCTAACGTAGCATGGAGAAAAACTGTAGCTGCACGTAATAAATCTGTGTATTCAACCATTTTGGTTTTCTCAGGAGCGTAGATTTCGTAAATGTTGACCAAGTTTTTTGCCCTGGTTAAATTCTTGTCTAAACGATCTTGAATTTGGTTCTTCATAATTTAGCCCCTAGATTGTCTTAGCAAGGTCAATTATTACTGCCCTGTTCACAAACATGGACATTACGCCAGAGGCCGCCGGGGGATAAATCGCCCCGGCTACGAAACAGCGCCCGATAAATCGGGCTTGGATAAGCCGGATTCATCCGGCGTAGTTCTCTAGCCCGGCTGATTTATCACCGGGCGGGCTGCTGTTACGGTCGAGCCATTTGTACAACATCTTAGTGAACACGACATGATTTTCAAAGAAAGTGAGGTTTTCCCCCTTTGAGTACCTATACCCCCCAAGTCGGTGATGTGATCAAAATGCGCTCCTGGCATGGAATTGTTTTGGATATTTTTCGCAGTGATGCTAACAAGACGGTGCTACAAGTACAAACCGTGCGAAATATCTTTCGCAAACTGGGGCCGGAATTAATTGAAGTTGATCTTGCGCCTGAGCATATTGCCCCGGCAACCCTGGAAGACCTGCATCGAGAAATTGCTTTGCATCGAGAGATGCAGGAAAATGCGCTTCAACAGTTTATAAGCCAAGCCGCAGAGTCGTCAACCTTATCCGTTAGCGAGAAAGTGTTGGAAGTTTAGGTGAACATCAATTGTTTCGGTCATCATCCCGCGCCTCCTTTTCTTGGGAGTGTTCACGAGCCTGAGCACGTCGCCAATGATGAAATCTTTTGCTGGCGCTGACGGGAGACGGGAGACCGAGGACCGGGTTGCTATCTGTAACCGGTCTCCCGTCCCCGGTCCCCGGTCGTATTTTCCAAGGAGAGATTCTAAAGCAGAATAGGTCCAATGTAAAGAAAAGGCCGGCGCGTCTACGAAAATTTGGCGATAACCCTTTCGATAGCCTCGAGGCCCAGCTTTAGCTTTTCGAGTTCGGGGCCAAAGCTGATGCGGCAGTAGCTTTGATAACGGCGCAGGGAGCGCCGCCGGTCGGGGTTGACATCAAAGAAAATGCCCGGCATTATAATTACGTCCAAAATCCCTCGTGAACCAGCCTGGCCTCCTCCTCGATCAGCGGGCCGATGACCTCCACCGGCCGGCCGCTGCGAGCGAAAACCTCGCGACAGGGCAGGCGCATGGTTTCGTTGTCGGGGTGACTGCTGCCGGTCATAGCATATAGCCCTTCCTCGCTCAAGGCAAAGACCACCCGGCCCACCCCGCCCCAATGAATGGCCCCGGCGCACATGGCGCACGGTTCGGTGCTGGTGTAGAGGGTGCAGTTGCGCAAGGTTGCGGGGTCGAACTGCCGCCAGGCCAGGCGAATGAGATTGGTTTCGGCGTGGCCGGTGCAGTCGCGCTCGCTGTTGACCGTGTTTTCGGCTTCGAGCAGCACGACGTTGTTTTCGTCAACCAGAATGGCCCCAAAGGGATGGTTGCCCCGCTCCCTGGCCCGCCGCGCTACCCCAATGGCGCGGCGCAAGTGTTGGAGATGAAGTTCGTCCATCGTTAATCCTCTCTTGTCATCATCAGGTCTTACGCAGTTGATCAAGATAAAGAGCAGAATTTTCGGAATGAGAGAATAAAAATTCCTAAATTCTGTAGATTCTGCTCTGACTTACGCCATTTTCAATACCAACCGCGTAACTCTCGTCATCATCTGAATGTTACCTTAAACAAGGGTCTGCCCCAAAAGCCGGGTTGTTCATGTCATTCTGAGGCGAAGCCGAAGAATCCCTCGAATCTTCGCTTAAGACCTAAACCTGACCGGCGGCTGAATTGAACCTTCTGAGCTAAAGTTGCCGCTCAACCCCTGAGTTGAGGTCGGTGTGGTTCAAGTTGTCTCTTTTTTCGACCTTTACCGGCGTCTCCTTTTCCAATTTTAAGGTTCTGGTACTTGACAACTGTACTATATCGGTAGGCCGCCCAACGCAGGTTTAAACTATTTTCTCCGTCCATTTTTTTGCAAGAGCAACGCATACATCCTCATAGAGTTCTCTCAAATCATTTTCTTTTGTCAAAAGTTCTCTACAAAACGTAGCAGTAAATAGATAATCTAAATCTGCAACAGCGTTCGTAATATGTTTGTCTCGTATACTTTCAAATCCCCCCTTAGCTATGTATTTGAGACCTCTAGCAGCGATACAAAGAAAATTGTGACTCGAAGCAGACGGACAAGACACCAGGTGTTTGGCGGCATCCTCTGACCATCCCAAACTAATCATTGAAAAATAACACATTTTAGAAAGGAACGGCATTGTGAGAAGTTCCTGAAATAAATTACGGTCTCCTTTACGCAACTGTTTGATGGCACTATTTGGTAATGATGATTTCCAAAATTCTATAGACGCAGCAACATATTTTCTGTTTTCTGAATGATTCAGTTGTTGTTCATGAGCCATAGCTTGCGCTTCAAGCACATCTTTTTCTAACGAGTCTAAAAATGTAGTCATGCCTTTATTGATCTCATAGAGTATTCTTTGCACATGTAACGTTCCTATGCGGTCCACAATATCAAATTGAGGGATTCCAGAGTTTCGCTCCATCCTAAGTAATTTGCCGCATGAGTAAGCTACTAAAACACTCTCTGGATATTTAGCTAGAACTTTTAGTGACTGTTGAACTGTATATTTCCAATTAGGATTTTTCATCATTTCAACAAAAGCTGTGTCAGCTAAAATAATGAACTCGTTATTTATATTTGCTCTGGCTATACACTCAGAAAGCAATTGCTCATCCCGAAGGTAGTTCTGGTCAACAACTATAAAGGGTAGCGCCATTCGTTGTAACTTTGTCACAGTCTAAATTATAACAAAGTTCTCTCTATTTGTAATTTAGAAAAATGTATGTGGATATTTTTGCAGCCGCCTAACAACATTTGACCAGAGTGACTTCTTGCCCCAGCAACCCGAACTCCGGCCAAGGCCCAGGGATTCTTCGACCTGCGGTCTCAGAATGACATGGATTTTAGCTTAACCTTCGGGTAAAGCATGCCGCTCGCCGGCCATCATCAGGCCCAATTCTTCGACGGTGGTTTCGTCGTTGTTGACAATGCCCATAATTTCGCCGCCGAACATGACCACAATCCGGTCGGACAGGGCGCGGATTTCGTCCAAATCTTCGGAGATGAGCAGGGTGGCCAGGCCCTCGGCCCGCTGTTGTAATAATTGGGTGTGAATGTACTCGGTCGCGCCGATGTCCACCCCACGAGTCGGCTGGGCGGCAATCAGGACGTGCGGCCGGCGGGTCTGCTCACGGGCCAGGACCAATTTTTGAATATTGCCGCCTGACAGATTTTTGACCGGCGTCTCTTTGCTGGGCGTCTTGATGTTGAAGCGGCTGATAAGATCGCCGGCATGTTGAGCCACCTGTTTGAAATTCAAAAAGATGCCTTGACTGTAGGGCGGGTAGGCGTGGTCGCGCAGAATCAGGTTTTCGGCCACGCTAAAATCTTTGATCACCCCGTCGAGCATCCGTTCTTCGGGAATGTACGACACCCCGGCCTCGATCATCTGCGCCGGAGAAAAATGGGTCACATCCCGGCCGTCGAGCAAAATCTGGCCCGACGCGACCGGCCACAACCCGGCCAGCGCCTCGGCCAGCGCTTTCTGGCCGTTGCCCGACACCCCGGCCACGCCCACGATTTCGCCGCTGTGAATGTCCAAATTTATGTTGCGCAGCACCGGCGTGCCCTGGCCGCTGACCGCATTGACATTTTGTAGTTTCAAGCGGACTGCGCCGACGGCCACCTCCGGGCGGACTCGCTCCAGCGATACTTCCCGGCCGACCATCATTTGGGCCAGGTCGCGCTTGGTCACTTCGGCGGTCAGGCGCGTGCCGATCATTTTGCCGTTGCGCAGCACTGTCACCCGGTCGGTCAAAGCCAAAATTTCGTGCAGTTTGTGCGAGATAAAAATCAAGGCGTGGCCGTCGGCGGCCATTTGACGGAAGATAGCAAAAATATCGTCAACTTCCTGGGGCGTCAACACCGCCGTCGGCTCGTCGAGCACCAGCAGCGCCGCCCCGCGATACAACGCCTTGATAATTTCGACCCGCTGCTGCTGGCCCACCGCCAGATTGGAGATGGTGGCCTGCGGGTCAACCTCCAGCCCATATTTGCCGGCCAGTTCGCGGATACGGGCCGAGACGCGGTCCAGGTCGAGCCGGGGTTCGCGCGATGAAGGCAGGCCCAGGGCCACATTCTCGGCCACGGTCAGGTTGTCTACCAGCATAAAATGCTGATGAATCATGCCGATGCCGTGCCGGATCGAGTCCAGCGGCGAATGAATCCGGATCGGCTGGCCGTTCAGCAAAATCTCCCCGGCGTCGGGTTGGTACAGCCCGTATAAAATTTTCATCAGGGTGCTTTTGCCCGCGCCGTTCTCGCCCAGCAGGGCGTGAATTTCGCCGGCTTTGACCTCCAGATTGACCTGATCGTTGGCCAATACGCCGGGAAAACGCTTGACAATCCCGCGCATTTCCAGGGTTTCGATCCGGGGCAAGCCGGAGGGGAGAAGGTTTTGTTCGGACATAGTAACCTTTAAGGCCAATAGCAAAAACTACAGGAACTTGTAGTAGTCAAGACGATATTGAACTGAATAGGTCGTAAAATCTCACGCGAAGACGCCAAGAACGCCAAGAAAATCTTTGCGACTTTGCGGTTTTGCGTGAGCTATTTGAGTCTAATATCTTGTTGACTACTACAAAAACTACAGGAACTCATAGAAACTGGGGGAATTGGTTAGCTCACGGATAAACACGGGTAAACACAGATTTTTTGTTGATTTCTATCCTTATCCGTGCGCTTCGCGTCTGTGTTCATCCGTGAGCAATTTTTAGCCGCTCTTGAAATTTAACCAGAGCTTTCGCTTTTTATCTATCTCGGTTCAGCCACAATCTCGATGGAGCCGTCAATCAGCCCAGCTTCGGCGGCCTGGGCCGCTTCGACGGCTTCGGCGGGCAGGCTGTCGTCATAGATCATCTTGATCCCGCCATTCGCGAAGGTCAGTTGGAGGACTTTACCGCCCAACTCACCGGCCTGATGGCTCTTGATCATCTCTAACACCAAATTCTGCCAGTCGTACAGAGCCGTGGCGACCACCACATCGGGCGCGACCGGGCTTTGGTCGGCCTGAATACCGATCCAGGGGATACCTTTTTCTTTGGCTACCCCAATCGCCCCAACCACTTGCTGCGAGGAGCCGGTCAGCACATCAGCCCCGGCGTTGACCTGGACATTGGCTGCTTCCGCGGCCAGCGCCGTATCGCCAAAGGAGCCGGTGAAAGAGACGTTGACCTGGACTTCAGGATCGGTGGCTTTAACCCCGGCCAGAAAACCATCTACGTGGAGCTTGGCATCGCCGGCATCCACCGGCCCGACCAGGCCGATGACTTTGGCTGTGGTTAGTTTGGCCGCCAGCACGCCGGAAACATAGCCGCCTTCATCACCGCGCGGCTCGTAGGCAAAGACGTTGGTCACGCCCTCTTCGGCCCCGGTGTTGGTGGTGGTGCCCCAGGCAAAGCTGGTTTCGGGGAAGTCGGGGGCGATTTCAAAGAGGGAGGCGCCGTACTGCGCGCCGTGAGCAATGATGAGGTTGTAGCCGTTGTCGGCGTAGTCGCGGATGGCGGCGGCGGCATCGGTCACGTTGAACATATTCTCGGTGTAGGCAATTTCGACCACATCCTCACCGGCAGCGGCCTGGATGGCTTTGAGGGAGTCAAACATAGATTGGCTCCAGGCATAGTCGGAGATGGTGCTGGGCATGATGATGGCGATGCGGATGGGTTCGATGTCCACCGCCATTGCTTCGGCTTCGGCGGGTGCTTCGGCCGGAGCCTCGCTCTCAGCCGGTTCAGCCGCTTCTGCTACAGTCCCTTGACCGGGCAGCCAGTAGGGCTGGGGCGGCCAGTTACCATCCACAATCTCGGCCTCGGTCAACTGGAAGATGGCCAAAGCCTCGCCGGTGGCGCAGTCGCCGTTCTCATCACAGCCCAGATTGCCGGTCAGCCCTTTGTAATCTTTGGTTCCATACAGGGCGTCGCGCAGGGCCTGCCGGCCAATGCTCAGGGAACCGTCTTCATTCTGCACGGCCACTTGCTCGATGGCGGCAAACAGGATATTGGTGGCGTCATAGGCGTGGGCGTGGTAGCCGCTGACCGGGGCTTCGCCGTAGGTTTCGGTGTACTTGGCCACAAAGTCATCATAGGCCTGGCCTTTGACAAAGGGGCCGGAGATAAACATGCCGTTGCCGCACTCGCCGATCGCTTCCGGCACGGTGTCGGCCAGCAGACCGTCCGCGCCCATCAGGTAGGTCTCGGCCAGGTCTTGGACATCACACTTTTGGGCGGCCACAAAGTCGCCTTCGGGTTCAAAAATGGGCAGATAAATCAATTCCGGCTTGTCCGCGCCGATTTTGGTCAGCACGGCCTTCATATCGGTGTCACCGACATTGATCGCTTCCTGGCTGGTGATGCTTCCCCCCAGCTCGGTGAAAACCTGGGCAAACACTGCCTGCAATGATTCGGCGTAGGGGCCGCCATCATGGATGGTGGCGGCGCTGCGCACGCCCAATTCATTGTAGGCAAATTCGGCGGCAACCCGGCCCTGGAACAAGTCGTTATGGGCCGTGCGCAGATAGCCCGGATGGTGGTCGGGATGCTCCGGGTTGGTCAAATCGGGGTTGGTATTGGAGGAAGAGAGCATCACCAGCCCGGCTTCGGCCAGCAGCCCCATGGCAGCCCGGGCCTCACTCGAACAAGTGGTGCCAATCACCCCAACCACGGTGGGATCGGCGGCAATTTTTGTGCCGGCGGTCTGACCGCCCTCGGCGCTGCACAGCGAGTCTTCGCCGGTCAGCTCGATGGGGTGGCCCAGCAGTTCGCCGCCTTTATCAGCGACGGCAATTTCGACCGCGCGGACGTTATCGGTGCCCAACGGGGCGGTTGCGCCGGAAACGGTTTGAATCCAGGCGATGTGGATGGGGTCGCCGGCGGCGATTTCGACGCAGCCAATGGCGTCAGTGCAGCCATCGGTGGGGGCGGCGGCTTCAGGAGCTTCCGTAGCTTCTTCGGCGGCAGCGGGTTCTTCAGTTGTGGCCGGTTCTTCGGCTGCGCCGGGGGCTTCGGTGGCCGGAGCATCCGCCGCGGGTTCTTCGGCGGGGGCAGCCGGTTGAGCGCCGGTGCAGGCCGCCAGAACTATGGTGATGGCTATCAGTAAGGCTGATAGCCAGAATATTTGCTTTTTCATTTTTCTTCTCCTGTAAAAAATTTGTTTCAAGTAAATTGACCAGTAACGGAAATTCAGTAAATCACGAATTGAGGAGCCAGCACCCCCAGGTGCGGCTCCGCTCGGCACGTAGGCGTGCCCGCTACGCGTCCTCAAAATTGTCATTTACTGAAATTAATTGAGGCTCAAGACAGGTTTCAAAGAGCGATTGGCCAGGGCACACAACCTGGAAACGGTCGTGTTGAGCAAAGCCCATAGGCCCAAACTACTTCCCCCTGGTGATTTCCTAGCGGGTGCTTTGCCATCCTGCTTTCAGTGGTGCGCCCGATGCTTCAGTCGGGCGATAGCCGCTAAATGATTTCCTGAGACAACAACGAGCCTGAAGCAAACGTTTAGAGTTTTAGCTGCACCTCCTTTCCTATCGAGAGAGTTCTCGGAAAATAGATGTTGGCCTTAAAGCAGACGGAAGACGTAACACGCAAGACGTATCGTCGGGCGTCTTACGTCTTCCGTCAAGCAGAAAGGTGCGGTGGTTAACGACTTTCCGGGAAAGCTCATCAATTTTGCCCCCGTTCAAACGGTTTGGTTAAGGCAGCCGGTTGGAGCGCCCGCCGGAAGGGGAAGGCCAGGGCGATGATGGTCAAAAGATACGGCAGCATCACCGCCACATCGGAGGGGAGGTTCAGGCCCAGCACTTGCACCCACAATTGCAGCGCGTTGACCAGGCTGAACAGCATGGCCCCAATCAAAACCCCAAAAGGAGTCCAACTGCCAAAGTAAACCAGGGCCACGGCGATAAAGCCCTGACCGTTGGTCATACCTTCTTGAAAGATGTTGAGCAGCGAGATGGACAGCGACGCCCCGGCCACCCCGGCCAGCAGCCCGCCCAGGGTCACGGTAAAGTAGCGCACCCGCGTCACGCTGACCCCCAACGTATCGGCGGCCTGGGGGTTTTGGCCCACCGCTCGAATTTTGAGGCCGAGGGTGGTCTTGTTGAGCACCCACCAGGCAATGGGAACCAGGGCAAACGCGCCGTAAACCATCGCGCTGTGTTTGAAGAAGATTTCGCCCACCACCGGAATCTGGCTGAGGCAAAAGGAATCGCCCAAGCAAAAGTTCAGCTCGCCGAACCCTTTCACCCCTTCCACGGTGCCGAGGGTGGTTTTGAACAACAGACTGGAGATACCCAGGCCAAACATAAACAAGCCAATCCCGCTGATGCCCTGTTCGGCTTTGAGGGTGACGCTGATAAAGGCCATGGCCAGGCCGAGCAATGCGCCTACGGCGGCCGCCGCCAGCAAGCCCAACAGCGGGCTGCCGGTTTTGAACAGGACAAAAAAACCACTGTAAGCGCCCATCAGCATAATCCCTTCGACGCCCAGGTTGAGCACCCCGGAGCGCTGGGCAAAGGTTTCGCCAATCGAGGCGTAAAGGTAAGGCGTTGCCAGCCGGATACCCGAATGACAGATACCGATGATAATCGCCAGGACGGTTAAATTTTCGTGCATCAGGTTGTCTCCAATTTGGGCTTGGCCGTCATTTCGGGGGTCGGTGGATTTTCTAGGGCGGCAACCCGGCGGGCCGCCCGCCGCCTTGACCAGATTTCGATGCTGACCACAAACAGCACAACCAGGCCCAACAGCGCGGTGACTAAAACCTGGGGAATTTGCACCGCCCGCTGCATTTTATCGCCGCCAACCAGCAGGCCGCCGAATAAAATCGAAGAGGGAATGGCCCCCAGGGGGTGCAGCTTGCCAAACAGCGCGGCCACAATGCCGGTAAACCCATAGCCCGCCGAGACCGCCGTCGGTTCAAACATGCGGTGGTGCAGCCCCAAAATCTCCACGGCTCCGGCCAGACCGGCAAAAGCGCCGCTCAGCCCTAGTGACAAAATCATAGTGCGCGGCACATTAATCCCGGCATAACGGGCGGCATGCGGGTTAAGCCCTACCGCCCGGATGCGGTAGCCAATGGTGGTTCGCCACAAAAATACATAAACCAGAATACCCATCACCAGGGCGATAATCAGGCCGATATGCAATCGAGTGGGTTCGACCAGCAGGCCGTACAATTCGCCCCAAAAGCCGGTCAAGCCTAAATCTTTGGCCGAGTCGCTAAAGCCGAACCATTTGGCAATGTCGGTGAAGCGGGGCAGGTCGGTGGCTTTGGGCAGGCGGGCAGAGTGAGGAATGTTGGTCCCGGCTTCAAGCTCAGCCGGGTCAATCATAGGGCCGCGCAGCAGGTAAAACCCAATCTGGATGGCAATCTGGTTCATCATGACCGTGCTGAGAATCTCGTTGACGCCCAGCCGGGCTTTGAGATAACCGGGGATTGCGCCCCACACCCCACCCATGAACGCGCCGGCCAGCAGGCAAATAATGATGACCACAAAGCCCGGCAGCACTTCGCCCAACTGCAGGGCTAAAAAAGTGGTCAGCAGCGCCCCGGCAATAATTTGTCCTTCCGCACCGATGTTAATCACACTGGCCCGGAACGCAATCACAATGCCCAGCCCGACCAGCAGCAGCGGAATCGCCTTGACCAGGGTATCGGCCAGCCCATTCTTGCTGGTAAAGCCGCCGGTGAGCAAAACCTGGTAGGCTTCAACGGGGCTGGTGTTGAGCAAAAGCAGGATGACCGCCCCAATCAGTAGCGCGCCGACTACCGCCAGCAGTGGCAGCAGCGCATCAACGATGCGGGCCAGTTGAAGTTGTTTCATGGGCGCCTCTTAACACAAAGGGCAAGGCAGGTTGATGCACGTCAATTGCCAACCCGCCTTGCCCCCTTGCCGGTCTACTCTAACAACCGTTGTTCATTAATTGGCCTAAGACTACATCAGATTGGCCGGATACGCAAGCCCAATTCGGATACGGGCGGTCATGCACTGAAAATTTTAAGCATACTTCTCGGCCAACTGCACCCCGGACCTCTCGTTGCGAAACTCAGTTTCGCAACGTAATTGGGTGTCCAAACCCAGTTTGGACACCAGCCAAAATTTTAAGCATATTTTTCGGCCAACTGCGCTTTGAGCCACTTCTTATCCGCCGGCAAATTATAGCAGCGCACGCCAGTGGCGTTGTAAATGGCATTGATAATCGCCGGGGCGGTGGGGATGGAGGCCAGTTCACCCACGCCCTTGGCTCCATACGGCCCGTCGGCGGTCTCTTCCTCGACAAAAAAGGTGACGACTTCCGGCGTCTGGTCAATGGTCGGCAGGTGACACTTGTGCAGCGAGTCGGTCTGCACATAGCCATCTTTCATCACAAAATTCTCTTGCAAAGCCATGCCCAGCCCCATCGAGATGCTACCCTCGATTTGCCCCAGCAGGGCCAGCGGGTTCATCACCCGGCCCACGTCGCAGGCAGCAATCACCTTGAGCACTTTGGTTTCGCCGGTTTTGACATCCACCTCGACCAGGGCCGCCTGCGCCCCAAAGCCAAAGGCAAAATGATGGTACTGCTCGCAGTAGGGCGCGACATATTGATACATCACTTTGGGCTGGCGGCCCTCGCGCCGGGCCTGCTTGACCACCTCGCTCAAGGGCATACGGTGGCCGTTGCTGCTGACAAAACCATCGGCAAAAACCAGCGTATCGGGCGGCGCGTCGAGCAGTTCCGCTGCGGTCTGGCTGAGCAGGCTGCGGACTTCCTGGCTGGCGTAGCGGGCGGCGTTGCCGGTCACGTAAGTTTGGCGGGAAGCGGTGGTAGCCATGCCGTCGGGGGTCAGGTCGGTATCGGAGAGCAGCACATCCACCTGTTCGTAGGGCACGCCCAACTCTTCGGTCACAATCTGGGCCAGCACGGTCGGCAGGCCCTGGCCAATCTCGGCGGCTCCGGCCCGGACAATGGCCCGGCCGCTGGCAAAAATTTCGACCTCCGCTCCGGCGGCGTCATACGCGCCGCTGCCAAAGCCGGTGTTTTTGTAGGCGCAGGCCATGCCCCAGGCCCGCCGTTTGTCCCCCTCGACAGCCACGAAAGGATGCTTTTCCATCTCGGCGGCGACGGCTTCCAGGCACTGCGGCAGGCCGCAGCTTTCCTGCAAAAGCTGACCGGCCAGGGTCTTTTTGCCGGGGGCCAGAATATTTTTGCGGCGCAGTTCCAGCGGCGACATGCCCAGCGCCTCGGCCAGCACATCCATCTGGACTTCCATGGCAAAACCGCTCTGGGTCACGCCAAAGCCCCGGAACGCGCCGGAAGGGACATTGTTGGTATACATGGCGTAGGTATCCACCTTGACGTTGGACACTTCATTCGGTCCGGCGGCGTGGGTGGTGGCCCGCAGCATGACATGGTTGCTCAGGCTGGCGTAGGCCCCGCCGTCGCCGTAAATTTCAACCTCGTGGGCGGTTATCGTGCCGTCTTTTTTGGCCCCGGTTTTCATTTTGATGAGGGTAGCGTGGCGCTTGGGGTGGACTAACAGCGACTCTTTGCGGCTGAAAACCATTTTGACCGGCCGTTTGGTGGCCCAGGCGGCCAGGGCCACGTGGA
This sequence comes from Anaerolineales bacterium, assembly GCA_015075405.1. Lineage (GTDB taxonomy): Bacteria > Chloroflexota > Anaerolineae > 4572-78 > J111 > DSQQ01. The sequence continues at coordinate 1,196,691 of JABTUK010000005.1, forward strand.
TTTGCACCGACACATCCTCTTTGCCGCCAAACCCACCGCCGATGAGGCAGTTGATGACCCGGATTTTTTCTTCGGGCAGGTTGAGCGTGGCGGCAATCTGGCTGCGGTCGCTGAAGGGAATCTGCCCGCCGCAGTAAACGGTGATGCGGCCATTGGCTTCGGGCACGGCCAGCCCGGCCTCCGGCTCGATGAAGGCGTGCTCGACGGTTTGGGTGCTGTATTCCCGCTCAACGACGACATCGGCCTCGGCAAAACCGGCGGCCAAATCGCCGTTTTCCAGGTTAAAATGGGCCAGGAAGTTGCCGTGCGCGCCGGGCGCGTGGGAGGCGGCATGCTCGTGCAGGATAGCTGCGTCGGGCCGAGCAGCTTCTTTTGGCCCGGTCACCACCGGCAGCGGCTCGTATTCGACCTCGATCAATCTGAGCGCGGCTTCGGCCACGTCCTCGCTTTCGGCCACCACCAAGGCAATCGCATCGCCGACGTAGCGAACTTTGTCGTAGCACAGCACCGGCCAGTCAATCTCATGCACCCCGCAGTCTTTCCGGCCGGGAATGTCGGCGGCGGTCAAGACCGTCACGACGCCCGGCATGGCTTTGGCCTGGCTGACATCTACCTTGAGCAGGCGGGCATGCGGGTACTTGCTCCGCAGGGCTTTAGCGTGGAGCATGCCCTCGACATACAAATCATCGGCATAAATGCCGCGCCCGGTCACTTTGTCCACCGCGTCGGGCCGGGGCATGGGCCGGCTGATAGCTTTCAGCGGCGCTTTGACGGCGGGCAGCGGCGGTACTTCGTGTCCAGTGGCCTGTTGGATGGCCCGGATAATGGCATTGTGCCCGGTGCAGCGGCAGATGTTGAACTGGTGGCCGTCGTAAATCTCTTCAAGGGTCGGGTGGGGATTTTTCGCCAGCAGCGCGGCAGTGGCCATGATGAAGCCGGGGGTGCAGAAACCGCATTGGGTCGCCCCCTGGTCAATGTAGGCTTGTTGGATGGGGTGCAGGCCGCCGTCGGGGCCATGCAAGCCCTCGATGGTAGTGATATTCGTCCCTTCGGCCCGTTTCATCGGTACCAGGCAGGAGCGCACCGCCTCGCCGTCTTGAATGACCATGCAACTGCCACAATGGCCGGTCCCACAGCCATCTTTGACCCCGGTCAGCCGCAGTTGGTCGCGCAGCACGTCCATGAGAAAAGTTTTAGGGCTGGCTGTCACCTGACATTCCTTGCCATTGACCGTTAAAGTATAGGTTTGTTTGTCGGACATAGGAGCCTCCTTAAGAGTAGGCTAAGGCTAAGGCTAAGATGAAAACTTAGCCTCAGCCTCAGCCTTTTATTGGCTTTGCCGCCGGATCAGCCGCAGCCGCAATAAATCATCCCGAAAGTAGGAGCAGGCTTTGAGGATGGGGTCATTGTCTGGGTTGTAGCCGATTTCTTCGAGGGCCAGTAAAGCGGTCGGGGTTGAGGGCAGGGCCAGCCGGTCCATCAGCCAGGGGGGAGCAATCAGCGGCACAATTTCGCTGAAGGAGTAAGCTAACTCCTGCTGGCACAACTTGGGCAGAATTTGATAAATCGGCGCCAGAAAATCGTCCGGCGTATGGGGCCGCTTGAGCCATTTGAGCGGCAGGTGGGTCTGGTTGAAAATGACCGGGCTGGCGTCGGCTAAAAACAACTTGTGAATGACCAGCACGGGTTCGCCTGCTTGCAGATTTAAGGCAGCAGCTAGCCCGGAGTCGGCGGGCTGTTCTTCCACGCACAGCAGCTTGATCGCCGGTTCGTAGCCGTGCTCGCGGATCAGAATTTCGTAAGGCACAATCTCGTCCAGGCGGGTTTTGACTAGCAGCCCGTGCTGGTTGACAAAGGTGCCTGCCCCCTGCCGGCGGACGACAAACCCTTCCATTTCCAGCCGGCTGAGCGCATCGCGAATAGTGTTGCGGCTGACGTTTAATTCACTGGCCAGGTCGGATTCAGAAGGGATGCGCCCCGCTTCAAATTCCGAAGCGACGATGCGCTGCTTGAGGTGAGATTTAACCTGTTCGGTTAGGGAGGGGCTGCGTTTGAGCATTGGCACTGATACGTGATGCGTGATGCGTGATAAAAATCTCACGTTTCATGTTTTACCGTTATAAATAGTTTGATAATGGCACGTTACCCAAAAGTTTTATCCATCCAACCCTGATTTGCCGATAGTGCCCGCCCCGCGATGAATCGCAGGGCTAGTTAACGGCGTCCGATAAATCGGACTTAAAACGTTGGGCGAAATAGCCCGATTAATCGGGCGCAGTTTTGCAGCCCGGCGAGTTCATCGCCGGGCGAACGTCGGGAAAAAGCCAAGGATGGGGTAAATATTTTACATACACTGATAAGTGGTAGGGTTGTTGGGTTGTAGGACGATTTGGTTAGCCCTATTATCGCACCGAGCTAAATTTTTGTCAAACGGCGCAAAGGATTGCTCTAAATGTTTTTTGGGTATAAAATTTTGGTGGTCTCCCCTTGGAGGGTGAATGGTTTAGCTGAGGTAAAATCTGCCACGAATTTCACGAATTACCACTAATTTTTTTAACGTTCATTCGTGAAAATTCGTGTCATTCGTGGCTAAAAATACCCAACCACATTTTATGAAGGGATTATATCTTTGGCCGACAAGCTATTAATTTCAAATCAACGGAGATAACCCATGCAAAACTATCAAGCCGCCTACGAAGTTCTGGCCGAAGCGCTGACCGCGCGCGGTTTTGATCTGGAGGCAGTGAAAACAGCTTTAAAGAACCAACATATCGAAACCCCCAGTTGGGGCTATGCCAACAGCGGCACCCGCTTTAAGGCCTTTGCCTGGCCCGGCGCGGCGACCACCACCCAGCAAAAACTGGACGATGCGGCCATGGTTCACCAGATGACGGGCATCGCGCCCTCGGTGGCGGTGCATATCCCCTGGGACCGGCCCAAGGATGATGATTACGTGGGCATGTGCCAGTATGCCGAGTCGCGTGGGATCGTCATCGGCGCGGTTAACCCCAATGTCTTTCAAGACGACGAGTACAAGCTTGGCTCGCTGGGCAACCCGGACTCCGGGGTACAGGAGCGGGCGCTCGACCACATTCTGGAATGTTGCCAGATTATGACCAAAGTCAAGAGCGATGCCCTCAGCCTGTGGTTTGCCGACGGCACCAACTACGCCGGTCAGGACAGCATTCGCGGGCGCAAACGCCGCTTTGAAGAGGGACTGCGGGTGGTCTACGAACATCTGCCGGCCAACAGCCGCATGCTGATCGAGTACAAATTTTTCGAGCCGACCTTTTACACCACCGACCTGCCCGATTGGGGCACGGCCTATGCCATGTGCCTGAAGCTTGGCCCGCAGGCGCAGGTGCTGGTGGATTTGGGCCATCACGCCCAGGGGGCAAACATCGAGCAGATTGTCGGCTTTTTGCTCGACGAGGGCCGGCTGGGCGGCTTTCACTTCAACAACCGCAAATACGGCGACGACGATTTGATTGTCGGCAGCGTCAACCCGTATGAACTATTCCTGATCTACAACGAGCTGACCGGCGCGGCCCAGAGCAGCGACCAGCCGGCCAGCGCCACCGCCCAAAAGGTGGCCTATATGATTGACCAGTGCCACAACATCGAGGGCAAAATGGCCCCCATGATCCTGTCGGTGCTCAACTGCCAGGAGGCTTACGCCAAATCGTTATTGGTCCCGCGTGAAAAGCTGGCCCAGGCCCAACTGGCCGGCGAGGTGCTGGAAGCCCACTTATTACTCAACGAAGCCTACCGCACCGACGTCCGCCCGCTGCTATGCCAAGTCCGGGAAGAGATGGGCGTCCCGGTGGACCCCATCGCCGCCTATCGCGCCAGCGGCTACGAGGAGAAGATTCGGCAGGAGCGTGGCTTGGCCTCGGCGAGCGGGGGGTTTCAGTAATATAGTCCTCCAGAAAAGTTTTCGCCGGAGACAAAGTAGCAGGGTAGCATGTAGCAGGGTGCTACTTGCTACCTTGCTACCTGAGTTCAGGAAAAAACTTTTCTGGACATCTATAACCTGAGTTTGGAGTTTTCTAAATCGCACCCCCTTCGACAATCTTAGGAGTCTAGCACGGTTCAAGCCACACAGGGAAGGTTGTGCTCAAACCGAGCTGGCTTTACATTCTTGCCCTTCGGCTGCCTGATCTGGCTCAATTTATAGCCGTCTTTCGAAAAACTGCCCTTTATGTTATACTTGGAAGGGATCAACGCTCTCTACTTACTAAACTGAATCTGAAAAAAATCGAGTAGTTCAAAGGCAACCCCGGGGGAAGAGTTTGTGGAACCAGACCAGATAGGGCGGTATCTGATTCAGGAGCGATTGGGGCAGGGAGGTATGGGTACGGTTTATCGGGCGACTGATCCCCAGATAAACCGGCAAGTGGCGGTCAAGACCATCTCTATCAGCGACCCGGTTCGGCGGGCGCGTTTCCAGCGCGAAGTACGGGCCGCTGGTGGCTTGACCCATCCCCATATCGTGACCATCTTCGATGCCGGTGAAGAGGGTCATACTGCTTTCATCGTTATGGAGTTAGTTGAGGGTGAAACGCTGGCCGCTCGTCTCCAGCGCGGCCTCACCTGGCGTCAGGCTGTGAGCCTGCTCTTGCCTGTCTGTCAGGCCGTCGCTTACGCTCACAGCCAGGGTATTACCCATCGTGATTTGAAGCCGGCTAACATCCTGATCACCCGCCAGGATGTTCCCAAGCTGACCGATTTTGGCCTGGCTCACCTGTCGCTAGAGACGAGCTTGACCCCAGTAGGGGCAGTTCTGGGTACGCCGGCTTACAGCGCCCCAGAGCAACTGCGCGGCGAGCCAGTGGACCATCGCTCCGATATCTTCTCTCTGGGTATCATCCTCTTCGAGGCGATCACCGGCCAACACCCTTTTGCGACCCCCAGCGTCGGAAGTACGCTCCATCAAATTCTCAGGCCCGAGCCGGTGAGCGTGGCCCCGCTGGCGGATAAAGCCCCACCTGCCCTGACCCGGATAATTGGCCAGGCGTTGGCCAAAGAGCGGGCAGCTCGTCACGCCACGACGGCTGACCTGGCTGCTGCATTGGCCGAGTGTTTATCCCGCCCCGACTCCAATGTTCATCGCTCTCCCTCGCCACAGCAAGCTTACCCGAACATCCGATATACTCCCAGTGTGAGCCTGTCGCTGGCTGAATTAAGCTTGTGCGCCAAAGCCTTCGACGCCTTCCAGGGAGCGCTTATTGAGCGTGAATTGCGCGTCGGGTTCAGTGGCGCGCGGGTCTTGCTGGTGCGACCCGGAGGGGGTCAAGCCCCAGTTGTGGTCAAATTAGGCCCGCTGACCGATCTACACCGGGAGTGGACGGCTTATCAAGACCTGGTGAAAAAATTTTTACCCCAAAATACCGCCCGGATCGAGGATGAGCCAATCTCTTCAGACGATGACCGCCTGGCCCTGCTACGTTACACCTTTGCCGGTGGCGACCCTCGTCGGTCCACCAGCTTGCGTCTCTACTTTCAGGAACAGGGCGGGCAGAAGGCGGCCGAAGTGCTCGACCGGGTCGTCCGGAGAGATGGTCGTCACTGGTGGGCCCAAAATGCTACAAGCTCCTGGTTTGCCTTGAGCGAACAATACGACCGGCTGTTGCCCGTTCACTTGCTCCTGGAAAAGGTAGATAGCAGCGGCCTAGCCCGCCCCTCGGTGGAGTTAGTTGCGGGCAAAGTTAGGGCGGCAACTTGGCGTACTCTGTCTCCCGGTCAACTCGTGCATTTGCGCGATTTTACTGTAGCCGAAGTCAGCCCGGAGCGGGGCCACTTGACTCTGACCGCACCGCCGCTGCCCGGTGAAACCTCGGCCCCTCTGCGTCTGCGCGTGACCGGGGTTGACCCGTTGGCCTATCATCCCCGCGCTCAGATACCCGTGCTGGACGCGATGATAACCGACACTCGCCACACCTTACTGACGAAAGCAGCCCAGGCAGCCATACCTGGGTTAGATGTGGCTGCCGCTGAAATCAGGGTAGGTGAAATGACTTGCCCCAATCCTCTGCGCGATTACGTTAGCTTGCTCGACCACTCGACCCAGGCCCGTGTTTCCATCATTCACGGCGACCTCAACCTGGAAAACATCCTGGTTGATAGCGCCACCGGCTTCGCCTGGCTGATTGATTTTGCTGAGACTCGTCAAGGGCCGGCACTATTCGATCTACAGCGCCTGGAGAGCCAAATCATCACCAAAATTTTGGCCCCTACCTTTGAGCAATCTAACCTGGGTCCGGTCGTAATGGTCAAACTTTATCAGGCTCTCCACGCTGATTTACCCAATCCAACCGCTCCGCACCCGGCTTTACAAGAAGCTTATATCCTCCTGATAGCCCTGCGCCGTCTGGCCCGCCAATTTCTGATAAATGACCTGGAATGGGATGAATATTATCGGGGTCTCATCCTGACGTTGCTGGGAACGCTCAAATACCCTGAACTTTCGAGCACGGCCCGTGCTGTGGCTTTAGCCGGGGCCGGCGCGGCGAAGGGTTTGCTCGATGCGCCTTTGCCGTTGACATCCTCTGAAACAAAACCCCCACCCGTCCCACGCTGGCCGGTCATCACCGCCCTGGCTGCTCTGCTGCTGATGATAGCTTTTGTGGGAGCAGCGGGGTGGTGGAGAGCGGTTACTCATATACCACCTAGCACACCTACCCCTGAACAAACCCTCCTATTTACCCCTGTACCTGTTCCGAATACCCCGACGTCCGTACCGGCTTCAACGCTTAATCCACCCACTCCAACCCCTAACCTGCCTACTCCAACGCCTCTGCCGCCCAGTCTCAACGGATGCGAGGCCCAAATTATTCCGTCGGGCGGCACAATAGCTATTGCTCGCGTTTCAGCCTATCAAAATGCTTCAGAAAGGAGGAGGATCAGACGAGGAACAAACGTAATTGTTGTAGAAAAATCGGCCGATACGTCCCCGGAGACGTGGTACCTTGTCCAGGATTCTAATGGCCTTGAGCTGGGTTGGATTCTGGGCAAAGATGTTGAATTATCCCCCCAATGCATTTATAGATAAAGGAGACAATGGTGAGAAAGTTTTCCATCCCGGCTATTCTGATTGTACTCTTCGTTAGTGTGGTATCTTACCTCATACCACGCCCGGTGCAGGCTCAAAATGAAATCCAATGCGGCGACATTCTGGAGAACAACTTCGCGCAGAACGGCGAGAAGCATAAATATATCATCAATCTGAACGCGGGTGAGAAGATCATCCTTTCGGCCCAAGCTTTGGGAGATACATTAAAGCTGGGACTCTCTCTTTATGACCCCGCTAACAATCAAATCATGTGGACCTACTCATCAAATAATCCTTCTTACACCTCTGGAGTATTATCAGCAACAGGGAACTATACTATTCTGGCAGCTAATGATGGGGGGGTAGGAGTATACACCCTGTATGTGGAATGTACGAAACGCGATGGAACCATCATTAAGCCGGGCGCGGCGCAAACCCCTATCCCCGTTATTCCTGCCACCGAGTCACCCGCTGAGGCTGCGCCCCCGCCGCAAGCCGCTACCCCAGAATTTGCCGACGTGGGCTTTCCCGGTGTGCCGCCGGTGGACTTTTCCAATGTGGTCAGGCTGAACCTGGCTAACGGCGTACCCATTTCAGCTACCCTTGCCCCAGGCTTTGAAGACATTGTTGGGTTTATCATCAATGCGGAGCCTGATGACGTTCTCGATCTCACCTATACCCGGCTATCCGGCAATCTAAACCTGGGTCTCGTCGTTCTTTTTCCAAAAAACCAGGTTTATTTTCAAAGCAGTCTGGTCACTTCTGACAGATTAAACACTCGACTGACCTTGCCTGTTGCCGGGCAATATACCATTGGCGTATTTCGAATCAATTTGGTCGAACCGGCAACTCCAGAGGACACGGCTTTCGAGCTGATAGGAAGATTAAATCCCCAATAGACCAGATTTGGGTATAAACGCATACACTCCAAACAAAAAGTGGCCCAGATAGGGCTATTTACGGAGTCGTCACGAGCCTGTGGCACATCACCAAGAATGAAAATGGTTTGTAGGGACGACTGAAGTCGTCCCAGGCTATGAGCGACTGAAGTCGCTACTACAAACAAGCTATTTATAGAGGAGTGTTCACGAATCTGTGACACGCCACCGATAATGAAAATGTCTTGCGGCGGTCGGCGGTCAGCCGTCGGCGGTCGTATTTTCGAAGAAGAGGCTACCTCATGACCGATTCCAAGCCTATATCCGGCTACTGGGCCGAATTTCCGGTGAGCTATCGCGCCGAGCAGGTGGCGACTCTGCTGCGCTGGACGGCGGCGGGCGAGAGCGGCGTGGTTGTTGGCGGCAGCGGCAGCGGCAAATCGAACCTGGCCGGCTTTCTCAGCAGCCGCCCCGACGCGATAGCCGCGCACACCCCGCAACCGGAGCGTTACCGTTTCCTGCGCCTGGATATCAACCACCTGCCGGAATTGACCGCGCCTTACCTCTATCGCGGCTTGTTTCAAACTCTGGCCGAGGCTGCGGATTATTTGGGTCCAGAAGTGCAGCAGGCTATGGGGCAATTAAGCCAGGGCCAGGTGGATTGGGCTGATTCGTTTGTGGGGATGTCCCGGCTGCGTCAGGCGCATCGCCTGGTCATCCGCCAGGCCGGCCAAAAGGTGGTCTGGCTGCTGGACCGCTTTGACGAAGCCTGCCGCCGTCTCGACGCCCAGACCTTGAACAGCCTGCGCAGTTTGCGCGACGAGTTCAAAGGCGAGCTTTGCTACGTCGTTTTTACCCGGCAGCCGTTAGCCCGATTGCGTGACCCCAGAGAAATGGACGAATTTCACGAAATTATAGCCGCCAACACCTGTTGGGTGGGGCCAATGGTAGAACGGGACGCCCGCTGGGTCGCCCGCCAGATGGCCGCACGCTTGCAAATCACCTTCACCGAGCGCGAGGTGGCGCAATTGATCGAGGTAACGGGCGGGCTGCCGGCCTTTCTGAAGCTGGGCTGCCTGGCCCTGGCCGAAGGCGGTTTTAACCCGGTTGAGTCAAGCCAGACCTGGACCGGGCGTCTGCTGGCCCGGCCGGAATTTCAGCGTAACTGCCAGGAGATTTGGGCCGACCTATCTCTGGAGGAACAAAACACCCTCATGACCCTCCGCAGCGGCGCCGCTGAGACCATGCTGGATCCCACTATCATCGCCTACCTGGAACAAGCCAGGCTATTGACCCGCTCCGCGCCGGGCGCAGCGGCGCGCTTGTTTTCGCCCATTCTGGCTGCTTTTGTGGCCCAACAACAGGGAACGGCTGTCGGGGTGATCGAATTGCACCCCAAAACACGGGCCGTCCTGCGCGGCGGCATCCCGCTCAATATCGAGCTAACCTCTTATGAAGACCGGCTGCTCGCCTTTATGCTGGATCGTCCCGGCGAAGTTTGCTCAAAGGATACCCTGATCCAGGCCGTCTGGCCGGGTGAGCAGATCATCGAAGGCGTCCGGGATGACCGGCTGGCGCAACTAATTAAGCGGCTGCGCGAGAAGATCGAGCCAGACGCCGGCCACCCCGTTTACATCCAAACGGTACATGGCCGGGGATATCGCTTCGTGCAGTCGGGCGGGTGAAACACCTGACGGTTAAATAAGAATAGACCGGCTGCCACTAAAGGCGGGTTGAGAGTTGGCGAGTGCTAACCTTCAACCCGCCTTTGGTTTTCCTCAGCTTTGCTATCGCCGCTGAAATTTACCTCTCAAGAAAAGACCTCGTGAGATCAAGTCAGGAGCACGAGGCTGAAGCCGTCATGCTGAAAGAGCGAAGCTCCATTGGGCTAAAATTTGTCCTGTTCGCTAAGAGGTTGCACGAAACGGCTTGACTGTAACAGTAACCCGCCCGGTGATAAATCAGCCGGGCTAGAGAACTACGCCGGATGAATCCGGCTTGGGTAAGCCCGATTTATCGGGCGCTGTTTCATAGCCGGGGCGATTTATCCCCCGGCGGTCTCCGGCGTAATGTACGACTTGTTTATGAACGGCACACATTGGGCCAAAATTGGCTTTTTAGGGCGCTTCAGCGTCCTTTGCCCTCTCAGCCCGATGCTTCAGCGTTGGGGCTATGGGTGGTGATATGTCACCTCCTTGAAATCCATCATGAGCCAAAATCTAATATTCGATATAGCGCTCCAGAAAAGTTTTCGCCATTGAAACAAGTAGCAAGGTAGCAGAGTAGCAAATTTTTTACCTGCTACTCTGCTACTTGCTACCCTGATGTTGAGAAAGAATTTTTCTGGACACCTATATTAAACCTGTCCCTGTCAGCATTCTCACCTATTTATTGAGGAAAGTACGTCGCGCTATCAAGATTAAGGCCGCTGTTTCGGTTATGCTGGCAGCAGATTGATAGGAACAACAGTCCAATTTGAGAAAGGAGACAGGCAATGGCCAGGTCAAAAGCGGAGCGGGCCAAGGAATGGTGGGCCGAGATGGAAACCCTGGCTGGGGTCTACTACAAGATGAAGCCAGATTGGGGCGAACCGGCGCCTCAAGCAATATTCCGATCCCGACCCATGAGTCAACATGAAGCGGTCTCGTTACAACGCAACTTAATAGAAGTGGATGTGGCGCTGTCGCCAACCCGGCACGCTCAACAGCGCATGGCCCAACGTAATCTATCCGCCCCTGAAATTGAATATGTGCTGCTCTACGGCCAGAGTTGGCACAAAGCCGGGGCGGTTATCGTCCACTTACGCCGGAAAGACCTGCCCAGTTCGGATCAATTCGATCAACGCCGGCAGCAATTGGTCGGCACAACCATCGTCATGGCCACCACCGGTGCGCGAGTCGTGTTGACCGCTTATCGTAATCGTCACTCCGGCCTGCACCGGATCAAACGCAAGGTGGATTACGATCGGATCGCAGGTCGAAGCCGAGGAAAATAATGGCCGGCAGATACCTAATTGCTCCAGGCCCGTTGTCAGAACTATCGTCAATTTGCTGTGAAAATCTCGAGGGGTTGTCAATTTTGCCGGCAAAAAATGGGCTATGCTGTGACCCAAGAAAATAACCAAGTTATCAGGAGGCACAATCATGGACAGTTCTAACTTTTTTACCATCGCATTAATTCTTGGAGGTTTAGCTTTATTTTGTTTGGTACCCTTTATCCTCTTTGCAGTTGTCGTTTATTTTGTTACTCCTCAGTTGAGGGGCTGGCTGGACCGATTCATTATTCCCAATCCTGCCGGGCTGCGGCAGGAAGTACGCGCACTCCGGGCCACCAACCCTACCCTGAGTGATGACGAGTTGGCAAAAAAAATCATCAACCTCAACGCTCTGAAAGCTGGCCTGATTGGAGTTTTATCGGGGTTCGGTGGGGCTATCACCTCGATTGGTCTGACCCCTGTAGATATCACCTTATCCATAAGGTTACAGGCGCATATGATTGGCTTGATCTCCTGTATTTACAACCGTGCTGAAGTGGAGGAGCAGAGGCTCGAACTGAATATTTATGCCATTTTGGGCGCCACAGATACCCGGCAGCTTAACAAAATCGCAGGCCAGGTAGTTCAGCAGCTTGTGTTGAGAACGATTATCCGGGCTTTGGTCAAAATGGTTTTGCAATCTTTTCCCTTTTTGGGGGCGCTGGCCGGCTTTGGGATCAATTGGCTGGTGACGCAAACAGCCGGGCGTGTGGCAGTTGAATGGTATAAAAAGAATTGGACTCCCTCCCAGGTAAAGGAATTAGCCGGTCAAACCGGAACCGGAGTCAAGTTATTGGGCAAACAAGCTCTTAAAAAGGTCAGTGCGGCGACCAGGAGAAGCAACTCCATTTCAAATATGGAAAACTCGCTTGAAGCATCCCACGGCGATCTCAGCGATTTCCCGTCCCCAGATGCGTCCGAAGATGAGTCTAAACAATTGAACATAGATGGGGAAGAAGAACTGGCTTTCTCTGAATAGCGGTTTGTGAACTGTCAGCATCGGAGTGTCTATTAATATCATTGAACCTACTCTACTTGGTCTATTTTTGTTAGCAACACTTTAAAAGGAGGTATTACATGTGGGGAAATGAAGATGATCCGGGGTACCAACGGCATAAGGAATATCTTGAGGGAGAGGCTCGTTTGCGTGAGCAAGACCCCAGCCGGGGAATGCATAGTGGCTTCTCTAGTAATCCGCTTCCGCGAGGTTGCATTTTCTATGCCATTGTTATCGTTTTACTGGCGTTTGGCGTTGAGTTTGCCGCAGTTGCTTTACAACAACTCGTCCTTAAGGTCCTTTCAACTGTTCATGCTACGCCTCCAGCCGCTTTGCTCAGTTGGATACTTTATACAGGACACCTTTTCAGCGGCCTGGCGACTTTGGCGTTACTGGGCAACTGGGTTTCTGGCCTGTTTGGGCGAGGTTGTTTGGGTGGGCTAGTGAAAACCATAGCTATTCTGTTTTTCTTGTTATTTCTCTCCGGTCTTGTTACGGCCCTGCTCGTGGCCTGGCTCAATGCTACGGGAAAAATTGTCTAAAGCAAGCTAACGTCTGCGTTTATTAAAATCTCTATATTTAGGAGGCATGATGTTATCAAGTAAACTCCGGTTATTTATTTTACCAACTATTAATACAATCATTTTTCTATGGATCCTGACTACAACAGGTCTAATTAATAGCTCAATGGCTGTAGCTTCTCCTTCATCAGCAGCTACCGTTCCACCAGGATACTCATCAGAGGTCATCCAAATTAAATTCCGGGAAGGCACTGGCCTGCATCCACTTGATGCGCCATTTCCCCCTAATCTTAATAGCTCAATAGCTAATATCAACCCGCTTTTTAGCTTGTCAGAAGAGAGACTAGATAAGTTGAGACTCAATCAAACGACCCGCTCAACTCAGAAATTACCCAATTTGAATATGTGGTTCCAGGTTACCTTAAAGCCCGGCACTGATGCCAATAATTTTATGGAAAATTTAAAGCGTTTAGACAGTGTGGAAATTGTAGAACCTGCCCCATTACCTGCCCCACCTTCGGCGATTACACCCAATTTCACTACGAATCAGGGGTTTCTCAATGCTGCCGCCAATGGCATTGATGCCCTATTTTCTTGGATTACACCTGGGGGTAATGGGAGCGGAGTCACCATCTATGATGTCGAGTACAGTTGGAACCAAACTCATGAAGATCTCAGTAAAGCTAATGGTGTCCCATTCCTATTAAATCCCGGCGACTCGGCTATTGATCCCTTTAACGACGACAATCATGGGACAGCCGTACTGGGCGAACTTGTTGCAGACAACAATACCAAGGGGGTGACTGGGATTTCATGGGGGGCCGACATTAGATTAGTTCCCGCCTATACGGCAAAGTTACATTACAATCCAGCAAATGCCATTTTACTGGCAGTGTCTGATGCTTCGGCAGGGGATGTGATCCTGATTGAGCAACAATATCCTGTATGTGGCTTGCCCGACTATGGCCCGGCTGAATGGCTTAATTCGGTCTTCGATGTAATTCGGACGGCAACTGCCCATGGTATTGTAGTGGTCGAAGCCGCCGGAAATGGCGGGGTAAACCTCGATCAGCCTGCTTGTGGATCCAGATTTGATCGGACCTTACGTGACTCTGGAGCAATTATAGTAGGGGCAGGTGGGCCGCCGACATCTAGCTTGGACCGCCAGCGCTTAACATTTTCTTCTTATGGCAGTCGCGTTGATTTGCAGGGTTGGGGCCAGGGGGTCATGACCACCGGGTATGGTCTATTTTATTCGAATCCAGATACCCCTACTAATCGTGACTTCTGGTATACCGCTACTTTTTCCGGGACATCTAGTGCTTCACCCATTGTGGCCGGTGCAGTTGCAAATCTCCAGGGCATTGCAAAAAAAAGGGGGTTACTGCTTACACCCACACAAATCAGAACAACGTTAGTGCAGACAGGAAGTCCTCAATTAGGAAACACGACGCAACATATTGGTCCACGCCCCAATTTGCGGCAGGCAATTGCTGAACAATTTTCAACTATTTACCTGCCTGTGATCTCAAGAATTTACCTTTATAGAAATTAATGAGATGTCAATTAAACGAAAGCACACCTCTTCAGCATAAAGATTCAAATAGCACTATAAAGAAGGTTCCTATGAATACTTGAGCAGTGGGCCATCGAGCGGCCAGCCTGGATGGTCAGCCTGCGCTTTGAGCCGGGACTGGTGGATACGATTTTGTCCAATATGGCTGCCGATACCAGGGGTTGATTTTAACTTCAGCTTCAACTCAGGGCGGCGCGTTCAAACAGATTATGAGGCGCGTTCTGGGGCACAATCACGCTCAAGGCCAGCGGCTCCACTTCGATGGCGACTGGCGTGGTGCCAACCGGCTCGGCGTCAACGTGGACGGGCAGGGCTTCTTTGGCTGAGAGGGAGAGAACTTTGGTCTGGTAGAGGTGAAAATCGGGGTCTTTGACGTGCTGGCCGAAGGTCAACCCGGCCAGGTGTTTGAAGGTCGAGGGCCAGCCGTGGCCGGTCATGATGCCTACGTCCAGCAGGCCGTCGTCCATTTTGGCCTGGGGGGACATGCGCCAGACGCGCCCGTACAACTGGCCGTTGCTGACCACCGCCAGCAGCACCCGGCCTTTGACCAGCCCGGCGTCGGTGCGGACGGTAGCCCGTGTGCCCATAAAATCAAACGTGACCAGCAACCCCGATAAAATCCAGGCTCCGACCCCCAGGCGGCGGGTGTCGCCCGGCTTGATGGCCTCGCTAATGGCCGCGTCCAGGCCGATGCCGCACCACATCAAAAAGTAGCGTTCCGTGCCGTCGGCCAGGCGCAGGCGGCCCAAATCAATCCGGCGGCGCTGGCCGGTCACAATCACCTCGGCGGCGTTGAGCACCGCCCCGGGGTTGAGCGGCCACCAGATGGGAATGCCCACATCGGCGGCGTAGACATTGGCCGTGCCGGCAGGCAGCACGGCCAGAGCCGTTGCCGTGCCGACCAGCCCGTTGCAAACTTCATTAACCGTGCCATCGCCGCCCACCGCTACCGCCACATCAAACCCCTCGGCGGCGGCGCGCCGGGCCAGGCCGATGGCGTCGCCTTTGGCTCCGGTTTCCACCCGCTCCACCGTACAATCAAATTGTCGCAGATGCTCGGCGGCTTCCACAACCAGCTTTTGAAATCCGCCCGAACCGGCCGCCGGGTTGACGATGAAGCAGAGTTTCATGGCTAACGCTCAAAATCCACAAAGCGATAGCCGACGCCGCGCTCGGTTAAAATATAGCGCGGATTGGCCGGGTCCGGCTCGATTTTCTGGCGCAGGTAGGTGATATACAGCCGGACATACTGGCTTTCGTCGCGGTACTCATACCCCCAAACCTTGTTGAGAATCATTTCGTGGGTCATCACCTGGCCGGCGTTTTGGACCAGGTGATACAACAGGCGGTATTCGGTGGGGCGCAGTTTGACCTCCTGGCCGCCGGCAAACACCTGGCGCTTGCCAAAATCAAGCTGCAAATAATCGTCCACCACAATCAGTGAACTGGCGTCGGGGTTGTCCATGTCGGTGCGGCGCAGCACGGCCTTAATCCGGCTGTTCAGCTCGCGCGGGCTGAAGGGCTTGGTCACGTAATCATCCGCGCCCAACTCCAGGCCCCTCACCTTGTCATCCTCGTCGTCGCGCACGGTCAGCATGATGACCGGCACCGACGACGTTTCGCGGATAATGCGCAGCGTTTCAAACCCGTCCAGTTCGGGCATCATCACGTCGAGCAGAACCAAATCGGGCAAATCCTCGCGCACCCGGTCGAGCGTTTCCAGCCCGTTACTGGCCTCGATGACCCGGTAGCCTTCCAAATCGAGATTCATCTTGATAAAACGCCGCATGCGGGCTTCGTCGTCAACAATCAAAATAAGTTTGGCATCTTCTTTGGGCATCAAAGCCTCCTGGCGACCGCACCCCCACCCAAACCCTCTCCCTCTTAGGGGGAGGGCTAGGGAGGGGGTCGGCGGTCATCGTTGGGAACTATTTCTCTCGCCTTGTCGTCTTAGCTGCAACAGACCATTTGTAACTACTCACCCCTCATGTCATTTCGAGGCTGAAAGCCGAGAAATCTTTGATGTCGTTGTTTGAAAACTACGGATTAGGAGATTTCTCGCTCCTAACGTCGCTCGAAATGACATGGTTGAGTAGTTACAACCATTTGATTATATTATCTAACGGAGGGCTAAGATGTCAACTTTACATGTTAAACAAAGCTGGTTGGCTTTATGGGTAGTGATGTTGGTGCTGTCTGGCTGCGCTTTTGGCCAGACGGCTGCGCTGAAAGAGGCCGAACCCGCCAAAACGGAGGTGATTATCGGCGCGCCGGAGGCTGCGCCTCCCGTTGACGAAGCCGCGGCTTCGACCGAAGTGACAGCCGGGGAAGAAATCGGCTCCGCTCCGCCGGCCGAAGCGCGGGTGGAACTTTACGCCACAACGGCCACGCCAGCGCCGCTGCCGGAGGCAGATATAGCCAGCGCAGCCGGTGAGAGCGCAGTTGCCGCGCCGCAGCAGACCGCGCCACTACGGGCCGGCGAAGTGGACGATAACGTGGCCTGGGACGATTATTTGCTCTACCGCCGCCAGTACGGGGGCCTGCCGGTACATGACCGCGATGTGAGCGAGCGCTACATCATCGAGGTGAAAGATGGGCAGGGCCACCCGGTGCTGGGGGCGAGCGTCCGTTTCCTGGCCAACGGGCAAACCATTTACGAGGCCCAGACTTATGCCAACGGCCAGGTTTTGTTTCACCCGCTGGCGTTGAATATGCCCCTGGAGCAGGTCGAGCGGTTTCAGGTGGAGGTGGAAAAGGATGGGGCGCAGGAAGATTTGAGCCTGACCCGCTTCAACAGCCAGGTTTCGACCTCTTTTAGCGAGCGCTGGACGGTCACACTGGACAGCCAGGCGCAGAGCGATACCCTCAACCTAGACGTTTTATTTCTGGTTGACGCCACCGGCAGCATGGCCGACGAAATCAACCAGATTCAGAGCACTATTTTTGATGTCGCCGCCCAGATTGACGCGCTGCCCGGCCGGCCGCAGACCCGCTATGGCCTGGTGGCGTATCGGGACCGGGGCGATGCCTTTGTGAGTCAGGCTTACGAATTTACTCCAGATGTGCGCGAATTTTCCCTCAACCTGAGCACCGTTTACGCCGACGGCGGCGGTGATAATCCCGAATCGCTCAACGAGGGGCTGCACGATGCGCTGCACAAGGTCGAATGGCGGGGCGGCGACACGGTTCAGCTCATCTTCCTGATTGCCGACGCGCCGCCTCACCTGGATTATCCCCAGGATTACGATTACGCCGTCGAGATGGACAATGCTGCCCGGCGCGGGATCAAAATCTTCCCGATTGCCAGCAGCGGCCTGGACGACCAAGGCGAGTACATCTTCCGCCAACTGGCGCAGTACACCCAGGGCCGTTTCATCTTCCTGACTTACGCCGGTCCCACCAACGGCGGCGCGCCGGGCGAGGTGACGACCCATCACGTGGATGATTACTCGGTGGCAAATTTGGATGATTTACTGGTGCGGTTGGTTGAAGAGGAATTGGCCTATCAAAATCCGCGTTTGGCTCAGGCGCAGTAAAGGTGGAAGGTTGGAAGGTTGGATAAATTCAGCCTGCCAACCTTCCATTTCAGATAACTACTTTGACATGTCATTTCGACCCGCAAAGCGGGGAGAAATCTTCCATACCTGAAATTCTGCCCATTCAACAAGGAAGACTCTGCGGCTGGCGGACACGCTCCAACTTGCCTCCCATCGGAACAGCCAACCACTCCATCAGGGTATCCCAACTGGGCGCGTTTGGTTGGTAGCCCGGCTGGAAATGACCAAATTGATAAACATGGACGTGATACATCGCCGCCGGGTCGGAGTCCTTGCTAAAAAATCGCCGCCCGGTCACGCCCTGTTCACCCCAGGGGATGTAACCCAATTCGACCATGCGCCAGCTTAAAGGATCAATGACCCGATCATCGCCCACTTCAGTCAGCAACTCAAAATTAAGCATCTTCTCAATATCGGCCACTTCAACCCAGATTTCGACAACGGGTTTTGCCAGCAGCTCGGATCGGCTGATACTGCCCAGGTGATGCAGGGCCACCAAATCCCGCCCAAATGTCGGGATGAGTTTCTCCGCTTCGGTTCGAAATAGATGTTGGGGGATGATTTCAATCTTTTGCATGATCTTTTCCTCTTTGAAAAAAGTGATCGGTGGTCAGTCATCAGTCATCGGTGAAACTGGTCACTGACTACTGACTACTGACTACTGATTACTGATTACTGATTACTGTCTGTTAGTTGAGATACAAATTCATATGGCGCAGCCGGTCGGCCATGACCCGCATGACCTGGAGTGAAAAGAAAGGTATCTGGTGGACAAAGATCTTAAAGCGTTCTTCGTCCAGCGGCACGAGCTGGCAGGCCGTTTTGGCAACTGCCGTAGCGCTGCGGGCGTTGTGGTCAATCAGAGCCATTTCGCCGACCACGCCGCCCGGCCCCACCGTTTCGACGTGCTGGCCGTGAATAAAAATATCCACTTCGCCTTCTTTGACCACATACATCAAATCGCCCGGCTGCCCCTCTTCAAAAATGACGTGACCTGCCGGAAATTCCTCGAAATTTTGATAATTTTTAAAGATATTCACCGTTGCCATTGATCTGCTCCCATTCTGCTTCCCCTACTCTAGCCCCGGGATCGCTATTTTATAAATATTATCCCAAGCGCAGACAGTTACAATTTACCCGGCCCATGTCTTTGAATCGTTACGAAAAACGTTACGAATAAAGAACGTAGGGCAAAAGGTTTTACTCTGGCGAGGGTTGAGCTATAATAGGCGCGTTGGAACTATCCGATCAATTCACTTTTTATGTAACTGCTCAGCCCTCATGTCATTTCGAGGCCGTAGGCCGAGAAATCCCTACAGCGCTATATCGGCCTTGGAGATTTCTCCCTTCGGTCGAAATGACATAGCTGAGCTGTTACCCTATTTTTATGCAGGTAGAAAATGACCTATTCCTTTCTTCAAAAACTCGATGCCCGGCCCCTGCTGTGCGATGGAGCCATGGGCACCATGATTTACAGCAAAGGTATTCCCTTTGAACAATGCTTTGACGCCCTCAACCTGACCCACCCGGCCCTCATTGCCGACATTCACCGTGGCTATATTGACGCCGGGGCCAATGTCATCGAAACCAACACCTTTGGGGCCAACCGGCTCAAGTTGAGCGAATACGGCCTGGCCGAACAAATGGCCGACATCAACCGGGCCGGAGTTCAACTGGCCCGGCGGGTGGTGGACGCCTCCTTCAAAGAAGTTTTTATCGCCGGTTCGGTTGGGCCGTTGGGGCCGCGCCTGGCCCCGCTGGGCCGCCTGAGCGCCGCCGAAGCCCGCGCCACCTTTGAGGCCCAAATTGCCGCTCTGGTCGAGTCCGGGGCCGACGTGATTGTTTTTGATACCTTCACCGACCTGTTTGAGCTGGTCGAAGCGGTCCAGGCTGCCCGCACTGTCTCGGCGGATATTCCGCTGGTGGCTCAACTCACCTTCACCGACGATGGCCGCACCCCGCTGGGCCACACCCCGCAGAAGGTCGCCGCGACCCTGGCCGGCCTGCCGCTCGACGTGATCGGGGTGAACTGTTCGGTTGGGCCGGCGGGGGTGCTGCGGGTGCTGCAAGGGCTGGCTAGAGCCTTGCCGGCGGGCACACGCCTGTCGGCCCAGCCTAACGCCGGTTGGCCGGAACGAGTCGGCGGGCGGATTATGTACTCATCGCCGCCGGAATATTTTGGCGATTACGCCCTGGCCTTTGTCGAAGCCGGGGCCAGGCTGGTCGGCGGCTGCTGCGGAACCACGCCGGAGCACATTACTCACATGCGCGCCGCCCTCGATGACCCGGCCCGCCTGGCCCCGTCGCTGCTTCGCTTGCCCGGCGATGAGCCTCAAGCCGTTCATCCGGCCGATACCCTGCCGCCTACTCGGCTGGCCCGCCGCCTGGCCGAAGGCCAATTTGTGGTCAGTGTGGAGATGAGTCCGCCCAAGGGCTTCTCGGCGGAACGGGTTCTGGCCGGGGCCGCTACCCTGCAAGCCGCCGGGGCCAATGTCATCAACGTGGCCGACAGCCCCCGCTCGCGCATGCGGATGAGTCCCTGGGCCGTCTGTCACCTGATCCAAACTCAACTTGACATGGAGACCGTGCTGCACTTTCCCACCCGCGGGCGCAACATTTTGCGGGTGCAGGGCGACCTGCTGGCGGCCCATGCCCTCGATGTGCGTAACATTTTTGTGGTCATGGGCGATCCGACCACCCTGGGCGAATATCCGCAGGCCCTCGACAGCTATGATGTGGTGCCGACCGGCCTGATCAAGCTGCTCAAGCAGGGTTTCAACCAGGGTTTGGATTACGGCGGCGAAGCCATCGCCCAGCCGACCCATTTTGTGATTGGCTGCGCCGTCAACCTCAACCCGGCCGATCCCGCCCGCGAGATTAAAGTGCTGCGCCAAAAAATTGAAAATGGGGCCGATTTTGCCCTGACCCAGCCGATCTACGACGCCGCCAACCTGGAGACATTTCTGGCCCGCTACGAGGCCGAACACGGCCCGCTGACCTTGCCCCTGTTGGCCGGGGTGCTGCCGCTCTACAATGCCCGTCATGCCGACTTTTTGCATAATGAAGTCCCCGGCATCAACATTCCCGCCGACATCCGCCAGCGCATGCGCGACGCCGGCGAAAAAGGCGCGCAGACCGGCCTGGGCATGGCCCGCGACCTGATCCGCCAACTCCGTCCACGGGTGCAAGGGATTTACCTCATGCCCCCCTTTGACCGTTACGACCTGGCCGCCGAGGTGATCGAGGGGATTGAAGAATAGAAGATAGAAGATGGCAACTATCTACTATCCTCTATCTACTATCCACTACCCTCTATCCACTATCCTCTTTTGACGCTCTCTTTGATTTGGATTACTATTTGAAATGCTTGATGCTGTTTCTAACCTAATCGAGTGACCAGTGACCAGTAAACAGTTATCAGTAAACTGGTTACTGATGACTGACCACTGATCACTGCTCACTGGCCACAACGGAGAACTATGAACCCCAAATTAGCTAAATTTGCCGCCGATATTCGCCAGGGCCGAGCCAATCACGCCAGCCTGTTCTGGCTGCGTGTGTTTGCGCAGTATGCCCGCCAGGGGGCGCTTCGCTCCGATGAGTGGGTCGAGCTGGGGCTGCGCGAGGCGGCAACTATTGCAGGCTTGAACGCGGCTGACCTGGCCCCGCGCATGGCCCTGTTGGCGGATTATGATTTGTTTCAAGCGGTCCGGTTGAAAGACCAGCAGCTTTTTATCGGCTCGGAGCTGGCCGACCTGGATTGGAGCCGCAAGTATGAGCTGTCGCTCCAGGCTGATGTGAGCGACGACGGCGCAGCGGGTGAGTGGGACTGTACCGAGGTGGCCGACTGTGTTGAACAGTTGTGGCAGGAAGTTGGGCCGCTCTCGCCGCAGGATGTAGCCCTGGAAAAGCTGCTCAGCGAAGGGTCGCCGCTGTGGGGCAGCAACGGCACGGGGCGTTCGGTGCTGCTGGAAGTGCTGCACGAGGCTCAGGCCCTTTTCGGCGGCTGGCTGCCCCGCCACGTTGTCATCCGGATCAGCCGGGCGCTGGATGTGCCCCTGTCCGATGTGTACGGCGTGACCGAATTTTACACCATGTTTTATACCCAGCCGGTCGGCAAAAAAATCATCCGCCTGTGCGAAGATGGGCCGTGCGCCATTCACGGCGCGGAAAAGGTCAAAGCGGCCCTGGGCCAGCACTTGCAAATCCAGCCGGGCCAAACCACCCCCGATGGCGAATATACCCTCGAAACTGTGCGCTGCCTGGGCCTGTGCGACCACGCCCCGGCGGCGCTGGTCAATACGACCCGCCATTTCCACGTGACCCCCAACCGGATTCACGCCCTGCTCAACAATGCGCCCCGGCACGGCCAGCAAGAAACCAATATCGGCGGGCTGGTCAAAATTGCCATGGCTAATGTGAAGGTGGTGGACCCGACCAGCTTGAGCGAATATCGCGCCCAGGGCGGCCTGGCGGCGCTGCGGCGGGTGCTGCAAGAAATGACCCCGGCCGAGGTCATCGAGGCTATCAAAGCCAGCAAGCTGGTCGGACGGGGCGGCGCGGCCTTTCCCGCCGGAACCAAGTGGCAGTTTGCCGCTAACAACCCGCCCGGCCCGCGCTACGTCATCTGCAACGCCGACGAGAGCGAGGTCGGCGCATTCAAAGACCGGGCCATGATGGATTTTGACCCGTTCCGGGTGGTTGAAGGGCTGATGATTGCCTGTTACGCTATCGGCGCGGCCCAGGGGTATATTTATGTGCGGGGCGAGCACCGCCTGGGCTACGAACGGTTCGCCCACGCCGTAGTCGAGTTGGAGCGGGCCGGCTGGCTGGGCGACAATATTCAAGGCAGCGGCTTTTCCTGCCGCATTGCCGTGCGCCGGGGCGCGGGCGCTTACATCTGCGGCGAAGAGACGGCCCTGATTGAGTCTATCGAGGGCAAACGTGGCTTTCCCCGGCTGCGCCCGCCCTTCCCGGCCAATGTTGGCCTGTGGGGCCGGCCGACGGTCATCAACAATGTCGAGACGCTGGGTAAAGTCCCTTCGATTATTGTCCACGGCGGGAATTGGTACAACCTGCTGGGGACGCAGGATTCGGCCGGGACCAAGCTTTTCGCGGTCAGTGGCTCGGTGGTGCGGCCCGGCGTGTACGAAGTGCCGTTTGGCGTGCCGCTGCGCCACCTGATTTACGATCTGGCCGGCGGTCTGCCCGAGGGCCGGACCTTGCAGGGCATTCTGACCGGCGGAGCGGCGGGCACTTTTTTAAAGCCGGAACACCTCGACACGCCGGTGACGTTTGAGGATTTCAAGCAGGTCGGCGGGACCATCGGCGCGGGGACGATGATGGTCTTTGACGATACGGTGAACCTGGCCGACGTGCTGACCCGCGTAGCCGAGTTTTTTGCCCACGAAAGCTGCGGCAAATGTTATCCCTGCCAGATGGGCACCCAACGCCAGGCCGAAATTCTGCACCGCCTCCAGGACGGCCACGCCCAGCCCGGCGACGTGACCACCCTGCTGGAACTGGGCCGGGTCATGACCGACACCAGCATCTGCGGCCTGGGCCAATCGGCTAACTGGGCCGTAGCGGATGCGGTGAAACGGTGGCCGGGGTTGTTTGAAGGGAAGGTGGAAGGGTGAGGGCGGAAAAGCTGTATTTGTCGGTCATGTTCTGGAAAAGGAGCTACAGCATCAGTATCGGGGCGGCAAAGAGGACGTAATATGCCACGAGTAGAAAAAGTGAGTAAGATGATAAGTTATAAAGAAAAGTTGGTCAGTCGCTATTGGGCTTATCAACAGTTTTTCTTCCCTCAAATTGAAACTTACTTCGAACGACCATTCGCTCCTGATGGACGTCCGCCGGTGTTCCTGGTCCATCAAGCCTGGCATAATGTTATTACTAAACCTGATGCCACTCCGGAGGAACTTAGCCAACTGTCGAACCTGTTGCCACCATGGGAAAGACATAAATGGTTTCGCAGTATGAATAGTTCTCAAGCTATCGCGCAAAGTGTGTTAGGTAATCTAGCAATCTACAACCATCTAGACTGTTTAACCGAACTTCGTGACGATGAAGGAGAACCGCTTTTTGGCAAAGCTCAAGTCTCACCGGAAAATTTTGCGATGGAGCATAAAATTAAATATCTGGGTGAACCACGTCCGACCAGTTTAGATGGCTTTGTTTCTGGCGCATATCGAGTGGCGATAGAGTGTAAGTTTACCGAAGCCGAAGTAGGATGTTGTTCACGTCCTTTATTAAGACCATCCGCTTCCAATCATAACACCGATTTTTGTAATGGAACCTTCACTCAGCAGTTAAGCCGTAAAGAAAGATGTTCATTAACTGAAATTGGGGTTTTGTATTGGAAATATGTACCTGAATTGTTCCAGTGGCAAAATGAGATTGATTTAATCCCATGCCCTTTGGATAAGAATTATCAATTAGTCCGTAATATTTTGGCGGTGTGTGTGCAACCTGATGGAACCGTCTCGCCTGAAAGCGGACATGTGGTATTGATTTATGATGAACGTAATCCGGCTTTCCAAGCCGGTGGGAACGGGTTTATTGCTTTTGCCGAAACACGGCAGGCGTTAAAGGTGGGTGGGTTGCTAAAGAAGTGTAGTTGGCAACATATCGTAAATCATCTCAAAGAAAAAGCTCTTTTGCCCTGGCTCACGGAACAATTGGAGCTAAAATATGGGCTAATGTGAACCTTACGGTGTAATCCGCATAACTGTCACCCAAGTTACACCCGGCAGACCATCGCTGACCCCGCCGCTGCTTCACCTGTTATCAAGACATTGGGCGGCTACCGAAAGCGTAACATCAGTTTGGTAACAGATTTAACTTCCAGGTAAAATTTATGTCGAGAGAGTTGACCTTATAGGAGATAGCAATGGAAGTGCATGAATTGGTCATTGAAATGAAACTGCTCGAACGGCGGTTAACCCTGTACGAAGAAAAATATGGGGTGCTCAGCGAAGATTTTTATAAGGCATTGATGTCAGGCGACCTGGCTCGTTATGATGATTACGACGAAACCCGCACCGATTTTAGCCGATGGAAAGGTATCTACGAAACCTGGCTACGTCGAAAACAAGCCTACACGGCCCAAATTCAAGAGCGGGAGTTGGTTGACAGTTTGCGGTTTCAACCTGTTTACTGACGATGAGCGGTCCACGTACCGCCCGATATAAAACATCATCGTATTCTTGCCCCAGGGTTGAGTTTTACTCAACCTAATCTTCTCTTTCTCATTGGAGAAATCGAAGAACTGGTGAGATGAGCAGAATTTCACTCGTTGTCGTAACTATTGAATCAGGAGAAAATTAAATGACCGATACGGTGACTCTGACCATTGACGGCCAGACGGTGACAGTCCCCAAAGGCACAACCCTTTTGAACGCGGCGGCGCGGCTGGGCATCACCATCCCCACCATCTGCTACCATCCGACTTTGACGCCGCCGGCGGTTTGCCGTCTCTGCACCGTCGAGGTGGAGAAGCAGCGAGTGCTGCAGCCGGCCTGCGTCGTCCAGGCCGCCGAGGGTATGGTCGTCCATACCGACAGCGAGCGGGTGCGGACGGGACGCAAAGTGATTTTGGAACTGCTGGCCTCAACGGTGGACCTGCGCGACGCGCCCGAAATTCAGGGGTATATCCAGCGCTACTGGGCCGATACGGACCGCTTTGCCGGGGGCGTGTCGCGCCAAGAGCAGTTTGAGGTGTATCATGATAATCCTTTTTACATCCGCGATTACTCGCAGTGTGTCATGTGCTGGCGCTGTATCCAGGTCTGCGCCGACGACGTGCAGCACACTTATGCCTTAACTTGGGGGCAGCGCGGCATCAACAGCCACGTCGCCACCTTTTTTAATGAAGATATGCCCGATACTACCTGCGTTTTTTGCGGCAACTGTGTCGGGGTGTGTCCCACCGGCGCGCTCAAAGGCGTTGTCGAGTGGAAATTGGAGCAGCAGTAAAAACTTGGGAATTCATAGGAACTATAGGAACTCATAGGAACTTAACTCACAAGTTCCCCTGAGTTCCCACAAGTTCCCACGAGTTATTTACAAGGAGTACAGCTTGGCTGACATCGCAGCTATTATCTCTGATTTAAGATACGGCCGGACCAAACTTTTGCAGGCCATCGAAGGGCTATCGCGGCGCGAGCTGACCGAACTGCCTATTTATGCAGGCTGGACGATCAAAGATGTGCTGGCCCATGTGTTGGGCTGGGATCACCGTGTCCTTAAAACCTTGCCCCTGATGCTCCAAAATCGGGCCAGCGAGGTAGCCAGCGTCGAGGTGGACGAGTACAACCAGGAATCCATCGCAACCTGGCGGCACAAATCATTTGCCGAAATTCTGGCCGAGGTCCAATCAACCCACCGCCAAATTTTAGAGATCATCTCCCAACTCGACCACAAGGAGATTGACACCCGCCGCGAGCGGCACGGGCGGATTATTACCATCCGCAGCTACGTGATTGACGTGATGATCGAGCACGACCGGGAACACGCGGCTGAAATCGAGCTGTGGCGCAAAAACCTGGAGCAAAGTATTGACCCGGCTGAGATCAAAGCGCGGCTGGCCCAACGCCGGGCCGACTTTTCGGCGGCGCTGACCGGCTTGAGCGAAGCCGACCTGCTGGACAAAAAGGCCGCCGGAGAGTGGTCGGTGCAAGATATTGTCGGTCACCTGGCCGATTGGGAACGGCTCATGTTGAACGCCGCCCGCCACATTCATGACCCCTCGCTGCCGGTCATACGGCCGGTATCGGACGACGAGAATAAAGCCATGGCGGCCCGGCATGCCGGCGAGTCCTGGGATAAAACTTTGGCCGGTCTTACCGCCGTCCAGCAAGCCGTAGATGACTTTGTCGCCCGGCTCAAAATGGGCGATTGGACCCTGCGCGGCCCCTATCCCTGGCCCGACGATGGCGGTACGCTGGCCGAATTATTGGATCATATCATCCTCCATTACGACGACCATATTCCCGATTTGCAAAAGTGGCGCAGTCAAATGATGAATAAACCGTGATACGTGATGATTTTTGGCTAAAATCCATGTCATTTCGAGCGACGAAGGAGCGAGAAATCCCTCCAAACTTGTCTTGCAAGCATAACTCTTAGGGATTTCTCGGCCTCTGGCCTCGAAATGACATGTGAACTGCCTAATTCATATTGAGGTGTCCTTATGTTTAAAATCAGAGTGTTGACCCCCGCTTATCTCTTAACCGGCGAGGTTGAAGAAAACAATGCCTTTTTGGGCTGGCTCAATAACAAGGACAAAAACACCTTAGACCTGCATAATGTCGAAGGGTTGCTGCTCGACCCTCAGGCTTCCATGCCGGCAACCGCCGCCAAAATGGTCACGCTGGCCAAAAGCCAGGTGGTGGCGCTCGATATGGTGGATCCGCGGGGGCAGCGCACCATCAACCTGTCGAACCGGACCCAACTGGCCGTGCTTTATACCAGCCGTTTTATTGTCCAGGCCAATCTGCACCCAACCGGAGATATGCCCATTAGCAACATCCCCAACGTAGTCAAAAGCGATTTTGTGCCGGTCAGTAAGGTCAAGCTGCACCCTCTGCTGCCAACCCGCCAACTCCCCAGCCTTGAGTCGGCTTTGATGATTTTTAACTGGCGCTATATTGACTTTTATCACGAACTTCCGGCCCGCTAAAAAGCCGGCCTAATAAGGTTTGACAATCAAATTCACTACTATAGGGGTGACCCTTGCGGTCGCCCCAGGCGGGGGCAAGCCCCGCCGCTACAGTGAATTACCGATTTTGAATATCAAAGATCGTCAGGCCAGTAGCCTCGTTTGACCCATTCCCCCAGTTATCCTATAATCAGCCTCGCTGCGACGATTGTTTAAAACTCGCAGAACTGCCCGGTTAAACTCACAAGGAAGAGGTAACCATGATAGATTCCTCCACGAGGACTCGACTGGATCAACACGTTATTGCGGCCCAGGCTCGACTTTACCGCGCCGTTGCGGGCGGTTCCTTTGAAATCACCTCGCATTGGGCGCGTGGTTATAGTGGATTGCAAATACCTACATTTAATATTTTTCTGCCGTTGGGCAATGAGGGCCTCAGCGACGAAACCCTGGCCGATACGGCCGCCTTTTTTTCCTCCCGTGAAACCGTTTACGCCATCGAACTGGTCCACGACCGTTTTCCCCACGGCCCCGATTATCTCAATGAGCGGCGTTATCAACCACTGCCGCCTCAACCGGCTATGTTCATTGCCGCCCCGCCCCAGGATGCGCGGTTTAACCCGGCCGTAACGGTCGAGCGGGTGAGCACGGTGCCGGGTTTGACCGCTCTGTGCGCGCTGCTGCACGCCGTCTTTGATTTTCCTCTGACGGACTTGATTAAACTTTATTCGGCGGCCCATCTGAGGGATGATCTCAAGAACATCATTCGTCATTACCTGGCCTTTATTGACGATAAGCCCATCGGCGTGGGCACTATCATCTGTATCAATGGCGCGGCCAGCATCTGGAATGTCTGTACCCTCGACGAGTACCGGCGGCAGGGGGTGGCAACTACCCTGATCCAGCGTATGCTCCAGGATGGGGCCGCCAGTGATTGCGCTTTGACCATGCTTTACGCCACGCCGCTGGCTTACCACCTGTTCAACAAAATGGGCTTCGACCTTTTTGCGCAGCGCCAATGGTTTTTGCCGCCTGAACTTAGCTATGAAGAAGAGTAAAAACCCATGAAACCGATCTACCTGTGTCTGCCCTACTGGATGGGCGAATTTAATCCCGCCCGCGCCGCCCTGGCCCGCCACACCTGGCGGCTGGTGACGCCTCCCCTGGCGGAAGGGTCGCCGACAGAGCGAATGGGCATGCTCAACGCGGTGCTGGCCGCCGAAGTGGCCGCCACTCGCGCTGCCGGCAATCTACCCGTAGTTATCGCTGGCGATTGTACGGCCAGCATCGGCGTGCTGGCCGGCTTGCAGCAGGAAACTCCGGATTTGACCCTGGTCTGGTACGACGCGCATGGTGATTTTAATACCCATGAAACCACGCCCAGCGGCTTTATCGGCGGGATGCCGCTGGCCATGCTCTGCGGCCGGGGCGAGCAGACGATTGTGGTCGGCGCAGGAGCCAAGCCTCACCCCGAAAGCCAGGTTATTCTGACCGATGCCCGTGATCTCGACCCCGGCGAAAAGGAAGCCGTAGCCGCTTCGGCCCTCACCCACCTGCCCGATGTGGCCGGTCTGCTCGACTTCCCCCTGCCCGATAAGCCCCTCTACATCCACTTTGACAGCGATGTACTCCGCCTGAGTGACATGGCCGCCGTCAACTACCCGGCCCAGGGCGGCTCCGATTTGGCTACAATTGAAGCCTCGCTGGCCCGGCTGGCCCAAACAGGCCGCGTAGCCGCCGTTTCAGTTACCCTCTGGAACCCGGAGCTGGATGAAGAAGGCAGCGCCGAGCAAACGGTCATGGGCATTATCGAGCGGCTGGTGGAACAACTGTAGCCAAAGTTCAGCAATCGCATCCTGAGTAGCCCTGAGTGAAGCGAAGGGCATATCGAAGGATGCGATTTAGTCAGATTCGTCGCCAAGTCGCATCCTGAGTAGCCTTGAACGAAGTGAAAGGCGTATCGAAGGGTGCGGCTACTCTTTACCAGGAAGCTCAGCTATCAGGTTCATAGATCTTCCCACCGAGCAAACCACTGCCGTTACCGATGTTATCCTCGCGCTGCTGGCGTTGGGCTGTGTCTTCCACCTGTTACAAATCGGCCAGGCTGATCCCTGGAAAGCAGGGCTGTGGGCCTGGGCCTTTGGTTTGCTGGCCCTGGCCGCTGCTCTGGGGGCGATTGCCCACGGTTTTAAAATGTCTCCAGCGGCCAACCTCCGTTTTTGGCAGCCGCTCAATTTGGCTTTGGGGCTGGTGGTGGCGCTGTTCGTTGTCGGCGTTGTTTATGACCTGTGGGGGCTGGCGGCGGCCCAAACAGTCCTGCCGGTGATGCTGGCGGTGGGCGCGGCCTTTTTTGTGGTGACGCTCGTTTTTCCGGGTATCTTTTTAGTTTTTATCCTTTATGAAGCCGCAGCCATGCTGTTTGCCCTCAGCGTTTACGGTTGGTTAGCCATCAACAACCAGCTATCAGGCGCGGGTTGGATGACCGCCGGGGTGCTGGTCACCCTGATTGCCGCCGGCGTGCAAGCGCTGTGGAAGGGCCAGACCCGGCCTGTAACCTTCATCTGGCAGTTTGACCAGAATGGGTTGTATCATCTTGTCCAAATGGTGGGGGTGGCGCTGCTTTTGGTGGGGCTACGTTTTGGATTATTGAGCTAAAATGACCGGAGACCGCACCCCCACCCTAAACCCTCCCCCTAAAAGGGGGAGGGCGGGGAGGGGGTGTCTCCCGTCCCCGGTCCCCGGTCTATTTACGAAGGAGTATCACGAAGCCCCGGCTTCACCACCAGCGACGAAAAGCCCTCACCCCCAACCCCTCTCCCACTGGGAGAGGGGTTGGGGGTGAGGGCTATTTTCAGAGGAGGCATTTTGGAATACAAATTCTTGGGCAATACCGGTGTACAGGTTTCTGCGCTCTGTTTTGGTACCATGTCTTTTGGCGGCGACGCCGATGAGGAAACTTCGGCGGCGATGTTTCACCGCTGCCGTGAGGCGGGCCTCAACTTTTTTGATTGCGCCAATGTTTACCAGCAGGGCCGGGCTGAAGAAATTCTGGGCCGGCTGATGACCGGCTGCCGTGATGAGTTGATTATCACTAGCAAAGTCTACTACCCCATGGGCGAGGAACGCAATTCCAAAGGCGCGTCGCGGCGGCACATTATGCAAGCGGTCGAGGCCAGCCTGCGCCGCCTCAACACCGACCGGCTCGACCTCTACTTCATCCATCACTTTGACGACAACACCCCGCTGGAAGAAACCCTCCGCGCCCTGGACGACCTGGTGTGGCAGGGCAAAATCCTCTACCCGGCGGCCAGCAACTTTGCTGCCTGGCAGGTCGCCAAAGCGCTGGGCATTTCGGTCAAAGAGGGGTGGGCGCGGTTTGAATGTTTGCAGCCCATGTATAACCTGGTCAAACGCCAGGCCGAAGTGGAGCTTTTGCCGCTGGCCCAATCCGAGAAGTTAGGCGTCATCCCTTACAGCCCGTTGGGCGGCGGCCTGCTGACCGGCAAATATGGGGCCAGCCAGCGACCTGAGGCGGGCCGGTTGGTGGAAAATAAGATGTATGGGATTCGCTATAGCGATGGTTGGATTTATGAGGTGGCCGAGCAGTTTAGCCAATTTGCCCAGGAACGCGGTTTCGAACCGGCCAGCCTGGCTGTGGCCTGGGTTGCCAGCCATCCGGCTGTGACTGCGCCCATCATCGGGGCGCGCAACGTGGCCCAGTTGGAAGGTTCGCTCAAGGCGGCGGAAATTGCCATGACCCCCGAACTCCGCGCCGAAATTTCGGCCCTGTCGCCGGAACCGGCGGTGGCGACGGATCGAACGGAGGAGCGGGTAACTTATTGACCTACGAAATTTTTACCAAAGGATTGATACCAAATTGGACTCTGAAATACGTTGATCTTTGGTAATGAGAGGTAAATTCAAAGAAAGCGCAGTTGCTGTAATGATTCGGTCAGCCAATTCAGGAATAATAGACCAGGGTACCTGCTGAACCATGGTTCGGGCGACGGTCTGATTGAGAGGAGCAATGGCATAGCTGCCATTAGGTGTATCCAGAAGATCAAGAACCTGATGGAACATAGGGAGTGGGAGAATACCCTTTTCAGTTAGATAGACCATTTCGATAAGCACTATGCCCGGCAGTAGAATTTGATGAAAACCGGCGTCGGTGTTGGTAAAAATATGCTGCATGTTTGAGGAAAGTCGAGTATCCTTGGTGAGATGCCAGATTAAAGGGTGAGTATCTGTAACAAATTGGCTCATCCAGCACTTTGCCCAAAGTTTTCTGACATCACTTGCCGGACTGCGGCAATATCTTCATCTTTAATTGTCAATCCGTGCCAAAGGCCGCCCAAAGCCACAGGGGTGTAGGCTGGCCCTTTTGTCTCTCTATCTAACTTAAATTGGATGAATTCAACAAATTGAGCCACTTCGGGAATAATTGGCTCTGGTAACTCGTCAATTAAACGATGAAGGTCAGTTCGACTAATAGTTGACATGGCTAAACTTCTTCCAATCAATCTCCAGTAGGATTTTTCCCAAACACAATAATCTGGCGTAAAGCATTTAAGCGATACCGAAACCGCTTCGCGTTAGCCACAATAAAAGCATTAGAATTATAAACATAATTATTATGCACGTCCAGAATCAAAGCAACTGCCTCAAATCCAACTTCTTCAAATAGAGATAACATTCGATAACCGACAGGTATAAACCTCTTGTCCTTTAAATAGTCATTGGTTAAGATAGCTACTCGTCCTCCTGGTTTGGTTATCCTCCAAACATCTCTCGCAATAAATTCCATTGCCTCAAACCATTCCATCTCACTCAACCTCGATAATGCCGATGGGTGATCACC
The DNA here is from genome assembly GCA_015075405.1 of Anaerolineales bacterium. Classification (GTDB taxonomy): domain Bacteria; phylum Chloroflexota; class Anaerolineae; order 4572-78; family J111; genus DSQQ01. The sequence continues at coordinate 1,228,827 of JABTUK010000005.1, forward strand.
ATAATATTTAGCCGGTACATTTAGATAAGGGGGATCAAGTAAAGTGAAATCAGCCGTGTCGTCTCGAAGGGGAATGCCGTTTAAAATATCATTTTGAATAATGTCTGATTTTATCGGGAATAAATCATAAAGATATACTGTACGTGGGCCACTACCATTAATATTAGTGCCTAAACAATGAGATTCTTGCACACAAAACAAGAATATTAAGTCTGAACTTGGACATTACTCGCCAAGCCAGGGATAACCACTATCTCCCGGAGTTTCAGGGCCATACTGACGACCTGGCGGCCAAAGTCGGTCAGATAATATTTGTAGCGCTGGCCGACCTTCTTGATCAAATGGTGTGCCCGCAGCCGGGCTAGCAGGCGGGTGATCTGAGCCGAGTTTTTGTCGGGGAGCAAGGGCTGGAGGGCTTTGTTGGTGAACCCAGTGATGAAAAACTCACCGCGCAACAGGGTGCGAAACAATGAGGCATCCTCTTCAGCGAAGAGATTAAAACCCTTGTAGCGGTGCTCGTTTTCGGTCTGAGTTTCAGCCAACTGGTGCAGCTGGGCGACTCCAACTTCGGGGGTTTCGATGGCCGAGATGAACTTGAGATAACGCTGGTTGGCGGCCTGCAATAGTTCTTGTAAAGCGGGCAGGCTGTAGATGCTTTTCTTCAGCGGGGCCCATTTCCGACTAGTCGAACCATCGCGATGGTGGACTTGGCGGTACTGTCGAAAAAAGGAAACATCGGCCACACTGGTTTCGATGCGCAGGATGAGGTTGAACTTGTCGTACATTTTGATCGCGACCGGTCCCATCTGGTGTTTAATCCGCCGACCCAACCAGCGGTGGTTATAACGGCTGCCGGCCTCGCCCTGGTAGTTGCCGTGCAACTTGCGACCCAAAAAGGTGGCAATATCGGCGGGTTGGACCGCCTGAATAAGGGCAGCCAACAGCAGTGGGAAAAAGGCTTGTAGGGTTTGGGTTGACTTGAAAATTAAGTCGGTGGCGTACTCGGCTTGCAGAATGCTCCAGTGGTACTGAAGGCCAAGTTTAGTCACAACCGGGCAGTAGGCTTGGGCCAACTGATCCAACTTGGCCTGGAAATTTTCCAGATTGAACTGAGCCGCTAACTGGTTGGCCCGCTCGGAATCGGCAATGTGTACAAAAGCGTTGTCGCGCTGTTCAAAGGCAATCTTGTGCTGCGCCAATTGGCTGGCTAACCAGTTATGACCGTTGAAATAGAACTGGAGCCCGAAAGGACACCAAGTCGGGACCCGCAGGTAACATAAACCCAGTTCTTCATCGATGAAATAGAAATAGTAATGCAAACATTTACCCGAACTGCTTTTCACATAGGTCTTGCCCTTCGTCTTATCGTGCCAGGGCCGGTAGGCCGGACAGCGCTCCATCGCGGCGAAAATATGGACCAACCCCGGCTGCGGCCCCCGCTTCCTCAAGATGGCCTGGATGCGGTCTTCTTTGCGAAATGCCTGGCTCTTGCGGATGAACTCAATCTCGACCTGGTTCTCCACCGCGATGGCCTCCGCTCGCTGTCGAATTTCATCCCGCAGCGAGACGGCAAACTGACCATAGTTAAAAATGCGAAGGTTATGATTGTACAAATATTTCGTCATCCCTTGAGCATAACACAGCGGCTGCAGATTGCCCCTGATAATCACCCGGTCATAGCAGTTCAATACACCGACCATCTCAGCCGCATATTTTTCGGAAAGCAGGGGTGTGCCCATCGCTCAACTCCTTATCTCAGTTCAGGGTTGAGCCAATATACACCCTTGTGTCTGTTATTCAAAACCTATTTGGTTCCGGCTTGTCCGGGTTAGGATTTCCAGATCAAGACTGTTGGCTGGAGATTGACCCATCTTTGAGAGGTCAACATCCATTTCCTTTAAGTAATTCCTTGCCCTATCTTTAGCCTGTTTCTCTTTATCTGATCCCTTAAACCCCAGATTATCAAAAAATTCCTCTCGTTTCAAAAGTTCTACAAATGGGATCTCACTTTCTAAGGCAACTTCCTTAACTTTTTTAACAATTGGCTGCCTACCAGCTAATCGGAGAAGACGATGAAACTGAAAATTTAGATTACTGTCCCGGCCAAATTTATCTCCGGCAAACTCTCCTGCTGGGTCAATAATAAATAGCCCTATCTCTCTGTTGACTGCAAAACCAGCAATAAGCGTGGCCGATATAACACTTTTACCATAACCAGATTGTCCAAATGTTCCAATGAGCATTGCTTCCCCATTACCACCCTTATCTACTGGTCCAAAGTGTCGCAGATAAGTAGGGGCAGGTGTTTCAGAGGCATAAATCACCCCTGGATAAAACACACCTTTATCGCTTTTAACTAACCCTTCAATTACACTTGCATCGGCCACATAGACATTGGTACCGCTTGAGGGGGGAGTATTGAGCATAGTACGGGCTACTTTATCCCCCAGCGAGAAAACCCCCATTGTCTTCAATGTGGCAAACTTTGTATCGGAGTCGCCTGATAGAAACTGTAATGCGCCTTGTTTTTTGATCACTGCTTTCATAATCGGATCTTCATGCCAGCGATTGCTACCCTGCATGCCAAATAGTTGGCAAACAACCCGCTTTTTACGTTTCTCTGTGCCCTCTTTTTCCTCGACATCAAAATAAACAATCATTCCTTCTAGCGGCGCACCAATATATTCTTCAAGAATGTCAACCTGGAAAGTGGAGGTGGTATTCGGTGAGCTAATTACAGCAACGGGTTTCATTTATACTCCTTAGCGGGTGCGATATGCGCCAAAAAATTTCCGTAATAAATCTGGTTCAAACTCTTGGCGAAGCGCATTTGTGGTGCCTTCCATTACAGCCTGTAATGCTATTGGCATCTGCTTACAAAGTTTATCTACGAGAAATTGGGGATAAGGTTCAATGATATCAGGCGAAATGAGTGCTTTTTTGAACCCTGCTAGGATATGGTCAATTTTTTTGGTCAAAAGAGTGGGCATCTCTAAGCGATAAGCTGGTCCCCATTCAAAAGGGCGATAATATACTACGTAAATCTCCTCTGAGTAAAAGGTTTCAATGAAGTTTCGATCCTCATTCGACCACATCAATGGGACATCCTCTGATCGATAAGTGGCTATACCTACTCTCCCTGTAGTCCCATTAGCAAGTAAATTAGGTTTGGTATACTCATCTGGCTGCAAGATAACTGTAAATAAGGCCCGATCAGCAATACTATTGTTGAGTTCTGGTAAAAAACGACTTACGTAGGTATCAGAAACGGCCCGTTTTGAATTAGCTAAAACACCTCTACTCTCTAACATCCTTGGGAAAATGTGTTCCTCAATAAAATACCCCAATCGGTAAGAGAATACTTTCCATAAT
>JABTUK010000006.1 GCA_015075405.1 Anaerolineales bacterium
TTGTGGTTGAGCCTCAAAGGAGACGCGCCCATGACAAATCGCATTTTTGTAGTAGACGACGATGTCGTAAGCCTAAAGTTAAGTACGGCGGTTTTGAAACAGGCCGGTTATGAGGTTTTGACGGCCCAAAGGGGTTACGAAGCTCTGCAACGGATAGATCAAATTCGGCCCGATTTGCTGATTCTTGACCTCAACATGCCCGATATGACCGGCTACGAAGTTTGTCAGAAGCTGCGTAGCAATCCCCGTTATACGCACCTGCCCATCCTGATGCTCACCGGGGCCAACACCCTGGAAGAAAAAGTTAAAGGCTTTGAAGCCGGCGTGGACGATTACCTGGTTAAACCCTTCCAGCCGGTTGAATTTCAGGTTCGGGTTAAATCCCTGATCCGGCGTAACGCTACCGCCCCTGCGGTCGCCGTTTCCAAATCCGTTAGCAAAGTGGTGGCGCTTTGCTCGCTGCGGGGTGGTGTAGGCGTTTCCACCCTGGCCATTGACCTGGCGCTCAGCCTGGTTCAAATTTGGCAACTCCCCGCCGTTTTGCTTGACCTGGCCCTTATGGGCGGTCAAGATGCCGTGATGCTCAACTTGCCCTTGCGCAACTCCTGGGCCGACCTGGGCAAGCTTGACCCCGCCGAAATTGAAATAGAACAGGTCCAGCGGGCCCTGCTGGCTCATCCGAGTGGTCTCTATGTTTTAGCGGCGCCCCATTTGCTGGAACAGGGTGAAAAGGTTACGGCTGAACATGTCTCACGGGTCATCGCTTTGCTCAAAGAACGGTATCATTATTTGGTGCTTGATTTGTCGCACAATATTCAAGAGACAACGCTGGCCGCTTTGGATGCCGCCGATCAAATTTTGATTGTGATGACTCCAGAATTGGCCTCGGTCTATGTCACGGCGCGTACTTTGGCTATGTTTGACGGCCTGGGGTATTCCCGCAACAACATCTCCTTAATTCTTAATTCGACCTTTCAACATCATGCTCTCGCTCGTTCTGATATTGAATCTGCCCTGAAACATCCGATCAGTCTGGTTGTCCCGTTTGCCTCGGATCTATTGATTAACGCCATCAATACGGGCGTTCCGGTGATGACCAAAGCGCCAGAACATCCCTTCGGCGTGTTGATCGAAGACTTTGCTTATGCTTTGAGTAAAGATGAACACAAACTGCTCCAACCGCCAACCCCCAGTCCCGCCTGGAAGCGGGTTACGCAGCGCTATCAACAACAGCGCTCTAAAAAATAATTTTCGTCCCCGGCTTGAACCTTGGCTCAGGGTTTAACAAAATTCACAGCTAGGCGCTTTCCACCTGGACACCCTGGTTGTCGAATGTGACCAGGTCTACCACCCCCTGCCCGGCCAAAATTTTCTGGGCCAGACTAACCAATTGTTGCCCCTGTGTTTCATCGGCGGCCAGGCCATAAACGGTTGGTCCCCAGGAACTTTGACCGGCCCCGGCAGCGCCTCCGGCCAGGAAGGCTTCAATCAATTCCGCCGAGCGAGAATTGCTGAACTGACCGCCTTGAACCGGGCTAAAGCAGTCGCCGACCAGGCGTTGGACCTGGGTTAAGGCAGCGCCAAATTCAGCCAGTTGGCCCTCAACCAGGGCCGGCAGCAGCGACATCAGAACGACGTGAGCAATTCGGGCGGCCAAGTCTGCGGGAACTGCTAACTGCTCAAAGGCCGTCGCCTCAGCCTGGCCGTTGAGACCGGTGAACTGATTGGGGATAGCCAGGACGCAGGACCAATTGGTGGGCATGGGGTAGCGCAGCAGCAGCGGAGCCGGGAGTGTACTGTTGGGCCGATGCCCCCCTTCAACCACAAATCCACCCTGAGCAAAAGTCCACAACCCTATCGCCGAACGATGACCCCGCCCTACCGCCTGAGCCAAGGTATACGGGTCTGTGCTTTGATCGTAGAGGGTCGCCAGCGCCTGAGCAACTGCCAGACCCAACTTGGTGCCAGAGCCTAGCCCCACATGCCGGGGAATCGCCTGCTCAACCCGGAAGTGCGCCCCCGCCTGGAGCGATGCAGCGTCCAAGTAACGGCGGGCAAATTCTAAAACCCTAGCGGCCTCGGGACCCTCTGCCGTCAGTTTATCGCTGCGGCTGGCTTCCAGCCTCACCGCCGGTTTGGCAATCGCCACGCCCAGGCCGCCAAAGCGACGGCCCAAACTACCGCTGATATCAAACATGCCCAGGTGCAAACGGGCTGGCGCTTTGACATAGACCGTTTGCATCATGACACCCCTAAAGCAGCATACACATAATCCGTCAGAATTTGCATGGCTTCGCGCTCCTGCGCTCCGGCGGTTTTGTCAACAATTACTTGCAGCCGTTCAAAATCGGCTAAAATAGCGTCGCGCGGCAAAATGTGGGTCCGGGTGGCCAGAATGGCGGCTTCGAGAACGGCATGTTTGGCCCGGTTAAAGCCCAAAAACTCGCGGGCAAACCCTCGCCGTACCACGCGGGTGGTAATTCGCGCCCGTGGTTCGTGCCGCTCTATCGTCTCCACCTGCACTTCGCGCCAGGAACAGACATCGTGCAGCACCACCCCGGCGACCACTTCTGCCGGGCGAGTGGGAAAAATAGGGCTGGCAATAGCACTTTGGGCAAACAATAGCACATTATCGGTCAGGTTGACCACCGCCGCAGCATGCGCCAGGAGGTTCCGATAAGTGGTCGTCTCTTGAAAAGGCTTGATAACGATGATTTCTTCGCCCCACTCGACCCCCATCGGGGCGCAATTGACCTGGCCTTCGGGGTCGGTTGTGGTTAAAATACATTCAATGATCATGAGGAACCTCTTCGTCCGGTTCAGGCTTGGGCCGGCGGCGCTGGGTCAGGCGGACATGTCGCTCGTGCGCCGGCTGGGCCTCGACGACGGTTAAATAACCCCAGCGCAGAGGTTGGTCCTGCTGGTAGTTTTTGCCCAACTGTAAGGCTAACTGCGCTTTGGTCAATTCGTGCCCCAAGTAAAAGGCATGCCCAGCGTCATCCACCCCTAACTGTTCAAAGATGGTTTCAATATCGGTCCCGGCAATAAAGCGGTCGGCATTAAAGACGCAAATATGCTGGTCGGTGATAAAGATACGGAAATTGGGGTCGGTCAGCGCGGCCTGCATTTCGCGCAGCGTCGCCGGAGCCGGGCGTAACAGGCGGCTGTCCTTGACCGTCAGCAGCCCCTCTTCCAACCGTTTGGGCGGCACACCGGCATTAATGGCATAGTACATCAAGCGGCGGGCGATGTCCAGTTCGCGGATGCTGCCCCTGGCCCACGGGGCCACTTCGGTAGTCAGCACAAAGGACAGCTTCAACTCCTGGGCGATGCCCATCAACAGGGCGTTGATACCGCTGCTGTCGGCGTCGGTTAATTCGCTGAGGTGATGGGCGCCCATCATCAGTTTGGCTTCGGGATAACGCTCACGAGTGCGGTAAAGGTCGGATAACGAACGGCTGAACCCAAAACTGATGGGCTGCATGATCGGGTCGAGAATGCAATCTCGACCCCAGGCCCATAACTGCTCGGCGTTGCGCCAGAGCGAGGTCACGTCACCGTCTTCATCGGGGATGACCACCGGCCTGGCTTGCAGGCTGCGCCCCAGTTGCAGGTTGCTGCTGTTGAGGCTTAAAATGTAATCTGCTCCCGCCGCGTCAGCCTCCCGGATAATGGCCGGGTCCATACTGTCGAGGCTGACCGGGTATCCGGCCTGTTTGAGCAATTGCACGGTGCGAGCTACGGCGTCGGGGGCGCTGCCGGGCGTAATGCCCAGGTCAATGATCTCTGCGCCGCTGGCCCGGTAATACTCGGCCCGGCTTAACAGGGCAGCCTCGGTCAGTTGCAGCGCATCCTGAACTTCGGCGATGAGCTGGATGTCATAGCGGCCATAACCTTCAAGCCGCCCTTTCTGTCCAAAGTAGTCGGGCAGCTCTTGCAGGTCGGTTGGCCCTTTCTGCGCCGGCAGCCCGCAGGCCTGCTCGATTTCGGCCAGGTCGCCCTGACAGTGGCCGGGGATCATGACCAAATCGCAGTCGGGCGGGATGCGGCGGTGGCGGGGGTGAGCGGCGGGCAGGGTGAAATGGCGGGCCATCCATGAGGTGGTCATCAAAGCTGCAATCGAGATCGGCATCACCACAATCTCGTAAGCGCAGGGCAGCGTTAACGCCGCCAAAGTGCGGCGCAGGGCCGGCTCGGCCAGCCGGCCGGTTACAAACAGGATTTTGTTGGGCAAATGGGTTCCTCCGGCTAGACAATTCCAAGATTTATAAAACGTGTTGCCTCTTGCGTGAGGTAAAGTGGACGGAACACGCAAGACGCAACACGAATATTGAATCATTGTTTTCTTGGAATTGCTATGGCTCTCCCTCAGCAAGTGACATTTGTCCCTATCGTTGGCGACAAGTGTCACTAATCAAGGGGGACAAACGGATGTAGAATCAGGCTATGCGGCTATCAACCACCCCGGACCCATTTGTTGGGCGTGCCCCCCGCAAACACCGACCCCTGCTCTGGCCGCCACAAAACCACTGACTCGATCTGTTTGGCCAGTTCAAAATCCTTATCGGTGATGCCGTTACTGGAGTGGGTCATTAACTTGACCCAAACTTTGGCCCAGGTTACTTCCAAATCCGGGTGATGGTAAGCGGCCTCGGCGATGTAGCCGATTGTGTTGACGAGCATCAGCGTGGCCTGCCAACCATCGGTTTTGTACTGACGCCGGATCCAGCGGCCTTCCAGATACCAGCCGGGCAACTCTTTGGCCAGTTTCTCCTTGACTTCTTCTTCACTGTAAGCTTTAATTTCTTCAGCCATGTTTTTTCCTCCTTTAAAAATAGTAGACGGTAGATGGTAGACAGTAGACAGGGGCAATACATCCCTGCTACCTTGCGACCTTGCTACCTTTCATTATTGGTGGCGTGCCACAGATTTGTGAACACTCCTGTTCAATATCATAGTTTGGGAGAGAATTATAATGAAATTATTGATAAGTGTCACCTCCTCGGTTGAGGCGCAGGCCGCCCTTCAAGGCGGGGCCGATATTGTTGACGTAAAAAATCCCGCTGAAGGCGCCTTGGGGGCCGCTGCGGTGGCGGCCCTGCGCGATATCCAGACTTTATTACCCCCGGAAAGCGTACTCAGCGCAGCCCTGGGCGAGTCGAATTCAGCACCGGGGGTTTTGGCCCTGGCTGCGCATGGAGCAGCCCGGCTGGGCGTCCATTATGTTAAATTAGGGTTGCTGACCCCAGTTCCAACCGAAGCCATTACCCTGCTCCAACAAGTCCAGTCCAGTCTGCATTTGGCCCATCCCGAATGTGCCTTGATTGCCGTTGGCTATGCCGACGCCGCCGAAATTGGGGCCTTACCCTGGCAACTGCTGCCCGAAGTGACCCACGCCGCCCGCATCAAAGGCTGTATGATTGATACGGCGCTGAAAGATGGTCGCTGTTTGTTCGACCATTGCTCCGAGCCGGTCCTGGCCCGCTGGTTAGCTCAGTGCCGCGAAGCGGGTCTGCTGTGCGCTCTGGCCGGTTCGTTAAGCCACACTGATCTGCCCGCCCTGCGCCGCCTCCAGCCCGATGTGGCCGGTTTTCGCGGCGCGGCCTGCCGGGGAGACCGGGTCAATGGTCGAGTCGAGGCGGAGTTAGTCGCTGCTTTGCGCGCCGGGTTAGGAGATTAGAGATTGGTGTGGAGATTCAGGCGAATAATCTCTAATTGTTACTGCTCAGGCTCATGTCATTTCGAGACCGAAGGTCGAGAAATCTTCAAGGCGCAGCCCATGAAAGTAAGGTGTCGGGGATTTCTCCCTGCGGTCGAAATGACATGGCTGAGTAGTTACCTCTAATCTCTATTTACGCCATTACTTGTGTGCCCAAAGTGCTGCCAGACCCCAAAAGTTCGGCCAATCGTTCCGGGTGACCTCCATCTATAAGCCAGCACTGCGTGGCTGGCGAAAGAATCTGAACAAAATAAGAGTCAACCAATTCATGGTTGGCTAACATCTGTCTTGAAACTTGCCGCAGCAGCCTGTCAGACTCGTAAACTCCAGCCACACTTTTTAACAGCGCTAATAAGCCAATATCAGCATGCTGCGCCAGCCAGGCTGCAATCGAGTCCGAGGTGATGCGCCAGCTATGAGGCAGTGGGTCTGACTGGAGCAACAAAGTCGCCGGGGCCAGGACAGCCAATTGTCCGGCGGCGCAGGCAGTCGCTGCCCCAGCCAAATCGCGCACCAGGGCGGCCTGGGGGATCAAGTCCGCCAACAGATAGGCATATTGGTCCATCGCCAGGATTGCCATCCAATGGGTGGCGCTGCTGCTCAATTGAAAGCGAGCGTCGGCGGCCCGCACCTGATTGGCAAAAGGGCCGCCGCCCGGCAAGAGCAGCAGGCGATGCGCCTGCGCCAGTTTTGCCCAGGCGGCGCAAATCGTTGGAAATTCAGCCTGGTGATAGAGACTCCCCCCTACCTTGACCAAAGCATCAAACACAAGCTTCCTCGTTCAAGAGAAGCGCTACCGCCGCGGCCGGCGCGGCAATACTGACCGCTCCGCTGGCCAGGGTGGCCGGTCGCAGATAATCCAGACCCAATCGGGCGGCGGCGGCCTCGGCCAAAAATGCGCCTGCGCCTACTGCCGCCACCGGCCCGACAACTTTGACCCGCGAAAGCACCTGGGTCATCGCCCCGGCAATCTGATGTATTTGTTCGTTAGCGATATATTGGGCGATAGCCTGAACTTCTGCTTGACTCAGCAGTTCTGTATCAGCGCAAACCACGCGGGCCAGCCGCTCGAGGGCATACTCCGGCGTCGCCGGGCGGCCATCGGCGCTGGGGCTGGTACACTGCTCGGCAGGCAGGTGGCCCAATAACAGGTGAACATCCTGAGTTGTAGCAAAAAGCTCGGCGGCGACCGGGCACCAGCCGCCCCACAGCGGCACACGCGGCGCCAGGGCGCAAATCGGGGTGCGCGAAACTCCGGTGTAGAGCAGTTCCCCTCGTACTAACCGCTCCGGGTCATTGCGCCCCTCGGCCAGCACCTTACCTCCGCCGATAGGGGTAATATCCGTAGTGGTACTGCCGATGTCCACCAGCAGGCAGTCGGCCAGATCGCGGGCGACCAGCAGGGCCGTAGCCAACCAGTTAGCGGCGGCGACCAGCATGGGCTGCTGGTAGGCTTTGGCCGGGTGGTGAAATTTTCCGTCCAGGCCAAAAATTTTCAACTCTGTTTCGGACAGAGCAGCCTGAAGCGCGTCGAGGACAAAGGTTATGCCGTCACGCTTGGTTCGAAAAGCATCGGATAGTTCCGCCGTGATTGTCACCGCTGCGCGAGGGGCAGGCCCCAGTTCGGCCGCAATCCGGGCCAGGGCTTCCGCTAACTCATCCCGCCGCTGCCAGACGGCAAAAGGCTGCTGGACCACCTGTAGCCCTTCGCGGCTGAGCCGAACAGCTTTGAGATTAGCCCCGCCGATATCCCAACCCGTAACCGCCGAGTTGCTTGAGCCATAGTGATTGCTCGCCTCTCTGGTCATAGCGCTATCTTTTTGGTTTCTCCTGTTTCTGATAAAATAATCCAAGTTGCCACTAACTGCGAAAAATCACCCTTCGATACGCCTTCGGCACTCAGGATGATTTTTCGCAGCATCCTGAGTAGCGCGAAACGAAGTGAGCGCATATCGAAGGGTGCTGCAACGAGGTAGTAACTTGAGTTAAAATAAATCTATGCAAATAATTCCTGTACTCGACCTCAAAGATGGACAAGCAGTCCACGCCGTGCGGGGTGAGCGGGAGCGCTACGCCCCGGTGCAGGGGGTGTTAGGCTCCGGCGATAACCCCCTAACCCTGGCCCTGGCTTATCGAGATCGGTTAGGCTGTCACACTTGCTATGTCGCCGATCTGGATGCTATTGCCGGTCGCCCCACTAACACCGGCATGCTGCGCGACCTGGCCGGCCTGGGCCTGACCCTCTGGGTTGACGCGGGTGTAGCCAGTGTTGAGCAGGCACAAGTGCTGGCCGCCACAGGTGCGGCTCGAATCATTGTCGGCTCCGAAACGCTGCCCTCGCCGGATCAGTTAGCGGCGCTGGCACAGGCGTTTCCCCCGGAGCGGCTGGTGCTCAGCGTAGACCTACAGGACGGTGTGTTACGCGCGCCCACCGGCATTGACACTCCGCGGCAACTGGTGGCCCTGGCCGCCCAGGCAGGTTTAAGCCAGGTTATTTTGCTTGACCTGATTCGGGTAGGGGCCAATGCCGGTCCACCGTTGGAACTCCTCACCTCACTGCGCCCGCACTTTCCAGGTCTGGCCTTTTACGCCGGCGGCGGGGTGCGCCATCGGGCCGACCTGGATGCCTTAGCGCAGGCCGGGGCTGCCGGAGCGCTCGTGGCTACTGCTTTCCACCGGGGTGTTCTGACCGCTGCGGATGCGCAAGCTTAAATAAAGATGCGATGAGGCGTGAGGCGAGGAGGCGAGGAAGATATTCGCGTCCTCGCCTCCTCGCCTCCTCTAAAGCAACATGATTTTAACCAACTGCGTAACTCCTTTTTAAGCCAGGCCAAGCTGCGCACGTAACCATAAGTCCAGGGTGGTATGGGGGGTGACGTGACTGTTGTTAGCCAGTTCATGGCGGAGTTCGGCCAGGACGCCGGTTCGCTCGGCGTAAACATCGTGCTTGTGAATGGTTTCGATATTAAGCTGGCGGGCTAACACAAAGGTATCGTCGGGCAGGTTCGGGTACAACTCGATCAACCCCAAAATCATCTCCCGCACGGCATCTTCGACAAAACGGGGGTGACGGTGCGCTTTAGCCACCACAAATAACTCGTCGGGACGCTTGAGCAGATCATAGTTCTCGCTGCTCATGGCCCCCTCGACAATATGGACCAAATCCTGGGCGCGGATGGGCTGGTCGGTCCCCACCACCAACGTGCCGCAGCCGCGTTGATTGTGGGTCGCCAGCGGAACAATTTCCAGTACCCGCGCCGCTTGCTCTGGGCTAAAGCCGGCCTCCAGCAACTGTTCATGGGCCTGGTCAGCAATCATCGTCTGCGCCGATGGGCTGGCCATTGTCCCCTCCGCTTCCACCCCAACCAGGTGGACGACTCGTTCCCTGGTGGCGGCAGCAATGCCGATGAGGGTGTAAATTTCCTGGGTCAATTTACCTGTCACCGGGGCGTAGCGCTCCTGCGGAAATTTGGCCCGGATGCGGACGTCAGAGCGTAGGGCGTGCTGTTCCGTCAGCACCTCCTGGGCCACCCGCCCGGCCAGCACTTCCAGCGTTGGCGCGCGCTCGTTGCTGATCTGGTCAATAATTTCAGCGACCGTGTCGTTGAAGCGTGACAGGTGGGCCCCTTTTTGCTCCGGCCCTAACTCAACCGACAGGTCCATTTCGGCATAAAAGAGATCATCCCGCTCCTCGCCAATCAGCCGGACAATGCGCTTGATGCCGCTGACCCCGGCCTGGGTCAGGCCGAGGTGAACCGGCGGGCGCTCGGCTTGCAGGTCCCGCCCCACCGGCACGGTCAATTTTTGCATCACCTGCACCACCTGGCCGTAGCCGCCGCCGTTGAGCCGTCGCCACAACCCAGCGATGCTGTGCCCTGTGCCGGGGAGGATCAGGTCGGGGGCAATTTCGGCGAAGGGGGCCAGCACAAAATCCCGCTCGGCGATGCGCGGATGGGGAATGACCAAATCCGGCGTTTCCATCTGCCGCTCGCCATAGGTCAGGATGTCCAGATCAATGGGCCGCGGCCCGTAGCGAACCAATCGCTGCCGGCCCATACGCCGCTCGATGCTTTTGAGAAAGCGCAGCAGTTCGTCAGGCTGCAACTGGGTGCGCCCCCGCAGGACCATGTTGTAGAAACGGGGCTGGTCGGTCACGTAAGCCGGTTCTGTTTCATAAACTGAAGACACCTGCTCCACTGCTACCTGTTGGCGCAACTGGCTGATGGCGTCAATCAGGTTGGCCCGCCGGTCGCCCAGGTTGCTGCCGAGGGCGATGTAAACACTTTCACCGTTCATTTTATTGAATGACTCCTTCCAACAACCCCACCAACAACGTCGCCGCCACTAAATCCGCCGTCGTGCCCGGATTGAGGCTGTTATCCTTTGCCACCCGTAGATGAGCATCCAATTCAGCAATCGCCCTTTGACCTTCCCGGCTAAAAACACCCCCGGCGGCCAGCACCCGCGCCGCTTCTGCGGAAACGGCCTGGGCTACCTCCAGACCCCGCTTGCGGGCAATCAAGGTGTCGGGTACAGCGGCTAATAACTCCAGATAAGTTTGGACCACCGCCTGGCCGGCGCTGGCTCCTTGCGCCAGAGCCGACTGCAAGGCCGGCAGACCTCGCTCGAAGGTAATCGCGTAATCGCTCCCGTACTCGGCGGCGATGCTGTCGCGGTGGGCGGCGCTGGCCATGGCTTCACGCAGGGTGATGGTGGGTTCGGCCCGGACATCGTGCTCAACTTCGGCTGCTAGGCCGCCCGCTGAGGCCAGGCGGATGGCGGCATAGGCGGCGCGGGCGTCATCCAGGGTCAGGTGGCGCAGCACTGCCCGCAGGCGGTCACGCAAAGCGCCGCTGCCGGTCAGAGCGGCGCGGGCCAGAGGCGCGAACAACAAAACGATGCCCAGATTGGTGTTGGCCTGTGTCCAGCGCCGGCGGGCAGTGATAGCGGCCAAAATGGTCGCGCCGACACTACGATAACCGGCCCGAGCCATCTCCGGGCCAAGAGCTACTGCGCCGCGCAAAAAATCCTCATAATTCATATCGTGGAAGGCGTGAGTGGGGGTGACGTTGCCCGGTTTTTCGGCGCTGACCTCCAGCAGGCAGGCCAACTGCGCCGCCGCGGCTACGATGTCAGGGGTCCAGTCGCCTGGCGAGGAGGGGATGTCCGTTTTTAGCTGGCTGCTGACCGGCCACGGTTTCAAGGTAAGCCGCCATTTCCTCTGCAATATTGACCGGGCTGGCGGTTTGCAGGCCCTTCCAGCCGGGGATACTGTTCACTTCAATCAGATAAAGCCGGCCATCTGCCGCCGGCAGCAGGTCTACTCCGGCATAGTCGGCCCCGACAACTTCGGCGGCGCGCCGGCAAAGTTCGGTCTGTTCGGGCGTCAGGCGGCAGGGACGAGCCTGGCCCCCACGAGCCACGTTGGTCCGCCAATCGTCCGACACGCGCTCCATAGCCGCCACCACCCGCCCGCCAATCACAAAGGCGCGAATATCGCAGCCGTTGTGAGGAATGGTTTCCTGCAAATAGTAGACGGCTTTTTCCAGCTCCAAAGCCTTGAAGACCCGATAAGCCAGGTCCCGGTCTTCGATGCGGACGATGCCCAGGCCCATAGCCCCAAAGAGCGGTTTGACCACCACATCGCCGCCCAGGGCTGTGAAAGCTTTCAGGGCGTCGGCGCTGGTCTCACAGACAACGGTGCGCGGGGTCGGCAGCCCGGCCTGCTCCAGCAGCCCCGACGTGTAGAACTTGTCCACCGTGCGCTCGATGGCTTTGGGCCGGTTGACCACCCGCACCCCCCGGCTTTCCAGCAGGTGCAGCGCATCCATACGAAAGACGATCTGCTCCAGCGAACCGGCCGGGATGAACCGGACCAGAACCACATCAAAGGAGTCCAAATCGGCGGTCAGGCTGCCCAGGCGGGGCGACAGGCCGACCCGCGCATTTAGTTGGGTGATGGGCAACAAGGTGCAACTATGTCCTCGCGCTTGAATGGCTTGCTGCAACTGCTCAGCATGCCAGCCGGGGCTGGCCCCCAAAATAGCTATTCGCAAGATTTAACCCCAAAAGAAATTTTTTATCACTACAAAGCAGCATCCTTCGATACGATTTTCGCTACGCTCAAATCACTCAGGATGCTGCTTTTTTTACTTTACTCCAAAAATGACTTCTTTAGCACATCCACATTGACCTGCCCGGCGTGGAAGGTCCGCCCGCTGACTATGTTGGTCATAAAAATTTCGGCCGGGCTAAATAATAACGGGTCAACCTGGTAAAAATCGAATTTGTAGCCTTTGAAGGTGTCGTAGAAGGGCGCCCCGTAATCTTTCGAGGTCGAGGACGGCACACGGGAAACAACCTGCTCCAGCTCAGCATCGTCGGCCCGGACAGTGTAGTGGACCTGCCCAGCGTACAGGATGGCGTCGTTGGTGCGGCCAATAGCCCGGATGTCGCTCTTGGCTACCGGCGGCAAGGGGCAGGTCCCGATGCCGCTCAATATTTTGTGCAGGTCAAAGCCCAGCTCGTGCAGCTTGTGCAGCCCGGTTTCGACCACCCGCGCCGCCACCTGGACGCCGCCGACGACGCAGGCCGTCGGCGCAATCAACAGGGTCAGGTGTTCGGGCGATACTTTGGCCCGCTCGGCAATATAGGCGGCAATTTCCGGCGGCGGCAGAACATGACCTTCCAGGCACAGCACGGCCACACGGGCCGGGTCGCTGTAGCCAAGCTCGTCATAAAGTTTTTCCTCCGCCCGAATGAGCGCGCGAGCGGGACCGCTGCCCATGGCAAAATAGTTCTCTTTGTTGACCTGCCAGCCGGCGTACTGCGCGGCCATGCAGGCCAGCCGCGGCTGGTCGGTGCGGACGGTGACGGCAGGCAGCCACCAGCCATCGAGATTCAAATGGCCGAAGGAAAGCTGTCCCAGGCCGCCCATGCAAACTTCGGCAAAGATGCGCCCAGCCTCCAACCCGCCCGGCGCTTCAATGCCGCAATCAATCACTCGGGTTCCGCTCGATAAGACATGCGTGGTCACGCCCAGCGCCCCGGCCTCGTCAACCAACCGTTCGACCAGGGCCAAGGCTCGTTCGTTGAGTGAAAGGGTCATGATTTGATCCCTCCTGAAAATAGTAGACGGTATACGGTAGACAGTAGACAGGGGTTATATATCCCTGCGACTCTGCTACCTTGCTACCTTTTTTGTGGTTGTCTTTACGCCTCTTGTAATAGTAATATCTCCCCCCGGTTCAACTCCACCGAGTCGCCGCTCCAGCGCCGGTAGTATCCTTTGAGGTGGGCCTCGTTGATGGGCAAGCCCTGGTCGCGGAGGCGGCGCAGGAAGATGGGTAGGAAAGTCGGTTGGTAAGTACAGGCAAAGGTAAAGGTCGGCAGGATTTCGGCGGGGCGCATGGAGATGATCGAGCCGCGTTTCATGCCGGCGCCGCTGCGCCAGCCAAGCTGACCCAAAACGACAATCGTGCCGGCCAGCATATTGACGCCGGTAAAGTCGCCGCTGTTGCCGCCAACGGCAATCAGGCCGCGCCGCATGGCCGCGCCGACCTCATTGCCGGCATTGCCCTGGACGATAATTTCGCCGCCTTGCATGCCGACCGTGCCGCCCCGGTAGGCGCTGCCGATCAGGTGTCCGGCGTTGCCTTTGACGAGCAAGCGCCCGCCGCTCATTTCCGCCCCGGCCCAGTCGCCCGCGTCGCCTTCGACCACAATCTCCCCGCCGCGCATGCCCGCGCCGACATGCATGCCCACATTCCCGGCAATCACCATCCGGCCATGACTCATACCCGCGCCGACCAATTTGACCCGGCTCAGGTCGCCTTCCAACCTAATCTCGCCATTGCTGGCGCCGGTTACCCGGAAGAAGTCGCCCAGGGCTGCTTTTTGGTTGCCGTGTTGAACCGGCAGCGCCGCAATCTCGGCCTGGTTCAGCCCGGCCAGCCGGTCCGGGGAAATAACCTCGGCCTCCAGCGGTACGGTTGATGTTGTTTGTAAAGTCAGAGTGATACTCATAGATTCCCTCATTTAGCAGTGATCAGTGATCAGTGACCAGTGACCAGTGATCAGTGACCAGTCATCACTGATTAGTCATCGCCGACTACTGATAACTGATTACTGACAACTGACAACTGACAACTGACAACTGACAACTGATTACTGACTACTGATTACTGACTACTGACGACTGATTACCATTCAACACCTCATGCAACTTAATCTGGTACTGGCCCAGTGTGCCGCCGTAGTTCCCGGCGGAGATTTGCAGCGCGCCGCCGCTTTCGGCGGCCGCCAGGATGCCGCGCCGGGTGGCCTCTTCGACGGCGGGCAGGTCCAAGCCGTCAATGACAATTTCCAGCACGCAGCCGGCTTCGGGCGGCACTTGCGTTTCGGGAGCGATGCCGCGCAGGGTGGGGCAGTAGGCATCGTTGGTGGAGGCAAACAGGCCCTTGTAACGGGAGCGGGTTTTGCTGCCGCTGCGGACCACTCCGCCGGGGAAGGGCAAAATGACTCCGGGGACTGTCCGCATAGCGGCCACAGCGGCCTCGGTGGCTTGGAGCGTGGTGGGCATATCCCGGCCCAGGATGAGAATGTTGCCGCCGCCAATGGCCGGCTGGACGCCAAACCGCTCGTCCACCAGAAATTCGCCCTCCATGACCGGGATGCGCCAGAAACGCCGTCCGGCCAGCACCTTGCTGATCTGGTAGCCGTCGCCAAAAAAGCGGAGCTGCCCGCCGACGATAACCGTCTGCTCGGCGTCTAAGCCGTTGAAGCAAGCGGTGGTGGGGCAGGTCAACACGCACTGGCCGACCCGTTCCAGCAGGCGTTTGCCCATATCTTCGGCTTTGACGGTGAAAAACAGCACACTCACGCCGGGCCGGCCATCCAGAGTCTGGTCCGGCGACAACTCGGCCTCGATGCCGGCCTCGCACTTGCAGCCGATAATCGAGGTGGCGAAGCCGGTGATGGATTGGGCGGCATGCATGGCCCACTGCGGACTCACCGCGGTAATGATGACCCGGCTGCCCCACATTTTGAAAGCTTCGGCAAAGGTGTCAATTATTTCGGTATTGTGGATATTCATACGTATGCTCCTTGAGCATTTACGCTTTTATTTACGATTTCAGATTTACCGATTTACGATTAGAAGGGCTAAATCCCAACCCTAATCGTAAATCCAAAATCGTAAATCGTAAATTCTATTGGCCTGCCGTTGGCGCCACTTGATGCCGGTGCAGGTACTTCTCGCTGACGGCGTAGTTGTCAAACTGGATGGTGTAATAATCCTCAAAGAAAGGCCGGATGACCTGCTCGATTTTGGGGTCGTAGTCGGGGGCGACGTGCAGGATGCGGCCTTCGTGATCTGTGCGAAACTCGCTGTCCTCGATAATCATCTGGCCGTCTTTGAAAACGTAGCGGGGCGTAGTGAACATTTCTTCTTTGTCGTCGCACTCCATGTAGATGGTAATATCGGCGTCCGCGCCGACGCCCAGGTGGCCTTTATCGCGCAGACCCAGCAGTTTGGCCGGGCCGGCGCGGGTAATGATGGCAATCTCGCGCAAAGAGTATTCCCGTTCCAGGCCGTCAAGCAGGACCGTTTGGGCCATCGCCTTTTGGTTGACCGAGCGAACCTGCTCCAGGCGAAACTGCTTGTCCATCAGCAACCGGATCAGCTTGGGGTAGCTCATAAAGGAGCCGCCGTTGGGATGGTCGGTGGAGAGGATCAGCCGCCAGGGGTCTTTGGTCAGCAGGAACAGTTCCAACCCGATGCCCCACTGCAAGGCGTGGACATAGTTTTTGTCGCTGTAGGCAAAGGGCACAATGCCACAGCCGCTTTCGTGCTCGGTGTCGGCGTTGACCCACTTGTTGCCGCTGACATGCCGCAGCATCCAGCCCAGCGGGGCGTCGGCGGTCATGCCGGTGGCTTTGCCAAACATCACCTGGCCGACATCGGCGCTGATTTGGGGGTGGGTGTTGAGAAATTCGGCAATCTCGGCTGCTTTGGAGGTCGGTTTGCCGCCAAATTCGCCGCCGTAGGAGTGAAACTGGATGTGGGTCAGGTGGGCGCGGCGGCCATCGGCGGCGCGCATGGTTTCCAGGGTGGTTTCATAGTTACCGGCAAGGCCCAGGTTGTTGCAGTGAATATGGGCTGGGTGGGGCAGGCCCAGGTCGTTGGCCGCGTCAATCAAGGCCTTGATGACGTGGCGGGGGGTAAAGCCAAAGGCGTCAATCTCTTCGCCCAGGTTGGTGATGTTGGCGTTGCGCTGCCCTTTCCAGGGTTCGTCGCCGCCGGGGTTGACCAGCTTGATGGTGTAAGCCCGGCTGGCGTTGAGCCACCAGGCCACCGCCTCGCGGAACTCTTCCAGGCGGCCCTCTTTGAGCAGCCGGTAGAGCAGCACATTGTTGCCCATCAGCACATAAAAACCCTTGTCAATGATGGGCGTGTCGTGCAGCTCTTCCAGGGTGTGGCGCGCGCCGAGCGGGGTCACGGCGGCTTCCATGGCGGTAGTGTAGCCCAGCGCGGCATAGCGATAGCCGGTGGCAAAGGTGGACGGTACCGTGCCGCCCGTGCCGGAACGGGTGAAAGCGGTGCGCGGGTGGACATCAAAGCGGTGGTCTTCCGGCTGCAATTTGCGGGCCAGATTGACCTTGGGGCCGGCGATGTGGCAGTGAATGTCCACCCCACCGGGCATGATGACCATGCCGCTGGCATCAATCCGTTTGGCCTCCGGCGGCACACTCGCCACGATTTTGCCGTCCTGTATGCAGATATCGCGCACTTCGCCGTCTATGTTATTAATCGGGTCGTAGACTCGACCATTGACAATTCGGAATGTGGCTGACATACCGTCACACTGCCTTTCCGTGGGGTGCAGGTTGCAGTCCCCAACGTGAGGATAAAAAGTTATAAAGAGTTTTCACACCGTCGTTCCAAACAAAGCGCCCACGCCTGCCGTCAGAGCCATGGCCAGAGCGCCCCAGAATGTGACTCGGATCGTCCCTATGAGGATGCGCGCCCCGCCGGTATAAGCCGCTAAAGCGCCCAGCAGGGCGAGAAAGAAGAGAGAGGTTATTGAAACAAGGAGTACCAAGCCAGCCGCAGGCGCAATGACAACGACGAGTAAAGGGAGGGCAGCGCCAACGGCAAACGTTGCCGCGGAAGTCAGCGCGGCCTGAACCGGCTGGGCGCTGATGGTTTCTGAGATGCCGAGTTCATCACGGGCATGGGCGGCCAGGGCATCCTTGGTCATGAGTTGTTCGGCGACTTGTTGGGCAAGCGCCGGCTCAAGCCCCCGTTCGACGTAAATACCGGCCAGCTCTTTTTTCTCGTATTCTGCATCGGCCTCAAGTTCCGTTCGTTCCCGCTCGATGTCTGCCTGCTCGGTGTCCGACTGCGAGCTGACCGAAACATACTCGCCCGCGGCCATGGACATGGCCCCGGCCACCAGCCCGGCGACGCCTGCCACCAATACCGCGTTGTGGGTGGCATTTGACGCGGCCACCCCCACCACCAGACTTGCGGTTGAGACAATGCCGTCGTTTGCGCCCAAAACGGCGGCGCGCAGCCAGCCGATGTGCTGGGTTCGGTGACGTTCACGGTGGAAGACAGGCATGTTATTTTCCTTCCTGTTCTAATGAATTTTGATTTTCAAAAACGGTAATTATTGCTGGAAGGTTGGAAGGCTGGAAGGCTCCTACGGTAAAGCAGTATCCAATCTTCCAATCTTCCAGCCTTTGGGACACATTTTAGACCACCATTGCTGGTAACGTATAACGGTAAATCGCGGCGGTGGGCATTCGGGTGAAACTCATCGGTGGGCGGTTTCGTTTTTTGCTTTCATAGTTTGATCCCATTAAAAAGACTTTACGCTACTCCATATGGTATCCACAGGAACTTTTGGCTCTCGGCATACAAAGAAATAGAAGCGGGTCGAGCCTACATAATCGCGTTGCGTAACGCCCATTGGCTCGCACCGGTCAAAAAAGACAGACAGGATGTTTGTTCTGTTTGCAACAATGATCATAACCTCCCAGGAATATCCCGGTCCCCAAAGATAATATGTTAAGGACCCGCTAACCGCATGAGGAAGCCCATATTGAGGACCAAACTGGTCTATCGCGCCGGCTGTGGCGTACAAATTTGTATAGATCCCCGCCTTTGCCCGGTCTTCCGTGGGGAGCGTGTGATACACTTCGGCAACCTCATAAACCAAATCCTCCCACCCTACACGACCGCTTAAGAATATCGGAGGGTTATTTGTTCCAAAATTAAACTCCCGCAGTGGCTGATACAGGGATTGAAAAGGACGGATCACAACCGGCAGCAGATCCATCGGAACAACAGGTAAGGAAAAAGAAATATTAATCGTTCCAACAACAAGCAGATATCCTACGGTTGCTGCCTTTACCCATTTTCCCCAATGAAAGCCGGTGACTATTTCCTCTGTAAATACAGCACCCGCGGCAAGCAGGGGTATGAAAAGCTCTATGATTAAACGAGGCGTGGCGCGCAACAGAAACATCAACCCAAACGTAACCAAAAACAGCAATCCCAGGAAACTGTAGTTCACATTGTTTAATCGGCGAAAGATACGATACAGGCCCATTAACCACAAGGGCAAGAGAAGTGGGCTGACATACATTAATATGTTGGTTATATATTGCTGGATAGAAGCCCGATACACCCGACGTGATCCATAATCCATCCAGTATTCAAGCGTTGGCCAGTGGTTGGCAGATTGCCAGAGAAGATATGGGGAGACAACAACCAGACAAAGCGCTGCCCCCAACCAGGGCCAGGGCGTGATCAAATCCTTCCGATATTTCGAAGCGAGCAGCGCAACCAAAAAACCTGGTCCCAGGAATAATATGGTCACTTTGGTCATGCAAGCGATTCCTGCAATTAGACCCAATACTATCCATAATCTTTTGTTCCCTGTCCGAAGAAATCGGATCAGAGAAAACAGGAAGATGGCCAGGATTAACTGGTCAATACTGTCATAACAGAAAATAGAATCGACCATCAACCAGCCGGGAATAACAATGAATCCAAGCGCAGTCAGCGCCACGGCAAACGTTTTTCCACCGAATTCTTTTGTGATCAGGCACGCGAAAACCAAGGTAAACGAGCCGGCCAGCGCGGGTACGATATGCATGGCAAACAATGATTCCCCCAACAGTAAGCGACTGAGTGCCACCAAAACAGGCACAAGCGGTGGCAAGTCCACATACCCGAATGCCAAGTGCCGGCTTAGCGCATTAGTGTATAGTTCATCAAAGAAAAAGCCATAACCGGGAGCAATGTACATATGCAGCGCAAATTTTATGATTGCACCGATAATGATAACCAACGAAACGTTTGAGACTGTTAAATCTTTGATTCGTTTCTGCATAAAGCCCCTCAATTAAGAAGGGAATAATTTTTAGAAACCGCCCAACGTATCGCAAATTAGCCGCGCCCACGAAGCCCCCAATAACAGATAGCCTCAAAGTGCAGCGGACTCCCTCACGAAAAATCGAGCTCGGGGCGTCGGCTACATGCGGTGGTTGGGCGGCTACACCGGATTGAAGCCACCCTCGATTGTACAACCAACCCTGCCATACGTTTTTACACACTCTATGGTTATGCGAGACGCTGTCCTCGTTGACATTAACGCCGGCTGACTCTGAGGCAATGCGGACAACAACTTATGTCCCCGGTTCAACACCCACCAGTACCCGCGCCTGTGGGCTGCCTGCCAATCCTGGTGATGCCTCCTGTGACGACCAAACGTTCAATTCGAGAAATCTCTTGTATCGCTCGGCTTCCTCAATGGTGTCGAAATCTAGATCAATGAGGATATACTTATCGTCATCAACGGGCTGGTAGATGCGGTATGCCCGAACGCCCCCTTTCTGTCGAGCTTCGGCGAACCTGCCAAACGCTGTCAACCAAGTATTCAGATCATTAATTGGGTGTTCAATGTGAAGCGTTGCCATCTTGCCTCCTTGTACTCTGCGACATCAGATGTAGACTTCTTTTCCAACCTCATATCATTACCCCGGACAAGCTCACGCCCTCTGCACGGGGTTGCAGCACTTTAGAAGTTATTATAGTCGAAAATGATCTGTGATCTGAAGCAGCCGCCCAACCATTTGTAGCCCGAAACCTCCGTCCGATGACATAGGACGGAAACCTCTGCTCTTCACTCAAAACGCCAAAGCAAGTAGCTATGCCGCTTATCTACTCCCCAACGGCGGCGGCATCACCTGGACGGGCTTATTCTTTAACAACTCCTTCAGCCGGTTCTTGATCCCGGTCAACACCTCCTCATCACTGGGATAGGGCGAGTCGAAGGCGGGGCGGAGGGTGATGGGCACGTCGTCCATACGGTAGACGGTGCCGGGGACGTTGATGCCGTAGGTAGCCGTGGTAAAAGCGACGCGAGACAGTTCGGCGGTGTGGGTGAATTTGGGGTCGAGGACGATGACTGGGATGCGGCGCATGGCTTCGATGGCGGCCTGAGGGAAATTGGAGGCCGGGTCGCTGGAAATGACCAGCAGGGCGTCGGCTTCGCCGCGGGCCAGCAGATCAACGGCGGTAAATTCGCCGGGGTTGAAGCGGGGGTAGCCACGGCTAAAATTGACGGCAAAAGGAAAGCCCGTTTGCCAGGACAGCACGTTATCGGCCCCGGTCACGTTGCCGTGGCCGCGCACCGGCTTGGCCACAAAGTGGGTAAACTCGTTCAGGTCGGTGGCCAGGGCCAGCAGCGCGCCGGAGTTGAAGTGCCGGCCCCGGTTCATGGTCAGGCCCATGCCAAAGAACAACACCCCGTAGCGGCAGTTCTTCATCCGCTCGACCAAATCCTGCATCGTCGCCAGGGAAACGCCGGTGATCTCTTCGACCGAAGGATCAACCCGACGGCCCTTGACCAGGGCGCGTAACGCCCACAGCAGTTCAAAATCGCGGCGCGGCTTGACCTGGATAAAAATATCGGCCACGGGGGTGCTGGCCGTGCGGCGCACATCCACCAGCACGACGGTGCGATCTTTTTTGCCGTTGGGGATGAACATCCCTTTGGGCGTAACCGAATATTTGGAAAAGTGGCGGGGGTGAGACTCAGCCGGGTTGCCGCCCCAGTAGATGACCAAATCGGCCCGGTTTTTGATCTCGCCCAGGGTGGCCGTGCTTTCCCCAACCCCCTGAAAGGCGATGCCCGACGGCCCGTGACAAACTTCGGTGGTGGTGCCGATGTTCGCGCCCAGCATATCGGCTATGGCCACGGCCTGGCGTTGGGCCTCGCAGGTGGTGTCGCTCAGGCCGTAAATCATGGGGTAGCGGGCCTGGGCCAGAATTTGGGCCGCAGCTTCGATGGCCTCGGCGGTGCTGGCTTCGCGCCCTTCAACCAGGGCAAAGGGCCGGTTCTCGACAGTATGCTCTGAAAACCAGGCTTTGCCCAGAACGCAGGCATTTTTGGCCTTGGTAATGCGCTTCTCATCCAGGTCTACGGTCAAGACCATATCATCACAGACACAGCCACAAAAGGTACAGGTGGCGTTTTCGACAATGCGGATATTTTCGCTCATAGACTCTCCCCTTGGTAATAAAGACGCGATGAAGCGTGAGGCGATGAGGCGAAGAGTCTGGTCGCCTCCTCGTGTCCTCGCCTCCTCGCCTCATTTTCATGGTAGGGCAAATTATAGGTCTTCATCCGGCTCTTCGATAACCGGCCAGGGCAGGCCGGTGGCTTCGTAGCGGGCCAACAACTGGTCTTCGAGTTCTTTGTCGCCCAGGAAGCTCAAAACATCAAGCTCGAAATGTTTGGCCGCCACTTTCAGCCGCTCGCGCCGCTGCTGCTCCTGTCTGAAGCTCATCTCTTCGGCCCAATCGCCGACGACAATCCAACTCATCGTTTTTCCTCCCAGCAATGCTTATTTTTTATTCACTCAGCAGCCAAACCGATGCTTCCCGGTGAGGCTAAGGCTAAGGCTGAGGCTGAGGCTAAGAACTTAGCCTTAGCCTCAGCCTTAGCCTTTCCCGCCAAAATCTACAACGGCTCAACGACGACTTCAAGATTCTTGGAGATGGGCATGCCGGTGCCGGCGGTGTCGCTGCCCATCAATTGGCTGGACGTGGGACCGTAGGCCAAAAATAAAATCCCGGCGGGCAAATCCTCGGCTTTGCGGCCCTTGCAGCGCACAATTGTCTCGCCGGTAGCCGAGCGCAAACGCACGCTGTCGCCCTCCTTTAAACCCAGCCGGGCCATGTCGTTCAGGTTCATCTCCACTGTCGTGGTGACTTCAACGTACTCGCCTTCCAGTTTGCTCACATTCAGGCTAACCCCCTGCTTGCTGGAGCGACCGGCAATCAGAGACATTATTTCGGCCATAGATTACCTCTTCACAGGTAGCAAGGTAGCAAGTAGCAGGATGTAGATAGGCTACTTTGTCGCTTTGCGTGCTACCTTGATTGTTGCGAAAGAATTTTTTGAACGTCTATAATATATACCCAAAAAGCCGGCAAGCACAACCAGCCAGAGAGGAACATTTCCATTTGGGCACATTTTTAGATCAAACCACCCGGAAATGAATTTCCGGGCCGCAAGCGAAACAGCGCCGGATTAATCCAGCTAGCCTCGTTCACGAGGCGCTGTTTGTTAGCTCGGCGAGTTCATCGCCGAGCGGGTTATGCTATACAACAAGTTCGCTTCAAAAGTAAAATATTCCCCAGTCACAACTCCTCTTCTGAGGCGAACCGGAGTCTAAGTTCACTGGCCTGTGCTTGCAGGTCGCTCAAACAGGCCGTCGGAGTGTTGGCCCTGGTCAGGAGTGTACAGACGGGTTGTCCCCGCCGGATGAACTCTCCTGAATGAGGGACATCGCGGATATTATAACTCAGCCAAGGGCTGGTATCGCCCAGTCTGACATCCGCTGGAGCATACACAATTGCCTTGCCCGCAGCAGCCCCCTGCATCAAAGCTTTTTCCAGATCAAAATCCGGCAGCTCCCCCTCAAAGGAGCGCACGTGCGCCTCGAACACCCGCAGCCCATAGGTCAGATCAAACAACTCCAACGAGGCCGAAGGCCGGGGGTTGACCTCAATCGTCCAGACTCGCTCACCCTGCCAGATAAAGTCCAGCCCATTCAGTCCCCGCAAGCCAAAGGTGTGGGTCAGGTGCGAGACGATGGCACGGACTTGCCGGAGTAAGGAATTCAACTCGTCGGGCGGCAGGGGCGGCGGGGTGAGATTGCCGCAATAGGTGAAGCCGCTGGCCCCAAAAGCTCGCCGGCCAACCAGTTGCTCGGTCAAACCCAGCACCACTGCCTGCCGGCCATCAGCCACAAAAGCCGCCGAACCGACCAGGCCGGTCAATCGTTCCTGAAACACCCCTCCCTCCGGCGAACGCCCGTTGCGCCAAAGCCGGACGCCGTGTCCACCACCGCTTTGTAGGGGTTTCCACAACCAGGGCCGAGTCGGGTGGGGAGTCAAATCGGAAGCGGGGCTGATCGTTTCTGGAAAGGCGAATCCTTTGGCTTGCAAAGCCGCCCCCAGCCGGAACAGGTCTCGCACTTGAGCCAAAGTATCCGGGGTATTGCCCAGCAGTTGTCGCCCCTGGGCCAATCGCGCTACTTCTGCCGGAAAATTCTCCAGGTTGGCGCTGTAGACCACCGCGGCGGCCTTCAAATCGCTGGCCGCGTTGACCAGCGTAGAGACACTGTAAGGCAAATTGTAGTCGCGCAGCAGTGACCGGCTGGGGCAGATGGCTTTCAGATCGGCATCGCCAAAGTAGTCCAGGGCTATCACCGGGTAGCCGGCGCGGGTCGCCAGTTCGGCCAGCATGCGCACGGTTACCCCTACCAGCAAAATGGGGGCGGCCTGATTATTCATGTTTTTAGAAAACAAGACCTGACGGATACACAGCGGGCTGACCCGTCAGGTCTGATATAAAATTGGGGGCGCTCCTACTCACACCAACTCTTTGGCGACTTGATAGACTGACTCGGCGTCCATCAGGATATCATTGGCTTCAAATAGCCTGGCAATACAGGTGCGATGCACCTTCATCTTCCGCCCGCCGATGCCCAGCGCCCCAAAGGAGATGCGGCCTTCGCGCTCGCTGCCGTTGTCATTCATATCAATGCCCTCGATGCCCAGCGGCGGCACCGCATTGATGTCGGCAATGAGTTTAAGGCCCGCTGTGCTGGTCCAAACAGCTTTACTGACCACCTGCGCCCCAGCCGTGCCGCAGGTAAAGAGAGCCACTGCCCCGGCCAAAACCTGACGCGCCGAAGCATCATCGCTCAAGGCTGCCCCTTCAACTTCAACGCCAAAACGTTTAGCCACAATGTCCGCCGCAGCTTTGGCCCGTTCCAGGCTGCGCGAGGTCAAAACAACTTTAGCGCCTTCGCCGGCCAACATACCGGCAGCCCGCATGCCCACCGGCCCGGTGCCAGCCCCCACCACAACCCGCTGGCCACGCACATCCAGCGCCTTGACAATCTTGGCCACGGCCGTTGCGGCCGTGGTATTGCAGCCGTTGGAGTCGAGCATCACCGAAACTTTGAATGGCCCAAAAAACGTTTTTTGAACAGCCGCCAACAAAGCCTCACCCGCCGGCACATTGGAACCGCCAATCCAGATGGCCGTATTTTTTAAATCAGGGATGCCTCGGGTAAAAAAGGAGCCTTGCACCAGGGCCGGCACATCTTCAACGGTGACGTTGCCGTAGCTGAGCACATCGTCAACGCCCGCATCAAAGGGCACGATGCGATCAAATGAGCTGGGATGTTTATCACTATCCAGTTGGATCAAGAGTTTTTTCATGAACACCGCCTTTGCTGAACAGATTTGACCCGCGCGCAGGCAATCTAGCCAACCTGCGCGCGGGCAAATATTATATCATCCCCTCCGAACTAACCAAAAAACGTAACTGCTCAACCATGTCATCCATTCGACAAGCTCACGCCCTTCGGCGCACCCGAAGGGGTGGGACAGGTTTCGACCGCAGGGAGAAATCCCCGATGCCTCACTTTCGCGTATTGCGCCCTGGGGATTTCTCGACCTTCGGTCTCGAAATGACATGAGTCTGGGTAGTTATAAAAAACTTAAACACTCGCTGCGCGTTGCTCGTAGCCAACCACCGGGTCGGCGCCCGCGCCTTTGTTGACACCCAGGCCGAGGTTGATCCAGCGGAACTCGGTGGCGCCCCAATCCTTATCAATGCGATACGGGAAGGAGGCCGATTCGGGATGCAGGGCTACGACATGGGTCAGCATGGTCGCCGTAACCGGCTCGCTGGTGAGCAAGCAGGGGAAGTCGGCGAACTTGAGCATGGCGCCTACGCGTTGGGTGATGGCGCAGGGCGGATAGGTGTAGCGATGGATGTTGGCCAGCACATCGTGCTTGTCAATCGGGCCGAGATCAACCTTGACCCCATCAATTTCGCCACCCTTGCCCAGCGGTTTGGGTTTGAGGATGTTCCAGCCGCGCCAGATAGACATCATCATATCCACGTTGTGCAGTTCGGCGGCCGAGTCGCGGTTGGGGTTCATGGCTACCATGTTGTGGAAGCGGTTGACCAGCAGTTCGATGACGCTGTTGATGGGCATGTAGTCCAGCAGGAATTCATAGGCCATCAAGGCCGCGCCGGTGCCAACGGCCAGTCCAACCGGGCCGTACTCGTTTTTGAAGCCTTGATCCAGGCCGCGATTCAACGTGCTTTCGAGGGCAGCGGTGTGGGCTTCAAAGATAGCCATGACAATCGGGTCTTGGGCAAAGTTGAACATGGTCTGGCTGTTGTGGTGAGCCACATCACCCACACAGTAGGCCGGCACGCAGACCACATTGCCGGGATGCACGCCTTTGGCCAGGGCCGCCTTGACCGTCGGCTTCATGCGGGCCTTGTATTGTTTCTGGTATTCGGCGGTGTCGAAGGAGTTGTGGCCGCCGTGCCCGCCTAAGTTGTGGCCCAGCATCAGCTTGGTTTGGGCCTCCGAAGGAGTATCATAGATCATCTGGAGGGTGGCAATTTCATCATCCAGAGCTGCATCCAGGGTTTTGCCGCCTTCGACGGAAGCTTTGAAGGCAGCGCCCAGGCCATAGGAGGTGGTCATGCCAAAGGATTTGGCCGCCAGGATGGTCTTTTTGTGATCTTTGGGGATGTCCAGCCCGGCCAGAATCCGGTTTACGACGTTAGCGGTGGAGCCGGGGCTGAGGGCAAAGTCTACCACGCAGGTTGGCCCATACAGCCCACCATAGAGGCGAGCGGCTTCGCGGCCAATCAGGGCGCGGTTCTTGGGAATGGCATCAATAAACTTTTTGACCGAGGCTTTGAAATCCGGCTGCTCTTCATAGAGGATTTCCATGATCGGGCCGGTCTGGTAATGTTCCACAAAGGGGTCGTCTTCGGGGCGGACCGTTTTGGTCAGTGATTTGAGAATTTCATAGTGAGCGTTAACCGAGTCGACGTGGAGGGCAATCACTTCAGGCAATTCATTGTCAACGGCCTTCATGCCATTAACGGCGTCAACATAGGGCTGCGCATCGGTAATTTTGAATTCAGTACCTCGCTTGGCCTTAATGTTCTTTACATCGGCGTTGAGGGCCGCCATGGCTTGCTTGACCATTGCTTCGTGGATAGCTTTTGACATTATTTAGTTCTCCTTTCATCGTTGAACACAATCTTCTTCTTTGAAAATGTGTTGAGGTAGCTTTACCTCAACCTGCCTGACGACAGGGTGTTACCAAAACAGGGTCTAACTAAGTTTTATTACCTCCTTTCATGGTAGAAAACTGAATTTACAAAAAAGCGCCTCTCCTCAATGAGCATGATATGATTATCAGCGGTAGATTAAATGACATCCATCACTATGCGCTTTGGCGTATTTTCGTCTATAATTAAGGGGAGGTTTCCGCTTTTTCCTCGCAAAACCGGCCAGGTCAAGAAACACATCATCCAAATTTGGTTAATAGTCTCTGACTATCAAATTATAAACCTTCGCCCTTTCCAAACTATTTCTTAACTCTTTCCAACCTCTTACTAAACTGTCTGAAGAGCAAAAGGAAAGAATCAATGTCGTCTCTTTTCCGCCTGCAATTGTTAGGCCCGATCCATTTGGACCGGGACGGCGAGTCAACCCACGGTTTTAAGTCACGCAAGGCTTTGGCCCTCTTAGGCTATCTGGCAGCGGAAGATCGTCCTGTCTCACGCAGCTATCTGGCCGAACTCTTCTGGCCGGATCAAACGGAGT
This sequence comes from Anaerolineales bacterium, assembly GCA_015075405.1. Lineage (GTDB taxonomy): Bacteria > Chloroflexota > Anaerolineae > 4572-78 > J111 > DSQQ01. The sequence continues at coordinate 26,960 of JABTUK010000006.1, forward strand.
CTCGAGGCCGCAATAACCTGAGCCAGGCGCTGCACAACATTTTGAGCCTGTGGCCGGGCTGTCTTGAAGCTAATTACTATACCCTCCAGTTTCACTATCTCCCCTCAACCTGGCTGGACCTGAAGGTATTTAGTGAACTGACCGCCCAGGGTGAAGTAAACGCATGGGTGATGGCCGCCGGCCTGTATCGGGGCGATTTTATGGCCGGAATATCTTTGGACGATTGCCCTGAATTTGAGCAGTGGCTCAGGTTGGAGCAGGAGAACTGGCGGCAGCGAGTTGTCCAGGTTCTACGCAATCTCATCACTCATTACACCAGTCAGAGTGAACCAGAACAAGCGATCCAATTCATTTCTCGACTTTTGGACATAGACCCTGGCGAGGAAGAGGCCCACCGCCAAAAAATGATGTTGTTAGCCCAGAGCGGCCAGCGCAGTGCTGCTATGGCTCAGTTTGAAATCTGCTGCCGCTACCTGGCCGAAGAATTGGGCGTGGAGCCAACCAAAGAAACGGTTCAGGTCTATGAACAAATCCGGTCGGGCGACTTAAAGCATGAAGCTCAAATCCCCGCGGGTCAAGGAAGCCTGCCTCCTGCTATGCCCACACCGGTTCCTTTTGTTTACAATAATTTGCCGGCGCAATCCACCTCTTTTATTGGCCGCGAAAAGGAACTGGCCCTCATCGAGCAGTATCTAACCAATCCAGCCTGCCGGCTTTTAACGATTATTGGTCTGGGGGGTATTGGCAAAACCCGTCTGGCCCTCCAGGCTGCCGCTGCCAGCAATAACTTTCGGCAGGGCGTCTGCTTTATCGCTTTATCCTCCACCAGTTCAACTGAATTTCTCATCTCAAGTATGGCCAATGCGCTCAATTTTCCGCTTTATGGTCGAGGAGATCCGAAAACACAGCTCATAAACTATCTCAGCGATAAGGAAATGCTCCTGGTGCTGGATAACTTTGAGCACTTAATTCCGGGAGCAAGCTTACTGGGAGAAATTCTGCAACGCGCTCCACAGCTAAAAATGTTGGTTACTTCACGAGAACGGCTTGGTTTGCGCGAGGAGTGGATCTTAGATTTGCAGGGGCTGGCGTTTCCCGAAAGTGAAGACATTGCCTTGCTAGAGAATTACAGCGCCGTCCAGTTGTTTCTACAACGGGCCCAGCAGGTACAGGCCGATTTTTGGCTAAGATTTCTGGATAAATCGGCGGTGGCCCGCATTTGCCGACTGGTTGAGGGACTGCCTCTGGGCATCGAGTTGGCCGCAGCCTGGACCCGCACCTTCTCTTGCCAGGAAATTGCGGTAGAGATTGAAAAAAACTACGATTTTCTGACGACCTCGCTCCAAAACATTCCCCAACGGCATCGCAGCTTGCCGGCGGTGTTTGAACATTCCTGGGGGCTTCTCTCTGAGGAGGAACGAAGCGTATTCAGGCAGTTGTCGGTTTTCTGGGGAGGTTTCAGTCGAAAATCTGCCGAGCAAGTGGTTGGCGCTTCCGCGTTTTTGTTATCGGCTTTGGTAGACAAATCGTTGCTCCGCCGGACAGACACCGATCGCTACTGCATCCATGAACTTTTACGCCAGTATGGGGCTAAAAAACTGGCCGAGAATCCCGAAGAGAAAAAACGGGTCAAAGATCGGCACTGTAGCCATTACGCCGAATTTTTGCAGGAACAAGAAACTCGTCTCAAAAAGGGGCAGCAAAAGGAAACTTTAGAGGCCATCAGCCTGGAAATTGACAATTTGCGGGCCGGGTGGTATTGGGCCGTGGCCACCAGGCGGGAAGAGGATTTTGAAAAGTATCGCGAAGGTCTATTTCTGGTCCATAATATGCAGAGTTGGTTTCAAGAGGGTGAAGCAGTCTTCAGACACGCGGCGGCAATTTTGCGGAGGGCCAGGGAAAAGGCCGGTTCTGACCGGCAAATAGACAAAATGTTGGGCCATGTTCTGGCTCGACAAGGGGTCTTCTGCGCCAGCCTGGGCCAATATGACCAGGCCAGAGCCATCAGGCAAGAAGGGCTGGCTATTTTTCAAGATGTGGCGCTCCGCCAGGATGCGCCGCTGAGCCTTAATTATTTGGGGGCGATTGCCTGGGCCTTGGGTGAGTACGTCGAGGCCAGGCAACTCTGCCAGGAAGGTTTGGTCATCGCCGAAAAGATGGGAGACCGCTGGAAACAGGCCTTGATTCTTCAGTATTTGGGGATGATTGCCATCAGCCTGGGGGAATATGTTGATGCCCAGGCGATAGCCCGAAGGGGACTGGTCATTTTTAGGGAATTTGGCTATCGCAGCGGCATTGCTTTTTCGCTCAACTTACTGGGGATTGCCACTCACAATCTGGGGGAGTATCGGCAGGCCAGGCAGTTCTGCCAGGAAGGGTTGAAAATAGCCAGAGAGATTGGGGATCGCTGGGAAGAGGCTTTGTCGCTGGAATATCTGGGGATGATTGCCATCAGCCTGGGAGCTTATGATGAAGCTAAAGCAATGGCTCAAAAGAGCCTGGCTATTTTTAGAGAATTTGGCTATCGCAGCGGCGTCGCCTTTTGCCTAAACTTATTGGGCACAGTGGCCCGCAGTCTGAGTGAGTACAGCCAGGCCCAACGCCTTTACCAGGAGGTTTTGCAGACGTGCCAGGCGCTGGGTTACTCGTTAGGCGTCGCTATGACTTCATATTATTTAGGGCATACAGCCTATTTATTGGGAGAGCATCGGGAGGCCAGGCGGCTGTTAACCGACAGTTTGACCCTGGCCCGGAAATTGACTTACCAACGAGGGATTACCCAATCGCTTCATACGTTAGGCAGCGTGGCTTATGCGCTGGGAGAACTTAATGAAGCTAAAGAATATCTGTTTGAGGCCCTCAAATCTACCCAGGAAATCCATGCTGTGCCCATCGTTTTAGATATTTTAACCGATTTTGCCCAACTTTTCGTCGGGGAGGGTAGAGCAGAGCAAGCCCTGGAACTGCTCACCTTTCCTCTCCAGCATCCGGCCAGCAAACAAGAAACCAGGGATAGAGCCGGCCAACTCTGGGCTGAACTGACGGCTCAGATGCCAGGGCAGCTCCCAACCGCTGCTCAAGAAAGAGTCAAAGTTAACGGGCTTGATGAGTGGGTCAACAGGATATTGCTCGAAAGGGCGGGCCAGGCCACCCTGATCTATTAAAATCAACAATTTTTGTAACTGCACAGGCATGTCATTTCGACCGTAGGGAGAAATCCCCAATATGTTACTTTCACCCGGTGCGCCCTGGGGATTTCTCGACCCTTCGGCTTCGCTCAGGACAGGCTCTTTGGTCTCGAAATGACATGAGCATGAGTAGTAACCAAATTTTAAGGAGATGATCTTATGTCACGAGTGATCGGTATTGATCCGGGCACGGTAAGTTTTGATCTATGCGGACTGGAAGATGGACGAGTATTTCTGGATACAACCATTCCCTCGGCCGAGATTGGGGCCAATCCGCAGATTTTGGTAGACGCCTTACAGGCAGCCCAACCCCTTGATCTGGTTATCGGCCCTTCCGGTTACGGCCTGCCCTGGGTCAGCATCGAGGAGTTTGGCGAGCAAGAGCTTTTCCTGTTTATCCTGGCCGATGAACGGGAGCGCAACCAGGTTTCGGTGTTGGGCGGAATGGGCCAGATGATCTCCCTGCTGAAAACAAGTGGACTACCTGTTCAGTTTATGCCGGGGGTTATCCATCTGCCCACCGTGCCTGAGCATCGCAAGGCCAACAAAATTGATATGGGCACCGCCGATAAGCTTTGCTGTTTGGCCCTGGGCATCATAGACCAGGCCCGGCGGCATCATATTGCCTATAATGCCACCAGCTTCATTTTTGTCGAGGTGGGCGGCGCTTACACAGCGGTAATGACCGTTCAGGCCGGACAGGTAGTGGATGGGCTGGGGGGGTCCAGTGGCGGGCCGGGCTTCTACTCGCTGGGAGCAATGGATGGAGAACTGGCCTATTTGCTGGGTAAATTCCCAAAATCCGTGCTTTTCTCCGGCGGGGTGGCGGCCATGACCGGTCAGCCGGCCCTTTCGCCCGAAGCAGCCCTGGAGCTGAGAGAAACAGTTCCGGCGGCTCGCCGGGCCTGGGAAGCCCTGTTTGAAGGAGTCAAGAAAAGTGTGGCGGCAGAAATGGCGGTTGTGCCCAATGTCCGGGAGATTCTGCTCTCAGGCCGGCTGTGTCGTATCCCGGCCGTGCGCGAAGAGCTAGCCGACCGTTTAAGCCGCTTTGCCCCGGTACACCGTATCTCGGGCATTGCCCAGGTGGCCAAAGAAGCAGCCCAGGGAGCTGCTTTGATCGCTGACGGCATGGTCGGTGGACAATATGCCAGCCTGGTTGAAACGATGCGGCTTAAAGAAGCCAGCGGGACCGTGCTGGACTATCTCCATATCAGTCTGGCCGATGAACTAAGACAGAAATATCTGAGGGACACCCACTAAGTGATTGTCCAAAAATAAGTTCCCTCAAGTTCCTACGAGTTCCCAGGGAACTCATAGGAACTCAAAACGGGAAGTAAATTTTAGACGTTTACTAAGGCAGAACACAGTCAAGTTCAGTGGGATTCAGACCAACAAAAATCTTTTGACCAATTTCGATGACCACGGCGTTTTGTTGGCCTGATAGCTCGACCATGCGCTGTAAACTGGCCTGGTCCCGCTCGATGTCGGCGTGCTCAAACACTACCCCGCGATCGTCAAAAAATCGGCGCACTTCCTGGTAGTCAGCAGCTTGACTGCGCCCGTAAACAGTCACGCCTTCTAAAGGGGTAGTAGGTGCGGCGCAGATACACATAAGCGACTCCTTCCTTCGTTTCAAAATATAGATATTCAGCTAATGTTTCAGGTAAGGATACGGCCTTATGTTTGCCCGGTAGGGGCGATCGCCAGGGTACGTCCTTACTGAATATCTATAGTACGCCCCCTGGAAAGATTTGACAAGAACAGGCGCTTAATGTATAAGGTTAGGCTCATAACCCCGCGCAATCTTGTTTGGTGTTTCGCTTCTCAAACATAACGATGCTGCTGCCCCAGTTGGCTAACCATAGTTGATTTCGGACAAAGTCACCATTGTTTTTGTTCGTATAAAAATTATTCTTATTATCAAAGGAGATACTTTATGAGTAAAGTAATGATGGTTGGTGAAGCTTTGGTTGGCGAGGGCAATGAAGTTGCTCACGTTGATATTGTCATCGGCCCAAAAGATGGCCCGGTAGGGCAGGCTTTTGCAGCCTCTTTGGTCAATCAGACAGATGGATTCACCTCCTTGTTGTCACTGATTACCCCCAATCTACCGGCCAAGCCCGACACAATTATGACCAACAAAGTCACGATAAAAGGGGCCAAGCAAGCCGTGCAAATGTTTGGGCCAGCCCAGGCAGCTGTGGCTCGCGGCGTGGTTGACTCAGTCAAAGAAGGAGTTATTCCCAAGGACCAGGTTGACGATCTATGCATTATTGTTGGTGTTTTTATTCATTGGGAAGCCGAAGACACCAAAAAGATTTATGATTATAACTACCAGGCCACCAAAGAAGGCATCAAACGCGCGATGAGCGGCAAGCCCACCATAGACGAGGTACTGGCGCAAGAAGCCACAGCCCGCCATCCCTTTGCTGAAGGGGCCGAAGGCTAACTCCAGCGACTACTTCCCCAAATTCTCAATAGTAACTCTATATGGCTCACCCGCAAAGGTGAGCCTATTTATTTGTTTTTAAACTAACAGGGTTATAAAAAATAGTTCGCTTTTTGGAGAGAACTACCCAAAGTAGTAATAGACAACGGCTTGATAGAATGATATAAATAGTAGAAATGACAATGTCATTTCTAGGCCAGGGTGTTATCAGAGTAAGTGCGTTCTATTTCAAGGGGAAAAGACAGAACAGCGTAAGCCACAGCACATTTTCAATCACAAACCAATCAGGAGGCTAAGTCTAATGCTGCAACAAAATTTTGAATACGAATTTGACCAAATCGCTCGTGAGGCCTGGAGACAAGGTCAGTCTCCCCTGGAGCGGATGTATGACCAGTGGGTTGGTCAGGGAGCCTGGGAGCCAAATCCGCCGGCAGTGACGTTCCGTATCCACGACGCGGCAACCGGTTTGCCTATTGCCTGTCACCTCTGTAACTCCACCGATGCTTGGGTGGTGGAGGGAGATGAGGTGAAACAAATCGCCCGTGTTTTTGTCTGCGAGCACGAACCTGTCTGGGCCGGACGCGGCATGATCCGCCAGATTTCCACCGTACCCGTTCATCGGGTGGGTTCATTTGAGGAAACAGGCCGGCCTCGCGAATAAAGGGAGCCAACAATAAGCGAGCAGCAGCCCTCTTTTGATTTAATCGCTGTTGATAAGTCGTGGGTTGACATTTTACTCAGCGTGCCAGTCTTGCCCGGCCACGATCAGAAGGTGCTAGGCAGCCTGCTGGGTAAACAGCCCGGCGGGATGGGGGGTAATGTGGCTTGCGCGGCCAGCCAGCTTGGCTTGCGCACCGGGTTGGTCAGTTGGGTCGGCGATGACGTCGAAGGCGAACTGGTTTTAGAGGATTTGCGCCGCTTTGGCGTTGACGCAACTCACGTTGTTGTTGAACCAAACACCCAGACCAATTTCACCACAATCTTGATTGATCCTTCCGGGGAGAAGGCGATTATCGTTGTTCCCACTGCCTTCAACACCCTGGCGCTTGACTCTGCCCTCAGTGCCTATTTAAGTAAAGCAAAGCTTGTCTACAGCACGGTTTATGACCTTGACCAGTTGGCTCGCGTAGCCAGGGTTGTTCACGCTGCCGGCAGCTTGTTGAGCGCGGATATTGAGCCAATTGCCGGGTTGCAAGACGAGGCGCTTCACCAGGCATTAGCTTTGCTCGACCTGGCCTTCTTTAAGGCCGATACACCAGGCGCCGATTATGAGCAAGCTGCCCAGGAACTGCGCGCCCTCGGTCCTGAGTTGGTTGTTTTTACCCTGGGCGCACAGGGGGCGCTGGCTTGCCACGCTCAAGGAGTTGTCCATTGTCCCGCCTTTCAAGTGCCGGTTGTTGACACCACCGGAGCCGGCGACTGTTTTACCGCCTCATTTTTAACGGCCTATCTACGTAAATTTCCTCTCGATCAAGCCCTGCGTTATGCCCAGGCAGCCGCAGCGCTTTCCATTCAAGGCTATGGCGCTCGCGGCGCTCTGCCCAGCGATGAGCAGATTCGTAAATTTCTAAATTGTTGAATTGACCCCTTAAAAGCGGCAACCGGGCTGTGGATCGAAACGGCAGCCGAGCAGTTCCACGAAGCGCCTACCTGATCCAGAGCTGCTCTCATCGTTGGCGTGCCCTTCCTGGAAGAAGAATGACTCTGGCTGAATTTTAACCTGTCCATCCTCTTCTCAGACTGAGATTGCCGATTGCCGCAAACAAACAACTGAGCTGGAAGCAGCTATCATCCGAGCTTAAAGGCTCACCTCCTGATTGCCTGACAATTTAATATAGTTCTCCAGAAAAGTTTTCGTCACTGAAACAGGTAACAAGTAGCAGGGTAGCAGGTAACAAATTGCTACTTTGCTACCTGCTACCTTGATCGTTGGGAAAGAATTTTTCTGGACACCTATATTTCACCGCTGAGGACGTCGAAAAGGTAGAGATTTTTATAAATTTCTCAGCGGACTTTGCGCTCTCGGCGGTTAATTGAGTATCCACTTTCATCGCCGAGTTTTTATTTCAACGGGAACTCCTTGCCCCCCCGTAACGTCTGTGTATCATGAAAGTAGCTCAAACAAGGAGAACCCCCATGCCAGAAAATATTGTATCAAGTGTCAAGTGTCAAGTGTCACGTGCCACGTTTCTAATCCTTCTGATTTCATCCTTCATCCTTCTGTTGGTTGCCTGCTCTTTGGACAACGACGCCTCCGCCCAATCCACCGATCCAACTCCCCTCCCCGTCGCCTCGCCCACCCCCACGCCGACCAGCCCACCCCCGCCGCCAAAGGTGACTTATACCCCGGTGGCTGCCGATACCGTCTCGCCGATCATCGTCCAACGGTTTCCACGCCGGGGTGAGGAGTTGAAACCGGACGGTTCGATTGAATTGACCTTTGACCGGGCCATGGACCAGGCCGCGGCCACCGGAGCCTTCACCTTGCAAGTCGCCGCCGACCAGCCGGAAAAGATTGACGGGCAAATTACCTGGCCCGACGAGCGGACCATGCGCTTCACCCCCAGCCAGCCGCTCGACCGGGCCACGGTGTATGACGCTATCTTAACCCAGGCCGCAACTGCTGAAGATGGCGCGCCACTGGCCGAACCGTTCACCTTCCGTTTCAGCACGCCCGGCTACCTGGAAGTGACCCAGGTCATCCCCGCCGACGGTACGACCGACGTTGAAACCGATGCCACGATTACGGTCATGTTCAATCGCCCGGTGGTCGCGCTGACCTCGCTGGCAGAGGCCGAAAACTTTCCCCAACCGCTCGAATTTGAACCCGCCGTCGCCGGACAGGGCGAGTGGCTGAATACCTCGATCTACGTCTTCAAGCCGGAAAAACCGATGTCGGGTGGAACGACCTTCAAGGTGCGGGTCAAACCTGATTTGACCGACGCTGCCGGGCAGACGGTCATGGCCGGCGCTTTTGAGTGGAGCTTCACTACCCAGCCGCCGGAAGTGGTCTTTGTTTCGCCCTCCAACGGCCAAACCCTCGTTCCCATCGAAACGCCCATACAGGTCACGTTTAACCAGCCGGTTGGCCCCTCCTCTGTTGAGGCTAATTTTGACCTCAGCGCCGGTGGTTTTTTTGGTGGAGGCAGCGTCGAGGGCCAATTCCAGGTTATCAGTGAAACCCTTATCTTCACCCCCTCCAGGCGGCTGGAGTTTGATACCACTTATAAAGTAACGCTTGAAGCCGGGATCACCTCGGTGGCGGGCGGGCGGGGCATGGTCAGCCCCTATACCTTTAGTTTTACCACCGTGCCCCTGCCTAAAATTGTGGCTACAAAACCGCAGGATGGAGAGAGAGCCGTCTATCCTTACACCGATTTCCGCATCACCTTCAACACCCCCATCAGCCCGGCCACCGTCATGCCGCACGTTTCGATGACCCCGCCCCTGCCCATCACCCCGACCGAAGTTTATACCTACTATTCCCCCTGGGATAACACCTTTAGCATCCGCTTTGGGGCCAAACCCTCCACCGATTACGAGGTACGGATTACCCCCGGCATCGAAGACCCCTATGGCAACCAAACCCAGGAAAACTTGACCGTCAACTTCCGCACCGCCCCGCTGCCGCCCAATTATCAGCTCCGCATCCCCGACCTGATTGGCACTTACGACGCCGGGCTGGCGGCCAAGATGATTGTCAGCTATGTCAACATGACCGACCTCAATCTGCGCCTCTACCGCCTCGACCCGCTGCTGATCCAGCGTCCCTACTGGGAATGGAATGATTTTTCCCCCGCCGGCAGCGAGCTTATCCGCGATTGGTCGGAACGGCTGGAAGCGGCTGTGGATAAGCAGTCCTTCCACACCATTGACCTGGTTGAGGGCGGCGGCGCGCTGGAACCGGGCCTGTACTACCTGGAAGCCGACTCGCCCCAGATTCCCGACGACCGGTACAATGATAAACAGCGCCATATTATGGTGGTCAGCGAAACCAACCTGACCCTCAAAGTCGGCCAGTACGATACCCTGGTTTGGGCGACCAATCTGGCCAGCGGCCAGCCGGCTCCGGGCCTGGAAGTGACATTTTTCGATGATGATCGCCGCCGGTTGGGTACCGCCACCACCGACGCCAACGGCATCGCCCGGCTGGACTTGGGCAAACGCGACAATCGCTCGGCTATTCTGGCGGTTGTCCTGCCCTCCTCCCCCCCTGTAGGGGGGAATGAGGGGGGGCAGAGTTTCACCGCTGTGGCCGAAAACTGGGCGCAGGGTGTCAGCCCCTACGACTTTGGTCTGAACAACGTTACCTACGGTCTGCCCCAATACGCCGCCCATATCTACACCGACCGGCCTATTTATCGCCCCGGCCAAACCGTTGACTTTAAAGGCATCCTCCGCACCGAAGATGACGTAAAATTTGGCCGGCCCGACCTGCGCCAGGTGCATTTGATTGTCCGCAACCCCAATTATGAAACCATTTTAGACCAACTGGTTGACCTCAGCCCCGCCGGAACATTCAACGGCGACATCGAGCTGGAAGAGGGGGCCGCGCTAGGCAATTACGTCATCGCCCTAGATTTTAACAATCAATACTTTGAGCATTACTTCCAGGTCTCCGCCTATCGCGCCCCAGAGTTTGAAGTGACGGTTGAACCGGCCCAAACCGCAGCCGAACGGGGTGAAAGTATCGCCGCGACGATTAACACCAGCTATTTCTTCGGCGGGCCGCTGGCCGGGGCCGAAGTTTCCTGGAACATCCTGGCCGAAAGTTACCGCTTCAAACCGGCTCAATTGGGCAGCTACAGCTTCGATGACACGGACGATCCCTATGTTTGTTTTGACTGCTGGTGGTGGTATCGAGATACCTTCCCACAGCCGGTGCTGAGCGGCAGCGGTCAAAGCGACGCCTCCGGCCAACTGTTGATCGAACTGGATGGCCAGGAGCTTGACAGCCTGCTGGCAGCAGGCAGCCAGAAACTTATCATCGAGGCCAGCGCCACCGGCCCGGATAACCAGGTTATCTCCGGGCGGGCCGAGGTGATTCTGCATAAAGGCGATTACTACATCGGCCTCAGCCCGCAGGAATACGTGGCCGACGCCGGCGAGGAAACAGCCGTGGATTTGGTAGCCGTGGATTGGTCCGCCAACCGTCTGCCGGATAAAGAGTTGAACGTGCAAATCATCCGCTACGAGTGGGTCAACACCTTTGTCGAAGAAGGCGGCGGCGGTTATTGGAAATACGAAACGAAGAAAGAACTGGTGGATGAATTTAACGTGACCACCGACAGCCAGGGCGAAGCCGTCGCCAGCTTCACCCCGCCCCAGGGCGGTTCCTATCAAATTATCGCCCAGGATGCCGCCACGTTGACCCAACCCGACCCATCTGCCCAGCCTTCCAACCCTCCAACCCTCCAAACCTCCAAAATCCGCTCCTCCATTTTTGTCTGGGTGGCCGGCGATGAGAACGTCTCCTGGCGGCGCGAGAACCATGACCGCATCACCCTCATCAGCGATAAGGCCGAATACACGCCCGGCGAAACCGCCGAAATCCTCATCCCCTCGCCCTTCGAGGGTGAACACGAGGCCCTGGTAACCATCGAACGCGGGCGGATTATTCAACACGAAGTCATCAAAATGACCGGCAGCAGCCAGGTTTACCCATTGCCTATCACCGACGGCTACGCTCCCAATATCTATGTCTCGGTGGTGCTGGTGCAAGGGCGCGAAGGCCCGCAGGAGGGCGATGTCCCCCGTTTGGCCGATTACAAAGTGGGCCTTCTGCCGATAGATGTCAAGCCGGTAGCGCAGGTATTCAAGGTCAACCTGACCCCCAGCGTCGAACAGGCTCAGCCGGGTGAAGAAATCAGCTACAACCTGGAAGTCACCGATGCGGCCGGCCAGCCGGTGGGGAACGCCGAGTTTTCGCTCGACTTGGTGGATAAGGCCGTGCTCAGCCTGCTGCCGCGCCAGCCGGAAGCGATTATTAAAGCATTTTACGACCGGCGCGGGCTGGGCATCAGCACCGCCAGTGGCTTGGCGGTTTCGGTCAACCAGCTTTTGCTGGAACTGGCCGAAGATTTGGGGCTAGACCAGGATCAGTTTGCCGAAAAAGCAGCCGGCGGTGAGGTGGCCGAGTCCGAAGCGCTGGGTGCTGCGCCATTGGCTACCGCGCTCCCGGCTCCGGCGGCCGCTCCGGCCGAGGGTCTGGCCCGCGAAGAGGCAATGGCTGACTCGACGGTGGCCCAAAATGTGGCCGTGCCCGCCGGGGTGGAAGTGCGCGAAGAGTTTAGCGACACGGCCTACTGGAACCCGGTGATCGTAACCGACCCCAACGGCCAAGCTGTCGTCAGGTTGACCCTGCCCGATAATCTGACCACCTGGGTCATGCGCGGCGTCGGCGTGACCAACGAAACCCAGGTTGGCGAGGCCATTAGCGAACTCATCGTCACCAAGCCGCTGTTGATCCGTCCGGTTGCGCCGCGCTTCCTGGTGGTAGATGACCGGGCCGAACTGGCCGCAAACATCACCAACAACACCGACGCCGCCATCGAAACCGAAGTGACCCTGGCTGCGCAGGGGTTGAACATCAGCCAGGAAACCGCCCCGGTGCAAACCGTGACCATTCCGGCCCGCGGCGAAAGTAAAGTCACCTGGAATGTGACTGTGCCCGATGTCATCACCACCGAACTGGTTTTTGCCGCCGTCAGCGCCGACGGCCAATACACCGACGCCGCCAAACCGCGCCTGACCACCGGCCCGGACGGCAGCCTGCTGGTCCATCGCTACACCGCGCCTGATATTGTCGGCACGGCCAACCAATTGGTCGAAGGCGATAGCCTGACCGAAGTGGTCGCCCTGCCGCCCAACTTTGATGAACGCAAGGGCGAGTTGAGCGTCCAGCTTGACCCCAGCCTGGCCGCCGGCATGCGCGACGGGCTGACCTACCTGGAGCATTACCCCTACGAATGTACCGAGCAAACCATCAGCCGCTTCCTGCCCAATGTGCTTACCTACAATGCCCTGCAATCGCTGGGCATCGAGAACAAGGAACTGGCCGACAAACTGCCCGGTTTGGTCGAGCAGGGGTTGGGCAAGCTCTACGTCCAGCAGAAGCCGGATGGCGGCTGGGGTTGGTGGGCCGACGACGAGAGCAACGTCCATATCACCGCTTACGTGGTCTTTGCCCTGACCAAAGCGCAGCAGGCCGGGGTGAATGTCTCGGCGACCGTACTGGCGAACGGGCAAAACTTCCTATTAAGCCATCTACAAACGGCCCGCGAGCTGAACACGACCTTCGACGCCAACCGCCACGCCTTTGTGCTCTACGCCCTGGCCGAAGGCGGGCAAGCGCCCAGGGACTCACTGGAAGCGTTGTTCGACGCCCGCGAGAAGCTGGCCCATTACGCCCGCGCTTACCTGGCCCTGGCGCTCAACCTGGCCGATGAGCAGGGCTATCAGGCTGACATCCAAACCTTATTATCCGACATCAACAACGCGGCCATTCTCAGCGCCACCGGGGCGCACTGGGAAGAAGACCAGTACGACTGGTGGGCCATGAACACCGATACCCGCTCGACCGCCATCATCCTGGACGCGCTGGCCAAACTCGACCCGGATAACGCCATGATCCCCAACGTGGTCCGCTGGCTGATGATCGCTCGCAAAGACGGCATTTGGGAAACCACCCAGGAAACCGCTTGGGCGCTCATCGCCCTGACCGATTGGATGGTCGAGACCGGCGAGTTGGAGGCCGATTACGATTACTCGATTTCCCTTAACGACGCCGAAAAGATCAGCGGCACGGCGACCAAAGAGAACGTGCAGGAAAGCGTCAAGCTGACCATCCCCGTAGCCAACCTGGTGGCCGACGCCAGCAACCGCCTGACCGTCGCTCGCACCGACGGCAACGGCCGCCTCTACTACAGCGCCCATTTGAAAGTCTACCTGCCGGTCGAGGAGATCGAGCCGGCGGAGCGTGGAATTATTGTCAGCCGGAGTTACAAGCTGGAAAGTTGCGAAGAGGCGAGGACGCGAGGAGGCGGAGAAATTTCCGCGTCATCGCCTCCCGCCTCCTCGCCTCGCTGCCCGGAGGTCCGTGAGGCCAAGTTGGGCGATGTCATCCGGGTGGATTTGACCATCATCGCCCCCAATGATTTGTACTATGTGGTAGTCGAAGACCCGCTGCCCGCCGGCGCCGAGGCCATTGACACTGGTCTGGCGACGACCAGCCTGCTGGCCATGGACCCGACTCTGACCCGCCAGAGCCGCAACTCCTTCGGCGAGGAGGGCTTCTATCCCTATTACTGGTGGTGGTGGCGCTGGTACTCCCGCAGCGAACTGCGCGATGATAAAGTCGTCCTCTTTGCCGATTACCTGCCCAAAGGTACCTACGAATACAGCTACACCATGCGCGCCACCCTCCCCGGCGATTACCACGTTATCCCGACCGTAGCTTCAGAGTTCTACTTCCCGGAGGTCTTCGGGCGGAGTGATGGCAGGTTGTTGAGTATTGGTCGGTAGACGGTAGACAGTATACGGTAGACGGGGGAAAGAACCACAGCTTGCCGATCCTGAGTAGACCGAGCGAAGCGAGGTCGTATCGAAGGGTGCGAGAATAGTCAAAACGCCGCGAGAGATCAGTCCTCGCGGCGTTTTTGTTAATGCAAGAGAACATTTTGAAACCCCAGGGGTAATCTTGCCGGCGGTGCTCGTCCGGCGATGAAGTCGCCGGACTATACGACAGCGCCCGATTAATTCGGGCTAAAGCCGGGGTTGACCCGGCGCTGTTGGGTAGCCCTGGCATTCATGCCGGGGTGGGCTAGTCGGACGAATTTGATTAGTTACACCGAGGCTGCCCAGATTCTGTTCAAGGATTTAGCCGGGCAAAATATTCAAGCCGCCCGCATGCGCATCAAGCGATTGGTCGAGCGGGGTGAATTGATGTCGTATCTGGCGCTGGATGAGGTCAATCCTACTCAACAAGTACGGATCAGCCGGCAAGCTGTTGAGGCTTTGCTTGCGGCTGGTAGAACTCGATAACAAAACCAGTTGATATTTTTTGATGAATCGGGTATACTTTTTTAGGTATCGTATATACCAATTTTAGGAAGATGCTATGCCAACTGCAATCGTTTCTGTTAAAGGCTGGGTAGTTGTCCCCAAAGAATATCGCCTTAAATATGGGCTGGAGCCGGGCACAAAGGTTCAGATTATAGATTACGGCGGTGGCCTCTCGATTGTGCCCATTACCGGTGATCCGGTGACGGCCTTGCGGGGAATGTTTGCCGGCGGCCCTTCGCTCACGGCCGACTTGATGGCCGAACGACAGCAGGCCAGAGCCAGCGAGGAGGCCCAAGCTGAGTAACCGTTACGTGCTCGACAGCTTTGCTATTTTGGCGCTGCTGAACAATGAACCGGGCGCGGCTCGGGTGGAGGATTTGCTGCGCCAGACAAGGGAGGGCAGCCGGGTGGTGATGAGCCTGATTAACCTGGGTGAAGTGGCCTATATTGTGGAACGCCGTTGGGGGGCTGAAAAATTGCGGGCGATGCTGGCCTATCTGGAGGCTGCTGCCCTGGAAGTTATGGCGGTGGATCGAGACCAGGTTTTTGCGGCGGCTCATATTAAGGCCAGATATCCCTTGGCTTATGCCGATGCCTTTGCCGTAGCTTTGACCCGTGAATTAGAGGCGACCCTGCTCACCGGCGATCCTGAGTTTAAGGGGGTGTCCGACTTTATCACCGTCGAATGGTTAAGTGGAGACCCATGACCGCCAATTATGATTTACATAACATTCGCGCCCTGTTGACCGCCGGCTTCACCCCCGACGAGTTGCGCCGCTTCTGCTACGACACGCCCGAATTCCGGGCCGTGTACGACCAGTTGGCCCCGGAAACCGGCAAAGCCAAAATTATTGACCTGCTACTCGAACACGCCGAACGCAAGGGCCAATTGGACATCCTCCTGGCCTGGGCCAAAACCGAGAGCCAGACCCAATACACCCAACACCAACCCTACCACATCGGCCCTCCCCCCTCCACCTCCTCTTCCCTCGCCGCTTCGCCTCCCGCCTCCTCGCCTCATCCCCGCCCTCTCCGCGTCTTCCTCTGCCACGCCTCCGCCGACAAGCCCGCTGTGCGCGACCTGTACCAGCGCCTCAGCCAGGAAGGTTTTATCCAGCCCTGGCTTGACGAGGAGGAGTTATTGCCCGGCCAGGACTGGCAGCGAGAAATTCCCAAAGCCGTTCGCGCCAGCGATGTGGTGCTGGTTTGTCTCTCCCCCCAATCCATCACCAAAGCGGGCTACGTGCAAAAGGAGATCAAATTTGCCCTGGACATTGCCGACGAGCAGCCAGAAGGAACCATTTTTCTCATCCCCCTTCGGCTGGAGGTTTGCGATGTGCCGGAACGATTAAGCCGCTGGCACTGGGCCAACCTCTTTGAGGCCAGAGGCTATGAGCGCCTGCTGCGAGCACTGAAACTGCGAGCCGAAGCTATGCCTCATGTCATTCCGAGCGCCAGCGAGGAATCTCCTGCTCCAGTTGCCCAGAAACCCGCTGAGGCCGTTACCTCACCTCCACTGCCCGACTCCCCGGTGAGACGGGAGACTCTTCACTCCGTTCGGAGTGACATGGAGACTGCATCTGTCATTCCGAGCGCCAGCGAGGAATCTTCGTCTCCGGTTGCTTCAAAATCCGCTGAGGTCATTACCTCACTCCCACCACCCGACTCCCCAGCGCGCCGAGAGACTCCTCACTTCGTTCGGAGTGACATGGAAACGGCGGCTTCGACCTCGCCCGACCGTGTGACAATCACGAATCCGTTCCACCTGGAACTGGTCCGCGTTCCAGCCGGCGAATTTCTCATGGGCAGCGACCCGGCCAAAGACAAGAATGTCCAGCAGGATGAACAGCCGCAGCACCGGGTTTACGTGTCCGAGTTTTTTATCGGCAAATACCCGATCACGAATGAGCAGTACGCTGTGTTCGTCAAAGCGACCAAACACCGAACGCCAAACCATTGGGATAAAGGCAAAATCCCTGCCGGGCAAGAAAACCACCCGGTTGTTTATATTTCGTGGGGTGATGCGGCGGCTTTCTGCCAATGGCTGAGCCGGGCCAGCGGCCAATCTTTTCGCCTGCCGACCGAGGCCGAGTGGGAGAAAGCGGCGCGGGGTACGGATGGGCGGATTTATCCCTGGGGGAATAAATGGGATCCGAATCGGTGTAATACTCAAGCAAGTGACCTAAAGGGGACCACGCCAGTGGGTATCTATCCCGCTGGGGCCAGCCCGTATGGGGTGCTAGATATGGCCGGTAACGTTTGGGAATGGACAAGTAGTCTCTCTTACCCCTATCCTTATGACCCAAATGATGGGCGGGAAAGTGCCCTTGATAAGGGCCGCCACGTGGTGCGGGGTGGGTCGTTCGACTACCGTCAGAACTTCGCCCGTTGCGCCTGCCGTTTCGGATACAACCCGCTCGATTGGCTTTCCCAAATTGGGTGTCGTCTGGCAGCCTCCCCTATTCAGTAGTTGAATTTCTGGGCGCTGAAATTCTGGATTTCTGAAAGAGAGAAGGAGAGTTAGTGGGAATATCAAATAGGTGGAGATAAGGTGACTCCACCCCTTGTATCCTTGCGGTAGCCGGGTCGCCGGAAATTTTTTAGAAAAGGGTTCAAACCTCCACAGCTTGCGAGTGGCGGCTTCTCCCATTTGAATCACTAGAGTTTATGCACAATAAAAATTGAATATCAGCTAACCATCTGCGCTTTAGCATGCTGCCAGCGCTGAGTTTGCCAGTTGACCAAGCCGCCCACGACTTGCATCACCAAGGTGTAAATTGAGTGGGCACAGCGAAAACGAGTCCCGATAATCTTCCAGTTCTTGACCCAGCCGATACAATGTTCAATGCGCACCCGAATTGAATTCAACTGGCGGTTAAATTCAACTTGGTCTTCGGTCAACTCGCCTCCTCTGGGCTTTTTCACCGGTGTTTCCAGGCTCAAGCGGGGCATTTGGTGGAGTTCACCGGTCTCAGGATTGAGCAAGGTGACCAGGGTGACTTGTTTATCCAGGCCTTGATAACCTTTGTCCGCTTTGCCCTGACAGCCATCAGGTAAACGCTCGACAGTTTTGGTCTCGTCACTCAGTTTCTTGTCGGCTTTGGCACCGGGTACAGCTTCACTAATGGCCTTGATGTCATGCTGCCCATCCGTCACGAATTCAGTTTTGAGGGCAAACATCTTTTTTTACCCGAAAAATGGGCTTTGCGCGTGGCGCTATCTGTAGACCGATAGACTTGTTGCTCGGTCGCATCGATCAAGACCTGCCCATCGGCTAAAGCCGTTAGTTTCAGCATCTCTTCTTCCGTCAACGCTTGCTCGGCTTCCACTAACTTCCACACCTCCGGGCAGGGTAACACTTGTTTGAGTAAAGGCAACAAGCGCCGCAAATCCCGTGACACATCCGATTGGCTGGCCCCAAAAAATTTGGCCACCAACGCTTGGATGATATGTAAGCGCAGATAGGTCAGCACCAACGCCACCCGGATGACCAGGGGTAAATCACATTTCCGTCCGCCGCCTACCCCTCGTTTTCGGTCGGGGCGCTCATGACGTTGCTGTTCATAACTCGGATAAACTTTTTTGGCCGCTTCGACCAACTGCCAGAAACGGTCGGCAGGCAGTCCCATTAACAAGGGAATCCAGCTTGGATCTTCTCGCAGTGTTTCTTCGGTGATTATCATAGGTGCTCCTGTCTGACAATGACTGTGAAACACCTATTTTACCATATCTACCAGTCTTATTGTGAATTAACTCTACTGAATCACTGAAAACGCTGAGGCTGCTGAAAAAACTCAGGGAAATCAGCGGTGTCAGCGGTTCAAATTGTGAAGGGCAGGGAATCAGGGGTGATGGTTGGGGTTATAGTTCGTGGATATAGAAGCTATCAAAACGCGCATTCGTAGCAACCAATATGAGTACAGCCTCCACGCCGATATTAAGCGTAAGGCCGATGAATTGACCCTGGCTCAAGTTGAAGAAGCGCTGTTGGCGGGTATAATAGAAGAAGGAAGCCATGCGGAAAATTCAGTGTAACTTTTGCGGTAGTGACCGTTACGAAGAACGGCGAATTGATTATCTTTACAGCCATCAGGGGAACTATCTGCTTGTGCCTAACACGCCGGTTGAAGTTTGCCTCAACTGCGGTATGATTTATTTTGATGCTCCTATTCTCAAAGAGATTGAACGGCGTTTTTTTGCTATCCAGCAAAATAGTGAGCAACCCGACGATTACATTCAAATGCCAATTGCCGCCTACGCCTGATTTGATATGACCCAAATCCACGATCTACGCTCATTCATCGAAGTGCTGGAAGAAGCCGGCCAGCTTGTGCGCATCAAGCAGCCGGTCAGCCTGACCCACGAACTGGCCGATGTGGCCGCAACCCTGGAACGCAGCGGGGGCGGCGCGCCTTTGTTTGAGAATGTGATTGACAGCTCATGGCCCGTCTTTGCCAGCGGCGTAGCCAATCAAAAGCGGGCGGCGCTGGCTCTGGGCTGCGCTGAAACGGAAGTGACCGAAGTCATGGGCCGGGTGCTCGACCCCAAAAACGGCATCCCGCCGGTGCGGGTCGCAGAGGCGCAGTGGCAGGCTAATATCCAAACCGGCGACAGCCTGGATGCGCGTGCCCTGCCCATCCCGACCCATTCACGGGGAGATGGCGGGCCGTTTATCACCGGCGGAGTGATTGTCAGCAAAGACCCGGTCTCGGGGCGAGGTAATCTTTCCTACAACCGCATGTTATGCACCGGCCCGGCCAGCTTTGGCTTTAACGTCAACGAGTGGCGGCACGTCCGGGCTTTTATGGAAAGCCGGCCCGACCCGGCCGCGCCGTTTCCCATTGCTATTGCCATTGGGCTGGACCCGGCGATTATGATTGGCGCGGGCGTCCGCACCGACGAGGATGAACTGACCATCGCCGGGGCTATTCGCGGGGCGGGTGTGCCGGTCAGCCGGGGGGCGACGGTGGAGGTGGACATTCCGGCGGAGGCCGAAATTGTCATCGAGGGCTATGTTCATCCCTTTGAGAAAAAAGGCGAGGGGCCACTGGCCGAATTTCACGGCTATTACGGCGAAATCTGGGAGAGTCCCACCTTTGAAGTGAGCGCTATTTGCTGGCGCGACAACCCCATTTTCCAAACCATTATCCCCGGCTGGTATGAGCATATTTACATTGGTAATGTATTGCCCAGAGAACCGCTGCTGCTGCGCTTTTTGCGGCATATCAGCAAAGAGGTGGCGGTGCATATTCCGCCCTATGGCAATGGGTTTTCAGCCATTGTACAGCTTAAGAAGAACAACCCCGGCCAGCCTAAAAATGTGGCCCTGGCGGCCATGACTGCCCATATCAACATCAAACAGGTGATTGTAGTAGACCCGGACGTGAACATGTATGATCCGGCGGATGTATTGTGGGCGCTGACCAATCGGGTGGATTGGAGCCAAGATGTCTTTACCGTGCCCCACGCCCAGGGCCACGAGATGGACCCGACGGCAGATAGCCGGGGCGTCCACACCAAGATTGGGATTGACGCCACCTACAAGCGCGAGCGCCGCGAATATGGCGAGCGGGTCAACTATGCGGTGATGGATTTGAGTAAATATATTTGATAGACCGCCGATTGTAGGCCCAGCGGTTACAAAAAACCCGAGTTCGGTGTTTCGGTAAATCGCACCCTTCGATACGCGCTTCACTTCGTTTCGCGCTACTCAGGATGCGATAAAGAGCCGAAAATCATCCTGAGTAGCCCGAAAGGGCGTATCGAAGGGTGATTTTCGAGCTAATTCCGAACTCAGGTAAAAAACAAAAAATCCCCTCACCACAGGAGGGGATTTCTATTTTATTTTTGACACGTCAGTTTCAAACAATTTCCAGGTTGACTCTTTTACCATCCTTAGCGGCGCTGGTGCGCAACAGGGTGCGCATGGCGTTAGCTACTCGGCCTTCTTTCCCAATGATTCGACCCATATCATCGGGGTCAACGCTGAGTTCAAGGACAATCATAGAAGCACCTTCAACCTCTTCAACCTTGACCTGGTCGGAGTTATTGACAACGGCGCGTGCCATTTGGAGCGTTAGATCTTTTAGTTGTCCCATTTTTCGAACCTCCCAATTCGAAATTAGTAATAGCTTGTTTCACCAAAAAAGTATATCAGGTTTGAGGGGTTGGGTCAATATAGCCTGTCCCCCCCAATAGTACTAAGCAAAACTCAGGATATATTTCACAAGCAAAGAGAGTTGTTGAAGGAGCTTAATAATGGGCCGATATTATTGTCCTCTTCAGCGTTCCATAGTTTTGCTTATTAAGTATAAGTAGGTATATCATACCAGAATTATTTGTCAAATTATCTTTACCATTTATAAAGGTGCTTTCAACTTATGAGTAGATCTCCCTTAAAAGTAGGGGTGGTTGGCGCGGGTATTGGCCGCCACCATCTGGCTGGCTACCGTACTTTGCCGGACGATGTTGAGATAGTGGCTTTATGCGATACCAACGAAGCGCGTCTGAACGAAATTGGCAGTATGTATAATGTACCGCGTTATTTTACCGATTACAACGAGCTGTTTGCTTCGGGTGAAATTGAGGCGGTGAGCGTTTGCCTGCCGAACAGTTTACACGCGCCTGTTTCTATCGCCGCCCTGGAAGCGGGTCTGCACGTGCTGTGCGAGAAACCGCTGGCCGAAAACCTGGCCTCCGGCCAAAAAATTGCCGCCGTTGCGGCGCAAGCCTCCGGCAAATTTATGATTTGTTTTAATCGTCGTTATCGCCTGGATGTGCAGTGGATGAAACAGGCTTTAAGCGAAGGACTGTTGGGGCGAGTCTATCACGTGAAGGCCGGCTGGGTCCGTGAGACAGGCATCCCCGGTTGGGGCGGCTGGTTTTTGAACAAGGACATTGCCGGCGGCGGCCCCTTGATTGATTTGGGAGTCCACATGCTCGATGCGGTCATGTGGCTGCTGGATTACCCCGAACCGTTGACCGTGACCGGAGCGATTCAGGCCAATTTTGGCCCGCGCAGCGCCAAAACCTGGCAGGTTTCGCCCACTCCGCCGCCATACACAGTGGAAGATTCTGCTACGGCCTATATTCGCTTGAGCGGCGATGTCACCTTGAATTTAGAAACCAGTTGGGCCTCGCACGCCAGGCCAGGGATGGATGATTTCTTTATTACCCTGATGGGCACAGAGGGAACGCTCGAACTTTATGTCGCCAACTATGCCACCGAAAATACCCTGACCCTTTATACCGAGGTTGGCGGCAAGCCGGTTGTTACCCGGCCCGCCGTGAAGGTATCTCGCTCTGATCACGAATATGCGATTGCGGAGTTTGTCAAGTGTATTAAAGAGGACACCCCCCCGACTGCTTCGGCGGAACAGGGGTTGACCATTATGCAAATGATCGAGGCCATTTATCAATCGGCGGCGGTGGGACGAGAGGTAGTGTTAACTTAAACGAACGGCGGGTAGAGAAGGATGGGTGTCATCCAAATCGGGGTTGCTGGGCGCCGGTTTGTGATTAAAAACGTAGACAATAATGGCGGTGATATTATCCGCACCGCCGGAAGCATTGGCCTTATCAATCAACTGCCGGGCGGCTTCAAAAGGCGAGGACGACTGTTGCAAGACCTGTTTTATCTCCGGTTCGGTTACTTCCCCCCATAAACCATCGCTGCACAAAATAACCACATCGCCGGCCTGGAGGGTTTCGCTGGAGATATGAATCTCCACATCGCTGCCCTGTCCCAGGGCTTGATACAACACGTTGCGGCGGGGATGGGTCAGCGCCTCTTCTTCGCTAATTTTGCCCATCTCGACCAGGCGGCGGACGAGCGAATGGTCTTTGCTCAATTGGCGAAGTTGGTTATCGCGCAGCAAGTAGGCCCGCGAGTCGCCCACGTTCATAGCAACCAGGGAGTCGTCGTACAAAACAGCGGCGACAACGGTCGTACCGCCGCCCTCCGTCGCATTTAAAACCTGGCTGTTGGCCTTTTCGATGGCGTTGCTCAGGGCTTCGCTGATGGCCTCAACCGGGTCTTGCCCTTCAAACGGGGTCACCGCGGTGTAATACTCCGAGTTGACCGTTTCAATGGTGACGGCTGAGGCTACTTCCCCTTTTTGATGGCCGCCCATCCCATCGGCTAAAACATAAAGATACCCTTTGCTGGCTAACGTGCCGGCATCGGCATCCATGGGTAGTTTGTAGGCATCTTCGTTATGCTCACGAATCATGCCTGTATTGGTTAGTCCGGCGTAGCGAAAATAAAGCACCGGTTTTGCAGACTCTGGGTTTTGTGTCTCTTCAGGCAACGTGAGTCGCCTCCCTATGGCTCATGGTATCAAACGTGCAGCCAAACACACCGCATCGCTGGGTGCTATTATAACCCTTTTTGCTCCAAATTTCCAGCCATACTTTTGGTTTGTTGACTGAACGTCAAGTTTAAGGATTTTGTAGACAGAGGTTCTATCTTAGATTATAATACTAGGGCTAAGCCAAAAAAGCAAGGCGAAAAATTGTCCGGTTAAGGAGATTAAACCATGAAAGATAAATCCAACTTGCCTCCGTTGCCTCGTCGTACGGTGAAATACGTGGTCAATCCTGAGGAGATGAATGAGGCTGCGGCGCGGGGGATGCTTAGCAATCCGGTCTATGTGGGTGTGCCCCCGTATAATCGAGTTGTCTCTGACGAGGCATGGATTCGAGCAGCGGTTAAATTGATTGAAGAGGATGGCGCGGAACAATTTCTGGTTAATTTGCTGTATATGTTACGGGTCAGCATGGTAGATGCAGTCCCCGATGAAGCGATTCCCCATGATTATGACGGCCCCTGGCCTGACGACACGGAGGATGAGTATGAAACTGATGATGAACTGGGGGAGTTCAACGAAACGCCTTCGCCCTGGCATAATCCGATGGAAGGGCTGGTTTTTTGCTCGCACGATGACCTGCCGATGATTTTGATGGACGGCGAATTTGTGTGTGTGGGTGAATACTTATATGCCCATCTCGAAAATGCCCCGGTCACAGATTTGCTGACGGATCCGGTTTTAACCCTGGTCTTCCAAAACGGTCACACCCTACCCCTCCTGTGCCCCGATTGTGGCGACTCGCTGCACGTGAAGGACCAAAGCGCGCTGCTGGACAGCATCAACGGCTTGACCATCGTGGCCCTGGAGTGGGATGACGAAAATGATGAGCTAATTATTGAGTTTGGCTATCCCGACAGCAGCGACGAAGAGGAGCCGGAAACCCTGGAAACTCTGGCCATCCACCTCAATTCGGCCCGCGGGCTAACCTGCCCGCACCAAACCTTGTGGCACGAAGAGGAGGATGAAGAAGCTTGAGTTGAAAACTCGCCCTACTTAGGATGATTTTCTGCTCTTTATCGCACCCTGAGTAGCTCTGAGCGAAGCGAAGGGCGTATCGAAGGGTGCCATTATAAGCCAAAATCACCCTTCGATACGGGCTAACGCCCTGCTCAGGATGATTTTCGGTAAAATGTCGAACTCAGGTTGATAAGTCCTCACTGCCGGGGCGGAGGTTGTCTCCGCCCCGGCTTTTTAATGCCTATCTTACCCTTTTGCCCATGCCCCTACTTTATGCTATAAATGGGGCGTGCTCTCCTCCGGCCGGACTGCTCTGGGGAAAACAACCGCAGAAAGCCAACCTTGACATGGCAGATGAGCCAAATTTTTATATTAGCCGGCGCCGGCGTGTGGCCGCCTGGTCAGTTCATCTCTTTACCGCCAGCGGCGGCGTTTTTGGTCTGCTCACTTTTTATGCCATCTACCTGCAACAGTATGTGTTGGCGTTTTGGTTTATGGGCGCAGCGATTCTGGTTGATTCTGTGGATGGCGTCTTGGCCCGGCGCGCCCAAACCAAAGTGGCAGCCCCCCGCGTGGATGGGGCGCTGCTGGACAACATTCTGGACTACGTCAATTATGTCACCGCGCCGGCTTTCTTTTTGTTGGTCAGCGGGATGCTGCCGCCCATCTGGAATATCGTTGGGACCAGCGCCATTATGCTGGCCTCAGCCTACCAGTTTACCCAGCCCGAAGCCAAAACCGAGGACCACTTTTTTAAGGGTTTTCCGAGTTATTGGAATATCATTGTCTTCTATCTTTTTTTCTGGCAAACGCCGCCCTGGGCCAATTTAGTCATTGTGCTGGTCCTGGTGGTGCTGGTTTTTGTGCCGATTAAATATGTCTACCCTTCGCGGATGGACTACCTGACCCACAACCGCTGGCTTCGCCGGGCCATGCTGGTGGCAACCCTGTTGTGGGGGGTGGCCACGGCGGCCCTGCTGTGGCTGTACCCTGAAACCAACTCAGCCCTGGTCATCCTATCTATCCTGTACGCTCTCATTTACATTGGCCTCAGTGTTTATCGTACCTTTCGCCCCATCGAGCCGCTGCCGCGCGGCCCCCGCCGCAATGTTATCGCCGAACGGCTGGAGCATCTGCGCAAGCTGCGTCAACGCCGCTGGCCCTTTCGCCGCCGCCATTAATGCCAATTGTCCAATCGTTGGCACAACATCGAGGCGGCCAGGTAGGCGTGGCGCTTTTTAGGGACGGCCACATGACGCAGGCAAATCATGGCTAACGATTGCAGCAAGAGGCCCTGGTAATAATCGCGCATCTCCGCTCGCCGCCCCCCGGCCAGCCGGCCGGCCATCTGGCGCAAGCCCTGGATGACCTCAAACGCTTTTCTTAATTCATCATTCCGAAAGGTGGGCAAGGTTGGCATATCGTCGAAATGGCGAGTGCTCAAGAGGGCCTGCTCAAATACCTGGAGACTGGGTAAATCGGCCACATCGAGCAGGACAAACTTTATATCGGCCTCCAACTCGATTAAATCGCGGAACAAATGGCCCGGCCCGCTGCGATAAAAATCTATCAACCAGGCTTTGTGGCCGGGGTCAAGCAGAATATTCTGGCTGTGCAGGTCGCCGTGGGTCGGGGCCAGCGCTACCTGGGTGATCAACTTGGGATGGCGTCGAAACCACTCGATGGGATTGGCAATAGGCCGCTTGAGTTCCGGTACCAGCGGGTGTGTGTCGCCGGCCCAGGCGTCCAGCCCGGCCCCATGCAGGGCATTTTCCAGTCGAGTTATCGTCAGTTTCAAGGGCTGGGCGTACAACTCGACCAGGTCATAATCCTGTTTGGTTTCGCGGTTCTCGTACCAGTGGCGGCAAGTTTTGGTAAAAAGGTCATCCAGGGCGCGCAGGATTTCGTGCGCCGTTTGCTGGATATAAAACGTGCCGAAGTCTAGGCACTCCTCCAGCGGCGTGCCGACCAGACTGTAGATAATGCCGCCCAGCAAATGGGTTCTGGCCCTTTCTTTGAGCAGGGTGTGGCGGTAGCCATCCAGGTAGCCTTCGACATACTGGTTGTAATTCCTGTCCTCAACCTCGATCATTTCGCGGCCGGCCAGCTTGACCACCACCGGCGCGGCTCGCCCGCCTCGCTCACGGGGCTGCACTTTTAACACCACTGCCCCGCTGGGTGAAGAGGAAGAGGAATGGACTCGGTTGGCCGGAATGAGGGGGCTTATCACAATCTCATCGGCGTCGTGGAAAAGCTTGCATAGCAGCTCCTCGATCTCGGCTTTCATAATGTCAGGAGCGGGTTTGTCGCCTAATTCGATGTGATGAGCCACCTCCTCCGCCTGAATTCCTTCCCAGCGGATTGAAAGGTCAAAATTCATTTTGACCTCGCTGGCATAAGCCTGGGCCAGAGCTTCCAGCAGACCACCCGGCAGTTCATCTTTGCCCACAAATTTAAACGCGACATTGTAACTGCCGCGTACCACCGGCACACTGGGATAGGCGGTCACCACAATTTTGACAATCAGCGGGTCGAGCTGCCGGGCCAGAGTCAAGCCGCTGGTATCATCCCGATCGGGGTCGTTTTCCATACGTACATCCAGAACGGCCACATGGACCCGTTCGCGGGTAGCCAGCGCCATCGCCTCAAAGCGATTGCCGGTGGCAAAAACGGTATAGCCTCTCGCCTGCAACAGCAGCGCCACCGAGTCGCGAAAATCAGGGTCGTTATCCACGACCAGAACGCGGCGAGGTCGAGCAGGAATCATAGGTCTTGTCTCCCTTGAAAATGGCCTGGTTCATGTCACTGCGAGCCGCTTTTGCGGCGAAGCCGTCTTCTACCCCGGAGCGGGGATTGCTTCGGCCTGCGGCCTCGCAATGACACTTTCATTCCCAAAAATTATCTCACAATAGGGTGAGCGCCGGTAGCCGGTGACGCCGGCAAAATGATTTGCAAAGCGGTCCCGCGCTGGCGGCCACTCCATAACAGCTCCAGGCTGCCCCCAAAGGCCCGGAAAATAATTTTAGCAATTAGCACCCCAATCCCGCTGCCGCTGGTAAATTCTCGGGGCACCTGTTTTTCCAGAAAGTAAGGCCTGACTTTATCCGGCAGGCCGTCGCCGGTGTCTATGACCTGAATTTCAACCTGGCCCCGGCGCGGCCTGGTACTGACCTTTAACTGCCCGCCGGCGGGCATGACTCTCAGGGCATTGTTGATCAATTTTTCCATCGCTACGTCCAGCCATTCCTTATCAATATGGGTCCGTAAGCCAGGGCAGCGCAAATCCAGCACCAGTTTGACCTGGGGCGAAGCGCGGCACCAGCGGGGGACTTGTTCTTGCAAAGCCGTGTCCAAATCGAGTTTGGTGGTCAGGCGGGGTTTATCGGGTAAAGGTTGGGTGATGGGGTTTATCTCCTGAATAGCCCGTAAGACTTCCTCAACTTTGCTCAACAAGTTTTGGGCTTCCTCGTTGGGCGGCAGGTGATCGGCCAGGACGGCCAGGTAATTACGGGCCGCCGCCGTTTTCTGGGTGACGCTGTGCGCCCAACTCGACCCAAATAGCCCAATCCAGGCCACCGCTTCGGCGGCGTCCAGATTGCCCTTGGTCTGGGCCAGTTCGTTATAGCGCTGGGCATTTTGGATAGCAATGGCGGCCTGGTTGGCCAGGGCTTCGATGATTTCCGCCT
Organism: Anaerolineales bacterium; assembly: GCA_015075405.1. Taxonomy (GTDB): domain Bacteria; phylum Chloroflexota; class Anaerolineae; order 4572-78; family J111; genus DSQQ01. The sequence continues at coordinate 54,672 of JABTUK010000006.1, forward strand.
GGTCTTCATTAAAGTAGCCGGGTCGGGTATGCTCAAAATTGAGCACCCCCAAACACTGCGAACCAATCAGGAGCGGCACCGCCAACTCCGAGCGAATATTGGGCCGAAACTCCCGGTAAATCTCGCGCCAGGGCAGTTGGGTCACATCGGGGACAATCAGCGAGCGTTTTTCCAGGGCCGCTCTGCCGGTGATGCCTTCGCCCAATTTGAGCCGGGTCTGCTCCAGGGGGATGAGCAGCGGCCCGTGACACAAGCGAACGACTAACTCATCCGTCGTTTCATCAACCAGTTGTAACATCCCATTGGTCACATTGACCAACTCCATGGCCTTATTCAAAATCAGGGGCAGCATTTCGTCCAGGTCAAGGGTTGCCGTGATATGCCGGTTGATTTCGCCTACGGTGTGCAGTTCGGTGACTTTTTGGGCCAGTTTTTCATTGGTGCGGCCAAACAGCCTGGCATTAAAAATGGCGACCGCCGCCTGGCCGGCAAATAAATCTATCAGGGCCAGCTCATCCTCGGCCCAGGCGTGGGGGCGGCGATAGCTGACAAACAGGATGCCCACCGGTGTGGTTGCCTCCAGGCGGATGCCGACAAAAGCCTCAATCCGTTCTCGCTTGATAAAACTGTGTTGCAGCAGGTGCGGGTCATCCTGAGCCGCATCATAGATGATAAACCGGCCCTCGCGCAGCACCAGCGATGACACCCCCCCACCCTGGGCCAGGCGCTGCTTGTCCTGGTGGGTCAACTCACCGTAGAGGCCAAAGGCGGCCAGGTTGGCCAGGTCATACTTGTTTGTTTCGGCCAGGTAGGGGTAGATCACGGCGCAGTCGGCCCCGGTGACCTGGCAGGCGGTGTAGGCAATCTTGTCGAGCAGAACTTTGGATTGGGTGGTAATATTGCGGGTCACTTCCTGCTGCACCCGCAGCAGCGCCCGCAGCGTTTCGGCTCGTCTGAACTCCCGGTCATACAGGCGGGCATTCTCGATGGCCACCGCGGCCTGGTTGGCAAAGGTGGTCAACAGGGCAATCCGCTCCATCGAAAAGACATTCGGCACAAAGCTGTGGGCAAAAAGCACGCCGACCACCTTCCGTTTGGCTTTGAGCGGCAGCCCGATGTAAGAGGCTATGCCAATCTCAAGCAGATAGGGGTTATGGTCGCCAGTCTCGTCAACACGGGTGGCGATGAAAGGCTCTCCGCTGGTCAAAACTTGCCGGGTTTTGCCGTTGGGCCGGGCGCGCTCGTGCAGGGGCGGCACATTTTGGTAGGCGGCGCTAAAGGTTTCGACGCTGTCCACCAGCCGGCCCATCTCGTCCACCAAAACCACGCTGGTATTGTCCGAGCCAACCACGTCGGCGGTCAAGGTGATGACTTCCTTGAGCACCTGATGCACATCCAGGTGAGAGACAATGACCCGTGAAGCCTGGTGGATCTTGTCCAGATCATCCAAACGGCGCTGGGTTTCGGAAAAAAGGCGGGCATTCTCGATGGCTACGGCGGCCTGGTTGGCAAAAATGGTCGCCAGGCGGGCGTTGTCTTTATCATAAAAATCGGGCGTCTGGCTGTCGAGGGTAATCACGCCGATAGCCTCGCCCCGGTAAAGCAGGGGCACGCCCAGCCAGCCGCGCACCCGCTGCGTTTGATACGTAACCTGCATATCTGTCTCGATCCGGGTTTGTTTGCTCTGCCAGACGCGGTAGTTGGGATAAGCCTCGCTGGGCGGAAAAACCCGGCCAATCAGTTGGCGCGGTTCGGGAAAACCGCGACAGGCGACCACTTGCAGCCCTTCGGGGGTGATGTGCTGGAGGGTGGCGCTGTCGTAAGCCACCACTTGTTTCAAAACATCCAGAATCAGGTCCAGCACTTTATCAAGCTTGAGGGTCGAGTTGACAAGCTGCGACACCTCGAACAGGCTTTCCAGCCAGGCTTTCTCGCGTGAGGTGGCTTCCAGTTCAGCCCGCGTGCGGCGCGTCTCGACAATGGATTGGATCAGGATAGCCAACTCTTCCCGGTCGAACGGTTTAGCCAGGTAGCGGTAGGCGCCGGCCTTGAGGGCGTTGACCCCTACCTGCGGGTCTAACCCCCAGCCGGTAAAAATAATAAAGGCCGTTTTGGCCTCGGAACAGCGGTGCTTGATTTCCTCCATCAGGGTCAGGCCGGTGTAAGGCGGCGGTAGTAAGTAATCGAGCAGAACTACATCAAAACAGGTGGGCTGCGTCGCCAGGCAGTTGAGCGCCTCCAGCCCACTCCCGGCCATTTCGACGGTATAGCCATATTCCCGGCTCAACCAGCTTGCCAACGGTTGGCGCAAGCTCTCTTCGTCATCCACCAGCAAAACCCTTACCGCAGCGTCAGTCATAAGTTAAGCCTCCTCCGAAAACAGTCATCAGTGAGCAGTAATCAGTAAACAGTGAGTGATAGCTGATAACTGATTACTGATAACTGATTACTGATAACTGAACTACTGATTACTGTCCACCTCCTCGGTAAAAGCAGGAAGTTCAATCAGAAAAGTCGCGCCCATGAGCATATAGCTTTCGGCCACCTGAATCCGTCCCCCCATGGACTCAATCAAACCCCGGGTAATGTATAACCCCAGGCCCGTCCCCTCGTGGCGGCGGGTGGTGAAGCCCAGCTTAAAAACCTGCTCAAAATGCTGGCGGTGAATACCAGGGCCGTCGTCAAAAATAAAAATTTTGAGCGGATAGGCGATATCTTCAGGCCGGTGTTCAGTGCGTAATTCAACCTGTCCGCCCTCCTGCCGATGAGCGGCAATCTGTTGGATGGCATTGAGAATGACATTATGAAAGGCCTGCTGCAAACGAACCCGCGCCCCCAGCGTGCGCGGCAGGTCGGGGGATAGGGTCGCCCGCAGTTCAACCTGATGTTTGCGGGCCAGCGGCTCCATTAGCCGCAGGGTATGATTGATGACATCATTCACCTGGAGCGGGCGCGTCTCGTCCCCGGCAATGAGGGTGCGGAACATGCGGGCCGTTTCCATGACGCTGCGGTTCATGGCTACAATCGTTTCCGCCGCCCGGCGCAGGTCGCGGTAGATAAAATTCTTGGTCAAATCGGGCTGCTCTTGTTCCAGCCGGGTAAAGCCTTGCAGCAGGTCGTTGCTATGAAATTCAACGCTGGCCAGCTTGTTGTTGACTTCGTGGGCCAGGCCGCCGCTCAATTGACCCACCAGAAAAAGCTGCTGGAAAGAGCGCATCATCTCTTCAGTCTGGCTGCGCTCGATGGCTGCGCCCAGCACCAGGGCCATGGCCAGGGTGTGCTGCAACTGCGAGGCGCTAAAGAAGTTTGGCTGGGGATGGAACAGGAACAGGCCATGCTGGATCCCGTTGTTGGTTTTGATCGGCGCGCCGAGGCAGGACTCAAAATTTAAGAGCGGCAGTAAATAACGAAACCGGGCCGCGCCGCGCCCACCAGCTTCTTTTTCCCAGATGACCCGCTGCTCCAAAATGACATCTTTGACCGGACTTTCGCTCAGACGGTGGTGATAAGTCTCAAAAGCCAGGGGCGCGCCGCTGTGAGCCACCAGCGAGACGGCATGGCTGACCGGATCGAGGGCAAAGATAGCTCCGGCGCAGGCTTTGGTTTCGGCCCGCAGTTCAGCCAGGCTGTGGGTCAGCGTTTCAGCCAGACCGTGCCCCTGCTCAACCACCTGAGCCACCCGCCGGAAGAAGCCAATCTCTTCGGCCAGTTCTTGACTTTGGGAAATTACATAAGCGCCTCTGGATTGTTCGCCGGCCTCCAGCCGCTCCAGCAGGGCTTCGACTTCTTGCGGGGTAAACGGTTTGAGCAGCACTTCGACAAAGTCTATGGTTTCGATCGCCGGGCCATGTTCATCGGCCAGGTCTGCCCCGGTCATCAAAGCAATGTGGCTGCCCGGACGCCGGGCCAGAATTTGCCGGGTTACTTGCAGACCATCCAGACCGGGCAAGTTCAAATCCATAAAAATCAGATAATAGGCCGTGGCCAGGGCATGTTCCAGGCCGGTATCGCCCCTGTAAACCACGTCAACCCGGTAGCCGAGTTTGCGCAGCCACTTTTCCATCATATCGGCCAGCGCCTGTTCATCCTCGACAATCAGAATCCGTTCATCGCGGCGACGGAGTGGTTGGGCTGGCGAGGCCGGCGTTGGCTGGGCCAACTGCTCGGCGGTTAGCCCCAGCCGTTCGCCCAGGGTAAGCTGCCCGCCTGACTCGCGGCCTATGTAGGCGGCAATCGCCGCCTGAGTTGCTTCTCGTTCGAGGCGCTTGAGATGTTTTTTGATGCTCAGGGCAACGTGGCGTTTGTGCGGGTCAAGACTTAGAATTTCGGCCTGGACATGGTCACCTACCCAGAGGATATCTTCAACCTGTTCCACAAACCAGGGGGCAATTTCGGCCACGCGGACCAGGCCGACCACCCCCGGAATCAGCTCGACAAACGCGCCGTAGGGCATGACCCGCACCACCTGGCCTTGCACCGTCTGGCCCGGTTGGGCCGAGCTGATAAACTCTTGCCAGGGGTCGTACTCGACCAGCCGCCGGCTCAGTTCCAGCCGCCGGCTGGCCTGGTCGAAATTGATAACCACAATTTCGAGGCGCTGCCCCGGCGCGACCAAATTTTCAAGGTCGGCTTCGCTGCCCCAGGTCAGCTCTCGCCGGCGGATCAAGCCCTGGAGGCCGTCGTCAAACTCGACAAAAACGCCAAAACGCTGGACTTTAGTAACCCGACCCACCACGCGAGACCAGCGCGGATAGTTTTGAGCGACATAGCCGGCAAAATCATCCGGGGACATTTCGGACTTCTTTAACATGGTTAATCTTCATTATAACATAGTTATCACCCTCAAACAACCGCTTAAAAGCCTAAAAACCCAACCCCAATTTTCAAAAGGGAACCCTGTTTGACAATATCTCTTGGGGTCAACTATACTTTCCCTGAGAATTGAAAGCGTTTGGAAACTGTTTCGTCTGACTTGCTCGCCCCGGCATGAATGCCAGGGCTAGGAAACAGCGCCGGGTCAACCCGGCTTTAGCCCGATTCATCGGGCGCTGTGGGATAGTCCGGCGACTTCATCGCCGGACGAGCGCTGGGGGCAAGGGTGTCTTTGGGTTTCCGAACGTTCCCAAATTGATAGAATCTTTGGAAATTTATCTTTACTACAGGCAGGAATTTATGAGCATCGGCTGGTGGATTGCGGCGGGCCTGTTGATCGTGGTGATTGGACAACTCATCGTTTACCGACGCTTGAAAAATCAATTCCGGCAGACGGAAGCTGAAACTTTGCGCCTGGAGCGCAAACTTTCGTTTGTGCGGAATGAATTGGCCGAGGCCCAAACGCGCCGTAAAAAATTACTCGCCGCCTCAACCCAGGCCCTCATTATTGTCGAAAAAGACCACCGGGTTTCAAGCGCCAACAAAGTCGCCCGGCGGCTGTTTGGGCCGTTGGAGCAGGCTGCTACCTTTACCACCTGGACGCGCCAGCACCAATTACGGGAATTGGTGGATCAAACCCTGGCCGGTGAAAAGATGCCGCCGTTTTATTTTAGCAAAGATGACAAGACGCTGGAGGTTCACGCCCGTTCGATCAAGGGCCGCTCGCGGGATGGCAAAAAACAGCCGGTGGCGGTGGCTTTGGCCATCCATGATGTAACCGAACTGCAACGGCTGAGCCGGGCCAGGCGCGATTTTGTGGCCAATATTTCGCACGAGTTACGCACCCCGCTGGCTTCGCTGCGCCTGTTGACCGAGACCCTGCTCAATGGGGCGCTGGACGACCAGAGTATGGCCGTCAACCTGGTCAATAAGATTGTGGCTCAACTGGATACCCTTTACCAGTTGGCCCAAGAATTGCTCGATCTATCTTTGATTGAGTCAGGCCAGGCCCCCTTGAAATTGGCCGCCTACCCTTTGCGCTCGATTGTACAGGCTCAAATAGACCAGCTTTTACCCCAGGCTGAACGCAAAAAACTCAGCCTGACGGTTGACATTGACCCGGACTTAAAGGTACTGGCCGATGAGACCATGATGGGCCGGGTTGTGACCAATCTCATCCATAACGGGATCAAATTTACCGAAACTGGCGGTATTACCATCTCGGCTGAAAAAATCAGCGGCCTGCCCGCCCCCAAACAAACCGACCCCCTTGAAGATTGGGTCATGGTCAGCGTGGCCGATACCGGCGTGGGGATTCCGCCCGATGAGATCAGCCGCATTTTTGAACGCTTTTACAAGATTGACCGGGCGCGTAACCGCAAACAGTCCGGTACCGGCCTGGGGTTGGCCATTGCCAAGCACATTGTCGAAGCGCATGGCGGCCGTATTTGGGCCGAGAGCGACGGCAAAAGCGGCACTACCTTTTACTTCACCTTACCCCCGGAGGAGTAAGTAATCGTCTAAAAATAAGTTCCCGTAACTACTCAGGCATGTCATTTCGACCGCAGGGAGAAATCTCCTTATCCGTGGTTTGCAGACAACGGCCTCAAAGATTTCTCGGCTTTCAGCCTCGAAATGACATGAGGGCTGAGTAGTTACAAGTTCCCCTAAGTTCCTACGAGTTCCCAGGGAACTAAGGGAACTGGTAGGAACTCAAAATGGGAAGTAGATTTTGGATGCTTAGTAAGGGGATTGCTCATTTAGTTGACGCTAAAAGGGCAATGTGCTATCATCAGGCTCGTTTCTATTCTAGGAATAGTGATCCTCGCCATGCCCAATATCCTGATCGAAAACGGTTCTATTGTTACCGTCAATACTGGCAACGAGGTCATTGCCAGCGGCTACATCTTTATCGAGAATGATAAAATTGCGGCGTTGGGGGCCGGCCCTCCCCCCTCGACTCTGCGCCGCCAGGCCGACACCCTCATTGATGCTACCCTCATGGCTGTGATGCCGGGGATGGTCAATGCTCACACCCACCTTTTTCAAATATTTCTGCGCGGCCTGGCCGACGACAAACCGCTGCTGGAGTGGCTCAAATCGGCGATTTGGCCGGTAGCTTGCGCCTTGACCGAAGAGGATGCTTACGTGGCCGGGCTGGTTGGGTTTTTGGAAAATATCCGCTCCGGGGCCACCGCCGTGGTGGATCACCAATATGTCCACACCGATCTGCGTAACAGCGACGGTATTTGTCGCGCTGCCCAGGAAACGGGCATTCGTTTGCTGCTGGCTCGCGGCTGGGCCGATTATAACTATCACCCCACTTTTATGGAGAGTCAGGCGGTCATCATCGCCGAAATGCGGCGCTTGCTGGATATCTGGCAGGGCGCAGCCAATGGCCGGATTCGGGTTGAATTTGGCCCGCTGATCCCCTGGGGCTGCTCTGATCAAACCATGCGGGAAACCTACCGTCTGGCTCAAGAGTGGGGTCTTGGCACCCATATTCATGTGGCCGAAACCCAGGCCGAAGTGGACATGGTCATGCAATCGCACGGGCTGCGCCATATCGAATGGTTGGATCATTTGGGGGCGCTCGGCCCCACCACGCACCTGGTCCACAGTGTTTGGTTGTCGGAGCGAGAAATTGATTTGATTGCCGCGAAAAAGGCGATTGTGGTCCATTGCCCCGTCAGCAATATGTACCTGGCCTCGGGCATTGCGCCTATTACCAAACTCAAAGAAAAAGGCGTCACCATCGCCCTGGCCAGCGATGGCCCCGGCAGCAACAACTCTCAAAATATGATGGAAACGCTCAAAATGACGGCCTGCCTGCAAAAAGTGGGCAATCTGGATGCGATGGCGCTCTATCCTGAGGACGTGCTGGGCATGGCCTGCCGGGGCGGAGCCGCCACCTTCGGCCAGCCGGAGTTGATCGGCTCGCTTGAGGTGGGCAAAAAGGCCGATGTGGTTCTGGTGGATTTAGACTCACCCTTTTCGATGCCGGTCCACAAAATACCGTCAACGCTGGTTTACAGCGCCAGCGCCGGGCAGGTGGACACGGTGATTATTGATGGCCGAGTTGTGATGCGTAATAAACAAATTACGGTGATGGACGAAAAAGCTGTTCTGGCCCAGGCGAGGACCGTTTGCGCCGGGCTGCTTGAGCGGGCGCAGGCCATGAAATATTCGCTCGATCAGGTGAAATGGTAGCAGGTAACAGGGTAGCAAGGTCGCATAATCTCTCTGACTACTGACTACTGACTACTGACTACTGATTACTGACTACTATCTTCGAGGAGGTGATGAAACGAAAGAGTGTAAGTTTCTTAAATTCCCTAAAAACTAAGCGTTGAATTTTTACTGGCAGGAGAAGAAAAAATGTCTTTCAAAAATAAACGATTTCTGTTTTGGCTATTATCATCTCTATTGGCCATTGCCTTAATCGCGGCTCAGTGTGGTGGGGCAGCGACGCCGGCTCCAACCGAGGAGGCTGCTCAGCCGACCGAGGAAGCAGCCGCACCGACTGAAGCGGCGGCAGAACCGACCGAGGCCGCCGCCGAACCCACCGAAGCTGCGGCCGCAGCGCCCACTGAAGAAGCTGCCGGCGAGGAAGCCTCAGCCGCAGAAGGGGACTTCAGCGGTTTGAAGGTAGCGATGCTAACCTCTGGGCCGATCAACGATGAGGGCTGGAACCAGACGGCGTATGAGGGGTTGAAAGCGGTGGAAGCGGCCGGGGCGGAAATCGCCAACACCGAGAATGTGGCTCAGGCCGACCAGTTGGACCTGATCCGCTCGTATGCAGATCAAGGGTTCAACATCATCATTGGGCATGGATTTGAGTATGGGGATGCGCTGGTAGCAGCGGCAGAAGAGTACCCGGAAGTAAGCTTTATCCAGATCGGCGGGATCGCCGAGAATGGTAAGAACCTGGTGTCGTATGTCTTCCGGCCTGGTGAAGGGGGGTATGCCGCTGGAATTTTGGCCGGGTATATGTCGCCGACCGGGAAAATCGGCGGCGTTGGGGCGGTGGAAATTCCGACGATCGCGGCGGATTTCAATGCCTTCACCCAGGCAGCCAAGACAGTCAACCCGGAGATAGGGGAAGTGCCGGTGGCTTACACCGGCTCGTGGGTGGACATTCCCAAAGCCAAAGAAGCGGCCATAGCCCAGATAGACAGCGGCGTTGACTTGATATTGGCTAATGGCGACAATGCCAATGTGGGCGCGATCGAAGCGGCCAAAGAGAATGGCAAAGTATACGCCATTGGTTGGACCCGTGACCAAAGCCACCTGGCCCCGGAGTTGGTCTTAACCAGCCTGGAGCAGCGGGTAGACAATATTCTCATTGAGGCGATTACTGAAATCAAGGCGGGGACCATCGAGTGGACAAACCACCTGGTCGGCTTTGCCGAGAAGGCTTCGACTTTTGCGCCGTTCAACAAAGCTGTGCCGGAAGAAGCAGTCAATGAAGTCAATGCGGTGATTGAAGCCCTGGTGAGCGGCCAAATCCAACTGGATGACAACGGCAATGTCATCAAAGACGATTATCATACCGGCGAAACGAGCGCCGCCGAATCCGAAGAAGGGGCGATGGCTGCCGATGCTGACTTTAGCAATTTGAAGGTAGCGATGTTGACCTCTGGGCCGATCAACGATGAGGGCTGGAACCAGACGGCGTATGAGGGGTTGAAAGCGGTGGAAGCGGCCGGGGCAGAGATCGCCAACACCGAGAACGTGGCTCAGGCCGACCAGTTGGACCTGATCCGGTCGTATGCGGACCAGGGGTTCAATGTGATCATTGGGCACGGCTTTGAGTTTGGGGACGCCTTGACGGCGGCGGCAGAGGAGTACCCGGAGGTGAGCTTCATCCAGATCGGCGGGATCGCCGAGAATGGCAAGAACCTGGTGTCGTATGTGTTCCGGGCGGGCGAAGCGGGCTATGCTGCCGGGATATTGGCCGGGTACATGTCGCCGACGGGGAAGATCGGTGGGGTTGGGGCGGTGGAAATCCCGACGATCGCAGCGGATTTCAATGCCTTCAAGCAGGCAGCGCAGGTGGTCAACCCAGAGATAACGGATGTGCCGGTGGCCTACACCGGCTCGTGGGTAGACATTCCGAAGGCGAAGGAAGCGGCCATAGCCCAGATTGACAGTGGGGTAGACCTGATTATGGCCAATGGCGACAATGCCAATGTGGGCGCGATCGAAGCGGCCAAAGAGAATGGCAAGGTGTATGCCATCGGCTGGACACGCGACCAGAGCCACCTGGCCCCGGAATTGGTCTTGACCAGTGTCGAGCAGCGGGTGGACAACATTCTGATTGAAGCGATGAAAGAGATTGGGGCGGGCAGCATCGAGTGGAAGAACCACGTGGTTGGTTTTGCCGAGCAAGCCCAGACGTTAGCTCCGTTCAACAAAGTTGTGCCGGAAGAAGCGGCCAATGAAGTCAATGCGGTGGTTGAAGCCCTGGCCACCGGCAAAATCGTCCTCGACGATGAAGGTAATGTCGTCACCGATGATTATCATAAGTAATACCATGTAGCAAGTAGCAGGGTAGCAGGTTTATATCCTCTGCTACCCTGCTACACTATTACCTTGCGGAGTAGGCATGACTACAGCGGCCCAACGCGCGGCGGCTAAAACCAAAGAAGAAGCAGTCCAGCGAGCGGCCACTTATGAACGGGTCTTGAATTTTTTGCTGCCGATTTTGGCCGTGTTGGCCTCCTTTCTCGTCGGCAGTATTCTCCTGTGGATTCTCAACGTCAACCCTATCGAAGCGTATACGGCTCTGATTAAGGGCGCATTTGGTACGCAGCGGTTGATTATTACCACGTTGCTCAAATCCATCCCGCTTATTTTTGCCGGGCTGGCCGTCACCCTGGCTTATCGGGGCGGGGTGTTTAATATCGGGGCGGAAGGCCAGCTTTATATGGGGGCGCTGCTGGCGGTTTGGGCCGGAACGGTGCTGGCTTTGCCTTATCCCTGGCATTTGCTGGTCGCGCTGCTGCTGGGGGTGTTGGGCGGGATGATCTGGGGCGCGATTCCCGGTTATCTCAAAGCCAGCCGGGATATGAACGAAATTATTGTCACTATTTTAATGAATTATATCGCTATTTTTACGGTCAGCTTTTTTGTGCATGGTCCGCTCAAAGAAGAAGGCTGGAACACCCAAACCCCCGCCGTAGCCGAATCGGCCCAGTTGCCCATTATCTGGGAGGGAACTCGCCTGCATGCCGGATTTTACCTGGCGCTGCTGGCGGTGGTGCTGGTTTACATTTTGCTGTTTCACACTACGGTAGGCTACCGTATCCGTATGGTCGGCTCCAACAAGGATGCGGCCCGTTATGTTGGCATCAAAACGACAACGGTCATGGCGCTGACGATGGCCCTGAGCGGGGGGCTGGCCGGTTTGGCCGGCGCCACCGAACTGCTGGGGGTGCAGTACCGCTTGATTGATAACTTTTCGCCCGGCTGGGGCTTCGATGCGATTGCCGTGGCCCTGGTGGGCCGGCTTCACCCGGTCGGGGCGCTGCTGGCGGCGCTGTTTTTTGGGGCCATGCGCAACGGGGCCAATTCGATGCAAACGGCAGTTAAGATTGATGTGGTGGTCGTTTACATTTTGCAGGGCCTGGCCATCATCTTTCTCATCGGCGGGGCCAGCGCCAATAATCGCATCCGGCGTTGGCTGGAAGCGTGGAAAGTTTAACGTTAAAGGGAGTTCCAAAATTTAAATCATCCCAAAATATATTGACCTGTGTGATGCGTAATACGTGATACGTGAGGACTTTTGGCAGGAATTCATTACGTATCACGCATCACGTATCACCGGCTTGGGATAATTATTTTCTTGGAACTGCCAAACGTTCAACGTTTAACGTTGGATAGACAAAGGTTAACTTATGGACATTGACGCATTTATCGCCCTGCTGCATGCCACCATCCGCCTGACCACGCCGCTGCTCTTTGCCGCCATAGGCGGTTTGTTTAGCGAGCGGTCCGGGGTGATTAATATTGCCCTGGAAGGCAAGATGCTGCTGGGCGCGCTCATTGGTTTTATGATTGCCTATTCGACCGGCAACCCCTGGCTGGGGCTGCTCGGCGCAATGGTCGCCGGGGCGATTGTAGCCCTGCTTTTTGCCTATGTCACGGTGACGCTGGGGGCCGACCAGATTGTGACGGCGGTAGCCATTAATCTGATTATGGTCGGCTTGACCGGCGTGGTTTTTCGCTTGATGAAAGCGGCCAACTCCGGCAGCCTGAGCGCGCCCACCTTCCCGGTCTGGAATATTCCCTTGTTGAGCGATATTCCTTTTGTTGGCCCGCTCTTTTTTAGCCATTTGCCGCTGGTCTATCTGGCCTTTTTGTTGGTTCCCCTGGCCAGTTTTGTTTTTTATCGCACCACCTGGGGCTTGGCGGTGCGAGCGGTGGGCGAACATCCACGCGCCGCCGATACGCTGGGGGTAAAAGTGCCGCTGGTGCGCTACCTGTGCATCATCTGGAGCGGAATGATGGCGGCTGTCGGGGGAGTGGTCCTGTCCATCGGTTTTAACAGCACCTTTATCGAAAACATGATCGCCGGGCGTGGCTTTATCGCTTTTTCGGCGATTGTTTTTGGCAAGTGGACACCCCTGGGCACGATGCTGGCTTCGCTCCTGTTCGGTTTCGCCGACGCTTTTCAGTTGCGGATTCAGGCCGGAATTTTAGCTCCACTGGGCATCCCCGAAATTCCTTATCAATTTCCGGTGATGCTGCCTTATGTGGTCACGCTCGTAGCCCTGTTCTTCACCGGCCGTATGCACTGGCCCGCCGCCGCGGCTATTCCCTACAAACGAGAAGAGGCGTGAGAAGGTAGTAGGTAGTAGGTAGTAGGTAGTAGGGGAAAGAAAAAAGAAGTGAGAAATAAGAATATGAGTTACGCAGTTGGGGCGTAGTTTAGGGCTTTATGCCCGCCCACAAGGGGCTAAACTACCTTGAACTGCGTAACTCCTAAAGAAATAAGAAATGAGAAATAAGGGATTTTTTACAATCTGCAACTCTGCTACCTGCTACTTTGCTACCTTGCGACCCTGCTACCTTGCGACCCTGCTACCTTGCGACCCTGCGACCTGAGATGAAACCATGACAACCACTCCCTTCCTGCGCATGGAAAATATCACCAAAACCTTTCCGGGTGTGCTGGCCAACAACCGGGTGAACCTGGAACTGCGGCACGGCGAAATCCACGCTTTGTTGGGTGAAAACGGGGCAGGCAAGTCTACCCTGATGAATGTGCTGTACGGCCTTTACCAGCCGGATGAGGGGCAGATTTATCTGAATGACCGGCCGACGACCATTCACTCGCCGGATGATGCGATTGCCAAGGGCATTGGCATGGTTCACCAGCATTTCATGCTGGTCCCGCCGTTGTCGGTTACGGAGAATGTGATGCTTGGCCTGCCGGGCGACAAAGGTATTTTGCTTAACCATCAGGCGGCCAAAAAGAATATTCTGGACATTTCGCTGACCTACGGGCTTGAGGTCAACCCCGATTTGCCCATCTGGAACCTGTCGGTGGGCACGCAGCAGCGGGTCGAGATTATCAAGGCGCTGTACCGGGGGGCGAAACTGCTCATTCTCGATGAGCCAAGCGCCGTGCTTACCCCCCAAGAGATAGAGGGGCTGTTTGAAGTGATGCGCCGGCTGGTGAGCAATGGTAATTCGATTATTTTTATCACCCACAAATTGGACGAGGTAATGGAAATCAGCGACCGGGTGACGGTGCTGCGCGACGGGGCGGCTATCCAGACAGTCGAAACCCAAGCGACAACCAAGGCCGAACTGGCCCGGATGATGGTGGGGCGAGAAGTGCTGTTCCGCCTGGACAAGCCCCCGGTGGAGCCTGGCCCGGTGACGCTGGAAATTACCAATCTGGTGGTCAACGACGACCGCGCGGTGCCGGCGGTGCGCCAGTTGTCGCTGCAAGTGCGGGCCGGCGAGATTGTCGGGCTGGCGGGGGTTGACGGTAATGGTCAGAAAGAGCTGGCCGAGGCTGTCGCCGGGCTGCGCCCGCCCCAAAGCGGGCACATTCGTATTGCCGGGCGCGAGACCACCCACTTTAATTCCGGCGACCTGCTCCATTTTAATCTGGCCTATATCCCCGCAGACCGCCATCGCGAGGGCCTGGTGCTGGGGTTCAAGTTGAGCGAAAATCTGGTGGCCCGTAATTTTCGGCGGCGGCCCTTCTCGGTGCGGGGATTTTTGAACAACAAAGCCATCAAAAGCCATGCCAGGCAGTTGGTCCAACGTTTTGACGTACGGACCCCCAGCGCCGAAGTGACCGCCAAAACCCTGTCGGGCGGCAACCAGCAAAAAGTGGTGCTGGCGCGGGAACTGTCGGAAAACCCAGACTTGATTATCGCCGCCCACCCTACCCGCGGGTTGGATGTAGGCGCAACCGAGTTTGTCGAAAACCGGCTGCTGGAGCAGCGGGCCAGAGGCGCGGCTATTTTATACATTTCGACTGAACTTGAGGAAATTTTGAATCTGAGCGACCGGATTGCCGTAATCCACCGAGGTGAAATTATGGGCATTGTCCGCCCCACCGAAGTAACTCCAGAGATATTGGGCCTTATGATGGCCGGAACCCTGCACAGCGCCGTCGAAGTTCCTTCCCCCTAAACTCAAATATTTGTGAGAATGGATGATTAAAACGTGGCTTTACAATTGACCGAAAAATCAGTGCGCCAATTTATTGAAGAGGTTAGCGACCAGCGCCATGCTATGGCCGGAGCGGTAATTGCGGTTTCGGCGGCTCATGCCAGCGCGCTGGGCGAGGCCTGTATGCAAATTAGCCTGGATCACCAGGTGGACAAGCTGGATTGGCAGGATATTACCGGCCGCATCGAGCAGATGGTCCACCTCAAAAATACCTTGATTGCCTGGTGCGACCAGGATGCGACGGCTATTGCCGAACATGTGGCTTTGCGCGAAGCCGGGCAGGTTTTGCAGGGTCAGCGGCTTTTGTGTGAAAGTCCGGCAGAAATTAGCCGGCTCTGCCTCGACGCGGCCGCTGTTTTACAGAATTTTCGCCCGGTGGTGATCGAGCAGGTGCAGGATGACCTGGAAATAGCCATCAGCCTGCTGGCCGGAAGCGCCCGAGCCGCGCTGCTTTTGTTGGACAGCAATCTCAGAGTTTGGCCTGAGCCAAATCTTTTGGCCGAGTTTGAACCAATTCTGGCCGAACTGGAACAACAGCTTAATCAACTCTCGCCGGTAGAGCGGATAAGAAAAGGATGAAGGATGAAGGCGAAAGGCTGAAGGAAAGAAAAAATTTCCGCCTTCATCCCTCATCCTTCATCCTTTTACAAGGGGTTTCTCGATGAAACGTTACAAGACCATTTTTATCACCGAGCGGGGCCTGCGCCACCAGCAGGCAGCGTTGAACGCCGCTCCGCCTGAATTGGAGATTACCATGCTGCGCCAGCCGGACAGGGCCAGCTTATTACCCCATCTGGCAGACGCCGAATACCTTATCTCCGAGCGAACCGGGACGATTGATCGGGAGATGATTCAGGCTGCGCCTCAGCTCAAATTGATCCAGCGGCTGGGGTCGCTGACCTACGATATTGATACGAGCGCGGCCAAAGCCGCCGGGGTGGCCGTGTGTTACTGGCCCGTGGGGACGGTGATCCGGGTGGCCGAACACCTGGTGATGCAAATGTTGGCCTTGAGCAAAAAACTGCGCGAGAGCGAAGCCATCGCCCTGGCCGCCAGCACCGAATGGGGCCTCAGCCGGCGTAGCGATGAAGATACCTTTGCCTACAACTGGTCCAACCGCCAGAACGTTGAAGGGTTATGGCAGCGCACCATTGGCATTATGGGCTTTGGCGAAATTGGGACTGAACTGGCCCGGCGGCTCAAGGGCTGGGGCTGCACCGTACTCTACAACAAGCGCCGCCGGCTGCCGCTCGAGGTTGAGCAGGAACTTGGGCTAACCTATGTAGATAGTGACACCCTCTTTAGCCAGAGCGATTACATTGCCAACTTATTGCCTTATTTCAAAGAGACAGATTTATTGATCGATGCCGCTTTTATCGCCAAGATGAAGGATGGCGCAGCCCTGGTCAGTTGCGGCGCCGGTGGTGTGATTGATGAGGCGGCCCTGGCAGCGGCGGTGCAATCAGGTAAATTAAACGGCGCGGCCCTGGATACGTTTGAGTGGGAGCCAATCAAAGCCGACAACCCGCTGATTGGCCTGGCTAAACAGGGTTACAATGTGCTGCTCACGCCCCATATTGCCGCCGGAGCGACGGCGGCTGCCGCCGAGGAACGCCTGGGCGATTTTGCCAATCTGCTGAGCCATATTCAAGGCCAACCCCTAAAATATCAGGTGGTCTAAGCGCCTCTATGCCAGAAATCGTCGGAAATTTACACCTTCATACCACCGCTTCGGATGGGACGGGCAGCCACGCTGAAGTGGCCGCAGCGGCAATTCGGGCGGGTCTTGATTTTATCGTTTATACCGACCACAACATCGCCGTCGAGGGGGTGGAAGGCTGGTGGCGGGACGCTCACGGGCGCGAAATTCTGCGGCTGATGGGCCAGGAAATCAACGACATGCAGCTTGTGCCGGAATACAACCATCTGTTGTGTCACTTTGTGGCCGATGACCTGAATAACCTGGCCGCCGACCCGCAGCAGTTGATTGACGCCATCCACGCCCGCGGCGGCCTGACTTTTTTGGCTCATCCCCTGGAACGGCCCGGCATGGGCGCAGCCCAGGAAATGTATCCCTGGCTCAGTTGGGATATCTCCGGCTATACCGGCATTGAACTTTGGAACACCATGACCGATGTCAAGTGGCAGTTGCGCTCCAAGCTGCGGGCGGTTATTGGCGCCTATCTGCCGTATCTGGTCTTGACCGCCCCTTTCCCCGAAGTGCTGGCCAAATGGGATGAACTGCTGGCGACAGGCCAGAAGGTAGTGGTGATTGGCAACTCCGATGCCCATGCCATGTCCTTTAGCCTGGGGCCGCTCCGCCGGAAGATTTACTCCTATGAATTTCTATTCCGCACCGTCAATACCCACCTGCTGCTGGCTGAACCCCTGGCCCATGAGGTGAGCCAGGCTCGCCGGCAAATTTTTGAAGCCCTGCAATTGGGCCACTGTTTTGTGAGCAACGATTTGGTAGCTTCCTCACGCGGGTTTAGTTTTAGCGGCAGCAGCGGCGACAGGCAGGCCAGCATGGGCGATACCTTGCCGCTGCAAGAGACCGCTACGCTGCGCATTGCCAGCCCTCTTCCGGCTCGACTGCGCCTGCTGCATCAGGGGCGGGTGGTGGCTGAAACAACAGACCGGGAGTTAACCTGGCAAACCGCCGAGCGGGGTGTGTATCGCGTTGAGGCTTATCGCTATTACTGGGGTTGGCAGCGAGGCTGGGTTTTTACCAATCCCATCTATGTGGAATGAAGCAAACGAACAGTAGCCAGTCAATGTCGTTAAGTTAGCAGCAGCCTGAGTAGGGGAGCGAAGCGACCCGTATCGAAGGGTGCTGCTTTGTCAGGAAGTTATCGCCAACCTGCACCCTTCGATACGCGCTCCACTTCGTTTCGCGCTACTCAGGATGCGGTTGTCTGGCTTAACTTAATGATATTGACTGACATCTGATGACTATTCCTTGGGAGTTTACAAACTTTTTACAAATCCCCCATTTTTTAATTACAATTCAACGGTATGCTGTGGTTAATCAAATCAATCAACTCATCACAAGGAGATTAATCATGCAAACCAAACGTTGGACGATTGTTTTTAGTGTAGCCGCCCTTCTCTTGACCCTCTTGACCCTGGCTGCGCCGCCGGCCCTGGCCCAGAGCGCGGCGGGTGAGGGTTTAGGCGGACCGCGCCTGCGCCTTGCCCGCGCTGTCTTTCGGATAGCCGCCAAGGAAATCGGCCTGACCCCCCGCGAACTGCTGCAAGAAATGCGCCAGGATGGGGGGCGCAGCATCGCCCAGGTGGCCGAAGATCACGGGGTTGAGCCGCATGCAGTTGTAGAGGCCGTTATGGATAAGGCTTCCGAGAAATTGGCCAAACTGGTAGAGAAGGGATGGTTGACTCAAGAGGAAGCTGACGAGAAACTGGCAACCATGCGCGAACGTGTCACCGAGTTCATCAACAAACCCCTGCCCGCCCGCTTCCAGGGCAACCCCTCTGGGCCGCAGCAGCCGGGTAACGAGTAACCCGGCCATCCAAAATCTTTCACAGCCGCCTGAATAGAGGCGGCTGTTAGCATTTCTATACGACGGAATTTAAAGCCTCTGGGGATGATAATTGACCTTTTAGGGAGAAAATGTTAGAATCTGACCCATCCTTGGATCCTTTGGTTATGGGGGAGTGTTGGAACTGGCAGACAAGCATGACTTAGGATCATGTGCCGCAAGGCGTGAGGGTTCAAATCCCTCCTTCCCCACTTTATTTTGCTTTTCTTTGGCCTCTTTGATAATAGCTAAAACACCTCTCCGGCTCAGCTTTCGCATACTTCAACTTACCTCCAACGCATTCAACCGCTCCCGCTTCGCTCGCCAATCCGGCATGACCCGATTGAGCAGTTCATAAAAGCGCCGGCTGTGGTTGTGCTCCTTCAGGTGGCACAGTTCGTGCATGACCACGTAATCAATGGACTCTTTGGGCACTTGCATCAGTCGCAGATTGAGCAGAATTTTGCCCTCCGGCGTGCAACTGCCCCAGCGGGTCTCCATCTGGCGAATTTCCAGTTCGGGCTGCTCAAGCTGAAGAAAGCGCAGTTTGGTCAGGCAGACGTAGAGGCGCTCCCGGAAAACCCGCTCGGCTTGCTGCCGATACCAGTCTATCAGCAGGGTTTTGACTCGCTCGGTGTCGCTTTTGTCGCGCACCGTGATAAAAAAGAACCCTCGGCTAAGCTTCACCCCTTCGGCGTCACCCTCGCTGACTTTGAGACGGTATTGGCGGCCCAGGTAGCGATGGGTCTCGCCGCTGACGTATTGGCGAGGCGGGAGCTTAGGCAAGTAACTTTCAAACTGGCGCTGCTGGCGTAAAATCCAGGGAACTCGCTTTTTGACCTTCTGGCGGATGGTTTCCAGTTCGCTCCCTTCCGGGGCGCGGACGGTCACCCGCAGATCGGGGTGAACTTCAATGGCCAGGGTTTTGCGGGCGGCAAAGCTGAGCTGGTATTCGATGGTGGTGTCACCATATTGAACGGAATATAATGTCATAGGTGTAATGTTGGCCCTCACCCCGAGCCCCTCTCCCCCTGGGAGAGGGTTAGGGTGAGGGCTGAGAGTCATAATTGATCCCGCTGCCGGGCGACTTCAATCACGCTGTCCAGGATTAAATCAATGTCGCCGTAGGTCATCGGCACTTCGTAGTGGTCTTTGAGACTGACCAGGTAATCCTCCATCTCTCGCTTCATTTGGTTTTGCGTATCTAAATTATTCACCCAGTCGCGCACTTTTTTGCGCTCGATGATCTCCTCCAATTTGATAGCCAGATCGGCCATCAACTCTTCCATATTCACGCCGGAACTTTGTGGGCTATATTGGCCCAGTGGCTCGCGGATGACGCCAAAGTAGGCCGGAGCGTGCTTGTAGCGGCGCAGTTTTTGGGGCGTGGTTTCGTCCTGGCCGGTGCGCATCTCGTCGCGGGTTTGTTCCATCTGTTTGAGGTATTCCAGTTCGCTCAGGCGGCCGGCTTTGTAGGCTTCGATGGTCTCGTCAATCATGCGCGAGAATTTCTTGTAAAAGGCCGGGTCTTGCTCCATCTTTTCGGCGGCGGTCTTTTTGATGCGGTTGGCGATGGTATCGGCTTTGGCCGCCAGCCCCTCGATGCGGGCCACCTCCGCGTCGAATTTTTCGGCGTCGAAGATGTTGACCAGCTCAGTGATCGGCTTGACCTCCGACGACTTGATGTGGCTGTCCATCAGCTTGCGCACCTTTTGCTCGTAATCCTTGTAGTCAATGGTCTCGGCGTATCGCTGCCGCACCGAGGCGCGCAGGTTGTGGAAAAAGCGCAGATCGGCTTTGTAGGCGTTGATCTGCGGCTCCGGCGTCTCTTCAAAGAAAGCGACGGTGCTCAGAGCCACTTTCAGGCTGCTGGCAAAGGCGGTCAGCGCCTCGTAAAATTCCTGGCGCTTGTCCTCCGGCTCCAAAAAGCGTTCCAGGGCCTCGACATCCTTTTTGTTGGGCACGGTCTTGAACACGGCCCACAGCTCCGAGTGGCGTTGAGGCAGCTTCTTGATTTCTTCGCTCACATCGGTGAACGTGCCCAGCACATCTTCGGCATCGAAGGCTTCCAGGGCGTTGTAAGTGTCCATGGCCTCATTCAGCTCGCCCAGCACGCCCCGGTAATCCACAATGTAGCCGAACTCTTTACCCTCAAACAGCCGGTTGACCCGGGCGATGGCCTGGAGCAGGCCGTGCTCCTTGAGCGGCTTGTCCAGGTAGAGCACGGTGTTGCGCGGTTCGTCAAAGCCGGTCAGCAGCTTGTCCACCACAATCAGGATTTCGACCCCTTCCGGGCTGGAAAAGTCGGCTTTGATGGCCCGGTTGTACTCGTCTTCGCTTTTGTAGCGTTCCATCATCCGCTTCCAAAAGGCTTCCAGTTCGGGGTCGCGGCTGTTGTCCACCTCGTCGTTGCCCTCGCGGGTATCGGGGGCAGAGATGATGACTTCGGACGTGACCTCGCCAAATTCGTCCAAGAACTGCTTGTACTTGAGGGCGATGCGCTTGTTGGGCGCGGCCAGTTGGGCCTTGAAGCCGCTGCCCTGGAAGTTCTGGACGTAATGCTCGGTGAGGTCGTAGGCGATAAGCTTGAGCCGCTGCTCGGTTTTGTTGACCTCCTCACTGCGGCTGAATTTGCGTTTCAGGTCGGCCTTCTGCTCCTCGGTCAGATGCTTGGTGACCCGCTCAAACCACTTGTCAATCCCGTCCTGGTCTACTTCCTGCTCGACCAGCCGGCCTTCGTACAGCAGGGGGACAACGGCCTGATCTTCGACCGCCTTGCGCATGCTGTATTTGTGGATGAAGTCGCCAAACTTTTGGGCCGTAGTTTTGTCCTTTTTGAGCAGGGGCGTGCCGGTGAAGCCGAGGTAGCAGGCTTTTTTGAAGACCTGGCGCATCTTGGCGTGGATGGTCCCGTACTGGCTGCGGTGGCCTTCGTCCACCAGGACAAAGATGTTGGGGTTGTGGTCGCGCACCTTTTCTTTGGCCGCCGCCTCGAATTTGTTGATGACGGTGGTGATAATATCCACCTTGCCGCTCTGCACCAGCTCGATCAGGTGGCGGCCCGACCCGGCCTTTTCCGCCTTTTTGCCGCAGGCGTTGAAGGTTTTCCAGATCTGGTCGTCCAGGTCAATCCGGTCCGTCACCAGCACGATGCGCGGATTGGGCACGTTCGGATGCAGGGCCAGGGCCTTGGCCAGCATGACCATCGTCAGCGATTTGCCGCTGCCGGTGGTGTGCCAGATGACCCCGCCGGTGCGCTGGCCCTGGTGGTTGAGGTGGGCCACCTGGTCGAGTGTGGCCTTGATGGCAAAATACTGCTGGTAGCGGGCGATTTTTTTGATGCCCTTATCGTAGACGATGAATTGGTAGATCAGTTCCAGCAGCCGTTCGGGCCGGAGCAGGCTGTAGAGGGTCCGGTCCTGGGCTGTCGGCAGCCGCTCCCCTTCGGCTTCGAGGCTGTCGAAATAGCGGCGAATGGCGGCGGCTTCGTCGCGGTGGTTGTAAAGGTGGTCCTTTTCGGCGGGGGTCAGCCGGATGTTGATGAGGCGCTGGACGGCGGCTTCGAGGCCCTCACCCGGCCCTCCCCCAACCCCTCCCAGGGGGAGGGGAGTCACTGTCCCCTCTCCCTTTGGGAGAGGGTTAGGGTGAGGGCCGGGTTCTTCCTTCCACACCGCCCAAAACTTTTTGGGGGTGAAAGTGGTGGCGTACAGGGCGTCATTTTTGCTCACCCCCAGCAGGAGTTGGGAATAAATAAAGAAGTTGGGGATTTCGTCGTCTTTCTGGTTGCGGATCATCTGGCTGATGGCTTCGGTCACGGCTTTATCGCCGTGCTTGTCGAGGTCGGGCCGCTTGCACTCGATGACCACCAGGGGAATGCCGTTGACAAAGAGGACGATGTCGGGCCGGCGCGTCTCTTTGCTCAGCCGCTTCTCGACCGGAAATTCGTCGCTGAGGTGGTAATGGTTGTTTTCGGGGCGCCCCCAGTCAATGTAGCGCAGGCTGTAGCTTTTGGTATCGCCGGCGATGGTCTGGCGCAGGCTGACGCCCAGGGTGAGCAGTTCGTAAATCCGCTCGTTGGTGCTGACCAGGCCATCATAGGGTTCGTTCTTGAGAGTTTGGATGGCCTGCTTGAGATTGGCCTCGGAGAAGGGGTAGCGGTTGCCTTTGTACTCGATCCAGTTGAGCACCCGTAGTCGCTCTTCCAGAATATCTTCCAGAATAACGTTGCTCAACTTCCCGCCCCGATGAGCTAGCGCTTCCGCTGGGGTCAGGTAACGATAACCCATCGCCTTGAGCAGTTGCAGGGCCGGAATTTGGGAGATCAGTTCTTCTTTGAAGGCGAGATACTGGTGCATAATCCGGTTCCTTTCGTTGCCGACCTTAAAATTGGTTGACTTAGCCGCAGGATTATTTTATAATGATTAATGCTCATGTGAGGGATTTGATATGATACCCAAATCACCCTATATAACTACCCATATTCAAGTCAACAGTAGCCGGGATGAAACTTTGGCCGCCGGTTTGTATACGGGCTTTGCCGGCAACAACGTCCACCAGATTCGCCTCACTCAGTTCCGCTACACCGCTCCCAGTAAAAAGAGTCTACTTGAGCAAGTGGGCCAAACCTTTGGCCAAAGCCTGAAGCGCGATTTACCTGCTGCTCACCAGGCTCTCATGGACCAGGGCGAAATGCAATCGCCGGAAGATTTGGATTTAGCGGCCCGGATGCGGGAAGTCCAGGCTAAAAGCTTAACCGGCTGATTTGTCATCAACAAGATAGTTAACCCCAAGCACACGCAGTAATGGCTCATAAATTTGAGCCATTATTTTTTTGTCCAAATGAGTTAAGTAATATTGGTCAGGCAAGCCGGGTTGGGTCGGCACGCAATAAACCTGGTCAACTTTGACAATCGAGTCTTTATCAAGTTGGGGGCAGTCACTCTTTTTAATCAAGACGTGAAATCGGTAGCCGGGCTGATGATGCTCCGCCCCAGAAAGAGGAATGATGAGCACCGTCCCCCTAAGTGTCACTTTGGTATCACTGACCACAACGGCCAGGTGCGGCTCGGCCATAGTGTGCTGTTGAGCGCGAGGTGTGCCAAAGTCATACCAGTAAACATCGCCCCAGGCCGGGTAACGACTAAAGGTGAAACTGCTCAACTTGATGTGCGCCGGAAAAGGCATGGGATGGGACCTTTCTCTGACCGCTTAATCCTGCGTCCAGGCAGAGGTTAGCCAATTAACAATGGTCGGTCCCTTTTGATTCAAAGGCTGGATTTGCTCCAGAATACGACGCTCTTGGACACTATCAATCCACAAGATTGGTCTGGCGGCGCGCGGCTCCTTTTCATTGCCGGTCAGGCGGGCCAGGGTAAAGTAGGCGCGATAATTCTTATACAAGGCCCACATCTTTTCCCACAGTTCCCCTTCCGCGTCAACCACTTTAAGCCCGATTTCTTTGGCTTCTTTCCGGCCAATCCGGTAGTGATGGGAAAAGAATTCGTCGGATAAGACATTTACAATCCGCTCAATCTGTTCTTTTTCGGTTGCGGGGTTCATGTGGCTGGACAGGGCTTTGGTAGAAATTAGCCGGGCCAGGTCATACGATTGTTGAATGGCCCCAATGGCCAGCGGGTGAATTTTATCAAACAAAGCGCCCACAATCGCCGCTTTCGCCTCGGGCGAGGAGTCGCCCACCTCTTTTTTGATAAACTCCACACAATGACGTAAATCCTGCGCTGAAACGGCCAGAGGCGAGCCATCCTCTTTTTGTCCGGGCAGCAATGGATGAGTGCGAGCCGGGTCTACCGGGCTTAGCTCCGATAATGGCCCCATCACAATCTCGTCGGCGCCCATCGCCAAATGGGTGGCGGCGCTGTGGGCGAATGCCGGGATCAGGACACAAAACTTTTGGCAATACTCTCTGATTAAGGTGATTAGCCGCCAGGGCAGCTCGGTCTGGCCGCCGACGCTGTGGAGAAAAAGGTCAATTTGCGGCACATGGCCGATCTGGTGCAACTGCTCGTACACTTGCTCCACGATATCGCCGCGTAGAATGACATCCGGGCTGGCCACCAGGGTCAACAAGTGAGCCTGGCGAAGTTCTTGCAACTGCTGAATCAACGCCAGGACTTCTTCGGGTGAAGGCGGTGTCATTTCCGGTTCTGTCGCGCTGATTGCCTCCGGCGGCAGGGCTGTTTCCGGCCTAACTTCAGCGGCCTGGGCTAGTTTTGGTCTTCGTTTGGCGCACATACTTTAATCCTTATCCCCGGTGTTTTGGATATTTTTCATCCTTCATCCCTCATCCTCGCTTCGCGGCCTTCACCCGCACCCGCCCGGTGAGCAACTGCTGCATCAACCCCTGCTTCTGCCGCTTGAGCGCAGCCAGCTTTTGCCCCAGCAGCTCGATTTCCTCATCGCAGGCTTGCAGTACGGCGGCGATATAGCGTTGTTCTTCAATACTTGGAAGTCTTACCTTAATCTTGGCGAAAGCATCAAACTTGAGGCTCAAAGTATCTGAAACTAAGCCTTGTGAAAAACGCCAAAATACATAAGAGTTAATTCACAATAAGACTGGTAGATATGGTAAAATAGGTGTTTCACAGTCATTGTCAGACAGGAGCACCTATGATAATCACCGAAGAAACACTGCGAGAAGATCCAAGCTGGATTCCCTTGTTAATGGGACTGCCTGCCGACCGTTTCTGGCAGTTGGTCGAAGCGGCCAAAAAAGTTTATCCGAGTTATGAACAGCAACGTCATGAGCGCCCCGACCGAAAACGAGGGGTAGGCGGCGGACGGAAATGTGATTTACCCCTGGTCATCCGGGTGGCGTTGGTGCTGACCTATCTGCGCTTACATATCATCCAAGCGTTGGTGGCCAAATTTTTTGGGGCCAGCCAATCGGATGTGTCACGGGATTTGCGGCGCTTGTTGCCTTTACTCAAACAAGTGTTACCCTGCCCGGAGGTGTGGAAGTTAGTGGAAGCCGAGCAAGCGTTGACGGAAGAAGAGATGCTGAAACTAACGGCTTTAGCCGATGGGCAGGTCTTGATCGATGCGACCGAGCAACAAGTCTATCGGTCTACAGATAGCGCCACGCGCAAAGCCCATTTTTCGGGTAAAAAAAGATGTTTGCCCTCAAAACTGAATTCGTGACGGATGGGCAGCATGACATCAAGGCCATTAGTGAAGCTGTACCCGGTGCCAAAGCCGACAAGAAACTGAGTGACGAGACCAAAACTGTCGAGCGTTTACCTGATGGCTGTCAGGGCAAAGCGGACAAAGGTTATCAAGGCCTGGATAAACAAGTCACCCTGGTCACCTTGCTCAATCCTGAGACCGGTGAACTCCACCAAATGCCCCGCTTGAGCCTGGAAACACCGGTGAAAAAGCCCAGAGGAGGCGAGTTGACCGAAGACCAAGTTGAATTTAACCGCCAGTTGAATTCAATTCGGGTGCGCATTGAACATTGTATCGGCTGGGTCAAGAACTGGAAGATTATCGGGACTCGTTTTCGCTGTGCCCACTCAATTTACACCTTGGTGATGCAAGTCGTGGGCGGCTTGGTCAACTGGCAAACTCAGCGCTGGCAGCATGCTAAAGCGCAGATGGTTAGCTGATATTCAATTTTTATTGTGCATAAACTCTATAGATCATCGGTGGAAACTTAAACAGGTAGCCCATAAAATTTACGTCAACTGAAGCCTTTGGGACACAAACTGTATAAGCCGGACTAACGATACCCTCTAATTTTGAGACGCCTGCTCTACCTTGCCACATCCGCATTGTGTTGTAGGCAATATCACCTGGGCAAACACGCAGGTATTTCGATTTATCTTCATTCGAAGTATCACGCCGGTCAAGTGTATCTCGATAGACTATCCCTTTTTCATCTGTTACAGATAATAGGGGCAAATCAACAAAACCTGTTTCTCGGCGTTCAGTGAAAACTTCGCCCAAATGAATCTCCCGCCACTCCTCCCCCTCGAACTCCCGAAACCGCCGCCGCCCGGTGAGCAACTGCTGCATCAGAGCTTTTTTGCGGCGATGCTTGGCGGCGATGAGGCGCTCGGTCAGGGTAATGGCCTCATCCCACGCGCCCAGGATTTCGGCGATGCGGCGCTGTTCGGGGAGGGGAGGGAGAAGGATTTCTAAAGATTTTACATCAGTTTGGTTAATACTGGCTTGGGCAACTGCTTTCTTTGCCACCGTTCTAAAATGATTGCGTGCCTGGGATGTTTGAAGTAGGTATGCTAAAAAATCTGGCAGAAGTTCGTTGTTGGTTATTCTGAGTCTCATCATATTAGACTCATAAACGGTTGGCTCAGAAATATTCTTAACTATGATGGACTTTCCAATGTGGCTAAGACTATTGACTCTATTGATCAAAATATCGTTCTCTTGAACCTTAAAACCTTCGATTTCGGATTTTTTTATAGATAAGCGTTGGAACTTTAAGCTGACAAAATTCCCTTCATTATCAAAGTTATTTATTCGGATAATGGGTACACCACTTCCGTATGCTGACGAAGGTTTGTATATACCATTCTGAAAATTATCTCCCAAAAGTTCCCCCAACTTCACTTGTTTCCACTGATTCGAGGTGTTTTTATGAGAGTGCAAAGAGCTTGGAAGATTTTTAATCACGGTATCAGAATCACGAGATGTCATAACCCTAACTCTTCCAAATAACCTGTTGGGTTATTTAATGGGTAAAATTCCCAATCTATAGGCCGAGTTACTTTACCCATTCAATCCCAACTCCCGCGAATACAGTTTCATTTTTTGCCTGTGGTCATTATAACTCAGCACTTGCTATTTTGCCGGCGGTTCATTACCTGTCCACCAGATGGAGCAATCAAAATGACCTACCATTTACCCTCACCCTAACCCCCTCCCAGAGGGAGAGGAGACACGGCCGCGACTCCCCTCTCCCCCAGGGAGAGGGGCCGGGGGTGAGGGTTAGTTTAAGCCCAACTCCCGTAAATACCCGGCCAGCTTCCCCTGCACCCCGGCCAATTTTTGCTCCAATTCCTCAATCTCGGCCTGCACCAGCCCCAGGTCAATTTCTTCCTCTTCCTCAAACGTATCCACATAGCGGGGAATATTCAGATTAAAATCATTCTCTTTGATTTCCTCAAACGCGGCCAGGTAAGCATACTTGCTCACGTTCTGCCGTTGGCGGTAGGTGGTTAAAATTCGCTCGATGTCCGTCTCGCGCAGCCGGTTCTGGTTGGATCCCGCCTCAAACCCCCGGCTGGCGTCAATAAATAATACCCGGTTATCGGCCTTGTTGCGCTTGAAAATCAGGATGGCCGCCGGGATGCCCGTGCCGTAAAACAGGTTCGGCGGCAGGCCGATGACTGCATCCAGTAAATTTTCCTCAATCAAAGCTTGGCGGATTTTGCCCTCCGCCCCGCCCCGGAACAGGACGCCATGCGGCACAATCACTCCCACCCGGCCGTTGTGGCTGGGGTCGGGGTAGGTGGTTTCGATCATGTGGCTGATAAAGGCGTAATCGCCCACGCTTTTGGGCGGGATGCCGCGCCAGAAACGCCTGTGCGGGTCATTCTCGGCGGTGGACGCGCCCCACTTATCCAGCGAGAAGGGCGGGTTGGCTACGACCACGTTGAAGCGCATCAGGCGGCCCTCTTCCAGCAGGGTCGGGCTGCGCAGGGTATCGGTCCATTTGAGGTTATCCTGGACTACGTTGATGTTGTGCAGAAAAACATTCATCACCGCCAGCGCCCAGGTCGAGCCGTTGTTTTCCTGGGCGTAAATGGCGTAGTTATCGCTGCCCACCTGTTGGGCGCACTTGATCAGCAGCGACCCCGACCCACAGGCCGGGTCGCAGATGCGTTCGCCGGGCTGGGGATCGAGCAGTTGGGCTAACAAGGTCGAGACTTCGGGCGGGGTGTAGAACTCGCCGGCCTTTTTGCCCGCGCCGGCGGCAAAGCGGCCAATCAGGTACTCGTAGGCGTTGCCGATGATGTCCATGTTGCCCACCCGCGAGGGGCGCAGGTCCAGCCGTTTGTCGGCAAAGTCGTCCAGCAGGTGCTGCAGGCGCTCGTTGCGCTGCCGGGTCCGGCCCAGGGCGGCCTCGGAGTTGAAGTCAATGTTGCGGAACACGCCGCTCAGCTTGGGCTTGTTGGCTTCTTCAATCTTTTCCAGGGCAATGTTGATGACCTCGCCCAGGTTGTCGGCGTTGCGCTGGGCGTACAGATCGGCAAAGCGACAGCCTGCGGGCAGGACAAAACGCTCGTAACGCAACTGGCGCTCGATGCGCTCCTCGTCGCCGCCAAATTTTTCCTTGAGCTGGTCGTAGTGATCCTGCCACACATCGGAGATATACTTGACAAAGAGCATGACCAGGATGTAGTTTTTGTACTCCGAGGGGTCTACCGTGCCGCGAAAGGTGTCGCAGGCTTTCCACAGGATGCCGTTGATCTCATCCTGGCTGATGCGGCCGTTCTTGCCGTTGTCGAACAGTTTGGGTTGGGTGGGGTCAGTGGCCATAATTGTCTAATTTTAGCACGACTTCCCCCCTGCGACAACCCCTGGAAAATAACGTAAGGCAACTCCCAGAAAATAATTACTCAATATTCGTCTTGCCTGTTGCGTCTTGCGTGAGGTAAAGCAGACGGAACACGCCGCCAGAGGCACGCAAGCGAGACGCAACACGTTTTGGTTAATTTAAGTAATTTTCAAAATCAAGATGTTATTTTCAAGGAGAACATGTCATTTCGACCGAAAGGAGAAATCTCCTAATCCGTAGTTTGCAGACAACGGCCTCAAAGATTTCTCGGCTTTCAGCCTCGAAATGACAGGATGGCTGAGTAGGCGCAAGTTGGTGAAAAAAAACACAAGCCTTTAAACTTGAATTTGCTGATTTTGACATCTTGCCCTAAAATTTTGATTTGCCGCTACAAAATACTGAATTCATTTCAACATCCGGCTCCTCGAACTCAAGGATAGCGCAGATTCGAGGAGCTTTTAGTTTTACCTGGCTAAGGGGAAGGTAAACAAATGAGTGATAAACTCACAAACTCTCTGCTTGAAGCTTGCTCTGGCTGGGTCCATCTTATAGATCTGAGAGAGTGCTATGAGTGGGAGAATAAAACGAATAGGGGAGAGCAAAGGATAACTCAACAATGAAAACTTACCTCGAAAAAATGGCTGATGTTATCATCAACTACTCTACGGCGGTGCAGCCCGGCGAACGGGTGCTGCTGCGTGGGACCAGCCCCGCCGCCGAACCGTTGATCCAGGCGCTCTATCAAGCCGCGCTGCGGGCGGGCGGGCAGGCTTTTACCTATATTCACCTGCGCGACGAAGACAGCCTGGCCATAGAAGCGACAGGTCAGCTTGACCTGCTGGCTGCCGTTAACCCCATGCTCAAACTAATGTACGAAACCTGCCAGGTCATTGTGCGGGTGGAGGCGTCGGAAAATCCGCGGGCGCTGTCCGACTACCCCCCGGAGCGGCAAAAGGCCCGCTTGCAGGCTATGGCCGGGGTGATGAGCATCCAGATGGAGCGAGAGGGACAGGGCACGCTGCGCCGCTGCACCACCCAGTTTCCCACCCAGGCTTATGCTCAGGCCGCCGGCATGTCGCTGCGGCAGTACGAGCGTTTTGTCTTTGAAGCCTGCAAACTTCACCTGGCCGATCCGGTCGCCGCCTGGCAGGAGGTTGAACAGAGCCAGCAGCGCCTCATTGATTATCTGGCGGGCAAAAAACATCTGCATGCGCGTGGGCCTAACATTGACTTGCAAATGTCTATCGAGGGACGGCCTTTTCTCAATGCCACCGGCAAAATTAACTTCCCCGATGGCGAAATTTTTACCGGGCCGGTTGAAGACAGCGTCAACGGTTGGGTCAAGTTTACCTACCCGGCCTACTATCACGATAACGAGGTCATCGGGGCCAGGTTAACCTTTGAGAATGGGCTGGTGACGCAGGCTACGGCTGATAAAAATGAGGCCTTTCTCCAAAATACCCTCGACACCGACCCCGGCGCGCGTCGCCTGGGGGAGTTTGCCATCGGCGCCAACAATGATATCCAACGCTTTACCGGCTCCATTTTGTTTGATGAAAAAATCGGCGGCACCGTTCATCTGGCCGTAGGGCAGGGCTATCCCCAATCAGGCAGCACCAATACCTCTGCCGTGCATTGGGACATGATTTGTGACATGCGCGAGGGGGGCGAAATTTGGGTAGATGGAGAACTGTTCTATCGCAATGGGGACTTCTTGAAAGGATGAAGGATGAAGGATGAAGGATGAAGGCAGAAGGATGAAGGCAGAAGGATGAAGGATGAAGGATTTGATGGCTTACCTATTTCATTCACAATTCACAATTCATATGGATTCTAACTATTGTGGAAACTTGAGCCGTGTGTTATATTTATAAAGCGTTCTTTTAAGATTGTTATCAGTCAGTCCGTTTTACTGCCAATTCATTTAAGGGTCCTATTGTAATGACGAATGGTCAGCCTTCCCGATTGCAACCGATGCGCCTGTTAGCCCGCGAGAGAGCCAATACCCAACCGCTGCTGCTTTCCTCGCCAGATATGCCCTTTGACGGCTTTAGCGGTCCCCTCCGGCAACTGTTGGAAGAACCACGCACCATTGAGGCGACCCAAATTCCCCAGCCTTTTCTGACCAGTTTGGCCTTGAAAATTCTCTATTTTGGCGGCTCGATGAAGGGCTGGCAGATTGCCCAGACCATGCGCCTCCATTTTAGCGGTGTGGTTGAGCCGCTTTTGCAGGCTTTGAAGACCCATCATTTGGTCCAGGTGACCGGCGGCAGCAATCTCAATCGGGCCTCCTATCAATACGCCATCACCGATAACGGCAGTAAGCGCGCCAGAGAACTGCTGGAACGCAATCGCTATGTGGGTCCATGCCCCGTTACATTGAACCATTATGTCAATGTAGTCAAACTCCAGGCCCAAAGCCGGCCCCTGGTCCGTGAAGCAGATGTGCAGCAGGCGCTGCGTTCACTGGTCTTATCACCAGATATTGTTGACCGAGTCGGTCCGGCGGTCAACTCGTTCAAATCCATGTTTCTGTACGGGCCGCCCGGCAACGGCAAAACCAGCATTGCTAAAATCATTGGCCGGGGCTTATTGCCGGGCAATGTGATGATTCCTTATGCCATTTTTGAAGATGGGCAGGTTATCAAAGTATTCGATGCCGAAACCCACCGGGCCATTGGCAGTGAGGAGTCTCAACTGGCCGAATCGAACCAGATGGACAAGCGCTGGCTGCGCTGTATGCCGCCGGTGGTCATCACCGGGGGTGAATTATCTTTGCAGGATTTGGACCTGGCCTGGAGCGATACCAACCGCTTTTACGAAGCGCCGCTACAACTCAAGGCGAATGGGGGAATGTTGCTGATTGATGATTTTGGCCGCCAGCAGATGTCACCCAAAGACCTTTTGAACCGTTGGATTGTGCCGCTGGAAGAACGCCTGGACTTTTTAACGTTCCAAACCGGGAAAAAATTCGCCGTTCCTTTTGAAACCCTGATTATTTTCTCAACCAACCTGGACCCGGAAGCTTTGGTGGATGATGCTTTTTTGCGGCGGATTCGCCACAAGCTGGGCATTGATAACCCCACCGAAAAGCAGTTTTACGAAATATTTATCACCGCCTGCGATGAGCGCGGCATCAAGTTTGATAAAAATGTCTTCATCCACCTGCTGCGCGAGTATTATTTAAGCGTAGGCCGCCCGCTGAAAGCCTGCCATCCCCGTGATTTGTTGGACCAATTGACCGATTTTGCCACCTACCGAGGCGAACGACCGGCTATGACCCTCGAATTGATTGACCGGGCCGCTCGTTCCTACTTTGCCGAGCTATTCTGATTTCTAATCATCAAACCGGCGGCGGCCGATATGTTCCATAAATTCGGCTCGGGTTTTGAGGTGGCTCTTGAAAGTTCCCACCAGGGCGCTGGTCACCATGGTCGCGTTGGCTTTTTTTACACCGCGCATCATACTGCACATGTGCGCGCCTTCTACCACCACCGCTACCCCGTGTGGATGGAGCGTTTCATCAATAAAATCGGCAATTTGTTGGGTCATGCGTTCCTGCACCTGCAAGCGGCGGGCAAACATATCCACAATACGCGGAATTTTGCTCAGGCCCAGCACTTTACCTTTGGGGATGTAGGCTACATGCGCTTTGCCAAAAAACGGCAGCAGGTGATGTTCGCACAGACTGTAAAAGTCAATATCCTTGACAATCACCATCTCGCTGTAATCCACGTCGAATAGAGCATTGTTGATAAGTTGGGTCGGGTTGACGTGATAGCCGGCGGTTAATTCTTCATACATCCGGGCGACTCGCTCAGGCGTGCGCTGAAGCCCTTCCCGGTCCGGGTCCTCACCGATGCTGGCCAATGTTTTACGGATCGCTTTTTCAATGACTTTTTGCCGCTTTGAGGTTTCTTCCGGGTCGCCATTTGGACTGAATTGAAATGTCTCTGTCAGATGTTCTACCACAGTCTGTTTCATGATTCCTCCTAAAAAACCAGTAATCAGTTAACAGTAAACAGTGAACAGTAAATTAACTGATTACTAATTACTGACTACTGACTACTGACTACTGTTCACTGATAACTGCATTCAGCCCAACATCGGGACGCAGGCGCATAGGGGCCTTATCCCGTTCAAAACCCTGGGCAATCTCGGCTAAAGTCTGGCCCAACTCTGGATGGACATAGTCGGGGGCAATTTCGGCCAGGGGAATAGCGACAAAGGCTCGCTCGACAACCTCCGGGTCGGGGATGTGACGCCGGCCCAACCGAAATATCTCCCGGTTGAAAAGCATAATATCCAGGTCAATGGGCCGAGGCGCATTTTTGTCGGCCTGGCGGATGCGGCCCAACTGCTGCTCG
Organism: Anaerolineales bacterium; assembly: GCA_015075405.1. GTDB lineage: Bacteria > Chloroflexota > Anaerolineae > 4572-78 > J111 > DSQQ01. Next base: position 87,680 of record JABTUK010000006.1, read on the forward strand.
ATGGCAGCCAGAACGTTTTGTTTCAGTTGTTCGGCGGTCAGGTCGGTTTCGACGATGACAGCAGCGTTTAGGAAATTCGGCTGTTCCGTCAGACCTACCGGCGCAGTTTCCCAAACCGAAGAGACGGCCACCAGCCGGGTTTTTGCTGCCAGCAGCTCAAGGGCCGCCCGCAAATTCTTGACCGGCTCGATGTTGGAGCCGAGCGAGAGATAGGCGATATTGGGGGTCATTAATGCTTTTCGGCAGAGGTCATATCCGCGCGCGTCCGGTCTACGGTAACGCCCACCGAGCGGGCAAAACGCAAAGCACCCGGTTTCTCAACCGTCACCACGGCCCGCTCAACCCTGGGATCAGCCAGGCAAAGCTCCGTAATTTCCAGGGCCAGCTTTTCCACCAGATAAAATTGTGACTCTTCGACCAGTTTGATGGTTTGCTTGGCAATGGTTTTGTAGTTGACAGTATCGGCAATATCATCCGAAGCAGCCGCCGTGTGATCGGTGTAAAGCGTTATGTTGACGACAACATCCTGTTTGTTATGTCGCTCTTCTTCATTAATGCCAATAATGGCCCGTAAGAGTAAATCTTTAATATGGATTTGATCGTTTGCCATAAACCCTCCTGAATTTGAAGGTCAATTGACTGAGACTCATAAAAGTATAGCTAACTTTTTAATAAAACCAAGTGAAACCCGCTTAAAGGCTGGCTGAAAAGTAGCTCTGCATCCTTATGCAGAGCGGGCGACATAGGGATGTCACCCTGCCTTTTCGGACAGTTTCTTAAGCATCGCTGCCGGCTAACGGGAGGGTAAAACTAAAGATACTTCCATAACCGGGGGCGTCTTGGCTCTCAACGCTTACTTGCCCCCCCAGTTTTTCGACGATTCGCCGGACAATAGACAGCCCCAGGCCGTAGCCATCTGCCCGGTCCGGCTCAAGTTGAGTAAATTCAGTAAACAATTGCGCTTGAGCCTCCGGGGTCAAGCCGGGCCCGTTATCTTTAATCCAAAAGCGAACCATGCCATCGTCTTGCAGGATTGCGCCCAGTTCCAGGCGGGGTGGTTGGCCGCCATATTTTAGACCATTGCTAAGATAGTTGACCCAGACTTCTTCAACCCAGGGAGCGTAGCCCAAGACGGTGGGCCACGTGGCCGGGGTAATAATCTCCGCTTGATATTCCTTGATCGGTTGAGCCAGGCGCTCCAGCGCTTCGGCCACAATTCCGGCCATATCTATCGGCTGCAAAACGATGGTTCGCTCCCGCACCCCGGCCAACAACAGCAGTGCTTCGACAATCTGATCAGCTTTGCGTCCGCTGCGGGCCATACTTTGCAAATATTCGCCTAACTGCTCGGGCGGTATAGTGGTATAAGACTCGGCTAAAACTTCGGCCATCGTGGTCAAAACCCCCAGGGGGGTTTTAAGATCGTGGGCTACCGTGCGGGCATAGGCATTCAGTTCCCGATTGCGGACCTGTAGTTGCTCATTCTGTAGCCGCAGCGTCTCCTCGCTCTCGCGCAAAGCCATTTCGGCCTGTTTCTGCTTGGTAATGTCAATTCCAGTTGCAATTACATATTCAATCGCGCCGGTTTTGTCTAATAATGTAGCATTTGACCAGGCGATCAAACGCTGCTGGCCGGTTTTGGTGATGAGATACGCCTCAAATTGGCTTTCCAGGCGGTTTGAGAGATCGTCGGCAGGTTTAGGTGGAGAATTTGTAAAATAAGCCTGGGCTGTGTTGGCGGCTTCCGGCGGCAGTAATTCCCAGACATAACGATTTTTGACCTCGGCCATGCTATAGCCACTCGTCTGCTCACAAGCCCGGTTGAAATGGACGATTCGTCCTTCTCGATCTAAAGCGACGACCAACGCATCAGCCGTACCCAGTACCGTTGAGATGAAGTTACGTTCTTTTTTGAGGGCCCTGAGTCGTCTGATGATTTCCTCGCGTACCCGGTTGTGCAGCCCCACGTTTTCCAGGGCCAGCGCCGCTTGATCGGCAAAGGCCTGGAGCGAGTTAGCATCAGCCGGTTCAAAAAAATGAGCGGTTTCACTATCAACTGTTAAAAAGCCAACCACTTTACCCCGGCTGCGAATGGGCGCGCAGGCATAGGAATTAACCCAAATCTTACCAAACTTATGAACCCAGGCATCACCGTGAGCCGGTTGAGCGACAGCCAAAGGACGGCCGGTCTCCCGGACAGTTTGCAAGATGGGCATGCGGTCAATCTTAAAAGCAGCCGAGACAATCTCTTTGGGGGTCGCCCGTTCTGTGTAAACATAGCCCCGCCAACGATAGACCCGTGCTACATCTTCCTGGATCAGCAGCAGACAGGCAGCATCGCAAGCCACCACCCGGCTCATCTCATCCAGAATCCGGTCGAGTACCTCTTCGCCGCGGAGGGTGCTGCCAATGGCTGCCCCGGTTTGATTCAGCGCGTCGGCCAGCGCCCAATTTTCTCGTTCGGCGGCCAGCCAATGAGCTAATTCAACCTCACGCTGCTGCTGCTCAAGTTCCAACTCGCTAATGCGTTGCTGCAGGGCCGTTATTTCGGCCATAAGCTGGGCCTCTTTTTTAGAGGTCATCGCAGCCTCCCCAATTGAAGAACTATCATCAGGTTGATATCTGGAATGACAGTATCTTAAGTATATCATGAGGCCCGGGCGCTTACAATGCCCAAGTTTAGGCTTGCCTTATTTCAGCATTGACGGGTTCAGCCCAATCTTTTAGATGTACGGAGGCAGGGAAACATGACCTCCTTCGTAAATAGCCCTCACCCCCAACCCCTCTCCCAAAGGGCGAGGGGAGAAAGCCAAGCGTCCCCTCTCCCGGTGGGAGAGGGTTAGGGTGAGGGCGAATTTTCATTATCGGTGGCGTGCCCACGCTCATGAACACGCCTCTTACAATGTGCCCAGAGAACGGGGTGGGTTATACAGCGGGGATGTCTTCAAAACGATAAAAAACCAGCTTGTCATGCTGCCGCGCCAGTTCGACCATTTCATCGGCCCCCTTGGACGGCCCGCCAATCCGCAGGCAGGCATCGCAGCGAGCCACCAGCCGCCGGGCTACCGGGTGAAAAATCTCGTTGAAGATGTCGTCGCCAATCTCTTTCGAACCGGCATGTTCAATCAACGGCAGAGCAAACCACTCGCCCAAAACCGGCAGATGGCCCGCCCGAAAGACACGCAGGGCCATATCATTCATAGCCTGCGCATTGGCGGCAATCTTTTGAGGGTCATCGTTGGTCCCGGAGCGATAAGGCCCGGCGATAAGGATCATTAATGGGTTCATTCAGTTACCTTTCCAAAAAATAAAGATGCGATGGGTGAGGAGGCGAGGATATCTTTCGCCTCACGCCTCCTCGCGTCCTCGTCTCGTTTTCTACTCCGCCCCCAGTTTCAACCAGCCAATCATCTGGCGCAGCGACTCGTAAGCTTCCAGCCGGGCCGCATCAGCGCCGCTAGACTCGGCTTTTTCAATATGCTGTTCCATCTGCCGCAGCACGATCGGCGTCAGCGCCAGCAGCGCTTCGGCTCCGGAGACGGTGTACTTGACCAAAATATAGCGCACCAGCGCCGGAACCGGGACGCCGGTCGCGCGGCTCAGATTTTCCAGAGTCGGCAGTGGGTCTAGCTGGCTGTATTGGGCAACTTCGGCTTTAAAGTTGGCGTGGGGATCGTCTTCAGGCCAGGTGTCCTGGTAGGGGTGGAGATCCATAACAAAAAATCAGGCTTCGTCCGCCGGCCGGTACTGCGACGGATAGTTGATAATTTTGTCCCACTCATCGGCGGTGGAGCGAGCCACAAACGCAATCAACGGCTCATCGCCGATGTTGAAAACTTCGTGGGGCACGCCGGGCTTGATGTAGATAAAGTCGCCGGCCTCGTTGATGACCTCGTTAACCAGGTTTTCGCCGTAGGTGTGCTTGACCTTGCCCTGGACGATGAATAGCATCACCTCAAAGCCATCGTGGATATGGGCATAGGCAATCGCACCGGGAGGAACGGTGGCGACGTTGATCGAAAGGCCCTGCGAGCCGACATTCTTAGCCGACATGCCCTGTTTGTAGAGAATCCCGTTCCAGCCGCGCTGCCCGCCGCCGCCGCGCACAACGGTAATACCGTCCAGGTCTTCCACTTCGTTCAGATTGATGGTCCCGGTGCCTTTGGTGTGAGTTACCATTAATTGCTCCTTGCTTGATATTTTTCAACCAACGATACATACTTGGGCGTATTTAAACTTGCACTGAGCATGTCATTCTGAACGGAACGTAGTGGAGTGAAGAATCCCTCAAAAATACACTTGCAAACATAGGTACTGGGGATTTCTCGCTCCTTCGTCGCTCGAAATGACATGTCAAAGTTCGGGCATAATCGCGGTTTTTGACTATTTTACTGTAAAAACCTCAATCCAGCACAATTAGCTCAGGAGTGAGTCACCTCGCGCAGCCAGTCCTTGAACTCCGCCGAGTCCATTTTGGCCTCCGCCCGCGCCCACCGCTCGACGGCCCAGCCCCAGAAATCAAAGTCAATGGTCGAAATCTTGGCCTGGATTGCCGCCCACAAAGTCCAGCCGACATCGGACATAATCATGTTCAGTTTCATGCGGGCCAGCTTCTCCGGGTACGGCTCGCCAAAGTAAGCCGCGCACATCTCCACAATACGCGGCTCGTCGTACTGCTGCTCCTGGCAGGTGTTGCCCAGCTCAAAACACGGGTCGTTGTTGCCGCTGTATTCAAAATCAATCGTCCGCAAAAGGTGGCCGTCGTCAATGTAATTTTCGGCCAGTAGATCGTTGTTACAGGGCACCGTTGGCAGGGGATTGACCAGCAGCGCCGGCTCGATCTGCTCGTAAACCAGCGGCATGCGCTCACGGAAGCCTTCAGGAATCCGCACCCCGTACTCGGCGACAATTTCGAGATAATACTCGGTCAGCCGGAACATGTTGAAATCGGTCAAAAAGCGCGGCCCGGTGTGCAGCAGTTTGAGCGCCTGGGCAATGCGGGTGGGCATGCCCGGCCGTTGCAGCGCCTCGATAGACATCGTTTCACCGTAAATATATTCCAGCACCATCACCCTGTCTTCCGGCAGATAATGGGCAATTTTGGCTCCCACTCCAGCTTCGGCGGCGGCTTTGGTGTTGTAATATTCATTCTCCCGGTTGACCGCCAGCAGTTCGGTGGACGGGCCGGGAATACGGACCACATAGGGCGTGCCCGCTACCTCAACCCGGTAGTTGGTATTGGTCAGCCCGCCGCTGATGGGTTGAACAGAAACATCTTTGTCCCGCCAATCGGCAATCTTTTCGATAACCTGCTCGATGGTGATGGTCATACATTCTCCCTCCCCAAGGGCCTGGTAAACAAGATTTTATGGAACGCAGATTGCCCGGATTAGATGGATTTTTATCTGCTGTTTTTGATCCGCTCGATCCGACCTATCCGCGTCCCATAATTTTTAGCCCAAACATTCAGGAATCACTTCCCGATTTTCTTTCTCAACTCTGCCGCATCCAGGTACAACTCCATGTACCCGCAGGCCAGGCATACTCGCGCTCGCCGGGCCGGAGTGACCACTTTGAGCATGCTCGTCTGGCGATTTGAAATATATTTGACCCCCTCAGACACTGAGACTGTACCCTCATCCATTTCACCCCCACATTTAAGACAAGCTTGATTTTCCATTGTTACCTCTTTGTAGTTTATGTATACCCAACGTATTTCAAAATTTCCGTAGCTGACGCATCCCCATGCGTCAGCGGACGGCATAGGGATGCCGTCCTACGGGAAATTTGGATCCACTGATACTGAAAATGTAGTCCGATATGGGCAGAAAAGAGGGGCAAAGATATTCCTGGAGAATGAGCAACATTCTACCACAGAAAAAATGTTGGCAACCGTTAGCTTCGGCGGCCTCCTTTGAGCTGACCTTGCAATGTTTCTAATTCATCCCATTTGCCCTCGGCGGCCAGTTGGGCCTGTTCGGGCCAGGTGGCAGGATCGGTGATGTTGCTGAGACCGGCCTTTTGCAAAATCTCCTCGATTTGATCTTGACCGGCCGCGGCCAACTCAGCAAAGCTTTTGACCCCATTTTCTTGAAGAACCCGCGAAATTTTAGGGCCAATCCCCTCAATGACGGTCAAATCATCCGGTTTACCCAGAGCTTGGGCGCGACTGGGAGGGGCAGCTTCCTGGGCCGCTGCGGCAAAGGAGGCTGATGAGGCTAGTTCTGAGGATTGAGCCGGAGCTGATTCAAGCGGTGGGGGCGCACTTTGAGCCTCAGCCGCAACCAGGCTGGGTTCAGCATGGGGGGCATGAGCTTCGGCGGGGTGGTGTCCCGGCTCGGTCATTTTTGCGCCGCTGGAACGCATCAGCCACCAAACCAGGGGGATAAGCAGGATCAGAACAATAAGCACGCCAATCCAACCCACACCGCCGCCCGACTCCTGGGCGAAGTTGCTGCTAAAGCCGCTCAAGACTAAACTCAACACCGGTAATGTAACTAACAGTTTTTTGTGGGACATGCTTTTGTCTCCTGTTATTTCTCTTAAAGCAATGATTGAAATTTGGAGAACGAGAGGGAGGTAAAAGTGGCCTAAGGGTGAAGCTGACTTTAACACAATTGTTTTCTTCTGTCAAGCAGAAATTTAAGGCAATTGTCTCGGCTAAAGCATGTTATGGTATAATCCTTACCAAATTATCCTTAAGGTCAAAGTGACATGGCTCAAACCCCTCTCCCGCCGCGGGTTATTTTATTGATGAGAGCGACAACCTACCGGGCGCGGCCTTTTTTGGAGGCCGCAGCCCGGCTGGGTATCGAAGTGGTCAAAGGAATTGACATGCCGCCCGAACTGGCCGAATACTGGCATGCCCCGTTGGGGTTGCAATTTGATCAGCCTGAGCAGGCAGTTGAAGCAATTGTTGAGTTTGCCCGCCGTAATCCTGTTCAGGCCATTCTGGCGGTAGACGACAGTGCAACGGTGCTGGCTGCTCTGGCTAGCGAGGCGCTCGGCCTGGCCTTTAATTCCAGCGAGGCAGCGTTGGCGGCTCGCAACAAATACCGTATGCGCCAGTTGTTGAGTGCTGCCGGTGTGCCTTGCCCCAACTTCCGCTTGTATGACATGGCTGATAACCCAACCCAGGTGGCCGCCGAGGTCGAATATCCCTGCGTGGTCAAGCCGCTGCTGCTCTCCGGCAGCCGGGGCGTCATCCGGGCCAACAACCCGGCGGAATTTGAAGCGGCCTTTCGCCGCCTGGGCCGGCTGCTGGCTTCGATGCAGCGGGTTCCCGGTTCAACCGGGATTCTGGTTGAGAATTTTATCCCCGGTTTTGAGGTGGCCCTGGAGGGGATGTTGGACCGAGGACAGTTAAAGGTGCTGGCCCTGTTTGATAAGCCCGACCCGCTCGACGGGCCGTTTTTTGAAGAGACGATTTATGTGACCCCTTCCCGTCTGCCTGTGTCTGTCCAAACAGAGATAGCGGACTGCGCGGCTCAGGCGGCGGCCGCGCTGGGTCTACGCCAGGGACCCATTCACGCCGAACTGCGAGTCAACGAGACCGGGCCGTGGCTGGTCGAAGTGGCCGGACGCTCTATTGGCGGGTTGTGTTCACAGACATTGCGTTTCGGGCCGGATGTTTCATTGGAGGAGTTGATTTTGCGCCAGGCGGTGGGGCTGGAGATAGCGTCGTGGCGCGGCGACGAAGGGGCCAGGGGGGTCATGATGATTCCCATTCCGGGGGCGGGGCTGCTTAAACGGGTGGATGGCGTTGAGGCGGCCCGGCAAGTGCCGGGGATTGAGTCGGTGGAGATTACGGCTCAACTCTATCAACCTCTCGTCCCGCTGCCCGAAGGGGAGAGTTACCTGGGCTTTATCTTTGCCAGGGCCAATGAGCCGGCTGAAGTCGAAGCTGCGCTGCGTCAGGCCCACGCCCGGCTTCACTTTGAAGTCGAGATTATGTTGCCGGTGTTGCAGTGATCAGTGGTCAGTGATCAGTAGTCAGTTTACTGATCACTGACCACTGATTACTGAGCTACTTCTTCCGCGCCGGCCCGCCGCCTTTGGCCCCAGGCTGGCCTTCGGGGGTCCAGCCTTCGGGCATCATCGCGCCCAGGCCGAAGAAAAATTCTTCCATTTGCTCTTTCAAAAACTCGCGGGCTTGCGGGTCGGCCAGCACCAGGCCGTAATGGTTAATCAACAGCACTTGCTGCTGAATCCACAGATCCCAGGCTTGCTGGGAAACGTTGTTAAAAATCTTTTCACCCAGTTCGCCGGGAAAGGGCGGTTTTTCCAGCCCCGGCAGTTCTCGGCCCAATTTGACACAGTTGACCATGCGGGTCATTGGTTTTTCTCCCTTGGCAGATAAGTTGTAAGCTAAATTGTACCTTGATAGCTGCCTCTGAGCAATTGTCAGGCCGGGGACGCTCGACCTCATCAAAAAACCCCTCTGAGGAGGGGCTTTTGGTTCGACAGGGGCAGTGAAGCTCAAGCTTTACAAGCGGTGACCTTGACGCATCTCTTCGGTGTAAATCAGCTTATCACCTATCGGGCGGGCTGAGCGTAAGTTGTAGACCTGCACCTCGGCGGCGGGATGGCCCGCAGCAAAAAGCTGGTTGACCACTTTTTCGATGTCATAAGCTACCCGGCGAAACTCAATTCGATAGTGACCACCCGGTCGGAGCTGAATCAAAACGTAGCTGGCGTGGGGGCAGCCATCAAAGGGCAGGCCCACACTGCCCACATTGACAATATGACGCCCCTCTAACATGCGATTAAGGGGTAGATGGGTATGGCCGCAGAGAATCAGGTTATAAGCCGAACTTTCCGGCAGCATCTGATACAGGTCAACATCGGGTGTATCAGGACGAATATTTTCTTCATCACTGCGAGGCGAACCGTGAACGGCCAGGATGGCGTGCTTCGGGCTAAAAAATAATAATTGCAGTCGGGGTAAATCGGCCAAAAATTGCAAATGGCTGGGGCTTAACTGGCTGGCTGTCCAGGGGAAACTGGCCAATACCTGGGCTTCCCAATTATATTTACCAGACTCGACCGGGTACTGTTTTTCTACCAAATAGCGGTCGGTATTACCCATAACATGAAAAATAGGTTCATAGTTGCGGAGGATATTGATAACCCCCACCGGGTCCGGGCCGAAAACTGCCAAATCCCCCAGGGAGATGATATAATCAGCGCCTCCTTGAGCGTTTAGGTCGTCCAGCACGGCCTGGAGGGCGACGCTGTTGCCATGAATATCAGCTAAAACAGCTAATGAAGTCATCCTATTTACCTCTTGAAATTTATTAAATTTGGTCGAATGGAAAGATTGCGGCCTATGGGGTTATATTACCACCATCAGCGCTGGAATATCAGCCTAAAAATTAGGGGTTTAAAGCGCTGTTTTGGAGAGAGAATCTGTTTTGATACGCATTATTTTTTTGGGGATGAGCGGCTCTTTTTCCCGTCGCCCGCTTGAAACTTTACTGGCAGGCGGGGTAGAGGTCAGCGCGGTCATCCTGCCCGCCGCTTCGTCCTCTCTTGACCCCTTGCCCCGGCGGGTCGAGCCGGCCCGGCCTGCCTTGTCGGCTTTGCCGGTAATTAACCCCTATCTTCATCCCAACCTCATTCACCTGGCCTGGACGCAGGATATTCCGGTCTGGGAAATAGACTCTCTTTCCGACCCGCCAACACTGGCGCTGCTGGCCGCGCTCAAGCCTGATTTGATTGTGGTTGCTTGTTTTCCGTTTATTCTCCCGGCCGCAGTCCTTCAACTCCCGCATTATGGCTGTTTAAATCTTCATCCTTCACTGCTGCCGGCCTATCGCGGCCCAATACCGATTTTTTGGATGGCCCGCCAGGGAGAACGTCAGGCCGGGGTGACGCTGCATTTTATGAATGAAGGGCTGGATAGCGGCGATATTGTGGCGCAAACTGCCTTCGACTGGCCGGATGGCATCTCCGGGAGGGAGTTGGAACAGCGCTGTGCTGCCGAAGGGGGGGTGCTGCTGCTGGAGGCTGTTCGACAACTGGCCGAGACCGGTCAATTGCCAGGCCGCCCTCAACCCCGTGAAGGGAGTAGTTATTTTTCATGGCCCACAGACCAAGATTTAGTTATCCCCTCCGATTGGGAGGCTCGCCGGGCCTTCAACTTTGCGCGGGCGGCAGCAGAGGAGTGGCCGTTAGTGATTGCCGCAGGCGAGCAGCATTTCCCAGTGGGTCGGGCGCTGGGCTATGAGACTGATCTGATGTTGGATCAGCCTTATCGCTTTGAGGAGGGTGAGGTTTGGATTCAGTTTCGGCCAGGTGTTTTGAGGATTCAATAATTGGAGTCCCAAAGCTTGCTTTGGGATTGGCAAAGCAAGCTTTGCACTCCACTGTTTAATCTCCAAAACTGATACCCAACTCGCGGGCGGTGAGGATGGTGTCGCAGTCGAGAGGGACGGATTTCATGCGCCCGGCGACCATTTCCAGCGGCACGTAGCGCACAGTGGGCGGGTCGAGGGCGACCATAACCCCGGAGTATCCTTCGGCCAGGGCGCGCACGGCGGCTGCGCCAAAGCGGAGCGAGAGCAGCCGGTCAAAGGTGGTTGGCGTGCCGCCTCGCAGCAGGTGGCCCAAAACTACGGCCCGGCTTTCTTTGCCGGTCATTTCCTGGAGTTCAGCGGCCACTTTTTCGCCAATGCCGCCCAACCGTTCAGCCCGGCCAATTTCTCTGGCAATAACCGACACGCTTCCTTCTTTAGGTTTAGCCCCTTCGGCCACCACCACGAGCGAAAAATCCAAACCGCGTCTGGCCCGATCCTCGATTTTGGCCGCGACTTTGGTCAAATCGTAGGGGATTTCGGGGATCAAGATAGCGTCGGCGGTGCCGGAGACGCCGGCGTTCAGGGCAATCCAGCCGGCGTAGCGGCCCATCACCTCGATCACAATGACCCGCCGGTGGGCCTGGGCGGTGGAGTGCAAACGGTCTATACATTCGGTGGCAAATGAAACGGCGGTGTCAAAGCCAAAGGTGATGACGGTTTGATCGAGGTCATTATCAATGGTTTTGGGCACACCGACCACCCGCAAGCCTTTTTGGGCAAAGACATTGGCAATAGCCAGCGAGCCGTCACCGCCGATGGCAATCAGGGCGTCAATCTGCTGCCGTTTGAAACCCTCCATAATTTCATCGGTGCGATCTTTTTCCACCAGTTGACCGGTTTCGGCCAGCGTGGGATAGCGCAGCGGATTGCCTCGATTGGTGGCGCCTAAAATGGTGCCGCCCAGGTGGGTAACGCCGCGCACACTGTCGCGGGTCAGGGAAATCAAGCCGCCTTCGGGGTACTGTTCGGCCAGAAACAGGCCGTTGTAACCCTCACGAATGCCCACAACCTCCCAGCCTCGGTTGAGCGCGGCCAGCACTGCCGCCCGGATGACCGCGTTCAGGCCGGGGGCGTCGCCGCCGCCGGTGTTGATCGCAATGCGTTTGATGGTTGGATTCATTTTTTACCTCCCGCTTGCCTGGCCTGAGCTTCAGGGCCAGGACTCCTAAAAAATAGACCGCCGACGGCCGACCCATTCGACAGGCTCAGGGCAGGCCGCTGACCGCCGAAAATTACCCGCAGGGAGTCTTCGGCTCTGCGACTCTGCTACATTGCTACATTTTCATCATCCGGGGGCGTGCCACAAGTTCGGGAACACTTTTATAGTTCATTCTAGCATGGGTCGGCAGGGGGGTCGAATCAAGGAGCCAAGGAGAGGGTCGTCAGTTCGATGGCGTTGTCGGGCTGCGGCTGGCCGTTGATAGTCACTGGCAGACGTTGACCTGTGACGGGATCGTACATGCCGACCAGCAGGCGGTACTCGCCGCGGGGAGCGTCGTCGGGGAGGGTCAGGGTGTAGCGGTCAACTACGCTGTCTTGTTCGGCCCAGGCAGTGGTGGGGTAGCGACCAGCTTGAGGCGGATTGTCCCACTGCGCCCAAACCTGGCCATCCGGGCCGATGAGTTGGGTGAAGACTGTGTAATCGGTGGGGAGCGGGGCGGTGGAGTGCCAGTAGAGGGCAAGTAGGACCGGAGACCGGAGACCGGAGACCGGGGATGAAGTAAGATCGTAGCCGACAAGATGCAAGGCGCTGCCGAGTTGGGCGGAGAAGGGGTGGGGGGGAGGGGCGCCGTCGGCGGGGTCGAGCAGGCGGAAGGTGAGGGGGTAGAGGTTATTGCCCAGATTGGTTTCATTATCGGTCAGAGGTAAATATTCGTAGCCATCCGGTAGATTTTTGTCCTGACGCAGTAAACTGATTTCCAGGCGATAAAGGCCGGGAGGCGCATCCGGTTTCAGGTGGAGCGGGTAAGTTTCTTCGACAACTTCGGTGGGAACCCACAGGACGTTGGGGTAACGGTCGCCCAGGGTGGCCAGGTGTTCTGCGCCGACCTGGAAATCTTTGTCGAGTAGTTTGAGCGCGACGATCAGCGGGTCGGCCATCCAGCGGCGGGCCTGCCAGCGGAGAGTGAGGGGAAGGGTTGGAAGGTTGGAAGGTTGGAAGGTTGGAGGGTTGGAGGTTGGAAGGTTGGAGGGTTGGAGGGTTGGAAGGTTGATGGGCGGTTGGCCAGGAAATTCCAGTGAGAGCGGGGCCAGGGTGTGGCTGAAGGTGAGGGTGGAAGTGATGGGAGCGAAGGCGCGCTGGCGCAGGTCCAGGGAGAGAGTCAGGTCTGGCGGGGCGTCAGGGTGGTCGGGAAAGTAGGGGCCGGGAAGCAAAGTGGGACCGGCGATAAAGGTCGCCATTTGAGCGAAAGGTTCCGGGCTGTTGTCGCAGGGTAAAAATAGGGCTGTGTTCAAGGCCGGCAGAGACGACCATTCTGCAAATGCGCCGGTAGCCTGGCGGATAAAGCGGGGTGATTTGTTTTGGCCGGGATCGGTATAGTCGAGCCAGGTCAAGGCCTGGCCGAGGGAGATGGAAGTTGGCTGACTCAGCCGGCGATTGCCGTGCCAGACCTCGATGGTTTGGGGTAAGATGTTGGGCCGGGAGACATCGGCGCGAATGGCGATGAGCGGCTGGGCAAAGGTTTGCTGCAATACGGGTGTTTCTGCTAACGTCGGCTCCGGCGAGTCGGCAGCCAGAGGCCAAACTTCAAGATGCAGGTAATAGCGTTGGTTCAAAACGCGGGCGCAGGTGGGGATGGGGATAAAGACGGTATCGGCCAGCGTGTCGCCGGGTTCCCAGGCGCGGGCCGGGTAGCGGCCCGCGGCAAAAGGGCCGGTCCAGCAGGCGACGGCTAAGTTGTTATCGTCCTGTAAACAAAGCGAGATGAGATAATCTTGTTGGGCTTCCTTTTCTGCACGCCAATAGAGAGTGACAGGCAGGGCGTCGCCGGTAAAAACAGTGGCTGGGGTATTAAACCCGGCCAGGGCGAGTCCGTCGGCAAAGGGGAGATCATGGCGATAAGCAATGGGCAAATTGTCGGGTGGGGTAGTGGTAACAGGCAAGGTATCGTAGTGGGGAAGGCTGAAGGCTGAAGGCTGAAGGCTGAAGATGGCAGGGAGGAGGAAGAAGATAGAGGATAGAAGATAGAAGATAGAAGATGGAAGATGGTGTGGGGTTGGAAGAATTTTGAGAATGGGGGGGAGTAATCGGGTGGCAAGGAAGGAAAAAATCTTGAATCCAAAGTCTACACCCCGCAGGGCTGTCCAAAATCCAAAATGATATAGGCCGAGAGATATGAACAGGGCAATCACCGGCAGCGCCGGGTAAAGGTGGCGGCCCTGGCCGGTGTCAATGGTGGCGCTGAGAATGTAACGGGCCAGAACGACGGCGAGGAAGAGGGCGAAATGGAGGGAGAGGAGAAGCGTGAAGCGTGAAGCGTGGTGCGTGGTGCGTGAAACGGAAGACGTAAGATGCAACACGTGCCCTGTTATAGCGAGAAACAAAAATATTGTGAACAGTCCATAAATCCATGCCGGGGCAAAAATCCGCATCCAGCCAAATTCAAACCAAAAAGAGCGGTAGAGCAAGCTGAACCATTCGGCCAGAGAGTAGGTGGCGGCAACGGGTCGCACGGATTGGCCGGAGAGCAGGCCCACCAGCCCTTCGGTGATTTGCGGCTCGCCGAGGGAGGCGGCCAGGCCGGGGATAAAGCCCAACTCGCCGATGCGGTTGAAGCGAAGCATAATGAAGCCAAACCAGGGTCCGGCGGTGAGAAGGAAGGCGGTGAAGAAGGGGAGGAGGGTGAGGCGTGAGGCGTGAGGCGTGAGGCGTGAGGCGTGAGGCGTGAGGCGTGAGGCGTGAGGCGTATCAATGGATTTTTGAGTGGGAATTGGCCGGTCTTCCGTCTCCAGCCTCCGGTCTGTTCGCGCTCTGCGGCTGGCAACCTGAGCTATGACCAGCGTAAAAATAACCTCTGGAATGAGGATCAGTGAGAAATATTTGGTGATCAGGGCCAGGCCGAACAGCGCGCCAAAAAGGGCAAAAAGGCGGGGCGATGGGGCTGCGTTTTGCAGAATGATGACCTGAACCAGCAGTAACAGGGAAGTCAAAGCGAAGACCAGGTTGTCGTCGTTGATAACGGCGCTGCTGCCGACAAAACGAGGCAAAAAAGCCACAAAAGCGGCTGCGCCCAGGGCAATTATTTTGGGCTGTGGGTACAGGCGGTGGGCCAACGCATAAGTGGCGACGATTGTTACCCAGGCCAGCGGTAGCGAAAGAAAACGCACCCCATGCCAGGCCAGAATTTGCCCGCGCCAGGGCCACTGCTCGTCGAGGGTGTGCAGGACATGGTTGAGGCCCAGGCCATCGCTGGGGATGAAGCGTTCGGGCCGGGCGTCAACCCGGCGGATGTCCGGCTGAGCCTGTTCGCCAACGAGGGCGATCGGCCAGGCCGTCAACCAGTAGTACAGCGGGGCCAGACCACCCTTGAACCCGGCTTCATCCCGTTCCGATGCGGTGAAGGGCGGGTGGCCGGTTCGGGCGACAAAGCGCAGGTATTGGTAATGGTCGGTTTCGTCGTCGGCTTCGCCGAGGGGCAGCATGATGGATTGGTAGAGGGTCAAGATAGAGAATAGGAGCAGGATAAGGAGGAGGGGGGCGTGATGCGTGATGCGTGATGCGTGATGCGTGAAGGGGAGTGAATGAGACATACTATATGCGACTCTTGACCCTGTTATTTTGTTACCCGGATGGGGCCAAGATTGACGGCGTAATCGGGCAGGAGGCCGGTGGGGGTGGCGGCGGGCAGGCGCTCGCCGGTGGTGGGATTGTAAAGGCCGGCCAGAAGATAATAGTCGCCGGCGGCCAGGGTGGTCAGGTCAAGCGGGTGAGTATCTACGATGATGTCGCCAGGCGACCAAAGCGAGGTGGGGTAGTCGCCTAGCACGGGGGGGCCATCAAAGCCGGTGACATACTCCGTTTCGGCTCCTGTGCCAGCGGAATTAGCTTGAGGCGCAGCCCGCCAGAGCTGTAGGAAGACGGTATAATCAAGGTCAAGGGGGGCATTAGCCTGCCAGTTCAAAGTGACAAACTGCTGGTCGGCGGCGATTTCATAACTCAGCAGCGTCACTTTATCGGCAAAATTAATCGGTGGGTCAAAGCGGGGCGGGCTGGGCCACTGCCAGGGGATGAGTTTGGCGCTGGCAATAATAGGCTCAACGGGCTGACCGGCGGCATTGATCGCCGCTTTGCCGGGTCGCCCCGGCTCATTAAAATCGTAAATACCGGCGGCAATCAGCAGCCGGGTAGGGGCGTCTTTCATTTCTGCTTCGGGCGAAATGGGGACGGTATAATGGTCGGCCAGAATCGCGCCGGGAGGGAGCAGGGTGGTAGGCCAGTGACCGCCGCCGGGGTAGGTGTCAACCTGGCCGACGACCTGACGCTCTCGACCCAACAGGTGAATGAAAATGCTGTAGTTCAGTTCAACCGGCTCCAGCAGTTGCCAGTAGAGGGTCAAGGCCAGGGTTTCGGCAGGATGAACGACAGGAGTATGGAGTTGGTAGCCAAGCAGACGGATTTTACCATCATAGGTAAAGTTAAGCGGCTGTAGGTCGGCGGGCAGCTCTTTTTCGGTCAGGATAGGGGGTTTCGTATAAGCATTAGCTATATAAAAAATTGGTGAGACAATAGCAAAAATAAGCAGCGAAAGGGTGCAAACAACGATGACTATTTTTTGAACTGAAGCGGGCAGCCACCAGGTTAAACCTAATATACTCAGGGCAGAAATCGCCGCGATGGCTGGATAGAATAGTCGTCCTTGTCCGGCCGGCTGGGTTAAATTCCAGACGATAAAGCCGAGAGCCATAATGCCAAACCAGGCCAGGAGCAGGGTGAAGGCAGGCAAGGAGATAGGAAGTGTGTCGTGCCTGGTGCGGTCCAAGCGAAGGTTTTGCCCTATTGCGCCAATCGTAAATCGTAAATCCGCCGAAGGCGCGCAAAGCGAAATCGTAAATCGTAGGATGAAGGCGATGACGCCGAGAGCGGCAATGAACGAAACTCCATCCAACACCCGATAAATCCAGGGGTCGGCCAGGATGTTAACTCCGCCAAAGAGCGCCCAATAGGCAATGCGAAATCCTTCAAATTCGGCGGCCAGGGTAGCCAGACTAGGCGCTTCGCTGCGTTGGCCGGCGGTTTCACGCATAACCTGGAGCGCGAGCGGGTCGCCGTAGAGCAGGGCATTGCGCCAGTAAAACCAGCCGGCCACGAGGAGGGCAACCAGGAAGGTGAGGGCGGTCCAGGTGAAGGCGTGAAGAATGATGCGTGATGCGTGATGCGTGGCGCGTGGTGCGTGGCTTATTAGACCCCGGTCTCCGGTCTCCGGTCTCCGGTCGTTTTGATAGGCCAGCCAGAGGAACAGCAGCCCGGCCAGGGGAAGCAGGCCCAGGGCGTAGAGTTTGCTCAGTGCGCCGAGGCCGATGAGCAGGCCAAGAAGAATGGGCGAATGGCGAATGGCGAATGATGAATGGTTCATCATTCGCCATTCGCCCATTCGAATCATTAGCCACAGGGCCAGGGTGACAAACATAATCACGGCGTTGTCGTTGTTGACGGCGGCGGAGATAAACAGAAACATGGGGTTGAAGGCGGTCATCGCCATCGCTCCGGCGGCCAGCCAGCGATTACCTCTGAATAAACGAAGAGCAATAAAGTAAGCGGCGGTGACGGTAACAGCGGCCATGCTGATGGACAGAAACCGAATCAGGTGAACGGCCAGAACATGCCCCCGCCAGGCTTCGCCGGGGGGGTGGATAGTGATATTTTTGTTGTCGGGCCGCAGCGGGTCGCCGATGGTGGTGTGGGGGTTGTACCAGAAGACATCGTTCCAAGCGCCGGTGTCAATCCAAAAGGTTAAAGCTGCCGCCAGCGCGTAATAGAGAGGCGGCTGGTTGCCTTCGTGGCTCCAATGAATTTGAGCTTCGCCCCCGTCTTGCACCGGCAGACGACCCGTATCAGCCATATATTTGACGACGGCGTAATGGCGCGACTCATCGCCGGCTTCAAGCGGGGGCGTAGCCAGGCTGTAAATGACAGCCAGGATGATAAAGGCCAGCAAGATGAGGACAGCCGCAGAATGATTTGGGATTTTAGATTTCAAATTTTGGATTTTTGCCTTCACGTTTCACGTTTGAACGTTCAAACGTTCAACGCTATTATAGCACTTTTGTCGCCAGGCAGAATTTTAAGGCTCAAGGTTTAGTTTTAGGCCCTCTTGCCCAGCCTGGGTTAAATTGTGCCATTGGCCGGGGCCTTCGGTGCGATAGGGCAGGAGGTGAAGGGTGATGGCGGTCGAGTTCGGCGGCAGGGGCAGTTCGTAAAAATCGCCGACCACTTCGCCAGGAGTCCAGAGGGTGGTGGGGTAGCTGCTGAGAACCGGGTGGGCGGCGTCTTTTTTGTAGATTTCTTGCCCCATCGAGTCAAGCAGGCGCAGCGAGAGGGCGTAATCCCAGGTTAATTTGTGGGGAGCGCGCCAGTAGAGCATAAGTTGTAGAATCGGACCAACCCTCTCCCTGAAAGGGGGAGGAAGCGAAGGGGTCGGCCAGATTTGGGTGTGATAACCAATTAGCTCCAATTCATCCTCGAAGTTGGCATTGACCAGGGTAAGGTTGGCCGGCGTTTGGAACTGGGGCGCTGTCTGAAGATAAATCAAGGGCCCAACCATGGTCAAATAAGGAGTGCCGATCAGATCGGTGGGTTTGCGGGTAAAGTAGACGGGCTGACCGGCAGCGTGAGCCATAGCCACTTTTTCGGGCCAGCGGTCGAGTGGATTACGGACGGTCACATCGCTGCGCCAGCCATTGATAAGCTGGTAATACTTGAAGGGGGTGTATTGTTCCCAATCGCCCCAGATGATGCTGTTGGGTTCAACCAGAGACAGGCTGCTTTCGACCAGGCGTTGGCCCTGAGTTCCGCGCACAAGCTGCCGCCACTCGTCCAACGGCGCCACCGAATCGGCATAAATCCTTTGAAAATTTGGCCAGGCCAGAGTGTAGGCGAGGAGGAAGATGGGGATAGAGGATAGAAGATAGAAGATAGTGGATGGTAGATGGTGGATAGCAGTTGGGATAATTTTATGGCCTGTTTTGTCATGAAGTGTCGTTTTCAATCGTAAATCGTAAATCGTAAATCGTAAATCGTAAATCCAGTTGGCTCCCAACCCAACCCAGACCGCCAACAGCATATACGCCGGCATCAGATACCAGGCGGGGGCTTCGTTCAAATTGACCACTTCAAAATCGAGGGTGAAAAGCAGCAGCAGCAGCAGCAGCAGACTTTGAAAGAGGAAGTGGCGCGGCTGCCGCCAGAGCAGCCATACACCCCCCAGGGCGGCCAGAATCACGCCGGGCCATGAAAGTTGAGCCAGCAGGTCTTGCCAGATGAAGGCCAGGCGAGCGGGTAGAAAGGCCGGGTCAATGGACAAAAACAAGCCCTGGGAATCGCCGGAGCCAACCAGGAACCAGAAACTCGGCCAATCGCGGATGATTTCGTGGCTGTAGGGCGGCTGGTTGATGCCGCGAAAGTAAATAAAAAGGTAGAGAAGGAGGGGGGCCAGACCCAGCAGAGCCAGGGAAAGAAGCTGGCGCGGCCGGCGCAGCAGGTGTGGATCGTGCCATAAAACCCAAAGAGCAATAGAGGGCAGGTAAAAAAGGGTGGTGCGATGATGCGCCAGGCTGAGACCGGTCAGGAGGGCGAGAAGATAAGGGGTTGGGGGTTGGGGGTCGGGGTTCGGAAGGTTGGAAGGTTGGAAGGTTGGAGGGTTGGAGGGTTGGTTTGCGGTGAAGTTCATTCTTCCACTCTTCCATTCTTCCATTCTTTTACCCCAAAGGATGGCGGCCAGAGTTATCAAAGCAAAGAAAAGGACATTCATCGAGCGGACGCCGGCGATGACGCTCCACTGCCACAGGGTTAGACCCCAGGTCAGGGTCAAGCCGGTGAGGAAGGCGCTGAGAAAGGATGAAGGATGAAGGATGAAGGATGAAGCGTGAGGCGTGAAGCGTGAGGCGTGAGGCGTGAGATAGTAGACGATTAGGGCGGTGACGGCGGCGGCGAGGGCGCCGTTGAGGGCGGAGAAGAGGTTCATGCGCCAGGCCGGGGAGCCAAAGGGGATGAGTAAGGTCCACAGTTTGCCCAGCAGAATATAAAGCGGGTAGCCGGTGGTGTGGGGGATGCCCAGCAGCGGCGCGGCGAATTGATGCTCGCCGGCATCGCCGCCGACCACGCCGGGGGCCAGGGTGAGCAGGTAGAGGGTGAAAACAGTGAGAAAGACAGCAAGGAAGAGGAGACGTGGAGCGTGGTGCGTGGTATGTGAGGCGTGAGGCGTGAGGCGTGAGGCGTAAAGTGTTGAGCGTGACACTTGACGCTTGACACTCGACACTTCTGTTTGAGGGAGGTCGTGTTGGGCCATCGAGCAGATTTTAGAGGAAAGGGGCAGAATTGGCGAATTGAGGGGGGTGGGTAGTATGATTATCAAAATTTCGATGCGAGTTAAGTCCTTATGGATTATGTCTTCCGGCTCGAAACTCTGGCCTTAAAATACGGGCTACTACTCATTTTAATCGCCTTTACCGGGCTGGGCCTGCTTTATGATTTCAATGTCCCTCTGTTTGAAAAACCCGATGAGTTAAAGCATTTTGCCGTTATTCAACAGATTCAGGCCCAGGGCCAACTGCCGGTGGTAAAAGCGGGAGAGGTCCGGCCCTGGGATCAAGAAGGCACCCAACCGCCGCTTTACCATATTCTGGCGGCTGTCGCCGTTTCCTGGCTTGATCTCAGCCACTTTACGGAGCCTGCCCGCAATCCTCACTATGCTGACGAACGCTCCTTTATCTGGCGGCAACGAGGCAACAACAATCTCTATCTCCATCCTGTAGATGAAGCGTGGCGCACAGAGCCTACCTTTCTGGCGGCGCGGCTGGCCCGCTGGCTCTCGTTATTGGCCGGCATTGGCACGGTTAGCCTGACCTATCTTCTGGCGCAGCTTGTTTTTAGCGACCGGCAGCAGGTTGAATTGTCGCCTCGCAGCCACAAGGCCAAATTGACTCCTGCACCTCTATTCGCCCTTCTGGCAACCAGTCTGGTCGCCTTTATTCCCCAATTTCTGCACACCAGTTCAGCCATTACCAACGATAGCTTGAGTGTCACCCTGGCGGCAGCAGCCCTGCTGATATTGGCGCTGATGATCAAAAAAGGCAATTCTACTCGATATGCCATTTATTTGGGCCTCATTTTGGGTTTAGCCGCTCTCACCAAACTGAGTTTGCTCTATCTACTGCCCTTGACCGGATTGGTGTTGTTGTTTGACCTATCCCGGCATCGCTCCCTACGTCGTTCCCTTGTGGAAGCAGCCATCATTTTCGGGCTAATGCTATTGCTGGCCGGTTGGTGGTACTGGCGAAACTGGCAGGTCTATGGGGATGTTACAGCCCTTAAGGCCCATTTGCTCTACCGAGGCGGCCCGCTCAACCCGCAACCGAGCCTGGCCCAAATTTGGCAAACCGAGCTAACCGGCCTGGAATTATCCTTCTGGGCCGCTTTTGGGGCAGGCCAAATTTTATGGGAACCCTGGCTCTACACGCTTTTGAATGGGTTCAAATATCTGGTCGGTCTGGGGTTGGTCATCGGCTTCTGGCGAGCGGTAAAAGATTGGAAATCGGTCTCGGATCCCAGATCACTGCTGATCCTGGGTCTATTAGCCTTGTGGGGTCTCATCATCTTTGTGGCGTTGCTGCGCTGGATGCAGATTACCCCGGCTTCGTGGGGACGTTTGCTCTATCCGGCCCTGCCGGCGTTGGGCGTTTTGACAGCCTGGAGTCTGTGGCAGTTTACAACTTTCGGCGCTTTCCTCTCGGAATCTTCAAAATTTGAACCCGACCTACCGCAACATAGTATCAGTAAATCCAATTTCCGAGGAGTGAGGCACGCCCCCATGCCGAACGGAGCCGCACGTGGGCGTGCTGGCTCCTCAAATTTGGATCTACTGAGTTTACGTTTTACGCATTACGTTTTACGTTTTACCCTTCTGGTCCTGCCGGCCCTGATTGCCCTTGCCCTCTTTGGTCTCGCCCTGATCAGCCCTTTCCGTTATCTTCAAGCCGCCTACGCCAAAACGCCGTTAATCAATGAAGCCGACCTGCCAACTGCCGATTTAGAGCGACTGGATTTGACCTATGCTGACGGACTGCGCTTAATCGGCTACCGGGTTGAAACATTGCCCCGGCATCCGGGCGACTGGCTGCCGGTGACCCTCTACTGGCAGGCGGCCCAGCCCATTGCCAAAAATTACAGCGTCTTTATCCACCTGTTGGGCCAAAATAATACCGTTATCGGCCAGGTTAATACCTATCCAGCGGGGGGCAACTGGCCCACCTCGCTACTGGAACCGGGCAAGATTCTTGAAGATACCTACTATGTTCCCATTTCGCCAGAGGCCGACGCCCCTGCGGTCATCCGGCTGGCGCTGGGCCTGTTTGAATTTGAAGACCCGGCGCGGGCGGCCAAACCGGCCGTTAACTCGGCTGGCGAAATCGTTCAACCCATTGTGGGGGCCATTCCTTTACTTCCCCATCACTGGGTTGAACCGCAACCAACGCACCGGCTGCAGGTCAACTTTGGCGGGCAAATCCATTTGGCGGGCTACGATGGCCCTGCTGATGGGGCCGTCATCAAACCCGGCGACTCAATTCCCCTTACTTTTTATTGGGAAACCCTGGACGCACCCGGTCAGAATTTAACCCTCTTTATTCACCTGATTGATCCCGCTACCCAAACCCAGGCTGCCGGTTTCGACGGGCCGCCCGATTTCCCCACCGCTTTCTGGCAGACCGGCTACCAGATCACCGACTCGCGTCAACTTTCTTTTCCCGCCGATCTGCCTCCCGGCGTATATGAATTGCAGTTAGGCTGGTACAACCCCTCCACACTGGCCCGGCTACCCCTCATGACGGATCAGTCTCCCAACGATTATTTAAAGTTATTAACGCTCAAGATTGTCCCGTAACATACCTATTTCAGTGAAAAGGAGGATTTTGACATGTCAACTTTGGAACGGGCGATAGCCATAGCCGTGCAAGCGCATCAGGGCCAAACCGACAAAAACGGCCAGCCCTACATTTTGCACCCCCTCAGAATGATGCTCCGCTTGAAGTCGGAAGCGGAAATGATCGTGGCTGTTTTGCACGATGTGGTGGAAGATAATCCGGCCTGGAATTTTGAGCGGCTGCGGCAGGAGGGTTTTGCCGAGGAAATCATCACCGCCGTTGACCATTTGACTCGCCGGGAGAACGAAACTTATGAGGAATTTGCCGCCAGGGCCGGCAGCCATCCCCTGGCTCGTCAGGTTAAATTGGCCGACCTGGAAGATAACATGGATTTGAAGCGCCTCAGGACGCTAACCGAAAAAGACAAGGAGAGGTTAGCTCGATATCATCGGGTATGGTTGGAGTTGACTGCTGAGAATTGAGAAATGGGACCGAGAACAGTTGAAGGCCTAGAGAGGCGATGACGCGATGATACGTTCTTCGCCGCCTCGCGTCACTCCGCCTCGCCTCACCTCGGCAAGGTAATCTGAGCCAGCGTCCCCACCCCCTTAGGATTAGGGCCAAGTTGAAACACGCCGCCCATATCCTCGACCACGCTGGTACGGACGATTTCCAGCCCCAGCCCCAGGTGGGCGTTCATCTCAAAATTTTCGGGCAGACCGCGCCCATCATCGGCGACGGTCAGGCGGAGACGACCCTTGTCGCCGGTCAATTTGATACTAACAGTGCCCTCAGTGCGTCCGGCCATGCCGTGTTCCAGGGCATTTTGGAGCAGTTCGTTGGCCACCAGGGCCAGGCTGGTGGCTCGCTGCGAGGGTAACTCGATGTTGTCGCCGCTGACGGTGATCAGAATTTTGGCCTGCGGGTTGAGCATGTTGTTCGAGATAGTGTTGGACATGCGCTTGATCAGGTCCAGCGCCCCGGCCTTGTCTACCCCGGCCTCCGACAGAATCTCGTGGACGGTGGCGATGCTCAGCACCCGGTTGATGGTTTCGTTCAAAATATCGTGCGGCGACAGTTTTTTTTCCTGATCCATCTGCAAGCGCAGCAGCATGGCAATGGTTTGAAGGTTGTTTTTTACCCGGTGGTGCATCTCGCGGACGACGGCGGCGTGGACCAGTTGAGCCTTTTCCAGGGCGGTGGCGGCCAGTTCGGTGATAAACCGAAACAACTCGATTTCATCCTCGCTGAAGTCGTGGCGGGCCTCCGTTTGGACATTGGCCGCGCCGATGACGCGGTCCCGGCTAACCAGGGGCATGGCCATCAACGAGGGGAATTTGCTCTCGCCGGAGCCGAGGATGCGGTAAAAACGGACATCCTGAAAGGCGTTTGTCACGGCCACCACCTGGCGATGTTCGGCGGCCCAGCCGGTCAACCCGGCCCCGTGGGGCAGATAAAATTCGCCGATGCCGCTTTTGTTGAGGCCGGTGGTGGCCGCCAGCATCAACTTGTCGCGGGTGGGGTTGTAAAGATAGATGGAGCAAGATTCGACGTGCATGACCTCGGTGGTGCGGCGGGTAATGAGGTCAAGCGTGTCGTTGAGGTCTTGGGCCTCGGCAATTGCCCGGCTGATTTCGCGGATGGCGGCCAGTTGGGCGTTTTTTTGTTGTAGTTGGGCTTCGAGTGTCGTCATCAGTAGTCAGTCATCAGTAGTCAGATGCCAGTCAATGTCGTTAAGTTAGTGTAGTTTAGCCTCTTGTGGGCGGACACAAGGCCCTATACTACATCCTTAACTTAATGACATTGAGATGCCAGTAGTCAGATGATCGGAAATTGAATGGGAGAGTTTGTGGACCAAAAAAGAAGTGGCGGCGGTCGGCGGTCATCGGTCGGCGGTCCTTTAGCGGCAGTTCTGGCAGATGCCTTGAAATTCCAGCAAATGGCTGCGAATTTCAAAGTTGTACTTTTCGGCCAGTTCGCGGCTGAGTTGGTCGGCGTGGCAATTTTCAAATTCAAAAATAGCGCCGCATTTGGAGCAAACCAGATGATGATGCCCGCCGCTGGCGGAGATAAAACGTTGGGTCGGATCGCTCAGGTAAAGCGGGCGAAATAAGTCCAACTCGACCAGCAGTTCCATGGTCCGGTAAACTGTAGCCCGGCTGAGGTGGGGATAGATTTTTTTGCCGGCGGCTAAAATCTGGTTGTGGTCGAGATGCTCCGGGTGGGTTTCCAGCACCTCGATGACCGCCAGGCGAGAGCCGGTCAGTTTGTAACCGGCCTGTCTTAATTTTTGAGCCAAATCAGAAGTTGTCGTTATCATTTTCAAATCTATTTCGACTGTAGGCGAAAATAGGGTAATTGTCAAATGTCAGAACTGAGGGAACTAAACGATTTACGATTTACGATTTACGATTTACGATTACAAATGTTGACTCTGTCCAATCGTAAATCCAAAATTTAAAATCGTAAATTGTATTACCATCTCACCAGGCACAACTCCACCGTCAGGCCAGGCCCAAAGGCCAGCAGCAGGGCGTAGTCGCCGGGTTGAGGCTGGCCCTGCTGGATGATTTGGTCGAGCACAAAAAAGATGGTAGCCGAGGACATGTTGCCGTAGTGGCGCAACACCTGGCGAGCGTAGCTCAGGTCCGCCGGGGTCAAGTTCAGCGCCTCGCCCAGATAGTCTAAAATTTTAGCGCCTCCCGGATGGATGCCCCAAAAACGAATATCGGCTTGAGCCAGACCGGCGCGCTGCAAAAAGTCGCTCACCAAAGTGGGCGCCAAGTCGCGCAAAACTTTAGGGACGCGGGTGGCCAGGTGAATCTGGTAGCCTTTGTCAGACAGGTGAAAACCCATCAAATCCTGGCCGCTGTAGTCGCTAAAAGTCATCGTGTCCAGCAGGCGCGGCTGCCCTGTTTTGTCGGGATTTGGACCAATCACGGCGGCGGCCAGCCCATCGCCAAATAATGCCCCGGCGACCATGTTTTCCAGGCTGGCCCCATGTTGAAAATGAAGCGTGCCAAATTCTATGGCTAAGACCAGGGCATGACCCTGCGGCCGGGCGGCCAGTTCGAGCATGGCCCGGTCGAGGCCGGTCAGTCCGGCGTGGCAGCCCATGCCGATCAACGCGGAGCGCCGCAAATCGGGCCGCATGCCCAGCTCACCGGCCAGAGCAACGTCGAGGCCGGGATTATCGAAGCCGGTGCAGGAGATGACGATGAAGTGGTCAATGTCGCGGGGGGACAGGCGAGCCTGAGCCAACGCCTGGCCGATGATCGTCTTCGCCAGGGGGCGTGCAGCCGCCATAAAAAGGTCATTGCGAGCTTTTGTGCCCGGTTCAGCGGCCAAAAAAGTGGCATCGGTCAGCACGCTGTAGCGGGTCTCAATTTCGGCGGCGGCAAAAATGGCCCGCGCTCGCTGGCTGTTGATATAAGGCAACAACCAGCGGTCATGAATTTCCATTTGCCGGTGCTGATTTTCAGGGACGCCGGTGGCTAATCCCAGCAAGGTGGGGGTGGTCATCACAGGAACTCCTTTGTAAATAGTAGACGGTAGACGGTAGACAGGGAAATCATACGGCTCTGCTATCTTTTCATTATCGGTGGTGTGCGTTAGCTTGTAACAGCTCCTTTGAAAATAGACCGGGGACGGGAGACCGGGGGTGCGGTCTTCGGTCATCCCCGGCATCTGTACTGAGCTGGAAAAGGTACGCTGGGGAAGATTGTACTCATTGGCCCACTGATTTCAAACTTGAACTTTTTGTTTGACAAGACGGCGAAAGTGATTATTATAGTCCCCATTATTTTGGGTCGGATAGTTCTTTAACGTTGAAGGAGAGAAAGATAAATATGGTTGTTCACCCCCCGCCTTCTTTAGGTCTCGATAACCGTAAATTCGGTTTTTGGGTTTTTATCGCCTCCGAAGTGCTGTTTTTTAGTGTGCTTATTGCCAATTTTTTGGTGCTCAGCAAGCAGGATCCGGCCGGCTCTTTTCACGGGGTGGCTACGGGCCGCGAGTTGCTCAATATTCCTCTGACGGCCCTCAATACCTTTATTCTTTTGACCAGCAGCTTTACCGTTGTTTTGGCTCTGGAAGCCATCCAGAAAGGGAACCAAAAACTGTTCCGTATCTTTTTGCTGGTAACGTTGGCCTTTGGCAGCTTTTTTATTGGCGTTCAGGGCTATGAATATTTTATATTAATTGTTCATGAAGGTCTGAGCATGGGCACCCTTTTTGGGGCGTCATTCTTTACGCTGACCGGCTTTCACGGCGCGCACGTGGTGGGCGGCTTGATCTGGCTGGTGATTATTTTGTTCAAAGCGTTTGGAGTGATGGGTGGATTTTCAGCCCAGGACAACTTAGGGATTGAGATTTTTGGATTGTACTGGCACTTTGTAGATATTGTCTGGCTGTTACTCTTTAGTCTGGTATACTTAATTTAAGTGTAGGGGGAAACAATGAGCAGCGCTGTAACGACGCATGACGAAATTGAGGCAAAACCTCACAAACATCCTAACTATTGGGCCGTTTTTATTGCCCTGGCAATTATCACCGCCATCATTACCGTGACTGAGCTTTTTATTGACTCCATTCCTGTCCCTAAAGAAGTGATCCGAACCGGCTTTGTGGTGATGTCCTTTACCAAGGCCACCCTGGTGGCCATGTATTACATGCATTTAAAATTTGACAGCTTTATTTACTCCATCTTCTTTATCACGCCCGTCATTTTTGCCCTGTTCCTGGTGCTCATTCTGGCAATCGGGTATCTGATTTAAGCCTTGTTTGCAAGCAAAAAGCCCGCTGGCTAAAAATGGTCAGCGGGCTTTTTATTTTTGAAGGAGTCGTTATGACCCAGTGGCACACCACCCATAATGAAAATGTCATTGCGAGGCCGTAGGCCGAAGCAATCCCCCTCTTCGGGGTAGGAGACTGCTTTGCCTGCGGCTCGCAGTGACCTGACCGTTATTTTTGAAGGAATTAATGGTGGCCTTCCTCGGCGTGAACGGGTTCGATGACCCAGCCGATGGCAGACACGAGCGTAACAACAACCCCAATAAGGGTCAAGGCGATATTTAAGGCCAACCCGCCCAGAATACAGCTAAAGCCAAAAGCTAAAACAATCGGCCAATAGCTATTGGGCGGCAGGTGAATATCTTCGGGTTTGATAGTGGACTCGGTGATTTGAACAGTATTTTCAACGATGTCAGACATATTTAAACACTCCGTAAATTGATTACTACTCAGGCTCATGTCATTTCGAGACCAAAGGTCGACGCGAAGCGTCCCCAGGACGCACCATGTAAAAGTAACGTATTGGGGATTTCTCCCTGCGGTCGAAATGACATGCCTGAGCAGTGACGTAAATTGTTTTATTTTAGGACCATTGGGGCATACATACTAAACCAAAGCACTGCTCCGCCAACTGAAATCAGGGCAATGACCAGTAAAATCACTATCAAAATTTTGTTTTTTCGCTCAACATTTTTATTCATCGAAATAACCGTATCTTCTCAATCATTTGGGGTAGGGGCACGGCCTCGCGCCTGCCCCACTGGGCGACCGCAAGGGTTCGCCCCTACATATCGAGATTCATCGCGATACCCTAAAGCAAGGTCCGGTCGAGGGCCATCAGCAGGAACAGCAGGGCCAGGTAAAGCTGCGAGAATTTGTAAAGTTTTTTACTGCTGCTTTTCTGATAGTTTCGCCACAGCGCCCAGGCCAAATAGAGAAATGGAACGCCCAGGGCGACTGCTCCCAAAAGATAGAGCCAGCCCATCACCTGGGCCACAAAAGGCAGCACGGTCAGCGTAATCAGGAGAATCGAGTACAGAAAAATCTGGTAGGTGGTTTCTTTTTCGCCTACCACCACCGGCAGCATCGGCACCCGCGCGTTGGCGTAATCTTTTTTGACCAAGAGGGCCAGCGCCCAGGTATGGGGCGGCGTCCAGAAGAAGATAATGGCAAACAGATACAACGCGCCCAGGTCAAGGCTATGGGTCACCGC
This sequence comes from Anaerolineales bacterium, assembly GCA_015075405.1. Lineage (GTDB taxonomy): Bacteria > Chloroflexota > Anaerolineae > 4572-78 > J111 > DSQQ01. Next base: position 116,117 of record JABTUK010000006.1, read on the forward strand.
CGTCCAGCCGACCAGCGGCGGAATTGCCCCGGCTGCGCCGCCGATAATGATATTGTGAATCGTCGCCCGTTTGAGATAGAGGGTGTAGAAAAAGACGTAATAGAGGATGCCCAACGTACTCAAGGCGGCGCTGAGCGGATTGACAAAGAGAGTAAAAACCAGAAAAGACAGCGTGCTGAGTGACAGGCCAAAAAAGAGCGTCTCTTGCGGCGTCACCAGCCCGGTGACGGTAGGCCGGCGCGAGGTGCGCGACATGAGCTGGTCAATATCGCTGTCAACATAGCTGTTCAGCACGCTGGCCCCGCTGGCGGCTAATGCGCCGCCCAGCAGCGTGTACAAAATCAGTGAGATGGAGGGGACTCCTTCGGCGGCGATGAACATGGCTCCGGCGGTGGTAATCAGCAGCAGAACCAAAATCCAGGGCTTGGTCAACTTGAAATAAACGGCCGCCTTCTGACGAGAGACCAGGGGTGAGTTTGGGATTGGCTCCGGCTCTTCTTCCAGCGGCAGGGTTGATTTGGCGGTCAGGTAGTAGCTGGAAGCCAGAATCACCAGACTGCCCCAAATAGTCATCGCCAAAGTCAGGTGCGCTGCGCTCATGAAGCCAGGCAGTTTTAACACGACATTCAGCCCACCCAGGGCGACCTGAGCTGAAAACAGCAGTCCCAAAGCCGTAGCCGCTTTGACCAACAGGGCGTGCTGGGGATAACGGCGGCGCGTTTGCAGGACAATTGCCGCTACCGCCACCCCAACCGCCAGCACCGAAAAGCGGTGAGTCAGATTAATCAACATCTCCAGCGAGGGATTGGCCGGAAAAATCTCCCCTTCACATAACGGCCAATCGGGACAGGACAGGCCGGCGCCGCTTCCGCTAACCACCGTACCAGTTAGCAACAGCAGCAGGATAGCCGCCCCGGTAAATAGCAAAAAGCGGAGGTAGCTGCGCTGGCTTGAACCGGAGACGCCGGTCTGGTTCAAAGAAGTGGAAGGCAGAGCGGCGGCGATGGCGGCAAAAAGCAGCAGGCCGAGGTGCGCCGCCATCAGCAGCAGGCCGGCGACGACGCCCCACCCTTGGCTGGCCGAGGTGGCCGCCAAAAGTGCCACCCCGGAGACAGCCGCCACAGCCGCCAGGGCTGGCCCCCAGATAAGGCGATAGGGACGATAGTTCCGCCAGCCGACAAAAGCAGTAAAAAGGGTCAGCAAAACGCTTGCGCACAGCACCGCCCAATAAGCCGATTCCAGCCAGCTTAATCCAGTATTTGCGGCCCGCCCCAGCGCGCCTATCAGAATCACCGCCAGCATCTCGCTGGCGGTGATTAGGGCAAGACATTTGAAGTTGGATTGAACGACAGCTAAATTGTTCACGCCATCCACCTACTTTGAAGCAGGGGCCGGGCTAGTGACGGGCGGGGAAACGCTCGGCGGGGCGGTGGGGGGCCTTTTGCCCAAGCGCAAGTCGCGGGTAGGCCGCTCGCTGTGGACGGTGGGGATTTCCAGGAAGTTATATTCGGGCGGGGGTGAGGAGGTCCACCATTCCAGGGAGTTGGCTTGCCAGGGGTCGGCGGCGGCGACCCGTCCGCGCACCATTGAGTAAATCGCGTTCCACAGTAAGGGGAAAATCGAGGCGGCGATGAGAAACGAGCCGATGGTAATCAACAGGTTCAAGTTTTCCCAGCCTAACCCGGCATCGTAATCGGCATAGCGGCGCGGCATGCCCAACAGCCCCAGAATGTGCATAGGGAAGAAAGTCAAGTTGAAACCGATAAAGACCAGCCAGAATTGGAACCGGCCCAGGGTTTCGTTCATCATCCGCCCGGTGACTTTGGGATACCAGAAGTAAATCCCGGCAAAAATGCCCATCATACTGCCGCCAAAGAGCACATAGTGCAGGTGAGCGACAATGTAATAGGTATCATGAATTTGGGTGTCAATCGGCACAATGGCAGCAAAAACGCCGCTGATGCCGCCGATGGTGAAGGTGACAATAAAGCCGGCCGCAAAGAGTAGCGGCGTTTTGAACTCAATCGAACCGCCCCACAGGGTAAAAATCCAGCTAAAAATTTTGACCCCGGTCGGCACGGCAATCACCATCGAGCCGAGCATAAAGAAAAGTTGAAAGCCGTAGCTAATTCCGGCAGTAAACATGTGGTGCGCCCAGACAATAAAGCCTAAAACGGCAATGGCCACCGTGGAGTAGGCAATCATGCGGTAGCCAAAGATGGGTTTGCGAGCAAACACCGGCAGCACCTCAGAGACAATGCCCATAGCCGGCAGGACCATAATATAAACCGCCGGGTGCGAGTAAAACCAGAACATGTGCTGCCACAAAACCGGATTGCCCTCAGCGCCAAAGAAATGAGCGCCAAAGTTGCGTTGGATAAAGAGCAGGGTCAACGCCGCCGCCAAAGCCGGGGTGCCGAAGATAATCAGAATAGACTGCACCAGCACCGTCCAGGTAAACAGCGACATCTGGTTGAGGCCCATGCCAGGGGCGCGCATATTGAGAATGGTGACAATCAGGTTGATGGCCCCCAAAATAGACGAAGTCCCGACGGTATACAGGCCAACCAGCCACAAATCCATGCCCGCTCCCTGAGAATACTGCGCGGTTGACAGGGGCGCATAGCCCGTCCAGCCGCCAGCAGCGCCGCCTTCAAAAAAGAAGCTGCCGTAGAGCAGCAGGCCGCCAAACACCAGCAGCCACAGGGCAAAAGCGTTGAGCCGGGGGAAAGCCATATCTCTGGCCCCTACTTGCAGCGGCACCACGTAGTTGGCAAAGCCGGCCAGCAGCGGAATAATCCCCAGAAAAATCATGGTGGTGCCATGCATGGTGAAAAACTCGTTGTAGCGGGCTTGGGTGACCAGTTGCAGACCGGGCAGGGCCAATTCAGCCCGGATAACCAGGGCTAAAAGACCGCCCACCAGGAAGAAAAAGAAGCTGAACAGGAAATACATAATCCCGATTTTTTTATGGTCAACGGTGGTCAGCCAATCAGCAATGCCGGTGTAGGGCTTGGTTTTAGCGGGACTCTTCTTGCGCTCGTCGGCTTTCGGCCAATCAAACATTCTAAGTTGGAGGGGGCCATCCAGAAAAACAAGGAGCAAAAAGGCTACCAAAATAGCCACATAGGTTAAATTGCCAAAGCCATAGAGCCGTAGCGGCGCGTCGAGCACACCGGCCATAATCACCCAGGAAACGCCGTAGCCAATCAGTAGGCTGACCAGTGTAGTAATAACCAACTTTTTGCTGGGATGTCGCATTAATCTTTCCTCCTCATAATTGTCCGAACTTATTCCGTCGCCCCAGAGACCTCTTTGAGGTACTCGATGATACTGTTGATGTCATCCTCGCTCAGAATTTCGCTGAAATTTTGAGGCATTATCCCGGCCGGGCAGGCGCCGGTGGGACATTGGGCGGCAAGCACGGCATTGGGATTGACAATTGACTCGTGAATGTAGTCAGGCCCTTTGTCAACGTAAACGTTGGTTAGTTCGGGGCCAATTTGCCCGCCCTGGCCGTTGATAGCGTGACAGCCAGCGCAGCCCGCCGTGCCAAATAAAAGCTCTCCTTGCGCTGAGGCGTTGGCCTGCTGCTCGGCAGTCGCCTCGGCCCACAAATCGAAGCTGGCCTGGTCGAGCACTACCAATTCGATGGGCATTTTTGAGTGGGCCAGGCCGCAATATTCGGCGCATTGGCCGTGAAACGTGCCCAGCCGGTCGGCCTTGAACCAGGTGGTACTCAAATAGCCTGGTACCGCATCTTTTTTGCCGCCCATTTGGGGGATCCAGAAGCTGTGGATGACATCTTGAGAGGTTATTTCTACTTTAACGTCGGTATTCACCGGCACTCTAATCTGATTGGTCAGTTTGATGTTGTGATCCGGGTATTGAATTTCCCACAGCCACTGCTTGCCAATGGCGCGGATGGTCATTTGAGTCGGCCGGTCGGGACTAATATCTTGCAGGGTTTGATAGGTTAAGACCAGCAGCGTCGCCAAAATACCCACGGGAATAATGGTCCAGATAACTTCCAGGGTGGTGTTGCCGTGAAAGCTCTGATCCGGCTCCGGGTCATTGGCCGATTTACGCCGAAAGCGGACCAGCGAATAAATCAACAAACCGCAGACAATCAAAAAGACTAGGGTGGCAACGATCAGGGTAATCGTATGTAAGTTGGCAATGGATCTTGCCGCAGGCGAAGCCGGGTCCAGAGGGGAGGGCGGAGCGGCCAAAGCCACCGCCGGCAGCAGCCCCAGCAGCGTCCCCAAAAGGCTAAGGTAAGAAATCGCCTTCAACATACGTTTGAACTGAACGGGTTTGATTGAGCGCATTAAACCTCTATTCCTTTGCTAAGATATGTATTTACGAGGCCAAAAGGGGGGAGAACGAGGGAATAGCTGTGGCTGGGTCGCTCCCCCTTGAACGGCGCTATTCTATACCAACAGTTGTAATCCTGTCAAACTGTATGACTTAGAAAACTTTGTGATTATTTTAGTGTATTTTTTCACAGGGATGGGCTATTATACTTGCCCCTGTCCAAGCTGTCAAACTTTAATCGCGCTTGAAGCAGGCGTGTTCAATTTGTGTTCGCGTCCTGAGTAGCCCTGAGTGAAACGAAGGGCGTATCGAAGGGCGCGATTTTGAAAACTCGCCCCCAAATCCGAACGCACCGTTTGAAGCTTAGGCAATTCCAAGAAAATAAAACATCAATTCTTGTGGTGCGTAGTGCGTGGTGCATTTACGTTACGCATTACGCACCATGCACCACGCGTCCTTGAAGGATTTAAATCTTGGAACTGCCTTAGTAAACGTCTAGAATTTATTTCCCGTTTTGAATTCCTATGAGTTCCCTTAGTTCCCAGGGAACTCGTAGGAACTTGGGGGAACTTATTTTTGGACAATCACTTAGCCTTTACCATCGCCCCTTCTCGTGTTATAATCAAAGACAGGCTACCTGCCGCTTGCTGATGACGCCACGATCGTTGCTCAAAACAAACCAAACTTTAAACGTATCCCGCCGTTCAGCCGCCGATCTGTTGACCTGGCCGCTGCTTGGCCCTTTTTTGCGCTGGCGACACGCCCGGCGGACGCTGCAAACGGTTCTGCTAATTGCCAGCGGGTTTATTGTTTTTGATGGCCTGTTTGGGCCGCAACAAGCGCCCAAAAACCTGGCTACGGTTACGGCCTGGGTTCACTACCGGGGGCTGGTGGTGCTGGCGTTGCTGCTGGTAGGCAATCTGTTTTGTCTGGCCTGCCCTTTTATGCTGCCGCGTGAGGCCGGGCGCTGGCTCGGCCTGCGCTTGGGCTGGCAGCGGGTTACGCCTCGGGTGATGCGGAATAAGTGGCTGGCCGTCAGCTTGTTGGTTCTCTTTTTTATAGCCTATGAACTGTTTAGTTTATGGGCCAGCCCCTGGTGGACGGCCTGGATCATTGCCGCTTACTTTGTGGGGGCGCTGGTGGTAGATACCTTTTTTCAGGGGGCGGCTTTTTGCAAATATGTCTGCCCGCTGGGCCAATTCAACTTTTTTGGCTCGCTCAACAGCCCGGCTGAGATCAAAATTCGCAGCGCGGCCACCTGTAGTGCCTGCTCCACCAAGGATTGTATCGCCGGGAATAGGCGCACCGGCCAGCGCGGCTGCGAGTTGTGGTTGTTCCAGGAGAAAAAGGTGGGTAACCTGGATTGCACGTTTTGCCTGGACTGTGTTCACGCCTGTCCGCACGATAATATTGGACTGCTGGCCCGCATCCCTACCCAGGAACTGTGGGCCGATCCCCGCCGTTCCGGGCTTGGCCGCTTTAGCCAGCGTTGGGACCTGGCCGCCCTGGTGATCGTGTTAACATTTGGGGCCTACCTGAACGCCTTTGGCATGATTAGCCCGGTCTACGTGCTGCGGCAAAATCTGGCTAACTGGCTCGGCCTCACCTCCGAAATACCGGGCCTGCTGTTGATTTTTATTATCGGTTTTACCCTTATTCCGGCGGTTCTTTTAACGGTTACCAGCTTTCTCAGCCGCCGCCTGGCCGGCCAGAGCCACGAACCCCTAGGCCTGATTGCCCGCCGTTTTGTTTTCAGCCTGGCCCCGCTTGGCTTTGGTATGTGGCTGGCTCATTACGCCTTTCATTTTCTCACCGGCGCGTTAACCCTGATCCCGGTGCTGCAAGCTTACCTTAACGATAGCGGCTTTGCCGCCGGCCAGCCCTACTGGCAGCTTGGCCCCCTGGTCCCTCTCGATTGGCTTTTTCCCATCCAGGCGGTCTTTCTTTACCTGGGTTTGTTTGGTTCGCTGGTAGTCGCTTTTCAGATTGCCCTGCACCACTATCGAAATCGAGCTATTGCCCTGCGCGCTTTCCTACCCTGGGGCGGCCTGGCCTTGCTGATGCTAGTCGCCGCCCTGTGGATCATGTTCCAGCCGATGGAGATGCGGGGCACGATTTTTATGGGGTTGTGAGGGGTGGGTGAAAATATAGTTGGGCCGCTTCTGTATCTTGTGTACACCTTGTGTATAATGCTCTTTAAATAGCCTTACTCTCTCCATCCACCATATTTACAGGGGATCGACATGAAAATCAATTACGTCCTCATCGATTACGAGAATGTCCAACCCAAGGCGCTTGATCTTCTTAACCAAGAGCATTTCCAAGTGCTTGTTTTTGTTGGTGCTCACCAGACCAAAATCTCACTCGAAACCGCTGCGGCGCTTCAACGCTTCGGCTCCCGCGCCCAGTACATCCAAATCTCTGGCAATGGCGCCAACTCTCTGGACTTTCATATTGCGTTCTACATTGGCCAACTTTCCGCACAGCAACCAGATGTTTACTTCCATATCATCTCAAAAGATACAGGTTTTGATCCTCTAATTCAACATCTCAAGGCATTAAAGATACGCGTTTGCCGGTCTCGTGACGTAACCGATATCCCCCTTGTGAAAGCATCAACTGCGACTTCCCAATCAGAAAAGCTTGCTGTTATCATTGCGAACTTTCAGCAGCGTGGTACCTCCAAGCCGAGGACAGTAAAGACCTTAACCAGTACTCTCAACGCGCTTTTTCAAAAACGTCTTTCTGATGACGAGCTTGCCACACTCATTCAGGATTTACAACAACAAGGCATTATCACTATTGAGGAGACGAAAGTCAGTTATTTATTACCGACATAACCAATGAGAACTAATTGTCAACTCGGCGGCCCAACAAGCAAATGTACCCGATGCCTTGGACTTGGCGTTTATTTTTATGGTGGCGACGATGTCATCGCCACCCGTCCTCAACCGGCTTGAGCCGCCGCAGCGCGGGCCTGGGTGAATACCTGATCCCCTGTCCAAACGCAGCGGCGGATTAAAATCCGGCGAGGATAGGTTACGGTTTCAAAACCGTAACCAGCACGAAAAAGCAACTGATAACTGGCTACTGACTACTGATAACTATCATAAGGAGGAATCATGCTGTTCATCACCAATCGTGTCCTTGACCAATCCATAAAACTGAAAGTGGGCCGAAAAATCACCTTTAAGTTGAGCGACAACCAGGCTCAGCAGTCGGTCTACTTCTGCCGGCGCAATGCGATAGATGATTATGAAGAAGTGGGCAGCCAGAATTTCCTCGACGAGTTAAAAAACTCGCCTTACAACCAGATGCTGGTGTATTTGCACGGCTATTCAAATTTACCGGAACCTTCTGTATTCCCCAGGGCCGAACTGCTGCAATGGTTGTTTGACCAGCAGAAAAAAAATGAAGTGCTGGTGCTGCCGATGATCTGGCCCTGTGATGCTGATATGGGCGCGGTACAGGATTATTTTGATGACCAGATTGCCGCCGATGCCAGCGGCTATGCCTTTGCCCGGGTCTTTGAAAAATTCCTCGGCTGGCGCGATGAAAGCAGTAACCTGAGCGCCCCCTGCCTGAAACGCATCAACATCCTGGCCCACTCGATGGGCAACCGGGTGCTGCGAGCTACCTTTGACAATGTGGTTCATTACTACCGGCCCAGCGGCGTACCGCTTATCTTTCGTAACATTTTCATGGCCGCCGCCGATGTGGTCAATGAATCGCTTGAGGAAGATCACGGGGGCAAATATATCTGTGATGCGGCCCGCAATGTGGTTGTTTATTACGCCTCAGACGACCTGGCTTTGCGGGCCAGCAAGGTGGCTAATTTGAAAAACGATGTGGCTTCGCGCCGGTTGGGCCATACCGGGCCGGAGGATATGGCCAAAGTGCCAAAAAACGTCTATGCTATTGATTGTGACGATTTTAATAGCAAATATGATACCTTTGGCCATACCTATTTTTCGACCGACTCGTTAGGAAATCCGGGCCTCGTGTTCCGGCACATGTGGGAAGCGATTCGCACCGGCCGGGTGCCCATGCCCCACCCCGATGACCGGACCTTGATTTTAACAACGTCCTTTTTCAAATAAAATTACATTTTATGTTATGAAGTTACCTTTGCTCTCATTGAAATCTTGTCGCCCTAGACTCCAATTTATTATTGGGCTTTTGCTGCTCATGACTCTACTCATGCCAGCGGCAGTTCAAGCCATTGGCCCCGGTACAGGTGGCAGCAAAATCAGGGTCAGCGATGAGCGGATTGGGCCTTACATTCTGCTGGTGGCTACCTCGCCCCTGCCGGTGACGGTGGGCCAGATGAGCGTTTGGGTCCGGGTGACAGATATTCACACCAACCAACTCAGGCGCGATGCCGTTGTCACCATTCAGGCCACCCCCCGTGAGGGCGGGGAAACGCTCACCGCCGAAGCGAGCCACAAAAACGCCGGCAATGATTATGATTATGTGGCTCATTTTGAGGTGCAAAATACAGGCCAGTGGGATGTTACCGTGTCTGTAACGGGTGAACCCGGTGAGGCCGAGGTCGCTTTCACCGAAACCGTCACCCAGGGGTTGAGCCTGGGCCTGCTGCTGGGCCTGGCTATTCCCTTTATTGTGTTGGCAATAATGGTTGGGATTTATCTGTGGCGGCGTTCAGCAGGGCTGCAAAACTCAGTAGCTCCAATTGTCGAGGAGTGAGGCACGCCTTCGTGCTGAACGGAGCCGCACGAAGGCGTGCTGGCTCCTCAAATTTGGATCTACTCAGTCTCAGTAGATCCAAATTTCCCGTAAGGGTGGCATCCCTATGCCGCCCGCTGACGCATAGGGATGCGCCAGCTACGGTGAAAAATTGGATCCACTGAGACTTTTAAAGAAGAGTTTATGAGAGGACTATAGCTCTCCTGCCCCGGCGGAGGCCTGGCAGATATAAACGGTCGCCTCCAGGCCGGAAGCAGCCGGATATTTTTGGGCAATTGCCGCTTCTACGGCAGGCGCAAGCTCCTGCGGGGCCAGGGCGACCACGCAGCCGCCAAAGCCGCCGCCGGTCATCCGCACCCCTCCAGCCTCGCCAATCACTTCGCCAATAATCTCAACCAGGGCGTCAATCGGCGGGACAGTAATCTCAAAATCGTCGCGCATGGAAACATGCGACTCGGCCATGAGCTGGCCCATCCGCTTCAAATCGCCCTGGGCTAAGGCTTCAGCCGCCGCTTCGGTGCGGGCATTTTCGGTGATGACGTGGCGGGCGCGTTTGGCCACCGTGTCATCCAATTCGTCGGCGTGCAGGGCAAAGACATCAGGTGAAACATCGCGCAGGGCCGGCACGCCAAAGTGAGCGGCCGCCGCTTCACACTCCCGGCGGCGGGTGTTGTACTCGCTGTCCACCAACCCGCGCTTGACATTGCTGTTGGCAATAATCACCGCCACCCCCGGCGGAATCGGCACGGCTCGTTCGTCCAGGCTGCGGCAGTCAATCAGCAGGGCATGATCAGCCTGGCCCAACGCGGCAATAAATTGGTCCATAATGCCGCAACGCATCCCCACAAAATCATTCTCCGCTTGCTGACCGGTCAGAGCCAGTGTTTTGAGGTCAACATCGAGGCCGCTCAGGCGGGTCAGCGCCAGGCCCACCGCCACCTCCAACGAAGCCGATGAACTCAAGCCTGCGCCTTTGGGCACATTTCCGGCAATGACCAGGTTAGCCCCACCCAACGCGTGTCCACGCTGCTGCAAAGCCCAGGCGACGCCGCGCACATAGTTGCTCCAGGGCGCTGCCGGATCATGGGTAATTTCGGCCGCGAGATCAAAGCCGCTGGTCTGCGGGCCGAAATCGGCCGCCACTACGCTGATCTGCCGGTCTGAGCGTGGACTGGCGGCGATAACGGTTTCGTAGTTGATAGCGCAGGGCAGCACAAAACCGTCGTTGTAATCGGTATGCTCGCCAATCAAATTCACCCGCCCCGGCGCGCGGAAGAAATGGGTGGGCGCAGTATCAAAGTGCTGCTTAAAAAGTTGGAAAGTTTTTTCTTTGAGGGTCATTTTGACTCCCTGGACCGAAGACCGTACCCCCTCCCTTCCCTCCCCCCATTAGGGGGAGGGTTAGGGTGGGGGTCTTCCGTCCCCGGTCGTCCTTACAGATTCAAATCGGTTACCGCGCCCAGGCTGCTGGTGGAAACCAGCCGGGCGTATTTGGCCAGCACCCCGTAATTGTAGCGCGGCGCGGGCGGCTGCCACTTCTCGCGTCTCCGGGCCAATTCCTCATCAGCGATGTTCAACTGAAGCAGGTGTTGTTCGGCGTCAATCGTAATCGAGTCGCCTTCTTGCACCAGGGCAATCGTTCCGCCGACATAGGCTTCGGGGGCTACGTGGCCGACCACCAGCCCGTATGAGCCGCCGGAGAAACGGCCATCCGTAATCAAGCCCACTTTGCCGCCCAGCCCGGCCCCAATGATGGCCGAGGTGGGTGAGAGCATTTCGCGCATGCCGGGGCCGCCTTTTGGCCCTTCGTAGCGAATAACCACCACATCCCCTTCTTTAATCTGGCCGGCCAGGATAGCGTCGAGGCAGGTCTCTTCTGACTCAAAAACGCGAGCCGGACCGGTGATATGGTGGCTTTTAATGCCGGTCACTTTGGCTACAGCGCCCTCGGTAGCCAAGTTGCCGCGCAGCACCACCAGATGGCCCTGCGGATAGAGCGGCTTAGCGAAGGGGTAAATCACCTGCTGGTCAGGGTTGGGCGTATCGGGAATACCGCGCAGGGTGTCCTCGACGGTTTGCCCGGTAATGGTCAGGGCGTCGCCGTGCAAAACGCCATTGGCCAGCAAAATCTTCATCACCTGGGGCACGCCGCCGGCCTGGTGAAAATGAACGGTCAGATAGCGGCCCGATGGTTTCAGGTCGCACAACACCGGCACGCGCCGGCGGATGGTTTCAAAATCGTCAATGGTCAGGGGGACCTGCGCGGCGTGGGCAATAGCCAGCAGGTGCAACACGGCGTTGGTCGAGCCGCCCAAGGCATTGACGACGGCAATCGCATTTTCAAACGCTTTGCGGGTCAGAATCTGGCGGGGCAGGCGCTGCGTTTTAATGGCCTCGACCAAAACACGGGCCGATTCGGCGGTGCTGTCCTCTTTTTCGGTATCTTCGGCAGCCATGGTTGAGGAACGAAATAGGCTCATGCCCATCGCTTCAAAGGCCGACGACATGGTGTTGGCGGTGTACATGCCGCCGCAGGAGCCGGCCCCCGGAATGGCGTGGCGCTCGATTTCCAACTGGGTTTCGGCGTCAATTTTGCCGGCGCTGTATTGGCCAACCGACTCAAAGACGCTGACAATGTCCAGATCGCGGCCATCGTACTGGCCGGGCTTGATGGTGCCGCCGTAGACAAAAATCGAGGGGATGTTCATGCGGGCCATGGCCATCATCGCCCCCGGCATATTTTTATCGCAGCCGCCGACGACCAGCACCCCGTCCATGGCCTGGGCTTGCACCGCCGTCTCAATCGAGTCGGCAATCACCTCCCGCGAAACCAGCGAATATTTCATGCCCTCGGTGCCCATCGAAATGCCGTCGCTGACGGTGATGGTCCCAAACATCTGGGGCATGGCCCCGGCCTCGCGCAAGGCGGCTTCGGCTCGCTTGGCCAAAATCCCCAGGCCCAGGTTGCAGGGGGTAATGGTGCTGTAGCCATTGGCCACCCCGACAATGGGTTTATCAAAATCGTTGTCGCCAAACCCTACGGCGCGAAGCATCGAACGATTGGGGCTGCGCTGCACCCCCTCAGTAATGAGTTTGCTGCGAAGATTTTCCGGCATTGGAAGACTCCCTGATAAATTTACGATTTATGATTTACGATTTACGATTTGGGATTTACGGAGCTTAATCGTAAATCTGAAATCTAAAATCGTAAATCTCTTTGATTTTCTCCATTCTCTCAAATCGCGCAAATGGGAAGGGCGTGTATGCACTTGGCGAATTGGGCAAGTTGAGTTACTATTTGGGGATACTTTGATTCAGGGTGGACAAGATGAACAAGACGGTCTCTTTCTTTCAACAATATGGGGCTTATCTGGCGCTGGCCCCGGCTTTGGCGGCGCTGCTGGGCAGTTTGTACTACAGCGAAGTGGCCGGTTTTATTCCCTGTACCTTGTGCTGGTACCAACGGATTTTGATGTATCCGCTGACGCTGATTATTCTGGTCGGCATTTTCAAGCACGACGAATATCTGCCCAATTATGTACTGCCTTTTTCAATTCTGGGGATGGGGGTTTCAACCTATCATTATCTGATTGAAAAGGGGGTGTTGGAGCAGTCTACGGCTTGTTCGGCGGGCGTGCCTTGCAACGTGGTTTGGGTTAATTACCTGGGTTTTATCACCATTGCTTTTATGGCGCTGACGGCTTTTATTATGATTACCGTCATCATGGCCTTCACCCGGTGGGCCTATCGCCAAAGCGATGGATTGGCCGAATGAATTCAAGATGGCGTAGAACTCCCTCCCGACGTTTCGGCCCCAAACAAATCAGCCTGCTCATCGGTGTTATTGTGCTGGCTTTGCTGGTTGTCACCATTCTGGCGATATTAGAACCGCCGGAAAAACCGGCGGAAAAATTTGTGCCTACTTTGATTGGGCCAGGATTAGGGGATTAGGGATTGACTGGGTATTAACTCAAACCTTATCCCCGCCGGGAAGCCGCCAAAAACCGGAGCTAACTGCCCCAGCAGGGCTGCCGGCGCAGTTTCAACGAGGTGAGCGTCAATAACCCGGTTACGTAGATTGACTTCTGGGCTGGTGTGGGTGACAACGCGCAGGTAGTTGCCGGTCAGTCCGCTCCATTGGAGGCCAAAGCCGTACGGCTCGTGGCTTTCCCAGAGCACCGGCAGCGTCCGCCCGACAAATTGCCGCCGGAATGAATCTTCCAAACTGGCATTTAAGAGGTGCATGCGCTGGCTGCGTTCCTGAGCCAGCGGAGCCGGGACCTGGCCGCGCATACTGGCCGCCGCCGTGCCCTCGCGCCGCGAGTAGCGAAAAATGTGCAGCTTGGCAAACTGCATTTGTTCGACAAAGGCCAGGGACTCGGCAAATTCGGCCTCGGTTTCGCCGGGGAAGCCGACGATAATATCGGTTGTGATCGAGACATCGGGGATGGCGGCGCGGGCAGCCTCGACCAGGGCGGCAAATTGGGCCTGATTGGTGCGGCGGGCCATGCGCCGCAGGGTGGCATCGCAGCCGCTTTGCAGGGGCAGGTGCAAATGGGGCAAAAGCCGTTCATTTTGCCACGCCTCAAAAAAGTCCGCGTCCAAATCCCACGGCTCCAACGATGATAGACGCAGGCGGGGCAAATCGGTTTCGGCCAGAATTGTCCGCACCAGATGGGACAGACCGTGCGCATCGCCCCCGTCATGACCGTAAGAACCAAGATGGACGCCGCTGAGAACGGCTTCCTGGTAGCCCAGGCCAACCAGACGATTGATTTCGGCCACAATTTCGGCCAGCGGGCGGCTGCGGCTGGCTCCCCGCGCTACGGTGACAATACAAAAGGTGCAGCGGTTGTCGCAGCCATCCTGAACCTTGACAAAGGCGCGGGTGTGGCTGCCCTCGATCTCGCCGGCCAGGGAGGAGAGGGGGATGAAGGAGGGCGCATCCACTGCCGGAATGGGGTCGGCGTCGCGCAAGAGGCCGGCCTCGGCCAGAATTTGCGGCAACTGGTCCTTTTGTTCGTTGGGTACCAGCAAATCAACCCCCAGGGCGTTAATTTCCTGGGGGGCCAGTTCGGCGTAGCAGCCGGTAACTACTACCGCCGCCTGCGGGCTCGCTCGACGCATTTGCCGAATGATCTGGCGCGATTTGCGCGAGGCCACGTGGGTAACCGCGCAGCTATTGAAAACATACAAATCGGCCAGCTCGCCCGGCCCTACCAGGCGATGCCCCGCCCCGGCAAAAGCCCGCGCCATTTCTTCAACTTCGCTAATATTCAGCCGGCAGCCGATAGAGTCAACTCGAATACGCATGTTAAACCGTAAATAGAAGGAAGATAGAGGATAGAAGATAGAAGATAGAGGATAGAAGATAGTTTTCTATCTACTATCCCCTACTACCTACTACCTACTACCTACTACCTATCTCACATCCATTTTGCTATAAGCCCAATCCGGCCCGACGCCGGCGTTGGGGATAATCTCTTTTTGGTTGGACCCGTCGCCGCTCATCTTCCAGATGCCCCAATTGCCGCTGCGGGCGCTGCGGAAGATGATATCGCCGCTGGGGGTGTAGGTAGGCAGGCTGTCGGGGCCGGGCGCTTCGGTGATGCGGCGCAGGTTGCTGCCATCCACATTGACCAGATAGATGTCCACATTGCCGCCCTCGTCACGGCTAAAGGCAATGGTTTTGCCGTCGGGCGACCAGGCCGGGAAGGAGTCAGAGCCGCCATTGGTAATGAGGGTATGACCGGAGTCATCTCGATTGGAAATCCAGATGCCGGTTTTGCCATCGCGCCCGGAGCGATAAACGACTTTTTGGCTGTCGGGCGACCAGTCGGCCTGTTCGCCCAAAATCTCAAAGCGGAACTGTTGATTATCTGCTGTACCCAAAAAGTAGATACGGTAATCACTGCCACCAGGTTTAGCATCGAAGGCTACCATTTGCCCATCGGGCGAAACGCTGGCCCAGCGGGCCGTGCCTTGCTTCCAATCAACCGGCTGTTGCAGCACCGCCAGATCAGCCGAGGGCAGAGCAGCAGCATTAAGCAAAGCCACAATCCCGTTGCTCACACCGTCGAAGACAAAATCACGCCCATCGGCCAGATGCTGCCGGTCAATACCAGCTTCACCAAAAAAGAAGATTTGCTGGCCGTTGGGGGTCCAGGAAGGGCCGGCAGCCCGGTTGAGCAGAAACTTTTCGCCCTGCCCGTTCGTGTCGGCCACGTAGAGATTGTGCTGACCGCCATCCCACTTGGTGTAAGCCAACTTGTAGACTCCACCACCGCTGCTGGCCGCAGGTTTGGTTGGGGCAGGTGTGGATGCGGGCGTGGGAGTTTCGGCTTCAGCGGTGGGTGTGGTCAGATCGGCGGCGTGTTCGGCTTCGTCGGTGCTTTGGGCCAGCTCGATTTCTGCTTCGATGGTAAAGTTGCCGGTTTGCAGCAGTTCATCCTGCGCATAAAGTTCCAGGGTCCATTCACCTGGAAAGAGGGGATTATTGCCGGCATCAATAAAATAATCAAATACGCCGGTTTCATCACCTGTCCATTTTTGGGCGTTACGCAAAACCTCTTTGCCGTCCAGATACCAGACCCGCTCCCAGGTATAATCTTTAGACATACCGCTGTACTCAAAAATAGCATGAACCTGGGTAATGCCTTCCTGGAAGGTCAAACCGGGATCAATCGGCTCGTAATTTTCCGTAGCGCCCAGGGCAAAGGTGATGGGGCCAAATTCCGGCTCGCTGGGGGGGGCGGGCGTCTCCGTTTCAATTGGGGTTTCGGCTTCAGCGGTAGGTTCGGCAGTCTCAACAATAACCTCAACCGTAGCTTCTTCGGTGGCGGAGGCCGCCGACAGGGTGGCGGTTGAGGTGGGAGTTTCTGACGTTGGAGCAAGCGTCGCGGTTGCTCCACTCAGGCCGGCCAGGGTGTCCTGTAGCTGGTCGCGGGCCAGATAAATGCCCACACCGGCCAATAGGGCCACACAGAGCAATAAGGCGCAGCCGACCCCGGCAGCAATCAGCCAGGGGTTACGCTTTTTGGCCGGGGGCGGGGTGGCCGGCTGGGGCGCGCCGCTCACCTCGGAGGTGCCTCTACCCGAATAAACCGTTTGATCAAAGTCGCTCATTTTAACTCCCACCAGAAATTTGATAAAGATAATGGGTTTGCCAGAAGGCATGCGCCAGTTGCCGGCGTGGCAAAAAATAGTTTTGTAGAATTATGGACAACGTGGCGTAGAAAGGGCCGAGCCTTGAGGTTAGTTTAGCCTTGACTCAGGGCAAATCTGTCCAGGCTACAGGCAAGTTTCTTACCAAAAGCATATCATTGAGCGGGTTTAGTGTCAAGTTATAGGCCCGCCGGAGTCTCAAATCGCCCCTTTATCTTTTTTGAAAAAGGTGTTATAATTTAGTTATGTTTACAAGATGTGCCGTTACGCGAGGTGAGCCATGCCCCTAAAAAACAGTAAAAAATCAGGCCAGTGGAGTATCCTCATCATCCTGGCCCTCCTTGTTGTGAGCGGCGTTTCCTGGTGGAGCAGCAATCTCCATTCTACCCCCGCCCGAGCGGCCAGCATCGTTGATCAGGTAAAGGTAGACCCACAGCCGCCCGCTGCCCGCCCTCCGCAGCAGGCGGAGGATGCCTGTTACTGTTCCAGTGACATCTACAATTGTAACAATTTTCAGTACCAACAGGAAGCCCAGTCCTGCTATGACGACTGCCAGGCTCAAGGCCGCGGCGACATTCACGAATTGGATAGTAACAGCAACGGGCTGGCCTGCGAAGAACTGCCGCTCGAACCCACCCCCGTCACCTCTCAAGCTACCCCTTACACCGACCCGGCTTTGCGCGACCCTGTTTTTAGGAGTCTGGCTAACGCCGACAACCTTCTGACTAATGGTAACTTTGAAGCTGATTTTTACGGCGCACCCGAGTTAGGTTTTGAACCCCCTGAAACCGGCTGGATTCCCAATAGTTGGGGCTGGTTTAAAAGCCAGGCTTACGGTAAATACAATATTTATGGTAATGAAGGATTTGCCCTGGTCTGTCCTGATGATTTCAGGCTTTTCACCAACAGCGCCCTATCGTTGTCGTTCCACATTCAATCCTCGGACCAGCCAGATGCCCGCCTGGGGATTTACCAAACTGTCTCGGTGACGCCGGGCCAGCAGTATCTTTTTGCCATGCAGGGCGCGATTCAGAGTCAGCCGGGGGCCGGCTCGCCTGATATTAACAACCGGCTTGAGGTCTTTTTTGATCAGGGCGGTGGTACTGACTGGCAGGCGACGCCGCACGAGAAGTGGACCTCTTTACCCTGGCGTGAGCAAGAGCTGGAGTTTGAAACTTCCGGTCCCCAAGACCCTGACCTGGCCCGAATTCAGGAGTATTACACCATTATCAAGCCCAGTTCCAACCGGCTAACGGTATTTCTCAACGCCTGGCGACGTTGGCCCAACTGGCGCACCACCATTTTTACCGTTGATTGTGTCTCGTTGACGCCTTTGAACCAGGTAGACGTGGCGGCGCTGGCCCCTCGGCTCACCCAGCTTTCCACTACGGCGGTGGATGCGGCGCTGAAAGGTTCAGGCGGGGTGGCGGCCCCGGCCTCTGTCAGCGGCCAACCGGCGGCTGCCCCCGTTACCGGGGCGGTGATTGCGCCCGCTGCCGGCGGTATTGTTGATACCAAGAGCAACTGGCTGTTAATTACGGCTGTTTCACTGTTGGTTATTTTGGGGCTGGTGGGCGCTGGGGTGTGGAATGCCCGGCGGCAAAAGGAATAAGCCTCAACCAGCAGACCGCCGGCTAACGTTTGACCGCATAAATCTGAACGTCACCCTGATTATAAACTTCTTCCAGGTAAGGCGCGCGGGCCGGGGCAAAATCACCGGCAGCTTTTTCGCGGGGGCCGTAATAAACGTAGTCCACGTTGAACTTGGCCAGCAAGGCTTTGCGCCAGGCGTCGCTGGTGGCAGCGGTAAAAAATTGTTGAGCCTGGGCGCGCTTTTCATCCGAATGGATGGTTTCCGGTCCGTGCCCCACAAAGGCTCGCACGTTGGCGTAGGCCGGCAGCACATTGCCCGTTTCATACACCGCCAGAACCACCTCGCCGTTGGCGGCCTGGTCCAGCCAGCGCATGGCCTCAAGCTGGCTGGCTGGGTGAAAAATGGGCGGCTGGCGTAGCGAAATCGAAACCAGCCCGCCCAGCAGCAGCGCCAGATTGGTCAGGCTAAAAAGTGCCAGCAGTCCGGCTCGTAGCCAGCGCTGTCGGTCAGAGCGTAGACGGTTGGTCAAGTAAAACACGCCATCGGTCGCCAGAACGGTCAGGGGGAGCTGTACCCCGACCACCAGGCGGCGCTGCAAATTAAAAGGCAGGTAAACCAGTAGCGGAAAGACCAGGCACCACACCACCAGGAAGGTCAGCTCGATTTTTCGCCCGAAGGGGGCAGAAGTTACAGCAGAATTACCCAGATGCAGTCCTCCATAAACTGCCAGGAGGATGAGCGGCCCATAGGCGAGCAAGTAGTGCCAGGGTTCGGGCGAAAGGATCAGGTTTTGTTGGCTCCAGATCCCCAAAACCGGGTTAGTGCTAAAAACGTAGGCATCATACAATAAAACGGGCAGGCTCAACAGCGGGGCGCAGATCAGTTTAAGCCACAAGTTCACCGTGCCGCGCATGGTCCCGCCCCGCAGGGTCAGTACTAAAGCGGTCAACCCCAGCACTATCACAAACACACCCACGTAAAAGGCGGCAATTAAGGCGACGCCCAGCAGGGCGCAGGCCGCCCCCAAGATGGGCAGCCAGTGGTTGGTCTGCCAGCTTTGCAGGGTCCACAGCACCGCCCAGAACAGCAAAGTTTCGGCCAAGGCCAGGTGGGGCAGGTGCAACAGCACCAGAAAGATAAAGGCTTCGGGCACATAAAGGTCCAGCGGTAGCCCCAGGCGAGGCGTCAGTTGCAGGGCAATGACCAACCAGCCCAGGCCGCTGCCGCCAGCTGCCAGCAGAAAAGCAAAGCGGCGCTGCGCCACTTGAGGCGTAAAATAGCTGATGAAATAATAAAGAGTCAACAGCAGCCCCAGACCAAAGACCAGCCGGGCCAGGTGATACATCAACGGTAGGGGGATTGACCCTAGCCGGGCCAGCTTGCCCAGCAGCAGGTGGAAGCTGAACAGATAAGCCCCTTGGTGCGGCTCCGGCGTGTAAGGTAGATGGAACAGCCAGCCGCCTTCTGCACCCTGGCGCATTTTAGCCAGGTAAGAGTTGGCGTCCTCCACCCCGATAAAGAAACCGCTAAACTGCATCTGCGGGGTTGACAGCCACCAGCCATA
Source organism: Anaerolineales bacterium (assembly GCA_015075405.1). Classification (GTDB taxonomy): domain Bacteria; phylum Chloroflexota; class Anaerolineae; order 4572-78; family J111; genus DSQQ01. The sequence goes on from JABTUK010000006.1 coordinate 135,463, forward strand.
TAGATAAGGCAGGCAGGTTAGCAAGCTGATCGCGCCGGCCCACCCAACTACCCAGCGCCACTCTCTGGTCGAAATCATGGCTACGCCTGTTGCCTGCCGTAATTTAGCTTGAGCGTCGGATTGCGCCATAAAACATCCCACCCACTAACAGAAGTACCACCGTAACCCCCGAAATCCACTGCCCCCATACCACACTCTCAGGCCGGTAGACCAGCCTGATTTGATAAGCCCCTGGCTGGCTTAAATAAAGACCCCGCAGCAGACCATTAACCTTTTCCACCGGCTGGGGCGAGCCGTTAACCGTGGCCTGCCAGCCCGGATACCAGATTTCGCTCACTACCAGCCAGCCGGGTTGGGTTATCTCCGTTTCAAGCTCCATCTTGTCGGCAGTATAAGCGGTAATTTCGACGGGTGAACGTTGAACGTTGAAGGTTGAACGTTGAACATTTTCAACGCTGTCTTCGACGACGGCCACATTCCCCCCCTCCGGCAGCGCCTCTAATTGGCCCAGCCAATCTGCCTCAGCCAGGACTGCTTGATGGGCTACCCAGGCCCGCGGCAGGGCCAGTTCGTTGCGATAGATATAGGTTCCGTCAATTTCTGTTTCCAGGGTTAAGCCGGGCCAGGGCATAGGAAAGGCCGAGACCAGAGTGGTGACGTTGAGCAGCCCCAGCAGCTTGAGATTGGGCTGGACGGCTTGCAGCGATGTTTCCAGGGGGCCGGGGCCAAACTTGGGGATGGTCACGCTAAACCCCGCATCGTTATAGCCCCCGGCGCGGGCCATCAACGCATCATATCGGGCCAGGTGAACCGGCTCGACGCCGTCGGCCAGGTGTAGTCCCGCCGCAGCCGCCGTTGACATTGGCAAACTGTAGCTGGGCGAATATACCCGAAAATAGCCCGGCTTTTGGGCCAGATATGCCGCCGCTGCCCGCCCCGGCAACAGGGCTTGCTCGAGCGGCGTAAAGCGCAGCAGCGAACTGTCGAACCAGGCCAGGTCAGCAAATAAAAGCAGGCCCAGCAGGGCTACGGTTATTTGGGCAGAGATAACGCGCTGCGCCCGCAGCAGGATAAGACTTAAGCCCAGGGGGATAAACACGGCCAGGGCCAGCGCCGAGCGGCGGATGCTCTCGGTCCCCCCGCCCTGCCCGGCAGGCGTTAGAAAGACCAACCCCAACCCTACCAGCAGCGCCAGCGGGGCCAGGGCTACGGTCAGGCGAGTCAGCCATTTTTTAGCCGAGACTGACCATGGCTGCTGCACAAGACGCTCTACGCCAAAGCCGGCCAACACGGCCAGGGCCAGTGCCCCCACAAAAAAGATGCGAGCCGGGGTACGGATATACCGGAAACCGGGCGCAGCGTAATAGAACAGAGTGTGTAGTGGGTTGTGCGGTCCCAGGGCAAACAGCACAGCAAATACGAACACCAGCCCGTAAAATACTGACCAGCGATTTTGGCGGCTCAAGCCAAAGGGGGCCAGCAGCAACGGAATCAACCCCGTGTAAATCACATATTCGTGTCCCGCCCGGGCCGTTGGCAGCAGCAGCCCCACCAGCAACTGCGCCGGGGCCAGGGCAAATTCGCTGGCTTGATCCAGGCTGAGCGAGCGGTTGCTGTAGCGGGTCAATTCCAGCAGTGGCAGCAGTTGGGCCGCGCTCAGCAACCCCGCCAGCAGCAGGCCGGGCAGAAGAAGCAGGAACGAGTGGGTGAAGCGTGAAACGTGAGGCGTGAGGCGTGAAGCGTGGGGCGTGGGGCGTGGGGCGTGGTGCGTGACTACTTTCATCGCTCCCCCGCTCCTCCGCTCCTCCACTCCCCTGCTCCTCGCCTCCTCGCCTCCTCGCCTCCTCACTACCTGCCAGATCAGCATCGCCGCCATCAAATACACGCTGTAAATCACCGGTAGCGTATGCGTCACCATCTGCATCGCCAGCGAAACAGCCACCAGGATCATCCAGCCATAACTGGATCGTCGCCATGCAAAGAAATACCCCAAACCTCGCCTCTGCCCCTCTGCTCCTCTGCTCCTCTGCTCCCCTGCCCCCTCGCTCCTCGCCTCCTCCAGTAGCATCTGTGCGCCCCAGACCGTCCACGGCAGCCAGCCCAGCGCAGCGATCATGCTCACATGTCCTCCGGCTGCGTGAGCCAGCACCTTACCGTTAAGGGCAAAGGTCAAGCCGCCCAGCAGCGCGGCCAGGGCAGACACCCTGAAACCTTCGCGTAATAAGAGGTATATCCCTAGACCACCCCAAGCCAAGTGAAAGATAAAGAGCCAGTTGAACACCGGCTCGCTGGGGAAAAAGAGCAGTAGCCAGGCCAGGGGATAAGCCAGCATGGCCAGTTGGTTGGCGGCTAAAGGCATGCCGCTGAGGATAAGCGGCGTCCAGTAGGGCAGCCCTTCGCCCGCCTGCCAGCTATGGGCCATAAGCTGAGCCTTGGGCCAGTGGATGACCATGACATCGGAAAAAGGGCTAAAGGTGGGGAATAAAACCAAAAAAGGATCGAGCAGCGTGGGCCAGAAGAGCGTGAGCACAGCCGGAATGAGGAACAGCGCGGGCCAGTGGGGTTTGAGTTTCGGGAACATGTCGGGGTTAAGCGTTATGATGGGACTTCATTTATAAACTTCTCGCCGGCGCCCCACTTTTAAAACAATCAGTTTCTCAGCAGAGTAATCTATTTGGTAGATGAGGCGATAATCCCCGATACGATATTTGAAGCAACCGCTCCATTCTTCTCCTTGTAAGGCTTGATGGCGCAATAAGGCAGCATTTTGTCCAATCCATTCTAATCTATTTAGAATACGGGTTTGCAGGGCGGGATCAAGACGCTTTATATCTGTTTGTGCTTCGGTGGTTAAAATGACTTGAAATTCATTCATCGCCCAAGCTGTTCTCGAAAAGTTCTTAAGTCAGCCCCTTCACCAGAACGCGCTTGCTCTATTGATCGCTGGAGCGAGGCCGCAAAATCTGGTTGTAACTTCGCTTCATCTTCTTCCGGCAAATTCAAAAGGGCGTCCATCAATTGAGTCAGCCACACTTGGAGGCGTTTATCTATAGTGCGTTCTACGATTTCCTCAAATTCTTCTGTGGATAAATCTACCAAAGTCTTTTCCACTGTTTTATCCCTTTCCAGCTGATGTATAGGTACAGTTAAGATCCCCGTAACATCACATTGTAACATAATATGTTGATATTCGATTCAAAGAACAATTATGAGAGCGTTCGGAAACTGCTTTGTCTGTCTCGCCCGCCCTGGCATGAACTGCCAGGGCTATTCAACAGCGCCGGGTGAACCCGGCTTTAGCCCGATTAATCGGGCGTTGTTCCATAGTCCGGCGACTTCATCGCCGGACGAGCGTCGGTAGCAAGGGCGCCTGTGGGAGTTTCCGAACGCTCTCATTATATCATAAATCGTGCGTTGTGGCTTAGTTGGGTACAAGTTGTTATTACTTCGGCGTCCCACTCCGAATCAAAAAGAAAACCCCACACAAAATCAACGCAACGCCGAGTGTCCGCTCCCAACCTACGGCCTCGCCGAAGAAGAAGCGGCCAATCAGCAGGGTGAAGACATAGGTTAAGCCGACCATGGGAAAGGCCAGGCTGAAATCCAGCTTGGATAACACATCAAGCCACAGAATCGAACTGACGCCGTAACAAATAAAGCCGACAATGACCCATGGGGTTTGAAACAGTTTGAGAAAGCCCAACAGCCCCTCGGCCAGGCTGACGCCGCCAATGGCATTCAGCCCCGCCTTCATCGAGGTTTGTCCGGCGGATAGCAGCATAATCGCTACCAATCCCAGGATAAAAGTTCCAATCATGGCGCGAGATACCTCCAGTTTTGGCATTTTGCCTCTCATTTGAAAAGGAATAAGGGTTACACAGTTCACATGTCATTTCGAGGCCAGAGGCCGAGAAATGCTTGAAAGTTATACTCGCCAGACGAATTCGGAGGGATTTCTCGCTCCCCCTTGCGGGTCGCTCGAAATGACATGATTTTGGTCAATACACTACTCTTGCATTTTATAAATAACAAGATTATCCGCAGAGAAAACAACCGGCCAGTCTGCTAAGTTTTTGGGTTGGCCGAGTTTCCGTTCGTCAGGGCCGTAAATGATAAAATCAACCGCCGGAGAGACTGTTGCAATGTCACCCCGGTAGAAAGCTTCCACCAGAGCTTTCTTTTGCTTGGCGGCGATGGTTTCAAAGGGGTGGCCGTAAAAGACCCTCACCCCGGTCTGGCCGGGAATGAACATGCCCAGCCGGGGCGAGGCCAGTACCACGTCGTCGGGAGTGGCGTTTTCACGCAGCCAGGCGAAGGCGGTCTCCTCCTCCGGGCGAATAAACAGCAGCGCCGTTGTCTCGGAGGCGTCAGGGGACTGTTGGGCTGCCAGCAGGGGCAGGCTCCAGACAAAGAGAGTTCCCAGCGCGCCAACCGCAACAACGATGGTAGTCATCAGGCGGCGCTGGCTCGGTTTGAGAGGACTCTGCCCCAGCCAGCGCTGCAAGCCCAGGGCAGCCAGAATACACAGCGGCAGGTGCAAGCCGGTTATCAGCCGGCGCTGTAAGTCAAAGGGCAGGTAGAGCAAAATCAAGCCGGTGACAGCCCACCACAATACCAGCCATTCGCCCGCCGCTGCGCCCCGCCGGACCATCCACCAGCCGCCGCCAACAGCCAGCAGCCCGACTAAGCCATAGCCCAGCAGCAAATTAAGCGGCGACGGGGCGGCGGTCACATTCTGGGCCGACCAGCCCGCCAGGATAGGGTTGGTGGTGTAAACCCAATAATCGTACAGAATAACCGGAGCTGAGAACAGCCCCACACTCAGGGTCAGCCAGATTTGAGGCCAGGGCAAACTGCGCCGGCTGAAGTAAAGCCAGCTCAGAAAAACCAGCAGCACCGCCGCCGTCGTGAGCAAAGCAAAAGGCAAAACCAGGCTCAAGGCCAGGGCGGCCAGGGAAACAGCGATGAACTGGTCATTGTAAAAATTGAAAGGCTCCGGCTGAATGACCTGCTGCAAAATGATGAGCATGAGCATCATCGCCAGCGGAAAGTGCGGGTTGGCGTAGAGACTATAAGGCACAAAGGCTTCGGGAACCCACAGGTCAATGGGAAAGGCCCCAAAGGCTACACCAAGCCAGCCCAGCCCCGCAGCGCTGAGTATCAAGCCAAAAGCCAGCCGCCGCTCTGGGAGTTGCGGTGTTACCGAGGCGACAAACCGGTAAGCCGCCAGCAGCAGCCCTAGGCTGGCCGCTACTCGGGCCAGGTGAAACACCCCAACCGGCGGCAGGCCCAGCAGCGCGGCCAGGTGGCCCAGCGCCAGGTAAAAGGTAAAGATAAAAGCGCCCTCATGCGGCTCCGGGGTGTAGGTCAGATGAAACAGCCACTTGCCCTGCATACCCTGTTGAATTTTAGCCAGGTAAGAGTTGCCATCATACGGATTCACCAGAATCCCGGCAAACTGCCAACCCTCCGGCGCAGTTACAGCGGCGATAATGTAGGGCAGGCAGCTTAACAGCACCACTGCCAGCGACCAGCCGGCGACCCAGCGCCACTCCTGAGAAGTAATCGGGACGTCTCTCATGGATAAATCCTGAGCAGGCGCGCCGCCGGGTCGAGCGCGTAAATGGTTCCGTTATCCGGCTGAACGGTCAGAGTGTCGCCGCCCGCCACCGGGGTCCGGCTCACCCGGTAGTCAGCCGGGTTCATTTGCCAGACGCCGCCTGGCTCTGCGATTAAAAGCTGCCCTTCTGAGGTCAGGGCCAGGGCCGAGGCGGTCTGCAAGGGAAAGTCGCTGCTTCCGGCAAGTAGGGCCACCTGTTGGAGCGTCGCCGTTTGCCAGATGGTAATCCCCTGATGTCCGGGAGCGAGCAAGCTGAGGGCGTAGAGCCGCTGGCGTGGGGCGTCGAGAACCAGATCAAGAATCGGGCCGCCCGTGAGCGCGGCCTGGGCCGTGGGGGTCAAGGTTTCAACCTGGAAGGTCATCACCAGCGGGACTGCCGGGCAAGTGATGTAAAGCTGGTGGGCCGGCTCGTCGAAAATCAACTGGTCAGGCTGGCAGTGAAGCGGCCGGGTTTGTTGCCGGTTGAGATTATCGCTAAAAACCAGGAGTTGATCGCGGGTAGCGTCGGCCACAAATAGGCGACTTGTAGCGGGGTCCCAGGCCAGGCCGCGCAGACGACCCAGTCCGGTCAATCGCTTGGCGACCTGCCCTGTTTGCAGGTCAATCTGGGCCAGGCCGTCGGATAACGAGACAAAAATCGAGCCGGGCGGCCCGCTGCTCAGCCGCTGGAGGTCGTCACCCACCTGGAGTGTTTGGGCCGCTTGTTGGGTGGTCAGGTTGACGATTTCCAGGGTTTCACCGGCTAAGGCCACCGCTCCCAGGCCGGCGCTTTGGTCCAGGACGATGGCCTGGGGTTCGCCGGCCAGGGGGATTGCCGTTGGCGGAGCCGTCATCAGGACGACACTTTGCGCCTCGTTGGCCGGTTCAAGCAGGATATCGGGCACAATCGCGCCGGGTGAAGCTGGTTCGGGGGTCGAGAAGTACCAGGGGCCGTCGCGGCGGGTTGGCCCAAAAATGATGGGCAGATAGGTTAAGGGGAAGGGCGTGGCCGCGACCTCGACCGGGGCAGCCTGGGCGGCGAAAGCAGTGTGACCGTCTCGATCTTGCCCGCTCAGTTGGCTAAAGTAAGTGCCCGGCGCAACGTTGTTTGCTACCTTGGCCTGGAACGTAATTTGAAAGCCATAGGGATTAATTTCGCCGCCTGGTTTGGGCAGGGCGGCCACCTGCTCATATTGGAGATGGCGGGTGTAAGGCGAGGTGGGATAAAGCCAGTCGAACTTGGCCCAATGGCCGGAACTATCGGCCAGTTGAAACGGGGTCACAGCGACGATTTCCGGCCAGTGCTGCCAATAGTTGGCGAAGGCGCTTGAAATGTAGGCGGCCCGGTTGGTCTCATTGATTCTGGCAAAGCCCTCAAAACCGAAGGTATTGTTGCCCAACTCATAGCCGGTTTCCGTGACCATCACTGTGAACCCGCTGCGCCCCTGGTTTTTGATTCGCGCCGTTTCTTGCCGGTAGCAGTCAATAGCGTAAGTGCCGTAGCGGGCGGTGCGGGCGTGATTGTTATAACTGGGCGGGTGGTTATAAGGATAACAATGGCTGGCCCAAACATCAAAGGCATTTTTAAAGCCGGGTACGGCCAGCATTTGGTCCAAAAACTTGGTGTTTCCGGGGGTGAGCGCCCCGTTGACCACCCGAATCCGGCCATCGCCCAGCCGTTTGATGGCTTTGGAGACAGCCACAAAAAAGCGGGCGTACTGCTGGGCATTGGGCCGGTTGCTCCACTCGATCCACAAATCTGGCTCGTTCCAGACGGCGATATACAACGGGTTGGTGTTGCGTCGGGGCAGACCGGCCACATAGCGGGCAAACGCCTGGGCAATTTCGGCGTAATCGCCGCTAGAGCCGGGGCTGGGCGCTTGCCAGATGCCGTTGACCGAATGTCCTTGCAGCCGCAGAATCGGGATCAGGTTACGGGCATACGCCTCGGAGACAAAGCTGACGGCGCAATCACTGGGGCCGGTGGTATTGGCATCAATTCCATAAAAAAGCTGGGTTACGTAGCCGCCGCTGCCGACCAGTTGTTTGGCGGCTTCCAGATATAGAGCGGGTCCAATTTGGCAATCGTTCATTAAAGTGTGGATGCCGTAAGGATTGTGCTCCCGCACCCCGGCAGCGGGCAGGGAATACGGTCCCCAGGTCAGCGTTTGGCCGGAGATAACCGGTTCGCGATTTTCTAAGGGCCAGCCCTCGCCCAGGGCCAGGGTTGAGCCGGGAACATAGCTAAAACCGGCGGGCAGAGTCAGCGAGATAACCCCATCATAAACAATCTGGTCGGTATGGTTCAACAATTCCACCTGATAGGTGGTCTCGCCGCCGGGATAAGTCGGCCCGGCCGTACCGGCGACCGATAAAACCGGGCCGGCTTGACCGATCAGGCCAACCAGACTTAAGAGAAACAGGCTGAGACTAAAGCCAATCAGATAGCGAAGTGGGTAGATGGTCATTAAATTAAAGGCTAAGGCTGAGGCTAAGATTGATCTTGCGCCCTTAGCCTCACCCCTTCGGGTGCGCCGAAGGGCGTAGACTCAGCCTTAGCCTTGAGCGGGTGAGTAGTTGCTTTGAACCTACTTTTCTGGCCCTAATCTTATCGTTGGCTGGCAGAAATGTCAACTACTTCTGCGTATATCCAGTTTTACAGTTAACATGCTTAAATTCCCGGCCTGTGATATAATCTGTAGACAAGGCGAATAATCAGGAGATTAGAGATTGGAGATTAAGCTGTTTTCAATCTCCAATCTCTAATCTCTAGGGATACTCTGTGACATCACCCGCCAGTGAACCCAAAGCGAGCCATAAAACGTTTGACCGGGAAGGCTACCATAAAGCGGCAGCCCGGACCCTGGCCTCATTGCATCAAGTTATTCCTCCCGCCGAGTTAACCCGCTTTTCCAACCGGCCCACCGCGGAAGTGGAAGCATTGCAAGAGCAGGTGGCTCAGGTAATTCCGGCCGGCAACATCGTCGGTCTGGTCTTGGGCGGCCTGATCAGGGTGCGCGGCCGGACGCTTCCTGCGGAGCAGGCCAAGTCTGATGTGACGGCCCTGCTGCGCGGCATCGAAATGCTGCCGCGCCATATTTTGCCCAGCACGCTGTATGGCACCTTTTTTGTGGGACCGGCGGCGGTGTTGGCCGGCTATCAGAAAATTCTGGCCCTGGCCGGCAAAGACCCGGAGAGCGCCTTTCCCGATGGCTTGTGGCAGTTTTATCTGGAATTTGCCCTGCGCGAGGACAGCGCCCGCCACACCAATGAAACAACTTATTTCCACAGCGCCAACGCTGAATATGACCTCCATCTGGCCCCGGTAGACCAACTGGCCGCCTGGGTTTGCGCGGTCAGCCAGGTTTATTTTCAATATGATGATTTGCTCTATAATGAGTGGCGCGAGCGGGTTTATCTGAATCTGTTGGAGCAAGCGGCAGAGGCGGCCCAGCAAAGCCGGGTGCTGGCGTTTCGCCAGTTGCCGCAAGCCTGGGCGACCCAGCGCCCCTATCGTCGCGGCCACGACGCCACCCCTGATGAAAACTATGCGGTGTATCGGCGGCGGCGGTTTGATAAATTTTTACAGAATCGTTTGGACGCGCTGCCGGTGGCCCAGAAAAATTGGGTTCAGGAAACGTACGCCGCCCGGCTGGAGCAGGAGTTGGAAGCTTACCAGCGGCAAATGACCATTTTAGCCACCCTGGACCCCGACCGTTACCGGGAAAATCGTTTGCCCCTACCCCTGTGGCAAACCCGAATTGGCCTTATTTTTCAGGACTGTTATTATTTGCTGCCCGCCTGCCATACCGACGCATTAGGACAACCCCTCCTCTTCGAGACACGGCTGGCCGACTCAAACGGGCAGGTGCTGCAAACCTCGCTCAAGGGTGAGCTGTTGGACCAGGCCGGGCGGCTCTTGCAAACCGACCGCACCGGGCGGGTCTACGAAGCTGAAGGCGGCCGCACTCGCGGCTACCTGCACCCCGTTCCTTTTCAGGCAGTGCGGCGGCATGTGGCGGCTATTTTTCAGCATCACCGGGTCAACGGCTCAAGCAGGCCGCCGGTAGCCCAATTGGATCGCCAGCTCATCCATATCCGGCGAAACGAGCAGGAACGCGCCCGTAAAGCCATTCAAAACCCGCTGACACGGCAAGAACTGGCGGCGCTTAAGTGCGCGCCGGTGTTGATTAATTGGACAGAGCAGGCCAGCAACCAGCCTCTGGCCTACATCCGCCAGGGTAAAAGAGGAATTGGCGACCATGCCCTGACTATCTTTCGCACGGATACATCCTTTGTCTTTGACCAGTCGCATATCTTTTTTGATGGTACCTGGGGCATGGCCCTGGCCGAAGTTCTCACCAACGAGGCCGTCGCCTGGGCAGTCTATTTTAACGAACTGCCCGCCCTGGAGCCGGCCCCGCACCTGCCCTATTCGCTGCGTCTGGCCCCTGAACCGGCCCTGGCCAAGCTGTCCCACAGCGTCTTCGTCGAGGTTTCGGCTGAAAATACCGACATTGATTTGAAGGCGCTCTACGCTTTGCGTAAACTGTTATCCAAACGCCACCCTGACCTAAAAATGGTCAATACAGTCAATGATTTGCTGCTGCTGTTCCGCTGTTATTTTGGACAATTTTATCGCCCCTCGACCGAGATCGAAGACGCGCTCTTTGAGCTGCGGGCGCTCAACACCGCCGCAGCCACCGAAGTTTATGAGTTAATTAATGAGATGTTGGCTCGCTCCCAGGCCAGCAATCCCTCGATCATGATCCCCATGGATGCCTCAGCCGTCAGCCCACGGGAGCGCCTCTGTCCCACCACTTTTCGTAACCCTTTCAACCAACTCTGGGCCAAATATGAAAGCGCTTCGACGGCTTTGGGCCACTATAAACAGCAGCAAACGGCGGCGGCCTGGGCTATGTTTAATGAGGAACGCTACTCTCTCCTGGTTCAGCTTGACCACTTTGGGCAACTGCTAAGAGCGCATAAACGGGTTGCCCTGGAGGGGGAAAGCACCAGCCTGGCGACCATGAAGCTCATGGCCCACTTGCCCGACTCTCTGCTGAGCTTGTTAGATCAAATCCCCCGGCGGATTGACGTGCTCAACGAAGTTATCAAAGGCGAGGAAGTCTTTTCAAACGTAGGCCGGGTGGCCCGAGGTTCGTCGCTGGCGCGATTTATCAGCGCCAAAGACGACAATGAAAATAAAACGCTGGTCTGGGGTTTTCTGACCGACGACCGGGATGTCCTTCATTTATCCTTGCGCGATTTTAGACCGCATGTTGCTGCTTTGCAGCAGTTAGGTAAAATTGATTTGGCGGAAATGATGCTCAAACATTATCTGGACAGCTTTGCCCAGGGCTTTAACCAGTTTGTGGCCCGCTTGCTTGATATTCTCGACGCCACCGCCACCCACACCTCCCACGGAGTCACCCCATGAGTCTTGGTACCGATCCCTTTATTGGAGCAAAACTAGGCTCCTATGAAATCCTGGAAGCCATTGGCGAAGGCGGCATGGCCCGCATTTACAAAGGCTTCCACCCCGAACTGAATCGCTATACTGCCATTAAGGTGGTCAATTGGGGTCTGCAAGAAGACCCCGAATTTACCGAACGATTCCGGCGCGAAGCCCAGGCCATTGCCATTCTGCGCCATCCCAACATCGTCCAGATTTTTGATTTTGGCAAACACACCAGCGGCTATTTCATGGTCATGGAGTTTATTGACGGCAGCGACCTGCAAGTCCAACTCCGCGAATACCGCGACAGACAGGAATTGCTGCCAAAAGATCGAGTCATCCGGGTGATCCGCGATGTGGCCGCTGCCCTCGATTATGCCCACAGCCGCGGCGTCATCCACCGCGACGTGAAACCCTCGAATATCATGATTACCCGCGAAGGCCAGCCCATCCTGACCGATTTTGGCCTGGTGATGCTGCCGGCTCACAAGAGCCAGGCAACCATTGGCAACACCTTCGGCACCCCTCATTACGTAGCCCCGGAGCAGGCTATTTCCTCTGCCGCCGCCGTTGCCGCCAGCGATATCTATTCGTTGGGCGTCATTTTGTATGAGATGACCACCGGCCAACTGCCGTTTGACGACGACTCGCCCCTGAGCGTGGCCCTGAAACATATCAGCGACCCGCCGCCTGCGCCTACCTCGGTTAATCCCAATCTGCCGGCCGATGTGGAAGATGTGGTATTGCAGGCCCTTGCCAAAGACCCAACTGACCGTTTTGCCACTGCCGGCGATATGGCCTCGGCCCTCGAAATGAGCTGGAGCAGTAAAGGCGCGACAGGCCGAGACCGGAAAGCGCCGACCATGCTGCCTGCTGGCGTCCCACCGGCGGCGGTTGTGCCCAGCATTACCCTGCCCACCGCAGCCGCCGTAGCTCCGGTGGCTATCACCGCCGAGCCATCCCCCTCCGAACAGGCGCGTACCCGCTCTAGCGCCTCGTCGCTGCCAGGCTGGTTGCCCGTAGCGGTTGGCGGTGTAGCGGTGGTTTTAATTGGGAGCTGGGGCTTCTTTTCCTTTTTTAACGCTTCATCCGCCCAACCTGCGTCTACTCCAACGGAGGTCCCCGTAGTTTTTGCCACCGAAGCAGCAGCAGCCGACTCATTTCCGGCGGTAGTTTCAACCGACACCCCCACCCCTCAACCACCCACCCTCACCCCAACACCGCCACCAACAGCTACCCCTGTCCCCACCAACTCGCCCTTTCCGACCGATACTCCTCTGCCTACCGCTACCCTCACCCCTGAACCTACGGCCACCCCCACCCCATCACCAACCGACACCCCCACCCTCGAACCGACAGCCACCCTAACCCCAATCCCGACTAACACGCTTGCCCCCCTGCCAACAGCTACCGCCATTGTGACCACGAATGGTCCTTTAACTCTTGAGCAGCTTAGAGGCAAAATCTTGTTCAAAACCGATCGGGCCGGCTTTGTCCAAATTTATCGGATGGATGCCGATGGCTCCAACCAACTGCCCTTTGATAATGCCTCCTTATATGCCCAACTGGAAGCTGATCTACCCTTTTCGGCCAACAAACAAGAAAAAATGGTGGTACGGGGTGAAGGCCAGCTTGATTTATGGCGAGCTAATCTAACTACCAGCCAGGAACTGCGCGTGACCAGCACCGGCAAACCCGAATATGATGCAGCCTGGTCGCCGGTGGATAACCGGATTGCCTATGTTTCCGAAGAGACCGGCAACGGCGACATTTACGTCCTCAATCTCGACGGCAGCGCCGTCGAACGCCTGACGGTGAATACCGATAATTTTGACAAGCACCCCACCTGGTCGCCCGACGGCACGAAGATCGCCTTTTGGTCCGATATGGGCTTCAACAAAACCCGCCAGATTTGGGTGATTGATCTACCCACCCGAACCCTCCGCAGCCTCTCCGATAACCCCTATAACGATTGGGACCCGGTGTGGGTACGCTAAGTGATTGTCCAAAAATAAATTTCTTGTTCCTATGAGTTCCCAGGGAACTAAGGGAACTCATAGGAACTCAAAACGGGAAGTAAATTGTAGATGTTTACTAAGTAATTGTGAATGGTGAATTATTAATTGTTAATGAGTCAGGTAATTTATCTTTTTCATTCACCATTCACAATTGACTATTCACAATTCACAATTAGAGGCTATCCGAATAACCCCGTAGGTGACGCATCCCTATGCGTCACCGGCTGGCATAGGGATGCCAACTTACCGTTTTTCGGATAGGCCCTTAGTAAGGGTTGATTATGGGCTTCCAAACCTACCCTTTCCCTTCCCAACGCATGCCCCTTTTTGCTGCCAACGGCGTGGTAGCGACCAGCCAACCGCTGGCGGCTCAGGCTGGATTGAGCATACTCCAGCAGGGCGGTAATGCGGTGGATGCAGCCCTGGCTGCTGCCGTAGCTCTAACCGTCGTCGAGCCAACCTCCAACGGCATCGGCGGCGACGCCTTTGCTCTGATTTGGGATGGAGCGCGGCTGCACGGCCTCAATGCCTCTGGCCGCGCCCCGGCCGCGCTGCGGGCTGAGGCGATCCGCGCCCAGGGCTATACCCAGATGCCTGAAGACGGCTGGCTGCCGGTGACAGTCCCCGGTGCGCCGGCTGCTTGGGGCGATTTGCATGAACGCTTTGGACGCCTGCCCCTCGAAGCAATCATGGCTCCGGCCATCGCCTATGCCGCCGAAGGCTACGGAGTATCGCCCATTGTGGCCCACAATTGGCAGCTTGCCGCCGAATATTACCGGACTTTGCCCGACCCCATCTTCGCCTCGTGGCTCGAAACCTTTACCCGTGGAGGACGCGTGCCCCGCGCCGGCGAGCGCTGGTTGAGCCAGGCTCACGCTCAAACGCTGCGCGCCCTGGCCGAGCGCGGGGTGCGCGACTTTTATGAAGGCGAACTGGCAGCCAAAATTGTTCAGTTTGCCCGCGCCACCGGCGGCTTGTTGACCGCCGACGACCTGGCCGGTCATCAGAGCCGCTGGGTTGAACCTATCAAAACCGGCTATCGCGGTTACGAGGTGTGGGAAATTCCGCCCAACGGGCAAGGTCTGGCGGCCTTGCTGGCCCTGGCTCTGCTGGAAGGCGCCGATTTACCCGCTCACCCACTCGGCAGCGAGGCCTCGCTGCATCTCCAAATCGAAGCCATGAAGCTGGCCTTTGCCGACGCCCAGCGTTACATCGCCGACCCGGAACAGGTGACTGTGCCGGTGGCGGGTCTGCTCGACCCGGCCTACCTGGCCGCCCGGCGGGAATTGATTGGCCCCCGCGCCCGCCTACCCGAACCGGGCGAGCCTTTCCGCGGCGGCACGGTTTACCTCTGCGCCGCCGACCGCGACGGCATGATGGTCAGCTACATTCAATCCAATTACGGCGGTTTTGGCAGCGGCCTGGTCGTGCCCGGCACGGGAATTGCTTTGCACAACCGGGGGGCCTGTTTTACCCTGGAGCCGGGCCACCCCAACGAGGCGGCGGGGGGGCATCGTCCCTTTCACACCATTATTCCTGCTTTTTTGACCCGCGGCGGCCAGCCGGTCGGCCCGTTTGGAGTTATGGGCGGGCATATGCAGCCTCAAGGCCATACCCAGGTGGTCGTGGGGACGGTGGATTACAGCCTCAATCCCCAGGCGGTGCTTGATGCGCCTCGTTGGCGCTGGTCTAGCGGGTTGGAGGTCGGCTTTGAACTGGACACCCCGGAACACGTTTTACAAGCCTTAGCTGCGCGCGGTCATGCGGTGCAAATTGGTCTGGATCGGGCCGACTTTGGCCGGGGCCAGATCATCTGGCGGCTGGATGAGGGCATCTATGTGGCCGGCAGCGATAAGCGCAGCGACGGCGCAGCGGTGGGGTGGTAAGTGGCCGGGTTTGTGGTACAATAACCGGCAGGAGGTAACGTATGGCTGCTCAAAATACGACCTTAACTCCAGAAGTAATGGCCGCAGAAGCAGAGGGTCCCCGCCCAGATGTCTCCAAGAAAAGTATGTCCTACGAGGAATTTCTGGCCTGGGCCGGCGAAGATACCCGCGCCGAATGGGTCAATGGAGAGGTAATTACTCTTATGCCACCCTTAAATCCTCATCAAACTGTCATAGAATTTTTATATCAACTCCTCAATTTGTTTAGCTCTGTTTTTGATTTGGGACGCTTGCGAGTAGCTCCCTTTGAGTTGAAAATCACCCCCGAAGGCAACTCGCGTGAGCCTGATTTGATGTTCATTGCTAAAGCGCACCTGGAGCGGCTGACCACGGCGCGGGTGGTTGGCCCCCCCGATTTAATCATCGAAATTGTTTCTGACGACAGCACCCACCGTGACCGGGTGGATAAATTTGATGAATACGAAGCCGGGGGTGTGCCGGAGTATTGGATTATTGACAATCGCCCTCAACGCCGGCGGGCCTTGTTTTACCAGTTGGACGAACAGGGGCAGTACCAATCTGTGCCGGTTGAGGCTGATGGAATTTACCGCTCCGCCGTACTGCCGGGCTTCTGGTTGCGGGTCGAGTGGCTGTGGGCCGAGCAGCCGGATGTTTTGCGCGCCCTGGCCGAAGTCATCGGCCCGGAACGGATGGCCGAGGCGCTGCGGCAAGCCCTAACTGGGCCAGAGCACCATGAGAGTCAGCAGCCGCAATGAATTGAGCCTTGGCCCCAAAGAAAAGCCACTGGCTCTGAATTTCGGGCTAACCTGGCTCTTGGTTTTACTGGCAGTCGGCGTCCTTGGCTGTGGACCGGCTGCCTCTACCACTACCGCTACCCTCACGCCTTCGCCGGTTGACAGCCCTGTGGCTGGAACGGCTGCCGATCCTTATGCCGAGGCTCGCCAGCGCATGGCGCAACACCAACTGCGGGGCCGCGACATCACCAACGAAGCAGTTTTGGCCGCGATGGCCCAAGTCCCCCGGCATGAATTTGTCCCCGCCGATTACCTGCCCGAAGCTTACGGCGATTACCCTTTGCCTATTGGTTATGGGCAGACCATCTCCCAGCCTTATATTGTTGCCGTCATGACGGAACTCGTAGACATCCAGCCGGGTGAAAAAGTGCTGGAGATTGGCACCGGTTCAGGCTATCAAGCGGCGATTTTGGCGCAGTTGACCGATCAGGTTTACACCATCGAGATTATCCCCGAACTGGCTCAAACCGCCCAGGCTACGTTCAGCCGGCTGGGGTATACCCAAATTGTGGCCAAACAGGCCGATGGTTACGGGGGCTGGGAGGAACATGCTCCCTTTGATGCGATCCTGGTCACCGCCGCCCCCGATCATGTACCCCAACCTTTGGTCAATCAACTGGCCGATGGCGGCAAAATGGTCATCCCCATCGGCCCGCCGGGCGGCTACCAAAGCCTGTGGCTGCTGGAGCGCCAGGGCGATGAGGTGACGCGGACCAACTGGGGCGGGGTCAGATTTGTGCCACTGACGCGCAGCGAATAGGGGTCAGGGGTTAGGGGTCGGGAGTCAGCGATTCTCTAATCCCCAACGCCTGGTCCCTGGCATAATGACTATCGCGGCCAATCCGTAAGCCAGCGCTGCGCTCCACAGTACCACCGAAAAACCCCAGGTTAGGGCCATTATGGCCGCCAGCACCGCGCTGATAACCGAAGCGCAGCCATTGACCGCCCAAACCCAGGGGATCAATTCCCGCGACTCCTGGGCGACCAGTTTCAAGCCGCGAGGGAAGGGAATCCCCAACAGTGTTCCCAGGGGCAATAAGGCCAGGACAGTGACTAGCATCCGCCCGGCCCAGGGTAATCGCAGCGTCGCGTCGAACAGGGAAGGGAGCAGTACCGGATAAAGCAGGGCCAACAGCGCAATCAACGGCAGCGACAGGCGCAGCGACAGCCGGGGCGAAAGATAACGGCTGCCTATCCCTGCCGCCATCAGCAGGGCGGAAGTGACGACGGCAAAGGCATAGGCCGGCTGGCCCAGATAGAGAATAAAGTGTTGCAACAGCGGGATTTCGACAAACAGGAAGCCCAGGCCGAGGAGAGCGAAGTAGAAAAAGAAGGATGAAGGATGAAGGATGAAGGATGAAGAAGGAAAAATTTCATCCTTCCGCCTTCCGCCTTCATCCTTCATCCATAGTAGTGGTAGTAAGATCAACCCGGCTGACAAGAGAATAACTAGCGCCAGCAGCACCACCAGCACCAGGTAGCCGCTGCCGCCAAAAGGTTGCCAACTCCAGCCCAATGATTGTAAAATCTCAGGGATTTGCTGCCATTTAAAAAAGTGAAAAAAGAAAGGGTGGTCGTCGGTGGGCGGCGCGACGGCATAAGGGTAAGCCACAAAAAAAGCCGCCGGGTCGGGGGTGGTCAGAAGTTTGCTAAAGGTGCGATGGTAGGGGTCTCCGGGCACAATGCTGAAGCGGTTGGTCTCTGCGGGGTGTAAATCGGGCAGCCAAATCAGATCAAATTGACGCTCACCGGCAAACTGGCGTACCTTAGCCATATCTTCTACCGCCAGCGGCGAGCGAGCGACCCCAATCAACGAAGTTTGCAGGCTACGCAGGGCAAATAGTCGTTGCGCTTCTCGCCGGTCTCCGGTCTCCGGCCCGCCCTGAGCTTGTCGAACGGGTCTCCGGTCGCCTTCAAGTTCCAGCGCCGCAATCGCCGTCCCCCACAACCGCAAACTCTCGCTGGGCGGCAATTGCAGCCAGCGTTCAACAATCAGCAGCCCATCGGGCGACAGGTGGGCCAGGGCGTCGGCAAAAGCCTCGACGGTATAACGATAATCCTCGTTTAAGGTGTAGGCTCCGGCTGTGACCGGGCGGAAACTGTCGGTCAACGGCAGGATAATCAGATCGAACAGTTGGTTGGTACGGCGCAGAAAACTACGCGGCTCGTCAATCACCACTGTGACGCGAGGATCGCTATACAGCTTGCCGTTGAAATCGGCAAAATCATGGCGCATGGCTTCGACAATGGTGTGGTTACTCTGCACCACCGTCACCGCACCGGCGCCGCTCTGCAAGGCGGTCAATACTGCCAGTCCGCCGCCTGGTTCCAGGATAAGCGTATTGGCCGCAGGTCGCAGGGCAAAGGCCAGGGCCAGAGGCAGGTGTTGGCTAAATTCAGGCGAGCCGGGCCGGGTAATAGGCGACAAATTATCGCCGTCCACCAGCAGACCCAGTTGCGGTGGCAGTTCACCCGTATAAGCAAAGCTCAACCCCGGCGCAGAGCGAATGCCTTCGCTACGAATGACATCCACGCGGGAAAAGGCATTCCAGCGGCGAAAGATAATCTCGCTGCCGGGGTAGAGCAGCGCCTGCGAGAGTGATTTGTAAGGTGTTAGTTTAACTTCAAAAAGAGCCGGCGGACGGAGCGCCAGGTAGACCAATCCGAGGGTAATGGCGGGATAGAGGAGGAAGCGTAGGGCGTGGGGCGTAGGGCGTGGGACGTAGGGCGTGAAACGTGAAACGTGACACCTGACACCTGACACCTGACTCCCCACCACCGCCAGCCAGCCGAGCAGAGCGCAAAGAAACAGCGTCCCCGGCCCGCCCAACCATGCCAGCGAACCCAGGGCCAAAGGCGGCCCCAGCCCGGAACCGAGTAAGTTGGCGGCGTAAAGCGTCCCGGCCTGACCCGGCTCGACAGCCAGGGCGGCCCCGATGACCAGTCCGCTAAAGAAAAAGGGAATGGTTAAGGCCAGGTAGTAGAGGGTCAACCAGAGGAGTTGACTGCGCTCCAGGGCCAGACGGTAGGCGTCAAAAGGGAGATAATTGACCGCCAGATAAGCCGCCAGCAGGGAGAGGGTAAAGAAAGTTGCCCCGCGGGTGATAATGAAGGGCAAATTGGCCGGAGTGGGAGGTCGGAGGGAAAGATAAGACCCGCTCGCGCCCGCGCCTAGCAGCGCCAGGCTAATGGCCATAAAGGCCAGGTGATGTCCCTGGGCCAGGGCAAAAAAGCGGGTCAGGACCACCTGGAAGGCCAGGGTAGCAGCCGAGATTAACATCAGCGCGACATGGATGGGTTTCATTTTGTTCAGGTTTCGCCCCTATTCTACCACGATAAAATCCAGAGATGAAGACAGGAGTACCAAAATTATGCCAGCAAATTCCCCTCAACCTAATCCGATAGCCCTCCCCCTGATTCTCACGCTCGATGTGGGTACCTCGTCCACGCGGGCCATGCTGTTTGACAGCCAGGCCCGGCCAGTGCCCGACCTCCAAGCTCAAATTCCCTCTCAAGTTCAAACCACCGCTGATGGCGGGTCTGAATTTGACCCGGCGGAACTGCTGCGCGGGGTCATCGCCGCTATTGATCAGGTGCTACACCTGGCCGGACCTTTGGCCCAACACATCTGCGGAGTGGCTCTGGATACCCTGGTGACCAATATGCTGGGCCTTGACTCTGCCGGCCAGCCGCTGACTCCTGTTTATACCTATGCCGACACCCGCAATGCCGCCGATGCCGATGCTCTCTGCGCCGAGTTGGGGGGCATGACCGCCGCGCACGACCGCACCGGCTGCCTGATTCACAGCGCCTATTGGCCGGCCCGTTTTCGCTGGCTGGCCCGGACGCAGCCTGACCTCTACCGGCAAACGGCGCATTGGGTCTCGCTGGGCGATTACCTGTTTCAGGAATTTTTGGGTCAGCGCCAAGTCAGTTATTCAGTGGCCTCGTGGAGTGGACTGCTGAACCGGCGGGAGTTAGCCTGGGATCGGGAATGGCTGGTTTATTTGTCGCTTGACGAAGATCGGCTATCCCCGCTGACCGATGTGGATCAGCCGGTGCGAGGGCTACGGTCGCCTTGGGCTGAACGCTGGCCGGCGTTGAAGGACGTGCCCTGGTTTCCCGCTATTGGCGATGGCGCGGCGGCCAATATCGGCAGCGGCTGCGCCGGGCCGCAGCGGGTCGCTTTGACGATGGGCACCACCGGGGCTATGCGGGTGGCCCTGGAACAAAACCCGGCCGCAGCCCCAGAAGGCTTGTGGGTCTATCGGGTGGACCGGCGGCGCGCCCTGGTTGGAGGGGCCACCAGTGAGGGGGGGAATGTCTATGCCTGGCTCAAGCAAAGCCTGCAACTGCCGCCCGATGAGGCGGAGCAGCTCGCCGCTCTCGCTCCGGCGGCCCACGGACTGACGGTGCTGCCCTTTGTGGCCGGCGAGCGTGCCCCCGGCTGGCAGAGTCGGGCCAGAGCCAGCCTGATTGGCTTCACCCTCAACACCCGGCCTATCGAGATTTTGCGGGCCGGGCTGGAGGGGGTGGCCTACCGTTTTGCTTTAATTCAGCAGCGTTTGGCCCCACATCTGCCGCCGGATTATCAAATTATTGCCAGTGGCAGCGGGCTGCTCAACTCGCCGGTGTGGTTGCAAATCATGGCCGACGTGTTAGGACACCCGGTCATCGCTTCCGCCGAGACCGAAGCCACCAGCCGGGGAGTCGCCGTGCTGGCCCTGGAGGCTTTGGATTTAGCCCAAGATTTGCCGGCTGCCCTGGGTAAAACTTATCAACCCAACCAGGTCCATCACGCCCGGTATCAAGAAGCCCTGGCGACTCAGTTGGATTTGTACCGTAAATTGGTGGCAGATGGGTAGAGAGCGGGGGAGCAGAGGGGCAGGGGAGCAGGGGAGCAGGGGAGAAAGATGTTACCCTAAAGACTCATTCACAATTCACCATTAATTACCCTACGCTTAGGCAACATTGCTTAGATAGGCTATTGACATACTAGGCCAAATGGCTTATACTTTGCTTATGTATAGAACCAGGAGGCCGGCAATGTTTAGAAAACAGATAGTCGTGATTGTGACTGTGCTTTTCTTGATTGGGGCGGCGAGCCTGGTTTTTGGCAGCCGCGCCCTGGCCGATTTGAGCGTTTTTGACCCCGCAGAACAGGTTTTTGAAACCAAACTCATCCTGGCTCCCGACACCATCATTCCTGGCAATCAGGAAGTTGAACTGATTGCTGCTCGACCTGTCATTGCCAAACGTCTGGACAAATTGGTTTTGGCCGGACCGTATAATTTAGTCATCCACAACGGCCAATTGGAAGTTACCCTACCACAGGGGCGAAATGTGCCCTATATCGCCTCGGTAATAACCAGTAAGGGTGAAATTACATTTATCAATGGCGGCCAGGATTCGCCGCCGGTGGGCGAGACAATTACTCCGGGCGCAACTTACTCCCTTCTTTTCACCAGCCGCGAAGTGCAAGAAATTACGCCGCCTGATCCCACCGATGGACAAATCTTCTTCCAGTTTAAGTTAGAACCTGCTACTGCTGCTCGTCTGGCCGATTTTATCGCCACCCATCCCGGCGCTTACATTTGCATGGTCCTGGATGAGCAAGTGGTCAATTGCTCGACTATGTACCAGCAAACCCAGGCCAGCCTCGAAATCCTGCCCGAATTGAGCAGCGACGGGCCAATCAATATGGACGATCTGGAAATATTTTTGTACAGCGGCCCACTCTCCACCCGCTTAAAAGTAATTGCTGAGTAGGTACTGTTTTTTCATCAAAAGACCCTAAAGGTCTTCAAGACTTTTAGGGTCTTTTGATTTCTTCAAATACTTATCAAACCACCTCAAAATATGGTTCAACCGGACAATCCGCCGGTCGGTGCGGCCATCGCGGGACATGCCGTGCGGCTCGCCGGGGAAGCGGACCATCTCGGTTTCGATGCCCAGCTTTTTCAAAGCCACAAAAATTTGCTCGCCCTGCTCGATCTCGCAGCGCAGATCTTCCTCGTTGTGGATGACCAGGGTGGGTGTTTTGGCGTTGGCAATGTATTTTAACGGTGACTGCCGCCAGTAGTTGTCAAAATCCTGCCAGGCGTGTTTCTCCGCCCCAAACAGGGCGTGGAAGCGGTAGGCCAGGTCGCTGGAGCCGTCCATGCTCAGCATATTGCTGACGCTGCGCTGGGTTACGGCTGCCCGAAAACGGTCGGTGTGGCCGATGATCCAGGTGGTCATAAAGCCGCCGTAGCTGCCGCCGGTCACGCCCATACAGGCCGGGTCAATGTAAGGCTGCTGCTCGACCCAATCGGCCCAGGCCATTAAATCGGCATAGTCGGCTCCGCCCCAGTCATTGTAAATAGCTTTGGCGTGCGCTTCGCCGTAGCCCCAGCCGCCGCGTGGATTGCAAAAGTAAACCACATACCCCTGCGCCGCCAAAAAATAAAATTCGTGCATAAAGAAATTGCCGTATTGAACCAGCGGCCCGCCGTGAATCTGCAAGATTGAGGGATACTTTTGGGCCGGGTCGAAGCCGGGCGGCTTGAGAATCCAGCCCTGGAGATCGTTGCCGGCCGCGCCTTTGAACCAGACTTCTTCCACCTGGCCCAAATCCAGCCCATCGAGCAGCGTTTGGTTGAAGTGGGTCAGCGGGCGGGCCTGGCGCGTTTTTAGATCGCGCAGCCAGATTTGGCCGGGGTCGGTCATGGTTCCGTGCAGGTAGACCAGCCGGGTGTGGGCCGGGTCAATTTTGAACTCTTCGACCGCGCCGTAAGAGTCAATAATGTTCCACACCCTGGCCCCGTCCAGGTTGATAGATTTGAGCACGGTGTTGCCCCGTTCACTGGCCTGGAAATAGATGGTCTGGCTGTCGGGCGACCAGGTGGGTGGCATGGTGGTCATACGGCCCATATCATTGATGGTGGCGTGTGTTGCCAGAATTTCGTGTGGGCCGGTCAGGTTGCGGGCCTCGCTCTGACCATCGGCAGAAACAAGCCACAGGTTGGTGTGCCGCCAGCGGTCGGAGCGCCCGCCCAGTTGGTAGTAGGCAACCCAGCGACCATCGGGCGAGAAGACCGGCGTTTCTTTGGGGCCGGGCGGGGTGGGGATAAACCGGCTGCCAGCGGGAAGACCTGACAGGTCTCTGAGACCTGTCAGGTCTGGATTGGCGGGAATCACAAACAAATCGGTCACATCCCAATTCAGGTCGGGGTCGCCGGTGCGGTTGGAGCGGCAGAGGATATGCTGGCCGTCGGGCGACCAGCAGGGTTCGAGTTCGTCATACAGGTTGCCCTCGGTCAGTTGGTGGGCCTCGCCGGTGGCGGCGTCAATTACCCAGATATGCCAGCGTTCCTGGGGCAGAAAGCCGTAGCCGTCCTGCTTGAAAACAATCCGAGTGATGTGGCGCGCCACCACGCCGAGTTGTTTCTTTTGCTCGTCCTCCTCCCGCTCGATGGCCTCCTGGTCTTTTTGGCGAAAGCTGCAAACCAATTGGCGGCCATCGGGCGACCAGGCAAAGCCGCCAAACTCGCCTTTGAGTTGGGTCAACGGACGGGCCTCGCCGCCGTAGAAGGGGATGAGATAAAGTTGGGTTTGGCGGGTCGGGCCGCGATTGGACAAAAAGGCAATCTCCCGGCCATCAGGCGACCATCTGGGCCGGCGGTCAAGCTGGTCACCATAGGTAAACTGGCGAGGCTGGCCGCCTTCGGTGGGTACAACCCAGAGGTTGCTTGACTCTTTGTGGGTTTTGGGGTCTACCCGCTGCAAAGCAAAAACCACGTGCTGCCCGTCCGTCGAAATCTCGCAGCCGGAGATGAGTTGAAATTGGTACAGGTCCTCGGCGGTAATGGTGCGTTTGGTAATAGTCATTATCATGCCTGGTAAAATTGAGTTCTTTGATGGCGAAACACTATCAATCTACTTCGAGATAGTCTTTTAACAACTGGTCAGTGGAGACATCAAACATCTCCGCGACTTTGATAACCAGAGCCACAGAAGGTTGTTTCTTGCCAAACTCAATCGCGCTAATATAACTGTGAGAGGTAAGGCCAAGTTGGCTCGCCAATTCTTGAAGAGTCAGCCCACGTCGTTTCCGTAAAACACGTAATTTTTCTCCAAATCTTTGCACAGTTCACTCTCTCAAGCTCACCTGAATTTGACGCCAACCAAATATTCTTTATAATGTCACCTATAGGTGACAAATCACTTTATGTTTTTCGTTAGAAAAAGCAAGGCTTTTTCCGTGTTTTTGACTTACTGCCGTTAACTTTTGACATGCTAAAGTCCGGTAAGTTATACTATTCAATACGGAGGCAGTACGATGAATTATCTTGAATCCAAGCAGTTAGAACTGATGCCTTTACCGGCGGAACCTGCTGTAGCTGAAATACTCAACCAACCTGAGCCGGAATACCAGCCCCTTGCCTCTGTGTGGGATGGCCTGGATAGCGAGTTATTGGAAAAGATGCTGGATTTTTATCCGAGAACTCGCCCGCAGCTTATCCTGGATGCCACTGTCAATACGGGCCGTTTTTGGAAAGGTAGCAGCCGACCTGTGGTGGGGATGGATATTGAGGCGAAACATTGTCCTAACCTTGTTGCAAATAACTTGCGGATGAGTTTTAGAGATAATAGTTTTGATGTGATTGTCTTTGACCCTCCGCACATTCCTAACCAGGGACAAGATCAATCAAAAGATTTTAATACCCGGTTCGGGCTTGTGCTTAAGTCGTCGGCGCAAAATGGCTATAACTTTTCATACCTCTATCCACCCTTTGTTCAGGAAGCTTATCGAGTGCTCAAACCGGAAGGTATCTTATTTTGCAAAATTGCCGATTATGTGCACGGGCACCGTTTCCAGTGGGCGCATGTTGATTTTATCAGAGCTGCCGCTGAAGTGGGCTTTTGTCCGTGTGATTGTATTGTTAAGATTAGAAAAAGCCCTATCGTTTCCCCACGTTGGAAAACAGCCCATCACGCTCGACGCCATCATTGTTACTGGCTCATCTTCCGCAAATCCGATAAATGTGAATAACCTACTCTACGGGTTGGTCCCACTCAAGCAAAACTCGACAGCGGCTTAAGGATAAGCGATGAATCTGGCATTTCCCATCCGCGCCATCAAAATGCACCCGAAAGAGCTTTTCATTCCCGTCGTAAACATCGGCAGCCATACTGTTGCGTCCCAAACGCTTGCCAACCGGGAGGACTGTTGTGCTAACCATAAGTTTAAGCAGATTGAGTGGAATTTCAAGAAGTTGGTAACGAATCAAACCTTGTTGCCAGATAGCCCGAAGCATCAGCAAATGGTCATATCTGGATACATGTTTCAGCGCATGCTCGATAAGATAGGCTGACTCCCAGAGACCTGTTTCGGTAGTGCAGAGCTTGGTGATGTTAATGAGGCTGGCTCTGGTGCCTGCTCCCGTTTCTGTCTTTAACGAAATTTTGGCGGTTCCAACCTATAGATCATGTTGGGGTGAATTAGCCGGACTCAATTTAACTTGATCGGCTGACCAGCCTGACCGCTTAAATGCCTGGGCTACCAATGACTCAAAAAAGACGCCCTGCGGGGGATTGGGATAGATAGAATGATGCAACTCAATCAAAGATTTTAGGGTCGCAAGAAATTGTGGGTTGAAAAGTTCGCCGCTTGCTAATTCCACCCGAGTTGCCTTTCAGTTTATCGTCTTGTCACCAAAAAAGTTGGCGCCGTTGAGCCGCCGCCGGCGGTGACGTTGAGCAGCGCGGCGGTGGAGAGACGAGTCAGGCAGCCGTAGACGCTGTCGCTGTGGAAGACAAAGGGGGCGGTGTCGAGCATACGGTCGAAAATGTGGAGTTGGTCGTCAATCAGGCTGGGGTAGGGTTCGCTGGGGATGGGCACGCGCTCCTGGACAATGTAGGGCGTAGTCAGAGCGATTTGGACGGCCTCGGCCCAGGCGGCGTCGTCAACCGTCCAGCCGAGCACAATCCCGCGCCCACCGTAATCGTCGTTGGGCTTCAAGACCAGCCGCTCGCGCTGCTGGTGAATGAAAGGAATCAGGTCAACCGTTTGGCCGTTGTACTCGGTGCGCCGCTCTTCCACCCGGCGCGTCCAGGGGATGTGGTCGCTAATGGCCTGGCGTTCCTCCCGATTGAACAGGTGAGTATTGCGCTCGTCGCTCAAAACGGCCAGGCTGGCTTTTTTGTAGAGCATTTTGCAGGCAAAGGGGTTGACCATACAAACCGCCCCCTCACGCACCGCTCGCACCACCGGGTGGTCCAGCCCACCATGCTCGATCAACTCGCTGATGAGCACCCGCTTGTAAATGAGGGTGATGTGGAAATCACCGGTGTAGAGACCGCCCTGGCGGTATTCCACCTCACGGGGGTCGGCAATAATGCACTCCAAGCCCTGCGATTTGAAATAGGACTCAAACAGGACAAACTCGCTGTAGGTGGGCACCTCGCCCCAATCCAAAATGGCGATGCGCGGCGCTTCGCTGGTTCCGCGCCACTGGCGAAAGGCGGCCAGGAGGGCGCGCAGCACGCCGTGCCGGGCCGGCAGCGGAAAAACCTGGTAACGACGCAAAAAGCGCTGCATCACCGGCAGGGCGTAGAAAACATCGGTCAAGACGTCGTTGTAGGCCGAGGCCGCCGGAGTCTCGGCGTTGTATTCGGTGAAATACAACGCGCCCTCACCCCCAACTCCCTTCTCCCTCTGGGAGAGGGGTTGGGGGTGAGGGGTAAAAAAGGCATCCAGGCGAGAGATAGGAATGGCCGGGCGAAAGCCGGGGTCGTGCTGCACCAGTTCTTCTTCCCAATCGGTCAAATCAAATTGGGCGCGGAAAGTTTTGTTAGCTACGCCGGCCTGGTGAATTTTGTCGAAGGCGCGTAATAAGGTTCGAGTGCGCCGCTGGATAAAGCGATACTGGCCGGGCGTCAAAAAGCGGGGTCGCAAAACGGTACACAGCGGCCGCTCGCCAAAGAACAAACCCCGCCGCTGCTGTTGGGCCTCCAACTCACCCTGCGACTCAGCGGCTACACCGGCGGTCAATAAATCGTGGTAGGTTTGAATGGCGTGTTGCAAGGTCATAACAAATCTCCCGGAATAAAGTGTCAGGTGTCGGGTATCAGGTGTCAAGTATTGCTTAACACTCGAAACTTGACCCTCTGTACATAGTTCTTGGATGCCCAGTGTCAAGTGTTGCCTGACACTCGACCACTTGACACTTGACACTTAATAACTTGACACCTAATCACCTGACACTTCTTCGCTTCATTTCTTCCGGCTGGCGGTAAACATTTTGGCCCAATTTAACTCTTTGGCTTGTTTACGTGGCTTTTTAGCCAGGCGAATGACCATATCGGCCATATGCTGGACGACCCACTTGAAGTAAAACGGAGTGAGCGAGTTGACGTCCATATCCGGGGCCGGGTTCATGAAGTCAATAGCGTAGGGGATGCCATCGCGGATAGCCCACTCGACTGTGTTCATATCATAGCCCAGGGCACGCACCAGCTTGAGCGAGTCGTCCATTACCCGCCGGCCCAACTCCTCGCTGAGATGGTTATGTTCGACGTAATATTTGCGCTCGCCGGGGTGGTATTTGATGGGCAGCACTTCTTCCTGGCCCAGGCAGATGCAGCGCACGTAATGATCCCACTGAATAAACTCTTGCAAGACCATGGTCAGCAGGCCGGAGTGGTTGTAGTGCCGAATCACTTCATCTAGGGTTTGGCAGATATAAACCTCTTTCCAGCCGCCGCCATGCGCATCTTTGAGCACACACGGCAGGCCGACATAATCAATAATGCCCTCCCATTCGAGCGGATACTTGAGATTGCGCAGACTTTCCTGGTGACTAATGCCGGGGATATACTCTTTATTGGGCAGCACCACCGTTTTGGGGCTGGCCACGCCCAGCCGAGTGGCCAGTGAGGCCTCAAAGAATTTGTCGTCAGCCGTCCACATAAAAGGATTATTGACGACGGTTGTCCCCTGTAGAACCGCGTTTTTGAGGTAGCTGCGGTAATAAGGCACCTCGTGCGAGATGCGGTCAATAATGACCGCGTAGGGGCAGGGTTCATCCATCTGGGTGCCGCCCAGCATAACATACTCAGCTACCACGCCCATTTCCCGCCGATTTACCTCTTCAATAAAAGCCGGTGGAAACGACCACTCCCGACCCACCAGCAAACCAACTTTTAAGGTCATAGATAATCTCCTTTAAGTATTTTAGTAGTCAGTAGTCAGTAGTCAGAAATTTTCTGACTACTGACTACTGGCTACTGGCTACTGGTTACTATCTACCGGCTCAACAAAAACTCCAACGCCGCCGGCAAGCGCCTGGCCCAGGCGGCTTCGTTGTGCAGGCCGCTTTCTTCTTCCACGTAGAGCAAATCTTGGCCGGGCCGGTAGCCTTTATGGTAGAGCAGGTCGTACAGACCGTGGACGGTGGAGTAATACCGGCTCAATTTGGTTCTGAGCTGCGTCCGTGGGGTGTAAAAGGATGTTTGCTCGTGCGTGCCGGTATCCAGGTAAATTTTGCCGGGAACAAAGGATGCCTGTTCGACATAACTGAAGATGCGGCCCTGGGCAAACCACAGCGATGGACTCATGACCCCGGCCAGACCAAAGGCGTGCGGCGGGCTAAAGAAGGCGTACAGGCTAATCAGGCCGCCCATAGATGAGCCAAAAATGCCGGTGTGCGCCCGTTCCGGTAGCGTCCGAAAGTCACGGTCAATCAGCGGCTTGACCGTTTGCCAGATAAACTCCACATACTTGGCCCCTTGGCCGATGCTGTAGCGCGGCTGCGGAAATGGGCTGTACTCGTCAAGGCGTTGTTCGCCCTGGTTGGGCAGGCCGGCAATAATTGCTTCATACCCGCGCTGGCTGAGCGCCTCCATCGTTTCATCCACTTGCCATTCCCCGGCAAAGCTGGTGAATTGGTCAAACAAATTCTGGCCGTCGTGCATGTAGATGACCGGATAGCGTTTGCTTGACCGGCTGTATGAAGGCGGCAGATAGACCAGCAGATCACGCCGGTTATGCAATTGAGGCGACCACAACCCCGGCAGCACTTTCAGCGTTCCGACAACCGTGTGCGCGCCCTCCGCCTTATCTGCCAGGTAATCTTGCCACTGAGCCATAGGTATACAGGTAGACGGTAGACAGTAGACCGTAGACGGGGTGTTCTTCCCCTGTCTACCGTCTACTGTCTACTTAATCATGGCCGCCAATATACAGCCGGATCATCTCGCGCCACCAGGGCCAATCGTGCGCCCAGCCGTCCCAAATGCGCAAAGCGTGCCAGATACTTTTGCCCCATAAGTGCCCCGACAGATGTTCGTTGTTGAGCCGGAGCGAATCGTCCCGGCCTACCGCCAGAATAATATCTAGCCGTCTGAGCGCCTCCAGGCGGCTGCCGTCGTGCTCATTGGGAATGTAGGCGCAGGGATTGTTGAAGTAAATCGTCTCGTTATGATGACCGTCGGTCCAGTCGCTGATATCGTAAATACCGCTCATGCCAATGGTCCGGCCCACCAGAGATGGGTAGCGAAAAGCGAAGTTGACGGCGTGATAAGCCCCAAAACTGGCCCCGGTCGTGATTAAAAAGGGATTCGGGTTGCGATAGGCGCTCAGCGGTAAAACTTCGTTGAGCAAATAGTTTTCGTATTGGGTGTGCCGTCTGGCCCGGCCGCTGGGATGCGCCCAGCGGGCGTACCAGCTTTCGCTGTCAATGCTGTCCACACAGTAAAGCTGTAGCCAACCGTTTTCCAGGTGTTCACCCAGGGCGGCTATCATCCCCCGATCTTCCCACTCATAAAAACGGCCCATCGAAGTGGGAAAAACCAGCACCCGCGCCCCAGCGTGGCCAAAAATCAGCAGTTCCATCTCCCGCCCCAGGGAGGGACTATACCAGTGCTGGTATTCTCGATGCATGGCGAAATCCTCTGAAAATACGACCGGGGACCGGGGACGAGAGACCGGACTTATATTACAGCCGGTCTTCGGTCTTCGGTCTCCGGTCACTGCGGGTAAAAATTTTTCAGCGTCGGTATCGTGAGATGGGCATTGGTACAGTTTTGATGCCTGAGACATTAGGCCTCACATAGCACGCTTCACGTCTCACGTCTCACGTTTTACCAGTGGCCGATAAATGCGGTAGTTTACCACCAAGTAGGGGGATAGAAAAATTAGGGGCGGTTAAGCCTGACCCTTGGGCAGTTCTCTGGTCGGCTCGACCATGACTCCATCGGTCATCCAGCAGTTTTGGTAGGGGGCTTCGGTTTGCTTGGAGAGCATAAAGATGTAGATGACAGACTGGCCGTCGGCCCCCACCAGCTTGACCCGTTGGACGGCCTTTTCACCGCTGATTTCAACCGGGTCAAACTCGGCCGATTTGTAGTTGAGCATGCTGTTGTAGGGCGGCGCTTTGAGCATTTTGACAAAGCGAGTCAGCGGGCCGGTGTACTTTTTGTTGCCCGGCGAGGCAAAATTAAAGGCCGCCTCGATGCCTTTGTTGCTGTCGTCGTTATCGCGCAGCGACTCCAACTGGATGCGCACCACTTCTTCCGGAGCCAGGTCGGGGGTGGGGGTGGGCATGGTTTCGACCTCCTCGGCCTGTTCAAAGGCGTTTAAGGTACAACCACTGCTCAGCAGACTCAACAGCAAAACCAAAAGCAAAAGCTTAATTTGGCTAAGGCTGAACTCACGCGCTTTCATCTGGCCTCCTGGCGTTAATTTTTAACCGGGTTTTGATGGTGTATGTATGAGTATAGCATGGCCTGCTACCGGAATCAATACATTTCAACCATGTCATTTCGACCGCAGGGAGAAATCTCCGACACCTTACTTTTAGGTGTTGCGCTCTGGGGACGCTTCGCGTCGACCTTCGGTCTCGAAATCTGTCCCACCCCTTCGGGTGCGCCGAAGGGCGTGAGCAAAGTCGAAGGATGACATGAGCCTGAATAGTAACAAAGATTGTCATCTTTTTGATAAGAAAATGAAAAGATTCCGCCGGCGTTATTTGTTACAATAAGCACAGCCCACGCGAAAGGAGCCTACTCATGAACGTTGAAGCATTGTTGGTTCTGGCCCTGATGATCTTCATCATCGGGGTTGTTTTGAAGCGAGGCAGCGGCATAGATATTGCTAGAAAAGTACCAACCCTTACCACCTCCACCTAGCATCCAGATGCCCCGTAATAGCGAAATTACGCCCAGAGCGGCCAAAATTAATCCCTCCATAAGCTTAACTTTCGAAAGTGTTCGGAAACTGTTTTGTCTGGCTGGCCCGCCCCGGCATGAATGTCAGGGCTAAGGAACAGCGCCGGGTTAACCCGGCTTTAGCCCGATTAATCGGGCGCGGTGGCATAGTCCGGCGACTTCATCGCCGGACGAGCGCCGGTAGCCAGGATGCCTGGGGGAGTTTCCGAACGCTCTTATGTCATCTATTTAGCATAATTCTGCCGTTGGGACAATGCCTGTAGAGACAGAATATTGTCCTGTCCCTACTTTATCGTTGACCGGCTTGCTTGTCAATCCCCAAAATGGAAAGCGGGCCTTTTGTGAGAAAACCGGCTCTGTGCTACAATGACAGTTCGATTAGAAACTATGTTCTAATATGTCAAGTGAAACGTGATGCGTGATGCGTGAAGATTATCGGCAAAAAATCCTCACGTATCACGTATCACGCCTCATCTTATTCAAGGAGCATTGGCTGGACCGATGAGAAGTCGAACTAAAGAGTCAACGCTTTCTCAGGACAAAATCGTGATTCGCGGAGCGCGGGAGCACAATTTGCGCAGCATTGACGTGCACATTCCGCGCAACAAGCTGGTGGTTTTTACCGGGGTCAGCGGCAGCGGCAAGTCGTCGCTGGCCTTCGATACCCTTTACGCCGAGGGGCAGCGTCGCTACGTCGAGAGCCTGTCCTCTTACGCCCGGCAGTTTTTGGGGCAGATGGAAAAACCGAAGGTGGATTTTATCGGCGGCCTCAGCCCGGCTATCGCCATCGAGCAGAAGGCGGTCAGCAAAAACCCGCGCAGCACCGTCGGCACGGTGACGGAGGTGTACGATTACCTGCGGGTGCTGTTTGCCCGCGTCGGCACGCCGCACTGCTACAACTGCGGGCGCGAGGTCAAGCAGCAAAGCGCCCAGCAGATCATCGAGCAGGTGGCCGCCCTGCCCGGTGGGACGCGCTACCAACTGCTGGCCCCGGTGGCCAAGGGGCGCAAGGGCACGTTTGAAGACGTGCTGGCCCAGGCCCGCGCCGACGGCTTCGCCCGCGCCCGGATTGACGGCGTCACCAGCGAACTGGAGCAGCGCTTCAAGCTGGAGAAAAACAAAAAGCACAACATCGAGCTGGTGATTGATCGGCTAGTCAGCCCGACTGAGCCGGACGACGATTTTCCGGCTCGCCTGGCCGACTCGGTCGAGACGGCGCTGCGCTGGGGCGAGGGTGTGGTCATCGTAGATGTGATTGACGGCGAAGAACTATTATTGTCGGAAAAGAACGCCTGCGCCTACTGCGGCCTCAGCTTCCCCGAATTGACCCCGCAGATGTTCAGCTTCAACTCACCGCTGGGGGCCTGCACCGATTGCAACGGTCTGGGGGTGCGGCTGGAGTTTGACCCGGAACTGTTTATAGACCCTACCAAATCTATCAACACCGGCGCTGTCATTCCCTGGGGCGAGGTAGCTAAAAAACAGACCAGTTGGGCTTCGCAAATCGCCCGGCAGATGGCCCAGCGCTTCCATTTCAGTCTCGACACGCCCTGGCCTAACCTACCTGAAAACGTGCGCGAGCTGATTCTGCACGGCAACCCGGAGGTTAGATTTAGCTACCAGAGCGAGCATTTCTCCGGCAACTGGCCCTACGAGGGCGTCATCAAATCCACCGAGCGGCGTTACAAAGAAACTCACTCGCAGGATATGCGCGACTACTACAGTCGTTACCTCAGCCAGCAACCCTGCCCCACCTGCGAAGGCCGCCGCCTTCGCCCCGAAGCCGGGGCTGTGACCATTGCCGGCCTCAAAATCGCGGAAGTGACTTCGATGAGCGTGGCCGAGGCGTATGCTTGGATTTGTGGGTTGATGGGCGAAGATGAGGCGATGACGCGAGGAGGCGAGGAGGCGAGGAGCAGGGGAGCAGGGGAGCAGGGGAGAAATGGTCACACAACACACAACAGTGCGAAGCCTCCCCGTGGGACGCAATATACCCCCGGTCTCCGGTCTCCGGTCTCCGGTCTCACATCCCAGGAGCTTGAAATCGGTTATGAACTGCTCAAAGAAATCCGCGACCGGCTCAAGTTTATGCTGGATGTGGGGCTGCATTACCTGACGTTGGACCGCTCTGCGCCGTCGCTGTCGGGCGGCGAGGGGCAGCGTATCCGGCTGGCCTCGCAGATTGGCTCCGGGCTGGTTGGGGTGATGTATATTTTGGATGAACCTTCAATTGGGCTGCACCAGCGCGACAACCGCCGCCTGCTCGACTCTCTGTTGCGGCTGCGTGATTTGGGCAACACCGTCCTGGTGGTCGAGCACGACGAAGAGACCATGAGCGACGCCGATTGGATTATTGATTTTGGCCCCGGCGCGGGCATTAAGGGCGGCCAGATTATTTTTGCCGGCACCCCTCAAGAAATCGTCAACTCCTCGGAGTCGTTGACCGGCCAATACCTGTCGGGCCGTCTGGCCGTCACCTCTGGCAATGGCCGGCGCAACCCCAACGGACGCTGGCTGGAACTGGGCGGGGTGACGCACCATAACCTGAAGCAGGTAGATGCCTGTTTTCCGCTGGGCTGCTTTACCTGCGTGACCGGGGTCAGCGGCAGCGGCAAAAGCAGCCTGATCACCGAAACTTTGTACCCGGCCCTGGCCCGGACGCTGCACCGCGCCCAGGAGCGGCCCGGCCATTTTGAGCGGCTGGACGGCCTGGACGAAGTGGACAAGGTCATCCACATTACCCAGGACCCGATTGGCCGGACTCCGCGCAGCAACCCGGCGACGTATGTCAAAGTGTGGGATGATATCCGCAACCTGTTTGCCCAGACCAACGAGGCCCAAGCGCGCGGCTACAAGTCGGGCCGTTTCAGCTTTAATGTCAAAGGGGGGCGCTGCGAAGCCTGCCAGGGACACGGCCAAAAGGTCGTTGAAATGCACTTTCTGCCCGATGTTTGGGTCACATGCGATGTCTGCCACGGCAGCCGCTTCAACCGGGAAACCTTGCAGGTGAAATATAAGGGCAAAAACATTGCCGAGACGCTGGATATGGATGTGGCCGAAGCCCTGGAATTTTTCACCAACGTGCCGCGCATCAAACGCTTTCTGACCACCCTGCACGATGTCGGCCTAGATTACATCAAGCTGGGCCAGAGCGCCACCACCCTCTCCGGCGGCGAAGCGCAGCGGGTGAAGCTGGCCAAGGAATTGTCGCGGGTAGCCACCGGCGACACCATTTACATTCTGGATGAGCCGACCACCGGCCTGCACTTTGCCGACATCCAAAAGCTGCTCGACGTGCTGCACCGCTTAACCGACGCCGGCAACACGGTGATTGTCATCGAGCACAACCTGGATGTGATCAAAAGCGCCGATTGGGTCATTGACCTGGGGCCGGAAGGCGGCGACGGCGGCGGCAAAATCATCGCCGCTGGCACACCGGAGCAGCTCGCCCAGGTGGAAGAGAGTTTTACGGGGCAGTTTTTACAGCGGGTGTTATAAATTCATCGTTCATAACTACGATCCTCTTGCCGCGCTGCCAAAAGGCGTTCAAGCAGGGGTTCGCCCCGTCCGCTACCCCGCAGGGCGCGAATGGGATCACGCGATACCGGAATGACCCGAATCATCTCCCCATCGTCAATCCAGACCAGGTAATCGCCTTCTTCAATTTGATAACGTTTGCGGATGGGGGCGGGAATAACAGTTTGCCCGCGTTTTGTTACGGCAGTTTGCATTACATCTCTCCAATTATTATCTTGCTGGAGTAGTATACAAGAAGATTGATAAAAATACAGGGCAAATCCATTTTTTACAAGCCATTTTGATGAATGAGAGGAAGAAGATGTATGGAGTCTTCAGTCTTTGCCCGGATTCGAGAAAATTTGCTGGCCACGCGCCACAATTTGAGCGGCTGGCTGCGGGCCGCGCCCGCCCGCAACCGGCAAACGCGGCTGGGGCCGGCCAGTGAACGAGCCATGCAAGCGCACTTGCGCGTCCTTGATACCGCCATTGCCAAAACTGAGGATCAAACCCTCGGGCTGTGTCAGGTCTGTCACGGCTACATTGACCCGGAGCATCTGGAAATGGATTACACCGCCTGCGTTTGCCTGGATCACTTTTCGGGTGAAGAGCGGCGGCAGTTGGAAGCCGATTTGGAGCTGTCGCAAAAAGTGCAGAAGGCGCTGCTGCCGCAGCACCTGCCCCACATTCCCGGTTTGGAGCTGGCCGTGTTCAGCCGGCCCGCCCAGATTGTCGGCGGCGACTATTTTGACTTCTTTCACTTTGCCGACGGCAGCCACGGCCTGGCTATTGCCGATGTGGCCGGGCACGGTATGTCGGCCAGTTTGCTGATGGCCAGTGTGCAAACGGCGCTGCTCACCCTGGCGCCGATTACCCATTCTCCGGCGGAAGTGTTGAACCATCTCAACCGTTTCTTTCTGCACAATGTCCACCTGACCACCTTTGTCACCCTGTTTCTGGCCCGGTTTGACCCCACCCAGCGCACCTTAACTTATAGCAATGCCGGGCACAACCCGCCGCTGTTGTACCGCCCTCAGACCAACGGCGGCGAGCCGGTCGCCCGGTTAGCTCCCACCGGGGCGGCGATTGGGTTGATCGAAGAATTTGAGCCGGGCGGCGAAACCGTGACCCTGGCCCAGGGTGATTTGCTGCTGTTGTATACGGATGGCGTTACCGAGGCCATTAATCCGGCTGAGGAGCAGTTTGGCGTCGAGCGGCTGGCGGCGCTGATCCAACAGGAAGCATGTTCGCCGGCCAGAATGGTGGTACAGGCGGTACGCCAGGCACTACAGGAGTTTATCGGCAGCCAACCCCTGGCCGATGATACGACCATTGTTGTTGCCAAGCTGAATGGTGACGCTTAAGATTAATCCCGGTCGAGAGGTCTAAACAGCTCCCGCTGTTGGGCAATTTCAGACAGGGCGTCGGCCCGGCTGGCTTGATCCCACAGCAGCTTGGGCGAGAGCAGCGATAAAATCGAACGGAAAAAACCAATCACACTCTGGATCAGCCGTCGGGTCAAGCCGTCAAGCGCCCCCTGGCGGAAACCGGCCACCCAGCCCAAAACCAGGTAAATGACAATCACGGCGGGCGCGTCTACGACCAGCGGGGCCTGGCTGACCAAGGCCTGGTAACTAAAATAACCGCTGGCGATGAACAGATACATCGCGCCACCCAGCACCAGGCCGGTGAGGGGCAAAACCAGATAGGCCAGGATATGCTGCCGGTCGAAATCACGGGCAAACGAAATGCGGCGGTAAAGGTCGTAAAGCATGCCGATGACCCCGCCAATGCCGCCCGCCAGCAAAGCCGGCCAGCCAGCAGCCAACAGATTGACCAACTGGTGGCTGTCGGTGGCTGGAAGAATATTAGCACTCCCAATCAGACCGGCTAATAAGACCACCAGCCAGATAAGGCCATAGACCAAAATCAAAACGCCCCAGGTGACGGACCAGCGGCTCATCCGCTGCTGTTTTTCGGCCCAGATTTGAAAGGCCAGGGGCGAGGCCGGGGCAGGCTGGTTGGGCGCGGCGGCTGTTTTCGTCGCCGGGGCAGATCGCCTTTTGGCCCACCAACTCTGAAGTTGATAACCGGCCAGCCAGGCCAGCAGCAAAGACAGGGCCACAAAGGGGGAAGAAGCGGCCAGAGCGGCCAGGTCAAATGTACGAGTAGTAGCATAGTTAACCAGCAGCGCCCCTGGCAGAGAAACCAAAAACAGGCTCAGGATGCCGGCGACCAGGCCGGTGAGGGGTTGGAGCAGGTACGAAAAGAAGGAGTGAGAAACCGGCGCATCAGACAGGTCGCGGCCCAGGCGTTGCAGCATGGCCGTTGCGCCGCCAATACCACCCGCCAGCGCAGCAGCCACAGCAGCCGCTACCAAAATGGCCGGGATTGACGTTCCAGAGGCAAAGTTATCTATCAAGCCAAAACCCAGAGCCAAGACTATTAAGCAGATGACCCCATAAGCAAAAGCAAACCAACTCCAAATTCTACCCATAGGATAAGTATAATCGAATTTTGCTATTTGGAAAAGTTCTCTTATGTCAACAAAATGAGAACTTCCCAGCCTCCAGCCCTCCCACCTTCCAATCTTCCTCTCAAAAAGCCCACTCACCGGCCCGCATAATCGGCTCCAATTGGCCGTCACGGGTGACGCCGGCAACATCCATCTCGTCGCTGCCGATCATAAAATCCACGTGGGCCAGGCTGTCGTTGCCGCCGGCTGCAGCAAAATCCTCGTCCGACATATCTGCGCCGCCGGTTACGCAGAAGCGATAGGCTCGGCCCAGGGCGATATGATTGGAGGCGTTTTCATCAAAGAGGGTGTTGTAAAAGAGCAGTCCCGATTGAGAAATCGGCGAGCTGTGGGGCACCAGGGCAACCTCGCCCAGGCGGGCCGAACCTTCGTCGGTATCAATCAGCTTTCTGAGCACGGCTTCCCCTTTTTTGGCGGTCACATTGACCACCCGCCCGTTGGCAAAGGTCAGGCTAAAATCTTCAATCAACACCCCGCCGTAGCTTAAGGGTTTGCTGCTGCTGACCACGCCCTCGGCCCGGTCTTTGTGGGGCATGGTGAAAACTTCTTCGGTGGGAATATTGGCGATAAAGGTAATGCCGCCGGGGGTCTGGCTGTGCGCGCCGTGCCAGATATGGTTGTCGGGTAGGCCCAGGGTGAAGTCGGTGCCGGGGGCGGTGTATTTAAGGGCGGTGTAAGCTTTGGCATTGAGATAGTCTTTGCGGGCCGATAACTCGGCGACGTGCTGCTGCCAGGCGGCCACCGGGTCGGGCTGGTCAATCCGGCAAACTTTAAAGATAGCTTCCCACAACTGGGCGATTTGCTCGTCCGGCTCGCTTTGGGGAAAGATTTTGGCGGCCCAACTGGCAATCGGCAGAGAGATGAGGGACCAGTTGAGCGCGTCGGACATGACCTTGCGCCGGAAGGGGGCCAGGTGGGTTTGGGCGACCCGCTGGACCAGGGCCACCAAGTCAGGGTCCTGGTCTTTGAGCAGGTCCGGGTCGGTGGCGTAAATCGAGAGTACTGCGTCACCATTCTCGGCAATTTGGGTCAGGGCCTCGGCCTGCCAGGTGGGATATTCTTCAAAGGAGTCGCGGGGGGCGTGATTGAAGCGGGCCAGGGTTACGGCATCGTCGGTCCAGAGCACATCCACCAGTCGCGCCCCGGCTTTGTAGGCGCTGGCGACAATTAAGCGGGTTAGCGGCGCGCTTTCGATGGGGGCGCGGACCATGAGTCGCTGTCCGGCCCGCAAGCCGACGCCTATTTTGACCGCCAGTTCAGCGTAGTTCTGTAATTTCTGTTCAAAAGAGAGGGACATGGTTGAAATTCCTTTGGTAAGATAGGAGGGTCATTGCGAGGCCGTAGGCCGAAGCAATCCCCAATCTGCAATAGGGGATTGCTTCGCTTCGCTCGCAATGACACCTGAGGAGTTACGCTCTTGAAGCTTCTTTACTGTAGCAGAAGCGGCTGACTTGGACAAGTTAGCCAGGGGGACTAGGCCGGCTCGATCAACGCTGGCGAGTCGTTTTTGGGGCTGTTGACCATTTTGGAGACGGGGTAAGCGGTCATCAACTCGGTGGGGTAGGGGTGGAGCAGGCCCTGGAGGTCATCGGGGCGGCGCTCCGCGGGGTCGAGCCACGGTTCGTAGGCAGCGGGGGGCAGGATAACGGGCATACGGTTATGGATTTGAGCCATCAGGTCGTTGGGGTCGGTGGTGATGATGGTGCAGGAGAGGATGGTGTCTTCAGCCGTCTGCCACATTTCCCAGAGGCCGGCAAAGGCAAACGGATCGCCGGAAGCCAGGCGGATATACATCGGCGTTTTAGCCCCGTCTTCTTCTTTTCGCCACTCGTAAAAACCATCAGCCAGCACCAGGCAGCGGCGGCGTTTGTAGGCGTTCCTAAAAGCCGGTTTTTCGCCCAGCGTTTCGGCGCGGGCATTGATCATCTGATTGCCAATCTTGGGGTCTTTGGCCCAGGAAGGAATCAAGCCCCATTGGAAGAACTCAACTTTGTGTTGGCCGTTATTGGCCACCACCGCAATGGGCTGGGTGGGAGCCACATTATAGCGGGGCGGCAGTTCCGCCGGAACCTCAAACCCGCTAAAGGACTCGGCCAATTTTTGGGTGGGTGTTGCCAGGGTGTATCGTCCACACATAAAATACCTGCCTTAATTCCAGGATTTTAACACTGTTGCGTCTTGCGTCTTGCGTAAGTAAACGGAAGACGCAAGACGTTTCGACCTATAAAAAGTCGAACCATTCAAGAACTAACGTTCTATCAATAGTATAGCACAGCGTTTGTTAACTTACAACCAAGCGTGTCTTCCGTTCGGCTATACGGATACGGGCAATAGCCCCTGAATTAAAGGCCAGATAATCGGCCTCGACGCCGTCGCTGAAGATGACACCTTGATCGGGGATGTGCGACTCCAACACCAGCTCCTCGCCCCCGGAAAGGACTCCAGCCACAATCTCGGCTTGACTCATCCGGCTGACAAACGGTTCGCGGACCACAAAAAGCAGCCGTGGCTCGTCCCAGGCAAAACGAAAACGAGTTGGTTCGATGCCCCCATCAGCGCCCGTTGCAAAGCGAGCCACCCCAGCGGCCATCTGAAACATCGAGCTGAGCCAGCCGGTTGACCCCGCGCCGGTGGAGACAATCAACCCGCTGGAGGAATGCCGCTCGGTCTGCTGGCCCCAGGTGATTTGGTAACGGGCTGAGGTATGGCTCCGCACCCCAATAAACAGGTCGTTGAAGGCCAGGATGCTCTGGCCGTCGTTGAGGGCCGCCTCGGCCATAGTAATAGCTTGTACCTGGCTGTGTCCAGCCAGCAGGCCGGTGATGGTCTGGCTTACCTGCGACACCTCAAAAGGCAGCAAAACGCCGTCAAATCGGGCCGGGTCGGGGTTGACGGCCACCACCGGCTGCCCATTGAGATACTTGGCCGTATTGACCACCAGCCCATCCTGGCCGACCGGCAGCACAATATCCTTGTCGCTGAACAGAAAGTTGGGCAGAAAGGCGCGCTCGATAAGTTGGATTTTTAATCCATCCAGTCCGGCCAGTTGCCGCCGTAGCTCCGCCAACGACCGCTGATAGGCGTCGTGTTCCCGTTCATAATCACTGAAGTTAGCCCCCATCTGCTCGATGTAAAAGCGAGCCTGTTCGCGGGAATTGAACCGCTCGACCAGTTCTTCCAGCCGCGTTTTGCGGGTGACAACCACAATTTTTTCGTACATATTGCTCTCCAGGTAGACGGTAGACAGTAGACAGTAGACGGGGAACTCTTACCCTATCTACCGTCTACCGTTTACCGTCTACTTCCATCAATGTCTGCAACAAATCCGGGGTGATATTGAGTTGACCAATTTTGCTGGCGTTATCGGCCACATCGCGGAAGGCTTTGGCGATGAGCAGGCGCGGGTCCATCGAGCCGGAAGCCAGGATTTCCAGCACCGCCGGGTCGAGGGCAGTCAGGGGGCGCAGGTTGGCTTCGACAGCGTAAGCCTGGCTGTCGGCTTCCTGGCGAGCGTTGGCGGTTTGCAGTTCCACCAGGCTGCGTTTCTGCTCTTCCAGGGCAATTTCGCCTTCCATTTTGGCGGTCTGAAGTTGGCGTTTCTTCTCTTCGACCGCCATTTCCGCCTCCATCTGGGTTTCGCGGATTTGCTGCTTTTTCTGCTCCACCGCGATTTCCGTGTTGAGTTCATTTTCTTTGATCTTGCGTTCTTGCTCGACGGCGGCGTTGCGGCGGGTGTAAATGGCTTCGTCAGCCTGGCGCAGCGTTTCCTCGCGGGCGGCGGCTTCCATCGCTTTGGCCATCTCCGGGGTGGGTTTCAGGCTGAGCACCACAAAATCCAGCAGCTCCACCCCCAAGGCCGACACTGCCGCCGAGCTTTTCAGCCCGGCCAAAACCTGGCCGGTGATCAGGTCCGCCGCTCCCAGCGCTGCCTTCAGATCGCGGCTTTTGAGTTCGGCCCGAGTCAGCACCTGGGCCACGTTGATAATGCGCTGGGGCAGTTTGGCCGGGTCGTCGGAGCGATACTGGCGGGTGGCCGGGTCAAGGCTAAAATTGAGCAGGCCGGCCACGCGTTTGGGGTCGGCAATGCGATAGGTCAACTGGCCCTGGACGGTGATGGCCTGAAAATCGGCCGTGACCTCGTTGAAAATAAACGGCGCGTCCACACTGACCACCGGCACCGCCACCAGTGCAGTGATCGGCTCGTAGTAAAAAAAGGACAGCCCGGCGCCTTCCCGTTGGAGCTTTCCGTTGCTGTATTGCAGCACAAAGGTAGTCGGTTCAGTTTTGAGATAGCGAATGCCAAACATAGTTTTGTCCTTTCGGTTGAATAGTGTAAAAATAACACTAATTGGATTTGAAAAAAAATCGCGAACCAGGAGCGCGACCCTGAAAAATAGTGTATTTATTACACTATACCAATTAAAAGGTGTTTTGTCAAGAGGCAATCTTGTAGAGACCTTTATCTATACTCAGTGGCTCCAATTTTCAA
This sequence comes from Anaerolineales bacterium, assembly GCA_015075405.1. Taxonomy (GTDB): domain Bacteria; phylum Chloroflexota; class Anaerolineae; order 4572-78; family J111; genus DSQQ01. The sequence continues at coordinate 176,990 of JABTUK010000006.1, forward strand.
GGATGCGAAGCAGGTACGCCTACGTGCCGAACGGAGCCGCACGTGGGCGTGCTGTCTCCTCAAGTTTAGATCTACTGAAACCGGTAAAGGAAAAAAGTTTCCTCGCCTCCTCGCCTCACTCGTCATCGCTCCTGCTCCAGCATCCGGCAAAGAACATTTGTCTACCTTACCGGCTCGTGATACTATTTAAACTCAGGAGGACTGATGAAGCGAAAATTACGGGGTATGAAACGGCGCGACATCCAGCTTGATTTCAACCTCTACCGGGTAGATGTGCCGATACGCGGCCTGACCGGGGCCGAATTGAGCGTGATTGACATCTGCCCCGAAGGGGTGCAGAAGACGGTCATGTTTGTGCATGGCTACGCTGGCTGCGCCGAAACCTGGGAGTTTCAAATCAATCATTTTGCCCGCTCGTACCGGGTGGTCGCCCCCGATTTGCGCGGCCACGGCCAGAGCGATGCCCCGCTGACCCAATACACCATGCCGGAAATGGTGGACGATTTGCAGACCATCGCCGACACCCTCAAGCTGCCGGAAAAATTCATCCTGGTCGGCCACTCCTTTGGCGGCTCGATTTGCGTGGAGTATGCCAACGCTCACCCGGAACGGTTGGAAAAGCTGGTCCTCATTGCCACCGCCGGCGAGTACCCGCTGCCCCGGCGCGTCACCTGGGCCTTTCGCTTGCCCAACGCCTTTTTCCGGCCCTGGTGGGAGTATCGTCCCCGCTGGAACGCCGAAATCCACGTGCTGAAGCGGATGATGCTCAACAACATGCGCCGCTGGCAGGGCTGGTCGCTGCTGCGCAACATCACCACCCCCACCCTGATTATTACCGGCGAGCGAGACAGTTACTTTCCCCGTTATGTTTTTGACGAGTTGAGCCAGATGGTCCCCGGCGCTGAGGTGATTGACGTCGGTTCGGCCAAACACAAGGTGCAGTTGGAGCGCCATCAGGCCGTCAATCGGGCCGTCGAGCGCTTTATCGAAGGCGGACGGCGCAGTTCATGGCGCGACCCGTACAGCGCCGGCTCGCTGTTTCAACAGCGGCCCTGGCTGGCCAGCTACGGCCCAGAAACCCCTTTGACCGTGCCCATCCCGCGCCGGCCGTTACCCCAATTTTTAGAGGGCGCCGCCGATTGGGCCCCCAAACGAACTGCAACCCTTTTTTACGGCGCACGGTTGACCTATCAGCAGCTCAACCGGCAGGTCAACGCTTTTGCCCATGCCCTGCTCGGCCTGGGGGTGGGGCCAGGGGAGCGGGTGCTGGTGGCCCTGCCCAACATGCCCCAGATGATTATCGCCTACTTTGGCGTGCTCAAGGCCGGCGGCGTGGTGGTGCTGTCTCACCCCGAAGCCAACGCGGCCCACATTGCCCAGCAAATCCGGCAGACCGAAGCCAGGGTACTGGTCACGCTGCGCGAATTTTCCGGGCTGATCCAGGCGGCGCGGGCGCAAACCGGCTTGCAGCAGATCATTCTGGTGGAGATGGCGAGTTTGGTTCCGCCGGAAGTTTTTCAAAAACTGATGGCCCGCTGGAGCGCGACCACCCTGATTGCAGATTCGGCGGAGCCAGAGGTAATGAGCAGTCTCTCTATGGCCGAATTAATGGCGGATGCTATTACGGAGCCGCCGGCCATCCATGTGGACAGCGAGGCCACCGCCGTGATTCTTTACACCAGCGGCGCCACCAATGAGGCCAAAGCCGTCTGCCTGACCCACGCCAATTTGGTGGCCAACGCCCTGCAAACGCGCCACTGGGTTCACGAACTGCGCTATGGGGAAGAGATTTGCCTGTCGGTGGTTCCCCTATCTCACAGTTACGGCCTGACCAATGCTTTGAATATTCCCATCGCCCTGGCCGCCACCCTGGTGCTGCTGCCTGGATTTGACCTGGAAGACACGCTGCGGCACATTAAACAGTACCGCCCGACCCTGTTTCCGGCTGTCCCTTCGATGTATATGGCCATCAATCAGGCCAGCAATGTGCGGGTTTACGGCCTTGACTCAATCAAAGCCTGTATCAGTGGCGCGGCGCCGCTGCCGGTGGAGGTCCAGGAAGCCTTTGAAAAACTCACCCGCGGCCGGCTGGTCGAGGGCTACGGCCTGACCGAAGCCTCGCCGGTGACGCACGCCAACCCGCTGTATGGGCTGCGCAAGGTCGGCTCGATTGGCGTGCCCATACCTAACACCGAGGCCAAGATTGTTGACTTGTCCAGCGGGGCCGACCTGCCGCCCGGCCAGATTGGGGAGTTGGCGGTCAAAGGGCCGCAGGTGATGGCCGGCTATTGGGCCGACGAAGCAGCCACCCGCGCGGTGCTCAAGGAGGGCTGGCTCTACACCGGCGATGTGGCCGTGATGGAGAGCGACGGTTATTTTCATATCATTGGCCGCAAAAAAGATATTATTACGGTGGACGGTCACAGCGTCTATCCCCGCGATGTGGAAGAGGTGCTGTACGAGCACAACCGGGTGCTGGAAGCGGCGGTGGTCGGTGTGCCGGGGGGAGCAAATGGGCAGCAGCGGATCAAGGCCTTTGTGGTGGCGCGCCCCGGAGCGCGTTTGTCCGGTGAGGAACTGCTGGCCTTGTGCCGTCGCCGTTTGGACGATTACGCCGTCCCCTCAGAAATCGAGTTTCGCGACACCCTGCCCAAATCCTTTGTAGGCAAGGTATCGCGCCGGGCGCTGTTGGAAGAGGCGACGAGGCGAAGAGGCGAAGACGCGAGAAGATAGTAGATAGAAGATGCTAGATAGAAAATAGTTCTATCCTCCATCCTCTATCCTCTCATCTCGGCTCCTCGCGTCCTCGCCTCACCTTGCTTCGCGTCAATTTAGGTAAGGAGTATGAATTTGACACGTCCCAAAATTGGGTTGGTTTTAGGCGGGGGCGGAAGCCGTGGTCTGGCCCATATTGGGGTGCTGGAAGTGCTGGTCCGCGAGGGCATCCCGGTTGATTTGATTGTGGGGACGAGTATGGGCGGGATTGTGGGAGTCTTGTTTGGACTGGGTCTCAGCCCGGCCCAAATTGCCCAGGAACTCAGCCCGTTGCAGGGGATTTCATTTATCAACCGGCTCAAACTAATTAGTTCGCGGGGCCGCCAGCAGCGAGCGCGGGAACATTTTGCCGAACTCCTGGAAGGTAAAACCTTTGCCGACCTGGCCCTGCCGGTGACATTGATGGCCGTGGATATGGTTCACGGGCAGGAAGTAACTTTAGCCGAGGGACCGCTGCTGCCGGCGGTGCTGGCCAGCAGCGCCGTGCCGGGCGCGTTCCCGCCGGTGAATCACAACGGTATGCAACTGGCCGATGGTGGGGTAATTGATAGCCTGGCGACGCATGTGGCTTACGCCCAAGGCGCGGACCGTATCATCGCCGTGGACGTTTACCCACCGCTAGAAAAAGACAAACCCTGGACCGACCCCATCAGCGCGATTATGGGTTTTCAACTGCCGCCCGGTTTGTTCAGCACCAGCGGCCTGGGGGCGGATAAAATCCCCACCGCCGTCGCCTCGATGTGGCGTTCGGTGCGGGTGATGACCTGGTATCTGCATCAGCAGCGTCTGGCGGCTCACCCGCCCCATGTGCTGCTCCGGCCCGAAGTGAGCAACTATGGCTCGCTGGATTTCAAGGATGTGGACAGCCCCCGCCAGGCCGGGGCGGTGGCAACAGAGCGTTGTTTAAAGGAGCTGCAAGCTCTAATCGAGTGGGGGTATTAACTATATTCAGTAGATCCAATTTTCCGAGGACGCGAAGCGGGCACGCCCATGTGCCGAACACCGCCGCACGTGGGCGTGCTGGCCCCTCAAATTTGGATCTACTGATACTAATGAGACACTGGGAAAGCAGTAGAACAGGATCAACCGGTGGAATACAAATTTGATGAAACAAATACAGACGTCAGTAACCTGTCAGAGCATGAATTGGCTCAATTACGCCAACGGGTGGCTGAATTGGAGGCTCTGGAAGCCAAACACCGGGAAACGGAAGAGGCGTTGGCCCATGAGCGGAATCTCTTGCGGACTTTGGTGGATCATCTGTTAGAGTTTGTTTACTTTAAAGATACACAGAGCCGCTTTGTTGTGGCTAACTCCGCCGTGGCCCACCTGATGAAGGCGGCTACGCCGGAGGAATTGATCGGCAAGACCGATTTTGATTTTTACCCGGCAGATCTGGCCGCCCGCTATTTTGCCGCCGAGCAGCAGGTTATTACTTCCGGGCAGCCGTTGGTCAACCACGAAGAACCGGTATTTCACCAGCAAACCGACCAGCCCCGCTGGATTTCAAGCAATAAAATTCCTCTGCGTGATAGCCAGGGCCAGATTGTGGGGGTGGTGGGCCTGGGGCGCGACATCACCGAATGGAAAAGAGCAGAGGAAGCACTCCAACAGTCCAAGCAGCGCATTGAAAATATCCTGGAAAGTATTACCGACGCCTTTTTTGCGGTGGATAAACGGTGGCGCTTTACCTATGTTAATCAGCGAGCGGAACAGCTTTTGCATAAAACGCGGGCAGAACTCCTGCATAAAAGCTTGTGGGCTGAATTTCCCGGCGTGGTCCACTCAAAATTCAATGCTCAATTCCGGCGAGCGATGGCCAAGCAAGTTACGGTTGAGTTTGAGGAATATTACGAACCGCTAGAAACCTGGTTCAAAGTTCACGCCTATCCCTATTCGGACGGGCTTTCGGTTTATTTTAGAGATGTAACCGAACGAAAACAGGCCGAGGCTATTCTGGCTCAACGCGCCGCTCAATTGGCTTTAATCAATGATATCGGTAGTAAAATTGCCGCTGTCCTGGATTTGGATACGCTCCTCAACCGGGCCGCCCGCCTGGTGCATGAAACTTTTAATTATCATCATGTGGCCCTGTTTCTGTTGGATCAGGATCGGGTTCGTTTAAAAGCCATTGCCGGGTCGTACCAAACCTTTTTCCCCCCTAATCATACCCAGTTGATCAGCCAGGGCATTATCGGCTGGGTGGTTTCTAACGGCCAAAAGATTGTAGCCAATGATGTAACCCAGGAGCCGCGTTACATCTCGTTAATTCCTGATCGGACGGAAACTCAGGCTGAGTTGTGTGTGCCTATTAAAGTAGCCGGTCAAACCGTCGGCGTGATAGACTTGCAAAGCCCCGACCTCAACGCCTTTGGCGAGAATGACATCATTGCCATGGAAATTCTCACCGACCAGGTGGCGGTGGCCATTGAGAATGCCCGGCTGTACCAGGCCCTACAGCAGGAACTGGCCGAGCGGAAGCAGGCCGAAAAAGACTTGCAGCAATCAAAAACACAGCTTCTTAACGTGCTGGAACACCTGGATGAGCTGGTCCACGAGCGGACAACTGAACTGAGCACGGCTAATGTTCAACTTCAACAGGAAATTGTTGAGCGCCGCCGGGTTGAACACGCGCTGCGAGAGAGCGAAAGCAACTACCGGCTGTTGATGGAGCAGGCTTCTGATGGTATTTTTATTGCCGATCACCAGGGCAACCTGCTTGAGGTGAATTCAAAAGGCTGTGAAATGCTGGACTACACCCACGCAGAACTGCTCCGGCTCAATCTTTTAAGAGATTTAATCCCAGCCGAAGATCTCATCGCCCGGCCCATCCAAATGAAAGAACTGCTGGCCGGCAAAACTATTCTGGCGGAACGCCGCTTTCGTTGCCGCAACGGGGCCATTTTGCCGGTCGAAATTAGCGCCAAAATGATGGACGATGGCCGGCTGCAAGCCATTGTCCGGGATATTACGGAGCGTAAACAGGCCCAGGAATCGCTCCAGCGTTATGCGGAACGCGTGAAAACATTGCAGGAACTTGACCGGGCGATTCTGGCGGCGCAGTCGCCGGAGGCCATTGCCCAGGTAGCTTTGCATCATATTCAGCAATTAATCCCGTTTCAACAAGCCGCTGTAGTCGGCTTTGATTTTGAGTCATACGAGGCGGTAATGCTGGCGGCCTATGTGTCCGGCCAGGCTCGCGTGATGGTGGGGGTGCATCCTCCCCTGGACATGTTCGGTATTGCCGAGGAATTGCGCCAGGGCAGTTCCACAACCTCGGATAATGTTCTCAGCTTTGTTCAGCCGCCCCTGGCGCTCCAGGCTTTGGGGGTCGGGGGTAATTGCTGTTACATCAATGTGCCGCTGGTGGCCAAAGGCAAACTTATTGGCGGTCTGAGCCTGGGGGCCGATACCGCCGATGCTTTTACCCCTGAGGGGGTGGATATTGCCCGCGAGGTGGCCGACCCGCTGGCTGTGGCGATTCAACAGGCCCGCCTGCACGAACAAATTCAGCGTTATGCCGCCGAACTGGAACAGCGGGTGGCGGAACGCACGGCCAAACTGGAAGAGATCAACGACGAGTTGAATTCCTTTTCTTTTTCAGTTTCGCACGATTTGCGAGCGCCTCTGCGAGCCGTGCAGGGTTTTGCCGGCGCCCTGCTGGAAGATTATACCGCGGTGCTGGATGAGGAAGGCCAGAAATACGCCGAGCGCATTGTTGACGCCGCCCACCGCATGGATATTTTGATCCAGGATTTGTTGGTTTACAGCCGCCTCAGCCGCTCCGACCTGCGGCTCCAGCCCGTTGATTTGGATGCGGTTGTTGCCGATGTGTTGACCCAACTCGAAGTAACCCTCCAGGAACAACAGGCCAGACTCAAGATAGAAAAGCCGCTGCCTCGGGTGATTGGTCACTACGCTACCGTCGCGCAAATTGTCTCTAATCTGGTTAGCAACGCCGTTAAATTTGTTCCGGTAGGGGTGCAGCCTTCTATCCGCATCTGGGCTGAGACCATCAAACCCGTCCCTGGCGAGACAAGGGCGGCGGCAGTTCGATTATGGGTGGAAGATAACGGCATCGGCATCGAGCCGGAGCATCAGGAACGGGTTTTTCAAATCTTTGAACGGCTGCACGGCATCGAGGCTTATCCCGGTACCGGGGTGGGCCTGGCGATTGTCCGCAAGGCCGCGGCCCGGTTGGGGGGGCGCGCCGGGGTGGAGTCGCATCCCGGTCAAGGCAGCCGATTTTGGATCGAACTGCCCCGAGCGGTGGAGTAGCAGTCACTGGAGGAATGGAAGACTGGAGGGTTGGAGGATTAGCAATCTTCCAGCCCTCCCTATCATCGTAAGTAAACGTCTAGAATTTACTTCTCGTTTTGAGTTCCTATGAGTTCCCTTAGTTCCCTGGGAACTCGTAGGAACTTGGGGGAACTTATTTTTGGACAATCACTAAGTTCTAACCCCCTCGTAATATCGGGCGGGTGAGACAGGTCGCCCCACCTTCAGCCTTGAGCGAAATTTCGTGGCCGTGATAGGTCAACACCTCGCAGCCGGCAGCGGTCAACCGCTGTTGGGTCGTCGGGTTGCCGGCCAGCATCAGGCATTGACCGGGGGCCAGGGCCAGGACATTGGTCGCCATGGTCTCGAACTCTTCGGAGGGCACTTCAATAAACCGGAAATTTTGCTCCGTGAGATATTGCCAGAACGGGACCGGCATCAGGGGCGAATAAACCACGGCCAGCCGTTCATCCACCAGGCTGATAAAACTCATCAGGTGCAGGCACGCCTCCGGGCCGAGATAGTAGGGCAACTGCGCCGGAATACATTCGACTCCCAATGGGGTCAATGCCTCTTGCAACTGCCGCAGCCCTTCGGCGTTGGTGCGGAAGCCCAGCCCGACGGCCAGGGTCCGCTCATCCAGCCACATCAGGTCGCCGCCTTCGGCCCGCGCTGCGCCATGTAAACGATAAAGGATGGGAATATCCAGCGCCTCAAAGCTGCGCGCCATCGCCGCCTCTTCGCCCTGGCGCAGCGCTTTGCCCATGCTCAGGATGATCGCGCCCTCGTTTGTCACCAGGGCTGGGTCGTGGACATAAATCGCATCGGCGTAATCGGGCAGGGCTTCGTCATGGTAAATGACTTCGGTTCCTGCCTGACGCAGGCTGGACACAAAGGCATCGTGCTCCTGCCGGGCCAGGGCCAGGTTGGGCTGCTCTGTGTAATGCCAGCGCACCGGATCGGCCCGGCCAAAAGCCTCATCCGGCCGGCGGACCAGCACCCGCCGCAGCGGTTGAATCATGCTTTGACTGCCGTAATTTTGCCCCATTGTTGCCTCCGTCGAAAATAAGTATCAAGTGTCACGTGCCAGGTGTCAGGTCAATATTTTCATTGCTGTTGTAGCGACACGAACTTCCATTGGTCTCGTGCAGCCGCCAGTGTACCGCTATCTCAAGGATGTGTCAATCTAAAATTTAGTTCTGGTTTCGACCTTCCACTGAAAAAGGGTAAAATGGAGCGAATGAAAAGGTACTGTCGAGTGCAGAGCACCCGGCAGGTTGCAAAGTCGCAGGGATAGTATATCCCTGTCTACTGTCTACCGTCTACCGTCTACTATTTTTAGAGGAGTTTTTACCGCATGTCTGATCAGCAACCGAGTTTGAGCACCCTTTCCGTCTGGGCGGGTGAGGAGAAGAGCCTCTGGCAGGGAGCCACCCAAGTGCCGGTGGTCCACAGTGTGGCCTTTGGCTACCAGGATGTGGACAATTGGCTGGATGTGGCGCTGGGCCGCGCGCCGGGCCATATTTACAGCCGTAATACCAACCCCACCGTGCAGGCGTTTGAAGAAAAAGTGCGCCAACTGGAAGGGGCGGAGGCGGCCACCAGCTTTGCCACCGGCATGGCGGCCATCAGCAATACCCTGTTTACCCTGCTCTCCCCCGGCGACCGGGTGGTTTCGGTCAAAGATACCTATGGCGGAACCAGCAAGATTTTTCTTGAGTTTTTGCCCCGCTTTCAAATTGAGGTTGACCTGTGCGACACCACCGACCACGCCGCCATCGAAGTCGCCATTGCTCAGGGCTGCCGGCTGCTCTACCTGGAAAGCCCGACCAACCCGACCCTCAAAGTCATGGACATCGCCCGACTGGCCCAGGCCGCGCATCAGGTGGGAGCGATAGTCGTAGCCGATAACACCTTTGCCACGCCGATTAACCAGAACCCGCTGGCCCTGGGTGTGGATTTGGTGCTGCACAGCGCCACCAAATTTCTGGGCGGCCACGCCGACGCGCTGGGCGGGGTCGTCTGCGGAGCCAGGCAGTGGGTGGAACAGATTTATCATTTCCGGGAAATCAACGGGGCGACGCTGGAGCCGATGGCCGCCTACTTGTTACTACGCGGCATGAAAACCCTGCACCTGCGGATTCGCCAGCAGAACGAGAGCGCGCTGCAAATCGCTCGCTTCCTGGCCGAACAGCCCCAGGTCAGCCAGGTTTTCTACCCCGGCCTGGAAACTCACACCCACCACGACGTGGCCCGGCGGCAGATGCGCGGCTTTGGCGGGGTGTTGAGTTTTATGCTCACCGGCGGCTTCGACGCGGTGCGGGCGTTTCTGCCCCAGCTGCGCTACGCTCACCGCGCGGCCAACCTCGGCGCAGTAGAAACCATTGCCGGCCCGCCGGCCACCACCAGCCACGTCGAGTGTACGCCGGAGGAACGCGAAGCCATGGGTATCCCCGAGGGGCTAATTCGCTACTCGGTGGGGATTGAGGAGACGGCGGATTTGATGGCGGATTTGCGGCAGGCGTTGGCGGGACTGGACATTCGGTAATTCCAAAATTACCTCCGCCACGCCGTCCGCCGAGCGTTGAAACGCCCGGCTACTATAGATGAAAGCCCGCTGAAGCAGGCTGATGAACCGCTTTTAAGCGGTTTTCACCTGGTGTAGCCGGGGGCTTCTAGCCCTCGGCGGGCAGCGATGAATTACCGAATACTTTCATTTGAGGTAAGGGCGAGGCAACCCGGAGAGCGTTTTGGCTGCTTCGAGACAATCCATCGAGTTGCCTCGCCCTTACCAAACAATAGGGAGCATTTCACTTTGGGGGCGAGTTTGGTTGATGGCGTAGGCAGACCCCCACCCCAGCCCTCCCCCGCTGCGGGGGAGGGTGCTTTTCTCCCCCTCTCCGCTACGGAGAGGGGGTTGGGGGTGAGGTCTGCCCCAAAACAGAAATACACCCAAACGATTGAGGAGCATGCCATTCGCTGGTTTCTGTGATAGAATAGGGGTGGGATAATAAATTGTTGGACGGTAGAAAAACTCCCAGAAAAGGTTCGTAACTTATGGATCAGGAAACTATAGATATTTACTGGACTGGACCCTATAGTTGGCCGAAGTTTGAGCCTGAAAACAATTTACCCTCTATACCCAAACATCCGGGTATCTACTTGCAGACGGTTGAATACCGAGATGGTTATCTGATTCATGCGGCAGGTCTGACGCGCCGACCAGTTCCGGTACGCTTTCGTGAACATACTCGCAAGTATATGAGCGGAGATTACAATATTTTCGATATTGTTGCTATGCAACAAGGTATCCGAAAGGAAGTTTGGCATGGGTGGGGCTGGACGCCCGAAAAGCGAACTGAATTTGAAAAGCAAAGGCCAATAATTCATGCTGCGATCCGCAAGCAACTTGCAGGGTTTAGAATTTTCGTCGCAAATGTAGGAACTCAGCCACGTATCCTTGAACGCCTTGAAGCATCCATAATGTGGAATCTTTATAAACAGTCCGCACCTTTTTGCGACATCCCAGATAAGGGAATGATGCTTGCCCCCCGATGGGACTCAGAAGATCCAATTATCGTTAAGAATAGATATACAGTTAAGCTATATGGTCTTCCACCAAAGCTTGAAATATAAAAAAGCTCCAATTCAATACCGTAAAAATGGAACTTGGTTCATTTTGAAGGGAGTATAGCCATGGAAACTAGCTGGTTTTTGGGAGCAATCCTGGTAATTGGCCTGATAGCTTTTTTCTTCTCGCGTTTCGCTGCGAATAGGGGCGGTTCTAAAGAGAATAGCTATCAAGGCGCTGAAATGGGGAGTTCCGGTTTTATGTTTGCAGATGGTGGCAGTGGATATAGCAGCCAAGAAGACAGCGATAATGATGAAGTAGATGACAGTGATGGAGATGATGGTTATGATTTTACAGATGATGGAGGATCATATGACGGCGGAGGTGACAGCCATGACGGTGGAGGGGATAGTGGTTATGATTAGAATGACACCCTTATGAGGAGTATTCACAAGTCTGGGACGCACCACCAATAATGAAAATGTCGCAAGGTCGCAGAGCCGCACAATTTTCGACGGTTGGCGGTTAGCCGTCAGTGGTCTATTTTCAGAGAAGTCTTTTTAAATTGGAGAGCGTTCGGAAACTCCCACAGACATCCTTGCTACCGGCGCTCGTCCGGCGATGAAGTCGCCGGACTATCCAACAGCGCCCGATTAATCGGGCTAAAGCCGGGTTGACCCGGCGCTGTTCCCTAGCCCTGGCATTCATGCCGGGGCGGGCCAGCCAGACAAAACAGTTTCCGAACGCTTTCAATTGAAGTAAGCGAGAAACAAACTATGAATACATCCAAACAATTCATTATTTCTAACCCTAATATCATGCTGGGCAAACCAGTTATTGCTGGTACCCGTATCACCGTTGAACTCATTCTTGAAAAACTTGCCGCTGGTGAAACTGTTGAGCAACTTCTGGAAGCCCACCCTCGTTTAACCCTCGAAGCCATCCAGGCAGCATTAGCTTTCGCTGCCGAGGCATTGCGAGCGGATGTGGTCTACCCTTTGGCTGAGGCCGCATGAACTTGCTGGCCGATGAAAGTGTAGATCGCCCCATTGTCGAGCGGTTGCGGCAAGAAGGTCATAAACTCTCGCAAGTTTTTGCTGTGGTCACTCCCGGAACAATTCGTATCCGCCGCAGCAAAAGTTGAATAATAAAAATATTAAGAAAGGAACCTTCTATGATTACCCAACAACCTTTTGGCCGAACCGGCCACATGAGTACGCGGATTATCTTTGGCGGGGCGGCCTTGTGGGTCGCTACCCAGGATGAAGCTGACCGGGTGCTGGATTTAATCCTGGAATACGGCATCAACCATATTGATACCGCCCCCAGCTACGGCGACTCGGAGCTGCGGATTGGGCCGTGGCTGGACCAGCATCGAAAGCAGTTCTTCCTGGCGACAAAAACACTAGAGCGCGGCTATCAGGGCGCGCGCGATGAGATCCAGCGCTCGCTGGAGCGGCTGCATACCGACCAGATTGACCTGCTGCAACTGCATTACCTGGTCAAGCCGGAGGAGTGGGAGGTGGCCATGGGGCCGGGCGGGGCGCTCGAAGCGGCCATCGAGGCCCGCGAGCAGGGCTTGATCCGCTTTATCGGCGTCACCGGGCACGATGTGCCGATAGCCCGCATGCACATGCGCAGCCTGGAACGCTTCGACTTCGACTCGGTACTGCTGCCCTACAGCTACACCCTGATGCAAAATCCTGAGTATGCCGCCGATTTTGAAGCCCTGCTGGCTGTTTGCCAGGAGCGAAATGTAGCCGTCCAAACCATTAAAGGCGTCACCCGCCGGCCCTGGGGCGACCAGCCCAAAACCCATCAAACCTGGTACCAACCGTTGACCGATCAGACCGCCATTGATCACGCCGTCCATTGGATTTTAAGCCGCCCCGGTATCTTTCTGAACACCGCCGGGGATATGACCGTTCTGCCCAAGATTTTAGATGCCGCCGCCCGCTTCCAGGCCGCTCCGACCGAAGCGGTGATGCAGGCAGACCTGGCAAACCAGGAGATGTCCCCGTTGTTTGTTTAAGTTGGGTGGGAAGGTAACTGCTCAGACATGTCATTTCGACCGGAGGGAGAAATCCCCAACTCCGTACATTTAACTGTTGCGCCCTGGGGATTTCTCGCTCCTTTGTCGCTCGAAACCTGTCCTGAGCTTGTCGAAGGATGACATAAGCCTGACCTTCCAACCCTCCAACGCTTTCTTTCAAGGTTGTAATTCTTGCGAGTTTTCAATGGTTGACCCCGCCCTGCCGCTGGAGTTAAGCTATCCTCCCCTCCTGGCGACCAAGCTGTACCCGCCCCGGCGGCGAGCCAATTGGGTTTCGCGGCCCCGGCTGGTGGCCCGGCTCAACCAGGATTTTAACCAGCGCAAACTGACCCTCATCACCGCCCCCACCGGCTTTGGCAAAACCACCCTGGTGAGCGAGTGGCTCACTGAAAAGGATGAAGGCGGAAGGCAGAAGGATGAAACAGGGGAAGTTACCACCTTTCATCCTTCATCCTTCTTCCCTCATCCTTTCAAAACTGCCTGGCTCTCTCTGGACAAAGAGGATAACGACCCAGCCCGGTTTTTGAGCTATTTGGTTGCCGCAATGCAAACGGTCTACCCTGCTCTGGGGCAGAGCAGTTTTACTGCTCCCTCTCTCCCCCTGGAAACTGCTCTGACTACCCTGGTCAATGAAATCGCCGCCCTGCCGGAAACCGTCGTCCTGGTTTTGGACGATTATCACTTGATTGAAGCGGAGACCATTCATCGCGGCCTGATATTTCTGCTCGACCATCTGCCGGCCCAGCTTCACCTGGTTATCCTCAGCCGCACTACTCCCCCTTTGCCGCTGGGCCATCTGCGGGCCAGGGGACAACTGTTGGAACTCCAGGCCGCCGACCTGCGTTTCACCTCCGCCGAAGCCGCCGAATTTCTCAACCGGGTGATGGGCTTAAGCCTGGCCGCTGCGGATATCGAAACCCTCGAAGCCCGCACCGAAGGCTGGATTGCCGGGTTGCAATTGGCCGCCCTCTCCCTGCAGGGCCTGGCCCCGCCGGATATTTCCGGTTTTCTGGCCGGCTTTAGCGGCAGCCATCGCTACATTGCCGACTACCTGGTAGAAGAAGTCTTGCAGCGCCAACCCGAAGTTATTCAAGACTTTTTGCTGCAAACCTCCATCCTCGACCGCCTGTGCGGGCCGTTGTGCGACGCGGTGTTGGGAAAGGCGGAAGGCGGAAGGATGAAGGATGAAAATTTCCGCCTTCATCCTTCATCCTTCCGCCTTGAGCAGCTGGAACAGGCCAACCTCTTCATCACGCCCCTTGACGACGAGCGCCGCTGGTATCGCTATCACCATCTTTTTGGCGATTTGCTGCGGAATCTGTTGCAAAAGAAGATCGGCCCGCCGGGGGTCGCGGCGCTGCATCGCCGGGCGGCGGAGTGGTTTGAAGCACACGGCCTGCCCGCCGAAGCCGTTAGCCACGCCCTGGCCGCCGCCGACGCCCCACGAGCGGCTCGCCTGGTGGAGCAGCACGCTCGCAGCCTGTTGAGCCGGAGTGAGATGACCACCTTGCTCAGTTGGCTGCAAGCCCTACCGGCCGAATTGATTCGCTCGCAGGCCCAACTATCGCTCTTTCAAGCCTGGGCTTCGGCCTTGACTGGTCAATTGGATGTGGTCGAGACATACCTGCAAGGCGCCGAGGGTCAGCCCGGCGAAACCGCCGCCATTCGCGGCAGCGTGGCCTATTTCCGGCGCGATATGCCCCAGGCCATTGCTCTGTACCGCCAGGCGTTTGACCTGCTACCCGCCGACAACTCCTTTTTGCGGGGAGCGGTGGCGCTGAGTTTGGGCGTGGCCTACAGTTGGACCGGCCAGGTAGCCCAGGCCGGCGAAGCTTTGACCCAGGCGCGGACCATCAGCCAGGCCAGCGGCAATTGGCACGTGGCCCTGACGGCCTCGTGGAATCTGGCCCAACTCGAAATAGAGCAAGGCCATTTGCGCCAGGCCGCCGACTTATGCCGGCAGGCGCTGGAATTACCGGCTTCGAGCCTGCCCGCTGCCGGGGGAGCTTACGTTTGCCTGGGCAGTCTGCTGTATGAGTGGAATGACCTTGAGGCGGCTGTGGCTCAGGTCGAGCAGGGTATAAAATTGGGCGAGCAAGGCGCTGACCTGGCGATTGTGGCCCTGGGCTACTTGACCCTGGCCCGGATCAGACTGGCCCAGGCCGACTCTTCCGGCGCGCTTGAGGCAGCGCAACAAGCTGAACAATTGGCCCAGCGCTATAACAGCCGCTACTGGACGGCTCAGGCGACCGCCTATCAAGCTAGGGTGTGGCTGGCGGAGGGTCAGCTAGAAGCGGCGCAGCGTTGGGCGCAGAGTTCAGCCCTATCGCCCCAAAATCCGGTGAGTTATCTGGCCGAGATCGAGTATTTGACCCTGGCCCGGCTGCTGCTGGCGCAAAAAAAAGAGACCGAAGCAATAGAGTTACTGGGGCGAATCCGCCAGGCGGCTGAAGCCGGCGGCCGTACCGGGCGAGTTATAGAAACTTTGATCTTGCTGTCGCTGGCTTATCAGGCTTCCGCTGATACAGAGCAAGCGGTCACCTCCCTGGATCAAGCCCTGGCTCTGGCCGAACCCGAAGGCTACCTCCGCACCTTTCTGGATGAAGGCCCAACCATAGTGAAGCTATTAGAAAGGATGAAGGCGGAAGGCGGAAGACAGAAAAACTACTTGGATGAGTTACTTCGGGCGGCTAAGAAATTTGCAGAAAAGCCCTTTCATCCTTCATCCCTCATCCTTCATCCTTCCTTAGTTGAGCCTTTGAGCGAGCGCGAATTGGAGCTACTGGGGCTCATCACCGCCGGATTGTCAAACAGCGAGATTGCCGAAAAGCTGGTGGTCACGGTGGGGACAGTCAAGTGGCATCTCAACAACATCTACGGCAAACTCGGCGTACGCAGCCGGACCCAGGCCGTAGCCAGGGCTAGAGAGTTAGGATTGTTATGAACGTTCAACGTTCAAACGTTTAACGTTCCACCGGCAGCCCCGCTGCATCCCAAGCTTTAATGCCCCCTAGCAGGTTGATCACTCTAGGCACCCCCTGCGCTTGCAGGATACTGGCCGCAATGGCTGAACGCGCCCCGGAGCGGCACTGGACCACAACCGGCTGATCGGCAGGAATTTCGGCCAGCCGTTCCGGCAGGTAGCCCAGCATGATATGTTTTGCGCCGGGGATGTGGCCGCTTTGCCATTCATCGGCCTGGCGCACATCTACAACGGTGGCGTGTCCGGCGGCTACCTGCCCGGCAATTTGGTCCGGGGTTGCTACTTCGTAATGCTGGAGCGGGTCGCCGGCCTTCCGCCAGGCGTCGAAAACCGACAGGTCAAAGTAGCCGCCGATATTGTCCAGGCCAATGTAGCGCAGATCACGCACTATCTGAGGCACGGCAGATGGGTCGGTGATGAGGTAAAAAGGCTGGTCATAACTGAGCAGCCAGCCGGCCCAATTGGTGAACGAATTGTCATAAGGAATGTTGATGGTCCCAGGCAGGTGGCCGGTGGCAAAGGCGGCGACGGGGCGCGTGTCTACCACAGGCGCGCCCTCGGCCAGCAGGGCATCCAGCCGGTTGAAGGGTAGATGCTCCGGCTGGGGCAGACCGGCCAGGACGGGCGGGCCGATTTTGTTGAGGCGTTTCATCTGGGCAAAGTATTTGGGCGGCTCCGGCTGGCCTTCGAGCAGCGCCCTGACAAACGTAGCTTCATCGGCGTGGGACAGGGCCACGTTGAACATCTTTTCGTAACCAACGGTGCTGGATGGCACAGCGCCCAGAGCCTTGCCGCAGGCGCTGCCGGCCCCGTGCGCGGGCCAGAGTTGCAAATAATCGGGCAGGGTTTTGAAGCGCTGCAGCGAGTTGAACATCTGCCGCGCCCCCGCCTCGGCGGCGCCGGCTACTCCCGCCGCCTTTTCCAACAGATCCGGGCGGCCCACATCGCCCACAAAGACAAAATCGCCGGTGAAGATGCCCATGGGCTGGTTGGCCCCGGCGGTATCGGTGATGAGAAAAGAGAGATGCTCCGGGGTGTGACCGGGGGTGTGCTTGACCTCAAAGCGAATATTGCCGACGTTAAAAGTGTCGCCGTCTTTGAGTAGGGTGTGGGGGTAGCTGTGAACATACTCATATTTCCAGTGGGCGTCCCCTTCGTCCGACAGATACAGCCGCACCTTCGCCCGCTCGGCCAGCTCGCGCGCCCCGGAGACAAAATCGGCGTGGATGTGGGTTTCGGTGGCCGCGGCCAGCCACAAGCCCTCAGCTTTGGCGGTTGATAGGTAAGGCTCGACGTCACGGCCAGGGTCAATCACAATCGCTTCGCCGGTGACCTGGCAGCCAACCAGGTAAGAGGCATGGGCCAGTTTTGAGTCATAGAAGTAACGTAGCAGCATGGTTTTCTCCTTGTCTTCAACCTACTCATCGGTTTCAGCAGCCTGACTCAGCGCAAAAAAACCTCTTTATTCTTGTACTACCTCTTTGAGGTAATACGTTTCCTTATCTGGTTTCAACGGCCGCTTGAACCACAAAGGCCGGCGCAACTCGCTGGGGCCAGGGGCGGGGCGGGTCAAAGCCAGCCATTCGCGGTAGATTTGCATAGACTTGTTGGTGTCTACGTGGATATCGCCATGCTTGTCGGTGGGAGAGGCCCGGCTAACCCTGACTTTTTGGTGCCAGCAGTGCATGCCGCTAACCGGGTCGGGGTGGACGGCGTGGATAATATTCTGAGGTACGCCGACGTCTTCCCACCAGATACGCGAGGTATCTGGGTCGGAAGATTTGTAGGCTTTGGCCCCCTGCAACTGGCGCAGCGAAAATTCGCCGCTGCCGGTTTCATCCAGTTTGACCAAGGCCGATGCGCCAGGGTTGAGGTTGCCACTGTCGGACAATCGCCAGCGGCCCAGGTGATGGCTCATAGCCACAATGCCGGGCCGGAGGCCTTCCGTCACCCAAACCTTGCTGACAAAAGAGCCAATTTCTGTTTCCACTTTGATCAGGTCATCCGTGTCTACCCCCAACCGCCGGGCATCCTCCGGGTGCAGCCAGACCGGGTTTTTGTGACTGATTTCGTATAACCATTTACTATTAGCAGAACGGGTGTGAATGAGAGTTGGCAGGCGGAAGGTCGGCAAGAGCAGCATTTCGCCCTCGGCAAAATTGATGTGATCGGGGTGGACATGGCTTTTGAGGTAGTAGGGCAGGGTGTATTCCGGCCCTGACCAGCCCCACCCGGCCATGACCGGCTGGTAAAATTCCAGCTTGCGGCTGGGGGTGTCAAAGCCGGTTTTGGCCTGTCCGTCAATCAGGATGCCGACGGCTTGGCCGTCCTTTAAGATACAGTTTTCGGAGTCAAGGGTGTAGTTTTCAGGCAGAGATTCGCCCTCACCCCCAGCCCTTCTCCCAGAGGGAGAGGGGGGAGAAGAGACTCTCCCCTGCTCCCCTGCTCCCCTGCTCCCCTGCTCAAATACAGGTTTTTCGTAGGGCAGATAATTCTCCCGCACCACCTCAAAACTGCCGTATTTGCGCATGTACTCCAGTGGGGTCATGAACTCTTTGGCGGCGGCGTCTACCAGGCCGGGGACGCTGTTTTCAAAGATCCAGCGGTAATATTCCTCTACGGTGATACATTCGCCGGGGGTATAAGGGCTTTCAAAGTGCTGGCGAATGCCCAGTGAGCCGTCGGGGTCAAGCCGCCAGGAGAGCTGTAGCCAGAACTCGTCCTCTTCCCACACTTCGCCGGGGTTGGCTTCGTAAGTGAAGTTGACCTTTTGGCCCATTTTTTCCAGGGCGACCCGGCGCACCGGCTGGCGAAAGGCGAGCCACATGCCGGCGTGGGTTTCTTGACTCATCAAATCATGGCGCTCCCCGGCGTGACCCATCGGCAGTACATAGTCGGCAAACCAGGCCGACTCGTTCCAGGTGGGGGTCAGAGCCACGTGACAGCCGATGAGCGCCTCGTCGCGCAAAGCTTTGAGCCAGGTAAAGCCGTCGGGGTTGGTCCAGACGGGGTTGTAAACACGGGTGAAGTAAACGTCGAGCTTGCCCCGGCCTTCGAGCAGGAAATGGGGTAGCAAAAAGCTCATTTCATAGTGAGCCAACGGCCACTCTTTGGGAAAGAGAAGTTCGTTCCACTTTTTCTGCGGCGGCGGCGTGTCGAAGGGAGCGGCCACAAATTTGTTCCAGGCGTTGCCGCTGGTGCCGCCCCGTGTGCCGACTGAGCCGGTCAGCACGTTGAGGAAGAAGAGGGCACGGGCTACCTGCCAGCCGCCCAGGTTGCCACTGGCCGCCGCTCGCCAGATGTGCGCCGCCAGCCGGCCCTGGCAGCCGGCCACAATTTTAGCCACTTCGGTGATTTGCTCCGCCGGCAGGCCGCTTTCCTGGGCGGCAAATTCGGGGGTGAATTGAGCATAGATTTCTTTGAGCGCCCGGTCGAAATTGTCAAACGTAACCTCCCCGGTGGGCCGCTCGGCTTTGAGGTAGGTTTCCCAATTGACCCAGCGGCGGACAAAATCTTTGTCGTACAGGTCGTTTTGGATTAAATAATTGGCGACGGCCAGCAACACGGCGGCTTCAGAGCCGGGCCAGACCGGCAGCCAGTGGTCGGCCAGGGAGGCGGTGTTGCTCAGGCGCGGGTCGAGCACAATCAGCTTGGCGCCATCCATTTTGCCTTCCATAATCCGCTGGGCGTGAGGGTTGAAGTAGTGGCCGGTTTCGAGGTGGCTGCTAACCAGCAGGATGACGCGGGCGTGAGCGTAATCGGGCGAGGGTCGGTCGAAGCCGGACCACAGAAAATAACCCAACCGGGCCGAGGAGGAGCAAACATTGGTGTGGCTGTTGTGGCCGTCTACGCCCCAGCTTTGAATGACCCGCTCAACCGTGCCATCGTAACCGGGCCGCCCGACGTGGTACATAATCTCGTTGTGTCGGTCTTCCATAATCGCCCGGCGCATGCGCCCGGCAATGTCATTGAGGGCTTCTTCCCAGGTAATGCGGACCCACTTGCCTTCGCCGCGCCGGCCGGCCCGTTTGAGCGGGTAGAGGATGCGTTCGGGGTCGGTCATCTGGTTGAGAGTGGCCGGGCCTTTGGCGCAGGTGCGGCCGCGACTGCCGGGGTGGAGCGGGTTGCCCTCGAATTTCTGGACTTCCAACGTTTCTTTGTCTATGTAAGCCAGCAGGCCGCAGGCGCTCTCGCAGTTGAAGCAAACGGTGGGGATGAGCATATAATGGCGCGATTTTTTCTTCGGCCAGGCTTTAGGGTCGTACTCGGTCCAGTCGTCCCATTTGTGGGGGGGAGGATAGGAGGTGAGGAGGTTGGAAGGTTGGAGAGGCAGGGGAGTGGAAGGGGCAATGGTCGCTGGGGCTGGTTGGGGTTGGCCGGTCAGGTCAGTCGCCGCTTGCAGAAAGCGGGTAAGGCGGTTGGTCATACGTTTCCTTTAATCTTCTACCAATCGACGCCGGAGCGAGATGGTTTTGGCTTGGCGTCCCTAGATTTTTCTACCGATATACATCTCTCCGGTGTTTGCAATGAAGTAGCACAACAACGAACTCTTTTTCCCGAATTTCATACCGAACGCGGTAATCTCCGACGCGGATGCGGTATTCATTCTCATACCCTTTTAACTTCACACAACCTTGGGGTAAAGGGTTATCTTTCAATTTAACCAGCGCCTTGAGGACTCGTTCACGAATGTCCTGGGGCAAACTATCTAACTGTTTCTGCGCAGGTTTAGGGATAACAACCTGATAATTCATCAGTCGTTCTTTGGTTGCTGGGCAATGTATTCATCAATCGTAATAAAATCCCCCGCCTGATAAGCAGCGCGAGCTTCTTGAATTTCAGTCTGGATGGTTGAGTCTTGCTCCCATAACCTTTCTTCCATCTGAGCTAATTCTTCGTCCAATAACTCCCACAAGCGGCGTTTATCTTTCAAGTCCAAGCCTGATACAAAATCAACTAATACTTGAAAAGGAATCATTACTTGAACATTTTCTTGAGTCATGGCTTTACTCCTTATTTGCTATCTGATCCGTCTTATGAGTTTCCCATTATCCAACCCAAACGTCTCTGTCTGTGGCAACCCTCGCTGGATTTGTGGCTCGGTCAAGTAGGTTTTGGCCCGCCCGATTGGCTGCCCATTATTCGATATGATTATATCACGAAATCGGAGAAGTGTCTGGCTGCGGAAGGTGTGCTTCCGCCCAGCCCAACCGCACAAACAACCACGGCGCACCAAGCGCGCCCCACAAACCCATCAAACCGTAACGGAAGAAGCGGAAGAGGTTGTCCGGCTCCCAGCCAGCAAAAGCCAGGCGCAGCCCCAGCCACAAACCCAGCATGACCACCGTACCCAGAGCAAAACGCAGCGCCCGTAAACGCCAGGGGCCATCCACCTCGAAGCCGAGCCAGCGCCGTTCCAGGGCAAAGCCAATTCCCAGGCCGAACATCACTGCGCTAACCGTAATACCCTCACTGCTGGGAAAAAGGAGCGCAAGCAGGGTAGGGAAGGCGAGCGCCAAACCCAGTTGCCAGACCAGACCTTTTGCCTTTAGCCAGATTTCCAGGATTGGTTCGAGCCACAGATATAATAACAACAGGCCGGCCCCAAGCAGATGGCCACCTACCAGATCGGTGGGGAAGTGGACACCCAGGTAAAGCCGGGATAGGGAGATAAAAACAATCAACAGCCCGGCCAGCCACCAGGCCCAGGCCCGGCGGAACCGGCTGGCCAGGTAGCCCCAGACCACCACCGCGTTTTGAGCGTGGCCGCTCGGCAGGCCGCCGCCGGGAGCCAGGGTAAGCTGGCGCACGCGGGAGTCATATTCAAAGGGCCGGGGCTGGTTAAAAATAAATTTCGCCCCGGCGTTGAGATAGGCTGACAGCAAAAACAGCAGGGTTAATCGCGCTCCCATGCGGCGGTTGGCGCACCAGTAAAGACCGGGCAAGGCGAGTAAATAAAAAAGTTCTTCGCCCAGCATGGTGAAGGTAATAAAGGGTAGGTCGAGCCAGGGGCTAAAGCGCTGAAACCATAAAACAACTTGAAGGCCCCAATCGAGGGTGCTATCCATCTTAAGCAGAGGATTGGTCTTCGATGGTAAAACCTATCTTGACTGTAACCTGCCAGTAGGCTATCTGGTTGTTTTCAATCTGGCCGCGTGTTTCGACCACCTCAAACCACCTCAAATTGCGAATGGTTTCGGAGGCTTTGGCAATTGCGTTTTGAATGGCATCCTCCAGGCCAATTTTGGATGAACCGACCAGTTCTATTTTTTTATAAACGTGCTCACTCACCGTAAACTCCTTTCATTTGATATACCAAGCGCACGCTAAAATTTCCGTAGGACGGCATCCCTATGCCGTCCGCTGACGCATGGGGATGCGTCAGCTACGGAAATTTTGAAATGCGTTGGGTATAAATTGACCTTTTAGGTGCGGGCATCATAGGCTGGGAAGGCCTTGACTCACCTGTCCTCGTCCGAAATCAGGAATTGGGTATCTCTTGCGGGGCCATCACAAAAGCGTACTCAAAGAAATACAGGCCGGTCAGTGCAGCCACCACGGCGACGAGGAGCGGCAAAAAGGCCAGCGACCCAATGACGGCGCTCACCAACAGGATGACTAATGGCAGTAGATGACCCAGCCCCATCGAACCCCACCAGAAAAAGCGGCGATAGTTACCGGCGCGAATAGCATGCGCGGCCTGGGCAGCCGCCTCGGAGGCGTGGGACATACCAAACTCGCCGAAGAGGGTCACAAACAGGTCTAGCCCCAGGGCGAAACCAAAAATCCAGGCCAGACCGACAACCATTGGCTGAGGCATCGTCACAAAAAAGCCCAGCAGCAGCAGGACACCCGCGCCGGCCAGCAGGGCTTGGAGCAGCAGATGAAAGGGTAAAAGCGTGCTCTGCCACAGGTCGCGCCCTTCGGCCTGGCCAAACAGAAAGGCGGTGTAGATTGCCGAACCAACGGCCAAAACAAACCCCAGGCCCAGGAAGATTGGCCGGGTAATATTCGCTAATGAAAAAGAGAGTAACCTCAGCCAGACCGCCCCTTCTACCAACAGCCACAACCCGGCGACCAGACTGAAACCGACGAGGATAAAAGCGCCGCGTGTAAGCCACGATTTCCACTGCGGGCGGGTCAGGATGGTGAAAAAACGGGCTGGTTTATCCAGGTCAACCACCAGTAGCAGCGTGGTTAAGCCCATAAAAAGCAGGGTAATAAAGTTGCCTACCAGCGCCAGGGACCGGCTAAAGTTGACTAACTCGAGGCCAAAAAAAACAGCCAGCAGGGCGAATACACCGCTGCCCACCGCTTTGGTCACCAGATAAGCCGGCACCGGCCAATGCCAGGGGACTTTGTGCTGCGCATTGTAGCCCGTTTGCGCCATCTGCTCCGCCAGACGCCCCTCGCCCCAATAAATCGGTCCCCACCCGGTGTGGCCCTGGGCGGCTGGGCTGCGGATGGATGTACCGGAAAGCGATTTACGATTTACGATTTTCAATTTGCGATTTTCGATGGGAGGCGTAGGGTGGGTAATAGGTCTATTCCCGGTCTCCGGTCTCCGGTCTCCGGTCGCGCTCCGCCGGGCGGTTTGCAGCGGAATCACATCAGCCCACATAAACGAAGACCCACTGTGCGCCGCCGTTGGCGTCAGGGTCACTTCGTCGCCGTCAATGTAGAAAAGCTTGGGCGCTGTGCCCTGTTCCGGCTTGCGCGCGTTGACTTTTTCCCGCGCCACCAGATGACTGATGTTGCTGTCAGGGTCGTCCAGGTCGCCAGCGATGATGGATTGGGTGGGACAAACTACCACACAGGCCGGCTCCAGGCCCAATTCGGTGCGGTGGGAACAGTAGTGGCATTTGGCGGCGGTGTGGGTGTCGGGGTCAATGTAAATGGCGTCGTAGGGGCAGGCTTGCATACAGGCTTTACAGCCAATACACACCCGCGAGTCAAACTCGACGATGCCATCGCTGCGCTGGTACATCGCCGTCACCGGGCAAATACGAACGCAGGGCGGGTTGGCGCAGTGATTGCAGCGCGTCACCTGGAAATGGCGGCGGGTGTGGGGAAAAGCGCCCTTTTCAACATATTTGACCCAAGTGCGGTAGACCCCCAGGGGAACTTGATTCTCGGATTTGCAGGCGGTGCTACAGGCGTGACAGCCAATACAGGTGCGGTTGTCAATCACGAAGCCGTAATTCATCCATCGCTCCTCAAAAACAGTCATCAGTGAGCAGTAAACAGTTTGATAACTGATGACTGATGACTGGTCCCTGATAACTGTTTCACCGTTTTCTGGCTATCACAACAACCTGTTGGCAGGTTAATTCCGCTTCATCATAATCGGCCAACTCAGCTCTTACGGTTGGAGTAAGCTGAGCCATTGCGTTGGGATTCGCTTCAGCCTGCCACTGCTCAACCTGAAAAAATTTCTCGAAGGCGAGACGATATTGGCGCTCGCGCCAGCGGTTGAGGATGACCGGGTTGGGTTGAGATGTGTTAGCTGTACCGCGCAGGTGTGACCAGGGCGACGCTCCATCCGCCGCAAACGCGCCGGTCAAGGCCGGGTAGGGTATGATGTTAGCCACCAAAACCCCACCCGGCTGCAAAACTCGGGCGGCTTCGGCCAGCAGGCTCTCGACATCCGGGGCATGCTGGAGGTGATTGAAGCAGATGATAGCCTCGAAACTCTGGTCGGGAAAAGGCAGTCGAGTCAGGTCGGCCAGTTCAATTTTAACTCCGTTCCACTTTAGTTTCAATCCGGCGTGCTGGGCCAGAGCTTGATAATACGGAGCGGTGGCCGTCTCCCAGGCTTTGACATATTTGCCGCGCTGGAACAATCGCTGGGCCAAACTGGCCGTAGGCAAATAGGCCGGCGGAATATGGAGGTCGGCCCCCAAGATTTTATAGCCGGCGGAATTGAACAGGAGTGTTTGCGCGGCCAGTGGCCCGCAGGCTAAATCCAAAAGCCGGGCGTTTTTGAGGGATACACCGGCCTGTTCCAACAGCTTGACCGCGTGTTGGAAAGCCTGAGCGTCAGCTTCGGCGTGCCGGACCGAGTCGGTGAGATGCTGGTAATCAGGCGACTGTTGAAAAATAGCGGCGGCGAAGGTGGGCAAATCGGGGTGGCCGAAGTCTTTGAGCATCGTTTTGACCATCGGATCGGGACAGGTGGCCAGCCATTGTGTAACCGAGGTCATGCAGTTGAGTTCACCGGCCATATCGGTGAGAATTTTGTTGTCCACTGCCGCCAGCGTGGGGCTGCCGCCGCTCAATTCGCGCAAATAGGCCAGCCCGGCTTGAGTGTCGAAGCAGGTAGCATACCAGGCTGCCGCCAGCAGCCGCCAGGGGCGCAGATTGGGATTGGTGCTGCCGGCCGTATCACGACAGTAGGCCGCCAGCCACACCCCGGTTTCGGGCGCAGTGGGGTGGTTGAGCAGGCGGCGAACGAGGGTGGGCATGTTATAGCGGGCCGGCAGAGGGTGGAAGTCACTGAAAAAAGTTATCAGCCGTTCATCTTTGGCCTTTGCCATCCAGTTGACCAGCTCAACGTGGCAGTCCAGATCGTTGGCGGCGTCGCTCAAAATTTCGGCCAGGTGTTCCGAGATGGCCGGCTGGCCGGTATTGAGCCACATCAGGTAGGGCCAGGCTTTATCCGTGTCAAATTCCGCCGCCAGCCAGACCAGCGCCACCACCCGCCAGCGCAGTGCGTCGGGCGTGCTCAGGTGGCCGCTGGATTTGATGAGTTCAAACAGCCATTCCCCCAATCCCGGTTCGCGGGGCGTTTGCAGCAACTGGCGCAGTTGCTCTTCGATATTATTGGGAATAGTGGTCAGGCTGGGCAGCGTGAGCGTTTGGGTCATCGGCGATTCAATCCTTGTATCCAGACCGAAGATCGCACCCCCACCCTAACCCTCCCCCTTGGAGGGGGAGGGCAGGGGAGGGGGTCCCCGGTCTTCGGTC
Source organism: Anaerolineales bacterium (assembly GCA_015075405.1). Classification (GTDB taxonomy): domain Bacteria; phylum Chloroflexota; class Anaerolineae; order 4572-78; family J111; genus DSQQ01. The sequence goes on from JABTUK010000006.1 coordinate 202,616, forward strand.
GCCCGTCCTCGGTCATTTGACAGTATGATACGGAAAATTGGGGGTGAAATCAAATTTACGGCTCCGGCGCAATCTCCAAAGGGAAGACGCAACACGCCTCGCTTATCTGCAAATGCCACTCAAATATGTTATACTCTATTCAATTCAACGTGGAGGTGTTTCGATGGATTTACAACTGACCGAAGAACAGGTGATGATCCGCGATGCGGCCCGCGCCTTTGCCCAAAATGAAATCGCCAAAGTAGCGGCGCATTATGATGAAAGCGGCGAATTTCCTTATGAAACTGTCAAAAAGATGGGCCAACTGGGTTTTATGGGCATTGAAGTGCCCGAAGCTTACGGCGGGGCCGGGTTAGACACCATTGCCTACGTGCTGGCGATGGAAGAAATTGACAAGGTAGACGCCGCGCACGGCACCATCATGTCGGTCAACAACTCCCTCTTTTGCTACCCTATTCTCAAATATGGCACGGAGACCCAAAAGCAAAACTACGTTACGGCGGTGGCAACCGGCGAGAAGATTGGGGCCTATTCGCTGACCGAGCCGATGTCCGGCTCCGACGCGGCAACCATGCGCAGCCGGGCCTACCGCCAGGGCGACCATTATGTGATTAACGGCGCCAAAAGCTGGGTGACGAATGGCCCGGCGGCCGATTTTGTGCTTCTCTTTACCATGACCGACCCCGAACGCGGGCATCGCGGCATCACCGCTTTTATTATCGAAACGGACCAGCCGGGCTTTCATCGAGGCCGCACCGAAGACAAGTTAGGCGTCCGCGCCAGCGCCACCTGCGAAATCCACTACGACAATTACCGCTGCCCGGTCGAAAACCGCCTGGGCGAAGAAGGCGAAGGCTTCAAAATCGCCATGACCGTGCTCGACTCCGGGCGGATTGGCATTGCCGCCCAGGCGTTGGGTATCGCCGGGGCGGCCTACGAGGCCAGTTTGAAATACGCCCGCGAGCGCGAAGCTTTCGGGCAGGCCATCGGCCAATTTCAGGGTATTCAGTGGAAGCTGGCCGATATGAAATGCCGCCTTGATGCCTCGCGGTTGCTGATTTACCAGGCGGCTCTGGCCAAAGAAGCGGCCAAAACCAGCGGCGCTCGCTTCACCACCGAAGCGGCGATGGCCAAACTTTTTGCCAGCGAGACGGCTATGTTCTGCGCCCACCAGGCTCTGCAAATCCACGCCGGGATGGGCTACAGCAAAGAGATGCCCATCGAGCGCTACTTCCGCGATGCCAAAATTACCGAAATCTACGAAGGCACCAGCGAAATTCAGCGCATGGTCATTGCCCGGAATGAGTTGGGGCTGCGCTAACCAGGAGACCCCTTAAAATGAACTCCTTTACCACTGAGGACTTGCAAGTTCTGGCCAAATTTCCCTTTACCGACCCCCGTTGGAAAACCAAATTTTTGATCGGCGGCCTGTTACACCTGGCCGGGTATATCATCCCCTTCATCCCGATAATGTTTGTCTATGGCTACTGTGCTCAGATGATGCGCCAGATTATCGTTGAAAAGCGCGACCCTTTTATGCCGGAATGGGATAATTGGGAGAAGTTTTTGCAGGATGGCCTAAAAATAACCGGGGTTACTCTGATTTATAGTCTACCCGGCCTCATCTTTTTCTGCGGCGGCTATGGTCTCTTTGCTGCCACCATAATTGGCGCAGGAGCCGCCTCGGAAAACTTGTCACGTGACAGTGCACCACTGACTGCGCTTGTCCCTTTGCTGGGGATGGCCAGTTGGTTGGGCGGTTTTGGGTTGGGCATGGTGTTGATGCTGGTCGGTCTGGCGTTCCTGCCGGTCGCGGTGGGACATGTCATCGCCACCGATCAATTCTCGGCAGCTTTTCGCGTGCGGGAATGGTGGTCCATTTTCCGGGCCAATTTGTCTGGCTATGTGATCACCTATGTGCTGATGTTTGGCTTTTGGATGGCCCTCAGCTTTGCCATCCAAATCCTTTACTTTACCGTCATTTTCTGCTGTTTGCTGCCTTTTGTTATGGCTCCTGTTATGATGTATACCATGATTATTGCCAGTGTCTTATTTGCCCAAGCGTACCAGGTAGGAGCGCAGAAATTAGCTTTGCTGGCAACCACTGCTTGACGGATAACTAAGCCTGATAAACCACCTGTCCCTCGAAAACTGTCATCTCCACCGTTGTCTTTGGGATTTCACTCGGCGAAACCTCAAACAAATCCTGCGACAGCATCACCAAATCCGCCCACTTGCCCGGCGTGATAGACCCCTGGACTGCCTGCCTGCCCGACAGGTAAGCCGGTCCCAGGGTATACCCCTCAATTGCCTCAGCCACGGTCAGGCGTTCTTCGGGATACCAGCCGCCGGCAGGCTCCCCGCGCTCATCCTGCCGAGCGACGGCGGCATAAATGCCCAGCATGGGATTTAGCGGCGCAACTGGCGCGTCAGACCCCATTGCCAAGCGGGTTCCGTGATTGAGCAGCGAGCGAAAGGCGTAGGTATAGCGTGCCCGCCGGCCCCAATTTTTGTTGGCTACCGACCAATCGGTCAACAGGTGGACCGGCTGCACCGAGGCCACAATTCCAGCCTGGCTCAGGCGGGGCAAATCGTCGGGGTGGATGACCTGAACATGCTCGATGCGATGGGGCAGCGAGGAGGCGAGGAGGCGAGGAGGCGAAAGTTCTTCCCCTCGTGTCTTCGTGTCTTCGTGCCCTCGCCTCTCAGTCGGCAGTTCACTCAACACATCCAATATCTCTCGCACCGCCCGGTCGCCAATGGCGTGGACGGAGAGGGGGAAACCGGCTTTGCCGGCCTGGACGGCCAGTTCGTTCAGCATTTCGGTGGGGGTCACAATCAGGCCATAATTGTCTGGCTCAGCCTCAAACGGCTCGATCATCCAGGCCGTGCGCGACCCTAACGTGCCGTCGGCAAAGGTTTTGAGATGGCCGATCCACAGCCGCTCGTCGCCAAAGCCGGGCTGGAGGCCCAGGGTGGCCGCTTCGGCCAGATGCTCAGCGGCGATGTTCATGTGGACCCGCAGATTCAGTTCGCCCTGGCGACGCAGCGCCTGAAACAGCCGGAAGGTTTGGCGACCCTCGCGCTGCACCCGCTGGTCGTGGATGCCGGTCAAGCCCAGGCGGTGGCACTCGGCGATGGCCTCTTTTAGCCAGCTTTGCAGCATGGCCGAACTGGGTTTGGGCAAATGCGGCTCGACCAGCCGGATGGCGTTCCACTCGCGCAGCAGGCCAATCGGCTGGCCGGATGGGTCCCGCTCGATGCGGCTTTCCGGCAGGTCGGGCGTCTCGCGGGTGATGCCGGCCAGCTTCATCGCCGCGCTGTTGACCCACCAGGTGTGCATATCCATGCGGGCCAGCAGCACCGGCGTGTGCGGGGCGATGTCGTCCAGCAGGGCCGCTGTCGGCTGGGTGTCCCATAGATTCTCGTCCCAGCCCCAACCCTGCACCCACTGGCCCGGCTCCGCCTTTTCGACGGCCTGGCGCACCCGCCGCCGCACTTCCTCAAAATCGCGCACCCCAAACAGACTGACCTCCTGCCGCCGGATGGCATATTGCAAAAAGTGAACATGGGCATCGGTCAGGCCGGGCAAAACCAGCCGCCCACCGGCATCTATCCGCCCGGTGGCGCGGCCAGCCAGGTTCAGAATCTCTTCATTGCTGCCCACAGCCACAATCCGACCGTGCGCGCAGGCGACGGCTTCGGCCCAGGGTTGGGCCGGGTCAACTGTATAGAGGCGGGCATTATAAAGAATCAGGTCGGCTTTTTCAACCATCTCATATCCTTATGAGTTTGATATTCAATATGGTAAATTTTATAACCCAGGAAGACTGGAAGATTGGTCGAGATTTCCCAGCCTTCCAATCTTCCAACCTTCGCAGCTTTATTAGGGTATTCAGCCTGTAGCGTTACCTTCGCTGAGGTCCTCAGCCATGTGCCGGATAATATCCGAGCGGCTGACAATCCCCACCAGCCGGCCTTGAGCCACTACCGGCACAGGATTGATCCGGCGATTCACCATTAAATCGGCCAGGGCTTCGATGGTGGCCTCGGGAGCGATGGTCACGGCAGGTTCAGACATGATTTCACGAGCAGTTGTGCCCATCGCTTTCTCCAAGCGTTCCTGGTAGTGGCCGGGCAGTTCCAGCGGAATCATATTGTCGAAGATAAACAGAAAGCTGGGCAGCTTGAAGTGGGCATTGCGGACAATCAAATCCAACTCGGTCACAACGCCGATGACCCGGTTATCCGCATCAACCACCGGCAGACCGCTCACGTCGTGCTGCGACATCAGCCGGGCAATCTCGCCGACCCGGGTTTCGGGGCCAACGGTAATCACCTCTGTCGTCATCAAATCGCTTACCCGTCGCTGTTGCAATGTTTCTTCCATGAGAGTTTGCTCCAATTTTAGTCAGAATATACCTCGATTATACACGTCTCGAAGTGGGGGGACAATAACGGCAAGCGCATGATTCATTGACAGCAGCCTTGCTCCGGCCTTATAATGGGCCTGAACTAATCAATTTTTTATAGATACCTTGAGTTCGGAATTAGCTCGAAAATCATCCTGAGTAGGGCGTTAGCCCGTATCGAAGGGTGATTTTCGGCTTAAGCAGCGCATCCTGAGTAGCGCGAAACAAAGTAAAGCGCGTATCGAAGCTGCGTCCTGAGCTTGTCGAAGGGGGTGCGATTTACAGAAACCTCGAACTCAGGTTAGATAAGGAAGCAACGATGCCTCTCCAAAGTTATCAAACCCCCACCAACCGCCGCGAGCGCGTTCTTCAAGCGGTGCAGCACCAGGAAACCGACTTTGTGCCTTACAATTTCCACGCCATTCCTATGGTGTACGAGAAGCTGATCGAACATTACCAGCTCAAAGATAGCGTCGAACTGGCCGATTTTGTCGGCAATCACATTGTCAAAGTCGGCTCCGATTTTAACTACAATCCCTGGGCCAATGAAATCCAGGAGGTCCGGCTGACGCCCAGCGGCGGCCCCGTTTTTACCAACCTGGACAAAGAAGGCGCGCTCCACATGGATGAGTTCGGCTGCGTCTGGGACCGGACTTCGGGCATGCCGCACCCGGTACAGTATCCGTTGGAAGAGGATCACACCCTGCTGGATAAGTTTGTTTGGCCCGACCCGTACCGGGCCGGGCGGTTTGACGCCGCCAAAAAGTTGGCTGACCAGTGGCGCAGCAAAGCCTTTATCTTTGGCAAAATCGGCATGATTCTGTTTGAACGGGCCTGGAGTTTGCGCGGAATGGTCAATTTGTTTACAGACATGCTCGACCGCCCCGAATTTGTGGACGATTTGCTGGACCGCATTATGTACGAGTGGAACCTGCCGATCATTGACCAACAGCTTGCCCTGGGCATTGACGGCTTTTATTTTGCCGACGATTGGGGTTCCAAAACCGGGTTAATGTTCAGCCCCAAGCTGTGGCGTCGTTTTATCAAGCCGCGCCTAGCCCTGATTTACCAGCACTGCCACGAGGCCGGGGTTTATGTGGGCCAGCACTCTGACGGCAACATTGTCGAGATTTTCCCCGATTTGATTGAGATTGGGCTGGATATTTTTAATCCGCTCGAACCGGCGACGATGGATATATTGGAGATGAAGCGCCGCTTTGGCGACAAAGTCACCTTTTACGGTGGTGTGGATGTGGAAAAAACGCTGCCCTTCGGCACGCCGGAAGAGGTCCGGGCCGAGGTCCGCGAGCGGGCGGCCACGTTAGGCCAAGGCGGCGGTTATATTTTGCAAACCACCCACACCATCCTGTGGGACGTGCCCCTGGCAAACCTGGTGGCTTATATTGAGGAAGTCCGGGCGCTGGCCGGGCTGGAAACGCCTCGGTCCAACGGCAAATAAAACCGGCAGAATTTACAACGAGAGGGCGGCAGATATACCATAATCTGAGTTCCGAATTATCGTCAAAAATCACCCTTCGATACGCCCACTCCCTCTGGTCGGGGCTACTCAGGATGATTTTTGACTTCTTATCGCATCCTGAGTAGCCTTGAACGCAGTGAAAGGCGTATCGAAGGGTGCGATTTGGGAAACTCTAAATTCAGGTTATTATAATCAACGTTTAGCTTCATAAGCGGATTGATGCGGCGGATGGTGTTACAGGAGGGCGGCTTTGATCTTCGCTAACCGTTATCAGGTAGCAGAAGTCCTGGGTCGAGGCGGGGCGGGGGTTGTTTATCGCGCTGTTGATTTGAAGTTACAGCGTCAGGTGGCCTTGAAAACCCTGGAAACTTCGCCCAGTGGCCCTGATCAGGGCCTCGAGCGCCTGCGCCGTGAAGCAGCCCTCCTGAGCCGTCTGGCTCACCCCAACATTGTCGGCTTTTATGAGGTGGGCGCAGACGCCGACCCACCCTACCTGGTTTTGGAATACGTGGCCGGCTGCACCCTGCGGACTCTGCTTGAGACTTACCCCTCGCCTCTCCCCCTTGAACTGGCCCACCACATTATCGGCGGGGTGTTGGCGGCCCTCATCGCTGCCCACCAGGCCGGCATTATCCACCGCGATTTAAAACCGGAGAATATTATGCTGGCTGGCCTGGAGCCGGATGGTATGGTTGAACCAGAGCTGGAGTTCCAACTCCCTCCCGTGAAGGTTATGGACTTTGGCCTGGCTTATCTCAGTGGTGATGTGCGCATCACCAGCGAGAACCTGGTGGCAGGCACGGCCCTCTACCTGGCCCCCGAAGCGGCCCTGGGCCAAGCCGTTGATGGCCGGGCCGACCTCTACGCGCTGGGGCTGATCTGGTATGAGCTGGTCGCCGGCCGCTTTCCCTTCCGCAGCGATGAACCGTTGGTGGTCATTTCGCAGCATTTGCACGCCACCCCCATCTCACCCCGCTGGCATAATCCCCAGCTCTCACCTGCCCTGGCCTCCCTTATCCTCAAACTCCTGGCCAAGACTCCGGCTGAGCGCCATCAAACAGCCGAAGCAGTGTTGGCCGACCTCCAAAGTATTCAACACGGCCGGGCCAAGGATCGTCCCCTGACCAGGGCTTCCCTCCTGGAAGCGATGGCGCGCGGGCATCTGGTGGGCCGGGAGGCGGAAATAGCCTTGCTGCGAAGTGCTATCGAGACGGTGCGCCACGGCTCCGGCCAGGTCATCTTTATTGAAGGGGTCTCGGGCATTGGTAAAACTCGCCTGGTTGAAGAGGCCGGTCTTTACGCTCGCTTAAAAAATATCCGGGTTTTCAGCGGGCACTGCTTTGACGCCGATTTGACCCTGCCCTACCAGCCCTTTATCGAGCTGGTCAAAGCGTACGTCCAGGTCCAGATCAAACCCGGCACAACCGGCCACCTGCCGCCCGGACTGGCCGCCGAACTGGTCAAGCTGGCCCCGGGTCTCGAAACTCACCTCGCCGTAGCCCCCGCCTCAACCCAGGTCTCGCCCGCCGAGGCCCGGCTGCGACTGTTTGAAGCTGTCACCGCCCTGTTCACCACTGGGCCTGACCCCCTGGTGCTCATTCTGGAAAATCTCCATTGGGCCAGCCCGTCCGACCTGGCCCTGCTGCATCACCTGGCCCGTACTGGTACGCGCCAGCACCGGCTGCTGTTGCTTGTCACGTATCAGGCCAGCCAATCGCCGTCAAACTCCACTCAGGCCCTAGCCAGGCTGCTCAGCCAACTGACTCAGGCCGGTCTGGCCATCCTGCTGAAGTTACACCCCCTGCCGCCCGATGGCCTCAAGGCGTTGTTGGAAACCCTGCTCGAAGGGGAGGTGACGCCCGATTTTAGCCGGGCTATTTTTGAAGCCACGGAAGGCAATCCCTTCTTTGTTCAGGAGGTTCTGAAAAGCCTGATTGAAGCGGGCCGCATCTTCCGCGATTCAAACCGCGGCCGTTGGGCCGGCCTGAACCTGGAACGGCTGGAAATTCCGGCCAGTCTAAAAGACGTCATGGGCCAGCGCTTCAAAAAATTGAACCAGGCGCAGCGCCGCCTGTTGAGCCTGGCCGCCCTGCTGGGTCGGCGGTTTAGCTTTGAAACTCTGCTGGCTGCCTCGGAGGCCGGCGAGGCTGAAATTAACAAAACCCTGGAAAAAGCGATCAAGATGCAGCTCATTCGCCGGGCGCAGCCCTCCGCGGGCAACCCTAACCTGGAGCTTTACGCCTTTGAACACGCCCTGATCCGGCAAACGTTGATCGAGAGCCTGAGCGCCCGGCAGCGGGCGGATTTGCACCGGCAGATTGGGGTTGCTTTGGAGCGATTGAACGAGAGTCGCCCGCAGCCCCTCGCTTCGCCCGACGAACTGGCTTATCACTTTAGCCTGGCCGGGGGCGATAACCGGGAAAAGGCCATCAGTTACAGTTTAATTGCCGCCGACAATGCCCTTCGCGTTCACGCCAGCGAGGTTGCCGTTAAGCATTATCACCTGATCCTGGAGCTGTTGCTGACCGATCAGGAGGTCACCCGGCCGGCCTGGGTTTTGGAACAACTGGGCGATCTCTATTTTTATCATACCCGCCAAATTGTGGACGCCGTTGCCGCTTACGAATGGGCCATTCAGTTATGGCAGACTGCGCCCGAACCCGATCCGACGATCCTGCTTCGTTTATATCTACGTATGGGCGAGATTGCCCGCCATTGGCCGGGTTGGGCCGAAAAGCTGGACACCTACCTGGCCGAAGCCTTACGGCTGCTCGATCAGCACCCCAGCCGGACAGAAAGCTCTAAACGCGCCCGTTTGCTGGCAGCAATGGCGTTTAGCCTGCACCAGCGCAACGATCCTGCCGACGAGACAGCCTTAAACCTGGCTCAAGCCGCCGCTGAGTTGGCCGGGCAAGGTGATGCGCCTGATGAGGAAAGTGTTGCCCTTGACGCGCTACAGCGCATCTATCGTAGCCAGGGTAATTTGATGGCCGCTCACGAGATAGACCGCCGCCGGCTGGGGTTGATTCCGCGTTTGCGAGACTTCACCGAGGCCGTTGAGGTTAACCTGGCCGCCAGCCAGATGGGCTGGGAAACCGGCGATCTGGCCGGGGCTACCAAATTTTGCCTGGAAGCGTTAGCTATTGCTACCCGCACCGATAATATCGGCGGGCAGTGGGAGGCGCTGCGCCGCCTGGTACTACTCCATTTGCAAACAGGCAAACTCGCTGCGGCGGTCACGTATGCTAACCAGGGAGTCAGTTTGGGGCCGCGCGCCGGGCTGCTTGAGTTTGGCGAGCCGGTTGAAGCCCTTTTCCGGACCCACCTGGCCATCCTCTACACCTTGCAAGGCCAGGCCGAGGCGGCGGCCCGTGAGTTAGCCGAATTGAGCGCGTTATACCCCACCCTCGAAGCCCCGCCCTATCGTTTCGCCCTGGGCTGGCTGCACTATGAAGTGGAAGCCTGGAATGAGGCCATCCTCAACCTGGAAAGCGGCCAGGCCTTCTCGACCCCCTTTTTGCCGGGCCGTTTCGACCAGGTTTTGCTGCTGGATATTTATGGTCATTTGGGGGATGAGATAGCCCTGGCCGAACTGGGACCGGCCGCCGAGGCCGAAGCTCAACGCTGGAATTTGCCCTACCTGTTGACCATTCTTTACCGGGGTTATGGCGCTTTTTACACTGAACAGGGTGACTGGGCCGAGGCCGAGGCTGCTTTCAAGCGGGCGCTGGCTATCACCCGTGGCAAGGGCCTGTGGTATCAGGATGCCCGCACCTGGCTCGATTACGGTCGCCTGCTCACCCGGCGCAGCCAGCCCGGCGACGCCGAGTTGGCCCACGATTTCTTGACCGAGGCCCAAAGCATGTTTATGACCTTTGGCGCCCACACCCTGGCCGAAAAAGCCTGGATTGAAACCGCCCGGCTGGCGATGTAAGGAGCATTCGGAAACCTCAGAGGCAATCTTGCCTCCGGCGCTCGCCCGGCGATGAAGTCGCCGGACTACACCACAGCGCCCGATTAATCGGGCTAAAGCCGGGTTGACCCGGCGCAGTTCTTTAGCCCTGGCATTCATGCCGGGGCGGGCCAGTCAGACGAAACAGTTTCCGAATGTTTTCATGTAAAGTCTCAAACTATAAAAATCGAGGCGATAGGGCCTCCTGGATGGGCGAGGGCAACCCAGGTTTGGCTTTTCGCTTTTGATAGGTCAACAACATCGCCAGGGCGCACGAGGCTAACCGGCTCAGCGGCTTATCGGCCCGGTCGGTCAGGGCAATGGGGACGTGACTGCCCAGGACAATGTCGGCGGATTGGCCTTCGGCCAAATACTCCAGTTGTTTCACCAGCAATGTGCCCGTCTCAAGGTCCGGTACCACCAAAATGTCCGCTTGCCCCGCCACCGGCGAGTTGAGGCCCTTGGCCTGGGCCGCCTCCCTGGAAATGGCATCATCAAACGCCAGGGGGCCATCCACCATCCCGCCGCTAATCTGCCCCCGATCCGCCATCTTGCACAGGGCCGCCGCTTCCATGGTCGAGTTCAACTTGGGGCTGACCCGGTCAATGGCCGACAGAATGGCCACCTTGGGCGTCTCGATCCCCAGAGTTACGGCCAGGTCAATGGCATTCTGAACGATGTCGCGCTTGTCCTCCAGGCTGGGGTAGATGTTAATATTGGCGTCGGTAATAAAGAGGGGGCGGGGATAAGTGGGCACATCCATCACCGCCACATGGCTGATCCGTCGCGCCGTTCTCAGGCTGGCCTCTCCGGTAACTACGGCGTGCATTAACTCTTCAATGCTCAAAGCGCCTTTCATCATGGCATCAACTTCATCAGCGCGGGCCATCGCTACGGCTCGGGCGGCGGCAGCATGGCTATGTTCGGTTGGGATGAGGGTATAGGGCGACAAATCCACGTCCTCAGCCTGAGCTACAGCTCGAATTTTCGCCTCAGGCCCCACCAGGACCGGGATGATCAGGTTAGCCTGAGCAGCATCAATGGCCCCCAGTAAAGTGCAACGATCAACCGGATGGACGACTGCCATGCGGATCGGTTCCAGACCCTCGGTCAGCTTGATCAATTCCCGGTAATGGGCCCCATGATCGTGCAGCGAAACTTGGGGCATGATCACGCGAGGCCGCTTGACTTTGGTCGTCGGGGCCAACACCTCGGCTTCGCCTTTGATGACCACCTCGCCGGTTTGGTTGACGCATTGACACTCGAAGGTAATCCGATGTTTCTCCGGGTTCTTGGCGGTCGCGGTGACGGTCACGGTGATGGTATCCCCCGGAGCCACCGGGCGGCGGAAGCGGAGGGTCTGGCCGAGATAGATTGTGCCGGGGCCAGGCAACTTCGTCCCCAGCAGGGTTGAGATCAACGCCCCGCCCCACATCCCGTGCGCAATGATCTTGTTGAACATGTCGCTCTTGGCATATTCCTCATCCACGTGAATGGGGCTGATGTCGCCCGACATAATGGCGAAGAGTTGGATGTCTTCCCGAGTTAAGGTGCGGGTCAGGCTGGCTGATTGGCCAATTTCGATTTCATCAAACGTGCGGTTTTCAATGTAATCCATAAGGACCTCCCATTTGGTACAACTTAAACCGAAGGACTATTGATTTGCCATCTTCATTCAAGCAAGATGGCGAATTTTTACCAGTATCAGTGGATCCAAATTTCCCGTAGGGTGGCATCCCTATGCCGCCCGCTGACGTATAGGGATGCGCCAGCTACGGTCAAAAATTGGATCTACTGAGTATCAGAGGATCCAATTTTGAGGAGCCAGCACGCCCACGTGCGGCGGTGTTCGGCACGTGGGCGTGCCCGCTTCGCGTCCTCGGAAAATTGGATCTCCTGAGTATATATTATACCCCCTACCGGCTAGTTTTGTGAAAAATTTAATTAATTGCCTGATTTCACTATACCCTAAAACGCGGCTAAATGCATCCCCAAAATTAGGGGGGTAACCGGGTCAGGCCAATTAAAGCCTGATCTATTGGCCGAGGGTTTGCTAATTTCTTAACAACGGCGTATAACGTAGCCAAAACTGGGAAGAAAAATCATGCCTCAAACTACCCCCTCGCAGCGCATTTTGCCCGTGACCGAAGAAGAACTGTGCCGGATTGTGCTGGACATTCACGATGGCCCGGTGCAAAAAATCTTCTCCGCCCTGAGCCGGGTCAACCACTTGCAGTACGTAGCCGAGCACCTGGCGGAGCAGGAGTCCGGTTCGCTGACCCACTATCGCCACGACCTGGCCCAAGTAGCCGGCCTGCTCGAAGCCTCGCTGACGGAAATCCGCACCTTTCTGGGCGCGTTCCGCCCGCCCGAATTTAACCAGCGGCCTCTGCTCGACGTGCTGGAGGGCTTGATTATTCAACACGAAGCGTTGACCGGAACGACGGTTCACCTCGACGCCGGCCTGGATCTGCCCGCAGTGGCCCCGCCGGTAAAAATTGCTCTGTATCGCATTCTGCAAGAAGCCTTAGCCAATGGCGTGCGCCACGCCGGGGTAGACGAGCATTTTGTCCGTCTCTGGGCGGATCAGGCCGATATTTATCTGGAAGTGGTTGATTTCGGCCCCGGTTTTCAACCGCCCGACCTGACCGGCCCAACTGCTACCGAGCGAGCCGAGCACATTGGGCTGCGCGGCATGCGGGACCGAGCGCAACTGGTGGGCGGTGAATTTGCCCTGGTCAGCGAGCCTGGCCAGGGCACTCGTATCAATGTCAAGGTTCCGAGTCATGGTTAAACGTATCCGCGTTGTTCTGGCCGATGACCACTCCCTGGTGCTGGACGGCTTAAAACAACACCTGGCCGATACCGACGATATTCAGGTGGTTGCTGCTGTTACCGATGGGGCGGCGCTGCTGCTGGCCCTCGAAGCTTACCGGCCGGATGTGGCCGTAACCGATTTGGTCATGGGCGGCATGGACGGCTTTACGGCCCTGGCCCAGATACGCCAGCGCGGTCTGCCGGTGCGGGTGTTGGTGCTGACTGCCCTGGCCGATGGCGAATCCTTGCAGCGAGCCATCGAACTGGAAGCCGATGGCATCGTCCTCAAAACGGAACCGCCCCGTCAGACAGTTGAAGCGATTCGACAGGTGGCCGCCGGGCAGGTGGTCTATCCGCGAGCGGTCCATAACTGGTTGATGCGCCGCGCCAGCCGCCAACAGCCGGCGAATACCCCTCGTCACAGCGACGAGTTATCGGATCGAGAAGAGGAAATCCTGGCCCTCATTGCCGAAGGCAAACCCAACCAGGAAATTGCCACCACCCTGCACCTCAGCGAAAACACCGTTAAATATTACCTCAAAAACATCTACCGTAAACTCCAAATCGCCAACCGAACCGAAGCCGCCCGCGTTTACCTGAAGCGAAAAGGAAAATTATAGAAATCAGAGTTCGACATTTTGCCGAAAATCATCCTGAGTAGGGCGTCAGCCCGTATCGAAGGGTGATTTTCGGCTTCTCATCGCATCCTGAGTAGGCCAAGCGCAGCGCTGGCCGTATCGAAGGGTGCGACTTACGTAACCCCTTTTACGGCAACTACCCGTTTGGGTAGTTTTTTTTACCCGGAAATGTGGCCCTTTTTTACCTTTTGGAGTGTTATAATTTTCACAAGATGTTGCTATACTCCTCTCATCCTGATTGAGCACTGAATTTATAAAGGGAGAAGCCACATGGCAGCAATCACCAATCACAAAAACAAAAATCGGTGGGCGGCGGGGGTCACGCCTTATGCCGAAATGGGCTACTACCGCGCTGATTATGAACCTAAGGAAACGGATATTCTCTGCGCCTTCCGGGTGACGCCCCAGGAGGGAGTGGACCCGGTGGAAGCGGGCGCGGCCATTGCCGGCGAGTCCTCTACCGCCACCTGGACGGTGGTTTGGACCGACCGGCTGACCACCCACGAACATTACCAGGCCAAATGCTACCGGGTTGACCCCGTGCCGGGGACCGACCAGTTCATCGCCTATATCGCCTACGATATTGACCTGTTTGAAGAAGGCTCGATTGCCAACCTGACCGCCTCGATTATCGGCAACGTTTTTGGCTTCAAAGCTTTGAAGGCGCTGCGGCTGGAAGATATGCGGCTGCCGTTGCCTTACATAAAAACCTTCCAGGGACCGCCTTTTGGCATTGTGATGGAGCGGGAACACCTGAACAAATATGGCCGCCCGTTACTGGGGGCTACGGTCAAACCCAAGTTGGGTTTATCGGCTCGCAACTATGGCCGGGTGGTCTTTGAGGCCCTGCGTGGCGGGCTGGACTTTACCAAAGACGATGAAAACGTCAACAGCCAACCGTTTATGCGCTGGCGAGATCGTTTTCTTTACAGTATGGAGGCCGTTAACCGCGCCTCCGCCGAAACCGGCGAAATCAAGGGTCACTATCTTAACGTCACCGCCGCCACGATGGAAGACATGTACGAGCGGGCCGAATTTGCCAAAGAATTGGGCAGTGTCATCATCATGATTGACCTGGTCATTGGCTACACCGCCATTCAATCCATGGCCAAATGGGCCCGGAAGAACGGCCTTCTTTTGCATCTGCACCGCGCCGGCCACAGTACCTATACCCGCCAGAAAACACACGGCATCAACTTTCGAGTTATCTGCAAATGGATGCGCCTGGCCGGGGTGGATCATATCCACGCCGGAACGGTCGTCGGCAAGTTGGAAGGCGATCCGAACACGGTGCAGGGCTTTTACAATACCTTGCGCGAGAGCCGGCTGGAGCCAAACCCGCTTCAGGGCTTATTTTTTGAACAAGACTGGGGCTCAATGCCTGGTGTCATGCCGGTGGCCTCCGGGGGCATTCACGCCGGGCAGATGCACCAACTGCTGCACTACCTGGGCGAAGATGTGGTGCTGCAATTTGGCGGCGGCACCATCGGCCACCCCGATGGGATTGCCCAGGGCGCTACAGCCAACCGAGTCGCCACCGAAGCTATGATCCAGGCCCGCAACGAAGGCCGCGATTATCTGAGCGAAGGGCCGGAAATTTTAGAACGAGCCGCCCGCTGGTCACCCGCCTTACGCAAGGCGCTGGAAGTCTGGAAGGATGTGACCTTCAACTACACCTCCACCGACACGCCTGATGTGATGGTCACACCCACTTTTTAGATTTTGGATTTTGGATTTACGATTTACGATTTTTAGTTTTTTAATCGTAAAATCGTAAATCGTAAATGAATATTATGGAGATAACTCATGCGCATTACCCAAGGTACTTTTTCCTACCTGCCCGATTTAACGGATGAAGAAATTAAAGCTCAGGTGCAGTACTGCCTGGATAACGGCTGGCCGGTTTTGATCGAGTACAGCGATGATCCGCACCCGCGCAATGTTTACTGGGAAATGTGGGGGCTGCCGCTGTTTGATCTGAAAGACGCCGTCGCGGTGATGGAGGAAATTCAGGCCTGCCGCCGGGCCTTTCCCAACCATTACATCCGGGTCAACGGTTACGACCGCAGCCTGGGCCGGCAAACCACCGCCTTGAGCTTCATTGTCAATCGCCCCCCCGACGAACCGGGCTTCCTGCTGGAGCGAACCGAAGGGGCTGACCGCCAGATTCGTTACACGCTCAAATCGTACGCGGCGGAGAGACCGGCGGGCAAACGGTATGAGGCGTGAGGCGTGATACGTGAGGCGTGAGGCGTAAAAATTTTTCACGTATCACGCCTCACGTATCACGAAATAGATGATGGTAGCTACTATGACCAAACCAGTCGAGACGCCAACTATGATAGACATTGACTCTGCCTTCCGCGAGGCGAATATCCAGCAATTTCTGGATGAGTTGGATCGGGAACTGATCGGGCTGAAGCCGGTCAAAACCCGGATCAAAGAAATCGCCGCGCTGTTGCTGATCGCCCGTCTGCGGGAAGAGCAGGGCCTTGCCACCGAGCGGCCAACCTTGCACATGAGCTTTACCGGCAATCCTGGCACCGGCAAAACTACGGTCGCCCTGCGTATGGCTAAAATCCTGCACCATTTAGGTTATGTGCGGCGCGGCCATCTGGTGGTTGCCACCCGCGATGACCTGGTCGGCCAGTATGTCGGCCACACCGCCCCCAAAACCAAAGATGCGCTCAAACGGGCTGCCGGTGGGGTGCTGTTTATTGACGAAGCCTATTATCTCTACCGGCCCGAAAATGAGCGCGATTACGGCCAGGAAGCCATCGAAATGCTGCTTCAGGCCATGGAGAATCAGCGTGACGACTTGGTGGTGATTCTGGCCGGCTACAAAGAGCGGATGGACACCTTTTTTCAGGCCAATCCCGGCTTTCACTCGCGCCTGGGGCATCACCTCCACTTTCCCGATTACAGCCTGGAGGAACTGCTGGAGATTGGCGAGCTGATGGTCAGGCAGCAAAACTACACCTTTGATGCGGCCTCGCAGCGGGCCTTTCGGGAATACCTGGTTTTGCGGATGCAGCAGCCTCACTTTTCCAACGCCCGCAGCGTGCGCAACGCGCTTGACCGGGCCAAACTTCGCCAGGCCAACCGGCTGGTCCAGCAGGGCGGAACCATATCCCCGGCAGAATTGTGCCGTTTTGATGAAAGCGACATTCGCCAGAGCCGGGTGTTTCGTGGGGGGTTGGAAGGCGAGAACGGTAATCAGTAGTCAGTGATCAGTAATCAGTGATCAGTGACCAGTAAACTGTCTGATTACTGACCACTGGTTACTGATTACTTTCTTTGAGGAGGAATCGAGGATGAATAGACAAAGACCTATCATTCTGGGCATCGTCGGTGACAGCGCCGCCGGCAAAACAACCTTAACCAGCGGGCTGGTTAATATTCTCGGCCCAGAGCGAGTTACCCATGTTTGCACCGACGATTATCACAAATACGACCGGCGGGAGCGCGCCGAACTCGACATCACGGCCCTGCACCCCAACTGCAACTATCTGGATGTGTTGGAACTGCACCTGGAACGGTTGCACTACGGCCAGCCGATTCTCAAGCCGGTTTACGATCACGCCACCGGCAGTCTGGTTCGGCCTGAGTATGTCCAGCCCACGGAATTTGTCATTGTTGAGGGCTTACTGGGTTTCCATTCGGCGGTCATGCGCCAGTTTTACGATGTCAAAGTCTATCTGGACCCGCCCGAAGATTTGCGCCGGGTGTGGAAGGTCAAGCGCGACACGGCTAAACGCGGTTACACCCCGGAACAGGTGCTGGCCGAGTTGGAGAAACGGGAGCCGGACTCACGGGATTTCATCCGCCCGCAGCGGCAGGAGGCTGACATTGTGGTGCGCTTCTCTCCGCCGCAAGGTATCCCTGCGGCGGAGGCCGGGCCTACGCTCAACGTGCGGCTGGTGTTGCGCCCCACCATTCCCCACCCCGATCTAAGTTATCTCTCCGAGAGCTACGCTAACACCGACTCGGCCATTCGCTTGGGCCTGGATCGGGATAAAGGCCGCCCGGTGGACATCCTGGAAATTGACGGTCATGTGACCGCCGAGCATGCCGCCGGGTTGGAAAAAGCCATCTGGCAGCACCTACCCGACCTGCGGGCCTTACCCGAAGATCAATTTGGCGATTATCAGGACCGGACGGAAGTGCGCCACAGTTCGCCCCTGGCCCTGACCCAACTGCTCATCACCTATCATTTGCTGCGCAAGTACAGCGATGTGGCCCAAATCCCTTTTGCTCCGCCGGTAGCCGCCTTGAGCCGGATGAAGCCTGCCGCCGTGCCTGTGCCTTAACTAAAGTTTGGAGACAGCTATGACTGAAAGACCTGATCGAAACCTGGCTATGGATTTGGTGCGTGTAACCGAAGCGGCGGCGCTGGCAGCGGCGCATTATATGGGCCTGGGCAATAAAGAGGCCGGCGATCAGGCGGCCGTAGATGCCATGCGGGCCGTGCTGCATACGGTTGAAATGGACGGCGTAATTGTGATTGGCGAGGGTGAAAAGGACGAAGCCCCCATGCTCTACAACGGCGAGCGGGTGGGTGGCGGCCATCCTCCGGCGGTGGATGTGGCCGTTGACCCGGTGGAAGGCACGCAACTGCTGGCTTTCGGCCGGCCCAATGCTATCTCAGTTATTGCCGTCGCCGAACGCTGGAGTATGTGGCAGCCCGGCCCTTCGTTTTACATGAACAAAATTGTGGTGGATCGCCATGCCCGCCAGTCCATTGATATTACCCTCTCGCCGACGGAAAATCTACAGCGGATTGCCGGCGCGTTGGGCCGGCGGGTCAATGAGCTAACCGTTTTTGTACTCGACAAGCCGCGCCACGAGGACTTGATTGCTGAGATTCGCCGGGCCGGGGCGCGCATCTCGCTGCACACCGACGGGGATGTGATGGGCGCGTTGATGGCCGCCATCCCCGGCAGCGGGGTAGATGTGTTGATGGGGATTGGCGGCACGCCGGAGGGAGTCATCGCGGCGGCGGCGGTAAAAGCGTTGGGCGGCGGCATGCAGTGCCAGCTCGCCCCCCAAAGCGAGGCCGAGTGCCAGCGCTTGCAAGCCGCCTTGGGCGATGAGGTTTACCAGGTGTTGACCCTGGATGAGCTGATCAAAGCTGACGATGCCTTTTTTGCCGCCACCGGCATCACCGATGGCCCACTGCTGGAAGGCGTCCATTATGACCGCCAGGGCGGGGTGACCACCCACAGCATCGTCATTCGCGCCCTGTCCGGGTCGGTGCGCTATATCAAAGGTGTCCATCAACTTAGGCGAGAATTTCCCTTCGGACGGGTCAACGTGGAAGAAGCCGTTCAACTGGTGGCCCACTGATGACCCGCGTCAAGCTCGCCCCTTCCATTTTAGCCGCCGATTTTGCCCGGCTGGGTGAACAGGTCAAAGAGGCCGAGGCCGCCGGGGTGGATTACATTCACGTGGATGTGATGGACGGCCATTTTGTGCCGAACATCACCATCGGCCCGCTGATTACGCAAGCGCTGCGCCCCGTCACCCGGCTGCCTCTGGATGTCCACTTGATGATCGAGCAGCCCGAACGCTACCTGGCCGACTTTGCCCGCGCCGGAGCAGATATTCTGACTGTCCATGTCGAAACCTGCCCCCACTTGCACCGGACCATCCAACAAATCAAGGAGTTAGGGGTCAAGGCGGGGGTGACGCTTAACCCGGCTACGCCGCTGTCCAGCCTGGAAGAAATTCTGCCGAAGGTGGATTTGGCGCTGATTATGTCGGTCAATCCCGGTTTTGGCGGCCAATCCTACATCCCCGGCAGCACGGCCAGAATTGCCCGGCTACGGGCCATGCTGGATGCCATAGGGTCTCAGGCTGATTTGGAGGTGGATGGGGGGGTCAACCCGGCCACCATTAGCGAGGTAGTGGCTGCCGGGGCGACAGTGCTAGTGGCCGGTTCGGCCATTTTTAATCAACGCGTCTCGGTCAAGCAAAACGTACAGCAATTACGTGACTTATGTTTTCAAGCTATGGAGGTGTCGTGATGCGGATAACCATTACCCCGGCCACTGCGCATGTCTCGATCCCGCTCGAACTGAAAGGACAGGCCCCGCTGTTGCTGCAAGATATCTGGCGGGATGAGTTTGCCCAGCAATCTCATCTCATTCTGGAAATGACCCAGGCGGTCAGAAATTTCATCGAAAAGGCCAAACTCAATCCGACTATTCTGGTTTATCGTTGAATTGTAATCACTCGGCCATGTCATTTCGAGCGACGTTAGGAGCGAGAAATCTTCGAGGCCGTTATTTGAAAACTACGGATTAGGAGATTTCTCGGCTTTCAGCCTCGAAATGACATGAGAGGGAGAAGTTAGGCTAAATTTTACCGAGGAAAGGAGATTTCTATATGATTGTGACCACCGACCAACTGTTCAAACTGGCCTACGGCAAATTCGCTATTGGGGCTTACAACATCAACAACATGGAGCAAACCCTGGGCTTGTTCAAGGGCCACGTTAAGGCCCAGGCCCCCTTCATTGTGCAAATTTCCAAAGGAGCGCGGAAATATGCCGGGGTCAAAATGCTGGAAGCTATGCTGCGCTCGGCGGAGGAGATGTACCCCGAAGTTATCTTCGCCGTTCACCTGGATCACGGCGACGAAGCCACCTGCTACGAATGTATTGATTCTGGCTTCTACAGTTCGGTCATGATTGACGCCTCGCACCATCCCTTTGCCGAAAATGTCGCCATCACCCGGCGGGTAGTCGAACGGGCGCACGCCAGGGGCCTCAGCGTGGAGGCTGAGTTGGGCATGCTTGGTGGGGTGGAAGAGGACATCGCCCTGGATGAAAAACACGCCCTGTTAACCGACCCGGACGAGGCCGCCGAATTTGTGGCCCAAAGCGGCTGTGACAGCCTGGCCGTAGCCATCGGCACCAGCCACGGGGCTTACAAATTCAGCGGGAAACAAGGGCTGCATTTTGACCGGATTGCTGCTATTCAACAGCGGCTGCCCGGTGTGCCTTTGGTGATGCACGGCTCCAGTTCGGTTCCCGCCGAAGAAGTCCGGCGAATTAACGAGGCCGGCGGCTCGCTCGACCCTGCGGCCAGGGGGGTGGACGACGACGAATTTGCCCGCGCCATTCCGCTGGGCGTAACCAAAGTGAACATTGACACCGACGGCCGGCTGGTCTGGACGCGGGTCCACCGCGAGTATTTCCGCGACTGTCCCGATGGCTTTGACTTTCGCAAGCCAGGCCAGGTGTTGATTGACGAATACGCCAATTTCATCGTTCACAAAAGCCGGAAGCTGCAATCAGCCGGAACGCTGCCGCTGGTGCGGGAAGCGCTGCAACCAGCTTTCCGGGTATAGATCACACCTAGCGTGGGTAAGCTCGGCGTGGATTGGCCAATGAGTTCCCTTAGTAAACGTCTAGAATTTACTTCCCGTTTTGAGTTCCTACCCACAGGGGCCCTTCGACTCTGAGTTCCCTTAGTTCCCTGGGAACTCGTAGGAACTTGGGGGAACTTATTTTTGGACAATCACTTAGTTCCCTGGGAACTCGCAGAATTTGGGGAAATTTATCCCTGGACAATCACTTAGCCGTGCAGACTTACTTCCGGGGTGGTCCTGGCAGCCAGTTTTTGTTTGGAATAGGGGCCGCTGTGCCGTTCATCCGCTTTAACCCGGCGGCAGTAGCGTAAAAAGGTGGGCAAAGAGAGGTGCAGCTCTATTTTCGAGTTGATGAGCTTCAAAATATCGGTGTAGGAGAGTCCTTCGGCCAACCGCTCGTTTATCCATTGCCGGTGCTGTTCCGGTGGTAGGCCAAAGGCGATCATCAGGATAATTTCAGCTTTGGGCCGCCAGATCAAACTGGGTAGGCCCTTTTTTATTTGCGAAGCGGGATAGTGGCAGTTTTTGAGATAGGCAATAATTTTGTCGCGACTCAGGCTGTCATTCAGCCACCAGCTCGGATCATGCATAGCCGCCTGCCAGATGTGGGCGCGGATCTCCTCGATGGTTTGAGTGGGCTTGGGCCGGGCTATTTCGGCGGCGCGCCGCGCGCCGCTCCCCACGATTTTGCGAACCGTTTCGCGGCTCTGGCCCACGCAGTCGGCCAGGTCAACCAGCGATAAGCCGGCCTGTTTTAGGGTCCGGATCAGCTCGGCCCGGCTGGCGGCCTGCTGGATAGCCGCAAAAACGGCTTCATCGGCAATGTCTCGCCGCCGGGCTTTGACCAGCAGGACCGGCAGCGAGATATTAAACTGTTGGCACTTTTCGGCGATGGTTTCGGGTGGCATGCTGTATCTTTATGGGTCATTTGCTGGACATTTTTTAGCACGAAAGGGGGAAAAAGTAAAGAATTGTGTTCAGAAAAGGTACAGTGATTCTTTCGGAACTCTGGAGACAACAGCAAGGCGATACGTGATATGTGATACGTGATGAGGGTGATTACGTATCACGCATCACGCATCACGTCATCCTTCCGGCGCTCGGCTGCGGGTCATAGCTGCTTTGACCACCGGGGTCAGGCCGATAACTTCGCCCTTGGCGGCCAGTTCCTTCCAGCGTGGGTTGCGGATGGGGGGGCACTCCCAGGCCTGGGGCGGGGTGTTGGCCCGCAGACCCTTAAAGGCGGTCAAAATGCCGCAGTGGTAGCAGTGCTCGCGGCAGTCTACCTTGGTTTCGCCCTTTTCGGCGGCGTACCAATCCATGAGCAGCCAGCGTTTTTCTACCCCGGCGTTGATATGGTCCCAGGGAAAAATCTCGTCGGCCAGGCGGGGGCGCTGGGCGTACCACCACGGGTCCAGGTTGTGGGCGGCAAAGGCTTCGCGCCAGGCGGTCGGGCTGTGCCAGTCGCCCCAGGCGTCGAACTTGGCTCCCTTTTCCCAGGCCGTTTGAATGACCGCTCCCAGGCGGCGGTCGCCGCGCGAGAGAAAGGCTTCCATCAAGCTCTCTTCCGGCTCGTTCCAGTTAAAAATAATCCCGTGCGTCCGGCCAAATTCGTCGCGCATCAAATCTTGCTTGCGGCGGATGTCTTCCAGGCTGGCCAGGCTGGCCCACTGGAAGGGCGTGTGCGGTTTGGGCACAAAGGTGCTCACGCCGACCCGCACCTTGGCCTTGCCGCCGTGGTACTTGCGGCCAATGGCCAGCACCCGCTTGGCCAACTTGGCAATGGCAATTACATCTTCGTCGGTCTCGGTCGGCTGGCCGATCATAAAATAGAGCTTGATCAGCCGCCAGCCCCGGCTGTAGACTTCTTCGGCGGTTTGCAGCAAATCTTCGGTGCTGATGTATTTGTTGATCACATCGCGCATGCGGTCGGTCGCCGCTTCGGGGGCAAAGGTAAAGCTGCTTTTGCGGCTGCCTTGTAACAGCTCCATTAAATCGGCTGAAAAGGATTCGATGCGCAGGCTGGGCAGCGAGATGTTCAACGCCCGCTCGCCGTACTTTTCGGCGATAGTTTTAACCAGCGGGCCAATCTGGGTGTAGTCGCTGCTGCTCAGCGAGAGCAGGCCAATCTCCTCGTGGCCGGTATCGCTCACAATCTTGTCCACCGTCTCCAGCAGCTCTTGCAGCGAGCGTTCCCGCACCGGGCGGAAAATCATGCCAGCCTGGCAAAAGCGGCAGCCGCGCGTGCAGCCGCGCTGAATTTCAATCGAAGCTCGGTTAAAGGTGACATCCACAAAGGGCACTACAAAGCGGGTCACCGGCGGGGGCATCAGCGGGGTAATCCGCTTGACAATATGCGGCTCGGCTTCCTCCACCAGCGGCTCGATGTTCGAGAGCGTCCCGTCTTCCTGGTAATAGCTGGGCGCGTAAAAGCGGGGCACGTACACGCCGGGGATGCGGGCCAGCCGGCGTAGTTGGAGGTCCCGCTCGGCTCCCTGTACCTCACGCATGGCCAGGATGATCTCGACAATCACATCCTCGCCCTCGCCCATCACAAAAAAGTCAATAAAGTCGGCCATCGGTTCGGGGTTGAACACGGCGTTGCCCCCGGCGCAAACCAGCGGATAGCGGGCGTCGCGGTCTTCGCTGCGCAGGGGTAAGCCGCCCAAATCCAGCAGGGTCAGCACGTTGGTGTAAAGCTGCTCGTAAGGCAGGCTGATCCCAATCAAATCAAAGTCGCGCAGTTCGTGCTTGCTTTCCAGGGCGTAGAGGGGCATGCCCACCGCCCGCATCCTGGCTTCCATATCGGGCCAGGGCACGTAGACCCGTTCGGCCAGCACATCGTTGCGCCGGTTGAGCAGATCGTACAGAATGGCCAGGCCCAGGTTGCTCATGCCCAAATCATACACATCGGGAAAGGCCAGGGCCACTTTGGTCAGAACTTGGGGGTCTGACCAATCTTTGATAATGCTGTTATATTCGCCGCCCACATAGCGGGCCGGCTTTTGCACGGTGGCTAAAATACGGTCAAGGCTGCGTTCGTCAATTTGCATCAGGCTATCCCCCTTGGGGTGTTATCATAGCACAAAAAAGTCGGGCCTCAAACTTTTAGCTAACTTGTCTAGCTTCCTATCAGGTGTTATTATCAAGCAGGGCAAAAATTGATGGACAAAACCGGCTCACTGGGTAAAGAAACCCATGCCATGAAAATAAACACTTTGGATATCTTCATCCAGTCGCTCAGAAAACGGCTGGTAATCCCAAGCTTACGGTTTTGGATTATCATTCCCTTGTTAATCCTGTTGGGGTTGCTAACGGTTACGTTGATCCTGACCTACTGGCTAACCGGACAGTTTCCTTCAACTTTGCTAATTATCTCGGTTATTTCATTGGTGGCTTTGATTGGGCCGGGTCTATGGTTAACCCGGCAACTCATCGGACGGATCGAGCGGATAATCCATGCGGCGGAGCTAGTGGCCGGGGGTGATCTTACCATTCGGATTGACGACGAAAGCGACGATGAAATCGGCCGGCTGGTCAAAGCGTTTAACCAGATGGTTAATAATCTGGACCGGCTTCATCACCACCAGGACTTGTTGAGCCGGACCCTGTCGCCGGCGGTGCGCCAATCATTAATGGAAAGGGGGCTGGATTTTAGGGGGATTACCCAAACGGTTAGTGTGCTTTTTGTAGACATCCGGGATTTTACCCGCATCACCGAAGCTCACCACAGCCCCGAGCAGCTTGTCTTTTTTCTCAATGATTACTACTCGACCATTGCCAGCCAGGTGCATGGCGGCGGCGGTATCATTGGCAAATACGGCGGCGATTCGATTATGGCCTACTTTGGCGCGCCCACGCCCGAAGCGCCGGCCAAAACGAGTGTGGCGGCCCTCCTTACGGCTTTGGCCCTGCAAGACGCCATGGCCATCCTCAGCGAGCGCTGGCAAGTGCTGGGCCTGCCGCCGATACAAGCTGGGATTGGCATTGCCCACGGTCCGGTCATCGCCGGGCCAATTGGTTCAGCCGAGCAGTTTGAATACACCGTTATCGGGGATGTGGTCAATTTGGCGGCCCGGCTGCAAGCCCTCACCCGCAACGTGTCAGGCTATAGCATCATTCTTAGCTTTGAAACCTACGAAGCCCTGGAAGAAAAATTAAAAAACCAGATCCAAATCACCACGCCCCAAGCGTACCAGGCCCTATCCGGTCAGGACAAAATACGACGGCCCATCCAACTGATTGACTTGGGCGAGGTGCTGGTCAAAGGCAAAAAAGGCCCGGTCCACGTTTACGGGGTGCCGGATTTTTAAAGGCTTAGCCTCGCTTGAACGTGCCCCATAAAAACGCGGCCAGGGCCAAAACCAGCAGCCCGCTTCCCCACAGATTGCCCTGGCTGTTGGTCTGAAGTTGAACCCCGGCCAGCAGCAGTGCGCTGGCTACTACCATCCAACCCAAACGGTTAAGGGCTTGTTCCAACCGCTGCACGGCTTTGCGGGCGTCGGGGGCCAGCGAGGTTTGCAGGGTCAGGCTGCCCCGCTGGGCCTGGGCCAAGACCCGGTCTAACTGCTGGGGTAAGTTAAAGAGTACCTGGCCCAGACTGATCGCTTCTTGCAGCCAGCCGCGCCAATTTTGTTGCAACTCTTCTTTGGCCAGCCGCTCGGCAAAAGGGATTGTTTCGGCCCACGGGTCAAATTCGGGGTCCAGGTTAGTGGCCATGCCCGATAAAATGCCGACCGCCCGGACCACGAACAGCATGTCTACCTGAAACTGAAACGGCGCTTCGTTAATGATGTCACGGTATTCCCGCATAAAGTAGCGGGCTTCGCTAAAGGCAACATTGCTCATCTGACCCATACGCACCCCCCAAAAGCGCTCAAACATGGCCTCGTGAATTTCTTCCAGCCGCTTCAAATCCGCGCCGGGCAGCAGCACGCCCGCGCTCACATACGACTGCACCATTTTGTGCGCGTCGCGTGTGCCTACGGCAATGGCATATTCGCGCAGAGCCGCCCGCAGCCGTTCAGGAATGACGGCCACCATGCCAAAATCTACAAAAACAATTTGAAAAGGCCGGTTGGACTGGTAAGGGACAGGCTCGGTGGGGCCAAAGCGCGTCTCTTCGGGTTCAGCAGGATGCCGCAGCGGCTTGACAAAAATATTGCCAGGGTGGGGGTCGGCATGGACAAAATTGGTGATAAAAATCTGGCGCATGTAAATGTTATAAAACTTCCGGGCTACCTGGGATAAATTGATGCCGGCGGCCTTAAGCCCGGCCAGATCCCCAATTTTCAGGTAGCCAACGTTTTCCAGGGTCAGAGTACGGGGACCGCAGTAATCCCAGTAAACTTTGGGGATATACACCTGCGGGTCATCGGCAAAATCCTGGGCAAAGTGTTCGGCGTGGCGGCCTTCGGCGGCAAAATCCAACTCGTTGCGGGTAACGGTGGTAAACTCTTCGGCCAGCCAATCCAGGTCAACCCGGCGGCTGACCCGTTTGTAAAACTTGAGCCAGCGAATGGCCAGGGCAATGGCGGCCAGATCGGTTTCAACCAGCACGTCAATGCCGGGCCGCAGCGCCTTAACCACTACTTCTTCGCCCGAAGGCAGCCGGGCCAGGTGCACCTGGGCCAGTGAGGCCGCCCCGACAGGCTGGGGCGAAAACCAGGTAAATAGCTCGGTCACAGGCCGGCCAAAATCAGCCTCGATTTGGGCCAGCACGTCTTCCAACCGTTCGGGCGGCACTTCGTCTTGCAGGCCGGCCAACTCGCGGGTAACTTCGCCAGGCAGAATGTCTACCCGGATGCTGAGAAACTGGCCCAGTTTTATCAACACCCCGCCCATTTCCAGGGCCAGCGCCCGATAATTGCGGGCAATCTTTTGCCAGCGGGGCAGGCGGGGTGTGCGCAGCCACCTCAACCCAGGCCGGTTGAGTACAATATCCCACCAGATAACCTGGAGAAAGGCTTTAGCAAAAAACCAGCGCACTTTGCGGTAGCGCTGCCAATTTATTTTGGTCGAGTCGAGGGGGGCTGCGCCTGACTGAAGTATCTGCCCCAGTTGGTCGTGTAAATCTTGCTGAATTTCCTCAGGGGTGCGCGAGTGATGGCTGGACAAAGGATTGGGTCGCTTTCGTAAGAATTAGCATATTATAGTAGTTTCCCAGGTTGTTTCCAATTATCCCGCGCTCGCCCGGATGGATGAGTAAATCTCACTACAAGTGTGTCCAGACCGCCGTCCAAAGACGATTGAAATATTTGGCTCGATTTGTGGTATAATTCTTGTGAAATTCGCCTTTCCTGACTACGACACCCATCAAGGAGTAATGAAATGAACAGAAAAACATGGTATTGGATTATTGGCTTAACCCTGGTTGGCTTGCTGGTTTGTGGCGGTCTAGTTGGTCTGGGTTTGCTGATTGCCAACAGCATAAACAGCGAGGGCGGCCCGGCCTTTGGCGATGCCGTTGCTATTGTGCGGGTCGAGGGCGTTATTCTGCCCGGCGAAGCCCCTGCCCCCAACCCATTCAGTGCCGACAGCGGCGGGGCCTTCAGCCAGCAAATCATTGAAAATCTTAAGGACGCCAACGAAGATGAAAGCGTTAAGGCCGTCGTCCTGTTTGTTGACAGCCCCGGCGGCAGCGTTTTTGCTTCCGATGAAATTTACCTGCAAATCAAAGCGATGAATAAGCCGATTATTGCGGCCATGGGCAGCCTGGCCGCTTCCGGGGGCTATTACGTTTCCGCCCCTACCCAGGAAATCTGGGCCAGCCCTCACACCCTTACCTGCTCGATTGGGGTGATTAGCCAATTTATCAACCTGGAGGGATTTGCCGAAGAGTATGGCATTACCACCATCACCGTCAAAAGCGGCAAATACAAGGATACCGGCAACCCCTTCCGCGAATTTACCGACGAGGATCAAGCTTTGTGGCAGGCGATCATTGATGAATCTTACAGTGAGTTTGTGCGCATCGTGGCCGAAGGGCGCAAGATGGGCGACGAACAAGTCCGGGAACTGGCCGATGGCCGGGTTTGCACCGGCAAACAGGCCAAAGCGATGGGCCTGGTAGATAATCTGGGCTATCTGCCCGACGCCATTGACCGCGCCGCCGAGCTAGGCGGCATCAGCGGCGAACCGCGCCTGGTGGAGTATAACCGGCCGGTAAGCTTCTTCCAAGCATTGGGCAGCGCGTTCAATCGGCCCAGCCCGGTTGAGGAAGTTAAGCAGCTCCTCCAGTTCAATGCCGGGTCGCCGTTAATGTATCTGTACGTTGCACCCTGAAGTACAAGATGACCCCTCAAGAAAAAGTTGAGCATTGGCTTGACATAGCTGAATACGACCTTGAGACAGCCGTAGCAATGCAGAGCAGTGGTCGTTATCTGTATACGGTTTTCACCTGCCAGCAAGCCTTAGAAAAATTACTAAAAGCCATCCATATTCAGCAAAAAGGTGAAGAAGCGCCTCGGACGCATAATTTGCTCCATCTTTTCAGGTTACTTAATCTCCCCCAACGAATGGATTATCTCCAGACGATGACAAGTCTTAATACCTACTATCTTGAAGGACGATACCCTGCTTATAAGCAAAAATTGTCACAATTGCTTGATAAAAAAAGCGCCCAGACTTTTTTGGATGAAACAAAGGAAATTTTTCAATGGCTGAAATCTCAGTTACCCTTGAACAGACCCTAAAAAATTATCTCAATGATTTGGCCAAGTATTACCAACTTGATCATGTTATTCTTTTTGGTTCTATAGCTCAAGGCACAGCTACACCAGATAGTGATATTGACTTGGCCATTTTCTCGGCCGATGCCACCGACGAAAACCGGTTGCAGATCATGGCTGACTGCTGGCTAAAAACTTTACCTTATCCCTTCGATATCCAGCCGGTAGTTTACCCATTAGCTGATTACAAGGGTGGTAATGATTTTATTCAAAAAGAAATTATCGCCCGCGGAATTGAAATTCCTAGCCCAAAGCTAAACGAACAGGTATAAAAGCGAGTAAGTGAAATAAGGAGAACCTAGTGCGCGCCGTAGATATTATTGCTAAAAAGCGAGACAAACAAGAACTGACCAGCGACGAACTCAAATTCTTTGTCGAGGGTTACACCCGCGGCGACATTCCCGACTACCAGGCCAGCGCCTGGTGTATGGCCGTGCTGCTCAACGGCATGACCGAAGCCGAAGCCACCGCGCTGACCCTGCACATGGCCCGCTCGGGCGACACGCTGGATTTGCACCCCATCGCTCCGTTTGTGGTAGACAAGCACTCCACCGGCGGCGTGGGCGATAAAACCACCCTGGTGGTTGCGCCGCTGGTGGCCTGTCACGGCCTGCCGGTGGGCAAAATGAGCGGGCGGGGACTGGGCTTTTCCGGGGGCACGATTGATAAGCTGGAAAGTATTCGCGGTTTCAACGTCAGCCTGACCACCGCCCAGTTTATGGACATGCTGGCCCAGCATGGCGTCGTCGTTTCCGGCCAGAGCGCCGACCTGGCCCCGGCGGATGGCAAATTTTACGCCCTGCGTGATGTGACCGCCACCGTCGAAAGTTTGCCTCTAATTGCCGCCAGCGTGATGAGCAAAAAGATCGCCGCCGGGGCCGATGCGATTGTGCTGGATGTCAAGGTGGGCCAGGGCGCGTTCATGAAAACGGTCGAGCAGGCCGAGGCGCTGGCCCGGCTGATGGTCAAGATTGGGCAAGGCGTCGGGCGCAAGGTAGCGGCGGTGCTGACGGATATGAACCAGCCCTTAGGCGCTGCCGTTGGTAATGCGCTGGAAGTGCGGGAAACCATCGAGACTTTGCGCGGCGGCGGCCCCGCTGATTTCCGCCAGCACTGTCTCACCATCGGCGGCAAAATGCTGGAACTGGCCGGCAAAGCGGGCAGCCTGACCGAGGGCGAGCGCATGCTGGCCGAGTCGCTGGACAACGGCCAAGCCTGGGCCAAGTTTGTGGAATGGATCACCGCCCAGGGTGGCGACCGCAGCCAGTTGGAAAACCCGGACCTGTTGCCAACGGCCACGCTGATTGAAACCGTCGCCGCTCCCCGCGGCGGCTTTATCGCCGGGGTAGACGCCGCCGAAGTCGGCAAAACCGGGGTGGATTTGGGCGGCGGCCGGGCCAAAAAGGGCGACCCGATTGATTACGCCGTCGGGATTCTTGTCCACGCTAAAGTGGGCGCGCAACTGGCCCAGGGCGACCTGCTCTTCACCATCCATGCCAATGATCCGGCCAAACTCGAAGCCGCCCGCCAACGGCTCTTGGCGGCTGTCGCCTGGAGTGAGACGGCGGTCTCCGCGCCGCCGCATACGTTGATGATAATTGAGTGATTATTGAGTGAATTCGAAGGAAACCTTTTTTGCTTGTTTGCGAGATGAATGGATCCCGCTGTTGCGCCGTTTAGGGTTTAAGGGAAGTGGGCAACGCTTTCAGCGAGACCTGGATCAGGTGGTCCATGTTATTGGGGTGCAGGTCAACAAATATGGTGGAAGCTGCTGCGTGAATTTGGGGTTGCACTTGCGCTTTCTTCCGTTTACCAACAATCAATTTCTTGCACCGGGAGAGAAAATTAGGGCCGAGTCATGCGAATTTCAGTGGCGTTTGACACCCCTCGGTTATACAGATTACTGGTGGGCCTTTGAACAAGGAGTGAAGGCTCATCTGCCACTTGGCCTGCTTGACAAAGCGAGCACGGGGCCTGTTGAGGCAGCGCATCACCTGATTCATACGTTTGAAACTTATGGCGAACCACGCTTTCAAACGGTGACGACAGTGGCCCAGGTATCCGAAGTAATCCAGGTTGAAGATATTGAGCGTAGCTGGCCTATCTCCCCCTTGTACTCCTTTACTCCGGGCCGAGCGGGTCTCACAATGGCCCGCATTTACGAGTATCTGGGCAATTGGGAACGGGCTTCTGAGTTTGCGCGGGCAGGGCTTTCACGGGTAGATCAAGCAAAGGCTGTGCGAATAGCGCTCGAGGAGCTTCTGAACCGGCTAGAGATGCAAAGCAGCTTATCTTAAAAGCTATCGCTCCTTCGCATATGAACATCTTCTTCAAACAGTCCAACCTCATCGTCATCTACCTCCTGGCCGCCCTGCTGATCTTTGGCATTAGCGGCTACATGTTCATCGAGGGCTGGAGCTTCCTCGAAGCCCTTTACATGACCGTGATTACGATGGCCACCATCGGCTTTAGCGAGGTCAGGCCCCTCTCGGCGGAGGGGCGTATTTTTACCCTGACCTTAATTGTTTTTGGTGTGATTACCGCTACCTATTCGATTAGCACCGTCATCGAGTTTTTTACCTCAACTGAGCTGCAAGAGCAGCTTCGGGAGCGCAGGAGGCGCAAAGCTTTGGCCCAGATTACCGATCACTGCATCATTTGTGGTTTTGGCCGCATGGGGCGCTCGCTGACCAATGAGCTAAAGGCCCGCAGTACCCCGTTTATCGTCCTCGATCAAAGCGTCGAAGCGATTGAAAAATGCCATCACCTGGGCTTCCCGGCTATTCTGGGCAATGCCGCCGACGAGCGTATTTTACACGAGGCCGGCATCGAGCGGGCCAGTTCGCTGGTGGCCGCAGCCAACTCCGACGCCGAGAATGTTTTTATTATCCTCACCGCCAAAAGTATCCGGCCTGACCTACCGATCATCGCCCGGACTCATTCCGAAGCCTCGATTCCCAAGCTGGAAAGAGCCGGGGCCGAGACGGTCATTTCACCCTACGCTATTGCCGGGCGGCGGGTGGCCCAGTTATTGACCCACCCCAATGTAACTAACTTTCTCGACGGGGTGCTGGAATTTGGCGACCAGCAGATGCGCCTGGAAGAGTTTATTATTGAGTCAGGCTCCCCCCTGGCCGGCCTGTCCCTGCGCGAAGCCCGGCTGAAAGTAGCCGTGCTGGCCGTGCTGCACCCCGAACAGGACTTGCTCTCGCACCCCAACGCCGAAACCCGGCTGCTGCCCGGCGCAGCCATCATTGTGATGGGCGTTGACGCCGAGTTGAATAATTTGGCCCAATTGGTTAAAGGATAATTTTGGGTGTAAGCAGTTTTTGGGTATATTTAACATCACTGGAAGGGTGGAAGCATGGAAGGTTGGATGAATAAGAGAATTCTTCCAGCCTTCCAAAAATAAAGGAAACGTTACTACTCAAGCTCATGTCATTTCGAGCGACGAAGGAGCGAGAAATCCCCAGGGCACAATATATAAAAGTTAGGTATCGGGGATTTCTCCCTGCGGTCGAAATGACATGGCTAAGCAGTTACAAGGAAACAAGGTTATACCATGAGTTCAACCAAAGAAATCTATCTGGATCACGCTGCCTCGACCCCCACCGACCCGCAGGTGGTCGAGGCGATGCTGCCTTATTTTACCGAGATTTACGGCAATGCCTCGGGGCTGCACAAACAGGCCCGTGCCAGCGCCCGCGCTATTGACGAGGCTCGCCATAAGGTGGCCGACATTTTGGGCTGTTCGCCCAAAGAAATTGTCTTTACTGCCTGCGGCAGCGAGAGCGACAACATCGCCATTCGCGGGGTGGCCTGGGCGCAGCGACAGGCCGGCAAAGGTCATCACCTGATTACCACGCCGGTCGAGCATCACGCCGTAGACCACACCTTTAACCAGTTGTGCGACAAATTCGGCTTTGAGCAAACCGTTGTGCCGGTGGACCGCTACGGCGTGGTCAACCCCGCCGACATTGCCGCCGCCATCCGGCCTGAGACGGTGCTGATCAGCGTTATGTACGCCAATAACGAGGTCGGCTCCATCCAACCCATTGCCGAAATCGGGACGCTGGCCCGCGAGCGCGGCATTGCCTTTCACACCGACGCCGTGCAGGCCGCAGCCTATGAACCATTGAATGTTGACTCGTTGAACGTTGATTTGCTGGCAATTTCGGGGCATAAAATTTATGCGCCCAAAGGGATTGGGATTCTGTACGTGCGGAAGAATACGCCGCTGCTGTCGCCGTTTACCGGCGGCAGCCACGAAAACAACCGCCGGCCCGGCACCGAAAACGTGCCTTACATTGTCGGTATTGCCAGAGCGTTGGAGTTGGTGCAGGGGCATCGCTCGACGGAAAATGAGCGGCAAGGAGCGCTGCGCGACCGGCTGATGAGCGGTATTTTGCAAACGATTCCCGGCAGTGAACTGACCGGCCATCCCACCCGGCGGCTGGCCAATCACGCCAGTTTTGTCTTTGCTGGCTGCGAAGCCGATGCGATTCTGATGCGCCTAGATATGGCCGGCATCGAAGCCGCCAGCGGCAGCGCCTGTACCACCGGCATGCCCGAACCCAGCCATGTGCTCACCGCTATGGGCATCCCGCACGAGCTTGCCCTGAGCGCGCTGCGTCTGACCGTAGGCCGGCAAACCACCGAAGCTGACATCGAAACTGTCCTGAACATCCTGCCCGGCGTCATCGAGAAAGTGCGCCAACTCAATCCGGCCTATGAGCCGGCATTTTAGCCAGTCCACTTTATTTATGATACAATCATCGAGACGGGCTGGCACAGGCCCGTCTTTTAGTTATGACCGGAGACGGAAGACCGGGGACCGGAGAGGATTAAAACCCGGTCTCCCGTCTCCGGTCCCCGGTCCTTTTGAGAGCTTATGACCACAAACAGTAATCCCAAACGAGTCGTCGTCGCCATGAGCGGCGGCGTGGATAGTTCGGTGGCGGCGGCGCTGCTGGTCGAGCAGGGCTATGAGGTCATCGGCCTGATGCTGCGGCTGTGGGCCGAGCCGGGTGGCGCGGCCAATCGCTGCTGCACGCCCGATGCTGTAGCCGATGCCCGCCGGGTGGCCGACCAACTCGGTATTCCTTTTTACGTCCGCGATTACAAAGAAACCTTCAAGCAGACGGTGGTTGACTTTTTTATCGAAGGCTACGCCCAGGGCGTCACGCCCAATCCCTGCGTGGTCTGCAATCGAGATATTCGCTTTGATAAGCTGCTCAAGGAAGCGCTCAGCCTGGGCGGCGATTACCTGGCGACCGGCCATTATGCCTGGGTGCAGCAAAACGACGAGGGTGCGTTTCAACTGCTCAAGGGAATTGACCCAACCAAAGACCAGAGCTATATTTTGTATACCCTGACCCAGGAGCGCCTGGCGCGGGTCATCTTTCCGCTGGGCCGTCACACCAAAGCCGAAATCCGCCAAATTGCCGAAGCCAAGAAGCTGCCCGTTTTCAACCGGCCCGACAGCCAGGATTTGTGCTTTTTGGGCCAGGGGGATTACCGCGCCTTTTTGCAGCGCCGCGCCCCCGAAGTGGTCCAGCCCGGCCCCATTGTGACCAACAGCGGCCAGGTTTTGGGCCAGCATCAAGGACTGGCCTTTTACACCATCGGTCAGCGTAAGGGCCTCGGCATCGCCGCGCCCGAACCACTGTACGTGCTGCGCCTCGATAACGCCAGCAACAGTCTGATTGTCGGCCCGCTGGACGAACTGGGCCAGAGCGAGTTGACCGCCCGCCAGGTCACTTACATCAGCGGCCAGCCACCCGCCGGGCCGGTGGAAGTGACCGCCAAAATCCGCTATAAGGCCAGAGAGGTCGAAGCGACGTTGACCCCTCTGCCGGACGCCCGCGCCCGGTTGACCTTTACCGCGCCGCTGCGTGACATTACGCCGGGGCAGTCTGTCGTTTTCATTCAGGGCGAGCAAATCCTCGGCGGCGGGGTCATCGAGAAGACGGAACCGGCTGGATAGGTTATGGCGCCTTATTTATTGCTCTCATTGTTGCTAGGCGGCGCGTATGGCGCGCTTTTTCACTTGTGGCGGGGCAAAAATATCCGGGAATTGGTCATCTACTTTCTGACGGGGATCATCGGTTTTGGGCTTGGACAGATCATCGGTAATGTGCTGGGTTTGAATGTTTTTTTGATTGGCCCGCTGCACATCGTCGAAGCCAGCGTGATGAGTTGGGTTTGCTTGTTTGTGATGCAGTGGCTCAAGGTTTAGGCTTGTGGATTAAATAACCTCTCCCATCTCGTTCCCAAACTGAGTTTGGGAACGAGATGGGGGAAAATTGTCCATCCGGCTGATGACAATTTTCGCAGAATGTGATACCATGCTAGAATGACAGCCTAATCTTTTAATATTTGAGCAGAGTTGGCATGCCCCAAGAAATCAGTGACTTGTACTACGCTGAAGCAAGTAATCCCCGGCCAGAGCTTTCGCCGGAGCCGATAGATAAACGTCCTCTCATTTTTGGTATCATCGCTGCCGTCGTTATAATTATTATATTCGGATTATTGGGGTGGTGGTTGTTCACCAACCCTCCCGCTGCGGCGGTTTTACGCGATATTTTTATTATCTTTTTGGGGTTGGGCGCGTTTCTTATTATTTTATTGTTGATTGCGCTGGTGGTCATTACTGTCTATCTGGTCCTCAAAATCAACGATCTGATCCGGTTGTTAAATCGGGAAATCAGGCCGGTTTTGAGCCAACTGCAATCAACAGTACAAACTGCTCAGGGCACAACCAGCTTTCTGAGCGAGCAAGCAGTCAAGCCCGTGATTACTACCGCTAGCGCCGTGGCCGGCGTGCAAGCGATTGTGCGTAGCCTGTTCCGGCGCAGCTAGTGTTTTTTATTCATCCATAGAGGTTGAAAGGAGCTACAATTATGTCAGAGCAAAATAGTGGCGGTGTTGAATTTTTTGCCGGTCTGGTGATTGGCGGCCTGGTGGGGGCGGCGTTGGCCCTGCTGATGGCCCCGCAATCGGGCGAGGAAACTCGCGCCCAACTCCGTGACAAGAGCCTGGAGTTCAAAGACCGGGCCGAAGAAGGGGTTTTGGAGGCCCGCCATCGAGCGCAAACCCAACTCTCCTCGCTGCAAGAGCAGGTCACTCACCTGCAAGGCCAGGTGGCCAGCCTGCAAGAGAAAGGCAAAGAAACCCTGGAAAAAAGCAAGCAGACCGCGTCCGAGGCTATCAGCCGAGGCAAAGAATCGGTCTCCCAGGCGCTCAACCGTAGCAAGGATAATGCGGCCGAAGCCTAAACCGGTCACAAATTTCTAACAAAAAGGCGAGGATGAAAGTCCTCGCCTTTTTTATAAACCTTAATGGCAACTGCTCGGCCATGTCATTTCGACCGCAGGGAGAAATCCCCGATACCTTACTTTTACGTATTGTGCGTCCTGGGGATTTCTCGACCTTCGGTCTCGAAATGACATGTGCTTGAGTAGTAACTCTTAACGAAAGTTTAAAGAACTCTTAACAGTTCCATAACAATCTGCTGTTACACTGTAGACAATCCCTACAGTCTTTAGTTTGTTTCTAATCATCGCCGAAAAGAGCGCCCACCTCCGGGGCGCTCTTTTCCTTTATTGTTAACTTATTGCCCGTATACGGCCCGGATGGCCATCGGCAAAAAGCCGATCAAATCCCCGGCGACAACCGAGGTCAGCCCCACACTCTCACGGGCCAGCTCGCCGGCCAGGCCGTGCAGATAGCCTCCAGCCACCGCTGCCTCAAACGGGCCAAGTCCTTGCGCCCGCAAGCCGACAATGGTCCCGGCCAGCACGTCGCCGGAGCCGGCTTTAGCCAGGGCCGGGTTGGCAAAAGGCAAAACCATCATCCGGCCATCGGGGCCGGCAACAACGGTGTGCGCCCCTTTGAGCAGAATTACTTGCCCCCATTGGGCGGCCATTTCGCCAGCCAGCTCCAACCGCCGCGACTGCACCGCCTGGATGGTACTGCCCATCAAACGGGCCATCTCGCCGGGATGAGGGGTCAGGATGCTTTCGGCGGGCAGCATTTGCCACCATTGGGTGTGTCCGGCCAGAATGTTCAAGGCGTCGGCATCGAGAACCAGAGGGGGGAGTGGTTGGCCCTCTTTTTCCGAACTTTCGCTTTCGGACGGGCGAAAACCGAAAGCTCGGGGCGGCGCGCCGGCTTTGCCCGACAGTAGTTCTTTCAAAAAGGCCACCGTCGGCGCAGCCTGGGTCAGGCCTGGCCCAATGAGCATCGCGTCTATCCCTTCCAGCTTCGTGTACAAAAGTCGAGCCGCTTCCGGGGCTATAGCTCCCTCGGCGTGAGGCAGGGGAATGTAAGTGGCTTCGGCCAGCCGTGAGGCCAGAATGGGGTGGATGGCTTGCGGGGGGGCCAGTGTGACCAGCCCGACGCCGCTGCGGGTGGCGGCCTGTCCGGCTAAAATGGCCGCGCCGGTGTAGCTCATCGAACCGGTCACCAGCAAGGCCGTGCCAAACGTGCCTTTATGGGCGCTGACCGGGCGCGACGGCAGCAACGCTGCTACTTTGGCCGGGGTTGCCATTTCCAGGGTGACATCTTCAGGATAGTGGCTGTCTGCCAGGCCAATATCGCCGACCACCAACTGGCCGACCACTTCCGGGCCGGGCAGCAAAATGTGGCCTCGTTTGACCGCGGCCAGGGTGACAGTCAAATCGGCGGGCAGAGTGCGCGGATCAACCGCGCCGGTGTCGGTGTTGAGGCCGGAGGGAACATCTACGGCCACGATTGCCGGGCCAAATTCCGGGTCAACCACCGGCTGAGCCGGCTCTACCAGAGGGCCATCGGTAATCATCCGGCGCTCGCTGACTGCGGCCTTGACCTTATCCAGCAGCTCGGCCAGGTCGCCCTCGATGGGTCGGGAGACGCCGCTGCCCAGCAGCGCATCCACAATCACCCCTGATTCTTGCAGCAAGTGCTCCAGCCGGGCCGGCCCATCGGGATCGCTGCCCAGCACCTTTTCCACCCCGGCCGCATCCAGCAGCGCCCAGTTTTTGTCACCTTCAAGCCGGCGCTTGCCCACGTAGACGGTTACTGTCGCCCCCGCTTGTGACAGATACCGCGCCGCAACCAGGCCATCGCCGCCGTTATTGCCCGGTCCAACCAGCACCAGCAGCCGCACCCCAGTGATGTCAAACTGGCCGGCAATGGCCTCGGCGACGGCATGGCCGGCATTTTCCATCAGTTGCTCATAGCTCAAACCGGCCGCATCGGCAGCCTTTTCAGCCGCTTGCATTTGGGAAGTGGTTACAATGTACATCCGTTTTACTCCCGCAGCAGTTTGACCAGCATCAAGCTGATGGCGCTGCCCAACAAGACCCCCGCCAGTACATACCAGATCGGCGGGGGAGCGGGAGGCGACGGACATTCGACAACGGCAACATCGGATGAGTCCGGCGAAACGGCCGCTGCCTCTGCTTGAGTCGCTTTCAGCAGACGTTTCTGCTCGCGCCGTTTCTCCAGATAGACGGCCCCGTGTTTAGCCAGGTAGCGCAAGATATAGGGCCAAACCAGGCGCAAAAGTGTTTTTTGCATGAGCAAATCCTTTGGCTATCTTATGAAATTTGACTGCAAGCAAAATTCGGTAATGTATTGGAAGGCTGGAGGGTTGGAAGGTTGGAATCTCTCTTTATCCAGCCCTCCGGCCCCATTACCGATTTTGAAAATCAAACCTCATTGGGTCAGACGGCTTCGAATCCACCAGATCAAGGCCAGAGCCAGGGCAAAAACAGCGCCAAAGGCTGCCCCGGCCGCCGGACCAAAAACGGCGTTCACCGGGCCGTCAACCCGGCCAGCAATCATCAAAATGACGCCGGTATTCTCGCCCGTCGAGACGCGCCGGGCCAGCACCACCCCGCTGCCGCTCTGGTCCATAGTAACTTCGCCGCGGGTGAGCACGGCTTTGACACTGCTCTGGTCTAAGGTGACGTTCCCATCGGCCAGAATCGCGCCGACGCCGGCGGCAGTCAAACTAGCCTCTTTGGTTTGGGCAAAAACAATACCGCCCTGGGTCAGACTCAGGGTTTCGGCGCGGGCCTGGACCATGCCGCCTTGCCGGACATTAACATTATAGCCATGCACTGTTTGCGCCCCGGCCTGACGAAGTTCCACCGTGCTGCCTTCCACGTGGGTGGCCCCGGCCTGAGAAACTGTGACCGTGTTGGCTTTGATGTCGCCGGTTTGGCTATAACGCACATTCACCTGCTCAGCCTGGATATTGTTGACATTTTGGCCGTTAACATTGATCTCCCCGCCGTCTTTTGAATTGGCCATGGCTATGCTCCTTCGGAAATAGTAGACGGTAGACGGTAGGCGGTAGACAGGACTAATATATCTCTGCTACGTGCTACCTTGCTACCTTTTCGTTATTGGTAGCGTGTTCAGACGCGTGAACACACCTTTATTCTAGAATCCAGCGATCTACCACCCGTTCATAACTCACCAGCTCTGACTCGTCAAACCACAGGGCGATTTCAGCCGCGCCGTTTTCCGGGCTGTCTGAGCCGTGAACCAGATTGCGGCCGACCATCATGCCAAAATCACCCCGAATCGAGCCGGCGGTGGCCTCGACGGGCTTGGTTGCGCCAATGGTATTGCGGGCGGCCTGAACGGCTTGCGGTCCTTCCAGGGCCATCACCACCACCGGCGCCGAGGTGATGTATTCAATCAACGGTTCAAAAAAAGATTTACCCTCATGCACGGCATAGTGTTGGCGGGCCAGTTGGTCGGAGACTTGCAGCATTTTCATACCCACAATTTTTAAACCGCGCTGCTCAAAGCGGGTAATAATGGGGCCAATCAAGTTGCGCTCAACCCCATCGGGTTTAATAATAATCAGCGTTCGTTCCACGATCATCTCCTGAAGGATAAAGTTAAGATTGTTCAGAGGTTGTGAGCATATCAGAGGAAAGCAGAGTTGACAAATTTTTGCAGATAAAAAAACCGGGCCTTTACCCCGGTTTTTAACAAAAATTTTGGCAGGTTGGTTATAACCGCGAGAGCGCCTCGCGGTAGGCATTCAGGGCGCTTTGTAAGCGCCCGTCGCGCATCATGGCATCGCCCATTAGCTGGAACAAAAGATAATTGGTGGGATGGGCTTTGATACTTTGCTGCATGTCCTCGATGATTTTGTCCAGGTAAATGCCGCGCGATACCAACGCATCGTAAATGCGGACCGCTTCATCCAGATTGCCTTTGTCGCGGGTGGTGCGGGCCAGTTGAAGCTGCTCGGCGGCGTCAGCCGGAATATCAGGCGTAGAAACCACCGTCTGAGCGTAGACCGGTTGAGCCGCCAAGCGGGGCGCCGCCACTTGAACGGGTGGAGGCATGGACACAATGGGGACAGACACGGGCTGTTCTTCGTCCACTTCGCGCAGCTTTTGCAGCCAATCGGGGATGCCGGTGGGGGCAGCTTCGATTGGTTCGCTGACAGGCTCGGGTAAGGGTTCTGGTTCCGGTTCAGAGATAGGTTCCGGTGCTTCCGGCTCGATCACCTCTTCGACGATCTCTATCGGTTCAACCGCCTCGGCTTCTTCCTCAGCCTCTTCTTCGCGCAGCCAGTCTGGCAGACCTTCTTCGTCAATGATGCCGTCGGCCAGGGGGCTGCTTGAGATTGTCGCTGTTACCGGCTCGGGCGTTTCCTCAAACGAGAGGGCTTCTTCAGGGGCTTCATCCTGAATTTCTTGCAGCCAATCGGGCAGCTCATCGGCCACCACCTCGGGCAAAGGTTCTGGGCTGGGTTCCGAGGGTTCGAAAGGTTCGTCAAGATTGAATTCTTCCTCCCTCAACCAATCGGGCAACCCTTCCTCGATGACCATTTGTTCATCATCTTCAGCCGTTTCGGACAGGGGTTCTAGAGCTTCAAATTCCAGCGGGGTGGTCTCTTCTTGAACATCCCGCAGCCAACCGGGTAGCTCATCGCCCACACCTTCGCCGGTTGATTCAGGGGATAGGTTAAATTCGGTAACCAGCGGTTGGCCGATGGCCTCAGAAGTTTCCCGCCCATTCTGCTCCTGCACTTCTTTCAGCCAGGACGGCAAATCCTCTTCATCAAACGCTTCTAACTCTTCATCGCTTAAGGGGGTAGCAGCAAAGGTGGACTCCTCCGCCACTGAGTCGACAATGGGCCTGGGGGGGAGCACCAAATTATCTTCAAGATTGCTAACTTCAACCTCTCGCAGCCAGTCCGGTAAATCCTCGTCGCTTTCCAACTCGTCCAGCTCAGGGGGAACGGCTTCAAAGCCGGCCTGGGTTAAAACTACATCCTCAGCGTCGCCTGTTTCGACTTCGCGTAACCAATCTGGTAAGTCTTCGTCAACCACCATTTTGTCAGCATCTAAAGCAGCAGGAACGGGTGCGCTTGCTTCCGGTTCTGGGCCGGGTTCGACCTCCTCGGCGGCTTCACGCAGCCAATCGGGTAAATCGTCGGCAACGATCATCTTGTCTTCGGCCAGGGAGGGGGGCGAAGGGGGGGCGGCGATAAAATCGGGTTCGGGCGGTAAGGGAGGTTCCACAGCCAGGTCAGACTCCTCGGCGATCTCTTGCAGCCAGTCCGGCAACTCTCCTTCGACAACCATCTGGTCAGTGGTGGCAGAGACGACACTGGGTTCTGCTGCCGGCGGCAACTCAGAGGCAGTTTCTTCTTCGGCCAGGTCTTGCAGCCAGTCGGGCAAATCTTCCTCAACCACCATTTTGTCCGCAGTGAAGGAGGGTGGGGCTGCTTCGGGAAGAGGGGCCGGAGCCTCAAAATCGGCCTTGACCGGTTCGATTTCTTCAACCGGGGGTCTGGCCTCGTCGTCGGCAATATCTCGTAACCAGTCGGGCAGGTCCTCCTCAACGACCATCTTATCTTCCTCAGGGACCAATGCGCTGGTCGAGGGCGGCGTGAACGCTTCTTCGGGCGTGGGGGCTACGGAGCTGTCGTCGGCCATCTCTTGCAGCCAATCGGGCAGCTCTTCTTCAACCACCAGCATGTCGTCCTCTTTGGCCGCGACCGGAGAGGGAACCGGAGGTTCGGGTTCGCTGACAGGCCAGTTCATTTCACTTGCCTCAGCTTCGGCGACATCGTCGGCAATTTCCTGGAGCCAGTCGGGCAAATCTGACTCAACCACCATTTTATCGTCGCTGAACGAGGTGCTGGGCAGCGGCGCAGGCGCTTCTTCGGCGGGGGG
The DNA here is from genome assembly GCA_015075405.1 of Anaerolineales bacterium. Lineage (GTDB taxonomy): Bacteria > Chloroflexota > Anaerolineae > 4572-78 > J111 > DSQQ01. The sequence goes on from JABTUK010000006.1 coordinate 244,215, forward strand.
TTGCGCGCCCAGCTTATTACGGATGATTTCTTCGCTGGAGGTGGCAATAAGCCAATCACGGGCCGACATGCCCCCGGACCCTTCGGGCCGTTCTTCGTCAACTGCACCCAGGTCAATCCCCTCCTCGGCCAACAGGCGTTCCCAATCCGACATACCCTCGTCGCTGGCCGGAGCAGGGGCAGGCGAAGGAGAAGGAGGCGCAGGCGGCTCTTCGGCGGGGGGTTGCGCGCCCAGTTTGTTGCGGATAATCTCTTCGCTGGAGGTGGAGATGAGCCAATCACGGGCGGACATGCCGCTTGAGCCTTCGGGGCGTTCTTCGGCGACTGAACCGAGGTCAATGCCTTCCTCGGCCAGCAAACGCTCCAGGTCCGATAGACCTTCCTCGGCTTGGGCTGCTGGTTGAGCCGGCGGAGGTGAGGGCGGCTCTGCCGGTTTTTTTTCTTGAGTCACACCCTGTCCGGCCCGGATGGATTTGAGCCAGGCTGGGGTATTCTCCTCGGTCAACGAACTGCCGCTGCTGCCGGCCGAGGTGGCCAGCCGCATCCAATCCGGGGTTGGGCCATCAACCGGCGACTCAATCTCGTTGCCCTCAGTCTCGTCCTTGGGGTTTTTATTTACATCGTCCATAATTGTTACACTTACCCAGGAGTATAAAATTGACCGGCCCTGAACCACTGTTCGCTCCGGTAGAAACTACTCATCAATTTGATGCAAGGTTTTGAAACAGGATTTATTAGACCGGAATCGCCACTATTGCCATTATGCCACAAAAGGGTAAAAATAACAAGACATAAGAGAGTTTTGCAACATTAATCCTAACAGAAAGAGCCGGGGCTGCCCCGGCTCTTTTACTCCCCACCCGACCCTATTTTTATCCTTCTGAAAGCTCCCAACTTTCAAGAAGGGCGGTCAACGTTAATGATATTATCGTCTACCCCGGCGTACAATCAGCTCCGTCGAGTAGCGCTGGACTTCAAACATATCCGGTACTCGCTGAAAAATCCAGGCAATCTGGCTCAGGCTGCGTTCATCGCCCACAATACAGACTGCTTCTTGCCGGCCATGATAAACCTCCCGCCCAACATCCTGAGCCGTCACCGCCGGAAAACGCATATTGGCGATAACTACCATCACTCGTTTACCTCAGATGTATTACATCAATGGTTAAATTATAACATACCCGCCTCCGTCCGGCTGTGTCTGAAAGCACACCGAGCTTGTGCGTTACGACACATAACAAAAAGAGCGCAAACCAGAGTTCGCGCTCTTTTGCTGAGTTGACTTCTGCTTTTTAGCTCAAGCCGTTTCGATAGGCATGCTAAATTCGATAACCTCGCCGGTAACGGTAAAAATGACCCGCTCACAAATGTTACCCACCCGGTCGGCGGTGCGTTCCAGGTTATGAGCGGCCCACATCAGGTAGGTTGCCTGGTCCATATCCTGCGGGTTTTTCATAATCAGGGTGATCAGTTCCCGGTAAACCTGGTTGTATAAATCATCCACCTCATCATCTTCAAGGGGGATGGTGCGAGCCAGGTCAACATCGCGGTTGATAAAAGCTTCGAGCGCCCGGTGCAACATATCGCGTGCTTTCTCAGCCATGCGGGGAATATCTACCAGTGGTTTAATCAATTCGCCCGGTCCAATCATCAAATTGATTTTGGCAATGCCTTTGGCATAATCGCCGATTCGTTCCAACTCCGAGGCAATATCCAGAATGGCCGCCAAGTCGCGCACATCGCCGGCCATAGGTTGCTGGGTGGCAATCAAGGTGAGCGTGTTGTGCTCGATGGCCAGCCGTTTTTCATTGACGCGTTGGTCATAGGCAATCAAACGCTGCGAGCCGGCCATGTCCCGCCGCTTAAGCACGTCAACGGCGTCGGTTAACATACTTTCGACCATGCTGCCTAACAACAAAATGTCTTCATGCAGACGGTGCAGATCGCGGTGAAAACTCTCTCTGAGCATTTTTACTTCCTTTCAAATAGACTGGAATGGGGCAGGTTAAACCCCGCTCCCGTTTAACTCTTTCAACTCGCCGGTGACGGCAAAAATAACCCACTCACAAATATTAACCACCCGATCGGCGGTGCGTTCCAGGTTGTGAGCCACCCGTGAAAGAGAGGAAACCTGGTGGGTGCTGGCCGGATCGTTTTTGATAACGCTGACCAGAGCTTGATAGACCTCGCTATAAAGCCGGTCCATGTCTTCGTCGCGGGCCGGAATGGTCCGGGCCAGAGCCACATCCCGTTGGGCCAGAGCCAGTAACGCCTGGCGCAGCATGTCCCGCCCGCAGTCGCCCATGCGCGGGATGATTTGTGGGAACGGTTCAGGCAGCGGCTGCTCGGCTAAATTGAGAGTGGTTTGGGCGATACTGGCGGCATAACTGCCCATCCGTTCAAGCTCGGCAGCTACTTCCAGCACGGCGACGAGCGTGCGTAAATCGCTGGCGACCGGCTGCTGCGTGGCAATTTGAGACAACGTTTCGGCCTCCAGGGCCGCCCGTTTGCCGGCAATGAGGCAGTTGTCGCTCAATAACTGCGAGGCGCCGGGCAAATCCTGGCGCAGCAACGCCTCGACGGCTGCGCCCAGGGTTGTATCCACCATGTCCCCCAATAGCAGCACTTCCGTTTGCAAGGTTTGTAACTTTTGTTCAAAAGTTTGCCGTAGCACCTCAAACAGCCTCAGACGATTCCGGCAATTCTACGGTTGCCAGGTAATCGAAGACCCGTTGGCGGATGTCATCCCGCACGGCTCGAAAGACCGCCAATTGTTCCTCCGGACTGCCGGTTGCTTTGGCCGGGTCGGGAAAGCTGAGATGAGCTTTATGCCCCTGCCCCAGCCACACCGGGCAATCTTCGGCGGCGTCATCACACACGGTTATCACAACATCGGGGCCAATGTAGCGAAACTCCTCGACCGATTTGGAACGGTGGCGTGAGATGTCAATATCAAACTCAGCCATGACCTGAATCGCCAGCGGATGGACATAGCCCGCCGGGTTGGTTCCGGCCGAGTAAGCCTCCCATTCATCACCCAAAAAGTAATTGACCAGCCCTTCGGCCATTTGACTCCGGCACGAGTTGCCGGTGCAGAGAAAGAGCACTTGTTTAGTAGACATTGGCTTTACCTTTCGTGCAGGGGTGCAGGGGAGCGGGGGTGCAGGGGAGAAATTTATCTTCTTTCTCCCCTGCACCCCTGCCCCTCTGCTCCCCCGCTGCTTTACCCAAATCGTCCGGTAATATAATCCTCAGTTCGTTTATCCTTGGGATTGGTGAAAAGTTCCTGGGTGGGGCCGTATTCCACCAGCGCCCCGGCCCGGTCGTTACGATCCATCAAGTAGTAAGCGGTGTAATCGGAAGCGCGGGCGGCCTGCTGCATATTGTGGGTGACAATGACGATGGTGTAGTTCTGAACCAGCTCGCGCATCAAATCTTCAATCTTGAGGGTGGCGATGGGGTCCAGAGCCGAGCAAGGTTCATCCATCAGGATAATATCGGGTTTGACGGCAATGGCCCGGGCGATGCACAAACGCTGCTGCTGTCCCCCCGATAGCCCCAGACCGCTTTGTTGTAATTTATCTTTCACTTCATCCCACAGTGCCGCCTGCCGCAGCGATTGCTCTACCAGGTCGTCCATATTGCCCTTGAAGCCATTGATCCGCGCCCCCCAGGCCACATTCTCATAAATGGATTTGGGGAAGGGGTTAGGCTTTTGGAAAACCATCCCAATCCGCCGCCGCACTTCCACCGGGTCAACGGAGGAGTCATAAAGATTACGGCCATGATACAAAATTTTGCCCTTCACGTACGCGCCGGGAATCAGGTCGTTCATCCGATTGAGCGAGCGCAGCACGGTGCTTTTGCCGCAGCCCGAAGGGCCGATAAAAGCGGTGATTTTTTGCCGCTCAATTTTTAAGCTGACATCTTTGACCGCCCGAAAACTGCCGTAGAAACAATGAAGGTCCTGCAATTCCAGGGCATATTTTCCATTGCTTGAAAGCTTGTTCTCACTCACGAGAGCCTCCTGCTGTAGCGATTGCGTAGGATAATTGCCAGCGCGTTCATAGATAGAAGCAAAACCAGCAAAACAACAATGGCTGCCGCCGCAATATTGCGAAACTCAGCCTGCGGGCGGGCCGTCCATTGATAAATTTGAATGGGTAAGGTGGTGAATTTGGAAAAAATACCATCGGGGTCAATGGTGATAAAGGTGGAAGCGCCGACCACCACCAGGGGGGCGGTTTCACCCATGGCCCGCGACACGGCCAGGATGGTGCCGGTGAGAATACCGGGGATGGCATTGGGCAGCACATGCGCCCAGATGGTTTGCCACTTTGTCGCGCCCAGAGCCATGCCGGCCTGGCGCAGCGACAGCGGCACCGCCCGAATCGCCTCCTGGGCGTTGATGATAATCACCGGCAGAATGAGCAGGGCCAGGGTCAGCCCGGCGGAGATGATAGTGCGGCCATTGGCGGTGGTAGGGTCAGCCGCTGCGCTCAGGGCCGCTCCACTGGTAAACGGTTCAAACAGCCGCACAAAAATAGCCAGCCCCAGAATACCGTAGATAATCGAGGGCACCCCGGCCAGGTTGTTGATATTGGTTTGAATGATGGTGTTGACTCGGCGTAATAAAGGATTGGCCGTGCCGGTAGCGTATTCCTCCAGGTAGATAGCTGCGCCAACGCCAATGGGGAAAGCGACCAGAATGGTAATGGCAATGGTCCACAACGAGCCGAGAATGGCGGTGCGGATACCGGCCAGGGTTGGGTCGCTGGCTTGAGGTTTGCGCACAAAATCGGGGGTTATCCAGGAGCGAAATTCAACCTCGGCATTGGGGAATTTCTCGGCGGCCTCAGCCACAATCGCTTCCTGCTTGAACAGCGAGTCAATCAACGGCCAGGTATCCACCACTTTGGGGGCAACGACAAGTTCCTGAACCAGCGCATACATGTTTTCCTGGTCACGGGCCGGCAGGCTGCAACGCGCCGGTGGTTTGTCCCCGGCGCACTCCTGAGCGTGCTTGTCTGGGTCGAGCGTCAGGAATTTATCCTCGTAGAAAAGCTGCTCATTTTCCAATTGGCGCAGTTTGCCTTTGGAAACGAGTGGTTTTTTCCCCTGCGGGTCCTGAGTGGTGGCGATAATTTCTACCAGATCATCTTTCGGCAGGTCGGCCAATTCAACCCCGCCATAAATCGTTTCGGTGAAGAAATCCAGGGTGCCGCTGTCGGCCCCCGGAATATAGCGCTCGATGGGGGTGCTGGGCCAACTGGGGTCAACATCCGACCAATTTTTGGCATCGGTAAAGATTTGTTGCAGTTGCTCAACCGTTACATTTTTTAGAAAGGTGTTTTCTCTGCTGACGACCACCACCAGCGCATCGGTTCCGACGCGAAACTCGGCCACGTCCAAACCCTTGCCCCGGCAGGCGGCGCGCTCAAGGGTGTTGATGGCCCGGCTGGCATTAGCAATATCCACTTTGCCTTCGACGCAAAACTGCCGCAGGCCACCGGTGGTGCCAATATTGGCAACCGTAATTTCCCCGCTGTAACCTGCTTCGGTAAAACGGGTCGCCAGCCGGTCGGTCAAAGGAAAAACGGTCGAGCTGCCGGCCACCAAAACTTTGCCTTCCACCGCGGCCGGATTGACCACAGGCAAGGCGGTCCCGGTCTGATTTTGCGCATTTAGCCAGGTGGCTCTGGCGCTGTCCAGGGAATCGGTTGTGGCCGCAAAGTAGCCCACATCGTCAATCTCGTCGTTGACGTGGGTCAGATAATAATTGATAAACTCGGCCACCTGCGGCTTCTTGTTCATAATCTGAGGGGCTGAGTAGATGAACAGCGGCCGGGCGATGGGATATTCGCCGCTCTCAGCAGTTTCCGCCGAAGGCGTAACTCCGTTGACTGTCAGGGCTTGCAGCTTGTCCTGGTTGGCTTTGTAGTAGGCATAACCAAAAAAGCCAATAGCGTTAGGGTTGCCGCTGATACCTGCGGCCAGGTCATTGTCATCCTCGCTTGATAATACGGCCACTTCCAGCATGTCCGCTTCTTGCAGCCGCAGCACCAACGTTTCCGGTTCAATCCGATTTTCCACCGCCGTCAAGCCAAAGGCTTCATTGACCACGTTGTAAAGCAGGGCCAGCAAGGCAATCAGGCTAATTACCAATGATGAAATAAAGACGACCCGCCAAAAAGTGGCGTTAAAATTGCGAAACTGGATAAACCGGGCCAGGTCTTTGTCTTCGGGGTATGAGCCGGGGTGGGCCGATTTTGTCTCGACACTCATTCATACACCTCCCGGAAGTGGCGCACAATGTAACCGCTGATGATGTTAAGCGTTAAGGTCATCACAAAGAGCATCAGGCCGATGGCAAAGATGCTGTTATAGTCAATGGTGCCATAACTCAGGTCGCCGCCGCTGATGCGGACGATGTGGCCGGTCATGGTTTCGGCGGCCTTGAAAGGGTTGAAGGTAAAGTTGGGACCGGCGCCGGCGGCCAAAGCCACAATCATGGTCTCACCCACCGCCCGCGAGATGCCGACGACAAAAGCCGCCGTAATGCCCGACAGCGCCGCCGGTACAACTACCTTAAATGACGTTTCCAGTTTGGTTGCGCCCAGCCCATACGAGGCCTCTCTCAGCGCGCGAGGCACGGCGTGCAGCGAGTCCTCGCTCATCGAGGCAATCAAAGGAACAATCAGGATGCCCAAAACCAGACCGGCAGAGGCGGTATTATAAATCTCAACCACCCCCGAACCGAAAATAGTACGCAGGAGCGGGGTCATAAAGGTTAAGGCAAAGTAACCATATACAACGGTCGGAACGCCGGCCAGCACCTCCAGAATGGGTTTGAGCAGGCCGCGCGTTCCGGGCGTGGCATACTCGCTCAAATAAATAGCGGCAAACAGCCCCAGCGGTATTGCCACCAACATAGCGATGGCGCTGGTCATCAAAGTGGCGTTAACCAGCGGCCAGATGCCAAATTGTTTGATGGCCGGCTGCCAGGTGGTGCTGGTAAAGAACTCAACCAGGCTGACCTCATCGCTGCCAAAGAAGAGCCACGACTCCTCCGCCAGCACAAAAATAATGCCCAGGGTGGTAAAGATAGAAATTGTGCCGGAAGCGAACAAAAAGCCCTGGATTAGCGCCTCGCCTAAGCGCATGCGCTTGCGCAGACTCTCGGTCGTGACGCCGGTTTCAGCCGTAGTCACGGCTGAAGTGGAAGCTCCTATTGCCATAATTTTCGCTAACTCCTTTTAATAATTTTGGAGTGACAAAGCTTGATTTGCCGACAGGCTGACCGCAAAGCAAGCTTTGTGACTCCAATTTCTAAAAAGGTAGGTCACGCTTCAAGCGTGACCTACCAGTTCACTAAGGTGAGTAGCTACTTATTTATTCGCGTCCAGCCAATTATTTTTAGCGGTATCGAGGGCGGCGGTGGAAGCGGGGAAGTAGCCGACATCGAGGACTTCCTCATTGACAAAGGAAAGATAGAAGTTGATGAAGGCAGCGACTTGGGGCTTCTCAGCCATCACATTGGCGGCGCTGTAGATGAACAAGGGCCGGGCCAGAGGATAATCGCCATTCTCGGCGGTTTCCTCGGTTGGTTCAACCCCATTGACGCTGAGGGCATTGAGTGCGCCCTGGTTGGCATCGTAGTAGGCATAACCAAAGTAGCCAATGGCATAGGGGCTGCCCTCGACGCCTTGCGCCAGAACGTTGTCATCCTCACTGAGTTGGAGATTGGCCGCGTTCAAAATGGCTTCCTCACCCTTGCCCTTGTCGGCTTCTTTGTCCTTGACATAGGCCGGGTCCATAACCGCTTCGACAAAGTAATCAAACGTGCCGCTGTCGGTGCCGGGGCTGAAACGCAGGATGGGTTCAGCCGGCCAGTCGGGGCGGACATCGGACCATTTCTGGGCGGTGGAGAACAGCAGAGCCAACTCTTCCAGGGTGACATCGGTCAGGAAGTCGTTCTCGGCGCTGACGACCACAGCCAGGGCATCGGTGCCAACCCGGAACTCGACCGGCTCACGGCCAATGCTTTCACAGGCAGCGACTTCTTCCTTTTTGATGGCGCGGGAGGCATTGGAAATGTCGGTTTCACCGGCCACGCAGAAGCGTTCAAAGCCAGCCCCGGTGCCGATGCTGTCAACGGTAATGTTACCGGCATAGCCTTCATCCTGGAAGCGTTCGGCCATGCGCTCGGTCAGGGGGAAGACGGTTGAGCTACCGGCAGTGATGATGTCGCCGGTCACTTCCAGCGGGTTCACTTCCGGCAGAGTTACCCCACTGCTCTCCGCCATCGCGGCATCCTCAGCCGGCGCTTCGGTTGGTTCGGCCATAGCCTCTTCAGTAGGCTCGACTACTGCTTCAGTTGGTGCAGCCGCGGCTTCAGTGGGGGCGGCTGCCTCCACTGCTTCGGTTGCAGGCGGTTGAGCTACTGTTTCTTGGGTGGGGGCTGCGCCACACTGCGCGGCTACCAGGCTGATGATAAGCAGTAGGCTTACCAAAATTAAAGTTGCTCTAAATTTTTGTTTCATAATCTGGAATTCTCCTCCACAATGTAAGAAAATAGAAAATTGGGCATTAAAGATGTATCCCGAAGGGGAATAATAGCTGTGCCCTTTAAAGGGCGTGTTAATTTGGCTTTAAAGGAGTGTAAAGAGCCTGTTAAGAAAATTTTACAATTATGCGCTAAAAGGTGGTGATGCTAATTTTGTGGTTGGCTAAAAAGGCCAGCAGTTCCGGGGAAGGTGGCAAGCTGAGCAGGGTGGTTTGATCCTGGGCTTTCCGTCTTAAAACAAAGTGGTAGGTGCCGGATGCTTCACTGGCGGTACGCCAGGTAGACCTGATCAGCACCGGCTGGTCTATTTCCCAACCGGCATCCAGGGCTTTGATTAATTGTAAAAAGCGGGGGTTGTCATTTTGGGTTATCATAAGCTTTAATGGACTAATCTTTGCCGGCGTTCGGTCAGCCGGCCCAACTCTGATTGCAGCCGCAGATATTCCCGAACCAATTCAGCTTTGCGGGTCGGATAAGGCGCGCTCAGCCGTTCCTGCTGTTTGAGAACAGCTAACTGCTGCTCAAGCCGGGCAATCTTCAAATTGAGTGTCCCTAGCGTTTCTAACATAGACATTTCTCCTTTCTCATCAAATAAAAAATCCATCTTATACTCTAAGATGGATTCTAAGCCTTGAAATTAAGGATTAAGTTAACTTGATTTTAAGGGTTGGTAAAGCGCCTGTTAAGTTTTTTTAACAAGGGAAGATGAGGCGATGACGCGATGAAACGAAGAAAGAGTGTCCTCATTTCCTCGCCTTTCGCCTCTTCGCCTCACCTCTCCTCGCGTCATCCTTCAAAGCGGTAGCCAATACTGCGGATGGTGGTGATCCGTTTGGGTTTCGACGGCTCATCTTCTATTTTCTCGCGCAGCCAGCGGATGTGAACATCCACCGTGCGCGACTCGCCGTAAAAATCGTAGCCCCACACTTTGGTCAGCAGCAAATCACGCGAGAGAACGACGCCCCGGCTGCGAATCAACTCGGCCAGCAGGTCGAACTCTTTGTAGCTGAGGTTAAGTTCCGCCGAGCCTTTATAGGCTTTACGGGCCACCAAATCTAGCGATAAATCGTTGGAAGTCAACCGTTCGGCGGCAGTCTGTTTGGGGTTGCGCCGCAGCGCGGCCCGGACACGGGCCAAAAACTCGCCCAGGCTGAAGGGTTTGGTAATATAATCGTCGGCCCCGGAGTCAAGGCCGATAATTTTATCCACCTCGCTGGAGCGGGCGGTGAGGATGATGATGGGCACGTCCAGTTCTCGCCGCAAAATCCGGCAGACCGATAAGCCGTCAAGTTGGGGCAGCATGACATCCAACACCACCAGGTCAAGCGGCTGGTTACGGGCAATGTTCAGCCCGGTCTGGCCGTCGGTGGCTACGGCCACGCTGTAACCTTCTCGTTCCAAATTGTAAGCCAGGGTTTGCTGCAAGGTTTCGTCATCTTCGACAATCAGGATAGATTTGGGCGGGTTATTGTTGAGCATGGATTATTAGCTTTGCGCTGGACCAACAGTTCCCGGCTATTATAGCAACGAGTTATAAAACCACAAACACGCGCCTAATACTCTTGGGTTAAGGGCAGCGACACGTAAAACGTCGAGCCTTCACCGACCACGCTTTCCACCCAAATCCGCCCGTTGTGCAGTTCCACCAGGTCTTTGACCACTGCCAGCCCCATGCCCATGCCCCTCTGTTCAGCGCCGCTTTGACTTTTGAGCTGATAAAACGCATCAAAAATGCGTTTCTGTTCGGACCGGGGAATGCCGACCCCATTATCCGTGACCGTCAGTAGTAAACGGGGATGAAAGGTGTTGCCGGCGCGCTCCATTTCCACCGAAACTTGGAGGGCCACCTTGCCGCCCGGCGGGGTAAAGCGGCAGGCATTGGACAGCAGATTATCCAGAATTTGTCGAAAATGCTTGGGGTCGGCGGCCACGGGCGGCAAGTCAGCGGGGATGTGCTGGGTTAACTTTAACTCCCGCAGCCGGACCAATGAAGCCAGGTCACGTAGGGCATCCTCGATGATGGCGGCTACCTGGAGCTCTTCAAAGCGGGGCAGAATTTTGTGGCGGTTCTGGGCGCTAATTTGAATGGCATTATCCAGCACCGCCACCATCTGGTCGGCGCTGCTATGGATAATGCGCTGCACCTGGAGCTGCTCCGGGCTGTACTCTCCCATTTCCCCATGCACAATCAGGTCGGAATAGCCTTTAACGGCGGTGAGGGGGGCGCGCAACTCGCGGGAGAGGGCGGCAATAAAATCGTTTCTGGCCCGGTCAGCTTTGACCTCCCGGCTGACATCCCGAAAGATGGCCATAATGCCCAGCCACTCCCCTTCCGGGCTGCGCCAGGGAATGAGCCGGCCCTGAATGGCCCGCTCGTTGCTCTCAAAAAAGGTGGGCAGCGGCTGGTTGCGGCGGGCAAAAGCGGCGGCCAGGTTCTCAATCGGCTCGCCCGAGTCAATCTGGCCGTAAATGGTGCCAATCGGCTGGTCCAGCAGTTCCCAGCGCAGTTTGCCCAAAATCCGCTCGGCGGCCTGGTTGACCAGTTGGACTCGCCCGCTGGTATCACTGACCACCACGCCGTCGCTGATGGTTTCTAAAATAGCCAGATGCCGGTCGGGTTCCTGGGTTTTCTTTTGCACCGTTTCGGCCATGGCCTCGGCTTCGGCCTCAAGCTCTTGATAGCGGCGGCGGTGCTCGACCATCGTGGCAATTTGGGGGGCCAGTTGGCGGCACAACCGCACATCGCTGGGCCGGATGGGCCGGCTGGTGACGGGATTGCCCAGCATCAAGGCGCCCACCGGCCGCCCTTTGATAACTAGGGGTTGAATCAGGGTGGGGCCGGCGCGGTCTTCGCGCCACAGCCCGTACAACGAGTCCAGGCCGTTGATATTTTGCTGCGGCAGCAGCAGCGGCTCCTGGGTTTCGATGGAGCGCTGCAACGGGGGGCAGTGCTCCAAATCAAATCTAACTTCGGCCTGTCGAGCCAGATGCAGCGGGCGCTGCGGGTTGTAAAGGGTCGCCAGGCGGGCCTGACCGGCCCCCTGAGCCTCCAAAATAAAAATGGCCGAGCGGTCAACGTGGGTAACCTGGGCCATACTGCGCACAATGTGTTCCATAGATTGGTTCAAATTGGGGATGGTGTTGAGGATTTCACTGACTTCCAGCCAGCGCTGCTGTTCCCGGCTGGAGTCAATGGCCTCTTGGACCAGGGCTTCGGCCATTTGCTGGCGCTCGGCATACCTTTGGCGGAAGGTCAGCACGCTTTCGCCGTGAATGGCGCTGATAAAAAAGACGTAGGCCAGCAGATAAATCAACCAGGAGAGAGTGGTCAAGCCCAACAAACTGAGGAAATTACCGGAGGCCAAAATAAAAGGCACGGCCAGGTGCGGCCAGCGGACCCCTCCGGCGCTGGCCAGGATAAAAGGCGCGCTGAAAACGGCAATTACCAGGCTGTGCAGGGGCGACGGCGCCGGCCAGTCCGGTATCAAGGTTAAGAATAGCAGGATAATCGCGCCGGCAATCCCAACTCTGGCCAGAAGGGGCCAGGGGGCCGGCCAGGCGGCGGGAAAATCAACCAGGGTCCAGACCAGGCAAAAGGCGCTAAAAACCTCCAAGCCCCCCAGCAGCAGCCGGGCGTCACTGCTGTTTGAGACGCTCAGGTAAACAATTAAGCTGAGGGAGCGGCTGATGACCAATAGAAAAAGCGGTACCAAGCGCCAACTGCGGCGTCCCCCGGAAAAACTGCCCAGGCCCAAAATCAAGGCGGCCAAAGCAAGAAAATTAGTGGCAAGGAGATAAATCTGCATGACTCAAGTTGGTAAGGTGCAACAATAAAATTGGTCTTTCAGGATTTCGTGGAGTTTGGACCTGATGCGTGATACGTGATGCGTAATCAGCCTAATCACGCCTCAAATTGCTGTTGCCCCCGGAATTCCGAAAGTGCCATAAAACTTATCGCTGAGACCGTAGCGGCTGGAAGTCGTCTCGACAGCGTCCATTCCCACCCTGTCGAAGTCTCATGTATCAGTATAGCAAATCCAACAGGGTGAGACAATGGGCTTTTGGGGGGGTAAGGGGAGAACCATAGCCACCCCTGAAGAAATCCCCAGTAAGGGATTTGAACCACAGTGCCGTCCAGCCATTGTTCCGGCTGGTTCAGAAGCAGCGGATAACCTGTAATTGTTTTTGAGATGGGCGCTTTGGATGGGTAAGAGGTAAACGGAGAGGAAAGACGAAATGCAAGTTCGCGGCTCGATTGTAGCTAAAGCTTTTGAGGGCGTTCATACCAACTGGCGCGATTATCTGGCGCTGACCAAGCCGTGAGTTATTTCACTTTTATTATTGATCGTTGGTTCAGCTAATCTAATTTTGTAAAACAGCAGGGGCGGACAACCGTCCGCCCCTCTGCTAAATCTTAAACACTTCTTTTTAAGCGTTAATCAAAGCTGCTTCGATTCTTTTGCCGTTCAACAAGTGTTGAAAGGTGCTGGTCAAGATAACCCCTTCCAGGTAGGCCTGAAACTCTTCGTCCGTGCCATGCTTTACCTGGGCTTGAAATTCATCGTAATACCAGGCCCGGGAGACCGTATTGGGCTGCTCCAGCCAGTTGCCGTAGCCATATTTGCCAATCTGTTCCAGCGTGTTATCGGCGGGAATGCCGACTGCATCCAAAACTACGGCCAACAAATCAAGTTCAAAATAATTCAAATTGATTTTGCCGGCAAATTCACGCAGTTTGCGGGCATGTTCAAAATGCAGTTTCAGCAATTTGATTAAGGTTTTCTCGTCCATTGTTTATCTCCTATAACCTGCCGGCGGGCGGCAGTCTCTCTCATTGATTAGAATTAACACCATTGTAGTCACTGAACGAGACGAAAACGTTACGAAATGCGTGAAAAATCAACCTTCAAAAAAGTTGGTTCACCAGCGGCAAAATAACCTCCCAGCGAGGTAGCAACACTTGCGCCCCCAGATCGGTCGTAAAGGGAATAGTCATTTCTTGATTGATACTGTGGCTCTGTAACCCTTCCGGCCCGACCAGCAGCACCGCCAGCAGCATGGTCGCCAAATCCACTTCATTCAAATCGGTAGTCAGGTAGGTGCGAGCGGCGGCCCAGGCGGCGGGCAGCCGGGGCCACGCACCGGGCTGAGCCAGGCGCTTCACCAACGCCCGCAGCACTTGCTGCTGTCGCTGGCTACGCCCAAAATCGCTGTCGGTGTGGCGGGTGCGGGCATAGATCAAGGCGGTTGCGCCATCCATATGCTGGGGGCCGGCGGGAATGACGATGGTCGTATAACCGTAATCATCGGTGGGATAATTTTCGTCCACAATTGTTTCTGGTACGTCCACTTCGATGCCGCCCAGGGCGTCTATCAGGGCCACAAAGCCGGCAAAATCCACCAAGATGTAACCGTGCAGGGTGGGACCAAAGTTGTTTTGGACGGTTTGCTTGGCCAGTTCCGGGCCGTAGCCGGGTTGGGTCAACTCGCCGAAGTAGTGGGCGGTGTTGATGCGGTTGGCGCCCTGACCGGGAATATCCACCCACAAGTCGCGGGGAATGGACAGGAGCGCCGCTTGGGGCTGCTGGGGGTCAAAAGCAGCCAGGATGAGGGTATCGGTGCGAACGGGGCCGGTTTCGCCGGGACGGCGATCCTGGCCCAGGATAAGCACGTTGAGTTGCCCGCTTTGCCAGGCGGCCAGAAAGACTCCACCAACTAACCCGGTGATAATTACAAGTGGACAAAGGAGCAGAAAACAGCCGGCCAGCCACCAGCCGGCTCGACGGCGTGGGCGCGGTGGGGGAGTCAGCGGGCCGGGTTGTCGAATAACGGTGGGAGCATCGGGGTGATGGTAGCGGGGTGGGGGCGGTTGGTACATGGCTAAACCGGTCGAAATGACATGCTCAGGTTCACCGCGTAATCTCTTGTTATTCGCTCATGGGGTGAGTGTCTTTGCGCCGCCAGTGGCGTGTTTCAATGGCCGACTGTTTGGGGGGTTCTTGAGGTTCAACCCGTTCGACCGGTATCACAAGAAAGAATTTACTGCCGGGATAGTTGATTTCGTCGTGGCCCAGGCTCTCCACCCAAACCTGACCGCCGTGCGCTTCGGCTATACCTTTGACCAGGGTCAGGCCCAGGCCGGGACCGGCGCCCTTAAATTTGGTTTTGCCGGTGCTGTGATGAAGGGTGTCGTCTACCCGGAAGAATTTTTCAAAAATACGCTCGTGGTGTTCTGGGTCAATACCGATGCCGGTGTCAGAAACCACTACCTCAACCGCTTGTCCCAACTCATCTCGTTCAAGCAGCCGGCCTTCAATTTTTATCATTCCGCCATCGGGGGTGTATTTTACGGCGTTGCCGATGAGGTTTTCAAAGGCTTGGACCAGGCGTGTTCCGTCGGCCTCGATGGCCGGCAGTTCGTCAATGCCGCTTTTGCTAAAGGCAATCCGCCGCTGATCCAGGGTTTGAATATAAGGACGGCTGGCCTGTTCGATTACATCGGCCAGAGCCACCGGGCCCAGGAACAGGTTCATTTCGCCGATGTTGGCTTCGGTGACATCAAACATCATGTCCACCACGTCCTTCATGCGCTCGCTGCCCTTGGCCACACCCTGGATAATGGTTTTAACGTAAGCCGGGTCTTTTAGCTCTTCTTCGGTTAAATCTAACAGCATCCGCGAGTAGCCATGAATGTGGGTGAGGGGTGTGCGCAGTTCGTGGGAGGCAATGGACAAAAAATCGGCCTTATCCTGATCCAGCCCGGCAAGTTGTTCGGTCAACTGGCCCACTTCTTGATTGATAATAGCCAACTGTTCAAACAGGCGGGCATTGTCAATGGCCGGAGCCACCCGGTCGGCCAGAGCGATCATCAACTCCAAATCTTCTTCATAATAAGCCATTCCCTGAGGACGAGGGCCAAAAGCCAGCAGGCCGATAATTTCGTGCTGCAATAGGACTCCCACGTATAATTCCATATTCAATGATTTTAGCCAGCTTCGTTCTTGCTCGGACAGTGACCGAAATTTGGGCAGCACATCAACATCATATTGGCTAAGCAGTTTGTTTCCTTCTCGTAAGTGACTTATTACCGGGCTGTCGGGGGTAAAATGGCCGGTTGTTAGTTCGGTCAGGCCCACAGATGAGAGGGGCCGCAGCGAGTAGCCAACCACATCGGCCCGCTCCCGGACAAACACGATTCCCTGCTCTATACCCAGGGTTTCGATCATAAGATTAATGACAATATCGCCCAGCCGGTTCAAATCCAAAGCGCTGCTGATGCTCTGGCTGTAATGTTTGACCACCTGGCTTTGGTCGTAATAATTCTTACCAAAGATGATGATTGATAAGAGCCGGTGAGAAAAACGCCATAAAGGTGGAAAAATAACAGCTAAGACTACGGCCAGAATCATCGTCCAGAACAGAACATAGAGATCATTGGAACTGGGGTTGTTACGGCTGATGATAATGGCGGTAGCCAGACCCAGGGCAAATACCGTAGCCAGAATTGCAGTGACGCCCAGGTAAGATAGGGCGCGCCCGACCAAAAGCTTCAAATCGGGGGCATGATAGCTGAGGGCGGTGTAACCGGCCAAAATGCTGCCTGCGGCCAGCAAAAGCAGCCCGCCCGAATTAAAGATAGCCGGGCTGACAAATAAGATCAGTCCGCTGACGCTTAACAGCGTCGTGGCAATAAGCCAGTAGCGCAGACGGTTTAAGTATTGGGTAGCCTGGCGTTTTCTAAAATCCAGAGTCAGGGCAGCCACGGCTGTCACCAGGCCCACCAGCCAGCCCAACCCGGCTACAATCAGCGCAATTTGGCCGGCCTGATTAATGCCCAGACCTGTTTCGGTTAAAGCACGGCTCGCTGCATCGGCCCAGCCTTGTGGGTTGAAAACAAAAAAGGCCCACAGCAGCAAAAGTACCCCCGCGCTGCTCCAATAGATGAGCAGGGTTTTGCGCTCTCTCTTAAGAAAACTAAGGGTTAACGCCCCAAAGGTTAAAATTAACGCCAGTAAAGTAAACTGGCTGGTATAATACTGGCTGATAGGCGCAAGGGTGGTAACTTGCAGTAAGCTGACCAACAGCGACAGGTTAAGAAACACACCCAGGGCCGCGTAAAGGGCCAGATGAATGTCTACACCCTCTCTGGCCCGCAGACGCGAGACGGTGACAACTAACAACAGCCCAAAAACCAACAGAGCGAGACCGACAATGATAATTTCAGAGGCTATTGGCATAAAGGTTTTGTCCACAGGGTTAAATCAGATTAATTGTAGCACACATACCAAAAAGTTGACAATGGGGACTTCTGCGCTAAAGGCTCAACGCCACTTGAATAACACCCGTAGTGGAGTTTACCCTGACAGGATACAGCGGCAAAATATCTTCGTCGGCGGGTTCGATGGGTTCGCCATTGCTTATATTCCACATGTAGTAGTGCAGCGGACAAATAATCATCCGTCCTTTTAATTTGCCGCGCAAGAGCGATGTGCCGGCATGGGGGCAAGCCTGGGCAAATGCCACAATTTCCCGGCCAGTATTGGCGACAATCATAGAGTGCCCAAACACCTCGACCAACTTCATCCCATTTTTAGGGAGTTCGGCTATGGTCGCAACCGGCACAAACTCCCCGGCGTGTGGCAGGGGTGCAGGTGGCTGGTTAACGGCTTGCACGATGTAATAAAGCGGGTGGTTAACCGGCACTTCAATCTGGCTAAAACCGGCCTGACGCAGGTGGCGGCATAACCTGCCCCGCTTAAAGCGGCGTTCCAAATCAGGGCCAACATCAAGGGGGCCATCGCCCTGCCACTCGATGACCACCAACCTGGCTCGTTCCGGCAAAGCCGCCAGAAGTTGGTCGAGCCACGTCGTCGCTTCCGCTTCAGCCGAGAGCGCCCCGGTCAGCAGCAGGCCTTGTAGCTTCGGGCTGATAAAATCGGCTCCAGGCAAAATTTCTTCCGGCCCCAGGGCTAATTTGGCCGCAAAAGCTCCTGCTTCGGGGCCTAAAACAGCCCAGTGTAGACCAGATTCGGTAGGTATTATGGTGACAAGATCAGCCAGGTTCATTGTTCCTTTTATCCAGCCCTCCAACCTTCCAATCTTCCAGCATTACCGATTTTGAAAATCAAATCTCAACTTTATTTGGGTGCGTTGGTGGCAGTTCCCTGGGGCACCAAACGAGTGACGCCCAAAATAGGCCGCCCGCTGCGCTCATAAAAAGCCGCCTCGATGGTCTCTTCCAGATTCAACGGGCGGTACAGCGCCTTGAATTGAGGGCTACGGTCAAAGATAATTTCATCGGGAGCGCGCCAGAGGTACAACGTGGCCGGTTCCGCTATAAATCGCTGTAGACGAGGCGTAAGCTCTGCATCGGATTCCCACAGGTAGCCAAACACCTCGGTTGGGGTCACTCGACCGCCGGTCAGATAAGTTACTGGCGCCGCCAGTCCCCAATCCATAGCGATTACAGGGCTAGCTACATGCCCGTCCAACCAGTGACTCAAATCATAAATAGCGTCAGAGTGACTGCTCAACCCACCGCTTTCCGCCAGCGCCCCGTGATAGCGAATGACGCTGCTGAAGTTAGTGATAACGAGCAGACCCAAGCCGGCTAAGAGCGTGAGGCGTGAGGCGTGAGGCGTGAAACGTGATACGTGGTGCGTAGTGCGTGGTGCGTGGCCGGGTTTAATCGCTGTCTTGCCTCCCAATCTCCAATCCCCAACCTCCGGCCCCTGGCTTAAAAACCACCCTCCTATGGCGATAGCTAGAGCGGGCCAAGGCATCAGGACGGCAAAGTGGGTAATCCACAGGGCCGAGACAGTGCCAATGCTGGCTAAAATGACCAGGCTGATGACCAAAAAAGGAAACAGAGCTATTCGAAAGGAAGCAGCGGGAGGCTTGAAATAGCCTTTGAGCACCACCCCGATTAAAACCAACCCAAACCCATACACCGGCAGGGGATTGCTGATAACCTGACCCAGATACCAGAGGTGACTGCCATCGAGTACCACCCCAAACTGCCGCAACCGCTCCAGCAGATTCGGTCCCACCGCCAAATTGTTGACCCCATAGTAGGAAGTCGCTGCATTTTGGGATATGTTTAAAAACGTGCCCCTCGTCTGGAGATTGTAAACAAGCAACGGCCAGCAGCCGGCCAGAAAAGCCGGAATTGCGACGGCGAAATCGGTTTTCCAGTGGAGAGCTTCCGGCAGCCGTTTGAGCCATTGAGAGAGATTGAGCAAAATAACGGCCCCTATCAGGGCAGCAATCAGCCATAAAAAGAGCAATTTTGCGTATAAACCGAGGCCAAAAAAGAAGGCCCCGGCGGCGGTCCAGCGCACTGACCCCCCCTGGATTCGACGCAGCCAACACAGCGTTGCAGCTAAACCGATGGCAGCGGTAACAGCCGTTACAAAAATGCCCTGGCGATTCCAAAAGATAAAAGTGGGCTCTACTGCCAGCAGCAGGGCAGCGCTCAACCCTACCCAACGCTGGCCGGAAAGCTGTCGAGCCAGCAGGTAAGTCAGGCTTAGGGTGACTACGCCAAGCAGAATGGACATACTTCGCAGCGCCGCCGGCGTTGGTCCCAAGAGGGCAATGAAAGGGATAGCCGCATAAGTATTGAGCGCGCCGATGTAATCTTGGGTCATCAACGGCAACAGATGGCCGCCTATAGTCAAGCCGCTGTTGCGGAAAGCGGTCACTGCCTGTCCCTGCCACAATTGCAAAGCCGGAACTGCTTCAAAAGCCTCATCGTAATGCAGTCCCGGCAAATCAAGCTGATAAAAACTCAGGGAGAGATACAACAAAATAATGGCGCTGAGAAGGAAGAATTCCGTAAAGCGTGAGGCGTGAGGCGTGAGGCGTGAGGCGTGAGGCGTAAAATGCGCTCCCCTGCTCCCCCCGCCCTTCGGCGCACCCGAAGGGGTGTGCTTCCCTGCTCTCTTGCCTCTCTGCGCCTCTTCGCCTCTTCGCCTCTTCACCACCATCATTCCTGGGCTAACAGCGAAACATTGGCGACCATGGCCTCGTAAATCCAGCCGGAGGCATAAATAGTAATTGATTTGACAAAAACGGGTTTGGCCGGGCCAAGCGAGGTGAGCAGATTATCTGACTCATACGGGTACCAGATAAAGCGGGCGATGCGTTCGCTGGAGTTAAATGGCTCATCGTAAAGAATGTAATTATCCGGCTTGGGGGAGTAATAGAAGCCGTGATACCACTGACGATCATTGTTATCGGCGTCTTTGTAATCCAGGCGCAGCATGATTGGAAATTCAGAGCCTTGCTGGCCGCCCCCCGGCAGCGATTGTCGCACCAAGCGGACTTCGGCAAAAATCCGCAGCGATTGGAAATCGCGAACATCTTTATTAACCTGCTGGCTCACCCCAACTTCGGTGTGGACATTATCCTGGCCTTCGCTGCGCAGTGCCAACACACTGCGGTCTTGAAACGTAACCACCTGAGCGGTAGTGAGGACCCCGCCTTCGCTAAAATTTCGCTCGTAAGTTTCCCAGGAATTGTTCAACGAGGCCGGACTGAAATCACTATCTTTGAGCAAATTTTGCGCTGCCGGCAGCGGCGGCGACGGGGCTTGATTTTCGCTTACTAAGGCTCGCTCGCCCTGCTTCAACATCACCACGCTACCATCGCTCATCACATTGGCTTGCCCCAACCGGGTGGTTACTTGAGTTTCTGTCTCGTTGGTCTCAATTGAAAAACTACCCTCATTCAATTCAATCCTGGCCTGAGGGGTGCTCAGATCAAAATTCAAAGCAGTTCGGCTCAATGATGAGGTGGCCCGCACCCGGCCTTTTTGCACTTCAATTAATATTTGGGTGGGGTTGGGACTCCAACCGAAGCGAGGGGTGCGGGTTTCCCTTAAAACAATGGTGGTATCGCTGTACATGGTCAAGCTGCTGTCGTCTGAAAAGGTTAAAATAGCTTGTGAGGTAGTATCGGTAGAGATGATAAAATTTTCTTCAGCAGTGGTGGTGTTGCCGTCGGTGAGTGAAGACGACAACCCCGCAGCCGGATTGCCAATTACCACTGTACCCCGAACTGAAGTCACCTCCGTCGAGAAGGTATCGGTCGCGTTGATAATATACCAGCGAATACTGGCCGGAATTAGCAGCG
Source organism: Anaerolineales bacterium (assembly GCA_015075405.1). GTDB lineage: Bacteria > Chloroflexota > Anaerolineae > 4572-78 > J111 > DSQQ01. The sequence continues at coordinate 264,915 of JABTUK010000006.1, forward strand.
ACAGCAGGCAGAAGATACCAAAGGCGGTGAGTAAAATGATCCAGGCAGTGCGTTCGATGTTGTTTCTCATAACCAGGCCCATTATTTTACCATACCCTGGCCTGAACCGCACAAAACATAAATAGGGATGAATCCTCTCGCAGGGAGTAATCGGTAATCAGTGACCAGTAAACTGTTTCACTGATCACTGATCATTGATTACTGATTACTGGTTCGAGGGTCAATGAACCAATTTCGAGACCCTGGCCCAAGTTTTCAATGACTCCCGGCTCCGGCTGATAATACAACCCCACCCGCAGCCGGTATTCACCTGGCGAAGCTATGGGCGGGACTGTCAACACATGCCGGTCGCGTAGAGTTTCGCCGGGCTGCCAGTAACGGCTGGGATAAAAGTCGCCGCCGGGGCGCTGGTCGCTCTGGCTGAGGCCCTGGCCCGCGCCGTCAATCAGGTGGACGTAGCTGCTGTAATCACGCTCAAGCGGCTCGGTGGCCTGCCAATGCAGCGTTACCGTAATCGGGCGACCGGGGCTAATCAAGGCCGGAGACAGATCATATCCCCGCAGGTTGATGGAAGGCAGCACCAGGTCGAGCGGATAAGCCGGCGGGGTCTGATAGGGCCTGGCCTGCCACAGAGCGCCCGCCGGAGCGAGGTCTGCCTTGATTTCCAACCCGGCCATTGGCTTGATCAGGTAGACCGGACGCCCGGAGGCCAGCGCCTGATCCAGTATCCGGCCGATATTAGCGTAGTCCGGTTCGGATGTAATCAAGGGAAAAAGGCCCAGTAGATCGGGACGGCGGCCTTCGACATATTGGTAATACCACATGGGCATGATCTCATTGCGATCATTGCTCAGCAAGACGGCCCCGCTGGGCATAGGTTCGGCCAGGATGGTTTGCCAGCGGTCACGGGCGGTGATGTTATTGGCCTGATTGATTTCGCCAAATCGGGTGACGAGCAGTACCAGCGGAAACAGCAGGCCCAGCCCAGCCAAAGCAATGACCATGAAATGGTAAATCCGCTGCCCCAGCCGTTTTTCCAGGGCTTCGAGGCCGGGGCTGCTGTTAACCGAGCCAGTTTTGCCTTGCACAAAAGCGCGGGTGATTCCATCCACCAGTCCCAGCCAGCCCAGCCCCAGCCACAGGCAAAGCAAGAGCCAATTGGGGATAAACAGCACATACACATCGCCGATAAAATAGATCAGGTTAAAGGCCAGAAAAAATACAAAACTCAAACCGCTCAAAAGCAGCAAATCCGTTCGCCCCCGCTGCCACAGGGTTATTAAGCCCAGCAGCGCCAAAGTCGCTCCCACCCAGCCGACCTGCTGGCGTAACAACTGCCAGGTCAGCGCCAGCCGATCCAGCCCGGCCGCCGCCGGTTGGAGTTCGCCGGTAAAAACACTGCCCATGATGTGGTTCCAAAATCCCCTCAGCGAATTATCATACAGGGTCAGCGTTTGCGTCTCACTCAAACTTAGTGTGTCGTAAGGCGTAAACGGCGCGATAATGGGCAGGTAAAGGTAGAGCAGCAGGGGAGTCAACAACAGGGCCGTGTAAATCAGCCAATTTCGACCGGGGACCGGGGACCGGGGACCGGGGGGTATTTCTACTCCGGTCTCCCGTCTTCGGTCCCCGGTCCACAAGAACAGCGCCAATGCCGGTAACAACAGCACCACTGTCCGGTGGTGAGTCAGACTTAGACCAATGGTTAACGCCAGTAACCTGCCAGGCGAGACCCTAAAGGTCTTTAAGACCTTTAGGGTCTGTACAGCCAGCCACAAAATGGCTGCCACAAACAGGGTGTGCAGCGCATAAACCTCGGCCACAATTGCCTGGCTCCAAAAGGTGTGGCTGGCGGCAAAGCTGGCCGCCGAAACAGCCGCCGCCAGCACCCGGGCCGGGAAGGGAACACCGGGCAAGGTGTGGTCTATCCATTGTCGGGCGACGGCGTAAGTCAACCCCACTGCCAGGGCCGCCAGCACCGCCGAGAATAGATTCATGCGCCAGGCCACTTCGCCCAGCGGCAAAAGGTGTGTCCACAGCCAGCCCAGCAGCACGTAAAGCGGATAGCCGGTTGGGTGGGCAATGCCGGGCAGCCAGGGCACAAATTGAAATTCGCCGCCGTCGGCTTCCAGCACGGTCGGGGCCAGGGTGGAAAGATAGAGCAGGAACGCAGCCAGGGTTACACCCAGGCCAACAAATCGGTCCAGAGATTGTGAGTCTGCCCGTCCAGCGGACGCTAACTTACTTACCATAAGGGCGATTATAACACGGAAGTGAGACAGTCAAAAAGAAGTTGGCCCCAGGTCGAGTCATTGGCAATGGTAACTTGGAGTCCAAAGCTTGTTGCCCTGGCTTTTTCAAAGCAAGCTTTGGACTCCATCTCCGACCTAAATTGACCACATCCAAATAAAAAGGAGTCCACAATACTGCGGACTCCTCGATGATGAGAGCCTAATTTACCAATCGTCTCCGCTACTTGCTGTCCGCCGCACCGGGCTTGGGTTCCGGCTCGATGCTGACGGCGGGAATGGCTTTTAGATATTCCAGCGCCTTGAGCAGTTGGGTATCCTCGCTCTTGAGCAGTTCGGCCTGGGTCATATTTTCTAATTCGGGTGGGGTGGTCAGGAAAGCGCCCACCGGCAGCTCAACTTCCACATCCGGCTCGATGCCCTGCTTGCGAATCAGCCGGCCATTGGGGGTAAGCCACTGGCTGGTGCCCAGCAGCAGCCCGGAACCGTCGTCCAGTTCAAACGGCTGCAAAACCGTGCCCGTGCCAAAGGTGGTTTCGCCCAAAACCGCGCCCCGTTTATGATCTTGAATGGCCCCGGCAAAAATCTCGGCGGCGCTGGCCGAACCCCGATTGATCAGCACCACAATGGGAATATCCGTCGCAATTCCGCCCGACTTGACCGGAAAAGTTTCGCGGTTGCCCTGAGCGTCTTCTTGCAGTAGCACATTGCCGTCTTTCAAAAATTGGCTAGTCACTTTGACCGCCTGCTCCAGCAAACCGCCGGGATTGTTACGCACATCAATAACCAACTGCTTGGCCCCGGCAGCTTCCGCTTCCTGGACGGCCTGAATGACCTGGTCATTCAAATTGGCGCTGAACTGGGTCATACGCACCACCGCCACCTCTGTGCCGGGAGCCATAGCCCACAGCGCCGCCGGAATCTTGATTTCAGCCCGCACCAGATCAAATTCCAGGCTCTCGTTGGAGTCCGGGCGGAAAACGGCGATAGTCACTTTGGTGCCTTCTTCGCCGCGAATGCGGTCCACCACTTCGTTCAGGGGCAGGGTGGTCACATCTTCGCCGTTGACTTCCAGGATGATGTCGCCGGCTCTAATGCCGGCTTTGGCCGCCGGTGAGCCATCAAAGGGCGCGACAATCACCGGTAGGCCATTTTCTACGCCCACATGCGCGCCAATACCATAAAATTTGCCCGAAATATTGGTCTGCTGATCGGCTACCTCTTCTGGGGTTAAAAAGCGGGTGTGGCCTTCGTCGCCCAGGGCGGTAATCAGGCCGTTGATGGCCCCATAGGTCAGCTTTTGCGGGTCGAGCGCCTCGCGGTCAACAAAATGGTTCTGGACAATATTCCAAACCTGCCAGAAGACCTCAAACTCCGCCGGCTGGTCGGCGGCCCGCACCACCCCCGGCTTCAGAAAGTCGGAATTGGCAAAAAGCACCCCACCCCCAAACGATACCAGGGTCAGCGTTAGCAGGCAAAACACGATTAAGACAAACTTGATAAACTTATTCATTCACTTGTTTCCTTATTTTTATCTACATAAAGGACGCCTTTTTATTTTACATCTTACGCCTTCTGGCTTAAGCTATCCTGAGAAACAGTAATCAGTCATCAGTGAACAGTGAACAGTGATTACTGATCACTGACTACTGATGACTGTTTACTTTCCAAAAGGGTCAAACTATGCCTCAAACCGCAGCCGATTTGCAGCGCCTGCTGAGCCGTCTGGATGGAAAAGGGTACCCGGCCTATAAGGACATCCGCGGTAGTTATGAGTTCAATTATTTTACCTTGTTCATAGACCATGTGCAAGGCGACCCCTTTGCTGCGCCCAGCCGGCTGCGGGTACGCCTGCCGATGACCGCCGCCGGCTTTCCGCCCGACACCTACAGTCAGCCAAGCCGGCGAATAGCCCTGCGCGACTTTCTGGCCCGCGCCTTTTCCGGTCAATGCCGCACCCTGGCCGACCGCAGCCGGGGTTCCGGCAAAAGCGGCTTGCTGGCGATGGACCGGCCCGGTCAGGAAATCCTGGAGCGCTCAGCCATCGTCATTACCGCCGACGCCGTCGAAGCGCGTTTTGTGGCCGGTCTACCGGCGCAGGGGCGGCGGATCCTGGGGCGACAGGCAGCCCAGATGCTCTGTGAGGACGTGCCCCGCCTGGTCGAAGCCAGCCTGAAATATGCCAGCCTCAACCCCCAGCAGTTGACCGCCCACCTTGATGTCGCCGAAGATGCCGACGCCTTACGCGGCCAGTTGCCTGGCCTGGGGTTGGTCGCCTTTGTGGCCGATGGCAGCAGCCTGCCCCGGCGCTCTGGGGTGGACGACCGCCCGCTCCAAAGCAGCCGGGTGACACCCTTTCGCAGCCCGGCCAGCCTGCGCGTCGAGGTGACGTTGCCCCACGCGGGCCGGGTGAGCGGCATGGGGCTGTCAGCGGGGGTTACGCTGATTGTCGGTGGGGGGTATCACGGCAAAAGCACCTTACTATCAGCCCTGGAACGGGGCGTCTACAATCACATCCCCGGCGATGGCCGCGAGTTGGTGGTCACAGAGCCAACGGCGGTCAAAATTCGGGCCGAGGCGGGCCGCCGCGTGGCCGGGGTTGATTTGCGCCCCTTCATCAACAATCTGCCTGACGGCAGCGAGGCCGCCGCCTTCCACACCGACAATGCCAGCGGCAGCACCAGCCAGGCCGCCAACATCATCGAGGCGCTGGAGGTAGGAGCTAAAGTGCTGCTGCTGGATGAAGATACCTGCGCCACCAATTTGATGATCCGCGATGCCCGCATGCAGGCGCTTGTGGAAAAATCGGGTGAGCCGATTACCCCTTTTGTGGACCGGGTGCGCCAGTTAACTTACCCTCCTCTGGGAGGGATTGAGGGGAGACAAGCTGTAAGTGTTATCCTCGTCTTGGGCGGCAGCGGCGACTACTTTGATGTGGCCGACACGGTGATTCGTATGGATGCTTACACCCCGCATGAGGTCACTGCGGCAGCCAAAGCCATTGCCGCGCAGCACCCCACCGGGCGCGCGATCGAAGCCGTTGGCCCTTGGCCCGCGCTCGCCCGGAGGATTCCCCTGGCCGAAAGCCTCGACCCCAGCAAAGGCCGGCGCGAGGTCAGCATCAAGGGCCGGGCGCTGCGAGCGGTGTTGTTTGGAACGGAGGAAATTGACGTGACAGCGGTCGAGCAGTTGATAGACGAAGGCCAGGTGCGAGCTATTGGCCAGGCCCTCAACCTGGCCCGCGAGCGCTTTATGGATGGCCACCGCGACATGGCCGAAGTGACAGCGGCAGTTATGGCCGCAATTGCCCAACACGGCCTGGACGCCCTCGATGCCCGCCTCACCGGCGATTACACCGCCTTCCGGCCCTACGAGTTCGCCGCCGCGCTCAACCGGCTGCGGACGCTGCGGGTGCGGCCGGGAGAGTGACAGAGAGCCTCGGTTGCTTTTGCAGTGGGTGAAGCGGCTTGCATTCAGGGATGTTGTTCGGCATAATGGTTGGTAGGTGCTTATAAATCGAGTATCAGGCCAACAGAAAAATCACTCCGTAAATTAGAACAGGAGGCAATTATGTCAAAATCAGAAACCCATGTACCAGAAGATGAAGCTCTCAAAGCCCAAGTTACTTCTGAGCTTGATGAAGCAAAACAACTTGCCAAGTCATTGAATTTTGATGAGGTCAAAAGCGGAGAATGGTTCATCCATCTTTTGCGAAAAGTCATTCAAACTTACGACCGTAACGCCAGAGCCATATACTTTCAGCAAAAGTACCCAGGATTGCCTCCCGATGAAATTGCCGATATTTTAACATCTGTTACCGTTCGATATGCAACCATTGCCGGAGCAATTGCCGGGGCAGCAGCAACGGCGAATCAAATTGCGGTCTTAAGTTCTGCGGGAATGACGACAGCACTTTTCCTCGGTTCTATCGGAGCAGAGATGCTTTATCTGGCTCGAATTCAGATGCGTCTTGTCCTCGATCTTTCTGTAGTTTATGACCTCCAACTTGACCCGGAAGACCCTGAAGATGTGCTGATGATTTTTGGTTATGCTTTAGGGGTGACACCTACAGAAATGCTTGGTAAGGGCCTGCAAGTGGCGGCGGGGGCTGCTACTAAAGGGGCTGTCAAAAAATATGTTAGCAAAGGTACACTTAAAGCCATCCAAGATTTTGCTCGTCGGCTGGGTTTCAAGATTTTACAGCGCACTATCCTTAAATATGCTGTTCCGGTTGCCTCTGCGGCTGTAGGCAGCAGTTACAATTATGCCACGACCAAATCGGTTGGTAGAATTGCTAAAGCGCATCTTAAAAATAGAGGTAAAGTGACGGATGAGTTACGTGTTTTGGTGTCACGTCAAAACACCTACGATTTAGCTTTCCCGGCTGCAGTAATGTATGTTGCCCAGGTTGACGGTCAGTTCTCTCAAAAAGAAAAAGAATTTTATCAGGCGATGCTATCGCGGATGTCCTTTGATGAACATACTCAAGCCGAATTTCAAAAGCTGATAGCCAGTGAGGACAATATTCTTGAAGCCATTGCTAATATTGAAGATGTAGAAGTACGGCGCAATTTAATGGAAACCTTGATCCTGATGGTGATTTATGATGGCGAACTGGCTGAGAAGGAGCGTGCATTTTTAGAAGGCGTGGCCGAGCGGTTGAATGTACCTTTGGATATTACTGAGGTTGAACGACGAACCCAGGATTATCAAATCGTCATTCAGAAAAATCTATTTGAAAAAACAGCCGGCGTTGCCGGTGGAGCAGCAGTTAAAGCCATTGGTGTAGCTGGACAAGCGGCCAGTAGTGTCAAAGATACAGCCGCTGGAGCAGGCGAGAAAGTCAAGGGTGTATTTGGTAAGGTCTTTACTCGCAAGAAAGATGAAAGCAAGCCCTCTGTTTCAGAAAAGTCAACCATCACTTGCTCAAAATGCGGCAAAGAAGTTCCATCTGAATATCAATTTTGTCCTAGTTGTGGGCAACCAACAGCGACTGAGAAAAGCTGTGTATCTTGCAGTAAACTAATCCCGATAGATTTTGCTTTTTGTCCATATTGCGGTACAACGCAGGCTTAACTAGAACACTAAATTGTTCCATTTGTGGGTTGTATATCTGTAAATCCCACAACATATCGTTAGAACACGGATACTCACAAAGACAATTGATTGACGCGGATTTAGAAAAACATATTCAAAAATCTGTGTTTATCCCCGTTTATCCGTGAGCCAACCCTTTAGCCAAAAGGTTGAGGGGATTTGATTTTATAATGGAGATGCGTGATGTTTCAAACTATCGAAGCCGTAATTGATGAACAAGGCAATGTACGCTTATTAGAACCTATTCAATTACCAACAGCCCGACGGGCACTTGTAACTATCCTGGAATATGAGCCGCTCGATAATATTTCCGAAACGGCTTTACTCAGCGAACCGGCTCTGGCTGAAGATTGGAATCGACCGGAGGAGGATGCGGCATGGTCACACCTACAGCCGGGGCAGTCGTCTTAGTGCCGTTTCCTTTCTCTGATTTGTCAAAATCGAAACTGCGTCCTGCTGTTGTATTGGCGGATGTAGGCCGAGATGATTGGATTCTATGCCAAATTACCAGTAACCCCTATGCAGATACGCGAGCAATCGAACTGCTTGATGTCAGTTTTGCTACAGGTTCATTACTTGTCACAAGTTATGCCCGACCGGGCAAGTTGTTTACTGCTAATCGTAGTTTGATGGTCGGGGAGATTGGTAGTTTGAAAACAGCCTCGTTCAAGCAAATTATCGAAGCTGTTGTAAACATTTTACAGGTAAGCATTACTCCGTAAACATCGACAAGGCCAAAATACGATGAAGCGAAATATAATATAGGATCTGGGTTTATGCTCCGTACCATTACTGCTATGCGTTACGTCACCCCACTGCGCGAAGGGGGATCGCTGCCGGCCATCGTCGAGGCGGACGATGGGCAGCTTTATGTGCTCAAATTCTGCGGGGCGGGGCAAGGCCCCAAAGCCCTCATCGCCGAATTGGTGGCGGGGGAGCTGGCGCGGGCGTTGGACCTGCCCGTGCCGGAGATTGTCTTGGCTCATCTCGACCCGGCCCTGGGTCGTTCCGAACCTGACCCCGAAATCCAGGATTTGATCAAAGCCAGCGCTGGCCTCAACCTGGCCCTGGCTTACCTGCCCGGCGCGTTTGCTTTCGATCCGCTGCTGTATCCGCTGGAGCCGGAACTGGCCTCGGCCATTGTCTGGTTTGACAGTTATGTGACCAACGTGGACCGGACGCCCCGTAATACCAATATCCTGGTTTCGCAGGGGCAGCCCTGGCTGATTGACCACGGGGCCAGCCTCTACTTCCATCATAACTGGAACGATTACCGCGCCCGCAGCCGCAGTCGTTTTCCGCAGATCAAGGAGCATGTACTGCTGCCCGCCGCCAGCGAGCTGCCCGCCGCCGACGCGGCCTTGAGCACCCGTCTGACCCCGGCCGTCATTGAGAAAATCGTGGGATTGATTCCGGCCAGTTGGCTCGAAGATGAGACAACTTTTGCCAGCCAGGCCGATCACCGGGCCGCCTACGCTGCCTATCTTCGCCAGCGGGTGGCTGCGCCGCGTGAGTTTGTCGAGGAGGCCATGCGTGTCCGGGCCTAACTCGTATGATTATGCCGTAGTCCGGGTGGTGCCGCGGGTTGAACGAGAGGAGTTCATCAACGTGGGGGTGATTCTCTTTTGCCGCTCCCGCCGCTTTTTGAAGGCACGCATTTGCCTGGATCGGCAGCGCCTGGCGTTGCTCAATCCCCGGCTTAACCCGGAGGAAGTCGAGCGCCACCTGGCGCTCATCCCCTTGATCTGCGCCGGCGGGCCAGAGGCCGGCCCCATTGGCCGACTGCCTCTGGCCGACCGCTTTCACTGGCTGGTTGCCCCGCGCAGCAGCATCATCCAAACCTCGCCGGTCCATACCGGCCTCTGCACCGAGCCTGACCAGGTCTTGAACCATCTTTTGGAGACGATGGTGTGCCCGCCGATGGAATCAAAACCGGAAAGTGAAGAGTCAGGCAGGAAACTGATCCATCCAAATGATACGTGATGCGTGATGATTTATGGTCAAAGGTTTCACGCATCACGCATCACGTATCGCCGGGTTTTGGTCATCACTTTCCGGGAACTTACAACGTCTTAATCCCTTCACTCTCGTCAATGGACTCAGTTTCATCAAAGCCGGGGGTCATTTTCTTAAAATCCTCATCGCTCACCAGCGTCACCACCCGATAGGCTTCGGCGTAGGCCATTTCTTTGCCCTTGGCGGCGGCAGCGGCCCATTCTTTGACCATGGGTTCGGGGTCCCAATCCTTCATCTGGCTGACGTGTTTTCGAAGGGACTCGATTTTTAGATCAATCGTCTCGCTGATGTTGACAAAGGTATCGGCCTGCTCGTTCCAGGCTTGAACATAAACTTTGCGGACTTTGTGAGCGGTCAGCCCTTCCTCGGTCAGTTCCTCAAACAGGTTAGGTTGGCCCGCCGCCGGAAAAATAGCGTCTACCGCCGCGCCCGCCGCCGCCCGATGATCGGGGTGGTTGATGTAATTATCGCCAACCCACATCACTGTCGGGTCGCCGCAGATAACCACCTCCGGCTTAAATCGGCGGATTTCGCGGACCAGCCGTTTGCGCAGCGCCAGGGTATTTTCCAGCATCCCGTCCGGCTCGCGCAAAAAGATGACCTCGCTCACGCCGACCACCTCCGCTGCCGCCAATTGCTCCGCTTCCCGGATTTCGGCGGCGCGGGCGCGGGTCATCCCCGGCTCGGCAATGCCGACATCGCCGCTGGTAAGCAGGATATAAATCACCTGGCAGCCCTCTTTGACCCAACGGGCAATCGTCCCGGCGCAAGAAAACTCGATGTCGTCGGGATGGGCTACGATCACCATCGCGCTTTGAGGAATGTAATTTACGTTGTTCAAGACAGGGTCTCCTTTATAAATAGACCGGGGACAGGAGACCGGGGACGGATGACCGGATATTTATCATCCGTCCCCGGTCTTCGGTCATCACCGGCAAGAATTTTCATCCTCGATAAAGTATCACAGGTACACACCTTAGATTTCTATTTTATTAACATCAGGCTCAATGATGACGGGCCTACGGCGGACGCCGCTTCGCCGCTCCTGGATCAGCCCCCAAATGCTCAGGCCCAAACTGAGGGCCATCAACACGCTGACGATGATAAAAGTATCCTGCAACCCGGCCAATTGAGCCATCATCGGCGCGGCGGTTGCGCCACCTTCGACCGGTCCACCAGCGTAAGCGGCCACGTGGCTGGCCCAGACCGCGCCCAGCACCGCCACGCCGGTAGTCTGGCCCAGGGTGCGGGTGGTCGAAAGCAGGCCGGAAACAACCCCTAGCCGTTCGCGAGGAGCAGTCCCCATAATGGCGCTGTTGTTGGGCGATTGAAAAATGCCCATGCCAACGCCAATGGGCAGTAAGCGCAAAATATAGCCCAGAACGCTCGTTTCAGCCGTAAGCGTGCTGGCTCCATAGTAACCAATTAGCAGCAGCAGCAGCCCGGCCACGGTCATTGGCCGGGTGCCCCAGCGGTCAGACAACGAGCCGGCAATGGGAGCAGTAACCCCCAGGGCGATAGGCACAATAGCCAGCATGTAGCCCACCTGTTGCGTGGTGTAGCCCAGCACAATTTCCAGGTAGAACGGAATCAGGATAAAAATACCGGAAATCGCCACAAAGGTCATAAAACCGGTGATTAAATTGATGCTGAATAGAATGTTTTGAAACAGGCGCAGGTCAATCATGGGCTGTTTGACTCGTAGTTCGGTGTAAATAAATAGGACCAGGAAAATCAGCGAGCCAACAAACAGCAGCGCAATCATCGGCTGGCTAAAACCAAAGTGTTGGCCCAGGGTCAGGGCCAGCAGGAGAGCCAGCAAGCTGACAAACAAAGTGATCGCCCCAGCGAAGTCAAACTGCTGCCGGCCAATAGGCTTAAATTCCGGCACAAAACGTAGCGCCATGATGACCCCAATAATTCCTACCGGCAGGTTAACAAAGAAAATCCAGTGCCAGGAGAGATTTTCAATCAGAATGCCGCCCAGGGTTGGCCCCAACACCACCCCCACCGACACAAACGTGCCAAATAACCCCAGGGCCTTGCCTCGCTCGGAGGGGGGAAAGGCTTCGGTCAGGATGGCCGCGCCCAGGGCCAGCACCATGGCCGCACCGACCGCTTGCAGCACCCGAAAGCCGATTAACCAGTAAACGTCCGGGGCCAGGCCGCACAGCACCGAGCCTGCGGTAAACACAACAAAACCGGCGGTATAAATGGCCTTTTTGCCGATCATATCCCCCAGACGGCCAATGCTGGGCAGCAAGGTGACTAAGGCCAATAAATAGGCCAGCACCACCCATTCTACCGTCGCAAAATCTGTGTTTAACTCCCGGACCAGGGTGGGCAGGGCCACATTGACAATACTGCCGTCAATAGTAGCCAACAAAATACTCATCCCCACCGCGGCCATTACATACCATTTTCGACTGTAATCAACACTTGGTTGTGGCAATAGAACACCTCGATGCTCTGACATAGCAGAATATTTTAACGGATTGTAAGCGCAATAACAAACATTGCCATCAGAGAATAAGCGGATTTTGACCCAAACAAAAAGGACAGGTTTTGGGCCTGTCCTTTCGTACAGTTCCTTTCTGGCCTATTTAGCTCTCACGGCGAAGCTGCTCGAAGAGTTCGCGCTGTTTGGAGGTCAGTTTGGTGGGCAGGCGCACGTCGAGCTTAACGTATAGGTCGCCAAACTCGCCGGCTTTGCCTAATTTGGGCATGCCCTTGCCGCGCAGCCGGATGCTTTGCCCATTTTGCGAGCCGGCCGGAATTTTTAAATTGATGTTGCCCGCCAAGGTGGACACTCGCACTTCGCCGCCCAGTACGGCTGTGTACAAATCAACCGGCACGGTCACATATAAATCGTCGTCTTTACGTTCAAAGCGAGGATCAGGTTTTACTTCGACCTCCAAATAGAGGTCGCCCGCTTGACCCCCGGCCGATCCGGCCCCGCCTTCACCGCGCATCCGCACCCGTGTGCCTGTTTTGGCCCCGGCGGGAATCTTGACTTCCAACCGCCGGCCGCCTTCTTTTTCCAGGATACGAGTCGTGCCCTGATAGGCTTCGGCCAGGCTGATTTCAACCGGATGGGCAAAATCCTGGCCCGATCGGGGTTGAGGCCGGTATTCAAAGCGGCCAGAGCGGCCGCCCCGACCTCCGCCCATTCCCCCAAAAATGCTGGTGAAAAAGTCGGAGAAGGGGCTGTCTCCGCCGAATAAATCTTCCAAATCTTCGGGCGAAGCATAGCGCACATGAACCCGCTCGCCGCCGGGGCCGGTGGTATATTGACCCCAGTTGAAGTCGGTGGGCCGCCCGCCGGTTTGCTGCCAGCGCTGCCAGTCAGCGCCTAATTGATCGTACTTGGCCCGCTTTTTCGGGTCGCTCAAAACCTCGTTGGCCTCGTTAATCTCCTTGAACCTGGCTTCAGCCTGGGCGTCGTTAGGGTTCACATCCGGGTGATACTTGCGGGCCAGCTTGCGATAAGCCGCTTTTATCTCTTTTTCAGTGGCGTTTTTATCCACGCCTAAAATCTTGTAATAATCCTTGTACTCCATAAAAAAGCCTCGCAACAAGAGATTAGAGATTGGAGATTGAGCGACTAATCTCCCATCTCTTTACTCGGCCACCACCACCCTGGCCGGACGCAGTAATTTATCACCCAGCATATAACCGGCTTCAACCTCTTGAACAATGGTGTTTGGTTCGGCCTGGGCCGGAACAACCGCCAGGGCTTCGTGCAGTTCGGGTGTAAAAGGTTGGCCTACGGTTTCAAGCTTGGTCACCCCTTCCGCCGCCAAAAAACGCAGCAGTTCGCGCTGGGTCAACTCGACCCCCTGGCGCAGATGATCGTCCGCCCCATTGTTATAACTCAGGGCGCGGTTCAGATTATCGGCCAAAGGCAGCACCGAGCGCAGCAGTCGCTCCCGTTCAGCCACAATCGCTTCGTCGGCGCGGCGAGTCTGTCGCTTGCGAAAATTATCCATTTCAGCCTGCTGCCGTAAAGCCACTGCCTGCCAATCCGTCTCGTCCGTAGGGGCTGGCGTGGAAACGGGTTTTTCTTCCACTGTAACGGACTGAACAGGTTCAGCCGGGGGTACAGGGGCCGTTTCAATCGGCTCAACCGGCCGGCTCGAGTAGGGCGACGCGCCACCCACCGGGGCACGCCGCACCGGAATTTTGTGATAACCGGGCCGGTCGTATGAATTCCAATACATTTGTCTCTCCTTATGCCACGCCTGAAATTGCTATTTCCAGCATAACCGGAGAGTATTAGATTTATGTATGAAGTTTGCTAGAGTTGTACTAACGCGGGGAGGCAGTTTGAGGGAGAAAAACAAAAATCCGCAGATTACACAGATAAAAAATTAAAAATCTGCGTAATCTGCGGATTATTTACAGACGAGCAAAAGCAGTCGGAAAATTTGCAGCCTTAGCGTTTCAAATCGCCCAAAATCTCGCGCGCGGCATTATAGCCCGGCGCGCCGGTGACGCCGCCGCCGGGATGAGTCCCCGCGCCGCACAGATAAAGCCGCTCAACCGGGGTGCGATATTGGCCGTAACCGGGCACAGGCCGCATAAAGAGAAGCTGGTCCAGGCTCATTTCGCCGTGGAAAGTGTTGCCTTCGGTCAGGCCGTACTCCTGCTCCCAATCGAGCGGGGTGATAACCTGGCAATGACGGATCAGGTCCTTCAGGTTGGGCGCGTATTGAGCCAACGTATCAATAATCTTATCCGCTAAAGCCTGCCGCTGTTCATCATCCCAACCTCCAACCTTCCAACCTTCCAACCTCCCCTTCCCCTGCTCCCCTGCTCCTCTGCTCCCCCGCAGATTGTAAGGCGCGTATTGCATAGTAATAGACATCACATGCTGCCCTGCCGGGGCCAGCGACGGATCGAGCACCGTCGGGATAACTACATCCAGGTAGGGCTGCTCAGAGAAGCGACCGTACTTGGCGTGGTCGTAAGCGCGTTCCAGGTATTCCAGGCTGGGGCTGATGATGATGTGACCGCCCAAATACCCCCCCAATCCCCCCCCGCTGTCGGGGGGGGCGTAGGGGGGGGTCAGGCTGCTAAACTCCGGCATGCCGCTCAGGGCCAGGTTGACCTTGGCCATGCATCCGCGATAGCGGATGTTGCGGATGCGCCGCACGAAGTGGGGTTCAAGGTTGGACGCGCCGACCAGACCAAATAAAGTCCGGCGCGGGTCGGCGTTGGAGATGACGGCTCTGGCCTGGACTGTTTCACCACTTGCTAATGCTACCCCGGCGGCATAAATCGCCCCTGTAGCGGGATTTTCCTCGAGCAAAATTTGGCTCACCTCGGCCCCGGTCCGAATTTCTGCGCCATACCGCTGCGCGGCGCTGGCCAGGGCCGCCGCAAGCTGACCCGTCCCACCCCGGACTGCGCGGGTGGCTTTGAAGCCGCCATCCGCAGTACCCAGGTAGTGGTACAGCATCACAAAAGCTGTGCCCGCCGACTGTGGCCCTTGCATAATACCACTGATACCGGCGGCTCCCAGCAGCCCTTTCAACGCTTCGCTCTCAAACCACTCGTCCAAAAACTCCTGGGTGGTCATTGGCAGGACGCGCATAAACTCCATCATCTCTTTTTGGCCCAGCCCCTTGAGTTTCAGCCCCAATTTAGCCCAGGCGATTAAATCACCCGCTTTAGACTCTTCCAGATTGGGTGGAGTTGTGGTCATGATTTGGTTCAGGATGCTCGTCAGGGCTGTGACCAAGCGCACAAAAGCCGGGAACTTTTCAGCATCGGCGGGGGAGAAGCGGGCAATCTCGGCTTTGGTTTCGCGGGGGTCGCGCCATAGGGTCAGCGCCGGACCGCTTGGCTGGGGGGCAAAAGCCGTCACCGGACTTTCGATGAACTCCAGTCCATATTGGCGCAGTCCCAATTCGGCCACAATCTCCGGGCGGAGCAGGCCCACATCGGGCGCGCCGGTGTTGATTTGGAAGCCCGGCCAGATTTCTTCGGTCGCCGCCGCGCCGCCCAGCATGTCGCGCCGTTCCAGCACCAGCACTTTTTTGCCGGCTTTGGCTAAATAGGCTGCGGTGACAAGGCCGTTATGGCCGCCGCCCATGATAATTGCGTCGTAAGTATTGTTTTTCATATTTTTAACCTAAAATTAAGTCTCGAATTGGCTTTTAATCTGATGTTTGCTTCGAATGGAGGTTTGCTTTTAACCACTCCACAAAAGCCGGACAAGTCATTTCATCTGTCAGAGATAACTCGGTCTTATCGGCCCGATGCAGATGGGGTACATTCTCTCCGGCATGTTTTTTACCGATGCGGCCATATTTGAGCCGAATTGCGCGGGGATCGGGGCTGTTGTCAAATCCTGCTTCGACCCAATCTCCTTGTAGAACATAATACCGGTACTGCCGCGTCCCCTCGCTAAATAACTCGGTAATAAAAATCTGATGCGAACTGTAACTGGCTTGAAGGCGCAAAATAGCCCGCGCTGGGGTAGCGTCAACGGTATACTCCACATGTTCAAATGTAGCTTGAGCCAGAGCGACTAGCCCAGCAAAATACTCTGCAACTTGCGGCTCCAATCCTCGATTCCTTTATGGCAGAATTCCCAATCGGCCAGGTCAACTTCCCACAGCTTGTTGGTCGTTTCGATTTTCTCAATAAACTTTTCATTTTTAGCGGCGCGTTGAGCAAAAGTAGGATAATCCATCTTATATTTGGCTTGATAGGCCGCATCCTTTTGGCGTAGTTCGGCCATTTTGGCGGTGATCTGCTCAATAGTATAGCGTTGCAGCGCCAGGTCAATGGCGGCTTCCAGATTGCCGAAAACGGTCAAAACTTCAACATATTCATCTTTGATGGGTACTGTGACCATTATTTTTGCCCCTCTTTTCAAACAACCCCAACAGCCGCGACACCGGAAAACGCAAACCGCGAATACAGGGCTTGCCACCGCAGATTTCGGGATTAGTTGTGATTCGTTGAAAGTTCATCGTGTTATCCTTCGATGTGTACTGCAAAAGTTGTCTATCCTCAAGCCGCCACAGCCAGTCGAGACGGCTCGACATACGTGAATGGCACTCGCTTGGTGGGCGAGGCTTGAAAATAAGAGAGTTTGAGAAACTCATCAACCGGCGAGGTGGTCAGCGCCCGAATAACCAACTCACGCAATGTCTCTGGCAGTCCTTTCAGGTTATCGAGCGGATAGCTGCGCGGCCCATACTCGGTTCGCTCGGCCAGGATGGAGAAGTGAAGCAGGGTCAGGCTTACGACCCGCCCGGTAGTTTGATTGAGTCGGAGTAGGATATGATCGGTCAGTTCAATGCCGGTTGCTGGCTCATTGTCACCAAAGAATGCTTCAAGGATATCTTCGGCTTCATCATATACCAAACACACAACCTCACCCTTGGCAGTGATCCATTCTGTTTTTTGCAAGTTTAAGGCATCCGTTTTCTCATCAGTCATCCCAAGTTATGGTAGCATAGGCCGGTGACGCAAGCAAGAGGTCATTTCCAATCCTTCAAAATCTCCAATGCCGCCAGCCGGCCCGGCGCGCCGGTGATGCCGCCGCCGGGATGGGTGCCGGAGCCGCACTGCCAGTAGCCCTTGATCGGGGTGCGGTACTGGGCCAGGCCGGGGGCCGGGCGCAGGAAAAAGAGCTGCGACAGGCTCAACTCGCCCTGGAAGATATTGCCCTGAGACAGGCCGGTCACCTGCTCAATATCCCACGGGGTCATCACCTGGCGATACAGAATAATGTCCTTCAAATTGGGAATGTACTCCGCCAGCGTGTCTACCACCGCATCGCCGAAGGCTTCCCGCTTCTCCTCCCAGGTGCCCTCGCGCAACTTGTAGGGCGCGTACTGCACAAAGCAGGACATGACGTGCTTGCCGGGTGGGGCCATATCCGGGTCAATCATCGAAGGAATAATCATATCAATGTACGGCTTCTGCGAGAAGTTGCCGTACTTGGCGTCGTCGTAGGCCCGTTCCAGGTAGTCAACACTGGGGCTGATCGAAATGGCCCCGCGCAGATGCGGCCCTTCGCCGGGCATGCAAGCCAGGTTGGGCAGGGCGTCGAGGGCCAGATTCACTTTACCCGACGAGCCGCGAATGTTGAATTTGCGGATATAGGCCAGTTGCTCTTCCGGCACATGGCCCGGCTCAAGCAGATCGAGGAAAGTGCGTTTGGGATCGAGACTGGAAACAATGTATTTGGCCTCCAGCTCATCGCCGTTTTGCATGACCACCCCGGTGGCCCGGCCATTTTTGATGAGAACTTGTTTGACCGGCGCGTTGAGCCGAATCTCCACACCGAAGGAGCGGGCCGCGCTGGCAATCGTCTCGGCAATCGCGCCGGTGCCGCCCTTTTGGAAGCCCCAGGCCCGGAAAGCGCCGTCAATCTCGCCCATGTAGTGATGCAGCAACACATAGGCCGTCCCCGGCGAGCGCGGCCCTAAATAGGTGCCGATGATACCGCTGGCCGACATGGTTGCCTTGAGCGGGTCGCTTTCAAACCACTCCTCCAGAAAGTCGGCGGAACTCATGGTCATCAGCTTGCCAAGCATATAAATTTGTTCCGCTCCCAGGTTGGCAATGTGCGTACCCAGCGCTGCCAGACCGCCCAAATCCTTGGGGTTAAGAGTGGTTGGGTCGGGTGGGATGATGCCGAGCATATATTTGACCGCTTTGGCCATGTGATACATCCAGCGGGCGTAGTCGTCGTAGGCAGCGGCGTCGCGGGGCGAGTGACGGGCGATGTCGCGCAGGGTGCGGAAATGGTCGCCATCACGGTAGAGATAATCGCCGTTGGGCAGGGGAGTCAGGGTGCTTTCCAGGGGTAGGATGGTCAGCCCATGCTTGGGCAAATTCAAATCGCGGATGATTTCGGGCCGCAAAATGCTGACCACATAAGAAAAAACCGAAAATTTGAAGCCGGGGAAAACCTCTTCCGTCACCGTCGCCCCACCGACCAGATGGCGGCGCTCCAGCACCAGCACTTTCTTGCCGGCTTTGGCTAAGTACGCGGCATTGACCAGTCCGTTATGGCCTCCGCCGATAATAATTGCATCATATTTGTTATTTGTCATGATTGACCTCGTGATACGTGATGCGTGATGCGTAAAAACCTCACGTTTCACGCATCACGCATCACGTTATTTTTTCTTCCGCTCCGGCTCATAAAACGGCATTTTCACCACTGTCGCCGGGGCCTGCTTGCGGGCGTACTCGACCGTCACTTCCATATTCACCGGCGTGCCGATTGCGGCGTATTGGCTCTCGATGGTGGCCAGGGCGATGTATTTTTTGAGAATCGGTGAGAAGGTGCTGCTGGTCGCCTGGCCGATTTGCTTGCCGTTTTTGTTGTAGACCGGCACGGCCACACGGGAAGTTCGCCCGGCCAGACGGGGGGTCAAATTAACCGTAGCGTACAGTTTTTCCAGGGCGGGCCAGTCAATATCCAGACCGACAAAGGCCCACTTGGAACCGTTCTTTTTCTCGGCCAGCAGCGCCCGGCGGCCCACAAAATCGCCTTTATCCAAAGCCACCGCCCAGCCCAGACCCAGCTCAAAGGGCGAAGATTTTTGGGCCTCAATCAAGGCTTTGTGTGAGGAGATGTAATCCACCTCGATCAGCAGCAGCCCGGCCTCTACCCGGACAATATCCAGGGCGATGATCCCGGCGGGGGTAATGCCGTAGCCGTGCCCTTTTTCCATCAGCATATCCCACAACCGCTCGGCGTGTTTGGCCGACACCCACAGCTCGTAGCCCAAATCGCCGGTGTAGCCGGTGCGGGTGATGGTGAGGGGGTGGCGGTCGAACTTGCCCTCGGCCAGGCGGAAATATTTGAGGCTGTCCAGGTCTGCCCCTTTGACAAACTCCTTGAGGATTTTACGGGCGTTGGGACCTTGCAGGGCCAGTGCGGCCAAATCCGCCGACACATCAGTAATCGTGACATTCATACCATAGGCGCAGTCGCCAAACCAAAACAGGCTAGGGTCCGCCGACGTGATGCGGAAATGGTTCTCGCCCAGACGCGAAACGGTGCCGTCGTCAATCACTTTGCCGGCTTCATCACACCAGGGGGTGTAATAGACCTGGCCGACCGCGCACTTGTTAATGTCCCGGGTAATGATCCGGTTGACCAGCCGGGCGGCGTCGGGGCCGGTGATTTCATATTTAAATAAAGGTGACACATCAAACAAGGCCGCTGAGTTGCGCACGGCGTAATACTCGCGCTCATGCGATGGCTCGTACAAACCGGCCGACAAATAGCCGGACCAGTTGCGCCATTCGTAGCTCTCGCACAGAGCCGAGGTGCGGCTGTGAAAGGGGGTAGGGATAGGCATAGGCAAAACCTCACTCGATTTTAGGTTTACGATTTACGATTTACGATTTTGAGGAGCCAACCTAATCGTAAATCTTAAATCGTAAATCGTAAATTTATTTGTATCCTAACTGTTCCGAAACACGCGCGGCGGCTGCGACCACCAGCGGGGCAATCTCAGCCAGCCGCTCCGGGGTCAGGCGGGCGCTGGGGCCGTTGATACTAAGCGCAGCCACCACCTGCCCATTGTGGTTACGAATGGGCGCGCCAACAGCCGAAAAGCCTACTTCCAGCTCTTCAACCGCGCGGGCGTAGCCCTGTTCCCGGATGGAGGCCAGTTCGCGGCGTAAAACATCCGGGGTGGTGATGGTTTGTTCGGTTACCTGGGCCAGCGGTGCGGCCAGAATCGCTTCCAGTTCGGCTTCCGGCAAAAAAGCCAGCAGCGCCTTGCCCGTCGAGGTGGCATGGACCGGCCAGCGCGCCCCGATGTACTGCGTTGCGCCCACCAAATGCGCCCCGGAGACATCGTCCAACACCAGCACCTCTAACCCTACCAGAGTTTCCAAAGTCGCTGCTTCGCCGGTGGCGCGAGCCAGCCCTTCCAGTTCGGCCCGGCTGATCGAGCGCAGGTCGCTGGCCCGCAGCGCCCGCCCACCGAGGGAAATGACTTCCGGCCCCAGCCGATAGGTCTCGTTGGCCGGATTGCGGGCCACTAACCCCTGGCTCTCCAGCGCGGTGAGCAGCCGGTAAGTGGTTGTTTTGTTCAAACCCACCATGCGGGCCAATTCGGCCAGCCCCAATTGTGGCCGCTCATCGGAAAACGCTTTGAGCAGCGCAATCGCTCGCAGCACGGCCTGAGTTCCGGGGTAGGGTTCGTTAACTTGCATCTTTAGCATAATTTCAAATTTTGAAATAACATTACAAAATGTGAACCGATTATAGGAGCGGGAGCAGGTTTTGTCAAAATTGAGTAAACGTGGCGCGTAGTGCGTGGTGCGTAGGATTTTTCACGCACTACGCACTATGGGCCAGTTAAATAATGTTACTTATAAAAAGTTCATATTATGATACGTCATTTCAATATTTTTGACAAATTTTCCCAATCTGAATATACTCCGCCAAACAGTGTTCAGTCATCAGTAGCCAGTCATCAGTCAAACTGATCACTGATAACTGGTTACGGATAACTATTTTAAGAGGAGTGTTCACGAACCTGTGGCACGCCACCGATAATGAAAATTTGCCCTCACCCTAACCCTCTCCCAAGGGGAGAGGGAACTCCTGGCTTGCTCCCCTCGCCCACCGGGAGAGGGTTGGGGGTGAGGGCTATTTACGAAGGAGGATATGATGGTCATGGTGAGTCAATTTTCGACGCCGGTTAAGGGGGCCAGTACGCTGCCGGGTAATTACTACACGGCGGAGGATGTCTTTCAACAGGAGGTGGAGCGCATTTTTTACGAACGCTGGTTGTGTGTGGGGCGCGAGGAACAGATTCCCAACTCAGGTGATTATTTTATGCAGGCGGTGGGCCAGGAAAGTTTGATTATCGTGCGGGGGCAAGATGGCCGGGCGCGGGCTTTCTACAATGTCTGCCGGCATCGGGGGACGCGCATGTGTACGACGGCCAGCGGCCATTTCCCGCAATCCATTCAATGCCCCTATCACGCCTGGACCTATGGCCTGGATGGCCGGTTGATTGGCGCGCCCCATATGAATGAGGTGGAAGGTTTCGATAAGGGCCAGTATCCGTTGTATACCGCCGCCACAGCTTCCTGGGAGGGCTTTTTGTTTGTCAACCTGTCGCGCCAGCCAGAGCCGTTTGAGCAGGCGTTTGCCCCGCTCATTGGCAAGTTCAGCCAATGGCAGATTGCTAAACTGCGCTCGGCCCGCCGTATCGAGTATGAGGTAGCCGCCAACTGGAAATTGCTGGTCGAAAATTACTCCGAGTGCTACCACTGCCCGCTGATTCACCCTGCCCTGGCCGCCCTTTCCCCTTATCGCAGCGGCCAGAATGACCTTTACGAAGGGCCGTACCTGGGCGGTTTTATGGACATCAACCACGACAGTGGCAGCCTGACGATGGATGGCCGCACCTGCGCCCTACCCCTGGGAGAGGTGTCGGGCGAGGATTTGAACCGGGTCTATTATTACTCCCTTTTCCCCAACATGCTGCTCAGCCTGCACCCGGATTACGTGATGTTCCATTTATTGTGGCCGCAAAGCGCGGGCCGGACCCTGATTAGTTGCGAATGGTTGTTTGACCCAGCGGCGATGGCCCAGCCCGGCTTTGATCCAAGCGGGGCCGTGGAATTTTGGGACATGACCAACCGCCAGGATTGGCACGTCTGCGAGTTGTCGCAGTTAGGGCTGACCTCACGAGTCTACACACCAGGTCCCTACTCCGCCGCCGAAAGCCTGCCGGCTGCGTTTGATCGGGAAGTGCTGCGGGCTTTGGAGTAGGCTGATTAAATACCGACAACCTCGGCCAGCATTCGTTGGGCTTCTGCTTTTTTCCCCGTCAATTACCGCGAATGAGGT
Organism: Anaerolineales bacterium; assembly: GCA_015075405.1. Lineage (GTDB taxonomy): Bacteria > Chloroflexota > Anaerolineae > 4572-78 > J111 > DSQQ01. Next base: position 287,133 of record JABTUK010000006.1, read on the forward strand.
AAGTCCGAATTTCCTGAACCAACGGCGCGTTAAGAAACGAAGTTTTCCGCGTGGGGTCATCGAGTTGAGTCGCCAGCATCTCAACCAGATGGAGCGCCTGGTCACGAGCGGCCCGCGCCTGTTGGAGGTCATCCAATTGCTCCAGAGCGGAGCTGAGACCATGCAGGGCGCGAAGCTGGTCATAGGGGCGGTTCAAGGCTTGCCACCCGGCAACGGCGTATTTAAACGACTCGACAGCCTGAGTGGGATTCTCCTCAGCCAGAGCGATGATCCCCCGTCCCTCGTGGAAAGCCGCTTCCGTTTCCGGGTTACTAACCTGACCGTAAGCCCGTTCCAGCCGCCGCAAGCAGGCCCGGGCAGCCAGCAGCCCCCCCACACCGGGCTGGCTGGCTAACCACCGGCAGGCGAAAAGCAACGGCAGGGTGCTGGCCGCCGGGTGAGCGTCGGGCGTGCGATCAATCACCTCCAGAAACTCCTGCATGAGGGCCGCCGCTTCCACTTCCAAACCCAGGCCGGCCAAAGCCCGCGCCAATTGGCCCAGGTGAGGTACGGTTGCTTGCACCTCGGCCAGCCCTCTAGCTCCAGGCAGCTCATCTTCTAACGCTTGTCGCGCTGCCTGGGGCTGGCCCAGGTCGTTGTGCATCCAACCCAGTAAGGCGCTGGCCCAAACTCGCGGCACCGTCAAGGTCGGCAGGCTCTCCATCCACTCCGATAGGCGCTGGCGGCGAGCGAGCGCTGCGGCCCACTGCCCGCCAAGCCAATCCAGCTCAACCAATCGCACCAGGGCGAAGCCGACATTTACGCTGGCGTGAACGCGGGTGGCATAAGTCAGCAGTTCTTCCAAAGTCGTTCTGGCTTCCGCATAACGGCACATCCAGATCAAGCCGTCACCCATATTGACGTAGGCCCGGCAGACGTCGTGCGGCAGATCCTTCGTCAAGGCCCGGCGCAGGCTGTCTTGTAACATGGCCAGGCCCCGTTCCGGGTCTCGGTAGGAATACATGTAAGCTGAGCCAATGTTGTTCAAGGCATGGATCGTGACCTCCTCCGCCCCTAGGCGCTCGGCCAGGGCCAGGGCGCGCTCGCCCCAGGCTATCGCCTGATCTAGGTAATTAGCCGACATGTGCATCTGGGAAATGGCGCTGACCACATGCGCTAACTCGACGCTCTCCGGCTCTTGTTCCAACATCGCCAGGGCCAGGTAGTAATGGTGCAGCGACAGCGCCCGGTCGCCGCCCTCCCAATACAAGCGCCCCATCAGCCGCTGCACGGCCCCTGCTTGCACCCGGTCGCCGAGCTGCTCAAACAGGGCCTGACCGGCTTCACAGACGGCCAGACCCTCCTGGAACTGGCCGGTCAGCCACAAGCACTCACCCAATTGGCGCAGAGTTTCCGCTCGCCCGACCTGTTCCGCGGCGGGCCAGCGCTCCAGGGCGGCTCGGTAGAAACGGATGGCCTCATGCGGCGCTGCGACGCGCCGGGCCTGGTCGCCCGCTTGCCGCAGATAACGCACCGCCTTCTCCATCAGCCCGGCCTGCTCAAAATGGCGGGCCAACTGAACTGCCACTTGCTCCGTCTGCTCCCCGTACAGGGCCTCCAGCGCCAGGCCAACGGCCTCGTGCAGATAGGCCCGCTCCAGCTCATCCAGGTTGTGGTACAGGTAATGCTGGAAGAGATAGTGCCGGAAGCGGTACCGGGATAGACGCTGCTGACCCACCCTGTCCAACGCCTGGGCCGTAACCAGCCGGTGTTGTTTATCCAGTTCCCGGCTCAACTGCTGCACCAACCCCCGTTCGTTCACCTGCTGGACACGGGCCACCACCTCGGCGGTAAAGGTTTCGCCTTCGACGCTGGCAACGGCCAGGACGGCTTGTAAGTCTGCGGTCAAGCGAGTGATGCGCTGCTCAATCACGCCTTCTACTTTGGCAGGCAGTTTGGCCCACTTGATCGCTTCGCCTTCCACCCAATAGCCCTCGGCATCCTGGCGCAAATCTCCCCGTTCCTGCATCTCCCGCAGCAGTTCAACCGTAAACAGGGCATGCCCCTCGGTCTGCTGGAACAGGGCCGCTCGAAACGCCTGCCCCAATCGGTTCGGCTGGGTATCCAAATACGCTGCCACAAAGCGCTGCCCTTCCGCCGGGGCCAGGTCGCCCAGGTCGAGCCAGATGTCGCCGTGCCGCCGCTTGAGTTCGCCCATCATCTCGGCCAAGGGATGGCGCACCTCACCTTGGCTCAAGGCGACTTCGTCCGGCCGGTAGGAGCCGACGACTAATATCCGATCATAACCCACTTCCCGGCTCAAGTGAAAGAGCAAGGCATTGGACGAGGCGTCAACCCAGTGCAGGTCTTCCAGGATGAGCAATAAGGGGCGCTGGGCGGCCACGGTTTTGAGCAGGGCCATATATTGGGTCACGATCTGTTTCTGTTCCAAGCTGGCTCGCTGATCGTTGGTAGTCAGCGTCGTTAATTGCTTGAACCAGGGCGCGTTAGCGGGAGCAAAGGTGGCCGCTCGCTCCAGCAAGGGTTCAGCCGGGATAAAACTCCCGATCAGGTCAGGCGCTTGCTTCACCAGCGCCGGTACGGTGAGGGGCATCAACTCCCACAGCCGCCGAGCGTGCCCTGAGGTGATAAGTCTAGCGCCCCATTTGGCTGCCACATCGCCGGTTAGCATATTCAGGGCTTCGCGAAAGGGTAGATAGGGGTCGCCCAGGCCGGTATGCGCATTGCAGTTACCACTGAAGACGAGTAATTCAGGATCGCCTGCCTGGGCACGGCGGGCGAACTCTTGCAGCAATGTGGTCTTGCCCCGGCCGGCCCCGCCGATGACGAAGAGGATTTGCCCCTGATCAGAGCGAGCCGTCGCTAAGGCGGTCGCTAACTCGGCCAGTTCTCGCTCGCGGGCAACGAAGACAGGGGCTGGTTCTACTATGGATGTATCTTGGATCAGGAAAGGCGGCAGGGGAGTCGCCACAACTGGGACGGGCGAGGGGTTAGGGGGTCGGGTGGCAGGAGGTGGGGGTGGGGGCCGGGTGGGATAGGGTTCTGTCCGGGCAAAGGTGATGAATCGCTCGTATTCCTCCGGCGCAATATCCAGAGCGGTCGCCAAGAGCACGGCCAGTTCTTTGGAGGGACGGCGTTCACCCGCCTCAATTTTGCGCAGCGTAGTCACCCCACAGCCGGCGCGATGGGCCAGTTCCTGTCGGGTTAAGTCCAATTCGCGGCGGCGGCGTCTGAGCCATTCACCGAAGGTGGGGTCATTATCCATCATCCACTCTCACTACCTGTTGGAACAGCCCAACAACTCCAGGGCTGATTGGGTCACTTTTTGGGTCACTGTTAGGGTCACGGAATGACCTTACCTTTGAACCTGAACTGTGGTTGAATGATACCAACAATTTTAACAAATATCAAGTATCTCATCAAACCAAAACCAAAGGAGAATAAACCATGAACTCAAAACCTATTTTTAAGCTGTTCAACCCAAGAGGAAAAGCCCAAACCGTGGTCCATCAAGGCATTTCTACCCTGATAATAAGCTCAGTGGTGCTCTCGCTGATCGCGCTTACAGCCTGGGCGCCAATAGTACGAGCCAGCGGACCCGAGCCTAACGGGCAACACACTATTGAGGCGCCCCCCAAGGCTGAGGTAAAACATGAAGTTGACCCTGATGCCGATATTGGCCTGCTTGAATTCTTCAGCCCTGGTTATGGAGCACTCACCGGTGTACTCGAGGAAGCTGAAGTACTCCCGACAGTTGGGATGGGTATGGATGAGGACATAGGTCTAATGGATTTTTTTATCATACCCGATGAGGCTGGCGCGCCGCAGGCTGTTGAAACCGACGCCGATCAGGACATTGGCCTGATGGAGTTCAGCCCACAAACGCCCGTAGATCAAAGGTAATTCTCCAATAGAAAATGGGATGGACGAGTAGATTCCATTCCTATCTGATTTTTGCTAAAAAACTAACGTATTCGGGCTATTCAACAAAAAACGGTAGCCATCCGCTACCGTTTTTTGTTTCCTTAAATAAAAGGTCGTTTTTTCGGCGGTCGGCCGTCAGTGGCCTGCCCTGAGCCTGTCGAACGGGTCGGCGGTCTTCCTACCACAAATCCGTATTCTTCACAATCCGCAAATACAAAAAGGTCTCGATCTCGCGCACTCCTTCGACTTCGGCCAGCTTGTCGGAGATGAAGTCGAGCAGATGGTCATTGTCGCGGCAGGCCACTTCCACCAAGATGTCGTAGGGGCCGGTGCAGATGGCTACATAGCCCACTTCGGAAAATTTGGCAATTTCGGCGGCGGCTTCGCGTAACATAGTGCCTTCGGCTTTGATGGCTAACATAGCCGAAACTGAAACTCCCAGAGTCAAGGGGTCAGCCGCAGCAGATATTTTGATTAAACCGGAATCAATTAAGCGGTTGGCCCGTTGTTGAACGGTTGAGGGGGCTAAGCGTAATTCCGCTGCAATCTCGGCGTAAGGCCGGCGACCATCCGCTTGCAGCTTGCGGATGATCGCCAAATCTATCTCATCAACTTTGGGGGATTTGGTCACTGACACTCCAAGTACAAAGGTGATAGACATTAGGCTCTCACCTCAAATATCTGGCTTTTGATACTGTCCGTTTATTTTACGTTATTCAACCCTCATGTCAATCTGTCTTATGGAAATATAGGGGCAAAAACCCAATAAACAAAAAACATCAAAAAAAATGACTTTTTGCTATAATTTCGATACCAAAATGGCTAATTATCTGTTGACAATATATTAAAATACTGGTACAATGCGGAAAAGTAAAGCAAGCCAACAGGCTGTTAAAAAAGGAAAAGGTCATTTATGGTGTCTTTAACCAAATCCAATGCTCTGTTTGAAGCTGCTTCAACCTTACTACCGTTGGGGGTCACGTCCAACTTTCGGTACTGGGGGCCGACCGAAACTCGTTATATTGATCGTGGCAAAGGGGCGCATCTGTGGGATATTGACGGTAATCGTTACATTGATTACCGCCTGGGTTTTGGCCCGGTCATTCTCGGCCACTCCGATGATCGGGTGGATGATGCCGTCTGCGAGGCCATCCGGCATGGTCAGAGTTTTGCTCTGGGTACGCCGCTGGAGGAGGAGGTAGCCCGTAAAATCACGGCTATGTGTCCGGGGGTAGACATGCTGCGCTTCACCACCACCGGCACCGAAGCGACCATGCATGCTATTCGCCTGGCCCGCGCCTACACCCGGCGGGAAAAAATTATTATGTTTGAAGGTCAATTTCATGGCCTGCACGACTATGTCATGTTTACCTCGGCCATTGGCGGCGATGTTCACAGTAGCCGCTACAGCCCGGTAGCCATTCCGGTTAGCTCCGGTATTCCCGAAGCCGTGCGTAATATGGTTATTATGCTCCCTTTTAATGACCTGGAAGATCTGGAAGATGAGGTAGATCAGTCTTGGCATGATGTGGCGGCCATCATCGTTGAGCCAATTCTGGGCAACTGCGGGGGGATTCTGCCGGAACCGGGCTGGCTGGAGCTGATCCGCCGCTTGTGTGATGAAAACGGCATTGTCATGATTATGGACGAGGTCAAAACCGGTTTCCGTATTGCCCGCGGTGGGGCGCAGGAACATTTTGGCGTCACCGCCGATCTGGTGACATATGCCAAGGCCCTGGGCAACGGCTACCCCATCGCTGCCTTTGGCGGCAAGCGCGATATTATGGAACAAATTGGGCAGGGCGTGTCGCACGGGGGAACCTATACCGGCAACCGGGTGGGCCTGGCTGCGGCTAATGCCACGCTCGACATCCTGGCCAAGACCGATGCGTTGGAAGTTGTGGCTGAACGAGGCCGTGAGTTACAAACAGCCATCACCGAAGTGTTGGAGCGAATTGGGGTACCTTTTAGTGTTTCCGGCCACCCCAGCATGTTCAGTTTCTGGTTTAGCGAAGAAGCGCCCAAAGAATATCGGGATTGGTTGGTCTCCAACCGGGCCTTGCATGACCAAGTGGCCAGTCATCTGATTGAGCGGGGAGTGATGCCTGACCCTGACTCGCGTGAGCCGTGGTTTTTGAGCGCAGCCCATTCTTTGCAAGATATTGCCGACACCGCCAGCCTTTTGGAGGATACCTTGCGCGAGGTGCTGCGATCTCATGCTTTTGCCCCCAAATATGCTTATGCCTAGACAAAACCTGGCTCCGCTGCTGGGCGCGCGCTCAGTGGCGCTGGTCGGCATCAGCCAGCCGGGCCGTTTTGGGGGACGACTTTACGCCAATTTGCGTGATTTTGGCTACACCGGCCAGATTTACGGGGTCAATCCCCGCTACCACTCCCTCTACGACCAGCCCTGCTACCCCTCGCTCAGCGACCTGCCCAACCGACCCGACTGCGCCATCCTGGCCGTGCCCAACGGGCGGCTGCTCGAATCCTTTCAGGAAACAGCCGCGCTGGAAATTCCGGCGGCGGTTATCTTTGCCAGCGCGTATTTACCCCCCTCTCCCTCCCCCCGTGCGCGGGGGGAGCAGGAGGGGGGTATCAACTCACCGGCTGAGGATTCAACATTGAACGTTCAACGTTCAAACGTTTCTTTGCAGGATCAACTGGCTGAAATTGCCAACGCCAACGGCATAGCCGTCTGCGGGCCGAATTGCATGGGTTTTTTTGCCCTGGAAGAACGGTTGGCGGTCTCCGGTTATGAGTCGAACCCGGCCATGCCCGCCGGAAGTGTGACGCTCATCAGCCACAGCGGCTCGATGTGGGATGCTCTTTTACAAAATAACCGGCGGGTGCATTTCAACTACGCTATCTCCTCCGGCAACGAAATGGTCACCAGCCTGGCCGACTATATTCAGTTTGCCCTGACTGACCCGTCCACGCGGGTCATCGGCCTCTTTTTGGAAACGGTGCGCGACCCGCAGACCTTCAAAGCGGCGCTGATCGAGGCGGCGGAGCGTGACGTACCGATTGTAGCCCTCAAGGTGGGGCGGAGCGAGCGCGGGGCGCGGCTGGCCCAGGCTCACAGCGGCGCGTTGGCCGGGGCCGATGCGGCCTACGAGGCTCTGTTTGCCTACTACGGGGTGCGCCGGGTCAAATCGCCCGATGAGCTGATGGACACGCTGGAACTATTGGCGACCGGCATGCGCGCCTCAAGCCGGACCATCACCGCCATCTGCGACTCCGGCGGCGAGCGCGGCATGTTGGTTGACCTGGCCGAAGCCGAGGGCATCGAATTTACGCCCATTTCCGAGGCCACGTCGGCTCGTCTGGCCGAAATTCTCGAACCCGGCCTTGATCCCATCAATCCCCTCGATGCCTGGGGAACCGGCAACGACTATGCCCGTATTTTTCAGGAGTGCCTGCAAACCCTGGACTCCGACCCGCTGACCGGCCTGAATGTTTTTGCCGTAGACCTGACTCACGCCAGCGATTTCAGCCCAACCTACGTCGAGGTCGCCCTGGCCGCCCAGCCTCACCTAACCCATCCGCTGACATTCTTGGTCCATCTCGCCGCCGCCGCCGGGGACAGCCAGATTTCGCGCCTCCGCCAGGCCGACATTCCGGTGCTGCTGGGTACAGAGACGGGCTTGCGGGCCATCCGGCACGTGTTGGAGTACAGTGAGTTTCAGAGGCGAAGAGGCGGGGAGGCGAAGAGGCGAGGCGGCGAAGAGGCGAGGCGGCGAGGCGGGGGAGCAGAGGAGATTTCACGCCTCACGCCTCACGCCTCACGCCTCACGCTCCTGACCGAATTGCGTCAACTATTGCAATCGGCCACCGGCCCCCTTGACGAATTTGCCAGCAAGGAAATTTTGCGGGCCTATGGGATAGCGACTCCGGCGGAGGCAGTGGCGACTTCGCTGGCCGAGGCCATTTATGTGGCCGAGACGATAGGTTATCCGCTGGCTCTGAAAACCGCCGCCGGAGAACTGCACAAAAGCGACCGGGGCGGGGTACGGCTCAATGTGAGGGACGCGGCAGCTTTGACCGAATTTTATCTTGAGTTTGAGGATCGCTTTGGTTCGCGGGTACTCATCCAGCAGATGATTCCGGCGGGGGTGGAACTGCTGCTGGGTCTGGTCAACGACCCGCAGTTTGGGCCGATGTTGGCGCTGGGCACAGGCGGCATTTTTGTCGAAGTGCTGCGCGATCACCGGCTGTTGATGCTGCCCACCACCCCGGCAGATGTGCGGAAGGCGCTGCTGAGTTTGCGGAGCGCCGCGCTGCTCAAGGGGGCGCGCGGGCATCCGGCGGCAGATATTGAGGCGGTTGTAGACGCCGCCATGCGGCTGGCGGCCCTGGCTGCCGACCTGGGCGACCTGATTGCCGAGGTTGATATTAACCCACTCATAGTTTTACCCAGTGGGGCCGTCGCGGTAGATGCGCTGATAGTTCCTAAATATAGCCGATCCAGAAAAGTTTTCGCCGCTAAAACAGGTAGCAAGTAGCAGGTAGCAGGTCATAAATTTGTGCTACCTTGCTACCTGCTACCTTGATGGTTGAGAGAGAATTTTTCTGGACACCTATATGAAAAAGTCCACAGATACCCACAGATGATAAAGATAAAAAACAAAAATTTTATCTGTGTCCATCTGGGTTCATCTGTGGACTAATAAAGAAAGAGGTCCTATGAATTTCCAACTTTCGCCTGAATTGAAAACGTTGCAGCAACAAGTGAGACAATTTGTCAATAAGGACCTGCTGCCGCTGGAAATTGAAGTGGAACTGGCCGATGGGCGGCTGGACCCGGCAGTGCGCGCTCGTTTGCAGGGCCGGGCCAGGGAGTTGGGCTTGAATGGGTTTGCGCTGCCCAAAGCAATGGGCGGCCAGGGTTATAACTGGCTGGAACAGGTGGTGGTTAGCGAGGAAATTGGGCAGGTGACAAATGGGCTGGGCTTTGTTATTCCCGACCCGGCGATTGCTTTCACTGTCGCTACACCGGAGCAGGTGGAACGATATGTCCGCCCGGCCTGCGAAGGCAAACGGCAGGACTGCTACGCCATCACCGAGGCCGGGGCCGGTTCCGATCCGAGCCAAATGGAAACGACGGCGGTGCGCGATGGGGACGCCTGGGTGCTCAACGGCGAAAAGTGGCACGTCACCTTTGGCGATTTGGCCGATTTTGCCATTGTCCAGGCGGCCACCGACCCGGCTGTTGGCGACGGCAACACCCTCTTTTTTGTGGATCTGGACTCGCCGGGGGTGGAGGTGTTGGAGCATCCCCGCTACATGCACCATCTCATCGCCGGACATTTGAAGATTGCTTTGCGGAATGTGCGCGTGCCTCAAGCCAACGTGCTGGGCGAGGTCGGCCAGGGGTTGAGTTTGAGCAAGGAGTGGTTCCGGCGCGAGCGGGTGATGATTGCGGCCCGCTGTGTAGGCGCGGCAGAGCGGCTGATTCGTGAGGCCAGCGACTTTGCCCAGCAGCGGGTGCAGTTTGGGCAGCCCATCAGCGAATACCAGGCCATCCAGTTTATGCTGGCCGACTCGCTGACCGAGGTCTGGGCGGCCCGGCTGATGACCTATGCCGCCGCCCAAGCCGCCGACGAGGCCAAAACGGATGAGGAAGTCAAGCTGGTCCACGCCAAAGCTTCGATGGCTAAACTCTATGCCTCGGAGATGGTTGGGCGGGTGGCCGACCGGGCCGTGCAAATTTTTGGCGGGCGCGGCTACATGCGCGAAAATGTGGCTGAGCGTTATTACCGCGAGGTGCGGGTCGAGCGGATTTGGGAGGGGACTTCGGAAATCCAGCGGATTATCATTGCGTACAGTTTGTACAAGCGAGGCGTGGCGGCGCATCTGGAGTGAAATCCGACCGAAGACCAATGACCGGGGACCGGGATAAGAAATTTGCCGGTCTTCGGTCTCCGGTCCCCGGTCGTTTTTACAGAATATTTAACAGGAGGATCGAACCCATGACCAGCAAAGTATACAGCACGCTACCCAGACAATATTACATCTCGGAGCAGATTTTCCGAGAAGAAACGCAGCGGATTTTTTATGAGCGTTGGGTGTGTGTGGGCCGGGTGGAGCAAATCCCCAATCCGGGCGATTACTTCGCGCAGCAAATTGGCTCAGAGAGCCTAATAATTGTCCGCACCCGCAATAACGGGATTCGCGCTCATTACAATGTCTGCCGGCATCGCGGGGCGCGGCTGTGTGGCAATAAGGCCCTGGGGCACTTCCGTGAGGCAATCCAGTGCCCCTATCACGCCTGGACTTACGGCCTGGATGGAAAACTGATTGGCGCGCCGCACATGAATGAGGTGCCGGATTTTAAAAAAGAGGATTACCCCCTGCACAGCGCCCATGTCCATACCTGGGAAGGTTTTATCTTTGTCAGCCTGGCGCATGAGCCGCAGCCGTTTGACTCTCTCTTAGCCGAGTTGTCCGACAAATTTGCGGCCTGGCAGATTACCAAACTTCGTTCAGTCCACCGCATCGAGTACGAGGTGCAAGCCAATTGGAAGCTGCTGGTCGAAAATTATTCCGAGTGTTATCACTGCCCGCTGGTGCATCCGGCTCTCTCCAAACTGTCCCCCTATGAGAGCGGCGAAAACGATTTTGTGAAAGGGGTTTTTCTGGGCGGTTATATGGAACTCACTCACGGCAGCATGACCCTCGACGGGGCGGTGTGCGTGACGCCGCTGAGTGCTGTGAGTGGTGAGGATTTGAACCGGGTTTACTATTATATGCTCTTCCCCAACCTGCTGCTCAGTCTGCACCCCGATTACGTCATGTTTCACACCCTCTGGCCGCAGTCGCCTGACCGAACCTATATTACCTGTGAATGGCTGTTTGACCCGGCGGTGATGGCCCAACCCGATTTCGACCCGTCTCCGGCGGTTGAGTTTTGGGACATGACCAATCGTGAGGATTGGCACGTCTGCGAGATTACCCAGGAAGGAGTCGGGTCGCGGGTCTATACGCCCGGTCCGGCCTACGTGGGTCAGGAGGATTTGATTGCCGCTTTTGACCAGGAAGTGCTCAAGGCGTTGGGTCATCCTGTTTTGAATTAAAGGTACGAGGAGGCGAGGGGGCGAAGACGCGAACCGCTTCGCGTCCTCGCCCCCTCGCCTGACCTGTCTTTGCGTCTTTATTTCCAAGGAGATATATAATGCCCCGTCAGACACCTTTTTACTCCCGCACCTCGGCCCTGTGCGAAAGCCAGAGCTGGCAGGAGTGGGCCGGATTTTTATCGGCCAATACCTATGAACTGGAACACAATCACGAATATTACGCCATCCGCACGGCGGCGGCGCTGCTCGACATCTCGCCGCTGTACAAATACCACATCCACGGACGGGATGCCTTCAAACTGGTCAATCGGGTGGTGACGCGGGATGTGGGTAAATGCGCCGTCGGGCAGGTTATTTACACACCCTGGTGCGATGACGCCGGCAAAATTATTGACGACGGCACGCTCTCGCGCCTGGAGGAGAATTTTTTCCGCCTGACTGCCGCCGACCCGACCTACCACTGGCTGCGCGACAACGCCGTGGGTCTGGACGTTCACATCGAGGATGTGACCGAGGGGCTGGGGGCGCTGGCCCTGCAAGGACCGACTTCGCGGGACATCCTGGCCCAACTGGCCGATGTGGACCTGTCGCAGCTTAAGTTCTTCCGGCTGACCAGGGCCAATCTCGGCGGTATTCCGGCCACCATCAGCCGCACCGGCTACACCGGCGATTTGGGCTACGAAATCTGGGTCGAACCGGGGCAGGCCGAAGCGTTGTGGGACAGGTTGATGGAGGTGGGCCAGGCTTACCGGCTGCGGGCGGTGGGTAACGTTGCTTTGGATATGGCTCGCATCGAGGCCGGGCTGCTGCTGATTAACGTGGATTTTGTTTCGGCCAAACAGACCATGTTTGAAATTCAAAAATCTACCCCTTATGAACTGGGGCTGGGCTGGACAGTTCACCTGGATAAACCCTACTTTGTCGGCCAGACGGCCCTGCGAGCCGAAAAAGCGGCCGGCCCGGCCTGGGCTACGGTGGGGTTGGAGGTCAATTTGGAGTCGCTGGAAACGGTCTACCGGGAGTTTGGCATGCCGTTGACCCTGCCCAGTCACTCCTGGAATGAGGCCGTGCCGGTCTACGCCGCCGGCCGCCAGATCGGCAAGGCCACGAGTGGCACATGGTCGTCGGTGCTGAAAAAGTATGTCGCCTTGGCCCGGCTCAAGCCCCAGTACGCTAAACCCGGCACACGGGTACAGATGGAAGTCACGGTCGAAGCCCACCGCCGTGTGGCTGAAGCAACGGTGGTGGGGCTGCCGTTTTATGAGCCGGAGCGGAAGAAAGCATAGTAGGGGTGCAGAGGAGCGGGGGAACAGGGGAGAAATGGAAAAAAAGCTGATACGCAGTCATCGGGAGTTGGAGGTGTATCAGATGGCTTTTGAAGCGGCGATGAAGATTTTTGAGCTATCCAAGAGCTTTCCTGGGTAAATTGGTGAATATGATCAACCATCCAACTCCTTGGTTAATTCCAAACAGGACGGGAAAATAGTAAAATTTAGAGTGAGCAGGATCGACCTTCTCCCCAGCCCCCCTGCTCCCCCGCTCCCCTGCACTACATCGAAAGGATACTCTGAATGACACAAAAATACGATGCAATTATTATCGGCGGCGGGCACAATGGCCTAACCTGCGCGGCTTATCTGGCGAAAGCGGGGCGGCGGGTGTTGGTGTTGGAACAGCGCCACATTCTCGGCGGGGCGGCGGTGACGGAAGAGGTTTATCCCGGTTTCAAATTCACCGTCTTTTCCTACGTGGTCAGCTTGCTGCGGCCGGAGGTTATCCGCGAGTTGAATTTGGCGAAACATGGCCTGCACTTGATGCCGCTGGAAACGGCCTTTGTGCCGATGGAAAACGGCAATCATTTGGCCCTCTACCCCGACCCGGCCAGCAACCGCGAGGCCATTCGCCGCCATTCGGCCCGCGACGCCGATGTTTACCCCGAATTTAGCCAGATGATGTACGACATGGCCTTTGCCGTCAAACCCATTTTGGGTATGGTTCCGCCCGATCCGACCGCGCCAGGGTTGGATGGCTTGCGGACTCTGCTGGATATGGTCAAACACGCTGGCAGCCTTGACTCTAAGCGTTTTTACACTCTGACCAAATTGATGACCATGAGCGCGTCTGACTTTCTGGATGAGTGGTTTGAGACGGATGTACTCAAAGCGGTTACGGCTATCAACGGGATTATCGGCACTTATCTGGGGCCGCGCTCGCCGGGGACGGCGTATGTGCTGCTGCACCACTACATGGGCGAGTTAGATGGAGCGTTCACTGCCTGGGGGTTTCAGAAGGGCGGCACCGGCGCGGTCAGCCAGGCGATTGCCAGCGCAGCCCGCAGTTTTGGAGCCGAAATTCGCTGCAAGGCGCGGGTGGCCCAGGTGATGGTGAAGAAGGGGCAGGCAGTCGGGGTGGCCCTGGACAGCGGTGAAGAAATTTACAGCCCGGTAGTTGTGTCGGGCTGCGACCCGAAAGTGACGTTTATGAAATTGTTGGGCGAGGAATATCTGCCCGACGACTTGGCTCAGGCTATCCACAACTTCAAGTTTCGCGGCTCGTCGGGCAAGGTCAACCTGGCCCTGGACGGGCTACCCACCTTCACCGCCATGTCTGACCCGTCGCTGCTGCAAGGGATGATGGAAATTTGCCCCAGCATGGATTACGTCGAGCGGGCTTATGACGATGCCAAATATGGCTGTTTCTCGCGCCGGCCTTACCTGGATGTGACCATCCCCACCGCCGTAGACCCGACGATGGCTCCACCGGGCAAGCACGTGATGAGTATTTTTGTGCAGTACGCCCCCTATCATTTGCAGGGGAGCGGAGGGGCGGGGGAGCAGGGGGGCGGGGAACCCGGCAGTTTGTGGCCATCGCAACGAGAGGCATTTGGCGATGCGGTGGTCAATACCCTGGCCGAGTTTGCGCCCAACATCAAGGATTTGATTCTGCACCGGCAGGTGTTGTCGCCCTGGGACATGGAGCAGATGATCGGCCTGACCGAGGGTAATATTTTCCACGGCGAACTGACTCTGGATCAGCTCTTTTTCCTGCGGCCTGCGCCGGGTTGGGCCAATTATCGCACCCCGGTCAAAGGCTACTGGCAGTGCGGCTCCGGCACCCATCCCGGCGGCGGCATCACCGCCGGGCCGGGCCGGCTGGCGGCGTTGGAGATTTTGAAGGATGGGAAACGATGATCCGCTCAGTTCTCAAGATTGATAATATCCTGTAAATTTTGCCAGAACTGCTCCACATCGTGACCTAATTGGCTGGCCCAATGGTCAATATAAGCCGGATCAAATGAGGCAGACAACTCTGGATCATCCTCCAGTTTTATCGCCGTCAAAATATCGCGGATGTCTGACTCGTGCTTAAAAGAGCGTCCTTCTTTCCAGGCCATCAGTTTGCCCACAATCACATCTTCCGGCCGAGCAAACCAGGCCTCAAAACGCACCCCACCTTTAGTGGCAATCTCACGGCGGAGACGATTTTTTAAGGCAAAATGGTAACCCGGCTTCATCGTTAGGGGAATTAAATCAACTTTGCGGGCTTCACTGGTATCAATGATGTTGAACAAAATGCCCAGGCGAATGGAGTCACGCATTTGATCGGAGTCAGTATAAAAACGGGGAGGCAAATAAGTGGCAGCAAGGGCTTGGATATGTTTCTCGTTCAAATCCACAACTATGTCTACATCCAGAGTGACACGAGTAACGCCATAAAACGTGCCAGCGAAAGCGCCAATTATAACATAAGGCGCGCCGATTTTTTCAAGCGTTTGCAACACATCGAAGTAAAGTTGAAACGTCTCCTCAGCCATTTTGTTGTAACCGTTTGAACATAAGGCGGCACAAATCCAGGTCGCTCAACTCAGGATGAGCTTTACGCAGCCGGGTATGCCAACTGTTCAGGATAACCTCTTGCATCTCTAGCATAGTGCGTAGGCGCTGTTCCGGGGCGACCCGTAACAGCAGTCGAATTTGCTCTTTATCGGGCGGCCCCAACCGGCGTTTGAGTTCTTCAAGCTCAGAATTTTGATTTATCTCGTTCATCTCTACAGATGATAACCATTATATGAGGAGTTACAAATTATGACAAAGAGAAATGATAACGCCCGGCTGTTGATTGCAGCGGCTTTGGGGGGACTGGTTGGAGCAGCTACAGCTCTGTTGTTTGCCCCCAAATCGGGCAAGGAGACCCGCGCTCAACTCAACGAAAAGGGCCAGCAGGTCAAGCAGTTGGCTTCTAGCTTAAAAAGCGGCGAGATGTTGATGAGGCGAGGAGGCGAGGAGGCGAAGCGAGGAAAAAGAGCCAGATTCTTCGCCTCATCGCCTCGCCTGCCCTCGCGTCATCGCTACGATTACGATGCGCTCATCATTGGCGGGGGGCATAATGGGCTGGTCATGGCGGCGTACCTGGCTAAGGCCGGGCGCAAGGTGCTGGTGCTGGAACGCCGGGCCATTGTCGGTGGGGCGGCGGTGACGGAAGAATTGATCCCCGGCTTCAAATTCTCTTCCTGCGCCGACGGGCTGGGCGGTTTGTCGCCAGCGATTGTGCGCGATTTAAATCTCCAGCGGCACGGGCTGGAATACCTGTCTGCCGATCCCGCTATCTTTGCCCCGCAGCCAGATGGCCGCGCTTTGACCATCTGGCGCGATGTCAATCGCGCCACTCAGGAAATCGAAAATTTCTCTAAAAAAGATGCGGCTCGCTACCCGGATTTTATCAACCTGATCGGCAAAGTATCCAGCCTGGTCGGCGCGTTGATGACCGTGACACCGCCCCATATGCCCCGGCCCGCGGCGGCAGACATACCGGAACTGCTCAAGCTGCTCGGTCCGGCCCGCCAGTTGAGCAAAAAAGATATTCACGACACCCTGCGCATCCTGCCCATGTCCGTCGCCGATCTGCTGGACGAGTGGTTCGAGTCGGATGCCGTGCGCGGGTTGATTGCGGCGCGGGGAATCAGCGGCATTACCTGGGGGCCGCGCGCCGCTGGCACGGCTTACACCCTGCTCTATAGCTGCGCCGGGGATGGGCAGCCTTTTGGCTCCGGCGGCATTGTCAAGGGTGGGATGGGCGGCCTGACCCAGGCTATTGCGGGGGCGGCCCGGCACTACGGCGCGGAAATTCGCACTGGGGTCGAGGTGGCCGAAATCATCGTCGAGCGGGGGCAAACCAACGGGGTACGGCTGGCGAATGGGCAGGTCATCACCGCTGCGGCCATCATCTCCAACGCCGATCCGCGCACCACGTTTATGAAACTGGTTGACCCGGCCTACCTCGACCCGTTTTTTGTCAAGCAGGTGCAAAACATCAAGTATCGCGGCTCTGGAGCGCGAGTGCATCTGGCGCTGAAGGAATTACCCCAATTTACGGCTCTTACCCCCCCCTTCGCCTCCCCCGTTAACGGGGAGGGATGGGGGGGGTATCTGCGCGGCTATACCCGCATCGCGCCCAGTTTGAACTATCTGGAAAAAGCCTTCGACGCGGCTAAATACGGCCAATTTGCTCGCCAGCCCTACCTGGATGTTACCATTCCCTCACTCTTAGATCCTAGTCTGGCTCCGGCAGGCCAGCACGTCATGTCAATTTATATGCAGTACGCGCCCTACAATCTGCGGGAAGGCGCCTGGGACGACTGCCGGGAGACCCTAGGCCAGGTGGTGATTGATACGTTGACTGAATACGCACCCAATCTCAAAAAATCCATT
This sequence comes from Anaerolineales bacterium, assembly GCA_015075405.1. Taxonomy (GTDB): domain Bacteria; phylum Chloroflexota; class Anaerolineae; order 4572-78; family J111; genus DSQQ01. Next base: position 303,841 of record JABTUK010000006.1, read on the forward strand.
CTTCACAGTCAGGTGCTGACCCCGCTGGATTTGGAGCAAATTTACGGCCTGCCAGAAGGCAATCCCCATCACGGCGAGATGACCCTGGATCAATTTTTGTACATGCGGCCCGTGCCCGGCTACGCCCAGTATCGCGCCCCCATCGAGGGCCTGTACCTGTGCGGCGCGGGGACTCATCCCGGCGGCGGGGTGACCGGTCTGCCCGGCTACAACGCGGCGCGGGAGATTTTGAAGGATTGGGGCATTATTGAGCGCGATCAGGCCGGAATGTTTACCCGCCGGGTGATCTGGCCGTTGCTCTCCCAATAGGTGAGCTTGTTGGCAATCAAAGGGTCATCGGTGGCAGGCTGAATATTGCCCTCGCTGTCCACGGCGCGGGTGGTGATGCTGTGTTCGCCTGGCGTGGGATTGGCCCAGGTGAAGGTCCAGAAAACCCAGGCCGCTTTGGCCTGCTGGTTGCGGTCCAGTTGAACCCGCTACCAGGACCCCTCATCAAGCTTCACCTCCACCGAGCGGATCGGCGCGCCCCAGGCTGCCCCTTCAATCCGGTAGCTGTCTCTCTTTCACCACCGGAAGGAATATTGTGAACTTGGGCTTAGACTTTTAGAAAAAGAACTTTTGAGTCGAAAACAACTTCCACTTGTCTTTTAAATTTCACTTATGACGCAACGATTGATTCCGCCCCTAACCCAATTGCAGCCCGGTCTGATCATTTTTGATAAAGATGGGACGCTCATTCATTTTGAAGCGATGTGGGGGGCCTGGGCCATTGATCTGGCCCAGAAACTCGAAGCCATCACCGGCCGCTCTATGGCCGAGCGGCTCTACCAGGCGTTAGATTTCTATGCCGACACCGGGCAGATTGCCCCGCACGGCGCACTGTCGGTCACGCCGATGGCCGGCCTGCGCCGCCTGGCGGTGCAGGTATTAATTGGCGACGTGGGCCTCCCACCCGCCGCCGCCGAGGCCGCGGTAGCCCAGGTCTGGCGCACGCCCGACCCTGTAGCAACGGCCCATCCTCTGGCCGACCTGTCCACTCTGTTCGCCACCCTGCAAGCGCACGGCCTCAAAATCGCCGTGGCCACCAGCGACGACCGCGCCCCGACAGCGGCCACGCTGACCAAGCTCGGTCTGGCCGATTTTGTCTCGGCCCTGGCCTGCGGCGACGATGGTATCCCAATCAAACCGGAACCGGAAATGGTCTTGACCTTATGCCGACTGCTGGCCGTTCCTCCGGCCAAAACGGTTATGGTTGGCGACAATGTGGCCGACTTGCAGATGGGGCATGCGGCCAGAGTCGGTTTGGCTGTCGGGGTACTGTCCGGCGTCAGTTCAGCCAAAATTTTGGCCCCCCACGCCGACCTCATTTTGCCGTCGGTGGCAGGGTTAATTGAGTAGGACAAACTATTAGTTTGTCCTACTATCAACACTCACTATACCCGCACTCATAGCACTTCTTGCAGCCCTCCACGTGCAGCAGCGTGGCCGAGCCGCAGCCGGGGCAGTAATCGCCTTTGAGGGGTAAATTAAGCTGGGTCACTTCATCTTCAGGCATGCCGGGTAGTTCACCGGCGGCGTTGATGCCGGTGTGTTCGGCCAGGGCCTGGGCGATGGCGTCGGGCATGCTCATGATCCGGTTTTTGCCAAAGCCCTGCTGCCGCCCGGAGCCGATGCCGCGCAGTTGGGCCACAATATCCTGCACCCGCTCCTGCGGCGTCAGCGGGCTGGGCATGCGTAAAATCAGGCTGACCAGCCGGCCCAGGCCCTCGGCGTCGGCGGCCACATCGCTGCCGGCCTTGCCGACATTGATGAAGACCTCGAACGGCTCCTCATCGCCGCCGCCGTTGGCGTTGACCGTGATGTAGGCCGTGCCAATCGGCGTGTTTTTGCGATAGGTATTGCCGTGCAGGGTAGCCGGGCGGGAGCGCCACTTGATCTCCGGGGCTTTGGGCTTTGGCGCTTCCTGCGGCTTGTCTTCTTCCTTTAAAGTGAGCACCTGCGCATCGCGTGAGCCGTCGCGGTAAATGGTGCCGCCCTTGCAGCCCAACTCATACATCAATTCATACAGCTCGCGGGTCTGCTCGACGGTGTAGCTGTTGGGGGTGTTGCAAGTCTTGCTGATCGAAGAATCCACCCAGCGCTGGATAGCCGCCTGCACCCGCACGTGGTCTTCAGGCTGCAAATCCATGGCCGTGACAAAATAAGGCGGCAGCGGTTCGCCGGGATGGGCGGTCAGCCACTCCTCGTACACGCCGACCCGCTCCTCGTGGACGCCCATGCGCCCTTTACGGTTAAAGCTCCAGAAATAGAACGGCTCGATGCCGGTCGAGGTATTGACCATCGTGCCGGTGGTGCCGGTCGGGGCCTGGGTTAAAAGGGTCACATTGCGGATGCCCTTCTCGCGGATGGTCTGGCGCACCGGTTCCGGCATGCCTTGCATAAAGCCGCTTTGCAAAAACTTGTCGGCCTCAAACATGGGGAAGACGCCTTTTTCGGTGGCGTTGTCGGCCGAGGCCAGGTAAGCTTCACTGGCGATGAACCGGTACAGCTTGTCCAGAAATTCGACGCTTTCGGCGCTGCCGTAGCGGATTTTGAGGCGGATCATCATCTCGGCCAGGCCCATCGTGCCCAGGCCGACCCGCCGCTCGCCAAGCTGCTGTTTTTTGTTTTCCTCAAAAAAGTAGGGGGTTGAGTCAATCACGTTATCCAAAAAGCGCACAGCGTAACGCACCGCCCGGCCCAGCTTGTCCCACTCCACTTGACCCTCTTTGACAAAGCGGGCCAGGTTGAGCGCGCCCAGGTTGCAGACGCCCCAGCCGGGCAAGCCCTGCTCGCCGCAAGGGTTGGTGCAGAGAATGGGGGCGTAATACCAGGAGTTGCTCATTTTGTTGTACCGCTCGACAAAAAAGATGCCCGGCTCGGCGCTGGCCCAGGCGCTCTCGATGATGGCGTTCCAAATGTCGCGGGCCTTGACGGTTTTGTGGACAATCACCGGCCTGCCGGCGGCCTGCCAGGCGGCCAGGTTGCCGTCCCAGCTTTCGTCATAATCGGCGTGGCCGGTATCGGGGAAGACGAGCTGCCAGTCGGCGTTGGCCTTGACCGCCGCCATAAAATCGTCGGTGATGCCGACGCTGATGTTGGCGTTGGTGATGCGACCCATCTTGCGCTTGCTGTTGATAAACTCCAGCACATCGGGATGCCAGATGTTCATAATCAGCATCAAGGCCCCGCGCCGGCTGCCGCCCTGCTCGATCAGGCCGGTGACAAAGCTGTACAACTCGCCCCAGGAGACCGCGCCGCTGGAACGGCCGTTGACCCCTTTGACGTAGGCGTGATGGGGCCGCAAACTGGAGATATTGATACCCACCCCGCCGCCGCGCGACATGATTTCGGTCATCTGGGTCAGCGTGTCCATAATTCCGCCCCGGCTGTCTTTGGGGCTGGGGATGACGTAGCAGTTGTAAAAGGTCAGGTTTTGGTCGGTGCCGGCGGCGGTGAGAATGCGCCCGCCGGGCACAAAGCGCCAGTCGTCGAGCAGCCAGCGGAATTTTTCCTCCCACTCGGTCTGCTTCTCCGCTTTTTCCACCTCGGCCAGCCCGCGCGCCACCCGGTCGAGCATATGGGCGGGGTGGGTTTCCAGCGGCTTGTCAATCTGCTCCAGCGTTCGTTCTACGGTTTCGCCGTCGCGCAGTTGGATCGTAACCTGCTTGCCTTTCAGGGCCGTAACTTGGCCGATTTCGCGCTGGCCGGTTTCCAAATTGACCGCCACAATCACGGTATCGCCCACCTGGACCGTCTCCTTTTTGCCGTCCTTGAGGGCGTAGCGGTCGAGGAAGATTTTCTCACCCAGCGGATGGAGGGCGCTGGAAGCCAGCGTTGGCGTCTCGTGGACAAAATGGCCGTTGGTTTTGTGGCCGTTTGTGGCCGTTTGTTGTGTTTTTTCGGTATGTTTGAGGGTCATGCGATGACTCCTTGATTAAATTTATATTTATCGAGTAACTCGCGCCCTTCGATACGACCTCGCTACGCTCGGTCTACTCAGGACGCTGCTCTTGTCTCAATCTTGTTTCAATCGCATCCTGAGTAGCCTTGAGCGGAGCGAAAGGCGTATCGAAGGGTGCGATTTTTAGGGTATCTCTAGCTACCTTACGCCCTTCGATACGACCTCGCTACGCTCGGTCTACTCAGGACGCTGTATTACTTCTCTCCCCGAAACTTCGGTTTCTTGGCTAACCACTTCACCAAATCCCAATTCCCGGCAATCAACGCTTCTTTCTTGGCTCGTGACCAGCCTTTGAGTTGTCGTTCGGCTTGAAACGCAGCATCCTTATCCGGCATTTCCTGGGAAAAGACTAATTCAATAGGCAAACGGCGTTGGGTCCATTCACCGCCTTCGCCGGCTTGGTGTTCAGCCAGCCGCAATTCCAAATGGGTGGTGTGGCCTACGTAGTAAGAGCCATCGGCGCAGTGGAGGATGTAAACCCAGGCTTTGGACATTGTAGCTAAGTGATACTCTCGCACCCTTCGATACGCCCTTCACTACGTTCAGGGCTACTCAGGATGCTCACGGCGTAAGTTCTGTAACTGACACTCTCGCGCCCCCTTCGACAAGCTCAGGACATAGCTTCGATACGGTTTCGCTTCGCTCAACCTACTCAGGATGCTTACTTTTTGGCATTGTTCCAACCGCGTCCTGAGTAGGCCGAAGGCCGTATCGAAGGGCGCGGTTTTCTGTTTTTGTTCCTCACTCCCCCCCAATCGGCAGCGGGATTTGGTTCTTCAGTTCCACCTCGCGGCGGCGGCGGGCCTGGAGGTGCTGGATTTCTTCGGTGATGCTGTCAATATCCTGAAAACGGCGGTAGACCGAGGCAAAGCGCACGTAGGCTACGTCGTCAATATCTTGCAGTTGGTCCATGACCATCTCGCCGATACGCAGGCTGTCAATCTCGCTTTTGCCCAGGGCATACAGTTGAGCTTCAATTTCCTGGGCGGCTTTGTCAATGGCGTAGCTGGAAACGGGCCGCTTGGAGCAAGCGACATGCATACTCTTGACCAGCTTTTCCTTGTCAAACTCTTCTCGCCGCCCATCGCGTTTGATCACCAGCATGTTCATGGCGGCGATGCGCTCATAGGTAGTAAAGCGCTGGCCGCATTGTTCACATTTACGGCGGCGGCGAATCCCGTCAGTTACCTCGCGGGTGTCAATTACCAAAATATGCTGGCTGGTGGCATTGCAAAAAGGACATTTCATTGAAAACCTCTCGGTCTGCTAATTTATTTTACATAATAAAAGGTGACTCCGCAGTTTATTGCCTGGGTCACCTCGGCCTGGCCGGCGGGCAAGTGAGGCCCGCTTACTTTATTTTTGCAGGAGGAAGTGGTGTGGATGAGAAAAATGGCCGGTCAACGGACTTGGCGTTGGCAGGCTCAAGAGGGCAAATGGGTTTGGAATTAGCTGTGACAGCAAGTAAATCATTTTAGCTCTCAGCTTTACATAAAGCTGACAAAACCACAATATATAGTGGTACTATATTCTTATATACCAGATGTTGTAGGTAAAAGCAAGTTCAGTATACACCTATTTTGCCGTCTTGACAAGGGGATTTCTAAAACTTAACCTTAAAAATTAGTGCAAACTTCAGCCGGAAAGCAGCTTTGAAAGAAAAAATTTCAGAGATTTTGCTGGCTGTTGTGAGGGTTTGCAAATTGTGCTAGAATTAAAAGGATTAATCGAGATAGGGAGCCTACGTTTATAATGATTTCACACGCCGTCTCTACGGAGTTGATGCATACGATTTCTCGTCAATTTAACACCTCGTTGGATTTAGATGAGGTGATGGGCCAGGTTTTGCGGCTGACGGTTGAAGCCACAAAAGCTACTCACGGCAGTTTGTTCTTATTGGATGAGCAGGGCCGGGTAAGCCGCTATATTTTGGCCCGACCCGAGCAAGCGCCCGAAATATCGCCGCATAATCTTGAAAAAGTAATGGCCGAGGGCCTGGTGGGCTGGGTTTACCAGCAGCAGCAGGGCATGCTGCTGGATAACATTGCAACCCATCACCGCTGGGTGAAATTCCCGGATGACGCCGAGACTCATTCGGCCCTGGCGGCCCCTTTGTTACACCAGAACCGGGTTAACGGAGTGCTGGTTTTGCGCCACGAGCAGCCCCATTATTTTGATGAGTCGCATCTGTCGCTTGTCACCGGGATTGCCGGACAGGCGGCTATTGCGGTGGAAAATGCCCGGCTGTTTAGCCAGATCAGGCACGAGCGTGAAACTTTGGACGCGCTTATTACCGGGATGCCCAACCCTGTTTTGGTGATTGATGCTGAGGAAAAAATTATCTTCACCAACGCGGCGGGCCGGCAGTTGCTGGCCTTAACCCAGGTGGACCACCCGGCGCTGGCAAGCGTGGAGGGCGGGCTTATCCTTAAAGCCGCCCTCAAAGAATTGAACCAGAACTCAACCTCCTCGACTCGCGAAATCCCCTGGTCTGACGGGCGCATCTTTAACCTTTCGCTTAATCACGTCGCCCGGCTGGGTACGGTGCTCACCTTAAACGACATTACCGAACTGAAAAGATTGGATGAGTTGAAATCTGCCTTTGTCGAGACAGTTTCACACGATTTACGCAACCCTCTGGCCACAATCCAGGGTTTTGCCATGCTGTTAGAAATGGAAAACCTGTCGGAACGAGGTCGCTCTAACCTGAGCGGCCTGCTGCAAGGCGTGGCTCAGATTCAGAATTTGATCCAGAATTTGCTCGATCTGGCCCGGATCGGAGCCAAGATGGATGAACAGATTGAGCCCTGCGACCTGACCGAAATTGCCGAAGATGTACTGGGCGGGTTTGAACTGCAACTGGCTGAAAAGGAAATGACCCTGGTGGCCGATCTGCCGGCTGAGCTACCCTGGGTCTTGGGTAATGACCTGCGCCTATCCCAAGTGGTGGCCAATCTGGTCAGCAATGCGGTCAAATATACACCCAAGGGCGGGCGCATTACTGTCGGGTTGAGCTATGAAGATGGAGAAATCCGGCTGGCGGTATCCGACACCGGGCCAGGCATTCCCCCCGAAGAACAAGACCAGATTTTTGAAAGATTCTACCGGGTGCCGATGATGGAAAATTCGGAATGGATCGAAGGCACCGGGCTGGGCCTGTCCATTGTTAAAGCTATTATCGAGGGGTATGGGGGCAGGGTGTGGGTGGAAAGCGAAATGGGCGTGGGCAGCACCTTTATCTGTACCTTGCCCGCTCTGCCTGACATGCCAGAGGAGTAGGCCAGTGATTCGGGTCTCCCAGGCGCAAACGGCTGCCTTTATTTTGACCAAAAATTACCTGGCCGGCCCCAAAGCGCCTCACCTGCTCGGCCTGGTCAATGATCTGGTCGCCCTGCCCGGCGAGCCGACCCTCACCCCTTTTGTAGCGGCTTCCGCCCGGCTGATCCACTTTAGCCCCACCGACCTCCTCGACGCTCTCTACCGACAGCGAACCCTCATCAAGAGCTTGCTCATGCGCAGCGCCAGCGCCCTTGTGCCCGTCGAGCGCTACCTGCTCTTCCATGCTGCGACCGCCCGCCAGCGTAATCAGGATTTTAACAGTGAATTTCGGCTGTGGGGTCTCGATAACAGTGAGGTCGAAGCCGTAGAAAAAGGGATTCTGGCCGGGGATGATTGGCCGGCCACGGCCGAGGCTATTGTCGCCCGCCTCCCATCGTCGCTGGTGCGCCCCTTGAGCCAGACCAGCCGGGGTGGGCGAGTGAGCACGACCAGCACAGTGGCCCTGGTTTTGCGCTGGTTGGCGGCCAGAGGGGTACTGGCGGTGAGCCAGGAAAACCCGGCCGGTCTGGTTTACGCCCCATTCCATTATTGGTATCCTAACCTCGATCTTTCGGCTGCGCCGGGTGAGGCCGAAGCCCAGGCCGCCCTGGTCCAGGCTTATCTGGCCGCCTTTGGCCCGGCTACCGAAGCCGACATTAGCTTCTGGACCGGCTTTGGCAAAAGCGAAACCGCCCGCGCCGTGGGTGCTTTGGCCGCTAAAACTACCCTGACCATGGTTGAAGGCATCCCCGGCATGCTGCTGTTGTTGAAAGATCAGGCCGCCGCCTTGTCCTCCACCCAGCCGCCTTCGCTGCCTGCAGTCAATTTTTTGCCGGCCGACGACCCTTTTACGACGGCGCATCGGGCCAGCCGCAGCCGTTACCTGGCCGATCCCAAACAGCAGCGCCAGGTTTTTAGCAGCACCGGCGCCGCCCAACCGGCTGTGCTGGTCAACGGCCAGATTATAGGAACCTGGCAGTGGGCCAACAACCAACTTACCTGGGAGTTATTCGCCGAGGTTGACCCAAACCTTCAGCCTCTCCTTCAAACCGAGTCGGAGCGCCTGGCTGCTTTTTTAGACTCAATGATGAATGTCTTTCCCCTTTCAGAGGGAGATTAGAGATTGGAGATTGGGAAGTCAGGTTAGTAATCTCCAATCTCCAATCTCCCCAGTGGGTTTACATCTTCGGGGCGATCAAAATCCCACAAAACTGCTTCATCCGCTACCGCCACCCGTTCAGCCTGTTTCTGATATTTCAACAGCACCGGCTTGCCGCCGGTATCGCCGCGAACCTGCTGAAGTTCAGGGAACAGCGCCCGGTCGAACAGCGCCGGGTTGCCCCGTTGGCCTTCAAACTCCGGCCAGACTAAGGGCGCCAACGTTTCCCGGTGGCGCTGAATAAGTTGGTTGAGTAAAGCAGGGGTCACGCCGGGCAAATCCACCAGCATAAACAGCGCGCCGCCGGTGTTGGAAGGTAGCGCCGCCAGTCCGGCCTGCAGCGAGGTACTCTGGCCTTGTGCCCATGCGGGATTAATTACAATTTCTACCGGACGCCGGCCCAGCACGGCCCGGCACTGTTCTATCTCCGCGCCCAAAACAACCACCACCCGGCTGACCTCAGCCGCCAGGGCGGTGTCCACCACTTGCTCAATAAAGGTTTTGTCTCCCCAGCGGGCCAACTGTTTGGGCGAACCAAAGCGAGTCGAACCGCCCGCCGCCAGGATCACCGCTGCTATCCGGCTGCGTACCTCTACCACCGGCGACTCCTCTTGCTGAACCGACCCCAACACCACCGCGTCTATTCGCTCACGGATCAGCAATTTGTCCCCAATCTCCCGCGCCGCCTCCAGCCTTCCAGCCTTCCAGCCTTCCAACCCTCCACTCTTCCACCCTTCCACCTTATTCAGCAGTGGCACAACACGCGCCTCCGCCGGTATATTCTTGAGTCCGCCTTGCGGATGAGATAAGACAGCAGCGATGGTGGCGGCTGTCATCGGCTGGCTCAGGGGAGTCTGGCTCAATTGACTGACCAGGCCGGCCCGATGAACGGTCTCGTCATTCAATGGCTGGCCTAATACATCCAGGCCTGCTACCGGGATAACCAGAGTAGTGCAAGAGGGAAGGACCGGCTCATGGGCGGCGGGTGCTTTGAGCGGGCGCATGCGCGAACCGTCGGCCTCGTTGAGGATAACATCGAAATGGCCGCTGGTAGCCAGGGCGTCAATCAAGTGGGGCGGCAGGCCAAATGCTTTGCCGCTGGCGGCGTCGGCTTGACCAATGAGCAAAACCTGGCCGTGCTGAGCGATGGCTTCATTCAGGCTGGGCAGGATTTCGGCCAGGGTTTGCTGTTCTGGGTCAAAAGTGACGTGGGCGGGGGAGCGGTTAATCTGGGCGGCAAAGATACGAGTGGTGGTCGTTGTCAGCACCCGCAGCCGGGGGGCCAGTTCGTTGGCCAGTTGGAACATAGCCGTTGTTTTGCCGCCCCCACCCACAAAGGCAACGACATCGCCAGATGAAATTCGCAAAGCTTGAGAAAGTTTCATTAATGGTGAATCGTGAATTGTGAATTTTTAAGGCTTTACGAGTTGAAGCAGTTGATGGTCTAATTCTAGCAGGTAATCGTAGCCATAGGGGCCGCGCTCCAGGTTGTTAAAAAGGTGAGGAGGTAAATCTTGCGCTACTTCTTGACAGCACGAGGCTGCGCCCAGAGCAATGGCCGCGACGGTATCAACATCGCCGGTGAAGGCGACCGCTGCTTTGAGGATGTCACTGAGACAATCGTGGCGTATAATGGCGCTGACAGCCGCCCGAACGCTCATCAAGCCTTGGCTGCCTACCTGGCCCTGCCACGGCTCCGACCAGGGATGGCCCGGGACGTAGGTTTCCAAAAAGTGACCAAGTTGGGCTTTCGGCCCGCACCGGTACAGAAAGTAATGGGTCATCAGTGCGGCAGCGTTAGCGGCAGCAATACCGTCAGGGGTGTCATGGGTTATTTTTGCTTGCAGAGTACACTTCTCAATAACTTCGTTAACGGTTGGAAAGACCCCGATGGGGCAGGCGCGCATCGCCGCGCCGCTCTTGTCGCTGGCGGGTTTGATTTCGGATAAAAGCTGCGCTCCATCCTGAAGTCGGTTGAGAAAGCTATAAAATTTACCGGCGTATCCCTCACGGGGGTCACGCTTAAAGGCTTTGACAAAGTTATCCGCCAAAAGTTGAGCGATCCATGCTTGACCTGATACAATTGCCTCGGCTATGGCAAGGCTCATTTGGGTGTCATCAGTATAATGGCCGGGCTGAATATTGTGGTGCGGATGCCTGACATAGGCAGATAGGTCATTGTGTGTGTGGACAAATTCAACCGGAGCGTATTCAAACCCCATGCCGTAGGCATCGCCCACCGCTAACTCAAGTAGCATCAGGCTTTCTCCCACCTCGTACGTACTATGTCGCTGGCTAATACTGCCTCAAGCACCCCGCCGCCAATGGCTAACGACTTGTCGCTGATGGTGAAGCAGTGGCTCACCTCGCCGCGCGGGTCGAGGTCGCCGATTTTGAAGCCGGGTGTGACTGAAACGTTGGGGTGAACCAGCCCGCGCAGCACCCCGGCAAAAGGGGCGATAATTTCGTGACCGGCTACGCTGGCAATAAGCTGACCAGCTTCAATCCGCTCGCCAATTTGAGCGTGGGGAATGACGTATCCGGCGGCGGGAGCGCGCAGGACGCGGTCGGCAGTATGGCCCTTGACCTGGCCGGGGGTGTTGGTGTTGGCTTCAGCGCAGCCATCGCCGGCGGGACCGCCGCCAGGGTAAATCACCCGGCCCAGCCAGTGACCGCGATTGGTTTCGATGACAGCGTGACAATCTTGCCCGGCAGTGAAGCCCGGCCCCAGCGCGATCACCAGCGGCGCGTCGTGGAGCGTCGTGCCGGTATTGACTTTGGCGATGATGGCGTCAACCACCACTGCTGGCTTCAGCCGGGCGGGCAGGGCCGGGTCAGGATCAGCTAAAACCGGAATACGCTCGCTGTAGGCCAGTTGCACGGCGGCGGTCAGGCTATCCACCTGGCGGGCCACCAGCCCCTCGACCCATGTTTCGCCGCTGTAGATAGCCTCGCCAAAGCTGACGGTGCGGCGGACCAGGGTGGGGGCGGGCAGTTCGGTCATAATCAAGGGGAAGCCGCTCCGCTTGAGGCGATAGGCTACCCCGCTGGCCAGGTCGCCCGCGCCTTTGATGAGAATGAGAACTTTACTGAAAGGTGATTGAAGAGTCATAGCTTTAAACTCGTAAACTGTTCAGCGGTAGCCATATCAAAGGCTAAGGCTGAGGCTAAGATTGATCTTGCACTCTTAGCCTCACCCCTTCGGGTGCGCCGAAGGGCGTAGACTCAGCCTTAGCCTTGAACGGGCGAGTAGTTACTAAATTCTACTGCATGGCCCTGGTTTAGACAAGCAGCAGTCTTATCTCAACCCCATTAGCCAGGCTTTTTCTTAAAAGGGGAACGTGGTATAATGGGCGCAAAGTAGCTCGAAACAGGGAGGTTCACCAGGAGTATGCGAGTCTTTAATTTTGTGATTGGTTTTTTTTGCGGATTGGTTATCGGTGTAGTGGCGGTATTGTTGACCACCCCCCAAAGCGGCGGTGATTTACAGGCCGACATTCGCAGCCGCTTTGATGGCTTAATGAGTGAAGGTCGCGCCGCAGCCAATGCGCGGCGGGCAGAGCTGGAGGCTCGCCTGGCCAGTCTGACCAACAAGTGAAAGGGGCGGGGTTAAGGCAGTACCTTTTTCATAATCTGGTCAAAAACTTGATTGGCCTGGGCCATATCTTCATCTAAAAACAGGTCCCGCCGGGCCTGCCGGGCCTTTTTCATCAGGGCCAGGCTGTGCTGGACATCTTCGCCTTCGAGTTTGATTTTAGGGGAGATATAGGTTCCGGCCATCAAGAGGGGCAGGTAGAGAAATTCGGGGTCTATGGCCTGGCCCGCCTCGACATTAGCCGTGATAAAATTGGTCACCGCCTGACGCTCGTGGAGCGGCCACAGTTGGCGGCCAACGGCCTGAGCCACCAGGCCAAAGCTAATCGCCAGGGCCAACTTTAGCAGGTGGGCATAGCCCGCTGTGCGAATAACTTCCAGGGCATGGGTCGTATCCATGCCTTCCTCAAGGGCGCGTTCCCACATGGGTACCAACAAGCCGTGGTAGCGATCCGGGCTGTTCAGGAAATATTGACAACTGTAGGTAAGAATTTTAGCCAGGGTAATGGCCTCGCCAATGCGCAGCGGCAGCCCGGTGTCCGCAAAGCGGTTAATGCTCTCGGCGTACAGGGTTGTGTAGATGGCTTCGGGGACTAATTCGTTTTGTAGCTTGACCTGGCGGGTGTTCAATTCCTGAATGGCATGGTTGTAAAATTCCGCATTGTTCTCCACCCAGATAGTTTCATAGGCATGTTTCATGCGGGGGGCCCGCTCAGGTGGGTCGGGCTTGCCTTCTACTATCAGCGGGAAAGCAGCTTTTTTGACGGATTTGGCCGTAAAGGTGGCCCCCAAGGTACTGACTAGATTTAAACCCACCGGGCTGTCAATAAGGTTACGGTCCAGCTTACTCTGGTTCTGGTTGGGGCGGATGGTCTGGCCCCGGCCTTCGCTGGTAACTTTAAGTTCAAGGGAGAGGTTGTGCGCCCCTTCTTTGACGTTTCCAGTGGTCGTGACCGGTAAGGTGAGCAGTCCTGCTTCGGCCCCGGCCAGCTTGAGCTGAAACTGCGGTTCCTGAACACTCAGCATCGGCTTGCCGCCGCCAAACAACCCGCCCGTTTGCGGCGGCTCCGCTTTAACGATAACGGACAAAGGCACATTGAGGGTATTTTGGAGAAATAAAAACAGGTTAGCCACCTGCTCGGGCGCAATTTTGGCCGGCTCGAAATAGCCGGCGTATTGCAGCCCGCCGGTTTCAAACCGTTCTGGATTATCGGTATATTCGCCAATAATGTCGGGGTAGGAAACAGCCATACCCTGCCTCCTTAACTTGTCATAACAAACTGATTACCAAAAGCATATCACTGCCCTGGGCTTTTGTCAATGGTACTCGTAATTTTCCAGCCACTCGCGCTGCCGTGACGCCGCCACAATTTGCAGCAGGTTGATCACGTAATGGGCGGTCAACGGCGGCAGTAGTTCGCCCGTGCCGGCAAACAGCAGGCACAGCAGGATGTTGAGACCCCCGGCGGTGATGACCCCCAGGAGGCCCTGCGGTTGGTGCATCAAGCCAAACAGCAGCGAGGTGGCCCCAATCAACAGCGGTAAAGGGATTAGCTCCTGAAATAAGCCCAACCACAAGCTGCGAAATAAAAGCTCCTCCATCGCCACCGCCGGCCCGAAGGCCAAGGCCACCCAAACCCACTCGGCGGGGCGGCGTGGCAAAATGTTACGAATGACCAGCGGCGAGTAAATTTTCCGGCCAAAGCGTTGAATGGCCCAATACGTCAACCCATTCACCGTCACCTGTCCCACCAGCCCCACCCCCAGGCCCAGCCCGATGCTCTGAAGCGGCTGCGGGCTGAGCAAGCCAAACCGGGCGGCCGGCAAGCCGCTGAGCCAGGCCAGGCCCAAACACAGCCCTACCAGCAGCAGCCGCAGCAGCGACTCAGGCGGCGAGAGAAGTAAATTGAACGGCGGCTGAAACTCTTTGAGTAATAAATGGCTGCGATAAGTGACCCAGGCCAGCAAAAGGGTCAGGAGGATGGTCGCCAGCCGGACGGAGTTTAGCCAGAAGAAAGCAGTGTCATTCATGGGGGTTAAGGGATCAAACCGGCCCGCCTCCCGGCCGGATAATAATATCGTTGATTTCGGCGGCGACGACAGAAGCGGGTTTGGCAGCCAGTAAATCGTCGAACAGGAGTAATTGCCCGGTCCGGTAAGCATGGTCGGCGTACAAATACATCGCCGCCGACCAGCCCTGCTGAGCAAAGCCCATGGGGTGGCCGCTCTCGCCGTGCATCCATTCATTAAACTCCCACTCCTCGTCGAGGCCCTGGCGATTGGCCTCGGCCAGCCGCCACAGCAAACTTTCGGCTTCTTTAAGCCAACCATGGCGCACCAGGGCTGCCACATGAAAGCCGCCGATCATGGGCCAGATGCCGCCGTTGTGGTACTGATGGGGCAGGTTCAGGTTGCGGCTGCGATAATATTCGCGCCAGTTGCTCTCGTTGGGGAAGATGGGCGGATAAATAGCTTTGGTGGGATAGGGTTCGGCCATGCCCACCTGGCGCATGTAGCGCAGAATATGCTCGGTGCGGTGGCCGTCGGCCAGGCCGGTCAGAATCGCCAGCAGGTTCGCCAGGCTGTCACACCAATCACCGTACTCGCGGAAGGCCACCCAGGGCAGGTAGAACGGCCGGCTGGAGAGGGTGCCGACATTGTGATAGAGCATAAACCATTCCAGTCGAATCGCTTTGAGCTTTTCCAGGTGTTCGGCAAAGTGTTCGGCCACCCAGCAGCGATCAATCCACATCAGCAGATTGATCCGCTCGTGGATGCTGGCGGCATCGGCCCCGGCGTGATGGCAGGCCTGTCCGGGCGGTAAATGTTTGACCATCTCCTGGTAGACCAACGTGGCCGCATAGTAGAGCGCATTATCGTAAAGAATGTTGTAGCGCACCGCCAGCAAATCCATCCAGTTGCCGGCTTCGGGCACTTCCAGCAGGCCACATTCATTCATATCCTGACATTCGAGCCAGACCATGGCCCGGTCAATGCTGGCCCAATGCTGGAGCAGAAAGGCCAGATCACCAGTTGTTTGAAAATAGAGATAATGGCCCAGAATATACCATAGATTGGCATCTACCGCTCCGGCATTTTCGGTGCTGACATAGCCGGTATCAGGGTTGACATTTAGTTGAATCAGGCCACGCCGTGATTGGTGGGCGCTCATGGTTTCCAGAGCCGCCCGGCAAGTGGCCTGTAAAGCGGGGTCGCCGGTGCTGAGCGCGCCCAAAAATATGATCACGTTATCTCGCGTCCACACCTGGGGATACCCGGCCGGCAGCGCCGAAGCGCGAAAGCCGTGCGGCGTGGCGCACTGATGAACAATCTCTAAAGCCCGTTGACGAGCTTCGTATAATAAATCGTTTCTATTAAAATCGGCTTGCATAAGAATATCTCTACACAACTACTCAGCCATGTCATTTCGACCGCAGGGAGAAATCCCCGATACCTTACTTTTACGTAATGACATAAGCCTGAGTAGTAACACAGTTTCTATAAATTTTACCGCAAATAACCAGAGGCGGCGAATTAACCCATCAAGGCGCAAATCACGTATCCTGTTTTATACCCTTAAATTTGGATAGTTGGGTTTAGAGCAGTAATATGATAAGCTCAACTAGTTGGTATAGAATAAAAAATCCCAATAGCTGGGTAGGTATCCAATCCCATGCGAATTTTGATTATCAATTACGAATTTCCGCCGATTGGAGCCGGCGGCGGCAAGGCCAGCCAAAAAATTGCGGCCTGTCTGGTGGAAATGGGCCATACAGTACGAGTCATCACCAGCCGGCCTACCCAGCTTTATACCTATTTTGGCAATCTCTGTTTGCTGTCGGGTTTGGGTTTTTGGATCTATCTCATTTACGCCAAATTTGCTTTTAACGAGGATTTGAGCGATCACGGTTTTACCCTGTTAGGTAGTTTTTTATTACTGACCGGCTTTATTCTACGCAGCACCGGCCTGACCTGGGAGTTGACCAATCCTATTCGCGGATTGAAGCCGGTTGAGTTTATTGACGGCGTCGAGGTGCGGCGCATCCCGGTGCTGCGCCAGCGACAGGAATACTGCTCCACTTTTGAAATGGGCACCTTTTTGGCCAGCGGCTTGTGGCACAGTATTTTCCAGACCCGCGAGTTCAAACCGGACGTGGTCCACATCTTTTTTGGCATCCCCGATGGCCCTATCGGCTGGATGCTCAAGCGAATCTACGGCTTGCCTTATCTGATCTCGCTGCGCGGCGCGGATGTGCCATCGGATGAGGTCAAACGGTTTGCCAAACATTATCAAGTGCTGCGTCCCCTTGTGCGCCGGCTGTGGCAGGACGCCGATGCCACCGTAGCCGTTTCCAATGGGCTGCGCGAGTTTGCTGCCGAAACCGCCCCCGACCTACCGATTGATGTCATTCCCAATGCCATCGAACTGTCCGTTTTTACCCCACCTCGCCAGCGCCAAACGGATGGCCCGGTGCGGCTGCTGTTTGTCGGCCGGTTGAATGCCTTCAAGAATGTCGAAATGTTAATTGAGACTGCCAGCCGACTCAAGGCGATGGGTATTGAAGGATTTGAGCTGCAACTGGCCGGTGAGGGCGAGCATCGCTCTAACCTGGAACGGCTGGTGGTGGAAAAAGGTTTGACCCGCCAGGTCCGCTTTTTAGGTTGGGTAGACCGGACCGCAATTGTGGAGGTTTATCGCCAGGCTGACCTGTTTGTAACCGCGACCACCTGGGAAGGTATGCCGAACACCGTGCTGGAAGCGATGGCCTGCGGTCTGCCGGTGGTCGGGACGCGAGCTTCCGGTTTGGGTGAACTGGTACGGGAGGGGGTCAATGGCTATCTGGTGGATATTAACGACGCCGCTACCCTGGCCGAGCGCCTGGCCGATTTGATTGACAACCCCCACGAGCGGCGGCGCATGGGCAAAGAGAGCCGCAAAATCGCCGAGCAGGAATTTGCCTGGGATTATATTGCCGAGCAGTATGTAGAGATTTACAAGCGGATTGCGGTTAAAACAGTGGACCTGGGAAGCAAGAAATTAGAAATAAGAAGTGAGCAATTAGAGAGTTAAGGTCAACTTTGCTCATGCGATTACAAACCATCATCATACTTGGCCTCACGCTCGCTGGCTTTGCCCTACGCCTCTATTACCTGACCACCACTCACCCTTTTTTTGACGAATACACCACCGTGTTGGCTGCCCGCCAGATTTTGGCATATGGCTGGCCGGTGCTGCCCTCGGGCCTGTTTTACGAGCACGGTCTATTATCAACCTATGTGATTGCCCCATTTACCGCTCTATTCATTAACACCCCTCTCGATGATTGGCAGCCGGCCCACTGGGGCCTGATGCTCGCCCGCTGGCCCAGCGCCGTGATTGGTACGTTTACCATTCCTCTCATTTATGTTATTGGCCGACAGTTTAATAATCAATGGTCAACTTCCAACCTTCCAACCTTCCAACCTTCCAACCTTCCAACCTCCATCTCCCTCCTCGCCGCCGGCCTTTTTGCCTTTAGCCCCGAAGGTATGGTCTGGGGCGGACGCGCCCGCATGTATGCCCTGGCCACTCTATTGGTGCTGCTGATGGTGTTTTGGGCTTACCGAGGAGCCGTTTATCCGGCCCCGGCGCGTTATCGCTGGGGGGCTATTGCGGCGCTCTTGGCGGCCCTGCTGACTCAATTTGGGGTACTCATCCTGGTTCCGCCGCTGGTGGTGGCGATGATCGTTATCGGCTGGATTTCTCGACAGGGGTCAGGGGTTAGTAACCAGAAGTCAGAAAACAGTAGTCAGATCAATATACCTCACGCACCACGCACCACGCACCACGCCTCACGTCCCTGGTTTCTGCGCCCTACGATCCTCCTGGAAATCCTGACCCTGGCGGCAGTGGTGGGTATTGCGGTTGGAGTCAAGCGGTTGGGGCAGCCGGTTGGGATGGCGGCCCTGGGCAGCGAGGAAGAGCCGCTGTTGAGTACATTGCTGGAGACAGTAACTTATCAAACCGCCTTTGCTCTGAACGGAGCAGCTATCCGCGATTTTTTGGCCGAGCAGTTTGGCCCGCCCCACCTGTTCTGGCTGGCGCTGGCAACGCTGGTAAGCGTGGCTGTTGGCCTGCTGGTCTGGCTCTTTAAAGAATGGCGAATATCCGAATGGCGAACAGGCGCATCAGCGGAGCGTCCCCTCCGCTCCTCGCCTCCTCGCCTCCTCGCCTCCTCAACCCTCTTTCTCTGGCTCACCTTCGGTCTTATCCTCCTGGAAATGGTCACAGTGCTTGATCCTTTTCGGCAGAATCCGCGTTACCTGGTGATGTATTTGCCGCTCTTTTATCTCATCGCCGCCGACTCTGTGTCACGTGTCACGTATCACGTATCACGTTTTGTATCACCTCTTATGGTTTCGCTGGGACTGATTGTTGTTTTTACGCTCCTGAGCCTGCCCGACCTGCGCCTGGCCCTGGTTACTCCCGAACCGGCCTATGAAGCTGCTTTTCAAATGGTGCGAGACAATTGGCAGCCGGATGATGCGCTGCTGACCATGAATACTCCAGCCGCCGCTCTCTATCACGGTCAAGCGGATGGATTTACCGCGCAGGTTGACGCCGACCAATTTTTGCTCAATAAAGCCAGCGCCCCCACAGATCGCTGGCTCGGCGCGCCCTGGATTGGCACTGCCGCCGATTTCAACGCCGCGCTTAACACCCATCCGCGCGTCTGGTTTGTGATTGATACCATCCGCCAGCCGGTCTACTTCCGCGGCGACTGGCAAGCTGTGGTCAACAGCCAGATGGAGCCGGTTTGGAGTCAAGATAATGCTCTGGTCTACCGAACCCGCCCCAACCGCATCCCCCTACCCACCCAACCCCAAATTCTGGTTAACGCTAGGCTGGGTGATACCATTGAGTTGATCGGATACACCTTGCAAACCGATCCCCCCCAGCCAATCAACCCTAACTCAGCCGACTTTAATCTCCACGCAGGGCGTCCAATCTCCAATCTCAAAATAACCCTCTTCTGGCGGCCGCTTCATCCCCCCACCGCCGATTACACGGTTTTTTTACACCTGCGCGACCAGGCCAACACCACTCTCGCGCAGCAAGATGGCTTGTCGTTAGCAGGGAATTATCCCAGCAGCCGCTGGCAGCCCGGCGAAACCGTCATTGACCCCTTCAGTTTGACCCTGCTGCCCGACCTGCCGCCCGGCCGGTATACGCTCTGGGCCGGCATGTATCAACTGGATACCCTGGAGCGGTTAACTGTAACCAATGATGCTTCCGGCGAAAATGCGATTTTACTGGGGGAGATCAATTATCAATGAACCGTCCCCTCGCCTCATGTATCACCCCATCTCTGCTTTTTCTGATTGCGCTTATTCCGCGTCTGCCCGGCCTCGACCGTTTTTTGACCAGTGATGAAAATACTAACATCTTTTTTGCCGGCAGCGATGTGATTGCCGCTTTTCTGCGAGGCGACTTTCAGGGCACGTACTGGCATTTTTACCCTGGCGTAACCATGAGTTGGCTCGACGCGCTGGGCATGAGCGGCCAATATTTTTTAGGCTGGCTTACCGGTGCATCCTTGCCCCCCTTCACCGAGTATATCTATGGCGATATATTGTCGCTGCTGGTGGCCAATCGCCTGCCTTATGCTATTTTAACGGCCGCCGCTGTTCCGGCTATCTATGGGTTGGCCCGCCAACTATTGCCCGAGTCAATCGCTCT
Organism: Anaerolineales bacterium; assembly: GCA_015075405.1. Classification (GTDB taxonomy): domain Bacteria; phylum Chloroflexota; class Anaerolineae; order 4572-78; family J111; genus DSQQ01. The sequence goes on from JABTUK010000006.1 coordinate 323,635, forward strand.
GTTGGGCGCGTTGTTCCTCGCCTTTGACCCCTTTTTTCTGGCCCACTCCCGCGTTGCCCACGGCGACGCTCCGGTAGCCGTTTTTATGGTTCTCTCGGCCCTGACTTTTTTCATCTACGCCGCCCGCCTACGCGCCTCATTTAGCCAAGGACAAAAATCCGTTTCATCCTTCATCCTTCATCCTTCATCCTTCCTCATCGCCTCGGCTGTTTTTGGCGGTCTGGCCGCCTTAACCAAAGCCCCCGGCCAATTCATGGCAATTTTTATCGTCGGCATGTCACTCATTTATGCCGGGCTGGATTGGTGGCAGGAAAGGGGTAGCAGGGGGGCAGAGGAGCAAGGGAGCGGGGGAGCAGGGGAGATTTCACGCCTCACGCACCACGCACCACGCACCACGCCTCACGCACCACACCCCATGACTCGCTGGCTAACCGCCATCCTCATCTGGGGTCTCATCTCGCTCGTAACCTTCGTTTTGCTCTGGCCGGCGATGTGGGTTGACCCGTTTGGCACAGTCCAACGTATGCTGTCTGAAACCGTTGGCAAAGTTGAAGAAGGCCACCTGGTCTATTTCTTCGGCCAGCCAACCCTCGACCCCGGCCCCTGGTTTTATCCTTACGTCATTCCGTTCCGCCTCACCCCGATTACCCTCATCGGCGCAGCGCTTTCCCTGACCCTGCTTGTCCCCCAGATAAATACTCTAGTATCGAGCAACCCTTCTCCTCGCCTCATGCCTCACGCCTCAGTGCGCAGCCTCCCCTTGGGACGCCTCACGCCTCACCTCCTCTGGCTGTTCGTTCTCTCTTTACTGCTCTTCGGCGCCCTCAGCCCCAAAAAGCAGGATCGTTACCTGCTGCCGCTCTTCCCCATGCTGGATTTACTGGCCGCCGCCGGCTGGCTGGGCCTGTTCAAGCTGGTTCAATATTTTTTGCGACGTAAACTCTCTTTTTTATCCCTCCCCTTACTACCTACTACCTACTGCCTACTCCTTCTCCTCCTCCACTTCATCCCTGTCATTACCTACTATCCCTACTATTTGACCTATTTCAACCCGTTCATGGGCGGTCCAGTACGCGCCGCTCAGACCACTTTGATGGGTTGGGGCGAGGGCATGGAACTGGTCGCCGCCTATCTCAATGGCAAACCGGAAGCCGAGCGCCTGTATGTCGCCTCGACCCCCTCGCAGACGCTCCTGCCTTACTTTGCCGGTACCGGCGAAAATTTTTACACCAACGATATTGCTTTTCGGGCCGATTATGTGGTTCTCTATCTAGCCCAGATGCAGCGGCTGGCCCCCAGTCCCGAAATTGTGGCCTATTTTCAGGCCCGCCCGCCGGAAAAGATCATTACCATCCACGATGTCCCTTACGCCAAAATCTACCCCGGCCCCAAGCTCATCCTCCCCGACATCCCCCCCGACGCCATCCCGACCAATATTGGCCTGAGCGACAAACTACGCTTAGCCGGCTACAAAATCCAATCTTCGGACCAAAACTCCCCTGTGAGCAACCCTCCAACCCTCCAACCTTCCAACCTTCCACTTCTGATCCTCTACTGGCACGCCCTGGCGCCGCTGCCCGTCAACTACACCATTTCCGTGCGCGCCCGCACCGCCGCAGGCGAACTGCTGGCTCAACAGGACCAATGGCCGGTGAATAACTTGCTGCCAACCACGCTCTGGCGACAAGGCGACTATGTAGCCGACGAACACACCCTCGAAATCTCTCCGGCTGATCGTTCTCGCCTGGATCACTTTGAAGTTGTCGTTTACCAGGCCGAAACCGGCGAAACCCTCGGCCCACCCATCACCCTGCCTCTTGCTCCATGAACAACCAGCAAACTTCCCCTGCCAACGCTAAACTCTCCTCATCCCCTCATTCACGCCTCACGTCTCACGCCTCACGTCTCACCATTCTCCTCGTTCTTCTCCTCGCCGCCTTCCTGCGCCTCTTCCAATTACCCACCCTACCCCCCGGCCTCAACTTTGACGAGGCCGGCAGTGGCGTGGCCGCGCTGGAAATTTTGAGCGGTGTTCCCAAAATCTGGTGGCGCTTGGGCGGCGGCCAGGAACCGCTGTGGCCCTATCTGGGGGCGTTGAGTACAGCCTGTCTCGGCAATATTCCCCTAACGCTGCGCCTACCAGCCGCTCTGACCGGCATTTTGACCGTAGCCGCCGTCTACAAGCTGCTTCTAACTTTGCGGCTTGGCGCTCAGCAAGAAAGCCGTCTCATTGCCTTATTGACTGCTTTGAGTCTGGCCCTCTCAGCCTGGCATCTACACTTCAGCCGCCTGGGTTTCCGGGCTATTTTACTGCCCCTCTTTTCGACTCTGGCCTTTTATTTCCTGTGGCGCAGTCTGATCAGTAGGCAGAAGTCAGTAATCAGTAATCAGAAGTCAGAAGTCAGAAGTCAGAAGTCAGATTTCACGCATCACGCATCACGCATCACGCATCACGCATCACGCATCACGCATCACGCATCACGCATCACGCATCACGCATCACGCATCACGCATCACGCAATTCGTCATTTAGGCTGCTCACCATCGCCGCCCTTTTCACCGCACTGGCAATTTATAGTTACCTGGCAGCCCGGTTGCTGCCCCTGGTTCCGCTGCTCTACTGGCTACTTCACTGGCTCATCGAAAAAATAAGACAGCATCTTTCCCCCTCTGAGAAATTTAGGCCAAAAATTAACCCACCTTTCTCCCCCCTACTCCCTACTACCTACTACCTACTCCTCCTTCTCTTCCTCTCCCCGCTCCTGCTCTACTTCACCCTCAACCCCGCCGACTTTGTCGCCCGTTCCACCACCGTCTCCATCTTTAGTCCAGCCTGGAATAAAGGCGATTTATGGGGCACTCTCTGGCAAACCTTGACCGTCACACTTGGCACGTTCCTCGGCCTGGCCGGCGACCCTAACCCCCTGGTCAACCTGCCCAGCCAACCGGCTGTTCCCCTGTTCCTGGCCCCCTTTTTCTGCCTGGGCCTACTTCTCAGCGTCTATCGCATTTTCACCCCTGCCTCCTCGCCTCCTCGCCTCCTCGCCTCCTCGCCTCACCTATTCCTCCTCTGCTGGTGGGCTGTCATGCTCCTCCCAGCTGTCCTCGCCCCCGAAGGCGCACCCCACCATCTCCGCCTCCTGGGGGCCATTGTGCCAACCTACGCCTTTGTCGCCATCGGCCTCAGCGCCGCTATTAAATTTTTGAGCAAAGTTATTTCCTCTACTTCACATTTCAAGTCTTACACCCCTACTCCTTACTCCCTACTCCTTACTCCCTTCTTCCTCCTCCTCGCCTTCCAAACCTACACCCACTACTTCATCCGCTGGCCCGCCTCAGTTGATTTTACCCTGCCTTTCGACCTGTACGCCGTCCGCCTGGCCGGCGACATCGCCCAGGCCCCACCCTCTACCGGCTATATTCTCCCCATGGACCTCCGCGCCGGCGAAGAAGCCCGCCACTACACCCTCGATTACCTCCTCTGGCCCACCTCGCCTTCCAACCTTCCAACCTTCCCTCCCTACCTCCCCGTTGACGAACACACCGCCGCCGCCCGGCTGACCGAACTGGCCCAGGGCAAAGACCTGCTGCGGGTGGTCCGCTGGACCGCCGACAAACACCAGGAAGCTGACGCCAAAGAAATCGTCACCTTCCTACTCGAAACAACCGCCCAATTTCAGGGGCGCGAGTCCTTCCCGGTTTACGACATCGAAACCTACACTATACCCAATCGCCAGACTGTCTTCACTTTGCCGGCAATTGACCAGCCGGTTGGGGCAGTTTTTGCTAACCTGCTGCGTCTCGATGCTGCTTTTGTCCCAGCGACAGCCGCACCGGGCACAATGCTGCCTGTCGCCTTGAGCCTGACCCCCCTGGCTCCGATGGAGGCTGATTACAAGGCATCGCTGCGCTTGACCGACCCAACCGGAACACGCATTGTCCAAAAAGATCGGGTTCTTCTGCACAACTTTCACCAGGGCACCTCGCTGTGGCCGCCCGAGCCTGTCAACGAATACTATCTCCTCCCTCTTCCGCCGGAGTTGCCGCCCGGTGCATACACCTTAACTGTGGTCATTTATCACCCCGAAACACTGGCCCCCTTGGTAGCGGCCGGCCTGGCCGAAGTACCGGCAGGGCATGTCGCCATCCAATAAGTGATTGTCCAAGGATAAGTTCCCTCAAGCTCCTACGAGTTCCCGGGGAACTGAGGGAACTTGTAGGAACTCAAAACGGGATGTTAGTTTTGCAGGCTTTCTAAGCGCCTCGGAGACCCGGTTAAATCACCTGATGACAGTTGTCACTAAAAGTAATGATAGACAATTACTAAGGGTAGCTCTCACCGCCCGGCTAGAACTCGATTAAGCGCCCAGGCCCAAATTTTACTCCTATCCTTTCTGCCTGACTGGTCATCGGTTAGTTTAGCGACAGGATAAATAAAAAGGCTGGCCCTGTTTGTGTAAGCAGAGGACCGGCCTTTTTTAGTTTGGGTTGTGATAAAGGGTAAAAACTGCTATAATGGGGAGAAATTTAAAAGCCCCACTGCAATGGGGCTTTTGCCCGGATCAGGTGAGGCAACCACCCAACCCGATTTGCTGCTTATGGTAGCATACCCGCGCCGCCTGGTCAAAGGCGGCATTTTTATTTTCTAAACCAGAAAAGCGAAATCATACCCGGCCAATGCCAACCAAACTAACCCCCCAAGAATTTGTCGCCAAATGGAAAGCTTCAACCCTCAAAGAAAAATCGGCCGCTCAGGAGCATTTTATAGACCTGTGCCGTATGATCGGCCATGCCACTCCCGCCGAAGCCGACCCCACCGGCGAAAAGTTCACTTTTGAAGCTGGGGCCGGGAAGCAAAAAGGCGGGCAAGGCTGGGCCGATGTCTGGAAAAAGGGTTTCTTTGCCTGGGAATACAAAGGCAAGCATGCCGACCTCGATAAAGCCTATCAACAATTGTTGCAATACCGGGAGACACTACAAAACCCGCCCTTGTTGGTTGTCTCCGACCTTGACTCCATCGTTATTCATACCAACTTTACCAACACGGTTAAACGGGTTGAACGCCTGGCCCTGGATGACCTGCTAACACCCGCAGGCATGGACAAGCTGCGGGCTGTGTTCCATAACCCTGACTTTTTCAAAGTCGCCCAAACACCGGCCCAAGTAACCCAAAAAGCCGCCCAGGAGTTTGCTAACTTAGCCGGATTGCTCCGCAAGTATGGCGAGGACTCCCACCAAATCGCCCATTTTTTGATCCGGCTGCTATTCTGTCTGTTTGCCGAGGATATAGGCTTATTACCCGCCCGCGTCTTTAGCCGGTTAGTCACACAAACCCACAAAAAGACTGACGCCTTTACCGCCCAACTTAACCACCTGTTTGGAGCAATGGCAACTGGCGGTTATTTTGGGCCGGACGAGATTCCCCACTTTGATGGGGGCTTATTTGATGATGCTAGAGCTTTGCCCCTGGACAGTCAAAGCATGGATATTCTGGTTAAAGTGGCTGATCTGGATTGGAGCAGTATTGAGCCTTCGATTTTGGGGACCCTCTTTGAGCGCAGTTTGGACCCATCCAAGCGGGCGCAGCTTGGCGCACACTACACCAGCAAAGAGGATATTTTATTGATTGTCGAGCCGGTTTTAATGGCGCCGCTCCGCCGCCGCTGGGCCGAAGTGCAAGCCCAGGCCCAGGCTTTGGCCGAGCGCCGCGACACGGCCAAAGGGGGACAGCGGACCAAATTACACAACGACTTAACCGGCCTTTTGATGGGCTTTGCCGCCGAAATTGCCCAGGTGAGAGTCCTTGATCCCGCTTCGGGAAGCGGTAATTTTTTGTATGTGGCTCTCAAGCAACTGCTGGACCTGTGGAAAGAAGTATCAATTTTAGCCGGTCAGTTAGGGTTAACCCTGTTCACGCCCAACATTGGCCCATCACCGGCCCAACTTTATGGGATTGAGGTAAACCCCTATGCCCATGAACTGGCCCAGGCTACAGTTTGGATTGGTTATATTCAATGGCTGCGTGATAACGGCTTTGGCGACCCTGGCGAGCCGATTTTGAAGCCTTTGCACAATATTATGCAAATGGACTCCGTTTTAGCCTACGATGAGCAGGGGCGACCCATTGAACCAGCATGGCCGGAAGTTGATGTTATCATCGGCAATCCCCCCTTTTTGGGCAACAAAAAAATGAGGAGTGAACTAGGGGACGCCTACGCCGAGGACTTGCGCCAACTTTATGATGGCCGGGTGTCGGGTGGGGCTGATTTGGTCACATATTGGTTTGAACGAGCGCGAGCGCAGATAGAAACCGGCAAGGCCAAAAGAGCCGGATTACTGGCAACGCAAGCAATTCGCGCCGGGGCTGGCCGCCAAACTTTGGAACGAATAAAAGCAAGCGGCAATATTTTTTATGCCCAAGCAGACCGGCCCTGGATTTTGGAGGGTGCAGCAGTCCGGGTGTCAATGGTAGGCTTTGATGATGGGAGCGAAACCAACCGCTTACTAAACCAAAGCAAAGATGACCCGCCGGAATTGGCCTTACAAAATGCTCAAGTTGTGCCAGCTATTAACGCTGACCTCACTTCACAAGTAGACCTCACAACAGCCAAACCTTTGTTAGAAAATGCTCACATCTGCTTTCAGGGGCCGGTTAAGGTTGGCCCGTTTGAGATTGACTCGACGCTGGCCCATCAAATGCTAGTAGCCCATAATCCTAATGGTAAACCAAACTCTGATGTGGTTAGACCCTGGATAAATGCCTCAGATATTACTCAACACTCACGGGGCATGTTTATTATAGACTTTGGGGACATGCCTTTAGAAGATGCCGCGCAATATGAAAAACCGTTTGAGTATATCAAGCAACATGTTAAGCCGTTGCGAGATGAAAACCGCCGAAAGAAACGAAAAGATTACTGGTGGCAACATGGCGAGACTGTGCCGGGGCTGCGTATTGCTTTAGGCTCCTTACAACGTTTTATCAGCACTCCCCGTGTAGCCAAGCATCGCTTATTTGTCTGGACTCCAGCCGGGACTCTGCCAGATAGCCGGGTGTATGCCTTTGCCCGCGATGATGATTATTTTTTTTGGGTGCTTCATTCACGCCTGCATGAAGTCTGGTCATTGGCGACTTCTTCACGGCATGGTGATGGGTCGGAGGGTGGACGACCCACTTACAATAACACTACCTGCTTTGAAACCTTCCCCTTTCCCTGGCCGCCCGGCCAAGAACCTAAAGACGAGCCGCGAGTCGAAGCCATTGCCCAGGCCGCCCGCGAATTGGTACAAAAACGGGATAATGTACTCAATCCCCCTGACGCAACTGAGGAAGAACTAAAAAAGCGCACCCTGACCAACCTTTACAATCAGCGCCCTGACTGGCTTAAGTATGCCCACGAAAAACTTGACCGCGCCGTGTTCGATGCTTACGGCTGGCCCTATGATTTAAGCAATGAGGAAATTTTAGCCCGGCTGCTGGCCCTCAATCTGGAGCGGGCTGGAGTCAAGGCTTAATTGGCTGGTCTGGTCCTCAATTAAGGCTTGAGCGCGTTCTAAATTGATTTTACGGGGTTTGGGGCCGCTGGTTGGCTCTAAAATGCCTAATTGCTCTAATTCTTGGCCTATCGCCTCAATTTGGCGATGGGATAGCTCATCGGCAAAGGCCGCTTGTATTTTCTTCAGGGGAAACTGGCCGCCTTGTGTTGTAATCGCATGGTGCAATAATCGAGCTACAAAGCGCCGATGGGCTAATTCTTCAATCCGGTTACGGCCATGCTGCTGCCGTTCATAATCGGCCCAGGCTGTTATCATCTCCCCATAATCCAGATGTTGGGGAATGTCGGGAGATTTGGCCCGCTCTCGAAAAACCACCCGAAAGATAACCCGCCGCTGGTGGCGATCCTGTAGCCAGGCATGTTGTAACTCGACCCGCTTCACGCCGGAGTCTAGCAAGCTGGCCCAGGCTTGTATCTCAATATCTTCACGATGCGAGATAAGCCAATCAATGCTTTGGTCATAGGGCAAATGGGCCAAGTCTAACTCAAGGTAAACGCTGGCAACCGGAACCGGGCAAAGCCGCCAGGTTGAACGGTCCCAAACCTGTAAAAAGCTGTAGGGGTGATCGTTTCCGGTTTCATCACTGGCAAGGGTGACGCGCCGCCCCAAAGGGGTTAAAAAGCGGACTGTCTGCACTTGCTCATGCCGCCCGTCGTCATCATAAATCACCTTGATGTGAGAGTAGTCAAAGGCCCAATGCAAAACATTGTGAGCGATGGCATGAGCGATTCGCCGGGCTAACTGTTCCTTTTGCCAGTTTTCAGCGTACCACAAAGGCAAATAGATGAATTTATAAGCCAGCCAGGAGCCGCAATAGCAAGCGCCGCCAAAAGCCAGGACAGGTAACAGGTAATCTAAAGCCATTGTTTAGCCCTCCACTGGCAATTGTAGCCCGCCGGGAGTCATCCAGCAAAAGGGACAATTACAGCGTCACCCTTGCGTCACGCTCAGTAGGTAGAGGGGCAGGGGCCAAAAATTTTGTTAGCGCGCCAAACCGATGGGGTGGCACTTGAAAAAAAATGGCTCATGGAATATCCTCGATGTCTCTACACCGCCGCGAGGCGATCATCGGGAGATTCACATGAGCCACTTGGTAATGATGATAGCCCGGATTGACGGATTTGACAATCCGGGGCAATTGACCGAAATCTGGCGACAAGCCATGCCGGCCGTTGAGTTGAGGGGGCTGGAGCCAGAGCAATACTTGGATGGGCTGGAAGAGACGGTCATGGAAGTTGGTTGGCAGGCGATGCGGCAGTTGTTGGTGGAGCAGTGGCGTTTGACCGATCAGCAGTTGGTGGCCCGTTTTCGTCAGGAACAGGCTGGAGCGACGAGTGGGGACGGGTACGATCCACTGAAAGTAGCCAGTCGGTTGGGGGTGGTGCAATTGCCGCGCCAGGTGTGCTACCTGCCGGGAGAGAAGAGCCACGTTTTGCCAGGCAATGCTGGCTTGCCGGAGCACACCGGTCAGGTGACCACACGAGGACTGCAAGAGTGGGTCTGCTTGTTGCCTCAAGAGCTGCCCTTTGACAGCAGTGCCCGGCTGTTGGGGTGGATGAGCCACGACCCGGCGGTGATGTCCGAAACGCAGACCCGCCGCTGGGTCAGCCAGCATGGTCAATTGATCCGCCAGGCCGAACAAGCGGAAGTGACGGCCTTGCAAGAACGGTCGGATTTGGCCGGGCTGACGGCCCAATTGCAGCCAGCCAGCGAACCCCGACGACCGGCAGCCTGGGCGGCGGAACTGAACCAGGCGGTCGAAACCGCCCTGGCTCAGGCCGACCCGCAGCCGCCTGAAGGGGTCAGCCCGGCTGACTGGGAGCGGGTCATCCAGGTGCGGCGCACCGAGGCCACCACGACCGCCGCTCGTTTGCGGCAGCTGGGACCAACCCTCAAACCCGACGAAGTGGTGGCCAGTGTGGATGATATTGGGGTCAGACGACCCGAAAAACGGCGTTTCCTGGAAGTGCGCACGGCCTACGTGCGGACTGCAACTGGCTATCGCTACTTGAGTGGTTCGGCTGACCTGGTCTTGGCTCAATTGTGGTTGTTGTTGCGGCTGTGTGGCGGGGGACTGACCGCTAAAATCACCCTCTTGGGGGATGGGGCCCGCTGGATTGCTCACTTTTTTCAAGAACAGTTGGTGACCTGGCCCATGACCGTCTTGATCTTGGACTGGTATCATTGCCGTAAAAAATGCTATGACTTGACCAGCCTGATCTGTCGCGGTCGCCTGGCCAAAGCCCACTTGTTGGGGTCGCTCCTCAGTCATCTCTGGCGCGGTCAGGTCAGTGAGGCCATCTCCCTCCTGGAACAATACCGGCCCCAAACCAAGAACGAGGCTAAACTCGATGAATTGATCAGCTACTTGCGCAACCGCCAGCCCTACCTTCCCAACTACCATGACCGCCGCGCCCAACGCCAGTATATCGGCAGCGCCCACGTCGAAAAAGGCAACGATTTGATCGTCGCTCGCCGCCAGAAACATCAGGGCATGCACTGGAGTGAAGCCACCAGCGATGGCCTGGCCGCCTTGCGTACCCTGCTGCTTAATGGAGGCTGGGATTTGTACTGGCAAAAACATCAAGTCTTACCTTTGGCTACTCAAACGTCAACGTGATGACCCCATCACTTTGGCGCGCTAACCCGGAAAGTGAGGATATGGACGATGTTATGACCACCAAACAAGCCGCTGAAATTTTGGGATTAGCGCCTGAAAGTGTAGCCCGATTAGTAAAACGGGGAACTCTGAAAGGTGAGCGATTTGGACACGCTTGGATGATTTACCGCTCTAGCGTCGAGGAATACCTAGAGCAAACCAAAGATAAAGCCAAGAGTGACCCAACGCGAGGCAAAACCGACAATTAAAGTGGCAATGCCCGATGCCAGCACCGCCAAGCACAGACACCGGGCAAAGTCACCCACAACACCACACGAGTGATATTATGAGTATGGAAAGTATACCACTGTCTGACCCTGCCCGCAATGGGCAACCCTTCAACCTACCTAACAACCGAATAGTAAACCGTATCTTTTGGGCCGTTGTCGCTGCTGTGGCCCTGATTGCGCTTGGCTCTTTCGCCCTGTCCTTTATGGCCTTGCACGAACTGGGAACCACCAACGGCACACCCCAGGCTTTAGGCTGGATTTGGCCGCTTATCGTGGATGTGAGCATGGTCATTTACACCGCCGCGATCCTGGTCGCCCAGCTCCAGCGCCGCGCCGCCCGGCTGCCCATCGGCTTGACCATCTTTTATGCCGTTGTCACCGTCACCGGCAATATCTTACACGCACCGCCTACGCCGCTTGGTTGGTTTGTGGCCGCCCTGCCGCCCTTGTCGCTCATTCTTGGCACAGAATGTTTAAGGACAATGGCCGCGCACATGCTCGAACAGCAAGCCGTACTTGTCACCCTGGCCGCACTGACCGCCCGCTACCACCAAACCGCCGCCGATCTGGACACCATGACCGGCCAAGTGGACACCCGCCGCGCCGAACTGGACCGCCTGACCCGCCAACTTGAACAAGCCCGCATTGATTTGGACACTACCCAAGCCGGACAAATCGAGGACAAAGCCCGACTTGTCAAACTCAACGAGGCCCGCGCCGCCAAAGTGACAGACCGCCGCGCCGCTGTGTTGTCCTTGTTGGCTGAGGGTTTGTCACCGGCTGACATTTCAACCCGGTTGGCCGTTTCAGCCAGAACCATCAAGCGGGACATTATCGCTCTTAATGGCAAAGTGGGGGCAACCCTATGAGAGTCTTGTCCTGTTCTGCCAAAATGACTCTCACTCTGGTGGACCTGCCGCGCAGCCATTACCGGCTGCTGCCGCCGCGCCGCTGGCAAGTGGCCTTGACCCTGGCCGGAATTGTCAGCCACGCCTTAACCGAGGCCGTTTTAGACCTGCCAAAAACCTTGCTGAAAACTATGCTCAAAACTATGCCGAAAATTCAACCGGCTTACTTTCCGGCCTATGGGGGAGGGTGAAACGATGACCCCCAATTTTCAGCAATCTAATCTGCAAGGCCGCGCCCGCCGCTATGCAATGGTCCTTGATCTTCTGTTTAACCGGGTGGGTTTGGTCGGAAGTCTCAAAACTGCTCACCGGGGAGCGCGTCACCTGTCGCTTGGGGTGAGGCTCACCGATCCAACCCACCTTGATAAAGCCTTGAAACTGGCCGAACCGTTAGCCCTGCATGCCGGGACGGAGAACGTGTTAGCCCAACGCGCCGGGGGACTGGTTATCTATCAATTTCAACTGGCCCAAGCCTTTTGGGAATACTATACCCGCGCTGATGTTTCCGGCTTGGCCGTGGGCTTGGCCGAGGCCCGCCGCCCGGTTGTGTTTGACTTTGACCCGCCCCATGCCCTGGTCGCTGGTACTTCGGGCAGCGGCAAAAGTGAAACGCTTAAAAGTATCCTGCTGGCTTTGCTCACAACCTACACCCCTGATGGCTTGGGGCTGGTCCTGATTGACCCGCATCGAGACTATACCGATTTTATCAATGCCGCCCATTTGGTCATGCCCATTGCCGCCGAACCGGGCGAAATCCAAACCGCCTTGCTTTGGGCCAATCAGGAATTAGCCCAACGGAAGGCCCAAGACATCAAGGACGGCAAGCTGTTAATTGTCGCCATTGATGAAGCTGACCAAGCTTTGAGCGATAAAGCTAACCTTGAGGCCGCCAAGAACATTGCCAAACAAGCCCGCAAGTATCGAGTCCATTTGATTGTATCCACCCATAAACCCTTACACACAGACTTGCCCGGTATTCTCGATATGCTGATAAATCGCTTTGTCGGGCTGGTCAGTGATGCCAAAATCAGCGCCACCTTGACCGGCCATGCCGGGTTGGGAGCGCACAAGCTCACCGGCAAGGGTGACTTTCTGCACATCGCCGGGGCTGTGCTGGAACGTTTTCAAGTGGCGATGGCATGCCGTGCAGATTTTGCCCGCTTACCCCGCGCCGAAATTGCGCCGGCTGTGGTCCAGCCGCTTGACCTTGTAATCCTGCCGGCGGACAAGCCCATAGGCCGCCCCTCGTTAGAACTGGACCCGGTGATAGCCGCTCAATACTTCTGGCGCAACCCTGACAGTATCAGCATTGCCATGGCCCGTGAACTTTTCAACTTGTCCCGCTCTGGCCATGACTTGCACAAAAAATTTGTTATCGAGTTTATCACCGAGTTAAGGCGACTCCGCGCCGCCCATCAGATAGGAGCCTGACCCATGAACCGTTACACCTTTACCTTTGCCCTGATCATGTTAGCCGTGATTGTGGGCTTGATCTATGCCGCCTCGTGGGGCAATGTGGCCGCCCTGGTGACGTTGGTCATCGGGCTAACCGTCTTTTTAATTGCGTTAGGGGCCGGGATCGCCCTGGCCGCTACCAAGTTAATGGCTGAGAAACAACAAAAAGCCTTTAGGGATAATGCCCATGAAAATCTGGCAATGATGCAGGCTTTACAAACCATCCAGAACCAACAGAATGAACAACTTTTGAAACAGGCCAAAGCTTTGACCCCGCCCCTACCTACACCCTTCGTGGCAAAGCCCGCCCTATTGATTGAAGATGCCATTTTTGAGGAGTTAGACAAATGAAACTGCAAATCCAAACCCAAAGTATTTTAGATAATCTCACTGTGATAGACCGCGCCGTTATCTATGCCCGTGTTAGTGGGGATGACCGGGGCAAAGATGGACGCAATCTGGCGAGTCAACTGGACATGGGCCGGGAATATGCCACAAACAAGGGTTATCAGATTGTAGAAGAATTAGCAGAGGATGACCGGGGGGCAAGTGGGGCAGAGGTTGATTTACCACAGTTAAACCGAGTCCGAGAAATGGCTCATGCTGGACAATTTGACGTATTGATTGTACGAGAACTTGACCGGCTATCCCGTAACCTTGCCAAACAGTTAATTGTAGAAGAGGAGTTGAATCGCGCCGGGGTGCGTGTTGAGTATGTTTTGGCTGAGTATGATAACACGCCGGAAGGCAAGTTATCAAAGCTTATTAGGGCAACTATAGCTGAATATGAGCGTGAAAAAATACAGGAACGGACGGTCAGAGGTAAGCGCAACAAGGTTAAAAGTGGTAATGTCAGTGTAGCTAGGCAAGCCCCTTTTGGTTATCGGTTAGTAGATGATGGGATTTACCGTCAATTTGAAGTTGAGCCAGCCGAAGCCGAAATAGTTCGGTATATTTTTGAGCAATTTTTAAATGGGCTAACCATTGAGGCTATCCGCGTCAAACTGAATGAGAGAGGTATACCGACACCTTCCGACTTGCGAAAATTTCACGGGGGAGGTAAGCAAAGAGTATATGGGAAATGGGGGAGGGCTACGGTGCATGGTATTTTATCTAACAGTACCTATGCTGGAAAGTGGTATTTTGGGAAGAAAAAAATGAAAGTGTATCGCAAAGATAATGGTAAAAAGGGATATACTGTTATTAAAAACCCACCCTCACACCGGATAGAAGTCAATGTACCCGTAATTATCAGCCAAGAAGTTTTTGACGTGGTACAACAAAAACTTGCCGAGAATAAAGCGCGTCGAGGTAAACCGGGAGAAGCCGAAATCTTACTAAGAAAACGCTGTACCTGTGAAGAGTGCGGTTACAAGATGAATACCCTTTCTCCTATCAAAAAGAGGGCTGGTTATTATTTCTGTGTAACCGCCAACAAAAAAGACCTAGCAAAGACTTGTACTCAAAAGACTTTCAGGGCTGATTTAGTTGATGCCAAAGTATGGAACTGGATTGAAGAAATCTTAACTGACCCGGATCGGCTGGAAGAAGAATTAAAGAATGTTGAAGCTAAACGTAAAACTAACGGGGCAATGCTCCAAAGCCAAATAGAGGCCGCCGAGTCAAAGATGTTAGAATTTAGCCGGGAATTAGGGGAAACGCTGAGTCTGCTAAAAGACCTCAAAAAAGGGGGACATGCTTATTCTGTAGTTTTGGCCGATATTGAGCGGCTGGAAGAAGCAATCAGCCAACTAGAAGTGCAACGTAACAAAATTAAGGCATTACTGAATCAAGTAACGTTATCGGCTGAAAAGATTGAACGACTCAAAGAGTTTGCAGCAAAAATAGCTGCCGGACTGGAAGAGGCAAGGCAAGATTTTAGCCTACGTAAAGCCATTATTGATCTGTTAGATGTTCAAGTGAGGCTGATAAAGCAAAGTAGTGATGGCAGGGCTATAGCTTACGTTACTTGTATCCTCTGTGACACAGAATTAGTGTTGTTTGTCACTAAAAGCGGTGATATTTGTTACTAACCTGGGGGTATAAAATTTGTTATGATGGAGAAAAACTACGACCGGCGACTCATCACAGACGACCGGATTTTTTTGTTTCTGGCCTTCTGTCTTTAGTCAAGGGTCGCCTTTAAGGAGGTTCCGATGAAAGTTTGGATTAATCGCGATACGTGTGAGTCAAACCTGTCGGCCTGTACCTCTTGTTTTGGCCAATTTATTCGTACCGGCGTACCCGACCGGGGCTGTATCATGAACACCGAAGATGACGGGACCGAGGATTACACCGTGTATATGTTTTCCGAGGGGGCAGAGCACGGTCCCTATTTTATCCCCAAAGACCAGGCGGAATTGGTGGCTTATGAGGGCTGGGATAAGTTTGTTGATTTTGAACCCAACTTTCGCCGCAACGAAGGCGCCGACCGGCTGAAAAAGTAGATAATAGCTGGTAAACCGGGAATGTTCTCTGGTTTACCAGCTACCCACCCTCTTTACCCGTTGTTCGCCGCCCGTTTGACTGCCCGATAATTGGCATCCAACACCGGCTCCAGGAGCAGGATAGCCAGAATCCGGCGGGCGATGCGTCTAACCTCGTCGGCTTCCTCCGGCTTGAGCGGCCGGCCCAAAAGCGGCTCTTCCCGGTAGGACAGCCACTTTTTTATTACCTGATACCCTCCCAGCGAATACTCCCACACTTTAAGCGGGATATTGGCCCAGTAAGCCGCCTCGTTGAGGTAAATATCCAGCGTCGTTTCCCCCAAAACTTGGCCCAATTGGTCCAGGCTGAGGCCGAGCGCCGCCGCGCCCTTTTCCAGCGCCGCCCGTTCGTCCGCGGTGAAAGGGCGCTCCACCCACCGACCCTGGCCGGTCAGAGTGACACCCTTGCGACCTGCCTGGCCCCAGCCGGCGGTCACCGCCAGGTCGCCATTCAAGTCGAGCGAGCCGCCTTCAACCCGGCTGAGCAGGCCAATGGTTTTGAGGTCGGGGCGAATCTGGCCGGTGGTGACGCCGGGGATGGCTTTTTCGGTATCCAGCAGTGCCGCGATTTTTTGGCCCAGCGCCGCCGATTTTTGTAGCAGTTTGAGGTTGTCGGGCAGCGGGAGGCGCGGCCAATCCTGTTGCAGCGCCTCTCGGTTTTCCTGGCGATATTGGGGGGCATACAGTACGGCAATGAGATGATAGAAAAGTGTTTCAACCGCCTCATTGGCTCCCAAATCGGCCAAATAGCGCCTCGCTTTTTTGGAGAGATTGGGCTGAATCCCGTAATCGTTGGGGAGATTGGCGAAAAAGGTTCCGCTGGTTTCAACTTGCAGGAGAAGAGGAAAAAGATAAGTTCGGCTCTCTAGCAAATACAGCGAGGCAGGGCGCGAGGTGACAAAGGGTGGATCGAAACCGTAGCGGTGCTTTTTTGCTACTGCTAACCACAGGTTGCCTGGCTTGAGGTGTCGAAAATAGTCAAGCTGTTTCTTGCCGAGCGGTTTTGTTTCTAATCCCTGATACCGCCAGCGGAAATCAAAGGGGTGATAACAGAGGCGGACAATACTTTGGTTTAGCCAACGCTTTTGCTGAAGCTGGCCCAACCCCGCCTCAACATTACCTGCTTGCCAGACTTGGGGTGTGGACTGTTTAAGCGAATCTGTTTGCTCCGGATTAAATTCCGGGGTGAGATGCTGCGCCATGCGCCTGACCAGCCGCTCCCGGTCAATATCCATCATCATGTCATCGCGGTCGGGCCGGATGCCGGGGAATGAGGCCGGAAAGAGTTCGGGCAGGGCAGGCCAGGTGAGGTATAGACTTTGCGGATCGGTTTCGGGTGGATGCATGAGTTATACCGCACCAAACGTGACGACTATTTTTAGAAAAAACCTCTCACGTTTTACCGGTCATCTGGGGAAAGATCAGCCGGGGAGAATGGCCCAGACCAGTTTATGGTAAAGATAAACCGGCGCTTTGTCAAAAAAAGAGACGCTCCGATTAGGGAGCGCCCCTTTTTTAGAGAGAAAGGAGAACAAAATGAAGGAGAGAAGAAAGGAAACCAACTAACGATGTAACCTCATGATAGCACTGCCAGGTTTGATTTCGGTTTGAAAAGGAAAACTTCAACCTTAAAATTCAGAGGGATGAAGCTGGAAAATTTGAAGGAGGCTGGAGTATTTTAAGATTCTGGCGAGGTTTAGTATAATCCGTCTAATTGTCGTCAAAGGGTAACTGCTTCAGCCATGTCATTTCGACCGCAGGGAGAAATCCCCGGCTTACTTTTACGTGTTGTGCCCTGGGGATTTCTCGCTCCTTCGTCGCTCGAAATGACATGAGCCTGAGTAGTAACGTCAAAGGAAAATTTTAAATGACTGATGTTGACCGTACTGACCCCCTCCCAACTTTGCCCGCTCTGGATCGAGAGGCGCAGTATCGCCTGGCCTTGGCCTGGGCTGACCAGGGCCGTCAAGGCGATTTACAAGGCTTTGATTTGAGCGGGCGAGATCTGAGCATGATAGATTTAATGGGGGCTACCTTGACCGGCGCGAATTTGAGCCATGCCAAGCTGGTTGGCGCAAATTTGATCGAGGCCGAGTTGCAAGGCGCTGATTTGAGCGAGGCTGTGTTGCAAGATGCTGATCTCAGCAAAGCAAAATTGGAACAGGCCAATTTGACCCGGTCTAACCTGCACCAAACACTGCTCATCCAGGCCAATTTGAGCGGAGCCAGGCTCAGTCTGGCGAGCATGCTCGAAGCGAATCTGATTGGAGCCAATCTGACCGATGCCGACCTGCGTCTGGCGCAGTTGGGGCGGGCCAGCTTGAAAGGCGCTGAATTGAGCGGGGCTAACCTGGCCGGGGCAGTGCTGGTCGAGGCCAACTTGGCCGGGGCCAGCCTGGTGGGGGCCAAAAACTTAACCGGAGCCAACCTGGAAAAGGCCAATCTCAGCCGGGCTAATATGACCAAAGTCAATCTGGCCGGGGCCTTTATGGGCGAAGCGTTTCTGGCCGAAGCCGACCTGACCGAAGCCAATCTGGCCGGCACTTTTCTGGCTAAGACGAAACTTACCCGCGCTAATTTATCCAAAGCCAATCTAGCCGGGGCGTTTTTGGCCGGCGCTACCTTGAATGGGGCCAATTTGTTTGGGGCCATTCTGCGCGGCGCGGTCCTGGCCAGAGCCAATCTGTTGGAGGCCAATCTCAGCCGGACCATCCTCGATGGCGTTATTCTGACCGGGGCAATTATGCCCGATGGCTCTCGCCATGAATGAGCTTAATGAATAAGCTGCTTGATCCTCAAAACCATGTCTTTGAACTGGCCCGGTCGGGGCAGCGGCTGCCACCAGGCCCGGCGGCGGTGGCCTTAAGTTTTGTGTTTGTTTTGGCCGCGCAGTTTGCCGGCGGACTGCCGGCCATCTTTCTGGTTGTGGCCTTGTCGCTGGGAGAGGCCGGTCAAGCCCTATCTCTGGAACGACCTGAGGATTTGATGCAACTCGCCCTGCCTGATACGGCCCTGGAATTGACGATTCTACTCATCCTATCGTTTGCGCCGATTTTTCTGCTGTTGTGGGGCTGGTTGAAGTGGTACGAAAAACGACCGTTTTGGACGCTGGGGCTGGAAGGGCGCGGAGCCTGGTTTTACTATCTGCGCGGGCTGCTGGCGGGCCTGGTGATGTTTGCGGTATCGGTGGGGGTGTCGGCGGCGCTGGGCTTTATGGCGGTGGAAGAACCATCGGCCCGACCGCAGGGATTGGCCGCGTTGGGAGGTGTGCTGCTGGTCTTTGTAGGTTGGACCGTCCAGGGACCGGCTGAAGAGGCGCTGGCCCGAGGCTGGCTGCTGCCGGTAATTGGGGCGCGGCACAAACCGCTGTGGGGGATTATCGTTTCGGCGGTTGTTTTTGCTGTTTACCACTCGCTCAACCCCAATGTCAGCCCGGTGGCTTTTGTCAATCTTTTTCTTTTTGGCCTCTTTACGGCCCTGTACGTGCTTTACGAGGGCGGGTTGTGGGGCGTGTTCGGCATTCATGCCGCCTGGAATTGGGCGCAGGGCAACTTATTTGGCCTGGAAGTCAGCGGAACGCCGCCGGCCGGGGGAACCCTATTTAATTTGATGGAAGCTGGCCCGGATGTCATCACCGGCGGTCTTTTTGGTCCCGAAGGCGGGCTGGCCGTGACAGTTGTGTTACTTGTCAGCAGCGCCGTAATTTGGCTAATCAGCGAGCGAGGGAGTAGAAAATAAGAAATAAGAAATAAGAAATAAGAAATAAGAAATAAGAAATAAGAAATAAGAAATAAGAAGTAGCCTTATCCTCAACCCTCTATCTTCTATCTTCTATCCTCTATCTTCCATCTCTTTTCCCCTTGACAATCTGCCGCTTGCCAGCCATAATACCCCAACTTAGATAAACGATGGCCCGGCTAGCCGTCAATTGCCCACTTTGGCTAGACCACCAGCCAAAAGCCTGGATCTAACGTCCCCACCCCCTAACCCTTTAGCCTCATTGATACCTGTGCTAGCTGTGTGTTCTAACCTACGCCGGAGTCCAGACTCTAAGTCTGGAAAACAAGTTCAGGACTCCCGCTTGAGAAACCGTGTGAAGTAAGTTAACAGGAGAAAGAATTGCATGTCTGACGCTACCGCCAAAATTAAAGAACAATTAGCTGCCCAACAATACATTGCCTCTGATGAGATAACCACCGTTGTTTATCTGGCCGAACAACTGGGCAAACCCATCCTCACCGAGGGACCGGCCGGAGTGGGCAAAACTGAATTGAGCAAAGCTTGGGCCGCCGCCACCCAGCGCCGCCTGATTCGGCTGCAATGTTATGAAGGTTTGGATGAAACCAAGGCCCTCTATGAGTGGGAATATGCCAAGCAGATGCTTTACACCCAACTGCTGCGCGACAAGCTCCAGGATGTGATTGGCCGCGTGGCTTCGTTGCGCGAAGCCGCCGACCGTATCGCCGCCGAGGAGGAAGTTTTCTTCTCCGAGCGGTTTTTGCTGCCTCGGCCCCTGCTCCAGGCGTTGACCTCGCCGGAGCCGGTCGTGCTGTTGATTGACGAGATAGACCGTTCCGATGTCGAGTTTGAAGCCTTTTTGCTGGAAGTTTTGAGTGATTTTCAGGTCAGCGTGCCGGAGTTGGGCACCATCCAGGCCAAACACCAGCCGACCGTCTTTTTGACCAGCAACAACACCCGCGAACTCAGCGAGGCGCTCAAGCGGCGCTGCCTGTACCTCTTTCTGGATTATCCCGATGTTGAAGCCGAACTGAACATTGTGCGTTTGAAAGTGCCCGACCTGGCCCCCGAACTGGCGCGTCAGGCGGTTGAATTGGTGCATCAACTACGCGGGCTGGATTTGAAAAAATCGCCCTCCATCAGCGAAACCCTCGACTGGGCGCGGGCGCTGGTGCAGTTGAACGCCACACACCTCGACGATAAAACCGTCGAAACAACCATGACGGTGCTGCTCAAACACGAAACGGATATCACCCGCGCCAAGCGCGCCCTGGCCCGCCGGGGCGCCAACGGCGGGGCCAGCAAACCCGGCCCCGGCGGTTTTGACGCGGACGATTTTGGCAACTATCGGATGTTGGGGAGAAAATGAATTGTGAGGCAAAAAGGCGAGGACGCGAAGGGGCGAGTATCTTCTATCGCCTCACTACTCCTCGCCTCCTCGCCTCTCATTTAGGAGGACACGATGGAACAACGCATCATTGACTTCATCGCCGGGCTGCGAGCGGCCGGAGTGCGCATCTCGATTGCCGAGAGCGAGGATGCTTTTAATGCCACGCGCTGCATGGGAGTTCTCAACCGGACCGATTTTCAGGACTCGCTGCGGACCACGCTGGTCAAAGAGGCCATGGATCGGCCTATCTTTGACCAGTTGTTTCCCCTTTACTTTGGCAGCGGCGGGCCACCCCTGCTCAACCTGACCGATGACCTGTCGCCCGAGGAGAAAAATTTACTGGCCCAGGCGCTGCGCGCCCTGCTGGAACAATTGCGCCAGCAGCAACAACAGCCCGGCAACCAAAAGATGCAGCGCGGCGGGTTGTCCTCACCAGAGAACCAACTCAACAATTTGATGCAACTGCTGCGCTGGCTGTTGCAGGGGCAAAACCCCAGCCAGCAGGAGTTGGATCAGCTTGGCCAGCAGTCTGGCCTGCCTACGGCTGACTCGCCCTACCAACAGCGTTGGATGGAACAGCGGATTCTGCGCCAAATGGGCATGGAACTGCTGCGGCAGTTGATGGAACAGTTGCCCGACTTGCTGGCCCAATTGGGTATGAGTCAAAAGGCGATTGACGAGTTGATGAAAGGGATGGAAGAGAATCGTGACGCTCTGGCCGAGCAAATTGCTCAGCACGTAGGGGCCACCCTGGCCCGCCAGCGCGCCGAGAACCAGCCCCATCAAAAACAGGAAGCCGCCGATTTGATGCACCGGCCCTTCAAAAACCTGAGTGAGAGTGAGGCCGAACTGCTGCGCGACGAAGTCCGCCGCCTGGTCTCGCAATTACGCAGCCGGGCTGCTCTGCGTCGCAAGCACAGCAAAAGCGGCACGCTCGACGCCAAAAAGACGCTGCGCTCCAATTTGCGCTATGGCGGCGTGCCGATGGAACTCAAATTCAAAACGCGCCACCTCAAACCCAAGCTGCTGCTTATCTGTGATGTTTCAACCAGCATGCGGGCCGTGGTTGAATTTTTACTGCGCATGATTTATGAACTGCAAGATCAGGTGGCCAGCGCCCACAGCTTTGCCTTTATTGACGACCTCAACAGCATCAGCGAGGATTTTGCCGAGAATCCACCCGATGTAGCTATTGACATTGTCTTGACCCGATTGCGCCCCGGTTACTACAACACCGACCTGGGCAACAGCCTGAATACCTTGATGATGCAATATGCCTCCACGGTAGACCATCGCACCACCGTGATTTTTGTCGGCGATGGGCGCAACAACTACAACAATCCCCGCCTGGATTTGATGGATCAGATCAAGCGGCGCAGCAAGCGGGTTATCTGGCTCAATCCGGAACATCCACGCCAGTGGGGCAGCGGCGACAGCGATATGCTGGCCTACCAGCCCTATGCTACGGCTGTCTACCGCGTCAGCAACCTGGCTGAACTGGCCGAAGCTGTGGATAAGCTGCTCACCGCCCACTGATGACCGCCAACCCCGAACAGGTTGGTGAGCACTCCTGTCTAAGGGACGACCAGGCTGATCGGGCGGGCTTCGGATTCTATTTTTAACTCAGGTTCTGGCTCAATTTGGACCACAGCCACCGACCAGAAATAATCAGAAGCGGTGCGGGTTACGCCAGTAGCCCCGCTTAAAACCAGATTAACGGTATATTTGTGATCGTCCAAACGCTGAAAAGTGGGATTTTGCCTCAAAAAGCGGGCGTCGTGCGCGCCCACATGCTCTTCATCCCTTAACCAAACCCGAATTTCAAAACTAAGATCGTCGCTTAATTCCCCCGGCCACTGCCAGACAAACTTGATCTCCTGGCGGGTGTCGTATTGGATCAGGCCAGCCCTATCTGGCTCAGGTTCAAGCAGAATCGGCGGGGGTAGAGCGTCCGGACTCGGCATGACAGCCGGGGTTGGGGTAATGAAAGGGGTAGCCGTTGGCAGAGGGAGGGGGGTGGCGGTGGGCGGGATGGTGGGAGAAGGGAGGGGGCCTCGCGTAACCGTCGGCAGCCGGGTTTCGACCGCCTCGGCTGGTAGCTTGGGCACGGTTGAAGCAGGTTCAAGTGTAGGGGTGAAGACAACTTGATTACCCTCAGCCTCAACCGCGATAATAATTGAGTTTTGCTCCGGTGAGGATGTGGCGGCAAGGGCTAAAGAGGTTGGCGTGGTCTGAACCGCCACCTCGGCATGTCCCCCCTCTGAGAAAACAACGTACAGGCCGCCCCCTATCAGCAACAGCAGCAGTACCAGGATAGCGCCCACCGCCAGACCCAGCCGTCGCGGTGGGGAAACTGCCGGCTGATGAACCAGGGTCGGCGGCGAAGCCATCAGCACGGTCTGACCGGCGCGGCTGGGTAGCGTAACGAGGATCGAGGTAATATTGTCGTTGCCGCCCTCCAAAGTGACAAATTGCCCTTTTCGATTAAATTCTTTGGGCGCGTTGGCCCTTTCAATCAACCGCTGGACGGCCTGCTCCGGCGGGTATGCTTTTAAGATTTGGGTGATTTCTTCGGGACGGACTTCACCACTGAGACCATCGGAGCACAGCAGCAGTTGATCGCCCGGCTCCAGCGTGGTCCATTGAATATCAGGACTGACCTCTTCTCTGCGGGCCGTGAGGGCATTGGTCACGCGGGAGCGGTCGGGATGAAACCGCAGTTCATCCCAGGTAATTTGCCCGGCCTCGATGAGCGGCCAGACCCGTGAATGATCCTGGCTGAGCTGCTGCAATTGACCGCGCCGCAGCAAGTAGATGCGGCTGTCGCCGGCCCAGGCGATCCAGGCTTCGCCCTGGTGTTTAACTTCATCATATTTGACCACCACGACCGCCGCGGTGGTCCCCATATTTTCCGTATCGGGCGATTGGGCCGCTACCTGGCAAATTTTCTGATGCGCTTCCCGGATGGCTAATCGTAACCGTTGGCCGATGTCGGCATATTCTTCGCCCAGGCTATAGTAAAGCCTGGATATTTCGGCCACGGCCAGGGCGCTGGCGATATCGCCAGCCCCGTGCCCACCCATCCCATCGGCCACAATAAATAACATGCCGTAAGGTTCATCGGGTGAGTGCTCATGCTGGCGTGTCTGCGGCCAAAAACTATCCTCGTTAATCTGGCGTTTTTGGCCTATATTTGACTCAAAATCAAACCTGACATTCATAAATACGCTCACCCTCGCCCCAACGGGATTTTATGCTGTGGGCGGCCTTAATCAATAGAAAAACGTACGGAATGTAGTGGGGGTGATGATAGGTTGGTAAGGATCAACCTGAACTAAGGCAACATCCCAACGCAGACGGCCATTGGCTAACCCTCTCGCCCCCGGCACATCGCGAATTCTGCCAATGGTAAAAGAGTGGATCCCACTCCCTGGATCACAGTGGATCCGAGATTTTTCGGCGCCGGCATCCATGGCGCCCATAGGCTGAGAGGTGTTATTATCGGGCCAGATTCTAATCTCAAAGGCGTATCCGGCTGGCGGCGACTGGCAGCCTTTGTTTTCGTGCCACTTCCACTGAAACTCCACCGTGTCGCCAATCTGAATATTGTCGGTGGGGGCCACCAATTCGATGAAGCCATCCGGGACAACTGTATCGGCAGTGGTCGGTCTGGCTCGCGCCGGGGTTGGGGTGGTGGTTGCCCGGCGGGTCGCCGTTGGCGGCTGGCCGATGATATCGTTCGATGGCTTAGCCGACTCAACCGTAGGTTTTGGCGTAGCTGAGGCCACGATGATGACCCCCGGCTGCGGCGTAGCGGTTGCGGCCGCCACTTCAGTGGTCGCGGTTGGCGTGGCTGTTGTCATCGCTGCCATGGTCGAGGTTTGACGCGACATGAAGATAAAAAGTCCTAATCCGATCAACCCCAGCGCCGCCAGAATACCGGCCCCGGCCAGTAACAAGAGCCATTTTTTTTGTTCCGGTGGCTGCGAAAGCGCCAATGTCAATTCGTCGAGCATGGTATCTACGTTATCGTAACGATCAGCCGGATTTTCGGCAATGGCCTTAAGAATAACACCTTCCACCGCTCGCGGCATACGCGGCTCCATTTTACGCGGGGGCGGCAGATTCGCCAGGTTGCTTGTTGGTTTAGAAGTTGGCTTGGCCCCGCCAGAAGGCTGGCTGTCGCTTTTGCTTGAACTTGAACTGCGCTGCTGGCGGAAACGTTCGGGGCCGACCAGCATTTCATACATGATAATCCCCAGGGCGTAAATATCGGCCTTGTGGCTGTGGGCCGGGTTCTCGGTCAATTGTTCCGGGCTATTATAAAATAGCGTCCCGACCCGTTTTTTTAGGTCGTGGGCCTGCAAAAAATCGCGCGAAATGCCAAAGTCAGAGAGGACAATCCGGCCATCGCTGCCAAATAAAATATTGGCCGGTTTGACATCCAGATGCACAAAACCGTTCCGGTGCGCATAAGCCAGGGCGCGGCCTACTGCCAGGATGATGGGGGCCGCCTCATCGAGCGAGAGTTTCTTTTTTTGACTGAGTTTATCTTTGAGGGTGCCGCCATCCATATACTCCAACGCAAAAAAGTGCAAGGTGCTGTTATCTTTATGATCTTGCCAGAGCGCCTGCTCAGGATGAACCAGGCGAATAATGTGATCGTGCTTGAGTTTTTGCAGATGTTCGGCCTCACGCTGAAGCGCCTGCACTCTGTCGGGTTTGGCTACTTTGATGGCCCCAAACATGGCCGGCTTATCTTTGCGTGCGGCCAGATAAACCGCCGACATGCCGGCATCGGTGTAGTGAGAGAGCTGTTTTGTAACTACAAATTCGCGCCGGCTGTCAATGCGTAAGGTATCGTTGATGTCCAGCTCAAGATCGGTGCTGTGCTGGCAGACCCGGCAGATAACTTCTCCTTCACGGCGTTTTTCGTTACATCTGGAGCACCATCGGTACATAGGCGGGGTCTCTGTTATTTTCTGGGATCATAATCAAATAAGGTTTCGTGAGGGTCGTCGCCGCCATCTTCCACGGTTCGAAACTCATCTTCGCCCGAATCGTCCAGGGTGACATTGCCCAAGGCGACGGGCGCAGAGAAAAATTGAAATTTTACTTTGGGGCCGATGGCAATTTCAGCCCCATTTTTAAGCATCATCTCTTGAGAAGCATTAAGCCTGACTCCGTTGACGCTTGTGCCGGTGGCCGAGCCGAGGTCTTGAATAAAATATTGTCCATTCCGGTGGATGATTCTGGCGTGGGCGCGAGAAACCTCTCGATCTTCAATGGCGATATCGTTCACTACCTCTTTGTGATTGCGGCCAATTTTAACTTCGGCTTTGTCTAAATCAAACCTGCTTTGGGCCAGGGCTTGTTGGCCGGCCAGAACAGCCAGCCCAGCCTGACGAGGAGCGCTGCTCACCTTTTTTATCGGCTCAACGATATCAATCATCGTTTCATCGGGATCAACACGGGTTTGAGCCACGTACCCCCCGGTTTCATCGTCTACTGTAATCATAGGACTCACCGGGGTGGGTGGTGGAGCCGGTGGGACATGCTGTACCAGCGGGCGTTTGGTATAGAAAAAGAGCAGATACCCAACCAGGCCCATCAGAATCAGTAAGAGCACCAGGCCGGCAATAATCAAGACCAGGGCCAGCCTGGAGATGTTCAAGCCCGCGTCGGCGGCAGGAGTTGCCTCCGGGGTGA
Organism: Anaerolineales bacterium; assembly: GCA_015075405.1. Classification (GTDB taxonomy): domain Bacteria; phylum Chloroflexota; class Anaerolineae; order 4572-78; family J111; genus DSQQ01. Next base: position 349,767 of record JABTUK010000006.1, read on the forward strand.
CAACCGGCTGGGCTGTAGGTGGAATCGTAGGGGCCGGGGTGGGTGGAATTCTCAACGTTAATTCAGCTTCTTTAGAGGCGGTTACGCCATTTTTGGCTACTGCTTCCACCCGAACATTATGTTTGCCTGACCCCAGTTCGTTGATATTGACTTCAAATTGGTCGAATGGGGCGGCTACAATCTTTTCAATCAGTTTGTTGTTAAGATAAAGTTCCGTGCTGGCCAGGTCCACATCCGGCGGAATGTCCACTTTGACCACCATGGTGGTTCCCACCGGCGGTTCTATAGTCAGGTCTATAGCAAATTGGGGCAGTGGGGTTGGTGTTGGCTCAATGGGTACGGGAATCAACACCTGACGGCGGTCTGACTGCTCTGAGCTTTTCTCAAAAATAATCATTCGGGCTAAACCCGGCGACGCCTGGGTAGGGTAGCTGAGTTTGTATTGGTTATTGAGCTGCGCCGTAATGGTTGTTAAAAGCTCGGTCAGGCCGGGCGAGTTGGGGGTTAGTAGCGTGCGCCCGCCGCTGCCATCACCCAGCCGCTGTAGTTCTTCCCGGTCGAGTTCATCGCCAAAGCCTAGCACAAAGACAGCGGTGGAATTGCCGGCCGTGGTGGCTGCTTCCAGAACGTCATCTACGGTAGCGCCGGGGCAACTTTCGTCTACCGGGCTGCCGGTGAGGGCAATAATCAGGTGTGGACCCGGCGGCGTAGAGGTTGAGGTATCCATGATTTGCAGCAAGGCATCCGGGAGGCAGGCAGTTTCGGCCTGGCCGACATCCAACTTATTAATGCCCTGATCAATGGCCAGGTTGTGGTCGTAGGTAAACTCCTGTTGGCGGCGGGCTTGACTATCAAAATCATAAACGGCCACCTGATCGCCGTCTTTCAGGCTTTCCACAAAAGCGGTGGCAGCATCTTTGACCGTATCCAGAGCGCGAACCCCGGTAGAAGGATCTGGTTGGGCCATCCGGCTGCTGGTTTCAATAAGCAGGGTGATATTCAGGGGATCGGCTGCCGCCGAGAGGGTTAATAACTGTTCGTCAATAGGTAAATTATTTTCGGAAAGGGCAAAGTCTGCGGTGGTCAGTCCCACAACCGGCTGCCCGGCCTCATCTAACACTGAAACGATGGCCGAGACCAGCACCTCGCCGGTTTCCTCGGCTTTGGCTTCAACATGGGTGATGATAACTTCGGCCACAGTTGATTGAGCCTGCGCCGTCCCCAACAAAAACGCGGCGGCGCAGGCTAGGCTGAGGAGTGCTAGAACAAAGCGGCTTGATGGGAACATGATCGTTTCTCGGTAGACTAACTTGGGTAGAGATAATTTACGCTTGAGGATCAAGTTTAAGCTGGGTCCGGTGACCAAGCCGCACAATAGAAGTATTACCCAAGGGGGTGGGGGTTCGCGGCGGCAGGCGAGTCTCGCCGATGTAGGTCCCATTCCGACTTTCCAGATCGGTGATGAAGAATTTGTTGCCGCGCACCGAAATTTCCACATGCTGCCGGGAGAGGGTTTGATCGCCAGGGATGTTGAAATTAGAGCCGTCGCGGCCAATAACATAGGGAAATGTGGTAATTACTTTTTTCTTTTCCGGCGGAGCGCCGGGTGTTTCTAAAACTTCAAGGCTCAGGCGCGGCGGAGGTTGGACGGGGCGGGCTGGCTGTGGCCGGGGCTGAGGCTGCGGCGCTTCGACGCTGGGACCGCTAATCATAGTCTGGTCTATCGGCGGCCGGGGCAGTGGCGACAAGAGGGCCTCTTTCTTGGCCGGCCGGTTCAAGTAGATTACCAGGCCAATGGTGCATAAAATGATAACAAAGATACTGATCAAAATGGCCGGGTTTTGCAAGGCTTGTACTACTCTAACCATCAGGCCGGGTGGCGGCGGAGGGACCGCTTTGAACTCATAAGGCTGCGCCGGTTTGATGGCCGGCCCTTCTTTGGGAATCAGGGTCAGATTGATGACGTAACTGCGAGGTTCTCCGGCCTGTTCGATACCTTGAGGCAGTTGTTCTTCAATGCGGTTGCCGGGGAAGAGGGTCGGCCCAAATTCGCCAATGCCGGCCCCGGTTTCTTTATCTACGATAAAACCTTCGTAGCTGGTTATCTCTCCAACATTGCGCGTTTCCAGGTCAACAAAAAGGCGCTTGGCGTTGAAATCGGCCTGGACGGATTTGATAATAATTTCTGGCGGCGGTGGCGGCGGCGGTTCGTAGACAAAGATTTGTTTGGCCAGAATTGTTTCGCCTTCCTCGCCAATAGTAACCAGAAAGCCCTCCTGGTCAACCGCTTTGACCCGAAAACTATATTCGCGCCCGGCCACCAGGTCATCGGTGTGGCGTTCAAATTGCAGGGTGGCCTCTGGATTTTCAAACTCCTGGGCCGGCGGAAGCTGGGTGCCGCTCTTTTCATCCCACAATTCGACCACCACTTTTTGGAGCGTCTCCGGGCTGGTGACACTCATGGCGACGGTGTAAATATCCTTTTCCCGGTCATAAACCAGATTAGAAATCTGGGCGTTGGCCGGAGGCGGGGGAGCATTGTAATCCTGAGGTGAAAAGAAGCTAAAGGTAGTGGTCAGCGGCGACTCATGGTCGTGCAGCTTGATGCTGAGGGCGGCCTGGTTATCACCCTTTCTGGCGTAAACATTGGCCCGGGCCACCAATTGGCTGCTGAGGCCCTCCATGATCTCCCGGAAAACCTCGCTCATATTGTTCTGGCTGCCCGTAGCCGCAAAGGCCGAGGTTTCCTTGGCCATGCTACGCAGTTCTTCTTTTCTGAGATTGCTGCAAGCGTCGTCGGCGCACAGGCCGATGGTATGGATAGGGGTAATGGGCAGGGCGCGGGTAGCTCGATTGATTACATCGTCGTACTTGCGCTGGCTGCACGGAGTGCCGTCGGCTCGCTCATCTTTGCCGTCGGTAAAGAGAATAATGGCCTGACGTTCCTGGGGTTTTTGAGTGGTCTCATCGAGCAGTTCAATAGATTTATAGAGGGCATTGTAGAGGCAGGTGGGGGCATTAGGGTCCGATTCGACAGCATTAATGGCCCCTTTGACCAGCACCGGGTCCTCGGTGAAAGGTTCGATGATGGTCAGATCGTCTTCAATAGCCAGTTCATTAAATTTAATAACGGCAATATTAGCCCCCGGCGGGGCGCTGTCAACGGCAGATTGGGCGGCTTCACGGACACCGGGCATCATGTTGGCCATGCTGCCGCTGGCATCAAGGACCAGGGCAATGTAAAAAGGAGTTTGGGGGTCTGAAAATTTAGCCTCGACCGGCGCGTTATCGCCGCCGCCTAGCAGTTCTATCTCCACCGAGTCGATCCCCGGCCGGGAGATAGGCCGGCCCAGCTCGTCGGTGATAACAAAAAATACACTCAAGGCCAGACTGTCGGCTTGGGGTTCGGCGGCGGGGTAAATCACAATAACGTTGGTGGGTGTTTGGGCATGGGCAACACCCTGCCCCAGGAGGCCAACCAACACCAGGAGAAGCAAAACGAGCGGCATCTTTCGGCTAATCATGAGCGCCCTAACATTCCTCCTTTGAAAATAGTGAACAATTGTCAGGAGTCAGTAAACAGTAAAAAATAGAACTGACGACTAACTACTGATAATGGCTTTCATACTTTGCGTCGGCAGCGTGTCTCAGGTTTATGAATATTGCTCGGAGTAGAGGTCAGCATCGGTAATATAGATATTCAGAAAAACATTTTGAATCTGTAGGGGCGTACCCTTGCGGTCGCCCCTGGTGGGGCAGGCGCAAGGCCGTGCCCCTACCCAAAACATTATCTGAGCATCTATAGCTTTGCTCATTATAGCAGAAACGTAAAGCGGAATAAAAATTCATTTGTTAAAAATTGGCCTTTGTAACCAAAACCTCCTCAAATTGTCAGTAAATACAGAGGTAATCTACCTGTACTTCGCAAGATTTTGGTGATATTCTTTGATTAACAAAACGGTTCATTAACAATGCAATATGACTTCATTCGCAAGCGACACGCTTAGGAGAGTTGACCGACTGCCATACGCTTACCTTTATCCTTTTAATCCTATTGACAAACAACTTTTTCTCCCTTATACTGAAACCGCTAAAGTCCATACCCACTCATCCGAAAGGATAGCCGATGCTGCTACCTGTATCTACCTTTTCGGAACAACCAACCTCTACCCCCTCTATTGGTTATACCTGCCCAAACAGTGGCAGGAGCGAGTTTTTCTACCCCTTGATCGTTATTTCTCCTGTAAGCGCATCTGCTTTGTGGTAACATCTCCCCTTATCAAGGGGGGATTAGGTCCTTTATTGTAAAAATATTATATTTTAAACAAGGAGATTAACACTATGGCCGATGAAATAAAAGCAGATTATGAGCAACTTGAGCAAGTTGCCAACAAGTTTTCCAGCCAATCTGAAGAAATCCAACAAATGCTCCAGCAGGTCAAAAACGGTATGGAGAAGCTGGAACCCGACTGGATTGGGCGCGGATCGGAAGCCTTTTTTAGAGAGATGCAAGGCGAAATCTTACCCGCCGTTCAGCGGTTGCAGCAGGCTTTAGAAGAAGCCAATCGGGTTACCAAAGAGGTAATCGAGACCGTGCAGCAAGCGGAAGATGAGGCCGCCTCCCCCTTCCGGGTTGGCACCTAAAAGGCGATCATTTCTAACCTTATTTAAGATAGCAGGAGACAATTATGACGGATGAAATTAAACTTGTTTATGCCACCGCCGAAGATATGATCCGCATCTTTGAGCAGGGGGTGGAACAGTTGGAAACCACCATGCAAGAGATGCAGGGCATTGCCAACACCCTCGAAGACGGGGCTTTGCTCGGCCGGGGTGGCGAAGCGTTTACCGACGCCATTCGCAGCAAGCTCTGCCCGGCCATCAGCCGGCTCAATGACAAATTTCAAGAGCTGGCCGGCGACGTGCAAAAAGCCATAGATTACATGCAGCAGGCGGATCGAACGTCTGCCAGCAAGTTTTAAGCGCTAAGGAGAGTCAACTATGTTCGGTGCTATCAAAAGAGCTTTAATTCGGTTTGCCCGCAAAGTCGTTCAGGGTGTGCTGTCGCAGTTGATGCAGCAGTTGAATGTGGTTCAAGATCAAGCCCTGGCGCCCATGCGCGGGTTTGTCCAGGCGGTTATGGGCGGTATCTGGGTAGGTGATGGGGCTGATGCCTTTGTGGAAGAAGTGTCCAGCCTGATGATCCCCGGGGTGGGGCGGGTAGCGGACCACATCACCACCATGCACAAAAACTTGCAGCATGCCTGCGATGTGATTGACCAGGCGGATGAGCAGGTCAACAGTAAAATCAATGGTTTGGCCGATGTCTTTGGGGCCATCTATTCGGGCTAAGGCCGAGTAATAAATTATCTCCAGGAGGAAACACATGGCAGACGAAGTATATATGGATATTCCAGCGGTGCGGGATATGGCCAAAGGCTTTGGCACAATTGGCGAAGTTCTGGATGCCGTAGCCAAGGTCCTCGAAGGGTTAGCCACCCTCTTAAAAGCAACGGCCTTTATCGGCCTGGTGGGTGGCTACATAGTGCTTCAATTTATCGAGATGATCAAGCCGCATATCGAAGAAATGGCCGAAAAGTGCCGGGAATTGATGCAGGATTTGAACAAGTCGGTAGATGCTTATGAGCGGGGCGACGCTTTAGGCGCAACAAGGTTCTATTAATCCTTAAAGCGCAACGGGTAAAAGTACAGAAAGGCGGATTTGAGCATGCTCAAATCCACCTTTCTGTACTTTATTAAGCCAGATGTAACTACTCAGCCCCCATGTCATTTCGAGGCCAAAGACCAAGAAATCTCTGGAGCGCCGCCAGGTTAGGGATTTCTCCCTTCGGTCGAAATGACATATCTGAGCAGTTACGCCCGATCAGGCGGCAAAATTATTGAGCGAAATCACCACCGCCAGCAGAAAAGCAATGGCCAGCAAAGCGGCCACCACCACCATAATGGTCTTGGTGGTTGGCCACCGGCTCTTCTTTTCACCGGGCAATTCGCCAAAATACCCCAGCAGTTGTTTAGCCAGTACCGTAGCATCTTGTTGGCGGCGGCTAATTTGCGGGTCAACCGCCTGGATAGCAATATCGGCCACGGTTTTTACATCTTCAACCCGCGTCATCCTGACCAGGCGATTGCGCTGCACCATCCGGTAAACCTCGGTATCGCTTTGCAGCTTAAAAGTAAAAGCAGGTTCACCCACCAGCAGTTCATACAAGATCAAGCCCAAACCGTAAACATCGGTGGCATACTCAGGGCGGATTTTGCCGTTGCTGGTCAGCTCCGGGGCGGTGTAAGCCGGCAACACAAAAAAAGGATACCAGTTAGCGTTGAGATTTTGGGCATCGCTGACAATACCGAGGTCAAACAGCAGCACGCGGGGCACGTTCGGCTCGGTATCAAAACGAACCAGAACGCCCTCCGGGGTCAGTCCGTAGTGATAAATGCCTTTACTGTGCAAAAAGGCAACCGCATAGGCCAGACCAATCACAATCCAGCAGACGTGGTTGATCCACAGTTGGGGATTTTCGGTAATAATGTCGCGCAAAGGCTGCCCTTCGACGTGCTCAAACAGGTAAAAGTAAAGCAGATGGCCTTGCAGCATGGTTTTGCCATAGGCGTCTATTTTGAGGGTGGTGTTGGCATAAGGCGGCAGCAGGGTTGGTAAATATTTGCTCTGGGTTCTCTTGAGTTGAATATCGCGCAAAAACTCGGCCTCTCGTTTGAGCCTTTCTTTATTCTCAGCGCCCGGATGGGCCACCTTCAAAAAAACTTTTTTCTTCTGATGAGTGGCCTCATACAGCACTGCCGAGCGTAACACGATGACCGGCTTGATGATTTCAATATCGCCAATCCATTCACCATAACCCAAAATACTGGGCGACATTTCGGCTGGGCAGTAGGTTTCCTGGCAGTACAGATTACTATCGGGCGAGGTGCGTTCGCACAAAAGACAAACGTGTTTCATGGACTTTACCCCCCACAGTTCTTGCTGCTTTTTTGTAAAACATTTCTTGCTGCGCATTACACTACCTTCATTTTGGGGACATGTCAAGTTAAAATTTTAGGAATTTGCAGTCGGCCAAAAGAGAGCAGAATTTTCGGAATGTAAGAATAATTCTTCAATCCTGTAAATTCTGCTCTAAACAGAGAGAATAAGCAGATGAACGAACCCATTTACATTGACCGGCCTCCCCGCATCCAGCCGGAGTTACCCTTTGACCAAATCGAAATCCCCACCCCCCCTGACAAAGAGGAACAGGGCAACGCCCGTTTGCTGCAGGTGGGGCTGCCCCTGCTGACCATTGTCGGCTATATCCTGATCGGCACCCTGGGTGGCGGCGGGCGAAATCCCTTATTCATTCTGCCGATGGCCCTCTCCGTGCTGGCTTCGGTGGGTTTTTCCATCTACAGTTATCGCCAAGAAAAGCAGCGCCAGGCCGAAATCGAAAAAGCTTATTCGGAGCGTATCATCGAGCTGACCAAAGAGATGAACATCCAGCACGACATGCAGCGCCGCTTTTACCGCTACAACTACCCCGACCGCCTGACCACCTTTCGCATCGTCCACAACGCCCGCGCCGAAGTGGAAAAACCGGAACGGACTCTCCGCTCCGAGGCCCGCTTGTGGGAACGGCGGGTTTCAGATGACGATTTTGGGGTAGTACGCCTGGGCATGGGCAGCCTACCCTCCACCGTTACCTATGTTTTGGGCGAGGTGGAAAACTTTGAGGATTATCAAGTCCGCGAAGCCATGAAGCTGGAAGAAGATTCTCAATTTGTCTCCGATATCCCGGTTATTATTTCTCTGCGCACCCCCCACGAAGACAAAAAAGAAGAAGACGAAGAAGACGACGAGGAGAAAGAGCGGAAAGAAGCCCAGGCCAACCGCACCCCGGTAACGCATGCCCTGGGCATTGCCGGCGAACCGCAGTCGGTTTATGCCTACACGCGGGCTATGCTCGCCCATTACCTGGTTTTCCACGCGCCGAGTGACGCGAAGCTGTACCTTTTGGCCGCCAGTAAAAAAGAGTGGGCCTGGGCTGAGGCTGTACCGCACAGTCAAAAGGACGACCTGAGCCAATACCTGTGCTTTCTCGAGGACATCAAAGAAGACAAAACGGAAAAAGGCTTTGACGACGATGAGGAAGGCGCTTTAGGCCAATACCTGGAAGGCATTCGTAAGCTGTTGGCCCAACGCAAAATCCGTTTGCAGGAGCGCGACGAGAACCAGGGCGGCGCTGACCCCACCCTGCCCTTCCTGCTGGTGGTGGTAGACCTGCTCGACTCGATTTACGACGAAAAATCCCCGCTGGGCAGCCTGACCTCCGACGCGGCCATTTCCATTCTGCTGGAAGAGGGCGCGCAGTTGGGCGCGGCGGTCATCTTTTTGGTGCCCGAACGCAGCAAAGTGCCCAGCGGCTGCACCGGCGTCATCGAAATGGAACGGACCACGCCGGCTACCAACAGCAAGCTTGAGCAGAGCCAAAAACTCCATTTTCGTTATTCCGAAGTAGGGGTCAACTCCTTCCGCTATGTCGGCGAGGCCGATTACGTCACCCGGCCCGATGAAATGACCATCCTGACCCAGCAGTTGGCCCAGTTGCGCATCCGCGAGAGCTTTGGGGCTAACCTGACCCGCACTGTGCCTTTCCTCGATTTCATGGGCTATAAATCAATCCTGGACTTGCAGGCTGATACCTGGAAAAAATGGCAGGACAGCGTTAAGCCGAAATATGCCAACTGGCTGCGCTGCAAAATCGGCATGATGTCCGGCAACAAACCCCGGACAATGGTCTTTTCGGCCAAGCGGGATGGGGTGCATGGCATGGTCGCCGGCAGCACCGGCTCCGGCAAGTCGGAGTTGTTGATTTCGCTCATCACTGGCCTGTCCGTTACTTACGACCCGACCGTGCTCAACTTTGTGCTGGTGGATTACAAAGGCGGCGGCGCGTTCAAAGGGTTTGAAGACCTGCCCCACTGCGTGGACATCATCACCAACCTGCAAGGCGAAGGCGTAACCCGCATGTTCACCGCCATCCAGTCGGAAATGCAGCGCCGCCAGGCCCTCAACGCCGAAACCGAAACCAAAAACATTGTGGACTATCGCCAGAAGGGGCTGCACGAAACCTACCACCCCTATCCCTACCTGTTTATCATCATTGACGAATTTGCCGAAATGATTGCCGATCGGGCCGAGTTCAAAGGGCAACTGGAGAGTATCACCCGTGTAGGCCGGGCGCAGGGCGTCTCGCTCATTTTGGCGGCCCAGCGGCCCAGCGGCGTAACCGACCAGATGCGCTCCAATATCAAGTTCCGCATCTGCCTGCGGGTGGAAACATCGGGCGAGAGCCGCGAAATGCTGCGCCGTTCCGACGCCGCCTTCCTGCCCACCGATATTCCCGGTCGCGGCTATTTGCAGGTGGGCAATGATGAAATCGAGTTGATTCAGACGGCCTATACCGGCGACAAGGTGATTGACCCGAACCGCACCCCCCAGGCCAGGGTCATCTGGCCAGATCGAAACGAGCTTTACGATGCCTCGCAGGACCAGGAACCGCCCGAACTGTACAAGGCCATCGTGGCGATGCTCGGCAAAATGGCCCGCGAGCACGGCATCGAGAAACAGCGCGCTCCCTGGCCTGACTTTCTGCCGAACCGCCTGTCGCTGTCCGAATTATTAGTCTCGCCCGACCAAACCATTCCTGCCGTCACCTCCGAAGGGTACCTGATTGACGTGGACAAAATCATGCTCGGCTTGAAGCCCGATATCGCCCTGACCCTGAATCCGGGGGTCAACAAATGGTTGAACGGCGAAGTCGGCTGGCTGGAACGGCAGGATTGGGAGAATTACGCTTTGCGCCCGGTGGTCGGCCTGGTGGACAACCCCTACGCAGCCAAGCAGTTGCCCCTGGTGATTGATTTGCCGCGCGGTCATGTCTCCCTCTTTGGCGCGTCGGGCTGGGGCAAAACCACCTTTATCCGCACTTTGGTGGTCAGCCTGACGGCCACCCATTCGCCCAATCACCTGCACGTTTACGTGTTGGATTTGGGCGGGCGCAACCTGGGCGTGCTGGAAAACCTGCCCCACGTCGGCTCGGTCATCATCCCCGACGCCGAAGGCTACGAGGAACGGGTCGAACAACTCCTGCGCGAGCTGGACGACATCGTTGAGCAGCGCAAGACCATTCTTTACAATGCCGGCGTGCCCGACCTGTACAAATACAACGATACCCACCCCACCACGCCTCTGCCGGCCATTGTGGTCTGTATTGACAACTTTATCGAGTTCAAAGAAACCTTTGGCGGCGACGCTGAGAGCGATGTCGAAACGGTTTTTGATAAGTTTGTCGGGTTGGCGCGGCAGGCCAAACCCTACGGCATCCATTTTGTGATTACGGTCAGTCAGCCCGTTGTGCTGTCAAGCCAGTTGCAAAGCCTCTTCACCGAGCGGCTGACCCTGAAGCTGGCCGACCCGACCGAGTACCGCGCCATCGTCGGCGGGCAGGTGGGCGATATCGGCGATGTGCCGGGCCGGGGTTACGTAAAAATCGGCCATCTGCCGCTGACCTTTCAGATTGCCCAGCCGATTGACCTGGCCCGCGATGCCAACGAAACCAAAGAGTTAGAACAGTACGCCCAGAGCATGCAAGATTTCATTACCAGTACCGGCTATGTTTATAAAAAGCCGGTGCGCGTGGACGCTTTGCCTCGCTCAATTCTTTTTAAGCAAATTTTAGCCCGCAAACTCAACCTGGAGTTGAACGAGACATTTGTGGATCAATTAAGGCTGAGCACCGCCCAAAATTGGCAGGACAGCCTCAAGCCGGAACTGGCCGACTGGCTCAAAGTGACCATCGGGGTTGTTTCGGGCAACCGCCTGCGCGAAATGCACTTCGAGGCCAAAAAGGATGGCGTGCATGGTATGGTCGCCGGGGGGACCGGGGCCGGTAAATCCGAGTTGTTGATGACTCTGATTGTCGGTCTGGCTCTGAATTACGACCCCAGCGTGTTGAACTTTGTGCTGGTGGATTACAAAGGCGGCGGCGCGTTCCAGCCCTTCCGTGATTTGCCCCACTGCATTGATATTGTGACCAACCTCAACAAGTCGGCGGTCAAGCGCTTTTTCACCGCCATCAATGCCGAAATGCAGCGCCGCCAGAAGCTCAATGCCGACACCGGCACCAAAGATATTGTCGAGTACCGGGCCAAAGGGCTGCATTTGACCAACGAGCCGTACCCGCACCTGTACATCATCATTGACGAATACGCCGAAATGATTACCGACAACCCGGAATTTAAGGATGAACTCGACAGCATCACCCGCGTCGGCCGGGCACAAGGGGTCAACCTGTTATTGGCTTCGCAGCGGCCCACCGGCGTGTCGGACCAGATGCGGGCTAATATCAAATTCCGCATCTGCTTGCGGGTCGAGCAGGTAGATACCAGCCGCGAAATGCTGCGCCGCTCCGACGCCGCCTTTTTGCCCAACGGTATGCCAGGGCGCGGCTACTTACAGGTGGGCAACGAAAACATCGAGCTGATCCAGATGGCCTACACCGGCGAAAACTACGAGTACGCCGAACTGCGCGAGGGCGGCAAGCAGGCCAAGTTTTACGATGTGGTGGTAGATTTGTGCAATGAACTGCTCCAGGGCCAGGCCCCGCGCACCCCCTGGCCGCCCTTCCTGCCGACCAAGCTGACCATGTCCAGTCCGCTGGTTGAAGCCTACCTGGATAAAGAGTACGAACACCTGATGACCCTGGGCCAATTCGAGCGCATCACCAGCCTGAACCCCTTTATCCGGCGCTGGTTTACCGGCAAAGTGGCCTGGCCCGGCATGGATTGGACCAAAACGGCCATGCGGGCCATCGCCGGGCTGGCCGATGACCCCTACAATGCCCGCCAGTTGCCCCTGGTGGTTGACTTTACCAAGGGGCATGTCGTCCTCTTTGGCGCATCGGGCTGGGGCAAAACTACCTTTATGCGCTCGCTGGTGGTCAGCCTGGCCGCCACCCACTCACCGGCCGAGTTTCACGCCCACATCTTCGACTTGGGCGGGCGCAACCTGGAGGTACTGAACGCCCTGCCGCATGTCGGCACGATTATCATGCCCGACGAGCGCGGCTACGAGGAGCGGGTGCAGCAAATTCTGCGCGAGTTGAACGACATCGTGGACGAGCGCAAGAAGCTTTTCAGCGAGGTCGGCGTCTCGACGCTGTATGACTACAACATCAGCCACCCCGACCGGATTGAGCCGGCCATCCTGGTGGTCATTGACAACTTCCCGGAGTTCATCGAAACGTTTGGCGACACCTCCAAAAAGGACAGCGAGGATAATCTGCTGGAAGCCTTTGTGCTGCTGGTCCGCCAGGCCAAAGCCTACGGTTTGCACTTTGTTATCTCGGTCAACCGCCTCAACGAGCTGTCGAGCAAGCTCTACAGCCTCTTTACCGAGCGGCTGACCCTGCGCCTGTCCGATTCGGGCGACTACCGCTCCATTGTCGGCGGCACGCCGGCCGAAATTGACGAAATTCCGGGCCGGGGCTACGTCAAAGCGGGCCGCCAGCCGCTGGAGTTTCAGATTGCCTTTGCCGTGGGCGAGTTTGACGAGCAGGGCCAGATCAAAGCGGAAATCGCCCAGATCCGGCAGTTGGGCCAACTGATGCACGATTTGGGCCGCAAGGCCTGGTCGGGCCGGGAGCCGCTGCGGATTGACGCCCTGCCCAAATCGTCCTCTTATCGGCAAGTGCTGGCTGAAGTGTTTGGCATCAACCAGGAAACGGGCTTCCTGGACGAGCTAAAAGAAGCCATCCGCCAAAAATGGGCCACCACCGGCTCTGCCGAACACGCCGACTGGCTGTCGGCAGTGCTCGGCATCACTTCCGGCAACCGCAAGCGCACCCTGCATCTTTCGGCCAAAACCGACGGCGTGCATGGCATGATCGCCGGCGGTACCGGCTCCGGTAAATCGGAAATGTTGATGACCATGCTGGTTGGCCTGGCCGTGTTCCAGTCGCCCGATATTTTGAATTTTGTACTGGTAGACTACAAAGGCGGCGGGGCCTTTAAGCCTTTTGAAAAGCTGCCGCACGTGGTAGATATTGTGACCAACCTCAACAAAGCCGCCGTCAACCGCATGTTCACCGCCATCAACGCCGAAATCCGCCGCCGCCAGGCCCTCAACGCTGAAACTTTGACCAAGGATATTATCGAGTACCGGGCCAAAGGGCTGCATCTGACCCGCGAACCTTACCCGCACCTGTTCATCATCATTGACGAGTACGCCGAAATGATTGACGACAACCCCGAATACCGGGCCGAGTTGGAGAGCATCACCCGTGTGGGCCGGGCGCAGGGGGTCAATTTGATTTTGGCTTCGCAGCGGCCCAAGGGCGTGTCAGACCAGATGCGGGCCAACATCAAGCTGCGCATCTGCTTGCGGGTGGAACAGGTGGACACCAGCCGCGAGATGCTGCGCGCCCCCGACGCCGCCTTTTTGCCCAACGGTATGCCGGGGCGTGGCTACATCCAGGTGGGCAACGAAAATCTTGAGCTTATCCAGGTTTCCTACACCGGCGAGAACCAGCCCGACGACCGGGAAGCGGCCGCCCTGTGGCCGGATCGCCCCCCGCTGGCGGTCGCGGCCGGCGAGGATACGCCCAAGCTGTTTGATGCGGTGGTCAAGCTGTCCACCGAACTGGTCAACGGGCAGATGGCCCCCAAACCCTGGCCCAACTTCCTGCCGACCCAGTTCAGCTTGCAATCGCCCATCCTCGACGCCCAGAAAAACTGCACCTTTGTGCTGGTTCCAACGGTGAGCGACTGGCTCAACGGCGACACCGAGGCGCTCTGGCCGGGGGTGGACTGGCGCAAGGCGGCCATGCGCCCGGTGATGGGCCTGCTGGACAACCCGGCGGAGGCCATCCAGGAGCCGTTACTCTTTGATTTGAGCCGCTATCACCTGGCCGTTTTTGGCGACTCAGGCTGGGGCAAAACCTCGTTTCTGCGCTCGCTGCTGGTCAGCCTGGCCGCCACCCACTCGCCCGACGAGTTTCACGCCTACATCCTGGACCTGGGCGGGCGCAACTTCCGCAGCCTGGAAGATCTGCCCCACGTGGGCGCGGTTATCTACGCCGACGAGGAAACCTACGAGGAGCGTTTGCAGCGCTTGCTGGAAAAGCTGGAAAAAATGGTCGAAGAGCGGCAGCAAATTCTGAGTAATGCCGACGCCAGCAACCTGTATGACTTCAACGCCCGCTTCCCGGAGCAAGCCCTGCCCGCCGTGGTAGTGATGATTGATAACTTTGCCGAATTGAATGAAAACTACGAAATGCTGGTCGAAACGACCATTGTGCCCCTGGTGCGCCGCTCGTTGAGTATGGGCCTCACCTTTGTGATTACGGCCAATGTGCCCACCAACATGCCCAGCAAATTTTATAACCTATTTGGCGAGCGGATCACCTTCAAGCAGGGCAATACCGACCGCTATATGGACATCGTTGGGCGGGGGGCTATTGAGATTGAGGACACGGCCGGGCGCGGCTATATCCGGGTGGGTAAGCGGCCGCTGTTGTTCCATATCGCTTTGCCGGTAGGGCTTTTCCAGGGAGAGGATGGCCGGGATACCCTGCCCGAAGGGGATGAACTGCGTTTGATGGCCCGGCACATGCGCCAGCAGCTTGAAAGTATGACCTGGCGCAACCAGCCGGACCCGGTGACGGTTTTGCCCGAAATTGTGCCTTTACAGGAAGTGCTGGAGGAAGTCGGCCCGGCCAAACCGCAGCGCATTCAGGCGGTGTTGGGGCAAGACGGCAGCCTGCGCCCGGCGCTGTTCGACCTCAAGCGGCTGGGGCCGCACTTTACTGTGGTCGGGCCGCCGCTCTCCGGCAAAACAACAACCCTGTACAATTGGGTACTGTCGCTGGCCTACCGCTACTCGCCCGACCAGGTGCGGCTGGTGCTGGTGGACATGCAGCGCAAATTTATGGAGTACGACGGCAAACACAAGCTGGACGAACTGCCGCATGTCCTGGCGGCCATCTCCGAGGTGGAACAGATGGAGGGGCTGCTAGCCAACCTGAAGCGCGAAGGCGAGGTGCTGGCCAATCAAGCGCCCGGCTACGAACTGTTTGTGATCATTGACAATTACGACGACTTGAGTGAAGAAATCGAGCGTATCCGCGAGCTGCCCAAAGAACTGGCCGGCCTGGCCCGCCGTTTCGGGCGCGATGGCTTGCACTTTATTATCGGCGGCACCCTCGACAGCGGTATCAGCGAGCTACGGCGGCGGGTGCAGGCCTCCAATTACGGTGTGGGCTTGCGGACGGCCCAGGCCGTGGAAACGCTGCGCGTAGCGCGCACGCCGCCGGAAATACGGGGCAAAGAATTGTCCATCGGGCGGGGTTTCATTGTCCGTTCCGGCCAGCCAACCATGATCCAGGTGGCGACGCCTTACGTGGGCAAAGGCATCCCAGCGAGCGCGGCTGATGGGGAAGAGGACGGGCAGCAGATAGGCCAGGCGTTGGATTGGTGGGTGGAAAAAATTAAGGCTAAATATCCCAAGCAGCAGGCTGCCTGGTCAGCACCGAGCAGTGGTGGAGAAACACCAGCCCCGGCGGCCTCGCCGCAAGACAATAAAAAACTGCTGCGCATGACCTCACTGCTCCAGCGAGGACTGCGTAAAGAGTTGACCCATCTGAAAGAAGGTAACGGATCCGGCGAACTGGTCACAGCCAAGCTCATTCAATTGGGCGGGGCCGGCTGGAACAACGAGCAAAAGCTGATGGAGCTATTGAAAGAAGTTTGGGTTAACGAGAAGCGGGCCAGCGGCCTGCCCGAAGAGATCATCCAGGCCACGTTCAGCGTGATGGACGATGAGTCAATTTTGTTGGATATTGAATCGTCGCTGCCGGTGGAGGGGGAACAGTAGTCAGTAATCAGTAGCCAGTAGTCAGACTGATCACTGCTAACTGATTACTATTTTTCACAGGAGTCGGACAGTTCCACTGGAACGACACCGGCAGTGAAAATGGAGTCCAAAAACGTAGCTTTTGCGACTAGAATTCAAAAGCTGCGCTTTTGGACTCCGGGATGCCTATTTACGAAGGAATGTTCACGAGTCTAAGCACGCCACCAGGAATGAAATTATCTTTCTGGTTACTGACTACTGACTACTGATTACTATTTTTCAATGGAGTGTTTTACATGAGCACCAACCAAGCCCGACTTGAGCTGCATATTGACGTTTTTGAAAAAAAAGAGCAGCGCGCCCTCGCTTTACCCAATTTGAAGCCGCCAGAGCTGGTCGAGGCGATTCTACAGGAGTTTCGTGAGCTGGAATATTTGAGCAGTACCCCCAGTGACTATCTACTGCTTAAGGCCGCCGATAAAACCCCTCTCAATAACGAGGGCGACTTGCAGCAGCAGGTCGGCAATGCCGGGCGGTTGATCCTGGTCGAAAACAGGCCGGCGCCGCCCAAGGACACCCGGCGGCCAGCCCAGGAGATTTATTTGCGTGAGCAAGCAAGCGGCAAAGTTTATAAGCTGAACTGGCTGCCGGCAATTATTGGCCGTCCCGATAAAAATCAACCGTATAATGACCGGCTGGCCGTAAATTTGGAGCCGCACCCGGCTGGTCTGCGCGTTTCTCGCCGTCAGGCCTTGATTACCGAAGAAGGCGGGCAGTATTTTATCGAGAGTATGTCGCGCAATCCTACGGCCATCAAAACCGGCGAGGATAAAACGATTATTGTGGACTCAGGCAAACAGCCGTTAAAGCACGGCGACATTATCTTTCTGGAGCGCAGCAATATCGCTCTAAAATTCATCGTGCGTTCGGGTTCGGTAGCAAAATAGGAGAAATGAAACCATGGCCGATATTATTCAGGTAGATCACGAAACTTTAGAAACCGTTGCCGCCAAGTTTAGCCAGCAGGCAGAAGCGGTCGAGCAAATGTATCAAAACGTCCAGAACACGATGAACCGGCTCAAAAATGATTGGATTGGCCGGGGTTCTGAGGCTTTTTTCTCTGAAATGGAGAAAGAGGTTTTGCCGGCGGTACGGCGGCTGATTGACGCCCTGAGTCTGGCCAATGACGTAACGAAGGACATCAACCAGGTGATGCAGCAGGCGGATGAAGAAGCAGCTTCGCCCTTTAAGAATGAGACGGCAGGTGGCGGCGCGAATGGGGCCGGCGCAGGCGCGAGCGCAGCAAATGGGGCCGGGGGCGGCGCTGCCGGACTCGGCGGCAGGTTGGGGGCCGCGTTTGACTCGCTGAGAACCTCCCTATTTGGAAATAGCGGCGGCCCTGGCAATACGTTGGGGAACAACTTTTTTAGTGGCGATGTGTTCGGCGGTGGGGCCGAGGGTTATAATCCGGGCGGCAATGATTACGGAGTTCCTGGCGATTGGCTCTCCGGCGTCACCGACTCGCTGCAAGGCTACATGAAGGATAACTACAACGATTATGGCATCCCTAAAGATTGGCTGTCGGGCGTCACCGAGGGGCTGCAACAAGACTCGGCGGGGGGCGAGGCTGAGGGCGAAGCTGCGTCAGAGTCGGGTGGGTCCGGCGGCGGCTCCGGTGGGGGTGGTGGTGAAGAAGAAAAGAGCAAGGAATCGGGTGGTAGCTCGGGCGGTGGCTCAGGGGGCGGGTCTGGCGGCGGTGAGCCGGCCACACCCGAAGAGACCGCCACCGGTGAGAGCTACCCCGGTGGCGGTGGTTATGGCGGGGGTGGATCGCCCCAAACGGAAATCAGCAGCCCCTATGCCCGCGGGGGGGCGTTTGCCCAGGGTAATTTTGGCGGCGGGGGTGAAGGCGGCGGTGAGGGAGGCCAGCAGCCGGGCCGATTGCAGTATCAGCCGTTTGGCGGTGTTATCGGCGGGGGAATGGGTGGCGCGTCGGCGGCTGCGGGTGGCGGCGGCACAGCCGGGGCCTCGTCCGGTGGCGGTGGAGGCGGTGGCGCTCCGGCTGGCGGGGCCGCCGAGGCGGCCAATTTTGGCCTGCCGATTGGCATTGCCGCGGCCAGCCCTTTTGTGGCCTTGTTGGGTAAAGTTCTTAAAAAGAAATCTAACGACGATTGAGGATAAGCGATGAACGGCGAAAAAAGTTTAGAACCGATTAATATCCTGCTGTCGCGGGAAGAACTCCTGTTTGTGCTTAATGCCTTGCAGTCCGATTTTATCCCTGGTCTCGACCCGGACCCGCAGGGTGAGTTGACCCTGGCCCAGGAAACATTTGGCATCACAGTTGCCGGGCGGGCGCTGCGAGCGCGTGAATTGGCCCGGCAGCGGCCCGGCGGCGAGGTTGAGCTTCATACCGCTCTGCTGACAATGGTCGGCGTCTGCATTTACTCTCAGAATGTCCTGTTTGCCTATCATTGGTCGGGCAATGCGACCTTGCCCACCCGCTACTTCGGCCATATTCGGGGCAATGATATTGTTGCGCACACGCGGCCAGACGAGGTACTGCATCTTTTCTCGCTCCTGCCGGATAAAGCACAACTGGCCGATCAGGTTTTGGCTGTGTGCCAGTATGCCGACGTTCCGTCTGCCCCACCCCTTGAATTTTCTGCGCCCGCCGAACTCTTTGCCCAGGTACGCCAGTTAGCCGGCGCCGGAGAAGCGGCCAAAGCCACCAATTTGCTGGTGGGTAACGATGTGGCGGCTGAAACGGCCAGAACCTTTGTGGATACGCTGGCCCACGCGCCAAAAGTCTCCATTCTGCAAACGGTTAAACAACCGGGCGACGGTACCGTGCAAAAGCGCGATTTTACCCTGCTGCAAAACGGTCACCAAGCCTGGCTGGCCATCGCTGCGGCAGAGCCGGACGCTCCGTTACGGATCAAGACCACCAGCGGCGCGGAAATTCGGACCTTGTTGACCGAATGGTTGTGAGCAGGTCAGTTTTTTGAACTTAGTGATTTGTCAAGGCTCTTTTTGAGAATCTTGAGTAAATGGTCAGACCATCCACTTCGGGTTATAATGTACTCAAAAGGATACAGTCAATATCCATTTTTATTGCTTCTACCTTTATCCCCTGCCCGGCTCGCAAACTCTCCCTGGCCTGGGTGACTCGGCGCAAAAAGCGTTCATCATGCTCCAGCCGGTAATCACACCAATCATCTTCGCTGGCAAAACCCACCAACAACCCTGCTGGCTTCCCAGGCCGGGTGATTACAATCGTTTCTTCTTCAGGATTTTGTGGGCAAACTGGCTGTCCGTAGCGATACTACCTTTACCCCGCCCCCGCTCGGCGATGAAGTCGCCGAGCTATTAAACAGCACCCGATCAATCGGGCTAAATTTCGGCTTCAAGTCCGATTCATCGGACGCCGTTTGATAGCCGGGGCGATTTATCCCCCGGCGGTGGCTGCCTAAATTCAAGCGACTGGTATCATTTGAGTTTGTCCACCGAATCGCTTCAACCTTGTGTGCTTGGCTTGGCAATATTTATAACATTCGCTATAAAAATTGCCTCTCTCCTTATCCTGTGCTAGACTCCGGGGAAAATTGGAAGAATGGAAGGGTGACACGAAGAGGCGAGGAGGCGAAGGATATATCCCGCCTCCTCGCCTCTTCGCACCATCCAATTCTCTTCCCTCAGGAGGACACCCGTGGAAATCCGTAAAATTGTGCTCATTCATCCCGGCCGCGAAGGCCGGATTTTTGGTAAAGCGACCGCCGTGCCCTATACCCTCATGCGCCTGGCCTCCCTTGTTCCCGACGACATCGAGGTGGAAGTGTGGGACGAAAACTGGGAGTACCTGGACAATAAAATCCGCACCCTGGGCAAGCACGATTTGGTCGGCATCACCTCCAAAACCCTAGCTATCGAAACCGCCGAGCGGTACGCCCGCATTGCCCACGAGTCTGGGGTGCAGACGGTGGTCGTCGGCGGCGCGCACGCCACCCTCTTGCCCGAGGATGTGGCGCGCTGGGCCGATGTGGTCGTCACCGGCGAAGCTTACTACACCTGGCCGCAAATCATCAAAGATTTTCAAAACGACACCCTCAAACCCCACTACAATGATACCGAGTGGGCCGATTTGACCGGCGTGGCCCCGCTGACCGACCGGGTGATTGCCCAGGTGGACGAAAAGCGGCGCTACTGGACGCCGCTCATAGAAATCACCCGTGGCTGCCCCCGCAACTGCTCCTTCTGCACCGCCATCCGGGTCAGTGGGCAGAAGATGCGCTTCCGCCCGGTTGAGGAGGTGGTGGAGGAGATCGAGCGCCGCCGGATTGATCGCTTTTTCCTGACCGACGACAACTTTGGCCTGGCCTTTGCCATTGACCCCGACTACACCGAAAAGTTGTTCCTGGCCCTGGCAAAGCTGCCCCTGCGCGGCTGGACCACCCAGGCCGAAATGATGGTGGCCAAATACCCCGAACTGCTCAAGCTGGCCAAACGCGCCCACCTGGATAAATTCTTCATCGGCTTCGAGTCGGTCAACCCGGAAAACCGGCGCGAGTTGGGCGGCAAGAGCAAGGGTATGATGAAGCAGTACCAGGAAGCGATTGACGCCATCCACCAGCACGGGCTGGGCGTGGTCGGCCTGTTTGTTTTTGGTTTTGATGCCGATACGCCCAAAGTGATGTGGGACACCTGGGAATTTGCCAAAAATTCCGGCCTCGACAGCATGAGCGCCACCATTCTGACTCCCTACCCCGGCACGCCTTTCCGCGAGCAGTTGGTCCAGGAAAACCGGCTCATCCCCGGCAAAAGCTGGCGCTATTACGACACCGCCCACGTGACCTACTATCCCCGGCAAATGACCGTTGAGGAGTTCGAGCGCGAGTACGACCGGGTTTGTCGAGCCATCTACCACCCCTTCCGCATTGCTCAACGGGGACTGCGCGCCCTCAGCCGCCACCCCATTCCGCGCATGCCGGCCAAAGTTTTCGGCAGCTTCAGCACCGATTACGGCTACCGCCGTACCTTCGCCTGGCGGCACGCCTTTTCTTCATAAAAAAGAGGGGCGAGATTTTCTCGCCCCTCTTTAGCTTTCATCCTCAAACCAATTGCGACCAATAGCCTGTGCTGCTTCGGTATAAAAAATTTTTATCTCCTCCCAGGATACAGGAGGAGAAGTTTCGATAGCAGCTTGCTGTTCGGCCACAGAAAAATCTACCAAACTATCCAGGACCATCATTCCAAAATCACGAGTGTGAGGATATTTCTCCTGGCCTCGCTCAAGCAACTCGGTGAGTGGCAAATGTTGAGCAATGAAATAGAGGTCATAAAAATCTTTTCTGACCCCCCGGCTGGCAATAGCATCTAACTTCATTAAGCCAATGTCCAGTAGGCCGGCCAAAGCGACACCCTCAACCGTTGTTGTTTCGGCTAACAAAGGGTAGCCATAACCAAAGAACCCAACGGCGGTCCCTTGTACATCCAGGAGTAAACTGCCCACCACATCGTGGACGATCTGAAAGGAGAAGTAAGGGCGCAAGGCGGTGACAATTTCTCGGCGGCTTTCATCCAAGAGTTCGTCGTTGACAGAGAAGAAATCTAAATCTACTGAGACGCGATGCCCTAACTGGAGTGCTAGGGCCGTTCCACCGGCCAAGTAAAAGCGTTTGGCAAACGGCTGGTGTCCCACTTGAACGATGACCTCTTGCAACAGAGGTGATACCTGCTCCCAATGAGGCTGAGTTAATATGGCCATATCCCTTTCCGTTGAGGAAGATTCTGCAAACCAAAATAAGAAGCCCAAAACCCGCACCGACGGCGAGGCAACGTCCGCCAACCGGCCTCACGCACCCAGGCTGCCAATCGCGCCGAGCCGTAGCGGGCGAAGAGCCAGCGCAACTCGGCCCGGTTGCCGTAAGCCAATGTGCGCTCAATGATGGTAAAGGCATCCTCATCCGGGTTTAATTTTTCCAGGTCATATTCCTGGAAGGCAAATTGCAAACTGCGAGGGATGCCTTTAGTGGTAAATTCCATCTCAAACCTTAGATTTGCGCGTTGTCCTGAAGATGATACTATAATATGCTTGGATTAATTTTCCTGCAATATTACTGAAAGAAGGCTTGCCCATCAACAGCAGGGCCTGGGCTTCGTTTTCCAGGGCCGAGACCAAATCCATGTGCCATTCGTTGTTGACCAGCCGCTTGGTCATCGAAAGAGCCAAGGTGGGGTGGTTGAAAGTCACCGTCGCCACCCCATCGTGGACTTTGTACAGAAAATTGTAGCTCATAGAGAAAACTCCTTTTAGGCAGTTCCAAGATTTAAATTGACCAAAACGTGTTGCGTCTTGCGTGTTCCGTCTGCTTTACCTCACGCAAGACGTAAGACGCAATCTGCCTGCACGGCCGCTGCCAGATGCTCCACCTGGGCCGGGTCGGTCACATCAGCGGCAACGACCAGACTCCGCCGGCCCAACCCCCGAATCTGAGCCGCCGCCGCTTCAAGCTCGACCTGGCTGCGGGCGGTTACCGCCACATCGGCCCCGGCCTGAGCCAAAGCCAGGGCAATCGTTTGGCCGATGCCCCGGCCCGCGCCCGTCACCATCGCCCGCCGGCCGGTTAAAATTGACTTGTCCATCTTCCTTGCTTCCGGTTTTTACTTCATCGCCGGGTCACACCCCGTTACCCCCCGGCCCGGCGACTGGCCGAAGGTTCCGGTCCAAACAATCTCGCCGTTTTGGAAAAGCTGCATCGCTTTGTCGAAAGGCAGGGTTTCCGCGCCGCCCTCAAAGCGGGCAACCGGGTTTTCACGAATCAGCGCCAGCGAGCCGCCGGTATATTTGAACAACACATTATCTTGCCCCATCACAAAATCGCCCGCGTGCGGCCCCATCACATTACCCTCTTGCAGCGAAATGATGAGGTTGTTAAGGCCGCCGTGCGAAGCGCAGGTAAAACTTTGGGCGTTATGCAGCACCAGCGGAATTTTGTTGAGCACATCATTAACCTTTGGATTATTCACATCATAGGGCAGCGCCGGCGCTTCGACAACAGGCAGGCTATTGAGCAAGCTCTGTTCAATTTTTATTAAAGCCGCGTCGGCGGTGACCCAAACCTGCTCAGCCGCGTCTGATTTAACCCGCAGCCACTTGCCGTCTTCCGTCCGGCCAATGACCGTCACCTTGCTGTTGGCCGGCACACTGCCGACGACGGCATAATTTGTGCCCGGCCCGCTGCGCAAATTGACATTGCTCAGCACCTCGGCCTTGATTTCAGCCGTATTGGCGGGCGACGCCTCGGCTGCGGTTGTTGCCGGGGCCGGAGCGGGGGTAGCATTGCTGCAAGCGTTGGCATAAAACAAAACCAGCAAAATGATAATGATAATTAAGGCCATCACAATCCCAATATTCTGTTTCTGTTTCATAGGGTCCTCCTGAAATAGCGTACTGATTTTTAGAAAAAGCTGAGGCTGAACGTGATTTCTATGAGTAAGGTTTTATAGGATGACGGCTAAGCGATTAACCGTTAAGGTTGAGTGGGTCCTGTTGCTCCTTTCTGAAGCTAATAAACTTCATCTGGTTTTAAGAGGCTGTCTGAAAAGTAACTCTGCATCCCTGTTCATAGCTACCTCGGTTCGGAATTAGCTCGAAAATCACCCTTCGATACGGTCTTCGGCCTACTCAGATGATTTTCGGCTATTTATCGCATCCTGAGTAGACCAAGCGAAGCGCAGGTCGTATCGAAGGGTGCGATTTAGAAAACCCGAATTCAGGTTAACCGTTACGTTTGTTCCAAGAAATTTTTTAAGATCTGTTTGCCCACCGGCGTGCCGATGGACTCCGGATGCACCTGAATGCCATAAATGGGATAGGTTTTGTGTTGGACGCCCATGATAATTCCATCCTGAGTGGCCGCCGTTATCTCCAGACAGGCCGGCAAGGTTTCGCGCTCGCCGATGAGGGAGTGATAGCGCATGCCTTCGAAGGCATGGCTGACGCCCTTAAAAATCCCCTGGCCGTTATGATAAACGAGGCTAGGCTTGCCGTGCATCACCTGGGGCGCTCTGATAACTCGCCCGCCAAAGGCATGAATAATGCCCTGGTGTCCCAAACAGACACCCAAAATTGGCGTGGTGGGTCCCAGCTCTAAAATGACCCGTTTACAAATTCCAAAATAAGCAGGATTCTCAGGGTTCCCCGGACCCGGCGAGATGATAATTCGGTCTGGCGCAAGGGCCTTAAATTCTTCAAACGTTTTCTCATCATTACGGACGACCACAGCTTTTCCTGAAATCTCACCGATAAACTGATAGAGGTTATAGGTAAAAGAGTCATAATTATCGAGAATAACCACCTTCATCTATTCACCGCTTGACAATTCCTTAGCGCCCGAATAAGCGCCTTGGCTTTAGCCAATGTTTCCAGATATTCGTCCTGGGGGTCTGAATCGGCCACCACCGCGCCGCCGACCTGGAAATAGGCTTTCCCGTCCTTTAAGATGATTGTCCTGATCACAATATTGAGGTCCATGCTGCCTGAAAAATCGAGATAGCCGATGGAACCAGAGTAAATGCCTCGTTTGACCGGCTCTAAGGCGTCAATGATGGACATGGCTTCAATTTTTGGCGCTCCGGTCATGGACCCGCCCGGAAAGCAAGCCTGGATTAAGTCGAAGCCATCGCGCCCCGGCTCTAATTTGCCGATGATGGTCGAAACCATTTGAAAAACGGTGGCGTATTTTTCGATAATCATTAACTCGGCTACCTGAACTGTGCCAAATTGACACACCCGCCCCAAATCATTTCTGACCAGGTCAACAATCATCATGTTTTCGGCCCGGTCTTTGATACTTGCCGAAAGTTCTTGACAAAGCCTTTCATCTTCCCGTTCGTTTTTGCCTCTGGGGCGAGTCCCCTTGATGGGTCTGCTCTCGGCCCAGCCATCATGACCGAGGCGGAGGAACCTTTCGGGGGTGGCCGAAACAACTTTGACTTCGGGAAAATTGAGAAAACTGGCAAACGGGGCCGGATTAATCCGCCGGAGTTCGCGGTACAATTCAAAAGGCTCGCCGGCGAAATCGGTTTCCAGGCGATGGGTTGGACAAACTTCAAAGATGTCGCCGGCAAAGATGTGCTCTTTGGCCTGGCTGACCACCGCCTGGTATTCTGCTGCGCTGAACATCGAGCGGATTTCCAACGCTTCGTTTTCTGTCTCGTTCTTGTCGGCCAGGTTGCCATAAGACCAATTTTCCCGCTCTAACTGCTTCATCCTAGCTCTGACAGTTTCAAAAGCTTGTTGGGCCTTTTCTCTGGCTACAGGGAGGTCGTTGTCGAAGCCGACAGCGGAGACGTAGAGTTTTTTTAGCAAGTGGTCATAAATGATAACCGTATCCACCAGCATAAAGTAACAGTCGGGCAGCCCTAAATCGTCAACCCCGCGATAGGGCAGCTTTTCAATAAAATAACAAAGCTCGTAGCCGAAGTAGCCGACTGCGCCGCCCAGAAAGGGGATAGGCGTTTCGTAGTAATTTGATGGCTCAATTTTGTGGCGAGACATCACCTGCTTTAATTCGGTAAATGGATTGCCCGTAATCTGGGTCACTTCTCCATTGTGCTCGATACTGATTTGATTGCCTTTTGACTTAAAGACTAAAAAGGGCTTTCCCCCCGTAAATGAGAACCGGCCCAGCTTTTTTTCATCCATGCCGCTGTCCAGGAGAAAACTGTATTCATCGTTCTCGAAAATTTTAAAGTAATCAATCAAGCTGAGCGGCGAGTTGATTTCTTGAAAAATATGAGCGCATTTCAAAGCGTCCATCCCCTCACCTCTCCGAGCGGGCGAGGGCTTGAAACAAAGCGTGAAGCTGGCGGGTCAGCGCGCCCGGTTGACCGTTGCCAACCACCCGGCCATCAATGTTGACCACCGGCATCAGCTCCATGATGGTGTTGGTGATAAAACATTCATCCGAAGTATATATGTCATACCGGGTTAATTGAGTTTCTTGAACGTTAAGCTGCAACTCTTTTTGGGCCAACTCTATCACTGTCTGGCGGGTAATTCCTTCCAGGCAGCCGCACGCGAGCGAAGGCGTCATGATATTTCCACTCTTGACGATAAAGACATTGCTGACAGTCCCTTCGGCCAGGTATCCCTCATTGTTTAACAAAAACCCTTCCAGCAGCCCGCGCTGGTTGAGTTCAATTTTGGCTAAAATATTATTTTGATAATTACAGCTTTTGATCTGCGGACTCAATGACTCGTGGCTCATTTTTCTCACGCTGACAATCATGGTCTCGATGCCGGCGGCATAACTTTCAGGGGGATACTCGGGCACTTCTTTGACAATGATTGACAACGTTGGTTCTTTACAAAAATCGGGATTAATGCCCCTTTCGCCCACGCCACGCGATACGGTAATCCTCAGATAAGCATCCTGGAGAGAACTTTTTTTCAGAGCTTGGTAAGCCAAATCTGTTAGCTCGGCCTTTGGCGCAGGGATGGTTAACATCATATATTTGGCCGAGTTAAACAAGCGCTGCAGGTGTTCTTCGAGTTTAAAGATTACCCCGCCATAAGAACGCAGGGTTTCAAAAATTCCATCCCCCAACAGGTAGCCATGATCAAAAATGGAAACTTTCGCCTCCTCTTTTGAAACAAATTGACCGTTCAGGTATACAATAGTTCCCATAATTTCTTTTTAATAGAGATTGGAGATTAGAGATTGGAGATAATTTTAATCTCGTTACTACTCCGTTCATGTCATCCTTCGACCTGGCTCAGGGGAGCCTTCGCTCAGAGCAGGTTTCGAGACCGAAGAGCTTGCCTTGAGCTTGTCGAATGGATGACATGGCTGAGCAGTTACGGTTGGGTAAATAAGGGTAATGGCGGGGTGCTTGCATGGCAGCATCGAGGACGAAGGAGCCGCGCGGGTTAATATAGTTAACCGCAAAACGGTGAGGCGATTGTAGCATTAGGCTATAGGGATGTCAAATCAATTTTGACAGGTCAAGTAGGGCAATCGCCTACTAACCTTTGGGAGCTACAGGCATGAGGCTAAAACCGTCGTGCTAAGAGAGCGAAGTCCTGATGGGCTGGATTTTTAGCTCGGAGAGCTTTGCCCTTTCAGTGCGGTGGCTTCAGCCCCGCACATTGGCTCACCTTAAACAAAGTATGCAATTGGCCTACCCCTACAAGTGATCAAACTTCATTGAATCCTGCCTGATCTTATGTTATAATCGTACTCATCCCCCACCGGAGACTCGCCATGTCCAAACATCAAGTCAAAGAGACCCTTGCCGCACGGTTGACTTCACCAACCTGGCGGAGGTCAAGCAGCACGACGAGCTGGTGCGGCTGGTGGAACACATGCTGGCCCTGCACCAAAAGATGGCGGCGGCGGGCAACCCGGCGGATAAGCAGATGTACCAGCGCCAGATTACCATGACAGATCGAGCGATTGATCGGCTGGTGTATGGGTTGTATAATCTCGGCGAGGAAGAGATCAAGATTGTGGAGGGAGAAAATGGATCTTGACCTTATCCAGCAGTTGGTGCAACAGCGGGGTTATCGCCTGACGGCTCATGCTTCTATCGAGGCCACAAAAGATGGTATTAGCCCCGCCGATATTCGATATGTCATCTTTCATGGCAAGATTATTGAGGAGTATCCTGAACGGGAGTATTCCGACCTTGAAACCTGTTTGATTTACGGAGTGCTTCCTGATAAAATACCTCTTCATGTTGTTATTGACGTGGTTCATCAAGAGGCGGTTGTTGTTGTAACAGCTTACATACCTGATCGAGATAAATGGCTTGCTTCACAGGCTCGACGGCACAAACGAGGTAAAAAGAAATGAGATGTCCAAAGTGTCATCAGGGAGAATTGTATCCGGGCTTCACAGCTCTAACTTACAATCGTGAAGGCTCGATGATACAGGTTCGAGTCGAAGGCATCCCCGCTGAAATTTGTTCAGCTTGTGGGGAAGCTTATCTCAGTGAAGAGGTGGCCCAGCAAATCTTTGATCTGGTAGACCCTTTATTGGAGGTGGGTAAAACGCTTCGTGAAACTATTCTGCCCCCTCCTCAGATCAACATATATTTTCCTCCTCTGGCTCAAGCGCACTTCAAGCAGGTGATTGCTGCCTAGATCATGCCCCCTCAACATAGTCCCTTGATTGAACAAAGCGCCTGGTGGCTTCTGCCTTACCTGGCGCTGATGCTGGTCATGCTCCACGCCATGATGGAGTTCACCGTCAGCCTGCTAGTCAAACGGTCTTCCCATCGCCGGCCCATTTCTGGCGACGAACTCCGGCAGCGGCTGCTGGCCTTGAACGGGGCTGACCTGCCCTACCCGCTGGTCGAGGGCCGGGATTGCGATTTGGAAATGGAGTGGTCGCACCAAGACACCCGGCGCAGCCGCTTCGCTATTTCGCGGCAGGCCAGTTCCACCCGCCTGCGTTTCCTGCTCGACGAGCAGCGCCACGAACTGCGTATGCACCAGGTAGACAGCGGCTCCAGCTTTTTTGTGGGCTTGCAGGGCTGGCTGCCCCGGTTGCAAGGCTCCGCCGGTTTCGGGGCCGGCCCCCCCGGCGAGTCTCTGACCAAAGAGATCAGCCGGGTGGCTCAGCGCGGCGGTTGGACGGTGCGCCCGGTGCTGTGGTGGTTCCAGACCACCCACGCCGGCGTCAATTTTTTGCGGACGATCACCCCGGCCCCTCTGCGGAATTGGCCGGCCCGCCGTTTTTGGGGCTGGCTCTACCCCTTGAGTTTTTTTGGTGGCATAGCCTACCTGGTCGCTATCATGGGGGGACTGGATTGGCGCAACGGGCTAATCCTGGCCGGCGTCTCGGCGGGCTGGTGGGGCATTTGGGGTTTTCTGGTCTGGATGCTGCTGGGCTTTCCAGCCTTTTGGCGGTCGAGACGCGCCAGAAAATAATGATCCACTTTACGATTTACGATTTTGGATTTACGATTAGCAAATCCAATCGTAAATCGTAAATCTGAAATCGTAAATTAGGATTTAATCAATGAAACAAGCAGTCATGTTTGGGGCCGGCAATATTGGCCGGGGGTTTTTGGGCCAGCTTTTCAGCGAGTCAGGGTATCAGGTCAACTTTGTGGATGTGGATCAACCCCTCCTGGACGCCTTCAATCAACAAGGCCGTTACACCATCCGGCTCGTCACCAATGAGTCCAGCGCCGATGTTACCGTTGGCCCGGTGCGCGGTCTGCCAGCGAGCGACCGGGAGGCGGTGGCCGGGGTCATCGCCGAGGCCGAAATTGGGGCCACCGCCGTCGGGGCCGGGGCGCTCAAGCACGTCGCGCCGGTGGTTGCGGCGGGCATTGTGCGCCGGGCAGAGCAGGACGTCACCACGCCGTTTAATCTCATCATTTGTGAAAATCTCAAGCATGCCGCTCACTTATTTCGAGACATGGTCGAAAATGAACTTCCCTCGGATTACCACGCCTACCTGGACGGCCATATTGGTTTTGTGGACACGGTCATTGCGCGCATGGTCCCCCCCCTGCCGCCGCAACTGCGAGCGCAAGACCCCAGCCTGATTGTGGTCGAGCCGTACAAGGAACTGCCGGTTGACGCGGCCGGCTTTGTCGGCCCGCCCCCGGCGATTGTGGGCATGCAGCCGGTCACGCCCTTTGCTTTTTATACCGAACGGAAATTATACATGCACAATGCCGGGCACGCGGTGTTAGGCTACCTGGGCTATCAACGGGGCTATGAATATGGCTATGAAGCCTTGCAGGATACAGCCATTGCTGCTGCCGTGCGTGGGGCGATGCAGGAATCGCAGCAGGCGTTGGAGCAAAAATATGGCCTGGCTCGGGGGGCCATTACGCCTTATCTTGAGGATGCCTTAGCCCGGTTTCACAACCGGGCCTTGGGGGATACCATTTTTCGCCTGAGCCGCGACCCTATCCGCAAGCTGGCCCCTAACGACCGGCTCATCGGGGCGGCGCTTACGGCGCTGGAGCAGGGCGTCCAGCCGGTCAACCTGGTTCGAGGCATCGCGGCGGCCCTGCGTTTCGACCCGCCGGAAGACCCCATCGCCCTGCAACTGCAAGATCAACTCCAGCGCACCGGCCTGGAAGCCGTGCTGAAAAGTGTGTGCGGCCTTGCGCCGGATTCACCGTTGGCCGAGATGATTAAACAGCAGTTCCGTGATGCGTGATGCGTGATGATTTCAAACAAAAATCCTCACGTATCACGCATCACATTACTTTCACCTGTAGCAATTGGTCTGTTGGGGTCGGTGATCCAATCGCTCCAGGAGCCGACGTAAACGCGGGCCTCGCCCAGGCCGGCGTGGGCAAAGGCCAGGGCATTGTGGTTGGCCGTAACCCCGGAGCCGCAGTAAAAAACAGTCTGCGCGGCGGGCGTATCACCCACTAATTTCTCAAAACGCGCTCGCAACTGCTCTTTGGGCAGAAAGCGGCCATCCGGGCCGACATTTTCGAGCAGGGGCGCGGAAACGGCCCCCGGAATATGGCCGGCAATCGGATCATAGCCCGCCTTTTCGCCGCGATATGTCTCGCCGCTGCGCGAGTCGATCAGCCGCCAGGCCGGATTGCTGCGAATGGCTTCCACCTCGGCCGCATCCACCAGCAGTTCGGGCCGGGGTTGGGGTGTAAACGAGCGAGGGGAGCGAGTCTCCCGGCCGCTGCGACTGGGCCGGCCCTGGCTTTGCCACAAAGCCCAGCCGCCGTCCAGCACGGCTACGGCCTCATGACCCAGCCAGCGCAACATGCCCCACAACCGCGCCGCTATCGAGCCATTACCATTGTCGTAAGCCACCACTTGCGCAGCAGAATCAATACCCCAGCTCGAAAAGGTCCGGGCAGTGGCATCAATGTCCGGCAGGGGGTGGCGGCCAGTCTGGCCGGGGATGATCGGCCCGCTCAAATCTTCATCCAGGTGAGCATAGACCGCGCCGGGGATGTGGGCTTGCCAATACTCCCGCCGGCCCTGTTCAGTATCATCCAGCGAGAAGCGACAGTCCACCATGACCCAGTCCGGGTCAGTCAGATGTTGGTAGAGTTCTTCAGTAGAAATAAGGGTTGTATATGGCACAGAAATCATTCCTCTTTCAAATTGTCAATTGTGAATTGTCAATGAGCCTCTGAGACTACCCATTCGTTCACAATTCACAATTCATTATTCACCATTCACAATTAATCAGCGTAATACTGCCAGGGCAAAATTGGGCGACAGACTGCGGGTCTGGCCTTCTAGGGTCACCACCGCCGTGCCGAGGTTGGCGGCTTCGTCCATGGTCCCATACAAAAGGCGGTTCTCATCGAGCCATTCCCAGGCCATCGTCACGCTGTTGTCGCTGACCAGGGTTTTGACCTCGCCGGTGTAGGGCGGCGTCACCAGGCTGATGACGCCGGGATTGGGTCGCGGCAGCTCTTGCTCATTGGCTTGGGCCAGCGTGGCTGAGACAAAAGCTAGGTTTCCGCTTGGCCCAAAGACCGGCGAGCCGATAAAGTCGGTGGCCGGCGAAGTGATGGTGACCAGCGGTTGGCCGTCGCTGCCCAGCACCGTCACCCCCTGACCGGCTTGAACATAAGCCAACACACCGTCGGGCGAAATATCGCCGATACAAATGGCCTGGCCTTCGGGACAGGCGAAGATGGGGCGCGGCTCACCGCCGCTCACCGGCAGGCTGTAGACGCTGTTGTAGCGCCCGCTAAAGCTGAACATCGCCCCGCCCAGGCCATCGGGCTGCAAGGCATAATATAAGGTGCTTTGGTCGGCTGAAAAGCGGATTGGCTCGACGTAGCTGAGAGGCTGTTCAACCCCCTCCAGCAAAGCAATTTGATTGGAACCGTCCATCCCGGCCACCCACAAATCGCTGCGATACAAAGGGGGGTCCGCTTCAGTGGAAACGACCGCCCTCGACCAGGCTATTTTACCCCCCTCAGCCGAGACGGTAAAGTTGTACGGCCCAAACTCGGCCATATCCACGGAGGTAAAAGGGAGCGGCGTCTGCTCGCCCGTAGGGCTAAGCTGCCACACGGTGACCGTTTTGGCTTCCGGCTCATAGACCGCATAATAAATGTTGCCCCCTGCCGTAGCGATCCGGCCATAGGGCGGCTGGCTAAGCTGAAAGTTGCAGCTTGCGTCGCTGTCCGGGTCAAGCATCACCACCCCGCCGGGCCGCTCAAAATCTATGACCAATGCTGCTGGGCGGGGCAGATCGGGGCAGAGGCCCTCCGGGCCAATCACGATTGGCTCCGGGGTGGGCGGCGGGGCCGGTTGGGGCCGGATGCGCACCAGCAGGCTGTTGGCCCAGTCAAAAATAACCCCTTGCTGGGCTTCGTCAGCAGGGGTAGCACCCTGGCCGGTAAAGGTCAACGTGCTGGCCAGGCTGTCCGGCCCGCCGGGGTTGTCTTCAAAATTGAGTTGAAACTCGGCCAGATTTTGGACCCAACCCTGGAGTGAGGCCAGGTCGGGCGGGGCCAGTGTGCCGCTCAACTCCGCCGGTTCGGCGCACGAACGGCGCAAAAGGTAGCCTCCCGCCGCATCGAGCGTCAATTCATCGCAAAAGCCGACGATCCCACCTGACAAAGTAAAGACCAGGACCGGACTCGCCGCAGCCGCTTCGGGCGTGGCGGCCGGAGTAGAAGGAGGGGCAGCGGTTTCGGCGGGCGGAGGCGTAACGGCGGCTATCACCGTCGGGAGAGCAGCCGGGGCAATGTCTTCAGAACGGGCCGAGCCGCCGCAAGCGGTTAGAAAGATGAGCAGGACCAGGGTAAAAAGTAGTTTTATGGGCATTATTGGGCTACCTGTTTTTGGAATATAACTTTACATAATTTTACTTGAGCTTGAGTTAAAGTTCAACTTCAATAGCGTTACACAACTACGCTTAATTTCATTGTTGTCTCATTGGGCCGTCCATTGTAAAATGAGACAGCCTTTTTCTTTAATTGCGCCATTTCAAAATTTCTGTGAGTGACACAATGAATAATTTGTTTAACGAACTAAAAGACCTGTTGGCCCAAGATGATCGTTTTATGGTGGATGACGACATCCTCAAGAACCAGGTGGTTGAGTTTGCCCTTAAGCTGGATAAGCCCCTGCTGAAATTGCTGTTGTCTCACCCTCGACTGAAGGAGTATTTTTTTGTAGACGTGGATGGGGTACTGGTTTTTGACCAAGAAATGTTCATCCGCTTTGTGAATAACAAAGCCTTTTTACCCGATTCTTATACCAGTTTTAAAAACAAAATCGGCCTGGCTGTTGGCGACGACTATTTACAAGAACGCCGCGAGGTGGTCCTGGCCTGGCCCTACAAAGATTGCGTTTTGCAGGGCGGACAGGATCAAGAGGATGCTAAACGAGACGAGATTTTCTGGAACGAGATTTTAGCCCCCGATGAGATTGACCGCCTCTTTGACCCCAAAGTGCTGACCGGCTTCAAACGCTACAACATTGAGGGTGAACACCCCGTAACAGAGATTGCCCCCACCGACAACCTGATTATTAAAGGCAATAACCTGCTGGCCCTCCACTCGCTCAAGAGACGGTTTGCCGGGAAGGTCAAGCTGATTTATATTGATCCGCCCTATAATAATGGTGAAGATAGCTTTGGTTACAATGACCGTTTTAACCACTCTACCTGGTTGACTTTTATAAAAAACAGATTAGAAGCGGCAAGAGAGTTATTGCAAGATAATGGGGTAATATTTATTCACATTGGCGACAGAGAACTTCATTATCTGAAAGTATTGACTGATGAAGTTTTTGGCCGAGACAATTTCATTGCTACCATACCGAGAAAAACCCGAAGTGGTAAAAGTGATGTCCCCTACAAACTATCGCAAGATTTTGATTGGATGATAGCTTATACAAAAAGGGCCTCACGAACTACAGAGCTTTTCCAAAGAACTGTGGATAGAAAATATTACAAGTCTGATGACTTTCCTGATGATGAATGGCGGTTGACAGACTTGACTACTCAGAGAACTATTTATGAAAGGCCGAACTCAGATTTTACCCTAATCAATCCAAGAAATGGTGAAGAATTTCCTGTAAATCCGAACCGATGTTGGGGAATTACAAAAGATTCAGTTGATGAATATTTGAG
The DNA here is from genome assembly GCA_015075405.1 of Anaerolineales bacterium. GTDB lineage: Bacteria > Chloroflexota > Anaerolineae > 4572-78 > J111 > DSQQ01. The sequence continues at coordinate 383,793 of JABTUK010000006.1, forward strand.
CAGAAAGAAAATTGTGTTTCCGGGAGATTATGATTTTTTGAACATCAAACAGCCAGCTATGCGGGTATTTAAATCCGAAGAAATTAAAAAAAGGGGGGAAGACTTTGATAAGTCGTATGTTTCATCTGACTTTCTAAATCAGGCAATGGATGATTTTTTAAAGAACACAACAAATAAGAAGGGGACTGATGAAATAGTGGCCCTTTTCGGAGAAAAAGTATTTGCCTATCCTAAAAATGAATTGCTTTTGCAACGAATTATTGAATATACAACCGTAGAAAATGACATTGTGCTTGACTTTAATCTTGGCTCCGGTACTACCGCCGCCGTAGCCCACAAAATGGGAAGACAATATATCGGTATAGAGCAAATGGATTATGTCGAGACGATCACTATTGAACGACTTAAAAAAGTCGTCGGGCGCAGGGTTAAGGCCGAAGGCAAGTTGTTTGAGGAAATAGAGTTTGACCGGGGCGGCATTTCCCAAGATGTTGGTTGGCAGGGCGGCGGCAGTTTTGTCTACTGTGAGCTGATGCAGTGGAACCAACGCTACATTGACCAAATTGAAACCGCCGCGACCCAAAAAGAATTACAAACTATCTGGCAGGAGATGCAGGCGAAAGCCTTTTTGAGCTACCGGCTGGATGTGGCTCAATTCAACCAACATGCTGGTGATTTTGCCGACCTAAATCTTGATGATCAGAAGAAATTTTTGCTGGAAACCCTGGACAAAAACCAGCTTTACGTGAATTTGAGTGAGATGGACGATGTCACTTACGGGGTCAGCGAGGTAGATAAAACCCTCAACCGCCAATTCTACGAGCTGGAGTAAATTATGCCTTCACTCAGAGAAGAATTTGATACCCTGGTAAAATACACCGTTATCAAGCAAGATGTGCCGGGTTTCATTGCCCAAAACCTCAACCCGGCCTTTGAACTGCGCCCCTATCAAATCAATGCTCTGGCCCGCTTTTTTTTCTACATCAACGACTTTAAAGACCGCGCCCGGCCCACCCAACTGCTCTTTCACATGGCCACCGGCAGCGGCAAAACACTAATTATGGCCGCCGCCATCCTGTATCTGTACGAGCGTGGTTATCGTCACTTCGTCTTTTTTGTCAACAGTACCAACATCATCGAAAAAACCCGTGATAACTTTCTCAACCCTCTATCATCCAAATATCTCTTTGCCGAACCAATCAAGTTTGGTCCCAAACAGGTCCAAATCAGGGAAGTTGAAAATTTTGAAATCGCCGGGCCGGATGATATCTCCATTTTGTTTACCACCATTCAAGGCTTGCATACCCGTCTCAATACCCCCCGCGAAAACGCCCTCACTTACCAGGACTTTGCCAACAAGCGTATTGTGCTAATCTCAGACGAGGCCCACCACATCAACGCCCTGACCAAAAGCAGCCTCACTCAAACTGAAGCGGAAGAGGAGAAAACCTGGGAGGCTACCGTTAACAAAATCTTTACTACCCACGTTGATAACCTCCTTTTGGAATTTACCGCTACGGTTGAACTGAGCCACCCCGCCGTCAAAACCAAGTACGATAATAAAATTTTATACCAATATTCCCTCAAAGAATTTCGGGAAGATGGTTACTCCAAAGAGGTTAAGGTTTTGCAGGCCGACTTGGAGCCGATTGACCGTGCTTTACAGGCGGTCGTTCTCAGCCAGTATCGGCGAAAAGTGGCCGAAAAACGTCGTCTCCAAATGAAACCGGTCTTGCTGATGAAATCTCGTACTATTGCCGAGTCCGAAACTTTTGAAATTGAATTTCACACCGCCATTCGAGAACTGACTACTGAACGGTTGCAAATCATCAAAGCCAAAGCTGCTGCGTCTAGTGTTCAACACGCCTTCCGCTATTTTGAAACTGAGGGTATCTCGCTGGAAAACCTTGTCACCGAAATTAAAGCAGACTTTAACCCCGACCATTGCTTATCGGTCAATTCCAAATCCGACAGCGAAGAAAAGCAGTTATTGGTCAACTCGCTGGAAGATCGCGACAATCAAATTCGGGTCGTCTTTGCCGTAGATAAGCTCAATGAAGGTTGGGATGTACTAAACTTATTTGATATTGTTCGCCTCTATGACACCCGCGATGCCAAGCAGGGACGACCAGGTCCTACCACGATTGCCGAAGCCCAATTGATTGGCCGGGGCGCCAGATATTTTCCGTTTCAACTCAACAAAGACCAAACCCGCCACAAACGCAAGTTTGATGAAGACCTGGACAATGAACTACGGGTACTGGAAGAACTGTACTACCACAGCGCCCACAACCCGCGCTACATTCAAGAATTGCGGCAGGCATTGGTTGAAACCGGCATTATGCCGGATAGAACCAGAGAAATTCAGGTCAAAATTAAAGAAAGTTTCAAGCAGTCGGATTTCTGGCAAAATGGAATGATCTTTCTCAACAAAAGAATCCGCAATGACCGGGCCAACATCACCGGCCTGTCTGATATCCAATTTACTGACCGCCACACCTACCGCCTGCGTACCGGCTTTGCTCAGGATAGCGTCGTATTTGAAGACTCCTCGAATGGCAGCAATGCCACCATGAGTCAAACCTACAATTTGTTAGATTTTGGCCCGCATCTTATTCGCAAAGCCCTCAACAAATTAACCTTTTACCATTTCGATAATCTCAAACAGTACTTTCCTCAGCTTGAGTCTATCACTCAATTTATAACGGCTGCTGATTTCTTGGGCCAAATTCAAATAGAGGTCATCGGCCCAGCCGAGCAAATCAACCGGCTATCACCTGCTCATAAGCTGGATACCACCTTACACGTTTTAACCCGCTTAAGCGCCGAAATTCAAACCGGCACAGCCGAATTTATTGGCACAAAAGAGTTTAAGCCGGAAGCTATTCAACTTTGCCTAAAAGACAAAACTTTGAATATTGTGCTGGATGACACGGGTGATAAAGAGTTTGGGTGGGGGATGCGGGAAAGTAGAAATATAGAGTTGATTCTGGACTTACAAGGGCAGGATTGGTATGTTTATGATGAAAACTATGGCACAGCAGAAGAAAAATACTTTGTCAAATTCATCTATAGCGCCATTGAAAAGCTAAAAAGGCGATACGATACCATCTACTTGCTGCGTAATGAACGATTATTTCAAATCTACCGCTTCTCAGATGGTCGCGCTATCGAGCCGGACTTTGTGCTTTTCTTGATTGAAAATGCCTCCGGCAAATCAATCATGTATCAGCTATTCGTTGAACCCAAAGGGGCGCACCTGCTCAGAGAAGATAAATGGAAAGAGGATTTTCTAAAAGAGATTGAACGAGAATACCAGATTCTCGTAATGTATGAAAGTAAAGAGTTCAAGCTCTACGGTATGCCCTTTTATAATGAACAATTGACAAAGACAGAATTTGAGAATAGTTTTAGCCAATTTTTGAGCTAATTAAAGAGGGATCTGGTGTTGAATTCAAGGGTTTTTTTATTGACAACCCTCATCAACCTCCCAGGAGACAAGTTGTGTTGAAATTAAACCTATTTCCTCTCTGGTTGCTCCTACTCTCGCTAATCCTGGCCGGGCCGGCCAGGGCCGACGCCCCCCAACAGCGGCAGCCAACGGCGGCTTTTGAGCCGACGGAATGTATGTTTGAATTTCCCATTGCCCAGTATCTCTCGCCGGGTTCGCTGGGTTTCAAATGTGGTTATGTGACCGTGCCGGAACAGCACCGCGCCCCCAGTGGTCCAACCATCCGCCTGGCTGTGGCAATTCTGCCCAGCACCGCCGAAAATCCCGCGCCCGACCCGTTGTTTATGGCCCAGGGCGGGCCGGGCGGGTCGTCGCTGGAACTGTTTCCGCTGTTTATGCTCAACAACCCCATCCGGGAGGAGCGCGATATTGTCATCTTCGACCAGCGCGGCACGCTTTACTCCAAACCCAATCTGCTTTGCCCGGAGCTGGATAAGCTGACCAAAGAAACGCTGGCCCTCGACCTGAGCAAAGAAGAGGGCGAAAAGTTGAGCCTGGCCGCTTATCAAGCCTGCGGCGACCGGCTGACCGGCGAGGGAATCAACCTGGCCGCTTACAACAGCCTGGAAAACGCCGCCGATGTTAACGCAGTTCGGGCCGCCCTGGGTTATGACCAGATTAATTTCTATGGGGTTTCTTACGGCACCCTGTTGGGGCTGCACACCATGCGCGATTTTCCCGAAATTTTGCGCTCGGTGGTTTTGGATGCGGTGGTGCCGGCGCAGGGCAGTTTTTTGAATCAAACAGCTCGCTCTGCCAGCCGCGCCTTTCAGGAGGCTATCCAACTTTGCGCGGACGACCCTGACTGTAACACGGCCTATCCCGACCTGGAAAACGTGATTTTTGAGGTAATGGGCCGGCTTAACGAAGAACCGGTGACGGTCCCAGTGACCGACCCGGAAACAGGTCAAACCTATCAAACCCTGGTCAACGGCGATTTGTTTCTCAATACGCTTTTTCTGGCTTTGTATGACCCGTCGCAACTGCCTATCTTTCCTACCATTGTTTATAACACCCGCGCCGGCGATTATGATTTGCTCTCCCGGTTGCTGCCCCTGCTGATTTTTCAGCCGACGGTCAGCGTGGGCATGTACCAGACGGTTGTTTGTGCCGAGGAGACCAATTTCGACCCGGCCCGGATGCCGATTGAGGGGGTTCGGCCCGAACTAGCCACGCTTATGCGCGACAGCAATGAGAGCCTCTTCAAGGTGTGTGATTTGTGGCAGATCCCCAAGCTGGGGCCGCAGGCCAATGAACCCGTTGTCAGTGATGTTCCGACGTTGCTATTGTCGGGCCGTTTTGACCCCATTACCCCGGCTGCCTTTGCCGAGGCGGCAGCCAGGACGCTCAGCCAGAGCTACGCCTATACTTTCCCCAATACCAGCCACGGCGCGTTTCTGTTCAACGAATGTGCCAACGGTCTGGTTCAACAATTTCTGGACAACCCTGCCGTGCCCCCGAATGACAGTTGTATTGCCGCCGAGCCAACCACTTTCGACATCCCTACGCCCGAAAAAGTGGTCATGACTCCGGCTCCGGCCCACGTGCTGGATTTGTTGAATGGGAAAAATTGGGGCGAATTGGTGGTGTTGCTGCTCAGTTTAGGGGTTCTGCTTTCGGTGGGGTTGATTTGGCCGCTGGCCTATTTTATCCGCAAAATGCGCGGGCGGCGGCCGGCAAATCAGCCGCCGGTAGTTGTCTCCTGGAGCGCCCTAACCCTGGTGGTGCTGATGGGAAGTTTGAGCCTGCTGTTTCTGATTGGTCTGGCGGGGCTGCTTTTTTCCAGCGACCTGTCCACCTTGCTGGTGGGTATCCCCAGGGCGGGCGCGCCGTTGTTTGTGGTTCCGCCGTTGCTGCTCCTGTTGACGGCGGCCATTGTTGCGGTGGCTTCGGTGTTGTGGGTCAGAGGCTACTGGTCGGTCTGGCGGCGGGTCTACTATACCTTGTTGACGGTAGCGGCGCTGGGGTTGGTTGGGGTGTTAATTCAGTGGGAGATGATGGGGGTGTTGCTTTAGAGAATAGTGGAACGTGAGGGGTGAGGCATCTTACGTCTTGCGTCTTCCGTTTATTTTACGCAACACGCAACACGTGTATTACTTGGGTAAGACTTTTCCAGCGGACTAACCCTACGTCCAATCCGCTGCTTGATCAGGAATAGTCAGGCGGACGGTGACGCCGCGGCCGGGTTTGCTGGTCAGGGTTAAGTCGCCGTCATAAAGGTGGGCCAGGGTGCGGGCAATGTACAGGCCCAGGCCCAGGCCGCCGCTCTCGCGGGTCATAGACATATCTACCTGGTAAAATTTATCAAAAACCTGCTGTTGGAGTTCCGGCTTGATGCCCTGGCCGTGATCTTTTATCTCGATCTCTGCGCCGGCCTGCCCGATGGACCGCACCGTAACTTTTGGCCGGCTGCCGGGTGGGCTGAATTTGCCGGCGTTATCAAGCAAATGATGCAACATGTGATTGAGATGCTTGCGGTGGATATTGACCGTAGCCGTGGCGGGCATGTCCAGGTCAAAGGTCAGGTTGTCGCGCCGGTATTTGGCCTCGGTTTGCTTGACCATAGCCTTGACTGCTTGAACCAAATCAACCGTTTGACGAAAAGGGCCGACTGCTTTATCCGAAATCTGGTTGATCAGCAGTAAATCCTCCATCAACCAGCGCAGTTCTCCGGCGCCGTTGCGGATAATTTCAATCACCGGGTCGAATTGAGTGATATTTTCTTTATGGGCCAGCCGGGCCAGGATATCAGCGCCGTTCAACACTTTTGAGACCGGCGTCATCAACTCGTGGCTCATATTTTCGGCCAGGTTGCTTTTGTAGGTTTCCAGGTCACGTCTGGCTTTCTCGCGCTGCACTTCACTCAGATGCAAGGTTGCTTTAACGCGAGCGATCAACTCCGGCATCTCAAAGGGTTTGGTCAGGTAATCCACCCCACCGGCCTGAAACCCGGCCATTTTGTCTTTCAATGAAACACGGGCGGTTAAAAAAATGATGGGAATGCTGGTGGTATCGGGGTTTTGCTGCAAGGTGGAGGCCACATCAAGGCCGTTCATGCCGGGCATATCCACATCGAGCAGGATGATATCGGGCCTGGGTTCAGCCTGGGCAGCGGTGAGTCCATCAGGGCCGGTGGCAGCGGTGACAACCTGAAACCCTTCACGTCCCAACTCGAACCCCACCCATTTTTGCAGGGTTTCGTCATCGTCAATTACCAGAACTGTTCCCGCCATGGCCTGCCGCTCTCCCAGGATGAACTTTTCATATTATTATATCGTCTTTGCCGGGATAGGTAAAACGCGCTGAGCCAAAAGGCGTTGGGGCAGAGTAATTGTTTCTTGGGTCAACGTGTGATAGACTACCCTATCACCTGCTTCAAAATCTGGGGGAAATCACTGAACATCCCGGTCACTCCGGCAGCAATCAGGCGTTCCATTTCGGCCGGGTCGTTGACCGTCCAGGGATTGACGCCAATTCCGGCCCGGCGCAGTGTTTGGATGCGGCCCGGCTCGACGGCGGTATGGTGGGGGTGAAAAGCGTCAATTGTCAGATTGGCGGGCCAGGCTTCGCCTTTGTCCAGCAGCGCCGCCGCCGCGATGGCCGGATGCAGGGCTTTGGCCTGCTGCATATAGGCGTGGACAAACGAGGAAAGTAGCACCTGCTCGCTCATCTCCAAGCTTTCGATGAGGCGGAGGACGGCCTCAACGATGGGGAAATGGGTTAAGGGCGGAGTCAACGCCTTAATTTCGATGTTGACCTGCCAGTTGCGCTCGCGAGTCAGCAGCAGCGCGTCGCGCAGGGTGGGGATTGGCTCGCCGCGTAGGGCGGTTTGTTCAGCCGGGCTGACGGCTCCGGCGGCAATCGCGCCGAAAGGGTCGCTTTCGACAAACCAGGAACCGGCATCGAGTTGGCTCACTTCAGCCAGGGTGAAGGTCGAAATAAGCCAGGGAGCGCGGTCGGGAAAAAGGAGCGGGGCGTTGGTCGTGCGGGCCAGCGAGTCGTCGTGCAGGAGCACCAGTTCGCCGTCGGCGGTCACGCTGACATCCAGCTCCCACATATCGGCCCCGATTGCTAACGCCTTCCGCGCTGCCGCCAGTGTGTTTTCCGGGGCCAGGCTCGATGCGCCGCGATGGGCGATACAAAGGGGCTTGGGGTTGAAGAGATTGAGCATAAGGTTCTCCGAAAAGAGAGATTGGAGATTACTGAGCGTTGTCTCTAATCATCTACAAAAGACAAATTGGGACAATAGTTTCAAATTTGGAGGTTGCAGTGCCCCAAACAATGATGCCGTTGGATCAATATCGGGAATATCCTATTGAAACTATGAAGCAGCGCGCCGCCGATTTTTACGCCGATATGCGCCGGCGGCGGACGGTGCGCGATTTTTCGGACCGGCCTGTGCCGCGTGAAGTCATCGAACATTGTTTGTTGGCGGCAGGAACCGCGCCCAGTGGGGCAAATTTGCAACCCTGGCACTTTGTGGTGGTTAGCGATCCGGCGGTCAAGCGGCAAATTCGGGCGGCGGCGGAGGCCGAGGAACGGGAGTTTTACCACAACCGCGCCCCGGAGGAGTGGCTGGAGGCGCTGGCCCCTCTGGGCACGGACGAACACAAACCCTTTCTGGAGACTGCTCCGTACCTCATCGTTATCTTTGCCCAAAATTACGGCCTGGGGGCGGATGGCCGCAAAATCAAGCATTATTATGTGAGCGAGTCGGTGGGGATTGCGACGGGCATGTTGATTACGGCGGTTCACCAGGCCGGGCTGGTCTCGTTGACCCACACCCCCAGCCCCATGAACTTCCTGGGCGAAATCCTCCAACGTCCCCCTAACGAACGCGCCTTTCTTATCCTGGTCGTCGGTTATCCCGCGGAAGATGCCAAAGTTCCGGTTATCGCCAAAAAATCGTTAGACGAGTTTGCTACTTTTATCTAACCAATTGTTTAGGACCACCTATACTAACTTTTTGTCCACTGCTCCACTAATTCCACCAGCCCGCTGAAAGTAGCATCGGGATAGATGCGTTTGAGCTGGCTGGAGGCTTCATTATCAATGCCGGTGGTGACCAGGATAGTTTTAACCCCAGCTCGCTGCCCGCCCAGGATGTCCGTTTCCAGCCGGTCGCCCAGCATGGCGGTCTGGCTTGGATCGCGGCCCATTTTCTCTACCGCAATATCAAACATCAACCGCTCGGGCTTGCCTATTGTCACAGGATTAACGCCAGTGGCCGCCTGGATCGCCGCCAGAATAGAGCCGGCGCCGGGCCAGGGGCCTTCTTGGGCGGGAAAGGTGACATCGCCGTTGGTGCCGACAAAGCGCGCCCCCCGGTGAATATGAAGGACGGCATACTTGAGTTTGTCATAGGTCAGGGTGAAATCTACTCCAGCGACCACCACCTCGGCCGGCTGGCTGAGATCATAGACCAGCTCAAAACCGGCCTGCTGCATTGCTTCCAGGATGCCTTCCTGGCCTACCGCAAAAACCCGCGTCCCCGCTGGATAGTGGTGTTTGAGATAGGCGGCTGTCGCCAGGGGCGAGGTTAAAACATGTTCCGGGCTGATGGTCACGCCAAAGCGAGCCAGCTTGTCCACATATTGGCCGGGGGTTTTGCTGGCGTTGTTGGTGGCCAGGATAAACGGGATGGAGCGGCGGTCCAAAAAGTCAAAGAAAGGGATGAGGCCGGGCAGGGGGGTGTTGTCCAGCCACAGCACACCATCCATGTCAATAATTAAAGCTTGAATATCGTGGAGTTGAAAAGTTTCGTTCATTTGCTTAAATAGATGAGGGCAGAGATAAAGCGAACCAGGCTCAAACTCGCCAGGGCCGCGCCGAGCGCCAGTCCGCCGGTCAATAAAATGTAAGGCACGGCGTAGACCGCGCCAAAAAACACATAACCGCAGTTGAGCAGCAACACCAGATATCTGGCTTTAGGGTTGGGGCTGGCGGCAATCCGGCGCATGCCGATAATCATCACCGGAATTTCCGACACAGAGAAGACCAGCAGAAACAGAAAAATGGCCCAACCATACATTGAACCGGTAACAAGAACCGGAATCCACTCCCACCTCATCACGGCAAAGCAGAGCGCCGTGAGCACCAGGGCGGCGATCAAGCCAATTAAGCCGGTCAGAATGAGGCTATTGCGGCTCATCCGTTTCGGCGCTGGCAGCGGTTTCAGCCTGGCTCACATCGTTTTCGACTTCTACGGCGGCGGTGGCAATGGCCCAGCTCACCAGACCCCAGGTGACGCCGGAGATCAGGCTGCCCACCCCCAGCGACCAGGCTGTGACCGGTGTAGTTGGGTCTCGAAAGATGCCCACAATCGTTAAGATAATCCCCAGCGCGGCGAACACCAGCCCCACTTTGAGCGGGCCATCCAGCCGCTGCCACCAATTTTTAGGTTTGTTGATGTCGGTGTTGAGCATACCGAACTCCTGGAAGAAAGTAGTCAGATGCCAGTAGTCAGTAGCCAGTAGTCAGAAGAAATCTGATTACTGATAACTGATAACTGATTACTGCTAACTGTTCACTGAAAGTGACTCGATTTTAGCAGAAGTGTGGAAAGACGCAATTTATGACCCTGAGGGGTACACCACAGAAATGAAAGGAACAAAAAAGGGTTATGCTTCCATCATTTTCTTCAACGCCGCCAGCAGTCCTGGGATAGTATACTCTTCTGCCACCGCGCTGACCGGCACGCCCAATTCCTGGGCAGTAGCAGCGGTGATCGGGCCAATACAGACCACCCGGCTGTGAGACAGCACTTCCGCCGGAGGGAGTCCCCCTAGACAATTGACATAGCCCTGCACGGTTGAGGAGCTGGTGAAGGTGACAATATCGGCGGCGGGAGGCGGGTCGCCGCCGGAGACAGGGACGGTGCGATACGAAGCAATTTCGTCCACCTGCGCGCCTCGGTCTACCAGCCCCTTAGTCAGGGCGCGGCGGGCGATATCGGCGCGAGCCAGTAAAAACCGCTGCCCGGCCACTGACCCCCACTCGTCAAAAGCGGCCAGGATACCTTCGGCGGTGTAAATTTCTGGTACCAGATCGGGAATGATACTGCGTTCGCGCAGGGCGGCGGTGGTCGCCGGGCCAATCGCCGCAATTTTTACCCCGGCCAGGGCGCGGGCGTCGCGGCCGGCCACCGCCAGCCGGTCCCAAAAGGCAGCTACGCCGTTGGTGCTGGTCAACACCAGCCAATCGTAGTAGGGCTGTGGCGGGGAGGCGGAGAGGCGGGGAGGCGGGGAGGCGAGAAGTTGGCTTGTTCCTGCGGTGATGCGCCGGATGGCCTCATCGAGCGGGCCGGTGTCTTCGATGGGTACAATTTCGATGGTGGGGAAGGCGATAGGTTCAGCGCCCAGGGCGCGGAGAACGGCCATAAACTCAGCCGATTGGTGAGCCGGCCGTGTGACCAGCACCCGCTGGCCGGCCAAAGGAGTAGAGTTGTCTTGATTTGACATAGCTGTTGGTTTCTAATGGTGAATGGTGAATAATGAATTGTTAACGAGAAAAGACAATTACAATCGCTCATCATTCATAATTGCAGTAATTCTTTGGCCCCTTGAGCCAGGGCTTCGGCGGCGAGTTGGCGGCCCAAATCCTGGGCTGATTCGACTGGAGCGCTGCCGCTGACCCGAATGACGCGGCGACCATCGGGCTGGGCGACCAGCGCTTGCAGTTCCACCTGACCTTCTGTAACTGTGCCCAGAGCCGCCACCGGCAAGGCACAGCCGCCGCCCAAACCGGCCAGAAAAGTCCGTTCGGCGGTAACGGCAGCGCGGGTCGGGGAGTGTTCCAGGGCTTGCAAATACCGGCGGGTGTTGGAGTCGTCGGCGCGGGACTGTACGGCCAGTGCGCCTTGACCGGGAGCGGGCAGCATTACAGTGTGGGGAAGCGGGTAAGCGTGTTCCAAAGTGGTGTGTCCCAGGCGATGCAGCCCCGCCTGCGCCAGCAAAATGGCCGTGTAGCCATAGCCGGGGTCATCCAATTTGCGCAAACGGGTGTCTACGTTGCCACGAATATCTTTGATGATAAGGTCAGGGCGCAGAGCCAAAATTTGGGCGGCCCGGCGCAGGCTGCTGGTGCCGACAACGGTATGTTCCGGTAAATCTTCCAGCCGCGCCGCCTGGCGCGAAATCAGCATATCCTGGGTTCCGGCCCGCTTGGGCACAGCAGCGACGGTCAGGCCGGGACTATCCTCGACCGGCAAATCTTTGAGACTGTGTACGGCCAGGTCAATCCGACCTTCGCGTAGGGCAGCTTCCAACTCGGCGGTGAACAGTCCCTTGCCGCCGATGGCCGGTAGCGGGTCGTGCCGGTTGAGGTCACCCTGGGTATCCATAAATACAATCTCGACTGTCAGCTCAGCCCAGGCGGCCAACAGCATATCGCGGACCATGTTGGTTTGGGTTTGGGCCAGCAGCGAGCGCCGTGAGCCGATGGTGAGAATCTTTTTGGTGGTCATCAGTAATTTGTGGCGTAAAGCGTGGAGCGTGAAGCGTAGGGCGTAGTATATAGAAAGTAAATATGCTCCAAACTTCACGTCGGAACAGTCAGAGTTTTCGATTTACTTGCACCAACTTTCGGCATTGGTCATCATTTTGCTTAACATGCGACAAATGTGGTCGTAATTGTCAGATAGTTGCATCTGGTCTGTATTTGAGATGTAACCACAGCGGAGGGCAAAATCTAACCATACTTCAGTCTCGGCTGCCTCGGTATCTGTATCACTCAATTTACTGACAAAGTGAGCTGGATAACGCCGTTTTCGCCAGGCTTCAGCGATATTTCCACAAACCGACCGAGAAGACCGACGAATTTGATCAATCAAGGCATATTTCTCCTCAGACGGCCATTTTTTGGAAAGCTCATAAATGCGCATGGCAGATTCAAAGGCTAGTTGATAACCCTTAAGCTCTTTATAATTTTGGGCAAGCTCTGCTTTCGTATTCACTTTTCCTTCCACGCTCTACGCCTTACGCTCCACGTAACTACTTTAGCAGGTCTGCTACCACTGCCTTCTCATCCCGCAGTTCTTGCAGGGTGGCGGCAAATTTACCTTTGGCCCAGTCGCTCATGGGCAAGCCTTGAACGATGCTGTAGCCGCCCTGGCCGTCGCTGGTGATGGGGAAAGAGAAGATCAGCCCCTCGTCCACACCGTAGCTGCCATCCGAGGGCACGGCGCAGGAGAACCAGTGGCCGGCGGGCGTCTTTTTGACCATATTCTGGACGTGATTCAGGGCCGCATTGGCCGCCGAAGCCGCCGAAGACGCGCCCCGCGCTTCGATGACCGCCGCCCCGCGCTTTTGCACGGTCGTGACAAAGCTATTTTTGAGCCAGTCGTGGTCGGTGATAACCTCGTAGACTGGCTTACCGTTGATTTTGGCGTTTTCGGCGTCGGGGTACTGGCTGGGGCTGTGATTGCCCCAAATGGTCACATTGCTCACCTCGTTGACCGTCACGCCGGCTTTTTTAGCCAGTTGAATGACCGCCCGGTTGTGATCGAGTTGGGTCATAGCGGCAAATCGCTCGGCCGGCACCCCGGCGGCATTGTTGGCCGCAATCAGGCAGTTGGTATTGGCCGGGTTGCCGACTACCAGCACCCGCAGATCGCTGGCAGCGCGGGCAGCCAATGCCCGACCCTGACCCACAAAAATAGGGCCGTTATCGCGGATCAGGTCGCTGCGTTCCATACCCTTGCCGCGCGGTTTAGAGCCAACCAGCAAGGCCCAATTGACTCCTTCAAAGGCCACGTTGGCGTCATCGGTAATCGTCACGCTGTCGAGCAGGGGGAAAGCGCAGTCGTCTAATTCCATCACCACCCCTTCCAGGGCTTTCAAAACCGGGGTTACTTCTAACAGGCGCAAGGCCACCCGTGTATCGTGTCCAAAAATCTCGCCGGAAGCCAGGCGAAAAAGCATGGCATAACCAATTTGGCCGGCAGCGCCCGTTACCGCAACATTGACAAGTTTGCTCATGAGGTTTCTCCTTAATATACAATAGGGATAGATAGGTGAAACGTGAAAATAATCACGTTTCCGCTTCATCATTACGCCGGAATGTTACCCCAAACCTCGGATTTTTGAAAATGGAGAGGAAGAGTCTTTAAGGAATTAGGGCTTTCTGCGCCACCAGACAAGGTTGGCAGGGTTCGTCATCGCCGTAAATTATTTGGGCGGCTCAAGACCCTGGTACGGGGCCTCATTTTCGATCACCCGGCGGGTGAGCAGATACCATTGGGTAATGGTGCGGAAGCGGTCGCTGGGGTTGTTCATGGGCAAGAGCTGCACATCGTGGACATCGCGGCTGACGCCGTAGGTGTAAACCGGATGAAAGAGGATTAGCGAAGGCATTTCTTCGGCAAAGATGCGTTGAAATTGATAGTAGAAGTCGTTGCGGCGGCCTTTGTCGGTAACGGTGCGGGCTTGCTCCAACAGCATCGAAGCCTCATCGCTGCTCCAGCCGGCGTAATTTTGCCCGCTCTGAATCTGGGTTTGATGCCAGAATGGATAGGGATCGGGTTCGCCTGTCAGCAGCACTTCAGCCAGGGCGGCCTGAAATTGGTGGTTAGCCAGGCGGTCGCCCAGACCGGCCCCCACCACCTCGACGCTGGCCCCAATGCCGGCCTGTCGCCACTGCCGGCTGACCGTTTCGGCCACTTTGACCCGGTCGGGGTCGTCGCTGGTGAGGAGATTAAAGGCCAGGGGACGGCCCTCTTTATCGCGCAGGCCATCGCCATCACTGTCGCGCCAGCCGGCCTCATCGAGCAGGCTGGCTGCCTTACCGGGGTCAAAGGGGATAAGCGGCTGTTCTGGATTGTAAGCCCAACTCCAGGAGCGAATGGGGCCGTTTGCCAGCAGGCCCTGGCCGTGGAGCGCCTGGTCAATAATGGCCTGCCGATCCAGCGCGTGCATCAGCGCCTGCCGAATTTCTACTTCCTGGAAGAAGGGTGCATTGGCCGGGTCTTGCAAATTGAGGTAAATAATTTCATAGCCGGACAGCCGGGCGGTGTAAAGATTGAGCGATTCGATAGCTTCGACCGTGGGCATGGCCTGGGGCGGAATGACGCTGACACCTAACACGTCGCCGGCCTGGTAAGCGGCAATAGTTTCCTGGTAGCTGGGGTAAAAGCGCAGTTCCAGTTGGGTTAAGCGCGGCTTGGGGCCGGAATAGAGCGGATTGACCGACAAGCGGGCAAATTCGGTGTTGATTTCATCCAGTTTGAACGGGCCGGTTCCGACAGGTTTGAGATTAAAGGGATGGTTGAGCAGTTCGCCGGCCGACATATTTTTCAGCAGGTGTTGGGGCAGGATGCCGATGGTGGTATAATCGGCAAAAGCGGGAAATGGCTCGACCAGCCGGAAACGGATAGTGTAATCGTCCAACTGTTCGACGGTGACGGTGCGCCACAAGTTGCCCAGGTAGGGCACGCCGGGAAAGTCGGGGTCTTGCATCAGCCCAACGGTGAAAACAACATCGGCGGCGGTGAAGGGCCGGTTGTCCTGCCAGCGGATGTCGGAGCGCAGCTTGAACACATAGACCAGCCCATCATCGCTAACGGTCCAGCTTTTGGCCAGGTCCGGTTCCATTTCGCCCTGGCTGTTGAAACGGACCAGTCCGTTAAAAATCAGGGCGGTCAAATCCTGGTCAACTTGATTGTATTGGGCCAGCAGGGGATTGATAAATTGCGGCATCCCGGCGATACCCTCGATGTAGGTGCCGCCGACATCGGGCACGATAACGCTGGTACGGGAGAAGGCCAGAAAGCTGAGAAAGGCCATGGTCATGGCAATGCCGGTGAAGGTTAGAATGGCTTGCCAACGAATGTGACGTCCCAATAATTCATCCTCAACCAATTAAAATGCGCAACAAGAAGCTTCTGTTGCGCATTGTTGTTAAGTTTGCTCGCGGCCTGGCTCAAACAGCCAGCGCCACCGAGAGCAGCGAGATGACGAAAAAGAGCACGGTCAGGCCAATGGTGGCCTGGAACAAGGTTTTTTCAATCCCGCGCCGGGTGCGATAGACGCCCCCATCGCCGCCAAAGATGCCGCCCAGGCCGGAGCCTTTGGTTTGCAGCAGCACCAACGCAATAATAGCAACCGAGATGATAATTTGAATGACTTGAATAGATACAGCCAAGGTGAAACTCCTGTAAAAATAGTAGACGGTAGACAGTAGACGGTAGACAGGGGAATTGTCAGAGCAATATCCCTTCCACCAGGGACTTTTAGCTCTGCGACCCTATGACCCTGCGACCCTGCTACCTGTGAGCGTGTGGTATTATAGGATAGAGCAGTGGTTTGAACAAACTTGCCGGCTCATTTTCTGGCTGGGGTTTTTACGGAAAAGATGGGGGACTGATTGCCCATTTTTTGGTTTTGGCTGATAATCTTACGAAGTGGGAGGTTGGAGATTGGAGATTAGAGATTAATAACCTCCAATCTCCAATCTCCAATCTCTAATCTCCTTTTCGAGAGGCTTATGAGCGAGTCAAATGCAAATGCGCTTCCCTGGCCGGGCCAGCTTGGCCGCGCCGCAGAAACTACGCCCGGCGGCGATGAGCCGGTGAAGTGGGTGGTCATCCGGGCCAATCTCAGCCCCGGCGAGGCGGTGGTGATTCGTGGGCGGCTGGAGAGCGAAGGTATTCCGGCAGTGCTCCAACAGGAGGCGGTGGGTGCGGTTTTAGGCTTGACCGTTGGCCCGCTGGGTTCGGCCAGAGTTTTTGTACCGGAAGACAAGTTTGAAGAAGCGGAGGCTATTCTGGCGGTGACGTTTGAGGTGGATGAAGAAGACGCGAGTGAAGAGTGAAGTTTCCCGGCGCAGCCGAGTATAAAAAGTAGACCAGATTAGAACAATTTTTGGAGGGAAATGATGCCTGATTCAATCAAAGCTGTTTTAGGGGGACTGGCCCTCATCGTAGCGAGTTATTTCAGCGCACCAGCGGCCCTGGCTCAGGAAGGCGACGGGCAGGCTTATATCATCCAGGCCGACGATACTCTGTGGAAAGTGGCCGAAAAATACCTGGGCGATGGCAACCGTTTCACCGAAATTGTGGCGGCGACCAACGCCAGACACGCCGCCGACGCCTCTTTTTTGCTGATTCAAGACCCCGGCCTGATTATATCGGGGGCTAAATTATGGATTCCGGCAGTGGGCGCGCCGCCTGTTGTGGCTCAACCTATTCAACCCGCTGTGCCCGCCGCAGCTCCGCAGACCAGCACCCCGGCCGCCGGCCCGACCGGCCATATTGCCTTTAGCTTCTGGAACAATTCGCCGGAACGCTGCACCTACGAAATCAACATCATTGACGTGCCGGCCTGTCTCAAAGATGGGGCGGCCTGCCAGGCCAACCGGCGGATTTTTGTCCATAACAACGTCAGCGAGCCGGCCCTGTCGCCCGATGGAACCCGGTTAGCTTTTCGCGGCTGGGGCGAACCGCCGACCGAAGATAGCCCCTACGCCGACTGCGCCAAAGCTCTGCCCGCCCGTTACCTGGCCAATACCACCCTCGACGGGACCGAACTGCGCGGTACGGGCGGCTTTTGGGAAGACTCCCACCCCGACTGGTCGCCCGACGGCAAGCGGCTGCTCTTTGACACCGGGCGCAACGGCGACGACATCATTCGTATTCTGCTGATCAACGCTGATGGCTCCGGCGAAGAGGATTTGCGCCTCGCCGGACAGCAGCCCTCCTGGGCCCCCGATAACGAGCGTTTTGTCTATCGCGGCTGCGATGTGAGCGGCAACCGCTGCGGCTTGTGGCTGGCCAAAGCGATCCCGGCCAAAGCCTGGGAAACGGGCTTTAACATGCTGGGGCCGGTGCTGCCAGAGCCGGAGGCCGCCCACCCGGATTGGTCGCCAACGGGCGAGCAGATTGTGTACCAGAGTCCGGCGGCCGGCAGTTGGGATTTGTATGTGATTAATGCTGACGGTTCCGGCAAGCGCCAGCTTACCAGCGATGCCGCCATCGAAGGGCTGCCTTCCTGGTCGCCGGATGGGCAGTGGATTGCCTATCTCTCGGATGCTGGCGGTAATTGGGGCATCTGGATCATGCGCGCTGATGGCAGCAGCCAGCAGCAGCTTTTTGCCTACGACGGCGGCATTTACAAAATCCCCAAGGTGGTCGAGCCTTATTTTGAGCGTGATTGGTTGGACGAGCAGATTTCGTGGTCAAGATAAATGAAGCGAAGACGTGAGGAGGCGATGAAGCGAGGAATCTTTCGCCTCATCGCCTCACGCCTCATCGCGTCTTTATTTACGAGGAGTCCAAATATTTTTTGGGCTCCTCTTTTTTTGCCTTAAACTCAATTGGCGAATTAAACGATTACGATTATTATCATAACAGATTTAATTCCGTCGAGTAAAATACTTCTATGACCCAAACCTCAACCCTAACCTATATCGGCCACGCCACCGTCCTGATCGAACTGGACGGCCAGCGCATTCTGACCGACCCGATTCTACGCGACCGGGTGACGCTGTTGCAGCGGCGCGGCCAGCCGATAGAGCACGCTACGTTTCAAAATATTGATGCTGTGCTCATTTCCCACCTGCATTATGATCACCTGGATTTTCCATCGCTGCGCATGCTGGGCCATCACACCCGGCTGATTGTGCCGCGCGGCTCGGCCCGCTTATTCCAGCGGCACGGCTTTCAGCAGGTTGAAGAAATCTATATTGATGAGGTGACAGCGGTGGGCGAGGTGGCTGTGCGGGCTACCTATGCCAAACACAGTCACTTCCGCCACCCCTTTGGCTTAAGTACCCATTGTCTCGGTTTTATCATTACCGGGCCGCACGAAATTTACTTCCCCGGCGATACTGACCTCTTTCCCGGCATGGCCCATCTTTCCAATACCCTGGATGTGGCCCTGCTGCCGGTATGGGGTTGGGGGCCAACCCTGGGACCCGGCCATATGGACCCGCTGCAAGCGGCCAAAACACTGCGCCTGCTGCGGCCTCGCCTGGCAATTCCTATTCATTGGGGCACTCTGCACCCGTGGGGACTCGATAAGCTAAATCCACGCCGTTTCTTAACTGAACCTCCCTATGCTTTTGTCCGTCACGCTGCCGCTTTTGCCCCAGAGGTCAAAACGCAAATTGTCGAGCCAGGCGATAGGGTGACGCTGGAAGAAATTTTGGGGTAAGGAGCCGCCTGTGGAACGCATGCATATCGCCTTTTTTACCAATACCTAACCCGGACAAGCCGGAACCAAATAGGTTTTGAATAACAGACACAAGGGTGTATATTGGCTCAACCCTGAACTGAGATAAGGAGTTGAGCGATGGGCACACCCCTGCTTTCCGAAAAATATGCGGCTGAGATGGTCGGTGTATTGAACTGCTATGACCGGGTGATTATCAGGGGCAATCTGCAGCCGCTGTGTTATGCTCAAGGGATGACGAAATATTTGTACAATCATAACCTTCGCATTTTTAACTATGGTCAGTTTGCCGTCTCGCTGCGGGATGAAATTCGACAGCGAGCGGAGGCCATCGCGGTGGAGAACCAGGTCGAGATTGAGTTCATCCGCAAGAGCCAGGCATTTCGCAAAGAAGACCGCATCCAGGCCATCTTGAGGAAGCGGGGGCCGCAGCCGGGGTTGGTCCATATTTTCGCCGCGATGGAGCGCTGTCCGGCCTACCGGCCCTGGCACGATAAGACGAAGGGCAAGACCTATGTGAAAAGCAGTTCGGGTAAATGTTTGCATTACTATTTCTATTTCATCGATGAAGAACTGGGTTTATGTTACCTGCGGGTCCCGACTTGGTGTCCTTTCGGGCTCCAGTTCTATTTCAACGGTCATAACTGGTTAGCCAGCCAATTGGCGCAGCACAAGATTGCCTTTGAACAGCGCGACAACGCTTTTGTACACATTGCCGATTCCGAGCGGGCCAACCAGTTAGCGGCTCAGTTCAATCTGGAAAATTTCCAGGCCAAGTTGGATCAGTTGGCCCAAGCCTACTGCCCGGTTGTGACTAAACTTGGCCTTCAGTACCACTGGAGCATTCTGCAAGCCGAGTACGCCACCGACTTAATTTTCAAGTCAACCCAAACCCTACAAGCCTTTTTCCCACTGCTGTTGGCTGCCCTTATTCAGGCGGTCCAACCCGCCGATATTGCCACCTTTTTGGGTCGCAAGTTGCACGGCAACTACCAGGGCGAGGCCGGCAGCCGTTATAACCACCGCTGGTTGGGTCGGCGGATTAAACACCAGATGGGACCGGTCGCGATCAAAATGTACGACAAGTTCAACCTCATCCTGCGCATCGAAACCAGTGTGGCCGATGTTTCCTTTTTTCGACAGTACCGCCAAGTCCACCATCGCGATGGTTCGACTAGTCGGAAATGGGCCCCGCTGAAGAAAAGCATCTACAGCCTGCCCGCTTTACAAGAACTATTGCAGGCCGCCAACCAGCGTTATCTCAAGTTCATCTCGGCCATCGAAACCCCCGAAGTTGGAGTCGCCCAGCTGCACCAGTTGGCTGAAACTCAGACCGAAAACGAGCACCGCTACAAGGGTTTTAATCTCTTCGCTGAAGAGGATGCCTCATTGTTTCGCACCCTGTTGCGCGGTGAGTTTTTCATCACTGGGTTCACCAACAAAGCCCTCCAGCCCTTGCTCCCCGACAAAAACTCGGCTCAGATCACCCGCCTGCTAGCCCGGCTGCGGGCACACCATTTGATCAAGAAGGTCGGCCAGCGCTACAAATATTATCTGACCGACTTTGGCCGCCAGGTCGTCAGTATGGCCCTGAAACTCCGGGAGATAGTGGTTATCCCTGGCTTGGCGAGTAATGTCCAAGTTCAGACTTAATATTCTTGTTTTGTGTGCAAGAATCTCATTGTTTAGGCACTAATAACTGCGACAATTACGAGTTTGAGACCAGAAGCAACCTTAAGCCTGTCAGCCACAACCTTTATTAACTATTTTGGAACGTATGATGATATCTATGTACAAGAATATGAGCAGCCTATCTTACTACCCCCAGACAGCCAGGTAACGATAACAACCCCCTGGATAGCCGCAAATGCACGAGGTGGGGATTATGGGGCCCGATTACACATAACCGGAGAATATGAGTACTTTGAGATAGGTGGAGATCAGGCATTTCTCCAAATCAATCACTCCGCCAACTTCACAAGTACCTCCTCCCTAACCGGAACTGCGCCTCTAGCTGTGACCTTTATTGATCTATCCACCCCATTGAACCAAATAGAGAGTTGGCAATGGGATTTCGGTGACGGCGGGAGTTCAACTGAGGTTAATCCCACCCATGTTTACACCAGGGAGGGAAGTTATACAGTAACCCTGACAGTAGCTACCAGCCAAACGACCTATGCCGAAGCTAAACCTAATTACGTCACCGTTATCCCTTCTTCCATACCTATCGCGGCATTCAGCGCTGATCCTGTCATCGGCCTTATCCCCTTCACTGTGACCTTCACCGACACCTCCACCGGCACGGTCATCACCCGAACCTGGGATTTTGGCGATAGTACGCCAACGGTCGTAACCACCTCCGTTGCCGTCAGCCATACCTATAGCGTCGCCGGTGTTTATACGCCTAGCTTAACGGTAGATGGTTCCCAGGGGAGTGCTGTCATCACTCGCTCGGCCTACATCTTGGCGGTAGCTCCTCAAATTAGTGGTACATTTGCCCTTGAAGCCGAGGATTATGCCCGGCAGGTCGCTGACGCTGATCTTACCTGGCAAACTCGCACGGCCCACCCCGATTACTCGGGCAACGGTTATGTCCAGGCCAGGCCTGATGTGGACATGCTTTTTGTTACAGCTCCTATCAGCACCAGTTCAGAGTTGCAATATGGACTGGGGTTAACCATCACCGGCACCTATACTATTTGGTTGCGCGGTTACGCCGCAAACAGCGCCGCGGACTCCGTCTATGTGGGTCTGGATGGTCAACCGATTATCGCCAGCGATTACGTTTCCACTTTCCCACCTGATACCTGGGCTTGGGGTCAAACCTTGGTAGAAAGTGGTCAACCCATCAGTTTCACTATAGATACGCCTGGCGCCCATACTCTCCACTTTTGGACTCGGGAGGATGGGTTTAGCCTAGATCAAATCATTCTGACTCAGGATGGAAACTTCACTCCTGGCGACTGATTGAGTTGTCTCCTGAAGTAAAGAGAAGCCGATTTCCTAAAAATGCCCGCAAAGATTCGCGGGCATTTTTATTATACTTATTGCTGAAAAAGGTGGGTCAAATCAGAACGAATGGCTTTGATGGTCGTCGGAGTAGCTCTTTGTTCCTCCAAAGTCTACTGATAACGATAAAGGGGTGAATATGGCATAAAAGTTCTGCTTCATTCTGAGGAGTTGTAGTTTATCGTCAACGTGAACTTAACATGGGTAGGAGGTCATATCAATACCTTAATGTTAGCAGGGTTTAGTGGAGCAAATATCGATGAAAGGGAACGTTATCATCAAGCTTGGTGAGCCCATTCGAGGTCCTGGTGGAAGCTTAGTTCGATAATCAAGGGGCAAGAAGAGGGAATTGGGTATTTTGTTTATGAAGTTTACCCCAATCTCGCTTAGAACAAATGTGCCTTAGCGTTGTTTTTTGGCCGATTGCTAAGAAAACCCCTCCTTGAACAACGTGGCCCACTCGTCCGCATCAAACTTCTCGGCGGTAAGCTGGGGGATGAAATCTTTGTAGCCAAATTGAGCGTGGGGACCATAGGTTTCGAGATGGTGTTGGTACTCCGGGCTGCCCTGGATATACATATTGCGCGGATACCACTCATTGCCAAAGGCAGGAACAGCATAAACGCCCCAGTGAATGAAGATACCGAACTTGGCATCCATGTACCACTGCGGCACGGTATAATTTTTCAGAGATTCCCAGGTGGGTTCGTATTGGGTTAGGTTGGTGCTTGATAACACTGTTAGTTTCTCCGTTAGCTCTCAGGCCCAAAAAGCTTCACCAGCCTCTTGCTTAATCATGATACGCTTCAGAAAATCAACGGCTTTCTCAAAGCCCTCATTTTTTGACATGAGGCCATCCTCGTGCTCGATAGACAAGACGCCCTCATACCCTACCAGTTGCAGGTTGCTGACCATATCGCGCCAGACTTCTTCGTTGTGGCCGTAGCCTACCGTGCGGAAGATCCAACTACGCCGGGCAAAATCACGATAAGATTTGGTGTCCAAGACCCCATTGACGGTTGCGTTGATAGGATCAATTTTAGTATCTTTGGCATGAAAATGAAAGATGGCCCGGCCCAAAGCGCGAATGGCCTGGCCTGGGTCAGCGCCCTGCCAAAACAGATGGCTGGGATCAAAGTTGACGCCTAAATTTTCCCCAACCGCCTCGCGCAAGGCCAGAGCGGTTTCAGGGTTGTAGACGCAAAAGCCAGGGTGCATCTCGATAGCCAACCTCACCCCACGCTCTATAGCAAATTTGTGGGTGGCTTGCCAATAAGGAATCATCACCTCTTCCCACTGCCATTTGACCGTCTCGCTAAAATCAGGCGGCCAGGGGCAGGTGACCCAGTTAGGATGTTTATCTTCAGGCCCGCCGCCGGGGCAGCCGGAAAAGGTCACAAAGGTATCTACTCCCAGCTTTTCAGCCATGAGAATGCCATTGGTTACGTAAGCGCGATGCTGCTCGCCGATGTCAGGATTGGGATGAAGGGGGTTGGCGTGGGCGCTCAAGGCGCTGATGGTCAAACCTCGGCTGGTCACCGCCTTTTTCAGCGCGGCAATAGCCTCAACATCATTCAACAGTTCGGTTGGCTTGCAGTGAGCATCGCCTACATAACCGCCGCAGCCAATCTCTACGGCTTCCACCCCCACCGATTTGATGTAATCCAGCGCAGCTTCAAACTTCATGCCACTGAACATAACCGCGAATACGCCTAGTTTCATTAAAATTCTCCTAAGAAAATAGTAGACGGTAGACAGTAGACGGTAGACAGAGAAATAGTACGACCCTGCTACCTTGCGACCCTGCTACCTTGCGACCCTGCTACCTTTTCATCTCACCACTGCGCACCGGCTGTCCTGTCTCACAGGATTTTATAACGTCGAAAACGATGCCTAACGACTTGATATTGTCCTGACACGTCGTCGCCACGGCCTTATGTTGGGTCACTGCCTGGTAAAACTCGTGCAATAAGTAGGCTTGGGCGACATGCGTTAGCTCAACCGGTTTGACCTCGATGACTTCCCCATTGCTAAACTGGCTGTACCCCCCCTGGCTCAATAACTCATCACTTCTAGCTTGAGTATACACTCGATCCTCTTGCAGGGTAACGACGCCGCGTTCACATTCAAAGCGCCAGTGGGCGTTCCAGGCAGTTTCTCGCCCGGTCGAGCACCAGGAGCCGTTGTAGGCTACCATGACTCCGCTGGCAAATTCAAGCGAAACCGAGGCCGAGGCATCTCCTTTGTACCAACTCCAGGGAGGATTCCAGCTTCGGCCAAAAATGGAGACAGACTCGCTTTCCAACAAAAAGCGCATCAAATCGAAATGGTGGATGGCCATATCAATGATGAGGGGATAGGCCATTTCTTCCCGAAAGCCACCAAAGTGAGGCCCCTTGAAAAACTCTACGCTGACTGACCCCACCCGGCCAAACTCGCCCGAAGCCAGGACGGACTTCAAGGTTTGCACCGGCACGTGATAGCGATAGTTCTGGGCTACCATATGCAACACACCGGTCTCATTCGCTTTCTGCCCAATCGCAACCGCGTCGGCCAGGGTGTTGGCCAGGGGTTTCTCCGACAGCACGGGCAGTCCGGCTTCCAGAGCAATCGCCGATATTTCCCGGTGAAACGCCGGTGGGGTGACGTCAATCACGCCGTCGGCTGAAACAGCCGCCAGAGCCTCAGGCAATGAACGAAAGATGAGGGCAGGATCAAGGCCATATTTTTCAGCCTGCTGCCGCCCAATATCTTCATTTATTTCTACCAGAGCCGCGTATTCTACTTCGGAGGAGTTGAGGACGGCGTTGAGCCAGGTATTCCCCATGCCGCCAATTCCAACTTGAATGACTTTCATCAATATTAATTCCACCTCTTTAGCTGAGACCAAGTTTTTTACGAGCCTCGTGTTGCGTGTTCCGTTTATTTACGCAACACGCAACACGTGTATCATTTGGTCAATCCTTTTCAGGATTACATTTTAGCGGTACCTGGGTTGATTGAGTTTATGACCAATCAGGGATAGAATGATAATCAGTCCATAGAAGAAGCGGGTGTAATAGCCGGTTAATCCGGCGGCGATCACGCCGGTTTCAATAAAACCGACGATGAAAGCGCCAATTACCGCGCCAGGCACGGTGCCCACACCGCCCCACGTGGGGGTGCCGCCCACAAACACGGCTGCCAGCACCGGCAGTAAGTAGCCATCGCCGGTGGTGGGCCAGAAGGTGGTATTGATTAAAGTTGAGAGGACTCCGGCAAAGGCGGCAGCCAGACCCACCAGCGCAAAAGCATAAATTTTGGTCCGATTGACGTGGATGCCCATTTCGCGGGCGCTCTCCGGGTTATCACCGATGCAGCAAATGTGGCTGCCAAATTTGTGGTAATTAAACAGCAGGGTAGCAACGACGGCAAAAAGTATGCCCCAAATCATTTGCACCGGCACAAGTCCAATATCGCCCACAAAAAGATTAAAAAATGTACCCCCTCTGAGTTGAGTCAAAGGGATGCCCTCGCCCTGGGTCATAATGTTAATAAAGCCACGCCATAAAAAGTTCATGCCCAGGGTGACCACCAACGAAGAGAGACCCACTTTAGTAACCAGCAGCCCATTGAGGATACCGGCCAAAATGCCGATGACCAGAGCCGCCAATAAACCCAGAAAAGGACTCCAACCGGCGGCCACAGCGGCGGCAAAGCCAAGCGTAGCCAGACCCATCACCGAACCAAAAGAAAGGTCAATTTCTCCCGCCGTCACTACAAACACCAGGGAAGCGGCCAGGATAATCGAAACGGGTAAAGAGATAAAAACGGCTCGATAAGCCAGGGGGTTGAGAAAAACTTTAGGATTGGCCACAATAAAGCCAAGAATCAGCACGGCAAAAACTAAAAACGCGCTGAAGGCTCGTCTGTTTTTAGCCATAAACGCGGTCAACCCCACCCGGCGATAAGGGGGAGAATTGATAGGGGTGGTCAAATCTAGCGTCGGTACTTTTTCAGTCATGAGGTTCTCCTTGGCCTTACGGCATGATACTCTGGCTCCGGCCAGGCGCAGCCGGCTGATGCCCGGCCCGCGCGATAACCTGTAATTCTTTAACCAACTGTTCAGCCGAGATTTGAGTTTTATCCGTTTCCATGACAATCTCGCCCCGGTCAATCACCACAAAGCGTTCACAAATATCGTAAGTGTGGTAAATGTTATGGCTGATAAAGATACAAGAACTACCCTGTTCTTTGATTTGGCGCACAAAATTAAAGACCTTTTCAGACTCTGTCAGGGATAGGGCGGTGGTCGGCTCATCGAGAATAATTAAATCTGCTTTGAAGTACAAGGCTCTGGCAATGGCCACACCCTGCCTTTCGCCGCCCGATAACGTGGCCACAATTGAATCGGAGGAGAACACTTTAGAGGTAAAGCCAATCGCTCTCATTAAGTGGTCAGCTTCGGCAAACTGCTGTTTAACGTTCATAAAACCAAGCCAGCCTGTTTTTTCTCGGCCCATAAAGATGTTGCGGGCAATGGTTTGCTGCACCACCAGCGCCCGATCTTGGTAAACCGTTTCAATGCCCATCGCCCGGGCCTGGGTAACAGACCAGTAGTCCATTTTTTGGCCCCTGATAAAAATTTCACCGGAGTCGGGCTTATGGACGCCGGCAATCATTTTGATGAGGGTTGATTTACCGGCCCCGTTATCGCCGATGAGTCCAATGATTTCAGGCTGGCCAACCTTTAAATTAACGTTGCTAACGGCGTTAACTTTGCCAAAGGATTTGGTAATATTTCTTAGCTCTAAAAATTCAGTCATCAACGGCTTTGCTCCTTTGGTAAAATTGATTTCAGGCGCGACGCTCTTTGCTTGCAGGTGCGTCGCGCCTGAGGTGGCTGAGTTTTAGAGAGTTCCAACGTAACTGCTCAATCCTCATGTCATTTCGAGGCCGTAGGCCGAGAAATCCCTACCGCGCTGCATCGGCCTCGGAGATTTCTCCCTTCGGTCGAAATGACATGGCTGAGTAGTTACGTTCCAACAAAATGATTCGTCAGGGTGCGTGTTGCGTAAATTCTTCCCACGCAGCACGCAATACGTTTTGATGGATTTACACAGTGCCTGGTATACCGCAAGGGTATCCTTTAAGACAGGTAAATCTTGGAATTACCTTAGCGATAACCCTTGTTGGCCCACTCGGCCACGGCCTCGTAGTTGGTGGCATCTACAAACCCTGCCCCGGTATCCACAACCAAAGGCGCAAAGCCATATATTTTGCTACCGCACAGGCTTAGAATCGGCAAGTAACCTTGTTGGAAGGGTTGTTGGTCAGACGTTAATTGAATATAGCCTTTCTTAAAACCGTCAATCACGGCGGGGCTGGTGTCGAAGCCGATATTTAAGATCTCACCGGGTTTTTTGCCAATGGCTTGCATGTAAGTTTCGGAAGCGCCCAATACCTGGCCTCCGGCATAAGTAATCAGCTTTACCTCAGGGTCCGATAGGACAGCCGCAGAGATAGAGGGTGTTAATAAGTTTGGATCGCTGGCCGATCCTTGCACTGCGTCAAGTCTTTCAACCACCAGGCCGGCTTCCTCAAAAGCCTTCGCCACCCCTTCTTCTCTGATATAGCGACCGGGTTGTCCCCACGGACCAAAGACAAGCGCGTGGTCGCCTGCTTTCAGGCCAAATTGCCGGATGGCTTCTTGGGCCAGGGCGCGTCCTTGCGGTTCCAGATTAGCGCCCACATAGCCGCCCCCAAATTTGGCTCGTACCAGAGGCACATCCACGTTTTGGTACATCATCAAAATACCGGCTTTACTGGCCTCTTCAGCCAGAGGCATAATGGCGTCATCGCCGGCGTGGCCCATCATAGCAATGCCATCGGGCTTGGCGGCAATAGCGTCTCTGAGCTGGTCGAGCATCTTCTGAGGGTCCCACCCGGAAAACACGTATTCAACGGTAGGACCCAGGTCGGCTTCAGCCGCCAGAGCGCCCTTATGCACAATCGAAGCAAAAGCATCCCCAGGGTCGCCGCCCACAAAGTAACGGATAGTGACCCCTGAACACCATTTAGGGGCGGCTTCAGCGGTAGGTTCCGCCGTGGCCTGGATAAATTGCTGAGCGCTTTCGGCTGCAACTACGTCAGCTTCTTGAACTCGTGCTTCTACCGCTGGCGCTTGCTGTGAGGCAAAGACGGTAGCAACCAGCAGTAAGAGCGTTGCCAGCAAAACTAAAGAGATTGGGCTATATTTAATTGTATTCATTTGAGTAACTCTCCCATCATCATTGATATTTTTTAAGAAAAATTAGGCTTCACCATTGCCACGTTTAAACCCCCTTTTGCCCTCACCTCCTTTCCAGCAGAATAGACCACTGACGGCAGAGATAATACCCTTGTGGTACCGCCGACCGCCGAAAAATAGAAGATAGAAGATGGAGTTTGGCAGTCCTGCTACCTTGCAGCTCTGCTACTTTACCCATTTTTTGGTCGTTTGGTAGTACCAAATTATTCCAAAAAAAGCTGTTTCTCCCCATTATTTTGAGTTTGAACTCTACTTTAGAAGTTGACCTAACTTCACCGGCGCAGGCGGGACAAATTCAGCCAGCCTGTCCGCGGGTATAGCAAAATCCGGTTGAGCATAAGTGGTTCTGGCCTTATCAGACAAAGCCAGGCCGTGTCCCGGTCTATCGGGGGCTAGGGCGTAACCGTCAATAAATTGAACCGGTTCTTGCAGCAGATGGTTATAATTCAGAAATGAATATTCTATCCCTTCCACTTCCGGCAGGGCGGCGGCCAGATGAACGCCCAATTCAAAAGGCGTATTGCCCAGGGATACCGGCAGACCGTATTCGGCGGCCAGCCAGGTTGCTTTGAGCGTATCACTGATGTGTCCATGCGCATTGAGAATGTCAACGGCTCGGTGCTCAATCAGTTTATGTTTGTCGTGTAAGCTTAAATATTCGCCCGTGTTAAGGCGGCAAAACGGCACGGCTTGAGCGACTTGAGCCAGACCGGCAAAGTCGTCACGCAGGCAGGGGTCTTCAACCCAGTAGATATTGAAACCAGCTTCTCGATAGGCGTGCAGCCGGGAGATAGCTTCCTTGGGCGACCAGGCTTCATTGGCGTCTATCATTAACCTGGCTCCACTACCTACCACTTCGACCACATGAGCCAGCCGGGTTAAATCCCAGGTCAGGTCGCGATGCCCCACCTTCACTTTGAAGGCTTTGAAACCCATCTGGACAGCCTGTTGAAACAACGAGGCGACTTCTGTATGGGTTAGATGAAAGCCCAAACAACTGGCATAGGCCAGAACCCGCTTTTCCTGGCCTCCCAGCAGACGATACAAGGGTAAATCCAAAATTTTACCCTGCAAATCCCACAAGGCTTGATCAATCGCCTGGTCCACGTGGTAGGGCAGGGAGCGAATATTACCCCCTCTGGGACGAGCCAGCCGGTTGGTCAGGCTAAAGGGATTTTGCCCCAGCACGTGGGGGGCAATTTCCGTCTCAAACCAGCGTTTGAGTTCGGCCAGCGCGGGTAAGGGAAAGAAATTATTGAAGAAGAAGCCTAATCCGGCGTGCCCTTGTTTGGTGATAAGTTCCAGGGCAGCCAGCGATACCCGCTCGCTGCGGACCTGCGAGTCGCCTATCACGCGATCACGGGGAAAATCAAAGCGGGTAATTTGATAGTCGTCAATCGTTAAATCTTGGGTCATACCCCAAACCCTTCTGAGTTCGTTTTGCTGAGGAGTTGTTCAAGGTTGGATTTGGCCGTGTTCATATGAGCCAGCATAGCCTTTGCGGCTAAATCGGGGTCCCCAGTAGCCAGAGCAGCGACAATGGCTTGATGATCGCGGGTGGCCTGCTGGCGAGCTTCCAGCGTTTCGGCGGTTTTATGACGGGTTTCCAGACCCAATTTGAGGATGACCTCGGCAAATTGGGCTAAAATTGAGTTCCGTGAAAATTGAGACAACATGCGATGAAATTCGAGATCAGATTCACTGAAAGCAGTCAGGCTATCCAGTTGCTCCGCCATTTTGTTAGTATGGGTTTGCAGTTGCTCAAACTCTGCGGGGGTGATCCGACTAGCCGCCAGGCGGATAATTGTGACTTCCAGCGCTGAACGAGCCTCGAACAACTCAATAATCGAGGACTCGCTCATGCGAAACATAAACTCAAGCCGTTCGATAAAAGTATTTGGCTTCAGATCGGTAATATAGGCCCCCGAACTACGCCGGATATCAATCACGTCCATAGCGGATAGGGCGCGTAAGGCGGCGCGTAAGGTCTGCCGTCCCACCTGCATTATCTCAGCCAGTTCACGTTCAGGCGGCAGTTTGTCGCCGGGTTGGAGCTGCCTGTTTTTGATGAGATCCAGAATCCGGTCAATAATCCGGTCGGGCAATACTTCGGTTTCAAAAGTGCCAAAATTAATCCTTTTTTCGTCGCTAAGCATGAAGCCCTCTGAGTCTCAATATACGCTGTAATTGGTAGATTGGTAGTACCAATTATGGGCAACTTTATCATAGTCTTGTCTATTTGTCAAACGGTCGCTACCGGTTCTATCTCAGGTAATCTGAAACAATGGGGGCAAAAATTTCGCGCTTTTCGTTGCTTTCGTTTTTTCCTGGTCCAAATGCTTTATGCCGCCTTCAAATGGGCCAGACGATCCCACGGTTCACGCATGGCGCCAAGAAGCCGCTTATACTCTTCGTATCGGGCCAGGTAGAGGGGCGTGCGCTTCCGGTCAGGCTTGTGTACCCGCACCACAGAAACGGCTTGCTCTACCGCTTCGGTGAAGTTGGCGTAGATACCGGCTCCAATTCCGGCTGATATGGCCGCGCCGCGCGCGCCGGTCTCGATCCCGTCGGGGACTTCAATCAGTACTTCCAGAGTGTCAGCAAACATCTGAGCCCAGACTTCGCTCCGCGCGCCGCCCCCGGTCAGCCGGGCAATATCGAAATTGGCTCCGGCCTGACGTAATTTCTCAATATGATTCAGATGGCTAAAGACTATCCCTTCATAGAGCGCCCGGAGCAGGTGAGCGCGGGTGTGCCACCCGCCGACGCCGTAAAAGCCAGCCCTGGCCGTGGATTGTACATTAGAGCCGTACAAGAACGGATGGAAAATCAGGTTGGCGCTATCCAGGGGTACCTGGGCGACGACTTCATTGCACACTTCATACACGGAGATGCCCCGGTTGCTGGCTTCAATTCGTTCTTCGGCGCAGAACTGATTGACAAACCATTCCAGGTTGGTGGCCGAGGTGGCGCTCGCTTCGATGGTCAGCCAATATTCGGGGTCGGCAAAGATCGTGGTCATGAAAATATCAGGGGAGACAATGGGTTTCGCTGTGACCACCTCGTTGATGCTCCAGGAACCAACAATGATACAGGCCTGGCCCGGCCGGGTGACTCCGGCGCCGATGGCGCTGGCATCAACATCAAACAGGCCGCCAACCACCGGGACGCCAACCGCCAATCCGGTCACTGCGGCGGCGGCTGGCGTCACCTTACCAATTACTTCAAAACTGTAGGCGAGCCGAGGCAAAGCCTCAACCATTTCGGGGATGCCATACAGGGCCATCAGGTCCGCTGAATAAGAACGGTTGGGCACGTCAAGCAGGCTGGTGGCGCTCATATCGGTGTAATCGGTCCTGATTTCGCCGGTCAGACAGTAGTTGATGTAATCTTTGCACAGCAGTGCTGCTCCAATGCGCTCATAAACCGCCGGTTCGTGCTGCTTGAACCAGGCCAACAGCGCGTTGGGCTGGGCGGGCCAGAAGCTTTGCAGGGTGCGGGGAAAGGCTTGCTCGCGCACGGCGGCTACATTCCAGCCGTCCACTATGTCAGCCGCTCGTGTATCAAGGGATTGAATGCCGTTCCAGACGGGTCTGCCGGCTTTATCGAGCAGGTAAAGGCCATTCCCGTGGCCGGAACTGCCGATACCTACAATCTCCCCCGGTTTAATCCCTGCTTTGGCAATGACTTCGCGGATGGCTTCGGCTGTTTCCTGCCACAGCGACTCCATGCTCCGCTCCGTCCAGCCGGGCTGGGGATAATGTGTGTCAACTTTTCGGCTGGCGACCTGTAGTTCTTTTCCATTCAGATCAAAAATGGCTGCTTTAGAAACGGTATTCCCGTTATCCAAACCTAGTAAATATTGGCCCATGGATTATCCCCTTTCATACACTAAGCGCAGGCTAAAATTTCCGTAGGACGGCATCTCTATGCCGTCCGCTGACGCATGGGGATGCGTCAGCTACGGAAATTTTGAAATGCGTTGGGTATATCAGAGCAAAAACTGCTCAAAGTTTACTCCCTTTGTGGCCTCGACGCACATTTAGCCACATCAAGCTAACGCCCGCTCCCGCTCCGCCAACAGCCCATCAATTTCGGCAATGACCTCAGGCGACAGGTTCCAATCGCCGGCCCCAACTGTTTCTTCAATGTGAGAAGGCCGCCGCACCCCAACGATAGCCCCGGTCACTTCCGGACGACGCAGCACCCAGGCAATGGCCAATTCGGCCACCGACTTGCCATAGCGTTCAGCAATGGGCCGCAATCCTTCGACCAGGGCCAGATTGGCGCTCAAGGCCGGTTCCTGAAAGTGAGGATTCCGGTCTTTGCGCCAATCATCCGCAGGTAAACTGGCAATACGTTCCGGGGTAAATTTGCCCGTCAGCAGCCCTGTTTGCATAGGGCTGTAGACAATGACGCCGATGTTGTTGGCGGCGCAGTAGGCCAGCAGGTCCTTTTCAACGCCCCGTTCGATCAAGCTGTAGGGCGGCTGGAATGAGGCCACCGGATGAATGGGTTGTATCCGCTTGATCTGTTCGATGGTAAAGTTAGAAACGCCGGCATAACGCACTTTGCCTTCTTTAATCAGGTCGGCAATTGCGCTCCAACCTTCCTCTATGTGGGCATCGTCATGGGGCCAGTGAATCTGGTAAAGATCAATCACCTCCACGTTAAGCCGTTTCAGGCTGGCCTCACACTCGGCGCGGACACTCCTGGCCGTGAGCCGGCCGTAGACATCGGGTTTACCCTCGTCCCAAACCAGGCCGCATTTGGTGGCAATGAAAACCTCTGTTCGCCGGCCGGCGATGGCTTTGCCTACTATTTCCTCCGAGTGGCCCAAGCCATAAGCTGCGGCGGTATCCATCCAGTTAATCCCTAAATCCAGGCCGCGTTGAAGGGCCGCAACAGAGGCCGCATCATCCTGAGACCCCCAGCCCCACTGCCAACCGCTCCCCCCGATGGCCCAGGTGCCCAGGCCGATTGTGGTTAGATATAAATCGGTGTATCCAAGTTTTCGTGTTTGCATGGCTTTCCCCCTAAATCAACAAATAAGGATTCTCCAACGTTGTCTTTAATTCGGCCAGGAAACGGGCCGCCGCGGCTCCGTCAACCAGCCGGTGATCCACTGAAATTGTCAGATTCATCATGGGCCGCAGTTCAATACCTGCTCCACCCTTGACCGGCATCTCCACAATCTTACCGACCGCCAGGATAGCCGCTTCGGGCGGATTGATGATGGCGGTGAAGGACTCAATGCCGAACATGCCCAGGTTTGAAATGGTGAAGGTGCTGCCGCTCATCTCCGTTGGTTTCAGGCGCTTGGTCCGCGCCCGCTCCAGCAAGTCGCCCAGCAAGTTGACAAACTGCTCCAGGTTTTTGTCCTGCGCCTCCCGAATAACCGGCACAATCAGGTAATCCTCCAGGTTGGTCGCTATCCCCAGGTGAATATCTTCCCACACGATGATCTGGTCATCCTGCAAAGAGGCATTCAGATAGGGGTGGCGCGGCAGCACCGAGGCCACGGCCCGGGCGATAATGGCCGTAAAGGAGAGGCGCTGACCGGTCTTCTGCTGAATTGGCTCCAGCACCCGGCTGCGAAACCGGGCCGCCTCGCTCATATCCACGTGAAGCGACAGGGTAATATGAGGCGCGGTAAAGGCGCTGTAGGCCAGGCGCTCGGCGATGATTTTACGGGGACCGGCCAGGGGAACGACCTCTTTCCGCCGGGCGTCGGGTAAAGGAATCTTGGGGGCAGGCAGGGCTGGCCGGAGCGGTTCGGTGGGGGGACTCTCCCCCTTGACCGCCTGCTGTGCGGCGAATAGCTCAACATCGTGGCGGTGGACTCGTCCCCGGCTGCCATGGCCTAACACCTGGCTGAGATCAACGCCAACGTGGGCTGCCAGGTGGCGAGCCGCCGGAGTCGCCCTAACTTTGCCGTTAACTCCGCCGGCCGGCGTTGCTTCTCCCTCGGCGACCGGCGCTTCCGAGTGGACGGGGGGCGGCGGTGTGACCTCGGCTGCCGGAGCGGGACTGGGGCTGGCTTCGGGTTTGCCGGGCAATGCCTCGCCCGGTTCCAGGATGTAGGCGATAACCTGCGCGACTGGAATGACGTCATCGGGCTTGGCCCGTAACTCGCCCAGGATACCGCTGGCCGGCGCTTCAACCTCGATATTAGCCTTATCGGTCATGATAATAAAGAGCGGATCCCCTCGCTCAACCCGGTCTCCTTCGTTTTTTAGCCATTCCACAAAGGTACCATTCTCCATCACCATATCTACTTTGGGCACAATTACTTCAGTAGCCATCGCTTATCTGCCCTCCCTGGCCAGTTCCCTCGCGGCGACGACAATGTTCTCCACTTGCGGGACGGCTGACCGTTCTAAGGTACGGTTATAGGGGATGGGAATATCTCGCCCGGCCAGGCGGCGGAGGGGCGCATCGAGATAATCAAAGGCTTCGCTCTCGGCCACGACCGCGGCCAACTCGCCGCCAAAGCCGCCGGTGCAGGGCGCTTCGTGCAAGATGAGCACCCGTCCGGTCTTGGAGATGGAACGAACAATCGTGTCCTTGTCGAGCGGTTTAAGGGAGCGCAAATCCACCACTTCAAGTTCAATCCCTTCACCCGCCAACTGCGCGGCGGCTTCCAGGGCGCGAGGGACCATAATCGAGTAAGCCAGCACCGTCAGGTGAGACCCCTCCCGCTTGACCTCGGCTTGCCCCAGAGGAATGGTATAGGAGTCTGCGGGCACTGCTCCTTTCGTCCGGTAGAGCAGCTTGTGTTCCATAAATAGGACCGGGTTGTTGTCGCGAATCGAGCTAATCAGCAGGCCCTTGACATCGTAGGGCGTGGCCGGGGCGACCACCTTGATCCCCGGCACATTGATGAGCCAGGCTTCCAGGCTTTGGGAGTGCTGCGCCGCGGCCCCGGTGCCCGAACCGGCGGGGGCGCGCACGACCATAGGAATGCTGGCCTTGCCCCCGAACATAAAACGCATCTTGGCCGCCTGGTTGACCAGTTGGTTCATCGAAATGGTCAGGAAATCCATAAACATAATTTCCATCACCGGCCGCATTCCCATCAAGGCGGCTCCGGTAGCTACGCCGGGAATGCCGGCTTCGGAGATGGGCGTATCTCGAACCCGCTCCGGTCCAAACTCTTCGAGCATGCCCTTGGTTACGCCAAATGCGCCGCCGTACAAGCCGATGTCTTCGCCCAGTAGAAAAACTTCCGGGTCGCGCCGCATCTCCAGGGTTAGAGCTTCGCGCACGGCTTCCAGGTAAGTAATTTCGCGTCTTCCGTTCTCGCTCATGAGAGTTGTCCTAAAATAAGTTGCCTCAAGTTCCCACAAGTTCCCATAAATCCCAGGGAACTAAAGGAACTTGTAGGAACTGAGAATGAGAAGTGATTTTGGGATGATTTCATGGGGCATACACCTCGTCTTCCAGGTTATCGGGCGATGGCTCAGCGAAGGTTTGGGCCTCCTCAGCCGCTCGATCAATCATTGCTTTGGCCTCCCGGTCAATGGCTTCCGCCGTTTCAGGAGTCATAACGCCCGTTTCAGCCAGAACGCGCTTAAACTGCTTGATCGGGCAGCGCTGTTTCCAGGCGTCGATCTCTTCCTGGGTGCGGTACAGGTTCCGGTCGCTTTTGGAGTGGCCCCGCCAGCGATAGGTCACATTTTCAATCAGAGAAGGTCCCAGTCCGGCCCGCGCCCGTTCGATGGCCGTCCAGGTGGCCCGGTAGACGGCCAGAACATCATTGCCGTCAACCGTTTCGCCCGGTATGCCGTAAGCCACCGCCCGCGTCGAGATTTGGGGCACGGCGGTCATCTTTTGCATTGGGCCGGACATGCCATACTGGTTGTTCTCGCAGATAAAGACCACCGGCAATTTCCAGATTGAAGCCAGATTGAGCGATTCGTGAAACTCGCCCAGGTTATTCGCTCCGTCGCCAAAGTAGGACAGCAGGACTTTGTCGGACCGGTGCATCTGCAGGGCCAGAGCAATGCCGACCGAGGTGGGAATCCCGCTGCCGACCACGCCGGTCGCCCCCAGGTTGCCCCCGGCCAGGTCGGCAATGTGCATCGAGCCGCCCCGACCCCGGCAGTAACCCGCTTCTTTGCCCAGGAACTCGGCCATCATCAGGGTCAGGTCCGCGCCTTTGGCAATGGTGTGGCCGTGACCGCGATGGTGGTGGATGATCAGATCATCCGGCCTGAGCGCGGCAATGCTGCCCACCGAAGAAGCTTCCTGACCAATCGAAAGGTGCATGGTGCCGTGGACCAGGCCGCGCACGTATAAATCTTCGGCCTTTTCCTCAAAATAGCGGATTGCGCACATCGTTTGCAGCATCCAGGCCAGTTTCTCCTGGGGTAATACCGCCAGAGGATCGGGATTTTTAACGGCTGAATTGGCGCTATTCACTTCAACTCTTAAGTCAGGTAGGGTCATTATTACTCCTCTTCCATTCTATATTAAGCGCACGCTAAAA
The DNA here is from genome assembly GCA_015075405.1 of Anaerolineales bacterium. Lineage (GTDB taxonomy): Bacteria > Chloroflexota > Anaerolineae > 4572-78 > J111 > DSQQ01. The sequence goes on from JABTUK010000006.1 coordinate 420,257, forward strand.
TCCGTAGGACGGCATCCCTATGCCGTCCGCTGACGCATGGGGATACGTCAGCTACGGAAATTTTGAAATGCGTTGGGTATATTAAGGGACATCCAAGATGGCTCAGGCGGGTAGGAAGTTAAGAAAGCAGGAGATGCCAAAAATCTACTAAAAACAGATAGCTTCAGGAAATAGAGCACTCAGATAACGAACCTTGTGATTAAACATTTGTGATTAGTAGGGACAGGATAGTGTCCTGTCCCTACTTTTCTGAACATCTATAGTAGAGCCTTAGTTCAGCGGCACCTCAACCAGGCGGAAAGGAGGGGTGGCGTCAGGTCCGGCGCTGTCGGGAGACCAGAAGTGATCGGCCTGGTTTTCAACCACCCAGGCGCTGCCTTGATACAGGGCAAAGGTGGCGATGCCGTTCAGGCCGGTGTTGATTACCTTCACCGTCGCCTCATCACCATTCAAGGTCAAAACCGACATCCCACCGGGCTGCGATTCAGCGGTAGCCAGGGTACCGGAATCAATCACCTTCAGTCCATCCGGTCGCCGTAACGGTTTGGAGGTTTTGATTTCGGTGATAGCTCCGGCTGTGCCGTCGTCATTGATGGGGATGCGGAACAGTTGGCCGGTGGCAATGTTGACCAGGTACATCATATTTTTGCCCTGGTCCACATCCAACCCATTCAGGCTCCACTGCTCAACCCCCAAGACCGGGTCGTTGACCCACTCTTCCAGGGCGCTGCCGCCAACCGGCAGCCGCAGCAGGCGCGGACTCCACGAGTCGCTGGCATAGACATTGCCCGCCGCATCAATCGTGATGTCGTTGCAGAAACCACCACCCGGAAAATCATAGCTACCCTTGGCCGCCCCGGTCGTCAGATCAAAGGCTTTCAGGGCCACCGGGGCCGCCCCGGTCAGCTTGCCGTTGCCCGCATCCGACGAACAAGCCCACAAGGTCCCGCTGGCATCGTCGGCATACAAGCCCAGCACCGAAACCAGACCGTTGGCTCCCGCCTCGATGAACGGCTCGGCTTCTTTCGCTCCAGCCGCCGCTTTGTAAATGGACCCTTCATACATACTGCCCACGTAGAAGGTCCCACTCTTGTCAACCGTTACCCCTTCCGGGAAAAATCGCGCCGGCGTCATGGCGATTACTCTACCCGTTTCACCAGTGGCAACTTTGGTGTTCGCTAACATTGTTTCGATCTCTGCTGCCGGTGGCTTAACCAGTACCGCTAACGCCGCACTTTAAGGGATAGGAATGAATTACTTTTGGCCATAAGCAAAAGTATAAAGATCGGATACATCAGCTATTTGCTCCGGCGTCAGCATAATCGGCTGGCCGCGTAACAGCGCCAGATGGGTGATGTGGGCAATTTCCTCCACCTCGACGGCCATTTTGGTCGCCTGACGGGCCGACTTGCCGATGGTAAAGACGCCGTGATTCTGCATCACGATGGCTAACGAATGTCCGATGCGGCGGACAATCTCTTCACCAATGGCTTCGCCGCCAATGGGGACATAGCCGCCCAAGGGAATCTCCCCGCCCAGCATGGCCGTGGTGGTCAGGCAGGCGGGAATCGATTGGCCCAGGGCGGCGAAACTGCTGGCATAGGGTGAATGGGTATGAGCCACGCCGAACACATCCGGCCGGTGCCGATAGATGTAGAGATGGGTGGCTGTATCCACGGAAGGTTTCAAGTGCCCCTCGACCACGTCCCCTTCCAGGTTCACGATGACCATATCGGCCGGGGTCAAATCTTCGTAACTGTAGCCGCTGGGTTTAATCACCACCAGATTGGTCTCCGGGTCGCGCCCGCTGACATTGCCGCTGGTCATTTTCACCAGGCCGTTTTTAGGTAATTCCAGATTACATTTCCAGACTTCTTGACGCAGCGCTTCTAACGCCATAACTGCCTCCATAGTAGTTTAGTTTAAAGGGACTTCGACGACGCGGAAGGGCGGTTTAGCGTCGGGGCCGGTATTGGCCGGATCCCAGAAGTGACGGCCCTGGTTTTCCACAATCCAGGCGCTACCCTGGTAAAAAGCAAACGTGCTGACGTCATCCAGTCCCTCCGAAATGACGGTCACTTCGGCAGTATCGCCGCTTACTTTGACCACCGCCATACCCCCGGCGCCGCCCTCAGCCGTAGCCAGGGTATCCGGGTTAATCACTTTCAAGCCATCAGGCCGGCGCAAAGGCAGGGATGTTTCGATCAAAGTCACCGCGCCGGCCCGTCCATCCGGCTCAATGGCAATCCGAAACAGCTTGCCGGCCCGCTGGTTAGCCGTGTAGATGACCCCGCTGTTCTTATCGAAATCAATCCCGTTGAGGCTCCACTGCTCAACGCCCAACTGTGGATCGTTGATCCACTCCTCCAGGGCCGAGCCGCCGGCCGGTAAGCGCAAAATACGGGGCGTCCAGGAGTCGGTCACGTAGAGGTTGCCCTGGGTATCAATGGTTAAATCATTGGGAAAACCACCGCCGGGGAAATCGTAACTCCCCCTGGCCTCCCCGGTGCGCAGGTCAAAAGCCTTGACCCCGACCGGGGCAGAACCCGCCAGCTTGCCGTTACCGGCGTCAGCCGAGCAGGCCCACAACAGCCCTCGCTTCTCGTCGGCATACAGGCCCAGCACGGAGACCAGGCCGTTCGCGCCCGGCTCGATAAAAGGCTCAGCCTGGGTTGCTCCCGGCAGCGCCCGCACGATGCTGCCTTCCTCCATACTGCCAACAAAAAAGGCCCCCTCGGCGGTGACGGTAACCCCTTCTGGAAAGAAGCGGTCGCCGGGCAGGGTGATAACCCGAGTCCTCGTTTTTACATCTAAATCTGCACTGTTAATCATATTTTCACCTAACGATTTCGTTAATTGTGAATTGTGAACTAAAGATGTTCAGAAAAACATTTTGAATCTGTAGGGGCGTACCCTTGCGGTCGCCCCTGGTGGGGCAGGCGCAAGGCCGTGCCCCTACCCAAAACATTATCTGAATATCTATATGAATAGTAAATTGTGAATGAGTTAATAATTCACCATTCACAATTCACTATTCATAATTATCGCCGGCCTATTGACCCAGGTTTGGGCTATCAGGCCTTCGATGAACTGCCGGGCGGTTACGGCCGTACTCTGCAAGTTGCCGGTGTGATCCATGGATCCCCATAGCTCGACGGCCAACGGCCCGCAGAAGTTAAGCCGGGCCAGGGTTTTAAAGGTTTCAACAAAGGGCACAATGCCCTCGCCAAAGGGAATGCCCCGGATGATTTTTGGCCGAGCATCCTTTACGTGGAGGGCCAGCAGGTGGCCTTTGGCCAGGGCCAACTCGTCGGGGGGATGGTAGCCGGCTGCCGCCAGGTTGCCCATGTCGGGATAAAGATGAAACCAGGGCGAGTCAAGGGTTTTTACGATGCGCATGGCTTGACGTACCGAGGCGACAAAGGGGGTGTCCAGGTTTTCCAGGCCCAACATCACCCCGGCCTGGCTGGCCCAGCGCACCCCTTGCTCAATCCCAGCCATGAAGCAGGCTTCGGTCTGGGCGTCGCTGGTTTCATAAAAAACATCGTAGCCCATCACCTGGACGATGCGCAGCCCAATATCCCCGGCAAATTCGATAGCTTTACGCAGGATCGTTAGTCCCTGCGCCCGAGTTTCTGGCGAGTGGCTGCCCAGAGGATATTTACGGTGGCCGCTCAGGCACATGCTCATAACGGGCACGCCGGTGTTGGCAATGGCCTGACGCAGGGCGGCTCGCTCACGGGCCGGCCAATCCAGGCGGGTCAACCGGCCCTCGCTCTCGTCAATGGAAATCTCGACGAAGTTATAGCCGGCCCGGGCGGCTTCTTCTAAACGTTTTTCCCAGGGCCAGTCCGCCGGTAAGGCTTTTTCGTAGAGACCGATGGGGACTGAAAGGGTGGCATCCATACGCCCACAACTCCTATAGGCACTATCTCGACAGCGGTACGACGACCTGATCAATGCCCCAGACCGTCACTTCTTCTACGACGACATGGGGGGGCAGTTTGCAAACATCATAAACTACCTGGCCCACGTTTTCCGGCCGCAGTTTTAACTCAACCGGGGCAATACCGGAACCTTTCTGAAAACCGGTGCTCGATGCGGCCGGGATAAGGCAAATAACCCGGACGTTGAACGGCTGCAATTCGGTGTACAAACCCTTGGTAAAGCCCAGCACGCCCCACTTAGCCGCCGCATAGACCGACCATTCCGGCCAAGCTTCTTTGGCGCAAACCGAGGCGACATTAAGAATGGTGCCACTCTTCTGGGATTTCATCATATTAGCAAAAACCCGGCAGCCGTAAATGGTGCTGTTCAGATTCAGCTTGATGGTGTAATCAATCTTTTCAATCGGCAGTTTGGCCGTTTCCATAATAGCCACCCCGCCGCCGGCAAAATTCAGGAGGAAGTCCAGCCGGTCATATTTGCCCTTGACAAACTCGTACACCCGGTCCCAATCCGCCGGGCTGGTCACATCCATCTGAAAATAAGCCTCGCAGCCCAGTTCTTGCTGGGTTTTCTGGAGGATCTCTTCACTTTCAATAGAGGCGATGATAACTTTAGCCCCATCTCGAGTAAACAAGCGGGCCGTCTCCTTGCCAAAGCCGCTGGTACCACCGGTAATCAGGGCCACTTTACCTTCTAAGTTTGACATTGCTCAATATCCTTTCTTTTAACAGCTTGAGTAAATGGGGAGTAAGAAGTAGGGAGTAGGGAGTAGGGAGAAAAACATTTACTCCTCGCTTCGTGTTCTTACTTCTTACTCCTTACTTCCTACTACCTACTCCCTTTTTCCCGCACCAGCAGGTGGTTAAGGGCGACGGCAACGAGAAGCACGCTGCCCATTGCCAGGGTTTGCCAGTAGGCGGGGATGATGGTCAGCATGCCGACCGTCACGCAGATGATGATGATAGCGCCGATAATCGTCTTAGCGACCGACCCTTCGCCGCCCGAAAAGGCCGTCCCGCCTAGCAGCACGGCGATGATGCAGGCGGTTTCCATGCCATCGCCCGAAAGTGGGTCTCCCAGGGACATGTAGCTGGCCCGCGCTATGCCGGCCAGCGCAGCGAAAAATCCCACGATGATATAGAGGAGCCACACGATCATGACCGCATTGATGCCCGACAGCGCCGCCGCGGTAGGGTTGCCGCCGATGGCCGCGGCATATTTGCCCAGAATCGTCTTCCTCTGAACGATGACCAGCACGACGATCACGAACACCGCCACGTAGAAGGCCAGGGGCAGCCCAAACAAAACATCTTTGCGGGCGTAATCATTGATCCAGGCCGGCATCGGTCTCTCGGCGCTCCCCTTGATGGCCGACAGCCCATCCGGCACAATCAGCAGCGCAATGCCCTTAAAAAGGCTCAAGGTGACCAGCGTGGCGATCACAGGGGTAATCCGCAGCTTCATAACCAGGAACCCGTTGAGGGCTCCCATCACAATCCCCACGATCAGGGTGACGACGAGCGCGGGCAGAAAGCTGAACCCGTTCAGGATCATCAGGGCGAAAACTACGGCGCTCAGGCTCATAGCGCTGCCCACAGACAGGTCAATGTAACCCGAGATCATCAGCAGGGTGAAGGCGCCGCTCACGGTTATGATGGGTACGGCGCTGCGCAGCAGGTTGATGATACTGTCGGGACTGAGGAAGTGCCCGCGCTCGAACATGGCAACCTGGTCCAGCTTGGCCACGCTGAAGACGAGCACAACCAGCGCCAGCACAACGTAGATGTAGAACTGCTTGATATACATTCGCATCGCCGCCGACCGATCCAGCGGTAGTGGGAGTGGCTCTGACTTCACGTTCTTCACGTTAATGTGTTCCTCTGATGAAACAATGATTTGGTTCATGCGGCTACTCCTTAGCCCTTCCTTCTGCCCAGGGCATAACTTTGCGCCAGAATTGCGACGAAGACAGCGATGGCCTTAAGCGTGAATTGCCAGTCAGGCGACAGTAGCAACCCGGTGGCCGCCGACGTTACGACGGACAGAATAAGAGCGCCGGCGAACATTCCCAGCACCGAGCCAAACCCGCCCGCGATGCTGACCCCACCCAGGAGGGAGACGACCAGCGCGTCGAACTCATAACCCATCGCCCGGCTCGATACCCCGGCCTTGAACTCCGACGCCAGGAGAATTCCCGTGATGCCGGCCAGCAGGGAGCTGAAGATGAACAGCGCGGTCAGGTGCCGGTCCACGTTGATGCCCGACAGCCGGGCCGCCTGGGCATTGGCCCCGATGAGGTAGGTGCGCCTTCCCCACACCGTCCTCCTCTCAAAGATGAACGCGACGAGAAGCAGGACGATCATGACCAACACCGAAATCTTGATAAACGTGCCCGGGATGGCCATATTGCCCACCAGGCCGAACACATCGGGCAGACTGGTATTTCGCTGGGCCCCCTGGGTAATGACCTGGGCAATACCGCGGGCGAACATCATAGTGCCCAGCGTGACGATGATGGAGGGCACTTTCAGCCGCACCACGAAGAAGGCATTGATCGCGCCAATCCCCATAGCCCCAACCAGGGCCAAGACGACTGCGACGCCGTAAGGCAGCCCCAGCCCGTTGGCCAGCACGTTATCCGAAACATTGGCCGCCTGGCAGAAATAAACCGACAGCACGCCGGTCAGGGCGATGACGCCGCCTACCGATAGGTCAAAGTTGCCGGTAATCAACAGGAACGTAACGCCGATGCCGATGATGACGATGAACCAGTTATTGGTAACCAGGTTCAGCATGTTCTGGGGGAGATAGAAATTCGGCACAAACGCGGCGGCGATGCCGAACAGAACGAGGAGCACGCCGACCATCAACAGGGTAATGAACGACTCGTTGCTCATCTTGCCGCCGAGCGACGGCTTCAGCACTGCTTGCTTGGTTTCCATAGCTATACTCCCTGTCCGCCCGTGACAATATGGATGATCTTCTCGCTGTCAACGTCGGCGCCGTTTTGCATGGCGGCCTTCAGGCTCCCGTCAAACAGGAGGTAGATGGTATCGCAGATGTTCATGATCTCGGGCAGTTCCGAGGAGAAGATCATGATGGATTTTCCCTCTTTGGAGAGCTGGCGAATGATGCCGTAAATTTCGCTCTTGGCCCCCACATCAATACCACGCGTCGGCTCGTCGAGCATGAGCAGATCGGCGTCCGCGAACAGGCATTTTGATAAAACCACCTTTTGCTGGTTGCCCCCGGACAGCTTGGAGGCTTCCTTTTCGGTGCTGTCGGTGGCGATCTTTAGCTTGTCAATGTATTCGACCGTAACATTTCGTTCCGCCGACGAATTGATGAATCCGCGGCGGGATATTTTTTCCATGTTCATAACGGGCACGTTGCCCCGGATAGTCAAAATGGTGAACAACCCCTGGGACCTTCTTTCCTCGGGCACCAGGGCGATGCCCGCCGCTATGGCCTTATCAGGAGCGGCTTGGAGCTTCTTGCCCTTGAAGAGAATCTGGCCTGTGTAAGGGTCTGCGCCGTAGATGGCGCGGGCGAGTTCGGTCTTACCGGCTCCTACCAGGCCGTAGAACCCCACAATTTCCCCGGCATGCACGTCGAATGAAATGTCCTTTAGCTTGTGATTGGAGAGGTTGCGAACCTGCAGGACAACATCCTGGCTGGCATCCTCTTTGGGGGTGTACTGCTCAAAGACCGTCTTGCCGATCATCATCTTGATCAGCTCAGCCCGGTCCTTAACTTCCGACATAGGTTTCGTATCTATGTGCCGGCCATCCCGCAAAACCGTCACATAGTCGCCAATCTCAAAGATTTCGTCGAGCCGGTGGGAGATGTAGATGACGGTAACGTTCTGCTCACGCAAGCGCTGGATGATGGCGAACAATCGTTCAATTTCGCTCTCAGAAATTGCCGCCGTCGGCTCATCCATGATGATAATGTCCGACTCGGTGGCAACCGCCTTGGCGATCTCCACAATCTGCTTCTTCGCCACGCTCAGAGTCGAGACCGGCTGGCGGGGGTGGATGGACGGCTCGATGCTGTTCATCACGCTGACCATCTTGTTGATCTTGTCCGTCTTTCTCAGGAACCCGAACGTCATATCCTCCATCCCTAAAGTGAGGTTCTCCGCGACGGTGAGCTGGTCTACCACGTTGAGTTCCTGGAACAGGGTGCTGATCCCTTTTTGGCGCGCCTCACGGGGGTTGTGTGGGCTGTACTCTTCCCCATTTAGCAGAATCCTGCCGCTTGTTCGCGTATACGCGCCGGTCAGGATCTTGATCAGGGTGGATTTCCCCGCCCCGTTTTCCCCAACCAGGCAGTGAACAGTGTTCCGCTTGATGTCGAAACTGACATTGTTGACCGCCCGCACGCCGGGGAAGTCCTTCACCAGATCCCTGATTTCCAATACATTCTCGGTCAGTTCCATGCCTTAGCTCCTTGGTTCGGATGGGGAGGGGGCGGAAGCCCCCTCCCTCGCGGATTCTATGATTAGGATCCCTTTTCGATCAGCTTACTCGAGGCTGGCCTGGATATTGGTGCCGAATTGGGTGTTGAGCCACTCCACGGCCTCGGCTTCGGGCATGGTCCAGTAGGAGATGTTGTAAGCCTTGTAGAAGAACTCCTTGGCCGGTTGCGAGGTCCGGGCCACCTTGCCGGAGGCCACGTCCATGATCAGGTCAATCCGGCCGCGAGCAGTTTCAACCGGCGGCAAGCCCATCGAGAGCTTGAGCGAACTGTTGGGGTCGTAGACCTGCTTCATTTCGACTTCGTCAAAGTCCACGCTGGCGACGATCTCCGTCAGCGGCTTGCCGTTGTCCATCTTGCCCCGTCCGGCCTGGACCAGAGCCGCCATCGTGCCGACGGTCAGGTTGGAGGCTTCGGAGTAGATCAGGTTGACTTCAGGATGTTGGGTCACCAGGTCGAGGATGATCTGCTTGGCCGTGTCAGGACCCTTGCTGGCATCCAGACAGCCCAGGTCGGTCGCTTCGGGATCCACCGAGAGGACACCCTTGACAAAGGGATCGGTTCGACCCGATTTGACTTCGGTGTGGTTGGGCCAGCCCAACTGGGCCATCACAATCGGCTTGTCGGGATGAGCTTCCTTCCACTGCGTTGCCATCTCCACGCCCATCTCGAAGGAGATGCCGGCTTCGTCGCTGCGGGCGGTGGGAATACCGGTGTCGGCCAGCGGGCTGAAGAAGGAGGTCATGATGATGCCTTTATCCAGCGCATCGAGCACGCCCGGTTTGGCCGCTTCGGCGTCCCAAATGTGCAGGGTGGCGGCGTCCATGCCCTGTGATATCACCTGGTCAACATTCGCCGTCATCACCGCCGAATCGGATTTGCCGTCGAAGGCGAAGACCTCAGCGCCGTACTTCTCCATAGCGTACTTCTTGGCCTCGGTGAACTGGGCCTGGTGGAACACATTGGACAGGTCCGACACGAAGAAGGCGATCTTCTTGGGCATCGGGCCGGCTTCCGCCGCCGGAGCTTCCGCCGCCGGGGCTTCCGCCGCCGGAGCTTCCGCCGCCGGGGCTTCTGCCGCCGGAGCTTCTGCTGCCGGCTTTTCTGCCGCCGGAGCTTGGGCTGGTGGCTCAGCCGGCGCAGCAGGGCTGCAGGCGATTAAAACGAGGCTGGTAAGCACCAGCACGGTCAATAGAGCGAATAGATTCTTTTTCATCTTAACTTCCTCTTTTTTCTAAATATGTGTAACGCTTTTTTGTCTGGGGTCTGTCCAATTTTAGATATATCCTGTAGAGATGAAGGTTATTTGTCCCTACGCCTAAAATCTGGGACACACCCTTTCGTCCGGGCACATTTGAACGCATATTTGATATGTCTTCTCTATGCTACCTCCTTTAGTTCACCGCCAAAAGCGCAGCGGGTAACGTTCTGGACTGGCAAGCGGATTTCACACTCGATCTTGCCGCTGGGCTCATAGCGTGTTACTTTCCAGCCACTCCGGTGAACATTCCAAACAAAACCTTCACTATCAACAGTGATCCCAGCGGGATAACCGGCTTCCCCAGTCACCAACGCAAAAATCCGGCGATTTTCAACTGCTCCGGTCGCCGGGTCGTGGTCATACGTTAAGATTTTGCCGGGGAACATGTCAACAAAACAGAGGGTTTTACCGGAGGGGCTAAAGCCCAGCTCGTTTGAGGTGGCAAAGCCGGTATCGAGCTGGTGGACCGAACTATCCGGGTCCAGGCGGAAGAGGGAACTGTCAGGGGCGTAGAAATCGGCTTTATTGATGGCGCCGGCCCAAAAGCGGCCCTGGCGATCAACCACACCATCATTAAAACGGATGTTGGACCGTCCGGTGACCGGATCGGTGATGAATTCATTTTGTACGGTTAAAACGTGTTCTACATTGCTCACGGTGTGATCCCCTTTGTTCACTGTCCGCGCCCTGACTCCTCCCTTTGGAGAGGAGAAGTTGGAGGTGAGAGTTATACTTTGATTTGGCTTACCAATTTGTGGAGTTCAGACTCTTCGATCGAATAACTGTGCTCCGGGGTAGGATAAGCGCCGAGTTCAACTTCCTGGCGAAAATTCGTTAGGGCAGTAATGATGGCCTGACCGATGTCGGCGTAAACTTTAAGAAACCGGGGAGTGACCTCTTTGAACAGCCCTAACATATCTTGCGTCACCAGGGCCTGACCGTCGCAGGCAATGCCGGAGCCGATACTGATGGTTGGGATGTCGAGGCTGCGGGTGATGATTTCGGCCAGGCGGGTGGGCAGGCACTCCAAGACCAGGGCAAAAACGCCGCTGTTAGCCATTTCCGTGGCATCTTCAATCATCTCCCAGGCGGAGAGAGCATCTCGACCCGGTAATTTGACCCGCCCGGAGGAGACAATCTTTTGCTTGGTCACGCCGATATGGCCCATCACCGGAATACCGGCGCTCACAATCGCCCGGATCAACTGGCCTGATTGGCGGGTTCCTTCCAGGTGAACGCCATCCGCGCCGCCTTCCTTCATTAAACGAGTGGCGGTGTGTTGAGCCTCGGCGATGCTGTTATACGAGCCAAAAGGCAGGGTCGTGACGACCATGCTGCGGGTAACGCCATTACGCACCGCCCGAGTGTGATAAATCATCTCGTCCACCGTCACCGAGACGGCCTCGGTCCGGCCGTTGCCTACCGTGCCGACCGCATCGCTGACCAGCACAATATCAACTCCAGCCTGGTCAATAAACGAAGCCATCGGGAAATCATAGGCCGTTAGCATAGTGATCTTCTGGCCTTTTTGTTTTTTGGTTTTAAGCCGGCTGGTCGTTACTTTAGGCTGTGTGCTCACAGTGAAATTCCTATTCTAAGGTAGGGGCACGGCCCTTCCCCCAAGGGGAGGCGAAGCGCTCTGCGCCTACCCTATGGGGCGACCGCAAGGGTACGCCCCTACAAATTATTCTAAAGGTTCTGGCAAAAGCTCTTCCAGGCCAAGATGCGGGCTGGGCAGAATTCGCACCGAGACCACTTCTCCCAGCCGCCCAGCCGCTTTGGCCCCGGCCTCAAGAGCCGTCCGCACCGCGCCGACATCGGCCCGGATCATGACCGTCATATAACCGCCGCCAATGGCCCGCCGGTTGAGCAAGGTTACATTGGCCGCTTTGGCCATCGCATCGGCCGCTTCAATACAGGCGACCAGCCCTTTGGTTTCAATCATGCCCAAGGCTCTCATTCCGGGATCAAGCTCCGGGGCCTGGGTTGCTGTCTTTTCACTTGCTTGTGCCATGTTCTATTCCTTCCTGAAATCAATGACGCCTTCAACTTGAAGGGAGTCTAAAATTCCGACGATAGCCGCGTCGGCCGGGGATGAATTTTGCCCGGTAGCGATGCGGGCCGAACTTCCCTGGCTGACAATCACCCACTCACCCTCGCCTGCCCCCACCAGGTCAACGGCTAAAAAGGGGCTGCCGGTCAGGTTTCCCTGGGTATCGGTGGCTCCAACGAGCAGCAGCTTGGTGGTTCGTAACAGGTCGTGTTTCAAAGTGGCGACGGCTGAACCTAAAACCCTGGCGATAATCATAACTGTTTCTCCTTTAACTGCCTCCGCCTTTGTTATTGCCGAGCCGCTTCACCAGGCCGACCAATTGGTCAACTACGGTACCCGAGCTGCCGCCGGCCGCGCTGTTTTGCGAAGAGGGGGGAGCGGCGCTGGCAGGTGGATTGGTCAGTGGCGCATGCTGGCAGCCTTTGGGCTTGCTGCCCGGTCGAAAGGGCGCGGGGCGAGACAGGCTGGACGCGACCGGCGCAGAAGCTGAGGCGGCTCCTGCCGGCTGGGATTTGTAAACGATTTTGATGCCTAACTGCTGCGCCACGTGCCTGGCCATGTCGGTTAGCACGGTGTTCTGGTCAATCACCAGTTCTTTTCTACCCTGGGCGGCCAGGTCCTCGATCTCTTGTGCGGAGCAAAAAGTTTTCACGGCGCTCTCCCTGGGGCTATCAACGGCGCACCTGGCCGGATAAACTCTGAATGGCCTCGATGGCGGCATCACGTCCAACTTTTACCTGGGCTTCGGTCCCGGAAATGTACAGGCGGCCAAATCGTCCGGCGGGCTGGTAATGAACCAGGGTAATATGGGCGGCTTTTTCGGCCTCGTTGGCGGCGAGCATCACGTAAGCCGCTGGCACTACTTCCAGGACGCAGAGCGTCTGGCCTCGCAGCAGCAGCCCGCCCTTGCTGGCCTGGTTAACCAACTGGGCCTCATAGGCGTCTACCCCGGTTACCATTTTGACGGCGGCCACCTCTGGCTTCCAGCGGTCGGCCTCGCTGAGATTAAAGCGGGCCAGGGCTTCTTGCCCGGCAACCTGGACGTCTTCCTGAAAGAAGCCGTGAATTTCAAGCGTGCCGTATTCCCGTTCCACCCGGAGCAAACCAGGCCGGACATCGGTGGTTTTTAAGGCCGCGTCCATCATTTCGTACACATCGCTGGCCGGAGCCAACTCCATAAAAACTTCGGCCATGCCCTCCACAGGCACATCGCCCTGGAGCAAAATCCCGGTCAGGGCCGCGTATTGCGGCTGCATTGAGTCGATCAGAATATAGCTTCGTAGTTCCATAGTTGTATGTTCCTTGCCGGAAGGATCGCCCGGCGCGATGATTAGTCGGCCAGGGCGCGGATGACTTTAGTTGACCCTTGATGGAGCAGTTTTTCGACCGAACGGTGCGGCCGGGCAATGACATGAGCGGCAACCAGCTCGCCGGACCGCTTGGCCGCGGCCACGCCGGCGTCAACGGAGGATTGGACCGCTCCGACTTCCCCTCTGACCATAATGGTCACATAGCCGCCGCCGATTTCCTCCTGACAGAGGATTTGCACGTAGGCGACTTTACTCATCGCATCGGCCGCTTCAATCGAGGCGACCAGCCCTCTGGTTTCAACCATTCCCAGGGCCGTAGTCTGTAAACGTGTTGTGGTCATGAATTTGGTCTCCTTTGAAAATACCCCCTCCCCTAAGCCCCTCCCCCTCAGAGGGGGTGGGGTTGGGGTGGGGGTCAGCTATATTGACATGATTTGATTGGCAACGGCGACGCCGGCGCCAACATCTATTTGACAGCCCAGTTGGCGCAGAGCGTGACCGGTTGCGGTCAGTAATTCGATGACCCGGTGAGGCGATGACCCCGGCAGCTGGCCCGGATCAAGGAAGAAGACATCGCTGGAGACCCGACCGATGGCATTACTCTGGCCGAAGAATTGGCCGATGGTGTGAACAACGTTATCGGCGCTGACCCCGGCGGGGCAATGAATGGTGGTCTGCGTACCCTGACAAAGCCGCCTGGGGGAGTCGCAACCGGGACAGTCACGGCCATCAACCGTCATCATGAGGCCCATCTCGCTCACCGCGTAGCGAATCGCCATTGGCGCGGTGTTGTTCAAGGCTGAAGTTCCGTTACTGCCGGAAGAAGTAGGGGGGGTGTGACTGCCTCCCCACAGGCGGGCGATGGTGTTACGCACCTCGCGGGCCGATGCCGCCGGGTCGGGCGTTTCGCGGATGCTCCGGCCACAAATGATGATCGAGACCGGCAATTCCTGGAAAAAGGGCAGTAGCTCGACATTAAGACCCCCCGTAACGGTGACTTTGAAGCCCATATCAATCAACTGCCGGATGGTATCTTTATCGTTTTCGTTCCACTGCCGGGCCGCGTCCTGCTCATCCCAGCCGCGGTGGTAAACCATTCGCTCCACCCCAAGTTCGCGCCATTCTTTGGCCCGGGCGATGATATCGCGCACGCCGGTCAGTTCCATCAGCATCTCTTTGCCCTGCTTGCGAGCCTCTTCCAGCGCCGATTGCACCGTCGCTAAAGGCGCTCCGCCGATGACCGTCATCATATCGGCTCCAGCGTCAAAAGCCATCTTGGCTTCCAGGCCACCCACATCAGGCGTTTTGAAGTCGGCGAGGATTAATTTATCGGGGCAGATTTCACGCATGAAGCGGATGGCGTCCAAACCGGCTGCTTTGCATAGAGGTGTGCCGATCTCAATGATATCTACCTCGTCGGCTACTTTAAGGGCCATAGCCAGGGCCGGCGGGATACTGATGTAATCCATCGCTACCTGAAGCAAGGGGAATGAAGGGTTTACCTGCTTTAATGCGCTGCGATTCATTGTTATATAAACTCCTACGGGTAAAATTCTTAATGTTTTGTAACTGCTCAGCCATGTCATTTCGACCGCAGGGAGAAATCCCCGATACCTTACGTTTACGTGTTGCGCCCTGGGGATTTCTCGACCCTTCGCTTCGCTCAGGACAGGCTCTTTGGTCTCGAAATGACATGAGCCAGAGTAGTAACAATGTTTTTAGTTATTTTGCACAAATGTGCAATAATTTCACTTATGTTCTACATTAGAATTAATGATAAGATGTTTAACAAGTGAGGGGAAGTGATGAATGTCAGCAAAAAGAGGTGACAAATGTCACTGATTACCCCTGATTATTGCTATTATAATCTAATCAGAGGGATTCTGCAACTTTCACATAATTGAATTTATTTCACATTTGTCTCGGCTTAAGTGAAACAAAATACAACAATTGTGTTGACTTACCATAACAACTAGGGTAAACTGGCTTAAATGAAATTCAGTCGAGGCGGCAGTAAGGGGCGAATGAGAAAAAAGGTAGTTCCATCTTTAGGGCCGTCAGTTAAAAGAGATAGAGGATAAAAATTCTGAAACGGAAAAGAGATTTGAGATGATGCAGCTTGACGACGAACGATCGCTCCTCCTGGCTCGCGTAGCTTCTTTATACTATGATCAGAGTAAATCTCAACAAGAAATTGCCGAAGAGGTTGGGGTGTCGAGGTCGGCTATCTCTCGCTTCCTCACCGAAGCCCGTGATAAAGGTATTGTTGAGATCATTGTCCATTACCCCTGGCGCACCTCTCCTGAATTAGAGCAAAAGCTTATTTCGATATTTAATCTAAAAGCTGCTAAAGTTTTGGTTAGGGAGAATAAATCTTATGAGGAGATGCTGCAGGGCTTGGGAATTCTCGCAGCTCGCTATTTAAATAACATTCTGCACGATGGAATGACGCTGGGGATTTCCTGGGGTACGGCGCTTTATCAGATGATCAGGGCGATGCCGATGCGGGATTTGCCCGGGGTAGAGGTGGTGCAGCTCATCGGGGCTACGGGTTCGGAAGGCGTACCGACCGACGGTCCGATTTTGGCTCAACTTCTGAGCAATCGGTTAGGCGGCTTCTGCCGGTATCTACATGCGCCTTTGATTGTCGAGAATGAGGCGGGACGTGAAATATTACTGCAAGACCGTAATATTCGAGAGACATTTGCCCGGGCCGCCCGGGCGGATGTGGCCCTGGTCGGTATTGGCTCGACCAACTCCGACCTCTATAGCCTCCTGCGGGCCGGCTATGTAGACGAGACAGAAGCGCAGCGTATTCGGACGGCAGGGGCTGTGGGCGATATTTGCGCCCAGCATTATTCTCTCACCGGCCAATGGCTAGATATTGATATTAATCGCCGGACTATTGGGATTGATTTGGAGATTCTATCAAAAATCCAGACGGTGATCGGTGTGGCTGGCAGCTCGCGTAAAGGGGCGGCTATCTATGGGGCGTTGCGGGGCGGCCATCTGGATGTTCTCATTACTGATGACCAGGCCGCGCAAAAGATCCTGGCGCTGAGTTATAGCCTTTAACTTGATTTGAATAAGGAGAAAAAATTATGTCCGTTCAGCCCAGACTTAAGCGGTTACTCGGTCCCGATGGAAAATGCTTTGATGTCGCCATTGATCACGGTATCTTTGGCGAACCAGGTTTTTTGGCTGGTATCGAAAATATGAAAACGGCGGTCGAAACCATTGTTGCCGCCAATCCTGACGCGGTCCAGCTCAGTCGTGGACAAGCTCACCTGCTTCAAGAGATTCCCGGCAAGCAGAAGCCGGCCCTGGTTTTGCGGACAGACACCACAAATGTCTACGGGCGGACTCTGCCCCGGTATTTATTTAGCCACTTAATGGAAAATGCTGTGGAACAGGCGCTTGTGCTCGATGCCGTAGCTGTGGTGGTCAATCTGCTGTTGCTGCCGGAGCAGCCTGAGTTATACCATCAAAGTATTGCCCACATCTCTAAACTTAAACCAGTCTGTGAGCGCTATGGGATGCCGCTGATGATCGAACCATTGGTTATGCAACCCAATGATCGAGCCGGTGGCTATATGGTTGACGGCAATCTGGAGAAAATTATTACCCTGGTGCGCCAGGCGGTTGAGTTGGGGGCGGACATTATCAAGGCGGATCCGTGCGACGACGCCCAGGAATATCACAAAGTCATCGAAACTGCCTCCGGGATTCCTGTTTTAGTGAGAGGGGGTGGGCGCGTTTCTGATGAAGAGGTTTTAGAACGAACCCTGGCCCTGATGAAACAGGGAGCAGCCGGAATTGTCTATGGGCGTAACGTGATCCAGCACGCCCGGCCTGATAGAATGACCCAAGCGCTGATGGCTATTGTCCACGAAGACGCGGATGTGGCCACCGCAGCGGCCATCTTGCGCGGCTCCTGAGTATGCAAACCTACCTTCCTCAAATCCTGGCTGAACTACAGGCAACCCTTTCCCAACTATCCGCCGGGCACGATGAACCTTTGGCCGCAGCAATTGTGGAGGCCAAAAGGGTTTTTGTCGCCGGGGCGGGCCGGTCGGGCCTGGTTCTGAAAGGTTTTGCCATGCGGCTGATGCACCTGGGATTTCAAGCGCATGTGGTGGGAGAAACAACGACGCCCAGTATCGCCCCGGATGACTTGCTCCTGATTGGTTCCGGCTCCGGCGCTACCGGCACGTTGCTTGTGATAGCCAATGAGGCCCGCCGAGTCGGGGCCAGGGTGGCTCTTATTACGATTCGGGCCGATTCCCCCATTGGGCAGATGGCCCAAATCGCCCTAACCATCCCGGCCTCAACTCCCAAAGTAGCCTCCCCTTACGGCTTTCCATCTATTCAACCCATGGGATCATTGTTTGAACAGGCTATGTTCTTAATTTTAGATGGGCTTGTTCTGAAATTAATGACCAGGCTTAAGACCGACTCTGAAACTATGTTTATAAATCATGCCAATTTGGAATAACTTCTCACAATCCTACAAGATCCCCCAAAACAGAGTTTGATATCCACGGCTCAGTTTCGCCCCCAACCACAACCCGGTCGGCCCCTCGCCAAACAATTGCCAGGACCGCGTGCCATTTTCACCGAATCTATAAAAACCCCATCACAGCCGTCCAATCCGGTACTGGGGCGGATTGAGTGTAGATTAACCTCCGGCCCCCGATATTGGCCAGTTATGGGTTTACCCTGGGCCAGCAAAGCCAGATCACGCCGGGGGTCCAGGGCGGGTAAGGTTGTCTTGTTTGACACGCTCAACTCATCCAACAACCCCTTTAAACATCTAACCCCGCTTCACTTCCACATAGCGGCCGGCTTTTTTGTCCTCTTTGGCCTGGGCGTACACTTCGAGCATTTTTTGGGCTTGAGCTTTAATATCAAACCAGGCGACCTTTCGGGCGGCGGCGGCTTTGAACTGCTGGCGCAGGGCTGGATTAGCTATCACCTGGCAGATCGCCTGGGCCAGGGCCGCGCTGTCATTCTCGGTCAATAACCCCTCCTGGCCGTGGTTGACGGCATCGGCGGTGCCGGGGGCGTCAACGGCCACCACCGGCAAACCGGCGGCCAGGGCTTCCATCGTAACCAGGCCCTGCGTCTCTGTGACCGAGGCGAAACAAAAAATATCGGCCGCTTTGAGGTAACCGGGAATCTGGTCAAACTCAAGCCGGCCGGTAAATTCTACCCGCGAGGCGATACCCAGGCTTTCAGCCAGCTCCTCCAAGGCTTTGCGCTCCGGGCCATCGCCAATGAGCACCAGCCGGGTGTGGTCATGGCGGCGCATCACCTGAGCGGCGGCGATGAGCAGCGTTTCAAAATTTTTCTCTTTGGCCAGCCGTCCCACCGAAATTAAGACCCCCTCATTACCCCAGCCCCGCTGATGACGCACCCATTCCCCATCCGCCTGCCGGAACGGTTCCACATCAATACCGGTCGGAATGGCGCTGATGTACTGGCCTGCGACCCCGCTCTCTTCCAAAATTTGTTTCATGCTCTCACTGGGGGTGATGATATGCTGGCACTGTTCCATATAGCTCAGCACCCAGTCAATAATGACCCGCTTGGTTAATTCCTGGCTAAAAGGGACGTAATGGCTGTATTCATCGTAACGAGTATGAAAGGTAAAAACCAGCGGCGCGCTTAACTCTTGGGCTTTGTGGGCCGCAACCTGACCCAACAAAAAGGGATGATGGCTGTGAATAACATCGGGCTTGAGGATGGGCAGAACTTCGGAGATGAACGGGGAAACCGGGATGGGCAAAGCGTAGTCGTTGATAGGGACTTCGATGGCCGGGTAGCGAAAGATAAACGGTTCGGTATCTTCGTAGGCGCTGGCATGCTGGGCAAAAACAAAAACATTATGGCCCATCGCCGTCAACTGCTGGCGAAACGTGCTCACCGACCTGACGACGCCGCTCATGGTGGGGAAGTAGTGCCTAAACAATGAGATTCTTGCACACAAAACAAGAATATTAAGTCTGAACTTGGACATTACTCGCCAAGCCAGGGATAACCACTATCTCCCGGAGTTTCAGGGCCATACTGACGACCTGGCGGCCAAAGTCGGTCAGATAATATTTGTAGCGCTGGCCGACCTTCTTGATCAAATGGTGTGCCCGCAGCCGGGCTAGCAGGCGGGTGATCTGAGCCGAGTTTTTGTCGGGGAGCAAGGGCTGGAGGGCTTTGTTGGTGAACCCAGTGATGAAAAACTCACCGCGCAACAGGGTGCGAAACAATGAGGCATCCTCTTCAGCGAAGAGATTAAAACCCTTGTAGCGGTGCTCGTTTTCGGTCTGAGTTTCAGCCAACTGGTGCAGCTGGGCGACTCCAACTTCGGGGGTTTCGATGGCCGAGATGAACTTGAGATAACGCTGGTTGGCGGCCTGCAATAGTTCTTGTAAAGCGGGCAGGCTGTAGATGCTTTTCTTCAGCGGGGCCCATTTCCGACTAGTCGAACCATCGCGATGGTGGACTTGGCGGTACTGTCGAAAAAAGGAAACATCGGCCACACTGGTTTCGATGCGCAGGATGAGGTTGAACTTGTCGTACATTTTGATCGCGACCGGTCCCATCTGGTGTTTAATCCGCCGACCCAACCAGCGGTGGTTATAACGGCTGCCGGCCTCGCCCTGGTAGTTGCCGTGCAACTTGCGACCCAAAAAGGTGGCAATATCGGCG
The DNA here is from genome assembly GCA_015075405.1 of Anaerolineales bacterium. GTDB lineage: Bacteria > Chloroflexota > Anaerolineae > 4572-78 > J111 > DSQQ01. Next base: position 440,013 of record JABTUK010000006.1, read on the forward strand.
GGTTGGACCGCCTGAATAAGGGCAGCCAACAGCAGTGGGAAAAAGGCTTGTAGGGTTTGGGTTGACTTGAAAATTAAGTCGGTGGCGTACTCGGCTTGCAGAATGCTCCAGTGGTACTGAAGGCCAAGTTTAGTCACAACCGGGCAGTAGGCTTGGGCCAACTGATCCAACTTGGCCTGGAAATTTTCCAGATTGAACTGAGCCGCTAACTGGTTGGCCCGCTCGGAATCGGCAATGTGTACAAAAGCGTTGTCGCGCTGTTCAAAGGCAATCTTGTGCTGCGCCAATTGGCTGGCTAACCAGTTATGACCGTTGAAATAGAACTGGAGCCCGAAAGGACACCAAGTCGGGACCCGCAGGTAACATAAACCCAGTTCTTCATCGATGAAATAGAAATAGTAATGCAAACATTTACCCGAACTGCTTTTCACATAGGTCTTGCCCTTCGTCTTATCGTGCCAGGGCCGGTAGGCCGGACAGCGCTCCATCGCGGCGAAAATATGGACCAACCCCGGCTGCGGCCCCCGCTTCCTCAAGATGGCCTGGATGCGGTCTTCTTTGCGAAATGCCTGGCTCTTGCGGATGAACTCAATCTCGACCTGGTTCTCCACCGCGATGGCCTCCGCTCGCTGTCGAATTTCATCCCGCAGCGAGACGGCAAACTGACCATAGTTAAAAATGCGAAGGTTATGATTGTACAAATATTTCGTCATCCCTTGAGCATAACACAGCGGCTGCAGATTGCCCCTGATAATCACCCGGTCATAGCAGTTCAATACACCGACCATCTCAGCCGCATATTTTTCGGAAAGCAGGGGTGTGCCCATCGCTCAACTCCTTATCTCAGTTCAGGGTTGAGCCAATATACACCCTTGTGTCTGTTATTCAAAACCTATTTGGTTCCGGCTTGTCCGGGTTAGGGCTAATCAGGTCCAGACGAACCGTAGCCACCCGGCTTCGGCTCGTATTGGTGATCGAAATAGGCACGGTGACAGAGGCGCCCGGCGCATAGCTGGGCGGATCGGTTTGGGCAATAGCCCAGCTTAACAGGTTGCGCAGGAAATTCTGGGTATCGTTGGTGAATTGACCCTGGGCAGAACCCCAGTCGTCATAAATGCTGGTGACAATCACTTGCCCCTGCCCATAAGGGTAGGTTAATGCGCCGGGCAAGCCGTTCTGAGTCCGGCTGAGCAATATGGTAGCGTCGTCGGGATAGACCGTAAAATAGCCATCCACATTAGCGGTCAGGTAGGTCTGGTTGAAACCGGCCAGGGCCGGGTGATAACTGTCGAGGAAGAGCGCAGCGCTGAAGCAACTGTTGTCTTCCTGCCAGCCATAGCCGTCCACGCCGTCGCCGGGTAAGACCCGGTAATGCCGGCCATGCTGCTGGGCGAAGGCCATGATCGTACCGCCGGCCTCGGCGTAACTTTCCAGGCGTTTCTTAAAGATAACGGCCTTATCCAACCCATACAGCCCACCGGAGGGAATGATCAGGACAGGATATTTCTCGGCAGTGGCCAGGGGGTCAAAATCGGCGTCAACAAAAGTCGCCAGCTCGCCTAATTTATTAACCATTTGCCACATCGCGCTCGAATAGCCGCGCTGCAGAATGGCCACGCGGGCCTCGGTGCGCGTGCCGCCGGGCGGGGTGATCATCTGGGCGCTGGGAGCGGCAGGAGGCAGCGGCGGTGGGGAGAGGAGAGGACGAGGAGACGAGGAAGCGTCCCCAGGCCCGGGCCAGGGAGAAGCAGGCAGCGCGCTGGCGTCGGAGTAATTGTCGTCGGGGTTATCACCGCCGGGGCTGGTCCCGGCGGCGCTGCACTGCTGCGGGCCGGGGTTGGTCACCGAAGTGCTGGCTGTGTTGCCGGCGAAGTCGTGAAACTCAAAGGTACATGTCCAATTTACGGGCGGCACAAAGGGGAAGCGGTCAATGTAAATGTTTGGATTGAGGAGGGTATTAAAGAAGTGAAAAACCTGGGTTATAGCGGGGATAGACACGCTGTTCGGCTGCTGAGAGCCATGCGTAAACGGCGAAAAGGCGGAGAGCGGCGAGAATTCGGTGATCCCTGAGGATAGATAAGGAACTGCTGGCTGCGGCCCGGCCAGGGTGATAGGCCCGGCCGCAGGCGGCTGGCAGGAAAGGGTAAAATAGTCCAGCGCCGTTGGCGCGGAGGCGTACAGGTCGGTGCCTACCGGCTGGCAGTTGTTCATGGCGATGCTACTGGCGGCGTTAATTGAAGATTGCTCCTTTTCCTCAATCAGAATGACCGGTGGCCCGCCCACGATGACCCCACCTGGATGCGGCACAGGAATTCCATCTGAATCCCCATTCGGTTTCCGGCCACTCAACCCCCGATGGCTCGTGGCTTTTAGCGTGATGGTGCGGGCGATAGAATCATCCCAAACTTCTGACTGTTTGCTCCCTTCCTGATCAAATCGTTCAAATGAGCCACCACCACAAGGCGTAAATGATACCTCTAGATCTTGTGAGCCCGGGAGCGACAAATTCCACAAGACATGGACCGTACTTGTTCCATCGCTCGGCTGAAAGATGATCCATTTATAGTTGTTGATCTCTTGATTTTGATAGGCGGACGTACCGACCGAGTCGCACTTCTCCGGCGGCGACATGGTGGCTCCATTCAACTTAGGCCAGACAAAGGCGGCTGCCTTCCCCCCAGCCCAGGCGTTTCCCTGTATGTCAAACAATCCCCAGTCAGATTGATCTTTTATAGCATCGTCAATGTATTTATAGTAGAAGAGCTTGCCCTGCGGAGGAGCTTCTGGCCGGTCGAAGGCGTTCTTGGTGAGGACGGCGTGTTGAATAACATAAGAAGCCTGGTGAGATTCAAGCCCACAAGGTTGATTCGAGTCACTACAACCTTTTTGTTGTGCCTGCGTAAAGGCCATCTCTGTACCGTGCTGCAATCCGGCCTCAGTAATCCAGAAATACTTATCGGCAGGCCAGTTATTCAGTGCAGGATTCCAGAACATATTACTGTTTTCAATCACATAATCGGCTGCATTTCTGGCATCGCCATAATCGTGGAGACTAATTCCGTCAATACAACTTAATTCAGGATCAGTTCTTATAGCATCAAGTATACCTCTATATTGAGGAGATAATCCACCAACAACTTTATAGGCTACAACGTGCTCTATCCCCCCAAGCAAAACCGGCTTTTCGTTGCCCAGCACCGCACAAGCAACCTTAAGTGTCTTGGTGAAATTATTGATATATTCCAGTTGGGTAAGCGCATTAAGAGCCTCACCTTGGTAGGGGATAAAATCATACTCATTGATAATTTCCCAGGCGGCTACAGCGGAATCATCGCCTGCCTGTTTAATCTGCCTGTCAACTTCACGGATGAAGTAAGCCCATTTATTCTCATCACTCGTAGGCGGCTGATCCAATCCTTGGAAAAATTCCGCAACAACACAAACATCCTCTTCGTTATGCTCTGGTTTGCTACAGTATTCGACTTTGCCTTTAGGGGTAAAATCTTTACACGCCTTAAAATTATCGGGGTTATCTAGATTCAGCCCGGCAGGGTCGGCGCATTCTACATTGAGAAGATGGGATGGGATGCCGCCATTTAAGATAATGCTCACTTTTAGGCCCTTATCCTTGGCTACATCTAATGCACCCGTACGTAATGGATCAAGAATATGCACTCTACCCTGGTTGAGTGAAATGGTTTCATTTATTCCATCGCTTTGTATAACCTCACCCCAGTGGATCGGCCAGCGATCCAGGTTAGTGCCATAGATATCTTGGGCCAGATCATAGAAGTTATTAATCGGCGTAGTGGTGGGTAAATTGGTCAGACCCGTCGGTGTTTGATTACGATCTGCCGCTCCCCTAATCCAGTGAGTGATCGTATTAAAGCCAAAAAACGGCTCCGGCGTAGGCGTAGGCATAGGCCAAGGGGGTGGCGTGGCCGTGGGTGTCTGGGCCGAGACAGGAGATAGGTTTAGCCAGCCCAAGCCGAGTAATCCAATTATCAGGTACAGGTAAAAAACGATTTTGTACAGGTGTGTGCGGTTCATCAGAAGTAATCTCCCTTAAAAATTCAGTCGCCAGTAGCCAGTCGTCAATAGCTTGACAGATTATGAAGTCCTGTTATCTTGGCTTGCAGTGAGCGGTAATGTGTTGATTCATAAGGTCGCCTTCACTGATTGACTCGGAATACTTCACCGGGTCGCCGGAGGCGTGTAAACACAACGAAATACAGAAGTTGAAGGTATGCCGGCAAATTCAATAAGCGCACGTACATGATCCCGAACAGGTATCCCTGTCTCAACAGCTCTACTTCCACCGCGTCTGACTTTTTCCTCTCCTTCAGCCGGTCCCTGGGGATTGTCGGTGGAATCGGCCCGACCATAGTAATCCTCAGCATACCAGTCAGCTACCCACTCTCCATAGACGTAAATGCCGATGACATCTTCTACTCCATACGGGCTGGCTAAATAGTGTTTGCTGCCGATGGGGTTATACGCACCCGTAGGGCTGGAGGAATGTTCCCTAACCCGGGGGTCGAATTCATTACCCCAGGGATAAAGCCGGCCATCCGTGCCCCGAGCTGCCTTCTCCCACTCCGCCTCGGTCGGCAGCCGCTTGCCTCGCCAGGCGCAGTATGCTTGCGCTCCATACCAGGTCGCCACAGAAATGGGGTAACCCTCATATTTATACTGGAAACGGGTTAAAACTGGACTTTTTTGACGTGATCAATAATATCCTCAAGTAGTCTGAAGGCTATGTATCGGCCAATGATAGGGAGCGGAAAGTGATCACGATAGAATTTAGTCCAGCCGACATCGAAGCTTTGGAATACGAACGGTATCATCATCCTCACCCCAAAGTTCAAAAGAAAATGGAAGCGGTGTACTTGAAAAGTCAGGATGTTAAACCCGGCCAAATTTGTCGGCTCTGCCGTATCTGCAAAACGACCCTGACAACCTATTTGGATCAGTACCAAGCTGGTGGCTTAGAACGGCTCAAAGAACTGGAGTATCAGGGTCAACCCAGTGAATTGAACCAACACAGCACTACCCTGGAAGCCTACTTTAAAGGAACACCACCCGCAGCACCGCCGAAGCCCAAGCTGCAATTGAAAACTGACCGGTCTCAAACGCAATCCGACCCAGGTTCAAGCCTTTGGTGAAGCGTTTAGGACTAAAATGCCGCAAAGTGGGCTTTGTGCGGGCGAGCGACGGATCCGGACAAACAGGCCGAGCAGGAAAGCTTCCGGGTCAATCTGTTGGAACGCGCCTACAGCAAGCCCAGGCTGGACAACGAGTGGTTTTGTTTATGGATGCCGCCCACTTTGTCTACGGCGTCTTCTTGGGCCTGGTTTGGTGTTTTGTCCGCTTGTTTATGCCCTCGCCCGCAGGTCGCAAGCGGTTCAATGTCTTGGGGAGCCATTAACGCTGTGACCAAAGAAGTCTTGACCGTGACTAATGAAACCTATATCAATGCCGAAAGCGTCTGTTTGTTGCTGTCCGACATTGCCCAACGCTATGGACACCCATTCCGATCACCCTGGTCTTGGACAATGCCCGTTATCAAAGTGTGCTTTGGTTTTGGATCACGCCGCCTCCTTGAAGATCGAATTGTTGTTTTACCCGCCTATTCGCCTCAGTTGAACTTGATCGAACGCTTGTGGCGTTTTGTGCGTAAAGAGTGTTTGTACTCCAAGTATTATGCCGATTTCGCCACTTTCAAACAGGCCATTGCCACTTGTATTGAAACCGCCCACACTGAGCATCGAGAAGAACTGGACACCCTGTTGGCCTGGAACTTTCAGTCTTTCAAAAAAGTCCAATTCTTACCCGTTTAGAGTATAGCTTCATACTTTTTGTTTTTATAACTGATCTCATTCGGCCGAGAGGGATCATATACTTCTACCTCATCTACATCGGCACATCGCCAGCCGCCACACGACCAGCGGTGTTCGCCCAACACATTCAAGAATTCGACAAACTCGGTTATAGTCACCGGAAAGCGATCAATGTAGTATGCATCCAGATACACCGATTGCTGGGGCCTGGCGTCACTGTAAATTTCTTCTGCTTCAACCCTAACCCGGACAAGCCGGAACCAAATAGGTTTTGAATAACAGACACAAGGGTGTATATTGGCTCAACCCTGAACTGAGATAAGGAGTTGAGCGATGGGCACACCCCTGCTTTCCGAAAAATATGCGGCTGAGATGGTCGGTGTATTGAACTGCTATGACCGGGTGATTATCAGGGGCAATCTGCAGCCGCTGTGTTATGCTCAAGGGATGACGAAATATTTGTACAATCATAACCTTCGCATTTTAACTATGGTCAGTTTGCCGTCTCGCTGCGGGATGAAATTCGACAGCGAGCGGAGGCCATCGCGGTGGAGAACCAGGTCGAGATTGAGTTCATCCGCAAGAGCCAGGCATTTCGCAAAGAAGACCGCATCCAGGCCATCTTGAGGAAGCGGGGCGCAGCCGGGGTTGGTCATATTTTCGCCGCGATGGAGCGCTGTCCGGCCTACCGGCCCTGGCACGATAAGACGAAGGGCAAGACCTATGTGAAAAGCAGTTCGGGTAAATGTTTGCATTACTATTTCTATTTCATCGATGAAGAACTGGGTTTATGTTACCTGCGGGTCCGACTTGGTGTCCTTTCGGGCTCCAGTTCTATTTCAACGGTCATAACTGGTTAGCCAGCCAATTGGCGCAGCACAAGATTGCCTTTGAACAGCGCGACAACGCTTTTGTACACATTGCCGATTCTGAGCGGGCCAACCAGTTAGCGGCTCAGTTCAATCTGGAAAATTTCCAGGCCAAGTTGGATCAGTTGGCCCAAGCCTACTGCCCGGTTGTGACTAAACTTGGCCTTCAGTACCACTGGAGCATTCTGCAAGCCGAGTACGCCACCGACTTAATTTTCAAGTCAACCCAAACCCTACAAGCCTTTTTCCCACTGCTGTTGGCTGCCCTTATTCAGGCGGTCCAACCCGCCGATATTGCCACCTTTTGGGTCGCAAGTTGCACGGCAACTACCAGGGCGAGGCCGGCAGCCGTTATAACCACCGCTGGTTGGGTCGGCGGATTAAACACCAGATGGGACCGGTCGCGATCAAAATGTACGACAAGTTCAACCTCATCCTGCGCATCGAAACCAGTGTGGCCGATGTTTCCTTTTTCGACAGTACCGCCAAGTCCACCATCGCGATGGTTCGACTAGTCGGAAATGGGCCCCGCTGAAGAAAAGCATCTACAGCCTGCCCGCTTTACAAGAACTATTGCAGGCCGCCAACCAGCGTTATCTCAAGTTCATCTCGGCCATCGAAACCCCCGAAGTTGGGTCGCCCAGGCTGCACCAGTTGGCTGAAACTCAGACCGAAAACGAGCACCGCTACAAGGGTTTTAATCTCTTCGCTGAAGAGGATGCCTCATTGTTTCGCACCCTGTTGCGCGGTGAGTTTTCATCACTGGGTTCACCAACAAAGCCCTCCAGCCCTTGCTCCCCGACAAAAACTCGGCTCAGATCACCCGCCTGCTAGCCCGGCTGCGGGCACACCATTTGATCAAGAAGGTCGGCCAGCGCTACAAATATTATCTGACCGACTTTGGCCGCCAGGTCGTCAGTATGGCCCTGAAACTCCGGGAGATAGTGGTTATCCCTGGCTTGGCGAGTAATGTCCAAGTTCAGACTTAATATTCTTGTTTTGTGTGCAAGAATCTCATTGTTTAGGCAATAGTGTAGTTCTGGTTAAAGTGCTGTGCATACTCGCGTATAAACGTTTGCATGTTCTGTTCATCCACTCCCCGCAGAAATGGCCCAGCCGGAATCTCTACCATCTGGCTCAAGTCTACTGCTGTCGCCGTCGGCGGGGGTGGCGGCACCATTGGTTCATAACTCACCACGACCTCGGCTACTGGCAGCGGCTCGCCCCCAGCTACACAGCGAAACCCGGCCAAGTCAGCTCCATAAGAGCGATCGGCCGTCAGCGCCCCGGCCCACAGGCTGGCCTGATAGTCCAACGCTCCCCGCTCTACTGGCAACTCTTCGTTGAACAGAGTGGGATTCACATGGCCGGGATAGGCGATTAAGGGTGATTGGGTCCACTCGCCAATGTTGCCGGCCATATCCAGCACGCCATAGGGGCTAACATCTTCGGGATGGCTGCCCACCGGGCTTATTTCCAGGGCCACCCGGTCAGCCTCCCACACATCACCCCAGGGAAAGAGGCGGCCATCCGTGCTGCGAGCGGCCTTTTCCCACTCGGCTTCAGTTGGCAAGCGTTTACCCACCCACCGGCAATAATCCTGCGCTTGGGCATAAAAGACATAGACGGGATTGTTGGCTTCGGTCAGGCCAAGCTCATCCGCTGGCTGGCAGACTCCGGCAGTCACGCAAGCCTCATAGCGGGCATAGGTTACCTCCAGCTTATCAATCTTGAAGGTGTCCAGGTAAACAGTTAGTTGAGGACTGGAGCGGTGAAAGTCAATGTCGGTGTTAGGTTGATCGTATTCCGCGAGCCAGCGCAGTCTTAGCGTCTCGGCCTGCTCCAGGGTCAGGCCCATAATGAACTCTCCGGCCGGGATCTCCACTATCGGCACGTCGTCGTGGCCGGTGGATTGTCCGGGAGGGATCGAGGACGGAGTAGGCGTATCTGCGATGGGCGAAGGGGAGGGGCTTGAGGTAGCGGTTGCCGTTGGACTGGTCGGGGTCGGCAAGATGACCTCAGCCGTTACCTCAGTCGGGGTCGGAGAGAGGGAGGTGGGACTCGTTGGCTCAACTGAGGCAGATTGTTCGCTCACCGGCATGGCGGTGGGTGATTGATTGTCACACCCAGCCAGGGTAATGATGGCCAGTGCGACTGCGCTAATAAAGGGTAGCCAATATCTTGAAATCATGGTTTTATCTCCTTCACAAGAACATGGTTTAGCATAAGAGAGTTACACCGGTTTCAGATATTGGGCAAATGATTTACCCGTCATTTGACAGCTTAGCGGTAGAAGCCAGGTGCAATATAGACTCTGCAAAGTTTTCCTTGATTCTTTCATCTTAAAGCTAACACTCGGAAGTAGAGCCAGGCGCTGCCAAGCATGTAAACCAATACTAATCCCAGTGCTGCCCAGCGTGGCAATCGGACCAACAGGCCGGTTGCCAGCAGCGCCAGAGGGAGTGACGCCGGGAAAAGGTAACGGTCTACGGCAAAAAAGCCCCAGCCCCGCAGGAAAGGATGAGCCAATTCCCGGCTGACGCCAAAGTAAATCAGACCAGCGTAAGGAGCATAGACAGCTAATAACCACAGCGAAGCCAGCCAGGGTGGCAAGGGAATAGTCGTCCCTTGCCGGCAGGCCAAGACCAGTCCTACCAAGGCCAGGGGCAGCAGCGGCCAGCCCAACAGCATGGGCTGAAGCCAGAGGGATAAGTGATGCACCAGGGTTGTAGCTATGGCAGCCAGGGAACCTTCGGCCAACCAGGTGGGGACGCCATTCAACGCTCGCGCCGCCTCGGCTTCCCAGACGAAGAGTTCCTGGTATGGGCTGTGATAGCGATAGCCGGTGTCCAGCAGGTGACCAAAGACGGCCAGATTGTAGCCAATGAGAATGGCTAGAGCGAAACCACAGCCCAACCCAAAAGCAGCCAGGTGGAGCCAGCCAACGCGCCCCAAGGATGCTCGTCGCCGCCATATGATTAAAGCCAGGTACAGGCAGACCAGGCCCAATAGCAGCATATTGGGCAGACGCACGATGGCAGCCCAGCCAGTGGCCAGTCCGGCCAAAAATAGTTCCAGTACCGGATAACGATCACTGCCCATTGGCCGCGTGCCGTAGGATAGACTTAACGCCCCACCTATGACCAATAGAGCGCCACTGGCGAACGTGTCCATAAAGCTATAGTGCAGGGCCAATAGACTGATCGGCGCCCACAACAGTACCAGCGCGCCCAGACAGGCAGTCAATTCATCACGCCAGGTAGCCAGTAACCGATAAATCAGCAGTGCAGACAGGATAGCCAGGACGGCATTGGCCAGCCGGGGCTGGCCCAACCAGTAGAATGGGACCACCAAGAGGGGATACCCCGGCGCTTTCCGCAGCACCCAGTGGTCCGACGAGAGTTGCATATACATAATATATTTGCCACCCTGTAGACGGAACTGCATCCGCCCGGCATCTAATTCCTCATCAGTAAGGACCCACCGACCTTGAGCAAAGTTCTCGATAGCAAAGGCATAGGTCCAGGGATCGGGGATGCGCAAGTCGCGGGGATGGTTAGAAGGCGCTAACGCCAATGCCAAGGCTAACACCACTGCTACACCAGTTATTAACCGATAAAAGATTACCCTGGAGTGTGAACAGGTCACTAGATTTTGTTGAAGTAGAGAGACGGTATTCATCGGCTAACCAGGTAAATTAAACGGAACCACTGCATTCGACTCTATATCTCTGTTCATTTCGCACAGCATAGTCGGTCTACTTGTAGCGCCAGAGTTGTCTGGCCGAAAACAGGAGAATAGCGTTATTGGTATAAACTGCCTGATGATAGGCGCGTGGCGGCAGCAGCGTGGTCGGGTTGGCTTCGGTCCACCCCTCCTGTGTCCCCCCCGGTGGGGGGGATGAAAGGGGGGTATAATGCCAGGTATCCCCCAGCCGGGTATCTCCTTCGTCGGTGATGCCGCCCACTAAAACGACTTTGCCGGTACCGAGATCGTAACTCAAGGAGTGAGCCATTCGTTCTGAAGGGCCCTCTCCACTGCCGTCATCAAGTTCGGTCCAGGTCTCTGAGACCGGATCAAAGGCCCATAGATCGGCCAACAGCGTTCCCGTTACGGTGCGTCCACCAAAGAGCAATAGACCCCCCTCGGTCCCCCCTGCCAGGAGGGAAGGAACATAGGTCATTGCCGCCAGGGTTCGGGCGGGTGGGGCGTCGCCATTGGGAGTAATTTCAGTCCAGGCCCCATCCTCATAACGCCACAGGTCGTTGAAATAGGTCTTATACTCATTGCCGCCAAAAAGATAGATCGTTCCGCTGACGGGATTCGTCGCCATACTGGCGTAGGTGCGGCTCAGGGGAGAAGTGCCGGGGGAGACATTGACCCATTCTGTGTTGCCGTAGGTCCAGGTCTGGTTGAGCGCCCTATCCTTTTGATTGCCGCCGCCAAAGAGAACCATTACCTGGCGCACCGGGTCGTAGGCCAGGCTCGTGCCATAGCGAGCGGCCGGGCTGAGGGTGGTTGTGATTACATTCCAGTCAGTTCCATCAAACTCCCAGGTCGTATCTTCATACGGCCAGCCAGTAGCATTACCCCCATAGAGCACCACAACATCGCGGACGCTGTCGTAGGCCATGCTGTGTTCGCCCTTAATTGGTGGCGCAGTGGTCGTCGTAATCAACTCCCAATCGCGAATAATTGGCGCCGTGACGGTGATGTACTGGGTACGGGTCAGGGTGTTGCTGCCGCCCGGCCCGCTCGCAGTGAGCGTGACAGTATAGACTCCCGGCTGATTATAGGTATAGGTGGGGCTGATTACGGTCAAGGTTGCCCCGTTGCCAAAATCCCATAAATAGTCAAGCGCGCCTGTAGAGCTATTGACAAAGGTGACAGTGAGTGGAACGAGGCCGGTTAACGGAGTAGCGGCGAAGTTGGCAATAACTGGTTCATAAACCGTAATGTAGTTGGTTTGGCTCAAAGTGTCCGTTACCAGACTATCACTTACGCTCAGACTGACGGTATACACGCCTGCTTGAGTATAAGTATGGGTCGGGCTGATCACAGTGCTGGTGTTTCCATCCCCAAAATCCCATAGATGACTGGAAGCGCCCGTGGAACTGTTAACAAAAGTCACGGTCAAGGGGACTGTGCCTGTCAGAGGACTGGCCGAGAAGCCAGCCACCACAGGCTCAGTGACAGTAATATAGTTGCTTCGGGTCAGCATGTCACTGCCACCCGGTCCGCTGGCAGTCAGAGTGACTGTATAGACTCCCGGCTGATTATAAGTATAGGTCGGGCTAATCACGGTCAATGTGGCGCCGCTGCCGAAATCCCATAGATAGTCAGTCGCCCCAGTCGAACTGTTGCTGAAAGTGACAGTCAAAGGGGCAACGCCGGTCAACGGGGTGGCTACAAAATTGGCTACCACCGGCGGGTAAACCAGTGTGGAAACCGCTTCTTGGCCTGTGGCGGCGATCCCACCTTCTGCCGAAACCCCATACTCGTTATTGGTAATCGTCTCGGTGGCCGTCACAACCAACTCGACTGCCGTGCTGCTGGCCGGAGCCAGGTTGTCCAACGTCCAGCGGACGACCTGGCCCACCTTCGTTCCGCCGCTGATGTAGCTGGCGCTGGCAGGGATAGCATCGGTAATAACTAGGTCGGTAGCCGTGAGTGTCCCATTATTCGTCACCGTCAGGGTATAGGTGATCGGCTCCCTAGCAATGGCCGTTGCCGGCCCGGTTTTGCCGATGGCCAACCTGGGAATACCAGTAACGGTGACCGGGGTCGTCGCTGTAACGACATTGACAGAGTTGCTAGCGGTGACGATGGCCGTATATACGCCAACTGCCGGGTAAGTATGGCTGACTTCCGGCCCACTGCCGGTCGCCCCATCGCCAAAGTCCCAAGTGTAAGCTACATTACTGCCCGCTGTGATCGTGGCGGTTAAGGTAGTGGCTTCGCCCAAGAGGGTGGGACTATCGTTCGTGGCGCTCAACCCAGCAATCGCCGCGTCGGTGATGGTCACCCTGGTCGTGGCCGTCACGACACTCACCGAATTGCTGGCTGTAACCACGGCCGTATACAGGCCAATGGTGGGGTAGGTATGGTTGACGCCTGGACCACTGCTTATCGCTGGCGTGCCATCACCGAAATTCCAGGTGTAAGTGATATTACTCCCTTCAGCGGTCGTGGCTGTCAAAGTGGTAGTTTGGCCCAGCTCAGTTGGGCTGTCGTTGGTGACAACTAGCCCGGTGATAGGTGGGTCGGTGACGGTTACTGTCGTTGTAGCCGTAAGCACACTGGCCGAGCTACTGGCCGTAACAATGGCGGTGTACACGCCCACTGCCGGATAGGTATGGCTAACAATCGGCCCGCTGCCGGTCGTCCCATCGCCAAAGTCCCAGGTGTAAGTGACATTCCTGCCGGCGGTAGTGGTAGCCGTCAAGAGGGTAGTTTGGCCCAGTTCGGTTGGGCCATCATTGGCGGCGGTCAACCCGGCCAAGCCTTCATCGGTGATCGTCACGGTCGTCGTGGCGGTCATAACACTGACCGAGTTGGTGGCCGTCACAACGGCGGTATAGATCCCGACCGCCGGGTAGGTATGGCTGACGACCGGCTCACTGCCACTCATCCCATCGCCAAAGGTCCAGAGGTAAGTGACATTGCTGCCGGTAGTGATCGTAGCGGTTAGCATTGTGGGGTGAGCTAACACGGTCGGACTGTCAGACGTGGCGCTCAAGCCGGTAATCGCTGCGTCAGTCACGGCCAGGTAATTCGCCCGGGTCAGGGTGTCGGTCATAACTCCATTTCCGGCGGCCAGGGTGACGGTATAGACGCCGGGTTGGAGGTAGGTGTGCGTCGGGCTGCTGAGTGTGCTGCTTGTCCCATCCCCAAAATCCCAGACATAGCTGCTGGCATGGATTGAGCCATTGCTAAACGTGACCTCCAGGGGCACAACGCCGCTCAAGGGGCTGGCTGAGAAAGCGGCTCCGGGTCGGGTGAAGAGGGCCTGGATCTCGGCCTCGCTCAAAGCCCGATTGTACACTCGCCAATCGTCGAGTTGACCGTCAAAGAAATTCACCGGCTGGCCGGCCTTCAAGTGGGCGCCCATCATAAACAGCGCGGAAGAAGGATAGATGGTCTGAAAGTGAACCGAACGGGAGTCGAAGAGCGCCCCGTTTTTGTAAATGGACAGGGTCCGCTGGGGGGCATCAAAGACGGCGGCCACGTGGGTCCAGACCCCCAGGCTCAACTCGGCCTTGGCTTTCAGGTCGTAATTGCCTTGATGGGCCCCATTCGGGGAAACGGTGAAGATCAACCGCTTTTTATCCAGAACCAGGCGATAAGCGCGATTGTTACTCCCCTCCTCAAACTTACCGATCAGAGTACCATCCAGCGCCTCCGGTCTGACCCAGCCGACCAGGGTCAGGCTGCCGGTGAGCGCCAACCCGGTTTGCAGCGGGGGTGTGAGGGAGAGGGAGTGGCGTTGGGCCGGCTCGAAGGCTGCGGCCAAACCAATTTGCCCCGATCCGGCCAGGACGCCGTTATGCTCCGTTAAGTGATACCCGTTGGGCGAACTGTCAACCCGAATGCCATTTGGTTCATCCAGCCGCCAATAGCCCTGCAACCCTTGTGCCAGGGCGATGTCTTGGGCGCTGCTTTGGACGGCCAGAGTATCGAGTTGGAAGGGAGTAATATAGCTGGGTTGGCTCAAGGTAGCAGTCACTCGGCCATCGCTGGCCATCAACGTGACCGTATAAACCCCGGCCTGGGCATAGATATGGGTCGGACTGATGACCGTACTGGTGGCGCCATCCCCAAAATCCCAGGTATAGGCGGTCGCGTGCGTAGAGCTATTAATAAAAGTGACGGCCAGCGGGGCCGGGCCAATGACGCGGTCGGCGGCAAAAGCGGCTTGCGGATTCTCGTACTTCAGCACCAGGGGCAGATAGACCCGGAAACCGACGTGGTCCTCCTCTGCTGAGTCCACTGTGGTTTCGCGCTGGGCTGGTGGCGTCAGGGTAGTCGTCGCCGTTTCAGTAACATTCGGACCTGGCGAAGGGAGAGGCAGGGCAGTTTCAGTCGCAGGCGCCGTCCCTGTGGCGGTTTCAGCCGGAGGCAATGTAGTGGCTGGACTCGCGCCGGTTGAAGCGGGAGGGGGCGTCTCGGTCCCAGCGGGCGGCTGCGGACTGAGGGTGGCTTCAACCGTCGCCGTCGGAGTGGCAGCCGGTTCCTCAGTTTGGTAACTGGGATGGCCAACGGACTGGGCCGAAATAAGAGCGGGTGGCGCTGACCAGAGCAGAATAGAAAGAGCAACAAAAATACGCAGTCCAAGTTCAGAACGAAGCATAGCCGAACCTCCGGGAGCCGACAAGATCAGATAAATTGTGAAAATGTCAAGGTGATAAATTTTTCGTCTTGGTACCCCAAAGGTACCTCAATTGACAACGAAGCAGAGGATTTGACAAAGGGGGGAATTGCTCTCAATTATAGCCTCAGTTCATCCTAAAGTCGTAGTCAGAGATGGCAGTGACGAAAAGTTCGCGAGATCGAAAATGAGAATTTAGAACCGAACGCTTTTGCTTGAGAATTATATCACAACTTTCTCCAAAAATTCCTATCAGTTTGCTATCACTTTCTCTCAATTTTCTCTCAATACTCAACATAATTATAAAAAGGAGTCCCTTGAGAGACTCCCGAGAGTGACTCTTAGCGCCACGTGGTAAGTTGGTTTCATGGGGCGGAGGAGGTTTTGAAGCGGTAGCCCATCCCGTGTTCGGTGAGCACATAGCGGGGCTGACAGGGGTTTTCTTCCAACCTCCGCCGTAACCGCCCAATGGTTAGGTGCAGACTGTGTATATGGGCCTGGCCTGCCCCTCCCCACCCCGCTTCCAACAGCTTGGCCACCGGCACCACCCGGTCGGCCTGTCGGACCAGGCAGGCCAGTAACTTGTACTCGGTGGGGCTCAACCGCACCGGCTGCCCCGCCACCCGCACTTGTCGGGCTGCCAGGTCAACCGTCAGGTAGCCATCCCGATATAGAGGCGATTGGTTCACCTCCGGGGGCAGGCTGGCTCGGCGCAACAACGCCTGCACATGGGCTAACAAGACCGGCGCTGTGATAGGCTTGGCCAGGCAGTCATCCGCGCCCTCCTCCAGGCTCCGCACGATCACCGCCTCATCCATCCCCCAGGCGGTCAGGACGAGCAGGGGAACCTGGCTGAGTTGGCGGATCTGGCGGCAGGTGTCCCGCCCATCCAGCAGGGGCATGACCAGGTCCAGGATAACTAGGTCGGGCCGGTGGGTGTACAACTGGCGCAGCCCCTCTAGCCCATTTGTCGCCGTAGAGACGGTATAGCCCGCTCGCCGGAAAGTCTCCTCCAGCACCTGGAGCAGCGCCACATCGTCATCAATGAGCAAAATCTTTGATCCGGCTGGCTCACTCACTTGAACAGGCATCAGTGCTATCCGGTTGAGAACCATCTTTTAAGCCATGAAGGAGGGGTGATGAGGGAAGAACAAGCGCGACCGATCCAACCCGAACTGACCGGCCTGGTCAACCCCCTTTCCCCGGTAGACATGAAGAGCCAATCAAAAATCCTTGACAAACCAGGTCGCCTGGATTAGAATGACATCACAAATAAAAAGGCATGCGCCGTCCACCAGGTCAGGCGCGGCTGTAGGTTTGCGAAAGTCCTCCCGTTCCGGCTAAGTTCAGGGAGGACTTTTACATTGTTATTATCCTCACTATACCCCACCAACTCCGCCAAGCCAATCGAACTATTCCACTTCGAATCTTAAGAAATTCGGGGTAAGCGGAGCGGGTTGAGTGAACGGTGGATCAATTTGACCCAATCACCGACAGGTCAGTAAGTTTAGCCGGCAGACCCAATCTAGCCTGACGGTTATGCGCCCTCACTCCGGCGTCGCTGTTAATTCTGCCCGCTCCATGCGTCTGGTTAATTCATGAGTGGTGGGAGTCGTATAAATCATGACCGTATTAAGGTTGCTATGTCCCAGAATGGCCGCCAGTCCCCGTAAATCATCGGGGTTTGCTGACAAATAGCGCGAGGCAAAGGTATGCCTGAGGATATGGGGACTGATCAGCCGCTCATCCAGCCTGGCCTGAAACGCATATTTCTTGAGCAAATACAACACGCTGCCCCGGTCGGTCAGTGCGCCGCGTTCGCCCACCCAAAGCGGATCTTCCGGCTTCAACTCCGGCTGGGTTTCCAGATAGTCTCGCACCGCCTTGCGTACCGTCCCCGTCAGAGGCACGGTGCGATACACCCCACCCTTACCATAGCGCACGGTCACTTCGCCACTGCGCTCGTTCAGAGTCAGATCACCTACCCGTAGAGCGAGCAGTTCAGAAATTCGTAGACCCGTCCCCAACAACATCTCGATAATGGCCTCATCCCGTTTATTTCCGCTAGCCCTGACCTGGCGGAGGACTTTCCGCACGTACTTGTCATCTAGCGACCTGGGGCGACGTGCTTCCGGGCGCACGCCATCTACCTCGGTCGTCGGATCACTGTGGGCATGGCCCTGGGCCACCGCCCATTTGAAAAAGCGGGAGAGCGCCACCAGCCGGACGTTAACGGTCGCCGGTTTAGCCTTTTCTACCGTCTGCTGAAAGGTTTTCCAATCAGCCACATCGCGGGGAATGATGGTCGCCGGGTCGAAAGGCTGGCCATAGCTCTGCTCGGACCAGTGGATAAAGTGGGCCAGGGCCCGCCGGTAGTTATCAACGGTGGATTGACTTTTGCTCTTTTGCCCCAGGTAAGCCAGCCAGGCGGTGACGGTTGGGGGGAGTATTGTGCTCATAAAAACGGCCTCCCAAAATTGTGGGGAATGAGTTTGGGTAGATAACTGCCTGAAACTACTCCAAAATATACTGCTTCTGGCACTTTTTAGCAACCTGGATTTAACACAATGAGATTTATGCTATAAAATTGTGCTAAATCCCCCATCAGCCCCAATTTGTCGGGAGGAGGTCTCCCTATGCCCAGCCGTTTTCTCAGTGCCCTGGAACATCAACAATTGAACCAATTCCCCGCGGATATCGCTACAGCTGACCTGTTGACCTATTTTACCCTCTCAGCAGCGGACCGGGCCTTCGTTGAAAAGCGGCGGGTGGAGCATAATCGCCTGGGCTTCGCTCTGCAATTGAGCACGCTGCGCTACCTGGGTTTTTGTCCGGATGACCTGACCGCCACTCCCGCCGTGATCGTGACCTACCTGGCCGAGCAGCTGAAAGTGAGCCAGACGGTGTTAGCGGCCTATGCCCAACGAGCGCAGACCCGCACCGAACATCTGCGGGAGATTATGAGTTATCTGGGGTTCCGTGTAGCGGAGCCTGCGGACCTGGAACAACTGCACCACTGGCTGGTTGAACGCGCCCTGGAGCACGACCGGCCCAGCCTGCTTTTTCAATTGGCCGCCGAAAGACTGTATACACTCAAGCTGGTCCGGCCGGGGGTGACGATCTTAGAACGGTTAGTCATCTCTGCGCGATCCCAGGCTGAAGTTGAAATCTTTCGCCAACTGGAGCCATTGTTAACCGCTGACCTCCAAAAAACCCTGGATGGCCTGCTGCAAACGGAGACCCCTAGCGGCCGGCTGCCTTTAACCTGGCTGCGGCAAAGCGCCACCACCAACTCGCCGGGGGAGATTTTGGCCACGCTGGAAAAATTGACGTTCTTAAAGCAGTTGGGGGTGGATCGGTGGGATCTAAGCCGGCTCAGTCCCAACCGCTTAAAACAGTTGGCTCAGGTAGCCAAAAAGTCAACCGGTCAAGCCCTGCGGCGGGCGGCCAACGAACGCCGCTACCCTATTTTGCTGGCCTTTTTGGCCCAACGGCTGATCGAAACGACCGATGAAGCGGTGGACCTGTACTGCTACTGTCTGGCGGAAGCAGACGCCCGCGCCCGGCGCGACCTGGATGAGTTTCATCAAAGGATGGCTCGCGTCACCAACGAGAAATTGCACCTGTTTCAGCAGGTGGGACAGATTATCCTCGATCCTGAGGTGGCCGATGACCAGATCCGGCCCACCATCTACCACCACATTCCCCAGCCCCATTTCCAAACCGCCATGACCGAGTGCGCCCAGATTATCCGGCCGCTGGACGACAATTACTTTGACTTTTTGGCCAAACGCTACAGCTACGTACGCCAATTTGCCCCGACCTTTCTCGAAATCTGTCAGTTCCGGTCTCATCTGAAGCACGACGCTTTGCTTGAGGCCATCACCCTCTTACGCGAACTGAACCAGACCCAGCGCCGGAAACTACCCGAGACGGCAACGACGGTCTTTGTACGGCCCAAGTGGTTGCCCTACGTGATTGAAGCAGGCGGACAACTCAATCGCCGCTACTACGAATTGTGTCTTCTCTGGGAACTGCGTAACGCGCTGCGAGCCGGCAATATCTGGCTAGAACACAGCCGGCTGTATGCTGACCCGGAGAGTTATCTCATCCCCCGCTCCCACTGGCCTACCCTCCGGCCCGAGGTGTGCCAGTTGATCCACGCCCCGATGGATGGACTGGAGCGCTTCAACCAACGTCAGGTCGAACTGGAAACGTTACTGGCCGAATTTGGTCAGACCTTAATCAGGTCTGACCAGGTGCGCCTGGAAAAGGGCCGGCTGGTAGTTTCACCCCTCCGCGCCGAGGAATTACCAGAGAGCGCCCAACAATTACAACAATGGGTCACGGAACGCTTGCCCCAGGTCGAGTTGGTAGACCTGTTGATTGAAGTGGACCGCTGGATCGGCTTCACCCGTTATTTTGAACACGCCGGCGGG
This sequence comes from Anaerolineales bacterium, assembly GCA_015075405.1. Classification (GTDB taxonomy): domain Bacteria; phylum Chloroflexota; class Anaerolineae; order 4572-78; family J111; genus DSQQ01. Next base: position 459,529 of record JABTUK010000006.1, read on the forward strand.
GGTGAACCCCGCACCAGTGAGTTACAAATCTACCTGTACGCCGCTATTCTGGCTCAGGCCTGCAACTTCGGCTTGGCCCAGATGGCCCTCAGTGCGGACCTGGCTCACAGCCGGTTGGTCTGGTGTACCAACTGGTATCTCCGGGAAGAAACCCTCCGGCCGGCCATCACCGCCCTGGTCAACTTCCACTATCAACAGCCCCTCAGCGCTTATTGGGGCGGGGGTGCCCTGTCCTCCTCAGACGGCCAACGCTTCCCAGCGGCGGTGAAGACCCAAAAGGCCACGGCACTGCCCCGCTATTTCGGTTATGGCCGGGGCTTGACGTTCTATACCTGGACCTCCGACCAGTTCTCCCAGTATGGGACCAAGGTCATTCCGGCCACCCTCCGCGATGCCACTTATGTCCTGGATGAAATCCTGGACAATGAAACTGAGTTGGCGATCCTCGAACACACCACCGATACCGCCGGCTACACCGAACTCATTTTCGCCCTCTTCGACCTGCTCGGCATTCAGTTTGCCCCCCGCATCCGCGACCTCGGCGACCAGCGGCTCTACCGTATTGACCGCTCGATCCGTTATGGTCGCCTGGACCCGCTGCTGACCCGGACCATTAAGTACGATCAGATTATCCAGCACTGGGATGATCTGCTGCGGCTGGCCGGTTCCCTCAAGTTGGGCTGGGTCACGGCTTCGTTATTGATTGGCAAATTGCAGTCCTTTCCCCGCCAGAATGCCCTGGCCAGTGCCCTCCAGGAATATGGCCGCCTGGTTAAGACCATTTTTATCCTCCGCTATTTGCAAGATGAGGCCCTGCGCCGGCGGATCAATCTGCAACTCAACAAAGGCGAAAGCCTGCATGCCCTCCGCCGCTTCATCTTTTTTGCCAATTTGGGCCGGTTGTATCGCCGGCAATACGAGGAGCAGGTCAATCAGGCCAGTTGTCTCAACCTGGTGACCAATGCTGTGGTCATTTGGAACACGGTCTATATGACCGCGGTGCTAGAACAATTAAAAAAAGAGGGGCTGCCTGTCAATGAGGCAGACATTGTTCACCTGTCCCCTGCCCGTTACGAGCACATCAATCCCTATGGTAAATATCAATTCGACATTGATGAGACGCTGAGTTGGCACCGATTACGTCCGCTTCGCCAACCTCAGTCAGGTTAGCTTTGTCTTGCCAGGGGAAAATGGATGCTTTAGGGGTTGAATCTTCTCAAATTCTGATTAGAACAAATGTGCCTTAGCGTTGTTTTTTGGCCGGTTGCTAAGAAAACCCCAAGGAGGCCGGAGCCAGGTACATCATGCCGGTGGCCGAACATCACGACGGCTTTGCCATGTATGACTGCTCCTTTTCAGACTGGACGGCGGCCAAAATGGGACCCAAACGAGATGTCATCGGTGAGCTGGCCGAGGCTGTTCGCCGCCAGGAGATGGTGTTTGCCGTCTCCAGCCATCACGCCGAGCACTGGTGGTTCTTCAATGGGGGCATGGAATTTGACTCGGATGTGCAAGACCCCCGGTATTACGACTTCTATGGGCCAGCCAAGCCAGGCCCCCGGCTCGAAGCCGCTGACTGGCGCAGCCAGGATTGGCGGCCCCGGCCTGATGGAAAGTTTATGGATGACTGGCTGGCCCGCACCTGCGAACTGGTGGACAAATACCAGCCACAACTGATCTGGTTTGACTGGTGGATTGAGCAGGCCGTTTTTGAGCCTTACCTGCAAAAATTTGCTGCTTATTACTACAACCGGGGCCAGGAATGGGGCAAGGGCGTGGCGATCAACCACAAGTTCCACTCCTTCCCCGCAGGAACGGCGGTTTATGATGTCGAGCGCGGCCAACTGAAAGATATCCGGCCCTATTTCTGGCAAACGGATACGTCCGTCTCCAAAAATTCCTGGGGTTATATCAAGAACCACGATTACAAAACCGCCGGCGATATCATCGGCGATTTGGTGGACATCGTCAGCAAGAATGGAGCCTTGTTGTTGAACATTGGGCCGCGCCCTGACGGAACCATTCCCGAACCGGAGCAGGCCATCTTGCGCGAGATTGGGCGCTGGCTGGCGGTCAACGGCGAGGCCATTTACGGCACCCGGCCCTGGCATGTATTTGGCGAGGGGCCGACCGACATTGTGGAGGGTTACTTCGCTGATACGCAGCGGGCGGCCTTCACCGGCCAGGATATTCGCTTCACCACCAAAGGCAATGCCCTTTATGCCATTTGTCTGGCCTGGCCGGGTGAAGTCGCCACCATCAAATCGTTGAGCGCCAACTCGCTCATTCAGGCCGATAAGATTGACGAAATCAGCATGCTTGGCGTACCGGGGACGCTCATCTGGTCGCAAAATGAGGCTGGGCTGACCATCCAAACCCCGACCCAAAAGCCGGGTGAATACGCCTATACTTTTAAAATCGTCCTCAGAGGGACGTAAAATAACCATACGCTTTGGCGTGCCAGGGCCGTAGCTGTTATCAGCAGAAATCATGGGGGGCCTTAGGTTGAGGCTTTATCCCTGGCCTGCCGAGAAATTTTCATCTGCTTAATCGTTTCCAACAAGACCCCTTCAGCGAAACCATCTTAATACAGCGCTTCCAACGGCCTTCAGCTCAAATGCCGTGACGACCAGTGGCGCCACTTCTGAGTCGGGTTCCGGCTTTCGCCCCATCCTAAGTAAACGTCTAGAATTTACTTCCCGTTTTGAGTTCCTACCCACAGGGGGCCTTCGGCTCTGAGTTCCCTTAATTCCCTGGGAACTCGTAGGAACTTGGGGGGAACTTATTTTTGGACAATCACTAAGTATCCCCTTGCGGGTGACGCCGATTTGTTTTCCATTAAAAACAACTACGCTCCCGGCGTCACCTCGGCAGCCTGGGCGTAGGCCAACTTAATCAGGCCGAGCACGATGCGACAAGCACTTAAACTGAAATATCCCCAAAACTCTTTACAATTATTCGGAAATGCGGTACACTACATAAAGTTGCACCTTTAAGCTTATTTCATCAAGCGTGAAACATAAGGTTCATGTTTTATCGGGAGAAGATGTGATGAGTTCAACGCTAAAACTGATTCGTAGCGCCACCGTATTGGTGAGCCTGCTTGCCCTGATCCTGCTGCTGGCCGGGTGCGAGATTTCCCGGCCCGGTGGGGGGGCCGATGCCCCCCCCAGCCAGACTACCCCGGCAGCCGTAGTCTCACCCCCCGCTACCACCGAGGCAACCATGCCGCCCCCAGAAAGTCCGGTCGCCACCGTCGAACCGGCGCCGGGCGAAACCACCACCCTGCCAACCGTACCGGCGGCCGGCGCCAGCGGCGACCTGCCCGAAATGGGCCTGCCGGCCCCCACCCCACCGCCCCCCGAACCTGTGCCGGGCACGGTGTTGGTCAAGCTCAATCCCCAGGCCTCTATCCAGGCCCGCAGCGCCGAGTTGGGCGGTGATGGTATTGTAGAGGCCGATATTCCTAGCCTGGACCAGCGGCTGCGCGAAATTGGGGCCAGTAACTTAGAGCCGGTCATCGAGCAGGTGGCCGACGCCATCCCCGACGAAAGCCTGGAAAGCCTGTCGGTCCAGGCGGTTGAAGTTAGCCAGCTTTACAAAGTCAACTTCTCCGAAGATCAAGACCCGCAAGAAGTGGCCACCAAACTGGAGCAAGACCCGACGGTTGAATTTGCCGAGCCGAACTATATGGCCGGGATTGCCGTCCAGCCGGTCTCCATCGCTCTACCCGAACTCCACCCCGCCTCGCGGCCGGCAGCCTTAACCCCCAACGACCCGCTCTACAGTTTCCAGTGGCACCTGCAAACCATCCAGGCCCCGGCAGCCTGGGATAGCTCTACCGGCCAGCAGGTCATTGTGGGCATTGTAGATACCGGCGTTGATTTTAGAGCCTCCGATTTGGCCGGCACCGCCCGCCTGCCCGGTTATGATTTTGTCAACAACGACAACGACCCCACCGACGATCAAGGCCACGGCACCCACGTGGCCGGCACTATCGCTCAGACCACCAATAATGGCATCGGGGTGGCCGGGGTGGCCTATAACGCCCGGATTTTGCCGGTTAAAGTGTTGGGGGCTAACGGCCAGGGCAGCTATGAGAATATCATCAAGGGCATCATCTACGCCGTAGATCAGGGGGCCAAGGTCATCAACCTGAGTCTGGCCGGAAGCAGCGGCTCCCAATCGCTGCGCGACGCCGTGCAGTACGCCAACAGTAAAGGGGTAACGGTAGTAGCCGCCGCCGGCAACCACAGCGGCGCGGTTGAATTTCCGGCGGCCTATGATGAGTTTGTGATTGGGGTGGGTTCTGTTCGCTTTGATTTGCAGCGGCCCAGTTACAGCAACTTCGGCGCGGAAGTGGATGTGATGGCCCCCGGCGGTGATCTCAGCGTTGATTTGAACGGCGATGGCTATGCCGACGGCGTTTTACAGCAAACCTTCAAAACGCCCGGAACCTTTACCTATCTCTTTAATGAAGGTACCTCGATGGCTTCGCCGCACGTGGCCGGCCTGGCCGCCCTGCTGCTGGCCCGCAGCCCCGGCTTAACCCCGGCTATGGTTGAAAACCTGATGGCTCAAACAGCGAAACCGGCCGGCTTAACCAGTGAAAACGGCGCGGGGGTCATTCAAGCGGCGGCAGCGCTGGTTGCCCTGAGTGGTGGGCCATCTCCAATCATCACCCCGACCCCTACCACTCCGGTAGCTACGCCTACTTCGACTTCTACCCCTAGCCCGACCCCACTGACACCCACGCCGCCGCCAACGCCCACCTTTACCACTGAGCCAATCAGCGAGCACGGTGGTGACATAACCGTGACCCCAGCCCCGGTCTGCACCCCCCCAGCCTGCGGCCCCGGCGAAGTCTATTATTGTCCTGGCGATTGTCCCGGCGGCTGTGGCACGCAGTGCGCCACCCCCACCCCCGGCGTAACCCCCACCACGCCTGCCCCCATCACCCCGGTTCCCATTACCCCCACCCCTCCGCCCACCGGCGAATTGTTGTTGGGCGGCGGCTTTGAAGCCGACGAAGGCTGGGTTTTTGGCGACACGCCCATTCGTGGCGGCTATGCCACCGATGTCAAGCTGGGCGGCAGCCGCGCCGCCCGTGTCGGCAATGTCTCCGGACCCGATATTTTCAGCTTTAGCTCGGTCTGGCAAAAAGTAACCATTCCTGCCGAGGCCGCTCAGGCTACCCTGCGGGTCAACGTTTACCCGGTCAGCCTGGATGGGCCGGGCAGCGGCGACGTGCAGAATATCATGATCCTCAACGAGCGATTCCAGGTAGCCCAAACACTGTCCGCAGAGTTAAGCAACAGCCGCACCTGGGAAAGCCGCACTTACGATTTGTCTGAATTTCGGGGACGGACGATCTACATCTATTTCAGCGTGGTTAATCAGGGCCGCACCGGCAAACCGACGGCGCTCTATATAGATGATGTTTCGCTGACCTGGTCGCGTTAGCCGGCAAAAATAACGTTTGCTCGCGCCGGATGTAACCATCTGGCGCTTTTTTATAAACCGGATGAGGCGGATGAGGAGTCAGGCGCACCCATGTGTCGCTATTGTAGCCTCGTTCGCGCGTGGGCGTGCTCACTCCTCGACAGTAAGATACTCAGTAGATCCAATTTTTCACCGTAGCTGGCGCATCCCTATGCGTCAGCGGGCGGCATAGGGATGCCACCCGCTCTCGACAGTAAGATACCGGAGTCGTCATGGCAATTCGCTGGGGCGCAGGCATGTGGCAACTGCCGCCGCGCCAGTTGGTTGAAATTATACAATTGTGCGAGCGCCTGGGGTACGATCAATTCTGGCACGCTAACCATAAGCTCGACCGGGATATGACGGTGGGGTTGACCTTGGCTGCCGTAAATTCGCAGCGGCTCCAGCTTGGCCCGTTTGTGGCTGATCCTTATGTGATCCACCCGGCCATGACCGCTGCGATGGTCGCCACGCTCGATGAATTATCCGGCGGGCGGGCGGTGCTGGTGTTGGGCGCAGGCATGATGGGCTTTCGGGCCATGGGCTTTGAGCGCCGCAAACCTCTGGCAGCCGTCGCAGAAGCAATTGAGGTGATTCGCCGCCTCTGGGCCGGCGAGACGGTCACGCTGGCCGGAGAGGTTATTCAAGTCAAAGAAGCCCGCCTCGGTTTTCCAGCCCGGCCCGATATTCCCATCATCGTTGCCGCGCGGGGAGACCGGATGTTCCGCTTGGCCGGGCGGCTGGCGGATGGAGCGATGATTTCGACTTATGCGACTCCCGCCGGGGTTCAACATGCCTTGGACCAGATCAGTCAAGGGGCGCAGGAGGCAGGCCGGTCGCCGGAGAGTGTGACAGCTATCTTGCGGGTTGACTGCTGCATTAATGACGATGAGCGAGCGGCGCGGGCGGCGGTTAAGCCGATTATCGCCGGGTCGCTGGGCAGTAGTTACCCGGATCGCGCTTTTGTTGAGGCGGTAGGGTTGACCGTGCCTGCCGAACTGGAAGCCATTATCCGCGAGGGCGACGAAGAGCGCATCTGGGCGGCGGCCTCCCTGGTGCCCGATGAATTTGTGGAGCAGTTTGCCTGGACCGGCCCCGCTGAGCAGGTCGCCGCGCAGGTGGCCCAAGTGGTTGACCTGGGCCTGACCCATATCACCATCTTGCCCACCCCCCCCGAAGCTGTCAGACCGACCCTCAACGCCTTTGCCAGAGAGGTAATACCAAAATTTAGCCAAACGTAGTAGGGGCACGGTCTCGCGCCTGCCCTGTAAGGGGCGACCGCCAGGATACACCCCTACTACAACAAAAAAGCCAGGGCTAACCCTGGCTTTTGTTTTATCGTTACTCGGCAGTAGTGAGTGGAATGTTCTTGCTATTCTCACCGGTGTGGAAGGGCTGCCATTTGCTCTCGTCCTGGTTGAGCCGGTGTTTCATGGCGTTACGTTTGTGTATTTCGTCAAAGGCTTCCGGTTTGATGGCTAACTGCTCGCCTTCCAACAGGCCCAGCACCCCTTCTTGGCCCGGCTCCGGCCGCTTTTCAACTTTGGCTTCCCAGGCTTTGATGGCGTCGGGGTCATAATCGCCGGCTTCGGTGTAGGTGGTGATAAAGCCCTCGTAGTTGCGCAGGACCACTTTGCCCGGCGCTTGCGAAATGAGATACTGTGGCGCCACCGGAATCTTACCGCCGCCGCCAGGCGCGTCAATAATGTACTGCGGCACGGCATAACCGGAGGTGTGGCCGCGCAGCCCTTCGATGATCTCGATCCCCTTGGCCACAGAGGTGCGGAAGTGACCCGCCCCTTCCACCAGATCACACTGGTACAGATAGTAGGGCCGGACGCGCATCTGGACCAACTGGTGGACCAACTCTCGCTGAATGTGAACCGAGTCATTGACTCCGGCCAACAGAACGCTCTGGTTGCCCAACGGCACCCCGGCTCGGCTCAATTTGTCGCACGCCTGGTACAACTCCGGGGTAATTTCCTTGGGATGGTTAACGTGAATATTGAGCCACAAGGGATGGTATTTAGCCAGCGTTTCGCATAATTCATCGGTGACGCGCTGGGGCAGAAAAACCGGCACCCGGCTGCCGATGCGAATGATTTCGATGTGTTCAATTTTACGCAGTTCGCCCAGCAGATAATCCAGGATGCGCGGAGAAACGGTCAACGGGTCGCCGCCGGAGAGAAGCACATCGCGGACCTGGGGGGTGCGGCGCAGGTAGTCGAGCTGTAGTTCAAACTCCGCTTTGCTAAAGGTCGCCGCCGCATCACCGACAATACGGCTGCGGGTGCAGTAGCGGCAGTAGCTGGCGCATTGGGTGGTGACCAGCATCAGCACCCGGTCGGGGTAGCGGTGGACCAGGCCGGGCACCGGGCTGTGGCGGTCTTCGGCCAGGCTGTCTTCCATCATGCTGTCAAAAGCTTTCAGTTCGCGCCCTTTGGGAATGACCTGCTGCCGCACCGGGCACATGGGGTCATCCGGGTCAATCAGGCTGGCAAAGTAAGGGGTAATATCCAGCCGGAATCTGTTGGGCGCGGAAATGCCCTCGATTTCCTCGTCGGTTAAATTGATAAAGGTTTCTAATATTTCCAACTCGCTGACGCGATGGCTTAACTGCCAGCGCCAATCGGTCCATTTTTCATCGGGAACATCGGCCCAGATAGCGGGGCGGGGCGTAACTTGCTGGGTCCATGCTTTGCTTAATTTTGACATCGGCGGCCTCCAGGTAATGGCTAAATAAATGGTTAGGAGGATTATAGCATAAATTGCCCTAATGTCAACGAAAAATTTTAGCTTATCTGGTGATATTTCATTCAGTTTTATTGACAAATTGTTATAAAAGTATTACTATTTTAATTATAATGGTTAAAAAATAACAAATATTAAAGTCATTTCTGCGAGGTTCCAATGGACAAGCTGGATACTCTGGATAGACAAATTTTGAACATCTTGCAAGAGGATGGGCGAGCGTCTCATGTCAACATTGCCCGGCGGCTGGGGGTCAGCCACACCCGTGTGCGCGACCGAGTCCTGCGGATGGAGGAGGCCGGGGTGATTGAAGGCTACCAGGCGGTCATCAACCCGGCGGTGTTAGGCCAGGGCGTTTTGTGTATTGTGCAGTTGGAGGTGGATCAACGGCTGGATTTTGAGGAAATGGTCAAGGAAATCCTAAAATTTGACGAGGTAGTAGAAGTGACCAATTTGACCGGGAATGTGGATGCCCACATCCGGGTCTGGGCCAGAGATATTCCCCATCTGCGCGACATTTTGTACAACAAATTGAGCACCCTACCGGCTCATAAAAGCACCAATTCGACGATTGTGCTCAAACAGTGGCAAAAGCCGTTGGGGTTGGGGAATTAAGCTGGAAGGTTGGATAGTTGCCAACCTTCCAGCCTTCCCCTTCTATTTTGTTTCGCTCTTGGGCATCACTATCGCTTTGGAGCGGGTGGGCGGAACCGGAGAAACTTTATCGGCGTCGGGGAAGGTCTGAGCCAACTCTTCGTCGCTGGGTAATTCGGCGGGGGGGGAGGTGGCATAGGTCACATCTTCGGGCCAGGGGTCCAAATTCAAGAGGCGGCAGCGCACATAGTGGGCAATAGAGCCGGCCGTGGCCAGCAACGGCACAATCAGCAGCGCCCCCAAAATACCCCAGAGCACCACTGCGCCAATAATTGCCACAAAGATCAGGCCCTCGTTCATGTTGAGGAAGTAGCCCATAATGCGAGGCCGTAGCCAGATAGCTTTGATCTGGATGAGGACAAAGTAAACGGCAAAAATGAGCACGGCAAACCAGAAATTGGAGACAGGCAAGAAATCGGAGCCTTGAAAGAGGGCGACCAGCACGGCCAGGATGGCCGCAAAAGTTGGCCCAATTTCGGGAATGACGGTTAAAACGCCGGCCAACAGGCCCAGGATCAGCGCCCCCGGCAGCCCCATTGCCGTCCAAACTATCATAAAGGTGACGGCGACAATCAGCATGAGCACCAGGGTGCCGCGCAGATAGGCCCACCAGATCACGTCTATTTCTTTGAGCAGCCGCACCACGTCGGGTTGTGTGCGTTCGGGGACCAGCCGGACAATCCAGGCCAGCAGCCGCTCGCCGTCGAGGAGCAGGTAGTAGGTGCTGACCAAAATGACCAGCAGCCAGGCGAAGCTGGTCGAAGTCCGCTCGACGATGACCAGCGCGCCTTCGGCCCCTGGTGTAATAGATTCGGTGGTCAGCTCCAGTAGATTTGAGAGGAGTTGGCCCAGGTAAATTTCTTGATCAAGAAGGACGATTGGATTGGCCAGTACTTCTTCTAGTTCGGTTTCAATCTGGACTAAGTAGGTTGATAAGCCGGTCGCCTGTCTGACGGCAACGGGCGCTAAAATACTGGGGATAACGATGAGTAAGGTTAAGCAAGAAAAGTAAACAACAGCGACGGCCCAGGCATGCGGCAGTCGAGTCCCTTTGAGTACCAATTTAACGACGGGATGGAGGATGTAAGCCAGGAGGACCGCAATAATGATTGGCTCGATCATAGGGTGAATAACCCAAATAAACAAGCCAAGCAAAATAAGGCTAACAGCGGCGACAACAGCCCGGGTAAAAGTGCTCCACTCGTAGGACATTTTTCAAGCTAATTCCGAAATTGGTCTTGCGTTTTTATGACTCTGCCGCGTCGGTGCGGATGGCTTTGGCCCGCCGGCTCTGAAAATATTCGACCACCGGGGGGAGAAGAGAAATGAGGATAATGACAATAATAACCAGTTCAAAATTCCTTTTTACAAAGGGCAAGTTACCAAAGAAGTAGCCCAAAAAGATAAAAATAGCGCACCAGAGCACCCCGCCGAAGACATTGTAAAAAATAAAGCGGCTGTAGTTCATACTGCCAATCCCGGCGACAAAAGGGGCAAAGGTGCGCACAATGGGCACAAAGCGGGCCAGGACAATGGCTTTGCCGCCGTATTTTTCATAAAATTGATGGGTGCGTTCCAGGTATTCCTTCTTTAAAAAAGGAATGTTCCCGGAAAAGGCGCGTGGGCCAATGGTGTGGCCGATCCAATAGTTAGCCGTATCCCCCAAAATGGCGGCCAGGGTCAGCAGGATAAACAAGAAAACTACGTTCAAACCGGAGTTATCCAGGGCGGCAACGGCGCCGGCGGCAAAAAGTAGCGAGTCCCCCGGCAGGAAAGGAGTGACCACCACCCCGGTTTCCAGAAAAATAATGAGAAACAGGATAGCGTAGGTCCAGGTTCCGTAGGCGCTGGTTATTTCGGGTAGAATTTCATCCAAATGGAGGAAGTAATCGAGCAATTCAAACATCAGTTTTATAATCTCCTTTTCTTGCTCAGGGCAGATACTGTAATTGAGTAATTATAGAGTACCATGACCAACTATAAAATAGCAAAAGAGGGAAGTCAATAGGACTTCCCTCTTTTTTGGTAAGTGAGTCAATAAGGAAGATCAGCCGCCGAAGAGCATCCCCAACAGGCCGCCTGCGCCCATCTGGGCGGTTAACCCGGCAAAAACAATGGCTACCATGGACATCAATTTGATCAAAATATTGAGCGAAGGTCCGGTGGTATCTTTAAACGGATCGCCGACCGTATCGCCGACGACGGTGGCCTTATGAGCCTCGGAGCGTTTGCCGCCATAAGCGCCTTTTTCAATATGCTTTTTGGCGTTATCCCAGGCCCCACCGGCGTTAGCCATCATCACCGCTACCACAAAACCGGTGGTCAAGCCGCCGGCCAACAGCCCCATTACCCCGGCTACGCCCAAAACCACCCCCGTGATCACGGGAATGACAATGGCCAATGAAGCCGGCAAAATCATTTCTTTTTGCGCGCCGGCGGTGCTAATCTCCACGCAGCGAGCATAATCGGGCTTGTCTGTGCCTTCCAGAATGCCCGGCTTTTCTTTGAATTGGCGGCGTACTTCCTGGACCATCGCCCCGGCGGCCCGCCCAACGGCCTGCATGGTCAGGGCAGAGAAGTAGAATACCGCCATAGCCCCCAGAAAGAAGCCGATCAACACCACCGGATTGAACAGACTGAGATCGTAATAAGCCGAAAAATCTTGCAGGGTCATCTTGGCGACTTGCACCGTTTCGCCGCGAATTGTGACCGAGGTCACTTCGTCACCCAGGTGAATCAAGGCAAAGCGAATTTCCTCGATGTAGGCGGCCAGCAAGGCTAATGCCGTCAGAGCCGCCGAACCAATGGCAAAGCCTTTGCCGGTAGCGGCGGTGGTATTACCAACGGCATCAAGCTGGTCGGTGCGGCGGCGCACTTCGGCAGGCAAATGGGCCATTTCGGCGTTGCCGCCGGCGTTGTCGGCAATGGGGCCGTAGGCGTCGGTCGCCAGGGTTAAGCCCAGGGTGGACAACATAGCTACGGCGGCCAAACCAACCCCGTACAGACCGAGGAGCGCATTTTGCGCGCCGCCAGGGGCAAAGTAGCTCACAGCAATCCCAACGGTAACTGCGACAACCGGAATGCCCGTAGATTGCATGCCGACGGCCATGCCGCTGATAATCACCGTTGCCGGGCCGGTGAGGGATTGCTCAACGATATTCTTGGTAGGTTGATATTCGTCAGAGGTGTAATATTCGGTAGACCGGCCAATGATCACGCCCACCACCAGGCCGGACACAATCGCCAACCAGAGCATCAAGGGATTGTTCAATTGCAACAGGTAAACCAGGCCCAAAGCAAAAACGGCGATGCCAATGGAGCTATAGGTAATACTGTTGTTGATGGCCCCCATCAAGTCGCCCATGGTGGCATCTTCTTTGGCCCGCACCAGGTAGATACCCACAATGGAGAGGGCCACCCCAATGGCCGCCAAAGCAAGCGGGGCAGCCAGATAGCGCAAGCTCATATTAAGTTCACTGTAACCTTGTAGAAAGCCGGGATTGCTGGCGGCGACGCTAATAACCGCCGATACCCCCAGGGCTGCGGTGGCCAAAATCGAACCGGCGTAGGATTCGTACAGGTCAGCGCCCATACCGGCCACGTCACCCACGTTATCGCCGACGTTATCGGCAATGGTGGCCGGGTTGCGCGGGTCATCTTCGGGGATGCCGGCTTCAACCTTACCGACCAGGTCCGCGCCGACGTCGGCGGCCTTGGTATAGATGCCACCGCCTACACGGGCAAAGAGAGCCTGGGTTGAAGCGCCCATACCAAAACTGAGCATGATTACGGTGATTTGAGGCAGCGGATTGGTGGCATCGCCAAAAAATTCTATGGGGAAAAGGTAGTATAAAATGAGGAACCAGGCACTGATGTCAAGCAGAGCAAAACCAACCACCACCAAGCCCATCACTGCGCCGGCGCGAAAGGCCACCTGCAACCCGTCATTCAGACTTTGGCGGGCGGCATTGGCCGTGCGCGCCGAAGCGTTGGTGGCCGTTTTCATGCCAAAGAAACCGCACAAACCGGAAAAGAAGCCGCCGGTGATAAAGGCAAAGGGCACAATCTGGTTTTGGATGCCAAAGCCATAGGCCAGAACAGCAAAGATGAGAAAGAGAATCACAAAAATGATGCTGACCACTTTGTACTGGCGGCGCAGATAAGCCATGGCCCCCTCGCGCACGGCCTGGGCAATCTCAATCATTTCGGGGGTGCCCTCGCTCAGTTTCATCACCGATTGATAAAAGATCCAGGCAAAAACCAAAGCAACGATGGAGCCGACAGGAGCCAGCCACCACAACATTGGCAGCGGTTCTCGCCCGCCATCTTGGGCCAGAGCCGGAGGAACGGCAACGAGCATAACCAACAGGGCAAACAAAAGGGACTTCAAACGTGGCATTATTTTCTCCTTAAAATGTGAGTTAAAATGGTAGTTCAGGCTCATGCTTGAACCTGAGGATAGACTTGCTTAAATATGGAAAAGAGGGGGATTTTTAAAAAGCTCCGCCCAGGTGCGAAGCCAAAGTTGTACTACTAGATGGGGCTTATTTACATTTTTTGGCCTCGCTGCCAGAGGCGCATTGTAAACGAGTTGGTTTTTATTGTCAAACGCTTTGTGCAAAAGTGAACGAAAGGCTATTCTCGGTTCATTGTTGGTAAAATACGAGTAGGCGAGAATGGTTTTTCTTTTAAATTAAAATGAGTATAATGGCAACCGAGACCCCGCTTAAAAGATTGAACAATCTACTGAGGATTGGAAACACATGGCGCCTATTGACCAAGAACATGGAACCACAGTTCTACACCGACCGGCAGATCAGCACCCCCCTCGCACCTGGCGCAGTTGGCTGATTGGCCGCCCTTTAGCTACAGCTGATGCGCCGCATCAAACCATTGGTAAAGCCATTGGCCTGGCCGTTTTTGCTTCCGATGCGCTCTCTTCCACGGCCTATGCCACCCAGGAAATCTTGTTTATTCTGGCGGTAGCCGGAACCGCCGCCTTTGGCTACGCCTTTCCCATCTCCATCGCCATTGTCGTTCTATTGGCTATCGTCGTTGTATCTTATGAACAGACGATTCATGCTTATCCTAATAGCGCCAGCGCCTACATTGTTACCCGCGACAACTTGGGCACGCTACCCTCCCAAACTACCGGCGCAGCACTGCTGACCGATTATATCCTGACGGTGGCCGTTTCGATTTCGTCAGGAGTAGCCCAGATTACCTCGGCCTATCCTGACCTGTACGATTTTCGGGTTGAAATTGCCGTAGGAATGGTCGCCTTGATCATGCTCATCAACCTGCGCGGGGTCAAAGAGTCGGGTGTTGCCTTTGCCATTCCCACCTATTTCTTTTTAATGATGATCTTTATGACGGTCATTACGGGTCTGGTGCGATATTTAACCGGCTCGCTGACCGGGGTTGTAGACCCGCCGCACCTGGAACTAACCGAGGTAGCCCAACCGATAACCCTGTTTTTGATTTTACACGCCTTTGCCAGCGGCACTACAGCGCTGACCGGGGTAGAGGCTATTTCCGATGGAGTGCCCGCCTTCAAAGAACCGCGCACCCACAACGCTGGTATTACCCTCATTTGGATGGCGTCTATTTTAGGGGCGCTTTTTCTGGGGATTACTTTCCTTGCTATCCAAATTGGGGCGATCCCGTCCGAATCAGAAACGGTCATTTCGCAATTGGTGCGCACCGCCTATGATGGGCGGGGTATCCTCTATCTGGTAACTATTGCGTCAACCACTATTATCTTGATTATGGCAGCCAACACCGCCTATGCCGACTTTCCCCGGCTGAGCGCCCTGATGGCGGCGGATGGCTTTTTACCCCGCCAGTTGACTTATCGCGGCAGCCGGCTGGTCTTCTCGCGTGGGATTATCGCCCTGGGTTTACTGGCGTCGCTGCTGATTATCATCTTTCAAGCCAGTGTGACGGCCTTAATCCCCCTTTATGCCATTGGTGTGTTTCTCTCATTTACCCTATCTCAGGCCGGTATGGCCCATCGCTGGTGGAAAATTGGGCAGCTTGCGCCGGGACAGGAAGTACAGGAGCGTGGCTCGGTATTGCGTTATGATCCTGGCTGGCGGCCCAAAATGGTTATCAATGGTTTTGGCGCTGTCTGTACCTTTATCGTGATGCTGATATTCGCTTTTACTAAATTTGTTCATGGGGCCTGGATCGTTTTACTGTTGATTCCGCTGTTGGTGATGGTTCTATCGGGCATTCATCGTCATTATCAGGGGTTGGCTAAACGCCTCTCCTTGCGGAACTACCAGGGTGATCTACGTTTAACCCGTCACCGGGTAATTTTGTTGGTGGGGGGAGTCCACCAGGGCACCCTGGCCGCCCTGCGTTATGCCCGTTTCCTCTCTGATGATATTACCGCTGTTCATGTTTCAATTAATCCCGACGAATCGCAGCGCATTCGAAATGAGTGGGAAAAGTGGGGCAATGGCGTCCGCATCGTCATCTTAGAGTCTCCATACCGGCTGCTTTTGGAACCCTTGCTGGATTATATTAACGATCTGGACACCCGACGGCAGCCCGGTGAGATCATTACTGTAGTGGTGCCGCAGTTTGTGCCGCGCCACTGGTGGCATAATCTGCTGCACACCCAAACGGCGTTTATGCTCCGAATTACCCTGCTTTTTAGACCAGGAATTGTAATTACAGATGTGCCGTATCAAGTAGAGTAAGGCACAGATTTTAATCAAAGAGGAGTATCACGAAGCCCCGGCTTCACCACCAGCTACGAAAAGCCCTCACCCCGTCGCTGGCGCGACTCCCCTCTCCCTAAGGGAGAGGGGTTGGGGGTGAGGGTTATTTTCAGAGGAGAAGCGTTTACTATGAATGTGATTGTAGTGGGCTGCGGCCGCATGGGGGCGGAGCTGGCTTATCAACTCTACCGGCAGGGAAATCAAGTGGTGGTGATTGACCAATCTACCAACTCCTTTGATAACCTCGATCCCGGTTTTCGGGGGCGAACCATTGAAGGCGATGGTCTGGCCCAGGATGTGCTCAACCGGGCGGGCATGCCAGAGGCCGACGGGGTGGCAGTGGTAACTAACTCTGATGTGGTCAATGCGGTGATTGGACATGTGGCCCAGTCAGTTTATCACGTCCCCAAAGTGATTGTGCGTAATTATGATGCCCGCTGGCAGTCGCTGCACGATGTATTTGGCTCGGTGGTCGTCAGTTCAACCGTATGGGGGGCTAAACGCATCGAGGAACTGCTCCATTACGATGACATGCGGACGGTCTTTTCGATGGGCAATGGAGAGGTGGCCCTTTATGAATTTATTGCCCCGGAGACGTGCCAGGGGTGTACCTTGCAGGACTTATTCCCGCCAGATATATGCCGGGTTGCGTCTGTTTCTCGCGCTGGCCATGCCATGTTGCCTGAGGATGAGCTTCTGCTTCACGCCGGCGATGTGATTCATTTGAGCGCCACCCCGGCCAACATGGCCGAGTTGCGCGCCCGTTTAATTCCGGTGGAGGAGGCCTGATATGTTTGTCATCATTGCCGGCGGCGGACGCACCGGCACGCAGTTGGCTACGCTGCTAGTAGCTCAGGGACACGAAGTCCATCTGATTGAACATCGAAAGCCCATTTTGGCCCGGCTTCACCGTGAGCTACCCACCGAGGTCATTTTTGAAGGTCATCCAACCGATCCGCTTATGCTGGAGCAAGCGGGGATTGAGCGGGCCGACTTGCTGGCCGCCTGCGCCGACGAGGACGCGCAAAACCTGGCCATGTGTTACGTGGCTCGCACTCGCTACCAGATTCCGCGCACGGTTGCCCGGATCAATAACCCGCGCAACGCCTGGCTGTTTGATCAGAAATTTCACGTGGACGCCGCCGTAAATCAGGCCGAAATTATGGCCAGCTTGATTGAAGAAGAAATGGCCCCCGGCACCATGATGACCCTGCTTAAATTGCAGCGCGGCAACTATGCCCTGGTGGAAGAAAAGATTGTCCCTGGCGCTAAAGCCATTGGCGTGGCCCTCAAAGATTTGCCGCTGCCCGCGGATTGTGTGATTGCGGCTATTATTCGTAAAGGTGAAATTGTAATGCCACGCGGCATCACCATCTTTGAGGTCGGTGATGAAGTGCTGGCTGTAACCGATCGGGAAGGCGCTGATGGCTTGGCCAAACTGCTGACCCCACCCGATGGCAATGGAACGTCGTTAAAGTAAGTAAGCGTCCAAAATTTACTTCCCGTTTTAAGTTCCTACCAGTTCCCTTAGTTCCCTGGGAACTCATAGGAACTTGGGGGAACTTATTATTGGACAATCACTAAGTTTTTTTGGCAGGCTGGAGGGCTGACCTTGTTTTGCCAATCTTCCAGCCCTCCAACCCTCCATTTTTATGCCCACCAAACTTCTTATTGTTGAATCCAGCAAAAAAGCCCGCACTATCAAAGGCATGCTTGGCCCCGATTTTACCGTAACCGCAACCAGCGGCCATATCCTGGAAATGCCCGTTGATGGCCTGCATGTTGATTTGCAGAATTTTACCCCCACCTTATATCTGATGCGCGGCAAAGGTCAAAAAGTTGACGGCCTGCGCCAGGCCGCTGCTACGGCTGAGATGATCTACCTGGCCACCGACCTGGACCGGGAAGGCGAGGCCATTGCCCAGCACGTGGCCGAACGGTTGGGCCGGAGCGCAGCGGGCAAAGTCCGGCGGATTACCTTTACGGCCATCACCGAGGCGGATTTGCGGGCCGCCCTGGCTTCGCCCCGTTCGATTGACCGGCGGCTGGTCGAAGCGCAAATGGCTCGCCGGGTTACGGACCGGCTGGTGGGGTATATGGTCAGCCCGATTTTGTGGCAGGGCTTGTCGGGCATGAAACGGCTTTCGGCGGGGCGAGTGCAATCGCCGGCCTTGTGGCTGGTGGTGGAGCGCGAGCGCGCCATTCAATCTTTTGTGGCCGAGGAGTGGTGGAGCATCGAGGCGGAGCTATCGAAGCAGAGGAGCGAAGAGGCGAGGAGGCAAGGAGGCGAGGTAGCGGATGAAAAAGTTATCAAATTCTGGGCTTCGCTGTTCAAAATTAAGGGCAAGAAGCCGGAACTGAAAACGCAGGCAGATGCGGAAAAAGTTTTGGCCGATTTAAAGGGAGCGGATTGGCGGGTCCAGCGGGTGGAAAAAGGGACGCGGCTGCGTTACCCTTATCCACCCTTCACCACCGATTCCATGCAGCAGGCGGCTTCGAGCCAGCTTGGTTTCAATCCCCGGCTGACCATGAAGCTGGCGCAAGAGCTTTATGAGGGGCTAAAATTGGGCGAAGGCAAAGCCGTTGGTTTGATTACCTATATCCGCACCGACAGCGTAGCCGTAGCCCCGGAGGCCCAGCAGACCGCCCGCGCCGTTGTGTCCAAATTTTTTGGGGAGAGCTATCTGCCGCCCCAACCGCCAACTTATCAAACCCGCGATAAAACGGCCCAGGAAGCCCACGAAGCAATTCGCCCGGTTGACCCCTGGAAGACGCCCAAAGCCATCGAGCCGTATTTAACGCCGCAGCAGTACCAGTTGTACCGCCTGATCTGGCGGCGTTTCATTGCCAGCCAGATGAAGCCGGCGCTCTATGATACGGTGACGGTGGATATCGAAACCATGATCGAAGCCAGCCCGACCATTTATCTATTCCGGGCTACCGGCAGCACCCTGCGCTTCGCCGGCTTTTTGAAGGTTTATGGCGTGGATGCCGATGCGGAGGAGGGGCGGAGGAGGGGGGAGGCGAGGAGGCGAGGAGGCGAAGAGGCGAAAAGCAGCGGGGCAGGGGAACAGGAGGGAGAAGGCGCTGAAAATGAAGTCATGCCAGATTTGGTTGTTGAGGATTTGTTGGATTTGTATCAATTGATTCCCAAACAACATTTTACCCAGCCGCCGCAGCGCTATACCGAGGCGCAGTTGATTGGCGCGTTGAAAAAGTTGGGTCTGGGCCGGCCCAGCACTTACGCGACTATTGTCGAGACGTTGAAGGAGCGCAATTATGCTGCCATCGAGCAGAAGCGGCTGTATCCCACCTCGCTGGGCTTTCAGGTGTGCGAACTGCTGGAAAAGCACATTCAGATGGTAGTGGATGTCGGTTTTACCGCCCAAATGGAAGAGGATTTAGACCGGATTGCGCGGGGTGAAGCTGATCGGCTGACGGTAATGCGTGAGTTTTACGGCCCATTCAAGACCAAGGTGGACCAGGCCATGACCGCCGCCGCCGCCGAGCGCAAACCGGCTGCGCGAGAAGCGAAGAGAGGGGAGGCGAAGAGGCCAGGAACGGGAAAGGCAAAGGCGCTGCCTAAGTCCGAGAAGGAAGGGCAAGCCTGCCCCCAGTGTCAGGAAGGGAAGCTGGTGGTCAAGAGCGGCAAATTTGGCCCGTTCCTGGGCTGTTCGCGCTACGCTCTGGGCTGCCACTACACCGAAAATATCCCCGGCGCGGGCGGTCGCAAAAAGCGCGGGCCGCGTAGGAAAAAGAAAGGTTAATTTATCATGAAGATTTCTTCCCCCACACGAGTCAAACATACTTATATCCAAACCCTCGCCGCCCCGCCGGAGGCAGTATTTCCGCTGCTGTGCCCGGTGCGGGAAGCCGAATGGGTGGAGGGCTGGGACCCCCGGCTGGTCATTTCGGAGAGCGGCGTAGCCGAGTTGGACTGCATTTTTATCATGCCCGGCCAGCCCCACGAGGCGATCTGGGTGGTCACTCGCTGGGAACCGCAGGATTATTTTATCGAGTTTCTCAAGATTACGCCGGGCGTAACGGTGGGCCGAATTGACATCCAGTTGCGACCGGGGGAAGCTCAGCAAACCTTAGCTGAAGTTTCCTACGCCTACACCGCCCTCAGCGAAGCGGGAGAGCGATTTATTGAAACGTTCACCGTGGACCACTACATCGCTTTTATGCAGGAATGGGAAGCGGAGTTGAACCACTTTTTGACGACCGGCCACAAAAAAGCGGAAACCCCTCATCCTTGACAGCGAACAAACCCGCCAAAGCCGATCTCCTGACCGCCGGTTAGATTTTTCTGTTCTCATTTTCTGGTATAATATTTTACAGGATTTTAGGAGGGATTACAGAGGTACGGCATGGAGCAATCGAAATACCGGCAGGCGCTTTTTACAGGTTTAATTTATAATGAAGCCGGCCAGCCGGTTGAAACAACATTTATTGGGAGTGAACCCAATTACATCATTCTTGACGGCGACTTCAAACGCCACGTCGCTGCCGAGGAGGTGGATCGCCAGGTGGTTGGTTGGCTGCAAGAACAGGCCGAAGCCAATAAAGAGATGGTTTCGGCCGGGATGATGGCCATGTTGGGCAAAGATGATTTGTTTACCAAAGCCATGATCGACTCTTCGCTGACCCACATGGAGCGGGTGATGGAGCAGGGCTTGCCCGACGATGCGCGTACGATGCTGGGCATGATGGGTTTCAAAATTATTGTCAATACTCACGGCGAAGTGGTCAATCTGGAAGTGCCCGGCCAGGAATTAGGAGACGAGTAGCAGCGGAAACCCTATGGAGAGCGCCAAAACCCTCTACCAAAAACTAAATCAATTGACCCCAGAGAGGCCGGTGGCCGTAGCCACCATCGTTCGGGTGCGGGGGTCGGCGCCGCGCGAACTTGGCACAAAAATGATCATTCATCCGTTGGGCCAGCATTACGGGACCATTGGCGGCGGCTGTGGTGAAGCTGATGTCATTCGGGCCGGCCTGGACGTGATTGAAACAGGCCAGCCCCGGCTGGTCGAGGTGGATTTAACCGAAGACATTAGTATGCAAAGCCTGGGCGTGTGCGGCGGTATCATGGATGTTTATGTTGAAAGGTGGCCGTGAAGAGAGGGTGTCAGGTGTCGGGTGTCAGGTGTCAGGTGTCAAGTGTCAAGTGTCAGGTGCGGGGTGTCAAGTGTCAAGTGTTAAACTTCTTACTTGACACATGACACTTAAACACCTGACACTTAAACACGTGATACAAGTATTATGTCCGATCAACTTTTAACCGAACTCCTGGCCTCGATTGAGGCCGGGCAGCCGGTAGCCCTGGTAACAGTGGTGGCGGCAACCGGCCGCTTTGCCGGCAGCCTGGGCCGGCGAGCGTTGATCTGGCTGGACAGAACTACCTGGAGTGACACGGATAGTCTTGGCGGGCTGAAGGATCAGCTCTTGCAGGATGCCCGCCGTTGTCTTGCCAGCCGGCAGCCTCAACTGCTAACCTATCAATTGGGGGACAGCCGCCTGGAAGTTTTTGTCGAAGTTCAGCGAAGGCCGCCCACTTTAATTATTGTCGGCGCCGGACACGTCGCCCTCCCTTTGGCCCAGTTGGGCAAAATGATTGATTTTGAGGTGGTGGTGCTGGATGACCGCCCCCAATTTGCCAACAAAACACGTTTTCCGATGGCCGATCAGGTCCTGGCCCAACCCTTTGCCGAAACCCTGCGCCGGTGGCCCATTGATGGCGATACCTTCCTGGTGCTGGTCACGCGCGGCCACAGCCACGATGTAGAATCGCTGTTGGCAGTGATTGACTCGCCGGCCCGTTACATCGGGATGATCGGCAGCAAACGCCGGATTAAAGGCGTGTTTGAACTGTTGGAAAAAGAACAGGGGTTGGACCCGGCCAAGTTTGATCGCGTCTATGCGCCGATTGGCCTGGATATTGGCGCGGAAAGCCCCGCCGAAATTGCGGTTGGCATTATCGCCGAAATAATTAATGTCTACCGGGGGGGACGAGCTGTGTCCCTGTCGGATGCGCTGCGGGCAGATCGTCGCTTACCACTACACCCAGCCCGCCAATCATAAAAAATTATCCCAGGCTCAATTTGTAACCGCTCAGCCTTCATGTCATTTCGAGGCCGGAGGCCGACGCAAAGCGTCCTTACAGCGTCACATAGGTCTCAGAGATTTTTCCCTGCGGTCGAAATGACATAGCTGAGAGTTACCTCAATTTTTTGGTTTTGGCGATGACTGGGTTATAATCGAGGCCAGCAAATTATTGCTGGCTATTCAATTTTATGAGGTAAACAATCATGTCAAACTTTTTCAAAGGCATGCTGACCAACACCGGCGTTGTCGGCGAAATTTTACAATTTTTGTGGGCGCGAAAAATGTGGTGGCTTATTCCCATGGTTACGGTCTTGCTGTTGTTTGGGCTGCTGCTGGTTTTTGCTTCGTCCTCAGGGGTGGCGCCGTTTATTTACACTTTGTTCTAAACGACGATGAAGATTATTACTATTGCTTTTGGGATTTTGTTGCTACTGCTCGGCCTCGGCAGCTATGCGGGCACGGGCACATCCAGCCTGACGGCGTTGATTCCGGCCTTTTTTGGCCTGGCGATTTTAATTCTGGGGGTGATCTCGCGCCCGGAAGAGGGGTCGAAGAACACGGCTTTGTTTGGGGCCGTTTTTCTATCTATCCTGGCCTTGTTTGGCTCAGTGAGAGGGGTGATAGACCTCTTTCGCTTATTGAGCGGCGGCGAAGTGGCCCGGCCCACTGCCACGGTCGCGCAGTCGGTCATGGCCGCTTTGTGTGTGGCCTTCATCGTGCTGGCTGTCAGCCTGACCCCCAAATTCTGGCAGGGCTGGAAAGCTTTTGGGCATTTCCTGGGCAACCTTCTGGCCCGGGTGGTGCTAACCATCTTCTACTTTACCGTTTTTGTGCCTTTTGGCCTGGGCGTCAGGTTGTTCAGTGATCCGCTGCATCTTAAGAGCATACCGGCCAAATTGTGGCGGTCGCGCCCTACCGGCGACCAAACCCTGGAAGAAGTTTTGAGGCAGTATTAGACTCATGAATATTTTAGGTATTTCCTGTTACTATCACGATGCCGCCGCAGCCCTTCTGGTTGACGGCCAGTTGGTTGCCGCCGCCGAAGAAGAGCGCTTTACCCGCAAAAAGCACGACAGCAGCTTTCCCCAGCATGCGATCAACTTTTGCTTAAAACACGCCAATCTTACCGCCGGCGATCTGGATTATGTGGTTTTTTATGAAAAGCCGTTCATCAAATTTGAGCGGATTCTTAAGACAACCCTCAGTACCTTTCCCAAATCCTGGGGCGTGTTTCGGGAGTCTATGGTCACCTGGTTTGACGAAAAATTGTGGATTAAAAGCCAGTTGCAAACCGCCATTGGCGTGCCCACCAGTAAAATTTTGTTTGTGGAACATCACCTGACCCATGCGGCCAGCGCGATGTTTTGTTCGCCGTATAAAGATGCTGCTGTACTGACGCTCGACGGCGTTGGCGAGTGGACCACCGCCACCCTGGGCCACGCGACCGCCCAATGGAATGGTCATGGGACCAGCCGGATTGATTTGACCCGCGAGTTGCGCTTCCCCCACTCGCTGGGGCTGCTCTATTCCGCTTTTACAGCTTACCTGGGATTTCGGGTGAATAACGGCGAGTACAAAGTAATGGGTATGGCCCCCTACGGGGAACCCAAATATATGGATGAGGTCTACAAGCTGGTCAAAGTGGATGACGAGGGCGGCTTGGTCCTGAATATGGATTACTTCAGCTTCCACCACTCCACCCACTCCACCTTTAACCAAAAATTTATTGACCTGTTTGGCCCGGTGCGCGGGGCCGAGTCCGAATTTTTTACTGCCAAAACCCATCCGGCCAAAGATCATCCGCAGTGGGATGACAAAGTAGCCGCCCAAAATCAAAAGTACGCCGATATTGCCGCCAGCATTCAACGAGTCACCGAAGAGATTATTCTAAAAATGGCTCACGCGGTCTACCGGCAGACCGGCTCTAAGAATCTGGTGATGGCCGGGGGGGTGGCCCTCAACAGCGCGGCCAATGGTCGGCTGATGCGCGAAGGCCCGTTTGAAAACGTTTTTATCCAACCGGCTGCCGGCGATGCCGGGGGGGCCATAGGCGCGGCCTTGTATGTCTATCATGTGGTGCTGGGCTGCCCGCGCAAATTTACCATGGAGCACGCCTATTGGGGCGCAGAATACCCGGAAAGCCAAATGATTGAAGCTATCAAAAAATCCGGCTTTACGTATGAAGCTTTTGACAATGATGATAAACTGCTGGATCAGGCTGTGGATACGCTGCTGCAAAGCAAGGTGATTGGTTGGTATCGCGGCCGGTTTGAGTGGGGACCGCGCGCCCTGGGTCATCGCTCGATCATTGCCGACCCGCGCCGCGACGAGATGAAGGAAATTGTCAACACCAAGATTAAGTTCCGCGAGCCGTTCCGCCCCTTTGCCCCGGTGATTATCGAGGAGCGCGCCCACGAATATTTCACCACGCCCAATTTAGACAAGCAGTATCCGCCACGTTATATGCTGATGGTTTCCGATATTCCTCAGGATAAGTGGGATAAAATTCAGGCGGTCTGTCACAACGGCACGGGCCGTTTGCAGAGCATCCGCGAGGAGTGGAACAGCGGCTATTACAACCTGATCAAAAAGTTCGACCAGGCCACCGGCGTGCCGGTGCTGCTCAATACTTCCTATAACCTGCGCGGCGAGCCAATTGTGACCACGCCCCAGGAAGCCATTAACACCTTTGCCGCCTCTGATATTGATATGTTGGTGATGGGGCCATTTTTAGTGAAAAAGCCGGAAGGCTATCAAGCCACCGGCTCCCATCTCAGCCCTGATCAGGTAGACTGAGGATAGAAGATAGAGGATCAGTAGATCCAATTTTCGAGGAGTGAGACACGCCTACGTGCCGAACACCGCCGCACGTGGGCGTGCTGGCTCCTCAAATTTGGGCCCACTGAGGATAGAGGGTGGAGGATAGAAGTCATCTGTTTTTGCTATCTACCATCTTCTATCTTCCATCTACCATCCACTATCTTCTGCCCTTTCACGGTTTTCTGATCACTAAATCATCAAACTCTACTATGGCCGATTTTTCCCCTTCGGCCATATCCACCACCAGGGCAATCTGGCCGGTGGATATGGTATCGTCTTCCAGCGTGGTCAACTGCACATCATTGACAAAGAAAGTCAAAGTGCTGCCTTTGGCGCTGATGATCAGCCGGTTGGTTTCACCCGGCTTAATAGCCGAAGTGCTTGACCATTCCTTAAGCTTTTTCCAGGCGTCGTCGTACAATAAGACGGCATACAGCTTGTCATTCCCGATTTCAAAGACATACACATTGCCATCGTCATCCAGGCGAAAGGCTACCCCATAACTGTAGTGAGTTTCCGTATCGCGGGGGGTGGCGTCTACCGTCAGGACAAAATCCGAAAAATCGCGGTTGGGCAGCGCTTTTTCCACGTAGGGTAACTTGTCCGGCTTGGAGTTGACGCTCAAAACATAGCGGCCATTTTCAATCGTTACTTCATTTTGGCTGTATTCATCCTCAAATTCGCCCGTCGCCCAACCCCTGGCATCTGAGTCGAAGGTGTCTTCAAAGAGGATGGAGCCGCCATTATCCCCCAGCAGGGCCAATTCATCGGCGCTGATGGCCCGGATAGCCAGATTATCAAACTCTACGGTCACTTTGTCGCCTTTGTCATACAGGTCCATGGCCACGCCAATCGCGCCCGTATCCAGGGTGTCATCCTCAACCGCAGCCACTTCGTGCCCATTGATATAAAACGTAAACGATGGCCCTACTGCTTTTACCGCCAGTTGATTGGTGCTCTGCCGGTTTATGGCCGCGGATTCGGTCCAGTCAACCAGGGTTTTCCACTTCTCGTTGTGGCGCAAATTGACGCTAAAGGAACCATCGGCAGATATTTCAAAGGCGTAGTATTCGGCATCGTCCACATTCTCGCGGAAGGTGATGCCGTAAGCAAAGGTGTCGGCCACCTGCTGCTCTACCGGCGTCGCTTCCACCGAAAAGACAAAATTATCGTAATCAAGCTGGGTCAGGTCATTCCAGACAAAGACGCCCTGTTTGGCCTCCTGGGTCATGCGGTAGCGCCCGTCCACAAATTCGGTATTGGTAATACCGTATTCGTCGGACTGTTCGCCGGTGGGCCAATCATTGGCGTTGGAGCTGAAATCATCTTCAAACAGAATTTCTTCATTTAGCCCCGGCAGATCGGCCAGGTTGATGGGTTCCAATGTTGGCAAATTGTTCTCAGTTGGGGTGGGGTCAGGCTCACTTTCTTCTGGGGTCGAGGTGGGGGTTGGATCAAGGGCGGTGGGGGTAACAGTGGGGGTGGCGGTTTTGTCAATGCCAATAGCCACAGCGGTGGGACTGCCGGCAGCCGGCGTGCCGCCTCGATTATCGCCTGATGAGGCCATCAGCCCAAAAAGTAACAGTCCACCCCCCAAGACGCACAGGAGGGCAATGGCAATGCCGCCGCCAATGAGCCAGGGGCCAATTTTGCTGCCCGATTTTGGCGCAGCCGGCGCCGGGATAGCCACGCTTGGAGTTTGGGTGGTGGTCGAAATGGGAATATTGGCCGTTTTAACGCCGCTTTCAATTTCGCGTAGGGCCTGTTGCAGCGCCCGTTGAAACTCACCCGCGGTCTGATAACGCTCGTTAGGCTCTTTAGCCATGGCCTTGACCACGACCCGTTCCAGGGGGTCGGGGACATCGGGCTTGATCACCCGCGGCGCGGTTAGTGGCTCGGTTACGTGTTTGAGAACCAGGGCCACCGGCGTTTCGGCCTGATACGGCTGCTGGCCGGTCAACAATTCATACAGCACTACCCCTAAAGAGTAGATGTCGGTGCGGCCATCAATATGTTCCCCTTTGGCCTGTTCGGGCGACATGTAAGCGGGTGTGCCCAGCACACTGCCAGCCCCGGTCAATTGGGTGGCGCTAGAACCGGCCATCATTTTGGCAATGCCAAAATCAGTTAATAAGGCTTCGCCGTTGTTGTCAATGAGGATATTGCTGGGCTTAATATCACGGTGGACTACGCCTTGCTTATGGGCATAATCCAGGGCGCTGGCTACATCCCCAATCAGCGTTACAATCCGTTCAGGCGCAAGCGGCTGGCCCATGAATTTTGAGAGCGTGCCCCATTTAATATAGCGCATGACCATGTAGGTCAAGCCGTCTTGCGTGCCAAAATCATAAACCGGCAGAATATGAGGATGCTCCAGGGCGGCGATAGCTTTGGCCTCTTGCTCAAACCGCTTCAAAAAGTTGGGGTCCTGGGCATACTGGCTGGGTAGAATTTTTATGGCAACGTGACGATTGATCGAAGGCTGATAAGCCTTGTAGACCGTCGCCATGCCGCCCTGGCCAATCTGCTCTTCAACTTGATACTGTCCAATCTGCTTGCCGATGATGTTTGAGTCAGACATACCTTTCTCCGAGAAACGTGAAGCGTGAAAAATCTTTTTGTTTTGGGTGATGGGTGATACGTGATGCGTAATAATTTCACGCATCACGTATCACCCATCACGTTTTACTGTTCATCATTTAATATCCGTAATACTTCCGGCAGCAGGGTTTGGCTGGTAGCCATGCCCTCGCCGCCGTAAATGGTAGTGCGGCCGCGCCAATCGCCAAAATAGCCGCCGGCCTCGGCCAGAATGGGCGGGAAGGGGCCGCCATCCCAGGCGTGCATCACCGGGTCGAGCATCAGGTCAACCCGGCCGGTAGCAACCAGGGCATAACCGTAGGCATCGCACCAGCCGGCCCGATAACCGGCGGTTTGTTTGAGCCGTTCCCAGGCCGCCGCTTTGCCGTATTTGTCAAACGAGGCCGCATCATAATGGGTTACAATCGCCTGGCTTAGCCGCTCAACCCCTGAAACTCTGGCCCGGCGGCCGTTCCACCAGCAGCCTTCGCCGGTGGCGGCGGCCACCATCTCGCCCAGGGCCGGAAAGTGGGCCACGCCGACCTGGCATTGGCCGTCAATTTCCAGGCCAATCAGGATGCCATACAGCGGCACGCCCCGCACAAAAGAGCGAGTGCCGTCAATGGGGTCAATCAGCCAGCGGTGGCTGGAGCCGGCGGTATTTTCCTGATTGCCAAATTCCTCGCCAATAATGGCGTGGCCGGGGTAATGTTTTTCAATCCGGCTGCGGATCAGTTTTTCGGCTTCCCGGTCGGCTACCGTCACCGGGGACTCGTCGGCTTTAAAGTCGGGGCGCAGGCCGGTTTGAAAGTAGCCCAGGGTCAATTGGCCGGCCTGCCAGGCCGTTTCGATGGTAAAATCAAGATAAGCGCGGAGGGATTGGGTCAAGGGTAAGCTCCTCGTTTGAAAATATGAGCGGGGACCGGCCACAGATAGCAAACATCCGGTCCTCGGTCTCTGGTCCCCGGTCAGCACCGGCAAAAGATTTTCGTGAGAACGTTCGGAAACTATTTCGCTGGTCCGCCCCGCCCCGGCATAAATGCCAGGGCTACCAAACAGCGCCGGGTGAACCCGGCTTTAGCCCGATTAATCGGGCGCTGTTCTATAGCCCGGCGACTTCATCGCCGGACGATCGCCGGTGGCAAGATTGCCGGTGGAATTTCAGAATGTTCTTAACGAAAATAAAAATGCTACGCCTCATAGCATAGCATAAAACAGCTCGATTGACTACTTACGATTGTAGGTATAAAGTAGGGGGCGGGGGGGCAGGTGTCAGGTGTCAGGGGCCGGGGTCAAGTGTCAGGGGTCAAGTGTCAGGGGTCAAGTGTCAGGTGTCAGGGGTCAGGTCAGGATTTTTCATCGCTGGCGACGCGCCACAGGTTTGTGAACACTCCTGCGATTTTGCGATTTGCTACATTTGCCACCCTGCTACCTGCTACCTTGCTACCCTGCTACCCTGCTACCTGCTACCCTGCTACTCTGCTACCTGCTACCCTGCTACTCTGCTACCTGCTACCCTGCTACCCTGTTCAAAACGGATAAACCCCATATTTTTCATTGGCGGCGGTCTGGTCAACGGCCCATTCTTTGAGATAGGCTTCGGCCTGAGCGGTGGCCTGGGCTTCGGCTTCGGCTTTGCTGGACGCTTTGACGGTCATTTCCCATTCCTGGCCGTTCCATTCAAAAAAAGCCTGGGCGATATATTCGCCGGCGACTTCTTGTTCGTTGACAAATATTTCGGTCAGCTTCACACCTGTCATCCTCCGGGGCGGGTTAATTCTTTAACATTGCGCCGGAGATTTTACCATAGTTTGGGGTTAACCGCCAAGACGCCAAGAACGCCAGGATAGAATAGGCATATCCTAAACCGTGATGGAGCCAATCGGCGTCCGCCGAGCGTTGAAACGCCCGGCTCATCCAGGTGAAAGCCCGCTGAAGCAGGCTAAACGTGCTCCTTTGAGCCGGTTTTGAACCGGCTTTCACCTGCTGTAGCCGGGGGCTTCCAGCCCTCGGCGGACGCCGCCGCCAATTGTTGGCGCAGCGCCACTTCGTTTGCTCCACCAGGGCGACTATGCGATCGTGACCGGCTTTGTCGGCGGGGTTGGTGAAGTCTATCGTGCGGATGGGGATCAAGCGGCTAAAGCAGGCTCATAGCGCAAAACCATCAATTGGTCACTATGTAAAGCCAGGATGGCATAGGAGCGACCTTCATTGTCACTGAACTCGACTTCAAAAACGTCTGGCGCTAAATCCTCGACCACAGTACCGACCTGGCCCCGGCTTAAACCGCGTTCTGGTAAATCTTCAGTTAAGGCAACAACATCGAGTAAATGAATACTGTTTTGCATCATTATCTCTGGGTAACTTCATTCCCCTCTCCCTTCCACCAGCCGAATTTCCTCCTCGCTGAGATGATACAGCGCATACACCAGCCGATCAATCTGCCGGTCCGTGGCTGCGATTTGCCGCTGCAGGGCTGTTTTGTCATGGGCCGATTTGGCCGCCGCCAATTGTTGGTGCAGCGCCAGCATTTGCTCCACCAGCGCGACCATGTGATCGTGGCTGGCTTTGTCGGCGGGGTTGGTGAAGTCAATTTTTCTAAAAGGAAGTTCGCGGGTCTGCTTTAATACAATTTTGGGAAAGTCATCTCTGCGACCCACGCTATGGGATGATAAAAAATACCAGGAGAGAAGTCGGCTGTTTAAAAGACCTAAGAGATAAAATATGTGATAATCAGAGGCAGAAAGTAATAAACTCTGCATAGATTTGTTCGTTATATAGTTTTCGTTTGTATATACTGCCTGCAATTGAAATTGGCGGCTAATCAATTCGCGTAAAAGTAAACGGGGCCCATTGAAATATCGTGGTGGCTTATACTCAGCCAAAGTGTCATCGTATCGAATATAGCCTTGTTCAGAATGAGTAAGTGTATATCGTCGAACTGTTCCGGTGAATGCAGGAAATCCGTTGACTTGAGGTTTTTCTGATGAGGGGTGAAAAGGAGTAACACCCCGTTGTATGTCCGCTATATCTGCAAATCTTCCCCCACTTGCGTGCAATTTATCAATTATTGTGTTCTCCTTATCTGAAATAGTGATAAGAAATTCATTGTGTGATTCTTTAAGCCATTTTATAGCATCTGTGGTCTTTGCATAATGATCAAAATCATTAACGGATCGAATCTTAAATCGAGGTGGAAATACTGCCAGTTGTACTATTGCTTGGGATAGATCGCGTAGAGTTTGACCTTCCAGTAATCGTTCTGCTACGACAACTACAGTGTCAATATATGCTCCAAAAACATCATAAGGCATCGAGGCAAACGCTAAAGGTCTGAAGCGTGAAGCAAATAAATCTCGTAGAGAACTCATTGAGGGTGCAGATACCCAAGCTGATTGAACAATCATCCCAAGAATACCTCCAGGACGTAATAGAGAAGATGATTGCTCCATAAAAAGTGCAAAACTGTCGTATGTAGTTGAGCTAATGACATAGCGTTGCCTATAATAATTAGTTTGCTCTATGGAAGCAAAAGCCCCATACGGCGGATTCCCAATCACCGCATCAAAACCCCCGTTGCGCATAATTTCCGGGAACTCGGCCTGCCAGTCAAAAACGTTGATGCGGTAGCGTTCCTCCTCGTCCAGGCTAAAGAGGCTCATCTGCTGGGCCTGGGTGTCGTAAAAATCCGGCCCGATGAGCGAGTTGCCGCATTTGATGTTCCGGCTCAGGTCGGGCAGGGCGCGCTCCTGAAAAAAGCTCAGTTGGCTGGCCAGGCTTTGCTCGCTTTCGCCTTCCAGCACTTTGAGCAGGAGGGACAGCTTGGTGGTTTCGACGGCCTGGGCGTCAATATCTACCCCAAAAATATGCTCAAGCAGGATGCGTTTGCGCTCGGAAGTGGTGAGCTGCCAGGAGTGGGTTTGGGGTTGAGGGCTTGGGGTTTGCAGCCCAGCCCCCCCACCCTCAACCCTACCCCCTAAACCCGTCTGATAAATAGGCGGATTCTTTTTCCTGGCCCACTTTTCAGGCTCGTTGGCCGTGTACCAGCGCAGATACCAATCCAGCAGGTATTGGTACGCGCCGATGAGAAAAGAGCCGGAGCCGCAGGCCGGGTCGAGGATGCGGAGGTTGCGAATATCTTTCAGGGTTTGGGGTGTAGGGGTTGGGGTAGCGGGTCTAGGGTTGGGGGGTTGAGATTCAAACCCTAACCCCTCAACCCCAGATCCTAACCCCTCAACCCCAGACCCTATTGCAGCGAGGCGATCAGTTTGCTCAACATCTTGCCGACTTGTTGGGACAGGCGCCACGACTCGGCGGCTTTTTCGCGGGTGGCGAACTTCAACCGGACGCTGATAATCAGGTGTGTCTCCACTTCCAGCAGCGAGCCTTTGGCGATTGAGAGATGACGCAGATAATCCCCCCGATGGGTCCGTCCGTAACCCTCGGCGATGTTCGCTGGGATTGACACTGCTGCCCGGCGCAGTTGGCTGGTCAGGCCAAACTTCTCCTCTGCCGGAAAGTCCTGGGTCAGCCGGTAAACCGCTTCCACCAGGTCCATGGCCTTCTGCCAGACTGTCAATTCGCGGTAGGTTTTCAGAGTCATGGGTAAATTCCTCCCTGATTGACGCAGGGTTTAGGGTATCGGGTCTAGGGTTGGGGGGTTGGGATGCAGGCCCTAACCCCTCAACCCTAGACCCTACCCCCTTGTCTCCCAACAATTGCCCTACGGTTTGCCGCACAATATAATCCACAATATAGGTCGGCGTATAGTAGACCCCGCCGGCCTTTTTGACCTCCGGCTTGTCTTCCACAATGGCCCGGTGGCCGGGGGTCAGGCGGATGACCTTGCCCAAAAACTGCTCGTACACCTGGCCCAGAATATCGGCCGGCAGCACCGAAAATTCATAGGGGCTGTCGGGGTAGTACAGGTTTTTGAGCATATCCTTGAGCGGCCTGTCGTCAATTTGCAGGCTCAGCGTCCACTCGTCGGGCGTTTCGCGGCCCTTTTCCGGCTTGAAGTGGAACAGGCCGGAGTTGTAGCGGTCGTCGGCCTGGCGGAAAAGCTGGCCCAGGCGCTCGTAGACCTGGCCGCCGTTTTGCAGGCCGCGCAGCCGGTCGGGCGGCTCGATGCCCCGGTCTTCGCAGATACGCAAAAAGATGATCCGGTCAATGGTGGCCTGGACGGCGTGGTTCAAATCGCGCTGGTTCAGGCCGGGGTTGCGTAGGGCAATGTTGCGGGCCAGCAGATCACGCCAGCGCTCGATCTCCTGCAAAAAGGCGGCGTCTACCTCCTGGGTGCCCTTTTTGGCCTTGTTCGATTCGGCATAGCGGTCAAACGAGCCTTTCAGCACCGCCTGGCGGGAGAAAATGGCGGCCAACTCATCCCAGCGCTGCGGGTAATCGCGGTAGGTCAGGTAAAGGGTGCGGGCGGCAGCGGCCTTGTCGGCCTTATCGGGCTTGATCCGGCAGTCGTAAACGGCCAACTCCTCAAAATCGCTCAGGATGCTCAGAGGCAGCTTGGCGCTCCAGGCGTAGCGGCGCAGTTGATAAGCCGGGTGGATGTCCTCTTTGATGTTGACCGCCGGCTTTTTGGCCTCCAAAAAAAATTTGCGCGTCCCGCCGATGCGAAAGCTGTAATCCGGCGCTTTGGTGGCCCCGCCCACCTTGATGGCGTCCTCGTGGACGACATCTTTGTAGGCTTCGGCGTAGCCCTGCTCGTTGTCCATATCCCAGCCCAATGCCTTGAACATGGGGTCAATAAACTCGCGCCGCACCTGGGTTTCGTTGTATTGGCCGGACCGGTACGCCTCGCGGTTGCGCTCAAACCGCTCGATTAGCTCAGACACCACAGCGGGAATGGGCATGGACTCCTCCTGCGATTTACGATTTACGATTTACGATTTACGATTTAAATCCAAAATCCAAAGTGGTTATGTTTAGTATATCATATCTGTCCCTGGCTTGACAACCATTAATTTTGCCGAGTTTATTTTTATGTTTACCAAAAAATGAAACGCACCCCAATTTTGCCCGGATAGACCGGGGAGAGTAGAATCGAGGTAAGATGGCAGATTACCCCCCAAGAATAAAAATCTTTGCTGGTGATGACCGAAGACCGAAGACGGGGGTATTTGCTATCGGTCCCCGGTCTCCCGTCTCCGGTCTATTTCACAGGGGTCGGATAGTCCCTATAGGACGACACCGACAATGAAAATTATTTTCTGACTACTGACTACTGATGACTGATGACTATTTTCATAGGAGCTACCTCATGAAAACTGTACCTGTTTTAACCGTTGCCGAAGCGGCGGCCTTGATTAGCGATGGGGCCGTCATTATGGGCGGTGGTTTTGGCATGACCGGCAACCCGGTGCATCTCTTCCACGCCCTGGCCGAGCGAGACGTAAAACATCTGACCCTGATTGCCAACAATGTGGGCGAGCCGGGCCTGGGCGGGGGCCGGCTGCTGCGCCACGGCCAATTACGCAAAGCCATTGGCTCCTACTTTACCTCTAACCGGGAAGCGGTGCAGGCGGTGCAGAACGGACAGTTAGAGGTAGAGCTGCTGCCCCAGGGAACGCTGGCCGAAGCAATCCGGGCGGGCGGGGCCGGCCTGGGCGGCTTTTATACCCCCACCGGCGTGGGGACGCTTATCACGGCTGAACGGGAAAAGAAAATTATTAATGGCGTTGAGCAGGTATTTGTGCCGGCGCTGCGGGCCGATGTGGCCCTGATTCGGGCCTGGCGAGCGGATACGGCCGGGAACCTGGTTTACCGGATGACCGAGCGCAACTTCAATCCGCTGATGGCTACTGCCGCCAATCTGGTCATTGCCGAAGTGGAGGAGATTGTGCCGCTGGGCCAATTGTCGCCGGATGAGATTGTGACGCCGGGTATTTTTGTGGATTATCTGGTGCAGGCCCAGACCACGCTGGAGGATTTGGGCACGTCGGCCTCGGTGGAGACGGGCAAGGAAACCGACCCGACCCGCCTGGCGATGGCTCGCCGCGCCTTTGACGAGTTAAGACGCGGCGATGTGGTCAATCTGGGCATCGGCATTCCCACCCTGGTGGCCGATTTGATTACCCCGGAGGACGGCATTATTCTGCATACCGAAAACGGGCTGTTGGGCGTCGGCCCGGCCCCGGAGAGCGGCGGGGCGTTGGATTACCCGGTCAACGCCGGCAAGCAGCCGGTCACAGCCTTGCCGGGCGCATCCTATTTTGACAGCGCAGTTTCGTTTGGCATGATTCGCGGCGGCCACGTGGATGTAGCCATTATGGGCGGCCTGCAAGTGGACGAGTCGGCCAACCTGGCTAACTGGGCCGTGCCGGGCAAGCCCCTGCTGGGTGTGGGCGGGGCGATGGACCTGGCTTCCGGGGCCAAGAAGCTCATTATAACTATGACCCACGCCAGCCGCGACGGTGAGCCAAAGATTGTGCCGCAGTGTACTTTGCCGCTGACGGCCATGGCCGCGGTCAATGTGGTCATCACCGATTTGGCCGTGTTTGAGTATCCCGGCGGCCAGTTAACCCTGACCGAACTGATGCCCGGCGCAAGTTTAGAGCAGGTGCGCGCCTTGACCAGCGCCCGGTTTGTGGAGCGGCTGGGCTGACCGGGTACTTTTTCGGCGCTTTCCATATAGAGATAGTTATGGTATACTTGTCATGAATTTTTGACAAAGGATCAAAACCCTCCCATGCAACACTTTCTCAGCATCACCGATTTCTCCGCCGATGAGTTGTGGCAATTTCTGCGCCAGGCAAAAGAATTAAAAGACGAACTAAAAAACACAGGTCATAACCAGCCTATCTTAAAAGGCAAAACATTGGGCATGGTTTTTCAGAAGCCTTCGCTGCGTACCCGCGTATCATTTGAAGTAGGTATGCTGCACCTGGGCGGTCACGCCCTCTACCTCTCGCCCAATGAGATTGGCCTGGGCGGGCGGGAGTCGGTGCCCGATGTGGCGCGGGTGCTTTCCGGCTATGTAGATGGCATTATGGCCCGTGTCTTTGCTCACCAGCATATTTTGCAACTGGCCGAGTATAGCCGCGTGCCGGTAATCAATGGTTTGAGCGACTACGACCATCCGTGTCAAGCCCTGGCCGATATTTTTACCCTGTGGGAGCATTTTGGCCGGGTCGAGGGGTTGAAAATGGCCTATGTGGGCGATGGCAATAATGTGGCTACCTCGCTGATTACCCTTATGGCCAAGCTGGGGGGACATTTTAGTATTGCCACCCCGCCCGGTTATGAACTTCCGGCTGAGGTGGTGACAGCCGCCCGGCATCTGGCCGAGGAAACCAACGCCATGATTAGCGTAACCCACAACCCGGCCGAGGCTGTGACCGGGGCCGATGTGATTTATACCGATGTCTGGACCAGTATGGGCCAGGAAAAAGAAAGCCAGGAGCGGCTAAAGGTGTTTCCGCCTTATCAGATCAACAGCCAGTTGCTGGCTCAAGCCGGCTCGCAGGCAGTGGTGATGCACTGTTTACCGGCCCATCGAGGTGAAGAAATCACTGATGAAGTGGCGGATGGGACCCAATCGCTGCTCTTTCCCCAGGCCGAAAATCGGCTGCACGCCCAGAAGGGGATATTAGCTTTGTTGCTGGGGTAATCAAATTTACGATTTACGATTTGCGATTTACGATTTGTGATTTCAAACTTTCAATCGTAAATCCAAAATCGTAAATCCAAAATCGTAGGTGAGGCTCAACGTGGCGGGCGATCAAAACAAATTCCAAACAGCAATGATCCATGCCGAAAAGTTCAGCGAGCAGGGCAATTGGGCTGAGGCGATCAAGGCGTATCGCTTTGCCCTGGCTGAATTTCCTAACAATGAAGCGGCCATTATCGGCTTTGGCCGGGCCAACGCGGCGGTGGGGCAAACCGAGATTGCCTGGAAAGCCTTTCAACAGGCGCTAAAAATTAATCCAGGTAATTACCAGGCGCTTGGTTACATTGGCGAAATTCAAGAGCAGATGGGCCAGGTAGATGCGGCGGCGGAAACTTACCTGAGAGTGGGCAATATCTTTGTGGCCCGGCACGATTTTGAGGCGGCTATAGAGGTTTGGGGGCGGGCCATCGAGCTGGTGCCTGATAAAATTGATGCTCATCAAAAGCTGGCCCAAACGCTGGCCCAGCAAGGCCACACCCGCCTGGCCGCGCGGCAGTACCTGGCTCTGGCTGCCGTTTACCAAAACCGGGACGATGAGTCGGCTGCCTTGCGCAGTATCCAGGAAGCGCAAAACTTATTACCCAAAGATCCCGGTGTAGCCACGGCCCTATCGGCCCTGGAACAGGGGTTGCCCATTGATCCAGAAGAAGTGAGTGAAACCGCTCCGGCTGAAATGGACGCCCTCTCGGATTATGATGACGGCTTTAGGGGTGATGATTTCTTTGGTGAAGAAGACCCCTTTGCCATTGACAGCGAGTTGGAATCGGCCAAAGGGATGATGGGCGGACTGGTCGAGTCCATGCAACAACAAGCCCTGGTTGAACTGGCCAATGTTATTTTTGAAGATGATAATCGCGCCTTGACCGCCACCCTCTCCAGAGAGCAGATCAACCTGCTGATTGTGCAGGCGATTGATTTGCAGCGGCAAGGAAAATTAACCGAAGCGATTAATAATTATCGCCAGGTCACCCAGGCCGGCGCCGGTCGCCCCGCGCTGTATTTTAACCTGGGAGTATTGTATAAGGATAAAGGCGATTTTACTGAAGCCGCCAAAATGTTCAAAATGTCGGCTCAAGATCGCGCTTATCAGGTGAGCGGGCAGTTTGCGCTGGCCGAAACGTATCAGGCGGCCAATAACCTGGAATTAGCAGTGAAACACTATGTTGAAACGCTGAAGATTATTGATTTAAAGTTTGTTAGCCGTCAAAAGGCCGATAAGCTGGCCCAGGCTTACGAAGAACTGGAAGAAAAGCACCTGGCTCAATCTGACCCCAAAAAGGCGGGCGGTTTCATCACCGCCGTAAAGCGATTTTTTGCCAATTCGGCCTGGGAAGATAAAGTGGCCGAAGCTCGCGCCCGCATGGACACTGTAACCGAGGATGGCTCGGTGATGAGCCTGGTGGAATTTTTGGAAACCCCGGAAACAGAAGTGGTGATAACCACGATGGCCCTGACCAGCGAATATCTTAAGCGCAACTTCCTGATGACGGCCTCCGAGGAGTGTTTGCGGGCCATTCAAAAAGCGCCTTCGTATCTGCCGCTGCATGTGCGGCTGGCCGATATTTTGTTAAAGCAGGAGCATACCGATGAGGCCGTCAATAAGTACCTGTACATTGCGCGGGTCTATCTGATGCGCCAGCAGCCTGACCAGGCGGTTAATATTTATCAAAAAATATTGCGCCTGGCCCCCATGGATGTGATGGTTCGGACCAAGCTGATTGAACTTTACATTAGCCATCACGATACCGAACAAGCCCTGGAACAGTATCTAATCCTGGCCGACTCCTACTACCAGCTTGCCCAGGTAGACCGCGCCCTGGAAAGGTACAATGAGGCCCTACGATTAGCAGAAACTTCTTCTAACCGTAACACCTGGAAAGCCGACATCCTGAGCCGCATGGGCGATATTTACGGCCAGCGCTTCGATTGGGCCAGGGCCACAACGGCCTTTGAGGATTTACTAAAACTTAACCCTAATGATGAACGCACTCAGCGCCAGTTAATTGATCTATACTATAAGCAAAATAAAGTTAACCAAGCTACTAAAACTTTAGATGGTCTCCTGACAATTTATCAAAAGTACAACCCTCTTAAAGCTGTGGAGTTGTTGAAGGAACTTACCTCAATTTACAACGATGATATGTCCTTACGCCAGCGCTTAGCTGTGGCCTACGCCCAAAATGGCCGGAACCGTGAAGCCATTAAAGAGTACGATACTTTGGGTGAAATGCAGTTAGAAAATGGTCTCCGCAGCCAGGCTATGCAAACCATCCAGGCCATTATCAACCTGGGGCCGGATGATGCGGAAGGATATCGCCGCCTGCTGGCCCAAATCAGCGGCGGAACGGCGTAGCTAAAAAATGGACAGCCGGACAGTCCTAAGCAAGTATCTTGATGGCAGTAATCTGAGAGACGGACCTTAAAACTCGTGCTTGTAGCCGGGAGGAGTACCAACTTGAGTTCATAGCTTGCCAATTTGGGCAAGGTTATAATGTCTGATATTCTGCCAATTCTAGCCCGCCTGGATTTAATCAATATTATTGATATTCTGTTGGTGGCTTTAATCTTCTACTGGGTCCTGACCGTGATCCAGGGGACGCAGGCTGTCCAACTGTTGCGCGGATTGTTGATTCTGGCGGTGCTGGTGGCAATTATGGCCAGTGTTTTTAGCCGGCTGCTGGCCTTTAGCTGGTTGATTAGCAAACTACTGCCGGCGCTTCTGGTCGCATTCCCCATAATTTTTCAACCCGAACTCCGGCGCGCCCTGGATCGCCTGGGGCGCGCCCAGCTATTTGGCTCGTCGCACTTCGCTCAGACCCATACCGAGCGGGCCATTTATGCAGTCAGCGAAGCCGTTATCCCGATGTCTCAATTAAAACGGGGGGCCTTAATTGTTTTTGAACGCAGCACGGGCCTGGAAGCCTATATCGAAACAGGGGTAAGATTGCAAGCCCTCGTCAGTTCCGATTTGCTCACCACTATTTTTACTCCCACTACCCCTTTGCACGATGGCGCCGTCATCCTTCGCAACGACCGCCTGGTAGCGGCAGCCGTGGTTTTGCCGCTGATTGAGGAAGCAACGCTGACCAGGCAAGAATTGTTGGGCACCCGTCACCGGGCGGCGCTGGGGATCAGCCAGATTACCGATGCCATCGCCGTAGTTGTTTCCGAAGAAACCGGGACCATTTCTGTCGCTCACAATGGACACCTGATCCGGGGTTTGGATAAAAAGCGGCTGGAACAACTCTTGGTGGCGTTCTTTAAATCTCAATTAAGCGCAGGCCCATCCCGCTGGCGGCGGCTGGGGCAGGCGGTCTTGAGGCGTTTAAGACCGGCCAAATCAGCCAAGCCGATCTCTCAAGCGCGTCCTCAATCTAAGAGCCTGTCTGAAAAGTAGCTTCGCATCCCTCTGCGGAGCGGGCGACATAGGGATGTCACCCTACCTTTTCAGACAGTTTCTAAACAGTAATCGAGTTTTTGGGTGCAAAAATTTTTTAGAAATCTCGGCAACCTTATTTTATCATTGTTTCTGGCCACCCTGGTCTGGATCGCTGCGGTCAGAGAAGAAAACCCGCCCCGGACAGCCGATTATCCCCAGGCGATTCCCGTCGAGGTTATTCCGCCGGCCGCCGGTTTGGTAACAACCGACAAGCTGCCCGAGACCGTCCGGCTGCGTTTATTAGCCCCTGAAAGCAGTTGGACCACGCTCTCCCTGTCCAAGTTCAAGGCTACATTAGACCTGTCGCGCCTGGCCGAGGGCTTTAATGATGTCCCGGTTAGGGTCAGTGTGTCTGATTCTCAAATAAAAATTGTTGAACAAATCCCCAAAGAGGTCAGCATCAACCTGCAAGCGGTACAGACCATTTCTCTCCC
The DNA here is from genome assembly GCA_015075405.1 of Anaerolineales bacterium. Classification (GTDB taxonomy): domain Bacteria; phylum Chloroflexota; class Anaerolineae; order 4572-78; family J111; genus DSQQ01. The sequence goes on from JABTUK010000006.1 coordinate 499,204, forward strand.
GGTTAATGTTATGGTGATGGATGAGCCGCCGATAGGCTTTATTAATCGAGCGCCTACTGCCAATCCCGCCAGCGTAACTATTACCGGCCCGGCTTCGCTGGTAAGCCAGGTGGACGAAGCGATCAGCGAGATTTTTATCGGCAATACCAAAGAGACTATCAGCCGCCTCAGCGAGGTGGTTGTCCGTAACCGTGACGATCAACCCATCAGCAACCTAAAAATTGAGCCGGCCAAGGTTCAGGTTACTTTGCCGATTGAGCAGCGTTTTGGCTATAAAGATGTCTCCGTGAGTGCGGTGATCAGCGGGCAACCCGCGCCCGGTTATTGGGTTAGTAATATTTTGGTGAATCCGCCCCGCCTGACCATTGTCGGCAACCCGCAGGTGCTCAGTTCCATTTCGGGGTTTGTGGCGACTACCCCCATTAACGTCAACCAGGCGACTGCCGATATTGTCCAATCGGCCCCCTTAAATCTACCCAATGGGGTCACGGTGGTTTTGCCGAATAATGAAGGCGGCGGGGCCAGCGGGGTGCAAGTAACCGTCGAAATTGCGGCTATCGAAAGTGGTCAGACGGTGCAGCGGCCCATCACCCAACAAGGAATTGACCCGGATTATATCTGGACGGCCTCACCCGAACGGGCCGATGTAATCATATCCGGCCCCATTCCCCGTTTACAAACCCTGAAACCGGAAGATGTGAAAGTGGTGGTTGATCTCTTTGGGCTTTCGCCCGGCGCGCATAAGGTGCGCCCGACCGTATTTTTGCCCGAAGACCTGAATTTGGAGACAATTTTGCCGGATACCATCGAGATTATCATCAATCCAAACCCCCGCTTAAATCCAACGCCGGTTAGCCCTGTGCCTACGCCTACCCCCACCCGAACCCCCTCTCCGACCTCGACGGCAACGCCCAAACCAACGCCCACGGATAGAGCCAGACCCAAATTTACGCCTACCCCTGATGAAGGATAGTTTGTGACATGAGCCAACAAAAACCTATTGTTGCTTTAGTTGGTCGCCCCAACGTCGGCAAGTCAACCTTGTTTAACCGGCTGGTTGGCCAACGGAAAGCCATTGTCGAAGATTTGGCCGGGACCACCCGCGACCGCTTGTACGGCGACGCCGATTGGGCCGGACGTGATTTTATTGTGGTGGATACCGGCGGCCTGGATTTTGATGCCGCCCCGCCGCCCCCCGCTGGCCCCTCCCGTTCACGGGGGGAGGGGGGGGTAACCGGCTTTCAAGCCGGTGTTGCCAGCCGCCTCTTTTTGCGCGAGATCCGCGAGCAGGCCGAGATTGCCATTGCCGAGGCCGAGGTGATTGTTTTGCTGGTAGACGGCGAAGCCGGCCTGACCAGCGCCGATCAGGATGTGGCCGCGCTGCTGCGCCGCACCGACAAGCCGGTGATTCTGGCCGTTAACAAAGCCGACAATCAAAAGCGGCGCAGTGAAGCGGTTGAGTTTTACGCCCTCGGCCTGGGCGATCCGATCCCGGTTTCGGCCCTGCACGGCACCGGCACCGGCGATTTGCTGGATGCGATTGTGGCCGGTCTGCCCCCGGCTGAGGTTGAGGCTGAGGCTGAGGACGAAACGATCAAAATTGCTATTCTGGGTCGGCCCAATGTGGGCAAGTCATCACTGCTGAACAAGCTGCTGGGCGAAGAGCGGGTGATTGTGTCGGATGTGCCGGGGACCACCCGCGACGCTATTGATATGCCCATCCAATACGAGGGGCTGGATGTGGTCTTGATTGACACCGCCGGGATTCGCCGGCGCGGCAAAATTGAGGGCGGGGTGGAAAAATACAGCTTTCTGCGCTCACTCAAGGCGGTCAGCCGGGCCGATGTTTGCCTGCTGCTGATTGACGCGGTGGATATGGTCACGGCCCAGGATGCTCACATTGCCGGTTACATTCTGGAAGAAGCCAAGAGCGTGGTGGTGATTATCAACAAGTGGGACCTGGTGGAGAAGGATACCAACACCATGAACGAGTACACCGCCCGTGTCCGCAACGAATTGAAATTTTTGGATTATGTGCCGGTGCTGTTTATTTCGGCCAAAAGCGGCCAGCGGGTGGACAAAGTGCTGCCGCTGGCCCTGCAAGTGCAAGAAGAACGGCTGCGGCGCATCTCCACCGGCGAAGTCAACCGGCTGCTGCGCGAGGCCGTGGCCAAAAATCCGCCCAAAGGCGCCCAGCGCCATCGCCTCAAATTTTACTACGCTACCCAGGCCGGGGTTGACCCGCCGACCTTTGTCTTTTTTGTCAACGACCGCACCCTGGTCCATTTCTCCTACGAGCGTTACCTGGAAAATACCATCCGCGAGCAGTACGGCTTTTTGGGTACCCCCCTGCGCCTCGTGTTTCGGAGTCGGGGGGAGAAGGGGTAGGCTTTGGGTGGACCTTGCTGCTTGAAATCTCGGTCCGAATTGGACCAGGGGGCATTGTCAGCAGGGTGAAATTTGGGTATACTGGAAACAGGTGGACAGAATCAAAAGGAACCCTGGTACTTACGGGATTGCGGGTCATCTATCGTCAGAATGAAACTGCTGATCGGGGGCGTCCTCTGAAAAAGATTTTTATAATGGCCGTCAATAATGCCAGGCCAGGATATTTTGATAGCAGAAATGATTTTAACACACATGATGCCGAAAGATACTGTGAAGATTTAAGTTTTCAAGTTGGACATCGCCCCGAATATGGATAGAATTGCTTAAATAGCTTCAAAGGGTTAAGATAAAAAACCTACGAAGTGGGCGAGACTTCGCAGGTCTTTTTGGTGTTGATAAGCTTGGTTGCTCAGGGATGGAATTTAGCCTTGTTTGGGTGGATTCTTTTTGCCTTTGGCGTTGGGCTTCATTCCGGTGTGGGCAATCAGGCTGTCAACATCGGCGCGGATGTTGTAAAGCGCAAGGTTGATAGTATCTATAGCCTGCTGTATCTTCACCAAATTCTGCAAGCTATGGCCGGTTGCCATTTCTATGGGTATTTTTTCAAGTTCCCATTGCTTGAGTAATTCTTGGGGATGTAGTGTGCCCATTAGATTCCTCCTTTCTTTGAAGATATAAATGTCCCGTATTTGGGACATTTTATCATAATGTACTGATAATGTCAAGTCCCATGTCTAAAAAAGGAAAAGCGTGAGTGCAGAGATTTGGAGAAAAATTGCGTAAGCTACGCAAGCAACGAGGAATGACCTTGACCGAGTTAGCTGAGGTAATTGGGCATACGACCCATAGCCATATCAGTGAACTCGAAACGGGTAAACGACTTCCTTCCTTAGAACTGGCTATCAAAATTTCAGAATTATTTGAGGTGACGGTTGACCAGTTGGTAAAAGATGACGTTGATCTAGATTAAATCGGGGGGCAGGGATAAGAAATCGCTGCCCTTTTTTGTTGGGCCGACATCTGCTACAATATGACTATTCAGTGGTCAAGTTCAAGATAAAGGGTTGTGAAATGGAGAAAAATACAAAAATCCAGCTTTTAGGGCAATATATCGTCACCGACCCGAAAATTTGTCACGGCAAACCTACTTTTCGAGGCACACGAATTATGGTTTTTCAGGTACTCGAAATGGTTGCGACCGGAATGGCTTGGGAGACTATTATTGAGCAATGCCATAACAGTATCACCAAAGAAGCCATCTCCGAAGCAGTATTTTTGGCCAGCAAAGTATTTGCTGAACATGCCCATGAATATACGCTGGAACCAATCGCTACATGAACATTTTGGATGAGAACATCCTCAAAGACCAGCGCGACTTGTTGCTAAAATGGGGGGTGAAGATACGTCAAATCGGCTACGAGGTGAGCCGCAAAGGGATACAAGACGAGGATATTATTCCCTGGTTGCTTCAACTCCGCCATCCCACCTTTTTTACCCTGGACTCTGATTTTTATGAGCGGAGTCTGTGTCATCGGGACTATTGTTTAGTGTGTCTGGATGTCCGGCAAGATGAAGCAGCCACTTTTGTACGTCGTTTGTTGCGCCACAGAGAATTTAACACTCAGGCAAAGCGTATGGGCAAGGTTATTCGTGTTTCAACGGTAGGGCTGTCAGTATGGGAAGTTCGTGGAGAAAAAGAAGGTAATTTTGCTTGGCAAAGGGGGTAGGTTATCCAATCAAAGGGGGGCCGCCTAACCAGCGCGTCAAGCTGACGCCACGAGCTCGCTTTTTATTCTGGGAGTCCTTTGCACTTTGAGGCTGTCCTATAGTTTAGGCATCGTGGGCGCAGCTTACGCGCGGGGCGTTATGCGGCTAGATGTCATAGTATAGACATTCAGAAAAACTTTTGGAACAGGAAAAGCCCAATTGAAATTTGGTCATAGTTGAGAAACATCTAAACTTCAATGAAATAACCGCAAATTCATTGAGGAGGTGTTTCAAATGCGTATCAGGCTATATCATTGAAGGTAAATCTGTGGGCGAAGTGGCTGACATTTTGAAGTTGAGTGAGCAAACGATTTACAATTACATTACCGCCTTTGTGCTGAACCGCCTCGACAGCCTGGTGTATCATTGTTCACCGGGGCGACCCCGCAAGTTGACCAAAACCCAACGGAAGGTATTGGCCAAAGTAATTGAACGAGGGCCAGAAAAGGCCGGCTATGATTGCGGTTGTTGGGACACGGTGTTGATCCAAGATTTGATTTACACCCGTTTTGGGGTGGAATATAATCCGCACTATGTGGCCGAATTGTTAAAGAATATGGGCTTTTCTTACCAGAAAGGCCGCTTTGTGTCTGACCATCTGGATAACGTGGCGGAAGCCCAAAAAGTGTAGCTGACCCAGACCTGGCCTGAGATCCTGAAGCTCGCCAAACAGAAAGGAGCGATGATTTTATTTGGCGACGAGGCCAGCTTTGCCCAATGGGGTTCCCTCAGTTATACCTGGGCCCGCAAAGGGCAGCAACCTACGGTCAAAACCAGCGGCCTACGCAAAGGCTACAAAATCTTTGGCCTGATTGACTACCTCTCCGGGGCGTTCTTCTACAAAGGCCACACCGGCAAGTTCAATGCCGAAAGTTATCAGGCCTTCTTGACCGAGGTGCTGACCCAAACCCAACAACATCTCATCCTCATTCAGGATGGGGCCCGCTATCATACCAGTATATATTTCGTCATCCCTTGAGCATAACACCCTATGTCAACTTCATAACCACCATGCCAAACACATTGGCGGCGGCGTCGGCTCGATCCGACATATTGGAGACGTGGCGGTAAACCTCGCGGCGGCGGTGCATGGCCATCAACTCCTTGAAATCTTTGGGCTTGGTAAACAGATCGGCCACAGCCACGCGGTAAAGATGGTCCACCTCGCTTTCCAGCTTCTTGGCCCGGCGGGCATGGTCGCCGGCCACACGGGGGTTGGCGCTGAGGCGATGCATGGCCATGGTCAATTCTTCGGCCTCTTGCCGCACCAGCGAAACCATTGTTTTAAGGTAGTCGTCGCTGTCAACCTTTAAGAGGTCCATCTCCTCCAGGGTGGTCAGGGCGTAGTCAATCATCTCGTCTATGTGCAGCGACAGGTTGAAAATATCCTCGCGGTCAAACGGGGTGATAAAGGTATTGTGCAGTTCGTCAATAATGATCCGCCGGAATTCATCAGCCTCATACTCTTTGGCCCGCATTTGCTCCAGGGTGGCATGGGGTCGGGTGAGGCCGGTTTCTAATATCTTGACCCCCTCGACCGTTGCTTCACACTGCCGGAGGAGTAGGCTGACAAATTTATCTTCTTTGTTACGTTTGAACAGCGCACTAATACCCATGATAATATTGGGAGATTGAGATTGGAGATTATTGAATCTCTAATCTCCAATCTCTAATCTCCAATCTCCCTCTACTCTATCAGGAATTTAAGCGGAAAATATAACAAAGCAGCAATCCCGGCGGCGGCAGGGATGGTCAGCAGCCAGGCAAGCATAATGTCGTTCATCACCCCCCAGCGCACCTGCGAGCGGCGCTGCGCCGCCCCCACCCCCAGAATAGCCGAACTGACCACCTGGGTAGTGCTGACGGGTCCCCCCAGCAGCGAGGCCCCCAATACCACCAGCCCCGATGTTAACTGCGAGGTAAAACTGTGGATCGGTCGAATCCGGTAAAATTTGCCGCCCAGGGTGTGGATAATGCGCCAGCCGCCGGTAGCCGTGCCGGCAGCTATGGCCGCAGCGCTGAGCAAGATGACCCACCAGGGCACCACGAAACTTTCTTGAAAGCCCAGCACCAGCAGCCCCAGGGTAATAATCCCCATTGTTTTTTGGGCGTCGTTGCCGCCGTGGCTCAAAGCCAGGGCAATGGCCGTAGGAATTTGGGCTTTATTAAGAAAAACATTGGCCTTGGGCGTGGCGCTTTGGGCTAAAAAGAGAGCAATAAACATCACCATGACTCCCCCCACAAACCCCACCAGCGGCGAGACAAACAGGGCCAGCGTAATTTTCCAAACCCCCTCCAGGTGAATCGCCTCCAGGCCGGAACCGAGCGCCACCGCGCCCAAAATACCGCCAATCAGAGCATGGGACGAACTGGAAGGAATACCCAAATACCAGGTAATAAGATTCCACAGGCTGGCGCTGACCAGAGCAGCCATCACCACTGCAATGGTGAGGGCTTGGGGCGAAGCCACCTCAGTGCCCACCGTTTTGGCCACGGCTACCCCCAAAATAAACGGTCCGGCAAACTCGGCCAGGGCCACAATCGTCAGGGCCGCGCGGGCCGTCATGGCGCGGGATGAAATCATCGTAGCCACAATATTGGCGCTGTCGTGGAACCCATTGAGAAAATCAAACAGCAGCGCCAGCACAATCAGAATCAGCAAAAGGGTTAGCGCCGACAATTTTCTCTCCCCTTTTTAGGTGTAAATTTTGCAAATCGTGGTAAAATTTCCAATTACACTCAATGGTGTAGGTTTAGCTTAAGCAGAAAAAATAATGGTCTGATTATACCATAAGGATGGGGTGGGGAGCTAACAAGGTTAGGTCTCAAACTACTTTCAAACCTGGCTGTGTTATAATTGTAATCCGATCTATATGGTGTAATGAGACAGATGTCATCTGGATTTTTAGGTTAATATCAGCTAGTATAAAACTAAGAGTGAGTGTTTCTGCATCTTGGGGAAGTATTTTTTTATTTTTATCATCATCGCCGCGTTGAGCCTGCCCGCCTGTGGGGGCATGAAGACGGGTGGCGCGCCGGCTACCCTAAAGATTGGTCTGGTGGCTCCTTTTGAGGGTTTGCATCGCCCGCTGGGCTACGAAGCCTTGTATGGAGTTAAACTGGCCCTGCAAGAGCGAAATTTGGCCGGGGATGTGGGCGGCTACCAGGTAGAATTGGTCGCCTTGAATGATTTTGATGATTCCCTTGAAGCCGAGGCGCAAGCCAGGGCGCTTATCGCCGACCCGGATGTTGTTGGTGTTATCGGCCATCTTTCCTCAGCAACCACTCAGGCCGCGCTGCCGGTTTACCGGAAGGCTGGTCTGGCTGTCGTCATCCCCTGGAGTGTAGCTGCCGAAGTAGACCTGGGACCGAGCGGGGTGGTCAGTGTAGCGGCCAATCTGGCCGAAACTGAGGCTCAGCTTAAAACAATGGGACAAGCGCTGGGCTTTGAGCAGATAACCCCCTTAACCAATTCCGGTTTTGACTCCATTTCTGCGGGAACTCAGGCTCTCTGGTTGGATACGGAGGGTGTAACCGCTGGAGAGATGCTGGTCTCTTTGCGCCAGGCTGGTATTACCTTGCCGGTTTTGGGGCAGGTGGAGGCCGGCAGCCCACAAACGCTCCAGGTGGCGCAAGAAGCCGCAGCCGGTTTTATTTTTGTTTCGCCCAGTCCTGACCCCCGGCAGGTGAATGAGGCGGCCTCATTTGTCGCTGCTTATCAGGCTTTGGCCGGTTTTCCCCCCGGTCCACGCGCCTTGTTAGCTTACGATGCGACCCAGGTTTTACTTGAGGCAATCAAGCAGAGTATATCTGACAAGCATATACCTGTCCGCGCAAAAGTGGCAGCGGCTTTGGCTATGGTACACCACCAGGGGTTGAGTGGTTCGATAGCGTTCGATCGTTTGGGAAGACGAGTAGCAGCGCCGGTGTGGATCTATCAAATAACCGATAAGACCTATCCTGGCGCGTTGGTCACTCCTTAATTAGGAGGTTATTTGATGCGAATTTTAATGCTTTCTTGGGAATTTCCACCTTATGTCGTGGGAGGCTTAGGCCGGCATGTGGCTGAGTTAACCCCGGCGTTGGCGCAGCGGGGAATTGAGGTACACGTGGTGACGCCTACAGCCAAAGATGATGAAGTCGGTGTATCCATTGAAGATGGTATCACCGTTCACCGGGTTTTTGCCCCCCAAGTAGCGGCGACGATGCCTGATATTTATCAGCGTGCGGTTGAAACTAATAAAATAATGGCCGATTATGCCGAGCAAGCCCAAATTGCGTTTGGGAAGTTTGATTTGATCCACACCCATGATTGGCTCACCGGCTTTGCGGGCGGTACCCTCCAGGCGGCCTGGGGTATTCCATTGGTAGTAACGATTCATGCCACTGAACGGGGGCGGGTGCGCGGTTATCTGGCCGGTCACTTGCAGTGGGCTATTGACGGGGCTGAACACAAATTAATCGAAGAAGCCCGCCAGGTTATTGTTTGCAGCCGCTACATGTATCACGAGTTGCAAAATCTATTCCACACGCCGGCTGACAAACTAGCAGTGATCCCCAATGCGGTCATGCTGCCTGATGTACGGAATGGTCTTAATCCACAAGAATTGACCGCCTTACGGGCCAAATTTGCCGACCCCGGCGATAAAATTGTTTTTACCATTTCTCGCCTGGTGTATGAAAAAGGGGTTCATCAACTGGTCCAGGCGGCGCCGCGTGTTTTGAACGAGTGTCCCGAAGCGCGGATTGTAATTGCCGGGCGAGGGCCTGAAGCCGACTATCTTAAGCAGCAGGCCATTGATCTGAACGTGGCCGACCGGGTAAATTTTGTCGGCTTCATCTCCGATGAGGAACGCAACCATCTCTTTCGGACGGCTGCCTGCGCCGTATTTCCAAGTTTATATGAGCCGTTTGGAATTGTAGCCCTGGAAGCAATGGCCCTCATGTGCCCGATAATTGTGAGTGATGTCGGCGGCTTTTCGGAAATGGTCAAGCACATGGAAACCGGCATTACCGCCTATCCTGATGACGCCAGCTCGATTGCCTGGGGTGTTTTGCATACCCTCAACCACCCGGATTTGGCTCGCGAGTATGCGCTCAAGGCTCGCCAATCGGTTGAAACGTTGTTCAATTGGCCGAGGGTTGCCGGATTAACCATTGATGTTTATCAGCGGGTTTTGCAAAAACAGGTTGCCAGGAGCATAGATAGATAACCGATTTGTCCGGTGGCGCTTAGCTTCAAGGCAAACATTTCAGGCTTGTTCTATTCACCTGCCCGTGATATAATCCACCAACTGCGTGACCTGAGAGGTTGACGGTTTGATAGAGGAGGGCACCTATGGAAGTCACCACCAAAGAACTTCGCCGCTGCGATTTGGTTATCGCCAAAGGGAGAATTGACACAGCGACGGTCAAGACATTATCGCAAGCTCTGGCCGAGATCAAAGAGGCCGGCCGTTATAAAATTGTTTTGAATATGAAGGATGTAACTTATATTTCCAGCGCCGGACTGAGTGAACTCATTGATACCCAGAACACCTGTAAATATCTCAAGCGCGGCGAATTGGTGCTGGCCGAAGTGCCGCCGCGTATCCGTGAAGTTTTTGAGTTAGCCGGGTTGACCCCTTTATTCAAAATGTACGATACCGAAATCGAAGCGGTGGGTAATTTCTAAAACGGCTCAACTCATTTGATAGATGCAAGGCAGCCGTCATCACTGGCTTTACGGCTCGGGTGACGGCTGTTTTTTTAGCCTGAATATAGCTGTCCAGTTAAGGGCGTCGTATTGCGTGTTGCGTATTCCGTTCATCTTACGTAACACGCAATACGCAGCACGCGCACCCAATGTCTGAAAAAAGTGAATTAACGGTTGCCGGATACTTTGAAAATTTAGCCCAAATCAGCGACTTCATCGAGCAGGCGGCGCTGCAAGCCGGCCTGGATGATCGCGGCGTCTACGCTATTCAGATGGCGGTGGATGAAGCCTGCACCAATATCATCGAGCATGCCTATGGCGGCGAGGGCAAGGGCCAGATTCGCCTGACCTGCGCGGTCCAAAAAGATGGCCTGCAAGTTGTCATTTACGATCAAGGCGCTGCCTTTGACCCCGATCAAGTGCCCGAATTGAATACCCAGGCCCCGCAGGGAGAGCGCCAGCCGGGGGGCATGGGCCTCTTTTTTATCCGCAAATTGGTGGATCAAGCCGAATTTAAGTTTGGCGCCTCCCAGGGCAACCAGTTAACCCTGTTTAAACGACGAGAAACAAGCCATGACTGAGTCTCACTCCCTGGCCCCGGCCGATCATCGTGAGGTGTGGCGGCTGCAACAACTGGCCTTGTTGAGCCAGGTTGCCACCCAGGTCACCAACATTGTGGATTTGGACGAACTGTTGGTGCGGGTGGCCGGCCTGATTTACCAGACTTTCCAATTTTATAGCGTCTCGATCTTTACCCTGGAGGGAGAGGTGCTGCTGCTCAAAGCGCAGGCCGGCCCTGCCAGCACCTTTTCCGTTGACGATGCGTTTGCTCCGCGGGGGCGGGTCGAGTGGGTGCAAGGGGAGGGGATTATCGGCTGGGTGGCCCAGCAGCAGCAAGAGTTGGTGGTACGCGATGTATCGCGTGAGCCGCGCTACCGTTACAGCCCGGAGATGCCGCGCACCCAGGCCGAAATAGCCCTGCCGCTCAAAGTCGAAGAGACCCTGCTGGGGGTGCTGGATGTCCAGCTTGATTACCCCGAAGATTTTGACGAAAGCGATTTGTTGGTTCTGCGGGTGCTGGCGGCTCAGGTGGCCATGGCCATCGAAGATACTCGCCTTTATGCCCAGGCTTACCGCCGGGGCGATTATCTGGCGACCATCAGCGCGGTCAGTTGGGCCGTCGCCTCCATTTTGGATGTTGACGAACTTCTGGAGCAAGTCACCGAGCTGATTCGTCACTATTTTGATTATCCTTTTGTCCAGGTTTTTACGGTGCAGGGCGGCCGGCGACAGATAGTCTACCGGGCCGGGAGTGGACTGCGGGCTGAGGTCCACAAAAAGACGGCGTTAGCCTATGCCCTGGACGACCCACACGGCCTGATTCCCCTGGTGGCCCGCACCGGCGAGTCGGCCCTGGTCAATGATGTGACGCTTGAGCCGGCCTACCGCCCCTCGGAATTTTTACCGGCGGTGACCAAATCCGAGTTGACCATCCCCCTGATTTACAATGAGGAAGTCTTGGGCGTGCTGGACGTGCAGAGCGACAAAATCGGCGCGTTCAGCCAAGACGACCAGGCAACGATGGAAACGCTGGCGGCCAACATTGCCGTAGCTTTGCGTAACGCTAATTTGTATCACTCCGAGCGCTGGCGGCGGCAGGTCGCCGACAGCCTGCGCCGCATCTCCGGCGTGCTTATCACCGATGTCGAGCTGACCACTATTTTTGAAAACATCCTGACCGAACTGAAGTTGAACCTGCCGGCAGAGGTGTTAGCAGTTTGGCTGATTCGCCACAAAAAGCTGGAACTACGCACGGTGGACGCGCCCGCCCCCCTGCAATTGTCCGCCGATTTTGAACCGAACCAGGACCGCTGGCTGGCACTGGGCCTCAAAGCCGCTGAGCCGGTCATCCGGCAAGACGGCCACCCCGGCGACCCGCTGGCCGCGAGGTTAGGCTATCCCGACGACCACTCGGCCATCGTTGCGCCGCTGCGGGTGCAGAACCGTATGTTGGGCCTGCTCACCCTGAGCCACAGCCAGGCCGGTCGCTACGGGGCCGAAGCCTTGGCCATCACCACCGCGTTTGCCAACCAGGCTGCCATCGCCATTGAGAACGCCCGTTTGTTCCGGCTGGCCCAGGATGAGGCCCAGATCAATAATGCTTTGCTCAAAGTGGCCGAGGCCGACCAGAGTTTTAACGATCTGGCCGAGGTATTGGCGGCCATTGTCCAGATTCCTTTGCTCATCGCCGAGGTTGACCGCTGTGCCATCTGGCTGGAAGAGACCGCCGGGGTCTTCGAGCCGCAAGCCGCCGCCGGTTTCGACCCGGCAGCCGAGCAGTTTTTCCAGAGCTATCCTATTCTCGCCCGGAAGGTGAAAGCTGTCCGGCGGCTGGACCAAACCCACGCCCCGCTGGTCATCGTGGATGCGCCCACCGATTACCGCCTGCCGCGTGATCTGACCACCAATTTGGACCTGCATACGCTCCTGTTGTTACCGCTGGTAACGCACGGTGAAATGCTCGGCATTATGCTGGTTACGTTTACCAGCCCGGCGGCCATGCGCGAGGAGAGCATCCGGCTGGTGACGGGCATCGGCCACCAGGCGGCAGTTACAATTGAAAGCCGCTATTTGTACGATCAAAAGGCGCAGCAGGAGCGCCTGGCTCACGAACTGGCCCTGGCTCATGACATCCAGGCCAAGCTGATCCCGTCGCATCTGCCGGCGCCGCCCGGCTGGGAGGTGGCCGCTTTTTGGCGCTCGGCCCAGGAGGTCGGCGGCGATTTTTATGATTTTATCGAGGTGATGCCCCACCAACTGGGCATTGTCATCGCCGATGTGGCCGGTAAAGGCATGCCTGCTGCGCTGTATATGGCTCTGACCCGCTCGCTGCTGCGGGCGATTGCCCCCGGCCAGACCGACCCCAAAACGGTACTGCTGCGCATCAATGAACTGTTGGCGCCCGATACCCAGCGCGGCATGTTTGTCTCGTTGTTTTATGCCGTGCTCGACACCCAAACCGGCCTGCTGACCTACGCCAACGCCGGACATAACCCGCCGCTGCTGATTCGGGCCGAGGGGCAGTTGGAAGCCCTGCGCGCGCCGGGCCTGGTGCTGGGCGTCCAGTTGAAAATCGAACCGGAAGTGGACCAGCGCCGTCTGGCCCCTGGCGACGGCGTGGTTTTCTACACCGACGGCGTGACCGAAGTGTTTGATGCCTCCGATGCCGCCTTTGGCGAAGATCGGCTCAAAGCCATTTTGCAGGAATCCTGGGCTGAAGGTCCCCAAACCATCGTCGAAAAAATCCGCGAAGCCGTGAACGCCTTCAGCGCCACCGCCCAACCCACGGATGATTTTACGCTGTTGGTAATCCGCAGACGGTAGACACTCAGCCATGTCATTTCGAGCGACGAAGGAGCGAGAAATCCTTGTTCAAACAAAAAACTGAATCCTTTACCGTTTCCTATTACTCCCCCACTGAACCCCGCATCCCGCCCGCAGCCGATATTCTGGAAGACCGCTGGCTGCACCAGGTTTTTTTAATCACCCATGTTCCGGCCACCTGGCCGGCCTGGAAATTGGCGGCAGGACTGCTGATTGCTGCGTTGGTGGTCTGGTTGGCCTGGCTGCCGCTGGGTGTGACCGGCGCTCTCCTCGCCGCTACCCTCTACCTGATTTTTGCCCTGGGCGACTGGTTGTTGTTGTGGTGGCTGCCTCATTCCGGGCGCTCTTTTGGCCCGGTTGGCCCGCAGCTTTACCTGAAAACAGCGCCTCGGCTTGGGGTGGCTGTGGGGCTGGCGGTGATTGGCTATATCGCCAACGCCTGGTGTGACCCGCTCTCCTTATCGTTTTGTCGCCTTGTTACCCCCCCAACCATCTTCGGCGTCTTCGCTTTGCTGCAACTCGCCGGCACAGCCGTCTACCTGTGGGGCAGTCTGCGCGAACCCTTTGCGCTGACCACCTCGCAGCGGTCCATCACCTCTCCCGGCTTTGCCCCCGACGCGCCGCCACTGCGTTTGTTACACCTGAGCGACCTGCACGTAGAGCGCCTGACCCGGCGCGAGGCCAAACTGCTGGAATTGATCGAACAGGCCAGGCCCGATCTCATTGTCATCACCGGCGATTTTCTCAACCTGTCTTACGTGGATGAACCAATCGCCCGCGCCGAAGTGCGGAAACTGTTGGCGAAAATACAAGCTCCTTACGGGGTGTACGCCACCCTGGGCAGTCCGCCCGTTGACCGCCGCGCTACCACCCCGTCGCTGTTCGAGGGTACGGCCATTCGCCTGCTGCGCGACGAGGTGGCTGTGCTCACCTGGGCCGATGGGCGCACGCTCTCTTTGATTGGCATGGACTGCGACCACGATTTGGCGGGCGATGCCCGGATTTTTGAAAATCTGCTCAAATTGACCCCGCCCCATTCGGCCCGAATCCTGCTCTACCACTCGCCAGAGTTGATGCCAACTGTCCGCAATCATCCGGTTGACCTGTACCTGTGCGGCCATACCCACGGCGGCCAGATTCGCGTCCCGCTGTACGGCGCTATTTTGACCAGCAGCGCCCTCGGCAAACAGTACGAAATGGGGCCGTATGTCGAGCAAGACACTACCCTTTACATCAGCCGGGGCATTGGCCTGGAAGGGCTGAGCGCCCCGCGCATGCGTCTGCTCTGCCCGCCGGAGATAATTCTGTTTACCCTGAGCGGGAATGGCAGAAAATGAAAAAGGAGAGCCGACTTCGGTTTGCCGGAAGCCAAAGCAAGCTTTGGACTCCGAGTCTTGGGTTTCTGATCCTATTGATTCCCATCCTGGCCTGCGCTAATTTCTCAACTCAAACTGAACCCAAACCCGATCCCACCAGGCCCAAACTGGTGCGCTTCAACACACCCACCCCCACGTTCACCCCCTCGCCCAATGCCACGCCAACCCCTCTCCCGCCCACTGAGACCTCTACCCCCGTGGAGTCTCAGGGAGACTCGCTGCCTACCCCTACCCCTGAGCCAACTTCTGTCCCGCCGACCGCTACATCTGTAGCTTCGCCTACGCCTCCCCCGGCTATTGCACAACCCGCAACTCCCACCCTCCCACCCTCTACCTCCTCGCCTCTCGTTTCCTCGCCTCACCTCGGCTACGGCGTCCAACTGGCCGAGGCCAAAAATATGGAACTGGCTGTTCAAGGCGGCTTTAATTGGGCCAAGCACGACCTCAACCTGCGCAAGGACACCAATTTTACCTCCAATGCCGACAACTTGCTGAGCGACCTGCTGGGCAAATACAAGGCCAAAAATGTCCTACTGAAACTGGTGGTCTGGAGCGAGGGTGGTCTGCCCGACGCCCCCCGCACCCCGGACGAAATCAGCACCTTTGCCACCAACGCCGCCAAGGTGGCCGAATTTATTCGCAGCCGCTACAGTGGGATGTATGGCACAATAGCCTACGAGATTTGGAACGAACCCAATCTCAATTATGAGTGGGAGGGCAACCCCAACCCCGCCGAATACGTCACCTTGCTCCGCGCCACCTCCGACGCCATCCGCCAGGCCGACCCCGTCGCCCGAATTGTCAGCGGCGCGCCGTCGCCCGGCGGCGATTACGACGATCTGAAATTTTTGGAGGCAATGTACGCCAACGGGGCCAAAGGTTTGATGGACGCCGTCGGCAGCCATCCCTACGGCGGCCCCTGGCCTTACGATCACCCCACTGGCATTGACAGCGCCGGCAACGGCTGGCCCTATTTTCGCAAGGTTGAGGCTCAGCGCGCCATCATGGAAAAGTATGGCGACAGCGCCACCCAAATCTGGGCCACCGAATTTAGCTGGCTGGCCGGCCTGTCCAACTGCGATTTTGGCGAGCACACCCGCTGGCAGGTTTCGCCGCAGCAGCAGGCCGATTATCTAGTAGCGGCCTATCAATACGCCCACCAAAACTGGCCCTGGATGGGGCCGATGTTCGTAGTCTATGATTTTGCCATCAGCGGCCGCTACGACCGCTGCCACCCCGCCGCCGGCTATTCCATCCTCCGCCCCGACCCCAACAGCCCCGAAATTGTCTCACCTGCCGCGCAAGCCCTGTTTGCCATGCCCAAGTTTTCAGCTTGGTAAAAACAACGCAGCCTTAACAGGTGTTGCCTGGTTCCCAAACTCAGTTTCCCCTGGTTTCCAAACTCAGTTTGGGAACCAGAGAACAATATTAACGCATGTTTTACACTTTTATTACAACTTCCGCTTGAATCCTTTACCCACACCCCGTATAATTGTGAATAGCGAATAGCGAAGGGTCTAATAACCCGTCATTTCATTCACAATTCACAATTGAGGTTTTCCCATGTCCATTACTCCCGGAGAAAACGTCGGTCAATATCGCGTCATCGAGCAGCTAGGCAGCGGCGGCATGGCCACGGTGTTCAAAGCCTATCACCCGGCCCTGGATCGCTATGTGGCTATCAAAATTTTGCATCCGGCCTTCAAAGCCGACCCGCAGTTTTTTGAGCGTTTCCAGCGCGAAGCCCGGATTGTGGCTAAATTGGAGCACCCCCACATCATCCCGGTCTACGATTTTAACGAGCATCACGGCGAACCTTATCTGGTCATGCGCTTTGTCGAAGGGGAAACCCTCAAGCCAGAAATGTCCGGCAAGCCGCTGCCCGCCGCCGATATTCTGCGCCTGCTCCGCCCGATCTGTTCCGCGTTGAGCTACGCTCACCAGCAGGGGGTGCTGCATCGAGACATCAAGCCCAGCAATATTATGGTCACAACCGACGGGCACATCTTTTTGACCGATTTTGGCCTGGCTCGCATGGTTCAGGCCGGCGAAAGCACCCTTTCACAGGATATGATGATCGGCACGCCGCAGTACATCAGCCCGGAACAGGCCCAGGGGATCAGCCAACTGGATGGCCGGACTGACATTTATTCGCTGGGGGTGGTCCTGTTTGAAATGTTCACCGGGCGGGTTCCTTTCAGCGCCGATACCCCCTTTGCCACCATTCACGATCACATCTATACACCGCTGCCGCTCCCCAGCGCCATCAATCCGGCCATTGATCCGGCGGCGGAGCGCCTTTTGCTCAAAGCCTTAGCCAAAGACCCCAATGACCGTTTTGCTACAGCGGACGAACTTCTGACCGCTCTGGAAAAGACTCTCAATCCCCCTAAAACTCCTTCCTCCACAGCCAGGGTAGTACCGGCAGCGGACCGGAAAGATAAATTACCCTGGTGGGTTTGGGTGGGTGGGCTTGCCCTTTTTCTGGTTATTTTTGTGGGAATTATAGGCGGGGCGCGTTTGTGGCAGCGAGCGCAGCGGGCCAATCAAGCGGCGGCAACTCCGGCGACCAGCACCGTTCTCCTGGCCCTGCCAACGACCGAGCCAGCGGCAGCGGTGACGCCTAAACCGTCCGCCTCTGACTCCCAGGCCGCTGATTTAGCCCAACAAGCGGCTGCGGCGATGAGCCAACAGCAGGCAGACCGGGCCATCGAGTTGTATCGTCAGGCGGTGGCGGCTGACCCACACTACCTGCCGGCCCATTTTGGCTTGAGCAATGCTTTGCGCCAGCAGGGAGACCAGGCCGGCAGTATCGCAGCTTTGGAGGACGCGGCTGCTCAGAATCCCCAGGAAGCCGACGCCTGGCTCCGGTTGGGTGAAGCCCATCTGGCTAATGATCAGGCTGAAGCGGCGTTGAAAGCTTTTGAGCAGGCCACTAGCCTCGCCCCCGATTCGGCGGGGGCGTTTGCCCGGCAGGCTATTGCCCTCCTGGCATTGAACCAGGTTGATGCCGCCAAAACTGCTATTGATACCGCCCTAACCCTGGATAAACTCAACCCTGAAACCCACCTGGCTCAGGCGATGTATCTCTTCAAAACGGGCGATCGGCGCGGGGCGCGGCGCGAACTCCAACTTCTTGTCCAAAGCGGCCGTGCGCCTCTCTTTGTGATTGAGCGAGCCAAACAGATGTTAGCCGGTTTGAACAATTGACGGTAGGACGCCTATAAAACCTTCCCGGAAGCTGACTTTAAGCCTTGAAACTTTAGAACCAGCTTCCGGGAAGGTGAACTGTGTAACTCCTAACAAAAAACCCCGCGAAAACGCGGGGTTTTTGTTGCCCGGATCAAGCCATTTCTGCGACCGGCATAGCCCTACCCTCACCCAACTTTTGCCACAAATCCTGGGCAATATAGGTTACGGCCTGAGCGGAAGGGGCGCTCGCCTCTTGTTGGGTAATGGCCACACCCTTGTTGATCGCCAGGTGCATTTTGGGATCGTAGGGAATGCGATAGGCCTGGGAGAGTTTAAGCGCCTTTTCAATTTTATCGGGAGAAATACCGCCGGGCAGGTTGGCCCGATTGATCACCACGCCCAGCTTGTGCGCCGAAAACTCTAATTGATCGGCCAACTCCAAAAACAGTTTGGTGCTTTTGATAGACGGTAATTCGGGTGTGCTGACCACCAAAATGAAATCGGCGTTATCCAACACCGTTAAAGTTTTATCGTTCAATTGGCTGGTCGTGTCAATTACCACGATTTTGCAATGTTTTTTGAGACTTTTGATCACCTCAGACACCATTGCCGGAGTGATCGCATCAGCCAATTGAGGCTGCGGTGGAGCCAACAGCAGCTTTAAACCGGAATTGTGGGCCAGGGTAATTTCGGGCACCAATTCGGCATCAAGCTCATCATTTTGGATTAAATCGCTGATGGTGCGGGTGGCTTTGGTATTGAGATGAACCAAAATATCGCCAAATTGCAGGTCGGCGTCCATCAGTACCACGTCTCCCTGCTGCTGCTGCAAAGCAACGGCCAGATTAGCGGCAATGGTCGAAGTGCCGATGCCACCCTTAGGACTGTAGACTGCGATGACCGGCGCGCCTTCAGCTTGTGTCGTCTCGCTCTGGGGTTGAGCCGCTACCTGGCCCTGCGTCTGCTCGGCTGCTTCCAACTGACGATAAACAGGCAGACCGATTTTGTAAACGCGACGGATACAACTGACCAATTCGTCCACAGTAAAAGGTTTGGGCTGAAAATCGCGCGCCCCGGCTGCCATCGCCTGGCGCATGTAGTGCTGCTCCGCCTGAACCGACATGATAATTACCTGGCTGAACGGGGCCTTGACCCCCATCTCGCGGGTGGCGGTGATGCCGTCCATATCGGGCATGTTAATATCCATCAAAACAATATGCGGCTTCATCTTGATAGCCATCTCAAGCCCTTGCCGGCCGTTGACTGCCTGCCCAATCAATTCCAGGTCTTTTTCAAAGTAAAGCAAACGGCTAACATTTTCGCGGGTATCGGGATTGTCATCCACAATCAAAATGCGAATTTTTTCTTCATCATCGCTGTTATTGTTGTTGCGCGACGAAGCTATGGAGGCAGGCGTTGCAACCGACGCCGGTTTGCCCGGAGCGCCGGCTGAAGCTGCGGCGGGTTGAGTTGGGGCAACGCCATCCGAGGTCGTTGGGCGTTTTTCGGCCTGGCTCTTCGGCGGCTTCTTTTTGGCGGTTTTGGACTGGGCCGCCCGCTGTCGCCAGTACCAAAACAACCCGCCAGCCAGTACCAGAAAAACAACAGCCACGAGCGCTACAATCAAGAGAACAGTGTTTGGTGACATATATATCCCCGATATCAAAATACGTGTAAATTTCCTTAATATTTTATCACAAACAAGCGAATGGGCTACATTACTTTACTACTATACCCAACGCATTTCAAAATTTCCGTAGCTGACGCATGGGGATGCGTCATCGGACGGCATAGGGATGCCAGCCTACGGAAATTTTAGCGTGCGCTTAGTATATTCCAGTAGTCATTGTGCCTTAATTGTACCCGACCTGGCTAAGTATTACAAGCAAGAAAATTGCTTCGTCTTTTTGAGGAGGCATGGTAAAATAAGCCTTGTGAATCCAACCGATTTTCTCAAGCATCTCAAAGAACAAAGTTTTTATCAAAACCAGCTCGTTCACGTGGAGCGGCTGGGCGGGCGTATGGTGCGGTATGAATCGCTGGAACGGCCCCTGCTCCGTCCGCTGGTGGAAGCCATTCAAGCGGGCGGCACAACCCGCCTGTACCGTCATCAAGCCCAGGCGATTGACGCGATTCGGGCCGGGCACAATGTAGTGGTGGCAACGGGCACAGCCAGCGGCAAAACCCTCTGCTATAATCTGCCGGTACTCGAAGCCGCCCTGCTCAATTCCAACACGCGGGCGCTCTATCTTTTCCCCACCAAGGCCCTGGCCCAGGACCAGCTCCGCGCCCTGACCGAATTGACCCAGCGCCTCAAGGCGGCTATGCCGGCCAGGAACGGCATGCCGCCCTGGTTGCCCCGCTTCGGCTCTTACGATGGCGATACCTCGCCCAACAGCCGCACCCGGCTGCGCCGCGAAGCCAACATTATCCTGACCAACCCCGACATGCTGCATGTGGGGATTTTGCCCAACCATAATTTGTGGGCGCAGTTTTTGAAAAACCTCAAATTTGTGGTGGTGGACGAAGCCCACATCTACCGGGGCGTTTTTGGCAGCCACGTGGCAGCGGTGTTGCGACGGCTGACCCGCCTGTGCCAGCTTTACGGCAACCAGCCCCGTTTTATCTGCTGTTCGGCCACCATTGCCAACCCCGGCGACCACATCGAGCGGCTGACCGGCCAGCGCCCCCTGGTGGTAGACGACGATGGCTCACCGCAAGCGCCCAAGCAGTTTGCCCTGTGGAATCCACCCTTTATTGACCCCAAGAAAACGGCCCGTCGCAGCCCCAACGGTGAAGCGGCCAACCTTTTTGCCGAGATGACCCGCCAGGAAATCCGCAATATTACCTTTACCAAAGCGCGGGTGGTGGCCGAACTGATTCTGAGCTATGCCCGGCAAGCGTTGGACCGGACCGACCCGGACCTCAAGGAACGTATCGCCTCCTACCGGGCCGGCTATCTGCCGGAGCAGCGCCGCGAAATCGAGCAAGCATTGTTCCAGGGCCAGCTTATCGGGGTAACGGCGACCTCGGCCCTGGAATTGGGCGTGGATGTGGGCGGTCTCGATGCGACCGTATCCGTTGGCTACCCCGGCACCGTGGCCAGTCTATGGCAGCAGGCCGGGCGAGCGGGACGCAGCAACAGTAGTTCGCTGGCTATCATGGTCGGGTTGGACAATCCGCTGGACCAATATTTTATGCGTCACCCCGACCAGCTTTTTGGCCGTCCGCACGAACACGCCCTGATTGACCCCGGTAATGTCTACATTTTGGAGCAGCATTTGCCCTGCGCCGCCCACGAACAACCCTTGACCCCAGCCGATGAGTCCTTGTTTGGCCGGGGTTTTGTCGAAGCAATGGTCAAACTGGAAGAGCAGGGCATTGTCACCTACGAGTCGGAGCATGACAAGTGGTATTATCGCGGACGGCCTTATCCTGCTCAACACGTTAGTATTCGCAGTGTTGGCAGCAAGCCAATTGTTCTGGTAGACAGCAGCCGCAAAATGAAGCGACTGGAGGAGATGGACGAGGTGTCGGCCTTTAGCCGGGTGCATCCGGGCGCGGTTTACATGCACCAGGGCGATAGTTATATGGTCACAGAGCTGGATTTAATCAAAGGGCAGGCTACCCTGACCCCGGCCCGCGTGGACTACTACACCCAGCCGCACGAACGCAGCGAGGTCAATATTGTTCGCTCGCTCAAACACCGCCAGATGAAGTTGTGTACCGCCTTTTGGGGAGCGGTGCGGGTGACGCAGCAGGTGGTTGGCTATCGCCGGGTGCGCCAGTTCAGTGAGGCCGACCTGGGCGAGACGCCGCTGGAGATGCCGGCCAACACCTTTGAAACCCGCGCTTTGTGGTGGGATGTGCCAATCGAGTGGCTCAAGCATCTGGGCGCGCGGGGCTGGGACTTCTTGGGCGGCCTGCACGCGGTTGAACACGCAGCTATTGGCTTGCTGCCCCTCTTTGCCATGTGCGACCGCTGGGACATTGGGGGCCTATCCACCCCTATGCATCCTGATACCGAGCGGCCCCAGATTTTTATCTACGACGGCTACCCCGGCGGCGTCGGCATCAGCGAGCAGGGCTTTGCTCTGCTGACCGACCTGTGGGAAGCCACCCTGGCCACCATCAAAGAGTGCCCCTGCGAAGAAGGCTGCCCCAGTTGCATCTACAGCCCCAAGTGTGGCAACAATAATGAACCCCTCGACAAACGCGCCGCTATCTGGATTTTGGAATCGCTGCTGCGGACGTAAGAGCTTACTTAATGCAGAAACAGGAGACCTTTTCGGATTAGCTCTCACCCCGTCGCTGCGCGCCCCCCCTCTCCCATTGGAAGAGGGGTTGGGGGTGAGGGCCGACACCCCACCGTTTTTTCCCGAATACCCCTTCTGAGACTGCATTGGAGGGTAGGACAGGGTGATGCGTGTTCCGCTGATATTCCATTAGAGTTCCGAAAGAGTGGAACACGGTGGACTATCGTACCCTACCCTATGGCCGACTTTTCTATCTCGACCCTTATTTGCGCAAAACTTATGTTAGCGCTTCGCCGGCCCGCCGAAGATGACTGTGCCGGTCAAACGGAACCTGGCTTGCGCTTGAATATCTTGCGCCGAGCTGCCAAGCAACACCTCAAACTCGCCGGCCTCCGCCACCCACGCCTGCTGCGCGTCGTCCCAGTAGGCCAGGGCTTGCCGGTCGAGGGTCAGCGTCACCGTCTTCGTCTCGCCGGGCGCTAAGGCAACCTTGGCAAAACCTTTTAACTCCTTCGGGGGGCGAGCCAGGCTGGCTGTGACGTCATGCACGTACAATTGGACAACCTCTTGCCCCGGCCGCTGGCCGGTGTTGGTCACGTCCACGTTGACGGTCAATTGACCGTCCGGGGTGATGGCCTCCGCGCTGAGGCGCAGATTGGCGTAGGCAAAGCTGGTATAGGAGAGGCCAAAACCAAAGGGGAACAGCGGCTCGACCCGCTTCTTTTCGTAATAACGGTAGCCCACAAAAATGCCCTCACCGTAGCGCACCCGGCCATTCTCGCCGGGGTAGTTGATAAAGGCCGGATTATCTTCCAGCCGAACCGGGAACGTCTGGGGCAGTTTGCCGGAAGGGTTGACTTCGCCAAACAGCACATCGGCGATGGCGTTGCCGCACTCCTGGCCGGGATACCAGGCTTGCATGACCCCGGCGACCTGATCGAGCCAGGGCATAGTTACCGGCCCGCCCGTTTGCAGCACCACCACCGTGCGGGGATTGGCGGCGGCGACGCGGGCAATCAGTTCATTCTGACGACCGACCAGATCCATATGTGGCCGGTCTTGCCCCTCGCTGTCCCATTCGCCGGTCAGACCGGCGCAGATGACGGCTACATCGGCGGTGGCGGCCAGAGCCACCGCCCGGTCAATCGCTTCATCGCCAAGCGGCTGGAACATACCCACCCGCATGGCCGCCAGGATAGGCGAATTTTGGCGGCTGTATTCAATCACCAAATCGTAACTCTGCCCGGCCTGGAACTCGACCACGCCGGTAGCTTCCCGGCTACCGAAGGTAAAGTAACTATCGCCCGGCTGCCAGGCGTTCCAATTGTCTACCACCAACTGCCCATTGACAAACAGACGGCTCAGGCCGGCGCTGACCAAGCTAAAGTGATGCTCCCCGCTCGCCTCAGGCGTCAAGCGGGAGGTGAAACGGGCCGAAAAGTGAGCCAGGTTTACGCCCGGCGCGGCGGCGTCGAACCACATTAATTCCGTTTCCGGCGTCTGTTTGCGCAACACCACCGGGCCGGACAGGTCGAGGCTATTGAAATATTCGGCGCTGAGGCCGGGCTGTCCCTCCAGCGAAACAAGCTGCCGGCTGGAGAGCAGGGGCAAATATTTGTAATTGGTACAGCCAGGTTCATAGCCAATCTCAACAGCTTCCCCTGCCTGGGCCATAATCCCTTCCAGGGGACTGACCCGGTAGTGCGCGTTTACCTGGGCGCTGCCGCCGCCCATAATCTGGGCAGTTTTGGCGTTGGGGCCGATAACGGCCAGCGTGGTCAACGCCTGTTTATCCAGCGGCAGAACCCCTTCATTCTTCAACAAGACGATACCTTCGGCGCCGGCCCGCCGGATGAGGGCACGGTGTTCCGCGCGGTCGAGGGCCTGTTCGTCGGGAATGGTCGGATCGTCAAATGCGCCCACCCGGGCGATGAGGCGCAGCATCCGCCGGGCGCTTTCTTTCACCGCCTCGGCGCTGACCTGCCCGGACCGGACGGCCTGGACCAATTTTTCTCCCCGTTCCCTGGCCGGGCCGGGCATCTCCAAATCAAGGCCCGATTCAACCGAAGTCAGGCTGTGGTGAGCAAACCAATCGGACATCACCACGCCATCGAAGCCCCATTCATCCTTGAGAATACGCCGCAGCAGGACGGGATGATCCCCGGCGTACGTGCCGTTGACTTTATTGTACCCGCTCATCACCGCCCACACCTTTGCTTCTTTGACCGCTGCTTCAAAGGGCGGCAGGTAGATTTCGCGCAGGGGGCGCTCATCAATTTCGGAACTGATGGTCATGCGTTGAAATTCCGACTCGTTGCCGACATAGTGCTTGACGGTGGCGGCAATGCCCTGGCTCTGCACACCTTTGATATAGGCTATGACTATTTGGGCCGACAGGAACGGGTCTTCGGAATAGCACTCAAAGTTGCGGCCATTAAGGGTAGAACGGTGGATGTTGACCGTTGGCCCAAGCAGCACCCGCGCCCCTTTTGATTGAGCTTCCTCACCCAGCGCTTGACCAATTTGCTCCATCAGGGCTGTATTCCAGGTAGAGGCCAGGGAAATCCCGACCGGGAAGCATGCCGCCGGCACGCCGCCGACGAGAGCGCCGCCGCCCCGCGCCCCGTTGGGGCCATCGCTCACTTTGATGGCCGGAATACCCAGCCGTTCGACCGGAACAGTCAACCAAAAGGATGCGCCGGCTAATAAGGAGACTTGTTCTTCCAGGGTCATGGTTTGCAAAAGCGCGTCAAGCCGCGCTTCCACATCGGCTACAGGTGGATTATCTGTTTTGTGGCTCATACTTCCTCTTTTCAGTCGTTCTCCAAAAGTTCTACGATTGCCCCCAACTGTGTGTTCCCGTCGAAATAAGCATAGCGACCGCCGGTGTACTCACCGCGCTGCACTAAAGGAATCCCTTTAGCGTTCAGAAAGGCCACCTTCTCCGGCATGCCCTTAATCTCAAAGGCGATGTGGTGCAAACTGTCGCCGTGTTCATCAAGCTGATCCTTCCAGGTGCTCGGCTCACCGATGGGTTCAACCAACTCAAGGTCTATTTGCCCCAAGTGGAAAAACGCCAGCTTGGCCCGGGCCTCTGAGGGTCTGCCCTCATATTCGGTTTGAGCGCGTTCATAGGTATCGGTGATGATTATCTCCGGTACTGGCAAGCCCAGAACTTCTGCCCAGGCCTGCGCTTTGGCCTCAATATCTTTGACAACAATCGCCACCTGGGTGATGGTGGTGGTACCCAATATTTGTTCGGTCATGATTATTTCTCCAATTGGTGCTCAGGCAAACCGGCCGGCAGGGGAGCCGGACGTTCGCAGGTGCTGGTCAGTTCGATGTGCTGCCCGGTTTCTGATGCTTCGAGAATAGCATGCATCACATCGAGCACGTGAAAGGCCATATCGCCATTAGCGCGATGAGGGCGGTCGGTACGGATGGCATGGGCCAGGTCGGCCACGCCCAGGCAGCGGCTGTTGGCGGTATAGGCGTGGGTGAGCGGTATCTCACGCCAGCCGGCCTCACCCAAGCGGCGCACCCGCACCGGCCCGCCGAACATATTGGGGTCGGGCATGCTCAGGGTGCCGGTTGTCCCCTGAATTTCAAGCAGCCCACTGCCGACATCGTATAGGTTCAGCGCCTCACCCGCCGATACGGTCACATCAAAGCTGGTGGTCAGCGTGGCTACCGGGCCGCTGGCAAAATCCAGGATGCCGGCGATGTGCGTGGGGGTTTCAACCGGGATTTTCTGCCCCTGTTTTGGCCCGCTGCCAATGGTGCGTTCCGGATAGGTGATGCGGGCAGAACCGGTCACACGGTGAATGGGTCCCAGCATTGAAACCAGGGCAGTGAGGTAGTATGGCCCCATATCAAACAGCGGTCCCGCGCCCACCTGGTAGAAAAAACCGGGGTCGGGGTGCCAGGCTTCGGGGCCGCGAATGAACATAAAGGCATTGGCAGCTACCGGCGTGCCAATTTCGCCGGCATCAAGCAGTTGGCGGCAGGTTTGCAGCCCGCCACCCAGAAAGGTGTCGGGCGCGTTGCCCACCCGCAGGCCGCGAGCCTGCGCTTCCCGGAGCATCAGTTGGCCCTCAGCGCGGCTCAAAGCCAGCGGCTTTTCATTGTACACCGATTTGCCGGCGCGCAGGGCGGCCAGTCCTATTTCGGCGTGGGCGGCGGGGATGGTCAGGTTGATGATTAACTCGATATTGGGATCGGCCAGCACATCGCTTACAGGCAGGGCGCGAGGCACATTGAATTTGGCGGCCTGACTCTCGGCGCGAGCCAGATCGAGGTCGGCGCAGGCAACCAGGTCCAGAATGTCCCACTTGGCCGCGTTTTCAAGATAAATGCTGCTGATGTTGCCGCAGCCGATGACTGCGGTTTTGACGGGGGTAAAGGTCATCGTTAACTCCTGAAAATAACCCTCACCCCCACCCCCTCTCCCGGTGGGAGAGGGGAGTCGCGCCAGCGACGGGGTGAGGGTTTTTCATCGCTGGTGGCGCGCCACTGGTTAGTGGTCACTCCTCAGAAAATGCGTTTGCCGGGGTCCAAAAGCTGTGCTTTTGGACCCCGTTTTCAGGCTTACAGCACAGCGGGCAGTTGCTGCCGCAGGTAGGCCAGGCTGTTGGAGACGCTGGCTACGGGGTCGCGTGGATTATCGTGCTCAACAATGTACCAGACCGCGCCGGCGTCGCGGGCGGCGGGGAGCAGGGTCGGCCAGTCCAGGCTGCCCGCGCCGACATCGGCCATCACTGCCCCATCCATGAGCGGCTCTGACGAATCCGGGCCGGCGGTTCCCAAATCCTTCAGGTGTACTCGCAGGCAGCGACCAGCGTAACGCTGCAACAACGCCACCGGGTCAACGCCGCCAAAGGTAATCCAGGCCAAGTCCGGCTCAAAACCGAGGCTGTCGCCGGCGCTTTCAAATAGCCAATCCAGGGCGAGTTTGCCCTCAAGCTCAACCATCTCCCAGTGATGGTTGTGGTACAACAAACGCATGCCTTCGGCCTGGCAGCGTTGGGCCAGTTCGCCCAGCAGTTGCCCGGTTTCCTGAAAGACGCTGGCGCGCTTTTCGCCCACCAGGTGAGGAATATACGGCGCAACGAGGGTGTCGTTGCCGATGGCCTGGTTGAAGGCAATAATTTGGGACAGGTTGCTCTGCAAGTCATCGAGGCGCAGGTGCGTGGCGATGACTTGTAGGCCATGTTTGTCTAACAAGGCGCGCATTTCGGCGGCGGTGCAGCCGTGGTCGCCTACGGTTTCTACGGCGGTATAGCCGACCCCGGCTACTTGGGCCAGGGTTTCATCAAACGGGCCGGGCAGCGTCCGCAGACTGTACAATTGGACGGCGATGGGTAAAGTTACTTCTTGAGAGGTCATGAGTTTATGCTCCTTAAAAAATAGTAATCAGTCATCACTAGCCAGTAATCAGTGAACAGATTGACTGATAACTGATGACTGGTCACTGATAACAGTTTTCATCATTGGTGGCGTGCTCAGGTTCGTGAACACTCCTAAGTACAGGATTGCGTAAATTCGTCACAATTTGATGTAGCCGGTTCCTGGTATGTCATTTCGAGCGCCAGCGAGAAATCTTGGTCCTTGCCTGGAAGTTTAGACAGCGGGGAAGAAGATTCCTCCCTTCGGTCGGAATGACATGATTTCATCACGAACTAATGCAAGGTTGTACTAAGTGTTGGTGAATCGGTTAGACCGTGGAGAGGTCCCACTCTTCGTAAATTTTTGGCACATCGTTAATCAGACGCCGGGTGTAAGGCTCTTTAGGGCGCAGAATCACCGCGTCGGGCGGGCCGCTTTCCACAAATCTGCCGCGCTCCATAATATAAACCTTGTCGGAAACGTAATAAGCCAGGCCAATATCATGGGTGATAAAAATAACCGTCATGCCGATGTCGTCGCGCAGTTTCATGAGTTGGTCCAGAATGGTGGCCCGCGAGCAGGCATCAATCATGGAGGTCGGTTCATCGGCCAGCAGAATTTTGGGCTTCAGCAGAAAGATGCGGGCAATCATAAGGCGCTGCTGCTGCCCGCCGGACAGTTCAAACGGATATTTGTTGGTCAATTCCTCGAACTTGAGGTTAACAAAGCTGCAAGCCTCGGCCATCAGCTCTACTTTTTTGTCCTTTGGCAGATTACTGCCGTTGCGCATGTTAATGCAATCTAACAGGACGGAATCAATTTTGTTAAAGATGTTGTATGACGAGAACGGGTCTTGAAAGATAGCCTGGATATTTTTCCAGTATTCTTTCTTTTTTTGGTGCGAACTGAGATCGCGTTTTTTACCCTCAAAGTAAATTTCACCGGCGGTGGGGTTGATTAGCCCCAGCAGGATTTTTGATAGCGTGGTCTTGCCGCTGCCCGATTCCCCCACAATCGAGACGACTTCACCCTGGTAGAGGTCAAGGTCTACCTGGTCAACGGCGACGGTTTTATGACGGCCCAAACCAAACACTTTGGTCAGCCCTTTGGCGCTCAGGTACAATGGTTTTTCATCAGCCATGGTTGTAAGCCTCCCTCAGTTCTGCTTCAGAAAAGATACAGCGGTAAAATCGGCCATCACTCGCCGGGTGAAGTTGAACGGGTATAACCTGACATTCCGGCTTGGCGTATTTACAGCGGGCGGCAAAGCGACAGCCGGCCGGCGGTTTTTTAAGGTTAGGCGGCACGCCGGGGATAGCCGTCAGTTTGACCTGGCGCAGCCCTTCTTCCGGCACAATAATAGAGCCCATCAGCCCTTTGGCATAAGGATGAATTGGATCAAACACGGTTTGTTTGGCCGTGCCAATTTCCACAAGCTGCCCGGCGTACATGACCATAATATCATCGGTAACGTTGTAAAGCAGCGGCAGTTCGTGGGTGATAAAGATCATTGATTTGATGAAGCCCTTTTCCATCAGGTTCCGCAGCATCTTGATGACCATTTTCTGTGAGGTCACGTCGAGGGCCGAGGAAGGCTCATCCGCAATCAGCACTTTGGGGTGAAGCAGCACCGAAATGGCAATTACGGTGCGCTGTTTCATCCCCCCCGAAAGTTCAACCGGATATTTTTGCAAAACCTCGGCCGGAAGCCCCAGAACTTCAAAGGATTTTCGGGCAATCTCGTAAATCTCTTTTTTGTTTTTGTTTGGCTCGTGGGCTTGAAAAACATCTTCAATAAAATTGATGATCTTTTGGGTGGGGTTAAGCGCGTTCATGGCGGCCTGGGGGATATAGGCAATCTCTTTGCCCAGGATTGACTTGCGCACGTTATCCGGGGACATTTTAGAAATATTCGTCCCGCAAATGATAATATCGCCGCTGGTGTAATGCAGCGGCGGAAAGTAATAGCCCATCAGGCTCAGCGCCAGCGTGGACTTTCCGCAGCCGGACTCCCCGGCAATGCCCAGCGATTTACCTTCTTCCAGTTTTAGCGAGACATGGTCAACGGCGTAAATATCTTCGCCAAAGCGGGTAACATATTTTGTGGTTAGCTCATTGACTTCCAGGATAACGTTTGCCATATCAATCCCCCTAATCCCGCAAAGCCGGATTAAATACCTGGTCGAGGCCAGTATTCATCAAATTCAATGAGAATGAAATCAAGGCGATGGTTACAATGACCGGGAGGTAGGCCCACCATTTGTCCAGGAGATGCGCCTGGTAAATCATGGCCCAGTTCATCATCAAGCCCAAGGTTGGCACTTCGGTGGTGCGGGGGCCTAGCCCAAGAACGGATAACGCTGCCTCAACCAGAATAGCCGAGGAAATCTGTAAAATCAGGGCCATAATTACATAAGAAGCGATGTAAGGCAGAATATCGCGGGTGATGATATGGGTAATAGAGTGCCCGGATAGTTTGGATAAATTGACATGATCCCGGTTACGCAGCGAAATGACCTGCGCTCGCACGGCCCTGGTGGTCCAGACCCAGGAGGTTAAGCCGATCACCAGGGCGATGACAAAAGCCCCCCGATGTTCCTGCCCAATGCTGAATGAAATCAAAATCAACAACACAAAGCTGGGGATAACGGTAAATATATTGGTGACGAACATAATCACATCATCTACCAGCCCGCCCACATATCCGCCCAGCAAGCCTAACGTCAAGCCGATGAAGGTGGCAACCAGCCCGGCCACAAGACCAATTTGTAAGGATACTCTGGTGGCTGTTACCAGTTCCGTGAGCACATCCCGGCCAAAGTTATCGGTGCCAAGCGGCAGCGTCCGCACGTTGGTCAACTGATTAATATTCACGTAATCAGTTTGGTTAACCGCGCCGGTCTGTTCCAGGGTGTTGGATTCCGGATTTTGCGCCGCAATGATGAGCGGTCCGGTTGATAAAAGCCCCTGTAGCGAGGCATCGAGCCGCTGATAAGACCTCAGCCTGGCAATCGTCATGCCGGGCAGTCTTTTTTTCGGGTCATAATTCTCTTGCCATTGCGCCAGAAGTTTTTCGGCGTCGGTGAGGTTGATTTCGCTTTCAGGGATGCCGCTGGCTACCAGCCAGGCTTTCATCTCAAGGCGCTTCTCATTGTCCAATTTGTCGGCAATTCGTTGGGAAGCAGGATCGCCCAGGTTCAGGGTGTAGGCCGTACTGCCCACGCTGTCATAGACACTAACATAAGTTCCGGGAGGAAAGAAAGTGCCTTGACCAATAATGGCTAGGGGCGGGTCCGGTATGATAATCGGATAGATCACCACGGTCAGCAGGATGGCCATAAAGATGACAAAGCCGATGATAAAATTAGTGGAGCGAAAAATCTGGCGAATGGTGTGTTTCATGGCTGCACCCCCTCTAATCTGACTGCGCCGCTTTAATACGCGGGTCAATAAAACCATAAACAATCTCGATGGCAAACGTTGCCACCAGAACCATGATGGTAATAATCAACGTTATAGCAGAGACAAGCGGATAATCCTGTCCCGTTATTGCGTTTAGCAGCGTGGTGCCCAGCCCCGGATAACTAAAGATGATCTCTGCGACCAATGCACCGCCAACCATCGTGCCAATGGATAGGGCCAAACCGGTTACCTGCGGCAGCATCGCATTTCTAAAGACATAGCCCACAATTTTGCGGTCTTTGATGCCCATAAAGCGGCTGTACTTTACATAGTCCGCATTCAATTCATAGATGGCCATCGAGCGCATCCCAATCGCCTGCCCCCCAATGGCAATTAACACAAGTGACCAAAATGGCAATTGATAATGAACGAAGACAGACCAGATAAAAGGCCAGGTAAAGCTGGGGATGAGATCAAACCCGTAGCCACCGGAGGTGGGAAACCATTCTAAAGTGACGGCAAAAATAACCAGCAAAATAATGGCCATGCCAAAGGCCGGCAGCCCGCTGACAAAAATACTGATGGGCAGCAGAATTTTATCAAAGCCCCCTCGCAGATAGGCTGCCAATGCGCCGAGTGTGTTGCCGATTAGCCAACCAACGATAATGGCCGGGAACTGCAAACAGATGGTCCACATAATGGAAGCCTTAAGCACATCGGCCACTGTTCTGGGATATTGGCTAAACGAGTAACCAAAATCACCGCGCGCCACATTTTGGACGTAGATGAAAAATTGTTCAACAATGGGTTTGTCGGTGCCAAACAGTTTGGTGTACTGCTCATAAATGGCCTGGACCCCAGTCGCATTGCTCATACCCTGGGCAAATCTGGCCACAATGGCGGCCACAGGATCGCCCGGCATAAGGCGGGGCAGGGTGAAATTCAAGATAAAAGCCGCGACGAAGGTAACGGCAAACCACATGAGTTTATTGAGGAAATACTTTCGATACCCTTTCAATGTTCACCTCCTGTCAGTTCACCTAAGTGGGCCACAAATGGCGCGTTTTAGCCGGCGGGTAACTACCACTCCTCATGTCATTTCTCGGCTTTCAGCCTCGAAATCTCTGAGACCGTTGTCTGCAAACCACGGTATAGAAGATTTCTCGCTCCTAACGTCGCTCGAAATGACATGACTGACTAGTACACTTGGGCGGAAGTAAGTTTACAGTTTGTAGTGGCG
This sequence comes from Anaerolineales bacterium, assembly GCA_015075405.1. Classification (GTDB taxonomy): domain Bacteria; phylum Chloroflexota; class Anaerolineae; order 4572-78; family J111; genus DSQQ01. The sequence continues at coordinate 531,289 of JABTUK010000006.1, forward strand.
ACTTCAGTCGCTTAACCTGCCCAAAACGACTAAAGTCGTCACTACGATCTGTAGGGTCATTTACGCCGCGTTGTACTAGTTACCTATTACAGGCGTTAAAATTCAACAGTCATGCCCCACACCGGGGCATGACTGTTGTTACTAACTGAGGGGTAAACTTACTGCGAAGCCAACCCTTCCTCAACCAACTCCAGGTTATAAAGCCCGGCAATAGAGTAGCCGTCGGTCAGGTTCAACGGGGGAACGGGTGGTTCGATGCCGTCGCCATCGTAGGGGAAGCCTGTCCAAACCGTTTCATTGACCGTATGGAAGTTTTGAGGGCGATACATGAGCGTGAAAGAGGGGACTTCGGTCAGGTAAATCTTGACCAGTTCCGTGTATGTCTCCTTCAGCTTGGCGGGGTCGGTTTCATTGGGGATGGAGTTGATCAAGGCATCCACTTTGGGATTGCTGTACTGGCCCCAGTTACCGTTCCAGTTGCCGGCCATGCCCACAAATTCAGAGCTGAGCAGTTTGCGAATGCGTCCCCAGGGTTGGATGGGACCGGCGCCGTCAGTCCACATCATAAAGATGTCATAGCCTTCGGGCAGAGGCTTATCCGAGGCGGTGACGACGGTCTGGTACACGGACCATTCAGGGTAGTTGGTGGTGATGTCAATGCCAATTTCTTTGCCGGCGGCAGCGACCACTTCAATCGCCGCCTGCCAGTCGGACCAGCCGTTGGGGCAGGTGGCCACATAGTGCAGGTTCTTGCCTTTGTATTCACGCCAGCCGTCACCATCGCTATCCACAATCCCGGCGTCATCGAGCAGTTTCTTGGCCCCTTCGATATCGTTGCCAGCCCACTGCAAGTCTTTAACGGCAGCATGATCATACATGGCCTGCTCAGCCTCGGTGGGGTTCATGAGTGAGCGCGGCACCTGCTCGAAGGTGGCGGATTGGTTGGTCATGGCGTTGGCAATGATGGTGGGGTAGTCAACCGCAATGGCAATGGCCTTGCGCACCGCCACCTGGTCCAAACCAGGAGATTTCAGGTTGTAGTAGGCCGTGGGGAGGCTGGCCCCAATTTGATAAGGCGGCTCAGGCAGGTAGGTCGAGATGGGCAGGCCATAGTTTTCCCACAGAAGGTTAACATTAGAGTTAAACTGCTGGCTGACATCCACTTCACCTTTGGCCAGGGCCGCAGAACCGGCGGCGTTATCCTTATAGATCACGTGCCCCAGGTACTTGGGAACAGGCAGTTTGCCCCACATAGACTTATCCTGGCCCCAGTAGTTGTCATCGCGCACGTAGACAACCTTGGTCTCATCCCAAAAGTAACCATGATAAGGCCCGGAGTAAACCACATCCTCCGCGGGATCGGCCAACAACTTGGTGGCATCGCCGCCAGCGCGTTCTTCCAGGGTTTCAGTCCAGGCTTTCTGAATAACATAGTTGGTGCTCACGTAGGCAGCCACCAGCAGAGGGTTGACTGCTTTGCCATCCGCATCCAGTTTAGCTTTGATCACCACCGTCTGGGGATCTTCGGCTACGATGTCCTCAATGTAATCTACGTTGCCCGTGCCGATAGGAGTCTCATACTTGACATGGGTCGCCCAGGTATAAGCCACGTCTTCTGCGGTTACCGGGGTGCCATCGCTCCATTTGGCGGCCTTTTTGAGCTTAAAGGTGAGTTCAGTGCGGTCAGCGTTCCACGCATAATCACCATCAGCCAGTAAAGGATAGACCTTGCCATCGAGCATGTTGTATAGATAGGGGGTTTCAAACATGATGACGCGAGCGTTTTCCTGATTATTAGCAATAGCCATGGCATTATTGTTGCTGGTGGAGTAGGGATTCCAACCCACCACCGGCCCCCACTGTTGACCATTGAAGTACAGGGTTTCTTCGCGGGGCAGAGAATCGGCGTCGGTTGGGTCTTGAGCCAAAGCCGTGCCCTGGGTTACCAGCAGCAAAGAAGCAACCAGTAACAAAACAGTCATTAAAAACCACTTCGTTTTCATTTTTTCTCCTCTGTAGAATTAAATATTTTTAGCGATTAAACCAACGTTATCATGGTTTTAGTTAATTATAGGGGGCGCAGCACCTCCTTTCATTAAAAATAAATTTTCAATTGTAACTGCTCACTCGTTCAAGGCTAAGGCTGAGTCTACGCCCTTCGGGTGCGCCGAAGGGGTGAGGCTAAGAACAGTTTTGCATTAGTTCGTTACGAAATCAGGGCGAGTCATGTCATTCCGACCGTAGGGAGGAATCTTCTTCCCCGCCGCCTAAACTTCCAGGCAAGGACCAAGATTTCTCGCTGGCGCTCGAAATGACATACGGGAACTGGTCACGCTAAATCGTGACGAATTTGCGCAATCCTGTACAAAGATTGATCCTGCACCTTTAGCCTCAGCCTCAGCCTTAGCCTCTGAAATCATTCGGAACAGCCACAAGAACGCCGGATGACAATTTGGGTGGACAACAAGGTTACAGGCTCAACTTCCTGGCTGGCCAGCAATTTGAACAAGTATTGGGCCGCCGTTTTGCCCACCCCCTCTGTCGGCGCATTAACCGTGGTCAGGGGCGGGGTCAAAAAAGCTGATAATTCCAGGTCATCAAACCCCACCACACTGATGTCGTCAGGGATGCGCAATCCTTTTTCATTAAGCGCGTTCATCACCCCAATCGCAGAGTCATCGTTGCCCGTAAATACGGCATCAAAATCAGGGTGCCCGTTTTCCAGGAATTTGGACATGGCTTGATAGGCGTCGTTGCGATTATATTCCCCGGAGATGATCAAATTGGGGTTGTAAGCAATCCCATGGACCTCTAGCGACTCTTGATAGCCCAGCTCTCGCCGCTGGGAGTCTTCATTGTCGGCGGGACCGCGCACAAAAACAATGCTGCGGCGGTGATGCACCTCGATGAGGTGATCAATCAGTTCTCTGGTGGCTCGCTTATTCCAAACCGTCACACTGGGAATGTTTGAGCCTTCCGGGGATGATTGGTAGATTAACACCACTGGAAAACCGGCCTGGTGCAGTTTGAGAATTTCATCATCAGTGAGGCTGCCGGGAAAGACAATCAGACCATCAGCATTATGAGGACCGATGGGGAGTTGGGCGTCAACCCCATTCCCCACCCAGCGTGAGGCCACCAGCAAATTGTATCCCTCTTGTTGCACAATTGACTCAATCCCGCTAATTAAGGGCGGAAAAAACACACTGTCTAAATCTGTCAGCAGCACCCCAATGGCGCGGGATTTTTGCGTGGCAAGCTGCCGGGCGGCGGCAGAGGGAACATATTGCAGATCGCTCATCACCTGCTGAATTCGTTCGGCGACTTCCGGAGAAATCGGAGCGCTATCATTAAGGTAACGGCTCACCGTAGCCGGTGAAACTCCCGCTTTTTGCGCCACATCACGAATGGTTACAGAGGATGATTTTCGACTCATAATTTGTCAGCCAGCGCAACAATCACCGGGGGACAAACAAAAAAAATACAACCGCAACCCACGAGCGGAACCTCGCCGGTGGCTGGTTGTATTTTAATGCGCTTCAAAAATTTAGCGTTACTGCCCCGACATTGGGTAACTGAACACATATCTGGTTGCTCTAACCTTATCGCCCTTGAATAAGGATTTGAAAACGGTCTTTGATGAAACCGGTTTCATTATAAGGCAGTTTTTTGCAGAGTCAAATTCTGTATGTCGTGATGAAACCGGTTTCAGGCTTTCTAAGTATACCAATTTGTATAAGGGATAGTCCCCCTCTGGAGTGTTGTTAAAGGATCAGGTATGATTAAGTCAGATAACATAAGATACTGACAATGTATTGTAGGGCAAATACCGACAGAGAAGTAAGCGCATCCCCTACATAAGTATCAGCATTTCACCGATAGTTTTTAGAAGATTAATCGGGTATCCTGGTGGTATAGGTCATGATATTTTTACGTCCGAATTCCCAGATCAAAGTCTTTATCGCCGATGATTCGCTCATCGTGCGAGAACATTTGGTTACATTGCTGGATGAATTGGCCGGGGTTGAAATTGTGGGCCAGGCGGGGAATGTGGCCGAGGCCATCAGCGGGATTCGGAAGCTCCAGCCAGATGTGGTGATCCTGGATATTCGGTTGCCAGATGGCAGTGGCATTGATGTTTTACAAAATATCAAACAAGATAAGCCTGCGCCTCTGGTCATTATTTTGACCAATTATCCGTATTCGGGCTACCGGCAGCGCTGTCTGAGCGCCGGGGCCGACTTCTTTTTGGATAAGTCAACCGAGTTTGACCAACTTCCCAAGTTGTTTGAGCGGCTTAAACAAAATGCGGGGTCTGACCCGGCCCGGTCAAGCTAATTCGCCCCGCCACACCCTCTGCTGAACCTGATAACGAAACGCTCTGTTGATGATAGAACGTGGTCGTTTTGGTTAAACTGAGTACCCAAAATGGGAGGTCAGTGTTTTTATTATCGGCTCGCCGAGCCAGTCTCAAGGAGACCCAAGAATTATGGAAGTAAAGCTTTATGTGGGAAATTTATCGTACCAAACCACCGAGGATGACCTGCGCACGTTGTTTGCCAAAGCCGGTCAGGTGGCCTCGGTAGCGGTGATCAAAGATCGGGATACCGGCAATTCCAAAGGTTTCGCCTTTGTGGAAATGAGCACCCAGGCCGAAGCCCAAAAAGCGGTCAGTATGTTAAACGGCTTTAGCCTGGAGGATCGTGAACTGAAGGTTAATCTGGCTAAACCCCGGGAAGATCGCGGTGGCTTTGGCAATCGTGGCGGCAGTGGCTTTGGCAACCGCGGCGGCAGTCGCCGCTAAGCGGGCAGAAGGGAGAGCATCTGATGCAATTTAAAATTGGCGACCCGGTTGTGCTGCCCGCGCACGGGATTGGGCACATTAGAGAGATTGAAGAAAAAGATTTTTCTGAGCAGGGGACGCGCCTGTACTACAAGATTGCTCTTTCAAAACACAGCATTTGGATACCGGTCGAAGCCCAGCCCGTGAATGGGCTTCGGCTGGTAACGGTTAAGAGTGACCTTGATTACTACCGCAACTTGTTGAAAAGCGCTCCGGTCCCTCTGGAAAAAAATCACCACCGTCGCCATCACGAACTGGTCGGCCGTTTGAAACAAGGCACTTTCCAGATCATCTGTGAGGTGGTGCGAGATTTAACCGCCTGGAACTGGCGCAAACCCCTGGGCCAGACCGACACCGCCCTGCTGCAAAAAACCCGGCAGAGTCTCTATCAGGAATGGGCCACCGCAGCCGGCGTATCCACCACCGAGGCCATCAAAGAAATTGACTCCCTGCTCCTGACAGCCCGGTAAGCAAATGACCAAACTTACACGAGACCAAGTCATCCAAATCGTCGCCTCGGCCAGGGAAAGGGGTGAAAAGCCGGAACTTTTTGGGGCCGGCCTGGGTGAAACCGAACTGCTCCGGGCGAAATTGGGCGGAACGAAGATCAGCGAGGTGGAACTCCGCCGGGCCAAACTCAGCGGGGCGGAACTGCTGCGGGCCGACCTCAGCCGAATGGACCTACGCGGGGTTGACCTGATTGGAGCCAACCTTCAGGAAGCTGACCTGAGCCAGGCCGACCTCAGCGGGGCCAATCTTTTTATGGCCAATTTGAGTGAGGCCAACCTCAGTAAAGCCAATGTTAGCCAGGCCAAACTGATCAAGACCAATCTGCGCGGGGCTAATTTAAGCCAGGCGACTCTGAGCCGGGCCAACTTGGGTGAGGCCGACCTCAGCCGGGCCAGTCTGAGTCAGGCCAATCTTGGCGACGCGAATCTCAGGCAGGCCAGCTTGAGAGAGACGAATTGTAGCAAAGCCGACCTGAGTCGAGTGGACTTGAGCGGCGCAGACCTGAGGCAGGCCAATCTCAAACAGGCCAACCTCACACAGGCCAACCTCAGCGGGGTAAATCTGAGCGCCGCCCGGTATAATCAGACCACCGCCTGGCCAACCAACTTTGACCCGACCCGAACGGGCGCAATTTGTGAAGATTGATCTCCCCGGCGGCGGCCCTCCCCGCTCATAGCTATGATAAAATCAGAGCGAACACCCGAACCTTAAAAACTCAGTAATTGGCGGCTGGCAATTGTAACTTACGGCAGAGTGATTACAATTTTAGTAATGACTCACCATCTAAGGCTGAGGCTAAGGCTAAGTAAAGTTAGGCTGTTTTATCCTGCTTAGCCTCAGCCTCATAAAGACAACCATTGCAGCGAGGTGAACTATGGCTGACTTGGTCGGGCAGACGATTGGCAATTATCAAATTATCCAGCGGTTGGGCCGGGGCGGTATGGCCGATGTGTACAAGGCGTTTCACACCGGCCTGGCCGTTCATCGGGCGCTCAAGGTCATCCGCCCGGAATTTGTGGCCGAAGAGGGCTTCAAGGAACGCTTCCAGCGCGAAGCCCAGGCGGTCGCGGCCCTGCGCCACCCCAATATCGTCCAGATGCACGATTTTGGGGTGCAGGATAACCTGTACTACATGGTCATGGAGTTTGTCGAAGGCCAGGACCTCAAATCCTATCTGACCCAGCACGGCCAGGTGCGGCCCTTTAGCCAGGTGGCGGTTATTTTGGAGCAGGTGGCTTCGGCTCTGGGTTACGCCCACGGGCGCAACGTGGTCCACCGCGATATTAAACCGGCCAATATCATGCTCACCCCCGAAGGCCAGGCCATCCTCATGGATTTTGGCATCGCCAAAATGCTGGCTATGGAAGAACGCATGACCCAGACCGGAGTGGGTATCGGCACCCCGGCTTACATGTCGCCGGAACAGGCGCGGGGGCAGTCGGATGTCGGCCCGCCGGCCGATATTTACTCGCTGGGCATTGTGCTGTATGAAATGCTAACCGGGCGGGTCCCGTTCAGCGCCGACACGCCGCTGGCGGTCATGCTCAAAGCCATCAACGACCCGCTGCCGCCGCCCCGTGAGTTCAGCCCCGATATTCCCGATGTGCTGCAAGGGGTGGTGCTCAAAGCTACGGCCAAAGACCCAGCCCTGCGTTATCAGACCGCCGCCGCCTTTGTGGATGCCCTCAAACGCAGTCTCAACCAGGCCCCCGGCGCGCCGATTCCACCCGATTTATTACCCCCCGACGAGAACGCTACCCAGGTGACGCCGGAGAAGGCAACCACCCCCGGCGCGGTCAAGTCGAAGTCGAAAAAGAAAAAGACCCAGGCTAAACAGCAGCGCATGCCCTGGCTGCTGCTGGGCGGGGCGGTTTTGGTTATTTTGTGTCTGCTGGCGGGAGCCGCCGGTGTGGGCGCTTACTTCTGGCTGCGGCCCGCGCCCTCGCTGGCCACCTGGCAGTTCATTGTGGATGCCTCGCAGGGGATGAATGAGACCATCAACGACCGGACCAAAATGGATATTGCTCGGGCCGCCCTGGCTAAAGAGCTGGAAATATTGCCGGGCAATGTCAACGCCGGGCTGCGGGTCTTTGGCGGCGGCGTGTCCGGGACTGAACCTTGCCGGGATACCAAGCTTTTGGTTGAGCCGGCCACCGGGCAGGGCGGGCGGCTGGTCAACAGCCTGGCCGGCGTCACCCCGGCCGGCGAAGCGCCGCTGACCGAGGCGATTGTCCAGGCCATTGGCGATTTTGACCTGACCCGCGATACCCACAACACCTTGATTATCATCACCGCCGGTCTCGATACCTGCGAGGCCGACGCCGTAGGACAACTGCAAATTCTCAGCCAGCGGTTGGGCATCGAATTTGATTTGCAGTTGATTGGCCTGGGGGTGAGTGAGGGCGACCGGGTGCAACTGGAAGAGATGGCCCAGGCTGCCGGCGGCGAGTACCACGACGCCCAGAGCGAAGAGGACATCCAGCGGGTGGTGGCCGAAGCGGTGGCCGAACTGCCCCAAACCCCGGCTCAGCCGGGCGGCGCGGTCAGCGCCGAAGGCCAGATTCCGCTGGGGCAGTATGTCTCCGGCAAAATTACCACCCCCGAAGATACGGCCAGCTATACTTTTGCGGCATCGGCCGGGCAGACCATCTATTTTGATGTGGAAAATACCACTGAAGGAACCTACTTCAAGCTGACCGCCCCCGACGGCCGGACTGAGATTTTTAACATCTACAACAGCGACCAGGGGCCGATTGTGCTGGAACAAGCCGGAGACTACACCCTGCTGGTAGACCCGGATGGCGACAATGTGCCCGCTTACGAGTTTGTCATTTGGGATGTCAACCCGTCTACCATTGCCGGGGGGGCCATCGAGCCGGGTAAATTTACAAGCGGCGAGATCAAAATACCGGGCCAGACCGCCAGCTACACCTTCGAGGGCACAGCCGGGCAGACCATTTACTTTGACGTACAAAATACAAGTCAAGGAACTTACTTCAACCTGACCGCGCCCGATGGCCGGACCGAGGTTTTCAACATCTACAACAGCGACCAGGGGCCAATTGTGTTGGAACAGGCCGGAACCTACACCCTAACTGTTGACCCCGACAGCGCCAACAAACCGGCTTTTGAGTTTATTCTCTGGGATATTGACCCGCCGGTGATTGAAGGGGGGGCAATCGAGTTTGGTGAGTTTGTGAGCGGCAAAATCGAAATCCCTGGCCAGACGGCAACCTACACCTTTGAGGGGGAGGCCGAGCAAACCCTCTATTTTGATGTGCAAAACACCAGTGAAGGAACCTACTTCACCCTGACCGCGCCCGATGGCCGGACTGAGGTTTTCAACATCTACAACAGCGACCAGGGGCCGCTGGTGCTGGAACAGGCCGGAACGTATACCTTAACCGTTGACCCCGACAGCGCCAACAAACCGGCCTATGAGTTCACTCTGTGGGATGTTGACCCGCCGGTGATTGAGTGGGGGTCAATCGAGTTTGGGGAGTTTGTCAGCGGCGAAATCGAAATCCCCGGCCAGACGGAAACGTACACCCTCGAAGGTTCAGCCGGGCAGAGCATTTTGTTCGATCTGCAAAACTCCAGCCAGGGCACGTACTTTATTCTCTACGCCCCGGATGGCCGGACAGAGATTTTTAACATTTACAACAGCGATACCGGACCGGTGGAGCTGCCTGAAACAGGCACGTATACCCTCACCGTTGACCCCGATAGCGCCAGCAAACCGGCCTATGAGTTTGTGATCCAGTTGCAAAATTAGTACCCCGTGATTTTCTTTTTGGTCACAGAGATAGAATTTGGTGGGTGATACGTAATGCGTGATGCGTGAAAAAATTCTCACGCATCACGCATTACGCATTATTTTTATCTATCCATTGGCCGAAAAGAAAATTAAAATGCTTGGTTTTTTGACCGTTTGCCCAGTCGTTGTTAAAATTCTACCTTAAACCTGTCCATAACCTTACCCCAACCTGTAGAGCTTGTGCCCAACCGAAATTGATCCCGGCCCACCAGGGCCTCATCAAAAGGATAGCTCTCATCACCATGGACCAACCGCATAAACGGAACGCTAATGGCCCATCTGTCGAAGAGGTCTTAAAGCCAATTCTCTATGCCGACATCTTCGACTTCCCCCTGACCTTTGACGAAATTTACAAATTTCTGGAGTTTAGAACCACGCCCGAAGAGGTCAAAACCTTGTTGGCTCAGGCGATTGAGAGTAAAGCGGTCATTCTGGTTGACCAATTTTATACCCTGCCGGGTAAACCTCATCTGATTAACAAACGGCGCGAGCGGTGGGCTGCCTCGCAGGTGTTGTGGCCCAAAGCCATCCGCTATGGCCGCTGGGTAGCGGCGCTGCCTTTTATCCGCATGGTCTCCGTCACCGGCTCGTTGGCGGTTGATAATCCCCGCGACGGGGTGGACGATATTGATTACCTGATTATCACCCGGCCAGGGCGGCTGTGGCTTTGTCGCGCCTTGATTATCCTGATGGTCCGCTTTGGCCGCTGGCGCGGGGTCAATCTTTGTCCCAACTATTTACTCAGCGAAAATGTGCTCTACTTTGAGGAAAATAACCTGTTTATCGCCCGCGAGATGCTGCAAATGATCCCCCTCTACGGCCAGGAATTTTATATCAAAATGCGGGAAATCAACACCTGGGTCACCGGGTATTTGCCGCAAGGCTACGGCCTGAACCTGGAAAAAATCAACGACCGCTTATCGCCCCTGCAACTATTTGTCAAAAAAATTGGAGAGTTTTTGTTGGCCGGACCCATCGGCGATGCTTTGGAAAAAATTGCCCAGAAGATTCAAATTACCAAGCACACCCGTCTGGCGGCTAAACACGGTGCGCTGGATAAAGTGGTGTTTACCCCCGATACCTGCAAAGGCCATTACGATGGGCACAACAACCGGACCATGACCGCCTACCAACAGCGGCTACAGGCCTATTCCGTCAATGGCAACTTGAAAAATGGTGTAAGTAGTAAGTAGTAGGTAGTAGGTAGTAGGGGAGAAAACCCTTACTACTTACTCCCTACTACCTACTCCCTGCCTTGGAGTTAATCATGACTGACGTTCTCTTTGGACAATCCTATTATCTGCGTTTTGATCCCAAGCTGTGGGAAGCGATGCAGCCTTATCCGCCTCTGGGCAGCCTTTACGCGGCTTCTTACATTCGCCAGCACGGTTATGAGGTGGCCTTATTTGACGCCATGCTGGCCGAGTCGGAGGCCGAGTGGGAGGCCGCGCTGGATAGAGTTCGGCCCAAATATGCCGTGCTGTATGAGGACAGCTTTAACTACCTCAGCAAAATGTGTTTGCTGCGTATGCGCCAGGCCGCCTTTACGATGGCCGAAGCGGCCAAAGCCCGGGGCTGCACCGTGATTATCTCCGGCTCCGATGCCACCGACCACGCCGAAAAGTATTTTCAACACGGGGTTGACTATCTTCTGGTGGGTGAAGGCGAGCTGACCCTGGGTGAACTGCTCGACCGGCTGAGCGGCAAAACCGAGCAGCCACTGGAGTCCATGCTGGGCCTGGCCTGGCAGCAGGAGGGACAAATTCAGCGCACGGCCGAGCGGCCCTTTGTGAAGGATTTGGATAAATTCCCTTTTCCGGCCTGGGATTTGGTAGATATTGCCCGCTATCAAAAAATCTGGGTTCAGCATCATGGCTATTACTCGATGAACATGGTCACCACCCGCGGCTGCCCCTATCGCTGTAACTGGTGCGCCAAGCCGATTTATGGCCGCCGCTACAACAGCCGCAGCCCGGAAAATGTAGTGGCCGAACTGAAATGGCTCAAAGAGAGCTTCAAGCCCGACCACATCTGGTTTGCCGACGATATTTTTGGCCTCAAACCGGGCTGGATTGAACGATTCAGCCAACTGGCAGTGGAACAGAACGCCGTCGTTCCCTTTAAGTGCCTGCAGCGGGTTGATCTGATCACCCCGGAAGTGGCCGGGGCGTTGAGCCGGGCCGGCTGTAAAACCGTCTGGGTGGGGGCCGAGTCTGGCTCGCAAAAGATTCTGGATGCGATGGATAAAGATACCAAGGTGGAAGACATCTACACTGCCACCGAGCGGCTGCACCGGGTCGGCGTCGAGATGTGCTTTTTCCTCCAGTTTGGTTACCCCGGTGAAGGCTGGGCCGAAATCGAGGAAACCTTAAAAATGGTTCGCGAGTGCCAGCCGGACAATATCGGCATTTCCGTTTCCTATCCCCTGCCCGGCACCAAATTTTACGAGAACGTCAAAATTCAACTGGGCGAAAAGACCAACTGGCTCCACTCCGACGATTTGGATATGCTCTATCGCGGGCCCTTTGTGGCCGATTTTTACCGGGTGCTCCATCACCGCGTCCACCACGAGTATCGCGCCCGCAAAGCCTGGCGCAACGTGACCAAAGCCCTGAAGAATCCGGCCACGCTGCGCCCGGCTCATCTCCGCCAGGCCGCCACCATCCCCCTGAACCTGGCCCGCTTGGTCAAATCGTCGGCCCAATTACGCCGGCTGGCAAAAGTGCAGCATGATGACCCTGTCCAACTGGAGTTACAATCAGCTTAAGGTGGCTCACGGATAATATCCATAAGTAGATCCAATTTTCCGAGGACGCGAAGCGGGCACGCCCACGTGCCGAACACCGCCGCACGTGGGCGTGCTGGCTCCTCAAATTTGGATCCACTGAAACTAGCTTTCAAAGTAAGTGATAAGGATGGACACAAATAATACTTCTCCTCTAACCCAAGCCACCGCCCAAGAGATCCAACTCGAACTCATCCGCCGTCAGCAATTCAACAACTTTGATGGCAAGAGGGTCGCGGCGGATTTGTTGACCCACCGAGACTGGTGGCAGGCAGTGTTGATGGATCGTAGTGATTTGATCAAACTGCGTGACTTGGATCGTAACATTTGGCATGTGGACACTCTCTACATCCTGGCTACAGATGCCCGCAATGCCTATCGTCTAGCCGAATTGGCCGAAGATTGGCAGGCCGACACCGTCGAGGTTTATGAACGCGAGGCCACTAACCGGCAGTTGGGTGACAGTTTCATCGAAGAGCAACGGTTGGTTGAGATGTGGTGGGATTAATTAACGTTGAACGTTGCTCGTTCCATAGTTTAACGTTAAGGAGTATAGACATGGATATTTTATTATCCCACGGCTACTTCATCGCCGAGGATGAGCACGAACAAAAAATCATGAAGCCTTACCCCACCCTGGGGCTGCTGTACATTTCCTCCCATCTCAAGGCCAAAGGGTTCCATGTTGAAGTGTACGACAGCACCTTTGCCACCCTGGCCGAATTTGAAGCTTATGTACGCCAAACCCGGCCCGGCCTGGTCGGACTGTACTGCAACCTGATGACCAAGCAAAACGTGCTCAAGATGATCCGGCTCTGCCAAGAAGTTGGGGCGCGGGTGGTCGTCGGTGGGCCGGAACCTCCTAATTATGCCCAGGAATACCTCGATTTTGGCGCGGATGCGGTCGTTATTGGCGAGGGCGAAGTGACGCTGGAAGAATTGATTCCGGCGCTGGCTCAACACGGCCCGCACCGGCTGCACGGTGTTTTTGGGCTGGTCTTCCGCGATGAATTGGGCCAGCTTGTCAAAACCCCGGCCCGGCCCCAAATTGCCGATCTGTCGGCCCAACCCTGGCCCGACCGCGAAGCGATTGACCTGGACCGTTACCTGTCCACCTGGAAAACCCATCACGGCGTCAGTTCGGTTTCGCTCATCACCGCGCGGGGCTGTCCCTATACCTGCACCTGGTGCAGTCACTCGGTCTTTGGCGAAACCCACCGCCGCCGCACTCCCCAGGATGTGGCCGATGAAGTCGCCTGGATTGCCGAGCGCTACCAGCCTGACCAACTGTGGTACGCCGACGATGTGCTGACCATCCATCCCCGCTGGTTTCTGCAATATGCCGACGAGTTAAAAAAGCGCAATCTCAAAATCCCCTTCGAGTGCATCAGCCGGGCCGACCGGCTCAACGACAAAATCATTGACGCCCTGGCCGAGATGCAGTGCGACCGGTTGTGGATCGGGGCCGAAAGCGGCTCGCAGCGCATTCTGGACCGGATGCAGCGCAAGGCCAACATCGAGGATGTGCAGGCCAAAACCAAATTGTTGCAGGCCAGGGGTATCTCAGTGGGCATGTTCATCATGCTCGGCTATGAGGGTGAAGAGGTCGCCGACATCGAAGCGACGGTAGACCATCTCAAAAAGTCCAACCCCGATATTTTCCTGACCACCGTGGCCTATCCGATCAAGGGCACGCGCTACTACCAGGCCGTGGAGAGCCAGGTGGTTTCTCACTTGGATTGGGCTATCCGCACCGACCGCGATCTGAAGGTCAACGGGCGCTATTCCCGCCGTTTTTATAATTACGCCACCCGCTGGATGGTCAACGAGGTTAATTTGCATAAACTGCGGGTTTCCGGCTCTAAAGATTTGGGCCGCATGGCCAAGATGTTTATCAATGCTCAGCGCGGCCGCTGGGGCATGCGCCTGACCCAAAATGAGCGCGAGGGCGGCGGGGGCCAACCCGGCAGCGGACGCGGCTGGCCGGCCCAGGAACGGGCGGTCGAGGGATGGTGATCTAGTTTTATGGCCTCACTCAAGCGCGGGCTGGTTTTTAGTCTAAAGATTCTGCTAACCATCCTGCTTTCGTTTTTATTTCTGGAATTTCTACTGCTTGTTTTTAATGACGTGGTTTTCCGAAAGTCACTCTACATGTATGACCCCGACTTGGGGTATCGCGCCCGGCCCTATACCCGTTGGGGTGACAACATCACCAACGAGTTTGGTTTTAATGATCGCGATTATCCTCGCCAGAAAAAGCCGGGCACTTACCGGATTCTCTTTGTGGGGGACTCGTTTAGCTGGGCGGGGGGATTGAAAGGAAATTATACGGCTCTGCTTGAGCAAAAATTTGAGGCCGAGTTTGGCGACTCGCGGGTTGAGATCATCAATACCGGCTACGATGCCACCCACACCGGCGAACAGTTTAAGGCCCTGAAAAAATTTGGATTGCAGTACAATCCTGATTTGGTGGTGTTGGCTTTTTTTGTGGGCAACGACTTTTATGATGCCGTACCCTGGCGCAGAAGAATTAATGTCGGCGGTTCACAGGTGGATATTGATACCCGCACCGATACGGAAATAACCTTATTTGGGCAATTAGTTGTGCCGCTACAGAGCCGGCTTTACCTGTTTTTGCGCGACCAATGGGCTACCTATCAATACCTGCAAACCCAACGCCAAAATACTCAGTTGGCGGACAATCAGCCGGAAACGTTAGCCGGCCAGACTGAAGCAGAAAGCACTCAAGCACCTGCCGCTGAAATGTTTACCTACACTGAAGATAATATTTCTGAATACTACTCGGAACTTGAAATGTATCGGATTCAGATATTCAATGAGGTCTTGGCTAACTCGGTGGCGGCTGATCAATTCAAACTTCGGGAAGATTTTGTGTTCGGCAATCTGTTGGCCATGCGCGATCTGCTCAAGGAAAAGGACATCCAGTTTATGATAGCGGCTTATCCCGATAACATCCAGATAGAGGAATCGCTCCGCCAGGTGATCTTTAATCATTATGACCTTGATCCGGCCCATTTTCAGTTTGATCGGCCCCAAAACCTCCTCCGGGAATTTTGTCAGGAGCAGCAGATCGAATTTTATGATCTGCGGCCCGCGTTTCAGGCCAAGCAGCAAGAGGGGCAGCGCCCATACCTGATTAACGATTCGCACTGGAATGAAATCGGTAATGAACTGGCGGCCCAATATTTGTTTGAGACGCTGCTGCCCAAAGCGCAAACATTCCTGGGCGAGCAGGTAGCCCAATGAGCACGATGATCAATCCAACCGCTTTCGACGCCTTTGCCGAAGCCTACGATGATGATTTTACTCATTCTACGTTAGGTCAACTCCTCCGGCCTCGCGTCTGGAACGTCCTGGCCCAACATTTCAGCGCCGGACAGCATGTGCTCGAATTGACCTGCGGCACCGGCGAAGACGCCCTCTGGCTGGCCCGGCGCGGTGTTCACGTCACCGCCACCGATGGTTCGGCGGAGATGGTTGAAAAGGCTAAGGCTAAGGCGGAGGCGGCAGGAGTGACGCGAGGAGGCGAGGAGGCGAGGAGGTGGGGCAGTCTTGAGATTGAGCAGATTTCGCTGCAAGAGGTGATTGAAGGCTATTTTGCCGGTCTCCGGTCTCCGGTCTCCGGTCCGCCCTTCGACGGTGTTTTTTCCAACTTTGGCGGGCTGAACACCATTGGCGAGTGGCGCTCGCTGGCGGCGGCCCTGGCTGAAATTGTCAGGCCGGGCGGAACCGTTATTCTGGTACCGATGGGTCCATTTTGTCCTTGGGAAATAGGCTGGTACCTGGCGCACGGTCAGCCCAGGCAGGCTTTTCGCCGGTTCTCACGCAACGGCGCGCCGGCCAAAATCGGCGCGGCAGTCATTCCCATCTGGTATCCCTCGGCGGGGCGGCTGCGGGCCGATTTTGCGCCCTGGTTTACTCACCTGACGACCCAAAGCCTGGAATTGTGGCTGCCGCCCAGCTATCTGGATCATTTTGTCAACCGCCGGCCCGGTTTGTTCCACCGGCTCAATCGCTTTGAAAAAGCTACGGCTCGCCTGACCGGCGGCTGGGGCGATCATTATATTATTGTCTTTAAGAGAAATTGATGATGTGGAAAATAAGAAATAAGAAAAAAGAAATGAATTATGCAGCCGGGGTTACAAGTTTCTCCCTTCTAATTTCTAATTTCTTATCTCTTATTTCTAACTTCTCATTTGAGGTATAACCAATGCTAATTCTCTACAACCCCGTCAGTACCGTTCCCGGCAAAACCGTTTTGCCGATGTCCTTATTAGCCCTGGGCGCGGCCCTGGAAGATAAACAGCCCTATGAAATTGTGGACGGCAACTTGCTGACCGACCACGCCAATCAACTGATTGACACCCTTAAGGTTAAAAAGGCCACGGCTCTGGGCATGACGGTCATGCCCGGCCCGCAGCTCAACCAGGCGGTCGGTCTGGCTAAAAAAGTCAAAACCGCGCTGCCTGACCTGCCGATTATTTGGGGCGGCTATTTCCCCACCCAGCACAGCGATATTGTGCTGGAATCGGGGTATGTGGATTTTACGGTCCGCAGCCAGGGTGAGTTGACCCTGTTGGAGTTGATGAACGTGCTGGCAAAGGGTGGCGACTTATCGAGCGTGAATGGTTTGTCTTATCGAGAGGGCGACCGGATTATCAATAATGCGCCTCGCGCGTTGACCCCGCTAGACCAATTTCCGGTTTTTCCTTACCACCGCGTTCCGGTCGAGAAATATATCCAGAACAATTATGTCGGCAGCCGCGCCCTCGACCAGAACTCCAGCTTTGGCTGTCCCTTTGCCTGCAACTTTTGCGCTATCGTCAGCATGACCAATCGCGGTTGGCTGCCCGAGTCGGCGGAGCGGATGGCCGGCACGCTTAAAATGCTGCACCAGAAGTATGGGGTCAATGCGGCCCAGTTTCACGATATGGACTTTTTCATCTCCGAGCGGCGGGTGGCCGAATTTTGCGAGCGTATCAAGGACGATGGTCTGAGTTGGTGGGCTTTGGGCCGGATTGACGAACTGGCCCGCTACAAAGAGTCCACCTGGAAATTGATGAAACAGAGCGGCCTGAAAATGATTTTCTGCGGCGCGGAAAGCGGCTCCGACGAGATGCTGGAGCGCATGAACAAAGGCGGACAGGCTTCCACCCAGCTCACCCTGGAAGTGGCCGCCAAAATGAAGCAGTATGGCATTATCCCCGAATACTCCTTTGTACTGGGCAACCCCCCGGAGCCGGAACGGGACATCGAGATTACTTTTAATTTCATCCGCAAACTCAAACAAATCAACCCGGCCACCGAACTCATTCTCTACACTTACACCCCCGTGCCGATGGATGCGGGCGGCGGCAATCTGTACGAAAACGCCGTGGCCGCCGGTTTTAAATTCCCCACCACCCTCGAAGAGTGGGTCCAGCCGCCCTGGGATGAATTTGCCCTGCGCCGCCGGCCTAAAACGCCCTGGCTGGATAACACCATTTACAATAAAGTGCGCAATTTTGAGCGGGTCATCAACGCCTACTATCCCACCACCACCGATATGAAACTGACCGGCCTGCGCCGCAACATTCTGAAAACCGTCGGCGGCTGGCGGTATCACCTCAAATTTTACGAGTATCCGTTGGAACTGCGGGCGCTGCAAAAAGTGTTCGCCTACCAGCGCCCGGAGACGACAGGATTTTAAAGCGAGATGGGAGATTGGAGATTCGGGTTAACAATCTCTAATCTCCAATCTCCCAAAAAGTAAGTATGCCCAAAGGAAACTAAACCATGGAAGACTTTGAGAAACTCGGCGCTTTTTACCTGGGACGTCCTTATAACTTAAAAGAGAAAAAACCGGAAGAAGGCTTGCTGCTGTACGATTCCAAAGATTTGGTGACGCACGCGGTCTGTGTTGGCATGACCGGCAGCGGCAAAACAGGTCTGTGTATCGGCTTAATCGAAGAAGCGGCCATTGATGGCGTGCCGGTCATTTTGATTGACCCCAAAGGCGACCTGGGTAATTTACTGTTGACCTTTCCCCAATTGCAGGGTAGCGATTTTTTGCCCTGGGTTAACCAGGATGATGCCCGGCAAAAGGGTCTCTCGCCCGAAGAGTACGCGGCCAAACAGGCCGAACTGTGGCAAAAGGGTCTGGCCGGCTGGGGTCAGAGCGGCGAGCGGATTCAGCGGCTGCGCGACGCCGCCGAATTTATGATTTATACGCCCGGTAGCAACGCCGGCCTGCCGGTCTCCATTCTCAAATCTTTCGCCGCCCCGCCCGCTGCCGTAATCGAAGATAACGAGTTGATGCGCGATCGAGTCAGCGCTACAGCCACCAGCCTGCTGGGGCTGGTCGGCATCCAGGCTGACCCGGTGCAAAGCCGTGAGCATATTTTATTATCCACCATCCTCGATACGGCCTGGCGGCAGGGCCAGGATTTGGACCTGGCCGGTCTGATTGGGCAGGTTCAAACCCCGCCGGTCAGCAAGATTGGCGTGCTCGATCTGGAAACCTTTTATTCCGGCAAGGATCGCTTTGGGCTGGTCATGGCCCTCAATAACCTGCTGGCATCCCCTGGTTTTAATACCTGGCTGGAAGGCGAGAGCCTGGATATCGGCCAAATTTTATACACCCCGCAGGGCAAACCCCGTGTGGCGATTTTCTCCATCGCCCACTTGAGCGACTCGGAGCGCATGTTTTTTGTCTCCTTATTGCTCAACCAGATTTTGGCCTGGACGCGCAGCCAATCCGGTACCACCAGCCTGCGGGCCATTCTCTACATGGACGAAATTTTTGGCTATCTGCCGCCTGTCGGCAACCCGCCCGCCAAGCTGCCGATGCTGACCTTGCTCAAACAGGCTCGCGCTTTTGGACTGGGCGTGGTGTTAGCTACCCAGAATCCGGTTGACCTGGATTACAAGGCTTTGGCCAATACCGGCACCTGGTTTATTGGCCGCCTCCAAACCGAGCGGGACAAAGCCCGCCTGCTGGAAGGGCTGGAAGGCGCGGCGGCCAGCACCGGCTCCACCTTCGACCGGCAGGCCATGGAGCAAACCCTGGCCGGTTTGGGCAACCGGGTTTTTCTGATGAACAATGTCCATGAGGATGCGCCGGTTATTTTTGAAACACGCTGGGCTTTGTCGTACTTGCGCGGCCCGCTCACCCGCGACCAGATTAAAACGCTGATGGACCCGCGCAAGGCGGCGGTTCCGGCTCGCGCCGCCGGGGCCGTACCGGCTGTCGCTGCCGCGCCTGCCCCCGCCCCGGTCAGGGGTGGGGCCAAACAACCTCCGGCCCTGCCGCCCGATGTGCCCCGCTACTTTATCCCCCGGCGCGGCGGCGGTGGGACTGACAGCGGGCTGGTTTATCAGCCCCGGCTGCTGGGTGTAGCCAAAGTGCGTTTTGCCGACGCTAAAAGCAAAGTAGACGTAACGCGGGAAGTCACCTGCTTAACGCCGATTACCAATGCAGCCGTCCCGGCCAATTGGGCCGACAGCGAACTGGTCGAACTGGCGGTGGCGGATTTGGAAAAGTCGCCGGAACAGGAGGCCCATTATGCTGAACTGCCTTCGGCGGCGAGTCAGGCCAAAAGTTATGCCGGTTGGAACCGCGACCTGACAAGCTGGCTCTATCAAGACCAGGCGTTGGAACTGCTCAGGAGTCCCAGCCTGGGCGCGGTGTCTCAGCCTGATGAGGATGAGCGTGATTTTCGGGTGCGCTTGCAGCAGGCCGCTCGCGAGCAGCGCGATGATGCCGTCGAAAAGCTGCGCCAGAAATATGCGCCCAAAATCGCCGCCTTGCAGGAGCGGCTGCGTAAGGCCGAGCAGCGGGTTGAGAAGGAAAAGGCCCAGGCCAGCCAGGCCGGTCTGCAAACGGTTTTTTCGATTGGCGCAACCCTGCTGGGCGCTTTTACGGGCCGTAAAATCATTAGCAGCTCAACCATCAGCAAGGTCAGTTCAGCCGCCCGAAAAGCCGGCCAGGCTATGGAACAAAGCAAGGATGTGGGCCAGGCCAGCGAAACCGTTGAAGCCATCCAGCAGCAGTTGGCCAATCTGCAGGCCCAATTTGCTGACGAGACAGCGGTGCTGGAAGCAAAAATAGACCCACAGAGCGAGACCTTCGAGACGGTGGCGGTCAAACCCAGGAAAAGCGATATTTCGGTGCAGTTGGTGGCTCTGGTCTGGGCGCCCTACTGGCAGGACAGCCAGGGACAGTCCACCCCGGCCTGGGGTTAATGAGCAGGCCAATATGCGCCGGCTGACGCGACTGTTTAAACCAAAACCTCAACCAACGCAGGTTGACGTTTTGACCGGCTACGCTCATTGGGCCAAAAGTTACCCGGCCCACGCTCATAATCCGCTGATGGAGATTGAAGAGCGGGCCATGCTCAGCCTGCTGCCGGATGATTTGAGGGATAAAGTTTGCCTTGATTTGGCTTGCGGCAGTGGGCGCTACCTGCGGTTGTTGCAAAACCGGCAGGTCAAACAGGTTTTTGGTGTAGATTACTCAGCCGATATGCTGGCTCAAGCAATCAATTCGCCATTCGCCATTCGCCCTTCGCTACTCGCCCGCAGCGCCTTCCTCTCCCTGCCTTTCGCCACCGCCACCTTCGACCTGATTACCTGCGGCCTGGCCGTGGGCCACGAAAAAAATCTGGGGCAAACCCTGGCTGAAATTTCGCGGGTGCTGCGCCAGGGGGGGACGGTCATCTACTCGGATTTCCATCCGTTTGGTACGCTTTCCGGCTGGCAGCGTTCTTTCACTGCGGAGAATGGTGCAACCTTTCAACTTGAGCATTATCTCCATCTTTACAGCGACCATCACCGGGCCTGCCAGGCGACCGGCTTAACCATTACCGCTATCTTGGAGCCAGCCGGTGGAGAGCATGCCCCGGCAGGGTTTCAAGAATTGCCGGTGGTGCTGGTCATCCAGGCTACAAAAATAAGGCAGTCTCGCTGAAATTAAAAGCGTGGTCTAAAAATAGACCACGCCTCGGCTGGATTAAGAACCTTAAAAACTAAATCTGTACCTCCGCAGAAGTCATGTCATTCCGACCTGCGAAGCGGGAGGAATCTTCGTTCCCGCTGGCTGAAATGTACGGTGAGCAGGAGGATTTCTCGCTGGCGCTCGAAATGACTTGTCGAGAACCGGACACATCTCAGCGGTTAATTTGAATCGTATGGTTAAGTCATCCCTGATAACCGCTCGCTTCCTTCTCAATCGTTGTCATTGCCATTGTCGTTATCATTATCGTTATCATTGTCATTATCATTGTCATTATCATTGTCATTATCGTTATCATTATCATTATCATTATCATTATCATTATCATTATCATTATCATTATCATTATCATTATCATTGTCGTTATCATTATCGTTGTCGTTTTCATTTTCGTTGGCGTTGTCCACTTTGGGAGGGGGTTGGCCCGCTACAACCGGTTGGCCGATTTGGGTGGGTTGGGCTTGATTCGACGGCTCTACCAACGATGCGGGTTGACACACTTCTCTGAAGCAGATCAGATGGGTTATCTGGCCGGCATTGACCTGAACCTGGCCAGGAGTAATACTAAATTGGCCAATATTATACTACTATGTTCCCACAATCCTTGTACTTTAAAAATGTAACAATCATGACCGCCGGTGGTTATCATCATGGCTCGCTTCGCTTACAAGGCGATAAGATTACTGCGCTCGATGAACCGCCGCGGGGTAGGGATCAAATCATTGATGGCGATGGCGGGCTGTTGATTCCCGGCTTAATTAATGCGCATGACCATCTGGAATTGAATACGTTCAAGCGTCTCAAATATCGAGCGTATTATACCCACTCACGCCAGTGGATTGAAGATATCGAAGCCCGCTTTGAAAGCGACCCTGATTTAATCGAACCGCGCCGCCAACCCCTGGCCGACCGGCTGCTGATGAGCGCGTTGAAAAACCTACTGAGCGGTGTGACCACCGTTTGCCATCACAATCCTTTGCATCCTCCGCTGCGGCGAAATTATCCGATGCGTGTAGTCAAAAACTACAACTTCTGTCATTCTCTCTTCCGAGGTGAAGATCCTTCGACCAGCTATCATCGTACCAAAGACCGCGATCCCTGGATGATTCACCTGGCCGAGGGAGTTGAAACTGAGGCTGAAGCGGAGTTTGAGCAGTTAGACCGGCTGGGCCTGTTACAACAAAATACCGTCCTGGTGCATGGGGTAGGGTTGACCTTTCAACAAAGACAAACGCTGATCGAGCGGGGCGGGGGCTTGATTTGGTGCCCTGGCTCGAATCTTTTTCTGTTCGGGCAGACCGCCTGTGCGCAGGAACTCTCTCAAGCAGGTAAACTAGCCCTGGGCAGCGATTCGCGTTTGAGCGGCGAATTTGATCTGCTGGCAGAACTGCAAGTAGCCCACCAAGCCGGCCAGCTTTCACCCCAGGCGTTGTTCCGCTCCGTTACCTGGGATGCAGCCCGGCTTTTGCGCTTGCGAGAGGGTGGGCGAGGACAGATCATTCCGGGCGGTCCTGCCGATTTGGTTTTGCTGCCGCCTCCTGTGGAGACAGACCCTTTCGCCCGGCTGCTCGATTTGACCCGCGCTCAGATTGAACTGGTGCTATTAGCGGGTAAACCCGTGGTTGGCTCACCTCGAATGCAGCCGGTTTTTGAGGCCACCAAAACGCGGTTTGATTCGGTGGCTGTGGATGAAATTGAAAAATTAATGTCCCAGGAGTTGATCGGGCGGGTGAGGAAAGCTTCGGTGGCGGAGCCGGGTTTGGAGATTGGAAGCTAGGAGTAATGTTGTCAAAGGTTCAGAGCAGGATCAACAGAATGTCAGAATTAAGGTTCTTTTATTCTGGAAATTCTGCTCTTGTCTGATTAGAATATAAGGCTGTAAGGATTAACCACGCCCCATACAATCTGGGATAAGCCAGCAAAGTCCAGCCCCCATTTTGGCCGGGGAGCGGTAAAATGTAAAGACAGAGGGCGGTTATCAAGCAGCCTCGGCTGAACCA
This sequence comes from Anaerolineales bacterium, assembly GCA_015075405.1. Classification (GTDB taxonomy): domain Bacteria; phylum Chloroflexota; class Anaerolineae; order 4572-78; family J111; genus DSQQ01. The sequence continues at coordinate 554,257 of JABTUK010000006.1, forward strand.
ATTGAGCCGGTCCCACTGGAGGATCAGCCAACTGAGGGGAATCAGCATGACCGTGTGGTGATACTGTTCGCCTAACGGGGCAAAAATAACGCCCCAGGCCAGCGCAGCGACGAGGGCCAGTGTTTCATTCCGGCGGGCGAAGATTAAAATAAAACCCATGGTCAGCAGCGCCAGGCTGATTAAAAGAATCGCGGCCAGCCAGGGTAGATTAACTAAAGGGGTCTGGCTCCAGACGGGATCAAACACTAATAAACGGCATAGCAGACTACGCGTCGTTTGATAAGCGGCGGCACAGGTGGCAGCGGAATTGCCTGTTTCATAGAGAAGCTGCCCATATCTTTGCCACAGCGGCGGCGGAAACAAAGGAAGCGTCATTACCAAAATAACGCCAGCCACACCGACGGTCCAAAACAGCCGCCGCCACTGCCTTTGCCAGATGAGAATAGGCAGCAGCGCCCAGCCGGCCGTCTTTAAAACCAAAGCCAGCGCCAGCGCCGCGCCACCGAGCGGGTCAGATTTAGCCAACTTCGACCAGGCTACAACGGCTATAGAGAGCAAGGCAAAAATCAATAGGTAAGCCTGACCCAATCTTATATTTTCCTGAGCCGGTTGAAACAACATACCCAGCGAGGCCAGCAGCGCCATAACCGGCAGGGTGGGCCGGGGAGAAAAAGTAAACAGCAGCAAGATCAGCCCACCAAAAAGCAGCGCTGCGTTGGCCAGGGTCCAGATAAAGCGGGCATTTTCGATGGATAAAAAGCTCAACGGCCACAACATCAGGCTGGTGGTCGGCGGGTTGGCATGATAAATATCGTCGGCTTGCTGGTGGCTGTCGGCTCTCACCATCGGACGGAAATAGGTAGGGTCGTAGACCTGGGCTGAGAACTGCCCCGTTCGGAGAAGTCGGGCAGCGCTGTAATAAGCGCCAAACCCGTGAGTTAAGGATTGACTGGCCGGATACAGGATTTGTATGACAAACCAAAACGCAATGACGGTTGTTAAAACATAAATTCCAGCTTTTTTTAGACTCGTCATCGTTCTATTTTATCTTATCTGCGAAATCTGTGTAATCTGTGGACTATTCTTCATGGCTCGAACCTTTGGCATTGATGCTTTTCGTCGTTATTTAACCCTCAAAACGCATAAAATTCACGCCCTGCCGGTCGCCATTTTGATGCCGCACAGCAGTTGCAACTGCCAGTGCGTCATGTGCGACATCTGGAAGGGCAACGGCAACGTCCAGCAGTTGACCGAAGCCGATGCGCAGGGGTTACTCACCTCCTTCAAAAAGTTGGGGACGCAGTGGGTCGTCATGTCGGGCGGCGAAGCGCTCATGAACCCCAACCTCTTTCGCTTGTGCGACTTATTGCGAGCGCAGGGGTTGAAAATCACTATCCTCTCGACCGGCCTGCTGCTGAAACGTTACGCCGAGCAGGTAGTCAGCCGAACCGATGAAGTAATCGTCTCCCTGGATGGTTCCGAGGCGGTCCACAATGCCATTCGCCGGATTCCCAATGCCTTTCAAAAACTGGCCGAAGGAGTCCAGGCTGTCAAGGCGCTCAATCCGAGGTTTCCCATCTCGGCCCGTTGTGTCATCCAGCGGCTCAATTTTGCCGACTGGCCTAACATCATTGACGCCGCTCACACCATCGGGCTGGACGGCATCAGTTTCCTGCCCGCCGACGTATCCAGCGAAGCCTTCAATCGCCCCGAATTGTGGGGCGAAGAGCGGACGGAGGAGGTCAAACTTGACCAGGCGCAATTGCCTCATCTGCAAACCATGATTGAATCTCTCATCGCCAATTACGCTGCCGATTTCGCCAGCGGCTACATCGCCGAGTCGCCCGCCAAAATTCGCCGCATTTATGATTACTACGCCGCCTTTTACGGGCTGACTGACTTTCCGCTGGTGCGCTGCAACGCGCCCTGGGTCTCGACGGTGGTCGAGGCCGATGGCACCGTCCGTTCCTGCTTCTTCCACCACGCCCTGGGCAATATCCGCCAGACGCCCCTGCCGGACCTACTCAACAGCCCGGAGGCTATCGCTTTCCGCCAGAATTTGGATATGGATACCGACGCCATTTGCCGTAAATGTGTTTGCTCGCTCAACTTGCGGCCAACGGTGAAGATAAGAAATGGGAGTAGGGAGTAAGGAGTAGGTAGTAGGGGAAAAACCCTACTACCTACTACCTACTACTTACTCCCTATTGGGAGTTAACAATGCGTCACAAAATTGTCCTCTACAATCCACGCGCTGTTTTCTGGACGATGCCCCTGGCTTTGATTGCCCTGGCCTCGGCCCTGGACCGGGATAAGTATGAAGTGGTCATCGTAGATGGCCGGCTGCACTCGACGGAAAGCCTGCTGAGCCAGCTTGACGATGCCCTGTGCCTGGGGGTGACGGTGCTGACCGGCGCGCCGCTGCGTGACGCCCTGGAAGTCAGCCGCGCTGCCCGCACCCGCCGGCCCGATTTGCCGGTGATTTGGGGCGGCTGGCACCCCTCCCTTTTCCCAGAAATGTGCGCCGTCGAACCCGCCGTCACCGCCGCCGTCATCGGCCAGGGCGAAGAAACCTTTGCCGAAATCGTCGCCCACCTGGCCGCCAACGAACCCCTCGACAATATACCCGGCTGCGCCCTCAATCCCTCAGCCTTAGCCTCAGACTCAGCCTTCCTCACGCCACCCCGCCCCATGCGCGACATCAACATCTTTCCTCGCCACGACTATGACTTCGTTCAAGTGGAAGACTACTTCAAGCTCAAAGGCCAGCGCCAGCTTGATTACATCTCCTCGCAGGGCTGCCGCTTCCGCTGCAACTTCTGCGCCGACCCGGCGGTTTACAATCGCGGCTGGTACGGCTATTCGCCGGAGCGTATGGTCGGCGAAATTGCCGATTTGTGGCGGCGGTATCGCTTTACCGATTTGAACCTGCAAGACGAGACCTATTTCACCCAGCAGAAACGGGTCGCCGCTGTAGCCGAGGGTTTTTTGCGCGAGGGCTTGCAATTCACCTGGACCGGCACGATGCGAGCCGACCAGGGCCGCCGCCTTGACGATGCCACTTTTGCCTTGTGCAAACAGTCCGGCCTACGCCGGGTGATGATTGGCATGGAGGCCGGCTCGCAGGAAACCATTGACTGGATTCAAAAGGATATTAAAGTTGAGGATATGTGGCTGACGGCGGAAAAACTGGTCCGCCACAATATCGGCGCGATTATCAACGTCATCGTCGGCTTTCCCGGCGAGTCGGCGGAGAGCGTGACCGAGTCGCTGCGGGTCGCCCGCGACCTGCGGGCTATGAGCAGCAACTTTGAACTGGCCGTTTTTTATTTCAAACCCTATCCCGGCAACCCCATCGCCGAGCGGCTCAGAGCAGAGAATTACCGCTTCCCCGCCACGCTGGAGGAGTGGGCCGATTTTGATTACATCGGCAGCGGCAACGATTGGCTGAGCGAGGCCCAAAAGCGCGAAATCGAACATTTCAAGTTCTACCAGCGTTTTGCCTACAGCGGCAATCGCAACCCGCTGCGCTGGCCCCTGCAAACCCTGTCCCGCTGGCGGGTCGAGCGGCGAGCCTACGCCCTGCCGTTGGAGCGCAAACTGGTCGAGTGGCTCAAGCCGGCCCAGGCGTTATCGTAATTAAACCCGTGTGTCATTTCGAGGCCGTAGGCCGAAAAATCTCCTGGGTATAGCGCGTTAATAACATGTCTTTTCGCCTCACGCTTCACGCCTCACGTCTCACCCCTCATCTCCTCTCCCTGCTCTTACTTCTTTACTTCTGGGCCGTTGGCCTGGCCAACCTCGACCGCTTCCCCAAAATCCACGAAGACGAGTCCTGGCAGGCTGCTCCCGGTTATAGCTTCTGGGCCGAAGGCCGCTTTGGGACCGACCTCTTTGCCGGCTTTTACGGCATGGAGCAACATTACTACGGGTTTATGCCCCTCTTTCCTATTTTGGTTGGTGGGGCGCTGCATCTCTTTGGCCTGGGGCTGTTTCAAGCTCGACTCGTCCCCCTGGCACTCATCCTCCTGACCCTGGCCTGGACCCACCGGCTGGGAACAAAACTATTTTCGCCCTGGCACGGAACCCTGGCCGTGGCAATTTTGACCACCTGGCGTATCGCCGGGCCTTTTCCCCACCTACCCAGCGGTATCCCCCTGGCCGATGTCGCCCGCATTGTTCGCTACGACAGCGCCGTGCCGGTGTTTGGACTGGCTGCATTGCTAATTCTGACACATTCGTTAACTTCAGACCGGAGACCGAAGACCGGAGACCGGCCAAACGCACCAGGCTACTTTTTAGGGGTGGGTTTCTTGGTTGGTCTCGCTGCGCTCAGCCATGTTTACGGCGCGTTTTGGCTGCCGGCGCTGCTGTTGGTCGCCTTGTGGATTCGAGGTTGGCAAGTCACCAGATATGCTGTCATCTCCCTGATTGGCTTCGGCCTGGCCTTGACTCCCTGGCTGCTCTTTGTCGCCTCCGGCTGGAGCGATTTCATCCAGCAAAACCGCAACTACGCCGACCGTTTTGGTCTGTTGGACAGCCGCTTTTATCTGCTAAACCTGCTGAACGAAGTCGAACGTTACGACCCCATTTTAAATGGCGCGAAGCAGTCGTTAGGTGCGTGGCTGTGGCTCATTCTATGCAGTTTAAGCCTCATTTGGCTTTTAAAGCGAAGCCTTACCGGGTGGGTAAATATATCTTCCTCAAACCCGGTCCCCGGTCCCGGGTCCCCGGTCATTTCATCTCGCCTTTTGATAGCGGTTTTAATTACTCTGGGCAGCTTCTTTGCCTTTCTGCTCTCTTTCAAAACCTTTAGCTACCTGGCGACGCTGTGGCCGCTGTTTGCCCTGGTTATCGCGGCGGGTTTTATACACCTCTGGCAAACGCCTACTCCTCGACGTTGGTGGCGGCCCGTTCTGGCGCTGCTTTTTTTGCTGGGCACGGTCGAAGGAATTTTGACCTCTGTGCGACTCCACGCAGCGGCCCGGCAGCTAACCCTGTATCAAACCTTTACCGGCGCGATTGCCGCTCACCTGCCCCCGCAGAGCCGGGTGCTGGGCTTGCAGCATTACTGGCTGGGCCTGGCTGCGCATGGACAAAATTACCGAAGTATTTTGGTCCCCATTTTTTGGACCAATCCAAACTATGTCTCGCAGCCACTTTCTTTTGCTCAGGCCGCTCAAATGAGACCGCCCCAAATCATCCTGCTCGATCAAATCATGCTCGATTTTCTGGCCGAAACTGCCCAGCCAGATCATCCTTTGCATCAACTGGGGCAAGATATCTGGACCTACCTGGCCGAACAGCAGGCCCACCTCATCGGCCAGCTGGATGATCCCACCTATGGCCCCATGCAGATTTATGAACTCAAAAAATAAAAACAGGAGTCCAAAGCTTGCTTTGGAAAGTGATTGCTAACCCCAAAAACCTGTTACCAGGGCTGGCGCTGCTGCTGGTCATCATCGGCCAGCTCAACTACCTGCCGGCCCGGCTCGATTATTTACGCCAACTGGCGATATTTGCTCGCGCCGAACCGGTGGAAGCCGCCCGCCTGGCTTACCAGCCTGCCAATTATGATTTATTGATTTGGGTTGAACAGCACACCGACCCTGACGCCACCCTGTTATTACTCACCGCCAGCCCGCGCACCTACGGCGACCCTGCTTACGTGCTGTACCACCGGGCGCTTTACCATCTGTACCCTCGCCCCGTCTGGTGGGCCGCGCCCGTTCCCGCCAATCGCTACCCGGCCTGGTGGCTACCCACCGACCTGACCCAAGCCGATATTCTCACCCTGGCCGAAAAACACGGAGCCGTCGCTATTTTAGCGGAAGGGTTTGATCATCCTCCCATCTCCGGTACTGTTATCTCTTTCGATGACGATACTCATCTTATTTTTTGGGGAGACAGAAATCAGAAGCCAGTAGTCAGTAGTCAGAGGGAAGAAGTTGATCGCCAATGGGAATCCCGTAAGGAAAGCGCCGAATGGATCAGCGGTCGGCGGTCAGTGGTCGGCGGTCTGCTCTTCTCACTCGGCGCGATTCTCTCGATTTGGCTCTGGGGCGACATGCTGTATCACCTCACATTCCATCATTTAGCCGGTTCCTGGCCGCTCCGCCTGGCAGTAGGCTGGCTCTGGGGCTGTGGGATTACCTCGCTGGGGGCCTTCTTGCTGCTTTGGATTGGGCTGTCACTGACCCCAGCCATCATTGGACTAAGCCTCCTGGGCTGTTTGCTCTGGCTTTTCACCCTAACCCCCTCTCCCGGCGGGAGAGGGGGTGTCGCGCCAGCGACGGGGGTGAGGGCCATTTTGCGGTTTGTCCAAAAACAGCGGCCCCCTAACCTCTCTCTTGCCTCCTCCGCCCTTCGGCGCACCCGAAGGGGTGTGCTCCCCCACCCCCCTGCCCCCTTGCCCCTCCTCGCCTCCTCGCCTCCTCGCCTCCTCTTCACCCTCCTCCTCACCCTCCAAATTGCCCTCGTTGCCTTCGCCGCCTGGGCCAGCCCCCTGACCGACTGGGATGCCTGGGTCAATTGGGCCAGTAAAGCCAGCGCCATTTTCATTGGCCAGACCCTCTCCCCAAACCTGTACCACCACCCCGCCCGCCTGCCGACCAACATGGATTACCCGCTGTTATTACCCCTGGCCGAAGCCTGGTTTTATACCTGGCTAGGAGGTCTGTATGAGCCGGCGGTAAATCTGATCTCGTTCCTGTTTTACCTGGCCCTCCTGCTCCTGTTCTATCACGCCGCCCGCCGCTTCGCCGCACCCACTCCCGCTCTGGGATTTACCGTCTTACTCGCCACTATCCCTCGCCTCGAACGCCCCGCCGCCGCCGGCCTGGCCGACATCCCCCTCGCCGCCCTCGTTCTATTATCTTTCCTCCTGCTCTATGAACTCCATAACTATTTCACCTGCCAACCCTTCGACTTTGCTCAGGACAAGCCCTCCAATCCTCCAGT
>JABTUK010000007.1 GCA_015075405.1 Anaerolineales bacterium
AGTTATTAATCTCATCCCTAAGCCCGCAGCCGCGCCCCCTGCGGATCGTACAAAACATCCGCCGTGACCTCGGCTCTAACCCGCTCGCCAAACAGTTCCACTTCAAGCCGCGTTCCTTTGGCTGCTAGTTCCGGCGGCAGGTAAGCCAGGCCGATGTTGTGGTCAACGCTGTAGCCATACCCACCGCTGCGAATCCGCCCGACAATGCGCCCTTCGGCAAAAATGGGTTCGCCGCCATATAGCAAGCCCGGTTCGCCGCCGATAGCCAGGGTGCAAAGTTTTTGGCTTAACCCGGCGGCTTTGAGTTTTAGCAGGGCTTCCCGGCCGATAAAGTCGCCCTTGTCAAAGCGGACGCAAAAACCCAGGCCCGCCTCAAGTGGATTATCGGTCGGGGTGATATCGGCGCTCCAGTAGCGATAGCCTTTCTCCAGCCGCAGCGAGTCCAGCACCTTGTAGCCACAGGGCTGCAAGCCAAAATCATGGCCTGCCTGAATAAGCCGGTCCCATACCCGGCCCGCCTGCTCCGGGGCGACATATAACTCCCAGCCCAGCTCGCCCACATAACTAACCCGTCCCGCCCAAACCTCAACCCCGCCAATTTCGATAACGCGGGCAGTCATATAGGGGAAAGCTTCGTTAGAGACATTCGCCGGCGTCACCCTGTGTAGGACATAGCGGGCGCGAGGTCCCCACAAGGCAATACAGGCCCACTCATCGGTCACATCCCGCACCGTCACCGAGCCGTCGGCAGGCATGCGCATGGTCAGCCAGCCTAAATCGCCGGCCACAAAGTTGCTGCCGGTCACCAGCCGGAAATGCGCCTCACCCAGGCGGGTAATAGTCAGGTCGCTTTCGATGCCGCCGGCCGGGTTGAGCAGTTGGGTATAAATCAGGCTGCCGATATGCCGGTCTACATTGTTATCGGCCAACCGCTGCAAGAAAGCCAGGGCGCCGGGGCCGCTCACTTCGATTTTACCAAACGAAGTCAGATCAAATAACCCGGCCAACTCCCGCACCGCCCGGTGTTCCAGGCCCACCTGTTCAAAAAAGGGCGGTTTGCCCCAGCCCCATTTTTTCTGTTCGGCTCCGGCCCGCCGGCCGGTTCGGCCCGGCTCAAAATAGTTGACCCGCTCCCAGCCGTTCTTTTCGCCAAAGACTCCGCCCAGTTTGAGCAGCCTCCCATCCAGCGGGCTGAGGCGGCGCTCCCGCGCCCACTCGTTTTCGTCGTGAGGGTAACGCAGCTCGTAATAATATTTGTACGACTCGCGGGCGCGTTCGGCGGCGTAGGTTCGGTCTTCGTAAATGGGGCCAAAGCGGCGCACGTTCAGTTCGCTGACATTGCTGCCCGGCTCGCCGTTGACAATCCACTGGGCCACAATATCACCCAAGGCTCCGCCCGCGCCAAAGCCGGTGTGCGACAAGCCGCAGGCTACAAAAAAGCCGGGCCGGCCCGGTACGGGTCCCACCAGCGGGCGGCTGTCGGGGGTGATGCCCTCCGGCCCGTTGACCAGGTGCATTAACTCGGCTTGGGCCAACAGGGGAATCCGCCGGATGGCCCCCTCCATAATCGGGTCGAACAAAGCCCAATCGGGGGGAAACAGCTTTTGGGTAAAATCCCAGGGCACGCCGTCTACCGCCCAGGCCTGCGGCTGCACCTCAAACCCGCCGATGAGAAAACCACGCACCTCTTCGCGCAGGTAAAACAGGTGATAGGGGTCGCGCAGCACGGGAGTATCGGGCGGCAGTTCATGGCCGGGGATGGGTTTGGTGGTCAAGTGCTGATGAACCAGCGGGGTAATGGGCAAATTGACCCCGGCCATCGCCCCCACCTGCCGGCCCCACATGCCGGCGGCATTGACCACAATTTCGGTGGTGATCGAGCCGTGGTCGGTGTGGACCTGCCGCACTTCGCCGGTGGGGCCGAACTCGAAGCCGGTCACGCGGACGCCGGTCTGCATGGCAACACCCATTTGTTTGGCCTGGCGGGCCAGTTCCAGGGTGACGCCGCTGGGTTCAAGGTGGCCGTCGCCGCGAATGTAGAGCGCGCCGTACAGGTCGGCTTCAGACATATAAGGAAAAATACGCAGCGCTTCGCCGGGCGAGATCATTTCGACCTCCATGCCCAACGCTTTGGCCTGCCCGATTTGGCGCTGCAAGAATTTGAAGTGGTCGGGGCTGGAGGCCAGGCGCAAGCTGCCCACCTCGTGCCAGCCGACCGTAGGGCCGGTTTCGGCCTGTAATTGGCGGTACAGGTTGACGCTGTAAATTCGCATGCGCATCAATGTGGGCGAGGTGTGGAACTGCGTCACCAGCCCGGCGGCGTGCCAGGTCGAGCCGCTGGTCAGGTCGCCCTTGTCCAACAACAGCACATCGGTCCAGCCCATCTTGGCCAGGTGATAGGCAATACTGCACCCGGTAATCCCCCCGCCGATGATGACCACTCGCGCTTGACTTTGCATCCAGAACTCCCGTTATTTGATGGGGATAGAAGATAGAGGATGGAAGATAGAAGAGGTAGTTGTTTGCCAGTTTTTATCCGCCACCCCATCCATCTCATCTGCGTCTATCTGTGTGCCTCTGTGGACGATTAATAATAGGCCGGAGAGCGCCATTGATCTCCGGCCTCGATGTGATCACGCCTTGGATGAAGGTTGGATGAATTAGAACGTATTTTGGAAGAATGGAAGGCCGGAAGGTTTTCTATTAACCTTCCACCTTCCAACGTTCCAACGTTCCAACTTTTCCCCCATCATTCCGGCGGGATCTCCTTGAAGGCATATTCAACATTGATGCCGCGAGACTTTTGGGCGCTCTTGGCCAGAAAATACCAGATAGCCGAAACCAGCAGCACGCCAAATACAACGGTATAGGCCAGGCTGCTGGTCAAACCCAGGACATCATAGAACATAAACATTAGCACAAAGATACCGCCCAGCAGGGTGCCGATCAAGCCCATAATTGTAATGAGAGGAATGTTGCCTAATTTATACTGCGCCCCTGGCGAGGCCTCGTATAGCTCTTTGGCTCGGTAGGGCAATAAAGCCCCGGCCAGACAGGTGATGACAAAAACATAGCCGCAGGCAAAGGTGACGCCCAGAGTCAGCGCCGCCCACTGATCCCACAGGTTGTAAACCAGAATAACCGGAATACTGGCCAGAAAATAGGCCAGATGGGCGTTAACCGGGGTGTGCAGTTTCTCACTGACCCGGCTGACCCACTCCGGCAGCAGCCGGTCGAGCGACATAGCGACCATGACCCGGGTCATGCCGATATAGCAGTTATTGACAATCTGGAAGGAGTTGAGGATATAACCCACACCAATGATGAGAACAATCAATGGGTTGGCGCTGAGAGCTACGGCAATCATATTGGGCCACAGCCAGAAGCCAGAGATGGTGGCCTCTTCCAACCCGGCCCAATAGCCGGCCCCGGCCACGTACAGAAACTCATTGCCAACGGCGCGTTCCAAAGCCAGCGCCAGCACAGCCAACAGCAAACCGGTCACAATCAACGAGCCAACAATAATAAAAGCCTGATTTTTAAAGGAACGGGCGTCTTTGATTTCGCCGTTTTGTTGGACGCTGTAGGTGGCCCATTGCAGCGAGGTCCAGGCAATGGGGGCAACCAGTAAGGTAGCCAACAGGCTGAACGGGGGGTTCAGGTTTATTTCGGCGGCCCTGGCAGCATCTACGGCGGTTTGGTAAAAGTTGGCCGCGCCGCCGGAAGCGATGGCAAAGGCATCGAGACGCTCGGCAAAGATGGCCGGCGAGGCGGTAAAGAGCACAACCAACATGGTGGCAAAAGCCAGCAGTGTGCCATACCACATCACATACTGAAATTTGACGTAATTTTTGAAGCCGCTGGTCAATAACAGCATAGCCGCCAACCCATTCAACAAGCTGGTAATGATGATGCCGGTCGAGGTGGTGAACCAGACGCCGATATTAGACAGGGCGGCGTTGCCCAAGGTGGCCCCCAGGCCCAAAAACAGCGGCGCAAAACCCAGGTAGGCCAGCAGCCAGCCCGATAGGGCCACCCACTGCAAAATCCAGATGACAAAGCCCGACATGACTACAGTAAAGGCAATCCCACCCCCAAAAACCCGGCTTTGAAACACGTAATCGCCCCCGGAGCGCGGCAAGGCCGTGGAGAGCCAGACATAGGTAAAGGCGATGGGGATTTCAATAATCGTGGCTAAAATAATCCCCCAAAACAAATTGCCGCCCGGCAAAGCCCCCGGCGCCCACAGATACGTCCAGGGGAAAATTAAGCCCATGGTCAAAATATTGTAAATAAAGGCCGAATAAGGCGACATCACCCGCACCAGGCCGGAAGCTTTACGGGTGAAGACCTCAGGTTTTGCTGTTGCCACAGTCATCGTTAATCCCTCCTTTACTAAAATAAAAATTAAGAAATGAGAAATTAGAATGAAAATTCTGCGCTTATTCACCTCCTTCTTATTTCTTTTTTCTTATTTTGCTACCCTGTCGTCATCTGATACCCTTCCACCTTGCCGTTGCTCAGGGTGACCAGGCAGCCTCGCAGAATACCCTCGCCGTACTCGCTGCCGGGATTGATGCAGGTGGTCCGGCCGATTTTTATCACCCCCGGCGATTCGTGAATATGGCCGTGCAGCCCCAGCAGCGGCTGGTGGGTTTCAATGGCCCGCCGCACCGAGGCGCTGCCGGCCCCAAACAACACCAACTGGCCACCGCGCATAATCTGGCTGGGTGGGTCGGTATTCCAATCCAGCATCGGGCAAGTATCGAGGGTCGAGTCAACCGGTGGGTCGTGGAAATTGAAGATGCAGTGGCTCATGTCGGCCACCCGGCCAATCATCTGTTCGATCATCACCCCCAGCTCCCCGTCGGGCACTTCGCGGGGGGTGCGCCAGGGAGTCGGCCCGCTGAAGCCCATACTGATCATGGTGTGCTCGTCGTCCACCTGCACCAACTGCCCCTCGCAGCCAAAGATGGACTGCGCGCCGGGGCACTGCAAGGCTTCCAGCACATCGGGGTAATCGTCGTTGCCGCCGGTGACAAAACATTTGATGCCCGTCCCGGCCAGGCGGGTTTCGGCCAGCTCAACCCACTCCTCCAGCCGCTCGCGGGCCAATTGGTGAAACAGCGCGTCAATCGCCGCCGGGTCGGACTGGATCGCCTGAAATTCATCCGCTTCCAGCACCTTGCTGTAAAAACCGAGGATACCAATTTTATCCAGCAGATTTTTTAGCTCGGCCTCAGTCTCGACCCGCTCGGTGCGGCCTTGCAGCGTGGCCCGGTAATGCCCATTGCCTTCATGAATGATCGGTACAGCGATTTTGCCCAGGATGTCGCCACCCATGATGATGACATTAGCTTCGTAAAATTTGCCGGCATTAACAAATTTGCGGAAGGTGCGCTGCGACCCGTGCAGGTCGGTGGCAAAAAAGAGGCGGGTCAGTTTTTTGGGGGGCTTCTTTTGGAAGAATTTCATGCGACTTCCTCAAAGATAGTAGTCAGTCGTCAGTAGCCAGTAGCCAGATAGCGTTGGCCGAAATAGCTTTTTATTCAAACTCCGCTGGTATGGCGTCCATTGGTTTCCGGCCCGGCAATGATTGTTTCGATGAAGCGGGCCGCCAGTTCTGCCCGCGCCTGGGTCTCAAAACCTTCGTTGGTGACAAGCAGATGAATTTGGTCGAGCCGGGCCATTTCAAAATTGGAAACAATCCCCCACTTGCTATGGTCCGCTACCACAATCACCTGGCCGTGGGTACGCTCAATCATCAGCCGGGCCAACTCGGCTTCAGCATTGATCGGGGTGGTGCAGCCGTATTTCAGACTCAGGCCATCCACGCCGATGAAGGTTTTGCTGGCGTAAACCTGGCGCAGGGCCTCGCTGGCAAAACGTCCCACCACCGATTTGGCCCGCGCCCGAAAGGAGCCGCCCAGCAGAATAATCTCGCAGTCGGCGTCCTGCGCTTCGAGGGCTGCATTGACGTTGTTGGTGATCACCGTTACCCTGGCCCGGTCGCGGATGTGCCGCACCACCTGGGTGGCCGTGGTGCCGCTGTTGACAAAGATGGTATCGCCATCCTCCACCAGCGCGGCGGCCCTGGCCCCAATCCACTGCTTTTCCAGCGGATGAGTCTGGGCGCTGTGGTTATATTCCGGTTCGACCGGCATGCGCCGGCTCAGCGTCGCCCCGCCATGGGTACGCTCTAATGTGCCTTGACTTTCCATCCATTCCAAATCGCGCCGGATGGTCGCCTCCGAAACCTGGAGCATTTCGCTCAAAAAGGTGCATTGAACCACCTGATGAAGCTCCAGCAATTCCTGGATTTGTTTGCGTCGTTGTGCCGGAATAAGAACCTTGGTCACCCTAGACCCCTAAAAGGTATTCTGCACAGGAATGATTGATTTTGACTGATTGGGCCTGCCAATTATATAGAATCTGTCCGGTTTTGCAAAATTTCATTGCATCTCTTATAATTGGCAACTGTTCCCTATAGTAAACATCCCCCAACAAGTAGTCAGTAGCCAGTAGTCAGTAGTCAGAGTTTTCCCCGTCTACCGTCTACCGTCTACCGTCTACCTATCCCAGGCAGACCCATGTCAAACAATGCGGTTGGAATGGGCGCTCAGGACAGCGCCGAGCGGGAAAAGTTTGAAAACGAGGTTTGGCGGATTACCGAAGCGGCCCGGCAGGGCGGTTTGATGCTGCGTCTGTTAGGCTCGCTGGCTTTTCAGATGCATTGCCCCCAGTATGGTTTTTTGCAGGCCAAATTGGGCCGGGCCTATACCGATATTGACTTTGCCGGATACGGCAAACAGGCCAAAACTATCAGCGAGATGCTGGCCAGTCTGGGGTATCATGAAGACCGCGAAATTTTTGTCCTGACCGAAGGCAGCCGGGCCATTTTTGAAAACCCCGCCAACGGCATCCACGTGGATGTTTTTTATGAAAAACTCGACTTCTGCCACGTCATTCGCTGGAATGGCCGCCTCGAAGCCGATTGGCCCACCATCCCCATGGCTGAGATGCTTTTGGAAAAGATGCAGATTGTCAAAATCAACGAAAAAGATTTGATTGATACGATCATGCTTTTGCTCGAGCATCCACTGGGCGACAGCGATGCCGAAACGATCAACTTGGCCCAGGCCGCCCGGCTGTGCGCCGCCGATTGGGGCCTGTGGCGCACCACCACGATGAACCTGGAAAAGGTCAAACAGATTGCCCAAACCTACCCCCAACTATCCGTCGCCGACAAAGCCACCGTGACCCAAAAAGTAGATACCGCCTTGGCCCGCCTCGAAGCCGAACCCAAACCCTTAGCCTGGAAACTTCGGGCCAGAGTGGGTGATAGAATCAAGTGGTACAAAGATGTGGATGAAGTAAAGTAATTGAACCATCTAAGGGACCGGCACGAGCCTCTGGTATACTGCCGAGAATGAAAATCCTTTGTGGTGATGACCGCAGACCGGAGACCGATGACCGGTATCTATCATCGGTCTCCGGTCTCCCGTCCCCGGTCTATTTTCTTAGGAGACTCAACCTTGACAACCCTCGTTCGTGATCTCATGCGCCCGGCGTTGATTGCCTGCCCGCCTGACGCCACTCTGGGCGAAGCCGCCGTTCTGCTGGCGAAGCATCGTCTGCATGCCCTCATTGTGGCCGACGCCACAGGTCAACTACTGGGGATTATTTCCGATATTGACCTGCTGACCGGTGAATGGCTGTCTACTGACTCGGTTAATCTGGCGACCATGCGCACGATGAGCGTCAGCACCCTGATGAGCAGCCCGCCGGCTACTATCGAAGCCGACGCGTCGGCCAGCCAAGCTGCCGCTCGAATGCAGCTTGAACATTTGCATCGTCTGGTCGTGATGGAAGAAGATCAGCCGGTAGGCGTGATTTCGGTTTCCGACCTGGTGGCCAGTCTGGCCCACACCTCCACCGAGCGCCACACCGTCGCCGAGGTGATGTCGCAGGGAATTGTCGTCTGCCTGGCCGATACACCTTTGACTGCCGTGGCGCGGGCCATGACCGAGCGCCGTTCCCGGTCGGTGGTGGTGGTTGAGGCTCAGGGCCAGCCGGTTGGGATTGTCACCGGCTTTGACCTGCTGGCCTTTTTTGAAGCGGGTCAGGCCGGTCAGCCGGTTTCAGCCGTAATGCATCCGCCCATTACCATTCATCCCACCGCCAGCCTGCGCGAAGCCGCCGACAAGATGATCCAGCATCACATTCACCGTCTGCTGGTGGTCAATCTCGACCAGCCTAACTCCATGCCGCTGGGCCTCATCTCTACTTCCGATATCGTGGCCGAAATGGCCGAGCCGGGGTCGGTCTGGCAGGAAGTAAAGTAAAATGTCATTGCTAGTCTGGTGGGCAGTTTATTTTAAGGGCATTTAGAAAGAGGTATTTGAGGCGGTTAAAGCTTGTAATTCGTTTCGAACACGATCCAGCACATTCGAATTAACTCGTCCAAAAGTTGCGACCACAATAGTCTGAGACAGGGTATAAATTTTATCAACACGGACTTTACTTGGACGGTTCAACTTACCTCGCTCCAAATCCGATGAGGTAATGGTGAAACTGTAAGCTACTGTAGCCGGATTGGAAGTCAAAGCTACAACGACAATATCAGAGGTTTTTCGGTTGTAGATATCATTGGAAATCACAATAACAGGTCTTCTTTTTTGAGAGGATAGATCAGTAAACGGGATTGGGATGAGTAAAATATCACCCTGTTCAGGCATTGTTCCAATCCTCATCGTCAAAAGGATTGTCCCAAAAGTCCAGGCTGCTTTGAGCGGCGGATAATAAATCATCGAAGGTATCGGCACTCTCTTTAATTACAAAAACAATGACCTGGGCGCCAGCAGGGAAAGGAACTTGAAGTTCCACCCGGCCTTCTTCCAATACTTCAACTTCATATTTTAAAGCCGTTTGCGGCCCACGAGAAGTTTCTATCATCAGTTAGCGGCCTTTCTGCTAGGTGATTAATCTTATGTGCCATTGTAGCATAATGGCCGCTCTTTTCAAAGCAATGTGTACAGTGGAGGTAAATCAATGACGCTTTCCCTCGCAGAAGCCCTGGCCCGCGTACCCGACTGGGCCGGCCTGAGCGATTTGAAAACCACCCTGCTAACCGACGGCATCACCAATCAAAACTACCGGATTGAGGTAGGCGGTGAGTCCTTTGTGCTGCGTATTGCCGGAGCCAATACCGAGTTGTTGGGCATTGACCGCCACAACGAACATGCGGCTCACCAGGCAGCAGCCGCGTTGGGCATCGCCCCGGAAATCCTCTATTTCATCGAGCCGGAGGGCTACCTCGTGTCGCGCTTCATCAGCGGTAAGCCGATTCCGCCGGAGGAGATGGCCCAGCCGGAGCGTATTCAACAGATGGGGGCAGTGCTGCGGCAGGTGCATACTATGCCCGCTATCCCCGGCACATTTTCGCCCTTCCGCGTGGTTGAGGATTACACCCAGACCGCTCAACGTTACAACGTAGCTTTCCCGGATAATTTCGACTGGCTGCTGGCCCGCATGCGTGACATCGAAGCTGCCTTTTTGCAAGACCCCTTCACCCCCTGCCCCTGCCATAACGATTTGCTCAACGCCAACTTTTTAGACGACGGCCAGGTCCGCATTCTCGATTGGGAATACGCCGGCATGGGCGACTGCTTTTTTGACCTGGCCAACTTCTCGGTCAACCACAATTTTGGGGATGAGCCAGACCGTCTGCTGCTGCAAGCCTACTTTGGCGAAGCCACCCCCGCCCGCCTGGCTCGGCTCAAACTGATGAAAATCATGTCCGATTTCCGCGAAGCCATGTGGGGCATGGTCCAAATTGGTATTTCTCAGCTTGATTTCGACTTCCGTGAGTACGCCGACAAGCATTTCAAACGGATGACGGTGAATTTTCAAGACCCGCGCTGTGAGCAGTGGTTGAAAGAAGTGACGCGGGGCGTGATACGTGATGCGTGATACGTGAGTCTCTTATCCTCACGCATCACGTATCACGTATCATTTTTATCACAGCATTACAAAGGAGCTAACCTATCGTGTCCAATTTCCCCTCACACGCGCAAGTGGTTATCATCGGTGGGGGTGTGGGTGGGTGCAGCATTGCCTACCACCTGACCCTGCTGGGCTGGAAAAATGTGGTGGTGCTGGAACGGAACGACCTAACCAGCGGCTCGACTTTTCACTCCGCCGGACTGGTCGGCCAGTTGCGCACCAGCAGCAACCTGACCAAGATGATTCGCTACAGCACCGACCTGTACCGCCGCCTCCACGTCGAAACCGGGCGCGACCCCGGCTGGCGCGAGGTGGGCAGTTTGCGCCTGGCCTCATCGCCGGAGCGGCTGGAGGAATTGAAGCGGCTGGTGGCCGTCTCCCGCTCTTTTGGCCTACCGCTGGAACTGATTACGCCCCAGGAAGCGCAAGACCTTTTCCCGCTGATGACCCTCGACGACGTGCATGGCGCGGTCTATCTGCCCACCGATGGTTTTATTGACCCGACCGGGCTGACGATGGCTCTGGCTGCCGGGGCGCGGGAACGAGGAGCGCAGTTCCTTACCCACACCCGCGTCCAAAACATTACCTTGAAAAAGGGCCGGGTGAGCGAGGTTGTTACCGATAAAGGGAGCATCCAGACCGAAATTGTGGTCAACGCCGCCGGGCAGTGGGCCGGCGAGATTGGGCGCATGGTCGGCCTGAATTTGCCGGTTATCCCTATGGCTCACCTCTACCTCATCACCAAGCCCATCGAGGGCGTGCGCCACGATTTTCCGACCATGCGCGACCCCGATTTGTTGGTCTACTTCCGTGAGGAGGTCGGCGGGCTGATTATGGGCGGCTACGAGCGCCAGCCGGCCCCCTGGGCTTTGGACGGCATCCCGGCCGATTTCAACAACAAGCTGCTGGAGCCGGATTGGGATCGCTTCACCCCGCTGATGGAAAACGCCATCCGCCGCGTTCCGGCCCTGGAAAACGCCGAAATTGTGACCCTGCTCAACGGGCCGGAGGGCTTCACCCCCGATGGTGAATATCTGCTCGGTCCCACCACCGTGAAAGGCTTTTGGGTGGCGGCTGCTTTTTGCGCCCACGGGCTGGCCGGGGCAGGCGGCATCGGCAAGGCTATGGCCGAGTGGATTGTTGACGGCCACCCGGAGTGGGATTTGTGGCGGCTCGACGTGCGCCGTTTTGGGGCCAATTATGCCAGCCAGGCTTACACCCTGGCCCGCACCGTCGAAACCTACGCCAAATATTACGATATTCACTACCCCAACGAGGAGCGGCAGTCGGCCCGTCCGCTGCGTCTCTCGCCGGCCTATCATCGCCTCAAGGAGTTGGGCGCGGTTTTTGGCGAAAAGACCGGCTGGGAACGGCCCAACTGGTTTGCGTCCTACGAGCAGCAGGCCGCTCACGCCCACGAGCCGCGAGGCTGGGCGCGCCATCATTGGTCGCCCGCGATTGGGGTGGAGCACCTGGGTACGCGGGAGCGGGCCGGGCTGTTTGACGAAACCTCGTTCAGCAAAATCGAACTGCGGGGGCCAGGCGCGCTGACCTTGCTGCAACGCCTCTGCGCCAATGATATTGACCAGCCGGTGGGCCGGGTCATCTATACCCAGATGCTCAACCCGCGTGGCGGCATCGAGTGCGATTTCACCGTGACCCGCCTGGAAACAAACCGTTTTATGATAGTCACCGGCACAGCTTTCGGCCAGCACGATTTGTCGTGGATTCGGCTGAATATGCCCGAAGACGGTTCGGTTTTGGTGGACGACGTGACCTCAACACGAGCTTGTTTTGGCCTGTGGGGACCCCGCGCCCGCGCTATTTTGCAAAAAGTGACCAAAAGCGATGTGTCCAACGCGGCTTTTCCCTATCTGACCGCTCAAGCTTTGACCATCGGCGATGTGCCGGCGCTGGCTCTGCGGGTTACTTATGTGGGCGAACTGGGCTGGGAAATTTACTGTGGCATGGAGTACGGCCAGCGGCTGTGGGATACACTGTGGGCAGCCGGCCAGCCGGAAGGATTGGTGGCTGGGGGCTACCGGGCCATTGATACGCTGCGTCTGGAAAAGGGCTACCGCTACTGGAGCGCCGACATTGGCCCCGATTACACCCCCTATGAGGCTGGGCTGGGTTTTGCGGTCAAGCTGAATAAGGGCGATTTTATTGGCCGTGAGGCGCTGGTCAAGCAAAAAGCGGCAGGCCTGCGGCGCAAATTGTGCTGTCTGACCCTGGCCGATCCCGTCGCCATCCCTATCGGCAACGAACCTGTTCGTATAGGTAATCAAGTGGTCAGTTGGGTGACATCAGGCGGATATGGTTATTCGGTGGGCAAAAGTATCGCCTATAGCTATTTGCCCATCGAGTACGCTGCTGTTGGCACGGGATTGAATGTGGAAATTTTGGGTGAGCGAATTGAGGCCGTGGTTGCCAGTGAGCCGCTGTGGGATCCGAAAGGGGAGCGGATCAGGGTATAATCGTGTCAATCAATTAGAGGATGTTCAACAATGGAGAACAAAGCCACTTCCGACAACTGGCCCAGATTTCCAGACACTTTCCGAACCGAGCAAGTAGCCCTCATCGCTCGGTGGTTAGCCGGAGGAGAAAGCGGCATGATCATCGGCAGCAGCGGCGCCGGCAAGTCGAACCTGGTGGGCTTTCTGATGAACCGGCCCGACGTGATGGCGACACGTATTGCTCGCCAGCCGGAGCGCTACTGTTTCCTGCTGCTGGATATAAATGCCCTGCCGGCGCTGACCGTACCCGTTTTTTATCGCGGTTTATTTCAAAGTTTAAGCGATGCCGCAGAGCAGGTGGACCCCGAGTTATTTCGCACCGTGCAGGCTCTCCAGGCTCAATCGCTCAATTGGGATGACACTTTTGCCGTGCTGACGCTACTGCAAAAGGCGCACCGGCTTTTTATCCGGCAGGCCGAAAAAAAGGTTGTCTGGCTGCTCGACCGCTTTGATGAAGCCTGTCGCTACCTGGATGCGCAAACCCTGAATAGTTTGCGTGGCTTGCGCGACCAGTTTAAGGGTGATTTGACTTATCTTTTGTTCACCCGCCAGCCCCTGGCACGCCTGCGCTCGCTGAGTGAAATTGATGAGTTCTACGAAATTGTCGCCGCCAACACCTGTTGGCTGGGGCCGATGGTTGAAGCCGATTCGCGCTGGATGGCGCAATACCTGGCAGCCCGGTGCAACGTTACGTTTGCCGAGCCGGTTGTGACCCAATTGATAACGATGACCGGCGGTTTACCGGCTTTTTTGAAGGGCGCTTGTCTCGCGCTGGCCCAGGGAGAACTCGATCAGGCGCAATCAAGTCAGGGGTGGGTCAGACAATTATTAAATCGCCCCGAGTTTCAGCGGAACTGTCAGGAGATTTGGCGCGATCTGACCCCGGAGGAACAGCACACACTCTTGGTCTTACAAACTGGGGGTGATGCCAGCACATTGGATGGGAATACACTGGTTTACCTGCAAAATATGGGGCTGCTTGACGAGAAAAAAAGCATTTTTTCGCCAATTTTTGCCGCGTATATTGCCCAGCAGCGTGGAGAAACAGCCGGACTGCTCGAACTGCATCCCAAAACGCGGGCGGTGCTGCGGGGCGGCATAGCCTTAAATGTCGAATTGACCCCTTCCGAAGACCGCCTGCTTTCCTTCCTGTTGGAACATCCAGGCGAGATTTGCCAAAAAGATACCCTCATTTATGCTGTGTGGCCTAACGACTACCAGGCCGCAGGGATCAGCGATGAACGGCTGGCTCAACTGGTCAAGCGGCTGCGTGACAAAATCGAACCAACCCCCACCGACCCGCTCTACATTCAGACAGTGCGGGGCCGAGGATATCGGCTGGTACAGCCGGGAGAAGCTTGACTTGTTGAATTAAGTGCCTATCCGAAAACCTCTGTAGAGGACGGTTTTCAATCAACGAGCGCAAGTCGTAGGTATCGAGAATGGTCAAGGGTTGGTCAATTGTTTTTTGCTGGCGAAAGGCCCGCGCTTCCGTCGTCACCCGCATATCGTCCTTGCTGGGGATAACGAAATCTACCTCATAGCTGTGTTTGAGTGTCCACAGCGTTTCTCCATCCAGAAAACCCCGATCCAGCACCAGCACCTTGATCACCCCTTGACCGACATTGACGATAGCTTGGTGAAGCAAATCAAGGGTGAAGTTGTTCTAGGGCAATCGCATACTCAGCAAATTGAGGTAAAATTATCCTCCCAACCATAGCGGGCAGAGGAGTGTTGAGTCTACCGACATTTTGAAATTAGCATAAAAGTGAGCAGACTCAGGTTATCTTGAACAAGCCAGGATAACGAAAATGAGCCAAGCTCCAGCCGAAGTAAAGAAAGATCGCAAAAAGAAAGTCAGTAAAGCCCAAACCATTGCGGCCCGACGGCGGGCAGATCGGGCCCGGCGAGAATACCAGCGCCCCCGTGCTAAACGACGCCGCGAAACCCAGCGCACCTTCAAGTTTCGGGTCAAGGTGGTGCGGCTGTATCGTCAATTGAAACAACAAATGCCCGAAAAAGCAGCGATTGAGTTTATCATGGAACGCTACCACCCCCGTCAGCCGTGGCATCAAGCCCTCTCACCCAGTACCATTCGGGGCTGGCATCGGCAAGTGGGGGAGCACCATTATGCGGCCTTGCGTCCCAAGTCGACCTGTCCCAAGACGATCCACTATCATGTACCGGAGATGGTGGTGGCGATCATCTTCACCTTGCGCCATCAGTTGGGCTGGGGCGGTCACCGCATCGCGGTCGAGTTGAAAAAACGCCAGATATGGCGGTTGTGCGGGCAGACAGTGTATGATATTTTTGACCGGCTGGGTCTGTCGGTCAAGACCTATGCCCTGAAAGGCAAGTCAGAGGGTATTTGTTATCAGCGTTATGAGAAAAAACGGCCTAATCAACAATGGCATATTGACCTCAAACAAGCCAAACTCAGCGATGGCACGACGGTTTATATCGCTATTTTGATTGATGACTACTCCCGCTATGCCCTGGTCGCCGTGGCTGGTCAGCACAAAACCAGTGACTGGGTGGCCAGTCTTACTCAAGCCGCCTTCAGCAAAGCTGGTCGGCCCGATGAACTGGTCAGTGATAACGGCACCGAGTTTAGTTCGGTTTGGCAACACAGCCTGACCGAATTTGGCAAACTGCTCCTGGAAAACAACGTCACCCATCGGACGTGTGCCCCGCGCTATCCCCAGGGCAATGGCAAGGCCGAAGCCTTTATTAAAATCCTGGATCGGGAACTGTTACAACACCACTCCTTTGACACCCTCTCCGACTTGCAGGTCGCCCTGGACCGCTACCTGATTTATTACAACAATTATCGCTTACACAGTGGCCTGGGCTGGCAAACGCCCGCTTCCCGTTATACCGGTTGCACCATCCCGATCATCGGCCTCGCTGCTCTCCCTGGTCTGGAAGGTATGGCCACTAACCCAATTTATGGCCCGGCTGCCGCTGGCCCACCTATCTCGATTACTCCCTCGACCGCTCTCAACTTCCGGGCAATTATCGTTGTTAATTGATGTTAAAAGGTCGGTAGATTTAACAGTCTAAACTCGAATACTAAACATCTGAGGAGATATTGAGCTTTTAAGAGAGAATTCCGAAAACATCCCTGATGGATGGGTTAAATTCACCGGATGCCCCCGCACGTACTGATACGGTGGCTCGCTCTCCACCGCATCCCGGCTGAGGAAAACGCCTTCGCCGGGGGAGTACCACCTTGCCCGTAAATGCAACAACCCTACCTCATTCTGCTACCACTCGCCGGTAAAACCATAGGGATTTACGATTTCCGATTGACGATTTACGATTGGGTTGCCATAGGGATCATACTCATTATACCCTATTATTACGCCGCTGGCATCTACGGCCTGGCGGATCGAGCCGAGGCCATCGGGCAACAAGTAACGCCGCAGGCCGGCCTTCTCGGTCATAATGACGCCGGGTAGGTGGAGGTAGCTCTCGCCGCTGCTGGTGTAGATGACTTCGGGTAAGGCTGAGGCTGCCCTAAAGGGGGCTGGCGCACAGTCTAAGGCGAAGTTGGTCGTGGTCGCACCGAAGGTTCGGGTG